>NZ_JBBODJ010000001.1:0-4800000 GCF_038020215.1 Paenibacillus sp. FSL F4-0087
AACCTCCAAATAATTTATAGTTATTTGGAGGTTTTATTTTACACCTTTAAGTTATTTCTCGGATTGAACCTCGACAGCACATCTTTCTTCCGCTCAACAGACACCTCTGTATAAATTTGAGTTGTACTAACGTTCGTGTGCCCTAGTATTTCTTGGACTGAACGTAAATCAGCACCATTGTTGAGAAGATGCGTTGCGAAACTGTGCCTGAGATAGTGCGGTGTTGATTTTTTACTGACCTTAGACAAATCCCTGTACTTCGAGTAAATATCTTCAATCGAATATATCGAAAGGCGATCGCCATATTTGTTAATAAACAGCGCATTGGAATTGGGATTGAAATGCTCACGTTCATGCAACCAGGCTTTAATCTTGAGTATCACCTCATTACTGGAAATATACAATAAACGCTCTTTACGACCTTTCCCAAAGATCAATACCGTTTTTTCCTCCAGATTTATATGTTCAATATCGATACCCACTAATTCGCCGATACGAATTCCGATCACGTAAAGCAACTCAATGATAGCATCGTTTCGCAGGTTAATTCGTTTCCTAAAATCTGTTCGTAATTGCTTCATATCTTCTTGTGGAGCGTTTAACAACCTTTCAACCTCATTTACAGAGAGAGTCTTCGGAATACGTTTTGCTGTTTTGAAATTTCTTCCGAAACCAAAAATAGGGGATTCTGCAATATCCCCTTCCTGTACCAAATAATTAAAAAATGCTTTAAAGCATATGTATTTTCTTTTAATGGTAGAGTCTTTAAGCGTTTGCTCACTTGTTAATTGTTCAAGATACTTTCTTAAATTATCTCTGTTTACATCATATATTTGATTATCATTAAACCATTCAACGAGTCTGTTGAGGTCAGACAGATAAGCTTTTATCGATTTTTGGGACAGGTTTCGTTCTACACTTAAATAGATTTCATATTGCTTGATGTATGTATTCAAGTCATGATTGCCGAGTTTCATAGTGCCTCCTGATGTATATATGATATGTCGCATCGCTCGACCTACATTATTGCGCATGCCAGCTTATTTGTGAAGATGTCCAAAGTGCTATAGATTGTCTAATACTGTTTTCTTGCAAAAAGAAAAAAACGCAGAAACCAATTTCATGGTTTCTGCGCTCCAATAATTACGGACATGATGCTCTCTCGCAGCTGATCTGCATTTTTCGTTTGATACGGATCGGCATTGAAAATAATAGCATCCGCAATATAGCCTTCTGCAATCTGCCCCAATTCGTGGCCACGACCCAGAATCTCAGCAGCATTGGTCGTTGCAGATTGCCACGCCTCTGCCCGGGTCAAGCCATAATCAATCAGCGTATCCAACTCTTGCAAATTATAGCCATGAAGTGAAGGTGTGGCGTAATCGGTACCGAAACCGAAACGGACTCCTGCTCTTTTGGCATATCCGATGGCTGTAGAATGAGCTTCAGCAGCGCGCGCGGCACGATCACTGATAACAGTAGGCAGCGCCAGCACGCCTTTCGGATCTGCGGCAATACGATATATCGATGTGGTAGGGACAAAGGCCGTTCGAGACTCGGCAAGTCTGCCGGCCTGATCCTCAGTTAAGAACATACCATGCTCCACAGACTCCACTCCTGCCTGAACGGACCAGTCTACCGTCACGCCACCCCAGGTATGAACTAACACCTTTTTATGGTTGGCATGCGCATAGCGAACGATGAACGCGAACTCTTCCTCCGAAAATACAGGATCGAGCACTTGTTCCGTAGGGGTTCCCAGTCCACCTGTAGCCATAATTTTAACCCATCCCGCGCCTGTATCAAAAATTCCGTTCAGCCGTTGTTCTAGATGCTTCACACCAAGGGCATCTGCCGCTCCCAGCATTTCACTGCTGGTTTCAACTCGTAAGGGATGTTGATAGTGCTGAACGAGATGTCGAGCGGTGCTTGGTAACAATCCGCCTGCATCTCGCGCCGTGGTTACCCCCGTCCGGAGGGTAGCTGCAAAAGCTTGCGCCTGCATCACTTCAACCTCGTGGCTGTCACGCTTCAATTGATCCGCGTGGTCGAAGTCTGTCCAGGCCAGATGTGTATGAAGATCAATAACTCCGGGACTTATCCATTGATCTGTACCCGGAGACGATGAGTCATCATTCTGCGGCACGGATTCTGTAACAGATGCAAACCGTCCATTCTGGATCGAGATATCGAACCGTTTGCCTTCAATGCCTGCTATAAAGATATGTTTGAAGCTTTGTTCCTCCGATTTTACCTGGGTCATATTCATTCCCCCCAAACGAGACGAACAGCCTGGACTGCTTGCTCATGGTCCTTATTCAATAATGCCGCAATAGTCGCAACAGCTTCCTCCACACCTGCCAAGGACGCATTAACTCCAAAATGATTAATTCGCAGAAGCTGACCAAAAAGTTCTCCATCCCCCGGAGCAACGATGCCGATCGGCTGATCGATATGCAACTTCTTCTCCCCGGAGATTCGAACTGTCGTAGTCAGTGTCGAATATGTTCTGTTATCTTTTTGCCAAGGCTCCAGGCCCAGGGCTTTGATTCCTGTTATAGCAGATAACGCAGCCTGTTCATGACGCTTGATTACCTGCTCCAATCCTTCAGACTCAATAGCTGTCAAAGCCAAAATCAGTGCTCTGGCTTCCAGCGTTGGAATGTTGGGAGGAACGCGGACCGGTGCAGACCCGTCGCCGGAGGGCTTTAGGTCAAGCAAAGACAGAATGGAGTTGCGCGGTGCATGCGCATTGGATTCGAGAAATTCCCATCCACGCGGCGAAATGCTTACTGCGCTGATGCCGTTTGGCCCAGCCAGAGCTTTTTGTGCACCCACAGCTACAAAATCTACGCCCCATTCATCGACCAGCAGAGGCTCTCCTCCAATGGCTGATACAGAATCACTTACCGTAATCAGGTTATGGGCACGCGCAAACTGTATGATTTCTTTTGCGGGATTCGACCCACCCGTAACCACCTCTGCTTGAACAAAGGATAGTGCAGACGGTTGATGCTTTTCAATCGCGGCAGCGACCTTCTCCACAGGTACAACTTCATCAAAAGGAACTTTGACTTCAATAACTGTTGCCCCTCCGCGTTCAAGCCACTGACCAAACAAACTGCCATATGGCCCTGTTACGACATTGACAATTGTACGACCCGGCGCAGATATTCCAGCTGCCACGGCCTCTATACCCAAGATAGCCTCTCCCGGAATGATCACCGGAGGATACTTTGTATTCAAAAGCCTGGAGAGCAATTGTGTCAGTGTATCGTACTCTGACAAGGTAAGGGGGATGTTTCCTTTATATTGTTGGCTCATATAAACCTCCTAAAGAACTTGATTTCGGCATCTTTGGAACTGCGGACAACAGCTCTCGGCTGTATGCCGTTTCAGGTCGTGTGAAGAATTGATCTTTGGGACTAATCTCCACCAGCTGACCCTGCCGCATGACTGCTACCGTATCGCTAATGGCATGGATAACTCCAAGATCATGAGAAATGAACAGTAGCGTAAGATTAAGTTCCCTCTTAAGTGAATTGAACAGATCGAGCACACTCCGCTGCACGGAAACATCGAGTGCACTCGTAGGCTCATCCGCAATAAGTAGACTCGGCTCTACGCTTAAAGCGCGTGCAATGGCGATACGTTGGCGCTGACCGCCGGAGAATTCATGCGGATACTTGTCCAGTGCCCTGCTTTCCAGCTGGACACGGGCCAGAAGCTCTCTCGATCTTTTCTCCACCTGTGAACGGTCTACAATGCGATGAAACAACAGCGCTTCAGCAAGAATCTGGCGAATGGAATGTTTGGGATTCAGTGAACCATCCGGATTTTGGAAGATCATCTGTATGCTTTTATACTGCTCACGACTTCTCTTCTTCTTTAATTGCTTGTCCCCCAGCAAAATCTGCCCCTCATCCGGCGTGATCAAACCGGCAATGACTCGCGCAAGGGTAGATTTGCCCGAACCGGACTCACCAACAAGACCAAGCGTGGTATGCCTCTGAAGATTTAGTGTGATGTTGTCCAGCGCAGTAAAGTCACCATATTGAACCGTGACATTCTGAACTTGCAAAGAAAGTTCCATTGTTATTCGCTCCCTTCAAGCTTCGGTAAAGGAAGCACCGAGTTAATGAGCATCTGGGTGTAAGAATCTTGCGGGTTTTGCAGTACGCTAAGCGAATCCCCGTGCTCCACAATTTGCCCCTGCTTCATCACGCACAGCTTCGAGCACAGCGTCGCTGCAATCGCCAAATTATGTGTTACAAAGACCATGGCGAATCCCAGTTCATGCTGCAAACGTTGGATCGTCTCCATAATTTGACGCTGCACAGTAACGTCCAGCGCCGTTGTTGGCTCATCACAGAGCAGAATGCCTGGCTTGCACGCCAGGGCCAGTGCAATGACTACCCGCTGACACTGCCCACCTGACAGCTGGCTAGGGTATCGGTCCTCACGCTTCAACGAGTCGGGAAGCCCCAACAGTTCAAGTAATTCCAGCGCTGCTACCCTGGAGGCCTTCCTGCTTAACTTTTGCCTGTAATAAACAACTTCCGCCAGCTGTTTAACAACGGGGCAGAGCGGATCGAGCGCACCTCTCGGGTCTTGAAACACCATCGCGCTGTTCACGTCACTTCGAATGGTTCCACCCGTCTGCTCTACACCGCTTGGCAACAGTCCCAGAATGGAACGAAGAGTTAGTGATTTACCGGAGCCGGATTCACCTACTAATCCCAAGCTCTCCCCTCGCCCAAGCGAGAAATGTACATCATGAACTAATTTTTGATTTGACTTGGTTGACAGAGATAGCGCCTTGACTTCAAGAATCGGTTCAGTGGACATTATTTTTTCCTCCATACATCGGCCAATCCATCACCGACAAGCGACAAAGCAATTCCCGTGTAAACGACTGCAAATCCCGGAACTGCCGAGAGCCACCAGGCTGTCGTGATAAAGGATTGTCCATCCGAGATCATCGTGCCCCAATCTGGGGTCGGTGGTGCGATGCCAATGCCCAGGTATCCAAGCGTAACAATCGCCACCAGCAGCCCAACCATATCCGTCATGAGGACAACGATCGCCTGAGGCAATACATTGGGCAGGAGATGACGAAGGATAATCCGTATTCCCGGCAAACCCAACGTCTGTGCGGATGCGATCCATTCCTGCTTGCGGTAGGATGCACTCAGCCCTCTGACGACACGGGCAAAGACAATCCAGCCAACGAGCATAAACGTAATATAAATCCCCCGCTCACCTGCTCCGCTGGCAAAAGCCACGATAATGACAATGAGATAAAAAGGGAAAGCGATAAGGGTATCGGTAACTAACGATATGATCTTATCAATCCATTTTCCGTAATACCCTGCGAGCATCCCTAGAAATACACCCATGCAAAAGGGTACAATTTCCGCCAGCACCATAATGCTCAAGTCGGTTCGCGCAGCATAAATCAGTCTAGTGAACAAATCACGTCCCAGTTGGTCTGTGCCCAACCAATGTTCAGCAGACGGCGGTTGCAAAAAGGCACTCAAATTTTGCTCCGAAGGGTCATAAGGACTCACCCACGGTATGATTACAGCCAAGATGATCAGCACAGCAAACATCACACTTCCCACAAGCAGGGTAGGAGTTTTCAATATGCGATTCAAGAGACTGGTGTTTTGGCTGTCTTCATATAACTGAGGTTCAATTCGTATCGTTTTCATGGTTTTCCTTTCGTTCTGGGATCAAGCCACCTGGACAGAAGCTCTATCAGGAGACTGATGATCACGACAGATACAGCACAGTAAAGGGCTATGCCTTGAATGACCGGGAAATCCCGTTTGGAAATGGAACTAAACAAAAGACTGCCAATTCCTTTGATACCAAATACCTGTTCAACGACCAATGTGCCGCCAATGAGATAAGAGATATTAACGCCAAGAAGGATCAGCGTCGGAAGTGCCGCATTGCGCAGGACATGTTTGAATAGAATGACCCGGCTAGGTAATCTCGCAGCCTTCAATGTAACTACAAAATCAGATTCCAGTACTTCAAGCATCTGGGCTCTTAATGAACGAACCAATGTTGGAATCTGTGAAAAAGCTACGGTAATGGCGGGAAGTGTCAAACTGTATAAGGTGCCCCACCACCCTTCGCCGACTCCACCAACGGGAAACCAGTGAAGATGAACACTCAGCAGCAGAATCAAAAGGATGCCAACCCAGAAGATTGGCATACCTAGCGTTACCGTAGGAAAAATACGTATCAAATGGTCCAGCAGCTTATCCTTGTGTGTAGCGGCCAGTGTAGCAAGCACGAGTGCAATGACAATTGCCAATGCACATGCCATGGCAATGAGCAGCAAGGTAACGGGTGCACGATCAGCAATCAATTCTCTAGTGGAGGTTCCGTTAATAATGGAGTTGCCGGTATCCCCCTGAGTGAACAGTGTCTTCACAAACCGTATGAATTGTTCCCCCAGCGGCAGATCGAGCCCGAGAGCATGGTGCATGCTCTTAACGGCCTCGGGGGTGCTGTACTCGCCAAGAATCATTTTGGCAGGATCTCCTGGTACCATTCTGATGAGAAAAAAGACTGCTGTCATCACACAAAGGATCACTGCCAACGCTCTTCCCACAGTACTGATCAACCAGAACTTCTTCATTTCTGAATACGAACGTCTTCAAAACGCACACTGCCGTTAGGCAAAACAACAATGCCATCTACTGAAGAACGAACACCAATCAGAATATCCGGATAATAAAGCGGAATGTAAGGCACTTCATCGGCAAGCGTTTGAAGCAGTTTGGAGTATATTTCGGCACGGCCATCGCCGTCCGGTGTTTGTTGGCCTTTATACAAAAGCTTGGTTACTTCATCATTGGTGTAATGCGTCCAGTAAGATTTGCTGAAACCATCAGGGTCGGTCTGGAACGCAATGATTGAGTTCGCTTCCGGAGAATCGGCTTGCCCACTGTTCAGCATCGCTGCGAAATCATAAGCAAAGAATCGTTCACGGAAGGTAGCGAGTTCAATCGATTCAATCTCGATGTTAATGCCAATTTGTTTCCCCGCTGCCTGAATGATTTGCGCTTCTTGCGCTCTGGTGCTGTTGCCTGAAGCTACAAGCAGTTTTGTAGTAAATCCATCAGGGAAGGCCGATTTGGCAAGTTCCGCTTTGGCTGCATTTACATCAAAATTCAGCGCCTTGAGTGTATCATTCGAATTGTAAGGAATCGTTGTCGGCAGCAATGAATTAGCGGTCTGTGCATAACCAAAGGTAAGCGCCTTAGTCAGACCGTCACGATCAAGTGCCAGAGCCAATGCCCGACGAACATGCACATCCGAAAAATGCTTATCCAGCGTGTTAAAGAACAATTGCTCTGTCACCCAGCTGCCGTTGGTTACAACAGTTGTATCCGCGCCATTTTTGATTTCATCGGCATTTTGCAGAGCCAGCGACTCAATCGCGTCCACTTCTCCTGCTTTCAATTGATTGATTGCTTGGCTGTCATCTTCTATCAGCTTGTAAACAAGCTTATCAACCGATGGCTTTCCTTCTTGCCAGTAGTAAGTGTTCTTCGTAAAGGTCACATCGCCTGCAGGGTCCCACTGCTCAACTACAAACGGTCCTGTACCTACCGGTTTCTTGAAAAATTCTTCCTCGGTAACTCCGCCAAAATTGTTAGGAATAATACCGTTCGAGAAGTTGGACAGCTCGGAAATAAACGGCGTATACGGCTCTTTAAGTGTAATTACAAGTGTGTGGCTATCTTTGGCTTTGATCGTATCCACCTTCGCGGATATTGCAAGCGGGCCACCAACCTTCAAATGCCGCTCCAGCGAGAATACGGCATCCTCTGCCGTAACATCTGTGCCATTAGAGAACTTCAAGCCATCACGCAACACAAACGTATACGTTAGACCGTCATCACTGATGTTATGCGATTTGGCAAGCCAATCCACAATCTCGCCTTTGCTATCAAAAGCAACCAGAGATTCAAATACTTTATCAATGGCGAAAGCGTTGTTCGATGTAATCTGATTATGCAAATCAAACGAGGTTACAGAAGCCGGCCGACCATATACAAAAGTCCCCCCCGTTGCAGTCTCGTCCGTCTTTGAATTTTCATCCGTACCTTGGTTCGTCCCAGGCTGGGCTGCTGCATTGGGAGCAGGATCATTGGACGATCCGGAGCAACCGCTAACGATTACCAATAATAGAACGGCTAACGCTCCTACCCATAATGACTTTCTCGTTGATGATTTAAACTGTGACATGACTGACTCTCCCCTTCCAATAAAGCTTATGTGTTTAGTATGGATTGATTATGGATTAAAGCACCCCCTCTGTCAAACAAAAAATAATGACCATTGCGAGATAAAACTATTTTATCCAATGAAGGAAATGAATCCGTATTCATAAGGCTCAGAAGCACTTGACACACCAAAAAAGCCAGAATATATTCTGGCTCTCTTTGTTCTTAACTTTATATGATTTTGCGGAATAGCTCCATCACTTCATCCCTGGAAGGTTGATACGGATTACCCGGTGCACAGGCATCTTTCATGGCATTATCCGCCAGCAATTCAACATCAGGGTCTTTCACACCCAATTCAGACAGTCTCTCAGGAATGCCAACCTCCTTGGAAAGCTGACGAATGGCTTCAATCACATACTCCGAGCACTCCTCATCTCGTTTGCCTTTTACATCCATACCGATTGCTTTGGCTATATGACGGAATTTACCTGGCACATGCTTTGCATTTAATTCTTCTACATAAGGGAGCAACATCGCGTTACATACCCCATGCGGCAGATCATAGACTCCACCAAGTTGATGGGCCATCGCATGAACATAACCCAAGCCTGCATTGTTAAAAGCAATCCCGCCAAGAAAACACGCATACGTCATATGCTCTCTTGCTTCCAGATCACTGCCGTCCCTGACGGCTCTGGGTAAATATTCAAAGATCAGCTCAACGGCAGCCGCTGCTGTAGCGCTCGTTACCGTAAACCCACCAGGCGTGACCATGGCTTCCACCGCATGGGTTAATGCATCCATGCCCGTGGCCGCAGTAAGACTGGCCGGCTTGCTCAGCATCAGTTCCGGGTCATTCACTGATAGGTCGACGAGACTGTTTCGATCCACCATCACCATTTTCACCTTGCGTTCCTCATCTGTAATCACGTAGTTCATGGTCACCTCACTGGACGTACCAGCTGTTGTGTTAATTGCAACAAGCGGCACGGACTTATGTTTCGATTGATGCAAACCTTCATAATCACGGATATGCCCACCGTTAGTTGCTACAATACCAATCCCTTTGGCAGCATCCTGAGGTGAACCTCCGCCTATCGATATAATGGCGTCACAGCCATGATCCTGAAATACGTGAAGTCCGTCATGTACATTCTGACAGGTTGGATTAGGCTGAACCTCATCATATACCACATAGTCTAACCCTGATTTTCTTAGTATAGACAGCACTTGTTCAGCAACGCCGGAAGAAATCAATCGACGATCACTTACGACGAGCGCTTTGCGAATACCCATTTTCTCAATCATTTTTCCTGCTTCGTGTAAACATCCTCTACCCATCAAGTTCACGGGCGGAACATAATAAGCGTGTGTTGCCATCTGAACCAGCCTCCTGTTACCCCTGATTTACTATCTTTATTGTAACTGAATCCGTTTTCAGATATAGTGAAATAAATCACAACCAAGTTGATAAATGTTTCTTTTGCACTGAATTATCCAAGAATTATTCAATGATTATGACTGTTCTTCATTAACCGGCTTATCTGTGCGTGTATTAAAAAGAGCTTGTTGAGCTTGGATTCACAGGTTTCGCCTCTCGAATCAAAAAACAGGGGCCGCCCCTGGTCATTTTCATGACTTTAGGACAGCCCCTGCAGATGATGTTCAGCAATCCAGAAGCTCCTGGATCGGCATGTAATAGACGGGATAGGCTCTACCTTGTTCAAAACCAAGCTTACTCGCAATCGTAATGGAATCATGACGGAAATCCTCTGTCGTCCAGTGTGGAATGCACTTTCGTCCCAGAACGGATTGCACATAAGCGCTTGCCATGGCCGTAGCCAGACCTTTGCCACGGTGTATCGGCTCGTAGATGTTGATGCCTGTTTCATGGTGAATGCCACTGACAAACACTGAGATACATGTACCTACAACCTTCCCTTGATGCACCGTGCATGTTCCAACTCCGTATTGAAAAAAGTCCTCCACCGAATGCCAGAATTTCAAAATTTCCTGCTCAATGATACAGCTTTTGTCCTCCAGCATTGCAGCTCGATCGATAACTTGAAGCTCATATCCACGAGGGACGAACAAGGAGCTGGAACTGAGTTCCAGCCACTGTCCATACTTCGTAAGATTGAATTGAAAAGGAACTCGTAATCCTTCTCGCAAACGTCCGTTGAATATGTGATCCAGGACTGGAGACCAATCCGAGCCGGGCTCTGGGTAAACTTCAAGATTCAGCATGTCTTCGCCAGCATCTAACTCTTCAGGCAAAAGCTCCTGCACAAGTACCTCCCTGATAAGGCTATTGAAATGTTCATTATCCGATCTTCCGATTAGGTAAAACATTTCGTTTTTGGCCCAAATCAGGGCGCTTTTCGGAACATGAAGCTGATCTGCATAGACACACCCGCGTTGAAGTGCTGCAAGTACTCCACCCATGACCACATGCCCGTTTGTACCCGAGATGAAGGGCGTCAATTGCTTCCTTTGGGACGGTTGATCCAGTAAAACCAACATGGTATAACCTCGCATTCTTTGTATAGGGTGGGTGAAAAAAACATTCAAATCCGCCCTGCCTCAGAATGCTGTAACGTCAGGTGTATTCCTCGTTCCCTTTCACCTCTTCGACCTTTATTTTTATTTTTCGCTTACAGCGCTTTATCGTCTACTGCGTCCAACCAGGCTTCGATATCTCCGATGACAGAGGATACGCAGCCGTCTTCAAACGGAGAATTCAGACCTGCCAGTTCTACCAATCCTGTGAAGGACAGGCTTCCTCCGGCTTTACACAATGTCAGGTAGTCAGCCCATGCAGACTTCATATCCTGATTACTGCGTTTCCAGAACTGGAATGCACAGATTTGTGCCAGGGTGTAGTCGATGTAATAGAACGGCGACGAGAAGATATGACCCTGTTTGTGCCAGAATCCGCCTTGTTCCAAATAAGCGTTATCCTTGTAATTGATGTGCGGCAGATAAGTCTTCTCAATATTGCGCCAAGCCTGCTTACGCTCCGCTGGTGTTGCATCCGGGTTTGCATAAACAAAATGCTGGAATTCATCGACTGCTACGCCGTAAGGAATGAAGAGCAGTCCGGAAGACAGGTGATCAAATTTGTATTTGTCCGTATCTTCCTTGAAGAACAATTCCATCCACGGCCAAGTGAAGAATTCCATGCTCATGGAATGAATCTCTGCGGATTCATAGGTCGGCCAGTTGTACTCAGGTACTTCGAAGTGACGGCTCTCATAGACCTGGAATGCGTGGCCCGCTTCGTGTGTCAACACGTCGATATCACCTGATGTACCGTTAAAGTTGGAGAAAATAAACGGCACTTTGTAATCATTCAGGAAGGTGCAATAGCCCCCACCCTGCTTGCCTTTTTTGCTCACCAGATCCATCAGTTCATTGTCGGTCATCATCTGGAAAAACGTATCCGTTTCTGGTGACAATTCAGCGTACATCTTCTTACCATTGTCAATGATCCAGTCCGCATCCCCTTTAGGTGTCGGGTTCCCCGTCTTAAAGCTGAAGCCCTGATCGTAAAAATAGAGGGTATCCACATCAATCCGGCTGCGCTGACGCTCTCTGAGCTTCGTCGCTACAGGCACGATATAATCACGGACTTGTGCTCTGAAATTGGACACCATCTCCGCGTTGTAATCCGTGCGGTTCATACGGTCATAGCCGAGTTCCACATACGATGGGTATCCGAGCTTCTTCGCGATCTGTGTACGCACTTTCACCAATTCGTCGTAAATGCGATCGAATTCAGCCTCATGTTCAGCCATGAACGTATATCTTGCTTCCGATGCGCGTTCTCGCATGGAGCGATCTGTGGACAACTCAAAAGGATGCAGCTGCGGCAATGTGCGTTCTTCACCTTCAAACGGGATTTTGGCCGAAGCAATCAGCTGATTGTATTCCGTAGAAAGTTTGTTCTCTTTCTGAAGGTCCTCGATAATTTCCGGGCTGAATGTTTTCAGAGACTGATCCGCCAGCTGGAACAGCTGTGAGCCCCATTTTTGTTCCAGTTCAGCACGGAATTTGGAATTTACCAATGCTCGATAATAATCGGTGATGTATTCTTGAATGATCGGAGAGCTTTCATCCAGAAATTCATTTTCTTCTTTGTAAAATGTATCATTGGTATCAATCGAATGACGGATGTAGACCAATTGTGCCTGAGTCTCAAAGTCACTGCGCAAAGCGTTAATCTTGTCCATATATCCACTCTGCTCTTCAACCGTAGTTGCGGCTTCAAAACCACTCAGAAGCTCACGGAATGACGTTTTGATTTGTTCCAGATCGGGACGTGTATACGTATACTCACTAAATTTCATTTATGTACACCCTTTCCTGTTAGGCATATTTCGGGATTCCCCGAGTTGAACTAAACCCTATTATACAAAAGAGCAGCCTAAAAATCCCAACTTTACGAAAAATATTTGTCCATCGGTCAAATGGAGCTACATCACTCGTTACATATGTTACGGATGAATGTTAGGTACAATACACAAGTAGAAGATGCTGCATCAGCAGGAAATGGGTTTTCCTCCGAGCAGCATCTCATTAAATCAGGAATAAGCGTATAAGCAGAGCCGTTACTGCACGTTCACATACCAGTTAGAGTAATTGATCTGGCCGCTGCCTTTGGTAATTTCGGTTCCATATTCAACACTGCTGACATATTTGCTGTTGGTAAAATAACTTTTGGAGATGAGGTAATCAGTGAAGTTTTTGACATTGATGCTATAGTTGTTAGGGGATTTTGACTTTTTCAGGAACGAGTATACCCACCACTGATGCACTCCGTTGTCGGTAATCTCACCGCGATACAGATCATAGGTTTGTCCACCAATGGACACATCCGAGAACACTTTGGAACCAATAGGCCCTACACCGGAAGTCCAATCGTTCCAGATCATAATCTCCTCGGTGGGTGTGCTTGACCAGGTCGCATTGCCGATGTCGTGCAGCCAGATATCATACGCATTATTATACTCCCCAGTGGTGTTGGACGCCTTAGAATAACTTACTCCGGTATTGATACTTTTGTTCGCAGACAATCTCGTTGGCAGCCCACTGCCTGGTGTGTAGCCCTCTGTCCAGTGCCAGCCGCTGACTAGTGAAGGATAAGCTTTGACCCCACCCACAGTCGTTGGCCAGTTCCAAACGTAACCCAGATCAGTATTGCTGTTCACATACACGGACTGGGACCAGCCGCTGACACTTGAGCTTCCCCAGCTATTGTTGAATATATAATACTTGTTGTTGCTGAAATTAAGTTTGGCGTACGCTGTGGAATCCGATGCTGCGCTGGCTGTAATTGGAACGGCCGCAATCAGTAATGACATAACCAGCAGCATCCATGCTTTCTTGCCTGATCTTTTCTTCATCTTCAAACCCATAATGTTAGCCTCCCATAAATTTTAATGTAAACGCTTACAGATTTAAGTGTAAAACATTTCCATATACAAGCATACCACTTAAATCCGACATTATTTCATGCTATATTTAGACTTTTTGGCATTATATACAAATAAGCCCGCCTCGCATCCATTGCGAAGCCAGCTTATAGGCTTGTCTTTTGACATTTTTCTTAATACGCTCTAGTGTTGATCGTTGTCCATAATCTTGTAGAACCAGCCCATTCCGACCATTCCCACGACCATAATGATTGCCATAATAATGATATATGTCATGAATGTAACCCCCCTGCTCCGTATTTCTTCACACTACTACCAGTTTACACGGTGAAACCCATTTTGAATTGACTGAACATTGACAAAAATACGAAATCTTCATTTTCACTCAACATATTGTGTCCTTTTTCATTGTAATTCCAACCGTCATCTTACTAATTCGATTATTCCACATCCACCGTATCTGCATCCAAATATTCAAAACACAGATTCACAGTTCGCAAAAGTTTCATCCGCCATACATACGGTGTATACTATAAATCTATGAATTGGAATTGGATTATACGCAGAAAGGTTTGAACTGAATGTCGACTCGCACACCCTATTTTCGTCAGCTATTATTCGCTTTTCTACTAACTCTTATGCTGTTTATACTATCCGCCTGTGCTGATGGTGAAGCTCATGTCACGGTTAATATGGACGGTTCATCCGATCTGGATCTGAATCTCAGTGTAACCGACTCAGCCTTGGGAATGATGGGACAAGAGAATCTCATGACAATGCTCGCAAATACGTTGAAACAGAATAATTTCCAGGCCGAAGTTTCAGACCAGGGAGATCGGACACAACTCAAAGCGACAACCCATTATGAGAAAAGTAATACCGTCTCTACCTTCAGCATGTCGGATCTGCCTGATGGAATCAAGGTGGAGCAATCCACTACACCTGGCTTTTTCACTTCCAAATTGCATATTGCTGCTGAAGCAGACCTGTTGCAGACTATACCTGATGGAGAAGTCAAAGACCAAATCAGCAAGGTCCCCGGATTTCTCAAAAACTTGCTGTTGAAAGATGTCAATTTTGATTTCAAGCTGACACTGCCGATCAAGGCGCAGGATTCCAATGCAGATCTGGTCGAAGATCATGGAAAAACCCTTATTTGGCACGTCTCCCCACTGAATACGAATAAACTGGATTTGACCGTACAGGTCCCGAATATTCGGAACATCATAATTACGGGGGGCATTGCCTTGGTGCTGATCATTGCATTACTTATCTGGTTTATGGTCCGTCGCAGACGAACCCGTCAGGGTAGAAATGTATAACTAACCTCAGCTCAAGAAGTTTGGATGAGATGACTACGATTTCATTTCCGACTTGCCAAACGGTGTTATGGATAGTAGAATACATCCGTACTGTGTGAACGGTTAACTTAACTATGGAAAAGCTAAAGAGGTGACAGGTTTCATGAATATCCGGGAATGCCCTTTGCCTGGTATCGGAGTGAAGTACCAGTTTGATACAAAAAGCGGTAATAAGTTGGTCATAATTGTCCACGAAGATGGACGCCGTGAATTATTCTCGGTGGACCCCAATGACAATGAAGAACTTACCTTAATTGCAGAACTGGAAGATGACGAGTGCGTAACCCTTTCGGGGTTAATTGGAGGATGGTCCTGATATCTGTCAGGGCAGTACCGACGATATGCAAAATAACCTGCTCCCTCAATTAGGGGCAGGTTATTTTCTTATCTCTATATTCCTAGTGCAAAAGACCATCAGCGCTCTTGCTGGGACCGAATATACGGAACCCATGTGTTTAGCACACGACTTATTTCCGTAGAGCTGAACGGCTTGCTGATAAAGTCCTGCATGCCGCATTTTAGACAGGCTTCCCGGTCGTTCGCTCCTGCAAATGCTGTGATGGCTGCAATGACGGGAGTTTCAGGATGGCTTTGCCTAATTCGACAGGTCGCTTCAATCCCATCCATAACAGGCATTTGGATATCCATAAAGAGAAGGTCGTATGTTTCCCTTTCCAATGCTTTCACCGCTTCAGCACCGTTCTCCACAATATCACATACACCGCCGAGCTTACGAAGCATTTCCTCCAGCAAATGACTGTTCAATGACTGGTCCTCAGCTATAAGAATTTTGATCCCCGCTGCAAGACTTGTACGATCCAGCCTCAGGTCGTGATCAGCCACCTCTTCAATCCGATCCGTGGACTCGTCTTGCCAACGTTCAAGTAACAGGGTGAATTGGAAATTCGCTCCCTCCCCTGTCTCACTCTGTACACCAATGGCGCCTCCCATGAGTTCCACAAGCTTCTTGCTGATAGCCAGCCCCAGACCTGTACCTCCATATTTCCGATTAATAGCCGGATCGAGCTGCGAGAAGGACTGGAAAAGTTGATGCTGCTTGTTGAACGGAATGCCAATGCCCGTATCTTTGACCGAAACTAACAAGATAAGGTGATTCTCATTGTAAAATTCCGCCGGCTTAACGTTCACATGAACCTGAATGCTTCCCTTCTCCGTGAATTTGACGGCATTGCCTACCAGATTTATTAGAATCTGACGAATCCGTGTTTCATCGCCTCTTACGCGTTCGGGAATCTGGTCTGACATTTCACAGTATAGTTCAATATTCTTTTCGGAAGCTCTAAGCGCAAATAGTTCCATAACCCCGCCAAGAACGGCCTTGAGATCCACTGGCTGTCGTTCGAGATCCATTTTGCCTGCTTCAATCTTGCTGAAATCCAAAATTTCATTCAAAATATGCAGCAGTGATTCACCACTGTCGATGATGATATCTGCGAAGCCGTTCTGCTCCTCATCCAGTTCAGTTTCTTTTAGAAGGTGAGCCATGCCCATGATTCCATTCAGAGGTGTACGAAGCTCATGACTCATAATTGCCAGGAACTCGGATTTGGCTCGATCCGCATGTTCTGCCACTTCTTTGGCACGAATGATTTCCTTCACCGATGTCATATCGCGGAAAACCAGAACTGCCCCACGATTGTCCCCCTGCTCCATAATCGGTTTTAATTGAAACTCCGCCAAGAAGCTGGAGCCATCCTGCTTCCAAAATACAGACTCAGATCGCGGCAGGCTTCGCCCTTCACGTACAGCTTGAAGAATTGGAGTGCCATTGGACGGATAAGGGATACCCTCACTTTGCATTTGTAACATAATCTCTTCAAGCGGCTTGCCATTCATCTCAGACGGACAGAAATCCATCATCTCTGTTGCAATCGGGTTGGCAAATATCAGATTTCCTTTCTGATCCAGGCCAATGACTCCCTCAGACATGGCATTGAGAATCAACGCCCTTTCATAACTGAGATTTTCAATTTCCTCTACATACCTTTTGGACTCCGTAATATCGCTGGTTATTCCATAGACCCCTACGACCCGATCCTCGAGCAAAATCGGAACATTAATCACACTCGTTTCAATACGCTGTCCGTTCTTGTGAATCAGCCCTACCTCATAGCTCTGTGCAGTTCCTTTTACGGTCTGTTCAAAATGATACCTTGTCTTATCCAGGTCCACCGGATCAATAAGATGATCAAACGGCCCGCTAAGCAGTTCCTCCTTGGTGTGGCCTGTCAACTGCTCCTGACCTGCATTGGCCTTCAACAGGTTTCCTTCCAGATCCAATGAAGCAACTCCGAGTGGATTACTGTCGAACAATGATTGGTATTCTTGAAGACTTAACTGCTGTTGCATAGTTGCTGTAATATCACGGGTCACCGCGATCATTTCCTGCAAATTCCCCTGTTTGTCATATAGATAATGAGTGATGGTATCTGCCCATACAACAGAACCATCTTTATGCAGGAGCCGATAGCTCATTCGATCAGGAGCAAGGCCCTGAATTTGACCCGCCACGTAAGCTTCGACAAGAGGTACATCGCTGGGGTGGATGCAGAACAGGCCAGATTGACCAACGACTTCTTCAGGATCATATCCCAACATGCTTTGGCTGGCTGGAGATACGTACTTGAACGTCCGTTCCGGATCGGCACGGTGAATGGCAATCAGGTCAAGCGAGGATTCAACCAGCAATCTTGAGATTCGACTGCTCTCCTCCAACTGCTTGCGTTGTATAATGAGTCGACTCTCCGCGTCCTTCTGCTTCGAAATATCCGCTGCCTGCACAAGCAAATAAAGCGGC
Organism: Paenibacillus sp. FSL F4-0087; assembly: GCF_038020215.1. Lineage (NCBI taxonomy): Bacteria > Bacillati > Bacillota > Bacilli > Caryophanales > Paenibacillaceae > Paenibacillus > Paenibacillus sp. FSL F4-0087. The sequence goes on from NZ_JBBODJ010000001.1 coordinate 17,867, forward strand.
TCGCGGCTCGTTTCATCCCTGACGATGCAGGCTCTTATCGTGGCCCACAGAAGAGAATCATCCTTGCGCTTAAGCCGTAACTCTGTTTCATACATCAGACTTATTCCATTGGTCATATCCCAGAAATGGGACCTAAACTCCTCCATCTCTAAGTCTTCCTCATGGATCATATGTACAATCGGAGAGTCAATCAATTCATCTTCACTGCACCCCAGCATTTCACAAAATGCCGGATTAAGCTGAAGCCAACGTCCATTCACATGCGAAGCAACAGCAATGCCGATCGGTGCATGTGTGTATAACTGCTCGAACAGAGAGCGATTCTCTGCAATTGGATTCGACACCACATATCCTCCTTTATGGGGAATCTGAATATATTCCGTATGAACAGATCGACCTGAACATAACTTCATCTATAAGAGTAGTACCCCAAATGTCATGATTTATAAACGAGATCAACAAAAATTCAGGCAATTATCGACAATCTTATCGTGTGTTCATGCTGTCTGTACTTGGTAGACATACAAAACCATATAAGTGGCGTCATATACTACAGAATACGCGTGCATATCCGTTTGTACAAGGCTGAACATCCAAATGATACTGGAGGTTATGATTATGATCATTGTTGCGAATCAACCGATTGAGCTGGTGCGTTCGGATTGGTCTGCTTTTGCATGGCATTGGTTACAACAACTACAGAACAGCCCCACCGTATACACATATCAATCCATGGATCATCTTCACTTTGAATGGACGTTGCGCGAGTCTCTTGTGGATGCAGCGGAAGCGCTCGATCGAAGTGGGGTCAGCTTTGCCTCATTCGAGAAATCCAGATGTAACCCTGCCTATTGGAACCGAAATGCTGAAGGTGGCTTTGAGTTAAGATCTGAGGTAACGCCTGCGGAAGGAATCCGGGACATTTGGAAGAATGGTCATTTGTATGCTTTTGAATGTGCAACAGCGACTGTCATTGTTCTTTATGGCGGTGTATTGAACAGTATTCGGGAAGATGATTTCAATTCATTATTCCGCGACCTGCTGCTCTACGATTGGCACTATGACAGCGATCTGCGATTAACGGAGAAGAACGGCAGCGACTCAGCGCTTCCTGGAGATGTATTGTACTTCAAAAATCCGGACGTTTCCCCTGAAACACCAGAGTGGCAGGGGGAGAATACCGTTATGCTGCGTGAAGACTTATATTATGGTCATGGAATCGGAATTGCAAGCGGGGAAGAAATCATTCGTTCACTGAATCAAAATCGCATTCCTGGAAGTACAGTGTCAGCCTATTTAATGGATACGGTTATTTATCCTGACTTTCTATATCTATCCCGCTACGCTAAAAACAGTAACGCGAATTCACAGACAGCCTCATCTACCCCGGTCCTGCCAGGACAGTTGTACGTACGCATTGGCAGTAGTCGTTATTTGCGAACCTAAACCGGCTTGAAGCGTAATTCATTAGGTGTTAAAGTGCTGTAACAATATTACATGCTGAAAACCCCGTAAAGCAACAGCACAACTATTGCTTCACGGGGTTTTTGGAGCATTTGGATAAGCCAGCCTAACAACAACCGGATTGTCCCACCGTTCCTTGTTATTTAGCTGAATTCGTTCATCGTTATTATTCGATGGGGTCTAACTGTACAACGACCTGCTTGCCACTTACCTGAATACCCGTCGTTTTACTGCCATACTCAGCCAGAGATTTGCACAGCTGTTCTGCCCATTCTTTACCTGCTGTCCCTTCCTTGGCTCCATGCACCTGGATGACGAGCTTCACTGAATCACCCTTCGTCAAGATACGCTCTGCCTGAGATTGCTTGGTCTCCCGGTCGTGGTCTTCCATCTGCAGATTCAGTCGGATCTCCTTCACTTTACGTTTATCCGGTGTTTTCGCAGCTTTCTTCTTCTCTTGCTGCTTTTCCTGTTTCGCTGCTCCAGCGCCCATCAGTTTGCAAGGCGGCGGGCTGGTCATTAGAGACATACAGATCAGATCGACCTTGTGCTGCTTCGCAAGTGCAAGTGCGTCACGCGTAGACATGATGCCGAGATCTTCACCGTTCAGGCCGGTCAACTGGACTTCAGTCGCTTTAATCTTTTCATTTTTGATCATGGTACATCCTCCTCTACAACAAAAGCCTGTCCTGACCTATGACAGATCAAGAGCAGGCTTGGATGTTGTAACTGAATATTCATCGTATATCTGGACGTAATGGTTATACGTCGGTTTTGTGCATCTTACAACGAGTTGAACGCTTCGGTCAGAACTGGAACAATTTGCGATTTGCGGGATACTACGCCTTTGAGCAGCGCTCTGCTATCCGACAATGTCACATTGTACGCTTTTTCAACAGCTTTGGTGGAAGCACCATAAGCCAATGCAACGGAATCGTTGTTCAGGATGTCGGTTACGACAAATACAAACAGGTCAAGACCTTTGCTGGAAATAATGGCTTCAATCGCTGCTTCAAGCTCAGGTTGCTTCACAAGCACATCATTCACGTCAACCGCGTTAACTTGTGCAATCTCCACTTTTGCTTGACCCATAGCGAATTCTTTTGCATCCAGGGAGATCAGTTCAGCAATCGTTTTCTGGCTCAGGTCTGCGCCCGCTTTCAGCATATCCAGACCATAGCTGTCTGCATCTACACCAGCAATGGCAGCCAGTTCACGTGCTGCTGCTACATCCTGCTCTGTGCATGTTGGAGATTTGAACAACAGGGAGTCGGAAATAATCGCGGACAGCATCAAACCAGCAATCGGTGCGCTGATTTCCACGCCGTTTTCTTTGTACAATTTATTCAAAATGGTTGCTGTACAACCTACAGGTTCTGCACGGAAATACAAAGGTTGGCTTGTCTCAAAGTTCGCGATCCGGTGATGGTCGATAACTTCAACAACCGTCACGTCCTCAATATCGCTGACACTTTGCTGACGCTCGTTGTGGTCAACCAGGATGACCTTATTCACTTCGTTAGCTGCTGTTTTGATCAGACGTGGCGCTGCCACTTTGAATTGGTCCAGTGCAAATTGAGTTTCGCCATTTACTTCACCGAGACGAACAGCTTCAACGTCCTGACCCAATTTTGTTTTCAAGTCTGCATAGGCAATGGCCGAGCAGATCGTATCCGTATCGGGATTTTTGTGACCGAAGATTAATGCTTTTTCCATATTAATAGCCCTCCGTCAATTCTGATTTAGATGAATAAAATGTAATATTTCAATCATACCCTTACTGATTATAGCGTTAATAAGGCTTAATTCCAATCCCTTTACAGCGAATTAATTACAAAATCATGTCAGGGTCTTGTCTTTATACTCCGTAAACGAATGCACAACTCTGCCGTTCCACCAGCTTCGATCCATTGTCGGTATGTATACCAATCCACATTCTCAAGAAAGTAAAAAGTTAGAGCTTCAACGGGATTTAATTTATACTCTTGTTTAAGGGATTTATTTGAAATTCGCCGCGTGGATTAAACCTCGGGACCCTGACGGGTCTCTCCTCTTTTCACAAAAAGAGTCTGCACACTTCCGTCTTCGCTGATCTCCAGCAAGTTCAGTCGAGCACCATAAGCACATCCGCCATCAATACCAATCTTGTCCCCCGTGGGGTCAAACCAGACACCTGGCTCGTTATGCAAATTTTTGACTGGAGTATGACCGAATACCACCGTCTCCTTGAGCGATGTTGGTCTGGAATAGAACGGCTCTCGAATCCAAATGAAGTCACGCTCTGACTGGGTCCGCCAATCCTCCACATCCGGATTAATCCCGGCATGTACAAAGATATAACCAGGAATTTCGTATACAAGGGGAAGCTGTTCCAGAAAACGAAGATGATGCTCATAGTGTGTACGGAGCCACTGTTTGGCTTCAGTATAAACATCCCAGTCCAATTGCTCATCATCCAAAGAAACCTCGGCATAGCTGGCCAGCGTCTGTAAGCCACCATTACGAATCCAATGTTTGTCATACTCCTCGACATCATGATTCAGCGCCTTGACCATCATCGCATCATGATTTCCTTTGATCGCAATAATGTTGTACTGCTCATGCATCTGCATAATCTGTTCCACGACCTCTTTGCTCTTCGGTCCGCGGTCGACATAATCACCTAACAAAATCAGCTCGTCCTGCTTCGGATCGTATGCTGCCTGCTCAAGCAGAGCATTGAATTCGTCGTAACAGCCATGAATATCACTAATGACACATCTGCGAATGTGAATCTCTCCTCTCCCTGATCACGCAAGAGTTAACCGGAACCTTGCTAAACAAGGTTCCAGCCATTTCAGAATATAATTCCCGTTCAGTACCGATTAATCCTGCTTTAAATTAAAGGCTTCTGCTATCAAGCTGAATGAACGCAAACGATCCTCGAATGAGTGAATCGCTGATGCAATAATAACTTCATCCGCTTCATAGCGTTCAGCCATTGCCGTAATTTTTCCCTTCACTTGATCCGGTGTACCCACAATGGAAAAAGAGCGGCGTTGACGGATCTGTTCCATCTCCATGGCCGTAAATGGATAGTTGTTCACCGTTTCTAGGGATGGGAATGAGTTCTGTTCCAGACCCCGGCCAAGCCGCAGGAAAAATAACTCATTGCTGCGAGCCAGTTCAGCAGCCGTTTCCTCGGTCTCTGCACAAAATGCCGACACCGCAATCATGGAATGTGGTTTGTCATTGAGGATGGAAGGCTTGAAATGTCTGCGATAATGCTTCATCGCTTCCTCCCCACCCGGCGTTCCGAAAAATTGGGCAAACGCGTATGCGGTCCCTTGTGCCGCAGCGATTCTTGCTCCTTCGGAACTGGAGCCAAGCAACCATACTTCCGGAACAGTGGTTACGGATGGTCCGGCTACTAGGGAAGCAAAACGATGATCCTCCGGCAGCTGTTCATGAAAGTATCCACCCAGATCGGCAATCTGCTGCGGGAAGAATTGCACATTCGATGACTTCCCTTCATTCAGAGCTCTACTGGCAATCGGCATACCGCCCGGTGCTCTGCCAATGCCAAGGTCGATTCGGCCGGGGTGTAGCGCTTCCAGCAAACGAAAGTTCTCGGCAACTTTATATGCACTGTAATGGGGCAGCATAACACCGCCTGAACCTACGCGAATTCGATCTGTATGTGCTGCAACGTGTGCAATCATAACTTCCGGACTGGAAAATGACAGTGCTCCGCTGCCATGATGCTCCGACATCCAGAAGCGGGAGAATCCCAATTCATCTGCATGTTTGGCAAGCGTTACCGTCTCCTGAAGGGTATCCTGTACCGTCCGTCCTTCATTAATATGTCCATGTTCAAGTACACTAAGTTTCATCTATATTCATTCCTTTCGTCATCCTGCGTTAGTGGCTGCATCTCCCATTGTAACATTATCGATTACAGTTTCAAAGGATATCTGCTTCTCAGTTACACGTTCATTACACGTAAAGATGTACGATGAATAAACAAATAACGCCACCAGCTCGTGAGCCAGTGACGCTATAGTATTTCATACATTTAAAAATTCAATTACGGTGCACGTTTGGGTAACAGCTTCACATACTCGTCAGACAACTTCATCAAGCTGAGCACGTGCTCATAATCAGAACGGTACGGCTCCAAATCCGTGACGGGTTCATACGTTTTTAACGAGTAGGCTGTTCCATCATCAAAGCCCGCACCCGGAATAAACATAATGTCATTATTCACAAATGAACCTGTTGGCAAGTAATACCGGATACCGAATGCATTGTTGTCCATGTTAAGCAGATCGTGTCCAAAGGCTGTAAATTTCTCTTCCTTCAAAGAGACACCCATCAGGTTCATCACCGTTGGCAGTATATCCAATTGACCACCAGGCTGTTCTATAACTTGACCTTTCGCCTGTTTTGGCGCGTGGATCAAGAGTGGGATGTTGAAGCGGCTAACTTTACCGTCATAGGGCACGCCCAGATTGGTCTGGATCTGCTGAGTAATCTCATCGTTTGCCGGCAGGCCGAAATGGTCACCATATATAACGAGTGTTGTATTATCCCATAACCCGTTTGCTTTGAGTTCATTGATCAGTTGACCTACCGCATAATCCGTATAATTGATCGCTTGCAGGTAATCATGCAGGAGCGTATTGGTGATTGTGGCCGGGATCGTAATTCTCGCCCGGTCCGCAGGAACCGTAAACGGTGAGTGGCTGGAAGCTGTAATGAACTGAGCATAGAACGGCTGATTAGCAGCCTGATGCGCAGCCATTTTTTCCACACCTACACGATATAATTCCTCATCCGACGGTCCAAAATCATTAAACTTATCATTCTTGAAGCTGGGTTTGTCGAAGTACCGATTGAATCCAAGCGCCGGATACATTTTGTTCCGGTTCCAGAAGGTAACGTCATTGACGTGGAACGTTTCTGACTCATATCCTTCTTTACCAAGCAGTTTTGGAAGACTTGGCAGATCACGGTCACTATATCCTGCTGACATAGGTACAACTCCGGTTGGATAGATGGATGTGTTCGACATGAACTCAGCATCCGATGTATTTCCCTGTCCGATCTGTTGGAAAAAATGAGAGAAATAATAGCTTTCTTTGGCCAGATCATTCAGAACGGGGGTTAATACCTGACCGTCGAGAGAAGCATTTATCGGGAAGTTTTGAAATGACTCCAGTTGGAGAACAATCAGGTTACTTCCTTTGGCCTGACCAAAATATTTGGTTTTGATAGCAGTGCCCTGACTCGATTTATCCTGATACGGATACTTGCTAACCAGTTGATTAATTTTGTCGATGGTTTCGTTAATATTGCCATTCGCAATGGCTTCATTCTCTTTGCTCGTCAGAATCGCAGATGACACCTGATAATTCAGGAAACCAAGATTTTCGGCACGAACCAGTTCATTATCAATGGTTTCTCCTTTGACAATGAAGCTGCCTGACAGCACGATACAAAATGCAGCCGTAAGGGCAACACCCAACTTGCCCCAATACCGTCTCCGGCTTCTGCCGAAATGGAGTCCACTGTCGCGATAGCTGCTGTTACGAGCTGAGGCACGACGACTGCGCAAGATAAACCATACGGGCAGTGCCAGTACGATATCTACAAAAAACAGGAAGTGCTCAGGTCTTACCAAAGGTCCGATACTGCCTCTCACTTGGGCGACTTGGCCTAGTTCGCTGAGTGCCGTATATGTGGGAACCGAACTGAAATGTACGTTATAGAGTGTCGCTGCGAACAATACCAGCGAGAACAACACATTAAAACCTGCGTACACTGAACGCTTCCAGGCTTTTGGCACGATCAGATCAAGGATACATACCACTGTCAGGGCCCCCAATGCGTCAGTAACGAAACCGATGCCGGACAGACCCTGGAAAAAGAAATACCGCAAAAGCGACAGCTTCAGCAGCATCAGAATGAATAACACGGCAAAAAAGGTCCGTGATGAGGTCCGCTCATTTTTGGAATTAAACATGGTCGCTTTCAACCCTTATCTGAAATTTTTACGTTCCTTTTACAAAACGCATATTTTAGTATAACAGTTTTGGGGTTGGTATTCCATGAGGGGTGGCAGCAGACAAAAAAAAGTTTAAGCAAACTCCTTCTTCTGAAATCTCTCGTTTCTACAAAGTTAAGCTGCTCTTGTTCATGTCCTCATACAGCTTACCCATAATAATTTCATCCACATATGTACCATTTACCAATAAAGACTTAGGCTTGATTCCTTCCTGTTTAAAACCAACCTTATGATATAAAGCTATCGCATTAAAATTATGGCTCATAACAGTCAGCTCAAGACGAGTAATGCCCGCAGTAGGTCTCCACTCTTCCATTGCTGATATTAGATTTTTGCCAATGCCTTGGCCGGTATGAGCCTGTCTTATTCCAATAACGATACTCGCCCGATGTCGGATACGTTCTGCTGTGCCTCCAATGACCGTAAGATGGCCGATGATCTTGCCCTGATGCTCCGCGATCCAGATTGAACTATTCGAAGTAGCGTTCAACTGATCTATAAAACGAGCCTGCCCGCCCAACGTGGTCTTGCGCTCGCCCGGATTATAGAGCATATAAGTACTTTCACGATCCAGTGCCCGATGTAGTTCCAGCAGACGAGCCGCATCTTCGGCACAGGCTTGGCGAATAATAACATCCCCGATTGGCTTCTCCCTCATTTGTAAAATCCACTGTACCGCAGCGTTAAAATCAGTAGCCAAAAAGTCTGCCTCCAGCGCTTCCCATCGGGTACGGTTCTCCTCAAGCGACTCTATGCCTGCTCCGGTCAACACCAATATGCATAAACAGCCAGCTGCACGCGCAGCAGTCATGTCAGACCACCGATCTCCAATAACAATGCATTGTTCAAGATTCAAATCATGTTCTAGTGCTGCCTGTTTGAGCATCGTTGGTTGTGGTTTACGGCATTCACATTGAGCCTCGGCAGGGTGAGGACACACATAGGTGTGCTCAATGCCAAAAAGCCTCATCTCCTGCTGAAAAGCTTTGATCGTTGACTTACCATTTGTAATGCCCGGTTGATTCGTGAATCCAAATAATCGGATACCCTGTCCAGATAGTTTCCGGATGGATTCTTCAACTCCATGATACAGCTCCAGTTCACCAGGGTATCGTATTTCATCTGTACCTCCAATGGTGCCATCCCGGTCGATAAAGATAGCCTGGATAGGGGGATTATCATAAGTAGTCATATTGGATGTCTCTCCTTATGCTTCATTGTGGACGAACATGAATTCCGTTTTTATTTCAAATTAAAAAGAGGTAACGAATCCGCAAGGTGATCGTCATACGTTGACAGCAGACAAGTGAACACCATAAACAAGTTATGTCCACAAAAGCTTTTGCCTCTCTATCATTTCCGTATTATACCATCTGCCGATCCAATTACCTCATTAATCGCTTACCAGAAACATTACGCAATCGTCGATATATCGCCGTCCTGCCTGTTCACATTTGGGTCCTGCTTCTGAGCAAGGAGTGCTGCCTGAGCGGCAGCAATACGAGCAAGCGGTACCTGTTCTGGCAGACAGCTTACATAATCCAGACCAATACGGTGACAAAAAGCAATGGATGCCGGATCGGCTGCATTCTCACCACAGATGCCTGCTTTTAGATGAGGTTTCCGGATTCGGCCCTGAACGAGAGCCATCTCCACCAACTGCCCCACTCCGTCGATATCCAGTACCTGAAATGGATTGCTAGGCAGTGAGCGCTGTGGCTCAACAAAATGAAGGAATGGCTTCTCCGTATTGTGACGGCTATAACCAAACGTCATCTGTGTCAGCTCATCGGTGCCAAACGAGAAGAAGTCCGCATGACGCGCAATAGGAGCTGCGGTCAGTGCCGCTCGAGGAACTTCAATCCGTGCCCCCACTCTGTAGAGACAGTGACGCTTCTCCTCTCCAAGCACCTGGTCCGCTACATGATCCACCAGATCTCTCATGACCTGAAGTTCATTGGCATGACCCACCAAAGGAATCATGATCTCAGGCCGTACCCACTGCCCTTGACGAATGCCCTTCACGGCTGCACGAAAAATGGCTTCAAGCTGCATATCGTAGATTTCAGGGAACACGGTTCCCAGTCGACAGTCCTGCTGCCCTAGCAACGGATATTGTTCATGTAATTCCAGCACCCTGCGGATGACACGCTCAAGCTCCTGCACTTCGGTGTTATTTTCCTCTAGTTTGCTAAGAGCCAACTGCTCACGTCGTTTGTTTAACCTTTCAATATCAGGCAGCAGCTCATGCAGCGGCGGATCAAGCAATCGAATGGTTACCGGATAACCATCCATCGCTTCGAAGAGTTGTTCAAAATCAGCCTGCTGCATCGGCAACAGACGTTCCAGTCCGCGTTTGCGCTCAGCTTCGCTGTCTGCCAGAATCATTTTCTGTACAAAAGGAAATCTCGAAGCAGACAACAACAGTTGTTCTGTCCGACACAATCCAATGCCCTCAGCCCCTAACGCACGGGCCTTCACGGCGTCCTTTGGATGATCCACATTCGAAAGTATTGTAAGCCCCTTCATTTCATCTGCCCATTCAAGTAGAAGCTGCAGCTCTGGTGATAAAGTTGGAGATAATTTCAGCAATTCCTTCACATGCCAAGGCTGGATACGTAATATGGCATCCTCTTTGGTGATTACCCCTTCATCCACGAGATCTACAGTACTCCTCAGCGTCGCCTGTGAGGTTAACCTCGCTTCACTGATTTCCACAAGATACAGGGTCCCAGTATCCACAACAAATTGGACTTCCTGTACCTCTCTCGTGTGAGACTCCAGATAACTGCAAGCGTCCTGCAAAAGACCATACAGTTCAGACTCTTCACTCCGCAGTTGATCCAGTCCTTCATTCGAAGGCCGAGAAGCAGCAGTTGAAACGTAATCCCCTGTCATACCTCGTTCCCCTGTACTTGGATGACGAGAATATACCGTTCCGAACCCGCTGCGGTCACCACGCTCGCCATTGACCATCACCTGTATAAGAACAGCTGCTCCTTGAGTTTCATCGGAGAAAAGAGAAGGATTACGAAGAAGTTCTTGTTGGGAGTTGGACCGTATAACACGCTGTGAATCAGAAACTGCACGTATCACTTCTTTTAGCTGTAACTGAACATCTTGAGGGAAAGGATGACGTCCGTTCTCTTCTATTAAGCGTTTATATTCCGCGATGGCGAATTCTAACTTCGCTTCATCGAGTATCGAGATGTCTCCCCATTTTTCTTCAAATAGGGCATACGGAATGTCGTGCACCAGTTGACCATAATCCTGCAATAAAATTCGATAACAATTAAGGGCATACGGACGATCATTCGTTTGCCTTGCGAAACCCTCCACGGTCACATCATTCAGTCCTACATGAAGCAAAGCATGGGATACTGTACCACGGTGACACGTTTCACTTGACCGGACGGCAAGCAGCAGCGGTGCTGAGGAATCACCGAAGATTTTGCCGGAATGCTTCTCAAGATGCTGAATTGCGCTGCCAATCTCTTGGGCTCCTTCAGCTGAAAGATGTGCAAGACGGGTACAGAACGTGCGACAGCCTTCCTTTGTTACAATGAATCCGGCCGGAACGGGCCAACCTGCCTGGAGCAACGCCGCAAGTCCAGCCCCTTTACTACCCATCAGGCCTTTCATCTCTGCCGTACCTTCTTCCAATAGAACTACCCGTTTTGTCATTACAGCGCTCCCATCTGCCATTACATGGCTGTGCTTAAAAGGCAATTCAGTCACTCGAATTGTCCTTTATCTAATGGTATGTCGCAATACGGCAGTCAAGGACATTTGCTTCCTCTTTTTGTGCTTGAATTGAAGTTGTATGTTGGCCGCTCGTATATGGTAATATAAAGCTTGACTCAATCTAAAAAGCTACATTCAAACGCATACCTGCTTCAACCATGATCAACTACGTATATAAGGAGTGTAAATCAATGTTTACTCAAGTCGGGCAAATTATGTTGTATGTAAATGATCAGGATAAGGCTCTTCAATTTTGGACGGAAAAAGCAGGTTTCCATATCGTTAACGAAGTTAATGGGAACGGCATGCGCTGGATCGAGATTGCCCCTGTGAAGGATGCTCAAACCACCATTATCCTGCACGACAAAGAATTCGTTGCCAAAATGTCCCCTGAATTAAACCTTGGCACACCATCTCTCATGCTTTTCACAGATAACTTGGATCAACTATACACTCACTTATCCAATAAACAAGTTACGGTTGGCGAGATTGTAACGATGCCTGGCGGAAGAGTATTCAACTTTGCAGATGACGAAAACAATTACTTTGCTGTTATGGAGAAAAATTAAATCTCCTGGATCACCTGAGTAATACCACATCAAAAAGCCCGTTCAGTAGTGAACAGGCTTTTTTCTATATATTTTGCTCATATGCAAACATACCTGCATACGTTGCTGTTTTCCCATGTTGTTGCGCAGTAATTCCACGTGATTTTTTGCATATTTATTTTTAAATGGATATACAACTCCACATATTACCCGTTTCTAACGTTAAAGATTTGAGTTAAATTACATACTATAGCGTTTTAAAGGAGGCTTCGATATGTGCGGAAGATTCACGATTACAGATCCAATCGAAGAAATTATGGACAGGTACTATGCTTCTATTGCTGAAGGATATGAGTACAAACCTAATTACAACGCTGCACCTATGCAATTCATCCCGACAATTATCGGTAGCAAAGACGGTAATCGATTGGGGGCGCTCCGATGGGGTTTAGTTCCTAATTGGGCCAAGGATGAAAAAATAGGAAATAAAATGATTAACGCCCGTGTAGAGACCCTCACAGAGAAACCTGCCTTTAAGCGCCTGATCAGTTCCAAGCGTTGTATTATCCCATGCTCGGGATTTTATGAATGGAAAAAGGATGGATCCGTAAAGCAACCCATGCGGATTTTAATGAAAGATGCCTCCATCTTCTCGCTTGCTGGTCTATACGATACTTGGATTGATCCAGAAGGTAACAAGCTTTCAACTTGCACTATCATTACTACGGAACCTAACAATCTTATGGCGGACATCCACGATCGTATGCCAGTCATTCTCCGGCCGCAAGATGAAGCAGATTGGCTAAACAAGGAATCGGACAAGGAAAGCGTTCTGAGGCTTCTCAGCCCGCATGAGGCCGATGAAATGATAGCATACAAGGTGGATTCTGCAGTAGGTAATGTGCGAAATAATAACGAGGAATTGATCAAAGAGGTCAGTTAAGAATAAAAAGGAGCAGCGAGGTTATCCCCTCTGCTCCTTTATGTAATGAATTAATAGAGATATATCATTAAGCTCTAAGGATTCCATATTCTCAGCCATGTCAACGATTGTATACGATTACTCAAGTATAATTCAATTGTGAGATTTAGCAGAGAATGTGATTTTCCTCGTGATTTTTTAAATTAATTTAGTCCTCCCGTGTTGCCTAATTCATCCCAAATACTGCAGTATATCGTCGATTTTCTTTCCGTGGGAGATGACACCATAATTCATCCAGGTCATAAAATCCACCTCATATACATGACCGCTTTTCACTGCAGGCAGCCGTCTCCACTCGTCTCTTTCCAGGAGCTTCCGTTCCTCTCCGGGATAGGCAGAATCCATATTGTCAAATGTAATAAAGAGATGATCTGCTTCAAGCTGACTCAGCTGCTCAAGCCCAATACCGACTCTTCTACTTTGACTCGCCCATTGCTGTACACGGAAATGCGGGGTCAATCCGAGATCTTGATACAATACCGGTCCTACGTAACCATATTGGTTCCCGTAGAGTATAATTTCAGATGACGAAATACGTAAAAGAGCTACCGTTTGTCCCCGCGCATGACGTGCCAACTGTCCCTTGGCCTCAACGGCTTTATCCTCATAGGCACCTATTACATCCTGAACCCGATTTACTTTTCCCAATATATCTGCTGTCGATTTCAAAATGGAACGCCAATCCTCTCCCTCGTGCTCCATATAAAATGTCGGGGCTACTTGCTCAAACCGTTCCAGATTCCAGCGTTGGTATCCGTTGTTCAGCATAATAAATTCAGGTACATTCGTCTCATTAAACCCTATGTCCAGCTGAGTAACATCAAATTCAGGAACATCTTCCAACCCTAAATATTGCTGTCTTCCCCAAGAACGATGGGAAGTTTGCAGTATCGGTTTTATTCCAAGGGCAAGAACAAAGTCCTCCAGATACGGAGCAAACACACGCACCTCTTGACGGTGATGTCGCCGATACAATCCCGGTGAAACACCTGTATATTGCTTGAATCGGCGACCAAAATAATATTCGTTATTAAATCCCACATTCTGTGCAATATCATGCAAGCGATCATCGGTCATCTGTAACAGCAGTTTGGAATGCTCCAATCGTACAGCATTTACATAATCAAGCGGAAGCTTGCCTGTAATCTCCTTGAATTGTCGGGTATAACTGGATCTGGTAAGCCGGATCTCTGCTGCCAGATCGTCAACCGTTATGGGCTGATCATAGTGTTCGCGAATATAACGAATCGAGCTTTGAAGCCGTGCACGGTCATCCGGCGATTCAATCTCGGGATCATTTTGCCGAAGCAGCACACGGAACCACTCCTGAAAACGCAGTTGTATCTCCCATTGGTCCAACCAATCTTGAGCAGTCAGCCCACGCAATATCTGTTCCAACGATTTCAGACAGGAACTCCATGGACTATAATTCAGCTCAATAAGAGGCAACCGATCTGGATCTGATTTAAAGGCTGGCGGCTCGTGTTGCACCGTTTCACCTGTTATACTCAACCTACTGGCCTTATCTTCTTTCACCTCAGCTACCATCAGCTCAATTCTATAATATTGCAGCTCACAGGAGCCTTCAATCACAATGGTACGTCCAGCTGGAACAAACATAATCATCCCTTTTTCCAGACGAGTGTCCCTATTGTCCAAAGAGTCTATTGAGCCTTGCCCACCCGTCACTACGAAAAGAGCGTGTGAGGATGTCTTGTTATATGTCTGCCTGTTGGCGATATCGACTTGGTTATAATCCATGTATTTCATATGTTGAATCAAGCATAACCAGGGCTTGGGAATCAGTTGTACAATCGTGGGACACATATTCATCTTCCTTAATTGAGAATTGTTATCATTTACAATAGTGTAAACGAAAAAAGAAAGCTCTTCAACCCTGAGGGAAGAACTTTCTTATGGAAAAGGGATTATGGCGTCATTTTTTGCAAGAGATCATCAATCTTCATTGTGTTTGCCGTAATCGCACCTGATTGCCAATACGATCTTTCCATCATGTACACATGGTTGTTTTTGACTGCCGGGAGAGATTTCCACAACTTGCTATCCAGCACCTTCAAAGCTTCCTTGTTCTCTGGAGATGACCACTCTCCATTGGATGGAAATACAATAATATGATCCGCATCAAGCTCTGGAAAAGCCTCTTCGGACAGAATTTCCTGATATTCTTCCATCTTGGCGACCAGAGGATGAGGTGTTAGACCAAGCTCCGAATAAAGAAATCCGGTAAATCGATTTTTTACACCGAACAATGCCAATGTATTATTGCTGATATTCAATCGGACAACCGCTACGGTCTCATCCCCAACGGCTTCCTGAAGTTTCGCCTTAGCATCTGAAATCTTGGCATCAAATGCCGCAACAACTTCTTTACCCTTGTCCGGTTTACCGACAACATCGGCAATAGTCGTCAAGATTTGATTGGAATCCTGCAAAATATCTTCAGACAGACGATACGTCGGTGCCACCTTTGAATACATCTCATATTTCTCCATGTCCGCTCCGCCATCCACAATGATGAGATCCGGATCATACTCCAACAAAGCCTCAATGCTACCTGTAGTATCGAATTGAGGCACATCCAGATCCAGATATTCCTGCACACCCCACATCGGATTATACCACTGTACTACAGGTGTGATATCGAGAGCCTTGAGATAATCTTCCACATAAATACCAGCAATCCGCTGTGGATGCACCGGGATCGTCACATCACCGAATTCATCCTGAACGACACGTGTCTCTGCTTCTGTTTCTGTTGTTTCAGATGTACTGCCATCCGAAACCGCTGTCTCAGATGCAGGAGCCTCTTCTGCTTTTGACTCAGAATTTGCACTACACCCCGATATAACTACCACTATGAGTAGCAGTATGATCGTCCACCCTTTGAAGCCTTTACTGAACCTTACCATGATACCCTTCACCCCTATGTAATCTGTTGTTGTATCGGTGAGAACATGTTTTATAAATAATGATTATCATTCTCACTCAATGCTTAGATGAATTGTACCTTATGCTGTGCAAAACTCACAATACACATTCGCAGCTATTTTTTTATACAAACGAAAAGAATATACAACCGTCACCCCCGCTTAACGCAGGGGCAATGTACCTTGTTGATAACGTTCAAGTAATTGCATAACAAATGAATCTTGCATTTCGTCCTGTAACAGGGCAGCGCCAATCAATCCAATATCATCACTGACATATCCGGCCAGTTCAGGATCGCCCGCAAGAGCAATCGTTCGTTTGAAAGCCAATTCCCTGCTTGCACGAAGCACTTCTTCTTCCACGACGTCAGACTGAGCAAACCGTTCAAATGCCTGCATCCACTCATCGGCAAATTCGGAAGCATCCCGTTGATCCAGATAGGCTTCCACATCCAGTCCTTCGAATGTCTGCTGACTAAGAATCCGCCCCTCATTCATATCAGCCAGCAATTTATCCACATCCACTCTACTCATCCGGCTTCCCTCCTCCATTCGGTGCTGTTAAATACATCTCGGGAATCACAAAACGCTTCATCTCACGTTCCCCATCCGCAGTAAAATGATCCAATGCAAGAGCCTGATATTCATTCAGGACATGCTCAAAAATACGAGCAATCACACTACAATCAGCTAAGGCATTGTGCCTGTGAATTCCGTCTGTATTCAGGTCATAATATCGGATCAGGAAATCGGTAGAGATGACCTCGGAGATTTCAGGATGAATATATGTAAACATCGCTTTTGTATCCAACACCGGATTGGTAAACATCGGCAGCCCATTCATATCACAATGTCGTTTCAATATGGGCAAATCATACTCATAACCCGCCTGCGTTACTAACACCTTATCCCCGATGAATTCCAGAAAAGCCTGGTATGCTTCTGCAAATGAGGGAGCCTGGATCATATCCTCATTTGAAATACCCGTTAACTTCGAGACCGCTTCCGGAATCGGTTTAAAGGCACATGCAAGTGAAGTGAACGATGAATCTAATAATTCTCCTTTTTTGTAGTTCATTGCACCAAATTGGGTCACACTCTCCTCTGCCGGATTAATCCCTGTGCCCTCTAGATCAAATATGCAGTACGTTCTATCATGTAAGTTAGGGACTTTTAGCTCTTCAACAGTGTACGTATCCGGCATAAACGTAATCTTCATTCGACTCTCCCCTTTTTCATCTATAGAACGCATATTTCAAAGGACTAAACCTGTTCTTCCCACAATCGTGTTACCTGAACCAGCCTACCATCACGATCGAACTCCAGCTTGTAGATGTCCGGCATCGTTGTATTTGCCCAGAAGTCATAACCGTAGGACGAATCAAAATAATTGAAAATCATCGTCATGATATCCCCATGGGTGCCAATCACTATTTTTTGTTCCGGATGCCTATCCAGAATTCGCTGTATAACAGCAATTGCCCGCGCCCCAGCGACTTCGCCGGATTCTCCACCTGAATAAGCGAATGCAGGATCATCATAGAGCCTTTGTTTGGCTTCCCGAAAATGTTCATGCTTCACTTCAGGACCTGACAGTTCACGCTCACGTAAATCCTCTTCGGTGACCACTATACCACCTGACACTTCAGCCAACCCCTGAATCGTATCCACGGCCCGTCTATACGGGCTGGAATAAAACGATTGTATCTGCTCCCGGTGGAGCAAACCCGCGACGGTCGCCGCATCCCTTTTTCCTTGTTCCGTCAGACCTCGCTCACGTTCCTGCCCTTCCATATATTCAGATTCCGCGTGCCTTACAAAATATAAAGCCGTGTTGGCTTCATTCGTCATCTGTCCGCCATTCCTTTCTTCTTTTCAATCACAATCAGGCAGGTGCTGTCTGGCAAAGGTGCAGGTTGACCCTGTTCATCCATAAATATAATTCGTTCTCCAAGCGCCTCCGTATATCCTTCTTGAAGAAAGTGTCTTAATGTAATAATCTCGGCTTGCTCACCCAGCGCTTCGCGAATACTTTGCTCATATGCCGATGGGGTAAATATGCCGAATTGTTCCTGAATCTCATGGACATATGCTTCTTCGCCCCATGTATAGGTGTACAGAAATTCCATCGCATCGTTGATATCCAGCAGCGCTTCGTCCTCAGAGATTCGCTCGAATTCAATGCTGCGTCCCTGGAAATCCTGCGTATACCGCTCCAGCCATCGCATCCCATCCGGTTCAAGGAAACGAATTCGACGCTTCTGCCCTTCGGGTTCAGTCATGATGCCATCCCTGATCAGAATTCGGCCCCCGGGGGATAACACGTTAAATGAACTTCTTAGCGCAGCTACGACCGTATCCCTGTTAAATCTTCGTCCGTCACGTTCAATATACGAATACAGTTCATGCAGAATGGATGAAAAAATAACCGTATCCACCGTACCTGGCTGCACGTATTGATCCAGTTGGAGAGCATCTCCCTTCAATACTTGCCAGCGATGTGCCTCCCGCTGCTTTTTGCGCTCCAACGCCTCAATAACATTCGCTGAAATATCAATGCCGATTGGTTCCATCTCAGGTCGTTCCTGCTCAATCAGATCGAGCAATATTCCACCGCCGGGACCGATATCGAGCACACGTTTGCCAACCATGTAATCCAGCAGTACTTTCTTGTAATCACCTGAGCTATTCATGTCGGCCAGATACGTCTCTTCATTATGGAACCGATCATACGCATCCCGACGGAGTCCAAATAGGTCAAATAACAACAGCACAGCCTTTTCGTATAACGGAGACTTTTCTGCTTCAATACAAAATGCAATTAGCTTCTCGGCCGCCGGGGAAAATTCAAATGTCACAAATACCGTATCCCGCAATTCCGGGTGCCGCTCAATCCGATGTGTCAGATGGGGGTAAGTAATCGTTTCACCTGCTTCAATCTGCTCCCACGAATATTGCTCCAAATACTTTTCAATCATTCGTTTCTTGTAAACATTCAGTTTCTTGACACCTTTATAATCGTAATACATCGTGTTCATTAATGGTTCGAAGCTGATATGCCTTACCATATCCCCTTGTTGCTCCTGTGAAGTCGAGTTCAAGCCCACTCCTTCTTCTTCGGTTACTCTGCCTATGCCTGTGCTGTTCATCGTCAAATCATCTACAGATAACATTCCCTCACTGTGCAGCGTCAAAAGGAAGATCTTAACCATCTCCTGCAATGAAAAATCATGCATCGCTGACTCCACATACCATAAGGTCCGATGAGCCAGAGGAGCGAGAAGTTTCTCTATCTCAAGCTGGGCTTGAAGTTTCGCATATGCTTCATCCATCGCTTCTCCCTGACGTATAGATGTGCTCCGTAAGCGTGACAAACGCTCCTTCACATTCCAGTCTGTATGATCCGGCTTTGTAATAATCCAACCTACGATACGCTGCACTTCAGCCTGAACTTGATTCCACAACGCTGGATCAACACCAGCAATGATACATTCATTTAATGCGATCAGGATGGCCTGCAATTCATCTGCGGTCAGCCACCCTTGCGTTATGAACGAGTGCAGTGGGGCATTTTCGGCAAATGGAATTTCTCCTCTTATGTACTGACCAATAAGTCCGTGTGTGGCAATAAGGGTACGAATGATCTCATGCCGAGGTGTGGGTGAACCATATGCAGTTTGCGCAATTTGTGTATTACCGCTTGGATCATCATTTGATAAATCACGTGAGGATTCTGATCGAGATGAATGTTCCTCCTCACGATGGCCTTGCTTGCCATGCAAATTTCCAACACTTCCATACATGTCATATAGCTGTGCTGAACCGACATTGTGCACGAACAGGTTAACCCCCTGTTTCTGCCATTTTCGCCGCTGTTTCGGTGATCCTGCCTTTGCCGTTTCCGACCAGACCAATACATCCTCCAGAATTTCTCGCATCCAAAAAGAAACCTGAAGTCGCTCCAGCACCAGGAGTGTACGTTCTACGTAATCCAGTACCGGATTCGTGCCTTCCAGTTCAGCTATAGAATGAATGCGTTCCAGGTTAATATTCGGCTGCTCTGCCGCTGCCAGCAGCTGCAGCCACAGTGGCTGCTCCCCCTCCGGGAGATGGCCTGACTTGTAAGATTGTATGGCCTTTAATGCGTTCAGCATGAATTTCTTCACCTCGTTATCCTTATTAGTTACACTAAATATGTCATTTCAGCAGACGAATACGATTCTGCACAAGCTTGATTAACTGATCCGCTTCCACTGCAGGTAACCTCTCATCTAGACGTGCAGCCGCGACAGGCAAAATCCAGGCATCCAGCTCCTGGCGAGATATCCCGGAAATCTGGATGTAATGTTGGATATAATGATCCAGCATTACATTGCGAGCCAATTCAAATCCCTTATGAACAGCCGGGTCTGTATCCTCCGACAACGTGCCGCTCATTAATATTACCCAGCTTCGTGCCACATCACCCGCTGGATCACCCGACATGCCTGTCATCCAGTCTATAACCCAATATTGATCTCTCATTTCATTTAACATGACATTATCGGGATGAAAGTCGCCATGACAAATTTGCTTTCGCTCTGGAAGCGACGACATATAATTGATAACCTGCACCTTATCTTCTTCCGACAATAGAGAGGTATTGCGAATGGCCCCAGTAAGAATCTGCTTTTGTGTGGGGAGTGCTCCTTCATCATCCTGTTGGGCGTGAAGGCTATGATGACAGGCTGCCATTTGACGCGATAGTTCTTCGATCAACACGGGCTCCTGAATCATGAGGGATAACATCGTGTTGCCTTCAATCCGTTCAAATATAATCCCTTTACGCGATTCATCATCCATATACAATCTTGCCTGTGGCACAGGTAGGCCCTTTTGGAATACCGCCTCGGTAATTCGAAACTCATTCTGGACAGCTTCGGTTGAAAAATCCGCATGGTATAATTTCATAATCTGATTTGATGGGTACTCATAGATCTCAGCCGTTCTTCCTTGCCCAATCCGTCTCATTCTTCACTCTCCCTGACATGAGTAGACTACCTAATGCAGTACGATCCCTGTTGAAACACTACTAATTCAGTGCTGTTTATCGCTGTTGATGTTCATCCACGGCTGCCATCAATTCATTCATGATTCGTTGTCTCCCCAGTGGAGTCCAGCTCATCACAAACCAATTGGGAATGCGCTTAACTTTTCCATCCTTCACCGCCGGAATCTGGGGCCATGCTGCCGTCCTGGTCAACTGGTCATACATTTTGTCACTACCGGCGAGAATATGATGATGATGAATTAACAAATGTTCCGTCTCCAATACAGGCATGGACTCCGGTTGCAGCTCCATACGCCACAGTTCTGCAGGAGCCTGATTACCCGGGCGCAGACCAAGCTCGCCGTATACCAATTCATTGAGCGGATGATTCACCCTGCCCTGAATGCCAATCGTCCGGTGGCTCACTTGCATGATGGTCATCCGTTCCTGGCCCAGTATCCGGCGCAATGTCTGGCCTGTTGTCTCAGTCTGCACATCCAGACGAGTCAGCATCTCCGCAGCCTCACGTTCCCGGTTCACCAACTCGGCAATTTTCTCAAAGTTTCCTTTCCAGTCCCACACAGAGAAATCCAGAAATACAGGCGCAGCCGTTTGTTTAAACTGCTCTTTGAACTCTGTATGATAATGATCGGCAATGATCATATCTGGATTGGACTGCTCCAATTCCAGCAGTTGGCTGTGCAATTGTTCCGCATACTGTTCATTGCTCTGTCCTGGATACTGGAATAAATCCACCACACAGACCGGCTCGATTCCAACTGATTTCAGATGGTCGTCGAAACCGAGCGAGGATGCTACAGCCACCTTTAACTTGCCTCGCTTCATATATAATGTAGGGGATACACCCACCATGCGCTGAAACATGCGGCTAAAATAAAATTCACTACGAAACCCGACTGCAGCTGCCACTTCCTTCACTCGACTGTTCTTCGTATTCAGCATCTGCTTGGCCCGGGTCATGCGCACATTGCTCAGGTACTCGACTGGTGGCAGACCTGTTTCACTTCGGAACAAACGTGAAAAAGCAACCGGCGGCATGCCACCTGCTGCTTCAGCCAGCTGTTCAATGCTTACTTTGTCCGTATAGTGCTGCTCCATATAAAGGATGCTGCGTTCAACCCGTTCATCCATTACGGTAGTCGGCTGTTCCGGTTCATTTTTCATAATATTCTGGATCAATTGCTCTAACTGAATTCTCAAATTCAATGAATCCCGATTTCGTTCCTGCCGACTGTGATGATACAACTGCACGATCTGTTGGAGGATCTGTTGTGGATAATGCACGAGAATATGTCCTGGTGAGAGTGCTCCGGATAAGGATAAGGATGGCAATGCTTCATATCTACCTCTGGCCTTGGTTAGCCGGATCGGTTCAAACCATATGCCATAGTATTCAAACGTGCTGCCTTGTTCCGGGAATTCCACAATCATGCCGGGTACAAGCAAATATAACTGGAGAGGACGAACCTTCTGGAGCGCACCATCCAGTACAACAACTCCTTCGCCCTCTGTAATAAAGCATAATATGTATACAGGGACCCGAACATGTTTGGCTTGTCGGGTCATGGGAAACTTTCGTTTACGTACTGAAGATAAAAGATAGATTAGATTGGCTTCGTTCACATATGATGGCATGAAAAAATGCACCAGCCTTTCTTGCATTCTGAATCCTTTTCTTCATTATATCTCTCTGCGTCGTAACAGCAAATACATCATATATGGAGCCCCGATAATCGCCGTAATTAATCCGGCTGGAATTTCATACGGAGCGAAACATGTCCGTCCGGCGAGATCTGCGAGCATGACGATCAGTCCTCCAAGCAACGCTGCAATCGGTAAACGAACGAGACTCCGACTTCCTGCCAGATGTTTTGCCATGTGAGGAGCCATTAAGCCAACAAATCCAATCGTTCCTGCCATCGACACCGCGGACCCGGCGAGCCCTACACTCATCAGAAGGAACAACACCCGCATAGTCTCTACCCGCAGACCCAGTCCAGTTGCCGACTGGACATCGAGCAGAAACATATCCAGCCGTCTGGACATCCATATTAATAGAAGAAACAGGAGCAGCATCCACGGCAATAAAGGCCAAAAGTGTTCCCACGTTCGTCCGTATAGACTGCCTGCCATCCACACGGAAGCCTGAGAGACCCGGAATATTTTGCCCACCGTCAGCAAATAGGTGATTAATGCGCCAGCCATTGCAGAGATGCCCACACCAATCAGCAGCATGCGAACCGTGGAACTCGCCTCTCCTTTTCTCCATGACAATCCATAGATTACCGTGGCCGCGAGAAAGGCTCCAACGAATGCAATCCAAGGCATGTGCCGCATTGGAAAGGTAGGAACCAGCACCATGACGGCAACCACCGCCGCAGCCGCACCCGAATTCAGC
Source organism: Paenibacillus sp. FSL F4-0087 (assembly GCF_038020215.1). Taxonomy (NCBI): domain Bacteria; kingdom Bacillati; phylum Bacillota; class Bacilli; order Caryophanales; family Paenibacillaceae; genus Paenibacillus; species Paenibacillus sp. FSL F4-0087. The sequence continues at coordinate 41,047 of NZ_JBBODJ010000001.1, forward strand.
CCAATTACGCCAGGTGATGCCAGAGGATTCCTTGTAATGACCTGTAGGATTGTACCCGCCAATGCCAGACCGCACCCAACCAGAAAACCGGTCAGTACCCGGGGCAGCCTTAACTGATGAATGGTGAAGTGATATTCCTGATCTCCCCTGCCCATCAAGCTACGCAATACTTCTCCCGGAGGGATGGAGCGATCTCCTAACATCACATTAAGCACAAGCACCCCCACATTCAATAACAACAGAATCAGAATAAGGGTGATAGCACGTTTCTTTATAATAGAAGAAATCATATCGATCTCTCCTTTCTTTGGGCCAAATAGATGAGGAAAGGAGCACCGAAGAAGGCTGTAACCACCCCAACAGGAATTTCCTGCCCAGGCAACACAAATCTCGCTCCAATATCTGCTGTGAGCAGCAGTAGTGCCCCCAGAACAGCAGAGTACGGAACTACCCAGCGATAATCACTGCCTGTTATTGATCTTGCAATATGCGGAACGGCTAACCCGATAAATCCGATTGGTCCGGCAAGTGCCACGGCACTGCCAGCCAGCAGAACAATCGAGATAATACAGATGATCCTAATCATCTTCATTCGCTGTCCTAATCCTTGAGCCACTTCATCTCCTAATCCAAAAATGTTCAATTGACTGCTTAATGCAAACGAACCGACGATGCCAAGGATCAGATAAGGCAGAATTTGAATAAACAGATCGAGATCTCTGCCTGTCAATGAACCCGCCAACCAGAAACGCATCGTATCCAAAGACTGCTCATTCAGGATAAGAATGCCTTGTGTCAGTGAAGCAAATAACAAATTTAATGTAGCCCCTGCGAGAACTATTTTTACGGAAGATAAGGGTTGTCTGCCCGTGGAACTGAGAAGGAAAACCATCACGCCTGCAACCGCGGCCCCCAACAGCGCAGACCATGCAAATAATTGTAGAGACGTCGTTCCCAGCCAAAAGGAAGCAAGCACCGCGGTAAGTGCCGCGCCATAATTAATACCGAACAGTTCAGGGCCTGCCAGAGCATTGCGGCTAATCGCCTGCATTAGGCACCCGGCCACAGCCAGTGAGCTGCCAACCACTGCGGCAATAACCGCTCTTGGCAGCCTAACGGTTTGAATGATCAGGTGTTCACGCGATCCGTCAAAGGCATAGAACGTATCCACAACAGAACGCAATGGAATCTGTACAATGCCATACATGATGCTGAATAGAAACGCGAGAAGTGTCAACACGATGATCGTTGCTAAACCAGTGATTTTAAACCTGGTGTTTGTGTTCATTTTTACGCCTCCGACCTGCATGCTGCTTGATTTATGTACTTCAATATGTTGTAAAAATCAGTAAAAAAACGGACTGTCAAAATTTTTCCTTCTATTATATAGGGATAAATATAGAGCACGAATATAACCGTGGCACGAGTCCTATGCAGAAAAATCAGAAAAATTGGATCGTCACATTCGACGACCCAATTTTACAGTTAAGCTATGACCACTTGGAAGCATAATTGCAATTGATAAAGTGCTGATTTCACAATCCATTGTCTCTGGAAAAGGTGCAGCATGTTTGCGTTTAGTTGGCTACATAGGTGTTCAGGTCATCCACGACCTTGTTTACAGCCTGGATGCCCAGGCCACTCATCCAGTACTCCCAGTCAACCGGTTGCACAGCTTCGTTTTGGACTCCTTTCAACGTTGCCCACAATTTACTTTTCTCCAGCTTGGCGAATGCATCCGGCTCACGGTTAAACCAGAAGATTACGTCACCATCGAGATCAGCAATCTGTTCTTCCGTAATATCCTTGGAGAAGCCTGCATCCTGCTGTGCGGCGGGACGAGTAATTCCGGCATCTTCCATAATCGTACCTGCAAAGGTTTCTTTCAGATAGACCTGAATTTTGTCTTCACGGGGACGGAACAGCGATACTTCCTTGGCATCTTTGCCTGCAAGCGTGGATTTCAATTCCTCAATGCGCTGCTGATATGTATCCAACAGCTTCTTGCCATCTTCCAGCTTGTTTACTGCATCGGCATGAAGCTGCAGATTTTCTTTCCAGGTAACCCCGAGTGTTTCTACAAACACCGTAGGCGCGATTTGTTTTAACTGATCATGGATAGCATCATGTGTATCTTTATTACCAATGATCAAATCCGGCTTCAGTGCATCGATAGCCTCCAGGCTTGGTTCATTCACCGATCCGATATTCTCAATGCCTTCTGTGCCTTTTAGATAAGCCGGATACGGATCGCCTGCTGCCAGGATGGAAGGTGCGCCTACAGGTTTAATGCCCAACTCGAGCAAATTATCCAAGGCCCCAATGTCCAGTACCACAATTCGACTTGCATTGGTTGGAACCTGTACCTCACCATATGCATCTTTGACGGTACGTGTATCGCCAGTATTGGCTACGGTTTCTTCTTGCTTTGGTTCGGTTGGTGCTGTTTCCGCTGCTGTACCATTGGCTGCACCCGATCCCGAATTTCCACAACCCGCTAGCACCAGCATCAGTACTGCCAACATAGCAAAATGTACCCATGATTTCATTCCAATCCTCTTTCTCTCTACTTGCATCCCATCCAACCCCCTGATCCTATTTAATAACCTAATCAATAATGATTATCATTATTAAAACAATATCCCACAATTCCAGTTTCTGTCCATGCAATATTCTTTTGATCTCATATACTATTTTTTAATTCATCCTCATTAGACCCAAATTTATCCATAATCCGGTGCGCCAGTGGATTCGGAACCTGATGAATGCGCAATTCATCATCTGGGAACATACGACGCTTGGTCAATTGCTCTACTCCGATCTCAGGATCAAACAAGGAATACCGTTCGTAACGCTCATGAAATTCAGGGAAACGTTGTTGATAGCCGGTAATAATCTTACGAACTTTGTTCCAGAAGGTCTGCTCTCTGATCTGGTAATGCTCGTGCATGAACAAAGCCAGCTCTCCAAGATTGATAAAGAAAAAGGCATCATGTATGAAATCCCGCACTTCTGTCGGTTCTTCCGTCTCCAGGAATGAATTACGGTTCACACGGCGGTGATATTCCGGTACCTCGACAAGCGCTGGACAGAGCTTTGGATCGGCAAGTGCCTCTCTTGTAAATCGAATTCCATCGTGAAAATCCTTCAGCGCAATGCGTGAGGGTCTGCCTTCCCGGTGAATTAGCAGCATATTCTGTGCATGAGACTCTAGCGCAATCCCATGAGCGAATAACCAGTGAATGAGCGGTCGTACCGCAGTCAGCAGCAGCTCGGACAGCCATTCATCAGCACCCAGCTTTTTCACCCAAGGATCAATCGCCGGGCGCCCTGCATAGTCCAGTGTAGACAATGCATTAAACGGAATCGCTGATTCACCCGGTTCCAGCCGGGAATGTACACTTTCTCTCCAAATGCAGGACAACACACCATACGAGAGTGGCTTCAAAACATCCGGTATCTGATGATTGTCGTATGCAACGCCAGCAATCTCTCCCAAAAGAATGACACGCAGTTCATCCCTCAAGTAGGGATCTTGCTTACTAATTCCCTGCAGCCAATCGGTAATGCGAGGTCCATTCTCAACCGTATGTGGGGCGATCACCCTACTAGTTGATGTGTTGATCATACTAAGCGACAGCTTCAAGTACGGTGAATTGGGACGTGATCGGTTAGCTAGCGTGCGAATCGACTGTTGAGCAGTATATCGGTCTTCGCTGCTTCCAAGCGGTACGATGCTCCCGTTACGAATATCTTCTGCAAGTACAGAACTGATCGTTGTTCGCCATTGCCACGGATGGACTGGCATCATCACATACTCTGCCGGATCAGCACCCATTTCCTGTAGTGCCGTGAGGAAGCGATCCAACACTTGTTCGCCAAGTTGATTCTGAAGCCATTCCCTTGCAGCCGGTCCATGTTCATTCGTGCCATGACTTATCCGTGCGTTTTGCTTATGAATTCCCACCCATATCGGTTTAATGCATCCGCGGAACTCGGGTCCATATTCAAGCTGATCTTCGATTCGGAAGCCGATGCGGGATTTATAACTTGGATGGTATGGATGACCCTCGATAATTCCACTTTCCCAGTCTTCATCGGGAAGAGCATGGAGATCAGTCTGCCGCTCAGCCCGTACATATCTCGCCAGTGTGTCATTGATCAGCGTCTGTTCCAGTTCTTTAACGAAATGCAGCAGCTTCCCTTCATCCGCGCCTATAGCTGGTCCAATTTCCAGCAAAAATAGAGAAATCGACTCCGCTTCTTGCCCATCTTCTACAGCCTGAATACGTTCTCCCTTTTGAATGCTGCTACTTCCCGAACCCCAAGACGGAGTCTCATCCATAAAGACACGTCTTGTAATCGGTTCATGGTTCAGCCGTAAACGACCAAAGGTGAGATGGCTCGTTCCCCTGCATGCGTAAATAACCCGTTCGCCGTTCAGACCAAGACCCTCTATTTCCCAAACGTTGAACCCCTGCTCCTCCCTTGAGGTATATTCCATAACACCTTCGTACATCAAGGATTCAACCAACTGCTTGAATATGCGTCTGCGTGCATCGGTATAGTGGTGTGAAGACAGGGATGCGGTGTAAAATTTTCTTAGCTGCTCTTGCCAATGCTCCTTCTCCACTCCAACTCTAGAGCGTGCCACACCATTTCCTGAGTGGCTAGAGGATTCATCTATGCAAAACGGTTGCCCGTCCTGATCCTCATCATGGCTCTGATATTCCGATATTCTCGTACTTTCCATGCGCATGCTTCCTCCCCTCCTGATTAACTCTGCCATATTGGTCTGTAGACATGCAGTGGATTACTTACCCGATGCACACAATCCCCCGGCCCTTCATGAATTCGCCGTCTGGTCAGCTGTTCCACTTCGATCTCGGATGCAAAAACGTCAAACTGTTCAAATCGCGTCTGTAGCTCCGGGAACCGTTCCTGGTAATTCAAAATCACTTCGGCAGCCATGCGCCACCATTGCTTTTCGCTCAGGTCAAAGTGCTTCTCCAGAAACAATGCCACTTCGGTCAGGTTGATAAAACACAACGCGTCCAACATAAAGTCCTTCACCTCAGAAGGGTCTTCCTTCTCCACAAACGAATTGCGATTCACCCGCTGATGGTTGGCAGGTGGATATTCAATATCCGGGTATCCAAACGGGTGAGGAATGGATGGGCAGTAACGGATTCCGTCATGGAAATCCTTAAGCGCAATCCGGCTGGGCCATCCTTTTTTCAGCACGATAATCATATTCTGCGCATGCGATTCCAGCGCCGCTCCATGTGCGTACAGCAGATGTATCAACGGTACCACCGCAACATTCAGCAATTGCCGGGTCCAGCGATCCAGGCCATATGCGCTTATCCACGGTTTAATGACCGGAGTGCCCTGCTGATCGAGATGACACAAAGCATTGAAGGGCAAAGCATCTTCTCCTGCCCGCAAGCGTGGATGCAGACTTTCACGCCAGATCACTCCAAGTGATCCGTATATTTTTTGCTCCAGTATATTGGGCAGTTTCTGGTGATGGTACGATACCCCCGCAATCTCCTTCAGCACAATCAGACCAAGCTCATCCTGCAAAAACGAATCTTCTGCCACCACACGACCAAGCCAGTCCGAGATACGGGCTGCATTCATGATCGTGTGCTGTGCCAGAATTCGGCCGGATGACGTATTCACCATATTCAGTGGCAGTTTGACATACGGTTTATCGCGATGACTCACATTCGTCAATGTGCGAATGGATTGTTGAGGACAGTAGGGGTCACCTGCTTGACCCAGATATATAATTTCCCCTGTTCGGAGTTGCTCCGCACACGCCACCGATATTATTCGTTCCCACTGCCAGGGATGCACAGGAACGAATACATATTCATCAACACTTGCAGCCCCATCCGTATTCACTTTCTCCTCGGCATTGGCAGCCGAGTTCAATTTCAAGTTCGCAGACGATATAACTTCCTGCAAAATCAACTTGAATGTCTGTAGCTCCTGCCCCAGCTCGTTATGAATAAACTCAGCATACGTGTCCAGTGAAGACGAAATGGATATCTGGGCTGAATCCTGTTTAATCGCAATCCAGACCAGCTTGAATTCGGGTCCGAACTCCGGTCCATAGGCTTCATTGTCAGAAAGCGTGAATCCAACTCTGGATTTGTAACAAGGATGATACGGATGCCCTTCAATCAGGGCAGATTCCCACTCATCATATTCTGATACCCGAGGTTCGGGCTGACCAGCACGCCATCGCAAAGACAGCGTGTCCTTCAGATGGGTTTGCTGAAGCTCATCCATGAATTGCCCCAGCTGAGCTTCGGATGTGGGAATATGCGCAGCCATCTCCAGTAAAAAACGAGGAATAGAATCTGCTTCAGCTCGATTTTTCGATGTTACCCGCATAATTGGTTTATCTGACAACCGAATGCGATCAAAGCTCTCTTTTCGTACAGCCCAAAAGGTGTATTCCACCTTCTCTCCTGTCTCCGTCTCCCCTCGCAGTGTATACTCTGCCTCCGCATAAGGCCCGATCACCGGTTCACTCAAGATTTGCTCATACAGAAATGACTCCACCAATTGCCTGAAAATACGTCGCCGCACCATTATCCACTCTTCGGACCTGACCAATTCTGCTGTTAGACCGTTCATATGACACCTCCCATGATTGCACTGCCTCAAACCATTTCATGTGCTACTGCAAATAAATGTGCTGCGGGTGTGGATGACTCAAAAAGTCATGATGCGAGATCGCCCAGCCATAAGCACCCGCATATTGGAACAGCAAAATGTCTCCTGCCCGAACCCTGCCTGACATAATATCACTTGCCAAAATATCTTTCGGAGTACATAGCTGGCCTGCCACTGTAAAAGCGGTTTCCTTCACCTCGGGTCTGTCATACGGATGCGTCCAGTTCTCCACCTCAATCACTTCGAACGGATGACTGTGCTGCCAAGAAACGGGTAGGCGAAAATGATGTGTACCGCCACGCACGATGACATATGTTTTACCATGGTTGACTTTAACGTCAAGCACCTCGGTTGCATAATACCCACTCGACGCCGTAAGGTAACGCCCACATTCGAACAACAAAGTCGTTTCCGAAGGCAGTTCCTTTTGCAATACCGGTGCAATCCCATTCACAAATGTGTTCCAGTCAAACTGTTGCTCCAGATGGGCATAGTTCACACCAATTCCACCCCCGGCATTCAAATACCGAAGCGTGAAACCATATTGCCTCGCCCAATCCCGTGCGATCGTGCAGTAATACTCAACCAGTTTCACATGCTGCTCCGCATCCAGATTGTTCGAAAGGGAGTGAAAATGAAAGCCTTCCACCTGAATATGTGGCAAGTGTCGGAGCTGGTTCATGACTTGTGGCAGCATAACCTCGTCGATTCCGAACTGGGTCGGACGACCGCCCATAGCCAGTGTCGCCTGCGGCAGTGGACCTTTCAGGTTAATCCGCAGCAATACGGATACCCGAACGTCGTTTTGACGAGCAATCTCGTTCAGCTTGTTTAGCTCGTGCATACTCTCCACATGAATAAGCTGCACTTTATGCTCTATCGCTCCCCGAAGCTCGACTTCCGTCTTGCCTGGTCCACCAAACAGAATCGGAATATCCGCTGAGACTTGTCTCACCTTCACGATCTCGCCCAAAGATGCCACTTCAAAGCCATGAACTACAGGGGCCAGCGCTCGAAGCACCTCTTCTTCCGAGTTGGCTTTGATGGCATAGAACAGCTGACTAGATTCCGGCATGGATTGTACACGTTGATGCACATGAGCGACGAGTGCTGTTACATCCCGGATGTAGGCACATACCGGTTCGGTCTGCTGTTCTTTCAGTGCCAATAGGTGCTCACGAACTCTTGCAACCTGAGGCATACGTCCTATCTTCAGCTCTATAGCCATAAACGTGTGCCCTTTCCTTGTTCAACGGCTCTTGCATACATCTCTGCCGCACTGGAGATATCCTCAATCGCCATCCCCATCGGGTTCAGCACAATAATCTCATCCTCATGTTCTCGTCCTGACTTTGCCCCAATCAGGATCTCGCCGAGTTCAGCATGAAGCTGCTCACGGGAGAATTTCCCTTCCAGCACCAGCTGATTAATAATCTTTTTCTCCCGATTGGATTGATCCCAGTCGTCCACGACCACTTTGTCTGCCTGCGTAAATACATCCTTGTGCAAATCCATAATCGAGATGTTACTGACAAAGGTACCTTTGGCAATCCATTCATACGGAATATGGGGCGATGAGGCTACCGTAGCCGTTACAAGTACTTCCGCTTGTCGTACCGCTTGTTCTGACGAATCTTCCACCAGCACTTCAACCTGATCAAAACGCGAACCAATTTCATCGGCAAGCTGGCGGGCCGTATCGTCATTCAGGTCATACAGATGTATGGTCCGAATGGAGTCAAATTGTTCAAGCAGCGAGGTGATCTGCATTCTGGCGATTACCCCGCAGCCGATTACGCTCACTGTGCGGAAACTTTCTCTGGCTAAATATCTTGCCCCAATGGCTGTAACCGCTGCCGTGCGCATCCCACTGATCACGCTGCCTTCCATCACCGCCACCGGATAGTTGCTTTCCGGATCATTGAGGATAATAAGAGCGCTTGCACGTTCCTTATGACGCTTAGCCGGATTATCATGTTTGCTTCCAATCCACTTGAGACCACTGATCGCTACATCGCCACCCACATACGCAGGCATCGCAATAATGCGATCGGCAATATGACCGCTCTCCTCGTTAACCCGCAGATAAGGCTTCAACGGTTGCACGATATCCCGCTTGGCATGAAGCTCCAGTGCACGGGTTACTGCTTTGACATATGGCTCTGAATACAGCCCTCCCAGATCTATAATATCCTGTTTACTCATATACAAAAGGCTATGATCCTGAACGGTGCTCATATTTGATCTCTCCTCTGAGATAAATTTTTAAATACTCTTAATAGCTTGGCTTGGCGGCAATTGATTAACCCATTGCTCGTCATACACACTGTCCAGATAACGTTCTCCACGATCTGCGAAAACAGTAACCACTTTGGCTGAAGGCCGCAAGGTTGGAACCAGTTTTTCCAGTGCAGCAACCAGTGATCCGGACGAACCTCCTGCAAAAATGCCTTCCCGTTCCAGCAGCTTCTGGCAGCCCAGCACAGATTCCCGATCATCCACATGAATAACTTGGTCAATCTCGTTCGGGCTGAATAACTCAGGGACACGGTTGGCGCCGATACCTGGCAATTCACGCTGACGTGATGGTGTGCCAAAAATGATCGAGCCAACTGCATCAACGGCTACGATCCGCGCATGCGGATTTGCCTCTTTCACACGGCGGGATATGCCCAGAATACTTCCAGTCGTACTCACTGCACACACTAGTACGTCTATCTGTCCATCCATCTGCTCCACAATCTCCTGACCTGCACCATGATAGTGAGCTTGCCAGTTCAAAGGGTTGGCATACTGGTTGATCCAGTAACCTGCCGGGTCCTGACTGGCTAACTCCTTGACCCTGCGAATACGGGATTGCAAATAACTTCCGTATTCGTCCGGTTCAGTCACCATGTCAACCTGTGCCCCGAGGTAGGTTATCATTCTCAGATTCGTCGATGTGATTTTTGGATCAACCACACAGGTGAATTTCAGGCCATATCGTTTTGCGGTTAATGCGAGACCAATTCCCAGATTTCCTGAAGTGCTCTCGATGAGATGCGTATCTGGTTTGATCGTTCCTTCTCGCAGACCCTGCTCGATAATGTATCGTGCAGGTCGGTCTTTCATGCTGCCGCCGGGGTTCATCATTTCCAGCTTGGCATACACCGACGCTCCTGAAGATCCGAACAGGGAATTCAAGCGAACCAGTGGTGTTTGACCGATACAATCGATAATGGAATCCGCAACTTTAAGCGAGCGATCCTTGATTTGCAGGGTACTTTGTTCCATGTTTTTACACCAGCTTTCTGGGCATATTGTTGTCCAAAATCGTTTTATTGATAATGATTATCATTTTCAAAATTGGACACAGGGCCTATTATGCATATCCTTTTTTTTCCTGTCAACACTAAAATTTTTGGAAAGTTTTTGAAAAAAATAAGATTGACATTGAGAATCATTCTTGATAATCTGATCAGCAATTGGTTTCAAATTGCCAAAATCAAGGTGGTGAAGTAGACACATGATGTCTCAAATGGCATGGAAACAGAGCGTCCGCATTTTGTGGGGTGGACGCTTTCTTTCCAGTGCCGGGCTGACTGGAATCAGCCCTTTTATACCCTACTACATGGAGCATCTGAACGCGGGAACGCCGGAAGAGGTGCTGATGTGGACAGGTCTGTCCGTATCTGCGCCTGCTTTGTCCTACGCACTTCTGACCCCTTTTTGGGGTAAGATCGGAGATCGTTGGAGTCGAAAATGGATGGTTGTCAGAGCGCTGGTCGGACTGGCCCTTAGCATGTTTCTGATGGGCGTTGCCCAGACGCCCTTTCAATTCTTTTTGTTCCGTCTCTGCCAGGGGGCTTTCGGTGGCATATCTGATGCAAGCAGTGCGTTTGTGGGAACCCATGCCCCTGACCAAAAGCAGGGTTCTGCGCTCGGACAGTTGGAGCGGGCATCGGCAGCAGGTCTGCTCGTGGGACCACTACTAGGAAGCATATGTGTAAACACATGGGGAAGTCGTCCGCTATTGTTCATTACGGCCTCGTTGACATTGAGCTTTGCTGTGCTTGCCGCAATCGTATTAACGGGGGCGACGACTCATCGAACGCGTACGGCCAAGAACAATACTCAAGTATCTCCTGTGGAACAGCACCAGCCTTCGGCCGCTCTGTTGAATAACCATGGCAAAAACAGAAACAAGAGCGGAATTATCCATGCCTTCGTTTCGCTGATTACGCATCCGATTGCCCGAAGACTCGTTATCGCAGGCATCATTTTTAAGCTCGCAGATTTTGCAACATTTACGATGTTTACTCCGTTTATTCGTGAAATCGTCCCTTCCTCAGGTGCAGCTGCGCTTACCGTCGGGGTTCTGCTCGCGATGTCTTCGGTTGGTGAATTGGTTGGCGCATCGTGGTGGGGTAAGCGAAACGATCGTTACTTACCCGAACGCAATCTCCGGCTGGCTGGTTTGTTATGCGGCTTGTGTCTGCTTGCACATACACTTCCACTCGGGGTGGCCTGGCTGCTAGTTGTACGTTTTCTGCAAGGATTCTTCTACAGCGCCCTGTTGCAGACGGTCATGCTCAACGTGCTGAAATCCTCCACCGATCAGGATCGGGGCGTGCGCATCGGAGCTACCAACAGTATGTTAATGGCTGGTCAGATTGCCGGTCCGTCCATTGGGGTTCTAATCGGAGGTATCTGGGGAATTCCAGCTGTATTTCTCGTCATGGGGACAGTCATGCTTGCCGCTTCGCTTGCTGTACGCCGCCCAGCGGTTCATGAGCCAAAAGCTCCCGTACAACTGCCACTCCAATAATTTGTGAAAGGATGATAATCAATCATGACCAAGGATAACATCACCATCGATTCATTCCAGCAGACTGTTCATCCCTCTTTAGTATCGCCGAGCGGAATTGCTCGTCAGGAGATGCTAAGCCGTATATTGAACGCCTATCTCCGAGAAACCGAACAGCATGATCCTTATGTTCGAATTACCACGCGGCCAAACTTTTCACTTGTTATTGAGCTTCCGCGTACTGGTCAGAGGATATATGGAAATCTGCTTCATCGTTCCGCCGCTGGACATCATGTCTATGGCGACAAGTTTCACATTGCAGAATCAGGCGGGGCACAGCCCGATGGTTGGAGAGAAGTTTCTTTTGAACAAATAACAACGCTGTTGCTCGATGAAATATCATCTGTAGAACCCAATCTTAAAGCCCGAATGTTGAAAAGAGCAGAGCTGGAGCAGATGGTTTACAACAGTTTGGAGCATATGACCTCTTATCTGGAGCATGCCCTGAGTACAACATCTCCTGTAACATTGGATTTTCGCTATCTAGAACAGACACTGCTATGTGGTCATCCATTTCATCCAACTCCGAAAAGTCTGGAGGGCTTCAGTTCTTCGGATTCGCATGCCTATTCGCCAGAATTTGGCGTAAGCTTTCCGCTCAGCTGTTTTGCGGTCGCACCTGAACTTGTGTTGGAGGATTGGCTGGATACCGTGGACTATGGCAGTGAAGCACCCTGGGTTCCTGCGGAAATGGCCGAGGCCGCTTGGAAGCACCTCTCTCTGGAAAGCAAACATTATGTCCTCCTCCCTTGTCATCCTTGGCAGGCCGCCTATTTGCGGACACTTGAACCTGTAAAGTCCTTATTACGACAAGACACTTTGATTGATCTGGGCTCTACCGGACCTTCCGTGTATCCTACCTCATCGGTGCGCACGGTCTGGAATCCAAAGGAAAGTTGTTTCTATAAGCTGTCTCTTCATATTCGAATTACAAATTTTATTCGCGAGAACAATGAAGAGCAGTTGCTGCGCACACTGGATGCATCCAGAATTGTACAGCAGATTCAGGATCGCTGGACGTCAGAGAAATTTCAAATTTTGCTGGAAAAAGGCTACCGTAGCTTGAAGGTACCGGAGATACCTTCGCCCACTCAGGAGGCGCTGATCTCCGGATTCTCCATGATCCTGCGCGAAGCACCAGAGTCTTGCCGCTCTGCTTCAGGGGCTCCTTATGTTGTGGCATCTCTGATGGAGGTACTTCCCGGAGAAACCGAACCGCTGTTGTTCCGGGCCGTCCGGGAAAGTCTCCAATCATCCTCGTCGCCGGATCGTGTAAATGATGCGAGGGTGCAGACAGACTGGTATGAATGGCTTCGTCAATATCTGGAGTTGTCCATGGTTCCACTTGTGGAACTGTATGCCGAGACAGGCATTAGTCTGGAAGCTCATGTACAGAATTCCATGCTGCGTCTTGAAGATGGTATGCCTGCCACTTTTGTGGTTAGGGATCTGGAGGGCATCAGTGTCAATCGAGCCTTAGCGGAACAGCAAGGTTGGATCGATCAGGTAGTCAATGCCAACAGTCCTGTCTTGTATACCGAAGAAGAATCACGTCATCGATTGAAATATTATTTCTTTGTCAATCACCTCAGTCATGTGGTGCAGCGTCTGGCATATTATACTGGTCAACAGGAGCAGCCATACTGGAGGGTGGTGAGAAATACATTAGAGGAGCTTCGGAAAAAGACAGCCGAATCCTCGCACATCAACGACGTCATTCGTGATCTGTTGACCACCGAGACCTTACCAGCCAAAGCCAATCTGCTCAGCCGCTTCCATCAGCGTGGTGAGACGCCGTTATACGTCAACATTCCCAATCCAATGAGATAAGGAGGTTCCTTTTATCTGCTCCAATTCATCCAGCAGTATCTCCCAGCCTCCAATATTTGCATATCAAAAAACGGCCCTGGAGAACAACACAACGTGTTCTTCCAGAAGCCGTTTCTTTCTTTCTTTTAAATCATTTTCCGATTCATTTCTTATCTTTTTTCAACCTATTTATTCAAACTCATCTCCTCTTACCTTGGCAAACACCATCATATCTACCAACGTACCTGTACTGTCACGCCGCATCTTGCGCAGTACACCTTCAAGCGTATAGCCTGCGCGCTCAGCCACTTTGGCACTTCGCACATTGCGGGCATCACAGCGGATTTCCAGCCGGTTCGCCTCCATATAGGTTATTGCGAACTGCTCAATACCTCTGACTGCTTCTGTCATGAGACCCTCACCGGCACGCGAAGTTCTGATCCAATAACCGATTTCGAAACAACGTGCATTCCAGTCGATTCGATGCAGTCCGCTGCTGCCCACGAAATCATCCGTAAACCTGTCACGTAAATGAAGCATCATGTCGGTACGCTCCAGAAATTGCAGCCTGGCTTTGCGGGCATGCGCTTCCGATTCCTCCAGTGAAGGTATGTTCTCGGCAAAAGGCAACCACAAACGTAATTGCTCCGCACTTTCACAAATTGCCTCATTCACTGCCGCTCCATCTCCCCACCTCGGGGCACGAATGGTCAAACGCGGTGTTTCGAAACTTTCGGGAAAAGACAGCATTAACGGATTCATTGAAGCGGGATTGGTCATGAACTCTACTCCTCCACTTGGAAAATCGAGTCAATGATCAGCGGCAAGTTGTCCCTCACGGATACAGCGCCAAATACGGAACGGGCGTGCGCGCCCTGTTCTCCAAACACTTCCAGCATCAGATCCGAGAACCCGTTTAACACTTTATGGTGCTCCTCATACGAGGCGGTCGCATTGATGAACCCCTGCACTTTAACCACCCGTTTCACCCGATCCAGTGAACCAAGCACTTCCTGAACGACAGCCAACACCTCGATGGCAGCATTTCGGGCAAATTCATATCCCTGCTCCGTCGTGAACTGCTCCCCCAGTTTGCCACGCTCTTGCGTATCCGGCCCTTTACCGGACACATACATGATTCCATTTACAATCACCGCATTGGTATACTTTGCTGCCGGCGTACTTGCTTGGGGCAATACAATGCCCAATTCATCCAATCTGGTCTGTATCATCGGCTTCTCCTTTATGTATAAAAATGTCTTTACAAGCTATCAATCTTTCAATTTATTCCTAATTTAGTTAAATCTCAATATACGCCGGTTGCTCTTGAACTGCAAGATGTAAAATGGGTTGAAGGATATTTTCCTTCTATATAAGTAATTAATTACATTTCAAATGTCGATCAGCATTAAATGCTCTAAACTAGGATACAGGGTGCAGTTTACGATGTTAGATTCAATTGATATTTTTATTGATATTTTAAATGAATTAATAAATATATAATTCCTTAAATATTGAAAACGTCAGATTGTAATTTCAAATCATTTCTTTTACGATAGAAGCAATAACTCTAAAATCACTGGGATTGAATATAAGGAGGAATCATCATGAGTGCACCATTGTTTCGTGATCCCATCTTTGATGGAGCTGCTGATCCGGTCGTTGTATGGAATCGTTCCGAGCAAACCTGGTGGATGATCTATACCAATCGCAGAGCCACAGCCGGAGGGCCAAAGTTCGCCTGGGTGCATGGCACGGATTTGGGCGTAGCTTCTTCAGCTGACGGTGGACAGTCTTGGACTTATCGTGGTACGTTAACCGGGTTGGAGCATGAATGGGGACATAATACGTTCTGGGCTCCCGAAATTTTCTGGCATGAGGGCACGTATCACATGTATGTCAGTTACATTCAAGGGGTGCCTCATGACTGGGCTGGCCATGATCGGCACATTTTGCATTACACCAGTACGAATCTGCTCTCTTGGACATTCCATGGCAAACTGGAGCTTAGCTCGGATCGTGTGATTGATGCGTGTATTTACCCGCTGCCGAACGGAAAATTCCGGATGTGGTACAAGGATGAAGCTAATTCATCCCATACGTATGCAGCAGATAGCCCGGATCTCTATCAATGGGAAGTCATCGGTCCGGTTATTACAGGGCGTGCGCATGAAGGGCCTAACGTATTTCGTTTCCGTGATTCGTATTGGATGATTGTTGACGAATGGAGAGAACAGGCTGTTTACAAGTCGGATGACCTGGAGCATTGGGAATGGAACAGTCTGATTCTCGATCAGCCAGGAAATCGTGAGGATGATGGTGTAATCGGTTTGCATGCAGATGTCGTCGTACAGAATGATGAAGCCTATATCTTTTATTTTACCCACCCGGACCGGATCGAAGGTATCGATCATGCCAGCGAACCCGCACGTCGTTCCTCCATTCAGGCCGCACGTCTCGATGTCATTGATGGTGTGATGGTCTGTCCACGGGATGAAGTGTTACAGATGAAGTTGCGATCGGAGAACGATACAAGTCAAATTTCGGTTTGAGCTGCGTTTTTCCTAAAGTGAGATTTAAACACTGTTATACAACGTCATAATAAAGGACCTGAACCAATGTCTGCGCACGCAGGATTGCTCAGGTTCTTTTTTTTACATGTTCGGCTTCGGATCGCGTGTCTTCAAGAATTTCCTTCCTGTATTTACCTATAGGTTTAAGTGTCGTTACATGTTATTATGTAAAACTCCATTTTCAAAATGGGAAAATACTAAATACATGAACAAGGACGTATTTATGAGTACAAAAACACGACATATTATTCTGATTTTATTCACTATCATTCTGATTATTGCATCCATCTTTTTTCATAAGTATCGTGAACTCAAACATCGTATCGAGTCTTCTGCAGACTCAGCTTACCGCAGTGTTATTCTGGAAAGTATACATTATAAAAAAGAGCTGGATCGATACATCAAAAGCAACAAAACAACAGATGAAACAAACCTGAGCATCTATACGAACAATATTAAGAACGCTTTCGAATATTATGCTTTCATTGAAAGAATTACAAAAGGTAAGTGATAAAACAAACATCATTATTAAGGGACTCCAACGTTTGAAATAAACCCACCCTATCTCAGCACTCTCGTCGAACCTACTTCTCTAAACTCCTGTCGATATGTCCTCGGTGACACCTGAACCGTACGCTTGAACATCTTCCCGAAATGTGAAAAATTGCTGAATCCCGCTCGCAGAGCGATCTCGGTTATGGAATCCTCGCTTTCACGCAGCAAACGCTGCGCCTCCTTCACACGAAGCAGATTGAGATAATCGCTGAACGTGAAACCTGTAGTCTGTTTGAACAAACGGCTTAGATAATGGGGACTAATTCGAAATAATGCAGCAACCTCAGGCAGCGCTAGATCCTGCTGATAGTTATCGTTGAGATAACGCACCACTGCCTGTGCCTTGGGATGCAGAACCGGCTCACTGTCGGCCGAGTGCACGGTGCTCAAATGTTTGTTACGGTAAGCAAACAACAGCAGTTCAACGGATCGGTGACGCAGCAGCAGACTGCTTCCATCTCTGGTATGGACCATCTCATCAATCATTTCACTGACCATTCGCTCCGCTGTTTCACTTGCCTGTGAAGGAAGCCTCAGAATGGGAATATTCCAGCCGAATGGCTCCTTCAGTCCCTCAGCCAGCTCGGGTAAAATGGCCAATTCGGTGAACAGCTCTGGCTTGATATACAGAACAATTCGATCATGGTCTGGTCTTCCACTCTCCATTGTTTTATGAACGGTATTCCGGTTAATGAATACGAAGTCTCCGGCTTTGACTCGATAAGTTCGATCCTTAATGAAGTAAATGCGCTCACCCGATAGCAGGTAGTACAGCTCATAATGGTCATGCAGATGGTCATCGGTCATGGAAAAATATCCAAGGCGGCGATCATATTCGATATTCAAATATCCGGTGGGATCATGGTAATCCGCTTGAAATGTCTGTATCATGCAGCTGCCCCCTTTAGTTGAATTATAGCAAAATAAGCGGCATTTGAAAGCGATTACGCACAAAAAGCGGCGAATGAAGTGCTTCCTTGTTATAGTCTAAAGCTATATTCAAGGAGGCGATAGACATGAGTAACAAAAAACGCTACGTATTGGTCGGAACAGGCGGCCGTGCTGAATTTTTCTATGGAGCATTAGCCCAAAATTTCAGGGAAACATCCGAACTTGCAGCTTTTTGTGACATTAACCAGACACGCATGAATTACGCCAATCAGCTGCTGAGGGAAAAATATAAATACAATGAGGTACCAACCTATCCTGCAGATCAGTTTGATCAGATGATTGAGAACGAGAAGCCGGACTTCGTCATTGTAACCAGCATCGACCGCACCCACCACAAATATATCATTCGGGCAATGGAGCTTGGCTGTGATGTTGTGACTGAGAAGCCCATGACCATCGATGAACACAAATGTCAGGATATTCTTGATGCCGTCAAGCGGACTGGACAAAATATACGCGTCACCTTTAACTACCGTTATGCGCCGCACCACACCAAGATACGCGAACTGATTCAGAACGACACAATCGGAAAAGTGACTTCGGTCCACTTCGAATGGCTGCTGAATACGCGCCATGGCGCAGATTACTTCCGCCGCTGGCACCGGGACAAGCGTAATAGTGGCGGACTGCTCGTACACAAATCCACGCATCACTTCGACTTGGTCAATTTCTGGATCGGTTCGCAGCCTGAGACCGTCTTCGCATTCGGCGATCTCATGTATTATGGTAGAGAGAACGCAGAGGAACGAGGCGTGACCCAGTTTTACACTCGTGCAACGGGCAACCCGATTGCGCAAGAAGATCCTTTTGCCCTGCATCTGGATTCGGATGCACATCTCAAAGCCATGTATCTGGATGCTGAACCGGAAGACGGCTACCAGCGGGATCAAAGCGTATTCGGAGATGGCATCAACATCGAGGATACGATGGGTGTTCTTGTCCAGTATCAGAACAAAGCCATTTTGACCTATTCACTGGTTGCATACCAGCCGTGGGAAGGCTATCGCATCGCCATTAATGGCACCAAAGGCCGGATCGAAATGAATATTGTTGAACAATCCTATGTTAACTCGCTGGGTGACAAAAATCTTGAAGGTGCATTGATTGGCAAAACACTGCGTGTCCTTCCCATGTTCGATGCCCCATACGAGGTTCAGGTCGAGGAAAAAGAAGGCGGTCATGGCGGAGGTGATCCTGTACTTCTGAATGATCTGTTTGGAGAGCCAGCGGAAGATCCATACCACCGCGCTGCCAACCAATTCGACGGAGCAAGATCCATCCTCACCGGAATTGCAGCCAACCGCGCCATCGCAACCGGCTTACCTGTTCGCATCAACAATCTGGTTCGTTTCTAGGAACGCAAGGCCGCTCCAACCACATTTAATTCAAAGACTGCGTGTAATACGCAGTCTTTTTCCCATTTTGACGACGGTCTTGACGTCTATTCGCTTAAGGAGGAACCCATGTTTTTCTCATTAAAAAGCCGCCTGATCGCCTTTATCGTTGTGCTCTTCGTTCTCTGTTTTGGTACACTCTCCTTCCTACTCTTTAAGGAATCACGTACTGTGATTCGCTCTTACATTGAATCCTCTGCTCTTGAGAAGATGGAGGAATACGGCTCCTATGTCGATATGGTTCAAATGCAGATCTATGATGCAGCCTCTCTTGTTTTCAACAGCGATACCGCCAAGAACTGGGATAACGCGATAAGTGACCCCAACCTTCCTGAAGGGGAAAAGATGCTTGTCAATCTGGGGATGAGCCGTTTTCTGACCCAGGCTACGAACAGCTACACGAGTATCTCCGATGTTTCCATCTATCGACGAAATGGTCTGAGGATTGGCAGTGAAAATCAAGTAACGACCGACCCTCTCTTCTTGCAAGAATCATGGTACAAAAATTTCTTTATCTCAGGGAATCACTGGCTGCCTGCACATACCGATCAACATGAAAATATAAGGGATCATGGCAACCCGGTAGTTAGTCTGCTAATGCCCATTGGGACCTTTCACCATGCTACAGCCCAAAATGTGATGAAAATTAACGTCAGCGAATCTTACTTTCTGGAACCGCTTAACCGAATCCATCTGGCTGAGAGCAGCACTATTTTTCTACTGGGCGAACAAGGAAGTCCTATTCTTTCCCAACAGGTCAATCAGCTTGGTGCCGAAGCTTTAGCAGAAATCGATCAGATCCGGAACTACTCGCTCAAATCGGGTGTCGTGTACTTAAACAATGATGAAGGACAGCGTGACATTCTGGTATACAAAAAGCTGGGGCGTACGGGCTGGATGCTGGCTGGTCTGGCACCGGAAAAAGAGCTATATTCTTCTCTTCACAAACTTCAGAGTACCATTCTGGTGGTCACCATTGTTCTCATTCTCGTCTCTTTGTTTGCCGCTGCCTGGCTCTCTTATGGCGTCACCAAACCTTTAACACGACTGGTATTGGCCATGAGACAGGTACAGCGCGGCGCATTCGATCAAGCAGAGTCCCTTCTGCCTCCGGACAAAAATGTAAAAAGCGAAGTCAGTTATGTCATCTCCACTTTCCGCTACATGATCAGCCGATTGCGACAGCACATCCAGAACGAATTCGAGCTGAAGCTACTCCGCCAGCAAGCTGAGTATAAAGCGCTGCTCATGCAGATTAATCCCCATTTTATGTTTAACACGCTGGAACTGGTGAGCAGTCTCGCCATGCAGCGCCGAACAGATGATACAGTTCAGGTCATTGAGGATCTGGGCAAAATGATGCGATTCTCCATGAATACAAGTGACGACAGGGTACAGCTTGCAGAGGAACTGGCTTATATCCGCCACTATATCTCCATTCTGCAAACCCGTTTCGGTCATAAGCTGGACATTACTCTGACACAGGAAGGCAGGCTGAATTCTCTGGTCATCATTAAATTTATTCTTCAGCCGCTTATTGAGAATGCCGTCAAATACAGCTTCCGGCATCAAACGACGGCAGAGGTACACATCCTGATCTCCAGACGGAATAACCACCTTCATTTCAACATTTCAGACAATGGGCCCGGGATTCCAGCCGAAATCATCCAGAAAATTCATGATCCTGTTGAAGCATCTCAGCTGGAACCCCTATTGCGAAGCCAAAGCTGGCACATTGGGCTCGGTAATGTAGTTGCACGCTGCCGCTTGCATTACGGAAGTCTGTTTAACATTCAGATCGAGAACGGAGAGCATAACGGCACGTCTATTGAACTGATTCTACCCGCACAGGAGGAATATGATGTACAACGTATTGATCGCAGATGACGAGATCGAGGTTCGCGAAGGACTAAAATTGAAAGTGAACTGGCAAGACATGGGCTTTATCATTTCAGGTGAAGCAGCAAACGGCATCGAAGCGGAAGAGCTTCTGAAAGCTGAACATTTTGACTTGTTAATTACAGACATGAACATGCCGGTCATGGATGGCGTCCAATTACTGGACGTTTGCCGAAGCCTTAATCCTTACATTCAAATTATGATCATCACTGGATATGAAGATTTCCACTATGCCAGAGCAGGTGTGCGCAGCCAGGCCATGGACTATTTGCTGAAGCCTGTAACCCGGGATGAACTGAAAACCACTTTAAATAAAATCAAAGATGAGTTGGATAAAAAGAAACAGCTGCACGGCGATTCCGAAATGATGCAATGGCGTCTCTCCCAGTATTACATTGAAATGAAGCAACGTTTCCTGCTTGATCTTGTTAGGGGACATCGCGTGCCACCTTCTTCACTGCCAGAGCGAATGCGGCTGTTCCATCTGGAATCCTGGCAGGATCACAGCGTCTGTTTCATCACCGCTGGCATGCGAAACTCCGGTATACAGACTGCCTCAGTGGAACGTATTCCCGAAAAGCTCCACCTACCCTTTGAACTGCTTTGTCACGAAATGGCTCAATCTTATCCAGATAACGTGCAAGTGTTCCATGACGGAGCCCACCCTGGAATCATGCATTTCATTACATTGGAAGGTATTCAGCACGAATTTGCTCAGCAGATCACAGCACAGACCCGCTCTGTCTTAACGATGGATGTACAAGTTGGATTGGGATTGTCCGTGTCTGGGTTTGAGCGCTGGAAAGAAGGCTATATTCATTCCCTCTTGGCTTGGAACTCTGCTGGGCGCAAAGGTGCACAGGACCGTGTGCCCGTAGTAGATCATAGTCCATTACTGCCTGAGGAAACCAGTCGCATGCTGCATCGTTGCCTCATTCGTGGAGAGCTGGATTCCTTCCGCACCGTGATTCGAAAGGAGCTTGCTGACTCATTTCGGATATCCACTTCCCATATGATCCGAAGCCTTTTTCAAATTTCATTATTGTTCGAACAGGAATCCTCGTGGATTTCCCCGGAATGGGTGCTTTGGCTAAAGACCCCAGACCAGGCAGAACTGCTGCTGATGCATTGGGCGGAAGATTTTGTGAATCAACAGCAGCCATCCGAGGTTGGAGAAGATACGGTTATTGAATCGGCCAAACGATATATTGAGGAAAATTACATGCTGGAACTGACATTAACTTCGTTAGCTGACCATTATAACTACAACTCTACCTATTTTTCAGAGATATTCAAAGAAGCTGCCGGCATCTCTTTTATTCAATATGTAACCGAGGTGCGAATGAAACATGCCGTACGTTTACTGAGGGAAACCCAACTAACCGTCTGGGATGTTACAGAGCTGACAGGCTTCCGTTCCCCAAGCTATTTCAGTTCAAAATTCAAAAAAATGTTCAACATAAGTCCTTCAGATTATCGTTTGCTGCATTCCGAAAAAATTGATAATCATGATCCGAAGAAATGAGATTCCGGCTTCTCCCCCTCCCCGGTATGATGAATTTACCAAGAGAATCACCGCAAATATTGTAAGCGGATTCAATTTCGCGGTGATCACGAATTAACATCCAATCCTGAAGGGAGGCCTATGATGAGAAAGCTGTCCAAGCCGTTATACGGCCAGCAGAATATGACTGCCTATTTGTTTCTGCTGCCCTGGCTCATCGGACTTTTCTGTCTGACACTCGGACCGATGGTTGCGTCGCTCTACCTGTCCTTGACTAAATTTAATTTGTTATCATCACCAACGTGGACGGGGCTCAGCAACTATGTGCAGATTTTTGCCGAAGACGATACCTTTCGCAGATCTTTGAGGCTAACATTTTATTATGTATTTCTATCTGTTCCGCTCAGGCTTGCCTTCGCCCTGCTTGTAGCAATGGCGCTGAACAAAGGGATTCGGGGACTCGGCTTATACCGAACCGTGTATTACATCCCTTCCCTATTGGGAGGCAGCGTCGCTATTGCGATCGTCTGGCGTCAGATTTTCGAAGGAAGTGGCTTGGTCAATCAGTTTCTGAGTTGGTTCGGAATCACCGGACCCGCCTGGATTGCCCATCCCGATTATGTGGTCTATACGATCATTACGCTCTCTGTATGGCAGTTCGGTTCGGCCATGGTTATCTTCCTGGCTGGCCTAAAGCAAATTCCAGCCGATTTATATGAAGCTTCGGACGTCGACGGGGCCGGAAAGGTACGCCAATTCTTCGGCATCACACTTCCGATGCTCTCGCCTGTTATTTTTTTCAACCTGATCATGAGCATGATCAATTCGTTTCAAGCCTTTACACCCGCTTATGTGATCGGGGATGGACGCGGAGGCCCGCTCGACGCCACAATGTTCTATACCTTGTACCTGTATCTGAAAGGCTTCTCGTTCTTTGATATGGGTTATGCTTCTGCCCTGGCGTGGATCATGCTGGTCATTATCGGGGTATTCACCGCAATCGTCTTTCTCACCTCGAAATTCTGGGTGTTCTACGGCGACAATCAGGAAGGGAGATAGTACACATGCCACTAAAGCGACGTTTGGTTCAAGCCGGGAGGCATGCCGCCATTATCCTCTTCGGTCTGCTGATGTTGTATCCGGTGTTATGGTTAATTCTCAGTTCGTTTAAACCAAATCATCTCATCTTCACGAATAGTAGCCTGATTCCAACCAGCTTTACTCTTGATCATTTTGTGAATGGCTGGAAAGGATTGCAAGGGGTTTCGTTTGGCCGCTTCTTCGGTAACTCGGCGTTGATCTCGGTCATGAGTGTGTTGGGAAATGTGATTTCTTGTTCCCTGGCAGCCTACGCCTTTTCCAGATTGAAGTTCAAGTTCAAAGGCCTGTGGTTCAGCATTATGCTGGTCACAATCATGCTTCCTTACCATGTAACCCTGGTACCTCAGTACATTCTGTATAACGAGCTGCATTGGATTAATACGTATTTCCCGCTCATTCTGCCCAAGTGGCTGGCACAGGATTCCTTCTTCATTCTGCTCATGGTTCAATTCATCCGTGGTATCCCACGGGAGCTGGACGAGAGTGCAACTATTGACGGTTGCGGGCAATCGCAGATTTTTTTCAGAATCGTGGTGCCTCTTCTCGTTCCTGCCCTGATCACAACAGCGATCTTCACCTTCATCTGGAGCTGGGATGACTTCTTTAGTCAGATGATCTACCTGAGCAAAATTGATCTGTTTACCGTACAGCTTGGGATTCGGTCGTTATTCGATCCATCGGGACAATCGGATTGGGGCGCACTGCTCGCCATGTCCACGCTGTCTCTGCTGCCTGTGACCATTATCTTTCTGGTATTTCAGCGTTATTTTCTAGAGGGAATTGCAACGACTGGGCTGAAGTGATTACGAAATGTCCAGACGCAATACGTGTACAACAGATATTATGTTTTTCATTATCCATCGTCAGGGGGATTTCTCATGTTCAAACGATTAATGATCACTGTTATAGCTTCGCTCCTGTTATTGGTAACTGCCTGCTCTGGAACGGATCATACCGGCGCTGATGAGCAAAAAGGAACGGAAACCGCGGAAGACGGGCAAGTCGAATTGCGCATGATGTGGTGGGGCGATCAAAAACGGGCAGATATTACGAATGAAGCCCTGAAGGTTTTTCAGGAGAAACATCCGAATATTAAAATTGTAGGTGAATTTGCGCCTTCCTCCGGATATTTTGACAAGTTGAATACACAGCTCGCGTCAGGCACAGCACCGGATATTTTCTTCCTTGGAGGTAACGTGGTTGACTACGCCAAGAAGGATGTGCTTTTGAACCTGAACCCTTATGTCGGTAGTGAACTGAATCTGGATGGCATGGATGCCACCATGGTTGAGTATGGGCGTCTTGATGGAAAGTTGCAGCATATTTCCGCGGGTGCGAATGCACGGGGCATTGTCGTCAATCAGGCGCTGTTCGATCAAGCGGGAATCCCTTTGCCAGCTTCGGATTGGACTTGGGAAGATTATGCTGCAATCAGCAAGGAGCTGTCCGACAAGCTCGGCAAGGGATTTTATGGAACCTATAATTTCACGGTTGACGGTATGGACATCTTTTTGAAACAACGCGGCAAACAGCTATATGATATGAAGAACGGCACGCTCGGATTTGCAAAAGAAGACATTTTGGAATGGTTCATTTACTGGGAGCAGGCTTCCAAATCTGGAGGTGTGGTCACGCCTGAATTGCAGGTTTCCAATCCACCGGATGATACGAGTAAATCCTTGCTTATTACGGGCAAGGCGGCTATGAGCTTGCTTCCTTCAAATCAACTGGCTGCTTTCCAGAGTCTCACGGAAGATAAGTTAATTCTTTTGCCTGTACCACGGGGGCCAAAAGGAACTGGGGTTGTATTTGAATCCAGTCAGGGGTTGTCCGGTTATGCAAATACCAAACATGCAAAAGAAGTCGCGATCCTGATGGATTTCTGGATAAATGATCCGGATGCAGCCAAAATTCTCGGCAACGATCGCGGTGTGCCCGTTACGGAAGCCAACCGCAATCTGCTTCAACAAGAAGCGGGACCTGTTGAAGAGATTGTATATAATTACACCAGCTTTGTATCTGAAGCTACAAAAACGGAGCCTTTTGACGTGAGCTATAATCCTCCGGGATTCGCTGAATTCTCCAAGTTGGCCCAGACAACCAACCAGGAAATCGGCTTTGGCCGAAAAAGTGTGGAGCAAGCCGTGACTGACTTCTATAATGGCACCGTACGAATTTTTGAATCCAATCAATAATTAACCGCTTCAAGGAGGTCAACATGACAGAAGCCCTGCTGAACAAGCTGCGGCAGATCTCGATCCACGATCATGTGCAGCCAGGTAAACCGGAAGATCAAAAGTTAATACAGGAATGGCAGGCGTCGGGTGTTCGATTCGCGGCATCCGGCGGACGTTTGGAAGCGACTTATTATTCCGCAATGGAGAAGTTACTGACTTGCATTGTGCCCCTGAACGGCAGTGAGCCCATTCTTCAGGAAGGTGGCATCTATCTGGGCTGCTGGCTGGAGAGTACGGGCACTATTAATGCGGAGCTGCTGTCACGTCTGATTCCTTCCGTATCGGAAACGACCTATCTAGCTTTTGCCCGACACCAAAGAGAAGATGGATTGCTGCCTTATAAGCTAACGGAGAACGGTCCTTCCTTTCGTCAGATTCAACTCGTTACACCATTGGCACGAAGCGTATGGAACCACTACCAACTTCATGGAAAGAACCGCTCCTTCCTGAAGACCATGTACAAGGCAATGGTACAATACGACGAATGGATTGCAACGTATCGTAATACCCGAGGGAAAGGCTGTGTGGAGGCATTTAGCACCTTTGATACCGGGCATGATCTGTCCCCCCGGTTCTGGCATGTCCCGGATACACCTTATATGCATGATGCTGCGTCCTACCATCCGGACTCTCCGGTCCTGCCTTTTTTGGCACCAGACTTAACCGCCAATATATATTGCCAGCGCATGTATTTATCCCAAATGGCTGAGGAACTTGGGGAGTCTAGTGGTGGTTGGAAAGCAAAAGCTGAAACCAGTCTCGAAAGTCTCTTCCGCTACTGTTATGACGAAGAGGATATGTTCTTCTACGACCGGGATCGCAACGACGAATTCGTCAGGGTACAGTCCGATGTGCTGCTGCGCGTGATGGCCTGCGAGGTGGGCGACCGTAAATTGTTTGATAACATGCTGCGCAGGTATTTGCTGAACACAAGCAAGTTTTTCGCCAAATACCCGTTTACCTCCATGTCGATGGATGATCCACGATTCGATCCGTTCTCCTCTTATAACAGTTGGGGTGGAGCATCCAATTTCCTGAGTCTGATCCGTGCACCACATGCATTTGAATATCACCATCGCTATGTGGAATTGACCTGGGTGCTGCAACCCATCTTGTCGTCCCTTTCCAAAGCAACGCGCTTTCCGCAGGCTTTAAGTCCATGGACCGGGGAGGAAGGTTTTACCGAAACCTATTCCCCCTCCATTCTTTGCCTGCTTGATTATGTGGAACGGTTATGCGGCATCATGCCGGTTGGATCGGATCAACTGTGGTTTACCGGTCTTCTCCCCATCGACATGGATCATGGCGAAGAAGTAGCTGGTCATACGGCGTACAGCCGCACGATGAATGGACTGCATTTTGAATTGGTGAACACGCCAGAACGGGTAACGGTATATCAGGATGGTAAGGTTTTTATGGAAGGACCAGCGGGAATTCGATTCATTACGGATCGTAGTGGACATTTGGAAGGCATCATCGGAATGAGCGTGCGCACGATTGAAGGTGAACTGATCTATCGAGGAAAATGCATTCCGTTTCGAATCAAAGGAAATGAACTCCAGCGATATATTGAGGGAAACTTGAAAACAGAACGGGATATTGGCATCATCTATCCTTCTTATTGCTAGTGGGTTAAAAAAGTATCCTTTCTTCAGGAGCATTAATCAGGCCCATTGGCCGATATAGAGTTCAACAGCAAAAGCGCAAGTAGCAGGAGGAAATCCCCTGTACTTGCGCTTTTACAATTTAATATCGTATGGACTGTCCACGACGGTTGAAGAGAAGTTAACTTTGAAGACTCCCTTTATTTATACGAGAAAGCCAACATTTTCTTATGCTTTCCGCTCCCACGCAGGGTGGCGATAGAACTCAATCGTATCTATATAGTTCACCGTGTACTTCTGTTCAACATCCGACAGCTCCAGCAGCTTTCTGTCCATTTGTTTCAAACCCATGACCACATCATGTCGGAGAAGGTCCATTGCGATTTTGCCTACAAAGCCGCCTTCCATCTCTTTATGTTTATTCCGAAATTCTTCATTATAGATCAGTTCCGGTGTAAACGATGCTTCTACAAATGCGTTAACAAGCGTAAGCTCATTACCCTCCATCTGTACCGCGATATAATAGTTGCCACGTTCATCGCGAATGAGGTCTTTATACATTTCCACGTCCATCTGAATCACTCCCTATATCTTAAGTTGTACCTTATCATGAGTAACATGGGCGCCATTTTGCTCACCTCTTGCCCTCGTCCATTCATATAGTAGGTATAAATGGCGAACGGAGGATTGCTTATGAATTGGCACCAACTTCATACAGGAAAAACACTTCAGCAGCGTCTGGCCGAGTTCCAGGGACATCTGGCAGAACTGAATGCTCCATTGTCTGGTCTGGAACCTGGAATAATTAGAAAAGTATATCCGCGCAATTTCATCAAAGTTAATCGGCAGTTATTTATTCCACTCAGCTTGTTTTCCATTCGTGTATTTGATGTACCACGAGCACGGCGAGGCATACGGGTAGGCATCCGCACGGTAATCCCATCTCGAAATGCATTTAACAATATCCGACTTGTTGGTGTTGGACTGGATTACATTGAGCTGCAGGGAAAAGGTAAATTCTCCTCACGTATTCTCTTTCCGCTAACTCAGGTCGAATCGATCTATCGTCCAACGAATAAAAAGAAGAAATAACGAGACCAGACATCGCTGAATTCATATCTGTCTGTACTTGCAATCTTGATTAAAGAACGATCCATACCCTGGATCTATCCCATGTCATGATATGCATATTTCTCTTCCCTAGTATAACTCATAGGTGCATTAGTCTGCTCGGATATTGTGCCATAGCAAAAAGCGGTGAGCACAGGATCCTTCTGTGTCTCACCGCGTAGATGCCTATCAATGATTGAAATCAGGAACGTATCACTCAGATACCTGTCCAAACATCTTTGGCATAACGACCTTCCTGCTGCAAACGTTCTAACCACGCATCGGCTTGCTCCGTGGAGTTGCCGCTGACATCAGCGTACGCTTTCTTGAGTGTTGCTTCAACATCAGGTGCCATCTTGCTGCCATCGCCGCAAACATACAGATGTCCACCCTGCTCAAGCAGAGGAATCAATTTGTGGGTATCATCTCTCATTAGATGCTGCACGTAACATTTCTCTTCCCCGTCCACACGGGAGAAAGCGGTATGAAGCTGGACAAGCCCCTCTTGTTCGGCTGTTTCGAGTTCATTTTTATACAAATAGTCATGTTCAGGGTTGCGACATCCAAAATACAGATGGGCCTCGCCAACCTGCTGACCTTTTTCCTTCAATACACGTCTTGCCTGCAGGAAACCACGGAATGGAGCTACGCCCGTCCCCGGACCAACCATAATAATTGGAGCCTCTGCATTTTCTGGTAGTTCGAACCCGGACTCAGGCGTACGTATGAACATGACTACCTCTTCACCAGGCTTCAAGTTTGATAGATAGTTAGACGCTATGCCTTTATATTCTCCCTGACCACTCCACGCCGGAGCACGCACTACACTGACGGTTATGCTGGCCTGTTCAGGCTGCACTCGTGGTGAACTGGATATTGAATAATATCGGGCTTTCAGGGAAGGCAGCAGTTCCAAGAACCGTTCGAAAGGCAGCTCACATGCTTCGTATTTCACCAAATAATCCAGCATGGATATACGTTTCTTACGTACTTCTTCCATGTATACAGACTCATCAAGAAGCGCTTCGAGCTCCTTCTTATGCGGTGGACATACCGTGTACGCCGCGAGTTCCCTCAGTTGGGCCCGAGTTGCCGCTTCCTGAAGCTCGACACTGTGACTGAGCAGATCGACCAGATTAACCGGTTGGTGCAATGGCAGATGAGCTGCGCTGCGACCTGATGCATCCAGAACCAGATGTTCCGTACCTGTGAATCCATATCGTTTCAATACTCGTTCTACGAGCTCAGACGGGTTCTGCGGTAAAATGCCCAGGTGATCGCCTTCCTTATACGTTGCGCCTTCAGGCAGTTTAATCTCCAGATGACGTGTGCTTCGTTCACTGCCCGCATCATGAAGTTCCCGATTCTCAAGCACTTCAGCAACATGTGCATCATACGTATCCGCGAGCGGCGTTACTGCCAGTCCGCTGACAAACTGTACTGACAAGGAACTGCGCTCACTACCTGAGCTTGTGTTCAACTTGAGGCCCAGAGTTCGTGCCAGATCCGGCCATAGTTGCTCAGTCCAGTCTCCAACCTGTTTCTCAAAGTCCCCGCTAGCATCACTTTCCCCGATGGGTGATAACCGTTCTGCTCCTTTGGAAGATAGCTGCTCATCAATCAAACGTGGGATACGCTGGTACGTGCTGGCCCAGTTGTGATCCCCACATCCGAGAACAGAGAATCGAACGCCTTGGAATTCCCCTGCATCCGCATGTTCAATCCATTCAACAAAATCCTTGGCATTGCTTGGTGGCTGACCATTGTAGGATGCACTCACAATGATGACGACGCCTTCCTTCGGAAGTTTACCTACACGATCATCCAGGGTAGCCACCTCGCTGCGGAAGCCCTGATATCTTGCGGTATCTGCGATTTCACGCGCAATACCTTCCGCAGTCCCGAGATTGGATCCATACAGGACGAGCATCGGGGTGTGATGGGCATTTGCTGTATCCGGCTCTTGTCGTTTGGCAACCGGAGTCGGTTCCTCCACGGCAACACCCGGCACAGCCATGACCGGTTGACCCCCGCGTGCTCGAACACGAATCGTGAAGTTATCGGGTTTGAGCGTCAACGTTTCTTTCACTTTCAACTGATAGTCCGCATGATCGATGAATTCAAAATGCTTCAGGACCATACCTAGCACAAGCGTTGCTTCCTGAAGGGCGAACTGCTGGCCAATGCAGGCCCGCTGACCATTACCAAACGGTTTATAGGCATCATGTGGCACCTTGCTCGGATCTTCGAACCGTTCCGGACGGAATGCCTCGACATCGTCACCCCATGCTTCGCGGTCCCGATGCAGCTTGGGAATGAGCACACTGACACTATCCCCTTTTTGCAAAGGATATTTTCCGTCCAGAACAAGGTCTTTCTTCGCGTATAAGGAGAATGCTGGAGCCGTTGGCCACAACCGCAATGCTTCGTTCAAAACCATGCGAACATATTTCAGATTGCGGACCTGATTGTATGTTGGAACCGGATCTTTCAGAATCTGATCTGCTTCAGCTTGAGCCTTGGCGAGTGTATCCGGATTTTTCATTAAATAATAGATGGCAAAGGACAACAAGCCA
Organism: Paenibacillus sp. FSL F4-0087; assembly: GCF_038020215.1. NCBI lineage: Bacteria > Bacillati > Bacillota > Bacilli > Caryophanales > Paenibacillaceae > Paenibacillus > Paenibacillus sp. FSL F4-0087. The sequence goes on from NZ_JBBODJ010000001.1 coordinate 71,896, forward strand.
CTCGTCGTCTCATGTCCAGCAATCAGGAAGGTGATGATCTGGTAACGGATATTTTCATCGTCCAGCGTTTCCCCGGTTTCCGGGTCCTTGCCACTAAGCATGTGGGACAACAGATCGTCCGCCCCTTCCTGGGGCTGCTCCTTACGCTCCGCAATAATATGATCCACCAGTGAGTACATCGAACGGATATCCTGCTCAAACTGTTTCTTTTTGGTGATCATCAGCTTGTCTTGCAGACGCAAACGCTGCAACGAACTCATCGATTCGTCCAACGCTCGAACCATACTGGTAATGAAGGGATGCGGTTCTTCCCGGTAAAAGCTGTTAAATCGGTAGTTGAATCCGCACAATCCAATCGTATCCAGGGTGAGACGAGTCATATCATCAGGTACGTTAACCGTCTCATCCGGGTTTAATCTGGACCACTTCTGCACGAGCTGTACAGCGAGATCAATCATTTTGTTGTGATATCCCTGCATCGCACGCTGGCTAAAGCTGGGCAGCAACACATTGTGAGCTTTTTTCCAATTCGGTTCTTGAGTCCAACTCGTAAACAGGCCATCTCCGGCAAATGCACGTACCTTCTCCAGCGGTGCCCATACACGTTTATCGAATTTGGATTCGTCGGTAACCTCAGCTACCAGTTTATGACCTGAAATATACAATTCACTTCGGCCAGGATAATCCATTCGAAAAATGGGGCCATACTCTTCAGCGAGTTTCACTAGGGATTGTACAGGTTCATCGGTGTTTAACTGTGGTAAGTTTCCTAAAGGTCCAAAAGTTTTGGGTTGGGGAACTGAAATTTGCGCCATAATACTCACTCCTCTTCCAAGTGTTACGTTCGACTAAAAAATAATACCTTCGTTCAACTACGACTTCAGATCAACAGACATGACTACATTTTCTGCAAATTTTCATATTTCATCCAGATAACCTGAAAATCATACCGGAACCAACTGACCAAAATGGTATATTGGTCAGTTTAGATTAAAAAAAATGGGCTCCTTCGTTATCTTTCTTTTACCCTAACATTTCCAGTCCTAATCTTCAACAGTCTCAAAGTCTTAGGACCAATGGGTATCCATCCAAATTGGCATGAGTAAATTTCCCCTTTGGTCCACTAAAATAGAGAATATTTTGCTCTGAACGAACACTAGAATTTTGAAGATACACAGTTCGCTCAAACTCAAACTAGGCCTGTCTCAGCAAATCCCGAATCGCGGACTCCATCTCTTTCGGTGTAACCGTAGTCTCATAGCGACCACTCACTTCCCCTGTTCGATCAATCAGAAACTTGGTGAAATTCCATTTGATCCCGTCTCCCCGGTATAATTCGGGATGTTTCTCCTTGAGGAACTGATTCATCCACCGACCTTCTTCCGATTCCATATCATAACCCTCAAATGGGACTGTTTCGACCAGATCGCGAAACAAAGGATGTATGAATGGTCCGGTAACCTCGATCTTCTCAGAAATCGGAAAGGAAATATGAAAATGATTCCTGCAATACTGAGCTATCTCATCATTACTGCCCGGTTCCTTGTGATTAAACTGATCACAGGGAAACGCCAGGATCTCCAGCCCTTGATCACGATACTGCTCATACAAGTGCTGAAGTTCCGTAAATTGTCGAGAGTAACTGCACTTGCTGGCTGTATTCACAATAAGCAGTACTTTCCCTCTCAAAACAGATAAATCACCCGTACCTCCATCCATGAATGGAACCGGATAGTTAAATATACTCATTCATAACGCCTCCTTGGTCGGTTCTCACATGAACCCTCTCTTGAAATGGATTATACGCCGCTTCTATTGATAGGTTAAATATATAATAATTATAATATTAATAGTTTTTATCTATAAACCATCTTGTCTGCTGCCATATGATTATATGGCTCATTATCCCTTTTATAATGGACATACTAGAAATAGAAAAAACTGCCCTTCGCAGATAAAAAGCTGCTTTTGGACAGTCATTCGTTAAAGTTGTGCATTTCGAAATGTAGCTAACCCATAATAAGACCATATACAATCCCCGGCCCATGGACACCAATCGTCAAATCATTTTCAATATCAGAAGAACGACTAGGACCGGAAATAAAATGTATGCCTGCAGGAAGATTCTCTCTTCCCGCTTCATCGAATCGATCAAGCGTTTCACCAAGTCTGGTGTAGAGCCGTTCAACTGGAATAATAATGATGAGTACGGTAGGCAATAGACTCACTGAGCGTCCCTTTTCTGGCGAAGAAAGCACAGTGACGGAACCCGTATATGCTGTGGCATAATCCGCCATTACTACACCGATATCTGCCTCGGCTGCCCGTGCCTTCCAGTTCTCCTCTGCTTGGCTGTTCCATACAGAAATCTGCACATCGGGAAGTTGCTCTTCCAATCCAAGATCCGTCAGTGCCTGTTCATTCTGACGTATGATATATTTCGCACTCAATTCATGAGATTTATTAGCGATAAAGTCTGAAGCTTCGCCAATGTCTCTTACCCGCGCAATATGAGCACCTACACTCACAAAATTATCGGTGAATGCCTGTATGCGCTTATCTATGTCCCACTCCAAATCCGTCCAGAATGCGGGTGCACCGCGAAAAGGTTGAGTCGGAGCATGTGTCTGCCGTGGTCTTCTCAATTTGGACGCAATGTCATTCATAAAGTGTTCCTGCTTCGCACGAGACTTTTTCTCCAATTGCTCCAGCCATTCCTGATGTTCAGTGTTCATGTTGACCACCGCCCCCCTCGCGCTCACGCAGAATCTGTTCCATTCGATCCCGAACGGAAGAATCCATCTCTTTCTTGTCTTGATTCAGCTCCTGATCCAGCTTGTTCCATTGCTGCCGGAAGGAACGCTTCGCGAGGCTTGGCGCAACCCGATAGCTGTTCCAGCCTTTGAGGGGCCCAAGTTTAAGTGAAATTCCGTTATTCCGTACAACGGCTTTCTGACCAATCTGTCCGAGACGAATAGCCGCTCCGAATCGTTTAGAATTGGATACAACCGCTGCAAAACCTTTCATTCCAGCGCTCTCAAGCTTATTGCCATGGCCCTCTTCCACCTTGCGTCTGCGTAAATATACGAGCATATCATGCAGCGGAATTTTGACCGGACAGGCTTCATAACAGGCTCCGCACAGACTGGAAGCACCCGCGATGTCGTTCCATTCATCGATGTTGCCATTCAGTGCAGGTGTAAGTACCGCTCCAATCGGTCCACTGTAGGTTCCACCATAGGCATGCCCGCCGATATGACGATATACCGGACAAGCGTTCAAACATGCACCACAGCGAATACAGTTCAACAGCTCCTGAAACTCGGGATCACCCAACTGAAGTGAACGTCCATTATCCACGATAATAATGTGCATTTCATCTGGCCCGTCCCCGTCTTCTGTTCGGCGAGGGCCGGTTATGCCTGACATATACATCGTCAATTTTTGACCTGTCGCAGAGCGTGGCAGTAAGGTTGCCATCACCTCCAGATCCGTCCAGGATGGAATGATACGCTCCATGCCCATTAAGGTAATCTGTGTTTTTGGCACGGTGGATACCATGCGGGCATTGCCTTCATTTTCAAATAGAACCATGGAACCCGTCTCCGCAATCGCAAAATTGCAGCCGGTCATGCCAATATCTGCTTCAAGAAACTTCTCACGCAGCTTTTTGCGTACAAATCCGGCAAGTACGGTGGTGTCCGGTTCCAGAATTTCTCCCGCTTCCTTGGATAACAGGTCCGCAATCTGGTATCGGTTCTTGTGAATAGCCGGAATGACGATATGAGATGGGGCTTCACCCGCCAATTGAATGATATATTCGCCCAGATCGGTCTCTATTGCTTCAATACCTGCGGATTCCAATACATGGTTGAGATGCACTTCCTCGGACACCATGGACTTGGATTTTACCACGGTAGAAGCCTGCTTGTGAGCCGCAATATCAAGTGCAATCGATGCTGCCTCTACCGAAGTATCGGCAAAATGAATATGAACTCCATTGGCACGTGCATTATTGACGAATTCATTCAGGTAATAATCCAGATGTGCGATCGTATGTAGACGAATCTGACGTCCACGTTCACGCCATTCTTCCCAGTTGCCATGTTCTTCGGATGCGGACTTCTTGCCATTACGCAATCGCTCTGTCGTAAACTTGACGGCTTTCCGCAGGAAGTCATCATTCAAAGCCAATTCTGCACGTTCTTTGACGGTAACATCCATTACACCGGGTTGACTCATCCTGTTTGCACCCCCTCATATAGCAGTTCAGCCAAATGCATCACACGCACTGGTTCATTCCGATACCGCAGGTTACCTGCGATATTCATTAGACAGGCCATATCCAGTCCTACCAATACTTCAGCTTCCGTCTCTTTAATGTGATCTACTTTTTCTGTGACCATGGCACCAGATATATCCGGCATTTTGATCGCAAAGGTACCGCCAAAGCCGCAGCAGTCCTCTCCGTAAGGAAGGGGAACAAATTCCAAACCTTTTACTGCCGAAAGTAATGCCATAGGCTCATCCTTTACGCCTAACAAACGGCTACCATGACAGGAGGGGTGGTATGTAACCTTATGCGGAAAATGTGCACCCAAATCCGTGATGCCAAGCACCTGAACGAGAAACTGCGTGAATTCGTAGGCTTTGGCTTCCAAACGTTTAGCCTTCTCCAGCCATACAGGTTCATCGACAAACAGCTCGGGATAATGATGAATCATGTACGTACAGGAGCCCGAGGGACAGACGACAAAATCGCTGTCATCAAAGGCTTCCAGAATCGTTTTGGCGGCTACCCGTGTCTCATCCCAATACCCGCTGTTGTAGGAAGGCTGACCGCAGCAGGTCTGCACGGGCGGGAAATCCAACCGAACGCCATGAGCGGCGAGCAATCTCACCATGGCCTCCCCCACGCGGGGATATATGGCATCGCTGAGGCAGGTAATGAATAAGGAGACTTTCATGATTACACGCTCCTATAACTGATGAATTGTTGTTATAACGCTTATAAGTATCGAGTACCGTATTGTTTTACACCCTTGTGATTGAGATATCATAGCTGTTCAGTCGTTCTATCAAATCATCACCAAGCGACTGATCCGTGATCACCGCATGAACCGCATTTAACCCGGTTACCCGGGCAAATGCACGTACCCCAAACTTGCTCGTATCTGCAAGCAAAATGACCTGGTCGGATATACCGACCATTTTCTGCTTCAACCGTGCCTGAAGCTCATTGGATTCACTTATTCCGCCGCCTTCCAGATGCACACCTTTACAAGACAGGAACAATTTATCGACATGATATGTCTCCAGAGAACGTTCGGCGAGCGGTCCAACAAAAGACAGAGATCGTTGGGCCAACTGGCCACCAGTTGAAATGACTTCAATCTTGTCCCTGCTGCTCAGTTCGGTGGCTACCTGTATGGAGTTGGTCAATACGGTCAATGGCATATCTGGCATATTGGCCGCCATATAACCTGCTGTCGTGCTGGCATCCAGTAGAATTCGATCACCCGGACGAATCATGGATAGAGCAGACAGGGCAATTCTTTTCTTTTCCTCAGCATGTGTTGTTTCCCTTACCCGGTAAGGGATCTCCGGCTGCTCTTCCTTCACGCTAACAGCGCCACCATGGGAACGGCGCAGTCGCCCTGCTTGCTCCAGCCGGTCGAGATCACGCCGAATGGTCTCTTCTGTTACCCGGCAGTGCTCACTAAGCTCGGATACACGCATACTGCCCTTAACATTAACCATCTCCACAATCCGGTCATAGCGCTCTGCTGCCAGCATGTTACACCTCGCTCCCAGCTTGTGAGTTGGGCGAAGCCGTCAACCTTAGGAATCTACCGTAGGCCTCTTCCCAGATGGGTCTGTCCTTTGGCTCATAATCGGTAACTGGGAATGAATCACGTATGACCTTGCGGGCTTCCCATATATCCTTAAAGGCTCCGCTTGCCATCCACTGTACAGCCATGTTCCCAATCGCACTACCTTCTGCTGGCCCCGCCCATACCGGTTTGCCAATGGAATTGGCTGTCCACTGACATAACAGGCGATTCTGAATGCCACCACCGACCATATGCAATCCATTAAAAGACTGTCTGGACAGTTGTTCTGTCCATTCCAGCACTCGCCGATACTTCAGTGCAAGGCTCTCCAGAATAGAACGGGCAATGGCCCCCTGGTCTTGCGGCTCAGCCTGCCCTGTATCACGACAATATTTTTGTATGCGAGAGGTCATATCCCCTGCTGGCATAAACCGGTCATCATCGGGATCAAACAAGCTCGCAAATGGAGGAGCAAGTTCCGCCCTGCTTAGTAACTCCGCATAGCTGATTCCCTGTCCCTTCCGTTCCCATTCACGCATGCATTCCTGCAAAATCCACAGGCCCATGATGTTCTTAAGCAAACGGAACGTGCCTCCTGCCCCGCCCTCATTCGTAAAATTGAGCGCCAAACTCTCGGAACTGATGGCGGGGTGATCAATCTCCGTGCCCATTAGTGACCAGGTTCCGCAGCTTAGGTAGGCAAATGAACGCTCTGTTGCCGGAACAGCCACAACCGCCGAACCTGTGTCATGCTCTGCAACCGCAATAACCGGAATGGCAGATAAGCCAAGATCACTGCAAATGCTGCTGCGCAGCTGCCCCACTTGAGTACCTGGCATGACTGCTTCTCCAAACAGCGTCTCTGAAATACCAATATGTGCAAGCAGTTCACCGTCCCAATGCCCTATGGTTGGATTGTACAGCTGTGTTGTGGTGGCGTTGGTAAACTCATTCACCGCTTCACCGGTTAGAAAGTAACGAAGTAGATCAGGGATCATGAGGAAACGCTCCGCTTCGTTAAGCATTGGGGAGCCACTTCGCTTAAGCGTTGCCAACTGATATAGTGTGTTAAAGCTAAGAAACTGGATGCCTGTGCGTTCGAAAATTCGCTGAGAGGTCAATTCCTTACGCACCTGATCCATCATGCCGTTAAACTGTGCATCACGGTAATGATATGGATTGCCCAACAATTCACCATGACTTCCAAGCAGTCCAAAATCAACCGCCCAGGAATCAATCCCCAGACTTTCAGGCTGCTCTCCCTTTTGTTTAACAAGGTTCAGCCCTTCCAGCAATTCATGGTGCAGCCTCAATATATCCCAGTGCAGCCACTCCCCCACTTTTACCGGCTCATTCTTGAACCGATGGATCTCCAACGTTTCCATTCCCCGATCATTCAGATGACCCAGCAGTGCTCTCCCGCTTCCAGCACCCAAATCATACGCCAGCACACTCACCGCTCTTCACCAGCCCTTCATCCCATACTATATTTCGCCCTTGAACATTTCTTGATTTCAATGATGACTGCTCTGTACTTTATTCTTTATTTTTTTGTTTGTTTATTTTTGTTTTATACTGTTTAGCTTTATTTTACGAGTATATCATCAATGTAAGCGTTTGAATACCCTGTGATTGGTTTCTTTTACTCATACCAAAAACGACTCTCTCCACTCGGGAGGAGCCGCCTTCCTGTTATTTCACGTATAAAAGCTGTTTTTGTTAACACCGGACTGAGGCTGAACATCTCTTTCAAAATGCTTAAACCTTGTCCCCTGATATGTCAGCATGCCTCGGTCATGTTCCACAAGCATACCGTAGTCACTCCCACCTACGTTCAGTTCTACCCGTTCACCGTTGTCCAGCTCAAATGTAATGTAATAGTAAGTTGAAGCACTGCTGTCCCCTGATCCTCCACTAACTCTCGTTCGCTTTGCCACAATCGTTGAATGCAAGGTTAACAGCGCTGAAGCATTATTCGATGACCATGTGCGTACCCCTGAAATAATGGCATAAACAATGACACCAGCAATGATGAGAAAAATGCCACCGATAAAAATGGATCCAAACGCACTCATTGCACCAATCTCATTGAATCCAGCAAAAAAACCACTCTGATTGCCCTCAAATCCCGGAACATCATTCATGTCATCAAAAATACCGAAACCATCCATGCTTAACCAGCCCAGTGATGAAGATATGCTCAATGACGTCATTCATCATCGTTCCCTTCTCCCTGCAAATTAAGATGCACCGCCCCCCTGCCAAGGAGACGGTGCACGTAGACAACCCTACAAGCCTTGTCCGTATACTATATGAACCTGATTACAAATACAGACGTTCAAGTTCATCGACCAGACTGCCAACATAGGCAACAGCAGCACGAATCGGCTCAGGTCCAGACATGTCTACACCCGCAAGCTTCATCAGCTCTTGCGGATCAAGGCTTCCTCCCACTTTCAATGCATCAAGCCAGCGATCTACGGCAGGCTGTCCCTCTTCCCGAATCAGCTGTGCAGCAGCGGTAGATGCCGTCAGACCTGCTGCATAGGTATATGGATACAATCCCATATAATAATGAGGCTGTCTCATCCAGGTCAGTTTCGCCCCTTCGTCAATAACTAGATCAGGCCCCCAGAACTCGGAGAGGATATTGCCTTTCAACTGACTTAACGTCTTCGCAGTAATAGGTTCATCTTTGGTTGCAAGTGCGTACACCTGACGCTGCAATTCACCCTCAAGCAGATGCGTAACAAAGTTATGGTAGTACGTATTGAGCAATTGCAAAATGACCCAACGACGCATTCTCGGATTATCAGAACGTTTCAACAAATGATCTGCCAGCAGCATTTCATTCATCGTTGAAGGCGCCTCTATGAAGTAGAGAGACGGTCGTGTATTCGTAAGACGTTGGTAATGCCCGGCAAGCATGAAATGTCCGGCATGTCCAACTTCATGGGCAAGTGTAAACGCTCCGCGCATATTGTTTGCCCATGAGATGAGGATATAGGAATGAGAACCATATATGGACGAACAAAAAGCTCCTGTCGATTTGCCCGCATTATCAGCGTAATCTACCCACCGCTCACTAAATGCACGTTCCACAATGTCGCCATATTCCGGTCCCATCACCGCAAGAGCTTCACGAATGAGTGTGCAGGCTTCCTCATATGTAATGGCAGGGCTGAATTCAGGGTCCAGTGGTGCTTTCAGATCACAGAACATCAGCTTGTCCAGGCCTAGCTCACGTTTCTTGAGAGCTGCCAGTCTGCGCATATGAGGTGCAAGTTCCTTCTGGATGATATCCAGTACATTGTTGTACATGTCTTTGCTCACCTGCTGCGGGCTGAGCAACATATCCGTAACATCATCATATCCACGCAGCCTGGACATAACGACCTGTTTCTTCACTTCGGTGGCGTAACCTTCAGCGAACGTATTTTTGTAATCGCTCAGTTTGGAGCTGAACGCGGCATACGCAGAGCGGCGCAGCTTCGTATCCGAAGACATTTCATAATTGTTCTCATAAAATGACCAGGAAAGCGGACGATTATTGTCATCACTGTCAAGTGCATCGTCAAACGTCATGTCTGCCAGTTTGCCGCGCAGATAGATCCGGTATGGTGAGTCCAGCACTTCCCCAAGGGAAGCGAGTACCTTCTCCGTTTCGGGCGAGAGACGATGTGCTTTTTCCTGAATTAGACGATCCAGACTTCGAGCATACGGCTGCAAACCCGGAAGTTCTTCAATATAACGTTTAATCGTTCCATCGGGAAGATTCACGATCTCGGAATTCACAAAAGACAAGGACGACGACAAATTCGATAAAATATCTCCTGCCTTGGCTGAATTCTCAATATTCACGGGATTGGTACTGTCCTCCGACTGTTTAAGTCGGGCATATGAAGCTGTTTTTCCAATCCGTTCATGAAGTGCTTCACGGGCATCCAGACAGGCCAGCAGCTGCTCAGCGCCTTCGCCCAGATGTCCTTTGAATGTTTCGATATGAGCAGCAGCTTCAGTCAATGATCTAAGCTCCTGCTCCCACTCTTCGTCAGTCCCAAACAAGTCTCGCAAGTCCCAGGTAGTCTCTTGGCTTACTTCATCGCGTGTACGTATTTTTTCCATCGTTAAATGTCCTCCTCCTTGCATTTCCAATATCTCTCATCGTATCATATTCGGAGCATTTATGCCTTACATATCCTAAAATGAGCCTTTTGGTACAAGGGATTCACAACCATGTTGGAAAATTTAGTTTGCTCGCGTCACTCCGCCGGCAGAATAACCTTCCGATCGCTGTTATCCCCAGATTTTTTGATCCCTTTTTTAAAGGAGAAATCCGGGGATAAGCATATGCTTCCGATGTAGCTTTCTTTCAGAAAGCTTTTAGGCGAACGCTTCGCTTCTTCAGGATACTTCTGCCCTCTACGTTTCAAGAAAACTTTTGTTAAACTGTTAGTGAATTAGGGGGAAAGAAAAACCGCCGGGTAATGGAAGTATCCATTTACCCGGCGGTTCGTTCTGACTATAACTTATTCTGATTTCCAAATTACATTTTCACCATAGTTTTTACCCCAGTTATACATCGCATGCAGCACGGGCATCAGGCTCTGTCCGTGATCCGTCAACGTATATTCCACACGAGGAGGTACTTCTGCATACACCTTGCGCTCAATTAGCTTGTCTTCCTCCAGCTCACGCAACTGGTTGGTCAGCATCTTTTGGGTAATATGAGGAATCAATCGCTTCAATTCACTGAAACGTTTGGTGCCTTCAAGACCCAGATGCCATAAAATAATCAGTTTCCATTTGCCGCCAATCACAGCAAGGGTCAATTCTTTCTCACAGTTGATCTCTTTCAAGTTGATGCGTTCCTTGACTTCGGCTGCCATGGCTCCGAGCCCCCTTTTCTTCCACTTAATCTTTTATCACTAAAATGCATTTCGCATATCACAAGAACACTCCGCAATAGGAGAACTTGCCGCTCTCTTGTATCATATAACGGGTTCATTGGCTCGATACAGCTTGTATACATTCTACTACAGTACAACCCTGATGTTAAGCAGACCGAATCAGACCACAGACAACAATAGCAGAAAAGACCGGAACTCCCACTTGTTTAAGGGAATTCCGGTCTTCCATCTATAAGTTGAACTAATGAATATTTACACTAGCCACTCCGATGACAGAACAATCTTCCGATCGCTGTTATGCCCAGATTTTTTCATCCTCTTTATCAAAAGTGAATATCTGGTCATAAAGGCGAAGCGTATGCTTCCGATGTAGCTTTCTTTCAGAAAGCTTTTAGCTCCGCTTCTCCAGCTTATTTCTGTCCTCTACGTTGTTGTGTAGATGTTTAGTTCAACTTATATATGCTAATTCATGAAGTCTATGGCATATGGTCTATTCCAGGTTGGCATGACGCCCAAACATGTCTGCTCCAGTCATACTCTTCATTTCCATCATGGTGAGCACCAGTGCATCCATGCTCAGCAGTAGCCCCTGTTCAAACAGGGAGCCCATCGGCTGAATGGTCACTTCGGCTCCGGCGCTCGCTGTATCCTCTTTGGCAGAAGCTGGAAGACGAACCAAGGTATCTGACAGCTGTCCAATGGTGGACTCTGGTTTAATTGTGATCAGACCGACAGGAGCACCTGCTTTATTGGCCTTCTGAGCCATTGCTGCCAGACTGCCTGTCTCCCCAGAGCCTGAGCATAACAAGAGGAAGTCTTTCGGAGAGATTCCTGGTGTAACGGTCTCCCCAACTACATATACCCGAAGCCCCATCTGCATCAATCTCATGGCAAAAGCCTTGCCCATCAGACCGGATCGGCCTGCGCCTGCCACAAAAACCTGTTCGGCAGCCAGAATATGTTCCGCCATGGCCTGCATCTCCGAGTCGTCGATCTGGCTTAGCGTACGTTCCAGCTCCTTCAAGATGTCCACTGCGTATTGCCCTGTGCTCATCTGTCTTACCCTTGTTGAATCAGACGTTGCATCTCAGCTGCTACTTTGGCTTTGTCTGCTTGGCCCGTAATGCCGCCACCCACAATCACCAGATCCGGTTGTGCTTTGATCACTTCAGGCAATGTTTCCAGCTTGATGCCACCAGCGACAGCCGTTTTAGCGTTTTTCACAGCAGCTTTGATCGTTTGCAGATCTTCGAACGGGCTTTGTCCTTCAGCTTGCAGGTCATAACCTGTGTGTACACAGATGTAATCTACGCCAAGCGAATCAACTTCACGAGCACGCTGTTCAAGATTAGGCACGTTGATCATGTCCACAAGAACTTGTTTGTTTTGTTTCTTCGCTTCTGCTACTGCACCTTTGATCGTACTATCATTGGTTGCCCCAAGCACAGTGATCAGATCCGCACCAGCTTCAGCTGCTTTCATGATTTCATAACCACCAGCGTCCATAATTTTAAGGTCTGCAAGAACTTGCAGATTAGGGAATGCTTCTTTCATCGCTTTTACCGCGTGCAAACCTTCATTAATAACGATTGGCGTACCAATCTCAACGATATCAATATATTGTTCAACTTCTTTAACAAGTGCAATACCTTCAGGGATGTTTACCAAGTCCAATGCCAATTGCAATTTCACGATTCATTTCTCCTTTGATGTTCGAGTATGAGTATATCCTGTATAGGATGTTAAAATATTTAGCCTGCACCGTACAGCCAGTTCAGATGCATGCAATGTTTGTCATGGCTACTCATTCATTGTAGAGCCTGACTATCCGATCAGGAAGTACGCACTTTGAAGTCAGGTAGTTACTTGCACGATACTATTGATTAAATTACATTGTTATATGAATCGAAATCTTGAAAATAAGTTATCGTCCACAATCCACATATGAGATCACCCGCGAATTCCTGTGCTCTTCTCATCAAAAAAGACCCCGCCACAAGGACAGGGTCTTTCCAAAGCTTCAGGTCAACAAGATCACATATATTGATCCTGAAAACTTATTTAAACTTTTCGGTTAATTCAAATCCTTGGTTTACAGATAAACAGGTTTCACGCATACCGGCTTGGATACACCTGTGCTGTGACCTGTGTATTTCAGACGCCCGCTCTCCTGATCTACTGTAAAGGAAACGATATTGTTGGTATCGCGGTTAGCTGCAATCAGCAATTTGCCATTCGGAGTCAATGCAAAGTGACGTGGGTGTTCACCCTCAGCAGATACATGCTCAACCAATTTCAAATGTCCTGTTTCAGCGTCTACTGCAAATACCACGATGCTGTCATGCCCGCGGTTTGAACCGTATACGAAACGACCATCGTTTGATACGGCGATTTCAGCTGTTGTGTTTTCACTGCCGTCATAGCCGTCAGGCAATGTGGACACGGTAGAAACCTCTGTCAATGTGCCTGCTGCTGCATCATAACGGAAAGTTGTAATGGAAGAATCTACTTCGTTAATAACATAGGCGAATTGACCATTGGGATGGAATGCCAAGTGACGAGGTCCTGCACCCGGATGTGTTTTGGTTTCACTGTGCAGTACGAGTTCATTCTTGTCTGCATCAATGGAATAGATTGCGATTTTGTCCGCACCCAGATCCTGTACCATCATGTATTTGCCATCCGGGCTAAAGAACGCGGAATGCACATGCGGCTTGTCCTGACGTTCAGGATGCGCACCTTTGCCTTCATGTTTCTTCTCATCCAGAAGCGCTCCAACTTCACCGTTATCCGTCAAGGCTTGAAGACCCACCAGACCACCATGGTAGCTGGAAAGGATCAAGTAACGTCCGGAAGGATCACGTTGGATATGACATGGTGGAGCCGAAATGGAGTCATGACGATTCAGCAATGATAATTTTCCTGTAGAAGGATCAATGCTCAGAGCTACAGCTTCAGACATTTTATTACCTTCGGCAGACGCCGTCTCACCGATCGCATACAGTTTGTTACCTTCAGCATCCACGTTTACAAACGTTGGATTTTTCACGCCGGAGATGCCATCAAGCTTGGAGAGGTTACCTGTATCCTCATTCAATTCATATGCGTAAATGCCCTCATTTTCCGCTTCGGCATAAGAGCCGACCAATACGAGCAAGCGTTTTGATTCACTCATTACAGTTTCCTCCTCTATGTGTATGTAATCTGGTTGCACCTCTTCTATAATAAATCTGCCATATCAAAATAGCAATCCACCGCCCCTGTGCAGCCATCAAAGAAGTGCCCTCAAACATATGCTCATGAAATAAGCCAACACCAATATCCATTCCGACAAAGGTCAACTTCTGCTATGATAAAATAGGTTTTTCATCCAGAAAGGACTGAATTCGGTTGTTTAATTCGTTTCTGCTTACGTTATATCATGTATTTCTGCCGATATCACTTCCCGTGATCGGAGGCATATTGTTAAAACGCTTCAAAAATTGGGATACTCGGCCGCTGTCGACCTTTTCCCTCTATATTTTGAGCCCTGCGCTTATCTTTGATACACTGCTGCATGCTGATATTACATGGACAGACGTAACCGGCACATTCTGGTTCTCCATCATCAATCTGATCGCCCTGTGGGCACTGGCTGAACTGCTGAGCCGAGTATTCCATCTTGGGGCAAGCGAAAAAGCGGGACTCACCCTTGTCTCCACGTTTACGAACTGCGTGAATTATGGGCTCCCGCTTGTGTTGCTTGCCTTTGGACAGCTTGGATTGGATAAGGCTTCGGTATATGTCATCGGACAGATGATCATTGTAAACACGGTAGGTATCTTTTTTGCTGCCAGATCCGAATTCACGGTCAAAAATGCGATTCTGTCCGTCTTCCGTATGCCTTCCATCTATGCTGCTGCGATAGCCATCATCCTGCGTGCATCCAATCTGAGCTTACCAATGGCACTGGATGGAGGCGTCTCCATGCTCGCAGCCGGTTACTCTCCTATCGTACTGGCCATTCTCGGTGCACAGATGCTCAGACCACGTGGTGCGGTGGAACCTTGGAAACCTAATGTTCGCAAAGCGTTCTGGACTGGACTTGTAGTAAGGCTTGCCGCAGCACCAGTACTTTCGTATCTAATCCTAACCGCACTTCAGATAGAAGGAACGTTATTCAGTGTGTTGCTGATCTTGGCTTCCATGCCAACCGCAGTGAACGCAGTCATTTTGGCCGAGCAATTCAATGCATCTCCGCAGTTTGTGTCCCGCTGTATTCTATGGACAACCGCTGCCTCCATGGTCATTCTGCCGATTATGATTGTGATGTCTTCCTGATCAGCACGGAAGCAGAAGTTGGAGACATCGCTGCCTGCTTGCGTTTCTCCAACCGGCGTTCAAAGCGACGGTTGAGTGCTCTGACATAGAAGAATTTGACGACAAAATAAGAAATCACACCCAGGATGACTCCAAAGACGGACATGCCTGCGAGAATATCCAAACCACCCAGCAATAGTTCGCTTAATGCGGACCAGTTGCCGCGAAACAGCTCCATAAAGGCACTCTCATGAACAAGCCCCTGCCCCATACTGTGCGCCGGCAATATCCAGGAACCAATTTGCTTGGCAAGCGGCATCAATATGATGGGCAGGAATGTTAGCTTGCCGACCACGTTGCCGACAATAGCCGCTGGCAGCGAGCCACCGGACAAACGTACAATTGGATAGAACACGAGATAAACCAGTGATGCAGTGGAAATAACAATCAGTTCCAAACCAAAACCCAAAGCAAATCCGGTAGATACTTTATGTGCCCCGCCGGGAGCACGTAACAATTTGAGAAAATTAAGCTTCAAAGCACGTGTTAAACGCGCAAAACGTGAGTTTTTGCTTTTCTGTAGGTTCATACCGAACTTCCCCTTATCTTACACAAATGACGGCTCAAGCCGCCTATTCTTCAGTATATCACACCGCGTTAACGCCTGCTGTTATTATCACTGGCTGTGTCTGGATGGCAACGTTACCTGCCACCGCTCTGGAGATCATGCAGGACTCTTCTGCTTTATGTGCCAGGCGCTCTGCCTTCGTCACATCAGCATCAGATGCATCGGCTTTGAGCACAATGCGAGGTCTGTGTATGATCCGTTCGTACGTAAATATATTATTTGTAACATCCACCGTCGCTTCGGACTCCAGTGTCAGCTCATTCGGTGTAATATCCGATCGCTCCAGCATTGCTGCCAGCGTAATCAAATAACAGGTAGACGCTGCACCCAGCAGCATTTCATCTGGATTGGTTCCGGTGCCCGGGCCACCCATCTCCTGTGGAATCGAAATAACTGTTTTTAACCCACCTGCATCAATATGCCCTTCACTGTTACGTCCACCATTCCAAGTAGCTTTCAGATGAAAAGGATGTTTCATTATATTCATTCCTTTCTAATTAGACACGGACACATGCTATGGATTGTTCATTCAATGCACTAACCTGTTCTTCAGCTAAGCCTAGATCAGTTATTACTTTTTCCACACTGCTGAGTTCCGCCACTCTTGTAAAAGCCTGCACGCCAAACTTGCTCGAATCCGCCAGCAATATAACTTCATCAGCTATGCTGATCATCTTCTGCTTCACCAGCGCCTGCAATTCATTCGACTCACTGATGCCCTTGGTCAGATGTACACCTTTGCAGGATAAGAAAACTTTATCCACATGATAAGCATCAAGCGACCGTTCAGCTAGCGGCCCTACAAACGATAGGGACTTCGAAGCAAGCTGCCCGCCTGTCGCGATTACACGGATCTGTTCCTTGTTACTCAGCTCCGCTGCGACCTTAATGGAGTTGGTCAACACTGTGAGTGGGATGTTTGGCAGTCCAGCAGCCATATACCACGCCGTTGTACTGGCATCCAGTGCTATCCGGTCACCAGGCTCTACCATTTTCACCGCTTCGTCCGCAATTCTGCGTTTCTCTTCTGCATGAGTTACAGCCCGCTCCGGATAAGGGATTTCCGACTGCCCCTCTTCTTTATATTTTACGCTGACAGCCCCGCCATGGGAACGTCTGAGCCTTCCTGCCTGCTCCAGCTTGTCCAGATCACGACGGATCGTCTCTTCCGTCACACCGCAGCGCTCACTAAGCTCGGTTACGCGCATGCTTCCCTGCGCATCTACCCATTCCACAATTTTCTCATAACGTTCAGCCACGAGCATCTTCATTCACTCCAAACCGTTGATTATCCAAGATGAATCCTGTTCATCCCATCATACCACAGTGACCCCGGAAGGAGAATTTCATCAAGGGCGCAGAGGGTGCAAAAAAGAGGGAGCTTACGCTCCCTCTATTTCGAATGAAATTGTGTCTTATTTATCGTCAGCCATAGGGAACCAGCCCGGGGTGTGAATAATTGCATTCCACAAACCGTCAGGGATAACCAGACGTTCCTGATCCGATTTGGTGAGAATCGTCTCGATATCTTCCTCACGTCCGCTTTCGATTTTCTCAACCCAGTCAGGTTCGATAATCAGCTCACGACCGATTGCAAGCAATGCCACACCACTTTGAAGAGCTTCGGCTGCCTCATCAGCGGTATGGATGGCTCCTACGCCAATCACAGGCACTTTACCACCAACACGGTCAAGGATAAATTCAATTCTGGAGCGAGTATCTGCCTCTCCTCGTCTTGGCTTGGACCAGAACTCGTTGACGGATACATGCAGGTAATCCAGATTTTTATCTTTCAGCGCATCCACCAATGCATACGTCTCTTCCATGGTCAATCCCGGTGTTTCCGGCTCTTCTGGTGAGAAACGGTATCCAACGATAAACGGCAGTTTCGTATGTGTAGCTACAGCCTTCTGGACTTCATCCACTACAGTCAGCGGGAATGTGAGACGTTTCTCGATGCTTCCACCCCAACGATCTTCACGTCGGTTGGAATGCGGAGAGAAGAACTGCTGGATCAAATAACCGTTCGCACCATGAATCTCAACACCATCGAAACCAGCTTCAATGGCGCGGCGGGTTGCTTCCCCAAAGTCCTTGATGATGGACGTAATTTCGTCGTCAGACAACTCTCTTGGTACAGGAGATCCCGGACGCTCACTAGCAACAGCACTTGGAGCAGCAACTTGACCCGCTGGCACCGCTTGTTCCGGCGTGAGACGACCTGCATGGAAAATTTGGAGTACGGCTTTGGAACCTTGCTGCTTAATCGTATCGGCCAGACGTTTCAGACCAGGAATAAAACTATCGTCATAACTACCAAATTGAGCCGGAAAACCAATTCCATTCGCAGTTACATGAGTTACCGCTGTAACAGACATACCCGCACCGCCGGTACGACGTGCATAATAAGCAAGTTCATCGTCTGAGACAGTACCATCTGGATTCGAGGACATATGGGTCATGGGAGCGAGCACGATCCGGTTTTTCAGCGTAATGCCGCTTGGCAGTGAAACTTGTTCAAACATTTGGCTATACTTTGGATTCATTCGTGGTTCCCTCCCGATTAAATATCTCTTTTAATAGATATATGAATATATGCGTTCGCTTACTGTAATGATTATAGTTACGTTTCACACACATTGCAACTTTTCATTTTCACCCCATATCCATTCCATGCTTAAAGCTCACTGATCCATTCACTATCCGCCTTTTGTCCATTACACTTTTTTCTTCTTTCTCAACCCAAAAAGACGGAGTGTCTTAGACTCTCCGCCTCATAAAACTGCTTGCTCAGCTTAGTAACTGCGTACGTATGCCAGCTTCTGATCCATCTCTTCCACACATTCATAGCAGTCATGCTCATCATTGGCTACCATCGGAGTAACCGGATACAGATTCATCTCTGTACTGTTGTAGGATTTCAACAACGGCAGCAGCTGTGTCACACGTGTGTTCGCCGGATCCAGCCAGGTATTGATCTCTTCTTCAGACAGAATCGCCGGCATTTTGCTGCCAAACTCCCGTGTAACCATGTTCGCTCCGGCCATCAGCATCGTGCAGGTGCGCAGTGGCTGTTTGCGTGTATCTTTCCATACCTCGTATAATCCCGCAATGCCAAACAATCCGCGATCCGGCATAACGACACGCACCGCATAGCTTTTCTTGCCTTCCTGACGCCAGTAATACAAACCATTGCATGGGATAACACAACGCTTCGTCTCTACCAGCTTGTAATAGGCTGGATTCTCATGCACCGTCATAAGGTTCGCGTTAACTGCATCGCGTCCCCAGAACGGAATGAATCCCCATCGGAACTCGTCCAATACCCGCTCACCATCCTGATGCAAAATAATCGGTGTATGCTGGGTTGGGCTGATATTGTAACGGTTTTTGTAATAATACATCACCCGTTGAATCTTAAAATGATCCCTGACCTCATCCAAATCGGCTGCCAATGAAAAACGGTTACACATGCTCAGGCACTTCCTTTCCCTGCTTGAATTGAATTTGATTGTATTGTTTGTTATTGCAGGGAAATTATGCATGCTTGTATAGAAAGCATTAGTAATCGTGTGAAATCTTCCTATTTCCCACTGCCTGAGCTATAGAGAAGCCTGAACTGCTGCGGGGTCATCCCGATATCCATCCGAAACATACGAATAAAATAACTGCTGTGTGTAAATCCACACTGAGAAGCAATTTGTTTCACGGATAGTTCCGAGTCTACGAGCATTTTCTTTGCGGCCAGAATGCGGCAGTCCAGCAGATACCTGCCGGGCGGAACACCCATGATACTCTTGAACATGCGATTAAAATAATACACGCTGTATCCAGCTATATCCGCCATTTCAGCAAGACTTAGCGGTTGTGTGCAGTGACGACGAATATAATCGGCTGTTGAGCGGATTGTATCCTGATGGTTCAGTAAAGACGTCCCTTCGATGGACTCCGAATTTCGTGCCAATTCAACTAGCAACTCATACAGTACCGCCGACAACTTCGGTTCATGCACACTCTCATAACCTTCACCGAGCTGGCATAATTGTTCATGCAGCTCCTCGAAACGGTCCTCTCCAGAGAATGAAAAGAGCCACACTTTATCCGAATTCCGCAAGCCTAGCAGCCGCTCCAGATCGTGGGCTTGCAGATGAATCCATCTGATATCCCAGGGATCAGATGGATCGGCATTATAATGTTGCGCCTGTCCCGGCGCATATAGAAAACCTTGTCCAGCCGTTAATCGAACACTGCCCTGCTCGGTTCTCACTTCACCCTGTCCGTTGAAAACCAGATGCAAATTATACTCTCGTATTCCGTGCGGACGATGTTCCTTGTGCTCTGGATCGAGATATCTTCCGTAGGCTACTGGATAACATGCATACCCTGCATGCCCGGGCTCCGGCATAAACCAATGGTTTCGCATATGTTCTTCCCCCAGAAATAGCAAGATCATGATACCCTATCGCAACATGTTATTATATTCCCCTCTCATTATCCATTATAAAATGAAATAGACTCGACACTCTTCCACAAGATGATGATAGTGGAGTCATTAAGCACGGGTTTGACCGTGCAAGAAAATCATTATTTTCTAGACCAAAGGAGAGTAACATATATGAACCAAAACCGACCTGTTCAAATGGGTGTTGATTATTATCCTGAACATTGGGACCCTAATCTGTGGGAGCAGGATGCCCGATTAATGGCCGATAGTGGTGTACGCATTGTACGTGTGGGTGAATTTGCCTGGAGTCGAATGGAGCCTGCCGATGGACAATTCGATTGGACATGGCTTGATCAGGCGCTCGATACCCTTCATCGCAATGGGCTCCAGGTGGTGATCGGTACACCAACGATGACACCACCACGCTGGCTCACTGAAAAATGTCCTGATATTCTGCCGGTCTTAGCAAGTGGACAGTTGTACCACGAAGGAGTCCGCGGTCACCGCTGTTATAACAGTCCGAGCATGCGGACGTACAGTGCACGAATTGTCCAGAAACTGAGCGAGCGATATTCAGGACATCCGGCTGTGATTGGCTGGCAGACTGATAATGAGTTCAGTTTCACGGATTGTCAGTGTACTGCTTGTTCAGAGGCTTTTCGCGAGTGGGTTCGTGCCCGTTACATTTCATTAGGGCAGCTCAACCAGGCTTGGGGTACGGTTGTCTGGAGTGGAGAATACAGCGATTGGAAACAGGTGACGCCACCATATGGCGGCTCTCCGTTTCAGAATCCTTCGTTCCTGCTGGACTACTCCCGTTTTCAGTCGGATTCTATTGTGGCTTTTCAAAGCATCCAAATCGAGATCATTCGGCATAACTGTCCCGATCATTTTGTCACTCATAATTTTCATAGCTATCCGCAAAAGGCAGATCAATATAAAATCGGTCAGGATCTGGATTTCGCCTCTTTTGATTACTATCCCAACCCTTCACCGAACAAAACGGACACCGCACCTTACAGTGGTGCTTTGTCGTTAGATCTGACACGTGGCATCAAACGCCGCAATTTCTGGATTATGGAGCAACTTAGCGGACCTCCGGGATGCTGGTTTCCGATGTGGCGCACACCCCAGCTCGGCTTCTTGCGTGCTTACTCATGGCAGACTATTGCCCGTGGAGCGGATGCGGTTGTGCATTTCCGCTGGCGCAGTGCCACTATAGGAGCAGAACAGTTCTGGCATGGACTAATTGATCACAGCAATGTTCCAGGGCGACGGTTCAAGGAGTTTCAGCAATTGTGTACCGAAGTGAACAGTCTGGGTGAACGCCTTCAAGGCTCTACATTGCAGAACGAAGTTGCCATCCTGCATTCGCATAATCAGTTAAACGCTCTACGAATTCAGCCACAGGCGGAAGGACTGGAGTACTACGAAAATATAAAAGTATGGCATCGTGCCCTGACCAAATGGGGAATCAGTACAGATGTTATTCATTCCTCGGAAGCGCTGGATGGCTACAAAATCATCATCGCACCGCACTTGTATCTGCTGGACGAGAACACCGCAGAACGTCTGCAAGCTTTTGCAGCGGATGGTGGCATATTGGTCTTAACGCATCGCACCGGTGTCAAAAACGATAACAACGTCTGTGTCATGGCGCCACTTCCAGGTATGTTATCTGCTTGCTCGGGCGTGCGGGTTGCCGAATATGATCCCATCGGTGCTGACCAAATTCAGATTCGGGATGAGAAGGGCAATACATATGCTGCCTCACAATGGGCTGATGTGTTGGAACTGGACACGGCACAGGCAATTGCAGTTTATGTGGATCAATTTTATGCCGAAAGTGCAGCTGTTACCCAGAACAACTGGGGTGAAGGTGCTGTCTATTATGTGGCGACCCAGCCGGATGAAGCTTATCTGAGCCAGTTATTGCGAACCATCGCTGAACAATGTGGGCTGTCCGAGATGCAATCCCTACCAGACGGTGTCCAGGTGACAACCCGCTCAGGACCGAATGGAACGTTTCGTTTCATCCTGAATTTAAGTCCTGAAACTGTCTCCATTCCGTTGCAAGCATCATACACCAGTGCATTGGATGGAACTATGAAAGGACCTCGATTGGAACTGGGACCGTATGATATCGAAATCTTGGAGATTCAATAATATGTAACCTCTCTGCAGCTTAAAAGAAAATGAACCACGAAAAGGCCCGGGTATGCACATCAAGTGCATCCGGGCCTTAAAGAATTTGCAGAAACAGCCTGTCCTCATTGTGTTTCTTTATTCATTTTAATAATCCATTCAGCCAAATCCTGTGTCTGTTTCAGGAGAGCAATTGGGTCACGGAACCAGGACTGCTTTTCAGTCCATATGTACACTCTTCCATTTTTGACAGCAGGCAATGACCCCCATACAGGGTCTGCCTGTAAAGCTTCAAGATTTGATTCACTCGTCAGAATGATGTAATCGCCTGCGTATTTGGAGAGCAGCTCAATTGAAAATTCATGATAGGCGCCTTGCATTAAATCGGCAGGTACAACTGCGGGTGCCTGCAAACCAAGCAACTCGTAGATGTTACGCCCTCCTCGGCCCGATTGATTGCCAAAAATAAATACTTGGCGATCATATTCCTGCATCACAGAGAATGTAGTATCAGCTGGAACGACGTCATGCACTTCCTGCTTTATTTTAGCAATCTCTTGATCGAATTCCTCGAGCCATTGCTTTGCCTCAGCCTGTTTGCCAAGTACATCGCCAAAATAAGTGACCTCTTCCTTCAGTGTTGGGAAAGTAATCGATGCAATAGAGACTGTTGGTGCAATCTTGCTGTATTTTTCAAAAGCCGCTTTGTCTGGATTCAAGGTAATAATAAGATCTGGCTCCAGTTCCATGAGCTGTTCAATGGAGTCACCGATCGTTTCTAATCCATCCAAATGCCCTTCCAGATAAGGGCTATTCATGAGAAATTGTCCTCCAGCAATGGGTTTGACACCAAGAGCAAGAACCGTTCCCAAATAGTCAATGGCAGCGACTCGCTCTGGATGTACAGGAACCTCCACCTCTCCAAATGTTGTATTTACGGTTTTCGTTTCCATCGTTGTCGGTTGTTCGGGTTCAGCCGCAGTCTCTGGTGTTTCTGCCTCTTGCCCGGTTGTCCCACAAGCACTTAATGTAAACACAAGCACTAGTGACATGATGGCTGATCTTAACTGGTTAAACATGTTGATTTCCTCATCTCCATTATATTGATAATGATAATCATCATCAATTAAAGGATAACGTTCTGTTCCTCCTGTTACAATGGATTCATTTGTTGCATTTACTGTACTTTTTGAAACTCCACTCGTGTTCTCCCGCTGCTTCACTCGATATTGTCCTGGAGTGATTCCCATCTCTTTCTTAAAAATCCGATTGAAATAAAAAGGGTCCGGATAACCCACATAGGTTGCAATCTCTTGTAGTGAAGCCTCCGTAGCGGACAGCAGAGACCTAGCCTCTCCAATTCTCAACCGGATCAAATATTCGGTCGGTGTAACGCCGGTCTGTTCTTTGAATTTTCGTGACAAATATTGCGGGCTGTAATTCAAAGACTGAGCAAGGGAATCAAGCGAGATCGATTCACGAAAATGAGTTGTTATGTAACGTAAAACCTGATCCGTCAAAGAAAGTTGTTGACCTTCATATGCCACTCGTATCTGCTGGTTCAATACAAGCTGTATCAGTTGAAAGAAGTACCCTTTCACCTGGATTAGACCCAGTTGGTCCTGTCGGGTCCAGCAAATATGTATATTCCGAACAAGTTCATGCAACTGAAGCGCAGTGTCCGGCTCTAGTCCCCAGGAACGTTCAAAGGGATTGCTCTGTAACAGCATCATCCGGTAGTCCAGAAGAACGTTGGAGGGCAGCGTTGATTTGTAGAAAATCAGATATACCTCTATAACTCCGGTTGCTTCAAGCGTAAGACGCCTTCCTTTGCCTCCATGCACCAATAGAAATTTGCCTGTAGACCACACCTCTTCATCCAACCAAATTTGACCCTTGCCATTTACATACACAAATGCACTGGTTGGTAATACATAATTTCGATAACTTTCGTTCGTTGTTAATGATATAAGACGGACATCAAGCACCCGTACCTGAACCTGATCCCACAGCTTGATATCATCCTGAATTCCCATATAGACTTCCTTTCTTAAGCGATATAACACGCCCAATGCCCAACCATTGTGACAGAGATACTCACTTATAATTGATAATGATTATCAATTATAACAATCTTGTTCATAACTTTGAAGTCCATTTCCCTTTTAGCACTGGAAAATAAAAAACCGTCGAAATCCCCCTATGGGAGATCTCAACGATTTTGCTGCTTCGTCTATAATTACAATTTGATAAAGTCAGCCATGGAACGAACCTGGATGGCCCCCGCCTTGGAGACAGCACCATTAGATCCTTGCAATTCCTCTCTGGATGTAAACTTGACCTTTACCGGAATGCCAGGAATGAGGTCGAAGAAATTGTCCGAGAACACCCCTTCTGCCTCAGTAGAAATCCATACTTGTTTTGCAAGCACATCACTTTCCAAAACCAGATGCACGCCATCATTCTCGGTAACTTCGGTTACTTTAATTTGCGCTGGTTGCAGTGCAATGTCCTTTGATGGTGCAAAATAATGCTCCTGTACGATGTCGGCTACCCCATCCTGCTTCAGATCAATACGCAGCAATGTTGTTGCAGCATCGCGGCCTTCCAGCCATTCCGCCTGGCTCAATGACAGCACCTGTTGACCAGAGTTGGATGCCAGAGCGACTTCATGCTCTTCCTCACGATATACTGTGCCATCAAAGCCAATCAGGCGTACCTGGAGTTTGCCTTTCACAGGTTCAAGCTGATCCGAGATGAGGTAAATATCTGTCACATCTTCCTTCGTACCATCTACCGATACCAAGATATCGCTGAAGCTGCGTTTCGCGTAATATTGCAATGCTTTCCAGCGTCCAAAGTAATCCATACCCGCCCAGGAAGCCACCGGCCAGCAATCGTTCATCTGCCAGTAGAGCGTTCCCATACAGAACGGTTTGCGACGACGGTGGGCCTCAATGGCTGTTTTCATTGCCTCAGCCTGAAGCACTTGGCTCATATAGAGGAAGGATGGGAAATCTTTCGGTTCATGCATGTACATATCCATGTATTGTTTGATCAGACGATTACCTGCCCCGTTCTTCTGATGGGCCAGCATGACTTCAGACTCCAATGCTAGATCCTCTTCCTCCGCATACTTGCGAACCGAAGCGTATTCAGGGAAGGACTGGAAGCCATACTCACTCATGAAGCGACCCACATGAACGTTGTAGTTCTCAAAGGGCTCCACATTATGCCACACACCCCAATAATGGATATCCCCTTCTGATGTGGATGGGTGAGCATGCTGTTTCTCGTCTCCCGACAGTGATACCAGTGGTGAAGAAGGCCAATAATCCACACCAGGAGCATAGGCTTCAACCACTTCAGGCAAAAGATCATGGAAAATAGCTTCGTAATCCGCCCAAATGCGTTCTCTTTGCTCCGCGTTGTAATCTTTTTTCCAACCCCAGCCGCCATCCTCAATGTAATGTGCCCACGCTGAATCAATCTCGTTATTGCCACACCACAGCACAATGCTTGGATGATTACGCAGACGTTTCACATTATCAATCGCCTCATGCTTCACACTGTTCAGGAAAGCCTCGTCTCCAGGATACATGCTGCATGCAAACATAAAGTCCTGCCACACGAGCAAACCATATTCGTCACACAATTCGTAGAATACGTCTTCTTCATAGAAGCCACCACCCCATACACGGAGCATATTCATGTTCGACTCGGCAGCAGATACAATCTCATGAAGATAGCGCTCACGTGTCACTTCTGTTATGAAGCTATCATTGGGAATGTGGTTCGCACCTTTGGCAAACACAGCAACTCCGTTTAACTCAAAATAAAAGGATGCTCCCGCTTCATCTTTGTCACGAACCAGACGAATGGACCGAATACCCGTTTTTACTGTGGACTCAGCCACAGCATGTTCGCCCTGGATCACTTCCGTATGGAAAGAATACATATGCGGGTCACCCAATCCGCGGCTCCACCACAGCTTCGGTTCATCAATGGAGATTGAAACTTCCACAGTCTGCACGCCCGGTTTCAGGGTTACAACCTGCTCCCAGCTCTGTTCATCCGTTCCTACTCGAATAACCGTTTCTATCGATTGCGTAGACTCCACTTCCACGACTGCAGTGAGCGAAGCGGAAGCAGCGGTTACTTCATTTTGTTGAATGAATACATCATTAATTCGTACGTCTGTCCATCCTTCAAGGCGTGCTTCACGCCAGATTCCACTGGTTACAAAACGTGGACCCCAGTCCCAACCATAGTGATACGGGGCTTTTCGTGCAAAAATACTCACTCTTTTGTCGCCTAGTCCCCCCACGTCAGATTGATCATTCGATGCAGGCAGGGCATATCCGAGCTTCTCCAGCTTCGGCAGATCTTCATTGATCGGGGAACGAAAACGTATTCGGAGAACGTTGCCACTTGCCTTTACAACAGATTTCACATCGACTGTCCACACCCGAAACATATTGTCTGCCGACAACACATGTTGTTCATTCACGTAAACATCTGCATATGTATCCAGACCATCAAAGACCAGCTCCAGATGCTGCTGCGACAGCAGTGCTTCATTCACATCAAATTCCGTGCGATATTCCCAGTCTTTCTTATCGACCCATTGAATTTCTTTTTCGTTAGTTCCATAGAAAGGGTCCGGTATTTTATCTAATTTCAGCAAATCCGTATGCACACAGCCGGGTACGTGAGCCGGCATCCATTCCTGATCCTCACAAGCCTTGAACGTCCAATTCTGAAAAGTCTGCGATTGTAATTTGCTCATGACAGCCTCCGTTATCATTATTGAAGTAGTTTGAAAAAACAATTTGTTAGGTTTTGTTATCATAAAAACAAATAACTTACAAAACAAAATTAACACGATATACTCAATTTAGTCAATCTGTTTTGTGGATTATTTAAATAAACCTATCCGATAACAAAAAAAGACATGAAGCAAACTCTCCATGTCTTTTCACCCCATGTTTATAGCGTGATGGCGTGTGTTATTTTTATCATTTCTAAATTCACGTTCGTTAGCTTCACGGCAAAATAGCATTGTACTCATCACGAATGATTAGTTCCGAATAGATCAGCTTTCTTTCAAAAGGCCCGTCCGGATGTTCCAACCGCCACAATAACTGGTCCACTGCACGTCTGCCCAGATTCTCCTTATCGATATGCACCGTAGCAAGAATCGGCTCTTCTGTACGGGTATTATCGAATCCGGTTACTGCACAGCGCTCCGGCACCTCGATGCCCCTACTTTGGAGTGCACCAATCACAACAGCGGCCATGTGGTCGTTGGCACATACCATCACTTCGGGGATATTCTCCATCTTCATGGCGACAATCGATTCCCGAATGTGATCCAGATCAGGTCCCAGCAAATCTGCTTGCTGCGAGACCTGCAGCTGCATCTCTTCTAGTACTGAACGATAGCCGAGCCATCGCTCTCTGAAACTGGCTGCATCAGGCAATTCGCCAGCAAACTGTAGCCGTCTGTAGCCCTTTCCAACGAGCATCAAAACCAGTTCCTGCATGCATTTCATGTTATCTGTAAATATCGTATCTCCATGAATTGCCGGATCTTCATGATCAACCATCACAAGTGGAATGTGCAGTCGATAAATCTCAAGCAATACGGATGTGGAGATGGAACCTACGGTAATAATTCCGCTAATAGCTTCGGGATTCAGCACCGAAAACATACGATCCGAGGAAGGTTCCGTCAAGGTCAGGATATCCATGCCCTTCTCATTCAGGCGTGCAGATATCCCGTCAAAGATAGGACCCCAGTACAGGGAGGAACGATTCTGCGATCGAATGTTAGGAAACAAGATCAGAATAGTCCCCTGTCTATCTATCTTCATCTCCTGTTCAGCAGGGGTTTCCACTAGATAACGTTTCGGTTCCGCTTTGAAATATCCGAGCTGCCCTGCCGTCCTGACAATCATCTCCCGGGTATGTTCACTGACACCAGGTTTACCGGTCAACGCACGAGAGACTGCGAATTTGGATACCCCCGCAGCGTCGGCAATTTGCTGCATGGTTACTCTTTTGGCCATCTTTCTCACCCGTTTTTCCTTTATTTTTCATTTAGTGTAGCATAAAAAAAGAGATTCAACAAAACAAGTTATGAAAAGTTTCATTTTGTTAGGTTGAGGATTTGCTATAGATTCTTAAAATTCCTCAAATAAATAACAAAAAAAAGTTCCTCCACCACCTTCACAATGAAGTTGATGGAAGAACTCTTGCTTTATTTCTAAATTATACGCCCGGTGCTCCCTGATCTCCCAGTTCGGTCTGTAATGCTGTCCGCTTTCTGCGCCAGAATACCGGATAGGGGACTCTGATCTCTGTAATCAGAACACCAATGAGCATCAGTGCTGCACCCGCATACCCTTGCAGCGTAAGGGACTCCCCTTGAAAGCTAAAAGCAAATGCTGCGGCAAACAACGGTTCGAGCGAAAAGATCAGACTCGTTCTCGTTGGTGAAGCATGCCGCTGGGCAAGAGTCTGCAAAATGTAACCAATACCGCTGCACAGTACTCCCAGACCCAGAATGGCTGCCCAAGATTGAGGTGTGTCAGGTAAACGTGGTGTCTCCAACACAAATGTAGCAGCCAGCCCCCACAGGGCTGCAACGCCCAGTTGCACCGTCCCCAGCGTTAGTGGATCATGCTTCGGCGTATACTTGCCAGCAATCATAATGTAGATCGCGTACATTAATGCTGCGAGAATGCAAAGGATATCCCCCATATGCAGGCTAAGCTCATGTTGAAGTGTCAACAATGCGAGCCCAATTACCGCCACGAGAATACTTATCGTTAACCGCAAGTCTGGCATTCGTCGATGCAGAATTGTCGTCAGGATGGGCACAAAGATCACTGCCAAACTGATCAAAAATCCTGCCTGGGAAGCCGTTGTGCGCTGTACTCCATAAGTGATAAATACAAAGGCCGCGAATAACGCTGTTCCCATAATAGCCCCTGCTGCAAGCGTTCCTCGATCCATTCTGAACAGTCGCCGATGGAAAAGGACAGCTGCCGCAATAAAGGCAATTCCAAACCGGAAAGCGACCAGATTCAATTCCTGCATGGACTCCAGTCCTGATTTCATAAATAGATAGGATGATCCCCATATTACCGTTGCGAGCAGCATCTGCAAATCCGCTCTTCTTGATGCCTGACCTTGTGGTGCACGTACTCCGTTCATCTTGCTTCTACCTTCATTCTATGTATTGTAATCTAACCGAGGCTCTGTCGAACTAACTCGCCTTGGCAAGTATAAACGATCTCTTTGCATTATAAAAATGAATATTTATAATGATATATATGAAACGAACTCATGTATTAAATGAAGAGAGGAACGGAATTTTTCATGTCATTGGTCAAATACGAAATTTTGAATGCCGTAGTGGAATACGGCAGCCTCACCAAAGCAGCAGAAGCATTGAATATTACCCAATCAGCGGTCAGTCATGCGATCGCCAGTTTGGAGACCGAGTGTGGTTTTTCGCTGCTGAATCGAGGCCGCTCCGGTGTACGACTTACTGCTGAAGGGGAACGCATTCTGGGCTATACTCGTGAAATTCTGCGTTGGACGGAACTGATGAACCAGGAAATTTCACTAATTCGCGGCGCCGAGATTGGAACCGTTCGTATTGGCACATTCGCCAGTGTATCCACGCAGTGGCTGCCTGGCATCCTGAAGCAATTTCGCCTCCGTCATCCTGGAATCGAAATTAAGCTGTGGGAAGGGGACTACGCAGAAATTGAAGGCTGGCTGGCTGGAGGTGCCATCGATCTTGGCTTTCTGTCCCTTGGCGATTCTTCGCCTTTTGAGACGATTCCATTACAAAAAGACAGGATGATGTGCATCCTGCCTCTGGAACATCCACTCGCTACGGAGAAGGCTGTCTCATTTGATGTACTGCTGGAACAGCCCTTTATTTTGCCTAAATGGGGCGGTGATAACGAGATCGAACGGTTGATCCGACAGCATGCGGCCAAGCTGAATGTGGTCTATGAGGTCGCCGAAGATCAGGCCATCATGGCGATGGTTCGAAACGGTCTTGGCATCAGTCTTTTGCCTGAAATGGTTCTTCAACACCATACGAATGAACTCGCTCTTGTTCCACTCACTGGAAATCCTTATCGTACCATTGGCATCGCTTGCCCGTCTCTCACCAATCTGTCCCCCGCTTCACGTCGTTTCATTGAAGCGGTACAGGAATGGCTAGCTCCATCGTTATAATCGGTCCTCCGTTGACTCAACTGCCACTACTAATAAACTGTATAATGCCAATGACCAGCATGAGAATAAATACAACGGCAATCACAATTGCAAAACCAATCAGAAAGCGTACACCGGGTGAGCGTCTGTTCGCCTGTTGAGCTTCTGCCAGGTAATCCAACTTCTGCTCAAGCCGGTCAAGTCTTTCGTGCACTTGTTCTTGTTCGTGATTCGAATTCATCCAAGCCTCTCCTTTAGATTAGGTGTTATCGCTCGAATACAACAGTTCTAATCCCATACTCGATCCAGTTGATCTGCATAGAAACGGATGGCTCTGCTGTAGTCGTTTATTCCCTTATCCTTTGATGTATCGGCCAGTTGTACAAGCAGCCGTCTCATAGCCTCCGCATGCTCGCCCAGATTGTAGAGCACCATGGCAAGAAAAACTTCAAATTCCCGGTTCTCCGGGAATTCACTTAACCCCTTTTCAAACCAGGCCTTCGCCTGCTCGTACTGCCCCAGAGTCCGATACGTGCTGCCAAGTCCAAGTATGGAACCTGTCCTGTCCTCAACCGGAAGCCGAAGACTTAGAGCCTTCTCATAATGCGGTACCGCTTCCCGCTCCAGTCCAAGTGAATCATGAGCCCAAGCCAGCTGGTACCAAACCTGTGCATTGTCCGGTTCCTGTAACGCCAGTTCCTGCAGCAGCTCTATCGCCTCCTGCATTTTCCCCTCCGTTCTCAAGAGGATAGCCTGCTGTAAATCATTCATCTACTCCACTTCCCATTCTTCCAAAATCATTTTCCATAGTATAATTATAGCAAAAAAACACCCCGAGAAGTACGCCCGGGACAACCAGAGGTTGTCCAAGCCTATTCTACAGCGTGCTTTTTCGTAAGATGCCACAGCTAACTCGGCGTCTTCATATTCGAATATTTCACAAACATACAAAAGTGATGAATTGCTCAGGACCAGGTTGTATTTGCCACCATGACAATGAATACAACCATGAGATAATTGACGGAGATCAGAAAGTTAACCTTGGCCCATTTCTCATTATCCTGAGTTTTCAATCCGCTTAATGTATGGACAAACCAGATCAGACCACCAATGACGGATACAAGCAGAAACACAAGTCCAACGTAGTTGTAGTAATACAACAGAAATACAGCAGGAAGCAACAGAAACACGTAAGGAATCATCTGCACCTTTGTACGCTTCACACCTTTGACTACCGGCAACAGTGGGAAACCGGCTGCACGATATTCTTCCACCCTGCGAATCCCGAGTGACCAGAAGTGAGGTGGCTGCCACAGGAATAACAGCGCAAACAGCAACCAGGCACCTGCATCAATCTGATTGGTTACCGCACAATAACCGATTACAGGCGGCATAGCCCCCGCAATTCCACCCAATGAAGTACTCCAGGTCGAACTGCGTTTGAGCCACATCGTGTAGATCACGATATAAGCAAACCATCCGAGCAGTGCCATCCAACCGGATAACGGATTGACCAGGAAGTAGAGCAGTACAAAACCGACCACTCCAAGAACAATTCCATACCCCAATACAAACTTGGGTTTGAGATGATTGATGTAATCAATCCGTTTTTTGGTACGCTCCATCTTCTGATCCAATTCACGATCCCAATAGTTGTTAATGACACAAGCCGAAGCGATGACCAAGGTTGATCCAATCAACACCATGAGCAGAGATACCCAAGAGATATCCCATTTTGAAGCGACCCAGAACCCTACCGCTACCGCAAACACATTCAGCCGCAAAAGTCCGGGTTTCGTTAACGCAATCATGTCTTTAAGCATGAGAAGCCTCCTGAACTATGTAAAAACACCATTCCTATAATGATACATGTACATACCATGAATTACAATCTCCTTCATGAATTTGTCATAACCAAAAAGCATCCCTGCCGGTTCAACGGAACCGGAGGAATGCTTAACCGTTGCATTTTAATCTAAAGTTATGGAATGTACTGCTGTACAATTTTGGTCACTTTGCCATCCTGCACAGTAAGGTGATACGGGAATACGGACAAATCGAGAATATTGGTATTCTCATACAAGGATTCGAATTTGCTGAGCGCCACTGACTCATTCCATTGAATGTTGGTACCCGACACTGTTCCATCACGATCATACAACTGCATCAACACTTCAGCATTAGCACTTACTTCTACCTTTTCCTGCTCTTTGCTGTCATTGACAATATAATAACCATCAGGAGCACCATCTATACCGGAGTCCGGATTGCGTTGTTCAAAAACTTTATCAGCCTCTGCACCTTGGTACCAGCCAATCTTGTCTACAATCAAATATAACTTACCATCCTCATGCTGTATGTCTTCCACATACGCTGTAAACATCTCAGAGTTTGCAGCCTGCGCTTTGGCAGAAGCCTGTACAGAGTCTGAGCTCTCCTCAGCGTTCGCTGGTGTAAGCAAATATGTAGCAAGCACAATCATGCCAAGCAAAGCAACAGCCGCACCCAGCATTCGTAATTTCCATTGTTTCGCCGCGTTCTTCATAGGCAGCATCTCTCCTTATTATGAACGTTACTATTCCTTAACCGGAAGGCTTTCTCTTCAAACGCTCATATGAATATTTAATCTTTCTTTCTACTCTCCCTATCATACTGGGTGTACACACTGTAAAAGTATCAGCCAGATGAAAAATAGTTACAATAGATGTCATCAAAAAAAGAGACCCCAAATGCCACGGCATCCAGAGTCTCTATTGGCTTAGCTTTAGTTTCAGCTCAATCTTAATGATTCGGGGTTGAACCTTGTGCTAGACGTACAAGCATATGAGCCAGCATATGGCGCTCTTCCTCTTTCCCGACATTCCACAGTTCTTGCAGCAACTTCTCTTCACGGTTACGCGGCTCTTCCCGAGCTGCCAAATAGTCGGCTACTTTCTCGGCGATTTTGGCCATCTGCTCCTCACCCAGTCCAATCGATTCTCCCATTGCAATTCGTTTGCCCAGATATCCTTTAAAGGCATCAAAATTCTGTAAAATCTGTTCCCGTTCCTCCGGCGCAATCTTATCAATCGCATTGTCTACTTTGTCCGTTGAAACTTGGCCATCTTTATGGATAACATGATTTTGTTCATTCATCTGAAAAACCTCCTTGAGTATAATCGCTTTGTGGAATGTAAGCAAAATGCTTAATCATACCAGGTTATCTATAATATAAACTTCTCGCTGGAGATTAATCAGACCATTTCTATCCTTTATCCATCTATTGCTTCCTCAGAAATGCTCCGTAATCGCCATACTGCCAGAGCTCCCCACATATACAGTATGGCACTCAGATAAAATAATACATCGATCGTCAGCCAATCAATCAGCACACCGCCAACAATAACCGCAAATCCAGACGCGGCGGATGTCCAGAAATGATAGTTACCTACAGCTGGGCCTCGTTGCCCAGCCACCGTATAATCGGCGAGCAGCACCCGTTCACTCATTCGCTGCATCGCATTGCATATCCCCATCATCATTTGCAGCAGCAGCACCCAGATATAGGATATGACCCATGGAAAGGCAATCATGGCTGCAGCCATCCCCATCGAACTTACAATGAGCCACTGCTTGGCGTCTCGATCCATCCGGGGAGCGAGCCATTGTGAAGCAGCAGCCGAGCTGATTGTAAATACGGCAAAGGCAAGCCCATATTTGGAGAAGCTGTTACCCAGATTTTTGAGAAACAAAAGATAATACGGATAGATCATGCCCGAAGCGAGCGTAACAATACTTTGAGATCGAACAAGCCACTTGATATTCATGGATGATTTCCTCCATACTGCTCCATAAAATAGTTCATAAAAAGATGATTGGGGTCAACCTTTTCTTTAGCTGCAAAAAACTCATTCTTTCGTGGATAGGCCTGTTCGAATTGCTCTGAAGTTGCATAACCTGCATAGGGCAGATAATATGTTCCGTTATAACGAAGGACGACATCTATCAGCTGCTGCATACTGTCCTTGAACTTCCCTTGTTCTTCCTCGGACAATGAAGCGTGAAATAAACAGACAAGACCAAACATATCCTGCGTCGCATAGGAAAGCACAGCTTCTTCATCGTGTTTCACATACCTGACTGTAATGTTAAGCAGATCCAATTGCTCCTGTGATACAATCTCGCCCATCTCCTGAACAAATGCGGGAAAGGCTTCAACCGGAATAAAATATTCCTGCAGCAGATCATTTTCTCCCGGCTGATGATACTCCATGAAGGCAGACGCAGAAGACATAGCATTATTGCGGCTGAGCCTCTTGCCATCTTGTGACTCGAAGTACCGCTGCTGCAGCGGCCAAAACCAGGCGCGCCCCCATTCGAATTCACGATTCAGGTTGAACAGAAGTTTGCTGGGAAGCACGCCCCTTTCACGTTCATCCAGATGATTATAATCATCCAGTGAAACCGTTGGATCAGAGGCATAATTCAATGCATACATCTCGCGAAAGTAGCCTGCACCAGGCTGAACTGAAATTCGGGCCAGATGCATACTCATCATCGGATCTCCCAGGACATTCTTTTGAAAATAAGACGGATACTCCTCAACCTGCACCTGATCAGTTGTGAGACGGTAGACTTCGTCATCCGTTAACGTCAACGTAACGTCCAGAATCACGCCAAACAGTCCGTAACCGCCGAGAACAAGCGGGAAAAGCTCGGCATTCTCGGTGCGACTGACTAACCGAATCTGACCATCTGCTGTCAAGAGATGAAAGGAATCGACACTTTCAATCAAGGAACCCTGCTGAAGTTCACGACCGTGTGCATTTACACTGATAGATCCGCCTACGGTGAAAATATTTTGGGACTGCATATTTTTGACCGCCAGTCCATATGGGTTAATGGCTCGCTGTACATCAGCCCAGGTCGCCCCAGCCTGCACACACACCTTTTTGGCATCGATATTGACTTCCAGCACTTTGTTATACGAGGTCATGTCTATGACAATGCCATCTTTATAATAGGTGTGTCCTCCCTGACTATGCCGCTGCCCAGCAATCGATATCGTCAGGTTCCGCTCTCGGGCGTCCTGAAGCAGTTCAACGAGCTGTTGCTCTTCATGACCTTCAACTACACGTTCAACCTTAACCGGATGAAGGCGGCTGTAGTCGGTAATCAGATACGGATTCTGATCATTGCTATCCGTTCTCCAGTATGTCCACATACATAAAATCAGAAGTAACAGGAGCATGGTCATTTTTTTGAACAGATGAACTCCTCCCCTAACACTTAGCGTTTCAATTTGATTCAATTGGTTAATCGTTTACATATAGATTACAAGGATTGGATATGTTAAGGAACACCTTAAACATACCTGAATAAGGAGGGATTTTCCATGAATGAATATAAAAAAGAGCGAAAAAACAAAGATCTTGAGCCTGGTGTTAATACAATTCTGCACCCAGATCCGGACAATCCTGGCCCAACCGACATGATTGAAGAGGCCGTAGGAGAAATCGTAGACAATATCACCCATCCTCACAAAGGCAAAACGGCCGGGACCCGCGATACAAACAGCAAATAAATTCAGACCCTCCTTTTGCAAACAGCTTGCGTACAACGCAAAAAGTCCTCCAACCTTAGTCACAACGGTCGGGGACTTTTTTGTTTTTTCTATGAATATGGATGTTCACCATCTGCATTTTAATTTGCTTTTAAATCTGATTCACCTTGTTTTCCTTTTTCATCTGTTGCAATGCCTTGTGAATCCAGATCGCAGCAATCGAACCTTCACCCATGGCAACCGTAGCTTGTTCCGCGTGAAGGCCCAGATCCCCGGCAATCCATACATTAGGCGCGGCCTGCATACTGCGTGGGTTGGTTTCCACGTGTTTATTATCCGCGATGACGGCTCCAAGCTGCTCTGCCAGTTCATAATTTACACGATTGCCTCCAAACGCGATGAATCCACGCTCTGACTCATAAATCTGTCCATCTTCCGTCAGCACACCCGTAATATGACCATCTTCCATCTGTTGCACTTCTTGGACGGCGGCCTCAAGGTAACGAACTCCTGCCTCTTTCATGCTTCGATGAAGCTCAGCAGAGATTGGCGACTGCTCATGGTTAATGTACAACAATTCAGTCGTACGTTGAATCAAAACCATAGCCATATTTGCACCGGCTTCGCCTGCACCCAGCAATATCGTGCGCTGATCCTGAATCTCATATCCATCGCAATCCGGGCACACATATACTGTTCGTCCCAACGTAGGCCTTAATCCCGGAATGGCCGGTATCCTGTCCGTTAGTCCAGTTGCTAGTAGGACTGTTTTTGCCATATATTCAGAGCCGGAAGAGCCGAACAATTGAATTTGTTCTCCCCGGCGTCCTGCCTTTATGATACGGTCTTTCTCAAAAAACACTCCTGTCCGCTCTGCCTGCATTCTTCCTTTGGAGCGCAGCTCTTCACCGGATACTCCATCAGGAAAACCAAGAATATTATGATAGGTTCGGCATAACGTTGATCTGCCTTCTCCTGCGTCCACTACCAACACCCGATGGCAAGAGTAACGTCCCATCTGAATGGCTGCCTGAAGTCCTGCGAGTCCTCCACCTACTATGATGCAATCATACTCTCGCATGCTCCATCTCCCTCCTATGCTTCTATCTCTTATATGTTATTTGACAGTTCACTATCCTTCTATCCATTTACACCGTTCAACCAAAATCAAACGTGATCCATTACAACTTAGCTTTTACCAAAATAAAACAACCCAAACCATCCGTCTAAATAACGGTGCGTTTGGGTCGAAATTTAGGAAGGATTATAATACCGGAATTCAGAAAATGTATGATTCAAATCGTGAAGCATTCGAAATGGCATTCCATACATCTGCCGTCTCTCCGCCCATATACCAGTAGGCCAATCCGGCAATGTTACGTTCTCCGCTCATCATTACTTTCGCGGATAATGAACGACTATCCTCTGCCCATATATATCTCGGTGTCCCATTACTGTTGTAGCCGATGACATATTGAACCAGCTCTGCATCCCATCGTCTCACGGAACCTGAAGCTCGTGCACGAGTGCCCTGTTCTGACAAGGTGATGTCCCATGAACTGGCAGACGCATTAACGGAAGACCAATCCCGTGTATACAAAGGTAAAGCCAGGATTGTTTTGGCGCGAACGACCTCAGCGAGCATCGTATCCAGAGCCCTTTCAACCCAAGGAAGAGATGCCACAGACCCTGCTTGTGGATCGCCGTTCCAGTGCTCCTCATATCCCATCAGTACCATATAATCCGATACGGCGCCCAATTTCGCATAATCAAATGCATCGGTCCAGTCTGTCCCCAGATCGGGTGATACATCTACAGACACAACAGCACCCAGCGCATGCAGAGCCGTTGTCAGGGAAGTAATAAATGCAGTCATTCCTTCACGATCAGCTGGCAGTACGTTCTCGAAATCCACGTTAATGCCATCCAGTTTATATGTTTTCACATAAGATGTGACCTGTGAGATCACCGACGCCCGGTTGGATGAGCTCGATAACATCTGGTGGGTAAGGTCGGGGTTCGAACGATTGCCAAGCAACGGCCATACCTGTCGGTCTGTAGCAGATGCCCATGATACTAACGACGTGTCCGTGAGATCTGTGACTTTCATGCTGCTATTCAGGAAAAACCAACGGGGAACCAGTGTGTTTGCTTCAGACTGTTCGATCTGTTTCTTGAACTCAGCAGTAGAGGCGTTATATTGCCATCCTAGCTGAATACCGAGCTGATCCTCGCTTTTCAGCTGATCTGACCAGGTTTTCTTTTGCAAAATGGCATCCAGCATCACTGCTGCCTCTTCTCTGGTCACTTGGTCATGAGGTCGAAACTTGCCATCACTGCCGCGCATCAAGCCAAGTTGATATACGGTCTGCACATAAGGACGCGCCCAGTCGGATATCTCAGCTGCATCGACATACGTGGATGACAGAAGATTCGTTGATTTGGAGGATTGTTTCAGCATCCTCACCAGCAATGCAGCCGCCTCTTCCCGAGTAATGGAGGCGTTGGGCTGGAACACGCCCTGACTTTTGCCTTCAAGTATGAAAAGATTGGTCATGGCTGCAACGTTTCCGTAGTACCAAGCGCTCATGCTAACATCGTTATAAGGATTAATATTGTTTTTAACAGGTTTCAAACCCAGTAGTCTCACAGCAAATGTTGAAAATTCAGCACGAGTGACTGCCTTTTTGGGTTCAAACGTATTCTCGGAGGTGCCGGCAGCAATTCCCGCCTTAACCAGATGTGCAATGGCATCCTTGGCATAACTGGAGCTTGTATCCTTGAAAACCTGTTGTGTTGCTGCTGCCTGAGCTGTGGATTCACCGATGGAGATTGATCCTATCACCAGTACACCGCACAAAATAGCATTCCATAGCTTTCGCCGGGTACGTTTAAATATTCTATTATTCACATCAAAAAGCCTCGCTTCATTGGAGTACGATCTACATCATCGTATCAAATTGAAGCGAGGCCGTATGTGGTTAAATATTGGGAAATTCGCTGAGCGAGTGCTCCTCCATTTTTTTGTGAATCGAGGTCACATTCGGCTTCTGGCGAAAGTCTTACTTGTGTACTTTTACACGTTGTTCAATCGGTTGGAATTCTTTCTCGCCTGGTGTTGCTGTTGGTTTGCCGAATGGCATTTGAGCGATCAGTCTCCAGTTCTCCGGAATGTTCCACTCTTGTTTGACCTTCTCGTCAATTAACGGGTTATAGTGCTGCAGGGAAGCGCCCAGACCTTCTTGTTCCAAAGCAGTCCAGATCACCAGTTGCAACATACCGTTGGATTGGTTCGCCCAGATCGGGAAGTTATCCGCATAAGCCGCAAAATTTTGTTGAAGCTGCGCAATCACATTGTTGTCTTCGAAGAAGAGTACTGTACCGTATCCGCTGCGGAATCCAGCCATTTTTTCAGCTGTAGATTTGAAGGCTTCTTCATTGCCAACCACTTCACGCAAAATTTCTTCGGTGTGATTCCACAATTTGTCGTGTTGTTCACCGAGCAATACTACGGCACGAGATGTTTGTGAGTTGAATGAAGTCGGAGTGTATTTTACCGCTTCTTCCACGATTTCCTGGATTTTAGCATCCGAGATTGTGGATTCCTTGCTGATTCCATAATAAGATCTTCTGTTTTTCAACGCTTCAAAGAAAGATGTAGACATTAAACATTCGCCTCCCAAAATGGTATTTCCTAATTTGCCAACACAGTAACTATAATATAGTAACATACATTAGTCAACAAACTATTTTATTTTCACTAAATGTACATTTTATTTT
This sequence comes from Paenibacillus sp. FSL F4-0087, assembly GCF_038020215.1. Lineage (NCBI taxonomy): Bacteria > Bacillati > Bacillota > Bacilli > Caryophanales > Paenibacillaceae > Paenibacillus > Paenibacillus sp. FSL F4-0087. The sequence goes on from NZ_JBBODJ010000001.1 coordinate 111,719, forward strand.
TTTTCAAACAGCTATTGCATAAATCTGATCACTTGGTTTCGCGGTAATCTGCGCGATATTTCTCTTCCGTTGACGAATTGCTCTTGGTCTGATCTTTATTCTTCTCTTCCTGCTTCTCCATGTTCAGATCTTCCATCGGAATGGGGTCCACCGTCTGCTCTTCTTCATGCCGATCAAGCAAACTTTCCTTCTCTGTTGGATACTGCTCCGGATTATCATGGGAACGATCCTTATGTGCATCCTTGTTATTTTGATCTGGTGTGCGCTCTTTCATTCGTGATTCCTCCTCAGTTTTCATTTACCCTTCTTTTACCTTTTCTGTCTGCCTTCTAAACACGGCGCGAACTATGCGATGAACGTAACAGGTGCATCTATATCTGCATCAGGAGGTAAAAATAGAAAAAAAGCCAACCAGAACGGACTGGTTGACTTCATCTACTTGTATTCAGTTCCATTTTATTGATTACTGGGCGAAGCGGTTGAGTCTGCGAGACTTAATTTGGCTTCAAAAATAATGCTCTCATTCTCTTCAGCCAATCTTCCTCGGACCCACACAGTTCCCTCTGTAACCTCTGAACGCTCAACAATCATTTGCTCCTGCATACGAATCTCACGATGATATGAAATTTGCAGGCGGCTCATACCTGAAGCCAGTTCATCCAGTGTTAATGCATCACAACATACGTCTGCATATCGGGCGTTGTTCATATGACCATTACTGTCTGTGCTGCTGTATTGTACAGTTAAACGATATTGTTCCTGCAAGCTGAGTTCAGAGGGAACTGTCACTTTAGCAGGGGCTTCACCTAAAGATAAATCAGGATGCGATTTCACTTCAAAAGGTAAAGCTGAAGTTCTGACGACTCTGCGTCTCTTTAGATCGACCAATGCCCAAGCCGTACGAGCTTCAGCCAGATGTGTGCCCTCTCGATCTGTGAGGATATAATCCCTTAACCATGTCACACCTTTATTTTCTTTATGCCACGTCTGCAAGGATACTTCTTCTTCCAAGCGGGCTGGGCGTATGATCGTGACATCTGTCGTTAATAGCATCCAGCCCAATCCCTGATCGAGCATCTCCGATACGGTAACTCCCATGCCTGCTAAATCGCGGTCTGCTGCCAACTGCATATGTTCCAGTAAAGCAGATACACGACATTGTGATCTGTAATCGGCATCGGCTGATCCAATTCGGTAATCAAGCTTGAATGGTTTTTCTGATTGCACTTAGTAACCTCCTCAGGCTGTGCAGAAATAATTTCTGATCGGTAACACTACATTAATCAAACGATCGATGTAATTGACTGCGGTACAGATCAGGTGCACACCCTACGCTTTGTTTGAACATGCGACTGAAATGGGATAAACGTTTGAACCCGGCCAACCGGCTAGCCTCTGTCACACTGATATCCGGCTGGTATTGGAATAACAGCTTGGCCTGATTAATGCGGCGGTCATACACATATTTAAATATGGTACTGCCTGTCATTTCTTTAAACAATCCGGCCAGATAAGGCTTGGACAGATGAAGCTCACTTGCCAGATCATCCAGCCCAATGTCCTCCATATAATGAGTTTCGACATAACCAATGATATGTTGTACATGCCGCTCCTTATCGGAAGAGGGAAGGTGGTCCTCGACCCTGCCTCGGCAGATTCCAGCTATAACATACAGCAGGTCACATAAGCGAACGTGCATGCGTTCCTCTTTGAAATCACCCGGATTCACCATAAGCTGATGCAAACTCAGCAGCAAGGCTTCGAATTCGGAGCGAATATTGCCTGTGAGATTGATCCGGCAGTTTCTCAGTTCTTCGAACGGCTTTAACACTTCGCTCACCCGGTCCGGGTGCAGACTGCTGCGGATGGCCGAGGGATCAAAGTGCAGCGTCGTTCGCACATAAGGTCTGCCTGGCATTGGATGTGGCCGATGAAGGGTCATGCCGTGCATCAGGACCAGGTCACCCGGTTCAAGGTTGTAGACTCGATCTCCAATCAGATAGGTGCATTCGCCATCATGAAAATAGTACACCTCATATTGCGGATGCGAATGAAATCCATCCGATGCTCCTGGGTCGTACGTGCTGGTGGAGCGATAGCTATATTCCAATGGACCACTAAATTGCATTACACTTGGCACGTTCAAGTACCTCCTGTTCTGGAGAGGTTTCTTACCATTTTACCCGTTTCACATCATGTCGGATAGTACTGGACAGACTTTGAAATATAGAAGGCCATGCACATATCCGTTTGTTTGTACGGTACGTGTCATGGCCCTTTAGGATTGTGAAAGATAACTTACAGTAGTTGTTCAATACTCGTCTGGATCTCGTCAATCGAATCAACAGGTTCAAAACGTTTAACCACATGCCCTTCGCCATCAATCAGAAACTTCGTGAAGTTCCACTTGATCGCATCACCATGCAACCATTCCGGCGCTTTGTCCGCCACCATCAGCTTTAGCAGTTTCGCTTGCACATCTGACTCATCAAAACCTGCAAAAGGTCCCGACTTTTTCAAAAAGTCATACAACGGATGCGCCGCTTCTCCATTGACATCCATCTTGGAGAACATGGGGAATTTCACGCCATAGTTGATCTGACAAAAGGACTCCGCCTCTTCGCTGCTTCCCGGCTCTTGTTCCGCAAACTGATTACACGGGAAACCAATGATCTGAAGCCCTTGCTCTTTATACCGATCATAAAGCTTCTGCATATCGTCGAACTGATGTGTGTACTTACACTTGCTCGCTGTATTCACGATCAGTACAGGTTTTCCTTCGTATTGATAGAGTGGGAAACGTTCTCCACTCGTTTTGGTTACGCTAAAGTCATAGATGGTTGGCATAAAATTGGTGCACCTCGCGATGTTATGTAGTTATATAGACTCATATGAATTTCTATTATATACGAAATAGAAGATTCTGTATCGTAAAAAAGCCTATAACTACTGCAACGCTACGAACAAATCAATCTCATTATTGGGATGATCAGGTTGATATCGTTCATCCCAAATTTCAAAATCATAGTCCTTCAGTTCATATCCCGTTTCACTTATCCATTGGCCATATAAATAATCATATGTAGCATCAAGCTCCGATTCAAACCCTTTGTGCGTACAAGTCACATATTGGCTTTCTTTGACTGCATGAAGAATCATATCAGGTGGGGCAGTGCTGTCTGCGAGTACCTCATAACCAATCAGATGTGTAAATACATCCTCCTTGGGATTGAAATCTGCGTCCATAGGATAAATCTGCATCAATATGACATTATCATTTTTCCGAAGCTGAATCTCCTCTTTTCTTTTGTGCAGTTGTTCATGATGTATCTTGCCAAGACCCGCTTCAAATGCTTCAACCGTGGCTTCAATTTTATACCCTACCACCTGAAAAGCGGGCAAAGTCACAACTTTAGCTTCCATATATGATCCCCTCCTTTTAGAACATGTCATAACTCAATGAATCAAAGCGAAATGTAATCACTCTAAACTTTCGTAGCGTTATCGAATCTATGTATTCCAAATTCTTTGAAATCCGATGTAAGTATCGCCTCTCTCAGTGGGTACAGATTTGGAGTAAATCTGAGTTCGATTCCTTTCTTAAATAATCTCTCTATTAAACCCTCCATGCGGTCTATATGTAGAGGCTTTGTAACCTCATATGAAATGTAATATCCAGCCGTTGCATCAAAGAGTTCAAAATTGGTGTCATCGAAATGGTACCTATATATAACCTGATTCATAATCCTCGGATACCATGAACTTTCAACCGTAATGATGATATCCGCATTAGAATGTTTGAAAAACTTCTCGTTATTCTCATCACTTAAAGTGTCTGTCATTTTACAGATAATTCTTGGGCAATCTCTTGGAAAGTAATATGAATATTCATGCTCTTCATCAATAGCCCACACCACTGCTGGAAATTCAGCTCTGTTTTGTTTCTCTCTTGGAATAAAAACTTGGATATCTGAAACCTCGCTAAAATGATAAAGCATTCAAGCACCTCACATCATTTAGTGATTCTTAAGCCTCAGGAAAAATACTCTTACATTCCAACACTGCTCCACTTCTCGTCACATAAAACGACAGAGGTCTCGATTTGTCTTTCGGGAACGTTCCAGTATTGAGTTAATAACTGCTTCTTCTCATCGGACGAAACTAGGGTAAAGCCATTCTTCAAATAGAATTTTATAGCCCATTCTGCTGAATCCCAGGTTCCTATTAATATCGGTTTATCGGTGGATGTCACCAGATGAGCCAACAGCTTTGTGCCTATTCCGCTCCCCCGTTGGTGAGTTCTTACATATGCGTGCCTGATTAAAGCAACATCACCTTTATCCTGAATTCCCATAACGCCCCATAATCTATTATTTTCTTCAAAGCCCCAGAATACAACGCCATCACGGATTTCCTGATTCAATTCTTGCAATGGCATGTAGGGTTCGTGATAGCGGTCCTCGGGAATTACACCCTGGTATGCCTTTGCTGCATCATTAATGATCTCAACCATTGTATCTGCGTCCATGCTGTTGCACAATCTGATCATGGAATATACCTCCTGAAGGTTATAATCTATTCATTGAACTATCTTAATGGATATACTAATTCAATAGGTTCATTGATCAATTCCTCTTTGAAAATATAATTATGATCTGCTCCCACAACACATAGAATTTTCTTACCCGGATTCGAATGATACGTGTTCTTCACACGTTGAATCATGATCTGATTTCGTACGATCCATCTAAAGTTATTTGCTTTTGGATTAATCTGATCCAACCATTCATATTTTTGTTTCGTCATAGTATCAAATGCATCCGAGTTAAAGGGAATCGACCCAACGTCATGTGTATTCATTTGTTTAGCAAACCATTCATCATCGATCTTCTCCAACGCTGCACGCTGCTCTTCTGAGAAGCCGTTAAATGGATCAAAAGCATTCCAGACATCTAACTCAAACCAGTCAATAGGCACAAACTCTATATTTCGTTCTTCGCATAATGGAAAGATAAGCTCCCAATACTCACTGGCTGGCTCCCCCCAGTATCCCTTATCCTGTTTATCCTTGATATACTTCTTCCAACTCTGGGGATGCACTTCACCGCAGATCATATCCGGGTTGAATTCTGTAATCAGATCCTCATACAGGGTAAGTGAACTATTATATTTCTCTCTTAATTCTTGATTATGAATTGTCCCCAAGATTCCAACGACCGTCATATCATTTCTCCTTTGTAGATGTTATATAATGTTGCTGAGATTCCTATGTAGGTCTATAATCTTTTCTTCAAGAAGTACTGAATAATTCCTTCCGGGTATTCATCGATCATTCCAAACACGTCGTAACCCATCTTCTTGTAAAATTCAGGAGACTGATAAGAAAATGTACTTGTATGTGAAAGTTTGCAACCCTCACTAACAGCAATGCTCTCTGCTTGCATGATTAATGATTTCCCATACCCATTTTCCCTGTATTCTTCATCAATCCAAAAGTTATCAATATATAAAGTATAGCAGTACGTAGCACAGAAGATTCCACCTACTGCTTTGCCTGTCTTATCCCTTAAAAACAAATTGATGCTTTTGCCAGGTTTCTTTAACAGACCATTTGTTTCTCTTAGATTGTATTGATACAGATTACTACAGACAGCATGGTAATCCTCCTCATGATCTTCAAATACAATTTTCAATTCATCGTTAACAGCAGGGTTATTCATTTTAACGTCCTCACGATTTCATAGTATTTGTCTATGATTACATGTTAACAATGTTCAACCTCTTTTTCCAATGATTTCTGTACACCCTTTAGGAATGAAATCATAAGCAATAAAGGCCGCCTTTGCAGGCAGCCCTTTACTTAATATAACCTTATTTACGAACGGAGAGAATGAACTTCTCCAGCGATTCTGTATTGGTAATGCTGTGATTACATCCTTGGTTCTCCATACAAACGTATTGACCAATCGCAGAATAATTATCCGGTAAAGCGTTCTTGGTCTTGACCGTGAAGAATGCAAGCTCTTGATGCCGATTACAGAATAGGCAGTACCCCTTCTTGTGTGTCGGCGTTATTCTTCCCTCAATACCGATAAACTGTCCTTCGAACGGATACACAACGAATAATTTATTCGTTGCAATATCTACCCAGCTCAGATATGTTACATATCGAAAATCAATGGATGTTAAATCAGGCATTTTCATCTTTTTGTTCTTCGGAAATAACTTCTGAATTTGTTTCAACGTAATCGGTGGATACAACTCCAGGTATGGTTCTAGTGCTTTCATATACCGTTGAAAATCGTCTGTTGTCTCCAGCGACGAGATTTGCTCCAGCATTTGCTGCTGATTCTCTGTCAGATCCGTAAATGCATCAATGATGTTTGTTGCAGCACTGTATCTTACAGTCTCCAGAACCCTGCGATCCGCGGCGGATTGCACGGTTTTGCGAACAAATTCCGCTTGTCTTTTAATCAAATTATATTGGTGGTTTCTAATAAATGGTGTACTCATAGCTTTCAGCTCCTTATTTTTTGTAGAAAAAATCAATAAGGGCAAAGCCTGTTATTAGAAACGATAATATTAAGTATGGGCGAAAGAATTTAAGCTATCGCGCCCCACGCAAAGTATCGCCCCCGATCAGGCTTTGCATGAGTTATTTCTAGCTAACGAGCAATTCAGCATTGCCATCTGAGTAACCCCCAATCAAATATCATGCGAAAAGTATATCAGAGAACTTCATATGGATCAATTGAAATGAGTTTTCATGGATGTTCTTTTATGCCGTTGTTTTTGATTGTAATATCTGATCATTCACAAATCCTTGTAAGAAGAAAAGCTCATTGTCATTTGCTTTCCGATCATTGGCTACCTCAAATCGCTCAATCGCTTCCTCTAAGGATGTGGATTTCACAGCATTATTGGCGGAGATGAGCTCTCTCCAATACGTAGCCATCTCCTCCACGTCACAGATCGACTCATGACCAAGCAAAAAATGAACGGCATCATATTGCCGAATGTCCTCAATCATAGGCATTAACTTGTCTTGCTTGATATGATATAGGGAATTTGTAGTTGTGTTGTAAGCACTGTCGCCCAGAAAAATGACCTTTTCATCCGGAATATATACAATGGTTGAATCATCGGTATGGGTGCTGCGAATGGTTTCCAGAATACACACTTTATTACCTAAATCCACATGAAGTGATTCTTCAAAAATGATATCCGGGTGGCTTAATTGAAATGTGTCTCTGTCCGGTATTTCATGTTGTATCGTTTCCATGCACAGTGTGGTCATCTTCTTGGAATCCACATACTCCTGTAGAGAGTGGTCATCGTAAGAATAGTTCCGCCAATCATTCATCTTTTGGTTAGTTAGACTATTCATAATAATCGTAGCTCCGTATTCATTCATTCCTAAAAAATGATCCCAATGGGCATGAGTGATGACCACATATTTAACGGGCGGAACGTTTAACTTCTCTATCTCATGTAAGAAATCCCTTGCATGTTGAACCGAATTTCCAGCGTCAACGACGAGGCTGTATTTATCACCGCAAACTAACCCCAATGTCGGTCTTTCTTTATCATTTTGGTTAGATAGATAATAGATGGATTCACTTATTTGTTTTAGCATGTTCATTCTCCTCTATAATAAATTCTTGATCCATAAGAGAGAAAATCTGCATGCTTATTTAAATCAACATTTAGATTTTCTCATTTTATTTGTTTACCAATGGAATCACCCCCTTTTGTTTTTCACATGAACTGAATGTTCCTCATCTCACCAGATGCTCTTCCAATGTTATAAGTTCGGCTTTTTTCTATGAGCTGTTAGCTGTTCAAAAGCAAATGCAATACGAATCAACACTAATTCACTAAAGGCTTTACCTGCAAATGTGATACCAAATGGCCTTCCACTTTCCTTATATCCCGCAGGTACAGCGATCGATGGATACCCAGCTCTTGCACAAAGATCAGCACCAACATAAGAGGGGAAAACAATGGCGTCCAGTCCAAAGTTATGTAAAGCATAATCTATGCCGTTATTTTGCGAATGATATAGATCCGTTATTAACTCTAAGATGTAACTCGAATTATTCAATGGATTATTCAACTGTTCTCTATATTCGAGATGGTTTTGCCCATATTTTAAAGCCCTTTCTGCATTTTTCTTGTTCCATGCGATTAATTCACTGAGGGTATTCACAGGTAAATGCGATGGAAGACTTTGCAGATAATGTTCAACGCTATGCTTAAATTCATTATTCAACTTGTTCCACTCCCACTTCCGGTCAAACGATGGGATGTCAATATCTTCAATAATATTAGCCCCAGCTTCTTTGATCTGAATTACAGCGTTCTCAAATAGAACTTCATCATATTCTTCGTTATCACGATATCGTGTAAGGGGGGCTTTACGGAAGATGCCTATGTTTGCATTTTTCAACCCATTAAGGTCTAAACATGTTGTATAGTCTATTGTAGAATACGAATTTTTCCAAGTAGCAGGGTCATCTTCGTCTTTTCCAGAAAGTATCCCTAGTAGGATTGCTGCATCTGTCACAGTCCTTGCCATTGGACCAGCAGTATCTTGCGAGTGTGAGAACGGTATTATACCAGCACGACTTATTAAACCTACAGTTGGCTTGATACCAACAATAGAGTTCTGAATGGATGGACTTAATATGGAACCAGATGTTTCCGTTCCTACAGAAACCATCGTAAAGTTAGCAGCTACCGCAGCAGCGGAACCTGTGCTTGAACCCCCTGGAAAAAAATCGCCATAAGGATTCAAAACTTGTCCACCTCTAGCACTGTATCCTGCCCACATATCCGAAGACATGCCATTTGCCCATTCTGTCATATTAGTTTTTCCAAGTATGATTGCCCCAGCTTCCCTCAGTTTACCAACAAGGAAAGAATCCTTAGAACTAATATGGGTTTCCAAAGCCAGTGCTCCAGCAGTTGTATGCATTCTGTCGTTGGTTTCTATGTTATCTTTCAACAGAACCGGAATCCCGTGTAGAAGTCCTCTGGGTCCCACTGATTTCCTTTCAGCATCCAAGGCCTCTGCAATAAAAATCGAATCCGGGTTTATTTCCAAAACAGAATTGATCTTTGGTCCATTTTGATCATATTGTGCAATACGATATAAGTAATACAGAATCAGGTCTCTTGAGCAAAGCTCTCCCTTTTCCAGGGCAGCCTGTATTTCAAAAATCGTGTTTTCTTCAACATTAACATGGCTCAGTTCAGATAAATTTTCCATGCCCTCACCTCTTCTTTGTGCCTCAACTTATCACCACAACGCTTTTTCAACGTTCTTTAGTGAGCCTCATGATACCATCTTCGAAGTTGATTAATGTGGGCTTGATGATAACGACTGTGATCAGCGATATGCCATATACCCCAGCGTATGGTCGCTTGCTTCTCATTCTCATGTCCAAAAGTGACAATCCTCGCTAGATCATCATCCGTTAATTGTGTACACGCGTCCTTTAACATGGTTATGACACCTACATATGTCGACATAAGTGTACTCAAAGATATATCCTGAACCATCGGAAGTCTGCCATTTTCATCAATCATAGGACCATGTTGCTCTCTTAAGTTTTGAGGAAGTGGTCGTCCCTTTATTCGATAAGCCCAATTCAGATCGACGTAGGTGATATGTTTTATTAATTGAGCGGTACTATTGAAGTTGTTATTAGGTCCTTTATAATCTATTTCTTCTTGCGACATACCTTCCGTGATTCGTTGGAGTCGTTGGCTGTTTTCTATAACCGCAGCAAATAACAACCCAACAACAGGTGACATATTGGCATCGCCTTTTAAATCATAAACCACCCTAACGCCTCCTTGAGGTTGTCTTCATCGTTCTTCCCTTAGAATCTCCTTGATTTCTCTTAATTCTTGCAATATTTCTTTGGTGTACTGATTACTCTTGGAATTATCCATTCCGATTTTCACAACAAAAATACCAAAAAACAAAGACACTACCAACATTAATATAGTCCCAATAATAACCATCCTTTCCTCAAGCAACAGAAACCCGAGAGATTAGAAACAGCGATGCTGCCCATTCAAAAAGATCCACTCGGGTTAATAGTTTAACTGTGACTACTCATGTACTGGAACATACATCGTTTGTATCTCTTGAACGCCAGGAATAAATCCAAGATTAAAATAAACTGATTCGGCATCATTGCCTTCCATGACATATAACCTTAGAACTGGATACTTGTCTTTAAGAGAAGTCAGGGCTCTTTGCAGCATGCGTGTAGCAAGTCCTTTTCCTCTAAAAGCGGGGTTGACTCCGATGCTATATACTGCTGCTTGATTATCCTGCAAACATAGGCGACAGTTGGCTATGAGTTGTCCAGTAACCTTATCATATACAAGTGTAGAAGCTTGAGTTAGGTTCTCATTGGTAAAATAGATTTCTTCGTTCGGGATAAAGTCTTCAAGGGATGTTTTCTTTCTGCGTAAGGCTTCAAAACCTCCTACAAAGCTGTCAAAGTCACACTGAGCGATTTCATCTTCATTAATGTATTGCTTAGCACCCGTTTCATTCTCAATAATTTCGGGGCTCTTAACTATAAAATCATGATCCCAACGCACATTGAAATGATCTGTCGGGCGCTGCATCCAGCGACATCTGAAATCATCTGGCCAGAATCCAGCCCTCGTAAATAAATGTACTTGATCGGGGAGAATTTCATATATCTTGATACGTTGAGTTGCATCAGACCATTTTATGAGTATTCTTTTAAGAAGCTTCAGTACCTCAAATGAATCATTGAATGGGGGCATAAAGAATAGATGGTATAACGTATTGGGTGCCATCCTTACCCCACCGATTTTTGACTCTCCTTTATAAATCCAGAAAGAGTTGTTCCGCGAAACATTGAAGTAGTCTTCCTCTCTAAAAAATCCAGTATAGGCCATATTATAATAGACGGAACAATACAGTCCCCATTCTTCGGGCTCAGCCTTTTGAATGGAATACTCATTTGATAAATCATAAGAATAAAGTTCCTCAGACCAATTATTTAATTCCATGCGTCATTCCTCCTCGTTCAAACTAACCCATTTAATTTCTACCCTGTGACTGTTAACTACTCCATTACTTCAAAATGTTCTTCATATAATTGCAATATTTCTATACCTTTAAATTTCTCCTGAAGTTTTTGAGCTAAAGACTTTACTCCGAAAATTTCAGTATAGGTGTGACTTCCCACAATGATATTCATTTTTATGAACTTAGCATATTGCACTGTATATAATGTTTTTTCGCCAGTAATGTAAACGTCGCAATTACTTTTCATAGCATCTCTCAACTGGTCAGTCCCATTTCCTGCTCCTGTAATCATACCTATTCTTTTAATTTCTTTATTATTATTATTTTGAAAGTAGACTCTTTCACCCAATAATCTGTTCATATCCCCGACTAGTTGTTTCAATGTTATTGGAGATGCAAACTCCCCAATACCTATTACAGTTTTACTATCTAACTGATAAGGTTGCTGAACAATTTTACTAATTCCTAGTAGATTAAGCAAAGAAACACATGTACCGAAATTAACATAATCTAAAGGTAAATGAATATAGAAATGTGCAATATTATATTCTTCTAATAGCTCTATGCAACGTTCCTTCATCCCATAAACAAAATCCCATGCATCATGATGGGTCACTATTAAATCAACATTCATCTCAGCAGCCTGCATAACAATCTCAGGAGTAATGTTTGTTGCAAAACCAATTCTCTCGTAATTATTTAATGAAAAATTACAGAAACCATACTCTTCATCTTCTTTAAACTCTAAAAGTAATGGGCCAAATAATTCTTCGATTTGCGATTTGAATTGTTGAACATTCATTAAAGTGCCCCCAATTAAACATAATTGTTGTGAACGATTTCAATATTATCTTGAATACCCTTAAATAACATGTCCTTTGCTATTTACTTGATCAATTCCGTCATTAATCTTATTTTTCAGCAGCTCATGAAATTTACTTTCTTCCTTCTTTAAATGCTCCTCAAGGAAAGCAGAGATATACTTATTAATAGTGGAATGCTTGTGTTCTATCCCATCTTCGTTGTAATGTATCGGAATATCGCTAAAAGTCATATGATGAGTACCGTTTAATTTAATAAATGAACTATTCAGATCACTCGAGTTAAACAAAGACTCATACCCACCTAGTAACAAAGGCAATAGGTCTGGAGAGATTTCATTTTCCAGTTCTTCAAACGAGCATTTCTCTTGCCGAGCTACCAATAACGGAATAGTTACTCTCTCTTCCTTACTCGTCGTCATTAAATGGAAACTAGGATCTAATAGAATGCTAGCCTTAATTCTCTTTTCTCTTTTAAGCAATTCATAAGCAGCAGCCCCACCTAATGAATGACCAATGATCCCCATTTCATTCACATCCACTATGGCCTTAAGACCCTTATCTGAATCCAAGACTTTATCTACATTTTTCAAAACCCAACTGATATCTTCAACTCTAAGCTTCAATAATTGTTTCCAAGAATGAATATCTAAACTTTCTATTTCGGATATCTCTTTGGATTGCTGGACAAAGCGACCGTCAGGAAAAATGGAAAATATAGATTCATGAGTGGCTCCTATAGTAATGACAACAAATCCGCACCCGACTAAATGTTCTACACAAAAGGAATACATATCTCTAACGACACCAAAAGCCGGAGCTACAAAAATAATGGGACAGTTTTTAGCCGTAATATCAACACTCTCATCATTATGTATTTTTGTATCCAGATTACATATATAATCCTTATCCACTCCCATACTAGAGAGCATATCAACAGCGGAAGAGATATTAGGTTCAAATAACGAAATATACTTCGACTCATGCTCCACTGGATTGGAAGGATAGTATATACTAATGAGCACTTCTCTGGTTTCCTTACTTATCGGATCAATACGTGATTCATCCTTTAAAACAAAAACCTTTTTTCCAACAGTCATTGCATTCACCCTTATAATATTTGTAGATTGACTTGAATGTATGATTCCATAACTTCATTGATTAGCCTTAAATTCATTTTATAATTAACTCTTCAGGCATTATCCAAAATTGATTTGTTTCTTTATTAAGTTTTAAGTGAATTGTTTGTTGTTCACCTTTCTTCAAGCGTTTGTAGCTTGTGCCCATACTGAAGATACTTCTTCCTGGGGTCCATTGCAGTCCACTCACTTGTCTATTATGATGCACTACTAAATACTCATTAGCTTCAATTTCATTTCCCTCAACAAGATTATTGGAGGTATTATTAAATAAGATGTTTACAATTTTTATCTTGGTAGAGACTCTGTCTCCTAGTATATTTTGTTTACCTGTTCCTTCAACTACAACCTCCACATCAGCTTGGGATGAAACGATTTCATAAATGCCCAATTCTTGACTCGTTCGATCAAGCACTATATATTGATTCAATATTAAATATACACCAATGATTCCAGATACAATGAGTGATAAAGCAACTACTATTTTCCACCTTCTCTTCACCGAAACTACCTCCAAAACTTATCGATTTCCGAGGTTGCATATTACGTTTGTGAATCCATGCCCTCACCAGTTTAAATTCTTCAAAGAAACGGCAACGATGCTTTTAAGCGGTGAGGGCAGCTTAACATTTCCGTCTTATGCTTCTGGATAAAGGTCTGTTGATAAATATCGTTCACCTGTATCCGGAAATAGAACAACTATACTTTTATTTTTATTCTCTGGCCTTTTGGCAATTTGCACTGCTGCATATGCAGCAGCACCAGACGAAATACCAACTAATAACCCTTCGGATTTAGCTAAAAAACGTGCTGTTCCAAATGCATCTTCATTGCTTACCTGTACGATCTCATCAACTACAGATCTATTAAAATTGTCGGGAACAAAACCGGCACCAATTCCTTGAATGGTATGCACTCCTTTAGTACCTCCAGAAAGCACCGGGGAATCCGAAGGCTCTACAGCTATAATCTTCACATCTTCTTTTCTTTGTTTAAGTGCTTCGCCAACTCCTGATATGGTTCCGCCTGTACCAACTCCACCAATAAAAATATCCACTTTGCCTTCGGTATCTCTCCAAATCTCCTCTGCGGTTGTTACCTTATGTACTTGTGGATTTGCTGGATTTTTAAACTGTTGAGGTATAAATGAATTAGGGATTGTAGCCGCAATTTCTTCAGCCTTTTTGATGGCTCCAGACATTCCTTCTGTGGCAGGTGTAAGAACTAGTTCTGCTCCCAGAGCGATCAACAGCTTCCTACGTTCTACACTGAAACTCTCAGGAAGCGTTATGATTAATCTGTATCCTAATGCAGCAGCTGCAAAAGCAAGTCCTACACCTGTATTTCCGCTAGTCGGTTCTATGATCACTGAATTTTGGTTAATTAACCCCTTCTCTTCAGCATCTTTAATCATTCCATATCCGATTCTATCTTTTACACTACCTGCTGGATTAAAGTATTCCAATTTAGCAATGATCCTCGCCTCGACTTGATACTTTCTCGCAAAATTAGAAAGCTCCAATAGCGGTGTATTTCCAATCAGATCTGTGAGATTCTTCGCAATATTAGTCATGAATGATCATACCTCCAAAATACATTTCCAACTAAATTAGTTGGTTTTAACATCACATTATCATGTATGGTAAAATAATACAACTATTGAACTTCTACTTTATAACATAGGAAAGCAAGAGTTATTAAACTGAGCGTGAACCTTTGTTATAAAATCCCCATCTAAAAATTGAGATCACAAATCCAATACTGTTATGAGCTCATCATGGCACACCTCACCATTTTCATGGAATCCAAAGCTCTCATATAGCTTTTTGGCAGCCAAGTTATCAGGACTATATGGAATCCAACAATAACGTGCAGGTCCAGCTGGGAAAGTTCGAATAAACTCCAATATTTTCTTTAATGCTTCCCGGCCATAGCCCATGCTCTGGTACTGCTTGTCAATCATCAGTCGCAAAATACAATAGCTATTGTCAGCAATGACAGGAAGATCATAACCCGTGATTCCGTAAGTTATCATTACAAAACCTACAGGTTGCTCATCTGCGTAAATTGCAAGTGGGAATGGGGAGCCGCCATTGGTTGCAAGAACATAACACGATGCTACACTTGATAGGTTTGATGCAACATATTGTCGCTGCTCTTCTGAAACTTCCAAGTTAAATATAGATCGTCGGTTATCTAGTGTTATTTTTCTGAGCGTAATCATGCAGACTCTCTCCTCACCAAACATTATAGATTTAAGCGGTTTCAAGGTAATACCCAGTTACTCTTATTGGATCTTCTTTCTCATATACAAAGCTATTTCTTCGTTTTGACTATGATTATTTGAATATAGTGATACATCAATTCCTTCAATTTGATAACCACATTGCTTGTAAAAATGAATGGCTGGAACATTCGTATTCTGGGTTTCTAACGTGATCGCTCTGAAACCTTGTTCCTGGGCAATCTCATTCACTTTATTGATCAACAGTCTCCCATATCCTTTTCTTATGTATTTTTCATTCACCTGAAGATGCCATATCATCAGCGTATTATTCCAAGTTTGTGGTTCAGAAATGGCGAGCGCTATGATTTTCCCATCTATATATATTCCATAAGAAAATCCCAGTTGTATGATTTCTTCATATCGTTCCAAATCATCTGTGCTGTTCAATTCTTCTTTTTCGTAGATGTCATCCAAATTTATCAACGTTAAATTCATACTAAAGGAATCTTGTGTCTCTTTTCTGGTAAGCTCATATTTTTGAGTTGATTTATATCCAAAGCTTCCAAGTTGAAGCCAATCTTCATTGGATAGTTTCTCTATTTTTTTGATCTCCATTACATCACCTCAGAATTAAAATACTTTACGATTTGCTTATAACGTTGTTTCATTCTTGCTTATATCTCTTCTTTCGACCTTAATTTCCATATTCCTGCATCCCTACTTATTGTTTCCTATCTGCAAAATTAATAATTCTCAAAAGAAAATAATAATAATCCCGACAGGACAAACCTGGCGGGATTTCGTTTGAATAGATATCGAAATTAGTTGTTACGTAGCAACTACATGGTTCATCTCTTCATTTGCCATAAAGTCAGAACGATTCACATAATACAAATCATAGATTTGTTCCGTATTGTTTATCAACTTATACACTTCGTGGTGAATATCAATGACTAATTTGACATAAGGCAATTTTCCAACCGCTTTCTTGGATCGAATGTTTTGTTTTCGAATTTTAAGAAAGACTGTTTCAATTTCATGTTGAAGAAACAACTCAGCGAAGAAGGCTTCCTTTGCTCGTTGATTGTAACCTTTTCCGAAATAAGGGGCTCCAATCCATGTTGCAAGAAAACCTGTATTATGTTCCATGTGATATAAATCAATGGTTCCGATGGGATGTCCCAGCTCATTAAGGATCGTTCTGGAAATACATGTGTTTTGCTCTTCTTCATCAATCACCTGTTTAGTAGCAAATAAATATTCTTCATAAGATCGGCACTTATGACGAACGTATGGAAAAACAGCGGGGTCGACCATTAAATCATGCAGTGAGTGGCATTCGTGCAAGTCTCGTTTTTTTAACATTTAAACGACCACCTAGTCCTTTTAGTTCGCTGAGTCAAACAAACTAAGTATATAAAAGGACGTGTGGAATTTAATGAATTCTATATTGCTTTTATGTAAAATTCATCATAGAAATGTTTTCCAGATTACTTGACTGAACGTAACGAATATCGTCTGATTTTTGGAATCATTGACCCGTCGAAACAACCTCACTATCATCGGTTTAGCTGGTTCACTCATCTTCGCTAACATCATTTCATGCCCATGGATAAAATTTTTGGTTCAAGGAAACATTAATCATACTACTTATCCTTGGGAGTGATGTTATGCTGTACCTTATCAGCTTTGTGCTCATGTTTGCTGGCTTAGCCTGTATCAACATTATTTTTTCATATCAAAGCAAGCATATTGACACTCAGTTCTGGTCCACATTTAAATTCCATCTTTGGATGCTGCCTTTATTTCTCGCCGCTAATCTGAGCGTAGGATACGGCGTCAAGTTTGGAATGAAAACTGTCAGCCAACTGGGCTATGTTCTGGTCATTGCCAAATGCATAGAAGTTCTCATCTCCATATGGATGGGATATTGGTTTATGAAGGAAGTACCTTCTTGGAAAACGTGGATTGGGCTTGTGGTCATCATCATCGGTGTTGTACTGGTTAAACAGAAGTAGGAGTAAGTTAAAATGCTTTTAAAAAACGAATCGATATACAATTTCATCATCATATACGTCACCGGTCTCTGAAAACCCCATTTTTTCATAAAGCTTTCTGGCAATTTCATTCTCTGCACATACCGTTAAACTCAGACACTTGCTATGGACATAGTTCTCTTTTATATAGCTAAGTGCTGCATCTAGCGTTGCTCTTCCATATCCTTTACCTTGGTAGCTTACATCGATCATAAAACCATTTAACCAATAGGACCAAGCTGTTGTTTCATCGACTGTGATCATAACAAAACCCACTAAGGTATCCTCCGTGTTATATATGCAAAATGGTAGATACTTGTACTCATCCCCATCTGGACGAATGTGCACCTTCGCTAGGGACACGGCTACTGATGGAACATAATGATTTTGATTGGCTTGAACTTGTAAGTTTAATGCATCTTTCCAGTTCTCTCTTGTAGTAGGTATTAATCTGATCACAATATATCACTCGTTTCGTTTTTTTTATTTCAATTAACTCCAGTCACCGAAATGTTTCTCAAGGAACCTTATTTCGTTCTCATAATGAGCCAGATGACCCTCTTCAACCATTTTGATAAAAGCTGTTTCTCCAGACGCCGCCCGATCAGATAGTGTGGTACACATGAAATGAATTCGAGAAATCACCCATTCCTTCAGATCTGTCGGCACATCTATACCATAAGCGTTAAAAAATAACGCTATACGTCTTTTCCGCTCAGATGCATGATCCTGTTTATTATATGGAACGACTTCTCTTTCATCTTTACCCGGTGAAAAACCTGCTAATGGGACAGAGGTATACAAGCTGTAAACGATATCCCATAGAGGCGGACCAGGCCCTGCCATGTCAAAATCGATGATTCCTACAGGCAGCCGATCTTTAAATACAACGTTATACAATGCAAAATCGTTATGGCAGACTACTTCTTCCTCTGAAGATATCAATGGGCAATTATTTAAAGAAACCGTAGATGTAACAAAATCCACTGTAGCATCATGATAGCTTTTTATAAGTTTCGCTACTTTGTCTAAGATCTCATCAGACCACATATAACTTTCAATCTCAGGATAGTCATTTCCCGAAACCACACCATCCAGGTAAGAAAGGATTTCTCTGTCCTGCTCATCTACTCCCAAATATCTAGGGGAATGCGCATAGCCCAACGTTTCAAGGTGCTTAAGCAATTCATATACATACGGATTCAGTATAGCGTCACGCCTAACTGTGCTACCTACTTTTACAACCTTATTCACATTGCCTCCGGTTAGGGCTTCTTCGTACTCAGGCAAAATGAACCCCTCCTAAGATCGGTTTTGTGTGTACCTATTTGTTTTATCCTTTCTGGGATTCCCAGGGAATCCAGCAATCAATAACACAAATCCGACGAAAAATAAGAAATATACGAGAAAACCTGTGAAACCATTATCACTTGCTGGGATTATCTCGCGTGTTTTCCCACCTGAAGCGTATCCCGCTTCCACTATTGCTGTAGATATTCTCACGGAAATTCTATCTAAGGTTGAAATAAAAATACTGCTAATCATGAGAACCGCACCCAGGATTTTATTTGTATTGTTCATGAGCTACCTCCTAATTCAATCCAGTTTTTATCTTTCCGTCCATGCTGTTCGGATATATCCCAACTTCATGCCCACATGCTCCATATTTCGATGGCTTTGAGATAAAAAAGAACATTGCCCTACCACCAGATTACATTCCTTATTCAAGGCTTCCGTTATTCTTCTATTCAAAAGCTGCTGATGTACACCCTGATTTCTAAACTCAGGTAATGTTGCTGCAAAGGTTAAGGATGCCTTTTGATTTTTAATAAACAGAACACTTACCGCCGCAGGAATGTCATTGACATATGCGATGTAAAATTTCCAACCTGGACGGTGATAAAGAACCTTATTATTCTGGGCGACATAAGGGATACCATCATCCGACAAACCGGTCCCCCTGCAATGAATGGTCGCGTATAGCTCGAATTGATCCTCTTCAAGTTCCTGAATTTGGATATGATCTGAGTGATTCTTTTTTTCTTCCGGTTTGATGATCAGAGATGAATGAAATCCCGATGCATTCATGCCTAAGTCGGTTAAACGTTTCAAGAAGTTCTGATCCACCACAGATGGAATAACTTCGAACTGAACCTTCCGATCGCGCTGTCTATAAAAATCAATGATAGCATCCAGATGTTCCAGATCATTATTCGTTAAACCCTTCACCGTATTGAAAGTGGGCCATGCCATTGTCTTACTGTAGAAACAGATGGCATTTCCAAATTGCTGAATCTCAATTCCTTCCGGATTGTTGTCCCGACTCTGTATAGCAAGCATGCGATCTGTCATATAATCGATTTCAGAGAGTTCAATTTCTTTAATTAAATCTATGGATGGAATCAGTCGATTCATGTCTTTACCTCCAAATAAAAGTACGGGAACTCCGTTTTTAATTTCCATTAAAATACTTTATTACATTGCCTGAACTTTACATTAGTTAGATGCTCCCACTCCTTATACAGTTGCTCTTTAGAGAGTATCTTCCACGGGTTGAATATCGTTTGCCCATCTTTATTGAAATATAGTTCTTCTCCCAGATGATATGCTGCATGTTGAATGATCCCATTTTCATCTGTCCATATGACAACGTCCCCTTGATGTAGTTCGTGAGTTAATAACTCCTCGTATTGATACTGTTTTAATTTCTCAAGAAACGTTTTTTGATGTACCCATTCATAGATAAACCATTCCTGTTTCCCTTTGGAGATTGCAAACAAAACAGCTCCAAGGCAATTTGCACCTTGGGAACTAGCAAACGAATTGGCATATGGTTTTAGAAAACCAGGTAGTGACTCAGGCGGCTTCTCACATTCCCCTTTATCCCACCATTCGTAAACCAATGTCGTAAGTATCTGTTCTTTACATGATTTGTTCAGCTTCTCCCACATGAAGCGCTGAAGGATAACATGCCCCTCCATCAAATAGCTTGCAGGTATTTCCGCCATATCATGTACAAATGAAACTGGGAAAACAAGCCCTCTTCCACTTTGCACTTGTGCATTTAATAAAAATCGTTTCTGTTCTTCAGGAATGGTTTCTATCCATTCTTTATTCGCAATGATTACATAATCAACGTTCTTAATATTCCAGTACTCATAACCATTCACATAATTCACTTGCCTATAAGTGCTGTGGTTATAGAACTCCTCTTTTGGCATTAATAGTACATCGGTAAAGTCAAATTCATAATCAAGATGTTCTTTTGATAGGAAAAACAAATCTTTTTCCGGTACATAACAATCCATCCATGAAAGTAAAACTTTTTTACCCGGTTTAATTTTCAATATGTATTCCTCCGCGTTGGGTCTGAAATTTATTCTTTCACTTTATTTCTCACTACTCCGTAGTAAATCAGATCCTCATACCAGTCTTCTTTCTTGACATGATCCACCAGTACTCCTTCTTGTATCATGCCAATCTTCTGTATAACTTGTCCGGATGCCGGGTTAGAAGCAAAGTGTCGCGCATATACCTTATGATATTTTTTTACATCAAAAGCGAAGTCTAACATGGCTTTAGCTGCTTCCGTTGCATAACCTTTTCCCCAAAACGGCTGACCTACCCAATAAGATACCTCCCCGTTATCGTAACGTTGTTGATTAGATAATGCTATTGCCCCGTACAAACCACCTGTTTCCCTATCACAAATAGCAAATTCATAACATTTATCCGCATTAAAATTTTCGTTATGGTGCTCTATCCAAGACAATGCACAATCTAATGTATATGGGTAGGGTAATGTGAGTGTGCTCTTATAAATGTTGTAGTCATTACATAATCTAGTAACGGTATCAGCATCTGCTTGCGTAAATAATCTTAACAGCAGCCTTTCTGTGGTCATCGTTTTAGTGAGATCGTTGTACACCATACTATCCCCGCCTTTTACATGAAAATGGATCATTGTACCTTCATAATGACCGATTTCTATTTATTTCAATTTCATTTTATATATCACTTCACCATCCTGATTTTCCAATTCCTGATTAATAAATCCTATCTTCTCATATAAGGCTCTTGCATGTGCATTACTTTTTCTAGGGTGTTTCAAGTAAAGATATCGCGATCGCCTCTTCCCAATTCGTTTTATCGATTGGTTCTATAGTAATTGGGTTCATTCAAATATCCCTTTCGTTTGCCGAATTATATTTCATTGGAGTAGATTAATGAGTTACTTGAGTCCATATTGTTTAGCTATGATTTCAACTGTATCGTTTACGTTATATTTTTTAAAATCATTTAAAATAGTCTGTGGTAAATAGTCATATAACTCTGATCGGGTTGCCCACATATACTCGCTATGTTCTTCTGAAAGTATCACTCGGTCATCTGTCGCTCTGCACAAATATGTCAGTAATACGATCTGTCTATGCGGATCCGTAAAAAAAGTAGTAGCAAATAGTAACTTCTCAACACTCACTTTAAGCCCAGCTTCTTCTTTCACTTCACGAGCCAAAGCTTCTTCTAATTCTTCTCCAAAATCGATCTTTCCACCAACGGTTTCCCAGCTCCCAGCGGCAACTTCATCTGCACCAGAACGTTTTAATATCAATACCCTGCCTTTATTTTCAATGACTCCCTTAACCACAACAACGATGTTGTTTTTCAAGATACCTTCACCCATATGTTATTCAGAGAACTCAACTAAAATGGGATGAGTGCTCTCATCCAATGCTTTGTGAATTCTCTCCTTGAAATTCCCCCAGGTTATCATTTCATTGGCTTGTTCTAATGTAAAGAAACCAACCTCATCACTTTCAATACTTGTAGTTAGAGTTCCTCCAATCGGTTTCCCAGTGAATATATTGTTACATACTCCCCGCGTAGTATTCTGATATAGGCCACAAAACTTAATAAGTTCAATATCAATGCCAGTCTCTTCCTTCACCTCTCGAATAGCAGCTTGTGTGATGGTCTCGCCTTCTTCCACACAGCCTTGAGGCATTTCCCAGCCTCTCCGTCCCTTCATAAGTAAGATTTCATCGTTCTCATTAAGGACAATCACACTTGCAGACACAATAAATTTCACTTAAATCCCTCCTTTTATGTTTTAGATTCAATACATCCAATTAAAAATAATAAGCTCCCTTTAATCAAAAGGTCCTCTGCATTCAATTAGAAATAATAAAGTGCAATCCGGGAACCCACAGTTCTTATCACTCTTCCCTTCGGACCGTTCCAAATGAAATCTTCATGCTGGCTGCATAAGTCAACCAAGATTCCTCATCAAATACCTTGGAAAATGTTAATTCCGCTTCATACTGCGCCTTTGCTTCATTTTGGGTTAAGCCCCGAGTTGATAATCGTTTGGTTACCTCTACTGAATTGCCAGGATCCTGTCCTATACCATCTTCTTTAATTGAGTGATAGAGAATGTTTTTTGTGGTAGAGTCCATGTTTTGATCTAGAAAGTTGACCTTATCACTCATTCTACATTCCACATTCGTTAATCCTAATTGACTCATTAATATGGGCAATCGCATTCCAATATTTCCATCTTTACCTGTACGTATATGATCTTTTTCAAATAATCTCTGTAAAACGCCTAGTTTAATGATTTCACTTTGTTCAACGCCCTCCACATGATAGTTCGCCATATTTCCAATCCAATGAGGTTCAAAACAAATGATTCTTCCACCCTCCAGCACACTTTCAATCATCCTTTGGAGTATTTTCACAGAGTCATCCATATGTAATAAAAAAGCATGACTCAATGCAATGTCATACTTCCTCTCCAATACAACGTCTTCTATATCACAAGTAATAAATTCTGTATCATAAGGAAGTTGGGAGAAAATCGTCTTAGCTTCATTGATTAAAATTTCACCCTTATCTACTCCAGTGTAGGTTGACCCTTTTGGTAAAAAAGGCAGCAGTTTAAGACCCAAATAACCAAACCCACACCCATAATCGATAACGCTTACAGGTTTATCTATCTTCCAAACAAATTGCACTAAAAATTGAAGGTAATCGTCATTGTAGTACAGCCATCTCGTATTTTTAAGGTATTCAATTTTATTATCCCAATAATATTCAGACATTCGATTATGCTCCTTATAGTTTCTTTTGTAGCAATACTTCTTCCGTTCTGGCATAGTTTGATTTTTCGTATGTCTTTATAGCCCTTTCATTACTTTGGCCTGTCAGAATTTTTACACTGGTAACACCTCGTGCTTTGAGTTCCTCCTCTATAAAAGCAATTAGCAACGTAGCTAATCCTCTTCTCCGGGCAACTTCGGCAATATACATTTCTGTGATTTCTCCCTGGAGTGCACGATAACAAAAAGATTTAAAATATTGAGCACAAGCGAATCCAACTGCCTGATCGTCAATCACAGCTAGAGCAATCAACTCATTAGATAAAGCAAGGCTATCTATTACTTCTTCTACGGATGTACCTATGCCATTAAAAGCATCATTGAGCTTAAGAAGGTCCTCTGCATCATTTTCGTTCGCCCAACGTATATGAATGTTCTCTTCTTTCATCACGTGACCTCCAATAATAACAGTGTACAGAAATTAATGATCCGGATAGGTTTCTTTCAAGAACTTGATGGATTGGTTGATCAACGCTTGTAATACATCTAGATTGATATCTGCAACTTTATTGACGTATACACATGCTTTTCCTGTCGTATGTTTTCCAAAGTCTTTTAACAGATTCTCTCGCTCTGCATCACCTGTCGCAAAATACAAACTGATTTTTGCTTTTCGAGGAGAAAAGCCCACCAGGGGTGCGTCACCTTCATGACCAGATTCATATTTATAATGATAGGAGCCGAATCCAATAATACTCGGTCCCCACATCTTTGCTGTATACCCTGTTGTTTCAGTGAAAATATCCAATAGTTGATACGCGTCTTCACGCTTTTTGGGATTCTCAACACTTTCAATAAATTCAATGACACTGTTGTCTGTTTCTTTTGTTTTAAGTTTATACATTGATAAAATCTCCCTTTATTTCTTTCGTAGTTGTAACACGCTAAACAGACTTAATATCAGACCAACAATCAGAAACAATATCCATTGTTCGTAACTAATGATTAGTATCAGTTCCCAAAAACTTGCCGGCCCGGAGTTTGGTTCATCATTGTATGGATGGTCAAAAATAGCTGGTAGTACTCCTAGGGCTGTAAAAACGATTCCAATGATCAAAGAAAGAAAATAAACAGCTCTCTTCAATGCCATCACGCCCTCAAATAATCAGGAAGTCTTATCATGAAGCGTTCACTATTTCTATTAAATTGATATTGTTCATATAATTCATGTGCATCCAATGTTCCGAGTAACCCCATTAAATCTTTAAAGCGATCCGATTGTGTTATCACTTCAATTAGTTTCTTACCAAGTCCTTGGCCCCTATATTCCTCATGAATAAAAACATCACAAAGCCAATACATTGTCGCATCATCTGTGACAACCCTTGCAAAACCAACTTGAATTGCCTCTTTATATATCCCAAAACATATTGAAGAATGGATGGACTTTTCAATTTTTTCATCGGATCTCTTATTGGCCCAATAGCTTCTAGATAAGAAACCCTTTACCGCATGGATGTCCATAAGTTCTTTGTTATCACTGATAAGATATTCTCCATATATAAAATCCATTCAATCCCAGCTCCTCTCAAAATCCTTGATGATTCAAGTAATACTTAATTCCGGCACGATCAACATCAGAAAAATCTAATGAATTCTCCATAAATAATTTATTTAGTTTCTTAATGTCAATCCATTGAATATCTATTGTTTCGTCACCAGCTTCTAGCAAATCTCCACTTGCCTTACATCTAAAATAATATCCAACAGAATCAATTGGTCCCTTAATGGTTTGATAAGCAGCGAATGGTCTAAGACATTCCACTTCAAATTCAGGATTAATTCCAGTTGTATCAATTCTTGTTTCAGTACCTTCAATTTCATAAACATCTAATCCGGTTTCTTCTTTAACCTCTCTTACCAGAGCTTGGATCAACGATTCAAACGGTTCAATTCTACCTCCAGGAAGTTCAAACTGAAAAGAAGAGTCCGTCTTTGTTCTTCTTTGTATGACAATCTCAGTTGCTTCGTTACCAGATCTTTCAATGATAGCTCTTGAATTAACATAGAACATGCAACCAGTCCTTTAGTAGTTTCAAATTTTCTTTATTGTGTTTATATCGTTGTCACATTCGAAATGAATACTTTTAGTTACTTCATCTTCTTTCCTAAAAACAAAGCAACTCTATGGTCTTTAAAAATATATCCACCTGATCTATCAATAGAATTTTTGATTCTATTTAACAAATTGTTTCTGTCCGGTTCAGATAGTTGTCTATGCTTTGAATTGGTATTAAGCAAAGAAATATAATCGCTGCTTGTATATGAAAGGATTTGGCTATATTCTTTGACTTCTATTCTTTTAAAATTACCTGTTCCTTCAGTGATCGCTTTTCTTTCATTTATGGTTTCTTCAGGTGTTTGTAATGTTGAATCGTCCAAATGTGGTGCAAACTCTTTATAGTGAGATCGTATTTCATTATGGATCTCATCGTACATTGGCACATGAATGGTCCAGAAGAAACCAATTGCACCTGAATCCTCAAGTAACTCCCACACCCTGGGATAACCAAACTGGGGATCAATAAAATGAAATGCAGTACCCGAAACTGCTAATTTAAAAGGACTACCTTCACCTTCCCACTCTTCGAAAGATGTATTTATCACTTTAAGAGATGTATAGGATTTGAATTTTTCTGCAGTGAGCTGGGCTAATTTGTCCCCCAATTCAATACATGTAATATTTTTATATTTTCTATTAACTAATCCACTTGTTGCTTGTCCAGTTCCGCAACCGATTTCAAGGATTTTATCTTCTTTTCCTGCATTTGAATAATTAAAAATATCGTCAAACATTTCATCTGGATAGGTGGGTCTATATTTTTCATATTCACTAGCAATACAATTAAACGTCTCTTTACTCTCCACTGGTCATACTCCCTTTATTATGATTTTGGTTATTTCCAATAACGTTTCTGTATCTATGAACCCTAAAAAGGGGTCTCAATTGAGATGCTTCTCCAATCTCCATCCCTCAGATCAAACTTCCGTCAGGACCAAAGCTTGAATATTACGTTATACAATTTTGTTAGCCTTCACGCGCATCGATATAGTCTTTGATTTTTTCTTGATTACCTAAATCATGCATTTTTCATAAATCACAATCGTCATCTTGTCGTTAATTTGTTTCGTATCTCCCTTCTGTCTATATCCTAATTTCTCATAAAGGTAACAATTCCTCTGCTCTTCTAAGATTGTAGCCAACTCCCATATTGTTGCATCGCTATATCTATCTTCAATCATTGAAAATACTTTTTGTGCAATCCCTCTCCCTTGGTAGTCGGGTAAAATAAATACAGGGCTTACTCGATAGATTTTATTCTCCTTTTTTACTACTCTAATGGCCCCCACAGGAATATTTGCTTCTCTTATTAGGTAATAATCTGTATAGCTTTGATTTATTCGATCTTCTATTTGTTCTACCGTTTGATTTGCTGGGCTTGTTTCATAGTCTTTATATTTATTTAATAGAGGCATGAATGCTTTTATTTGCATTTCGTGAATAATTGAAGCTTCTTTAAGTCCTGCTTTGGATAATGAGATTTCCATTTCATATCATCCTCCGTTATTAAAGCTAATTTAGTGTTTTGCTTCTATGTTAGTTCCCAACCATACACGTATAATATGCGGTTTCGTTCTTCTTGAATGCATTCTAAATCTTTAACTTCATTTGTATAGTTATTATTTTTTGTTCATCTAAATTCGTTATTCGCATATCGATGGGTTCAAATCCTTGCTTGTGATAAAATGCTAGAGCCTTGATATCTGGTCTGGTGTTAAAGGATAATTAAACCGAGGACTAATATGAAACAATTCTTCCTTTGACTGAGGAAAAGAACTTATACTTTTCAAGTCTTCATTCATTAGAGATCTATAAGAATAGATAGGTACCATCTCCTTTTTTTGGGTTAGACGGTTTAGAATTCAATATAAAATGGTTGCAAATCTGGCCTTAAACAATATTCAATTCGTTGTTTGAAATTCTTCCAAGTCACCTTATTTAATGCTTCTTCTATTGGAAAATATCCTGTTTCTAGGCTTTCACTAGTTACTATGGGTTCTCCCCCAATCGGTCTTGCTAAAAATAATGTATTCACGATTGAACCCTTCACATTCTGGAATATTCCACAAAATCGAATAATCTCTATATCAATCCCTGATTCTTCTTTTGTCTCCCTGACTGCGGCATCCTGTAAGGATTCTCCTTCTTCCACTTGCCCTCCAGGCATTTCCCATCCTCTTCTAGGTCCCCGGACTAGTAAAATTTCATTGTTCTCATTCATTACAATCGCTGCCGCTGAAACGATATGCTTAGGTGGATTCATAGATATATCTAGTCCTCTCAGGGGATATTAGTTTTAAAATGTTATGTAAGGGGTGCCTTATCCACAAATCATCCTACTAAATTGGTTTCCAATGTCCAATCCAATCTTCGTAGCCATTCATTTTTCACTTCTTCATTTGTGTACTTTATCCGATCTAAAACATTAATTACTCTTGAAACTGAGTATACCTTCACTAATTCATTGGTAATCTTAAGATCTGAAAATTTACTATACGCATTAATAAAAATTTCAGACAACTCACGAGAGAAGTTTGGATAATGTAAATGCACAAACCATATTACCCATGCGACATCTTGCAGTGGATTCCCCCAGCCTGCCCACTCCCAATCAATAATAGATATTAATTTATTAGATAAAATTGCATTATGCGGTCCATAATCTCCATGGATTAAGGTTTTCTCCCCTATAACTGATACATTAAGTATCTGTTTTACTTTTTCCTTTTGATTATTCGGTACATAGTTAAGATCATCAATATCAATATTTATTAGTTCTATGATTGGCAGGTCAGGGTCACCATCTCTCCATTTTAATGAGTGAATATCTTTTGCAAGATGATTTCCAAGCAACTCGTAGATTTCCTTAGCTCTATGAATGTCTCCATCATCAAGAAATCTCTGGCTGTTAATTCCGTGCACATAGTCCATAATAATGTACTGTGAACCGTTGTCTTCAAAATAGTCATGAATTTTTGGCGACACACCTGTATGATTCAATAGAGTTAAACAATTAATTTCTGCTATCGCATCACGATTATGAGCATTGAAAATCTTTGCTATGACCAGGGGGTCTGATCCCTCAAGTAAAATACTGCTGTTGGTGTAACCTCCGGTGAGCTCAGTCAATTTACGATATTGAAATTTATGTAATAAGATGTCATGCAACATCAAATTCAGCCTTCTTTCCTTATTTTTAGAGTTACAACTGTCGGAGGTACTCCTAATTCATCATGTCAAAGGTGAAAAGTCCTCAATAATCTCTACTACTTCGATTTTTCCGTTAATCAAAAGCTCTGGTAGTTCATTCTCTACATTACCTTTCCAATACGCTTTGGCTTGTTCAATTTTACGTGAAAATGATGCTCCATCTTCCTTTGGTAATAGTGCTCCATCTCCTTCAAATGACTTTCCATAAACTCGAAGTTTAACAATTTGTAAAACATTCCTGTTATAAGAGTCGAATATTGCTTTCCATTTCAAAACTTCGTCATAGCTCTTCGCAGCATATAAGCAAGACATTCTTGATGGGTAATCAGGATACTCTTGCAGTCTTACCAATTCCACGATCACTTCTCTAATTGCTCTAATTGTCTGTCCTGTATACTTAATAGCCACATCTGCATTTTCTTTATTCAAATGCAATCCTTCATTTGAATAATGACCGTTTAGAATCTGAAAAAAAAATCTTCACCATTTGTGTTTTGGAATTCCCTCTCAAAAAAGAAATTATATAAAGTATTCCTTTGGTCTTTGTCAAAATTAATTATCTGCCCGATTTTCATTTTTTCCCTTGTTACAATATGAAAAACATAAAATGCATTCTCTCTCAAAGTACCTCTCCTCCTTCCCCAGAAGGGGAAAAATCTCATAACTCGTTGTATTAAATGTTTTAAAGCGTTTGCATTTTTTTCTCATTGGATCTTCGATTTCACGAGACATCCCTTATTCTTCATCAATATAATTTAAAACGTTATTTAAATACTTCTCTATAGGTTGTGACGAATCAACACGCAAACATTGAATATCATTAGGTCTCTTACTTTCATTAACATTATTTTCAAACTCTTCTTCAGATGTATCCGAAATCTGACTTATCATCCGTTCTCGATTTTGTAATCTTTTACTTATTTCCTGATAGTCATTCAGGTAACATTCAACGTACTTATATTTAGCATTATACTTTTTACTTAATGACGAACCTCTTTCAATCATCTCAGGATAAAAGCATGGACTATCGAATATTACGTCATAGCTTTGGGAAAGATAAAACTCTATCAGGGCCCAATCAATATTATATGAAGTCATACCTAAAACTTTTAATTCTAAATTACTATCCCCAATGGATTTTAATATGGAAGACTTTGAGATATCATGATCAATAATTATGGCACCCGTAATTTTAGCGATCCTTCTTGAAAGAGTCGACTTACCGGAACCAGGAAATCCCGACATTTGAAGAAAAAACATCTATGAAACCACCTTTCCCTTGGAGATTTCCAATTCATATTTAACTTGCGTTTTACTATGCCCTTCTATGGTTTCGATCATTTCTTCTATTTCTTTAAATCCACTTTTCTCATAAAATGTCCTTCCTCTATGATTCTCTTTCCCTACCCAGGCAAACATTTTATTTATTGGCTTTAAATCTTGAGTGAATCTCTGAATAAATTCTTTTCCTATTCCCATTTTGTGATATTCAGGTCGTATATAGATTCTTAGTAATTCGTGTTCTTCTTCTTTCACTTGTCTTGTTTGAGCATATCCAACGACTTTGTCATTGAATTCAGCTATTAAAAAACTCCGTTGGGCACTTTGAAGATCTCTCTCGACAGATCGACTTAAATTCTCATCTGAATATGCTCTACTTAGAAAATCTTGTATGTAGCCTTCGGAGTATATGCCTTTATAAGTATAATTCCATGTTTCTTGAGCTATGGATTGAATGTGTGGGATATCCTTATTTGAAACAAATCTAATTGTAATCATCTGGTTATCCTTCTTTCTTAGTTGTTAATGACCTTTATAGTCTTTCTTAAGAAATGCATAAATAGCATTATCAACAAATCGATTCTTCCAATAAAAATTCCCCTTCAATATGCCTTCTTCTCTGAAGCCGATTTTCTCAAGAACCTTTCTTGATCCCACATTCTCCGGTTCTACAAATGCTTCAATTCGGTTTAAACCAAGCGTGTTAAATCCATATTCAATTACCTTTTCAACCACCTCGGTCATAAAACCTTGATGCCAATATTCTGGTGATAGTTCATATCCAATGACAGCCTTATAATGATTTTTCATCCAGCCATGAAAGCCACATGTTCCGATGACTTTGTTTTCCGACTTCAAAGTGATTCCCCAACGAATAGCTTGACCTGATTCAAATCTTTCATTCCACCTTTGAATTAATTCTTCTGCTTGTTTAATGTTTGTGAAACTCTCCACATCATAAAACTTCGTAACTTCATCCAATGAAAAACATTGAAATATATCTTTGGAATCATTCTTTGTTAGCTCTCTTAATACAAGTCTTTTTGTTTCTAACTTGGGAAACTGCGACATTTTAGTTCTCCTTAATGGTTTAAGTTGTTTCACTCAGCATCTCTAGGATTCAAATAAAAATAAATCTATAGAAACTGGGATCTTTTATGTCCTTTAATGAGGAAATTATATGCACTAAGCGCTAACCATATTATTACATATATGAAGTAAATCAAGCAAAAAAAAACAGATGGTCTCTCATCTGCCCTGAAATATGGAGAAAGCCATGCAGCTGATTTAAAATCCCCCTCCATGCTCTTGATCTTAATTTTCCTCGACTGCCAATCTCCAGTCATTACATCGTATGGTAGTCCCAATAGGGTATTCAAAATCACACTCGCCAATATACGAAAAGCCCAGCTTGCGACAAATGGCATTTGAAGCGGGATTCTTGGTTTTAGGAAAAGCGTGAATGAATTTATGTTTCTTCTTTTCAGAACGGATAGAAGCTATGGCTTTTGCTGTTGCTTCTGTCGCTATTCCTCTACCTTGATATTCCGATAAAACACTCCAACCTATCTCGAAAATAGATTCTGCTTTCCACGTCTGATCCCAATACCCTACACTACCCACGACTTCAAGATGCGGAAGTAAGAGAATCTTAAACATTTTCCCTGTTTCATTTTGGGCGATTTCATAATAGCGCTTATGGCGAGCTAGGATTTTCTCCTCAGTCTCTGGTCCTCCGAAGTGTACTGTCATCTCAGGCGAATTTAATTGGCGAAGCAAACCTAAATCTCCTTCGTCCCATAGTTCAATTCTTACCTCTGACGCATTCCTTTGTTCCATCTCACTCACCTCACTGTTTATATTTGTAATCAAATTTAGAGGAAAATATTTGCTATTCTCAGTTCAATTATATCAGAACATATATTCTTATGGAGTAAAAATTTATCATTATCATTTAAATGGAATGCCTGATATCTTTTAAGCCAAGTTCACGGTTTATAGATCTTCTATGTACTTACAGACCAAATCTCCAAATGTTTTGATATCCTCAAGATAGTCGTACCCTAACGGGTTTTGTCCAGTCTGATTATACATTCTTACCGCTACAGTTTTACACTTAGGAACGACAAGACAGGCACATCCAGTGGCGCCCAGAGACTGAAAAGAACCGTGTGGAAGTTTATCACCTAATTCTGTAAAAGACCGCGGTTCATCTTGCACAAACCAAAAAAAACCGTTTCTCGGCAATTGTTGTTCCAGATCAGGAGGACTAATAATAGTGGTTGTTTGCTCAAATATTTCTTTAGGAAGTATCTGATTCCCGTTTATAGCTCCCTTATTCAAATGCAGATAACCCCAATATGCCACTTCCTTTGTGCTCATAAATAAGTTGGCCTGGTTACCTTGATCATCCTTATATTGTTCATTTAGCCATACTAATTTTTCATTATTTTCCTTCCTCCATCCTGTTTGGTTAAAGCCCATAGGTGAGAATAAACGCTCTTCGAGTAATTGTGATACAGGGATTTTATATAATTTCCGAACAATCTCAATTAGCAGATTAACACCAGTATTATTGTACTTCCAGTCGGTTCCTTGAAGAAACAATCTATTATGCAGATCACCTAAACCATGAGTGTGGGTTAACAAATGTCGTATTGTTATATGCCTTAGTACTTCCCTATCTAACTCATTCAAGTAGTCCACAACAAGATCATCTATACTTCTGACCTTACCTTCATGTAATGCAAGACTAATAGCATATCCTAAAAATGTTTTTCGAACTGAAGCAACATTAAATTGTGATTCCTCATCAACTAATCGACTATGTTTAGAATTGTCATGTACTCCTGAGTACCATTCATTTACGATACGATCATTATGAATAATATATGTCGCAGCAGCGGTAGCAGATATTTTATTCTTTACCTGTAAGACATAATCATTCAGTTCAATGAATGCTTTATTATTTGATATTTTCAGGTTAAACAATGAAAGATGCACCTTCTTCACTATGTTTATTGTTGTTGTTTTTTCTTCATGAAATTTTCAAGTTCTTCCCTTGTCTTTGGGTGTAATATTATACTTTCAGATGTCATCATTCTTTCTGGTAAATTAGTTTCTTTAACTTTACGCCCCCATTTTCTTGAGAAAGCCCGCCAGTCACATACCATTTCTATCAAATATTTCTTTGGCATTGGTAAGGCTTCTCTAGTATTTTTATTTACTATCCAATACTCCCAGTGGTGTTTATTATGATTTTGATGGTGCAGCCACGCATTCTTCCATCTCAGCTCGGTATCCTCGTCCTTCTGATTTGAATAGAATTTACGTGCATAAGGAAAAAATTCGTGAGGAGAGAATTTAGACATGTCATGGATTATCCCTTGAAGATATAATCCTTCTTTCCAACATTCGATAAGGACGTTTAATTTATGATCCAAAACATAAAGAAAATACCGCCAATATACTAGGAGGATAGTGACCATCTCCTTCGGCTTTATAGTTTCTTACTCAATTTAGAAACAATTGGTATATATCCCCTTCAAAATGAAATTGATAGCTGTTGTCTATACGTATATATCCGTAAATACAATGTTCTCTATTCCTATAAACAACGCTGGAGAAGTTTTTATTGTCTTTGTTACCTTCTGCAACCAATAATCGGTTTCCCTCACATGCCAAAACAATTCCAATATGATCATGAGAATTATCGGATAGAAGCTTTTCAAAAATGACAATATCACCACGCTTTGGTTTAAAACCCTGGTATCCATCTTGATATAAAAAATTTGTTTCAGGTAGCTGAGCCCAATCTAACCAGGCGCCAACCCCAGCTAATCGATAACTGTGATTCGGGTATCGAATAGGGAGTATGATGCCAGCCTGCATGCAGCAATGATAGACGAATGCGGCACACCAATTTGCTTCCAGTACTTTATAGATATCCGAGTCCGGCCAGTACTTGCATATTTCCCGATAGTCTTCATCCTCCGGAATTCCCATAATCCTTTGAACTGCAAGCGCTTCCGCAATTTCAGCCAACTTAAGACGTCTATCTTCAGTTCCTTTGATTATCGTTTCTCTGTTAATCTTGTGCTTTGCCTCTACGTGTTCTATTGGAATCCCTAATTCAACAAGTCCTTTTTGTAATCTATTTATCTCAATATCAGAAAAAAACTCCTCCGGATTCTGAACATACATCTGTATAAGTATGGCGTCTTTAATAATTTCTTCATATGGTCCATGGACCTGATGTTTATCGTTTTGATAAAGGATCGATCGAAGAATGACAGATAGCTCTTCGTCGGTAAAGATTTGGGTGCTACGCAAAATCGGTCTTACCGAATCCGCACTGTTAAGGCCAGGGAAGTATTTTATGCCGGTTTTATAGAAATAAAAATCATGGAGCAACCCTGCGATCGCAGCAATTTCCGAATTTTGTTCTCTTCGTATGGCAAGTAAAGAAGCGAAGCTAGAAACCCCGAAAAGATTAACCAATGCTTCCTCTTTCTTGGAGGTATTCTCTATAGTAAGTAGCGTTTCAAGAACAAG
The DNA here is from genome assembly GCF_038020215.1 of Paenibacillus sp. FSL F4-0087. Taxonomy (NCBI): domain Bacteria; kingdom Bacillati; phylum Bacillota; class Bacilli; order Caryophanales; family Paenibacillaceae; genus Paenibacillus; species Paenibacillus sp. FSL F4-0087. Next base: position 146,290 of record NZ_JBBODJ010000001.1, read on the forward strand.
AGTACGAACAAATTCAACCCGTTTAAGTTTTTTCTGTGAAATCAAACTTTCGCCTCCTGTCACTATATTAGATTTAGATGGCTACTATCTAAGGTCGGCTCGCATGTCGTCAGAGTCAACATTCCTGATTGTCCATTGAATGAAAAGGGGCATAAGCACCGCTGTAAAAAGTTTAATCTCGGATGATATCATATACTTTCTATAAAAAGTACTATTCCAATATCCATTCATTGGCTTTCAATCCATAGATTATTCTATCTAGAAACCTTCCATTGATATACTCGTAATCTCTTAGTTCACCTTCACGTTTAAACCCTAATTTCTCAGGAATTGCACGGCTCTTTAAATTGTTTGTAGCTACTCCTATTTCAATTTTATTTAATTTCAGTTCGTCAAAAGCATGCTTTATTAATACTTTAATAGATTTAGTAACTAATCCCTTACCCTCATATTCTTTACCTAGCCAATATCCAATTTCAGTTTTTTTGTTCTCTTGATCTAGAAATAAGTAACCAATAGAACCCACAAGTTTATCCTCACTCCATATTCCTAACCAGTAACCCTCTTCCATGGCATATCTTATCCGTGTTCTTTCTATAAAGGTTTTTGAATCATCCGCTTCTACAGTAATACTAGGAAACTTCAGCCACTCACCTATATGCTCCCTATTACTGTTAATCAAATTATATAATTGTTCTGCATCTTTAATTTTCAATAGCGATAAATAAGAAGAATCATCAATTTCGTATTTAAACATTGTCGCATTCTCCCTTATTCCTAAGTAAATACCCATCTTCTTTGAATATTTTTTTAAATTCCTTGATTCTTATAATGCATTATAATTTGCTTTGTCCGTTTAAATCCTGACAATTCGTAAAAACCATCCAAATCCTCTGTACAAAACAAACTAATAACGTCAATATCTTTCAGTTCATCTAAAAGTCTTTTGACCATTAGTTCTCCTATCCCATTATTTCTGTACGTACTTAATACAACAACATCTTCTACATAAGCCCGATATATTCCGTCTGAAATAGACCTACAGAAACCAACTAATATATCATCTTTCCAAGCTCCTACTGCAACACCACTTACAAGTAACTGTAATATTCCATTCTCATCTCGGTTAGGCCACCAACCAGCATCTTGATAAAGACCCATTAGTTCAGATTGTAGAATCGGTTTCTCTGTATGTAATTTTAACGTTACCATGAGTAACCCCCATAGATAATATTTTTTTGGATCAATTCAGTAATTTCAAAGTTTTCTTGCTTTGATAACAAAGGTTACAGGAAACATTTTTGCTCTTTTTACAAGATCATTATTTTCATCATACAGTTGGATTATTTCCTGATCGGTTTCTTCAATCATTTGTTCAATAACAAACCCTGCTTTCGCTAACGCATTTATATAGGTTGATAGTTTACGATCAGACAAAGTTAGCTCGCCTTGAACAAAATCAGGAGCGACCGAATACCAAGATTCATCAAAATAAGACTTGTTAAAAACCAATCTATTATTTTCATCAACAACACATTTGTGAATTGGATGAGACCAACTGAAAATAAATATGCCGTCCTTTTTCAAATAAGAAGCGATTCGACGAAAAGTTCCTTCAAGATCGGTTGTCCAGCCTATGGCGTAAATCGAATAAACAAAATCAAAATAATCCACAGGGATGTTAGATCCTTCTTCCATAGGAGAACAAATCAATTTTGCTGAAAGACCACACGTTGTCAGATGTTGCTTCGCCTTTTTAATTTGATTTTCTGATATATCCATCCCCCATAGTTCAGCAGCCTTACGCTCTCCCTGATATTGCAATGATTGGCCATCTCCACAGCCTATTTCTAACATCTTTTTTCCTGAGACATCGCCAAAAAGTTGGCATTTTCCCTCTGTTACAAATGCTCCATAAAAAGGAAGCACGATTGCTCTTAAAAAGTCATTTCCTTTTGTATCCCAATAGGATCTGTTTGTTTCATAAACACGGTGTTTGTTCATCCTGATCCCCCTCAAAATAACTTTTGTTCGTTGCTCATTCATTTAACTAATGCCTCTTCGTAATCGCTCTTGCTCTTGTTGATCTATAATGGTTCACCTCCAACAACGTTACTGAATTCATAAACTTCACCAACTTAAAGGCCAAATGGTTCGATGCCTGAACATGTTGTTATCTGCTGTACACATTGCGAAAGGATACTAAAAGAAGCTATATACCCCGTCTTCAAAGTAGTTATACTCTTCATCCGTTATTCTTAACTTGCCATATGCGTTAAAAAATATTTCTTTATCTCTATTATTATCGAAAGCATTATATTTTGGTCTAATTGCCAATGCTAAATCATATCTTGGATCCCCGTTTGCAGCTCCTGACCAATCGATAACTCCAACTATATTGCCTTCATTAACTAATACATTATCTATTGTAAAATCGCCATGAATCAAAGTGTTATCTATTGGTTTAGGTCTTACTTCTTTCAATCGTTTAAGTAGTTCTTCTGTTCCGTCTACTGCAAAGTGAGTCAGATTATGTTCTGCTTTATTTAGCATTGTATCTAACCAAGGATTATCATTCTTCAATAATTCAATAGGACAAGAACATTCATGTATTTTCTTTAAACAAAGTCCAAAGTTAAAAATAGCTTTTTCTTTATCTTTGAGATCGGGCTCTTTAGATAGAAATTCTCTCAAACTTATTCCATCAATATAATCCATTAAAAGCCATCTCGATTTATTCTCGACATGATATGAATGTGCGCGCGGAACTGGTAGTCCCGTATGGTAAAGAGATTGAAGCACCTTGTATTCTTCTGACAACCACTCATTATAGAGATCGTTTTCTGTCTTTTTGATCACATACTTTTTATCGGGCGTATCCAAAATAGCTACGATAGAAGTATGACCTTGCCTGGGAAAAGTAATTCTCTGAACTTTTCCGATTTGTTCTATTATTTCAATTGGGAGGTCCTGAATATTCATGCATTCATCCTTTCTCACAATTCTTCCCCTTTTAAATAGCGTTTCCTACATTCACGAATCCGTGAGGGTTAAGAAAGTATCATATCTTATGCCGATACTCCGGAATTGTACATACAGGTTCAACATAAATTATTATATTTACAACTTCGAGCTACATGACATTGCGATTGACTTTATCTTATGTCTTTAGATCGAACAGCTACCATGCGGGTGCGATACGTGGATGCATTGTTAAGGGACACCTCAGACTTCACAAAATTATTTACAAATTGTACTTTATCTTTATATACTTCATATTCAATATTCCCATATCGACTGATGTCTCTATGTATCCAATGATCTGCTCAAAAGTAAAAACATTAAGGGTTTCATTTAAAATTCCTTTGTCATAATTCAAATCGTCAAATATATATGGCACAAACTTTTCGACATCTGTAGATTTAACTTCCTCTAAATGCGGTATTGTTGGAATGTGATTGAGCCGGTTTCTTAATTCCTCTTTATATCCATAATGTTCAAGCAACTTCCCATTCAATAATCTAAAGTCGTTATGATACTGTTTATATAGTCCCTCATTAGCTTCCATTCTGTTCCTTAACCAAGGTAAATTAAAACCTTTCAACCATATGTCATCTGCAATTAAATGTGTGAAATAACCTAGAACATAAAGGTCTTCTGCCTGTGATCGATACTTATGTAAAAATCCTTTATAGTCTACGTTCCTTGAATAATCCTGAATTTCACCAGCAAAAAAATGTGATGAATCTTTTGTTGTAACAGCATCCGGTGCAATATTTCCAAGTAAAAACGGCGTCTTATCTACAATAGATAAGGAATCCGCGATTCTATTTGCCACAATCAGATGCATTATTCTTGAACCCATACTTCTTCCTCCCCTCAATGAAAGTTTGAAGTGTGTTTGTCTGATTCTGCTTCCTTGAACTGATATTTTCAATCATTAAATTATTTTTTGAATACTGATGTGATAATCATTTCTGCACATTCTTCCGGCGTATTCAAACTCGTATCGACTGAAAAGCTATAGCGAATGTGTTGCGATATTATTTTATTTTGCTCATCGGATTGATCTTCTCTTCTGTCACCACGTTCTATATTTCGCTTACGACAAAGATCTAACGGGCAGTAAACCTCAACGATATCCAAAGGATATCCATCGAATATATCTTGGACTTTATCATAATGCGGCTTCAATTCCGGTCTTTCAACAAGTATCCCATCGATTAAAACATTCTTTCCATGATCCGAAAATAATTTTGCTGTATGATACATTATCATGATCGCTTCACTTAAATACTTCCAGTAGTCTGTTTGCAAATGTTTATCACCAATCGTATTTTCAAAAAGATCATTGGCTACAACATAAAAAAAGGGTTCATCGTAATTTTGCATCGCTTCTACGATGGAAGTTTTACCTGAACTGGTTACCCCATTCAAAAATATAATTTTCCCTTTATCCATTTTCTCATCTTCCTTTGCATCGGTTATGTTTGAGTGACTACGACTTCTTCGAATTGCTAAATATCTAAAACTGTACTCTTTTAATTTTCATTTTTTTTATAAACTGTTCAATTAAGTTGAATTTATAAGAAACTCTTGAGGTTTTTATTATCGCTGATGCTATGAAAATGGAATGCCTCCAATACCATATAACAGCATGAACATTATTATCCCCAATAAAAATGTACTTCCGAACTCATCAGGAAAGAATATCGTTGCACACATAAAAGACATAATAATCGTTGATAATACAGCACTTGTTAGTTTTATTAATAATGATTTCTTCAGTAGAATCATCCTTTATACAGCTTATCAATCGATTTACCATATCTAACAAGTATATGCCACATGTATTTTAATTCCTGAAGCACTTCTTCGTAATTACCTCTGTCAGACCAGAGATCAGGATTGTGCTTCAAATTGTTGACAGCATTCCCAATCACACTTGCGTCAATATTACCGTTGCTTGCAATTCGCTTCGCTAATGATGGCATGGTTGGACCCCTAAAATCAGAGGGCACTTCCTCTGCACGCATCGCAAAACCCATATGCCAAAATAGTTCAATGGAATATTTGATGCAGATTTGCTCTAAATAATTCCCTATTTCCGTTCCTTTGAACGATGGGTCAGCTACTAAAATTTCCACATCATCTTCAAGATATATATCTCCATGAATTTGAGTTTCGATAAAATGGTTAAGATTCCGATGTGGGGCCAGTTTTGACGGATCCTCTAACGGGCGTTCCAGATTGTACAATAGCTGATCTATCAATTTTTTAGGAGTAAGATCTTTTTCTCCAATAGCATAATCCCGAAAGAAAGCATCCGAAAAAAGCGCAGATAAAATATCGTCTAATTCCTCATATGTCCCCTTTTCCTTTGGAGCATCTTGAGAGCCACCGTAAGTGAACGTACAGCGATGTGAAGCATTCGGTTTTAAAAGAAAATAACAAGAGCCGAATCGTGGAGACGGTCCATCCGGATGTAACAACAAATGAAGAGCTCCATACCTTGGCCTTTCAAAGTTGGTTACCCCCTCTATCTGATAAGCTCCGCCAAATAGTTTTTCCTCCCAAAGATCCCGTGCACCACCTGAATAAGCCGATACGCTCCCATTGGATATGAAAGTCTCGAACTGACTTTTATAGATCCCCTGCGCTAATAAAGATTGAGCTACACTTTTCATATCTAAAACCGGACGATCCGGATGAAAATGCAAAGCCACCCTTGCATGGGATTTAATCTTATGAACTGCTTCTTCATAGGTATTCCAAGGAATATTCGAAAAATGAAAAATTTCTTTGAGTGATGCTTGAGCTTCTCTTTTTTGGGATCTTGCGTCATTACTTATATATTCAATCGCTGCGTTCTGAGATCTTGTAAGTTGTCTGTTGTTCGACACAAGAAACACCATCCTTTTCTAAAATTGAGACTTCAACCTACTTTTAAAAACAAGGCTATTAGGAGCATCATCACTCCCTGAAGTAACGCATAATTTCATAGCCTTTATGTAAGCGTTCGCAGTTTTTTTAAGTCACAATGTTTAAGTGGCTTTAGGCACTTAGTGACAGGTGGCTTTGCCAATTAGCAGGTTGAAAGTGTCCGGTGAATCTGCTCTTCCGGACCACGAACCCTGCTGCCCATTAGATGATGTCACTCATTTCTTCGAGTTACATTCAGAGTAATTTTATTCTTGTTTCCATTTATGTATTTCGAGTAGTTTTCCGGTCTCATAAAAATACTTTATGGCTTCAAGCATGGGAATTAATTCTATACAAATGTTATCACAATAATTGCCTAACTGACCACCAACAACCAGAGGAATTTCACAGTTACCCTGTTTATCGTTCATAAGAGTATATATAGTATCATCAATTGTAATAGACACATTGAAATATTCAGGTCCGCCCCCAACTAATGCTGAATCGGCGTCTGATACCTCAAAAAATACTAATGTAAATTTATCTCCATCGAGTTTTCTTAAAAAACTTAAAGTGTCCGTCCATGTAGGATTCACAATGACTTCTTCCTTAAATGTGGTCCCATACCATTCATCAATACTAATAGATTTTATCATTTTTTCTTTTCATCCTTCTTAGATGTTTTACACTTCACCGAATTTCTTCCAGCAAGACCAAGGCAGCGTGAATACTCTGACATGTAATGTCACAGTTTTCTTTATATACCTCAGGAATTCTAATCATTCCACATTCTTGTTACTTCTTCTAATTCTAAGTCCTCGAATTGCATTTTATAAATATCTGGTTTCTTTAATTGATTCAAAAACTCCAAACCAAAAGCTGAATCAAAATGATTCATCATCAAAGTCATCACAAGACCATGAGTCCCGATTGCTATTTTCTTCCCTCTATTCTCTTTTAGTAAGGGTTTTAGAACTGAGATTGCTCTTTTCTGACAATCAGCATTGGACTCTCCACCCGGCAAGGTATAATCAAAATCATTAAAACTCTCTCTGATACTAGACATTAACTCTGCATTTTCAATATTATAAGATGCAAAATGTCGTTCTCTAAGATCTTCAAATGCTTTAATATCTAACTTTAAGTGCTTGGCCAATCCTTCAACACTCAGAATTGCTCGAGTATAAGGACTTGATATAATCATGTCTATTCCTTCACCTATAAGTAACTTCGTTACTTTTTCAATATCGATCTTTCCTTTTGGGGTAAGCCCTCTTGTTCTTTCATTTCCTTCGTTGTATGGTGATTCTCCATGCCTAACCATATAGATAATTGTCTTCATACAAGCCTCCTTTAGATGCTTTCATGAATGTCGCACTATGATTTCACATAAAGTTGATATATTCTCCACGCCATTCCCCTTTGTTCACTACCAACGTATGCTCCGATTTCTGTCGGACCATGGCGAATGCCCACAGCGTGAATATTATGTTATACGCAGTATCTGCCTCTTTGAATTAACTTACAAAAAATTGTTCAAATATAGTTATATTCCTGTTCCCTTCTTCTGACAATTCAATCTTCACTAAACTCATTCTTTCTATGATCCCATCCATAGGTTCAAATCCCTTTACTACATCATGAATTCCTTTAGCTATCGCTTCTCTACTTAATTGTGTTCCCAGGGTACAATGTGGATTCCATTGATCTGGGCTATAATATATACTCGCTTGATTATTATATTTGTCTAACTTATTATAATAATCCTTATGTAAACGTTGAAGTTCCTCCGTCATGGTTGGGGCTAAAAATATCGTTCCCGAGGTTGGAAAGGTAGCTACGATATCAAATCGTAAACGAAGAGGAGAAACATTATCAAAATAGATTTCCAGTTGTTCTTTAAATCCTTTCAAATCGGAAATATCCGTATATACGGCAAGTGTTATATGAGGACTTAAGTTCTCAAATCTATTCATAAAATAACTGATTCCCTTTTTGTCAAAGTGCATCCATACTTTTCTGACGTACTCATCGAATTCTTTGTTGAAGAATAATTCTACAGCAAACAAACGAACCACATCCTTTCTTTTGTATTCTTATTCATTGGAAAATCGTATGACTAATCTTACATTTTTGCTTGGTTCTCCTTAATGATGAGTTGAGACCACTAAACATTAAAATCATGAAAGATATTCATATGTGTTTTCTTTATTTCAGGTACTGAGCTACATTCGAATCACTTCAAAATTCCATGTGGGAGACAGGCATGTACCCCTTTAACCCCATTTACAATTTGCGTTATACGTAGATCAACAACAGAACTCCCTAAAGCAATAGCTTCAACACGATTTAAACCATACAACTCACCCATCAAGGTAAGCATTCCATCTAAAGCTTGAACGGTTGCTTCATTAAGATCTTCATGAAACCCAAAAGTAATCCACCCTGCGGGAGTATTAGCTCGGGGGTTTAACAAATCTATGCCTTCAATCAAATTTAAAGTTATATCAACAACTTCCATCGGACATTCAATAGCCTGGCAACTGATTTCTCCATCCCCTTGCAAAGCATGACCATCTCCAATAGCAAGGTAACCCCCATCGACAGAAATAGGAAGATACAATTTGCTGCCTTTCACAAGCTCTTTACAATCAATATTTCCACCACAATATCGTGGTGGCCAAGTAGAGTGAATTCCTATGTCATCTGGAGGCATTCCAATAACGCCCATGAAAGGTCGTAATGAAACCGAGAAGGAGTTGCCGTTGATTTCACATACTCCCACCATGGATTTATTATCGAGTTTCCAATCAAGGCTAATTTCCTTAAATTCGGTCAAATGTAACTTCTGGTTTTGCCAATTAGGATATTGACCTGCAGCAGTAAAACCATATTGCCCAGGTATAATATCATTAAACTCAATCTCTAAAGTCATGCCTTTCTTAGCACCTTCAATATAAATAGGTCCCACCAAGGCGTGGCCTCCATCAATTTTTTCTTTTCTTGAAAATGGTTTCCTTCTCTCACTATTACTTCTCCCAGTACCCCAACCTGCGTCTAATGTTTCAAAACATATGGAATCACCAGATGACACTGAAATGATTGGAGTTACTTCTTTAGTAAATGAACCAATTAATATTTCTTGGGATAATTCAATTTTGTGTACCACCATAATATCGCCTCCAATGCGGTATTATCTTTATGCCAATTTTGTATAACGTTTCGTATTCGCGACGTCACCGACTTAAGTCTCCGTCAGGAGCTGGCCGCGATGCAGTTAGTCGGTGAAGATTTGTCCGACTGCTTTCATATCCCCGATAAACATCTGCCGGACCCAAAGCCGTATGTCGCGACGCTTTAATATTTTGTTATACGAAGCACTTCTCATCATTGAACTACATTCAGAACCTCAATTACTAAAATCGCTTCTTCTTTATATCCTTCAAGATCGTTTAGATTAATCCATTCAGGTTCATTATCCCTAGATTGATAGAATCTAATTACCACATCTTCTCCTTCGATTGTAGAACTTAGAATCAAGATAAATTCTCTTTTAGGGTAGTTTGATTTTAGATTCTCTTCCCAGTTAGAGACTAGTTTGAATCCAGTCCATAAATCGTCTACATGATAATGATTAATTGATACTTCCAGATCTGTCCTATCTTGATAAATTATTTCCCCAATAGAATCTGTATTACTTAAACTTGAAGTATCAATAAAGATACAATTATCCCATTCAATAAAATTGGGATTTAATAAATCCGAATTTATGAATTTATTTGATTGAGATAACTCATCCAATAAATTCTTCATTGCCTTATTTGTTTTCATGTTTTTCCTGCTTTCGAAGTGTTTCAATAACGTTCGGGTATTCACGACGTCCTATCGACTTAAGGCAGGAAGCTGCCGGGTACACATCAGCGCACTTAATCGATTGGATGTGTCCGGCTGATTCCACTTCCTCGCTACTGAAAATCTAGCCCCGAATATTCCTCTAACTTCTCCCGGACCGAGGGGCAAATGCCCGAAGCTTGAATATGGTGTTATTAGATGGATTAGCCTTCTTAGATATTAAATTATAGATTTGCGTATCTTTCTTATAACGTTTCTGTATTCATGAACCCTGCGAACCTTAAGGCAGCTTCAGCTGCCTTAAGGTTCGCAGGGTTATCCGCCTGATTCTGCTTCTCTGTCAAAAGCATCAGACGGATCAAGGTTCGGCTACAGCCGAGCCGCAGCATGAATATAATGTTAGCTGATGTTCCTGCCTTCTTAGAAATACTAATAATCACATTTCCTAAAGAAACCACTCATACATTCTATCTTTCATTTTTTTAGCTGTATCTCGATCTCTTCGATAAATCCATTCAAAGAGTGGCTTATCAATGAAATCTTTCAAATCATATTTGGATTTCTCAAGACAAGATAAAATTTCTTCAAACTCAAAATCAATATGGAAAACGTCCGATCTATCACTAGAATTAGGATCATCAGACCAGACGATGGCCATGTTATCCTTATAAGTTATTCCCGGTGAGGGATCATGTCCAAGCCAGGGACTCTCTCTATTAAGAATAGAATTATAAATCTCCCTAAATTGTTCTAGACCACAGCAACAACTTGGCATAATAAATTTTTCTTCACTTTCATAAAAAGCAACACCACCCAAAATAGCTACAGAGTCATTCGCAAATAGTTCATTGAAAGTGTCTTCCATTGATTGATCTATATTTATATTGCAATATCCAAATAAATGTATTATAAAGAGTTCAACTTCAGAAGATGTGCACTTGCCCGAAAGCGTTAGTAACTCTGAACGATGCACATCATTGTCAAACCATTTTGGACAATCATAATATGGTTCTCTAATAACCGGTTTTGTATAAGACATCTCTGAATTTACACCTCTAAATAAATAATTGCTGGAATTCCAGCTAATGTTTCTGTATTCATGACCCCTTAGATATCTCTTATCTTAGCGGAATGATGTATCTGACCGATTCTTCTTCCTCGAAAACACTCCTGGCAGATCAAGGGACGAGTGGCCTGCAGTGCGAATATTATGTTATATGAAGGATATGCCGTCTCGAACAACTCACAAAATCACTTATTGCCTTCGTTAAAATATGTGATTTCATGTCCATCTATTAGTCTTCTTAATCCATCTTTATAGTAAGGCATTAATTGTTCAGCCTTCTCTATATCAATCCAAGCTATTTCAGAAATTTCATTAGGTCTAACTATTTCTTCATTCCCACCGATTACCTCACCTTTAAATGTTATAAATATTACATGTTCTTCTTTTTCCGGAAATTTACATTCATTTACCGCCAGTATTCCATGGACTTTAATATCTAGTCCAGTTTCTTCTTTAGCTTCCCTTATTGCTGCTTGGTCTAATGATTCTTCTCTTTCAACAGCGCCACCTGGAAGTGACCATCGGTCACTAGAATCATCTACATTCCTTACCATTAATATTTTGGAATTGGTTGGGTCAGTAATTAAGGAATAAGCTACATCAACTCTGATCATTATGTTTGGGTTCCCTTCTGATTTAGATCTGATTATCTTTCATATAACTTTACTTCATTCACGAATCCTCACCACCTTAAGTAAATCTGAAAGGATTAGATAGATCTTATCTTAGCCTCCCAGATCATAAGGCCGCGATGCGGTTAGGTGGTGCAGGGTTGAAAATCCTCGGGCGGACCAAGGGCGCCTATACGACCCACCGCGTGAATGCGGTGTTATATAATGCTGGCTCTTTCTTGATATACTTACAGATTCTCTTTATATTGCGGTCATTTCTTTGGTTGATATACTCCTAACTCATTTCCAAATGGGTCTGTAAACTTAATTACCCATCCAAACCCATGATCTTCATATAGTCTTATCTTTACATCATGTGTTTGTAACGTTGTGTGTAATAATTCAATGTCCTTTGTTAGAAACATAAATGATGGCATAGGAAAACCATCATTGGATAACCATAATGTCTTATCATTTTTCGAACTGAAGTGAAGCATCAGTACCGGGCCTGAATTGAATTTCAGCCATGCTGCATGAGGATAAACTGTCAGTGGTTCTAGTCCTAACACTTCACTATACCATCCTACTGCCTGATCAACATCTTTAACAGGTATTTGAACATGATCAACATTCTCAATCAAGTTATTCAAAAAACTTCCCTCCCGGGTTTTGTGTTTTATCAGGGTTTAGCCAGTTTCATATACATTCTCGTATTCACGAAACGAGCCAGCCTTAGATAGCAATTATCTTAGACTGGCTCGTTTGTTGTCTGATTGTTCTTCCATGATTATACATCTGACAAGCAAGGGGTGCTAGCCCCACAACATGAATACATTGTTAAGCGACGTTACTGTCTTCGAAGCAGCATCACCTAGAAACCTTTGATCAAGATTCCAACTCTATTTTTCACTTTGGTATAAAAACTCAACTTCACTATCTAGCAAATATCGATATTCAAATAATTGCATCGTTCTTTCCCTAATTCTCTCCCGTATAACCGTGCCTAGGCTTACCGATCCTTTTGATCCAAGGTAACCATTATTAATAAATGTCTTCTCTACAAATGTTGTTTCCCTTAAGTGATACTGTAACCATTCTTTCTGCGATTCGATTAGTGCTTCTCTTGGTTCTCTATCCAACTTAGAAAGAAGCTTTTTATATATTTGGTTCAACTCTTTATCCCAAATTTCTGTATATTTGCTTTCCAACGCTCCCCATGCCATTGTTTTAATAATCTCTTTGGAATTTTGAAATTCATTAAATTCTACTTCATAATCATGATCTATAGGATTTCGAAGCATTTCATCATAAAATTCTCCTTTTAAATCGTAGTTCCCAATTCTCATGGATAACACTTCATTGTTAGAAGGCTCTGATCGACCTTCAGTTATTTCTTTCGATTCTGTTCCATTACCTTTACTCTCTAAGTCAGGATGCAGTTCAGAATTCATTATTGATTTAGTTTCGCTATTCAAAGTAGTCGATTGACTAATATTTTGACAAGATGAAAACATTATCGTGATAAAAAATAAGAAGAGTATCTTACCTTTCATAAATTATCTCCTTAAATATTATCTTTAATATTTACCGGTAATGGCGCATAACGTTGTTGTATTCACGAACCCGAGAGGCTTAAGGTCCGCTAAGACCGGGTGGCTCCGCCACTTAGCCTCGCAGGATTGTCTCCTGAATCCATTTCTCCGAAATGCCCCTTTCAGACCAAAGCCCCGCAGCGTGAATACGGTGTTTATATGTAAATAGATTATAGCTATTTCAGTTATAAGGAACTGCATATCCGCATTGATATTTGAACAAGGTTTTCTCTTATTTCTGTTCTGCTATTCCAACTTCGACTATCCCATTCGACACCACTTAAATCATCACCGCCATACAAGATAACACCTAATTTTACATTTCTAAATTGTGAGACAGCCATAAATGCTGCTGCTTCCATTTCTACAGTTATACACCCTTCTGCTTTCCGCAACTCAACCTTTTCTTTAGTCTCTCTATAAAATGAATCTGTCGTCCAAGTTTTGGCCTTAATATACCTTATGTTATGTATATTAAAATCGTCCTCTATGAATTTTAATACCTCTAGATTACATTCAACTTCTCTTGATGGCTTAATGTAATGGTATGATACTCCTTCATCTCTCACTGCCGAAACTGGTACTATTACATGTCCAACAGCAATGTCTTTTTGTAATACACCTGCACCACCACAAACTATAAATTTCTGAAAACCATAGGCTATCAGTTCTTCTAAGAATCCTGCTGAACCTGCAGCTCCTAAATACCCCAAAGTAATATGTACTTTTTTTCCTTGATAATATGTTTCATATATTGGCAAATCTACAGTCTCGCAATGTAGAGATGCAACTTCTTTCAACTTTCCCTCCGTTTTCATTTTTTCAATTACATCTCGAAAAAATGTTATGACACAGTATTCAAATTCTTCTTTTGGCTTAATAAAATTAGTTGCCTCTATTATTGCAACTCGCGATTCATCAAATTCCAATATCGGGAATTCATTACTATCGATTTTTTTGCTCTCCATCTCGACTTACCTCCAAAGTAATTTAATTTTTTTTTATTATTTCTTTGCAGCTATTACATATAACGTTCCTGTATTCACGACGTCCGACGGAGTCGGAAGTGTCCGCTGCTTCTGCTTCCCTGAAATCCCTCTGCCGCACCGAGGGCGTATGCCCGATGTGTGAATATTATGTTAAGTGGAGTTAAGAACCTCTTTGAATTGCTATCTAGGTATTAATTGTCTTTGTATATGTTTTTACTGAATCCGGAAAAGCTCCTTTAGACTCTGCTTCTTTACTTTCATCACTTATCTTTCTCGCAATTATCTCCAATCCATCAAAACATGCATTTTCTTTGTACCAATCAATTAATTCAAATAAAGATACACTTTCTTGCACCTCTTTATCTTCATAATGCGATACAATTGTTATTGTAAATGCCGGGACTAGAGCATCCGCCTTCAAGTAATACATAAAATTTTTACCTGTGTAGTGCTTCATAAGGTATATCTCAATTTCTTTCTCAAGAAAAGAAAACACTTCAATCAATTGATCTGATGATATTCTATTATTCTTTAAAAGTCTATTGAATCCATGGATGTACACGTAATTATAATTTGCTTCATTTCTGGTTAGATTAGGGTCATTAGAAAACAAAAAAGTTGGACAAGTTATTATTGAAGTAACCTCTCGTTAAGCCTTCTGAGCATATTTATCTAAATATTCTAAAATCAAGTACTTTCCCTCTCTTCAGTAATTTCACTTAACGTTTTTGCAATCACGAACCTCCGTAGAAGGTTGTCCGCTGAACATGCTTCCTCGAAATGTCTCTGCGCACCAAGGGCCGTATGCCCGATGCGTGAATGATGTGTTATCAGATTCATCGCCTTCTTGAGCTACATTCACTATCTTTCACTTATCAACCAAGTCTTTGCTTCCTCCGGATCTGAGAAATATGTAACAGGGTATTCTAGCTTTAAATTCTTTATTTTGCGCTTTAACTTCCATTTACTTATACTTGAAAGTCCAACAAATGAGATTTTCTTTACATAGCCATTCAAGTTATTTAGATTGTTCACAAGTTCTTGAAGAACTATTTCTGTTGTAGATGTTTCATACAGATCAATCCATATCTTCAGTTTTTTATTCGCTTTAAAAATAAATTCTTCTTCCAGTCTCATTAATTCAAAAAGTTCATCATGTTTTTTATACTTACTTCCATATTTAAGGCAATGGATTTCTCCACCCTTATAATAATATGGAAAAAGTGAACCTCCAGGCGACTTTATCATTCAGGTCACTCCTTTAGTTAGTGTTGAATGTTGTTCCGATGATTTCGTGTAACGTTTTTGTGTTCCTGACGTCGATTTCCCTTATCTTAGGAAAACGATGTGTCTGCCTGAATCTGCATCAATGAAAATTCCTCAGGCAGACCGAGCGACGACAGTCGCGAAGTTGGAACACTTTGTTATCGGATGTCTTCGTCTTACTGAAATACTCTACAAAACATCTTTATACTCATTCATTATCCTCGTAACAAATTCTGTCTTTCCTTCAGTATAGGCTTTGCGATTGTTTCTGAATTCCCTTGACAGTTGGATCTTCAAATTTGTGTACTCAGATACCAACAAGGGATACTTTCTTAATATGGCTCGAAACATTATATGTCTTTTTAGTTCGTCACTTTCTCTATTGCATACGTATAGATGATGTTCATGCTTCACGTAGCCTTCACTACTGTAAGGTACATAAACGTCCTTTCTTGCAAATGCCTCTCTGTTCTTAATTCCTAAATCACCCACGTGTACATATCCTAGTTCGTCTAGCTTCTTGATCACCCCTGGTAGGTACTTCATAGATTCAATTACTACATCAATATCAATTATTGGCTTGGCTGCAAGATTCGGTACCGATGTACTTCCAACATGCTCGATTAGTAATGCTAGACCACCAAGTTTATTTGATAAAATTGATTCTATTATATTGAATGCTTTTGGCCATTCTTCATTGTATTCTTCAATAGCTACTGGTTTTTGATTCTTCATCGCAATCCCCCTTGAGTTTATTTGATTTATATTTACGAAGATTTCCGATAACGTTCCTGTATCCACGACGTCCCACCGACTTAAGGCTCCGCAAGCAGCCGGACGCGATGCGGTTAGTCGGTGCGGATGTGTCCGCCTGATTCCACTTCCCTGCTAATCCCCTTCGGGCGGACCGAGGAGCCGTCAGGCTCCGATGCGTGGATATAATGTTAGATGATGTTGCCGACTTCTTGATATAACACTCTCAATATTCTTTGTTACATATCAAGCATCCGTGACATGACAAAAAGATATTATGTCTGTCGCATTTTGGATAACCTACTGGTACTGTTGGTGTCTCATCTTGATCATTGCCTTCTGTCCATTCAAAATACTGTTGCTCATCTACATCATTTACTTCAAATGATAAAATCATTTTTTTGAAATGTTCTAGACACGTAACGACCATTTCTTTATTTGGTTCATAATTTAACTTAATCCAAACTTGCCCACCTATTGCATTTTCTAATACTTCTATTAGGAACTCTTTCTCTTTTGTGAAGTCATCTATTGTCCATGGTAGTTCATCTATATCAAAACCTACTGTACCCATTCCAACAACTTCCTGATCTCGCTGAGCCAGCCAAATAATAAGTTCTTTTTCACGATTTGTTTTTGCAGTCATAGAACCACTTAACACTAATACTTCTAAGAACACCTCTGTCAAAGTATTAGTCATTGAGAGTGGTTTAATATTTTCTCTATTTCTATTCAAAACTATTGTGTTTCCCATAGAATTAGATATCCTTTCATATCGGAAATTTCATCTAACATCTAATTTATGCACTTCGTAAACACCACATTTAACTCACTTTCTGAACTACATACATAATAAACCATATTGTTCCATTTGCGAAGGTACTACAGAAGGTACTACAACAAACAAAAGAGCAGCCTATACATCAGGCCGCTCTCCACCTACATAATCTATTACTATCTTAAATAATGCATTTACTTCGCACCACTACTCCATACCACTCTCTCACTCATTGCCTTATGCTGCGCAATCAAGCAGAGTTCTGCCGCCTTAAACGCATGCTCTTGTGTCATCGCGATTTCTGTTCGATCGAGACAGTCCCGGATCAGTTCACCGAAGAATGGATAACCTACCTGTCCTTTGACGCTATAACGGTATTCCCCTTCATGGTTAACCAGGTACACCTGATCGCCTTCTGGCTCTCTCGCCACGTCGATATACTTACGCAGCTCAATGTAACCATCCGTTCCCAAAATAACCGTTCTCCCATCGCCCCAGGTACCCAAACCATCCGGTGTAAACCAGTCTACGCGGAAGTAACCGGAAGCCCCGTTGTTGCCGATGAGTGATGCTTCGCCAAAGTCCTCCAGTTCCGGGAATTGTGGATGATTGAAGTTGTTCACCCGACTGAACGCCACTTCTGCATCCGTACATGAAGCAAAGGTCAGAAACTGCTCGATCTGATGACTTCCAATGTCACAGAGGATGCCGCCATACTTTTCATGCTGGAAGAACCATTCAGGCCGACCACCCGCATTCAATCGATGCGGCCCCGTCCCCATAACCTGTACAACCTTGCCGATGGCCCCCTGTTCGATCAGTTGTCCGGCATAGATCGCACTTTCCACGTGCAGACGCTCACTGTAATAGACCATATACTTCTTCCCAGTGCGTTTAACCTCTTCACGCGCAAGGGCCAGTTGATCCAGTGTGGTAAAGGGGGCTTTGTCCGTAAAATAATCTTTGCCTGCGGCCATGACTCTCATGCCGAGTGGCGCACGTTCCGATGTAATGGCTGCTCCGGCTACGAGCTGCACTTCATCGTCAGCAAGTACCTCCGCTTCAGATGCCGCGATCTGTGCCTGTGGGAACTGTTTCCGAAAGGCCTCGACTTTAGCCGGGTCAGGATCATATACCCATTTGAGCGTTGCCCCAGCCTCCACCAGCCCACCAACCATACCGTAGATATGTCCATGGTCCAACGCAACAGCAGCAATGGTAAACTCCCCTGGACCGCATACGACCTCTTTTTTCAGACTCTTTGGAGCATAGAACATTCCGTCTTTTGCCATGTCTTCTCCGTCCTTCCGTCTGGGATTCGTGAATAACCAGCTACACAATTACCTTACTTAAATGTCTGTGACAGATCGGCAGGTTGACTACCACTCTCTGCCTTGTCTTTCTTTGTATTTGAACTGGCAATCCGCTGCTGCAAATGCTCATAGAACAAATCCTCATCGATCGGCAGATCTACCCAGTTATCCGTCCAGGTTGACAGCAGCATAGCATTAGACAAAGTCAAACCATGGATACCCTCTTCACCGGGAGCAATAAGCGGAGTCCCGTTCAGGATGGCATCGATCCAGTTGCGAATCAGGCCAGGATGTCCGGTTTCCACACCCGTAATTGGCACCTCGCATTTCCAGCATTCTGGCTGTCCAAATCCTCCGGTAAATCTCTGATTGAATTCAGGTTCGGGTTCACGAAGACGCCAGAAGGTCAACTGACCATCTTCAATGACAATTTTGCCTCGATCGCCATTGACTTCAAATCGGTTGGTGCCTGGTGCTTCACCCGTTGTGGTCACGAATACACCTGTTGCTCCATTTTCATACTCGACATATGCCGTTACATCATCTTCCACTTCAATGTTCCGGTATTTGCCGAATGAACAGAAGGCACGCATACGCACCGGCATCATGCCGATGGTCCATTGCCACAAGTCCAGTTGATGAGGGTCCTGGTTGATCAGGACACCGCCTCCTTCACCAGCCCACGTTGCCCGCCATCCGCCTGAATCATAATAGCTCTGAGAGCGATACCAGTTCGTAATAATCCAGTTGGTGCGTCGTACCTCGCCCAGTTCTCCCGAGGCAATCAGATCTTTTAGTTTGATATATAAAGGGTTAGTTCGCTGGTTATACATCATGGAAAACACTTTGCCGCTGGCAGCCGCCGCTTCATTCATCTTGCGTACCTGTTTGGTGTATACACCGGCAGGTTTCTCGATCATGACATGCAGGCCATACTGAAAAGCCTGAATGGCCTTTTCGGGATGGTCATAATGCGGAGTTGCTATAATTACCGCATCAATCGTCCCTGATGACATCATCTGCTCCGCATCCTGCCAATAGGTGACTGAAGCCGGAAGGTTGCTGGATACCCAGCTCTCCATTTCTTGTCTCACATCACACACAGCCACCAGTTCTGCACCAGGTACTTCACCTGCTACCAACGTTCTGGCATGGGCTGCACCCATATTCCCAATTCCAATGACGGCTACTCGAACCAAACTCATACCTGTACCTCCTCGTCCACACGACGTTCAATTTCGGCAAAAACATCTGCAAAATGCTGTAACATCGCCTTCGATTCCAAGACTCCGCTAAAATCCTCAATCCCGTAATATCCATCATATCCAACGGATTTGAGGTCACGGAATACTTGCAACCAGTTCACCACGCCTTCAGTCAAGGGGGCCCACTGACAATGCCAGTTTGATGTTAACGAGATTTCTGTATTTTTTTCATTCACACTGGAATTCGAATTCATGTTAGATGCATCCTTGAACCAGGCCGCATTCTTCACATGCACATGTGCCAGATAAGGTCCCAGTAATTCCAGTCCCATACGATGGTTCTCATATCCTTCATGGACCATGTTACCTGGATCGTACAATACTCCTACATGCTGTGAATCCAGCAATTGCACGAGCCGATAAGCCAGTGATGCAGTGGGGGCAATCGTTTGGTGATGGGTCTCTACTACAGCTTTTACCTTATACTGTTGGGCCATCTCTTGAACCTCATTCAGATAATGTACAGCTTGTTTGTATAATTCAGGATAACTGGTTTTGCGATCATAACCAGGAACTCCAACACGCATCATGGATGCTCCTAAGGCTTGTGCCGTTTGAAATGCTTGCTCCGTGGCAAGCAGATCTCCACAGCTCAGATAGGGCACTAATGCAATCGACTGTCTGCCATGCTTTTTTGCCGCTTCACGAAATGCAGGTACCTGTTCCTCCCATTGATCCGGATCTATCGAGCAACGATTATGTCTCCAATAAGAAGGTTCTTCGGACAAAGCATCCGCCGGTATTCCACGATATCTCCATTCGATCCCTTCAATGCCTGCTGCGGCTGCAGCAGAAGCCAATTCTTCTGCGGTCAAGTCCGGTGTGGCAACAGTGAATACAGACAATTTCATCAACATTCATCTCCTTATGTAAACGTATTCAATTTATTGTTGTAAACGCATTGTATCATTCATACGAAGGCCTCCATAGGGGGCAACGAGAAGAGATGAATGACAGATAAACAGCAGACCATATTCCCCATTCAGAGATAACTTGCAAGTTCCCTTTTGATTGCATACATAGCAAAAAGCACCCCGAATAACAGAAGATCCTTCTGATTCGAGATGCCTGGTTTGCAACTTCTATTTTACATCAAAAAAAACATGTTCCGCCTGCAACTTCCCTAAATGTGTCGTCATGATACCAAAAGAATATTGGGGCTGAAAGCGCCGATCCGTAGGAGAGCCCGGATTAAATATCAGCACATCATTGACCGTATGCATCACTGGAATGTGCGAATGTCCAAAAATCACAGCATCCATCTGCTGTCCTGCAAAGGTGTGGATCGCATTCTGCTCTGTAGACTTCGATCCCAGATGACCATGTACAAGACCAAGACGTAAACCGTCCGCTTCAACGATGCGGGAGAACCCGAGTTTTTGACCTATTTCAGGCGGGTCCGTATTACCGGCAACACCTTCAACGGGTGCATAAGCGCTGAGCAGCTTGTGTACACTCCAGTCCGACCAATCCCCCGCATGGAGAATCAGATCAGCATCTGATAGCGCCTCAACCAAGGGATCGGGTAATTTACGTGCTCTTCGAGGTAAATGAGTGTCCGAGATGACAATAATTTTCATAGTACAGCACACCTTCCCTTTCCCTTACATTACGCTTTATTCGGCATGTGTTGGAAGAACTTCAAGCTGGGAACAGGAACGCTCCATATCTTCAAGGGTAATGGATGCGAAAAACTGTTCCACCTTTGCTTCAGCAACCTGATACAAATTGGTCAGAAGGCTATCAATACGAAGGCCAACATCACAATTCGGATTACAGTTACCATGAATCGGAAACAATGGGCCTTCATCCTTGGCAGCCTGATAGATCATGGCTAATGTGATTTCGCTTGAGGGCTTGGCGAGGTAAAATCCTCTCGTTCCTGGTGAGGAGTCCACAAGTCCTGCCTTTTTCAACCCGCCCAGAATACGTCTGACCACAACAGGGTTGGTATTCACGCTACCTGCAATCAGTGCCGAAGTGATTCGTTCAGGCGCGCTGAAAGACAACAACAACAAACAATGCACACTGACCGAAAAATGAGTACTCATGATTAACCACCTTTTATTTGAGCATTATAATGCTGATTTTATATCATCCCAGATGTGTAGACTTACTCGGAGAACAGGTCCTGTTCAGGGCGTGCCCGGATTTTTAACTGCCGAACGCTGTACTCCAATTGTTTCACAATATCATCCAGTTGTTTGCGATCAATCTTCGTTGGATCTTCCACTGGCTTCGCCGATGACTTCAGATCCCTAATCGTTAACTGCTGCTCTTGCCACTTGTCCATCAGATCCGCTATATTGGCATAGAAACGTTCGTAATCTTTAATAACCAAATCTAGATAGGCATCAACCTCATCCGGATCATAACCACGAAGTTTATAATTGAATTGTTTTTCATGAATCGATAAAGCGTCGAGCTGCACGCCCAATTGCTTGAACAATTGTCTTTGTTTGTCCAATCTTCGTTTCATATGCTCATCCATATTGACAACCCTCCATTATCAAACGCGCCGCGGTAAGCACAAGAAGATCTTTGATACCGCCGCATTTTCTCTCTATATTTTTTATAACACATTATCCGTCAGATATAAAATCGAACGACCCTCTTTACACATGAAACTGATTGCTTCTTATGAAATTCGGGTAAGGACTGACTACAACCCCATTGCGGGAAAGGAGCATGTCCTTATGAGTACATTAACCAAAGATCAACTTCAAGAGCTGAAAAACGCTCTTTTGGAACAACGTGAAAACCTACAGCGTCATTTTGAATCCAGCATGGAAGACGGTGCTCCAGCCGAGTCCCTGAAAGATTCAACTGGCGAGCTGTCATCATACGATAATCACCCAGCAGATGCTGGTACGGAGACGTTTGAGCGAAGCCGTGACTTGGCGATAGATGATACGTTAACCGACGAGTTCAACCAGGTGAATGAAGCGTTGGAGCGAATCGAACAGGGAACGTATGGCTCATGTGTGACCTGTGGTAAAGATATTCCCTTTGAACGACTCGAAGCGATCCCTTACACAGCCTACTGTATCGATGATACGCCTAACCGCGAGTTAAGCAACGAACGGCCCGTTGAGGAGGAAGTCATGACGATGCCGCCAAGCGGTGCCGGTGAAGTAAGACAGCGCAATGCTGGCAAGTTCGATAACGCTGACGCCTGGGAAGCCGTCGAGGAATATGGCACATCGAACTCCCCCGCAACTGCAGCCAAACGTGACGTGAAAGATTATGATGAAAACATGTAGTTTATGAACGAATTAAGGTCGTTTACGCTTAGATAGGTACATGTCTTTCACCATGCCAAATTACGCATGAAAAAGCCGCCAATGGCGGCTTTTTTTCTTGGTCCAGCATATCATCTTTACACAGACGGAACTTCAATAAAGCCGATGAATATGCTTCGGTTAATCTTCCGCCTGACCACCAGACGAGGATTCCTTCTGCTTTTTAGCAGGTCTTGACGTTTTCGCAACAGACTTGCCCTTATCGGGTGAAGCTTTCTTTTTCAATTTCCCAGTGGTTCCCGAAGCAGGCTTATTCACCGTATCTTTGGATAGGGAACTGAATAAATGAAAGACCTCTTGGTCCGCATCATGCCTGTCTTTCGTTAAATAGGGTTCACACATCTTCGTAATGTTGTTGTACAACTGCTCTACTTCTTCCCGGCTAGCATACAACGTCATATCTGAGATAAACATACGGTCCCCGTTTTCCGCCTGATTCATGAATCGCCGACGGCTCTGCTCAAACATTTCATTTAACAATTTGAAGGTTTCGGAACGAAATACCTCCTTCAAAGGTGAATTCTCTTCATCTTCGTTACGGAGCTGAATTTCTCCCTTGAAGGGCTCATAATATTTGGCGATGATTCCATTAATTTCACGAGTGGATACGATGGTGAGCAGACCGATTTTCTCCAGTTTTTTCACATGATAATGTACCTTGGCTGGCACTTCGCCCATCTGGTCTGCGATCTCTTTAACCGTAGAGGGTCTACCCTGTTTATTAAACATATTCATGATCTGTATCCGATACGGATCGGAGTAGACCTTGATTTCTTCAATCGTTGAAAGTACTTTGCGCTGCATACCTGTATCCTCATTTCCGGGGTACCTGTTGCCCATCATGTGTATATTATACCGTCCGAACAGGGTTTCGGTCAAAACAGGCTGAAGATAACAGGCTTCCTGAAGCCTTTTTATAGAACGGTGCGGAAAGTCTTGCTCAGAAGTACCAAAGCGGCTGACATAGCAAGCAAAACACCAAACACGATAAACAGAATCGGCAATGCCACACAATCGGCAAGGGCTCCTGAAACCAAGCTGCCTAATGGAGCAACACTCACAACGAGCATACTTTGAAGGGCATACACTCTGCCAAGCATATCGGAAGGCGTAACTTCCATCAGATAGGACGCAAGGGGTGTTGTAGCGAGTGGAATCCCCATGCCCATCATCAAACAAAAGGCAGCAGCAACAGGCAGCTGGTAGGACGTCATGTAAGCCGGGATTGCAGTCATGGCATAACTGAGCCCCAACATGACAATGCCGACGATGACCAGCACACTTTTACGGTAATTCGATCCTCGGTGAGACAGCCACAAGCCACTCAGTACCATGCCTGCCACAATCAGCCCACTGAGTAGACTTAACCCTCCTGCTCCGGCGTGCAACGTTTCAATGACATATGGCGTGCGAAGAACATTGAATGGCATCAGACAGAAGTTAACGAAGGCAAACAGAATGGAAACGATCAGTAACAACACATGTTTACGCATAAAATGAAAGGCTTCTGTCATTTCAGAAAATATACTTTTTCTTGCTGGAGGAGAATCAGATGATTCTAATGTTTTATTTTCATTGTTAGATGATGTTTTAGTTTTCGGGTACCCCACACGGCTCATCAGGAGTGCACTTAAAGCAAACAAGCCCGCATCGATTAATATCGTCCATGTAATCCCTGCCGTTGCAATTAACGTTCCCGCCACTGCAAGTCCTGCGAGTTCTGCAACCCGGGTTGCAGATGAGGCCATGGCATTACCAGACAGCAGCATTGATTTGGGAAGTAATCGCGGTACACTGGATACCTCTGCGGGTGACGCAAAACATTCCAAAAGGGAATTCAAAATGGTGATGACGAACAGATGCCAGACTTGCAGTTCACCCAGACCAAACAATAGTGCTGTAATGCCAACAAATAATCCTCGACCAGTATTCGTGAGCACAATCACCTTTTTGGGCGACATGCGATCAACCAGTGCGCCGACAAACAGCCCCAGAAAGATACTCGGCAAAAAGTTAACAGCCAGCAGTGTTCCCATTAGCAGCTTTGAACCTGTAAGAATGTACACCATCCAGCTATAGGCAATGGAATCAATCGAATCGCCGAATCTGGATACTACCTTGCTCACCATAAACTGCACATATGGTTTAATCCGAATTAATTCCCCGATCCCTTGTTTGTGTGCGACTGTACCTTCGCTCATGATTACTCCGCCTCTCAACGTGAAAATATTTTTAATGTTAATTTTATTTTAACGTATGATATGCGAAAATCAACCCTTTCGTGAAAATATTTTTAACGTTGTGTATATCCCTATAAAATACAAAAAAACAGACCGAAGGGTCTGTTCTCTTTGTACCAATATTTGCTGCTATGATTCGTAATTCATGTACTAGTCCTCAGTCTTGAATTGAAATCCAATACTCTCTTCATCCGCCTCCAGCATCAACTGGTACACCTTCTCTGCCTCACTACCCAGCCGTTCCTTGCTGATCTGGTAGTTCGTCCAGATTAATTCAAGCGGCAGCTCAATCATGCCTGTAAGGCAGTCCCACAAGGCGTCCAGATTTGCACCGTAAAAGTCTTGCAGTTCAAGCTTTTGCTTCAATAGCTCATGTAACTCTGTCGTGCTGTAAAAGTCCTCACCGTTAAGTACTACCCTCTTCATGTCTGTCTTGTCCTTCCTTATTTCAAGCGAGTAAAGGATGCATAGTGGTCTGTCGTTTTGTAAATCAAGCCGTCATTGGAGTACAGGATACGGTCAGAATTACGGAAACCGGAAGTGTAGTTGATATCCGCTTCACGCCAAGTGCGGCCACTCGCTGCTGGAAGCAAGCCTTCCCGGTTGCTAAATACGTCTCCACCGATACTTTTGCCTGGAGCGACCGTAGCGAGATTACCTTGCGACGATACCCAGCCTAGTGCCGTTGCCTGTGCTTTGGTAATGTAGTTACATGGCAGTTGTCCGTTAGCGCTGAGATAGTTGGCCACACCAGTAAACGTATTGATAATGGTACACGTTGCAGCTGAAGCCTTCTGTTGTCCAACCGGAGCGATCTGTGAACCTGTGAAGAAAACAATCGTTAACATAACCGCTAGCAGAGCTGAAGACAAAAACTTTTTCATAAATCCAGCCTCCCAATGACTCTAAAATGGATGAACGTTGCCACTATGTAAGTGATATGAGATGTGAATTCTGCCAGGATGTACGTTCTGCTAGATTATAGTGAACAAGCCATCTATTTACTATTTATATCACATCATTTTGGAGGAAATATCAAATTTAACCGTTATTATTGTAAAAATATATAAATATAACATTTAAATATAACAAAAGACTCACATCCCGCGGATGGAGTCTACCATTTCGATCATTTCTTATCATCTATCATGCTATCATGTTAGCTCTTGCTTTAATCTATAATTGCACCCGTTGACGGGTTCTTGCCGATTCCAGACATGCATCAATAACACGCATATTCTGAATGGTATTTTGCGGACTAAACGGTAACTCTTTTCCTTCAAGCACTGCGGCTGCAAAGGTCTCCACCTGCAAAACGTAGGAGTTGGACACCGATACACGTTCCTCACGGCTGACGGAATCGGTGTGCACGATAATCTGTGGTGGAATATCACTATTCTCCCAGCCGAACACCTTAGGAAGTTCAATCCGCCCATCGGTACCGAGAATCTCCATCTCGGCTCGTCCAGAGGCCCACATGCCGCAGTCAAACGTTAATGCTACTGAATTGGGAAACTCCACAAGTCCAGAAGCCATCATATCGACGCCATCATGCTCTTCCGAAAATAGAGCGTGTACCGTTACAGCTTCCGGCTCCTGCCCAAGATACATACGAGCTGCCGAGATAGGATATACGCCAAGATCAAATAATGATCCTCCGCCCATCTCCCTTTTGAACCTTACATTATCTTTATCGTCAGCAGTATTACATGTGAAATTGCCATGGAGGGCTCTGACCGTACCAATCTCCCCACTGGCTATAATCTCTTGCACACGTCTATGCTTGGGATGGTATCGATACATAATGGCTTCTGCAAACAGCACGCCGTGCTGTTGACATACCTCAATCATTTCCGCCGCTTCCTCTGAATTCAGAGCAGCTGGTTTCTCACATAATACATGTTTTCCAGCCTGAGCAGCCTTAATTGTCCATTCCTTGTGCATGTGGTTCGGCAGAGGAATATACACAGCTTCAATATCCGGGTCCGCAATGAGTTCATCATAACTACCATACGCTCTGGCAATGTCGAGTTCATTCGCAAGAGCTTCCGCCTTCTCCTTGCTGCGGCTGGCAATCGCCAAGACTTCACCACGTTCGGATTGTTGAATCGCCGGAATGACTGCATTTTTCGCGATTGTAGATGTACCAAGTACACCCCACTGTAAGTGTCTGTCCATGCTTATCTTCCTTTCACTCCGTAATTGTCCTCTTCTGCCTTGTGTAACATGCCGAGACAACGATCGAGATCGGCCTTAACCTGTTTTTTATATAATTCAGCTTTCTCCGCACCATCATCCGTGAAGTGATATAAAACGATTTCCTGAAAATCGACTTTGGGATCACTGCCCTTCAGCTTCTTCGTACGATAAAAGACACCCTGTTGAACCAATTCATGCAGCGCCCGGTATATCTCGCTCTGGGGTGGTACATAACCGTAGGCTTTGAATTCCTGCTTCATTGCCTCCAGCATTTCATAGCCGTATCCCCTATGCTGTTCAACCATGGTAATCAGATACAGCTTAATAAATGCCCGCTGCGCAATCATAAAAGCCACGTTCATTCCCCTCCTGTCAGCTCTATATATCTAGTATTATAAAACTTACGTTCCCCTTCTGCCATCTTTATCCGTCTTTCTTCCTTTAGTCCATGGAAATTGGAAAGCAAGAAGGAGAAATGATGGATAGGCAGGAACGTAAGGTAGAGCGAGAATTTGGGTTTTCTATTATGAATTTTTCATGCAATGAAATTTTAAAATTTATTTCAAAAGTGTTCGTCGTGTTATTGGCGTCACTTTTTTTCAGGTTGTTGCCTTCATTTTTTTTGCCCTAAACTCACTGTTGTTCTGAATTTTTCATATGATGATGTATTCACCTGTTAATCAGGTTTGGACTTCGGTACGGTTCCCACAATCCACTTGCCCCAGCTTGCACGGGAGATGAGCCATGTGAGTACACAGGATAACGTAAGCGCAAGCAGCCAGGTGATGATCATGCGCACTACGGGGTTTAATCCCCATGCCACATAAAACTGTTCATCCGGAATGTAGCTGTAGCGCAACATCAGCATGTGCATCAGGTAGCCCCCGTATGACACCCCGCCAATCCACGCCAGCAATCGTGTTACTCTGATATTGTGGAGCTTGCCAGCCAGCTGGTACATCACCAGGATGGAAGCAATGAGGAATAAGATCATATCCGGTCGAATGAGACTGACGGTATAGAACGTAATCTGTATACCCTCCGGCTTCTGGAACTCCAGCATTAACTTATATATAAACCGAAGACCAAGGACTATAAACACGGTCCAATATCCCCAGCGCAAACGTTGAATCCACTCATTCCAGCGTTGAACCGATAGCCCGGCCGCCGCACCAAGCACAAAATAAAAAAAGAAATACAGAAAATTTCGATCGGCATAGATTGTAAAGGCATCGGTCAGCACGGGGACATTCAACCATTCCATAAACCTGGCGATATTTCGCAATTGATCCGCGAGCACAAGGTACACCACACCGGAGATCAGAAGAGCTATTGTGCGCCCCTTCGCCTCATATCGGTTATAGACATAACGGATTGCTCGCAAAAACAGGGGAAACAACAGATAAAACTGAATAAGCATAATAATGTACCAAAAATGCGAGGTCGTTTTACCCGTGATTAATTTCAAACCAAGGTCAGGGATATCCTGCCAACCAAATCCGTTCCAGCCACGAGGCCCGAGTGTGAAGTAGATCAGGGACCAGATCATATAGGGGACGATGACATCGGTTAAACGCTTTTGCATGAAACGTCCATAATGCAACTTGTCTCCTGTATTATAGAAAAGCACCATACCTGTGATGAAAATAAACAGGGGTACTGCAAATTTGGACAGCATTAGCAGGATCGCGAGCAATACGCCGTCTTCCAGTCCCGCTTCTGGGACCACGGAATAATGTGCTATGGAGTGCTGAAGGACGACCGCCGCAAAAGCAATTCCCCTCAGACTCTCGATTTCTGTAATTCGTTCTTTACGAGGCATAACAGACAGCCTCCTTTCTTGGTTTTGCCATGAAAACGACGTACAATGAAGCCATATATTGATGAACGGGGTGATTCACATCTCAGATACAGACCAAAGCATAACTACCATTGACTCCAAATATGTACAACAGCATCTGGCCAACGAGCGGACCTTTTTGGCCTGGGTTCGTACCGGCATTGCCATGGTTGGCATTGGCTTTCTTGCAGCCGGCTTCGGCTTCAGTTCAACGGCCTATGATCGGATGGCCCATATCGCAGCAATCATCATTGGTATTACTTCCTTGGTCAGTGGTATTCTGATCATCCTGTGCTCTGCTTCCGCTTATCACCGAAAACGCAATCAGATTAATTCACAAACATTCCAGGCATCCACGAAATTGATTCGGTTCCTGACGCTGATGCTGCTGGTGATCGGACTGGCCCTGGCCGTATTACTGTATGTATTGTTATTCCCTGCCTGGCAGGTTTAACACCTGAACCTTGCTACAGCAGGAAGTTAAAACAGGGACAAAAGCCGGCTTCCTCTAAAGGAAACCGGCTGATGACCACCTGGTGGCTCACTTATGTCATTCCAGTTGAAGATTCCTGTCTTTACTGAACCGATTTATTATAGAAAAGTATTGTTGCCAAGTCGAGCGGCCTTATCCCGAGCTTCCAATCTTTGATTTTCCATATCGAGATCCGTGCGCTCAACCGTAACATCATCCCGATTGACATCGATTCTGTCTCGGTTCACATAACTGTTACTGCTAAACACGTCATAAACATCCGTGTCCCGATCCGTAGAGTCCACGAGTAGCAGGATTTTACCACTTTGCACGTATTCCTCATACTGTCTTGCATCCTCTTCCGGAATGCCGAGACCCACGAGTCCACCTACAAGTCCGCCTGCTCCTGCACCTACAGCTGCACCCGTAAAGGCTGCGGCAATAGGGCCTGCGGCCAGAATAGGACCGATGCCCGGAATCGCCAATGCGCCAATGCCAGCGAGCAATCCAGCTACTCCACCTAGCACTCCGCCTGTTGCCGCACCTGCAGCTACACCTTCGGGCGCTTTTGTACCCGTTTCTTCGCGAATAGCTTTCATTTCATCCCGATCCTGTGTAACGACCGAGATTTCATCTGAAGTGAACCCTTGCGCTTTCAGTCCCTCGATTGCGGATGATGCCTCACGTTCTGTATTAAACACACCTACGATTTTCTTTTGCATAGTGAATCCCTCCTCATCTAATTGAGTGGTTCGCTATGTTATTACCCGCCTTGTTTTCTTTCAAACCCTTCCACCGCAATATCATATCCTTAAAGGACTAGGAGAATGACCGACCATTGATATGCAGCGGGTCACCGCGCTAGGGCCTGCACGTGGTTCGTTAGTACTCAAGACACAAATCCGCCGATCGCATACTCGCCCACTCAGAGCACGTTCAGACCCAACTCTCAGACCGAGGCTGGAAAACACATTCTAGCTAAATTCGTGGTTTAGCCCGGTTAGTCGCTATCGCTTCGAGCGGATCATCCGGCCAATAATGTTTGGGATAACGACCTTTCAAGTCTTTCTTCACCTCAAAATAAGTCTCCCGCCAAAAGTTGGCCAGATCTCGTGTGACCTGTACAGGCCGCTGCGCCGGGGAAAGCAAATGTATGGTCAGTGGTACTCGACCACCACCAATACGCGGGGTCTCCTGCTGTCCAAACATCTCCTGCAGTCTCACCGCGAGCGTAGGATCTTCAGATCGGCTATAGTCCACAGGAATGCGTGAACCACTAGGCACTTGTATATGTGTAGGAGCTTCACGATCCAATTGCTGTCGCTGTTCCCAGCTCAGTCCGCCGAGCAGCACATCCTGCATCGACAATCTCTTGAGATCCGCAGCAGATCGCATGCCTGTCAGAAAAGGGCTGAGATGTTCTGCCAGTTCTTCGGTCAGATGATCTTCGATGAGATCAGGCCATTCCGGCACATGATGATGCAAAAAGCGCATCCTGTCCGCCAGCTGTCGTGATGATTTTGTCCAGGGCAGGCAATCCAGCCCCTCGATACGTATTCCTGAGAGTAATGCTTCGAGCACCTGGTCTTCGGGTGGCTGTGCAATGCTGCTCTCTTTCAACGTAATGGCTCCAATTTGCAGCCTTCTATGTGCTCGCACACTGCGGGTGTTTCGGTCCCAGGCCACTTGAACTTCTTCATGCAACAGATGTGGACCAAAGTCCAGCAATTTCTTCTCCTGCACTGGCGCAGCCAGCAGGATGCGCGCATCCGCGCCCTGGTCGTCGGCTTCGGCTGCGACCAGATAGGCTGAACGGCTCAGCGATTCTGTCGCTGCGAGCCGTACCCCACGG
Source organism: Paenibacillus sp. FSL F4-0087 (assembly GCF_038020215.1). Classification (NCBI taxonomy): domain Bacteria; kingdom Bacillati; phylum Bacillota; class Bacilli; order Caryophanales; family Paenibacillaceae; genus Paenibacillus; species Paenibacillus sp. FSL F4-0087. Next base: position 177,602 of record NZ_JBBODJ010000001.1, read on the forward strand.
CCGCTGCTCAGCAGATAGCGGCCGTCCTCCCGGCGTTGCCCGATCCGGTCCGGATAAGCGAAGGACAGCAGCCATCCGCAGCTGTCCTCATCCGGCCGTACCGGATCGGCCGCCGGGCCGAGCGCCGAGCGCAGCTGGCGGCTCTCCTGGAGCATGCGCCGCACGGCAGCGACGTCTGCGACAGACGCTGCCGCTTGCGGCATGCCGCTGCTGTCCGCAGTCAGCAGCGCTTCCACGCGCGGGCGCAGATCGGTGCCCGCGCCTGCACCGCCACTGCTGCGGAGGCCCGCAGGCTCCTGCAGCAGTGCCGCCAGCATGCTGGCGTAGCTGGCCAGCCCAAGCTCCGCCGCGCGGAGCAGCATGCTGGCCAGTCGCGGATGCACGCCAAGCGTGTTCATCCGCCGCCCGAAGGGCGTGATGCGGCCTGCTTCGTCCAGGCCGCCCAGCTGGCGCAGCAGCGCCTGTGCCTGGCCGTAGGCTGCGGCAGGCGGAGTGTCCAGCCACTGCAGCTCTGCAGGGGACTGGACACCCCAGGCGGCAAGCTCCAGCGCCAGCGGCGCAAGGTCCGCGGAGGCAATCTCCGGCTTTGCTGCCTCAGGCAGCGCGCCATGGGCCTCTTCGCTCCATAGCCGGTAACACACGCCCGGTGCAATCCGCCCCGCGCGCCCTCGCCGCTGATCGGCTGACGCCTTGGATACCGGCAGGGTAACGAGCCGACTCATGCCGGTCCGCGGCGAAAATACAGACGCACGGCTCAGCCCTGCGTCCACCACGACTTTGACTCCAGCCAAGGTAAGACTGGATTCGGCAATCGACGTGGACAGCACAACCTTCCGTTTACCTTCATCTGCGGGTCGCACAGCTTCATCCTGCCGTTCTACAGGCATGCTGCCATATAGAGCATGTACCTCAACATAAGCAGGAATCATACGGTTGGACAGCTCTCGCTCTGTGCGATGGATTTCTTTTGCACCCGGTAGGAAAACCAGCACATCCCCTTCCTGTTCTGCCAATGCCTTAACGACGGCCTCAGCCGTAAAAGTTTCGATCTGCTCGGATGCCGGTTTGGATACATATCGGGTCTCCACCGGAAATGTTCGTCCAGGACAGTCAATCCATTGGGTCCCCTCACCAAGCAGCGTACAGACAGGAGCCGGGTCCAGTGTGGCCGACATCACCAGCAGTTTCAGATCTGGACGCAGCATGGCCCGGGATTCAAGCGCAAGCGCTAAACCAAGGTCACCATGTAGATGCCGCTCATGAAATTCATCAAAGATAATCATCGCCGTGTCTTCCAGGCCCTGGTCCTGTTGAAGCATCCGGGTCAATACACCCTCCGTCACCACTTCTATGCGAGTGGACTGACTTACACGCGTATCCATCCGCACCCGATACCCTACGGTCTGTCCTGCTTTTTCACCTAGTGAAGCTGCCATTCGTGCAGCTGCCGAGCGAGCGGCGAGCCTGCGGGGCTCCAGCATAATGATTTTCCGTCCAGCAACCCATGGCTCCTCCAGAAGTGCCAGCGGGACTACGGTCGTTTTACCCGCACCCGGCTCCGCAATTAACACACCTGTATCCTTCTCCTGAAATAACAACCTCAGCTCAGGAATAATCTGTTGTATCGGTAAATCCGTCTTCATCTCATCTCTCCTAATTAATGTTCCACGTGTCTATTCGAATGTTAGCATTATAACAAAAAAAGCCGTTCCAGAGGAACGACTTCATAGATACATCCATTTTCAACATTTTACATCCTTCCATTTAATTTGTTCACGACGCTGATTGAAAGTCGCTCTATGGATGGATACAAAATGCTCATTTAGCTCAGCAGAGATTCTGCACCGTCAATGACAATTTCCGCACCTGTAATGTGTCTGGACTCCGCAGAAGCCAGGAAAGCTACGAGATCAGCGACATGCTCTGGCTGACCCGGTCCGTCCGCAAGCGGTTGCTGGCCTTCCGGAAATTCCATCGGAATGACGATTTGATGCAACTCATCCGTTTTGACCGTACTTTGGTCAATATTTGTGGCAATCGCTCCAGGACAGATGACATTGACACGAATCTTGAACTTCGCCAATTCCAGCGCAGCCATCTTCGCAAAAGCAACCTGCCCCGCCTTAGATGTACTGTACGCCGACATGCCAAAGCTGGAGAAGCGCTGATTACCATTAATGGAGCTCGTGATAATGATACTACCGCCACCACGTTTCTTCATATGAGGCAGTGCATACTTGATCGTAAAAAAAGTACCGTTCAGATTGGTCGTAATAATCTGCTGCCAATCCTCAACCTGAATTTCCTCAATCGGTGCCGATACACCATTAATACCTGCGTTGGCAAAAACGATATCCAGACCGCCGAACAATTCAATGGTCTCCAGAACTGCTTTTTCCACTCGGGCAGGATCGGAAATATCTACATCGAATGCTCTTGCCGCACCTGCACGCAGCTTATTAATTTCGGCTTCCGTCTCCGAAATCCGATCATTAACCAGATCGAGCAGTGCAACATGTGCTCCCTCACTCGCCAGTTTGAGTGCTGCCGCTTTGCCAATCCCCGAACCAGCACCTGTAATAATGGCGACTTTGCCTTCGAATCTTGGTTTGCCGTTATGTTGTGTCATTATCCATTCCACTCCTTCTCGCTCAGTAATTATGTAAGAATGTACGTTCATGCAATATCTGTAAGTAGATTCTTCACAAGATTACCCAAAAAGAGTGTCTTTTAAATCAATACGGATAAGTTTTTTCGCAGTTAAGGCTCACCATTTTTAGCAGCATAATCAGATCATCCCGTAATGCTTCACCCGACCTTACCATTCCAGCTCAATGAAAGCGGCATCATCTTCAAGCCCACCGGTATGTCTGGCATCCAGCAGTACCTGGATGTGCTCATCTGGTATATAAGCCTGAATCGCATCCAGGTCATTCAGGCCATCCGTGTACAGTTGAAGACGAACTACTTCATTGGCAGACAGTTTAGCCTCATAGATATGCGGTTGGCCACCAACCGGACCCTCCAGTGTAGACCAACGTTCATTCGTACGGCAGTTCACCTGAAATGCTGCCGATTGTTCTTGACCGTTACGCCAGAGACGGATGCGGGAGTCCCCTTGCCAGGCTAACCACACTTTGCTTTTTCGATTGCCCGCCGAGAGCTCGATGCGTCCACACACATACATGGCCTGACTTCCCTTGCTCCGCTTCTCCATCAGCACTTCCCGCAGCAGTACAGGTGAATTTTCCAAAGGCTGCAACTTCTCCAGCTGTTCGGATGCCGGACTGGTCAAATCATGAAGCAGACGCTCCATAGTATCCAAAGAAGGATGCTGTGTCGTTTCCAGCCATTCCAACAAGGCGTTCCCCAGAAAGCGTGCAGCAAAATCACCAAGGTAACTCATGCCTACCCCATCACATAATACGAAAGTACATACATTACCATTCATGCGAACAGCAGCAAAATCCTGTCCGGTGTCTCCTTGATTAACAGTCTCCGCCGCTCTTCCATAACCGTACCTGCACTTGAAAGTACCTTGATATCGGGTCAACGGCTGTTCCCTGGTCTGGGCACTCACATAGCGAAAGTTGCCCTGATAATGGTCCGCACGGCTTCCCTTATCTCCAGCAGACAATGTTGCCAAACGCATCGCTCTCATGATTTCCCCTCCTATCTCACAGGCGTAGCAGCGGACATCTGAAACCCGATGGATACCAGTTCTGCACAAGTACCAGGAAGCATCATCAATGCACCAGGTGAAAGCAAATAATCCGCCTCAACCAGCATTTCACGATAACTTTCCGGCAGAACCGAGGACATATTGCGCAGCTTTTCCCCATGTTCATCCTGGAGGACTGTCTCCTGGGATATTCCCTTCCATCTTCGCGGCTCCGGAATGGGGCCCTCCAGCAGATGATCGGATATAAAAATATTCTCGACGAGTACATTGCCATCAGGCACGCTCATACCCATGATTCTTTTGGCAATGGGCTCCGGATCTTCGCCTGTAGCTACCCCATCGGTCATATGACATACAAGCGGTGCAGGACAATCCTGCATATTTGGAATTTCAGCCTGCAGAATTTTCTCGGCCTGCAAGAAAGCTTTCGCTGAATCCGAGAATCTTTTCGGTGTTAAGTCGGGTAAGGAACCTACAGCAGCGATCTCGTCAATTCCTTTTATCCCGTTCAACAGATCGTACACATCGTCGCTGTATGCCAGAATCGCGATCCTGTAACGGGGTGTCAGTCGGTTGCCCTTGGTCGAACGAAACACCATTTGGCGAATAGCCAAAGATAAGGCATCATAGACGACATCAATCCGCCGACGGTTGTCCAGAACCATGTTCATGGAGGCGCTAATATCAATTAGATAGATAATCAGTGCGGGTGTGCGCTGGGATGCTTGAATAGTATAGTTCATCTGGGATGTGTCACCTCCGTCGTTGACGTTATTTTACAAGTTGGGTAATGTATAATCCGTATTGCTTAGGAATTTATTGATTGCATTCATTCGTGCTGCCACTTTACCTACACCTTTGAAATAGGTAGCATCGGTATTGTACAGATTTTTAAAATCACGCGCGTAGGATTCGGCATTCTCAATTTTTCTGCCTTTTTGCGCATTATACGCTTTATTGTAATGGGCAATCAGTGTGACGACATTCTGGGCACGTTTTTTCTTGAGCGCAGCTTTCTGAGCCGCCTCCTGTTTGCGCTGAGCCTCGGCTGCTGCCTTACGCTCCGCTTCCTGCTTCGCAATTTTGGCGTCATTTTCTTTTTTCCAGACTAGATAAGCCTCATATTTCGCCTGTTTGTCGTACTTTTCCTGTTCAGCCTTCTTGGCTGCTTCAAGCTTCTGTTGTTTCTGCTTGGCCAGATAAGCCTCATATTTCGCTTGCTTATCATACTTGGCCTGAAGTGCTTTACGCTCTTCTTCTTTCTTCTTGGCCTCTGCCTTCTTTTTCTCCGCTTCAGCCAGCTTTTTCTTTTCCTCTGCATCCAGTTTCGCCGCATCTGCCGCTTTTTGTTTCTTTTCTTCTTCCTGCTGCTTTAGAGCAGTCAGCCTCGCAGCTTCGGCCTCTTCCGCAGCCTTTTGTTCGGCCTGCTTGGCAGCCGCCGCCTGCTCCTTCTGTTTAACCTCAGCCTGATCGGCCAATATTTTAACCGTTGGTACGGTTCCAGCTAGCAGAACAATCAGCACCGCCGAAGAAATCATAAACTTTTTGGATCGGTAAAAAGGTATCTTGGCTGGCTGAGCTGCATCATCATGCTTGGGATTTAGCTTCGCGTCCAGCTCTTGAATCGCAGCCTCAACTTCCACCTGCATCGCACTGTTATCCGGAATGAAATGATGTAGTGAACGATACACTTCGAGCGCCGCAGCCGGTTTGCCTTCATCCTCCAATGCTCTCGCCTGAAGGAAGAGACGATTGACTACCGCTTCCTGACCAGGTGAAGGTTCCGTGGCGGGCACGTTCTGATCCATAATTCCCTGTTTATCCGATATACCGTTTCCTGCTCCTGTCCCTTTAATCGGGTTCGTCTCGACTGCATTTGTCTGGTCTGAAACCTTAACTTCAGATTCTTCAACAGATGCTGCGCTTGCCAGATGGATATCCACAGCAGCCAGCGCCACAAACCATTCGCCAAACGTAGGGCAGCTGCTGAGATCATGACTCTCCCAGGCACGAATAAACAGATCTGACACCTTGGAGCCCCAGCGCTTCTGGAGCGATTCTCTCATGGCATAATAACGTTCATTTACCGTCTGCATTTCGTGCTGGTCAAAATAACTTTCTCCCCATGCTTTTTCCACAATCACTGCATCAGACCAACTTAACATCTCAGCAATGATAACTGCTCCGGCAAAACGATCGGCATACGCACTCCACAAACCGCTGTTCACTGTCCGATGGGCCGCATAGCCCGGTGAGCCGGCAAGCAAAGCATCCGGACGATCCATTCTGGAACCGTACATCTGTTCAACGTCTACCAGTTCTACTGCTGAAACCCCTCGCAGGTTCTCCACTTCGGAAAAAAACGGAATCATCACATTGGGTGCGGACAAATCACAATGAGCCAGCCCACGCTGTTCCATGGCTGAACCGGTCCCGGCCAGAGCTCTCGCCAGCTTCAGACTTTCCTCTGCTGTCAGCTGCTTCTGATCGCTGATTACATCGAACCAGGTCAGACCATGCACCCACGGCATCAATACCGCATACAACAGATCAGGATGTTCTCCAATGAGCGCTCCGTTTCTTTCCGGAGTGAGCACATCACGCTTGCATACCTGCAAACCTGGCAGTTCACTATAAGACTCCATATGCTCAGACTGATATACCATAGCCGGGATACGGAATTTAGGAAAAAATACTTTTAGTGCTTTAGCCCCACTTATGGAACCGTTACGGGGTAACAACTGATAGACGATACCCTGCCTTCCAGCTTGGGCGTAAGCCAGGCCAGGTGCAGCCGGATGCTGCCCAATGATATAGGCAATGTCGTTAATCACCACTTCATCCCCGGGATTTGGTTGAAAAGACATGCTCATCCCTCTCTCTGTCATTCTGTCATAGTGCAACAAAAACCGGGTGTTGTGAAAACGCCCGGTTTTTGCTGTAGTTGTAAATCTTCAGCTTGCTTCCTGCATATGATTCTGGGCGAATTCGGATATGGAACCTGCCCGAACTATGTATCGCAGATTAGCGAGCTTGGTCAGCCGTACGGAATTTGTTGGCAATAGCCGTCAGTTCCGCGCTGATGCTATTCAGCGTCTGAACGAAAGATTGCATTTGTTTGCTAGCTTCCTGGAATTCTTGGAAGAAGCGTTGTTTCGTCATACCTTCCCATTGTCCTTCCATGCTTGTGATGGATTGAGTCAATGTAGAAACGATTTGCTGACTTTGCTCACCGCTTTGTTTAAATTGGTTGGAAACCTGATCAAGCTGTTCTGGGGTAACTAAAATACGTCCTGCCATTTGTAAATTCCTCCTTGGTTTGTGCAATTAAATTCGCTTGTTCAAATTGTACTATACAAGGATCGATCGGACAAAAGCCGAAGGACCTAATCCTATTTACCCCATTTTTGGCATTCGAAACTTCCCCTAACAGCCTATTTATAAAAAAATTCACTTTCTGCTGTCTTGCTTATTCAACCTTGTCCTCCGTGAGCTCAGGAAACCACAGGTTCGGTTCCTCTTCTCCCACGAAAGGAGGGATCTGTGAATCTCCACGCCACAGGTTCAGGCTGCATAGCCTGAATCAGGGTCGCCGGTGAGCCATCAGGCGGTGCGGCATCCTGTACACGGTACACTGCCGCTACCGCGGAAAATGGATCGGATACAACAGCAGCAGTTGCCGAATGCGCAGGCATAATCTCCCCTGCACGCTCTGTCTGAAGAACATTCAACATATTGACCGCATTGCCATAGGCTGTGTTCACATGACTCAACACTGTACGATACTCCATGTCCACCTGCTGGAATAACAAGGCCTTGCGTCCCAGCTGTACGCTCAAGTCCATAAAACGACGTACTGCCGCTTCGCAGAGTCGCTTGCTGTGATTCCATTCATTCATGATCGCGGCGCGGGCTTCAAGATCCCACTCCAACGAATGAATGGCCTGATCCAATACTGTCATCTTTTGTTGTATTTGCTCCGCCGCATACTGAATCTGCCTGCTCAGTGCCCGAAGCACATCCGGTTCCACACGAATGCGCATTTACCATCACCTTTCCTCTTCCCCTGCAGGCTGTTTAAGCCAGTCCAGCAGCATCTCGTGAAACTGTTCTCTCGTCGTCAGTGCTGCAACAAGCCAATCATCCGAAGCCGCAGTACTCATGCGAAACAGCCAGTTGGATACCGTACTTGCAGCAAAAGCCGCAGACTGTGAATTCCATCCTTCTCCGTTCCATACAAGCAACCGCAGTTCTCCTTCTGATTCCTTGTTCACCAGACAGCGCGCAAGCGCAAGTGACCCCTCGGGATCGCTCGTCTCTTGTACCAACTCATCAGCCACTGCCTGTAATTCTTTGTTCTTCAGATCATTCATCACATCATAGAATTTTTTCTTGGAGCACATCAGAGCCGGCTTTTCCGCCGGAGAATGACCACTCCAATTCATCCGTTGAATCAGAAAATCAATCGCTTCACGAACATTCCCCAAATCACTCAGCCGGAACGAATCCGGTTCGTCTGCAACACGAGATACTTCAACGACCCGTTCATCCGTGCAGTGCACATAACTTTCATACGACTTGCCGCTGTGCGTGTAGCGAATCCAGCAAGCCCTGTCGGACAGTCCCGCAATGGCTACCCTGGAGAAAACGGTCGGTGTCATGATCAGCTCATTGCTGTCCTGATCCTGAATCAGATATCCTTTGTCAAGCAGGGATGTTTTTACACGTTCCCACTCCAAAGCAATGTCTTCCGCCATATATCCGCGGAACGGATCTTCCACGCCAAGCAATCGGTCTGAACCGAGAATCCCGGCCAGGAAAAAAAGCTCTTTTATTTGCAAAGTGACTACCTTTTGCTTGGAATCATGAACCGTCAACATTATGAGCCACCTCCCCTCAAACTACAACATGCCATCGGTCACGAATTTCAGAAATCCAATCAGTCATTTTCCAGGTGCCATCACATGGAATTGCACCTTTAACCCTGGAATATTTACGTTTAACATAATAACCTTGACCCGGAGGCAGTACCTTCAGCCCATTTGAACTACCACCGGATTCCGAATAAGGAATACGGAAGAACGAGAGATCATTAGGGTCTAAAGTCCCGAACAACAATCCGCTCTGGGAAGCCTTCACATCGTTCACCCAGTCAGAACCAAAGGTTGGAAAGTCTGCCGGAACTCCTGACAGAATCACATGTATACCTCGATCCCGTCCTTGACGAACGATCGCTCCCAATTGATCCTTCACGTTAAAATCATTTAATTGCTTGGATAACGTATCCGCATCGTCAATAACAAGAACGATCTCCGGTCCACCGGTTAACTCGCCTCTTTTTAGAACTTCATCGTACAACTGTTGGATCACAGGTGCAAGCTGTTCTTCACGGGATACATGTCCGCGGACATGGGGCAAACTGCTGATTTCCCCCAGTCCTCCGGAACCATACCGCATATCTACCGTGTATATTTGCACATCTTCAGGAGACGCATGATAGGCAAGTGATAACATCCAGGTCAGCAAAAATGTCGTTTTTCCACCTTCCATCGGACTCGTAACCATGAAATGTGGCCCTTCACGCAAATTCAGCTGGAAGGGTTCAAGATCATCAGTCAGCAAACCTACGGGTACTGTTAAGGATGATACGTCTCCGACTTGCCCGAAGGTTCCTGTACGGATAAGCACATCTTTGAGCTTAACCTCTTCCGGGAGCGGCGCAATCTGCGGCGCTTCTTCTCCGTTCCAGCTTTCTCTGATCTCTGCAATCATGCGGCGCAGAGCGGAAGAACGCTTGCCTTCATCTGCTCCGGATGACGGCAAAGCCGCCTGGAACATCAATGGAGGAACCTGTCCTTTGACTAGTCCTCTTCCAGGTGGAAGCTGGCTAGGTGCCTTGGACGGCCGACCCACTGCGTAATAATAGTCGCTTGGATCAGATAATTCAAACGAAACCGCATTAGGAATATTACTTCTGAATTTCTCAAATACATCCGTAACACGGTTGGCCGTGAGAATAAACGTGATTCCCAAACTGCCGCCTTCACGAAGAATCGTTTCCAGAAGTTCATTCTCCTCGGGATACGCATTTCGGAAAGAAAGATAACCATCGATAACAACTACAATCTGCGGCACGGCTGCATGAGCTGTACGACGATAAGCTGATATTGTCTTAACCCCAGCTTCCGAGATCATGTCCTTGCGTTGTGCACACAGTTTCAGGATGTATCGGAATAACCGCTTGATCCGATCTTCCTCTTCAGACATCATTACCGCACCGATCTGAGGCAAACCTGCGAAATCCTTCATCATCCGCCCCATATCAATAATATAGCCATGCCAAGGTTCAGTCCGTTTAGAACGGGCCAGTGACATCAACAAGGTTTGCACAAACGTCGTTTTCCCCAGACCTGGCATACCGTATACAACCAGATGTCCCTGATCCACCGGAAGTGCGAGCGGCTGCTGTCGTTGATTAGGCAGATCATCCAGCAAGCCAACTATAGGTTTCAGGCCAGCGGCACCGCCGTCAAGCAATACTTCACGATTCTCTTCTTCCTGCCAGTCATTGAGGCTTTCCCATTCCAGTGTCTCAGGCAAGGGTGGCAACCAGGGCCCAGGTAATCGGGTAATCCCCGCCTCTGCTGCCGCTTCTGCCACATAATCAATAAATACCTGAAGCTGCTTGGGCGCATCCTCCCCTTTGAGCACAGCCCTGCGCTCTCCAGTCAATAGTGGTTCCCGTTTCCCATTCAAACGAACTTCCATAACAGGCAGTACCGTCGTTGTATCTTCCTGCTGATTATACGGCGCACCGCTCCAGGCGAATTGCATTTCCTCAAATACTTCATCACTGCCTACCTGGAAATATCCACGACCAGGCTTGGTGATCCAGGCCGCATTCGGAATTTTGATCATATCCCGACTATCCCCTTCGCTTTGAACGCGAAGACAGATACGGAAACGCGAATTGCTCCAGATTTTATCATCGACCACACCTGCAGGCTTCTGAGTTGCCAATATAAGATGTACACCCAGTGTCCGACCGATGGCCGCTATGCTGATTAATTCATCCATGAACTCCGGCTGATCCCGCTTCAATTGCGCAAACTCATCAATGATGATAACTAAGTGCGGCAACGGCTGTTCATGTCTGGAACGCAGAATTTTGTAATACTCATCAATGTGCTGGAGATTTCCTGCATCATTTAATATTTTTTGCCTTCTGACCAGTTCGGCCCGCAGTGAGATATTGGCTCGTTCAATCAAATTCCCATCCAGATTGGTGATCGTGCCGACGACGTGAGGCAAGCCCACAAATGTATTCGACATGCCTCCGCCCTTATAGTCAATTAACATAAAAGCCAGATCATGTGGATGGAACTCGGCAGCCAGAGAAGCCACAATTGACTGGATGACTTCACTTTTGCCCGAACCCGTTGTCCCTGCGATCAGACCATGTGGGCCGTGCCCCTGACGTTCGATTTTATCATGTAAGTTAATCGCAATTTTCTTGCCGCCAGCTCGCACGCCCATAGGTACGGGAAGTGTGTCCGGATATCGTGTCTGGCTCCAGCGTGTGACCACATCCAGATCCTCTACTCGTGATGTGCTTAACATGTCGAACAACGGAAGCACCTGAGGTATATCCGAAGCGGATGAACGTTTCAGACGAATCGGTGACATATAACGCGAGAGCGCCTCTGCGGACTCTCTGGAAATCACATCTGGCGTGTATGTTTGCCTGATCACGTCAGCATCCTCGGTTTTTTTGATATAAAGCCCCTTGCCTTTGGAAGCCTCCATAATTAACTGACAATGCATGGGTAGCGATTCCTTACGGTTTGCCAATATGATGGTACATACATCGATCTCCTGAGCTGATTCCAGCAGCAGGGGAAGCAACGGCTCTTCTTCTATTAATTGCGTATCCGAGAGAACCACCACATAACAAGGAGTTTGCACGGTTTTCTTGTAGCGATCTTCCTTATTATTGCGCCGTCGGTTCAACACGGAAAACAAGCTGTCCGCCAATTGATGCGCACCGCTGTGCCTGTCGGCCATATAGCGTTGTCCCTGATCTTCATCCCAAATGTGGGGCAACCAGCGCAGCCAATCCCATTCCTTGGATTCCTTTTCTTCATAAAAGGCAGCAATCTTTAATTCATCCGGTGAATGACGGACGGTCAGTTGTGAAATAATTACGCGCAATGAAGCGAGTACTTCCTCACGATTGCCGACCAACCCCATCACTTTCGACTGAAATAAGGGCAGTGTAATCGATGCTTCGGGCACCGTCTCGAACTCAGCTGCCAATTCATGAGCCGCTTCAATTAACTCATCCTTTTCATAACCGTCCACACGAGGAACCTGAAGTTTGATTCGAAACGGAATTTCGCCTGTGCCGATTCGCACCTGCAAGAAGTCATCATCTTCCGGGGAACGTTCCCATAACGAACTGTTGCGATTCTTCACCAACTGAAGACATACATTGGGATCCCCATGAATTTCATACAGACTCTTCACTTGCTCCGCTTGAGCTTCCTTCAGCTCTTCACGATGTTTCTCCAGTTGTGCACGATACATGGTAGTACGCTCTTCCAACTTTTTGCGATAGGACTTCTTGTTGCTCAGATATACAAAAAACGGAATCGTGTATGAAGTAAGCATCATCATAACCGTCATCATCTGAAACATCATATAATTCGGATTGTTCATTTTGCCGCTCATATTGATATATACGTAGAAACCGATGCTGACCATCGTCATCATGATCGGTACAATAATAGAAATCATTGAAAATGTAGGTTTGTTTGGTTCTGCAGGAGGCCTTAGAATTTCCAGCCTTTCTTCCTTGAGAACCGGTGTCATTCTTGGAGAACGCTGATATAACACATTCACGAAGAGAAGACCTCCTTATATTTCATTGCCGTAAACAATATATACGTTCAGATTGTTCATTCGTTGCTGTCCTGCTGAAACAATGAACGTCTTCCATACACCGGCGCTTCTTCAGAAGTGGTGGAAAACGCCCGCTGGACCCGTACACAACTTCCTTGACGCAGCCCTGTTTCCATTAACTGTTGTGTGTTCTGTGGCGAGAACCACAACCCTTCCGGAAATTTGGCTTCAAGGATGTACTGAATGCCCTCTCCCGGTGCCTGACCGAAAATACGGACCCCCAGCAATGTCTTCAGATGTTCAATAGTACATTCATCCGGGACCTCGATGTCGAACCACTCGCCTTCCTCCCGGCCGGAATACACGGTAAGAATCAAAATAATCCCTCCCATGGTCTCATATGTAAATTGTCCTAGTGTCAAATTAAATCAAAATAATGCAGATGAAACGCTATTCCATCCCTATTTTCTTACATAAACACCCTGTTTGCAATGTGCAACCTGTAATTTTGTTACATATGACCCACGTATATATTAAAATATCGTCCATTCGACTCAGAACTTTCGAGGCAGTAGTCACGTTAATTATTGCAAGGATGCGAAACAATGCGTGTTTCTTCCATATAAATGGGAGCTGCGAATTGATTTTTCGGGACTTTTTAATGCTTCGCCCACAATTGAATTGTGAACACTTTTCAAACATTGCTCACCTTTATGTTTTCATAAGCTGATTTTAAGGTAATTTTAAGCATTGGAATTTAATATAACCAGTAAGAAATAACTCTCGTGAGGTGATTTCTAGTGAGAACACTAATAACTTTTCAAAACAAATCAATCCCTGTATATTTCAATCAAGAAAACAAACAACCTGTACAAAAGACACTACGATTGCTTAGCAGTGCACTTGAGAACAAGATTAGCAATGGTAAACGTGCTTTACAGAAATGTCTGCAATCTTTGATTAGTATCGAGATTGTCGGTGGTGAAGCCATTCTTCACAGCCGTAGCGAAAATGACTCCCTCGCCTTATCGCTTTATTAAGATGAGTCAGTTGTTTAATTCAACATGGAAACTGCGAATTCATTCATTCGCGAACATAAGGAAAAGGAAGCTTGCCGCTAAGGACAAGCTTCCTTTTTTTGTGTACCTCATCTCTTTTATCTATTTCTAATGCAATCGGCTGACGACATAAGCATTTTCATGTTCTTCTTCCATCTCGGCCTTTTGGATTCGAATGACAAACAACCGAACCAGATTATCACGCGTATTTTCTTCCTGACAAGTATTCAGCTTTCTCAGAATGAAACGGTCAATGGACATGAAGTTCAGGCCCCTTTACCTATTGGATTTACGGATCTGTTCTGCCCGTGTATCCATAAATAACCAGATTACAGGTATACCAAACAGCTTATTCACACCATTTCCTCGCCTGTTTTTCAAACGTGTAAAAACATGCAAAAGGCCGCCTCATCAAGTATGTGGCGGACTCTGCGCAATCTTTGTCACTCTTTCTCGAACCCTAGCTGATTATAAAACAGAACGTTTTCTAATCCATGTTCACTGTCGAATTATTGAACTCCGGGATATTCCCGATATTGATGCTGAATGCTGATCCAGCGAGTCCGTGTGAACTTTTCAATCGCCCAATCGCCACCGAAACGACCAATACCCGATGATTTCTCACCACCAAACATCACATGCGCCTCATCGTTCACGGATTGATCATTTACATGCACCATGCCCGATTCAATCTGCTGGGCAACTTGATACCCTCTCTCCAGATTTCCGGTGAATACGGAGCCGCTCAATCCATAAGGCGTATCATTCGCCAAACGCACGGCCTCCTGCTCATCCTTCGCTTTCATTAATACCGCGACAGGTCCAAACAGTTCCTGTTGCACAATATGCTGCTCCGGTTTCACATCTGCGAGTATGGTCGGCTCCAGCACACTGCCTTTGCTAGTACCGCCCAGCAGCAATCTTGCTCCTTCTGCCTTGGCTCCCTTAATCAAGTCCAGCAGGCGCTCCACTTCCTTCTCACGAATGAGCGGACCTACCAGCGTTTGGGAATCCGAAGGATCACCTGCCTGAATTTTTTTCGTTTTGGCGACAAAGGATTCCACAAACTTATCGTAAATATCAGCATGCACAATAATACGATTAAGTGCCATACAGATTTGCCCCTGATGCAGGAATTTACCGAACACCGCAGACTCTGCAGCACGTTCGATATCCGCATCTTCCAGGACAACCATCGCATTGTTCCCACCAAGTTCAAGCGCAGTTTCTTTCAAATGCTCACCTGCGAGTTTACCGATGCCCTGCCCCACCTCTGTGGAGCCAGTAAAGGAAATGACTTTGGGTACCGGATGCGCTACAAAATAATCCCCAATCTCACTCCCGCTTCCAGCAACCACATTCAGTACACCTTCAGGCAATCCAGCCTGCTCAAAAAGATCAGCAATAAGCCAACCAGCCGTAATCGGCGTATCGGACGCAGGCTTAATAACGACTCCATTACCCAGAGCAATAGCCGGAGCTACGGAACGCAGACACAGGTGCAAAGGAAAATTCCAAGGGCCGATCACGCCGATAACTCCCTTGGGCTCACACAAAACTCGATTCTCTTTCCCAGGTGTATTTGAGGGCAGAATCTCCCCCTTCATCCGATAAGGGAACGAAGCTGCTTCATCCACAATCCGTTTCGCAGAAGCAAACTCCGCCTCCGCCTTGATGCGTGTGCTCCCGGACTCCGTAATAAGCAGTTTTACAATTTCCTCTTTGCGCTCTACCATTAGAGCCGAAACTTTGCGGAGTACACCTTCTTTTACCGCTGGCAGGGATTTCTTCCATTCCATCAAACTCTTTTGAGCCGCCTCATATGCCTGATCTATATCTTCCTTGTTCGAGGATCGCCAGGTTGCGATGACCTCTCCCGTATACGGATTTTTATTTTCCACTGTTTTCTCGCCGGAGCCTTCTACCCATTCGCCATTAATAAATTGTTTCGTCCATGTTGTATGTTCTGTCTCCATTAAAGTCATCTGAATAACGCCTCCCAATCAAGATTGAATATCTCACCTCAAAACGGTGTAGTAGTTCATTAACCTTGTTAAGGATTGCGCAAACGTGAAGAACAGATGAAATCCTTGCATCCTCAGAAGGGAAGATGCTTCTCAAAGCCTAATAGATTAATCTAAATTTGCATTTATTCAACTACTGGGAACCGTTCTCTCCAAATAGAGTCAAGTCCTCCCAACCATAAGCAACCTCTAACAGATCTTGACCCCCAATTCGGATTTGCTGTGTTTGGACAGGGATTCCGCCCATTTTTTCATAGAAACGACAGGCTGAATTTTGCTCCAGTGCCCAGATCAACAAGTTTCTCATGTCCAGGGAATGGAGATAACGAACGACGTGTTTCGCCAGCTGCTGGCCGATACCCGTTTGTTGTACTTCTTTCAGTAAATAAATAGCAAACAACTCAGCATCGTAAGGCAATTTGCCTTCACGTTCCTTTCCACCGCAGGCGAATCCGACAATTTTCCCATCTTCCTGCTCAGCCACCACCAGAATCTGATCCTTTTCGCCAGAACGGATATTTCGTTCCCATTGGGACAACCTTGATTCTGTAGTCAGATTGTCCAAAAAATCATCCGGCACGATCCCTCGATATGTTGTCTTCCAACTCTCTGTATGTACATGGGCTACGGCTTCCGCATCCCCTTCACGCGCTGGTCTGATTTGCATGTTATTACTCCCTTTCTCTCGGCCTAGCCGTGACTTTACAATCCCCTTCATCAGATAAATCCGGCCCTAGGGCCGGATCGTTACTTGTGTGCCGACTGACACTTTGGAAGAAAGGTCCAGCACATCCGAGTTATACATGCGTATGCATCCATGAGAAACGGACTTGCCAATGGATGAAGGATCATTGGTTCCATGAATCCCATAATGCGGCGCGGACAACCCCATCCAAAGAACGCCAAATGGACCTCCAGGGTTCTCTTGTTTGTTAATAATCGTAAACACGCCGTTAGGCGTCTGCGTGAGCACCTTGCCTATAGCGACAGGATAGCCCTTAACCACCTGTGAGCCATCCAAAAGATATAACATATGATCCGACAGGTCCACGATGATGCTGTAATCTGGCATGATGGCATCCCTCCTGATCTATCCTATGCAGGATATAGAGGGATGCCCACCCGGTCTCAGGCCTCTTCCCAGTCTTTTGTACTGCGGACATGTTTCGGTTTGCGTGAACTGACGGGTTTGCTTGAAGCGGTCCGTCTTTTGGATGCGGCCTCTTCCTTGCGCTGCTGAAATTTCAGTTCCTTTTGCATTTTCAAGTAGTTGCCCAGCCTTTTTTCATCCAACGAACCTTCCTGAATAGCCTCCTTCACGGCGCAACCGGCTTCCCGGGTATGCGTGCAATCCTGAAACCTGCATTCCGTTGCAAGCTGCTCAATTTCACCAAAGGCATGTGACAAACCATCCTGACCTTCATCCCACAGATTGAGTTCACGCATTCCCGGCGTGTCAATCAATACTGCTCCCTGCGGCAGTACAAATATTTCCCGATGAGTGGTCGTATGTCGTCCGCGGCTGTCGTCCTCACGAACGGCCTGCGTGAGCTGTACACTTTCGCCCATCATCCAGTTGACCAGGGTAGACTTGCCACTACCGGAAGAACCCGTCAAGGCAACCGTTGTGCCTGGAGACAGAAATTTTTCAAGTAAAGCTTTGCCATGACCCTGAACAGCCGATATTGCCAACACTTCTATTCCAGGAGCAATGCCTTCCACCAGCGAAATTTGTTCTTCCACATTCTCGCTCAGATCACTTTTGCTTAGAATGATGACAGGTCTGACTCCACCATTCCAGGCCATCATAATGTATCTTTCGAGCCGTCTCAGATTAAAATCATGATTAAGAGCGGCAACAATCAGCAATGTATCCACATTCGCCGCAATCAATTGCTCTTTGGTCACTGGACCAGCGGCTTGTCTGGATACCCTGCTCTGACGTGGCACAATGCTGTGAATGATGGCTTCTTCTCCAGCTTGCCCTGTAACAGCGACCCAATCCCCAACGGCTGGTACAATGCCAGTCTCCTCATGATCATGACGCATTCGTCCCGATACCCGCCCCCAGCATTCTCCCTCAGCCGTAATCAGGCGAAGCAATTGCCCGTGATCCGCAATAATTCTTGCTGGTTTTCTTAATTGTTCTTCCATACCCGTCTGCTGCCACAACTCCTGCCACTTTGTAGACCAGCCGTATTTCTCCATCGTGTTATTCAAAATAAAAATTCCTCCCGATAAATGGTGTGTTATCCTTCATTGACATTGACAACAATCAACAATGAACGCTCCGGTCCGGCATCAAAACCAAATAAGCCACGATCGGCAATACACCCGCGGAAACAAGAAGTTAGCCGAATACATGATTGTTTTCATGGCATTCATATCAGAAGCATCTTTACGCCAATCCGATACTCGTTATCCAGAAACAACCCATTTTTGGCATACAAAAAGCCACGGGTACGTCACCCGTGGCTTCATCTGTGCATGTTATTCTGTGTTACGTACATATGGACAATATTGCGAACAATACTGCCCAACTGCCGTAAAAAATTACATGCATTGATCCGTTCCGGAGACGCTGTTCATATTCAAATTAACGTATACTGCCATTAGATTTGTCATTTAACATCGCCTCCCTTGTAGAATTATCCATCATGTTACACAGCTTCAACCGCTTTTGTCAAGTTTAATTATTTTTCAATTATTTCACTTGATCCCATTTTGTCCACATTTCCTTCGGATTCAATTCATAGATCCCATCTTCCCGGTACATGAACTGGTGCATGATAAACTCCCGACGAATAGTGGCAAAATCCTCATGATAGTTTTGAATGAATGCATTGATCTCTTTCTCCGTATATTTCCGTCCGAATTCCAGCTGCTCCACCAAATGACCCAGTACAATCAGCTTTTTCTTATATTGAGCCGGGATCTGACGCAATCGTCCATCCTTCGAGAAGAAATTCCGCATTACAGATGCCTTCAGCGTCTCATTCACATCACTCATATCGGCAACCTCCTCTTGTCTAAAAATAAAATCAACTGAAGCCTGCGCGTGCTCCCGGATAAAATAGGGATTGAGCGAGAAAAACACCGTATTTTTCTCTCTGCGTTCCTTGATTAGCGCTGCTTCTCTTAGCTTGGATGCATGATGTGTAACGGTTGGCTGAGACAAGTTAAGCTTCTCGGCAAGCGCTTGACCATGCAGTTCTCCCTGGGATAACAGCAGCAGCATCCGAAGTCGAGTCGGATCAGCCAAGGCTTTATGGTAAGCCACAATCTTCTCCAGTTGCATTTCGTTCAACCCACTTTCATTAGATGATCATCTAATTTGATATTAATCTTTTCCCTTTCTTAAGTCAATTCCCCAGGATCAAGATCAATTCTTTACGTCCGTATCCTTCTTGAACTGGCATTAAACCCATATTTACGGTAGGATTATAGTGCTTGAAATAAGGAGGATTAAGAACATGGAAGATGTCATTATTATCGGCGGAGGCCCATGCGGTCTATCTGCTGCCATTGAATGCGAGCGGCTGGGACTGTCCGCTGTAATTGTTGAGAAGTACAATATCGTCCAATCTATTTATCTGTATCCAACCCATATGCAGTTTTTCAGTACAGCGGAATTGCTTGAGATCGGGAATGTTCCATTCAGCACACCGAACGACAAACCTTTTCGTTACGAGGCACTCGCCTATTATCGCAAGGTAGCCGAACATTTCGGCCTGCGTGTTCATAACTATGAAGAAGCCCAAGAAATCAAACGTAAAGACGATGGCACGTTCGAGGTACATACGGTCAATCGTCGTGGGCAGACAATCGTTCATAAAGGACGAAATGTCGTTGTTGCTACAGGTTATTTTGACCACCCTAACTATCTTGGCATCCCTGGCGAAGACAAGGATAAAGTCACTCATTATTTCCGTGAAGCTCATCCTTACACACGCACACGTGTCGCCATTATTGGAGGCAGTAATTCAGCTGTCGATGCTGCCATGGAACTGGTTCGTGTCGGTGCACATATTGACATGGTTTATCGTGGGAGCGGTGTTTCGGAACATATTAAACCATGGGTTCGTCCATTGTTCGAAAGCATGGTGCAAAAAGGCAAAATTTCACTGCACCTTGGCTCACGTGTAAATGAAATTTTGGATGATTCCATTCGTTTGCTCCATTCTGATGGCTCCACAAGTGAACTCGACAATGACTTTGTGCTGGCCTTGACCGGTTTCCGTCCTGATCGCAAGCTGCTTTCTTCGGTAGGTGTGGAGATGTCTGAGGATATGGATAAACCCGTATATGACCCACAGACAATGGAGAGTAGTGTACCTGGCGTATACGTTGGTGGAGTAATCGCTTCAGGCCGTAATGCCAATGAAGTGTTTATTGAATCCGGGCGCTGGCATGGAAGATATATTGCAGAACATATTGTAGGTCGTCATCGCGGGCAGACCGAAGGGGAATGAAATCGATGGATATGACCTCACTGCTGTTGCTCGTGTTTGCCGCGCTAGGTATTATCAGCAGTAATACACCCGTAACCGTAGCCATGGTATTTCTGTTGCTGCTGCGGGTGCTGAACCTTAATCAGGCTTTTCCGTGGCTGGAAAAGTATGGACTTACAATCGGTATCATCGTCCTGACCATTGGTGTTATGGCACCACTCGCCAGCGGCAAAATCAGTTTGCAGACGATTGGAGAGTCTTTTCTGCACTGGAAATCGCTGCTCGCCATTGGTGTAGGATTACTTGTCGCCCATCTGGGAGGACGAGGAGCTACGCTAATGAGTACACAGCCAACCGTCGTTGCAGGGCTGCTTATTGGTACGGTGCTTGGGGTTGCCTTGTTCAAAGGTGTACCGGTTGGTCCCCTGATTGCAGCAGGAATTTTATCCTTACTGCTCGGAAAATCATGATCAAAGTTGGGACTTGACATCCTTCTGCGGACTGGCTGTTTTTCCCACCGTTGTATGATATACTTCTATTCATGCAATTCAAGCACCCAAGTCCATAGCAGAGAAATCAATTTGATGATCCATCATACAAAAGGAAATTGATTCATCTCGCAACTATTAATGGCCGCAGGAGGATTCAGGAACCCATGTCACGTCAGTTTGTTACAGAAGCCGTGATGGTGGCAATTTACGGTCAATTACTCGCGCCGCCGGCGCCTGTTGAATATATTGTTCCTTACACCACCATCCTGGAGTTATATGAATTTCAGACCAGCCCTGACCCTTTGATGGATAATCCGGCGGATGACCAGCATGTGAAATCCAAGATTAATGAAATGATTTCTTATTTTGAAGAACCGTTGAATAAGAAAAAAATAGAGCGTGCCCTGGCTGTTCCCTGGGCCAAAAGTCCGTCCATTTTGTTCGGTGACCAGGTCTCCATCGCCATTATTAATGCGGTTGATACCGCACAATATGGTGAATATTTTGATCCCATTGAGACCGAGCTGCTTCTCACTTCACAGCGCCTGGATACCCCTATACTTACCGATCAGGTCGAATTGATCGCACGTATTATTGAATCGGCATCTCCCGTGCAGGTCTTCGATATTGACGATTTTGATTTTGCGATGGATGATGAAGAACCGCTTGATCAAGTCTAGTTAGGCCAGGAACTGCTGATTCACGAGAGTGATTATCCTACTCATGGACATTGGTCCATTTAGATTGTGATTTCCACAACAAAGAAGAAGCCTTCCGGGCAGGAAAGGCTTCTTCTTTGTTCCGTTTATTCTATTTCGAAAGACCTCAGCAGCAAGCGGCTAAGATCATTCAGCCTGGGCAATGACTTGAGATCAAAAAACTTCAGCCCGGCCTCGCTATTTACTCGTGATTCTACGAGCGAATCCTGAACAATTTGTGCCCTGAACATGGCAATCACAAAATATTCTTCATCCCCACTGGCATGCAAATGTCTCAGATTCGGACCGGAATGCAAACCTTCAAGTATCATATGATTGGTGGTCCACCCCGTCTCTTCCCACAGTTCCCTGTGCGCGGTGTCCTCAATGGCTTCTCCCGGGCGCATCTGTCCCGCAGGAATACGCCAATGTCCGTGTTCAGCATGCTGGATCAGCAATAATTCACCTTGTTCATTCTCGGCCCGAACCGCCGCCTTAACAACAATATGAGAGCGATTCGCGATATACTGGGCCAAATCTCGGGCTGGCGGATTCATGTCGTATCTCCTCCTGTTCGAAAATCGGTGCGACCGGTGATGAGCCATTCTATATACGCAGAGATATTACGTTAAATCTCGGTGTAGCGATATTCGATATCCTGTCCTTCTTCAACAACATCTACATGAAGTTGATGACCTTTCAGATACCAGTAATCATGATCTTCCATAAAAAATTGGATACCCGATACCTTCGTTTGATCAGCAGGATGTCTCGGTTCCTCCACGGCGATTCCGAGGGAGAAGCCAGGATGAAGACCTCCGCCGGAGCTATAACGGGCGAAGAATCGAATGCTGTCTCCTTCGTTCAAATTCAGTTCTTCCTTATACCAGCGAGCAGCGCGGTCAGATACATGTATGGTACTCATTTGGTGTCAGCTCCTTCTCTATATATATGTTCCATCATATCGCTACAGTGGCCTGATTACAAACCTCAACCACCCCAAATACGCAAAAAAAGTTCATTTACTTGTCATAATTCCATCACATTGCGCTGCATCTTCTGTTTTGGAAAAACGTTTGACAGATTGTAAAACTCGGTGTTAAGATGCAAACATACGAGATCTACATGCAATTTATTACCAAAAAAGAAAGGGTGGTTACGGTGTTTAACAATGACGATCTACATCAATTCAGCATACAACTAAATACCGGAGCACCCATGAAATCGTTATTCCGTTCATAAGACCGCATCACAGAAGCCTCTACTCAGGTTTGCTGTTTTGTACTCTCACAATTGAACTTTATCTACGGTGGTGGCTCTGCTCTCGGAGCCATGCTGCCGTATGAATGATACCCAAGACATACCGCCTGCGTGCGGTATGTCTTTTTTTGTGGGCTCAAATGGCTGAACATGAACGGAACATGCATTTCACGAACTCGAAAGGAAGGGATACCACTTGTTCTCTGTACTTAAAAATCTGGCCTGGTTTTTCCGGCTGGAACGCAAACGATACCTCATTGGTGTCACCTTGCTTATTATGGTGGGCATCATTGAACTGCTGCCACCTCGTCTTCTGGGCAATGCCATTGACGAGATTGTACGCGGTTCCATCACCGGCGCCTCACTCACACGTTACATTTTACTTATTCTAGGATCGGTCATCATTATCTATTTGACAACGTACATATGGATGCACAAACTGTTTGGCGGTGCCAATCTGGTTGAACGCTTGCTGCGGTCACGCTTTATGGACCATTTGCTGCGAATGACCCCGCCCTTTTTTGAGAAAAACAGAACCGGCGATCTGATGGCGCGTGCCACAAATGATCTTCGTTCCATTGCTACCACAGCAGGCTTCGGCATGCTGACGTTAACCGACTCCACTGCTTTTCTGGCAACCGTATTATTCGCCATGGGTTTTCTGGTTAGCTGGAAACTGACCCTGGCCGCAATTCTGCCTCTGCCTTTTATCGCCATCGCCATGATGATCTATGGTAAAGCTGTCCATCAACGATACACACTGGCACAGGATGCATTCGGGGATATGAACGATCAGGTGCTTGAGTCTATTGCCGGCATTCGAGTTGTGCGTGCCTATGTTCAGGAACGTCTGGACGAGAAAAGGTTCGCTGATGTCACTGAAGATGTGTACCGCAAAAATCTGGCCGTTGCCAAGATGGATGCACTGTTCGAACCTACCATCCGGTTATGTGTCGGACTCAGTTATGTGATTGCACTTGCCTACGGCATTTATCTTGTTTTTCATAATGAAATTACCCTTGGGGATCTCGTATCGTTCAATATGTACCTGGGGATGATGATCTGGCCAATGTTTGCGATTGGCGAGTTGATTAACCTGATGCAGCGTGGTAGTGCCTCACTCGATCGTGTTAACGAGACGCTATCTGTAGAACCTGCCGTGAAAGATGTTGAGCAGCCTGCTCATATTACTAATCCTGAAGAAATCGCCATGCAGGATGTTACCTTCCGTTATCCTAGTTCTACTGTAGACAATCTAAGTCATGTCAGCTTTTCACTTCGACGCGGGCAGACACTGGGGATCGTGGGACGTACAGGTAGCGGGAAATCCACCCTGCTCAAACAATTGCTTCATGAATACCCGGCCGGATCGGGTAAGTTAAGCATCTCCGGTCATCCGATTCAGGATATCGCCAAAGATGACCTGCACAGCTGGATTGGATATGTTCCACAGGAACAGGTGCTGTTCTCCAAATCAGTCCGTCAGAACATTCAATTCGGTAAGCCTGGTGCTGATGATAATGTAATTATGGAAGCGATTCGGACCGCAGCCTTTGACGGAGATCTGGGCACTTTATCCGATGGTCTGGACACACTCGTTGGTGAAAAAGGAATTGCGCTGTCCGGTGGACAGAAACAGCGTGTATCGCTGGCGCGTGCCTTTATCGCCGATCCAGACATTTTGATTTTGGATGATGCTTTATCCGCCGTCGATGCAAGAACCGAAGCTAAAATTATCGAAAATATACGCAACAAACGCTCGGGCAAAACTACGCTGATCTCGACTCACCGCCTGTCCGCTATTGAACACGCAGACCGAATCATCGTACTGGAGCACGGGAAAATAACGGAAGAAGGAACCCATCAGGAACTGCTTGCTATGAACGGCTGGTACCGTGAACAGTATGAACGGCAGCAGGTGGAGTCTAATTTGTCCACGTAGGAGGTTAACGCTTTGAAGTCTAATACAGGCAAACGGCTGCTTCAATATGCCCTAAAAGCCAAAGGCACGTTTATTGCCGCTTTAATTATGCTTACGATTGGAGTTGCCGCCGAGCTTGCCGGCCCTTTCATCGCCAAGTCCATGATCGACAATCATTTGCTTGCTATTGAGCAGCCTTTCTATGAGACTACTGCTTCTAGCGAAGCAGCGGTCTACAATGGAAAGAACTACAAACGTGAAGGCCGGTTTGAACCGGAAGAAACGAAAGGTACCGAAGTACGCGTACTGCAAGCCGGTAGAAGTTTTTATTTTGTAAATGAACCCGTTAGTGCCCCCGATGGGGATCGAACATACGCGGACGGAACACTGACGGTTACACGCGCAGGCGAAGTGACGGGTCAATATGCGGCGGTGCCTTTATCCGCTGGTGAACTCTTTGCCTTTTACAAACCGGAAATGCCAAGCATCTATCAGCTGATTGTGTATTACATGATCTTCCTTGTCATCTCAGTCATTATGGAGTTTGGTAAAACATACTGGTTACAATCATCTGCCAACAAAGTCATTCAAAGACTCCGTAACGATGTGTATGCACACATCCAGCGATTGCCCGTACATTTTTTCGACAACCTGCCCGCAGGTAAAGTGGTCTCCCGGGTCACCAACGATACCGAAGCCGTCAAGGATCTGTTCGTTGCCGTTCTGTCGAACTTTTTCTCTGGCATCATTACGATTACTGGAGTGTACGTTGCGCTCTTCCTGCTGGATTTCCGCCTCGGATTGATCTCGCTGTTCGTTGTACCGATGCTGGTTCTGTGGATTGTGCTTTATCGTAAAATTGCAACTCGGTACAACACGATCATTCGTTCACGTCTGAGTGAAATTAATGCGATTATTAACGAGTCCATTCAGGGGATGTCCATTATCCGGGTATTCCGTCATCAGAAACAGACCAAGCAGGAATTCGAGGATCTGAATGATGATTATATGAAACACCAGAACAAAATGCTCAACCTGAACGCTTTCACCTCACACAACCTGGTTAACGTGCTGCGGAATATGGCTTTTGCGGTTGTCCTGTGGTACTTCGGCTCTAGTGTGCTGGACGGCACGAGTATCATCTCGCTTGGTGTACTGTATGCATTCGTTGACGTTCTCGGACGTTTGTTCCAGCCAATTACAGGTATGGTGAACCAACTCGCGAACCTGGACTCCTCTATGGTATCCGCCGGACGTGTATTTGAACTGATGGATGAGAAAGGTGAACCGGTAACCGATGGCTCGATGCCGAGGTACAAAGGAAATGTTGTGTTTGACGATGTATCTTTTGCCTATAAAAAAGATTATGTGCTAAACAACATCTCGTTTAAAGCCTCACAAGGTCAAACGGTCGCCCTGGTGGGCCATACCGGTTCCGGTAAAAGCTCGATCATCAACCTGCTGTTCCGGTTCTATGATCCACAGAAGGGCAAGATCACGATTGACGGTCAGAACGTGAAGGATCTGCCTAAACAGTGGATTCGCGAACATATGGGCATTGTACTGCAAGATCCGTACCTATTCACGGGTACCGTTGCTTCCAATGTCAGTCTCGGGGATGAGCAGATTACTCGTGCACAGATTGAACAGGCGCTGCGCGATGTAGGTGCTGAGCGAATCCTCGCCCATCTACCGCAAGGATTCGACGAGCCGGTTATCGAAAAAGGAAGCACATTATCTGCCGGACAACGGCAATTGATCTCCTTTGCTCGTGCACTGGCATTCGATCCAGCCATTCTGATTCTCGATGAAGCTACGGCGAACATTGATACGGAAACGGAAGCATTAATTCAAAATGCGCTCGAAGTCCTCAAAAAAGGACGGACCACTTTCATCATCGCCCACCGTCTGTCCACCATTCGTTCAGCAGACCAGATTCTGGTCCTGCATCGCGGACGGATCGTTGAACAAGGTGCACATGATGAATTGATGGAACTGAAAGGTCGCTATTATCAGATGTATCAGCTACAGCAAGGTGCTCAAACAGCACCGGATACGAATGGAAACAACCCAATAGGCGAGGCCATTCGAACCACTTCCTCCTTTGCTGGAGGCGGCGTGTAAGTAAACCGGGAATAAATGCAGATATACTTCAACAAATAACCGATATGCCCGCGGACCTCTTGGTCTGTAGGCATATCGGTTTTATTTTGTCCATGACCCAAAATCCGAAAGAAGGTTGGTTGCTCTATCTACTTTTCTGGTCCCACTTCACTTTTCTCCGCTCTTATTTATTTTTTCTTGATCTTACCTTTTCTCAATTAACTCAGATTTGATCCATATAAACTTCCTACGTGTATCACTCCTTCTGATTTCCTCTTATTGACAATGGAAACATCTCTCTGTATTATACATACCAACGGTCGGTATCTAAAATATAAGGAGGTTATTATGGCCAGAAACAAGCACCCTGAACAGACGGTACAACAGATTCTGAACGTCGCTGCGCAGTTGTTCACAGATAAAGGATTTGAAAAAACAAGTATTCAGGACATCATTGTTACCCTCGGCATGTCCAAGGGTGCTGTGTACCATCACTTTAGATCCAAAGAGGAAATACTGGACGCGGTCATGGAACAACAGTTCAACTATTCCGCTCAAATGCTGGATCAATTAGTTACAAATACAACGACCACACCAGCACGAGAGAAGTTAATTCAGATTTTGGAGTATGTCGTTTCTGATCAACAGGCCCATTCCCTGGATCACGTACTTCGAACCCAGATCAAAAATCCAGTGTTCATTGTACGAGGGATTCAACAGGCGGTGCGGATTGATGCCCCGGTGATTGCAGCGATTTTGCGTGAAGGCATTACAGATGGATCTATTCAAACCGAAGATCCCGAAGCTTGTGCAGAAGTATTCATGATGCTGGTCAATATATGGATTAATCCAACACTGTTCGGCCGCAATTCAAGCGAAACAAAGCAACGTCTTTATTTTTTACAGCGGTTGATGAACATGCTTGGTGCCGATATTGTGAGTGAATCACTAATTAAACGTATTCTAGACCAACATGCTGCGATGGATGCTTATCCTATTCTGGATGAAGACGATGACAGAAATGAGGGATAACCATTTTGAAACCTAATCATATGATTTGCAAAGAATGGTTGTCTGAAGAACCCCTTCTCGCCCTTTCTCTGGAATGGATGCAAGGCGAAGTGCATATTAGCCAGGGCACAGAAGCGGTTATCCGTGTTATTCAATGGGGCTCGGCTCGTTTTCCAAAAACTAGATATTTTGAAGCTAACGTCAGCCACGGTTTATTACATCTGATCGATGGACGAAAACAAGCTTTTCCGCTGGGCATTAACTTCCATCGCACATCGCTCCACATTATACTGCCGCCTGCGGCATTGAAAAGGCTGTCGATCAACGGAGTTGGTTCCCACTTTCTTGTAGATAACGTTTCTTCGGAACAATGGGATTGTGATTGTACATCCGGCAAGCTCACCTTAACTGGCCATGCCCAGCATATCCGCCTACGATCAGTGGGCAGTCGGGTTACATCAACAGACCTCCATGCAGAACATATGCAATTGCAAGCTACTTCTTCACCTGTTCAGTTATCCGGCCAGTTCACCCATATTCAATCCAAAGTGACAGGCAGCCAACTCACCATTCACTCCTCAACGATGCTTCAATCTCTGGATAGTCGCTCCACAGGTTGTAACGTTGAAGTGCGAATCCCAGCAGATAACGAAGGATTCAAGTTAGACTTCAAGCAAGCCGGGGGCCGATTCAGAAGTGATCTCCCGCTTCAATCCAATCATAATCAACATACGTATCGTAACGGTACTTATCCATTTCAAGCAGAGGTCAGAGGTGGGAAGCTCTCCATAGGGAGCTTTTCTTAACATTCCATATAGAGGAGGTAAACATATGAGCATTGGCTGGATCGTTGGCAGCAGCTTGGCTACCGTTGTATTACTTGCGGGGATCATCAGTTTGTTCATCGGTATACGCAAAAGCAATCATCGGCGCTGGCCTTGGTGGTTCATCGGTTTTGGGGTAGCCGCACTGGTTAGTGCAGCGATTAATTATCCCGGAACTTAGAAACGCCTCATCACCATGTGCAAAAAAGACAATCGCGCAGACCAGTCACTTTCCGTGCTGCTGCGGATTGTCTATCCATCTATCCATTCTTTGACCGTATATCCCATATATAATATCGTTTCTCTTGCCAGAAAAGGAAATTGGCTTCGCCAGGTCTGGTAAGCCGTCGTTCGTGTTGGGGACGGAACAGCATCCATGCCGAGTCCACTAGCGAGCTTCATCGCCCGTTTCATGTGCAGCGGGTCACTTACAATGGTGTAGGTGTGAAACCCCGCCTGTTTCCCAACGCTAAGCGAGTTCACCAGATTCTCCTCCGTAATTCTTGACTCTGTTTCCATTTGAATATCTGCAGGATCTACACCATGTGCAACAGCATAATCTCGTCCTACTTCGGCTTCGGCTCGTTCTCCTGCACTGCCAGAACCACCAGTAAAGAGCAGATGGCTGATCGTCCCCTGGCGATATAATAAAATGGCATGCTCAATACGTTCGCGAAATACGGGTGAAGGGTTATCCCCTTCTACGGCTGCACCGAGGATTATAGCCACATCACTTTGTCTGGATGATTCCTCATCGGTGTAGGTCCAGATGAGCGAGGCCGTAGTTAACGTCCATATACCCCCAAGCAACACGAGCAATGTAATGGATATTACAAGCCAGCGTCTGCTTTTTATTTTACGTATCCGGGACTTGCCTTCCATCACAGTGATTCATCCTCTTCCAGTGCCCGGGCGTGCATGCTCTCTGCATGCATACGTTCGAGTGTCTGCAACGCCGCCGCGGATTCAGCATCCAACCCCAGCTCTGCAATCCAGGCACCTGTGTACTGCTGAAGACTAATCTCCAGTTCCTGTGCACGGTCTTTGAAATCTTCCAGCTCCTTGATCATGCGTGATCGTCCTTCAGGACTGAATGTCTCATGAATTCGTTCCTTGAAATAGTGATGTACAATGCTATTACGCTGCTTCCATAGTTCATTCAACTGACGAGTCTCTTCCTCCGAAAAAGTAAAATGATGACGCACCTCATGAATGAGTTGCCCGAGTGAACTGCTCATCTTCCGTTCGTACAGATCTTCCAGATCTTCTTCGGAAACAACTTTGCCCTGGGACATTTTCATTAATAAAATCAGATTGACCAGTTGCTGTTCAAGCGCCTGTCCATAATATACAGCCAATCCGTAATATGCAAACAATTCCCTGGAGTGTTCGCTGTCCAGCATGTCACCCTGCTGCATGTCTGAATTTTGCATAAGCGAGCGCCCCCTTTATCTCCGTACAATACATTCCATTCTAACGTCCCTCTATGGTAACGAAACATGGACCAACATTCAAGTTAAGCGGAATAATAGCCTCTAACTCCGTATATCCCTTCTTCCCGATAACCATACATGAATGATAAGTAGAACTATGGCATAGAGAACAGCCCACACTGTCGTCAAAACCACAGCCCCCAACTCCGATTCTTCAAATAACATCATCTCACGAACCAGATAAAAGGCCGGAGGAAGAATCTTGACAACCCACTGTATGGATTCAGGCAAATGTCCGCTTAATGAACCTTGAACAAACGATAATAACATCACCACAATGAAAGGCGGCATGCTGCGGCTCAGCATGGGAATGTATGATTTTTGGAAGAACACACTGAGCCCCAGACCCAGGATCGACAACGCCAAATGTCCGGCCCAAGCCATGATCCACTCCCCAGCACTCGGTATCCTTCCAAACATGCCCGTAACAACCGGATATAACACGGTAATTGCAGTCAGGCCGAACTGCATGATCAACGCACAAATTAATTGTGCGAAGACAACCTTGCGTTTGCTTCCTGCATGCAGAACAAGCAATTGATACTGCCCCGCAGGTTCCGTATTCATTACCGTCAAGCCCAGCCAGGCCGCACCAAAAAAGAGCAGCATGGCCGTAACGCTATAACTGTCCGCAACCGGATTAGGTTTGTAGGAATAGATAAGCAGCATCGTAATGATATAAAAGATGACCGGCGCAACATATTTCTGTGAACGTATGTAATGTTTTAACAAATAACGAGTCAAGTAGATCATTGGAGGTCGCCTCCTGCCGTAGATATGGAGGAAAGGTTCTCAGCAACTTCCCTGCTTATAGCCTCACCTGGGTGCCGCCCCTCCATCAACCCTTCCATATTTAATCGGCTCTCTTCCGGCTGAACAGACACAATCGAACCGCCAGCTGCCAGAATCATTCCAATAATCCGATCTGCCGAACTGCGTGACACCTTCCAATCCCACACTTCTCGACCATAGTTCTGATGAACCATGCTGCGATGGCATGTAATAATTCCTGGTTGTTCAACAAGCAGCGCATCGATAACGGATTGTTCCAGCCCTTCCATCATACTTAGAATACTCACAGTGGGTTCAGCAACTTGCTGCAAATCTTCCTGACTCCAGCGACGCAGCACCGTTCCCTTCTGTAACACGATGACCTGATCCGCGAGACGTTCAATTAGCAATGGCTCATGGCAAGCTGTAACAATCCGGCTTCCTTCCTGTTTCCACTGTCTGAGCAAAGCTACAATTGCTTCCTGTGCCGGAACGTCCAGACCGGACAATGGTTCATCAAGCAGCAATAACCCATCAGGTCCAGGCAGCAAAGCCTGAATCAAATTCACCTTCTGCAAAGTACCTTTGGATAACTGAGGCAGGTTCTGATCCAGCGCCGCGCCCACGAATAACAGCTCACTTAATTCGCCTATCCGTTGACGCAATACCTCAGGTCGCATGCCACGAATACGTCCCATTTCCCACAGGTACTCTCTTGATGTGAAGGGCAGGCGTGACAGTCCATCCAGTGCATACATAATCCGCCCATGCCTGGACTTGCACAGCGAGCCTGAGTCAGGCAGTAACATACCCGCCAGCACACGCAGCAATGTGCTTTTGCCTGAGCCATTCCTGCCTACCAGGACGATGCACTCCCCCTGACCTACTTCCAGATTGATATCATTCAATACCTGCACATCCCCAAGTCGTTTGTTCACCTGTTGTAGCGATATGATTCGTCCGTTTGAGCCTGCTGCTGTTTTTCCTGCTTTATCGAAGAATCTACTTGTCCTCCATCCCATAGAATCACATCCGTTCAGGAGCCTGAACGCCCAGTAAATATAGGCTGTAGGCAAGACGCTCCGCCGTACGCTCTGTTAACGCCACCCGGAAGGGTTTGACGTCAGCCGGCGCATCCGCAATCCGTTCCGCATGGTAAAAGCGGTTGAACGCTTGGGCAACATCTATCGCATACTTGGCAATGATCGAAGGCTCGTTACGATGAATTGCTTTTTCCAGATACTGCGGATAATCCGCCAGCAGTTTCAGCAATGCCCATGAAGTGTCACCGACCCTGACCGACTTGTTATCTGAGTTTGCCCCAGCATTGTTACTACTACTGCTACGAACATTCTCTAATTGATTTTCTTTTTCCACGCTTTCTGCCTCTACTGCCTTCGCAAGCACACTGTTAATCCGAGCATGTGTGTATTGCACATAGGGCCCTGTCTCGCCTTCAAAGCTCACCGCATCTTCGAGCGAGAAATCGACGTCATTCAACCGGTTATTGCGCAGATCTCCGAATACAATCGCACCTACACCAACCGCTTCCGCAACCTCTTGCGAATTCGGCAGATCCGGATTTTTCTCCTGAATTATCTGTAATGCCCGAGCGACCGCCTCGTCCAGTACCTCCTGCAAAAAGACAACTTTCCCCCGGCGGGTAGACATCTTCCGTCCTTCGAAACGCATCAAGCCAAACGGAATATGTTCACAAATCTCAGACCACGCATACCCCATCCGGGATAATACCGCAAATACCTGACGGAAATGAAGCTTCTGCTCCCCCCCGACTACATACAGCATTTTATCCGCCTTCATCACATCATGACGATAAACGGCTGTTGCCAGATCCCGTGTTGGGTAGATGGTTGTTCCATCGGTTTTGATAATCAGGCAAGGTGGCATATTCTCCTCCTCCAAACGTACCACCAATGCGCCTTCGCTCTCTTCGAGCAATCCTTTGGCTTTCAGTTCTTCAACTATTGCACCCATCTTGTCGTTATAAAAGCTCTCACCCAGCGTATGGTCAAACTGTACATTCAGACGCTCATACATCCGGTTGAATTCTTTCATGCTCACTTCTACAAAAAAGGTCCACAACCGCTGTGCCTCTTCATCCCCTTGCTCCAGCTTGCGGAACCAATTTCGTGCCTCGATCTCCAGAGATGGATCGCTCTCCGCCTCATCGTGAAAACGCACATACAGCTCCAAAGATGTACGAATCGGCTCAGCCTGTAGCGCTTTATCATTACCCCAACGTTTGTAGGCTGCAATCTGTTTACCGAATTGTGTTCCCCAATCCCCCAGATGATTCACACTGACCGAAGTATAGCCTGCCTCATTATATAAACGATACAATGCTGCCCCAATTACAGTGGAGCGCAGATGACCAATTCCGAATGGCTTGGCAATGTTAGGCGATGACATGTCGATCACCACACGTGCACCTGCCCCCAGCTGCAGCTTGCCAAATGTTTTAAGTCCCAGTTCATGCAGCAGCTTCGGCGCCAAATCTTCCCGATTGAAGCGTATATTCACATAAGGTCCTGCTGCTGAAGCATCCAGCCCAACGGTCTGTAATTCAGCAGCGATATCCATGGCGATAACCGCGGGTGCTTTTTTCAACGACTTGGCCAGAATAAAGCAGGGAAACGCTGCATCTCCCATCACCGCCTGTGGTGGAACCTCCAGTAATCTCAACACCTCGTCTTGCTTCAATCCCGTTAACGGAGCAATATGTGCTGCTGCCTGATTCATCAACATCTCGAACACTCCTAGTCATTATCGAATTTAGACATGCTATAGAAAACAAAAAAAGCCCTCGTCTCTATATCAGAGACGAGAGCTGATCTTCACAGTTCCCGCGGTACCACTCTAGGTGAGCAGGTTGTAAATGTACATCTATAGTACGTTCACTGCCCGCTCCGCTCGGTGCGATTAACGGCCGCCTACCGGATTGCCCTCTAGTCCATGCTCTGCACCCTCTCAAGGATGTAAACATGCCTTCGGACAACCATCTCACGGGTGCGCTTCACTCAGGTCATGTCATACCGGCTTCCACCTGCCCCGGCTCGCTGTCATGCATGGATTCTGGCTACTCTCCCGATCACGGATATTCATCGTTTCAATTCATTGCCATCATTATACAGATCAAGCTCTGCTTTGGCAACCTGTTACATGCATTTCCCAATGGAGGGCCTGCTTGCGATAGAGGTTCTCGCCATCTGGTTGAGAAAGACGTTACTATACTGTATCGATAAAAAATCCCCTCCAGCAGAAAACGTTGAAGTACATCTTATCGGATGTCTTATTACGTTCTCTTTTGTGAGGGGATTAGCCAAGCATCTTTGCAGATTGCCCAGGCTTTTTATTTTTCAATTCAATTTAATTCAATGGAGTTATATTTACGCTACTGCGGCCATCATGCGGCAAGCCTCTGCACATTTGCGGCAAGCTTCTGCGCAAGCCTGGCAGTGATCATGTTGATGTTTGCCACACTCAGCAGCACAAGCTTCACATGCTTTCACACACAGTGCGCAAATTTCGGCGATGAAATCACTTCCGCGTGTCATGGCTTGAGCAGCAAAACTGCAGATTTCTGCACATTCCCGATCCAAACGAATGCAATCACGCAGCATTGCCAGATCATATTCTTTCAAGCTCGATATGTAACATACGTTGCAAGCATTCATACACTCCAGGCAAGCATCGATACATTGTTGATATTGTTGTTGTGTCATTTAAAGTTACCTCCCAGACTAAGTTTGCTATGCTTCTTAATACCCCGTCTGGAGGAACCTTGAATCATTAAACCTGATTTGCTGCCTCTAATTCCAGCAACTGGTTGCGAATAACCGACTGATCGAAATGTTCTCCTATAAACACAGCTACGTTAGGCACATCCCCCTGAGGCGTAATCTTCATATAATCCGATTCCCGGTAAGCATATTGGAACCAAAACCGGCTGGACGTATCGCTAAAGGATAAAATCCCTTTTGCCCGATACACATCGCGTGGTAACTCAGCTATCAAACGCTCGAAGGCCTCACTGTTCACCGGCTGGGTGAAATAGTGTGTATATACCATGACATGCTCATGCGAAGCATGGGGATGATTATGTCTATGGTTGTGATCATGAGGATGTTCATGGTCATTTCCCTGAGAATGTTGATGTTCTTCGTGATCATGATCCACATGCTCATGATGTTCATGTCCATGATCATGGCTGCATCCATGCTCTACGCAAGCCTCGGAATGCACGTGATGTTGCTTCTCCGCGTGTTTACTCGTTTCCTCAACAGATTGATAGG
Source organism: Paenibacillus sp. FSL F4-0087 (assembly GCF_038020215.1). Lineage (NCBI taxonomy): Bacteria > Bacillati > Bacillota > Bacilli > Caryophanales > Paenibacillaceae > Paenibacillus > Paenibacillus sp. FSL F4-0087. The sequence goes on from NZ_JBBODJ010000001.1 coordinate 212,603, forward strand.
CATGCACATTGTCTCCACTACGAAGCAGCACATCCATATCGACTTCACACTTCACCGTAGGCAGTACCGGAGCGAAACCGTTCCAGCGTGCCAACAGATCCTGCAGATCTGCAAGCTGCTGCTGATTCACCCGGTCCGTTTTGTTCAGGAGAAGTACAGACGCACAGCGAATCTGCTCCTGCATCAGCTTGAAGGTTTGTCCCTTCTGCTCCTGGTACAGCCCTGACAGATGCGCGGCATCTACTACAGTAATCAGGCTTCTCAATTCCAGTCGCATATAGAGGGATGTTTCCGTTACTGCATCCAGAATCTCCATCGGGTTTGCTGCTCCCGTTGCTTCGATGATAATGACATCAGGCGATTCCTCCTGCACAAGATCAGCAAGCTGCAGCCCCAAGTCACCGCGTACGGTACAGCAAATGCATCCTCCTAACATTTCCGTCATGGGCACGGATGCATCCACAATCTGACCATCCAGATTGACTTCACCCAATTCATTCATGACCACTGCGGGCCGGAGACCTTGTTGCTGCCAATGTTCAATCAGTTGAACAAGCAGTGTCGTTTTACCACTGCCCAAGAAGCCTGACAATATATATACAGGTATGGATGATTCATTTGTTTTTAATTCACTCATCGTTGTTCACCTCTCTATTTGTCCAATGGAACTGATCTATCTCTATCCTAGCGAGTGTACACTATCCTGCAATCTTTGCGCAATCCTGGCCTTCTATTTGCAAGTCCATTGCCTCATTCTACTGAATGGTCTATGCTATGAGAACATGTTGATTGGAGGAGGATGTATTATGACCAATTCAGTGGAACAACATCGTCAGGAAGCCCCTGACACGGTATCCTGTATGATTGTAACCGTATCAGATACCCGCACGAAGGACACTGATACAAGCGGACAACTTATGCATAAGCTGCTGACCGATTCAGGCTACCAGATCGTCGAATATATCATTACACCGGATGAAACTGAAACCATTCGAAGCATCCTGCAGGATGCAGCCGTTCGTGACGATATCGAAGCGGTGCTGCTCAGCGGAGGGACCGGAATTGCACCCCGAGATACAACATACGAGGCAGTGTCTTCACTACTCGATAAGGAGCTGCCGGGGTTTGGAGAAATCTTCCGCTTCCTCAGCTATACCGAGGATATCGGTTCTGCTGCCATTCTAAGCCGAGCGGTAGCCGGAACGATTGGGCGTACAGCCGTATTCTCCATGCCAGGTTCCAAGGGAGCTGTCAAACTGGCAATGGAAAAACTTATTTTGCCTGAGCTGAGGCATGTCATGCGTGAAATATATAAACCCGTCTGAATAATCAGACGGGTTTATCGGATTTATTTTAGTGGAGTCGATTACTTCAGTTGCTCAAGCACATGCTGGAATACTTGCATAACGTCTTCTTCATAATCGTCCTTTTCTCCACCTGAAGCCGTATAGACCAGTGACACGTAGTCTTTGCTGCGAATCGTTGTTTTGCCAAGTACATTTTCCATCACAGCCTCATTGCCATCATTACCGTACATTTCGTTCATCCGGGCTACTCTTGTAGGGGCATCACTGAAAATGTGGACTTTTACAATATGTCTGCCACTTCCATTCAGCAAGTACATGTAAGATATGCCGTCCTCACCATCATCCGCAGACATATTATTCATCAACTTTATGCCTTTTGCAGCAAAAGCTTCATCCAGCTCCTGAATTAATGGACCATTTAACCCGTGACCTTGACTCTTTGCCCGAACAATTCCCTCATCCGTCGCCTGTCGAGTATATATTTTTCGTTCCTGCTCAACATTCGATGCTGAACACGCTACTACCGATATTGTACATAGCACCACGACCATACTGACCAGCACAGACTTTACACGTCCAGATCTATAATGCAATCCTTTTCCGTTAACACGCATACTCATCCTTCCTTTCCCGCCACATGCACGGTGACGCTCTCAGGTAGAGTTAGCATGTCTAGGAGAAAAGAATCTTATTCGGCAGGCGTAACCGACATCGTATTAACTACAGTACGACCTACAGCACCGCCCTTGAGGATCGTTTCCAGTGTCTGAGGCAGTTGTGCCCATGAGATCTCCTGAATCCCCAGTTCCAGTGCCCGATCAGGCTTCCATTCTCCGCCAAGTAGTTTCCATATCCGTTCCCGCCGTTCCATCGGGCAATAGACAGAATCAATCCCAATCAATTGAATCCCCCGCAAAATAAACGGAAATACGGTGGACTCGAACGCAGCCCCTCCGGTTAAGCCTGATACGGCAACAGCGCCTCCGTATTGAATCTGTTTCAGACGCTCGGCCAGTGCCGGACCTGCTGCAGGATCAATTACACCTGACCAGAGCTGTTTGCCCATTGCTCCTTTGGCTGGCGCGTCCGCTTCTTCGCGTGAAATGACATGTGAGGCACCCAGATTCCGAAGCAGCTGCTCTTGTTGATCTTTTTTGCCTGTACTTGCTGTCACTTCAAATCCCAACTTCGACAAAATAGCCACCGCCATACTGCCTACTCCTCCGGTAGCTCCCGTCACCAGAATATTGCCCATCTCCGGAGTCACTCCAGCCCGCAACAAAGCATCTACCGAAAGTGCTGCCGTGAACCCTGCCGTTCCAATCGCCATCGCTTCCTTCTCACTCAGTCCATGCGGCAGAGGAACAAGCCATTCGCTGCGCAGACGCGCATATTGACTATACCCTCCAAAATGAGACACGCCTGGCTCGAAGCCTGTGCTGATCACCCGATCCCCCGGTGCAAATCGGCCACTCACGGATTCCTCTACAATCCCTGCGAGATCAATTCCCGGTACGATCGGATATTCACGAACCACACCGCCCTTTTCTGTTGTGGCGAGTCCATCTTTAAAATTGACGCTTGAGTATTGAACCTGTAGGGTTACGTCACCATTAGGCAAGTCTTCTTTCGTCAACTGCTCCATAGCAGCCTTCACGCCGCCCTGTTCTTCTTTACGCACGACATAGGCTGGAAAAGTATTCTTCATTCGTTACCCTCTCCTTAATTAAGATTTACATATTTTTCTATTCATATCATGAATTGTTCGCCTTCAGTTAAACAAGTATAAGGGCGGCCTCCGTCAAACTCAATCTCTCCGGGCTGTCATTAAATAAATGAGAGGGCCTATCAATGGGATCAACCCTGCAACGGCCCACCCACAAGAACGACGATTGAGAGAAGCATCCCTGAACAATGCGATCACGGAAAGCAAAGTCAGGATGACGAAATCAATCGTCATAATATGTACAAAGGAAGACTCTCTGAACGCTTCCATATATACATCAGGATTACCTTGAGTCACTGCATAGAAGCCTGTTCCCAGTGTAAGCAGCAAAAGAACCATATGGGTCAGCTTATGAGCTGCCACACGTCCGATACCTGATTCACGCTGCCTGGCAAAAGACAGTTGTTCGTACCCCGAACCTCTGTGTGTTTGCGAGAACCACGCAAAATAAGGCAGCAGCGCAAAGGCTCCCAATCCAAAAGACAGCAATACAAAGGGCCAAGCAGGTACACGAGATCCTCTCGCTTTCCCTGACCTCCTTAACAGCAGGCAAGCAAAAATGGCCGGAAAAATCCCAAGCCACGAAAATACGGTTAGCAGCCAGGGTTCCTTGCTTTGCAGTGTAACCAGCTCTTTAAACACAGGGTCACTCCCAAGAGGCTGCCCAGGTGCCCAAATCCAGGCATACGCAATGAAGGCCAGCCAGGTCAGTGCCAAAATCCATCTCATGGTTGCGTTGCACCTCCTCTTTCATTCATCCCCGGCTAATGTGCAATTGAAACAGCCACTGAAACGGATCCTGTCGAAAGGCAGGCTCGGAAAGATGCAGCATTTGACGTCTCCTGCGCTTTCCCGAGAAATAATTGGTTTATTTCCCTTATGAACCTGTGTCCTTTGAAGGTACAGTATACCTCAGTTCATGGACTGTGCGTCCATGATATTTCACACACAGTCATTCGTCATGTGGGACAATTAGCAGTAAAAAGGAAACCAAAAAGGCATAACCCGGCCTACTTGCTTCCGGTTATGCCCTTTTATTTGATTTATTCTTCGGTGGATTGCACGTGTTCAGCAATGAGCTTCTGCTTCATATTCCAGGCCGCAGGACTGATATTTACGCGGTAAATCTCAGGATTGAGTTTACGCAGATATTCCGGCCAGAAGAGATCCATCTGCTCACGGTGATAACTGCGAATCTCATCCAGAGTAGGCAATTCATACACTTTGCGCCCATTCACAAAGATCGGTTCCAGCATGTTCACTGCTTCGTAGCGGGTTACCGTCTTTTTCAGATAAGGGTGTAGCGGGTTGAACAGCTTGAGCGGCCCTCCCTGTAGCGGCTGCTCTTCTCCTGGATAGCAGATATAATCTGCAATCGCCTTGCCATGTTTCGGATCAATGATCCGGAAGACTTCTTTTTTACCTGGTGTGGAGACTTTTTCGGGATTCGCTGAAATTTTGATCGTAGGCAGCATGGCACCATCCACTTCGCGCTCCACCAATTTGTACACGCCACCCAAAGAAGGCTGGTCGGAAGCGGTAATTAGCTGTGTACCTACCCCCCATGTATCGATGCGAGCTCCTTGCGCCTTAAGGTTGAAAATCGTATTTTCATCCAAGTCGTTGGAAGCTACAATCTTCACGTAATCCAGTCCGGCGTCATCCAGCATCTGCCGAGCTTGAATAGATAGATACGCAAGGTCCCCGCTATCCAGACGAATGGCGTTCATCTTTTTGCCTTGGCTCTCCAGCTTCTTGGCGGTCTTGATTGCATGAGGAACACCACTGTTCAATGTATCAAAGGTATCCACCAGTAGTGTCACTTGATCTGGCAGCACCTTTGCATAGACGTCAAACGCCTCCTGCTCACTCATAAAACTCTGCACCCAAGAATGGGCATGTGTCCCTGCTGTCGGAATTCCAAAGCGTTCTCCAGCCAGCATATTAGACGTTGCATGGAATCCTGCCACATAAGAGGCACGCGCCCCCCAAATGGCCGCATCCGCTTCCTGTGCACGCCGTGTTCCGAATTCGAGCAGAGTGTCCTGACTTGCCACCTGTTTGATCCGGGAAGCCTTGGTTGCAATTAACGTCTGATAATTCATGAAGTTAAGTATCGCCGTCTCCACCAGTTGTGTCTCCATAATGGAGCCTTCTACCCGAATGAGCGGTTCATCAGGGAAAACAAGCGCGCCTTCCTTCATGGAATGAATCGTCCCCTGAAATGAAAACTGGAGCAACTCTTCCAGAAAAACCGGATCGTAATTTTCCTCTTGTTTGGATAAATATTTGATGTCCTCCATCGTAAAACGAAGCTGGCTGATATAATTCACAATACGTTCCAATCCGGCAAAAACGGCATATCCATTGCCAAAAGGAAGCTTGCGGAAATAGGCTTCAAACACCGCTTTCCGTTTGTGAGTTCCATTCACCCAATGGGCGTACATCATATTGATTTGATATTTATCCGTATGTAAAGCCAGGCTAGTCGTCTGCATTTGTCTCATCCTCTCTGACTTCCGCTTGTGCCGGCAGGCTCTGCCTGCTTACACGGGTCAACATGTGGAGACTTATTGCACATGATTCATGATTATGGTTACGTACCATTGCATAAGTCTCCGGTTTATTCCTATTCACCATATTCCCCTGCAACATAACACTTGTTCAACCAACAGAATATGATGGATATAATCACAGGTTCGTTTATAGGTTCAAGCCTGCGAGAACGGTATCGCTCGCTTTGACCACCTGAGCCCCAAGGCTTGCACGAAAATGTCCAAGCGCCCAATCATGTCCTGCTTGATTGAAGCTCGCCACGGCGTCTTCATATACCGTTATGTGAAAACCTTTATTATAAGCATCCACTGCTGTGTGCAGTACGCAAATATCTGTACATACACCGATCAGTGCAATGTCTGTTATTCCACGTTCACGCAGCCGCAGTTCCAGATCTGTACCGCAGAATGCGCTGTATCTTGTTTTATCCATCCAGCGAATCTGGGATTCCCGTTCTTCCATAACCTGAGCCAGACGACCGTAAAGTTGTCTTCCCTCCGTACCCCTGATGTTATGGTGCGGAAAAAGAGCCGTTTCCGGATGGTAAGGATCATTCTCTTCATGTAAATCCACAGCCATAACAACCTCATGCTTGTTATTGCAATAAACCTCCGTTATCGCTGCAATCGTCTCCTCAATCTCCACAGCAGGCTGGCCTACAGGCAACGAACCTGTCACAAAATCACGTGTAAAATCGATTACAATCAGTGCTTTCATCGTCCACACTCCCTTTTTGAGAATAGGTTGATCCTGATTCAATCCATCATGATTCGCTTGCGAATTAAGTATAGATGGAAAGACGAGGTACAAGCTCGGTAAAACGGTATAGCTGCGCTGGACGCTGTGAGTATTGATTGGAGCTTAGCAGGTTGCCCTCTTCATCCCGAACCTCTTCCACAATGCCTTTGCGGCTGCGAGTTGAAGTGATCTTCCGAATGAAATTCGGTTCTTCAAAGTCAGGTACAACACTCTGAATCACTTGGTATAACTCGCTTAGTGTAAAATCCCGAGGCAGGAACTGTCGTGCAATCGTCGTTTCCAGCATTTGCTGTTGAATACGCCGGTACGCATCTTCTATAATCGTCCGGTGATCAAAGGCAAGCTCGAGTTCTTGCAAAGCTTCCTGAATCGTAAATAATCCAACATCCTCAGCATCATCTGCCGCCTGACGGTGCTCCAGCATCCATTCCTCTACCAGCGCAAAAAACGCATGTGAGATAATCCATCCTCTGGGGTCACGCCCAGGCTGACTATATACATTCAAATACTCCAGATGTCCGCCGTCCACACCTGTCTCTTCCATCAACTCGCGCTTTGCAGCACCATAGATGGATTCATTTTCCTGACAAAATCCACCTGGCAACGCCCATCTTCCCGCAAAAGGCCATCCTTTGCGTTTGATCAGCATGACCTTCAACTCCCGGATGGGAAGTGTCTTGGTTACCGTCTTACGCTCCCGCTTGGTCAAGGTGAACATGACGATATCCGCGGGAACTCCATCGGGTGTACGATATTTCTTGGAACTATAGGCACGTGCTGCCTGTTCATCGCTTTCAGCATTGAATTGTTCGTAGTTTTCGCTCATGGGCACCACCGACTATTCTCATTTTGATATTTTCATTATGACATAATAATATCTTTTGTCAACCTTGGGATTCCGTGTTTTGCGCTTTTACTCGCGCTATACGGAATGTAGCTGTTGCCATACACCCCAACGTGCCAGATGCATCCCGGACCTCGGATTGCGCCGTCACACTGCGCCCCGCTTGATGCAGGATCGTTGATGTCACAATTAATTCCCCTTGTTTCATGGGTGCCAAGAAATGAACATTCAGATTGGTGGTCACACAACTGTCTACTGCCATTGCGGCTGTAGCTACCATGCCCATCGCCTGATCCATCAGAGACGTCAGCACTCCACCATGAATAATCCCCATGGAGTTAGTGTGGTGTTCACCCGCTGTCAGCGCGATCTGTACTTCTTCTCCGTCACCTTTAATAAACTGACAACCGAGGAAGCCCCAAAATCTTCCGTTTCCTTCTGCAACCATTTTGTCCAAAATACCCATATTGATTTCCCCTTTAGTGCACTTTAAGTATAAAGCCCATGATGTATGTTGTTGATGATTTTACCAGCATTGATTCTTTTCGTAGTTGATCTAAAGTGCTTGGTTATTATATTAAGCCTGCTCTTACGGAACAGGTCTTATCCAGTGAAGTTGTCTTGATCAAGCCCGCCACACAAAATAACCCCACCACGTGGAGTCTGAGATGATCAAAAAAGGCGCGGACTGCGTCCGCACCCTTCCGTTCACTTACCCGCAGCTAGTCGGAGGTGAATCCGTACCTGCCTCCACATTCACTTTCTCGGAGACGGTATCCCGGATTACAGAAATAACAAGCTGCAGCAAATAATTGATATCGCTTTGACTTTGCTGGAATTCTGTAACGAGTGGAATGCCGTCCAACTCTGCCTGCAGATCTTCAATTTCCTGTTCAATTTTGCTGACCATGTCTGCATTTTTGAAGCTTTCAAAAGCAACAATTTCCTTTTGTTTCTTCTTAATCGTTGCAATCAATTGCTGGATGCGTTCATGATCACGAATTTTGGACTCAGCCTGTTGGAACTGTTTAACTTCTTCGCTCGTTCCAAGCATATCAGCCAATTCTTTGGCTTTTCCCATAATGTCGTCGCGTATGACCAGATTGCGCGTATCGTAGGTAGGCATTCCATAATGGTTGTACTGCACTTCTTCCTGCGCCACTCGAAATCGCTCCATTCTATGAGATGATATAAGATGAACTACTCAATGTTGCACTAAGCTTAGTGACTGCTCGAGTGACCGCTACGGTTACGGATCGTTCTTTCGATCGCTGTTGTCTCCAAATTTTTCTGATTGTAATGTCCGTGCTTAAAATTTGGAGACAAAGGCGAACGCTTCGCTTCTACAGAATCGATTCCGTCACCTTCGCTACGCTAGGCCGTAACCCGCCAAGTGCAAAAAGAATTTCATCTTATTAGGTTTGTGTATTACTGATTGGCGGCTACTGGCTCTGTGAGCAGGTTACCCCGAATATAGAAAGTCATTGGATCGGTGATTTCTACATGTACAAAAGTACCGATCAATTCTTTAGGTCCTTCAAAGTGCACCAGCTTGTTGCTGCGTGTACGTCCTGCCAGAACATTGGAATTCCGTTTGCTCTCACCTTCGACCAGTACCTCAACAACCTTGCCGCGCTGCTTCTCATTGCTGCTATGGCTGTATGCGTTGATCGTCTCGTTCAAACGTTTCAAACGTTCCTTCTTCACGTCCATGGGCACGTTATCCTCCATCACTGCAGCAGGTGTACCTTCGCGCGGAGAGTAGATAAATGTATAAGCAAAGTCATAGCCAACTTCCTTGACTAGTGACAGCGTATCTTCGAACTGCTCTTCCGTCTCCCCCGGAAAACCTACGATAATATCAGTGGTTAACACGACATCTGGAATTGCAGTTTTAATTTTGTCAGCAAGCTTCAGGTAGTGTTCCCGACTGTACTTGCGGCTCATACGTTTCAGCACTTCCGTGCTGCCAGACTGCACAGGCAGATGGATATGTTCCACCAGGTTCCCGCCCTTCGCAAGCACCTCAATCAGATGATCATCGAAGTCACGTGGATGACTGGTTGTAAACCGAACCCGTGGAATATCGATTTTGCGGATATCATCCATCAGGTCACCGAAACTGTATTTCAGATCCGTGAAATCCTTGCCATAAGCATTGACGTTCTGGCCGAGGAGCGTGATTTCCTTGAAGCCTTGTCTTGCCAGTTCGCGAACTTCAGCAATGACATCTTCCGGACGTCGACTGCGCTCTTTTCCCCGTGTGAACGGGACGATGCAATATGTACAGAACTTGTCGCAACCATACATAATGTTCACCCAGCCGCGCATGCCCTCACGTTTTTTCGGTAGGTTCTCAATGATGTCGCCTTCCTTGGACCATACCTCAACAACCATTTCTTTACTGAACAGTGCTTCCTGAATCAGATGTGGCAGCCGATGCACGTTGTGTGTACCAAAAATCATATCCACAAAGCCATGCTTCTGCATGATCCGGTTCACGACGCCTTCTTCCTGCGACATACAACCACACACACCAAGCAATAAGCCTGGACGTTCGGTTTTCAAGGTTTTCAGATGGCCCAGCTCACCAAACACTTTATCTTCCGCATTTTCCCGAATCGCACATGTGTTTAACAGAATGATATCTGCCTCTTTGCGATCCTCGGTAGCCTGATACCCCATTGATTCAAGTAACCCTTTAATGGTCTCCGAATCATGCTCGTTCATCTGGCATCCATACGTATATACGATATAGTGTTTGCCTTTCCCCACGTTTTTCAGTTCATCGGGTACGGCCGTTTCATAAAGCACCTGGACGTCTTCCTTGCCCCGTTGTTTCTCCTGACGATGATTGGGTTCCGACTTGATGTTAATCTCCCGGCCCCGGATTCTTATCTTTTTGCTGAATTCATCTTGCGAAATTACTTTGGCATCGGAGAAATCAAAATATTGGGAGTAATCCTTTTTTGAGTCTTTAGCCATTTCCTTCGGTCACTCCTTACAGCCTCTATTAATAAAAAATCGTTATTTCATCTTGTTTCACGTGATTTGCACGCTTTATACATCAAAAGAGCATTACAGCAAATTATAACATGAATTGGGCTGTAGTTCCACATCCAAAGCCGCTGCCTCTTCGCCTCATTCGAAATCCCCGCCGGTGTGCTAAACAGCCCGAAAACACAAAAACCTGAGCTATCCTCAGGTCGAATGTAGCGACGCTGTGGATATACTCAGGTTTATAAGTTCATTCAAACCGCCAGGATCACGGCTGAAGATTGGTTCCATGTGATTAGTCGATGATTTCAGCAGTATCGCCGTTACGAGCGCCAGCTGCATTAGCTTCATCCGTATCAATATGCATGTCCAGTGCAAAGGAATCCGATACACGAGCCAGTACATTTTCCAGTACCAGACCACGATCTCCACCCAGACGAACTTTCAGCAATTGTTTGTCCTCAATACCCCATTTAGCAGCATCAGAAGTATGGAAGTGGATGTGACGAGCAGCAACGATAACACCTTTATCGATTGTAACTTCGCCAGCAGGTCCTTTAATTGTGATACCTGGAGTACCTTCGATGCTTCCGGATTCACGTACAGGTGCCTTAACACCAATAGCGAAAGAGTCTGTCATCGAGATTTCCAGTTGCGTTTCCGGACGAACAGGTCCAAGGATACGCACTTTATCAAACTGTCCTTTTGAACCAATAACCGCTACTGTTTCGTTAGCAGCATATTGTCCTGGTTGGGACAGAGGTTTAAACTCAGTCAATTCGTAGCCTTTACCAAACAAAATTTCAACGTGCTCTTGAGATACATGAATGTGACGGGCAGACACGCCCACAGGTACTGTTTTGCTCATTGTGAATTTCACTCCTTGTTTATCTATGGCCTGTAGCCAGGCTCTTAACAATCCTATGGTATTATACCCCTTTTTGAGGTGAAATGAAAACGAACTGCTGAAAATTCATGAAATACACTTATTTTGCAATCATTAATCCCTAACATTTGGTAAATCCGTCTAAGATGTACGACTTTTGCTTTCAGCTCGTTTAATTCAGATGGCCAACAGTATCATGATTTCCCATGTTCCATCTTCAAATTTTTCTCCGGCAAGTTTTCTCCTAAATAACTCATCGCATTGCCCCACATCCAACCTCGAACGATTGATTCGTCGTAGTGCTTGAGCAGCGTATTTATCAGCTTTGGATACTGCCCGGTATGTTCAAGCTCATGGATATACGTAGCAATTCCGTCAAAATCAGACCCCATCATCAGATGATGCTCCCCACCCAGGGAACATATCCGTTCAATATGAGGCAGTAGATTCTCAATACATACTTCGCCTTCTTGCTTCACAAACCACGGCACAAACGTCAGTCCGATGCGCCCTTCCCGGGCAATAATAGCTCGAATCTGATCATCCTTCAAATTACGCACATGCGGGCAGATGGCATAACTGTTGGAATGCGAAGCGATAAAAGGACGTTCACTAAGGTCAGCAAGTTCCCAAAAGCCTTTTTCGGTCAGATGCGAAACATCCAGCAGCATGCCGATTTGGTTACACAGTTGAACCAGCTCCCTGCCCTTCTCCGTAAGTCCCGCTCCACGCTTCTCTAGTACACCATCAGCTGCCCAATTGGCATAGTTCCAGGTAAGCCCAACGATCCGTACACCCATTTGATAACATAACTCCAGATAAAAGAGATTGCCTTCCAGTCCATCTACACCCTCAAGTGTGAGTAGCCCCCATGGTCTGTCCGTCTGCCCGATCTGCGTAAGCTGTTCTCGCCATAATAATGTATGTGTGCCTTCAGTTCGTTCTTTGGTTATCTCCACTCGCTTGCGGTAGATGTCCAACTGTCCCATCACATGTTCAAACTTGCCTCTGCCAAGCACTTCGGGCAAATAGATTGCAAAGGCCTGTAAACCAATGTTACCTTCCCTCATACGTTCCAGATTCACATCCAGCTGTGAAGCATTTTCAAATGAATGGCTAGGGTTCATCAGCATTTTACTCAAAGCATCACAATGAAAATCGGCTACTCGCCAGTTGTGCATCACAATCTCTCCTTCTACACGGTTATGTTATGGAATTAAAACGCAAAAAAACCTGTCTACTTCGTAAACAGGTTCAATGCATAAACGCATGTATTATCTGGGCTCCACAATCAGCTTAATGGCCGTTCGGTCCTCGCCGTCGATCACAATGTCTGTAAAAGCTGGAATACAAATCAAGTCAACTCCGCTTGGTGCTACAAATCCCCGGGCTATCGCTACCGCTTTAATGGCTTGGTTCAGTGCTCCCGCTCCAATTGCCTGCAGTTCAGCATTTCCACGTTCACGAAGAACACCTGCAAGAGCGCCGGCTACGGAATTGGGATTGGACTTTGCTGAAACTTTTAATACTTCCATGGTAAGTACCTCCCTGGGAATGTTGAATGTTTGTTTCCACTTACTAGATGTTATTCGCGGGAGGCAAAAAAATTCCTTCTTTTTAGACGGGTTTCCCTGCAAAATGGGACAATACCCCTATTCCATGCGCCACTCGTCCTCCATCAGACGAATTTTCTCAATGCGTGTTGCAGCACCTGTGGCTTCATCAATCTCCACAAATACACCGTGGAAATGCCATTTGCCATCATCAACAACAAATCGTACCGGAAGCTGAGTGTAGAACTTGCGAAGCACCGCTTCACGCTCCATGCCCAATATGCCGTCACGCGGCCCCACCATACCCGCGTCGGTTAAATAAGCTGTTCCTCCAGGCAAAATACGATCATCGTTGCTCTGCACATGTGTATGTGTACCTACGACCAGCGATGCACGTCCATCCAGATGCCAGCCCATGGCAATCTTCTCTGACGTGGCTTCAGCATGCATATCGACTAGTATGCATTTATGGTCTTGACGCAGTTCATCCACAATCTCATCGGCAACGCGGAATGGACAATCCAGAGCAGGCAGGAACGTCCGGCCCTGCAGGTTGACAATCGCCAGCTCCTTGCCTTCTCCTTTGACTACCGTGTACCCTCTGCCTGGCGTTCCCGGAGGGAAGTTCGCAGGACGAATCATACGTGGCTCATCATCTATAAAATCAAATATGTCCTTATTGTCCCAGGTATGGTTACCAAGGGTGATGCCATGCACACCCCAGTTGAAAAATTCATTCGCAATGGCCCCAGTAATTCCCCGGCCTGCCGCTGCATTTTCCCCATTTACAATGACCACATGTGGCTTATACTTCGTTTTGAGGTAGGGCAAGTTCTCCTTCAGTGCCTTACGCCCCACATTCCCCACAATATCACCAATAAACAAAACTTTCATTTTACTGCCTCCTTAATCCCTACCAAGCGCAGCCTTCTTCAAAGCATCCGAAACTTCGCAGGACCTCTATCTCTTGCTCATCAATTTTATTATAAAAATGCCTTTTAACAGGCTATCAACAGGAAAAGTGGCCCACTACTGCGGCCACTTTTCCGTAATGCTCTATTTTGCGTATTCAACCGCACGGGTTTCCCGGATGACGGTGACCTTGATGTGACCCGGATAATCGAGTTCGTTCTCGATCATCTTCGTGATGTCACGTGCGAGGCGGAAGGCTTCAGCATCGTCGATTTTCTCAGGCTGTACCATGACGCGAACTTCGCGTCCGGCCTGAATGGCATACGATTTCTCGACACCTTCGAACGATTCCGAAATTTCTTCCAGCTTCTCCAGTCGTTTGATATACGTTTCCAGCGTTTCGCGGCGTGCGCCTGGTCTTGCTGCGGAGAGCGCATCTGCTGCGCCAACCAACATGGCAATAACCGAAGTCGCTTCGCAATCCCCGTGATGGGACGCGATACTGTTGATTACAACCGGATGTTCTTTGTATTTCTTCGCTAGTTCCACGCCGATTTCGACGTGTGATCCTTCCACTTCGTGATCCAGCGCTTTACCAATGTCATGCAATAGACCTGCACGTCTTGCTAGGGTTACGTCTTCTCCGAGTTCGCCAGCCATCAATCCAGCCAGATAAGCGACTTCCATCGAATGTTTCAAGACGTTTTGACCGTAGCTTGTACGGAACTTCAACCGGCCCAGAATTTTAATCAAGTCCGGATGCAGACCATGCACGCCCACTTCAAAGGTAGCTTGCTCACCGTATTCACGGATACGCTCATCCACTTCTTTGCGGGATTTCTCCACCATCTCTTCAATCCGTGCCGGGTGAATACGTCCATCAGCCACCAGTTTTTCGAGGGCAGTACGGGCGATTTCACGGCGAATCGGGTCAAAGCCCGACAGAATAACAGCTTCTGGCGTATCATCGATAATGAGGTCAATCCCTGTAAGGGTTTCAAGCGCACGGATGTTACGTCCTTCACGACCGATAATCCGGCCTTTCATTTCTTCATTTGGCAAAGTAACAACGGATACCGTTGTTTCGGCCACGTGGTCAGCCGCACAGCGTTGGATAGCGAGTGTAATAATCTCGCGGGACTTTTTGTCCGCTTCTTCCTTCGCTTGCTGTTCAATGTCCTTGATCATTTGAGCCGTCTCATGACGAACTTCCTGTTCTACGTTGGACAGTATGATACTGCGTGCGTCTTCCATAGTGAGGTTGGATATGCGCTCCAGCTCCGTCACCTGGTTTTTGTAGATCATCTCGATCTGCTGCTGTGTCTCATCAATTCGTTTCTCTTTGTTAGCCACTTGCTCTTCTTTACGTTCGAGTGATTCCAATTTTTTATCCAGCGACTCTTCTTTTTGCAACAATCGTCTTTCTTGTCGTTGAATTTCGTTCCGACGTTCACGAGTGTCTTTTTCAGCTTCGGCGCGAATGCGATGGATTTCGTCCTTCGCTTCCAGCACCGTTTCTTTCTTCAGTGCCTCTGCCTCTTTCTTCGCGTTCTCCACGATTTGCACGGCAGCTTGTTCCGCACTGGAGATTTTAGCCTCTGCAAGAGATTTGCGAATAAAATACCCTACTCCGAACCCAATAACGAGCGCGGCCACAACGAGAACGATCGTGATTACGATGTCCATACTGTTCACCTCCTCGTTGGTTCCTCCAAGGCACTCCTTGGGTCAATTTGTTGTTTTCAAGCCTTACATATTTTTGGGAATAACGAATACTCACGGCGATCCCCCGCCGATTTTCATTTCACATGTACATGCTTCCATGTACTATTCACCGTTTCCAGCGAACCCATAATCATGAATGGTATAAATCTTAAAAAACAGAAACCGCTTTTTTGGAAGGAAAAAGGGTTGTCCATTTCTTACAGACTCATGTCCATTTTAGTATTTGACGAAAGAAATTGTCAAGAGAATGCAGTATAGTGGGTCCAGTCTGCTAATCCCATAACAACGCTTCGTCATCTTCGAGGTCTTTAGCCTCGTCTTCTTCAATTAAACAATTCACGACCCGACGCACCATATCCATGGAAAAACCTCGTCGCATCAAGAAGGGAAGCGTTTTACGTTTCTTCTCCTGGATGTCTCCTTTGACCTGATTCCATTTTTTGCGTCCGGCGGTTAGAGCCGTCTCATATTCCGCATCTGTACTTACACCTTCCAGCGCTTCAGCAATTAGCTCATTGGCAATGCCCTTCTGACGCAGCTCTTGCCTTATCCACAGTTTTCCCTTCCGCTGGCCCTCCATACGCTGACGAGTCCATTCCTTCGCAAACAGTTCGTCATCGACCAAGTTCTCCCGCTCAAGCCGATCCAGGGCCTCTTCAATCAACGATGCAGCAAACTCTTTCTGACGCAGCTTCTGACTTAATTCGTGGCGTGTGCGGGGTTTATGCTCCAGATATCGCAAAGACTGCACATACGTCCGCTGTCGCTCGTCAGCAATAATGATATCTTCCAAGTCCTTTTTCAGAAACGTATTTCCCCGGGTCATCCGATATTTAATCATTACATCTTCAAGCACCGTAATTGAATATAAACCAAAGGTAATTCGGTAACGAGCTTCCCTGCTCTTCGTTCGTTCAACTCGTGTAATGATAAGTTCTTCGTTATCCGGGAATTGGGAGATTCCCTCCAGCTTGGCTTCTTCATATAAATCATCTTCATGTTGATCCATTTCGGTCTCCCCTTCCACATCATTTGATACTTGTATCACCTGGTGTCTACTGATAGCACAGAACAAAACAAAAGACTTTCTTGAATCCGATTAGCAGATCTCCGACGGAGATAACACAGATAAACTGCATACGTTTAGAGCGTAATTTCACAGAGACACCAGATGTAATACAAAAGGCCGGAAACAATGTCCGGCCTCTCCCTAACAGAAAACGTACTAACAGCCCCTGCCCATTCGGACAGAGGCTGTTGGACAGCGCGAGCGCACACCTTACCCCATTAGCCTAGATCTAGATCGAGCCAAGATCACTCAGACAAGTTTCGGGGATTCAGAGCATTACTCGTTAATTTCAAACAATTCTTGTTCTTCTGCCGCTTCTTTTTGTTGATCTTCAGTCGTAGGCACAGGAACTGCAGTAGTCAAGTTGCTGGCTACACGGATTTTTTGCTCGATTACTTGAGCAATATCTTGATGCTCTTTCATGAACTGCTTGGCGTTCTCACGTCCTTGACCTAAACGCTCGCCTTCGTAAGAGTACCACGCACCACTTTTGTTCACGATGTCCAGCTCTGTACCAATATCAATGATACTGCCTTCTCTCGAAATACCTTCACCGTACATAATGTCCACTTCCGCTTGTTTAAACGGTGGTGCCACTTTGTTTTTTACAACTTTGATACGAGTACGGTTACCGATGATGTCATTGCCTGATTTAATACTCTCAATACGACGTACATCCAGACGTACTGTAGAGTAGAATTTCAGGGCACGACCACCAGGTGTTGTCTCCGGGTTACCAAACATAACACCGACTTTTTCACGAAGCTGGTTGATGAAGATTGCGATGGTTTTGGATTTGCTGATTGCACCAGACAGTTTACGCAGCGCCTGAGACATCAGACGTGCTTGCAAACCGACATGGGAATCACCCATTTCGCCTTCAATTTCCGCTTTTGGTACCAATGCAGCAACCGAGTCAATAACGACAATATCTACAGCTCCACTACGTACAAGCGCTTCTGCAATTTCAAGCCCTTGCTCACCCGTATCTGGCTGAGACAGAAGCAACTCATCAATGTTAACACCCAGTTTGCTTGCGTATTGCGGGTCAAGAGCATGCTCTGCATCGATAAATGCAGCTTGTCCACCCACCCGTTGTACTTCAGCAATCGCATGCAATGCTACAGTTGTTTTACCGGAAGATTCTGGTCCATATATTTCAACAATACGGCCTTTAGGCAAGCCGCCTGTTCCTAATGCAATATCCAGAGCTAAGGAACCGCTGGGTATGATTTCCACTTGCATATGAGTCGACTCACCCAGTTTCATGATGGATCCTTTACCAAATTGCTTCTCTATTTGACGGAGCGCCATATCAAGCGCGGCACGACGGTCTGACAATAAGCTCACACCCTTTACTGTTTATAAGATAATGATACCTTGTTTTAACACGTTTGCCAAGCTTTTTTTCGAACATACATTCGTTTTTTTTGTGAAGGCCGAGGCGCCTCTTCCTCAAGCAAACTTTCCATTAAACAGAAAAAAGAACCGTAAACAAGGCTGTAAAGCCTGATTCTACGGTTCTTCCGTCTTCCTTTATTATACTTGCTTGCCTTAGCAAATGCAATCCGAGCTATGAACTAGTCCATCTCCACAAGTTTGCGCCACAAACGGTAAAGAATCGCCTTCGCTGAACGGATCCGCACCGTCTCCCGATTGCCATTAATGCGCAGTTCATGAATTTCTGTCTCTTTACCACGTTGAGCCAGAGCGATGAAAACAAGTCCTGGTGGTTTGCGTTCAGAATAACCAGGTCCCGCTACACCTGTAACCGACAGACCGAAGTCGGCATCCCCAATCATGCGAATCTGTTCTGCCAGCACTTTGGCGACTTCCGGACTCACTGCGCCCGGTGCATCTTCACCTTCTAGGTAGGCATGTGGCACATGGAGCAGCTTCTCCTTAATTTCATTGGAGTAACATACTATTCCACCCTTAAGCATCGAAGCACTGCCAGGGACTGACGTCAGACTTTGCATGACGAGCCCTCCTGTGCAGCTCTCAGCCGCGCTAAGGGTCAGACCCATATCAGACATCATCGTTACAATTGTGTACTCTATAGGCACATCCTCGTTCGCGTAGAGATGCTCTGGCAATCGTTCCCGGATCTGAACTTCCATTGCGTCCAGCTTCAGCTTCGCCTCACTCTCACTTGGAGCCTTTGTAGATACACGTACCGTAACTTCTCCCTCACTGGCATAAGGAGCAATCGTTGGATCTGTCTGCGTATCAATCAGATCCAGGAGTCGGTCTTCCAATGCCGATTCTCCGATCCCTGCAAACTTCAGCATTTTTGAGTAAATCGGCATTTCTTCTGTTAGTACATGCTGGAACAGCCAAGGTTTAACTTCCTGTTCAAACATTGGAATCAGCTCTTTCGGCGGTCCAGGCATCACTACATAATGTTTGCCATTGTCGGAAATCGCATTTCCTGCGGCAAGGCCTGTTTCGTTCGCCAGCGGTGTCCCACCTTCTATAACGATCGCCTGACGGCGATTATTTTCGGTCATGTCCACATTACGATCTCTGAAGAAGCTCTCGATTTTGTCCATAGCCATTCGATCTATATGCAGCTTGCGGTTCAAGACCGCCGCGATCGCATCCTTGGTCAGATCATCCTGTGTGGGACCGATGCCCCCGGAAAATAAAATGACGTCTGCACGACCCTGGGCGATGCGAATAGCGTCACTTAGTCGATTAAGGTTATCACCAACCACCGTTTGGAAATATACATCAATCCCGATCGCAGCCAATTCACGGGATAGATATCGGGCATTGGTATTCACAATTTGTCCAAGCAACAATTCTGTGCCAACTGCAATGATTTCTGCCTTCATTCAGCATCCTCCTGTACACGTGGTGAGTGATCAAAGGGCAATAGGATAATTTCCTATTGCCCTTCGTACAAATGATTTCTTCATGCTTACCCATTTAACCTCAAACGTTACGCTTTTGATAAATGAAGCAAATTTTTGTTTTTGATAAAGTAATCAATACCTGACCAAATTGTAATGATCGCTGCAGCCCAAACGGCAATAACGTCCATGTGAATACCCGTAAATGAGAACGGGAAATTATTCAACAACAGCAGCACAATCGCCACAATTTGCACGACGGTTTTCAGTTTGCCCCAGGCACTTGCTGCAACAACCGAACCATCCAATAATGCAATCTGACGCAAGCCGGTAACCGCAAACTCACGACTAATAATGACCACAGCAATCCAGGAATCCAACTTGCCCATTTCCACAAGTGAAATCAGCACCGCAGTAACCAACAACTTGTCAGCCAGCGGATCAAGCAATTTCCCTAGGTTGGTGACCATATTATTTTTCCGCGCCAGATAGCCATCAATTCCATCCGTGCTTGCTGCAATGATAAAAATGACAGCAGCAATCAACTGATTATACGGAAGTGATAAACTTCCCAATTGCAACGGCTCTGGATAAAACGGAAAATCTACGAGCAGGAACACCATCAAAAAAGGGATTAAGCAAATTCGTGCAAGCGTAATCCGGTTGGGTAAATTCACAAGACGCCCTCCCTCTTATCCTCCATTACTCCAAACATTCATCTTAATCCCGTATTCATCATCCGGAACATGAAATGTACAGTTTCACTGTCAATCAGCACTAAAGTGCTCTCACTATGTAAAAACGCAAAAAATAAAGTCAACCGTTCAAACGCAAAACCGTTTTAACGTTCCGGTGACTTTCAGAAGATGTACTGCTTTTCACAAAGTCAGCAAACGATGATGACTGGGCTTTGATGCTTATCTGCCAGCAATGCACACTTAGTATAATATACGCCAATTGTAGTGTCAAAAAACATACCTTGCTACAAAGAGGAGATATTACTTAAAGTTTGTATATTGCAGATCCAGAGGTAGATTGGCACCGTTCAACAACTGCATAACTGCTTGCAAATCATTCTTACTTTTACCTGTTACCCGGAGCTGATCTCCCTGAATCTGACTCTTCACCTTCATCTTAGAGTCACGAATCAGAATATTAATTTTTTTAGCGATATCCTGATCAATCCCCTGCTTGAAATTCAAACGCTGGCGGACTGTACCTGAAGAAGCTGGTTCTACTTTTGCATAATCAATGTTTTTTAGAGGTAAACCCCGCTTAGCCATCTTGGATTGTAATACATCGATAACAGCCTTGAGTTTGGTCTCATCATCAGATACGATCGTTAACGCATCCTTATCCAGTTTCAGACTGCTCTTGCTGCCCTTGAAGTCATAACGCGTGCCAATTTCCTTTTCCGTTTGTGTAACGGCATTTGTCAATTCCTGCAAGTCCATTTTGGACACGATATCAAATGAATTTTCTGAACTCAAACCAGTCACCCTTTCAGTTAATCATATGTTCTGTAACATTATAGAGGATACGCCAAGCAAAAGTCTAATTTTATGAGGTTTTTCAAAATAAAAAAGCATTTTTGGCTGCCACTTATGATGGTTGCCAAAAATGCTTTTTGTGCGGCTGTCCTTCTAATAACGGCTGCGATTAGGTTGTCTGAACATGTCAAGCACACCCAGAAGTACATGTGCAAGTCCAAAACCCAAAATTCCGTAACCCCAAGCAGTTGGAGTCAAGTAATAACCCAGGAGGCTGACAATGATCCCCAAACCTGTTACGATCCAGCTGACTGTCACAGCCATCCACCTCACTTCACCAAAAGTTGACTGCAAGTTGAAGACAAGGTTAGTGTCTCCCGCAGAAACTTTGGTTATTCGCCGCTAGTGCCGGTGCTTCCTTCCGTATTGCTTCCTGTTTCATTCGTCGTTGTGCCTTCAGTACCAGTGGAGGACGTATCCTCACCAAGTCTTAACCGAATGCGGTTCGTCGCTTTCCCGTCTGTCACAACCTGCCCTGCAACCTCAATTGTGGTCGCTGCAGCGTAACCGGACTTAATGTACATTCCTGCACTGTCCAATTCAAAAGTATAACTGTCTCCCTCAGCGGTGTTGCCGTATTCCAACTTCTCGCCACTAGAGTTCTCGCCCTTGTATACTTCCAGCCAACTATGCCCCGTTGCTTTAATTGTAACCGTCACAGGCTGCCCTGCACTGCCGTTCACTTTGAAGTTCGTAATATTGCCTGATTTTCCGTCTTCAGCAACAGTTACAGAAGCTGGCTGATTGTCTGTTGGGTTCTCTTCATTTTCACCCGTTGTTTGACCATCCGTCTGTCCGTCAGTTTGTCCGTCAGTTTGTCCGTCAGGCTGCCCCTCTGCTGTTCCGCCACCGTTACCGCCTGCTTCGCCTTCATTCGTTTCTCCGCTACCTGGTTCATTAGCTGGAGGATTAGAAGCTTGGCCATTATCTGTAGGCTCATCCGGTTTATCTTGAGGTTGCTGCTGGCTGTCTGTGATCTTCGTCTGATCCAGCCCTTGTGTATCCGAATCATCTTTGTTCATCACTACATACACGTACAACAGCACAAGAATTAATACCGGAAAAGTCCACATCAGCGCAACAGACATCCAGCGGTTACTGCGCTCTACCGGGCGGCTTGAACGCTTTTGAATAACTGGCTCCATGGTTGCTTCCGTTTCTTCTGCAGGTACATCTTTCTTATGTCCCTCCAGCAGCTCATCAGGATTTAGTCCCACCGTTTCCGCATAGGTTTTGATAAATGCACGCACATAGAAGCTGCCAGGCAGCACTTTGTAGTCTCCTGCCTCTATTGCCTCCAAATACCTCTTGCGAATTTTAGTCATTTCCTGTACATCGTCAAGACTCATCCCTTTTTGCAGCCGGGCCTCCCTTAACTGCTGACCCAGTTCAGACATGCCATCTCCTCCTTATGTTTATCTCTATGGTTGTTGCTTATCTATTTCATGATCCCGTACGGAGCGTTACAATTCGTCGGTGTAGCTGGCCGTAAACGTATCATAAATAATTTCTTCATTCGGATTGTTGCGCAGTTCAATAATAATGTCAAAATCATTAAAATCATATTCAGACTCCTGCACAAAAATATCCGGATGTTCAATAACCTTGGTGCTTGGCATCGTCATGATGTCCTGTAACAGATTATAATGCCGTTCGCTTGAACGAATCGTACTGACAATTCCGTCAATGATAAACACATTGTTTGGATTCAATTCGTCTTCTGACATCTGGCTTCTTATGGTCTGACGAAGAAGTGTGGAGGAAACAAACGTCCAGCGCTTCATCGCACATACGCTGCCTGCAATAATGGATTCCGTTTTGCCTACACGTGGCATTCCACGCAAACCAATGACTTGATTGCCTTCCCTCTTAAATACTTCACCCAAAAAGTCCACAAGTAACCCAAGTTCGTCCCGCGTAAAACGAAATGTTTTGCGATCATCCGAATCACGATCAATATAACGACCATGACGGACAGCGAGAATATCTACCAGTTTCGGTTGACGCAAAGCAGACACAGTTATGCTGTTCACTTTGCCAAGCATTTCACCCAGCAGACGGATCTTCTCATCATCGTCCGATTCCAAAAGCATCCCCCGGGTTTTGCCTTCAACACCGTTGATGGTCAATATATTTACTTCAAGCATTCCCAGCATAGAGGCAATATCCCCCAAAAGGCCGGGTCTGTTCTTATGTATTTTATACTCCATATACCATTGTTTAGATTCCATTTAAACACCCCGTAAAGCATTATTCCACATTATTCGACAGTAACAGAACGCGTCCATTGGACGACAATCTGAGATATCTTCTAAAAATGGGTCACGTTAATGATATATAAAATGAAAATGAATTACAAGAACAGGTCTGTAATCAATGTGTAATCATTAGAGAAAAGCCCCCTTGCGGGAGCTTTCCATCTGTAATCTTATGCGTTTTGTTTGGCCAATTTGACCATCAGGCACGCGATCGTACGACGCTCATCTGCATCGCCGACATCCCATAATTCTTTCAATGCCCGGTTGGAATGGTTCGCCGGATCGACTTTCTCATCCAGGAAGTCACCGATTTCGTATGCAAGTTTGTTGATGGTATCTTCACTCATCCCCATCTTCTCTGCTTGCAGCACGCGGTCACCCAAAAACTTCTTCCATGTGTCAAAACTTGAGAGCACTGTTTTTTCTGTTGACATGATAAATCCTCCTTAGCTGACGCATGAGATTTAAAATCAACAGTTGTAATATGTGCTTCCCGGACATTTTATATACGAGCATTTTTGAATTAATCGAAGATCATCTACAAATCATTAATTTCCATCAAGAAACTACCCCGTATTTAAAACAAAATTGATTGCGCGCCCCCATATATTACGTGAGCCAGCCACCATTTGGACTTATAATCTGCCCATTAATGTATCCAGACTCGGGAAGTGCAAGGAAGTAGACCAGTGATGAGATTTCATCTGGCTGGGCAAGTCTTCCTGCCGGAATTTCCTCTTCCAGCATTTTTAGTTCATCCTGGTCCAGATGGTTCAACATGGATGTTTGAACTGCACCAGGAGCTACAGCATTCACCGTTACGCCAGATGGAGCCAGCTCTTTGGCAAGAGCCTTGGTGAAAGCATTTACACCGCCTTTGGTTGTAGAATACAACACCTCACAAGAGGCACCCGACAGTCCCCAGATAGACGACACGTTAATAATTCGACCATATCTTTGGGAGATCATGTGAGGCATCATTTCCTGTGTGCACAAGAACGTGCCCTTCAGATTGATCGCCATCACTTCGTCCCAGATTTCTTCAGTAACATCGGACAGCATTCCATAATGAGATATCCCTGCATTATTCACCAGAATATCCGGCATCAGCCCATGTGATTCCAGCTTCTCACGCATACGTTCAATTTGCTCCCGACTGCGTAGATCAGCAGACACCGTCATGACTTTACCACTGCCTTGTTCCATGCACCTTCTCGCCGCTTCATTAGCTGCTTCATGCGATTTCATATAGTGAATCACTACATTCATGCCCACCTTGGCAAAACGCTCTGCGATAGCTGCTCCAATGCCTCCGCTCGCGCCTGTTACAAGTACTGTCATTTCTCCAATTGGCTTCAATTGTCCTGTTCCCCTCTCCATATTAAGGACTCACGACAAGCGATATCGCCAGTTGATCCCAACGAATATGCTCTTTCAATCTGCGGTTTACCTCTTCCAGTGTGAGCGATTCATACATCGAGAGCATGTTGAAAAAATTACCACCACGGAATTGCTGACGCGTGAATTCATTCGCAATGTTTTCTGGTGAATTGAGCATACGCAAATATCCACCTATTTTCTTTTTGCGTGCGCGCTCAAAGTCGGTTGCATCAAATCCCTTTTCCACAATAGCATCGACTTCTTCACGAATACGCGCAAGCAGTTGATCCGGGTCTTTGGTATCCCCGCCAATAGCAGAAAAAGCATATTGCGGCGAACTGTTATATTCATGCCCAAAACTGTCCGAAATCAGGTCTTCATCGTACAATTTTTGAAATAGCGGGGTACTGGAACCAAATAACAGATCCATCATTAGTTTAGTTGTCATATCCCGGCGCAGCAGGTCTTCTCCAGTAAGTCCCACTTCAGTTTCCTTAAAACCAAACAAACATTTGGGCAGGGAAACGGCCAATTTGGATTCACGTCTAGCTTCGCCCACTTGCTTAGGTTCTTGTTCGAAAATCCGCTCGATTTTCCCTTGAGGCTTGTAATTTTTCTTCGCCTGGTTCGAACGAACCATATCGATCACTTCCTGCGGATCTACTCCACCCACGACAAACAGAAGCATATTGCTTGGATGATAAAAAGAGTTGTAACACGTGTACAACGTTTCTTTGGTTATAGTACCAATGGATTCAACGGTTCCGGCGATATCAATATGCACAGGATGTTTCTGATACATCGCCTCAATCAGGCCAAAATAAACGCGCCAATCCGGATTATCCGCATACATATTAATTTCCTGTGCGATGATCCCTTTTTCCTTTTCCACATTCTGATCGGTGAAGTAAGGATTTTGCACAAAATCAACTAATGTTTGTATATTTTCATTGACATGTTCCGTTGCCGAAAACAAATAAACCGTCTGATCGAAACTGGTAAAAGCATTGGCAGAAGCTCCATGAGAAGCAAATGTAGCGAAAATATCTCCTGTTGGTTCTTCAAACATTTTGTGTTCCAGAAAATGGGCAATTCCGTCCGGAACCTTCACTTCCTCTTGTCCTTCAACCTTAAAATGATTGTCCACCGAGCCGTATTTGGTTGCAAATGTGGCATATGTTTTCTGGAAACCCGGTTTAGGCAGAATATAAACATGCAGCCCGTTATCCATCACTTCGTAATATAGCGTTTCCTGCAAACGATCGTATGTTATGCTCTCCACCGACTATTCCCCCTTCTCATCACGCAAGAAATAAATCGTATCCAGACGGAATTTCTCTGCCGCCTCACGAACATTTTCTTTGCTGATCTGTTCTACCTGGGCCAGCAGTTCCTCGGCGGTTCGTTCTTTGCCGGATAATTGTCGATTAAAATCATAAGCAATCAGCTCAAATGCAGAATCCTGCATTTCCTTGAGCAAATTACGGATCATCGCCTTGGTCTGGGACATCTCCAGGTCAGTGATATTCCCATTCTTCATTTCATCCAGCTGCTGCTTGATAATCATGACGGCTTTTTCGTAATTGGGGATTTCTATCCCGGATTGGATCGTTGCAATCCCTTTATGCCCGTCATAACGGGAAGAGGCATAGTACGCCAGACTTTCTTTTTCACGAACATTAACAAACAGCTTGGAATGAGGATATCCTCCGAGAATGCCGTTATACATCAAAGCAGCTGCATACTGAGGGTCACCATAAGTGATAGACGTGCGAAGCCCCATATTGAGCTTACCCTGATTAACATTAAGCCGTTCTACAACGGTTTCTACTTCTTTATCTCCACGAATAGCTTCCTGTGTATGATAGTCAGAAGAGGTCGCTCGTTCTACATTGAAATAACGCTGAACCAGATTCTCTACCTCTTCCAGCGTGGTGTCGCCCACCACATACAAGTCCATACTTGCCTGCTGCAACCATTCCTGATACGAAGCTGTCAATATATCTGGATCAATGCCCGGCAAATCCTTGCGTTCACCAAGCGGGTGCAAGCGGTAAGGTTCGTTTTTACACATCTCCTCAATACTACGTTCCGCAGCATAACGCATCTTGTCATTGACGATGGACTCCAGCATTTTGCGAACAGTCTCCCGCTCAGCTTGTACATAAGAGGTTCTGAAATGTCCATTTTCCTGTGCAGGGCGTGTGAGGACCTCACCTAGAAAAGCAAAAGAACGATCCAACAGCTGCTCGTCTCCGCCAACAAAGGAATCATTAATGGTATCCATACGGAACTGTACGATCTGGTAATCGCCACGTTTATAGACATCAAAGCCAAAACCCGCTCCATACAAATGTTCCAATTGTTCACGAAATTGCGTTGTTTCCGGATAGGATTCGGTCCCGCGCCGAAGTACGAAAGGTGTTAAGGCTACTTTGGTAACCGTATCTTCCTGCAGGGGAACCCCTGCGTAAAGCGAGATCGCAAATGTCTTAAAACGTTTCGTAGGAAGAACATGTATGCGGAATTCTTTCCGGTTTCCTCGTTCAAATCCTGATGTATTCAAATGTCAAAACCCCTTTACGGCGTCATTTATCATGCAATAAGTGAAGCTTAAACGTAACAACCATTTTAACCCATTCAAAAGGCAAGAAGCAACCGAAGTCACGCCTTCTGGTTGCTTCCAAGATCATCACATACAGAATATATGCTGCCCAATTGTTTTTACCTGAGGACGTGTCCAGATCCATTTGGATGTAGCTGTCTTCGGATTAAAATAATAGAGGCATCCACCGGATGGGTCCCAACCATTCATCGCCTGTTCAACTGCTTTTTTAGCTTGAGCATTCGGTTCCAGATAAATCTGGCCGTCTGCAACGGCAGTAAACGCACCCGGCTGGAAAATCACTCCTGATGGTGTGTTCGGGAAACTCGGCGATTTCACACGATTCAGGATAACTGCCGCTACTGCCACTTGACCTTCAAATGGCTCTCCGCGAGATTCACCATATACCGCGTTAGCCATAATTTTGATTTCGTTCTCTGACAATCCCATGGAATTGGCAGAGCCCATATTGTCCTGCTCTTTATCCGCAGTATTGTTATTGTTGCCACTATCTCCTGAGGTTTGATCCTTATGCAACGGTGTTTCTGTTGGCGACCATTGTTTTGAAGCATTGTAAAGTTTCAACTTGGTTTTCGCTCCAACCACACCATCTGCCTTCATGCCGAATTCCGATTGAAACCATTTTACTGATTTCAATGTGGTGCTGCCGAAATTACTGTCAATTTTACCATTGTAAAATCCCAAATATTTTAGCCGGCCTTGAAGCTCGTATACATCCTGACCGTAACTTCCATATTTCACAGCATTGGTGCTAAAGGTGGGTAACGACTGCTCTTCGACTTGCGGGGTACTTGGGTTTGGACTTTCGGTTGCTGTATTCCCAGGAAGCAAATAACGAATTCCCAATGCGGACATCAGCAAAATAGCAGTGAAAAGCCATATGTTCATTTTTCGCATCGACTGTGCTCTACCTTTCTCTTGTGGGATTAACAGAATCGCTAAGGTTATTATGACAAGCATACTTCGTTCCTATGCACCAAATCCTCCGATCATTGGACATCATGGCAAATCTTCAGTCAAATGGCATGCAAAAAGCCCTCAACCAGTAAGGTTAAGGGCTTGGATCGTTTACACATGCTGTGTATTACGAGCTTATTTTATTCTGTTGATACTGTTCCAGTGAGATCAATACTTCCCTTGGTTTACTGCCCTCGTAAGGACCAATCACACCTCGGGCCTCCATGGAGTCAATCAAACGTGCTGCGCGGGTGTAACCCACTCGCATTCGGCGCTGCAATAGAGAAACGGAAGCTTGCTTCGCCTCCAAAATAATCTGTACTGCTTGTTCATATAACTCATCCTGCACTTCATCTGCTGCCTGAACGGAATCATCCACCTCAGGAACAATGGATTCGTCATACTGCGCTTCACCTTGACCACGCACGTAATTCACGATATTTTCAACTTCCTCATCACTCATGAAAGCGCCTTGTACACGAACCGGCTTCGAAGCTCCCATAGGCATAAACAGCATATCTCCTCGGCCCAACAACTTCTCGGCCCCACCCATATCCAGAATGGTTCGAGAATCCACCTGAGAGGATACACCAAAGGCAATCCGGGACGGAATGTTGGCTTTGATTACACCAGTGATAACATCCACAGAAGGGCGCTGTGTGGCAATGATCAGATGGATACCCGCTGCACGCGCCATCTGAGCCAATCGAGCAATCGCATCTTCCACGTCACCGGCGGCAACCATCATGAGGTCAGCCAGCTCGTCCACAATAACAACGATGTAAGGCAAAACCGCCGCTGGGTTGTCTTTCATCAGATTGTTATAACCTTCAACGTTACGTGTACCGGATTTGGAGAACAACTCATATCTTTTCTCCATCTCAACAACGATCTTCTTGAGAGCAAGTGAGGCCCTTTTAGGATCCGTTACGACCGGTGCCATCAGATGCGGAATACCGTTATATACGTTTAGCTCGACCATTTTGGGATCGACCATCAAAAATTTCACTTCATCTGGCTTCGCTTTGTACAGGATGCTCGTAATAATACCATTGATACATACTGATTTACCTGAACCCGTCGCACCAGCCACCAGCAGATGGGGCATACGAGCCAGATTACCGATGATCGTCTGTCCAGAGATATCTCGTCCAAATGCAATGGTCACTTTGGATTCGGCTTCCTGGAATGTGGCAGTCTCCATAACCTCCCGCATTGTTACTACGGATACCTCTCCATTAGGTACTTCAATACCAATTGCGGATTTGCCGGGAATTGGTGCTTCCATTCGGATATCCTTAGCCGCCAGGGCTAAAGCAATATCGTCTGTCAGACTTACAATTCTGCTAACCTTCACACCAATATCCGGTTGGATCTCATACCGTGTAACAGCAGGGCCTCTGACTACTTCAAGTACTTTGGCACGAACACCGAAGCTTTCCAGCGTTGCTTCCAGCTTGCGTGCAGTCTGCATGTAATCCTTCTGGTCGCCACCCTTACCTCCATTGTTAGGCTTGGAAAGAAGTCTGAATGACGGAAGTTTATAAGGTTTCGGAGGAGGTGGTGGTGGCTTAACTGGCTGCACTTCCTGCCCCTCCGTATCTGAAACAACCGAACCTTGAGCCCCATTACTCAACGTAGACCCAACGTCCGAACTACCCTCAACAGCATCCATCGTAGCTATTGCAGCATCCGCCGCTTCAGGCCACTCATTGTTATCCACAAGTTCATCTGAGATCTTGATTGGAGGCTCTTCTGCCTGCATGTTATCCGTTAGATCATCTGGGAAAGGATACGCATCATCCAGATCATCATCTTTACCAGCATCCTCGGATCTGACATGTTCAAAGAAGTCACGAATGATTGGTGCCGAATTAGGTCTTGATTGCACAGGAACTGCTGCAGGAGCTATTACATCGGATGCGATGATTGGCTCATCATGCCATGAATCCGCAGGAGTTTCCTGCTCCGCACGGTAGACGACATGTTCCGCGTCTAAAGAATCATCCTCGTCCACTCCACGCTCAGCCTTCGTCCGTTCCCGATCAGAACCCCATTTTCCAAAGAGTTGGAAAAAAATCGGTGCTTTTCGTTTCGGTAGCTGTTGATTCTGCAGATCATCGTAATCGTCATCATCTTCCTCGTCGTCTACTGGAACAGGTACCGCTTTGCGAACATTCCCGTTTTTCTTGCTCGCAGAGCTTGAAGTAGCACGTGCTGCTGGTCTAGCCTCCAGCTTTTTGTACATCGCACTACCTGCATCCCATATCTTCGTTCTGAAAATGCGAATCAGATCGACATAAGAAAGATTGGTAATCAACATGAAACTGATAACGAACATCACGATCATAATCAATCGGGCTCCCAAGCTGCCAAACAACCACAAGAACAAGGCAAACTGCGCCGCTCCTATATAACCGCCGCTAATGTCCTTATTGAGCATCGAATCCCGTTCGCCTGGCGCAGCAGGCGTGAGCAACTCGGTTTGCATATCATTATGTATCTGTGTAAGTACAGCACCTGGCTCCAGGGCTCCAACTGGTATAAGTTTCTGGTGCATGGCAGAGACGGTACTCATCAGTGTTAAAGCAAACACCAGCAATACGAGCCCTGTCTTGCGCGTTGTCCAGCCGCTCGGCCATTTTCGATGAATCATCACCATTAAGCCATAATAGATCCCTATAAGCGGAATCGCAAAATAGAACTTGCCAAGCATCAACCCAAACATCTTGGAAAGCGAGCGCCCTACGGTTGCTTCACCCGACAAAGCAATGACGGCAAGGGTTATAAGCACAATGCCGTAAATTTCATATTTTAAAACGCCGCTAAAAGCTGCGGCCTTTTTTTTCCTCTTTTTTCTTCTGGCCAAAATCAGGTCACCCCCAGAAGAATATTATACCATACAAATATAATCCGTACATATGTTCTTTTTCTGCTCAATTTGTCTTATTTGGTCGCGTTATGTTGGTCCCGGGTTACCCGAAAGTGGAACGATAGTTCCGGGCATATTAGCGGGATTCAGATAAGCTTCCAAGGGGCATTCAAGTAAACGTACTATAACAGCCTCATTTTCATTAACAGGTCTGACCTGCATCAATAATCCGTTCATCTTGATCTCACGGGTGTCTTCTCCTTCATTCCACATCCCTGACCACAGCAGTTCAGGTGGCATCACTGTGTAAAGTGTCATTGGGTATAGCCTCCTGCCTGCAGCGTCTGTCTTTTGTCTCCTATGAGTTGATTCAACTGAGCGATGGCCTGCCCGATCCCGCCTACGGCATCCATCAATCCATATTTAACCGCATCAGCGCTACCCACAGCTGTTCCGATATCGCGGTTGAGTTCACCCGTTTTAAACATCAGTTCCTTGAACATTTCTTCAGAGATATTGGAGTGCGATGTAACAAATCTTACGACACGTTCCTGCATCTTCTCCATGTACTCAAACGTCTGAGGCACGCCTATCACGAGTCCGTTCATACGGATCGGATGAATGGTCATTGTTGCACTACCCGCAATCAGGGAATAGGTTGAGGCAACCGCGATCGGAACCCCAATGCTGTGCCCTCCTCCAATGACGACGGTAACCGTAGGTTTACTAAGTGAAGCAATCATTTCGGCAATAGCCAGGCCCGCCTCCACATCTCCTCCTACCGTATTTAAAATGATCAAAATGCCTTCGATTCGCTGATTCTGCTCTGCTGCAACCAGCTGAGGAATGAGGTGTTCATACTTTGTTGTTTTGTTTTGCGGAGGTAAAATTAAATGCCCTTCCACCTGACCGATAATGGTCATACAGAAAATGTTCGATTCAGCTG
The DNA here is from genome assembly GCF_038020215.1 of Paenibacillus sp. FSL F4-0087. Taxonomy (NCBI): domain Bacteria; kingdom Bacillati; phylum Bacillota; class Bacilli; order Caryophanales; family Paenibacillaceae; genus Paenibacillus; species Paenibacillus sp. FSL F4-0087. The sequence goes on from NZ_JBBODJ010000001.1 coordinate 244,381, forward strand.
CAGGTGACTGCGTCTGTCCAAATTGCTGAATAGCCTCCGTTACAGGTGACATACCCTTTTCCTCTTGTGCAGGCACTTCCGGTGCCTCGGTGCCCGGTTGTTCCGATTTCGGTGTTTGCTTGTTTTTCATGTATTCGCTCATTCGATTACTCCCCTTCTCCAGAAACATGTAATGTATTTCCTTAGTATGGGGAATGTTCCAGCTGACTTATACCCGATTATTCATCAATTTCTCCACAATCTGGTGTAGGGCCAGAAAACAACAAAAAAAGCCCCTTCTCTACGAGGAACCGTCCAATATTACTCGTAGAGAAGGGGCGACTGTGTGCCTGAATTTATGTTTTTGTTTGATTTATTTTAAACTTCCATAATGATTGGCAAAATCATCGGTCTACGACGAGTTTGCTCATACAAGAAGCGTCCGAGTGCATCTTTAACATTCGTTTTGAGTGAAGCCCATTCGTTAACGTTCTCACTCATCAACTTCTGCAGTGTGCTGCTGACAATGCGATTGGCTTCATCAAGCAGTCCTTCCGATTCGCGTACATAGACAAATCCACGGGAGATGATGTCCGGACCGGAAACAATTTTGCCATCCTGTTTGCTCAGTGTTACCACGACAACCAGAATGCCATCCTGTGACAGCAATTTACGGTCACGCAATACGATGTTACCTACATCGCCTACACCCAAGCCGTCGATCAACACGTTACCTGCAGTAACTTTACCTGCCTTGCGTGCTGCTCCGCCTTGAATTTCAACCACTTCACCGATATCCGTAATGAAAATGTTGTCTGGATCAATTCCTACAGATTCAGCCAATACCGCGTGACGGCGCTGCATACGGAATTCACCGTGAATCGGCAGGAAATATTTCGGTTTCATCAGGTTAAGCATCAGTTTCAGCTCTTCCTGACTACCGTGACCGGATACGTGAACGCCACTGTTTGCACCGCTGTAATGCACGTTGGCACCCAGACGGAACAGTTCGTCAATCGTACGGCCTACATATTTCTCATTACCTGGAACTGGAGTTGCAGCAATAATTACTGTATCCCCAGGCAAAATATCTACTTTACGATGAGTGGAACGAGCCATACGTGTCAATGCTGACATTGGCTCGCCTTGGCTACCTGTGCAGAGAATTACTACACGGTCAGCAGCCATTTTCCCTACTTCTTCAGGCTCAATGATCATGCCGTCTGGAATCTCAAGGTAACCCAGTTCAGAAGCAATACCCACCACATTTACCATACTGCGTCCAATAACTGCGACTTTACGTCCAGTTACTTCAGCTGCATTGATAACCTGTTGAATCCGGTGTACGTTGGAAGCAAATGTTGCTACAACGACACGTTGGCTTGCTTTACGGAAGATATCTTCCAGAACGATACCCACATTTTTCTCCGAAGGTGTAAATCCAGGTTTCTCTGCGTTGGTACTATCGGACAAGAGGGCGAGTACGCCATTGGTTCCGATCTGTGCCATACGCTGGAGATCTGCATATTGACCATTTACTGGAGTGTGATCAAATTTGAAGTCACCTGTATGAACAACAGCGCCTTCCGGTGTTTCGACACATACGCCGACGGAATCCGGAATACTATGGTTAGTAGCGAAGAACGTTGCTTTCAATACAGAGCCGAGTTGAATCTCGGAATCCGCATCAATCAGAATGCGTTTTGTTTCACCCAGCAAATTGGCTTCTTTCAGCTTGTTCTCCACAAGTCCGAGAGTAAGCTTTGTTCCGTATACAGGAACATTCAAGTGTTTCAGAACATATGGCAGACCACCAATATGATCCTCATGTCCGTGAGTCAAAATAATACCTCTTACTTTGTCACGGTTTTCAGTTAGATAAGAGATGTCAGGAATGACAATGTCGATTCCAAGCATATCTTCTTCCGGGAATTTAAGACCAGCATCTACGACTACAATGTCGTTCGCGTATTGGATGACGTACATATTTTTACCAATCTCGCCTACGCCGCCCAAAGCAAAAATCATCAGTTTATCGTTGTTATTTTTCTTAGACAAATGAATCTAAACCTCCTATGGTAGTTGGACGTCGTACCTTATTATTTTATTGTAAGTTAAGAAAAGCAGTCCATCACACCCATGCCCGTAAATAGGGATGAATGCAAAAGAGCACCTTTATTCACGATATTTGGAAGAAGTTCTTCGAAGTTATTCCCCTTCACCAACAAGATGGATTTTGAAATGATCCTTCTTAGCCGTTCCTTCCTTTTCACCACAAAGCTACACCAAGAAACGATGTCGCTTTCAATTTCAAAAAAATACCGCACCCAGTCACTTGACATCATTATACATGATTAAAAACAAAAAAAACAAGTCACTCTCTCGTTAACCTCTAGGTTTGCCTCCAGTTGTGAAAAGAAACCTAACCATCATCGTCAAAAAAAAGAACCGCCTCCTCTTAAATGAGGAGCGGTTCTTCTGCAATTTCTATGGGTCTATAAAAGTTAACGAATCAGTTCAATATCGTATTATTGCTAGTTGAACAAGGTACGAATAAAGCCTTGCTCATCCTCTGTTGCAGCTATAAGCGGCAGGCGTACAGACCCTACGTTCAGACCACGTAATGTCAGAGCGTATTTCACCGCTACAGGGTTCGGTAAAGGCTGTGGGCACTCAAATAGACCTTTGAACACCGGAAACAGCTTCTGATGTATCTGAGCTGCCTGTACAGGTGCACCACCGAAGTAGGAATCAATCATTTGTTTCATCTCAGCGCCTACCACATGGCTAGCAACGCTAACGATCCCGTAAGCACCAACAGCAATGGCTGGCAAGCCAGCAGCATCGTCACCAGAATACACCCTGAAACGTCCCGGTGCACCCGCAGCAATCTGCGTGACTTGCTCCAACGATACACATTCCTTCGTAGCTACTATGTTAGGAATCTGTGCCAAACGAATCGTTGTTGCAGCCGAAAGACTAGCTGCTGTACGTCCAGGAACGTTATACAACATAATTGGCAGTTTCGTCGCGTTCGCGATCGCTTCAAAATGTCTAAACATTCCCTCTTGACTTGGTTTGTTGTAATAAGGAACAACCAGCAAAACACCATCTACACCAGCACGTTCAGCGTCCTGAGTCAGATGGATTGAATGAGCGGTGTTATTGCTACCCGTTCCAGCAATGATTTTGCACCGGCCAGCCGCATGTTTTACCGCGAATTCGAATAGTTCTACTTTTTCTTTGTCGCTAAGCGTGGGAGATTCTCCAGTTGTTCCTGAAATAACGAGCGTCTCTGACTTTTGATCATCAATCAAATAATCAATCAGACGTGCAGTTTCCTCCCAATGGATCTCCCCTTGTTCGTTGAACGGAGTGACCATTGCTGTAATCAATCTTCCAAAGTCCAATTCGATTCCTCCTTCAAAACAGGTCCGGCTCCGCTGACTTCAAAGTACTACAAGTGAAGTTCGAATGAGGCGTGAAGTGCCCTCAGAGCTTGAACCATATCTTCTTTTTTCACAAGTACCCAAATCGTTGTATTGGAATCTGCAGATTGCAGGATCTGGATGTCCGCAAGAGTCAAGGATTCCACGATCCGTGCCATAATGCCTGGCACTCCGTTGATACCTCCGCCGATGACGGAAACTTTGGCACAACCGGAGAGACTTTGCGGTTTAAGACCAATTTCCTGCAGTACCTGTATAGCTTTCTCGGAATCACTATCGAAAACGGTATAGACAACCCCTAGAGGGGTAACATTAATAAAATCTACGCTGATCGAATTTTCAGCCATCGTTTTAAACACTTTCAGCTGCAAACGATCTGCACCACCCGGCACTTCCACCGTTATTTGCGTAACATTACTTACATAGGCAATCCCTGTTACATATCGGTCGACAATGCCTGTCTGCACATCCTGGAATCCTTCTGGATGCGTTACCAGCGTCCCTTCACTATCTGCAAAGGTAGATCTCACACGCACTGGAATCTGGGATTGCATCGCAATCTCGACTGCACGTGGGTGAATTACTTTGGCTCCCTGATGGGCCATATTACAAATCTCTGCATAACTCACAACAGTCAACGGACGAGCGTCCTCCACGATACGTGGATCTGCTGTCAGTATTCCATTTACATCCGTGTATATGTCCACCATCTCAGCGTGTAATGCTGCACCAAGAGCTGTGGCTGACGTATCACTTCCTCCACGACCAAGGGTCGTAAAGTCACCATTTTCGGTCTGCCCCTGAAACCCTGTAACAATGACAACACGCCCACTCTGTAGCTGCTCCAGCACACGAACAGGACGGACATCCAAAATTCGGGCATTCCCGAAATTGTCGTCCGTCACAAAACCTGCTTGTGCACCGGTCAGCACTGTAGTTGGAATGCCTTCATGTTCGAGCAGACTGCTTAAAGTCGTCGCAGAAATAATTTCACCACAGCACAGCAGTAAATCCTTTTCGCGTGCGGAGAGTGCATTTCCGTTCTGTGCAGCCCAGTCCAGTAACGTATCAGTCGCATAAGGCTCACCACGGCGACCCATCGCTGACACAACAATGACCAGACTAAATCCTGCTTCAAGTTCACGTTTAACATGACGGAGCACATGCTCTCTCGCCTGAACGGTAGAGAGAGATGTACCTCCGAATTTCTGTACCATGATGCGCATCTTTATTCCTCCATTTGTGTACGCAAGAAGACTGGACACGGGTCAAATCAACAAATGGATCACCCTAGGGAGCGTTCCGATGCGATAATTTCAGCATTTTATACGGCATTTCATGCCGCTCCTCATCAAAGATTAGTGAAACAATCCCATATAAAGGCCGCGGTTGTTATCGAGATCATGTCGCACACGTTCCCCGTGCACTGATCCCGCTTGCCTAACCTAATCGTTGCAAGCAGGAATTCCCTTTTAATGAAAGGAACGTGGACACAGGTAGCTGTTTATGCCAGCATAACGTCCCTCATGATTTTCTTTGTCTCTCGAACCATCTTCATTTCTTCAAGCGAATAACCGTTATCCCCTTAACTAAGTCTGTATAGAACCATGTCTATAAACAAACTAATGTTACGGCGGACCCAAGAACTATCAAGCCTGTGCAGAACGCTGCACAATCATTGGCTGTAACTGTTTGCCTTCAAGCGCACTCCAGCATGCCTCCGGAATGAGCTCCATTTTGGCCACTAACGAGTTTGGTTTTTTCACCGGATCATCCTGCCCAAACGGCACAAAATACAGATATTTGGCCACCAGCAGTTTGGCGATGTTCGCAGCATTCAACCCAAGGCCATCATTGGTGGAAATGGCGAGTACCAGCGGACGCTGATTTCGCATCTGGGCTTTGGCTGCCATTAAAACCGGACTGTCCGTCATGGCGTTAGCCAGTTTACTCGTCGTGTTGCCTGTGCATGGAGCAATTACGAGCACATCGAGCAACTTGGAAGGCCCTAACGGCTCTGCCTCAACAATTGTAGAAATGATATCATTCCCCGTTATATCTTTCAACTGTTTTTGCCAATTTTGCGCGGTCCCAAAGCGTGTATCCGTAGTCAGAACCGAATTGGAAATAATCGGGACAACATTGGCACCTTCGGCCACGAAGCGGCTAATCACCGGCATAACCTCTTCAAACGTACAATGAGAACCTGTAATTGCGTAACCTACCGTTTTTCCCTGCCAGTTCATTGTTCAACCTCCCGTGCGTTTTGTTCTTCCAAAAGCAAACGGATTAACACGTCGGCAATAATGCCGCCAGCCGTTTTGGGAGCAACAATGCCGGGGAGGCCAGGCGCAAGTAGCGCTTTGATACCGCGTTTTTCGGCATATCGGAAATCACAGCCGCCAGGAGCGGATGCGAGGTCGATAATGACTGCTTTTTGCGGCATTTTGGACAGGATTTGTGCTGTGATTATCATAGTCGGTATCGTATTAAAAAGCAAGTCAACTTCCCCGGTTTGAGCGGCCAAATCCGTTGTCATGAAAGGCTTCCAGCCCATTATGGCTGCTCGAGCAGCATCCTCTTCGCGCCTGATTCCCACCCGTACATTTGCCCCAAGTCCCTGAAGCGTTTTGGCCATTGTGAAACCTGTTCGACCCAAGCCAAGCACAATGCATTCCGAGCCGTGGATCGTGAAGTCCGTCTCCCGAATCGCCATAGCAATTGCGCCTTCAGCAGTCGGGATGGAGTTGTAGAGCGCGATGTCATCACGATCGAGTACTTCAACAAGCCGTAGACCATTTTCCCGGCACAAATCACGTAAAAAAGGCTTCGCCATACCTGTGAACACAATACAATGCTCCGGCAATGCCGCAACATGTTCCTTTTTCAGAAAAATCGGTGTATCACTGAACGAAGTGCTCACTTTCCCCTGATCATCACACCCGACCACAGGAAGCACCAGCACATCTGCCGAAGCAAATACATCGTCCTCCAATTCCTGGTGTTCGATACCCGGTATGGAACGCTCCAGCTTGTCGAAGCCCACCACACTTACCGTAGCATCCAGCTCTGCGCATTTTTGAATGACTTCAAGCTGCCGCGCATCTCCGCCCAGGACTATAATCCGGACACCGGTCAGCATCGGGACGTCACTCCTTTCACCACATGTATGCCTTATCGTATGCAGTGGCCCACAGGGGGGTGAAACATTAAAATTGAAGCATGCAAAGAAAACATTGTCTCTATCGTTCAGAAAAAGAAAAAAGAGCCGCCCCTCGGGGACGACTCTTCGAGAACATGCTCAGTAAATTAAACTGTGAAGCTCTAATTACAGAAGATGCTCCTATTTACAACTTAGTTTCAGAGCATTTATTTTCCGGTATGACCGAATCCGCCTTCTCCACGCACAGTTTCCGACAGTTCAGCGACTTCGGTTAATTCAACTGCAGGAACGGTTTGAAAGACGATTTGGGCAATTCGCTCCCCACGTACAATGGTGAATGGCTCCTGACCCAGATTAATCAGAAGTACCTTAACTTCACCACGATAATCAGCATCAATGGTGCCAGGTGTGTTCAGACACGTAATCCCATGTTTGAAAGCCAGACCACTGCGAGGGCGAACCTGTGCCTCCAATCCAGCAGGCATTGCCATCGCGAGTCCCGTAGGAATCAACGTACGCTGTCCCGGCTGCAATACAACCTCTTCTTGTAATGCCGCAACTACATCAAAGCCGGAGGCCAGCTCTGACATTTTTTGAGGCAACTTAATATCTTCATTGCCCGGTAACTTTTGAATTTGAACGTAATGCAACAAAATCATCCCTTCTTAATCCAGCGATCGTACGATCCGAAGCACCGACCATAGCAAGCGCAAATGGCTCTGCAAACATCAGGTCCAGCACAGCATCAACATCGTCCATCGTTACTTCTTCAATTTTGGCAATCATTTCGTCCAGCGTGTGATGTCTGCCCAGCATCAGCTCGTTTTTACCCAGACGGTTCATCCGGCTGCCCGTGCTTTCCAAACTGAGGATCAGACTTCCTTTCAGCTGTTCTTTTCCTTTACGAAGTTCATCTTCAGACAATCCATTTACAGCCAGATCGTGTAGAACCTCTTTGGTCAGATCCAGAACTTCTTTCGTCTGTTTCGGCGCTGTACCTGCATAGATGGTGAAGAGTCCACTATCCGCATGGGAACTATGATACGAGTAAACGGAATAAGCAAGGCCGCGTTTCTCCCGAATTTCCTGGAAGAGTCTGGAGCTCATGCCTCCGCCAATCGCATTATTCAACACGACCATGGCGAATTGGAGCGGATCTCCGATCTTACATCCCGGGAACGAGATGCAGATATGATTCTGTTCCGTTTTCTTTTTGTGAAAGAGTTGTCCGCTCTGGAATGCAGGCAGTGTGACTTGTTCAGCTACACCGTTGACATCAAAAGCACCAAAATGCTTTTCCATCAAATCGATCACACTGTCATCAATGTTACCTGCGATACTAATAACGGTATTCTCAATCGTGTAGTGCTCCTTCATATATGCACGCAAATGGCTGGAGTCCATCGCCTTGAGACGCTCTTCTGTACCCAGAATCGGATAAGCGAGCGGATGCTCACCATAGGCGGCCAAAGCCATAAGATCATGGACCATGTCATCCGGCGTATCCTCATACATCGATATTTCTTCCAGAATGACGTTTTTCTCCTTGAGCAGTTCACCATCATCCATTTTAGAGCGGAAGAACATATCGGACAACACATCGACAGCTATTGGCAGATGTTCATCCAGTACTTTGGCGTAATAACAAGTGTATTCTTTCGAAGTGAACGCATTCACGTTACCACCAATGGCATCAAATTGCTCCGCAATCGCTTTGGCATCATAACGATCCGTTCCTTTGAACAGCATGTGCTCAATAAAATGGGACACTCCGTTGCTTGCAGGCTGCTCATTGCGAGAACCCGTCTTGACCCATATTCCAAATGACACGGAACGACAGGTCGGAATCTGTTCCATGACAACTCTGAGGCCATTGCCCAGCTGAATTTTTTTCACGGTTGGCCCTCCTACATCTCTATAATTGCCTGGATTTCAACGCGAAATTGAAATCGACATTTGGTTCCAACTGTTTGATAGTAACAAAAAAACATCATTCACTCAACCGCTGATCCCTTCACGCGCTCGGATGACAACGTTTCGCTAACGGTTCCAAGCGTCAAACCCTTGGCCCGTATGGAATCAATCATTCCTTTTAAAGCTCCTGAAGAAGCAGCCGTGGGGTGCATCAGAATTAATGTACCGGCTTCTACGTTTTTGGCGATCTTGGCTACAACAGAAGCAGAACTTGGTTTGCGCCAATCCACCGTATCCAGTGTCCAAAGTACCGTTTGAAGTCCCATGCCAGAAGCAATGTCGACTGTTTGTTGATTAAAATCACCGGAAGGTGGAGCAAACCAGTGGTTCTCCACACCCAATTTTTCTTTGAGCAGGTCCTGGGTTTTACTGATTTCCAGCTTGGCTCGCTCCGTACTCAACCGACTCATATTCGGATGTGAGTATGCATGATTCGATAACTCATGTCCACGCTTTTGGATTTCCTTGGCCAGTTCCTCGTTTTTGCTCAACCAGCTTCCATCCAGAAAAAAAGTAGCTTTGACTTTTTCGGCGTCAAGCGTATCTAGCATTGGGATAATGAATTCATTGCCCCACGCTACATTAATCATGAAAGATACCATTGGTTTCTCGGCATTCCCCCGGTAAATCGGGTGTGCACCCAAATCTTTAAGCTGGATTTCAGGTACAGTCTGCCGATAGACATACGCTATCTTGGTATTCAGCGTGCCACCAAGTGCTTTGCGATACGTGGCTTCCACATCAATTTCTATTCCGTTATACCCGGGTATCGCTTTCCAGACCCGATCCACTCTGGCATTTACCGGAGCGATTTTCGTTTCGGCCGCTTTATCCCGGATCGCCGACAACAGCTGATCTTCTCCGGTTGCCTCTTTGAACATATCAAATGCATTTTGCGTGCCTGGTCCATCACGAATTTCCGTAATGTATGTACGTACACTGCCCACTTGTCCGACCAGTATGACAGCTGCCATACCTACCAGAACAGCCGCCAGCTTTTTGGATTGGTTTCCCACAGCTCCATCCTCCCGCCGTCTTTGTCCCCATCTTATGAGGACAAGTGCAAGAATATGAATAAAACAAGCTGTTCATGTAAAGTATCTTCAAAGCTGGATTCAAAGGCCTTATGAGTAGACAATCGATGTCATAAAGATATTTAAACGTTAAAAAAAGAGCCAGAAATTCACATTCTGTCTCTTCATTCAATCTATCTTTTCAAAAAAACGATGGCACGCAGCCTATGATTGAGCTGGAGCTTCAGCAGTCAATACGGCTTTGCGGGACAAGTTGATACGGCCTTGTGGGTCAATTTCCGTTACTTTTACCGTAATGGAATCACCGATAGCAACAACATCTTCCACTTTAGCAACACGCTCTGTGGACAATTGTGAGATGTGTACCAGACCTTCTTTGTTCGGCAGCACTTCAACGAATGCACCAAACTTCTCAACACGTTTTACTTTACCTACATAAATCTCGCCGACCAGTACTTCACGTACAATGCCTTCGATGATCGATTTAGCTTTATCATTCATCTCTTGGTTAGAAGAGGCGATAAAGACACGTCCATCCTGTTCAATATCAATTTTAACACCGGTTTCCTCGATGATTTTATTGATAATTTTACCACCTGCACCGATAACATCACGGATTTTGTCCGGATTGATATGCATGGTTGTAATTTTAGGAGCATATTGTGACAACTGCTCACGTGGAGTTTTCATCACTTCGGTCATTTTGCTCAAGATGTGCATACGACCTTCTTTGGCTTGAGCCAATGCTTCAGACAAAATTTGACGATCAATTCCATCAATTTTGATGTCCATTTGAATTGCTGTTACACCATCAGGTGTTCCTGCTACTTTGAAGTCCATGTCACCGAGGTGATCTTCCATACCTTGAATGTCACTCAGGATGGATACATGATCTCCGTCTTTAATCAGACCCATAGCTACACCCGCAACCGGAGCTTTGATTGGTACACCTGCATCCATCATAGCCAATGTGCTGGCACAGATACTTGCCTGTGAAGTCGAACCGTTAGATTCCAATACTTCGGATACCAAACGAATCGTGTAAGGGAAGTCTGTTTCGGAAGGAATTACTTTAGAAAGAGCACGTTCACCCAGTGCACCATGTCCGATTTCACGACGGCCTGGAGCACGCAATGGACGAGCTTCACCTACGCTGAACGGTGGGAAGTTATAGTGATGCATGAAACGTTTCGTTTCTTCAAGACTGATTCCATCCAAAATTTGAACATCACCCAGTGCACCAAGTGTACAAATGCTGAGCGCCTGTGTTTGACCACGAGTGAACAAACCTGAACCGTGAGTACGTGGCAGCAGGGAAGTATCACATTCAATTGGACGGATCTCAGCGAGTCCACGTCCATCCGGACGAACTTTATCATGTGTGATAAGGCGACGCACTTCTTCTTTAACGATATCGTGCAGCACTTCTTTCACATCTTTGAGCAGTTCTGGAGTCTCAATATACTTCTCTTCGAAGTGAGCAACGGTTTCGTCATTCACAAGATCGATTGCATCCTGACGTGCATGTTTTTCAGCAATTTTAACAGCTTCAACCAGACGAGCACTGGCGAACTCACGTACACTGCTGTTAACTTCAGCATTAACGGCATGCAATTTAACTGCCATTTTTTCTTTACCGGCCACTTGTACGAGTTGTTCAATGACTGCAACAATGTTCTTGATCTCGTCATGTCCGAACATGATTGCTTCCAGCATTACTTCTTCCGGAACTTCGTTCGCTTCCGCTTCAACCATCATAATGGCATCTTTGGTTCCTGCAACAACGAGTTCAATCTCACTTACCTCAAGCTGTGCAATCGTTGGGTTGATGATGAACTCACCATTAATACGTCCAACTTTTACGCCACCAATCGGTCCGCTGAATGGAACATCTGAAATGCTCAGTGCAGCCGATGTACCGATCATGGCAGCAATTTGCGGTTCGCAGTCCTGATCCACACTCATAACGATATTCAGAACTTGTACATCATTCCGGAAACCTTCAGGGAACAAAGGACGAATCGGACGGTCTGTCAAACGGCTCGAAAGAATCGCTTTCTCACTTGGTCTGCCTTCACGTTTAATAAATCCACCTGGGATTTTACCTACGGCATACAATCTTTCTTCATAGTTTACCGTTAATGGGAAAAAGTCCAGATCTTTAGGCTCACTTGATGCTGTCACGGTACACAATACAACGGTATCCCCGTATGTTACCTTAACGGCAGCATTAGCCTGCTTGGCCAAACGCCCTGTTTCAAGCGTAAGCGTTCTTCCACCAAGCTGCATTTCAACACGCTGTTCCATGAAATCCCTCCTTTTATTCGTTCCTAACACAATGGATTCTGCATTTTCACAGTATTTCCTGCTTGTCCTGCATTCATTAACTCCACAGCAACATGCTCACTTGCAAAACAAAAGCTCCTTGCGGAGCCATCAGCTACAAATATATGGCAACATGTTCATCTACAAAACAACCCGGCTGTAAGCTCCGCTTGTCCTTTTAGACAAAGGAATGACGGATAACAGCCAGGTTGATTTTGAAAACATGTACGATAATTAACGACGCAATCCGAGTTTTTCGATCAGTGCGCTGTAACGTTTAACATCTTTGTTTTTCACGTAAGCCAAAAGCTTACGACGTTGACCTACCATTTTCAAAAGTCCACGACGTGAGTGGTGGTCTTTCTTGTGCGTACGCAAGTGGTCTGTCAAACTTCTGATGTTTTCCGTAAGGATAGCAACTTGCACCTCAGGTGATCCAGTATCGGACTCATGAGTTTTGTGCTCGTCGATCAGTTGTTGTTTACGTTCTTGAGTCAATGCCATCCTATTCACCTCCTTCATTATAATCGCCATTAGCCTCGTCACCGCCGGTGAGAGCAAGTAACCAAGCCAAGGTTATGTGTTGTCTCAAACGACAACGTAGTACATTATATCATAGTTGCCAAGACAAAGTAAATGTAAACATGTATTTTGTCCTGGACCTTAGGATAACAGACGGGCGGCGGTTAATGCATCTTCACGAATCTGACTGATCAAGGCATCAATCGAGTCAAATTTTCGCTCTGCACGAATGTAATGAACGAGATCAACCTTTAATTCCTGGTCATATATCTGCCCATCAAAATCAAGCAAGTGCACCTCAAACGTAGGTTTCATCCCGTTTTCGTGAAAGGTAGGTTTCACACCAAGGTTCATGACGCCGCGCAGTTCCTGCTCCCCATACTGCACACGAACAGCGTAAACACCTTTCGCTGGCGTAACATAATGATCCGTAAGTTCAAGGTTAGCGGTAGGAAAACCAATGGTTCGCCCACGTTTCTCTCCATGAATTACAATTCCCCTGATACTATAAGGTCGTCCGAGCCATTGGCTGGCTTCGTCCATTTCTCCACGCTTCAACAGGCCACGAATGAGAGAACTGCTTACCTTCTCACCATTTAACAGGAATGGAGGCACAGTTTCGACCGTCATTTCACCTTCTCCCAATGTGCGAAGAAGCTGCTCATCCCCTGCTCCCTTGTGACCGAAGCGGAAGTCAAAACCAACTACCGCTGTTCGAGTCTGAAGCGGAAGCAGCAGATCATGTGCAAATTGCTGTGGCGTCAATCTTGAGAACTCCTCATTGAATTCGACCACATAGAGTACGTCTACACCCATCCCTGCCAGGATGTCTTCTTTATCTCTCAAGGGAGTTAAATAACCCTCGTAATCCCCTTTGCGCATAACTTCCTTCGGATGAGGATGAAAGGTCATCACCGCTGCCTGCATGCCCGTTTCGCGTGCAATGCGGACAGCTGACAAAATGACACTTGCATGTCCGAGATGCAGCCCGTCAAATTGACCGATCGCAAGCACTTGGGGATGTGTGCCCTGAACAGCCGATTGTAACGTCTGCGGATAGGTTAGCATTACGGTTTTCACAATCATTCACCTGCATTTCACTTGATAGGCCAGGCTTGAGTACCACCACTCAAACCAGGAACCTCTTTATTCCGGTAAAAAGACTTTAACAGCTCTCACCGTTGCTTTCAATTCATCCCGCTCAAATATCCCCAGAAACGTCCCATCCTGATCATATAACCGCAGTAGACCAGGTTGCTCTGCAGGCGGTTCGAGCAAACGCGCCGATAATTTCTGGCCCTGAAGGGCTCCCTTGGCCTGATCCGCACCCACCGTATGTGCTGGAATGGAAGAGATAGCTTCATCAACCGGAATCAGCACCTCGGCTAACGTTCCATCGATCATGCGTTGTTCCACTTCTTCAAAATGAAGGCAATGATCAGCAGAGATTCCAGCCGATATCGTACGCTCCAGATGTAGCATGGTGGACGGATAGCCCAATTTTTTGCCGATATCCACGCATAACGTTCGAATATAGGTTCCTTTGGAACATAAAGCACGGAACGATATATCCGTAGTGTCGCCTTGATTCTCAATTCCTGTCAATTCCAGTTCATAGATCGTAACTTCACGACTCTTACGCTCTACCGTTTTTCCTTCACGAGCAAGCTCGTAGAGACGTTTCCCATCCACTTTGACCGCGGAATACATAGGTGGAACCTGTGAGATGGTGCCCAGGAATTGCTCCAGCACCTGCTGAACCTGCTCCTGTGTCACCTCAACAGCTGTCTCCGACCGTTCAATAACTTCACCTGTCATATCCTCCGTGTCAGTAGACAGACCCAGTCGTAGCGTTGCCAGGTATTCCTTGGGAAGCTCCTGCATGTACTCCACCACACGTGTTGCCCGTCCTAGGCAAAGCGGTAGTACGCCAGTAACTTGCGGGTCCAATGTGCCTGTATGACCAATACGTTTCATTTTGAGAATGCGACGCATTTTAGCCACAACATCATGAGAAGTAAATCCCGCTGGTTTATACACTGGAAGTACACCTTCAAATGGTTTTACCATTGAGCATTCACCTGCTTCAGCACTAGTTCGACGATATCTTCCAACTTGCCCTCTACGCGACATCCAGCTGCAAGTACATGTCCGCCTCCACCAAAGTTCTGTGCAAGCGAGGCGACATCAACCTTCCCAGCTGACCGAAGAGATACTTTCACCGCATTGTCATTGATTACTTTAAAAAAGATGCCCACTTCCACACCTTGAATGTTACGCGGGTAATTGACTACCCCTTCAAGATCTTCATTAGCCGCTCCACAAGCAATCATGTCTTCAGGCGTAATGACCACCCAGGCAATCTTGCCATCGTCAGTCATTTGCAGGCTTGAGAGTGCCTGATTCAATATACGGACTTGTGGGAGCGTAACCTGCTCAAGCAAAATCTGTGCAAGATAAGGTCCATTCACACCATGTTCAAGCAATTTGGATGCAGTGGTCATCACATTAGGACTCGTATTCGCATAGCGGAATCCACCTGTATCTGTTAACAATCCTGTATAGACTGCTGTAGCCACATCTTTATTCCAATTCACTGGGAAAAGATTGAGGAAATCAAACAGAATTTCAGCCGTTGCTGCTGCGTCTGGCTTAATGATGTTTACTTTTCCATACGCGTCATTGGTTGGATGATGATCAATATTTAAAATAACAGCATCATCTTCAAAATAATGACGAGTCAGGCCTACTCTGGAAAAGTCTGCACAATCCACACAGATAATCGCTTTATATTTCCGCGCCGGTGGTTGTTCGGTCATGTTCACGATCTTGCCAGCTTCCCACAGAAAGTTCATGCGTTGTGGAATTTCACCTTCATTAATCATCGTGAATGTCTTGCCCAGACATGACAGCAGCCAGCCCACCGTTACCGTCGAGCTGACTGCGTCACCGTCCGGCTGTACATGCGACACGACCAGGTAATCATCATGCTCCAGCAGAAATTGCTTTCCGTCCTGAAGCGCCTGTTCATAAGTGTGCATTGCCGTCTCCTTTATTCTGTTACTCGGATTCGTTCTTGTCGGTACCGATATCACCAAGCAGCTTCTCAATTCGGCTGCCATATGCAATAGATTCGTCAATCTTGAATATCAACTCGGGAACGTGTCTAAAACGGATACGCTTGCCCAGTTCTGAACGCAAAAATCCATTTGCTTTTGCCAGCGCTTTAAGCGAGTTATCCTTTTGTTCCTGTTCACCAAAGACACTCAGATAAACTTTGGCTTGCGACAAGTCGCCTGTCACTTCGACTCCCGTTACGGTAATAAAGCCGATACGAGGATCTTTCAGTTCAGACTGGATGAGTAGACTTAATTCTTTCTTGATCTGCTCGCCCACTCTACCTGTACGAATCTTAGCCATCGTTGTTCACCTCATGCTTCCTTGCTTATCGTTGTACTGTCTCCATAATGAAGGCTTCGATAACGTCGCCTTCTTTGAGATCATTGTATTTATCCAGCGTGATACCGCACTCGTAACCTTGGGCTACTTCTTTGGCATCATCTTTGTAACGTTTCAGGGAATCCAGCTTGCCTTCGTAAAGGACGATGCCATCACGAATCAGGCGTGCTTCCGCGGAACGCGTAATTTTACCCGAGGTAACCATACATCCAGCAATGGTGCCGACTTTACTGATGGAGAACGTGCTCCGAACTTCAGCATGACCGATTACTTTTTCTTTGTAAATCGGATCAAGCATGCCTTTCATTGCTTGTTCAATTTCTTCGATAACGCTGTAGATAACGCGATGCAGACGAATGTCTACTTGCTCTTGATCTGCAGTCGCTTTCGCCTGATTATCAGGACGAACGTTGAAACCAATCACGATGGCATTGGATGCTGCAGCCAAAATGATGTCAGACTCTGTGATTGCACCAGCGCCGCTATGAATAATCTTCACGCGTACACCTTCAACTTCGATCTTCGCAAGGGAACCTTTCAATGCTTCAACCGAACCTTGTACGTCACCTTTGATAATTACGTTCAAGTCTTTGATTTCACCGTCTTTGATGTGTTGGAACAAATCATCCAATGTCACACGTGTGTTTGTACCCAGATCGGATTCACGTTGTGTAATGGCACGTTTGTCGGCGATAGAACGCGCTTTACGCTCATCTTCAAACACCATGAACGGATCTCCCGCACCTGGAACTTCAGTCAGACCCGTAATTTCTACAGGTGTTGAAGGTCCAGCTTCTTTTAAACGGCGACCTTTGTCATTCACCATCGCACGTACACGACCGAAGCAGTTACCTGCAACAAAAGCATCTCCGACTTTCAATGTACCGTGCTGCACGAGAATACGGGCAACTGGGCCACGTCCTTTATCCAGCTCGGCTTCGATCACTGTACCACGGGCACGTTTGTCCGGGTTCGCTTTGTACTCGTTCACTTCTGCAACGAGCAGGATCATTTCAAGCAGACCTTCTAGACCAATTCTTTGTTTCGCCGAAACGTTAACAAAGATGGTGTCACCGCCCCACTCTTCCGGAACGAGTTCATAGTTGGTCAATTCTTGTTTTACTTTATCCGCATCTGCACCCGGCTTGTCAATTTTGTTGACAGCTACGATAATTGGCAGTCCAGCAGCTTTGGCATGGTTAATCGCCTCAACCGTTTGTGGCATAACACCGTCATCTGCAGCTACAACAATAATTGTAATATCCGTAACCTGTGCTCCACGTGCACGCATAGCAGTAAACGCTTCGTGACCTGGTGTATCCAAGAACGTGATTTTTTTGTTGTTAATTTCAACTTGATAAGCACCGATATGCTGCGTGATACCGCCTGCTTCTCCACCCGTTACATTCGTTGAACGAATCGCATCAAGCAATGTTGTTTTACCATGGTCAACGTGACCCATGATCGTAACTACCGGAGGACGGGACTGCAAGTCAGCAGGATCATCATTCTCTTCAAGTGTTTCGAAGCGGTCATCTTCAAGGACAATTTTCACTTCAACCTCAACACCGAATTCTCCAGCAAGCAGCAGGATTGTTTCGATATCAAGCTCTTGGTTAATCGTTGCCATTACACCCATTGCAATGAGTTTTTTGATAACTTCAGAAGCATCTTTATGGAGCAACTTCGCTGTTTCACCAACAGTCATGTCACCACGTACGATGATTTTCTTAGGTGTGTTATCAATTTTCTCACGTTGTTGGTACTGTTGTTGATTTCTGTTGCGATTGTTCTTGCCACCACGATTACCGCGGAAGTTGCCGCCACGGTTGTCGTCATAACGACGTCCACCGCCACCGCTGTTTGAACGGTTGCCGCTATTGTTGTTATTGCCGGAATTACCTTGGCCGCCTCTGCGTTGGCCTTGTCCTGAGCTCTGTCCTTGGCCACCAGTACGGTTGCCGCCAGTGCCAGTATTGCCACCGCTGTTCGGTCCTGCGCTTCTTGTTTGACCGCCACCACTATTCGCTGGACGTTGACCCGTACTTTGCGGACGGGATGCTGTACTGCTTTGTCCACCTTGAGCTGGTCTTGGACGATTACTTGATTGTCCTCCTTGGCTTGAGCCTTGGGAAGAGTTCGTTCTGTTGCGGCTGTCTTGGCCGCTAGGTCTTTGGGAGCCATTGTTATTGTTGGAATTTGGTCTATTGTTCATACCTACCTGCTTTTCCTGTTGTATTTTTGTTTGTACGGGACTACCGGATGGGTTGCTGCTATTCGGCGTGTTCACTCCGCCGGCCGGCTTGTTGCTGTCCACTGTTTTGTCACTGCGCACTGACGAAGTAGCAACGGATTTTGCTTCGTTACTTTGTTTGGAAGCGGCAGTGGATTTTATATCTTTAAAAAATTGTTCCACCTTACCGACTGAACCATTCTCCATGACACTCATATGATTGTTTACGGGAATATCCAGCTTTTTAAGAATGGTTATAATTTCTTTACTACTCATATTAAGGGACTTCGCATATTCATAAACTCGCAATTTATCCTTGTTTTCCTGTTTACTCAATATACTCCACCTCCGACATTATACCGACTTGCTTGGAGATCATTTTTGCAAACCCTCGATCCGTTACTGCAAGAACAACCCGCGTTTCTTTACCGATACTTGAACCCAGACTATCCCGGTCAAATCCGATCACCAGTGGAACTTTATATGTCCCGCATTTGTCGCGAAATTTCTTTTGTGTATTGGCCGAGGCGTCACCCGCAACAATAACCATTTTAGCTTCGGAAGAACGGATCGCTTTAAGTACAATTTCTTCACCTGTTACAAGTTTGCCTGCACGCATGGAGAGTCCCAGATAAGACAATGTTTTATTATTCATCATGTTCACGCTCCTGTGCTGCTATGAATTCGTCCTCTACCGCAACGAAATCAGCTGCCAATTGCTCATAAATTTCCGGTGAGACTTTGCCCTTGAGCGCCCGATCCAAAGACCGGTTTTTGAGTGCAAGCTTAAAACAGGACTCTTTGCCGCATAAATAAGCACCACGTCCGGACTTTTTGCCAGTCAAATCGATCAGCACTTCATCCTCTGGCGTTTTAACGATACGGATCAGCTGCTTTTTGGGCATCATTTCCTGACACGCCACACATTTGCGCAGCGGTACTTTTTTAGTTTTCATACGTTAGCGCCCCCCCGTGCTTTACTTTAGTCGACGGAGACGGAATCTTGGTGCATTTCCGAAGAAGAATCTTTCTCTCTGCCGAATTCCTGTTCCGCCTGGCTCTCGCTCTTAATGTCGATTTTCCAGCCGGTCAGTTTGGCTGCCAATCGGGCATTTTGGCCTTTGATCCCAATGGCGAGGGACAGCTGATAGTCAGGAACAATAACCCGAGCCATCTTTTCTTCCTCGAATACTTGAACTTCCAATACTTTGGAAGGACTAAGTGCATTTGCCACATATTCGTCTACCTGGTCGGAGAAACGAACGATGTCAATTTTTTCACCGCGCAGCTCACCCACAATGGTCTGCACGCGCATTCCCTTAGGACCTACACATGATCCAACTGGATCAACTTCCTCATTGCGGGAATGAACAGCAATTTTGGAGCGGAAGCCCGCTTCACGTGCGACGGAGCGGATCTCGACTACACCGTCAAAAATTTCAGGTACTTCCAGTTCAAAGAGACGTTTCAACAAGCCCGGATGTGTACGGGACAAAATGATTTGCGGCCCTTTGGTCGTATTCTCGACCTTGGTGATGTACGCTTTAATACGGTCACCATGAACAAACTTCTCGTTCGGCATCAATTCGGTCAGCGGCAATGCCGCTTCGATTTTGCCCAGATCGATGTAGATATTGCGCAAATCCTGACGCTGCACCACTCCCGTAACGATATCTTCTTCCTTATCAACGAAAGCGTTGTAGATCAGGCCGCGTTCGGCTTCACGAATCCGCTGGGTCACTACCTGTTTGGCAGTTTGTGCGGCGATACGTCCGAAATCACGCGGCGTAACTTCAATCTCCGCAATATCTTCCAGCTGGAAGTGTGGGTTGATCTCTCGTGCAGCAGGCAATGAAATTTCGGTACGTGAATCCAGGACTTCTTCCACGATCAATTTGCGGGCATACACCCGGATAACACCCGTATTACGGTTCATGTCAACACGCACATTCTGGGCGGTGTTGAAATTACGCTTGTAGCTGGAGATGAGTGCTGCCTCGATCGCTTCAAACAGCACATCCTTGCTGATCCCTTTTTCCCGCTCCAATTCATTCATTGCTTCAATAAAATCCATACTCATGAATGTTGATCCCCCTTTCAAACATGGCATCTCATACGTAAAACGGCGAAAGGCTCTAAACTCATGAGCACCTTGCCGTTATCGTGAGATGTGTCTTTTTTCATTAATAAGTGAACAAGGCACTTAAAACAGAATGGCCAGGCGCGCACTCGCAACCTTGTCATAAAGAATGGCATGCTGTTTCTTGCCTGCTTCGATCACAAGTTCCCCGTCATCAAAGGAAAGCAGCTTGCCTTCAAATTCCTTTATACCATTTACCGGCTCGTAGGTTGTAACAAATACGTTTTTACCTACGGATTTGGCAACGTCCTCCGGTTTTTTCAGTGGACGCTCCGCACCGGGAGAAGACACTTCAAGGAAATAGATGGTCGGAATCGGATCGTTCTCATCCAGCTTGGCGCTTAGCTTTTCGCTGATCAAGACACAATCATCGATGTCGATGCCACCCTCTTTGTCGACATACACCCGTAAAAACCAGTTGCTGCCTTCTTTGACGTATTCGATGTCAACCAGCTCGAAGCCTTGTTCGTTCAAGTAGGGTTGGATCATTTCTTCCACGGTAGATTTAATGTTCGTTGTGCTCAAAACCGATAACCTCCAACTTAGGTTACACCAGCAAATAATGGCTGGCAATTTCTTCATTACCCAAGATTCTTGTATACCAAAGACTAAAGAGTGGGTTTCCCCACTCTTTAGAAATTCGTACTATCTCGTTCACTTCAAAAATTATAACATAGTCTGGTAATAGTGACAAGTAAGCGATCACTCAGCCATTTTAACCACTAATGAAGAAAAATTTACGTAATCACATTACAGACCATAAATAGATACTCAAAATGCCATTTTAGAACAAGGATAATTGATTGCTTTCCGGCAAACCGCGGAAGCATCCCATGCCCGTCAGCAACTCAACAATTGTTTTACTTGCTTTAGACTTTTGCTGAAAATCTTCAATCGAAAGGAATTCTCCATGCTCTCTTGCCGCAGCGATATTGCGTGCAGCATTATCCCCGATTCCTCCCAGTGCCGAAAACGGAGGAATAAGAGAATTTCCGTCAACAATAAACTTCGTTGCTTCCGAGCGATACAGATCAATCGGCTTGAGTGAGAATCCGCGTGCTGCCATTTCCAATGCCATCTCAAGGACAGGCAGCATGTTTTTTTCTTTTGGCGGTGCCTGGAAACCTAATTGTTCAATTTCTACGATCTTCCGATAGATGGGCTCATAGCCCTGACATACCAGTTCAATGTCAAACTCATCGGCACGAACTGTGAAGTATGTCGCGTAGTATTCAATTGGGTGGTACAGCTTAAAGAAAGCTGTACGCACTGCTGAGATAACATAAGCGGCCGCGTGGGCCTTTGGAAACATGTACTGGATTTTAAGACAGGAATCAATGTACCATTGCGGCACCTTGCAATTTTTCATCTCATCAATCCATTCTTGCGGCAAACCACGTCCCTTACGCACACTCTCCGTAATTTTAAAGGCAAGACTGGCGTCCATGCCCGCCTTATAGATCAGGAACAACATGATATCATCCCGGCAACCAATCACCGTTTTGATGTTACAAGTTCCATTTTTGATTAGATCTTGTGCATTACCAAGCCATACCCCCGTACCATGAGACAATCCGGAGATTTGGAGTAGATCGGCAAAAGACGAAGGCTGGGATTCAATAAGCATCTGACGTACAAACTTAGTCCCCATCTCTGGTACACCAAAAGTGGCAACTGGTGAACGAATCTGCTCTGGCGTAACGCCGAGTGCTTCGGTAGAGTTGAACATGCTCATGACCTTAGGATCATTCATCGGAATGGTCGTTGGATCGATACCTGTCAAATCCTGCAGCATCCGCATCATAGTTGGATCATCGTGCCCCAGAATATCGAGTTTTAGCAAGTTCTCTTCGAAGGCGTGATAGTCAAAGTGTGTTGTTTTCCACTCCGCATTAACGTCATCCGCCGGGAATTGCACAGGCGTTACATCTTCCACTTCAATATAATCCGGTACAACAACAATACCACCGGGATGCTGTCCTGTACTACGTTTAACCCCGGTACAACCGGAGGCCAAACGGTTCAGTTCTGCTCCTCGCCATTTCTTATGATGTTCCTCCTCATATTTCTTGGCAAAACCAAATGCTGTTTTTTCAGCTACCGTACCAATTGTGCCCGCACGGAACACACTCTTTTCGCTGAAAAGCACCTTCGTATAGTTATGGGCATGCGGCTGATAATCACCCGAGAAGTTCAAGTCAATATCGGGAACCTTGTCCCCTTTAAAACCAAGGAACGTCTCAAACGGAATATCTTGCCCTTCGCCTTTTAACCGGCCTCCACAATCAGGGCATTCTTTCTCAGGAAGGTCAAATCCACTCGGCACACTTCCGTCGAGGAACCACTCACTGTGCTTACACTCCGGATTTACACAAATATAGTGCGCTGGCAACGGATTAACCTCGGAAATCCCCAGGAAAGTAGCAACTACAGAAGAACCAACTGATCCCCGTGATCCGACAAGGTACCCGTCCTGATTCGATTTTTTAACCAAACGTTCCGAGATCAGATAGTTGGCAGAAAAACCGTATTTGATAATTGGATTCAATTCTTTCTCCAGTCGTGCCACAATCACTTCCGGCAGTTCCTCACCATAAATCGACTTGGCGGTATTATAGCAGGTATTACGGATCTCATCGTCTGCGCCTTCCAAAATCGGAGTGAACAGCTTGTCCGGGAACAGCTTGATTTCCTCGAACCGATCTGCCAATTCAACCGTATTCGTAACAACGACTTCGTAGGCTTTATCTTGGCCCAGGTACTGGAACTCTTCCAGCATTTCATCCGTCGTTCTTAGATGAGCATCCGGTTTACGTTGATCTTTGAGCGGGCTGAACCCCGTAATTCCGTGAATCGTGATATCCCGATATAGCTTGTCGCGCGGCTCGAGATAATGCACGTTACCTGTGGCTATTACCGGTTTCCCCAATTTTTGACCAATGTCAACAACTTTACGAACAGCGAGCTTCAATTCCTCTGGCGTAGCCACGAGCCCTTTGTCCACCAAATGCATATACATTGTCAAAGGCTGGATCTCCAGAATGTCATAGAAATGCGCTATCTCTTCCGCCTCTTCAAGCGATTTGTTCAACACAGCCTCGAAAAACTCACCTTTTTCACAACCCGATAAAATAATGAGACCTTCACGCAAATTGATCAGCTTCGATTTTGGAATACAAGGCACCCGTTTGAAATGCTCTGTATGAGAAAGTGATACCAGTTTATAGAGATTCTTTTTGCCGACATCATTCAAAGCATAGATGCCGCAATGGAATGGACGCGTATTCGAAAGATCAACTCCGACATAATCATTAAGCCGATCAAGCATGGTCAGGCCTTTCATCTGAGCGGCATCATTAACCAATCCATTCAGTATACCAGCGAGCGCAATCGTATCATCAATCGCCCGGTGATGACTTTCCAGTGCTACTTTATATTTATCCGCCAGCGTATTCAGACGGTGGTTCTTCATTTTTGGATATAACAACCGTGCCAGTTCCAAAGTATCGAGTACAGGGTTCTGAAGCTCAGGCATGCCAAGCTGTTTCAGCGAAGCCTGAATAAAGCCCATATCGAATCGTGCATTATGTGCAACCAGTACGCCATCTCCGGCAAACTTCACAAAATCATGAATAACCGGTTCTAGCTCAGGTGCATCCTTCACCATTTCATCGTTAATATTAGTCAACTGCTGAATGTTATATGGGATGCGCTCATGCGGATTTACAAACGTAGCAAAGCGGTCAATTTCTTTACCGTCCTCTACCTTCACTGCCGCAATTTCGATGATCTTGTTCTGGGTTACAGACAGACCTGTGGTCTCAATATCAAACACGATATATGTCGCTGATTTGAGTTCCAACGGCTGTGGTGCCATAACAACAGCAACCGAATCATTCACCACATTGGCCTCAAGGCCGTAGATCATTTTAATTCCGTTTTTCTTGGCCGCTTTGGACGCCTCCGGATACACCTGCACACCGCCATGATCACTTACGGCGATTGCCTTGTGTCCCCATTCCGCTGCAGTCTTTACGTATTTGTCGATCGAAGTTACGGCATCCATTGTACTCATTGTGGAGTGCAGATGGAACTCAACCCGTTTCTCAGCTGCATTGTCCTTACGGGATGGCGGTGCCTTTACTTCAACCAAATCTGAAGGAATCATGGCAAGTTCCGGAATTTGCATAAACCGGTCGTATTCTACACGGCCACGCACTTTCACCCATTTCCCATTGGCCAGCAAGCTCAGGATTTTGACATCCTCTTTTGTTTTGGCAAACATCTTCATTTGCATGGAATCCGTGAAATCCGTCAGATAAAAAGTAAACAACGTATTCCCGTTCCGCAACTCCTTGCGATCCAGACCGAAGACCGTTCCCTGCAACGTAACCTTTTTCTCTTCATCCTGAATTTCCTGCATAGGTACAGGTGGTTCCTTGATATCATATCCCATCTGTAAACGAACATCGCCCTGTTCTTCCTCTTCAGGCATTTCCGAGTCAACTTCACTCATCATCTGCTCAATAACTTGAAGCTCTTCTTCCCGCTTCTTGAGCTGGAATTGTTCCATCGCCTCTTTGTTGCTTTCAACCTCACCAACCAGCAATTTGACCCGCAAGGGCAGTTGAAAATACTTATCATAAAAAGTAGTTATAGCTTGATCGATCTGTTTCTTCTTCGCAAGCTCCATCGACATGGCATCACTCATGGTCAATTGCAGCAGATCTGCTTCACATTCGAACTTGGTGCGGTTCATCCAACCATTAACAGATGGAATTTCCCTTGTAACCCATTCAAGGAACAAGTTCCAATATTCACTGACAATATCACCAATCTCGACCTGATCACTATATTTGAAACCAAACGTGATCTTGGAAATGTGATTCATTTTCTCCTGGATGTGCAGGCAAAATGTTCGATAGATTGGAGCAGGAACCAAGGTATCTTTAGCAATCACAATAGTCCAGTCGCGGTTGCTACGGCTTGTCTCCACCCGTTCAATCCATCCATCCAAAAAGTAGGGCTCTATTAGACCAGCCGGAAGTTCCGTCTGTTTCATCAACAACTCAAACCGTTTTCTCTTCTCCTCGAATCCACTCATCGTGTTCCTCCTCGTACCCCCTTAAAACAGGAAAAGCCTCTGCATTCAAAAATGTCCCCGATCCGAACCCGCACCGACTCATTTTATCCGACAGAAGCTCTCCATTCCTTACTCTTACGGTGAATAAGTGCCGTTAGTCAGGTTATCCTGACTTAGTACGCTCTTGCAAACACTACCGTGTGTTTCGCCTCTTCACCACAAGCCAGGCACGTATGCTTTTCTTCCGCAGGCTGGAACGGAATGTTCCGGCTTGTTGCACCTGTTACTTCTCTTACTTTATCTTCGCAAGCTTCAGAACCGCACCATCCAGCCAGTGTGAACCCGCGTTTGTTTTCCATCAATTCCTTCATCTCATCAAGCGTATCTACAGAGTAGAAGTTGTCCGACATAAACGTGCGAGCACGTTGTAGCATATCGGCTTGCACTTGAGTCAGCATAGTCTGGATTTCTTCCACCAGATTTGCTTGTTCAACGACTTTCTTCTCTCCAGTAATCCGGGAAACGAGAACACATACACCGTTCTCCATATCACGCGGACCAATTTCGAGACGAATCGGAACACCACGCATCTCATATTCGTTGAATTTCCAGCCTGGACGAACATCACTGCGATCATCCATTTTCACACGAATTCCCGCTTGTTTCAGTTCAGCGAACAACTCGTCCGCACGGCCTACAACGGCATCACGTGTTTTTGGCGGTCCAATTGGAATCATAACCACTTGCGTTGGTGCAACTTTAGGAGGAAGAACCAGACCACGGTCATCTCCGTGAACCATAATTAACGCACCGATTAAACGTGTGCTTACCCCCCATGAAGTGGTGTAAGCCAGCTCCAGCACATTATTCCTGCTAAGATACTGAATTTCAAATGCTTTTGCAAAGTTAGTTCCCATGTAGTGTGATGTACCTGCTTGTACAGCACGTCCATCCTTCATCATGGCTTCGATCGAGTACGTATCCACCGCACCCGCAAACTTCTCGGATTTGGTTTTCTGACCCACAATTACCGGAATAGCCAAATACTCTTCAACCACTTCACGATAAATCTGAAGCATTTTCATTGTTTCTTCACGTGCTTCTTCTTCGGTCTCATGCGCAGTGTGACCTTCCTGCCACAGGAACTCACTTGTGCGAAGGAAAGGCAACGTTCTTTTTTCCCAACGGACTACGTTAGCCCACTGGTTGATCAATACCGGAAGATCCCGATAAGACTGAATCCACTTGGAATACATGTGACCAATAATCGTTTCGGATGTAGGACGGATTGCCAGACGTTCTTCCAGCTTCTCTCCCCCAGCTTCCGTAACCCAAGGCAATTCGGGATTGAAGCCTTCAACATGTTCTTTTTCTTTTTGGAAAAAGCTCTCAGGAATGAACATCGGGAAGTAAGCATTGCGATGGCCCGTTTCACGGAAACGACGATCCAACTCATCCTTAATATGTTCCCAGATCTCAAATCCGTCTGGTTTGAAAACAATACAACCGCGTACGGGTGCATAGTCCATGAGATCAGCTTTTTTAATAACATCAATGTACCAGCGTGAGAAATCCTCGCCCTGAGGTGTAATTTCAGTCACGAACTGTTTATCATTTTCCTTTGACATAAGACTCCAGCGTCCTCCCATTACGACTATCTCTGAATAAACAGAGCGTAGTCAAACCATAATTATCCGTTAATTAATCGTAATATATCATTATATGTTACTGCTAGCATCAGTACAAACAACATGGCGAAGCCGACAAAATGAACCATACCTTCCCGGTTCGGGTCAACAGGTCTGCCACGAAGCGCCTCAATCCCCAGGAAAACCAAACGGCTACCGTCAAGCGCAGGGATAGGCAACAGGTTGAAGATACCGAGATAAAGGCTCAAAATGGCAGCCCATCTGGTTAATTGCTCAATACCCTGTTTTGCAATCTGGCCCGTAACCTCAAACGTACGCACCGGACCACCGATATCGTCCATGTTAAATTGATTAATGAGATGTCTGAATCCTTCAAAGATTACTCTGGTCGTATCTACCATAGCTACTCCGGACACTTTAAATGTTTCCACGAATCCAACAGAACGAGTTGGCAGGGTAGGTACAATACCAACTTTACCGCCTTCCTGGCCTTCTACCGCGCGAGGTGTGATCGTAATATTAAACGTTTCATTCCCCCGGCGCAGTGTCCATTCCATCGGCTTGTCTTTGGAATCAGCTATCATGCTCACCATTTTTTGCGAATCCGTGCCGATGGCCGTACCATTGATTGTCTCAATGATATCTCCCTTTTGCAGGTTCGCTTGGTAGGCAGCTCCACCTTCAAGCACTTCGCCAATTTCCAGATTTTTCGGATTCTCAACTGGAACCCCAGCCATTTGTGCATAGACTGCAAATAAAACAAATGCCAGGATGAAATTCATGAGTGGTCCGGCAAAAATCGCCATTGCCCGCTGACCAACCGTTTTACTGCCGAATTGACGATCTTTAGGTGCAATTTGGGTTTGTTTGCCCCGACTCACCAACATCGCTTGCGGATGAATCCGGTACTGCTGAATTTCGCCATCCACATCGAGTTGCAATTTCAGTGCATTCTCCATATCAATGGAGATGACTTCACCTCGAATTACATTTTTGCGATTATCCAATTGATCGAGGTAGATCATTTTGACTTGGTCATCAGCTGATCTTACCGCAATGGTCTGACCTTCTTGAATTTCTACCAGTTCCGGATCTTCCCCAGCCATACGTGCATACCCGCCAAAAGGCAGCAGACGCAGTGTGAACTGGGTCTCGTTTCTTTTATATGAGAACAATTTGGGACCAAAACCGATCGCAAATTCCCGTACAAGAATACCGGCGCGTTTGGCAAAATAATAATGTCCCCATTCATGAACCGTCACGATGACAAAGAACATGAGCACCGTTAGAAATACCACTTGTATGGTTTCCAATCCCTATCCATCCTCCTTCACGGCACGAACCGCAGTCTGTCCCTTTAGATTATCATTATTCTCTGATGCCGCACAAGAGAATCACTTCTTCCATTTTATCTTGAAAAAAGAGATTACAGACTGAACGCAAGTTGACGGCTCTCCTGATCACATCTTGCGATTTCCTCCAGATCAGGCTCGTCCACATTGCGGTGTGCCTCCAGCACAGAAGCAATAATATCCTCTATTTTAAGGAACGAAATCTCTTTACGCAAGAAACGTGCTACAGCAACCTCGTTGGCTGCATTAAACGCCGTTGCTGCGGTTCCTCCCATTTTACCACACTCGTATGCCATTCTTAAACAAGGGAACCGTTCCATATCCATCTCACGGAAATGCAGCTTGCCCACTTGTGTTAGGGATAGACGTTGTGAAGGCGATGGTAAGCGGTCAGGATAGGTCAGTGCATACTGAATGGGAACACGCATGTCCGGATTGCCAAGCTGGGCAATAATGCTTGTATCATTAAACTCCACGTAGGAATGAATGATGCTCTCCGGGTGAAGCAACACATCAATCTGATCATAACTTAGTCCAAACAGCCAATGCGCTTCAATAACTTCCAGCCCTTTATTCACCATCGTCGCCGAGTCTATCGTAATCTTCGACCCCATCGACCAGTTGGGATGTTTGAGTGCATCTTCTACGGTAACTTCCTTCAGCTGTTCACGAGTCAAATCACGGAATGATCCTCCAGAAGCCGTAAGTGTAATTCCCATCACGCGTTCACGAGGTTCTCCATTCAAGCATTGGAAGATAGCCGAGTGCTCACTATCCACAGGCAGAATCGGTACCCCTTTCGCAGCCGCTCTGGCAGTAACAATATGTCCCGCTGTAATTAGCGTCTCTTTGTTAGCCAGCCCAATCTGTTTGCCTGCATCAATAGCAGCCAGGGTCGACTCAAGCCCAACACTCCCCATTACAGCAGTGACAACCGTATCTGCTTCCGTTCCGGCAGCGACTTCCACCAGTCCTTCTTTGCCATAAAAAAGCTGTGTTTCGATAGGTAAGTGCGGTGCCACTGTCTCTGCTAGCTCCTTTGAGCCAACTGATACCTTTTTGGGTCGATAACGCTTCGCTTGCTCAATCAGCAACTCTATATTGCTCCCAGCAGCCAGTCCCTCTACTTGAAAGCGTTCGGGATGCATATCGACTACATCCAGTGTCTGAGTTCCAATGGAACCGGTTGACCCAAGAATCGCAATTTTTTTCATGCTGCACCTCATCTTTATTTATCCAAAGCCTATGACGAATAGTTCGTCATATGGCTTGTGCTCATTTTTAATAGGGCAGAAGCATTAGTATATGTACGAATGGAAAAACGACAATCCAGCTGTCGCATCGATCCAGAATACCGCCATGCCCCGGGAGCAAAGTGCCGGAATCTTTGATGTTATACACACGTTTGTAAGCAGATTGAATCAGATCTCCCATTTGTCCTACAACCGCACATGCAATCCCAATCCATACCGCTCTTTGCCAAGACAACAAGCCGTCTGACACCAATGCAAAAACAACAGAAGTGATTACAGCGATCACAATACCACCCAGTGCACCTTCCACCGTTTTATTAGGACTGATCGACGGCCAAAGTTTGTTCTTCCCGATAAGTTTCCCTACAAAATAGGCACCTGCATCACTTGCCCATATGGAGCCCAGAAGCAGAAACGTCCAGAACAACCCATGATGCAAATGTCTGGATTCCGCGATGTAATAAAAACCGATTCCAATATACATTACTCCCAGAAAGAGCATGGCAACAGTGTTTACAGGAATCTTGTTTTTAGTTACCACAGAGGCAGTCATTAATACAAGCATCACAAGCCATCCGATCTGGAATAACGTTAGTGGTCTAACTTCCCAAATCATTTCCCAAGGAAACACAATCGCAAAGATACCTGCATAACCAATTAGGGCTACACCCGAAAAAGGCTGTACCCCGGTCATTTTAACAAATTCATAATAACCGATGAGAGCCATGAGCAATACCAAGCCATGGTACCAGGGTCCGCCCAGCATGCAAAAACCCAAAAACAACACACCTGCTATGATTCCTGTCGTTAATCGCTGTTTCAACGGCTTCATCCTCCATCTATTTCAAACCGCCGTAACGCCTTGTTCTGCGCTGATATTCGGCTACTGCTTCAAGCAAATGCTTTTTGCCAAATTCGGGCCAGTATATATCCGTAAACCATAGTTCGCTATATGCGAGCTGCCAAAGCATGAAATTGCTTAATCTCAACTCTCCGCTCGTCCGGATCAGCAAATCCGGATCAGGCATATCCCCAGTGAGCATATGTCTGTCAATGAGTTCAGGCGTAATGTCGTCTGCCGATAGTTCCCCCGACTTTACCTGCAGAGCGATCTGTTTGACACAGTCCGTCATTTCGCGACGACTTCCGTAGTTCATTGCAAAATTCAAAACAAGCCCTGTGTTATGTTCCGTAAGACGAATAGCTTCACGCAAAGCATTAATGGTATGGGAAGGCAAATGTTCTTCCTGGCCCATCATACGGATGCGTACATTTTTTTCTATAAGCTCATCCAGCTCTATCGCCAAAAATTCTTGCGGAAGCCGCATCAGAAAATCCACTTCTTCTTTTGGACGCGTCCAGTTTTCTGTCGAAAAAGCGTACATCGTCAGATATTTGATGCCCAGTTCATCCGCCGCGATGGTCGCACGTTTGACCGCCTTCATCCCATTCTGGTGGCCAGCTATTCGTGGGAGACCCAAACGTTTCGCCCATCGTCCATTGCCGTCCATAATGATGGCGACGTGCTGCGGGATATTATCCTCGGATATAGTCAGCGTTTCCTGCTTGTCAGCCCCATTCCACCACGACCGAACCCGTTTGATCATTCCTGTTCCTCCAAAATCCCTGAAGTTTCTTCACCTGAAGCTTGGAAAAAGAGACAAAACCCCACCGTATTGGAGGGGCTGCGCTTGTCTTACACTTCCATGATTTCTTTTTCTTTGGCAGCGAGTACCTTATCGACTTCAGCAATAAACTTATCGGTCGATTTTTGGATGTCGTCTTGATGTCTCCGGGACTCGTCCTCGGAAATGTCTGACTTCTCCATTTTTTTAATATCATCATTCGCATCACGGCGAATATTACGAATGGCTACTTTGCCTTCTTCACCGAACTTTTTCGTCAACTTCACAAGTTCTTGTCTGCGTTCTTCCGTAAGTGCCGGAATGGACAGACGAATCATAGTTCCGTCGTTCGCTGGCGTAAGGCCAAGATCCGATTTCATAATTGCACGCTCAATATCCCCCATGGAGGATTTATCCCACGGCTGGATCATCAGTGTCCGGGAATCCGGTGTACTGATATTAGCCAATTGGTTGAGCGGAGTCATTGCACCGTAATACTCTACTTGAATCCGGTCGAGAAGAGCCGGAGTTGCACGACCTGCACGCAAAGTGGCAAGATCACGTCGTAACGCTTGAATCGCTTTATCCATACGTTCTTCGGCATGTTTTTTAACCGCTTGTGGCATTAATCTACACTCCCTTTAACGATTGTCCCGATGCGTTCACCAAGAACAACACGTTTGATGTTACCTTGTTCCGTAATGGCAAATACGATCAACGGAATGTTGTTGTCCTTACACAGCGAGGACGCCGTTGAGTCCATTACACCAAGATCTTTGTTAAGTATATCCATGTAAGTCAACTGATCAAACTTGACAGCTGTGCTGTCTTTAAACGGATCTGCTGAGTATACACCATCAACTTTATTTTTGGCCATTAAGATGACTTCTGCTTCGATCTCTGCTGCGCGCAGTGCTGCTGTTGTATCGGTGGAGAAGAACGGGTTACCTGTACCTGCTGCAAAAATAACGACCCGGCCTTTCTCCAGATGACGGATAGCTCTACGACGAATATAAGGCTCCGCAATTTGTTGCATGGCAATCGATGTCTGTACGCGAGTAGGCACTTCAATCTGTTCCAGTGCATCTTGCAGGGCGAGCGAGTTCATAACCGTCGCAAGCATCCCCATATAATCGGCAGTTGCTCTGTCGATGCCGTTTTCGCTACCGGCAATTCCGCGCCAGATGTTTCCGCCGCCGCACACGATAGCAACCTGTACACCTAGTTCAACTACTTCTTTTACTTGCTGGGCAATCGACGAGATCGTCTCTGCATCAATACCGTAGCCATTTTGACCGGAAAGAGACTCTCCGCTGACCTTTAAGACAACACGTTTAAATACTGGCTGTTCCAATTATTCACCCTCCACTTTGAATTGAACACCCTCGGCGTTCAACCAACAAAACTTCTCGCGCATGGCCTCCTGCTTAAAAAGAAAGGAACACAGTTGTGTTCCGCTCTTTTAGGAAAAACATTCAACCGGTAAGGCATAGTTTTCCTGGGATATAAGGGAGTAGCGCTTCGAAGTTTCATCATTCTTATATCTTCGAAAATCATTCCTGCTTGCCGGTTTGAAAACCGTCTTATTTGTTCACTTGGGACATAACTTCTTCTACGAAGTTGTCTACTTTTTTCTCAAGACCTTCACCCAGTTCATAACGAACGAAACGACGGATGGAGATATTTTCACCGATTTGGCTGATTTTTTCGTTCAGCAGTTGGGAGATCGTTTTGTCAGGATCTTTAACAAAGGTTTGCTCCAACAGGCAGAATTCTTCGTAATATTTACCGATACGGCCTTCAACCATTTTCTCAACGATTTTTTCTGGTTTGCCTTCGTTCAGAGCTTGAGCTTTCAGAATTTCTTTCTCTTTTTCCAGCTCTTCTGTAGGAACTTCTTCACGAGTAACAAATTTCGGGCTCGCTGCTGCGATTTGCATAGCGATGTCCTTAACG
Source organism: Paenibacillus sp. FSL F4-0087 (assembly GCF_038020215.1). Taxonomy (NCBI): domain Bacteria; kingdom Bacillati; phylum Bacillota; class Bacilli; order Caryophanales; family Paenibacillaceae; genus Paenibacillus; species Paenibacillus sp. FSL F4-0087. The sequence goes on from NZ_JBBODJ010000001.1 coordinate 277,577, forward strand.
AAATCTTTGAATTGATCTGTTTTACCAACAAAGTCAGTTTCACAGTTCACTTCTACCAGTACACCAATACGGCCACCAGCGTGGATATAAGATTCTACAACGCCTTCAGTTGCTGCACGGCCAGCTTTGCTTGCTGCTGCTGAAAGCCCTTTTTCACGCAGCAATTCAGCTGCTTTCGTGATGTCACCGTTTGCTTCTTCCAGTGCTTTTTTGCAATCGAGCATACCTGCGCCCGTTTTTTCACGGAGTTCTTTTACTGCACTCGCATTAACTGCCATTATTAATTCCCTCCAAAAATAAGTAATTGTACGTACACTCTAAAAAAAGGGCAGTGAGAGGTTATCCACCTACCAACCACCCTTTTCATTTAATTCATTAGATATGTTCGAATCTATTAAGCGGAAGTTTCTTCGCCTTGGTTAGCTTCGATAACGGCATCAGCCATTTTACCTGTCAACAGCTTAACGGCGCGGATTGCGTCGTCATTACCCGGGATAACATAATCGATCTCGTCCGGATCGCAGTTAGTATCAACGATACCTACAATTGGAATACCCAATTTGCGAGCTTCCGCAACAGCGATACGCTCTTTGCGTGGATCGATGATGAACAGGGCGCTTGGCAGGCCTTTCATATTTTTAATACCGCCGAGGAATTTCTCCAGACGATCTTTCTCTTTGCGAAGCAAGATTACTTCTTTTTTAGGCAATACAGCGAAAGTACCGTCTTCTTCCCAAGCTTCCAACTGTTTCAAACGATCAATACGTTTTTGAATAGTTGAGAAGTTAGTCAGGGTACCGCCGAGCCAACGTTGGTTAATGTAGAATTGACCAGCGCGTTCAGCTTCTTCTTTAACTGAATCTTGAGCTTGTTTCTTAGTACCCACGAAAAGAATTGTACCATTCTCTCCTGCGATTCCTTTAACGAAGTTGTAAGCCTCTTCGACTTTTTTCACTGTCTTTTGCAAGTCAATGATATAAATTCCGTTTCTTTCAGTGAAGATATAACGATCCATTTTTGGGTTCCAACGACGAGTTTGGTGACCGAAGTGTACCCCAGCTTCGAGAAGCTGCTTCATGGAGATTACTGCCATCTTCACACACCTCCTAATATGGTTTTATTGTGTCCTCCGCCGGCATCATTTTTCGCCAAGACTCTCCATCAGGAAAGCACCCTCAACAAAATTAGCACATGCGTGTGTTTTAACACCGTTATCTAATATATCATAACTGATTGCCTGATGCAACAGTCTTTCAAAGCAAATTTCCGTTCCTTCATAGCGATACAGAACTTGTCATTATTTATACAAAAAAACCGCCCTGCCTGAGCGCACTCAGTTTGACGGTTCTTTTGTAATCTTGGCAATAATGGATTTGAAACTTTCGCCTTTTTCCAAGTCATAGGTACCAACTTGTATTTTAGTGTTAATTCGCTCTGCTCTGCCTGCCTTTATGAAAGCTTGTGCACTATCGACAATCCCGGCTTTCTCCAGATTCCCGGCCACGATGGCCAGACTATTGCCTGAACGTACTTTGAACGATACAGTAGCCGCAGCTTCGGGACTGTTAGGACTTGACGGTTCGGTCGTTTTTGGCTGATCGACTTCGTCCTGTTTGTCGCTTTCATTAGTGACAGGTTGCTTTGGATCGTCAGGTTGCTCCGGTTTCACAGCTGATTCTGCCGCTTCAGGTGCCGTTGCCGTTTTCCCCTGTAGTTCACTGCCTTCTTGTTTCTTCTTCGCTACCCACTCAGCTTCTGTAAACAACTCATCATCAGAAGCTACAAGCTTCATGTCCATGCTCTTTGCAGCTGCTTCTAGCTGTTCCATTGTCAGATTGGCCGTAGCCAACTCAGGGTCGAGATTACTCTCAGACAGTGCGTTTTGTCCAACCGTTGCAAGCTGCAGCAATACTGCACCAACAATCATGCCACTTCCAAGTCCAATCCATAAGGAGCGCTTGTCCATCTGTTAGCTCTCCTCCCGTTCTGCCAGCTGTAAAATCAGCTGAACTTCTCCACGTTGTATGCCCGTCTGCTTGGCAATGGCATCCACTGACTTTCCTTCAGCATATAGATTAAACAGCTCTGCATATCGGTCCTTAATGGATTCACGTACAGGTTTAGGTTCTTGTACAGCGGCCTGCTGTTCTGCTTCTGACACCTGTTGGGCCGAATCTGCTCGCACACTGTCTACAAGCGCCTGTGCTTGCAATCCGCTTGTGCTATGTACCGGAATTATATTGGAGGGTATGTCAGTTTTTATCGTTTTACTTTCTTCCAGTTGATCCAGTCTCCGCTGTAATTCCTGAAGCTGTGACTGCATACGCTGATCTGCCGCCGTCGCCTCACCCTTCATTTCAGCAACACGCTGAATGAGAGCATCATTATCGTTCTCTATCTCAGCCATATAATGTTCAAGCGTAGATTCCATCTCTTGCACCAGGTGATGCCCAGGCTCCTGCACTTTGTTTTTCTTGGGCATGATAAGCGCATATGCAATTGCGCAGGCTCCTAATATGACAATAATGATCCATGGTGACAATTTGGGTTCTCTCCTTTTAATGCAGCCATCGGTGTTTAAGACTACATGTGAGTCACATGTCATCCATTACAACGACAGGTCAATATGTTTTCCTTTGTAGGGATGCTCAGCAGGTTTGACAGTTTCCAGCGCTGAAGTAACTTCAGGTTCGTTGGAGCCGCTCTGCTGCTCTTTGTTTCTAGATTGACCATCGCGTACATCTGTGTGCGCTGTTTCATCCAGCGCCTCGCTTCGTTGCCTTGCTTCATTTGCTTCTTTGGCCGTTTGTTCCGCTAGCAGGTTCTGGTCAATGACCGGTCTCTGCTGGGCTTCATTCTGATAACGCCCCGCCTCACTTGTTCTAGGTACGGCAATCTGCAACTCAACTGCTTTGAAACTCATACGCTCACCTCACGGTATCGAATGGATTTCTTTATGTGCTTGAATGCTGTACTTAAACGAATGGAACCATCGTTATATCCCCATCATGATAATAAAAAGATATTCGACTTACCGGATCTTTAATAAATTTGGTGTATCTGCCGATAACTATTCTAGAGCCTCCATAAATCATCTTATGGATATCGACGCGAGCCCTACTTGTATCTTCAAGAACCTTCTCAATTTCAAAGATACGTGTTTTCGTTTCCTCGCTAAGACGAAGGGCAGATTTTTGAGTCGCACTCAGTTTGATTCGCATGGACATTCTATCCGGGGTCAGTTGGCCTGCAGCAGCTAACTGATCCAATAATGTCAAAGCTTTTTTCGTTTTATCCAAAGCATCCATCTGCTCTTTGACTTCCTTACGTAAGTCACTCAACTCATTACGGAGCTTAGGCAGTACCCCTACTTCAATGGAAGTCACAGTAGACATACTGTTGCCGACGACGCGTGCTGAGACCTTTTCTCCAGCCTGGATCGACCCGCCGACGATAAGTCCTTTGGTACCTTCACAGATTACCGCATGACCTGCACGAATCGTGGAATGCATAATACTTTGGGATACCAGTACATTTTCAGCCGCATCGACGTTGCCTTCTTGAATAAAGGTACATTTCACGTTATGCCCTGCTTGTATAAGCCCTTTGTTATAACCAATAATACCGCCGGTAATTTCGACTGAGCCACCAGCTTCCAACTCCGCCCCCTCGACACCTCCGACGACACGTATATCCCCCGCAGCTTTTACTTTAAATCCGGTAAGCACATTGCCGCGGATGACAACTGTACCTACAAAATCGATGTTACCAGTGTTATAATCCACATCTCCATTGATCTCGTACACCGGAAACACATTCAATTTGTTGCCTTCTGTTTTGGTAACCAATCCATCCAGAGCGGCATACATCGCGGATCCATCAGGATTAACGACAACATTTTTTCCCACTTTGAAGCGTGCTTCTTTCCCTGGACGAAACGGTATTTCTTCACCTGTTACAGCCCTTCCCATCGTGCCATCCACAGGAGGAATTCGTTCGGCAATGATTTGACCTGTTCGAACATTGTTTAAGCGAGTCACTTCTTTGTAATCGACTGTTCCGTTCTCTGCTTCCAAAGGTCGCCGTTCATTGGAATCGTCCATGCCCACCAGCACTTTAATAAAGCCATTAGTTCCAGGTACTGGTTTAATACCTTCGGCAATCTTATATCGATCCTTCACGTACGTCTCAGGATGACTCACAAAAACAAGCAACGCTTCGCGCAGCACACCATACTTAATACCCTGACTCGCTATAAATTTTTCGAGCTCATCCGGTGTACAGGCAAAACCTTCTTCCTGTTTGGAAAATTCAAGGTAGGCCGTACTTTTATCATCTGATAAAACAATGCTCAAACACTGTTCCAAAACAGTCTGCTGTGTCAATGCATTTCTTCCCCCTTTTAGACTTTCCACTCCCCAATATCCAATGTTAATGCTCTCTATTCATATATTACTATATTAATCTTTACGCATAAGCAAGTCTTTCTGTTTATCCAGTGTTCCACGTAATCGTAAAATGGCCTTTGAGTGCAATTGCGAGATACGTGACGGAGAAAGAGACATTACTTCAGCAATTTCACTAAGAGAGAGATCTTCATAATATAAAAGTGAAACAACCGTTCTCTCTTTGACCGTCAATTTTTCAAGCCCCTGCACTAAAGCTTCTTTTAAGTAGAATTCATTTACTTTGTAATCCGGGTTTTTGGCTTTTTCATCGACCATTAATGAAAGTCGAGTCTCGGACTCTTCTTCCCGGATTGGGTCTTCCAGAGAGCAAAGCGACATAACTGCCACTTCTTGAAGCATATGTTGAAAGTCTTTCGTAGACACGTCGAGATACTGGCTCATTTCTTCATCACTAACAGAACGCAAGTATGTTTGCTCTAGCTGCTGGTAAGCATCTTCAATCCGTTTTGCTTTCTCCCGCACGGAACGAGGAACCCAATCTCCTTGACGCAAACCATCAAGAATTGCACCGCGCACACGCCATGATGCGTACGTCTCAAATTGCAGACCACGTTCATAGTCAAATTTCTCCAACGCATCAATCAATCCCATAACTCCATTGCTCTCCAGATCATCTTTCGGGACATTTTTGGGCAGACCAACAGCCAAACGCCCGGATACATAGTTTACAATATGAAGATACTTTTCGATCAAACTTTTCTTGGCTTCAAGATCGCCTTGTTCTTTCCACTTTTCCCACAAGTCAGCGTGGTTCAAATGTGAAGCTTTACGCTCGTTCAATTGCTTTCACCCTCCTTATTTGTCTGTCAGGTGACGAACGGCCTGCGCCAACTCCTCCGGCTCTTTGGTCCGGACAAGTTTAGGCGGATCCAAAGGGGCAAATCCCGTTGGAGCTTTCGTCTCAGATGGTGGAAGGTTCTCCCCAGAGGAGGCGTTCTGTCCATGTTTGAGCAAGTCATTCAGTTCTTGTCCATCGTCTTCGAGTTTAATGTCCACCTGTGAACCTCTTAGTTCTTGAGCGCCCGGTGAATCATAACCATACCCATTCCCCTCTACTGAAGGGTTCAGCAGCAATCCCAGTCCCCAGCGTAAACCATAAGCAAGGACAAACCAGGCTACAAAGCCGATCAACCCGCGTATTAAGCTGGTCATCAACACATTGCTGCTGTATGCTACAAAAAAAGTCAGAATAAATCCGACTATGCCTGCTCCAAGATTAATACGGTAGTTTCCTATCATGTCTTATAGTTCCTTTACACCCATTTGGACACTTCGAATAGTCAAAAGTCCAGTTTCACAGTCCATTTCAATCGTTCGTCCGTAATTCCCACCGGTGTCTTCGGCAAGAAGTGGAATCCCAAGCTTTTCTAACCATTCACGACAAGAATCCGCATTCCTCGGTCCGATACGCATCGTATCCCCTGCTCCCGCGAAGGCAAACATCTGAGACCCTCCAGCCATTTTGGACACAATACGTGAACGAGATGCACCGAGTTGTATCATTCTTTGTAACAATTCCGGCAATGCCGTATCCGCATATTTGGCTTTGTTCAAAGTTCCTTCACGAGCAATCTCTGAAGTGGGGAGCATGACATGCGCCATTCCGGCAAGCTTCAAATGCGGATCATACATTGTTAATCCTACACAAGAGCCCAAGCCAGTCGTACGGATTACGCCGGGAAGATGAGCAATGTTCAAATCCGCCATACCGACTTTAACGACGCTTTTGTCCTCAATCATGATCCAGTGGCACCCCTAGAGATTCAAATATCTTAGCAAAAGATGGCGGATCCGGAATCAGGAAAAATTGACCCTCTACCTGATCTTCGCCTTCAAAGAAAGAAGTGTCAATCAATAATGCATCGTCGCCCATTTCACCAAACTGCAACAAACCATAACTCAAAATGGCTCCTGCCATATCAATAGCAAGTCCAGGAACAGTCGGATACATAGATAGTTTAGTGAAATCTGCCAATGAAGAAAGGTATGAACCCGCCAAAATATTTCCGATTTCGGATAGAGCCGATTGTTCCATTTCCGTGAATGCAAGACCTTCCTTCAGATCAAAACCAGCAAGACGGTTCAACAGCATTTTGGCAGCCTCAGGTGCCATCATAAAGAACAGATTGCCTGGCGCTTCGCCTTCAACACGAAGAAATACAGTAACAACAATACGTTCATCCCCGCCCACTTTTTCAGCAACTTCTTCAAAAGGAAGCATCTGCACTGTAGGTACACCCATGTCAATCGGTCTATTAAGAAGCTGAGACAACGCCGTTGCGGCGTTGCCTGCTCCAATGTTACCGACCTCTTTGAGCACATCCATTTGGAATCCCTCAAATCGGTTGAACAGTTCCACGGTGTTAGCCCTCAATACTTTCCAGCTGTACAACCTCGCTTTTATTTAATACTTCGTTCAGGTTAAGCATAATCAACAAGCGAGCATCCTCCAGCTTGGCTACACCACGCAGGTATCTTGCTTTAACTCCACCAACCACTTCAGGCGGACTATCAATTGCATCACGTTTGATGTCAATAACATCATTGGCAGAGTCAACGATAAAGCCAACTTGCATGTCGTCTACACCTACAATGACAATACGTGTTTGATCGGTATATTCTGTTTCCGGCAAAGAGAATCGACCACGCAGATCAATGACGGGAATAACAACACCGCGTAAGTTAATAACTCCTTTTACAAAAGAGAAGGTCTTCGGAACACGGGTAATAGGCATCATACGCTCTATCGTCTGAACCTTGTCTACCTCGATACCATACTCTTCGGATCCTAATTTAAAGACAATGACTTTCAACTCTTCTTCCATGTAAAAAACCTCCCTATTAAATGTAAGACTTATCTTGTGTGCTTATTTAATAAATGCATTAGGATCAAGAATCAGAGCTACTTGTCCGTCTCCCAGAATCGTTGCACCAGAGATTCCTTCAATGGCAGGAAGATAAGTACCCATCGATTTAAGAACAATCTCACTCTGTCCAATAAATTCTTCAACGGCTACAGCTGCAAGACGTTCACCTTTGCGAATGACCACGATTTCAGTTTCTTGTTCATCCACGTCATTGAAATCAGGCACTCCAAAAACTTCGCTCAACGACAGGTACGGAATTAGAGACTCACGGAATGTGATCATTTTATTACCATGAATGTTGCGAACCTGTTCACGCTGTACAATGGCTGTCTCCACAATGGAAGACAAAGGAACGGCATATTTCTCGGATCCCAGTCGAACAAGCATCGCAGCGATAATGGACAGGGTCAATGGTAATTGAACAGAGAAGTTGGTCCCTTTACCCGGTGTCGAATGAATGGTTACATTACCACCCAGAGAAGTGATTTTGGATTTTACAACATCCAAGCCTACTCCACGGCCGGAGATATCCGAGATTTTATCAGCGGTACTGAAGCCTGGTGCAAACAGCAGCTGGTTCACTTCATCATCGCTCATCTTGGCACCTTGTTCTTCGGTAACAACTCCACGCTTGACTGCTGTTCTCAAAAGGTTGTCCCGGTAAATACCTTTACCATCATCTTCGATCTCAATAAATACATGATTCCCGCTATGGAAGGCCCGAAGGTTAACTGTTCCCAATTCAGGTTTACCTGCTGCTACACGCTCTGCGATCGATTCAACACCATGGTCAACTGCGTTACGCAGCAAATGTACCAACGGATCGCCGATCTCATCGATTACCGTCCGATCAAGTTCCGTTTCGGCACCCGTAATGACCAGATCGATTTTTTTGTCCAGTGATTTAGCAAGGTCACGAATCATACGCGGGAAACGGTTGAATACGGTATCTACAGGGACCATACGCAACTTCAGTACAATATTTTGCAAATCTGTACTGACTCTGCTCAGATGAGCTACAGTATCCGATAAATCATTATTACCCGTCTCACTGGCCAACTGCTCCAGGCGTGAACGGTCAATCAATAACTCGCTGAACAAATTCATCAGTACATCCAGACGTTCTATATCCACACGGATGGTACGTGAAGGTGCAGCAGCTTGTTTAGGTGCAGTTTTAGTGGCCGCCAGTTTCTTTGGTTCTTCTTTCGATGAAGAATCCGATTCCGTGGATGCATCTACTGGAGCAGGAACAGGTGCAGCTTCCACTTCAGCTGTTGCCGCTGCCTGATTGGTCATTTGCTGAAGAGTCTCTTGATCCAGCTGAATGACCTTGGCACTTTCAATTTCAGAGATGCTCATAATGCCTTTTTCAAGTTCCTGCGCCTCTTTGGTCGTTATGTAATACAACGAAAAACTGCGCTCAAACTTCTCTTGCTCAATATCCTGAACGGTTGGAAACGATTTAACAATTTCACCCGAGCGTTCTAACAGATCGAAGACCATATATGCACGTACGCCCTTCAGCTGGCTCTGCTCGCTGACAAGAACTTCAATATAGAGCACACGGTGACCTTCAGCTATGGACTGATCCAATACGGAGTACTGGAATTCGTCCAGTTCAACCGCACTTGGTGTTACTGTACTTGATGATTGATTTACTTCGGCTACTGGAGCAGTACCTCCCGTCCATTCACCACTCTCAATGGCTTGGAGAGAAGCTACGATGGAGGAGACATCTGCTTTCCCCTCTCCACCTCCGGTAATATCCTGAACCATATTCTCCAAGGCATCCAAACTTTTGAACAGGGTATCAAAAATGAAATCCTGCATTTTCAACTTTTCGTTACGCACCAGATCCAGCACATTTTCCATTTTGTGCGTCAATGATGCCAAATCCTCAAACCCCATTGTAGCAGCCATACCCTTCAATGTATGAGCAGAGCGGAATATGACCTGAACAATTCCCAGATCCTCCGGACTGCCTTCGAGTTGAAGCATATTTTCGTTAAGGGACTGCAGATGATCATTAGACTCATCAATAAACATAGATAAATATTGATTCATGTCCATTGTGAGGCACCTCCTCCATGAGTTTACTCCGTTTATTTCACAGCTTGAACAAGTTTAGGCGCAATCTCCTGCAAGGGTAGAAGATGACGCACGCATTGCAGCTCTACAGCAGAACGCGGCATACCATAAACAACACAAGTTTCTTCATTCTCTGCAAAGGTTGATGTGACACCCGCTTCATACAATTTTTTCATCATACGAGCACCATCACTGCCCATCCCTGTCAGCAAAACCAAATGTCGTTGCAATGACGTGTACGGCAGCAGCGACTCAAACATCGTATCTACTGAGGGCCGGTGTCCATTGACTGGTTCTTCCTCTGTCAGCTTTATGGTGAACCTTCCATCAGCAGTTTTGTTGACTTTGACATGGAAGCCGCCAGGAGCAATATAGGCCGTTCCTTTTCGTAAAACCATGCCTTCCTCAGCTTCAACCACATGCAGTTCACTGAACGTATTCAATCGCTGGGCAAGGGATCGAGTAAAGTTAGGGGGCATATGCTGTACAATAATGACTGGAGCAGGTAAATCACCTGGCAGTTGCTCCAGCAAAGTCTTGAGGGCTCTCGGTCCACCAGTTGAACAACCGATAGCCACAAGTTTGTTGAATGATCCTTCCGGTCCTGCTCCCTTATGAGAAGGAATTACCTTCGAAATATCTTTGGATGGATCAGCTGAAGCTGCAGCAGTTTCCTGTTCTGCCAATCGAGATATATTGGACAAACGTTTTTCCTTAGGAGATTGCGTTGGCTTGTTTAGCTTTGCTAATTTGTCATTGCTGGCATCCGAAGCTCGATTTGAATCTCGCAAAGGCTCCTGCTTTTTGTCCAGGCGTCCTGTATTCTGCTTCGTCAGTGGAATAGTGGGATGCTTCGGTTTTGCTCGTAAGGATTCAGTTTGTCCGCTACCTAGACGTGTTCCTGGCTGAGCAGGTTCTATCGTTTTCTTCAAAAGACCTTTACGATCTGGTAAAGAAGGATCAACCTGAACTCGCTGAGACTGTTGCAGCAGTTTGCTCTGTGCTTCATCCCGTTTCTTCATGGATGCTTCACGATCGGCTTTTCGCTTGATTTCATCCATAGCTGCTCGCATCCGCTCAACCAGTGCTTTACCGACTTGGGCAATATCCTGATCATGCACAATCGATGGCTTACGAATGAAGTCAAACGCACCGGCCTCAAGCGCCATGATGGTCTCTTTCATACCTTGTTCATTGATACCTGAAAGCATAATCACCGGGACGAAAGATTGCTTCATGATCGATTTTAATGCGTCCAACCCATTCATTTCAGGCATCTCAACATCCATTGTGATGACATCGGGCTTCAAATCTTTTGCTTTTTGAATAGCTTCCTTACCATTTGACGCTGTTGCCGTAACCTTAAACTCCGAATCTGCTTCGATTAAATCTGAAACAATTTTACGCATAAAAGCGGAATCATCGACAACCAATACTTGATACACCGCCATGTTGTTTCCACCCCTGTTTCCTTTATTCAGAAATCATGTTGTCCGCTTTAGCCACTTTTTCATAAATCCTCTGATTCCTGTCAAGGTTTCGGATCCCGGAGCAGCAGGTGCAGCTAAATAGTGATGTGCGAGTTTCAATATATCCCTGGAAGCTTTTGCATTCGGATATGCCAGACTGTATGGCACTTGCCTTTTAACTGCCTTTACAACCTGGGCATCTTCGGAAATATATCCAAGCAGGGGGATATCGATCTGTAAAAATCTCTTAGCCACTCCAGCTATTTTATCCGCCACCCTTTCCGCCTCTTGCTGGTCTTCAACCCGGTTAACGATCATCCGAAAGGGTGTGGCATTTTCCTGGCCATGCATAACTTTAACTAAAGCGTAAGCATCGGTTATTGAAGTTGGTTCAGGTGTGGTGATGATCAGGCATTCATCGGCTGCACAGATAAATTTCATATTTTCTCTGGAAAGTCCTGCCCCAGTATCAAAAATGACATAGTCCATCTCCTGTGCAATTTCTTCAACTTGTCCAGCAAAAAACTCCAGATCTCGATCTGACAATGAGAACAATTCTTTCATCCCCGAACCTCCGGCGATATAAGGCAACCCGCTTGCACCAAGCTGTATGATTTCCTGTATGGATTTCTGTCGGTATAACAGATGGTACAGATTATAGGGAGATGAGGTTCCCATTAGGACATCGATATTAGCCATCCCTATATCTGCATCAAACACCAATACCTTCTGCCCCATTGCCTGTAAGCTCAGTGCAAAATTAAGTGTGAAGTTGGATTTACCAACCCCTCCTTTTCCACTGGCAACGGTTATGATTTTGGAGGAGCGTGAATCACGACCTCTTCCCTCCACTCCGTTAGGCATGGAGACCATACTTCTGAGTGAGGCTGCCTGGTCCTTCATCGTACAAGCTCTCCTAACAATTGTTTGGTCAGAGAATCCGCATCAGGTTTGAGTAGATCATCAGGCACATTTTGTCCGTTCGCCACATAAGCAAGTTTAAGTGGAAAACGATGCAGTAGGTTAAACATAGGGCCGCAGCTTCCGGTCTCATCCATCTTCGTAAAAATAACCTTATCCAGCCCATATTTACTGAAATGCTCGGTTATTTGAACCATATCGGAACTTTTGGAAGTCATGCTCAAAACCAAAAAAGTTTCACTATTTTCCACAGGTGCGAGTAAACTTTGCAGTTCTGAAACAAGCAGCTCATTTCTGTAGTTTCTTCCGGCTGTATCCATGAAGATCAGATCACATTCCTCAAGACGGGAGATCGCACGTTGTGTATCACCTGGGGATTGTACGACCTCAAGCGGGACATTTAAAATGGATGCGTACGTTCTAAGTTGTTCTACAGCTGAGATACGATAGGTATCGGAAGTGATGAACCCTACCTTTCGCTGTTTGTTGAACATCTGTTCAGCAGCCAGCTTGGCAATGGTCGTTGTTTTACCAACGCCAGTTGGCCCAGCTACATACACAATGCGTGTGGTTGGCAAAATGCCCACGTCGATACGTTTCTCCAAAAAATGTGATATTTCCAATTGCACTGCTTGAACAGCTTCTACTTCATCTAATTCTTTTTCAGAGAGATTTGTCTGAACAACCTCAAACCAAGATTCCCATACTTCTGGCCAAATGTCTTGCTCCATCAACCTTTCTCGAAGAGCATGAAACTTCTCTGATAACGGATCTGCCGTTGCTCCTTGCTTAGACAACTTGGTCATCATCAGTTTGAGCTCCTGCAATTCAGACATTAGTTGGCCCTGCTGCAGATCGTTCGCCTGCTCCTGCTGCCCACTGGCTGATGTTAAACCCGAAAAATCCGCCCCTTGCGGTCGCGGTTTATGCTCGATACTCAAAGAAGATCTGCCGTTGCTCATGTCTGAACCGAGTTTACTCGATTCAGATACAGCTGTGGCATCCGTAGCTTTCTCTTGCACATTTTTTTCAGCGATACTCGCAGCTGATTCGTCAGAAGCAACGACAAACGAGCGAGCCGTTTGTCGATATGCTTCAGGTACAAATGCGCGAGGTACGGGTGAAAATTGATTTTGAACTTGATTTGTAGTCTGTTTTTTTTCTTCCTTATCTACAGCAGCTACAACTTCAATCCTTTTCTTACGGAACATCCCCAGCACCCCCCCCACCTTGATTTCCTTGGTGGACAGAATGACGGCATCACTTCCCAGGTCTTTGCGAATTTGAAGCATAGCTTCGGGCATGGTTTCAACGACGTATTGTTTTACTCTCATAAGTTCACCACCCCGACACTTTGAATTTCAACATTCGGCTCCAACTCACTATAGGAAAGCACTGGTATATCCTGCATGGTACGCTCAATCACCTGACGCAGATACATACGAATAGTTGGAGAAGTTAATACAACAGGCTGCTGGCCCGACTGGATCAATCGATTGACTTGTTCAGTCAACTTTTGATATACACTTTGTGTTGAAGCCGGATCCAGTGCAAGATAACTGCCTTGATCGGATTGCTGTACACTCTCAGCAATTTTCTTCTCCAGGCCAGGTCCAACAGTGATAACTCTAAGCGTCTCTCCTTTTTGGGAGAATTGCTGGGTAATCTGACGAGAAAGGGATTGTCTCACATATTCTGTCAGTACATCCGGGTCTTTGGTGTACGTTCCGTAGTCCGCCAGTGTCTCGAAAATTGTAACCATATCACGAATGGAAACTTTCTCACGCAACAACTTGGCGAGCACTTTCTGTACATCTCCGATGGACAGGACGGATGGGATGAGTTCATCCACCAGCGCAGCATAATTCTCTCTGAGATTATCCACGAGTGCTTTTGTTTCTTGTCTTCCAAGTAACTCATGCGCATGCTTCTTAATCAATTCAGTCAGATGTGTAGCTACAACTGAAGGAGGATCTACAACCGTATATCCTGCAAGTTCAGCTCTATCTTTGGTTACTTCATCAATCCATAACGCTGGAAGACCAAAAGCTGGTTCTGTCGTTTCGATCCCTGTAACAGATTCTTCTTCATAACCCGGACTCATGGCCAGATAATGATTCAACAACAGTTCTCCGCCGCCAACAACATTACCCTTAATTTTGATGACATATTCATTCGGTCTTAATTGGATATTATCCCGAATCCGGATAACCGGAACGACTAACCCCAGTTCAAGAGCACATTGCCTACGAATCATAATGATCCGATCCAATAAGTCTCCACCCTGCTGATTGTCAGCCAGAGGAATCAAACCGTAACCAAATTCAAACTCAATTGGGTCAACCTGAAGAAGGTTGATTACGCTCTCCGGACTTCTAACTTCTTCAATCTGCTGCTCCTCTTCCATTTGCTCCTCTGCCTCTTGCTTCTGATTCAGATTATTCTGCATCCTCCATCCGGCAAAAGCCAGCAAACCTGCAAGCGGCAACGTTGTAATAACATGAATCGGTGTGAAAAAACCGAGCATTGCTATTACAAAAGCTACAATATAAAGGAGCGTCGGGTATGTAAACAATTGTCCCGTAATGTCATCGGCCAAATTCCCTTCCGATGAGGCTCTTGTTACGATAAGACCTGCTGCTGTAGATATCAGGAGTGCAGGAATCTGGCTTACCAGTCCATCCCCGATCGTTAACACAGAATAGGTAGAAAGCGATTCTGCAAAATCGAGACCATGAACCGTCATTCCGATGATAAATCCACCAATGAGATTAATCAGGAGAATAATGATACTCGCTATAGCGTCTCCTTTTACAAATTTACTCGCTCCATCCATGGCTCCGTAGAAGTCAGCTTCGCGTTCAATTTTGGAACGACGTTCACGTGCTTGCTGCTCGTTGATCAGACCAGCATTCAAATCTGCGTCGATACTCATCTGTTTACCAGGCATCGCATCGAGGGTAAATCGCGCTGCTACTTCAGCTACACGCTCCGAACCCTTCGTAATAACGATAAATTGAACAACGACGAGAATCAGAAACACAATGAATCCAATTGCAATCTGTCCACCAGCTATCCAGCTACCAAAGGTAGCAACTACCGAACCAGCGTCTCCTTCTCCCAGAATCAGTTTCGTTGTCGATATATTGAGTGCCAATCGAAACAACGTCGTGATTAGCAACAATGCAGGAAAGATAGAAAATTGCAGTGCCTCTTTGCTGTTCATTGCAACAAGCAGTATCATCAGTGCAATTGAGATATTGATGACAAGCAACATGTCCAACAACCAGGTTGGGATCGGGAGAATCATCATCAACACGATGCCGATGATACCCGCAAGGACAGCTATATCTTTTGTTTTCAATGAATGTACGGCCTCCGATCCCTTGTTATTTCGTTCTGCCCTTTAATTTATATACATAAGCCAGCACTTCGGCTACCGCTTGAAACAAATCAGCCGGTATGGCGTCACCAATCTCGGCTCTCTGGAACAATGCCCGTGCCAGCGGCTTGTTTTCCATAGTAATGACACCGTGCTCTTTGGCAATTTCCTTAATACGCAAGGCAACGTAATCCTGACCTTTGGCTATTATCTGCGGCGCTTCCATCTCCGAGCCTTCATACTTAAGCGCAACGGCAAAGTGAGTCGGGTTGGTGATAATTACATCCGCTTTGGGAACTTCCTGCATCATGCGCTGAACAGCCATACGACGCTGACGCTCCCTGATTTTCCCCTTGATCAGTGGGTCACCTTCCATTTTTTTGTATTCGTCCTTGATATCTTGCTTGGACATACGTATGTTCTTCTCATAATCGTACTTCTGATACATGTAATCGAATACTGCAAGCACCAAGAGCGCTACGGCAATTTTAATCCCTAAGCTTAAGGTAATCGAAGCAGCAAAATGAAGAATCGCATCCAGTGAAAAATGTGACAGTGAAGCAATGTCTGATTGGTAACTTGTGATTGCACTGTAAACGAGAAAACCGATAATTGACATTTTCAGAATCGATTTAGCGAATTCAACCAAAGAACGTAGAGAAAAAATATTTTTGAACCCTTTTATCGGATCCAATTTCTCAAGTTTTGGCTTCAAACCTTCCCCTACAAGAAGAAAACCAACCTGCATGTAATTAACGATTAACGCAACAAGTACCGCACCTAGCAAAGCAGGAGCAAGCAACAGCATTACCTCGATACCATATCGCATCATCAGAGCGACAACATTCTCCCCGGTGATCTCCATACTCAGTCGATTTATGAAGATGTCCGTAAACAGTCGAACTATTCGTTCTTTATAAAAGTTACTGAACATCATCATAATCAAAAACGTGAATAGGAGAATGGATGCGCCGGACAGCTCCATACTTTTGACAACCTGTCCTTTTTTTCGCGTATCCTGTCTTTTTTTCGGGGTAGCCTTCTCTGTTTTTTCCCCCGCAAACATTTGGAGGTCGAGTTGATATTTCATTCGAATCTTGTCCTCCGTTTCACTCAGCCCGGCCTCTGTCCAATGGTCCCAAGCAAGTTTTCCATGGATCTGAACATTACTTCGAACAATTGACTAAACACAAAGGCAAAACTGGGAACCAGCAAAAGCAAAATAGCAAGCCCTACGAGTACCTTAAGTGGCATTCCGACGGCAAATACGTTGAATTGAGGAGCCGTCTTCGCTAAGAATCCCAATCCTACATCTGTCAAAAACAGAGCGACTACAATCGGCGCAGACATCTGAAAAGCCAACATAAATGATTGACCTAAGGTACGCACCAAAAATTCAGCAATACTTCCGTCTGCCAATCGTAGAAAGAATACATTCGACAAGGGAATCCAACGATAGCTGTATACAATGGCATCGAGCAGATAATGATGTCCGTTCATTGTCAGAAAAAGCAATACCGCAAAAGCATATTTGAAGTTACCTGTAAGCGGAGCAGAAGCACCTGTCATTGGATCATATACGTTGGCCATACCAAAACCAATCTGAAGATCAATAAATGTTCCTGCGGTCTGTATAGCCGTCATTAACAGATAAGCAACAAAGCCTAGGAGCAAGCCAATCAATATCTCTCGGATGACCAGCAAGATATAACTCAGATCTGTAGGTACAACCTGGTCTATGCCGTATACCATATACACAGTAAAGGTTACAAATGCCGATAAGCCAATTTTAAGAGAATTCGGCACATTCCGAGCCGAGAAGACTGGTGCAGTTACAAAAAATGATGCTATTCGACAAAACATAAGCAGAGCGACAGGAAAACTTTGCAACAATGTCTCCATCTGCAACAGCCTACCCTATGTATCTGTATAAATTATCGAGAATGTTATACGTGAAATCGACCAGTATATTCAATATCCAAGGACCAAACAAAAGTACTGCCAGAAGTACAGCAATGATTTTAGGCACAAAGGCCAGGGTTTGCTCCTGAATTTGAGTGGTTGCCTGAAACACACTGATAATGAGTCCTACAACCAGAGCTAGAATAAGCATAGGTGCGCTGGCCAGCAGTGAAGTATAAACCGCTTTCCCGGCCAGACCGATAATAAACTCCGAAGTCATGACCGTCCTCCTTTAATATGCCGGCTCAAGTGTTAAAACTCAGCAACAGTGACTTCACGACCAGATACCAGCCATCGACAAGTACAAATAGCAGTATTTTGAAAGGTAATGAGATCATGACAGGTGGAAGCATCATCATGCCCATAGCCATGAGTGTACTCGCAACTACAATGTCTATAACCAAGAATGGAATAAAGATCATGAATCCCATCTGGAACGCTGTCTTCAACTCACTGATTGCATATGCCGGTACCATCACAGTAATCGGAATATCCTGGTATGTGCTTGGCTTTTCGGTTTGATTGTACTTCATAAACAGCAGCAGGTCTTTCTCCCTAGTGTGGGAGAACATAAACTTCTTCATGGGATCCGCAGCTTTTTCCAACGCTTCGGTTTGTGTGATGTCACCCTTGAGATAGGGCTGAAGCGCTACCTGATTGATGGATGACAACGTCGGTGACATGATGAACAGTGTTAGAAAAAGTGCCAAACCGACCAGCACCTGATTGGGTGGCATTTGCTGCGTACCCAAGGATGTCCGCACAAAACCGAGAACGATAACAATTCGGGTAAAGCTGGTCATCAGTACAAGCAAAGCTGGTGCGATACTAAGTACCGTGATCAGCAGGATAATGGACAGTGAACTCGTGCTTGGTGTGCCCCCATCCCCGTTTCCAATTTGAATATCAATATTCGGAATCGGTTCGGCAAAGGCAACAGTGACGGATGCCAGACTGATGAGTCCTATGAAAAAACACGCTAACCAAATCTTTTTCTTCATGAATCCCTCGACCGATCTGTAGTATTGTCTTCTTCCAGAACCTTCTCCATCTTCTCTTTACGGTTAGGCATCTGCCGAAGTTTAGATTCAAACAGTTCGTGAAAAGAGGTTGTATCCTCGAGTTCCATTTCCCGCGGCGGTTCATCTTTGCGCAATCGGGCTGCCAGCTTTGCAATGAGAGGCGAAAGGCTTCCCTGTTGTGCTGAAGCATCCCGTTCAAATGAATCAATGATTCGCTGTGCCTCTTCAAGATCCGAAACCTTATCCACCAGCTGTATGTCATCACCCACACCGAGTAGATAAACGCTACCGCCAATTTCTATAATTTGCAGCGACTTGTTTGGTCCCAGTCCGACTCCACCCAAAATACGAATTGTGCCGTTCCGGAACCATCGCTGATTCCGTTTGTTTAGAAAACGAATCAGATAGACTATAAGAACCAGAATGACGGCCAGGACAACAATCACCCATACAAGCTGAAAATAATAATTGACTCCCGTGCCAACATCATCTGGAATCTTATCCTGAGCCATCATCATGTCTCTTAAACGCCCAGCGTTTTGCTGATTGCTTCGATAACCCGGTCAGATTGGAACGGCTTCACAATGAAATCTTTAGCTCCAGCTTGGATTGCATCAATAACCATCGCTTGTTGACCCATCGCAGAGCACATAATCACTTTTGCGTTAGCATCAATTTTTTTGATTTCTTTCAAAGCTGCAATACCATCCATCTCAGGCATGGTAATATCCATTGTGATCAGATCAGGACGAAGCTCCTTAAACTTCTCAATTGCTTGTGATCCATCCTGTGCTTCGCCAACGACCTCGTATCCGTTTTTGGACAAAATGTCCCGGATCATCATTCTCATAAATGCAGCGTCGTCCACGACTAAAATTCGGTTTGCCATCTTGATTCAAGTCCTCCCTAAATTGTGCTTATTGTAATTTCTGTATTCGGTCCCATTGGCTTACGATATCTATAACACGAACACCAAAGTTTTCGTCGATTACGACAACCTCACCTTTGGCAATCAACTTGTTATTTACCAAAATATCGACAGGTTCACCGGCCAGTTTGTCCAGCTCGACAATTGAACCTTGTGACAGTTCTAAAATATCCTTAATTTGCTTCTGGGTCCTTCCTAATTCTACGGTGACTTTAAGGGGAATGTCCATCAATAAATTCAAATTGTTTTCGTCTACCTGGCCGAACGCCCCATTTTGCAAATTGGCGAATTGAACCGGTTGTACGTTTACATTCCTATTCGGCACACCGCCGTAATGCTGCGGTACACCATAAGGTTGCTGCGGAGGCATGCCATACGGCTGCTGTGGCGGCATTCCTTGAGGCATTCCCATCGGGCCCTGCCCATAGCCATTATAATCTTGAACAGGCGGCTGCTGCGCCTGTGGTGGTATCTGTTGCTGAACCGGAGGTTGCTCAGGGGCAACTGGTGCTGCTACCGGTGCTGGTGCTGGCTCAGGTGTTGACGCAACTGGTGCACTAGCAGTAGACTCTTGAGCTCCTCCAATCAACATCTCTACCATTTCTTTGGCAAAATGGACTGGAAGCAGCTGCATGAGATTGGAATCAATCAGATCGCCAATCAACAGACGGAATGATACTTGGATCAACGTCTCATCTTCTGGCAGATTGCTGACTCCCTCGCCACTTTCCATATTGAGAATATCAATCCCCGGAGGAGAAATATTCACAAAACGGTTAAAGATGGTAGACATGGAAGTAGCAGACGAACCCATCATCTGATTCATCGCTTCTTGTACTGCACTGATATGGATTTCATTCAGTTCTTCATCGACCGGATTACCTTCGCCGCCAAGCATCAGATCCGCTATGACTTGAGCATCCCGTTTTTTGATGACTAGTGAGTTAATCCCTTCAAATCCATCTACGTAATTCACATGAACAGCAACATGAGGCTTAGGAAATGCTTCATCAAACTGTGTCCGGCTGATGATGGATACTTTAGGTGTTGTAATATCTACTTTTAGGCCTAATAGCGTGGACAAAGCTGTCGCCGCGCTACCAAATGTAATGTTACCAATCTCCCCCAAGGCATCCTGTTCCAGCTCGGTCAAAAAATCATCAACTGTTTTCACAGCCGGTTCCGAACTGTTCATCGATTCCGATTGTCTGAGCAAAGCATCGATTTCTTCTTGGGATAAATAATCCTTACTCGTCAAATTCTTCAACTCCTTCGGTGACAATCTTGTCTATTTGCACAGCCACACGATCCTTGATCGTTCCCGGGCTACCCATATACTTCAGCCTGTCTCCAACTTTAATGGACAGTCCCTCATCAACGGGTTTGTTCAACGTAATGACATCGCCAACAGACAGACCCAAAAATTCAGCAATTGAAATTCTGGATTCGCCCAACTCCGCAACGACGGGCAATTTGGCTTTGTTCACACGCTCTTTGAGAGCATCATATTCTTCAGGAGCTCTCGTCTTTTTCTCCGAAACAAACCACTGATGAGTCGACAACCGGGACATAATTGGTTCAAGAACGACATGTGGGATACACAAATTGATCATGCCTGTGGTGTCACCGATTTTGGTACTCAGTGAGATCAAAGCGATGGTCTCGTTAGGTGATACAATCTGCATAAATTGCGGATTGGTCTCCAGTGCTTCCATCCTTGGAGAAATATCCAACACAGTCTTCCATGCTTCCTGCAAACTTTCAAACGCACGGCTGAAAATCCGCTCCATAATCGTCGTCTCAATTTCCGTCATCGATGCGATCTTTGTCGGTGCATTTCCTGTTCCGCCAAGCAGACGATCCAGCATTGCATAACCCACGTTGGGATGAACCTCCATCACCATCCGTCCCTGTAATGGCTCCGCCTCAAATATGTTCAATATCGTCATCTTCGGAATAGAACGGATAAACTCGTCATAAGGCAACTGTTCAACCTGAACGACATTGATCTGAACGAACGTCCGCAGTTGGGCTGAAAAATAAGTGGTGAGAAAGCGTGCAAAATTTTCGTGAATACGGGTCAAGCTTCGAATATGATCTTTGGAAAAACGAACTGCCCGCTTAAAATCGTACGACCTAATTTTCTTTTGAGTTTCTTCCTTTTTCAATTCCTCAGCATCCATCTCACCAGAGGAAAGGGCAGCTAATAGGGCGTCAATCTCATTTTGTGATAATACATCCACCATGTTCTCACCCCCTTACAGATTTACAGCGTGTCCTGTTCATTACATTGGCGCCATCACAAAAGCAGAAAAACTAGTGCTGGCCAGCTTACCTTCTGGTAAAGCTTCATTAATAAGCTCAGTCAATTTTTTATTAAATTGAATGCGACCTTTCGCTGTAGCCAGCTCATCAGACTTGGTATCCGCAAAAGTCTGGATGATAATAGGCTTCACCGTGATTTCCTTGATTTTCTCAAAATCTTCTTTAGCCTTTTTGTCGGATAATTTGAAAGAAAAACTTACAACTACAACATGGTCTATATCAGCCAAATTGGTTTTAATTTCTCCAAGCTCTGAGGAAACTGCAACAATCTCATCCGCAGTCATCTTCTTCTCTGCCGCGGCTGCCGTATGTGTGTCAACCTTATTCCCGTTCTGTCCTTGCATAAATACAAACACAACCACCACAATGAGTGTTATAGCTAGCAAGCTTGTTGCAAGCCATGGCAACATCTTTTTCATCAGGACTCCTCCGTTTGCTGCACTTTAATAGTGGCTGCCTGAACCCCGATTTCACGGTTGTAATCTTTAATTTTGGAAATAACCTCATCGGCTTTCTCAAGCACAATAAGTCTCTTTCCGGTTACCAGAGTAATATACGTGTCTGGTGTCTCTTCCACAATTTCAACCATCAGCGCATTTAACCACATGGGAGAACCGTTTAACCGCGTAACCGAAATCATGCTAAGCCCCCTCGATCAGAGTGGAGGAGCAAGCCCCCCACGCATTAAAAATTACTAATCAGTTATTAACGTTTCAGGTTAACAACTTCCTGAAGCACTTCATCGGACGTTGTAATAATACGTGAGTTCGCCTGGAATCCACGCTGAGCAACGATCATCTCTGTGAATTCACCAGTTAGATCCACGTTGGACATTTCAAGTTGTCCTGCAATAACGGATCCTGTACCAAATTCAGTACTATTGGCAGTGACAATTTCAAATTCCCCATCAGCATTGGCATTTGCAGTAATGCGATACAAGTTGCCACCGATTTTTTCCAGGCCTTCCGGATTTGTTACTTTCCCTATGCCGAGTTGTGCTCCAGCTTCAGTTGTTCCATCATCCATCGTTTGGTTGATAATTCCATCTTGACCAATCGTGAAAGAAACGACTGTTTCGTCCAGTGTGATAGGTTCTCCACCACTATCAACAACGAACAAACCATCGGATGTCACGAGGTTACGGTTAGCATCCACATGGAAATCTCCTGCACGGGTTAAAAAAGGAACTTCTTGTTCCCCACCAAGGGTAACTAGGAAGAAACCATCACCATTTAGACGCAGGTCGGTTGGATTATTAGTTGTCATTGGGCTGCCTGCGAGATGCAGCGTATCAATCGATCCCACCGATACACCCAAACCAATCTGCTTTGCATTTACACCACCGTTTTCATCTCCTGGCGCTGTTACCCCCGCCGTTGTTTGGCTCATAATATCTTTGAACATGACACGGCTACCTTTAAAGCCAACCGTATTCACGTTCGCAATATTATTACCGATTACATCAAGTTTCGTTTGAAAACCCCGCATCCCGGAAACGCCTGAGTACATTGATTTCAACATTTTTTAAAAATCCTCCCAGCCTTAGTTTGGTTACCGCGTCAGTCGGTCAGCGGCATTCCGGCTCCCGAGAAGGGCCAGCCGGTCAAGAAATGATTACAGCACTATCAATCTGGGTGAATACATTATCCTTCATGCTTTCACTATCCATGGCTGTAACAACAGTACGATTTTTGACATTAACGATAAAAGCCATATCTTTCATCAAAATCAAGGATTCCTTGGCTCCTTTGGCAGCAGCCTTATCCAGTGCATTTCCAATCTGCTGCATCTGCTCAGTCTTGAGTTCAATACCGCGCTGTTCCAACCTTTTGGCAGCATGATTACTCAATTTCAGGAGGTTGTCTTCCAATACCTGTGCAAAAGGGCGTTCAGGTACATTGGATGCTTCTCCCGCTTTGGAACGGTTAAGCAAATTAGGTGTAATTGGACCTGTGTACAATTGGCCTACTGTTATGCGGTCACTCATAACAGGTTTCCATTGTCTTCAGGCTGTGCTGATGGTTCTGGTTCCTTGGTTTCGTTCGTTACAGCTGAATCTGCAGCGTCCTGAACTGGAGTTTCATTTTCCTCAGCCTGTGTTGGATTAGTTACTTGAATAATTTCATCCAGCTTGATTTCGTCATTGCCCACTTTTGCGTACTGAACACCATCTCGTACAATAATGGAATCCACAATACCCTGACGGAGGGTTCCGTTATCCTCTTTATTAGAAGAAAGCCAACTAATCTCGCGGCCAATCATGCCCGAAACTGTCCCAAGAGACTGATTCAAAGTCTTTAGCTGAGAAGAGATATTCACCAGTTGTTCTACCGAACTGAACTGAGCCATCTGAGCGATAAATTCCTTATCTTCCATTGGCTGCATCGGATCCTGGTTTTGTAGCTGAGTGATCAATATTTTAAGAAACTGATCCTTGCCCAGCTCTTTTGTTGCAGCGCTTGTTGTGGCTTTATTCGCTGCCGAATAGTTAGGCCAGGTATTATTGGTAGAAATCGCTTCATTAGCCATATTTTCACCTCATTTCTGTTTAAGCTTCTGCTGTAAACGTGTCTCTCCGCAGGTCGCTGCCTTCCTCATGCTCACTACGCCAGTTGCGCAACTCTTCCTGGAGAGTTGCTGTAGTTACAGCATCATCCGATTGTTCTTCACGTTCACGTGAGCGACGTTGCTGCTGAGAATTGCTTCCTGGTTGGCGTCCCCCATCCTGGTACATTTGTGAACCAAGTGAGCTGTTCTGAGTAACTTCAAGTCGTTCCACTTGAATGCCTTGAGCTTGAAGCGAGCTACGCAGTTGCATCATTTGCTGTTCTAGCATGTCTTTCGCCATCGTATGCTCTGTCATAAACCGTGCAACCAATTGTCCGTTTTGCAAAGTAATTTGTACATCCAGCTTACCTAGATGCTCCGGACGTAGTGAGATAGTTGCCTCCGAAAATCCCTTTTGCTGCACGATATCCAGCTTGTTCACAACAAATTGTGTCATCTCTTTTGCAAACTGGGAGGCTTGCATGACAGGTTCCGCCGGTTTGCCTGCTGATGTACCTGATGAACGTAAGGACAACTCTCCTGCCGTAATGATACTTGAATGGTCCACTTCTCCTACTTCATTCGCTGTAGGTGCTGAATCCGTTTCAACTGAAACTTTAGGTCCAGTATTTGAAGCGGCCGCAACAAGAACTTGTGATGCCACTGAGTCTTGCTTGGACGTTTGATTTGTTGGAGCCACTTGCACAGACTGATCCTTAGCCACTGCTAATGTATCCAGAATGGATTTAAGTTCAGTCCACCCTTTGTTAAGACTGGTGTCAACGCCAGCATCTTGCAACTGACTTTGAAGAGATTGTAGCAGGTGCTTGAATTCTGGAGCGTTCTTGACAACAGTACTATTAGGCTCATTCATACCCGCAATTAACTGTGTAAGCACATCCTGTAATACAAAGCGCACTGCTGCTGGATGTTCCGCCAAATCAATTGCTGATGCTGCATTTCCCGCTTCACTTGTAGGCTCATCAGAACCTTCGGCTTGAATACCAGGATTAGCATCTAATTGAGCGTACATCTGCTGAATCAGACTTTGTAAATCAGCAAGTAGTGACGGATCATTTTCCAAAGCTTCATCTAGCGAATCCAAATCTGCGAATAACGAACTTAAGATATCGGTGATCGATGTTTGTTCCCCATCTTCACTAGCTGCAAAGGTAAACATCAGCGGATTCGCTGTTAAGCTCGTTGCTGTAGCCGAGTCATTCTCCGCCGTTGCACCACCATTCAATGATTGGGCAAGAGTTTGCAGAAAATCACCGCTTCCAGCAGTTGCACCTTTGGATCCTGTTCCAGTTGTCTGCGCTGCTGTTGTCTTAGCGGATGATGTGGTTGTCATTTGATATACAATCGACATTTATTTTCACCTCCTCTCCGGAGTAAACAGACGCTACTATTCTACTTGTTACCCATTAGTTTATTTAATATTTTTGCAGTTTCAACTGAATTTTCAGTCGACATATTTTCAAGCAATTGAGACCGTGTAGCATCGTCGACAGAATTTAAAATGGTCAAGGTTTTATCCGGACTCAGCTTATATGTTTCGAGCAATAGTTTAGCTCCACTAGAGGCCGACATGGAAGCAAACGTTTGACTAAGCTGATTTTTATCCAAGTTTTTGGAGTTAGTTGTAGTCGCCGTTGATGTCGATGCAGTTTCTTTCTTTAAGCGGGATTGCAGTGCATCCAGGGCCAGATCACCGGATGGTTTTGCATCCTTCATCATCATCGTGACATCAGCCGCTGTTTTTGGGTCCATCTTTTCCAGCACCTTGGTTCGTGCAGTTGATTGCATCGCACTCAGAAGCAGCACCATCTCTTCATTCGTCATATTTTGCAAAATCGGTGCGGCCTTACTGGGACTCATGTCCGCATACATCTTCGCCAAATCTTTAATTTGTTTCTGATAATCAGACTCTGTCTCTGGATTCTGCGCAGCGGTTTCAGCCGCTTTTTCCGCATCATCTAATTTCTTTTGTAAATCGCTTGCTTTCTTCGCCTCTGTGGTCGTGGCATCTTTCGCTGCTTTGAGTTCTGTTTCTTTCTCGCTTACTTGTGCCTTCAGTTTATCTATTGTCGCTTCTGCACTCTCGACCTGCTGCTCACTCTTCTCCAGTTTCTTTTTCTCTGGATCTAGCACAGGATCAGGTACCCAGTCCTTCACGACAGGTATTTTGTTAGCTACATCAAGCAGGTTGTTGCGAATATCTACATTAAATAGAGTAAGCAATACACCTAACAAAACCACAGTGAACACAATTGGGATTGAAATCATCAAGAACTTTTCCCAACCGCCGCTCGACTCTTTTTCCATATCTGTGTCTTTAACAGCCATTGTTCTTTCCTCCTTCACGAGACAACTTCGCGTCCGGCCACATCAATTCGCGCGTCCGGCTTTGGCAGCGAAGCGTACAGTAGCCATCTCGTCCAGATCGTTCTGTTCCCGGAGGAGCATCTCCTGCTGAAATTTGATTTTGGCCTTGTCTCTCGCCCCAAGCCATACTTTTTCGTCCATCATTTTGCCGTTCAGAAACGTCTGATTCCGTTGCACATTGACCTCAGCATGTCTGACATCACTACTTTTGCGTGAAATGCACTCGTCAAGGTGATGGACATACCGCTGCATCTCTTGCAAGCTGGATACGGAAGCCGTACTTTCCGTAGCGGATTGAATGACATCTATCAGTTCCTTTTTATCATTCAATAGTTGTAAAAGATGCTCTTCCTCAGTCTGAAGTTTCCCGATGGCTGTGGATAACATCCACTCCGCTTGCGTTTTTTCATTGCTTTTCAGGTCGACAACCTTCTGGAAATGATATCGAAATTTCATCGTTTACCCATTCATCTCCTTGCAAATTCAAGAATCAAACGTTCCTGCACTTCACTCAACGTTACTTTTTCATCGACTTTCTGCCTGGTAAAGTCCCAGATGCTATCAATCTGGTCAATGGATTCATCAATGGCAGCATTTGAACCTCTTTGATAAGCCCCAATGTTGATTAAATCCTCTGATTCCTTGTACACAGCCATCAGTCTCTTCATATTATTAACGGCTTCCAGCTGCTCTTCAGGAGCAATATCCTTCATAACCCGACTAATGCTCGCAAGCACATCAATGGCAGGGAAATGACCTTTATTTGCGATGGACCGATTTAATACAATATGACCATCCAATATACCTCTAACCGCATCTGCAATCGGTTCGTTCATATCATCCCCGTCGACAAGGACGGTGTAAAAAGCAGTAATCGAGCCTGTGGGTCCAGTCCCCGCTCGCTCAAGCAGCTTGGGCAAACTCGCAAAAACAGAAGGAGTGTATCCTCTCATTGCAGGAGGTTCCCCCACGGCAAGTCCTACTTCCCTCTGTGCCATGGCATAACGTGTAACGGAGTCCATCATCAACATGACATTCATGCCTCTGTCTCTGAAATACTCCGCAATCGTAGTTGCGATGACCGCGCCCTTGATTCGAATCAGAGCAGGTTGATCAGAGGTAGCGACAATAACGACAGATCGTTCCAGTCCTTCCGGACCCAGATCCCGTTCAATAAAGTCACGAACCTCGCGGCCCCGCTCGCCTACCAAAGCAATTACATTGACGTCTGCTGCTGTATTGCGGGCGATCATGCCCATCAGCGTACTTTTACCAACACCCGATCCGGCAAATATGCCGACCCTCTGTCCTTTGCCTACCGTCAACAGACCGTCAATGGCTCTCACACCTACACTCATCGTTTCGAGTACACGTGGTCGGTCCATCGGATTCACTGGCGTATTGGATGTGGAGTACATCGGCATTCTGGAGGGTAACAAGGAACCGTCCAAAGGTTGTCCCAATCCATCTAACACCTTACCAAGCAATTCTGATCCAACCTGAACGCCAAGTGGTTTACCCGTTCCGACCACATCACATCCAGGACCAATAGATTGAAGTTCACCGAGTGGCATGAGCAATACTTTGTTATCCCGGAACCCAACAACCTCTGCCTGGAGTGGCTTGGCAGATTTTCCAGGGTAGATGTAACATACATCGCCAATACTTGCATCCGGACCTTCCGACTCAACCATAAGACCAATGACCTGAGTGACCTTACCGTTAATACGAACGGGATCAAATTGCTTAAGATGTTCCATGTATCGCTGTGAGCTAAGAATCTTCATGTTGATTTTTTCGCCCCTCATCCTCAAGTGCTATGCGGATCAGTTCTTTTTTAATTTCAGCGAGCTGGGTATCAATTCTGGCATCTACGCTTCCAAACGACGACCGTATAACACATCCCTTGTCTTTTACCGTAGCATCAGGCAAAATCTGCAATTCTGCCTGAGAGTCAATTGCCATAGCCAACTCTTCCCGTGCGGCCTGCACAAAAGCAAATTGATCAGGTGCCACACATAAGGTGATCATCCCCTGTTCACGTTTGCGAGACAAACTCTGACGAATCAGTTCAAGTGTGTGTTCTGGTTCAACCGAGAGTTGTTTGTCAATCACCTTCTCAGCGATACCACAGGCGAGATCCACAAGGAAAGGCTCTGCTTCCTGTATAATCTGATCTTTGGCAATGTAAGCTTCTTCAAGCACCCCGCGTGCTTCCTTCATCATCTCTTCGATCTTCACCTGGAGATCCAGTTCTGCCTGTACTTTGCCTTCTTCAAAACCCTGCTGGAAACCTTGTGAACGAAGCGCTTCAGTCAGATGTTCATCCTGCTGACGCTGCTCCTGCCACCAGCTATCTATCTGTTCACGGGCTTCTTGAAGCAATCGTTCCGCTTCCTCCGAAGCATCACGTACCTGCTTTTCTGCAAACTCCTTGGCATCCTCCAGCATCTCCGCGGTAAGACGTTGTGTTTCTTCGTCCACGCGTGCCTGAAGCATCTCAGCTTCAGAACCTTCAGCACGTTCACCATCTAACTCCGCATCAGACTCCGATCCACCATAATGATGATGATTTTCGAGTCGTTTGTGGTCATCGACCGGTACATACTGGAAAGATTTAATCAAATTAGACAATGATATCATCTCCTCCACCGCGAGCGATAATGATCTCACCAGCTTCTTCCAATCTACGGATCGTTCCTACGATACGGGTCTGAGCTTCCTCAACATCACGCAACCGAACAGGTCCCATGAATTCCATTTCTTCCTTGAATGTCTCGGACATCCGTTTCGACATATTTCGGAATATAGCATCCCGTACTTCTTCGCTTGCCACTTTGAGTGCCAACTGCAAATCTGCGTTGTCGATATCCCGGATAATACGCTGGATCGAACGATCGTCGACATTGACGATATCTTCGAATACAAACATGCGTTTTTTGATTTCTTCTGCAAGTTCCGGATCTTGAATTTCTAACGAGTCGAGAATAGTACGTTCCGTACCACGGTCGACGCCGTTCAAGATCTGAACGATGGATTCGATACCACCCGCATTTGTATAATCCTGCGTAACAGTAGAAGATAATTTCTGCTCGAGCACCCGTTCCACTTGAGAAATGACTTCTGGAGACGTACTGTCCATAACAGCAACTCTGCGTGCTACATCGGCTTGCTTCTCTTGTGGTAACGAGGACAAAATTGCTGCTGCCTGCTCAAATTGCAGATACGATAATACCAGAGCAATTGTTTGCGGGCTTTCGTTCTGAATGAAGTTCAATATTTGATTCGGATCCGCCTTACGCGCAAAGTCAAAGGGTCTAACTTGCAGCGTAGCCGTCAAACGGTTAATAACTTCAAGTGCTTTTTGCGACCCGAGTGCTTTCTCCAGAATTTCTCTCGCGTACGTAATACCGCCCTGTGAGATATATTCCTGTGCCAAACAGATCTGGTGAAACTCAGACATAATCATATCTTTTTCGGAAGCATCCACTTTACGAACATTGGCAATTTCCAACGTTAGTTGTTCAATCTCCTCGTCCCGCAAATGTTTGAAGATTTGCGCGGATACTTCCGGACCTAATGTAATCAACAAAATTGCTGCTTTTTGTCTTCCAGTCAGACCTTGACTGCTTGCCTTCGCCAATGCGTTCACCTCTATTCGTCAGCCAGCCACGTACGCAGCAGATTGACGAATTCGTCTGGCTTTTTCTTTGCCAAACTCTCCAATTGTTTGCGCACTTGACTTTCGTTCGTTACACTGTCCAACGTAATGGACGGAAACTCTGTTGCTACTGGAAGAGGAATGTCCTCTTCTTCTATTTCGTTTTGTTTGCGACGACGGCGCACTAACAAAATAACAACCGTTGCAATCAATGCTGCCACCAGTGCTCCTATGCCCCACATCATTCCGGTGGAAAGCTTGAAGCCTGTATTTGTTGCCGCTGCAGTCTGGAATCCTTGAGACATTACCGAAACTTTTTTGGCCAAGTCTGCGTCACTTATTACAGTGCCTGAGTCCGCCAATGATGCACGAACAATGTTAACCAAAATATTTTCAATCGCATCCTGAACCGGTGCTTGTATTTCTGTTTGTCCTGCCGGTGGTTCAACCGCAACGTTAATGGTTAAATCTTTTACAGTATACGGACTGGAAACAATATCTTTAACAATTCGGTTAACATCGTAGTTTTTGGTGCTGGATGTTTCCTCCGAGGTCGAGTTGCCTGATGCATCCGATGATGGATAACCGGGAACTTCCTCTTGACCTGTGCCAGCAACACCACCTGTCGGATTGCTTGCCCCAGTGTAACTTTTTTGAATCTCTTGCACACTGATCTCGATGCCTTTCATATTATCTACATCGACCGGTTGAACCAGGTTTTCTTTCCGTGTTTCCTTGTCAAAATTAAGCTTGGAAGCAACCAGAACATTGACGTTCTCGTCACCAACAATCTGGGAAAGAAATTGTTTCACATTATTGCGAACATCATTTTCGAATTTCTTCTGTAACGCCATATTTTCTTGGACTTCAGAAGATAATCCCCCGCTACCACCTCGGGCGGTCGGAATCAGTTCCGCTTCATCCGTGTTCGTAATCGTTATATTTTCAATAGGTAGATTGGGAATGGCTGTCTTGACCAAATTAAAATATCCATCTACCGCAGCCTGATTGGGGTGATAACCCGGTTTAAACTGCAGGGCCACTGATGCTGATGCTTTATCCTGCTCTTCTAGGCCAGCAAAGATATTATCTTTTGGCATATTGACCAACACTTTAGCACCCTGTATGCCTTGCATTCGTTGAAGCAACTGCTCCACTTCTCCGTTCAATGCGTTGTTATACTTCACATCGAACTCTTTATCCGTCATCCCGATCGGAGATGATGACTCCTCAAATGACTTATACCCTAATGAACCATTTTGAATAATTCCTTGTGATCCGATATTTACTTTTGCAATAGCTACATCCGTGCTCGGTACAGATATGGTCTTACCGTCTGCACTTAATTTGTATGGAATACTTGATGAATCCAGATAATTAATGACGCCTGCAGAGTCACTTGCATTCAAATCCGTGAAAGCAACTTCATATTCCGTCTTTGACAATTGCATGGTTAGTACAACTGCAGCCAAAATTAAAAACAGGAAGGTGGAAATAAATAATACTTTTTGCTTTTTGCTAAAACTATTCCAATACTGGGATGCCTTATCCCTGTATTGGGCAATTCTCTCATTCACTCTG
The DNA here is from genome assembly GCF_038020215.1 of Paenibacillus sp. FSL F4-0087. Taxonomy (NCBI): domain Bacteria; kingdom Bacillati; phylum Bacillota; class Bacilli; order Caryophanales; family Paenibacillaceae; genus Paenibacillus; species Paenibacillus sp. FSL F4-0087. The sequence continues at coordinate 309,190 of NZ_JBBODJ010000001.1, forward strand.
TCACCCCATCCGAAACTTTGCTTGGTCTGTCCTTCCGCAATCTTTATAGGTTCTAAAGTTTAACGGTCAGGAGCAGCATCGCAGCTGCTTGTTGTAATAATCAGCGCTGTTGTCGAAGCGCATTTAAGACATTTTATAATTGCGTACGCATAATCTCCTGATATGCTTCGACTACTTTGTTTCGGACTTGAGTCGTAAGTTGCAGACTCAACAGGGCCTGTTCAGAAGCGATCATCACCTGATCAACGTTCACTTTTCCAACCAGGAATTGGTTTGACATTTCATGTGCCTGGGTCTCCTGTGCAGCTACAGACCCTAGCGCATCCTGTAGGTATGTACCGAAGCTCTGGATGGTTTCGGCTGGTGTAGATGGTTTACTTTGTGCCGTACTTTGCATCTGAAGCGGTTGAATCCCCTGTGTGCTAAACATGTTGTTCTGAATCATTAATGTCCCTCCCTTTCATTTCTGTTCTTTGGTTTTATGGATATTTCCACCTTTAAGCCGTTAATTAGGCTCTTCCAATCTCCAATGCCTTGGATATCATTGCTTTGGTTGAGTTCAAAGCTGTGACGTTTGCTTCATATGAGCGTGAAGCCGAAATCATGTCCACCATTTCTTTCGCGATATCCACATTAGGCATATACACATACCCCTCAGCGTTGGCATCCGGATGTGTAGGGTCGTAGACTGGCTTCAGAGGGGACTGATCTTCACGAATCTCCGATACTCTAACTCCCTCTCCAGACCCACTGCTTTTCATCTGATTTTGAAGCAAGCTATTAAATGAAGTTTTGTTGGGTTCAAGTACAACCATCTTGCGCTTGTAAGGAACCGCCTCGCCGTTGGTCACACTCGCGCGCGTCGTCTCCGCGTTTGCAATGTTGGAAGATATAACGTCCATCCGCAAACGCTGAGCTGTTAGAGCCGATGCACTGATACTGAAACTGTTACTAATGTTCACCTAAGTTATCTCCCTTCGACTCCAACACGCATCATTTTGATCTGTTCATTCACTTGCTGAATATAAGCGTTGTAACGCAGCTGATTCTCCGCCAGAAGACTCATTTCTTTGTCTACATCGACGTTGTTCTGGTTGTTATTCATGGATGTTGACTGGTCCATATTAACTACTGGTGTAGGTATGGAAGAGGAAGGACCTATGACAAAATGCCTTGAATCCGTTACTTTTCCTTTAAGAACAGGCATATCTCCATTCATTTGTTCCTGTAGCATTTCTTCAAAAGCAACGTCCGAACGCTTGAAATACGGGGTGTCCGCATTCGCAATGTTGTCAGCAATTGTTCGTTGTCTAATGTTGGAGGCATCGAGTGCACCTTGCAGCCTTTGAAAACTAATATCATTCAAAAGATTCATAATCGCCCTCCTCTCTTTAGAAATTATGGAAATAGATTCAATCTTTTCCCTCAGGATGCTTATGTTTTTTCGACAAAAAACATTCACTTTCACACGGTTTTCTAGGACTTAAGTAGAATTAACTCTGATGTTGTCGTATAACATAAGTTTCTTCGAGATTGGGATATATTACAATAAGAAAAAAGCCCTATCTTTTCTGAAAGACAGAGCTTTTTGTGTATTTTCTGCAAATTATGAATTTTTTCGTAAATGTTGGGGCCCAAAACAAAAATAAGCTTAAGTGCTCGAATTGAGCTCTTAAACATTCTTAAAATTTATACTATGCATCAACTCGTTTGAGCACATCATAATAATACAAACAAGGAATCTATCGAAAAGCTTCAAACGATTTCTCATTAGAAATATTTACCGATATAATAGGCTTTCTTATAATGTTTCATGGAATCTTCTCTATTCAATGAAATTGCTAATTGACAAAATATCCATTTCGGATTACTTGTTTCAGCTTCATATCTAAAACACTTTTTTAACATTTAAACTGAGCAAGCTCATTTATATTCCACAAAAATAAATTGTCACATTCGCAATACCACCTCATTCATTTTTTTGCGCATTTATGCAATTTTTTCTCGAGCTTCTAATTAAACCGATAACCAGACTTGGAAAAATAAAATCCTATTATTGGTATTTATAGAAGTATCAAATATGAGTTGTAAACACAACTTTAGGGCTTAAATACATTATCTCTGCGGCACAAGTCCTAGATTATCTTTCGTCTTATACAACTCCATCTCTTTTATCGGTTAAAAAACAGCATTGTATTAGGCTAAAACAAAAATAAACGGTATACAGATGGATTGAATACAGTCTACTACAGTCCGAACCAGGATCGAATATCCCATTTCCGTGTAGTCGTCTGATCTTTATTCATCCATTGTATACCGTCATTTATACTTCAATCGCTCTAACAGCGCATTACACCTATGTTACAGGATATATTGACTTAAATCACGATCAAGTGCAATGTCATTCAATTTCTCACGTACATATTCCGGAGTGATTACCATACGCTCCAGCGTAAGCTCTGGCGCTTCAAAAGACAAATCCTCAAGAAGTTTCTCCAGAATAGTATGCAGGCGCCGTGCACCGATATTTTCGGTATTCTGATTCACGGACTCAGCCAGATTGGCAATCTCACGAATGGCATCATCCGAGAACTCAATCTCAATATTCTCCGTACGCAGCAAATCCACATACTGCTTGGTTAACGCATTTTTAGGTTCAGTGAGAATCGACACAAATTCATCAAGCGTCAGGCTGTTCAGTTCTACACGGATTGGGAAACGCCCCTGGAGCTCTGGAATGAGATCTGAGGGCTTTGCTACGTGAAATGCGCCAGCTGCCATAAACAGGATGTAATCCGTTTTGACAGGGCCATACTTGGTCATTACCGTAGATCCTTCCACGATTGGCAGAATATCACGCTGTACCCCTTCACGGGATACGTCTGGGCCGCTACCGCGTCCTTGACTGGCCACTTTATCAATTTCGTCAATGAATATGATACCTGTTTGTTCCGCCCGGCGAATGGACTCCTGAGTAACATCATCCATATCGATCAACTTGCCCGCTTCTTCCTGAATTAATACTTTGCGAGCTTCCTTAATCGCCAGTTTACGTTTTTTGGTACGACGAGGTAATAAACTGCCAAACATCTCCTGCATGTTCATCCCCATCTGATCATTTCCTTGACCAGCGAACATGTCCATCATGTTAGGCGTGGTATCTTCCACATCAATTTCGATAACGTCATCTTCCAGCTTGCCTGATAACAAATCAAATTTGATTTTACGTCGCCGCTCGGCTACTCCGGTATCCGGTTCTTGCTCATCGGTTTCTGGCGTGTTGTTGCCATTATTACCAAAAATCATTTCGAACGGATTCCGCTGATTTTTGGATTTGGATTGTGAAGGGGCCAAAATATGTACGATCCGCTCATTGGCAGCCTCTTCCGCTTTGTCTTTGACCTTTTCTGTACGTTCCAGCTTGACCATCCGCAGTGATGTTTCAATCAAATCACGAATCATAGATTCCACGTCACGGCCAACATAACCCACTTCTGTGAACTTCGTAGCCTCCACCTTTACGAATGGGGCTCCTACCAACTTAGCCAGTCGGCGTGCAATCTCGGTTTTACCTACACCAGTAGGTCCAATCATCAGAATATTTTTTGGTACAATATCATCTTGGGTATGTTCTGGCAAAAGGCTACGGCGATAACGATTGCGAAGGGCGACCGCTACCGATTTTTTAGCCTGTTTTTGACCTACAATGTACTTATCAAGCTCTGCAACGATTTGTCTTGGCGTTAACGCTTGAGTATCCATATAGCTTCCCTCCTAACAGTATGCAAACCTTGATTATGAGATAGAACATTATAGATTAGCTACAAGGACAAAGAATCTCCACGAAGTAACTGGAGCCGATTTAATCATCATGCCCCATCACGGGAGATTGCTTTCCTTACAACTCTTCAACAATAATATTATTGTTGGTATATACACATAACTCTGAAGCAATCTGGAGTGATTCACGAGCAATGTCTTTTGCTTCCAGATCCAGCGCATGACGTTTTAACGCGCGTGCAGCAGACAACGCGAAGTTTCCTCCCGAGCCAATAGCGATAACATCATCATCCGGCTCGATAATTTCTCCCCCACCAGAAATCAGCAGCATACCCGTTTTATCCATTACAATAAGGAGTGCTTCGAGTTTGCGCAAAATCCGATCCTGACGCCAATCCTTGGCAAGTTCTACCGCTGCCCGCTGCAGATTACCATGGTGCTCCTCCAGCTTGCCTTCGAATTTCTCAAACAAGGTAATAGCATCCGCTACGGAACCTGCAAAACCTGCCACTACCTGTCCTCGATATAAACGTCTTACCTTTTTGGCTGTATTTTTCATCACAACACTTTGCCCCATGGTCACCTGACCATCACCGGCAATGGCTGCTTTGCCATTATGACGAACTGCACAGATCGTTGTAGCATGAAATGACATATCCATGATATCAGCCTCCTCCCACGATTAATTTACACGCGTTCCGGAACGGTTAGACCTTCTGTTGCTGCAAAACGGGCAATGCCATCCAGTGCACGTTGCGCAAGTGCTTCATTCTTTTCCTTTTTATTGCGTATTTTAGTTTCCAGCTTCGGCAGCAATCCAAAGTTTGCGTTCATTGGCTGGAAATGTTTGAAATCAGCTGTTGTAATATACTGTGCCATACTGCCCAGCGTGGTCTCCACCGGTAATACCACCAGTTCCTGTCCAAGCGCTGCTTTGGCCGCATTCATACCCGCGATTAGACCGGATGCCGCAGATTCTACATAGCCTTCTACTCCCGTCATTTGACCTGCAAAGAACAGGTTTGGACGGTCTTTGAACTGATACGTTGGACGAAGCAGTTTGGGAGAATTGATAAATGTGTTACGGTGCATTACGCCATAACGAACGAATTCCGCATTTTCAAGTCCTGGGATCAAAGAAAAGACCCGCTTTTGTTCTCCCCATTTCAGATGCGTCTGGAATCCGACCAGATTGTACAGCGTTCCTGCTGCATTGTCCTGTCTAAGCTGAACAACAGCATGCGGCAGTTCCCCAGTATGCGGATTGACGAGTCCTACAGGTTTCATCGGACCAAACAAAGCCGTTTGTTTGCCACGTTTCATCATGACTTCAATCGGCATACAGCCTTCGAAGTAAATTTCTTTCTCAAACTCTTTCAGTTGAGCAACTTCCGCTGTGATCAACGCTTCATAGAACACATCGAATTCCTCTTCTGTCATAGGACAGTTCAAGTACGCCGCTTCGCCTTTATCATAACGTGAAGCCAGATAGACTTTATTCATATCAATAGAATCTTTTTCGATAATTGGCGCAGCCGCATCATAGAAGTAGAAGTATTCTTCACCCATAAGGGCTTTGATTTGCTCGGACAATGCTGGTGAAGTCAAAGGTCCCGTTGCAACTACAACGATTCCATCTTCCGGCAAAGAAGTCAGCTCTTCGTTAACAACTTCAATGAGTGGATGCTGATGAAGCGTAGATGTGATCTCGCCTGAGAATCCGTCCCGGTCTACTGCAAGTGCTCCACCCGCTGGAACCGCGTGACGGTCCGCTGCACCCAAGACCAGAGAATTAAGCATTCTCATTTCTTCCTTCAAAACACCAACTGCGTTAGTCAACCCATTGGCACGAAGCGAGTTGCTGCACACCAGTTCTGCAAATTTATCTGTATGGTGAGCCGGCGTTTTCACAACCGGTCTCATCTCGTATAGTTTTACGCGCACACCGCGACTTGCGATCTGCCAAGCTGCTTCTGTTCCTGCGAGCCCGGCGCCAATAACGGTTACTTGTTGTTCATTCGTCAAAATCATTTACCCCCATTAAGCTAATCCGCTCATTCTTCTTCCGGTTCCTCTACCGGTTCTTGATGATCACACGAAGTACACTGTAATCGTGTTCCCTGTTTGTTCCGTTTCTCAATCATTAGTGATCCGCAACTTGGACATGGTTTCGCTGACGGTCTATCCCATGATACAAAATCACATTCAGGATACTTGTCGCAACCATAGAAAATACGTCCCTTTTTACTGCGGCGCTCAACAACATGCCCTTCTTTACATTTCGGACAAGTCACACCTATATCCTTGATGATCGGTTTGGTATTCCGGCAATCCGGAAACCCGGAACATGCGAGAAACTTGCCGAAACGGCCTAGCTTATAAACGAGCGGTTTGCCGCACTTCTCACATATTTCATCCGATACTTCATCTTCAATCTCGATTTCTTTCATTTCTTCTTCTGCAAACTCAAGCCGCTTCTCAAAAGATTCGTAGAATTCTGCGAGTACTTTGACCCAATCTTCCGACCCTTCCTCCACATGGTCAAGATCACCTTCCATGTTCGCGGTGAACTCCACATTCAGGATCTCCGGGAAAAACTCCTCCATCTGTTCGATGACAAGTTCGCCCAGTTCTGTAGGCATGAATTTCTTCTCTTCAATGGCAACATATCCGCGCTTCTGAATGGTCTCCAGCGTTGGCGCATATGTACTCGGACGCCCTATGCCCAGTTCCTCAAGCGTTTTAACTAACCTTGCTTCCGTATAACGTGGTGGCGGCTGTGTAAAGTGCTGTTTCGGCTCGATCTCCCGATTCTCCAGCACATCTCCATTTTTCAGCGGAGGCAGAAGACGATCTTCTTCCGTTGTACCGTCATCATTACCTTCTACATATACCTTCATGAATCCCTGGAAACGAACCTTTGAACCCGCTGCACGGAAAATTGTATCTCCTGCAGCAATGTCAACGGAGAGTGTATCCAGAACGGCAGATGACATCTGGCTCGCTATAAAACGTTCCCAAACCAGTTTGTACAACCGGAATTGATCACGACTCATAAACGATTTAATGGAATCCGGATCACGCAAAATCGACGTTGGACGAATCGCTTCATGCGCGTCTTGAGCATTGGCTGCTTTTTTGGAATAGTTTCTAGGCGTCTCCGGTGCAAATGGCTCACCGTACTTGCCAATAATATATTCCTTGGCTTCTTCCTGAGCCGATGCTGCAATTCGAGTAGAGTCTGTACGCATATACGTAATGAGACCGACTGTGCCTTCTTTTCCGAGGTCTACACCTTCATACAGCTGTTGTGCGACAGACATCGTCTTGGAAGCTCTGAAATTCAATTTACGAGCGGCTTCCTGCTGCAAGGAACTTGTTGTAAAAGGAGCAGAAGGGTTACGGCTACGTTCCTTCTCTTTAACTTCTTTGACTGTAAAAGAAGCGCCTTCGATCTGTTTTAAAATGGCCTGTACTTCTGCCTCACTGCCAAGTTCGGTTTTGGTACCGTTCAACTGATGGAATTTGGCTTCAAACGGATTTCCGTCCGCTGTCAGTTTGGCAGTAATGCTCCAGTACTCTTCCGGTTCAAAATCATTAATTTCATTTTCACGATCCAAAATGATTTTGACGGCCACGGACTGAACGCGGCCAGCGGACAATCCTTTTTTGACTTTCTTCCATAATAACGGACTAATTTTATATCCTACAAGCCTATCCAGAATACGTCTGGCCTGCTGCGCGTTAACCAGATCCATATTGATCTTACGCGGCGTTTTGAACGCATCTTTGACAGCCTGTTTCGTAATTTCATTAAATACCACTCGGCAATCCGCAGTTTCATCCAGTTCAAGTGCATGGGCCAAATGCCAAGCAATAGCCTCACCTTCGCGATCTGGGTCAGCTGCGAGATACACTTTTTTCACTTTCTTTCGTGCATCCTTCAGTTCTTTCAAAATTGAACCTTTGCCGCGGATCGTAATATATTTCGGATTAAAATCATTCTCCACCTCAACGCCGATCTGACTCTTTGGCAAATCGCGTACATGTCCCATCGAAGCTTTTACGATGAACTTGCTGCCTAAATATTTGCCGATCGTCTTCGCCTTTGAGGGCGACTCCACGATTACGAGTGCATCCGCCATAGGTTCATCCTCCTCTCAGTCATGAAACTGCTGCTTGTTTTTATAATTCATACTTCATTAGCAGCAGGACTAACTTCCGCTAATAATCTATTTTCACATGCTGCCTTGATCGCAGCATCGTCATACCCTTGCGTATTTGGTTCCAGGTAATTGGCTAATCTGCTTTTTTATGATTAAAGATAACAGAACTGAATGCAAATGTCCAAAATCCCAGTTGAGCTGTTCCACAAGTTGATCCAGTGATTGCTCTTCCTGCTCTAGCAGATAAATAACACGTTGTTCATCTGAAGATAGTTTCACGCCTGGGAAAATTCCTTCATTAGAAGTTTCACTGCTTTCAGCCGAACGTCCTCTATTGTAAGGAAGTTGTTCGGCATTTGGCAAGTCCAATCGAAACTCTTCCAATAAATCTGTGGCACAGGTCACCAATTTTGCCCCCTGACGAATCAGATTGTGCGAGCCTCGGCTTTTGGGAGAAGTAATGGGTCCTGGGACTGCAAACACGTCTCTTCCCGCTTCGAGTGCAGCATCTGCTGTAATGAGTGATCCGCTTCGGATATCAGCCTCTACAACTAGCGTACCGAGGGTTAACCCTGCAATGATCCGATTACGTTCCGGGAATAATCCCTGACGTGTACGTGTACCCGGAGGATATTCTGACAAAAGCAGCCCTGTTTCGGCAATTCGTTCGGCAAGACTTGTATTTTCCGGCGGATAGATGTTATCAATTCCTGTCCCAAATACCGCAATAGTTTTGCCGTTTGCACGAAGAGTCGCATCGTGGCACACACTATCTATTCCTCTGGCAAGCCCGCTTACAATGGTCAGCCCTGCCTTGCATAGTTGCTCTGCCAGCTTCTCACCAATTTTACGTCCATATACCGTAGGCATACGTGTTCCTACCATCGCAATGGATTGAGCGTGCAACAGATTCAGATCTCCGCGACCATACATCACCCAGGGTGGCTGAACGGTTTCCTTCATTAATATGGGGTAATTATGATCCAAATAGGTAACGACTTCAATGCCCTGTTTATAAACACTCTCTTGTCTCTGCTCAATCCAGTCGATATTGAATTGCTTGGTTAGACGCACAGCCTGATCCTTGCGTAAACCCGCGGCAGTCCAATCCCCTTCTTTATAATCCAGAAAATCCGTCAGTTGATGTTGTCCTGATAGCAGTTTGGAGATCGTTTTCTTACCAATACCATCCGTTTCATGCAGTCCAATCAAAATCCATCTCTCTTCCATAATTAGAAACCTCCCATAACGGGAAGAAAATCTTCCCTCATATTGTGTGATAAGTGACAACGGATTGCAAGCGTTTACCAATACAGGCAGACAACAGCTCCCTTTTACATCCTGTAAAAAAACGCAAAAAAGCAACCCTTCGCCCTGTTCAGGACAAAAGGTTGCTTACCTTTTCCGCATTTCAATAGTCGGCTCACCAGAAAAATAAATTTCCTGCACCGATTCTTCTATTATAACGGAAAAGAATTAATGTGTCGTGCACAAATTCAGAATTCCACGTTCTTCAAGTACGCTCACAAGAGTCGAGCCCATTTCAGCTGGCGTCGGAGCAACTTTGATTCCGCAAGATTCCAATTTCGCAATTTTTTCTTTGGCTGTACCTTTACCACCAGAGATAATAGCACCGGCATGACCCATGCGTTTGCCTGGAGGCGCCGTAACACCACCGATAAATCCAACCACCGGTTTGGTCATGTTTTCGCGTACCCACTCTGCAGCATCTTCTTCAGCCGTACCACCGATTTCACCAATCATGATTACAGCATGTGTCTGTGGGTCTTCATTGAACCGTTTCAGGATATCAATGAACTCAGAACCTTTAACCGGGTCTCCCCCGATTCCCACAGCAGAAGATTGTCCAATTCCACGCGCAGACAATTGATGAACGGCTTCATACGTGAGTGTTCCACTACGGGAGACCACGCCAACGTGGCCAGGCATATGAATATAACCCGGCATGATGCCAATTTTGCATTCCCCTGGTGTAATAACGCCCGGACAGTTTGGTCCGATCAGAACGGTATCTTTGCCTTCCATGAAACGGTCAACCTTGACCATATCAAGTACCGGGATACCTTCTGTAATACAGATCACGAGATCCAGCTCTGCGTCAACGGCTTCCATGATGGAATCCGCTGCAAATGCCGGAGGAACGTAGATGACGCTCGCTGTTGCGCCAGTAGCTTCCTTCGCTTCCTGTACTGTATTAAACACCGGCAGACTAACTACTTTGCCATCTTCCAGCGTAATATCAACATTGGTTCCGCCTTTACCCGGTGTAACGCCGCCTACCATCTGGGTTCCGTAGTCCAATGCGCCCTTCGTGTGGAACATTCCCGTTGAACCCGTAATGCCTTGCGTAATGACTTTTGTATTTTTATCAATCAAAATACTCACGTTGCTTCACATCCTTACGGTTATTTTTCAAGTGCCGGACAGCTCCGGAACTAAGGCAGCAATTTGCCCAGGAATGAACTTATTTTACGAGGGCAACAATTTTCTGTGCACCATCGGCCATGGAATCAGCAGGAACGATATTCAGGCCGGATTCACCCAAAATACGTTTACCAAGCTCCACGTTAGTTCCTTCAAGACGAACAACCAGCGGTTTAGTCAGGCCAAGCTGCTTCGCGGCTTCAACAACACCATTGGCAATGACATCACAACGCATAATGCCGCCAAAAATGTTAACGAAGATACCCGCCACTTTGGCGTCAGACAAAATGATTTTGAAAGCTTCGGTCACTTTCTCTGTTGTCGCACCGCCCCCAACATCGAGGAAGTTGGCAGGGTCGCCGCCATAGTATTTGATGATATCCATCGTCGCCATCGCAAGTCCCGCGCCATTGACCATACAGCCGATGTTGCCATCAAGTGCTATGTAGCTCAGGTCGTATTTGGAAGCTTCGATTTCTTTTTCGTCTTCTTCATCCAGATCACGAAGTTCCAAAATGTCTTTGTGACGGAACAAGGCGTTGGAATCAAAATTCAATTTTGCATCCAGCGCGATAACGTTTCCATCTCCGGTAACAACGAGTGGATTGATCTCAGCAATGGAGCAATCTTTTTCGACAAATGCTTTGTACAACGCAAGCATAAACTTAACCGCTTTGTTCACCAACTCATTCGGAATACGAATGCTGTACGCCAGTTTACGCGCCTGGAACACTTGCAATCCAATTGCAGGGTCAATAATTTCTTTGAAAATTTTCTCAGGTGTAGCTTCAGCTACTTCTTCGATCTCTGTACCGCCTTCTTCGGAAGCCATCATTACGACGCGGCCTGTGGCACGGTCCACAACAACACCCACATAATACTCTTTGCGGATATCGCATCCCTCTTCAATCAGAAGACGCTTCACTTCTTTACCTTCAGGTCCAGTCTGGTGTGTTACCAATACTTTTCCCAAAATTTCGGATGCGTAAGCACGAACTTCGTCGATACTTTTCGCTACTTTCACGCCGCCGGCTTTCCCCCGGCCACCTGCATGAATTTGCGCTTTGACTACAGTCACCGGACTGCCCAGTGCCTCTGCGGCCGCAACCGCTTCATCGACTGTATAAGCAACCTTTCCGTTTGGAACGGTGACTCCATACTGTTTCAGTACTTCTTTTCCTTGATATTCATGGATATTCATTCTCGAATCCTCCTATCAACATGACTGCAACAAGGCGGGTTGGTAGACTAACAAAAGACAAATGTTGACTATTTTCACTTAAACCCAATTCATTGTAACATGTTTTTAAAACGCTTTCCTTAAAAAAGTAATGGTTAATAGACAGTATTTTGATATGGGTATGATCCCATATTGTGAATGCTTGGATATTAATGGAAAAAAACCTCAGCTAATAAGCCAAGGTTTCTTAATAGTAATACGATGTTACATTTTATTTTTTGGCTTCTTTGGTGTTGGTTTGATGTACTTTCTCCAGCAGTCCCTTGAACTGTCCCAGTAAAGATTCGAACTCAGTACTGTTCAGACATGCATCTTCCTGGATCGCTTCAGGTATAGACAAGGCTTTATGGCGAAGTTCCCGCCCAGCGTCTGTAAGTGTAATCAATACTTTCCGTTCGTCCTGAGCTGAACGTTCGCGATGAATAAGTCCTGCTGACTGCAAACGTTTCAGAAGAGGCGTCAAAGTGCCTGAATCGAGGTAAAGTGCCTCTCCGATTTCCTTAACCGTACATTCTTCACGTTCCCACAATACCATCAAGACCAGATATTGAGAGTAGGTTACCCCAAGCACCTCAAGATAGGGTTGGTACATCTTCGTAATTTCACGTGAACAAGCGTATATGGCAAAGCATAATTGGTTATCCAGCTTCAAACTTTCATTCTGCATAGATCTGTCCCACCTACCTATTGTGCATTCTATATTCCTTAATAATAGAGGCTTACAACTGTTATAATCGCTAGAATTTGCGAATTATTAGGAGCCCCTCATTTATCTTATCATAAATTATAAAAAAAACAGAATAATTGAGCACAAATGATTTTACTTTTCTATTTAATAGTGATAAATTTAATTGTATAAAATATAATTTGGAGCATATACGATCGATATCATATGACAACGTAATAAAAAGATCTCTTTATATGTTATAACAGCAACCAGCATCTACATCCATTTTCACAACAGCGCGACATTGATTCAGAACTGAACATTCTATACTTCTGCTAGAAACTACATGCGGAAACTGTAAACAATTCAGGAGTCAGGGATAGATATACAGCAGCTATGACGATGACGGGTTGACGCCCTGATTTCTTTTATATAAAATGCTTGTTAGAAGCTGAGGAAGCACCTTAATTCGTAGACTGGCCTGTATTATGCGCGCCAAGGACGAAGTGAGGTGTTTCTTTTATTATGTATGGAAAACTGCATAGTGCTTGTTTATATGGAATTGACGGCGTTTTAATTGAAGTGGAAACAGATCTATCGAATGGTTTACCCCAGACTTCAATTATTGGATTACCGGATTCAGCTATTCGTGAAGCGGTTGAACGCGTTCGTGCCGCTATAAAAAACTGTGGCTATCAGTATCCGTTGCAACGGATTACGATAAATCTGGCTCCTGCTGATCTGCGCAAGGAAGGATCTTCTTTCGATCTTGCCATCGCTATTGGTTTACTTTCAACAAGTGGTCAGCTGGTTCTTCCAGTAGAGGAACGGACATTGGTAGTAGGTGAGCTGGCATTGGACGGTTCAGTGAGATCTGTGCCTGGTATTTTGTCTATGGTAGATTTGGCAAAACGGCAAGGCTTTACCTCCATTCTTCTGCCCGCCGACAATCTGGAAGAGGCTTCGTTGATTCGGGGTATTCAGGTATATGGTATTCGTCATTTGCAAGATATCGTTCCTGAACAGGAAACGAATTCAAAGCAGAGGGAAGGAATGATGCAGAATACGGGGCCTGTTGTTTTAAAAGATTACGCCCATCTCTCTGCTCTGAATCCTAATGTCGGTGATATGGAGCGCCATGAGGGCCCAATGCGATCTCCGTCGTTGGACGATGATTATAGTGATGTTCTGGGACAGCATCACGTAAAGCGTGCACTCATGATTGCCGCAGCTGGTATGCACAATATTTTGCTGGTCGGACCTCCGGGCACAGGGAAAACCATGTTAATTAAACGGCTGCCTACGATTCTCCCACCATTGTCCGAAGACGAAGCGCTGGAAGTAACCAAAGTGCTAAGTGCCGCAGGCAAGCTTAAAGATACTTCAAATGGTCTCATCGCAGACAGACCCTTTCGCTCTCCACACCATACGATCTCCACATCAGGTCTCATTGGAGGCGGCGGCATCCCCAAACCTGGCGAAGTAAGTCTTGCTCACCGTGGGATATTGTTTCTGGATGAGCTACCAGAGTTTCAGCGGCAAGTCCTAGAAGTGTTGAGACAACCCTTGGAGGATCGCAAAGTCACCATTAGCCGTGCGAGAGCCGCGTTCACATTTCCAGCACAATTTATGCTCGCCTGTTCTATGAATCCCTGTCCTTGCGGATATCTCTCTGCTCAATCGGAGGATCAACGCTGTATATGCAGTCCTGCCCGTGTTGCCGCCTACCGTGCCAAAATCTCGGGTCCGCTGCTAGATCGCATCGACCTTCAGGTCGAAGTTCCTCCCCCGAGCGAGTGGCGCAAGGCTGGCGCTTCTCCTTCATCTGCGGAAATGCAGGCCAAAGTCATTCATGCTCATCATATTCAGGCCGCACGATATGCTAATAGTTCAGTTCGCTGGAATAGCCAGCTCTCAGGAACCCTTCTGCGTCGAACAATCCGCCTTCCTGAAGAAGCAGACCAACTGCTCCAGCAGACACTGCAAGCACTGAACCTGAGCATGCGTGCACATGATCGAATTATTAAGATGGCCCAGACGATCGCAGACTTGGATCATGAAGGCGTCATTTTGACAGCTCATGTGGCTGAAGCGATACAGTATCGGCAGTTGGATTTGAATTTATTTTGAGCGAGGGTCATCAAGGAAATAAGGCTATAAAGTGAAATACGTGCCTTCGCCATTTAGCTTCATGAAAGGTTCAATCGAGATATCTGTAGATTTCAAATTCATGGCTAAATAATTTTACAAATCAAACACCCCTGCACATATATCCTCTTTATAAGAGAAGAGACATACGTGCAGGGGCTTTGCATAGAGCATTACGTTCGAATGAATAGCGAACAAGATATCAATTATTCAAATATAGTCAACTTGTCTTTGGCTGGTGTACGTTCTTTGGAAGAAGGAATAACCTCTGGATACCCCATGTAAACCATGCCTATAATTTTTTCCCCAGCCTGAATCCCAAGTGTCTTACGGAATTTGGGTCCATAGAGGAAAGGCTTGGTTACCCAGAACGTTCCAATGTCTTCACTCCATGCCGCGAGTAGGAAGTTTTGCACCAATGCACTTACTGCTGCAAAATCTTCATCCCAGATATTCTGGCGTGGATCTTCTTCCATAACGACAAGCATGACGGCAGGGATCTGCTTGATATTGGCAGAGAACTTGTTATCCTCTCCCATCTCTGCATCAATAGCGTCTGCCAGCTTGTTCAGTCCATTTCCGCTAAACAATAAAAACCGCCACGGCTCACGCAATTTATGATTGGGTGCCCATACGGCTGTGTCCAACAAATCAATAATCTGCTGTGTGGGAACAGCTTCTTTTTTAAACTTTTTGACTGTACGACGATTTTGAATGGCTTCTCTTACGGCGTTACCCGTTTGGGTAGATTTACTCATGACCATGCCTCCCAGATTATAAAAAATTATCCGTGACCGCAGTTCGAGCCTGCGATGTGAATCGACTCATTTATGAAAAATCAAACGGTGCAGCAAAACTGGATTACCCTCTTGATTATACACTGATCTGTTCATTGGATTCAAAGGAATGCGGATAACATTATTTCGTTCTGATTATTTCGGATGCAAAAAGGCGACTTCGACTCTTCCCCCGCGGAGGGATTCTTAGAGTCAACGTCGCCTTTCTTCATTATAAATAGCTATTTAATCAATAAGGGTATGATCCTGCTCCTTCATATTTCCCATTCACAAAATCCATTTTGTTTATTTTTTCTTGGTTGCCGGCGACATCCGTGCTGAAATACTCCACTGTTTTGACATCAGGAGCATAGATTTTTATTGGTACGGTAAACGTGATCCATTCACCCCCATTGATTCTGTACTGGGTCATTTTCAAACCTGATCCGTTAACTTCGTCCGTTGCCTTTAACTTAAAATTAAAACCATTAATATATTGCTTTCCGTTGGATACCTCTGTCAAAGGAACTAAAGTATATTTGGTTACAGGCGGGGTTTTGTCTAAATGTTTCTTCAGAATGAAATCAAATTTATTATTTGGTCCCTTCACCAAGATTACCTCAATGCTTTGTCTTAAATAGTCCTTAGCTTCAACAGAAATTGTACTCCTTCCCGGGTAGAGCTGCTTCATAGAGTACTTGCCTTGACTGTCTGTTGTTGTCTGGAAATTATCTATGGTCACTTTAGCCCCTGAGATCGCTCTCCCGTCTTCATCCACCACTGTGCCATTTACATCAGAAACGTCTGGTAGTATTAAATTCATTTTTATTGTATTCCCGTAAGACACCGTGACATAACGCAAATAAGAACCATAGTCCGTTGCAAAAATCTGAACCGCAACATCTTTGGGAGGATAAATATCAATACCTGTGATGGCATAATTACCATCCTTGTCTGTCTTCACTAACTTATTTGCAATCGCGATTTTTATAGAAGCACCTTCAATAGGGTTGCCTGATTCGTTAGTGATTCTTCCTACAAGGGTAAATGGTTCAGAAAGTAATAAATTCACTTCTTTTTTATCCCCTGGCTTCAAGGTAATATTACTAGAATTCCCTCCCGATTCTACCAAGTAACCCTTGGCAACTGCTTTAATGGAGAAGTTTGTACTTCCACTTATCGTGATTTCAAACAAAAACTTCCCCGTCGAATCGGTCTTTACCGTTTCCACTATTGTTCCACCAGTTTTCTGCGTGATGGTCACCTCTGCATCTTTTACTGGGAAACCGTCTTTATCCGTAATTTGTCCAAGAATACTGGAAGCCTGAGCAAGACTCGTGCTGACTTCTCTTCCAGTAACACCTTTGGAAGAGGCATATGTTGTTTCAGTATGCATCCAACTAAATACGCCAGAAAATAATAAAAACAAACTTACACGAACTATCCATTTCCAATGATTACTCATGACCAACAGTTCACCTCATCGAAATATATTAGTTAATTCTTTTAAAACATGAAAAAATAGATTACATTAATTTAACTGACTAGCATTTCGAGCTTCCAGAAGTCCCCTTGCCACACATATTGCCAAATTCCCTCGCCACCGTTCATGGTTTCACTAATATCCAACACTTCCATTCGAGGGGTCTCCCACACCTGTTTTTCTTTTTTTTCTGCAGCAGATTTAATTTCTTTCATAGTTCACACCTCTTTTTTTATATTTTCTTTTCTCATTTTATTATAAATGATACATTTTGTATCTATCTTTTTTATGTGCTCCAGTCTTTTTGTCGACAAGCAACAGTGTTAGAAAACACATAAGGCTTCATTGTTTATGGAATTAAAACGAATTTGAGTAAGGACATATGAATAATAAAGAGAAAAAGGGCATTTTATCACAGGTAACTCTATAATTTAGACTGGATTTACACACCTCGTTTGAGCTTCTATTAGAGAATTAATAATTAGAATGTAGTCCATTAACAATCGAAAAAGTAAATAATCACAACGAGGATAATTTTAATAATCCATAATACGATACAATATGTATTGTTGTTTGTCGCATGTATATTAGTTATGTTTTCTTAATTTCTTTCTTACCAATAACTTGTCCAAAAAAATAACCCACAAGAGAGTCACTATTTTAAGTGTCTTTCTTGTGGGTTAACACATTTAGAAGAATCGTTTATGTAGCAGAAACTCAGAATGCATTCATAATATGATCAATTGAAACAATTTCGCCTGCTTTATCCAGCATGACTGCGATCACATCAAAACGGATTTGATGATTTGTCTCTCCCGTCATTTGCAAATATACAGATGCCGTTGCACGTACCTGCTGCATTTTACGAATATCTACCGACTCCTGTGGTGTACCAAACTGCGCAGTTCCGCTTCTACTGCGGACTTCAATAAAAATGATCATGTCTTCACGAGAAGCAACGATATCAATCTCTCCGCGTCTGCAGCGCCAATTGCGCTTCAAAATGCGATAATCATGCTCACGAAGCCAGTCGCAAGCAGCTTCTTCACCCAATCGTCCTTTTTGCTGACGTGTCAGTTTTGAAGCTGGACTCTGTTCTGATCTGTGCTCTACCATGATTCCTCTTCCTCTCGTCCAGAAGCTAGACGGTCAGCACGATAAATGTAGGTCAACACTTCCGCCACCAGCTGATACAGTTCCGCCGGGATTTGTTCGTCCAAATCCAGTTTAGAAAGCACTTCGACAAGTGCGGCATCCTCCTGAACAGGCACACCATTTTCCTTGGCTTTATCCAGAATGGCTTCCGCCACTTTGCCACGGCCTTTGGCTACGACCACTGGTGCTTCGCTCTCACCAGGTACATATTTTAAAGCAACGGCCTTTTTGGACATTAGGTCCGGTTGCGAATCCTCTTTCATACCCGCATGTCCACCCCTTTGTATCGTTCAGGACTGTAGTCCGAGGCAGTCATTTTCCGTTCGGCACCCGGTTCCTGGCCCACAGGCCAGGGTTCCGCCTTGAAAGTCAGCAACTGATAACCCAACTTGTCTAGCGCCTTATGGATCTCTTCGCGTCCACTTTCCAAGAGCGGTCCCATTCCTTCGCCATCATTTAGTACACGCAGACTGACGATATTATTAACAACATGCACATCCACCAACGTTGGACCAAGACTTTTCATGTCCAGATCAAACCACAGGCGGCAGTTGGATGCATCCAATTCACCGCGTTGCCCACGGCGTGATTGAATCTGAACGGAAGCCGTCTCTTCTCCGTCAGGTCCGGTAATGGGGATAAACCAGTGCATCTGGGCAAAGGTAGCACTGCGATCTGTTGTCAGCAATAACTGCTGACCTGTCAGAAATTGCACAGCCTGTCCGGCGACATCCTTGAGTGCCGCCGGTGCACCATCGCTGCTGGCAAGCTGCAGCAGCAAGCCCTTGAGCGTGTCCGCGGTTCCCGGACTCGCCACATCCCCCACGCGCGCCTGCGCAGCCGCGCCGTGAACTGCCTGCTGCTCGTGCTCCGCACCGAGCAGCTTCAGCACACGCCCCACCCACGGGTCCCCCTCGTGGGTGACGGGCGCCGCCGCAGCTCCCGCAGGCGCAGATGCACTACCGCCAGCCGGCAGCGCGTCTGCGCCGGCTGGCAAAGGCTGCGGCACGCCTCCGGCAGCCGCAGCCACCGAGCCGCCCTGCGATGCAGGGGCGGCCTGTGTCGCCGCACCTGGCTGTGCCGGTGCGGCTATGGACGCGCTGCGCAGCGCGTCCAGCAGCGCCAGTAGCTTGGGCGCCAGCTGCGCTGCCGATGGAGCTGCTGGCGCCGCCTGCCCTGCTGCGGAAGCGGTAGACCCCGCAGCAGCAGGCGTTTCAACGTGGCCGTCAGTTCGCCCGGCCGCGCCCCCCTCAGGCTGGCCCGCTATCACTCGGCCAGCCGTAACATCCACAGCAGCACCCGGCGTACCTGGGCGGCTCCCAGCAACACCCGCGTCAACTGCACGCGGGCTCTCACCAGGTATTCCGGTTCCTGCCGGAATACCTGTACCCACCTTGCCAGCAGTTTCAACATGGCTAGTCCCTGCTTTTATCCCAGCACTCTCGGCAGTCCCTGCTCCAGTCTGCCCATTGCCTTTAACCGCACCACCAGCTGTTTCCACAGATCCATCAGCCATTGGAGTACCACCAGCAGTCGCACCAGGCACGGGTTGCCCGGACAATCCGGTTGTTCCTCCTACCTGACGGTTACCGCCTGACGCAGCTAAGTTTCCTCCCGTCTGCTCTCCGTTTGAAGGTATAGGCACTCCAGCCGTAATGTTATTCTTCACTGTAGCTGCCTGTTCAGCAGTCGGCAGCGGTTTACCTGCGGTTTGGGTCAGCATGGACTCCAGCTGTTCAGCCAAACCCTTCAACAACTGATGTAGTGGCGGGCCAAATACAGCTTGATGCAAGCCCTTTACCGTTTCCGCTGTAACCGGAAGACCACGCTGAAAAGCAATACCTGTCGCCTGAACCCATTCTTCGACAGGCACTTGTGCAGGTTTTGCTGTTATCATATTTTGAACCATGGCTACATTATCCTTGGTTAAAGGTAATCCACTTCGCTGCATAGCTAACAACAGTTCCCGATTCCCCTTGGTATCCGGCAAGCCTACCTCCTGAAGCAAATTGTTCAGAGATGCCTGTGGCAGCTCTGCTAATGTACCCGTCAGTGGTTTCATTACCGTTACGCCATTTTCACCTGGAGGCTGAACCTGAAGCAGAGTTGTTTCACCTGGGCGAAGCGGGGTTTCTAGTTTTGCACGCACCTGCACACCCTGAATCTGAAGAACCGCATCTGCTCCATCATCGGATACACTAACCACAGAACCACGTACAACCTGGCCTTCCTTTAACTCCAATGGCTTGGCATTTCCCGGTTTACTATCCCCCAGTAACCCACGAATCACGGAACTTATATTCATAACCTTCCCCTCCCTCCGCGTATGGTCTAATTAAAATAAAGTGTGCTGTTCTCCGAGCAGATTGCCGAGAAAACTGCGACGATGCATGGGTGTAGCACCAAGAGCCATAATTTGTTCACGATGAAATTTCGTTGCATATCCCTTATGTATCGATAAACCATATTCCGGATATAACGTATCCCAATCCTCCTTGCAAAGCCTATCCCGGGTAACCTTCGCAATAATGGATGCTGCCGCAATGGATTGACTATTTGCATCACCTTTAATAATGGATAACTGTGGTATATTCACATCTACCTTTTCGGCATCCACCAACAGGTAGTCCGGCACGTCCTCAAGGGCCTCTACCGCACGTTTCATGGCAAGCCTTGCAGCCTGTTTAATATTCAGTTGATCAATCGTTTCCGCATCCGCATAACCAATTCCCACTGCCAACGCCTTTTCCATTATGATGTCATATAATGCGTCGCGCTTTTTCTCCGTTAATTTCTTGGAATCATTAACGCCTTCCAGAATCAGCTCACGAGGTAAAATAACGGCTGCCGCTACTACATCTCCAAATAAACAACCACGTCCCACTTCATCAATTCCGGCAATATGTTCAAATCCGCTTTCCCAATATTCACGCTCATAGATCAGCAGATCTTTGGGCTCCACCAATTCTTTTTTCTTCTTTTTCGGTTCAACCAGGGCATCCAGTTGCGTCAATTCAGTTAACTCATTCATTTCATTCATTACGGTGTCATCTCCTCTGCCCACTCTTGCTTAACGCATCACTTTATATCATTTTATTATATAGACGTAGATTCCCGATTTTTGTTCTATCAGATCCTATTAAATAAGAAATAAACTTCTGTAAAGCATATATGATAATACGATGATGAGTTATTATTTTATCGGTATCTGTTGGCTTAAATTGAAGATATTCAGCACTGAGCAGGCTAAATCTTCATCATTCATCATAGCATGATTTAAGAGACCCAGATATACGTACAATACAATCCCATTAAGTGCAATTTTCTAGAATCACCTTCCAGATCAATCAAGGTTCCTCTGCTTTAATTCCAGTACGACAAAAAGCGACCGCTCCCGGTAATCCGGTAACGGCCGCTTCTTTCGGCAGTTGTCTCTTATTTAATAAGGAGCTTCCATAGAGAAACGTCCCATTTTGCCCGCACGCAGTTCACGCAGAAAAGCTCGCGATGCCTTTTCCAAATCGATACGCCCACCACTTACCACACAACCACGTATACGACCAACCTGTTCCATGATCGCAACAACGCTGTCAGAATCATCCGCATCCTTGGAGAACTCCTGAAGTCCGTATCGTTCTTCAAGAGATTCCCAGTAATAACGCATTAGATAACTGATGCCAAAAAAGGCGATGTCTTCTGCATTCAGAATCTCTTCCTTAATTGCACCTGTTACCGCAAGACGATAACCCACGTTTTGATCTTCAAATTTCGGCCACAGAATACCGGGGGTATCCAACAGTTCCATCTCTTTACCAACTTTGATCCACTGTTGTCCCTTTGTCACACCAGGACGATCTCCCGTTGCCGCAATGTTCCGTCCAGCCAGTCGGTTAATCAGCGTGGATTTACCCACGTTTGGAATACCAACAATCAGTCCACGAACCGCTCTAGGGTTAATCCCTTTAGCTATTTGACGGTCAATTTTTTCTTTTAGGAGAAGCTTTGCTTGTGTTGGAATGTCTTTCACGTTGGTACCTGTTGAAGCATCTACAGGGAAAGCAGTGATTCCCTCTTTTTTGAAATATTCAATCCATTCTTGCGTTACTTTCGCATCCGCCAAGTCGGACTTATTCAACAAAATCATCCGGGGTTTGCCCTGTAAAATCTCGTCAATCATCGGGTTGCGGCTGGAGACAGGCAGACGGGCATCCAGCAGTTCGATGACCACGTCAATCAGCTTTAACTTATCCTGAATCTGGCGTCTGGCTCGGGTCATATGACCTGGAAACCATTGAATCGTCACCTTGTCTTCACCTCATTATTTGTTGATATATAAACTTTTTCTATAACATGCACACCGCATCACTTCGCTGGTAAAACCATCTTAGATCTCTATTATCCCCAGATTAGTTCAACCCTCTACGTTTTGGTGTACATTTTATATTTTGCTTATATATCCTGCATTCATATTAATGGTTAATCCATTTGATATCGCCGATCGGCCAGAAAATCACATCTGCACGACCTACAATATCCTTCAGTGATACATAACCGATCATTCGGCTATCCGTACTGTTCGGACGGTTATCCCCCATTACAAAAACATGACCTTCAGGTACTTTCCCATCCGGGAATTGTTCATTAGGGAAGTCCTTCACGTTATAGGTTCCACCGTTCGCTTCTGCAGCATCGATGGCTCCCTGAATGTAAGTCTCATCGACTTTTTTACCATTGACGAGAACTGTATCGTCCTGAACCTCAACGGTATCACCAGCGACAGCAATGACACGTTTAATGAAATCACGGCCTTCGGTAGGAACGTGGAATACAATTACTTCTCCGCGCTGTGGTTCCCTAATATCATATAAAATTTCATTGACGATTACACGTTCACCTGTATGAAAATTCGGCTGCATGGAAGGCCCGTCCACAACAAACGGTTTGAACAGTAACCACCGAATTAAAATGACAAGTACTAGTGCGATCACGATGGCTTTAAGCCATTCGAAAATTTCATTTTTGGCTTTTTTGGATCGACTGCCTTTCTCTTCGGCAGTATTGCCCTGGTCCTGTTGAACTTCCTGTTCCATTAATGATCTTCCTCTCTTCACAGTACATGTTATAGCAGTTTTTACACATCATCAGTTATGTAATCTTACACGCAAGCATTACCAGTACATTTAATCCACAATTCAAATGTCCTTCAATAACTGATTTCACAAGCCTCCCGGACTATTCGCGCGTGTGCCGCCATACCATTTTACTCGGAAGTGCACCTCCGGTTCAACTTTTCCCGGACAAAAACGAAAAGGGCTTGTCTCCAAGCCCTCCCCGGTATCCGTTATATTAACGAATTTCTTTAATTCTCGCTGCTTTACCGCGTAGTTCACGAAGATAATAAAGCTTCGCACGACGCACTTTACCACGGCGAGCCACTTCGATTCTATCGATTTTAGGGGAATGAAGCGGGAAAGCTCTTTCCACACCTACACCGTAAGAAATTTTACGAACTGTAAAAGTCTCACTGATTCCACCACCACGGCGTTTAATCACAACACCTTCGAACAATTGGATACGCTCACGAGTTCCCTCGATTACCTTAACGTGCACTTTCAAAGTGTCACCAGGACGAAAACTCGGAATATCTTTACGAAGTTGTTCTTGTGTAATCGCTTGAACGATATTCATCTATGACTCCCTCCTTCCGTACAGGCGTTCATACTTCTTCCAGAGAACACCTTGTCTCCTTCATTATCCATAGAGGACCGCCGTATTCCACATAACAGACTTATTGTATCACGCACCATAACAAAACACAAGGAAAAATAAACAAATTGCTGACAGAACTCTTCGGTTCTTCAATGCCCTTTAATTCTCATTAATTTCCTTTACTCCAATATAGGCGTTATCCGCTATAACGTTCATTTTAAATACGTCCTGAATTTTATTATAGTCACATTACAATTCCATTAAAACACACCTGTCCATGCGCTTTTCTACACAATTCCTTTATGGACATCAAAGCTTCGCCCTATGGATTGTCATAATTAGTATTCTTGAATAAGTCAAGTATTAGACGGAAAAAATACTGTAACTTTCTGTCAAGAAAGATCGTCTATGATATAGCTTGTTGGATTACTTGGTGATGCATCTAAAAATGTAATTCCACGAAGAAATGAAATGGCAAAAGGAGAACCAAACGAATTATGAAATACTTCAAAAAAATTGCTCTTGCTGCACTCGCATTACTCACTTGTACCATTACAATGTATGCGTATGCGGTAACTCATCCTACCAATGCAATGTCTCACAAAGCATGCACGTCCTGGGATATGGTCAAACGTAAGGCATTTCTAATGTCTCACTCCGATTATTCCAGCAAACCTGTACTTGATCTGGCTACCTTTCACATCGCACAAGATTCGGCTACTGAAGTACCTGTACTGATGTATCATTACATACAGCCCAAAATTAATAATCATGAAACAAACAACAAATCGATCATTAATCTGGAAGACTTCGAAGAAAATATGAAATATTTGCATGAAGAAGGCTACAACACAATTACACTGGAGCAACTTGAACAATATGTGAATGGACAGATCTCTCTACCAAAAAAATCGATTGTCATCACCTTTGATGATGGGTATCAGAACAATTATACTTTAGCCTACCCTGTGCTCAAAAAATATAATTTCCATGCTTCCCTGTTTGTAATCGGCAGCAAAATTCAGGATCAGCCTTCACCTTTTGATCCTGCCAAAAATACGTTTATCTCCAAACAGGAGATGCAGGCCGCTAAAGACGTCTTTGAGTTTAACAGCCATACCTATAATCTGCATCACAAGGGATATATGCGTTGCGGCGACAACGTGCCCGTCGGACTCGATACAAGCTTGCTCAATGATGACGTCAAGCTGATGAAAGAAACTGGTATTGATACGCCGTATCTTGCCTACCCTTTCGGTTATACCAGCACGCAGATGATCTATCAGCTGCAGCAAAATGGGTATCGCATGGCCTTTTCCGTACGTTCAGGATTTGTTCGACCTGGGGATAATCCTATGAAGCTCCCTCGATTAACGGTTACGACAGGAACCGATTTGGCTGCATTGCTCCATCCTGAATCAGACCAACAACAGGAAATCCTTCCTGTCGTAGAGATCAGTCATTAAGCTAGATTGAAACTTCCCCGCCTGGATAAAGAGTCGAGCTATACAGCCTTTTTGGCTGAAGCTGGGCTCTTTTTATGCCCAAAGAGGTTGGAGTGGTTACCTCCATCACTGAGTTGGAATAGATCACCGCCTCATGTGCATCATAGATGATGACCTGTTCCCTTCCGCTCTGACACAAGTCTGCATGTACGGCGTAGCCCTCTTTTCCAAACGCTGCAACCGTTTGCATATTACCATTAATCAAAGATGGTAGGACACCTCCACCTCGACGATAAGCCAGGATATAGTCAAGCCCGCTGTCATCCCAGTTGCGTACAGGCTCAATAATGGTTAACCACCCACGAGTTTTACGATCTTCTTTCCAAAGTTCCTTTCCGTCGCTATCCAGCATAAACATTCCATCCTTACCATTCTCATCTCCACGAATAATCCGATCCAGGCCAGCAATCTGTAATCCTTGTCTTTCTCCATAAAATTTCCCCAATGCAATATGCTGTGATTCAATCGTATCCTCATAACGCCATTTTTCATTACCGTGCCGATCCATCATCACCGTGACACTGCCACCGATAACAATTTCAACCTCCCCGTCCTCGTCCACATCGCCAAACCATATACAGTCTGCGTGATCATCAAGATTCTGACAGGACCATAATAATGCTCCATCATGATCCAGCATGTCATACCCGGCCATCACTTCATCTTTACCATCCCCATCGATATCGTAGACCCACGGAAAATGACCTATATTGCCTTCATGCTTCCACAGCAAATTAAAATCATGATCTAATGCCCATAATGTCTTATACCGATCCTTCAGCAGGATATCCATTGTGTGTTGGTCACCAGTCAGATTTGCAAGAATAATACAGTCATGCGCTTGCTCTCCAGGCAACTCATGACGCTTCTTTATCTCTCCGGTTCTTCCGTCCAGGATAAGCAATTGTTTGTTCATTACACACAGCACTTCATTATTTCCGTCCCCATCCCAATCTGCAATCTGAGCGGGATAGTCTGATCCTGGACCGCCAGCATTCGGGTCCGGTGTCCCGACCTGCCATATTAAAGCTCCATCCAGATCATATGCCGACAAGCAGCATACCTGATGCGGGACGTAACGGTCATCTATGCCACCATCTGCCTGCACCAACAGCATCTCAAGCCTGCCATCTCCATTCAGATCTCCCAGAAGCATCTTGCAGCGCTCTCCAGCTTCGCTAATATTCACTCTTCCAACTTCATACGGCTGATGATTCATATTCTTCCTCCTCAGCATTTCGTCTTTATACGCTTCTAGCTGAGATCACCATAAAGAAATTTTTCAGTTTATACAACCCTATTTCGGAACATGCAAAAATGTTCAAAGCGGCCAAAAATGTTCAATATAGAAAAAGACCAACCTATATAACACAAGGCTGGTCTTTCAGGCTTTCGAAAGAGATTATTTACGTGCTCAAACGCAGATATCATCAAATTACTCTACATTCTTTTCACGTTCGGAACGAAGTTTATTTAGCCAAATCCGTTCTTTGTCCGTCAAGTCCGCCGTCTCCAACATATCCGGTCTGCGTTCCAGCGTACGAAGCAAGGATTGCTCCCTGCGCCATGCCTCAATATTCAGATGATGTCCGGATAACAGCATATCTGGAACCTTCATACCTCTGAATTCCGGAGGACGTGTGTAGTGCGGGTATTCAAGCAATCCGGTACTGAATGAATCCGTTACAGCACTTGTCTCATTACCCAGTACACCCGGAATAAGGCGTACAATACTGTCAATCGCCACCATCGCAGGCAGTTCGCCACCCGTCAGCACGTAATCACCAATTGACAATTCGTCCGTTACGAGAAACTCTCGGATACGCTCATCGTAGCCTTCATAATGTCCGCAAATAAAAATCAGATGATCTTCTTGTACAAGTTCCTCTGCTTTTTTCTGTGTGAACGTCTCACCTTGCGGGCACATTAGAATGATACGTGGGGGTTTCATCGTTGCCGCAGCTTCGCCCCGTTGTTCTAATACATCCTCGACAGCAGCAAAGATGGGATCTGGCTTCAATACCATACCCCCACCTCCGCCGTAAGGTGCATCGTCAACTGTATTATGTTTGTTGGTCGCAAAATTTCGAAAGTTTGTTGCTCCCAAAGATACAAGTCCTTTGGTTTGGGCTTTGCCCAGAATGCTGGTTCCGAACACACCGTCAAACATTTCCGGGAATAGGGTTAATACATCCACTTTCATGTTACAGCAGCCCTTCCATCAGGTGAACCTTGACTTGCTTCTCTGCAACGTCCACGTCAAGAACAACATCATCAATAACCGGAAGCAGAATTTCTTTGCCTGCAGGCGTTTTGACAACCCATACATCATTCGCTCCAGGAGTCAAAATCTCAGAGATGGTTCCAAGTGTATCACCCTCTTCGGTGATGACAGAACACCCAACGATTTGATGGAAGTAGTACTCACCTTCCTCCAGCTCTGCCAGATTCTCTTTTAACACTTTGGCCATGCCGCCCTTAAACTTCTCTACTTCATTAATGTTGCCATACTCTTTCAGACGAAGAATATACATATTTTTATGCAAACGTGCAGATTCCACGTTAACCATGACTGGATGATTATCTGGTGTAAAGAAAAACAACTCTGCATTTTTCGCAAAACGCACTTCCGGGAAATCAGTTAGAGGCATGATTCTCACCTCGCCGCGAATTCCATGCGTATTGACAATTTTACCTACATTCATAAACTCTGCCATACTTTCCTCCTACACTCCATTCATATTGGTACTCATGTGTGATGATCTTCCTGCGCCCCTCCGGTTACGGATCGTTCTTCGGATCGCTGTTATCTTAACGCTCCTTCAGAATCGATTCCGTACTCTTCACTTCTTCCGCAGAACATCATACTTGACGAGCTATTTCAATCCTATGATTTAAGTTTCAGCATGCACGAAAAGGGGCTAGGACATGCATCCTAACCCCCTTTCGTATATCTTTAAGATATGATATCAACGGTTACCCGTTTATCCATCTTAACTGCTGCTGATGTGACGACCGTACGAAGAGACTTTGCGATTCGTCCCTGTTTACCAATCACTTTCCCAACATCGTCAGGATGAACGGTTAACTCATAAACGACAAGCCGGTCTTTCTCAACCGTCCGAACCGCCACATCTTCCGGATGATCGACCAAAGCCTTAGCAATTATGCTTACTAATTCTTCCATAGATGACCCTCCGAATCAGCACCTTATTTAGTCAATTTAGACTCGTGGAACTTCTTCATCACGCCCGCTTTGCTCAGCAAGTTGCGGACAGTGTCGGATGCTTGTGCACCGTTTTGAAGCCATTGCAATGCTTTATCTTCATCGATCTTTACAACAGCCGGTTGTTCAACCGGGTTGTAGTAACCGATCTCCTCGATAAAACGACCGTCACGTGGGGAACGGGAATCCGATACCACTACGCGGTAGAAAGGAGCTTTGTGAGCACCCATACGTTTCAGACGAATACGAACTGCCATTTGAAAATTCACCTCCTTCAATGAAATCTGTATATCGTTCAGCTGCCATTGGAATCAACGGAAAGGAAACTTCATTCCTTTACCCAGACCCTTAAGCTGCTTCATCGCTTTATTTTTGCCGCCTTTAGGTCCCATCATATCTGAGAACTGTTTCATCATGCGACGCATCTCATCAAACTGCTTGATCAGACGGTTTACTTCGGCCAAGGATGTTCCACTACCTGTAGCAATCCGCTTCCGGCGGCTATGGTTGATCATATCCGGGTTGCGTTTCTCTTCGGTCGTCATGGAGTACACAATCGCTTCGATCCGGCCCATCTGTTTATCATCAACCTTCAGGTCCTTGGCTTGTTTCATCTTGCCCATACCAGGAATCATGTCCATGATCTGATCGATTGGCCCCAGCTTTTTCACTTGATCCATTTGCTCAAGGAAATCTTCGAACGTGAATTCTGCATTACGCATCTTCCGTTCCATTTCCTTAGCTTTTTCGGTATCAATGTTGGACTGCGCCTTCTCAATCAGAGAAAGCATGTCACCCATACCAAGAATACGTGAAGCCATACGTTCTGGATGGAAAGGCTCAAGTGCGTCCAGTTTCTCTCCAAGGGAAGCAAATTTGATTGGACAACCAGTGACTGCTTTAACAGACAGTGCAGCACCACCACGAGTATCTCCATCAAGCTTAGTCAGAACCACCCCGGTCAGATCAAGTTGCTGGTTAAAGTGTTCTGCCACATTAACTGCATCCTGACCAGTCATGCTATCTACGACAAGCAGTACTTCATCCGGGTTCACTACGCTGTGAATCTGACGAAGTTCTTCCATCAGTTCTTCATCGACATGCAGACGTCCAGCTGTATCGATAATGACATAGTCATTACCGTTATCCTTGGCGTGCTGCAGACCCTGACGTGCGATCTCTACAGGGCTTGTCTGATCTCCCAGTGTAAATACTGGCGCTTTGATCTGCTCGCCGAGAACTTGCAACTGTTTGATCGCTGCTGGACGATAAATATCTCCTGCAACAAGTAACGGTCTGCTATTTTGCTTTTGCAGCATCTTAGCCAGTTTACCGGATGTAGTCGTTTTACCTGCACCCTGCAAACCAACCATCATCAGTACCGTAGGCGGTTTGTTGGCTTTAGCCAGTTTCGACTGGCTTCCACCCATCAAATCCGTCAGTTCCTTGTTTACGATGTCGATAATGACCATTCCGGGCGTGAAGCTCTCCATCACTTCTTTGCCGACAGCCTTCTCTTTCACCTTGGCGATGAATTCCTTGACCACTTTGAAGTTTACATCCGCTTCGAGCAATGCCAGACGTACCTCGCGCATAGCTTCAGCAACATCTTCATCAGACACCTTGCCTTTGCCGCGCAGCTTGCTGAACACATTCTGCAATCGGGTCGTTAATCCTTCAAATGCCATGATCCCACCTCCTTAAGCTGTAATACTGTTTTCAGGACCGATACGTTTCGTTCAACTCTTACAAACTACTCTCTGAGCTGTTGAATAATATCGTTTATTTGTTGGTTGTTATCAATGGAAACGCCTGCGCGCTCCAATGCATTTTGCAAATCTTCAAGATTACGGTTGCGCCGTTCGTGCTTCTCCAGCAAGCCTAGCTTGCTTTCGTAATTTTCCAACACTTGTTCGGCACGTTTGATATGCTCGTATACCGCCTGGCGGCTGATCTCGAACTCGGCTGCAATCTCGCCCAGCGAGAAATCATCATGAAAGTAATACTTTAGAAACGTCTGCTGTTTCTCGGTAAGCAACCGTTCATAGAAAGCAAACAGCAAGTTAATCCGGTTTGTCTTCTCAAGCCGGTTTTCTTGACTCATAACGGGGCACTCCCTTCGTCAAGGAAAAACACTTTACACTCTTGCAACGTTCCTAATAATACCTAAAACAAATCAGGTTGTCAAGCAAAAATACTTGTCACAATAAAAACGTTCATTTTACACTCATTTTTCCTGCCTACATGGTTACTCTTAGCCGTTCCTCTACAGCTGAATACGACCTGCTGCAACCATTATATAAAACAAAAAAACGAATGGGTCTCCACAGATGGAGCCGATTCGTTTAACGCTATCTACCGTTCTAGCGAAGTGGTGTCAGGTACAACAGTACCATGAAGAAATGAAGAATACTGCCTGCTAGCACAAAGAGATGCCAAATCGCATGGTGGTATGGAAATCCACGCCACACATAAAAAAGCGTCCCCAGTGTATACATCAGACCTCCAGCAACCAGCAACACGATTCCGCCTGTAGGAATGGCAGCCATAAGCGGTTGCCAAGCAATAACGATGAGCCAGCCCATTGCAATATAGAAAATCGTGGACATGAATAGAAACTTTTTCGTGAAAAATGCCTTAAAGATCACGCCGAATAATGCGATTCCCCAGATCACACCGAACAGGGTCCAACCAAGTGTGCCACGAACAGCAATAAACAAAAGCGGAGTGTACGATCCGGCAATAAACAAATAAATGGATGAATGGTCAAAAATCTCAAATAAATCTTTCACTTTCCCATCTTTCCATGCATGCACGAGTGTGGAGCTCGTATAGAGCAGCAGCATGGTGATCCCGTAGATCGTGAAACTGACCACATGCCAAGCCGTGCCTTTCATACTCGAAAATACAATCAATAGCACCAGTGCAGCTACACTGAGTGCAGCGCCGATTCCATGAGTTACCGCATTGGCGACTTCCTCACGACGGGAATAGGTATAGGTATTGGCCATATCAACCGTCCTTTCTAGCCCTTTAGCCTTGCCTTCTTTATTCCCATTATACACGTATTGCCAGTGACATTACACGTGACACTTATCACGTATATCACTGGCAATACGGTTAACGCTATTCATTCATGCTATTTATTAATGGTTCTAGGAATTAGCTTCCTCTTCTTCAGCACTTTCAGCTGGCTGTTCCTGAATCAGTCCCGCAAACAACGCATGCACGAATTGCTCCGAGTCGAATGGCTGCAGATCATCAATTTTCTCACCAAGTCCGACCAGCTTCACAGGCAGATCCAACTCCTGACGAATCGCAACAACAATACCACCTTTGGCGGTACCATCCAGTTTCGTCAGTACAAGTCCAGTTACCCCGCTCTTCTCTCCGAAGAGTTTGGCCTGATTCAGTGCATTCTGACCTGTAGTTGCATCCAGCACCATTAATACTTCATGAGGTGCTTCCGGAATTTCGCGTTGAATGACACGATAGATTTTGTTGAGTTCGTCCATCAGATTGGATTTATTTTGCAGACGGCCCGCAGTATCACAGAGCAATACATCAGCACCCCGTTGCTTCGCAGCCTGTACAGCATCATACATTACAGCGGCAGGGTCAGAACCTGATTGTTGCTTGATCACTTCCACACCGGCACGTTGTCCCCATACTTCAAGTTGTTCAATTGCTCCGGCACGGAACGTATCTCCTGCTGCCATGATGACCTTTTTACCCTGCTGTTTGAAGCGATGGGCCAGCTTGCCAATCGTTGTTGTTTTACCAACACCATTAACACCAACAAACAAAATGACCGTGATGCCATCCGGATTCATTTTCAGTTCATTATTCTGCTCGCCACGAAGCAAATCCGTCAGTTTTTCGGACAATACAGGCTGAAGTTCAGCCGCATCCTCAATTTTGCGTTTTTTGACTTCTTCACGCAGATCTTCAATCAGTTTCATGACCGTATTGACACCTACGTCGGCTCCAATCAGAATCTCTTCCAATTCTTCATAGAATTCCTCGTCGATTTTTTTGCGGCGGATAACGAGATCCGACACTTTCTCTACGAGGCCTTTACGTGTCTTTTCCAACCCGTCCTTGAACTGTTTGGTAACCGACTCCGTTTTGCTTGCAATGCTGTCTCTCAGCTTTTTAAAAAAACTCATAAAGCCCCTCCATCGTGTACATTTCTTAGTTTAAATGATATTAGATGAGTTCATGTGTGACAACCAACTCAAAGATTAGGCAATGACAGCTTCCTCATCTTCCAGTTTAACCGAAACGAGCTTGGATACTCCGCCCTCTTCCATCGTGACGCCATACAGCACATCCGCTTCTTCCATTGTGCCTTTGCGATGTGTAACAACGATGAATTGTGTTTGTTCCGAGAACTCACGTAAATACTGGGCAAAACGCACCACGTTGGCTTCATCCAGTGCCGCTTCCACTTCATCCAGTACGCAGAACGGTACAGGCTTAACATGCAGTATAGCGAATAAAAGGGCCATTGCGGTCAACGCTCGTTCCCCGCCGGATAATAGCTGCAGGTTTTGCAGCTTTTTGCCTGGTGGCTGGGCGACGATATCTATGCCCGTATCGAGCAAACGCTCAGGGTCCATCAATACAAGATCCGCGCGCCCTCCGCCAAACAGCTTGGTGAAGACCGTGCCGAACTCCCGGCGAATCGCATCAAATGTTGCCTTGAATCGTTTGGCCATCTCATCTTCCATTTCTCGAATAACCTGATACAACGTTGTTTTGGCTTCGACCAGGTCATTCTTCTGCGTGCTGAGGAACTCATACCGCTCGTTAACCCGCTGGAATTCCTCGATGGCTCCCAGATTGACGTCACCGAGAGCCGCAATGCTGCGCTTCAGTTTCTGAACCTCAGCTTGTGTGCTCTCCACATCTTCCGGTACTGGATAACGCTCCTTGGCAAGTTCATAGCCGAGCTCATACTCATCCATCAGTTTGCGCAGAATGTTTTCCAACTCAACATCAAGTCTGTTCACGGAAATTTCCGTTTGTCGCATCTGTTCCTCCACAGCTTTCAGCTGTGTGCGCTGTTCCTTCGTTTCACTCTCGGCAAGCTCAAGCTTCTTCGACAGCTCGCTTCGGGCAGCACGTTTGAAGTCCAGCTCCTGTGCAGATTCCGCTTTTTTCAGCTTGTACTGGTTAAGATCTTCAATCTGTTTAACACTCTCAGTCTCTGTTTTCTTCAGATCTGCTTCCATGGAGGCCAGCAACGTGCGATTTTGACGAAGATCCTTCACCAGTGAATCCACTTCGCGCTCCAGACGCCGTAACTGCTCCTCGTTGGAGAATCGCTCCTGATCCAGTTTCCCCTCTCGGACTTTCAGATCGGTGAGTTGGGTCTGCAATTCCTCCTTCGCGGATTCATTCGCTTTACGCGCAAATTCTGCGGCATGAATGGCACGATGAGTCGCCTTCTCTTCTTCCTCAAGTTGCTCCAGCTTCTTCACAGCAACATCGCGGGCTGTATCCATTTCTTTGATTTCTTCAGTAAAGCCGCTCTTTTCCTGCCCGGCTACGGCAACCTGTTCCAGTACGTGACGCAGTTCATGCTCAACCTGCTTCATTTCCATTGAAGCCTGCTGTTCTGCATTCCGGGTGTCGTCTCCAGACTGACGCAGCTCGTCCAGCTTATCTTGGCACTGCTCCAGCTGAGTCTTTACATCCTCCACACTGCGATGCAGTTTTACGATCTGATTTTCGGTATCCAAAATATCTTGATCCAGCTGATCCAGCTGCCGTTTGCGGCTGAGCAGACTACCATTTTTCTTATGCTGGCTACCACCGGTCATCGAACCACCCGCATTAACCACATCGCCTTCCAGGGTTACGACCCTGAAACGATATTGGCAGCGAGCTGCGATCTTATTGGCATCCTCCAGCTTTTCTGCAATAATGACATTTCCGAGCAGACTTCCAATGATCGCAGCATAACGGGATTCGTATTGTACAAGATCCGCACCAATTCCCACAAAACCATCCATGCCTTCGATCATCGAACGTTCCCCTGCACCAATGGTACGTGCACGAATAACATCCAGCGGGAGGAACGTAGCTCTACCCAATTGACGTTGTTTCAGAAAAGCGATCGCCTGTCTGGAAACCGATTCATTCTCCATGACGACATGCTGCAGGGAAGCGCCCATCGCCGTCTCTACCGCAAGTTCAATCTTCTCAGGCACTTTAACGAGCTCTGCAACAGCTCCATGAACCCCGTTCAGTGTACCTTTGCGTGATGCCTTAAGAACTTCTTTGACACCCAACATGAAACCGTCAAAATCATCCTGCATTTCTTTCATTGTATCGCGACGGGAGACCTGGGCTTCACGCTTCTGTTCCCATTTACGGACAGTGCCCCGGCTTTCTTCGAGCAGCTTCTGCAGCGATTGGAGACGTTCACTTTCCGTAATATAACCACCGCGCAGATCACTGATTTCCTTGCCTAAACGAACAACTTTTTTCTCAATCTCCGTTTTGCGGGCTTCCAGCGTTTCCTTCTGGCCTTCCCACTTGCCGGATTCCTCAGTCGCTCGGTTCATTCGCCGTTCCAGCGTTTCTTTCTGTTGGTCCGCGTAACGAATTTCATTTCGTGTCTGAGCCATCTGATTCATCAGTTCCAGCAAGTTGCCCTTAAGGCTTTCCTCCTGCTGTTGGCTAATACCACCAGTGACACCGATAAGTTTGGCTTCTTCTTCGGACAGACGATTTCTTACGTCACTCAATTCCAGTTCAAGCTTGGCAAACTTTTCGCGTAATGCAAGTAACTCGGCTTCACGCTCCCGATGTCTCTCTTCACTCGCTGCAAGGGTCACTTTGAGCTGTTCCTGATTTGTCTGCAGATGACGCGAACGCTCCTTGAGCAGTTCCCCAAGTCCTTCGCTTTTCTCTGTTGCTTCACTGAATTGCAATAAGGCCGATTGCAGCTGTTCCGTCTCCGTTTCCAGCGTACGTAGTGCATTGCGGTCACTTTCCAGCTTGGCATCATGAGTGGAGACGATTGCCGCCAATCCGACTTCTTCCTCTTTCAATGATTCAAGTCGTTGGTTCGCCTTGCTCCAGGAAGCATGAATTTGTTCAATCTGATACACATACATGGAGATTTCCTGTGACTTCAGCTGTCCACGCAATTCCTTGTAGTGGATTGCTTTCTCCGATTGTTCCTTTAACGGACCAATCTGGTCTTCCAATTCGGTGACCAGGTCATGAATACGCAATAAATTCTGTTCCGTCTCATCCAGTTTGCGAGTAGCATCCCGTTTGCGAGATTTATATTTAACAATACCTGATGCCTCTTCAAAGATCCCCCTGCGATCCTCTGAACGGGTACTCAGAATCTCTTCGATTCGTCCCTGTCCAATAATCGAGTAAGCTTCCTTGCCGATTCCGGTATCCATAAACAATTCCGTAATATCCTTCAACCGACACGACTGCTTGTTGATAAAATATTCACTGTCTCCGCTGCGATGTACACGACGCGTTACCGTTACTTCGCCAAAATCCAAAGCAAGCGCATGATCTTCGTTATCCAGCGTCAACGAAACTTCACCATAATTAACAGCCTTCCGTGCATCACTGCCGGCAAAAATGATATCTTCCATCTTGCCACCACGCAGTGATTTGGCACTTTGTTCCCCAAGAACCCAGCGTATGCCGTCTGAAATGTTACTTTTGCCACTTCCGTTCGGGCCCACAACCGCGGTTATGCCACGAACGAACTCCATTTCCGTTTTGTCGGCGAATGACTTGAATCCACCCAGTTCAATCCGTTTCAAAAACATAGGGTTTCCCGTCACCTCCTCTTGCAAATTTCAAATGTTGCATTCAGCGCCTATATAAGTTGGGCTAGAAATGTTACACCTTGTCACTTCAATTGCAGTACCATCTTTCGATCGCTCTTATCCCCAGATTTTCTTTATTCCATTGGTCCGAGGGAAAAATCCGGTGATAAAGGCGCACGCTTCGCTTCTTCAGATTGGTTCTGCACTCTTCGTTTTGTGTAAAAATAAGGTCCAACTTATTTAGTTAAGATCAGGCAACCTCCCCTGGTCTTCTTTACAAAAAAAAGAGCAAAAAGCAGTCCGGCCGATAAATTCCGCCAGGCGGACCCGCGGGCTGCTCTTTGCTCTTCGTTTGTCTATGCGCTTACGGTAAAGCTCAGGCTTCCGGAAGCTTCAGTCGATCCAGCGCTGCAGATGCAGCCTGTTGTTCGGCTTCCTTTTTGGAACGTCCTGTACCTCTGCCAAGCCGTTCTTGACCCATATGGACCTCGGAGACAAACTCCCGTTCATGGGCAGGGCCCCGTTCCTCAACAATACGGTATTCCAGAGCTCCCATATTGTGATGCTGAGTGAGTTCCTGCAATTCCGTTTTGTAATCGCTCATCTGCAATTTGCTGCCCAGAACGATCAACGGAAATACATGCTGATCCAGAAATGTCCGGACAGGCGCCAATCCCTGATCCAGATATAATGCACCAATGAAAGATTCAAACACATCCGCTAGCAAAGCCGGTCTAGTTCGTCCTCCCGTCAGTTCCTCACCTTTACCAAGAAGTACATACTGCCCAAAACCCAACGCTTCAGCAAATTTGACGAGGGAAGGCTCGCAGACAATGGATGCCCGCAGCTTAGTTAATTCACCTTCCGGCCGGTTAGGAAACAAATGATACAAGTATTCCGACACAGTCAGTTCCAGTACGGCATCGCCCAGAAACTCCAGACGCTCGTTATCCTGATGCTGACTGAACCGGTGTTCGTTTACATAAGAAGCATGGGTAAACGCTTGTTTTAAAAGCTGCCTGTTGTCAAATTTGATTTGAAGTTTGTGTTGTAACTGCTTCAGATCTTCACTCAAACGAACTAGCCCCTTATGCTTCAAATTTTTTGAGAATAATGGTGGCATTGTGACCGCCGAACCCAAATGAATTGGACATGGCAATATTGACTTTAGTTTGACGTGGAACGTTTGGAACATAATCCAAATCACATTCCGGGTCCTGATTTTCCAGGTTGATCGTTGGAGCAAGTGTCTGATGTGTCAGCGACAATCCGCAGATTACGGCTTCCACGCCACCAGCAGCACCAAGCATATGACCTGTCATCGATTTGGTTGAACTCACCGCAAGCTTGTACGCATGATCACCAAACGCTTTTTTGATCGCAAGCGTTTCGGATCTGTCACCTACAGGTGTTGATGTACCATGTGCATTGATATAGTCCACTTCTTCTGGTTCGATACCCGCATTACGAAGAGCCATCTTCATGCAACGAGCTGCTCCATCCGGATCAGGCTCCGTCATGTGATGTGCATCGCCAGTGAGACCGTAACCAATCACTTCGCCATAAATACGAGCACCACGTTTTTGAGCATGTTCTAGGGATTCAAGAATTAGAACACCTGCGCCCTCGCCCATAACAAACCCGTCACGTTCTGTATCAAAAGGACGGCTCGACTTAGCCGGATCATCGTTACGTGTAGACATGGCACGCATTGCGCAGAACCCAGCCAGACCAGTTGGTCTAATGGTAGCTTCCGCACCGCCACAAATCATCGCATCCGCATCACCGTTTGCAATCAGCTTGAAGGAATCTCCAATGGAGTGTGTTCCTGTAGCACATGCCGTTACCACGTTGATGTTAGGACCTTTCGCCCCGAGAGAAATCGACATCTGGCCAGAAGCCATGTTAGATATCATCATCGGAATGAAAAATGGGCTTACGCGTTTAGGACCTTTTTGCAGCAATGCATTATGTTGGTCCTCCCAAGTACCCAATCCACCGATACCCGATCCGATCGACACACCGAAACGCTCTGCATCAATGTTCTCGTCAATTTTCAGACCACTGTCTTCAACGGCCTTGAAGCCAGCTGCTACAGCGAACTGAACAAAACGGTCCATTTTACGTGCATCTTTGCGATCCATGTATTCTTCCGGGTTGAAATCCTTGATCTCGGCTGCAATTTGAGTGGTGTATTCACTTACATCAAACGCCTCAATCTGAGAGATTCCGGACTTGCCTGCCATTAAACTGCCCCAGAACGTTTCTAAATCTTTTCCGAGCGATGTCATTACGCCCATTCCGGTAATTACAACTCTTTGTTTCAAACCGACTCACCTCTATATCGACTGCATTACGCAAGTATTTTGTGGGAATATCCGCAAGCAGACGTCTAGCCAAGCAGGACCCGAAGATCCGTTTGACCTGCGCCGCTTGCGGAATGAGAAAAACCAATGAATGATGAGAAGTCCCGCCTGTTCGAAAACAGGTGCGGGACTGAATTGACTTTAGGTATGAGATTGTATGTAGTTTACAACTTCACCTACGGTCGTGATTTTTTCTGCATCTTCATCAGAGATTTCCAAATCGAATTCATCTTCCAATTCCATGACCAATTCCACTACATCCAAAGAATCAGCACCCAAATCTTCTTTGAAAGATGCTTCAAGTGTAACTTCAGCTTCGTCTGCGCCCAAGCGGTCGACGACGATGCGTTTTACACGCTCCAATACATCGGACATCCGGTTCACCTCCTCCTTGGTATTATACGAGAATCGCAGG
Source organism: Paenibacillus sp. FSL F4-0087 (assembly GCF_038020215.1). Lineage (NCBI taxonomy): Bacteria > Bacillati > Bacillota > Bacilli > Caryophanales > Paenibacillaceae > Paenibacillus > Paenibacillus sp. FSL F4-0087. The sequence goes on from NZ_JBBODJ010000001.1 coordinate 348,085, forward strand.
CAAAATGCCATAGAAGACATATGCGGCTCCCGGCCGGGGAACCCGGCCTTTTTCCGGCATTTCGGATCGTCCAGCGCCTGTTCCCCGACTATTGTTCAAGTCCGGGAAGAATTACATGTACATGCCACCATCAACATGCAGTGTCTGCCCTGTCATATAAGATGAAGCTTCTGAAGCCAGGAACGTGACAACACCGGCGATTTCATCCGGCTGGCCCAGACGGGACAACGGAATACCGTTCAACATGTTGTCCACGATCTCCTGGGACAATTCCTTCGTCATATCGGTCTCAATAAATCCTGGTGCAACGCAGTTAACTGTGATGCCGCGGGAGGCAAGCTCACGTGCAGATGCCTTCGTCAAACCGATGACCCCTGCCTTGGCAGCAACATAGTTTGCTTGTCCAGCATTTCCGAGCACACCCACAACAGAGGAGATATTGATAATTCTACCAGACCGTTGCTTCATCATTGGACGCGTAACCGCCTTAAGACAGTTAAACACCCCTTTGAGATTGGTTTCGATTACCTGATCAAATTCCTCTTCTTTCATACGCATGATCAGATTATCACGGGTAATTCCAGCATTGTTGACAAGAATATCAACATTGCCCCACGCTTCAATCGTTGCTTTGACCATTTGTTCGGCTTCATCCATCTGGCCCACATTCGCTTGAATCGTAATTGCCTGGACACCTTTGGCGCGAATCGCTTCCGCTACTTCCTCAGCTGCCGCTTGACTGCCCGCATAATTCACGGCCACGTTGGCACCTGCCTCGGCTAAAGCGAGTGCAATACTACGCCCGATACCACGGGACGCACCAGTAACGAGCGCATTTTTGCCTTGTAATGGTTTAGACATAATCATTCCTCCTTTCCCCAAATCTAATCATTGTTAATCAAATTAGTGCAGCTGCCGTTGCTTCGAGCGTCTCAAGACTGTTTACATTGTACAGTTTAACGGTTTTATCTGTTTTTTTAATCAAACCTGTTAACACACTGCCAGAGCCAATCTCGATAAAAGTATCTACACCTTGCTCAATAAGCCATGTCACACTGTCTTCCCATAAAACCGGAGAATAGACCTGAGCTGTCAATAAATCCTGAACCTTACCGTCCTCCACAGGTCTTGCAGTCACATTCGCGACTACAGGGACCGCTCCGGGTGAGAACGAAACAGTTTTCAGTTTCTCAGCCAGCTTCTCTGCTGCACCCTTCATTAAGGAAGAATGGAACGGACCGCTTACTTCAAGTGTGATGGCACGTTTGCCGCCTGCTTCCTTAACCCGTTCAGCGACAGCAGCTACCCCTTCCTTCACACCGGAAATCACGATTTGTCCCGGACAGTTGATATTAGCAAGTTCAACTGCATGACCACTTTCGGATACGTCCCGGCAAAGCACCCCCAGCGCTTCCCGATCCGCACCCAATACCGCAGCCATCGCACCCTGTCCACCAGGAACAGCCTGTTCCATATATTGACCGCGTGCCCGCACAATGCTTACCGCGTCCGCGAACGAAAGAACGCCCGCCGCGACCAGTGCACTGTATTCACCCAAACTGTGTCCAGCCATATAATCAGGCTGAATTCCTTTTTCTTTAAAAGCCTCAAACAATGCAATACTTGCTGTCAGCAGAGCCGGTTGCGTATTTGATGTCTGTTTCAACTCGGTCTCTGGTCCCTCAAAAACAAGATTGCTCAGCGAGAAACCCAGCGTCTCATCGGCTGTACGGAAAATTTCTGTTGCCGCAGGCACAGACTCATATGCGTCCTTGGCCATGCCCACAGTCTGCGATCCCTGTCCGGGAAATACAAATGCTATTTTACCCATCCAATTCATCTCTCCCAGCTGTCTAATTTACCAAACGAGTACCGATGCGCCCCACGTCAAACCGCCACCAAAACCAACCATAAGCACGGTATCTCCGGCTTTCATGCGGCCTTCTTCAGCAGCTTCTACCAAAGCAAGCGGAATGGAGGCTGCAGATGTGTTCGCGTATTTATCCACATTGACTACAACTTTCTCTTCTGGAAGCTCAAGTCGCTGCATTGCAGATTGGATAATCCGAATATTGGCTTGGTGAGGAACAAACAGATCCACGTCCGTACGCTCCAGGCCAGCCTTGCGCAGTACTTCGATTGTCGCTGTACCCATCACCCGTACTGCAAATTTAAACACTTCACGGCCATTCATGTAAATGTAATGTTTTTTGTTCTCAACTGTTTCTACGGATGCAGGCAGACGGGAACCGCCGCCCTCCATTTGAAGCAGGCTTCCACCCGCACCTTCAGCTCCGAGATCGAATGATTTAAATCCACGGCCTTCCGGCACTTCACCAACGATAACCGCGCCCGCTCCGTCGCCAAACAGCACACAGGTATTACGGTCGGTATAGTCAGTAATACGAGACAAACAATCTGCACCAATAACAAGTGCATTGTTGTACATGCCGCTTTGGATAAAGCTCGTTGCTGTTGCCAGACCGTATACAAATCCGGAGCAGGCAGCAGACAAGTCAAATGCCGCAGCGCCCTTGGCACCAAGTTTATCTTGCAAAATACAAGCAGTAGAAGGGAATGAAGAATCCGGTGTAATAGTTGCCACAATAATCAGATCAAGATCACTGCCAGTCATGCCAGCAGATTCAAGTGCTTTAATAGCTGCCTCGTATGCCAGGTCCGAAGTCGCCTGATCCGGTGCAGCGATGTGACGTTCCTTGATTCCTGTACGACTGACAATCCACTCATCATTCGTATCGACCATTTTCTCCAAATCGCTGTTTGTCAAAATTTTCTCTGGTACATATTTACCTGTACCGATAACCCCTACCGGGCGCAAATTATTCATGTCGTCACTCACTTCCCGCTAATTTCCTTAGATATGCTCTCCACCAGCTGGTTCTGTACTGCAATCCGTGCTTGGCGCACAGCATTTTTGATGGCATTGCCATCAGCCGATCCATGACTTTTCACCACAAGTCTGCTCAAACCGAGGAGTGGTGCACCACCATGCTCGGTATAATCCAGTTTCCGCTTCAAACCGCGCAGCTCAGGCATGAGCACAGCAGCAGCCAGTTTGCTTTTGAGCGACGATGAGAATTGTTCCTTAAGCAGAGCGAAAATGGCACCCGCTGTGCCTTCGAGGGATTTGAGCAATATATTCCCGGCAAATCCATCACATACAAGCACATCACATGCGCCTGTAAGCACGTCACGGGCCTCTACGTTACCAACAAAACGAATTGGAAGTTGCTCGAGCAATGGATAAGCATGTTTGGTTAACTCATTCCCCTTACCAGGCTCCGTTCCCACATTGAGCAGACCCACTCTTGGTGACGCGATTCCCTGCACTTTTTGCCGATACAAGCTTCCCATCAGACCATATTGTGCGAGGTGCTCCGGTTTGGCATCCATATTCGCGCCGAGATCAAGTGCAAGTACACCCACATCATCGATCGTTGGAATCATGGGCGCAAGCGCCGGGCGCTCAATACCTTCCATACGGCCTACCACCAGCAAGCCGGCTGTCATCAGCGCTCCGGTATTGCCCGCTGAGATCATGGCGTCTGCTTCGCCTTCCTTAAGCATACGACCTGCAACCACCATGGAGGCATCCTTCTTGCGACGGACTGCCTTCACCGGTTCGTCATCCGAACCGATCACTTCGGAAGCATGCCGAATAGTCAGATTAGCAGGTTTGGCACCTGACTGACTCAGAAGAGGTTCCAGCTTGGCTTCATCGCCGACCAGGACGATCTGTGTATCCGCCCATTCCGTTGCCGCGGCGATCGCACCTTCTACTGTTGCCGCAGGTGCGTTATCGCCTCCCATGGCATCAATGACGATTTTCATCCCAAATGACCTCCTTCTACGCTGTCTTCTCCACCTGAACGGTAGATTACAAAGTTGCCTTGAAACACCATTTCTTCACCCACATAAGTGAACACTTCCACTTTGGCTTTGCCCTTTTGACCCGATATCGATCTCACATAAGCCTTCGCAATACATTTCTCAGACAAATGGACCGAACGAACAAAACGAATGTCTGCGGAAGCCGTCAGTGCAATCTCGTCATTAATAACGGCTACAGCCAATGAGTTGGCCTGTGCAAAAACATAGTGTCCACGAGCAATGCCCGTTCTCGAAAATACGTGTTCTTCCTTAATCTCAAACAAGGAGATCCCACTCTTGTCCAGTTGCAAGTCCACAATATCACCGATAATCTCATGCAGGGGCAAGGAGCGCACCTGATCATAGGAACGCTCCGCCATCAGTTTCATCCGCTCCCGAAGCTCGGGAATCCCAAGCTCCAGTCTGTCGAGACGAATCGTCTGAATACTCACCTTCAATTGGCGTGTAAGTTCCTGATCCGTCACAAACGGGTTGTCTTCGATCATTTTGGTTAACTGCTGCTGCCTCTGTCTCTTCGGTACACGTTCGATGCCTGACACCCCCCGCTGTATCGTTTAAGGAACCGCCTAATCCGGTCAGTTCAATATATTCTTTCACGTTGCTTCTATAGTTGCATCCCTGTTCAGCAGGGTCGTTCTCACACATATTATGGTTCATGTTTATGTAACGTCAAATCTTAGAACCTGGTACTAAACTATAGTATATCTCATCCCGTGTCAAAAAGAAAGGCTGGCTGAACAAAAACAATCCTGCCTTGCGGAGCCTGGCTTCACAGTCCTGAATACAACCCGTAATGAGCCTTACTAAAATATCAAATACGTATATTGAACTTTATTCAAGAAGATAGAGTACAGGTAGAAAGGGTCTTTTTTGCGATGCTATAGTCTAAAAAAAGTAGCACCTCATCGAAATGAAGTGCTACTTGATGTCTAGCTATTATTGAGAGATGATCTCTCTTGCTTTGTACGTTCCGCACACTTTGCACACGTGGTGACTAAGTTTAAGTTCGCCACATTGTTCACATTTCACCATGCCCGGTACAGCCAATTTAAAGTGAGTGCGACGTTTGTCGCGACGCGTCTTGGACGTTCTCCGTTGAGGTACTGCCATTATTCCCACCTCCTTATCAAAATCAACCTTTGCAGGTAGTTGTTACAATGTTCGATTTTCACTCATGCTCATTTAAAAAAATCCTTGAGCCCTGCAAGCCGCGGATCGATAACTTGGTTATCACAACCGCAGTCACCTTCGTTCAGCTCATGGCCACACTTGGGGCATAACCCTTTGCATGTATCGCTGCATAGCGGTATAAACGGAAGATCCAGCAGAAAAGCTTCCTCGGCATAACCTTTCAGATCAACGCTCTCTCCATCCACGTAGAAAGTATCGTCGTCTTCAGGCAATTCCTCTGGCTGTTTCCCCTGCTTGAATTGCTCATGAAAATCAATATGAAAATGTTCATTAATCGGCTTAAGACATCGGGAGCATAACATGTCCACTCCTACTGTCAGTTTGCCATGAACATCCACAACGTCGCCCTCTCTGTATTCTGCAGATAAATCCGCAGTCAGCGGGGTAACGGCTGTGATATCCTGTCGGTTAGAAACCAGTTCCTTGATATCCCACTGTTCATTAAACTGCAGGGGTCGGTCACTGGTAGCCACTTTGCGAAATGGCATTAACATTTCCCATCACTCCAAACGAAACCAATCTCATAATTAAAGTTAAACGCCTTACGACAGTTATACAGGTCAAGCCTGACTCTTGCAACACATCATATTCCTGACTGTATGTATTCTGACGATTCCTCGTTAAAAGTATTATGAAATTGACTTAACAAACAAAAATCATTATACCGATTTTTCAAGACGTTTGTCAACACTTTTAACTTTACACCCTTTTTAAAAATGAGGATCCTAATCCGCTTTCGATCTCTGATACATTATAGGCTTACTATAAGTTAAACTACAAGTCATGCATTTTGAAGGTAGGTTCGGGCTATATCGACGAAAAGGATTCTTTTCTTTTTCGGGTATACACTGCGATATGATTTGAACAAAGGTATACCCATGTCCTATTATGGAACAAGATGAGCTCGGATATAATCGGGCTAGGAGTAAAGGATTGAACCGCAATTGAATATTTAACGAAAGGAGCGCGTTCTCATATGAAAGCCGTTGGCGTCATTGTTGAATATAACCCTTTACATAACGGACATGTCTATCATCTAAGCGAAGCCAGACGGCTCAGTGGAGCAGACGTTGTTGTAGCTGTGATGAGCGGCCCTTTCCTCCAGCGCGGCGAACCCGCCATCGTGGGCAAAAGGGCACGGACTGAGATGGCGCTGCATGCTGGCGCCGATCTTGTAATTGAACTGCCGGTTGCCTATGCTGTACAACCGGCCGAGTGGTTCGCCTATGGTGCGGTGTCTCTGCTGCACCGCACAGGCGTTGTGGACTCGCTCTGCTTTGGCAGCGAGTCCGGCGACCTGGACAGCCTGCAGCGCATTGCGCGCGTGCTGGCTGTGGAGCCCGCAGGGCTGCGCGAAGATATCGCGCGCCGCCTGCGGGAAGGCGCCAGCTACCCCACCGCATACGCAGGTGCGGCGGCAGCGCTGGCGCCTGGCGGCGTCGATGCGAACGACGCCGCTGCACTGCTGGGGCAGCCCAACAATTCGCTTGGGCTGCATTACCTGATCGCGCTGCAGCGGCTGGGCAGCGCGATCAAGCCCTTTACGGCGGCGCGTACCGGTGCCGCGTATCATGATGCGACGCCCGGACCGGGGGCGATCGCCAGTGCAACTGCCGTCCGCCGCCTGTTGATGGCGGACGGGCCCGAAGCCGCCGCGCCATACGTGCCGGCGGCAACCCTTGCCATTCTGCAGCGCGAATGGCAGGAAGGACGCGCTCCCGTGCACTGGGAGCGCTTTGCACAGCCGCTGCTGCACATCGCGGCCACACGCCGTGCCTCCGAACTGGAGCAGATCGCCGAGGTCACGGAAGGACTCGAACACAGGCTGAGCCGTACACTTGCTCAGCTCCCGGAGCCTTCAGTCGAGGCGTTGCTGAACGCACTCAAAACGAAACGGTACACACGCACAAAACTACAGCGCATGCTGACCCATATCCTGCTGAATCATACCAAGGCCGAATGTTCGTCCGAGAAGCTGGCTGAAGGGCCCGCATATCTTCGAGTGCTTGGGTTTAATGCACAAGGACAGGGCCTGTTGAAACAGATGAAAAAGACAGCTTCTTTGCCCGTTCTGCTGAAACCATCAACCTTTGTCCATAATCAGTTGGAGCTGGATGTACAGGCTCAGGCAGCATATGCACTCGCCTGCGAACACACCGATACACGTATGATGTACAGCGACTACTATGACCCGCCTGTGAGGCTCTAACTCTACGTTCAGTCCTATCCAAAGCTGGTTCAACATAAACGATTTCGAAACACAAGTTCAATATATCGACTCACAAGCTATTGCTGGAGCCAACGCTTAACCATCGATTGATGCAATCCTGATCTATTATTATAAAATCGATCGGACTCTCGTTGATCATGCGTTATTTTATATCGATCACTCACACAAAATCCCCCTATTGCACACCGATTCGGCATCGTTGCAATAGGGGGATTTTACATCATCCTGGTATTCTTTTAGTCATGCTAATCACTAATAAGGATCGTTTTAGGATTTGACAGACAAGGTTTTCAGATAAGCCAGCGCATCATCCACCGTGCTGACAGGAATAAGTTTCATTTTGGTACCAATCTGTTCAGCCTTGGCTTCAGCTTCTTTATAATTGTCCTTCGGCACAAAGAAAAACTCTGCTTCTTTCCGATCTGCCGCAACAATTTTGTGCACAACGCCACCAATAGCGCCAACCACACCTTCTTTGTTAATGGTGCCTGTGCCAGCAATCCGGTGACCTTTCGTCAAATCTCCTGGGGTCAACTGATTGTAAATTTCCAGGGTGAACATCAGTCCGGCAGATGGACCACCTACCTGAGTATCCGTAAAGGATATCTGTTTATCCGGATCTTCTGCTTTCACTTTCTGAACCGCTCCGATCATGACACCCAGTGCCGGGCGAACTTCACCCGTTTTGCTATCTTTCACTTCAATCAGTTGAACGTCGCGGCTGATCGTTTCTCCGCCTCGCTCCAATTGCATCTCAACCGTATCTCCGACCTTTTTGTTCTTTAACTGCTCAGACAGCACCGTATTGTCCGGAGTTGCCGTTCCGTTTACACCCAAAATAATATCACCGGGCTCAATATCTCCCTTAGGCTTGGGATCCTCAGACAACCCAAATACAAAAATATGCTCAGGAACAATGGAGTATTTCACTCCCGCCTGCTCATAAGCTGCCTCCATGGCCGAGGATTGTGAATCACTCATGAACCAGACCTGTTCGGCAGAATATTCCGCTTCACTTTTGCCGCGCAGCCGATCTTCTTTTTTATCCACTTGAGCATTTCGATTAAACAAGGAGGTTCCTAGCAAAAACACATTGGCGTATGTTGCCGACACTGTCGTCATCATAAAAACTCCGCGTTCTTCCTTATCCCCCTCTTTCACTGTAACCATGGGTTTTACTTCGTCGGCACTACCAGGCATATAAATGATATATGGCGTTGGCATATACACCGCAACATAGACGACCAGAGCCACCACGATCACAAAGATCGAAGCTCTGAATCCGCCAGATTTCCGAATCTGATTCATTGCATGAGCCCCCGTTCTTTGCGTATCTTTCAATAATTATAAGTCTAACACTCTCATGCTTTTGCATACAATGGTACAGGCCGGATAGGCCGCTGTTTACAGTCGCTTATCCGGTCAAGGCCGAAGCGTCCACGGACGTCATTCGGCCGTCCACAACTAATCCTGGCCGAGTGTATGCGGCACGATCCATATGAGGTGAAACAATGACAATGCAGAGCGAAGTTACGGGCTCTGGACCGTTACGAACGGTACTTATGAGTACAGGCGCTTTATTGCTGGTAATTGCAGTAGTTGTGTCTCCGAAAGATGCATTCGATGCCTCTATTCAAGGTTTGGATATCTGGTGGAAAATCATCTTTCCAGCCATGCTTCCATTCCTGATGTTATCCCAAATGCTGACTGCATTCGGCTTTACCCACGCACTTGGCGTCTTATTAGGGCCATTAATGCAGCGCTGGTTCCGTCTGCCGGGCAAAGCCGGACTTGCCATTGTTGTCGGCATGTGCGGCGGTTTTCCGGCAGGAGCAGATACCGCCTCCCGCTTAGTGCAGGATCAACAAATTACCGCCAAACAGGCGGGTATTGTCGCAGCAGCATCTCATTTCGCCAATCCATTGATGATTATACTTGTCATCGGTGCAGCTTTTCTTCATCAGCCTGCTGCCGGATATTTCCTTCTGATTGTTCACTGGGTTAGTGGCTGGATTGCCACCATGATCGGAGTACGACTCCTACCCAAGGAATTAAAAGGAAAAAAATCCTCAACTGCAACCCCTTCTTCGTATAAACGACGGAGCCTATGGTCACAAATGATGCTTGCAGCGCGTGAAGCCCAGGAACGTGACGGACGCGGGTTCGGCAAATTGCTTGGTGACACGGTCTCCCAAGCTGTGCAAACCTTAATGATGACCGGAGGATATATGATTGTGTTTGCCGTGTTTGTTAGGCTGCTCACCCTCTATATCACCCCCGGTACTTCAGTTGCTTTTTGGCCCTCACTTCTGGAACTGCATCTCGGAACTTATCATCTGAGTCAGAGCCCACTGACACCCGTTCTGCTAATGTCTTTGCTTGCAGCTGTTCTCGGCTGGGGAGGTCTATGCTCTCATCTGCAAGTCTCCGCCGTGCTGAAAGCTGCTGGTCTTGCCGCAACATCCATGTTGTATTTTTCCGGAATCCGCCTGCTTCATGCATTGGTTGCATTTTTCATCAGCTTGCTGCTGTGGCTGCCTTTCAGCCGTTACAGCTCCGAAGTCTGGGCCACGTTTCAGAACAATTCGGGCAATGGTTTGGAACCATTTCTAACCAAGCAGTCCCTGGTAGGCATGAACACCTCCGACATCATCGATGCCGTCTGGATTGGTTTCCCTGCTGCCTGTATCGGTCTGGCATTGCTGCTCACCGTCATGATCTGCCTATCCGGGCTGACCTTCTGGTTTAACCGCCGGTTTTCTCGCTAATTTTCTGACGCAACGCAGCTTCCACTTCAGGTGAGACCAGATCGGTGACATCTCCATGGTAGTGGGCAATTTCCTTGACGATGCTGGAGCTCAGATAAGAATATTTCGGATTGGTCATCATAAAAATGGTTTCCGCATCCGGATTTAACTTGCTGTTCGTCGAAGCCAGCTGAAGCTCATATTCAAAATCTGTCACCGAGCGGATACCACGGACAATGACCTGAGCATCTTTTTGCCGTACATAATTTGCCGTCAGATCACGGAAGCTGTCCACCTCCACATTAGGCAGATGACTCGTGACTTCCGTAATAAGACTCTTGCGTTCTTCCACCGTAAATAATGGATTTTTGCTCATATTATTCAATACAGCCACGATGACGCGATCGAACTGCTTCGACGCCCGGGCAATAATGTCCAGATGGCCCATAGTTACGGGATCAAAACTGCCTGGATATACGGCAATTCGTTCCTGACGATGTATCATTTCACTCATGAGGAGCCTCCTCTTCCGCTGTGCTAGGTTCTCCATCTTCTGTTGTTGTTGCAGCAGGTGCATAATAATAGATGGATACAGCTGTCTCCCCATACAATGCCTTGCGCGTTTGTTCAAACGGGCCGAATTGCTCAGGGTAACTATATTTGGATTCATATTCAAGCACGATGGTCGCTTCCGGTTCAAGCAGATCCAGTTCATGCATTGTAAGCATTAACTCGTCCCCATTTTTCATACGGTAGGGCGGATCAAGAAATACGAGATCAAATTTTGTGCTTCGCTTGGCGAGCGCCTTCAATGCACGACTGGCATCATTCCGGTATATAGCCGCCTGATCTTCCAGCTTGGTTGCTTTCAGATTTGCACGGATCACTTCAATACTTTTCGATTCCAAGTCAACAAAAACAGCCTTGTCCATGCCGCGGCTCAGTGCCTCAATACCGAGACCACCACTGCCTGCAAACAGATCCAATGCTGTACCGCCCTCAAAATACGGGCCAATCATACTAAACAACGCTTCCTTCACCTTGTCGGTGGTCGGCCGCGTCCCTGTGCCAGGAACAGCCTTCAGCGGTCTGCCTTTCGCACTCCCAGATACCACTCTCACTGATGAGTCACCTTTTCTCTCTATGTAAGTTTATTGATAAAGCTATCGTACCACAATCGGGTTCAGTTTGAAAAATAGTCCGTCTGCTTTCTCGTCGAAATATTGTTGACGAATTGTTGACGCATATGTATAAAAAGGAAACTTTCCGGCCATCCTGTAATTATCGACATCACAAGTGTCGTAGACAACCGCGGAGAAGACTTACGTTTCCCCATAAGCTCTTCGTCCGGTTTCTCCTCTCCCATGAAAAAGAAGCTCTCGAAAGAGGGCTTCTTTTTGTTATCCAATATTATGTACCATAACCGCATTGACCAATTATAAAACCGTTGCCCTCAGACAACACTATTCCCTATATTCATTCATACTGGCTTCGAATTCGGTCTGTAACCATCCAATATCTTTAAGCCATTCTTCCATGTCATTCATAAATTCCGTATGAATCAAGTGTTCGATCTTATATTTCTTCAGTTTGTCGCTCAGAAAATCATAGAAATAATGACTCAGCTCATATCGCTGTCTGCTTTTGCTAAACGTTTTATACTGATCCTCACTGACTGTCATATCAAAGTAAATCGTATTGTCCTTCTTAGCGTATCTGACCGTCGATTTCCTCTCATATTCTTCAGGCAAACATCTGAAAACAAAGAACAGCTCAATGCCACACGCTTGATACTTACTTTCTGCTTTATCAAACACAGGCAGCAATTCATCCGAAAGTGCGGCTACCTGCGTTAATCCAGAGGTGTCGGTTGATTTATCCAGTATCATGGCACATGCCCTCTCTTCTAGCTAATTTCGATGCACACAACGTCAGGCAGTAGAGACATGTTTCTTCCCTCAATCCACCTTATTGGATTCTCTTCTCCTGCGCATGGATACATTCAAACTCAACAGCGGCATCAATAAACCCAGGGCAGGCAAGGCCATATTCCAGGACTGATATCTCACGGATTGAATGATCATCAAACCAATCGCCATCAGCATAATGATCTGTATAATCTGGTATCTGTCCAAATTCCTTTTGAAAGCCTTTTTGGAAATCATCCGAATCAGGAAATAGGCAACGGTACTATAGAAAACAGCCATTCCGAGAATGGCAATGAATATGATTAAAGCAGCATTGCCCAAGATTTTCCCTCCTTCACTCCACTCAACTTAATCCCCTTAATTTTACCATAAGAGCGAAAGAGTGTCATCGGAATGCTCCTGCCTGAACTCTTGCACCGCCCCTCATTTACTTCTCTTCACTAATCACTGTCGCGTTATAGATCACAATCCGTTTGCCATCCAGATCAAAAAGCACCTTATTTCCATACTCCGTATCTTGCAAATCAATCTTACCCTCATACGTATGAATCAATTCTCCCGAATTACTGTATACGTTGACCACACGCTCCAGACCCCCGGAGTTGTTGGATCGCATCGTTTTTAGCGCACGTTCACCTGAAGCCGTGTTGAAATACCAGATTAAGCATCCTACGATGATGCCTAGTATGACGAGAATCGTTACCCATACACCTGTCTTTGCTTTTCTGCTCAAAATAAGCCCCTCCTTTATCCATGTCCAGTACAGTACGAGACAGATACGGTAGCGGTTTCATAGATCATCATCTGATAACAGCAAACAGAGGCCCCCAGTGTTGGAGACCTCTATCCTTAGCTACATCTTATACAGCGCTATTACAGTGCACGAATGACAAATTCAAATTGCAGTTCGCCGTCCGAGGCAATGCGATATTCTGGATGAACCGGTGCGCCCCAGCTATCGTCACCACCTACGCCCATTTGTTTGCCGGCTACCGTTACAACCGTATAATGCACCGGAGGCAGCTCATACGCATGTTGTGCATTCTCCAGCTCAAATGCCGTATATGGTGATACATTCAGCTCGACTGGAGCGGCAGCAGATTCAATTTTGAACCCACGTCCTGCGTTGTCGGTCAATTTGGCCCAACGTACACCCGTACGGTTGCCCGACTCCTGGGGTACAAGATATGGAGCAACGGTATCAGTTACTTTGCTGTCATGGATACCCAGACGAGCTCCAAATGCACGGTCCGCATAATTTTCTTCCGGTCCCATCGCCAGCCATTCTACATTTTCAAACTCCGGTGATGTCTTGAAGGAAAGCGCATGAATCGGAAGATCTGGCAGACCTGCCGCTCCTTTATACGTATTATGCACATGCATACTACCATCTGCACGCACGGTATAAGCCACTTTCACTTGTACATCTGCCGAAATATTAAGTTTGTATGTGAATTCAATCCGATATTGATCCGGGTTTTGTTCCGCTTTCCAGTTCACACATCTAGGCAGCAGACTTGCAGCATACCAAGCCCCAAGCTCGAAGCCCATGGCAGTACCCTTATCATTATCGGTGGTCGCACGCCAAAACAACGGCATTGGAGGCTGTGAAATCGTCTCCTGACCTGACAGCTTCAGGGATACCAATGTTCCAAAAGCCTTGGAGAACAGGACATGGGTCTGGCCTACCCTTACCCCGATATTAACGTCCCCTTCAACAACCTGAATTTCATTTGTCAGGTTCAGATCCGACACCGCAGTTTCCGACTTCTCCTGAGCAAATACAAACTGTCCAAAGGCAACTTCCTCGCCTTTTTCTGCCCACAATGTTGCTGCTTTTAATACAAACGCGGTATTCACTGCATATTCCCCACCAGCAAGAGATTCCACATCAAGTGGAAGTTTCACAACGGTTTCGCTTTGTGGGCCCACATTTACCTCCAGCGTTCCACGCAGCACTTCATGACCTTCACGGTCCAGACTGTATACCAGTTCGAATTCAGACGTGTCCGCGAACAAATTACCGTTAACGATTTTCACACCTTCCCGATCCGGGAACAGCTTGATGTTTTGATACAGGAATTTGACTTCCTGCATCTTGGCAGACACTCTGCGGTCTGCGTGCACAATGCCGTCTCCACAGAACGAATAGTCCGAAGGACGATCACCGAAATCTCCACCATAAGCAAGGAACTCTTTGCCGTAACGATCTTTTTTGTAAATGGCTTGATCAATGTAATCCCAAATAAAGCCGCCTTGGTACATCGGATACTTGTCTTCGAGTTCCGTATACTTATGCATACCGCCAATGGAGTTACCCATGGCATGCATGTACTCACAGCTGATATATGGTTTTTCCGGATTTGCGTTCAAGAATTCCTCAATGTCCGCCGGTTTGGCATACATGCGTGATTCCATATCACTCGTATCGTTAAAACGACGATCATGGAAGACTCCTTCATAGTGGACGAGACGAGTCGGGTCTGCTGTTTTAAAGTACTGAGACACTTTATAGATCACTTCACCACCATGGGACTCGTTACCACAAGACCAGATCAGAATGGACGGATGGTTTTTATCCCGCTCTACCATCGACACCGCACGATCCATAACGATATCATGCCACTCTGGACGGTCGCCAGGAATAACCCACGAAGGCTCAACTGCACCCAGTTTCTGCCATGATCCGTGTGTCTCCAGGTTCATTTCATCAATCACATACAATCCATATTCATCACACAGTTCATACCATAGGCTTTGGTTTGGATAGTGAGATGTACGAACAGCGTTCATATTGTTTTGTTTGATCGTCTGAACATCCCACAGCATGTCTTCCTTGGTTACAGCGCGTCCGCGACGTGGATTGAATTCGTGACGGTTTACCCCTTTGAAGACAATACGTTTACCGTTGATGTGCATCACTTTATCGATCATTTCAAATGTACGGAAGCCAACGGCCTGAGGTACAACTTCCACCAGTTCGCCCGCTGCATCATATACTTGAATATACAGACGATACAGATAAGGAATCTCCGCACTCCACAAGTTTACTTGGCCAATCTCCTCACGAAGACTCACCAGACCATTGGTAACTTCAATACCACCAAATGTTTTCACCGTGTTGCCTTCAGCATCCCGCAGTTCAGCCTCCACTTTGGCTCCGGCAGTAGCTTTCCCTTCAAGCTTAAGATCTACGTTTAATGTACCATTGGTATAAGACTTGTCCAGATCCGTCACAACCCGCACATCGCGAATATGCGCAGCTGGCACTGTATACAGATATACGTCTCTGAAAATGCCGGAGAACCGCCAAAAATCCTGATCCTCCAACCAACTTCCCGTGCTGCGTTGATACACTTCCACAGCCAGTTTATTCTCTCCGTCCTGGAGGAATGGTGTCAGATCAAAATCGGATGGCGTGAAGCTGTCTTCTCCATATCCAACAAATTGTCCGTTAAGCCATACATAGAATGCAGATTCCACACCCTGAAATGAAATATATACCGGACTGTTCTGCCAGCCTGTTGGCAAATGGAAAGTGCGAATATAACTGCCTACCGGGTTTTGGTCCTGCGGCAATGCAGGTGGACGCAGATCGTTTAACCCATCCCAAGGATACTGTGTATTTACGTATTGAATCTGACCGTACCCTTGGAGCTGAATATGCCCCGGCACTTCAATATCATCCCAACCGGCACTGGAGAACTCCTGCTTGTAAAAAGCTTCGGGGCGACAATCCGGTCGGATCGCATAATTAAATTTCCACGTTCCGTTAAGATTGTAGCGCATAGCCATTGCACCGGATGCTTTCGCTTCTTCCATAGTACGGTAATAGCGATGATCCGAGTAAGCGTTAAGGCGGTTTACTTCAAATACGCTCACATCGCCCAGCCAGTTAATATCTGCATGTGTTGCTTTCATTCGGCTCTCTCTCCCTCTTAAAACAAATATATTTATTACTTATTCAGTACAGATTCTTATTTTCCTTTTACGAAACAAACATAAACAAACAGAAAGACAGAGGAACACCAATTCAGGCGCCCTCCTCTCTCTTTTCTGCATTGACGTCCATTCAGACGGTTTGTTGATGATGCATTATTTGACGGAACCAACCATACCTGCCACAAAGTGTTTTTGCATAATGAAGAATACAAGGGCTGTCGGTAATGTTGCGATGACGATGGCGGTCATGATGACACCATAATCCGGTGAATAACTGGAACCGAGGTTCGAGATTAACAACGGTATTGTCTGTTGGTCTGGCGTTTGCAGCACCACGAGCGGCCACAGGTAGTTATTCCAGCTGCTCATGAAGGTGATGATCGCAGCAGCTGCATATGTTGTTTTCATCGTAGGCATATAGATCTTCAGGAAGATGCCTATTTCGCTCAAACCATCAATCCTGCCTGCTTCAAGCATTTCTTTCGGGAACATTTTGGTGTTCTGACGGAAGAAGAAGATCAGGAACGCCGTTGTGATGGTCGGCAGAATAACTGCGGCCATGGTGTTGATTCCAATGAACGGTGCAAAACCAGAGATCGTAGCAAACATCCGGTATAAGGGAACCATCAGCGCTGCGAAAGGAATCATCATGGACAGCAACAGAATGTTAAATACGATATCACGTGATTTCGTCCGATATACTTCGAATCCATAACCGGCCAGAGAGCCAATCAATAGGGCAAGAATCGTGGAAATAACAGAAACAATCGCCGAATTTCCAAGAGCCTGTACCAGATTCGTTGAATCCAGCAATTTGTTGAAGTTATCAAGGAAAACCGATCCAGGAAGCAGTCTGCCTTTGGTGACATCTACAGAAGCATTGGTCGAACTGACAAGCATCCAGAAGAACGGGAAGATGGACACAAATGCAACGATGGACAGAAAGACATATGTGAATATACGTTTTGCTTTTGCTTTAGCCATTTCTCTCACCTGCCACTTTGAACTGGATAATGGACAATACGATAATCATCAGCACGATGGAATACGAAACGGTTGCCGCATATCCGAAGTCCGGCGAATATTTGAACGAAAGGTTATAGATGTACTGGGAGATGGACATCGTCGCATTACCCGGACCACCTTTGGTAATGTTCATAATCTCATCGAAAATTTGCAATGTACCAATCGTCGATGTAATGGAGGTGAACAGGATAATCGGTTTGAGCAATGGAACGGTAATTTTGAAAAATTGCGTGAAAGCATTCGCGCCATCAATCCGTGCAGCTTCATAGATCGACTGATCAATGTTCTGAAGAGATGACAGATAGAAAATCATGTTATATCCGGTCCAACGCCAAGTAACGGCGATTATAATCGTAATTTTAGCCCAGAACGGGTCAGTGATCCATTGAATCGGTTCAGCAATCACGTGCAGATTCATCAGGAATTGGTTAACCATTCCGTCAGAAGAGAACAGATATTTGAATACGACAGAGTAGGCAACCAATGAGGTTACACAAGGCAGGAAGATGGCAGTACGGAAGAAGCTGCGGAAGCGCAACGTACTGTCATTCAATAAAACGGAAATAAACAAACCGAGAATAATCATGACAGGCACTTGAATAATCAAGTACAGAAATGTATTGGATACGGCAGTACGGAACGTTGTATCAATGAATAATCTTTTATAGTTAGCTAGGCCCGTAAATTCAAGATTGGCTCCTACACCCGACTTGAACGATAAGAGCAGCGCTTGCAGCATCGGATAAAAGTAAAATGCAACGATCCCGATAACAGCGAGCGATATAAAAGCCCATCCAGTCAAATTATTTTTCTTTTGCAGACTGTCTCCTGTATTCATGGCTTTGGCTTTCACAGTGTGGCTCCTCTCTCTCCGTGTAACATGGATAGAACCCAGGGAGCCTCTACCATGTCCGGGTCGGCTGTTGCTTGTGCCAGACAGTGGAACGGCTCCGATGCTTCCTTGGGTTCTATAAGTTACCGTGGATCATCTTAGTTTAATTGTGCTTCAGCTTGTTTCTGTGCATCAGCCAGAACGTCATCAATCGCTTTGCCGTTCAGGAAGTTTTGCATTTCAACAACCAGAATGTCCTCGATGGCATATGTGTTGATACCGTAGTTTACGCTAGGGATTTCTTGCGTCCATTTTGCAAAATCAGCAAACACTTTTTGTCCACCGAAGAACTCGTCGGCTTTATCAAACGCTTCACCTTCTGCTGCCGGTTTGTACGTGCCGATCGCACCAATGTTGTTCAGCAAATCTTGATACAATTGTTTGTCAGAACCGAATGTTTTACCCATGAAATCAGCAGCTTGGTCTGCACCAGCAACATTATTCATGACATACCAAGAGCTACCACCCAAGTTGGATGCGTGTACAGAATTCGATTGTCCAGCCATTTTAGGAAGCGGAGCTACCGCCCATTTGCCGGATTGGGATGCTTCTTGACGAACAGATGGAGTAATCCAGTTTCCTGTAGGAATGGTAGCCACATCACCATTGTTGAATGCTGCCACGAATTGGCTCCAGTCGGAGTTCAGCTTAACGACATTTGCATCCATCATTGCTTTATAAGTTACAAATGCTTCTTTCAGTGCTGCATTGCCAGCCAGATCAGGTGTTTTGCCATCTTCTTTGGAATACCATGAACCTGCGGATTGGATCATCATCCGGATCAGACCCAAGTCGTTAGGATCAAGTGTGATTAGATCTTTGCCTGTTTTGGCTTTCACATCTTTACCGATTTTGATGTAATCATCCCATGTGATGTCCTGAAGGTCAGCTGCTTTATAGCCTGCTTGCTCCAGCAGATCTGTTCTGTAATAGAGACCTGTTACACCAGAGTCAAACGGAACACCGAACTGTTTGCCATCAAAAGCAGTTGGTCCCAGTTTGTATTCCGCGAAATCGGAAGCTTTAATGGTAGAAGACATATCTTTAAACGCATCAGGGTAAGCGTTCAGGAAACTTTGCGCACGATAATCTTCAATCAGAACGATGTTCGGAAGACCGCTGCTTGTTCCTGAGTTCAAACCTGTGTTCAGCTTTTGGATAATGTCAGCTTGAGCATATTCAATGATGTTGATTTTCAGATCAGGGTTTTGTTTCTGATAAGCTTCTTTTGCTGTTTCTAACGCAGCGACGTTAAACGCCTTATCCCAAGCCCAAATCGTAATTTCATTGGAGGTTTTTTCACCCTCACTTGCCGTGTTCCCTCCACCACCGGAAGAACATGCCGACAACAGCAGGACAGTAACGAGCATAAGTACCCACATTTTTTTCAAAAGATTCAACTCCCCTTCGACCTCTTTATGTGTAATTTGTTTGCGTTTTCTGAAAGCGGTTGCTTTCGATATAGTCATCTTATCATTCCCAAATCTTCATTCGTTAGTAATAATTTTGTGTGGATTTGTCATCTTATTGCCTCAATGAAAACCTTTACAGAAACCGCTTGCATTAAATTTGTTTTTTTGTAATTTCTTTTGATTTTGTATTTTTTTGATCTGAATATTTTACAAGCCTGGCTGAATTCTTACGTTCTGAGCACCAAAAAGGTCTTCCCGTGTTGTCATCGACAACCTAGGAAGACCTTCTATTAAAGTCATCTTTTCATAAAAATAACGAGCTTGCTTTCAATCCAATCCTATTGCTCAGCTTGTAATCAACGGGAGTGTAACAGTAACTCTTGTCCCCTCTCCCGGTTTGCTCATTATGGTTACACCATAAGGTGCTCCATACAAAAGCTCTATGCGATCATGTACATTCCGAATACCGATGCCACTAAACAATTGCCGATTATTCTTCGGATTAGGCAGCGACTCCCCCATGGAGAATCCTTCGATCCCGTCCCCATTATCCATAATCTCGCATATCAATGACTCTCCGGCTCTGGAGACCATTACATGAATGGTGCCAGTTTCCTTGGAAATGAATCCATGGAAGAAAGCATTCTCGATAAAAGGCTGAATCACCAGTTTGGGCACATGATAATGCGTACAATCCGGAGCTACGTAGAAGGCTGCTTTAATACGCCCTCCGTATCGGACATGATTAATGAATACATAGTTCTTCAGGTTTTCGACCTCTTGCTCCACCGTTATCGTCTCACTCACGTTACTAATCGTATTTTGCAATAAGGAAATCAGCGCATTAATGGTTTCGGCAGCCCTATCCTTGTTGCCTTGCTGAACCAGGACTTTCACGGAAGCCAGGGTATTGTACAGGAAATGAGGATTAATCTGGCTTTGCAGCGCCGCCAGCTCGGCATTTCGTTGCTCCCGCTGTGTAAGTACCAGCTGATCCACATAGTCATGAAGTTCGTCCAGCATGTAGTTATAGGCGTGACCTAACTGTCGACTCTCATAACTCCCACTGACTGGAATATAGTTGTCCAGATCACTTTTGGTTATATTGGACATCTGCTTCACAAGTCGGCGCAGCGACTTGGTGATCTGATTCGTAATAAGGAACACGAGTATGAGCGCTCCGGCTACAATGGCTGCACAGATCAGGGCAATCGTCTTCATGTCAATCAGTTGCCCCATCGCGAGATCCTTATCGACGACGTTTACGATATAAAACCGATAAAAGGGCAAGTACTCGGACAGCACCACACTGTCCTGATCCATGACCCGTGCATTTACACCTTTTACACTTTCGTTGTTCATTTCTCTGGCATAGGTCAGCAATTCGAGTTGAGTGGTACCGATCCATTCTTCACGGTTGGACGATACAATCTCACCTGCATCATTCAGAATAACCACATCATTGCCTCTGCTCGTGAAGCTGCTGTAGAACTGACGAAATGCGTTCTCTCTCATAGTGACATACAACGTACCATAGAGTCGGTTTTGGGCACGATCCGTCAATGCCTTGGTCGCTGAGATCATCTGCTGGGCAGTCTCATCATTCGTCTGATAATCGTCAAAAATGATGCGATTCGGACTGGCCGCTGCTTCCAGCGTAATCGGTTGTTCTTTCAATTCATCCGCTGATAAACGAAGATGAGACCGATCGGTGGAATACGTACGCCCATTAATACCGCTAATCGTTATACCGACTTCATAGGACTCTGTAATCGACTGAATCCGGTCCATCGTTTCCCTCATATTATAGTAGGATTTTGCCATCGTGAGGGAGTCCCCCTCCCCCTCAGACAGATAACCACGAATTGCTCCGCTTTGGCTAACATTATTGGATACAGCAGCAATCGCATCGTTAAAAGATTCAAAGTTCGTTTTGATCTGGCTAAGTACCTTGGAGTTCGTAATACTGAACGTCTCGGTAAACAGCTTGGTCGACATATGAATCGATGTCCATAGGATGAGCACGGAGACAAGAATGATGCTAACGAACATAACGAGGAACAGTTTAGGGAAAAGTCCTAGCCTTGAAAATGCATTCATCCATTTCTTCATTTAGTTCTTCCTTCTGACGTTATGCCCAGAATTTTCGCCGGTATCGGCTCGGTGACAGTCCGGTAAATTTTTTGAACACCTTGCAAAAGTAACTGTGGTCGGAATACCCCACCATACTGCTAATTTCGGAGATGGTGACATCGTCCGAGCGCAAAAGTTCCTCTGCCTTTTCAATCCGAATTTTATTCAAATATTCGTTAAAGCCTTCTTTTTTGTGTGAAGAGAAATAACTGGACAAGTACGATGGATTAAAATGAAAATGCTTGGCTACTTCGGCAAGTCCGAGCGGCTGATCAAAGTGCTGATGCATATATTCCAGTAGCATTTTCATATTCGGATCACTTCGTTTTGCGCCCTCTCCAGTCGTGCACTCCTGTACCTCAGCCATAAACTGATCAAGTACGTTCATCGCTTCTGTCAGACTTGAAGCACCATCCACATGTTTGAAATAGGCATACTTGCTCTCTTCCAACGCAGCAGATTGCACATCCATATCCGCCAACGTAATGGTTACGTTAAAAATCAGATTGCCCAGAAAGGACTTAATTTCAAACACATCCGCAATATAATCCCGCCCCAACGTAAGGGCATGCTCCTGCAAATATTCTCTTGCCGCTTCGGTTCGATTTCGCTTCACATGCTGCAAAAACATGTTCACATTGAACTGATACCCGGCAGGGTGAAGAGGCGGAAGTTCGCCATACACCAGAATAGATCGGTCCTCATAATAAAAGCGATACTCCATTAGCTTGATCAGACGTGTTCGATATACGTCCCCCATCTCTTCAAATGAAGAGAAACTGTCGCTCAGCACCCAGCAAGGTCCGTCCTGCCCATCCTTATTCTCGCTCGCCAACTCCTTAATTCGCTGCACCATCCATTCATCCTTCGCAGGCTCAACATTAAGAAGCACCACTGGCGACGTGCCTTCGGCCGGAACGATTGCGCACTCCACATCAGGGAGCAGGTCTCGTAACCTGGACTCCAACTGCTCGTTATCCAACTTGTGCACATGTACTTGCGTATCCTGCGGCTTATATACGAGTAGACGGAAACATCGGTGAGGAAACGTCTCCCTTATCATATGCATCTCGTTTTCTTCATCCAACGTAAAACCGGACAGCATCTTCTCCATCAGTTGTCCGAGCTTCCACCCATCATGTGAAGGCTCAAACTGCAATTCGGGAATTTTGCCAGCCGTACGCTGAAGTACTTGTAATAATTCATTGGTATCCAGTTTAGGTTTCAAAATATAGTCTGCTGCTCCATTTTGGAGCGTTGAACGTACATATTCAAATTCACTGAAGCTGCTAAGTACGATAACCTCAATCTGCGGGTGACTGGCTTTTAACGTCCGGACAAATGTTTCCCCATCCATCACAGGCATCACGATGTCCGTAATGACAATATCCGGCTGTAACGATTGTACCTGTGCAAGCCCTTCTTCCCCGTTGGAAGCTTCACCTACAATCTGAAAACCTTCAGCTTCCCAGTTCATATGGTGCTTAATGCCTTGCCTTACAAGAAACTCATCGTCAACAATCAGCACCTTACACAACCGGTTCATGACCCTTGACCCCCTTGTCTAATCTCTCTTCTATGTCTGTGCAGGTTACACCATCATGAATCGAATAGAATGGCCTCCCCGTGTTAGCGGTTACATTAATTTAAAAGTTTTGTACTTCTTTTTATATCTCAAAACGAACGTTTAAGCAATGGAAACTCTCTTTAGTGTACACTATATTTCGACAAAATAAGAAGCCCCGGTCCGCCATGAATCATTTTCGGCGAGCCAGGACTTTTTATCAATGTACGTTTAGATTAACTCCAACTTTACTTAAGTTCAGGTCTAAGGTTCGATCCCCCATTGAAGACTTCCGGCAATATATCCCGTTACCTTGTTCCAGTCAGTATAGGCTGTGTGACTTGGAGCAAACGAATAATCATCCGTCTGAGTGTAGTTGGTCCAGTCTGTTTTGGAGAACCGTGCCTGAATTTCAGTACTTTGCCCCGCTGCCAATGAACCCGCAGAAGTTTTGAAGCCAATCTCCAGCACGAAATCTGCTCCGGTTACTGGGGTCGGCAACGCACTAAACGTGCCTGTAACATTGTCGTTTCCAGCTGTTGCCCAGTCACAGAAAAAGTTTTGGGTTTGAGCGCCATTGATCGTATAATAGTAACGAATTTTGACATCGGAAAGATTAATGGCCGAAGTGCCTGTATTCGTTAATTTGATCTTGGGATTAATGGAGTTACCCGTTGCTGAAGTCGTTCCATTAAACATCTCAATTCGAATAGCTCCCGCAGGTACAGCCGTTGTGTCCTTAATATTCAGATTTAGGATCGCATCATTGCCTGCACTGAAATGAAAGGTTAACGCTGCGCTTCCCTTGGACAACGAAGCCAAATAGTTTTTACTCAACACAACCTGATTGCCCGATAATGTGTAATCCGTACCTGAAACCAGCGTTGTATTGCCATTACGTATTGCACTAAGCGTATTTCCGTTCAGTGTCAGCGTTACAGGAATATCTACCTGATTGCCTGTATTCTTGTCAAATTCCGCATTCACTGGTGTGATGGCCGAACTGGTCACCGGAGTCTCGCCACCACCTTCTCCACCACCATTGTTCCCACCAATGCGGTCAGCATATAAAATGCCTCGTCCATTTGTACCCAGATACACTCTTCCATATAGACGTGGATCACCTGTAATCGTGGTCACACGTGCATATTGATGCTGATTATCGTTAATCCGTACCCAATTCGCCCCACCGTCATCGGAACGGAAAAATCCACGTGTTCCGTCGATCTTTGCAATCGTGTACAGCGCGACCACATTCTTCCCAGGTGCCGCTTTACCAAAACCGATGCTGTCCGCTTCCTCCACATTTGCAAGCTTGGTAAAGGTCGCTCCTGAATCGGTGGAATGCCATAGACCATATGGCCCTTCTTCTTCACTGCCACCTGCAAACCAAAGTTCGCCTTCCGTACCTGGAACAGCGTCCAGATCTGCATTTCCTTCTACCGGAAGCCCGGTAGCCGCAGATGCAGTAAAGGAGGCACCACCAGTGGTGCTCACATAGACTTTACCGGCAGCAAATCCATAGAATTTGTTCGGGTTTACGCGGTCAGAGATCACTTTTGCCTGTGCAGGTATACCTGAACTCGCTGTCCATGAGTTGCCGCCAGTAGAATAATGCACTCCCTTGTCTGACGTGCTCCATACAAGTCGGTTACCATTTGCAGAGATAGCTACGGTTCCTCCTCCGGTTGTACCGGCAGGCTCTGCGTTCGCCTTATACCACGTGGTCCCACCGTCGCTGGATAAACCAATAGATTTTGCGTTCGGATCAGCACTGTAGTCTGCTTTCCCTACGCGAACCATGGTGTTGGGACTTAATTCTGCAAAATCCAGACTTTCCGTAGAAGAGTAGTTGGGACTGGTAAACATCGTAGCTGGTGCCTGATCCAGATCGTTATGACGGAATCCCGAGACATCCCCTACCCCACTTAACAAATGTGCTCCGCTTGGCGGGCTGATCAGATCCAGAACTGCGATCTCCTCGACCCCTTTGGCCATTACTGAAATATTGATTTTGTTCCCGTCATCCCAGTCTGTCAGATTTTTCGTTCCGTAGATGGTCGCACCTGTTCCATACATCATGCGGTCAGAGTCAAACGGGTCAATCTCCAGATCGCCAATCATCCAGCCCAGCTTTGGAGAAACTTCAGGCGGTGCAGGATTCGTCCCAAAGGTCAACCAAGGAGCGGCCGAAATATCCTGTGTATAGCGCATTTTACGGTTTGGATATCCTTCAAATTCCCAAATGCGGGTCCAAGTAGCTCCACTGTCCGTACTGCGGAACAGATTGGCATCAGGCCACCAGGAGTTGAGGGTTGCCACCATCAGTGTACCAGGATGCTGAGCATCTACAGCCAGTCCGCCGTATCCAAAGTAATTGTCCGTGCTGCTGCTTGGTACTGGACTAATGTTGGTCCATACTCCTGTAGTTGTATTTAATTTCCAGAGGTCTCCCTTTTCCCCATCATAAGGGCCCGCACCATCGCTGTAAGAGATATAAAGATTTCCATTGGCATCCAGTTCTCCGTGATGAGGCAAATACCCTGTAGGCTGTCCAGCAACAGCAGTCCACGTTGCGCCTCCATTCGTACTGCGGTATATACTTTGATTTTTGTCGGCTACCCCGACATAGATGGTCTGTGTTGCCTGTCCAGCAGAACCTGTTGATTTGTCAAATGTGATCCAAGAAAGACCCACGATGTCACTCGTATACTCATAAGACGGATCTTCCACATACGTACCCGGATTCGGGAAGCTCGTTACTTTGATCCACGTTACGCCGTAATCCGTACTTTTCCAGAGTCCGTTGCCACTGCGTGCACCAAAATACAAAATGCTATTTTTATTCGGATCAACGGTTAGGCGTTCCCCCATGGAACGTCCCGGCATGTTACCTCCGACTTTGAACGGAAGAGTTGTTGTCTGCCAAGTATCACCGCGATCCGTAGAGCGCAGGATGGAACCGTTGTTTTTGTCCCAAGAATTCGTGTACGTGCCGACAGCCATATACACTCGATTGGGGTCAACCGGGTCTGTTGCCAGCGCATCGACTCCGTTTTTGTTCCAGTCATCCCAGCCGACAAAATCGGTGAGTGGAATCCAACTCTCATTCGCAGGATTCCAGCGATAGGCTCCCCCAATATCCGTCCGGGCATAGATCAAATCTTTCTCTGACTCATTGAAAATAATCCCCGGTACAAAACCTCCACCTGCCCCGGTCGCGACATTTTTCCACTGGTATGGATCACTAGGTGCCGCATGTGTTGTTCCTGCGAGTACTCCCAACGAAACTGCTGCAACAGCAACCGTGAGGCTCATCACCCGCAGCTTTCCCAAAAACGTTTTCATAATTACTTAGCCTCCTCTTCAATATGTTCATCGCATCCGGTAAACCCCGCTGTGTCATCATGTTGATGAGTGCAGTGTCAGACATTTAATGCATTGGATCAGACAACCAGCCCCACCTCCTCTCCAATTTTATAAAACGCTTTCATAAATCAAATTACGATTACCATCCATTGGATTATACTTGCAATAAATAACATTCGATGGCAATTAAAAATCCCCTTCTGCTCCAATTTATTTTTTGTGATTTTTTCTGCGTATCGCTTTTAAAAATATAAAAAAAGGATGCTGTTTAAAACAGCATCCTTCTTCATTGATAAATATTTTATAGACGAAGAACAACGTTCTAGTAACACGGTCCTTCTCTCATTTCGTATCCGACTTTGCTGCTCCCCCGCCAAATGCGTAGGTTTTCTGCCCTTTCACACCCGGTCTGACTACAAATAGAGATCCAGCATTCGGCGTCTCTGTCAGCCGCTCTTCTCGAATACCAATGCGAGCAGTCGTAATATATAAGTCCTCCAATTCAGGTCCTCCGAAACAGCAGGATGTCACCTGATCTGCAGGTACCTCAATCTGTTGCATCAGCTCTGCTGTATGCGGATTCCAACGAGTGACTCTTCCTCCGCCCCAGTGGGCAACCCACAGCATTCCCTCACTGTCTACAGTCATTCCATCCGGATAGCCAAATTCTTCCGGTATAGCAATTATACTTGTCCGGTTTGTTATCTCTCCAGCAGCCAAATCAAAATCAAAACGGTCAATGGATCGTGTCGGCGTATCAATGTAATACATATTTTGTTGATCCGGGCTCCAGCCCAAACCATTGGATGTGGATACATCCCTGAACAACGTTCGAACAGGCTGTCCTTCCTCCAGGCAATAAAATGCCCCCGCCTTGCTTTCATTGTTCATACTCATCGTCCCTGCCCAGAAGCGTCCAAGAGCGTCACACTTCCCGTCATTGAAACGGTTGTTGTCCTTGCCTTTCTCCGGATCTTCAATCGGCTGTAACTCTCCCGTGAGCAAGTTATAGGTGTGGAAGCCACTTCGCAAAGCAACGACAACCTCATCATCATGGTATGGCACAACCGCACCTACATGCTCGCCAACATCATAAGTTCGATCCTCTCCTGTAGCCGGAACGTATACATGGATCTTATAGCTTTCAATATCCACCCATAATAATCGATTGTGTTCAGCATCCCAGCTTGGACCTTCTCCCAGCAGTGCCGGGGTATGTACTGCAATGTTCAAATCGCTCATGCCATCACGTCCTTTTTAAGATTTGACGTCGCCTGACCATTCGAAACCAATAGCATCCAAGAACGCTTTGGAAAGCACCATATGGCCTGTTGCATCGGGATGAACCCGATCGTAAGTCAGCACAGACGTATAGAAATGATCCCAGAATGGAGTAAATGCAGCCTGTGTATCCACGAAAATGGCGTCATATTCAGCGGCCACTCTACGAACAGCCTCACCGTATATATCCATCGTAGCCCGCATCGGATCTTCCGGATTGGCTTCCAAATAATAAGGAGACATCAGAACAAGTCCTTTCAACCCAGGACGAACAGAAGCAACCAGATCTCGTAGTGTGGATTCATACTCTTCCAGAAAAACTTGCGAGTCTGTGGATAACGGATTGTCAAATTGACGCCATACATCATTGATCCCGATCATGATTGTTAGCCAATCTGGTTTGAGATCTAGCACATCTCGGTCCCAACGCTGCTTCAAATCACGGATCGTATTCCCACTATTACCCACATTCTGAATCCGTAACATCAATTCCGGGTAGATGGAACGCAGCAAGGCATACACTTGCGCCACATAGCCATGCCCCAGTCCAGAACTACCTTCACCAACAGGATGTTCACGGCCACAATCCGTGATTGAATCTCCGATAAAAAGCAGCTTATCATTCTTTTGCAATTTCATTATCGTTTTCTCCTTCGCTCTCATAAGCGTTAAAATATGTGAGTTCACTCGTATTCATATTTCATATTCAGGAAAGACATAGATCAGCCAGGTGCCGGGTTACCACCCTTGATTCTTAAGCCAGGTCAGGCACAGATCAGACCAGGCCCGAACGGCATGGTCATCCTCTGCCAATCCCAAACCATGTGAACCTTTTTCAAATACATGCAAGTCATAAGGAATGCCGTGTGCACCCAGGGCAAGCGCGTAACGCAAACTGTTCTCTACAGGGACCGCCTGATCATCACTCGTATGCCAGATGAATGCTTCAGGAGCGTCGGCTCTCACCTGCTGCTCCGCACTGAAAGCCTTGATCTGTTCAGCAGACACATCTGACCCAAGCAGATTTTCACGAGAACCGGCATGTCCATAGGAGTCCATCGTAATTACCGGATAACAAAGAATAACCCGATCCGGACGCGAACTCTCCCGTTCAATAGGGTCTTCATGATCTGGTTGACCCTCGTCATACAAGGTTCCCAACGTGGCTGTAAGATGACCACCCGCCGAGAAACCAAGCACGGCAATTTTGGAAGGCTGAATACCATATTGCTCGGCATGAGCCCGTACATAACGGATCGCACGCTGACCATCTGTCATGGGTGCCGGATGCTGGTGAGGCGCCACACGGTATTTCAGCACAAATGCACTAATTCCCGCACGGTTCAGCAATTCAGCGATTGGAGCTCCTTCATGATCGGCCAAAAATCCATAGCCTCCACCCGGACAGATAATGACAGCGCTCTCGGAACCAGGCTGAATAAATGGAATCAGATGGGGCATTTCATCCTCATGACCCTTGGCCGCATAAGGTGCTGCATGGTCCCACAATGGTATAGTTGATGTCACTTCAATCATCCTCTCTAAGTTGAACGGATACGTTGATCCGTATAGTCATTTTCCAATCTAAGGAATCGATATCATCATAACGGGTAGCACCCTTGCGCATCAATACCTTCCTGGCATCACTTTTTGTTCAATTTGTAACAGGTTACACGGAATCCTCATGCTTGAACAGTGTTTTATAGCACATTTGTACCTCAGACGGATTAATATAACGTTCGATACTGCTCTGGAGTTACGCCTTCAATCCGCCGAAATGTAGCCACAAAATGACTCGCATCCCGAAAACCAACCTTCGCTGCCGTTTCCTTGACGGTCAGTTTGCTGTCCCCTGTCATCCATTCTTTCGATTTACGAATACGGAGGAGAATGAAATAACTGTAGGCGGTCATGCCAAAAGATTGTTTAAAAAGAGTATTCAGATGCCTAGGCGTAATGCCGGGTATGGCGGCCATCTGTTCAAGACCGATTTCGGGATCGGCATAGTGTTCATTCATAAACAAAATTAACGGAGCCAGCCGTTCCACGGCATGGGAAATCGAAGAACGACTGCCCGTCATGCCATGTTTTTTGAGCAAAATCAGAAATCGATACATGTCCGCTGACGCTTCCAACCCGGATAAATCCTGGTCACTGCTGATGGAACCCAGCACTTCCCTCCCATAGTATTCAAGCGGGCTCTCTGAATCCCACTGGTGAAGGGCTGCCTCCCCCAAACCAAGCGACTCTGTAATGGCCGGGCACTGGCCGCCTCCAAATGTAATGTAAAGTGTCTCCCATTCTCCTTGCGAGCGTACATACTCGTGCGGCTCATTCGGCGGTAGCAAAATGCCGGAAGTCTCTCCCAGCAGTACAGTGGAACCTGCAAACTTAAACTCTCCAGCTCCCTTCACCGTCTGAAGCCAGTGATAACAAGGATATCCGGCAGGTCTGTACACATTCTCCTGATTGCCGTTATACCCTATACTTTCGATGTAGAGCGGAAGCGGCTGATCGCGTGGGGTCATAAAATAGCGCCGATGATCGGGTGTGATGAGCATAGGGATTCTCTCCTTTGAACAAAAACCAAAATTACAGTTCCATATTCTTATATGTTTCATTACTTTTCTTATATTTTAAAAGTCATATCCATCATATAGTATAGATTTATTCTTATACAAGAGGTGAACACATTTGATTAGCAGCAAGTTACCCAAAATGTTCTACGGCGGCGACTATAACCCTGAACAATGGGATCATGAGACACATCTTGAAGATCTGCGCATGTTCCAATTGGCAGGTATTGATATTGCGACCATCAACGTATTTTCATGGGCACTGATTCAGCCTGATGAAGTTACTTATAATTTTGAAGGACTCGACCAGTTAATTAACAGTCTCTATGAAAGCGGTGTTTACATTTGTCTCGCGACAAGCACTGCTGCCCATCCAGCATGGATGGCGAAGAAATACCCGGATGTACTGCGTGTGGATGCCGATGGACGCAAACGCAAATTCGGTGGACGGCATAACTCCTGTCCGAATAGCCCAACCTACCGCAAATACTCCGAGAAAATTGCAGACAAGCTGGCGGATCGTTACAAGGATCACCCGGCTGTGCTTGTATGGCATATCTCCAACGAATATGGCGGCGACTGTTATTGTGATAACTGCGAGAAAGCGTTCCGCGTGTATCTCAAAGAACGTTATCAGACCCTGGAGCAGCTCAACAAGGCATGGAACACCAATTTCTGGGGGCACACATTCTACGATTGGGATGAGATTGTACTGCCAAGCAATCTGAGTGAGCACTGGGGAAACAACAATTCCACCTTCCAGGGCATCTCGCTTGATTACTCCCGCTTCAACTCCGACAGTATGCTTGATTGTTACCGTCTGGAATATGATGCGATCAAAAAACATATCCCGGATTCGGTCGTTACAACCAATCTGATGGGATTCTTCAAACAGCTGGATTATTTCAAATGGGCTAAATATATGGATATCGTCTCCTGGGACAGCTATCCGGGTCTTGCGACTCCGGTAAGTTTCACAGCTATGGCTCATGATCTGATGCGTGGATTGAAGGACGGACAGCCGTTCATGCTCATGGAGCAGACACCAAGCCAGCAAAACTGGCAGCCTTATAACTCATTGAAACGCCCAGGCGTTATGCGCCTGTGGAGCTACCAGTCCGTTGCTCATGGCGCGGATACGATCATGTTCTTCCAGCTCCGCCGTTCGGTTGGCGCCTGCGAGAAATATCACGGTGCAGTTATTGAACATGTCGGCCATGAACATACCCGTGTATTCCGTGAAGTCGCGGAGCTGGGCAAGGAATTGCAGTTGCTGGGAGACAAAACGCTGGATGCTACCGTGGATGCCAAAGTGGCGATTGTGTTTGACTGGGATAACTGGTGGGCAATCGAGAAATCCAGCGGGCCTACGGTTGCACTGAACTATGTAGATCAAATTCACAAATACTACGCTGCCTTCTTCCGCCGCAACATTCAGGTGGACATCGTTAGTGTGGATACCGATATCAGCAAATACGACATCGTGCTCGCTCCGGTACTCTATATGGTTAAACCAGGCTTTGCTGCCAAGCTGGAGAAGTATGTTGAAGCAGGCGGTACATTCCTGACAACCTTCTTCAGTGGTATCGTCAATGAGAGTGACATCGTAACAACCGGTGGTTATCCTGGCGAACTTCGCAAACTGCTCGGTATCTGGGTCGAAGAAATTGATGCACTGCTGCCTGAGCAAAGAAACCGTATTGTCATGAAAGAGGCTTATGGGGATCTTGAAGGAGAATTTGGTTGCGGCATGTTGTGTGACTTGCTGCACAGTGAAGGTGCAGATATCATTGCCGAGTACGGGGACGATTTCTACAAAGGCATGCCTGTGGTAACCCGTAACACCTTTGGTCAAGGTGAAGCCTGGTATGTAGCTTCCGATCCGGAAGATCGATTCCTGGACGGCTTGCTGGGACAACTGGCTGCAAACAAAAATATTGCTTCTCTTCTGGATACTCCAGAAGGTGTTGAAGTGACTGCTCGTACCAAGGATGGACAACAGTACCTGTTTGTCATGAATCACAATGCTACCACTCAATCCTATGATTTGGGCAAAGCTAAGGCTCATGATTTGCTCACAGATCGGTCACTTTCAGGTACGATCGAGATTGAAGGACGTGGTGTGCAGCTGCTTGAAATGAAATAATATTCGAAAATTAATGATACAACATGTTACATGGAAATCGCACCGATCACTATCCGTGGCTTAAAAACGTGTCAATTGTTAAAATTTAAAGTATTATATGATTGAACTTGTTTCAATCTGCTACTTCCCGTATCCGTTTAGACCGGATACGGGTTTTTGTCATTATTTGTGAGGCTATCGGTTAGAAGGAAATACCGAGAAGCGAAGCGAATTGGACGAGACACACAATTTAACGACGCCCCGCCGGGAAAAGGAAGCGACCCTCCTAAAGTAGGCGCTGCACTGTAAAAAATAAATAATATAATGCTGCGAAATATTGGTGACAATCATGATGTCACTTATACACTGCTACAATGAGAGGAACACTCCAGCATCCTTTCCGGCGGCGCAACCCTCGAAACGGAGTGGCTGACATGAATAGAACAAATCGGCTTGCCGCCATCGTTATGGCATTGCAGCACGGTCACGAAACGGCACATTCACTTGCAGAAAAGTTTGAAGTTTCCCGCCGTACCATCCTGCGGGATATCCAATCTCTCTCAGAGATGAATGTCCCGATCATTGCTATCTCCGGTCCCGGAGGCGGCTTCAGACTTATGGAGGGGTATGTACTGCCCCCACTGCAATTAGACCCGGTTGAAGCAGCTACTCTCATCTTTGCTCTCGAAGGCCTAAGCCATTATGCAGATACCCCTTTTCAAGAGAAGCGCTGGACATTAATGGACAAAATCAAAAGCATTATTCCGGATGATGTCAAAGCAAGGATGGACCCCATGCTCAAACAACTGCAGCATGATGTTCCCGAGCGAAACTACATCCTTCATCATCTGGAACCGCTTCTGGCTTGTATCCCGGAACAGGGGTGGCTGCGTATGTTGTACCGCTCTGCTTCCCGTCAACGCTGGCTAACAATCTGCCCCATTCGAGTCTATGCTTCAGCCGGTTTCTGGTATTGTGAAGCGTATTCGGAGGAGCACGGTGAACAGCGCCTGTTCAGGGCAGACCGCATTCTGGACGTTACGCCAGTTGAGCTGCTTGAATCACAACAGCTGGCAGAAAAGGCAAAGCGACAGCGCAGCAAACCGAAATCTCCCGATCCTTCTCCGACCCGTGTTACCGCACGTCTGAGTTACAGCGGAATGATCGAGGCAGAACAGGACAAGCATATTGGAGAACGGATGACCGAGATTGCTCCGGATGTCTGGGAACTGTCCTTTCTTTGCCCTCCTGGTGAGTGGGCCTGGGCTGTACGATTCTTTTATCGACTTGGACGTGAAGCAGAAGTACTTGAACCCGAGAACCTCCGCTGCGATATTCGCAAACATGCCGAGGAAGTCTACCAGAAGTATCTTACTTCCAACAATAATCGTTGTAACACACGCTAAAAAGGAGCCTGCCAAATCATGATGAATGAGCATGAATCGATCGTTACTTACGAAGAAGCTGTGCAGCGAATAGAGGCTGTGGGACTGCTCCCACTCGCCCCTTTATTTCCTGAATACCCTTCATTGTCCTCTATAACGCCTCAAGAAAACTGGCACAAGGATAACGAGCTTGATCCTTGGTTGTGGCGTTCACGTCTGGCTGAGGAAGGGATCGCTGCCTACGGCAAATTTCTCAAAAAGAAAGCCGTTCTTGTCTCACGCGAATATTTCCCATGGGTGCACCGTCTGCTAGCGGACTCCAGAGTCATGGAAGAACAATATGACGCGGGTCTCCTCTCTCGAGAAGCATTCAAACTGTATGAGATAATCGAGAAGCAGGAGGGGATTGATGGACGGAAATTACGTTCACTGGCAGGTTTTGGAGCCAAAGAGGACAAAAAAGCATTTGATCAGGGGCTGCTGGACCTTCAAAGCATGTGTGCCATTGTCATCTGCGGCACCAAAGAAAAAGAAGGCCTCGCTGAAGGCAAGGTGGCTTGGAACAGCTCTGCTTATGAGACCTCAGGCTGCTGGATGAAGCGTCAAGGTATTGAACCGTTTGAGGGCAGCGTTGCAGATGCGAGCGAACTTCTGGTACAACAATTGGAGAAACACACTTCTGCTGCCGCACTGATCAAAATCAAAAAATCCTTTGCCATAAAGTAATTGAAACGCCCTTTGAACAACAAATCCCGGTAGCCGAAGAGGGCCACCGGGATTTATTGTATATACTTTTACCATACATGCAACAGATATAAAGCAACGAACGAATACAATTACAGGATGACTCCATCCTTGAATATCGCAATTTCCCGAAATCCATGCTGCTCGCTGAGTGTATGCGCCCGTCCTGAAGCAATATCGATCAGTTGGCTGAACAGCTGCACTTTCACGTCCTCCATCGTCTTCCCTTCCAGCAGTTGACCTGCGTTAAAGTCGATCCAGTGCTTTTTCCGATTTGCGAGGTCAGATTGGGTTGCAATTTTGACGGTAGGTACCGGGCCTCCAAACGGCGTTCCGCGACCTGTCGTGAAAAGAACAATGTGCGCACCCGCAGCTGACAGTGCTGTAACAGACACGAGATCATTCCCCGGAGCTTCCACAATGTTCAGGCCAGTTTGAGTGACACGTTTGCCGTAACGAAGTACATCAACTACGGAAGAACGTCCTCCCTTTTGCGTACATCCCAAAGATTTTTCTTCCAGCGTGGTAATCCCGCCTGCTTTATTCCCTGGTGAAGGATTTTCATATATATTCTGACCGTGGTTCACAAAGTATTGTTTGAAACCGTTCACCAAGTCTACCAAATCATCAAATACCTGCTCATTGGCCGCCCGATTCATCAGAATGGTCTCTGCACCAAACATCTCGGGAACTTCGGTCAATATAGCCGTACCTCCGGCAGCAACCAGCATATCCGCAACGGAGCCTACGAGCGGATTCGCCGTAATCCCGGACAGACCGTCCGAACCGCCGCACTTCAATCCAATT
The DNA here is from genome assembly GCF_038020215.1 of Paenibacillus sp. FSL F4-0087. Classification (NCBI taxonomy): domain Bacteria; kingdom Bacillati; phylum Bacillota; class Bacilli; order Caryophanales; family Paenibacillaceae; genus Paenibacillus; species Paenibacillus sp. FSL F4-0087. The sequence goes on from NZ_JBBODJ010000001.1 coordinate 383,349, forward strand.
TTGAGCTTGCTCAAAGGTAGCGGCTGACGCTGTTCATGTTCGACGAGCTCCACGAGCTCTTCCATCAGACGAAGTCCTTCCTCAAGTTCGTCATCAGTTTCCTGCGCTTTGAGAAAACGGACTTTCCCCTGATATTCCGGTGCGATACATTCACGGAACTGGTCTACCTGATTATTTTCGCAACCCAGACCAATGACCAGCACGCCGCCAGCATTCGGGTGTTCTACCAGGGAAGCCAATACCTGCTGCGTATATTTCAGGTCATCTCCAAGCTGCGAGCAGCCGAACGGGTGTGGGAAATGATATACGCCATCCACCCTGCTGCCGAACTGAGACTGGCCCATCCGAGCCAAAGCCTCACACACTTTATTAATGCAGCCGACCGTATTTACAATCCAGATTTCATTACGAATACCTGCTTCACCGTTAGGGCGCAGATATCCATCAAATGAACGCAGATGTTCAGGAGGCATGTCCGTCTGGACAGGTGGTCCCGGCTGATACTGGTATTCAAGTAAACCGTGAAGTCCTGTTTTTAGATTGTGACTGTGAATCCAGCTACCCTGTTCGATCTGTTCCTTGGCTATCCCAATGGAAAAACCATATTTCATCACATCCTCACCCGGTGCGAGGGTATGCACAGCAATTTTATGGCCTTTGGGTACGTCTTCCCTTAATGTAAAAGCAGTGCTGTCTGGCAGGGTAATATGTTCCCCTTTTACATAATCCCGAAGAGCTATAATGACATCATCCTGCGGTTGAATCGCGATCCAGTCATTAACTGTACGTGTTGTGTTCATTAACTCTCACCTTCCAGCAAACCAATTTCGTGAACGAGTGCTTCGCGAAGCCCCTCTCGATCATCCAGATTCTCTCCCCAGATCGATACATCAGATAATACAGCAGCGACACTCTGGTCTAATTGCTGCTTATCCCGCTTCAAAGGATCATAACTATCCCAATGCTTGGCGAGTGCAGCCAGTACATCCGCATCATCCCGAAGCAGGACAGATTCACCGTTCAGTCGCTGTGCCATATAACCATCCGGCGTGTTCACTGGACGATACAGACACAATAATCCCGCAAATCCCTTTACGAGCCGGTAAGGCCAGGTTCCCTGATTTTGCTCATAGGCCAAAAGTGTAGGCAGCACACGGACCTTGAACTTTCCTACTGTATTTAATGCAATATCCTGCAGCTTGTGATTAATATACGGATTGAGGAAACGTTCAAACACTTCCCCTGCGTACTGATCCAGATTATGATCCGGCATATCCAGTGCAGGCACGATCTCCTGATGTACCGCTTCTCTGACCCAAGAGCCAAACTCTGGGTCTTCCATCGTCTCTCTCACATATTCCTTGCCTTGCAGAATGCCGAGCGATGACATGAGAGTATGAGCACCATTCAGAATACGAACTTTGCGCAACTGAAAAGGTTTCAAATCCTTCACCCAATGTACGTTGAGCCCCGCCTGTTTCAGGGGGAGTTTCTTGTCTAGTACTTCATCTGCCTGAATGGCCCAGAAATGATATGGCTCAGCCGTATTGACCAGTTGATCCTCGTATCCCCAGCGATTGGTCAGGGAATCGGCTTCTTCCGTAGTCGGTGCACCCGTGACAATCCGGTCAACCAGATTGTTCAGGAACAAGTTATGGTTCTCAATCCATGAACGAAAGCCTTCAGAATAACCAAAATCCTCACTATGCCGCAGCACACAACTGCGCAGTACATCCCCGTTGCCCTCAAGCAACTCACACGGCAGGTGAATCAATCCTCGGGAAGGGTCCCCATCAAACCGCAGATAACGTTGATGCAAGAAGACTGTCAGTTTACCTGGAAACGATTGTACCGGCTCACCCTGCGTGTACTCTGAATACGTATATTTCAATCCCGATTCGGTTGTATTGGAGATGACAAACTCTAGGGAGGGCAATTCCGCTAGTTTCAGAAAATCCTGCCATTCTTCGTACGGATTAATACACTGTGAAAAAATCGAGATCATTTCTGTACGCTCCACTGCTTTTCCCTGTGACAGTCCCCGGGTAATCATCGTGTACAATCCATCCTGATCACGAATTTGTTCCAGCTTTGCCTTTCCCCCAGGTCGAGGTTGGGTCACGGCAACACTGCCATGGAATTTGCCTTGTCTGGCACTCTCATGAAGCATCCAGTCTACAAACCCACGCAAAAAGTTGCCTTCCCCAATCTGTAGTACCTTTACGGGACGTTCCATCACTTCTTTGCATTTGCGCTGGTTATCACTTCCAAGCAGATTCAGCTTTAGCCGTGGCCTTTTCGTGCTCGCCGACATGAACACTCACCTCATCGTTTTATTTGTCAATATCAGATGTCACGCTGCACAGAAACAGCTGCTTACACTTCCATTGAAAACGCTTTAAATTCATTGTATCATCAATAAAAGGAAATTTAATTGCTTATATTGCGGTAAATGTACTCTTTCATGATCAGATGTAAGCACTTTTTTGTTAGCACTGTTTTGAAAGGAGATCGAATGGAACGTTCGCCCGTTCGTACAACCATTCAGGCGGAATCGGGGATTCCCTTTCGTCTGGTGTATGCAGATACCAAGTCCCCCCAGAACGAGTTGCCGGATCATCTTCATGACTGGCATGAAATTATTTATGTATATCGGGGTCAGGGCACCATTTTCATTGATACTAGTCTTGAAGACATGCAGGAGGGCGATTTGTTTATCATTCCTGGCAGCACGGTACACCGCGCATTACCGGATGCCGGGAATCCGGTGACTTCGTCGGCCTTGTTCTTCAGTCCAGGATTACTGGCCTCCACAGCGGGAGGCAGTGCGTCAGCCATGCTCTCTCTATTTGAACGCTGCCGCAAACGCAGGGTGTACAAGAGGCATCTAGAAGCCACGGAGCAAGCACAGGTGGCTGCATTAATTGACGACATTCATGCAGAATTCCAGTTAGAACATCACCTGAGTGCCCACGCCGCTCTGCTGCGGTTGCAGCTCTTACTTATATATCTGGAGCGATTGGAGGCAGTTGGTCCTGCAAGTCCTGCCAGAACTGTTCCTGGACCAAGCTGGCTCTCCTCTACGCTGATTCATATGGATGAAGAGCTGCGCAGTGGCCTTTCCTTGCCGGAACTGGCACGGCAGGCAGCCGTATCCCCGGCGCACTTCAGCCGTGCCTTCAAAAGATATACCGGCATGACGCTAACTGACTATGCATTGGCCCGCCGGGTCATTATGGCAAAAGAGCATCTGCTTCGAAGTGATGAGACGATGGCCGTTGTTGCCGATGCTTGCGGTTTTGAGAGCCTGCCCCATTTTTATAGACAATTCAAGAAACTGACGGGTACCACACCCGCTGCCTACCGTAAAACCATGAAGAATCAGGATCAAACGTGATTGTCACGACATCCTGAAATGTAGAGATTTGTCTGTGTGTAACATATTCTTCCATACTATTCGTGTGGTATGTTATAATACTGAATTACAATGTCGGAAACGATGCGTTTCTGCTGCCAGAGGAGCCTTACATCCCATGTTAAACGAATTGAATCGCAGAAATATCGGCATCTTCGCACACGTCGATGCAGGGAAAACAACAACGACAGAACATATGTTATTTCAAAGCGGTGTCGTACGCAGTCCAGGTCGCGTAGATGACGGAACTACAGCCACAGACTCTCTGGATATTGAAAAGGAACGAGGCATTTCCGTGCAGGCAGCTATGACCTCTTTGATCTGGAAAGATACGATTATTGATCTGATTGATACGCCGGGACATATCGATTTCAGCTCTGAGGTAGAGCGAGCCCTGCGTGTTATGGACGGAGCCGTACTGATTGTGTCCGCCGTGGAAGGGGTCCAATCCCAAAGCGAGACCATCTGGCATGCTCTCCGCTCGCTTGGAATTCCTACCCTGATTTATATGAACAAAATGGATCGGGTTGGTGCCTCTGCTGAGACGGTTATTGATCAGATCCGCTCCAGCCTATCTCCTTTCGTATGCGAGGTCCAATCCTTTCGTATGAATGAAGATGTATTTGAGGGCATTGACTCCTTATGGAATGATAGCCAAACGCAAGTGAAGGGTTCTTCTTCATCTATCCCTGGCCTTTTTGAATTACTTGCCGAACTGGACGAAGATCTGATGGAAGCCTACATTAATGGTGAAACGCTACCTGCTGACCAGCTAGATGAAGCATTTCGCAAAAAGGTGCATCAGGGCGAAGTGTTCCCCATTTGTTATGGTGCTTCTGGCAAAGGGATCGGCGTAACCGAACTGTTGGATGCCATCATCGAATTTCTTCCAGCACCTGCACAGCCTCAAGAACCTTCAGTATCCGGGGTTGTATTCAAAATTGAACGGGATAAAACGATGGGCCGTACAGCCTATGTTCGCATGTATGGTGGCAGCGTGCATAATCGGGATACGATCTATAACTCCACTCGGAAGCTGGAAGAGAAAGTGACACAGATTCGCCGAATGGATGGTCGGAAATGGGCGGATACCGGTGCTGTTCATGCCGGACAGATCGCCGCACTGTACGGACTAAGCGAAACCCATGTTGGTGATATTATTGGCAGCCCCGAAGGTGTGCCTCCTGTACCCCAGCTGGCTGTTCCCTTGTTGACCGTGCAGGTCCATGGTAAAGACACAGCTCGTTATCCTGACCTTGTAGCGGCATTGCAAGAGCTGACGGATGAAGATCCTCTACTCGATTTGCAATGGTTGCCTGAAGAACGGGAACTGCATCTTAAAGTCATGGGAACCATTCAGCTTGAGATTCTGTCCAGCCTGTTGATGAGTCGTTTCGGACTGGATGTCGTATTTGACCCACCGTCCGTCATCTATAAGGAAACCCCTCGTTCTTCCGGGGAAGGATTCATCGCATATACGATGCCCAAGCCCTGCTGGGCCATTCTTCGATTCAGCATTGAGCCTTTGCCACGTGGCAGCGGTCTGATCTACTCATCCACTGTCCGGACAGATCATCTCCTGCTCCGTTATCAGAATGAAGTAGAACGCCGTATTCCCGAAGCGCTATCTCAGGGTTTGTTGGGGTGGGAAGTTACCGACCTGCGCATTACGCTAATCGAAGGAGAGCACCATGTCTGGCATACCCATCCCCTGGATTTTGTAGTAGCTACGCCGATGGGAATTATGGATGGGTTGGCAAACACAGGTACAACCCTGCTGGAACCCATCCTGAATTTCCGGTTAACGGTTCCGGAGGAGTACGGCGGCAAAGCGCTTAGTGATCTGGTACATATGCGAGCAACCTTTGAAGCGCCGATCATCGGAGGCGGACGATGCATCGTTGAAGGACGTATGCCTCTGGCAAGCTCCATGGATTATCCGGTGAAGCTGCGTTCAGAGACGAGCGGACGCGGGGTACTCACGACTTCTTTTGCCGGGTACCAGGATTGCCCTTCGGATCAGACCCATACGCGGAAGCGCAGAGGAGTTAACCCGCTGGACCAATCCAAATATATTTTAAGTGTTCGAAATGCGATTACATCATAAATGGAGTTGACTTTGTCGTGCTGATTAAATTTCTAATCTTTGGCCTGCTGTGGCGGATTGTAGGCAATCCATTCTTGGCGGTTATTATTTTCCTCATCATTCTGTATTTCCTGGATCGTCGCTATGTTGGGGTGATGCCAAGCTTCATGAAGCCACTTAAACGTATGCGTAACATCTCACGGCTCCGGCAGCAGCTTGCCATGAGTCCGAATGAAGTCTCTTCCAAGCTGGATCTGGCCCGTCTGTTGATTGAACGCAAACGTTATAGCGAAGCTCATGCCTTGCTGCTGGAACTGGAGCGTCCTTATGAACAATCAGCCGAATATTGGGAGGCGCTAGGCACAACTGAACTCCATCTGGGCCAAACGGAAGAAGGCGAGCGTCATATTTTGCAGGCACTGGATATTAATCCAAGGGTGAAATATGGACGTCCTTATCTGACACTTGCAGGTGCATTCAAGGATAGCCACCGGGACAAAGCGCTGGCATACGTTCAGCAATTCCAAGAGATTCATTCCTCATCCAGTGAAGCGTATTATCTGCTCGGCTCGGTGTACCGCTCCCTTGGACGTACCGCAGATGCCAAGCAAGCCTATGAGCAATCACTGAACGTGTATCGCTCCCTGCCAAAATATAAGAAGCGCCAGGAACGTCGCTGGGCTGTTCGCAGCTGGTTCCGCAAGCGTGGACTGTAAGGGTACTTGATTACGTTAGATTGGACATTGGATTCGACGTCGTGAATTTGCAATGAACGCATCCCTTCCATTCATTCGTGATAAAAATTTCACCAAATAAAAAGAGCACTGATTCTTGCCTCAAGGCAGAAATCAGTGCTCTTTTGTTATACATCCACATGTTGCAGAGTTAAATCAGCAGCTTACGCAGCCGTTCCTCATTACCTTTCATCCAGTCTATCCGATCCCTCAGCTTCCTGATTTGCTGCACAGCCACTTCAGGCCCATCTGTACCTTCGAACAATCGACTGATAAAATGCATCACCACATCCAGACTTCGAAGTAAAATAAGCGCTGGAATCACGTCCAGCTCCTCTGGTTTTAAGTTGACCTGTTGCCTGAATCCCTGAATCATTCCCTCCAAAGCCTCCCACATCCATGCCTGCTCCTTGTCCATCGTCAGCAGGTCAGACATGGGCACAGCAAGCTCCATTACCCGCAGATCCCATGTGGCAAATTCAAAATCCAAAATAGCACATATGATATCCTGAGAGTCTGCCAATACATTGGATGCATTCAAATCCCCATGGACCAATTGATGTGGCAAAAGCTCCATACCTCGCAGCGTATTGAATAAGTCTGGCAATACAACTTTCAGCTTCTGCAGATCATCTGCACATGCCATCAGCGTATCCGGGGGTGAGGTGCATAGTTGTAACAATTTCTCCGGTGAACAGAGCGGGTAAGCCTCCTGAATCTGATAATAGGGCGGATAAACGGGAGCCAGGGATATGGGAAGGTGCGCCATAACGGAAGACAGCATGCCAGCCGCCCTGCCCAGTCCGCGCAGCTGCTCTGGTGTATTCCACACGGGATTATGTCCCTCACGATAATGGAACAACGTCACAATTTTGCTCCGGCCCGAGGAACGATCCTGCACAGCTAGAAATGTTGCATGCTTATCATCAGGAAGGCTAACGGGCGCAGGCACATGAAGCTCAAACTCTGAACGTGACAAGGCAGACAGCACCTCATGTTCAAAAGCAATTTTCATTTGATCATTATGCGTTTCATACTGCCTCAGCACGTAACATTCTTCGTCTATCTCTACCATGAAGGTAGAGTTGTTCATGCCTCCCTTTCCACGCTGAGCTTTCCAGTTGGACGTGAAGCCATATGAGGATAAAACGGTGGATATGAGCTGCTGTTCTGAATCATTTAGGGAACCTGAATCGATGATGTGCACCAAAAATAACTCCTTTACCTCACATAATACAACCTCTATATGTCCTCATCTTAACGGAAGTATTTCTTACGGTCTAGTCAGCTCCAAGTGAATAGTCATTCTAAGCTTAACTGCCTGCTGATCAGGCAAATGGATAGTACCCTGTACGATTCAGCTGTTCTGCAATCACGCGATAGCCTTTTGCATTTGGATGAACCCTGTCCCAAAATAACAGTTCACGTTCACGCCCTTCAAACCGGTCATAGACCTGAGCACAGGCATAGTTCCCCGATCCTGCACTATTCAGAAAGGAATTATACTGCCGCACCCAATATGCAGCTTCCGCCGCTTGCGGATACGGGTTGTACAACCCAATCGTACGGACCATATATACACTGTTTCCTTTCAACTGCCGGATATGCCTCATAATCTGGGACACGTTACTGCGAGTATCCCCAAGCACCTGTGTCATTTTACTTGCATTCGGGATCCCGCCACTTGCTTTGAATGTACGAATGAGATCGTTCCCACCAATGGACAACGTAATAATATCCGCCTCACGCAGTGATTGGCGTACTCTTGGATTGTTGGATATCATCTGCAGCATTTCCCCTGACGTAAGTCCATTCACGCCCAAATTCTCCATGGATACAAACGTACGCACATTCGTTTCTGCCATTCTCCGATATAAAGGAACAAAGCCGGTGCCCAGCAGCGCTCCTGTACCTACCGTTAATGAATCTCCTATAGCCACATATCGATATACCATCCCGCCGCCCCTCTCTGCTGTGTTATAAACCACTCCATATACAATTCCTATATATCGTATGAGAGTAACGGAGACAAGGCGCGGGATGGTGTCCGTAGGCATACACATTTATTTGTCCGTTTCATAAAAGATTGTTCAAAACAACACAGAAAGCCCCGCCGGGGATCCAGCGGGGCTTTCATATATCATTTTACATTACATGCCTATATTACGATCCGAATCAACGGAATCTGCCTGTTCCTTGTTCGGGAATGGCCACCAGTTGGCACGGCCAAACATTTTCACCATTACAGGAACGAAGAATGGCAGGAATAGCAGAGAATACAAGATCAGTCCGCTGAGTACAACCGTCGCAATTTGCATCATCGAAAGAACTCCCGATGGATACATTGCGGCAAAGGTACCACTCAGAATGACGGCTGCAGACAGGATGACCGTACCCATGTTTTTCATGGCGTACAGTATGGCATCCTGGACTCTCATACCTTTGTTCTCATTGAAACGGTCCATCAGGAAGATGCTGTAATCCACTCCCAGTGCAATCAGCATGACAAAGCCGAAGAACGGCGTAACCCAACTGATACCCGAGAACCCAAGTATATTCACAAAGATCGCTTCAGTCAGGGCCATCGATGTGAAATACGCCAGCAGCAACGAGACGATCAGATACAGCGGCATAATAACTGAACGGAGCAGCAGAACCAGAATGATAAACGTTCCTGCAAGCATCAGCATAACTGTGCGCGTGTAGTCGTTGTTGGAGACTTCCTGCAGATCTGCAAAGGTACTGGTTACCCCACCAATTGCAATATCCGCTTTTTCGAGTGCACTACCTTGTACGGCACGATGTACAGCAGCTTCAATATCCGGAACACGATCAATCGCTTCAGTTCCATATGGATTTTCCGCAAAAATAACGTCAATCGTCATCGTTTTCCGATCTTTGGACAGATACGTATCGAATACCTGTGTAAAGTCTTTACTATTCAGTGCTTCTTCAGGAACATACCAGCCTGCCAGATCGGAATCAGGAGAGTTTTGCAATTGTGTCAGGTAGTCCTGTGCTGAATCGAGTCCACCTGAAACCTGTTCGATTCCATCTACACTCTGATTAAGACCATCTGTCAATTGAGTCAGTTGACCACTCAGATCCGAGAAGCCTTGCTGAATTTTTTCTTGGCCGCCCTGAAGCTGACCAAGTCCTTTCTGAATTGAAGGAATTTCACTAATCACTTTACCTTGACCGTCAGCGGCCTGTTTGAGACCGGATTGCAACTGACTGATTCCCGTCACAATCTGACCCAGACCATCGGCAAGTGCCTTCTGTCCGGAAGTTGCGGAGGCAAAGCCAACGTTCGCCTGATTAATTCCAGCCGCGGCTTCTCCCAGCTTGGTTTGAATTTGACCCAAACCTTGAGCAAGCTGTGCCGTGCCGGTACCTGTTTCACCAAGGGTGCCTTTGACCCGCTGATAATCGGCGTCTTGCAGCAAATCAGGATAGCGCTCTTCAAGCGCTGTGAACGATTCATTCAAGCTGGTCAACGCTGTAGATACACCTTTGAGTTGTTGTTGCAGTTCACCTACACCATCACCCAGCGCTGCGACACCTGCTCCTGCCTGACGATAGGCTTGAAGCAGCTGATTGTTGGCCTGTGCAAGTTGATCTGCACTCGTTTTGGCTTTTTGCAGACCTGCTTTTAGATCACCGGCGCCCGAGGAGCCGTCACGAATTCCTTTTTCAATCTGCTGAAGTCCTTCCGACAACTGTGTAATACCAGACTGCAGTTGGGAAGTACCTTTGGTCAGTTCTCCAGCCCCATCCGCAGCTTCTTTAAGTTGTGGTTCATTTTTGCTTAACTGACTGCTGGCTTCGCTCAGGCCATCACGGATTTTATCCAGACCCGTTTTACCTTCGCCCAAACCATCAGACAATGTCCCTACTTGTTGTGTCACTTCAAAATCTTTGATCTCATCACCGGTTGGACGTGTCATACTGCGGACACCAGAGATCCCTGGCACCTTCTCCACTTCCCGGCTGATTTTTTCAGCGAGCGCCATGTACTTGGCGTTATCCATAGCTTCATCATTCTGGATCACGACCTGACCAGGTAAGGATTCACCCGGACCGAAGCTGTCCGAAATGATATTGAATGCTTTGACCGAATCATATTTCTCACCAATCTCATCGAGACTGTTAAACGACAGTTTGCCATCGTAAGTTGCCAGCAAAGGCACACATACCGCTGCAACGATGAGCAGAGCTGCCCATGGACGTTTTAGGGAGAAACGGCCGGCTGCACCATAAATCTTGCTCTCGGCATGTTCCAGTGAACCCTTGGAAGGCCAGAACAACCTTTTGCCCAGTACTGCCATGAAAAATGGAACAATCGTGACTAATGCCAGCATCATCACCGCAATACCGACAGCAACTGCTACCGCGGAACGATACAACATAAACTGCGCAAAACCAATGGCAATGAATCCAACCAGCACGGCCAGTGCTGAGAAGAATACCGTTTTGCCTGCTGTGCGGTACGTTGCAATAATGGCATCCCAAGTATTTTCATGATGAGCCAATTCTTCCTTAAACCGGCTAATCAACAGGATGCAATAGTCCGTACCGATCCCGAACATGACTGCCACCATAAAGATCTGCGTAAACGTCGATATAGGGAAGTCAAGTCCGTCCACAAGGAACGCGACAATCTGCTGTGAAACAATGTAGCTGATCCCCACCGTAAGCAGTGGAACAAATGGAGCGACAAAAGAGCGGAATACAAGAAACAAGATGAGCAAAATAAATACTACAGTAATGTACTCCGATTTTTTGAGTCCTTCTTGGGAACTTTCCACCGTATCCTCATCAATCAAACCTTTACCGGTTATGTAATGTTCCACATTGACCGATGACAAAGCTTCATTGAGGTCTTCGCGCATTTCCTTGACTGTACGGTCTCCCTGATCAATAGAAAGCGACGTCAAGATCGTCTTGCCATCCGCAGAGATCATTTTGTCTGATAATTCAGGCTGAGAGAAAGGCTCCAGTATGGACAGAATGCCAAGCTTCTCCTTTTCTGCCTCCAGTTTCTTAACGGCCTGTTCTGCCTCTTCTTTACCCTCGGCACCCAAACCATCCGGATTATAAAAGACAAGAGCCAACTGGCTGCCCTGCTGCTCACCCTTTTGTGCTGCAGCTTCTTCCAAAATCGCCGCTGCCTGGGTGGAAGAGTGTCCTTCAGGAACCGAAAACTGCCCCTTTTCCCGAATCAATTCACTCATGTTAGGGGCGGTGAACATTAATACAGCAGCCACAACAACCCATAGCCCCATCAACCACCATCGCGCTTTCAAAATCGTTCTCATTCGTTCTCCTGTCCTCCTTCATGCGTTAGTAGAGCTGCCAGCTTCTCAAAAGATTCAATGAAATTCTGAACCTCTTCCGGTTTGAAATGGACCAAATACGGCTCCAGAAGCTGCTGTATTTCCTGTTCCGTTTCCTTGTATACTTCACGTCCATTGTCTGTCAGAGTCAAATAGACCACTCTACGGTCGCGCTCATCCCCGGCCCGATGGACCAGATCCCGATCCACCAGCTTGTTAACCAGAGCAGTGATACTGCTCTTGCCCACACATAAAAGCTCTGCCAGATCAGAGGGCGTGCATAACGGCTTCTCTTCGATCAAACGAAGTGCACAGAACTGATCAGTAGTAATCGTTTGCCCCAAGCGTTCACGTATCTGGGTATCAAACCGTTTGGTTACCAGGAAAGAAGCATCCAAATAGCGGTTAACCAAACTTCTAGCATCTGGTGTGTTCATTCTTCATTCTCCTTCCCTCAAAATATAGTTCACTTATAGAACTATTCTCCAATGAAACTATTCTATAATGAAACTATATTGCAAAGCAATACGTTTTTCCTATTTTTTTTAAACAAACGACAAAAAAACAGGACGTCCGACTCAGCTGCTTCGCCAAATCCAACATCCTGTTATGATTATGCTCTCTTTACGTTACACAGTAGTAGACAGTTACTAGTCTTCGTCTTGCTCCTCGTCTTTTTCCAGCACACAGCGGAATCGCTCCACACCCGGATACAGCTCACCCAGGCTGTACACTACGAATCCGGTATTTCGATAAAATTCCACAGCTTCCACATCGGTCTCTGCGATCAGTCTGTCGGGGTTATATTTGGCCAGCACCTGTGATATCATGCCACGACCATAATTTTTAAAACGATTCTCAGGCAGAACTGCAATATGATGAATGGTGATCTCACTCGTTCCTGTAGATTCATATCCAATCAGACCGATCAGCTGGCCTTCGTCTTCATAACCGTCCAAATGCAGCTCTTCCTTATCAACATACTGTTGTAACGCACGATTCAGGTGATCCGGGTCGGGAAAGACCGAGTAGGACAACAGCTCCTGTACTTCCGGCTCCTGTATGCGTGATTTCAATTGAATTAACACCCTGATTCCTCCTATACCTTGCTTGATTCCGTTATCGTATTGTAGTCGTTAGCCTTTAAAAGTTCAAGTCGTATGCCGTTTCAGTTCCGATTGGAGATCAGACGTGATGCCTTCCGGCACCTGAATTCCTGCCAAATGATATGCATCCAGCAGCGCACCTCCGACTGCCGGCACATGGCTGGTAATGTAATGAATCTGTTGTCCACCCGGTGTATAGGCTGCATCCAGCCCCTTTCGAACGGCCTCCACCATATAAGGTGTACTCAGACAACTTCCTGTAAGCGTCATGCGCACCTGTTGATCTTCAAAACATGATGCAAGCATGAGAATACCCACAACGGCCGTATCCGCTGCTGAATCACATACTCTGACCGCAAGGGGAATATTTTCGGCTGCTGCTTCGGTAACTAAAGGAGCCATTTGACCAAATATCCGATTGATGGCCTGTCTATTTTCAGCAAAACCTGATACGCCCAGTGCAGCAAGCTCCGGAATCGAAGTTACATTCCAATAGGCTAATAGCTGTTCGATCCAGGGTTGGTCCTGCGGACCATAACGTCCCGCAAGGATGGAATGCACCGCGTCATAAGCCAAAAAACGAGCTGCTGTTGGCGCATAGTGGCCAAACTGGTCATTGCGGAGCCAGGTCCCTTGTTCCGTTTTACCCAGAATCAGAGAGCCTGTGCCTCCAATAGCTACAATGCCTGGCTCACCGCCAAAAGCTGCCGTATGTGCAATATGTGTGTCATTTACTGCGCTGATTCTGCCTAATATACCGGTTTGGGCGAGTAACGCTTCAGCCCAGACTGTATCTTCAGGCCGATCCAGGCCTGCCATCCCCGCCTGAATAGAAGCAATCTGATTCACTTCTAACCCAGCTCCGCGAATGGCTTCAGCAATGCCCTCCAATACATTCTGCTCTGCATTGGCATCATGATAGCGGTTGCAACCGCCTTTTTGCACATAAGTCAAAACCTTTCCGTTCTCATCGGCTAATGCTACACGTGTATGGCTTCCCCCGCCATCCATCCCAATCACATATGTACTCATTCTGATCCCCCATGTTCTGGTGTGATGATGTCCCCTGTCCCATGATGCTTCTCGTGATGTTCCTATTAAGCTACCGAGTAATACGAACTGCCGGGACCTTACTACGCGATCCCGGCAGGCTGCTACTGCTTCTGTGCAGCGAAACGAAGCAGTTCACAACGGAACTGTGTCGGTTCATCATATTTTTCCTCTTCGATCGTCTGTGTTACATGTTCCTGAAGAAGGATATTCCAATCCGTATAAGCCTTCTCCAGTAATGCGATAGCCTCCGTTGTGGGCAGATTCAATTCAATCAACGGCTCAAGCTCCCGTCCTGTGTTGATTTCCTTTTCCTCTACACTTGTACTCATCGTGATACAATGAATGCCGCCTGTACGGGTTCCCGCTTGCAAACGTTCAATAGCTTCCACTAAAGCTTGTTTATTTGATACATGTTCCAGACAAGAGCAAGCAGCAATATAATCAAAATGATCCGGCTCGATAGCGTAATGCTCAACATCTGCTTTCTCTGCTTGCACGATATGATCAACCTGATATTCTTTCGCATATTTGCGAAGTCCATCTACAGCCTCATCCAGCAAATCCACCCCGATAACTTCACTGTTTGTTTGCCCGAGACGCTGTGCAATGGGTATCGTATGTCTGCCTACACCACATCCCAAATCGAGAACTCGCAGTTCCGTCTTATGGGCAAGCAGACGCTCCAACATATCCATAACCATAGGCATGGGCCTCGCCATCCAGGTACCGGACGCGAATAATTCATTATTCTGATAGAAGTTAGAATGGTAACCTGCCTCTGCTTTCCGTGCAGCCTCAAATTGTTCATTTGCCATAAAAGCACCTCCATAGATTAGATATTAATCGTCAATGTCCCCGAAACTGCAAAGAGAATAATGGTGAGAATGACCATCACTACAAATGCCCCAGTTACGAGTAATTTACCTGTATCCTGCTTATACGTATTGTCACTAAATAACATCACGCCGCCGATGGTCATGGCTACCGGAGGAAGAAACAGTGTCATCAGAACAAGCAACACAATTGAATATCGATCCAATATCAATTCATCATTTTCAATCATGTGCGGTTGTTCAGGCTGAACCGTTTTGGTAGTAACCAGATTGCCGCAAGATTTGCATTTGAACTCATTCTCTGCCATTTTTTCATGACAATATGAACAAACTCTAGGTGTATATGGCATCTTGCACCTCCCCTTAAGGACATCTTCTACTTAATACCCAGGTTGCTTTATTGCAATCAGATGAATGATGATACTGCAGAAGAATTCGATAGGTTCTTTGTCAAAAAGGATTCCAGCACCTCCTCGTATCGGGGACGATCCACTTGAAACGCTGTTCCATGACCCGCACGGGGGATAGTCAACAGTTCTTTTTCTGTCGGACAAGCTTCATATAGTCTGTAAACCATTTCTGTCGGAACAAACCTATCTGCCTCACCATGAATAAAAAGAACAGGAACTTGAACTTTGGTGAGTTGATTGAGTGCCGATGCCTCCCCAAAGAAGTAACCTGCCTTCCATTTAGAGATAAGACTGGTAACGGGTATAAATGGAAATGCGGGCAGCTTGTATAGCTGCTTGAGCTGGAAGGTCAGTTCATCCTTCACTGAGGTATACGCACAATCCGATACGATGGCCTTCACCTGATCAGGGAGAGCTTCACCACCTGTCATTAATACTGTAGCGCCTCCCATCGAAATTCCATGCAAGATGATCTCCGTCTCTGTGCCGACCTTGCCCAGAACCCAATGGACCCACTGAACATAATCTCTACGGTCCAGCCAGCCGAATCCGATGATATTGCCTTCACTTTGACCATGAACCCGATCATCCGGCATCAGCACGTTGTAGCCCCGCTTTTCAGCATAAAAGCGGGCAAAGCCCGCCATCTCTCTGCCTTTTCCCGAATAACCATGCGCCAGGATAACCGTTGGATGCTGCGATCCGTTGGGGGAAGGAAGCCATGTTCCATGCAGCTTTAATCCATCATGGGATTCAACATATATATCTTCGATTGGCTGCGTATCAAGCCACGTCAAGTCAGACGCACTGCTTATTATTTCGTTATCCGGTTCGGGCATCAGATTCGGATTGTCAACCAGAAATGATTTTGGAGCACGCCGAATGGCGGTTTTGAAGAAGTAAAGTCCACCTAACCATAGTAAGGCAAGAACGATCAGCACCAGAACCGCAAGGCTGTATAATAACATGAACATCCCCCTCTCTTTCAGTCGATCTTCCACGTGAAACAAGTATGTATACTATCTATCATTTCGTAATTTCTCTGGGCTGTGATGCTTGTTGCCACTTCTGAATCACGTTGTTTAGAGCTTCAAGCGTGAAGGGTTTACCAATAAAATCATTCATCCCGGCTTCAAAACATTTCTCTTTCTCTCCATCCATCACATTTCCTGTCATCGCAATAATCGGAATAGGGTGCCACATCTTATCCTGTTCTATGGCTCTGATATGACGTGTAGCCTCCAGTCCATCCATTACAGGCATCATGTTATCCATCAGGATCATACTATACTTATTGCTAAGAAAGGCCTCGCTAGCCTCTTCCCCATTAGAGACGGTATCCACTTGCGTCATGCCCAGCCTTTTGAGTTGCATCTTCACAACTTGCCGATTGATGGCGTTATCATCTGCAAGCAAGATTGATATCGGAAGAGATATACAACTCTGCTCTTGGCTCCCCTTGCCGTGAACCATCTGATTGGATAACGGTTCAATCGTTTTGTGCGATGAGTTCTTCTCTCCATGTTCATTAGACATCACATGATCACTCTCCTAATCGCGAATTAAGCCCTACTGCTTATACAAAGGCTTTCTCAATCTCTTGCAGCAGCTTCAGCAGCCTCGATCGTCCCCGTTCAAATACAACCTATTTATTCATTATACATGAACGACGAATGGCATACATTCATATAAAAAAACTGACCTGCGTTATTAACGCAAGTCAGTTTTCCCCTCTGCGGCGAGACCAAGCTTTTTTAACAAACGAATCGCATCCGCCTTTTCCGAAGGTTCCAGCCCATCCACCGCATCAATGATCACCTGGTGGTGCTGAGGAAAGATTTGTGTGAACAGATGTCTTCCTTCCTCCGTCAATTCAGCGTATATGACACGCCGATCTTCCTTGGATGCTCGACGAATCAGCAGATTTTTGTTCTGAAGCTTGTCCACAACATACGTGATATTGCCGCTGGACATTAACACTTTTTCACCGATCTTTTGCAACGCCTGCGGCCCTTTATGGTATAACAAATCAAGCACGCCAAATTCTGTTGTATTCAGTCCATGACTCTGGATATCCCGATTGGATCTGGATGTAACGGAATTATATGCGCGAGCGAGAACCACAAATAATTGTAAAGACAGTTCCCGATTGTCCTCGTTGTTCGGCATTTCTTAATCCTCCATCACTTGTTTACATTTCGAGCTGCGCCTGAAGATCGTATCTGCTCCCACTCTTCGCGCAGCATTCCCATACGAATCGAATCATAATGCTTGCCATCCACGATGCGGCATTTGCGCATGCGTCCTTCTACCTGCAGTCCCGCCTTCGAAGCTGAACGCATCATCCGTTCATTGCCTGACCAGGTCGTCAACCCAACCCGGGCCAAGGACAATTTCTCGAATAAGTAGCTGGACCATATCTGAAGTACTCGCGTGCCGATCCCGTGCCCCCATTGGGCTGAACGATACAGCACTATTCCCATTTCCAGCCACATGGATGGACGATGTTCCCAATAGTAGCTGATTGTACCGACGATTCGTCCATTCAGCTCAATAATTCGAATGGAGTCCGGATCAACATTGCTCTGAGTTGCTTCAAGTCTTCTTAACATGCTCCGTTCGAAGTCTTCGTAGCTCTCATGTTCAAGGGCATAATATGGCGCATCCCATTGCTTCCATTCCGGTACGTCTTCACTGTAGATCAATTCATAGAGTTCAGTCAGATCTTCTTTCTCCACACATCGAAGAACAATCTCACCATCCACTAACGGGTTTTCCCTCATCTATGCAATGACCTCACTTTCCGTTCATGAACGATGACGCTCATCGATGCTGCCATCATCCTTCGCAAGAATGACGGTGTCCGCCATTTTGATAAACAATCCATTATCGACAACACCTGGGAGCATATTTAACTGAACGTTAAGCTCCGCAGCATGTTCTATGGCTTCCATGCGGCAATCTGCAATGAGGTTTCCATTATCCGTAAGATAACGTTGATCCCCATCCATACGCCATTCCGGATGACATCCGAGTTTCTCCAGCGCCTGGAAGGTCCATTCTGAAGCAAACGGAACCACTTCAACTGGCAACGGGAATTTCCCCAGCTTTTGTACGGCTTTGCTGCCATCCGCCACAATAATCAGTTTGTCACTGTTTGCAGCTACAATTTTCTCACGCAAAAGCGCCCCGCCGCCACCTTTGATCAGGTTAAACTCAGGATCAACTTCATCTGCACCGTCAATGGTAAGATCCAGACGTCCAATTTGATCAAATGGAACGATCGGAATTCCCCACTCTTTGGCGAGCTTGTCCGATGCTTCCGAAGTAGCTACAGCCTGAATGTTCAACCCTTCACGTACTCGCTCACCAATTCGACAAATAGCGTAATACGCCGTTGATCCTGTACCCAATCCAACCTTCATTCCATCTTGAACATATTCTGCCGCGCGTTCAGCTGCTATCTGTTTAAGATTCATCTATAAACCCCCGCCTGCTCATGATTTGAGAAATGCATACTGTAGTTATTATAGATAAAACCGCTTCCGATGTATATCTGTGCATGACTTGTTGAACTGGAAAACTTGGCCTGTTTCTCCGCTTCACATGTATCATTGATGTTGCTTATGTACATTCTTGGTTAGCTTCTCCTCCCTGATATCTGATTTGTGTGGCAGAAGAAAGTCCGTTTTCTGTCGTTTTCACTATTTTTTCAATGTTTTAGGATGTTTTTTAACCCACCATGTTATAGAATACAGAATGAAACTAAAAAATGGGAATTATTTTAAATAAACAGTTCTAAATACCTAAATCACTCCTTCATATGTCCATAAATACGTAAAATATTAAAAAAGTTTTAACAAAACTATTCAATTTGACGACATTTTATACGACATATTAAGTATAGATGTGTTTTAATAATTAGACACCCATGGGTATCTAGGTAAAAATATCTCTACATAGCGACTAGAAACCCAAGACCATGGTCGCATATTATACCTTTGGAGGGGATACGGGAATGACTTAATTTGCATCATGAAGACTTCAGCATATTATCAATTCAAAGAAGATCAGGAGTGGACTTTAGTGAAATCATTAAGTTGGAAAAGCATGTCTTTTTTCTCCAAAAATCTGTTACTTTCATTTACTAACATCATTATTATCGGCGTGGCACTTATTGCCAGCAGCTATTACTTTCAAAAAACGATTCTCGTTGACCAGCTACATGGTCAAGTAGAACAAATCACCAAAAAATGGGCAGAGGGCATTGATTCCACCGAAGTACAGGCTGCTATTACAGAAGCCAATTACGATGGAAAAGCACAAACCAAATTGCGTGCCTATTTCGATGAAATGCAACAATATTATCCCAACATTGCACAAGCCTACATCTTTGGTGTAGAGCTGGGTGGAGATAACAAGCGGTTAACTTCCCTGGTTGCCATGCCAACCAATCTGAAGGAAGCCTTCCAGAGTGAAAATGTAAATATCGGCGACATGTATGAACAGCCTGTCGTTGTGGCAAATGCACTGAAAGAAATGGTGAATACGGATCGCCCAACGTTCACCACATTTTATTCCGACGACTTCGGAACCTGGACAACCATTGCTTATCCGATCAAGGATAGTAATGGCAAGATTTACTCTTACTTTGCAGTCGATGCAGACGCATCAGCAGTACCTGCCGGACTGAACAAATTGCTTAAGAACGGAATAATCATCCTGGTAGCGTTCCTGCTGTTGTTCCTGATTATCCAATATCTTGTTGTCAAAAACACGCTCTCCCCTATTCGTCACCTGATCAAAGGGATTGATGACGTAAGCCGGGGTAATTTGAATGTCAAAATTCCGACAGGCAAAGACGATCTGGGCATTGTGAACGAAAAGTTCAATACCATGGTTCGCAAGATCAACGATACCATCGTCAAAGTACAAATCACTTCGCAAGAAGTTAACGAGTCTGCCAAGGAACTGTATGAAGTCTCCGAGAGAAACAGCGAGAATGCTGATACTATTAATAGTAATGTTACTCAGATTACATCCAACATTCGTGCGCAGGAACAGGCGACCCGCGATAGTGCCCGTGCGATGTCCGAGATGGCTGTCGTCATTCAGACTATTGCCAGCAGTTCAGCGAGTGTAGCTGACGAGGCCTATGAGATGGAACGTCGATCCCAACAAGGAAACAGTGTGGTTCGTCAGGTATCCGAACAGATGAATCTGATTACGGAATCTGTTAAAAACACCGCATCGGCCATTCAGGTTCTGGAGAGCCGCTCGCAGGAAATTGGCGATATTCTAAGTATCATCTCAGGCATTTCCAGCCAGACGAACTTGCTTGCACTCAACGCATCGATTGAAGCAGCACGTGTTGGTGAAGAAGGTCGAGGATTCGCGGTTGTAGCAGGTGAAGTACGTAAGCTTGCTGAGCAGTCTGAAGAATCCACGAGCCAGGTTGCCGTACTGATCCAGGAGATTCAGGCTGAAATTAGACAAGCCGTTCGTGCGATGGAACAAGGAACGTCTGAAGTGGATACAGGGCTCAGCGTAGCTGATCAAACGGGTCAGTTGTTCGAAGAGATTCTGGAAGCAGCCAAGAAAGTATCGAATCAGATCCAGGAAGTATCCAGTGCTACAGAAGAAATATCTGCAGGTACAGAAGAAATGACCGCAACTGCGGATGATTTGTCTGCGAGTGTGAGTAAGACAGCTGATAATAGTGAACGGATTTCTTCATCTGTTGATGAACAAAAAGCATCACTGATTACACTTGTTGATTCCTCTACCCGTTTGAACAGCATGTCTGAGGAACTGCAAGAACTGATTTCGCATTTTAATGTAAGTAAACAATAATTCAACCCACAACTTGAACGGTTTGAACCAAGGAGGAACAACTGAAGTGGTCGAAAATCAATCATCATCTCCCCAAACAGTGGAATCTAGCCTGCCGGTTCTTCAGATTCCACTGGATTTTGGGCGCCGTCAACAATCATTCACTTATGAGTCTGCTCATCTTTCACTGGAATCGTCCCTGGGTCGGGAACTGAAACAAAAATTCGGGTCAGAGGGTGTGTATCCAGCATTATTGTCTGCCTACGCAGCCCTGTTGTTCCGTTTATCAGCTGAGCAGGAACTTGCCATCGGCACGCTGGCTCCCGATCAGGCAGCTTCCCCTGTGTTATTGCAAATTCAAGGTAAATTAACCTTTAATGAACTGATTCATCAGATTTCCGATCAACTCCAGCTTCATTACACGCTCCAAGCGGGAGGAAATCCGGAAACGCTGTTCATGTATAACAGTGTACAGCTGCCTAAAGCTCCTCAATTGTTAAATTGGAATATCCGTGATGATCAGGATATGCTCACACTGGATCTGTTCTATGACAGTTCACTTCTAAATGAATCTACGGTCACAAGATATGCAGAGTATTATCAGACTCTTCTTTTGGCTATGCTGCGTGACCAAGACAAGGCCATCGGTACAGTGGACATTTTATCCGCCTCAGACCGATTGCTATACCGAGAAATGAATGATACCGCCGTTCTCGAACCAGAGCATCAGACAATTCATGGCTGGTTCGAAGCAACAGCAGCCGAATATCCTGAATCTCCAGCAATTACTTCACCAACTGGCCGGTACACCTATAGAGAATTGAACGAACGTGCCAATCAGGTAGCCCGTGTGCTGTTATCCAACGGATTGCAAAAAGGAGAATTCGTCAGCATCTTTATGGAGCGGAGTCTGGAAACGATTATATCTTTGCTCGGTATTCTCAAAGCTGGCGGAGTATACGTCCCTGTCGATCCTGAGCATCCACAAGAACGCAACAGTTATATTGTCGAAGATACAGCTTCATCCTTTGTCCTAACCAAAGAGTCCTCTTTACCTGAAGCTTCACGGTTATTCTCAGGAATTACTACCGTTCGCCAAATCCTGGCCGTGGATGGACGCCTTGCCGGATTCGCAGCAAGCAATCCCAATCTGGATATTCAACCAGACGACCTGGCGTATATCATCTATACCTCGGGATCTACTGGCAAACCGAAAGGTGCACTTATCGCCCATCGAGGTGTTGCCAATCTTGGTAGTGTGGTGCAACGGGATTGCGATATTCAGCCAGGTGACGTATTAACCCAGTTTGCTACATACAGCTTCGATGCATCAGTGTGGGATACGATTGGCGCCTTGTTCTACGGAGCAGAACTGTACCTGTTGTCGGCGGAAGAACGTGTATCCGTTGAAGAATTTGCAAGTGCCATTGAGCGCACAGGTACAACGATTATTACAATACTGCCTACCATCTTTTTCAACCAGCTTGCTTCCTTCCTGTCTGATGAAGGCTTCCACAAGCTGGCCAAAGTCAAAATCATTACCGTGGCTGGAGAAGCACTGTATGGTGAGCAGGTTCGCGCCTTCCAGCGCAAATTCGGCAACCAAATTGATATCGTCAATGTATACGGACCTACGGAATGTACAGTAGCAACAGCGACTCACCGAATTAGCGAGCAAGTTCCGGAAAGTGTTGTTAACATTCCAATCGGCAGACCGATTCATAACTATAAAGTGTATATCGTTAATGAAGAACAGCAGTTATGCCCGGTAGGCGTTCCTGGCGAGGTATATATAGCAACACCCGCTCTAGCCAAAGGTTATCTGAACCAGCCGGAGCGTACAGAACAGGCATTCGTTGATAATCCATTTGCAATTGATGAGAAAATCTATAAGTCTGGCGATATTGCCAAAATGCTCGATAGCGGACTGCTGGAATATGTAGGACGCAGCGACTCTCAGTTAAAAATCCGGGGTCACCGGATTGAGATTGGAGAGATCGAGGATCATTTTGCCCGTCTGGATCAGGTTCAGGATGTTGCCGTGATTCCCAAGAAGGAATCTGATGGTCAAAACATGCTCGTAGGATACTTTACTTCTAAAGATGGCAGTACACTTTCCGTTGCGGACATTAAAGCGGAGCTAACGGTGAAGCTTCCTTCCTATTTTGTACCCAAATGGATCTGCCAGCTTGATGAAATGCCGATTGCACCGACAGGCAAAATCAATCGCAAAGCGATGGTAGCTCTGCCTCACGTAGAGCGTCATGAAGATCGACCTGATCGGGTACTGCCAGAGACGGAAACCGAAGCGATTATTCTGGAAGCATGGAAAGAAATTCTTCAGCACGATGACTTTGGTGTGGAGGATAGCTTCTTCGCCATTGGCGGTGACTCTCTACGGGTCATCCATGTGCTGGTCATTCTTAAACCGCATTATCCGTTGCTGAAAATTGCCGACTTTTTTGCCGAGAAGACGATTCGTGCCTTGGCGCAACGCGTGGAGAAGCTGGCTCAAACTACAGAAGAAACTGCCCATTCCTCAGGGAATAACGGCGTAATTACCCAATTGTCTGAACATCCTGTAGAGCTGAAATCCCAGATTGGATATCCTGAAATTCTGAATCCCGAGCATGTACTCCTGACCGGGGCTACCGGATATCTTGGATCCCATGTGCTGCAACAGTTGATTCTAACTTCGAATACACGCATCTATACTCTTGTTCGCCGCCCAGCAGATGGAAGCTCTGCGATGGAACGACTGAGCAGCGTTATGAAAAGTTACTTTGGACCAGAACTGCTACCCCTCCTCGTATCCCGCGTCGAGATTATCGAAGGCGATCTGGAGCAACCGAATCTCGGTCTTTCAGTCGAGCAGACAACTTACGTACAAGAACGAATTGACCGTGTAATACACTGTGCTGCGGATGTACGACATTTCGGGGATGCAGCACAATTCGCCAAAACCAATGTGGATGGAACCACCGCATTGCTTAAGCTCGTTCGTAGCAAGCCAGGTGCCTCCTTCCACCATGTATCCACGATGGGCATACCGGAAGATCTTGCACTCAGTGGACAGTGGGAATCCTCATTGCAATACGATCGCTTCCCAGCCGACTTGCATGTGGAAAACCTATACTCCGACAGCAAGCTTGAAGCTGAGAAAGTGCTTATGATTGCTGCTGAAGAAGGTGTACCTGTGAGCATCTATCGTGCAGGTAACCTGACATGTCATTCCGAGACGGGTCGTTTCCAATCTAATATCGATAGTAATGCCTTTTATCGTATGATTAAAGCAATGTTATTGCTGGGTAAAGCACCGGCAGCCGACTGGATGGTTGATTTTACACCTATTAATTATGCAAGTCAGGCCATTGTACATCTGGCATTACGCCAGGATACAGCAGGACGTGTATTCCACATCTGTAATCCGGAGCCTATCAGCTACGATGATCTGATTCGTTCTGTGAATCGGGCCGGTTATGAAGTGGAGACTCTGCCTTTTGCAGAGTATACCAACTGGTTGTTCGATGGCAGTGTCAGCAAGGACCCTGAGGCGCTTCAACTGGCTATCGCCCAGCTTGAAGGAGACGGTGCAAAGGATTCTGCATACGTGTATGCCTCTCCTGTAACAACTGCTTATGTGGAACCAGCCGGCATTATATGTGCAAAAACAGATGACCGTTTCATCTCAAAAATGCTGGAACATGCCATCGAGATTGGTTATTTCCCTAAGGCCGTTCGACCGCAGTTTGGCACTTCTCCAACGATGGAATAAATTCAATAAAGTGAATGCATATATTGCATCCATTAATGAATATAAAGAAGCCACCTCAACGTCAATGATGACGGATAAGGTGGCTTCTTTTCTACGTAAAGAAATCTCAAATCAAGCGGATCAAAGCAATGACAGCCAAATGTGCAGGATAGAAATAACGCCAAATCCAACGCGGACCCTTCAGGCGGAAGCCTGCGTTATAATACTGGGCCATTGCAATTCCTGCCGTAGCAATCACGCTATACATCTGAATAGAGCTGCTGTGCAGATAAATATACAGCACATTTAAGAGCAGATGAGCCATTACCAGTACTGGGCCCTGGAAGTAACGGAATAGCAAGACAAGCAGTAGGCCATACATACCATAATCCATGTGGGTCATCTCCATGACCAAACCAGCCACGATCACAATCGGAATTCCCAGCAAACGGACCGGAAGTTTATCGAGCACAAGCAATACAAGCAGAGCAGACCATAATGTCCATACCACATTCAGCGAAAAATGATTAAAAGCCGCCATAAAAGGTAATTGAGAGATCACTGCTATCCAGAACAACCGCCATATGTATTTTTGTACGTTGCGAGTATGTTTATAACCGATATAAACGGCAAAAGCATAGATTGGGAAAGCAATCCGCCCTATGATTCTTAGCTCCCCCACCTGTGGATAAAAGACGGCCCCTATATGATCGATCAACATCGTGATCATGGCTATCCATTGCATCATTTTGTGTTAATCCCTCCTGCTTATCCTGAACTTCAGGGTTCTCCAAGTCTTTCTTATATCTGAAGTTCATAATACATGAACTTGGTGTCCAGCGTATAGCCTTCCGACTCATATAATGCCCGAGCTTTCTTGTTGCTGATCGCCGTAGAGAGCACTATTCGCACAGCTCCACTCTCATTTCCCCATCGTCTTGCAGCTTGCAGCAGCTTACGCGCAATTCCCCTCTGTCGATAATCCGCATGTACGTACAGATCATTAAGTACCCAGATTGTCCTCATGGACACTGAACTAAAGCTGGGATACAGCTGTACAAATCCACCAAAATCACCCGTTAAAAGTTTATCCGTCAAACTGCACTCCTCTTCCTTTTCTGTCTCCACTTCCGATTCTGCAATTAAAATAACGGATTCATTGCGTTCCATACGTTCTCTAATATATTCATTCGCTCCGTTCAAATCAGTAAGCTGATCGTAAAACATCCTATACTCATTGAACAACTGTGCTACTCCGTTAACATCGCTAAGCTCGGCACGTCTAATCCGATACGCCATCTTTAACTCAACTCCTTATATAAAACGTCTCCCTGCTTAATTCCACCCTCTTATTTTAAAGCAGATTTCACGATCTCCCCATTCATCTTCTGCATCAAAGTTTGTAATATATTTCGATAATCTAAACTTAAAAGTATATTTCATTGGAAGCGTCGCACACTATAGTCAGATTACAGGCTCAGCATTACAGCATAGGGAGGCGAAACTGAAATGGAAAAAGACAATATCTATGAACAGGTTAGAGCTAGTCTGTTGGGTGTTGCCGACATGATCTATCAGCCTTTTCAAATTGGACCTTTTCATTGTGAACTCATCTATATTCAGTCCATTGTGGATACCCCTACTATGCGAGAAGCCATCGTTAAACCATTGCTTGAGGAAGCCTCTCGAAATGAAATAGATCATCAATTCATTACTCGTGTCGTGACCGGATCATTTTTCACACTGAACAGCCATCACTCGAATTCACCAGAAGCTATCGTTACTGATATCGTATCGGGCAATGCAGCCTTATACATCGAAGGCATTTCGGGAATGATTCATTTTGCACTTCAAAATTATCAAAGGCGTTCCGTAGCGGAATCAACCAACGAAGTTGTAATTGTTGGCCCTCAGGAAGCCTTTATTGAAGATATTCATGTGAATATGTCTCTGCTTCGGCACAAAATTAAACACCCTGATTTGAAGATGATCAAATTCACAGTTGGAAAATATACCAAAACCGAGGTGTTTGTAGTCTATATCCAAGGATTATGCAAGCCAGACATTTTGGAAAATGTATTGGAGAGCCTTGGTAATATTGATATGGATAGTAGTTTGGGCGTCAGTTATCTATCTGAATTTCTGGAGGACCATCCCCTCTCTCCTTTTCCACAATATCAATATACCGAACGTCCCGATACGGTTGCAGCTGCACTGGTTGAAGGGCGGATCGGGGTCATGCAGGACGGAACACCTTTCTCCCTGCTCATTCCGGTTACTTTTTTCTCTTTAATGCAGTCCTCGGAAGACTATTATCAACGATTTTATTCTGCCTCTTTTATCAGGATTATTCGTCTCTTGTTTGCCTTTATAGCTTTTCTGCTTCCATCCTTTTATGTCGCCGTTACTACATTTCACCCGGAAATCATTCCGACCAACCTGCTGATTACGATCGCTTCTGCGAGAGAAAACATTCCCTTCCCTGCCCTGATTGAAGCGCTCATTATGGAAGTGACCTTCGAAGGTTTGCGCGAAGCGGGGATTCGTATTCCGAAGCCGCTGGGGCAAACGGTGTCCATTATTGGCGGGATTGTTATTGGTCAGGCAGCCGTACAGGCTGGAATAGTCTCAGCTCCACTGGTCATTGTGGTGTCCATCACAGGGATTGCCGCCTTTATCATCCCGCACTTCGAGCTCGGACTGGCATTCCGGCTGCTTCGTTTTCCGGTGCTTTTTATGGGTGGAACGCTGGGTCTGTTCGGCATCGTGATTTCAATCTTTATGATTTATTGGTATATGGTTAGTCTCCGTTCATTTGGCGTGCCATATATGCAGCCATTTGCCCCCCTCGTGCTGCGTGATATCAAAGATACGATCGTTCGTGTGCCCTGGTTCCTAATGAAGAAGCGACCAGCAGCTTACGAAGATGCTAATAAGAAAAGGCAAAAGACATGAAAAGGTTAATGATTACACCCAAACTGATTGTCGCTTTGATGTGCGTTTTACTGTGCAGTGGCTGCTGGTCCAAAGTGGAGATAAATGAACGTACATTTATTACGACCATGTATGTGGATAAAGGGGAAAAGCCGGGCGAAATTGATATTTCACTAAGTATGCCACTGCCGAACCGCATCTCTCCGGAAGGAACGGGAGGACCCGGAAAAAACCCATATGCTCTCGTTTCGGCTACCGCATCCACCATCGCTGATGCCATGGAGAGAATTCAAACCGATCTCACACGAAAGATTTCCTGGGGGCACACACGAGTAGTGGTATTCGGTGAGGCATACGCCAGAGAGGGAATTCAAGATGCGATGGAATGGATCTCACGTGAACCTTTGTTCCATCTTAGCAGTTACGTCATGGTTGCCAAAGGCAGAGCCAGAGACGTGGCTGATCTGACACCGGTTTTCGAAGAAACACCCAGTGATGTGTTAAGGGAATTTGCAACCGAAGAAAACATGTTAAAGACGCAAATGCTCAGTGTACTTATGGCTGACAAAATGAATCAGGGCTTCGTCGCTCCCTTACTGGAATCAAAATCAACCGCGATGGCAAGTGAGGATAATAGACGAAAGCAATGGACCAGCCAGGTAGGGGGTGCTCTTTTCAAACAGATGAAAATGGTCGATTCAATCTCTGCCGATGAAACAAGGGGTATAGCCTGGGCCAATCGTAAATTGGATACCTTGGCTGTCTCCGTGGAAACCGAGGATGAAAAAGCAAGTATGACGGTCTATAATACAAGTTCCAAAATCAAGGTTAGACTTGTAAATGGACAGCCTTTCTTTGATATCACTTTACGGGGGCAAGCAGAACTGAATTCCGTAATTCCGATTCTCAAGGTAAAAGATATTGTGGGTGTCAAACAGATCGAGCAAAAGGCTAATGAAAAAGTAAGTGCCCATCTGACAGACGCCATACGAACCGGCCAACGTAAAAAAGCTGATATTCTGATGCTCGGTTATCGCCTGGAATGGGCATATCCTCGCATCTGGGAACAGTTACGTCCCGTTTGGAATGATTATGTCAAAAACGAATTGCAGTTTAAGGTGCATGCCCAGATTAACATCCAGTTTGTAGGTTCGGAATCCAGCTACTAACAGGAACAGAGGAAGCATCAGGCCACTTTAGGAGGTAAACCAATGATTGCTGTTGTATTGTTTGCCGTATTGTACATACTGGAGTGGCCCATGATCAAGTCCAGCAAAAAGGGAATGAAAAAGACCTATTTCGTTCTGCTGGGAATATTTCTGCTGTGGAATACGTTGGCTGTCTCTGTACCGGGCTGGCCTAATCCCAATGATGTCATCAGGCTGGTCTTTGGCTGGGCAGACCGCTTGTTTGGCTAAGAAAGGAACACGCCATGATCAAATTGTCAGCCGGACAAGCGTACCGTTTTATGTTTGTCTACCTTTACTCCGAACCCATTGCTTTTCTTCTGCAGCGCTTGTTCAAAATGAGCGGGTATCAAGGGTGGATATCCATCCTTGGTGGGTTTGCAATCAGTCTGATCCTTCTCTTTTTCACATACAGATTGGGAGCGGTTCACCCGGATCGACCCTGGATTGATTTTGGTGAAGAAATTGTGGGCAAGGTTGTTCACAAGCTGTTCCTCGGTCTCATCGTGTTGCTGTGCCTGTATTTGATATCAGTTGACGTAGAGAATTTCATCGTTTTTCTGCAATCCATGTATCTACCCGAGACACCAATATGGCTGACAGCAACTATAACCATTTTATGTATCAGCCTTTCAGCACGCTCGGGTTTAATTACCATTGTCTATTTATCAGAAGGGATATTTCTGGTGCAAGTCTTCACATCTACTTTTCTCATGCCTGCTGTAATGGGTGGAGGAAATCCTGACGTACTTCTTGCCATGGTAACTCATCATGATCTGAAAGAAATATTGACAGGCTCGATTTCAACCATGCCTTGGTTTTCAGAATGGATGATGTTCCTGTTCCTCGCCCCTGCCATTGCTTTCAGGCGGCCGCTTCTACGAAGTATGTTATTTGCAGGCTCTACACTTGCATTATTCATTATCGTGTTCTGGATGTTTACTTTAATGAATTTTGGACCTTACGAAGCCAGCAGTCTTCGCTACCCTTTGCTGGAGATGATACGTTTTGCCCGTTACGGCGATTTTCTGGATAACCTGGATCCCTTCCTGATTGCCATCTGGTCTACGACCATGTTCACGCGCAGCTCGTTTCTGTTATACGTCGCATCCATTTGTCTTGCTAAACTTACTGGAGTCCGGAAGGATAGAACGGTCGTCTATCTGCTGGCAGGAACAGCGGCTTCATATGTACTTCAGTATGCAAAAGACGCGGCTTCTTACGAATTAGCCATTCGTTCTTTCGCCATTGCTACATATGGCGTGCTTATCGAATGCATGCCTATATTGTATGTTGTTGTTTACTGGCTGCGTTTCGGGAAAGGCAAAAAGACGAGCGAGGCTTCTCCCGCCCCGTCGCCTTGACTTTGGATTCAGTTCAGTTCAACTTTTTTCGCTTGTGGGTAAGGATCTGTATCTGGGAAAATGACCCCTTTTTTCAAAATCAAATTGGCATACTGCGCACGTTCACCGGTTGCAACAATGACATAGGCGCGAGAAGCTCTTTCATAAAATGCGAAACGCTCTTCATGATCAAATGCTTCCGTGATACCCTCATGGTCAAGGATCAGCCTGCGGTAATCTTCCCAAATGATGGGCACCACCTGATCCCCCTTGACGACCTGCATAACGGCTGCCGGCCGCTCAGCGTACGTATCCAGTGGATACAAGCTTAAAATGGCATCCAGTAACTCCACTGTACCGAGCGCATCACAGCGAATCAGCCGCTGGGCATGACTAGCTGCGGGGAAGTTGCAATCCGCCAGTACCAGCTCGTCTCCATGGCCCATTTCAGACATGATCTTTAGCAGTTCCGGAGGTATTATTGCGGGAATGTTCTTCAGCATACTCAGCTCTCCTCAGTCAGCTCCAGAATTAGCTGGAGCAGATTCGTCTTCGTAACCTCACCATCATGTAGCCCATTTACCGCGATACAGCGGCACTTCCATTTTATCAGTAATTTCCAACGTTTGCATATTTCAATGTTCGCATAACGGTTATTCCAATGTGAATTCACATATGAACGGATCTTATCACTGCGCTGATGTTCATAAATCCGTTTTGACAAAATTAATTGTTTAGCATATAGTTGTTATAACAAGTAAATGAGTTAAGGCTATTTTGCTTAAAGAAAGAGAGGATTATATGGGGAACGACTATTCGCTCGATCAATCCATTGGATTCATGCTGGGCATGACACATCGCAAGGCGTCGGCTTTACTAGCCATACGTTTCAAGCCCTATGATATTACAACAGAGCAATTTTCCGTTCTGTTCAACATCGGTAGAGGCGAAGGCGTAAATCAAAAGGAAGTCGCTACTCGCGTCTATAAAGATCAGCCCACAACTGCCCGTATTATTGATCTGTTGGAAAAGAAAGGCTGGGTCGATCGTCGGACCAGCGAACAGGATCGCAGAGCCTACTTGCTCTACTTGACCGAAGAAGGAAAAAAATTGCTCGACCAGCTTGTTCCGCTCGAAAGAGAAATGAATAAAAATCTGATTGAAGGTATTCCCGAAGACCAGATGGAAGCATTTAGGCATACTCTTTCCCTCATGAACAGCAATTTGTAACGAACTTTAACACCAGGGGGAATGAACAACTAATGAAATCACAATCAGCACAAGTCAAACTATGGACCACCGATTTTATTCTGCTCATGTTATGTAACTTTCTACTCTTTCTGCAACTTCACATGATTGTATCCCCACTGCCTTCTTATGTGCAGGACCGTTTTCACGCCAATGCCTTTGAAGTCAGCCTCTTTACCTGTCTTTTTGCCCTTAGCGCCATTGCTGCCCGGCTCTATTCAGCCAAAGCATTGGAGAAGGGTCTTCGTAATGCCATGATCTATATTGGCCTGACAATTGCCTTACTCGCTACACTCGGATATTACTTTGCCGCCGGGATTGCTGTCCTTTTATTGCTGCGCATGGTGTTCGGTATCGGATTCGGTATGAGTAGCACGGCTTTCCCCACAATGGCATCGGATATTGTGCCTGTGAAACGAATGGGTGAGGGCATGGGCTATTTCGGCCTTTCCACAAGTCTCGCTATGTCCATGGGTCCCATTATTGGGGTCACCGTGCTTCAAGGTGCCGGTTTCGTCACACTCATGTTATGTACGGCAGGTGTTATCGCGGTCATCTATCCGCTCAGCTATTCACTGACACGCAAGAAAGCTCGCAGGCTCAATGATGAGGTGGTCCCCACTCCACCAGTTGGAACAGCTGCGATATCAGGTACCAAAGTAAAGACACCTTTCAACCGCAAATTGATTCTGCCAAGTATACTGAATTGTTTATTATCCATCACGTATGGCGGACTGGTCGGATTCATCGTTTTGTACGGAAAAGAAGCCAACCTGGCTAATCCTGCACTGTTCTTCTTGTTTAATGCTCTCGCTGTACTGCTGGTCAGACCGTTTGCAGGACGGATTTATGACAGTAAAGGTCCCAAAGCATTACTGATTCCCGGAGCGATATTCATCGCTGCTGGACTGATCATGCTCTCATACGCCTCGTCGATGTCCATTTTGTTTGTCGCTGCATTTTTATATGGAATCGGATATGGTTCGATCCAGTCTTCCATGCAGACCTGGATGATTCAGATTGTCTCCCCTTCACAGCGCGGTATGGCTAACGGCATGTTTCTGAATACGCTGGATCTGGGGATTGCTCTGGGAGCACTTCTGCTGGGCGCTATTGCATCTATAACCAGTTATACCGATATGTACCGTTATTCCGTTGTGTTCATGATTCTATTTCTCCTGATATACCTGATTCAAGGGAAACGTAATGGAGGTTTTGCGGTACCTGTGCATCCGTTATTGACTCATACACATATCGCTGCGCAGGATTCCGATCGGCATGAGCTTACTGAGACTGCAACCGAAAAAAACACAACTACTCAGCAAAAAGATAGTTGATGCAACTACACTGCTGTATTTCAATTCATTAAAAACGCGTTTACTCTGTGAGGGAAAATACATTCCTCAGAGTAAACGCGTTTTTTATCTTAAAATAATTCAGAATGGACTTTTCTTCCGTCTCCCTGGCAGATAACCACTGGGTTGTTTTACTTCATCATACTCAAATTCATGATTATTTTGACCACTACCTGATGTGGGCTGGTTCCCCTGGTCTGGCTTGACTGCCAATAACGTGAGCAATCCTCCCACCGCTCCGGACGCGGCGAGAATACCAAATAAAAGGAAATGGTGGGAAGAGATCAACAATGACACGACAGGAGGGCCGAGAGACACGCCGATAAAACGCATGCTGCTGAATAACGCCGTGATGGTGCCCCGTTGTTCCTTGTCCACCCCTTCAGTAACCATAGCATCCAGACATGGCAGTGTAGCACCTATTCCTGCTCCACCAAGGGTGAACAAACCGACGACTACATAGATGTTGTCAAAAAGTCCGATTATACCGAGGGATACCGTTAAAACAGCAAGTCCGATAAACCCAAGCCATTTCATCCGTGTCTTGTTCTTTCCTATCCATTTTCCAGCAAAAAAAGACGCCAGACATAAGGCAGCCAGTGGTATGGCAAGTACAAGTCCTTTAAGTACCCCTTTTAATTTGAACTCTGATTCCAATGTCTCCGACAGATAAAAGAGCACACCAAAGAGAACAAACATACAAATACCGCCGATCGCAAAAATCGCATACAGCCAGCGGCCCTTTTCTTTGAGTACACTGCGGATGGAAGCCACAAACTCGGGAAAACTTTTTGGTTCTTCCTTCCGCTTCGGTGTTTTCACTAAGAAAATAACCAGAACCAGGGAAAGCACACAGAGTACCGGAATAGCCATAAAAGGTAAATACCAAATCCACACAGCCAGAGCTGCACCCAATATCGGACTTAGTACCTTGCCAAAGGTGTTCGAAGTTTCAATAATGCCAAGGCTTTTACTCACCTCGTTCTCATCATCAAACATGTCACCAACCAATGGTATGACAATCGGGAAAGCTCCGGCTGCTCCTATCCCTTGCAAAAGTCTGCCACCAAGAATGGCCCAGTATGCCGCATTTCCATTCAGCATCCAGGCTGCTCCACCTGCTACCGCGCCTCCTACAGCTGCAATGATGAGACTGGGAATAATGACGGCTTTTCTGCCGAAACGATCCGACAGATATCCTGCAAGTGGAATGAGCAGGATTGCGACGACCGCATAAACCGTAATTAACATGCTGACCTTAAATGAGGACACTTTCAATTCACGCTCAATTTGCGGTAGGATGGGAATCAGCATGGAGTTGCCCAGCGTCATTATTACCGGAATGGAAGCAAGTGCGACGAGGTCCCACTTTTTATCGTTCATGCCTCAACCACCTTTACAGAATCAGAAAACAACAACGTTATTGTGGGTTGTTCTGCAGTTGAATATACGGCTTATGTAAAAAAGGTCACTTGGGATGACAGCGCAAAAAGACTGTCGCACTAAATTCAGTGTCGGGACAGCCTTTTCACTATCATTATGAAGATCAACAAATCAACATTTATTTCAGTACAAATTGCTGAAGAGCTGCACCGCCCTTGAAAACGATGCAGAGCTGTTCAATCTCACGCTCTACCTTCAGGGAACAGCGAACTGTGCTCCACTGAAGATCCTTTCCGTTGACTGTTCCAGCAGAACCGGGAACGACACAAGTGCCGAGCAGCGGGCCTTCTGGACCTTCAGCCCGAATCTCCAATTCGCCACTTACTCCGAAGGCTGCCACACGACCTTCAAACCCACTAGCTTGCCGGAAAGCATTGTCGTGGAATGAAATCCAGGAAGAACGACCTTCATTATACAGCGGTTCACCTGGAACAATGGCACGGATGGCTGAACGGCCTTCCAGACACTCATCCAACAGAACGCCTGCATAAGCATCGTAATTTTCCGCAAACGTAGGTAGGTTCAATGCTCGTTGAGGAATGGTTTCACCCTCGATGAGAATTTCTGCGGTCTGACGAATATCTGCTGAGGAACGTCCAGCCATGATCGACCAGGCGGCGGTTTCAAGACAATATTTGTCTCGAGTGACATCCCAGAAAGCCAGTTTCTGAACAGGAATCTCGAAAGAAAGATTTTCCACGGCGCCGGAAGCAAGATGAATCCGCCGAAAGCCGATCAACTGACGTTGTGGGCGTTTCACCCGTGAAGTTTGGGCGTGCCCATACAGCTGCACCACTTCATCGCTGGCACGTTCCCCTTTGTTCTCAACCTGCACTTCAATCTTCAGCACATCATCTCCAGAAGATCCCTCTGCCCGCTCCACTCGAATCGCCTTATACTCAAAATCGGAATAGGTCAATCCATGACCAAAGGGATACAGGACTGGACCTTCATGATACATATAGGTTGTACTGTTATGAATAACGTCATAATCCATGATGTCTGGAAGCTGCGATTCATCCTCATACCATGTCATGTTCAGTCTACCAGCAGGAGCATAGTTTCCGAGCAGAACATCCGCAACCGCATTCCCCAGTTCCTGGCCTGCATGCGTAAGGTATACGATTGCCGGAGCCACGTCTTTTAAATCTTGCAGTGCGAATGGATAACTGCCAACAATGACAACGACCGTATTAGGATTCACTTGGCAGACTTCTCTTACCAGTCGGGCCTGCTCAGGCGGAAGCTGTAGACTTGGGCGATCAATTTCCTCTTTACCGTTAATATAGGGACTATTACCAACAACAACGACAGAAACATCGCTATTCTGTGCAGCTTTTTTCGCCTGTTCTATTCCGTTAGCAACAACGTCCAGCTTAAACACAGCAGGTTGCTTCTTCCCTTCTACGGCGTCCGGATTACCAGATGAAATCAGGTCTTCGTCTGTTTGTTCCGTCGCTGGGGATAGCACCAGTTGCCCCTGATGTTCATCCAACCTTAGTGGCAGTCCGTTCCACGTTCGCAGCGTACTTTTTCCATCCGGCTGTGAATCAATCTGTACCACTTCCTTGACGAACCAACCACCAATCTCCGGTGCATTCGCCTGATAGATACCCTGTTCGGTTAACGAGACATAGCGATTGTTTTTCACACTGCGAAGCGTGTGACTTCCCCAGCCCCAGTCCTGATGAATGAATTCAGTAGCTTCTGCACTGCCTTCCGGCACGGCAACAAGCTTTCCTTCCGCCCCAAGCGTGATTACCTTGCGATCGGCTGTCTTCAGACTGATGCGATCATTCCCATCTGCAAAAGATACTTCCGCACCGCCAAGCTTCTTACGCAGCCCTTCCAAAACGGTAACACGATAAGGCAGTGTGCCACTGTACCAATCGGTATAGACTACATCCGCAAGGGGACCGATTACGCTAACCTTCTGCAATCTTTCCGATTGGATAGGAAGCAGTCCATTATTTTTAAGTAAAACGATAGATTCTGCTGCTGCTCTATAACTTAATTTGGCATGTTCAGGCGCGCACAATACAGATTCCGATATCGAAGCATACGGGTTAAGTCCCGTCTGATCCAGTTGTCCAAGCCGCATCCGCACGCCAAAAATATTTCGAATGGCCCGGTCAAGATCCTCGACCTCCAGCAAGTTTCGCTCAAGCGCCTCTTCCAAGGCAGATACGACTAAGTCAACCTCGTCCGTCAGACAGTCCACACCTGCCTTTAAAGCCCCTGCCGCCGATTCTGCATGCGTGGCATGATAACCGTGATAATTGACCGTCTGGGACAAATCTCCCCCGTCACACACGATAAATCCAGGCATGGCCCACTCACCCTTGACCACATCATTCACATATGGGCTTTCAATGGCGGGTGTACCGTTGATCGAATTGTAGGCTGTCATCATGGACAAGGCCCCACCTTCTACGAAAGGCGTCTCGAAGGCTTTTAAATAATATTCACGCAAGTTACGCGGATCGATGCTGGATGAACAATTCAACCGGTCCTTCTCATTATTATTGGCAAAAAAGTGCTTAAGCGTCGCAACCATTTTAAGATAGAAAGAGTGGTTACCCTGCATGCCCTTCACAAGAGCAGCTGACATTTCACCTGTCAGTACGGGATCTTCACCATAACCTTCTTCCGTTCTGCCCCAACGCGGATCTCGTTCCAGATCGACGGTTGGCGCCCATAAGGTCAAGCCGTGACGCTCGGGTGCACGATGGTGGTATGCTCTGGCTTCATCTCCGATGACGGAACCAATTTCGCGCATGAGCTTGGTATTCCAGGTGCTCGACAGACCGAGCGGCTGCGGAAAAACGGTAGCCTCACCTATCCAGGCAACCCCGTGAGCCGCTTCGCCACCCACATTGTAGCCGGGTATTCCCAATCGGGGTACTGCTGCTTCGCGTGTAGGAATTAATCGGATTTTCTCCTCCGTTGTCAGACGCGCAATCAAGTCATTTAATCGTTCTTCCAATGGCAATGTTGCGTCCCACATCGGATATTGAGTATACTCTTTCATACTAACCCCTCCTACTTATTCGTTAAGTTTGAGTCCCTTCCATTCTTCCAATAGATCCAGTGTACGCTCGCGATACTTCTGGCCTGCCTCCGGCTGATCAACCTGATGTTCATGCACATATGCGTTAAAGAAAGAGGAAAGTATGCGGTAGGCCAAAAGGCGTGCCTGACCCTCATCTGTCATATTCTGTGACTGGCCATAGCCTTCATGAAAACCAGCTGATGATTCTGTCGATAAAATAGCCTCAAACTGCCTGTCCGCAAACATGGAACGATCCCCATCAATGATGGCGGCTATGTTTGGCTGCCCGTTCTCCTCATGAACAAGCACGTTAGCTTCCCACAGATCGTTATGAACAAGAACCGGAACAGTCACCTGATCAAATAAATCCTTATTTGTTATGAACATATCTGCGATTGCTTCTCCCACACCTGGCATATAGCCGACTTGTGACGCTTTGAGTGCCGTCTCTCCTGCAAAAGCGTGCAGCACCTCGGACCAATGATCCGAGCCTTTAATCGTCCCATCGCCCTGCGGCCAGCCAAACGATTCACCCTTAATCTGATGCATTACAGCCGTATAAGCGCCGAGCTGATGATATAATCGTTCTTTATCCGCTTCCGAAATCGATGAATGATCCAGCTGCTTACTGGGTATGAACTCCATAAACATATAGGTTCTCGGAATGATCGATCCACTGTCATCACAGGCAATAATGTTCGGAGCAGGAATGCCTGCTTTACGGTAATATTCATAAACAACAGGTTCAGCAGACATCATTGTACGTTCAAATGAAAATAACGGATCGCCAGCAGAGCCGAGCGGCATCTCTACCCGCTCTGGAGCCAAACGTAATATCACATCCGCGTATGACGCATGTTCAAGCTGAATTCGATACGTTGTATTAAAAAGTCCACCCTGCAAAAGTGCAAAACTCTTCACAATGGTAGCGGTTCCAAAAGTGTTCTCTACCAACTTATACAGCATCTCGGCAGTAATGGTTTGGTGTAAACCTGAATTCGTTGTACTCATTAGATATAATCCCCTATCTTTATCTGTCGCTTTATAAATTGAACTAAAGAATATTTACATTTCCACCTCGATGACAGAACAACCTTCCGATCATGTAAAAGTTTAGTTCAATCTATAAATGATACTACCATTTCTTTTCTATAACCATATCTTCCAATGGCACGACAGTAGACAAACAGACGGAACCTTGCGGCACCGTCCTTCTGTTTATCCAATAAATTTTACAGTTGAATTGTAAGCGAGCTAGCACCTGCTGCTGCCGTAACGACAACACCATTTGTACCAGACGCTTGGGAACCGCCCTCTACGCCGGATACACTTTCGATGCCACGCAGCACGATATTCCATGGTTTGCCTGCACCTTCAGCACGAACTTCCAGAACAGAGCCGTTACGGGATACGTTAACAACCAGCTCCTGCTCAGCACTTTGGTTTACAACCACCGCTTGAGCGGAGTTGCCGTCAGCCAGTTCGAACAAGTGAAGGGACACATTATCCGCAAAGTCATAATCCGGTTTGCTATCCACAGCACCAACAGCAATCAGGCTGTTTGGCTTAACCATCATTGGCAGTGTTTTGAAGTCATGGTTTTCGCTAATCCAGCGTCCACCTTCAACTTTAGCACCTGTCAGATAGTTGGTCCATGTACCTTCAGGCAGGTAATAACGAACATCACCCTCCTTGTTGAAGATTGGAGCCACCAGGATCGAATCACCAAACATGTATTGTGTATCCAGGCTGAATGTTGTTGGATCCTCTGGGAAATCCAGCAGCATAGCGCGCATCATCGGAATACCTTTTACAGTCGACTCCACCGCAGAATTGTAGAGATATGGCATCAAGCTGATTTTGAGTTTGGTAAAGTCACGAACAACGTCCACGGATTCCTCGTCGAACAGCCAAGGCACACGATACGAAGTGCTTCCGTGTAGGCGGCTGTGAGAAGATAAAAGTCCGAATTGTACCCAGCGTTTGTATACGTCAGGGGTTGCTGTACTTTCAAATCCGCTGATATCATGGCTCCAGAATCCGAAACCGGAAAGTCCAAGCGAGAGACCGCCCCGAAGTGATTCAGCCATGGATTCATAAGTTGAAGAGCAGTCTCCACCCCAGTGAACTGGGAACTGTTGACCACCTGCTGTTGCAGAGCGTGCAAACAGGGCAGCTTCGTTTTTGCCAATCTTTTCTTCGAGCAATTCAAATACAGCTTTGTTATAGAGCTGTGTATAATAGTTGTGCATTTTAACCGGATCAGAGCCATCGAAGTAAACGACATCTGTCGGAATTCTTTCACCGAAGTCTGTTTTGAATGAATCAACACCTTGATCAAGCAGAACTTCCAGCTTACTCTTATACCAATTAACAGCATCCGGATTCGTGAAATCAACCAGAGCCATACCTGCTTGCCACATATCCCATTGCCATACGCTGCCATCGGCTGTTTTTACCAGATAACCGTTCTCCATGCCTTCATCGAACAAGTAGGATTTTTCTGCAATATATGGATTGATCCACGCACAGATTTTGAGTCCTTTCTCTTTCAGACGTGCAAGCATGCCTTCCGGATCTGGGAACATCGCTTCATCCCATACAAAATCAGACCATTGGTATTCCTTCATCCAGAAGCAGTCAAAATGGAATACAGACAGCGGAAGATCACGCTCAGCCATACCATCCACGAAATGGTTAACCGTTGCTTCATCATAATCCGTTGTGAATGATGTGGTCAGCCACAGACCAAACGTCCATGCTGGTGGAAGCGCTGGTTTACCTGTTAATTTCGTATAATTATCAAGTACATCCTTTGGATTGTCACCGCCGATAATGAAGTATTCCAAAGTCTCCCCTTCTACGCTGAACTGCACTTTAGATACATTCTCAGATGCAATCTCATACGATACGCGTTCAGGATGGTTTACAAATACGCCATATCCTTTGTTGGACAAGTAGAAAGGAATGTTCTTATATGACTGCTCACTGCTTGTACCGCCGTCCTCATTCCAAGTGTCAACCACTTGACCATTCTTAACAAACGGCGTGAAGCGCTCACCGAGTCCATATACGTATTCACCAATGCCGAGATCAAGCTGCTCGCGGAAGTACGCTTCCTTACTTGGACCAGTAATATAACCAGCCGCTCTTTGACCGCTACCTGTAATCCGTTTTCCTCCATACAGGAAGCTGACGTCCCAACCGTTCGTTTTGTCGATTTGAACTTCCAGATTGCCGCTTTTCAAAACAGCACCTTGTTCATTTTTCGAGATGTCAACGTTTGCATCTTGAGTATTAAGCTCAAATACAGGCCCTTTTTTCACTCCGCCTTTATGGTGATTCAAAGTTACACGAATAACGTTAGGCATAGGTGAACTGTACGTTGCTTTAAGCAATGTACCATTCAACGTGTCGCCTTTGGTGCGAATATATTTAGTTGCCGCATATACGGTCAAAGAATCCTCTTTTTGCACAATATCACGAATGTCAGTCGGGTTTTGAATGTGGTACCCTTCACGAGTCATCCAGAATCCATCAGTAAATTTCATGTTTTCTTTCCCCCTTCGGTTATACTATAATAATATTGACATTAATAACGAATTTCTTCTCATATTTTGACCAAATATATCACGATTCTGATATTTCTTATCCGATTCTTTATAAACACCACCAATCTATGGGAACGTTTACATTAATAATGATGCAAAAGGAGATTCTCATATGGAACGTGAACGATTACGGGAAGACCGGATTCACGGCAATGCCATGTATCCAGTCAGTGTATACCCGGATATTCAACAATTGAATGGGGACAGCATTCTCGATTGCCATTGGCACGATGAGATGGAGTTCACCATGGTGACTCAGGGCAGTGCTGTTTTTCAAATTGATATGAATACGGTAGAAGTCCAAGCGGGAGAAGCCATCTTTATCAATCGGGGCGAAATTCACGCCGGCTATCTGAAAGGTGATGTCCCTTGTGTTTTTTCATCCATCGTATTTAACCCGGAGCTATTAGGCAGCCGTACATTCGATGCTGTACAGGAGAAATTCGTTGGCCCACTGGTGCACAAAACGGTTCTCCCCCCTTACCATATCCAAACTGATGAAGCGTGGGGCCAAGAAATCATTTTACATTTGAAACGGATTTTCGCCGATCATGCCGCCGGGACACCAACCTGCGAGATGACAACCAAAGCTTACCTCTATTTAATATTTGCACAAATGTTTGAACATATGAGACCTGCTGCACTCAAAGGGACCATTCCGTCAGGCAGTCATGATAAAGTGGAGCGTCTGAAATCAGTGTTAAGCTATATTCACAAGCGTTACCCCGAACCACTCAAGCTAAAAGAACTGGCAGATGAGGCCAATATGAGCGAAGGACATTTTTGCCGCTTTTTCAAACAGATGGTGCAGAAAAGTCCGGTCGACTATATCAACTATTATCGCATCCAGCAGGCCTGTGTTCAGCTTGAGAATACCGATCACAAAATTGTGGATATTGCCATGGACGTTGGGTTCGAGCATTTGAGCTACTTCATTACAACATTCAAGAAACACAAGAATATTACCCCGTCCCAATATCGCAAAATGTTTTATGAGAAAGTGGCGATGGAACCTGCACTGGTCTAAGCTTAAACATCTTTCAGGACGAGCATTCGGCACTCTGAACTGATGATACTTCACTGTTCTCCACTTTTATATGAGTTAACAGATGCAAAGAAGGTGCTTCAGCCCGTTCGGCCGTAGCACCTTCTTTATCTTTCTGATGTATTGGAATTTCATTTTACTTTTTCAATGTCTCCCATGAGCTGTACTCATGCACCGAGAATCCGTTAAAAGACGAATGCACACTTGCCATTTTCTCTACCAACTTGAGCTGTGCTTCCATATATGCTGTACCCTCTTCATAAAAGGTAATAAAATCGCCTTCTTTGCTTTGCTTGGTCTCCACAGCGATCGATACCGTTTTACCCAAAAGTGACGCTTCCTCAAGTTCATCCTTCGCCACATTATAGATGGCCGCAGCCGTATCCCGGTAAGCCATAATGGTAATCGAGTCAAACTTGCGGATCATCCAGCTGCTTACATTCATCGTGGAACCCGGAATCTTGTAACCATCCAGCCAGAAAGGCAGGTCAGCGGCTACCGGCATCTTCATCCGTGCGGCCCGATCGACGATGTATTCAACGTTCCCCTGCCACTGCGTGATCACACTGGCCTGATTGGTTTTCCACTCTGGATGTACATGAGGTTCAATGTCCAGATGGATGCCGGCAAATTTCTCATTAGGCTCTACTTGATTTTGATACGCTTCAACCCAGTCCAGAAAATCTGCAATTTGACCCCGACTCTCCGTCAGTCCCCAAGCAGGTCTTCCATCCATAACGTCCACGGCAATATTTTTCTCTCTGGCTTGACGAATGAAAGATGTATAGTACGGAAGTTTTACATCCCGATTCATTTGTAGGTAGATCGTATTGATTTTGTTCGTTGTGGCAAACCTCAGCACTAGCTGAGGGTTATTTTGAATCTGTGTGGTATCCCATACCCAGGTTGCTCTTACCGATCCCTGAACCGTTCCATGGATGGTTTCATAACTGTCGACTGAGCCAAGTGCAGTGGCTTTGCAAACATAAGTATTTCCCGTAAACAGCATGAAACAACTAATTAACAAAATGAATTGGTATCTCTTTTTGCTTTTCATATTTGTACACTCCCTTTGATGTTATGCAGCTCTATCGTGCAAATCTCGATGAAATTCTGTCGTTTTATATTCATTCATTGGATACAATTTCGATGTACGACTATTTACATTGCTTTTATATGCAACATCATCTCTTAGACTTACGACGAAAGAATCATATAACATTATTTCGGGTATTCACACTTCTGTATTTATAGTTCTAAAGTCTCATTTAAGAAAAACTTTTTAATTTTATCCTAATTTCTCCCTAACATGGGTCATTTTTTGCATATGTACAACAGACGACTCAAGACCTAGTAAGCGTTTTCCTGTGAAAATAAAAAAAGGCCGCCCAAAGGCGACCTATACTTCTCTCCCGGTTCAAGGAAGAATGGACACGCTATTATTCTTTAATTCGTTAATTACCTGCCGGAGCAGCCGGTGTATTCTCCACTATGTCATCAAACAGAGATACCAGCTCAATGCCTTCTGCCGAAATGCGTACCAAGCCTTTATCAGACAAGCGCAATTCCGGAATAACGACAAGCGCCAGCAAAGACAGCGTCATAAATGCGTTATTTAACGTACAACCAGCAGACCGTAACGCTTCACTTATAGCTGCAGATTGAGCTGCTACCACTTCAAAAGATTCCGTGGACATCAGGCCTGCAATGCGCAGCGGAAATTCGGTCACACCAGAGGCAGTCACGACGGCTACGCCTCCCTGCATCCCAACGACCCGGTTGCCCGCCTCGGCCATCAATGCGTCATCATTACCGATAATGAGCAGATTGTGGCTGTCATGTGCAACGGTCATCGCAATGGCCGCAGGACCTGTGAAGCCAATTCCCCCAACAAGAGCAACCGCGCGATTGCCCGTTTGTTTGTGACGCTCCAACACCGCAATTTTGCAGATTCCACCCGATGTTGAGACGACGACATTGCCATGTTCCACCATGACATTAACATGCTTCTCTTTGGTATCCACATGATTCTCCGTCACGTGAATGACTTTTGCTCCAATCGTACCTTCGGTAATCGGCGCAGACAGCTCCATGTCCTTCGGCTGGATGTTGGCTTGCAGTTTCACGGTGTTCAATGCCTCTTCCGGGTATGTGAAGCTGTCCCAGACTGCTGTCATTTTGCCGTTCTCTGCCACGACATGCCCTGCGGCAATCGTCATGCCTACATGGACATCAGCCAAGCGTCCATCCAGCAAAATAATGTCGGCGATATTCCCTGGAATAACCGCACCAATGTCGCGTGCTACGCCGAAACGTTCAGCCGTATTAATCGTCGCCATCTGGAAAGCGGTAACCGGCTTCACCCCTTGAGAAATGGCCAAACGTACAACAAAGTCCATATGACCTTCTTTGAGCAGTGATTCAGAGCTCCGGTCATCCGTCACCAGCATCATGCGACGTGTATCCAGGCCAAGTTCTGTGCAGGCTTTGATCGTTTCCGCCACGTCATGCCATGCAGAGCCCTGACGCATTTTGGCATACATGCCAAGCCGCAGACGTTCCACCACATCTTCCTTCGTAACACATTCATGATCCCCCGTAACGCCGCTTGCAGCGTAGGCTGGCAGACGCCAGTCATCCGCTGCCCAGGTAAAGT
Organism: Paenibacillus sp. FSL F4-0087; assembly: GCF_038020215.1. Classification (NCBI taxonomy): domain Bacteria; kingdom Bacillati; phylum Bacillota; class Bacilli; order Caryophanales; family Paenibacillaceae; genus Paenibacillus; species Paenibacillus sp. FSL F4-0087. The sequence goes on from NZ_JBBODJ010000001.1 coordinate 427,782, forward strand.
GACCATCTGCCACCTTCCCTGCTCGGAGCGTCGCCTGGATCTCACCGATCATCGTCTCGTCCCCGTACACGACCCCAGGGAAGTTCATTACTTCACCTAGACCAATCATATCCGGACCCCAGGAGAGGGCTTCGGCCACTTCTTCCGGTCCAATATAAGCGCCTGTTGTCTCGAGTCCAGGATGTGTGGAAGGAACACAGGAAGCCACCTGCATATAAGCAGCCATTGGTGTCGTCCGAGCTTCATCCAGCATCAATCGCAAACCTTTGAGTCCAAGCACATTCGAGATTTCATGCGGGTCAAAGAATCCTCCCGTTGTACCGGAAGGCAGAACGGCTCTTGCAAACTCGGTTACTTTCATTTGTGTACTTTCTATGTGACAGTGCCCATCCAGCAATCCGGGAGCAATATATTTGCCTTCTGCCTCAATAATACGTGTATGCTCACCGATCGTATGGCTTACATCTTTGCCAACATATGCAATCCGGGCTCCCTGTACCGCTACAGACATGCCCGGTATAATTTCACCCGAAACCACATTAACCAGTGTTCCGCCCCGAATGACCAAGGTCGCAGGCAAGTCTCCCCGTGCTGTTGCCACCATATCCGGTACGCAATCCGCCATTAATGGGCGTTCAAAAGATGGTGTATTCATGCTGCTGCCTCCTTCATTAAATAAACGATCCAAAAAAATAGATTGTTACGATTATATGAGTCTCGCCGTCATGTGTAAAGAAAATTCACACCTATTGTGCATGCACACAAAGGATGGATCATTTTTTATCCATAAAACCTAATCCTTCTGATCTCATGTCAGAAGAGATGCAATTATCTATGTCCAGTGATCTACTTCGTACCACTCACAGCAGAGCCCAACCTCATGGAGCTTCTTATTCCCCACATCGTATTCCGCAATACATAGAAAAACTCCCGTCCCTTCGAACGGAAGTCTTCTTCATGAACATGAAAGACAAAATCAATCGGTTTGAACCGCAGACACCTTACCCATATCATACAATTCCTCGGACTGGGACGTAATGAATGGGCTCGGTTTACCCATGCAATAGACATGCAGCAAATGCATGGCACGGGTACATGCCGTATAGAACAGCTTGCGTTCATGTTCCTGCGCATATTGCGATGCAGATCCGTCATAGATCAAAACGGCATCAAACTCCACACCTTTGGCCAGATATGCTGGGATGACATGCACACCCCGTTCAAAGGCTAACGTTGTTTTCTTAATCAGCTTCGGTGCCGTAGGCAGTACTTTGCTTAACGCTTCATGGATGTCCTTGCTCTCTTCCGCGGTTTTACAGATGACCGCAACCGATTCATATCCTTCCTGAATCAGATGTTTGAGATCGGCTGTAATAACATTCAGATGCTTCTGTTCATTGGAGGAAACGATCACTTTCGGTTTCTCCCCACCCCGATTAAATGGAACAATCTCTTCTCCACCCGGAACCATCCCGCGTGTAAACTCCACGATCTCCTGTGTTGAACGATAACTTCTCGTCAGCTCGATCACTTCCGTATTTTCTGGTCCATACAAGTTGGTCAGCGGCCCCGTCCCACTTAATACCGAAGAGTGTGCATAGATAGCTTGATTAAAATCTCCAAGTGCGGTGATTTTGGATCTCGGGAACAATCTCTTCATAAAGGCCAGTTGGAAGGCAGAGTAATCCTGTGCCTCGTCAATGATCACATGGCGGATATTGGAGTTAATATGGAAGCCGAGAAGTAACTCACGCAAATACAAATATGGTGTGATATCCTCATAGGCCAGCTCCTGTACTTTTAATCTGCGAAGTGTCATCTCACCAATCTCTTCCCAGTGTGAAGGCAGTGCTTCCTCTCCCAACAGGCGAACCATCTGAGCCCGGTCGTTGAATAAGTTGGCGTACAGTTGACGGACATCGACAAAACGTAACGATTTGATCCATTTGCGCAAAGGCTTGAGCCGATCACTGACCACCATCCGGGCAAGGATCTCCCTTTCCTGCTGGAAATCATCGAACGTGTCTGCCTTCCCTTTTTGCTTTCGCTTGAGACGCTGATAGGCCCGCTGCAGATCTTCCGGCTCCATCAGATCCATTTGTTGATCTACCCAAGGGGCTTCCAATTCACCTTTGCCAAAGGCCGATAACTCTTTCAGCATCCAGTCCCGCAGGATTTCCAATCGATTCACCAGTTTGACGGATGGCTCGAAGCTATAGAATTTCTCCGCCATGGCCTCAGCTGTAACCACAGCCCGTCCCTGGAAACGAACTGGCTTGAATTTCATACCTTCAGACATCATGCTGTCCTTATAACGCGTTATCACCTTCAGGAAGGATTCGGATGACTTGAATCGAATGCCAGACATACGCGCTTCATACTCAGGATCTTCTGTTCCGGTCAGTACGTATTCAAGCTGAATGAATGGGTCTTCCAGCTGATATTCACGGCCCAGACGGCGTTCCAGATATTCCTGGAAGGTCGTTTGCAGCATATTTTCCTCCCCAAGCTCAGGCAGTACGGTGGAAACATAACTGTTGAACATTGGGTTTGGCGAAAAAAGAACCATCTGATCCGCTTGCAGATGCTCGCGGTATTTATAGAGAAGGTACGCCACACGCTGAAGTGCAGCAGATGTTTTACCACTGCCAGCAGCTCCCTGCACGATCAGCATGCGAGTCCGGTCATTACGGATAATCCGGTTCTGCTCCTTCTGGATGGTCGCCACAATACTTTTCATCTGTGCATCTGAGGTTCGACTGAGAACGGCCTGTAACAGTTCGTCCCCAATGGTAACTCCGGTGTCGAACATAAAGCGGATACGTCCATCCCGAATGACAAACTGCCGCTTCATCTCAATATCGCCACTTATCTCACCGCTAGGTGTATGATACGTGACCGGACCTGGCGCACCATCGTAATACAGGTTTGATATGGGTGCACGCCAGTCATAGACAAGGAAGGATTCCTCCTTCTCATCCAACAATGATGCGATCCCCAGATAGATTCGCTCTGCATTTGGATAGCCATTTTCCTTAAAATCAATGCGTCCAAAATACGGTGAATGATGCAGCCGTTTCATTTTGTCCAGCGCTGCTGCCGTATTCAGATGACTGCGCTCCCGATCCGATAGAACCTGCGATTGCTGCCTCATACTGGTGGAGGTCTCACCCACGTCATCCGCTTCGCTGAAGTTCATGGTGACTTCGTCCCAGAAGTCTTTTCTCATCCCCACAACTTCGTCCCTGAAGGAACCTACCTCTTTTTCTAGGATGTCGATTTTCAGATTAATCTGTTCCGTTACAACGTTGACCCGCTGTTGCTCCTCGCTCCATTGCTGGTCTGTACTCATATGTTAATACGCCCCTCTTTCCCCGGATTGTGTCCTCAAAAGCCCATTTGACAAGCCCGAAAAGGCTATGGTATAATTAATTAGAAAGTAAACATTTTTATTTTATGTTAATTAGTTCTAATTTTCTGAAAACCATTTTTTATTGTACCAGTGACAACGTCCCGATGCAAGCGGAGGCGTTTTTTGTTGTTTTCATTCTATTATTACCCTCGAATGGGGTGAATATAGAACGTTTACCATTCTATTGTCGTAATTCTTCAATGGTCTCTCTCCAACGTGTAATTGCCCCAGACTCATCTTTTAATTGAAATGTGATCCCTGAAGTAATCTCCGCATAGGGTGCATGATCTACTCGAATGTTTAACACCTGAGCCTCAAAACGATCTCTCGGATGCACAGCTTCTATGAGTTGTGGCAGTGAAGTCACATCCAGACGAATAGATAACAAGCTTTGCTGATGGACAGCAATCAAGGTAGCCTTACCTGTTCGACTCATATTCATACTTGTCTGTGTTCCCGGCCATAAAGCCAGTCTCAGCAAGTTGGGCGCAATAGCAATGACTTCACCCATACTGATCATCGCCTGATGCGGCCAGCCATCTTCGGACACAGTGAGCAATTGCATCGCTTCGTGCTGCTTCTGCTCCAGATCCTGTCCATTGAACCACTCCATCCATTCAGTGCTAAGCTGTGTTACATTCATACGTATCTACCTCGGTTCGATTGGGTTGGTTGCGCAAGGTTTGCGCTATGTATACAAAACAACCCGGACACGCTGTCCGGGCTGGTTGTGGTTCCATTGTATATGACAAACCACATCACCGCAAACCGTATTACCATGTTTACGGCCATTTAAGCCAATTCAGAATTTTATCCTGTGACTCCTTGTCTTCACTGGCACTATGCACATGTTCGGCAAGCCGGTTTAATCGTTCCAGCTGATAGCCATAATCGTAGATTGCAGCTGCAACGATGGACAGTCTCAGCATCCCTTCCTGATCGATATCAAACTGGGATATGGCCTGCTCCATAAAACGATCATTATCCAAAATGAACTGTGCCGCTTCTTCTCCGTTCGGTTTCAGCTTATCCTCGAATTTGAGCAGCGCATGTTCATGGAATTTGATTACAAGCTCCAGATGTGTATCAAAGAACTGATCCATTTCGGGCGTGCGCTGTGCCTGAAAATAATGGCGTTCTACCGAATCCAGCACATCGAATCCTTTTTGCAGGCTCAGTAGCATCTGTTTGTATACGACCATCTGCCGGGTCTCACTGAATTTGGAACGTTTCATCTTCTTCTGTTCTTCTTCAAACAAATTATATTTATCTGACAAAGATTTAATCGAACCGCCCAGATTGTTTTTCTCATCCCGGAACACTACTTCCTTGATCTCATCCGAGATCGAAGTACGCAGTAACAGTGACATGCCACTGAACACACTCTGAATCTGCTTCACGAACTGAATCTTCGGCTTGGGTGGAAATACCGTAATGTTAATAAGAAACGCAGATACAATGCCGACAAGTGTCAGCAGGAAACGGTTCAATGCAAAATGCCAGTCACCCGACGCTTCCATAATCGATACAACGGTTACCAGCGTCAGACCAACCGTTTCGCCCATATTCAATTTAAGACAAATCATAATAACCAGCACAATAATTAACCCGACGGCAATCGGCTCATTGGACAGCACCATGCCTCCCAGCAAGGCCACAATTGCCCCAAGTGTGGTGGTTTGCAGCTGATCGAGGAAATACTTCCAGGAACGATAAATGGATGGCTGCATCGCAAAGATGGCCGCAATCGCGGCGGGAACGGGAGATTGCGGGTTCAGGAACATGCTGCTAAGGTACAGGGCCAGCGTGACCGCAATCCCTGTCTTAAGTACACGTGCACCAAATGACATGGTGACCCCTCCTCTTTTTCGAAACTGATTTCATTCGTTGGATGATCATTATCATTATTACCCCATATTTCTTTTTTTGCCCGAATCAATTCAGGAGAACGATTTATTGTATCATGGAAGCCTTTGGGTTACCATGCCTTGTATCCTGTTGATGAGTTAAATTCAATTTTCTACTACTTCTATGTACACAAAACAATACCCCACACTCCACTTTCGGAAGTAGGGGGTATTGTATGTTTAACTCAAACGGAGAAAGTTATGAAAACCTTCCTTCCCATTCACGCTTGAACTGCTCCACAAACTGCATCATAAAGTCATGACGCTGCTCCGCCAGTTCCTTGCCGTAGGACGTGTTCATCAGATCTTTTAGCTTAAACAGCTTTTCGTAAAAGTGATTGATCGTTGTACTGCGTCCATTCCGGTATTCCTCCCGCGTCATCTGCTCTCGTGGCGGAAGGGCAGGATCATACATCTCACGACCTCTCGCACCGGCAAAAGCAAATGTACGCGCAATACCAATGGCGCCCAACGCATCCAGGCGATCCGCATCCTGCACGACCTGAGCTTCCAGGGATGAAACAGCAGGGCGCTGTCCTCCTGCATAGGAAATAGAACTAATGATGTGTATCACAGCTTCCCGTGTACCCGCTTCAAGCGGCTGGGTATCCAGCCATGCATTCAGCTTCGCCATCCCGGCTTCGAGACTTTCGTTCAACTTCTCATCCGGTACATCATGAAGCAATGCAGCGAGTTCACAGATAAAGGGATCGGCACCCATACGGTGTGCAAGCTCGACCGCAAGTGCGGTCACCCGCTCGATATGAGGCCAGTCATGACCATCTGTATGTGCGGCCGCATCTCCCTGTACAAAAGCACGAGCCGCCCGAAGAATAGCCTCTCCTGTTAACGTTCCATCAACCTGATCCCCATACCCTGATTGTTGCGTGCCTAGGTTCAGATGTTGAGGGGATTTCTCTTGCATCTTACACGTCCCCGCCTTCGCGAGTTTGTTCACGTGGTATACGTCTTGCCACACCGGTCTTGACCGCTGCTTCAATCACGCGATTGCGCATCGATTTGACAATTTTATCGTTAAACACACTCGGAATAATATAATAACGGGTGCGCTCTTCATCCGAAATGGCTGAAGCAATCGCCTGAGCTGCCGCGAGCTTCATCTCCTCATTAATCTCACTGGCACGGCAATCCAGAACGGCTCTGAACATCCCCGGGAAACACAATACATTATTGATCTGATTCGGATAATCCGAGCGGCCTGTCGCCATGACAGCCACGATGTCTTCTACCACAGATGGCATAATCTCCGGTACAGGATTCGCCATGGCGAAGACAATCGGGTCAGCGGCCATAGTTTGCACATCTTCCCGGGTTAACAGATTACCGCGTGACAAGCCGATGAAGACGTCTGCTCCGCGAATCACGTCACGAAGTGAACCTGTCTCCAGTTCCGGGTTGGTACGCGCTGCATAGTCGCTCCATACTTCATTTTCATAGGTAGTCGTCCGTACCAATGCACCTTCACGATCGACGCCGACAACCCGACTCGCACCAGCGGACAGCAGAATATTACTGCATGCCACACCTGCTGCACCGATACCACAGACAACTATTTTTACATCCGTGATGGACTTGCCAACCAGCTTGAGCGCATTAATCAGACCTGCATACAATACAACTGCTGTACCATGCTGATCGTCATGAAATACTGGAATGTCCAGTTCCTCATTCAGGCGACGCTCAATTTCGAAGCAACGTGGTGAAGAAATATCCTCCAGATTAATCCCGCCAAATGCCGGTGAGATCGCTTTCACAGTTCGAATGATTTCCTCGGTATCCTGTGTATCCAGGCAGATTGGAAAAGCATCCACTCCTGCAAACTGTTTGAACAACATCGCTTTACCTTCCATGACCGGCATCGCGGCACGTGGTCCAATATTGCCAAGTCCGAGCACTGCACTGCCATCCGATACTACGGCAACCGTATTCCGCTTGATTGTCAGCGAAAATGCCTTTCCAGGCTCTTCTGATATAGCCGAACATACCCGGGCCACATCCGGTGTATATACGCGTGACAGATCTTCCCGGTTATGAATCGGGACCTTCGGAGTAACCTCGATCTTGCCGCCCAAGTGCAGCAGGAACGTCCGGTCCGATACGTTTATGATGGATGCCCCTTTAAGCTGACGCACCCCTTCTATAATTTTGTTGTTATCTTGTGCATCCGTTACAGCGACAGTTAAGTCGCGCACACTAACATCCTGATTGGTCGAAATTACGTCGATGGCGATGATGTCCCCGCCGGCTTCCGAGATGGCCGAAGCCACTTCGCCAAACTTGATGTCTTTTGTTGTCATTTCCAGCCGAATAATAAAGCTGTTACCGTCTAAATTCCTTTGATTCATTCCAATTCCTCCCAGACTGAAAGTCATGAGTTGCAATGTTACCTGTTTGTCTTCGCTGCGCGGACACGTTTATCCTTTATCTTGCCCAGAAAAAGTACTCAACGTGATCTAAATACGACAAAAAGGACCACCCTCTCCGTCTGATCGAGACGTTAAGGGTGACCCTTCTGCGTGCTATATATAAGTTGAACTAAGAATATTTACACTTGCCACTCTGATGACAGAACAACCTTCCACTCGTTTTATCCCCAGATTTTCCAGTCAATTGAGTAATATTATTTTATTTACGCTCAGCCGCTCTGCGCAGTACCCGGATGTCATATGGCTGCAAATCCAGGCTGCCCTCCACAGCATCATCACTCAGCAGATCACGATAGGACTGGTTGTCCAGTTGTACTTGCTTCGGCTCCGGTGTGTAGTTCTGCACAAATACATAATCGGCTGTTCCATCAGTACGAATGTGTGCTGTAACTCCAGCAGGAAGCTGAGTTTCAAGAGCACGCTCAATACCCAGATCAGCGATTAAACTGCCATAGAAATCATCGTAAAATGGAGCTTTGAAACGTGTAGCCATATAATAAGCTTTACCTGAACCAAGACGATTAACGGTCAAAGCAGGCCGTCCAGCATAGAAGTCGGAGCGATATGTCGCTAGCGCTTCTGCACCTTCCAGATGAATCAGGTCGCATAATTCGAAAGCATCATACTCGGCATTCAGTTGAAGCTCGTTGTCCTTCACAGGCACAACCCCATTCAGATCACGGTCATGCAAGCCGTCAATCTCTTCTGACCAAATTCCCAGCGTCTTGCGAAGCGGTCCAGGGAATCCTCCCAGGAAGCATAGATCATTCTCATTTACGATACCTGACCAATAAGTGGCTACAAATGTACCGCCATTTTCTACGAATCGCTCAATGCGTTCGCCGACTCCTTCACGTACCAGATAGAGCATAGGTGCGATGAGCAGTTTGTACTTGGAGAGATCAGCATCCATGTCGATAACGTCTACAGGCACACCTTTTTTCCAAAAGGCATCATAATGCCATTCTACCGTCTGCTCGTACTTCACTCCGATGTTACGCGGTCCTTGGGAATCCTTTACTGCCCAGCGGTTTTCCCAGTCGAAGATGATGGCAACTTCAGCCGGAACGGACGTTCCAACCACCGCCTGCATTCCTTCCAGCGCCGTTCCTACGTCAGTAACATCCTGGAACACACGGGTATGTTCATGTCCAACATGGTCCACAACTGCTCCATGAAGCTTTTCACTGGACCCCCGACTCTTTCTCCACTGGAAGTACTGTACACTGTCCGAGCCGTGTGCTACAGCTTGCAGAGATGCCAGCAAATGCATGCCCGGACGTTTCAATTTGCTGGTCTCTTGCCAGTTGGTTGAGCTTGGTGTACTTTCCATCAATAGAAACGGCTGCCCGCCCTTGATGGAACGAACGATATCATGCATCATCGCCACTCTGGATGCCAGCGTATCTTCTTCATCCGCATCATGCCATGTCGGGTAACTGTCCCATGACAGGAAATCCAGAATATCAGCGAACTTCCAGTAGTTCAATCCTTCATAAAATTCCATCAGGTTGGTCGTTACCGGCAGATCGGGATTTTTGGCCTTCAGCGGTTTCGTTTCGTGCACGATAAAATCAGCAGTCTGATCGGTGACAAACCTGCGCCAGTCCAGATTCATCGCATGGACCTGTGTCTCTCCGTGCGGGGCAGGAGACTCCACTTGACTCCAGTCTGTCACGGTATGGCTCCAGAATGTCGTCCACCAGGAGTGATTCAACTCATCCAGTGTGCCGTATTTGTTTTTCACCCAGCCACGAAAAGCATCCTGGCAATAATCACAGTGGCAGTCCCCGCCGAATTCATTGGAAATGTGCCAGCCAATGACTGCGGGATGATCCGAGTAACGTTCTGCAAGCTTTGTATTGATTGCCGTAACCTTCTCCCGGTATACCGGAGACGTATAACAATGGTTGTGACGGAAGCCATGCAGGTTGCGAACCCGATTGGCCCCAACACGCAACACTTCAGGATACTTGGCCGACATCCAGGCAGGTCTTGCACCGCTTGGGGTAGCCAGAAATGCATAGATTCCATTCGCTGCAAACGTATCCAAAATATGATCCAGCCAGTTAAACGTGTATACACCTTCTTCTGGTTCAAGGGATACCCATGAGAAGATGCCAACGGACATCACGTTACATTTGGCAAGCTTCATCAGGCGGATATCCTCTTCGAGAATTTCAGGATAGCGGAGCCATTGCTCCGGGTTATAGTCTGCACCATGTAACATATGAGGTGCTTTGGAACTTACAGGTGGATATTTGTATGTCATGCTGACAACTCCTTATTCATTTCATTTTAATTAATCTATTTGATCAATGCAGCACTCGGCTGCTCATCCAATGTAGTGTCATTTTCCTCTCCAGCCTTCAGCGCTGAAAACGATTGCAATTTCTGACCCTTGAAGTCAAACATCGTCAGGTTGCCCCAGTTATTCGGATGTCCAACAGACCACTCTTCCTTGCTAGGAATCCAGGCAGGCTCCCAGTAATAGAATCCCGCTCCGAGACCGCCGGGAACCTCACGAATAATCTGCAGCAGATCCTTCAGATAACGTGTCTGTCCTTCCACACTTGCCGGATATCCTGGCAGCAACAGGTCTTCCTGATTCAGAATCCACTCGTGGCCTTCAGGCTGCTCCAATGTCCAAGGATAAGCGGTTTCAACCACATTGATTGGTTTGCCGTAGCGTTGAGCCAGGTCATGCAGATTATCCCGCAGTGCATCCAGTGTTCCGTGCCACCAAGGGTAATAGGAGAGCCCAATGATATCGAACTCCACACCTAGCGCCTCAAACCGATCATAGAACTTGCGACTCTCTGCATTGTCACCACCGCGGTCTATATGAATCATGATCTTGATATCAGGATCGATGGATTTAACCGCAGCTATCCCATACTTCACAAGTCCGGCAAAACGTTCCCATTGTTCATCCGTATCATGCTCTTCTCCGCTCACACGTCCCTCATCCCATAACATGCCCGGTGTTATTTCGTTGCCCACCTGCACCATGTCCGGTAACGCATCATGCTCCTTGAGTGTTCTCAGTACATCTGCCGTATAGGTACATACCTCACGCTGCAGTTCTTCATAGGAGAGCTTCTCCCACGCCTTTGGCTTCCATTGATTGGCTGGATCAGCCCAACGATCGGAATAATGAAAATCCAGTAAAAATTGCAAGCCTTGTTCCTTAATCCGTTTGGCTACCGCTACCGTCCGCTCCAGATTACAGAATCCGCCTACAGGATCATTCCAGATTCGCAATCGGATTGCATTGGCATCACCCAGCTTGAGAAGGGTTAACAGGTCCGCCTGCTGCCCTTGCTCATCACGATAGCTCCCACCATGCTGCTCAATTTCATCCATAAATGACACATCCATTCCGAGAATGAATGCCTCTTCCTTTAAATTGCTCACTTCATCAACCTCCGTTTAATTTAGATGCAGGCTCAGCCTTTAACCGAACCCAAGGTCATACCTTTGACAAAGAAGCGCTGCAGGAATGGATACACGATGAGGATTGGCGCACTTCCGATAAAAATCTGTGCCGCTCTTACTGTGGTTTGAGAAATGGTTTCCATCTCTTTCGGGTTCATGGCCATCGTACTCATATCACGTTTGATAATTACGGTCTGCATGAAAGTAGCCAGCGGATAATCCTTGGCATTGTTCATGTAGAGTAATCCGTCAAACCATGAGTTCCAGTGAAACACCATGCTGAACAGTGCAATCGTTGCGATAGATGGCATGGAAATCGGCAGGAAGATACTGAACAACGTTCTGAAGTGATTGGCACCATCCATCAGCGCCGCTTCCTCAAGCTCTTTCGGAATGCCCCGGAAGAAGTTTAGCATCAGAATGACGAGGAAGGTGTTGACAGCTCCCGGAAGCACCAGCACCCAGAAGGAATCCATCAGGCCGATCTTCTGAATGACCATGTAGAAAGGAACGAGTCCCCCATTAAAGATCATACTAAAAACAAAAATCCATGAATATACGGTTCTGCCTTTAAATTCACTATTTTCTTTCGACAACGGGTACGCCGCCAAAAAGGTAATCAGCAACGTAATTCCTGTACCAATGACTGTCCGCAACAAGGAAATCCAGAGAGAGTTTAGGAAAATCGGATTATTCATCGTTTTTTTGTATGCTTCAAGTGAGAACCCTACCGGCCAGAGATTGACGAGATTGGCATCTGCGGCAGCCTTGTTACTGAAGGATACAGCCAGAACGTGAATCATCGGTACAATACACATAATGGCAACCAAAATGAGAAAACAAATATTGATGACATTGAACACGCGGTAAGGCATTGATTTATGATACATCGTGGTCCCTTCTTTCTCTGTTCATTCGATTAGAATATGCGATATCCGGCGTATTTTTTGGCTAGGCTGTATGATACAAGGATCAAGACCATGCTGATGACCGATTTAAATAATCCAATTGCGGTCGCGAAGCCCATCTCTCCATTTTCCAGCGCCGAGCGATAAACGAATGTATCAATAATGTCACCCGTTTGATATACAAGCGGGTTGTACAGATTGAAAATCTGATCGAACCCGGCGTTAAGCACGTTACCCAATGCCAGTGTTCCAACCACCATTAGCATCGGTACAAGAGACGGGATGGTGATATGCAGCGTCTGCTTCCAACGACCCGCTCCGTCAATCTCTGCTGCTTCATACAGTGCCGGGTTAATGCCGGCAAGGGCAGCCAAGAAGACAATCATGTTATAGCCGAATTCCTTCCACACATCCGTTAGAATAATTGTTGGTCGGAACCAGCTGTTATCTCCAAGGAAGAAGTATGGCCCAAGTCCGAATGTTCCGAGTACCCGGTTCACCAGTCCACCAGTGGATAACAGATCAATCAAAATTCCGCCCAGGATAACCCAAGACAAGAAGTGAGGCAGATACACCAAGGTTTGGATCGTTCGCTGGATCGCCATCTTGCGAACTTCATTCAACAAAATTGCGAACACAAACGGGACAAACAAGTTAAAGATGAGTTTGAGCACAGCAATGATCAGTGTGTTCCAAATGACTTGCAGACTGTCCTCGCGTTCAAACAAATATCTAAAATTATCTAGCCCGACCCACTCCGAGCCGCTGATGCCGAGCCATGGTTTGTAGTTCTGAAATGCCATAACGATTCCGCCCATAGGCACATAACTGAATATAATCAGAAAGATGATGGCTGGCAGCAGCATTACGTGAAATGGCCAAGTTCGTTTTAAAGTTCTCATGATTGCTCCCCCTGTAATTCTTCCTACTCAAGTGCTCCCTGAGTGGCTTATACTGCGATTATATCAACCGTTTGCATAGGTCAAACAGCACATAAAAGCAATATAAATGGCACAAAAGCAACCAGTTTGGACTCGCTGTCTTTTCAATCATTCATCCACTGCTGACCCACACCTTTCCCAAGCAAATCAGGCTCTCATAACGACAAAAAAAGCGTGCAGACCTGGTTGGTCTGCACGCCCTTAGATCCTTATTTTTTCACACTGTCATACCATTCGTTGACCTCTTGTGTGATTTGGTCACCGCCACCCGATTTCCACGTTTGTACAAATGTATCGAACGCATCTACCGGATTTTTGCCATAAATAATTTCGTTGAATGCTTGATTCTCAATTTTGTTCAGGTAGTCGAGCTTGGATTTCATTGTCGCTGTTGTAGGACCTGTGAACATGTTTTTGAACGATATTTCTTCCTGACTGAGCAAAACTTTTGCAGCAGCAGGGGTTTCTGGCCCATAGTTAACGGCTACGTCTTTCTCCAACTTAGTTTCCGGCTCTTTGCCATCTGCCAGATTCAGCAGGGCTTTCATCTGAGCATCCGGAATACGGGCGCCGTCACGAACGAGCAAATAACGTACAACGTTCACATAACCGCCTTCAATTTGGTCAATCGGCATTTGTTTGCCATTGGCATCCAATTGATAGTCATACTTTGCAAATAGACCGTTATCATATTGGCTACCTGGTGCCGGGTCTGCATAATTGTCGAACAGGTAGTTCTCATACGTGAAGAATGCTTCAGGGTGCTCCATGTCTTTCTTGATCAGAATGACGCCGTTAACAAACTGTGTACCATGACGCATAGCTTTGCCTTCTGGACCGGTCGGGATTTCAATCGGTTTCCAAACGGCACTTGGCACATTTTTCACTGTATCCAGAAGCGGCCACCCACTCATCCAGTATGGACCTGGGATAATACCCGCTGTACCTGCCACTGCTGGCTCTGCTGTTTTGTTTTCATCCCATAATGCTGCTTCCTGCGGGATGTAACCTTTTTTGAGCCATTCGCTCAATTTGGTCAGACCTTGCTTCATGCCAGGATTGATGGAACCATACTCCAGCTTGCCATCTTCAGCTACATTCCACTGGAATGGCAGTGTTCCGTATGCACCGAAAATCCAGGATGGATCACCCATCCATGTGTTCATGGATGTTTTGAAACCGATGCTGAGTGGAATGACCTTGTCTGGGGCTAAGCCATCCGGATTTTGATTTTTGAACGCATCCATGACTTTTTCCAGTTCATCAATCGTTTTTGGCGCCTCCAGATTCAGCTTGTCCAACCAGTCTTGGCGAATCCACAGTAGGTAATCATTGTTGTACGCATAGTCCAGCACGGGAATACCCATTCTTTTACCGTCACGACTATACTGGTTCCATACATTGGGATCCTGCTCCATCGCTTTTTTCCAGGTGTCGGAAGCGTATTTGTCGAACAGCGGACCCGCTTCCTGATACATGCCAGAATCAATCAGATCCTGTGCAAGCAGGTTGTCCCCTACCACTACCACTTCAGGCATCTCCTGCCCGGATGACATCGCAAGACGAAGTTTTGTGGCGAATGCGTTGTTCGTATCCGTCACAGACCACAAGGATTTGATGTCGATTCCGAATTGATCTTTGGCCCACTTGGTTGCTACGTTATTTTCCATCGATTCGCCATTTTTGAATTTTAGCTCAGGGTCAATTCCCCATGCCGTTGTAATAGTAACTGCAGGATCATATTTTTCTTTGTATTCGTTTTCAACAGCTGGCGCACTTGATGCCTCGCTATCTCCTCCGCTATTTCCTCCTGTACAGCCTGCAAGGACGCCGGTCAGACACACCGCCGTTGCGAGAAGCGACAGTAATCTCTTTTTCGTGGATTTCGCTCTCAATGTTGTTCCCCCTTCAATCATTTTGGTTACCCTTTCATTATAGGCCTGCCGGGTCTTTCAGCCTATGTCACGAAAACAAGATTTCTGCACCTTTGGCAACCTATATATTGGAATGATGTTGAAATTATGCCTGATCCCGATATTCATTCGGTGTCATCCCATAATGCTTTTTGAACATTTTGCTGAAATATTGCGGATTTTGGTACCCCAGTTCACTCGTAATCTCGTATATCTTTTTGTTGGTGTTTTTCAGCAAATACAATGCACGCTCCATCCGCATGCGAATCATATAATCGCCCAACCCCTCACCGGTCTCTGCTTTGTAGATCTTGGACAAGTAGACCGGATGCAAATACACCTTGTCTGCGATCATCTTCACGGACAGATCCTGTCCTGCGTCTCTCGTTACCATCTCCTGAACCTGCTTGATGACGTGTCTGCGGCTCTGTACGCCTTCCTGATCCGACAGCTCCTCCTGCAACTTGGCAAGCATCTCAGTCGCCCAGCGGCGAAGTTTGTCAGGTGATTGAATCAACTGATGCGCGAGCAACAGATCAAATCCCGCATGATCAATCTCATGTACGAGATGCCCCTGCTTATGCGCGATATACATAAAGGCATTCGTTACAGATAAATACATCTCATATACATGCTCTCTTGAGAGACATACACGTTCTGCTGCATCAAATACGGCATTCAGTTTACGTGCCGCTGCCTCCCATTGTTTGGTTTCAAGCAACTGAGGCAGTACGGGTGGCTTATAGAGCTCTTCAAGCGCTTGAGCCGCATCGTTTTCCGGCCGTTTCGACAGCTCTTTATCCATGTAAATAATCGTATTTTCCTCTGGGCCCGATAGAACGAGTGATCCCAAACCTTTACGATAAGCGGTCGTCAGATCGGCAAATTGAAACGGTGCTGTGACCACCATGGACAGATCGCCTTGCAGATATCGAATAACATGCTCGCGGAACGTCCCAACTGGTTGCTTCAATTCTTCCACATTGGTCTGAGCAAGCTCCGTCCAACCCTGATTCTGTATAATCATGACTAGACTCTCATGAGGACCTCGTCCAAACCACACGTTGAAATGCGGACCAAACACCTCTTCTGCAATATTACCAACCGCAAACTCCATCAAATCCAGTGATTGCTGATCCATTGCAGAGAACCGGCCTGTAAGGCGAATTAGCATCATAACTGCCGGTTGATCCGGCTGAAGCAGAATCTCATACTTTTCAAGCTGTTCACCCAGTGCTCGTGCTGTAATTTCGCGGCCCAATAACAAATCATGCATCAGATTCTCCCGCAAAATTTTATAATCTGACTTCCGGCTGTATAACAACCGATGGTATTTATCAAATTCATCCCAATCATCCCGAAGGGACGTGATGGCAGCAGAGACCGAAGCCATGAATTCCTCATCGTTCACCGGCTTGAGAATATAATCGGCAGCCTGCAGTTGAATAGCTTTTTTGGCATATTGAAAATCACTGTGTCCGGTCAGCAGAATACAGCGGATATGCGCCCACCGACTGCTTACCTCCTCAACCAGCTCCAGCCCGGACATGCCCGGCATTCGAATATCGGTCACCACGAGGTCCACTGCATTCTCTTCCAATATCCGCAGCGCTTCCTTGCCAGATGCCGCACGCAAAACCGTCGTAACACCGAGCTCTCCCCAGGGAATGGTCAATTCCAGACTTTCCGTTACATACGTTTCATCATCCACCAATAAGATATCAATCAAGACAGTCACTCCCTATCCGCTTCGTTATACAATGAGATCTATCGTTCTTATGCTGTAGTCATATAAACACACTAGTTCTATCCTGCTATTCAAGAAGATGTTCTTCGTCAGCGGGCCAGGACAAGGTAACACGCAGCCCACCAAGAGGTGATTCCATAATGCTAATTCCCGCCTGCTCCCCATATCTGAGCTGAAGACGCTGGTTGACGTTCCATAACCCACAACCCATTTCTTGATCCATACCTCCTGTGAGTTTGTGGAGCAGCATCTGCCGAGCCAGTTCATCCATACCTTGTCCGTCGTCATCGACGGTAAGAATCATCATGCCATTTCTCTGTTCTCCCGACACCCGTATTTCCCCAGCTTCGGCATCGGTTTCAATCCCGTGGATAACCGCATTCTCTACCAGTGGTTGTACGATGAGAGGTGGTACCTCCTGCCTCAGGATGTCTTCGGATAAGTCAATGTTGAAACGTATTCGGTCCATACGCATCTGCTGAATCTCCAGATAACAGGTGACGAACTCGATTTCTTCTGTGAGCGGCACCACATCACGTTCCTGCCTCGTTGTATAGCGATAGTATCGGGACAGATTATGCGACATGGCAACGACAGCATCGACACGCTTCAGCTTGGCCATGCTCGTAATGAATGAGAAACAATTATAGAAAAAGTGTGGATTAATCTGAGATTGCAGCTGTTTCAGCCGGGCTTCACGCACATGAATCTGTTCCAGATACACGTGTTCAAACAACTGCTGAATCTGCGCCACCATGGAGTTGAATCGTTCGGACAAAAAGCTGAATTCATTGCGTCCCTTGGGCGTAATTCGGACTGAATAATCCTCCTGCTTCAATCGTTGGAATCCACGGATCAACTGTTTGACAGGGACTTGAACCTGTACATATAACAGATAGGCTACGGCAAAGCTCATCAATAGCAGACAGATCATGGCCGAATAAAATAGAATATTGGACTGATGAATCGGCTTCAGAATAGCTGATAGTGGCATGTAATCAACCAGATACCAGCCTGTCGTGCTGGACTTTACCGTATTAACCATGTAAGGTTCACCGTCGATAACTACCGTCCGGTTATCAACATCTTTAAGCTTATCAATGGCCAGATTATCCATCAGCTCACCTGTCAGAGCTCGATCCGAGGTTCGGTTATAGATAACCCCCGTCTCTTCCCGGTAATAGAAGGGGTCATGGCGACCATCATCCTTGAATTTGTCCAGCATATCTCGAATGTTGTCACTATCGAATTCAAGCTTAATAACGGTCTGCGCATTGGCTGCGGGATCGCTAATGCCGTATGGAGATACGGTGATCCAGCTGAAGATGAATTTATCATCTTCCCCCTCCTGAGTCTTTCGAACATTCCATCCGGATGATATGTTGCCTCGCAGCGTTTGCTGATCGTAATAACCGGCATCTCGTTCAGAGACGACCCTGCCAAGCGTCGGCGAATAAAGGTACAATTTCGTTGTCCAATTGGATGAACTTTCCTGGATACTCAGCTTGTTCTGAATACGTTTTACCAAATTGATCGTATCCAGATCGAAATATTTGGAATCCGCGTAGATCCGCCGAAAGCTCGCAATATCGGGATCATGAATGAGCAGATTCGGCCATGAGGACAACAACTCGATGTGCGTATTCACCTGATTTTGAAAAAATTCAAGTTGGTTACTGTTGGAGCGATTGAGTTCATCCCGTAGAACTGCTGTTGTTTTATGGTTGGAATACCAGTACAGCAGTACGACTGGAACCAGCATAATTAGAATTAAAATGACCATTTTGGAAAATAGATTCGTCCGGTATGACATCTTCTTACCTCACCTTGCCTTCATTAGTCAGTGAATCTAATTTTAACGATGAAAGCGTTAAACATAAACTGTTTTTTCTGGGCGAATTCGCTTCACAGCTCATCTGTTACTCCTGACTTAACCTCTTTAAAGAGGCTATCTATATATCGTAAGCGTTACCATATACATGCATAAAGGTGACAAAACCAACTTTTCTGCACTAATTGCAACTTCCACGCAAAAAAGAGCTGACAAAAGTCAGCTCTTTTCTAAACACAATATATGGCTTAATCTCTTTTAATCCAAATACTCTTATTATGTATTCATTCTATCTTGCTAACGCAGTATCTATTATGGAATATCGTAATCAAACACCGTATTCTCTCCATCCACGGCGACATCCAAAACAATATCGGTTAGCTTTCCATTCACTTGCAACGGGGAGTCAGCTAATCCGGAAAACGCCAGTTGACCCTTAAATGTTCCATACGGCTCAATCTCTATATGTACAGGTTTGAGCTCGACAGACTGCAGGGATTCATAGAGCGGATCATCATGTTGTTTGTAACTGCGGCCCAAGTCAGGCAAGAGAACAGCTGCTACAGGCTCTCGGGTGTAATTTTTGAGTGTCAGGTCACAGTTTACTCGTGTAATACCATTGTCCAGTACGTCATAGGTACAGGAGCTATCATTTTGGACATAGGAAACTCCATTGATACCGGAAGCCCCCCATTTGGCTACGTACATTAATTTATCCGTCATGTAGGAATAACTGAGAACGATAGCGAGAACGATTAGCCAGAGCCGTTTAGCCAGAACAGGATGTAATGACATGATTTCTTTGCGTGTAAGATAGTAGCTGGATGCTAATATGCCCATTCCAAAAAATAACGTGATATGCACACCACTTACGTAGGATGTGGTATAAGGCGACATGCCTATAGCAGACAGCATCGTGTCCCCCACTGAGAAACCAAGGTGATGCTTAAACGTAAAAATGATGCCAAACAGCAATAACATCGCAGAGAACACAAGTCTGGTTCTCGACACACGAACACCCCCTAATCAACCACCTGATTATATCATATTTTTCCTTATTATGGTTTGTGATCCAAATAAAAAAAGACGCTCCGGTTTTTAACCGAAGACGTCTTGGGTTTTGCAACTCAAGTCTACTTTTTGGACAGGAATGCGTCGAGCTGTTCTTGTTTGGCTGCAATGATTTTATCAATACCTGCGGCTTTCAGTTTCTCCAAATATTTCGGGATCATCTCGTTCGGATCTACTGCACCCGAGGTCATGCCCGGTTTGAACTGTTTGTTCACGTTGTTGACCGCAGCAATTTCGTTTTTGACGGATTGGCTATTGAACGTAAAGCCCAGTGCAGGTGACTTAACGCCTTTGGCATTAAACTCCTTGAACTTTTCCCATTTCTGCGGATCTTCATTATCCCAGAGATAGTTCAGGAACTGGTTACCCAGCTGCCATTGTGCGCCCGGATTGTAGGTGCGACTGTTCGCATCCACCCCTTCCGGGAGGGTAATAATGTTGTCCTGTCCGTCTTTTTTCACATAATGTGTGCCTTCAATACCGAAGTTGAGCAGGTTGTTAATTTCTTTGTCGGAATGCAGCAGGTTAATGACTTGCATCGCCTTCTCTGGCTGCTCAGAGGAACGGGAGATCGCCAGCATCGCACCGGAAGCATCACCGGTTGTAATCGTAGGCTGGGTCATCTCAATCTGGGTCAGAGGATATCCGACATACCCTTCTTCTTCCTTATCCTTGCCCGGCTTCATGCCATCGGTCCACAGGAAAGCCTTACCTGCCTTCGCCTGATCTTTTGGGAACACATTGGAAGTCGCTGCATCACTGTTAATGTATCCAGCCTGATACCACTTGCGTGCAAGCTCAGCCGCTTCCTTAAATTCAGGTGTCTCCACTTCGTTCAGTACCGTCGTTGTACCCGCTGTTTTGGAGATGACGCCTGGAACGGATGCATCACCGAGATAATCCCAGTCCAGATTTTCCAGCAAACCGTTACCATTGGTATTGGACATATAGAATGGAGTGATGCCTGGTTCGTTTTCCTTGATCGTTTTGAGCAGCGGCTCCAGGTCAGCCCACGTTTTCACTGCGGTCAGATCGAGCTTGTATTTGTCAGCCAGATCTTTGCGCACCAGTACACCACGCGTCGCTGCCAGCTCCTTGTTGGTAGGAACGCCGTAATTCACGCCATCCACCTGAGAACCTTCCAGAAAGGCTGGATCGAGATTCTTCTTGATATCCTGCCCATACTGGTCAAGCAGATCATTGAGCGGCAAGAACGCACCTTTTGCTACATTGACCGTATAATTCTGCCAAGCCGCTGTGAAAATAATATCTGATTTTTCGCCGGAAGAGATCATAAGATTCAGCTTGTTGTCCCACTGACCCCAGTCGATCGCATTGATCTTGAGAGTTGCCCCGATCTTTGGCTCCATCTTTTTGTTTATCTCGGCTTCGACCAGAGCTACATCTTTCTGTGGTGTCCCTGGATAATACAACGTCACTTCATAGGGCTTGCCCCCACTCTCCGCTGCACCACCACCCTGTGCTTCCGGTGTTGTTCCGCCTTTGTCTGATGAGCAACCTGCCAGCACCAGGCTCAGCGCCATAACTGCTGCCGCGAAACGCGGCCATACCTTAAACGTTCTAACCAAGTGAACCCCTCCCGTCATATGTTGGACCCTGCAACCGATTGCCCCAATTCGCAATGTTCCCCAATCTGCAAAAGTCCGTTCGCTTGCCGGCCCTCCGGCGTGTCTGTACTCGCTGCTTTTTGTATATGCCCTCTCAGGTCCATCTTCAATTATCCGTTGCCCTCTCCGCTAACCGGCCGGAGTTACCCCTTCACTGCGCCTACGGTTAGGCCTTTGATGAAATACCGCTGGAAGAATGGATATGCCAGTACGATTGGACCAATACCGACTACAGCCATCGCCATTTGCAGTGTTTTATTTGGCAGATTCAGCAATCCGCCCTGCGAGGAAATCTGTGAAGAGACATTGGAGTTGGATGTTAAATATTGAATATCGAGCAGCGTCCGGTACATAAGGTACTGAAGACTGATCGTCCGGTTATCAGATATAAAAATCATGCTGAGATACCAATCGTTCCAGTAATTCAATGTGCTGAACAGTGCAACGGTCGCCATCACTGGAAGGGAGAGCGGAAGCACGATTCGTGTAAACGTTCTCAATTCACCCGCTCCATCAATCCGTGCCGATTCAAGAATCGATACCGGAATGGAGTTAGCGAAGAATGTACGCATGACCAGCACGAAGAATGGTGACAACAGTAGCGGCATGATCAGTGCCAGAATCGAGTTTTTCAAATCCAGTACGTTCACATAAACGAGATACCACGGGACCAGACCGCCATTGAATAGCATGGTGAAAAAGATGAAAAAGGCGAACCATCCTCGATACGGCAAATCCCTCCGGGAAAGTGGGTACGCGTACAATGCCGTCAGCGCTACACTCGTTATTGTACCTATCACGGTTACGATAATGGAAATACCATAGGAATGGATGATCTGATCCATGTCCTTGAACAGAAACTCATAGGCAGTAAGGCTAAACTTCTCCGGAATCAGCTTATACCCGTTCGCAATGACCGTCGTCTCGTCCGAGAATGAGATTGCGAAGACAAGCAGGATCGGCACGATGCAGGCAATGGCATAGAATATAAACATAGCGTGTATGATAGACGCGGAACGCCGCGACACGGCTAATGGATCACGTGATTTCACAGCTGGCTTGCCTCCTCTCAAAATAATGCATTATCTTTGTCCATTCTCCTAACGATGGTATTGGATACGAGAACAAGTACAAATCCGACAACAGCCTGATACAGCCCGGCTGCCGAGGACATCCCGATATCGCCGCCAATAAGGAAGGTTCGGTACACATACGTATCCAGAACGTTCGTCACCGGGAACAATGCGCCCGATTCCAGCGGAACCTGGTAGAACAGACTGAAATCTGCGTAGAAAATACGACCGATCTGCAGCAATGTCATAATCACGATCAGCGGTACGAGAAACGGAACGGTAATGAAGCGAATCTGATGCCACTTACTCGCGCCATCCAGCACGGCCGCTTCATAATATTCCTCATCGATACCTACCACTGCTGCCAGATAAATGACGGCATAATAACCAATATTTTTCCATGTATTCACCAGCGGCAAAATGTACGGCCAATACTTAGGCTCTGAATACCAGTCAATTGGTTGTCCGCCAAAGAGCTGAAGAATCGTTGAGTTCATGAAGCCCGAATCCTTGCCGAGAAACGCGAGCACCAGATAGCTGACTACAATCATCGACAGAAAATACGGAAGCAGCATGAGTGACTGATACAATTTGGACATCGCCTTGTTTTTCACTTCATTCAACAAAATCGCAAGCCCTACACCTACAAATAAATTCAGCGCAATAAATACCGTGTTATAAGCGAGCGTATTACGTGTGATCTCCCAAGCATCGCTGGTGGAGAATAAATACTTAAAATTATCCCAGCCGCTCCACGGACTGCCCCAAATACCGTCGGCATAGTTTACATTTTTGAATGCAATCAGAACGCCAAACATCGGCATATAGTTGTTTACCAGCAGAAATAGAATGCCTGGCAAAAACATGAGATACAAAACCTTGAATTTACCTAGATTGTACAGGACAGACTTTCGTTTTCGAACCGGTATGTCCCTTCCATCCGATAGACGTGCTGCCTTACCCGCCTGGGGTTGTGTCTTCATAACTTGTTCTCCCTCACTCCTCTTGAATTTCATCCTCAGGATGAAACACCGCTGTGTCTCCTGTGGTTCAAGTATACGGCGGGGCGTTCAGGTCCACTATCTGCTGTGGTGACCTGTTCACTTATCAAATTATGACTTTAGGGCACAAAAAAACAAAAGACGCAGCATGCTGCGTCAAATCTGTACCGTTCGGGACTGTTTGCGAAACTCCTGTGGGGTAATGCCCGTGCACTTTTTGAACATTTTCGTAAAATGAGAGTAATTGTAATACCCGACCTTGCCTGCGATATCCGTCACCTTCACGGTAGACTGGGACAATAATGTCTTCGCTTTGGCTACTCTGCGCTGGAGAATAAATTCGGAAAGTGACATGCCCTTTTCTTTACGAAACAGGCGGGATAGATAGGCTGGATTAAATCCGGCAAAGGATGCAAGTTCTTCTCGCATCAGCTCTTCACCAATATGATTTTCAATGTAAATGCATAACTGGTCCACAATCGTCATTGGACTGTGATCGTCCGGGTACAATACCGGGATGGCACGACTAATCAGGTCTGATGTCCACTGCTTCAATTGAGGTAGCGAACGTGTCACAACGTTTTCTTCCGGCTCCCGTTCTCCGGGATACAGGCTGCGTACGGATACATTTTTCTGATGCAGCAATGGGTAGATTACATGCAGCATTGCATGATAATACAAGCGCAGAATTTCGGGTGACAAACGCTCCTGTGAAGCCAGTAATTCAAAGATTTCGTCCACACGCTCGCGCAGGTCGTCAAACTTTCCCGTTTCGAACAGGATGGACAACTCGGAGAACCACGGTATTGGCAGAAAACGATCCTCCGTATCTCGGCCCACCTCGTCATAGATAAAGACCCCTTCAAGCTCGTTGATATTGCGACGCTCCATGTCCATCAGCTCATTCAGCATCCCCTGTAAATCTGTAACTGCTACCGGGACTCCGACGTAACAGGACAATCGGCAATAAAAGTAGGTACCGCACTCCTGAATATAACTCTGACATCCTTGTGCCATTTCACTCGCCGTAGGTATGATACCGTCCTGTTCGTATGCAAGCACAATATTTAGTCCACTGTGATCCTGAAACACTTCCCCAGGTTTGTCACCAAGCAGCATTTCCTTGGCAGCATTGCGGAGCGCATATTCCAGCACCTCCTCGTCACGCAGATCGAAGTCTCTCACCCATTCTTCGACGGATATAACAATCGGCAACACGCGCACTTGCGGATCAATCTCGGCTCCATATACTTCGGCCAGTTCCTGAAGCTTTTGCTGGGTTAAGGTTACACGCTGTGAGATGGCGTCTTTCCAGAAACGCTCGGTCAACAGTGGTTTATGCGTTTGCCAGCGTTTATACACGGTCTCATATACTTCATTGGTGCGGGAACGCTGCTCGTCATCCTTGATTTTGTCCATTGCCTGGCTCACAACCTTGAGCAGCTGGTCTGCGGGAGCAGGCTTCAGTACATAATCGAAGCTGTTCAGCTTGATTGCCGTTTGGGCATAATCGAACAGGGCATGACCCGTAAGAAAAATCGTCAGCATGCCGGGATCATGCTTTAACACCCAGCTCTGCAGATCCAGTCCCGTTTCACCCGGCATCTCAATATCACAGATCATAATATCAATGGGATGGGCTTTCATCAGCATTCTCGCTTCTTCCGCATCACCAGCACTGAATACCTGGTCAATTCCGGCCAGGCTCCAGTCCACCCCTTCCACCATCGCTTGCAGGGCGTATACTTCATCATCCACGATCAACAGGTTCCGCATAGGCTCTCCCTTCTTCTTCTTCCGTCTGGGCAGGCATATGAATATGGACTGCCGCCCCTCCTTCAGTCTGATTGCTAAACTGCAATCCGGCATGTTCGCCGTACTTTACAAGCAGCCGATGGATAACGTTCCAGATGCCAATGTGCTGTCCACCCGGATCTTCGGCGTATCGCCCTTGCTGCAGGCGCTCCAGTATGTCTTGCTCAAATCCAACACCGTTGTCTGTAATCGAAAGTTGAAGAACCGAAGATGCTTCAGGATCAGATAACGTTTTCGACTTCCGTACTGTTATGCAAATAACAAAAGGTTCTTTGCGACGCTGAAAGCCATGAATAATGGCATTCTCCACAAAAGGTTGAATCGTTAAGGGCGGCAGCACATACTGCCCAAGATCCGGTCCAACATCCAGTACGAAATCCAGCTTGTTGGGAAACCGCAGCTTTTGGATCTCCAAATAATGACTGATATGTTCCAATTCTTCATCCAATCGAATGACACGTTTGCCTGCACGCAGGCTGAACCTGAAATAATCTGCCAGATGACCAGCCATCTGCTGCACTAACTCATGCTTTTGCAACGAAGCCAGGCTATGAATGATATTCAATGAATTCAGGTAAAAGTGCGGATTGATCTGCATCTGCAATTGTTTAAACTCTGCTTCTCTCGTGCGCAATTGCTCCTCATACACATCTATCTTCAGATGCTGGATCTCACTTGTCATCTGATTGAAGCTGTGCGTGACAAACTCCAGTTCAGATGAAGCTGGCGTCTCAAGCCTCACATCAAGTTCTCCTCGGCTAACCCTCCTCATCCCACGTATGAGCACATTCATCGGACGGAATAGGAGCTGCCTGAGAAAAATCATAGCTGTGATCAGGATGACCGCTGCACCAATTGGAAGCAGGCGAATGATCTGTTGAAAAAATGGCAGGTTTCGCATCATGTCCTCTTCGGGCAGCAGGACGATATAATTCATCTCAGACATGGCTGAGGCAATGCCAAGCATCAGATACTGACGTGCACTGCCTGTGGATGTTACTTCAGAGATCACCTGGTAGGGATTATTCAATCCATTGATATGGGCTGCGGCCAATTTGATTTGTGCCGAGTTCAGGGCTGAATCGGACAGTGCCCCGCCATCTGCTCCCACGATGACTGCGCCTCCCCGGTCACCGGACTCCGTAAATTGTTCGGGGTGATTCAGTGCATTCATGTCCACAAGAGCCCCCGCATAGAACTGGGCGTTGATCCGCACCGTTTTGACCAAGGCATTCCATGTGCCTCCCCGAACGATGCTCCACTCTGGCTTCTGGATTTCCCCCTCCAGCTGCTGCATCTGGACCGGCATGCTCTCCTGCACAATCGACTTTTTGACATCATAATTGCCTGAAGTAGCGAGTAACAGATCGTCATTCACAGCATCGTACAGAAAAAATGAATCGATCAGATTATAAAATCCGATATCGGTCATGAATTTGTTCATAATACGCTGTTTGGCAATAATATAATCGCCGCTGCCGTATTTGAGAAAAAACAGGGAGATAATGTCCGGGTCTCGCTCGCCCAGACTGTATAAATAACGATTGGTCTCCTGCAGCACACGCTCGTTCTGCTCCACACTTTTTGCAAGATGATTCATATTGGTGAGAGACACTTGATCACGTACAACTTTCATGGCGTATACGTTGTTGTAATATAGCAGCATGAATAGTGGCAGCATGATCAATGTCAGACCCACGATAAACTTAAAGCGCAGTGAACGGATGAAGTTCATGAATTCCCGCCCTTTTGTGTAATCTGAATTTCAGTTCTGTTGCACATCGTTGTAACCGCTATCAATATCAAGCGATTTTTTCCGTGTTCTGATGCTGTACCTCTGCTTTTCTTCCATCTTATTCCTTATAATGGCATGTTTATTGTAGTCATACTTGCTTGCATCTGTCTATGTGGTTCCGTGACCTGTCACTGTCAACTCTGGTGACTTGCACTTCTTGGCTTTAGTACGTGTTCGAGGGCCCATGCTCTAATTAGTTCTCCATCTGTAAAAAAAATCCTTCTCCATCCTCCACGAACGCCCGGTGATGACATGCATACGATATATCACTCCTTGGATTGACACCAAGGATGTAAGGAGGCATGTCCGATGAATATTCAACTCGTCCCATTGCATTATGTATATCTGGCATTTATCGTCTTGATTATCGCTGTCATGGTACGGCGTAGAGACACAACCATCATTTGTGTCGCAGGTATCATGACCATTGGACTCCTGGCAACTGAAACATTAAGCGGATCGGTTTCCGGAATCTTCAACAGTTTTATCTACGCAGCCAAGGAGCTGCTCAGCACCATTTTTATCATCTCGATCATTGTTGCAATGAGCCGGGTGTTAATTCGGACAGGGATCAATGAAGTCATGGTGACACCACTCACCCGGTTCATCCGTTCTCCACAGGTCGCCTATTGGGGAATTGGATTCATTATGATGATTGTATCATTGTTTTTCTGGCCCTCTCCTGCCGTTGCCCTGGTTGGGGCTGTACTTCTTCCGGTAGCCGTACGAGTCGGACTTCCTCCCATTGGCGCTGCCATTGCCATGAATCTGTTCGGTCACGGCATTGCCTTATCAGGGGATTACATTATCCAAGGGGCACCCAAACTGACAGCTGATGCAGCTGGCCTTCCCGTTACCGCTGTTATGACTGCAAGTGTCCCACTTGTCATAGTGATGGGGACGGTGTCTACCGTAACGGCATTCTGGATGCTGCGCAAGGAGATGAAGTCAGGTTCCCACGTTAAACTCAGTGATCCGATCTCTGGTGAAGCAGTAACTGTTCATCCACCTTCGTCAGACTCTGCGCCGATTTCCGAGGAGCCAGCCGTTCAACGTCAAGCAATTCCCCCACGTTTGCAAAAGGCATTCGCTCTGATCATCCCATTGTTATTCTTAGTCGACGTCATTCTGATGTTTTTACTTAAATTACAAGGCGGTGATGCCACAGCACTAATTGGTGGAACGGCCGTGCTCATTCTGATTGCCGTATCACTTGCCGCGCATCGTCATACAGGTCCGGAAGAAACAACAAACTATTTAATTGAAGGATTTCAATTCGGATTCAAGGTGTTTGGTCCTGTCATCCCGATTGCCGCTTTCTTTTATCTTGGGGATGCTGCGATCACAGAACTGTTCAACAACCCGCTTCCTGCTGGATCACACGGTATTGTGAATGATTTGGGGGTTGCTCTTGCAGGGCTAGTGCCATTGAATAATACGGTAGGTGCTATAACGATGACTGTGACCGGAGCGGTCACGGGAATGGATGGTTCGGGGTTCTCTGGAATATCCCTGGTCGGCTCCATTGCGTCCATGTTTGCAGGATCGGCAGATTCTGCACCTATATTGACGGCACTGGGTCAGGTCGCCGCCATATGGGTAGGCGGTGGGACCTTAATTCCATGGGCCTTAATTCCAGCTGCGGCCATTTGCGGAGTCAGTCCATTTGAACTGGCACGCCGCAATTTGAAACCTGTACTGTTGGGGTTAACCGTTACAACTATTGTGGCTATCTTTCTAATCTAATTGCTTAACCGTGCTATTCGAACTGAAAAGACGTACGCAAGCGTGCCCATTGCCAAAGCTCATCCTTGCTCATTGAGGCCAGATGAAGCATCTCCTCATAAGGGTCTCCCTGAAGTCCCAGGACCGCAGCGAATGCAGGCTCCGTCTTCCAGCCTTCCAGCTTCAATTTGCGAATCTCCCGATGTCCTGCTGCACCCCAGAGTTGCAATAATTCCCACTCTACCAACATGTGAATATAAGCATTCTGCTTGCGTACAGATAGGGATTGAGCGAAAATCTCTATAGGCCAGTTTCCAATTTCCATACTACAGGTCACATAAGGACGCTGGCCAGCACGGCCATCCCCCCGGTCGCATCGAAAACCCTGCATTCCGCTTAGTTGTTGGTACACCAAGGTTTCGAACGCCTTCAGATCCGCTGCCTCACATAATAGATCAAGATCACTTCCGGGAATATCAATATCAATTGGCACTGTTCCAGCCGGATAAGGCTGGTAAGCAGCCAATATGCTGAACAATCCACTGGATTGCAACACCTTATACGCATCCTGCTGACGCTCGTTACCCGAGGCCAGATGTGCCATTACATCCGTAGTTGTAATCATGTCACAACCTCGGGAAGCGGCTCATTCCGACGCTCCTGTAACGACTTGTTTCACTCGTCCCACCTGTCCACTGGTCAAACGTACTTTGATCCCATGCGGGTGTGTGGGCGATTTGGTCAACAAATCCTTCACGATACCGCGTGTCAGTTTGCCTGTCGGCTGATCTTGCTTGAGCACGATATCCACTTCAAGACCCGGTTTGATATTTACTCGTTGTTGTCCATTCATGGTTTTCTCTCTCCTCTTCAACGTATTCCATGTCATGTAGCCATAATTTACAAAGCTTCATCTATTGTAGACGTTTTGAATTGAAAACGAAAGCCATGTCCCATGTTCAAAAACATAACTGAACTGTTATTTTCGCTTTGGAGAGGGATCAGAAGATTTGCTTTTCATCACTTTCAGAGCTGATCGATAGACTTCATCTGCACTCTGTTCAGGTTCTTTTGTCTCCGTCAGCACCGTTTCGTCTTCCACTTCGGCAGGTTTACGGAAATGAAGCAATGCTTGGCGATAAGCTTGATCACCATCTGTAGTCTGCGTCTCTCTTTTCTGTGGTGAAGGGGTCACTTCCGATGTAGAATCCATCTGATGAATCTCCGTTTGCCTATGATCCGCATGTTCCAAAACCTCTGCATGCTCTGCCTCTGCGTAAATTCGGTCTTCCTTCCGGGCTTGGTCTTCTTCATGTAGTAGGACAGGCCCTTCATCCACTTCTGCTATTTTGGAAGCTCGTGCTTCTGCAGCCTTGCGGGACGATCTGGAGTTATATATCATCAGAAACACAACCCCGATAACAACGATTACCGCCAAAATGATCAACATATGAGCATCCTCCTTATCATCCGCCTGTAGGCAGCCTTAATCAATATATTGGTGCCCTATTCTGCGAATAATATTTCATCTTGTTTCGTATAGAGCGACAAAGTAGCGGGAATGCTCCAAACAGGATTGTCAGCAGAAGACTTTCAACACCTAGCGAAGAGAATGTTTACAGAAAACCGAATTGAGGAGGGAATGATCAGCATGAATTCACGTGCCATTTTGATCAATATCATTGTTATACTGGTGATTTTGGGAGCCGGGGCCGCCGGGATCTACTATTACAACCAATCCACCAGTTACGTTAAAACCGATAATGCGCTTGTTGCCGGGCAGCCGATCTCCGTGGCTTCCGCAGTAGGCGGTGAGCTTAGATCCTGGAAAGGTAAGGTAGGTACAACATTTAATGCAGGCGATACCGTTGCCACCGTTACCGCTGCGGGAAAATCAACATCCGTGACAATGCCGGTTGATGGTACCATTGTACAACAGACCGCCGTCGAAAATTCACTAGTATCTGCGGGTACACCCCTCGCACGGGCCTATGATTTCAATAACCTGTACGTGACGGCCAATGTGGACGAGACCGCGATTGATAAAATTAAAGCGGGTCAGATCGTCGATGTATATGTCGATGCTTTTCCGGATACGACATTGACAGGCAAAGTAGACCAGATCGGACTTGCCACTGCGTCCTCCTTTTCGCTGCTACCGTCGTCCAATACCAATGCGAATTACACTAAAGTAACACAAGTCATCCCGATCATCATTACGATCGAAGGATATAAAGGACTGGGTGTGGTTCCCGGCATGAGCGCTACCGTGCGCGTTCATATTTAAGGCTGCTGATGGATAATCAAGTACCTCTTGGAAAAACCATCGCTGTCCTGCTGCTCGGCGCCTTTATCGCCATTCTGAACCAGACTTTGCTCAATGTAGCCATCCCCCATCTGATGAATGACTTTAACGTATCAGCAACGACCGTGCAGTGGCTGTCCACAGCCTATTTGCTGGTGAACGGGGTACTCATTCCGATTACCGCCTACTTGATTGAATCGTTCGGAACCCGCAAATTATTCGTGACTGCGATGCTGTTGTTTACGTTAGGTTCGTTGATCTGTGCCATCAGTCCTGGATTTACGGTGATGCTCATCGGTCGTATCGTACAAGCCAGTGGGGCTGGTATTATTATGCCTTTGGTTATGAACGTGTTTCTGACTGTTTTCCCTCCTGAGAAACGGGGAACTGCCATGGGCACGATGGGCATTGCCATGATGTTTGCTCCAGCCATTGGCCCGACGTTATCTGGATGGATCGTGGAACATTATACATGGCGGATTCTGTTTTATATGGTCATCCCGCTTGCCTTGCTTGATATTTTGTTTGCCTTCATTTGGCTGAAAAATGTGTCCAAACTTACTTCGCCGAAATTTGATGGTTTTGGCGCTTTATTCTCCACCATCGGTTTCGGCTTTCTACTATATGGATTCAGCTCTGCCGGAGATAAAGGCTGGACCAGTGCAACTGTGCTGTTGACACTGATTATCGGCGTGCTCTTCATCGTCTTCTTTGTACTCAGAGAAACGGCCATGAAGAACCCTCTGCTAGAATTTCGTGTATTCAAATACGATATTTTCACCATCTCAACGCTGGTCAGTGCAACGATTAACATGGCACTCTTTGGCGGAATGCTGCTGTTACCGATCTATCTGCAAAATATAAGGGGATTCTCTCCCCTGCAATCCGGATTGTTGCTGCTGCCTGGTGCATTGCTAATGGGCGTTATGTCTCCCATCTCAGGAGCGCTGTTTGACCGGATTGGCTCTCGCCCGCTTGCCATTGTCGGTTTGATCATTACCGCCATCTCAACCTTTGAGTTTAGCAAATTGACGGGGGAGACGCCCTATGGTCACATCATGATGCTATACACGTTTCGTAGCTTCGGCATGTCCATGCTGATGATGTCTGTACAGACAGAGGGGCTAAATCAATTGCCGCCTCATCTCACCAGTCATGGTACGGCCATGTCCAATACGGTCAGACAGGTCGCTGGTTCGATCGGGACCGCCCTGCTCATCACCGTGATGGCGACACGTGCAGGTATTCATTTGGCGGATTACAGCAACACCGTGACCACAACCAATGTCGCACTGACAGAACAAGTGGGTATACTCGGCACGCAGATGGCTACTGCGGCTGGAATGCCGCCTGAACAAGGTTCAAGCCTTGCATTACAGCAGCTCTATGGTATCGCTGTTCAGACATCAACGATTGAAGGCATTAATGATGCTTTCATTGTAGCGACCTGGATTTCAATCATTGGTCTGTTTCTCTCATTATTCCTGCGGCGAGCTCGCTCCCGTCCTCGTAAAGTCAAGCCTGAACGCTAAAATGGCCTTGGGCAAACCATACCTACCCTATTTAGATAAAACGAAATAATAAAAAACCGCACGTCTCTTCAATCCAGAGACGTGCGGTTTTTGGCTTGTACTATGGATGCTGTGGTAAGGATGAATTGTCATCCTTTGCAGCCTCTCTCGCCTTAACGGCAAGCAGTTCCGATACAGTTACAAAACGATAACCTTGTTCCTGCAACTTGGGCAGAATCGTTTTTAGCGCAGCAACCGTCTGGGACTTGCCCTCCACCTTGTCATGAAACAGAACAATATCCCCGTTACGTGCGTTCTTCAGCACTTTGTTCACAATGGCGGATACACCTGGTGAAGCCCAATCACGTGTGTCCTGATGCCAGGACCATAGCACAATCGTATAGCCTTGCTGCTTGGCGACCTGAATGACCATGTCATTGTAATAGCCTCCCGGGGGTCTAAACAACGTGGGACGCTGCGCCCCTGCTCCAACAATGGATTTCTCCGCTATGTTCATTTCGTGGCTGTACTTGTCCGCCCTTGTTGACCTGACCGCGTACGTATGTGCATACGTATGATTGGCGATTTCATGTCCTTCCCGTTGCTCCTGCTTTATCAGATCAGGAAATTTTTCCGCCCATTTGCCAAGCACAAAAAAAGTGCCTTTGGCCTGATACTGCTCGAGTAAAGCCAGAATCTGCGGGGTCTGGACCGGATCGGGCCCATCGTCAAAGGTAAGTGCGATGAGTTTATCATGTGTGGGAACCTCCCACACAATCTCTCCCCGTTCCTCATAATACTGTCGATTCTTCTGCACAGGTTTGGCGTAGGCAGAGCTACTTCCAAGCAAAAAAACAAGCGCACACAATCCGATGCATCGGGCTGCCTTCAGGTTCATGTTTATGTCCTCTCTTTATCTTCAAACGTAAACTCCCTGTTAGCATTTCCCGATTCACCAGAACTATTTAACGAAATATTTGATCAATGACTGCAATTTCCTCAGCTGTGAGCTCAACATCCAGTGTTTTCAGATTGTTGATGACCTGCTCCGGTTTCTTGGCACCAGGAATGAGCGCATCAATGGACGACTGAGTCAGATACCAGGCTAGAACGAGATGTGCGACCTCAGTGTCCTTGGACTGTGCAATGCTGCGTAGTTGTTCCACCTTGTCCAAATTCTGAATAAAGGCTTCCCCTGTGAATAACGGGTTCTTCGCCCGCCCATCCTGAAAGGTTGTATTCCGATTATATTTGCCACCCAGCAGCCCTGCTGCCAGAGGGAAGTAAGGTACAAAAGAAATGTCATGCTCTGCCGTATAAGGCAGCAATTCTTTCTCCGCTTCTCTTTTGAACAAATTATATTCAGACTGCAGTACATCCACAGCTCCATCCTGATTCGCCTCACGCAACTGGTCAATGGAGAAGTTAGAGACTCCGATGGCACGGATTTTACCTTCGTCCTTCAAACGTTTCAGCGCCCCTACAGCCTCATCCTTCGGTGTATGTTCATCCGGGAAGTGAATATAAAACAAGTCGATGTAGTCTGTCTGCAGACGTTTCAATGCCTCATCAACCGAGGTTTTGAGGAAAGCAGGTGAGTTATCAAAAACTACCTTGCCATCCACGAATTTATGTGCAGCTTTCGTTGCAATGATGGTATCTTGGCGCTGCCCCGTTTCTTTCAGCACTTCACCAATTAACCGTTCTGAATGCTCAGGTCCATAGATGAAAGCAGTATCCAAAAAGTTAATGCCCTGTTTCAAAGCCGTACGAACAACATCCTTGCCTGTTTCATCATTCAGCATATTCGGATAGATGTTATGTCCTCCTACTGCATTTGCCCCCAATCCAATCGGGTTAACAATCAGATCGGTTTTGCCCAAGCGAGTACGTTGTTCTGCCATGTCTCATCCATCTCCTTTTCTGAGCGTTAGTAACTCACATATATTATATCAAAGGATTAAGCATATTTAAAATATCGGGTTTATCGGATTAGGTGTTTTTCAGCGCAGTGGCTTCCACGTCATTAATGAATCGACGGAGTTTTGCAGCCACATCGCGGTTAATTTCACCATTTTCGTATAGCTGCTGTATGGTATTGCGCTGCTCCTGCATGGCCACCATTTGCAATTCCAGCTTTTCCTGATCAAATGGATCTTCCGTTTTGCCCTGGTTCCAGGTGCGTAATTTGGCAATAACCCGCTCATATCTAGAGATGACCGACAGAGCCACAATCCGGTTACTATCGTTCATGTTTGCACGAATCGCCTTGATCGCCGCTTCAGAGGTACGCATCTTCACTTGACGGAACAGATCCGCATTCTCAATCATAAATGGCTGATCCGGCTTTTTTGAACGATTCATAAACACATGACCAAACACGCGTCCAATTTCACTGAGCGAGAACATCATCTGGGTATTCGTACGGTTCGCAAGCATCATTTCCTTCCGATCCAACCAGCTGTTACATCTAAACGCGGCTTCCGAAGCAATTACATTTTCATCCATCATCTTCTCAATCTCTTTACGTTCAGCCCGCGTAGCGATGAGATTTATTGCTGTTTCCTGTTTCAAAATGTCCTTGCGCTTACCGGCAGTAAGCTCGCCAGCCGCCTGCCTGATATATTTCGACAGATCGGAAACAACCGCAAGCGCAGCAGCTTTGTTCTGGTCGTTCATTTCCGACTTCACTGCACGAATGGCAGCATTCAGCATAATATCCTGTGCTTTTCGTTCCGTCGTTTGCGGTGTACCTTCTTCCGCTTTTTCTTCGTTCTTCGCAAGAATAGGAAGAAATACACTTGCAGCAATCAGAGTGAACAGAATCACACCTGCCGCCAGGAATATGATCAGATCCCTTTCCGGAAAAGGAGACCCGTCTTGGAGAACATACGGGATGGAGAAGGCCCCCGCCAATGTTACAGCCCCTCTCACACCCGAAAGAGTAATGATCGTAATTTCTTTCAGCCGAGGCTTCCCGCTAGACAACGCCTCACCGGAATTTTCATTACCTTTCCAGAACAGATAGATCCAGACAAAACGAAGCACCAACAATAGCACTGAAATAAGGCCCACATAGCCGAGTACTTGGAGGTTATCAAACGAGACATTCTCGAAGATGGTACTCAGTACATCCGGGATCTGTACCCCCAAAATGACAAAGACCAATCCGTTCAAAATAAATAAAATAACTGACCAGGTACTGGCAGATACCACCTGCATCTTCAGTTGTACGGACTCGGTCCGGTCTCGCTCAATTGCATGAATGATCCCGCCTGCGACGACCGCAAGAATGCCCGAAACACCCACCTCTTCACTTACCAGATAGATGACGAAGGGCGTAAGAATTTGCAATAACATATGAATGGTGACATCTTCCATCCCCAGACGCCGAATCCAGACACCGAGTCGGATCAACAAGAACGATAACAAGGCACCAATCAGCAACCCGCCAATCGCGATAAGTATAAAACTAAATGACGCCTGAGCCAGGGAAAACACCCCTGTAACCGTGGCGGCAATCGCAAATTTGAATGCAACCAGACCGGATGCATCATTCATCAATGCTTCTCCCTCAAGAAGCCTATGTATGCTCTTGGGTAAATGCACACGACCTGCCATAGCGCCTACTGCCACAGCGTCTGTCGGGGACAGAATTGCTGCGAGTGCAAAAGCCGCAGGAAGCGGAATGGTTGGAATGAGCCAGTGAATGGCATATCCTGCCACGACAACCGTAACAAATACAAGGCCCAGGGCCAGCAAAAGGATGGGTGCTCTTAGATTCCACAGCTCGTGCCTCGGTGTTCGCTTCCCGTCGTTGTACAGCAACGGAGCGATAAAGAGCACGAAAAACAATTCCGGATTCAGTGGCAGATGCACACCCGCAGGTAATAGTGCAATGGCTACACCGAGAACAATCTGAATCAACGGAACGGGGATAAAGGGTACAAACCGGTTCAAAATATTCGATAAACCGATCAGTACCAGCAAAACAAGCACGGCGATAAATAGTTCCATGATGACAATCCCTTTCCGAAAAATGAAGTGGTGAAAACCATTTTGTATAGCCTTATTTTAGCATAAACCAAAGTTTATTATAAAAATGTTGTCATATTCAATCCCCGTCTAATGCGAATGCACAACAGTCCGATTGCAGATTTCTGATTGATTCTATTTATAAGATGTTACAATATGCTCAGGACAATACCCGTTTGGAAAGGAACTTGGTGTCTATGGCATTTGGAATTAAACGACAGGAACTGACCGAGTGGAAAGAACGTGTATCTCGTGGCGACCTTGCCTATCTCACTCATTTCTGGATCGACAACCGTTTTCCGGGCATTACCAGTGTGACCAAAGTAGGCTGTTCGGATCTGAAACGGCTTGAGGATTGGTGTAGAGAGCATGAACTCGACCCACGTTATATCCATCGGCGTCAGCCTTTTCCCCATTTTGACCTGCTCGGTAAAAAACAGAAGGAAATTCTGATCCAGGAAGGGCTGACCGATCACATTCAACGCTTCCATCTCTGACTGGAAAAATTAAAAGCCAGCCTTCAAGATTCAAGTCCCAAAACGGGCTCTTTCTTGAAGGCTGGCTTTTTACATCCCAAATATTTAGCGATGCGTTTGTTCCAACGTTTTCATTTTCTCTAACAGTTTTAGCTCAATTTTCTTCAGCATGCCAAACATCTGCAGTTGTTCCTCTTCCGTAAGCGCCTGCAAAAGTTCCCATGTCATTCGACCGCGATTATTAATTAACGTTTTTGCAAGCTGCTGCCCATCTTCTGTTAAGGATAACCATACAATTCTTCGGTCCTCTTCACTGCGCACCCGCTGAATCAGACCTTCGCTCTCCAGTTGATTCAGTACAATTGTGGTTGCTCCAGAAGATAGACTAAGTTGTCTGGCCACATCTACAGCCATGCAGCGTTCTTCACGTAAAATCATGCCCAATATATGACTTTTCGTCGGGTTCAATTTGCAGTTTGTTTCATTCTTTTGCTGCTGATCCAATACTTTATTTTTATATCTGAAGAAGGCCTCCAACAATTGATCCACATTTGCCAATTGAGAGTTTCGCTCCGTATCCGGGCTCATAAACGTTCCTCCTACCTTTGATCATAACCTACCTTATATTGTAACATATTTGTACTATTTTGTTTGTGAAAAATGCGCTTGTTTCCCAGAACCCTTTACTTGTCTGTAAAGTTCATGCTTATTTTGCGGTTTCATGTGACAAGCTACCTTATAGCATGAACAGATAACCACACAAGGAGGAATCAAGCAATGAACATTTATATTGTTTTCGATAGTGAAGGCGGGCATACACGAGCGCTTGCCGAATCGATTGCTGCTGGCGCAGCCAGTGTGCATGGTGCAACCGTTCATTTGCATTCCACAGAAGAAGCCGACATCTACAAGCTGGTGGAAATGGACGCCATTATCTGGGGCTGCCCCGGACATTTTGGCTCCATCAGCTCCGGGTTGAAAAAGTGGATCGACAAGCTGGGCTACCTCTGGGCAGAGGGCAAGCTTGTCGACAAAGTCGGTGCGGTGTTCTGTACCATCGCGACCGAGCATGGTGGACTGGAGTCAACGTTGATTCATTTGCTGACACCGATGCTCCATCAGGGCATGATTATTACCGGGCTACCTGGCAACTTTGCAGATAACGCATTATATGGCTCCTATTATGGTGTTGGAGTGACTTGTCCGGTGGACAGTGATGATCTGCTCAGCGAACAGGGCATAGCACTGGGTAAAGCTCTGGGAGAACGCGTGGCTCGCATAACCAACCGATTGATCACATAGAAATCAGAGTATTTCACATAAAAGAAATTGCTGTTCTTATCAAGCCTGCGCTCATAAGCTAAAAAGCAATACCGCAGGCTTGAACTCCTCTTCCTGTATAGAAATAGAATGATTCTGTTGCAATATTGGATTGAATTTGTTTATAATAACGTATATCTTTAAAGTTACTTTTAGTTACTTAATGATTTTTATAAATCTGTTATTATAAAGTAATACGATATTCATCCATTATATTGCAAGGGAATTTTACACATGAATCAAAATACGCATTTAAAAACTGACGTTTGTATTGTCGGAGCTGGTCCTGGTGGGGCTCTACTCTCATTCCTGCTGAAACGACAGGGAATATCCACCATTCTGATCGAGCGCCAGCCGCACCTGCTTAAGTCGTTTCGTGGCGAAGTACTTAATGCAGATGGTGAACATGTATTGAATAAGCATGGGTTATACTCTTCTGTTACCCAGCGTGGCGTGCTGCCCCTGGAGCAAATTCAATACTGGGAGAATGGTCAGATCATCCACACCATTTTCCCTGGCAAGCAAGAATCCCATGTAGGCATTCATGTGCCGCAGGATCATCTGCTTGAAGTCATCGTGTCACAATCACAGCAACAGAGAAACGAACAGGTTCTTTATAATACGGTTATGACTGGATTGTTACGAAATAAGGCTGACCATACGGTTGGCATCAACATTCGGCAAGAAGGACGGCCTGCTTCCATTGAAGCAGCGGTAATCGTTGGGGCAGATGGCAGATATTCAGCTGTACGCAAACACGCTGGTCTGACCCCGGATATCCGCAAACATGGATACGACCTGTTATGGGCTCGCATTCCTGCTCCAACAGGCTGGGAACCTGCTGTTCGAATGGCCAGTATGGATGGTCAGCAGTTGGCGTTATTCTCACAATTCGGAGGATACGTGCAGATTGGATGGAACATTCCGCAAGGGTCCTTCTCCAAGTTGCGTGAACAGCCTTTTGCTCCCTTTGTACAGAAACTCGTGGCGGCCTTCCCCTGTCTCGCTGATTCGGTAGCTCAACATATCCAGACATGGAGTGATTTTGTTTTGTTATCCGTAGAGAGCAGTTTCGCCGAATTATGGGCGCAGGACAACGTGGTCTTGCTTGGTGATGCCGCTCACACGATGACTCCAACGGGCGCTTTTGGATTGAATGCAGCATTGGAAGATGCAGACGTGCTCGCTGAGCTACTCATTGATATGGCCGCCGATCAATTCACTTCTACAGAACGACTGCAAGAGCTGCAGGCCAGACGTGGAGAAAAAGTGAAGCAGCAGTTGGCTAGGCAACTGGAAATGGAGTCTTCGTTCCAGCAGCGGTACGAATCTTTTCAATAATGATGCGTGTATTCAAGCACCGCGTAATCAACAAACAGCCGATGACTCCCAGTTGGGAAGCATCGGCTGTTTTGTTCTTTGTGGAGTTAACCTGAATGTCTCTAATTTGGGTCCGTAAACATTCATGAATTTATAAATAAATGAATAGATAAGTTCTGATTTATTTCATACTGTCTTTCACAAGTGCTGCAAAAGCTTCCGAACCTTCCTTCGTTAGATGTACGCCATCTTTTTCGAAATATTCGTCATGCCCCTCGCTTGCAGTGTGCCAATCAATAAGAGATACATTGCTATAATCGGAAGCAGCTTCGTTCAGTGCTTTATTCACGGTTCGTTCCCATGGGCGAGGGACTCGCACGGTAACCAGATAAACATGTTCTTCATCTTTCAAATAATCCAGCACAGAATTCAGACTTTTGGAATTAAAGGAACCGTTCGTTCCAAGCTCCAATACGACCTGACTGCCCATTTGGTTATTTCTCTTCAGGCCATCCAGTACATCGGCAGCTTCCCACATCTGACGGCCGATATGACCATCCACGTGCACACCCGATATGGTTTGTTCAAGGTAAGGCTTGGCGTCCAAAATAACCGAATCTCCAATGACCGTATAGTGAATCTTGCCGTCTTTGGCTGGAGGAGCTGTTTCCTCTTGTTCTTTGGACGAATCTGACGTATTTACAGGATCCTCTGGATGTTCATTACCGTTGTCTTCTGGATTTCCTGGATTGTCGGTGCTGCCTCTGGGTTTACCAATAGCGTGGTTCGAATCGC
Organism: Paenibacillus sp. FSL F4-0087; assembly: GCF_038020215.1. Lineage (NCBI taxonomy): Bacteria > Bacillati > Bacillota > Bacilli > Caryophanales > Paenibacillaceae > Paenibacillus > Paenibacillus sp. FSL F4-0087. Next base: position 468,196 of record NZ_JBBODJ010000001.1, read on the forward strand.
CAGGAGTTGATCCTTTCTGCTCACCTGAGATTGGTTCCTCCGATTTGGGAGCATTATCTGGCTTCACCGTTTGCTGTTCTTCTTTGCCTGCTGGATCTCCAGCGTTCGCCGCTGGTTTGTCGTTTTTCTGAGGCGCAGGTTGATTGTCAGCCCCAGAAGTGCTCACTGTTGCTGGAAGAACGTCCTGCCCTTTTTCCTCCGTTACGGAATGTTCTCCATTCAGCGTGGCCGACATTGATACCGAATGGGAATCAGAATTCGCTGCAGACGTAATCATCATCTGTGACACCGTAAAGCACATCAACAGAATGCTCATCAGCAAGCCAGCTCGCTTCCACCATACGTTGCGAATACCTGTTGTATTGCGCCCTCTTCCCCATAACCGGGACCAGGAATCACGAAATCCGTTATGACGTATTGGATTTTCAATGTATTTAAGTGACAAGGAGGCCAGTGCAACCGTTGCTGCAACCTGCAAAACCATTCGCACAGGATGTGCTCCACCCGTGTCTACCGTTGGACTCGTTAGAATAATAACAGGATAGTGCCACAAATATAAACCATAGGACCTTTCCCCAATCCAGCGCAATGGCTTAGCGCCAATGAGCCTTGCCAGGAAAGATGATGGATGAGCCAGTACAGCTACGAGCAATGTCGTCGCTATGGCCTGAAGTACCATTCCTCCTCGATACAATGAAGGGTCGTACTCGCTGCTATTCAGCATCATGTAGATTAACCAAGCAAGCGCAGCTAAACCTAACGCATCCAGGACAAGGCGATTGATGCGGGCTAGGGATGACGATAGCTTGCGACTCGGCCATACCACGGCCAGTGCAGCACCAGCCAGTAGAGCAAATGCTCTTGTGTCTGTTCCATAATAAACACGGCTCGGGTCCAGATCCGGATTATACATGATGGCCATTGCACCAGCAGACAATTCAGCTGCCACGACAATAAAGACGACCAGCCATCCCTTTCTTTTGAACAAAATGATTGCTGCTACCAGTAGAAGGGGCCATACAATGTAAAACTGTTCTTCCACAGCCAGCGACCAGAAATGCCCAAAGGGTGATGGAGGGCCGAAACTTTCGAAATAGGAAACGTTATGAAAGATATACCACCAATTGCTTATGTATAATACTCCCGAGACAATGTCACCACGCAACGCAGCGAGTCGAGATGGATCTGTGCAGAGCAACCAAATCATCACCACTGCTGTCATCGTGATCATGCCAGGTAACAAGCGCCTTACTCTTCGCACCCAGAAATCACCGAGCGATATCCGGCCTTGCTCCTGCCATTGTGTCAAAAGAATGTCTGTAATCAAATACCCTGATAGAACAAAGAAAATGCCTACACCGAGCAAACCACCCGGAATAAAACTTAAATTCAGATGATACCCTATGACTGCAAGCACAGCGATGGCTCGCAAACCATCCAGTCCGTTCATATGCCGCTTGCTTTTTAACGATTGTGACATGCGAGCCCCTCCTTGACAATGTGAGTCGACATCATCCATGTCTGGGGCGTTCGAGAACTCCTTGTGGTTCTGGTTGTCATTAACATACGTATTGCACCTTCCATCATTCATTTACAACATAAAGAAGACGAGTTACTTAACCATGATGTTTATGATTACGATTTCTTTATATCTTTGTTGTTATCTCCCGTTTAGCATTATACGCCCGAAAGATTATTCACAAATTACAGCAATAGTTACAATCCAGTGAAACGATGTAACCTTTCCTGCCAAGCATATATAGCTGTAAAATCATACTCTAATTTTATTGTTAAATACAGCATTTTTCATGGAATGGCTAATATTACCTTGCCTTTTATTTCATATATGAGCAGATCCTTCTGAGGGTCTGGAGTGTACGCTTGAGCCAATAGGAAAAGGCTGCCGACTTGCTCAGCAGCCAATAACCATTATAAACCTATCTCTTGCCGGATTGAAAGTTTTGCTCATAAATGCATCTTGTTGCCTAGGACCCTAGAGGTAAAACGGATGAACCTTCTCTTCCGCACTCCCATCAAGAATCCGATAAGAGGATCGTCCTACATACATTGGAATCTGCAATTTGTCCAGATTAACCATTCCATTTTCTAAGAAGTATTCCGGGTCTTGATACCGCTGTACCACTTCACCTGCAATCAATTCATGATCCCCATATGTTGTGATATCGATTACCTTGCACTCGTAAGCAAAATAAGCTTCGGTCAGAATGGGTACATTCACTTTGATTCCTTCTTCGTATGTAATCCCGAATTTCGAGAATTTGTCTGTGTCTCTTCCACTGAAGGTTCCCGCAGCCTGAATCCACTCCGAATGATGACCCGGAAGGAAGTGTACCCCGAATACTCCACTCTGCTCAATCAATTCATAAGAGTACGTTTCCTTCCTCAGCGATATCCCGTAAATTCCGGGAGACGATCCAATATAGGTATGCCAGCCTGAGGCCATCACATTCTGAATCCCCTTATGACGGGATGTCACTACCGCCACCATGCCGGGATACGAATAAAACATAGGTTCATCTATCGGTTTTCGCATCTGATCACCTCTTCGTTTTCAATAGGCCCATGAGATATAATAGGCTTTTTCTCATCCATAATTATACAATATAAGTAAAGGATGAAAAAGAATTACTTCCTCCATCGCTAATCACTATTTGAATATACGAAAATATTACCGAAAACGGGGCCACTGCTGTATTTCACCAATTATTTTTCTCTTGATATTCGAAGATAGGTGTATTAAATTAAAAAATACATTTTTACTATACATCAGTAAGATGAATCAACTGAGATGAAAGGATTGTGAAATGGAAGTTTATCTAAAATATTTCTTGATTGGTCTTGCCATTGCCATGCCAGTCGGAGCAATTACTGTAGAAATGACAAAACAAGGTTTAAAAAATGGGTTTATCCATGGATGGGCAGTTGGTCTCGGCGGTATGACAATTGATGTCACGCTTATACTCGCCATGTACTTTGGCTTCGCTTCTGTACTGGCCTTGCCTTACGTGCAGATCCCGCTTTGGCTGGTAGGTGCAGGATTTTTGGCCTATCTGGGCTACGATTCCATTAAAAATGCGGATAAAGATATTACACCCGCAGACGAAAAGACTCAGAAATCATTCTTTAGTACATATCGCAATGGGTTGCTTGTCGCCGTATCTCCAGGGAATTTGATTTTTTGGGTTTCCGTATTCGGTGCAGTGTTATCTGATTCCTATAGCTCATCACATTCAGGCAGCTTTGCTATCGCAGCATGCGGCGTAATGAGTGGTATTCTAATTCATGATCTAGGGCTTTTGTCGGTGGTGTCTGTCACCAGAAGAGTGATGAGTCGCGCCATGATTCGCTGGGTCTCCGTCATAGCCGGAATACTACTGTTTGGATTTTCCCTATACTTCCTCTATGAGTTCATCATGGGGATCGTCGGTTACGTTTAGAAGAGAGATGCTTGTTATGTGAAGAAGGAGTCCACCACTGGCGGACTCCTTCTTCATTTTATTGATTATCTCTAATGAATGCTAAATCCCAATAGTGATCATCCTGCCGCAATGTTTTCGACTTTTACCCTAACTTTGCCAAATACACTTCCCTCTTCTTCCAGTCTTTCTGCAATTTCAATGATTTTGTCGATGACATTCTTCTCTTGGCTCTCTACCCTTTCACTCGCAATCTGAGCAAGCTTCTCATGTTGCCCAACGCAAATGGAACGACTGGCATACTCAAACATGGGAATATCATTCGCATCATTTCCAAAAGCAATAAAACCATGGGGAGAGACCCCAAGTGCTTGCAAACCTGTCCATTTATTCACACCCTTAGGACTAATATCAATGATGTTCTCTGTTCCATGCATGTATGTAACCACAGGAAGGTTGTGCAATGCCTCCAGCATCTCCTGGTGGTTGCGGCTGCTTAAGACCACTACCTTCACTATCTCGGTTAATTCCTCCAGCAGCACGTTCTTCGCTCTGCACTCGGGGTCCAGATTTCTTCGAATGGGATGCTCCGGCTTACCTGAATAACAGTAATCCCATTGACAATCAATGAGATACTCTGCTTCATGCTGCTTCAATAACGCCAGTATATGGTCAGCAATAGATGCTTCCAAATAAACTGTGGAAATCTCAAGCCCGCTGCGATACACAAATCCTCCATTACCGCCTACCAGCGGAAATTGCTGCATATGGACAGGCAGTATAGGCAATAAATCACGAATCGGTCGTGCAGATGCAAAAATAAGTTCATGACCTTTCTCCACGAGACAGTCCAATGTCTGAACCATTTCTCTGGTTAACGGTTTCCCTTGAAAACAGATGGTTCCATCCAGATCAAATACAAACTTCATCATCATTCCCCCTCGTTTTTCTAATCATATCAAGTTCATATATAATGAAAAGGACCGATGTCCATTCGAGGTGAAAAAAATGAAAATGTACAGGGGATACGAAAAGATAGAACCTTATATGTCCCTTTTTAATTTGGAACAAATCTTTGCTGACGCAGCTTTGCTTCCCATTCAGCTTCGGGAGTATGATTCAGATGAATATGTTCTTACGGAAGGCGATGAGCTAGAAGGGCTTTATTTCCAAGTGGAAGGTCTGACCAGAGTCTCCTCAAGTGTTGAGACTGGCAAGTCTCTTTTGCTGCGTTTCTGCCACCCCTTATCCATTTTTGGTGATATTGAATTGATTCAGAAAGTGGCTGTACAATCACAGGTTCAAGCTGTACAGCCCTCCAAATTCCTGTTTATAGACATACAAACCGTTGAACGAAACTTAATGCAGGATTATCGTTTTTTGAATGAATTACTTAAACATCTGTCCTATAAATTGCAGACATGTACAGCGGCATCCCGAATCAACTCACTTTCCTCCGTTGAAGAACGGTTTGCCATCTATTTGATGTCCACTCGTCTACCCAAAGAGTTTGGCAAAGAAATTAGCACGCCTCACATTCCAGAAATAGCATCCGTAATCGGTACAACGCCCCGTCACTTAAATCGCCTCATTCAGAAACTGTCCGATCTGGAAATCCTGTGCAAAAAAAGAAAAGGGTTTGTTGTGCTCGATTGGGAGCGGGTGGATGAACTATCAAATGGATTGCGTTATGACTAGCTTTCATAGTAATCTTGATTAAACACAACTGAGAAATGGGGAATAGCAGTGATTGAAAAAGCAACGTTTGCCGGGGGATGTTTCTGGTGTATGGTAAGTCCTTTTGAAGAGCAGCCCGGCATTCACGGGATTATATCCGGATACATGGGTGGAACCGTAGAAAACCCTACATATGAACAAGTGTTGACCGGGGAAACAGGGCATTTGGAAGTCGTGCAAATCTCGTTTGATCCAGCCATTTTCCCATATGAGAAATTGCTTGAGCTGTACTGGCCGCAGATCGATCCTACAGATGCCACGGGTCAGGGTAATGATCGCAAAAGCCAATATCGGGCTGCCATCCTGTATCACAATGAAGAGCAACGCCAATTGGCCCTGAAATCACGAGAGGAACTGGCCAAAACAGGCCGATTCGATAAACCTGTCGTTACTGCTATTGAGGAAGCATCCGTATTTTATCCGGCAGAAGAATATCATCAAAATTTCCATCGCAAAGATCCGAAATATTATAAAGAATCCCGAATTTATTCCGGACGCGATGAAATTATCAAAAAATATTGGAGTTAACTTCTTTAAATCATAAAGCGGCCACATGGGCCGCTTTTTTTGTTGCATCCATTTTACAGTACATCGATTAAAGCCTTCAACTCCTCAATGCTATCAATAACCCGATCCGCCTGAGCTAGCTCATCGGCTTGAGCAAAGTCAAAATTACATCCAATGGAAATTAATTTATTATCCTTCGCAGCCTTAATGTCAGACAATCGATCTCCGATAACCATCCCATGAATGATCTTATATTTCTCCACGATGGAGCGTACGAGATCAGACTTATTTTGTGATGAAATCTGCTGTATGCTGAATGTTTCCTTTACCCACTCATTCAGATGATAATAGTTTACGATGGCATTCAAGTATTCGATTTGTCCATTACTCGCTATGTATATCGGTATACTCTTCTCTTTGCAGTAGTGAAAGAACTCTTCTACGTACGGGTACAGGGAACCATGGCCTGCGTCGATATTCGCAATCAACTTCTCATGAAACCATTCATTTGCTTGTTGTCTAATCTGGTCCGAGTATCCGGGCAATAAATTCTCCCAGACGACGGGCAGAGGAACTCCCATAATCTCACGGTACTTTTCTATTGGTGTATTCTGTTCCCACAATCCCTTTGATCTCAGATGATTAAAAGTGTCATGCAGAGAAGTCTCCAATATTCGATCTGTCTGAAATAACGTACCATCCATATCAAAAATCAATGAAAGCATAAACAGATTCTCCTCCTTCATATTCAGGATATAGTTTGAGACATAATAGTCACTCTACTTAAGTAAAGTGACTATTCATCAACATACGTGAATACCTATCATTTTACAACCCTTCCAGACTTTCTGATTGAAATCACCCCTTATTCCAAGGTTGGTTATGAACTGCCTCTCATTCGTCCATACTATTACCTACGAATAAACCGTCATCACGAATGGCAGGGGAGGAAGCACCATGAACCGGAAAAACCCGCATCAAATTAATCAACCTGCAGCAGAACTACCCGTTCCGCTTGAATTCGATCGCAGCTGGATCACCCAACTGGAGTCCAGACTCGATAAAGGCGGCCCTTGGGGCGATTACAGACTCTTTCAACTTGGCATTCAAGCGGAAGAGACGAATCTGATTCCCAACTTTGATGAAATCCAATGTCTGAAGCATTTACAGGGACTCACCCCTCTTCCACACCAGATGGATACTGCACGCAGAGTACTGTTTGAAATGTCAGGTCGTGCCATTCTCGCCGATGAGGTTGGACTTGGCAAAACGATTGAAGCCGGCCTGATTTTGAAAGAATATATGGTTCGTGGACTCGTATCCAAAGTGCTCATTCTCGTGCCTGCGTCCCTTGTACTGCAATGGGTTCGGGAGTTAAATTCCAAATTTGGCATCCCTGCGGTTGCACAGAAAAAGGCGTATTCCTGGCAGAACGAAATTGTGGTTGCCTCGATGGATACAGCAAAGCGTGACCCTCATAAAGATATGCTGCTGAATACGGATTACGACATGATTATTATCGACGAGGCTCATAAACTCAAAAATAAAAAAACGACCAACTATCAATTCATGCTGAAATTAAGGAAAAAGTACTGCCTGCTGCTTACGGCTACACCGGTGCAGAATGATATGAGCGAGCTGTTCAACCTCATTAACCTGCTCAAGCCGGGACAGCTTGGCCGTCAGGGTGATTTTGCAGCCAACTTTGTCGTCGACAAACGCATTCCGAAAAATCAGGAGCAGCTCAAGGATGAGTTGTCCAAAGTCATGATCCGTAACCGTCGCGGTGAAGGACCTGTTCAATTTACCAAACGGAACGTGTCCAATGTGAATTTGCAGCTTTCTCCTGAAGAACAGGCCCTTTACGATGGGGTGACTTCCTTTGTGAAGGATCAGTACCAGGAAGCGGGCGGCAATCTGAGCAGCATGCTTTCCCTAGTGACGTTGCAGCGCGAAGTATGCAGCAGCCGGGATGCGGTGTTTGTGACGTTGGTCAATCTGTCGAAGAAGCTTCCACTGGACTCCCCACTGCGGGATAAGATTTGGGAGCTCGTTGCTCATATTAAAGCGATCAAGGAAAATACCAAAGCGGAAAAAACGATGGAACTTGTTCGTGACATGAATGAGAAGGTTATTATTTTCACCGAATATCGTGCCACGCAGGAGTACTTGCTCAATTATTTTCGCAACAACGGCCTGACCGCAGTTCCCTACCGGGGCGGCATGAACCGGGGTAAAAAAGACTGGATGATGGATCTCTTCCGTGGCCGCGTACAGGCAATGATTGCAACCGAGGCGGGCGGTGAGGGTATCAACCTGCAATTTTGCCATCACATGATCAACTTCGACCTGCCCTGGAATCCCATGCGTGTTGAGCAGCGGATCGGTCGCGTTCACCGATTGGGACAGCAGAATGATGTAAACATTTACAACCTTTCGACGACCGGCACAATCGAGGAGCATATTCTGAATCTGCTTCATGAGAAGATCAATATGTTCGAGATGGTCATTGGTGGATTGGATGTCATTCTGGAGCGGCTTGAGAAGAAGGAGTCAATCGAAAAAAGTTTGTACAAAATCATGCTTGAATCACAAAACGAAGAGGATATCCGCCGTAAAATGGACTCGCTTGGACAATCGCTGAACTCCATTCAGCGCGAAGTCGCAGATGAGGCACCCGCCGTATCCGGGCTTGATATTCGTAAAGGAGGTCTCTGATCATGACCATGTCACCCCATGAAGTGCAGGCGTATGTGCTCACTTACCTGGAAACACTTGATTGTCAGATTATGGAGCGTTCTCCTGCCCATGTTACGGTAAAGCTTTCACCTGAAGCCGACAAGGCGTTAACCAACCGTCCGTATTATTGGGGATTTGTGGAGCGAACCGGCGCACCTGCGGAGACGATGTCCTTTACATTCGTCTTTGATCCGGATGCCTATCAGCAAGCTTTGGAAGCTGAAGAAGCAAAAGCTGCACAGTTAGCACCACCAGCCTCACCAGGTGCCGATCCCGGTACCCCCGAGGCTCCCAAAGAGACTATTCTAGGTCGATACTTCGGTATTGTCCCTTCTCTGCCTCAGCTGGGACCCGGACGGATTTTGAAAGAAGATGTTGTATATGGCAGCCGCAGGTTGCAGCAGATCTTCAATGCAGCGCGTGAAGGTGGTGCGTTCGTGAACCTGTTTGAACAGGCTGCAAAAAGGCAATTGCGCGCTACCGCACCAGCAGTATACGAGCCATGGCTTGGGGTGTGTTTTAAAGTAGAATTTGCCTGTGATCTGAAAAAAGAGGAACTTCATTTTATCGGCATCTCCCTCAGAACAGGGGAAATTGTCGAGAAGTTCGGCTCGAAGCTGAACAGGCGTGACCTTAGCCCAAGGCTGGCTGAGAATATGCACGTACAGACTGCCAAAGTATCGTTATCTGATGCCGGGGCAGCTCTGGAATCGCATTTGACAAACCGCTTGCTGGAACTCGACTATAGCTGGGCAGAGAAAGCCAAAGAACGGCTTGATCTGGAGCTTGCTGTTGTCGACACGTACTATGAAGCAGTTCTTAGAGAAGACACTCCTGAGGTCGACGTCGACGTAGATACAACCTCTGCCTCCAGCACAGACGGTTCAACGGATCAGGAATATGCAGGGACCGGATCATCTGCTCCAATTCAGACTTCCCGCTCCGGCCCTTCCCGTATCCAGAATGCACGTCTGCAGCCCGTTGAATCAACTAATGTGACAATCGGATCAGATGTCGAACTCGCTGCTGAAGCTGCTGCTGTTCAGGCAGAACCAGAAACGGACCCGGAACAGGATAAAGCCCGCCAAGCGGTCATGGACCGGGAAGCCATGAAGCTGCAATACGAGACACGCCGTACCGAGATGATCTGGCAATATGAGACCAAAGTAAAGGTGACTGCGATTAGCAGTGGCATGTTTCATTTAAGATAGACGACGAAGACACTACTTTTCCCGCAAATGACGGCAAAAGTAGTGTTTATTCATGAGTGGCATCCCGACAGGTTGCAGCAACCTTTGCATAACCTGTCCTCTAAAATGGAACTAGAAACGATCAAGCAGCGAAAATGGAGTCCGTTTTGTCAGGATATGTACCCCAGAAAAGTAGGTGTTAGCATGAAACGACCCTTCCACAAGGGATGGAACGTGATTCGCCGAATAACCGGAATTGTAATGTGCCTTCTATGTGTAATCACCTTGCTCCCCTTATTACAAGCTGAAGGTGCCGGAATTCAAAATGCATTTAGATCCGTACTCCCCACTACAATGGCTACAAGTACGGCGGAACTTCATTCCGACACACTGGCTCCTGATGCAGTACAACAATTTGCTCGAGAGCAAGCCATCATTCTAAGTACTGAACATGAAGAGAACCATTGGGATCATGCCCAATTGGACTTTTATCCCCTCGGTCCAGGCACACGTAGCTGGTTGGTATACGCTAATGTTGGACAGTCACCCGTTGGTTATATGATCATTTCAGCTAACGACCAAGGACAATTTCAACTTAGCGAGTATGGTCATGGAGAACAACGACCGTACAACTTTTCCTTGTTGGACCAAGCTCTGAATCGGCAGCAACTGGACTTGAAGGAGCTAATTACTAACGGAGGAGGGCTTCAATTACGCTATGCGCCTCCCCTGCTCACTTATTGGAAAGTGGAAAGACCTAACGATGATGCAATCTATATTGACGCAACCAATGGCGATACCTTGCCAACGGGTGTTCTGAATGCATTGGATAGGGACTCACAGCAGGCTACGAAACGAATGAAGTCCATAAGGTCAATATCTGTACAAGCTGTCGTGATAACGCCCGAAGATTCACTACAAGTCTCCTCGTTGTCCGTTGACTCCATGGATCTGCAACCTCTGTTTGATCCCGCGGACAATCTGTTATGGATCACTTCAAAAGCACTTTCGATAAGCGGCGTAAAGACATTGAATCAGCAATGGAAAGAGCATAAAAAGATCGTTTTCTCTGCAGATCAGCAAAATGTCTTGTATGGTGGGCCTTTGCCTGTCAGTGGTTATCAGATCTGGCGTGACGACCGTGGAACCGTTCAAAAACAATATGTAGCTATTGGCGGGAATACTTCGGTAAGACGATTTGTACCTCTTCAGACCTTGCTGCGCGACGGGCATTTCTATGCTGTGAAACCGTGACCGATCCTCACAACAAATAAGACGCCTTCCTCTAATTCTTGATAGGAATGCGTCTTTTTCTTTGGAAGAAGCTACTACTACGCTGGTTCTTTGATTAACCTTTACCTGAAGAGCTTCGTTTCTGCATTTTCCCCTGCGAATCCATTGCTTTTTCCTTTTTCCCAACCCATAGAGATACGGCAAAAGGAATCATTCCAAACCATTTCATTGTCCACGGCTCTTTGGCTTTGGTGCGTCCTTTACGCTCATCCTTCGGAGTATCGATATAATGAACAACTCGCTCTGTAATGTATTTCACCAACTCATCACTTTTGGCCATAACCTCTGCCTCCCTTAGCTCCGGCAAAGCCGGGGCTTATGTTATTTCTATTGTGTGCAGAAGGGATCATCAATAAACATTTTTTTTGCTGCAAAGAGTATGAAAAACAGAAGAATGCACAGTCTAATGCCAAAGGTATCCATCCACTCACTTCTTAGCATAAGATGCCTATTTCAAGAAGGAGCGTGTATTCTCATGTATAAGCTGCTGGCCGCATCGATGGCATTGCTAATCAGCATCAGTTCCATCCCTCTAACCACACATGCCAGTGCGGCGACATTCGCCCTGACCGACCTGCCTACACTGCATTCACATCGATCGCCCATAAGCCCATCCATGCTGCCGGTAACCGATGGAGATGCCTATCACTCCACTCATCATGCGTTTGCAGCACCTGTCATCCTTCTGGACGTTGGTCATGGCGGTATTGACGGTGGAACAACAGACCATGGTGTACTGGAAAAAGACATCAATCTAGCCATCAGCCAAAAGGTGTATCTCCTGCTTCGCAGCAAGGGTTATGCAGTCATCATCAACCGACTCGGCGATTATGCGCTGAGTGACGAGAATCGCTGGTTAAACAGTCGCTCACGCCATCGCAGAGATTTGGCTCAACGCAAAAGCCTTAGCGAAGAGGTTAGTACCGACATCGTCGTCAGCATCCATGCCAACTGGAGTCCAAGATCAGCTGCGCAAGGCCCTGTTGTTTTACATCAGAACGAAGGACGAAGCTACATGCTCGCAAGCTCCATTCAGAATCAGCTAAATCAATTGTACGAGACAGAGCGCGATGTTGTATGGGGCAAGCCCTTTTACCTGTTAAATCATGTGAAGCAACCCGCTGTAATTGTTGAAACCGGATTTCTGAGCAATGCACATGATCGCGCAATGATCAGCGACCCAAGCGAACAGAAACGGATTGCACAGTCCATTGCTAATGGCATTATTTATTATCTGTCGGCAGTTTAGGCTCTGCTTGCCAATGCCACACATCTCGAACCAGATCGCTAATACCGACGAACTCAATCTGATCTTTGAGCCGAGATACGGATTCATGGACGATAGCAGAGGTATTTAATCCGGTATGGCCAACGTGACCAATCACTACACACACATCTTTGTCGAAAGCACGTTGGGCTGCCAAATCCATTTGCTTGCGTATTTGTTGTTTGGAATTGTGGTCATCCAGAAAAATATCGTTGCCGACGGGTGGCATGTTTTTGGTGATGGCCAATTCCCCTACCACAGAGCGAAAATTGGTTCGACTATCCACAAAAAACAATCCACGTTCTCGACATACATCCAATACAATGGACATGATGCGTTTATCAGACGTAATTTTGGAACCCATGTGGTTGTTCATGCCGACGGCATAAGGAACTTCATCTATGGCTTTCTCGACTCGTTCACGCACTTCTTCATCCGTCAGATTGGATGTGATCGCTCCTGGACCGAGCCATTCCGGTCTGCCCTTTTTGGGCTCCATTGGCATGTGAACAATCACATCCATTCCTTTTTCATGTGCGGCAATCGCATCTTTCTTCGTCGTTGGCAAGAATGGCATCACGGCCAATGTGAGTTTAACCGGGGTCGCCAAAATTTCAGAAGTCCCTTTCATGTCATTCCCCGCATCATCAATGATGATCGCCATTCGTTTACGCTGCGATTTGTCTGTCGGAGTTGGTGATATCTTACCTGAAGTTGAACCAGGTACTTGTGTTGAGGTCAGCTCCGTTAACATTTGCTCTGGGGTTTGCCCTGAAGGAATATGTGGTTCCGCACTGCTGGCAGAGAGGCCTACACCGTAAACCATGAATATCGTACCTGTGAGTACCACTGACATTTTAAATTTCCAGGTGCTGGACCACCCTTTTCGTCCGGCCTTATTCATCCATCGTTCCCTCCTTTGTTCTGTCCCATCATTATTTGAACAATGAAGGGGGAATATGTAGACAAAAAAAGCCTGTTCATTCCAATGAAGCGCTTGAGGCCCTAGTGTTGGACTGACTTAATAAGCGATATTGGCGCGGAGCCTGACCTGTCAGTTGATGAAAGAGGCGGGAGAAATAATGAACAGACTTAAAGTGATATTTTTCTGCAATTTGAGTGATACTTAATGTGGTGTGAAGCAAATCGTACTTCGCTCGTCCAATACGAAAGTGATTCATATATTTACTGGGAGAGTATCCTGTAGACTTCCTGAACAGCTCAAAAAAATGTCCACGGCTCATATTGAGGCTTTTGTAATAGCTATCCAGTTGCTTGGGCGCTCCGTGAAGTAAGTCCTGCTCCATACTTTTAAGCATTTGAGATATCCGGCGATCAGGGATTACATAGTCATTCCCCATGCAACAGTTCAGAAAATAGTCGATAAACGTCTGGAAATTACGCTGAATCATCAAGCTCCACATAAAAGTCTGCTCATTGGTGTATGCCCCGCTTTTATAAAAATCCTCAAAAAGATCCTGCCAAATCTGCAGAGATTCCACCTTTGATATTTCTTTAAGCGCATACGGAAAAGTCGGGCCCACATAAGCTTGCTGTAACACATTTGGTGGATAACAGACCGGACAAGCCGTATCAAATACATCTTCTCTCTCCACATAATGCCAATCAAAATAACAACACAGGTGAACCATAGGGTTATCCAAATCAGCCACCCATTCATGCAGTTGACCTGCTGGAATATAGATCAGTGAACCGGGACCAAGTCTGCTGCTCTTTCCATTTGTACTTAATACCCCATACCCTTCGCTGATCAAGTAAATGGAGCTGGTATAACAAATTCGCGGAGAACTCGACTGACCCTTCGCAAAAGGGTACCGGGTTGCCAAATATACATAGGGATGCAAGGAAGCAAAATTCATTGGAAGTTTCCTTTCCGACTCCGTTTTTCTCGATGTTAACCTTTCATCTCCTTCACCGAAAGGTACAATTGGACACTAGAGGTACATATCATCGTGCGCCAATTGATCTGACGATCGTGCAAATCATGGACGTCTTGCTAAATACAGCAATCTGCTGTTCAGATACAGTAATAACTGTACATCGCATGACTTCATGAGGAGGACGACTTGTGCAGAAGAATGATAAGCAGCCGAAGAGAAGATACGAGATCAACAAGAACAGAGGCTATGAACGTGCAAAACAACATCCCATTTCCTTCATTGGTCCTGCACCGAATTTTTTTGAAGGCGCACTACTGGGCAATGGAGGACTGGGTATTGTCGTAACAACCCGCCCTGACGCTGTGATGCTCCATTTTGGACACAACAATGTATGGGATATTCGTCTCGCCGAAGAACACCGTGAAGAGCTCATGACTTTCCAAGAGGTATATGACAGATTCGCTGCACTGCCAGCAGATTTGCCGCAATTAACGGATCATCCGTGGTACAAACAATATTGTGAGATGGCTGGCCAAAATTACAGCAAAGCTTATCCCAAGCCCATGCCCTGCGGGTCACTGCTGCTCCGGTATGATCGGCGAAAGGCCGAAGTCATCGGCCATACCATGGATATTGCCAATGGCCTTTGCACAATTGATTTCCTGATCGATGGTGAACCTGCTGTATTCGAACTCTTTGTAGAAGGAGAGCACGACCGGGTCTGGATGAAGGTAAGTGATACCGCGACGGGTGATCTGATCCCCTTATTCGAGGAGATCAAGCTGATTCCTGACCCTGAAACACCGCCTGAATTTCCTCAAGCCGCAGTCGTTACCAGCGAAATTACGGGTAAACAGTCATTTACGCAAATTTTGCCGTACGTGGAGCATCCCGCTGTGCCCTATATCACACATGAAAAAGATAGAGCTTTCCGGCTCGCTGTTCGCTCGTCTGGATTATCTGCAATGAAAGAATATGCTTTGCATCATCAGAAGCCCGCAGTCAACGGCTTCCCTCTGGGAGAACCTGTACATGGCTTTTTGGCTTGCGCAGAGCTCTGGGAGGGCCTTTATAGCGAACTGAATAATGAGGCCCACCCGCCAGAACTATCTTTTTTTAGTCAAGCTAAGGAAGAATCCAATGCCATGTGGCGTGATTATTGGAGCCGCTCCTCCGTCGCACTGGAAGATGAATTTCTGGAGCGTATCTGGTACCACAATCTGTACTTTTTTAATTGTGCCGTGAAAGAGGGCGTTACCTGTCCAGGTCTATTTGCCAACTGGAGCTATCGTACCATCGGTGCAGACTGGCATGGGGATTACCACATGAATTACAACACACAGCAGCCATTCTGGCTCGCATTCTCCAGCAATCATCTCGACAAACATCTTCCCTACGTGGATATGGTTGATCATGTACTTCCCGTCAGCCGAGCGTGGGCACGTGATTATTACGGACTGAGCGGAGCTTATTTCCCCCACTCGGCCTATCCTGTTGAAATGTCCATGATGCCCTACCCTGTCCCGCACTGGGGATGGGAAATCTGTGAGACGCCTTGGACCGTACAAAGTCTATGGTGGCACTATCTATATTCCATGGACGAGACGTTCCTGCGTGATCGTGCATTTCAACCCATGAAAGAAGCCGTGCTGTTTATGGTCGATTACTTGAATCGCCCCGAATCACAGGGTGAACGCTGGGGAGATCGTAATTATCACATTTTTCCGACGGTGGTGCCGGAGCTATATGAGATTTCACCTGGCTTTGCCAAAAACAAAGACTGCCTGATTGACCTTACACTAACGCGATTTCTGTTCAATGCGTACACCCAGGCTTGCGATGTCCTTGATAGGATGGAATCCGAGCACGATCTGCTAGAGAAAGTAAAAGAGATTTTGAGCCATTTTCCTTCTTATCCGAAAGCCGAATCCCGCAACGGTTCAGTCTTTGTGTCGGTGGAGGGTGAGGATCCTGATGTGGTGTATAACGTCCCCATTCCTATTACGACCGTATTTCCAGGTGAAGAGCACGGACTTCATTCGCCAGAGGAGGAATACCAGACCGCGGTGAACTCCTACCTTAATCACCGCAACGAAGGCGGGAATGAACTGGTATTCTATCATCTTGCCGGAGCCCGGCTTGGCGTGTTGGATTTGGAACGCTTCAAGCGTCAAATCCAGTATTGTCTGCTACCAAACGGCACTTGCACAGATCGGGTCCTCATGAGCGGTGGTCGCTATGCTGACACGGAGAACTTCGATTTCATGTCCCGGATGGGTATCTGGTTCGAAAATTTCTCCCTGCCTGCCGTGATCAATGAATGCCTTCTTCAAAGTTATAATGGAAACCTGCGCTTCTTCCCCAACTGGCCGAGCGAACAGAAGGCGGAGTTCCATACTCTCCGTGCTGTGGGAGGCTTCCTTGTCAGTGCAGCTTTTGTGGATGGGGAGACGGATTGGATCGAGATTGAGAGCGAAGCTGGTGCTTGTCTAACCTTCTATATCCCTTGGGCAGAAGGGGCATTATGCACAGTTTCTTCTGGTGAGCAATATATACTGTCTGGTCAGGTTGGCAAGATCACCACAGTAGCAGGGGATTTCATCTCCATTGTTAAAGCAACGGTTTAGCTCATCTTGTGGAATGTGTCCATAAATAAGAAGCGTCCCGGACTATCCCGGGACGCTTCTTATTTATAAATTGCTTTTCAATTACTTGGAAGACCACAGTTCCATACGCTGAGCATATTTCTCGTTAATGATATCCTCCACTTTCTCATCGCCAGCCTTCTTCATATCCTCCAGCATTTTGTCAAATACGGAGTTGGCTTCAGCTTCACTTGGAGCAATAATGGCTCTCGTAATGCTCTGATCCATAATATCCTTCACCTTCTGGGCCGTCAGTGCTTGAGGTGTCCCCCCATCCGGATTCAGGTTATCATACTGTGCTGTATCCCATACGGAATCACCAAGACTCTTGAGGGCCAGTTCATCCACTTCACTGCGTTGGAATTTAACGGCCATGTCATACGGCTGTCCATTTGGATCCAGACCATTTTTGACAAACCATAACCATTTACGAACGCCACTTTTCTTCACTGTATCATCCCAGTTATCCTTGAAACTCTGCAGGAATGCAGGGTCTGGTTGGCGCTTGCCATCCACCATGGTGTATTGTTCGCCTTCCTTGCCCCACAGCAGCAAATGCTGTCCTTCATCACTCGCCAGATAATTAAACAGTTTGATCGTTTCTTCCGGGTGCTTGTTATTTTTGGTAATGGCGATTGCATCCCATCCAAGCGAGCTTCTTGGGCCAAATGTGGTTTGGGCCGGATCTACACCTGGAGCAACAACCTTGTATGCGAACAACTGATTCTTTTCCCCGCCATCCTTCTTCAGGGCCGCATTGCCGTTACCTGGGTCCCAATATGCTCCTGGGGTAGCGAATACCGCGCCGGTCGTCAGCTTTTGAATCCATGTCTGCGTTTTGCTAATGGCAAATTCCTTCTCAATCAGACCTTCTCTATATAACCGATTCATATATAACAGCATTTCACGATATTTAGGGTCCTTAACATCATATTGCAGACGTCCGTTGTTGTCATAATACGTTTTTAAGCCCCACATGCCTTTGAATGTTCCCAGATTCGCGCCCATGTTTTCACCGTTCATCGTCATGGGAATAGACTCTTTGCCATCAATCGTATTGTATTTTTCTTTGAAATTTTTCAGGAGTGCTTCAAACTCGTCCGTGGTGAGGGGCTGTGAACCATCTGCTTTGTCTGGAAGGAACTCTTCCAACAGACTCTGTCTCATCAGCATACCGAAGACCGGATCACTGTCGAGTCCATACCAGTTTGCCAGATAGTAGTTTTTGCCGTCTGTATAACGTGTTTTGGTCAATGTTTCGCCATACATTTCTTTCAGATCCGAACCATACTTTTCAATTAACTCATCCAGTGGAATGAATGCGCCGCTTGAAATATATTTATCGAGGGAAGCATCTCCCCGGCTCATGACCACCACATCCGGATAGTCACCACTGGCAAGCATCAGGCTCAGTTTTTCCGTTGGATTACCCGTTGGCTGTTGTATGGAAATCTCTATGCCTGTCTTTTTGGTAATTTCCTGGGCAACCGCATCGGTAAAAGGCTCTCCTTTGGTATTACCATCAAACCAGGACAGCGTAATCGGCCCTTGTTCCCCATCTTTTCCCGCTGTGTTGTTCTCCGCATCACTGGAGGAGCAGCCCGCAAGCAAACCAACGACTAATGTAGCCGTAATCCCCATGGTCATCCATTTTTTTGTCTTTGTCATTGACACCCTAATTCCTCCCAATGAATAAATTCCTGTAGTGATTGATTGAGCATTTTCAAAACGATCTTTGCCCACCCCCTTTCAGGAGAGGCCACCGGACAAGCCTTTCCTGCAACCGGATTATGGAATAGATTAACTCTTCACCGCTCCCAAAGTCATGCCTTTAACAAAGTATTTTTGCAGGAACGGATACACCATAACGATTGGTAAGGTGGCTACCATCGTAGCAGCCATTCGAATGGTATCGCTGGAAACTGCATTTCGTTTGGCCGAGTTGGCCAGCATTTGCGTTTGTGAGATCATGCCGCCAGTCTGAAATTGATTCAATATTTTGACAAGCACGGCTTGTAAGGTCTTCAGGTCCGAGCTGTAGGTAAATGCATAGGAATCAAACCAGGCATTCCAATGCCCAATTGCTTGAAAAAGCCCCACTGTTGCAAGTACAGGTGTTGTCAGCGGCATCACAATCCGGAAGAAAATGGTCAGATCGTTAGCGCCATCCACCCTCGCCGATTCTTCAATCTCATGGGGAAGCTGCTCCATAAAGGTACGGACAATGATCATATAGAAAACATTCATCAAACTTGGTAAAATGAACACCGAAAATGTATCGATCATGTTCAGTGCCTTAAGCACCATGTAGAACGGAATGAGCCCACCACTGAAATACATGGTAAAGATAAAGTACAGGTTCCAGCCTTTGCGACCAACCAGATTCCGCCGACTTAGCGGATACGCAAGCATCGTAATGACGAGAACCGATAGCGGTGCGCCAATCAGCGTTCGTTTGACGGTTACCCACAGCCCGTTTAAAATCTCGCTATCTTTCAAAATCTGCTGATAGCTGTCCAAGGTCAAGTCCCTGGGCCACAAGTAAACGCCGCCCCTTACCGTATCCTCCGCGCTGTTCAATGAAAGAACGAGTATATTCCAAAACGGAAGAAATGTAACCAGTAATACGAGAATTAGAATGAAATACACAATAATTTTGAAAATACGATCCCCGAATCTGTTCAGAATCATCACAAGCGCTCCCCTCTGTCTTTTATAGTTAGAACAACGCCTGGTCGTTCACTTTTCTGGAAATCCGGTTCACGATGAGAACAAGAATAAAGGCAACAACGGATTTGAACATCCCCACGGCAGCCCCGTAAGAGAACATGCTGTTCTGTAGTCCGTATTTGTAGGCATAAATATCGATAACTTCGGAGTATTCAAGTACGGTATTATTTTGCAGCAGGTATTGCTGTTCAAATCCTGCATTCAAAATGCCTCCGACCGCAAGAATAGCCAATATAACAATTGTAGGGCGCATGGATGGCAGCGTAATATGCCACATTTGCTTAAATCGGCTGGCTCCGTCCACCCTGGCCGCTTCGTAGAGTTCAGGATTTATGGAAGCGATTGCGGCGAGATACATAATGGCACTGAAACCCATCTCTTTCCACATATTCGATAATGCGATTATCCACCAGAATAGAGGCCCGTTCTGCAAAAATGCAACTGGTTCTTTGACAATACCCAGCAAAACCAGAATATTGTTAAGCATTCCATCCGAAGCCAGCAGCGTAATTACAATGTTGGCCGCAATAACCCACGAGATAAAATGCGGCAGATAAGAAACCGTCTGTACAAAACGCTTGAAAAATCCCTGTCTCGCTTCATTCAACACAAGCGCGAGAATGATCGGAGCAGGAAATCCGAAGAACAGCGTCAGCAAGCTTGTCGCAAGCGTATTACGCATAACCCGATAGAAGTCCCCTGTAGTAAAGAAATACTCAAACCACTGGAAACCTACAAATTCGGCATGGAAGAACTGGTAAAAAAATGATCCCCCACCCGGCTGATAATTCGTAAACGCCATATATAGTCCAAACATCGGACCATAGGAAAATAGCAATGTCGCAATGAAGGCAGGAAGCATAAGCACGAATAACCATTTTTGCTCTTTTAGTCTGCTTATCAGATTATTGCTCCTGACTGTTTTGATAGCGCTTACCTTATGCATTAAATACCCTCCCTTTTTCTATACAGCAGCATGGCCAGCCATATCTTGATCAACTTCTCTCCTATTTATCATAAATTTGACGCAGATCGCTTGCCATAGTCGAATTCTCCGAAAGATACCGCTTTTTAAAGATGTTTTTGTGCAAAGAGAGGATTGGATTTCCATAATCACTCTGCTATGATGAACTGTGCAACGAATAATCAGTCAAGAGAGGGCTACCTAATGCGCCAATTCTATCGAAAATACATATACATGCCTTTTGTTAACCTGACCTTTCGTTCCAAACTATTTATGGTGTTTGTACTCGTCACCATCATTCCGATGATGTTATTGGTTTATTTTTCCTATGAACTTACCAAAACAAAACTTACTGAGCAGATCTACATCAACATGACGAACTCAACAGCTCAGATCACTAAAAATCTGGAAAATAAACTGGATAGCTACGAACATATTTCCGCCTCCATTTATTTGGATAATCGTCTTGCCAATTACCTTACGAACGAGTATCAGGATGATCCATCCTATTTGGACGTCTATAACTACATTGGCAATCGAATCGACACCGTGATGGCTGCCTACCCTGATTTTGATAGCGCATTCATTTATTCAGACAATCCATCGCTGCCCAAAGACAATTATTATATCAGGCCGATTACACCCGAAGTTCAGAACACGGAACTGTTCCACAAATTGAAACAATCTTATGGGAACATTATTCATCTCTCATCGCCGCAGACCGAGAATGGTCCCGCCATGTTTACGCTTGCCCGGCTGCTGAACAACAATAGTAATCAGTATCCCTACGGGATGCTGGTCTTTCAAATTTCCGAGTCTGTCATCTACTCTCTCATGGAAAAAGAAGCAGGTGGCAAAGATATTTTTATTATCAATGATAAGGGCATTATTCTATCTTCAGCGGACAAGCAGTTAATCAACACAAGCCTGCCCGAATTGCTTCATCAGAATTTTGACGAGACACCTTCAGGTAGATTTGATACAACGTATCAAGGTGTGAAGGCTCTAGCGGTTTATAACACGCTCAAAAACGGCTGGAAAACGGTATCCATCTTCCCTTACGACAGTATTATTAAAGATGCTAAATCTCTCTCTCAGCTTATTATCAAAATTTCACTGGGCTTCATCGGCGTGGCGCTGTTGCTCATTTATATTACCGCATCGCTGTTCAGCAAACGCATCAGGACGTTAATACGGATGATTCGGCGCATTGAACGAGGGGATTTCAACCCTACCCATGAGGAACAAATGGGCAGTGATGAGATAGGACAGCTTCACTTTGCATTCGAACAGATGACAACCCGGCTGAAAAGTCTGGTTACGGAGGTCTACCAGAAGGAGCTACAGAGCAAGGAAGCCGAGCTTGACCTGCTTCAAGCTCAGATCAATCCTCACTTTCTGTATAACACACTCGGCTCGATCTCCTCTCTGGCCGTAAAACATCAGGATCCCCAGATTCAGGATATGGTCCTTCACCTGGCCAAGTTTTATCGGATATCCCTGAATAAAGGAAAGAGCATCCTGACTATCAATGAGGAATTGAAATTGACGCAGAGCTATAATGCCATTCAGCTTATTCGATTTAAAGGCAAGCTGAATATCATCTACACGATAGATCAATCGATCCTTCCCTACTCGACCGTAAAGCTTGCGTTACAGCCTTTTGTGGAGAATGCAGTCATTCACGCTCTTTGGAATCAGGATCGGCCCCTAAATATCCATATCAAGGGCGTCATCGAGAACAATAGTATCATCTTATCTGTTATAGACGATGGAATGGGCATGCGGCGTGAGACGCTTCAGTCTTTGTTTGAAGAGAAAGAAGGACGAGGCTACGGCATTTCAAATGTGGATCGGAGAATTAAGCTGAAATTCGGTGAATATTACGGTGTTAAAGTGTACAGCAAACTAGGCATGGGAACCACGGTCCAAATTCGTCTGCCACAAAAAGAGATCCAATAAAAAAGGAGTGCAATGCAGCCACTATTGGCTTGCAAAGCACTCCTTTTAATCCATTCTACAGCATCCTTTTATACCTGCTCACGGATACGGTATACCAGACTGTCGAAATCGCCACGTAGAGGCAGCTCCACCCCGATGTTCATCAGCGCACGGCCACTGACCGATAATCCCAGTTCTTCAATGAGATAGGTCTTGTCAGCCTGAAGACCCGCCAAACGCAGTCTAGGCAACGGTTCACCCAGCTTCTGCGAGTGAAGAAAAGCGAACAGAACATGTTCACTTGCGGTAGCATCGCTGTACTGGACAGCCGTAACCCCCTTATCGCGAAGCGCAGTCAGGCGGAATTGTCTGCCGAATTGTACGAGGTGGCGAATGGCTTTGTACTGTCCGATGAATTCCCCGGACTGTTCGATCCATTCATCACTCCACTCGTTCAGATTGGAGCCAATACCAAGCGTGCCCATCATTGCACTGTGGAAACGATACTTCAGGGAGACGTTTCGACCGTTCATTCCTGTAGGTGACTCGGTTACCCAACAGGTCATCATACGTGGTGCATACGTATAGGAGAAGCCTTCCTGAATGCTCAGACGGTCGAACGCATCCGTATTGTCACTCGGCCAGGATTGGTCGGCATAACGGAAGATACCCAGATCAATCCGCGAGCCACCTCCTGCGCAAGTCTCAAATTCCACATCCGGGAACTTGGCTCTCAGCTGTGCCCATATATCATAGAGACTCTGGACATGCCTTACCCATACTTCCTTCTGACGGTTAATGGGGTGACCCTTCATGCCAGGCTCCGTGATGGTCCGGTTCATATCCCATTTAATGAACTTAATCTCATGGTTGCCAAGCAGTTCGGTCATAAAATTGATAATGTATTGCTTAACCTCCGGCTTGGAAATATTCAGCAGCAACTGATTGCGAAGCTCCGTACGTCCCCGAGTCTCAAAATGATATACCCAGTCTGGATGTTCTCTATAGAGATCACTATCCGGGTTGACCGACTCCGGCTCTACCCATATGCCGAATTCCATCCCAAGTCCGTGAACCTGATCAATCAGCTCAACAAGTCCGTTCGGGAACTTCTCTTTATTCACGTTCCAGTCGCCTAACCCCGCACGGTCGGAATGCCGCTGCCCAAACCAGCCGTCATCCACGACAAATAGTTCCACACCCATCTTGGCTGCCCGCTCGGCAAGCGCCATTTGGTCCTGTGCGTTCACATCGAAGTAGGTAGCTTCCCAGGAGTTGTACAGCACTTTCCCGATTTCACTGCGAGGCAGTATGTAATTGTATTGATATTGATGCAAGCGGTGGCTCATTCCGCCAAAGCCTTCTGGGCTGAATCCGCCGACAAAGACAGGCGTCTCAAACGTTTCGCCCGCACCCAGCAACCATTCATTGTCAAAATCATTGATGCCACCTGTTACCCGTACATGCGTGAATGGGGTCTTCTCCGCAACAATCTTCCAGTTGCCGCTCCAGGCCAGAGCACCAAACCATACCCCACCGCCGCTTTCTGTCGAAAGACCATCATCAATCGCAAACCATGGGTTGGCATGACCATCCGTGAAACCTCTCCGCGATTCAAGTACCTTCTTTCCCTCTGTCAAAATGGTATTGCGCAGTTGGAATTCACCCGACCATTTCCCCGTAACATGAGTTAGGCGGTAATCCTGGAGATATGGCAAAGTCCAGGCTGCGGATTGCATGCTTTCCAGCACGATATCCTCTTGTCCCTTATTTACGATATTGGCATAACGCTCCACCAGGTCGAATTCCGGGATGACCCGATATATCAGCTGCGTTTCAAGTGCATATACCTGATCCTTCAACGTAATAATCAACGTCTGTCTGCCATCTTGTTCAATGATCTCGTGACGGTCATACTTTACATGAAGATCGCGGACACCATCAGACATACGCAGCTTCAGAGATGGCTCTGTATAAGATGCACCTCCCCAGAAGCTGTACTCCTCCACCTCTCCTTCCACTTCCGCGTCAAAAGAGCTGTGGGATTGTAGATGGAGCAACGGAGCGCTGTCCTCGATGTCCACGGGGTTACCCCAATACAGATGCTGGAGGTGTTCCCTCTCATTAATTCCGAAAATGTAGGACGAATTTTGCGTCTGTATTGCAAATATACGTAGTTGTTCATTATATTGAATCGTCAAGTTTATCATCCTTTCGAGTTCCTGTTACCCTCGTGCTGTGTGTTGTGAACATACATATTATTGTAGGAAGCAGGAGTTAAATTAGCCATATCGCATTCTTACAATCCATAGGGGAAATCATCTGTCATTCTAAGTTATGAAAATAAGGCTGCGATGCAATTCGCAGCCTTATAAACTTACTTCAAAATCAGGTTATAGATGACCTGAGCCGCCTCTGCACGGGAAGCAATCCCTTTAGGCACAAACTGCCCCTGTCTTTGGCCTTGAACCAGTCCTAGTTGGGCTGCATCCTTTACCGAAGCAGTTGCCCATGAAGAAACCTGAGCCATATCGGTAAATAAGATATCTGAAGAACCAACAGGCACTTTCCCATCATTCAGTTTATATGCCTTCATCAGCATCACCGTAATTTCTTCCCGGGTAATCTGTGCGTCTGGCTGGAAACTGGCTGCGCTTCGGCCGTTGACAATACCTGCTTGGTTCGCAATCGAGATGGGTTCCGCGTACCAGGCATCTGTCGCTACATCTGTAAATTGTACTTTTCCCGCTACGGTCAGTCCCAGAGAATGAACGAGCATGGCGGTGAATTCAGCGCGAGTGACTGCACGTCCTGGCTCAAATTGATCTTCGTTTGTGCCTTCAACATACCCCTTTGCTGCTAACTCCTTGATTACAGAGCTGGCCCAATGATTGGCCGGAACATCGGCAAACGTCCGATTCAGTTCCAGAACGGCATACTTGCTGAAGTGGCTCACTTTAGTCGTTAAAACGCCATTCACGTAATCCGATTTGAGAAATTCCAATTTCCCATTTTCGTTAATATAATATATTCCTCCCTGTGAAGGATCGAAGCCTTCAGCCGCTGCCAGACTCAGCGTAACCGGATGATCAAACGCAGAGAGTGTTTCGGTTGCACCAGATTTAGTTGTTACCGAAAGGCTGAATTCATAGATTTCACCCTTAAGGGAAACCGTTGCCCGGGAAGATGATTCCACTGCAGCAACGACCTCCTTGCCCTTGCTGCCAAGCGGAACCATTTTCAAAGAAATCGTACTATCTTCCTGTTGCCCCGCGGGTAGCTTGCTCAACAGCTGCTGGAACAAACTCGCAGGTACTTGCAGGGTTAACTTACCTGATTTAACTTCCAGTACATGGTCGCCGAGCTGACGTAAAACAGCAGATGACAATTGTAGCTCTGGAGTACCAGCCTTGATGTCCACAACGGCTTTCCCTGCCCCATTGTCCACTTTCAGCATATCGGCCGTGATGACCAGTTTTGCTGTATCGTTCTCCTGAGCCGTGCTGTTGCCGGAGTTCCCGCTAGTATTATTGGTATTGCCATTGTCGCCAGGGTTACCTGGGTTACCTGGATTTTCCGGATTGACTGGTTTTTCGGTCAATTTAACCAACTTCGATTCAGCCGGTCCAAGCGAGATGGACCATGAACCGGTGGCTGACGAAGATTCACCTGTCCACAAATCTTGTAACGTGTAGGATTTGGATTCATTCAATCCGGCACGACCCAAGTTAATTGTTTTGTTCGCTGAACTATTGCCGCTGTAATTAAATACAGCGAGGTAATAATCATTGCCGTCTTTCAGAACAAACGTATCTGTAGCATTTGCATTCGTATTCCCTTCAAGCGGCTTGAATGCTTTTCCTTTCAGCGCTACCTGAAGAACATCCGTATTATTGTACAATGCTGTCATGTATTCCTGTGCCTTGGGATCGTTCACATCATCAGAATCCATCATCACCGTGCCGGCAATCACACCGGAATTCACCCGGCTGCGGGCTTCCTCCAGGCTTGAAGCACTGCTTAATGCCAAATGATCTGGGTCTGTATAAGAATAGATCGTTCCATTTTGCCAGAAACCATATGTCAATGAATTGAGCATATACTCCGTCTCATTGATTTTGCCATAGGTGTCACAAGAGATCCGTCTGCTATGCGCATACTGACTTGGAAAAATCGGTGCAATGGACGCACTAATAAACATTTTTCCATCCAATCGCTCTTCAACATAACGCATCCCTTCATTATATGCCTGGATTCCTGTCGTCACGGTAGTGTCATAGTGTTGGCCTTCCAGTGAGCCATGGGTCAGGAAATCCAGTTTAATGAATGTGAATCCAAGTGATTTAAACTTATCTAGAAAATAATCCATACGCATTTGACTCCCCGGATGTGTCACATCCAGTGCATATGCTCCATCCAGTGTAGGCAGAGGTTTCCCTTCAGCATCCTTAAGCACAATATCACCATACGTATATTGCCCGTTGGTACCATCTACTTTTTGGCTCATATCGTTGCCCCAATACACAAATGGTCCCCAATAGATGCCTGCATGCTGACCATTGTCCTTAATTACAGATACGGCTTGGGCAAGCTCTGCATCACTTAGATTATCCCAGTAGGAATCCATATTAATGAATACATTGCCGTTATTGTTGAACTTCTTAAGATTGTTCTTGAAATAATTGGACACATCCACTACGTTCTGATACGAAAGC
The DNA here is from genome assembly GCF_038020215.1 of Paenibacillus sp. FSL F4-0087. NCBI lineage: Bacteria > Bacillati > Bacillota > Bacilli > Caryophanales > Paenibacillaceae > Paenibacillus > Paenibacillus sp. FSL F4-0087. The sequence continues at coordinate 495,262 of NZ_JBBODJ010000001.1, forward strand.
CCGCTATCATAAGCTCCCCAGCTATTCCAACCTACTGGAACACCTTGTGGCAGCTCCGGATTCAACGCCAGCGGAGGTGTAATAATTGCATTGGCTTTACCGTATTCTTCAAGTCCTGTACGGTAGTCACTGAAACCACCTACCATAATCAGTGGTGAGGACAGTTCAGTACCAGTCAGGCTGCCATGTGGCTGGGTATCACGAGTAACGTCACTCGCTGCACCACCATACACAGCAAATTCATTCAGACGATTAGCTGAGCCTTTCCAGTCAATACCGGTCTTCCAGGTATCATGGGTTACTGAACCGATCACGAGACCGTTACGTGTTAAGTTATTGAATACCGTTGTCATTTCGTAACTGGTATCCGCCCGGTTCATCGTTTGAGATTTATAGCGAATCCAGGCGTCATTGTCAAAAGGTACTGTAAGCACGCGATTATCCGAGCTGACGCCGATATCCACACCACTCGTATTTTTCACAGTAATTGGTGACATGTAATTACTTTGGATCTCTGTATCACTGAAGGCATCCAGACGGTTGAGGAAATACGATTTATCTTCATAAAACCGATAGACCTGCTTCAGGGTTGGTTTGCCAGTTGACGTATGAACAAAGTTCAACTCAATGCCTTTGCCGAATCCATCCTGAATCTCCACAGGTGTTCCACCGCTCGCATGACTCTCATAACCTTTGGTTTCCACAAGACTCTCACCAAGTTTAATGCTGCTGAAAATACCCCGCATCTTCTGCCCTTCTGCCCAGCTATAGCCGACGAATCCAGTCTGGGTATTATAAGACACTTCGTATTGTCCGTTCGATACCAGAAGGCCATACGTGTAATCAGTCACCGTGATATCCCCGTATCGTTGAGAGTCACCCGGTGTTCCCAGATCGTCATCTCCTTCACCTGGATTTTCGGGTTCTGTCTCTATCGCAGGCTCTACGATAATCCGGTCCAGATCGGGAGAATAGCCATTGTTGTCTGAAAAGGTAATCGTATTCTCGCCTTCAGTTAATGGGAGTGTAAGATCATACGTACCTACCGTATCCCAGTCCGGGGTTTTGGGCAGGTCGTGGAACTGCTCTTCCCCATCATTCGCATGGACATAGAAACTCCGCGGATCACCGGAAAAATAATCTACCTTAACGCGGTAATCACCTGTCATGGGGGCTATAATTTTATTGAACGTCAAGGAGCTCCCGCCATTCAGATAGCCGACCTTTTTGCCGCCGGAAGCATTCGGGCTCTCTGTTACGCGTGCTTCACCAGTCAGTGTATTGCCCGAATCTTCGGCTTCATAGCTAAGCGTATACGGGATCACTTCAATTCGGTCAAAATCGGGGGAGTACCAATCATGATCCGAGAACGTGATGGTATTAACTCCCTTATGGAGGGAAGCTTCCGCATCATACGTGCCTACCGTATTCCAGCTTGCCGTTTTGGGCAGATCAATCATCTCATCCGTGCCATTGTTCACCTGCATATAGACAGGTCGCTGGTCACCAGAAATATAAGATATCCGGATCAAATATGTACCATCTGCCGGTACGTTTACATTCGTAAATTGCAGTGAACTGTTTTTGTTCATATCCGTTACTTTTTTTCCGCCTGAACTGATACTGCTGTCCACCACCTTGGCATTGCCTTTCAAAATATTGTCGGCTGCTTCTGCCTCAATGATTGCACCATGCAGATTTTTCTTCCAGTCGTCTCCGCCACCTTCTCCCGGCATGTCACTGTCCAAACCGCGGATCACAATCTTGTCGATGTCGGGAGAATACCAGTTGTTGTCATCAATCAGGATTGTGTTGGTACCCGCGTTCAACGGAAGAGTCACATCATACGTTCCCACCGTATCCCAGTCGACTGTCTTGGGTGGTTCTTCAAATTGCTTTTCCCCGCCATTCACACTAATATTGAACGGCCGCGAATCACCTGAAATGTAGTAAACGGAAATCTTATAATTTCCTGCCTCACTTACAGTAACATTGTTAAATTGCAAGGAACTGCCTTGGTACATGCCTCCGACCTTTTTGCCGCCTGAAGCCGTCGGGCTATCGGAGATTTTCGCGTTACCAAGCAAAATATTCCCCTCGGCCTCGGCTTCATAGGTATTCATATCATCGGCGTGAGCTGTTCGGACAAACTGGCCCCCGCCAATTACCAAGCAAAAAATGATAAAGAACACAAATCCTTTTTTCATCATCCGTCCCAACATAACATGCCTCCATTTTCTTATGATTGAGTTAGGTCTCCATATGCCTATCCTGCGGTGGTTCACAGCCTTTATCTGTAATCGCTTTCATAAAGATCTGTTAAATCCCCTCTCTCCTCCTTCCTTTCCTATATGCCTAATTGTAAAAAGGAGGAGGGGGATGTTCCATACCACAATGTTACTATTCATACAGGAAAGCCTCTTTCATTTGCCATATCATGGGTTAGTAAGAGGGAGCCTATCCAAATCATGTTCAAGGAAAACAGAAGGATCAACATCATCATTACCAAACAGCCTGTATCGTCATATACTTTTCCTGTATTCGTTGGGTGTTACGCCCTGTGTCTTCAAGAAAAGAGAAATAAAATAGGATGTACTTTCATAGCCCACGTTCTGCGCGATATCGTGAATCTTGAGCGAGCCATCTGCCAGCAGTTCCCTGGCTTTATCCAGTCTGATGCGTGTTAGATAATCATGAATGGTCACCCCTGTTTTTTCTTTAAAAATGGATCTCAAATAGTTCGGTGACAAATAGACCTGATCAGACAGGCTGTTGATGGTAATTGGCTGATTGTAATTCTGATCGATGAGGGTACGGACCTTGTGAATCAATTTTGCATTTTTGTCCATAAACCGCTCACCTAGCATACTCACGGCATCTTCCGCAGTACCGAGAATCAGATCTTCGATCTCATGCAGAGTCAGTGCATTATAGATGGAGTGATATAGCTCAGCCCGCTTCGGAACAGGTTTGTGAAGCTGCTCCAGCAGCTCATTAACGAGATCTATCGACCAGTCGCAGATGATTTTCTTCTTGACTCGCAATGTTGCCAATCCCTCAATATACCCGTGCAGCTTCTGTGCGGCCCATTCAAAATCCAGTCGATTAATAGCCTCAAACCATTCCTTTTGTTCAAAAGGGGGCATATGCTCCGTATAAAATTGGTTCGAAAGCGTCTCCGCATGAATTATCGTGCCTGTACCTTCATAGAAACGCTCGTTCAAGATGGTTCGCGTCTGTTCGTACAGACAGTGAATATAGGCTAACTCGGTCTCTTGTCCGCCTACAGCTGCCGTTACCGTAAAATCCAGAGCACTACGAATAGCCTCCGCCAAGTCTTCCCACGCATAATGTCCCGGCTGCTGGGCCGCTTCCATAAATACACCGGTCTCTCCTTCCTTGTAATCCACAAAGATCGCTTTCAGGTTCTTCGCTTTGAAGAAATGATCGAGAAAAGACACCAGCCGAGCTGTACATTCCTCCAGACTTTGCTGTTCCTCTTCAGCCTCCTTGGGATCGATACTGAACAAGGCCATTGCATATCGGGTGGTCTCCGATTGTCGGTTTAGACGGCTGAAACTAAAAGCGAGATCAAGAGCACGATCCTCATTTTTTTCGTAAGATAACTCCTTCAGGATATTGGCTTTGGCCGCCTCCATGGAACGGTTCTTCATTGCAACTTCTTCACAACGCTGTTTAACTTTACTGATAACGCTTTCAATTTCGTTTAAATCCAAAGGTTTTAGCATATATCCCACGGCCCCTACGTTGATAGCCGATTTTACATATTGAAATTCATCGTGCCCGGTCAGAAACATCACTTGGATCGAGTCGTAGCTCTCATGTATCTTTCTCGCCAGATCAATACCGTTCATTATCGGCATCTGAACATCGGTAAGAACGATATCAGGCTGGGTGGCCTCGATCTTCTCCAAGGCCTCCCTGCCGTTACTCGCCGTTCCCATGATATAGATACCCATCTCTTCCCAACGGATATAATCCCTCATCATCTCAAGTCCCAGTTCTTCATCGTCTACCAAAAAAATACTGTACATCAACGTCCCCTCCCTTTGTCTCTGTCTATCTCTATTATATGTTTTTCCCCCCGTGGGACCATGGTCCATATAAATGAAAGTTATTTTCAAGTATAGATCGTTATTTTACCAACTCCAGCTCACTATTGAAATAGTAACTTTCGCCTGCTTCGGCATGAAGGATCGTTCTTTGGTTGCCCCAACAAATGGTGAACGTTCCCGGCGAGAACGTGTGGATGTTCGTAGAGGTCGGCTTTCCATTCTCCCAGACGATGTCAATTTCGGCATTTCCTTTTGCTCTCAGCCCGGTTATCGAGCCGGTGCTCCATGCCTGTGGCAGCGCTGGGAGAAGGTGAATCTCGCCCGCATAACTTTGCAGCAGCATCTCTGCTAAGACAGCTGTACCGCCGAAATTCCCATCAACGACGAAAATATTACTCTCTGCTCCAGCAATTCCGGATTTGGAATAGGTGAACAGATTATCGAAGCACAGGCCGCCGATCAAATGTGAGAGGTGTTTATATGCCGTCTCTCCATCGTGCAATCTCGCAAAACCCAGTCCAAACAAAGCAGCTGTAAATTCAACATCCTCCAGCTCTTCCTGGACCATGCGGTTCTCCAGCGTTACTCGTGCTGCCGCACTGAGTTCCGGTGTATGGTCAGGTGTAATCTGATTGTCCGGATACAGCGCATACATATGAGACAAATGCCGATGTTCCGGCTGCACCTCTTCATAATCTTCCAGCCACTCCTGTAACTGGCCTTTCTTGCCGATCTGTAGAGGTGGAAGCTTGCTGATTGCTTCTTCCAGCTTGCGTCCGAGTTCCTCGTCTTTATTCAAAAGTTCAACTGAATGAAGACAAAATTCGAAGAGCCTGCGCACCAGCATCTGGTCCATTGTTGTTCCCATAGACAGCTGCTGTGCCGTCTCTCTCGAATTATCGGGATAAAAATGATTCTCCGGCGAATTAGAAGGACCCGTCACCAGCCAACCGTTCCGAGGATGCTCACACATGTAGTCCAGATAGAAGGCCGCGGATTCCTTAAGTACAGGATAGGCCACATTCTCTAGGAAAACACGATCCTGACTATACTCATAATGCTCAATCAGGTGCGTAGCCAGCCATAATCCGCCTGTAACGTTCAGCCCCCATGAGGTCTCCCACCCAGGCAACGTAAAGCCCCATACATTAGAGAAGACATGAGCGACCCATCCTTCGCATCCATATACATTACGAGCCGTTTCCCTGCCCGCCTGTGCAAGGTCCTCAACATACCGAAATAACGGAAGATGGCTCTCTCCAAGATTCGTAATTTCTGTGGGGTAATAATTCATCTGGGTATTCATATCAAGGTGATAATCACAGCTCCAGCCCATTCGGCACGCTTCACCATCATTCCAAATTCCTTGGAGATGGAGTGGCAGTGGAGAGTTCTCGCGAGAGCCCGCAATAGTCAGATACCGGCCATATTGAAAAAACAATGCAAACAACTGCGGATCTTCATTCCCCTCACCCTGTTCCAACAAACGAATGCGTTGGTCTGTAGCCAGACCGGATTTCCCCTTGTGCCCCAACTGAATATCTACCTTGTCATATTGATCACCGTAATCACGGATATGATCCTCCCTCAGCAAGGCATAACCCTTCTCTAACGCCTTCATAAGCGTAGACTCGTTCTCTGTTTCCCACTCCTGATCTGTACGGCGATAATCTGTGCTCACACTAAAATAAATCCATGCCTCATCCGCTCCGGTCACAGTCAATCGATCATCTCTACTTGCGACAGTCCCTCCGGATATAACCAACTTGACCAAACCCTTGGCCCATACGCCGCAAGTCCCATCACTATGTACATTTTCCGTTGCCTGTCCTTGGAATTCAAGCGTGTTGTCATCTAAGGCTACAACCTTGAATGATTCCGTGCCTGCCTGCAAGCCAAGTGTAAAGGATACTCCACCCGGGGCATCGCTCCAAATTCGGGAGGCCACTATATCATCGGCGTGAGAAGCGAAAACTTCACGAAGAATCGTGATGTCATCATCCTTCCAGAACGCTCCGGCCAGCGCATGAGTCAGATCCAGCTCACGTTGGAAGCTTCCAATTTCATCAGAACTCGAATTCTTCTTCCCAAAATCAATAACAACATCACATAATCCAAGATGGGTGCCGAAATTACGCTTCTTTGGCTGCAAATGTTGTTTGGCAAGTCGATCTCCTTCATCATAATCGCCGGAGAAGAAATAGCTGCGCATCTCTTCCAGTGTAGCCTTGCCTCCTTCGGAAGGATGCTCCGGGTCAATCCGACCCGACCAGAAGGTAACCTCGCTCATACTCCATACCTCACGATGCGATGACGCCATAACAACTGCCCCTATTCTTCCATTGCCCAGCGGCAGGCCTTGAGACCAATCCGCTGCAGGGGTTGAATACCACAAAGTAAAATCGTTCATATCATGTCCTCCAGTCCAATAATGATTATTTTTGAAATAGACTCATTCCCAAAATAGACAAACGCGCGATCTGTAAGATACAAAAGCGCGCGTTTGACTTTGTTTTTATATCCTAAAAACGATCACAGCTCTGGGTTGTCTTTTCGCCCAGGTCAGTTTCCCTTCACGGTCAATCTAAAGATTTTGGATTCCGCCGGTTCCAGTGATACCGTAAGCTCTCCAGACGTTTCCCCTTGTGAGCCTTCCCACAGATCCTGCAAGAGGTATACGGCATTGGTGTTTAGTCCGGCCCGCTCCAGCGAGATGGATTTAACCGCAGCTTGTTCAGCATCAAAATTGAAGACAGCGAGATAGAAACTCTTCTCTTCCGGCGATTCAAGGACAAACACATCAGAAGATAGTTTCCCAAAATCACCTTCAACTGGACGGAAGGTTTTGCCCATACGAGCAACGTTCAAAATATCCTTGTTGCCAAGCCACTCTCTTGCTCGTTCGGCAGCTTCCTCTTTACGGAAGTCATCTCCGAGTAGAAGCACCGTCCCGGCAATGACTGAAGCAGTCAGACGGCTACGTCCTTCATGCCAGCCGGTAGCTTCCTGGTTAAAGCTCTTGTATAACACCGAATGATCCGGATCATTGTAGCGATAGAGCGTATTGCTCATCCACCAACCGTGTGTCAGCGAGTTCAGCATATATTCCGTATCCGCAAGTGTACCGAAGACATCACAGGAAATACGGCGGCTGTGGGCAAAGGCATATGGAAATAATGGAGCGATGGACAAGTTTATGAAAAATGGCCGTCCGATTACTTCTGGTGAGATCTTATGCTGCAAATAAGACATGCCATAGTGATAAGCCGCTATCCCTGTTGTAATATCCGAATTGTGGTGCTGTCCTTCCAACGAGCCATGTGCCAAGAAATCCAGTTTGATATATTCGAAACCTTCCGCGATGAATTTATCCGTGAACCAATCGATTCTTTGCAGGTTGCCAGGATGTGTCGGGTCTATCGCCAGACCACCGTCTACATCTGGCAGAATTTCGCCCTCACTGTCACGCAGCAGGATATCTGCATAGGTGTATTTGCCGTTCGTTCCTTCAACCGCCTGACCGAACTGATCTGGCCCTCCCCAGAAGGCAAATGGGGTCCAGTACGTTCCCGCTCTATGTCCATTTTGCCGCACCCGGTCCAGCGCGCTCTTCATCTCTTCCGGCGTAAAATTGTCCCAGAAAGCATCAAAGTTGATGTATAACGTTTCCTCATTCTCGAATCCAAGCGGCTGTACTTCATTTTTCAGAAAATCGCTGGTCGCTGTATACAGATCATAGTCCAGATCACTCATGGCCGCGGACCAGCTGTTCCATCCGATCGGAACACCGCCCTCCCAAGGTAATTGAGCCTCAATCCAGGCATTCGCCTGACCGTAGGCTTCAAGACCGTCACGGTAGTCTTCATAGAACCCGACGAATACCAATGGGGATTCAACTCTTTTTCCCTTCACATAACCATGAGGCTGGGAATCGCGAGTCAGTTCACTCACGGCACCGCCATACAGATCAAGTCCCTCGATATGTCCGCTTTTTTCGCTTTGCATACGAATCCCTGTTTTCCATACCTTATGCGTAAGGGAACCCATCACAATTCCCCGGCGGCTGTCGGGCGCAAACAAGGCTGTCGCCTCGTAACTCTCCACATCAAGCGGTGGCTTAACAACCGTATATCTGACCCATTTATCGTTGTCAAACGGAACACGCAGAATGCTTGGTTCATCCTGGCCGGATTCTCCACCGATAGATATGGTTTTGGATTGGATGACAGCCATGCGATTCGCCTTAAGCTCTTCATCACCGACTATAGCGGTCTGCACCAGTACATACGGTGAGGATTCATACATATAGAAATGCTGCTCCAGTTGCGGCAGCAACGAAGCTTTATGCAGAACGACCAAGCGGATGCCTTTTCCAAATCCTTCTCGAACAATATCTTCCTGTGCCGTCAGCTCATGGTTCTGATAATGATCCGTGCTGTATTCCCGGCCCTGCCAGCGAAAAGCACTACGAATGCCCTTCACATGGGAAGAATGGTTGCCGATGAAGGACACTTCACCATTTTCAAGATTGATCTCCAGGCTCACGTGGCCATTTGTAACGCTTACAAGATTAACATTCTGTTGCTGCACTTGTACGGCTGTATCGCTAGTTAGCATCATATGCCTCCTTATTGTTGCATGCTGTGCCCTGAGCGGAGCTGATTATGCTCTCCTGCCCAAGTCTGCCCTCATTATAAAGACCGAATAGAGCATTTTCCATGCAACGATCTTCCGATCCATAACGCGATTTAACTCAACTTAATCTTGTAGGTACGTCCTGCAGATGTAGGGAAACTTATGATATTTGAATCGGTGTCCTCCGTTTTAACCACGCTACCGTCAAGCGTTACCACAATTGGGTCTTCACTTCTAAGCACACAGTCCCGGCCCAGGTGTGAAGTGATGTGCGCTTCTGCAAGTTTTCCGTTGTCCCATCGAATGCTGATCTCAAATCCGCCTCGGGCACGCAGGCCGGAAACATTGCCCTGCTGCCAAGCATCCGGCAATGCAGGTAGAAGTTCCATATAAGGACGGTGAGATTGCAGCAGCATCTCGGCTATCCCGGCAGAGGCCGCGAAGTTGCCGTCGATCTGAAACGGAGGATGTGCGCCCAGAAGATTCGGATATACACCGCCATGGTTATATTGTTCCGACGCTCCATCTCTGACCAGACGCAGCATGTTGGAGAGCAGATGCAGGGAACGATTTCCTTCCCCGAAACGACTCCAAAGCGCAACACGCCATCCCAGGCTCCAACCCGTGCTTTCGTCTCCCCGCCGCTCAAGGGAGGTTCTGGCGGCGACAAACAACTCTGGTGTCTCTTCGTCCGAAAGCTGTCGACCCGGATAAACGCCTACCAGATGCGAGGTATGCCGGTGGTAAATGTCTTCATCCTCATAGTCCTTCGACCACTCCTGCAATTGGCCATATTTCCCGACTTGCAGCGGCAGAAGACGATCGCGAATGCTCACCAGTTCTTTTCTGAAATCCGGGTCTGTTCCAAGTATTTCGGAGGCTTCAATACAGTTAGTGAACAACTCCCAGATTAATGAGATATCCATCGTTGAACCCGGACTGACCGCTGCTACGCCTTCCGCTGTCCGGAATTTATGCTCCGGCGAAGTCGAAGGTGAGGTCACAAGGTTACCGCTACCATCGTCAATGAGCCAGTCCAGTGCGAACAGCGCAGCTTCCTTCATCACTGGATAAGCTGAATTTCGCAAATACGTCTCATCTCCGCTGAAGGCATAATGCTCCCATAAATGCTGGGTCAGCCAAATACCTCCCATCGGCCAGAAGGCCCAGCTTGGATCACCGTCACCATAATTGCCCACTGGTGCCGTCTGTCCCCAGATATCCGTGTTATGATGCGTGGTCCAGCCGCGAGTGCCATAGTTGACCTGTGCGGTCTCAACGCCCTTCTTCGCCAAATTGCTGATCAAGTCCAGCAAGGGCTCATGGCATTCAGCCAGATTGCATATTTCAGCCGGCCAATAGTTCATCTCAGTATTAATATTGAGCGTGTAATTGCTGCTCCAGGGAGGACGAGTTACTGCATTCCATATGCCCTGAAGATTTGCAGCCTGCGTTCCAGGACGGGAGCTTGAGATCAGCAAGTAACGCCCATAATGAAAGAGAAGCTCCACAAGCCCTGGATCCTCCGCCCCATAGGTTGTAATCCGCTGTTCAGTGGACATCTGCTCCGGAGCAGGTGAATTTCCAAGCTGAAGCTTCACCCGATCGAATAGCAAACGGTAATCCGCAATATGTGAGTCAAGCAGGCTGTCATATGGCTTGGCTACCGCCTCATTCAGAAATGAACTTGCAGTGAAGGAAGCATCTTTTCCCTCGATTCCCGGAATGGCATCCATACCATTAAAACTTGTAGCCGCACTGAAATAAAAGGTTGCCGTTGTCGCACCCAATACATGAATTCCACTGCCATCTACCGTTACCTGTCCGTCCTCTGTCTTCACCGCTAGCTGGCCTTCAAAGACCATGCCCTTGTTATTTCCGGGATCACCGTATCGGATCGGCTCATCGCTCGCAACGTAGCTGGGATCGACATGCTCCGGGGCTATTCCTTCCAGAACAAAGCGGCCTTCCCTAACACTAATCGCATGCCGAAGCGGGCTATCCAGTGACGCATGTACATTCAGCGCACCTTCCGCACTTGCAGCCAGCCGCAGTACAAGTACCTGATCAGGATGCGACGCAAACATTTCACGGGTATAGATAACATGGCCAATCTGATATTCAAGGCTGTGCACTGCATTTTCTACATCCAGCGTCCGCTTGTAAGAATGGTGGATGTCCCCGTGTTCAAAGCGCAGGAGTAAATTCCCGAAAGGAAGATAGGACTGGGTGTACGGACCCAACATCTCTTTGGTCAGCGTGTCTGCTTCCGTATAACGTTCCTCCTGTAACAGCTTGCGAACCTTTGGTAGAGCGTCCTTTGCGCCAGGATTACTGCCGTTCTTCGGATAACCGGACCACAGTGTGTCCTCATTCAAGCTGATTTTCTCCTGCTCCACCCCACCAAAAATCATGCCGCCAAGACGGCCATTACCTATGGGAAGCCCTTCCGTCCATACATGTGCAGGTTTGTCATATTGAAGTTTCATGTGCACTCTCCCTCATGATTTCTCAATTTCTAGTCTGTTCCTCTGGAACATTAGTGAACGTATTATCCGCAATGTCAACCTCGCTGCAGGCGGTTGCATAGACTGCTTCTTCAACGCAAGATGACTTTCCTGTCTCGCTGGAGGAATATATTTTATTCGATTTGAAAACCAACCCACAAGTGGACTTGGCCCTTAGAATCGGGACATCACTACAAGTTTCGAAATGGTTATTCTGGATAACGACCTGTCGGTGAACGGGAGCGCTCTCATCAACCACCACATTCTCCGGGGATATGAATATCACGGGATGATCACTGCCGCCACATTCAATAAAATGGTTATCGGAGATCGTCACATCCTCTACCCTTCCTGACTCATACCAGGACTCGGCATCCACCGCAATCAAAATAGCGTTCATGGACATGCGTTCAAACGTATTCCCGGTAATCAGCACTTTCCGACGAGTCGTTACGAGTATTCCTCGTGTTGGCACTCGAGCAAAATGATTATTTGTAATTTCCACTTCTGGTGTCCAGGTTACATTCTCAATGACATCATGGCTGCCAATACCATCAGGTATTGGATGAGCAAAAGTCAGCAAGAGCTCACGAGCACTTAAACGCTCTACCGCAACCACATTGTTAGAAGCGTAGGTCGTCAACGAACCGGAACGGACAAATTCGATCTCATCACCAGGATAAAAGGCCGGAAGCCCATACGTCTGGGGATGCATGAATCGAACTTTCACGCGATCCACCGCCGGCTGATCTACAATTCGTAAATAGGTACCGTGGACATTGACAGGATCATCATGCGAACCGGAAAAATAGCTGTCTCTTACGGCTACCTTACCTCTGCAGCTGGAGATGTGCAGAAAATCCGCAAAACCGGCAACTGTACGTTCTGTTTCGGTGCGGGGAGCCAGGTTCATCCTTGAGAAAGTCAGATTTGTGCTGAACTGTCCAACAACACCGAGTCCGTGCAGGAAATGCAGACTCACGTCTCTCCACGTTATATCCGAGCATTCGGTCATAAAAGCTCCAACTTGATCACGAATGCCATCGCGGTTTTGTAGTACATGACCAGGGACCACATCAGGTTGAAAATCAAAATGCAAACGGATGGTCATGGGCTCAAGTTCTTCCACAGATTGGGCCAACTCCAACCAATTGTCGATTCGCCAGGTTGTATTCCGCAATGGATCATAGGTTTGCATAGGACCTTCCGCAAAACTCCAGCCTTCACCGAGCCAGGTTAGCCTGTTGTCCCGAATGTGATAACGGGAATCGGGGTGAACCCGCCCATCGAAATAATGCCTTCCGCTGGAGATAATCGTCATCTCCGTCACTGTCGGCTGGTGATAGTCTGTACGCAGGTTGCGAATCTCTACATTGGTGCAATTATCCAACAAAAACAGGGTCTGTTTGCCGTGGAAAATAAACAGGGAGCCGTTGCCCTCCAGTGTTACATCATTCATTCCTTTAAGCAAAATGGCAATGGTCTTGGTTATGTCCGGGTTCTCTTCTTCACTCGTTGTATTGGAGATATAATAAGCAGCCCGAATCGCCTCTTCCGGGTAGAAATGATACCTGCCTCTCGCACAGTCCAGCACCACCGGACCAGGGATTTCAGCCGCCGCCTGAATGGCACGAGCCATAGCTGGCTGGGTGTCCAACTCAGAGTCTGGCACAGCGCCATAATCCGTCAGTCTTATCGTCGTGGAATTCGTGATATGTTCTTGTTCAGTCACAGGAATGCTGATCCCACCCTTCTTGGTATGTAACCTTCTGCCTAAATACAAGGAAAATCAGGTGCCGGTACATCATAGGCACCTGATTCCGATATCCCTGTTAATTACTTGCTTGTGTCATATGCTTTTTGCAAAATTTCCAGATAACGATCGAGCTTCAGGTTCTGTAAACCTTTCACATAAGCATCCCAGTCCTTATTCAAATCCTTGTTGCCTGTGATGAATTGCAATTCATTTTGCTCAATGTAGTTTCTAATATTGGTTTGCAGCAAGCTGGCTTCATCAATTTCGTTTGGATCAATCCAGACAGACCAGATCGGGAACAACTCTTTGGGCTCATGGCCTTCGTACAACAGCGATGCATCATATAATCTGCGCTCATAACCATTGGATGCATAAATATCTGTGCCCTGTACAAATGTATCACGATATTCTTTTGGCATATAGAAGTGAGCCATGCCGCTCCAGCCCGCATTACGTGGTGCCTCACCTTCAGCCATAGGAATTTGTTTTACTACAGGTTTAACGTCTTTACCCAGTGCCACATCACCATCCACCGGATCAGTCCAGTCAATCCCCTTCATACCGCTTGCACCGTTCGTTTGGCCTTCTGGTGTGAACATGTAGTCAACCATTTTGATCAGGGCAATCTGCGCTTCTTCACTTGCCTTGTTTGTGATTACAAATTTTGCTCCTGGAGATACACCGCCCGCATCATGCGTTGCATAGGACACACCCTGTGGTCCAGAAATCGGTGGCAGCGGGTTATAGTGCGCCGAACGAGTATTGCCTTCGTCAATGTTTACGAAGATCGCGGGATGCATAGCTGCACCGGCACCCAGAATTTCAGCGTCAGCATTCTCACCGATTTTCTTGAATGCTTCTGCGTTTTGTGTGAATGCACCAGGGTCAATCAGACCTGCATCAAAGAGGGACTTGATGTAAGTCAATCCTTCTTTCCATTCAGGTGTAATTGCCGCAGATTGAACTTTTCCATTTTCCATTTGCAGGTAGTTCCGGTCATCGTCATAGACAAATGCATTCATCAGGAAAGGAATAATTCGTACGCCAAACTCCTCTATGGAACCACTCAGCGGTACCTCATCTGCTTTGCCGTTTCCGTTCGGGTCCTGCGTTTTGAAAGCTTGCAGCACGTTTTTGAATTCTTCGGTCGTCTTTGGCATTTCCAGATTCAGCTTTTTCAGCCACTCGGTATTAATCCACATCTTGCTCGGATAGGAGCAGTGGAAACATTCTGTATACGCAACAAGTCCATAGATATTACCATCAGGCGCTGTATTAAGCGTTTTCAAATTAGGGTTTTTCTCCATGGCCGCTTTGATGTTGGGAGCGTATTGATCAATGAGATCGTTCAAAGGAACGAGCACACCCTGCTTGCCATACTTCAGCAGATCTGCTTGAGAGAATTGGTCTATATAGTGGGTCAGCAGATAGGCATCGGGATAGTCGCCGCTTGCAAGTGAGATTTGGCGCTTTTCCTTGGCTCCATCCGATGGATTGATCTCCCAATTGAATTTGATATTGAATTTGTCTTCCACAAATGCTGTAAATTTATTGGTCGGAATATCAATGCTGGAATCCTGAACCGCGAACACGCTGATATTCACCTTGCCGCCCTCTTCCGAGCTTCCCGGTTGTGCTGTAGATGAGCTGCCATTGGAACACCCGCTCATGACAACTGTGAATGCCACTACCAGCATCAATAACGTTACCATACTTTTCTTCAAATCTGATCACTCCCTTTTTGTAGTTTACCAGTTGAGACGATGGTACCTTGCGTATGAACTGTCTATATCTTCTTTCTCCATACACCGAATCTAAGGATCAACCCTTAACGGAGCCTACCAGCATCCCCTGTACAAAATGACGCTGTACAAATGGATAGATGACAAGTACAGGCAAAGTGGCAACCACAATTAACGAATATTTTAACAGTTCGGTAAGCTGCTGTCTTTCCACCATTTTCGCCACGTCCATGGCACCCGAACCGTTGTTTTGAATGATGATACTTCGCAAGATGAGTTGCAGCGGGAAAAGGTCTGCCGATTTGAGATAGATCAGAGCATCAAAGTACGCATTCCACTGCCCCACTGCATACATGAGAACCAGCACGGCGATAATCGGCTTCGATAATGGGAGTACAACACTCCAGATAAATCGCATATCACTACAGCCGTCAATTTCACTAGCTTCCAGAAGCTCCCCTGGAATAGAAGATTGAAAGAACGAACGAGCAATAATAACCTGCCATACCCAGATTGCATTCGGGATCAGTAACGCCCAGCGGGTATCAATCAGATGAAGCTGCTTCACCACCATATAAGTCGGAATCAGCCCTCCACTGAAAATCATGGTGAAGGTGATGATCATCATCAGGGTGTTTCTGCCGAAAAAAGTTTTGCGTGACAACGGATAGGCGATCATGATGGTCAACGCTACACTGATCAGCGTACCAGCGGCCGTATAGAAAATGGAGTTACCGTAGCCGATGAGAATTTCAGGTGTATTAAATAAAGCCTTGTAACCGTTGAAGGAAATATCTACAGGCCATAGCCATACCCGGCCGGAAGTTACTGCTGCCGGACTGCTAATTGAACTGCTGACGATAAATATCAGGGGGTAAATAACCACCAGCGCCACGAGACTGAGCAAAATGTAGATTGTAATCAGAAACGTTTTGTCGACGGCGGACTCTTTAATCTTGGTTTGAACGTTTGCAGCCATAGGTGAACTCCTTTCCTACCAAATGCTATTCTTAGTAACTCTCTTCGCCAAACCATTCACCGTAACCAGTAAGACCAGATTGATCAGTGAGTTGAACAGCCCTACGGCAGTTGCAAAGCTATAGTTGGCATTCAACAGGCCGACTCGGTAGACATAAGTTGCAATGATTTCAGAATTAGCCAGATTGAGCGGATTTTGTAGCAGGTAGACTTTCTCAAAGCCAATCGCCATGACATTTCCGACATTCAGGATCAAAATAATGACAATGGTTGGCACCAGCCCTGGCAGATCCACGTGACGGATTTTTTGAAAACGCGAGGCCCCATCAACTTTGGCCGCTTCGTACAATGTGGGATCGATTCCGGCAAGTGCTGCCAAATAAATAACCGCACTGTAGCCCGCAGTCTGCCAAATGTCGGACCAGACGTAAATTGAGCGGAACATACCTGGCTCACCCAGAAAATTCACGGAATCCAACCCAAAGAAGTTCATGGCGATGTTCACAAATCCAAGCCGTGGTGCCAGGAACAGCATGATCATGGATACCATCACGACTGTTGAGATGAAATAGGGTGCAAAGGATACGAGTTGGACGAATTTCTTGAACTTGGCTCCGCGCACCTCATTTATCATGAGTGCGAGCACAATCGGAATTGGAAATCCGGCCAACACTAAATAACCGCTAAGTAAAATGGTGTTCTTCACCAGGGTCCAAAATAATGGATTCTCAAAGAACAGACGAAAGTTTTGAAAACCAACCCAATCACTTCCCCATATTCCCTTGATGACGTTATAGTCCTTAAAGGCAAGAACCGCATTGATCATCGGATAATACTTGAAGATGAGAAAAAATAGCAAGGGCGGAATCACCAGTAGATGTAACTGCCAGTGCTTCATCATTCTTTTGCGGGCATTGGTCAGAAAACCAGGTGCCTTCGGCTGTGTTGATGTCTTGTGATTTAATACGATTTCCTTCTCCAGAACAATCCCCCCTTACTAGCTGTCTGCGATGCGTAAATTTTGATAGCGCTTTCTTGATTCTGATCATAGTCGATTTTAATGTCCCATAAACAGGTACACCTGCGCCGTTAAACGTACAGTTATCCTGTTTTTGGGGGCACAAATCCGCAGTACGACAGCCATTTTTCCATTACGGGGGCGTATTCGTAAAAAAAGACCGTATTGTCCGTAACACGGACAACACAGCCTATAGGTCTTCCTTTCATTTAATCGTCAACCGATTGTCTATACACACTGGGCGAAACACCATTCAATCGCTTGAATGCCCTCCTGAAGGAGTGAGAACTATTATAACCTACCCGTGACGCAATCTCATCCACTGTATAATTGCTCTCTTTTAACAAAATCACAGCCTGATCCATTCGGACTTTGATCAGGTGGTCGGAGAAATTAACACCCGTAAACTCTTTGAATAATTGAGAGATGTATTTCTCGGGGCGCTCCACATGCTCTGCCACCCGATACAGAGTCAGCTCTGTGTCTGAATACATTTTCGCAGTATATTCCTTAATCTGTTTGATGATTTGAATATGGGCATCCTTCTTCTTGTTTGCAATAACGGAGCACAGTTCTTCCATGATCTCATAAAACTCAGCTTTGATCGTTTCAAGCGGCTCCGAGGAACCAATATCAATGACCCGCCGTTTCACATTCTCAATGGAGGCATATTCCGTAAATGCCTTTTGGTCCAGCAACTTGAGAAAAGTCCCCTTCATTTCTCCAACAAGTTGATGCTTCATTTCCATGGACAACTCCCGCTGCTCCATGTTCTGCACAATGATTGCATCGACAATCCGTTTGGCCTCCTCAAGTTCACCTGCACGGATCGTGCCAATCAGTCGCTGTTCCGAATCCAGCGGGTAATAGTACGTTGTATTTTCGGTTTGGGCTTCATTGTTCCACATCAAGCCTTTTTTGTTCATGTAGACTGCATACTCCAGCGCCTGATTGGCCTGATCAAAGGAAAGGCTAACCTCTGTCAACGATGTGAAGAGATTTCCGAATCCTGACTGAATGGTGATCCTGTATTCATTGAACACATACTGTGCCAGATTCTCCATGATGTGCGTGATATCTTCCTTTTCACGATCCTTTTCGGAGTCGGTTTCTTTGGAAAAGAACAGGATGACCACTTTATCCGAGCCCATATCGGTCATCAGGACATCCACGTCCAGTTCAGCCAAAGCCTGCTTCAACAGTAGTCGGGAGGCATTCAGTTCATTCAGGATATCAACACTATCCATACTGGCATAACCCTTAATCTGGACAATTCCTGCATATCCCGTGCCTTGATACAAATTAATATCTGCCTGTTCGGCGGCGGAAAGAATCTCATCCCGCGATTTGAATTCCCCGGAGATCAACCGCTTCAGGAAGGCGTCCCTGACCAGTGGGAGCTGGCGATTTAATTCGGATTCAAGCAGCTTATTCTTGGTAAGCATATCAGCGATATTTCCACTCAAAAAGTCAAATTCATTTTTGGGAGCCGATTCATCCTTCCCAAACTGCTCTTTCATTACACTTAACAGTCGATTGATTGGAACGCTGTTGCGATAAGCCAGCACAAGTCCAACAATCAGTCCGATGAGCAGTGTGCCGCCTGTAATCAGCATCGTCATCCCCTTGATCCTGTTTGCATTCTCCATCAGGACATGACGGGGAATGCCCGCTTGATATACCCATCCGTTCTTATCAGATCTTGTAGTGATCACAAGATCATCTCCATAGAACTGGCTGACTCTACTTGGATCATAATGAGAGTCAGTGGCCATTTTCACCATCTCGGGCTCGGAGCTCCCTTGCAGCGCAATGGTATTTCCCTCCGCATCGCTGATATGAACCCAGCCGCCGTATCGGTCATTCAGGCTGGACAACAGACTAAGAATCATTTTCTCGTCAATGATTACAACGGCGACAGCCGGTGAAGAATCATTGAAGCTGTCCAGAGGCAATGACTGCATATATGTGATTACGGAAGTCTGCTTCCCCCTACTGACATAGGAACTAAGCGGTTTAATCTCACTCCGATGGGTCTTCCCCAACACGTCCTTCATCCATTCTTCTAACGAAAGATCGTTATAACGAAAATCAGCGTAATAGTGATTTGGTCTGTAAGAAGAACCCGGGGTCAAAATTAGATTGTAATTCGCAAGATAAATATAATAATTTTGCAGAAAATCATTGGTCTGTCCAAAGGTCAACACATTCTCCATCGTTCTCCATATCCCATATACGTTGGTTTCGTTGTCCCTTTCATTCATAAGAACGTTCAATTCCTGATTGACCGCAAGCTGTCGGGTGAAGCCCTCCACTTCCGCCATGCGGCCCTCCAATATTTCCTGGCTTTTCTGAAGTTGGGTAACACTATTCTCAATCGAAATGGACTGTGTTACGGAGATGGACGTCAGATAAGACATATAACCGCCAATGCTGGGTATCACCAAAATGATCACGTAGGAAATTAAAAATTTACGAAAAACATTGGAATATTTAATGGGTAACCCTCCTCCCCCTCCTTGAGGTATTGGTAGCGTTATCAAAGATAATAATATTTTCCGGGTTAGTCAATTGTTTTATCTCATTCTTCAATCATGTTTCATTCGGGAATGAATAAAAGGCAACGATCAAAAGACGATTATCATTGCTTTTTTTAACATTTCCGAAGTTCTTTGGTTTGAGATGATGTGCGTCTCCAATAGTGATTTTTGTATAGTAAGCCTCCTTTTCCATAACTCCTTAACGTTCAGAAAAAAGGGGCCGAGATGGCCCCCATTCCTAGTTCACATCATTTCTTCTTCGGTTCTTCCACCTCTGATCGGGCTTTTACAACCTGATCGACGGATGCTGCTTCAACATCGCCAAAGGCCCAGTGTGTGGAAGGAACGTCCTTCCACTGTGGCTGCGAAACGTTCGTGAGCGGTGCTCTGCCCAAAGCTCTGTTGATTGCTACAACGGCTTCCGCTCTTGTCAGTAAAGCATTCGGTCGAAAAGTTCCATCTTTATAGCCTCTCAGAATGCCTGCGCTTTGCGCTTTCAAAATGGCTTCCTTGGCCCAGTGACTACCGATATCCGAGAATCCATCGCCTGAATTCTCAGAAGCCGGACTAAGAAAGGACACAAGAGTGGCCATCTCCGCACGAGTCAATGACTGATTTGGCTTAAACGTGCCATCTTTGTAGCCATTCATCAGCCCCATCTTGCTTACCTTAGCAATGGCGTCGGCTCCCCAATATTCAGATTTAACGTCACTGAATGCAACATCAGATCCCGTGGCTTCTTTCTCAGATACCAATGCGAGTATGGTTGCCATCTCTGCACGGGTGAGCTTGTTATCTGGCTTGAACAAACCGCCCGGATATCCTTGAATATACGCCTTGTACGGAATATCCTGACCATCATCCGTTCCTGTTGTCCCGTCAGTAGTTCCGGATTCAGGAGTTGGCGCTGGCACAGAAGGGTCTGAAGGCTGGACGACTGGATTCGATGGTCCGCCTGGATTGGATGGACCACCTGGATTCGACGGATTCGACGGATTGGACGGATTCGTTGGTTCTCCGTTTCCGTTTCCGTTTCCAGTAGCGACAGTAAATTTCAGTTGATCGGCCAGCATAAGATCACCGGATTTCTTCACAACTTTGAGTGTATGCTGACCTTTTGCCAGTCCTGAGATGCTGTAAATCTCCTGCATCATTTGGCGACTCGGACTGTATGCGTTCACGGTTTGCTTCAGTTGTCCGTCGACATAAATATCTACTTCTCCCTGCTCCGGTCCAGTAGGTGTAATCAAGCTTATTCCGGTACCCTTGAAGGTGTACTCGAAGAAATCTCCATCCGCCGTCGTAGAATGTACGTCATTGAGATAATCACCGCCGAAGGAGAAACTGAGATTTAACGTTCCCACAGGCTGGGCAGCAAGATATGTTTTGCTCAGTGTAACGCGGTCGCCATTAACCGTATAATCAGTCCCTCGTGTCAGTTCATTGGAGCCGTTGGTAATGCCCTTAAAGCTTCCCGCCTGGATCAGCAGCGTGACATCAATGTCAGCCTGAGCAGAAGCTAATTTGTCAAAGCTCGCATTCACCGGATTAATCATATTCGGGAGCTCAACCTTGAGCATATCAAGCAGCATAAATCTACCCGATTTCTTGACGGCCTTCAGCGTGTGCTGCCCATCAGGCAAGCCCGATATGCTGTATAGATTCTGCTGTGCCAATCTTCCGTTGCGATACGCACTGACCGTTTCCTTGAATTGACCATCCACATAGATATCCATATCTCCCTGTGACTGGTCTACCTCCGTGAACAGTTGGATCCCTGTTCCTCTGAAGATATATTCAAAAGAATCACCATTAGTCTCGGTATACTGTACATCATCCTTATAGTCGCCCATGCCTCTACCAGTACTGCGGGACCATGAGCCATTGTATTTAATTGCCGGATCGTCGTTATTGATCAGGACATAACGAATGCCCGTTGTATCGCTAACTCGAACAGTAAGAGTTTGCGGATCACCAGCACTGAAATTGATAACGAAGTCTGTTGTTCCTACATGCAGTTGGGTGAGATATTCTTTTTTGATGTTCACTTGGTCATCGACCACCGTGTAGTCGTCTTCACTGAGCATTACTCCGTCATTTTCAATGCCAGTTAATGTATTTCCGTTCAAAGTGAGCGTGACAGTAATGTCCTTCTGTTGTTCTGTTGCCTTGTCAAAGTCAGCAGAAGCCGGACTAATGGTGCTGTTCTGCTCTCCTGTAGGAATTTCCCTTGTTACTCTAAGCGCATCCAGCAGCATATACTGGCCTGATTTTTTGACGACTTTCAAGGTATGTGAACCGTTAGTCAACCCAGCAGCACTATACAGCACCTGTTGGGCTTCTCGTTCATCATCGGTATAAGCGCTAACCGTTTCAGGCGTTCCATTGTCGAGTGTGACTATCATGTCTCCCAGACCCTTGTCCTTCTCCGTCAGCAAATCAATACCTGTGCCCGTGAAGGTATATTCAAAATAATCGCCGTCATCCTCAGTAAAATGTACATCATCTTTGTAATCTCCGAAACCTCTGCCGCTATTTGGACTCCATGAACCGTTGTACTGAATATGGCTATCATCATCATTAATATAAACCACATCGGTAACAGCAGCCGCATCCATGGAAGCAGCATTTGCTATATTTTCTGTATTCGCGGTTGGGTCAACTTCAGCTTCCAAGTCAGCTCCTTGTTGCGTATTCATATTCGCTGGACCAGTGGTCGAGGAATCCGTAATAGCGATGCTCAGATCCTGTCTGCCATCGATTTGCTCCTTGCCCCCGTTTCGCTTCCAATCTCCACTATAGCGCATGCCCGTATCATCATCATTAACAGCTGATGTACCGCTTAATGCGGTTACCTTAAGCATCCGGGAAGCATGGGGTTCCAGTACGCCGCCACTGAATTCATGATTAAAATTCCCCAGTTCGGAATGGCTCCAGAGATCACGGACCGAAGCCGTACCTTCGAGGCCAATATCACTCCATTTCACTTTGACCTCGGCACTCCGATTGCCCAGATTGAACAGAGCTACATTGTACGTACCATCTCCGTTATTGGCATACCAAACCTGCTGTTTGGTGTCCATGGAAACCGGATGGGCTGGACGACCAGCCTGATTGACCGCAATGACTTCGTCATTCGTCAGCAGTTCCAGCCCATAGCTGTCCAGCCTGGTCAGATCATTACCTGTATAAAGTGGTGCTGAAGAGATTGCCCAGAACGTGGTAGCGGTCTTCCGCTCGTCCCTGGTCAGACCATCCATCGAGCCATTCCCGACATTCAGTGAATCGAAGTCGTTCCAGCCTCCGGGACCTGCATCCCGCCACCAGAGGGCAGCGATGGGGAACAAGCGGGAAATACTCGACCATTCGGTCAATCCCTTACTGCTGTCATAGGCTTCAACATCCCAGTCGATCCTCCAGCCGTTCGCATACTTTTTCCAGAAGTCCACGTAATTGTGGTCAAGCGCCCAGGAAAGCTCAAACCAGATGTTATTTCTGTCCAGGGCTTTGGACCAAGCCTCCACATCACCGCGTGCATCGCGGCTCAGGTTATTAATTCCCGATCCTGGCGTCACACTATCGAATTTGACAAAATTGATACCCCACTCTCCAAGAAGATCCGCGATGGAGTCAATGTACTTCTGTGAGCAAGGGTTCGAAAAATCAATTTTGTACGTGTACGAATCCCAAGCATCCATAACAACGAGCGGTTTTACTGCAATATCTTGCATACGACATGCCCCGCCCGTTCCATACACCTCAAGATTTTTATCATAGGCTGTGATGGATAATCCCGGAATCAGATAGATTCCGATCTTCTGTCCATTATTATGGACATAATCGATGACCTCCTGAAATCCATTTGGATAAAGAACAGTACTCGGAATAGGACGGCCGTATTCATCTTCGTCACCGTTCCAGCCAGCATCAATATTAATGTATTCATATCCATGGGCTTGCAGCTTCTCGCGCATGGCATCCGATTGCTTCTTAATACTCTCGGCAGATGTCCAGTTACCCGCCCCGTCATATACTTGCATGCTGTAACTACTCCAACCCATATACGGCTTTTGGGCCAGACTCTTATCTGCTGCTTGTGCCACATTACCTGTCGTTCCCATAATTCCGAACTGAACTGCCGCAATCATGAACACCATGAAACACATTGCCATCCTTTTTCCGATTCGTTTCAAATTATCCCTACCCCCTCTGAATTTGGTCAATCAAATTCCTGTTGATAGCGCTTCCATACGAGAAGAGAATAGTGTATAGTGGATTTCCAGGATAGGTACAATTCGGTATTTTACGTACAATTCACCTGAAATATAGGGGCAAACCGTCGCAGAACAAACATATTTCCATTAATGGATAAATAAACAAATAAAAACTTCATCTTTGCTCAAATTAAGGGAATGGGTTGAAGACAACCAGGATGAGCAATCACTCTAATCCGTAAACAAAGAAAAAAGGTTCCTAGAGTGGCAGTAATGCCATTCTAGGAACCTTTTTCGTATTACATATGATGCGGTCGAGAGGACTCGAACCTCCACGGGGGTTAGCCCACACGGACCTGAACCGTGCGCGTCTGCCAATTCCGCCACGACCGCGTATGTTGTATCTCCGAGAAATTACATCGCGGCGACAAGAAATAATATATCATGTGCAGGTAATTAGTGTCAACAAAAAAATATTCCTTATTTAATATGTAAAGCTGTACTCATCCATCATTTCATGCAAAACAAAAAACTAAGGCCAATACAATTGATGATAAAAAACTGTCTGAATGAATTATATGTTGGAAGGCCAGTTCCGTACCAGGCCTACCCACCTCCTCTTTAAGGTTTTAGGAAGCTGGAATCCTGCATTTGAAACAGTAGTTACTTTTTTGTCATCTATCAAAACTCAACATTCGAGTTATTTCTACATAAATAGCGATAATTCCGTTAACATTGAGATGATAAGAAGTGTTCAAGAACGGTTTGACATTTTCGCATTTATGCAATATAGTTTCAAAAGGTTACAAAAACTTAATTATTCATTTGCCGAGTTTCATGTTTGAAAACGGGGGAACCATTTTGGGTGAATTATTCTTATACATAGGAAATATAGGGAACCTTCTACCGAACCCTTAGCTAACTCCGTAGGCATCGAAGGGAGAACAAAAATTTTGAAAAAGCTTATCATCTCCATTTTTGGAGCAGCAGTATTATTTACATCTGGTGCAGCAAGCACAGAGGCAAGCAGTATTAACACCGTCGTTAACAACATGACAGGCATACCTTACAAATGGGGTGGTACTACACTCGCCGGGTTTGATTGCTCTGGATTTATGAGATATATTTTCAACAAATATAGCATTGAATTACCACGCACTTCCCAGCAACAAGCTAAGGCCGGAACGCCGGTATCCAAAGCTAATCTGCGTACGGGTGACCTGGTATTCTTTAATACGATGGGCAGTGGCATTTCACATACAGGTGTATATATCGGGGGCGGACAGTTCGCTCATGCTTCAAGCAGCAAGGGTGTCAGCATCACTCAATTATCTAATCCTTACTTCAACGATCGTTACGTAACAGCACGCCGGGTAACAGGACAGTTTATGTATAACAAAATGCTGGGCAAAATATAAGTTAACACGAAAAGGCTTCGGTTATAACCGGAGCCTTTTCTTTGTCTATCTTTGTCTACATTAATATTGATTTTCTAGAGGTACACAAGGTCATCATCCGTCTTAACCAAAGCTTTTAATGTAAAGCCTTCTGTACTCTCATTGCACCCTGAGACAACGCATGGCCTCCGCCAACTGCTCCAGCCACAGCAACCGTCTCCATAATCTCTTGATCGGTCGCTCCTTTGGCACGCGCTTCTTCCACATGGTAAAACGTACATACCTCATTGTTTGCAAACAGTCCAATGCCCAGCGCAATCAGCTGTTTGGTCTTGGCATCAATCGCCCCTGCCTGAAAGCACTCTCCAGTGAACTCATGATAAGACTTCACCACAGCTGGCAGCACGTCGCTTAATTCACCAATCTGATCTTTATAGGCATGAACCTTATCATTCATCAGTGTCATGGTTACCGCACATCCTCTCGGCTGATATGTTACAAGCTCTCACTGTACCTATCTTCTCTCCCGAGAGGTGCAATTATGCCAAAACATCCATGGTAAATGAACCTAAAAACGCATGTCCTATTCTTCGAGCGGGCTCTTACGTGGTTCGCTGAACAACTGATACTGATAATTCCGATCAAGCTTAACCACACGACGATTCTGACGGCGAATGAGCACCTGCTCCCCGTCCCAGGCCACTACAATGCCTGTCACATCATTGGACTGAATCTCGTCCCGTACTACCCTTACTTTTTCACCCGATAAACGCAGTGCATCCAATTCTGCATCACTGATCATATTTATGGCGCCTACTTTCCCAAAAAAATTATTTACAAAAAGAGACCTAAATGAAAAGTCATTTAGGTCTCACGTGACTGTATTGGACTGTCATGTCATTCGAAATATGTCCCGACTGAAAGTTACCGCTGCGCGTGCTCTTTGCTGTCGTTCTTCTCAAACCAAAAATCAAGCACTTTGGCGGACATCACACGTTCTTCAAGGTACTCCACTTGATGCGGTGTAAATTGTTCTTTCCAAGAGAAGGACAACTCTTCGCACAAGCCTACAATCGTCAGCAATTCTGACCAAGCAACGTAGCGTTTGTACCAGAAAAATTGAGGATGTTCAATCATATAGGGATAAAGGTCATCGAATTCCGTATGTTTACAATCCAGGGCACGCTCAAAATGTACTTTCGATTCCGCCAGCTTATCAATAAAAAATTGTTCTGTTGCCGGTTGGTTACCCATGGTGTTGCCTCCTCTCCCTAACATAACCCCATTATAAATGAAATCAGCGGTCATGCAAAGGCATTGTTATAAAAATAGGCACTTTTTCCTTTAAAAAGTCACAATTCGTTATCGTCGAATTGTACAGTGCCATCGTTCAGTGAACGAATGCGCACCAACGCTTCAACCGGGATACCCTGCTCACGAATAGTGCGCGCTCCGGCCTGAAAACATTTTTCGACCACGACACCGAATCCGACCAGTTCCGCACCCGAACGTTCGATAATTTTGATGACACCACGAGCGGCATCGCCATTTGCAATGATATCGTCAATAAACAAAATACGGTCATTCTCATGAATATATTCACGGGACACCATAATATCCGTTACGATCCCTTTGGTAAAAGAAGGCACTCTTTCACAGTAAGCGTCGGGGTCAGCCAAAAGTGTTTTTTTGCGCCGGGCAAATACCAGTGGAACACCCAGTTCATGTGCAGCAGCAAAAGCGACCGGAATCCCGGAAGACTCCACTGTAATGACCCGGGTTACACCACTTTCACGAAAACGAGCGGCAAATTCCCGTCCCATTTCCATCGTCAGTGCAGGGTCAATCTGGTGATTCAGCAGACCATCCAGCTTCAGCACCTGATCCGACATGACTACACCTTCTTGTAAAATTCGTTGTTTCAATACTTCCATAATTTGACCTCCCAAGCCTATCCTATGACGTAAAAGTATCATAGATCCGGCTCTCAGTTCAAGCGAAATTGCCTTTGCTCTTGTTCAGAGCATGTTAAATGACCCTTTGCCACACTTCAATTGTCATGACTTTGACGGGTCAAGCATACCTTGTACCATGGCACCCGCATGTCCAAACTATTCAGGGGCCTGAGAGGGGAAACGCATGAAACAGGCATTTCGGGTGCTGCAGATCGCATTTACATACATTGGAACGGTAGTAGGAGCCGGCTTTGCAACAGGGCAAGAGATATTGCAGTTCTTTACCCAGTATGGCAAATGGGCCACCATTACCATTGGCTTATCGACCATGCTCTTTGTCTGGTTAGGTACAAAAATGATGCTGATTGCCCATGATACCGGCTCGCGCTCTTACGAAGATCTCAACAAGCATCTATTCGGTCATAAAGCAGGAAACTGGATTACATGGGTTACCCTTGTGATACTCATTGGAGTAAACAGTGTCATGCTGGCCGGAGCAGGGTCGGTCTTTGTAGAGCATCTGGGACTTCATTATCAGACCGGACTGATTGTTACCCTTATCGGTACTTATCTACTGCTTGGACGGGGTATTCAGGCTATTCTACAAATGAACAGTATCGTGGTGCCTATGATGCTCCTGCTCTCTCTGCTTATGATCACCAGCACCATACATCATCCCGGCGCAAACCGATTTATTACATTAACCACGGACAGCAATCCAATCCAGGTCTGGTTATCTCCTCTTTTGTATACTTCATTCAACCTGGCACTTGCCCAAGCAGTGCTCGTTCCGGTGGGGAATCAGATTCGCAGCCGAAAGGTACTCAAATGGGGCGGCGTTCTGGGCGGGATTGGTGTAGGATTCATGCTTATGGCAGCCCACTTCGCCATGTCAGCCCAGATGCCTGGCATCACACAATTTGAAATTCCAATGGGCAGCATTGCCTTTCAACTTGGATGGGTAGTCCAGTCTATCTATGTATCCCTGATTTTTATGGAAATCTTCAGTACATTTGTAGCCGATATTTATGGAATGACCCTCCAACTCAGACAGCATGTCCACGTACATCCCAAACTAATCATACTGGCCATCATGCTGCTATGTTATTCGCTCAGCCAGTTTGGATTCAGTTCCCTGCTCTCTATCCTTTACCCCATTTTCGGCAGTTTGGCACTAATCTGGGGTGCAAAATTAGTAATGGATCGATGGGGAAGCTTTCGAGGTCGTAACAAACACCTATAACAACGTATTTTTGTTACGAAATATCATTTCCCTAAATATAAAAAAGCCGCTGTTCATACAGCGGCTTCCTTCTTTTCCCTTTCCAGAAGTTAGAACTGGCTCGGAAATTGCAAATACATTTTTTTCAGTTCATTGACCGATCTGCCCAAAGAGTAATGGGTTTTGGCCTTCTCACAGGCCGAACGAGCGAGCTCATAACGGTACGCCGGGTCAACCATCACCTTCTCCAGCGCTTCCGCCAGTGCAGATGGATCTTCTGAAGGCACCAGCAAGCCGTTACTGCCGTTCTCGATCTGCTCTGGTATGCCGCCAACATCTGTACCTACAAGAGCAAGACAGCTAAGCGCTGCTTCCGCGAAAACAGATCCGAATGCCTCCGCCCGCGAAGGAAGTACAAAGATATCAAAAAATGGCATGAATTCCTCCGGGTGCAGCGTGTAACCATAAAAAATAGTCTCATTATAAATGCCCAGCCGCTGGGCTAATTCTTCCAAATCTGGACGGATCGGTCCGTCCCCGATAATATGAAGCACATAATCATGTCCCCGCGCTTTCAACTCGGCACAGGCTTTGAACAGAATATCCAGCCCTTTCGCCGGAACCAGACGGCATACGGTGACCAGCTGTGGTATTGCATTCTCATGGGGAATTGGCTTAAACCTTTTCTCATCAAAACCATTCGGAATCACACCGATAACATCGGGATGCTGTACATGAGGCGCCAGATAACGACGGAAAGAATCCGATACCGTTAACAACCGCTCTGCCTGGTACTCCAGTTCACCATAGATGGCCAGCAGGAATTGATGCTCTGGTCCATTTGGCTCAATGCGTCCATTCAGTATCAGCTCTCGCTCATAACTGGAGTGGATGGTTTGAATGAGAGGAACATCCGGGAAAACCTTCTTCATTGCAAGCCCCGCAATAGGGTGATGGGCATGAATCAGATCGTAAGGCTTCTGAATACGCAGCTTGGTCCACCACAAATAATCCCGGTAGGTTTGCATATATTTTTGCACAACAGGACTATCCTGATACGCAGTCCAATCGAACGTCTCAAACTGGATATCTTCCCTGCCCTTGTTGCGAATTCGCTTAGGCAACGAGAATAGATCCATCTCCCACCTCGGGGTTGTAAACCTCTCTTGCATATACGGAATCATAGAGGATACACCTCCGGGCTGCTCCGGAGGAAAGAAAAGCGCCTGCAGCAATCTCACCGTTAGTTTCCCCCTTTCTAGCATAAATCTTTTCATTACATCTTCAATCATGATATATCAGAACATATGTTCAGTAAAGGTACAAAATGAGATTCCTTATCACTCGCTCATTTACAGCCGAATACTAGAATTCATTTCAATATCAATTGTACCATGTTGCATCTGACGCTGACGACATTACGAATACTGTTAGGTACTGAGGAATTCCACTTGAAGTAATCGCTATCTGACTGCCATTATTCTACTATACGTTATCTTTTTCATCTTGTTTGAGCGAAAGCCCTTACTCCGGAGTCGTATATACAACATATTCAGAAGATGCTCGGCTAAGAAGCGGATGTATGGATTGAAAGTTAAACCTCTTTGCCCACATGCAAATGAAAGCCGGTGAGCAGTGGTAGCTCCCGGCTTTTGAATGCACCCGATATGTTGCATACAGTGTTATACAGACAGATGTGTGACCGCCTTCTCATACGTACTGAAGCCGTCTGTCTCTCCCACAAAAGTATAGTCATTACGCACATAGAATGCGTTCAATGTTGCGTTCTCGGCTCCACAATCCAATCGGACGATATGTTTGTCCTCAAACTGTATCCCGCTGCTGGACCATTGCAAAATCGCCCTTCCCAATCCACTCTGGGCATACTTTCTGCGAATGGCTAATCGGTGCAAATAAAGTGCGCCATCCCCGGCATGCGCTTTGCTTCCCCACAAATGCACATCCCACGCACTTGGCTGGCTCATCAAAATAACCATGCCAGCTACGTCAGAACCCTTTTTAAATACAAATACGTCGCCACGCTGAATAGCCTCCGCCGTATTATGAGAATCCTCACCTTTTAACAACGCATTCCATTGAGAAGACCCCTGGCTCCGCAGCCATTCGGCTGTTTCCATAAGCAGAGACATCACATCCTCCGTGTCTTCCGGCTGAGCCTGCAATGCCTTAAATTCATCATTAATGTAGTCTGTTTTGATACTGAATGAGTGCTTCATGATTCTCCTCCACTTCCAGGTCTCTCTTAAACTAATGGTACTATACCGGGAAATGGCTTTTTCGTCAAAAAGAAAACAAAAAAGGCAAGAGGCTGTGCCTCTTACCCTTCAATCTTCGCTTCATCAATAATTTGATTTCGGTATAACATCGTGAGATGTAATGTATCAAACTCAAGCTCTTTGTCCAGCTCTCGCATCAGAACTTCAACCAAACTCTTTCGCTGAACACTTGTGCCGGGAACCTGATAATCGATATAACCTGACAAATCTGCTTGTGAGGTATCAATCGTTGCTGTTCCTACAGGTAACCCTCCGCGTTCTTGTAGGAACAGTTCATATACCCGAAACTCCCGATCTTTGCGTACCAACATGACATAACAGGCTTCTTCAGCAGCTTCAATCTCTTCGAGATCTTCTTCGGACGCTATCTGATCATCATCCGCAAAATCTCGGTGTACCCATTCCGCAGATTCCAGCTCCTGCCCTTGATGCCACATGCGGATCGTAATCGTATCGATGATTTCTTCATCCAGCTCTCGTACCAGCAGCTCGGCAGCCGCATCCTGATAATTCTCTGCTGGTTCATCATACCAGTGGATCTCACCCTGTACATCTGCACCATATTGTTTCAGAGAGGCTTCGGCCAGTTCCTGTCCATTGGCGTCATTAAATACATAGGTGGAAATGCTGCGTCCGGCGCTTACAAGCTCCATCTCAAGCAGTTGTTCGGGGTCTTCATATGTAAATGATTCGGCTTGTGAGCCAGGAATGACGTGTACTTCATTTACATCAGCTCGACCATTCTGTCCATCGTGATTATACGTATCTTCAGACCGTGACGACTGAATGAACACATCCGTTTGAGACTCTGGCTTCTGTAACACAGAATACAGTGTACCGCAGCTTACAAGCACTTCATATTCAGCAGCACTTACCGCATCCGCGAGAGAACGAATATATTCGTGCACCTGCTCAACTATATACTGTTCTGTCTCGTCAGGTAGCGAATTTTGCTCAATCTGAAGGCTGCCGGATACCCGATCCCCTTCCCTGAACACGAGCAGCAATGAACCCGCATATTGACCGTCCACCATAATATCCAACACTTCGCCGCCTGATGTACGAAGATCAGGAATCAGCTCTACTTTCAGTTCCATGCACCTGTCCTCCTCGGTTCCTAACGTTATTCTATTAGGTTACCCTTGAGAGCGACAGTTTATAAGATACAACGATATTCAGATTTTAAGAGCGAACTATTAGACGGACAACACATATTTTTGGATAGCGTGGGCCACACCCTGATCGTTGTTGGAAAGTGTAACCTCATCCGCAGCAGCCTTAACTTCCTCCGGGGAATTGTCCATCGCCACCCCTTTGCCTGCAAAGGTCAACATGGTGATGTCATTATAATAGTTACCTACCGCCATGATCTCGGAAGGCAGGATTCCTTTTGCTTCGGCCAGTCTTTTTAGAGCTGCACCTTTGGAGGCTTCGGGATGCATCAGATCAATGAAAAAATCACCGCTACGCGTCATATAATATGGAAGATTCCAGGTCGACCACTCCTGCTGCACTGCGTTCATTTGCTCAATCGGTCCAAACGCAGTGAATTTCGCAAGCGGCTCTGTCATATCCGCCCATTGCGGCAGCTTTAATGGCTCTGCCATAAAGTTTTGATACATCTTGCGTACCTGCAACTCCAAACCTTCCGGCTGATCCACATAGAGTCCGAACGCTGTGTTGATATCAAAATGCACACCTTGCGTGCGGCAGTAAGTTATGAAAGGCTCCAGCCCCTGTCCATCCATGGCAAAATGGTGCACCACTTCACGAGTCTGAACCTGGGCAGTTACCGCCCCATTATGTGTAATGACATATCCGTCAAGTCCCATCTGTTCCATAAACGGAATCGTATTGGCAGGACCTCTGCCTGAACACAGGACAATCTCAGCTCCCTGACGGGAAGCACGAATTAAGGTCTCTTGCGTCATTTCGGTAAGTTCATGATGATCATTAAGCAGCGTTCCATCAACATCCAGTGCGATTAATTTAATTGTCATTTGTCTTCATTCCTTATCTGTAAAAGAGTCGCACCCACCCAAACCCTCCCTTCCGAGGGAGGGCCCCAGAGGGCTCTGCCCTCTGGACTCCCGTCTCGTTTACCGGCGGCAGGTAGGAGCTTGCTATGTGACGGTCGGTGTGGGAACGCTTGGTTGCCGGGTCTGCCGCTTAACAGCGGCGGTCCCGCCCAAGCTCAAGCGGGACCATTACGGGCAGGGCTTCGCCTTCTGCCCGGGCTCCCTGCTTCGCTTCGCGAAGGACGTGAGCTGCTGCACCTTTGGTGCGGTGGGCAGGACTTCGCCTCCTGCCCGGGCTCCCTGCTCCGCTTCGCGAAGGACGGGAGCTGTTACTTCCGCAGACGATCTAACTCGTCTGCGGTTAGTTCACGATAACTGCCAATTTCCAGATTGGCATCCAGCTCCAGGTCACCCATGGCAACACGTTTCAAATAGACCACACGTTTGCCAACAGCCTGGAACATTCTTTTCACCTGGTGGAACTTGCCCTCATGAATGATCAATGAAATGGAAGAAAACACGCCCTCTTCCGTTTCCTCACGATGAAGCACAGTCAGTTGCGCAGGCAACGTCTCATATCCATCATCCAGCTGAATGCCGGCTTTGAATTTTTCGATATCTTCTTCATCAACGTTCCCCAGCACACGAGCTTCATACGTCTTGGGCACATGTTTACGCGGGGACAACAGATCATGGGCAAGTGGCCCATCATTAGTAAGAATGAGCAGACCCTCGGTATCTTTGTCGAGTCGTCCCACAGGGAACGGATCGAAGACACGCTCCTCTTTACGCAGCAGATCAATCACCGTTTTATCCCGATTATCTTCGGTTGCCGACACCACGCCAGGTGGTTTGTGCAGCATCAGGTAGATCATTTCCCGATAGACGATCCGCTCTCCGTCAGCTTCAATTACGTTTACGTCTGGATTAACCTGCACACCGCTGTCTTTTACCGGTTTCCCGTCCACACGAATTCTGCCCTGCTTGACCATCTTTTTGAGCTCACTTCGAGACCCCACACCCATATGGCTTAATATTTTATCCAGACGCAGCGTTTGTTTTCCTTTTCCACTCATACCGATGTCCACCTCCAGCCTGCCGGATATTCATTTTTCAGTACACCATCCAGCCATTTCCCCCAGCCAGCCGCATATCCGTCCACACACACCAACACATAACCTTTGGCAGCGGTATCTGCTTGACGTTCAACTCTTGCTTCTTCGAAGTTCAACGTCTCTCCTTTGAGATACCTTACCGCTTCACCGTCTACCGAAGATAAATTAACGGATCTCTGGGCTTCAGCTGCATTCAAAGCACATGCAAGCGGATGAGAGGGCACAAATCGCCCATTCTTCACGGTACCCACAAACCACCCTGGTCGAATAACCTTGAGCCCTTCCAGACGAGCAGCACCCACAGAAGATTGATACACACGATCACCGTAAAACACTGTTTCTCCAGCAAGCTCGATTTCCAAATTTTCTTGTACAAATTGAGCATACACCGTTCCTGGATCGACATTTGCCTGGTCGGTTCCTCGTCCTTGAGTCCGTTCGTTTTTGCGACCACCACGTTCGTTTCCTTTACCCTGTTTTCCCTGAGCTTTGCCACCACGGGTATGCTTATCATTGCGTTCTCTGGATTCGGTTCTCATTAGACGTTCCCGTTTCCGCTCTTCTTTACTGATTGGTGCGGATGCACGGATAAATGGTTCTACCGATTCATTTGGTTCGATGGAATCTGTGTCCACTGCCTGTCCAATTTGTAAAACGCTGCCCTCTTTTTGATTTCCGTCTTCTTCAGTAAGAGATTCAGAACGATGCTGCAATACAGCAACATAATGACCTTCTCCCTCCAATAAGTGGGGCCACAACCTAGCAGTGCCGCGCGTTTGCTCCAGCACAGATCCCGTCTCTTCTGCTTTTTCGGGCAACATCTGACGCACCCATTCCGGTCGTCCTGGAGCAAATCCTGCACTTTCCGGGATGTCATTCACCACAAAATCAGGATTGATGTTCAGAAATTCCGCTATCATCGCTTCATTTTCCTCTGGTGCAAATGTACATGTGGAATATACGATGGTTCCCCCTGGAGCAAGCAGTTTGGCCGCAGTCTCCAGAATATCGCGCTGCATCGGCACACATTTTTCCACCGAATGATTTTCCCAGGATTTCACCATGTCCTCATCTTTACGGAACATACCCTCACCCGAACAAGGCGCATCAATTAACACTTTATCAAAATAATGAGGACATGCATTCGCAATCCGTTCCGGTGATTCATTCAATACAACAGCATTGCGAACTCCATACAGTTCCACGTTTTTGGCGAGGGCTTTCGTACGTTCCGCATGGATATCATTCGTAACGAGCACACCTTTCCCCTGAAGCTTGGCAGCAATCTGGGTTGTTTTCCCGCCAGGAGCCGCACATAGATCCAGCACGCGTTCCCCGGGTTTAACATCCAATAATTCAACTGGGGCCATGGCGCTTGGTTCCTGGATATAATACAAACCCGCATGATAATAAGGATGTAACCCCGGCTTAACTCCATGAGGCACATAAAAACCCGTTCCGCACCACGGAATGGGTCGCATATCAAATGGAGCAATTTCCTTGAATTGTTCCAGCGATATTTTTAACGTATTCACTCTCAGCCCCGCATGTGGCGACTGCTCATAAGATTTCATAAATTGTTCAAATTCATCGCCTAACAAGCTTTTCATCCGCTCGGCAAATATCGAAGGCAGCTGTACAGCCATAATCCCACTCATCCTGTCTTGTTAAAATTGCATATAGTTCTATGTTATCATATCCGGGCAATGCTTTCCTATTGCTTCATACATATTCCACTACAGCGTGTAATGTAGTATAATGGCAAGTAGATTGATTGATGTGCAAAAATTCGGGTGTTTATGCATATTATCCCATCCCGCATTTTTGCCAAAACTATATTTCGATATGATCGATGGGGGATGTCTTAATGAAATCCAAGAAGAAAAAGAAAAGCGCTGCGATCCTTATTTTCCTGGGTATTTTCGTCGTTTTGATTGCAGCACTTGTCCTGGTGAACCAGCAATCCAAGAAACAAATGGACGCTGTGGGGAATGCTTATGGCATCGCCGCTTCCAAGCTTAATCCTGCAACACGCGAACTGCTGAACGATCCGAACTACCAACAAATTATTTTGCCTGACGATCTGAAAGCTAGAATTGATAACAAAGACAGCTTCTTTGTCTATTTCTTTGCCTCCGACTGCTCACACTGCCGTGCGACAACACCTCAGTTGATGCCACTGGTCGCTGAGGAAGGGATTCAACTACCACAGTTCAATCTGCGCGAATTCGATTCCGGTTGGACCGATTATAACATTGAGTACACACCAACTCTGGTATATTATCAGGAGGGTATTGAGAAAGACCGTATGGTTGGCGGGCTGCAGGAAAATGGCAGTGACAACGGTTATACCCTGGATGACTACAAGCAATTTTTCGAGAAATATAAAGGCAGTACCACTCCATCAGCAAGCTAATCGTATAACTCTTCGTGGTTGCGATGGACCCGCATGGATCATATTGTCCTTTGTATGGACAAGCTCTGGAATCATTCCAAACTTTAATGATGTCCTTTAATATTGAACACCCCGGCCAATTCCTCTATAGGAACTGCCGGGGTGTTTTTTTTAATATCATATGTCTGAAAATATGTTAATAATGAAATGAATGATGTCTTTACATTACAAGCTTACTCGCTCTGCAAGTTCTGCTCTTGCTGCAATGCTTTCATCTTCTCTTCATAGATTCGTCCACGTGTAGGACTTCGGCGTTGGGGAATATTAGGCTTCAGTTCAAGAGCTCGTTCTCGAACTTCCTGCACCAGCACCTCATCCTGAATCTGAATATGCAAGTCTCTGTAAGGAAAATTCTGCGGCTCAGGACCGGAAAGTCCATGAACCAGCTCCTGTACTTCCTGCACCAACGGCCCAAGGGCAATGCCTCGCGAAGTTTCCGGATATGATTTTAACAGATCTACCGAACTCTGTAACATCATGCGTCCTCCGCGAAGGTTATCATTCCTGAAATGATACAGCCCCACTGCAATCTGCAGCAATCCTTTATACAGAGAATCCCGATCCCGTTCAAGCCATAGTTCTTCCAATACCTCATGGCATTCAAAGTAGTCCTGATCCCGGTTGAAGTAGATCAGATAGTCCACATACAGCGGCTCATAGCTGCTCATCCGGGTTTTCGCCCTTTCTAGCCGCATTCAGAAGTGCTTTCACATCATCCAGAAGGTCTTTTAACCCTTCCATATCATGACGCTCCCAGCAGTCATTGAAGCGCTTTTGTGCCTCTATTGCTTCGTTCACGAGGTGGTAGAAGTACAATTGATGTATGATGTTCAGCGTTCTTGATACAATATTGGAGTCATCTTCAAAGGCCTTTTGCGCCTCCAGAATTTGCAGACGGATCGCCGACATCTCATTATCGAGTACAAAAGCGGCTTCGGCCGTCTTTTTCAATCTTGCACGCATATCATCCGGTAGACTCTCCCGAAACTTGTAACTTAGGGAGTGCTCGATCGTGGCCCAGAAGTTCATCGCCAGCGTCCGAATCTGAATCTCGGCCAGCACATTTTTCTGCCCTAGAGCCGTCTGAACAGGATACTCAATAATCATATGGAAACTGCGGTAGCCGCTCTCTTTGAAATTGGTGATATAATCTTTCTCGATTAATACCGTCAAATCCTTACGACCACGAATATACTCGGCTACCCGCCGAATATCATCCACAAACTGGCACATAATGCGGATACCTGCAATATCCTCAATGCCTGTTTCCACCTGATCAAGCGGCACATTCAGGCGTCTGGATTTCTCCAGAATGCTGGATATTTTTTTGACACGACCGGTAACGAATTCGATCGGGGCGTATTCTTCCCTTTTCTTAAGCTCCGCCCGCATCGTTTTAAACTTAACTTTCAATTCCTCTACCGCTTGTTCATAAGGAAGTAAAAATGTACCCCAGTCTCTACCGTCCATGCTTATGCCTCCTGTCTCTATAGCTTCCCCTGTTCTTATCCATTATACATGATGTTAAGCGGGGGGAAGAGTTCCGTACGACATTACCCTCTTCCACGCTTCTAATTTTCAACCCGGGGAACTCTGAAACATTGCTTAACGATGCTCTGCACCGACAGCTTCCGAAATATGACTATAACCGTCTTTGCGCAGCAATTCACGCAGTCCGGCATGAATGCGCCGGTTCACTTCAGGTCCTTCATAGATCAATGCCGTATATATTTCCACCAGGCTGGCACCTGCTTTAATCTTTTCGTAAGCATCTTCGCTTGTGAAAATGCCCCCCGATCCGATGATTGGCAGTTTGCCTTCTGTCTGGCGATAGATTTGGCGAATGATTTCTGTGGAACGATCACGCAGCGGCTTGCCACTTAGTCCACCTGTCTCTTTGGCATGCTGATGAGACAGGCCCTCGCGGCTGATCGTTGTATTCGTTGCAATGATACCGGCAACTCCACTATCTGCAATGGTACTCACCATATATTCGAGCTCCTGGTCATTCACATCAGGTGCGATTTTGACCAGTACCGATTTAACGGAACCGCCTGCTCTCTTGCGTTGCGTCTCCATCTCATTCATCACAGCGGCAAGCAATTCTTTCAGTTCATTCCCATGTTGCAGATTACGCAAATCCGGTGTATTTGGTGAACTAATATTGACCACAAACAGGTCCGCATAATCGTATAGCGCCCGAATGCATCTCGCATAATCCAAATGCGCTTCTTCATTCGATGTCGCCTTATTTTTACCTATATTTACGGCCACTGGAATACGACGCTCCGAGAGGCGTGCCAATTCACCCGCCATCGCTTCGGCGCCAAGGTTATTGAAGCCCATCCGGTTCACCAATGCCTCATCGGGAGGCAAGCGGAATAACCTTGGCTGGTCGTTACCTGGCTGTGCAAGCGGTGTGACTGTACCCACTTCCATGAAGCCAAACCCGATGGAAGAAAAGCCCGTTACAGCCTGTCCGTTTTTGTCCAAACCAGCCGCAAGTCCTACAGGTGTAGGGAAATGACAGCCGAACATATCCACAGCCAGATCCGATGTTTCACGCACACCATACATGACACGCAAACCGGAAGGAACCGGGCGAATACTCCCCATTCCACTAAGGCCGCCGATAATTAGATGATGGGCCTGCTCAGGGTCCATTTTGAACAACAAGGGTTTAGCAAGACTTCTGTATAACAAATCACTCACTCCGTTCTGGTCCGGTACGCTGAAAAAATGCTTTCCGTCTTTTTCATATGTAAAAAAACACTCTATACACAAGTCTATCCGTTTCTTCTTCAAAAGGAAAGTAGTTTGAGCATAGACAGAAGGATTCGTAATATGCAAAATGCTCACAAGAAATCCACCCGCCTACTGGAAATGGCGAGTTGAATTCTTTACAATGGGAGCATGGCTACATCTATATAGCCTTATTCCATGAAGGAGGAACAGCCCATGGCTCCCAAACGCAAACCACCTACTTTGCAGCAAAAGAAAGATGAGGTCAACCGGAAAGCCATTATCTGGACCGCAGCCAGCGTCGGTGGACTGATCATTATCATTGGTGCGCTTATTATTATCGCCAACCTGTAAATGCTTCAACCTACTGTTTCTGCATCTACATACCAATCCAGCATGGATTTTACGTTTTCTTCGGTCTGAATCACTTGGTTTATCGTTTAATTCAACCAATGATACGTCTTATTCGGATTATTTTGCTTGGGAACAAGTGTGTACCGGTAGCGATCCTTCGCTTCTGGAACCATAGCTGTCTCTGGCAGCAGATCTTTCCCGATGCGTACCGGAGTTCCCTGAGGAGCAAGAGCAAATAGCTCTTCCACATCTTCAGTACTCATTCTCACACATCCAAGGGATTCATCCAGCCCGATACTGTTTGGCTCGTTGGTCCCATGGATGGCATAATTCGTGTCCGATAGCTGCATGCCCCTACTTCCAAATTCGCCATTGGAGCGACCATTGGGATTTACAACTTTGTCTGAAATGACAAACGAACCCTCTGGAGTACGATCTCCCCCAAGCCCTACCTCGTAATTCCGAATAATGGTGTCGCCACTAATCAGTGCAAGCTTATGTCTGCTCTTGTCCACGATAATCTCAAGCCGATCCTGCAAAAAAGGCTTTCCGCCTAACGTATCCACAAACGCAGCGTTTTTGCCTTGTTGCGAATCTGAACCTTCACGTTTTCCCTCGGCTGTGTTTTTTCCTTTACCCATTTGTCCTTTTTGATGCATGGCTAGTAGTGCCGGAAACATCCGGGTCATGCCAGGTGCAGTCTCGCCCAGAATATTATTTGGAAATGGCTGGGCAAGTTGCGCAACACTTTTCGGCCAGTTTCCGTTTCGTTTCTTATATGTAATCATTGCACTCGACAGAGCTGCAGCGGATTCCTGTTTGGCTGTCCAGGCTTGCGCCAGACGCTTGATCTCCGGTGATACTTCCGGCGGTTCACAGTTACACTGTTTGGCATCATAACTCTGTGCCGTTAATTTGCCACTGCTGTTCGTCTGAACGATATATTTCACCGCCATATTTCGCTTCCATAATGTCCAGTTACCTGCGACCTGCATTCCAAGCACAGCCGATGTCTGCACTTTCGCAACAGAACCCGACCATGCAGCTGCAAGTGCAGCCTCCCCCTGGTTGCCTCCACCGAATGCTCCAGCTGTAAACACATTGGAGTTCACAACAAGAGCCAAATCTTCCTTCGGGTTATTACCTGATTCGTTATCCATGGAATCGTCCGTCGATTCCAAAGCAGAAGCCAACGCCTCGGCTGCATCACGATTGAAACCAGGAGCATCCGCAGGTGGTAATCCTGCCAGTACAAGCAGCATCAGCAGGGTAAGCCACATCTTGCGAACACGATGTTTTTTCTCTTTTTGCTCAGCCATCTCAACCAGCTTCTCCTGATAATCCACCCATATATCTGCCGGTGCCTTGCTTCGCTCGAAAGCCTCGTAGACTTCACCCGCCTGTTGAAAACAATAGTTCGCCTTGGCTTCCTGCCCTTCACCCAAATATTCCTTACCGAGTAAATACCAGGCCATTTTATTATCAGGATGTTTCTTTACATATGTTCGTAGGTGAGTATTTTGCATCCGATCCTCCATCATTTCGCCTTTTTCCGTTTATATATATATCGGCAAATGATGACAAGAAATCCATAGGACTTGAGTACCCGGATGTAAGCCTCTACATTCGACAAAAAAAGCACATTCCACTGTCCCAAAGACAGAAGAATGTGCTTTTGTATGTTCATATGAAAGAAATTAACCTTCTTTGTTGAAAGGTTCATCTGCAACTTTAATGGAGTCCGTAGGGCAGCCGTCACAAGCATCCTGCATGTCGTCGAACAAGTCATCCGGAATTGCTTTGATCCCTTGGTTAGCATCTCCATCGAAGATTACTTCTGCCAAACCTTCATCATCATAATCATAAATGTCTGGCGCCGTTGCTCCGCATGCTCCGCACGCAATACATGTATCTTTTTCTACCCAAGTAAATTTACTCATTACCAATCTCTCCTCCTATTATTCAAAAACGTACAGTATTTTTATCTAGAAACATATTAATACAAAGTAAGAGTTATTACAAATAATTTTAACAGCCTCAAGACTTCATTATGCCCTATTTAATCGAGACTTTGCAAATTATCTTTTTGCAGCGATGTTCCCCGGACTTTATGATTGCGCAGTAATACGGAAGGATCATCTCCCAGCATGCCAGCAGTAACGACAGCATTTTCGCCAAATTTGTCACGTAACTGATCCATGATGCGAATCAGATTTTCCTTCTTCGGCTTCTGCTCATATTCAAACAGATCAAGCTGTATCGCCGACTCCTCACGCGGAATCAGCGTTTGAAGGGTCACACCCAACATACGAACAGGCTTCCCGCCGCCCCAATGTTTTGCAAATAAAGCACAGGCCTCCCGGTATATGATCGAGGCATCTTCAGTAGGCACCTCCATCATCCGTGATCTCGTAATCGTCTTCATATCCGGTGTACGAATCGTAATCTGAATGCCCTGACTGAGCATTTCGTGTTTGCGCAACCGTCTTGCAACCTGGTCGCTTATATTCAGTAACACCCGATGTACATCATCCATTTCAGATATATCCGCGGGTAACGTTGTCGTGTGTCCAATCGATTTGTTCGCTTCACGTTCAGCCTGAACTGCCGAATGATTAATGCCGTTTGCTGAATTTTTTAACCAGGAGCCATTAATTCCAAACACATCGGTTAACATCCGCTCGTCTGATTTGGCAAGCTGTCCTATGGTTTCAATGCCCAGTTTCTTCAGCTTTTCCGCTGTCTTTTTGCCAATTCCAAACATCTCGTTACAAGGTCTATGCCATAAAATCTGAGGTACATCCCTCATCCGCAAGATCGAAATGCCATTTGGCTTTTTCAAATCAGAGGCCATCTTGGCAAGCAGCTTGTTGGGTGCAATTCCGATCGAACAAGGCATCCCTAACTCATCCCGGATTCTGGTCTGAATACTTTCCGCAATTTCCAGCGGTGTACCGAACTGTCTGGACCCCGTAATATCGAGATAACACTCATCAATTGAGGTCGCTTCAAGTAGCGGTGTATAACTGTAAGCTATTTTCATGAATTCTTTCGAATACCGACGATATAAATGAAAATCCGGACGAATCACAATTAAATCAGGACATTTCTTCAATGCTTGATGAACAACCATGCCTGTAGAAATCCCCCTGCTTCGAGCTGTGTATGAACAAGTTACTATGACACCTTTGCGCACTTCACTACTGCCAGCAACGGCCGTCGCTTTTCCTCTATATAATTCCGGTTCCTCGGCTTCATGTACAGAGCAATAAAAAGCATTCATATCGACATGCAAAATCACTCGTCCGGCGGTAGGATAATATCGATCTACATCTATGTTGTTATGCGTCCCGTCCGAAGACATGATCCACCACCGCCCTTTCGTATACACAATTCCGTGAAATGCAATCTACTCTATTATATCAAAGTCCCTTATGTAAAAATCATTTATATTCCCTTATTTTCGGCGAGGTTTAACGATCGATCGAATGATACCCCACACGGCAACGACAATAATAGCAATAATAATGAATGAAATAATTGTATTCTCCCAAACAAAGCTCATTCTTTTCCCTCCATTTATAAAGACAAGATTTGAATCCATATTCAATCCTGGAATACTTGTATTTAGATGAAGCATAACATATTACAAGACTACGTTCACAGCTCACTCAACTCTACAATCCATCATTTGTTACACCAAATGGTGAATTCGATGTAGCATTTGGCGATAATGGTGCTATAATAATTAATTATACAAATTCACGATTTTAGGACAAATCTACACTTTGAATTTAATACAGTGTAGCGGTACAGAATCGAAGGATTCGTCACCAACATGCTCATATGTTTTTTAAACACACCATTAAACTTTCTAAAAAAAGCGCTTCATCTTAAAGGAGGATCTTCATGTCAAAGGCCATCTCCATCTTCGATACGACTTTACGTGACGGCACACAAGGGGAGGGAGTCAGCTTATCGGCAGATGACAAGCTCAAAATTGCCAAGAAGCTCGATGACCTGGGTGCTCATTATATTGAAGGCGGAATTCCAGGCAGCAACACCAAGGACATTGAGTTTTTCAAAAGAGTCAAGGAACTGAACCTGAGCGCGAAGGTTGTCGCCTTTGGTAGTACACGTCGTAAAGGCAGCATCGCAAGTGAAGACGCGAACTTGAAGCGCATGATTGAATCCGGTGCTCAGGCAGCGACTCTGGTAGGCAAGTCATGGGATTTCCACGTACACACTGCTTTGCAGACCACTTTGGAAGAAAATCTGTCCATGATCTACGACTCCATTGCCTATCTGAAACAAAACGGTATGGAAGTCATCTTCGATGCAGAGCATTTCTTCGATGGATTTAAACACAATCCGGAATATGCACAGGCTGTATTGACCAAAGCCCATGAAGCTGGAGCGGACTGGCTTGTAATGTGTGACACCAATGGTGGAACGATGCCTCATGAGGTGTACGAGATCGTATCCTCACTCGCTGTACGGCTTCCACAAGCCCATCTGGGCATTCATACACATAATGACTGTGAACTTGCTGTAGCCAACACCTTAAGCGCAGTACAAGCCGGTGCCAGACAGGTGCAAGGTACAATGAACGGGTATGGAGAGCGATGTGGCAATGCCAATCTGGCTTCGATTATCCCTAACCTGCAACTGAAGCTTGGATATGAGTGCGTTTCTGAGGATTCGATGAGACAGCTCACAAATGTTGCCCGTTATGTCAGTGAGATTGCCAACGTAAATATGCCAATCAACCAGCCTTATGTCGGAAATGCGGCTTTCGCTCACAAGGGCGGTATTCACGTCTCTGCCATACTGCGTGATTCGCGGACCTACGAACATATCGTTCCTGAGTTGGTTGGTAACAAGCAGCGTGTGCTCGTCTCCGAACTGGCCGGACAAAGTAACATTGTGTCCAAAGCACAGGAACTGGGTCTTGAATTTGATCCAAGCAGTGCCAATTCACGTCAGATCATTGAGAAAATCAAAGATCTGGAACATCAGGGTTATCAGTTCGAAGGCGCTGATGCCTCTCTTGAATTGTTGATCCGTGAAGCCAACGGTGACATGAAAGAATTATTTACCTTTGAATCGTTCAAGATGCTTGTTGAAAAAGCGGCTGGCAAGTCAGTTGTTTCGGAAGCCTTTGTTAAACTTAACGTAGGTGGAACAAGTGCGTAT
Organism: Paenibacillus sp. FSL F4-0087; assembly: GCF_038020215.1. NCBI lineage: Bacteria > Bacillati > Bacillota > Bacilli > Caryophanales > Paenibacillaceae > Paenibacillus > Paenibacillus sp. FSL F4-0087. Next base: position 539,479 of record NZ_JBBODJ010000001.1, read on the forward strand.
ACCGCAGCTGAAGGCAACGGTCCGGTCAACGCACTGGATAACGCACTTCGGAAAGCACTTGTGCAGTACTTCCCTTCCCTTGCCAACATGCATCTGTCCGACTATAAAGTACGTGTTCTGGATGAAAAAGATGCTACTGCCGCGAAGGTTCGTGTATTAATTGAATCCAAAAACACAGAAAACACCTGGAATACGGTCGGTGTATCCGAGAACGTGATTGAAGCGAGTTGGGAAGCTCTCGTACACAGTTTCCGTTATGCCCTTCTTCAAGAAAAATTGCAGGACGAGCCTGATGTAGTCAACATTCCAGCTCACGGTCTAAGCAACCATTAATGCATATTTCCCGGAAAATAAAAGAAGCGCCTGTTTCCAAAAACATTGGAAGACAGGCGCTTTTGCTTCTCGCTCGGCTAGCTTCTTGCTTGGTTAATCCGCAATTAACTCCTTGATTTTTCGCTCCAGCTCTTTCTCAGGCAAAATCCCCAAGATAATTTCCTGAACGACTCCTCGGGAATCAATCAGTACATTCGTTGGAAAAGCTAAACCGTTATATTTGGCATATGCTGTTCCGTCTTCATCAAGCAGAATAGGGAACGTCAGTTTGTATTCATCTACAAAAGCTTTGGCATCTCTGATTTTGTCGTACGTGGTTACATTCACACCGTAGAGATCCAGTTTATCCTTGTATTTTGCTGCCAATGTATTGAGCGCAGGAGCTTCTTGCTTGCACGGTTCACACCATGATGCCCAGAAACTGACGAAGATGGCCTTTTCCTTGGCTCCGCCTACAGAATAGGTTTTCCCATCCATGGCTTGCAAAGAGAACGCTGGTGCCAGTAAACCCGCTTTCGGCCCCGTCTCCGTGGGCATCGGCTCCTCCTGCTTAAACACAGCTGCGATTCCATTGTCTGCATTTTGAGCCAAAGCAATGCCCACCAGCAATACAACACCCAGCAGTATGTATATATTTCGTTTCATGACCAGCCACCCTTTTGTATAATCAAACATATCGAGATTTACGCTTTTATAACATGTGAGATATTTCAAGCTCTCTCTCATATTGTACCCTTTTCCTTTAAAATTTTACAATCCGAGTCACACAAAATAAAATAAAAAAGGACTCCTGCCGAAGCAGGAGCCAAAGAGAGAGGGGTGAATACAAATGGCAGCACTTCACGGGCAGCAAAACACCTTCTACATCCCTTCCTTCGTAGAGCAGGAGATGTCTAAGTACATGTTTGCTTCGCTGCCGCTGGAAGCCTGCGGGGTTGTGCTGGGTGAAGCCGCAGCGGGCGGCATACGAATCAGTCGGTTTCAGCCCATTCGTAACGTAGCGCCTGACCCGCTGCACCATTTCGCATTGGAAGATGCAGAATGGATCCGATGTGTGTTCAATGAGCCGCAACTTATCGGGCTCTTTCACTCCCACCCTCGAACCACTCCCATACCTTCCAATGAGGATCTGCGCAACCTACCGATTTTCGCTGGACTACTCCAGCTCTATTTTATAGGCTCACCAGACCTTACAGCTGACACACAATCAAAGATGCTTCTAAATGGTTATCAAATTCATTCAAATGTTGATTCGAGCATTGTAACGAGCCTCGGCCAACCATACAGCTTACAGCCCACCCCACTATGCGTGACTTAACTGGGTGTACAGATCACCCAATGTTTCTACATTTTTGCGAGACATATCCTCCAGATAACAGGACCAAAGCTGTGCAGTCATTTTAGCGTCCTCCAAAGCGTGGTGGCGCCCATAGATGGGAATGCCTTTGGATTCCAGCAATTCATCCAGTCCATAACCAGGCCTACTCGGCTCAAGCCAACGTGCCAGCATCATCGTATCGATGAGCCGGTGCGTTAACCTTACTTTGGATGTCCGCCACAAGGCCGCATTCAGAAAAGCCCGATCATGCGCGCTTGCATGAGCAACCAGTACACTTCCACCAACAAAAGACATGAAGTCATGCAAGCCTTCCAGCAGCGACGGAGCATCCATCGTCATTTGCTGTGTAATTCCTGTCAGTTCCGTAATGTGTTCCGGAACGGAGACTTTGGACTGAACCAAGGTATAGAACTGCTCATTATCCAGCATCACACCACCATTAATTCGCACCGCCCCAAAGGAAAGGATCTCATCCCCGTGCTGGGGAGAGAAGCCCGTCGTTTCCAGATCAAATACGACAGCATTCAATTCATTCAAGGGCGTGTGCAGCACCTCGGGTCTGCGCTGTTCTCTCATCATCGAACGGATAAACGCCATATGTTGCGCCGTAGGGGCTCCCATTATGGAAGCGATGGCGGAAGGAACCCCTCCCTGGCGCAGCGAATTCCAGAATCCAGTATTGCCCCTTGCCGGCTCTCTCATGGACGTCTCCTTTCTGCAAAACGAAGTTGTCTTTGCAGCGCACGATGTACTCGCCGCACCAACCCTAACGTATCCCTTAGTTCATAAAGCATTTGTTTTTCCTTCAACTGTTTCTCATTCAGAAAACCACCGCTATGCTGCAACCCTTGTTTCATCACAATGGGTGTACTGCGGCGCAGCTTCAAAGCCGTCATAAATGCACGCTGAGCTGCATCCAGCAGAGTAAATGGAACTGCTTCGAGTGACACCAACCTCTGAATTCTCTTCAGCGTGGACGTTTCTTTGATACCATGCTGTAAAGCCAGAAAACGCGCACTGTTCACCAGAGGAATATACAAACCGTATTTCACATCAAATCCACCTGCATGTTCACCGAATCGTTCCGTTACGACCCTTCCAAGAATGTTCAGTGTCGCCTTGTGTTTAACGGTATTGCGCAACACAGCATCGGAAAGATCAGGAAGCGATCTGAACTCTTCATAAAATGCAGAAATCCATTCCTCCGCGAGTTCTGGCTCACCTGCAACAAAGCGCATGTCTGAAGCGATAATTAGATTGCGAACCGGCTCCCATGACAGGTCCGATCCCCATGTTTTCAGTTGTTCCTTCCAGGATTCCAGCGTTTTCCTCCATAAAGGCTCTGAACACATCACTTTGCCTTCACATTTGGCGTAACCAAGTGCCTCCAACATATCGGATATTCGAAGTCCGAGTTCAGCGAAATATGCCTCTTTCCCCTCATGAGGGAAATCGCTGATAATCATGCCATTATCCTGATCACTCCATAACGTCGCTTCTTGCCTGCCGGAACTGCCAAAAACGATAAAGGCATAGGGGACGGGAGGTCGGCCTAAGCCTTCCTCTACCATCCCCTGGATGCATAACTCTACTGCTCGCCGAGCAACCCGGTCATGCAGTTCATTTACCGTCTGGTACCATTCAATCGGCGACAAGGAAGCGGACAACAGTTCCTGGAGCTCATTCTGCAATATCACACGTGCCTGGCGCAGTTCTTGAGAAGATGCCGCACCATCTATTCCCTGATAGGACCAGGATTGATTTATATACGGGATGGGTTCCATCATGTCCAGCCTCCTTGAAGCATGATTCAGCAATCATTCCTCTTAGGAGCTGAACGTACCGCCATTGGATTTAGTTTCTACATTTTTCATTTGTTCAGGGTACCCGTAAGTACCATGCTCACTTAAATCCAGACCCATTGTTTCTTCTTCTTCCGTTACACGGATACCCATGACAGCTTTCATACCACCAAGAATAATGAAGGACATGATCAGTACGAAGGCAAATGCGCCTGCCAGACCCAGAAGCTGAACGCCCAGTTGGTGGAAACCGCCACCGTAGAACAATCCCGCTTGACCTACACCTGCATTCTCAGCAAGTTCTGGTGTTGCGAACAGACCTGTGGAGATCGCTCCCCACATACCGGCAATACCATGTACAGAGAAAGCATAGATTGGATCGTCAATTCCTTTACGTTCAAAGAATTGAGCAGTGAAGAATGTGATAATACCTGCCAGAGCACCAATAACCAACGCTGCCCATGGTTCTACGAAAGCACAAGCACCTGTGATGGCAACGAGTGCCGCAAGCACGCCGTTCAGCATGCTCGGAATATCGGATTTACCCAATACAGCCCATGAGATCAACAGTGCCGCAACGCCACCAGCAGCCGCAGCTACGTTTGTAGTCAATGCTACATAACCGAAGAATCCATCACCCATGGCAGATAATGTACTACCTGGGTTGAAACCGAACCAACCGATCCATAGGATAATTACACCAAGTACGGAGTATACTTGGTTATGACCTGGAATGATGTTAGGTTTACCATCTTTGTTATATTTGCCGATACGTGGCTTCAACAAGATAGTAGCTACCAGTGCAGCAGTTGCACCCGTCAAGTGGACAACCGTCGAACCTGCAAAGTCTTGCATACCAAGCTCAGCCAACCAGCCGCCGCCCCATACCCAGTGAGCAACAACCGGATACATGATAATGGTATACAACGTACCGAAAACGATATATACACTCATCTTTGCACGTTCAGCCATACCACCGCAGGCGATGGCCAGGGATACTGCCGCAAAGGCAAGGTGGAATACAAACTTAATTGTTAGCGGAACATCAGAGAAGGCCAATGATTCGAAAGAAGCCGCCATTCCGTCCCCACTCAGGAAAAATCCAGTTGTTCCGAAGAAACTGTTACCATTACCGAAACCAAGACCGAAGCCTAGAGCCCAGAAGGCAATAACCGATATTCCCAATGTTAGGATTGTTTTACCCGCAATGTGCCCTGCGTTTTTCATTCGAGTCGAACCCGCTTCAAGTAAAGCAAATCCCCCTTGCATCAGGAAAACCAGCACAACAGCCAGAAACGTAAAGGCTGAGTTCAGACCGCTTTGAAGCTCGATGTTAGTCGGCCCCTCCGCAGCTGCAAATGCGCTGACCGGGAAAGCCAATAAAGTAAGCATTATTAACACCGAAACCAACCATTTCTTTCTCATATACCCCACTCCCTCTTATGTTAAGTTTCTTCACATATCGTGAAACTCTTAATGCCATTATAAGCAGAAGACAGGAAAGTTGACAAGAGTATTTTCATCAAAAATGAAAAATATTTCTGGGAATAAAGTCTTACGTCTTTTTCTTGCACTTAAGTACATATTCATGTCCTATGAGTACATAGATATAGAAACGCAGCCTGACTGCCGCCAAAGCGTAACGTTTGACTGTATGGTTAAAGATCATGTATCATAACTATTAGTAAGAAAAAAATTGGGCGGGTTATGCAAAGCCGCAACTGGAATCTACAATTCCCTACATTTGAACTTGCAAGCGAGGTGAATATCATTGGGGATATGAAATTGTTTCGGATTGGCGAACTTGCCAAAACTGCAGGTGTGAGCGAACGGACGATTGATTATTACACAAAGCTCGGTCTCATTGCTCCTGAAGAGCGCACAGAAAAAAACTATCGTCTTTATAGTAATGAAACTTTAACCAGGCTGGAACGTATTGTACACATGAAACAAGAGAAGTATAGTCTCGACGAGATTAAGCAATCTCTTGAGAAGTGGAGTATGGTGAGCACGGAAGAACAGGTTGCCAGCAAACTGACAACATTGGAACTCCATGTGCAACAGCTTGAGCGAGAGGTAAATGAGCTTAAACCGCTGCTAGGCGAGATGAAACCTGTACAAGCACGTAAGATGATGGCCGGACTGCTCGCCAAAAGTGCTGGTACGATGGAAGCTTTGAAAATCTTGCTTGAGAACACCATGATGTAACTTAATATTTAGAAAGCGGAGGAATGAATATGAGTTTTAATAACGGTATGTTCGTTTTGATCATTATCGCCTTTGTGCTCTCCTTGTGGGCGCAATTCCGCGTTAAGAGCACATTCAATCGTTGGTCTGATGTTAAAAACTTGAATGGAATGACCGGTTACGATGCTGCTCGTCATATGCTGGACTCTAACGGCCTACACGACGTTCCTATTGAACCGGTGCGCGGAGCACTCTCCGATCACTACGATCCAATCAATCGTGTCGTGAGGTTGTCTGAGCCTGTATATTATGAAAACTCAATCTCGGCTGTCTCCGTTGCGTGCCATGAAGTTGGCCATGCGATCCAGCATAAGGAAAGTTATCCGATGTTGGCACTACGTCACCGGATTTTCCCGATCGTCAACTTTGCATCCGGACTCGCGCCCTTCTTGCTCATTGCCGGATTCATCTTTAATGCAATGAACCTAGTCGGAATTGGTATTATTTTCTTCTCCGTAACCGTTGCGTTCCAACTCATTACGTTGCCGGTCGAGTTCAATGCTAGTAATCGTGCAAGAGAGATTATGTTATCGGAAGGTTATATCCGGAACGAAGAAGAAAGAGGCGTCGCCAAAGTACTGAATGCCGCAGCATTAACTTACGTCGCTGCAGCCTTAATCTCATTACTGGAACTGGTTCGTTACATCGGAATTTTCAATAGCCGTGACTAATTGAATACACAAACAAAAACAACAATACCCCACCGTTAATCGGATGGGGTATTGTTTTGCTGTAAACCGAAATAATTAAGCAAGAATGAACGAAATGACTGCGCAACAAGTGGAAGCTTGTCATCCGCGCGATGGATCAACCCAATCGTACGTGTCACTTTTGGATGAGAAATGGCTACATGCGCCGGTTGCAGCGGGTTCGTCTGGAAAAGGGCCATTTCCGGCAGCAAACTTACACCCATGCCGGCGGCAACCAGCCCACGAATGGTATCCGTCTCTTCACCTTCAAAAGCAATCTTGGGGGTAAACCCAGCTTCGAGACACGCGTGCCAAACAATCGGACGTAAAGAATACCCTTTGCTGAATAATACAAACTTATCATCTTTAAGTTGCTCTAACGCAATGCTCTCTTCACCGGCCAACGGATGATTGGGTGGAAGGATTGCATGCAGTTCTTCCGTAAGCACAATGTCTCCATCTACCTGGTCATGCTTTTCCGGAAATGGAGATATGAAGGCCAAGTCCACTTCAGCCGATAACACATCGCGAATGAGCGTTGGGAACATGCCTTGCTTGAATCTGAATTTGACGTTAGGATAACGCTGACGGAACGCTGCTACAACCGAAGGAATCAAGTGAATACCGAGACTGTGAGGAAAACCGATACGAATTTCACCATGCTCTGGGTCGAGAAACTCATGAACCTCACCGACCGCTTTGTCCAGATCTTTCAATATGCCTTCAACCCGTTTGCAAAAGAGCTGCCCGACTGCGGTCAACTGCAGATTTCGCCCTTTTTGCATAAAGAGGTCTACTCCCAGTTCTTCCTCCAGCTGATGAATTTGACGACTCACCGCAGACTGCGCTACGTGCAATTCCTCCGCCGCCTGCGTAACATGCTCCTTCTGTGCCACTTTCAAAAAGTAATGCAACTGTCTTAATTCCACTGCCACTGATCTCTCCAATCTACTATACCCTACTTATCCTTGATTGCATTCCGTCTTCAGACCAATCCGATTACTGCTTAAAGCTGCGGGGTTTCCACAAGCGGATGAGCAGTCCATAAATGAAGAATCCACCTAACAACCCACCCAAATGCGCCATCCAGTTAATGCCTGTCATGGCAAAGGAAAAAATAATTCCGAATACAAGCAGTGTATACAACGTTTTACGTGAGGTTTCGTCCATCATTGTCCGCTGGAACAAGGCAACATACAGAAATGCACCATAGATTGCATAGATTGCTCCTGAAGCACCTACTGAGATTGTTGTCGCCCCTACCGAGTTATACCACGCAACAGCCAGAATGTTGCCCAAAATGCCTCCACCCAAGTACAACACACCATATCTTACTGACCCAAGCAACCGTTCCATTGGTGGTGCAAATACGATGAGAGCAAAACTGTTAAACAACAAATGGCTGAAACCAGCATGCAAGAACATCGACGTAATATAACGCCACCATTCTGCTGCAAACAACTCATGGTTAACAAGCGCTCCAAACTTAAGCAGCGTCATACTGTTTGTGGAACCACCGTTCAAACTCAACACAATAAACATAACAACATTGGCAATTAAAAGAATCGACGTCAAAGGGAAAAATTTCAAATAACTTTTCCAGTTCTCATACCTTATAAATATCATAAGTTTCTGCTTTCACTCCACCCTGTTCAGATCAGCCTTCAAGTATGGCCCATTTTAATGATCCTCGTCCGAATTGGACAATGCCTTTCATAAAAGATTATAATGGATTTTGGCACGGATCACCAACTTATAAGGAGGAACATTATTATGGCACAAGAACGTACAGGCGCAGCCACCTTTAAAGGCAACCCTATTACATTGATCGGACCCGAGTTGAAAGTGGGCGATCAAGCACCCAATTTTACACTGAGTAAAAACCTGGTTGAAGATGCATCCCTGAAAGACTTCGCAGGTAAAATCAAATTAATCAGCGTTGTTCCTTCACTGGATACTGGCGTATGCGATGCCCAAACTCGTCGCTTCAATGTTGAAGCAGGAGATCTTGGAGACAATGTTGTCGTATTGACAGTAAGCGTTGACCTTCCATTTGCACAAGCACGCTGGTGTGGAGCAGCCGGAGTTGACCGCGTCGTAACACTTTCCGATTACAAAACACGTTCATTCGGTGAAGACTACGGTGTTCTGATCAAAGAATTCCAATTGGACATGCGCTCCATCTTCGTGTTGGATGCTGAAGACCGAATTACATATGTGGAATATCTGCCTGAAATGACAGACTCCCCTAACTTCGAGCAAGCGATTTCCGCTGTAAAAGCCTTGCTGTAAAAGGTAGTTCACGTTCAGAACAAAAGCGAGGAAGGTTAACCTTCTCTCGCTTTTTGTTATTCACCCATCTATTTCAATCATTTGACTTATACTTACTCAGCTTCTTATCCAATACGGAGAACAAGTTCATGATCGTGCGATAATTAGAACCCAGATCTCCAAGTGAACCACGTGAAGCCGAATACATATCGACCGCACTACGAACAGGACTTACCGATATAATGGAAACTGTAATATCCATCGTCCGTCCAAAGGTAGTCCGCTTCTCCAGTATGACCTCTCCCACAGAAGGCACTTCATGCAGCACTTTATAACCCGGAATTTTTTTGAGTGTCGAAGAAACCTCTTCCCAGGCTCTGTCTTTGGATAAGTTATAATACCGTGTTTTTAATTTGGGATCCTTGGCTCGATCGCTGGTTCCCTCCATGCTGCGGATGATACCGACGAGCGTTCTCTTTAAGGTCAAGACCCTTCCTCCTTTGAATGTAACCGTTCCATTTATGTATACTAGTGTAACATTGTTCATGTAGTAACAAAAGGGCAAGCGACACTTTTAACAAAATACAGCCAATTCAACAAAATAAGCTCAAATAAAAAGCACCCTGAAATTCCTGGATTAGAGGAAAGAGTCAGGGTGCTGTACATGATAAAATAGGAACCCGCCTATGCCGTCCGGCTACATTGTCTTATGAACCTGCTTGGCAGGTGGGTGGCCGCAAAAATGTTTTTTGAAGTCCCCATGTCATATAGACAGGGCGTTTCAGCAACATTCTGTATTGATCTCCCGAAGACATCATCATTGGTTCAAAACAACGAATAACCGAAACGTACATCGCAGGATGTACAATTATTATATCCCTAACTGTGTAAAAAGTAAATGGTGACAGCTCATGTTTTATTTTTGGATATTATCTTGTTTTTCGTCAGATGACTTAAGCTCAGATGGTTCAGCCGTCTCTATCGTCTCAACTGACTCCCCTGCCTGTTCAGCGGCTTGTGCAGCTTCCTCTTCTTCTTTCTTTAGTTGCATCTTCTCCATCTGCTCCTGCATCTTATTAAACGTAGCGTAGAAGTTGAAGAAAGCAAACCAAGCAACAATACTAATAATGAAGAAGATGAACAAGACCGGATAACGAAAACCGATATAGAACAACAATCCACTTCCCAGCAACGTGGAAAATACACGGAATGGTCTGATCAACGTCAATAGAACTGCATTTTTGATAATCATTCCGATGGACATGTGGTAATGCACAACCATCGAGAAGAAGTTAAAGAGAGAAACAAACAGCAGCAGCAGCAGTACGAGCATAATAATTCCGACCAGCTGCATATTCTTAAATTGTGTCATGTATACTGTGTAATCCAGATACATGATGGCAAACAGCAAGGTATAGAAGACGCCTCCGATTAAACTCTGTTTGTAGTTCTCTTTGTAACCTACAAAGAAAGTACGGAAGATCGGCACATCCGTATCACCCATATTCCATTTACGAACAACCGTAAACAGCGCCGACGTCGCCGGGAATAGTGTAAGCGGTGCCACAATGGCTATAGCCCAGTTCATTTGTAGTGATTCGTTAGCCAGGTTCTGCTGCATCACGAGCAGTTTCATAAACAAGAAAAACAAGAACGGAGACGAACAAATAGCCCACAACAAATTGGTTGCGGCCAGTCTCGTAATCCACTCTGTAAGTCGGTAGATCCCACCCATAGCTCCTTTAAATTCCAAACAATTCTCCTCCTCCGCAGCCTTGCGTCTAGCCTTAATTCTAATAATATTAATATACCTTATTATAGATAGGAAAAGCCAGCCCTTCCCGAAAAGAGATCGACAGCATAATGGTTTCGCATAATCTGCACATAAAAAAATGGAGCAGTCGCCCTGCTCCATTTTCCAGTTCACACTTGTATATTATTCGAAAGAAGAATCTTTGGCAGGACGACGTCCTTCGTTGTTGCTTGGACGTGGTTTGCGGTCACGGTTGTAACCACCTTCTCTGCTTCCACTTCCGCTTCCACTGCTGTTACGATCGCGGTTGTATCCGCCACGTCCGCCGCCACTGCTGTTGCGATCACGGTTGTAACCACCGCCACCACTGCTGCTGCGGTTGCCGCTGTAACCAGATGGTTTACGTCCGCCAGAGCGAACATCCGGTTTACGACGTTTTGCACGGATCGGATCTTCAGGAGTCAGATCAACTTGAGCATCTTTTTTGTCACCTGTCAGGAGCTTCAGCGCAGCTGACAACAGTTGAACAGAATCATATTGCTCAAGCATTTGAATCGCGATACCTTTGTATTCGTTCAGTTCGCCAGATTGTACGATTTCGAGCAAACGCTCAGCTGTCAAACGTTGTTTTCCTTCTACAGCCTCAGCCATTGTTGGCAGTGGTTTGCGCGGAATACGGTGACGTGTTACACGCTCAATGAAGTGCAGGTGGTCGATTTCACGCGGAGTTACGAAAGACCATGCAGCACCCTCTTTACCCGCACGACCTGTACGGCCGATACGGTGAACATAGCTCTCCGGATCTTGCGGAAGGTCAAAGTTCACAACGTGAGTTACGCCGGATACGTCGAGTCCACGTGCAGCTACGTCTGTTGCAACGAGTACATCAATGCTGCCGTCACGGAACTTACGCATTACTGTATCACGTTGGTTTTGCGACAAGTCACCATGAAGACCGTCAGCAGAGTATCCACGTTTTTGCAGAGCTTCAGCCAATTCGTCAACACGACGTTTAGTACGTCCGAATACGATCGCCAGTTCAGGAGATTCCATATCCAACAAACGGCTGAGTGCTTCGAATTTTTGACGCTCAGGTACTTCGATGTAAGCTTGGTCAATCAAAGGCGCGCTTACTTGTTTAGGGATTACGGAAACGTGCTCAGGGTTGTTCAAGAATTGTTGAGCCAATTTTTGAATGTTAGGAGGCATTGTTGCTGAGAACAGCATCGTTTGACGCTCGTCTGGAACTTGTTTCAGGATGGATTGAATATCCTCCATGAAACCCATGTCGAGCATTTCATCTGCTTCATCCAATACAACAGTTTGTACATCATCAAGTTTGATTGTTTTGCGGTTGATATGGTCCAAGAGACGTCCTGGTGTACCAATGATGATCTGTGGTTTTCTTTTCAGTGCACGGATTTGACGAACGATATCTTGTCCTCCGTAAATTGGCAGGGAGCGCAAACCTTTGAAGCGGGTGAGTTTTTCGATTTCTTCGGCAACTTGGATCGCGAGTTCACGTGTAGGTGCCATAATGAGGGCGCGGATTTTTTCATCACTTTTGGAGATTTTGCTGATCAATGGAATACCAAATGCAGCGGTTTTACCAGTACCCGTTTGAGCTTGACCGATCAAGTCTCTGCCTTCAAGAGCAAGAGGGATTGATTTGGATTGAATCGGAGTTGCCTCTTCAAAACCAAGTTCGGTGATCGCTTGCAGCACCAGTGGTTCAAGATTGAAATCTGTGAAATTTAAATTTGTCAAAATTATTCATACTCCTTCTATATGGTGGACATGGTGGACAATCCACTTTGTTGTCTGTATTCTTAAGTAGCGTTAATATTTATAGGTTATCCCATCAAGTCGAATTATTTTCACAAACGAACATAATTCGTGAATGGGTCCCCAACATAAGACTAAAACTACATACATGCGTTTGAAACATTTCAAATTTTATAGTTCCATTTGGAAAAAGTTTCCTACTCAAGAATATCCACAAATCATTATATCACAAAACAATTCAAGATTACCAGCAATCTGGTTTTAAATATAAATGAGGTGATTAAATTGCCCAAAATGGTTTGGCACTTTTTAGTGATCGTATTGGGTGCTGCAGCTATTGCCTGCGGCTTCAACTGGTTTTTGGTTCCCCATCAGCTTCTTAGCGGCGGAGTATCCGGTATTTCCATGCTTCTCGGCTATTTTACGAATTTGAATCTTAGTATAATGTATTTTGTTCTAAACATTCCTCTGCTGGTTGCAGGTTGGTTTATTCTTGGACGACGTTTCATTACATTAAGTATTGTTTCGGTAGCAGCCACTTCATGGTTCATCGGGCTTCTGCCTGTTTTTGCTGTGGCAACAGACCCCCTTCTGAGCTGTGTTTTTGGCGGCGTGTTAGTGGGATTGGGTACCGGAGTTTCCTTCCGAGTCGGCGGCTCGACGGGCGGGCTCGACATTGTTGGTTCCATTTTCACCCGTAATCGTGATTTCCCGATTGGTACGGTAATGGCTGGCATGAACGGAGCCATTATTATGCTCGCAGGCTATCTGAATGATGACTGGAACATCGCGCTTGCCTCCATGGTATCGATCTATATCACAGGCAAAGTGCTGGATCTGATTCACATCAGCCATGTCAAAGTCACATTGTACATCATTACCAATGAAACCGAAGCGATGTTGAAAAAATTGCTTGTTCGCCCTCGTGGGGTCACCAAAATCAAAACCCAGGGAGCATATACAGACATCGAAAAGGACATGTTAATGACAGTGACTACTCGCTACGAACTCGTTGAAATCAAACGAATTATCAAGGAAACGGATCCGAACGCCTTTGTTAATATTGTGGAAACGGTTGGAGTTATGGGCTCTTTCCGCCGAAGTTGAGACAGATGTACGGTTAACAATTCTAAACATTGTGGTATAATAACGGTGTACGGCTCCTAAATATGTTGTATAGCAGGATGTGCCCTTCAATTTCACAGAACCATGTGCTTTTCCGATTCGCGCCGAATGACTTACCATTTTGGAATTCGAGTAGGAAAGGGTGATTATTGTGGATATGGAAACGGTAAAACTGTTTGAAATCGTCAACAGATGGTGCCCGGAAATGCTCCCTTTCTTAAAACCGAATGAGCTCGACTCACTGATTGTTCTCCGGGATGGGCTGGGCATCTTGGAACAGGGAGACGCAATGGAAATCATTCAGTACAGTATTTGTGAGCATCAAAATGAGATTTACATTCAATAATTTTTTTAGATTGATCACGCCGCTTCTTGTGGGGGTTAACCCTCAACAGGAAGCGGTTTTCATTTTCCCCATGTGTTTCATCACTTGAATAATATGGTTAAAAGCCCAGAGGCTTTAATGTATAATTCAAACATGGAATGCACATAGGGGAGTGGAAATGAATGAACATGTTTTGGGCTTTACTGGCTATGGCCTGGGGAACTATCAGTGGTGCACCCGCTACAGCCGATCAAGGGAATCAGCCTTTTCAATCTTTAACAAACAGCTTCAATACCGCCATTATTCAATCTCAAAAAGATCATGTCGTTATTGATGCGGATAACCCACCTGCCAAAATTGACCCTCAACCCGATGCACCCGTTGTCAAAGGCATCTATGTGACGGCTTACAGCGCCGGTGGTGCACGCATGACATCATTACTCGATCTGATGGATAACACAGAGCTCAATTCCATGGTCATTGATATCAAGGACGATCTCGGATACATAACTTACCCTACGGAGAACAAGACATTACAGGAAATGGGCAAATCTCAGCCTTTTATCCGTGATATTGATGCCTTGATGAAACGCCTGCAAAAACATGATGTTTACCCGATCGCACGAGTGGTTGTATTCAAGGATACGATTCTCGCCAAGAAAAATCCGGAGCTCTCTTTCCGCAACAAGGACGGTTCTGTATGGGCCAATGGCAAAGGCGACAGCTTCGTGAATCCCTACAGTAAGGAAGTATGGGATTACAACATAGAGATCGCCAAGGAAGCTGCTAAATTGGGATTTAAGGAAATTCAGTTCGACTATGTTCGTTTTCCGGAAGGTTTTGAAACGCGTGCAGACGCATTGAAATACACCAAGTCTGACAAGTCCCGGGTCGACATTGTAGCCGAATTCGTGCAGTATGCACGCAAAGAGCTCGCACCGCTGGGTGTCCGAGTCTCGGTAGATATATTCGGTTACGCAGCCTCAGTACCAGCAGCCGAGGGTATTGGACAGGATTTTGTGAAGATATCTGAAAACGTGGATGTCATTTCGCCGATGGTTTACCCGAGTCACTACTCCACCGGCTGGTACGGTGTGAAGGACCCTGACAAAGATCCCTATACGACCATCAAAGGCTCCATGAAAGATACACATAAGAAACTCGATCCAACCAAGGAGCTGAAACCCGTTATCCGCCCATGGATTCAGGACTTTACAGCAAGCTGGTTAGGCAGCGGACATTACATCAAATACGGCAAAAAACAGGTAGAAGACCAAATTCGTGCGATGAAAGACATGGATGTGGATGAGTACCTGCTCTGGAATGCTTCCAATCGATATACACCAGATGTAAACTATAAATAATGCACTCTTATTTTTGTTCATTTTACTCCAATAACCTCGTTCCGTATTCTCTGGAGCGAGGTTTTTTACTATGCTCTCAACCTTACCTTCCGCACAACCATATTCCCCTCCCTATTCAAATTGGGCAAAATCCACTACAATAAATAGCTGTCCGTACATGACAGTTTAGTGATAACTCTTAAGAATAGTGAGGCACTGCCAGTGAACATGACCACCACCAGCTTTTCTCAAAAAGTTAAGCAATTCCTGATTATATTTCTACCCATCTTCACCACACAAATCGCCCTCTCTGCCATGTCGTTTTTCGATACCAATATGTCAGGCAAGTTCTCCCCTGCTGATCTCGCTGGTGTCGCCATTGGTGCAAGCCTGTGGTTGCCCGTACAGACAGGACTCAGTGGTATTCTGATTGGCATTACACCTGTTGTCTCACACCTGCTCGGTTCGAATCGTAATGACAAGATTGGTCATAGCGTCATTCAAGCCTTATATCTCGGTGTGGCGGTCGGAATCGTCGTTCTTGCAGCAGGTACATTACTGCTCAGTCCCATTCTTAACGGAATGCCTTTGGAGCCGCGGGTTGCCCAAGTCGCCTTCTATTTTCTGTGTGCTTTGGCTTTTGGGGTTATCCCCCTTTTCGGCTACACTGTGCTGCGGAGTTTTATGGATGCACTGGGCCAGACACGGATCACCATGATGATTACGCTGGTTTCGCTGCCTGTAAACATCTTCCTGAACTATTTGCTTATCTTTGGACGCTGGGGCTTCCCTCAACTGGGAGGTGTCGGAGCAGGTGTAGCTACAGCAAGTACATACTGGCTCATTTTTCTCCTCAGCCTCTTTTTCGTACACCGAATTGAGCCCTTTGCCCAATATGGGATCTTTCGAAAATTGCCCAACATTTCAATGACCAAATGGAAAGAGCTGCTCAAGATCGGTGTTCCCATCGGTTTCGCTACTTTTTTTGAAACCTCTATCTTTGCAGCGGTCACATTATTAATGAGCCGGTTCGACACTATTACGATTGCTGCCCATCAGGCAGCCCTGAATTTCGCTTCTACGCTGTATATGCTGCCTGTGAGTATATGTATGGCCCTTACGATTCTTGTGGGCTATGAGGCGGGCGCAGGGCGTGTGAGAGACGCAAAGCAATACAGCCTCCTGGGTATCGGAGGAGCCATTGGGCTCTCTCTGTTAACAGCTGTGGTATTACTGGTATTCGGGGAACAAATTGCAGGCGTGTACTCGAATGATCGCGAAGTTATTGCTTTGACACAGCATTTCCTGATTTACGCCATCTTCTTTCAAATCTCTGATGCCATTGCCACCCCAACGCAGGGAGCACTTCGGGGTTACAAGGACGTGAATCCTGCATTGATCATAACGTTTGTCGCGTATTGGATCATCGGTCTACCGGTCGGCTACATCACGGCTACGTATACCTCACTCGGTGCCTTTGGATACTGGGTTGGACTCATTGCCGGCCTCGCCGTTGGAGCAACAGCGCTTCTCTGGAGATTGTTCCTTGTTCAGAAGCAAGCCTCGGTTCGTATGGCTGAAAATAAATAATGGAAATATAACAAAGAGCACAGCCCGCGATAAAACGGGACTGTGCTCATTTAATTTAAACTTTTGTTGATGACTGGATTATTGGGACAAACGCTGTGCAAGCTGGTAAGTCTCCATATCGAAGTCTTTTTTCGTATTAACAACTTTATCAATATCCGTCAGGGTCAGTTCTCCCTTGATAATACCGCAACCTTTGTCTGTCTCACCTGCGATCAGACTGCGTACGGCGAAATCTCCCAGACGACTGGCAAGGTTACGGTCAAACGGAGTTGGCGTACCTCCACGCTGAATGTGACCCAAAACAGTTACACGTGGCTCATACGTTGGGCAGCGTTCCATCAGTTCTTTCGCTACATCTTCACCTTTGCCCACGCCTTCAGCAACGATGATGATACTGTGGCGTTTGCCATGTGCAAAATTGGCTTTCATCCGATCTGCCACTTCGTCCATGTCAAACGGAACTTCCGGTACAAGAATCGTTTCTGCACCCGATGCGAGTCCTGCATGTAAAGCGATATCGCCACAGTGACGGCCCATTACTTCAACGATGGAAGAGCGTTCGTGTGAAGACATGGTATCGCGCAATTTGTTTACTGCATCTACTACTACACTTACTGCTGTATCGAATCCGATCGTATAATCGGTGAAAGAAACGTCATTATCAATCGTTCCCGGAAGACCCATCGTGTTGATGCCCAACTTGCTCAGTTTGTTGGCACCGTTATATGAACCGTCTCCACCAATAACAACCAGGCCGTCAATACCGCGTGCACGCAGAATGTCTGCACCTTTTTGCTGACCTTCAGCGGTATAGAATTCCTTGCAGCGTGCCGATTGCAGAACCGTTCCCCCACGCTGGATGATATCCCCTACACTCCGCAAATCCATTGGGAAAATATCGTTATTCAAAAGACCTTGGTATCCACGTTGAACCCCGTACACTTCGAGACCGTGAAACAGTCCGCTGCGAACAACCGCACGAACAGCCGCGTTCATCCCTTGTGAATCACCACCGCTCGTTAAAACTGCGATTTTCTTTACTGCTGTCATGATGTTTCTTCCTCCTCTAGTTTCACTTCAGGCTCCCACCAATACGCCTGACTTACATATGCTTACGAATCCAGCGGCTAAAGATAAAGAAAAATACTCTTGTCATCGGACTATTCTTCATCAAACGCTTGGAAACGACGCGAACTTCCTGTTGTTCGCTGACTTTGGGATCAGACAGGTAAATGGCAAGCAGTCCTTCGATAATCATCCGGTGGAACGAACTTCCCGGAATCTTCTGCACATCACTGCGGGCCATCTCCACAATAAAAGCAATTCGGTCCAGCATTGTCTCCACATTCTCATAATAATTGCAGAAGTTGAGATCTCCTCCGATACGATCTTCATCCTGATCGATTAAATAATCGAGCATAATATGCAGAGCACATACATGAGGAAAATAGGCAGTGTGGATCGAAGCCGCCTGCTCCTCTGTCAGCTGATCATCACTCGCAGCCAGAAACAGCATGAATACGCCCAGCGTAGAGCCGGTAGCGGCGGCAAATTCGTTCCAACGGAACTGAGGTGTGCGGTGGCGATGTTCCGACCACCATTCCAGCAAAGCCGTTTCTCTCAGTTCCGGCTTGATGTGCTTATATACCTGCAGGTCCGTGTATAGGCCTGCCAGATCCTGAATTTGAGGCTTGGCGGATGCATAGCCTGGCAGCTGACGAGTCAGCTCCTGACATGAGGTCACCAGATTCCTTAGGTATCCACCATCATCCTGCTCCTCACGGAGCGCGTAATAATTGACAGGGGTTGCTTCGGGATCTACCGCATCAAGCATAGATTGATGGAGAAGCCGAAAGTCATTCGGGTCCATCGATGTACTGCGATCACACAGATTGTCCAAATAATCACTAATAGTCTGATATGAAACGATCAAAGGAATCAGAATGTGCCTGTTCGGCAAATCAGGTAAAGCATAAACGGTCCCGCCTTCACAGTGGAACTGCTTGTCCCTGAGACTGGCCAGTGCCTGATTGCGCAATTCCTCATTCGGAATTTTCTCAGCTTGGGCACGCCATCCATCCAATTCCTTCCGCGTTTCCGGAATGGTGTATTTGTACACCCCTCTCATCAATGCCAACGGTCCACGCGGATATTGATGACGATTTCGATTTGATTGGCTCAAAATAAATGTGCCTCCACTTGGTTGAATACGTATTAGAGCGATTTTTAACCAATCCTATTATAATATGATCCCCTTAATTGTACAAATGATCTCCCGCATATTCCGCACAAAAAATCGCATCCGCTTTCAAGGCTTTGTGATATACTAGGCATATTTCATCCATCAAAGGAGTCGTTGACATGACGTCAAGTGAACCACTTTCGTGGAGACGGTTATTTGCATTTTTTGTGCCCCTGGGCATATCCGCCTCTCTCGTTACCATTTCGCACGTAATCATTAACAGTACACTCGCACGTTCCGCTCATCCCGAGACGGTCATTGCCAGCTACGCCATCGCTGGTAGCCTGCTAACCCTCACCGAGCGCCCTTCAACCCTACTGCGTCAAACCTGTTCGGCGCTGGTTCGGGACCGCCTTTCCTTTCAGGCCCTCACGTTTGTGACCAAAATATTTCTCGCTTGTGTACTTCTAATCGGATTTCTCATCGTATATTCTCCCATTGGTACAGGTGTATTCAAATATCTGTTTGGCGTAAGCCCGGATCTGTTATCCAAAGTGATCGACGTCTACGAGATTCTCATGTATGTCAGCATCTTTTCGGTCATCCGCAATATCTATCAAGGCATCATTATTACGAATAACCGTACGAAATGGCTGACAATCGGTATGTTATTCCGCCTTGCTGGCATGTATGGCCTGTCCTTGTATTTCATATATACTGACAGTATTGATAGTGGACGTGTAGGCGCTATCATTTTTGCGGCAGGAATGATGATTGAGGCTTTGGTCAGTTTTCTTGAAGGTAACAGCATTAAACGCAAGATGCCAGCCAAGCTGGAAGATCATCCTGTTGAAAACAAGGCAGACGTCTTTCGCTTTTACAAACCGCTGTTATTATCCAGTTTTGTGGCACTGTTTATCGGACCCGTCATTAATATCGTACTTGGCAAAACGACCGGGATTGCTCTAGCCATCTCTTCCTTTGCCGTTGCGAGTAGCCTGATGCAGCTGATGCTTAGCTTTTTTACATACATCCACCAAATCGTGCTAAATTTCTATCTTGTTGATGCCAAACTAGTGAAGAAGTTCGCACTGGTCACCGGATTTGTTCCTTTTGCCATGACCGTGTCGATTGCCTACACCCCGCTTGGACCGTGGGTATTGGAAAATGTAATGAGCGTTCAGGGCAATCTGCTACAGCAAAGTTTGTGGACACTACGTGCGTTTGTGCTCTTTCCGCTGATTTCACCTTTTCTCGACTTCAGTAATGGTTTGATTCTACTGCGCGGACAGACCAAAACGATGTTTCGCTCCCAGACGGCCAATGCCATATGTACGGTGATCGTCCTGCTCATTCTAGTTAGCATATTCCCTGCGTGGAACGGCATGATCGGTGCAGTGGCTCAATCCCTAGGCCTGCTTGCCGAGCTTGTCATTGTCTGGCTTGTCATCCGGCGTACGCAGAAGGAACCTAGCATGTCTGTACACTCATCCGGGAAATCATCTTCCCTCAAGGGATAATAAATTTGAACTGTAATCAAGAATGGAGCCTTTCATCATGAAATCAAGTCATACTGCCCGGCCAGATCAAAACTGGCTGCGGGCACTTATGTTCACCATCTTCGGTTCCACCGTTCTGGTGGTATCGTATTTCCAGCTTTATTTCAGTCATCTGGGGTTCAGTCGGGCCGAAATCGGTTACCTTTACGGAATCGGTCCTCTCGTCTCCGTATTCTCCAACATGTTCTGGAGTATGGCCAGTGACCGTTACAAAACTGTACGCAAAGTGATGATCATCCTGCTTGCCGGGCAACTGATCACAGGTGTCATGCTTGCCAATGCCACAACCTTTGGTCAGGTGTTTGTACTGGTGACCCTGTTTTACTTTTTCTACTACCCGGTTTATCCACTTTCGGATACGATGGCGATTACAACCGCAAGCAAGTATGGGCGAAATTTCACTTCCATTCGTGTATTTGGCTCGATCGGATATGCGTTCTTTGCCTTAAGCATTGGATATTTTCTCGGATCTTTCGGATCAGGATGGACGATGTGGGTATGTATCGCTCTGGCCGCGACTACTCTCCTAATCGGTTTTCGATTAAAAGATCAGCCTTCGGGCAGCAGCACTAAAATGGATCTTTCGGGACTATGGTCCATCTTGAAACGAAGGGATGTCCTCACCTTTTTCGGATGCGTTTTTCTGCTCGCTCTAGGTCACCGGATGAATGAAGCTTTTCTCACCATTACACTGAAAGATCTAGGTGCCAGTGAAGGGCTCATCGGCTGGTCCCTGTTGATCTCTTCGGTCAGTGAAATTCCGGTGTTTTTGCTGCTAAGCAGATACGGCAATCGCTACAAAGAACTTCCTTTGCTGACGATCGCTGCGCTGATGTATACGATTCGCTTATTTCTGATGTCCATCTCGGATACACCCGCGGCGGTCGTTGCCATTCAGACGATGCACAGCGTGACCTTTGGCATCTTCTACGTGACGGCAGTCCGTTATATTACCCGCCTTGTTCCGGATGGCTATCGCGCCACTGGTATGGCCTTGTTCACCATTGTGTGGTCCAGCGCTTCCGGTCTGCTCAGCGGAACACTGGGAGGATTGCTGCTGGAGCATACCAACAGAAACACCTTCTATCTCACTGCGATGGCGTTTTCTCTGGCGGCACTTGTTGGATTTTGTATGAAGCTTTGGTCAAGCATGACTAGCCGCACATAAACATCCAAAAAGGATTTCCCATATGGAACTCCACTTATCAAATATATCAAAAAAAGCACAGTCTCCCATGGGGGGACTGTGCTTGGGTTCGTATATTCAGCTAGAAGCCAATCATTTATAAGAAATCCGTATGATCGGAAAAATTCTTACAATTTGTTTACGTTAGCTGCTTGAGGACCACGGTTTCCATCAGTGATTTCGAATTCTACCGCTTGACCTTCTTCCAATGTTTTAAAGCCGTCGCCTTGGATTGCGGAGAAATGTACGAATACGTCCTCGCCGCCTTCAACTGAAATAAAGCCATAGCCTTTTTCTGCGTTAAACCATTTAACTGTACCTTTCAAATGAACAACCTCCTAAAAATATCGCCATCTATGGCGAATACCCTCATTATACTGTATGACCTTCTACATTGCAATTTATCTTTTCCATAAAAGTCGAAAAAATTTGCTTTGAATCCAAGGGTACGGTATCATTTTACCAAAACCGTTAGTTTGGAGACTACCTATGATAAAAAAACATGAAATATACAAAACAGACAAGTGGAATATGATGACCGTAGAAGTTCAAGGCAAATATCTGGTGCTTCGGGAAATCTCGGAAGAATGGGGCGAAGAATGCCATACCTTCCTCAGCCGTCCTGCGTTGATGCACTGGGCTGAACGCCGCTTCCCGAAAGAAGATTTCGAGAACCGCGAGGACGAATGGCGTCAATTGATGGCTGCCTTCAAAGGGGTCTAGCCCATGCAGCTTGACTCAAGCAATGTTGTCATCTTTATTATTCTTGCTTTTTCCTTAGGAATCGTGCTGATTCTGGGACGCAACTCCATCCCGGATCGTCTAAGACGGGGCATGGCTCTGATTGCCACCCTGCTGATCTGTTTCGCATTTTTCCTGATCGTTTACTTTTTGGTCAATATGGGAGCCTAGCTTCATCAAATATTTCAATGCCCCTCAGGTCATACTATACGGGATTATTCGTATAGTGAGGAGGAAGGCCGTTGAAATACCGCAAATCGCTGTTCATTTTGCTGGTACTTAGTCTGATTCCTTCGTCTCTCTCCGCACAAGCGAGTGGGACGAAGGCAGCTTCGTCTATATATTCATCACTTCATCAAAGGAGGATTCCCATGAGTCAACTATTGAAACGTTCCGAGGTACCTACTGAACAAACCTGGAAACTGGAAGATCTATTCGCCGATCAGAAAGCTTGGGATCAGGAATATGAAGAAGTATCGTCTTTGACTAAGAAAGCCTCCGAATTCCAAGGCAAACTGAACAAACCTGAGACACTCAAAAACTGTTTTGAACTCGAAGATGAGATCAGTCTCAAAACCGAACGCCTCTTTGTGTATGCACGGATGCATCAAGATGAAGACACAGCTAACCCTACATATCAAAACCTGTCCCAAAAAGCACAAAAGTTAAGCGTGCAGGTTGGTGAAGCACTATCTTATGTTACACCCGAAATCTTGTCCCTTCCGGATGATCAGTTGGATGCCCTCATCTCCAACGAGAAACTCTCTGCCTATAAGTTCACACTGGAAGAGATGAAACGTGAAAAGGCTCATGTACTGAGCCAAGCCGAGGAAGCATTGCTTGCACAGGTGGGTAATCTATCCCAGGCACCACAGACCATCTTTAGCATGTTGAACAACGCCGATCTCAAGTTCCCAAAAATCAAGGATGAGCATGGAAAAGAAGTGGAACTGACTCATGGCAGCTATATTCAGTTCTTGGAAAATCCGAATCGGGAAGTTCGCGAACGTGCCTTCAAAGCGGTGTATGAAACCTATGGCAAGCAAAAGAACACCATTGCTGCAGCTCTGAACGCTAACGTAACTAAAAACATGTTTTATGCCGATGTTCGGAAATACCCTTCCGTCATGGAAATGTCCCTTTACGGCGACAACATTCCGAAGGATGTCTATACCAATCTTGTGGATACGATTCATGAGAGCCTTCCGCTGTTACACCGTTATATGGACCTGCGCAAAAAATTGCTCGGCGTAGATAAATTGCATATGTATGACCTTTTCGCCCCACTAGTGGATGAATACAAAATGGATATTACCTACGAAGAAGCCAAACAAACGGTTAAAGATGGCTTGAAGCCGCTTGGCAAGGATTATGCAGACGCATTACAGGCCGGCTATGATGATCGCTGGATTGATGTATACGAAAATGAGAATAAACGTTCAGGCGCATATAGTTGGGGAGCCTACGGCACCCACCCTTACGTCTTGTTGAATCACAAAGATAACCTGAATAGCATGTTTACACTGGCACATGAAATGGGCCACGCACTGCATTCCCACTATTCAGACACTACGCTTCCATATCGTGATGCACAATACACCATTTTCCTGGCTGAGGTTGCATCTACAACGAATGAAGCTTTGTTAATGGATTATCTGCTCAATAAATCGACAGATCCGAAGGAAAAGCTATACTTGCTGACGTATTATGCAGATCAGTTCCGTACCACGGTATTCCGTCAAACCATGTTTGCA
Organism: Paenibacillus sp. FSL F4-0087; assembly: GCF_038020215.1. Classification (NCBI taxonomy): domain Bacteria; kingdom Bacillati; phylum Bacillota; class Bacilli; order Caryophanales; family Paenibacillaceae; genus Paenibacillus; species Paenibacillus sp. FSL F4-0087. Next base: position 563,503 of record NZ_JBBODJ010000001.1, read on the forward strand.
GAATTCGAAAAAATCATTCACGAGCGTGCGGAACAGGGTGAAGCTCTCACACCTCAGCTGCTTTCCGAGATTTATTATGACCTTAATGTCAAATACCATGGAGATAGCATGGTGGTGGACAAAGATATTGAAATGGAATGGGCGCGTATTCCCCACTTCTATAACAGCTTCTACGTGTACAAATATGCGACCGGCTTCTCAGCAGCGACCAGTTTCTCCAAGCAAATTCTGGAAGAGGGGCAACCTGCTGTAGACCGTTATCTTGGATTCCTCAAGAGCGGTGGCAGTGACTATTCCATCAACATCCTGAAAAAAGCAGGAGTGGATATGTCAACGCCAGAGCCGATTCGCGAAGCTATGAGTGTGTTCAAGGAATTGATTGAGCAAATGGAACAACTAACGAAATAAGGTTGCTTTTTCGTCCATGTGACCTGTGTCCCTTGCCCATTCGGGCAAGGGATTTTATAATCAAGCAAGATGCAAGCTCCATAAATTAGGGTAATTGCATACATAGTCCTGAATTGTTCAACAAGGAGGCACCACCATGAAAATGCAATGGGCACTCATCGCAGGTCTCGTTTTTGCATTACTTACCGGAATTTTTGCGGTCATTAATGTGGATTCCGTACAAGTCAACCTGCTATTTAACACGGTTCAAATCCCGCTGATTCTGCTCATTCTTGGCTGCACCCTAATCGGTGGAATCATTGTAGGTTCTTATGGCATCTTCCGCCAATATCGACTGCAACGCGAGAACAAACAATTGAAGCTGCGTGTATCCGAGTTGGAAAACTCCGCAGCAAGCAGCTCTACCTCTTCTCTGGATTCGTTTAAATCCATGGATACATTCGGAACGATCGATTCGGACAACGTTTCTGTGGAGTCCGATTCCATTCAGAGTCAACGAAAAGGAAATCCTTCGGGTACGCTGTAACACATCAGAGCAGCCTGCTGGCTATCAAGAATGGAATTGTACATTCTGCCAGACAGGCTGTATTCTGTTTTAAGAACAACTTACTGCACAATTATTAACGAGGAGGAAATTTCCATATGAGTTTTACCATTGACGAATCCTATGTCCTGTCTTTTCTGAAAAAGTTACTCGATACTCCCAGCCCTAGTGGCTATACCCACGATATTATTGAGATGATCCGCAAGGAAGCTGAATCACTTCATGTTGATTTTGAATTGAACAACAAGGGGGGAGCTGTGCTCACATTGCCTGGGCAGGACTCTTCCAGAACGATCGGATTGAGTGCACATGTGGATACATTGGGAGCTATGGTGCGTTCCATCACATCCTACGGCACACTGAAGCTTACCTCTGTCGGTGGATTTACCATGAACAGTATCGAGAATGAGTATTGCACCATCCACACACGCGATGGAAAGACCTACACAGGCACCATCCTTTCCCTGCACCCTTCTGTACACGTCTATCCGGATGCACGTACGTTTGAGCGAAGCGAGAGCCATATGGAAGTACGCATTGATGAAGTGGTCTCTTCCAAGGAAGATGTTCTGGCATTGGGTATCTCTGTAGGGGACTTTATTTCCTTCGATGCCCGTGCGGTCATTACACCCAGCGGATATATCAAATCGCGTCACCTTGATGATAAAGCCAGCGTAGCTGCTTTGTTCGGTATCCTGGAATCTGCACATCGGGAAAACTGGAAACCACTGCATAACGTTTCGCTGCTCATCTCGAACTATGAAGAAGTTGGACACGGCGCATCTTATATTCCTGCGGAAATCAGCGAATTGATTGCTGTAGACATGGGCGCAATGGGTGACGACCTTAGCTGCAAGGAGACGGATGTATCCATCTGTGCCAAGGATTCATCCGGACCATATGACTACGATATGACCTCGCGACTGATCGAACTGGCCAAACAAGCAAACCTTGATTATGTCGTTGATATTTATCCACAATACGGCTCCGACGGCAGTGCAGCATTACGTGGAGGAAATAACATTCGTGCTGCATTGATTGGTCCGGGCGTTCATGCTTCCCACTCCATGGAACGCACGCATAAAGACGCTGTCCTGAATACAGCGAGACTGCTCGCCGCATATATTACGACCAAGTAAATTGTGACATGGTCATACACAAGTCGAATGGAAATACAGCATTTGAATAAATGATCAGAGTTGTGATCTCGATCTGATCGGGCATGCCGACTTGGATATTTATCATTCACTTTTATCATGTAAAAAAGGACACTTCTGCTGCGCCGTTTAGGCGCAAGCCGGAAGTGTCCTTCTTCTTTGAAATGTCTCAAATTGCTCGTTCAATATATTCGCTATACCTACGTTCCAGAAGCTCCAGCTTCACTTTGTGATCCCGGATCTCATCCTTCAGCACATGCAACGTGCTTCGCACTGCACTCAGTCCATCCTTCACCTGAGTTTCAGCTTTGCGAATTTTGTCTTGTACCATCCAATCCACAAAGAGATTATCGAAGAAATAGTCTGCGAATGAAAGCAGGCCTCCAAGGTGTAATTCCGTGTTTACAGCCATCTTCACATCCTCCAGCTCCTTCTGAAATCGGCGAAGACGTCTTCCGGCATCGACAATAGCAACCTGAGCGTCATCCATTCTGCTGCGCTTAATATGGGTCGAGATCATCCCCCCACCCATCATGTCGTATACTCCCCAATTTCCCGCAGAGGACAAAGCCTTTTCAGCACGTTCAAGTGCATCGAGCAGATACTGACCTTCTCGATCCGCTTCATTTAGCTCCTGAAGCTCTCCCGAGAGATGTTCCCGATCCTCAGCCATCTGCTGCAATTCTGCATCTTTATCGAGCAAATCGTTTTCCTTCTTGCCCAATAACACCTTGTAATCACTTTGCCAGAATTGGTATTGCCGCTGTCCGTCCAGTTGCTGCTTAACTTGCGAGCGCTGCTTCTGGATATCCGTTAACATCTGGCATGCTGTATCGTACTCTGCCTTACTTTCCATCAACTCCAGTTCTTCTTTTTCCAGTCGATCCTCTTTTTTGCCGATTAAATGATAAAAGAATGCTGATAACGTCATGTTGTTGAGGCGATCCACATCGTTTTGTTCCTTCTGTAGATGCTCCAGACGCTGCTGTACTTTCCTTTTCCATTCCGCTTCCTCCTGATTCAGCTTCTCCAGCCGATCATTCCATTTATCGTACATTCTTCCCTTTTCCTTGATCACTGCCAATTGTTCATTCAGTTCTCTGTACATGGATGTGGAGTTCTCCCCCTTCTATGGAATTCTTTATTTAATAAACGGTTTGAATATGGTTAACGTTTCATATAAATTCATTTTCATCAATGCAAAAAAAATCGCCCTCCCCCAAAAGACGACTACAAGTCGCTTTTGAAGAGAAGACGATTCACTGAAATATACTTTAAGACTTGCTGTTTTCAATCTGTTCCGCAAGCTCATTCAGAACGGTCCACCGTTCCATCAGTTCGTCCAGATGTCGCTCCGCCTCCGCCTGCTCTGCCATTAACTCCTGTAGACGGGCTGAATCGCTAAACGATTCTTCCATCTCTTTATTAATGCGGGCCAGATTGGCTTCAGCTTTCTCGATATTCTCATCAATCTGGTCATATTCACGCTGTTCCTTGAAGCTGAACTTCAACTTAGGTTTAGCGGCCGAGACAGCAGGTTTACTTTCTTCCGTTGCTGCCGGTTTCAATTTAGCAGCTGTTCCCGTCGCACTATCCTGAGAAGATGCAGGGGCATTTTTTAACATCCATTCTGCATATTCACTGTAGTCCCCAACATGCACACGCACAGCACCGCCACCTTCAAAAGACAGTACTTTATCCACCGTCCGATCCAGGAAGTACCGGTCATGGGATACGACAAATACAACACCCGGGAAATCATCCAGGTAATCTTCGAGTACTGCAAGTGTTTGAATGTCCAGGTCGTTCGTCGGCTCATCCAGCAGCAGGACATTCGGTGCAGCCATCAGCACACGCAGCAGGTACAGACGACGCTTTTCTCCGCCAGACAGACGGGAGATGGGTGTCCACTGTGACGCAGGGGTGAAGAGGAAACGCTCCAGCATCTGAGCTGCTGTAATAAGAGATCCATCAGCCGTTTTTATATTCTCGGCCACTTCCTTGATGTACTCAATAACCCGCAGAGATTCATTCATCTCCTGATGCTCCTGAGTGAAGTAGCCCAGATTAACCGTCGGGCCCACAACAACCTCACCGGCATCGGGTTCCAGCTTACCAGAAATCATTTGCAGCAAGGTTGATTTACCGCTGCCGTTCGGGCCGACAATACCTACCCGGTCACCTGGTACCGCAATGTAACTGAGATCTTCAATCAATTTGCGGCCATCTGCCGATTTGGACAGATGCTCGATCTCCAGTATTTTTTTACCCAAACGAGTGGAACCCACGGATACCTCTAATGAGCCTGAACGATTGGGTCCCTGTTGATCCTTCAACTGTTCAAAGCGATCAATTCTCGCTTTTTGTTTCGTGGTCCGTGCTTTTGCACCGCGACGAATCCAGGCGAGCTCCGTACGCAGCAGATTTTGCCGTTTTTGTTCGGATGCGGATTCACGCTCTTCACGCTCAGCCTTCAGTTCCAGGAAGCGGGTATAGTTGGCCTCATACCGGAATAAACGCCCATGATCTAGCTCCAGCATCACATTGGCTACACGATCCAGGAAATAACGATCATGCGTGATCATGAGCAGGGCGCCGCGCCGTTTTTGCAAATACTGTTCCAGCCAAACTACAGAATCATTATCAATGTGGTTCGTAGGCTCATCCAGAATGAGCAATTCGCAGGGATGAATCAGCGCAGAAGCAAGCGCCACCCGTTTACGTTGTCCACCAGACAATGTGCCCATCAGCGCATCAAATTGACGAATGCCCAGTTTGGATAGAATGCTCTTCGCTTCACTTTCCATCTGCCAAACCTGGAGCTGCTCCATTTGCTGGTTCAAGCGCAATAAACGCTCTTGCAGTGCCGGATCGGAAGGATTAAGCTCCAGTAGCTCCATTGTTTCTGTATACTCACGTACTGTTTTCATCTCCGGGCTGTCGCCCTCAAATACTTGTTGCAAGACTGTATTATCCGGGTTAAACTGCGGATTCTGTGCCAGGAACTGTATACGCACGTCATTCCCAATCGAGATCTGTCCCTCATCCGCTGGCTCCATACCTGCAATGACACGCAAAAATGTGGACTTCCCGGTTCCATTGACACCAACGACACCAATCTTGTCCTGATCGCCCATACCGAATGAGGCGTCTTTAAACAATATTTTCTCACCATAGCTTTTCGCAACTTGCTCTACCGTCATTATGTTCATTGCTCGTAACCTACTTCTCTGTAAAATGTATTCAATATGAGGCTGCACATAAGATGCAACTACACTCACGCTATACTTGCAAAAAGGAACGACATCCGTCCAGAAACAGAGCTGCTGCAAAGGCAATTCGTTTGTTCAGGTGCTCCTCATTAAATTCCGGATTCAACATGATATCCATCTTTAGCCGATCGAGAATCCCGATATAAGCTTCTGCGAGCAGCACAGGCTCAGGCACACCAGCATTCTCTAACACCTCACGCACCATGCTCATATATTCATTCATAAATGCCTTCATGAATTTCATCAGATCCGGATCATTATTGGGTGCCATAAAAAACAGCTTGGTATGATTGCGACGCTCATAATAATACGTAAGGTGAGTCTTGGCGATCGCACCCAGCTTATCCCCCGTACTCTCATGTGATTTCAATGCATAATCCAGGCGACTGATAAAACTGTCGCAATCCCGCTTGGATACGGCGATAAATAATTGTTCCTTATTTTTGAAATATAAATAAATGGTGCCTTTCGCGATGCCTGCTTCGTCCGCAATATCGGACATTTTCGTCTCATAGAATCCTTTTGAACCGAAAATACCATAAGCTGCATCCAGAATTGCCTCCGATTTGTCTCCTTGCACAGTGCTCAAACGCACTCCCTCCCTACGACGCCAAAATGATACCCAAACCGATCGCTAAACATCCGCCGATCACCGAACTGAGCACGTTCACCAGATCATTACTCATCCAAGTCCAGCCACGCGCTCGAACGGTTCTGTGTCCACAATGTTCACTAACCTCGACCTCACGGCCGCACACAGTACAACGATACATATACTGAACCGTTGCGCCCAGATAAGAATCGGCAAAAGCTCCTGCCAATCCGCCTACAAGGCCGACACACGTCCAGCTGAGCAGACTCAATCCTCCGATCCCGGCAATCCAGGAAAAGAAGAATGCTCCTGCCCCGATTAAAGCTCCACCTATGGCAGCAGCCAGCGTCCCAAGTAATGAAACACCTCCAGAAGTACCTGGAGTCAGCACCTTCCACGTCACGACAGAGCGCGGTGGCTTACGGCTGAGACTTCCCCACTCGGTTGCCCATGTATCTGAAGTAACGGTAGCCATTACACCAATAAAAGCATACATCCAGGCCGGGTGTGGAAGGATCCAGTTCCCCAGAACAAGAAACATGCCGATTCCACCGTTAGCCATGACCTGTCCAGCATCACGATTGCCCGTCTTGGCATACGATTTCTCAAGCTCCTGCTTGCGATCCTTGCGAAATTTGGAGAACAGTGTTGAGGTAATGAAAAACAGCAGCAGTGTTCCAAACCAGAACAGGTTGCCCGCTCCGTAATATATCGTACCCATGATCACAGCCGCCAGGCAGCCGGACAGGGTTAACGACTTCTTCGCGTAAGCAGCACCCGCTACAATAAAAGCGCATACGGCGCCAATAATCCAGTCCATAAGTTCTCCTGCATGTGGTAGCATCTATGGCCCACATGACGTTTTATATTTTTGAAATTTAATTATACCACGGTTTGAACCCAATGCCGAAACTCCCTGACCCCGCATACAAAAAACCTGATTTGGCAACTTTGAAAGCTGCCAAATCAGGTTTATGATATTGTGATAAAACTGTGATGAATGATCCTGCTTCCGTTTAATCAAGGATTCGAGGATGCCATCAACTCAAGTGCCAGTTCAGACACGCTTCGTTCCACCAATTACACCATAACGGTAGAGCACGCTGCGACCAAACCAATTGAACAACCGATCGGTGAGAAAGCCCATAAAGCCCAGAGAAATCAGGCCGACAAAGATCCAATCTGTGCGAAAGAATAATCGAGAATTCCAGATCAGATAACCCACGCCTTCATTTGCAGCAATCATTTCTGCTCCGATAATAGCCATATAGGAAGTGCCCATTGCCAGTCGTACCCCCGTGAAAATATACGGAGTCGTCGCCGGAACAACGACATGCAGCAAAATCTGCCATTCGTTTGCTCCCATGCTGCGGGCTGACCGGATCTTGTCTTCTTCAATGGAGAGTACACCTGTCAGCGTGTTTAACACAACGATGAAGAACGTTGCATACATGATGAGTGCAATCTTCGATTGCTCCCCAATCCCGAACCAGACCAGGAATAGGGTAATGAATGCAATCGGCGGAATAAAGCGGATAAAATTAAGGAAAGGTTCGGCAAACAGCCGGATCATATGAACCTTGCCGATGATAAGCCCTACCGGGATCGCTATCACACTGCCAAGCACCCAACCCGCAAGCACACGTGTAAAACTAATTCCGATATACTGCATCAGTGTACCGTCAGCAAGCAGTTCACGGGCACCAAGAATGGTATCCCACGGACCGGGAATCACTTCAGGACCATAGAGCATGGCCCCTAGCTGCCAAATCAGAATTACCGTCACCCACAATAGAGGGATAGACACCCACTTTTTCTCCAACCACCTCATCTTGCTATCACCTCAATTATTCTTCAAAATGGCTTTGAATCTGGTCATATAGAATGTTGAACTCCGATGAAGCAATGTTCCTCGGATAAGACAGAGCATTGTCATATATATCCGTTATCTTGGATGAAGGTCCTACTGACATAATTCCTATCCGCTGACCCAGCAAGAGCGCCTCCTGAATATCATGAGTGACAAAAATAACGGTCTTGTGAGTTTCCTGCCAAATATTGACCAGCTCTTTCTGCATCGTACGCCGAGTCATTGCATCCAACGCTCCAAAGGGTTCATCCATCAACAGGATGGCCGAATCGTTAGCTAGCACCCGGGCCAATTGTACCCGCTGCTTCATGCCACCTGACAGTTCCTTTGGAAATTTTGCTTCATGACTACCCAGTCCAACAAGCTCGATGTATCGGTCTGATATTGTACGCCGCTGAGACTTGGGCACCTTGGCCATCCGAAGTCCAAACTCCACATTCTCCCTTACGGTAAGCCATGGAAAGAGAGAAGAATCCGCCTGCTGGAATACCATGGCCCGATCCTTGCCCGGTCTATCGATCTCCTTATTATCCACCTTGAGCTGACCGCCAGACTTGGAGATAAAGCCTGCAATCATATTTAGAAGCGTGGACTTGCCACATCCGCTGGGGCCAAGCAGGACAAAGAATTCCCCTCCCTTGATGATCAGATCGACATCCTTGATAATATAGTGTACATCCCCATGGGTGGGGGCATTGTATGTTTTGCGAAGCTGCTCGATACGAATCGTATGCTGATCTGCAGGTAAGGACATGAGAACACCTCCATTCAATTTGCGAGTTAATTACTATAAGTCACTTTATCTGGCAGTGTCTGCTTCAGGGGCTCCAGGTTCAGTTTGCTATCGAGATCAAAATCGTGTTCGATGATTCCGTTATCCACCATATACTGCTTCTGCCCTGCCAGACTGTCATAAGCTGCCTGGGTAAATCCAACTTCCCATGGATTGATCGGAAGATCCTTCAAGGTGGCCTCCTTAGGCTGCTTGGTTTCCTTATACATCAGGTCTGCAACCTCTTCAGGATGTGCCTGGGCATATACGGAGGCTTCATTCAGCGCTGCGAGAAAACCACTCACCGTTTCAGGGTTCGCCTGGATGAACTCATTGCTTGCTACAAGCCCCATTCCAAGGCGTACAGGGGTTTGGGACATATCGGTGAGCTGATGCACGCCTTCAAGCGCATCGAACTTATCAGTTAAGGCGGAACCAATGACCCAGGTTGCATCTAGATCGCCCTGCTTTAGTGCAATGTACGCTTCGTCAAATGCCCCCTGACCGACCTGAGTTACTGCACCTAACTCCAATCCCTGGTCCTTCAAATATTCATCCCACAGGTAAGGAATAAATGTACCGCGGATGAAACTTACTTTTTTACCCTTCAGATCTGCACCACTCTGTATATCGTTCTTGGCATACAACTTCCACGCAGCTGCTGCTTCATTCGTAGCCTGACCTGCGGAAGCAATGACGGAGTAATCCCCTTTTGCCAAAGCGTTTAATACAGGAAAGTCAGCTCCGTACGCAATATCCACCTGCTTGATAAATAGCGCATTTACACCTTCCGCTGGCGAACCAAACGTGATGCTCTCTGCATCAATACCGTGGCTTGCAAAGAAACCCTTGGCAATAGCTACCCTGAACGTTGGGTTAGTACTTGTATCTGCGATCCGGATTTTCACTTTTTTTGCCTCTGTGCCGGAAGCACCCTTTGCTTCGGATACCGATTCGTTTGCAGAACATCCCGATAATATCAATAACATGGATAAGAGCATTAATAACGCACCAGTTAAGGTGGATGGTTTTCTCACAATATGCACCCCATTCGTTCTAATCATTGTTCGTCGCTCTGCGCCACCTTACTTGCCTTCATCTGACGTTGCCACACAGGCTGCACCTTCAACAAACGGCAGTGTTACTTCAACACTTACAACGGATGAAGAACCTTTGGGCGCTGCTCCCGGCACTCTGTAGGCGGAAACATCAATGGCTTCAATAGCAACCTCTTGGGGCTTCTCCAGCTGTGGTACCCAGTGATAAGGCACGCGATACGAACGATAGACCATATTGGTGTTCCGTCCATCCTTATAAGGGGAAATATATTCCCAAACCAGCTCATACTCAGATGTAACCTCGAACAATCTACCATTGGAGCCTTCCGTAATTAGCGTGTTACCATTAGGCAGCCGCTGAGCGGAGCTGATATACGGACTATAAAATTTATAGGAATCTGTCGGAACGGAAAATCCGGCTTCTGCGGATGTATATTGCCAAACGATCTCCAGCGTCACCGGATTGATCTCCAGTATGCGTGAATGATCGCGAACAGCATGTTTCAAGCCGTATGGAGAAGCCGGATTGGGCAGGCCATAACCGGCCCAGCCACCATTGTCGAATACCAGCAGATTCCCCTCTCCAGGCAAACCTTTGGGAATGATATGTGCATGGTGCTGTCCAATAATGGTGCTAATATGCTTTACTTCAGGCAAAGAGTAATCCGGCCCTAGTCTCCATACGATCTTTCCACTCTGTCTGTCGGTTATTGCGATAATATTTGCTTCTCTGGCATCCCAGATAATATTGTCGGGATGGAACCGCTCGTCTCCATTTTCATAGAAATGGTTTGGACCAACATAAGAAGCTGAATTAATATGTAGCCAATCGCCCACACCACCACCGAGATGTCCGAATGAGCGTGTGTTTGGGTCACGGTACAAAACATTACGGGCGGCCTCATCAAATCCAAGTTCCTCAAAGTGCTCGTTCGGCAGCCATTCCCATAATACATTCCCTTCCCAATCGACTTCTATAATCGCATCATCAAGCAGAGGTTTATCCGAAATGGACGGGTTGTTCACATTTTTATGAGCAAGAATCAGTGTCTTCCCGCTCTGGGTCTTAGGTGCAAGCCCAGGGGCGTAATAGCCGACCGGATTGCCTTCACGCTGAAAATCATGGTGCTGACGAGCGTACCACAGCGGTTCATATCCCGGATCTTCAATGTGTTCGTAGCTGTTGTACTTCCATACAATATTGCCTTCCCAATCCACCTGAACCAAATCGACGTTGTCCTGGATACCGAACTTCGGATCTCTTCGCCCTGTGCTGCCCAATACGAAGCCACCGGGGAAAACTTTGGCCGGAAAACCCAGCAGCCCTTTCCACAGGTGAACCTCCTTACCATTCATATCAATCAGTACAACCCCTTCCTCGCCTGCCTGATAGACGGTATAACCGCCCCAAGCCTTATCAGGGTTATATACGGTTGCCCCGGTTGGATAAATTGTTGAATGCCCCATTGATCATCTCTCCCTTGGATTGTTTGTTTTCACATCGGATCAAACGTTAATAACTGAGATAGTTGCTCTTTCCGGTATTCTCCCTCTGCTTCTGTTCAGGGTCACTTTCGGTGGATGGATCGTGTTCCTGCCTCCCGTTGTTCTCTGCCAATTCCAGCAGCGTATCCGAGAATCCCTCCAGATTCGCTATCACCCGCTCATAAAATTGGCTTTGCTGCTCCAGTTCCTCCGTCGTAAAGCCCTCAAACAGAAGCGTGATACATCGGGCACCGATATTGCTGTTACGTGCAAACATCTCCCGTCCACTGGCAGTAATGTCGAGCAAAACCGTCCGACGGTCATCTTCCTTGCGCCTGCGGATCGTAAGTCCCTTTTTCTCCAACTTGTCTGTTAACGCTGTAATGGCACCTGAAGTGAAGTCCAGTTGTTCAGCCAAATCCCCCAATCGCTGTTCCCCTTCACGAATGATTTTGTGAAGGATAAGCATGCCCGGTAAACTGACCCCCTCTACCGATATGCGATCTCGTTCTTTCACGAATCGTCTGACCATTTTACGAAACAACCAATCTGTCTTCTCCAACGCTTCCCAGTCGTTATTGCTCATTTCATCCTCCCTGTCTAACTGAAACGGCAGCAAATACGAAAAAAGGCTCCCGCAGACATTCCATAGTGGAGTAGTCCCGGGAGCCTTTGGTGGTCCAATCAGCTCGCTTCAGTTCAATTTATTTCACTGTTCATTTAATTAGTGTTAAAATAATTGAGTTCATCATATAACCCACTAACCCAACCTGTCAAGTGTGAATTTAGATTTATTTTTTCGTAGCTCGATGTCTCTCATATCTAGATTACTTATCCGGTTTTAAGTTTCACTTCAGCTTTCCCAGTTACACTATCCTCAGAGCGTTACATCAAACCAGCTACGATTCAATTCGTACTTAACCATAGAAATGAGGATGACACATATGAATATGAAGCGCGTAATCATTGTCGGAACAATGATTGTCACCATGTCTTTCGCCGGAACAGCCTGGGGCAGATCAGCGATAACCCCTATACCTTTGACGAAATGGTCCATCGTTAACATAGATACCAAAGACAATAGCGAGGATGAGTTGCTGAGTGCTCTGAATCAACATTCTGAAGATGACTTGGTTCAGGATCTGTACGCGGGTAAATCGCTGAGGATGATTGCAGATGAGAACGCTGGTGACTTCAACGAGGTTGTCGCATTGCAAATAAGGCAGCTCAAGGAGCAGTTAGATCAACGACTCGCAAGTGGGAGTATTAGCGCGGAGCAGCACGCAGTGCAAAGCAGTGAATTGGAAGAGTTGGTCACGGAGAGTGCCAATACAGCATACAGCTTCGCGTGAATGAATAGTCTCCCATGTGCTAAGGCAGAGAATGAGGGCACGCCAAAAAGGAGCGTCGAAACGCCCCTTATCTGTTTCATATTTACTCTAAATAAGCAAATTGATGATGTATGATACTTACTGAACTGCTGCTGCAATTGTGCATTTGCCCAGAGATTCGCCGTCCCAGGCTAGTTCAAGCACATCTCCTGCTGCCGTTGGTCCAACCCCTTCTGGTGTGCCTGTAAAGATGATATCTCCAGGTCCCAGTCCGTAATGATGACCTACATAATCCACAATATCATGTAGACTGAAGATCATGTTACGAATATTGCCACGTTGGACCTCGGCACCGTTCTTGGTGAGTGTAAAGTCTTTCTCAAGAAGAGCCTGGGACCCCGGAAATGGCTGGAATGCAGTAACCGGAGCCGAATTCTTGAACCCTTTGGCTGCCGTCCACGGATGGCCCTTTTTCTTAATGACCGTCTGTACGTCACGTAATGTAAAATCAATGCCAAACGCATACGCGTCAACCAACTCATCTACAGCCATACCCGGCTCATAATCCCGCCCGATTTGAATGACCAGTTCAGCCTCATAATGAACTTCGCCCTTTGTCGCAGGTAATTGCAGCGTTTCACTATTCAAGGCAACAACCGCATGGGAAGGTTTCATAAAGATCATTGGTTCATCCGGAACCGCGTTACCCAGTTCTTCTGCATGAAGTTTATAATTTCGTCCTACACAGTATACATTGCGAATGTTTGTCAGCATGGATTTTACGACCACCTTTATCGGATTCATTAGCGTATATGGAGCATATTCATCTTTTTATTATATAAGTACATATCATATTTTCGCTATTCAAAAAATTGGAGTTTAGGGTCTGAAAAATCGGCTGCTCGTTTCCTGAAAAGCCTGTTCCCACACATCAGGCCGGTTTGTGCATAACATCAGCTCCGGATCAATCGCCGCAAGACGCTTCATGATGATTTTGTCATCCACTGTCCAGGCCATGACCTGAATGCCTTCATTTCGCATCTCGCGCATCAGCGATTTGTCCACATTGGTGTAACCGATGGAAAGAAAACTGCAATTCATCTGCCGCAGCACTGCTGCCAGATCCCCTGGGCGTGCATCAATAATCAAACCTGTTTTGAACTCCGGGGCCAGTTTCTTCACTTCAACCAGAGCCGCAGGTTCAAACGAAGTGATGACCACATCATGCTGCATATGTCTCTTCCTCACCTCATGAATAACCGCTGCCGGCAGGCCGGGATACATATTGCCTTGCGTTTTCAGTTCGATATTCAATCTCACTTTGCCACAGGTGCGTTCCAGCACTTCACTAAGCGAAGGAACACGTTCCCCTTTATAAGCTTTTCCTTTCCAAGATCCCGCATCCAGCTGTTGAATATCTGCCCAGTCCTTTTCCCGAACTAATCCTTTTCCATTCGTAGTCCGATCAAAAGTAAAATCATGAATAACCACCGGTACACCATCACGTGACAGCTGTACATCCAACTCCATCCACTGAACTTCAGGCTGTTCCATGGCAAGCAGAAATGCAGCCATCGTATTTTCTGGTGCAATGGACGAAAAACCACGGTGCGCTACACAAAGGTTGTTCATTTCATCCCCTCCTAAATAAATAAATAAATCGAACCTTAATTTACCGATGCGAATCCGTTCGCATCAAAACGAATACCTGGCGAGAGCTGGGTCATCTGCTCCAGCAGAAGTTTGTTGGCTTGGTCCACCATGGGAATGGCCTGACCCAACCCTGCCTCATAAGGGATAATCTTCATGCTGCATTTGGCATCCTTACTACAGCTCGCCTGAAAAACTGCTGTTTTCCACGTTTCCTCTGTTGTTGATTTCGAGAAAATAAAGTTGCCTGTACTATATGCAATCCATTTGCCCTTGTAGTACTCCACACCTTGCAAGACATGGGGATGCCCACCTATGACCAGGTCGGCACCTGCATCTACAAATTCATGAGCCAGTCGGGTCTGATCATTATTCGGAGTGCTGACCCGTTCTTCTCCCCAGTGTGCAACAACGATGACCAGATCAGCCTTTTGGCGGGCTTCCTGAATTGCTTTTACCGCTCCAGTAGAATCGTAGGTCTCGGCAACACCTGCCCGATTCCCTTCCGCTTTCCAGCTTGTTTCAGGCACAACCCGACTGAATCCAAGCAGTGCAATCTTCATGCCTTTGCGCTCCAGATAAGCTGGTGCATAAGCCTCATCCCTGTTCATACCCGCTCCTGTGTGCGCTATACCGTATTGCTCAAGGTAAGTTAACGTATCAACCAGACCTTCTACACCTTGATCCAGAATATGATTGTTGGCGAGATTCACGGCGTCAAAACCTGCTGAAGCCATCGCTTCGAGCGCTTTTGGCGAAGACTTGTATACATAGGTTTTGTTTGCTGCACCAGTTCCACCAAGGGTTACGGGGGTTTCGAGGTTTCCAATGGTCAGATCATCTTCCTTGAACAAGTTGCCGAGCTTTGCAAAGGGATAATCATAACCATTCTTATCCAACAATTCAGCCACTTTGCCCGAAAACTGGATATCCCCAACAAAGTTAATGGTTACATCGTTTGCCGAATTAGATGGCTGTGTCGTCTCAGTTCCTGTACCTTCACTCCCCTTGGAGCCGGAAGAAGCAGAAGTATCCGTCGTTTTTTTCGTTCCCGTATCTGTCTTTCCATTTGCCTTGGAGTCTGCAGCATCAGGCTTTTTCTCACCAGACTTACCGCCGGAATTTTCAGTTACCTGTTCAGTAGAACCCTCCGACCCATCATCCGAAGTATTACCTACCTCCGTGTCAGTATCAGGTAAACTTACCTGATCACCGCCTTGAGGGCTCTCCTCATTCACAGATTCCTGATTCACAACCGTTTCTTTTACTTCCGGGTCCGCCTGCTGTTCCTTCATTCCAACTGCATAATAGAGGCAGACAAGTCCGATAGCCACAATTAATACCAAATTAATGATCCAGACCATACGTTTGCGGGCACGTTTTACTTTTTTCTTTTGTACACTTCGTTTTGATCTTGGGGGATACATAGGCAACTCCTCTTCTTGTTCACAGCAATCCTTATCATATTATATCAGGCATATTCTGGATTTCCATCATTCCTTGGAAGTGCGAACATTGAAAGAATTCATCTCTCTCCCCTTTTCGCTTTATGGTGCAAAAAAAGGCCGTCTCCCCTGTAGAAAAACTCTACGATCGAGACAGCCATGTACGTTAATTATTTTGCAGCAATGAGTTGCGTAGCTTGCACTGACATTTCCTTCGCCTGTCTGATACAGTCAGGCAAGCCTACCCCTTCATAACCAGCACCCGCAATGTATACCCCCGGCAATTTGCTGCCAAGTTCCTCCCGGAGTGCTGCAATCTGCTGCAGGTGACCTACTGGATACTGCGGCATGGATTTGCGAAGCCGAGTAATTTCCGAGAAGATCGGAACGGCCTCTACGCCCATTGTTTCGCGCAAGTCCTTGAGTACTAGATCTGTCAGTGCATCATCCGGAAGTTCCACATTCTGTTCGTCTCCGGAACGGCCAACATAACAACGAAGCAGTACTTTGTCATCCGGGCTGGTGTGCAGCCACTTAGTTGATGTCCAAGTACATGCTGTAATATTGCGGCCTTCCTTACGCGGAACGAGGAAACCAGACCCATCAAATACATGTTCAATATCCTTTTTCTCAAAAGCCAGCACCACATTCGCTACCGATACGTAATTGATTGCATCCAGAGCAGCTGTATCCACATGTGGTTGCAGCAGTTCAGATGCAACATACGTAGGCACGGTAATGACTACATCATCTGCTTCAAGACGCTCTCCGTTATCCAGTTGAATGCTATACCTGGCCGAATCTCCAGTCTGAACCTCCAGAGATTTCACGGAAGTGTTCAGCCGTTGATCCACGTCCTGCAACTCATGTACAAGCGCATGAACCAGGCTCTGCAAGCCCTGACGGAAGTTCAGAAAAGCACTTTTCTTCGTTCCCGTATGGGTCTCTGTCGGTTTGCGGCCAGTCATCATTCCTCGGATCAAACTACCATAATCCCGCTCCACTTCACCGAATTGCGGAAAGGTTGCCTGAAGACTCAATCGCCGCATATCACCTGCATAGATGCCTGCGAGCAACGGTTCAGTCAGGTTTTCCAGCACTTCCGCTCCAAGGCGGCGCTCAATCATATAACCAAGCGATTCATCCTCCGTTGTACGACGGGGAGGGATGACAAAATCCATTAATGCGCGCAGCTTGCCTGCCGGAGATACAAGACCACTTCTCAGAAAAGGTCTCAACTCCGTCGGAATACCGAGAATGAGTCCTGCCGGCATAGGATGCAGCTTGCCACGCTGCATGATGTACGTTTTTTTGGATTCCGGATTTTGGCTGACCAGTTCATGGTCAATTTCCAGCTCTTTAGCCAAATCAATCATCGCCGTTTTGCGGGCAAGGAAAGAATCTGGGCCCTTCTCAATGACGAACCCATCCCGGTGTAGCGTTTCAATCATGCCACCCATGGAAGAACTCTTCTCAACCAAGGTAATGACAGGTTCAACCCCTGCTTCCCGGTAATGCTTCCGAATATAAAATGCCGCGCTTAGGCCGGTCAGACCTCCGCCGACAACAACGACACGACGTTTATGGTCTTCCATTACTCATCCGTTCCTTGCTGCCACTGGTTAATAATGACGTCACTTAACGTTTCCATGTAAAGTGGGTCACTATTGAGAGAATCGATACGCATAAGGCGCATGTCGATCTCTTTGGCAATCGCTTTAGCTTCAATATCAAGATCATAGAGCACTTCCAGATGATCCGATACGAATCCAATCGGTGCTACAAGCACATCTTCCACCTGTTCACGAGCAAGATCCTGAAGCGTGTCCAGAATATCAGGGCCCAGCCACGGCTCCGCCGTCCGTCCCGCACTTTGCCACGTGAACTGCCAATTCGTAATACCTAAACGGGAAGCAATGACTTCCGAAGTCTCCATCAGTTGCTGCGGATATGGATCACCGATATCTACAATTCGTGCAGGCAGACTGTGTGCACTGAACAGCACTCGCACATCCCCGCGTTTGGCTCCCGCTTCCTCGAAAGCATCCAATTTGGCACTAACACGTGTGGAGAGAGCTTGAATCAACTTCGGATGCAGGTGATAACTCTCAATGAAGGACATCTGAATACCCAGTTCTTCCGCTTTCTCACGAGCACGCTTAATGTAGCTCCCTACACTCATCGTGGAGAAATGTGGTGCCAGCACGATGCCTATTGCAGTCTGAATTCCATCCTTCGCCATCTGTTCCACGCCATCCTCAATGAACGGATACGCATGCTTCAACCCTTGATAACAACGGAATTCAACCTCATTGGAACGGTCATCCTTGTTTAACGTCTCCTGGAGAGCCTTAACCTGATTATCCGTGTTTTCCCGAAGTGGGAATACACCCCCAACGATCGCTTCATAACGGTCGGTCAATTCTTTCAGTTGTTCCGGTTCAGGCGGACGTCCTCTCCGGATATGTGTGTAATACGCTTCAATACTTTCCATATTCTCAGGTGTGCCATACGACATCACCAGTACACCTACTGTATTAGTCATTAGTAACCGTCACCCCAGTCTTCAGTGCTTCAGCTGAATATTCATGAATATACGCCGTGAGTTCTCTTAATTTATCCAAAGATGCTTCAGGAAATAGTCCGTGCCCCAGATTGAAAATATACCCCGGCTCCTTGATACCTTCGTCAATAATCAATTTGGCATGCTGCTTGATCAGATCCATCGGTGCTGTCAGCACATAAGGGTCCAAGTTGCCTTGTACAGCAAATTTTCCGCCCAGTCGTT
Organism: Paenibacillus sp. FSL F4-0087; assembly: GCF_038020215.1. Classification (NCBI taxonomy): domain Bacteria; kingdom Bacillati; phylum Bacillota; class Bacilli; order Caryophanales; family Paenibacillaceae; genus Paenibacillus; species Paenibacillus sp. FSL F4-0087. Next base: position 581,875 of record NZ_JBBODJ010000001.1, read on the forward strand.
TACGCCCCTCGGAGATTGATACTCTCCAATCCAGCCCAATCACATCAGCTTGCAGATCGTGCAATGTTGGCAGCAATTCACCAGAAGCCACACCCGGGAAATAAATTTTCGGTACATTCAAATCCGATAATTCGGTAAAGATACGAGTAATCGTCGGCAACACATACGTTCTAAAGTCGTTTGGCGAAAGCGCGCCAACCCAGCTGTCGAACAGTTGGAATGCCTTACCGCCGTTCGCAATGTGTGCACGGACATATGTAATCACCATATCGCCCAGTTTTTGCATTAATTTATGCCACACTTCAGGTTCACTGTACATCATCGTTTTGGTCCGTATGTACCCTTTGGAAGGTCGGCCTTCAATCAAATAACTGGCAATGGTAAAAGGTGCACCGGCAAACGTAATCAGAGGTACATCCAGTTCCTTGTCCAGAATTCGAATCGTCTCCAGAATATGAGACAGATCTCCTTCAACATCAATGGGACGCAAACGATCCACATCTGCCGCCGTGCGGATTGGATTGTCTATGACAGGTCCAATATTTTTAACAATATCAAAATCTATACCGAGGGAAGCAACCGGATTCATAATATCGGAATACAAAATAGCCGCATCCACACCAAGTTTACGTACCGGCATGAGTGTAACTTCAGCTGCTAGCTCAGGTTGACGGCAAATTTCGAGCAAAGAATACTTTTCCTTAATCTTGCGATATTCGGGATCATAACGCCCAGCCTGACGCATGTACCACACGGGAACACGGTCCACCTGCTGTTTGAAGCTGGCCTGAATCAGACGATCATTATAGCTCATGTAAGAAGCCTCCAATAGTTTTTGGACTCATAAATAACATTATGCCCTTTTTAAAGAGCGGTAACAACCACGTGTCGATCTGTTCCGATGACAATACTATGACATTCCTTACATCCCCTCATCCATATGCAAATTATGTTATAATGAAAGAATCGTGTTTTTTTGAAACGTTGCAGAAACGATCGGAAAGGAAGTGAAAGCACTTTGAAAACGTGGAAAGTAAACCTCATTGTGCTTTGGTTTGGACAATTTCTGGTCAACTCGGGAATGACCATGATTACCCCGTTTTTGTCCCTTTATCTCGCCAGGGATCTTGGCGTGGTTGGTGAGCATGAAATTGGCATATGGGCGGGATTTATATTTGCTGCCAACTTCCTCACCTCATTTTTGTTCCAGCCCTTGTGGGGCAAATTGTCTGACAAGTACGGACGGAAAATTATGTTGCTGCGTTCCGGATTCGGGATGGCGATTGTTATTGCCTTGATGGGTTTTGCACAGAACCCATGGCAGCTCCTTTTATTACGACTGCTCAACGGTACGATCTCCGGCTTCAACCCGGCAGCAGTTGCATTGATCTCGGGTACAACGCCGAAAGATCGCATGGGTTTTGCCATGGGCATCAGCCAATCCGGCCAAGTGGCCGGTACGATTCTGGGTCCGCTGATCGGCGGTTTGCTTGCTGATGCAGTGGGCTTCCGCCCTATCTTCTATATTACTGGCGGACTGATCTTTGCGGCTTCAATGCTCGCCATGTTCCTGGTCAGAGAGAAGTTTGACCGCAAGGAAGCGGCCAAACTGCCGGAACAATCCGTATTGTCCGGTCTGAAGGAACTGAACAAGTCTCCCCAGTTACCTGCGCTATTTGCTGTAACATTCCTATTGCAATTTGCCATGATCAGCCCGATGTCACTCTTGCCGCTATATGTACAGAAGTTACACGGTTCGGATGTCAACGTCGCCTTCTGGGCAGGGCTTGTCGGCGCAGTCACGGGACTATCCAACATGGCCATGTCCCCAATTCTCGGGAAGCTCAGTGACAGGGTAGGTTCACACAAGGTACTTACATTCTCTCTTATAGGAACAGGGCTCATGCTTATACCGCAAGCTTTCGTGCAGACGGTATGGCAGCTCATCATCGTCCGTTTCATGATGGGTGTGTTCATGGGTGGCCTGCTTCCGAGTGTCAACGCGCTCATTCGCTCCTATACGCCAGACAGCATGATTAGCCGGGCGTTCAGCTTTAATACGAGCACACTCGCATTGGGTAACATGCTTGGAGCCGTAATCGGCGGCTTTATGGCCGGGTTCATCGGCATTGAAGGACTGTTCATCGTCTCTGGTGGGCTGCTGCTGCTCAACATGGTATGGGTAAGATTCAAGCTGTACAAAAAGCCCCCTCTGATCAGAGAATCGTGACGCTTGGATTCAAATGATATTTTGTTCTTAAGAAAAAGCCGCTTTCAGCGCCTTATCAGGCATGAAAGCGGCTTTTCACATTCATTTGCTCAAACCTCAAAATTGATTCATTGTGTCAGATGGCTTATGAATTGAACTTGTGAATTGAATCGGGTATTCTTTAACGCCAAATACAAAAGCACTTTGAATCGGCTGCAAAACCGTTTCCGGCACAAGTTGAATGTCTTCCATTTGGCGAAGCATCGTCTGAAGTACAACCCTCGCCTCAAGTCGTGCAAGCGGCGCACCGAGACAGAAGTGAATACCAAATCCAAAACCCATATGTCTGTTCGGCTTGCGATCAGGTACGAACTTATCTGCCTGATCGAATTGAGCGCTATCCCGGTTGGCCGAACCTACCCAGGATATCACCTGTTCCCCAGCCTGAATCGTTTGTCCGTTCAATTCCACGTTTTCTTTGGCAATACGCCCAATAGCCACAATTGGCGGATAATATCGTAACGTTTCTTCCACCGCAGTCGGGATAAGTTCAGGGTGTTCTCGCAGCTGCTGTTGAAGCTCAGGCTGCTCTGACAGAATACGAACGGCATTGGTAATTAGATTGGTTGTAGTTTCATTACCGGCAGCAAGTAACAAGATGCAAAATCCGACCACTTCCTCTGCCGTTAGCTTCTCCCCTTCAATCTCCGCAGCAAGCAGTAAAGAGATCAGATCCTCCTCTGGTCTCTGACGTCTTTCTTCCATAATGGTCGTGAAGTAGCTCGCCAGTTCCTGCTGGTTCCGTTTCTTTTCTTCCATCAATTCCTGGAAAGCTTCATCACTGTCATCCCGCGCACCCTTCACAAGTGCATCAGACCAGTCTTTAAACTTTTGGCGATCTGAGGCAGGGACGCCAATCAATTCGGCAATCACGATAACCGGAAGTGGAGTAGCAAGATCATCGATAAGACGCATATGGCCTTCTGAAAAGTGCGGAGTCAATAATTCATCAGCGATTTCCTGAATACGCGGAGCTAATGCTTCGATCGCTCTAGGTGTGAACGCCTGATTAACCAGATCCCGCAGTTGTTTGTGCTTCGGCGGATCTGTAGTAAGCATGCTGGCGTTGGCACGATCACGTTCAGAAGAGAACAGTTTAGGGTTTTTCAACACATATTGCACATCTTCATATCGGAAAACATCCCAGCATTCTCGATGGTTGTCATAGCGGACTGGAGTATTTTCACGAAGTTCAGCGTACACCTGGAAGGGAAGTAATTGGTGCTCCACCACCTCCAGCTCCCGGATCGGAATGTAATTGGCATACTTTCTGGGTGCTCGGTTCATCGTTTCTCCTCCAATCAATGATATATATTTATTTACATATTGAAATCACCATATATTATAGACTCAACACTGCGGGCATACAAATATTTGGCAATAATTGAGCCTCTTTTCCTAGACCGTATTACAAAAATCGTCAAGACTTGCTAACTTACACCCCTATTATTCGTTTTGGATAAGATCACTTCTGCTATGGACGATCCTGCAACACTTTCCCCAAATTCCCCTTCTACATCTACCAGGCCCAAAGACTCATGTGTAATAAAATATGACACAAAAATCATTTATCATGATTTCATATTCCTCTTTCTCTTTTTTCATCTTCTTACATTTATCCATAAAACCTTATAAACACGATATATACTCTACATTTCTATCAATGTAACCGATTACTCTAGCTTTATCTTCGATTGTCATATTATTTAACATGAAATACAATCAATTTGAATTCATATACATATCATCATCAACAAACATCACACGAAACTAACCTGAAGGAGAGTGCTATTCATGAAAAAAACTTCAAATCTTCGTCCTTGGGCTGTATGGAGCACAGCCGCTTTGACAGCTCTGACCATTTCCCTGTCCCCCATCGGGACCTATGCGGCTCACGCGGCTACGGTAGAAGTGAGCGGTACAACTAGTGCGGTTCAGACAGCATCATCCTCGCCGGCTCGCAATACAACTATCCCTGCTCTATCAGATTCGTCCAAACAATCCGCACTGCCTAATGTTCTGGTCATTGGAACGGGTGGTACGATTGCTGGTCAATCCGAGGATGCAACCAGCTTCCAGAACTATAAAGCTGGTACACTCCCGATTGGAGAAATGGTCGACGCCTTACCGGACAAACAGAAGATTGCAGATGTTAGCACACTCCAATTTGGAAATTCAGGTTCAGGTTCTTATACCATGGCTGATCTCTATGACTTATCTCAGACGGTAGATAAGGCTCTGGCTCAATATGACAGCGTTGTAGTTACCACTGGTACAGATACCATGGAGGAAATCGCCTACTTCCTTGACATGACCGTACAAAGTGATAAACCCGTTGTCATTACAGGGTCCATGCGCCCTTGGACGGTTATCGGCTCGGATGCACAAGCCAATCTATACAACGCCATCAAGCTCGCAGGCAGCGGGCGCACCACTTCATTTGGAACCGTGCTGATGTTGAACGATACCATTCAATTGGCACGCGGCGTGACCAAAACGAATGATTATCGAACAGACACGTTCGAAACCCCGATGCTTGGTGCAGTAGGTTATATTGATGAAGAAAACATTCGAATTTACCGTGCTCCTGCACGCGCCTTGAAGCCTGAAGGTACATTGAAACCGGCATTCGACCTGAGCAAAATCACGAAGGCAGATCTCGCCAAGGTGGAAATTGCGATTTCCTATCAGGAAGCTGGCGGCGAGGCTATTGAAGGATTTGTGAAAGGCGGCGCCAAGGGAATCGTAACGTCCGGCACAGGAGCAGGCGGTATCTCCAGAGCGATGGGACAAGCACGTACCCAAGCGGTGGAGGATGGCGTAATTTTCGTAACGACCACTCGGACAGGTTCAGGCAGTGTATATGGCGGAGGGAAAGGCGTTATCGCCGGTGACAACCTCAGTCCTCAGCAAGCACGTATTTTGTTGATGCTCGGACTGTCGTTCAGCGATGATTTTGACACGATCAAAAAATGGTTCGAGACTTACGGAACGCCGGAAGTTTAATAAGGCTCTCATCACTTTATATCTTTAAAGAAAACAAGAGACGATCCACTCCCTGTCTCAGGGTTGTGATCGTCTCTTGTATTTTGTGTAATTGCCCCTCCATCTCCTGCATTTAAGATTTAGGTGCAACACGGATTTCGTTTCATCTATATACTGAGTTATTTATTTCATTGGATGATCGCAAAACAGAAATAACCGCTTGAATGTCGATCCATCCGAAGTTTTCTCCTGTAAGCTGATATGCTTACTTCACCCAGGCCAGAGCCAGACCATCATAATCCGGTAGCATCGTCGTTACGAGCCGCGGGTCACTGGCCATCTGCTCGTTGAAGCGCCGAACCGCGAGGACAGCCGGACCCTGCTTGTCTGGATTCAGCGTACGGCCGCGCAGGAAACAGTTATCTCCCACAATGACCGCCCCAGGCCGCGCGAGCTTAATGGCGTAATCGAGGTATACGGGATAATTCTCCTTGTCTGCATCAATGAAGAAGAAATCGAAGGTACGTCCTTCCTGCGCCAACTGCTCTAGACTGTCGGCTGCGGGGCCAATTCGATATTCGACTTTATCCCCAAAACCTCCTTCCTCCAGATGACCACGTGCCATCGCTGCGTATTCCTCTTTCAGTTCCAGCGAAGTCAGGGTTCCCCCGTCACTTAAACCACGAGCAAGACAGATACCGCTGTATCCGCCCAGTACACCGATTTCGAGTACAGCATCCGCTTTCGATGTCTTCGCGAGAAAAGTGAGCAAACGGCCATAGGCTGCTGCCACCGAAACTTCCGGCATGCCGTTCGATCGGATGGCTTCTTTTACCTTTAACAAGAGATCATCCTCTTGAAATAATTGATTTACATATTCATCAGGGGTCAGATTCACCGCTAAAATCCTCCTTGGACACTTGGACTGCTTTCCATATGGATGCCAATGTTCTATAATAAATGTTTGTTGTCAAACACAGGCGGTTGAACTGCTGCATCGACTCGAAAGATAAATGCATTAGCTCACCGCATTTCTCATTGTAAGTTTTTTCACGGAAAGCGGCAAGGCCGCACCGTCACTATACAGCTGAGAGAAGGATATTCCTTCTCCAGCTTGAAATGGAGTTGAAATGAATCACATGGCTCAATTGCAATTGATTGCGACCTCGGCGATGGGACTCGAGGCTGTTGTCGCCCGGGAACTGAAGCAGCTGGGGTATGAGGATGTTACGATCGACAACGGCCGGGTTTTCTTCACTGGAGATTATATTGATATTTGCCGGTGTAATCTGTGGCTGAGAAGTTCTGATCGGGTGTTGATCAAAATGGGTGAATTCCCGGCGACAACTTTCGATGAATTATTTGAAGGTACCAAAGCATTACCTTGGGAGGAATGGATTCCAGCCGATGGCGAATTTCCGGTAGAAGGTCGCTCCCACAAGTCTCAGCTAAGCAGCGTGCCTGCATCACAAGGGATCGTAAAGAAAGCAATCGTAGAGAAACTGAAGCTGACTTATGACACGGAGTGGTTCCCAGAGGATGGGTCTCGTTATGTGATTGAGGTCATTCTGCTGAACGATCGCGCTCTGCTTACTTTAGATACGACGGGACCAGGTCTGCATAAACGCGGTTATCGTAAACTCGTAACCGAAGCACCACTCAAAGAAACGCTTGCTGCGGCACTTATTCAGCTCAGTCGCTGGAATGTATCCCGCCCCTTCTATGATCCATGTTGTGGATCAGGCACCATGCTGATTGAAGCCGCCATGATCGGCTGGAACATTGCACCAGGACTGCGTCGTACGTTTAACTCCGAGGACTGGGCTGTCATTCCTGAAGAATTGTGGGAACAGGCGCGCGAAGAAGCATTTGACGCGGTTCGCGACGATATTCCATTGCAAATTTCGGGCAGCGACATCGATCCGGAAGCCATTGAAGTTGCACAGGCAGCAATCAAGAGTGCCGGCTTCGCCAAAGAGATTGAAGTCAGCGTCCTGCCCGCTCATCGTGCAAGACCACAGGGCGAATATGGTGTCATTATTACCAACCCTCCATATGGTGAACGTTTGAGTGAAGAGAAAGAAGTGCAGAAGCTGCTGCGTTCTTTAGGGCGCAGTTACCTCGATTTGCCTACATGGTCCTTTTTTGCCATCACGTCGACCAAATCTTTCGAGGAAGACTTTGGCCACAAGGCAGACAAACGTCGTAAGTTGTTCAATGGACGTATTGAAACCCAATATTATCAGTATTTGGGGCCACTGCCTCCACGCAATAAAACACCACAACAATAATAATATCAGAATGATCAGCGCTCCTGCCTTCCACGGCTGGGGCGTTTTTTTTGTATGTATTGCCGGTGACCTATGATTGATCTTGGTGATATTGTTTCCGCATGAAGTTTTTCTCCCTTGGGCATAGTTGAAAAGCCATGACACCACGCTATAATGGATAAAGTCCTATTTTACATTCCGTTAACAAATCCATTCATCAGGGGGGAGACATATATGTTTGTCACTAAGCCAACACGCAGCCTTACGCCGCGTGGGCTTCTGAATCATCCACTTACGTTATATCTTATTTTTCTTGTACTCATGCTGCTCAAATTAATGTGGCTCCACCACAATCTGCACGCTTACAACATTACAATGGGGCTTCTGGACAAAGTGATTGCCATTGGTTCGCTGCTGCTTCTGTCCTTCTGGACCTGGTGGCTGCCTCGTCGGGGCATGATTATATCACTCGTTATACTCAATCTGCTGCTCACTGCACTGATCTATGCGGATATGGTTTATTATCGCTACTTTCAGGATTTCCTAACAATCCCTGTGCTGATGCAAGCCAGACAGGTCGACGCTTTGGGAGAAAGTATTGCTACGCTTATTTACGCCAGTGATCTGTGGTTCTTCGTCGATTGGCTGGTGATTATCCCCTATGCGGCGATCCTGCTGTTCAGCAAACGTAACCGTCGTGGACGTTTCAGCGCATATTCGAACGGGTTGAACTCTTACTCATCAAATTCCCGCAAATCAAGCATGCGTCGTCGACTCACCGCAGGCAGCATTGCCCTAGTGTTGGGTCTGGGGCTCGCAGTTGGTCCGATTTATTTTTATAGTAAAACCTGGGCAAAAGGGTTGTTTGATAACAACTGGTGGAATGTATCCATGTACAATGTTACCGGACTTCTTGCTTTTCATGGCTATGATCTGTACAACTATGCCAAAGACCAGCTCGGCTCTGGACCGGAGGTCGAGCCTGCCGATTTGGAGCAGGCTGAAGCTTATTTCGCCAGCAGACAACAGGCTGATCCACTGAAGGATGCGATGTTTGGCAAGTACAAAGACAGCAATGTGATTATTGTCCAAGGTGAAGCCTTCATGAATTTCATGATTGGTCAGAGCATTGGCGGACAGGAAATTACGCCTCATTTTAACGAGCTGATGAAGGAAAGCCAGTACTACAGTCATTTTTATCATCAGACAGGTCAGGGGCGGACATCGGATGCTGACTTTGGGGCCAATATTTCATTACATCCACTGTCGGTTGGATCCGCGTTTGTCCGTTACGCAGACCACAGTTATGATTCCCTGCCTTCTATCTTGAAGGATCATGGTTATAGTACGAATGTATTTCATGCCTATGAGAGTGGATTTTGGAATCGCTATACGATGTATCAGAATATGAAGTATGACAAATTTTACAGTAAAAATGATTTTGAACAGGATGACCCGCTTGGCTGGTCACTGTCGGATGAGTCCTTTTTCCGCCAATCGGTTGAAAAAATGAGCAGTGAGGTTACAGAGCCATTCTATTCTTTCCTGATTACTCTCAGCAGTCATCATCCATACGCGTTACCCCAAGATAAACAGCAGCTGGATGTGGGCGAATTCAAAGGAACGATGTTTGGCAACTATCTGCAATCTGTTCATTACGTGGATTCTGCGCTCGGCAACATGGTGGAAGACCTGAAAAATCGGGGATTATGGGACAAAACGATCTTCATGTTCTATGGGGATCACGATAATTCTATCAAGGAACAGCCACAATACGAGAAATTTCTCGGGCGTTCACTAACTGATCTGGATATGGAGCAGATTATGAACGAAGTGCCTTTGCTGGTGCATCTGCCTGACGGAGCCGCAGCGGGAACGATTGACGAGCCTGCCGGACAACTGGATGTTACACCTTCAGTACTGCATCTGCTGGGTATTTCAGATCAATCCTACTACCACATGGGCAACGATGTGTACGACGGTTCCTCCCGCATGGTGGTATTGCGCAGTGGTGCATTTACAGATGGCTCCCTGTTCTATATTCCTTCGGATGATTACATCTATGACAGCGGCTCCTGTTACGATCTGTCTACAGGAAACAAAACGGATATTAATGCTTGCCGAGCTGGTCATGATGAAGCAACAAAACGACTGCATGTGTCAGATACGGTTAATACGTTTGACTTGATCTCGCGTTTTCGTGAGGAGCAAGCGTCTGATTCCGAATCCTAACAGATATGGGACGGTATGCTGAGGGAACGGTATAAATCAATTATTAAAGCTAACCCGACACTACAATGAAATGGAGCTAATGCATTACCATGACGTCACATCCAGATCAATTCAATATCGAGCAAAAACTGTTCGATGAAGCTGCAAACTTTGTAAAACATCGCTACCCCCAAGGGTGGGGTGGCGCAGCTGCCGTTTATACTGTAGCTGGATCGCTATTAATCAGCGTAGCTCCAGAAGTGATTAATGACGCCACGCACTTATGTATGGAAACAGGAGCCTATCTGGAAGCCCACAAATTAAATGAGCGAGTCACCCACTCGATCTGTGTAGCACGGGACGATGAGCATTCGGAATTCAAGGTCCTCACCCCTTGTGGTGTGTGCCAGGAACGACTGTTTTTCTGGGGAGAAGACGTGAAGGCTGCCGTGTACGATCCAGATGGAGCTTTAATTTACAAGAGGTTGGACGAAATTCAGCCTTACCATTGGACCAAAGCATACCGGGATAAGTAAGAAGTTAAACTACAAGTGTTGAGGCTGCAATCCATCGCATGCTTCAGCACTTCTTTTTTCGAGGCTGGCATTAACCACAACCTTGCGAATGATGGAAAGTCGCTATATAATTGTAACTGTATTGGTTTCATTTATAGATGATGGAGGTTTTAATGAATGAATATTGAAATATGGTCCGACTTTATGTGTCCTTTCTGTTATATTGGCAAACGTCGTTTGGAGAATGTACTGGCACAATTCCCACACCGCGATGAAGTGAAATTACAGTTCAAAAGTTTTGAGCTCGATCCAAATGCTGAATTGAACAGTGGCAAAACCAACGCAGAATATCTGGCTGCCAAATACAATATGAGTGTAGAGCAGGCACGTGGCATGAATGCACAGATGAACGCCAATGCTCGTACGGCTGGACTGGAATACAACATTGATGAGATGATCCCTACCAACTCCTTCTCTGCTCACCGTCTGACGCATTGGGCAGAAACACAAGGAAAAATGCTTGAGCTGAGCGAACGACTATTTCAAGCAATCTTCATTGAAGGTAAACATGTCGGCAATACCGATGTACTGATCGAGTTAGCTGAAGAAGTAGGTCTGGATCGCAATGCAGCAGCAGAAGTGTTGTCCAGTAATCAATTCGCAGAACAGGTTCGTGCCGATCAGGCCGAAGGCGAACAGTTAGGCATCCGGGGTGTACCGTTCTTCGTATTTGATCGCAAGTTCGCTGTATCTGGCGCTCAACCGGATGAGGTGTTCCTTGACGCTATCCAGAAAGCATGGGACGAGCGTTCCCCTTTCACCATGGTAGAGTCCAGCACCACTGACGCAGATGGCAGTGGAGTATGCACCGAAGACGGCTGCGAGGTTCCGCAACCGGACCAATCCAAATAACACAAAAGCAGCAGGATCAAGGGTAATCCCCTGAACCTGCTGCTTTTTTTACAATCTACAACTCAAGTTCATTATAAAGTTTTAGTGTTTGATGAACAGTTGCAGTGGAGGGGACGGAATCGATTCTGAAGAAGCGGAGCTTTCGCCTGAAAGCTTTCTGTAAGAAAGCTAATTCGGAAGCATAAGCTGTCTCCTAATTTTCACCTTTTGAATATTGAATCAAAAAATTTGGAGACAACAGCGATCGGAAGAACGATCCGTAACCGGAACAACTCCAAGCAGATCATTAAACACTCATTTTGGAATTGAGCTACACACTCAATCCCAAAACAGCTGATCCGGATGTGGTCCCGTCCGTTTATCCGAATCCAGCGCATCAATCAGTTTCAGCTCATCAGGAGTCAATTCAAAATCAAAGATGTCCGCATTCTCGCGAATCCGCTCCGGGGTAACCGATTTCGGAATCGTCACAATCTGGTTCTGGATATCCCAACGCAGAATAACCTGTGCTGGTGTTTTCCCATATTTCTGGGCCAGACTTTTCAAAGCCGATTCCTTGTTCAGTTTACCTCTCATAATAGGGCTCCATGCCTCCAGTTGAATGCCCTGCTCCCCGCAGAAGTCCTGTAACTCCTGTTGAATCAGACCCGGATGCAGTTCCACCTGATTCACCGCGGGTACCGTTCCACCTTCATCTATAATATCGCGCAGATGGTGCACTTCGAAATTACTTACACCAATAGCACGTACACTTCCTTCGCTATATAGACGTTCGAATGCTCTCCACGTCTCTTTATACTGGTCTCTGCCAGGCCAGTGGATTAAGTATAGATCAATGACATTCAATCCAAGCGCCTTCTGACTGGCCTCAAAGGCTCTCAAAGTCGAGTCAAACCCTTGGTCCTCATTCCACAGCTTGGTTGTCACAAACAGCTCATTACGGGCAATACCGCTGCTCGCAATGGCTTGTCCCACTTCCTCTTCATTTCCATAAACGGACGCCGTATCAATGCTCCGATATCCGACTTCCAATGCATTCTCCACCGCTTGCTGTACTTCCTTGCCCTTTGCTCGATAAGTCCCAAATCCCAGCCATGGCATCGTCACGCCGTTGTTCAGAATCGTACAATCTGTAATATGTTTTGTCATTCTGTACCTCCTGTGTGAAATTTGCCTGCTCTTGGTCTATTAACCTTCTCACCAAATTTTAAGCGGCATTTAGCATACAGTTTGGCTGATATCCATTTTGCGGGTCTTTCAAAGGAAACATAAATACCCCGCAAAGCACTGCTGCTCTGCGGGTTCTGGTGTGACAGGAACGCCTATAGATCCCCTTGCCCATTCTGACTCTGGATCGAGTTCAATCTTCTCTTCTCCTCAATGAACATCTCTTCTGCCAGCTCAACGCCCTGACCTCCAAGTGAACGTTCTGCTTGAAGCATAGCCTGCTCGGTATGCGCCAAACGACGTTCTGCCTGTTCAATGGTCTGTTCTGTTGGATGTGACATTGCCTGTGAAACGGCAAAATGAAGTTTGTTCACTGCATTCTGCGCCTGGGATACGGTCGTATCGGCTTGCAAACTGGAATCATAACGCTTCGGCATGAGTATTCCTCCTTGGGATCATGTTCCTGTTACCCCTTTAGGATGGTTGACATCGGCCTTCCTTATTCTTCTTTTGCTAAAACAATGACGGATTGCTTCACTGTTCCCCTTATACGATTAGCGATAAATATCAATGATGTGTATAACCTTTTCCGGTCTGACTGCGTTTATTTGATAAGTACTTTTTCACAAGGAGGTGTGTATTTGAAGAACTTTGGGATTGTGTTCATACTGGTACTTTTATTACTGCTCATCAGCGGCTGTACACCTTCGACGTATGAAATAACGGGATATACAGGCTCCTCCATTAATAACGAGATTCCGGTCCCCGTGAATGCAAAGCAGCTAAGCATAACGACACATTCAGACAATCCAAACATTCAAACAGGCATTAAATATGAATTGAAACATATCGGGGGAGAACAGGGATTATATGTACCATCCGATTATTTTGAGAAGTTATCCAAAGCCGGATGGGTTGAGGTGGAAGAAGAGCGTATGGGACATGTTCATTTTCTGAAAAAAAGTGATACTATCATCGCCATAGAGATTCGAGAGGATACCTTTGAGATTTTTGAAATGAGGCAGGACTTTACGTTCTAACCCTGTACCGTTCCTAATCACTACTAAAAAAAGAGAGGCCGCGGCCTCTCTTTTTCGTTCGTGGACAAGTTTGCCCAATGTAAATTCATACAATTACTTTACGAATTTCGCTACTTTTGCAAGCACTTCTTCTTCTGACGGAGCACTGATGTACCGACCGTTGATGAAGACAAAAGCACGCTTCGCGCAAGGACCGCAATACGATTTGCAACCAATTTTGATCTCCGTATCCGGAGCCATTTTCTCCAACTTGGCCACAATCGATTTTAGCCTGATATGATTACATTTTTCGCATACGCGGATATCGTTAGCCATGAGTTCCCCTTCTTCGCTCCCTTAGTGGTCGCCGTGGTTGCCTTGGGATGGGTTCGTAATAACGAAGCCTTCTTCAGGGAAGTAAAGGTAATCAATTTTAACGCCATCCAGCAAAGGCTGATCATTCTCAAGAATAACGTCGATCTCTTTATCTGTAGATACAACCGTATCATTTTCTTTTGGCGTATCGATATCGAGGCCGTAGTGGGCATGATCTCCATGTGCATGTGTGATCACAACGCGCAGCAATTTACCTTCGTTCTCAGGCTTGTCCAGTTCAAGTTTCAATACTTTCGCGGCATTACGTGTAATTTTGCAGTTCATTTCATTCATCTCCTATATCGTAATTGCTGGTCCCAACAATTTTTCAGTATTTCTAAACTCCAGCATCTATTGTAAAGAAAATTACTGCGCTTCGCAATAACATTGATGCAAAATCGATGTTAAAACCACCCATTTTGTGTCGGATTAAGACGACGCACCCGCTGTAAGCACCGGATATTTGCGCTCCGCACGACTTACAAACCAGTTCATCAGCAACAACGTAACCCCGATATCATCTATAGGCATAAACGGCATCACGTCAGGAAGCACCCAGTAGAGCAGCGCCGGGATGATGAACAGCAGCTTCTCACCCAAAGGGATCTGCGGAGCCCTCAACAGACGCGGCAGCCGTTTGAATACTTGTGTCCATCGTTTGAATGACAGCAGTCTTCTCCACTTCATATGAACCCCTCCGTATGATTAATGCACTGAAATAAAACAGCACATGTTATAGTCACACCCATCATTACCCGTTCCAGAGCGATCCGGAACGAATGATGCAACATGCAGATTAAAAAACGAACGCCGGTAACAGCGCCCGTTCCTGTAATACGAGTGGACAACCCGTAAGTTTCATGTTCCCCCATCCAGATTATGTGAAGTCAGGATTCGAGGATTCCCGATCTTCCCTGTTAGCGCTCTCGATCTGATAATAATTCAGCCAACAGCATGCCAACCTCTACGCAGATGTCATCGAACTGATCCAAGGGCAGCGGGTTGACCCCGAGTCCCACTTCTACCGTGAAGCCAGGCTTCCGAAACTTCTGAATGAACCAGTCTTTGTACCCTGCATCACTTCCACCCAGCTTAACTGCCTTGTATCCCGAAGCCTTTGCCAGTCTGCGAGACAGCGGGGCACTCTCCTTTGGCTCCAAATCTCGGTAGTTCCAATATATTTCTTGTCCCTGGCTGTGCAGCGAAACGACAGCATCAAAAGGATGCTGCTCGGTCCACTGTGCAAGTGCCCATGCCTCCGGTTCCGATAAAGGAGCGGTTCCTGCATAATCTCTTGGCCCTGGGGACGTTATCCCTCTTCTAGCCGCCTCTTCCTCCCAATAAGCCGGGAATTGATCGTTCAGGTCTACTCCCCTGATATTGGACTTCCAATGCGTAAAATGGGAGCGTCCGGCATTCCATTCCAGCAAATCTTCTGCATGGGGATGATCATTGACCACGCCCTCTTGCACCAATTCAACTCCATCCGGGTTGACCATGGGCACAGCCCACAGTGTAGTTTCCTGCATCCAGCGTTCCGTCTGGAATTGATGCCATGGCATATGTGTACTGTAGGCCTTCGCATATTCTTCAATGAACCGCATCAGAACGGCCGTTGTCAGCCACTCATTTGCATGAACAGATGCGTTGACATGAATATGTCTGGGGCCTTGACCCAAACGTAGATAAGGCAAAGCCTTGCCCATGACACTACTGCCAATCGAGCCAATCTCGATAAATGGATACTTCTTTTCGAGCAAACCGATATCACGGCTCATTTCACGATAACCATACTCTCCCTGCAGCTTGACGATAGTTTTTCCATTTGAATCCGGAATATGAATACATCGCCCGCACCAGTCCGGAATGTTCGCTATTTCTGGATTGGCCTCGCGCAATTCTTCTTCATTCAGTCCAAAACGTAATGCAATCACGGCCACTTTCTCCCCAGGCTGTACTGCATACCTGCGCCCCGTCCCCGGCGTAATGCGCAACATCTGTCCTGTCAGTAAATAGGGCTGGGACGCTGCTTCCGGGTTGAGAGCAGCCAGTAACTCCTTCGTCATATGGTTCGCTGCCGCAATACGCGACAAGGTATCTCCCTGATGAACAATAATCCATTGCAGTTCCATGTCGATCTCCTTTCTCTTAGGAAATTGTGTAATCTCCTGTCCTTTTCTCGCTTGTGTCCTTACTGTATGTAATATGTATGCCAATCTGGTTGTCCGTCATGTGACATGAATCGCGTATATCCCTTTAACATAATAAAAACGTGATGATCATCCGGAGTTCTTTTACTTTTTGGATTGAAAAAAAATCCCGGAACACTAAGTGCTCCGGGATTCTTATAAGCCTAGAAATCAAAAAAGCTATGATAATTGCGTAACCTGCCATACAACTGGCGTTTTGGAGATCTGCTCTCCTAACCATTGGCGGGTAATATTCTGGAACATACGTGGGTCCCCTGTGCAAAAAAACTGATGGACTGGCGTCTCATTTCCACTGGCCAGCTTTCGTTTATCATACAAAATCGTACTAATTTCCCTCGCCGTTTCATCTGCCGAACTAATCAGCTTCACTTCCTGCCCCATAACCTCCTGGATGGTATCCATGAGAAAAGGATAGTGCGTACAACCCAGAATAAGACAATCAATTGGCTGCTGCTTAATTTCGCCTAAAGATTGCTCCACCGTACTTGTCGTTTGCTCGGAACGGAATTCGCCTTGCTCCACCAGTGGCACAAGTGCCGGACAAGCCTGACTGACCACATCAATATAGGGAGACAACTGTTTGAGTGCAGATGTATACGCACCACTACCAATAGTTCCCACGGTGCCAATGACACCGATGCGTCCTGTGCGTGTCGCTGTGATGGCTGCTCGTGCTCCCGGATGAATGACACCAATGACAGGCACATTCACCTTGGCTCGAATATAATCGAGCGCTGCTGCCGTAGCCGTATTACAGGCGATAACGATAACTTTCGGATCGAACTGGATCAAGAAATCAACGATTTGTTCCGTGAATTGTTTAACTTGTTCGGACGAACGGGGTCCGTACGGTGTCCGGGCAGTATCTCCAAAATAGATGATCTTTTCCCGTGGGAGCTGACGCATCACTTCCTTGGCGACGGTCAATCCCCCTACACCGGAGTCTAATATAGCGATTGCTTGCTGCACGAACACACCGCTTCCTTCTTCATTGATTTGGTTCTGTTAACAAATTGGTTCCCAGAGCTTTCTTTCCTACCGTATGAATTTCCAGGCAAAAAGGTACCTACATCTTACCCGATTTCATCGCAGGGTTCAAACAAAATACCGTATCGTACAACTCCTGTACGACCACGCACAACAAAGCAGGCTCCCCTCCAGATGGAGGAAAGCCCGCTCGCGTTCAAGCTTAGTTTTAGATGTTATCTTTGGAGTCGTCGGCAGGTAGCTTCGCGATGACTTCAATACCTGACTCATTCGCTGCATCTGCATCGATGGAAGAATCGGAATCAGTAATGACGGCGGATACGCGCACTTCTTTACCTTCAGCGCAATTGCGCCAGGATTGGATATCCTGGATAACAACATCTGCCGTCTCTTTTACTTTGGATACGATCTGTGCGCTTTGTTCGCCCACCTTAGTAGCCAGCTCCTGACCTTTCTCACTCACCTGACGTGCACCTTCCGAAATGTCCTGACGCAGCTCACGTCCAGATTTTGGTGCCAGCAGCAGCGCTGTCACCGAACCTACAACTGAACCGATTAATGCTCCCCACAACAAACTTTTGTTAGAATCCTTCACGTCGCATCTCTCCCTTTACCTTAAATGAAGTACCGAATAACCAAGCAACGGACTGTTGCTCGTCAATCCGGGCGAATGCCTACTCTGTTGATGCAGTATAAGCAGCAAGGGCTTGACCTGACACTCGGATATCAAAAAAAATTCTGGATACCGTCTTTCGCACCTTCTGACGTTATCGAGATATGTCTCAAGTCTGCCGCGCCGGCTCAAGCGGAGCAGCAGCATGTTCATCACCCGGGTCCAGATCAATTACATATCTTCCTGGTGCAATCAATGCAGCCTGATGCTCACATCGCCAGCGTCGTCCGCCGGAAGATCCCAGCGTCTGTCCATCTTGTAGAACATCCCCCTGATCAAATATGTAATAGGCGGCACCCAGTAATGTCTGGGCTACCGTATCCGGATCGAGTCCAATGAAATGACACTGTACATCAGGCACGCCAAGTGCTGACAAACCTACCGTGTCCATAACCAGCTGACGCTGTTCCTCTGTGCCTCCAGCCTGATACATGCGCACATTCATCGCAGCGTACAGATGCTCCTCACGTTCCTGTGACAGCACATAGGCTTCCGGTTCAACTAATTTGTCACTGCCGTACCAGTATAACGCCTCACAAGGCAACACTTCCATGACAGCCTGAATCGTCTTTTGGAACAATTCGAGCCGCTGTTTACGCGGCATGGCAGCAGTGAACATATCATGAAGTCGGATGGAATATTGGATCGTATCCATAGCTTGTCCTGCTTCTGGCCAATGCCAGGCTTGCTGCAAAGCCCCTCCAAAGCGGGCGCGATCTACAATTTCAGTAATGGGGAGCATGCAAGTCTGAGCCGGAATGTTACCTTCCTGAAAAGAAACCTTATGGTCCAGATGGTAGAAAACCAGCATCTCAGGTTTATGCTCCTCATTACCCTGCTTCACATCAAGCCGGACTTGTCCGGTATGACGGCTCAGTGCATCCTGCAGACGCCCTTGATCTATAACGGGACGTTCCTGAAATAACAGCTCAATCATATATACCGGATGAAACCCGGAAGGTATGTCATTCGTTTCATTATTTACTTCTCGATCTTCTTTCCATTCGTTCGTCATGCTGCTTCCCCTCATTCCTTGCTCTGTCCCTCGGCCTGTGTAGTCTGGAAAGGTCCGAGTTCTTTTTCCACATAGGTATTGACCTGATGGGAAAAATGTTCAAGCACGCCCGGCAAGTCACTGCTCAGTGGATGCAGTTCAGACCGCTCCCAGCTGTAATAGTCCTGAACGAGCGGCTTGCGCAACGATACGAGGCGACTAAGCACCTCATAGGTTGCATGATCAAAAACCTTCTCTTCGTGGTTAATCTGAATAATATCGTCATAACTGCTCGCATCACGCATGATGAAGCCATCAATGAGATAACTTCCAACATCCGTAACGATTTCAATTGCCAGATGAAGACAACGTTCCTGTACCAGACCCAGCATTAGACTACCATCCCAGGCTTGTGATGCGCGGCGAAGACCTTCAGCCACCTCCGGTACGGCAGCAAGCCGGCGGGCAATCTGTTCTCTGTTTACGTAATACAATGTGTTCACTTCCCGTTCAGTGAATTATCGGTTCCTTTTTCCTCTTCGCTTCAGCCAAAATAACATCACAGGACAAGCGATCAGAAACACGACAAAAATATATAAAAATTCCATAACGTCTCTTAAATCGCTCATGCAGAGTCCCCTATCCAAAGTAGAATGAATAACAGATTAGATTTCGTAGTCCACTGCAATCGACTGCTCTCTGACCTCGTTCATATACTTGATGACTTCCTGATGCATCGGATGCACCTGATATGCTTGAAGATCTTCCAGTGAGGCAAATTCTGCCGTAAGTGAGATGTCAAAAGATCTGTCCGAACGAAGCACGTCAATACCCACTTCAAGCGAGACCAGAACATCAATTTTTCCTTGCAGATTGCGAAGAACATTCGCAGCCGCTTCGATACTTTCAGGAGAACGATCTTTCATTTTAAACAGAACAATATGTTTAATCATCAGACAAGCACCTCATTTAAGTATAATAATTGGTATGAATGAATTTTCTTGTATCCAAAATATATCATAACGTCCTCTATTACGAAAGGATACTTGGAAACGTTCTCTTAAAAGACAACCTAATCAGGGCTGCTTTCATTCGCCTTGGATTTCTCCTGAGACATATTATCCGTCTGTTCAATTTGGTTTGTCTGTTTTTCCGGTACGACTTCTGTTGCTTGTTCTTTTGTCTCCTTATTCTCCACGTTTGGCTGTGGTGGAGGCCATTCCCTGTCAGACAACCCCTCCTGTTTTTTCAGCACCGCTATAGCCTGTCTGAGCTTGTCAGGCAAAGGAAGCCCAATGCGGGCATAATTTTCGGTAATGGATATTAGCTCATTCACCAGATAAAAGTAGATGGCTCCCCCTTTAATGATGTCAGTTCCCATGAGCATGTCAATTCGGTGGGCAAGCAAAATAACCGTCAGCATGAGACCTTTGCGCGCAAGCCCCCAGAATCCAACATTACTATTCAATCCTTTTCCCGTTCTTACTGCCGCAGCGAGACCCGTAATATAATCCACAGCCATTGCAACCGCCAGCAAGCTAAGCAGCTGATCCCATCCACCAAAAGCAAACGTCATGAACGCCCCTGAAATGGCAGCAAAGGTACTCACGGATGGACTCACGTTTCTCACCTCTCCCTCTCATTGATCTCCATACAAGATATGTAAGAATAAGAGATTTTGACAGTCCACATGCCTTGCTGAACACGCGGATTTCTAATTTCAGATTTGTGCACATTGGAAATGGGTTCCTTTAACGGAAATCGAATATTTATGGTTAAATCAGGGAAATAAACCGCATCATATCAACAAAAAATAGATAAAAGTACTAAAGTCTCACTAATAGGTAATTAGACTCATTTTATTTTTATTCATTATCTATTTGATCCCTTAAATTTAGTGAAACATTGTAATCTAGGAATATACTAGGATGTGAATTGCGTCTGGTCTAGTTCATAATTCCTCCTTTGTAGCGGATTCGCGCATCCACTCATTTGAAACAGGTGCACCCGGCACTTGAAAGTACCCCCGTACTTATTGTAGTATTTGGTTAAAAAAATCGGAGGAAATATGCCTAATCAACCAGAACAACATTCCATCCAGGCGTGGTCTCTGATCAACCGTAAATATTTGGGAAAAGGCGTCCGTGTTAAACGATTCCGAAAACCGACACGCTGTCAAATCCGCAACCGTGTTCTTCTTGCCGTGCTGATGGCCAATGATATCAAGTTGTCTCAGCTCGCCGAAGATCTATCCATCTCTTCACGCAGCGTCAGCGCGTGGGTGTATGAAGGACGGATACCCGGCAGTACCAATTTGGACAAGGCATGCCAATTGCTCGGCTACCCGCGCCACATTCTTTTTAATGAAGAAGTGGTACGCAAAAGCCCTGTCATTTGTCAGCCCGAGCCTTCCCGCTTCATGAAGCGTACGGTGACCCGTTCTCCGGTTAGCAACCGTATTCTGACAGGCTTGTGTATGGTCCATGATTTGTCGGTGACAGATGTCAGCCACTGGATCGGGGTTCACCCCGGCACTTTCCGCAAATGGCTGCATCAGGGAACGCTGCCTTCTGCTGCGTTTCAGGAACAAGCGGAACAATTTTTCCGCATCCCGAAAACTATTTTGTTCGCAGATGTCATCTTGAAAGATCGCCACAATAACTAAATTAGCGAACAACCAAAAGGCTCTGTCCTCTCCCAATGGGAAAGACAGAGCCTTTTTAAAATACCATTTTCATCGTACAGATTATATTAAGTTACCATTTCTCCAATCGCTTGCACTCAGCATCGTCTCTCAGGGGCGATAAGCGGCCCTCTTGCCCACCAAACAGCTTTGGGTGCATCATTCCCTTCATTCCCAGTCACTCCTTAACCTGGGCCGGTACAGCGTGCTCTCTGAACGAGGCGAAAATCCCATTGTCGAAAGACGCGCGACTTATCCCCATATGCCAATATATTTCTCATCCATGCTAACCAACCATTCCATTAAATCATTGATCATTTAAAGAAATAAAACTTCATCGTTAGCTCCATCCCCCGATCTATTTGTACGAACAATTTAATCCAACGCTTTATATGAAGTATAAAAAAAGCCTGTCCCTTAAGGGAGTAGGCTTTAATTCATCCTCTAATTCAGTTTGAATAACGTTTGATCCGATCTATCTTAACCTCTTGTAAGACCGTGTTTTTCAAAAATCCATGTAGTTTCGTAGTTATCGAATCAAGCACAAGCACCTCTAGCGTAAACAACAACACTTCCTTGTCTCGTACATTACTGGATTCACTCTTTATTTGTACGTACAACTAATCTCATAAGATAACACTTGTTCATACTGTTTTTTCTTCTATTTCGAACCGACATTTAGAATCTCATTGATATATTTCAGTCCCGTATAACGATCCCGTAGCAAATGAGCTGTGGTGAAAGCATGTTCCACCATCTCCATGGATACACCCAGTTGTTCAGTCGTCGTAGGTCCCCCAACTTGCTCAAGCCAAGCCATAAGCTGAGAAGCATCCGGCAGATTATTATAAATACGGAAAATCGGCTCTTCGGATTTTTGTGCAAGATCTTTGTATTTTACGGTAAGCAGTGCACAGGCTACTCCCACCTTGGCTCCATGCAAAACAGGCTTGTGCCCTGCCTCCATCAGGTCCATCTCCCACCGATGAGACAGATGATGTTCTCCACCAGATGCAGGACGGGAATGATCGATGATTAGCATAGAAATGCCGGAAGCGATCAGCGCATCCATTAATACAGTCACACCATCGGCCCGTCCTTCAGCGATACCTTGCACATGTTCCACACAGGACGTTAGTCCTTCTTCCGTCATGCGATAAGCAACGGGGCAGAACGGTTCCCCACCCAAATCCCTGGAAACCACCCAGTCCGCCAGTGATGTATATTTACCAAGCATATCTCCGAATCCGGCAGCATTCATCTCTTGGGGAGCTTGCTCCAAAATATCGATATCCGCAAAAATAGCTTCAGGCGGCACCGCCTGGAACGTCTGTTTGACGCCGCTTACAATAAGAGGAGCACCTGCTGAGGTAAATCCGTCAACCGAAGCTGCTGTAGGTACTGACAGAAAAGGCTTGTTCATTTTGGAGCAAACAAATCGTACCAGGTCATGAATGGTCCCTGAACCAGCAGCAATGATCGCCTGACTTTCCTGTTTCACACCTAGCAGTACCTTCACAATCCCGCCCTCATCGGCGATCACGTCGCCTGCTTTGTTCTCTGGCATGCATATCTCATCCACATAAACGCCAGCTTCTCGGATGTTCTTTACCACCTCGTGTCCTGCTGCCGGACCTGTAAATCGATCATATACAACTGTTACATGTCTGTATCCTTGCTTGGACAAATAACCAGGTAACTGCTGAATAGCTCCATGCTCCAGATAGACCTGCATTTCTACCAACCGATGATCATGCCCACAAGTACAATTCTGCGCTTCTTCGTTCCATGCGGCAATCCGCTCGTTCATATTCATTTCGCTCTTAACCTCCCTTAAGAAATATCATGCATAATTACATGGAGAAAACCACAAAATGAAAAAAGGAAATAAAATGTGAGTATTTTCCTGATCACACTTTACTTCCTGTATTAAAAATTTGCAAATCCTAAACTCACATTCCCAAGCAGGTGAACCTATGAAATTAACCAAAGAAATAGGAATTTCTCTCGGATTTCTCGCAGGAACGACATTTGGCAGCGGCATCGCCTTTTTGTTTCGCTTTCAAGCATATGAGGTGATGGCCAGTGTTGCACTCTTTGGTATTGCTGGAGCGATAGCAGGCCTATGTGTGCAGCAATTCATATTCAATAAATAAAAAAACAAAAAAAGCTCGCGAATTGCTTTTAGAGCAATTTCGCGAGCTTTTTTCTTCGATGCGGTCGAGAGGACTCGAACCTCCACGGGGGTTAGCCCACACGGACCTGAACCGTGCGCGTCTGCCAATTCCGCCACGACCGCATAATATGTATCTTCTCATCATGGATGAAAAGCATCCCGGTCAAGCAATTGCTTGTTTTACCGTAATTAAGAGTATACATGCTCTCAAATAAGTTTGCAATACCTTTTTTCCAAGCTGCAATGAAAAGGACATATGTCCTTTTTTAACCCCATCAAACTCCCTATCGTAGACATTAAGCAGATCATGTGTCCTGCTGGACACGCTATACCTTGCATAGAAAAGGGGAGTTTTGCATGACGATCAAGAACACAACACATGAACGTATTGAAGAAGGAAAACGCAACATTCACTGGACGGAAATGCATATGCCCCTACTCGGCGAATTGAAATCCCAGTTTGCCAAAGAGCGGCCTTTTGCTGGCTTAACCATCGGTATATGTATTCATGTGGAGCCCAAAACAGCTGTGCTATGCCGCACACTCCAGGCAGGTGGAGCCAACGTTGTATTGACTGGCAGCCCGGGCACAACCAAAGACGCCGTCGCAGCAGCTCTGCAAGAAGAAGGCATCACGGTATATGGTCAACGTGCGGACAGACGCAATGAGCACCTGCAAAATATCCACAGCGTACTTCGTCACCACCCCCATCTCCTTATGGATAATGGAGCTGATCTGGCGCGCACGCTCATTCAACAGTATGATCCTAACTCTCTTATTGGTGGTACGGAGGAGACGACGACTGGTACCAATCTGCTGCGTGAAGAGACGGGTGAGAACATTCCTTTCCCGATCATTGTTATTAATGACAGCCCACTCAAACGAATTATGGAAAATGAACACGGTGTTGGACAGACCATTATTGAAGGTTTTATGCGTACTACAAACCTTATTCTGCCTACACGTCGTTTCGTCATCGTAGGTTATGGAACCTGTGGACGAGGCATTGCCAGGTATTTGCGGAATTTGGGCAGTCAGGTCGTCGTTGTTGAAACCGATCCGATTGCTGGCTTGGAAGCGGCACTGGATGGATTCAGAGTGGCGCGACTGGAGGATACTTTTGCATTTGCCCAAGTGTATATTACTGTCACTGGACGTCCTAACGCCATTCTGAAGGAACATTTTAATCAAATGAATGATGGAACGATCCTCGCCAATGCCGGACATTTTTCTTGGGAGATGGATCTGGAAAGTCTCCGTCAGGATGCGAAGCATACGGAACAACTGACCGCGGATATCGAACAATTTACATTAGCCAACGGACGTCGACTCATGCTGCTTACTCAAGGCGAGATGCTGAACCTGGCTGGTGGCAGCGGTAACCCTGCCGAAACGATGGATCTAGGCTTGTCCCTACAAGCCGCCTCCCTCCTATATCTTGTACAGCAACGCCAGCATCTCACCCTCGGACCACAGCCGGTTCCTCATAGCGTTAACAACACCATTGCCGGACAGATGTTGAAGCATTTAAGCTACAAAATCTAATCAGTGTGATGGTAATCTGCATTTAAAGGAGAGGTTCACATGAAAAAAGCGAAACTTTGTTTTATCGGTGCAGGATTCCATGCATCCACGAATATATATCCATCTGCTGTTGAAGCAGGAGCAGACATTCAGGCCATCGCCACCCGCAGTATTGAACGATCAAGGGATGCTCTCCTCCGTTTCGGGAGCAGCGGGAAAGCGTATGATAATACTCAGCTGATGTTGCAGAATGAAGACTGTGACGGCGTCGTTGTTGTGGCGCAACCAGAGGATCAGACAGCACTTGCCCTTGAATGCATCCGGGCTGGCAAAAATGTATACGTGGATAAACCCCTCGGATGGAATGCTGCCGAAGCCGCTGCTGTGGCTGAAGCTGCCCAAAAGGCAGGTGTGGTTGTCATGGTTGGATTTATGAAACGATATGCTCCGGTCTACATGAAACTCAAGGAACTGATTGATGGTGGATCATTGGGCAGAGCACGTTCTTTCCAAATGAAATTCGCTGTAGACAGCACACCATTCTGCAAGGATGAGGAACAATTCATAAAGCTCGCTGCCATTCATATGGTCGATCTGATGCGTTATCTGTTCGGGGAAGCCATACAGGTAACAGGCACAACGGTTAAGGACGGAGAACATATTAACCAGAGCATTTCCCTGAAATTTGATCATGGTGTGGTAGGCAGTGCCTACTTTGTTGGCATGAGTGCATGGTCACGCGAGAGCGAAAATGTACTTGTCACCTTTGACAACGGATTTGCGTTAGCAGATGAAATCAACACGCTTACGGTTCATCAATCTCGTACAGGGGATAACCTTCCCTGGAAATCCCTTGAGGAGCAGGATACTGTTTTCACCCCGTCGGGCTCTCCCATGTCAGGGGCTTATCGCGATCTCTACTTACGAGGATTTGTTGGTGAGATGGCTCATTTTATGGAATGCTGCCAGAACAAATCTGATCCACATTCCAGTGGTAAGGATAATATTGAAACCATGGTGTTATGTGATACCATTCTGGCGTCGCTGATCTGACGTTCATACGATATATAAGACCAATCATTTTATACAACTAGAGAAGAGGAAAGAAGCACATGTTAGACGCCGGATTACTTATCATTCGACTTGTTATCGGTTTCATTATGATGGGTCATGCATGCAAGAAACTGTTTGGCTGGTTTGGTGGAGAAGGCATATCAGGAACAGCCGAATTTTTCGGGGCGATTGGTCTGAGGCCCGCAAGAGTTATGGCTGTCTGTGGAGGCCTTATTGAGTTGATCGGCGGGTTCCTGTTTGGGGCAGGTCTGTGGACTGATTTTGCTGTCATTTTGCTCATCATCCCTATGGTTGTTGCCATAGCAAAAGTCCATGCAGGTAAAGGACTTTGGAATCTGAACGGAGGATTCGAGTACAATCTGGTTATGCTCGGATCACTGATCGGTGTTGCACTTGCGGGTGCTGGAGCTTACTCCCTGGACACTTTAATCTAATCAAGCCTTTCATTCCTGAGAACCTCGGTGTTTCGTGATACGAAACCGGGGTTCTTTGTTGTTTTATCTTCATGCAGATGTATGGGATGGGGTTTATAATCCAAGGGAGAAGTGATATGCTCATAGATGAGTAATATGTACATTAATGTGCTGTAGTACTAAAATGGATACTATAAATAACCACCACGAACTGGAGGTGCAATTATAATGAGAAAAAACCCGGCCGATGGGTGCCCCTCGCCATATGGCTGTTCCGTCGAAGTCACGCTGAGCGTCATTGGAGGCAAATGGAAAGGTGCGATTCTATATCACCTATTCTCCGGCTCGTTAAGATTCAACGAGATCAGAAAGTTATTCCCTGATATTACTCAGCGGATGTTAACTCTCCAATTAAGAGAGCTGGAAAGCAGCGGAATTGTTCACAGGGAAATCTATCCTCAAGTTCCACCCAAAGTGGAATATTCGCTTACACCGTTTGGAGAAACGCTCCAGCCGATTATTTACAGCATGCGAGACTGGGGAGAACAGTATACAAATGAAGTTCAGGCCAGATCACAAGAGGTCTAAACAAAAGAAGCTATCCCTCTCTTAGATGGGATTAGCTTCTTTTTATTTCAAGATAGAAGGTACGCAAACCTTATTTTATGACCGTTTGAATGGTAATGGTACGATTACGTCCCTCTTCCTTGGCTTGATATAACGCATTATCCGCCAAATGGAACAACTCTGTCGCCGTTGTGGAATGCAGCGGATATTCGGCAATGCCTGCCGAAATCGTCACAGAACGATCAACGGGCAATATACTCTGTTCAACCGATACACGGATATGCTCGGCAATCTGATACGCTGTTTTGGAATTCGTATGTCGCAATAACACAACAAACTCCTCTCCCCCAAACCGGGAACATACATCCTGTGTCCGAACCGACAGTTTAATGATATTCGCGATATGCTTCAGAACCTGATCCCCCGCATGATGCCCATACGTATCATTTATGGATTTGAAGCGATCTATATCCAGTACTACTATGGAGAACGGAACTTCTTCATCAATCCACTGCTGAATAACTTCTTCAAATGTCCTGCGATTGGTCATTCCGGTCAATACATCCGTTCTGGCATCATAAGTTAGCTGGTCCTTTTGCTTTCGAAAGTTCGCCAGTGCACTTAGGACAGTGCGTGTTAATAAGTCCGCTTCCCTGTTCCAATGCGGCTTCATTACAGGCAGATCTACTTTACCCTGATCCACCTGGTTAACCAAATCCGCAAGGTAAACAAACGGACTAGCCAGCTTGCGAGCTACACGAATAACGATAAGCGTCAGAATGATAAACGGAATTGAAGTGTATAACAACAACATACGAATATGTTGATTCAGCTGATCGTATACCATTTGGGTTGGAGATACAACGACAACTCCCCAATCTGTTGTCGGGACCTTATAATAACCTGCGAGTGAATCCACACCCGCCAGATTCTTGTATTGTTCTTTGCCTGTTTGGTCGTTAAGCAATTTCTGCACAACTTGATTTTTGCTTAGATTTTCACCGATTCTTTCCGTATCCGGGTGAAACAACAACGTCCCTTTGGCATCAACAATATAAAAATAAGAGCCATTACTGGTCCTCAGCTGACTGCCAAATGACAGGTTCAAAATGTTGTTTTCCTGCAGATAGATACTCCCACTAATTAAACCTTTGAATTCACCTGATGGACTGAAGATCGGTTCACTCACAAAAACGACTATGCGTTCCGAATAAGGCGCACGATACGCTTCGGATATAAAGGAAGCCCTCGATTTAAACGCATTTTTCGCTGCATTAGAAGTTATAGGCTGTCCCAGGCTTTTTTCCAAATAAGGAGATGAACCTCGAATAATTCCCGATGCATCTATAAGAGAAACCGAATTGAAGTAGTTGCTGCTGTTTCGAATCAAATCCAGTGTGGAATCCAGTTTTTTGGCGTCTGCATAGTCTATGTCCGGAAAATAGTTGGCTGAATACTTCAAACTGCCCTGCATGGATTGAAACAACGAGTCCAGAGTTTGGCTCATTTGCACGGCACTTGAATAATTAAGTGAGAGTGTATTATCAATCAGCGATTGCTTCTGGGATGTATAAGACGAAATAAACATAATGGTCAATGTCATCAAAACGGCAATGGTGACCAATCCACTCAACAGAGCGGTAAGGCTGATTTTTTTGATCTCCCTTACTTTTCTTCTTAATCTGGATGTTTTATTCTTTGCGATCATTATTGCGTCCCCCGGTTTTTCATAAAAAGGCATATTCCTTCTATCTTATACGAAAGTTGTTAAGAAGAAATAAATAGTTTGTGAAGTTCGAATAATTACATAGGAACATTGACGAATTAATGACAATTGATTACATGATATGACACTTTCTTCGAAATCTACTGGATCTGTATTCGAGATTAAAATTCATTTGAATCCACAATAACATATCCCTCGCCAGGCTGCTGTTCTACAAACCCAGCCATATGACGTGATTGAAACGAAATGGGTCCGTCACAACCCACCAAAATACGATTTTGGATTTCATCAGTTGTTTCAGCTGGTAATGCAAACGAGCGCGTATAAGCGAAGTGTTCCTGTAACGTGGTATGAATCGCATTCACCAGTCTGTCATTGCCTGCACGACCAAATACATTCAGCAATACGATACCACCAGAATGCAATTTGTCTTTTAGCATCGTGAAAAATGAGCTAGAAGTAAACTGTGCAGGTGTTCCCGCAGCCGTAAAAGCATCTACAATAATATAATGATATGAGCCTGAGGTTTCCTGCTCCAACAGTTCACGACCGTCACCAACCAGCACATGATCTCCACGATATCCAAAGAAAGTCCTGCTGAGCTCAACGACTTCCGCATCAAGTTCGGCGACTTTTACTTGACGGTTAGACAAATAGCTTGTTAAGGTTCCAATGCCGTGGCCAATTACAAAAACTGATTGATATTCAGGATTATTTTGTTCCATCAGGTGAACCATCGCTCTTGGATACTCAAGCACCATTCGGGATGGCTCGTCCAGATCCATCGCCCCCTGTACTGCAGCATTGGAGAATTCCAGCACACGAAATCGGCCCTTTTCCCCATAAAGCTTGGATGTATCATATATCGTCAACTCATGCTGTTCACTCTTATTTCGGTATAAAACTCGCACTGACCGTTCTCCCTTCGTACTTTTACGCAAATGATTATACATGTGTTTCTAAAAAAAAACCGACTCCGCTTGAACGGAAACGGTTTTTCCATGACCAATTAGGATTGAATCGCCTCATGCAGAGCCTGGACATACTCCACGCCCAGATTGGAAAGCGAAGCATTCTTATGGCTGATCCAGCCAACATTAATGGTTTCTTCACACTCCAGCGGGACAGGGATGATCTCATTCCCATTCAGGTCGGCACTAAGCACACCTGTCGAGATAGTGTATCCGTTCAAACCGATCAGCAGATTAAACAGCGTAGCTCGATCGTTAACCTGTATGCTTTTAGGATGAGAAAGCGTGCTTAGGATCTCCTCTGAAAAATGGAAGGAGTTATATTCTCCCTGGTCAAAGGACAGGTATGGATAATCCTGAAGTTGTTCAATCGCAACCGATTCCTGCTTCGCCAGCGGATTTTGCACACTGATAAAAATATGCGGCTTGGCAATAAACAGACTGTTAAACACCAGCCCCGCATCCTTAAGCAGCTTGTTAATAACCTTGGAATTGAACTCATTCAGATATAGTATGCCAATTTCGCTGCGTAGGCTTTTTACATCCTGGATAATCTCATACGTTTTCGTCTCCCGCAGAGCCAGTTCATATTCATCCTGTCCATACTGCTGCACCAGCTTGACGAAGGCATTTACTGCAAACGCGTAGTGCTGTGTGGAGACAGAAAAATGTTGCGGAGACGGCTTCGCGTTCAAATAACGATTCTCCAGCAATTCCGCCTGCTCCACCACCTGGCGCGCATAACTTAGAAATTCCACGCCTTCTTTGGACAAGGTTATCCCTTTATTCGTGCGTTCAAAAATGGTAATCCGTAGCTCCTGCTCCAGATCCCGAATGGCATTCGACAGGCTGGGCTGGGAAATAAACAGCCGTTTGGCGGCTTCATTCATCGAGCCACGCGTGGCGACTTCAATCACATATTTTAGCTGTTGCAGCGTCAATGCATTATTCCCCTCTCTCTGGTGCGTTACTTGAACATACTATACCATATTGTAACCTAAACGAGATCTCTTTCAGGGTACAAAAAGACGCCCCCAACCCGTTCATAGAGTTGTGGACATCTTTGGAGTCTTATAACGAGGTTTAAGCCATGCTTGCTGTGGGTCTCACCACGATTTCATTCACATCTACCTCAGCCGGCTGGTTGATCGCGTACAGAATGCTCTGAGCAATAGCTGCGGCCGGAATGGATATGCGCCGATAATCTTTCATAAGCTCGCGCGCTTCATCATCAGAGATCGATTCGGCAAGTTCGGATTCAGTTACACCTGGCGATACGAGGGTCACACGGATATCTGCGCCTACCTCCTGGCGCAAACCCTCCGAGATCGCACGAACCGCGTACTTGGTTGCACAATATACCGCAGCTGTTGGTGTCACAGCGTAGGCTCCGATGGAGGCGATATTAATAAACTGGCCGTAGCCCTGTTCTTTCATAACGGGCAGCCCAACAGCAATGCCGTGTAGAACACCACGAATGTTAACATCAATCATACGATTCCACTCGTCTACTTTTAGTGCTTCAAGAGGTGATAGTGGCATGACTCCGGCATTATTAACGATCACATCCAAACGTCCATAACGACTGAGCGCAAGCTCTACGATCGTTTGCATTTCTTCCAGCTGTGTAACATCAAGGGTATGATATTCTACTGAACCACCTTCAGAGCGAATGGAGGAAGCCAGCGTCTCCAGACGATCCACTCGTCTTGCACCCATGACAACATGTGCACCCTGCTCTGCTAACAGACGCGCCGTTGCTTCCCCAATTCCGCTGCTTGCACCTGTGATCACAACAACTTTCCCTTTTACATTAGACATTTTGATTTCTCTCCCTATTAGATATTTTATTGTGCATTTTCTCTGTACAACACCATGCCCGCATGATAAAGCACGTCGTCCTTAAAGTCTCCATCCGCAGTAAAGCCAGTATCATCGACATATTCAATATGGTCTCCATCGACTGCATACCGACCTTGATACGCACTTTGCCTATTTCCCCGCGCTTCATCATAGCGCCCGTCAGGGAGAAGTTCATGTCTGATGTACCCGTCCTTCGTCACCCACATTCCAACATACGGGTGCTTCACTTCTTGTTTATTTCCTGTTGTGCTGCCTGCCATATTTCCACGACACTCCTTTATGTTGCCAACAGATTTAATTGCTTACCTTCATTATGTAAGGAATCAGTCTCTATCCGATAGAAGAATCCCACAGTA
Organism: Paenibacillus sp. FSL F4-0087; assembly: GCF_038020215.1. Classification (NCBI taxonomy): domain Bacteria; kingdom Bacillati; phylum Bacillota; class Bacilli; order Caryophanales; family Paenibacillaceae; genus Paenibacillus; species Paenibacillus sp. FSL F4-0087. The sequence goes on from NZ_JBBODJ010000001.1 coordinate 613,815, forward strand.
TTCTTGCCTATTCGTCCAGTACATTCTAAAATAGTTAAACGAGTACGAGGAAAGGAGGGCCAGCAATCCATGCTTTCAAAAATGGATCAGGATACAGCTATTGTTCAGCAGCAGCAGGAATTGGCCCGTCTGATCAGCCGTTTCACCCACGAAGACGGGGTTCATCTAACAGCAATTCCTTCGCTTGCTTTGATCCGTGCTTCCCAGGTTTCAGAGCCCATTCATGCCGTGCACGAACCCGCCCTGTGTATTGTGGCCCAAGGGTCCAAAGTGGTTATTCTCGGACAGGAGAGCTACACCTATGACTCTTCACAGTATTTGGTTGCTTCCATAAATTTGCCTATTTCAGGGCAAGTTGTACAGGCTACGACAGAACATCCCTATCTCTGCCTGAGACTTGATTTTGATTCAGGGCAGATTTTTGATCTTATTCAGGAAGCTCCTTCTACACAAACCAAACCCGACAATTCAACACGTCGTGGGTTGTTTGTAAGCTCAACCAAACCTCCGCTTCTGGAAGCTGTAATCCGATTGGTCAGGTTACTGGATACACCTGAAGACATTCCTATACTTGCACCGCTTATGATCCGCGAAATTCTATATCGCCTGATTCAGGATGAACATGGACATTCCATCAGGCAATTTGCAGTCCAGAACAGTCACGCACAGCATATCGCTCAAGTCATTGAATTGATTCAATCAGACTACGCCCATCCGCTACGAATCGAGCAATTGGCTTCCATGATCAACATGAGTACATCCTCATTGCATTATCATTTCAAAGCCATTACCGCCATGAGCCCACTGCAATATCAAAAACAGATTCGATTGCAGGAGGCACGGCGAATGCTGCTTGCAGGTTCAACCGATGCAGCCGATGCTGCATTCCAGGTTGGATACGAGAGTCCTTCCCAATTCAGTCGGGAGTACGCTCGCATGTATGGTCTTCCTCCCAAAAGTGATATCAAACGCCTTCGCCATACACTCCATATCGAATGCTAAATATAAGCAAAAAAACCACGTCATAATGACGTGGTTTTTGGGTTTTGTTGGCTAGCAGCCTTCAGGAGAAGATGTTCTTCTTTTCAAATACAGACATCTGATTCTCCCCGATAATGGGGCACTCATCCGGAAACATGCTTCGCTTCTCCATCTTCTCATCTATAAAATCGACGATCTGTTGCAAGGATGCAATCTGTGATTCAATTTTCTTCCGATGGTTCAGCAGCATTTCACGCTCATCCGGGAAATCTTCCAGGTCCGAATCCATCGACATCTGTAAATAAGGCTTCATCTCCTCCAGAGACATGCCTGTTTTTTTCAAACAAGTAATAAGCTTCATCGTCTGGATATCCTCCGAACGGTATACCCGATGACGATTGGCCTTGCGTTCAGCCCGGGGAAGAAGTCCAATCTTCTCATAATAACGAATGGTATCTTCCGATAATCCAGCCTGTTCTGACGTCTCTTTAATGGAGAACACTTCAGTATCACTCATCATCGTCGACCTCCTCCGCTTTCATTGAACTCTATCTTACAACTTGGAGTCAGCTCCAAGTCAAGGTTGTTTTGAGTTCATCGATACTACATCCTAAAAATTTAAAATATAAACCAACAGTACGCTTGACTTGGAGTCGACTCCAAATTATAGAATGAGCGCATTAGACAGATTGGCTCTGTCATCCCATCACTCAGGAGGTATTTATATGAATTCAAACCATACACGTCATACAGCCTTAATTACAGGATCAACTTCGGGAATCGGTCTTGAACTGACCCGCAGTTTGTTAGCCGAAGGCTGGCAGGTTATCGGCCTCAATCGTTCCGCTTTTCCGAAGGAAGACAGTGATATTCAGGACGGATTGCGCTCTGGCCAGCTCCGTTGGGTTCAAGCTAACCTTACGCAGTACGATAGTCTGAGAAAAGCATTCAACCAGATTAAATCCGAAACGGATTCCATAGATGTATTGTTTAATAATGCCGGAGGTAGCGGTAATGATCTCCGTTTGTCCGATCAGGGGCATGAAATGCACTTTGAATTACAGACCGTGGTGCCGTACATCATTTACATGGAACTACAGGATCTCCTTCACAAAAGCACCTTGAAAACCGTTATTAATACATCCACCAGTGCGTTCAATATGGTCAAACAGTTTAACCTGGACATCCTGGAACATCCAGCCGAGTTCAAAAAGTTGTTCGGTCCTTATGCGACTTCGAAGCTCGCACTGTCTTTATGGACACGCGAAGCTGCCGCTTCCCCAGCGGCTAAGGGAATCCGGTTACTCAGCGTGGACCCTGGAGGCAACAATACACTCAGAGGTAACAAAACATCCGGACTACCCTTTTATATCAAACCAATCATGAAGCTGTTCTTCCCACATCCAAGTCACGGAGCTTCTCTGCTGTATAAGGCTGCCATTGCGCAAACCAGTCTTACATCCGGTACGTTTCTGATGAAAAACAAACCCACTAATCTCCGGTTTACAGAGCAAGGCCCAGCCATTTTGAACAGAGTGCATGAAATTTATGAGCATGAATTTTTGCAGCTTGACTCCAAGACTGATCCAGTAAGCAAAAAAAGTGTCTGAGCTTTCTTCTGTACTTTGGATATAATTCCCCGTCCCTCATAATTGACAGGCTCTGGTTCATAACTTCTCTATACCGACATCTGTCATGGGATGAAGTATGAACTGGAGGAATCTGCATATGAAAAATGAAAACAACAACAATGGCAAGCCATTAATTATACCGCAGCCAATACGAAAAGACGGTGCCGGAGGACCCGATCTGGGACCTCGGGATGTGATGAGAGATTTACAAAATCCGGATATGCTGGTGCCTCCGGAAACCGACAACGGCTTATTACCCAACCTGAGAATGTCTTTTTCCGATACACATATGCAGTTGAACCATGGCGGTTGGTCCCGCGAAATTACAGTACGGGACCTGCCCATCGCTACGACACTGGCCGGTGTAAATATGAGTCTTACACCTGGAGGTGTAAGAGAGCTGCACTGGCATCAACAATCGGAATGGGCGTATATGATCTGGGGGACGGCACGAATTACGTCCGTGGATCAGCAAGGACGTAATTTTATTGCAGATGTGGGGCCGGGAGATCTGTGGTTTTTTCCAAAAGGTCTGCCGCATTCCATTCAGGGCTTAGCTGATGGGTGTGAGTTTTTGCTTGTTTTTGATGATGGGTCCTTTTCCGATCTGAATACATTATCCATCTCTGATTGGTTTGCACATACGCCACCAGAGGTGTTATCCGTCAATTTTGGCGTACCCGAATCTGCATTCCAATCCATGCCAAAAGAACAGGTTTACATTTTTCAGGATCAGGTCCCTGGTTCCCTCGCTAGCCAGGAAGTTCAGTCCCCCTATGGCACAGTTCCACTCTCCTTCAAACATCGGCTGTTAGCCCAAAAACCGATCATTACACCAGGAGGCAGTGTGCGCATTGTAGACTCCACCAACTTTCCGATCTCCACAACCGTTGCCGCAGCACTCGTGGAAATAAAGCCTGGAGGTATGCGCGAGCTTCACTGGCATCCTAATGCGGATGAATGGCAATACTATTTGACTGGGCAAGGAAGGATGACGGTTTTTGGAGGGAATGGCATTGCACGCACATTTGACTATCGGGCTGGAGATGTTGGATACGTACCTGTAGCTATGGGGCATTATATTCAGAATACAGGCACCGACACGTTATGGTTTTTGGAGATGTTTAGAAGTGATCGGTTTGAGGATATCTCCCTAAATCAATGGATGGCATTAACCCCGGAAGAGCTTGTACGTGACAACCTGAACGCTTCCCCTGAACTACTTCATGCATTGCGTAAAGAAAAATGGCCCGTTGTTTAGTGGAGCTACACCTCTATCAAATAGAGGCAAATCGGTTAAAAGTTAAATAATCCCAATACGGAGGTGGAATATAAAGATGAAAGCCGTTACTTTTCAAGGAACCAAGGATATTCAAGTAAAAGAGGTTGAAGACCCGAGATTACAGCAAAAGGATGACATCATCGTCCGTATTACTTCTACAGCCATATGTGGATCAGATCTACATATATATCAGGGAGCACTGCCCGCCCAAAAGGATTATGTCATCGGTCATGAGCCTATGGGCATTGTTGAGGAAGTGGGGCCCGAGGTAACGCGAGTAAAAAAAGGAGATCGTGTGGTGTTACCATTTAACATCTCCTGCGGCGAATGTTTTTATTGCAATCACGACATGGAGAGCCAGTGCGATAACTCGAACCGCAATCCGGAGGTTCATACCGGAGGTTATTTTGGCTTCACGGAACGGTACGGAAATTATCCTGGCGGTCAGGCTGAATTTTTGCGTGTTCCTTATGGGAATTTCATGCCTTTTGTCATTCCCGAATCATGTGAACTGGAGGATGAAGCTCTGTTATTCCTGTCCGATGTGCTTCCTACTGCGTACTGGAGTGTTGAGAATGCTGGGGTGAAGCCAGGAGACACTGTAACCGTATTGGGCAGCGGACCGATTGGTCTTATGGCACAAAAATTCGCTTGGATGAAAGGAGCCAAGCGAGTAATTGCAGTGGATCGTCTTCCATATCGACTGGAAAAAGCCAAACGAATGAATGATTCCGAAGTATTTAATTTCGAAGATTACGATGATATGGGTGAACATATTCGCGAAATAACCCGAGGCGGAGCGGATGTTGTCATCGACTGTGTAGGCATGGATGGCAAGAAATCCACTTTGGAGGAAATCGGACAGAAGCTGAAAATTCATGGCGGTTCATTGAGTGCGATTGAAATCGGCATCAAGGCTGTACGCAAATTCGGGACGATGCAACTGACGGGGGTTTACGGCTCGTCCTATAACATGTTCCCCCTAGGCAATCTGTTTGAACGAAACATTAACCTTAGAATGGGACAAGCTCCTGTCATTCACTATATGCCGGAGCTTTTCCGCAAAATCACGGCTGGCGAATTCGACCCTACCGAGATCATCTCCCACCGCATTGCGCTGGAAAATGCGAAGGAAGCTTACCGGATTTTCTACGAACACGAAGACGAATGTACCAAAGTTATACTGAAGCCTTGATTTGATTGTGTAACGATTAAAAAAGCAGAAGTCCCTTACACGGGACCTCTGCCTTTTTTGATTTTGCTTTTGCTCACTTTAACTATTGCTCCTACAAAGGATCAATATGATAATGCGAATAAACCTTATTTCGCTTTTACCGCCTGAATGTAAACACTCTCTCCTTTGAAGCTAACGAGTCTGCCAGACTGCGTCACTTCAAAATTGAAATACTTCTTAATTACAGATGGCGCGCTCAGCATGCTTGCTTCAAGCTCTTTACTCTGCGTCTCCGGAAGTCCAGCCCTGATGCACCAGTCTTCAAATGTAAAGTGTTTCTCAAAGGAAACCATCGTTTCCATTCGAAATCCGGCAAGCTCCAACATCCGAATCCATTCCGTTTTACGCCATGCCCGGACATGACTTCCATCACGCCACTTCTCGATTTCATTGTAAAATTGGTCGCTCTCATCACGTTCAGGTGCCACATTATCAATTAATAACAGTCTGCCACCAGGTTTCATTACCCGAAGCGCCTCTGATACAAAGGATTGCACGTCTGGAAAATGGTGTGCAGCAATGCGACAGGTCACAAGGTCAAAGAAATCATCCTCGAAAGGGATATGTTCAGCATCTCCTGCAACAAAATCCACATTCTGGTGCCCGTTTCCCCGGATAAAGCGTTCAGCCACTTGTAACATCTCATCTGTTAGATCCAATGCGATAACCTGCTCCACAAGCGGAGCTAACGCATTGGCAACATGTCCTCCTCCAGTGGCAATATCCAGCACCTTCATATCCGAGCTCGCCTGAGATGAAGCCACAAGCAATGCCAGATCATCCCCCTTAGCATGACCGGCACTAGTCACATATTTCTCTGCATTTTTAGCAAATTGTTTCCGCACCTGTCCTTTAATCTGATCATTAGACATACTCTCTCCTCCTTTAAGTTTCATTAGATGAAACTAAGTTTCATTATTTTGATAATATATATCTTATCACAGAATGACCTGGAGCGAAATAAAAAAGCATCTCCCCAGTAAATTTCACTGAGAAGATGCCATCTTATTTTAAACAAACTATGAGATAGAGATTGTTTTTAACTTTTAAGGAAACTTTACTCTTTGACTTATTTCACAACGGTCGGCGATTTTTTCCATAGTCCGAGAATCAGACCGGAGATTACTGCACCGATTGCTACAGCGAGCAGGAAGAGTAATGCGTGATTCGCCAGTGCCGCAACGAAAATTCCTCCATGCGGAGCAGGTACGTTAATGCTCCACAGTTGAGTCAGTCCACCTGCAACAGCAGAACCGAGAATACAGGATGTCAGGACACGTAGCGGGTCAGCCGCAGCAAATGGAATGGCACCTTCTGTGATGAAGGAAAATCCGAGCACATAATTCGTCAAACCTGATTTACGTTCTTGTTCCGTAAATTTCGATTTGAAGAACGTTGTAGCGAGTGCAATCGCCAGTGGCGGTACCATACCGCCTGCCATAACAGCTGCCATCCAAGCACCATCCGTATTGCCGCTCGATGTGAATACACCGATAGCAAACGTATAAGCCGCTTTGTTAAACGGTCCACCCATATCGATGGACATCATGCCACCAAGCAGCAAGCCAAGCAATACAGCATTTCCAGTACCCAGATTGCCAAGCGCATCTACAAGCCATGTGTTAAGGGAACCGAAGATTGGATCAAAGACATAGAAACTGATTGCACCAACGATAAGCAATCCGAACACAGGATACAGCAGGATCGGTTTCAAACCATCAATTGCTTTAGGTAGTCCTTTAAACAGCTTGCGCAGACCAATTACAACGTAACCTGCCAGGAAACCGGCAGCCAGACCACCAAGGAAACCGGCGTTTGAATTCACGGCCATCAATCCACCGACCATACCAGGCATCAGGGCCGGACGATCACCAATACTCATCGCAATAAATCCGGCTAGAACAGGAATCAGGAAGTGGAATGCACCAGTCCCGCCACCAATGGTTTGCAGCAGTTGCACAATAGGATTTTCTGGACTTGCAATTTGTTCAAACAAGAAGGATATAGCGAGCAAAATCCCGCCACCCACGACAAATGGAAGCATATGCGAGATCCCGTTCATCAAATCTTTATAAATCTTGCTGCCCATGCTCACTTTGCCTTGGTTTTCTCCTTCACTCTTGCCACCGTTACCGCCCTGGCTTCGGTAGATCGGAGCGTCCCCATTAACTGCCTTACGAATAAGTTCTTCGGATTTGCGAATGCCATCACTTACAGGTCTTTGCAATACCGGTTTGCCATCAAAGCGCGCCATTTCCACATTTTTATCCGCCGCAACGATAACCCCTTTGGCACGCGCGATTTCATCAGCTGTCAGTACGTTCTGTGCTCCTTCGGAACCGTTGGTTTCCACGCGGATATTAACGCCCATTTCCTGTGCTTTCTTTTTGAGAGCGTCTTCAGCCATGAACGTGTGAGCAATACCTGTTGGGCATGCTGTTACTGCAACGACAAAATCTTCAGATGCCGCATCACCAACAATAAGGCCTGATGTATTTTGCTTCTGTCCATTCGCATTGTCCGAGCCAGATACAGCGTTTGTTCCATTTGCAGCTTTTGCTGCTTTTTCCGCTTCAGCTTTTTCTTTGGCAGCTTTTTTCTCCGCTTCCTCCGCCTGTTTGGCATCGAATAATGCAGTCACTTCTTCAGGAGTGTCCGTGCTCATCAGCTGCGAGATGAAATCGCTATCAATCAACAGCCTGGAAAGAGCCGCAAGTGTACGAAGATGTGTATTGGCCGCCCCTTCTGGAGCTGCAATCATGAAGAAAATATGGGCCGGTTCATCATCAAGTGCTTCAAAATCAAGACCTTTTCGACTCTTGGCGAATACAACTGTTGGTTCATTAACTGCTGTTGTCTTGGCATGAGGCATGGCAATACCGCCACCGATCCCTGTGCTGGATTCCGCTTCACGTTTATAAATCATTTCCTTAAACAGAATTGGATCATTAATACGTCCGCTACGGTTTAAGCTTGCAATGAGTTCATCGATAGCCTCTTCTTTCGTTGTGGCTTGCAGGTCCATGATCATCGTTTCCTGGATCATCAGGTCTGTTATTCTCATTTTGGTACACTCCCTTAAATTCAGTCGGCCTCTGTGATGTAGACCGACTTATAATTGTACTTCTTGCGCTGTTATATGCTATCCATTGAATCCCCTCTTCTAAAAGGGGCATGCATTCCATTCATTTTGTACGGACTATATTTGGGTTATCGTGACTTGAGTACGCAGCTGTTCAATGAGTTCCCGAGTTGCCAGATCATCCGAGAAAGCCGTCGCACTCCCCGAAGCAACCCCTGTTCGGAACGCTTCAAGCAGGTCTTCGTTTAGTCCAAATGTCCCTACGAATCCACCGATCATGGAATCTCCAGCACCGACCGAGTTCTTCACGACTCCTTTTGGCACACTCGCATGGTAGACATCTGTTTTGGTAATCAACAGCGCTCCTTCTCCTGCCATGGAGATCAACACATGTTTGGCACCTGCTTCCAAAAGCTTGCGACCATACGTCACCAGTTCCTCTTGAGAGTCAATCGTCACCCCGAAAAGTTCAGCCAGTTCGTGATGGTTCGGCTTCACCAGCAGCGGTTCATGTACTAAAGCATCCAATAAAGCGGGGCCTGTCGTATCGATTACAAAATCGGCACTTGTTTGTTTGCACACGTTGATCAGACGATCGTAGAAATCGGCTCCCAGCGAAGGTGGTACACTTCCCGAAAGAATGACGATATCTCCTTTTTGCAGTGCGGATAGCTTGTTAAGCAACTCTTCTACTTCCTCTGGTCGAATGGCTGGTCCCAATCCGTTAATCTCTGTCTCGTCTCCATGCTTCAGCTTGATGTTAATCCGCGTATCATCTGCGATGGTAACGAAATCCGTCAGGATCTTATCTTCCTGTAATTTGTCATTAATGAAGCGGCCCGTGAACCCTCCCAGAAATCCGAGTGCAGTGTTTTCGGCTCCCAGTTGATTAAGCACTCGCGATACGTTAATACCTTTGCCTCCAGGAAGTTTCAGGTCCCGATTCATGCGATTCAAATCACCAAGCTTCAGATCATGCACTTCCACGATGTAATCAATGGAAGGGTTAAGTGTTACGGTATATATCATGGCTATCCCTCAATTATTTTAGTTTTCTCGGCGATTACAGAGCGCCAGTGTTCCGGCATACGTTCTGTGATCAAGTCTGCCTCCTCAAGGTCAAACAGTTTGGCAAAAGTAATTTCTCCAATTTTGCTGGAATCAGCCAGCACGTAAGATTTACCGGACAATTGATGTGCACGCCTTTTAATCAAGGCTTCCTCCGGATCAGGAGTTGTATACCCCATTTCGGCGTCCACTCCGTTGGTTCCAATAAAACATTTATCAAAACGGAAGTTGTCCATGTTCTGTAATGCGATACTGCCAATCACGGCTTTGGTGTGAATTTTCATCATTCCGCCAAGCAGATAGCTGCGTATTCGTTTACTTACCAGCGCTTCTACATGAGAAAGCCCGTTCGTCACTACCGTAACGTCCTTGGCTTCAATATAGGGAATCATGGCTAATGTTGTCGTCCCTGCATCCAGATAGATACATTCACCATTGTTGATCTCCTGCGCAGCTAAACGAGCAATCGCCGTTTTCTGTTGAATGTTTTTGAACGTTTTTTCTTCCATACCTGGTTCTGGCGTCTTTTCATTCACTAGAGCAGCACCACCATGTATGCGTTTCAGCATCTGACGGCTCTCCAGATCAATCAAATCGCGCCGTATTGTTGATTCAGAAGCACCAAGCACATCGACAAGCTCTTGCAGTTTCACAATTCCTCTTTCGTGTAAGCGCTCTATAATTGCAGCATATCGTTCTTCAGTTAGCATTTTCATTCCTCCAACTGCTTTTATAGTAACATAAAATCCGTAAAAAACAATCATTTTCATTCAAATTAATTTAAAAACATCCAAAAACCATCAACATTCGACATTTAATAGACATCAAACATCGCATTCAACCCTAAATATCGTTCAAAATCGTTCAAATCTTATTTCTTTTTCAGAATGTCCATATCCTCTTTCTTCTTCCATGCATTTGATAATATCGAACGAATGATTTCGTCTCTATTTCCACATGGGAGGTGGCCGTATGACGAATAGTAGAAATAAACACCGAAGACCTTGTATTCCTCATACAGGTAAAATAAATTCTTCACTACGCTTCGGGTGGATTTCCTCCAACTGGAGCGGTTATGCCCGAGCGAGTGACAAAGCTAAATTCAGACGTATCTCGGCTGAATGGAACGTGCCCTTTGTTCTACCATCATCCAAGTCCTCATACTCCTCAGCCTGGATCGGTATTGATGGATACGAGAATTCCAATCTCATTCAGACTGGAACAGGCCATGACTGGGTTAACGGCCAAGCTAGTTATTATGCCTGGTGGGAAATTCTTCCGGACGTTGAAACGGTCATCCCTTTTCCTGTATCACCAGGAGATCGGATCAGAGCTGCCATTTATAAAATCAATCGTACCCGCTGGTGTATCACACTCCATAACCTGACTCAAAGTTGGACTTTCCGCACCGTTCAGCAATATACAGGCCAACAATCATCCGCGGAGTGGATTGTAGAAGCCCCATCAGTGGGAAGTTCCATCTCCAAGATGGCAAAAATTACGCCTGTCACCTTCAAATGTTGTCGCCTGAATGGTTGCTCCCCCGGCTTCGTTGCCAAAGAGAAAGGTATCATGATTCAGCAAAAACAGGTTGTTTCCATTCCAGGAGCACCGGGACCACGCGGAGACTCTTTCGTCGTGAAACGAAACGGCTAAGACTTCTTCGTTGACAGATTCGTTAATGAAAAAAAAACTACAATGAGCCGTATTCGGCGTACCATTGCAGAATGGATATTCGGTCATTGTGGAATTGACACGAGTCTCTTTTTTCAATTATAAGAATAGCTCAGCCCTGTCTGGTTTGGGTTTTACCCAATTTCCTTCTTCATTAATAAATGCTCCCTTGAAACGCCCCATCTCCAATTTCTCTATTAGCTTCATCTCATCCAGCACCAGAATTTCGGACAACTGCTGCAAACTATAAAAATCACTTGGATCATAATCCAGCAGAATTGGAACAGCCATGTCGTACAGTTCTTTAATTAGATTTTCCAATGAATGACGCCCGAGGTTGTCCATGGTTTGGAAATACTTCAGATCATGGGACACCAGATTGCGGAACGATTTATCTTTCAAGTTCATCCACAGCGTATTACACGCCTGAACACTCATATAGTTCTGCTCTACATCATAATATTGGATCTCATCAATCTTCATATACTTTTCCTGAAAAGCCACAATTTTGATCAAGGGTTCATTTCGTTTGCGTGACGCTTTCTTCAAATGAGTTCTGAACCCCTCATAATCCATGATTCTCACAATAATCTATCGCCTGCCTTAACGCTGTATAATTCGATATTTTACAGCATTATATAAGCACCCGTAAATGTAACTTTAGAAAAAGGAAAACCGTACAGCATCTTACTCCGCTGTACGGTCATTTTGAATACTCAGATTCCAACTTCACTCTTCACCCAACTCGCAGTAAATTCCTGTTCGTTATACTTCAAAAATTGCTCCAAGATCTGCTCACGGTCATCCAGGAAAAGCTGATCGGCTACAGCTGAAACCAACTTCGGCACAGCATTCTTTGTCCCCGATATTGCCGAGGCAGAGAGGCCGCAACTTGCAAGTGCAGAGTAGTTAAAGACAAACAACCCACGCAGTTTAACCTGTCCCTCCTCATCTCTGCTGGTCATTGCAAACCCGGGACTAAGGTAGGGATGTGCGTCAAGTAATGCATTCCTTTGTTCCATCGGAGCTTGAAAACGGTCTGCCCAGCGTGCAATGTGTGCCTCCACCATTCTGAGCTCGGGGCGCAGTGACGGATCACTCACCATACCCGTGCTGATGACCAGAAAATCAAAGGAGTGCTGGCCCTGTGGCGTAGTCACTACCGCTTTCCCATCCTTCATCTGTACATCCAGCCAAGGCGCATGAAGATGTAATTGGAAGCCTGGCCATGCAGCGGCCCGGTTGAAGGTATCATTGGTTGGTGGCTGATTGTATTTAAAAAAATGGGAAATGGTCGCATACTTATCCTCGTCCGACAATACGTGAAAACGTTCGATCATACCGGATTGTTCCATCTGACGTATCGGGTTAACGCTTGGCAATTGTTCCCGCCGCACAAATACGTGAGCCTCAGCCACGCCTGTGGCAAGTGCAAAGTTGGCATTATCAAAGGCAGACGCCCCGCCACCAAGTATGGCAATCCTTTTTCCTTTTAACCGTTCATAATCAATTAGCTCGGACGTGTGAGCGTACAGATGTCTAGGTACTTTCTCAGCGATCATCGGCGGTACATGCCATTCTCCACCACCCTGGATGCCCGTAGCCAAGACAACCTTTCGTGCCAGCAACATATTACTTGGAGCCCCTGCACCCGTAATGTGTAGCCGGTGTAAGCCTCCATCTGCAGGTTCAATCAGTCTCAGTTTCACTTCATTCACGACAGGTAGTTTAAGCACATCCCTGTACCAACGCAGATAGTTCATCCATTCGCTGCGCGGAATTTTATCAACCTCATCCCATCCCGAAGGACCCGCTTGCGCTTCCCACCATGCTCGAAACGTCAGCGAAGGAATACCGAGATCAATGGAAGTCAGATGTTTTGGTGTACGTAACGTGACCATACGCGCGTAAGTTTCCCAAGGTCCCTCCAACCCTGCGGCATTTTCATCAATGACCAGAATGTTGGATATCCGCTCACGTAGGAATCCAAAAGCAGCCCCCAAACCGCTCTGCCCACCACCTACAATAACGACATCATAGATATGGCCTTCGTCATGTTCGCGAGGGCGAATCCAATCCGCACCTCCATATGCGAGATAAGCCAGATCATCTTGTACTCGTTGGTTTAATGTTTCAAGGCTCATCATTCATCAACCCTTTCAACGTCCACTCGTATGCTGCTACGAACCGCTCGTTTAATGTTATGTTGGTGTAATAATTTGTTTTGTTGATGGATATTCTATAAGTTCAAAGTAGCCTAATTCATTTACCATATGGATAAAGACGGTGATTCCGGCTCAATCCCTTACATCATTTTCATAAGGATTAGCGTTATTATATGAGTTGGAGTCATTTTTTTGAATATCACGACAGATTTCTTGTCATCAGATCTAAAAATATCTAACATGCTTGTTAACTATAACGAAACCAAATTTTAATGGCTTCGTCCTGTATGTAAAAAAGACAGATCAGGTTGGATATTAACGGTCGATCCAACCCGGATCTGTTTTCGTTTTGTCTTATTTTCAAATAGGTGGGGTGCTGAAAATCAACACCTCATGTCAATTCGTGTACTGACCATACAATACCGTTCGTTGCTCCAATGCCCAAGTTCAGAGTAATCGTTAATCCATTCGCTGCGTAAAACAACCCGATCACATCGCCTGCGTTCAGCGTAACCTGCGCAGCTAGCGTTACGGCTCCACTCCCAAGCACTGCCCGCAACGTGAGTAGCGTTACACTAATATTCAGGATTGGCAATAGTCCATTGACCAATGTAGTCGTAGTGGGGGATGTTCTTTGCACCAGAAACGCCGGATTGACCCCAGCACCCAATGAGATGGCGATCGCGGCAGTTGTAGAAAAATTGATTGTTGCCACAATCGAGTAGGTCCCAGTATTTGGCGCCGTGTAATTGCCTGTAGTTGCATTAAAATTTGCATTACCATAGTAAGGACTTGCTGTGCTCCAGTTGGTTAACTGTGCACTGGTTGTTGTTGATAGATTAGCCAAAAATGCAGAAAATCCTTGTGCAGCTAGATTGGGCCCTGATGCACCCGTAGCCCCTGTGGCTCCTGTGGATCCAGTAACTCCAGTCGCCCCGGTAGCCCCAGTTGCGCCTGTTGTTCCCGTTCCCGTTGCTCCTGTCGCACCAGTTGCACTCGTTACACCCGTTGAACCCGTTGAACCCGTTGCACCAGTAGCCCCAGTCGTTCCTGTTCCTGTGACCCCTGTCACACCTGTTACCCCAGTAAGACCCGTTGCACCAGTGGCTCCCGTAGCTCCGGTTCCGGTTGCCCCTGTCACACCAGTTACTCCAGTAAGTCCCGTCGTGCCTGTGGCTCCAGTTGTTCCCGTTCCTGTTGCCCCTGTCACACCAGTTACTCCTGTTAAACCCGTCGCGCCTGTGGCTCCAGTTGTTCCGGTTCCTGTTGCCCCTGTCTCACCTGTTACCCCAGTTAAGCCCGTTGCACCTGTCACTCCAGTAAGACCTGTTGCTCCAGCAGCTCCTGTTATTCCTGTTCCCGTGGCGCCTGTCACACCTGTTACACCTGTTAAACCCGTCGCGCCTGTAGCTCCTGTCGTTCCTGTTCCCGTTGCTCCGGTAGCTCCAGTAAGACCCGCTGCACCTGTGGCTCCCGTAGCTCCGGTTCCGGTGGTTCCTGTCGCACCAGTTACCCCAGTAAGCCCTGTTGCACCTGTGGCGCCGGTCGTTCCCGTTCCGGTGGCTCCTGTCGTACCTGTCACTCCAGTAAAACCTGTTGCTCCAGCAGCTCCTGTTGTTCCTGTTCCCGTTGCACCTGTCGCACCTGTTTCCCCAGTAGATCCTGTCGTGCCTGTGGCTCCGGTAGTTCCAGTAGCCCCGGTGACTCCTACTCCAGTTACACCTGTTACACCGGTCACACCAGTAGATCCGGTGACTCCTACTCCGGTGGCACCTGTCGCACCAGTTTCACCAGTAAGCCCCGGTGCACCAGTAGCTCCTGTTGTTCCCGTGGCTCCTGTCGTACCTGTTACTCCAGTAGATCCTGTGGCTCCTGTAACTCCGGTTGCGCCTGTCGCACCAGTAAGTCCCGTCGCGCCTGTGGCTCCTGTCGTTCCGGTTCCTGTTGCACCTGTTTCACCAGTTACTCCAGTAAGCCCCGTTGCACCAGTGGCTCCAGTTGTTCCCGTTCCGGTTTCGCCTGTCGCACCTGTTACTCCAGTAAGACCCGTTGCTCCCGTGGCCCCTGTAGCTCCCGTTCCGGTGGCACCTGTCTCACCTGTTTCACCAGTAAGACCCGTTGCTCCGGTAGCTCCGGTGACTCCAATTCCTGTTGCTCCAGTCACACCTGTTTCACCAGTAAGTCCCGTTGCACCAGTAGCTCCCGTTGTTCCCGTTCCGGTGGCACCTGTCTCACCGGTTACTCCTGTAAGCCCCGTTGCACCAGTGGCTCCAGTTGTTCCCGTTCCGGTTTCGCCTGTCGCACCTGTTACTCCAGTAAGACCCGTTGCTCCGGTAGTTCCAGTAGCCCCGGAGACTCCTACTCCGGTTGCGCCTGTCACACCTGTTGCACCTGTAAATCCTGTTGCGCCGGTGGCCCCAGTTGTTCCTGTCCCGGTTGCACCTGTCGCACCTGTTACCCCAGTTGAACCCGTCGCGCCTGTGGCGCCGGTAGCCCCGGTGACTCCTACTCCGGTTGCACCTGTCTCACCTGTCTCACCTGTTTCCCCAGTAAGACCCGTTACACCAGTAGCTCCCGTTGTTCCCGTTCCGGTGGCGCCTGTCGCACCTGTTTCCCCAGTAAGACCCGTTGCACCAGTAGCTCCCGTTGTTCCCGTTCCGGTGGCACCTGTCTCACCTGTTACCCCAGTTAAGCCCGTTGCACCAGTAGCTCCAGTTGTTCCTGTACCCGTTGCGCCTGTAGCACCAGTTACTCCAGTAAGTCCCGTTGCTCCGGTGACTCCAATTCCGGTTGCTCCAGTCACACCTGTTTCACCAGTTACACCTGTTAAACCCGTTGCACCAGTAGAGCCTGTCGTTCCTGTTCCCGTTGCTCCTGTTGCTCCTGTCACTCCGGTTACACCAGTTGAACCCGTCGCACCTGTGACTCCCGTAGCTCCGGTTCCGGTGGCGCCTGTTGCACCAGTTACCCCAGTAAGACCCGTTGCTCCGGTGGCTCCCGTTGTTCCTGTTCCAGTGGCACCTGTCTCACCAGTTACTCCAGTAAGACCCGTTGCTCCGGTAGCTCCTGTTGTTCCTGTTCCGGTGGCACCTGTCTCACCTGTTGCACCTGTAAATCCTGTTGCGCCGGTGGCCCCAGTTGTTCCCGTTCCCGTTGCGCCGGTGGCTCCTGTAACTCCGGTTCCGGTTGCGCCTGCCGCACCAGTTTCACCACTAGACCCTGTCGTACCTGTGGCTCCCGTGATTCCTATTCCGGTTGTGCCAGTCACACCTGTTGCACCTGTAAATCCTGTTGCTCCGGTGACTCCTGTCGTTCCGGTCCCGGTTGCTCCTGTCTCACCAGTTACTCCAGTAAGACCCGTTGCTCCGGTAGCTCCGGTTGTTCCTGTTCCGGTGGCACCTGTCGCACCAGTTACCCCAGTTGAACCCGTCGCGCCGGTAGCCCCGGTAACTCCTACTCCGGTTGCACCAGTCACACCTGTTGCACCTGTAAATCCTGTTGCTCCAGTAGCTCCAGTAAACCCCGTTGCACCTGTTATACCCGTAGATCCTGTCTCACCGGTGACTCCAGTTGTTCCGGTAGCCCCGGTTGCGCCTGACACACCTGTTTCACCAGTAAGACCCGTTGCACCAGTAGCTCCCATTGTTCCCGTTCCGGTTGCGCCTGTCGCACCTGTTAAACCCGTCGCGCCGGTTGCACCAGTTGTTCCTGTTCCGGTGGAACCTGTCGCACCAGTTACACCTGTTGAACCCGTCGCGCCGATTGCACCAGTTTCACCAGTAAAACCTGTCGTACCTGTGGCTCCGGTAGCGCCTGTCACACCTGTTGCACCTGTAAATCCTGTTGCGCCGGTGGCCCCAGTTGTTCCTGTTCCGGTGGAACCTGTCGCACCAGTTACACCTGTTGAACCCGTCGCGCCGGTTGCACCAGTTTCACCAGTAAACCCTGTCGTACCTGTGGCTCCGGTAGCGCCTGTCACACCTGTTGCACCTGTAAATCCTGTTGCGCCGGTGGCCCCAGTTGAACCCGTTGCACCAGTAGTTCCTGTTGTTCCCGTTCCGGTTTCGCCTGTTGGACCAGTTACCCCAGTAGACCCTGTCGTACCTGTGGCTCCGGTAGCTCCCATGACTCCAATTCCGGTTGCTCCAGTCACACCTGTTTCACCAGTAAGCCCCGCTGCACCTGTCACACCAGTTTCACCTGTTAAACCCGTTGCTCCGTTTCCGGTTGCACCTGTCTCACCAGTTACTCCAGTAAGACCCGTTGCTCCTGTAGCTCCAGTTGTTCCTGTTCCGATGGCGCCTGTCGCACCTGTTATACCCGTAGATCCTGTGGCTCCGGTGGCCCCAGTCGTTCCCGTCCCGGTTGCGCCTGTCTCACCTGTTACCCCAGTTGATCCTGTCGTACCGGTGACCCCAGCTAAGCCCGTCGTACCTGTCGTTCCCGTTGCGCCGGTTGCACCAGTTACCCCATCAAGCCCCGTTCCTCCGGTTACACCCGTTGATCCCGTCACGCCGGTGGCTCCAGTTGTTCCTGTTCCGGTTGCACCTGTCACACCTGTTACCCCAGCAGATCCTGTCGCGCCGCTGGTTCCTGTTGTTCCCGTTGATCCTGTCGTACCGGTTATCCCAGCTAAGCCAGTCGCACCTGTCGTTCCCGTTGCCCCGGTTGCACCAGTTACCCCATCAAGCCCCGTTACTCCAGTAGCCCCAGTCACACCTGTATTACCTGTAACACCTGTCACTCCAGTGCTACCTGTGGTTCCAGTTACACCTGTTGTGCCCATTGCTCCAACGGCTCCAGTTGCTCCAGTCGAACCTGTAACGCCTGTAATTCCGGTCACTCCAGGATCGCCGGTCACACCAGTTATACCCGTAGATCCTGTTGTACCAGTGGCCCCAGTCGTTCCTGTTCCAGTTGCTCCGGTCGTACCGGTTATCCCAGTAAGACCCGTCGCGCCGGTGGCTCCCGTAGCTCCTGCGCTTCCGATAGCTCCAGTTGCCCCAGTCACACCTGCGGTACCTGTAACGCCTGTTTCTCCAGGGTCGCCTGTGGACCCAGTTATACCTGTCGTACCCGTCACTCCTGTGCTACCTGTGTTACCCGTTACTCCCGTAGCTCCCATTCCAGTTACGCCGGTTACACCTGTTGTGCCCATTGCTCCCACAGCTCCGGTAGCTCCGGTCGAACCTGTATTACCTGTCACTCCGGTCACCCCAGGATCGCCCATCGCTCCTGTTACCCCTGTCGAGCCTGTTGCACCTGTGACTCCTGGATCACCAGTAATTCCTGTTGCACCTGTCACACCAGTTATGCCTGGGATTCCGGTTGACCCAGTTACCCCTGTACTTCCTGTAACTCCCCGGCCACCAGCTTTACCTGTTACTCCAGTCAATCCTGTTATTCCTATCAAGCCAGTAGCTCCCGTACTCCCCATCTTACCTGCTAATCCCATAGCTCCTGTGGTTCCCGTAGCTCCAATCGCTCCTGTTTTTCCTTGAAACCCTCTATATCCCCTCGGTCCACGAAGCACACGACATCTGGATCTGAGTGCTCTTTTCTTTTTTAGCGTAAGCTTCTTTTTAGATTTACATTTGACTTTTCCTTTTTTAGAAACGCGAGTGCCTGCTTTTTTTAATTTGCGTCTGGTTGTACTGATGGAGGACATTTTGCGCTCCTTTTTGGATATATAGCTCACAAGAAAATCCCCCCTCCTTGTACACCGTATCAATTCTCCGCTTTTGCAATACTACACTCTATGTCTAGGACAGGTCTTGTGCACCGCCCATTAATGAAGTCATATCACCATGCATCATTTGGGTTTAGGTCGTAAGCATTAACCGAGTCATAAAGTATTTTAATTATTGATTGATCAATTACAATTGAACATAACACAATTATTTCTTTTGCAGCTCACCTATCGTCTGTGTAATCCCTTCTTCAAAAGAAGTCATCTTCACCGGCCCAATGTTGGCCTCGTATTTCGTTTTACTCAACACCAGCGGTTCTTCTGTCAAATATAACATTTCAACAATTTCTTTCATTACCGGTACGGCCAATCCAAGCAGCGAAAGTCCTGTTTTGCCGAGGGCTATGACCGGTTTCGCTTTACCCGCGACCTGTTGTGCAATACGTACGATTTCCTTGCCCGATATTACGCCAGTACCAGGAATATTCCAGTTCTGCCCGTAGGCATCATCTCTGCTCGCCAACTCCACAACCATGACCGCCGCATCTGGCAAATAGACATATTCTCGTGGCGTTTTCATAGTTCCGATAAAAAAAGTCATTTTCCCTTCCGCTATTGCTTCAAGCGTAGACCCCAGGTATGAAGCCTGATTGGCAGTAGGGCCATAATAATCAGGCAATCGAACAATCATCACTTGCGCTTTGCGCCATTGACCGCTAAATAACATCTGCTCAAAGGCAAGTCGAGTTTTGCCTTTTCGAGTATGCGGCTGCTTTGGATGTTCTTCAGTCACTTCTTTCATTTGTCTTCTGCCATAAGGATAAATCCCGTCAATGACGACCACCTTCAGGCCCAGTTGTTCTGCCGCCTCCATAACGGATTCACCCAAAGGGATCAGCTTACTCTCCATTTCGTTATAAGGTACATTCGCACAGTGAAACATTACATCAGCTCCTAGTGAAGCAGCTACTATATCATCAGGTCGGAACGCATCTCCCACAGCGATTTGAAGGTAATCAGGGGAACCAAGCTTTACCGCAAGTTGCTCCAGTTTTTGACGTGAGCGACCAAAAATGGTTGTAGAAATGCCACGTTTAATCAATTCCTCTGTAATTGCTGCCCCCGTTCCACCTGTTGCCCCAACTACGATTGCTCTGTTCATTTCATCTCAACCTCTTTCTCTCAATTAGTTATTGATCAATTACTTACTTAAACACAATATAACGTATACTTAGTGATTGATCAATAACTAAAATGCAAAAAGGGATGCTTCCCTTTCTATCTATCCATAAGCTCTGGCATATGCAGTGAGGTCGATATATTACATAACATGCCAATTGCCAGGAATATTAACGTTCTTTGCTTTGGATTGGCACTGCCTGCTGCTGTGAAAGCTTCCAATACCATATCTCGCACCTCAGTAAACCCTTTTTGCATGGCTTGACGGATGACTTCCTCCTGAATCGTCTGAGCCTGCATTTGCAGCAAAATTTCGTTCTTGTGAGATTTAAGAATCTCCTCATAGGCTTCTGTTAACTCGTTCTCCAATTGATCTGGAGTAGCTGTCTCCACCACCGCTCGGAATGAATCAATTACTCGCGTCCAAGATACCTCCAGCGCTGTTAGAAGCAAAGCCTCTTTACTTTTAAAAAAACGAAAGATATACGGTTGCGAAATATTTGCCCTTTCTGCTACTTGAGCTGTGGTCGCCCGAAAATAGCCGATTTCAGCAAACACCTCAATAGCTGCGGATATGATATCACTACGTCGATTAACCGACACCGCTGCATCTTTAGCCATGGTAATCACGCCTCCATTCATTAGTAATTAATTGATCAATAGCTTGAAGTATATAGGAAAGTCTAATGCATTGCAAAGAGACTCATCACTCTAATCCTTGATCAACTGAACCGACTCGGCAGCCCTCCCACATGATATATCGTCCAGCAGGAAATCGATATATAGTTACTTAATTGGATAACCTACACCTACGGAACTAAGAAGACTTTCGCTTTGGAATAGATGGATTTATCTTCTCATGACTACCCTGTTGCAAAATCAAAATACTCATGATATATTAATTGAGCCATCAATGATTGATGCATCAAATATTGATACGTCAAAGATTAACTTAGCATATTTCACTGACTAAGCAATGGCACTGTATAATGGCAACTTTATGTATTTTGTTCACATAAGCCGTTGTTCATGGTCGAGATTCACCCGGGAGGTCTAGTCATGACACGTATTGTTTCCAAAGAAGAGCAGATTATCAATCTGCTGAACGTACTGGGGAATAAAATTAGTCCCAAATTCGAACGCTGTACTGGTATCAGTTCCTCTCGCTTTGAGATTTTGCATGAGTTGGATCAGGTGGACGAGATTAACCAGTCCATGCTCCAGAAAATCATCAACATCGATAGTGCTGCAATCACACGTCACTTGAAACAGCTTGAGGCGGACCTGATGGTCACGAGACGTAAAAATCCCGATGATAACCGGGTAACGTTTGTTAGTCTGACGGACCATGGTCGGAAGCAGATTGAAGGCTACAAGGCAGAGAAAACCAATTATATTAACCAGATTTTACAGGGGTTCAACGAAGATGAAGTTTACGCTCTCGCCGATTTCCTGGAACGAATGCAAAACAATTTCTAAACCCATATATAGAGGAGAGAATCATACATGAGTACATTCCAAAGCACTTTTCAAAAGACAAATGATTTTAACGAAATTACTTACGGCCGCCGGTCTGTAAAACTATACGATCCTGAAGTCAAAATCAGCCGTGAAGAAATGACAGAAATTCTGTCAGAAGCTTCTCGCGCCCCATCTTCCATCAATTTGCAACCTTGGCGTTTTCTCGTTGTAGATACGGCTGAAGGCAAAGAAAAGCTTGCTCCTCTCGCTAGATTCAACCAAAATCAGGTTTTGACTTCCGCAGCAGTCGTTGGTGTATTTATTGATATGAACAATGTCGAGTACATGGACGAAATTTTTGGTAAAGCGGTAGAGCTTGGTTATATGCCACAGGAAGTCAAGGATATGCAGCTCAAAACTGTAATGCCTTATTACGAAAATATGCCCGCTTCCGCTCTTCGCGATGTCAATCTGATTGACGCAGGTCTGGCTTCCATGCAATTGATGCTCGCTGCACGTGCTCATGGTTATGATACTAACCCAATCGGTGGTTATGAGAAAGATCAAATTGCTGAAGCATTCGGTATGGATAAAGATCGTTACCAACCCGTTATGCTGATCTCGATCGGTAAATCGGCCAAAGAAGGTCACCCTTCCTACCGTCTGCCTGTTGAGACAATTACGACTTGGGCATAATATCAGTCAATGTTTTACGTGCTCCAGCACCAGTTACATTTCAAACAATAACAACATTCTAAATACACTAATGGAGGTTGAATATTATGATTATCATTCACGCTCACTTGCAAGTTAAACCAGACCAGGAACAAGCTTTTTTGGAAGCTACAAAAGTGCTGATCCCTGCAACACGTAATGAAGAAGGCAACATCAGCTATGATCTCGCCAAAAGTACTGAACGCGAACATCACTACACGATGATTGAGCTGTGGAAAGACGAAGCCGCTACAGCTTCCCATAATGCTAGCGCCCATTTCCAGGCTTTCGTTCAACAAGCAGCAGCATTCATGGCCGCTCCAATGAACGTTGAAGTATTCGCTGGAGAAGCGGTTAAACGCTAAAACATGAGCCTTACACTAATTAATTAAGCAGACCGACGAGATCGTCGGCTTGTGAAAAAGAAACCGCTCCTCGTCATGCTGACGGTGAGCGGCTTTTTTGATATTGAACGAAGATTTTTATGATGACCATTTTAGTTTGTGTATTTTATTTGGTGTATAGATGCTTCATCAGCTCACGGTTTTTCTGCGTGAACAAGTCATTGTGTGAGGAAACCATTCCATGTGTATTGGCTTCGGGTGTTACGTATAGTTTGGCTTTGTTCACGGCATTGGCTGCGTCCTGGAACGCTCCTGCGATCAAATGAAGCTTCCCTTCATGATGCAAAATATCTCCCGCAGCAAAAATGCCTGGAACAGATGTTTCGCTGACTGGTGTGCCTGCGATCCAATGATCCTTCATATCAATTTTAATATGACTATTCACCAGCAATTCCTTGTCCCGCTCATAACCGTAGTTAATGATGACCTCATCCACGGCCAGCTCCAATGAAGCTCCGTCCTCATTACGTTTCAGCACAACTGTCTCAATCTGTTGATGATCGTCTGTAGCGATCAGCTTCTCAATCGTTGTATTAAGCAGGCATACGACTGAACTGTTCTCAAGACGTGATATTTCAGCTTCATGGCCTTTCAGCGTATCTTTCCGATACGTTAAATAGACTTGTTTGGCAATAAGGGCAAGCTCGTTTGCCCAATCAATCGCCGCATTACCACCACCCGAGATCAGAACCGTTTTGTCCTTGAAACGGGACAGCGATTTGACTGTATAATGTAAGTTCGTAACCTCGAAACGTTCTGCACCTTCAATTTCCAGTTTAATCGGCTTCAGAATTCCTCCACCAATAGCTAAAATCACAGTTTTGGAGTAATGTTTTTCCTCAGAAGCGGTGTGCAGTACGAAGTGACCTTGCTCATCCTTGGATATGGACGTGACCTTTTCTCCAAGAACAACCTCTGGCTGGAAAGTCAGCCCCTGATTGACCATTTGTTCGATTAGTTGTGCGCCCGGAACGGGTTGTAATCCCCCTATATCCCAGATCATTTTTTCAGGATACACATGCACCTTACCGCCCAGATAGGGCTGAAATTCAATGATTTTGGTTTTCATTTCACGCAAACCGCTATAAAAAGATGAAAATAATCCGGCAGGCCCACCACCAATAATCGTTACATCAAACACTTCATGATCTTTCATCTTGAATACCCTCATTTCCGAATTGGTTTGTCCAACATTCTTCAATTTATTCCTGCATGGTTAGAACGGCCGAGGACGCATCGAGAGAAAAAAGAGCTTTTATTGTATTCATCTCAGTCAACCTTCCAACCTTATATAATAATGATTCTCATTATCATTTAATACTATAGCAAGGATCATTGAAAATGCGAATGCACAAATCACCAATTTGGGATGTACTATTGTCTAATGGAGGCTTAATCAAGATGCATGTATTCCGAAGGAGAAACACCAAATTTACTTTTAAAAATTCGACTGAAATAGAGCGGATTGGTATAACCAACACTGATCGCAACATCGCGAATCAAATAACTACCTGATTTCAGCAGCTCCCCTGCCCTCTCCATGCGATAATGGATGACATAGTCAATTGGGCGGAATCCCGTGTATTTGTGAAAAAAGTATGAGAAACGCTTTGAACTCATGCCATGTAACTCTGCTAGCTCATCCAGTGTCAGCAGATTCATGTAATGTCCATGTATATAAGAGATGGCTTGCTCAATCACCTTTTCACTCGGCGAAGTTCCACTTTCCCGTTGACTGCAGCCTGTAAAAACCTGAACCATGATGCTCAAAAATAATTCTTTGACTCGCAGTTTGCCAATTCCCCCCTGCGCGTGCAATTGTTCCTGCAGCATGACCAGTAATTCAACAACCCTTGGATTGGCACCGGATTCCAATTTGAAATGAGAGTCGCATTCCTGAACACTGTCGCCCTTTTCCAATTGGTCAAAACTATAAAATAGTAAATAATATTCATACTCCGAATGGCCTTTCACTTGTGAGTCCAGCTGCATGCCAGGTGCTGCATGAAAAACAGACCCGGGCTGTAACTCGTATAAAGTTCCATCTACTGACATACTGGCTTCTCCCCGTACCACAAAAAGAAATCCATGATTTAATGTTCTGAATTCACGCAATATACTTTTGGGTTGCAAAACCAATCGATTGATTCCATCTATTTTATAAGAATGATCTGCAAATATTGAAGCTAATTGGCCCACATCTGTCATGGTAATTCCACCTATCTTTTAGAATCGGTTTAAACTGTGCCTATTTTATCTTATCACACAAATCAAGTCATATTGGGTTGCCTGAGTTCACCCTCCACCGTCAAAACTACAAACAAAGGCCATCCCTTGTCTTGACGACAAAAAGATAGCCTGATTAGCTAAGTATTGAATTAGTCTAAAACTTTTTTAGATTATTTCTTCAATAATAAATAGACAAAATACGGCACACCGATTAGGGAGACTATAATTCCAGCTGCAATTCCATCAGGGTCAACCAGGTTGCGCCCAACCGTATCGGCAATTAATAGAAGCCAGCCTCCAAGCAGAACGGCAACAGGAATAAATAACGAATTACGTGGACCGACCAGCGCTTTGGCGATGTGTGGAGCCATCAAACCGATAAACGCGATCCCTCCCGTAACCGATACAGCAGATGCGGCTGCTGCAACAGCAATCACCATGAGTACCAAGCGTTCCCGCTCAAGCTTCAAACCCACTCCGATCGCTGTTTCTTCGTTCAACCCCATCAGATCAAGCCGTCTGGTTCTGAACAAAGTAAGCGGGATTAACACAATCAGCCAAGGCAGCAAAGCCCATATGAATGGCCAGTCTGCCCCCCATATGTTTCCGGATATCCATTTGGCAATAAAGTCGACCTTGGAACGCTCCGCGGAAGAGATAATGACGATCATGATGCCTGACAGCGCCATCGAGAATCCAACCCCGACCAGCACCATTTTTATGGGATCAAGTCCCTTGGTCCGACTATAGGAGAACAGATAGATGAGCGCCGCAGTCAGTAATGCACCGATAAAAGCAGCTAACGGCAACATATAAACGAACGTGCCCGCTTCAATCGGGAAATACAGAAAGAAGATCGCAACAGCAACACCTGCACCTGAATTGATTCCGATGATGCCTGGATCGGCCAAATCATTACGCGTAATACTTTGCAAAATAGAGCCTGACAGCGCAAGCGCCATACCAGCTAGTAATGTAATAAAAATTCGAGGTAATCGGACCGAAAACAGAACAAAGTCTTCTTTGAATGTGCCTTGGCCAAATAACACCGGAATTACCCTTTTGAAAGACAACGAGGAATAACCCCAGCTCATACCTACCACAGCCGTAATGAGGATCAGCAGCAAACACACGAGCAGAATCATTCGTTGCTTGCGAATTCGCGCAGACATTGTCATGAGAATGCTTTGCCCCCTCTACGCACAACGAACAGGAAGAAAGGTAAACCAAGCATGGAAGCAATGGCGACCACCGGTGTTTCGTAAGGTGCATTTATCGTTCGACCCAGTGTTTCGGCAAGCAGCATAAACGATGCTCCGGCAAAAATGGATACGGGTATAATATACCGATAGTCCGTGCCTACCAATTTGCGGACAATATGCGGGATCATTAAGCCGACAAAGGCCATATTTCCGATCAATGCAACCGACGCTCCGGTAAGCACGATGACCAGCAGGAACAGAACAGTTTTGACGAGTACAAGCTTCTGCCCCAGTCCAGTCGCCACTTCATCGCTCAAGCTAAGAATGTTGATCTGGTTGGAAAGAAACGGAACTACAGCTAAACCAATCAGTATGACAGGCGCAATAGCTTGAATCTGCCCCCATGTCGTTCCGATGAGTCCTCCCGAAGTCCACATGGATACATCCTTGGAAATTTTGAAAAAGATACTGATACCATCCGAGATGGCATACATAAAAGCGGATACCGCTGCCCCAGCTAGCACTACCCGGATAGGGGATAAGCTGCCCCTCCGCATCGAGCCAAGCACAATAACCAAAGCTGCTCCAAGTGCAGCACCAACAAAACAAGCAACCATAATTCCAAAATATCCGAGTGATGGCATAAAAACAAAAGCCAGGGCGAGTGCCATATTGGCCCCTGAAGTCAGACCAAGCAGTCCAGGATCAGCCAGCGGATTGCGAGTTATTCCTTGCATGATGCCTCCGGAGACGGCGAGAGCCGCTCCAATCAGCATGGCAGCGAGTTCCCGTGGAAGTCTGATCTCTCGCAGAATAAGAATATTATCGTTCTTCGTCGCAGAGGTCAGGGTCAGCCACAGATTGCGAAATGTCGTTTCTTCTGCGCCAAACATCATGGCGATGATGAAACACACGATAAGTACGAGTACACTACCCAGCAGCTTGGTTGCAAACCGAAAAGGAAGTCGTTTATTTTTCATCGCGTTCAAGGTTTACTTGCCAAGAAAATGTTCGATAAAGAATTCCAGCTGGTATTCCATGCTCAGTGGATCATTGAAGTAAAATGCCTTGGCATCCGCTTCGAATACTCGATTATTTTTCACCGCATCAATATTTTTGTATGTTTCGGTATTTTGGAACGAGTTGTCCTCATCGGCATTTTTACTGAATATTACATAGTCTCCCATGTAGTCTTTCAGTACTTCGTTCGATACAGCAAAGAATCCGTCTTTCTTGGTAGCTTCCTTGACCTTATCTGGCATACCTAAACCGAATTGATCATACAGTATTTCCGTTCCACGTCCGAATTTCTCGCCATAAACATAAAGTTGTTTATTGAACGTTTCAATAACGGATACAGTCGCATTCGCGCCAATTTTAGCTTTGATTTCTTCCCCTACTTTTTTGCTTCGAGCGTCAAAATCTTCAACCCAAGCCTGTGCTTCTTTTTCTTTGTTCACAAGTTTTCCGATCTCCAGTTGTTGCTTGAGGAAGTCCACCTTACCATATGTATAGGTGACTGTTGGAGCAATTTGCTTCAGCTTGTCTACGTTCTTGATATCAGACAGGCCGATAATTAGATCTGGGTTCAATTCAATAATTTTCTCCAGACTTTCATCGGTAACCGCCTCTGTATTCGCTAGTTTATCTTTGAAATTTGGGTTCTCCTTGGACATTTCATCCACACCGACCAGCGGTACATCCAGTGCCATCACGTTTCCTGTCAGGAATCGGGTCAGCACAACCACACGTTGCGGGTGGGAGGGAACTTCCACAGGACCTGTCTCCGATTGATAAGTGAACGTGCCCGAATCTGACTCGGATGAAGAACCTGCTGAATCGGTGTTCGAAGAATTGGATTCGTTGGATGTAGTTGCATTCTCCGTTGTATCTTTGGCTGAGTTGCTTCCACAAGCGCTAAGCAATAATACCAGAACTAATATAAATGGAACAAAAAGCTTTCTCATTAGATGACTCTCTCCCTTTTCTCTTTGAATATGAAAATCATTCTCATTACAATAGCTAATTATAGGCATGCAGGATGAACCTAACCATGCCTTTTTGTTTGAGAAAACCTTTGGATTATTGGATGGCAGTCCATAAGGATACAGCCCGTCCGAGCTGCAAACGAATGGAAACCGGATTGTAGGGTATCCACTCTTCCTGCTCCAGATGATAGATCCGATTTCGCTTCACTGCCTCAAGCCCTTTCCAGTATTCTGAGTTAAATATACCTTCTGAATGAGCCTTTGACCCTTTTTCATCTGGAAAAACAATGACGAGCATACGAGTGCCCTCGTAATCCTGAAGTTGCGACAGTTGGATAGTAACCGAATGAAATTGGTCGCCAAACCTCTCTATTTCCTGGGCAATCTTGGCCGAAGGCCGTAATCCGAGCGATTGATACATCACATATCCGACATTTCTAATTCCATATATTTGTAAGGTATCCGGTTTTATGACGAGAATGGTCAGTGTCTCATTCACAATCGGGCTTGTTTGAATGGCTTCACGTGCCTGCTGTTCTTCCCTTTCAAAGTCTGCCAGCCATTGTTCTGCCTTCTCCAATCTTTGAATTGCCTGTGCGATAAACCGCAGATGTTCTTTCCATCCAAGCTCCATCCACGCAATTTCAACAATAGGAGCGATGGATCTTAGACGTTCAGAACTTAATCCGTTCATATGTAGATGCTGATTTGCTGCAATGATGAGCTCAATATTAGCATCTAGTAATACGGACTTTATTTGTTCAGGTGAACTGTCAGAATGGATAAAATGTATCGTTTGAGGTGGGCTAACTCCCTCTGTGCTTACATATTCGCTGCTTTCTGAGATTACGACCGCTGGTTCCACTCCAAGTAACATTAGATGGCTTGCATAAGGTGCACACCACACAGCCACTTGTTGAGAAGGTCTGCGACGTGTGTAACCTGATGGACTCTCTCCTGTTTGCTGCTTGAAACGACGACTAAGATAGAATTCATCTTTATATCCAACCTTCAGCGCGATCTCACGAAGTGAAGCGGACCCGCCAATCAATAACTCTTTGGCACGGTGAACACGCAAGCGTGAGAGATACTCATTCGGTGCGAATCCAGTTAGCTGCTTAAAAAGAGTGGAGTAGTGAGATCGACTGACCCCCGCAATTTCGGAAAGTCCTTCGGTTGTTATTTTCTCACTAAAATGGTTCTCCATAAATAAGATGCTGCGTTCCATAGACGGTTGCTCACTCGCAATATATTTTGCTTCCATTCGTTCCAAAAGACTCATCAGTACTTGATGAAACAGAATCTGGTTACGCATATGCCTGACTTCATTGCCAGGTAAACGATACATATAGAGCTCCTCAAGCTGAGTTGCAATCGTTGGTTCATAGAACTCAATAAGCGTTCCTGCCGCAAGCACACTGGACCGTCCCATGGCTTCCATGGGCAGTGATTTCTTCTGTTCTTGTGTGCTAATGGAGAGGGTGTATATATGAAGAGGGTGCATCTGATTCCCCTGTATTACAACATCACTCTTCGCCGGAATAAGGATTACTATTCCATCGGTGAGTTCGTAGATGTGATCGTCGAGATGAAGTGAGCCCTTACCACTCGAAACAGCCAATAGAACGGTCAAGTTCTCATGGATTCTATGTATCGGCATGGTTGACGTACTATATAATGATTGAATGCTGTCTGCTGTATATATTGGAAAATAGGACTCTGCCCATTCCGAGTTGTTCATTTTGTATCCTCCGTGACTGTTATGCCTGTTAGCGGGAAACTAAATTAATCGTCCGTTCTGGGGTCACTCATTCCACTTACTGATGAGGGATGATGCCTGATAAACGGCTCTGTATGACTATTTTAACATTGTGGCTTCCTCCAGAATACTAGCGTTCAATTATAAATAGCTTTTACGATTGTCGCCATAAGTATGGCAAAAATTTCAACCGTATTCTACAACGCAAGTTACTTTTACATAATGGTCTCAAATAAAACATTCCATCCTTTCCTTATTTAACTCGAAGTTTAATCATGTTGCGGGGAGAGCTGATTCAGGCTGCGAACCCAAGAAGCCGGAAGCACCAGATTTCAGGTGTTCCTGGCATGAGAGCCTGGCAAGGTGGTAGCTATTTTGACGGAAAGCCCAAGCGACTCATCTGTTAAAATAACTACACAGTCTTATTCTCTGTTTACATTCAAAAAAAGGTGTGCTACATTATTTTTACGGATATAGAAATAACTACAGTTAGAAAAAAGGTGAATTTACGATGGTAGAAGAAAATGCGAATGTGCGTCAAGCTATTAAAGTGTACAAAGCGCTCGGAGAACCCACGAGAATCAAAATTGCCTTACTCCTTACGGAGGAGACAACTTTGTGTTGCTCGGATATCGAGTCTAAGCTGGAATCAGTGGCCAGCTCAACGCTTTCCCATCACTTGAAGCAATTGACAGACTGTGGACTGTTGAACCACCGCAAGGAAGGAACATATATCTACTACAGCGTAAACCGCGAAATGGCACAGAAATATGCGCCTTATTTGCTGGAGTAATTTTTTTTAAACATTATTTCTATAGAACTAGAAATATAAAACATTGAAGTATAGAGAGGAGCTTTACCAGTATGTCGAATGCATTGAAAATTTATATGCTGGCTATTATCAGCTTTCTAGTTGGGACATCCGAATATATTATTGCAGGGATTTTGGATAAGGTGGCTGCAGATGTAGGTGTCTCCGTATCGGTCGCAGGTCAGCTGATTACCGTTTTTTCTCTGGCCTATGCCTTCGGCACACCGATCGTCATAGCCGTCACTGCACGTATGGAGAGACGTAAACTTCTCCTTTATGCGCTTGGTGTATTTGCTGTAGGCAACCTGATTGCCGTCGCGTTACCCGGCTTTACATTCTTGCTCGTATCGCGTATTGTTCTCGCGATTAGTACCGGCGTGTTTCTCGTTACCTCATTGACGGTTGCTGCCAAGCTCGCTGCACCTGGCAAACAAGGAAGTGCGATTGCAACTCTTATAATGGGTTTCAGTGCCTCCTTAATTATCGGAGTTCCACTTGGAAGAGTCGCCGCTTCGGTTTATGATTGGAAGCTCATTTTCGGCGTTATCGGTCTACTAGGTTTGTTTGCCATGTTCTTAATCCTTATTGCTATTCCCCAATCCAATGGCGAGGCGCCTGTTCCGATTCGCAAACAGTTTGCACTGTTGAAGAAACCTGAAATTGCGATCGCGTTGGTTGTCGCCTTCATGTGGATTGGTGGATACTCTGTTGTTTACACCTATATTTCGCCCTACTTGCTGACCATAACCAAATTAAGCGAGCAAAGCGTAAGCATCGCACTCTTCTCTTTCGGTATCGCTAGCTTGTTTGGTTCTAAATTCGGCGGTTACAGCACCGATAGATGGGGAGCTCCCCGCACATTAGTCATCGGAATGCTGTTTAATACCATGGCTCTAGTTCTGCTCTCACTAGATGGACAATCGCCGTTGATCGTATTCCCACTTCTGATGTTTTGGTCTTTCACCGTTTGGTCTTCGAGCCCTACCCAGCAGTTTTATTTATTATCACTTGCTCCAGAGGCATCGGGCATTATGCTTAGTATGAATACCTCCGTGTTGCATCTTGGCATGGCCGCTGGTGCTGGTCTTGGCGGTGTTGTCGTCGAGCAGGCATCACTGAGCTACATCAGTTGGATCGGCGCAACGAGCGTCATTCTGGCTGCTGTAACTGCTGCTACCTTCTTCCGTATTTCCTACTTGCGCAAACGCCGCGAAGAAGTAAAATGCAGCCTAGTCGAGACTTACGCGTAATTCAAATCTCCCCAAAAAACCAGGCTGCTAATTTACAGCACCCTGGTTTTTGTTTTTCTATTCAAGTCGGGTCAGGAATTTGTTTTTCTTCCCGTGGCGCAGCACGACAATTTCGTCATATAGTTAAGCATTTTGCCACTTAAAGACTCTGTAACTGTATAAAAGCAATCAAGTTGTCTCCTAATAAAAAAAGAACGGCATCTCTGCCGTTCTTTTTGATGGACTCTCAGGGACTCGAACCCTGGACCAATTGATTAAGAGTCAACTGCTCTACCAACTGAGCTAAGAGTCCATATGATGTTCTTGTATGGAGCCTAGGGGGATCGAACCCCTGACCTCATCGCTGCCAGCGATGCGCTCTCCCAGCTGAGCTAAGGCCCCAAATTATGAATATAACAAGTTGTCCAAATCTGCAATGCTCCGCAGGCGACTCCTATATCATATAAAATACAGCTTTTGCTGTCAACAACTTTTTCTTGAAGCTAAAGTGATTGGAGAAGAACAACCTTTTTACTGGAACACACAGATGGTAACCCCAGAATGCTCTTCCCCTTTTACCCGTTTCACTAATCCACGTTGTCATCTTTGGACAATAGGGATTTAAGTTCTTTCATAAACATATTGATGTCTTTGAATTGACGGTACACCGAAGCGAAGCGCACATAGGCTACTTCATCCACTGGAAATAGCTGTTCCATCAGTAGTTCGCCAATCTGACGGCTCTCTACTTCAGCATCGGCTGTATTTCGCAGAGACTTCTCTACCTCAGATACCATCATTTCAAGTGTCTCCACAGAGACCGGACGTTTCTCACAAGCCCGGATCAGGCCACGAAGAATCTTGTCCCGGCTAAATTCCTCACGACTGCCGTCCTTCTTGATGACGATCAGCGGTGTTTCTTCCACCATTTCAAAAGTTGTAAATCGACGGCTACATTGCTCACACTCACGACGACGACGAATCGATTTCGATTCATTGGCCGGCCTTGAATCAAGCACCTTTGTGCCCAGATAGGCGCAATAAGGACATTTCAAATCAGATCACTTCCCATGTTTTACTTTTTACCAGAAATTGCCTACATGCATTTAGTTATGAAAATCGTATTGCCGACACATAATACTTTTACCAACCGCGAGGAGGTGAACAGCAATGGCACAAAGCAATGGTAACTCCAACAACCTGGTGGTAACTAAAGCTTCCGCAGCTCTCGAACAACTGAAATATGAAGTTGCTCAAGAACTCGGAATCAGCATCCCACAAGACGGATACCAAGGTAACATGACTTCTTACGAGAACGGTTCGATCGGTGGATACATCACGAAGCGTCTGGTAACAATTGCAGAACAGCAATTGGCAGGTCAATACCAATAATATCTGCATCGTAATACGGTACACAGAGGAGCATGGAGCGGCCGGTGAACAACCGGCCTGCTCGGTGCTTCTACTTATTTTAGACCATGAATCCAGATTGTATTAACTTAGAACGTATTATAGATCTTTACATACTGATTATAATAATAAATGACGCGTTGTACATAGTGCCGGGTTTCACCAAACGGAATATCTTTGACCGTCTCGAATGAACCATCCCATACGCCATCCCTTAGCCATGAGTTCACTTTACCTGGACCTGCATTGTAAGCAGCAATCATAGCGGCTTCATTCCCGTCAAATTGATCTGACAGGTTGCGTAGATACCAGGTACCCAGCTGAATATTCCTTTCAGGCTCGTGCTTCAATTCTTCCAGTGAGGTGCCCGGAATTTTGGCCTGCTCCATAATCCAGTTAGCAGTGTCAGGCATTAGCTGCATTAACCCGATGGCACCTCTCTTGGATTCCTTGCTTGTCTTAAAATTGGTCTCCACCTTGATGATGGAAGCGATGAGAAACGGATCAACCTCATAACTCTGTGACTGGGCACGAATCTCTTCCTTATAATGAATCGGATAGAACCATGACATCCAATTGGTATTCAGGAACAGCACCAATACAAAAGACACAAACATCAACAACAATACCCGTTTCTTACGCAGCAATCTCATATTAGGCCCTTACGATGCAAAAATGAAATGAGTTGCTGCTCCGTCTCTGACCACAAGCCGCTGTTATCAATAACCACGTCAGCACGCTGCTTCTTATCTTCAATATCCATTTGCACGTCTATACGGGCGTCTGCCTGTTCCGCCGTCATTCCATCCCGGCTCATCAGTCGTTCCCGCTGCACTGATCTCGGAACGTAAACAACCATCACTTCTTCGAAGCCATCCTCCAGCCCTGACTCGTACAACAATGGAATATCCGATACGACCAGCTTGTCCGGATGTTCAAGCTCATACAGAGCAGCGCGCTCGCGCATCTCCTTGCGGATCGCTGGATGTGTAATCGCCTCAAGTGCCTTACGCTCCTCTGGATTCTGAAACACAATACTGCCAAGCTTTTTCCGATCCAATGTTCCGTCCTCATTCAATATGGCTTGTCCGAACCGCTGTACAGCCGCAGCCAAAACGGGATGCCCGGGCAGCATTACTTCCCGGGCAATCACATCTGCATCAATGAGCAACGCTCCCTTACTGGCGAGAAAGGCGGACACGCTGCTTTTGCCTGTCGCGATCCCGCCGGTTAAGCCAATTTTCATTATTTCACCTCACAACAACTTCATTATTCCCATAAACATTAATAAAAGCGCAGGTAATACAGATAATCTTCGCATCCACCGCAAAGCAGCAAAGCGTAATCCAACTTTCATGCCCAGAGACAGAAATGCCCCGCTGAACAACGCAATAACTAATGCTGTCCACAAAGTTGGGAATCCCAATAACGCTGCCCCTAATCCTGCACCGAAAGCATCCAGAGAAAGGGCTATACCAAGCCACATCGCTTCTTGGACGGATATACTGCCCGAGTTATCCATATCTGCCTTCGAGGGACTCCGCAGAATTTGTATAACTACACCCAGCTTCCGCAGCTCAAGTGTAAAGACCATTCGTTCCAGAGATCCTCCAGAAGCAGATGGCTCAAGTTCAAGCGCGAGCACCTGATTTCTGCCCTTCGGCTGAGCTTCTGGTGAGGCTTGCGTACTACTGCGGATTGTTCCTGCTCCTGTTCCCTCACCCACTCCATTGTCCGTTTCCAGCTGTTCCTTGCCCCGTTTTCGAATGAGTTGCAGCAACGACCATGCGCCAATACCGATCAGAATAACCGCTCCAACAATTGAAGCCACGTCCGGAGATACGACATGAGACAGCAGCACACCTACTTGCATCGATAATGCAATAACCAGACCCGAACAGATGGAAATGACGACAATGGATAACAGCGGAATTTTAGTTCTCCGCAGCCCATATGTAATCCCGACTCCAAAACCATCTAAACTAAGCGCCAAAGCAAGCGCCAGTAATGAAATAAAATGATGCAGCACCCCGGATTCCTCCCCTGTGCGGAACTCGTTCCAACTGGCGGCTGCCAGTATGGGTATACGCCCGCTTATTTCTGCCATATCAGTATATGGAGGGAGGAATCCAAGGGTGCTACAATTTGACGATTTCGTTCATGCTACCAAACCCATCAACGATTTAGAGCAGCGGTTGACAGTTTGGACAGTAATGCGTTCCCCTACCGCCTACTACACTCTTCTCGATTAATGTGCCACACGTTGCACAGGGTTCAGACTTTCGTCCATATATTTTCAACTGATGCTGGAACATTCCCATCTCGCCCTGTCCATTGACATAGGACTTAATGGAGGAACCTCCTGCATCCACCGCATCCTGCAGCGTAACCACGATCGCTTCATGCAGCACGGTTAACTGGGCTTCGGTCAATGTCTTGGCAATGGTCTCGGGATGAATGCCTGCGCGGAACAATGCCTCGTCCACATAAATATTCCCGATGCCGACCACATATGCCTGATTTAACAAGACGGCTTTGATTTTGGTCGTTCGTTTGCCAACAGCATCACGGAATGCAGCTACAGTAAACGCAGGATCAAGCGGCTCCAGCCCCAGTTTTAACAAAGGTTTGGATACCAGTTCCTCCCCTGCATTGAAGAGATGCATTGTACCGAATTGACGGACATCCTTGTAACGTAATTCTGTACCATCGGTAAAGTGAAAGATAACATGGGTATGCTTCTCCACTTCCTCATGCTGTTGGTACACCCCGTACCTGCCTTCCATCCGCAGATGGGAGACAAGCACCAGCCCGTCCAACAAAATACGCAAAAATTTGCCTCTGCGCTCTACACCGATCACGGTATGTCCCTTAAGTTCCATTGCAAATGCATCTATGTCGTCCGGCCGCTGAATAATCCGCGGCAAGCTAACGGTAACGGAGTCAATGGTCTTGCCAACAATAAGTTGATTCAATGTTCTTCTGACTGTTTCGACTTCCGGTAATTCCGGCATGATGTTCTCACCTCCCCTATATTATAACGGAAGATGGCGCTCAGCGGGACCCCTTCTTGTGTCGAAAACAGTTGAAAAATATTTTGTAAAATAACGGAAAACCCGCTTAGGATCTATTATTTAGCCTCGTACCAGTTCTCTCCGTAGCTGACTTCTGCTTTTAGCGGTACTGACAGCTCCAATGCTTTTTCCATCACAGAAGGAACCAGCTCTTTCATCAGTTCCAGCTCATCCGCAGGCACTTCGAATACAAGTTCATCGTGCACCTGTAGCAGCATGCGACTCTTCAGCTTGCGTTCACGCAGCGCTTCATCCATCTGTACCATGGCAAGCTTGATGATATCTGCCGCAGTTCCCTGAATCGGTGTATTCATCGCTGTCCGTTCCGCGAAGGAACGCAGGTTAAAGTTGCTTGCATTGATTTCTGGCAGATAACGACGGCGTTCCAGCAACGTTTTGACATAACCATCCTGACGGGCTTCCTTCACAATATCATCCATATATCGGCGAACACCCTGGAATACTTCAAAGTATTGATCGATAAACTGTGCTGCCTCTTTCCGCGTGATGTGCAGGTTCTGCGAAAGGCCGTAATCACTGATGCCATAAACAATTCCGAAGTTAACCGCCTTGGCAGAACGACGCATGTCTCCATCCACCTCTTCTGGCTTCACACCAAACACATCGGAGGCCGTCTTCGTATGGATATCCATGTCCTGAACAAAAGCTTCCTTCAGCCGCTCATCATCTGAAATATGTGCAAGGACGCGCAGTTCAATCTGCGAATAGTCTGCTGCCAAAATGGACCAGCCCGGCTCGGAAGGAACAAATACCTTCCTGATTTTACGACCTTCCTCCATCCGAATCGGAATGTTCTGCAAGTTCGGGAACTGGCTGCTCAGACGCCCAGTAGCCGCGATCGTCTGACGGTAAAACGTATGCACCTTGCCATCCTTATCTGAAATCTCTTTGAGCAGTCCTTCTACATATGTGGACTGTAACTTGGCAAGTTGACGATATTGCAGAATATGTTTGACCACATCATTATATGGAGCCAGCTTCTCTAATACTTCGGCATCCGTAGAGTATCCTGTTTTTGTTTTCTTCACCACAGGCAGACCTAGTTTATCGAATAAAATCTCACCCAGCTGTTTCGGTGAATTCAGATTGAATTCCGTGCCGGAAAGCTTGTAGATTTCCGCCATCAACCTGCTGATATTTTCTTCGAACTCACTACCCAAAGCCTGCAAATCTGCCGTATTAGCCTTAATGCCCTGTTTCTCCATATCTGCAAGAATACGTGACAACGGCATCTCGAGTTCATGGAAAAGTGCGTTCATCTCATTGCTCTCCAGTGCCTGCTCCTGGAGTGGAATAATGGCTGCTACTGCGGCCGCTTTGCGACATAGAAAATCGCCCAGTATATCCGCCTCAGGGACCCGGTATTTTGCACCTTTGCCCATAACCGTATCATCCTCCACAAGGGAAGGCAGACCATACTTCGTGGTCAGGCCACTGATCGTCTGATTCGATTCGGTTGGATCAAGCAAATAGGCAGCCAGCTGCACATCAAAAGACGCTCCAGCAAACTCAATGCCATGCGCATGCAATGCCAGATCAACACGGTGCAGATCATAACCACGCTTGGGTTGATCTGCATTGCCAAGCCACTCTCTCACTGGGGCCGCTGCCTCAGACTGAAGCAATTCGGGAGACAGGAATGTATAGGTTCCGGCTGAACCGACAGCAAGTCCAATTAGTTTCGCCTGATGTGGGTTATCGCCATGTGTCTCCACATGCAGCACATCAATGGATTCGAGTGAACCGAACAGTTCACTAATCGTTTCTTCTGTTGCAATGGAGGATTCCACTGCGGCAGCCGGAACGGCTTCCTGTTCAGAAACTACACTTGCACGGAATGACAGGCGCTCAAGCAAAGACTTGAATTCGAGCTTGGCCAAAGCCGGACCTGCCAGTTCCTCTTTTAAGCCAGCAAACTGCATATCTTCCCAAGTTTGTTCCAATGGAACTTCACGGTGGATCGTGGCAAGCTGCTTACTCATACGTGCATCTTCGGCGTGAGCCTCAATCTTTTCTTTCATTTTTCCCTTTAGCTCACCTGTGCCGTTAAGAACTTCTTCAACCGAACCGAACTGGTGCAGCAGTTTCAGAGCCGTTTTCTCTCCGACGCCTGGAATGCCCGGAATATTGTCGGACGCATCGCCCATCAGACCTTTGAGGTCAATGATTTGCAGCGGGGTCAGACCATATCGCTCCTTAATCTGAGCAGGATCGTATAGCTCAATCTCGGTTACCCCTTTGCGCGTAAGCCCGATATGCACATGTTCAGAGGCAAGCTGCAACATATCTTTGTCACCTGACACAACGAGAACCTGTCTTCCAGCTTCGTCCGCACGCTTCGTTAATGTTCCGATAATGTCATCCGCTTCAAACCCTGCAAGCTCAAACTGGGCAATCCCGAAGCCCTGAAGCAGCTCTTTCAGCAGCGGAAATTGCTCGGACAACTCCGGTGGTGTTTTCTCCCGACCACCCTTATATTCCTGGTAACCTTCGTGCCGGAACGTAACTTTGCCTGCATCAAATGCCACCATCACATGTGTCGGTTTATGCTCTTCCAGCAAGCGCAGCAGCATCGTGGTGAAGCCGTACACCGCATTGGTGTGCAAGCCTTTCGAGTTAGTTAGCGGTGGCATTGCAAAAAACGCCCTGTAAATAATGCTATTTCCATCTATAAGAATAAACTTGTCCATTCCAGCACCTCGCGTATCGTATGGTCAATCCTTCAATTACATCTACTCTCATGATACCATACACACCAGTTACAACAAAAAAATTAGTCATCTTTATAGGTCATGATTTGGCCTGCAAAAAAAGGAACTCCCTCAGCGGGTGACCTGTTCACAGGCCGCCCGAGAGAAAGTCCCTTCATTTCGCTACGAATAATACCCCAATTCCACTATAAGCGGTTACCTATTGATTCAAATCAGGGCGTTTTCCTGTTACCAGATACACCGTGCTCTCACCAATATTTGTTGCGTGGTCACCAATCCGTTCGATATAACGTCCTACCAACATCAAAAGCATCGCTTGGGAAGCCTTATTTGGATGGTCTGTCATAAACGAGTAGAGATCACTGATCATATGACTGTACAATTGGTCAACCTGATCATCGGTCTGAGCCATTTTGTAGGCCAGATCCGTATTTTCTTTCAGGAAGGATTCAATGGATTCCTCAATCATGGACTTCACGATTTCCGCCATTCTTGGAATATCCACAAGCGGTTTAATGAGCTCCTGCCCATCCATACGAAGGGTCACTTTGGCCACATCCAGCGCAAGGTCACCCATACGCTCCAAGTCACTTGAGATTTTGAAGGCAACAATAATGCGTCGCAAATCCTTCGCTACCGGCTGTTGTGTAATGATGAGCTTGGAACCCAGTTCCATAATCTTGTCTTCCAGGGCATTCAGATTCGCATCATTCTTGATGATGACCTGAGCTTTCTCGGCATCCATCGTCTGTAAACTTTCAATAGCACCATCCAACGCTGTGCCTACATGCTCACCCATTTGCCGAAGCAATGTGCGCAGTTCCTCAAGCTCCTGATCAAATTCTTTTCTGCGAATCATAGATTCCATGTCCTCCTTATCCATCATCTCCGGACACGCCGGGATCGTTCGAACTCAGCTTGCTTATCCGAACCGTCCGGATATATAATCCTCGGTTCTGGAATCCTGCGGTGTGGAGAACAACGTTTCTGTATCTGCTGCCTCCACCACTTCTCCGTTCAGGAAAAATACTGTACGACCCGATACACGTGCAGCTTGGTGCATGTTGTGGGTTACCATTACAATCGTGTATTTGTGGTGCAATTCCTTGACCAGTTCCTCAATTTTAAGCGTTGAGATTGGATCAAGTGCAGAT
The DNA here is from genome assembly GCF_038020215.1 of Paenibacillus sp. FSL F4-0087. Taxonomy (NCBI): domain Bacteria; kingdom Bacillati; phylum Bacillota; class Bacilli; order Caryophanales; family Paenibacillaceae; genus Paenibacillus; species Paenibacillus sp. FSL F4-0087. Next base: position 653,967 of record NZ_JBBODJ010000001.1, read on the forward strand.
GTTGCTTCATCCATCAACAGTACGTCAGGCTGCACGGCCAGAGCACGCGCAATACAGAGGCGCTGCTGTTGTCCACCAGAGAGACTGAGTGCTGATTTTTTGAGCACATCCTTTACTTCATCCCACAGTGCAGCATGAACGAGACTCTGCTCAACCAAACGATCCAGTTCGGCTTTTTGCGTCACCCCGTGAAGTCGTGGTCCATAGGCAACGTTATCGTAAATGGATTTTGGAAAAGGGTTAGGCTGCTGAAATACCATTCCGACCCGCTTGCGCAGCGTCTCTACTTCAATCTCATTGCTATAAATGTCAGAACCGTCCAACATAACTTGTCCTTCCACACGTACGCCTGGAATCATGTCATTCATCCGATTTAATGTACGAAGCAAGGTCGATTTACCACAGCCCGACGGACCAATAAATGCGGTAACCGTCTTCTCCGGCAGGTCCATCGATATATTTTTAAGCGCGTGATGCGTATCATAGTATAAATTAAGTCCTTCAATGTGAATGAGGTCCTTCATGGATGTTCACTTCTCCTTCGCGGCAGGGACAACCAGATTCCCTTACGTAGACCGATGCCAATGATTGAACTTGGCTCTCGGTCATCTATAATATCCTACCCTCTCATTGTAAAAACAGTATCACTTTCATGTTAACGGAATGTAAAAAGAGACATCTTTCACACCCACGACCCTCCTATCCGATCATTGTGTATGAATGATGTCCATCCTACCTTCGTTTAGTCATCCGCCTGGACCATATCTTGCAGTCTCTCCCGAATGTGCCCAGCCAATTCTCCCGCCGTATTGCCTTCCATCGCGATATCCGCTGTAATATGGGACATGCCTGCTACAGCCGTGTTCAATTGTTTGAACGCAGCCCCACCTTCGTTTACATGAACAGAGCTGTTATCAATCTCTGCCGAGCTTGCTCTCACCAGTTCTACAGTCTGTCTGGTCAATCCCCCGATATCATCCAGTAAAGAGGACATATTACCCGCAACCTCACGGGTCTGCTTGGCTAGTGCGCGAATCTCACCAGCGACGACCTGGAAACCCCGTCCATACTCCCCCGCATGTGCCGCTTCAATGGAAGCATTCATGGCGAGTAGCCCGCTTTGGTCAGCCAATGAACGAATGGAACACGCCATCCCGGAACCCATATCGATGGAGCGAAGCATGTCATCCGCGTGCTTCTGCTGGCCCTCCATATGCTGATATACACGGTTATAGGAAGCATCAACCTGATTGAGACTGCTTGCTCCCCGTTCGGATAACTGCATGATCTGAGACGCTTCTTGCCCCGCCTTTCGAGCTGCTTGAACCAGTTTGATGACAGAGTCGTTAATTCTCGTTATTTCCTGCCTGCTCTGTGTAATAATATGTACACGTTCTTCCGAAGCCACATGCTGCAGCTTACGGGAAAGGGACATGACATCCCTCATCGTCAGCACACCCAGCAATCGGTCTTCTTCCGTAACGATCAAACAATCGTAGAAATATTGCTCACTGCGCGCCAGAGCAATGTCAATAATCGCAGTCGCTTCTGCATGCACATCGACAATAACAGGAGAAGAGTCCGCTACATGTACAACCGGCTTCCGATAGAAGAGATCTGCCGCGAAGCGTCCATTCAACATCCGGTATAACGTCTCTCGCATCAACAAACCTAATGGCTGCATGTGATCATCACATAATACAATACAAGGGTACTCCTGATCCTGATTGAGCAGGCTTGCCGCTTCCCCACAGGTAGTGTGAACGTCAATTACAGGTATTTGACGGCAATAATCCCTTAATGAGATTACATTCTCTTTGGTGCCCCCAACTTTATCATCATCTTTTTGCTCTCCCATGGGAGCTATAACTTGATCCTGTTGCGTATCTATTATTTCTTCGGGCTGGTCGGGCTTCACTTCGAGCAACATGGGCATAAATGCGCAATCTCCTTTACGTATGAGCTCCGTCCTGAGGTGGGATATGTAGGTACAAAGTATCACTCAGACAGCTTCATCCTACTCCCTATACGTAAAGGAAAATAATTGTTTGTGTTAACGGAATGTAAAATAAAACTCCCCGATCATTGTTAACTTGAATGATGGGGAGTTTTTCTTTTTACAACTAATTTATAACCTACACCGCGAATTGAATCAATGTGAACCGATTCCGGATCAAGCTCCAACTTTTTCCGTAATGAACTGACATGAACGTCCACCGTGCGCTGTCCTCCGATATAATCGAAGCCCCAGACCGCATTCATCAGATCATCCCGAGTAAGCACAACACCCGGCTTCTTGGCCAGATAAAGCAGTACCTCGAATTCCTTGGGACGAAGACTGATGGATTGTCCACCCAGTGTCACTTCATACTTCAAAGGATAAATCTCAAGCTCTCCCAGAATAATACGTGAACCGTCCTTATCCTCTGGCTGCGGCAAATCTTCACCGTTCGAATAACGTCTTAACACCGCATCTACACGTGCAAGCAATTCAGATACACCAAATGGCTTCGTAATATAATCATCGGCACCTGATTTTAAGCCTTGTACAACTTCGGCTTCACCGTTTTTGGCTGTGAGAATAATGACCGGTGTGCTGACACCCTGAATTCGTAACTTGTTCAGAATATCCAGACCATTCATTCCAGGAAGCATCAGATCCAGCAGAATCAGATCAAATTCCTGGGACAACGCCCGATCATAACCTGAAGATCCGTGATCCTCAGCAATAACATCATAGCCCTCTTGTGTCAGGTTGTACGTAAGCAATCTTGATAATGTTGGTTCATCTTCAATAACGAGCAAACGCTGCGCCATGATACCCCTTCTCTCCTATAGGTTGTCTGTTGCCACAACACTTTGTTTATCATAGCACCTAATTGTTAACTCTGTGTAAAACAGCGCATTCCTTTTACATTTCACTTCCATTGCACTAGATTTCTTCATCCTGAATTAATGGAAGGATAACACGAAACGTAGTCCCCATGCCAAGTTCACTCTCTACAGACAGTTTGCCATGGTGCAATTCTACCAGATGTTTCACAATTGAAAGTCCAAGTCCAGTTCCTCCCGAATTACGGGATCTGCCCTTGTCTACCCGATAGAAGCGTTCAAAAATCCGCGGCAAATCTTTCTTCGGAATACCAATTCCTGTGTCGGATACTGCAAATACAACTTCTTCTTCGTCCTCATTATGTTCAACCGACACTTGTAGTTTTACCCGTCCACCCTCAGGAGTGTAATTAATGCCGTTGGATAACAGATTAATAAAGATCTGCTTCATTTTATCCTCATCAGCTTCAATATACAATTCTTCGGGAACATTCATCTCCAGCCGAATCTCTTTCTTCTCCGCCACCTTGGACAAGGTACCCAGAACCATCTCGAAGAACGAATGCACATGCACAGGTGAACACTGCAGCGGAGCCCGTTTGGACTCAATTTTGGATAATTCCAGAATATCTCCGATCAATCGGTTCAGTCTGTCACCTTCATCATATATGATTTGCAAGAATGAACGCTCTGTCTCTTTATCCTGTACGCCACCGCTAAGAAGCGTTTCGGCAAAACCTTTGACTGCAGCTACCGGCGTCTTAAGTTCATGAGATACATTTGCTACGAACTCACTGCGCATCGATTCCAGCCTGCGGATTGCTGTTACATCCTGAAGGAGGAAGAGCATTCCCCGATAAGCGCCGTCATCTTCAGACATCGGTACTCCATCAATACGAATCAATTTTTCCACCGGATTGAACACACTTACTTCTTCATGCATTGGTTCTCGCAATGCAACACTTTCTTCAATCGTGCGCGTCAGCTCATAATGCCGCTTCAATTCAATATAAGGTTTCCCGGTAACCCGCTCCGCCTGAATGCCAAGCATACGCTCCGCTTCCCGGTTAACCAGCGCAATGGATTGACCTGCATCAATCATGATAATGCCGCCTGTCATGTTGGCAAGCACGCTTTGCAGCAGCGCTTCATTATCTCTAATCGTTTTTAGCTGCATCTGAAGGCTGTCTGCCATTCCATTAATGGCAAGTCCCAGTTGACCGATCTCATCATTTCGAGTTACATCCACTCTCGCATCATAATCCAGCTTGGTGATCCGGTGAGCCACCTTCGTAATATGCTCAATGGGTGATGTCAGTCCCCGCGCAACCCGGTAACTTACCAAAGCCACAATCAGAAACAGAAGGCCCAGGGTGAAGAACATCAAAATCCATCCCTGCTGAAGACCCTGATCTACAGCTTCAAGGCTCATGGATAGTCGAATGTAACCGTCAAATTTCCCATTGGGTAACTCAATCATGTCGCTTTGATCCGAATTCACAGGAAGCGCAACATACAGCATGTCCTGTCCTAATGTTGCACTATAACGAATTGACTGACCATAGTTTTGTCCAACCGCTTCTTTAATCTCCTGACGGTTCAAGTGGTTGTCCATTGAATTGGGATCGCTCTCCGAGTCGCCAATGACCGTTCCGTCTTTATTGATAAAGGTTACCCGTGAATCCGTCAGTCGATCCAGCTCGACAGCACGTTCAGAGTAATATTTCTGTGTCTCTGCATTGTTTGGATCAGTTGCATCATGAAACGGGAACGTTGCTTTGAGCAAGTTGATCTCACGCACCATCGTTTGCTCCAGTGCGGTAATGTGAGTAGTCTTAAAAACTCTGCCCATCGTATAACCCGCAACAATGACGGAAATACCGATCAGCACCATCATAATGATGGCAAGGCGAATTCGGAACGGTCTCATCTATCTCTTCCTTTGTTATAAAATTAATAATTACGTATCCATTTCTATTCGATCACCACGAGTGGTGGGCTGTGAAATAACAAGAAACTCCACATCTGCTTCTCCACGATTCTGCATCTGATGTGGCATCTTCGGCGCAATTTCTATCCCTTCATGGGGTCCGAGCATGAACTCTTCCCCGTTAAGTTCCATACAGGCCTCACCACTAAGGATGAAAAAGAACTGACGACTTATCGAATGATAATGCCGGGTTTCAGATGTTCCTGCAGGCATACGTTCATGAATAACGCTCAGTGCTTCATTTTGGACGAGATGCCAGCCATCACATTGTCCACCCCATATATAGTGTGCTGCATTTTGTTTGCTAATCTTCATATGACCGCCCCCGAAGCTTACTTGTTCGGTCTATATCATATCACAGATAGCATGGAGACCCTGCCATTTTTGATAAGCAGCAGAGCGGCAGCTGTTCTAGAACTATCCACTGGCAAGCCTAATGATAAAATATCATGATTGTATCAACGCCGATCACGACTTTTGTAAACAGGATCAAAATTAAATCCATTTCGCAATATACTCATAAAAAAAGACGTATCGACCAGTCGTGCTGGTAAACGATACGCCTTCATTCGAATTACGCCGTCAATGGATTATCCGTTGACCACTTCGCCGCCATTAACGTGCATCACCTGACCGCTCACGTAGGAAGAATCGTCCGAAGCGAGATACACGTAAGCTGGAGCCAGTTCATCCGGTTGCCCTGGACGTTTCATCGGCTGAGTTGCACCAAATTCGCTCACTTTTTTCTCATCAAATGTGGATGGAATGAGCGGGGTCCAAATCGGCCCTGGAGCGACAGCATTCACACGAATTCCCTTCTCCACAACGTTCATCGACAAGGAGCGTGTAAATGAAGTGATAGCTCCTTTCGTAGATGAATAATCAATTAACGTCGGATTTCCGCGATATGCGGTAATGGAGGTTGTATTAATGATTGTACTGCCTTTCTTAAGATGTGGCAGAGCAGCCTGTGTAATATAAAACATGCCAAAAATATTTGTGCGGAACGTACGCTCCAACTGTTCTGGAGTAATATCCTCCAGCTGCTGCTGGGGATGCTGCTCCGCTGCATTATTCACGACAATATCCAGCTTGCCCAGCTGATCTACTGTCTGTTGCACGGATTTCTTGGCAAAGGCATTGTCACCAATGTCACCGGCAATCAAAATACATTTGCGTCCTTCCTGCTCGACCTGACGTTTGGTCTCTTCTGCATCCTCATGTTCACTCAGGTATACAATCGCTACATCTGCGCCTTCCTTCGCATATGTAACGGCAACAGCACGTCCAATTCCGCTGTCTCCACCCGTGATCAGAGCAACCTTATCCAACAATTTACCGGCTGCTTTATATTCAGGTTTCTCAAACTCTGGCTTAGGGTGCATCTCCGATTCAATACCCGGGCGCTGATTCTGATGTTGGGCTGGCATCGTCTTTTTGTTTTGTGTGTTGGTTGACATCTGGCATTTCTCCTCTCAAAATGGAATATCTGATCTAGTCTCATTCTGTAGGATGGCATGAACATTACAGATTATTCCCTTTTTCAACAGTCATGCTTCAAAGTCCCTGATCTATTGCCTCGATACATACTTACCACTCGCTTTTGGCAGTTAAACAACAAATTCCCTATACTAAAATGGTTGTTTCTTTATCTTCTCTCGTAAACATGCTGTAACTGAGGCAAAGCCGCATTGAATTCGATCTATATTTCCATACATTCGAAATTTTTTCGAAATTGACCGATTCACCACCCAAATTGTATTCCTATGCCGTAGGGGCTGATGTACAATGTACAGTATACAGATAAGCTTTAAACAGCATTAATTCAGTTTGAATGAGACTGTCGTACTTCCAACTTAGCAAATATTCTGATCTAATATGGAGACCTAACCCATGGAATCGCACATTAATTCTTATATAACACTTGTAACTACTTCAGCTGTGCTGAATGTTTTTCTGTGTTTATATACTTATGTTAGAAGAGCAGAAATCCCAAGTTCGAAGATATTCATTCTCTATACAGCAGCTCTGTCTGTTTACACCTTCGGATACGCGATTGAACTCGCCAGCAATACACTGGAGCAGATGAAATTCTGGACGGTCGTCGAATACATCGGCATGCCTTTCTCCGCCTCTCTTGGACTGATGCTCATGATGCAATACACAGGTAAGAAGTTATCCAAAAAAGCTTCTGCGGCGCTGTTTGTAATCCCTTCCATTACCTTGTTCATGGTCGCAACAAATGATTTTCATCATCTTTTCTATAAAAGAGTATGGCTAAGAGAAGACAGTCCCGTCCCTCTAATGGATATTGCCATAGGGCAATGGTACGTTGTTCATGGTGCATTCACCTTTTCCTGTCTGCTATGTGCCTGCCTTATTCTCGTCGGACAATGGAAACATACCAAAAAGATGTATCGTCGTCAGTTACTCACACTGATCACTTCACAACTTATTCCTATGGTAGCGGCCTTTGTGTATTTGCTTGGTCTGACCCCAGGTGGTATGGACCCGGTTCCGGTTCTCATGTGCATTACATCCGCAATGTACATCTGGGCCATTCTATCATCCCGACTGCTAACCATCGTACCTATTGCCAAAGATAGTATCTTTGAGAGCATGCGTGAAGGCGTTATTGTGCTGGATAGTTCCAATCGTCTCGTCGATTACAACAAATCTCTGCGTGATATGCTTCCAGAGCTTGATTTCAGCATGGTGGGTCAACATTTGAACGATATATGGCTGTCCCTTGCCGGCGAGACCTTTCCAGTAGAATATGGCCGAGAAGGTCTGCAAACCGATTTGTACTGGCAATTGAGCGGAGAGACCGTCTGTTATCAAGTAAGGACCTCTTATGTTTATAACAAAGAAGGACAGGCCGTTGGCACTCTGATTATGCTGATTGATATTACAGAGCAACGTTTCCTTCAGGAACAACTGAAACAAATGGCTTACTTTGATGGTCTCACCAAAATTTATAACCGTACGCAGTTCCTACTTAGAGGTCGAGAGATACTGAGCGAAGCCCAGCTTAATCTGCGGCCTGCAGCCTTTATATTATTTGACATTGATTTTTTCAAACGAATTAACGACACCTATGGACATGACGTTGGCGATCAGGCGATCATTCATGTGGTCTCTGTATGTAATCGTTATCTGAATTCGGAGATGTTGTTTGCACGTTATGGAGGAGAAGAGTTTGTTATCGCGGTACCCAATGCCTCCCTCCAAGACGGTGAGCAGCTTGCTGAGAAGTTACGCGTGGCTTTGTTGAATGACCCGCTGGAGGTACAAGGTACTCGTATTCCACTGACTTCAAGCTTTGGAGTGGCGCAATATAATGGAGGGTCCGATTCTCTGGAATCCTTACTGCGTGATGCCGATACAGCACTATATGAATCCAAGCGTAACGGTCGTAACACCGTATTTGCCCACGCTGTGAGCCTGAGTTAACTAAATGTAGAGTAAACAAAGTGAACCCATACATGCCGCAGTTCAACACCACACACCTTGCTTCTTATCAGACATTTTGCCAAACCAAGCGAACAAAAATAGACAGCCTCTGGGCTGTCTATTTTACTACGATTCAAGATTTCACTTTCTTATTCAGCTTGTCCCAACGTTAGAAGTGCAAACGTTTTAAGTTAAGCTCGCCAATAAAACTTGTTCGCAGCAGTTATTAGATTACCTGGTTGTTTACCATCAGATATACCATAATGAGCAGGAATACGGCCAGTAATGTGCTGAACGTACGAATCTTGCTCTGCTCTGCACTGACGTCACGATTGCTTTTCACAGCCTCTGCTGCCAACCGTAGCGGTTTCCCCATAATGCCACCAATTGCTGCGATAGCCAGCAACAATACCACTACTACGCCCATCCACACATAGGAATAGTCACCCTTGGTCATCAAGTAACCACCCGTAAGAAGCTGAATCACAAGTCCGTACTGTGCGATACGGTTCAATGAACGGAGCGATGCAAATGCTCCCTCTTGAGCGGCGACACTCAAGGTCCGGATTTTGCCAACTACGAATGGCAAGATCAGATAGAAGCCCATCGCCAGTGCTCCAATAATATGGAGCAAATACATAATCATTGTCAAAATGTCCATCCTCCTCAAAAATTTCATTCAGTGTGCTATACATCACATCTCATTATACTGGGGAACTTATCCAAAGAAAAGAAAACCTCCGATTGATCCGGAGGTTTTCTGTCTGTTCCTGTCAAAAAAATTTCAAACTTACAGGTTTACTACTGAAATGACGTTACGAACCGAATCCGCAGATTTGTCTAGTCCCGCTTTTTCTTCAGCAGTCAGTTCCAGTTCAAATATTTTTTCGATTCCGTTACCACCCAGAACGGTTGGCACACCAAGGAACAAGTCGTTGTAGCCATATTCCCCTTCAAGGTAAGCAATAACCGGAATGATTCGTTTTTTGTCTTTCAAAATGGCTTCAGTCATTTGCACCAATGAAGCTGCTGGTGCATAATATGCGCTGCCATTTCCAAGCAGGTTCACGATCTCACCGCCGCCAACACGTGTGCGTTGTACGATGGCTTCAATGCGATCTGCCGGGATGAGGGTATCGATTGGAATCCCGCCAACGCTGGAATAACGAACGAGTGGTACCATATCGTCTCCGTGCCCGCCAAGAACGAATCCACGGACGTCTTCAACCGATACATTCAGCTCTTGTGCAATGAATGTACAATAACGTGCAGTATCCAGTACACCGGACTGACCGATTACGCGGTTTTTAGGAAAACCAAGCGTCTGATAAGCTGCATATGTCATTGCATCTACCGGGTTGCTTAGAATAATGACGATGGAATCAGGGCAATATTTTTTCACATTTTCACAAACAGACTTCACGATTCCTGCATTCGTGTTGACCAGATCATCACGGCTCATACCCGGTTTACGGGCAATACCTGCCGTAATAATAACAATCTCCGAACCTGCAGTATCCTCGTAGTTGGAAGTACCGACGATATTGCTGTCGAAGCCCTGAACAGGACTAGCTTCCCACATGTCGAGCGCTTTACCTTTAGTCGGGTTTTCCAGTTGTGGAATATCAACCAGAATTACATCCCCGAGTTCTTTTTGGGCAAGCATCAAAGCCGTTGTAGCTCCGGTAAATCCGGCGCCGACTACTGTGATTTTTTTGCGCTGAATAGTCACGATTCACATCTCCCCTTACAGGTTTTTAATGATTTGATCAGCAAATTCAGAACATTTCACTTCAGTAGCGCCGTCCATCAGACGTGCAAAGTCATAAGTTACTGTTTTGTTGTTGATGGAAGTTTCCATACCTTTGTAGATCAGGTTAGCTGCTTCTTGCCATCCCAGGTGCTCAAGCAACATAACGCCGGACAGAATAACGGAACCAGGGTTCACGACATCTTTGTCTGCATATTTAGGTGCAGTACCATGAGTAGCTTCGAAGATAGCATGTCCTGTTACATAGTTGATGTTCGCTCCTGGAGCGATACCAATTCCGCCAACTTGTGCAGCAAGTGCATCGGACAGATAGTCACCGTTCAGGTTCAACGTTGCGATTACATCGAACTCACCTGGACGAGTCAATACTTGTTGCAGAGCGATATCGGCAATAGCATCTTTCACGATGATTTTGCCAGCATCTTCAGCTGCTTTTTGAGCTGCATTAGCTGCATCCGTACCGTCTTTTTCTTTAATGATATCGTATTGTGCCCAAGTGAACACTTTATCAGCGAACTCTTCTTCAGCAACTTCATAACCCCAGTTTTTGAAGGCACCTTCTGTAAATTTCATGATATTACCTTTGTGTACCAATGTAACGCTCTTACGGTTGTGATCGATGGCATATTGTACTGCTGCACGTACCAAACGTTTGGAACCTTCAGAAGATACTGGCTTGATACCAATACCGGAAGTTTCAGGGAAGCGGATTTTGTTTGCTCCCATCTCCTGTTGCAGGAATTGGATTACTTTTTTCACTTCTTCGGAACCTTCTGCGTATTCAATACCCGCATAGATATCTTCCGTATTCTCACGGAAAATGACCATGTCTACCAGCTCAGGACGTTTAACCGGAGAAGGTACACCATCAAAATAACGAACAGGACGCAAGCAAGTGTACAGATCCAGTTCTTGACGAAGCGCTACGTTCAGGGAACGAATTCCGCCGCCGATAGGTGTAGTCAGTGGTCCTTTAATCGCTACGATATACTCGCGAATGGCTTCAAGCGTATCGTTTGGCAGCCACTCCCCGTATGTATTGAATGCTTTCTCGCCAGCAAACACTTCGTACCATGCGATTTTTTTGTTGCCGTCATATGCTTTTTCAACAGCTGCATCCAATACACGTTTGGAAGCTTTCCAGATGTCACGGCCTGTACCGTCACCTTCGATAAATGGAATGATCGGGTTATTAGGTACTTGCAGTGTACCGTTATCAATTTGAATTTTTTCGCCTTCAGTTGGGTGAGCAAATTTTTCTAATTTCATTAGTATAATTCCTCCTTGGGTTTCGTAGATGCAGTATGATAACATACCGCTTGTCTTGTTGGAGGAAGGGTTATGAACAGGCTGACCGTATTAGCCAACAGGTTATACCCTTCATCCTTTTTTATTATACTGGTTTTGATGCCATTAGCGAAGTTCGATTGAAACGTACTTCTGATCTGTTGGGCCTGTGTACTCGGCGCGCGGACGAATAATACGGTTATCCGCAAGTTGTTCCAGAATATGAGCAGTCCAACCTGATACACGGCTAATCGCAAAGATTGGTGTAAACAGTACCTCTTCAATACCCAATTGGGTGTATACGGAAGCGGAATAGAAATCTACATTTGGTTTCAGACCTTTTTGTCCTGTTACCAGTTCTTCGATCTTCACCGACATTTCGTACAGGCGTGTATCGTTGTTCATTTCTCCCAGTTCCTTGGACATCTTTTGCAGATGTTTTGCACGTGGGTCTCCATTTTTGTATACACGGTGTCCAAAGCCCATGATCTTCTCACGGTTGTTCAATTTTTCTTGAATAGCCGCCTCCAGACGATCAGGTGTACCAATCTCATTCAGCATTTTCATAACGGCTTCATTTGCACCGCCATGCAATGGTCCCTTCAATGCGCCAATCGCAGAAGTTACTCCCGAATAGATGTCGGACAGCGTAGCTACTGTTACACGTGCTGCAAATGTAGAAGCGTTCAACTCGTGATCCGCATGCAGGACAAGCGCTTGATCAAGGGCTTTAACAGCAGTCTCGGCTGGTTGTTCTCCAGTCATCATATATAAAAAGTTTTCTGCGATGGAAGCGCCTTCTTTTGGGGCCACAGGTTCTTTGCCCTGACGGATACGGGCTATGGCTGCCACAATGGTTGGCAACTGCGCTTGCAGCTTAACCGCTTTGTTCTCATTCGCTTCCGCTGTCATCTCGTCAGCCTGCTCATCGTACAGAGCCAGTGCGGATACTGCGGAACGCAGTGCTGCCATGGTACTCATGTTTTTCGGATACAATTGGATTTGTGCAATCAACTCGCTCGGAATCGGCGCGTAATCGCTCAGGCTTTTGCGAAGGGATTTCAGTTCATCCGTAGTTGGCAATTTACCAAACCACAGTAAATAGGCAACTTCTTCAAAGCTTGCATGTTCTGCCAGATCGTCAATATCGTAACCACGGTATGTAAGCACACCGTCTACAATGGAGCTGATCGAAGAGGTTGTTGCAACGATGCCTTCCAGACCTTTGGTAGCTGTCATATTACATCTCTCCTTTAATAAACGAAATCAAGAACCCATCCAGAGTGTCATCTACGTGCTCAAACGCACTCGTCCTTCTTTTGTAACCATTTACATTTTAAAATTAATAAATACCTCAATATCCGGTTTTCATATCTGTCAATCGGTATTTCCTTATCTCATCATACTGGATTTTGTCGTTTATGTGAACATGATGCGAGGTCATCCGCACATCAAACTTCTTTATCAGACCGATAAAGCATTTTTGAAAACCTTTACAAAAACAAGGTTGACATTTTATTCTTTTTATATAAATCCGTGCTATAAATCAAGTTTTCATTGCTATATTTTGTGAACATGAGGCATACTCTAGGCAAAAGAAAAGATATAATTCGACGACATCCTGGCGTTTCAAATCAGTGTATTTGCTCTATATTAACTAGATAGCTTCCTGTGCTTCCCTCATGGTAGCTTGAAATGGAATAAGGAGAGTTGATGCTTGGATAGAATCATAATGAAACGCCTGTTGCGCGGCTTATGGGTGATTATCGCGACCATACTCATTGCCGTTGCCATATACCTGCTGTTCCCGCTGTTATATCCTTTTGCCATCGCCTGGATTATCGCCTATGCGATGAATCCTCTGGTGAAGTTGCTTCAATACAAGGCCCGATTTCCCCGCTGGCTGGCTGTAACCTTATCACTAATCATTTATTTCGGGGCCATTGTCGTCGTATTATCTGCCGCGGTAACCCGTATGGTCAAGGAAGTCATTTCACTAACGACGAGCTTCGACCTTCATGTCGATGAGATAAAAGCTACGTTCGTCCGCTGGACTCAGAATGATACGATTCAGAGTTTAATTGGACAGATTAATGAATTTTACAAAGAAAATCCCAATTATCAGGAGACCATTAACAGCAATATTAGCAAAACAACCGAAACGGTAGGTACAGCAGTAACGGATCTGGTCACCGGATTTTTCAACATGATCCTGAACCTGCTCACTTCTCTACCCAATATGGGAGCCGTATTAATCGTGGTCCTGCTGTCAACTTTCTTTATTAGCAAAAGTTGGACCAGACATAGCATTACCGTATCGGGCTGGGTGCCCTCTTCCATTCGCAAACCGATTACTGACATATGGAATGATCTCAAAAAAGCACTGTTCGGTTATGCACGAGCCCAGTTGATCATGATCTCCATCACCGCATTATTTGTCATGATCGGATTGCTTGTGCTCCAGGTTAAGTCTGCCTTCACAATTGCTTTACTCATCGGTCTGGTGGATCTGCTTCCTTATCTCGGCGTCGGCTTGGTGATGGTTCCCTGGGCCGCATACCTGCTTATGAATGGAGATCTCTACCTGGGGATCGGCATCAGTATTGTATATCTTATTGTGCTGATTGCCCGCCAAATCATTGAACCCAAAGTGCTTGCCAGCAGTGTTGGGTTGGACCCTCTCGCCACATTGGTTGGCATGTTCGTCGGATTGAAGCTATTTGGTGTACTCGGTTTGATCATCGGTCCTGTCAGCCTCGTTATCCTTGATGCATTCAATCGAGCGAACGTATTCCGTGATCTCCGAACATACATTATTAACGGACGTGTCCGATGAAATCATGATTTCTGTTTTCTGTTATCCGCATATCATCAAAATTAAAAAAGGCACCGCTCATCAGAACGAATCTGGTGGTGGGTGCCTTTCTTTAACTCGTGCTGGTGTATCCTATTTTTTCGGACCACGATAAAACTTAATACTTCCGTTTCTCATTTTTTTCTCCAGCCAGCCCAGGAAGAATAGACGGTATACTGAACGTGTTACTGGAAACAACAGTGTAAAACCGATCAGATCTGTGATAAATCCCGGAATCAACAGTAGGAAACCACCGACAAAAATAAATAGTCCATCTACCATTTTCCTTCCGGGCACCTTACCGCGCTCCATCTCGGATTTGGCATCAATAAGTACTTTTCGTCCTTCAAACTGCAACATTGCTATACCGATCAAGGACGTGAGAATCATGAGAAGCAGTGTCTTTCCGGCTCCAATCCAGTCACTCATAAGAATGAAACCAAACAGTTCAATCACCGGAATGATTAATAGCAGGGCCCACATCCATTTTCGCATTACGTATTACCCCTTTCCTGAAAGCCACACTTTCTCAAGCGCGCTGTAGAGCTCAGAAGCTGCCTTATCCAGCCTGACTGGCTTCCAGTCCCCATTGACCCATACATGCTGGGTAGAGCCTGTAACCAACCGTTCACCAGGAAGGGACTCCTCAGATGACCATACTCGTTGCCCAACGTCTATCTGCTCATTAAGGTCTGGAGTCATGCGCCTTATGTCATACTCATAGTTCAGTCGCAGACCACTAAATGCAGCAATACGGGTGAAAATGACAATGTCATCATCATACCGGGCAGGTTTATGATATTTCACATCCAGTCCGGTTACCGGAAGCAGTAACCCCTGTTCCTCCATTTTACGATATGTATACCCCATTTGGCGAATCATCTCGGTTCGACCGATTTCAAACCAATTCAAATAGTTAGCGTGATAGACAACACCCATCTGATCACTTTCTTGATAACGCACGCGAAGGCGTGCCGTGTACCAACTGCCATTGCTTTGTTGTTGCATGTTACAGGCCTCCTTCGATATACCAATGCTTACGTATCTAGCGGCGTTAAAGTGTCATAAAGATGGAAAAAAAGCAACGGGACGCAAACGCCCCATTGCTTCATTCCTGTTGCTTCTCGTCCAAACACAATTATGCGTTGTTTGGAATTTGGCTTACTTTGATCAGGTTAGTGGAACCCGAACGACCCAAAGGTACACCCGCTGTAATAACAACAAGGTCTCCTTCTTTTACAAGTCCGGATTTCACGCCGCCTTCAATTGCATTTTCAAACAAAGCGTCAGTGGAATCCACAAGTCTTCCTTTGACTGGTGTTACACCCCAAGCCAATGCAAGGCGACGGGAAGTTCTGTCTTCCGTTGTCACCGCGATGATTGGAGATTCTGGACGATATTTAGAAATCATGCGTGCTGTATGACCGGATTCAGTCGAAGTAATGATCGCTTTAGCGTTCAGATCTTGAGCTGACAGGGCAACAGATTGGCTGATTGCTTCAGTAACTGTTGTTTGTTGAGCAACACGTTGTTTCAGATACAGCTCTTGGTAAGGCAGAGCGGATTCTGCTTTTTCGGCAATACGGGACATTGTCAGAACGGATTCAACTGGGTATTTACCCGCAGCTGTTTCACCTGACAACATGATTGCATCTGTACCGTCAAAGATCGCATTAGCCACGTCACTTGCTTCTGCACGTGTTGGACGCGGGTTGCGTTGCATGGAATCCAACATTTGTGTAGCTGTGATAACCGGTTTGCCTGCAACGTTACATTTTTCGATCATGCGTTTTTGTACCAGTGGTACTTCTTCCGCAGGAATCTCTACACCCAGGTCTCCACGAGCAACCATCAGGCCATCGGACACTTCAAGGATTTCATCCAAGTTGTCCACACCTTGTTGGTTCTCAATTTTGGAGATGATTTGGATATGTCCGGCATTGTGTTTTTCAAGCAATTCACGAATCTCAAGGACGTCGCTTGCTTTACGAACAAAAGAAGCCGCGATGAAATCGACACCTTGTTCGATACCGAATACGATATCGTTGGCATCTTTTTCAGTGATACCCGGCAGAGAAATAGCAACTCCCGGAACGTTAACACCTTTTTTGCTTTTGATCGTACCACCGTTAACGATACGGCATTTGATTTCGGTGCCTTGCACTTCCACCACAGTCAGTCCGATCAGACCGTCGTCGATCAGAATTGTAGATCCCGGTTCAACATCACTCGGAAGATCTGCATACGTAATGGAAAGACGTTCTTTGGTGCCCAGAATTTCTTCTGTTGTCAAAGTGATGTACTCGTCTTGAACCAATTCGATAGGCTCCACTTCGAGTTTACCTGTCCGAATTTCCGGTCCTTTGGTGTCCAGCAAGATCGCTACTGTCTTGTTCAGCTCTTCGCACGCTTGGCGAATTGCTGTGATCCGTCCGCCGTGCTCATCGAAATCACCGTGGGAGAAGTTCAAACGGGCCACGTTCATACCGGCCATAATCAATTTTTTGGTATTTTCCAATGATTCACTGGATGGACCAATCGTACATACAATCTTTGTTTTGCGCATTTTGGGTTTCCTCCGATTTTAAAGGTCTATCTTTTTATCTCTTTTTCTTTTTCCAACTATTAAATTTACTATACTTTTGCTCATTTGTATAGGAAATTCGTCACATCATTCTGCATTTCCCGACAAATTACCTGCTGTATCGACTTCAACAGGCACTTGGGGAACTTCTATCTGCACTTCAGGTTCAAACGTGACTGATCCAATTTTACGGAATTTCTCATACCGATCCTGTTTCAATTGGTCACCACTCCATCCTTTCATCTCGTCCAGATGACGAACCAAAGCCTCGCTTATCGCAGCCGCAGATTCTTCATAATCCCGATGAGCACCGCCGCGTGGCTCAGGAATTATTTCTTCAATGACCTCCATCTCCAGAAGGTCTTTGGCCGTTATTTTCATCGCTTCGGCCGCCTGATCTGCCTTGGATGCATCTTTCCAAAGAATGGACGCAGCACCGTTCGGAGAGATCGCAGAGTAAATCGCATGCTCCAGCATCAACACACGATTACCCACAGCCATAGCTAGAGCCCCGCCGCTGCCTCCTTCGCCGATGACCACTATGATAACAGGCACCGAGAGCTTCGCCATTTCAAGCAGGTTACGGGCAATAGCTTCCGATTGACCTCTCTCTTCAGCAGTATTACCCGGATACGCCCCTTTAGTATCAACGAATGTAATAATTGGACGACCAAATTTGTTCGCTTGCTTCATCAGACGCAGCCCTTTTCGGAATCCTTCCGGATGTGCGCTCCCAAAAAAACGGGCGATATTATCTTTTGTATCTTTCCCCCGCTGTTGGCCGATAACCGTTACTGTTTTTCCGTTCAGCTTCGCCAGTCCGCCAACGACCGCAAGATCATCTCCGAACATGCGATCACCGTGCAACTCCATGAAATCGGTAAATATCAATTGGATCAGATCCAGTGCCGTCGGACGCTGCTGATGCCGCGCCAAATGCATTTTCTGGGCAGCCGTTATGCCGGAATAAATCTCTTCTTCGAGTCTATGATAACGTTCTTCCAGGCGGGCAATTTCATCGGTGAAGTCGATGCCTTTTTCCTGTCCAAACTGTACGAGCTCTTCGATCTTTTTGCGCATCTCAACCAGAGGCGCTTCATATGGCAACTCACCCGCCATTTAGACCCCTCCTTTTTCACTATGCATGTCTAGAAGCTTGCCAAGGGTGGCTCGAAGTTCTTTGCGATGGACCACCATGTCCAGCTGGCCGTGCTGCAAATTAAATTCTGCCGTCTGGAAATCATCAGGCAGTTTCTGACGGATTGTCTGCTCAATGACGATTCTACCGGCGAAGCCAAATACAGCTCCCGGCTCAGCAATGATAATATCACCAAGGCTCGCAAAACTGGCCGAAACTCCACCTGTCGTCGGATCGGTGATGACCGAAATATATAACCCACCCTGTTCATCCAAACGGGACAAAGCCGCGCTTGTTTTTGCCATTTGCATAAGGCTAAGAATACTCTCTTGCATCCGGGCACCCCCAGATGTTGAGAAAATGATCAAAGGCAAGCGTTTCTCTGTTGCATGCTCAATCGCACGAGTAATTTTCTCCCCTACTACCGAACCCATACTGCCTGTGAAGAAGTCGAAGCTCATGACAGCAACAACCACAGGCAAACCTTCTATGGTTCCCTCACCCGTAATGACAGCTTCCTTCAGTCCAGACTTCAGGCGCTGTTGTTCCAGTTTGTTGCTATATCCAGGGAAGTCGAGCGGATCAACCGAGATCATATCAGCGTCATGCTCCACAAACCCTTGCTCATCTAGAACCATGGCAATACGTTCCATTGCGTTCAACCGCATATGGTAACCGCAAGCCGGACATACTTTTAGGTTTTTTTCCAATTCCTTGCTATATTGAATCGTGCCGCATTTGCTGCACTTGTTCATAAGCCCTTCAGGTATTTCCCGTTTTGGACGTTCTCCAGCTTCCTGACCTTCGCCACGAAGCGCACGCTCGGAAGGTATGGTGGCGTACTTCCGTTTTTTTTGGAATATATCTTTGAACACAACTACACCTCTCCAGCCGTTGATTTGATGGCCGCAACCTGCAGTCCGTTGCATGTAGCAACTTCATCCGCGCGCTGCGGTAAACCGCTTACGACCCATACGCTGCCATGGGCCTTGTCCAGCATTCACAACAAAAAAATCCGCCGGTATAAGGCAAGGATCAGCGGCTTCTGTCAGCACGATTGATGTTACCTGCAATAACCGAAAGATTGTTGCGCCGATGTTTGAATCTGTCTTGGTAGGGTCTCTGGGAGCAATCTGGTCGGTCCTTGTCCTAACAAAAAAAGAAGGAAGGACAGCAGCATACAATACATGCAAGTCGATTCCTCACTCCGCTTACGCGGTCAGTCCCTTATGTACCATTGGTACTTCTTCATCTGCCAAGGCACGTCTGATATCGAATGAATCAGGAATGCAGAATCGAATTCAGCACTTCCTGAACCTCTTCCAATTCCCCTGAAGGGACGCGAATCTCAAATTGCTGCTTGGATAAACTGATGGGACGGGTCTGTACCAGAAAACCTTCTTCCGAAAGCTTGGTCTTAATCTTGTCCGCAACCTTTGCTGTCGGTGCAATGTAAATCACCGTCCACATGCCATGTCCGCCCCCTAAGCTAATGTTCAGAGCCCGTATATTGGACTAATGATAACATACCTCACTTTTTTTCTGCAAGGAAGGGTTCGGGACCTTTGGGGAGAAAACGAGATCTATAGAGACATTTGTCCCGCGAGGATAACAGATATGGTGATGCAATGATCCTAGGACTTTCCTTTTCAAAAAAGGGATTTCAGGCCGCTCAGGGCAGCAACAGCCACCCTGGATGACCTTCCATTGAACAAACAAAAGATACCAAATAAATGAAAACACAAATGAAGAAAATCAGATATCCGATGGATATTTCTTGGCTTTAATATTTTTGTGAGCAATTCGGGCAGAAGCAGCAGCGGCGAGCCCGGCAACCAGGTCGTCCAGAAAAACATGTATAGCTGGTCCTGCTTCATTCAGATCATGAATGACACCAATCTTTTCTTTATCCAGATAACCAAAACTGGTTAAACCGATCATACCATACACATGGGTAATGCCAAGAGCAAGAGTCTCGTCCACTCCATACAGGGATTCATCCGCCTCCATAATTGCCTGCAAAGGTTGCGGCAAAAGGCGTTTCTCAGCAAGCTCGTCGAGGGCTATACCTGTGTATAGCGTATATTGCACCTCACGTTTCTGCAGTACCGATTTTACACTCGTGACACAGTCATCCATAGTCAGTTCCGGGTGGTACCCTTTTTGCAGACGATATACAATTTCCGCGATTGCATCAATCTGTACACCCCGCCGGGCCAGCATGGCTTCTACGATTTCATATGACATATCTCGACCTCCCGCATCGCTCCCCCGAGGACCCCCAGGTCCTTCGGTGTTCTCAAGTGTATGCGGCAAACTCGCAAAATGTTCATAAAAAATGCGAAACGCGCATTCGCTTTAGCAGTCTGCTTATCCTATAAATTATGTAAAAAGATTCACATATTACATGCTTGTGTTCAATATCTCCTTCCCCTTCATTCTCGATGTAATTTGGTAAAATAAATACAAAAACCTGCTCGGCATTTGGCCGAACAGGCTTCATCTTGGGAATAAGAGGGGTTTCTCAAAGTCATGAACAAGGCCTGGGATACCTTTTTAGTTTTATTCGATTCGGACCAAACGAAATCAACGCACGCGATTAACTCCAATTTATCACAAAACTGCGGTTTAACAATCACAGAGATGTTTTTTCGTCATTCTATAGGTCGTGCCGCAGTTTTGTACCGGAGTGACGTTACTGAAGTTCGTTAAACTTTGCGTTTTACGATCATCCGCCTGTTAAGGCGCGGTAGTTTCGTTAGAGCTTTGAATCAAGAAAACAATTACGTGCATGAAAACCAATTATTTTATTTTGACCGTACCCTCACCCAGCATCTTCTCCATCTCGGAGAACAAAGAGGGCGAAGGTTTGATCCGGTAGGCATCACTCAATGCGAGCAGCTTCTGCTGCTGTTCATAGAAGAGCACCGTCGCAACCGGACCCGAATGCTGCTGAAGCAATAGTTTCAATCGGGCCAGGAGCTCTGGATTCTCCGCCTGCGGAGTGATCTTCACGAACACTCGCTGCTCCATCACTCGCGGCCCACGACTCTGCTCCGTGCCGCCAGCGGCCTCATCGGCCCGGCGAGCCACGGAAGCGGCCCCATTAGCATCGGCCGCTCCTGATCCACCCGCAGCGCTGTGCGACGCTGATGGGCCTTGGATTCCGCTGCTACGTGCAGCTCCAGCATTCACGCCTGCACTGCTGCGCTGTGCTCCGGCTCCCGCGCCAGCCGCCTGCCGTGGCGGAGCCGCCGGGCGCGAAGCACTGCCGCTGCCGGGCTTACCGCGCCGTTCGCGGCTGCGCAGCTGCTGTTCCAGTGCCGCCGATGACAACGGCGCCACTTCCTCAGCCAGCAGCTTGAACCCTTCGTCCTGCTGCTGCACCTTGGCGCGCACGACGAGCAGTTCACCTTTCCCGACATGCTGCTGGCTGCGCCGCCATACTTCGGGAAAGAGAACCACTTCACAGCGTTCGATCTGGTCTTCCAGCTCCATGAACGCCATAGCCTTGCCCTGTTTCGTCGTAATCGACTTCACAGACACAACCATACCGGCTGCGACGGCCATCGTATCGTCAGCCGCTTCCGTCAGTTCCATAATGCGATCTGCGCCGCTGGATTCAAGCACATCTTCGTAATCATCCAGTGGATGACCAGACAGATACAAACCTAACAGCTCACGCTCCAGCTCCAACTGCTGGCTCCCGGAATAAGGCGGAATTTCGGGATATTCAATCTCCCAGTTCGGCGTCTCGACAAAATCAAACAATTGAATTTGCAGATCCTCGCGTTCCTTGCGCCATTTCAGAGCGGCTTCCACGGTCTCATCCAGCATCGCCAGTAATTGGGCACGGTGCCCAGGCAATGTGTCAAAGGCTCCCGCCTGAATAAGCGATTCAATTACACGTTTGTTGCATACACGCAAATCGACGCGACGACAAAAATCGAGCAGGCTGTCGAACGGTCTTTCCTGCCGTACAATCATGATACTCTCCATCGCCTGGGTACCTACATTTTTCACCGCAGCCAGACCAAAACGTATCGCCCCGGTTGCAGTATCTGCATCAGAGTTCTGATTCGACAATCCATCTTTCTCCTGTACAGCGGACATTCCATGCTGTTCGGAATGCGAGGACTCCTCTTCCCCAGTCCCATGCAGGCGTTCTGCTGTAGAAACAGTCACTACGCCAGAATTATTTCGATCTTCGGACTGCTCTGGCACTGTCGTCGCTGCCTGCCACTCATATGCACCACTACCGTCTTCGTCTGGTTCGGGACCCGGGTCATCCGGCAGAGGTGCTTCACCGTACTCTGCTTGTCCGGAATAATGATCATCATGTACAGCACGTTCCACCGTAGAACCTGCTGTACCGTTCTCACCACTTTCTCCCCCTAAACGTTGGGTTTCTGCCGCTTGTCCAGCACTAGTTCTGCTAGATGATGCAAGCACAGGTGTAAACAGAATGCCGCTCTCATTCACATCCGGTGGAAGCACTTCAATATTCATGCGTCTGCATTCCACAACGTACTCCGCTACTTTACGGTGACTGCCCATAACGGCTGTTAACATGGATGCCATAAAATGAATGGGATAATGTGCTTTCAGATAAGCCGTCTGGAAAGCAAGCACGCCATACGCAGCGGCATGAGCACGCGGGAAACCATAGTTGGCAAACTTGACGATCATGTCATAGACCAGGTCTGCCTCCGCTTCAGTGTATCCTTGCTTAAGACTACCCTGAACAAAATGCCCACGTTCGAGATCCAGTACTTCCCGTTTCTTCTTGGAAACCGCTCTACGGAGCAAATCCGCTTCACCAAGAGAGAAGCCTGCCATCCGGGAAGCAATCTGCATAATTTGTTCCTGATATACAATGATGCCATACGTATCCTTGAGAATGGACTCCAAATCCGCATGTGGATAATCCACTTCGATCTGTCCGTGTTTGCCCTGAATATATTTGGATATGAACTCCATCGGGCCCGGACGATACAAGGCCAGTACGGAAATAATATCTTCAAATACACTCGGCTTCAGCTCCTTCAGGACACGACGCACTCCTGCGGATTCGAGCTGGAATATACCCATCGTGTCACCTCGACCAAGCATCTCATATGTGAGTGCATCATCGTCCGGAATATGACGAAAATCCGGAATTTCGCCATTTTCACCAATCCAGCGCAGACATCGTTCAATAATTGAAAGGGTACGCAGACCGAGGAAGTCCATTTTGAGCAGTCCAATAGACTCCAGGTTTTCCATGGAATATTGCGTTAGGGCCGTTCCCTCACTGCCCTCCTGAAGCGGAACAGCATCCGTCAGCGGATCACGGGAGATGACAACCCCCGCCGCATGCGTGGAAGCATGACGAGGCATGCCTTCCACCTTCATAGCCATATCGAGCAATTCACGTGTTTTCGGCTTGGTCTCATACAAAGCCTTCAGTTCAGGGGTGGCTTCCATTGCCCGCTGAATGTTAATACCAAGCTGTGCAGGAATCAGCTTCGCTGCCTTGTCCACCTCGCCGTAAGGCACATTCAGTGCACGTCCAACGTCCCGAACAGCAGCACGGGCAGCCATCGTACCAAAGGTAATAATTTGGGCGACATGGGCTTTGCCGTATTTTTTCGCAACATACTCAATGACTTCGTCCCGACGTTCATCGCTGAAGTCGATATCAATATCCGGCATGGAGATCCGCTCCGGATTCAAAAACCGCTCGAAGAGCAGGTTATATTTCATGGGATCAACGTCTGTAATACGCAAGGTGTAGGCAACCAGACTACCTGCCGAGGAGCCACGACCCGGTCCGGTGACAATTCCCTGCTGGTGAGAATAGGCGATAAAATCCCATACGATCAGGAAATAATCCGAGAATCCCATACTGTCTATAACCCGGAGCTCATAATCCAGCCGCTGTTCAAGTTCGGCTCTGAGCTCCGTATCCGTCCAACGTGATGATTCACTATAGCGCTCTTCCATTCCCTCTTCGCACAGCTGGCGCAGATAGGCAGAAGGAGTTTTCCCTTCAGGAAGCGGTCTATATTCTGGCAAAATGGATTTACCGAACTCCAGCTGCAACTCACACGACTCCGCGATGCGAACCGTATTCGCCAAAGCCTCGGGCACATGGGGGAACAAACGCGCCATTTCTTTTTCACTCTTAAGATAGAGCTGATTGGTTCCGATGCGCAGCCGATTCTCGTCATCTACCGTTTTCCCTGTTCCGATGCAGATCAACACATCTTGAAGCTCGGCGTCCTCTTCTGACAGATAGTGCGCATCATTGGTCGCCACCAGTGGAATATCAAGCTCTGCCGCCAGACGGATCAGTTGGGGGTTCACTCTTTTTTGCTCAGATAGCCCGTGATCCTGCAGTTCCAGATAGAAATCGGCACCAAAAATATGTTTGTAACGCAGCGCCGCACGCTTCGCCTCTTCTTCTCGTCCATGCAGCAAATGCTGGGGAACCTCGCCTCCCAGACAAGCACTTAAACAGATGATACCCTCGTGATGGGCAGCCAGACTCTCCATATCAATACGTGGTTTGTAATGGAAGCCTTCCAAATGACCGATGGAGCATAGTTTCATCAGATTGCGATAACCCGTCATATTTTTGGCCAGTAAAATCAGATGATGGATCGGCTGATCCTTCCGGCTTCCCCGCTCTTTGCGAGACCCGGCAGTCATATAAGCCTCACATCCAATGATCGGCTTAATTCCCCGCTCGATGCATGCTTTATAGAAAGGAATAGCACCATACATTACACCGTGGTCGGTCAATGCCAGCGTAGTCATTCCGAGATCCGCGGCTTTATTCACGAGATCCGGTATACGCGCAGCGCCGTCCAGCAAACTATATTCACTGTGAACGTGCAAATGCACAAAAGAACTCATGTTTTTTTCTTCCTTTCGCCATGGATAGTCGCAGCAACCTTCTTGAATCAGGTTACAGCACTATCTTCTTCTATCCGTATTTTTCATCCTTCGGTTCAGACCGAAAGTTGCTTTCTGTTTTCATGTAAAATGCTCTATTAATGAAATGAATGAAAATATAAGGATTCATCCTATTGAAGAGTGTTTTATTATTCTATTTTATCATAACGTTCGGGGGCACGCCCATACAATAGAAGTACAAGCCGCTCCCCCTGTTACGGACCGAAGACAGGAGGTGTGCTGCTGGGTCTGAAAGGGGTGTTGCCGGATGAGCACATTTTTGTCCAAAGCTATTCTTGATTTCTTCATTGCGTTTGGGATCGTGCTGGGCGGCGCGATGATTGGAGGTATTGGAGCGGTGGTCTCTCTCCAGCCTCCGACACAGACGATGCTTGACGTCGCTGGGAAAATAAAAATTTGGGCGCTCGCGGCGGCCGTTGGCGGTACAATCGATCCGATGCGGGTGATCGAAAGCAACGTGCTGGACGGCAATCTGTCTCCGGCAGTCAAACAAATTTTGTATTTAATATCCGCATTTATGGGCGCCCACATGGGCACCGAACTGGTGAAATGGGTATGTGGTGGAGGACGGGGTTAGCATGACTCCAGAACAGCGCCCATGAGAATCCCGCCTTTTGCACGTTACCGCCCGCTTATGCGCATGACTGCTGTCTTTGTTCTGGGAATGATCGCCGGTTGTGTCGTGTACAACGGTGTATTTCACTTGAGTTACAACGAGTTGTGGCTCAACAATCAGGAGTTGCAGCTTCAGCTGCATCAGAATGAGGAGGATATTAAAACGCTGAAAAAATACAGTAAACGCCAAACCGTCATTAAGGAAATCAAGGTCCGTGCAGAAGATTCTGACAAAGGTCCGGACGAGGCCTCCCTGAAAGTGATGTTACAGAAACTGGGCGATGAACTTGAGGTGCTCCGGGGCCGCGACGTATTCAACATCGATGAGTACAGCAAAATGACGCGCATCATGCTGAACCAAAAAGTGTACACGGTCAGAGAAAAGGAATATACCGTTCAGGTGAAAACAATGCTGGTGATGGAAGGTGTGCTGCAAGTTTGGGTACAGATTCGGATGCACGTTCCGGCTTAGAAATAGATGATAGCCCCGGAAAAAAACTGCCCTTGCCCTCTGCCTGCATGGTACAATAAGGGCAGTAAATGCTTTCCAGAAAAGGAGCTGCGTCTTTGTGTTCATCGATGTACTCAAATATGTCCTAATCGCCATCTTTGCCCTGGCCATGGTCTGTTCAGCTCTGAACAGCATTCGTTCCCGCAGAACCACTGATCCCATCGCGACAGGTCTTTATCGCTCATGGACCAACGTCTGGATGGGTAGCATGCTGATTATTCTTTCCCTCATCCTGATGTTTGTGTTTACCGGTTCTACGCTATCCGTCGTTGTGGAAGCGCTATTTCTAATTATGGGAGCGTACAATCTGTTCGCCGGTTTACGTAACCGCAGTTACTATGCCCGTCTTCAGCAGCATGCAGACGGTGCAACTGGCAAGACATCCGGACAATCTGCCTGATGCATTAGCACGATGTCATTACGTTTTACCAAAAAAAGAGTATCCTCATCTATCGAACAAGCCTGAGCCACGTTGATTTCGGGTACAGTGCGCTATTTCGATAAGAGGATACTCTCTTTTTTCTGAACTTATAATATTTTTCAAATCCAGGATTTCTCGCTTTTCTAGGCATGGTCGATGGATTGCAGGGTCATCACCGCTTTGCATACAACATTCCCATCACGGGAAATGACAATATCCATTTTGCAGGTCCGGCGACTTGTCTCCAAAATAATGGGACGAACCAGAATCTGATCTTCAATCTGTACCGGACGAACAAAATACGTTGTTACATTATCCACCACATGGTCGTTACCTGTAACGTCCCATGCGGCACGCCGTCCCGCCTGTGTCATCACATTCAACAGAACACCTTCCGAGATCGTACCGAGGTCTGTCGCCATCTGTGGAATGATGAATCCGTGGAAAAACAATTCGTTCTGCTCTCCGCGCTCTTCCGCAAACCCGTTCCAGATCAGATGATCAAACGTCTCTCCAAGCTGTGGCTGCTTCTGTGCATCACGCATCGCCTGCAGCACTTCCTTACGTGTGACGGATGCAATCAGTTTACGATTCCGATCCACAATTGGTAGGAAGTCAATACCCTCCCAGGTCATGATCTGTGCAGCCGAAGCCAGTGAGGTTTGCAGCGAGGCTGTGATTGGGCGACGTACGACACACTTCTCAATACTCTGATCCTCTTTTAACTCGCTCACATCTTTGAGACTTACGATACCGATAACCCGGTTCCATTCATCTACTACCGGAAAGCGATGCTCTCCCGTTTCGGAGACCAGCAGATGAAAATCCGCGGCTGAACTGGTCACCTTTAGCACCTGAAGACGTGGCTTTTGACCGATAATGTCCTCTACCAACATAATCTTTTTCTTAATCAGTCGATCGAAGATCGCACGGTTAATCATTGAAGCTACTGTAAACGTGTCATGTCTGGAGGAAATGATGGGAAGACCCAACTCATCAGCCATCACTCTCACTTCACGGCTTGTACCGAAGCCACCTGTAATTAATACACCTGCGCCCTGTTCGAGTGCGAGAGAATGTGCATTGTCCCGGTTACCAACAATCAACAGGCTTCCCGCGTCAATGTATCGGGCCATGGCCTGCTCTTTCATCGCACCGATCACGTACTTGTGAAGCGGTTTGGCCAGACCGTCACTTCCACCCAGCACATGACCTTCGACGATGGTTACCACATCGGCAAAAGTCAGCTGCTCGGTCATACCGCGAGGTCTTTTCTCGATCCGCACTGTTCCAATTCGTTCCTTGGTCACGACCAGGCCGAAGTTCTCTGCCTCTTTTACTGCACGATACGCTGTTCCTTCGCTTACGCCCAATTCCCGCGCCAGTCCACGCACCGATATTTTGCTGCCTACCTTCAGTTGTTCAATATGTTGAAGCAATTGTTCGTGCTTCGTCACGTTTTCTTCCTGTCCGTCCATCTGTACCACCCCCGAAGATGCATCTGTACTATTCTGTATCTATTATAACACGACCTTAGGAAAATAACCCCATTCTACGCACCATTCTCCTAAAGATCTGCGCTACATTGATCTGAATAATCGGAACAGCTAATTACGGGTATAAAAAAAGACCGGTCCCTTTCATACCAAAGGGAATCCGGCCTTACTTAGACAGATAGAACCATCTCTATCACCATGTCATCTGTGTTCCAAACCTTATACAGATTTGCTCTGCTCCTGCTTGTCCACCAGTTTCATCTCCCACTGCCGCAGCTTTGCTCGCCGAACAGCTTCCAGTGCACGCTTCTTCTCTTCATCCACACCGAGAATAAAATGTAGATGTGCACCAATGATTAATAAGGAGAACAGCACCCATACGATGCCAAAAATATTAACCCAGTCCATTCCACCAGCAAAGGAAATCCGCGGCAACGCAATGACTAGCATCGACAACGCGATAAGCAGATAGATCACATGTTTTGCTTTCTTCAACCTTTTCACCATTCACAGCTCCTTCGTTCTTGATCGACTCTATATGTCTAGTCTATGAACGATAAGGAGCTAATATGAGAGGTTCAGGCAAAAAAACGGGACTAGGTTTTCGGTTTAGGCTTCAGCGCCACCGTACAGATGACCCAGGCTGTCTGCAATAATTTTGTTCACGTCTTCGATAATAACGCTCAGGCGACGTTCAGCGTCAAACAGACGACGGATATTCAGGTTCAGGCTCAGTACCTCAAACAGTTTCTCCATTTTCTCCATTTCGTCCGGTGCAGGCATATCCCCACTCATCATACGTTGTTGCAATTCCATCTGTTGATCACGAAAATTATCCAGCATAGCCTTTGCTTCTGGGTCTGCTTCAATCAGCTTCATCGCAGAAGTAATTTCTTCCACCTCGCTGCTTTCTCTCAGTGCTTTGGCCAAATCATTGGCTTTGTCATAAATGTTCACTATAATTCCTCCTCAAATTGGGTTGTTCTTCTGTTATCCATTCGTATTCATTCGCATTCTCATCGCAACGTTCACCCGTGTTAATACACGTATTTCACTTCCGTCAAACAAAGATTGCGGAAACATGCCATCCATTACCTATCGGGCATCAAATGCATTTAATCCAAATGGGTCAATCACCAAGGGTTATATGTCCTCATATGATGAAGCACATGCCATGTTCAGATGCCGTTCAACTTCGAGATCAGACATCAAGTTGCCGCCCGGAAGGAGATCCGTGATGTCCACTAAAAAAGTAACGATTCAGGTTACCGGCTCGGGCATCCTGCAGGACGACGTCATCATGCTGGGCGAAGGGGTGCTCAAAGCACTTAAAATCCCTTCAGGCCGACCACTTCAGTTACAATTCGGCTCTTTCCGCCGTGAGGTCACCGTCATCCCTGTTCCTAGGTATGACGGTCTGCGCATCAATCAGACGGTAGCCAGCAAGACCGGCCTTGTTCCCCGTTCGGTCCTGAGGATATCTTATCGTTCAGCCAGCCGCACGCTGCGCCTCGGACCTTACATCAGTGTATTAGTTAGCCAGGATTACCCCGATCAGCCCGATCGGCCCTTTGGCTCCATCACGATGTTCTGTCAAGAACTGGTGAACGCCTGCCGGAAGCAGGGCGCCTATGTATCCTTTTTCACACCGGAGGATATTGGAGCGGTAACGGGTTATATGAAAGGCTGGGTGTATGATGACGGCTGGAAAAAGACCGTTCTGCCTATAGCAGACGTCGTCAATAACCGGCTGACGTCCCGTAAGCTTGAGAACAAACCTAGCGTACAGCATTTTATGAAAGAAGTAAAATCGCTCTACGGTACACAAACCTTCAATGAAAAGTTTCTGGACAAAAATGAAGTATTCGATGCTTTGAAGTCCATTTCAACACTGAAGAAAGTGCTACCCGAATCCCATTTGCTCAAAGCTTCCGCCACACTCAAAACGATGTGCAATCGATATCCGGTTGTCTTTCTGAAACCGGTTCGTGGGTCGCTTGGCAAAGGTATCATCCGGGTCTCCCGTCAAAACGACGGCAGTTTCCTCACCCTCGCTACAAGCGTTGGGGGTACCCGAAAACAAACGTATGCTTCACTGGATAAACTGTATGCCAGTCTGTCCGGGAAAATGAAAACAACGCGCTACCAGATCCAACAGGGTCTTTCCCTGATTGATAACAGCGGCAGACCCGTAGACTTCCGTGCGCTTGTGCAAAAAAACCGTACGGGCAAATGGAGTGTCACTTCCATCGTCGCACGTATTGCAGGCGGCAGTCACTATGTATCCAACTTGGCACGAGGTGGAAGTCTCAGCACCGTCAAGGAAGCTGTAGCCAAAACCCAATTGTCCGGATCAGCCAAAGCTTCTGCTTATGCAGGATTGCATACGGCGGCGCTGGATATCGCCAAAGGCATTGAAGGTGCCATCCCCGCTCATTTCGGCGAACTCGGCATCGATTTGGCCTTGGACACCAATGGAAGGGTCTGGCTTCTTGAAGTGAACTCCAAACCATCCAAGAACGATAACACGCCACTTAGCGAGAGTAAAATCCGGCCTTCGGTCAAAGCGATGCTGGAATACTCCACCTATCTGGCCGGATTCTGAAGAGTCATCCATTAGAGGAGGTGCAGCGGAATGTTCCTGCAACATCAGACAAACACAGTTGCTATCCTGGTTCGGGCAACAGAAGGCTCGCCTCCTTTCGTAGATGAACTCTTCTGTCGTCGTCTCAGTTTGGAAAGCCATCGTTACGGCCTAAATATCATTGTGCTGGCCGTATCGAATAACCCTAGCGTGTCTCGTCTCACGCAGGGCTATGTATTCGACAGAGGTGAATGGAACATCGTGCCTCTTCCTGCTGTAGACCTGATCATGGACCGCTGTCTACTGCCACTTCCCAGAACATTCAAACAACAGCTTCAGCAGCTAGCATCCTCAGGAAACGGACACCCTGCCCGTTACTGGTCTGCTTCTTTACCTGGTAAATGGAAGGTATATCGCGCCTTGTCTACTGATATAAGACTTCGTGCTCTTCTTGCGCCTACGACACTTCTTAAGTCGGATACCCTATGGGAGCAATGGCTGGAGCGCTGGCCGAAAGGTATTTTCTTTAAACCTGTATCGGGCACCCATGGTAAGGATACGTTTCGCCTTTATCGTGAAGATCGCCACACCTCCTGGATTATGGAGGGCAGAAATACTCGCAATGAATTGATACACCGTACATTTGAGCATCGCCAGGATGTCTCTGCCTGGCTGGATTCACACAAGGCCAGTAAAAAGATGATCTTACAGCCTTACCTGGAACTAAGTCATCATGAACGACCGTTCGACATTAGGGCCTTGGTGCAAAAAAATGGGCGAGGACACTGGTCTCTAACCGGATGTATGGTACGGGAAGGACCGGCTGGCTCACTCACTTCCAATTTGCATGGAGGGGGAAAAGCATACCCCGTGCATCCTTATCTACTGGAACGATATGGGAGCAAGCAATCCAACGCTCTGCTCGAGACGATCAGGCAGGCTGCTGCCCGCATCCCTACCCTGTTGGAGGGCCGATTTGGCAGACTGGCCGAACTGGGCCTTGATTTTGGAGCAGATGTTGAGGGTCGCCTTTGGCTGCTTGAAGTGAACTCCAGGCCGGGACGCTCCTCATTCGCAGAGGCGGGTGACCCCCGTATGCACAGTCTGACCTACGCCCGGCCGCTTGCCTATGCCCGTTATTTGCTGCAACAACATGTTCTCACGGACGTGAAGCGTCCAACGAAAATGCCGAATACATCCAGCACAGCTGGCCTGAAACCCATCCCGATTCACGGCGGTTGAGGCACGCAGCGCCCCGCTTGCCATGGAGCCGAAGGATCTTTTCAGGATAGGAGGATAAATCATGAGTTTGACCTTTTGCAATCTGCATTTCACACAGCAGCCGGATAAAGTGGTTTATGTATCCAACGCATTAATGAAAAGCCTAAATCTATCCGGCAAAAAAACGATTCATCTGCGGTTTGGCCGTGACCGGGTGCCCGCAACCATCAAACCAATCAAAAAGGCTGGCAAACATCTCTATCTCGCTTCGGGCATACGTAATCTGATGAACGTTCCGAAACGGGGTAGCATCTACCTCCGCAACTTGCAGAACGATGAAGTCCAGTTGGGTCCACTGATCGGCGTGCTGTCTGACGGACCTTCGTCTGGCTCCAACCCGTTTGGTTCCCGTACCGGTTTTATCAAACAACTGCTCCGAGAAGGCAGCCGTAAATCCTATATTTATGCGTTCACTCCAAGAGATATCAACTGGCAGAACGAAACAGTGTCCGGTTTTTTCCTTAACGACAATGGAAGCTTCAGCCGCAAAACCGTACCTCTGCCCGATGTCGTGTATAACCGATTACCCAGCCGTCGCTCTGACTTCTCACCGGCGATCAACCAGCTGCGGGAGCGATTTATCCGACGCAAGATCCCTTTCTTCAATTGGAGTTTCTTCAACAAGTCAGATATTTATAAACTGCTGGAGAACGACCCGGCGGCAGGACGTTATATTCCTGAATCCATCACCAACCCGACGGTAGAGCAGATGAAAGAAATGCTGGAACGCCATCAGTTTGTCTATTACAAACCAACAGCAGGAAGTCTGGGCAACGGGATCTATCGATTGACCTATTCGCCCAAACGTGGATATTTCGCCCGTTATCGTAAAAAAGGCGGCAATGCCCTGCTTCGTTTTGGTTCATTCAACAGCCTGATGCGCATGCTTCAAGGCAGACACGGCAAACAACTTCGCGGTTATGTCGTTCAACAGGGTATCCGGCTCATTGAGATTGACGAATGTCCGATTGATTTTCGTTTTCACATGCATAAAAATGGAAACAACCAATGGGTCGTCGTTGGCATCGGCGCCAAAAAAGCTGGTCGCGGCAGTGTAACCACCCATATTAAAAACGGCGGCTCCCTGATGACACCCGAGCAGGCTCTCAAGCGGAACTTTGGTGACCGCTCTGGAGAAGTGCTTCAGCATGCCAAATCTGTCGCAATAACACTGGCCCAGGCGATTGAAACCCAGCACCAGCATCTAATTGGTGAGATTGGCTTTGATCTGGGCATTGATCAGGAGGAACATGTATGGATGTTCGAAGCGAACGCCAAACCCGGCCGCTCCATTTTCCGTCACCCTTCGCTGCGGCTGGAAGGAAAATCATCGGTGGAGCACATCCTGGAACATTGCCTGTATTTGAGCAAATTCCGGAAGAAAGACGGCATTTGATGAGCTTGCAGGATGATTTTAGACCCGTTATTGCTGTCTTGACCATGCATGATGATCGTCGGATGTTCAGAGGAAACCAGCAAAACTTCTTAGATATTGTACAAACGGGCGAAAATATGGGATATGTGGTGTACGTCGTGACTGTACGAGATTTAAATGTGAGCGGCCCCACTGTAAAAGGGTACACGTACAACAATGGGATTGGGAGATGGACTTCACAGTCCTTCCCCCTTCCCCATGTACTCTACAATCGGATTCCCAATCGGGAAGATGAACGCAAACCTTCAGTACAGCGAAAAATTGAAGAGTGCATGCATTCCGGAATCGAACTATACAACCCGTTTTTCTTCAATAAATGGAATTTGTTCGAATGGCTCAAGAAATCCAAGTCTACCCAGCAGCTGATTCCCTATACTCGCCGAATGCGAACAGCAACCGCTTTGGGGACGGTCCTTCGATCGTATCCTTATCTGTATCTGAAACCAGAAAGCGGCAAAGCCGGCAAAGGAATCATGATGCTCAAGTTTCAGGAAAAAGAACGTCTCCCTTACCGGCTTAAAATACAGAGTACCCGAAAAAGCACCACGTACAAAGCCGCTACCCTTTCCAAATTATGGGCAAGAATTCGTAAGGAGACCGGACACACGCCTTATATCATGCAACAGGGTATTGAGCTGGCTTCGTCCCGGAAGCGTCCATTCGATCTACGTGTACTTGTGCAGAAAAACGGCAAAGGACAGTGGAGCGTAACAGGGGTCGGGGCCCGGCTCGCCGGCTCTCGAAGCATTACGACCCATGTGCCGCGTGGCGGCAGTGTAGAGGACCCTGAAAAGCTGCTTACCGACCTTTTCGGAGAAGAAATGTCGAATACATTGATGAAGCGGGTGAAATCCACTTCATTGTTGATCGCGCGTCAAGTGGAACGAGGTTCAGGGCATACGCTTGGTGAAATGTCCATGGACCTGGGCATTGACGATCTGGGCGAGATCTGGTTCTTTGAAGCGAATGCGAAGCCGATGAAGTTCGATGAACCGCAGATTCGACGCAGGTCATTGGAACGCATTTTTCAGTACAGCGCCTACCTTGCCCGCCAATCGAAACGATGATGAACAGGAATAACAGCAAAAGAAGGTGATTGTTTGTGTCCTCACCTGTTCTGGGCATTATGACGTTGTACTTAAATGAACATCGCGCTCTGGAAGAACGGAGCATATACCGCAGAATGATCCTTGAAGGGCGCAAGCGGGGACTCGATATCTATGTGTTCACACCTGCCGATGTACACTCAGGAGGCAAACAGATTGAGGCTATGGTCTTTCATTCGGAAAAAGGCTGGTCCCGGGAATGGCGTTCATTCCCGGACATGATCTTCGATCGCTGCCGTATACAGCGCAATCGCAGATTCCAGCAACTGCTTGCCTTTCGGGAAAAGTATGGACATCTGCTTTTTCTAAACCGTCCTCTGCGAAATAAATGGACCATTCATCAAACGCTCTCGGCCAAATCAGCCTTCCGTGAACATCTGCCAGATACCGTTCTGTTTCAGGATATGTCCGATGTGAATCGTATGCTGAAAGCCTCCTCCCTCATCTATCTGAAACCCATCAATGGAACCGGAGGGCGCGGAATCCTTCGCATCGAACGCAGTGGCAGCGAGGCCAATACGGTTCTTGTACAGGGACGGGACCAGAAGCGAAGGATCATCACCCCACGTAAAGTCCATCTGTCACGCTTGGGTTCACTGCTACAGCATTGGAATATGAAAGATAAATACCTCGTTCAGCAGGGCATTCAGCTTCAGCTTCCGAATGGCCGGGTTCATGATTATCGAATGCTGGTCCAGAAGAATGGTGAAGGGCAGTGGGAATTAACTGGATGCGCTGGACGTATGGGTGCGGAGAAAAGTGTTACCTCTAATCTGCATGGCGGTGGCCAGGCCATTGCGATGCACAAATTGATGAAACAGTGGATTACTGATGAGAAGGAACGGGCTGAGATCAACACCACTGCCGAGAAATTCGGGATTGACGTTGCTTCATTTCTGGAGAGTACCTATGGCACCTTGTGTGAGTTGGCTCTGGATCTGGCGATTGACAAGAGTGGACGTATCTATCTGCTCGAAGTGAATCCAAAACCTGCACGTGAAGTATTTGCCCGCATTGGAGAGAAAGATACTTATTCCAAGGCAATCACTCAACCACTGGAGTACGCTCTATGGGTGTACCACAACCATCCAAGTGCGAATCGTCCCCCTCGTGGCGTAAAGGTAACCAAACCAGTCAAACGCGTAAAAGGTAAGTCTGCCACCCTCAAAAGGACCAGAAGATCCCGGTTATGACCGTCAGACTTCATTAGTAGTGAACCAACTTCTCCTTGAACCAAAAAAATGACCATCCAACATCCGAATGGATTTAGGGTGGTCATTTTTTTCTATTCTGCTTCCCGATATAAACGAAGCAGTTCCGTAAAATCAGAGATTAGTACATCTGATCCTGCAAGTTCTTCATCTCGTCCGAACCCTGCATAAGCACAGCCGATGACGGTCTGTTTGTTCATTTTACCTGCTTCCACATCCGAAGAGCGGTCCCCGACCATCCATGCATCCTGAATCCGATGCTTCTCAAGCAGAATCTGAACCAAGTTAACTTTGGAAGGGGTCTTGTACTGTCCTGCACTATAGACACCTTCAAAGAGCGGCATGATCTCATGGGCAAAGGCCACACCTTTAACATAGTCCTCCAGCCCGTTGCTGGCGACAAACAACCGAACACCTTGTTCTTTCAATGCTTCCAGCGTCTCTTTTACATGTGGGTACAGCTGCGAGCTTCCCCCATCCAGCCCTTCAATCTCCAACTGAAGCAGCAGTTCATCTGCACGTCGATGGGCCGCAACTGAAGCTTCAGGCATAACCACTTTCCATATATCTTCTAGCAACATCCCCAGGCTTCCCAGCATTCGTTCTTCAGGAGGAGTCTCTCCCTCAAAATGCCCTTCAGCCCGCAATGTATCAAACAACTGATGATAGGCTGGCAACAACAGTGTTTCCGTCTGAAACAAAGTACCATCCATATCAAAAATCATTGCTTCCGGTTTACGTAATACCGTCTCTTTTGTCATGTCCAATGTTCCTTTCGGATTGGGATATGTATTCGGAATCGTTCCCCTTCCATGATAAACATAAACGTTTGGCAGTGTAAACCGTGCAATGTAAAACATCTGTGTCATCAACGTTATACAAAATCTACAAACATTATACTTAAATTAAACAAACTATATACAATTTAACTTTCATTAAGTATAATACTGAAAATAGTTCTTTAGACACCACATCTAAAGAACTAAAATAGCTCTCATCCAAGTTTTTTCGACAAATACATATACCCCAAGGAGAGGCATAACAAACATGAAAAAGCACAGAACCTTCAAAATTTTTTATAAGATTGGTTTGGGCTATTTGCTCGTACTCGCTGTTTTGGCGGGTTGCATTCTTTTGATCCAGAACAGTACCAGCAAACTTCAAAGCGAATTGGATTTTCTCGTGGATCACGATATGAATGTACACGCCCTGACTTATGAGATTGAAAAGAACATGGTCGATATGGAAACAGGCCAACGAGGCT
This sequence comes from Paenibacillus sp. FSL F4-0087, assembly GCF_038020215.1. Classification (NCBI taxonomy): domain Bacteria; kingdom Bacillati; phylum Bacillota; class Bacilli; order Caryophanales; family Paenibacillaceae; genus Paenibacillus; species Paenibacillus sp. FSL F4-0087. Next base: position 690,760 of record NZ_JBBODJ010000001.1, read on the forward strand.
ACGTTATTACAGGGCAGGAAAATTATCTTGATCCGTATACCCATGGAAAAGAACAGATGGTTGTACTTAAGGATCAACTTGCTACTTTGATCTCGGACAACCCCTCACAGTTGAAGCTATTGGAAGATATACATAAGACCATGGAACACTGGATTCAAATCGCAGGAGAACCGGTTGTTACGCTGCGCCAGGCCAATGACCTACCTTCGATCCGACAATTTTTCACAACAGATCCCGGTAAACAGGATATGGACCAAATTCGGCAATCTCTGATTACATTCCGTACCAATGAACTGGCTCTGACTGAAACCCGTACAGAAGAACTGAAACAGAAAAACAAGGTGCTCAACTGGGAGTTGTACGGAGCATTGGTCCTTGTTGCCTTAATCTCAGTCATCGCTGCCTTAGTCCTGTCCCGGTCCATTGTAAGAAACATCCGTGCAGTTACACATGCACTGAATGATATCGGCTCCTCCAATGGTGATCTGACCTTGCGAATTGCTACTCCGATGAAAGACGAGACACGAGAATTGGCTGAAGCTGCCAATACCATGCTCTTGGGTCTGCAACAAATGATGCTCGACATTCAAAGTAATGCCACCATTCTGAGCACAGCCTCTGATCGACTGGATAAAGGCGTTTCTGACAATCACATCGCAGGAAAAGAAGTGGCCACTGCCATGGAGCGAGTCGCTGAGGGTGCTGATGAACAAGTTGCCCTTACCCAGACCATGGTCGCTGCCATGGAACAATCGCTCATCGGACTTAATCGAGTAGCGGCTTCAACTGCTGACGTGGCTGAACGTGCCGTGCGCACCGAATCCATTGCCGTTGATGGACAACAGCGTATCGATAATGCCGTAGGGAAAATAACGTTCATTGAACAATCCTTCTTGTCTGTGCAGGAAGCGATTAACGAAATCTCCGAAATGTCTGATCAAGTTATTAACATTGCCGATTCCATGTCAGGGATCGCAAGACAAACGAATCTGCTCGCGCTCAATGCAGGAATTGAAGCTGCTCGTGCGGGGGAACATGGACGTGGATTTGCTGTCGTTGCCTCTGAAATCCGTAATCTGGCAGATCAAAGTGCCACATCAGCGAAAGAAATTACAAACATATTGGAAACCGTTGTTTCCGGAGTCCAAAACACAGCGCAGGTTGTGGACGAAAGTACACTCCATGTCAACGAAGGATTACGGACGATTGAAGATGCAGGGCATGCATTCACAAATATTACCCAGCATATTCATGATCTCAGCGGTGAAGTTCAGGACGTATCCGCTGTTGTAGAACAACTGACATCCGGCAGTGAAACGGTGATGAAGTCCATTAACGAAGTATCCGCCGTAGTTGAAGATACCGCATCAGCGACGGAAGAGGTATCCGCTATGACCGAAGAACAACTTGCTTCTCTACAGGAAATGACAGACACCTCCAAGCAGTTAAACGAAATGTCCGATGCGCTTGATCAACTGGTTAACCGATTCAAATTGTCTTGATCTTATGGATAGATCCAGATAACACAAAGAAGCAGGTCCCTACTCTACAGGGATCTGCTTCTTTTATTCAAAAAGAAAGAACATTTAACACGAACCCTCTTCTAGCTCAGTACCTTATTGGATCAGGATTGATCCGAATTACGCAGCGCTTCAAGGACAAGCTGTGCATGATAACCATCGTTGAAATCGTATATTTGGGCAGGTTGGCTTTGAATACGGGCGATGACGTGTTTAAGTACAGGCAACTGGCTTAAGGATTCATTAACTTCGACGGGAACAAGTGGCTCTCCGATGCGTCCATTCCATAGTTGATCCCAGTTTTCCAAGGCAATTGTTCCTTCAGTACCGTAGACCACCATAGATACACGCTCTTCACCTGCAAAATGAGCAATCCCATTTAACTGGATTCGGGTTCCATCCTCCAGCTCCATCGCAGCCTGAACCTCATGTTCACATTCAACTGTATTTTGAGGAAATTGAACCTGACTATTAATCACGCGGATAGCACCAAACACTTTTTGGATCATATGAATCCAGTGAATCCCCACTTCAAGAATAAATCCGCCCTGCTCGCGGCTGGTAATCCAGGTATTTTGCTGCCACGCTCGAGGCCACTGAGGGAATTGCAGGATCAGATCAATTTTGCGAATCTCGCCAATCGTTTCCTGACGAATCAACTCTTGCAGCTTCACCACTGATGGTTCATGCGGCATGGAGAAATGGATTGCATGTACTACACCGGCCTTCTCGGCTGCCTTCAGCATTGCTCTGGCTTCCTCCACGCTGTTTGCCAGTGGTTTCTCACAGAATACATGAATCTTGCGCTTTAGTGCCTCCATAACGACGGCATAGTGATATTTAGGCGGGACCGCAATGTACAGCAGATCAACCGCATGTGTGTCTAGTAATTGCTTGAAATCTGTATACGTCTTCGTCTCTGGATGAGAGGAAGCAAACGAGGTCAAATTTTCCTCACTGGCATCGCATACCGCTACAATCTCTACTTTTTCGGATAGTTCTACCTGTGTTGCCTGATGTATCATATGTAATCCCATTTTGCCCAGCCCAATTACAGCCATTTTTATCATTGTCATTCAACTCACTCCCATCGAATTTCAGTATAACAGAAAGCTTAACATTGCCAATCTTTGCACGGATGCGAAATGAAAAGCATATGATCTTCATTGGATACATATAAAACAAATACATCATATTCTACTTTATTTTACATTTTATTCTATAAATCTTGTTCATAGGTAAATTGTTGCAGGAATATATAACCAATTTATTTTCTCTTATAGGGTAAGACATTAAGCGCTTCCAACCTAAGAATCAGGAACTTATACTCATAAAATCGGTTGACAAAAAACCACAAAAAAAGCTACTCTTCCTATTAACAAGGATTTATTTCCTTTTACAACCTTAGACAACGACATACATCCCAAAAATGGAACTTGACCTATGGGTCCAAAAACCTATTTTGTGAAGCGAGGTGTCCCGCATGAGAACAGTTGCGGACTATTTGGCAGAAGCTCTGCGTAATTTAGGCGTTACTCATGTCTTTGGTATTATCGGAAAATCTATATGTCCTGCTGTCCTGAAAATGGTTGATTACGGTTTGGAATTCATTCCAGGTCGCCATGAGTCCAGTTCAGGCTTTGCCGCATCGGGCTATGCCCTCCAAACAGGAAAACTGGGTGTGGCCTTCGCCACTTCTGGTCCAGGCGGAACCAACTTACTCACCGCTGCTGCCCATGCAAAGGCCAATAATTTGCCCGTCCTGTTTATTACAGGTCATCAATCCATTCAGGAATTGGGGCTTCCGCAATGTCAGGACTCCTCTTCCTACTTGGCTGATTTGGCGGAAATGTTTCGTCCTGCCACCCTGTTCAGCAAGCTCGTGGAGCGCGGTGATCATTTCAGCACCATATTGAATCACGCCCTTTCCATTGCACTCGGTCCCAACAAAGGTCCGGTCCATCTCTGTCTTCCGTTTGATGTACAAACTGAACAGCTCGCTGATTTCCGGGTGGTCATCCCGGAGCCAGAACCCCTGATTAGCGTATCCAACCTGAATCGTATCCTTCCCTTACTTCAACAGTCCAGTCATCCTTTAATTATTGCAGGCAAAGGTGTCAGCCGCGCCAGAGCCCATGATGAATTGCTCCATTTTGCTGAACATTTCAATATTCCTGTCATTACTTCTCCAGGAGGAAAAGGTGCCATTGCCTGGGATCATCCCCTATATCATGGGCCCTGCGGTGTTGGCGGCTTCCCTCATGCAGATGAACTGCTGAATCAAAGTGATCTTTATATCGTACTCGGTTCACGTCTGAGTGATATGACAATCTGTAATTTGAAACCTGCAAACCACCCTGCACATCTGATTCAATTCGATGCTGATCCTACATTCGTTGGTAAAATACTTAACGCTCAAACCTTACATATCACCGGCGACCTGAAGGACAACCTGCAGTTTTTGCTAGGCACACTGACAGAACGTCCTGTTGTTCCAAGAGAAACGACCACTGTGGATTACACCGTACCTCTCCCGGATCTGCCGCATCTGTCCTTGGCTTCCATCTTGGAAGAAATGAGTGAACTGCTTCCATATGATCATAAGCTGTTGGTGGATGATGGCAGTCATGGTTTTCATGCGGTTCAACGGTATAAAGTCAAGAAACCCGGCAGCTTTGTGTTTGACGCCTACTTTGCCTGCATGGGCAATGCCATAGGTATGGCTATTGGGGCCAAGACTGCCGCACCGGAAGAAACCATTGTATGCATTACAGGTGACGGATGCTTTATGATGCTTGGAACCGAGATTAACACCGCTGTATGCAACAATCTGCCGGTCATCTTCATCGTTGTAAACAATAAACAGCTGGATATGGCACTGAAAGGCATGGAAAAAACAACAGGTCGAATTGATGGCACTTTATTTGAGGTTCCCGTGGATGCGGCAAAGTTTGCCGAGTCGCTCGGCGCTGTTGCTTTTCGGGCAGAAACACGGGCTGAGTTCACCTCAGCTCTCCAGGCCGCGCAGCAACTGAACCAAGTTACTGTCATTGAGCTTCTTACCGATCGCGACGAGATCCCACCCACGGCTCACCGTACCGTGACTTTGAATTAGGAGGAACATAGCATGAGTGAACAAGTGACTCAAGGATTGGAGCGTTTTGCAAAACTTTCCGGTGAATATGGTGCAAAAGCACTGGCACCGATTAAGGATCAGTTCCCTGAGCTCGCCGAGTTTATTATGGGAACAGCTTACGGGGATATTTTTCAGCGTACAACCATCACCGATCAATGGAAGGAAGTTGCGATTATCTCCTCACTGATCTCACAGGGGCAGTATGAGCAGTTGGGGGTTCATTATACGATGGCGTTAAGTGTCGGTGTAACCGTGGATCAGCTCAAAGGAATTTTGCTGCATCTGGCACCTTGTGTTGGCGCCCCACGAATCATCAGTGCTTTTAATATATTGCTCACTACACTGGATGAAATCCAATAATTCACTCTTCTACATTTTTATACACGATTCGACTTTTTTATTGATCTTATTACATCTCTACCTTTATAATATGGTTAAATTATCCTTCGAATCAGCTACATCTCAGAAGCAGTCAGCGAGGGCCTCAAGGCCTATGTCTTGGTTAGCAGGATAGCCTTAACTCATTTAAAGGAGAGAGAACAATCATGGGAAGTTTTATACTGAAAACTGACGTTCCGAACAAGGTGTTGAACATTGAACTGGAGGGCTCTTTCTCTCAAGAAGACGGTTTACGTTCCATCTCGGCATATCAGGATACGATCGCTCCGATTAACACCAAGGAGTATGAGCTGAATATTGATTGCAAAAAGTTGAATGTTACTGCTCCGGAAATTGTGCCTCTTCTCGAGGGCTGCCTGCAAATGTTCAAAAAAGATGAATATAAAAAAGTGGTGTTGACGCTTGAGAATAATGCCATTCTGAAAATGCAGCTGTCCCGTCTTGGACGGTCTGTCGGATTGGACAATCTTGAGATCATCTCCACGGTAACGACATAATAAACCAGGCGGACATGCTGAGGGTTCACCCATCCGCTCAAGAGGAGAATGAAGATGGCTGGAATTCGTATTGTAGATATCGATATCTATCATCCAACGAACAAGGTGGGCAATGACTTTTATATTGAACATTTTGATGCAAGAGGTGTAGATATTCGGGGATTGTTAAAGGCACTTGGGCGTGATACACGTTACAAAATTGACAACGATGATGAAAACTCACTAAGCATGGCCTTTGAGGCCGCCAGTAATTTGCTCGAAAAGACCGGACTCACCGGTGCCGATATCGATCTGATTGCTTATGCAAGTCAAACGCCCGAATACATCTTTCCTACGAATTCCTTAATGATTCATCGCCTGATTAACGGGGCATCCCATACCATCTGCATTGACAGCAATGCCAACTGTGCGGGCATGACCGCAGCCTTTGAACAAGTTAGCCGTCAGATGCTGGGCAATCCCAGAATTCGTCGTGCTTTGATTATTGGCTCAGATTACATCGCTCCTCACGCCAGTCCAGACGATCCTGTGTACTTCGCGAATTTTGGGGACGCAGCAGCAGCTGTTCTTGTTGAACGGGACGAGCAGGCAGTCGGTTTTATTGACTCGATTTACCAGACTGATACCTGTGTGTACGGCAATTCTCTCTTCCCGGCACAAGGTCTTGCAAAACTAGGCCAAACCGGTGTTGACGCAGGTGCCTTCCATGTAAAATTCATACCGTTTGATGATTCCATCTGTGTAGATGCAGCCTCTGAATCGATTCGAACTTTGCTGAGTCGTAACGAGATCGGAGCAGACGAGATCAAAGCCGCTTGTTTCTCCCAATTATCCATTGGCAATATACGTGCTGTATCCGAGAACATTGGCATCAGCGAAGATATTGCCGTCTACATTGGAGACGAATTCGGATACACCTCAACCAGCAGTCCGTTTATTGCATTGCATCGAGCCATAACATCCGGCCAAATTCAGCGTGGTGATAAAGTACTGTTCTGGACCGTTGGCGCTGGGTGGCAAAATGTTGCCATGGTCGTTGAATACTGAGAGTTTGACACGGAACCCCAAAAAGCAGGGCAGCCTTTTTTAATAAAAAAGGACGGTCCTGTTTTTTTATTATTTTTTTGAGATGATAACTTTTACTGGATACATCCCATTACCCATACCTCAAAACCAATGAGGAGCATGATCTGAACAATTCCTTTCATCGCAAAAACCGCTCTCTTGACAGAGAACGGCAATGAGAACAATATGTTGTCCTTTTCAGAAAATCTTCTTCGTCTCCCGATCATCCTTCAGAATCTCGACTGCCTCACGAAAACGCAAGGAATGCACAATCTCCCGTTCCCTCAGAAACTTGAGGCTATCCTGTAGATCAACGTCATCCGTAAGATCAATCAACCACTGATATGTAGCCCGTGCCTTCTCTTCCGCTGCAATATCCTCGTACAAATCCGCGATAGGATCTCCTATTGTATACTGAGGCAAAACTAAAATCTAAGTACATTTGAAAAAACTCTTCCTATTATACTAACGGTTTTATAAAACGAATCAGGACAGTTCGAATTAGATACGTACACCCTGTGTCTTTCTCCCTGGTGCTCTATTCGCCCCAAACGTCTTTCTCCATCAACCTCCATAAGATAAATTTCCTCAGATGTGTTCCCAACCGTAACAATGGGGTCGATAAGCAATGTATCCCCTGTCACAATCCTATCCCCGATCATGCTGTCATCTTTTGCAACGTAGATCATTTTCTCGTCCATCGTTCTACTCTCCCTTTGTTGTTTCTCAATGATGATATGTTTACCTCATGCATATGTAATGCTATAATTTCCAATGAAATGTGCATAAAGGAGCTACCAAAGTGAAAGTCTCCCGTGGGAGGTGCTTACTTCTGGAGCGTATAAATGAATTAGGATTGAGCCAGGCGGAATATGCGCGTCGAGTCGGACGATCAAAAAGAATGATATCTCACTTTTGCGCTGGAACACGTGTAATGCAACCTGAAGATATCTACGCTGCTCAAGAAGTCTTTGGCTTTACGCTTAAAGATTTATACGAACTCCATATAAGTGAGTAGGTGCGGCTTGCCGCCCTCCCTCGGAAAAATTGGGAACTAATAGTTCCCGCTCCTATATGTAAATAATACCTTTTACCTATGACATTTTGTGTCATAACGTGTCGAATGAACCAAAGGTAAAACTTTACATTGATTTATTTCGCTAAACAACGATCTATCTGATAGGTATATGTTCGAGAGATATTTTGATAGAACTTTTGTTCTCGTGAATATTTAACATTTTGTCGAATACATCAAAATGATACAACGAAAATATAAGAAGCAGCGTATGTTTTTGGGATGATTTTTAGCTAAATAAAAAATCCGCTGGATTCCTCCTGCGGATTTCATTTCGCTATATGGAAGCACAAACGATATTCTCGAAGCTAATAAAACTGTAGTCCTCTTCGCCTCGCACAAATTTGATCTCTTTTCTTCTCCTATCAATAGACGCAACAACCCCACGCATCACCGTGTCATCGAAAGGATCAAACACAGTCAATGTGACTGACACACGCTCCTGGTAGGATTCCATTAAAGCCTGACCAATCAGTTGCCATTCCTGTTCATCCAATACTGGCTTCTCCCGACGGTTAAGTTCATGCATATGGGCTACATATGCATCCCGGTGTTCCGGCAAAATCATTCGGCTGCCTTCAATAACTCCGTTATCATTCAACTTACTCGTCATAAAAATCCCCCTCCAATATTTTAATGCCTCGTGGTATTGATTCTGTTCGCTTAATGTACCCTTTTTTCTCCAAACGCTCTAAATATCCATGTGCGGTGGACGACGATGATATTCCAATCATTTCTCCAAGCTCTCTCGCAGTGGGTGGATAACCGTTGTCTCGAAAATACTCTCTTAACGCATGCATTGCTTCCTCTTCCCTTGGACTAAGTTTATCCATAATATGTAACCCCTCTCGTTGTTGAAGGATAGGAACGCATGTTTGCATTATATGCGAATCTAGGCATTCTAATCAATAGCTAAAACGCAAAAAGGCCCCACCAGATATAAATCTGGCAGGGCCTTTGATATTCCCAAGCGTTTGGGATTATGAAGTTACTTTGATATCATTTTCTTGCCGATATTTGATCACAAGCATTCTCCAGAAGTCGTAGCTGCCTGTCTCGTCGGCAATGAACGGCTTATAGAAATTATAGGCTGACTCTGCCCAGCTCGGACATGGCATGTTATCCTTAGCTTTCTGAGCGGCTATATATGCCGCCTGTGCTTCTACTCTCGCCTTAAGAGAATCAAACGCCTTCTGTTCAGTTGCTGTCATTGGTACATTCCCCTCTTCCCCATAATAATCAATTAGATACTGCGTAGGCTCTACAACGCCCGCCTCCGTGGCAGTATAGCCATATTGCGGCGCAAAAGCTTTACGCACCTCATAATGTAAATGTGGTCCGCTACTGATTCCTGTGCTTCCTTGCTTGCCGATCAACTGACCACGTTTTACTTGCTGACCGACTTTGACGGCTGCGGCAGTGAGATGGGCGTACACATGCAGACCACCCTTGTCGTCCTTGATAGCTACCGTCACCCCATAATCTCCAAAACCAGAACCTTTAACCCCAAGCTTGGCATGCAGCACTTCACCAGCAACAAATGCATAGATCGGTCCATCAGAAGGCGTCACCACTAAGTCAACGCCGCGATGGAACTTCTTCACTCCGCTGACCGGATGCGTACGCATACCAAACGGGCTTGTGATCCGGTATCCGTCAAATGGGTTAGTGATATCAACCTTCTTCCCGTATCGCTTCTTCAAATCCGATAGGCTGCCATTAAATTCGTTCAAATCCACATTGCCAGTGATCCCCGGAACTTTGCCTGAATCACTATATTGCCAAATGGTCCACGTCTTCCATGCAAGCTGATCATCTGGTGTTCTCGTATCACTGTATCGTGCAATCCATAAGTCATAACCCGATAGTCCTGAATCAAAGTTGCTCGCAAATGAATTGCCCGTGTAGATGATTGGCTTCCGGCCTGTCAAACGTTCCAGTTCAGATAGAAACGATTTAGCGACTGCATTGATCTGTGCTTTGCTCAGATTGCCGGGGTTGTTCTCATAATCCATCACAGGCGGTAGGCCGAGAAGATCAGCCCCGCCTACCGTATCCAAAGTCTTTGCATAATGCGCCGCTTCTGCTTTTGCGGCAACCGTTGTTGTCGCCTTCAGGAAATGATACGTTCCAACCAATAAGCCAGCAGACAATGCCCCTTTAACGTTGGTTGCAAAGTTGGGATCGCTGTATGTCTGCCCTTCGGTCGCCTTAATGAATACGAATTCCCGGCCGTCAGCCTTAACTTTCAGCCAATCAATTTTACCCTGGTACCGAGAAACGTCGATCCCCTGTACATTACTGTCTTTTCGTTGTTGCATTTAAATCACTCCTTACTTAAACTGCTGGTTTTTGAGTAGTATCATCTTGTGGTGGATCAGGTAAATTCGGATTGATCGGAACAGAAGATTTGGATTCGAATATCTTCACCGCATTGCGAAGTGCATCCGGCATAGGCAAACCCATACGGCCAGCATTTTCAATAACTGACAATAACTCATTCGCGATATAGAAGAATACCACCGCGTCTTGAATGTATCCGGTATCTCCCCAAGCCAAATCTATATAATGTGCAATCGTCACAATTAAGAAGATAGCCGCCTTTCGTGCAATCCCTTCAAAACCCACCCTACTTCTAAGCTCATGCTTAATCCAAGCTGCCGCCCATCCTGTCAACCAATCAACAACTACCAAAATCAAAAGTAAGTGTATCAACATATTCCAACCTCCAAAGAGGTATCCCGTGCCAGCCCCCATAGCTGCGGATACCATTTTAATGACATTAGCTATCCCCTCGTTCATGCCGCTCCCTCATCTCTCTGTAAAATAAAAAGCCCCCTAATCAGTTAGGGAGCTAAGGTGTTTATTCAGGTTAATATGAGCATGATGACCACCACCTTCGCAAAATTCTATAAAACTTTCGGCAGGGTTAACCGTTATAAATGGTATAATCTATACAAAAAGGAGATGTACCCCTTGAAAAAATCGTTCGTGAAAACTGTTGTCACGCTCGGTATCGGTATGATGATCGGATCGGCAACTTTGGCTGCCGCAGCTCCGTCCACCATACAAGCCGTAATATCAAACTTTAAAGTTGTCGTTAACAACGAACAAGCCAGCCTGAAAAATGCCCCTATCGTCAGTGATGGTGTAACCTATTTACCAGTGCGCGAAGTGGCAAGTCTGCTTGATGCAGATGTTAAGTACGATTCTAAAAACAAACAAATCAATATTAATTCGAAAGGTGAGGATACTATGCTACCAACCGCAACAGTTACTGAGTGGGTTCCCGCTAAAGAAGCAGTGTCCAAGTATGGAATCAGCATTAATATTTCGGATGTCACTACTGTCTCCCTAGATGATAAGGAAATAGTTTTTCCTCTGTCGATGTATGATCAAAAAGAAGGAGTTAAAACTGTCCAGAACGAAACTAACACAGCCTCGCTCAAAATTGATCAAAACGAATTATACTTTGGTGATGACACTTTGAAGTTATTAGGCGTTCAGTAATCACCTCCGCCTCTACTTTGTGCAAATATTTGTGTGAAGACTGACGCAACAACCCGCCCCAGTGAATCAACTGGGGTTATTGTTATTTCGTGATAATCACCACGATTTATTCGCCCGCTGTTATCTTTGGACAAGTAAGGGACGATGTCGATTTCCTCACCTGAAGACCCTACCCCCGAAATAAGATTTCCATCCACCCTAACTTGGACCTCAGAAGGCGTTGGGCCTTCCCAAATGCCAAATTCAATTTCATGTGTATGTCCTGGGATCGTATGTGTATGGTCCATCTGGTGCGTGTGTTCAGGAATAGTAACTGTGTGATTGTGGGCAGGGATAGTTACTGAGTGGCTATGATCGGCTGTTAGATTGTGCGTGTGCGCACCTGATTCAACAAAGGTTACTAGTGTTCCATCATCTTTCATCAATTTTGTCCCTGGTGGTATTCCGTGGTTATGCGCACCTCCCATGTTGACTGCCTGCATAACATCTATCGCAAATATCCTCCAGTTATCGGACGTTGAAGCGGATTCGATTGATGTTGCCTTGGTCGAAGTTGTTGGAGTTGTTTGGCCGCCCGCTGCTGTTGTATTCCTGGTACTCGGACCCGATGAAACCGAAGGAGCTGATTCAATCGCTTTACTGTAGCCCCGGAAAGCTTCTACTCGGAATGACAAAGCAACCTTATTCACCCTAGCTGTCTCTGCTGGTAGCCAGAAGCGTAATACAGCCGGATGCGAAGGATCACAGTTATCTGCAAAATCATGGCTGTCATAGTTGGTAGCGCCTTGGGCGTACACCTCACTGATATGCATCCGGTTCCGCAGCTCGGCAATACTGCCTGCGATATCCTGCGATTTGTTCGCAATCTCCAACGTTACGGCTCCCGGTTGTCCCAGTACATCCCCCTTGCCTACTTTGACCACTCTCGCTTTAATGTCAATGCCCAATTCCTGATCTTGCACCCATACCATAACGCCGGATTTGAACCTGTCAATTGGATCATTTGTGAGTGCATATATCTCAGCAGCGTCTACCGTGTAATGCACGCTTGGAACTTTCAATTCTTCCATCAGTGCCTGAGTTCGCGCCAGCAACGTTTCAGGATATTCAAACCGTCGATCTACAAAAATGGTCTTTACAATGCCGTATTTTTGTATAAGGGCTTGTTCGGCATCAATGTACGGCTTGCCACCGTTCAGATCAGCGAATGTGAGTTGATTTACGCCTTCCCCATATCCAAGTCCGTAAATTCTGGTAGATACCTTAGACGCGTCTATAACACGTGTGATGCCTTGCAAGTTTACACCGTACCGGATATACAGTTCTTCTTCCTCGGATGGCTTAATCAGATTGAGCCGCCACGGGTAAGTAGTTGTGTCAAATGACCACATATATTCATCTGGAAACGGATTCGGAACAGAGAACAACGCGCCAAGAAGATTTTCATTTTCCCAGTTGTATTCAAATTGCCTATCAAATTGGACCGTCCCAAGCTGCCACCGCTTTATCTCCTGTTTGGATAAGATATATTGCAACACGTCCCGCGTATACACGCCCAGATTGCCGACTGTGTGGTAAAGAAACAGGACATCATCCAGCAGCGTGCCCAAAACATGCTCACACTCATATGAAATGAATGGTCCATCAGATCCACGCTTGGTTGTTGGCTTCAGGATTCGGAACAACTCCAATCGTTCCTCTCCGTCAAATATCTCTACGAAATAAAGCGGCTGGCACTCCGCGTTTTTCTCATCATTGGCTGGCAAGCTGAAGCTGGCCGTCCAGATCGAATTCATTGGCGCTTCATAGCTCACGTCAAAGGCGTTTTCTAAATACGCCACCTTCCGCATCTGCAAGTCATATACTGTTACGTATGCTGGTCTTCTCATTTCCTGCCTCCTATACGAATCGATCCTGAAATGTAATCCGCATTAACACAGATCTGCCTGTAGCTGGGTCCGTATACGTTATTTTGTTGTTCCCCAAGTTGAGATCAAAAAAGTTGCCCCCCATGTTGTGAAGTGCATTTTGGCCGTTATGCGTGATCTTTAGGTTCTTAGAATCTATAATAACCCGGTCACCCGGGGATAATTTAGCTACATAATCTATAGTATCAATATGGAATCGGCTGCCATTCGCTTTCAGCGTGCCAACTCCGTGCAATATTGCCTTCTGAAGCCTTTCACGGATAAAGGAAGCCGAAAGGCCGCCCTCACCGTCCATTACTGCCGCAAAAGAGATTTCACGAATAAAATTTGCGTCTAATTCACCTGTGCCATCCATTTGCGCGCTTCCAGTCATTTCGGCGTTTCCAGCAGCGGTTATGCCACCTACACCACGTAATACAGCCTGACCGAACACGAAAACGGATAGCTGCCGATTAAACGCCATGCGGTTAAATGATCCACGGTTATACACGGCCTTCCCTCCCCATAAAAATAGCGCTCCATATTTGGAACGCCTCTTAAACGATATTGCCGTTTTGGTCCATGTCTCCAGCCTGCAAAGCTGCCGCCACTTGATCACGGCTGCCTGCTGGCACTTGCTCCAGCTTGATCAGCCCTTTATGGATCATCATTACATAAACAACTAACATGGTGTCACCTCCCCTCATAAGTTTCACAGCCCAACGGATCAGCAGCCGAGCAAGTTTAAGCCTCATCAGGAACCACACTTAATACCATCATATGCAGCTCCATGAGAGCCAGTTGGTTCGCATTACTTTCCTCGGCCAGTTGTTCCACTTGTTTGCTGAGTGCTGGTCGTGGTTCCTGTGGTGTCTCTGAATCGACTGATTCAGGATACGTGAACAGCGGTTCCCTTGTTTCCAAATCAATGCGTGTAATGCGCCCTCCCGCTTCTCGATCTTGCTCATGTTCCTTATACTCAAACTGTATCATTCCCACTGTCTCAGGCACACGTTCAGCAAGTGCCGCATATACCACGAAGTCCTGTTCTGGCGTCGTCTCTATAACAATTCCAGAACGCTCGCTAACTTCTTGTATTACGTTGCCTGTTCCCTTGTCATAATAAATCCTTGCTCCGATCTCCATAACTATCCCTCCTTAAACTCCAAAGGCTTCCCATTTATAAGTCCTGTACTTACTTACCGGGAGTCTAAATGTTGAGTCATTCACATACGCCCCTTCTGAAGGTTTTCCGTTACCTGTGTACTCCCAGACATCAGCACTCCGAAGGTAACTAAGTGCTGACCCATTATTAGAATCGGTATACTGATAGAAATTGGAATTTGTTCCGGAAGCACTCGGTATTGCGTTCCTAATAGTGCTGTCATACACATTAATAATAGAATCAAATGTCGGATCAGCACGGATAACAATCCTAGTAGGTCTAAAACCTAAGCCCGAAACGGTTAAAGGGAAAGCAAAGTAACTGAAGTTACCTTCCTGGAACCTCATACCTACATTTTCTGGTGGAGAAATCGTTCCTGTAGCATACCTCGGACCTTCGATAAGTGTTCCGACGACGCCTCCTACATTCACACCACTACGGATATTGGCTGCAATCAAATTCGCAATAACAGCACGGATAACACCAGATCCATTATGGTATCCAGCAGGAATTGTATACGAGCCGTTCTGAGCCGTAATGTTCTGTGAAACAGCACCACGGTTAACCATTGAGCCTGTCAGGCCGTTTGCCGCCGCATTACTAAACGTTGACCCCGCTAACACTTGCGCTGCTGTTGCATTACCCGTTGCACGGATGACTGCCGCAATCTTAGGAATCAGTTGATCCCATGTCTCGGAAGTGGATGCCGATACCCCAATGGAGTTAAGCGCGGCAACCACTTCCGATTTCCGCTCAACTCCATACTGAAAAGCCGCAGCTACGGCTGATTCCGTGGCTGCCACATCATCACGGTTTCCGTTCGTGGCTTTGGAAAGCATCGTGATTCCTTTTGTTGTAAGAGAGGCATTTGGAATGACAATGTTATCAACCCTTCGGCTGACATCCTCGATATTCTCTCGGAACGTATCATGGTCATAGGCTGTGAAGTACCTCGCCACCTTTGTTCCAATGTCCCATGATTTGGGCGCACTCTGAAACCCTCTGGTAACGCCTGTAAGTTCATTATTGTTTAACCCGGTATAAAATATAGTCTCGGCCGTTTCATCCGTGCCAAGCGTCAACAGGTTGGGCGCAGGCGGTAAAGATAAACCATTCAAAACGGTTAGATTGGTTTGCGTATCATCAATTGCCAGAGCCAATTCCGTTTGTCGGCTATTGACCGCTGCGGGAAACATGTTTTTCAAAGCCACGGTTCATTCCTCCTTAGCTCATGCTTGCAGCAACAGAACCCTGCAAGAATTTAAAAATGTCGTTCGCCAAGATGCTTCGCGGAGAATCTAATGCGCCAAAATAAAGCAGATTCCCAGCAGTCGCTGCGTCTCGAAGTCCAATATGGGATACCGTTCCCCAAGATGCTGAAGCAATAGCAAAAGCGAGATCGGCACTGTTTTTGATCGTTGGTTTCCCTCCATCGACCGCTGGTGCCCCAAAAACAATGGGCAGGCGTGTATAGCCACCACCTGACACCTCTTGTCCCGTGTCGGCTGCTGTTGGGTTTGTTGTATAAAGCGCCACATACACGTTTGCGGGACTGGCGAGCGCCGTCTTCCGAAACACATGATTTAGCAGTGCATTCGCCAAATAGTTGGACATATTCATTTCAATCACCCTTCCACTAAATATTCATTTGTTATCCGAAACCCTGATAGGGTGTTAGTCCCTTGATTCGTAAGCACAATCAGCGGAGCTGTACGGACATTTCCCTTGCTCTGTACTTGCTGAACATGCGGTGATGTCGTTATGGTTGTCTCATAAATCTGCTCCAAGCCATAGGCAAATGGATCATGTGCAATCAGGGATAGTGAGAACATGCCCAAGCCCATAATGCGTTCTGGATCAAACGCGCCCGTCAGTTGCACGCTAAACGTCTGATTCGGCCTCTCTCGCTGTCTCAGTTCGAGTTTGCGAGGTTTTCCATAGCTATCCACTAAATGAGCAGCCAACCCCATAACGGCTTGTTGCAGAGCCATATAGTTCTTGGTGATCATGGCACAATCATAAACGAACGTCCTCGCCCCGATATCAGCGCCGTAATTGTACAATCCGTTACGTCCAGGAATGTTCAGTGTCCGGTCCACCGTATCAGGTAGACCAGGACGCCGGGACGTGCCACGCACCAAGAAGCCCAACTCTATGTTGGACTTCCCGCCAAGCCATATCATTTCATTACTCATCTTGCACCTCCTGTACCTCGTGTGGCTTGTTGTGTGAGAGAGTACATTTCCAATGCCAGTTCTTTCGCCAATGCCCGGATGTCTTCGTCACTCCGCACACTAAACACTGCACCCGCAAACAACCCTTCCATATTCAGACTTAGAGGACCTGAATCAGTTCCGCCCCCTGAAGAAGAACCGACAGACGGTTGTACCGCTTCGGCCATTTCCCTCGCCTGCCGCTGTACGTTGGACATCATGTTTGCCATACCTTGCACAAGCCCTTGTCCGGCCATTTCCCCGATCCATTTCATTTCACGGGATGGAGAATGGATATCCAGTGCCTTCTGCATCGTCGTTCGCACCGAATCGGCAATTGCCTTAGCTTTCGCTTCCACGGCACCTTGCATGGATGCCAGTCCATCTAGCAATCCCTGCATTGCCTGTTTACCGATGTTGGGCAAGTCGGACTTCATCGCATTGAACTGGTTCGTGGTTCCGACCCGGATCGCTTTGACCTTTGCGTCAAAATCGGCCTTGAGTCCATCCAGTTGAGTGGCAGCACCCACACGAAGCTGAGTAATCTGTTTGTCTGTATCCTCACGTAACCCGGTCAGCTCCTGAACGGCAATTGCCCGTGACTCTGCCGACTTGGTTTTCCATAGTCCGGTGTACTCCGCAAGCTGTTCATCCGTCAACGTGTTCAATGCGGCCAGCTCAGGAGCTGCCTTCGGACCCATCTGCCGCAACTCTTCCAGTAGACCCTTGTCAATACCTCGCGCGGCCAGCGTTTCAATATTAGATGCCCATGTAGCCAGATAGTCCACTTGTCCGCGAAGGTTGTCCAGTAGCTGATGTCCCGATGTCTCAGACTTGGCAACTACTTCGTCGAACAATCCCGCAAAGTCGTTGATCGCCTTGGCTCGCTGTTCTACCGCCTGTTCATAGACGCCGTTAAGACGCAATTCTTCAGCGGCCACATTTGCATTCACTTCTTTGGTTTTGGCAAGGAAGTCCTCGCTGGCTTGGGTGAGCTGGTTGTATATCTCCAGTTTGACCTTGCCCGCTGCTTCTTCCGCCGCTTTAGCCTCAGCGGAACCAGCTTTATATCTGGCCTGCACCCGCTCCCATGCAGATAACTGCTGAGTAAGAGACATTTCGTTAGCGGCTGCCGCCTTTTCAATATAATCCTTCGAAGACTGGAAGCTTGCTTTTGCTAGTTCCTGCTTGATCTTATAGGCTTCCTTCTCGGCCGCGATATGCTGCGCGGTTCCGGCCTTATACTTGGCTTGGACTTTCTCCCACATGGCAAGCTCTTGTTCCAGCGTAACCTTGCCCGTCGAAGCTCTGGCATCAATGTACGCCTTCGATGCTGCAAATGAATCCTTGGCTGCCTTCTCGGCTGACTTGGTTTGCTGCTCGTGGGCCTTCTTGATTTCCAGCGTAACCTTCTGGACTTGAGCTGACGTTTTGGCATAAGAGGACTTCACTTTTTCCAGAGCCGCCACATAGCCGGCAGTGTCCAAATTGCCCATTTTGAAATTGTACTGTGCCGTGGCGAAAGCATCCTTAAAAGCCTTGTTAACCTTTGTGGCCGTCTCCTTAGCTGCCTTTTCCGCTGTCTTGGTCTTATTGCTAATCCCGTTTGCCAAACCTTGGCCGATGTTTTCGCCGTATCCGGTTGTCAGACGGGATGGAGAATGGATATCAAAAAACTTCTTGAAGAATCCGCCGATGGCTTCCGAAATTTCCTTAGCCTTCTGGACAACGACATCCTTCATGTTCGCAATACCTTGCACTAAGCCTTGAATGATGTTCTTCCCGACATCTTTCATCGTATTGAACGCATTTTTGAAGATGCCTATAATACCCTTCCAAACGGTTTCCGTTACTCCTTTGGCTGCGTTCCACGCTCCAGCCCAATCACCCTTGAAGATAGCCAACCACGTGTTGATAATACCCGATATCACGCCTATCACAGTTTCCACAATGATCTTGATGGCATTCCAAGCACCCGAGAAAACAGATTTCACCACATTAAACACCGTTCGGAAGACCGTTGTAATAGTGGCTCCCCACGTATCCCAAAACGCCTTCAGGTTGTTGAATATGGTCTTAACGACCGTGAAGATCACGTTGAATGTCGTGCTGAATATCGTCTTGAGAATTTCGAACACGCCCTTGAATGCGGCCGTGATCGTGGAACCCCATTTTTCCCAGAACGCTTTAATCTCATTGAAGATGAACTTGACCAGTTCAAAATAAGCCTTGAACACGGTATTGAACATCAGTGTCAGAGTTGCCCAGGTGGCTTTGAAGAAAGCTGTAATGTCATTGCCCCATGTGGCCCAGAACGACTTAATCCCAGCAAAGATGGATTTTACAACTTCAGATAGGGCTTTTAGCACCGTATTAAAGACCAGCTTGACGCCGTTCCAAAGTGTGTTAAATAGTCCGGTGATCTCTCCGCCCCACGTGGCCCAAAACGACTTGAGCGCACCAAAAACAGCTTCGGCTGCCGATTTGATGGCTTGCCAAGCTGCGTTAAGCGCGTCCCTTACCGTTTCGTTGGTCTTGTACAAATATGTCAGTCCGACAGCGACAGCGGCGATGGCTGCGACAACAATACCGATTGGACCCGTGATGGCCGTCCAAAGTGCCGTGAACATCGGTGTAAGCATCGTCAGCCCCGCCGCAATCTGCGGTATAAATCCAATCAGGATCAGAAGCGGACCCGCAATGAGCGCCAAGGCTGCCGTGATGGCCCCCAGCACCGCAATAAATGATTTCGCACCCTCCGGTACCTTGTTGAACATATCGACAACGACTTGCACCGTGGATACAATTTTCCGCAGGGCTGGAATCAGCGCATTACCAATGGTAATCTGGGCCGTCTCCATGGCCCCGCGTAATTCTTCAAGCGCACCTTTAAGGGTATCCAGCTTCTGCGCGGCAACCATTTGAGCATCGATTTTATCCATGGCTGCTGCCATTGCGTCGATCCCCTCGGCACCCTCTTTATAGAGGATGTTACCCGCGCGGATCGCATCTGATCCGAACATCGTATTCATGGCCGCTTGCCGTTGCATGTCGTTCAGACCGGACATCTTTTCGTTCAGCAGTCCAGCGATTTCGGACATGTCTTTGAGTGACCCGTTGGCATCGTAGAACGACGAATACACCCAGCCGTTTGCCTCGGCCATTTCCTTCGCTTGCTTGAAGTACTTCCCTGTTACCGTCTTGGCCCCGTCTGCTCGGGCCATATAGGTTGCTAATGCTTGGGTTATACCGTCGATGCTCATTTCAGCAGGCTTGATGCCCTGTTTAGACAGATACTCCATAGCTTTCCCGGTATCCAACGTCAAAAGGCCCAAATCCTTGAACGTGGCATAAGCATCTGCCGTGGTTGGCTGGAGCCGCATAAGCATGGTTTTGAGGGATGTACCCGCATCGGAACCCTTTAAGCCGTTTTGCGCAAAGGCCGCCAGCGCCGTTGCTGTATCTTTAAAGGACAAGCCCACAGAAGCAGCAACGGAAGCCGATTGGGACAATCCAAATTTCAGTTCGCTTACGCTGGTTGCTGAAGCGTTCGCTGCCCCGGCCAAAATGTCGGCCGCATCTTGGACAGAAAGCGAATCGGATTTAAAAGCGTTGAGCGCTGTAGAGGCAATCTCAGCAGCATCTGCCAGTTCCAATTCTCCAGCCGTTGCCAAGGACAACGCACCAGAAAGACCGCCGTTCATAACGTCTTGTACCTTGACACCCGCTTTAACCAGTTCTTCGATACCTTGGGCCGCCTCGGTTGCACTGTACTTCGTTTGGGCACCCATCGTAATGGCAAGTTGTTCAAGTTCAGACTTGAACTTACTTACCTCAGCCGGGTCCATAACGGAATAAGCATTTGCCATGCCTTGTTCAAAATCTGCTGCACTCTTTACAGCAACGCCTAGTCCGGCAGCCAAGCCCGTGCCAAACGCCGTGACGCCTGCACCGACTTTCTTCATTTGGTCGAAGCTGTTACCCAGCGATTGCTTCGCCTGCTCAAAAGCATCTTTATAATCCTGACCCAGCTTACTAACCTTTTTCCCTTGATCCCCAATCTCTTGGGTCGTCTCATCCAAACGGCTATTCAGTCCGCGCAGCTCCTGCTCCGTCTTCTGGACTTCACGCTGAAACGCCCGGTACTGACCTTCGGTGATGTCGCCACGGGCAAACTGCTGATTCACTTGTTCCTGCACTTGGCGCAATCGGTTCAGCTTTTCCTGAGTGTTTCCGATAGAACTGGCAAGCAGCTTCTGCTTCTGCGCAAGCAACTCCGTATTACCCGGATCTAACTTCAACAGCTTTTCAACCTGTTTTAGTTCGGATTGGATGTCCCTTGATTTTTTGTTGACATCGGATAAGGCTTTGCTAAGCCCCGTTGTTTCTGCACCAATGACAACGTTAATCCCCTTAATCGTTTCTGCCACACGGCCCACCTACCCTTAGTATCAGGCAGGCATGGCTCGCTACTTGGTGTGCGGCTCGCTCTGTTCCTTCAATTTGACTTCAACTATCTTTTTGCACCGCAAACACTTGATCTCCAGATCAGCAGAACGCGCCTTAAAGAGCAAATGCCCGCAATGCGGACACTTCACTTTTTCCATTATGCTTCACCACACATTCATGATGCTCTTTTATAAATTCCCAGACGTTTGGGAATCTCCCTCTACCTGAATTCGTAGCCGCTTCATTTCAGAGGCTAGTTTCTTCTTCGTGTTATTAATTCGAACAATGATCCCCTCCACCTGTCTACGGGTTAAACCGCCCTTTGCCGGACGCTGTTGCAGTTCAGCAAGATCTGCGTGGAATTTCTCCACTTTGCGATTTGAATAATACGCCGTATAGACCTTGCCGCAATGCGGACAGGAAAAACCAACCCTGTCCACACCCGGCAATACCTGTTGTGTTCCGTGGCTGATCAGCACGAAATCCTGACCACACCCGTCGCTGCATGTCATTGGTAACATGTGTACACCCCTAACGCCCATAAAAGGCATCAATGTCCGCTTGTGTAGCTTCTCGCGGTCCTTTCTTCTTCTCTTCCTTGCCTGTGAAGCTTCGAGCAAGATCAATCAAATCAGAACAAGTCATTTCGCTCATTTCCTGCATGCTCAAGCCGATTCGTTTGCCAATAGCCAACAAATCTATTTCTACACGAGAATCATTTCCTGCGGCTTGCGAATGCTCCTCTGACTCCCTGATTTTGACGAAAAAAGCCTGTCGTGGCTTCCTCCACAATATCGATAATGAATCCCTCATCCGAGAAATCGATATCTTCACCATAATCATTCAGCCACGTTTCAAATTTAGGGAAGGGTTTCCCGTACTGATACGCCTTCGCCATAGCCCACGCCAGTTGCAAAAAAGATAAGAAGTTAATATTCCCCAGTGCAAGGGCATCGGATGTGGTAGCTTCTGGGTTTTCTTCTTGATCTCCACCCGTGTCATAGTCGCTAATCATCTTTGTCATATCGCCAATTAAATCAGCCCCAAATTCCTGTCTATAGTAAAGTAGTGCCGGGGCTGATGCGGTGATTGGTACTGTCTTTTCACCAAATTGAAGTTCTTTCATGTTCATCGTCTCCATTCATTTAAATAGGGGTGAATCCCGTCCAATCTCACCGGACGGGATTCAAAACATTTAAGAAATTAAGCCGCAGGTGTGAACGTCGGCGTGTAGATTTTGGAGAAGAAGGAATTGAACTGAGTCGCATTCGTTGCGTTCAACTCCAAATCGCCTTTAACAATGACGTTATCATTGATTTCAATTGGCGAAGATGTCATGGACAGGGTTTCACCCACAATTTCCGTCGATTCCCCTTTAGTGGTGTTCTCCTTGGCTGTACGAGCTGCTTGGCAATCGTAGTACACAAAGCGTCTATCTCGCTTGTCACCTTTGACCTGACCCAGCAAAGCAAACCTCTCCGGCATGCCGTCTGCAATCTCGACCAACATACCGTTGTCATCAATCTTCCAGCCAAACATCCGGGCTTTAATCTCATCTGGAATGTTGGCCATCTCCAGTTCTCCGGTATAACCGTTGTTACTTGTCACAAGAAAATATGCCATGTTGTCAGCAAAGAATGTACTTGTCTCCCCTTGTGCTTCAGGCGCCCAGCGTACAGCACCTGGAATCGGAATTGGCGTTTCCCATTTTGGTTGTCCGGCTGTAGCATCTTTATCAAAGAATGCAATGTGTACCTTATCCAGACCAAACGTAACTTTGTTTTCTGACATTTGTCGTCACCCTCCAATGAGTTGTATTTCATAAATGATTTGATACATCGATTCGCCATCAAGCTTAATTTCTGTTTTCGAATAAGGTAATTCAGCTACTTCAAGGACATCTTCCACAAGCCCTTCCGCCGCCAAATCCTTGATGTCGGTGTACAGCTCAATCTGAAAATTGGAAATCTTCAGATAATTCCGGTTGTCAGCCATCAAGTCGCCGGAATAGGCAAATTGATAAACGATGAACGGCAAATCAGGTGCAGGTAATTCAGGCGTAGACTTAAACTCGCCATAGGCTAAGGGTAGACCTATGGATTCAAGCAGTTGATATAACTCGGCTTGCTGCATCCCCGTCTATCCCCCATTCCTAATAATCCGTTTAATATCGTCCGGTAGACTCGCGGCATGGTGATCATAAGCAGGACGCAAATGTGGACGGCCTGCAACTCTACCGCCGCCACGTTTTGCATGTCCAAACTCAAGTAAATGGACAATTCTCGAATTCTTCTTATTCCAAACCACGCGTTTGGCTTTTCCGCTACTGCCCTGCTTGGTCACCTTGAATCCTTTGGCATACTTACCTGATCTTTTAGGCGCGTTAGCGTCAGCTTCAGCACGAACCGACTCAGCTACTTCATCAACACGCTTTTCTATTGCATCAGAGACATCATCTGTATATGCCTTGACAGCACTCACGATTTCCTGCGCTAGTCGATCAATGGAAGTCATTTACCCTTCACCTTTCCGCATACCAGTTCGACTTCCTCGTCATGCTCCGAATACGTCCGAATGACTTGATATCGAACGCCTTCGAATATGACTTGCTGCTCTCCGCTATACTCATACGGATGCATGACAAACACCATTTCCGGTGCCATCCCAGCGGTAGCCGCGCTGTAAAACTCATTGCGCCCCACTGAACGAAGATCACAAAGCACTGCGGTTTCCACAGGATCAATGACGATCTCATTGCCGATATTATCTTTCGTACGGCCGCTAGGCTTAAATAGAATCAGTTCGTGATCGCCTCTCATGTACTCTTCCTCCGCGCGTGTAGAATCAGGTTATGAAGCCTGAATTGAAGGTGTCTCGGCATACTCCCCTCGCTGTCCCTGCTCTGGTAGCGCCATGCGGCATAATCTACGCAAAACTGGAGGTGATAGGCGTTATCCGCATCCAGCGTTAACCCCTTCTCATCCTCCAGTTCCTTCACCACCGAATTGGCGATAGCCGTAATGTAGTTGTCCCGCACGTTCGAACGAATAGCCAAACGTTCCTTGATTAATCCAACAATCAGGGCGATATCCATATCAATCGCCCACTTCCTCAATTAATGGTTCGCCGCGCCGATTCTCCGAACCAAGCAATTCCTCAATCCGAGCCTGCTTTCCACGTCCAGACCGAGGATACTTATCCCCGGCGTGGTAAATGTGGTTTTTGTCTTCTAAATCCTTGAAATCCTTAATGACGATGTAAGGCATTTAGATCACCCTTTCGTGTTTAGGCTCCGTCTGGAGTTTCAGTTGCTTCATTAGCCTTATCAGGTGCGAATGTAACACTCGTTGTCGGCGCGGCGTTCTGGATGTTAAAGAGAATGAATGAATCAGGGCGTACAGGTTTTCCGTCATAACGAGCCGTACCTTTGAATACAACTTCGTCCTCGATCCAGCGCACATGCTCAGACGCACCAAAGAAACCTCCTTGACGCTCAGACAACAGATACTTCTCAAGGTATCCACCTGCAATGTCGCCTACCGGGATAAAATCAAGGAACTCGACTTTCGCACCCACAACAGGGAACGTACCACCATTAGCCGCCACAATCGTACCCGCAGCATTAACGGAAAGTGATTCAGGGAGAACCAGACTGTTCCAAGTCATTTCATTCATCACCAATACAAGGCCGTTTCTCGCCCTACGACTTTTCGCATTCGCAAGTGTTTTCAACACGGACTTGAAAAGTTCAACTCCCGTGGATACTGGCAACTTTTTGATGTTAGATGTCGATACATCAGGGCCATAATCAGGAGCCGCATCAGCCAGCCGCGTAACGAAACCAAGCGGCATCTTCACGCCAGTACCGTATACAATCGCCTTGTCCAGCGCATATCCGATTGCTTCACCAAGCATGTACTCCACTTCATTTGCAAGGTTGATATCCGAATCTTCCAATGTAGCTTTGCATACTGGGATAAAGCCGCCGACCTTGTAGCCATCAATCTCAATTTGAGAGAAGTCGAAGGATAACTCATTGAGTTTCCCGCATGCTTCTGTCCAAACAGCTTCCGGGATCTCACCAGCAATGGTCTGACGAGCTGTTCCTTTCAACGGGCGAAGACGTACATATTTGACCAATTTCGAGAATCCATCCAGATTGTCACGAAGCAGTTCCAGCACCGTATCAGGAATCGTCAGTTCTGCTCCATTAACTGCTCGCTTTTCAGCCATCAGGCTACGAACGCGTTCATAGAATTCTTTTACCTCGGCGCGTTGCACATATGCTGTACGCTGCTCACGAGTCATACCAAAGTTAGCTCTTTTGCTCATTCTTGTTTCGCCCCCTACAATTTGTGGTTGTTGCATTTGTTGTCTTTGCTCTCCGCTATTTCCGGGCGTATTTTTAGGCTCTTTACTGTTCAACTCTTCCAGTTCAGATTCCATTTGTGTAATTTCGCCTTCAAGCGTGCCTTTCTTGGAAGCTACCTCTTCCTTCTCCTGCTCAAGTGCCTCAATACTTTCTTCCACTGTATTGATTTCCTCTTCGGTAGCAGCTTCTTCAATGGCTCGCTCCAGTTCTTCAGATCGCGTAATGAGTCCGCGCTCCTGTTCCAGATACCCCTCCAAATCTGCCTTGCGCTGCTTGATCTTTTTCGCCAACATAATTTGTCTCAGTGCCATTAGTTAGCCAGCCTCCCCTTAAGTTGATGTTTTCGTTGTTGCAATTGACGTTCACGGTGCTGCGCCACTTCATTCTTCCTTGCCTGTACGCCAGTTTCGGCGTATTGTGGGAACGTCACAACACTGACCTCATGCAGATCGATTTCCCGAATGGTCCACTTCACCGTCCCGTCATCTCGCCAATCCGTATCCTCGCCCACAATGTTGAATCCAAATGAACATTGATCCACATCCCCCCGCTTGACCCTCGCATACAAGTTCATTGCGTCCGAATCATCCGGGTTGATCTTGACCCGGCCCCAAAGCCCATGACTATCCGTTTTCAACTCCAGCGTCCCCGCCTTATTCCGGCCAAGAACAAACATGGTTTCGTGATTCGCCAGCGCCCGGATGTCATTGCCAAGGGTACGATCAAACGCTCCAGGTGCAATGACTTCAAATGCTCCTGGCCACAACTCTGTTTCACGATTGAAAACAGCAAAATAGCCTTCAATCACCAACGACTGATCATCCGCTTCACGCGTTTCCAGTTTGGTTGTCAGACTCCGGGTAACCTTCACTGTCCTATCCATCTTCCTCACCTCCCCCTTGGTTCAACTTTTTCTGATCCCCAATCATTCCGGCCGGAATGTAGTTCTCAAGGATAATTCGTTCATTTAGACCCTCAAGTGGCGACAAACCGATCCAATCCCGCACCTCATTGCCCAACATGAGACTCCGGACAAAAAGATTGCTCCCCACATCCGCCAGTTCTTTAAGGTCATAGGCGTAAAGGCTACGCGGATTGAACTTGAAATACATATCCGGTGCAAAAACCAGCTTCCGAGTCAATTCTTGTACAATTCCCATCGCTAAGGGCTGAATTCGCGTATTCACAAAGGCGTTATATTCATCCTTGCGAAAATCCCCAACACCAACAAAAAAGGCTGGCACATCAAGAATGCCCGCCACCGTTCGCTTATCCAGTTGAACCGATTCGTTAATAGCAATATCGTTTAAGGACAACGGCTTGACTTGCTCGACATCGATCATGTCGGCCGGGATAATCCATGGCTGCCCTGCTTCGGAACGTTCAAGGTACATATTGTACACATCGTTGCGCCCCTCTTCACTGGACAACTCTGCTGTATTCGCGTCCACCTTCACAATCAAGCTTGGCATATATTTCCCACTCATGAAGCCCTTCTTCGTGGCTGTAGCCTGTTTGAGATTGTGAATAATGTCCTTCAGCACCGCCCTATACCCGGTTCCGATCCACGGTCGTTCCGGGTCAGGATTGATCACAAAGTGAAGCACCTCATCATGGTCGTACGCCTGACCTTGATATCGGACCAAATAGCCGTTATCCGTGTCTTGAAAACTCACGCTTGATGGCTTTAAGGGAATCAGTTCATCAATTAAACCAGCCTTCATTTTTGGATAAACGACGCTGTTTCCATCTCCATGCAACAGTAAGGTGCTGACAATGTTGTACATCCATGTCTTGCGCGTCATCAGACTGTACGGGTCAACATCTATCTTTCGTGCCAGTCCATTCCTGATCCGAACGTCACCGTTATCTGTGTTCTGCATCAGGTGGATAGTCATGGTGCTGATCAGCTCTGCAATCTTATGAACGGCCATCTTCACTTCCGGGTTATCGGACAACCTGGTATATCCCGGCACACACAACATGTCATGTGCTTCCGTTGTCATAAACCAACCTATACTCGATTTTGAATCGGCTCGGTTCTGGCTTGCGCTGCGGCCTCTCTTCTTTTTACTCAGTTCTTCCACCCCCTTTCAGCCAGCCTTTAGCAGTGCCTGCCGTTTCAAAGTTTTCAAGCTGTCGGACGCATGCAAAAACAGCGGCATCGAATAAGTCGATCCGCTGGTTATCTTCCACTTTCTCATATTGGATCATGTCATCGGTCTTCTCGATAGCTCGAACGTTCTGAACGCAATATTCGAAGGCATCTGAACCAAGATAATAAAGTCTCCCTTCCTTCGCACGCATTTCAATTCGCCGGAACCCTTGCGACTTGCGCCAGAAATACTGCGGTTCGTCAATCATTTTGAACCCTGCCTTACGCATGCCTGCGAAGAACTCACGGCTGAACTTACGGTCAAATCCGACTTGCTTAATGTTAAAGCCTGTCTTCTTCAATTGAATAAACCAGTTAACAACATCGGCATGATTGACCACAGGACTGTTACACATATCCAGCCATCCATCATCCTTCCATCCGAACAGCGGAATATTATCGTCTTCCGCTTTCTTCGTAGCCGCCACAATCGGGAACCATGCATGCGTAATGATAATGTCCACATCGCCATACGTCCCATATAGCGCCGATGCGGTCAAGTCATGCAACTTCGACAAGTCCGCCCCGCCGTACCACTCAATCGGCAGCTTCGCCAGTTCTTCCAGCGTCCATTTATATTTTCGGTTCGATGACTTGAACTCGTCGATATTGAAATACGCCTTCATCGCTGCGGTGTAAATGTTCAGTGACTTGGCAAAGAAGTCCTTCCGCTGTTGCGGATCATTCTGCGCCTGTAGAGCATCGTTCATAATGTCTTCAGGACGAATGGAAACTCCATAGGCTGGATTCGCCATTTGGTGGATGATCGGATTTGTGTAATCAACTTCACCCGTTTCCGGGTCCTGATCCGCTTTCGAGATAAACACGAAATAAGCCTCGTCTTTCACCGTTCCATCCAGTATCTTCTTGCAATACTGAAGACGTTGATAACAGAAGCTTGTCATATTGTCGCCTGCCGTGGTAATACCAATCATCAGTTTGTTGGTGTACGCCTTCATGGCTTCCTTAATAATGTTGTATTGCTTGGGCGACTTATAAGCGTGGATCTCGTCCGCAATGGCAATGTTACAGTTCAAGGAGTCCTGACGGTCCGGGTTTGCAGCTAATGCCTGAATATACAATGACCCATCTTCAAATTCTCCCTGAATGCTATGCTCCTGATTGTTATCAATGACGCGAAAGTTATCCTTCTCGCCCATCGCGTCCAGGTTAAAATTGATGAAATTGAAGCTTTCCAAGGATTGTTTCAAGGCAGCCGCAACAATGTACACCTTACTACCGCTTCGACGATTCAGCAGGCCAAGCGCCCATGCCAGACCAGCCGCAAAGCTGGTTTTGATGTTCTTACGCGGTATATAAATGAAGGCTTCCTTGTAACGCCGGATTTTAGTCCCTTTCTTGAAGAAGCCAAGAAGGTTGTACACCATGAACTTATGGAACGGTTCCAGCAAGAACGGCATGCCGCGAAGCGGTGTACCGTCCAACATCTCGCCTTGAGCATGAACAAAGGTGCTTTCGATAATATTAATAACAAATTCAGCATCTTCCGGGTCAAAGTCATATTCAGGGTTGTCCAGATCACGAAAGAACCGCTCCGCACCCTGAATCAATTCCTTACACGCAATCTTGCGTCCATCCCGTATACTGCTGGCATACTCCATTACGATATCGTAATTGGTGTGTTGGGTCACTTCAGACCACCCAGCACTCCTGCCAGTTTCGATTTACCTTTCTTATTATCGGTTGTCACTGTCTCAATCGACTTAGGATTAAGACAGAGCCGATCCGAGTACGTCAGGATGTCTTTGCGCAGCGTTTCCAGCGTGGCGACAATCGGTGCTTTCTTCGCTCCCCCTTGGGCGGTGATTACTTGAAACTTATAACCGCCTTCCTCAAAGTCACGATTCAGCTTATCGTACTGCGCAACCAGTTCCGCATAAATTTCAATCACCCGACCATACTCTTTTTTGTACACGCCGAGCTTCTTCATTTCGGCAACGGTCTTCCGTTTGATCTTTTCTTTTTCGGTTGCCTCCGCCACGTCCTCACCTCCCCAAAAAAACTTTTGGAGACCCGCTCTATTGGAAAAGGCTCCCCTGCCCGGTCCCTGGGGTCCCGTGGCGACCCTGAAAGGGAGGGGGGATATCAGATAAATATTAATTTCCCTTTCCTTGCCATTCTTCGAATTGCTTCCGAACTCGTTCTTGCCAAGCTAAACCGAGTTCCGTAAGCTCGTGGGTCACCCTATCATGCATGGCGTTGTGTTGCTTGTCAGAAAGCGAGATTAAATTCCACTCAACCAGCGCCAGCTCTGGGTAAAACTCGAATGGGTAGATGTGATGTACCGTGGTAGCCGGTTCGGTCTTACCGTACCTTTTGCTTTGTCGGCACATGTATTCATCCCTACGTAAAATAACCGCCCGCTTCCTCTTCCACTTGGTGGATTTATAGAACGATCCGCTCATAATCCCTCCATGCATAAATATTCGTTGTATTTTATTATTAGTTTTCAGCCGATAAGCCGCATTATAGAGGCAATCTTTCTGCTGAAATCAATGGAAACTCTGCTTCTGAAACCATGATTTTATTCATTTTCTGTATAAAAGTGAGTTACCCTTATCTTAAATTGTGGGGAACTCGTAAAGGTTCACTAAACCCTTATGCACCAAGGCTTTCCGGCTTCGGCTATTTCCCAGTTCCACACCTTCATTTTATGGGTAACTCATAGTCTGAACCGTCTCGTTGACAGATTGATTGTGTCTTGCGTAATGCCGATATACCGCAAGGTCACGTTCGGGTCAGAGTGGTTGAATATCTTCTGAAGAGTTGCGATATCCTTCGTTTCTTTATAGAAATGATATCCATACGTTTTCCTGAGTGTGTGATTGCCGATGCCTTCAAGACCGTATTCTTCCGTAATGGCTCTCATGATCTTATAGGTCATGGATCGGCCAAGCGGTTTATTGATTCCTTCCCTGCTCTTGATCAGGAATTCTTCATCTGGTCGGTCACCGATCAGCCTTAACAATTCACGTCTCACTGTGTGATTCATTTCATACGCCTTCTGCTTTCGTGTCTTCTTCTCCGTGATGTATATCAGCGGCTTCTTCAGATCACGAACACGCAGCGGCAAGATGTCCGATATTCGAAAACCAACATTGATACCAATAACAAAAAGGAAGTAGTCCCGTGGGTCTTCCTTCCGTAAAAGTTTTAGCTTGATATCTTCAATGACTTCCTTATCTCGGATGGGTTGAACATATTTCATTTCACCACCTCGCAAATTCCCAAGCGTTTGGGAATACGGTCAGATTAACAACTACTCCTTGCAACTGTTCGCATCGGCTTACGGTTCAGAACTTGATGCTTCATTGGTAACGCTGATTGCGCCACAGGCAACACAAGCGGTTCTGTCTGAATATAGTAGTCCAAAACGCAACCTCCCTACTCAATCTGACTGAGAACCCTGTTAATCTCATTGCCCATAGCTACGCCAAACTCTTGTGCAGCTTCTTCGACACTTGCTTTAAGCAAAGTAAGATTAACGCGAACCTCATTCTCAAGCAGATCACACGCATCAATTGAAACAATAATCTGAAAGTCTGCATCCTTGGTCTTCGTCTTTGAAGCAACCAGTGTACTGCCTCCGGATTTGGCATTGAACAATTCATCTTTCGATGTGTACAAAGTGATATTTAATCCAGTTTTACTCATCTTCTCAATCCCTTCATATAAGATGTTGTGGGCAAGGATTTGCACCTTGCATTGGTGTGCACGAGAGGCTTTATTCTATGGTCTGCACCTCACCCTACCATATATAGCGTCTACCTATTCCGCCACCACTGCCAAACTATTTCCTGCATTCAGGTGTCAAACATAACTGCACATTGCCCGTCCATGTTCCCCATACGCATCCACGACATTTATTCGGTTGAAGTTCTGACTTCACAGGTATAGGTGGAGGACGCTTGACTGCTTTAATCGCCATGGGATTACCTCCTGAGTGATACAGCAAAAAGGACATCGATTGTCGATGCCCGTTCGTGCGATTGTTCCAAACTATTAACAACTCCTTTATTATAGTTCTTACCTATAGGTGGCGTTCGCGGGACAAATTTCTCCGCTTTTAGCGGCTATTGGATCAAAAACAAGCTGCTCTCCAAATCTTTTGATATTTTTTTTTGCGCACGGTCAATGTATTCGGAAACGGAGTCTTTACTTATATATAGCATGTTGGCTATCGCGCTGTGAGAAAAACACTCGCCGTGCGCCAGTACATAACATTCACGTTCTCGATCACTCAAGCGTGAAAGTGCATCTTCAATCTGGAACCTTTGCCAATCGGTCAAGTTGCTTGGACTGCCTGCTTTCGAATTACTTACGTAAGCTTGCATTTTAAGTGGATCAACAAGCACCTCTCGCTGGTATGCTGCCAAGCGTTCAACTCCACGTTTGTTACCTGGTCTTCTTCCGGTTGTTAACCATTCTTCAACGAACTCACATTCGCTGATAATTTCTGAAAGAATCTTTTTGTCATCAGCATCGGCTTTCTTATATAACCGCTTTGCGATTCTCATTGCTCTCCGGCAGCTATTAGGTGTCGTCTCTCCCAAGTCATAAAGCTTCCCCACAAATGCTTTCATTTGATCACCCCTGTCTGTACATGTCTGGAACTGCTTGTTGATTATTATTTGATTGTGACGACTGCCTAAATGAATCGTTATGGTTCCGTTCATAATTAGCAAATTTGTTGTAGTCTTTCATAAATACCAGTTCAACTGTTCCCACTGGACCGTTACGCTGCTTGGCTATGATGATTTCAATAATGTTCTTCTTCTCGGTCTCCGCATCGTAGTAATCTTCCCGGTGCAGGAAAGCAACAATGTCCGCGTCCTGCTCAATAGCTCCCGATTCCCGTAGATCGGACATCATTGGCCGTTTATCCTGCCGCTGCTCAACCGCTCGGTTAAGTTGTGATAATGCGATGACCGGAATATGTAGCTCCCGGGCCAACTGCTTCAACTTCCGGGAAATATCCGTTACTTCCTGTTGACGGTTTTCCTTGCCCTTCTCTCCACTGATCAGTTGAAGATAATCAATCACGACCATATCCAATCCGAATTTCTGTTTGAGTCTCCGACATTTGTTAATGATCCCTTGAGCCGTAAGAGCTGCTGAATCATCAATGAAAAGATTTGTTTCGCCTAATGATGCAATTGCGTTAGTCGCTTTGTCCCAATCTTCACCGCGAAGGAAGCCTGTCCGTATCCGATTAGCTTCAACATTTCCTTCGGCACTGATCATCCGTAGTGCAAGTTGCTCGGCGGACATTTCAAGCGAGAAAACGGCTACTTTCTCTTTGCCTTTAAGCGCAGCAAACTGGGCAATGTTCAGTGCAAATGCAGTTTTGCCCACGGAAGGACGAGCTGCAATAATGATTAGATCGCTATCCTGAAAGCCCGATGTCATACGGTCCAGCTCTACGTACCCGGAACGGATACCCGTTACCTCATCGCCAGAATTGGCATATCTCTGCTCCATGATGTCGAATGCAGAAAGGAACACTTCACGAGCTGTTCGAAACTCTCTACCTTTAACGGCTTTGTCAGATAGGCTCGTTGCAGCCGTTTGTACACTCGCCAAGGCCATCATGCCGTTATCTGATTTCCATGCGTTTCGAAGTTGCTCTTCCAGTGAAAGTATCGTTGTCCTGTGCAAGTATCTGTCATGCATGATTTCAGCATAATGTGTGATGTTGGCTGCGGTCGGGACGCTCTTTGACATTCTTGCAAGATAGCTTACACCGCCTGCGGTATCCAACTGCCTATTATCCTGAAGCTTCGCTGTTAAAGACACTAAATCAATGCTTTTTCCTTCCTCAGACAATTCTCGCATGGCTGAGTAAGTGACTCCGTGCTGATTGGAGTAAAAATGTTCGACAGACAAGGTGTCTGCCACATTCAGAAAGGCGTTTGGATCAATCAAAACTGCACCGAGAACAGATTGTTCAGCTTCCAGACTATGCGGCAACTCCAGTTCATTTTTGTTCAAGCAAATCACGTACCTTTCTGCGCTGTTCTTCTGTGGGTCCCACCTTACCGATACTTAGTTCTTCATTTTCCTCAAGTGTCCGTTGTCCAGACTTCTTCAAGCCAGCGTGGTAACGGTCACTGTCAGTAAAAACAGGCTTCTTTGCCAATGCTCCCGGATGCGGTGGGTACTTGTTATCTGGATCAGCAACATATTTCTTGAGATTGCTTTGTGCCAGTTCAAATGGAATATCGGTTAGGGCCTCATGCCAGCTCTGGAGTTTCGAAGCAGTCCCTGTAAAGGCTGGATAAAACTCTATAATTTTGTCAAACAGCTTGCCGACTTCACTGATCTTCATCCTTCCATCCCTTCCGCCATCTCAGCAAAGCTTCGTGCCTTGGTATCAGGCTTAATGGTCGTTTTATTCTTGCGGTTGTCGTACTCACGATCTATGGCAATGGCCTGTTCCAGCGTGCGGACGCCACCGATAAAATAATCGTTTAAAATCTTGGTAATAAGCTTGAAGTTATAACCTTTGGATGCCATCCCTGCACGTTCAATGGCTCGTACAACAACCTCTTCTTCCATACCGTCTCTATCAATGTAATCGCCAAGTTGCTGGCTTTGAAGTGGGTTGCATTCCGCTCCAAACACTCGCAAGTGTGCAGAATAAAAAGATTCGTATTCGCCATGATCAGAAGAAGTAGAAGTAGAAGAATTAAAATCTCTTAATAATCCTGAACCCTTTACTCCATCTTTTACCGCACTTTTTACACCCTCGTTCACTGCACCTTTTACTGTATTTTTTACAGTAAGGTGCACCAGTTGGTATTTTCCGGCCTGCTGTTTTCCTTGATTCTTATATATAAGTCGTCCTTTTTGGATGAGTGCATTTCGATGTTTAATTAGTGATTTTTCAGAAACGCCTGTCTTAGCCATCAGTGTCAGATTTGCTACTGTAAACCACTCTGGACATCCGCTCTTATTTGCTATCACTAATAAGTGAAACCACAAAGTTTGTGCGGATGGCTCCAATGGGTTTGTTTCGAGCCAATCTGTGAAGGCTGTCATTTCTGCGATGTAATTCATTTCATTCACCTGCTTTGCTGATATCCAGAAACCCAGGTAAAGCCTCTGGTCTTTCTCCAAGAATCTTCTATGATGTATGACTTGCCCAAGGGCAGGAAAACATTTGGCTCAATGCGTAATGATCCGTACTTGGTATGAACCTTATCCATTTGCGCGATTGGTGACTTAGGACAAACATTCATTGCCAAGCGCTCAATCCGGCAACCTTTACGAATCAGCGGATTAAGCGCATGTTCAATGATGGCCTGTGCTTTAGAAGATATCTCGATCATCTCAACACACCTTAAAGAATTAGTAGAAATCAAAATACTCTCTCATATTTCATCACAGCTTGGACTTCATATCGTCGCATAGCTGGGCTATACGCTCCGAAATGGCTTTCTTCTGTTCCTCGTTTTCCAACTCGGCAACAGAACCTACTAAACTGTTAAAATTGCTCAATAGCGATTCAAAATGTACTTTGACCTTGATCGCGGCCGTATTGTTGTTTTTGCGCAACTGCTCTTGCAGCTCAGCGACTTGTTTTGCAGATTCCTCTTCACGCTTGCGTGCTTGCTCTGCCAATTCCTGTTCCCGTTCCTTAATGGCTGCATCAACCTTTGAGGCAACATCGTTTTCCTTCGCTTTCATTTCTTCCTCTAAAGCGGCCAGACGTTGTTGTGACTCAGATAGAGACTTTTCCGCCTTACGCAACTCTGTTTTGGTCTTTGCATCCGTGCCGGTTGCTTTCCCGGGCTTCTTCGCTTCTTCTTGAGCGGCGGACAACTCATTCTCCAGCTTCTGGCGTTCTTCAAGTAATTTCTGATACTCTCCGCGAAGAACTTCGCGTTGCCGTTCTTCCTCTATACGAGCAGCTTCAGCTACCTTCGCACGCTCCTGTTCCTCAGCAAGTAGGCGTTCCGCTTCCTTCCGTTCCTTGATGGCCGCCTGCAGCTCACGAGCCGACATTTCAGCAGCGTTGTTATCCTCTACGAATGATTCCCTTTCTTCGGCAGGAACAGAGAGTAAAGCAACCGCCTGACTGTATGACAAGACACCAAGGGTTTGAGAGTTCGCATACTCCACGGATATTTTCATAAAGTTGTTGGCAGATGATTGGCTGTAATTCACATGATCTTTCAACCATGCTCCCCATTCTCCATGCCCAACCAATTCCTTAGCTTCGGTCAACCTCTGACCGATCTCGATAGCAGACTGCAAAACATACTGACGGGCTTGCTGATCAATACTGCGAATCTCAGCGGCAATGATATCTGCAGTTCGGTTTGAGACTGATGTTTCTGTAACTGGAACAACTGTCGTTGGGACCTCTTCTTTTTTCTTACGAGTTGTCATATAGCAACTTCCTTCCTTTTCTTTTTCAATTTGGCGTTCTCGAATTGCTGAACAAATTTTTGTACATCGGGTGTCATAGAAGCGTTTTTAAATCCTCTTGCCTGCTTGATAGAATTCTTCTGTAATTCAATCGTGTAGTAAGGCGAGTTGGGGTTGTTTTTCCTACGAACAAAGAGAATTGTTGTTTTTCCATTAGCGTGTTTATCAGCATAACGGGCAACACAATGTTCTAGTCTTTTCCCTTCCTCAATCAATTCTTCTGCTGTCTCAGCAGGGATCACGACAAACTCTTGATCTTCGAACTTATATTTTTGAAGGGTCTCAGCCCGTTTTATCATTTTGGCTCGGGATCGTTCATCAGATGTGGTTTTCACTAGCTTCATCGTCCTCTGATGTTCCTCGTGCAAGTTTTTTGGAAATAGAATAAGGCTATGAGACAAGTCCATTTCGAGCGTTTCACAATCGCGGATGTAATCTCGCCAAGCAATGAGAAGTCCAAGATATGATCTATATGCGTCACAGATTCGAACTTGCTTTTGAATGTAGTTCATTGCCTTACGTAAAGTGGAATATTTAAGAACAACATTCAGTTCATTCATGACATCGCCAACTGAATCCGTGAAAAAGTTTTGAATTTCCTTAATTGTTGGAGGTGCACTATCTCTACGTGACAATTGAAACAAACGCAACTGCATTGGATTTAACTTTCTTTCTTTATGAACTAGCTGAAAATCTTGTTTACTTAACCGCAACACATCATGAAGTTGTTTCGCTCTCCAATTGATGCAACTGTACGTTTTTCCGTCAAACAATTTAGCGCCTACAAAGTATTTGAATCCCAGTTTCGTTAAAATCTCGATGACTGGGTATTTGCTATAAAGAGCAAAGAACTTAACGTAATCCCTTTGAGGTTGTTCATGCTGATCCCAAGTACTGTAATAGAACGGTGTACCAGTGATAGCTTCTTCAATGCTTTCAATTGGGCAATGAGGATAAGATTCTATTGAATGAACTGAATTGGATTTCTGCCATCCTCCCCAACGTTCATACATAGTAGCTCTTCCTGGATTGCCTGATTCGAAGAGATACTTAGCAACAATCACATATTCAGTCTGGACCTTCTTATAATCTCCTGAGTAATCACGATAGACTCTGAATACCTGTGCGATGATGGCTGAATCGGGATTGACTTGTGATTTCTCATAAAAAACGACAGTTCCATGATCGCGCAAATATTTACGGCTCATACCGTGATTTTTAACTTTGCAATCTGACTTGCAATTTGGACATTCACTCTTGCCATTATGTTTTAAATCTCCAGAAGTCCGAAAGCGAGAGTTACAGTGTGTGCAGTATCCATACTGGACTCTGGAAACCCGCTGAATGAAAATGTATCTGCTGTGTTTCAGAAGTTCATCTATTACATATTTCTCTAATTTTTCGGATCGCTTAGACGGAAAATGTGTCATGTCCTTTTCTTTCTGATTCATCTAAATCACCTCACAATAAGTCAT
The DNA here is from genome assembly GCF_038020215.1 of Paenibacillus sp. FSL F4-0087. Taxonomy (NCBI): domain Bacteria; kingdom Bacillati; phylum Bacillota; class Bacilli; order Caryophanales; family Paenibacillaceae; genus Paenibacillus; species Paenibacillus sp. FSL F4-0087. The sequence goes on from NZ_JBBODJ010000001.1 coordinate 728,152, forward strand.
CTAATGAAGCTTTCAGTTCAACTGGAGCCGCAACAACCTGCTCTTGCTTGCTTGGAACTCCAAAGTACTTGAGGACAATTTCAAAGCCTTGCTGATCACTGAGAACCCCCACACCATTGGACTGTTTCTTTTTTGCTTCTTCCTTCATTGCGTTCAAACTGCCAATAATGGTTTTTCCATCCGTCAATACAAACGCCGCATGTTCTGGATGATTCCGAACATATCCAGTCAGAAAGGAACCAACATGCTGAACATATGCGTCTTTTGATTTGGCTGCCATTTCTTGCTGAAGCTTTTGCAATGCTTGCTGTATCACGTTCATCACTCCTATGAATAACCGGGAGGATTGTCCTCCCGGTATGTGGTATGAAAATTAGCCGATGATAATAACCTTGCCCTCTTCAATGTAATCATCTAAACGTTCGTCCAGATAAACCTTGATTTCAGCAATCGCCCGAAGCTTCCATTCACCACCATCTGCCTCGAAGAGTGCAGCGGATGGCCCATCTTTCATGCGAAAGACAAACGCAGTTTCAGGTTGCGGAATCTCTACGAATGTTCGGAAAGGTTTCAGAAGAACCGGATTCGGAAGTTTGACATTCTCAATTGTCGCAACCCCTGTTTTGGCTGTAACCTGTTGTGATACCCCATCATCCCCAAAACTCGTTACTTGTTCGTCCTTGACATTGCCGACGATTGACAGTAAGGCATCTCGTGTATTGCTCTGAACAAAGCAGCTTTGAAGAAGGATGTTGAAATTCTCAATGTTGTAGTACGAGCCAAAATTAATATCCGGTAGCAATGCATTCGCTTCAATAATCAAATTCCGTTGTAGATCGCGGTTATAACCAGTGACTACACTCACTTGAGTTGGTGATTGGATATGGACGACGAATGGGAACTTGCCGTCAAAGTTGCTGGTGATGTAATCAACAATTCCGCTCAAATTCCGAACCTTTAATGTTTCTGTGGTAGCTTCGTGAACACGGCGCAAATCGGAATTAGTAAATACTTGTTCACCGATTTCCTGAGTGTGAATACCAGCCAAACCCAAAATTCTATCAATTGCCTCTTTAATCATGTCATGTCCTCCGCTATTCAATTTTCATAGATCATTTGTACAGGCCAACCACATTTGACTTAGGGCTTGTCCCAGTTCCGTCAACCACTTCACCTTCATCATTCATCGCCATTTGGTCCTTGTCGCTGCTAAGATTCAGTTCTTTCAGAACGGCATTTCCTTCACGGTCGAAGTCAAAGACGAACTGAGTTGGAACACCCTTCGCTGGAGCCAAGGAAGATTTAACTTCGATATCGGTTTGACCGATTTGACGTGCTTCATTCGGCTTGATCTTGATCGAAATAGTAACCGTACGAACGGCCTCAGCCTTCGTGTTCGGGTCCAATACGTTCTCGGCTACTTTGTTCAGCTCACGGTTGATCCGCTCTGCCATCGCGCCGCCTGCCAGATTGTTAATGTCCACTTGCATATGTATCACCTCCTCTCCCGTGGTGATTTTTTAGGACGTTTCACAATCTCGATTACATCTGACTCAAAGGAGAGTAGAGGTTTTTCGTCCTTAGGAAGAATGCGTATTGACGTTCTAGCAGCTCCCCAAACTTCGGTTACCTCTCCAACCTCTCCAGATTTAAGCTTGACGGTATCGCCTTTTAGTACAATCATGCGTGCGCCCCCTTATCAGAAGGCAGAATATGTGTTATACTGATCTCGAATATTTTTTCAAACCTAGAAATCGTCCGGCTCCTAACCCGGATGATTTCTTTTTTTGTGCCTTCTTTCATCGAAACACCCCTAACCAAAACGCAATTGTATTGCTCTAAGGGCAATCGCTTTATTGGTACTATCCAAGTAATCCATGTCCGATAGAGTAACTTCGTTTCGTTCGCTGAAAATATGAAGTGCAAGATTTAACATGAACTTCTCAGCTTTTGACCAAGGCAATGAAATACGTCTCAATCCGTCAAAATCAATAGAGCGTTCATCCAAGTCAACAAAAGGCTCAACAGCACGTTTAAGATTCTGATTATGAGAGAAAATATAAATCATCCCACGCCAATTACGATCAGTTAACAATTCTTGAATCATGGTTAGCACCTCCGTTAAGCTGCTTATTCAAGTCATCAATTTCTTTATCCAACCAATCCTCCGCCGCTTCATGGATCTTTCTGCTTTTGCGAAACTCAATTAACTTCTCTAAATGGACATAGGCACAATAGTTATTTAGCAAATTCTGAAATGACATTTCGGGTTCTCCTTTCAGAACAGTTCTCCTTGCTTAGTTCCAACATAATGTTGCTCATAGTTCCAGTACATCGTTGCATTTAATAATCGGGGAAGGCTTGTCCATCGTAACGACTCTGTAAAAGCTGAGTCGTTAATCCATTACATGACTTTTACTAATGAACAGGTTTGACCAGTGACAATCTCGGAAACAATGAGTTTGCAACGATCAGGCAAATCAGTGTTAAAGGGATCAATTTTTACCTTGACCCCATCTATCATTCTGTAATGACCGACAACTTGTAACTTCGGACGTTTTTCCTTTTTGTTCACCATCTCTCCCCCCTTAGTTCATACTATTCAAGACGGTTTGTCCGACTTGACCATTCGACTTCTGGACTGACTTGTTTTTTTTCGGGGCTGATCTTCTCCGAATGAGAAAAGATAATTTGCACTAGCATTAGGGAAGTATTCTTCACGAATAGTGATCATCTCCGAGCGTGTAAACTCTGTTCGACCATTCAGCTTGTTGGTCAACGATCTCGGGGAGACTCCAATGCTCTCAGCTATGCTCTTCTTAACAAATCCATTTCGTACAATCTCAGCCTGCAAATTCGGGAACAACGTAATCACCCCCTCTCGATTTACGTTGCAGGGTAACTAAGGCAAATATTATACCCCATAGAGTAATTAGTCAACACTTTTCGTCAAAATATTACGTTGCAACGGAAATATTTTTCCTCTATAATGATGCTTATATGAAGTAAGAGAAACGGAGGTCACTTTGCTGTGGACATGCTTGAGAAAATTGATTTGTTGATGAAGAAAAAAGGAATACATAGTAAAAATGAACTTTCTAAAAAAGCGGATATTCCTTATACAACAATTGACGGAATGTATAAAAAAGGAACTGAAAACACTAAACGATCTACATTGGCGAAACTCGCAAGTTTTTTCGAATGTAGCCTGGATTATTTGATTGATGACAATATGGAAGTGGATTTGCCTCGGATTGATCCTGAATCGTTCTCTTATATTCCGGTTGTAGGAAAAATAAGCTGCGGTAATGGAGTCCTAGCTTTTGAGGATATTTCGGATTATGAACCAGTGCCTAAAGAATGGGTGACTGGCGGGGAACATTTATTTTTGCACGCAAAAGGCGACAGTATGAGCGGTGTAAGAATAAATGATGGAGATATGTTGTTGATTAGAAAACAGCCCGATGTAGAGAACGGAGAAATAGCTGCTGTCCTGGTTAATGATGAGGCAGTTCTCAAAAGAGTATTCAAAAATGGTGATCAAATGGTACTTCAATCAGAGAACCCTAATTATCCCCCAATATTTGCACCACCAGCGGAGATTGTAATTATAGGCAAACTCAAGATGAACTTAATTAAATACTGAGGAGGAGGAGGCAATCAATGAATAATGTCGCCGCTTATATTCGTGTATCAACTGACGAACAAGCAGACAAAGGAAATTCACTTAATGAGCAACAAGAAAGGCTAAAAGCTTATTGTGTGGCGATGGGCTGGAGTGAACCAATATTTTATATTGATGATGGTTATAGTGCCAAGGATCTCAGACGCCCAGCAATAAAAAAATTATTGGATGATGTGACTAAGGGGAAGATCCAAATTGTACTCACATCAAAATTAGATCGGTTGTGCAGAAACTTACTTGATCTACTTCAAACAGTGAAACTATTAACTCAATATAATTGCAGTTATGTTTCCGCATCAGAGAGTTTTGATACATCAACCGCCGTAGGGAGAATGACGCTTCAATTGTTAGGAACCTTTGCTGAGTTTGAGCGTGAGCGAACCTCCGAGCGTGTTAAGGACAACATGATATCACTAGCTAAGAATACAGATCGAGCAATAGTCGGACCCTGTTACGGTTATGATGTAATAGATAAGAAGTATGTTATTAATGAAGAAGAAGCAAAAAATGTTAGATATATGTTCGAACTTGCTGAACAGGGCGATGGATATCGTATGATAGCCAAAAAATTAAATGATAGAGGTATTACTACTAAAAGAAACAAGATGTTTGATCAAACAAATGTAAAACGCTTGATTACAAATCAGGCTTTAACAGGAACAATGATATATAACAAGAGAAGTACAAAAGATTCTAAAACCACTTTTCGAGATGAATCAGAATGGATCGTGAAAGAAGGTAATCACACCCCGATAATTCCAATAGAACAATTTGAAAAAGTTCAAGAAATTTTACGATCAAGATCGAGAGCCAGAAAACATGCGGATAATGAAACATACCTGCTTACAGGTCTTGCTATATGTGGCCATTGCGAGAGAAATATGAAAGGAAGTACTGCCAGAGTCAAAAACAAATATAACGAATATACTTACTATCGCTATATTTGTGGGTCTTATCAGCTTGGGTATGGTTGCAAACATCATGCGGTTCACAGAGAGGATTTAGAAACATTAATTATCGAACAGGTTCGTGAATTAGTGGCTGCTTCCACAAAAGAATTGAATATTAACATCTCACCGAAAGCTTCTGCAATAGATGAAATTAAAGATTTAAAATTACAATTGAGTAAAGTCGGAAATAAAATGCAAAAACAAATAGAAGCTTTTGAAAATGATTTGATCACTGCGGAGGATTTGAAAATGGCTCGTAAGAGGGTTGAAGCGGATCGGGATAGCCTGACCAAACGTATATCACAACTGTTATCAAAAAGACATGAAGCGGAAACTGTTCAGGAAAACGCTGCCTTAATGCTCCCTGTTATTTTGGGGGCAGATAGATTAAAAGCTAAGCAGGCAATACGTCAAATTATAGAACAAGTAACTATAACAGACGGGGTAAACATAGAGATTGTCTGGAAATGATGTGTTATGCCTCAGTATACAATCGGTTCTCCCTTCGAGGCAATATAGGCTGCTGTAAATGGCACACCGGAAGAATTGGTATAAAACAGTGCAGAGTCACGCTGTGCGTAGTTTGGACCAAGCCCCGCTGCTTCCAGTTGCTCCACCGATGCATCTTTTGTCAATTTATATATCATTGTTGCAATCATTTCCAAGTGAGCGAATTCCTCGGTTCCTATATCATTCAACAGCCCGATAATCTTGTCCGGAATCGTATACCGCTGGTTCAAATACCGCAGGGCAGCCGCCAGTTCTCCGTCTGCGCCCCCATACTGTTCCGCCAGCAATTTCGCCATATGAGGATCACATTTGCTAACCCGAACGGGATATTGCAATTTTTTCTCATACACCCACATGCAGACGCCTCCTCTATAAAATCAAATTCAACCTGTTACGATCCCTCGAGCTCCTAGCCTGGAACGTCTGCAAGGAAACCCGAGGCTGTTATCTCATACTTGCCAAGGCCATGGCGTCTGGGACCATTCCCACGGATATTTGGAGAAAGCATGCCCAAAATTCATCAGAGGTCCGTACAATTGCTGAAACTCATGCGCCACCCTCATCCGCTCCTGGCTGAATTTGTTGTATTGCTCGATGCTTTGATAGTCGCCCGGGTGGGTGTCCAGATACAGATTCAACTCAACCAATACAAAATCCAGTGCCTGAAGTTCCTCCAGCAGCTCATAGTATTTTGCATCACAGGCTTTAGGTGCTTCAGGTTCCATCTGCTTCCACCTTCCTTCCCTTCGAGCTCGCAGGTGTATAAGGACTGTATAAAGCAGGCCACAACGTTCCAACTCTTAAGGCTTCTGCGGGACTGAACTGCGGCCAGCCCATCGGCTGAAATGGGATAAACAATTGCGGAGGAACTAGGTACGTCCGAATCGTCTTCGGTGGACATGGATCAAACGGCCCCACAAAAGGGGCGTAAGCACGAAGCTGCGGATCTGACACAGAACAACGCCTCCTTCATCACTGATTTGGTACATTCGACATCGCTTCATTCCAAGCTTTCATTTCCCGTCTCTATAACCATATGTCGCTGCCCCCCAAGTTAATCCCATATTTAGTTGAACGCAAAAAAAGACCTTCGAACGACTTACCCCGCTGGGCAGTGTCCAAAGGTCACTTCATTTGATATGGAGGCTATGTGCCCAATGATTATTTCATCAATACTCAGTCCCTGTCACGTTCACGATCATCCTGCATCAAACCTGGTTCCCGTTCTCCTATTTCGACCTTATTTTCTTCAGGATCCGGTCGCTTATATACCTTCACTCTGGTAATTCGGAGACGGGTGGATTCTTCCACTTCAAAGACATAACCGTTTTGCTCCCGTGTTTTACCTTTGACCACGCTGCCTTCCAATTCCTTGAACAGCCAGCCGCCAATCGTATCGACTTCCTCATCCTCAATGACAGCACCGGTCCATTCATGAACCTCTTCAATCAGGGAGCGACCATCAATGGAAAAGGCTTCTCCACTGCGCTCCATACGCGGACGTTCGTCTTCGAACTCATCATACAGATCGCCAACGATCTCTTCCAAAATCTCTTCAGCAGTCAGCAAGCCCGCTGTACCGCCATATTCGTCGACCACCAGTGTCATCTGGGAGTGCTTTTTCTGCATCAGACGAAGTACATGACTGATCTCCATCGATTCAGGAACATTCAGAATCGGACGAACAAGCGCAGCCAGATCATGCTGCTGGTCAGGTTCAGCAAGAAGCAGATCGGTAATGTGGATAAATCCGATAATCTCATCCTTATCCTCAACAGCCACAGGATAACGGGAATGCTTCGTTGCATTAATGATTTTCAGGTTTTCTTCCAGCGACATATGAGTATACAGACAGTCCATATCCGTACGTGGCAGCATAATTTCACGTGCCAGCATATCCGAGAAATCAAAGATGTTATCCATCAGTTTGATTTCATCCTTATCGATGACGCCACTTTTCGCACTTTGCTTCATCAAAATTCGAAGCTCATCTTCCGAATGGGCCTCTCCTTCGCTGGCGGGTTCAATGCCTGCCAATCGCAGCAGTGCATTGGCTGACGCGTTCAGTACCCAGATGAATGGGAAGAAAATTTTATAAAATAACAGCAACGGTGCCGATAGCAGCAAAGCCACTCCGTCTGTTTTTTGGATTGCCAGAGATTTGGGCGCAAGCTCACCCAGCACAATGTGCAAAAACGTAATGATACAGAAACCGATGATGACCGATACCGTGGATATAAGTCCTGTATCTGCTACACCAAGCTTGAACATCAGAGGCTCGACCAGTAATTCGGAAATGGCCGGTTCACCGAGCCAACCAAGCCCCAGCGATGTCAACGTGATTCCGAACTGGGTTGCCGATAGATAGGCATCCAATTTACCATTCACCTTCAGGGCATAACCAGCCAACTTATTCCCTTCACTCTGTAATTGAGTGAGGCGTGTTTGTCTAACTTTGACCAGAGAAAATTCCGCTGCGACAAATACGCCATTCAAAAATACGAGCAGAAACACACAGACCAGATTAAATACCAACTGCCCAAGATGAAATTCGGTATGAATACCCAAGTCGAAACTCCCCTTTTCTATCTATTTCAGGAATACACCTGGAATATCAACGTGTAATTGCTTTTCTCGATTTGAAATCCACACCTTTATAATACATATCTGCCACTAGCAGATTCGGACCGCAGCAAGAAGCAGCATCACAATGACAGTTCACTGTCTGATTCAAGGGATGTTCCGCTGACCACTCATGGAATACATCATCCAGCTTCCGGTCACGAATGTTGCCAAACGCCGGGATGTCGGCAAAATCGGTCACATACACGTTCCCGGTGAACATGTTGACGTTAACGCGGTTACGACCGTCGGGATCATTACGAACCGTGACTTTAGGCTCGCTATACAGGCGGTTAATCAGTTCACGATCCTGCTCTGCTGCACTGCATGCGAAGAACGGAAGTGTACCAAACAGCATCCACATATCCTTGTCACGCGCATCCAACAAACGATGAATAGCCGCTCTCATATGATCAAGGGAAAGTACCGGCAGCGAAGAAGCAAAATTCGAATTATACATCGGATGCACTTCATGACGGACACAGCCCATCTCACGGATCAATTGATGAATGCCCTCAAGCTTGTCATGGGTACGGAAATTAATCATGGACTCCGCAGAGATAAACATGCCCGCTTCACTGAGTTTACGGGAATTTTCAATCATTTTCTCATACATCTTCACCGCAACTTCCCGCTTTACAGGTCTACCACTGTTGGCAAACCCGACTTGGTGAAAATCATCGGCATTCAGATAATTGAATGAGATATGCATTACGTCCAGATAAGGCAGAAGTTGCTCATAGCGACGGTAATCCAGCGTCAGATTCGAGTTGATCTGGGTACGAATGCCCCGTTCCTTGGCATATTTGAGGAGCGGAATGATCATCTCATCCACGGTCTTCTGGCTAAAGCTCGGCTCACCACCCGTCAGACTAATCGTCTGAAGGTGCTCAACCTCATCCAGCCTTTTAAGCATCAAAGGCAGCGGAAGCGCAGGTGCTTCGCGCATCGTTAACATATCTCCTACCGCACAATGCTCGCAGCGCATATTGCACAGATGAGTCACGGTCATTTCTACACTGGTCAGCACATGGCGTCCATATGTACGCAAAGAGCCGATCGGATCCCAAGGATCATTAGTCGGCGATAAAGGCATCGGTTCTACCGATCCTGAGTTTAGCATGGTCATTGTTCTTCACCTTATTCCTTTTATTAACCTAAAAAGTTTTATTTACAACATACCCCGTCTTCAACTTTTGGAGTTATCTTTAATCATAGCACAATTTCCTGTGCTCTGGCATGAGCATGCTCTGTCCATTACATGACAAAAAACGCCCGTGTAATATCAGGCCGGCTCGGTCCTGATATTACAATATGAGCGTTACCCATTATCCATTGACGTCAGGTTATCAAAATAATTCGCCACGTACTGAAGCTGGCGTAGCGTCTTCCACACCCTCAACGCCTGTAATCATAACAGACAACGCTGTGGACAGATCGATCTCGTAGGGTGCACTTAATGTCTGGCCGTCCGGATCCTTGAGAACACGAATGCGTGGTCGTTGCGGAACGCGCGTATGGATGTCTGCAACAACCCCGACCTCCCCTGTACTCAGCGTGACGGAGATACCTAAGGGATAAATGGCTACGCAATCACGGAATTTCTCCAGCATTCGCTGTTCATATAAAGTCCCTGAACCCGTGTATAATACTTCCACAGCTTGATGTGGCAGCAAAGCTTGTTTGTATACCCGATTGGTTGTCATCGCATCATACGAATCGGCAAGGGCCAGCCATTTGGCGTACTCATGAATCTCTTTGTCTTTCAAACCAAAAGGATAGCCGCTACCATCAATCCGTTCATGGTGTTGTAATGCGCAATGGGCAGCAAGGAGCGGTATACCCGGTTCATCTTTGAGAATACGATGTCCATATGTAGTATGCTGCTGTATGATTTTAAATTCCTCATCGCTCAATTTGGCCGGCTTGTGCAGAATTTCTGGAGCAATCTGCGTTTTACCGATATCATGCAACAGAGCTCCTAGTCCAATCTCCATTAACTGCTGCCGAGTATAGCCTGATGCCACACCAAGAACCAGCGTATACACACATACATTAAGAGAATGATTATACAGATCAAAATCACTGGCGTTCATATCCATCAGCATAATCATCGCTTCCTTTTGACTGCCAATGTCCTCCAGAATCGTATTCATTAATCCGCTAAGTGCTTTTCCGAAGTGTGGGATTCGGCTTTTGGTTTTGAGACCCGACATGCTCTGAAACTGCTGTTTGATCTCGACTAGCGCTCTGCGCCTAGTCTCTTCCTGCAGCATATCCGGAATAATGATATCCTCTGTTGCTGCATCCGATATATACACATATCCAATCCCCAGGTCCTTTAGACGTCCAATCAACCGACTGGTCAGCTCTACTCCCTCACTGAGCAGCACCAAACCCTCTTCACTATAAATTCGTTTCCCCAGCTTCATGCCAGGCTGCAATAGGTTTATATGTACTAAACGCACAGCCTATCCTCTCCCGCTCCGTAGATGTAATTTCCACTAGCCGCCGCTTCAGCAGAAGGCAAGTAACTTGTTAGATTTCATGCCAACGGGACCGCAGGCTGTCATCCAGCGCCCCTGGCCTTTTTAGTTCCGATTCGAGCAGATCACGTATGAATTCAGGAAGTCGATACGCTGTATCCGTTCCAAGAGCAAGGGACGTATAACCTACGTTAAACGTAAACATGTCGAGTGTTCCTACCACATATTCTTGTTCATCACGCATCGGCTCGCCCCCAATATATACGGCACGAATTTTCTCGTATGGAGGCGAATGGGGATCATACTCCACATCCATTCCATCCATGCACAATGTTCCTAAAATCTCACCGCGAAATCCAAATCCGATAATCGGTTTACGTGAAAACTCTGACAACAGGGACTGCTCCAGAGCTTCCCGAATTTGAATTCCATTCAAGCATATTGTACAGGCATTAATGGGAGATGGACATAGGGAATGTAACATTCCCTTTGTGATATTCCCCTGCGGAAGATCTCCAAGAAGCTGCCCCGCGTTAACCAGAGACAGCTGTGCTCCAGTGAACTGACGAACTGCTTGGGCAAGCAAAGACGCAAACGGAGACTCATGATCGTAATCAATGGTCAGCGTCCTATCCGTAATAACGGCTGTTTGGCCCAGCGAACGCTCAGCTTCCGTCCGGTGTGTATCTATAGCCAGCGACACGCTTTCTTCGAGCAACATGTTCTGGACTGGAACACAGCCGCTGCTCACCAGTGTAAGTTCATTCGCTTCATATTCCCGCTCCAGTACCACCTTACCCAGCCACTGGCCAAACTTTCCTGCCGCTCCAAGCACCGTCTGACCAATGACTAAAGGTTCTTCCAGTATATGATGTGTATGACCGCCCAGAATGACATTGATGCCCTGAATCTGTTCGGCCAATCTGCGATCTGTGGAAAGCCCCAGATGGGACAAGATAACGACTACATCCACCTGAGAACGTAAAGCTCCAACTTGCTCACGCAGCGTCTCTACTGGGTCCAATACATCCCAACCCAACAATTCATAAAAGGCAGTAAAGGGTGCTGTAGCACCAAGCAAACCGATGCGAAATGGCCCCTTCTCCAATATGAGAGAGGATTTCATCCAGACTGGTGGCAGGCCCGTAGCCTGATCCACAACATTTCCACAAACAACAGGGCACAGAAGTCCAGAATATGACTGCGTCAGTTGTTCGGGTGTAAATGTTAGTCCTTCGTTGTTTCCGATCGTTATCGCATCATAACCGGTCAGATTAATGATATCCACGTTGGCCGCCCCTAGGGTTCCCTCCGTCTCAACTGCCATCCGGTCCATATGATCTCCGATATCCACGACCAGAAATTCTCCAGCCTGTTCTTTCTCATGTCCAATCATGGCGGCGATGGAGCTCACGGAGCCAAAATGACTATGGATGTCATTGGTGTGTAGAATCGTTAATGTTTGCGCCTTCTTGGTGCTCATCACACCGCCTCCCTCTTATCGTCGATAACGTACATTCCTCTAATGGATAAGCATAACATTTTCCGCGTCGTTATGATATATTTATAGGGTTTAGAGATTAAAAAGAGGTGAGTAATTTCCATGAAATTAACAATTCAACTATTTGCAGGAATCGCTGAACGTCTGGGCACATCCCTGCTTGAATATGAATACCCCGGAACGGATCCAACTCCTGTGCAATTAAAAGAAAAACTGGGCCTTGCTTATCCTGAAGCGGCAGATCAAATACGTGTTTCTTTTCTGGCAGTAAACCAGCAGTATGCTTCTGCCGATATTATAATCAAGGATCAGGATGAACTTGCCTTAATTCCCCCTGTGTCGGGAGGAGATGGTACCCATTTGAATGGTGACGGACATCGTTCATCCCATCCTGAGCATCGTACGGATGATGGATTATTCCTGATCACCCAGTCCCCACTGTCCGTGGAAGCTACAACGGAGCTCGTCATCACTGCAAACCATGGAGCAGCCCTTACCTTTGTTGGCACCACCCGTGAAATGACCGGACAGCAACGAACGGTTCATCTTGAATATGAGGCCTATGTACCTATGGCACTTTCTCAGATGGCAGCTATCGGTAATGAAATTACTGAACGCTGGCCAGGCGTAAAATGTGCGATTAGCCATCGGATTGGGAAGGTAGACGTAGCAGAGATCAGCGTCGTTATTGCCGTTTCCTCCCCTCATCGCAGTGACTGTTACGACGCAAGCCGTTACGCGATTGAAAGACTCAAACAGAATGTGCCCATCTGGAAAAAAGAAATATGGGAAGATGGTTCCGAGTGGAAAGGTCATCAATTAGGACCCTGGAACCCCACAGACAATTAATTAACTAGTCATTCGACCTGTCCAAAAGGTGATGAAATTAGTAAATAAGTCGTTGTCAACCCATTTTTTTCTTGTTATTATAATCATATATGTCGATATTAGTCGAGGAAAAGGTGGTTTATACGTGAGAGTGCATGTTACTGATCTTAAAACTGGCGACCTGTTAAAAAATGATGTGTACAACAGTTCGGGTCTCCACATGCTGATGAAAGGTTCCACACTCAGCGACGATGATATTGCCAAGCTGCTGCAGCACGGAATCGATTACGCAGATGTAGAACATACAACATCTGACCTACACTCTGATGCACAAACCTTACCTTCCGATCAAACCCGTCTGTTAACTAACCTGTTTAACGATACGATCAAAGGTACAGAATCTCTATTTGAACAAGCCATGGAGAAGGGTTTTATTGATGAGACTCAGGTCGATGAAATTTTGATAACCTTAACGGGACAACTTGAAAAACAAAAGGACGTTGTCTCCTTGCTGCTGATGCTTGACGGAGATAACGACTACACCTACAACCATTCCTTACAAGTCGGAATGCTCGCTTTTTATATTGCCGGCTGGATGGGATACAATCCTGAGGAGTGCCTAACTGTAGCCAAAGCAGGATATCTTCACGATATTGGCAAGTCCAAGATTCCTTCTGAAATTTTACATAAGCCGGGCAAATTAACGCCCGAAGAATTCGAAGAAATGAAGAAACATACGTTATATGGTTATGAGATTGTTAAAGAGTCCACTCAGGACGAGATCCTTGCAACCGTTGCCCTCCAGCATCATGAGCGCGAGGATGGAAGCGGCTACCCTCATGGACTGAAAGGTGACGAGATACATCCATTTGCCCGTATAACGGCTGTAGCCGATGTTTACAGCGCGATGACGACCACTCGGGTGTATCAGACCAAGCAAGAACTAATCTCCGTGCTATGCGAATTGTACAGCCTCAGTTTCGGTCAGTTGAATGCTGAAGTTACGCAGGAACTCATCAAACATATGCTACCCAATTTTATTGGCAAAAGGGTTCTGCTCACGACCGGCGAAACCGGTCTGATTGTCTTGAACAACCCTGCGGATTACTTCCGCCCACTCGTTCAGACCTCTACAGCCTTCATTGATTTAGCAAAGGAAAGAGATGTAGCTATCGTTGAAATTTATATCCAGTAAGCATTAGCATTCAGTTATGCACAGCAGCAGTTAGAGTAATCAAATTCAAGAGAGAACATGTCACGTTTACATGCTTTACATGTAAACAAAGGGAAGCCGTTAAGGCTTCCCTTTGTTTTATTATTAATCGTTCATTCCGATTAAACGCAGAATGCTTTAGTGATGATAACCAACAGAATGAACAGTACCAAAATCGCACCTGTGTTAGTGAACATATTGTATCCGCCTACGCCGCCTACGTTGCCACCACAGCCATATCCAACTTCGCTCATGTGATTGCCTCCTCTTCATCAGGTATACCCTAACATATGACGTTTGCGTATGGATGAACCGGGCGAACTGGCAACATTCAATAAATAGTTATCTGCCTGCTTTGCCTGTTAACTTGAGGTAGCGGAAGAGACCTTAATGCCCTTCTCCTTGCGATACATGATGACAAGCAATCTCCAAAAGTCATAACTACCTGTTTCGTTATTTATATACGATTGGTAATAATGATAAGCTTCCTCAGCCCAGGACGGACAAGCCATACTTGAAATGTTTTTCTGCTGCAGGATCCAGGCCGACTGGGATTCCAGCATCTTCTCCATCGCTGTTAACCGCTCTCTTTCCTCCGTCGTCATTGGGGTTCCCTCCTGTCCTTCAACCGTTGAACTATATTCAGATTGCAAGTAGATTCCTGGATCAACAACACCATTCTCACTAGCCGTGTATCCATACGAAGGGGAGCTCGTTTTGCGTACCTCATAATGCACATGCGGACCCGTGCTTTCACCTGTACTTCCCTGATTGCCAAGAAGCTGCCCTTGTTTTACTTGCTGTCCAACTTTCACTGCAATTCGGGAAAGGTGAGCATAACAATGTAAGTAGCCCCTATGATCCTGTACCGCAACCGTAAGCCCGTAGCCGCCGAATCCTGAGCCTGTAGCACCTTCCGAAGCAAAGCGTACAGTCCCGTCCATAAATGCATGGATGGGGCCATTCCATGGCTCTGTGACGAGATCGATTCCGCGATGAAATGTCTGGCCGCCAGAAATAGGATGGATTCGGTAGCCAAATGAACTTGTAATCCGATATCCCTTAAACGGATTTATGCTCATGTATTCACATCCTTTTCTATCATTAGATGCTTAAATCTAGTAAATGGCTTGTGCTATTGATCCTATATTATTACAAATAAACCCAGATAGAGCATTCAAGTATGTTTTTTACTGCAATAAAAAAAGATCGAGGAATAAACTCCCTCGATCTTTCTTGATGCTGTATATAGATCACGTGAAACTGATTCAGCATAACTTCGCCACAATCAAAATCGACGTTTTCGAAACGTGCTAGGGCAGGTGGATTAACCAATAGACCCTTCCATTTCGAATTTGATCAATCTGTTCATCTCTACCGCATATTCCATCGGCAATTCCTTCGTGAACGGTTCAATAAAGCCCATGATGATCATCTGTGTTGCTTCTGCATCAGTCAAACCACGGCTCATCAGGTAGAAGAGTTGATCTTCGGACACTTTGGATACCGTAGCTTCATGCTCCAGCATGATGTTATCATTCATGATTTCATTGTAAGGAATGGTATCGGATGTGGACTCATTATCCAGAATGAGTGTATCACATTTGATATTGGATTTTGCACCTTCCGCTTGGCGACCAAAGGAAGCCAGACCACGGTAGGTTACTTTACCACCATGTTTACTGATCGACTTGGATACAATTGTTGATGTTGTATCTGGAGCCAAGTGAATCATTTTCGCACCTGCATCCTGATGCTGATTTTTACCAGCTACAGCGATGGACAGAACCGAACCTTTAGCTCCGCGGCCTTTCAGTACAACTGCTGGATATTTCATCGTCAGTTTGGAACCGATGTTGCCATCGACCCATTCCATCGTTGCATTTTCTTCAGCAACGGCACGTTTAGTAACCAGGTTGTAGATGTTTGGTGCCCAGTTTTGAATCGTTGTGTAACGAACACGGGCATTTTTCTTACAGATGATCTCAACAACCGCACTATGCAGTGAGTTCGTGCTGTAGATTGGAGCTGTACAACCCTCTACATAGTGAACGAAGCTGTCTTCGTCCGCAATGATGAGTGTACGCTCGAATTGTCCCATATTTTCGGAGTTAATCCGGAAGTAGGCTTGCAAAGGCACTTCACATTTTACGCCTTTAGGCACGTAGATGAAGCTTCCTCCGGACCATACCGCACTATTCAATGCAGCAAATTTGTTGTCTGCTGGTGGAATAACGGTTGCGAAATATTCACGCAGGATTTCCGGATGCTCTCTAAGTGCAGTATCCGTATCCATGAAGATTACGCCCTGATCTTCCAATTCTTTTTGCATGTTGTGGTAAACAACTTCGGACTCATATTGAGCCGATACACCTGCGAGGAATTTTTGTTCCGCTTCAGGGATACCCAGTTTATCAAAAGTTTCCTTGATTTCGGAAGGTACCTCTTCCCATGTTTTCCCTTGTTTTTCTGAAGGACGAACATAGTACTGAATATCGTTGAAATCCAATCCGTCGAGATCTCCGCCCCATTTAGGCATCGGCATTTTTTCGAATTGTTTCAGGGATTTCAAACGGAATTCCAACATCCATTCCGGTTCGTTCTTGATTTTGGAAATCTCCGTAACGACTTCTGCAGTCAGACCTTTACCGGTTTGAAAGATGGATTTGTGTTCGTCGCGAAAACCATATTTATACTCTTCCATTTCTGGTGCTTTTTTAGCCATCTTGCTCTACCTCCCTATCGTTATTGTACATTGTCCTCTTCGTCAATTCCTTTGCGTAGTGCATTCCAGGCCAATGTGGCACATTTGATGCGTGCAGGGAACTTGTTCACACCGGATAGGGCTTCGAGATCTTCATAATCGTCGAAATCGACTTCTTCCCCTTTCATCAGTGAGGAGAAACGGTTAGCCATGTCGAGTGCCTGATCCATCGTTTTGCCTTTGACTGCCTCCGTCATCATTGATGCCGAGGACATGCTGATGGAACAACCTTCCCCCGTATACTTGGCTTCCTGAACGATTCCGTCTTTCAGCAAAAGTTGCAGTGAAATCCGGTCGCCGCACGTTGGATTGTTCAAATTCACCGTGACAGCTTCATTATCAAACGTTCCGCGGTTCCGCGGGTTTTTGTAGTGGTCCATTATGACACGCCGGTACAGATCATCAAGTTGCATCGCCAAAATACTCCTTTGTCTGGATTAAGGCGCTGACAAGCCGGTCCACATCTTGTTCGTTATTGTATAGATAGAAACTGGCACGAGCTGTTGAACTGACTTCAAGCCAGCGCATCAGCGGTTGGCAGCAGTGGTGTCCGGCACGAATGGCTACGCCACTCGCATCCAGCACAGTTGCCACATCATGCGGGTGTACATCACCGAGGTTAAATGTAACCACTCCAACATGACGCTTGGCTGGTCCATAAATGGTCAGTCCGTCAATCTCGGCCATACGTTCCGTTGCATAAGCTGCCAGCACACTTTCATGATGAGCAATCTCATCCATGCCAATCTGCTCCAGGAAATCGATAGCAGCGCCCAATCCAACCGCACCTGCGATGATCGGCGTTCCGCCTTCAAATTTCCAAGGAAGCTCTTTCCAATTGGATTCATAGAGACCCACATCATCAATCATTTCACCGCCGAACTCAACCGGCTCCATGGACTCCAGCAGCGCCTTTTTGCCGTAAAGTGCACCGATCCCGGTTGGTCCGCACATTTTATGGCCGGATAATGCGTAGAAATCACAGTCCAGATCCTGCACATCCACCTTCATGTGCGGTGTGCTCTGTGCGCCATCCACAACGATGACAGCACCTTTGCGGTGTGCAATTTCAGCGATTTGTTTTACTGGATGAACAACACCCATAACATTGGATACATAAGCGATTGCTACAATTTTAGTATTGTTCGTAATCGTCTTCTCCACATCAGCCAAATCAATGTTGCCATCCGGCTGAAGCGGAATGTATTTCAGTATCGCACCCGTTTCTTTGGCTACCTGCTGCCATGGAATCAGATTGCTATGGTGTTCCATCTGCGTAATAACAATTTCGTCGCCTTCTTTGCAAACTGAGCGTCCGTAGGACGAAGCCACCAAATTCAGAGCGGTCGTTGTCCCACGGGTAAAAATAATCTCCTGTGTGCGGCGTGCGTTGATAAACTTGGCAACCTTTTCACGTGCGCCTTCATAAGCATCCGTTGCACGGCTTCCAAGCGTATGAACACCACGATGCACATTGGAGTTCTCATATTCATAATAATGTTTAATCGCTTCGATTACAGCCAGCGGCTTCTGGGAAGTCGCTGCGTTATCTAGGTATACGAGCGGGTGTCCGTTGATTTCCTGGTGGAGGATCGGGAACTGCTCGCGGATAGCCGGGTTCATTGTCCCAGTTTCCGTTCGATGAGAGACTGCAATTGGGTACGCAGTGCTTCCAGAGGAATATCCGCCACCACCGGAGCCAGGAAGCCGTAAATGATCAGGCGTTCCGCATCCGTACGGTTAATCCCGCGCGACATCAAGTAATGAATTTGCTCCACATTGACTTGACCTACAGAAGCCGCGTGACCTGCTGTTACATCATCCTCATCAATGAGAAGGATTGGGTTGGCGTCTCCACGTGCTTTCGGGCTCAGCATCAGTACTTTCTCTGTTTGCTGTCCGTCCGCTTTGGTAGCACCTTTCTCAATCTTCGTGATTCCGTTAATGATCGCAGAAGCCTCTTCACGCATAACTGCACGTGTAATCATCTGACTTGGCGTGTTTTTGCCAAAGTGACGAGCTTCTGTTGTGTAGTTCAGTTTTTGGGAACCGGAACCTACTGCGATCACTTTGGAATCGGAGCTTGAGCCGTTCCCTTTAAGAACCGTCATCGTGTTGCTTGCAGTATCACCGTTGTTCATCTCACCAACGATCCACTCGATCGAACCGTCGTTCTCCACCACTGCACGGCGGAAAGATACGTCAGTAACACTTGTGCTCAGTTGGTGAACTGATGCGAAACGGACTTTGGCACCAGCTTTCACGAATACTTCCACAACACCGTTATGGAACACAGGTGAAGACAGTTCGCCAGATACATAGTTATCCACATAAGTAACGGAGCTGTTGGACTCAGCAACGACAAGCACGTGTGGTGCAAATGTTGCAGTAGCATCATCTGTGAGCAGTACTGCTTGCAGCGGAACTTCAATCTCTACGTTTTTCGGAACATAGAGGAATACCCCACCGTTCCAAAGTGCTGCATGCAGTGCAGCAAGGGAATGCTCATCTGCTTTTACAGCCGTATTCAGATATGGTTTTACCAAATCGCTATGTTCGCGAACTGCTGTAGCCAGATCTGTGAAGATAACTCCTTTTGCTGCAAGATCAGCAGACAACTTGGAATATACCGTACCGGAATTACGCTGGATAACCAGACTGCCTTCCGCTTGGTCCTTAACCAGATCTTTAATGGAAGCTGGTACTTCCTCAAGGGAAGAAATCGCTTCACTAGCTTTGTATGTGCCGTACTCGCTGACATTCCAGCGTTCGATTTTTTGTTTTTCCAGTTTAGGAAGCGCAAGCCCACTTGCTAGCTTAAGGGCTTCGAGACGCTGCTCGGTCAACCAGCCGGGTTCATTGTTGCTTTCCGACAAGGCGCGAAGCGCTTCAGATTCAACCGGAAGAATTGTTTGTGTAGTCATTGATTATCCTCCTCCGTTTTGTCTTTACGCTTGACCTACAGTTTCGTCTGTGATTCCCAGCTCTTCCTTAACCCAGTCATATCCTTCAGCTTCCAGACGGTGAGCCAGTTCAGGTCCGCCAGACTTCACGATACGACCTTGCATCATTACGTGTACATAGTCAGGCGTAATGTAGTTCAACAGGCGTTGGTAGTGAGTGATGATCAGGAAGCCGCGATCTTCGCTCTTCATTGCGTTTACACCGTTTGCCACGATTTTCAGAGCATCGATATCCAGACCGGAGTCAATTTCATCGAGTACTACGATTTTTGGATCAAGCAGCATCATTTGCAGAATCTCGTTCCGTTTTTTCTCACCACCGGAGAAACCTTCATTCAGGTAACGGTGAGCAAATTCAGGATTCATATCAAGTTCTTTCATTTTACCTTCCATTTGGCGAATGAACTTGATCAGGGAGATCTCGTTACCTTCACCACGACGTGCGTTGATTGCGCTACGCAGGAAGTCGGAATTCGTTACACCAGCAATTTCACTCGGGTATTGCATAGCCAGGAACAGACCAGCACGAGCACGCTCGTCTACAGCCATATCCAGTACATCTTCACCGTCAAGTGTAATCGTACCGTCTGTTACTTCATATTTAGGGTGCCCCATAAGTGCTGAAGCCAGTGTTGATTTACCAGTTCCGTTCGGACCCATAATCGCGTGGATTTCTCCACCTTTCATTTCCAGGTTGATGCCTTTCAGGATTTCCTTACCTTCGATCGTCGCTTTCAGACCTTCAATGACGAAATTCGTAGCCATGTGTATTGTTTCCCTCCATTGATTAAATTGATGTTTACTGTCGAAAACGAAAAAGCACCTATTAATATCTGAACAGGGCTTCCCCTGAATTTCTCCTGTACTCCAATCTCCAAAGCAAGAATCACTTTAGAATAATTCTAAACTGATTCTCAATGATTATCAAGTCATTTCCTAAGAACTCTTGTCCCTTACAGGAAACATTATTCTATCTGATTCTATAATAAAAGCCAGATTGAATCAAATGACAAAACTTCTTCGCCATAAATAGACAGTGAGAAAAATCACAGGAATTCAACCTTTTATCCAATCTGCTCCTCTCAAT
Source organism: Paenibacillus sp. FSL F4-0087 (assembly GCF_038020215.1). Lineage (NCBI taxonomy): Bacteria > Bacillati > Bacillota > Bacilli > Caryophanales > Paenibacillaceae > Paenibacillus > Paenibacillus sp. FSL F4-0087. The sequence continues at coordinate 748,761 of NZ_JBBODJ010000001.1, forward strand.
CGAAAAAGGACCTATCCATATCATGGACAAGTCCTTCCGATAAATAACATTACATTTTGAGCGTCTCGTTAATCTTCTGTACCTGTTCGTCAAAATCCGCAACGTCCACCACCGGCGTCATTTCGCGCGGCACCGGACCATTCGGAATGGAAATCCAAGAACGGCATCCGTTGTATTCAGGTAATACGGGAATCTCCATCGGTTCCTTCAAACGGTACACTCGGAGTATCAATACGTGGAGTGGATCTTTGCGTTTCCACTTTAGGCGGTCTTCGGCAAAATCAGCAGTCCACATATGAAAGTCAAGAAGTCGATCCACCATCTCCTGATCCTTGATCTCCAAATCCTGTGCCACTTCAGCATATGCTGTGAGACGGATCGTCGAGGCTTCAGGCACCCATTCGGCCAATGATTCCTCAACATAGAAATGATCAGAGGACTTTATCAGTTCTTTACGCTGATGTTCATAAGTCGGATACAGATAGAACGCTGGACTTTTCAACTCAAAACGTCGGGTTTCCTCCACAATCCCGCCTTTGCGCATAACCATAATCTGGCGACCCGTTTCCAGCGCTTTGATTGCGGAGGCCCATTCTTTTAATGCCGGTATCGTTGTGCCTATCATAAAGTTCTCCTCCCCAAGTCAGTCTTGTCAGCAGTATAGACGCTCGGCGTCGTCCTGACAACGTGAAAGGTAGGATAGAGTAACTTAATGGTTTATAAGCCAACGAACTTATAAACGAGTATGGAATTAGCCCAAGAAAGAGCGCAACATCCACATATGTTTCTCCAGATCAGCCTTGAAACCTGTCAGCATATCAGAAGTTGGTTGGTCTTCTGCAGCGTCTGCCACTTCAATACCTTCCTGGTACTCGTTCGACAATGTAGCAAAATCCTCGATTAGATTCTGTACCATTGTGTTGGCATCTTCGCCACCAGCAGCCTCTTGAATGGAGGACAGCTCAAGATATTCTTTCATCGTAGCTGCTGGGCTACCTTTGAGGGTTAGAATACGTTCAGCGATTTCATCCATTTGTACAGTCACTTCATTGTAGAATTCTTCGAATTTTACATGCAGTGTGAAAAAGTTAGGTCCTTTTACATACCAGTGATAATTATGGATTTTAACATACAGGACGTTCAGGTTTGCCACCTGACGATTAAGTACTTGTTCCACCGATTTTGCTTGATCTGTTTTGTTTTTTGTAGCCATCTTAATCCCATCCTTTTATTATAAAATTAGTCTGACATTCACTATAAGCAGGGTATCCTGCCGTAAATGACAGAGATTTAACATTTCGGCACCACCAAGTGGTGGGGAGCCTTGTCGGCGGCATTTCTATCAACCGTCCGGCCTATTTGTTTTTACCCGTACACCGGAAGTTCGAAACAAGACCGGTATAGTTTGTCTCAAAAAAAGGGTACAAAATCACAGTTATTTCCGATATACTGACATATACCAAGCAAAGAAGTGGGTTTTCCTGTTTCTTCATATATATGGAGGTGGCATTCTTGTCCCAATATCACCCTTTTACACCCCAGGATGCAATCGAACTGGCCAAAACTTTACCGGGTACGTTTGCGGCAGATGCGAATCTGGAATGTCGTGAGATCGGTGACGGCAATCTGAATTTGGTCTTCCATATCACGGATCAGAACTCCGATAAAAGTATCATTATCAAACAAGCTCTTCCTTATGCGAAAGTGGTCGGAGAATCATGGCCATTGTCTCTGGTGCGTGCCAGAATTGAACGGGAAATTCTACAGGAAGAGTATCGTCTATGTCCGGGAATGGTACCGGAAGTGTACCATTATGATGATGATCTCGCCTTAACCGTGATGGAAGACTTGAGCGATCATTTGATTATGCGTAAAGGCCTCATCGATGGCGGAACATATCCTCTTTTTGCACAACATATCGGGGAGTTCATGGCAAAAACGCTGTTTTTCACTTCAGATCTTGGTATGAACCAGCAGCTGAAGAAAGAAAAACAGGGAAGATTCGTCAATCCGGATCAATGTAAAATAACCGAAGATCTGATCTTTGATGAACCCTATCGCATTGCGGAGAAAAATAATTATGATGCTGCCATTGAAGACGAAGCGGAAGCACTTCGTACAGATGGAGAACTCCATCTTGAAGTGGCTTTGCTGCGCGAGAAATTTCTCACCCATGGTCAAGCTCTACTTCATGGTGATTTACACACAGGCAGTATTTTTGTCACAGCTGAATCCACGAAAGTCATTGATCCCGAATTTGCCTATTTCGGTCCAATGGGATTTGATGTAGGAGCCGTGCTTGCCAATCTGCTACTCCACTACGCCTCGCTGCCAGGTCGAATCCAGGATCAGACGGCTCTTCATGAGCGTGAAACGATATTGCTGGATATGGTTCGTGACGTATGGACTGAATTCGAATCCCGTTTCCGCAGCCTGTGGGCTTCAGATCTGGTTGATCCTATGGCTAAGGCGCCTGGATACGAAGATCTTTATGTACAACAATTATTCAGAGATTCTGCTGGTTTTGCGGGCGCGAAAATGGTCCGCCGTATTGTTGGACTTGCGCATGTCGCAGATATCGATACGATTGAAGATGCAACACAACGCGAACGTGCTCAGCGCAAAGCGCTGGCAATCGGTAAAGCACTCATCAAGCGTAATCGCAATCTGAATACCATTGGTGAACTTCTAGATACAGTAGCTACTGCGGTTACTTCTATTAAAGCCTAACTAAGAGAATGATACGGCTTAACTCAAGGAACGGAGGAACATCCATGACAACCCCTGAACATCAGCCTCTGTCCTCCCTTATATGGAAACAGGACAAGCTTGAAATGCTTGACCAGCGTCTGCTGCCTGAAACAATTCTGATGCTGAAACTGTACACGCCCGAAGAGGTATGGGAATCCATACACTCGATGAAAGTACGCGGTGCTCCGGCGATCGGGATTGCTGCTGCATTTGGTGTCGTGCTCGGTGCCAAGGCATATGACGGACTTGCCGTACAAGGCTGGCTCGATCATGTAAAATCCATCTGTGCTCATCTTGCCACTTCCCGTCCAACGGCTGTGAACCTGTTCTGGGCATTGGATCGTATGATGCAAAAAGCCAGTGACCTCGCTGAATCCGGTGCAAGCATCGAAGATAGCAATGCTGCTCTAGAAGCGGAAGCACTTTTGATTCAAAAAGAAGACGAAGAAGTGTGCCGCCTTATCGGTGAAAATGCTCTTCCTTTGTTCGCAGACGGTATGGGTGTGCTCACACACTGTAATGCAGGCGGACTTGCAACCGCGAAATACGGAACGGCGACTGCACCGATGTACCTCGCTCATGAGCGTGGCATCAACCTGAAAGTATTCGCAGACGAAACGCGTCCTGTCCTTCAGGGTGCACGCCTTACGGCCTTCGAACTCCAGCAAGCCGGTATTGACGTTACTCTGATCTGCGACAACATGGCTGGCATGGTGATGTCCAAAGGCTGGATTCAGGCAGTTATCGTGGGTACAGACCGCGTCGCTGCCAATGGGGATGTAGCTAATAAAATCGGAACTTACAGCGTAGCGGTCCTGGCCAAAGCGCACAACATTCCTTTCTATGTTGCCAGCCCACTGTCCACTATTGACCTGTCTACGCCATCCGGAGATCTCATTCCGATTGAGGAACGTGCTGCGGAAGAAGTAACCGAAGGATTTGGCAAACGTACGGCACCACAAGGTGTGAAAGTATTCAACCCGGCGTTTGATGTCACACCTAACGAATATGTAACGGCCATTATTACGGAAAAAGGCGTCGTTCGCGCTCCTTTCAAAGAGAATCTGGCTGCCTTGTTCGCCAAGGATGAAGCTTAATTAGTGGAAGCATGTTTGATTGTTTGATATAGGATTGGTACATGTAAATTAAAGAAAGGGCTCCCCAGTAGGGGAGCCTTTTTAATCGTCTAATATTCAGGGATTAGATCATCTTGAGCAATGCTTCTACACCCGTCATGCCAACCGTAATGCCCATGGCTTCGGCTTCCGTTGTCACCGACTCCATTGGTGCATGCAGCAGCTGTTCCAATGTGCGCACGCCAACCGCCCGAGCTGCAATAATCTTGCGATCCCCAAGCTTCTCATTAAGTAATCCCACATCGAGTGCTCCGCACATGATATATCCTTTGGATGTATTAATCGTTAATAATGTCGTTTTAGGCAGCTTTACCTCTACCCCAATCAGAACATGTTCTCCAACCACAATCGGCTCCATCGTCACCATAATTTCCCGATACACCTCCTCTTCCACAGGTCACGATAATTGTATGCCTCATTCTGGATAGCCGTGTGGACACCTGCGGAAAAGGATTGGAAATGCATATGGTTTTACTTGAATTAGCCTAATTGCATCGCTCATTTTCTATGTCTCCAGCACTATGATTATTGCCTTTTTAATGATATAGTGTATTGAAGCATGTTTTTGCTGACATATCTTTTAACGGGGCTGGGATGAATGAAAGAAACCTTATCCAACGAAGAAGAAATCGGCTTTTTATTCAATGTCGATATTCTTATTAAGAGCCGCTCGAATGCATTGGCACTGCAGTCCCTGTTGGAGTTCATAAACAAAGAGGAACAAATTGCGGACTTCCGGATTCAATCCGGCATAGAGCTTGGCAAAATTATTGAAGTGACACTGCAGTCCAAAAAGGACTCATTCGCCTTTCTTCATAAAGAAAGAAAAAAATCACAATCCAATGCAAGACAGAAGAACTCTTCACCAAATCAAGCGACGGCTTCAACCGTTCCAGTCAAACCACCAAGTGAAATCGAAACACCTGATTCCCAGATAGCTCCTTCAACCGAAGCATCCAACACTACCAACGGAAATTCATTCGATGTATGGATTGATACCCTTATCAAAGAAAACCGTCTTACTCGGATCGTTGTGAACAACAAGAACGGCCGGCATCAGAGCATTCCATGCCGAATCTTGAATTTTGATCGGGATACCAGCATTGTAAGCGTCTACCATGTGGATGAAAAACAAGTGTATACGTTCCGAACCAATGAAATTGATGAGTTTCTCTAACTCAATGTGTATTCAAACAAAAAGCAACTTACAGGGGAATTCCACAACATTTCCCAGGCAAGTTGCTTTTTTAGGTAATCATTCATGTAACAATGAACTGCTACATTATAAGTTTTCCATAACTACGCCCAGCTATTGTAAATCCGTCATCATGAGCGATCTTTTCCCCGCTGCCATACGTCTATTGCTAATAACAACCATCCGACAATAAAGGCTACCCCGCCGATTGGCGTGATAGCTCCCAATATTTTAATACCCGAAATACTCAGTACATACAGACTGCCCGAGAATATGATAATTCCAATAAACAGCAGGCGTGCTGCCCACTTGAGCTTGGTGGACGGACCAAGCTGGCCCGCTGTAAGACCAATAATCAGCAGTGCGATTGCATGTATCATGTGGTACTGCACTCCGGTTTCATACACGGCTATGGCGTCTGCACCAATTTTTTCCTTTAGCATATGTGCACCAAACGCACCAATAGCTACCGAAAGCATTGTCATTACAGCACCAAGCATCATCCATATACGTTGCATTTAACTTCTCTCCCTTAATTCATCTCTCAACTATTATTTTAGCGAATCCTTGCAGTGTTTACCAGCCAGCTACGATGCGAAGGCATTTATATGTCTGGTTATATATACTTTACTTCGCTTTTGCCTCCAAATCGACGAAAACTGGCGTTAAACCTTGATTTTTATCGATTTTTATGGAAAAGTAAAAAGGAATGCCTTCATCCTCTTGATGAGAATCATAATACCCGGATTAGGTTAATTACACTCATGACCACGATTAAGGGAGGGATAACCCATTTATGGATAATCAAAATAACAAGACTAACCATCATCCTTACCAATCCAGTTCCGCTGCGGATTATTCAGATCCCAATCATGATAATCTGTTTACACCTTACCCCTCCGACCTTGAAGATCCATCCATGGGTCGATTGAAACATTCCGGGCCTGGTATTGCAAGTTTTGTGATTGGATTGGTCTCGATCATTGGTTACATGCTGACTTTAGGTATTGCCACAATGGCTATCAACAGTACAATTGGCGTCGTAACTACACCGATCCAAGTGGAAGAGATCGCATTACATCCAGCAGTTGTTCTGGCTTCTCTGGCTGTTCTGGTTTGTCTGATTCTTAATCTGGCTGGACTCATTCTCGGTGTGATCGGGCTCATTCTCAAAAATCGCAAAAAAGTCTTTGCTATCATCGGAACCATTCTCAGTGGAGTCATGATCCTGGCGTTTGCAGGGCTTATAATTGCAGGGATCTATATGATGTAAAAGCGTAACTCCGCTTCATTCTCATTCTTCAAAAATGTTAACACTGATCCATCTTATCTTGATCCATATGATCTATTCTATTGCCAAATTTTCGTATCCAAAGGAGATTGACATGTCACGAATCAAAATTTTCACGGACAGCACAAGTGATCTGGCCCCAGCATGGATCCAGCAGCACGATATCGGTATCATCCCTTTATATGTCGTGTTCGGTGAGGAATCACTGAAGGACGGTGCTGAAATTAAGCCGGAGCAGCTCTATGAACGTGTAAGCAGGGATGGGCGTCTGCCCAAAACGGCAGCACCTTCACCTGCTGATTTCATGACGGCATTTCAACCTTACATAGAACAAGGGTATGATATCTTATATATCAGCTTGTCCTCTGAACTTTCGTCAACTTACCAAAATGCAAGATTGGCCAGTTCCGAATTTCCAGAAGGTCGCATCTCTGTCGTGGATTCTCTGAATCTTTCTTCCGGGATTGGCCTGATGGTCATGAAGGCAGTTCATGCAGCAGAAAAAGGGCAAAGCCTGATGGAAATTACACATCTCGTTGAAGCCATCAAGCCAAATGTGCGAACGGAGTTTGTCATCGATACGTTGGAGTATCTCTATAAAGGTGGACGCTGCTCTGGCATGCAAAACCTGATTGGTAGTCTGCTGAAAATTCGCCCCGTCATTCGAGTAGCCGATGGCAAGATGTCTCCTGCCTACAAAGTCCGTGGCAAACGGGAAAAGGCGCTGGAACAAATGCTGCAAAACACACTTAACCATAAGGAACAGATCGATCGTGATCTCGTTATCGTCGTGCATACCATGGCCGAAGAAGACGCGCTTGATTTGCAAAAGTCTCTGCAGGAGCAGACTGGAGCACGAGTGGAATTAACTACAGCTGGTTGCGTTATATGTAGTCATTGTGGTCCCAAAACGATCGGTATCATTTATAACACAGTTCTATAAAAGGGCTCAAGGCCAAGCCAGAAAGGGCATCCCAAGCTACCGTAGCTCAGGATGCCTTTTTTTTATTGTAAACATGTAACATTAATAACTTTTTGTTTTCAGGTCATTTAAACTTTTGAACGCATATCCTTGCTTACGTGCCTCATCAATGATGGAAGCAAGCGCCTCTGTGTTATCCTTCGACACAGAGTGAAGCAGAATGACTGCTCCTGGATGAAGCTGTTTCAGGACTTGCTGACGTGCATACTCTGTCCCACGCTGCACTTTGGTATCCCAATCTTTATAAGCAACAGACCAAAACACATTAACGTAACCTTGGGCGTGGCTCTCTGCAAGCGTCCGGTTGTTAAAAATGCCACGTGGTGGCCGCAAGAAGGTCGCTTGCTGTCCAGTCAACCGATTGACCTCAGATCGTACCTGATCAAGCTCTGTTCTTATTTTTTCATTGGAAACTCGGGTCATATCGGGATGGCTCCAGGAGTGGTTACCCACTATATGGCCTTCTGCTGACATTCGCTTCACCAATTCAGGCTGGTCTTTCAAATAATGTCCGGTGACAAAAAAAGCAGCTGGCACTTTTTTGTCGCGCAGAACATCCAATATAGCTGGCGTAAACCCATTTTCATAACCGTTATCAAACGTAAGATACAGCTCTTTCTGTTTTGTATCCCCCAGGAAAATGGCATCGTTATGCTGCAATATCTCCTTAAATCCTTCCTGATCAATGGAAGGCAACTGGCCGTTTTGGCTCTTTTTGAAGCCAAAATGATAAGCTCCATTTATTGGCGATGCTTCAGTATGTGCCGGTAATATACCGAACGTCAATACAGCCAGCAGCATGTAAAGAACCATTCGCTTCATTGCTATCCGCTCCTGTTCCTGAAAAATTCGGTTTGTCGTTTCCTATCACGAACACCTTCAGGTAATATGCCACAGGAACAGCTAATGTATGTAAATTTCGATTACAGATCGCTTCACATACTTATACATCATGGAGCCCAGTTCTCATTTCTCCGTTCAAAACCGTTTATTGTCTCGCTCGGGATGATGAAACAATTCAAGTAAGGTCTGAGGTTTTCCACTGGAAGCCAACCATTCTCTAACCATCTCTATTGCACGTGTCTGACCATCACCACTATCCCGCCAGGTGAGCAGCTCAATGACTTTAATAATCAGGGCAGACATATTATGATTATCATGCTCAGAGCGATCTGCGCGCAATTTATGATATAGAGCCTCCTGCTCCCAATCAAGTAAAATCTCGTCACCAATGGTAGGCTTCATCAATGTGTATGCTCTACCACACTCTGAACAGCGAACCGCACTGACCTGCTCTTGAGCAAAGATTGCCCGAATATCCTGATCGCAATCCGCGCACTGAAAATATACCTGTATGTTGTGTATGTTATTGTTCATCTTGGTCTTCCTCCTGCTATGTATGTACTACATCTATACCCGAATTCTTGTTGATTCACGCTATATTCCGCTAAATTCAGAAGGTGCTATAATCTTGTAAATATGTTAAAATATTATACATATCATAAGTAGGAAGAGGCGGATACCCATGTCAAAGGAAGAGCGTAACATTACCTGGCAGCAATCCAGCTTAAACAGGCAGGACAGGGAAAAACATAACGGTCATCGCAGTCGAGCCTTATGGTTCACCGGCCTATCCGGTGCAGGAAAATCCTCGCTTGCATTTGCCCTGGAGCAGTACCTGTATGAAAAAGGGGTTCATTGTTACGTACTTGATGGGGATAACGTACGTCATGGACTGAATCGGGATCTTGGGTTCACGGCCGAGGATCGGCAAGAAAATCTGCGACGGATTGGTGAAGTATCCAAGCTGATGGTAGATGCCGGGTTATTTGTTCTTTCCGCCTTTATCTCGCCAGATGCACAAGACCGGAATATGGTTAAACAGCTCTTTGAAGCTGATGATTTCATTGAAATTTATGTTCGTTGTTCAATCGAAGAATGCGAACGCCGTGATCCGAAGGGACTTTACAAAAAGGCACGCAACGGTGTTATTCCACATTTCACAGGCATTTCTGCCCCTTACGATATTCCAGAAGATCCTACACTGATTATTGATACCGAAGAGCTGTCCATCGAAGAGGCCGTGCATGAAATTGTGCAGCATCTGGAACGTGTTGGTGCCTTTCAGCTGCCGCAACCTGTTAGCAATGCCATCGTTCACTAACTGCAAATGGCGATCAGATTGAATTACTTTCCTACTACACATGCTTCAAAGGCGCTGCCTTTAATGGCGCGCCTTTTTGCTTTGTTCATTTCCAGATTTACAGAGAGAATTATTGCCCCACGACACCTGCCTGCATATTCAACAGTTTGCTGAACGTGCCCACCGGATCAGTAGACAATTGCTGATAACCCCCTTGTTGAATGACCCGGCCCTCATCCAATACAATCACTCGATCCGCTGTTCGAATAGTGGATAGTCGGTGCGCGATAACAATTACGGTAACATGCCCTTTCAGGCGTTCAAGAGCCTCATGAATATGCTGTTCGTTCTCACTATCCAGCGCACTTGTCGCCTCATCCAATACCAATACAGAAGGGTTCCGAAGCATGGCGCGGGCAAGCACCAAACGCTGACGTTCACCACCAGACAGGCGGATGCCCCGATCACCGATAATGGTATCCAGTCCTTGTGGAAGTTTGCGGACAAACGCTGCAGACGAAGAAAACTGTAATGCATGCCACATCTGTTCCTCACTGGCATTTGGATCAACCAAACGCAAATTTTCACGAATACTTGTATGAAACAGAAAAGGGTCCTGAGAGACATATCCGATTGAACTTCTCCAGGCTAACAATCGATTCTCGGTTAACGGCACCCCATCCACCAAAATCTGACCACTCTCCGGACGTATGAGTCCCATAATCAGATCAATCATCGTGCTCTTCCCGGCTCCCGACTTGCCTACAATAGCCGTCATGCCTTTCGCAGGGATGGATGCATTCGCTTCGAGTAACGAGTAGGTATCACTGCCTTCGTAGCGATAATTCACATGCTGACACTCGATGGATTCCTGAAGTACCAAGGGTTCAATAATACGCACAGCGTCATCTTCCTGCTCATTCGGCTTGACCTGGGCCTTCATTCTAACGGAACGTGGACCGGGAACCGTTAACTCCTCATCATATGGTTCACCAGCATTACCCGTTTTTTCGCTAATCTCACGACTTTTCTCGGTTTCTGTCTGTAACTCTCTCACAATCTGAAACGCGGGCAGCATCGAACTCATATACTCCAGATTGGATTGAATGGACGTGAAACGTGGCCACAACCGTGAAAAGATCAGAATGATGAGCAACAAACTTGCTGGAGGAACAGCGAGCACATGCAGGGATAAATAGATAAAAGCAGCAATAATGACAGCCGCGGATATTCGATGAATCAATTGTGTGCCGCTGTTCAACTGGCTGAACTGAATCACGTTACGTTCAATTCGCCCACACATACGTTCAAACCAGCTAATATGTGATTTTTCGAGCATATTGCTCTTAATATCCTTGATACCGTTAAAGTGCTCTGTAATACCGTTATAATAGCTCTGGGAATATTCCGATGTTTGATCCCCGATCTGTTTTGCCCGTTTCACGAATTTTCTTAAGACAATAAACAATACCAATCCGCAGACCAGGACAAGGGCGGTTAACTTGGCAGACAACCAGAATGCTAGGCCGATTTGAATGCCGGTGAAGATCAAGGAAGCCGCCATTTGCAGCATAATATTCGTTCCCTGACTGACACGGGCGAGTTCGGTCGTTAATATATGATTAAAATCGGATTTTCGTTTTTGGAGAAAAAAAGACCACTGCGCCATAATGATGGCACGATAGGTTTCCATGCGCAGCGTTCGAACAAATTGCTGCTGAATTCGAGTGTTGCGAATCGTCTGAAGACGTTGTAGCCACGCCTGTCCAGAGACAATGAGGACAAAGGTCAACAATACCAGCAGCAGCCGGTCATTTTCCGGAAAACGATTTAAAAATTCTGAAATCCAGGGTAAGTGCAGACCTGTTGAGCCCATTTCAAAAATACCAATAAGACTTAACATCGGAACAAGCATATATATGCCGATTCCTTCCATCAGACTGATGCAGATCATGCCCAGCAGGTTCCAATACAACACTGGGCCCGTTACACGATGCAGTTTTCGCATAAAAAATTGTAGTTCCGAAATCATACGTTATCCCCTCTCCGTCATCGTGTTCCTTTTGATTCGCCGCCAGAACCAGAGAAACGGACGTAACGGAAAATACAAAAAATGCAGTGAACGCGGAAGTGGTAGTTGGTCTACATCCCAGGTACTCGGATACAAACGTTCGATAAAGAAAAACAGCTTCTGCCTTGTGCTTCGCAGTGCGAACAGATAGGAACGATAACTTTTTACATCTGCCGGGCTCTCAATCATCTCATTCATGAACACTACGCCGCGTATGGCTAATTTCTCTCCCACACGTTCGTGAGAAGACAACAAAGCAAGATAATTGGCATCCAACGGGGTGTCCAGTAATACCGAAGCCAGATGAAGAGCTTGTGATCCTATAGATAATCTGCCTTCTGCTTTCAGGCGTCGCTCCACTTTTTTGACATCCAGTGGCATATTGCGAATCATCTGGTCGATATCCAGTAACCAGCGCAGTCTGAACCACCCGTGTCTTGCGCCGTGCGTCACCAAATATGCCCACAGATCCTCCCTTTCCAGCATACGGACAGGCGTCTGGGTATAGGTGCTGAATCGGCTGCGTTTCCACAATAATTCAAAATCGGTTTCTCTTCCGGAGTCCGGGTTAAGCCGCCAATGGATCTCCACTTGGGTTCTTTTGACCGGGTGTTTGTAACAGATATGATGTTCCCGCCATTTCCAGCTGGAAACAGTCGGTGTTCTCTTGCCTTCCTTCGATTCATAACCAAGCGATTCAAGAATCTCTTCCGCAAACTCCACATCATCAAAGGGAATGAGAATGTCCAGATCTTTAGAGGTCCGCAAAGAAATATCTCCGTATAGATCATGTGCCAGCGCAGGCCCTTTGAGCGTAATATTCCGTATGCCTCGTTCACGAAAAGCACCACATACCTGCTCCATCTCGGCTGTCAGATGTAACATACGGAACGTATTAGTTGTATATTGCTGCCTCAGGTTCTCCACTACAAAAGCGGGAATAACCGCTGAATACAACTCTTTTATTTTCAGATATAGAACAGAGTACAGTCGATGATGATGGGCGAGCTGCAAAAAGAGCTGCCAGTCTATGTCCTTCATCCGTATTTGGGCGTCCTCAGGGGTTATTGCTGTTAGATCGCCTTTAATCATGCTCAAAATCAGCTTAAGCTCCTGCGGAAAATCCGCTGTATATTGTTCCCACTCATGTATCGTAGACAATCTCCCCAGCTCCCTTCTCAGGACACCGTTTGCCAAACACGCCGACAACCGTATATTGGTCCATTGTATCTGCTCCAGTCACAATCAATTTCCCACTTCGCAGCCATGCATGAGCCATCATTTGGCCTTGTTTATTCCGTGCAGTACCCATATATAGAGTAGTCTCCACTTTACGGCGTTCCAGCATCTTCATCGCTGCGATTGCCATGACAAGGCAACGACTCTCCCATAATGTATACCTGCTGGCAATAAGTATAGCTTTAGAAATATTTCGTATTGTCGTCACATCACTTCGATTGAGTCCCGTCATCGGCGTTTCGTACATGGGTGTACCGAGACCAGGAGCAATCTTGGCAAAAGGCATCGCCTTTAGTATTCGTGCCCATCCAAGGTGGACATAAGCTTCCCATACCAATCCACGAATTTCACGCGGCAATGAACGATATGCTTTTATTTTTCGCAACATGGTCTACTCTCCGCGGGTAACGTCAATTAATCCTTCATGCGTCAAATGCTCTAGAAATTGTACAACCTGCTCACGGCATATGTCTGGTTCAATCTCATATTCTGAAGCTAACACTTCAACCAATTCAGTCAATGTTCGTTCTTGGCTGATTAGATCCCAGATTCGTCCACCTGTGCTGCCCAGATTATAGTACTTGCCGTTATGGATGCTCATCATGACTTTTTCCCCGCCCATGTCACTGACAAGATTGCCTTCCTTACGCAACACACGGTCTTCCCCATTCATTGGCTTCGTTGCTGTCATTGTCCCGTATACACTCCTTTGCGCGCATATTCTGTAATTCGGTCAGCCATCTCAAATGCCGTAAAATCAGAGCCTGACCTCGTGATTCTAAAAACTTCAATACCGGCAGACAGCCGTGAGACCGTCTCGAACAGCCATTGTGCCAGACCCTGTCTGGAAACAAGTCCACTACGAAATGTATGAGAGCACAACATGTGAAGGCGTTCCAATCCGGCAACCTCCTTCATTTGTACGGGTTTAAGCATCTCTTCCGGCTTCGGATCAAGTTCAAAAACAGCGGCAAGCGGAACAGGTCTATCATAAAAATAGTGCTGAACCGGTATCGCGTATTTCGTAATTTCAGCATGAACCGTTGCGTAATCCTGTTCCTTCATGCCGAATCCGTCTAGACTAGGCTGCCATAACTTTTGCTGCGGATAACCCGGTGATACGATTGCTCTTCCTCCTGCATCCCATGTCAGTGCCACGACATCATCCGTTAAGAGCGGAAAGCCGCGTGAGGCAAGTGCAGCTGATAAAGTGGATTTGCCTGCACCCGAGTGTCCAACAAATGCATAAGCCCAACCATCAATGACCACCGAACTTCCGTGCAGCGGAAGAATGCCGCGCTGCATCATAATGACGGCCATACATGTGCCCAGCACAAATAACCTAACCTTTTTGTCATCAGCTCCCGTTTGAGGGGATACCACGATGCGGCGTCCTTGTTCCATAAGAAACAGTCCCGTATCCTCGATTCGAAAAAAAAGACTGCCATTTCGGGATACAAAGTTATCGCTCCCCACATCCCACGCTTCCCACTGTGCCGCCAAATCAGCTATTTCAATGTGTACATCCGTATGGGCAGTTAGAGAATCTGTACCGCTCTGTACGATTTGGAGTTCAGGCATTGGGAATTGGCTCAACCAACGCAAGCCATACGCTTCATACTGCACAGGCAACAATGAATGACTCCTCCTTCGCAATTCTGCTTGTAAGTAAAAAAGCCCTTATATTCGCATTGCTCAATATAAGGGCGGAGGCGAAAAGTTGGAATATTGTCCTTTCCGCCCTTCTAAGTATGATGGCACATGTTAAAACTAAACAACTTAGGAAGTTGGATCGTAGAGATCAGCATCGTGGACAGTGATCCAGTCGATCTGTCTGTAACCTACTCCTGCCATCGTTTGGTTCACTTCCAATACTTCCAGTGCTGGTGCTTGCCATTCCTTTTTTTCCATTTGCATCGTGTTCACCTCCTCTCATGTGTCAACTGACCAATGAACCTGTAGCCTAGTTCATATCGCTACATCCATTAGCTACATCAGAACTTTCGAATGAATCGATACACGATCAGGCTATGCATCATCAACCGCAAGTCGGGGTGGGAAGCAAGCTCCGGCCGAGGGTTTGGAAAATTAGCAAGTGCGGACTTGATTCGCTCTGTGTTCAATATGCCAGCGACCCGGCTGTCAGAACATAACGCACGCAATTCGGCAGTAAAATCGCCCCAATTTGGAATCATGCGGTGCAACCAATCCGCGGGCTGAACACCACGCACTCGCTGGTTTAACCTAACTTTGTCAGGCAACTCAGGTGATGTAGCCCGCCGAATCAAAGCACGATCCGTCCCTTGATTAACATATTGTTCAATCGGGACTGACAGACAGAAACGGATCACTCTAGCGTCGCTCGTAGGATCACGCTCCCACGCCCGATAACGTAGAGAGCATTTGGTGGCGACAGCACCATTTTTGTTCGCAATGGCCAGATTGTTGAACTTCTCTGCCCGTACTTTGAGCGCATCTGCCTGAGCACCACCTTGCAGAACAATAATGGATTTGAGCCGTTCCAATACGCCTGTTCGTCTAGCAAACTCCGGATGGATTAATTGCACCGACGCAGCTTGGGCAGCCCCCTTTGCCATGGATTTGAACAATTCCGGATACGCTTTACGACCCGTAATTTTGGCAATTCGCGAGAACTTCATCCCGGTACGTTCACTGTACTGCTGCATTTCCCGGAGCCACCGGAACCAACGTCCGCTTTTTAGCAAACTGGCGTAATAATCTAGTGCTGGGCCCCAGGAGACCGTGAAGTTGCCCCGCGCTCCAGTCAATAGAATGCCTGCATCCTGCTGGCTCGCTTTTTCATAAAAACCCCGAATCCAGAATGAATTCTCAAAGTATTTATAAGGCATTTCCATAATATCAAGCCAGGTATCCACTTCACTAAGTGGGCTTCTACCCTCAAAATCAAGATA
This sequence comes from Paenibacillus sp. FSL F4-0087, assembly GCF_038020215.1. NCBI lineage: Bacteria > Bacillati > Bacillota > Bacilli > Caryophanales > Paenibacillaceae > Paenibacillus > Paenibacillus sp. FSL F4-0087. Next base: position 764,502 of record NZ_JBBODJ010000001.1, read on the forward strand.
ATTCTCCTTGATATTACCGACATGATTAACCGTAGACTGGATAAACGGGCGTTCATCTGCTAACAGTGTTTTCGATGTGTAATCCGTAAAATCAGACACCGGAACGTAGCTGTAGGCATTTAATGTTTTCCCTTGACTCCGCAGAGTTCCTGATGCATATCCAACCACAGCCCCAGAATCCAGTCCTCCGCTTAAAGCAGCAGCCACCTGTCGATGCGTTCGCAAACGCGATCCAACAGCTTGACCAAATACCTCACGGAATGCTTCTACATATTCCCCGTCGGACTTGAGCCGTAGAGGCTCCACTTCGTCCCAGCGATGATATTGCTTCTGTTCCAGCCTGCCATCCCTAAAGCTAAGCGTATGGGCAGGGGGCAGCTGGCTCACTCCCCGATAGACGGTCGAATGGATATCTGCTGAGTCATGCATGTCGGGAATGGCAAGAAATTCGGACAACCAGATTTCGTCCAATTCTTTATGTACACCTTCCAATTGCAGCAGCGGATTCATTAAGGTACAGAAGGCAAACCGCTCACCATCATGCCGAAAATAAAAGGATCTCATGCCCGTAATATCTCTGGCAGCGAAGAGTCTACGCTTGCGATCATCCCAGATTGCGAAAGCGAAATCGCCAAGCAGTTTCTCTGCCATATGTTCATCCCACCGCTGATAAGCTCGCAAGATCAGTTCACTATCCGACAATCCGGCTAACTCCACCCTCGATATGGACAGTTGATCTGCCAGCTGCTCCCGATTATCCAAAATGGCATCCGCCGTGATAGTCAGACCACTCACTTCATCATATAAGGGCAATTGCTCGTTGACCGACTCCGGCGTAATCCACTGGGCGTGGCAGCTTAGAAAAGCTTCATTGCCTTTCCATACTCCCGTTGTATCCGCCGGAACGTGGCCCAGACTGGCATATAAGCGCCAGCTGTCCTCCCATAACGCTTGCTGACCATCGGTGTGAACAATTCCTGCTATAGCGCTCATGACTTTCCTCCCCGGAGTATCTTGCGCTGTGAAGCCCAGGCGCTTATCTGGTTCCCAAATGGAATCAAGGATTTGATACGCTGAATCTTGCTGTGAGCAGACGCAAGCTGTACCTTCAACCGTTCCCGCTCATTGTACCCTCGCTCCAGCCGATTATCGGCTGCACGTAATGCGGCTTCCAACTGCCTGATCGTTGCCAGTGCGGCCAGTGTCGGGTCAATTGCATCGGGTTCATTCGCTGCCTGATTATCCTTGTTTCCATCTGGAGTGTTGCTCGCTAGGTCTACAGGCTGCATCCGGTAACCTTGCTGCCAACTGCTGCCCGTTGCTTCTGAGAATTGACGCGTTAACTTGGAGATGACTTCCTCATCCGGGCCAGCTTCGTAACGTACACCCGTCCATTGCTCGGCTTCTTCGAGCTGTTCACTGTAGCCCATCCGATGGAATAGATCTGTGCCTATCACCCGGCAATAGAATTCAACTTCCTGTGGATTGAGTATTTTTTTCCAGTTGTTAACAGAATCTTTATGAGCTTCCTGATGCGAGGATAGAAACGGATCACCGACACCCATACTATAGAACATATTGGACTTTGTACTGTCCACAAAGCGTCCATATTGCTCTATTCCCTCTTCATATCCGATGCCAAGAAAACCGCATAACTTTTCCATTTCGTCCCGAGGGTTGGAGACAAGTTGTTCGTACTGAACTTCATAGGCATTCGTGTGTTTGTCCGCAAAATAATCATTTAAACGGAGCATGCCCAGTGTGAGATCAACTGCTTTCATATTAAGGTTCGGATTCTGCAAGCTGCGAATCAGTTCGAATCCTTCTCCGGTATGGCGGTTTACCTTTTTGTAGGAAGCAGCTATGGCAAGGGGGTTACGCTGGAGATGAATGCGCTTGGACTGTGGAAACAGGCGATCAAGCCATTCCAGCATATAATAGTAACGAGGAGATTTATCTACGATGAAGTCTGCCCCGCTCCCCTCCAGAAATCCGTTATAGATTTCAAGAGCAAAGCTTCTGCACGCCTTCTCAAAACCTTCGTCTGAAACCATAGCGCTGTAAAACTGACGGATAATGGCACTTCCACCATAGGGGCGGGAATCAGCCTTCTGCAAATCTACAAGATTCATCAGAAACCACATCTCCTGTGTGGCAAATACACGGCTGTGATTTTGCAGCATCACGGTGGATAGCGAACTTCCACTGCGAGGTACACATAGTAGTAAGACAAGTCCGTTACCATGAACATCTACCAATGGCAGCCTCTCCTCTGTAAAATTAAAATAAGCATGCAGTTGGTATAGCTCTTTATATCAATATCCGCTAATATTCCCATACGGGAATAGGTAAAATGGATGATGTACTTTCGACAATCTTTAGATACGATATGTATTCATGCTTTTACTCTATGATACAAAATGTATCATGTCAATCTTTTATTTTCACCTTTTCATAATATCTTTCTATCCACTCTATTCTGTTTTCTGTCGTTTAAGCACTTATACTTATTCTATGACCCTCATCATTTGTAACTATTGCATGAACATGAAAAAGCTCCAGAGCAGTTTACGAATAAACATGCCCATGGAGCTACTATTATTAATGATGAACATTAGCTATAAAACGTTAATAACCACTTATCCAGTCGATCTTTCCTCTGAGCTTTTTCCCGAAATGGGATGATGCATCCAGCCCTGCCCTTCTTCCTGATCCGCCTGAATCGCATCCGACATCCCCTGCTGCACTTTCACAGTCACCAGCACTGCAATCCCCGCAGCGAAAAAGAAAATTAAAGACAGAATCCCCCAACGGGTTGACCCTGTTAATTGGCCCACCCAACCAAATACAAACGGCCCAAAAATGGAAGAAAATTTTCCTGTAATATTCACAAATCCAAAATACTCTCCAGTTCTACCAGCAGGTATCAAATTACTGAACAAGGAACGCGCTGTCGATTGACTTACGCCCTGCACTACACCAACCAGCCCAGCGAGCAGATAAAAATGGATGGCTGACGTCATGAAATACCCTAAGATAACGATGCATATGTAAATAGACAAGCTTACCATCAACACCTGCTTTGCGCCCCAACGCTGTGCCCATGCCCCCAGCAACAATGTGCAAGGAAACCCGATAAACTGGGTCAGTAACAAAGCAAGCATCAGATCTGCTGTTCCGATCCCAATGCTTGTTCCATAGATCGTTGCCATCAAGATAATCGTGTTAATGCCGTCATTGAAAAACCAGAAAGCAACCAGCATGCGCATCAGCTGCGGAAAACGCCGTATCTGGCGAAAAGTTTGGCCAAGTCTGTGTACACCCACTCCTGCATACCCTTTCCATGACTTGGGCATATCCGGTGCAGCAGGTCGACGCGGGGCATGGCGGAATAAAGGAATGGAAAATACCAACCACCACAACGCTACGGAAATAAAAGCAAGTCTTGTTCCCGCAAGTGTGCTCGCCATCCCAAACCACCCTGGCTGCTGAATCATGAGCATATTGATCGCAAGCAACAATCCTCCACCAATATAACCATAAGCATAGCCTTTGGAGGAGATCATATCTCTTCGATCGGCAGACACCAAATCAGGTAGCATTGCATCATAGAATGTATTTCCACCTGCAAATCCGATCGTCGAAATGACCAGCAGTGCAGAAGCGAGCAGCCAGTCTCCCTCCCCAATGAAACTGAAACCGAGTGTTGCTACGATGCCAATAATTGAGAATACACGCAGAAAATCACCTTTGCGTCCCGATAAATCCGCTAATGTCCCCAGCAAAGGGGTTAACAGTGCTACACATAACATACCGATGGAATGGGTGTATGCCAGATAAGATGCTGCGGTATCTGCATCGAGTGTAGCTGCAGCCACGGAAGCGTAGAAGACGGGTAGAACGGCAGCAAGTACCGTCGTCGCATAGGCCGAGTTGGCCCAATCATACATAATCCATGCCTTAACTGCCCTTTTATCCAAATGGTATCCTTCCTTTACACACATCCCTCTGAGGGATGCCAAGTAAACACCTGTCCCTATTGTAAAGGAAGTTCGTCACACTTGTTCATCGTTTCTGTAAAAAAGTTCCGGACGATCTGTACAATTTTAGATGATCCCATAAGGCAAACTCGCGTAATTGTATCATTTTATCTACTCACGCATCACATATCGTCCCCGCCCGTGAATATACTTAATTACCGACAGGCCAAACTGTGCCGCGTAATCAATGGGGGGTGCCTACATGTCAAATTCACACCAGCCTTACTCGTTCGTCGTATCCCGTGAAGATTGGTCGCTTCACCGCAAAGGGTACCAGGACCAGCAACGCCATCAGCAAAAGGTTAAAGATGTCATCAAGCAGAATCTGCCTGATTTGATTACTGAAGAAAACATCATTATGTCCGATGGACAACAAATCATCAAGGTACCAATCCGCAGCCTGGATGAGTACCGTTTTGTGTATAACTACCAAAAGCAAAAACATGTGGGGCAGGGAGATGGTGACAGTCAGGTCGGGGATGTCATCGGTCGTGATCCCGCTTCGAAGAAACCAGGCAAAGGTGAGAAGGCCGGAGATCAACCCGGGCATGACATTGTTGAAGCCGAGGTGAGCATCGAGGAATTGGAAGATATGCTTTTTGCGGAACTGGAGCTTCCGGATCTGAAGCAAAAAGACAAGGATCAGATTGAGACACATACAGTGGTATTCAACGATATTCGCAAAAAAGGCATGCAGTCCAATATTGACAAGAAACGCACCATATTGGAGAACCTGCGTCGCAACGCCACTACCGGCAATCCGGGTATTCACCATATCAGTCCGGATGATCTGCGTTACAAGACGTGGGAAGACAAAATCATTCCACAGTCCAATGCAGTCATTATCGCCATGATGGACACATCCGGGTCCATGGGCTCCTTTGAGAAATATTGCGCTCGGAGCTTTTTCTTCTGGATGACCCGCTTCCTCCGCCGTCAGTATGAGAAGGTCGAGATTGTTTTCCTCGCCCATCATACCGAAGCCAAGGAAGTGACCGAGGAAGAATTCTTCACACGAGGGGAAAGTGGAGGCACCATCTGCTCCTCTGTATATATGAAGGCACTGGAAATTATCGATAGCCGTTATCCACCTTCCAGCTACAATATCTACCCTTTCCATTTCTCGGACGGAGATAACCTGACCTCGGATAATGAGCGGTGTGTCAAACTGATTGGGGAATTGATGAAGCGCAGCAATATGTTTGGATATGGCGAGGTGAACCAGTACAACCGCAGCAGCACACTCATGTCCGCCTATCGTCATATCAAGATCGACCAATTCATGTATTATGTGATCAAAGAAAAAGGCGAAGTGTACAAAGCTTTGCGCAGCTTTTTCCAGAAACGGGAAGGAGGCAGCGTAAGATGACAGATGAAATCCGCGACCTTGAATACGCCATTGCCGAGATTATGGAGATTGCCGATGGATTCGGCCTGGATTATTATCCGATGCGTTATGAAATATGCCCTGCCGATATCATCTATACCTTTGGAGCGTATGGTATGCCGACCCGGTTCAGTCACTGGAGCTTCGGGAAGACTTTTCATAAAATGAAGATGCAATATGATTTTGGACTCAGTAAAATTTATGAGCTCGTCATCAATTCCAACCCTTGTTACGCCTTCCTGCTGGATGGCAACTCGCTGATCCAGAACAAGCTGATCGTCGCACACGTGCTGGCTCACTGCGATTTCTTCAAAAACAACGCCCGCTTCTCCAAGTCGAATCGTAATATGGTGGAGAGCATGGCAGCGACGGCTGATCGGATCAGCAACTATGAGATGGAATATGGTACAGAGGCCGTTGAAGCGTTCATTGATGCCGTTATAGCGATTCAGGAACATGTCGATCCACAGTTGATCAAACCCCGCCACTTGGACAAACAACGTTATATGGAGATGAAAATGCGGGAGCAGCGTGGGGAGAAAACGCCAAGGCCGGAAGGTCGCTATGATGACTTGTGGTCCCTTGATGATACCCAGATCGAGGAAACACCTGCGGAAGGAATACAAGTGCATCACTTTCCACCAGAACCGGAAAAGGATGTTATGTGGTTTATCCAGGAATTTTCTGAAGTGTTGACGGATTGGCAGCGGGATATTATGAGTATGATGCGTGAGGAAATGCTCTATTTCTGGCCGCAGATGGAAACGAAAATTATGAATGAAGGCTGGGCCTCCTACTGGCATCAACGTATTATACGGGAGCTCGACCTGAACAGTGAGGATACGATTGAATTTGCCAAACTAAACTCTTCCGTCGTGCAGCCATCCAAGCAAAGTTTGAATCCCTACTATTTAGGGCTGAAAATATTCGAGGATATTGAACGTCGCTGGGATAACCCGTCCAAAGAAGAACGAGAACGTTTTGGACGTCAACCTGGGCAAGGTCGTACCAAAATGTTTGAGGTACGTGAATTCGATTCCGATACTTCATTTATCCGCAATTACATGACCAAGCAATTAACCGAAGACCTCGACCTCTATGTATTCGAGAAAAAGGGCCCGGACTGGAAAATTACCGACAAGTCCTGGCAAAACATACGGGATCAGCTTGTATTTTCACGCATCAACGGTGGTTCTCCGTATCTCGTCGTTCAGGACGCCGATTATCTGCGAACAGGAGAACTCGTGCTCAAGCATCAATACGAGGGCATCGAGCTGGATCTGAAATATATGGAACGGACCCTTCCTTATCTGTACCGTCTCTGGGGGCGTACCGTCCATGTAGAAACACGGGTGGAAGATAAACCGATCTGGTTCACATATGATGGCAAGAAGCATCACCGCAAGTTTTTATCATAAGAACACAAAAAAGCGGCAAGTCCCTGGCATATGGCGGGGACTTGCCGCTTGGCAATTAAGTGAATAGTAGTTTGCAAATCAATAGAATCAGGCACGTGTTAAAATCAATATTTAAAATTGCGTTTCATTGCACCGTGCTTCAATGAAGTTATCACATAGCGCTCACCTTTGTCCAACACTTTGTAAGATACAACGTATTGATCCACGATACAGTAATATGTGTTTCGATACTCACGTGACGGCATTAATGTGCCCATGGTGACCACTTTCTGTTCCACTCGGCGAATGAGATTCATTTTATATTCCATTGTTTCTTGATCTGTAAAATGTTCGCTCTTGATCTGGCGAAGTCGGTTCATCGCCGTGGCGGTCCATTGAACCATCAATTACAACTCACCACGCTTCACCAGTTCAATGAGGTCATCTGTCGAATACAGCTTGCCTTGCTTGATGTCTTTCTCGGATGCTTCAATCATTTGTCGTAATTCCGGATCAGAATCCAGCTCATCCACCGGGTTATACACTTCATATTCCAAGCCGGCAATACGAATGAATTCCTTATGATCTTTCTCATAGGATTCAATGATGGTGCCATCAGGAGCTTTCAGACTAAAATTCATCCCTTGCAACCTCCTTCGATGATATCGCTAAACCTGCTGATGAGAACCTTAATCTGAATTATAGCATACAACCGTGTTGCAACTCAGCCATGAAATAATAACATTATAACCGCCTACAGCCCCGTGCCTAACTATTCCCATCATCTCCAACGCTTCAGCATTTCAATCCATTTTTCTGTTGTCAGTATTGGACTTAGAGAATTGTTGGAGCTCCATGCAGCCGCAGCGGCACAAAAAAGTCATGCTCCACTTCACTTGCCGGTAATGGACGGCTGAAATAATATCCCTGAATTTCGCGGCAATCATTTTGCATCAGAATATCCAACTGTCCTTTCGTTTCGATCCCTTCCGCGATCACTTCCATCTTGAGATTCTGAGCCATTGATATGATCGTGGCCACAATCGCCTGGTCACTTCGGCTCTCCGTAATATCCGTCACGAAGGAACGGTCAATCTTCAGTTTATGAATTGGAAAATGCTTCAAATAACTCAGCGAGCTATATCCTGTTCCGAAATCATCCAGGCTGATTTTGACTCCAAGCGCTGTAAGTTCATTCAGAATACCTGTGGATACGGATGCATCCATCATCATACTCTCTGTAATTTCCAATTCAAGATAACGGGCATCAAGGCCCGTCTCCGTGAGTGCATTTTTGACCTGCTCCACCAGATTGGATTGATGAAACTGCTGACTAGACAAGTTAACAGATACCGGAATGAGCGGCCCGCCACTCGCATGCCAAAGTTTCATCTGTCTGCACGCTTCGCGCAGTGTCCAGTTCCCGATCTCATAGATCAAGCCGGTCTCTTCTGCCAGTGGAATGAACACATTCGGAGACAGAATACCCTTGTCTGGATGATTCCAGCGAATCAAAGCCTCTACGCCAATCATACGGCTGTCTTCTGTACGTATCTGAGGTTGATAATACAGGACCAGCTCTTCCCGTTCCAGTGCTTTGCGCAAATACCCTTCCAGTTCAATTCGTTCATATAGCTCCGAATCCAGCTGGGCCGTGTAAAACTGAAAACCATTCTTGCCATTTTTCTTGACCTCATACATGGCAGAGTCTGCATGCTTCAACAACGCATCCGCTCCTGTTCCATGATACGGATACATTGCAATTCCAATGCTGGCTGTAACGTAAAAGTCATTTTCCTTTAATCGATAAGGTAGCTGAATCGCTCGAACAATCCGTTCTGCCAGTTCAGCGACCCGTTCCTCATTCCCCTGCTCATTCGTAACAACCAGTGTGAATTCATCGCCCCCCATACGGGCAAGCATGACATTATCCGTCGCGTTCGGGTCTGAATCCTGGATTGCACTCATGATTCTGCTGCTCACTTCTCGAAGAAACACATCTCCAATGGAATGTCCCAGAGAGTCATTAATCATTTTGAAACGATCGATATCCATCACCATAACCGCAAATGAACTTCCTGTTGCCCCAGATGTCGTGATCGTGCTCTCCAGCACATCATCCAGCTTGCGTCGATTGGGAAGCCCGGTCAGCGGATCATGCAGAGCCTGATGGCGGATGCTTTCCTGAGCCTGTTTCTCCTCGGTGATATCTTTGATCAGAATGTGGCTTCCCTGGTGTTTACCATCAATCAGTACAGGCACTACAGCGATACTTAGATCAATCAGGTTTCCATGAACGTTTTTCATATTCCCCATGAAATGCTGCTGCTCACGGCTATCATCATCCCATTCCACATGATGCATTTCACTTGCCCAATGAATGTCAACATGCTTTGAAATCTCATCAATAGAATGATGAATGATCTCTCTTTCTTGATACCCTGTAATACGTGTGACTGCAGCATTAATCCCCTTGATAGCCCCTTGTTTATCCACCGAAATAATGGCATCTGAATGGTTTTCGTACAGGGCTTGATACCACTGTTCATTTTCATGAATCCGTCGATCCTTCTGAGTTAGACGTTGATTAATAAAGATACCGAACAAGGTCAACCCCAAGGCAATAAAAGTACCCGCAGCGATCAGATATGCGAGAAGCGAAGGTTCAATCTGCATCCCCGAACCAGCCATTGCATCATGTGCATGATGAAACTGTGCAGCTGACATCCCTGTATAATGCATGCCCGAGATGCCCAGCCCCATAATGAGTCCGCTGCCCATCTTGTACACCCATGTATAACGTGACTGATGCTGCCGGAAGAAAAACATGAGCCACAAGGCAGCAAATGAAGCTAAAGCTGCGATCAGGATGGATAATAACACTATGCCTGGTTCATAAGTAATGGTAACCGACATGGCAGCCATTCCAATATAATGCATGCTGCTAATACCTGCGGTCATGAGCACTCCTGCAATCAGGAGTTTGCTTATTTTACCTGACTGCTGACCTGCAATATTTAACGCTACACCAGATGCAATAATTGCAAGCAGAACGGATAGAAAGACCTCACCTGTGGAATACGACACATGCATAGGAAGAACAAAAGCTAGCATGCCCACAAAATGCATGGACCAGATTCCCAAACCCATTGAGACTGCCCCGCAGGTAAGCCAGATATTTCGGGACATGCCTTTAGCCAGACTTACCCGGCCCGCAAGGTCAAGCGCTGCATAAGAAGCCAACGCTGCAATAATGTAAGATAAAATAACCAGTTCTAAGTTGTACGTTCCATGTAGGTGCTCCACTCACTTTGTCCTTTCAACCGGGAAATGCCTTGTATGTATGCAAAATGTAAAAAAAAGCGAGTGCGCTGTCTGGATGACAGGCACTCCCTCCACATCATTTGTCTGGAGACCACCGACTTGTTATAAAGCCAAAGTCATACATCTCTAACCCGTTAATATTGATGTATATAGTCTAAACGTCCCAGACGTGAAAATCAACACTTTTTTCCAGATAAAACGAATGTTTAATATTGCCGAATTCCCATTCACCACGCGCCTTGCAGGCGTTTATCCCTCCGCGCCATCCTTTCCTCGCCACCTTATTCACCTTGGACCAATTTTGCCTTCTTGCGAACTTCTTCGGTCATCGTCTGTTCATAGTCCTTCACATCAAGCTTGTTGAATTCTTTCACATATTCATCCCAGAGTTTGTTAAAGTCAGACGGACTGGAGAGGACTAGTTTGGGTACATATTTCTTTTGCAAATCTGTACGTTTCTGTCCATAGATATGGGTTGGGGAACCTTGATCAAAAGCAATGCTCCAAGCCGGGTACCATGGACGTTCATCTGGCGCAGCAAACAATTGGGAGAACGTCTCCACGCCATACTTCTCCAGAATGAGCTTATCTCCACCCGTATAGGAGAATTGGGCAACTTCGGGTTGTCGTTCTACACCGACAGAATTACCGTCAGGCAGAGTCGAACCATTACCGTAACGCGGCCAGCTGTACTCAAAATATTTGAATCCGAACGATTCACGGAACTCATCTGAATCTGTTTTCTGGATCATTTCCGCAGAGCGCGTAAATCGCCCCTTGTCATCCACTTCGTAGGTCTCTCCTTCGATCCCCCAGTTGGACAGAATTTGATTCTCATCCGTTAATAGGTTATCGAAGAATTGGATGATACGGACAGGATCTTCTGCGCTTACGGTAATGCCAATCCCCCGGTTATTAACAAAGCTCGGCGGATCAGTATATTGATCCTTGGTGTTTGCGTCGTACACAATCGGCAGTGCCATATAACGCAAATCGTCATTACCGGCTTCCTTCAGATTGTTCATTTCCTGCCCTACCTGCCAGGCATAATCAAAGAATCCAAGCACTTTCCCACTGGTCACTTTCGCAAGATACTGGTCATAGTTATCGACAAAGGAGGACTTATCAAATAGCCCTAATGAATTCATTTCATTCAACTTCTGCATCCAGCGTTTGGTCTCTTCGGTAAGCCCATAGTCCTTGGCTTCCTGTGTCTGCATATCCACCATAATGGCTCCATCATTCGGATAACCTGCAAGATGCATGGCCGGGTTAGTGATCGTAAAAAATTTATCATCATACGTCAATGACAGGAATCCAGTCAATCCTTCATCTTTGTATTTGTCAGCGTATTGTTTAATCAGATCCATATATTCATCCAGTGTGGTGATCTTTGGATATCCAGTCTCCTTTAATACACGCCGCTGTATCCAGAATGCACCTTGATCCACATTCGGATTAGGCAGATAGTCTCCAACCACTGCGCTCATGGGCAGAAAATAAATGTTGCCATCTTCCTCTTTCATCAGGTTGTAGTACGACTCATACACCCGTTTAATGTTGGGGCCATACTGATCAATCAGATCGTTGAGAGGAATAAATGCACCCGCATCCACAATTTTGTCAATAGCCCCGTCCGGGACCATCACATCGGGGTACTTGTTACTTGCAATCATCGTTCCGATTTTGGTATTAATATCACCTACAAGGTATTCAATTTTGAAATTAACCCCCGTTTGTTCCTCCAGCTTTTTGCCGATTGTAGTTTCGTTTGTATTGATGTCCTTGCCGGAACCCGCTTTAAAATAGGTGAATGTCACTTTCTCTGTGCTTTCTTTACCGTCTCGCACTGCTCCGGATTCCGAATTAATCTCGCTTCTTCCCCAGGAACAAGCCGTCATCATGGTTAAAGCTAATACTGCCGGTAGCCAGCGCTTCAGCATATGGTTAACCAATATGAACGCCCCCTCTTTCTCCCCCCACTGATGTAAGCACTCTCATTATAAGGTTGATGACAAACTTTGTTTACCCGATAAACTATATATTATTGCCTTATAATCTTTAATACTTTAACGTATTTGGTTAATCTTCGAGGGGTAAACCAATCTCGACACGTGTGCCAGTCCTAGGAGCGCTATCGATCTGAATATGGAACCGACTATCGTAGATCAGCTTCAGACGATAGATGACATTCTGTACTCCTACGCGATCACCCATTGAATCTTCCGTTTCCACGTAAGAAAGTAGCTGTTTTCTTTTGTCCTCTGTCATACCTGCCCCGGAATCCTCCACCACACAGATTAGTTCTGTACCTGTTCGCCGAATACAAAGCCGAATCTCCCCACCTTCCTTCAGTGGTTCGATCCCATGAATGCTGGCATTTTCAACAAAAGGCAACAATGTCATCTTGGGAATGGAACAATCCGCAGCCTCTGGGTCCAAATCAATCCTATAATTCAACTTTTGACCGAAACGATATTTCTGGATTTCAAGAAAACAGGTCACATACTCCAATTCTTCCTGAATGCTGACTTTATCCCGATTCCAGGTTAGGGCATTTCGAAAAATTTTAGCCATATGATAAATAATTCGTGCCGTCTCATCCTCATCTTTCATGAGACTGCGCATGCGGATGGTCTCCAGCGCATTGAATAAAAAGTGTGGATTAATCTGGCTCTGCAATGCGTTTAATTGGGCATGCCGCCGCTGTAACTCCAAATTTTTATGTTGAATGTCTGCCACGTAGACGTCGTTAATCAAACGATGGATCGTCATCGTCATGCGATTGAATTCGGCTGTAAGCTGCCCAATTTCGTCCGACGATTCCGGCTGTCTAATCGGTTCAAATCGCTGATGCTTCACTTTTTCCATGTGTTTCAATATTCGTGCCAGCCTCACGTGGATTGTACGTGTCATCCAGATAATGATCCAGGTTGGCAGAATCAGATTGATACAGGCCAGTACAACGACAAGGTGACTGGGTTTGCCCAATTCCTTGTAAATTTCGGATTCATCGAACACTCCGTTGATTTTCCATCCCTCCATTTCACCGGACAATGGATAGGCCATTTCGAACTCTTTCTTACTTTGTTGATCCATGACATCGCCATAATTCACGAGTTGACTGGTCCATGGGATACCAGAATCCGTCGAGTAGTCTATTTGTCCAGCCGGATTAATCAGATACAGGCTGCCCTGAACGTTAAGGTTGGTGAAAATTTGGCGAATCGTCGACGGCTTCAGATCCAGTCGTACGAACTTTTCCTTCCATCCGGGAAGAGCATCATAATAATTGAGTTTGCGTAAAATGCTGAACGTCTGCCGATTCCCTTCAGGACCGGATCTCATCAGAATGGGTGCGGAGTGTTCACTGTTTGCCAGCAGCCTGTATGGCTCGGACTGTCGAACCTCTTCAGTCAGAAACTCAACTCCCCCGGAAGGCAGTACACTTTTGTTATCCACATATATCGTCAAGCCTTGGAGGGAGCGGTAGCCGGAGTAATAGGTATTCAGGATTTTGCGAAGATAAGAATCGTAGGCTTCGATATACTGAACCGGATTTGTATAATTCACATCCAGCATGTCATTTAATATACTGTCCGTATAAAAGCTTGAGGAAAAATCGGCCGCATTGCGAATTTCCCCCATAAATTGACTTCGGATCTGTTCCATTCCTTTGGAGAGGTCAGCCATTCGCTGGGATTTTACGTTCGCTATGGTCACCTGATAGAAAATAACATTCGTCAGGATAACGGGTACGAGTACAAAGAAAAGATACAAAATCAGCATTTTATCCCGTAGGCGGATATTATTAAAAAAGTTGAGCTTCACGGTGTCATCTCCCTACCCTTCATCCAGGATGCGATTTCGATATTCCGTAGGGGAACATGATTCCTTTTTCTCAAATTGAGTCGCGAAATAGTCACTGCTTCCGAACCCAACCCTCTCGGCAATTTCATATACTCGCATATCCGTCTGACGCAGCAGCTTCTTGGCTTCCTCCATCCGAAGCTGAAGCAGGAAGTCATTGAAATACACGCCATACACCTTGCGGAAGCGTTGACCCAAATAGACCGGGTTCATGTAAAATTCGGAGGCAATACTTCTCAGACTAATATTGCTGCTGTAGTTGGCTTCAATATAATGTTTGATTTTAGTCATGGCTCCCCTGTGATTGTACTGACGCTGTTCCGCCAGTTTACGTGCTGAATCCAGCATAAAAACCGTCAACAACTGTCTGGCTTCAGCCAACGTTCCCCGATCTGCTTGCCATGCCAAAATTAGCTTGAACGAAGGTATCTCTTTCACATTCGCCTCAGCGGATTTCAGAATGGATAGAACCGCTGAGATCAATTGGTGAATTGCTGACGTTACGGCAACAGGAGCGTAATTGGCCGTTCTCATTCCGTTGAACCATTCACCCACTGCATTCTCCAACGCCTCAACCCGTTGTTCCTCCATAAGTGTCAGGAGTTCCTGCTCCTTTTCATGATCGGTATGCACCCACTGTACAGGTTCATGCTGCATGTCATCATACAGGACGATCCCACTCTTCTCTGAAATGAATTTATAGGAAATAGCCTTGAGTGCGGTCTGATAGGCATGTCCAATAAGTAAAGGTTCATAACAAACCTTCCCAATATATATACTTACAGAGTCATGACCCATTAAGGCGAAGCAAGATTGCATTTGCCTGGCAACCTCATGAAGATTCATTGAATAGGGGTGCAGATGTTCCGCAGTTAACAGAACTCCGATACGTTCGCCATGCTCTTTTACATGAAGATACGAGCGATTTGCATACATCTTTCCAAGAACAGACTGCACAATCCGGCCAAAATTCTCTCCGTTCCTGGCTCCCGGCTCCTCTTCTTGAGTATTATCCGAAACTCGGAAATGTGGCGTGTTATTCTCAAACAGCAGATATGCCAGTGCGTCGCCAGCACGTGTACCCGTCAGTTCAGTCCACTGTTCAAGCGTTCCCGATTCCGATTCGCCATAGATAAACTGATCAAGTAGTCTGACGTATTCCTGCTCACGTCTGGTTTGTTCAGCATGTTTGTGACGATTCAACTCCTCCGCCAGCTTGCGTAAAGTCCCTTCCAGTTCAATTTCATCAATTGGCTTCAAAATATAATCCTGCACCCCATACCTTACAGCCTGCTGGGCATAAGCAAAATCATTATATCCACTCACGATGATAAAATAGGGCTGTTTGCGCATGGTTAGAACCTGCTCATCACGCTCAACCGTACGCCGGATCAATTCCAGTCCATCCGTCTCCGGCATACGTATGTCCGTAATGACAACGTCTGGCTGCAGCTCTTCAATCCGGGTACAAGCCTCATCCCCATCATTCGCCTCTCCAGCCACCTCGAACCCGCATGCTTCCCAGCGGATCAATTTTCGAAGTCCTTTGCGAGCATATACTTCATCATCAACCAGCAGTACCCGATGCATGACCATCACCCTTCCCATTGAATGACAATTGCAGTTTCCCTATATCCATCAGCAAAAGTAAGCGATTACATTAGTTTTTGTATTATTCTGCCTTTTATTGTTAGGGTCTGTGTGGCAAAAAGTCAACAGCTTTTCTTGCCAGCTTTACTCAGTAACTTCTGAACCCCGTTATTTCTTAAAATGAAACGACATACCAAAAAAGCACAGCCCATAGGCTGTGCTGGTTGGAAGATCTTTACGCTTGCGCAGGTGCAGTCGTTTGACGAATCACCAGATTGGATGGCTCCGTAATAACTGGTGGCGTATAAGCAGGATTTTCAATCATGGCGATCAGATATTCAATCGATTTGATCCCAATGGAATGAATATTTTGATTAATCGTGGTCAACCCTGGTTTGAACACTTCCGCATAGTATGTGTTATCAAATCCGACAACAGATACATCCTCGGGCACCCGTAAACCATGCTTCTCAATTTCGTGGATCGCACCAAAAGCAGACATATCTGAAGCACAGACAATCCCCGTAGGCTGGTCCTTCAATGCAAGCAATCGGCGAGCTGCCTTACTGCCCCCATCGAAAGAATAGTCACAAACCTCCAGGTACACCGTAGAATATGGAATGCCGCAGACACGTAAGCCTTCCCGATATCCATCCAGTCGAAGATTCGCTACAGCAGGCCCAAGTGTACCTGAAATATAAGCAATTTTCTGGTGACCCAGTTCATGCAAATGCTTCACACTCATGGCAATGGCATTGGCATTATCCGTCGTTATGTATCCTGCCCGCTTGCCAAACAAGTCGGTATCGATGAACATCGTAGGAATCTCCGCAGTAACCAATTCCTGAAGACTCTTGTTGTCTCTTCCTTCCCCGAATACAACGACGCCATCTACATTTCGGCTGCGGCAATGTTTAATAAACGAGTATGTTGGATCATCAAAACGTGTAGATAAGCGAACAAGATCGTATCCACTGTTTTCCAGTGCTGTTTTGATTCCTTCAAGCAGCTCCGATACAAACGGATTGGTAAAAGGAACCGTCAACAACACACCTACCGTCCAAGAACGGCGTTTTACAAGTCCACGTGCAACCACATTTGGTTGATATTTCAATAGTTCGATGGCTATATTGACTTTTTTGCGAGTTTTGTCACTTACATCGGGATAATCGTTCAGCACTTTGGAAACGGTTGCAACAGATACGCCCGCCTCTTTGGCCACATCATGGATAGAAGCCACCTGATCACCTCAACCTCTTTCAAATCCCCTGTCTCCGGCTGCATTCACTATAACATCGGCAGGTTTGTCTACCCATTATAGCTTAAAACAGCCAGAAACGGTATCACAGCTTCCAGCCAGTATTAACGCCTATTCCTGATGATCCAATTTCCTGAGATCAAGTGCCAGTTTCTCCATAGTGGTAGCAAAAACCGCAAGCTCTTCTGATCGGGATGCCTGACGCCTTGCTCCCGAAGCAGTGTGCTCCGACTCCTGTTGAACACTACCTAGCTTCTTCATGATCTGTGCCAAGTTCGACTGAATTTTCCCTTGAGCCTCTCGGGAACTAGCCGCAAGCTTGCGAACCTCACTGGCAACCACCTCGAATCCCCGGCCAAATTCTCCTGCATGTGCAGCTTCAATGGCGGCATTCAAACCCACGAGATGACTCTGATCCGAGATTTCACGAATGATCTCACCCATTTTGCCAATCTGATGAATTTCCTTAGTCAGCTCTTCCAACAATCCATTTGCCTGATCCTGAGAGGCAGCCGTTTCTCTGGCCACATCAGAGATCGCCTGAGCATTTTCATTCAATTCACTAATCATGCCCGTCAACTGCTGGGTAATCTCCGTGATGGCCAGCAACGTATGCTGCTGATCTTCAGCAAGTTGATTTAATTTTTCCTTTTCCTTCTTCTCGTAAGCCTCCAATACAAGCTGTGAATCGAGATTGAACATTTTACTAAGAGCCTGGATGACCAGATGCCAGTGTTCGGGGATGACTTGCTGGAATATACTTGTTGCAATATCGAGGTAAACCATATACGTACCCAGATAATAATCTTCGGACAAACCAATGCGGGAATGGACCAGTCCGATTGCAATGCGCTGTTCAATGTATGCATCATCAACTACACCATCGGTCATGGATAACCAATATAGCTTTTGTGTTTCCTTCAAACGGTCAATGGACGAGAACCGGGCAATCAGATCGACCAAATTCGGATAATTGCCTACATGATTGTAGAAATGGTCCACCACTTCGTCCACGACTTTCTCAAAAGCAGGTCGATGATCCGCAAGCAATTGTAGATCTCCGGCGGTCAACCCAATATAATCAAGTTGTTGTTGTCTTGCTATAGTAATACTCATAACTAGTTCTGTCAGCTCCTTAATAACCACAAAAAATATTAAATTGTAAATATCTGTTTACCGATTATAGACTAAATGACCTAATTTTACATATACCATTAGAACTAATTTGTCATGGAATTGACCTTCTCTGTCATTTTACTAGTCATAATTGTACAAATACCTATATAAAAAGACCCCTGACCCTGCTGTGAAGGAGCCTCACAGCAGGCGTCAGGAGCCTGATCCGGAATGGTTCGTTGCAGATTAGCGATTCAACAGACTGCCCACATAACGGAGCAGTTCATTCGCACTAGCTGCGGTATATCCATGTTCTTCAATCAACCGTTTAATCACTTCATTCATTCGTTTCAGTTGAGTGGCATCTGGTGTCTTGGTTGAAGTTGTGATCTTCACAATATCCTTCAAGTCAGTGAACAGTTTCTTTTCAATCGCTTCACGCAAACGATCATGGCTGCTGTATTCGAATTTCCGTTCCTTCCGGGAATAAGCCGAGATGCGGATCAATATCTCTTCCCTGAAAGCTTTTTTAGCATTTTCGGAAATACCGATCTGTTCTTCTATCGAACGCATCAAACGCTCATCCGGGTCCATCTCCTCATCCGTCAGTGGATCACGAATTTTGGACCAGTTGCAGAATGCCTCGATATTATCGAGGTAATTTTCGAACAGCGTTCTGGCCGATTCTTCGAACGAGTAGACAAATGCTTTCTGCACTTCCTTCTTCGCCAGCTCATCATACTCTTTCCGAGCCAGGGCAATAAAGTTCAGGTAACGCTCGCGTTCCTCTTTTGTAATCGAAGCATGCTGATCCAGACCATCCTTGATCGCCCGGAGAATATCCAACGCGTTAATGCACTGAAGGTTTTGCTTAATCAAAGCACTGGATATCCGGTTGATGACATAACGTGGATCAATGCCCGACATGCCCTCATCCAAATATTCATTTTGCATCTCGCGCAGATCAGCTTCTTTGTACCCTTCGACTTCTTCACCGTCATACATCCGCATTTTTTTGACCAGATCCATGCCTTGTTTCTTCGTTTCTTTCAAGCGGGTAAGTATGGAGAAAATGGCTGCAGTCCGCAGGGCATGCGGTGCAATATGGACATGCTTCATATCACTTTGCTGAATGAGCTTGCCGTAAATCTTCTCTTCCTCGGAGACCTTCAGGTTGTAGGGAATCGGCATGACGATCATCCGGGATTGCAAGGCTTCATTCTTTTTGTTGGAGATAAATGATTTGTACTCGGATTCATTCGTATGCGCCACAATCATTTCATCCGCACTGATCAAGGCAAATCGGCCTGCTTTAAAATTACCTTCCTGCGTCAGCGATAACAGGTTCCACAGAAACTTCTCATCACATTTCAGCATCTCCTGAAATTCCATCAATCCACGGTTGGCCTTGTTCAATTCACCGTCAAAACGATAGGCGCGCGGATCAGACTCAGAGCCGAATTCGGTAATGGTTGAGAAGTCGATACTTCCTGTCAGATCGGCAATATCTTGGGATTTGGGATCGGATGGACTGAATGTTCCGATTCCCACCCGGTTATCCTCGGAAATGATGACCCGTTCTACCCGCACCTTACTGATATCACCCCCATATTCCGTCCGAAGACGCATCTGGCAGGATGGGCAGAGATTGCCCTCAATGCGGACACCGATCTCCTTTTCCACTTCGGGACGAAGCTCCAGCGGAATCAGATGCAGAGGCTCCTCATGCATTGGGCATCCTTCAATGGCGTATACAGCACCCTTCTCTGTGCGGGAGAATTGTTCAAGGCCACGTTTCAGCAGCGTTACCAGTGTTGACTTACCTCCGCTGACTGGGCCCATCAGCAGCAGAATACGTTTACGAACATCCAGACGACGTGCTGCTGAGTGGAAATATTCTTCCACCAGCTTTTCAATGGAACGATCCAGCCCAAAAATCTCCTGTTCAAAAAACTTGTACCGTTTGTGCCCCCCAACTTCTTCCACGCCAAACGATTCAATCATCTGGTACACTCGTGCGTGAGCCGTCATTGCCGGAGTCGGGTCCTCTCTCAGCAGTGCAATATAATCTTCAAATGTCCCGTTCCATGATAAACGGTCACTCTCTGCCCGATGTTCCGCAACGCGTTCAAAAATATTCATGCTTGGTACCTCCCATGGCTCCTTTAGTGTGATTGTCAACCATTCCGAATGGTATGAAGAAATCAATAGAATTACGGCTTGTGCTTGAATACCAATCTTGCGGTCCGGATTAGTCCCGCCACCCTCTGTCCAAACATCATGTATTGTTGTGAAAAGTGTATTACATACCTATGCGGCAAATCGGATAAGTTGACCTCTTTTTTTCAATCCGCGGGTCTTAATTTGAGGCTTTCCCTGTTCTATCAGACATCTTGTGCACTCAGAAAAAAAAGAACGGATATGATATAATGAAGGTTCTAAATTCAGAAAACGGGACAATAGATGGCCAGATACGAGCCACTTCAGGGAAGGAGCAGAAACGATGGCAGTAAAGTACGAAACCGAGTTATATTCACCTGTAAAGGCTTTTTTCGAACGACGCGGCTACGACGTGAAGGCTGAAGTCAAACATTGTGACCTGGTTGGGGTCAAATCGGATCAAAACGAACCACTCATTGTGGAGATGAAAAAAACATTTAATCTGTCTCTGCTGCTACAGGGAATGCAGCGCCTGAAGCTCAGCCCCTTCGTGTATCTGGCTGTTGAGCGGAATCGTAGCAAGCGTGGTGCTGTGAACCAGCGTTGGGGCGAATTGACAGCACTATGCAGACAACTTGGACTGGGCCTTATCACCGTTACGTTCTACAAAACCAAATCACCTCTGATTGATGTGCTGTGCGAACCTGCTGTCCAATCTCTTATACCTGGTAGTTGCACCGTTGTCCGTAAAGGCGGCATCCGGCGGCAGCGACTGCTGAAGGAATTCGACGAGCGCAGTGGTGACTACAACACGGGAGGAAGCACACGCAGGCAGCTGGTCACCGCTTACAGAGAAAAGGCATTACGTGTAGCTTTCGCCCTTCGCGCTCAGGGAGAAGCCTCTCCAGCCTCGATCAGCAAACAGACAAGTGTGGGCTCCGCTGCGGCCATTTTGCAAAAAAACTATTATGGCTGGTTCGAGCGGCTATCCCGTGGACGATATGTGCTGACGGTTAAGGGTGTGCAGGCACTAACCGAGCATGCTCACATGCTTGAGGATAATGATATGATTGAACGGAGTATAAATGAACTAGAAATAGATTTTTCCTTGAATCAACATGAAGACAGTGAGCTGGAACATATTGCGGAAGTAGCGGAGCCCTACCTGATCCATGGAAGGGATGACTGAGGCAACAGGCAGTGTAGCTCCATGCAAAATGCAGATGCAAAAAAAGCCCATCATCTCCAACGGAGATAATGGGCTTTTTCGTGTTTCTATATATAAGCTATTAGAAGCTTGCTGCTACTTCGGAAGCCAATTTCAGACCTGCTGCTACGATCTCTTGGGAACGGTCAGGTGAAGCATTGTGGCCTTCAACGATAACCAGTTCAGGGTTTTGAATACCCCAGAAGTTCAGTACATTTGTTACATATTTAACGGACATTTCAGCGGATGCCATTGGCTCAACGGAGTAAACTCCGCCACGCGCGTTCAACAATGCCACTTTTTTGTCGCCTACCAGACCTACAGGGCCTTCAGCAGTGTATTTGAACATTTTGCCAGCTTGGCTCAGGTAGGAAATGTAGTTTACCAGTGGTGCTGGAACAGTGAAGTTCCACAGTGGGAATGCAAATACCACTTTGTCTGCTGCCAAGAATTGATCTTGCAATTGTGCTGCCAGTGCAGCTGCTTTTTGCTCTTCAGCAGTTGCTTCGATACCATTAGCGGCTTTGTATCCACCTGTAATTACAGTGTTGCCGTAGTAAGGAATATCTGTATTGTAGAGATCCAGTTCGGTAACTGTGTCACCTGGGTGGGATTCTTTGTATGCGCTCAAAAATGCATCGTACAATTGTACGCTGACTGCTTGATCTGCAGGACGGTCGTTTGCTTTGACAAATAAAATGTTAGACATGTTCGTTCCCCCGTTAGTTAAAATATATGAGTGCTTCTCCTGAACTTGCAATGAATGCAGCTTATATAAAGAAAACAACAACTCATTAATACATATTATATATAAAAATGTTAGTGGATGCAATAACGTAATTACTTTGGGGGTAACTTATTTGCTTCCAAATCCAATGCCTGGAACTTATGCTGTCACAGGTTCCAGGCATGAATTTGACCCTACATTCTTTCTTTTCTATATCCGGATTAGCTCCGGGCTGTAAACTCTGTTATGGACTCACTGATCAGATTCATACCAAGCAGCAACTCATCCCGGCCGGGATGGCTGAAGTTCAATCGGATGTACCGATGATCCTGTTCACCCGTGGAGCATAGGGAACCTGGAAGAAAAGATACTCCTTTTAACAACGCTGCCTTGAGCAGAGCTCCGCTGTCCAATCCATCCGGCAACTGTACCCACAGATACATTCCCCCTTCAGGAATGCTGTACTGGCTCCCTTTCCATCCCGGACGCTTCAATAATTCGAGCATAAGCTTGAGCCTAGTCTTATACTCCCGGTTCAGCATGGAGAGATGATCACTCCACTTAAAAGGAGAATGGGCGAGCAATTGATACAATAATCTCTGATTCATGGGACTGGACTGTCCGTCTGCTATCCGTTTCACCGAGGCCATAGCCTGGATCAAGGCCGGATGCCCGGCAGCCCAACCTGTACGCAGGGCAGGTGCTACAGTTTTGCTAAACGAACCAATGTAGAGAACATGTCCACCCTGATCCGCTGTATCCAGCGCAAAGAGGGAAGGATACTTCCGGTAGAAGTCTCCCGGCTCCAATCCATCGAAATGAAGTTCGCCATAGGAATCATCCTCCACGAGCAGCACGCCGTAGCGTGAACACAGATCAAGCACAGCCTCACGCCGTTTCATACTCCAAAGCACGCCGGTTGGATTGGAAAAACTGGGTGCAGCAAAAAGCAGCTTCGGTCTCACCTGCTGCATGTGATGCTCCAAAAGGTCAGGCAAAATGCCATCCCCATCGCCTGTGACGGGCACGATTTTGGCACCTTGCATCTCCAAAACCTCGAGACAGCCTGGAGAAGTAGGATGCTCGACCAACACGGAATCTCCAGGCTCAAGCAGCAAACGCATCACAAGATCGATCGCCTGCTGGGTCCCTGTAGTCAATAGAATCTGCTCCGGGACTGTCCGTATGCGCTTGCGAGCATTCCAATCGTTGTCCAGCCATTCTCTCAACGGTCTATACCCTGCCGGTTCACCATACTGCAATGCGGAGGGTCCGGAACTAAATACAGACACCGCTGCTTCTTCCAGCAATTTGAATGGAAACAGCTCCTCCGCAGGCAGTTCTTCTGCCAGAGAAATGAAATAATCCCGACCAGACATCTCACGTATGTCCCTCAGCAGTGATGTCAAAAGCCTGTTTGTACGGGAGGCGAAGAAATATTTCATCGGTCCGTTCCCCTTTCATCCCTAATCCGAACTGTGCTCGCAGTCCGTAGCCCCTACAACCTATTCTTGTTGGACACTAAATATGACCAGACCGGACACTTGACGAGCATTCGTACATAGAGATTCATGGAGCCATGCTCGTCAGGATACGGTTTTGGTCTGCCTCGCATATAAAGCGTACCGTTCAATCGCCTGTGCCCTGCTGCTTACATCCAGCTTGACGTATATTTTACGCAGGTAATTATCAATCGAACGTCTGCTAACGTTAATCTCACTGGCTATTTTATCATAGGTTACGCCCTGAACAATTCTTTCCATGATAAAAGTTTCGGTTTCTGTTAATTCAACAATAAGTTCTTCTGCCGGAGATTCGACGGGTTGGGCCCATTCCGAACTGGCTAACCAGGATAATGGGATGGATACACATCCCTCACGCAGCCCAGATATCAGATGAATCAGCTGGCTAGGGGAAGCCTGTTTGGACAGCATGCCACTTGCACCTAGACTGATTAGATGACGAAATAATTTTACATTATCCTCGTACGTTAGAATAATGATGTGACTATGAGCCGACAGATTTTTCATTTGGGATATATACTGATCTGCCTGGCCCTCAGGAAGCCGATAATCCATCAAAATCAGATCGGGCTGGTGAATGTTCACCAGTTCAAGACCTTCGGACCCAGTCGAAGTCATCCCCCGTACCAACAGATCCTGCTGTTCTTCCAAAATCAATTTCGTACCCAGCATGCTGGTGGGGTGGATATCTACGATGACCACCTGCCATACTTTTTTCATTGTTGTTCCCCCTGTTATGTATTGTACAAATTCCTTTTCCACCATCAGCCATGATGATGCCTCTACCCTTGCGACAGTCCGTGTATAGAAGAAGTAAAAGTCGGATAATGTCGAAAAATAGAAAAACACTTGATACAGCTGTAAGAACAGCTCTATTTCTACTGTATTTTGCTGTCATCACATCAGGACTTTTGTCTTCCCAAGTGAAGAAAGATCAAAATATAGTATAAATTTCCTGCATTTCTATCTAAAAAAGTCGAAAAACTTGCCCAAAGTTCCTACTTATTGCATCTATAAGAAATTGTATCCTAGGACTTCCTTCCGATGCAATCTCTTTTTATCCTATTACTCAAAGAATTTCATTTTTGCGTAATCAATAGTGGCGTGATAGAATGAGGACTGGAAAATTTTTTGTACCTATAAATAACCAGGAGTGATGATATGAAACCTTCTGTCCAACCTTCTGACATCCATCACACCCGGAGCGCCAAAGGTAAGGCCGGATCTTCAGTCAAGCTGTTTCTGGTCATGTGGATTGTTCTCATTGCACTTGGAGTACTCGGAACCTACTATTATAGTAACCACCTCCAGCAACAGATGATTAATCAGCTTCAGACCCATAATCAACAGCAGATTGCAGCGCTCAAAGCCGACTACGAAAAGCAGCTAACAACGATATCCAAGGAAGTAGCGGACCTGCAGGGCCAGGTGCAGTCCTTTAATGAATTACTGACTTTCACCAAGGATAATGCAAACGATAAAACCGACAACAGCAACAAATTGTATACTCAGCTGAGCGAAGTCAAAAAACAACTGGAGACACTCCAGAAAAAGATGGACCTGCTCAAATGATTACACCCGTAAAAAAGGTTAATCGTTTATTTATGCTTGCACTTGCTCCTTTTGTTGGATTGATATTATGCATGCTGCTGATTCGTCCTCCGCTTGACCCCGGAGATTTCATTCATTCCGGTCTGGCTGAAGAGAATGTTACACCCCGGACCCAGGCAATTAGTCAGGAGCTTGCAGGGGCAAAAGAAGCTGCTGTTCAGACTTCTTCTTCTATTAAAAGAACAACACAGCTGTACAATCAGACAACGAGTACGATGTCGACGCTTGTACAGAAGGCTACGGTTCAAGCCGCTCGCCCGGAAACGATCTATAATCAACGAATCTCATCCAAGCTGGGCGTTCCGTTTGAACGGATAGACAGTGATCGACTTACGATTGAACTCTATAGGGTCAATCCAGGCCCCTATAAAGGCTATGCGATGAAAATCAAGCTAAAAGATCCCACGGCCATGAAGATGGCTCTGGACAGCGAGCCAGGCCGATCTGAGACAACCATGCAGGCGGTCAAGCGCAGCGGTGCCATTGCCGGAATTAATGCCGGCGGGTTTGCCGACAGTGGCGGTAAACGGTATCCGCTGAGTACAACAGTTATGGATGGCAAGTATGTGAATGGTTTTCAGGCCAGCTTTAAGGATCTGTTTTTTGTAGGTCTTGATGATGCCGGTAAGCTGGTAGGCGGTAAATTTTTCGACAAAAGTTCCCTGGATCGCCTACAACCACAATTTGGTGCCACATTTGTACCCGTTCTTTTGCAGAATGGGCAAAAAACGGTCATTCCCGCCAAATGGAAAGTGTCACCCAAGCGGGCTCCACGCACTGTGATCGGCAATTACAAGGACGATCAATTGTTGATTATCGTTGTTGACGGGTATAACGAAGGTGGAAGCTCAGGAGCCACCTTGGAAGAGCTGCAAGGACGTTTGTACAAGCTTGGCGTCGTGGACGCCTATAATCTGGATGGCGGCGGATCGTCCTCACTCATCGTGAACAACCGGGTTGTGAATAACCCCTCGGACGGGAGCCTCCGACCTGTACCTACTCACTTTTTATTTTACAAATGATGGAGTGAAGCATTTCTTTTCTTCCTATAATGGTTATAATAGAAGTAAAGATTTGCAGGAGGTGCTATGGTATGTCATTTTCACTGACATTTTGGATTATTGCAATTGTATTGGCTCTCTTCCTTACAGGCATTCTCACTTCATCCTACAACAATGACAAAACCAAGGGCCTTTAAGGGCCAAGCCTCTCCTGGTGAGAGGTTTTTTCTTTTTATAATGGGTCAATTAAAGAAGCTAAACAAGAGACAAGGCTTAAAAGAATGCTTCAATTCTTCTAAGCCTTGTCTCTTGCTGTACAGTCGTCGTTCAACACAACATGCATGAAATGAAGAGGGGGCAGCGTTGTCAATAGCTAACCGCCTTTTCACCTTGGGCTTGTGCAAGATATTCTGACTGAACCTTGCTGTTTACCGACCCGCCCTCCACCAGTGTCACGTAGATGCGTTCATGATCGACAGGCTCTCCGGCAATAATCTTGATTAATTGTTCGGCTGCGAGTGCGCCCCATTTTCGTTTGGAATAATCAATTGTGACCAGTCTTGGCTGCACATATTTGCTAAGTTCAATATTATCGAATCCAATAATATCAATCTCCTGACCTATGTTTAACTCGCTATCAGCAAGCCGGTCACACATCCCAATCGCCATCTCGTCATTGAGACAAAACACCCCAACTGGTTGAGTATATTCCTGAATAATACGTTCCGCTGCCCGTTCACCGCCACTCTTCTCGAAATCTCCGGTGATCTCAATCCATTCCACGTTCGCTTCCCGCTCCGATACTTGCCTTACAGCCTTCAACCGCTGAGCTGAGTCAAATGAACCTTCAGGACCTGTCACGACATAGATCTTCGTGTGTCCCTGTTCAATCAAATGCTCCATCGCAAGGGTTGCTCCTGCCTTGTTATCCAGCAGAACCTGATTAATATTGGGGTGATCCAGTTCCCGGTCAAGAACGACAATCTTGTGTCCTCTGTCTGCATATTGCATTAGTTCCTTGCTCGCAAATGTATGATCCAGAATGACAGCACCATCAATCATTCGCTCCGGAAGCATTCGATGAGATTGTTTCCCGCTGCACACAATTAGGTCGTACCCTTGCGCGTTACATACAGATTTCATACCACTAAGCAAGTCTCCATATACATCCCCGCTAAAATCCGTCAGAAATACACCCAGAATTTTGGATTCTCTCTTCTTCAATGTTCTGGCAGCAGCATTGGGAACATAGTTCAGCTCTTTGGCGATAGCCAAAATTTTGGAACGGGTCTCATCTGTCACTTTGTTGCTACCATTCAGAGCATATGACACGGTAGAGATCGAAACTCCCGCCTGTTTGGCGATATCCTTGATACTGACCACATTCTTCGCTCCCCTGTTATGTTCATCAGGCCCTTCGAAATCGAAGGACCTGACATCTAAAATATTTATACTTGATAAAATGGACTAACGTTTACACCATTAACTGTAAATCTCAATCACGTTATTCTCGCTCAGGCTCTGTTCAAGCTCCTTACGTGAAATACGCAGTCCACCAAGACGATAAGGTTGTTGCAGCCTAGTCGCATCCAGTTCCTTGCCATTCAGCACAATACGTTGTACGGCCTCTCCACTGAGATGATAAACGAAGGTTACTTTTTTGCCCGCAAATTGGAAATCAAAATGTAATCCATCCAAGCTGACAGGTAACACAGGGTCCAGAACCAGATCTTCTTCCTCCTGACGAATACCCAGAGCGTTCGAAATGAGCTGATTCATGTAGATTCCCGGTCCACTGGAATAGATTCTCCAGCCACCCTTCACCTGTACATCTCCGGTGCGAAGCTTATCGAATTGCTCCTGCGCTGCATAACGGTTGTTGAATTTCCCGTCAGAGCTGCTGAAATAGGCATTACTTTGACGCAAATCTGCGTTAGGAACAGCTTCCTGAATACCCACTGGATTGATAATGCCAAGGCCGTTCCATACTTCATCCGGGTTGCCCAGCTTCGCCATGGCTTCAATATAACGGATGTGAGCATGAACATATTGCAAGCCCACTTCACGTCCGAAGTTGGATGCCTGCTCTGCACGTTTGAAATGAGTGCTGACGCCGCCATCATACTGTGCTGGACGATTCATCAATCTGACACCATCCGGGCAGTACAGCTTGTCCTTGATCAGTTCATAATGGGATTGCGCTTGCTCAGGCTCAAGCAGCTCGGCGATCATGCTGCGTGTCATCGGCAGCAAACGGTACTGAATACCTGTCTCGCTGTCATCCGGATGCAGCATGCGTTTTGCTTGTGCCGGGTCTTCCATATATACAAATCCTGGAATCACATCGGTATCCAGCATATACTTGCTGAAGTCTCTTTTCACACCCGCTGCCATGTCACTTAACTCGGAAGAAAGCTCCGGTTTCACAGGCGCAAGCGCTCTGGATAGCTGCTTCAACGTTTGATAGGTGAGTGCCACAGTCCAGCTGCTGACCATATATTGCTTCAATTGAGCATTGGCAGGCTGTAATGTATCGTCCCAGTCCCCGTCACCATATGAAGAGAGGAATGTATCATGCAGGAAATGGCTGCGGATATACTCCAGCTCTTTCTGGGCATGCTCCAGCACGCTGGCTGTCTGATCAGTAAAATCAAAACCATGTTTTACGGTATAAGGTACTTCCTCATTCAGAATCGAATAATCCTTGGTAGCAATCAGATAATCACTTAGCACTTTAAGAGGCCAAACAATAATGTCACCATGCCTTTCTTCCTGCTGAACTTTGAAATAACGATCGAACATAAACCATTGCGGCCAGTTGCCGTCATCCTCATACTGATGCGAGTAAACTGTCTTCAGAATATCGCGAACCTGCTCATACTTTTGTGTAGCCATAAAGTATTCGACCGGCCCCTGGCAGACATCCCGTGTTCCCCAAGCTGCACCGCCATATTGCTCCAGTCCGTGAGGAACAGAGTAATGCACCAGCATATTGTGGGTGTACCACCATGCAAGAGCATTCACTTTGAACAACTCGTCCGCTCCTTGCTTCTGAGGTTGGGACAAATGGAATCCATTCATTACTTCTACATAGAAGGTACGATAAGCTGACACTTCCTCTTCGAAGCTGTGCGTCGAGGATGCAGTCTGTCCTCCTTCCAACAGACCTTGAATGGTCAATGTCCATTCAGCGCTGCTGTCCAGACGTAAAGTCGTCAGTGAGTCGTCGCCTGCGTTTACTCCACTAGCCAGCTCAGTCTCATCGCCAACCTTCACTCCTGCTCCGCTTACCCGCATGCGGTACTCCAGATTCGGATATACTTCCGCACTGAGGGAGCTGTGATCTGCCTTGAAGCTCAGTTCACCATTCTGCTCGGAAACATGAACAGGAAGTTCATATTCATTCACATTCATCGTAATCTGATTGGTGATTAGGTATCGATAAGCTATTCCTTTTTCCGACTTCACATGAAGATGTACTTCAGGAGTATCCAAAGTTGTATAATTTGTGATGATCAGCGTATCCTCAGCTGTTTTGTAATACCAGCGAACATAGTTGAAGCCCATTTCAAACAGGGAAGGCATCGTGAGTAGGTGGAAGATTCCCTCCATCTCAACGTAGATCCGCTGACCGGATGTTTTCGGTATGTTGAGTGCACTACGTGCGTTGCTCATCATTTTATTGAAGTTCGTATTTCCTACAACCACATGGGAATTGAAAATACCATACATATAGGAAGACGTAGTGATTACGTTCTGACCCAGCTTCACATTGTTGCCACTCATCAGAATGTGTCCATGTGGACGTTCCACACGCATTTCCTTTTCCTTCAGCACAATATGCTCATACGTATCTGTAAAGAACGCCAGCAATTCGCCATCCGCACGCTCTTCCTGATGTCTCTTCGAAGCCGGGAAGCGGGAATTCACTTCTTCTTCAGTCATCGATAAAGTAGGCAAGGGTTCACCCATTACCGGATGGAGAGATACTTTTGGGAATACGTTGGTTACTGCCTGTACCGTGCTTGTATTCTCTTGACGCTTCGCTTCATACTCGTCCCAAGCCTGTTGTACAACATCCTGGTATTCAAGTTCCTTCACCGCTTCAGGATGGTTGGCCTGAAAGAGTCCATAGAACACAAAGCGAGCTTCGCCACTCAACACCACTTTTTCGGACTGTAGTGCTGTGTATGCAAATTCATACTGATACACTTCATTTGCAAGTGTTGGCTTGCTCAGACTTTCAGGGACATTCGTTTCCTTGTAACTCAAGCCAAAGAACTGAAATCCATCTGTGGAGTAACCTGTTGCACGGGTTAATGAACCCTGTTGAAGATAAGGAAAAGCCCCGCCTTGTGGCTGATTCTGCCGTGAGGCTACGATATATCCCAGCTTCGTATCCTCAAATACGGCATGGTCAATGTATTGCGACAAGTAAGCCTCATTGCTACGTACCGCACCTGGATCGGCATTGCCGACATCCTGGCCATAGACCACGTCGACCTCTTCTCCATTACCGTTTACGGTTACATCCCAGAACCATACACCTCGGGTTGTTGGAGCAAATACAACCTGATAGCCTACGCCCTCAGCGGTACCTGTCCATACTATACGGCTACCGTCGGTGCTCACCTGGCTGTCGGAGTGAATGCCAAGCATTGGCACAAACCGAATGGCAGATTCACTGTGAAAACGCAAGTACAGATTGTTCATGGAGCCGTCCACTGGACTAGCCATCCACTGATTAATCATCGTTGTTCCACTTACAGCCTTAAACAAATCACCGCTTTCCCAGAACGTAAAGCACAGATCGCCGGATTGTACGTTGATTTGAGATTTATTCATGGTCTTCATATATCTATTCATATCCTCCTATCCTGCCTTGTTCCCCGCTGCTGAACAGAAGAGAAGAAGGCAGTGCAGTTTTGCTGCTTTTGTATGATGAGTTCAATCATTCATCGATATGAGGTGTATCCCATTACACCAGCTTGAACGTACTCTCCAATGTGTCGCGGCTATTCGGCCCTACGAAAATGTGGAATGTTCCTTTATCACTGCGATGACTCAAATCGGAATGATGATAACGAAGCTGTTCTTCGTTTAATGTAAATGTAGCCGTACCACTTTCACCCGGTGCGAGTGACAGCTTAACATACCCTTTCAGCTCACGCATTGGACGCACAACTTCACCAGTGACATCACGTACGTACAACTGAACCGTCTCCACACCAGCACGCTCGCCAGCATTGGTTACACGCACTTGGATCGTCAGAGGTTGATCAGCAGTCATTTCATTGCTCGAAACTTCCAGGTCACCATACTCAAACGAGGTGTATGACAAGCCGTAGCCAAACGGAAGCAGTGGATCATTCGGACTATCAATATATTTGGAAACATAACGCTCTTCCGTCTTTTGCGGATTGAGTGGACGTCCTGTATTAAAATGATTGTAATATACCGGTATCTGACCTACAGATTGCGGGAAGGACATTGTCAGACGCGCAGATGGATTCACCACACCTGTCAATACATCGGCAATGGCCGCTCCACCCTCACTGCCCGGGAACCACGCTTCAAGCACAGCATCGGATTCTTCAAATACACCATGTAAGTCCAGAGGACGACCGTTGAAAATAACGGTGGCGATTGGTTTACCCGCTGCTTTGAGCTGTTTAACCAATTCCAGTTGAGCTGCTGGCAAACGAATATCCGTACGCGATCCACCTTCACCACTCATTTCGGAATCTTCACCAAGTGCAAGCACGATCAGATCAGCTTTGCTTGCTATTTCAAGCGCTTCAGCAATCTGTTCAGCGGTGATCGTGTGAACGTTGCTGCCTTGAGCCATATGAACTTTTCCTGCAGTAAGACGTTCCTGCAAAGCAGCTCCGAGTTTAACGGCATCCTCTTTGACACCTTCACAGGACCACCATCCGAGAATGTCTTCACTTTGAGCAAAAGGTCCAATTAACGCTACATTGGCTTCTGGCTTCAGCGGAAGAACGTCATTATCATTTTTCAACAATACAGCGGATTTGGTTGCAAGCTCATACGATACCTGACGATGTTCTTTTGAGAAGACAATCTCACGCTCACGCTCCGGATCAGCTGCACGCAGTGGATTATCGAACAATCCCAGCTTTTCTTTCAGTTGCAGAATACGCAGCACCGCTTCATCAATGAGCGTTTCTTCCACTTCTCCGTTATTGATCAACTCTGGCAGATGATGGACATAACAAGGTGTCATCATCTCGATATCCACTCCTGCACGAATGGCGCGGTACGCGGCTTCACGATCATCTTCAGCAGCGCCATGAGCAATCATCTCGCGAATGGAAGCCCAATCGGAGATCAATACACCATCAAAGCCCCACTCGTCACGTAAAATGTCACGCATAAGCTTCTCATTTCCGCTCGCTGGAATACCCTCTACGGTATTGAATGAAGCCATAACCATTTCTACGCCTGCATCCAGTGCAGCCTTGTAAGCCGGTAAATAGTACTCACGCAAGTTGCGTTCAGACATGTCGACCGTGTTGTAATCACGACCACCTTCTGCTGCCCCATATGCTGCAAAGTGTTTTACACAAGCCGCCAGACGATCCGGCTCATCCTTCAAATTGTCGCCCTGATATCCACGTACAAATGCCGCAGAGAACAGACTGTTCAAATAAGGATCTTCGCCTGTTGTCTCCATTACACGACCCCAGCGCGGATCACGAACAAGATCGACCATCGGTGCAAAAGTAACATGGAGGCCAGATACGGCGGATTCACGTGCTGCAATCTCAGCACTTTTCTCTGCCAATTCAGTGTCCCATGAACAGCCAATGGCTAGTGGGATGGGGAAAATAGTTTTAAAACCATGCACAACGTCCGCCATGAACAAGAGCGGAATGCCGAGACGGCTTTTTTTCAGGTATGCTTGTTGTACATCAATAATGGCCTGTGCACCGGACAATCCCAGAATGGAGCCACTGGCATCCACGGACTGCTCCGTGATTCCCATCTCTTCCATTGGACCTGTGATCTGACCTTCAACACTGGTTCCTTCATAAAAGTTAGCGGTCAGCTGAAGCAGCTGGGCCGTTTTTTCTTCCAAGGTCATTTGTTTTACAAGGTCTAGCAACTGCTCGTTATTCATAGACATTATCCTCCACTACATGTTGTAGAAATAAAGAACCCGGCTGCGTTCGGGGAGAGACCGCGCACCGGGTTCGATTGGATGGGACAGACAGAACACACCTGTCATATCCCATCTTGCTAATTACTGAATGATTACTTGAATTCTTTGTTCAGTTCATCCAGGTAAGGTTGAACCAGGGACATTTTGCTGTTCACCCATTCTTTCCAGTTCGCTTCCAGATCTCCATTTTTGAGGATCAAGTTGGCATATTCATTCTGGTAGTCGAATGAAGCCTGACTTTTAGCTTTGGAATCGTACAGGTTGACATCCCAGTCGTATGTTGCGAGTGATTGACCTTCTGTACCGAGTTTTGCTTTTTCCTCGAACAGTTTCACAGCTCTATCACGATAATCCTTTTTAATTGCAGGGTTTACAACACTGAAGTCGTCACCCAGAAGATACAGACCTTCGAAACGTGCTGGGTATTTGTCTTCCAGAACAGTACCTTCTGGCAGCAAGCTAACCAGTTCTTTGTTTTCATCATATTTCCAATCTGTTCCTTCGAAGCCCATGTTGATGAGCAGTTGTCCTTCTTTGGTAGTCGAGTAGTCGATCAGATCCATGATCCGTTCGAATTTCTCGTCGCTGATGTCTGGATTGAAGATCAATGCAGACCAGAAGTTAGCTTGCTCCATGTTACGGTATTTTCCATCGTCGCCCACTACGATTGCTGTGTGTACCAGTTCATCACTATCTACACCCAGATTCTTTCTCATATCAGAATCCAGACCTTGTCTGTACGAAGCCAGTCCGCCCAGACTTGTTACTGCAGCTGTACCTGTTACTTTGAAGTTGTTTTGACCTTCATTGTTTTTCCATGTGTAGAATTCAGGATTGAGCAAACCATCTTTGTAGGCTTTTTGCATCAATTTAAGTCCTGTCAGAGTTTCAGGATCTGCTGGTCCCCAGTGGAACTGACCATCTTCACCTTTGTAGAACGGCGTGTCGGTCATGGCATGCACACTGTTCGGCATAATGATATTCGTCATAGCATCTGCCGCATTGTAGGACAGAGGTACAAGTTTGTTGCCCACTTTGCCTGGATCTTTTTCTTTTACAAGCTCAGCGTATTCATTCAATTCAGTTGTTGTATATGCATCTTTCAGTTCGAAACCAACCGCTTCAGCCCAGTCTTTACGAAGTGCAATGACACCAATTTGGTTCGTCAATGGGTCAGCAGGTTTGTTCTCGAAATAGATTGGTCTTGGCAGGACGTATGTTCCACCCGTCAGTTCTTCCAGCTTGTCTCCAAGACCGGTCAACTTGTAGGCTGCTGCCACGTTAGGCCAGCGTTCTTTCCAGTCATCCGGGAATTTGTAGAACAGGCCTTGATCAATACTGTTCATGGCATCGCCATGCACATAGTTCCATACTGCTACATCCGGCAAATCGCCAGAGTTGATCCACAGACGAAGCTTCTCGCCCCATGAATCCCAATCGATATAGTTGTAATCCCATGTTACATTGAACTTGTCTGTCCAGAACTTGTGGAAGTCATTATCCAAGTTCCCGTTTTTAATTTCTGTCAGGTTAGCTACAGAGATGGTCAGGTTATCTTTGTAATTTCCCTCTGCATCTTTTTCGTTACCACCTGAAGCTCCTTGGCTGGAACAAGCGGTCACCATCAGCATAACTACACTAAGCGTGATGGCAAAGAGAGCTCTTACTGACAACTTTTTGTTCGTTTTCATGTTTTACCCCCATGTTTTTTAGTAGAATTTTAATGCAAAATCCTATACGTATAATCAGGTCTTGATAGCCCCTGTTAATACCCCTTTGGCAAAGTGTTTTTGCAGCATTGGGAAGAAACACATAATTGGTACCATGGTGACAAATACTGCCGCCATCTTCATACCCATTGAGAAATTGCTTGCTTGGGCAGCATCCACACTGGATGCATTAGATGCGTTCGTCTGGGATGTGACGATAATGTTTCTGAGAACATTCTGGAGCGGCAACTGATCCGCTTTTCGCAGGAATATCATCGCGTCGTACCAACTGTTCCAGTACGCCACACCGTAGAACAACGTGATTGTAGCCATAATTGGTGTAGCCAGCGGAAGAACAACAGAGAACAGAATTCTCCACTCTCCTGCTCCATCCAATCTCGCCGATTCCATAAGCGACTCAGGCAAGGTATAGAAGTAGTTCATCATCAGAATCATGTTGAACGCACTGAAGCTTCCCGCCAGGATAACAGACCACAGCGTACCTGTAAGGTGAAGTGATTTCATGATCAGGTACAGCGGTACAATACCACCATTAAAGATCATGGTGAACAGTACTAGGAAAAAGAGAAATTTCTTGAACGGAAATTTATTGCGACTAAGGCCATATGCCATGCTTGTTGTCAGGAACAAGCTAAGTGGCAAACCGATAACTAGCAAAATAATTGTATTTTTGTACCCCGACAGAATCGTTCCGTCAGCGAACAACGCCTTATAGGAATCCAATGTCCATTCTTTAGGGAACATCAAAAATGGATTGTCAGCATATTCTTTTTGTGTTGCGAACGAGATCATGATGACATTCCAGAACGGAATCAGAATCATCAGAGCAAGCACAAGTAAAATGGCGAAAATAATGTAATCGAGAAATGTCATTTTTTCTGTACCAATTCTCGGCTTTTTGTTAGCTTTCTTACTCATTTCATTTTTCCTCCTCTCTTATCGGAACAAACCGTCTCCGCCAAGCCACTTGGCAAATCTGTCTGCGAGAAGCAGCAAGACCATATTCACGAGGGAACGGAACAAGCTGACCGCTGTCGAGAATGAGAAGTCCGTTGAGGACTGGAACGTAATCCGATAGATATATACATCCAATACTTCCGATACATTTTTAGTTGCGGCATTTGCCAAGTTGAAGATCTGGTCGAAACCGGAAGACATCAATCCACCAACCGACAGGATGAACATGACGGTGATTGTAGGAAGAATGTTTGGCAATGTGATGCGGAACATCTGTTGCATACGGGATGCTCCGTCAATCTGTGCTGATTCATACTGATCCTGATCGATACCAGAAATGGCAGCCAGGAAGATAATCGCACCCCATCCACTTGATTTCCAGATGTCCGTCAACAGCAGCATCGGTACAAAGTTGGACTCGGAACCTAGGAAGTTAATGGTTGGCAATCCAAGCAAACCAAGTGCACTGTTTACCAGTCCGTCATAAGCCAGGACGTTGATGACTACCCCGGATACGATGATCCATGAAAGGAAGTGAGGGAACGTAAGAACTGTCTGGAACCACTTTTTCCCTCTGCGCATCCGCAATTCATTCAGCAACAGAGCCAGAATAATCGGGAACGGGAACTGAATAATCAGTTTTAGAATGTTGATGTACAGCGTCCGCCATACGGCGTCAATAAAGGTTGGATCCCGGAAAACGTATTTGAAATTCTCAAATCCGCTCCATGGGCTTCCCCAGATCCCCAGGTTTGCCTTGTAGTCTTTAAACGCAAGAGACAGGCCACCCATTGGCATGTAGGCAAACAGGATCAGCCAGACGAGCCCTGGAATAAGCAGGGTGTACGTCATTCTGTGCTTCCAGATTTCACTCCAGAGCGAATTGCCTTTCAAGTTTCCCTTCAGCTTTTTGCTAGGTCCTTCGGCTGCAGGTTTCAAATTGCATCTCCTCACTCTACTTTGGTCTTGTCGTTATACAGAAAATCAAACATTGTTCTCAGGTGTTGCTCCCAGAATCTCCATTCATGGGTACCCGGCGTCTCCACATACTGAAACTCAAAATCCGTTTCCTGCATGTATTCCGCGAATTTGCGATTCATATCCACAAACGGATCAATATCACCACAACAACTCAGAATATCCGGTAAATCTCCACCTTGCTTCAACAGCTTGGCAGACAGTGCGTACAGGTCCTGATCAGGTTTTACCTGTAACCGTTCTCCAAAAACCGCTTTCATTTCCTTGATCATGCCTGATGGCATTTCCGGATCGTGAAGCCGGGTCTGAATATCAGTTACACCTGATAAGGACACCGCCTTGCGGTACCTCTCGGGATATGTCAGTGCACATTTCAATGCACCATACCCACCCATGGATAGACCGGCGACGAAGTTCTTTGCCGGGTCTGTATTGAGATTGAGCTGGCGCCTGCAGAATTCAGGCAGCTCCTGAGTGATGTAATGGAAGTAATTCAGGCCGTATTCCATATCGGTGTAATAGCTTCGGTTCGCTTCCGGCATAATGATGGTACAGCCATATTGTTGCGCGTACATTTCAATTGTAGTCAAACGTTGCCATGTACTTGCATTATCGCCTGCCCCATGCAGCAAATATAGCGTACCGCCTGAAGTGTCTCCGGAGTCACTGGACACTACATGTATGCTTGTGTTCATGCATAACGTAGGCGATCCGGTTTCGATCGTTATATGCGCCATAAGTAACCCCTTTCATCGTCGGCTGCTGTCTGTAAACTTCTGTTTCTCTGCCTTTTTGTTGCAAATTCCAGTGATTCCCCCGTATTTCGCTCGGTTATCGAAACGATTTTCTCGAATCGTTTCAAAACATAGCCAACGTTGATTTACTTGGACTTGATTACAACACTTTTTATGTGGAAGCGATTTCTTCGAATCGTTTCGAATAAATCATAATCCCGAAGTACAAACCCTGTCAATAACCTTTTTACAAATTTCGCGCTTTTTTCTCAAAAAACTGATTTTTCGTGATGAAATTTGCGTCAAAAGGCACTTTTAAAGTAAAACATTTTCCTTTAAGTAACCGTTTGCACCTATTCATTGACATTGAACCTCGTTTGTAATAACATAAGTTCTAATTTTTGATCCAGATTGCGGAAACGTTTCACCAAGAGTTAAAATTCTTCTTTTTTTAGAAAGGATGTTAAGATGTCGAGTATTATTAATTCTTTTGTTCATCATATAGATGAGCAGCAGTTAAACGTTCATTCTGTTCGGGTATTGCAGAAAGGGGTTACAATCGGAGCGTGGGATCGCACCGGCGATATGCGCCGCTTACAACACTCTGTCAGCAAATCGTTCACCTGTATGGCGATTGGACTGGCTTTGGATGAGGGCACACTTACACTTGAATCCAAACTAGGGGACTACTTCACTTCACCAACACCTGCTTCCCATTTAACAGCCTACCCTCCTGCGGACCTCACCCTGTACGATTTGCTGCGAATGTCATCGGGGCATGACGTACCTGTGTTATGGGCAGAAGAGCGAGCCACCCTGCCTGAGAAAGATTGGGCAAAATATTACATGTCCCTTCCTTTGGATAGAGTTCCTGGTGAAACGTTTACATACAGCAGTGCAGATACGTTTATGATCTCCGCCATGTTTCAGGCGGCCACCGGTCAAACCGTTAAGAACTATCTGATTCCCCGGCTATTTGAACCACTGGGCATTACGAATGTAGAGTGGGAGACTTCTCCCTTGGGCATTACATTGGGCTGTGCGGGCCTGCAGCTCACCAACGAGGAATTAGGTAGATTCGGTCAACTGTTGCTTCAGGAGGGCCACTGGAATGGCAAGCAGCTCATTCCTGCGGAATGGATCCGATTAGCGACAACACAACAGATCCCTACACCAGGAGACGGCGACTGGGGACAAGGTTATGGATATCAATTCTGGAGATGTTCCCATAACGCTTACCGTGCTGATGGCGCCAATGGTCAACTATGCGTTGTCCTACCGGAGCTGGAGTCCGTCGTTGCCATCAATAGTGATGAACAAAATATGCAAGCCATTCTTGACAATGTATGGTCGGATATACTGCCTATTCTGGAGGGGAACATTTGATTATACGGCCAGCCACTGAGGCAGATTATGCGGAGTTGAGAAACATTTATCTGGAGTCGCGACGTGCCCGATTCCACTGGGCTAAGCCGGAAGAACTGTCTCTGCAGGATTTTGATACAGATACCGTGGATGAGCATATCCTTGTGGCTGAAAATGAAGATGGACCGCTTCTCGGCTTCGCTTCGCTGTACCTTCCCGAGAACTTTATCCACCTTCTGTTTATTCATCCCGGTTTTATCGGCGGGGGTACAGGTTCACGCTTACTTGATGCGTCAGTTTCACTCATGCAGCAGCCTGTTCGATTGAAATGTGTATCTGATAATCATAAAGCAATAGGCTTTTACGAACGACAGGGTTGGAAAAAAGTCATTGAAGAAGGTACACCCGGGGAGAAATATTGGGTGATGGAATACAACACGAATAGCTGAATCCATTCGTTTGATCCCGGTAAATTGGAAGTGGACATGATTTTTCCACACAAAAAAAGTATCATGACCTTTAGAGGCCATGATACTTTTTATTTTACCCGTGCTGTGGAAGCTGGGTCATTTCATCTAAACATTGTGCGCATATGTAACGCTCTTTGAACTCATTGACTTCTTCCATCGATCCACAAAAAATACATTTTGGACGGTATCTCTCCAGAATGATATGGTCCCCTTGTACTAAGATCTCTACAGGATCTCCCTCATTCATTTGATACCTTTTACGCAAAGATTTAGGCAATACGATCCTACCCAATTGGTCAACTTTGCGAACGACTCCAGCTGGCTTCATAGCTACGGCACACCTCTCCTATCTTACTCTAAATTTCTAGGTACATTTGTACTATGTTTATTAATTCGCCAAGATTTTGTCGAATCCTGCTGGAAATAAACATTTTTTGTCCTTTTTTTTGAAAAATGTTTTTTTAGCGAATTCTAACCGTCACTTAAACGCGAATTAGACTAATCCAGACCCGGGAAATTAAGTTGACGCAACGCCTCATACACAATGATTGCTGCTGAGTTTGACAAGTTCAATGATCTGACATCACCTGTCATTGGCATCTTCATACAAGTATCTGGATTAGCAGCAATTAATTCTGGAGGAAGGCCTTTCGTCTCCTTACCGAACACTAGAAAATCTCCATCCTGAAAATTAAAATCGCTATAACGGTTCTTCGCCTTCGTGGTTGCGTAGAAGAAACGCCCTTCAGGGTACTGTTCTTGAACCTCAGCAAACGAATCATGATATTCAATATGAACGGCATGCCAGTAATCCAGACCCGCGCGTTTCAGTGTGGCATCATCCGTACGGAATCCGAGTGGACGCACGAGATGCAAATGTGTACCGGTAGCCGCACATGTACGGGAAATATTTCCTGTATTTGCCGGAATCTCCGGTTCAACCAGAACGATATGTAAAGCCATATGTGTTCAATCTCCTTTTCATTTCATGTAAACGACAATTCTCTAATCTTAAAGAAAAGCCCTCCACACGTCAATGTGGAAGGCTCTGGTAAAGCACAAGGGTGAATGCTTGTATTCACAACTCGCTGCCAGGTTGTTTAACCATTTGTCTTCTGGAAGTGGCTCATGAAGTCCGTAAGTGCCTTAACACTTTCATATGGAGCAGCATTGTAAATGGAAGCACGCAGGCCACCAACACTCCGATGCCCTTTCAGACCAACAAATCCTTCTTGCTCTGAAGCCTTGATAAACTGTTTCTCCAGCTCCTCGTTAGCCAGGTGGAAGGTCACATTCATCAGGGAACGATCTGCCGGATCTACACAACCACGGTAGAAGTCTCCGGATGAATCGATCGCATTATAGAGCAAATCAGCTTTCTTCATGTTCTTCTGTTCAATTCCAGCCAATCCACCTTGTTCTTCGATCCATTTCAGAACCTCATTCACCATGTATACGGAGAAGGACGGTGGTGTATTATAGAGAGAATTGTTATCCACATGTGTACTATATCGAAGCATCGTCGGAATCGTTTTAGGAGATTCACTAACCAGTTCTTCGCGAGCAATAACAACCGTAATTCCTGATGGGCCCAGGTTCTTCTGTGCACCTGCATAGATCATGCCGAATTGATTAAGATCAAACGGTTTGCAGAAGATGTCACTCGACATGTCGGCAATAAGTGGAACTGAACCGGTATCCGGGAATGACTTGAATTGAGTTCCCTCAATTGTTTCATTAGACGTCAAATGAACATAAGCTGTGCGATCCGGGAAGCTAAGATTCGACACATCCGGCAATTTCATATATTTATCCGCTTCGGAAGATGCAGCGACCTGCGTCTCCCCAATCAGTTTCGCCTCAGACAGTGCCTTCTTGGCCCAGCTGCCTGTCATGACGTAACTGGCTGTCTGCCCTTCCCCGAGCAGGTTCATCGGCAGCATGGCGAACTGAGTGCTGGCTCCGCCTTGCAGGAAGAGGACCTTATATCCTTTTGGATTGCCTAGCAGAGACAACAAACGTTCCTGAGCTTCATTATGTACAGATTCGTACACCGCCCCACGGTGAGACATCTCCATAATCGACATTCCTGTATTCCGAAAATCAACAAATTCTGCCTGAGCACGCTCCAGAACCTCAAGTGGCAACGCCGCAGGTCCTGCATTAAAATTATACGCTCTCTTTGTCACAAAATCCCCCGCCCTTTCCATCCGTAGCTGACATATGAAGTGAATATTATCGCTATGATATCAGTATTCCCTATCTGCTTCAAGGGCAATAAGCACCGAAGCTGCGAATCAGGGTTATCAAATTCCTTTATCACCCTGCAAAGTTAATGCACCACATCGTTCAATTCAAGGAAAAGCCTCCGAGAGCGAGTCCCGGAGGCTATACATTGGGAACAGTTTCTGTTCCGACTGGATTAGCAGTCGAAGTAGAGGCTGTACTCATGCGGATGAATGCGAATTGCTACTGCTTTCGCTTCGTCACGTTTGAGGTTGATGTAGTTCTCGATGAATTCTTTCGTGAAGACGCCGCCTTCAGTCAAGAATTCGTTGTCCGCTGCCAGAGCGTCAAGCGCTTCTTCCAGGGAAGCAGGCACACTGCGGATATTTTCTTTGTCTGCATCAGACAAATCATAGATGTTTTTGTCGAGCGGACCATATCCAAGCTCAGTTGGGTTGATTTTGCGTTTGATACCATCCAGACCCGCCATCAGCATTGCAGCGAATGCCAGGTAAGGGTTAGCTGTGGAGTCCGGTGTACGGAACTCGATACGACAACCTTTTGGTGTCACAGCCGCAACCGGAATACGTACTGCTGCTGAACGGTTACCTTTGGAGTAAACCAGGTTAACCGGTGCTTCATAACCAGGTACGAGACGTTTGAATGAGTTCGTACTAGGGTTAGTCAAAGCAATCAAAGCCGGTGCGTGGTACAGAATTCCTCCAATGTAATGCAGAGCCATTTCGCTCAGGTTTGCATATCCCGCTTTGTCATAGAACAATGGGGAATCACCATCGAAGATGGATTGGTGAACGTGCATTCCGCTACCATTATCACCAAACAGTGGTTTTGGCATGAATGTTGCTACTTTACCATATTGACGTGCAGTGTTATGCACGATGTATTTGTATACAAGCAGGTTGTCTGCTGTTT
The DNA here is from genome assembly GCF_038020215.1 of Paenibacillus sp. FSL F4-0087. NCBI lineage: Bacteria > Bacillati > Bacillota > Bacilli > Caryophanales > Paenibacillaceae > Paenibacillus > Paenibacillus sp. FSL F4-0087. The sequence continues at coordinate 807,292 of NZ_JBBODJ010000001.1, forward strand.
TCTTCAACGTATCAAAACGGAAGTTGATTTCGGCTTGACCAGCTGTCGCCACTTCGTGGTGGTGACGTTCAATCGACAGGCCTGCTTCTTCCAAAATGCGACACATTTCACTACGAATATCTTGTTGTGTATCCACTGGAGCTACAGGAACATATCCGCCTTTAGTGCGAACTTTGAAGCCCAGGTTACCGCCATCTTCCTTACGGTTGGTGTTCCAAGAAGCTTCTTCGGAATCTACGAAATAGGAAGAGCTGTTCGTGCCGCTCTCATAACGTACATCGTCGAAGATGAAGAACTCGGATTCAGGTGCGAAGAATGCTGCTGTACCTACTCCGCTTTCTTTCAGGAATTCTTCCGCTTTGACTGCGATACCGCGTGGGTCACGCTCATAACGCTCGCCATCCGGAGTGAAGATATCACACATAACATTCAATGTAGGGTGTGCTGTGAACGGATCGACAAAAGTCGCTTCAGGATCTGGAATCATAACCATATCGGACTCTTCAATTCCGCGGAAACCTTGAATAGAAGAACCATCAAAGGCTACTCCATTTACAAAAGTGTCTGCGTCAACTGCCGAAGCTGGTAACGAGATGTGGTGCGCACGACCGGATAAATCTACAAAACGAAAATCTACCCACTCGATGTTGTTCTCTTGAATTGATTTCAATACGTTTTCAACCGACATGTATTCGTCCTCCCAAATATTCCGAACATTAAACAACCCCGCTAAGAAAATGTCCATATTCGAATTTTTTTCTGTCGTCATTATAAAATCTCAAATGTGACATCGTCAATACTTATGTAAGGTATTTTTTGCAACTATGTAAGCTATGCTCACATTTTATAAACCTATTGATTTCACTTAACAACGTATATACATTACATTTAACTGGTTTAATGCGGTAAAGCAAGGCTATATTTAGCCTAAATTATGGAAATAACATTACATCATAAATGTTTCTTATCACCTATGATTAATAAATGCGTTCAAAGCTCCAAATAACACAAAAACCGGACATTTTGTCCTAGCCCCATTCTCATTGAACGGAGCCAGGGCAGATGCCCGGGTGAACTATATTACCTATACTATGAAGATCAGTTATACGCCAACTCGTGCTGGAAAGAACTCCGCCGGTTGTTTGGCTGTGTTGAATGTTTTACCGACGATTGGTGCCAATTTCTCCAGATCCTGAAGCAGGTTGGCAAATTGGTCAGGGAACAGAGACTGCACGCCGTCACCCGTCATGGAGTTATCGGGGTCCGTATGCATTTCGATAATTAGGCCGTTAGCACCAGCAGCAACAGATGCCTTCGTCATTGGTTCAACCAGCTCACGGCGCCCCGTACCATGACTTGGGTCCGAAATAACTGGTAGATGACTGAGAGACTGCAAGACAGGGATGGCCGAGAGGTCGAGCGTATTACGTGTGTAGGATTCGAATGTACGAATACCACGTTCACACAGCATTACATTCGGGTTGCCACCCGCAAGAATGTATTCAGCGGCATTCAACAGCTCATCGTAAGTTGCACTGAAGCCACGTTTCAGCAATACCGGTTTGCCACACTCACCCAATTTACGTAGCAAATCGAAGTTCTGCATATTACGTGTACCTACTTGCAGAATATCTGCGTACTCGGCACAGATATCCACATATTCAGGCGTCATGACTTCTGTAATCGTCAGCAGGTCATGTTTCTTCCCTGCTTCTGCCATCATGATCAGACCTTCAACGCCCGTTCCCTGGAAGCTGTACGGACCTGTACGTGGCTTAAATGCACCACCGCGAAGCACCTGTCCACCGGCAGCCTTAACCAGCCCGGCAATCTCATCAATCTGTGCAGCTGATTCAACCGCACACGGTCCGCCCATAACGACGAGTTCTTTCCCGCCAATATCTACACCTTTGATGGAGATCACGGTATCTTGAGGATGGAAATCACGGCTTGCCAATTTGTAAGACTTCGAAATCTTAACGACATTCTCTACACCTTTCATTTGACGGAGATGCTCAGCCATTTTCGGTTCTACTTTACCAATAAGGCCAATGATGGTGTGGTCCTCTCCACGCGAGATATGGACCTGAAGTCCTTCCTTTTCAATTGTAGCGACGATATCCTGAATATGTTCCTCCGGAGTAGCTTTACCTGCAATAACGATCATTATAATTCCCATCCTTCCTTGTATGAGAGCGCCTAAGCGCGTCTGATTTAATCCTCAAAACTCTTCTCCACTTAAACGCTTGTTCGCTTTTAAGCTTTTATCCACTAAAGTAAATATAACATATTCACCCTTTTCAGTCAAGCCGACTCTTATCCCCTACAAAAAAAAAGAATCCTGCAGTCAGTCACCAAATTTCGGCTCTGTGCTGCAAGATTCTTATATTCATGTTTTGTTTACGTCGTACGAGTCTTTTCCCTTACAGGAGGTAATAGCTTGCTCATATTCACCGTACGTTTGATTTCCCATGTTTCCGGCTTGTCATGTTCATATTGCTCCAGATACAGAATGACTTCCTTCGTGATCGGAGTTGGCGTAGAAGCGCCTGAAGTAACAGCCACCTTATTCACACCTTTCAGCCATTCCTGCTGTATCTCAGCCACATCTGATACACGATATGCCGTTACACCCGCAATTTCCTCCGATACTTGTGCAAGTCGGTTGGAGTTATTACTGCGAGGATCACCTACAACAATGACCAGATCTGCCTGCCCTGCCTGTTCGGCAACAGCTTCCTGACGGACTTGGGTAGCCAAGCATATCTCATTATGAATCTCTGCGCCTGGATACTTCTCCAGAAGACGGCTCATAATGTGTTTAATGTCCCATTGACTCATCGTTGTCTGATTTGTGATAAGGATTTTGCCAGGAGGTACGTTCAGACCGTCAATCTCCTCTTCCTTCTCGATCAGATGAACATGATCGGGTGCAACACCAACCGCGCCTTCCGGCTCTGGATGATTCTTTTTCCCAATATAGATAATGTCATATCCCTCTGCCGTCTTCTCCCGAATAAGGTCATGGGTTTTGGTTACATCCGGACATGTTGCATCCACTGTAGTTAAACCTTTATCACGTGCCATCTTGCGCACTTCTGGAGATACACCATGGGCCGTAAAGATCACTGTTCCACTCTCGACCTGGCTCAAAATATCAATCCGATTCGGTCCGTCCAGTGTAATAATGCCCTCATCTTCAAAAGAGTCCGTCACATGTTGGTTATGCACAATCATACCCAATATATAAATAGGCCGTGGTAGGTCCAGATTGCGTGCCGCCTGGCGCGCGAGCACCATCGCATCCACAACTCCGTAACAATATCCCCGCGGCGAAATTCGCAGTACTTCCACTTGGTTGCCACCCGCTTTCTTTCTCGGCAAAGATAGCCGATGTAATTGCAGTCCTGTCTATTATAACCTTATTCGATAGGCGGAGCAAAGACTACCGGCAACCAAATGATAAAGGTCGTTCCTTCTCCACGTCTGGTTACAACCTCGACAGACCCTTGGTGTTCCTCAATGATCCACTTGGCAATCGACAGTCCCAGACCTATACCTGGTGTGGCACCGCGTGACTCATCCGCCCGATAGAACCTGTCAAAGATAAATGGAACTTCATCCCGATCCATTCCGATTCCCGTATCACTGATGCGTAGTCCTACCTGACCTTTATAAAGTATTGCATCAAGCGTAACCGAGCCATCTGGAGTGTACTTGAAGGCATTCTCGATAAAAATAAACAACATCTGCTGTAAATAGTCCTTGCTGCCGTTCACATATATGCCATTCAGAATCGATAGATCTCCTGGACGCCAGTCTGCCTGATGATCAAGGAATTGCGACCTGCGAGCCACTTCCTGTACCAGAATCTGCAACGGGATCGGATTCAGTTCGATTTTCTGTCCTGTATCGGCTCTGGCCAAAGACAGCATATCACTGATCAGTCTACTCATGCGTTTTCCTTCATCCGCCATGTCCTCTATCGCTTCGAGCGACATTTGTTTAACCGTTTCTTCGTCCAGATTTGGTCGGTCCGTGCTCTCCTGATCCCACAGCTTCTTAAGGAAGTCCACATTTCCACGGATCGTGGTCAGCGGTGTACGCAGCTCATGCGAGGCATCAGATACAAATCTGCGCTGAGCTTTATTCGTCTCCTCGAGACCTCTGAATGACAGCTCTGTTCGTTCAAGCATATTATTGACTGTTTCAATCAGACGTCCAATCTCATCCATGGGACCCGTATATTGAATGCGCACACTAAGGTCATCCCCGGACTGAATCTGATTGGCCGCATCAATCACATTGACGAGCGGACGCATGGATTTGCGAGCCAGAATCAGCCCCGAAGTAATGGCAAGCGCCATTGCGACAAGCCAGCCAAAAACCAGAATATTTCGTAAAGCTTCCAAGAGTCGTTCCTGGGAACTAACATTGGCGCCGACTTGAAGGAGCCCCCTTATTTCATTGGTTCCCTGAAGAGACAGGGGCTGTTGATTCACCAAGAAAGGGGTCCCATTCACATAGATCTTGGATATTCCACGCTTTTTCTGGATCTCATTGGATTTCACAACGGGAAATTGAATCTGAAGTTTCTCCATATTGCCTGAGATTTTACCAGATCTGCTCTGGTAGTCCCACAACTGGATATATATCTGAGCTTCCTGAAGCTGACTTTCCGTAAAAGGGTCCAGGTCCAGCGATTGTGAAAGTGGATTGACACCAATCTGATTCGTAATTCGTTCACTTTTATCTTTCAGTTGCTGTTCCACTTCTTGATACGTATTAAAATAAACAAAAGCGTAGATCACAACTCCCCAAAAAATGAGCACGGCTGCCAAGATGCCTGAATACCACGCGGTTAATCTTAACCGAATGGACATGTCAGGAGTCACCTCTCAAAATATAGCCGGCTCCCCGGATGGTCTGGATCAAACGTTTGCCGCCGTATTCTTCGGTTTTTTGTCTGAGCATGGCAATATACACTTCGAGCACATTGGACTCACCACTGTAATCATAACCCCAGATTTTATCCATAATCAGATCACGGGACAGCACACGTTTCGGATTTTGCATGAACAGATTCAGCAATTCGAACTCCTTGGCAGTCAGTTCCAGACGCTGACCGTCACGCAACACCTCACGAGAATCATTATCCAGAATAATATCCTCATACATTAGTCGATTATCAGGCGTGTCTGCTATATCCGCTTTACGACGCAATAAGGCACGGACACGAGCCAACAGTTCTTCAAGCGCAAACGGCTTCACGAGATAATCATCTGCACCTGTGTCCAGCCCAATTACCCGGCTCTGTACTTCATCTTTGGCAGTAAGCATCAGCACGGGTACCTTGCTCCCCGCTTCTCTGAGTCTGCGGCATACCTCAAACCCGTCAATTTGCGGCATCATGACATCAAGAACCACGATATCCGGCTCTTTATCCATCAGCTTACTGAGGCCCTCCGCTCCATTCGAAGCTGTCTGTACATCATATCCTTCAAAAGCAAGTCCCCGCCGAAGCATGGACACGATTTTTTCATCATCATCAACAATCAGAATAGTTGAGCGCATGGTCTTTCTCCTTTATCCCTTAACGTTTTAATCTCATTGTAACAGCCAAAAGCGCAATCTGCATCTTTCCAAACACCTTGATGGAGTACAAACGTATATAGTGCAAAAAAAGCGAAAGGGCCCTCAAACCCTTCCGCTCTTCTAAACCTTATTTTATAACCTATGTTTCAGCATTATGGTTGTTGTTGCGTAGTATCGTAATCGTTTTTGTTGCCGATTTTGAGTTTCACATCCATTTTTTTGCCGTCCCGAACAACATTCAGTGTCACTTCACTGCCGATTTCCTGTTTCTTGATGAAATCAATCAAATCCTGACTTGTGCTGTACGCTGTACCATTAGCACCTGTGATGATGTCATAAGCACGCAGGTCTGCTTGGTAAGCAGGGGATTGATAGATCGTGCTGGCTACAACTGAACCTTCAGTGATATCCGTTCCCATCTGTTTAGCCACTTCAGGCGTGAGGGCCATCAGAGATGCACCAATGAACGGTACGGGCTCTTTGGGAACTTCTTTGTTTTCTTTCAGATATTTAACCGCATCCGAGATTACACTCGAAGGAATGGCAAACCCAATACCCTGTGCATCCGCGCTAACCGCAACGTTCATACCAATGACTTCACCATTCAGGTTAAGCAATGGTCCACCGGAGTTACCAGGATTGATGGAAGCATCCGTTTGTAACAAGTGGCTGTACTCACGGGTTTTGCCTGTTTCTTCGTCCGGAATGCTGATCGTACGTTCTTTCGCACTCAACACACCTGCAGTAACTGTGTGTTCAAATCCTTCCGGGTTACCAATAGCTACAAGCCATTCACCCACTTGTGTGCTGTTGGAATCACCCAATGGAGCGACAGGGAAAGCATCATCGCCGCTGTTTTTCTCGATTTTCAATACGGCAAGGTCAAGGTCGAAGCTGCTTCCCAGCAATTTCGCTTCATATGGTTTGCTGTTGTTCTCCAGCGTTACTTGAATCACATCTGCACCTTGAACCACGTGTTGGTTCGTCAGGATGTAGCCTTCTTTGTCAAAAATAAATCCGGAGCCAATGCCGAGTGGAACCAACTGATTGCTGCTTTGTTGCTGTTGCTGCTGATTTTGGCCTTGGTAGCTATCTGTTCCGCCATTGCTTCCATTACCAAAGAAGTATTGGTACAATGGATCACTCATCGTAGAACCGCCCTGGCTGCTGCTGCGTGAAGACTGCTTCGCTAGTGTTTCGATTTTGACGACAGCCGGACTTGTACTCGTTACTACAGAGGATACATCCTCTTTGCCCGTTGGCAGTAATGACGCTGTCACGTTATTGCTGCTGCCTGAGTTAGTAGGAGAAGATGACTGACTGGAGCTTTCATTTTCTGCACTTGTCAGCGCTTCCTGTGGTGTAAACATATTTGTTCTGTCCGCTGTGTACATCAGCACTGTAATGACCAGCATCCCGGCGATGAAAGAGAACAGGAGCGATCTTACGGAAGAACGTGGCCGACGGTTGTTATAATTCCAATTGCCATTGTTCTTGCCTCCGTTCCCCTGATCTCCTCCGTTGCCACCTGAACCGTTGCCGCCGCCCCCTCTGGAGGACGTATTGGCTTGATCAGATGATTCGTTACTGTAATTACTGTAGTAAGTAGGTACGGGCTTCACGGGGTCAGGTCTTGTAATCTCTACATTTCCTTCTTCACGTAGATTATGTTCCCCATTATGACTTGCTGTATCTTCCTGATTCACGGACTGAAAAGGTCCATAAGAATAATAATAGGAGGAATCGTCCGTCCCGGATGAATTGCGATTCTCCGCTTGTTTAGTTTCATTTTCCTCGTCTTGACGGTTCGCTCTGTAATTACGTTCGTCCATGCCTCTCTACCTCCCAATCTCTTCTTCGCAAGAGATATTCTTTAACTGTCCTTATTTTGTACTTTAAACCTTAACCGTACCTTAAAAACAATTAAAAAGGAGATAAAAGCACGCTGTTATAGAACATTTTTCCCGCCAAATCTGCATTCTAACCCTTATTTCTTCACCCAGCCCTGACGATGAGCGTAGATTGCCAGCTGTGTCCGATCGTCCATTTCACACTTCATCAGCAGATTGCTCACATGGGTTTTGACAGTTTTGATACTAATATGTAGTTCTTCCCCGATGTCCTTATTGGTCTTGCCCTCTGCAATCAGCAAAAGCACTTCCTTTTCCCGTTCCGTCAGGCCGGATTCGTTCTCTCTTGCCGTGCGCTGCCTGATACCACGGGTCAATGCCTGTGATACGTCGCCTGTCATTACAGGCATACCTCGGTATGCTCCTTGCAGAGCATAGATTAACTCTTCAGCAGATACCGTCTTCAGCACATAACTGACCGCTCCAGCTTCAATCGCTTGTACCACAAGGTCATCCTCCAGAAAACTGGTCAGCATCACAATTTTCATGCCCGGAAATTCGGCCATGATCGCTTGTGTCGCTTCCGCACCATTCATCACCGGCATCATCAGGTCCATCAGGATCAGGTCAGGCAGTTCGTTTTCTCCCAGCTTGCGTAACTGATTCAATGCATCCTGTCCGTTACTTGCTTCCCCCATCACATGAAATGTGGGTTCCAACATAAGATACGTTTTCAATCCCATTCGCACCATATCATGATCATCCACAATCATTACATTCACTTTTACGCTCATTCTGTTTCCCCCTCTGGTTCTTTCGGGAATTTCGGGATGAATACCCGCACCGTCGTCCCCGCTCCCGGCTTCGATATAATCTGAACCTGACCCCCAAGCTTCTCTGCCCGTTCACGCATCGTTGATAATCCGTATGAGCCAGGCCGTTCCGCTTGCTGCAAAAACCCTTGACCGTCATCGCTAATGCTCATGCTGATCTGATGTTCACTCTCTCGTATGGACAGACTGACCAGACCCGCTTCCGCATGTTTGACCACATTAGCGACCGCTTCCTGAATAACAAGAAACAGCTGGTGCTCGATGGCATCGGAAATTCCGCCATCCAGTTCCAGCTCTTTCACTCCTTTTAAACCATTCTGCCTGCAATAATCAGGGAACCAGCTATCCAGCGCTTCGCCAAGATTCCTTCCCTCCAACTCCACTGGGCGAAGCTGAGCGATAAGCCCACGCATCTGCCTCTGGGCTATATGCGACATCTGAATAAGTTGATCCAGCACTTTGCTGCCATGCTCGGGATTCATCTCCAGCAGACGTGGTAAGGAGGAAGCCGACATATGCATGGCGAAAAGCTGCTGGCTGACCGTATCATGCAAATCCCTTGCCATCCGTTTACGCTCTTCAATTACAGCGCGCTCAGATGCCTGTTCCTTTTCAATGACTTCCTGCTCACCGAGCCGCTGAAGCAATCTCATTTTTTTCTCAATCGAATCCATCATGACATTGAATTCCTGATATACCCGCCCGAATGAGGCATCATCTGCCTCAGGCATACGAACAGCGAGATTGCCTTTTGACACTTTCAGCATGTTGAGATCCAGTAGATCAATCTTACGTTGAAGTCGCAAAGCAGCAATATACCCCGTGATTACGGTAGCCAGAAGGACAACAGCAACATAGGTCCACGCACGCTGTCGCCCTGTTCCCATTAGCACTTCCCCGTACAGCAAGTAAAACCCGCCCAAAGTAATGAGTCCGGTCAGCGCAAAATACATCATCAGTTCCCACTTATTTGCTTTGAGAATCGTTCGAATCATGCGTTAACCCACCTTATTCACTTTGACATCTCCAATAAACACACTAACGACAATCCGTACTTTTTTTCCTGCTTCGCGATAATGCGCCGTTTCAGCCTGAGCACTGCTTAGGAATCCGCCTCGTTTTTGATTTAACAGCGACATGTCCCCAATAAACGAGTTTGTCGTCACAGTCACACCGAGATCCATATCTTCCGGAACAAATACCTTCACATCCCCAATAAAAGAGGAAATGTTAATTTTCGTCTCACCGTAAGGTATTTGCGCCTTCGTCAAATCAATCACCGTATCGCCAATAAATGCCGATATATTCATCGGTTTCAGGGAGAACACTTCCTGTCCCATATACATATCACCGATAAATGCCGATTTGTTAATTGTATTCCCATGGCCACCATAGTAATTCGGATCATCATCATAGTGGTCATCGTGATCAAATGTTTCATATTCCTTTTTACTTGAACCGTAACCTTTATGCTTGTGATGATGATGTTGATGTTTATGATGGTGTTGATGTCCGTGTGTTTTAGGGTCTTCCTTATCTGTATAGAATGAGCCATGTGAATCATTCTTGTGTTCCTGTTCCGGTTTGCCAAATGTTTTCTCGAACTGTTCATCAAATGAAGACGGCATTTCCAGGTCCTCAGGGGACAATGGCTTATAAGGTGGCTCCGGTGGAGGAGGCGGTGGTACTTGGTCATGGTGTTTCCGGTCACGACGACGGGGTCCGATCAGAACGAACAATCCCCCACCAATCAGCATTACCGGAATTAGGTAGCGAATGAACTCGCCCATGGAATAATCAATCCACCCCAGATTGCGTGCCAAGAAGTATCCACCAATCGCCAGTACAATGGCCGGTCCAATCAATGCATGACTCCCATTACGCCGAATTTCGGTTAACCCTTTTACACCCCACCAAATCAAAAATAACGGCCAATATGTTCTGAACATGTATCCGATATCTATGTCATAGCCCAATTGCCTGAACAATATTATTGCGCCAATCGCAATAAGAGGAATGCCAACCCACCAGCGGTCCCGCGTAGATCGTTTCATCGCTCATGTCTCCTTTGTCTGTATTCTGTATCCAGTTTACATCAGACAAGGATTGGTTAACAGCGGCGGCAGATGGAATTGATCTCGGTCTCCAGACCGAGGCGGAAGGTTATTTATGTAAAATATTAAAAACACCCTGGAGAAATTCTCCAAGGTGTTTGTGCATTGATTTACTTTTGTGTTTTGCCTGTGTTCTCAGTACCGAACTCAGCATTGTATTTTTCATCAGGTGTTTGGAAGTTATCCTTCACTTTGTTTTGGTGCGATTGTTTCACTTTGCTTGCAGCATTCTCTTCTCCAAACTCTGCATTGTACTTCTCGTTTGGCGTTTGTGAACCTTGAGATTTCTTAGCCACGACGATCACCTCTCTCTTCATATTTACATTGCATGTCTGCAACGCGGGGTTCGTCCCCAGAGAGTATTATGTGAAGAGTGCGCGTGCGTTATTCATGTATTAAAATTCATCATCATTATACGGCCTTGTCCAGCCATGAATCGGGTACGGATTTGTACACATCGATAGCTTCCGATAACTCTTCCAGCATTTTTTCAGTGCATTTTCCAGCACCTTGTTTGATCACCTGTACTTCGACGTCCTTTTTGCCCCATTCTTTATATACTTGCTTTGTTGTTGGGAAATAAAGATCAATTTTATTGCCCTTGATCGCCGAGCCCGTATCTGCAACGATGCCGTAACCATAACCGGGAATATATAAAATGGAACCCAGTGGGAACAGCTTTGGATCAGCTGCAATTGTCGAAACTGTTTCTTTATCACGGCGCACCTTTACACCTGAATACGTAATTCCGTATTGAGGATGTTTCGGTCCTTTTCCTGTTGATTCCACACCTGCAGTGTATCCAGTAGCCGTCACCTTGTGTGTATCCAACACCTGTTCTGTACGCGGAGCGAGTACCGGCATGGATGGGTCAACTCCGGTCTGCTTCTCCGGAACTTCCGGCCGTGGAATAACAATAGGCTGTGGAGACCACAAAAACCCCATATAGACCAAAGTAGTGAGTTGAGCCTGATCGCTGTATTCATAAACTGCCGCTTCTGAATGTACACCTTCAAGCTCTCCTAAAGTTTCGCTATGCCGATTCTCCACATACATGACTTCATTTTCCTCTTCAAAGGTATATGCTTCTGCCTGATTCAAGCCTAAGACTATTCCAGTGAGCACCACACAGCAAGAGATGATGAACCTTATGTTTTTCTTCTGAATTAAGAATTGCTTTTTCATTATAGAACCTCCCCCTTACTGCAAAGGTTTTCCAAAATGAAAAAATTCTATACTTTTCACCTATTAAGGCTTTTAAATCGGATATCCAGAAAACCTTAAAACAACAAAAAACCGTCTAAACCATTGGATTTTACTCCAATACGATTTAAACGGTTCTTTATTATAGAAGCTACAATTCAGGATTACACCAGTCTTGTTGCAATTTCTTCTTTAAGTTGGGCTACAATTTCGTCCACAGGTTTCATGCCGAGATCGCCTTCTCCACGTTTCCGCACAGATACACCCTCTGCATTACGTTCATTTTCACCAACGACGAACATGTAAGGCATTTTCTCAAGCTGTGCTTCACGGATTTTATAACCAAGCTTCTCGTTACGCAGATCCGCTTCAGCAGAGATACCCGCACGTTTCAGCTTCGCTTCCACTTCACGTGCATAGTCGTCGAAGTTGCCGGATACCGGAATAACCTTCGCCTGTACAGGAGACAACCACAGTGGCAGAGCCCCTGCAAAGTTCTCCAGCAAGAATGCAGTGAAACGCTCCATCGTACTGATTACACCGCGGTGGATAACAACCGGACGATGTTTCTGTCCATCATCTCCCACATATTCAAGCTCAAACCGCTCTGGCAAGAGGAAGTCCAATTGAACAGTAGACAATGTCTCTTCTTTGCCCAGTGCTGTCTTGATCTGAACGTCCAGTTTTGGACCATAGAATGCCGCTTCGCCTTCTGCTTCATAGAATGGAAGGTTAAGTTCTTCCACAACTTCACGCAGCATGCGTTGGGACATTTCCCACATCTCGTCGTTTTGGAAGTATTTCTCGGTATCCTGCGGATCGCGATAGGACAAACGGAAACGATATTCGTGAATGCCAAAATCTTTATAAACCGTTTGAATCAGCTCAATAACACGAGCAAACTCTTCCTTGATCTGATCCGGGCGTGCGAATATGTGAGAGTCGTTCAGCGTCATCGCACGTACACGATGCAGACCTGTCAACGCGCCCGACATTTCGTAACGATGCATCATGCCAAGCTCGGCAATCCGGATCGGCAGATCACGGTAGCTGTGCATGCTGGACTTGTACACCATCATGTGGTGAGGACAGTTCATTGGACGAAGAACGAGTTCCTCATTGTCCATAACCATTTTAGGGAACATGTCTTCCTGATAGTGCTCCCAGTGTCCGGATGTTTTGTACAACTCAACATTACCAAGTACCGGTGTGTATACATGCTGATATCCGAGGCTCTCTTCCAAATCCACGATATAACGCTCCAACGTCCGGCGCAGCTTCGCACCATTAGGCAACCAGATTGGCAGACCTTGTCCAACCAGTTGGGAAAATGTGAAGATTTCGAGTTCCTTACCCAATTTACGGTGATCCCGTTTACGTGCTTCTTCCAGGAAGTGCAAATGCTCATCAAGCTGTGCTTTTTTCACAAAAGCTGTACCATAAATACGTTGCAGCATTTTGTTTTTGCTATCTCCACGCCAGTAAGCACCGGCAACATTCATCAGTTTAAATACTTTGATTTTGCTGGTGGATGGCACGTGTGGTCCACGACACAAGTCGAAGAATTCACCTTGCTCATAAATAGTGATTACACTGTCTTCTGGTAAGTCACGAATCAATTCCAGCTTGTAAGGATCGCCCACTTCTTCGAAGATTTTGATCGCTTCCTCGCGGCTAACTTCCTTACGTACAATTGGCAAGTTCTCATTAACAATACGTTCCATTTCCTTCTCGATCTTTTGCAGATCTTCGGGATTGAGCGGTTGTTCCAGATCCATATCATAGTAGAAACCATCTTCAATGACAGGACCAACGCCGAGATGAACCTCTTTGTTTCCATATAAACGCTTCACAGCTTGAGCGAGCAAGTGAGCTGTACTGTGACGCATCACTTCCAGACCTTCTGGTGAATCCAGTGTTACGATCTCCACCAATGCTCCCTCATGAAGTGTTGTGGACAAGTCCACTACGATTCCATCCAGTTTGCCGGCTACGGCATTTTTGCGAAGTCCGCTGCTAATCGAAGCGGCCACATCTTCAATGCTGCTTCCGTCGGCATACTCACGAACCGAACCATCGGGTAGTTTAATGTTAACTGCCATTTGTCTCATTCCTCCTGTAAATTCAACCTCTGTCCATGTATTTCATGGATGGATAATCTATTGCTGTTCCTGCAATATTGCAAAGGAACGCAAAAAACACCCGTCCCGGCAAAGGGACGAGTGTTGTATACTCTCGTGGTTCCACCCTAATTCAGCTGCTTCATCCATATTGGAAGTACAGCCCTCATTGGCATGACGGTAACGGGCATGACCCGGCATATCCTTACTCATGGATGACTACCTGTATTATAGAGGCAATATTTATATCCATTTTCAAAACTGCAGCTCCAAAGGGGTAAACCAAACGTGGCATCCGGAGGAAATTTCAGCCTGGTTCCCTCTCTCTGCACCGACCGTGCGTATGGTTCTTGTCTTTGTCAACGCTTTTGTTTATTGTTCCATAACAACTCAAATAAATCATGGATCAACAGTTATTATAATTGCCGATATCACTTGCGTCAAGACCTGTCAACAATCCGGAGCGCAGGACTTCACACTCAGGACAATGATGGCATAATTGCACCTTGTCTTCAAAGATCTGACGGATCGTAGAGATGATAGGCAGATCTGGAGTACGTGTATGCAGCATGACCTTTTCAGGTGAGATGGAGATCAGCGTACTCACGATCATATCTTCAATATCCATTTCCAATTCAAGCCCTGGCATCTCCACGACGACCTGTTCATCCTTTTGTACGGGCAGCACATTAAGCGCAGCATCCAATACTTGAAATTCATGTAATCCTTTGTGTATCAAATGCACCAGAGGTACTTTCGCCTCCTGAAAGAACACAAAATATTTGAGCAGCCCCATAAACTCTTCATATTGACGATCCATCCAGAATTCATCCAGTGCATATTCTACCAGCTCGTGAAGTTCCTGCTTATATGGCCGAATCCGGAAATTAAGAATGCCTTCAAGATGAAAAAAATGCACCTCTTCCAAATCCTGCTTCAATCCATTGGCCAAAGTGTTACGTCGACGCTCGCGCAGGCCTGGCTGATCCAAGTCACCATTGAATAATAAAGGCATGCATATCCGGTTTACCTTCTCCACCTCATGTTCATCCATGACTGAGCATGCCTTTGAGATCATCTCTTCCACCATAATACGTTCACGCGTATCCATAATGAAATCTGCAAGTCCGTTGGCAAGCAAATCACTGATCTGGGGCAACCACTGCTGGAAGTCAGCGTGATTCTCATTGCCTCTGCATACCCAGGCCGCTCTTCCGTCATTATGTTTGAAGGTGAGCCGAAATCCTCTTTTGCTTATATGTAAACCTTTGGTTTTTTCCTTCACACAACGATAAAATTGATCCGCTTCTTCCTGCCCTGATACATCGGTCCATACGGCGAACAGTTCCATAAGAATCACTCCTTTCCTTCCTGTTCAAAGTATATGGCAAGGCTGATAGGGATATACGAAGCGGATTGATGGAAAGCGTGTCATGATTTCTCAGTATATTATCAATCTGTTTGGAGTTAAGACAAAAATGTGTTATTATTTTTATAACAGTATGTTTCACGGAAAAGGGGGGAAGCCAAAATGAGACAACAACCAAGAATACTCCGTTACGCCTTTATTATCATTTTGTGCGTATTCCAAGCGTTGTCCTTCCCTATTCCGATGCAGTCGGAATCCGCTGTCGAGGTAACCGTTGAGACGACTTCCAACAAGGAAGTGCTTGTCCACACTTTGGAGTCTCAGCAGAAACCTGCCATTCGCAAATACCCACAAGTCATGTCGAAGTTGATTGCGGTCACGCATAACAAACCTGTCTTTCTTGTGCTCGCTTTGTTGCTAATGCTGCGAATTCCTACACCGCGTCTACCCTTTAAACCGTTGATTTGTCTGTTTAAACGCAGATTATTTCTGCTACCCATCAAATTCACCAGTATGTATGTATCTCCCACCCCGATAGCACCAATTTACGTGAACGCTCTTAGCTAGCCGTTACACCGTAATTTAGGTTGCTTTGCATGGAGACACCTCTGTCTGTGAGACGGTGTGCTTGTGCATAACTTTTAATCCTTTTAGCAAATGTTAGATATCGATCAGTTTTATTTGGCAACACCTATTTGTTAACGTCTATTTTGTTATCCCCATCTTCTAAAAAATTCACAACACAAGGCTGTGTGTCAGGAGTCCCTGGCTCTGTTTACCCGCATCATTTAATGTTCCTAAGTGCAACAGTTCATTCTATTTTCGGGAAATAAGCCTGTCTTCTGTGGCCAGCCCTCAATATAAGGAGGCATACTATCCATGGATGTACGCGAAACAGATTTGCCGGGAATCGGCAAGAAATTTCAGATTGAAACGAGCAGTGGAGATAAAATTATTGTCATTATTCACGATGACGGTCGCCGGGAAATGTACCATTTTGAGTACGATGATCCAGACCAAAGCATCTCCATGATTACACTTGATGACTATGAAGCAAGACAGATTGCTGCCATCGTTGGTGGATTGACCTATAAACCAAAGCAGCTTGAAAATATTGAAGTAACGTTTGACGATCTGATTATTGAATGGTACAAAATCGAGCCATCCTACGGATGTATCGGTAAATCAATTGGTGAACTGGACGTACGTCAAAACTCAGGGGCAACGGTTATTGCCGTTGTAGAGAAGAATCACAAAAAACATATCAGCCCCGGTCCGGAGGTCGTGATTAGTGCAGAGTCCACGGTAGTAGCCGTTGGCGAACGCAATCAGCAGAAACTGTTTAAATCCCTCCTCCTGACTGGAAGGGGGTAAATAGATGGATCATTTGATATTCGAAGTAGGTCTGGCCCTTGTGCTCATTGCGGCAGCCGGCCTTTTATCGGCAAAACTAAGATTTTCGGTCGTTCCGTTTTATATTCTGATCGGGATGGCTGTTGGGCCACATGCTATGAAAATCTGGCATCTGGACTTCCGCTTTATTGAGAGTCAGCCTTTTATTGAATTTATGGGCCGGATCGGTATCCTGTTCCTTCTCTTCTACCTTGGACTTGAATTTTCGGTAGGTCGTTTAATTAAATCGGGTCGCTCTATTGCAGTTGGCGGCTCGATCTACATCGGCATTAACTTTACGCTGGGATTAATATTCGGTTTTATGTCCGGTTTCCCAGTTGCAGAAGCACTTATTATCGCAGGTATAACTACCATCTCTTCCAGTGCCATCGTGGCCAAGGTACTCGTGGATTTGAAACGAACGGCCAATCCGGAAACAGAGATGATATTGGGTATTATTATGTTCGAAGATGTATTCCTCGCTGTATATATCTCGATCTTGTCTGGACTTGTGCTTAGTGATTCATCCTCCATCGGAGGCGTCATCATGTCCGCACTTATTGCTCTCGGATTCATGCTTATCGTGATTATCCTTGGACGCAAAGCAACACCGCTACTAAACAAATTGCTTAAAATTCGATCGAATGAGCTATTCTCTCTCGTTGTATTCGGAGCCTTGTTCCTGGTAGCCGGCTTCTCTGAAACCATTCATGTTGCCGAAGCGATTGGTGCATTACTGGTTGGTCTGGTGCTTGCTGAAACAGAACACGCAAAACGGATTGAGCACTTGATTCTACCGTTCCGTGACTTCTTCGGAGCAATCTTCTTCTTCAGCTTTGGATTGTCCATTGATCCGTTGTCCTTGGGTGGCGAAGCCGTATGGTTAGCTCTGATTGCAGTTGTTATTACATTGTTCGGTAACTTCCTGGCAGGTATGATGGCCGGACGCAGTGCAGGACTATCTCCCAAAGCATCGGCGAATATTGGATTAACCATTGTGTCACGGGGTGAATTTTCCATCATATTGGCCAACATGGGTAAAGCCGGGGGACTGTTGCCAATGATTCAACCGTTTGCCGCGCTCTATGTCCTAATTCTGGCCATTCTGGGTCCTTTATTAACCAAAGAATCCAAACATGTATTCCGTTTACTGGATAAAATATTCAAGTTCAAGGATCCACGGAAAAAGAAAGAAGAACCGAAGGTTTTACAGAAAGAAGGGTAACCCCCTTGTCTGTTCAGACAGACAACGTATCGTAATCGCGGCTCTACCGCCGATCTTTCTGTGATTAACCCAGGGAGAATTGCACGAAAGCCGCACAAAGGAGGATGAACTATGAAAGCACCTCTGATATCGGCTAATCCGGTGCCACAAACCGCCAAGACCAGATTATCATCTGCCCGTCGCATGTTGAATTTATTGTTTGTAATAGCGGGTGGAATTCTGGCCTCCGTGGGACTTGAATTGTTTCTACATCCCAATAAGATCATTATTGGAGGCATTACAGGCATCTCTTCGTTGTTCGCCCACTGGACCGAAATGAGGATTGGTTTGTTCCTGTTTTTGTTCAACGTTCCATTTATTTTTCTGTCCTATAGACTCGTGCAAAAGAAATTCGTACTGGTCACTGTTCTGGGTTTGGTTGTCTTTTCGATTGGTGCCATTGTGCTTCATCCCATGCCGCCGCTTGTCGAGCACCCCCTGGCTGCCGCCATGTTTGGCGGATTATGTCTCGGTCTAGGAATCGGTCTAGTCGTGCGGTATGGTGGGACACTGGATACGCTGGAAATCGGTGATCCGTCCTCCCGTCCACCTGAACGTGTATTTAGCGGGAAACGGATGCTTATCGAAAAAATAATCATGCTGCTCAACTTGTTGATTCTAACCGCCGCTGGTGTTGTCTTCGGTTGGGATCAAGCGATGTACTCGGTAATTGCTTATCTCATTGCATATGAAATGGTGTATATTGCATTCCGCGGATTCACAGCTAAGCGCAAAATATGTATTTTAACCACACAAAGCGCTCAAGTTGAAAAAGCCATCCGTAAACGGCTGCGCCGTGAACCTGGAACATTGGATCCTTCAGCGGATTCAGGACACCCTGCTGTAGCTGAAGGTTGGATCCAACACGTTCCGGGAGCACTCTACTATGAGATTCATTTCCTTGAAATGATCTGGCTCAAATCCATTGTGCGTCATATTGATCCACATGCAGGTATTGTGACGAACCCGGAAAAATAATCAAGATTTCTATAGGCTAGGCGCACAAAAACTCTCTCTGTTTCCCATGGATGTTAACCATTCATTCAGGATCAGAGAGAGTTTTTTTCAGTTATTCTTTTTATAACTCCACTATCGCTTTCACTACATGCGAATCCGGTTGTAACCAGGTGTCGATCGAATCAGGCAATTGATCAAAACTCGTCCTGTGTGTGATGTAGCCGTCCATGTTCAACTTCTTCTCCCGCAAGATCGACATGACCTGTTCAAAATCTTCCCGTGTGGCGTTTCGGCTACCTAAAATGCTCATCTCACGCTTGTGAAAGTCTGGATCATGAAAGGAAATATCGGCTTTGACTAGTCCAACAAAGATTAATTGTCCACCATGAGCCACGTACTCGATGGCATTATTCATCGATTGCATGTTTCCTGTTGCATCAAAGACAGCCGTCGCATAGTCCCCATTCGTGATTTCAGCAACTTGCTGTGCCGCTTGTTCATTGGCCTGAACCATAGCATCCACTCCGGCCCATGTGCGGCTAAGTTCCAGCCTGTCCAGATTCCGGTCAATAGCAATGACCCGAGCACCCGCCTGTTTGGCAAATGCCATCACACCCAGACCAATCGGTCCAGCTCCAACGACAACAACCTGTTCACCAGGCCTTAGGGCTGCTCTTCTGACCGCGTGAGCACCAATACTGAGCGGTTCTACCATCGCAGTTTCATCCAGTGTAAGTCCTTCAGCTTGGATCAGATGGGAGACAGGCACAACGATTCTCTCTCGCATGCCGCCGTCCACGTGTACACCCATCACCTGCATGGACACACAACAATTCGTCTTCCCTGATCGACAAGCGATACAATGACCACAATGCAAATATGGAATAATACTAACCTGATCTCCCTTCTTCAGTCCCGCTTCATTGTCCACAATTTCTTCAATAATTCCTGCAAGCTCATGACCCAATACACGAGGATAGGTGAAAAAAGGCTGATTACCTTTGTAGGCATGCAGATCTGTGCCACAGATTCCAATTCGGCGGATGGTTACCAGCGCCTGATTCTCGTTTCTTTCAGGTTCAGCTATGTCTTGCAACGCCAAACGATTTATTTCTTCACATATAACAGCTCTCATTCCTGTTCCCCCTCGGATGATGCTTGTGACTTCATGTTATGTTCAATGTTATATTCAGGGCGTCCGCTGGCCCAGCTCTCATTACGAATTGGAGCCAGAATACGCAGCACCTCTAATAACAGTTCCTGGTCTAATGGTTCCTCAATCCAGGCTGCATTGTTGCGGATATTATGTTCACTTGCACTGCTGACCAGTGTTGTTGGAATCCGTTCATTGGCTGTTGCAAATTGCACGGCAAGCTTCGCAATATCAGTGCCCTGTTCTGCGCAGAACTGCGCCGCTTGCTGGCAGATCTGCTTCACGCGATCATCTGCCGGGTGCCAGGCAGGAGCTCCTCTTGTGCTTAATAAGCCCATAGAAAGTGGCGAAGCATTCACAAGGCCAACTTCTTTCTTTTCCAAAAGGGGCAGCAAGGACAGCAGTGAAGTATCATTTAATGCATAATGGCAGTAGGAAATGATGGCGTCAGCATCAATCTGTGGCAACACTGTTTCGAATAACGGCAGCGGTAAGCCACAAATCCCTGCATGGCGAATGACTCCCTGCTCTTTCAGGCGAAGCAAGGTTGGAAAAGCTTCTTCAATAATAATATCGGCCGGGACAAACTCAATGTCATGCAAGAACAGGATATCGATATAATCAGTATGCAGTCGACCCAGACTCTCTTGTACACTATCATGTATCCGCTTACGCGAAAAATCAAATGCATTCTCCCCATAACGTCCAGCCTTGGTCGACAACGTAAACGAGCTACGTGGCAAACTACGGATGGCTTCTCCAAGCACCGATTCAGCCTTCGTTAATCCATAATAGGGCGAAACATCTATATAGTTCATCCCTGCATCTACAGCGGCGTGAACCGTACGAACACCCTCACCTCGGTCAATATCACGAAATACTGAACCTAGAGAGGATGCTCCAAAGCTCAGCACAGGTACTTCCAGTCCAGTCTTACCAAGTCTTCTCGTTTTCATCGGCCTGCCCCTTCCCAGCATGTCTGTATACTCACGTGTTCTTTCATTGTAACAGTTGAATCTCAAACTAAAATATCGCCAAATGCGTAATATATACTGTTTGATGATCTGTGAATTATCGCTTGGTGTGAAGTGAAATTAAAAAGTCCGCCGATTCCCCTTATAAAGGGAATCAACGGACTTCATATCCACACTGACTGAATGAACTACTTATCCATTCATTTCATCAGCGTGATGTGCTATAAAATAAATATTAGTTCTGCATTACAAAATCTTGTTGAATGGCATTATTCTCATCAAACGTCCGCAGGATATCATATCTCGTGTTACGCTGTGCTGGAATATAACCGGACTCCCGAATCAGTTGCGTAATGGAACCAATGTTGACTTTGTACGTTGCGCCTGCAGCAGATACCACGTTCTCTTCAATCATGGTGCTACCAAAGTCGTTGCAGCCAAATTCAAGTGATTTTTTGCCGACTTCAGGTCCCATCGTTACCCATGAGGATTGAATGTTTTTGATGTTGTCCAATACCAGTCGGCTGATCGCTACCGTCTTCAGGTACTCTTCTGGCGTCTGACGCTCCAACTTCAGATTCGTATTATCCGGTTGGAATGTCCAAGGAATGAACGCCAGGAATCCTTCAGAATCATACTTGTTCGCAATGCACTCATCCTGAGCTTCACGTACACGAAGCAGGTGCAGTGCGCGTTCTTCCATCGTTTCACCTAGGCCGATAACCATCGTTGCCGTTGTGTTCATACCGATACGGTGAGCTGTCTGCATAACGTCCATCCAATCACGCCAGGAACCTTTCAGACGGCTGATTTTGCGGCGTGTACGGTCATCCAGGATTTCGGCACCACCACCAGGCAGAGAATCGAGTCCCGCTTCGTGAATTGCACGTACAACCTCTTCCAAAGTAAGACCGTCGGACACTTCAACCATTTTCATAATTTCGGCTGGCGAGAAGGAGTGCATCGTAATATTAGGGAAACGCTCCTTGATCGCTTTGAGCAGGTCGGTGTAATAACTAAACGGCAGATTCGGATTCGTTCCACCTTGCATCAGAATCTCGGTACCATTCACGTCTTCGGTTTCTTGAATCTTCTGGAAGATGACTTCATCGGGAAGTACATATCCTTCGTCAGAGCCAGGTCTGCGGTAGAAAGCACAAAAACGGCAGTACACATCACACACGTTCGTGTAGTTGACGTTACGCCCAATTACAAAAGTTCTGTATGGTTCGGGGTGCATGCGTTTTACAATCACATTGGCGGCTGCCCCGATTTTGTCTACTTCATTTGATTCAAACAGCTGAATCGTGTCTTCCAAGTCCAAACGTTCGCCCCGAAGGGCTTTATCTAAGATACGGTCTACCGTACTCATCGTAAAAAAGCCTCCCTCATGAAGAGAAAATATAATCACGATCCGTCCCAACTTGCTCATATAGATGAAAGTTTTGGTGGCAACATCGCATTTCCGTACTCCACATATCGTAACACAGGTTACATGTGAAAAAAAGCACCTTATGAGCAGGTGCTTTAAAAATTAATAAAAATGTTTACATATGCCATCTATTTCATTTCTTTTTCAGCGGGCTCTAACACCCGTGTTTCAATACAGCCGACTTACGAATCCTGAAGTGCCTGATCCAGATCTGCAATCAGGTCATCGATGTCTTCCAGACCTACCGAGAAGCGCAGTAATCCGTCAGTTATACCTCGATCACGGCGAACCTCAGCCGGCATAGCCGCATGAGACATCATCGCAGGATAAGACAAGATACTTTCAACCGCACCCAGACTCACGGCAACAATTGGCAATTTCACACGGTTGAGTACAGCCTTGGCACGATCTCCCGACCCAACGTCAAACGACACGACAGCGCCGTATCCGCTTGACTGACGTTCATGAGCTTCACGGCCGGGATGATCCAGCAGCCCCGGATAAAATACAGCCGTAATATCACTGCGTCCACTAAGCCAAGCAGCCAGCTTCGCTGTGCTTTGTTCACTGTGTGCCATGCGCGCACCCAAAGTTTTCATGCCACGCATCAGCAGCCAGGATTCCTGGGCACCAAGCACGGTTCCAAGTCCATTCTGCAATTGTTTTAGCTGTGTACCCAATGAATCCGTACGAGCAACGGCTAAACCTGCCAGCACATCACTGTGTCCGCCAAGGAACTTGGTCGCACTATGTACGACAATATCCACACCAAGCTCGATCGGCCTTTGGTAATAAGGCGTCATGAAGGTGTTATCGAGAATGGAGATTAGCTCATGTTCCTTTGCCCAGGAGGTGACCGCAGCAATATCCGTGATCCGAAGTGTCGGGTTGGATGGTGTCTCCATATAGACTGCCTTCGTGTTCGGTTTGAGCGCTGCCTTTACTTCCTCAATATTGGTCATATCCACAAAGGTAGTCTCAATCTGCATCCGGCTCAGAATGGAAGTAAGCAGTCGATACGTTCCTCCATATACGTCTTCCGTCACAATCATGTGATCGCCTGCCGAGAACATCATGAACACACTGGAGATGGCAGCCATTCCTGAGGAATAGGCAAATCCGCGTGCCCCACCTTCCAATAATGTAATGTAATCCTCCAATGCCTGACGAGTCGGGTTACCGGAACGACTATAATCATGTTGGGGTGGATTAAAAATATCAAAATGATGGAATGTGGAGGCCTGGTAAATTGGCACACTGGAAGCCCCGGTTGTTTTATCGATTTCGTCACCGAAATGCAGCAGCTTGGTATCGAACTTCAGGTCAGAATGAACATTCCGTTCATGATTGTTGGCATTATTGTTTTGCTCACTCATGATGCGGTTCCCCCTTCTATCTCCTGTTGTGCAGCTGTAAGTGCATTGCCCAGATCGGCAATCAGATCTTCGGCATGCTCGATCCCTACTGAGAAGCGCAACAGACGGTCATCTACACCTACAGCGTCACGAATTTCAATCGGAATATCCGCATGGGTCTGCACCGCAGGATAAGTCATCAATGACTCTACACCCCCGAGGCTTTCCGCAAAAGCAATCAGTTTAATGTGACGAAGCAATGGTTCAACATAACGAGCATCCTTTACCTTAAAGGAGAAAATGCCTGTATTTCCACTGGATTGTTTATTCTGTATTTCAAATCCGGGATGATCCGACAAACCAGGATGATACACTTCATTAACGGCTGGGTGCTCCAAAAGGTACTTGGCAATCGTCAGAGCATTATACTCATGCCGCTCCATGCGAAGAGCGAGTGTCTTCATGCCTTTCATCAGCTGATAGGAGTCACTTGGAGACAATACGGCTCCAATGGAATTGTGCAGGAATGCCATTTCGGCCGACAATTCCTCACCTTTGGTAATAATTAATCCGGCAAGTACATCATTATGACCACCCAGATACTTCGTGGCACTATGAATGATGATATCAGCACCAAGTTCAATTGGACGCTGGAAGAACGGAGTCAGTAGTGTATTATCCACAATGGTGAGCAAGTTGTGGCTCTTGGCCCAGGAGCATACCGCTTCCACATCCGTAATCATCATTAGTGGATTGGTTGGTGTTTCAATAAATACCGCTTTTGTATTTGGTTGACGAATATTTTCTAGAGCTGCCAAGTCATTAGTATCAACGTAACTTGCCGTCACACCAAATCGAGACAGGATGCGTTCAAGCAAACGATACGTTCCGCCGTACAGATCCAGCGATACAATCAGATGATCCCCTTGTCCGAATAAAGCGAAAATCGTTTGCAAAGCAGCCATGCCGGAGCTACAGGCAAAACCTGCATCACCGGATTCCAACGCTGCCGCTGCTTCTTCCAACACTTTACGGGTTGGATTGGTCGTACGAATATAATCAAATCCCGTGCTTTGTCCAAGCTTTGGGTGGCGAAACGCAGTGGATTGATAGATCGGAAAATTAATGGCGCCCGTTACCGGTTCATTGATAGACCCAATTTGGGCCAATCGACTTTCGATTTTCAATTTGTTGTCTTCCATTGCAGCATCCTCCTGTAATGTCGATTAAATTTGCGGACCAATATCGTAAGGTGTCTCTTGATACACATAGTAATTGAGCCAATTAGAGAATAATAAGTTTGCATGTGCTCGCCAAGTGGCCGGGGGAACACGGGAAGGATCGTCATTCGGGAAATAATGTCTCGGCAGCGCAATGTCCATACCTTTAGCTGCATCACGGTCATATTCCCATTTCAATGAAAGCGGGTCATACTCGGCATGTCCGGTTGCAAAAATCTGTTTGCCGTCTTTGGTAGCAACGAGGAAAATACCCGCTTCCTCTGATTCAGCCAATATTTCAAGGTTTTCATTTTTTTCAATATCTTCACGTCGCACTTCCGTATGGCGGGAATGCGGGACGTTGAATACTTCATCAAATCCGCGCAGCAGCTGCACATTGGATCTGTTGATCGTATGTGAGAATACGCCAAAACATTTTTCATCCAGCGGAACTTTGGGAACTCCGAAATGATGGTATAACCCCGCTTGGGAAGCCCAACATATATGCATGGTCGAAGTCACATTGGTTTTGGTCCATTCGAAGATCTCCTGGATTTCTTTCCAATAGTTCACGTCTTCAAAGTCCATTTGCTCTACAGGAGCACCTGTAATGATCATGCCGTCAAAACGGCGGTGTTCGATCTCATCAAAGGTTTTGTAGAACAAGTCCAAATATTCCTGGGAAGTGTTCTTGGACGTATGAGACTTCGGATGAACCAGAACGATATCTACCTGAATTGGTGTGTTACCCACCAAACGAAGCAATTGAGTTTCTGTCGTTTCCTTTGTGGGCATCAGGTTTAATATAGCGATACGTAGTGGACGAATGTCCTGCTGGTAAGCAGATGTCTCGTCCATGACAAAGATGTTCTCTCCTGCAAGTACTTCTTTGGCAGGCAGTGTGTCTGGAATTTTGATTGGCATGGTAGTTCTAACTCCTCCTTGTGCATAAATAGATGCAGCCACTGCGGACTCGATACGATTCGCATCCGTACAGTTTTAGGCTGCCATGAGCTTGCCTGCAGGCGCTGAATTGCAACCACATTGCTGGCGGCAAGCTCAAGTTCCTTAGCGAAAATCACTGCTGAGAAGTCGGTGCATATAACAAAGACCTTCCTCGGATTCCGAGAAAGGTCATATGTAAATAGATATGCGCCTCTCTCATCTCTCAGTTACAACAGTGCCACTTGGACACTTGGTCGCTGCAAGAATTAGCACCGTGCGGTATACCGCCGGTTGCCGGGTTTCATCGGGCCAGTCCCTCCACCTACTCTTGATAAGATTTCGCTTTATTCAATTGTAAAAACTAGTGTGGTTCACCTTTTACTTTAAGACATTAATCCCCTCACGTCAAGGTGTAGTTCAATGTCTGTTCCTCAGGATCGGAACCGTTCATCATCCGTTGTCATACACTGCTCCAGGGCGCGAAATCGACACATTTTTGCGCTTGAAAGGACCCTGTACCAGCGGTATACTAGACAAGTGTTATAAACCCTTATGTGAGAGGTGACATATTCAATGGATGGCGACCCGAGGCCTGACTGGCAGCCGAATTCCGACAAACTGCATAGAGAATTGATATCAGCATGCCGGCAGCGGGACGTTACTTCCGTTTGATTATAGAGCGAACGCAGTCCTGACTTCCAGGCTCCGCTGCCGACCGGCTGATCTGTTCTTTTTGCGCCCATATTGATGAAATCCGCCCATTTGGCGGGTGCAGAAGGAGTAGATGAATAATGAAAATCCGGTTGGTAAATAACGGTGTATTTATTCCGGTGGACGACATTCAGCAGGCGCTGACTCCACCAGCGGAGGGGTTTTACTGGATTGATGCGGACGTAGACGATTTAGCGGTACTTCAACCGCTGTTCATGATGCATGATCTGGCCGTTGAAGACTGTTTGAGTGACGAAGAACAACGTCCGAAGATTGAAATTTATGAGAGCCATTATTTTATTGTTATTAATAGCATTCGTTTTGATGATGAAGAGATTTTTTTACGTGCCGTCAACTTGTTCCTTGGCAGACACTTTATTATCAGTGTTACCAAACAGAAAGTCAGCGAATTGCGGACATTGAAACCGATCCTTTGGGAACAGGAAATTAGTACGCCAGATAAGCTGCTGTATCTGCTGGTTGACTTGATTGTTGATAATTATTTTACTGTCGGTGACCGAATTGAAGCGCGCATTGAGAAGCTTGAAGAGGACATTCTGATGCATACCAAGAAGTCACATCTGAATGAGATTATCGGGCTGCGCAGTGAGATTTTGTGGCTGAAGAAAGTGCTTGGACCTCAGAAAGAGGTCATTAACACACTCAATAAAAAAGATCTGCGTCTTATTGATGATCAACTGCAAAAGTATTTTAGTGACATTTATGAGAATGCTGTGAAAATATCCGAAACCTTTGAGACTTATCGCGACTTGATGGGGAACTTACGAGAAGCTTACCAATCCAGTATCGCCAACCGGGCGAATGAAATCATGCGTGTGTTCACCGCCATTACGACGGTGTTCATGCCGCTGACGGTTATCACTGGCATCTATGGGATGAACTTTACGAACATGCCCGAGTTGGACTGGAAGTATGGTTATTTTGTGGTTATTGGCCTGATGGTTACACTGGGCCTGAGTATGTTCTTTATTTTCCGCAAAAAAGATTGGGTTTGAAATAGCAAAAGACGAAGCGCTCCACTTCTGGAGACGTCTCGTCTTTTTTTTATTATCCGCTTAATGTATGACAACTAACGTCCTATTTCCAATCTAGCCTGCATTCTGCTCCGTCTCTGTGTGACGACGAAACCGGATGCGAATCATGCGCAGTCTTTCGTAGACCTGCTCCAGATTGCTCCCGCCAGGCTTCTCTTCTCCATACACCTTATGTAACACGGGCTTCAGGAACGTATCTCCCAGCTCCTCGTAGGCACTCCATACCGCCTCTTGCTCCTCTTCAGACATGACAGCAAGCTCCGCATCAAGTAGACAATCGGTGTCATACCCCTCCAAATCCAGTGTCTCCAACAGTTCAATTAGCTCCCGACGGGACAATCCGGAACGATTCACAATCTCCTCCAATGTATATCCTTCTTTCATACCCTCAAGTACCTGCTTCCGTGTGGTGAATCTGTCTAGCTCCTGCTTGTACTTCTGCTCTCTCTGTTTGTACAGCCAGCTCTCATATTCTTGTTCTTTCAGAACCGAGTACACCCAATCTAGCGGGAAAGATGTGGAACGTTCCAGTCCATTCGTAAGCTCCAGCCATTCCTCTCCGTACTCGGAAGCCTTGCTCTCCCCTACGCCAGGCAGTTGCATCAATTCATCGATGGTTTGTGGAACAAATGCACTGATCATGCGCAACAACCGGTTCGTTGCAATAAAATAGGGGGCCTTCCGGTCAGACGCTGCTCTCTTCCTGCGCCATATGCACAGGTCCATATACAGCCCCTCATTGCCATATAATTCACTGTAGCAATGAAGACGTTGACCGCCATAACTGCGCGACTTCAAATCATCATTTTCGTGGAACAAGCCTTGCAATAATGGACGATATCCTTCGCCCATCTGTATGGCTAACTGATGACGATACACATGCAACAGCTCGTCCCACGAACTGCCATCATACCAGATGGCATCCGTACGATCTCCTTCCTCATATCGGCTCCACCCCAGATGCCACGCCCCTTCTTCTTCACCAATCCACAGCTGCGCATGCTCTTCATTCTGACCTGACATTCTGGATAATCTGTTCATGAAAATGACTTCCATATCCTGTCCCTCCTTCAATAGTTCAGCTCGACACAGTCTGTATTGTGCTAAATTAAGCAGCACAAAAAAACACCTCTCCTGCAAAATCCATGCAAGAGAGGTGCTTCCTCATTAACCGTGCTATGCTGTTGCTCATATATTACCACAATGGAAAAATTCGTCAACTACTTGTTTGTAAAGCTATTTACTTATTCAAAGCTAGTTTCGCCAGCGCAAGTGAACCACACAACCCCGCATTATCGCCAAGTCCAGGTGAAACGACATACTGGTCAATTTCGGACTGAAGTGCAGGATGCTGAACGTATCCAGCGAGCAGTTCCTGCAGTTTACTGCGAACCATTGGGAACAGATGCTCCTGCTTCATCACACCGCCACCCATTACAATTTTCTGAGGTGTGAGGATCAATACATAATTCATCAGAGCATGCGCCAGGTAATGTGCTTCAATCTCCCAAGCCTTGTGATCGGCTGGCAGTTCGTAAGCCGGTTGCTCCCAACGTTTATTGATGGCAGGACCTGCGGCAAGCCCTTCCAGACAGTCTCCATGATACGGACAGAACCCTTCATACGTATCCTCAGGATGTCTGCGTACAATAATGTGTCCCATCTCTGGATGTGACAATCCATGGACCATTTTGCCACCTACAACTGCGCCTGCACCAATACCCGTTCCGACAGTAATATACAGACAGCTATCTAGGCCTTGTGCAGCCCCCCAGGTTGCTTCCCCAAGCGCAGCACCGTTTACATCGGTGTCGAACGTCATCGGTACATCAAAGTGCTCTTTGAGCTTACCAATCAGGTTGTACTGACCCCAATGTGGTTTTGGTGTTGTTGTGATGTAACCATAAGTCGGGCTTCCTTCAATCGGATCAATCGGACCAAATGAACCTACACCTAATGCTTCAATACCTTTACCTTCAAAAAAAGCGATTACTTGAGCCATCGTCTCTTCCGGTGTCGTCGTTGGAAAACTTACGCGTTCAAGAACTTCTCCTTCTTCCGTACCGATACCACATACAAATTTGGTTCCTCCAGCTTCAATTGCGCCTAAAATCGTCATGTTAGTCACACTCCCAAGTAGTTTAAAATTAAAATGGATCTTCGAATCTGTTCTCTAAACAAGGGCATGAATTAATCCTGTTCAGCAGTTTCGAGCTTAGCCAGTCGCTTCAATAAGGTCTGCTTCCAGCTGTCGGCTAACGTTGGAATGGCCAGCAAAGCACGCATAGCAGCGACATCCTGCTTCCCCTGATGCATAATTCGATTAGCTTCCAGAATAGTCATTGATGCAGGATCCGTGCTTATTCGTCTGAAAGTTGCAGAAGGAGTTACCTCGCCCTCTTGCAACACCCGAAAATAAAATCCGGTATGCCCGCTATCCTGGAAATAAACAGGCAGCTCTTTGTAATCATACCGTGCACCAAGCTTGAAGCAAGGCTGTCTCGGCTGGCTGACCTGTACCGTGGCTTTCCCCAATTCATACACATCACCAATGCGGACTTCTTCCTCCATACAGCCTTCAACTGTCAGATTTTCTCCACAAGCTCCCCAGTCCAGCTTGCGATCCATCAGTTGTTCAAGCGCCGCATAACGACTGTAATCGTATACACAAACCGCCTTGTCAGGCCCACCATGATGCTCCAGATCAGCCTGGGCATCCCCTGTCATTCCGGTGAATGACAGGAAGACCGGGCTGGATATGGGATGTTTCACAATGCCGCTCATCACTTCGCGCTTCTGGCCAGGCAAGGCCTGAACTTGCCCTACGTTTACAGCTAATACCGCCGTTTTGTTTTCATCTGGCTTCCGGTTATGTGTGAGTGTCATCTGATCCTTCCTCCCATATTAGCTTTCTTTTAATGAACAGAGCCACCAAAAACAAGTGTATTACTTAACAAGCGGCCCGGGGAAGTAAGCATTTTGCCGCCAGCATACATGCCAGAAGATGCACCACCATCCAGGTTCATTGCCTGTTTGGCTCCAAGCTTCTGCATGACAGCAGCCCATTCCTTAATGGTCGCTCCAGAAACGGTAGCCAACATAACCGAACCGTCGGCCATAATGGCAATACCACTTCTTGCGCCGGAGGCATTGAGAATTTTGGTATCCTTGAAGCCCTCACTCGCTGGATTTACGGCAACTTTGCCGTCTTTCACCAAACGTGGACCTGCGCCCACAGCGGTGACTACATCTTGCCAAGGGATCTCTTTGCCCGCTGCATTGGTGTACTTATAATTCATCTCTACAGTTGATCCAATGGTGAAGCGGTCGGACGAAGATTTCTGATTTCCCGTGAAGACCAGCACCGAGCCATTCTTCGGAATGGCTACATCGGTATTCGGTACTTTCTTGGTGACAATCCCTTTCTCCATCACAACCGCCGTACCTCCTTTGAACCCGACTGTAGATCCCCGCTCTGGCGTGTATAACATCGTAATACTCGCATTCGCGGAAGGTGTTCGGTTAATAAAGGTCGCATACCAACTGCGTGAATTCCCTTCTTTATCTGTTACTTTACCCGTCAGGCTCACTTGAAGCGAATCCATGATGGCTGAGCCATCTTCCTTAAATCCAATCGTTGTTCCGTATCTTCCAATATGTATAACTTTGCCGTTTGCTATTAACATGCCGTATGGATCTGGAGCTCCGTTATAAGCTTCAAAAAACGCTCCGTTAATGGCCGCTTGCGCGCCATATGCCTTAACAATCGAAGGTAATGTTGCAGTCTGACCAACCTGCTTCTTCGCTAATCCTACGGTAACTGGTGTACCCTTGGGAATACTAACCGTCTGCACGGTAAAACTGCGTCCTGCTGCTTTTACTTTCTGTACCTTGGTGCTAATTGCCGCTTTGGCATCTGCTGTCTGTGGAACACTCACTGCTCCTGAAAGGACTACAGGCAAAGCAAGGACGAGGGCCATAGCCCCTGTCCACCACTTTTTGCCCGTCCGTTTTGTCTGCATGCTACTCACCCTATTGCCACTCCCATCCAAGAGCCCAGGCTCTTCATCTCAAGTTGTTCGAACTTGTCCATCACCATATCCGGATCAAGACGCAATTCACATACATCCAGTGCACATGCTACCGGAACAGCACAGTGAATCTCTGCCAGTTTGCGGGACAGATGAAGCATGTCGAGGTCATTCTCAATCTTGTTACGTACCGAAGGGGTAAGCTTATCCATATTGTCCAAAATACCTTCAATGGAGCCAAACTCCTGCACAAGTTTCAAAGCCGTCTTCTCCCCAATGCCACGTACCCCAGGATAATTGTCACTGGCATCGCCCATCAGACCTTTCATGTCAATCACTTGACGAGGTGTCAGTTGTTTCTCCGTCATTAGAGATTCAGGCGTATACACCATGTAATTGCCATGACCTTTTTTCATAATAATAATGCTTGTGCGATCATCAATCAGTTGCAGCATATCATGGTCACCCGTAAGTACCATCACGTTCATATCCGTCTGCTCGGTGTAGTATTTGGCAAGTGTACCGATGCAATCATCAGCTTCATATCCTTGAGCGCCAATATTCGGAATGTTCAAACTATCCATCACTTCGCGAATCAGAGCAAACTGAGGAATCAAATCATCCGGAGCTTCCGGACGGTTCCCCTTGTACGCTGCATACTCTTCACCGCGAAACGTCTTGCCCCCCATATCCCAACAGCATACGACATGACTTGGCCCAAAGGTCTGAACCGCATCCCAGAAATAACGGATAAATCCGTATACTGCGTTGGTTGGCACGCCTGCCTTTGTACGTCTGATATATCCGCTTGCAGATGTTGCATAGAATGCACGGAACAACACCGCCATACCATCTACCAGCAACAAAGTAGGTTCATTACGTTGATTCACTTGAATTTGTTCTCTCCTGTCCTGTATCTAGCAAATAAAATATCGAACTAATTCTATCATTATAGCATAGTTCCGCCAAGGATCGACCAGCCAAAAAAGCCCTGAAATTTGAACATTCAGAGCCTTTTTTACCTTGGTTCATTTAACAATCAATGAAATCATTAATCAACTAATTACGTGTTGTTCCATTCCTGCTCATACGTATCTTCCTTGAAACCTACGGTCACTTTGTGACCATCCGTAACGATTGGACGTTTAATCAGACGACCATTGGAAGCCAGCAAACGAATCTGCTCTTCTGTGGACAACCCCGGCAGCTTGTCCTTCAGTTGCTGCTCCTTGTATACTTCCCCACTCGTATTGAAAAACTTCTTCACTTCAAGTCCGCTCTTCTGAATCAATTCCGTTAATTCTGTTTCGGATGGAGGTGTGTCGAAAATAGGGATTAATTCCAGCTCATGCCCCTGAGCTTCCAGCCATTTTACGGCTTTACGGCACGTGCCACATTTGGCATATTGGTATACTTTTAGATTACTCATCGTTGCTTGTCCTCCTAAAATTGCTCCTGTATCGGGTGCTCCGGTTTCGATTTCTCGCTTCCCTTGGTTTGCTTCGCAAATCCAAAAGTCGCTCCAAACCGATACCATCGCACTGTAAATTTAAACCTCTTTGCGAATGAGAAAAATGTCCATTCGGCTTTAGGATCAAAAGCCTAAAACATAAAATCTTACAACCTGAAAATATTAAAAATTAGCCTACGGCATTTTGTTCGGATGCAGTTTGCATGCCTCACACGGGTTAAGGTAACTAACCGTTGACTTACTGCTGGACACAAATGCACTCTGAGCTACTACACACAGCGCGAATTGCAGGCTGTTTGATAGATTCCTACAACACTTCTCTAGGAGATGCCTCGGCATCCAAACGTGCCTCCAGGGCTGCCAAATCAGCGGGCAACGGGGCTTTGAACGTCATCCGACTTTGCAAAATGGGATGGTCAAACGCCAGCTCACATGCGTGCAATGCCTGACGGGCAATCCAAGTGTCTCGTTCATCCCTAACAGACATGGTCTGCTCATCGATCTCATGCACAGGAAGGGTCTTGTACATCCGATCCCCAATTAACGGGCAGCCGATCGATGTCATATGTACCCTTATTTGATGGGTTCTGCCGCTCTCCAGCTTCAGGTTCACCGCACTGGCGCTTCCGCCCGCCCATCTTGCAACGGTCGTGTATAACGTTCTTGCCGCATAACCGTCAGGTGTAACGATTCGACGATGCGGCTCTTCGGGATCACGATCAATCGGCCCATCGATGGCCCCCTCTTCTTGGGCAGGACTACCGTGCACAAAGGCAATATATTGTTTATCCACCGTTCCTGCGATCATCTGTTCAGACACATGCTGGTGCACATATGGATTTTTTGCGATTGCCAGCACACCCGATGTTTCCTGATCCAGTCGATGAATTGGTCTGAATCGGAAACGCTCGCTCTTGGACTTCCAATAATGGACAACTCCGTTTGCCAATGTACCTGTGTAATGCCCATGTGTTGGATGTACGATGACACCAGAATCTTTGTTCACTATAAGCAAGTGCTCATCTTCATACAGTATCGTAAAGGGAATCGGCTCAGGTAAAATATCATCCGACTCTTCCTGTTCCATCCGGACTTCCAGGACGTCACCTGTGCTAACTTTGACGCTGATGTATACTCGCTCGCCATTCAACATAATTCCCTGCTCTGTAAGTTTGATTCTCGACAGGAGCTTGCGCGAAACCTGTAGGCGCCGCTGAAGCACGGTCTTCAGCAGCCAGCCATCTTCATTTTCGGGAACCGTGTAAGTAAGTGGTGAATAATAATCGCTCATTCTTTGTCTTTGCGGCGGAATACTTTTTTGCTCCGCACATATTCAATGTCAGCTACCTGTTGTCTCGCATTGGCAGTCCGAGCTACAACGAAGAAATAATCAGACAGACGATTCAAATAACGTCGTACAGAAGGGTTGATATCCGTATGTTGTCCGAGTGTTACGGCGCGGCGTTCAGCGCGACGACATACTGTACGGCAGACATGTAATGTGGAAGAGAGCAGACTGCCCCCAGGCAAAATAAACCGCTCCACCTTCGGATTTTCCGCATCATACAGATCTATCCATTGCTCAAGCCGGGTGACCATCTCATCCCGTACTTTATATTTGGTTTCGCTAATTTTTACAAAGGCGAGATCGGACCCGCAATCAAACAATTCTTGCTGAATTTCGAGCAAGTGTTCACGCAAATCCTCAAATTTTCCGTTTGCTTGATCAATAAAACTAATGGCCTGCCCAACAAAACAATTCAGCTCATCAATTGTCCCGTAAGCTTCAACCCGGTCATCGTCCTTGATGACCCGTCCACCAATGACTGAGGTTTGTCCCTCGTCACCTGTTCGTGTATATATGCCCATTGTAATCCCTCCTATTGTTAATATCATTCGCATGGTAGAACGCTGGGGTTAAATATAAATGCATGCCCTTTTAGAGTTTAACTTAATCAGTATACTTGACCTACTATGAATACGGGAATGCTATTATTTTCAGAAACCAGTGAGATCCTTCACACGTATATATGAGTTGGTGTACTCTGCCGAGTATACGCCAAATCCTTGCAAACCAAAAGTAGAGGAGACGATTATGCAAAACTGGATAACCGATTTCATGGAACAATACGGCTACATAGGCATTGCACTCATTATTGCGCTTGAAAACGTATTTCCCCCCATCCCCTCCGAAATCATATTACCTTTTGGCGGCTTCATGACCACCTACACCAGCTTGACCCTTCCCGGTGTTATTCTTGCTGCTACCATTGGTTCTGTGCTTGGGGCAGTCATTCTCTATGGGATCGGACTGCTGATTGATGTTAATCGGCTGGAGAAGATTGTAGAACGTTGGGGTCATATTCTGCGGATCAAAAAAGAAGATATCCACCGTGTCGATGCATGGTTTGACAAATATGGAATGTGGACCGTATTATTCTGTCGCATGGTCCCCCTTGTTCGCAGCCTGATTTCGATTCCTGCCGGCATGTCCAACATGAAATTTGGTTTATTCCTGCTCTTCACAACCATTGGAACACTGGCCTGGAATATTATTCTCGTCTCGGTTGGTGCGGCTCTCGGTGCGTCATGGGAGAGTATCCTGCACTTTATGGACGTGTACTCCCTGGTCGTATATGTACTTCTAGCGATTATTGTTGTGGGCTGTATAATTTGGTGGATCAGAAGAAATAAAACTCGGAAATAAAGAAATTTACACGCATCGCATTTGTCATAAAATAAAGCCTCCGCACCACATTTGTGGTGACGGAGGCTTCTTTAGGCTCGTCCATCGTTAACATAATGAAATGTTAATCTTCATAGCGCAGCCCTCGATCTTTGAGATCTACAGGCAGGCCAGATATTAACAGATACATCTGTTCCGAATGCGCCTGCAACGCCCGGTTAACTGACGCCATTCTTGCTGCAAAAATTCGTTCTTCCTCTGAAGGATACAAAGAGCCGTGCATTTCATTGGTAATCACAAGCAGTTTTCCCTGGTAAGACAGAAGGGCGTCCAGCAACAGCTGTGTCTCTGAACGCTGCTTATCCAGATCATCACTTGCCCTGAACCCGGCTGCCATCCATGCGGTCAGACTATCCACAATGACAATACGCTGATCTGCCAGGAAGAGATTGGATTCCCGATTAATCTGGTGAAGCACCTCCGTCAGGTGCTGGCCATTCCCAGCCTGGATGGCACGATAATGAGCGGATGGCAATTCGGGAATCACGGGATCATGATCACCAGTGGATAAATAGATGCCCTCCCGGCTAATCCGGGCTGCGTATCCAAGCGCAAATCGGGTTTTACCACTGCCTATGCCGCCTGTGACCGTAATTAGCAATCCGCTCCCCTCCTTCAGTAGCCATACTAGATTGCATTTACTCTGTCAGCGCCTTCAGCACTTTCTTGGATTCTTCGACATTAGACGCCGACACTGGAATGGTAGCAAACAGATTTTGCGCAGCATAATCTACATCTTTGAACATTTTCATATCTTCCAGCGGAATGCCATAGAGATGTGATTCTGTCTTGATATCTGAACCGTCATCTCCTTCACCCTTTTCAACCAGGACCCCGCCTTCAAATACACCGCGCTTATACTTCTCCGCATCAAATGTATCATCCAGCGGAATATTGGAGCCGTTACTTCCGTACTGCTTCATATCAGCCTCAGGCAAAATGAAAATATCATGACCACCGGCCGCGTACTCTACCATAATTTTCTGCACATCATACATCGCACTGGTGATAACCTCCACCTTGGGCTCCTCGCCCAGCTTCTGCTGCAAATTAGCTTGCAACTGCTCCGAGATCACGGATGGATTTCCTTGGTTATCAATGATAAAAATTGTAAAACCGTCCTTACCGCCACAGCCAGCAAGCAGAAAAATCATAGAAATGATTGCGGTAAGCCCCCAAAATCTCTTCATTCCAGTTCCCCCTTTAGTCTCCTATGTACAATATATCACAATTGTTCCACGCAAAAAAATAACCCTGCCTATCCGGAGCAATCTATTCATAGATCAAAAAAAAGACCCATGCCGGGTCTTCTTTAAATTGCATATGCGTAACGTTTCGATACAACGAAAAATTACTTTCCTTTGATCGGATTAGCCTTCATGTATTCATTAATCTTCAAATCTAGTAAACTGCTAATTTCAATTACAATATCGGATGTGAATGATTTCTCTTCAAGGAATATCTGTTCCATCTTGCGGCGTAGCATATGGATCTCATCTTCCAAGGAAACGTTATGCAAAGATGCGTGATCCGGTTTCACCGACCATCGGTCGCCATGATCGCCTTCTGCCAAATAATGCCCACGATTAGTCGGTAAATCATATTCAACACAAAACAAAGCCAACCCCTCCTTGGAAAAATTAGTTTCCAAATACAAGAAAAACATATTTCAAATTGAAATTATATCACAATATTTTGTAAAAGAAAGTTATTTTTTTCTAGTTTGAAAAATGTTCATATTACTCAAAGGCTTCTAATCCCTATTAACCCTCTTTTTGCAGTTTGTAAACAAAGTTTCCGATTCGTTCCAATGCTTCATTCAATTGGGTCACCGATGTTGCATAGGAACAACGAAGAAACCCCTCACCTTGTGGACCAAATACATTACCCGGAACAGCCGCCACTTTATTTTCCGTTAGCAAACGCTCAGCAAAAAGATCCGAACTCAGCCCCGTCTTCTGGACACTAGGAAATGCATAAAATGCTCCCTGGGGTTCATGACAGTCCAGCCCGATATCTCTAAAACCCTGCACGATAAGGCGTCTGCGCTGATTATAGGATTCAACCATTCTATCCTTCTCACCTAAACCGTTTGTCAATGCCTCAAGCGCGGCCACCTGTCCCATGGCAGGTGCACACATCACCGTATACTGATGAATTTTGAGCATGGCTGCAATTAGTTCAGGATGTCCGCACATATACCCGATCCGCCAGCCGGTCATGGCAAAAGCCTTGGAAAACCCACTCACCAAAATGGTTCGTTCCTTCATATCCGGAATCGAAGCGAAACTAACATGTTTTTGCGTATATGTCAGCTCAGCATAAATCTCATCCGCAATGACGATCAGGTCATGCTTTTTGATCACTTCAGCAATCGGTAACCATTCTTCATAGGTCATGATGGCACCTGTAGGATTGCTCGGATAACATAGAATAAGAACCTTGGACTTCGGCGTAATTCCCGCTTCCAGCGCCTCGGCAGTCAGTTTAAACTGATCCTTCGCATACGTTTCTACACCAACCGGTATACCTCCACCAATCGAAGCGATCGGTGAATATGCTACATACGAAGGTTCTGGAATCAGAATTTCGTCTCCGGGTACGATCAAGGCACGTAATGCCAAATCAATGGCTTCACTGCCACCAACGGTAACAATAATTTCGTCTTTTGGATCATACTTGGTATCAAACTGAGTATCCAGGTACTCGCTAATGGCTTCCCTCAGTTTCGGCATCCCTGCATTGGAAGTGTAACTGGTCATTCCTCTTTCGAGTGAGTACACACAAGCTTCACGCATATGCCATGGTGTTACAAAGTCCGGTTCACCTACACCCAGTGTGATGATATCTTTGTTATCGCCAACTAGATCAAAAAATTTGCGTATGCCGGATGGCGGTATCTGTTGAACCAATGGAGCCAAGTACGAAGTCATTTTCTTGTTGTTTCCTGTTGTCTGTTCATTCACTATCATGACACATCTTCCTTTACGGCGAGATCATGAGACGGTTGTCTTCCTGATGGTCTTCAAAAATAATCCCGTCCTGCTTATATTTTTTAAGAATAAAATTCGTTTTGGTTGAAAGTACAGAGTCAATCGGAGACAATTTCTCCGATACAAAATTAGCGACTTCACGCAGGTTGCCACCTTCTACTTCTACGAGCAGATCATATGCACCTGACATGAGATATACCGATTTCACTTGCGGATACAGATAAATGCGTTCAGCGATCCCTTCGAAGCCACGACCACGCTCAGGCGTAATCTGTACTTCAATCAAGGCTGTTACTTTCTCATCATCAATCTTGCTCCAGTTCACAACGGTTGCGTATTTTACAATCACGTGGTCCTGTTCAAGCTGGGCCACGGCGTTCTTGATCTTATCTTCCGACTCCCCCAGCAGCGTCGACAGCAGTGCGGGAGTCCTTCTCGCGTCTTCCTTCAACAAATCCAGAACTTTTAATTGCAGATCGTTCAGATCCTTCATGTCTTTCCCTCCAGCGTCATTCAGGTTCCTGAAAATGAATTAATACTTATATTACATGAATTCAACGATCATGCAAAGACAAAAACCGCCCGCCCTGAATTCGGGCAAGCGGTGGTATGGTCTGCAACAGTACCTGCTTCAAACCATAATGACAAAGGTTACATGTAATAAGGGTTACCGTAATTCGGTTGATGCTGGGGTACATTAGGCGCCTGGCTGTAAGCACTCGTCTGCGTATTCTTTTCCTGAATGAACTGTTGACATTTCTGTTGGGTCTGGTGGGCCGATTGAATCTGCTTGTCCACATCCTGGCGCAATGCCTTCGAACCTACCGAATACATGTTGTTCTGCTGCATCACATTGAACAGCTCACCTTGCAAACGGAGTGTATCATTGGTCAAATCTGTGAACATCCGACGTGTAATAGGACAGGAAGCTTCGGTAGTTGCTGTCGTATATTCGCGCGCGGTTCGTCTTAAATCCGCAAGAATCGACTTCAACAAATCCTGCTCCTGCATAAATGATCCATTAGATGATAAAGATTGAGAATACACAAAGTTTCCTCCTATACGGTTAGATTCGGCTTCTATTACTGTGCTTGTGTTGGAGCAATAGATTGATGTTGCTGCAAAGCATTGACAAGTGTGTTCAGATGCTGTTCATGGGAACGAACATAGTGATTCAGTGCCTGCTGGATTTGCGGATTATGTGAGATGGAAGCTGTAGCCGCACACTGTTTGATTAGCAATTCTTCATTGGTTATTGAATCCGCAATATAATTTAACTCTTTCGGACTCAGCGCTTGCATGGATTGATTCTGCATGTTCTGGTTGACCTCCTCGGCATTAAGTTATGCGCAATTATTGTTAACCCGGTCACTCAAAAGTATACTCACTTAATACATTCTTACTGAGGTGAATCCTATGGAACTTATAAATGGTAATCCATTCTGGCCTACCACATTACAATCAAATTCCAGTTATCCCATTCTCGAAACAAATCTCTCCTGTGATACCTTGATCATCGGAGGAGGCATGGGGGGGGCGCTCTCAGCCAAGCTCTTAACAGATCGTGGAATAGACACGGTTGTCATTGATAAAAGAAAAATAGGCACGGGGAGCAGCATGGCTAACACGGGATTGCTTCAGTATACCAATGACAAAACACTTACCTCGTGCATTAATACGTTTGGTGAGGAACAAGGGGTGAGATTTTATGAATTGTGCCGCAATGCGATGCAGCAGTTAAAGGAAGTCGTGTCCGGTCTTGAGATGGACACTTGGTTTATTCCTCGGACGAGTCTATACTGTGCCAGCACAGAAGACGATGTGACCAAACTGGAAGAGGAGTATCATACCCTGAGACGTTATGGATTTGAAGTAGAGTTATGGAATCAAGAGAAGATCGAGAGTCATTTCCCATTTAGCCGTTCAGCGGCTTTATATACATATGGGGATGCTGAAGTTAATCCTTACCGATTAGTGCATGCTCTTCTTCATTCGTCTGTACAAAAGGGCGCACGGGTATTCGAACAGACTGAAATGACACACTGTGACTTTAAGGAAGATGGCGTTGTCTGTTATACCCCCAATGGCACGATCAAAGCCAAAAATGTAATCTTCTCCACAGGTTATGAAACGCAGGAGATCAAAAATGATCGTGGTGCCTATTTACAGAGTACTTATGCGATTGCGACCAAACCATTGAATGACCTCAGCAACTGGTATAAGCAAAGCATGATTTGGGAAACATCTCGTCCTTATCTGTACATGCGGA
The DNA here is from genome assembly GCF_038020215.1 of Paenibacillus sp. FSL F4-0087. NCBI lineage: Bacteria > Bacillati > Bacillota > Bacilli > Caryophanales > Paenibacillaceae > Paenibacillus > Paenibacillus sp. FSL F4-0087. The sequence goes on from NZ_JBBODJ010000001.1 coordinate 848,344, forward strand.
CAACACCAGATGGCAGGATTATTGCTGGTGGTCTCGATGAAAATACGCCTCATGAGGACCAGCGTGCTATTCGAGCTCTGAACAGAGCACGGGTTCTACTGGAGAGAGTTGCGGAGTATTTTCCACTGCCAGACCTCGAAATTGATTATGCTTGGGAAGCCACTTTTGGCAATACACATGACGGACTTCCCTTTATCGGACCGCATCCGGAGTATCCACACTCCTATTTCCTGGAAGGATATGGCGGTAATGGTACCGTATACAGCATGATTGCTGCATCCATCTTAACGGATTCTCATTAACCAGAACGAGTAAACCCTCTCCCCTCTAATCGAAAAAAAAGGGGACGGCTCAGGAATGAACTCCTGAGCCGTCCCCTTTTTTTGCTACACAGAAGGTCCTTGTTGATCCCAATGTCCAAGTATTTTGCGCATAAATATCCAGCCAATGAGCGGGAAAGCTCCAAGTGTCACAATAAGCCAGGTTAACGTTTGTAACGTAGGGCCATTCATAACCGTCAGAATAAATACAGCAAGGCCAAATAAACGACCGACCATCAAACAAAGCTCCCTTAATACGACAAGTTCAACCCTTTTCTCTACATTTTCGCCGTTCGCCCCCATCAGGTCGAATCCTGCCGAAATCATCGGCAAAATATACAACGGCATCGACAAGGCAGATCCAATTCCCATAATTAAAAGCGTACCATAACTGACCTTCCATAATAGCGGAATCAACACGATGAATAACAATATCGCACCGGCTAACATCCCCCTGGACCTGTATTGCGGCTTAAACCATTTTCCTGCAGCCCAGTAACTCACCAGTGCTACGGCAGAAGTGATTAGTGAGAACTGGCCAAGCTTATATTCCTGCTTAGTTGCCACATAGACGAGCAACGCAATCAGAAAGGCAAATACGCCTTCTCGCACGCCTTGCGCAAACAATCCCATGCCAAGCGGCCTCCATGCGCTATCTTTGGCAGACAGCTGTCGCCACGGTTCAGACCAGCGGTATGTTCCGCTGACCTCCCTTTTTTTCAGAAAAAAACTGAACACAACGGCAATCACATAAATTACCAACGACACCGTAAAAATAAGGCGATAACCCGAATTATCAACCATCCGTGAAATAATTAGACCTGAGAACCAAGGACCGATAATACCTGTCATCGAACCCAGTAAACCCACCCAACCATTGAACAGGTCCCGATTCTCCCGGTCAGTCACCTCAAAATAAACCACATTGAAAGCAATCCAGAACAATCCCAGTGCACATCCAAACAAAATCCCCAGAGGCCATATCCAGTCAACCGCTTTTGGCCCGGCCCATAACACAAGCATGTAAAAAATACCTGACAAGGCTGTTCCCAAGCGCAACGCACTCATTTTGTTATGTTCCTTGACCCACTTTCCCGCAAGCCAAAATGTGAGTCCCAGTGAAATTTGTTGGCTTATCGTGAACCATCCCAGCATGGCGTAATCCGGGCGGCTTTTCCATAGATACACGTTCAGAAACGTCCCCGACAAAGCTCCGGCTAACACAAACAATCCATTCACGCCTAGTAGCAGAATGGATTGTCGGCCCAGAGAAATCTTCATCTGCTCCCTCCTTATTCCACCTGAAGTCAGCACTTCACAGGCAAGGTCTCAGGGTTAACGTACCCCAAGCAGAAGGAAAACATGATGAATTTCCGGAATATTATATATTTTTAGCGCAATATACTCCCTTATTTCCGCGCACTCAAATTCTGGATCAGACGCAGACGGTCATCCTCGGACAGGTTATATTGAACCTGGAAGCAGCCTGAGCATACATACATTTGTACAGAGAACGGCGCATCAAGCAACGAATCCGTACCAGTTACGGCATTGGCAACAGGATTGAACGTATCCTTGCTTGCCTTCTGTGTACCCGTAAGAATCATGAATTCACGGCAGTGTGGACATTCTGGAACTTCTTCTTGCAAATCAAGTTGCTTCTCCACGCCTTCTTCGTATTGAATCAGATCATTGCCCTCATCCGCATACTTCGTCAATGTGCGAAGCTCCGGCATTTTCAGCTCTACTTCATCACCCCACAGATTGGCGAGATCGGTAGTTTGTTCATCGTCCTCAACTTCATCCATATCATAGATGTCTTCCTCAGATTCATTGCTCTCTTCATCACCGATATTGATGTTTAGTGTACGGTATCCCTTTAATTCATTGTGACAGTAAGGGCATTCTTCTTCAGGACCTAGCTCCTCATCCCATACAATCTCGGTGTGGCACCACGGACATACTGTTGGTTCCATATTGAATCAACCTTTCTCTTTCGAATAATCATGTGTTTAAAACATAAATGACGCCAATGGCAAAAAATACAATCGATGCAGCAAACAGAATCCGTATCAATATTTTCATGAACGGTCCCCCTACATGATGCTCGCGCCAATAACAAATGACAACGAGACGGAAATAATCATGGATATCAATCCAACGGCCCGGTTATCCGCTTCAATCTCCTTGTCAATGGAGAACACCGGTGTCAGAAACTCGAATAGAAAATAGGCAATGAGCAGAAGGACAAATCCTACAAATGACCACGTCATCGCTTCATACACCGATGATTTGGCCTGAATGCAGAAATGAAGCACGTTGCAGATTCCGAAGATTTTGCCTCCTGTAGCCATCGCAACCGCCACATTGCCCTTCTTGATTTCATGCCAGCATTTGTACTTGGTCACCAGTTCAAAGCAAGCCAGAAATACAAGCAGCTCCATAATCGCTACGGAGAAAAATCCGAGCACCATCCCCAAGGGATGAGACAGCAATTCGTCAATCGTCCCTTTCACTCACCGTTCCCCTTCCCCATTCTGCTGCCTGAACTCGTCAGGCGGCAGAACTTCTTTGATTCCTGGTCGGGCTATTCCAATTCTGCGACGGTCACACCGTTTCCGCCTTCTCCGTAATTGCCCAGCCGGTAACTTTTTATATGTCTATGCTTACGCAGGTAATCCTGAATACCGGAACGTAAAATTCCTGTTCCTTTACCGTGAATAATATAAACCTGACCCAGATTAGCAAGGAAAGCTTCATCAATAAAACGATCTGTCTCCATCAAGGCTTCTTCCAGATTCGTCCCCCGCAGATCCAGTTCACTTTTCACATTATCATCGCGAGTTCGTTTCACACCAGTTACCGGTTTCTGCTTCGGTTTGGCTTCTGCTGGTGCAGACTGTTGTAATTCAAGATCATTCAGGGATACTTTCATTTTCATGATCCCCAATTGAACCATGGCATCCTTGGTGCCTGACATCTCCACCACATGACCTTTTTGATTCAAACTGTAGACAAGAACTTCATCGCCCGGTCCGATGGCCCGAGACTTCGTTGCCGTTGAAGTGCGTTTAACTGTCTTCTTGCGTTTCTCAGGTTCAGCTTCATCCAGTTGTTTGCGAGCAGCAATAAGTTTGTGCTCTTTCACGGATGCGCCTTCTTCCATGGCGAGCTGGCGAAGATCAGCTATAATCTTCTCAGCTTCTGCTCTGGCCTTGTCCACAATGTTACGAGCATCTTCTTCCGCTTTTTCAATGCGTCGGTCACGCTGCTGTTCCAATTTCTCCAGTTCGGCTTGATGACGGCTGCGCAATTTCTCCATATCTTGGCGCAAACGCTCTGCACTCTCACGTTCTTGCTCCGCAGTAAGCCGGTTTTCTTCCAGGGAAGCGATCATATGCTCTACGCGCTGGTCTTCCTCTTTCACTTCGCCACGCGCGTAATCCAGAATGTATCCTGGCAGGCCGAGCCGCTCCGCAATTGCGAAAGCGTTACTCCGTCCCGGCACACCAACGAGCAGTCGGTAGGTAGGGCTCAGAGTGTTAACGTCGAATTCCATGCTGGCATTAATAACACCTTTTCGCTCATAAGCGTAAGCTTTCAGCTCACTGTAATGCGTTGTTGCTACCATGCGGCATCCAGTCTGATGCATATGCTCCAGAATGGAGATCGCCAGCGCAGAACCTTCTGCTGGGTCGGTACCTGCCCCAAGTTCGTCGAGCAGCACCAGACTTTTGGTCGTCATGTTTTTCAATATCCGAATGATGTTAGTCATATGACTGGAGAATGTACTCAGGTTCTGTTCAATACTTTGTTCATCACCGATATCCGCATAAATCGCATCAAATACGCAGAGCTGGCTGCCGTCTTCGGCTGGAACGAACAAACCCGACATCGCCATAAGGCTCAGTAACCCAATCGTTTTGAGCGTTACTGTCTTACCACCTGTGTTTGGACCCGTTACGATAATGGACGTATAATCGTTGCCTAGTTCAATGTCGGTTGGCACCACATTTTCAATCGAGATCAGAGGATGGCGTCCCTTTTTGAGCTTGATGAATCCGCGATCGTTCATACGTGGCAATGTGGCTTTCAGTTCACGGGCAAGACGTGCTTTGGCAAAAATGAAATCAAGCGATCCCAGCAGGTCAACATCATACAATAACCATTCTGCCTGTTCACTGACAAGTGCTGTTAATTTCTGCAAAATCACTTCAATTTCGCGTTCTTCCCGGATTCGGGTCTCGCGCAATTTGTTATTCATCGCAACGATGGACTCTGGCTCAATAAACAGCGTTGCTCCCGAACCGGATTGATCATGTACAATCCCACCAAAGTACGAGCGATATTCCGATTTCACGGGAATCACGAAACGGTCTCCCCGAATTGTAATCAGCTGGTCCTGCAGCATTTTGGATACCGTAGAAGAACGGATCATTGAATCCAGTTTCTCACGGATGCGAGCTTCACCGCCGCGCAGCTCACGACGAATCTGCGCCAGTGTTACACTCGCGCTGTCTGAAACTTCAGCATTGTCGTCAATACAGATACGAATCGCATCTTCCAGCGTTTTTTGCTCAGATAACTGATCACTGATATAGAAAATGGATTCCACTTTTTCATCATCGTGGAGGGCAGCGATCTGACGTTTCAATCGACGTGCTGCCAAAGTGGTGTTGGAAATTCCCAGTAACTCATGCGGGTTCAACGTGCCCCCTATTTCAGCACGTTTGATCGACGCGGTAATATCCACAATTCCCCCAAAAGATGGAGAGCCTTTCAGACGATCAAACGTAAAAGCTTCATCGGTTTGCTGGAGCAGTCTCTTAACTTCTTCCAGTTCACTGATCGGCTCCAATTGTTCCGCTTTCTTTTTTCCCATCGTAGTCTGGGCAAAGCTTTGCAATGTATTTAAAATTTTGCGATATTCCAATGTTTGTAAAATTTTCGTGTCCAAGTGTACAACTCCTTCCAAACTATAACTGTATTATAACGAAAGAAACTTTCTAGCGCTATTTAACGAATCCTTCCACACATAACTTGGGACATAGCGCCGCAAACTACAGGTGTCAGGATTGTGCAACCTCACCAGTGAACAGGATGTACAATGCTCAATCCGATTTGAATAAAGGAGGTATAACACCATGAATTTTCTGGGACATGTCGTGCGATTTATCATCGCCGCAATTGTATTGATGGTCGTCAGCTGGATCGTACCCGGATTCGCCGTCGGTGGTTTCTGGAGCGCACTGATGCTTGCTCTGGTTATTGCTCTGCTTGGCTGGGTTGTTGAAGGCATCTTCGGTAAAAGGGTTAATCCTTTTGGCCGCGGTATAGTCGGCTTCATCGTCAGCGCACTGGTGATCTGGATTGGTCAATATGTCGTAGATCATGTACATGTCAGTCTGCTTGGTGCTGTTCTGGCTGCATTGGTCATTGGGATCATTGATCTGTTCATCCCGGTTTCCACCCCTTTTGATGCCGGAAGAAGATCCAAAGATCACGCATAGGCTCCAACGTACCTACTCTCCATAGGCTTCCCCTAAACCTCTGATGGCTTAAACGCCTGATGAGGTTTATTTTTTTAGGTTGTGCGCATGCTGATGTTCAAAAAAACGACATAGGCAGCATGTACAGGCATCTTCAATTTGCGGTATGATGACTGGAGAAATCATTCAAATTTTATCCATATCACGCTTTTTGAGGAGGCATATGATGAAGAAAGGCCTGGCATGGCTTGCAGCCTGTATGTTGATTCTGGTCCTTGCTGCATGTGGTGGAACTGGACAATCCGCAGAATCAAACGGTGAGTCCGACTCGGGTGCAACTGCAAGCGAAGAACTGGTAATCAAAGCAAGCAACTATGAATTTGACCAACCTGAATACCATTTAAAAAAAGGTGTCCCGGTTAAGATTGTTTATGAAAATACAAACGGAAACCATGGTGTTCTAGTACCTGAGCTGAACCTTCGGCTGGATACCCAGAACAGTTCCAAAGTGATCACTCCCGACAAAGCAGGGGAATTTGAAATGTCCTGTTCCGTCTATTGCGGAAGCGGTCACGGCAGTATGATCTCCAAAATTATTGTTGAAGAATAGTGTTCAAGACAAGGAGCCCCCGTAGCGACGGGAGCTCTTTCTTCATTATAACAAATTGTACAAGAGTGCGCTGTCCAGGATTCCAGTTATGACATAATCATCAGCTAGGTCTGATCCTGCTCAATCAATTCAATCCATTCGTTATATTCCGTCTGCAATTTCGTATATTCATCCCGCAATTGGCGGTAATCCGTATTCAGTTGCTCCGCCTTCTCCTGCTCCATCTCACGTTCAACTTGCAGCAAACGTAACTGATTGGCCGCAAGTTCATACCGCTCACCGATATCCAGCAGTTCATTTTCCATCGTCTGCTTTTCTTCGATTGCTTCTGCACGCTGCTGGGCAAGCTGCTGCCGCTCGTGTTCCAACTCTTCTACCTTCTCCACACTGGCAGCACTTTCTTTCTGCCAGAGATTCAATTCATTCTCCAGTGCAGCCCATCGATCTTGCCAGGACTGTTCCTGAGCCGCCCATTCATCAGCACGACGTTGCCAAACCTGATCTTGTTGTTCTGCTTGTTGTTCAGCTTGTTCTACTCTGGATTTCAGTTCAACTTCCCGTGCAGTCAGCTCTTGCAGGCGAGAGGAGAGCTCTGCCTGTTGGGCAGACAATTCTTCATGCTTAATCTGCCACTCAAGTGCTTCTTCTTCTGTCTGAGTCAGTAAGCTGCCTTGCTCATCGATCCGAGCAGATAGCTGATTGGCATTCTGTCTTGATTCTTCAAGCGCACGCTCAATCTCTTTCTTTTCTTCGCTCATCTCATTCAGCTTGCGAGTATAGTCCTCTTCGCGCTGCAGAGCATCACCGTAATCCTTGCGGATTTGTTTATAATTTTCCTGCAGCTTGCTCAGTTCTTCACGTGCATCATTCAATTCACCATCAAGCTCTTTATGTTGTAGCTCCAGACGACCAGCTTGTGCAATGTAACGTTCCGCTTCTTCGCTGGCGTGACGAGCTTCTTCTTTAACAACGGATAATTCATCATGAAGAGACTGTACACCTGACTCCAACGTTTCATTCTGTTCTGCAGCTTCAAGCACCTGTGTCTCCAATTCGCCGATCTCGATCAGACGTTGTTCAGCCTGCTCTTTCCAGGACAGCTCGCTCTGCGTCAGTGCACCAAGTTCATGTTGTAATGTGCGTACTGCCGCATGGGCCTGCTCAAGCACTTTTTGCAGCCTGCGCTGCTCATCCTCGGATTTCGCTTCGGCTTCACGAAGTTTCTTGATTTCCTGCTCCAGTTGACTGTGCTGCTCCTGTACTTTTCGCAGCTGTGCTGTCAGAGAAGATTCACGTTCAACGGTCTCGTTATACTGCTGTTTCCATTGCTGTTCCGCTTCCCGGAAATGTTCGGCCTCAGCTTCTTTGTTGCGGAGTTGTTCAGTCAGCAGAGCACTATCTGCTTTTAATTGTTCCAGTTGCTGCTCCAATTCCGTAATTCGACGAAGCTGAACATCTTGCTCCTGTTTGTATACGGCTTGTTCACTGCGCAACGTTTCAGTTTGATTACGCTCGTGTTGGAGCTGTTGCTCCTGATCCACAACCACCTCTTGAGCATTCTTGAGCTGCTTACGTACCTCGGTTAATTGGGCTTCAACATCGATTAAGCGCGATTTGGTCTGTTTACGCTCTTCTTCCAACTGCTGCTTCAGCTTGCCTTGCTCTTCTTGTAGCAAAGCTTCAGCAGTTGCCGCAGCTTCGTTCGCCTGAGTCTGGGCTGCTTCATGGATTTGCTGAAGCCGTTCTTCATAAGCCGCTTCTTTTTCCATCCATTCCAATTCCGCCAGTTCGGATGACTCCTTGAATGCTGCATTCAGCTGTTCAATTTCAGCCAATCGCTTCTGCTCTGCTCGTTGCTGCAGTGCGACTTGTTCTTCTTTTGCCTTCTCAGTCAGTTCTTGAGCCTGATTGACGGCAGCTTGCTCTGCCTGCTGTATACGCTGCTCCATCTTAGTTTGAAGTTCACGATATTGAAGCTGGGCTTCATCCTGAACCTTCTGCAATTGAGCTTCGGCTTGTTCCAGTTCAGACAAAATTGCCGCTTCCGCTTGTTCCTTCGCCATTTGTACCTGCTGTGCAGCCTGCATCTCGATTTTTTGACGTTCTGCTACGGCCCGAGCTTCGGCTTCTTTCAGTTGAACTGCCGTCTTCTCCTGCAGCTCCTTGTATTGTGCAGCCGCTTTGGCCTGGGCTTGCTGCATCTCATTTGCTGAACGTGTCTGTGCTTCCTTCAGCTGCGCTGCCGCCTGAGTCTGTGCATTCTTGATTTGATTCGCTGCTTTTTCTTCTGCTTCTTTGAGACGCGCCTGCGCCTTCTCCTCAGCCGCTTTCATCTGTGCAGCAGTTTGGGCTTGAAGCTTTTGCTCGCGACTTGCTGCCTGAGCGCGTTCCTGCTCCAATAATGTATTCAGCTTGGCTACTTCTGCCTGCTGATCCTTCTGGAGTTTCGCGATAGCCTGTTCCACCTCAGCCTTAAGCTTCATTGCTTCAGCGAGTTCTTGGTCCCTGCGTTCCAGTTCCTGCTGATGTTCATTTTGTATGGCATTCAGCCGATTAAGTTCATTTCTCATTTCGGTACGTTCACCGGTCAGCATTTTCAGCTCATTTCGAATTTCCTGAGTCTGAAGAGACTGCTCAGCCATATGTACAGCTGCTAGAACTGCAATACGCGGGGTATCCAGTCGGGAATTATGTTTGGAGATGGCGCTCATTCGCTCATCCACCAGGTTAGCTACTTGTTTCATATAGTCGGCACTGCTGCCAACCAGTTTATAGGAAGTCCCGTAGATCTCTACGGTGACGCGTGTACGATCAGGTATAGTCACAGTTGTGCCCTCCTTAAAGTCTGTATGTTGATTCTAAGCTGTAAAACAAAAAAAGTCACATCGATCCTCTAATGCTAAGGATTCGATGTGACTTCAAGCAATTCCTGCTAATCTTTGTTCAAAAAATTGACTTATGTTCTATTTACGCAATTCGGCTCCAAATTGCTCCTCCAGACGAGCAACAACACGAGCATGAACCTCAGTAATTTCCTCATCCGTCAATGTGCGTTCACGGTTGCGATAAACGAGAGCCATCGCTACGCTCTTCTTGTCTTCACCTAACTTGCTGCCTGTGAACACGTCGAATACCTGTACAGTTTGCAACAGTTCGCCAGCAGATTCACGAATCGAACGCAGCATATCCCCAGCTTCGATATCTTTACTCACAACAACCGCGATATCTCGCTCAACTGCCGGGAATCGTGGAAGCTCACGATAACGGATATCCGCATCCGCTTCACTATAGATCGCTTCAAGCCCGATCTCTGCGAGATATACATCGTTCAAATCATATTGCTGTTGCAGTTCAGGATGCAATTGACCCATCGTACCAATCAGTTTGCTCTCTCCGCCATCTTTTGCTTCAAGGTATACCGATGCGGAACGACCAGGGTGGAAGCCTTCTGGGCTGTTTGCTACCAGGCGAATGCGCTGCTCCAGGCCCACATAGGCGAACAGGTTCTCAAGTGCACCTTTCAGATCGAAGAAGTCCACTTTCTCTGCTCCCACATTCCACTGCTGGGATGCACGATTTCCGGTAAGCAACAAGCTCAGAACCGGAATCTCATGCGGTTGCTTCGTCAGCTTTTCTTCTTCAGTAAAGAACACACTGCCTACTTCAAATACAGCTAGTGAATCATGTTTGCGGTTCATGTTATACACCGTTGCATCCAGCATTTGAGGCAAGATGCTCTTACGAAGCACGCTGCGGTCCTCACTCATTGGCATAGCCAACTTCACGGCTTTACTACCTTCTGTTAGAGCAGGGAACAAAGATACTTTATCTGGGTGTACGAATGAATAGCTGATCATTTCCTGCCAGCCACTACCTGCAAACAGGCCACGAATGGTACGACGCATTGCTTGCGAACGTGTATATGCACCCGGTGTTGTTGGTCCTTCGATCAAAGTAGTTGGAATATTGTCGTATCCGTACAGACGAGCAATCTCTTCAAACAGATCCACATCAAGTGTAATATCCCCTCTGCGGCTAGGCACTTCAACATCAAGCAAGCCTTGCTGCGCATCACCACACGCAAAGTGCAAACGAGCGAAAATGGTTTTCACTTCAAGCAGGGACAACTCAGTTCCCAGATAGCGATTCAGTTTATCCAGCGACAGCTGCACAACATGTTTATCCGCTGCGGCTGTTCCAGCTTCCACGATCCCTTGATGAACTTCGCCTTCCGCATAACGCTGGATCAATTCAGCCGCACGGTTCAATGCCGTAATGACAGCAGCCGGATCGACTTCTTTCTCAAAACGCATGCTTGCTTCGGAACGCAGCCCCAGTTGGCGCGACGTTTTCCGAACGGTTCCACCGTCGAAATTGGCGGATTCCAGCAACAGATTCACTGTAGTTTCCGTTACCTCGGAATTCTCGCCACCCATAACACCTGCGATGGCTACCGGTTTTACGCCATCCGTAATGAGCAGCATATGCGGCTCCAGCTTGCGCTCTTGGCTATCCAACGTTACGATCGTTTCGCCTTCTTTGGCCATTCGCACTTCAATGTGGCCCTTCTCCAGCTTATCTGCATCAAAAGCATGCAGCGGCTGTCCGTATTCCAGCATGACATAGTTCGTGATGTCAACGATATTATTGATCGGACGGATGCCAGCGGCCATCAAACGGTTTTGCATCCACTGCGGGGAAGCTCCCAGCTTGATCCCAGTTACATAGCGAGCTGCATAATGACTGCATTGTTCGCCAGCCGTAATCTCAACCGAGATATGATTCGCAGCCGCATCACCGATTTCCACCAACTTTTGAGTTGGATCAGGCAGTTTCACTTCACGACCGAGAATTGCACCTACTTCATAAGCAGCACCCAGCATGCTCAAACAGTCGGAGCGGTTCGGTGTCAGGTCCAGTTCAAGAACATGATCGTCGAGACCAAGCACTTGGCTGATTGGTGTGCCAATTTCCGTTTGTGCCGGCAATACGAGAATGCCTTCCTGTTGGTCCTTCGGCAGCAACTTGTCGTTCATGCCCAGTTCTTTCGCAGAGCAGATCATGCCGAGGGATACAACGCCGCGCAGCTTGGCTTTTTTGATATCGAGTCCACCAGGGAGCTTAGCTCCTACCAGGGCAACGACTACCTTTTGACCGGCATCCACATTTTTCGCACCACATACGATTTGCAGATCTTCTTCCTGTCCAGCATCAATCACACATACATTCAGCTTATCAGCGTCAGGGTGTTTCTCCTTACTCTTCACGTAACCAACAACCACTTTGTTTACGCCCTGGTTCCGGTTCTCCACTACATCAATCTCAATCCCTGCACGGGTGAATTTCTCTGCCAATTCCTGCGGTTCCACGCCTTCCAGCGCGATATAATCAGACAGCCAATCTGTCGATACTCTCATGGACGTTCACTTCCTAATCTATGAATTGGTATTGCAAATGACGGGCGTTCGCCCTGTATGCTACTTCGGTAATTACAGTCGTCCGAATTGTTTCAGGAACGCCATATCACTGTTGTAGAAATGACGAATGTCATCAATGCCATATTTCAGCATGGCGATACGTTCTACGCCCATTCCGAATGCAAACCCACTGTATTTCTCCGGATCATAACCGCCCATCTCGAGTACTTTCGGGTGAACCATACCGCCGCCCAAAATCTCAAGCCAACCTGTCTGTTTACATACACGGCAGCCACTGCCACCACATTGCACACAAGTCACATCCACTTCAGCACTTGGCTCTGTGAACGGGAAGAAGCTTGGACGCAGACGAATCTCGGTGTGTGAACCGAACATTTCGCGTACGAATTGCAGCAAGGTACCTTTCAGGTCACTCATGCGAATGTTCTCGCTAATAACCAAACCTTCAACCTGATTGAACTGGAACGAATGCGTCGCATCATCATCGTCCCGACGGTATACTTTACCCGGACAGATGACTTTAACAGGCACTTCACCTTTCATGCTTTGCATCGTGCGAACCTGAACCGGAGACGTATGCGTACGCATCAACAGGTCTTCTGTTACATAGAAAGAATCCTGCATATCACGCGCCGGGTGGTTCTTCGGCAGGTTCAGTGCTTCGAAGTTGTAATAATCCATTTCAACCTCAGGACCTTCCGCTACGCGGTATCCCATACCGATGAAAATATCTTCGATTTCCTGTACCACTTTGGTCAGTGGGTGCAGTCCGCCTTGACGTCCGCGACGTCCTGGCAGGGTCACATCAATTTTTTCGGATTGCAGACGTTTCGCCGTCTCTTCCTTCTGGAACTGCTCCTGCTTGCTATCAATGACTTCTTCAATCGCGCCGCGAACATCATTGGCAACCTGACCAATCACCGGACGTTCCTCTGCACTAAGCGCACCCATGCCGCGCAAAATCTCGGTTAATGCACCCTTTTTCCCCAAATACTTTACACGCAGATCACTCAGCGTCTGTGGATCGTTCACGCCAGACAGTTGCTCCAGCGCTTCGATCTTTAATGCTTCCAAACGTTCTTTCATGTGTAAATGCCCCCTTTATGTGGTTAAATGCAACAAAAAAAGGCCTTCTCTCCCCTGAAGGGACGAAAAGACCGTGGTACCACCCTTGTTAGACATTCAGTACTGCCCGGCCCTTCCGGCCTGCAACATGTTTGCCTCACTCTATACGGAATAACGACCGTTAACCGTTACCCCCTACTGACTCTTGCGATGTATCGCAAGATTTGGTTCAGGGAACCGCTCCGGAGTGAATTTCAGCAGCCTTGTTCTACAGAAGCGCTCTCAATCTACGGCGCTTCCTCCCTGTACAGAGGCACTGCTTACTTGTCTCCATCAACACGTTTACATGTCAGATAAACCTTCAAATTTACTGATGATCGTCCATTATTATATGCAAAATCGCTCGAAATAGCAAGCCGTAAAGCCACATGTTCAAACGTTAAGCCAAAAAGTAAAACAGCATAAGCTTCATCAATAGATTACTTATGTTTTCGCAGCTCGTGCAACTGTTTCAAACGACGCTGAATTTCGCGAACCTCGGCAACTTCAGCCGCCCGTTCAATTACATCATCAGGCTTAGTCAACACATCATTGCCCGCACTGTTCATGGGAGATAATAACTCGGATAAACGCATTTCAAGCCGCAACCGTTCATCATCTGACTCCCGAACCTCAAGGGCGGACTCTCGCAATTTGATGGATTGCTCCCAATCCTCCACTCCACCTTCATACAGTGTAGCCTTCCCACCGGGTTCTAAATCAAGCAAGCGGCTGGCGAGTACTTTGGTCAACATGCGGTCATGGGATACGAGCACCAGTGCTCCGGATGCCTGCTTCAATATATTCTCCATCACTTCCTGTGTGTCAATATCCAGATAATTGGTCGGTTCATCCAGCACCAGCACGTTAGATCCTCCGAAATACAACCGTAGGAATGCAGCTCTGCACTTCTCTCCCATGCTTAGATCCCCAATACGCTTGAACACATCATCTCTTGAGAACAAAAAGCATCCGAGAATGGTACGTGCAGCACTTTGTGTCATGGATGGAAGACTGAGCAAACTATCCAGTAGTGTCTCCCTTTCCGGTAACCCCTCAAGCTCTTGCGAAAAATAACCGATCTTCAGTTGTGGATGTCGTGTCACTTTGCCCTGGGATGGTTCCAGCTCTCCAATCATCAGTTTGAGCAGTGTCGTCTTGCCTGTGCCATTCGGACCACGTACGGCAAGACGATCTCCACGTTCGACAGCAATCCGGATATGGTGAAGCAATGTCGGGCTCCCCGGATAAGCAAAGCTAACGTCTTCCAGTGCAAGGAGTTGGCGGGCAGCCAGCGTGTTCACTTGCAGCTCCATGTTCAATTTTGCAGTTTCGCGGGGTTTATCCACGCGTTCTTTCTCCAGGCGCTCCAGTTGCTTTTGCTTGGCATGGTAGCGGGAAATGTTCTTGTTGGCTTTCGCTTTGTAGAAGCTCTGAGTTATTTTCACTTCCACATCGGTTGCTGAATTATGAGCCTGATGAAACCACTGCTGATAATTGCGGATCGTCTCTTCTAGCGCTTTCCGTTCCAGCTCCTGCTTGCGATAGGTTGCTTCCTGCTCACGTAATTCGCGTTCCTTATGCCCTTTGTAATCCGTGTAACCGCCTTTATATTTGGTCAGTGCATCCGGACTAAACTCAATGACACCCGTTGCGACCTGATCAATAAAAGTCCGGTCATGAGAAACAAACAACAATGTTCCAGCATAGGCCGAAAGCCATTCTTCAAGCCAGCGCATGCTCTCTTCATCCAGATGATTCGTCGGTTCATCCAAAATCAGAAATTTGGGTTTACTGACCAGTAATCCTGCGAGACGGGCCTTCGTTTTTTGCCCACCACTCAAAGAATGATACGGCCGATTCCAATGTTCCGACGATAACCCCAGACGCGTCAGTACCTTCTCTACCTCAGTCTCCCACATATACCCGTTCAATTGCTCATATTGCTCCATCGCTATCGTATAAGCTTCGAGCAGCCGCTGCTCATCTGCCGCTCCACTGTTGCTCATCCGTTGTTCCAGTAATTCCAGGTCCCGCTTCACCTCGTAAATCCGTCCACTTTCCTGTCGGACAGCATCAAGCACATTCATCTCAGGCTTGATCAATGAGCGCTGGCGCATGAAACCCCACTCCTGCTGCGGAATGTGACGTTCGATGCGTCCGCCACCCTCTTCTTCTCCAAGAATGATGCTTAATAAGGTGGTCTTGCCACAGCCGTTGGGACCTAGAATGGCGAGCCGCTCACCTTCATTTATTTCAAGATTTAATCCTGCAAACAACTCATTCCCGTTCCACTCTTTCGATACTTCATGTAGGCGTACCATTGTCATCATGAGGCCTCATCCTTCCTGCAATTCAAAATAAAAAAACCGCTGGCATCAGCCGGCGGTCTGGCAATTCAGGATTGGATAAAGCGTCAAAAAACAAGCATAAGATACCCCACGGTATGAACAAAGAACCCTTAAAAGGGTATACACAAGCTAGGCCAGAACAGCCTGCCTGTTTCCATACCTGATCCCATAGCTGAATTTGGACACACGAATCCCCTCATTGCTCAGCCGCTTTTTGGCTGACTGCGTCATAAACTCTCTGCAGTTACTGGGGTTGAATTCATGTGTTTTACTTCATGGGACGTATGGTTACCTCTCATTCATGTGTAGTATCAATTTCTCCGTTATTGTACCAGATGATGGGGAAAAAGCAAAGGTTTTCAATTCAGCGCCATGATATTCTCATTCAAACATGACTTAAAATACACTAACTAACTTCTAGAAAAAGAAAAAACCCTTGTTTTCACAAGGATTTCAGGTGTTACATTAGTTAAGCGGGTGATGGGAATCGAACCCACGCTATTAGCTTGGAAGGCTAAAGTTCTACCATTGAACTACACCCGCGCAAATGACGATCGGGACGACACGATTTGAACATGCGACCCCCTGGTCCCAAACCAGGTGCTCTACCAAGCTGAGCTACGTCCCGTCAAGTTCCGAGGAACATTAACATGAATTTCACAAAATCAATATACCATGATCATCCAACGCTTGCAACTTCTTTTTACCATTTTCCCTCTATCCTTTCGAAACAAAACAAGACAGAAGCGTGTCCACGCCCCTGTCTATCCTTACCCCGTGGGTTTATCCACATCTCTCAAAAACTTTTTTTCAAAATCGGCTGCCACAATCGGTTTGCTGAAAAAGTACCCTTGAGCCTCATGACAATGCTGATCACGAAGAAATGAAAGCTGGTCCTCATTTTCAACGCCCTCAGCAGTCACTTTCAACTGCAGGTGATGAGCCATCGACGTAATGGTCGACACAATTGCTGCGTTATTGCTGTCCTCCATCACTTCATTGACAAAGGAACGGTCAATCTTGAGGCGGTCAATCGGAAGATCTTTCAAATAGTGCAGTGAACTGTACCCGGTGCCAAAATCATCAATACTAATGTGCACACCAATTTCCTTAATCTTGCGCAACTGCTCAAACGCACGATCCTTGTCAAACGTCATGCTCTCCGTAATCTCGAGTTCAAGCCACACAGGTTCCAAGCCTGTCTCTTTGAGAATACCGCTGATGTTGTCCAGCAGATGGGAATGCCTGAATTGTCTCATGGACAGGTTAACCGACACACAAAGTTTGCGATAACCTGCTTCTTGCCAGCGCTTGTTCTGTGCACAGGCCTCACGCAATACCCATTCTCCAAGCGGCACGATTAGCCCGCTCTCCTCAGCAAGAGGAATAAATTCCCCAGGGGATACTGAGCCTCTCAGCGGATGCTGCCAACGCACCAAAGCCTCCATACCCACAATCAACCCACTCGCCAGATTAACCTGCGGCTGATACACAAGATAGAACTGCCCACGATCTAATGCTTTGCGCAAATCATTCTCAAGCTGCAAACGCTCCTGGGCTTTCATCTGCATCGCATGGGCATATCGGTTTAGCTCTATTCCTTGCTCTTTAGCATTATGCAGCGCCGTATCCGCATTCTGGATGATCTCTTCCGGTGTGTCTCCGTCATGCGGGAATATCGCCATACCAATACCCAACGTAAGATGATACTCGTTCCCATCCACCGTTACAGGTTTTTCGAACAGTTGTAAGATCGATCTTGTCCGCCGCAACGCCGTATCTGTTGTGCAGAAGTCTGTCATTGTCAATACGAACTCGTCTCTTCCTAGTCCGAACACTTCCTCTCCCGGGAGCGAAGAATGCTGCAGACGCTGTCCTACCTGACGAAGCACACGGTTAGCCGCTTGTTGGCCTAATGAATCATTAATCGTTTTGAACCGGTTGATATTCAATACCAAGACACCGACAAGCTGCTCCTCTACCATAGCTGCATTCATCATCACTTTCAGTCGCTGAGAAAGACG
The DNA here is from genome assembly GCF_038020215.1 of Paenibacillus sp. FSL F4-0087. Taxonomy (NCBI): domain Bacteria; kingdom Bacillati; phylum Bacillota; class Bacilli; order Caryophanales; family Paenibacillaceae; genus Paenibacillus; species Paenibacillus sp. FSL F4-0087. The sequence continues at coordinate 865,680 of NZ_JBBODJ010000001.1, forward strand.
ACGGCGATTCGGCAGCCCTGTCACATCATCATGGTGAGCAATAAAGTTCATTTTCGCTTCCGCCACCTGCTGTTTCAGGAAAGGCGTATCTACCACAGACGAATACAGGCCCTTCTGGATGAAGAAATAGCCCAAACAATCGCTTAACAGACCTAGCAACAGATTGAGATCATTAATCTTCGTAGCAGAGACAAAGTAACATTCCCCAAAGAAAAAACAAAGGATTGCACAAAGAATGGTAGGCAGATCACCATCTTTGCCTTTTTTCCATTGAACGAATAACACGACCACAGTCACGCCATACAGCATTCCGATCAGAAAATGAATTCGGGTAAACATGCCACCAAGCACATTCCCCTCCAACAAGTTCGGCAGTATAGCCCATTCCTGAATTGCAACTGTATACAAAACAACAAAAATACCGAGTGTTCCACTGAAAATTAAAAATTTGCGTGGTAACGCAATTTCCCTCTCGTTGACTGCATATATGAACAGCAAACCTGCCGCACAAACAAGAGATCCAAGCGAAATCATCTTCAACGAGAATTCCGATTCCACCATCGCCCCATTTGGCATTTCTTCGGCAAAAGAAACGATGTGAACCAACTCAAACAAACCAATCAATAAAAATAACGTAGTCATGAGGACCCTACGGAGGGTCAGTCTTTGAGTCTGAAATAACCAGCTTTGATTATAAATGCCGATACAGGCCGCTGCTGCAGCGAAGCCACCCAAGAGTGTCAAAACCGGGTAACCCGATATGATCAGATCAGAGCTTGCGGAGGAACGAAACCATTGACTTGCGAGGAAACACAATAAGCCGCCTATTGCGACCCAACCTATTTTTCTCTGATCTTGCTGATTAGCCTTCATGCCGTGTTTTTTCCTTCCCGGGATCGCCTATCCTGAAATAACCTTAACGATATAAATCTAATTTGTTACAATATTCGACATTTTCATCTCTATCAACGTTCAATTCACATGTAAAAACATGCTATCTGGTACATAATAACATTTATTTCCGCAGACGTGAACAAAAAAAATGAGCATTCCTAGGAATATTTATTCATAGATATGTAGAAAAACAAGGCAATAAGAACTAAAAAAACATGAACTCCCCATTGGAGTCCATGTTTCTTTAGTTTGCAACTGTATTTCAGACTAATTTTCGCCATATGTGTACTTTTCGACTTAAAACGCTAATGCGCTAAAGTTATAGACGTATTAGATCCCTTCTCTTGTTGACTTGAAGTCAATTTCAAGAATTATGCAACAAGCTTATTTATCAAAATTAACTTCTGGTGTTGTCAATTTATCATAGAAATCAACAACCTTATCTTTGTCTTCCGACGAACGCAGTGCCATCGCCGAGCGAGGATGCTCGTCCAAGGTACCTGTAATCATATAAGGCAAAATGTAACCCCACTCTTCTTTTTCACGGAGAGGCACCATCAATTGCTCCAATACACCAAGTACTGGACGCAGGTTGTATTTTGTTCCTTTCAAATGAGCAACGAGCAGTTCAGTAGGACAGTTTCCTGCAGCACGTCCCATACCGTATACGGAAGCATCCAGCAGTTCAACACCAAGCTCAGCTGCTACCAACGAGTTCGAGAACGCCAGTTGCATGTTATTGTGTGTGTGAACGCCAAGACGTTTGTTAGGCAGATGAGTCTTGAACTTCTCCACCAGATATTTCACATCGTTATGATCCAGGCTTCCATAGGAGTCTACTATGTATACAACATCCACAGAACTTTCCTTGATCAGTTCAAAAGCTTCCAGCAGTTCATTTTCCATAACATTAGACAATGCCATAATGTTCAACGTTGTTTCATATCCACGATCGTGGAATGTTTGAACCAGAGCAAGTGCCTTGTCTACATCTTTGCTGTAGCAAGCTACACGGATCAGATCCAGCATGCTTTCGCTGCGCGGCAGAATGTCATTCTCGTCCACACGTCCAACGTCAACGAGTGCAGACAGTTTGGTATTTCCTTTTTGCGGAATTACTTTGCGCAGGAAATCATCATTCAGAAAACGCCATGGACCTGCTTCTTCTGCACCTTTCAAGAGCTTAGGTGAGTTTTTGTATCCAATTTCCATATAATCAACGCCGGCTTCATTCAATCCAGCATAGAGCTGTTGAACAAAGTCCACGCTAAAGTCCCAGTTATTTACCAATCCACCATCACGGATTGTACAATCTACTATTTTGCAATGATTTGTCTTCATTAATGTCTGCTCCTTTTCTGACCAACTTGTGTATTCCTCTCATGATACTTGAACGTAACAAGAAAAGTAAAGGGATTCCCGACTTATTTACTTCGATAAGATTTCCATATCCGATCAATCTCACTCATCTCGGAATCGTCTGGAGATTTCTTCCCATAGCGCACAGCGTTATAGGTATCTGGTAGCATAGCAGAGAGCTTCTGATCATCTTCTCTGGCCCCATGCTGAACAATTGTCTCTGCAGCCTCCAGTGGCGTATGTGCACCCTGTATATGCACGCCCCGGTGTGCAGCTCTGTCGATCCACTTCCGATAATAAAATCGAACACGTTCGTCATCATGTGAGGGTAGCGACTCCTTCTTGCGGAACCAGGATTTGCGCGTTTTTGCAGGCGCCTCTAACGTTTCGCTAATGTCCACATACTCTGTCCGAGGCTCTGCCTTCTTCTGACCGGGCTGCAGCAGCCCTTTGAAACGCTCCATAAGTTTGTTTATCGCCTTCTGACCCAAACGCAGGATAAGCCACAAGATCACAACTGCGACAGCCCCCATGACGACCCACCCCAGGATATCCCAGAAAATAGAGGGCTCCCCTGCCGGTTCCATTCCTTCAGGTATCATTGGCGGTTCATTTGGAGCTGTAGGCGTAATCGGCGGCTCCTGATTGGAACTCGAGCCTATTAAACCTCTGATCCATGCAAGCAGACGGTCACGCAGTGGTCCTAGCCAGGCAACAAGACTGGGAAAAGCACCAATTCCCGCGATCACAATCAGCATCCATAACAGACGCTGGTGATTCGCCCGGGCAAACTCACGTAACACAATTCTTTTTGAGCCATCATTTAATATCGCACGATCCAGCTGCACACTGTATTGACCTACCAACCAACCAACAAAACTGATTACTCCCGCTGCATATATGGTGCCGGTGTAAGCAAGCAGAGGCTGCATGAATTCAATTCCATTGGCCGCCCCACTGAGCACAATTGCACTGGCAACACCCCAAATCTGCAAGCGCCAAATCAAAATCGAACGGAAGACAGGTTGAAAATTCAACCCAATATAGGCTGATATAACTCCCCATACAACTGCCGTCAGCAACTCAGGTAAAGGAAACGCCCACACTAATGCAATTACCAATGAGATTAACAGCCCCAAAAGCAACGCTGCACCCCATCGAATAAACGTGTTCTTTTCACTGATGGTTGGTAACCTGTGCTGTACCCACTGACCTAACCAGGCAGCAATAACAAAGATAGCCATTAATGTGTATGGAAAATGACCCGTTGCATAGAGAGAAGTAAGCGTTAATAGCGGATAAAAATATACCCCAATCAATAGAACGGCCGACATGGATATAAGTACTTTTCCCTTGGTATTGTTGTTGTTGGTCTCATTCATGCACTCACCGCCTTGAAATCGCTTTTCCCGCCCTCTACGGGGAGTATGGTCACACGGTGGCCTTGCTCATGCAAACGCGCAATTTCATGTTCCATAGCTGGAGATACATAGGACGTAATTAAGAGATAACTGCGAACCTGCTGAGCCTCTTCATTCCGTTCTACTTCATCACTCAGGAACTGCTCCATGGGAACCATGCATTTCAGCTCCGTCTCTGCCATAGCTTCCAGTAACATTTCCAGATGAGGACTACCGTAATCCGGCTCAATCCGCAATGGATCGCGCCCTCCACTCACACGATAGCCATTATGAGCAAATCCCGCGGGTAACCCTCTTCCAATTGCATCTACCGCTGCTGTTGCTGCATAACGAAGTGCCCGTTCGATCATCTCCGGGCGGGTAACGACACTCCACATGTCCGCTGACTCCTGAATGTTAACCACAATCCAGGATTGAGGGTCCGCAGTCCATCCCTGCTTATAAACCTGCAATTCTCCTGTGCGTGCACTCGCTTTCCAATGAATACGGTTCATCGGATCACCCGCACCATACGGTCGTACCCCGAGAATCAGAAAAGGATCTTCAACAATCCAACGGGATACCTCAACCTCACCTTGCCATACTTGATAGATCGCAGGCAGATCCTCCGCATGAACAAGTGAAGGATATACGACCATGGACAGATGAACGGGAATAGGCTTCGAGGTACGCCAAAGGCCGAACAGGTCCCCTCCGGTCATGGTTACGGTGTTTAACATGTAGATCCCACGTCTACTGCATACAAAAGGATGCTTGCGCGTAATACGGGTAAACGGTTTCAAAGTGAAGATACTTTTATGATTCTGATAAATATCTCCCTGACTGATATCCATGCCTGAGCCCGAACGAAACACAAATGAAACTGGCATCATAGCTTCAAGTCTGAGCCATGGAACCGATATTCGTTTTTCATTCGCAATCGTCTCAACCATCTCCAGCTCATCCCCAGCATAACAACGCATTTTGCTGAATTCTCTGGTGTACTTCAGCTTGCGTAAAGCCGGACGGCCGAACCATATGCCGTGTACTCCAATAACAATGCCTCCGACAATGACTAGCCATAGTAATGCCATATGTTATCGCCCGCTGCCTGTAGCAAAATTCTCCGTCGGCACTTCAGTCTGGCTCAGAAGTTCCTGAATAATACGCTCTGCCAAGCCCTCTTGTTGTCTCACCCGGTTGCGGAATACAAGCCGATGGGCTAACACGGGCTCCGCCAATATTTTAATATCATCAGGGAGAACGAAGTCTCTGCCATGTAAAGCAGCCCAGGCCTGACTTGCCTTGAGCAACGCCTGAGCTCCTCGTGGACTTACGCCCAGTGAAAGCTCGGGATGCTGCCTAGTCGCTTCTGTCAGACGGATAATATATCGCAATAGATCTTCGTCAATTTGGACCGATGTATAGGTGCTCTGTGCCTCAAGCAGCTGCTCGCGACTAATGATAGCGGACAGATCGGCAACAGATCGGCTCGCTACCGTACGTCTCAGAATTTCTACACTTTCTTCACTGCTTGGATAGCCCATTCGGATCTTCATCATGAAACGATCCATCTGTGCCTCGGGTAATGGAAAAGTTCCCTGGTTATCTACCGGGTTTTGGGTGGCAATGACGATAAATGGCCGTTCCAGCTGTCTGGTCGAACCATCAATACTAATCTGCCGTTCCTCCATACACTCCAGCAAACTGGACTGGGTACGCGGTGTAGCCCGATTAATCTCATCTGCCAGCACCAGGTTGGCAAACAGGGGGCCAGGTCTGAATTCAAAGTCACCTTCTTTTTGATTGAAAAAATGAATACCCGTCAAATCAGATGGCAACAGATCCGGTGTGAACTGAATACGCTGGAAGGTACAATCCAGTGAAGAGGCTACTGATTTGGCCAACATGGTTTTCCCCGTACCAGGTACGTCCTCCAGCAGGACATGCCCTGAGGCAATGATTGCTGTCATCACAAGCTCAATCGTATGGTCTTTGCCCACAATGATCTTCCCTACATGGTCCATTAGCTGTTTGTTCATTTGTTCCATTCCCTGGATATTCATAATTGGTTCTTCCTCCCGTAAATTGAGCTATGTATTCGCATTCATTCTAACTATAACCCTAATCGTCCCAACAAAAAACAACAGGAATCGGCGGGTAGGCCAATTCCTGTTCGCATAACTCTGTCTTTACACTAAGGGAAGCATGATGATGAACCGGGTGCCTTCCCCTTTTTTGCTATCCACAGAGATGTTGCCTCCGTGATTTTTGATAATGCGATAACTCACGGAAAGCCCCAGTCCTGTTCCGCTCTCCTTGGTGGTGAAAAACGGGTCAAACAGGCGCACAAGGGTGTTGTGGTCCATCCCCTGTCCATTATCAGCAATAGAGATCTGCACATACTTGTTCTCGGTTCCCGTGGAAATCTGAATCAAGCCAGTATGCTCTTCGCCCACATCCTCGATGGCATCCATTGCGTTTTTAACCATATTCAAAATTACCTGCTTAATCTGTTTGACATCAATGGACACATTTAACGGGACTTCTGCTTCATCCAGGGTTATCTCGCACCCCTTCATTAATCCTTCGCTTTCTGTCAGCAAGACCACCTCTTTGAGCAAAGAGTTAACAGACATAATGGTCTTCTGAGGAGCTGACGGTTTCGAGGAATTCAGAAATTCGTAGATAATGTCGTTCGCCCTGTCAATCTCCGTTAGAATGATTCGAGCGTACTCGTCTTTCCCCAATTGCAGCAAATGAGGACGAAGCAACTGGATAAATCCGCGGATAGCCGTCAAAGGATTGCGAATTTCATGGGCAATCGATGCCGAAATCCGCCCCAACATTGCAAGTTTGTCATTTTGATAAGCGGTCTGCTCAATCTGTTTATAATCGGAGACATCCTTCACACTGAAAAGGAAGTCCCCATCCATCTGATCCCCGTACGTTACTGTAACCAGCCAATGCCTGCCATACTCGTCAATCAATTCATGATAGCGCTTACGATGAAAGATAGTTTCCCGATAGATGCGTAAAATTTTCTTTTTCTTGAATCGGCTCATCTGTGGATGATGCAGCATCTGCATCAGGGTGCAGCCGCTCAATAGACTCCTAGGAAGCTCCAACAATTTTGCCATTTGAACGTTAATAAACGTCAATACACCATTACTGTCAAACAACATTATACCGCTATCCAGATGCTCCAGGACATTCTCATACTTGTTGTTATCCAGATGTACAGGCGGGAATCCATTCGTTGGTCGAGGCACTGTATCCTGAAATTCACTAATCATGTCAGGTTCCTCCTTTTCACGTAAATGATAAACTTGCCATTCGGACATCATATCATCACAGAAACAGGAAGGGCCGATTTTATTTTTCATTACCGGTGCCCTTTCATTAGGGGGCTGAGCCGAAAATATGGATGGCATGTCCGGAACCCAAGCTGGTCTATTCCGGGTAACCAAGAGTCGATCCGGAAAACATTATACGTCTGTTCCATTCTAACCTTCTCCTATTCCCAAACACGAACATTTTTTGCTCCGCCTCTTTTGCAAGTCTGTTTTTATCATAGACAAGTTTATAGAAGGGAGTCAATCGGAGAAAGTGTCGAATGGAAATTATTTTAAGAAAAACCGTGAATTAGTTTCTATATACAACAAAAACGAAGCTTTTTCGCTCGATTAGCGAATAAGCTCCGTTTGTATAGTTTAAATTGTAAATAATTAAATTCAATCTATAGTCCACTCTTGTTATGCTGAATTTTGAGTCTGCGCTGACTCATGACGGCTAAGCGACGCTTGAGTTCACTTTCCCACTTCTCATCCTTCATTTCCTTGGCAAGACGAAGTAGATCCAGAGACATGTCGATCTGACGCTGCACAATGACCATAGCATCTTCGCTTTCACGATTCACGCAATTTTCAAAAATCGCATCTTCATCTTCCGTCACGTAATCTTGAAAATCAATCTCCGACGCACCATCTCCATGCGCATATTCAGCCAAAATTTCATATTCATTTTCCACTTTATAATGCACTTCTACCCGGTGACACACCGGACAAAACAGCAGGGGAACATTATGAACCTGGGTGCGGTAATGCTTCAGCGTGCCCTTTGTTCCCACCATACTTGCCCCACAACAGTAACTCATTTTTGTTCACCCTCCTTATAACGTGCCGAGACTTTATAATGGATTGCAGTCCCGTACACTTCAAGCACTTCCGAAAAAGGAATAGTTCCATCAGTGTATCACATTCATGTACAAATTATAAATGCAGAGCACCGGAATATTTACCGGGTTTCCATACCCTATTCGCCTTAAGGCCCTTCGATTCCTCTTTCCAGAGATAAAATGAAGGCTTTCTTCTATTACATCATTACCACGTTTACGTCCCTGTTTAAACACTTTTCTCCCTTTAGGCCTTATATTCTCGCAAAAGGGTGCAAAAAGCCCTCAATCCCATGAGGGATGAGGGCTTGAACAATAAACGTTCAAGTTCAATCAGGCTTACAGGTTGTTGTCGCCTGGTTTCCAGTTCATTGCACACAATCCACCGGATTGCAAAGCTTGCAGTACACGAAGTGTTTCTTCAACACTACGGCCTACATCATTGTGGTTAACGACTTGGTATTTCAATTCGCCTTCTGGATCGATGATGAACAAGCCGCGCAGTGCAACGCCTTCTTCTTCGATCAGAATGCCATAATCTTTAGCAACTTGTTTCGTGATGTCGGAAGCAAGTGGGAAGTTCAATTGACCAAGACCATTGCTGTCTTTAGGTGTGTTGATCCAAGCTTTGTGGCTGTGTACGGAGTCAACGCTCACGCCAAGAACTTCAGTATCCAAAGCTTTGAATTGCTCAGCAGCATCACTCAAAGCTGTAATTTCAGTTGGGCACACAAAAGTGAAATCCAAAGGATAAAAGAAAAATACGAGCCATTTGCCACGATAATCGGACAGTTTTACGGAACCAAAGTCTTGTCCATCTCCCGATACTGTTTCCATTGCAAAATCCGGTGCGGGTCTACCAACCAAACGTTCTGCCATAACTAACAATTCCTCCTTTGGGATTATGTAAGCACTCAAGTTTGAATGCTCATCATCAAGAAAAACGAGAACGCTTTTCCTGTAATTAAAATGGGTTTGTTACTTGATAACAAGTACAAGTAAAATGTTATCATCCGGACTTCTCAAAGTCAAGATTATAATCGTTGTTTTATTATAATAATTATAAATAAGGATTTTTCGTGGCAAAAAATCATAAAGGAACAGCCCTCTGCAATTCCGGATCGGAGCAAAGGGCTGTACTGTTCTTACTATTATTAAGCCTGTTTCTGAATTGCCGCGACGATCAGATCGCCCATTTCCGTCGTACTGATCGCTTTGCTCTTGTCTACAGCAATATCGCTTGTACGATGGCCCGCATTCAGCACATCAGACACAGCTGCTTCAATTGCGTCAGCACCTTCTGCATAACCAAAGGTTGTACGGAACATCAATGCCAACGAAAGGATCGTTGCGATCGGATTCGCCAGTCCTTGACCTGCGATATCCGGCGCTGAACCGTGCACTGGCTCATACAGACCAAAACTGCCTTCACCCAGTGATGCAGATGCGAGCATGCCGATTGAACCTGTCAGCATCGCTGCTTCATCACTAAGGATATCTCCGAACATATTTTCAGTCACGATAACATCAAAGCTGGATGGACGACGCAGCAACTGCATTGCACAGTTGTCTACAAGTACATGTTCCACTTCAACATCCGGATATTCCGGTGCTACACGGTTAACAACTTCTCTCCAAAGACGGGAAGTTTCCAGCACGTTGGCTTTATCTACTGAAGCCAATCTTTTGCTACGTCCTTGGGCAATTACAAATGCCTGACGAACAATGCGCTCCACTTCGGTTACATTATATACGCATGTATCTACTGCTTCTTCGCCTTGTGCACCTTCACGTCTGAACTTTTCACCAAAGTAGATTCCACCAGTCAACTCACGCACGACCATCAGATCCGTACCTTCCAGCACTTCCGGTTTCAAGGTGGAAGCATCCTTCAAGCAATCAAATACCACTGCCGGACGCAGATTTGAGAACAATCCGAGCGCTTTGCGAATACCAAGCAAGCCTGTTTCCGGACGCAATTCCTTACTGTTGTTGTCCCATTTTGGACCACCAACGGCTCCGAGCAGCACAGCATCTGCACTCTTACATACTGTCAGTGTTTCTTCTGGAAGTGGTGTACCTTTTTCGTCAATAGCGATTCCACCAAACAGCGCATGCTCTGTCTCAAAACGGTATCCGAACACTTCCTCTGTACGTTTGAGAACTTTCTCTGCCTCCGCTACAACTTCAGGACCAATTCCGTCACCTGCGATAACTGCAATTTTTTTCACGTCTGCCATGGGTTGTCCACTCCTTATATCCATTCATTCGGTTATTCACTTCAATGATTAACGTGTCATTTTTAACTCTCTCTTTTGTATCATATTCGGAGGTCATTTGACCAAGATATACAATCTATGACTTTAATAGTTTTTACCTATAAGCGGTTTAAGATTGGTTGTTCTGTACCTCTGACTGAGTTAAAATAAAGCCTGAAGACAAATTCAGGTAACTCAGGAGGGATTGCAATCATGCAATACACGTACTTGGGAAAATCAGGTCTTAAAGTCAGCCGAATCTGTCTCGGCACGATGAACTTTGGTCCTGCGACAGACGAAAAAGAGGCATTCCGCATCATGGATGCGGCACTCGATGCCGGTGTGAACTTTTTTGATACCGCTAACATTTACGGCTGGGGCGAAAATTCAGGTCTCACCGAGGAGATCATTGGACGATGGTTTAAACAAGGCGGCGGCAGACGAGAAAAAGTCGTTCTTGCAACCAAAGTTTATGGCTCCATGCATGATGATACAGACGGTCCAAACAATGATGCAGGTCTCTCCGCATACAAAATCAGACGACATCTGGAGGGTTCCCTCCGCCGCCTGCAAACTGATCATGTTGAACTGTACCAGATGCACCACGTTGATCCCGCCATCTCATGGGACGAGCTTTGGGGCGCGTTTGAGAACGCTGTTCATCAAGGCAAAATTGGTTATGTAGGTTCAAGTAACTTTGCTGGCTGGCAGATTGCCGTTGCCCAAAGTGAAGCCAAAAATCGCCATTTCCTCGGTCTTGTATCCGAGCAGCATAAATACAGTCTTAACTGCCGTTTGCCTGAACTCGAAGTGCTGCCCGCAGCGAAAGAACTGGGCCTTGGCGTTATTCCATGGAGTCCGCTTGACGGTGGGTTACTTGGACGCAATGCGCTCCAGAAGCTGGAAGGTACACGCAGTGGTGGCATTGCTGAACGGATTGAGTCCCATCAAACTCAGTTGGAACAATTCGCAGCACTTTGCCGCGAACTCGGCGAACCGCAGGATACCATAGCTTTGGCTTGGGTTGCCGCCAATCCGGCAGTTACCGCACCCATTATTGGGCCGCGTACGCTGGAGCAGTTTGAAACTGCGCTCAAATGTTTGGATGTTACTTTGGATGAAGCTGTCCTCAAACGTTTGGATGAAATCTTCCCAGGTCCGGGAGGACATGCCCCGAACGCTTATGCTTGGTAAGGGCATATCGGCTTAACTGAGTACGTCATTTCGATAAAAATGCTCTAAATAATAATGCAATTATCCTATACGTAACAACAAAAAAGTCTGACCTTCAAATGTTGAGGGTCAGACTTTTTATGTACCTCACTGAACTACAATACTTAGGGCTGGGAACTCCATCTCAGCTTCTCCAGCCAGACGAATTCCAGTCCAATGAAGAGCTTTGCTTGCTGCAAATGATGTGTTACAGGTTCACATTAACGCGATTCGTATAAGTCTTGCGTTTTTCAATCAACTTGTTCAATCCATCGACATAAGCACGTGCACTGGCACCCAGAATATCGGTGCTTACACCACGTCCTTGTACAGATATTTGGTTTTGAGTAAGTACGACGTGTACCTCACCCAATGCGTCCTTACCATGTGTAACCGATTTGATCGAGTAGTCGGATAACGTTACTTCTTCTCCGCTCACTTGGTCAATCGCATTATAGATGGCATCTACCGATCCATTTCCTTCTGCTTGTTGTTCCACCGTATCACCATCAAGTGTAGCAATACGAACTTTAGCCGTTGGAGTGGATTCATCACCATACGTCACAAAGATGGATTCCAGTTTAAACACCTCAGGTGCATCCTGCAATTTCTCTTCGATGACCGCCAGCAAATCCTCATCTGTCACTTCTTTTTTCTTATCAGCCAGATCTTTGAATTGGGCAAAAGCACGGTTCAAGGCTTCATCTTCCAGTTCATAACCGAGCTCAATCAAGCGCTCACGGAAGGCATGACGTCCCGAGTGTTTACCCAGTACGAGCTTACTTTCCTTCAGACCGATGGTCTCTGGCGTCATAATTTCGTACGTTGTTTTCTCCTTCAGCATGCCATCTTGGTGAATTCCGGATTCGTGTGCAAACGCATTCGCACCAACAATCGCTTTATTGCCAGGTACAACCATCCCCGTCAAACGACTCACCAGACGACTGGTCCGAGCAATTTCAGAAAGTTGCAACGAAGTTTTCGCCTGGAAAAATTCCTGACGTGTCTCCAGTGCCATAGCAATCTCTTCAATCGCGGTATTACCTGCACGTTCACCAATGCCGTTAATGGTGCCCTCAATTTGATCGGCTCCATTCAGAATGGCTGCAAGCGTGTTGGCAGTTGCCATCCCCAGATCATTATGACAGTGTGCACTCAGCTGCACTTTATCAATGTTGTGTACGTTCTCCTTGAGATGTTTAAAAATATTACCGTATTCATATGGGCTCAGATAGCCCACCGTATCCGGGATGTTTACAACAGCTGCGCCTTCTTCCACAGCCATATTTACCATCTCAACGAGGAAATCATACTCGGTACGACCTGCGTCCTCCAACGAGAATTCAAGCTTCGAAAAAGTTTTCTTCGCATAACGAATTGCGGAACGAGCTGTATCGAGGACCTGGGCTCTGTCCATACGCAATTTGTGCTGACGATGAATGGGAGAAGTTGCCAAAAAGATATGGATACACGGGTCTTGAGCACCCTTCAACGCTTCTTTTACCGCATCAATATCCTGCTCTCTGGAGCGGGACAAGCCAATGACGGTAACGTTTTTGACCGCTTTGGCTACGGCATTAACTGCCGCCAAATCGCCTGGAGAGGCCGCGGGGAAACCGGCTTCCATCCGGTCAATACCAAGCCGCTCGAGCTGGTGCGCAATTTCCACCTTTTCACGAGTATTCAGATTGACCCCCGGGGATTGTTCTCCATCACGCAGCGTTGTGTCAAATACATAGATTTTACGCACGCCTCGCACCTCCTAGACTTGTATTTTATGTTCCTCTAAACCAGTAATAGCGGCACACGCATATGCACGGCCGCTATTCCCGGTTAAAGCTGTAAGTTTACTAGAATACTTAAAATGAATGCTTACTTCTTGATCCAGTGCATCATCTCACGCAATTGTCCGCCAACCACTTCGATTGGGTGTTCAGCTTCGTTGCGACGAGTTGCTGTCAGGAATGCACGGCCGGATTGGTTTTCCAGGATGAAGTCACGTGCAAATTTACCTTGTTGGATATCTGTCAGGACTTCTTTCATTGCTTTCTTCGTATCTTCAGTTACCACGCGAGGTCCAGTTACATAGTCACCGTACTCAGCTGTGTTACTGATGGAATCACGCATGCTTGCAAGTCCACCTTCATACATCAGGTCAACGATCAATTTCAATTCGTGCAGACACTCGAAATATGCCATTTCAGGAGCGTAACCCGCTTCTGTCAATGTTTCGAATCCAGCTTTTACCAGGGCGCTTACACCGCCACACAGAACAGCTTGCTCACCGAACAGGTCTGTTTCTGTTTCTTCACGGAAGGAAGTTTCGATAACCCCTGCACGCGTGCAACCGATACCTTTAGCATAAGCCAAACCGATATCTTTTGCTTTACCTGTTGCATCTTGCTCAATTGCGATCAGGCCCGGTACACCGAATCCTTCCACGTAGGTACGACGTACCATGTGGCCAGGGGACTTAGGAGCTACCAGCAATACATCGCTGTCTTTTGGAGCAACGATTTGACCGAAATGAACGTTGAAACCGTGGGAGAAGAGCAATGCAGCGCCCTTTTTCAGGTTTGGTTCGATTTCGTTTTTGTATACAGAAGCTTGTGTTTCGTCAGGCAGCAAAATTTGAACTACGTCTGCACGGCTAGTAGCTTCAGCCGGGGACAGAACTTCAAATCCGTCATTTTTTGCAGTATCAAAAGATTTACCTTCACGAAGTCCGATGACTACGTTCAATCCACTGTCACGCAGGTTTTGAGCTTGGGCATGGCCCTGGCTACCGTAACCGATGACCGCAATCGTTTTTCCTTTCAATACGCTAAGCTCTGCATCCTGTTCATAATAAGTAGTTACTGGCATGTTTATAAGTCCTCCTTTGTATTGTAAAGAACCCTTCATTAATGAGCGGGTGTCTCAAGGGACCGGCACGCTTTTCCTGCTTTAGCGTCTCTGGTCTGATCCGATCCGTTCAGACACCCGCCCGTTAATGCGGGTGTGTGGCTATATTGTCAAGCGTTACATCACTAAAATGTTAAATTGCAACTTATGCGGGACTGGCACCTTATCTAAGATTAACGATATTTCTCAGCTTAATGCTGCTAACACATCTTTGTCGTTCCGTTGATAAGCATCAGACCATGCTTTTATTTCAATATGACTGTTTAAACGTTACCTCGTACCAATGCAGTTACGCCTGTACGTGACAGTTCGCGAATGCCGTATGGCTTAAGCAATTCAATCATCGCATCAATTTTATCTGTATCCCCAACCACCTGTACAATCAGGCTGCCTGGACCAACATCTACAACAGATGCGCGGAATGTCTCCACCACACCCAGAATTTCTGGACGCTCGGATGGCTCTGCCTTGACCTTGATCAATGCAAGTTCACGGGCAACCATCGGCTTCAGACTAAAATCAACTACTTTGATGACATCAATGATTTTGTACAGTTGCTTTTCAATCTGTTCCAGCGTTTTGTCATCACCGATCGTCACAATGACCATTCGGGACAAACCCGGTTCCTCGGATTGACCTACCGTGATACTCTCAATGTTGAATCCCCGTCGACCGAACAACCCCGATACCCGCTGCAGGACGCCAGGCTGATCGTTGACCAATATCGAAATCGTATGTCTTATCATTCCTCAGCATCCCCCATCAGCATTTGATCGATTGTCGCTCCTTGCGGAACCATTGGATATACATTTTCTTCCTTGCGTACTACGAATTCAACAACGACCGGTCCTGGTGTATCCAGGGCTTCTTGCCAAGCACGCTCGGCTTCTTCCTTGTTGGTTGCACGCAATCCTTTTACGCCATAAGCTTCAGCAAGTTTTACAAAATCAGGGCTGCCTGCCAGATCGATATGACTGTAACGGTTCTCATAGATGATCTCTTGCCACTGACGTACCATTCCAAGGACCTGATTGTTGATAATAACAATTTTCACCGGGATATTGTTAATGGCACAGATTGCGAGTTCTTGAGAACACATCTGCATTCCGCCGTCACCGTTGATGGAAATAACGAGTCTGTCCGGGTTGGCCATTTGAGCACCGATTGCAGAAGGGAATCCAAAACCCATCGTTCCCAGTCCACCAGAGGTTACCCATGAACGTGGTTGGTTAAATTTGTAATACTGAGCAGCCCACATTTGATGCTGTCCAACGTCCGTAGTCACGATTGCTTCGCCTTTGGTTGTATCATTCAGCATTTCTACAACCCACTGCGGTTTTAATACTTCATCTGAATCTGTATAGCTGTAAGGTTTCTCTTGTTTCCATTGTTTGATCTGATCTCTCCAAGCATCCGCACGTTCAGCACGTTGAACCTCTTTGTTCGCTATTTCGAGAACCGTTTTCACATCACCAACGATTGGAATATCGGTTGCGATGTTTTTGCCAATTTCAGCCGGATCAATATCAATGTGTACAATTTTGGCATGTGGAGCGAATCCGTCCAGCTTGCCTGTTACCCTGTCATCAAAGCGTGCTCCGATGTTAATCAGCAAATCCGATTTTTGTATCGCCTGATTGGAAGTGTATGTTCCGTGCATACCCGGCATACCGGTCCACAATTCGTGCCCACTTGGGAATGCTCCAAGTCCGAGAAGTGTTGTCGTGATTGGAATGCCTGTCTTCTCCACAAATTCGAACAGCGCTTCGTGTCCACCGGAGTAAACTACACCGCCGCCTGCCAGAATCATCGGACGTTCTGCTTCCTGAATCGCCTGAGCCAGACGATCAACCTGAAGTTTGTTCGGTACTGTCCGTGGGTTGTACCCTCTCAATATAACAGGTTCAGTCACGGGTTCAAACAACGTTTTGTTTGCCGATACATCCTTCGGAATGTCGATCAATACGGGACCTTTACGACCAGTATTCGCAATATGGAACGCCTCATGAATGACACGTGGCAGATCTTCTACGTCTTTTACCAGGTAACTGTGTTTGGTGATTGGCATTGTGATTCCGGTAATGTCCGCTTCCTGGAAAGCATCTGAGCCGATCAGGCTGGAAATTACATTCCCCGTAATGACTACGAGTGGTACGGAATCCATATACGCTGTTGCAATACCCGTAACTAGATTCGTTGCTCCAGGTCCGGAGGTAGCGATACAGACACCCACTTTTCCGCTCGCCCGTGCATATCCGTCAGCTGCATGAATGGCGCCTTGTTCGTGACGAGTTAACACGTGCTTGAAATCCTCGAAACCATACATCGCATCGTAAATGTACAACACTGCGCCGCCCGGGTAACCAAAAACACACTCTACACCTTCCAGCAA
This sequence comes from Paenibacillus sp. FSL F4-0087, assembly GCF_038020215.1. Classification (NCBI taxonomy): domain Bacteria; kingdom Bacillati; phylum Bacillota; class Bacilli; order Caryophanales; family Paenibacillaceae; genus Paenibacillus; species Paenibacillus sp. FSL F4-0087. Next base: position 882,273 of record NZ_JBBODJ010000001.1, read on the forward strand.
CAAGCTTCTCAGCAGAATTTCGGAACCGCTAATGACCTCCGGCTTCATCCATTTTTCACGTAATTCATCTGTCGATCGTACTTCTGGAATTTGAGCTCCCATCAGTCATCCTCCTCTCGGAATTTACATCATTCTGACATTTAAAGTTACAAAAAAAACCTTCCATCCCTGCAAACAAGTTTATGCTTGCGAGGGACGAAAGGTTGTTGCTTCCGTGGTACCACCCAACTTTGTCCGAAATTTCGCAATAACGGACCTTACCAGGTACAAAAAACGATAGATCAAACGGATATACCCGTTCTCCATACCTGTTGTCTGTAACGCAGACATACGATTTTCCCTAATAACCCAATGGAGTGACATCCAATGCTTTTCAGGAAAACAGCTCCGAGGTGAGCTCGTATATAAGGGGTAATGGTGGTGGTTTCAGCAATTCCAGCCACTCTCTGAGCAAAAGAGCCCTTAAAACTTCGTCCTCTTCATAGCCGATGAAATATTCTCGTTAAATGTTAGGAACATTATATGATTCCTCCAACCGATAAGTCAATACCCCTTTTGTATAAAAATTCAGAACGTCCTTAATCCTTCACTCTCCATCTTTAACGTTATCCCAATCCCAACGCTTCATTCAGTCACCTTTCAACTTGCCTCAGGCATAGGATATACGAGCAGCACGACTGGTCCTGAAAGGAGGCTTCCGATGGTGATTCGGCAACGTAAATCCAAGCTGGATGATGTCGCCATAATGAGGCTGATTGACTCTCAACTTGTTCCTCTATCTCATATGAGTGAAAGTGAAATCAATAAAATACGCAAAGAAATACCCCTGCGAATGAACAGGGGCATGACCTTTGTTGTCTCATCGAATCCTGACAACGAAGCCGTCGCATTCATCCATTTTCTCATGCACGGTGAACTGCTGTATGTGGATATGATGGCTGTTGCCACAAAAGAACAGCGAAAGAAATACGGTCAGACCTTGCTGCTCAAAGCGGAAAATTTTGCGGCATCCCGTGGTTGCAAAAGATCCAAAGTGATGGTGGACGAAGGCAATACCAAAGGTCTTCGATTTTACCAGAAAAATGGATATAGCACCATTCGATACATTATGTTAAGCCGCTGTTACGAGTTAGAAAAAACATTATAAATCTGTTTAGAAAAAGCCGGGTGGCCGTGGTCCATATCCTGGGCCTGGGCCATATCCACCACCAAATCCCGGTCCATACCCCGGTCCTGGTTTTGGCCCTGGGCCATATCCCGGACCACCACCTGGACCAAAACCGAATCCAGGGCCAGGGCCGTAAGCATAAGGAAGCGTAGCGATGGCGAGTAAATCAAATAATACCAATGGCAAAATAGCTTTAGTGTGTACTTTTTTGCCAACGTGACGTTTCAGCACCAATTTATTACCCGATACTTTCAACAGTCTTCCGGTTACCCGAGTACCGTCTTTTTTGATCGCGACAATATTTTTGCCTATTAATTTCATCGCTGCATCACGCGTAACATGTTGTTTCATACTTTCCCCTCCTCCTCGGATCGTTCAAAACAGTGTATTCGTCCAGAGCCGGCTTCGCCTGTTTCTTTGTCCCTAAATGAAAATATGGGTGCCTTTCTCTATAACAGTTTAAAAACTAGTAATCTGATATTTTTCTTTGTGAAACAAAAAAAAGGTTCGCACGAGGCGAACCTTTTCAAGTAAAGCATTATGTGGGAAATCATAATTCTGTCGTTACCTTTTCCCGGGATCATACGGTTCCCCGAGTGCGGACGGAGCAGAAGAGCGTCCAACAGCCGCAACGAGCACGATGATGGTGAGCAGGTAAGGCAGCATATAAATAATTTCCTGGGGAATACTTTGAGACCATTCGAACAACTGTACATAGTTCCGGATAGCTTGCGAGAAACCAAAGAACACAGCCGCCCCAAAGGCACCAATCGGATTCCACTTACCAAAGATCATTGCTGCAATCGCAATGTAACCTTGGCCGGAAACGGTATTATGAGAGAATGTGCCTGTCGTAGTCAGCGTGATTGCAGCTCCACCAATAGCAGCCAGCGCACCACTGATCATTACCGCAACGTAACGATAACGACGCACTTTAACACCTACGGTATCCGCAGCACTTGGATGTTCACCAACCGAGCGAAGACGAAGACCGAATGGGGTTTTGTACATAATGTAATACGTCAGAAAGACGAACAAAACAGCCAGATATGTTGTCGGATACACATTCTTGAAGAAAGCTTCCCCAAGCAAAGGAATATCTTTTAACAGTGGCACATCAAACTTGCTGAATCCTTGTACCAATGGTGAATCGCCTGATCCTTCAAACAGCAGCTTTACCAGATAGAGTGTGCTTCCTGCTGCTAGAAAGTTAATAACGATACCACTAATAATTTGGTCAGCCTTAAACGTAATGGAAGCAACCGCATGGATCAGTGAAACCACTACACCCAGCACAACCGCGAACAAAATCCCCATCCAGGCAGACGTCGTTCCACCCATGCCAGCTTCTTGTGCATAATGCGCAGCAATCCCTGCAGCAAACGCACCAAACACCATGAAACCTTCAAGTCCAAGGTTGGTCACACCGGATTTTTCCGAGAATATCCCGCCCAGGGATGCAAAAATCAATGCCGTGGCAAAGACAAGCGTCGTATTGATAATTTGCCCAATTGTCAACAAGTCCATCTACAACACCTTCTCTTTCTTGCGCTTGGAATAGAACGGTTTAAGTACCCAGCGCACGATGCCTTGTGCCGCAATGAAGAAGATAATCGAACCGATAACAATCCGAATAATCTCGGGCGGTACATCCGCAGCAAAGCTCATTCCCGCAGATCCATAAGTGAGCGTACCGAATAACAATGCACCCAGCAACACACCAAATGGATGATTCAAACCAATCAGTGCAACCGCGATGCCGTCAAAACCTGTTCCTGGCGAGCCCGACATAACGGTCTGGTATTGGAACACACCAAGAACCTGGAATGCACCGCCAAGACCTGCAAGCATACCACTGATAAACATAGCTTTAACGATATTGCGATTGACATGCATACCCGCATACTCTGCCGCATTCGGGTTATATCCTACAGCACGAATCTCGTACCCTTGTTTGGTTTTCCACATGTAGATATAAAAGAGTACAGCCATGACAAGAGCAATCAATGTTCCCATGTGAACACGGGAGTTGCCCATCAGCTCAGAAAGCCATGTCAGACTAATCGATGCGGTATCACTGATATCCACCGAACGATTTTCACCTTTTAACAGCAGGAATTGGCGCACGATCAGGTTGGCCAGATACAGACCAATCCAGTTCAGCATGATACTACTGATAACTTCGTTTACCCCACGTGCTGCTTTCAGGTAACCAGCAATAGCTGCCCACAGTCCACCAAATACTGCACCAGCAATCAATGCCAGTGGAGCATGAATGTAGATTGGCAGACCTGCAAACTTCACACCTACAAAAGTCGCCGCAGTCATACCAACGAGAAATTGTCCTTCTCCCCCGATATTAAACAGTCCTGCACGTGACGCAAATGCAAATGCAAGTCCTGTCATAATCAGCGGTGTCATTTCCCGGACTGCTTCACCAAAGTTGTACATGTCTCCGAAAACCTTCGTAAACAATGCACTGTACGCTTCAATCGGATTGTATCCGCCGATCAGCATGACAATACCACCGAGGATCAGACCCATAATGATGGCTACAATAGGTAATATAAATGAATCACGGGTAAACCATTTTAATACGTTATTCATGCACAGTACCTCTCTTTTGGGTGCTGCCCGCCATCATCAAGCCGAGCTCCCTGTCATTGGTTTCTTCCGGCAGCACCTCGCCAACAATCTGTCCTTCGTAGATGACAGCAATTCGGTCGGATACGTTGATAATTTCATCCAGCTCGAATGAGATCAGCAATACCGCTTTGCCCTGATCACGTTGTGCAATCAATTGTTTTTGAACAAACTCAATAGCACCTACGTCCAGACCACGAGTTGGCTGAGCAGCAATAAGCAGTTCAGGGTTCTTATCAACCTCACGTGCGATTATGGCTTTCTGTTGGTTCCCTCCCGATAAAGAGCGGGCCTTCGTTTCAATGCTTGGTGTACGCACATCAAAGGCCTCGACAAGACGCTTTGCTTGCTTCTTGATCGCATCGAAGTTAAGGAATCCTTTACGTGTATAAGGAGCTTTATAATATGATTCCAGGACAATATTTTCACTCACCGAAAAATCTAGAACAAGTCCATGTTTGTGCCTGTCTTCCGGAATATGAGCTACACCTGACTCCGAAATATGGCGCGGAGAATGATTAGACAGTTCTTTACCCTCGAGGCGAATCGAGCCGCTATCTACTTTACGCAGTCCGGTAAGAGCCTCAATCAGTTCGCTCTGTCCATTACCATCAACACCTGCGATTCCTACAATCTCTCCTGCACGTACATTCAGGTTGAGTTCGTTCAGTACCGAGATACCTTCTTTATTCTTGGCGGTCAATTTGCTAACTTCAAGCACATTGTTTCCTGGAGTAGCTGGCTTTTTGTCCACTTTAAAAGTGACATTGCGGCCAACCATTTTTTCTGCCAACTCATTCGGATTCGTTTCTGATGTTATAACTGAATCAATCACTTTACCACGACGAATAATCGTCACCGTATCGGAGATTTCCATGATTTCTTTCAGTTTGTGTGTAATCAGAATAATAGACTTGCCTTCGGCCACCAATTTTTTCATGATTACCATCAGTTCTTTGATTTCCTGAGGTGTTAATACAGCAGTAGGCTCGTCAAAAATAAGAATGTCTGCACCACGATACAACGTTTTTACAATTTCAACACGTTGCTGCATTCCGACGGAAATGTCATGAATTTTGGCATGCGGATTCACTTTGAGTCCATACTGTTCAGACAGACGCTGCACTTCAGCAGCAGCTTTTTTATAATTAATGTTGAGACCTTTCCTTGGTTCAGATCCCAAAATAATGTTCTCTGTTACCGTGAACGGCTGTACAAGCTTAAAGTGCTGATGCACCATGCCGATGCCAAGATCGATTGCTTTGTTAGGGCTGTCGATGATGACAGGCTTGCCATTCACTTCAATGGAACCTTCATCCGGCTGATAGAGACCAAAGACAATATTCATCAACGTTGATTTACCAGCGCCGTTTTCGCCCAGTAGAGCATGGATCTCGCCTTTACGAAGCTGAAGGCTGATGGCGTCGTTGGCAACAATGCCTGGGAAACGCTTCGTGATTTGTTTCAACTCAACGACGGGGGTTGCTGCACCCATGTAATCACCCTTATACCTGATATAGTGTGGTTCCGCAAACGTAAGAAAAACGTCTAACGACGTTTATTCAAGGAAGATGACCGCATTTTAGCGGTACTTTTTCTTAGGATCATCGAATCCTTCAGTTTCACCGAAACTTCTGCATTCCATAATCTTAAGAAAAGCTCCTACCGGAGCGTTGATACGAAGTCTTCTTGCTTTTGCCTTGGGCTAATCCCCAATCACATAATACATAGCTTGTACAATTGTTATGATGATCTGAGCAAATTTTCCTACTTTGACAATCATAAGGCCGGTCAAGACCGGCCTCGATGATTATTCATTTTTACAGCAGAATCAGATTACTCTGTAGGAACTTTGATTTCGCCGTTGATGATTTTTTCTTTGTACTCGTCCACTTTGGCAAGTACATCAGCAGAAACATTTTTCGTAGAAGTATCAGCGACACCTACACCGTTTTCTTTCAAAGTCAGGTTCTCAGCTCCGCCTTTGAATGTACCATCGATGATTTCTTGGTTTACGCGCTTAACAGCTTCGTCAACTTTTTTGATCATGGAAGTCAGTGTTACTTCATCACCAAACTCCAGGGATTGGTCTTTATCTACACCGATAACCCAAACGTCTTGACCTTGTTTCTTACGAGCGATTGCTTCGTTGAACACACCATTACCAGTAGCACCGGAAGCGTGGAAAATGATATCTACGCCTTTGTTGTAAAGTGTAGCTGCTGCTGCTTTACCAAGGTCAGGCTTATCAAATGCACCTGTGTAGTTCGGAATGAATTCAGCATTAGGATTAACAGCTTTAACGCCTTCTCTGAAACCTACTTCAAACTTTTTGATCAGTGGGCTTTCCATACCGCCAACAAAACCAATTTTGTTCGATTTAGTTGTCAGACCAGCTACAACACCTACCAAGTAAGAACCTTCTTCTTCAGCAAATGTTACCGATTTAACGTTAGGAGCATCAACAACACTGTCGATGATCGCGAGTTTGGATTCAGGATTTTGTTCAGCTACAGTCTTGATCGCATCAGCCAATTGGAAACCGATACCCCAAGTCAGATCATATCCACCTTTAACGAACTCGTTCAGGTTTGGAATGTACTCTTCATCGGATTTACTTTGCAGGTATTTAACAGCTACACCTGTTTCAGTTTCAGTTGCTTGCAGAGCTTCCCAAGCGGATTGGTTAAACGATTTGTCGTTAACTCCACCTACGTCAGTAACCATACCGATTTTCAAATCGGATTTAGCTTCAGTGTTTTCGCCACCTGTAGTTCCTCCGGCATTTGTTTCCTCTTTCGGTTTGCTACCGCAACCTGCGAGCATAACCGATACTGCCAGCAACATGACCAAAGACAAGCTGAGCATCTTCTTCATTTCTCTTGTTCCCCCTTAATGATATATACCTAATTCCTGTCCAGGCCAAAATGGAACGGATCAACAGATCGATAATATGGCTTTTATGCAGAATGTATGGTTTCTTCGACATTAAAAGCGCATTCTTACCCCTTAAAGATTGTGTCACCTGTCGAAAAACCGAACATTATGACTTGAAGAGAAAATTTTAGGACTAGCCTACTAGAGGTGATTATACATTCAACCCGTGGTAAAATCCAGATGTTTCATCACCAAATCTCACTTATTTTTGCTCTTTTTTTATTGAAAGCGCTTAATAATTTAACGATTTAACACACTAACGTTACAACGATGTGATGTTATATAACAAATACATATCACTCTTCCTAGAAAGATGTGGAATTCGCCTGTTTTCGTTTGCATTATTTCACCGTTCGTATTTTATGTATTATCATAGCCTGTTATTCACCCGTTATATGCTTTCATTGTTCCCTTACAGGCTGCAGCATATTCGTTTCACACAACCCTGCTCTTTGGAGTAAATCAATCTTCAAGCCGTAAAAAAAGCCGCCATAGGTACGGCGGCTTGCATAAACAATTTTAAGCGTTGATTTTGCCTTTAGCTACAGTAGCCAAAGAGTTGAACGCATTGATGTCGTTAACGGCCAGATCAGCCAACATTTTGCGGTTCATGTCTACTCCAGCAAGTTTCAATCCATGGATCAGTTTGTTGTAAGACAAACCATTCATACGTGCTGCAGCATTGATACGAACGATCCACAGTCTGCGGAAGTTACGTTTTGTGTTGCGACGGTCACGGTATGCGTATACCAGGGATTTCATTACTTGCTCGTTAGCTGTTTTAAAAATACGGTGTTTGGAACCGAAATAACCTCTTGCCAGTTTCAAAACCTTTTTATGACGACGACGTACTACAAAACCGCCTTTTACTCTTGCCATATTAAAGAACCTCCCAATAAATATTAAATGTATCCGTGGTATGTGTACGGCCTAAGCCGATCCCCCATACGGATTTACTATTTCAAGTTAGCCAGACCTTGTTTCAAACGTCTTACGTCCCCGGCAGCCATAACTGGGTTGCCGTTCAGAACGCGCTTAGCACGTTTTGATTTGTGGGAAAGCAAGTGGTTTTTGTGAGCTTTGTAACGCAGGACTTTACCGGAACCGGTAATTTTGAAGCGTCCTTTCAAACTGCTGTGTGTTTTCATTTTAGGCATTTTGTGTTTCCTCCTCCAATGTTATCAGGCTTTAGGAGCCAGAATCATGATCATACTGCGGCCTTCCAATTTTGGTTGACGTTCGATGGTGCAAAGTTCTGCAACCTCCACCTTAACGCGTTCCAAAATCCGTTGACCAATGGCGGCATGCGCAATTTCACGTCCGCGGTAACGAACGGAACATTTTACCTTGTCGCCTTCTTTCAAGAACTTAACTACATTACGAAGCTTCGTTTGATAATCATGCTCCTCAATATTGGAACGGAACCATACTTCTTTAATGTCAACAATTTTCTGGTTCTTACGGGCTTCTTTGTCTTTCTTTTGTTGCTCATAGCGGAATTTGCCATAGTCCATGATGCGGCATACCGGCGGTTTAGCCTGTGGTGCCACATTGACCAGGTCCAAGTTCAGGTCAATCGCCATTTGCAGTGCTTCCCGAATCGGCGTGATCCCAATTTGTTCTCCTTCAGCTCCGACAAGGCGTACTTCCTTCGCCCGAATCTCATCATTAATCATGTGATCTTTACTAATAACCGTCCACCTCCAGGTCATTTTGAATATCCTGTTACACAAAAATAAAAGGGATGCCGGTTAAGCTACCGACATCCCTGTAATCAACACAATTCTTCATGAGTAAACACTTCATAAATTATTGGGATCGTTGACCAGCCAACATATTTGTTGATCAGGTGAGAAGTCGGACTTCTACTTGTGATTCCATAGCTATTCATTTAACGCACTTGAATACTATAACATCCTGTAAAACTATTGTCAACGTCTCTACAATATTTTTTTTACAGACATGCTTTCATCCAAGGCGACCTGTCATTATCCCTGCTTACTCTGTACCTCATCCAAACGTACAACACGTGTATGTTGGGTATGGCTCCATTGTTTGTTGTTCTGCGTAAAGAACGCGTAGAACGTAATTGGGTACCATGAAAGAAGGTAAATCGGGAACAAGATCAGGTACAGATACACTTTGGAAAAAGTAACCTTTTCCAACGCCATGGACAACAAGAATGTCAGGACATTCAGACCAATCGCTACGAATCCTACCCAAAGCGGGAAATATCCGTATATGTTTGCGATATGTGGACCACTGAATATCGCTGTATCCACCCACAGGACAGCTGTCATCAGGAACGTAAGCAAAACAACGTACACGTTTGCTCCATACACAGCAAGGTCAAATTTCACCAAGCTTCTTTCCTTGATACTTTGCCACAGCAGCGGGAAAAAATATCTACGCGCAACTGTAAAGTGACCTTGCATCCAGCGAAGACGTTGTCTTGCTGAAGCTTTAAAGGTTAACGGCTTCTCATCAAATACTTTGGCATCATAGTTAAAGACAGGATATACATTACGCTGAACACTGCGCATCGTAAACTCCAAATCCTCAACCAGACTTGTAGCGCCCCAACCAATTTCCTTCAGCAGGTTAGTCTCGAAGCACATTCCAGTACCTCCGAGGAAATTCGCCATATTCAAATTATGACGGGACAACTGCCACAGACGGTTGATGTACCAGTAAGATACGCCATAAGCTGCAGTGATCCATGAATCCTCTGGATTTTTCGTATCGATGTATCCTTGAATTACACGCGAACCATTGCACAAGTCGTCATTCATCTCGAGCAAGAAGTTACGGTCAACCAAGTTATCCGCGTCAAACATGACAACTGCGTCATACTGGCGTGGCAATTTCCACAGGTATTTAAGCATCCATTCAATGGCATACCCTTTACCTCTGAGATCAGCATTCGTACGTACACAAGCATTCAATCCATGCTGTCTTACAATTTGAGCCGTTCCATCCGTACAGTTGTCACAAATGACAAACACATCGTACAGATCTTCTGGGTAATCCAGTTGTTTCAAGTTCTCCATCAAAGCACCAATAACTTGTTCCTCATTGTGTGCTGCGACGAGTACAGCGAAAGATTTTGTCGCCGGATAATGTTTCTTTTTCTTTTTCTTAATCAGACCGAACAGCGAAAACGTGAATTGGTACACGGCTAGCAGTGCCAGAATGACCTGCATCGTGACGAATATAGCGTCCAACATCGTTCTCTGTTACCCCCTTTTTTTCAAAACCAGATTACTTTAAAACGTTTCTCTTCCTGGATTCTGCACTTTTTATTTTTTTGTGATGCGCAGAATATGACCCTGTTCTTTTGTTTACTACGCAAATATTTCAGACAATGTTTCAAGCATGGTTGATGCCAGTTGGCTGCTTTATCGATTTTGTATTCTTTTCAGCCATTTGTCAAAACCGCAATTCCACTTCCTGAAGCAGAAATGTGAACTTTAAACGCTGAATAGGCACCTCGTGATACTCCAACCTCGCATTCATGCCTGTTATATCTTATTTTCAGCCGTTTACTTGATTTTTATTTCTAAAGTCCCTGCTTTTTTCATCAGGCTGATACATATCGACAGAGGCTCTATATCAAATAACGTAAACAGACCTCAAAAAGTTCAGTCTTAAACTCACATTTTTTTAACCGCATTTCAGCCATGTTGAATCATTGTATCTTTTTTAGATCGTCCGAGTCAAAAAGTTAAGTTGGGTGTATATCCACTCTTTAACATGAATTTTACCTTATTCACATGTGTTCTTCTTGAAAAGGACAACATTTAAAAATATGATAAACATATACCTGAAATAACCTCAAGTTCACGAAAAAACGGTTATATACTAATCAGGACGAAACCGGACACAGCAATTTACCGGAAATACTGCCGCCAACATGGGGCCTGACTGGCAGGAGGCCAATATGAGCCGTTTATTCGTAAAGTTTCAAGAGTATGATCGAAATGTATTTATGTGGATTAATGGTCGACTTCATAATCGATTTATGAACTTTTGGCTGTATTATTTCACCCATCTGGGCGGAGCAACTTCTTCTATTGCAGTATCCTTACTAATTTGGCTGCTTGCTCCTGCTCCTTGGAGCACAACAGGACTTCAGGCATGTATCGCTCTAGCGGTTAGCCACATTCCCGTAGCAATCGCCAAAAAACTGTATCCGCGCATTCGGCCTTACCTGGCTCTACCGGATACGATTACGTTCCGCAATCCCCTGACGGACCATTCGTTCCCTTCAGGGCATACTACTGCCGTATTCTCAGTTACGGTCCCTTTTATGACGATGGAGCCGTTCCTGTTGCTGTTGTTACTCCCTGTTGCATTAATTGTCGGATTTTCACGAATTTATCTGGGATTACACTATCCCTCAGATGTGCTCGCAGGTGCTACGATCGGTACTTTAGTCGCACTTGCAACAGTTGCTTTATGGACATAATGTGAATATGTTAGACTAAGGAAAACCTAGCAGGAACAGGTGAAGCAAGCGTGGAGAAAAAAAGAGTATTACTATTATCTGAAGGCTTTGGCGCTGGTCATACTCAAGCCGCTTATGCGCTGTCCAGCAGTTTGCGAAAACTTTCGCCGAATGTGCAAACCAAAGTACTTGAGTTGGGAAGTTTTCTGAACCCCAGAGTTGCGCCACTCATCATTACAGCGTACAAAAAAACGGTCATTAACCAGCCCAAGCTCATCGGGTATGTATACAAGCACCAATATAAAAAATCCTTGAATCGGCTGACTACACTCGCGTTGCATAAACTGTTTTATACCCATACACGCAGCATTGTCCGTCAGCTTCGTCCGAATGTTATTGTATGCACCCACCCTATTCCCAGTGCCGTCATATCCAGACTGAAACGTCTGGGTGTGCAGGTTCCACTTTGTACAGTCATCACCGATTATGACGCACACGGGACATGGATTAGCCCAGAAGTGGATCTGTATCTTGTTTCTACAGATGAGGTAAAGTCCAAATTAATGCTGCGGGGTGTATCTTTAGACAAAATTCGGGTTACCGGCATTCCGATCCACCCCAACTTCTGGGAACATCCCGGGCGGGATGAGATCCGAGGCAAATTTAATCTGAAGAACATGCCTACTGTACTTGTGATGGGCGGTGGTTGGGGAATGCTTAGTGATGAAGTGGTTAACCAATTATTGACACGCTGGCATGAGGATGTTCAGATTATTTTCTGTCTTGGCCGCAATGACAAAAGCCGTATCAATATGGAACAGAATCCGTTGTATCAAAAAGATAATATTCATATCATCGGTTACACCAATGAAGTGGACAAATTAATGGAAGTATCTGATCTCCTGATCACCAAGCCGGGCGGAATGACATGCAGTGAAGGGTTGGCAAAAGGAATCCCCATGCTTTTCCATAATCCGATACCGGGTCAGGAAGAAGAAAATGTTCAGTATTTCACCGCACGAGGTTTGGGAGAGCCCATTACTTCCCTCGACGTTGTTGTAAAATGGATGAATAAACTGCTTCATAACTACCCTGACATTGTCCGCAAACGTAAACGCCACATGGCGCAGATTGCCAAGTATCACCCCATGCAGAGCGCACAAAGTATTATCGACCTTTTGGACCTGCGTCCCTACTCTGCAGACCAAGCCGGACTGTAACGGCTTCAAACAAGCTTGCATATACACAGTAAAGGTGCCTTCGAATCGAAGGCACCTTTTTTAATATGAAGAAAAGTACAAACTATTGAATCCCAGCCGACTTCAAGTATTCCTGCCACTGTTTGGTATACTCAGTCTGAATTTTCTCAAGGCCTGCCTGTTTGGCTTTTTCCATGAATGTATTCAAACCTGCTTCTACATCCTCTACCAATCCCACATTCAACGGATAGAGATACTGCTTTTCTACCTGCTCCAGTGCAGCTTTCTCAGCTTGGAATGGCGTCCAATCTTCAGCAAATCCAGTAAAGATATCCGGCTTTTTCATTTTGTCCAGCTCTTTGAAAATAGCCAGCACATCATCAAAGCTCTTATCATAGAGCATGAATTCCGGATTACGCCAAGCCCAGCCATTCATGCCTTCGCGCGGGAAGCCATTGGTCTGGGCATCGCCCACCATTTTATAATAACCGCCTTGAACTTCAAAGTTCTTGCCTTCCACACCATATTCGGTAAGCCAGTTGTAACGTTTGTCGGTAACCAGTTTCTCATAGAATGCGAGTGCTTTCTCCGGGTTTTTGCTGCTGCGCGGAATTGCAAAACCATTGTGGATCGGGTGAACTGGTTGTGCAAATCCTTTGGCATTCGGGTAAGGGAAATAACCGAGCTTCCAATCCGGGTGAGTGGACTGGACCTTGATCACATCCGCATTAAATTTGTTCGGGTTCTCACCCGACAGTACAACGGCAGATTTTCCATTTTGCAGCAATGAGTTGGATGTATCCTTCACATTCAGCACGTTTTTCGGGAAAAAGCCTTTGTCCATCCAACGTTTGTACGTTTTCAGGTCTTCCAGATGCTGTGCAGATCCCCAATAGGAAGTGATATTGGATGGTGTATCATACATGATATCCAGGCCATAAGGGAGCTGACCTGCCGTATTCACCAGCTTGGACGTCAATTGTCGAATACCATGGGTATGGTTCGCATTGCTATCCGCAATTGGAATCATATTCGGTTCATTAGTTTTGATTCCATCCAGATAGGCTTCGAGTGTCTCCAGAGATTCCGGTTTGGGCAGATTGTACTTCTCACGCAAATCCTCTCGGTACGCAATACCCTCAGTAACATATTCAGTCCATGTCGATGGTACAGTATAGATCTTGTCATTGACTTTTACCGCTTTCCACATGTCATCAGGTACATAAGCTTTGAGCGTTGGTGCTGCCTTAGGCAGTAGTTCATCCAGAGGCAGGAATGCTCCTTTTTTCGCATAGGACTGATAAAATGTCCAATCTGCGGTAAAGATCAGATCAATCGGTTGACCGGAGGACAGCAGCAGTTTATATTTTTGGTCCCAGTCTGTCCAAGAGGTATAGTTAAATTTCACATTGACGTTCAGATCGGCCTCAGCCAGCTTGTTGATTTCCGACTCAATCACAGGCAGATCCTTAGGTGCATCACCAAGCATGTAGAATTGCAGTGTTACCTTCTCCCCTTTGTTTTCAGAAGAACCTCCCTGCTCACTTCCTTGCACAGATCCCCCCGAACCGCTATTACATGCAGCAAGCACCCCGGCAAACAACATCAGGGCAAGTACCATAGACAGGTGCCGAATTGTTTTGTTACGCATACGCATCCTCCCTTTTTGTGGTCAACCTTATATGTTAGCGCAGACTCGCCATAGTTCAGACGCAGACGGACAGACAGCTATCCCGCAATCTGCACCCACAACGCGTGCACGTTCTAACCTTTTACCGCACCAATGGTAAGACCCTTGACAAAGTAACGCTGCACAAATGGATACAGGAACAAGATCGGGCCAGTAACCACAATAGCCATCGCCATTTTGGTCGATTCGGTAGGTACATCCTGGCTAAGTGTTATGCCGGTACCAATCGCCATCTGGTCAATGAAGGTAATCGTGTTCATGGTGTTATACAAATAGAATTGCAGCTGGTACATATCCGGGTTGTTAATGAACAAGGATGATGTGAACCAGTCATTCCAGTATCCCAGTGCCAGAAATAACCCTACAGTGGCAATGCCGGGCATCGCCAGTTTCAGCACTACGCTAAAATAAATGCGGAAGTCATTCGCTCCATCAATTTTGGCTGACTCAATCAGCTCATCCGGTACGGCTGAACGAATGAAGTTTTTCATCAGAATAATGAGAAATGGCGTCATCAGTCCGGGAAAAATCAACACGGTATACGTGTCCGTAAGATTGAAATAGTTTGCCAGCATGATGTACCAAGGAACCAATCCCCCACCAAAGAGAGTTGTGAAGTATATGAAAAATGAGAAGGCGTTCCGGTACCTGAAATCTTTGCGTTGCAGTACAAATCCCGCCATCGTAATGAGAAATAGTCCAAGAGCCGTACCCACAACGGTTGTAAATACCGTCACGCCATAAGCTTTAAGCACCTGGGTCGGAAATTTGAACACCATCTTATAACCTTCCAGGGAGAAATCGGTGGGAAAGAGGTGATACCCATCTCTTACAATGGATTCGTTGCTGCTGAATGAGCCGGATAAAATTAAAAGAAATGGAATGATACAGATTAAGGAAAGAATCAGGATCATGCTGTAAGCGATGATTTGAAACAACAAGGTGAATTCCGTATCTCGGGCACGAGTATGCATATTAGCTCTCCCTTCTGCCTATAGGCGTTTTAGAACAAGGCGTAGTCCTCATTCACTTTACGGATGATGTAGTTGACGGTCATGATCAGGATAAAACCGAACAGCGATTGATACAGACCCGCCGCAGTAGCCATTCCGATATCAAACGTCACTTTCAGGGAACGATACACATACGTATCGATGATATCTGTAGCGTTATATAAGACACCGTTGTTTCCAATGAGTTGGTAAAAGAGATCAAACTGTCCCTTCATAATGCTTCCGAGCGAGAATAACAACAGGATGACAAAGGTCGGTTTTAGCATTGGTACGGTGATATACCAAATACGCTGAAAGATATTGGCCCCATCAATCCGGGCTGCCTCGTAATACTCATCGCTAATCCCTGTAATAGCTGCAAGGTAGATGACCATGCTGTATCCGAGATTTTTCCACAGATAAAAAATGATGATCAGGAACACCCATATCCAAGGTGTATTGTAAATATCGATTGGGCCTGCCTCAAATCGTTTGAGTACCGTGTTCACAAAACCGGATTCATAGTTAAACATGTTGTAAGCGATTACACTTAATAGTACAAACGAGATGAAGTACGGTAAAAACATGACCGACTGCGTAATTTTCTTAAACACTTTTCCCCGAATTTCACTGAGCAATATCGCACAGAAGATCGCTAGCCCGTTTCCTAATATAATGAAGGCCAGATTGTACCCCACCGTGTTGGTTGTCAGCTTGAGCAGCATTCCGGATTGCCACAGGAACTTGAAGTTCTCCAGTCCAACAAATGGACTGCCGAACAAACCACCTTCAAAATCATAACGAGTAAACGCATAATAGATGCCGACCATCGGAAAATACGAGTTAATCAGAAAAAAGATCAATGTAGGCAGCAGCATCAGGAACATGATTTTGTTTTTGTTCAATTCTTTGAGCATGGCTCGATCCCTCCCGAATTTCTTACGGCGCGGCGCGCAGTGGAGCTCTGTTTTTTATTGTAGTTGCCCTAAGTGCTACCGGATACTGAATCATTCGGCCGGATCATGAACGATTCTGCGAAACAGAATATGAACAATATGAACGAACACTGAAATGATGCCTGAGCGTTCACAAAAGTTGATATCGTGCATAGGTTGAACCTAGTGAACAATAAAGCGAAAGTTGAACTTTAGCTAAGGAAATCGGGCATAGCAGCCGTTCTTCGTTGATGTAAACGCATACATAATATATAATTCAAGATACATCCGTGATTCACCACGCCCATATATGAAGTCTTATCCTTCGCTATGAAGTCTAACTTTGTTCATCCAAAACAGGAGGTCCACGGGAGGAAAGGTCATGCGCAAACGTTCAGAGGACAGCCAGAAGGTGTTTGCACGGATTCTCATCGGCATTATTGTTAGCACCGTTGCCACCTTGCTTGTGGCTTCTACCATTTTGTACGTCAACTATAATCGTATTGCCCTTCGTCAGGTCTACCGAACTGATATGAATGGTCTTACCCAGACCAGTCGGGAAGTCTCCAAGATGACCGAGACCGCCAAATCACTGTCTTACCAGATTTATCAGGATTACACCATCTCTGCCCTCCTGCTCTATTCGAATCCGAGTATCTATGAAATTACATCAGCGATGGAACAACTCGACAACTATCGCATGTCCCTCCCTTTTATCGAATCCATCTATGTTTATAACTCCAAAAATGATGAGTTCTTTATCAGTTCAAATGAAGTTCGTAATGGACAACAGTCCATCTCGGAAATTGACGATCAGGGGATTACAAGCATCCTCGACAGGTTCCATGACTACAAACCATTTGTCCCCATTCCGCGTACATACCAGGTTGGCTCCACAGAGGAAACTCAAGTCAGCAGTTATACGTACCTCTGTTATGACACGATCAATGACAATGCCACATTGAATTATGCGGTCGTCGTAAATATCAAGGACGACTGGCTCAGTCCCAATATGAACTCAGCCGATCAGCCTGGGAAAACGTTTATTATCAATGAACAGGGACAGTTATTGTCCGATTTCAGCAATCGTGCGTTGATGAAAGATTTGTCCAATGAAACGTTTATGCAGCCAATTCTGGAAAACAAGGAGCAGTCCGCCTACTTTACCGCAGAGGTTGATGGGAAAAAGTCACTTATTACCTACACCGCTCCTGATAACCTCGGGTGGCGCTATGTACGAATCACGCCATATGACCTGATCACCTCAGATATTCGTAATATGCGGACACACACTGTTCTGTTTTGTCTCGGGCTATTAATTGCCGGTGTGTTCTTGTCCTACCTCGTGTCCCGAAAGCTATATCATCCTATTGATAAAGTACTTGTCCGTATGCGTGTGATGGAAGCAGAGCGTCGTGGCAGTCTGCATCTATTACGACAGGACTTTCTACGCGGGGCTTTGCAAGGACGTGAAACGGTAACAGGAGCTATGCTGGAGGACCGAATGAAGTTTTATGGCTCTTCTGTTGATGTTCATTGTCTAACCAGACTCGTACTGCTTCGTATTGATCATTTTACCGATTTCAATGATACCTACCGGGATGAAGTCCAACTTATAAAATACGCGATGATGAACATTTGCACGGAAACGGCTGACCTTTACTACCACACCGAAGCTGTGGATATGGGCGGCGATCTGATCACACTTATCTTTAATGATAAAGTTCAGGATGAAGCTGATTATGAAAATAACCCTATTGAGGACCTGCTGCGCATGATGCAGGCTGCCGTGATGACACATCTAAGATGTTCCATTTCATTTACCATTGGACCTGTGGAAGATTCACTGGAAAACAGTATTGCTTCTTATACCCGATCAGCAGAAGCATCTCTTCATCGTTTGTTCATGGGTCCTGGATGCCTTATTTACACCTCGGACATCATGGCGTACCATGCCAAAGAATATGCTTTCCCTGTTGGAAAAGAGAGACAGTTGATTGATTGCCTGATGACAGGCAAAACAGGTGAAGCCAAACAGGTCTATGCAGACATCGTGAGCGAAACGGCAACATATCCATTTACCGTATTTCAACTGGCTCTGTCCCATCTGACCATGACCCTGAATCATGTAAGAAACACACTCAAAAAGAACAACCAGCTTACACTTGAATCCATCTCCGATCGTTCAATGCTGCCGATCCATGATGCCGAGGATCTCAGTGAAGTTCACGCACACTTCTATCGCATGTTCGACGAGCTTGGATCCAAAGTTGAGGAAAAAAGAACGCTTAGACATGAAGAACTCATTCGCAAAATTAACTGCATTATTGAGAGAGATTACGCAGACACCAATCTTTGTCTGACCTCGATTGCAGATGAACTAGCCATGTCACCCATCTATGTCAGCAGACTCTATAAACAACTAACGTTAAAAGGTCTAACCGATGTTATTAACGAGACTCGCATAGCCAAAGCGCAATTCCTGCTCATTGAGACGGAAAACTCTGTAGCTGATATTGCCGAGCAAACCGGATTCACCAACAGTTCTTATTTCTATCGGATGTTTAAGAAATTCAACGGGGTTACTCCCAACGATTATCGACGTAAGGAGCTTCATTCGGAGCTTTAGCAGAAGTAAAATGGACATCCACAAGTTACGGCATGAGGTTTAGTTCATCCAAAATAGCAAAAAAGCGTGATATGAGAGTCTGGTAGCCAGATGCATATCACGCTTTTTTATAATATTACTCTTGATCTTCGCCAGACTCGTCCGCAGCTTCCCGAACTTTATACTTGTCCAAGCGGATCTCTTGATACTCGCGCAAGGCTTCTTCACCAACGATGACTTCAACCCGGTGAATGTTCATGCCTTTACCCATGAATTTCTGCTCATACTCTGTCATGACATGCTCTTCATTCAATCCATCACGGTGCAGGTTCAGGGACAAATTGGTCATTTGCAGTCCAAAGTCGGCAATCGCATTGAGAGAGAAATCAAACAATGTCTCCGAATCTGTTTTGAAATGAATCTGTCCTTTGGTGTTAAGCAGTTCCGTATATTTCTTCAGGAAACGTGGATGTGTCAAACGACGGCGTGCATGCTTGGCTTTTGGCCAAGGATCGCTGAAGTTCAGATAAATCCGTTCCAGTTCTTCCGGTTCAAATACATCTTCAATCTGTTCGATATTAGCAAGCGCCAGCTTCAGGTTGGGTGGTGTCTCCACTTCTGCCTGACTCCATGCTTTCCGAGCCTTCTCGCTGGCACGACGTACCAATTCATCATACATATCAATACCGATAAAATTAAATTCCGGATATTTATAACTCATTTGGCTGATAAATTGACCTTTACCCATGCCAAATTCCACAAAGATCGGATGGTCATTGCCAAACAATTCAGACCATTTTCCTTTGTACTGTTTGGGATCAAGAACAACGAGGTCAACTTGTTGCTCCAAATTTTCACGAATCCCTTTTCTGCCACGTAAACGCATCTTATTCCTCCGTTTATCCATACTTGTCTCAGAATCATTTTGCCGAAGAACTGGCTAATTGTAAAGAGCAATGAAAAAGGAATCTTCGGATCTGCCACTTTGGGGCAAATCTCAAAGATTCCCTCTTCGATTTATTTGGAATTGGGGTCCAACTACTTTAATAGTTCATAGTCTACCTTATCTTGGTGTGAAAAATCAAATGTCTTTTCGAAAGCATCGCGAACTTTTTGTCTTGCAGCCGCTTTCACTTTCGGATTGCCATTGAAACGAACACCTGTCAAAGCCAGAGCTTCTTCTGCCGTCAGTTCTACAGAAACATGATGAAGATCATTATTTTTAACTTGGGAATTCATTCATATCACCTCACGGTATAGTATGGTCCATGACATCAACATTGATTCAAATGCTATGATGAATAGTACCCATTAGATGGTGTCTGACGCTGGTTTAAATATAACATAATGTGTAAACTATAGCAAGGATAAAACCTCGTTTATACGGCCTATTTTTGCGACTAGATTCCCCTTTTTTTGAGTTTTTTGATACAATGGTAAAAGTTCAAAAAGAGTCGAATTCGGTATTATAATAAGCAAGCCATTAGGTAAGTCAAAGGAGTACCCTGAAGATGAATGCACCTTCAATACAACCTCCTCTTCTATGGGGAGATAAACGATTCCATACCTGGAATTACGAAATGAGAGACGAGTTTAACAATAAGGTCTTCAAAGTGATGCTGGATGCGGGTTTCACCTGCCCGAACCGAGATGGATCTATTGCCAAAGGGGGCTGTACATTTTGCAGCGCTCGTGGATCGGGTGATTTCGCCGGTAGCAGACGGGATGATTTGGTCACCCAATTTAATACCATTCGGGATAAACAGCATCTGAAATGGCCTACAGCTCACTACATTGGCTATTTCCAAGCCTATACGAACACATACGCACCCGTTGAAGAACTGCGTGAATATTTTGAAGAAATTTTGAAACAGCCCGGTGTTGTCGGTCTGTCCATCGCCACTCGGCCTGACTGTTTACCGGATGACGTCGTTGATTATTTGGCTGAATTGAATGAACGCACCTACCTCTGGGTTGAGATGGGTCTGCAAACCATTCACGAGTCCACGTCAACCCTAATTAACCGTGCACATGATACTCATTGCTATGAGGAAGCCGTTGCGAAGTTGCGCAATCGGAATATTCGGGTGTGCACACATATTATTTACGGACTGCCGCAGGAAACCCATGAAATGATGCTGGATACCGGACGAGCTGTTGCCAACATGGATGTGCAGGGAATCAAAATTCATCTACTTCATCTGATGCGCAAAACACCAATGGTGAAGCAGTATGAAGCCGGGCTCCTTCGTTTCCTCGAACAAGACGAGTACATTAAACTGATCGTCGATACGCTGGAGATGCTTCCACCCGAAATGATTGTACACCGCCTTACAGGGGATGCACCGCGTGATTTACTAATTGGGCCGATGTGGTCCATGAACAAATGGGAAGTGTTGAATTCCATTGATCGTGAGCTGCGTGAGCGGGATTCCTGGCAAGGTAAATACTGGAGGGGTGCTTAAGATGGGTTTTCTTTCGGTTTTAAGTTGTGCCCATCAATGGATTTCTTCCCGTCTACAGCCTGGAGATTTAGCTATTGATGCAACGGTTGGAACGGGGGCGGACACTCTGTTTCTGGCACAAAAAGTTGGTAAACGCGGGCAAGTCATTGGTTTCGATATTCAGAGCGAGGCACTTACCTTGGCACAAGCCCGTATTCGGAAACAAGAGGACACTGCCAAATTAGGCTCCATCTCCATGCTTCAATTAAGCCATGATCGAATGACTGAGGCCGTTCCTGAAACATGGCAGGGTAATGTGGGTGCTGTAATGTTCAACCTGGGGTACCTGCCTTCGGAAGGTGCGGACTCCACCATAATTACGGAAACAGACAGTACTATTGCTGCTCTCCAGGCTGCACTGGCATTGCTCAAGCCGCGCGGCATTATTACCGTTGTGCTGTATCCAGGTCATGATGGAGGATCACAGGAAGCGGATGCGGTATTGGAGTGGTCCTCTGCTCTACCTGTAGAGCAGGTACAAGTGGTGATTTATCGCCAATTGCAGCGTGATACCTCCCCTTTTCTGATTGGCATCGAGAAAAAATAATTTCCTTTGTTCCACAAATGCAATAAACTAGACACAATCGCAACAAAGCACTCTTTGGGTTCAATTTATGCGATTTGTGTTCTACATAAAGACGTGCAACCGTATTCACTGTTACATTCATGCCAATTACGCGGTCATGATTGATTAAAGCGATCCACCATTTCATATACTAGAGGAGAGATTAGGAATGCCTACGCCATACCCACTGCAATTTCAACCAGAGTTTAAAGAACGTGTATGGGGAGGTCGCGCGCTGGAGCAATTCGGCCTGACGCCACCTGAAGGACATATAGGAGAAGGCTGGATGATTGCGGATCATCCCAATGGTACAACCAAAGTATTAAATGGAGCACTTGCCGGAAAAGGCCTGGACGAAGTTCGTGAACAGCTGGGCACAGCATGGCTTGGAACTAAAGGAGTTTCGGAAAAGGGAGGACGATTCCCGCTTCTGATCAAACTGCTTGACTGTAACGATGATCTGTCCGTACAAGTTCACCCAACAGATGACTACGAAGCGCTCCCTCCCGGCGAGCTTGGCAAAACGGAAATGTGGTATGTGCTGGATGCCAAACCAGGAGCACATATCATCTACGGTTTAAATGAAGGCGTCGATCGTGAAGTACTGAAGGAAGCGCTTGAAAATGGTACGGTCATGGATACTCTTCGTCAAGTACCTGTAGAGGCTGGAGATACGTTCTTTATTCCTGCGGGAACGGTACACGCTTTATGTGCAGGTGTCGTTGTTGCTGAGATCCAGCAAAACTCGGATACAACATACCGGATTTACGATTATAATCGTCCGGGCCTGGATGGCAAACCACGTGAGCTACATGTTGAGGATTCATTGAATGTAACAGCTTATGAGGGCGCTGGCGCCACGACGATGAAAACCAACAACGCAACTCCAGGTGAGTGGCTGAAGCTTGCGGAATGCCCTTATTTTGTAGTGGAAAAAGGGATTGTTACAGGACGTTGGGAGCTCTCTACAAGTGCTGAAAGCTTCACTATCCTTGTGGTCTGTGAAGGTAGCGGAACGCTGGAGTGGGATAACGCGGAATCGGATAAGATTGAACTAAAAGCTGGACAATGTTACTTACTGCCTGCTAACTTGGGCTCCTATACGCTGGATGGTAACACTACTGTTCTTCGTTCTTATTTGCCTTAATTGAATAATCAACTATCTATTCAAGGGTGAATTCCCTGATTTGAACTGGCTTTAATGTGACCTGTGAAGGAGGATTTACACGAGATGCAGGAATCTACCTTTAGCCTAGTTGGCAATGAAGGTACCCGTATTCATGTGTACCGCTGGCTTCCCGATCCGGAGTGCAACATCAAAGGTGTGGTCCAGATTGCACATGGTATGAGCGAGACCGCTGCCCGATATACTGAATTTGCTCAACATCTCACCACGCACGGGTATGCGGTCTACGCGAATGACCATCGTGGTCATGGTAAAACGGTCGAAAACTCGGATTTGTTGGGCAATGCCGGCGTCGATGCTTTCCGCTGGATGGCGAGTGACATGATGAATCTGGGCGAAGTTGCCGCCAAAGAAAACCCTGATGTGCCCCTCTTTCTCATGGGGCATAGCATGGGGTCGTTTTTGGTACAGCATCTAATGTATGCTGGCCACGAGCGTTACCATGCATTTATTTTGTCCGGCACCAATGGCAAGCGCGGTCTTCTTCGTATCGGAGAGAAGCTGGCTTTCTTGCAGTGTGGCATTCAGGGGACGGGTCATCCAAGTATGCTGCTCAATGCGCTCGTATTTGGCGGATTCAACCGTTCTTTCCGTCCGGCAACAACGCCGTTTGACTGGCTGTCTCGGGACTCCGAAGAGGTCAAGCGATTTATTGATGACCCTTTATGTGGTGCCGTCTGCTCCGCAGGTTTTTTCCGCGACTTTTTCAAACTCCTGTTGGACATTCATTTGCCACGCAACATGAAACGTATTCCCAAGGACAAATCTGTATATCTGTTCTCAGGTGAACAAGATCCGGTGGGGCTTCATGGCAAAGGGGTGCTTAACCTGGTCGCCCAATATCGGGAGCTTCAGCTTGAGGATATTGAATACCGCCTCTATCCAGGGGGACGCCATGAAATGCTGCATGAGACAAATCGGACTGAGGTTGCAGGACATGTCGTGGAGTGGCTGGAGAGGCATACGTCCGACTACAGTGCCCATCATTCCACAGCACATGCAGAAACAGCCGATTCCATATAATGCGGCATAAATTACTTATACAATGAAGAAAACCCCTGAACGGGTGCACAGCCTACACTGTGCTCGTTCAGGGGTTTTCTTTTTTATTTATAAGATGGCAATTTAATATTAAACGTTATGGATTACCCTTCGATCAGCAAAGACTCTGGATCTTCAAGCAATTCTTTCACCGTCACGAGGAAACGAACGGCTTCGCTACCATCAATGATACGGTGATCGTACGACAGAGCGATATACATCATCGGACGGTTCTCCATCCGCTCTGCATCAATCGCTACTGGACGAAGCTGGATTTTGTGCATACCCAGAATACCCACTTGAGGTGTATTCAAAATTGGTGTGGACAACAGGGAGCCAAACGTTCCGCCATTGGTAATGGTAAAGGTTCCTCCTTGCAGATCAGACAAAGCCAGCGTGTTGGAACGAGCTTTGGATGCCAGATCAGCAATGCTTTTCTCGATCTCAGCGAAGCCAAGACGATCTGCATCACGTACAACCGGTACAACAAGACCTTCTTTGGCAGATACCGCAATGCCGATATCATAGTACTTTTTGAGTACAACATCTTCACCATCAATTTCCGCGTTGATGGTTGGGAACTTTTTCAGTGCACCTACAACTGCTTTGGTAAAGAAGGACATGAATCCGAGATTGATTTCATGTTTCTCTTTGAACTTGTCCTTACGGCGTTTACGTACATCCATGATTGCCGTCATATCCACTTCGTTAAACGTAGTCAACATCGCTGCAGTCTGCTGTGCTTCTACCAGGCGTTTCGCAATGGTAGCACGACGGCGGGACATACGTTGACGCTCTACTGGTTTGGTATACGTGGTACCACCTGCTGCCGGAGCACTAGGTGCTGCAACGGGAGCTTTAGCAGGAGGCGCTGAAGGAGCCGCAGCCTGGGTGTTGTGAGTTTTCACATCATCCTGATAAACACGGCCAATCGGATCCTTGCTCTGTACCTGATCCAGCTCAATACCACGCTCACGTGCAAGTTTGCGAGCAGACGGTGAAGCTGTCTTCGAGCTGCTATCCGAAGATTCTGGTGCTGCAGCAACTGGTGTTGGTGGCGGAGTTGGAGCTTCCGGTGCAGGAGCTGATTGTTTCTGCTCCGTTGCTGCTGGTTGGGAAGCGGACGCGCCGCTTCCTCCTCCAGTTCCAGCTGAAAGTGTTCCAATCGTTTCACCAATTTCTACAGTCTCGCCTTCCTGGCGAACAATTTTCTCAAGAACACCGCTCTCTTCAGCACTGATCTCAATATTTACTTTATCCGTTTCCAGTTCCAGAAGAACATCACCCTGATTAACGGTTTCGCCTTCTTTGACCAGCCATCTGGATACAGTTCCTTCCGTTATCGACTCACCCATTGCAGGTACTTTAATTTCACTCACAGCTGTTACCTCCCCAGTGGAATATTATTCTTCGTCGTTTGCTTCAATGCGGATGTAATGATCTGTTGCTGTTCCATGCCATGCACAAGTTGATAACCGCTGGAAGGACTGGCATGTTCCGGACGACCTTCGTATTTAACGGTTGTTCCTTCTGGTGCAATTTCACGAAGACGAGGCTCCATGTATGTCCAGGCACCCATGTTTTTGTTTTCTTCCTGTACCCACACCAGCTCTTTCAGCTTGCTGAAACGTGCAAATACACGCTTGATTTCTTCCGCCGGGAACGGATACAGCTGTTCGACACGAATAATGTGAAGCCAAGACCAATCTGCTTTATCCTTCTCAAAAGCATCTTCCAGATCGATGGCGATTTTACCACTGCACAAAATGATACGCTCTACGCGATCCGGTTTCGTGCCCAATCCTGCTTGCTCCAGCACAGGCTCGAACTTGCCTTCGCTGAACTCTGTTGCAGGTGAAGCGACACGCGGATTACGAATCAGACTTTTCGGCGACATCATAACCAGCGGTCGAGCATCTTCCGTTTCAGTCAACGAAGCCTGACGACGCAGCAAATGGAAATATTGCGATGCACTTGTCAAATTCGCAACGGTCATATTGTCTTCTGCACAAAGCTGCAGGAAACGTTCCAGACGAGCACTTGTATGCTCAGGTCCCTGACCTTCGTTCGCATGCGGAAGCAGCATGACCAGACTGGATTTTTGTGACCATTTGGCACGGCCGGCAGATACGAACTGGTCAAAAATAACCTGTGCACAGTTGGCAAAATCTCCGAATTGTGCTTCCCAAATTACAAGCGTATCTGGTGAATAGACGTTATATCCGTATTCAAAACCAACAACGGACTCCTCAGACAACGGACTGTTGTAGATGGCAAAAGATGCTCTTGCCTGTGGCAGATGATGCAGTGGGCAGAATTTCGCACCATTCTCGGAGTCATGCAACACCAAGTTCCGATGAGCAAACGTTGCACGCTCTGCATCCTGTCCACTAATCCGGATTGGTTTGCCATCCGCAAGAATGGTAGCAAACGCAAGCGTCTCTGCAAGACTCCAGTCTACTTTCTCGCCTTCGTTCAGAGATGTGCTTCTGCGCTGTAAAATACGCTGCAACTTCGGATACACATTAAAATTCTCTGGCCATTTCAGCAAGTCTGCGTTAATTGTCCGCAGATTTTCCAATGGTACCGCAGTTGGAATAATCGAAACGGCTTCTGGCTCGCTAATTTGACGTTGATAATATTCATGTACTTCATTGTTCTTCATCTGCTCGTACGCTTCTTTTAAACGATTCGTTACAGCTTCACGAATGCTGTTAATGGAAGCATCGTCGATAACCGATTCCTCTTTCAGATGATCCTGGTACAAATGGCTAACCGTTGGATGAGCTTTTACTTTGTCATACACCGTCGGCTGTGTTGTTTCCGGATCATCTGTTTCGTTATGACCATAACGACGGTAACCGATCAGGTCAATCAGGAAGTCCTTTTTGAACAGGTTACGGTATTCTGCTGCCATACGAATAGCTGCAATACACGCATCCGGATTGTCTGCATTGACATGCACAATCGGAATTTCATATCCTTTGGCAAGGTCACTCGCATAATACGTTGAGCGTGAATCGCTGCTGTCTGTTGTGAATCCAAGACGGTTGTTCACGATAATATGAATTGTTCCGCCATTTTGGTAACCAGGCAATGCTTTGAAATTGAGCGTTTCTGCTACAATACCTTCCCCAGGGAAAGCCGCATCACCATGCATCAGAATAGTTGCCGCTTTGGTTACATCCTGCTTCGGATATCCCGGATCACGGCGGTCATCCTGTGCTGCACGTGCAAAACCCTGTACAACCGGGTTTACATATTCCAGGTGACTCGGGTTATTGGCAAGCGTAAGACGCGCTTGTACTGTTTCCCCGTCTTTTACATAACGGTTTGCGCCCAGATGATATTTGACATCCCCCGTCCAACCGTAATTGATTCCTGTTGACCCTTCGGAAGGAACCAAATCCTTGTTCGGAGAATGATGGAATTCAGAGAAAATTTTGCTATACGGCTTGCCCAGTACATGAGCCAGTACGTTCAATCGACCACGGTGAGCCATCCCCATCAGAATATGGCTTGAACCAGCGTGTGCCATAATTCGAACTGCTTCATCCAGCATAGGGACTAACACATCGTTACCTTCAATGGAAAAACGTTTTTGCCCAACAAATGTTTTGTGGAGGAAATCTTCAAATTGCTCCACTTCAACCAAACGTTCCAGCAAAGCTTTACGCTCCTCTGGATTAAGCGGTGCCGGCGAAGTACGAGATTCTGCACGGCGGTTCAGCCACTCCCGCTCATGAACTTCATGCACATGGCTGAATTCATAAGCGATAGGACCTGTATATATTTGCCGCAGGCGCTGGATGGCATCCAATCCTGTTACCGTCTGTCCATCTGCACCTTCCCAGATCAGGGAAGCTGGCAGAGCTTTCAAATCTTCTTCATTCAATTCAAAATGCTTCGGTTCAAGCAAAGAAGTATCTGAATCTTCACTGATTCCAAGGGGATCAATATCGGCCGCAAGGTGACCATAGGTACGAATATTCATTACCAGTTTCCCTGCTGTAACCGCTTTCTGTAATAGTTGAATATCCACGCTTCCGGAAGCCTTTTGGGCATTGCCAGAAAACGAGGCTGTATGTGCATCCCTGCCAGACATCGGCGGTGCACCCCATTGTTCAAATAATTCCCGATATGCCGGTGTAACTGCACCCGGGTCTTGGGAGTATAATTCATATTGTTCCTGTACGTATCCCATATTCGGGCCATAGTAACTTTCCCAGGGTTTCTTGTTGCCTTCCTCGATCGTCATCGACGTTCCCTCCGTCTTGATTTAGTCATAAGTTTTTGACGGAAATCATTGACTAAGCCGTAATTTGCGTTCGTTCAACATTTTAAGCTAAATTTTTCATGAAGTCCAATAATCGTGCTGTTGGTGGTAGTAACGTTGTTCCGACGCTCCCGTCAAGGTTTGTCTGCGTTTTCAAAATCATAGTAAACTGATGATTGTATATACCGTCGCACAGATGTCGAATACTGTCCTGATCCGTTCGAGGGTTACACCTTCCTCAACTTTTTCAAGTGAAGTCCGTGTTCTAATATCTATTCTATAAACTTTTACGCTCAGGAGCATTTCCTATTTTTAGTTCAATTGATGCATAAATTAGATGAATCGAATAATTGGAACATTTCCGACCCACAAATGTGCTCTGATTGTATGGCGTTTTGTTGGTAATCGCTTATCCTGCGATGGTTTCTACACATTTTCAGATTTCGCCCGATTTGTAGCCTCCTTATTTAGAATTGTGGTCCATAATGTTCAAAAACAAACCGTCAAGATAAATATTAACCATTTGGCTTGATATTCAACAAAAAAATGGGTGTCTCTTGCAATTCAATGTTTTAAACCAAAAGCCGCCTGAATGCGTAAAAGCATCCGGGCGGCTTTTTTTTGGATTGGTTTATTTAGGTGACAGTCTTTTTGTTTTTAATGTGGCACCTGAGACTGAAAATCGCTCCGGCTGGACTGATCTGCATGGTAAAAGACCACATCACCATCCTTCAAGGGCCAAGTTCGGCCTTGACTGTCTACTGGGCAATTGTTGAAACCTTCCATCTGCCACTGATTCATCAGTGGAGCATAAATGTATTGCAGGTGTGGAGCTTCTGTATTCCCATCTCGAAGTGTCTCGATATTAAAGTTGACCACGATATATCCGTCCTTCATAAATACAGAAGCCTTTTCATCCAGTTGATTTTGTCTGGCGAGCAAATCAAGATTGGTTCCCTTTGGCACGGTGTATACATCTGCAGGCAGGCTGTATTCTCCGTACCAACGTTGGATTGCCGCATTCGCACGGTCTACACTAACACCCGAGGGAATGTCTGTCTTGGGTCCAATCAGTGTACGAATGGAAGCGGGCAAAATCATCCAATCATAGCGGCCTACCCACGTTTTCTGGTGAGAGATTTGATCTACAAGCTTAACCATATAATCAGCGAGCGAACTCTCATTGCGTTCATCGGCAGTCAGTTCATACGTATACTGATAACGCGCCGTGTCCCCCAATTCCGTACCGGGTACGTTACGCAACCTCGAGTTCAGGACAACAAACCTTTTCTCCAAATCCTGCGCCGATCCTATCCGAATAAGTCGCTCTTGACCGCGGTGGTAGTATAGATCAACTTCTTGTCTGGAAGAGCCGTCTTTGCTCACAAAGTAGAATGTTGGAGTAATTCGAACACCATCCTGTTTGCCAAACATATTTCCTTTTGTTTTCAGGTCGAACTTGATATGGTAACCCGTTTTCACCGCAATATTACTAAAACCCTGCACAGGGTGACTACCTGGGCGAACAGGTAACACGAATGGTGCCAGATTCCCTCGCGGATCACCATCAATACTATTAAGTCCTGTCCAGTAACTCACCCCTATCGGCTCTGAACTTCCGAGCTGCTTGCGGAACACATTTTCCCAATTATAATCAGCGATATCCGTAACGTGAAAATCATACAATCGCCCAATAACCTCCACCGGAACCGTATCTGCCGCAACATGGTGGGTCAGATTCGTGTTGGCATCCTGCTGTTCGGTGAATGTAGAAGGAGCATTTTCCGCAATATTGCGAAATTCAATTCGGTAATGTCCTTCATCCACCCATACTGGAAGATAGAAAACGGTATCCAATTGGCTGACCGGAATATCCACCCATGTCTTGGCTGGAATAAACTGACTTCTATCGGCGTTATAGACATCAAAGGGGAAACGAACCTGCTTGATGCGAAAATACTTGGCATAGTCCCTATTGCCATAACCCGGGTAACTGGTTAC
This sequence comes from Paenibacillus sp. FSL F4-0087, assembly GCF_038020215.1. Classification (NCBI taxonomy): domain Bacteria; kingdom Bacillati; phylum Bacillota; class Bacilli; order Caryophanales; family Paenibacillaceae; genus Paenibacillus; species Paenibacillus sp. FSL F4-0087. The sequence continues at coordinate 912,465 of NZ_JBBODJ010000001.1, forward strand.
GTCCAGATGCTGCCCTGAGGTCGGGATGCGTACGATAAACGGTCGTTCCAAAATAAGTGCCGAACTGGTCGGATCAGGCACTGTTTTCTGGTTATGCGGCTGATCATCAGACACCCATGCGTAGTTAACGACAGGCGTGTGCACCGTGACAGAATGGATCCCTTGAATAGAAAAGTTCTGATCCTGACCGCCTTTAATATTTCCAGGAATCAAGCCATATGCGATCTCGCCCGTTGTCGGTTGGTCCGCCTTGTTGACCAGTGTATTCTGAATAGTTAAACGATTCTGGTACAGCACGTTGTCGCCGATCATATCAGGCTGAGGGATTGTCTCAGGTCGCGGAGCAGTCTTATCCATCGGAGCAGGATCCATCACAGTGGCACCATTAAACACCACCTTGTCATTATTTACAGTGTTCTCTTTGACCTCAGCCTCGGCTTTGGATTGGAATAACGACGTCTCATCAGGTGTAGGCGGCTCGCTGTCACCGCCTGACTTTGTTTCAGTGCCAAGGTCGATTTCCTTGCAAGGTGCTGGTTTCACATGTGCGGTAACAGCATCATCATTAGCCGATTGTAAGGTCGGCGGTGTATATCCGTTTGGAGTCAGCGTTACTGTACCACCGTAGCCACCAAGTGCATAATTGGATATCGTAGCTTGATTCAGCTGATAGACTTCCAAATTATCAATCTGCCAATAACTATATTGTCGGATGACCTGCATTGGTTTTTCCACAGGAACGTCTAGTTCCTTAGGTTGTGGAGGTGTGCCTGGATCATTCGGTCCTGTTGAGGCTCTGCCCGGAATCGTCCATGTTTTGTGATACTTCTTTTTTACGTTGACCGTATATGTCACTGTTCCCGTCATGTTCACCCAACGGTGCTGGAACAAGTAGCCTCTAGCCATGACATTTGCATAGAGATCTTCAGAAGTCGGGATGCCACGGGTGACATCAAACTTCTCAGATCCCCGATCATCAGCTTTCAGCACGCCCGAAACGGAGGGGTCCATGATAGCCGATTCGATTAACGCTCCTTTATTAGGTGGACTGATGGTTACGGGGCAACCCACAACACCGCCGTTACCTGGATCAGTCCCCCCATCTCCTCCGTTGCCTGTGCAATCCTTTACATCTAAAACCTGCGTTCCTTGCTCATCCAACTGCTGGGCAGTATCCAAAAAGCGCGCAGTGATGGTGGTGCTGCCGACAATACCTTTGATCGTCATTTTTCCATCTGCACCTATGGTCGCTACTGCTGGATTGGAGCTTTGCCAGGTCAATTTGGGATGAGCGGTAAGCTCATGAACAGAAAGATCTGACTTGGTCAGGATAGCTTTAGCTTGCAGCGGTGTTGCTGTGTCTGCTTTACAAGCGTTTGGCAGGTTCACAATGAGTCCTGGTTCGGACGTTACCGTAATGTCAGCGGTATCGGAGATAAGATATGTACCGTTGTTCCAGATTGCACGTACAAAAGCAGTACCCGGCTTTTCAGCCTTCACCATTCCGGTTTTGGGTTCAATACTCACAATACTCGGATCGGATGACCACCAGGTGGTCTCAGCCTCCCGACGACTTACGTCGATGCCTTCACTAAATTGAGTAGCTCCGTAGTTTTTCGTTTTAACTTTGGCTACCATCTGTTTGGTTTCTCCAACCGTTAGGGTGGAATCTGGGGTTACGTCAATTTCCTTTTCTTCTTCGAGGTCCCCTTCCCAGATGATATCCATCGGGGTGTAATAAACGACATTGTACTTTGGACAGCCAGCCGTTGTCTCACCACCGTTAGCAAATGGTTTTTTTTCAGTCGGAGTATGATAACCACCAGTGATAGTCTTTATTGACACAATAGTAGAAGGAAACGGTGGAGTAGGGTCATCAACTCCAGTATAAGAATTTTGATCTGCTCTGCTTTGGTAATCAACATCATGTATTCGAATATTTTTAATGTTTGATGAATTTACTCTGATCCCATTATAGTCAGGCCAACTCTCTGCAGGCCACTTACTGAAATCTACATTATCAGGTACTTCTTTAGCTTCAGGATATGGGCTTGAACAACTCCCTGCGTTCCTCGCATAAGTTGGCCCCCCCGAATGTTCAGCTTTGAAACGTCCGTCGTCGACTTGGTACCAGTACACTCCTGGTGTGCCTATAGTAGGTGTTGCTTTGACTGTAACTTTTTGAGGATTTTTCATTGATTTTGGCCCATACTGATCTGTTGCTGCATTAATGATATTAATGGGTAGGATGAAATTAGATAATAATTCACTAACACAAACAGCTATCAAAATGAGACTAAAGAAACGTTTATTTATTTTGTTCACCACCCGAATCAAGCTATCTTTGAATTTTAAACGCTCCTTCTGTATCAGATTTCAAGAAATAGGACCAAGACTTATTTCTTAAAGTTGATGTAATCCAAAATCTTGTTTCAACACCCTTTTTAATCAGTTCACCGGAATTCATGGGTAACGTTGTAAAGCCATTCTGTTTTGCTAATTCCAAATCCAATCGATTAAATTGTATAAGTGAATCGGAAAATCCCTTGTTAAATGTTAATAAATTTGATTCTTCTAAATTTGAAGTGAAAGAAACATCAGAGAATGTTTTATACGAACCAGGAACATAATTTTTTTCCAATAGCAAAGAGGCATAAATACCTTTAGGTGTGCTCTTAGTGGTATCCACGGCTATTAGTCGATGTATCTTCATTACACCAGATTTGTTAGTTAAGGTAATGTAACCTTTGGATAAGTCTGAAATCTTAGCAGAACCCGAACTATACTTATAATTACTAATCGTCGTTAAATTCGTTCCAGTCGTACCAACCTCGCGCATTTCATTCAAATCACTGTACTTCCCTGCATCCGTGCCCTCAACATCCATATAACGCAGCAAAATAGCAGACACTTCGGCTCGCGTTGTTGGATCAGCAGGCTTCAAGGAACCGTCCTCAAATCCACCGACAATGCCAGTGCCGCGAACAAGTGCAAGATAAGGAATTTGTTCTGCACGAATCGTTCCCCGATTTACTTCAGGGGTAGGTAGCAGTGTATTTTTGCTATCGTCAAAAGCATCCTTGAAACTAGTTCCGGACTTGATCAGTCCGTTCGCAATCCATTTCATCATCTCGTAGCGTGTCAGCTCGGCATTGGGGTTGAATCCTTTCGGATAATCATTAGCGTTAATAAAGCCTTGGCCCACCAACTGTGTCACAGCTGATTCAGACCAGTGTCCCTTGAGATCAGCAAAAGGATTCTCGCCTTGTACCTTTTCCAAGCTGGTTGCACGGCTGAGAAGGGTGGCATACTCACCACGGGTGATTTTGGCATTGGGGCGGAACGTACCATCCTGATAGCCGGAGATCAGATTTTTATCATAGGCTTTAACAATTGTAGCTTGCGCCCAGTGCCCTTTGATATCTTTGAACTTCGTAAGTGCAGAAGCCGTTGTACCCGCTCCATTCGTGCTTGTAGCAGCATCCACAGTAGACATCAGACCCACGGTTCCAGTAGTCAGCAGCGTTCCTACCAGCAAAGTCGACGTCAACAATCCGACTATCAACACATTCCTTTTTGACTTACTAACAGCTAATCTCATCTGTTTCTTCAATCTACTCACTCTCCTATGTAACCTTAGTATGGGGCAAAATTCTGCTTCTTCAGCAAGCGTACTACTCTTCATTCCAAAACCTAAATTTGTCATAATCATCAATATTCTACCATGCAAATCTAGGCTATTGGTATTATTTTTCAGCAATCCCCATCCCTACAAGGCATGCAACCTCCCCTTCCAAAGACCCAATTCACCCCTAAAAAACACAAAAAAAGGCCACGAATCCGCAGATTCATAGCCTTATGCTTTAAGGTGTCAGTCCTATTCAGTTGAAAAAAATTGTAATCTATCTATCACAGAATAAACGATTCTGTTCCATTTGACCAGTCCTAAAATTCAAATCAAAGTAGGTTTCTATTAAAATTGTTAATCATATACTCTGCAAATGGCGTCAACGATAACGCTCCAACCTCTTCCATAGTAAACCATTGTGCGCCCAGCGAATCTTCGCCATCCGGTTCCCTTTTGATCTCATAAGGCCGACTTTCGCTTGTCAAATATACATCGTATAAAATTCCAATATGGTGCAGCTCTTCCGGCTGGCCTTCGTAAACCCACTCCAATACGATCGATTCCGCAGAACGAATCACCAATTGTAGATTGTAAAGTCCTGTCTCCTCTTCAATCTCACGGTGCAAGGCGGTCTCCGGTTGCTCACCAAATTCCAACCTTCCTCCAGGCAAATCCCATTTCCCCGTATAGGCTCCTCTTGCCTTATGAACTAACAGGAATTTTTGCTCCCAAGTGACTAAACCGTATACTCCCATGTGTGTGTACCGATCCACTTAAAGGTTCTTCCTCTCGTCTGAAAGATATCTAACCTGCTCTTCCAATCTACGAATACGCTTATTCATCTGATAGAACGATGGAGTAAAAATCACCCCAATAATAATAACAATGACCCAAACACTCAAATCATCAGCCCCTATCTAAGAGTCTCCCTCCTCTAGCGAAAACCGAACAATTAGTTCTTCACCCTCAATCAACAATGCGGTTAGTCCTTTGTTCGAGCCAGATTGATGATTCTCTCCGTTAGTCCAATGCGCGGCTTCTCCCGATCGTACAGCTACCCGTTCGCCTGTCTCACCTTCCACCCAACCTTCCCCTTCAAGCACCAGAAACACCTGCTCACCCACTGCTGGATGCAAACCTACACGTCCTCCTGCAGACAGTTTCAGTTGTGCTACGTGGCAAACTGTTGTGCTTCGGAGTATCGGCGTAATCTCTGCTCCCTCACTGCCATAAGCGGTAATGCTGCGACTATCCTCTGATTTCAGGCGGTATATCTTCACTTCTTGTTCTCCTCTGCAACGTTATCCAGATCCAGAGCCAAACGAATCATATCGACGCAGCGAATACCATCTTCTATAATCTCTTCTTCATAATGTTTCACAAAAAAGTCCCGGTCGACCCCTATAATGCGAAAACCGCAGCGTTGATACAGCTTCAACTGATGAAAACTTGAGTTGCCTGTCCCAATTTCTATCGTTCGACCACCGAGCTTGCGTGCTGCTTCTATCGCTTCCTTGATCATGTGTTTGCCAACGCCCTGTCCCTGTAACTCTTCCTGTACGGCAATATTAACAATCTCTACCGTCTCTGGACGTGTTTTAAGCAAAACAAACTCTCCTACCATTTCTCCTTCATATTCAGCGATAAAGCAAACACCGCGACTCAGATATTCGTCAACTATGGCTTTGGACGGATCAGCCATTAATAAAAGTTCATAAGGTTTTTCTTCTTCCCAGTCCAAAATCCGGAACGACAATTTCACACCAATCTCCACCTTTTCCTCGTACATATTCATTTACGTCCCGTTTGCAGAAGCCTATGTATGGCTAGTCACCAAATATATAACAACCTTCCGTATATAAATGTTTTAGTCTGAATTCATATTTTTCTCTTTTTATAACTTCGGGTTACTCCGGAACGATTTTTATACTTTATTTCAACCATCTCATTCACCAAATCTATTAGCTATTTACCGCTCCAGCCTGATTTTGATAATGACGAATCACCATGCCAGATGCTTTTTGCATGCCCTGTTTCTCATAGAACTCCTGGAGTTCGTTATCGCACAAAAGATCAATCATATAGAGATCACCCAGACGATTAAACATACGCTTGATGAGATCTGTTCCGATACCTTTACCCTGATACTCCGGAAGCACTTCCAATAAGGGAATATATGCACTAAGAACTCCATCTGAAATCGCTTGAATAAAGCCCACCACATTTCCGGTTTCTTCATCAATAGCCAGTTCGACAGCATAGGATTGTTCCAGCAACTTCAGAAATGTAGGCGTAGATGGAGGGTTTGGCCAACCTTCGAAAAAAGCCCCGCTAAGTTGGTCGATTTCTATTCCCTCAAGCGATTCACGAAATGTAATATCCATAATAGCAAGTCCTCTCCTTTTAAAAAGTAAACTTCATTATATCATAATATCTGGATATAAATATATAGAATTGGCTGATAAAATATGAGCCATGCATCAGATAGAAGCTTAATTATTAGCTTTATTCAAGTAGACTGCAACGTTCTATTCCTCACGTTATTCACCCGCACTTAAATGTTCATGGATTAATTTCCATTCTCCGTTGATGCCTGCAACAAATACATTGGTAGCCCGACCTTTTCCAGCAGCCGGCTTCCCTTGATACATTCCTTTCCAGTGGTAGGTATAAATACAGACTGCCTGCTCTTCGCCACTCGTAATCCACGTGACGTCTTCTGCACGATATACCTCATCCTTGACTGTCTCCCAAGCGTTTTCAAAATAAGCCCGAATTTCGTTAAGGGTAGTACAAGACGTTCCCGTAAACCAATATACGGCATCCGGTGATAACCATTTGCTTACCTCATCAAAGTCATGTGTATTTGTCGCTGTAATGTATCCTTCCAGTGCATGCTGGTATCCCATAATTTCTTCCGCCTCCTGAGCGTTTTGAATTATTTGACTTTACTCTGTTCAAGAACGGAATCACTATAAACCATAAACGTCTCTTTCAGTGTACGTCCGGTTGATTTCTCCCATATTACACTCCGCTCAAACGTACCTGCTTGAAAAAATCGCGGGAAACGTTCCGCAAACCAATCCTGCATAGGCAGTTCTAGCGCTTGACCTAAAGACACCCACAACAGTTCACCTTCAGGCGGCTCGCTCAGTAGCTCCCCCTCATAAGAAGTAGCCACGTAGTTAAATACCATATAACGCAATCCTTGCTCCGGATCACAAAATTCATCAAGACCCTTGTATGTAATCTCTTTCACCACAAGTCCTGTTTCCTCTTTAACTTCTCGCACGGCACCATCCACAATACTTTCTGGAAAATCAACTTTCCCTCCAGGAGCAATGTATCCCGGAAATCCTTTTTGGTTGGGTCGATTCATTAATAGCACCTGATCATTTTGTTTGTCCCATATCATACACATCGTTAAAATCTCGGTTCTAATGTCCATGTTTATCCTCCCAGTTGGCTTATACAGAACCTAATCCATTGCAATTCACAGATATCCACTCACTCGACAGAAGAATCTTCTAATCCTTGATTCCCAGGTGTTTTTCTGTCCTCTCCGCTCTTGTGTACATGTTGAATTAAGCTTTTCTGCTTTGTTATATACTAACATTTCTAGTCCTAAGATAGGTTTTCCTATAATTGTATTTCGAATTGGTAATATACAAAGTATCTTAGAAGATATTATCATAGGATTCTTAAGAGGATCTGGTCAATTATTATCAAATATGAAATACCCTTTTCAAGTGGAAATCTTCACGATAACCGCTTAAAAAGGGTATTAAAAGCCTGAAAGCTCAAGTCCAAGTTATTAAATCCATGAAAGTTGGTTCTTTCATAACGATGTCTACATCAGATTTATTCATAAGAAAAACAACATCTGTATAAACAGAATTTTCGGTATAATTAACTTCTTTTACGTACACAGTAATTCCCTCTACATTTAGATATTGACCCAATCCAATATTTCGAACACTCGAAATTTCCGTAATAACATCGGAGTTTTCAGAGATCGTACCTTTAATAGGAATGACTGGAGATCGGCCATACATGCCTGCGTTTATACAGATTCTTTCATATACGTTCCCCTTTATATAAATCGTGTTATATACTCGATCATGTTTATGCCATATCTTTGCTGTGTAGGCAGCAGGTTGTTTCGCGTAGGGAAAATCATTTATCCGCAAAACACGACCATTCACACGATCCCCTTCCCAACATACACATCGGCCATGAAAAGAAGCATCTCCTTGAGATGTTTCTGCAACATTATGTGGTATGGTAACCTTCAGAAAATGATTATTTCTAACAGTAACAGTTCCTCCTGCTATCATCCCAGTGTCTATCCCGGTGTATTCGCCTCCTGATTTTAAAGTAACATAATCACTCGCCAGATTTCCGGATCTCAGTACTACCCCAGCCACACACGAATGAAAATGATTATCTTCTATAAATGAATATGGTGCTCTTTTTAGAATCAATCCCGTATTTGCACTAATTATAAAATTCGCCCTAATCTGAATACCAACTATCCGTAGAGGATCAATGAAAATTGCTGTTGAGCAGTCTCTAATAGTATTTCCATCAATAATACATGCTTCGCCATCCTCATGCTTTTTAGCCGTTCCTGCCCAGAACATACCATATTCAAATCCTCTAATTCGGTTTCCACGAATCTCTGCCTGTAAAATCCCTTCTCCATTATCAATTAAAATTCCTTTACCGAGCGAAAGGGGATATAAATTAGTTTCCCGTATAATGTCATTACCAATTACTCGACAATTAGGTAAGCGTATATGAATAGCTCCATCTAATCGTTGATTGTCTTGGCCTGGATTGACAATACGATTATATAGAATATCCACACCCACATGATCAGAGGGTCCCGGTGAATGGGGATTTAGGTTAAAAGGGTTAACCCGAGTTACAATCCCTCCACCAGAGCTACCAATGTCCCCACCAGGTTTTTGAGCAACTCTCTCTAAATAGTTATGTGAGATTGTAACACCATTAGTATAGCGAATATAAATCCCCTGTTCCCAAGTTGCATATAAACGGTTATTGTGGACTTGGATATTCCCTCGGTAAGTTGGCGCATTCAAAGGATCATGAAAACTCCCTTTGTAAATCTGAATACCACAATTAGGACCTAGTATTATATTTTCACTAACAATTGAAGGATTTTCATTCCAAGTTTGGGCAAGGGCATCAATACCTATGTCCAGCCCTGGGACTTCAATATAATTATCAGAAATCAAAAAATTGCCTGCGTTTCGAATTTCAGCCGCAGAAGATGTAAAAGCAAATATTATTGCACCTGTATACACATAGCTTGAAAAAGAGATTAAAGTGCCCTCCAGTATAGAGTCAATACTCTTACCACTCTCACCATAAAATCGATTATTGGATATTGTAAAAGTCTCACATCCACGATATAGAATACCCTGAGAAAATTTACGAAAAACGCAGTCACGAACTATCCATTCTGAACAGCGATACGCGTCAATACAGCTATTGTTTTTTCCCGGCCCAAAATTATGATAGATAGACTTATCCAACAATATATTATGGGGAATATTTTCGAATTCTAAAGCTTGAATAGACCAATCAAAGGTATCTTCTTCAGCATAAACTAACGAAAATGCAGCTCCACTCGGATCAAGATTGTCAATTCTCTTTATCTTAGCCTGTGCCCCTCTCCAGTGCACACTGGATCGCTTAATAATTTTATTTTTAATCCCGTATGTTCCAAATGGAAATACAATAATTCCGCCCCCCCGCTGAAAGGCGAAGTTCTCAGCAGCCTGTATTGCAGGAGCATCATTATTAAAACCATCAGCCTTAGCTCCAAACCACTGTGGATAAACTGACTCGGTTTGAAACTCTCCAGTTACAGTTCCGCCTAAAGAAATATCAAAAATCCACTCGTACGGTCTAGCATCAATAGGTCCTAGAATAGTTAAAGTAACACCCTTTTTTATTTTTAACCTTCCATTACGTTGAAATACAAGCTGTTTATCCGGCGGGATAGTTACATTTTTATCTATTAGAAAGATCCCTTGTGGAATGATGATTACGTCCTTATCCTCGGTCAGAATAGAAATTAAGGCAGAAGAACTTCCTTTAACTCCAGTACGATCAGCACCATTCCACGTAATGTGAATTCCACGGTCAGCGATTTCTTCATCAATCTGAGTAAAGTTTGCTGCTAATTCTCCACTACGAATCTCATCTTCAGTTAAACCATTATAAAGATTGAGATATTTGGTTTTATCTTTATCCATAGCAGCCCCGCCCTTCTCAGAAATTAAGAAATATCGGTTCACGCTATCCATGTATATTCATGGGATCTTGTCATTATTGATATAACTTTTACTTTATAAAAAAAGTTTTAACCTGATATGCGCCACTCAGCTCATGCCTGTAATTAACACCCGACGCTCTTTCCACTCGGCACGGCGATAAGCCTGCAGCAGACCAAATTTGCGAATACTTGCTTTCGGCACCGATTTGTAAGGCATAACGACTGTAAAGTCCTCATCAAACGGCACAAAAGACAATCCTACTTTCTCATTGGAAAGCCACTCGGCCTGAATGGGCTGCCTTGAACAGGCATCGAAGGTAGAGCCCAGTCCATCAGCGAAAAAATCATAACGTGCAGCAGGTGTTCCGGGTTCCTCCATACAGAGAAAAAGGCTGAGCTGATCACAAAATAGCATAATTTCTAAATCATGTTTCAGCCTAAGCTTCAACGCTTCACCACCACTAAGCTGCTGTTCCATACGTAACTGATGCTCCCGTTCATCGTTCAGATATTCCCTAATGTCTTCATCATCATTGGCGTTAGCACCCAGGTTGTTTTGAAACAAATCTGTATACATCATGCTGCACAACAACCCGGCGTACAAGTTTTTCTCCCGAACCTCTTCAATACCTTTACGGTAAAATACAAATCGTGGACGTAGCGGAAAATCACGAAACGAATACGGTATCTGACTATAATCATTCCAGAATGGAGCAGAATCCAGTTCAATCCATCCCCGATCATGCTCTTTTGCGGCAAAAATCAGATCTTCTCGATGCGCTTCATCAGTTAACAATTCCGTTTTCCAATGGGAAGCCATTTCTCCGGCTACTAGTCCATGTTCATGCTGTGCGGTCAAAACAAAATCATGCTCTCTCTCATATACGATCATTTGCTGTCACCCTCCCGCATGGTATACGTTGACTTTAACATAATTTGGTTTACAATTTCCTATAAGTTGCTTTTAATTCAACTTTCAGGGAATATACTAATGGAGCCATCAATGTAAAGGTGTTGTCAGTTCCCTGAAATTTGGTACACTAATGATTGTGCCAACATAACATTACATACAGAAAGCGGGATCTCATGAATTTATACTCTCCTTACACCGAGTTTAACCGCAAGGAATGGGCTGACTTGAAGAAATATCAGACCACTCTTCCACTAACGAAAGCGGAATTGGAACAGCTAAAGGGATTAAATGAAGAGGTATCCATTCAAGAAGTTGAGGATATTTATCTACCTCTTACCCACTTTATTGACTTATATGCAGGAGCTTCACGAGAGCTGAATCGCTTAACGGCATCTTTTCTAAAAAAAGAAGCACATCACGCTCCCTACATTATCGGTATTGGGGGCAGTGTTGCCGTGGGCAAAAGTACAACTGCCCGCCTGCTCCAGGCTATGCTTGCAAGAGGTAAAGGAAATCCCAAGGTGGATCTGGTCACTACGGATGGTTTCCTGTATCCCAATGCCGTGCTGCAAGAGAAAGGCATCATGAACCGGAAGGGATTTCCAGAAAGTTACGATATCAAGTCACTGATTCAGTTCATGGGTGATGTCAAATCAGGTAAACCCGAAGTAATGGCTCCCGTATACTCCCATCTTGCCTACGACGTCATTGCAGGTGAAGAGAATGCCATATGTCAGCCGGATATCCTCATTATTGAAGGAATTAACGTGCTCCAGGTTAAAAAGGAAACCCCACTGTTGGTCAGTGATTTTTTTGACTTCTCCATCTATATCGATGCGGAAGAGGAGCATATCCGTCACTGGTACATTGAGCGTTTCAAGCTGCTACGCAATACAGCGTTTCAGAATGAGAATTCCTTCTTCCACAGTCGTTTTGCCAATCTGGAAGAAGATGAGGCGGTTCTTACGGCAAGTCAGATATGGAAAAATATCAATGCCAAAAACCTGCACGAAAATATCCTGCCAACTAAAGGACGAGCCAGACTCATTTTGAAAAAAGAAGCGGACCATTCGATTCAGCGCATTCAATTGCGTAAGCTATAAGCGTCATAATGAGCAGAAATATTCTGCTTAATACTATTAAAAGGAGAAAAGACCACATGCAGACCTTGATTATACTTGGAAGTATCATGATGTTTCTTGCTGTTGCCCTTGGAGCTTTCGGTGCACATGCGCTCAAACGCAGATTGTCTGCTGACATGATCAAAATATACGAGACTGGCGTTCAGTATCACCTTGTTCACGGAATCGGAATCATCCTGCTCGGACTGCTCGCTGATCGACTGGAGCAGCCATCTCTTGTGTTGCTGGCTGGATGGTTGCTATTCGCCGGCATCCTCTTGTTCTCAGGCAGTCTATATGTCCTAAGCGTAACTGGCGTTCGAAAACTGGGGGCGATCACACCCCTGGGCGGAGTAGCTTTCTTGGCCGGTTGGGTAATGTTATTAGTTGCCGCTTTGTAAAACCAACATCGTAAACTGAAAAGAGTGTTCTAGCCGATCTCAAAAATCGCTGGAGCACTCTCTTTATGTTTAACTTCGCCATATACGGCGAATGCTGTGTGTAACTTTATCCCCCTGCTGTTTTCCCAGGACATATACATCAGGATTAGATAGATTTTTCCACTCCTCGAATCCAAAGGATGCATTATGACTACGGATGAGCAGAGATAACAGATTGCCGTGTGTAATCACAGCCCCGCTATGCTCCGGCCTGCTCCACAGCTCGTCCAGCACCTCAAGGCCCCGAGCTGTCGCCAAACGAGAAGATTCACCACCTTCTTCTGTCCAGTCTTCGTCCGTGTATGTACGTTCAAGCACATCCATCCAATTATCCAGATGAAGGGAACTAAGCACCCTTTCTTGAAGACGTTCATCCGTATGTATATGTTGCAGGACGGTTTTGCCCAGTGGGGCAGCGGTCTGAAGTGCCCTTTTCCACGGACTCGACACAATGTATTGGATTGGGTGCTCCGCCAACATCTCAGCAAGTTCTTCGGCCTGACGAAGTCCTTCATCCGTAAGCTCGGCGTCTGGTTCTTGCCCTGTTGCTTTGGCATGACGAATGAGATAAATAGCCTGCATCGCCCCTCACCTCCTGTTGATTCAATTTACATTCAATGCTTCTCCAGATATTGGAGTGCAATTCTCATATTCTCCTGGTCTTCCGAACGGCCAGATGAACTAAGAAAAGTAACCTTATCCCCTGTCCACACGCCCTTTTGTTCTGCCAACCCAAGAAGCTGCTTCAAGCGGTTAACTGTTCCCGTACTACCATCAATAATCTGAATATGATCTGGCAGAACCGTACGAAGAATCGAAGTGTAGAACGGATAATGCGTGCAGCCAAGTACAACTGTACCGTATAAGTTCAGATCAAGATCAGCCAGTTTGAGGCGGAAATATGCCGCAATCTTCTGTGGATCAAAATCCAACTGTTCACACCATTCCACTAGTTCTGGTAATGGAATGGAATCAACACTATGGTGATCATCCACACGGGATACCAATTCATGATATTTCGTTTGACTCAAAGTCAGGGCTGTAGCAAATACAAGCACTCTTTTGCCGGTTCTTCGATTCATTTCCACAGCTGGTTTCACAGCAGGCTCCATCCCGATAACGGGGATATCATACTTGGCACGCAAATCCTTTACGGTCAGACTGGTCGCTGTATTGCAGGCAATCACGATCGCTTGCACATTTTCCTGAACAATAGCCTCCACACAATTGAAGATATGTCCTCTAACCTCATCGGCGGACTTGGTCCCATAAGGAACATGCAATGTATCGGCATAATACAGAAACGCTTCTTCAGGGAATTGATGCAAAGCCTTATGCAAGACGGTTAAACCACCGATTCCCGAGTCAAAAAATGCAATTTTCTTCTTCAAGGGTTTCACCTCTATAACGTATTCTTTCAGGTTCCTAGAACCTCTCATTCCTGCTCATGATGACTGGGAGGTGAGTTATGTTATTCTGGGTCATCACAGACGTTAACGTTTGACGACCTGCGGTGATCGTTTCGGTTACGGATCGTTCTTTCGATCGCTGTTATCTCCAAATTTTCTTGAGCTTCTTCAGAATCGATTCCGTTCCCTCCACAACATTCGCTGTAAGTCATGCACTAATGATGATGAGCCATTATTCTACCTTTATTTTATACTGTCTGAGCCAGTCTTTGCCACTTTGCCAGCGTTCCACGGGGTTACGCTCTCCGAGCAGCTCCGTACTTGCCTGAGCCATAAGCCATTCCTTAAGGCCATTATCTGCACTGGACTCCAGTTGCTGAATCAGAACGTTCAGTCCCTCTTCACCCGTATCCAGAATCTGTGCATACGCCTCTGTATTAGCAGCAATATAGTCACCTGGATTACTGCTGGTCAGAATCTCAGTTTCGTTCACGATTTGCTGAAGATTGCTATCAATTTTCCAGCTCACGTCATGACTTTCCGCCTGATTCGAGCATGCTACCAACATCCACACTGCACACAGCATCACCGTGCCGCTTGCAATACGTTTGCGAATCATGGAATCACTCCTGTCCCTGCTCAAACTTATGAACGGCACTCTCAATAAACTAGACAAAGCTATGATCATAATTATACTCATCCCGATAGATACGGATATGCGCTACAATGACTTATTGCAGGTTCTTTTGTACAAAATTCCTAATCATTGCTGCAATAACAACTTTTGATCCCGAGTTTCAACACAGCGGATTGATGTCCTTCATTTAACACAAATGATTTCATCTTTTATGACGAAGTCGTGATGTTGAAATCCACACCAAACTGGATTAGTCCCAGTTTCCGGGCAACAGTTTGTGAAGCTATATTATCCCATGATGTACTATAGATTGGAATGCGCCCGCTCTCTTTAACATAATACTGCCAGCACTTTACCGCCTCCGCTGCATAACCCTGTCCTCTGAAATTAGGCGCCGTATACAGACTAGCCTCAGCACCCTGTTGGGATACACGGGCCGAACAACATACAGCGACAGCCGAATCCTCCATAACATAAGCAATAACGGGCATTTTTTCATGCAGATGCTCTATTAAATTAGGAAAATGCTTTTCCAGCAGAAAAGTACGATGACTCTCTATAAGCTGAACATTCGGATGCCATTCGCCGCACTTCTCGGGAAATGCATAAGCCGGGCCCATCCATACACTCTTCACTGGCTTAAACGTCTCCACTCTCCGAATCAGCTTTGCAATATCGAGCGGAGGCTCAGTGTCACAGCCTAGCTCCTCAATCAGAGTGAGCGGCAACTGCTCATGATAATAAGAGCATTGCCCGACAGAAGTTATCCCTATAAATAAGGCTGGAGCCTGCCCACCATCCGGTTCGTTAATACTTAACAGACGCTTCTGATTGTCCATCGTATACAATGTATTTGCCTGAATTTTCATCATATCCATGGGTGAAAGGTTTGAAATGGGATCCATAACTACGGTATGAACCTCTGTAATAATGGTTCGCCTACACTTCTTTTTCGAGCGTCATGCTTCTTCAGAAAATCAGTTATTAATCCTGATATCGTATATTTGCACATTGGCTATACCCCCTCATTAATTTCCATTATACGGTATATTCCGTGCAGATACGAATCAAATGTGCACAATTGCGTATGAGTAATATATTAGAGGACTTTAAAATCTAGACAGTGATTCAATATCGTTTATTGATCCTGCAGCACGGCTTTTTTCCATGCTTCACCCAATTCAGCAACCGATGTATAACGACTTGCCCGCTCAGGGTCTACTGCTCGAATAACCACCTGGTACAACGCTTCTCCCGCATCCCATCTGGCATATGAACGATCCAACTCTCCACCCAGCAGGGAGAAAGCCATCGCTCCTAAGTTGAACACATTCGTGATTCCATCCATTGGTGCACCCAATTCAAATTCCTCAGGAGACATAAACCGGGATGATCCCCACATCCGTCCCATCGTATTCGTGAAAGAGCCCTTTCGATACAAATCAATATCACATATTTTCATCGTTTGTTTGTCAAAATCATAGATCAGACTACCATCGTAAAAATCGACAGCCACATATCCTCTCCGTTGCACTTCGATGTGAAAATCCAAAATACGCTCCATCGCCTGAATACGTGTCTTTACCGAAAGCTGTCTGAATCGATAATAAGGGGAACGAGGGTCCTCATACTTGGCTGGTGGTGGAAAATCCCAATGGGAATGCAGACATTCTCCTTCCACCCAATCGAATACACAGGCGTAGCCATGTTCCGTTGCAAAATGTTCTTTTAAATGAATCAAGCTGTCATGTGCTAAATCTTCGTATATGGAAACGGATGATTTCAAATAATGAATCGCTTCGGCAGGTGCACTTAAACTGTTCGCATGAATTGTACGTGCTCCAGCATATTTTACGAATTCCCGCTTTCCGTCCTGACCCAGAATACCAAAGGACAAATTGCCGGAATCCTGCTGATCAAACACACGAAATACAGTACCCAGGCGCGCGATCCACTCGAATGAATGAGGTTCTTTTAACTCAAAAGGAATGCCGTCAAGTTCAAGCTGAACCGTGTCCGTCATAAGTCACCACCTGCTTCAACATGCTCATCGCTCATATTCAAACGACGCTCAGCATAAAAGTACGTCATATGCGCTTCATCGTAACCTTTTCCCTGAACGACCAGTGCATTGCGCTCAATGCCATAGGTTTCAAATCCATGCTGCTCATACAATCGCCTTGCTGACCCGTTTGTGGTAACCACACTGAGATTGATTTGCTCTATGCCTTCCAGTTCCCTGCCCCGATCCAACACTTCTTGGAGCAAACGGGAAGCAAGTCCACATCCACGATAAGCCGGTGAGACATACACTCCCCAGATGTATCCTTTGTGCCTCAGCTTTAGTCCCTCTTCTCTTTTGAATCCCATCGTTCCTGTGGGTATGCCTTCTTCTGTATATGCACCCAAAATGTAATCATCGGGTTCGGTATGTATACGTTCCTGCACTTCACTCATGGGAAGCTGAATCGACATTTCAAATGAAGCCCCGAAGGCTTCCGGGTGATTTTTCAGTGCTTCCAGCCGCAAAGGCCAATATTTCTCTGCCTCATCTCTTCGTATATTGCGAAGGATGAACACGTTCTCCTTTTGACCTCCCTTCATGCTTCAACCACTCCCTGCATGTCATAAGGATAATCGATCTGGAGCTTTACATTCGCTGCGGCTTCCTGGCCTGCAAGCAAACCTACAATATAGACCCCAAGATCAATGGACGTCGCTACCCCGCCGGCCGTAATCATATTTCCGTCTTTCACAATCCGGGTTTGAATCACCTCGGCAACGTATGGCTCAAGCAGTTCATAGACATTGGGATGCGTCGTTGCTTTTTTACCTGTTAAAAACCCAGCTGCCCCCATCAGCAGAGAGCCTGTGCACACAGATACCTTCAGTGGAACATTCTCGGCCTGTCTCAGCCAGCCCACAAAAGCCTCATCGAATCGAAGCTTGCGCGTTCCCATGCCACCAGGCACAAAAACGAGATCATATTCCGCCAAATCAGGCTTCACCCGGTCCACCTTCAACGTTAGGCCTGATTCGTCCGTAACCTGATCTGTCATAGCACATGTTTCCCACGTTGTGCCTTTGGTTTGTTCAAAGAAATTCAACCGATTGATCACATCATAAAATCCTGCAAAATCAAGGAAAGTCAAACCGTCAAACAAAACAAAAGCGATTTTCATATGAAGCCCTCCAGTGTTTTTTATTTCGACGCATCCCGCTCCATAGCTTCTTTCACCCAATCACGTTCCGGTAGTTTACTGTTGATACGGAAGAGCAGGCCAACAATGGATAGCAGTAAAATAATGACGATGATTTCGAACATAGCTCTTTACCCCCAGCATATTAGTTGAGTGCGTTTTGCCCTACTTCAGTCCACGCGCAATAATCCACTCCAGCCATTTCCAGGGAAGCAGCAGCTTGCCGATGATAAGCAAACGCGAGCCTTTGCCCAGCGCATAACGAAGTCTTGGTGCACGCATCCGTGCAATGCGAGCAATCAGATCGGCCACTTCCTGCGGATCAGGTGCAGTCTCTCCGGCATGCTGGGAATAACGAAGAACCGCATCCAGCTTATCTTTATAGGGAGAATGTTCGCTCCTGTGAATTTCACCCAAACCTTTACTCCATATGGGTGTGCGATAAGCACCAGGCTCTACGAGCACAACCCGGACGCCGAACGAAGACATCTCATGACGCAAACTTTCCGTGAAACCTTCCACGGCGAATTTGGATGCAGCATACGGCGCATAACCTGGAAAACCGGACAATCCACTGACGCTGGACAAGTTGATGATTAATCCCTGCTTTTGCTCACGCATGACAGGCAGGACCGCACGTGTAACGGCAATCAAGCCGAACAGATTCGTTTCCATTTGCCGACGCCAATCATCCATGGATACTTCCTCAATAAATCCGCCAAGTGCAAATCCTGCATTGTTCACCAGCATATCGATCCGCCCATAGTTTTGAAGTACCGTCCGAACAGCCTCCTGCACCGAATCAGCAACCGTTACATCCAGCCGAATAACCTGTAACCGATCCGAGATGCCCGCCTGCTCCGCCAGCCTTACCAATTCCGCATTCCGACTCAAATC
This sequence comes from Paenibacillus sp. FSL F4-0087, assembly GCF_038020215.1. Classification (NCBI taxonomy): domain Bacteria; kingdom Bacillati; phylum Bacillota; class Bacilli; order Caryophanales; family Paenibacillaceae; genus Paenibacillus; species Paenibacillus sp. FSL F4-0087. Next base: position 931,017 of record NZ_JBBODJ010000001.1, read on the forward strand.
TCGCATCGTTGCCACAACACGATATCCTTGTTTAGCCAGCGTAACCGCCGTAAGCATACCGAACCCACTCGATGTCCCGGTAATTAACGCAATAGGAGCGTTTGAGTCGAACTCTTCCGGTTTCCCCACGGTTGAACCTGTTTCGCCCTGTATATGATCGTCCTCTGTCTGTATCTTCTGTTCTGTCATCTGCTTCACCTCTTCCCTCGATGGATTTTCCTTCGTTAAGACTATCATCAAAACGCTTCACTCAAGTGTGCTGTCTCTCCACTCGGCGCAGCTTCGTTATTCCCGGTTCAAACGTATAAGGAACGAATCCGATCTCGGGTACCGTGCATTCCAGCCGCTCTCCCAGCTTCGTCATCTCCCGCTTCACATTGGCTTCCACCTGCTGCATCCCTTTTCCTCCTCCAAGCCGAAGTGATACTTCCAACACCCCGTTACCTCGCTGTACGACCCGATAATGCTCAATAGCCGGAGAGGCTGCAATCACTGCACGCGTAACAAAATCCGGAAATACAGGTACAGCTTCGCCCGTTTGTCGATGTGGAAAATAAAGCGTGTCATCACAGCGGCCTTCGATCCGCTCAATGGCAGTGAACGAAGACCCACAGGCACAAGGAACCGCTGCCTCGGTCAGAATGTCGTTCAGCCGATACCGGATAATCGGCTGTGAGGTTCTGGAGAAGTCCGTGATCACAGGCACGAACCTCCGGGTCGTGGGATCAATGAACTCTTTTTCAATATGAACGATATCTTCATTTAAATGCAACGTACCGAAGCGGCAGGTTGCGCCCAGAAATCCCTCAGTACACTGGTACACCTGATGAATGGTTTGCCCAAAAACACTCTCCAGCACCTTGCGATCCAGCGGGTCCAGCACTTCAGCAACCGAAATGATTTTATCCGGTACAGTGGTCAATGTGCCTGACGTATAAGCGTCAGCCAACATTCTCAGCATGGAGGGCGGCGCTACCCATATGGTGGGTCGGTATCTTTCCATACATTCAACCAAGGTGTCGACAGGCTCTAACAGATCAAAATATTGAAATTGCAGCTTACCCCGCTGCACCGATTCATACAGATTACTGTTGGCTCGCAGGAAAAAGGCGATCTTGGCAGGTTTCCACAGTCCGCCAGGCAGGAGCTTGGCCAGCACCGTCCCTGTCCACGCATCCTGCTCCCGATCACTCACCAGGAACAACCCCCGGTTGCCTGATGTGCCTGAGGACAAGCCTACCGTCACGCCCTGAACCGATGGCTTGAAATCACGCGTTTCCTCGCTCTCCCCGGCGAGAGCCATCGCCTCGTCCTTGGAAATGCCCACTGTGTTGAGCCGATCGAAATGCTGCATCATGATCGTTTTGTCAATTAGCGGAAAGCTTCTCCAGTTGGATGCAGCAACAACACCCCACCACTCCCGGTAAAAAGGTGACTTTTTACGAACCCGCTCCACTTGCCGAATGATCTGGCGTTCCTGCCAGCGTTCAAGCTGCGCTCGTGTTTTCCATTTTCTCAATCCCCTTGCAAGCGCATAATGATAGACAATACGTAATGTGTTGCTCATATGTACTCACCCACTGTACCCCAAGCATTCAACACTTCACGGCAATGACTGGGCACAATCCGAATCGCTGGAAACTGCTGATACAACTGAACGAGTCTGTCAAAGTTTCTTCGATACCCCTGACGATCCGACATAATAATTCCAGCGAGTTTGTGAGGTCTGCGTTGTTTCTGAAAAGCACGACTCGACCACACCGCGTCCGCACACAGAAAATAGTCATGCGACTCCGTACTAAGCAAAATTCCCATCATACCTTCCGCATGACCCGATACGTCAACACCCAGCAGACTGCCATCACCGAAAATATCGTATACCTCGGAAAAGGGAAAATCCTCACCCGCTCTCACCCATCGCTCCGGCTGCTTCGTAACAGGCAATGATCGGGCATCAAAGTCCTCTGGCAGCAGGCCGGGCAGAAAGCCTGCCTTTACAGCCGCAATGGGTCCAAGTGAACGCACGGCGTCATAGGCTCTTGGCAGATAGATCAATTGCGCCTGTGGGAAATCCCGCACACCTGCAATATGATCCCCATGAAAGTGCGAGAGGATGATGTACCGAATATCCGATGCTTTCAGCCCTAAACGAGCCAGAAAATGTACCGCACTGTCTTCTTCACGATAGACCACAGGTGTAATATGACGGTACAGCGCGTTTGGCAAATGAGCGGTTTCCTTGAAAAAACGGGAGCTATATCCCGTGTCCAACAGAATCGGACCATGTACAGGATGAATGATACACGCAAAGCCGGCCGGAAAGGCCACCGGACGCAAACTTCCACCACGCAGCGTCAGAAACTCCGGATGTCTACAGTAACCTGCTGCGCCCAGATGAAGCTTTACCGAAGTTGTTGTCAGCATGATTCAGCCCTCCACCAGTTAGCAAATTGTTGTAACCCCTCATCAATGGTCAACCGAGGTACATACCCCAGCTTCTCACGGGCATCCGTAATATCCAGCGTCTGCGGGATAGATAACGAACCAACCGTATACCGCGTCAATTGAGGTTCATCTAACGCAGGAATCAAGCGATGTACACGTTCCAGCACGGAGGCTGCTCCGTATGCTGCTCTGTAGGGAATGTTTCGACGGCGTAAAGGCATTTCCAGCATTCCAAATAACTTGCTCACCAAATCCTGGAACGGTCTCGGATCTCCATTGGAAATATTGTAGGCACGACCCAGCGCTTCTGTCTTGGCATCCCTGCATAACAACAGCGCATCCACCACGTTATCCACACAAGTCAGATCAATGAGTGCCTGTCCGCCTCCGATCATAGGTACACCCGATTTGCCATTTGCTGCTACGATTCTGGGAAAAAGGGTCTGGTCATACGGGCCAAAAATAGCTCTCGGACGAATCATGATCGATGGAAGTCCCTTGGCATGAGCCTGTAAAACCACCTGCTCAGCGAGCCGCTTGGTGGCTGCATAATGATTAGCTGGTTTGGATGGCAAGGGGTCATTCTCATGTATGTCATATCGCGGACTGTAGTTAAAATATAAGCTCGGCGTTGATACATGAATGAAGCGCTGTATGCCACCTTTCATACAACGGTCCACCAAATGCTGTGTCCCCTCCACATTGCTGCTGTAAAAATCCCGATATTTGCCCCATGGCGACGATAACGCCGCACAGTGAAACACAACATCCTGACCCGAACAGGCCTCAATCACCGCCGCCTGATCCCGTATATCTCCGTTATAAAATCGAATGCCTGCTGCCTCAAGCTGTGCACCGTGCTTTAGCTGGCGCCCCATACCCGTAACTTCCCAGCCTTGCTCTACAAGCCGTATCGCCAGATGCCTGCCCAGACATCCGGTTGCTCCTGTAACCAAAGCTCTATTCATCGTTGTTCACCGTTCCATTCTATGTCGTGAGTCAAAGCTTCAGTCAGCGAAAACTTATGTTTCCTTGCCAGACGCCAGGCGGAGAGTACAATTGCAAATTGCTCAAACAAAGGTTTCATATCGAGTCTCAGATACACCACATCTCTCGTTCCCCGCCAGGCTGTCATCCATGTCCGCAGGCTGCCCTTCCCCCAGAGCTGCTGCAATCCACTTCCCAACATCGGAAGCATCAACATCGCTTTGCTTCCTTGCTTGGGGATGATCACCTTTGCTGCTTTCACCAGTTCTTCTGGTGCAATTAAAGCACGTACCAAGCCATCACCAGGGTGAAACAAATGGATTCCACTGGTCGCCCTCGGATTACACTCAATAGCATACACTTGTTCGTCCTCTGTTTTGATAAAATCAAAACCAATCTGCCCGCTAAACCCTGTCGCCTGTACAAATTGCCTTACCCACTCGTAAATTCCTTCATGCTCCACATGTTCAAAAAAAACACTCGCCCCTACGCTGCCCGTTCGATAGCGACTGTCGTAGGTCGTATGTGCAACGATTTTTCCTTCATAAGCTACGCTGTATGTACATAACATTTGCCCGGCAACATAAGCCTGTGCAACCCAAGGGGAAGCCGAGGATATTTCCGTGTCACCAGGAGGATCATTCTGTAAACGTTCCTGCTTCATTTTACCTGCGTATATCTTCTGATCAGGTGCGTCTCCCTCAAAGTCTGCTGTGGAGGATATCGGCATACGAACTCTGGCAGCAAAGCGGGAGTATACGGGCTTCCATACCCATTCCCTCTCTATTTCTAGAACTGCCTGCGCTTCCCTCCACTCCTGCCGACTGTTGATCAGACGGGTATCTGGAACCAAAAGTCCAAGCGACTCTGCAAGCTGGATAAAGTGATATTTATGATGCAATCCATGCAGCTGCTCTATAGGCGAAACAAGTACACGGCAGTGATCACACAGACGCTCTGCTCCTTGAGCAATATAAAAAACTTCTTCACACATTGGAATCAACAAGTCGATCTGCCAGGTTTGAACCAGACTCTCCATCTCTAACAAGTAATTCTCTGTTTCATGACGCGGAGATGGAACCATGAAGCACTGCTCCACCGCACTCGACAATCTGCACAAATGATGCACCATGCTCTCCGCGACGTAAACCCGGTGACCTGCACGATGAAACATTCGCGCCAAATCGAGGGTTACCGGAGCCCGGCCGCCCGTGAGCAGCACATTTAAGGACGTAGATGCTTGATGTTCATTCTTCATGAATCTAGTAGTCAAAAATAAGTCCTCCCAGTGATAATCCGGCGGCTGTTCCGATCATTAGCACCCGATCTCCCCTCTGAATGCGCTGCTGCTTGATCGCTTCATGCAGACCCATCGGAATGGAAGCGGCAATGGTATTGCCATGATTTCGTGTAATGTCCATAAAACGTTCCTCTTCGATTCCCAGCTTCTTGCGGATCAGCCTCATCGCCATGGCACTTCCCTGATGCGGAATTACCAATTGGAAATCCTTCATCTGATTACCGGTTGCTTGCAACATATCGTCAATAAATGCTGGCAGCAACCTGGAAGCCATACGGAAGACGGCCTGTCCATCCATATGAAAAAGATAGGGCTCCGGCTGCTCTGCCACATAATTTGAGGCATGCAGACGGGTGCCCCCTCCGGCAATTTCCGAAAACCGCGCACCGCGGCTGTATGTTTTCAGCGAGGCATGCACAATCTGCGAAGACTCTCCTTCAGCAGAGCGTTCAATAATGACAGCAGCAGCTCCATCACCGAACAGAGCAGCACTTTCCTTGTTCGACCAATTCAATCCCTTTGAAGCGATCTCCGTAGCTACAAGCAGCACCCTTTTATAACGCCCGGCATCCACCATATAAGAGATAACATCCAACCCGTTCAGAAAACTTAAACATGTCGCATCCATGTCAAAAGCCGGTACACCTGAATCCTGCTGTCCCATCGCCTGCTGAATGAATACCGCCGTACTGGGTAAAGGTTGTTCCTTCGTACCGCTCGTGCATACCAGACAGTCTATATCTGCGAACGTCAATCCCGCATCGGCAAGTGCGGCTTCGGCAGCCCTCGCTCCCATGAAGGAAGAGGTCTCTACACCCGAAGCGTAATGGCGAACACCTACACCTGTTGCTTTGCTGACCCAGCCCGCAGGCACCTGCAAACGGCGATCTAACTCCTCGTCGGTTACTTCCTGTTCAGGCAAATACTTGCCTGTTCCAACAATTCTCACTCTTCTAAGCTGCATATGACCTACCTCTTTCTCTTCTTCTGACTGACGATATAAGTTCAACTAATAAATATTTACACTAACACTCCGATGACAGAACAACCTTTCGCTCGCTGTTATCGTGTAGATGTTTAGCCGATATATCTAATTGAATTTACACTTCACTCCGCCTGGCTAAACGCCATGACGAAGTGAAGAAAATACAGCAGAAGGGCAGATATCTCTGCCCTCCCGTTGTGTTTTGTTAACTTTTTTTATTCAGTCATGTTGATTCATTTCCTTACTTCAAGATCTCGGCCAGTGCAAGATCGAGCGTATCATATCTGAATGTAAATCCTTCTCTTTCCAGCCTCTCGGGAATAACCCAACGGCTTTTGAGAACCAGTTCTGTTTCGGTCCGAATGAATCGTGCTCCCAGTTCCAACATCCAGCGAGGTGAAGGAAGTCCAATCCGAACTCCCATCTGCCGCCGCAGACTCTCCATAAGCTGGCGGTTCGTGACAGGATGCGGAGAGGAAGCATTAAATACACCCTCCAGTTGCGGATGCTGCTGAACATAAATAACCATGCGGAACAAATCCTCTATATGGATCCAGCTAAACTGCTGGGTTCCAGGTCCTTGTGATCCACCCAGCCCAAAGCGGACCAGATTGGTCAGTGGCTCCATGACGCCACCTTCTCCAAGCACAATGGCAATCCGTAATGCAATCTGACGTGTAGACGGCAGACTGAATTCAAAAAAAGCCTTTTCCCACGCCTTGGCGACATCCACCGAAAATCCAGAGCCAATCTCGCCCTCTTTCTCCGTCATGGGACGATCTTCTGCATGTCTGTATATGGTGGCCGTGCTTGAATTAATCCATAGTTCAGGAGGATTGCTACAAGCCAGAACAGACTCGCCCAAAATGCGGGTTGTGCGTGTTCTGGATTCCAAAATGATTTTGCGGTTCTCATCCGTGTAACGGCAGTTTACGGATTTTCCAGCCAGGTTAATCAGCAATTCTGCACCTTCAAGTGCCTGTATGATTCCAGCCTGGTCCTCCCAGGCAATATGACCGGGCTGGCGTGAGATAATGAGCACCTCATAACCAAGCTTCTTGAATCTGCCGGCAAAATCCTGACCAACAAACCCTGTTCCACCCGCCAACACAACCTTTTTCACGGTATCCCCTCATTTCCCCATACTGGGTAAAGCAACTACGCTATATATGGACTAACACCGTCTGTGACCGTTTTGTTTGATTTTAATTTGTGCCCAATGCTGCGTATAAGCGATTGCGTTCTTCGATCGCCCATGTATTCGCTGGGTTTTGCTCCAACTGATACATGAGCTCATCATGGAAATCATGAATCATGAACCCTTCAGGCAAATTCCCCAGCATGGCTGTAAAATTGTATTCAGGCAGTTTTCTTTGTCCTTTACCGATCTGCTTCAACCATTCCATCCATTCGGCAAGCGTCAGCACTTCTGCCTGCCATAGTTCGGCCTGTAATCCAAGTGCATCCTGAAGCTGCTCATAAGCAGATGGCTCGGAGAAGGGACGACAAGCTTGCACAGCCAGCTCATACAACTCGATAACTGCGCGCCGCACCTCATGCTCAAGCTCGATTTCCAACCCTTCCATGAAGTCCTGAACTTGAATTATCAGCCCGTCATCGTATAGTAATGGTGCGTGTGCCAACAGACGTACAATCTCTTCCATGTCGTGCGCTGAAACTTTCTTTTGCTCATAGAGAGCAGGTAACATATATGCTGTAATGATCATTCACTCCTACATCGTTCTTCTATTAATGACGTATATTATATCATGATTTGGCGTTGAAATATTTGAACACTTGAATCGTTTCTTCCAGATCTTCAGGACCTGAATAGATATTCATAACTTTACCGATTTCGATTCCAAAATCCACATAAGCACTCGCCTTGGCTGTAATGATATGTCCATCAACAACAACACCTTCATTCACATATTCCCCTTGGGCCGTGACTGCTCTCATCTCGGATTCAGCATTAGTGGTAAATGCTCTGCTCTCCAATACTTGCGCTTGACCGAACAATAATGTTCCTGCACAGATGGCTGCAATGGGCGTCTTGCGCTCATTAAGTAATTTGATGAAGTTCAGCAACTCCGGACGTTGCAGCATTGCCTCAACATCTCCTCCGGGAATTATGAAAAGGTCCACTTGGGACGGATCAATCTCATTTAATAGAACAGAGGGATTAACTGAAAATTCCTCATATGACTGTAACGGTCCCTTTTCCAACGCCACCGTTATGATGTCTCCTTGCGTTTTCATAAAATAGCTGGCTAACATAATCTCAAATGATACGTATCCTTCAAATAATAATATGTATGTTTTCAAATCAGCTGCCCCCCTTCTTTTTATCCTTCTACCCTCGATACATATCAGTCCGCAAAAGTTTTAAAGCATACTGATGTTATTTCTGATCAGATGATCATGGGCCATTCTCAAAAATTAGTTGTGGGCATCATTTGAATCCCGCAGCTGGATAAAATGCTTTTTAATCCCGCTCTTCTATTTCACATAAAATGATCTTGATTAGTAACTAATGCATCCTCTCATGTTTATCCCTATTTATGTTTCAATTTTCCAACTACCTCATTGTACAAGATTCTTTCAATTGATGGCGTGTTCCAACAAAAAACAGCCTATGTGAATGAAAACGAGGCAACTCTCCTATGAAGATAGCAACATTCAGAAACTAATTACCATCCTGAGAACCCATGAACCACATGAAATAGCTATGACTCTCAATGTGATCACTGAAATTTTCAAAACGTACGATAAGAAATAACAAAAAAGGCAACGTTCACTCGATTAGGAGTTGATCGTTGCCTTTTTTGGATCTGATATCTTGAGGATTGTAATCCATTTCTGAATTCGCGCATTATCCATTAAATAAATGCTTTAACCGATGCAAAATACTCCCGTATCATATTGATCGGTTTCAAATAACCCGGTGAAGGAGCGGAGATGCCGTATTCGGCAGCGTAACCGTTCTTAGCGGCCAGGTACTTGGATCTGAACATATGATAATCACTTGTGACAATCATGATCTTGGGATGCTTCAGCCCGGATGCATCAATGATTTTTTTGGAAAAAGCCATATTCTCCTGAGTGCTCGTCGATCGATCTTCCATAATGACTTGTGTGGGGCTGATCCCCTGATCAACAAGGTAGTTTTTCATGGCGAGTGCTTCAGGAATGGATTCCCCCGGCCCCTGACCGCCGGATACAATCACAGGCGTCTGAGGATGACTGCGGATATAGTCCAGACTGGCATCCAGTCTTTGTTTCAAAGTCAATGACAATTCTGTTCCCTTGATGCCCGAACCAAGAATAATGACATAGTCCGCTTCTTCCGGATCATTCGCGTTAAGCTGAGTAAACACAAGGGCTTCAATAATAACAAATGAAACTGCAGCAATCCCGAAGCCAGTAAGCAGAATGCGTTTCAACAGGATATGCTTTTGATAATCAATTCGCCTTAACACGATAAAGGCTACAGTGATCATGCCAAAAAACTTCACCGCGAAGTTCCAGCCCCAGAAAACAAGGAAGAACACAAAACATGCAATGAAAATAAGATCAAGGATCAGGCCTTTTTCTCGTATAAACTTTTTCATAAATCCAGTAACACTCCTTCTCGGACCTTCACTTCCGTCACATGCCTTGATTCAGGATTTTATGATCGTGAGCTTGGACCACTGCTGTTGCCAACATTTCTTCTCAACACGATGATTATAGTAGTCTGCATCCGAGAAAAACGGACTTTGGCGTACGATTAACGCATACAGATCCTCCAGCCCATGTGGGGCACAGATACGCACCTGACCCTGTTCATCTAACCGCACACCTATGGCTGTGACGATTTCTGGCCAATATCGAAGGGCATCTTCTGTGGATTGATAGGGCTCGTTTCCATTGCGCAGATGCATCCTCGCCTGATTTTTCACCGACCATTTGGAATTGCCTGTCTGATCGCGAAGCCCTTGTTCCAGCACCAGGTCCCGCTCCTCACGCATGTCTTCCGTATCGTAGTAAACCACATCAATATCGCTGTGTAGTTCGCGTACAGGATAGCCATGAAGCACATCCCAGATATAATTGCGAATATACCCCGCACCTATGTAACACTGAGGCAGATCAAGACTGCGAACCCGCCGCAGGTCGTGCATTAATTGGTCATGCTCCGTAATCGCCTGAATCAACTTTTCCTCATGCAGCATATAACGTCTCTCCCCGTCACTCTGTCCATTTCATTATAGAGCTATCATTGCTCGCTTTTACATTACCGACACGCTACTCCTTCCAATATATCATGTTTGAGTACCTGCGATAAAATAAACAAATCCCCTCAGGCAGTCATCCTAGGCTCATCTGAACAGATGTTCCTTAAGATCATTTACCCTGAGGGGATCAAATGAAGAAGATTGAATAAGCGATTAGGCCAGTGCCTGCCTTTTCCGAATACGTGATCTGCATTTTCTGCATTTTACGTTACGTTGGGTTAACCATAAGCGTCAGTTGTCCATGATTCTCCTGCATGCGGAAAATAACAGGTCGTTCATTCGGATGATTGTTCGGAGCATGAATGGTGAGACACAATTGTCCTTCAAACGTTCGAAACAGCATCCCATGTCCTCCATTATTGGCGAACAACGGCTTCTCATCCTGCTTCCATGGACCTTGCGGTTTGCCGGACAACGAGCGGGCCAGCCCAAGTGTATAACCGTCTTGACCGGATGTGGACCACATCATGACGAGTTCATCATTTTGCATCCGATACAGAAACGGACCATCCGTGACATAACGGTTTCGCTGTTCTCCACCTCCGACAGACCATGAGGCTTCGGAAGCTTTGAATAACAGATCAGGTTTGCCTATCGTTCCTTTCAGATCCGGTTTCAGACGTACCGCGTACATCTCCCCATCCTCCACCTGCACCCACTCCTTGCAAAAGATCATCCACGGATCACCCTGATCGTCCACATACAATGTACCGTCCAGGCATTCCCAATCTGGTGGCGTCAGGGAGCGACACCACAATTCAAAAGGCCCTTCCGGCTGATCAGCCACCAACACTCCTGTTACCCGCGGAACACCTTCCGCCTTGAAGCTGGCAAACATATAAAAGCGGCCTTCCCATTCATAGACTTCCGGGGCCCAATAGTGGTGATCGGACCAGAAGTCCGCTGGTGCACGGAAGCATGGGGAAGGACCGCTCCAATGGATCAGGTCTTCACTCTCATAGACATCAAAACCGATGGCTGGGCCGTTCCACACATTTTGCCCAATAGAGCCGTATAAATAATATTTCTTGCGGGATGGTATAGCCAGTATGTAGGGATCACGAAAATGAATATCTTCCAAACGGTGCACGTTCAATGATTCATCCTCCTCATGAAAGCGGTTCATTAACCATGAGTATACACCATATCCCCAAATACTGGAATTCCATTAACCCCACATACCAATCAGCAATATGCCGCCAAAAATAACGATGGAACAGAAAATACGCTTCTTCCCCTGCTGTTCTTTCAGTAACAAAATACCGAGGAAGGCCGCAAATACGGTCCCTACTTCCCTAAGGGGGCCCAGTCTCGCCATTGGCGCCTGCTGCAATGCGAACAGAAACAACAAGTACGAGCCCGGATTAAGCAGCGCTCCCAGCATAATCGTTGATCGGTTCTTCTGCCACTCCTGTCGCAGTTGGCGGGAAGCGAGCAGCGCCGGAGTCAATCCGGCAACAAAGCCAATGTTCGTCACTTCCAGTAACGACAGGGGTGAAATATGCTCCAGATTTAATTTGTCCACGAACACATAACTGGTTGTACATAACCCGACACATAAGGCCATAAGCACCGGCTTTGATCCTGTTACACTTGAGCCAGATTTGCCAACTCTACTTCCCACACCACTCAGCACCGTAAATCCTACAATCATGCAGGCAATACCTAGCCAGCCGAACATGGATAACGTTTCCCCCAGAAAAGCAACACCGATCAATGGCACCAACAAGGTGCTCGTTCCCCGCATAATCGGATAAATCTGCGACAAATCGCCCAATTCATACGTCTGCGATAGCAGCCAGGAATACAAGGCTTGCAGCGCCATCGATAACACGAGTAGTGCATAGGCTGGCATGGATAAAGGTTCCCGTACCAATTCCACAATAAGCACAGGCAGCAGTATTACGGTTGGAATCATCATGATGGACCATAAAAACACACTTTTGTTTAAACTGCGTTTGGTGAACATACTCCAGACAGCGTGAGCCATCCCGGAAGCGAGCACCAGAACTATAGGTAAAATCATAATCAAAACGTTCCTCTCTAATGCCTTGCTCTTCTATATTCTCTAATGTGCGGAAGTGCTCTCAGGTTGATGTTCTGGCTGTTCCTTCACGACCGATCCGTCTTCCAGTCGAAGCCAGGTATCAAAGCTGCGTTGTCCCGCCTGCAATTGAATGACCCGTCCTCCGCGCAGCATACCTTCCCTTCCATATGTGCTGTGTCCACTCGAACGCCCGTAGCAGAGACGAATGCCATGGTAAGTCCCCTGAAAATCATTCACATGATCATGTCCGCAAAAGGTCCCCATCACATCGCCCATCTCCAGCAGTGCAGAGAACAGACCCGAGTTCACTTGGGCAGAGCAGACAGGTTCGTACTTGCTGCCGTAACAGATCTGCGTGTCCCACATGGACTGATATTCAGGAATCGGGATATGGAAAAACGCCAAGGCTGGGAGCTTCTCCCCGCGGCTGCGGCCGGGATTGACGCGTGTGGATTCAGACATCAGCCACTGGATCTGATTGGGCTGAATCCAGCCATAACCGGGAATCGACTCGAACTGGGAATAGTTCCCCGAATCGAGTAAATACAACACTGCTGCCGGACGGCCATCCGCTCCGACAATCTCCAGTGTGTAATTGCCTAGTCCCGCAATTTCACGTGGACCAGGATCCGTCACGGTATGCGCATGCTCCTGAATCACATCCATTAATCCATCGGGGGTAATCCGATTCTCTGTATCATGGTTGCCATATACAAAAGCCCACGGAATACCACGCTCTTCCACTACAGACACAGCATCCCGGAATGCCTGCTCCGGGTGTTCACATTCCTTATTGCCAGGATCAACCGGTCCCGTGTAAATGACGTCGCCTGTAAAGACAACCAGATCGGGTTGTTCCGCTTCAATGACCGTCTTCATTAATTGCCCGGTCCGAAGATCTTCAGGTCGCCCATCCTTCCAGTGTAGATCTGTAAATTGCACGATTTTGAATGTTCCATTTTTTTGAAAAGCAAGCTGACGTTTCACCCTTTTTCCTCCCTGTTGATCCATGTACTATGGACTAAAGTTTTCAATGTTGTTTGTTGTGGTTTTACGTTGTTTTATATGATCTTATCGTCACATCATATTGCTGTCAATACATATTAAGAATAGAATATACTCCTTATATCCATTTCAAAATTGACAAGGTCTTCTCTCCAACATAAACTATTAAAACAACAACAATCCACACTATCTCACAACTCTAAAATAAATAGAACTTAGAATCGAAACTTCAGGAGGCACAAACATGTCTTTAACATATGAAGAACGCAGACACACCATTCTTATCCAACTTGCTACCCAGGGCAAAGTTCAGGTACAGGTTCTGGCGGATCTGTTCCAGGTATCCACGGAGACGATTCGGCGGGATCTGGACCGACTTGAAAAGGAAGGCGAATTGCGCAAAGTATACGGAGGTGCTGTACGTGTACGTTCAGGTATGATCGAAGCTCCATTTCAAAAGCGTGCGCAGCTTCAACTGAACGAAAAGCAGGCTATTGGCGTGGCAGCTGCCTCTCTGATTGAGGATGGAGAAACCGTAATGCTGGACAACGGCACAACAACGCTAGAGATCATGCGACAGTTGCGACATCGGTCTCAGGTGACCGTCATAACCAACTCCGTCCCCATTCTTACCTGTGCACTGGAGGAGTTTGCAGGCAAAATCATTTTCGCAGGAGGAGAAGTCACCCCGGTCGTACAAGCCTCTACTGGACCCATTGCTCATGAATTACTCAGTCAATTCAAAGTCAACAAGGCGTTCATCTCAGCAGGCGGCGTTTCGTTAACGGATGGGATCACAGATTATGTGCTGGAAGAGGCACTCATCTCCCGCAAAATGATGGAGCGTGCGGAGGAAGCCATTTTGGTAGCTGATCATACCAAGTTTGGACGTTCCACCTTCGCCCAGATTGCACCAATAAATCAAATATCCATGGTGATCACAGATTCTGGATGTCCCACAGAATGGACAGATGCTCTTCACCAAATGGAAATCGAAATGGTTCACAGCATTTGACAATGTGAGCCATTTTCTATATTTTAGAAGTATAATGATCGTTCTATCTTATTCTGAAAGGAGCGTATTACTTCCTATGAGCAGCAAAAAGGAAATGCTGTTGAACGTGGCTGAGGAATTATTCTACCTGCACGGCTTTCATTCTATCGGCTTGAAGCGAATCATCACAGATGCCGGGATTGCCATCATGACATTATATAATCACTTCAACTCCAAGGATGATCTCATTGTTGAAGTACTTCGGCGGCGAGAACAGCGCTATCTGGAACAGTTGCGGCAGTATGCCGACAACAAAGCGCAGCACGTATTCCTCAATCTGGCGGAAGGACATTCACGCTGGTTGATGGAGCATGAGTCAAGAGGATGTTTGTTTCTGCGTGCCAAGGAGGAATTTGGCGGAGATCCAGACAACGTCATAGTACAAACTGTCAACGCGCATAAGAAACATGTGATGACCTTGATCAAAAATCTTGATCCTGCCGCAAGTGATCGTGCAGTGCTGCAATTTAACCTGCTGCTGGAGGGTTCTACTGCACTCGCTGAGACAGAAAATGTAAATAGCGTATGTCGGGAACTCATTGACATGACGCAAAATAGTTTCAAGTAGTCCCACACCGGGTGAGTTAGTAGTTCAACTCACTTTTTTATTTCAAAGAAAATATAATGATCGTTCTATCTAAAAGGCGGTGGATTTGATGAAAAAAATTATTTTCCCAGGGATTGCCCTTATCGCTGTATGTTATGCATTCGGGAGATTCAGCTATGGGCTGTTTATGCCAGAGATCTCGGAAGCACTCCAACTGGACGATGCCCAATCCGGAGCAATCAATTCCGCAACCTACATTGCGTACTGCCTGTCTCTACTTAGTGCTCCACTGTTAATTAATCGCATCGGGCACTATCATGTCATTCAAATAGCGGGTGTTAGTGCTGTGCTCGGTTTATTGGGCATTGCCTTGTCTCCAAACGTATTTGTTCTCACACTAGGCGTATTTCTTGCCGGATTAAGTACAGGCTTAGCCTCTCCTGCATTGGGTAACACCGTCTATGCTGAGCTTGCGCCTGATCAGCAAGCCAGAGGAAACAGCTGGATTAACACAGGTACCAGCTTTGGCATTATCGTATCTGGTCCGATCTACTGGCTATTCACCGAGTATTGGCGTTTGACCTACATCTTCTTCGCTGTACTCGGTGTTGTGGTGGTGCTGTGGAATAGACGTGTTCTTTCCCCACGCAAAACAGAGCCTTGTACCAAGTCCCTTTGGAGATGCATGAAGCCGACCAGACCCGGTGTAGCTCTGCTCATGGCTTCCCTTCTGACAGGTATCAGTTCTGCGATCTATTGGACCTTTGCCCGAAACTTCCTTACGGACGAAAAGGGGGCCTCCGATTCGGAAGCCGTGCTGTTCTGGATTGTGATGGGGATTATGGGGATTCTCGGCGGGTGTGCTGGCCGCATTATTGAACGCATCGGAATTGGATGGTCCTATCGGATAGGCCTTCTGTTGTTATCTGTTTCACTTGGCATTATCCTTCTTCCATCGATGGCCGCCAGCCTGGTCTCAGCCGTTATGTTTGGCAGTACCTATATCTTCCTGACCAGTGTATTCATCGTGTGGGCGACCAGGTTATTTCGTCCAAATACGTCCATTGGGATCAGCCTTGCTTTTCTCGCGCTTGGTGCGGGGCAGTTCATAGGTTCATCGATAGCGGGTTACACCATTGAGATGTTCTCCAACACTACAGCATTTCTGGCCTTTTCTGTACTGGGTCTGTTTGGATTACTCATTCGGGTGAAATAGACCGAGCCTTATTCTACAAACAAGCAAACCAACATACTATACATCCGCTGCGCATCTGAAACCAATATGTCCAGTAGATGTATCAGGCGTGTTGGGGATTCTCGCCGCCACTCTGTAGCGATTGCAGTAGGAACGGTGGCATAGGTAGGAACCGCCTTTTAACACCTTGCGATCTTCATGAGGAGATAACTCCGTGTCAGCAGCCGTAGCCTTCTCATGATCCGTAACGTAGTTGTCTGCGCACCACTCCCATACATTGCCTGACATATTATAAAGTCCGTATGCATTGGGAGGAAATGATTGGGATGGAGCGGTGCCTGCATAACCGTCGGCTGCATTATTTTTCGTCGGAAATACACCCTGCCAGATGTTGCAATAGTGCTGTCCATCCGGCCTTAACGTATCGCCCCAGGGATATTTTTTCTGAATCAGGCCACCCCGGGCTGCGTACTCCCATTCGGCTTCTGTGGGCAGACGTTTACCCGCCCAGCGGCAATACGCATTAGCATCATTCCATGAGATATGAAGAACCGGATGATCAGAGCGATCTTTTATATTAGAATCGGGTCCTTCGGGATGAGCCCAATCCGCACCTTCAACAACCCACCACCAAGGTGTCTGTTGCACCACGTTTCGAACTTGAGTCGCCGTTTCCGGAGAAACGAACAGATGAAAAACAAAAGACCAGCCAAACCGCTCCGCCTCAGTCCGATACCCCGTCTCACGAACAAACTGTGCAAATTCCGCATTGGTTACAGTACAGGCATCCAGATAAAAGGAGTTCACCTGAACTTCCCTGACCGGGCCTTCCCCATCTGCTTCAAAAGCTTCGGGGTCATTTGTACCCATCAGGAAACGTCCACCTTCAATACGAATGCTTTCTTTCTTCTCTGCTCTATTGGTTAGAGCTATCATGAAATCAGCTGTATAACTGCTATGGCTGGATGGCTTGCCCTCAACAGCCTCTACTGCTGCAGCCGTTTCCTCTGGCAGACTCTTTTCCTCCAACTTACCTTCTCGGCTTGCAGCGCAGCAGCAGGAAGAAGGTTTCTTTGGCAGCCGATCATGCATCTCAAGCATCCCCTTCTATGGTTAGGTTTAAGACTTGTTTCCCCCTATTGTACACGGCAGGACGAATATTCGGATACGGTGGTGTTATCATTCCTGCTCCTACTTTTTTGAACAGTCCATTCAACTGAATTTCTTCATCCATTTCGCATATCAATCAAGGTGACGATATGGTCCGATGATGCCCTCGTTCCACACCTGTACTTCGATATAACGCTCCGGTCCGAGATCACCCTGTTGATTCCATTCCTGAGGCCAGCCATAGGATTGAATAATGTCCAGTATTTCATCTTTCGTGTAGACCTGCTTACGATAAGGTTTATCATCGATATAACGCATCGTTGGAAACAAATCGCCGTAGGTAAAACTTACGGAATCATCAGGAAGATTCTCCCATGAGATCGTGACCCAATCCGGTTCGGTATACCAAGATTCCAACCACGCGCATGCACCCAGGGTCATATAGTGAGGATAACGGTTGCTCGGTTTCCCACCTTTGGAGATAAACTGCTCGTACGCTTTCCGCTCAAGTTCTCTTCGAATCATCATGTAATCTGCTGATCGCTGACTGGCAAAATTCCGGCCTTCCTGCTGGATATGCTGCGCAACGGCTTCTGCATCCTGCTCGGACAGACTGGAGAGATTACGGAATGGTCCAACCCTTTTTTCAAAATAATGATACGCGTTCAGGTCTGTCATATGGCACCACCTCCATGCTCATCTCTTCGTCCCCCATTTTCGTTAGTCATAGTGTACATCATTGCAATATGTATGGAAATATCTGTAGCAAACCATTTCCTCTGGTGCACTATGCCATTTCAATTACAGTACCATCTTCCGATCGCTGCTTCGCTTCTCCAGAATGATCCAGCACTCACCGTCCATTAAGTGATAAACTAAAAAAAGAGCATTTATCTTCAACAGACTTAAAGGGAGGAGGTTGTGTGTATGCTAGGCATCAAAGTACAGCAAGTAGAGAATCAACTCATCATCCGTTGGCAGCTTTCCAAAATAGAGATTCCCATCTCAGATATTAAAACAGTTACCCTTGATGATACATATGGTGGAAGTGAGCCTTCAGCCGTTCGAATCGGCGCAGCGTATGGCTCTTCCGAAACAATTCTAATCCGTACAACCAATCAACACTATATCCTGTTCACTTCCAGTGAGACTTTATTTCCAAAAATCAGTGCCATGCTATCCAATAATTCAGGTGAGCGGAATGCGTCAAACTTGCAACGTGCTAACGAATCTAGCGCACCTTAAAGTCCGACTCTCAAGGCAGGCCAAATTAACGCGAACAAGGGGCGTCCACCGTCATGTTCATGACTTGTGGAACAGCCCCCTTTTTTTCACGTCGGTAGAAGTTCAAATGATATCCCTATCTCCAACTCCACTTCGGTAATTGATCCAGCGTAATGACTTCTTCACTATTATATACTTCCTTCAAATACGCCACGGTATTATGATTACCACCCTGTAGGAATTCTCCCGTCCAGGTACAAAACCAGCTCCAATGTACACCTTGCTCTTTCATTTGCTTTGGATCTGGAATGGAGCCGTTCTCGGCTAAGGCAATGATTTTGCTGTCATTCACCAGTTCACGCAGATTTTCATAACGCTTAGCTAATGGGCTGTGATCGCCTGCTTCTGGATACACATCCACACTCACAATGTCCACCACATCGTCACCCGGATACCAATCCGGCTTTTCCGAGTTCCACACCCAGATCAGATTACCCAGCTCATACTTGTTGACCAATTGATCATACATTAGGCGATATAACTGTTTGGCAGGTTCAGGTCCTTTGGCTCCCCACCAGAACCAGCCTCCTTCCGCTTCATGAAGCGGCCGGAATAACACAGGCACCCCAGCCTCCTTGAGTTCTTGCAGATGTACTGCAATTGCATCGATATCCCGGATCAATAAGGTATACTCTTCCGATTCAGGGTGAGCCAGCGCTGACGCGAGATTGTAGGTGGTGGCATCCGTATAGAAGCCGCGCCACCATTCTTTACCGGGTTCATTGATCAGATTAGCAGGTGCATTCCAGTGCCAACATAATGTCACAATTCCGCCTTGCTGATGCCATGCAATCGCATCCCGGATCTCCTGAGAGATCGCACCGCGTTCTGTCCTTGATGGAGAATAATCCATGAGATCGAATCCAATTACCGCCGGCTTGCGGCCTGTATTCTCATTAATCCAGTTCAGATTGCCGTAATCCTGTTGACCTGACAGTACCCCTTTTCCATAACGCTCCGCCAAATACTTCATCAGTTCTCTAGCCTCGGAAGTCGCATCTTTATTCACTATATTACTGCTTATCTTTTGCTCCGTCATTGATAATCCCCCATTCCCATGCAGGGCACATAGCGACCCAAATATCAAAAACACCCGAATTACGCATCCTATACGACTACTCCAAACCCGGTTAACCAACTACACCTGAACGTTCAATACTCTCGACGAAATAGCGCTGTACAAACAAATACAAAATAATGAGCGGTGCAATCGCCAGCAGAATTCCTGTATCCACGATCATGGCAACATAATTCGGGTCTGCCTTCATGCCCGAGTTCGAACCAAAACCCATCAATTGGGGAATTAACTGGTTCGCCTGGGCAGGCAATGAAGCCACCTTCAGCGAGATAAGCGGGCTTTCACTCATGAATAGCGCGGAATAGAACGTATCGTTGTACTGCCAGACAAACGAGAACAGAATGACTGTGATCAGCGGCGAAATGGCGTTCGGCAGCATAATTCGGGCAAATGTCCGAAATCCGCCTGCTCCATCAATCAGTGCAGCTTCTTCAATTTCCTTGGGCATGCCCTTGAAGAACTGGCGGAAAATATAAATGAACAGCCCCGCCTTCAGCCCACCAGCCGTAGCCGCAGTAATCATGGACGGCCAGTATGTATTCAGCAGGTTGATCCCCTCTCGTCCCGTGAACAGATGAACCATTCCAAGGATGTCAAAGTTGCGGAAATGCAGATACATCGGCACCATCAGGGTGCTTGTTGGCACCAAAATAGTGAGGATGACCAATACAAACAGCACATTGCTGCCGGGAAAAGAAAAGCGGGCGAAGCCGTACCCGGCTAACGCACAGGATATCGCTGTGAGCAGCGTTGTAATCGTGACGAACAACAGCGTGTTCGCCAGCAAAGGCAGATAATCCATCACCTGCGCCGCAAGCTTGATATTATCCAGCGTAAAATGCTGGGGAATCATATAGATGGTCGGATTATAGATATCCTGTTTATCCTTGAACGCAACCGAGATTTTAAGAAACAATGGATACAAAATAATAAATGAAATACCAATAATCAATGCATATCTGAAGATGGAATACAGGAGGTCCGATGTCTTGTTTCGTACCCTCTGCATGCGGTAGTTCTCTTTCGGAACCACCACCATACGATCCGTTCCCGACACAGCCATAGTCTCATGCCTCCTTCTACGTTCGTTAGCTTTCAGTTGTAATGAACCCGTCGTGACAGTACCCATCCGACAACAACTAATACCAGGCCGATGACCAGCGTATACAGCCAGGACATGGCTGAGCTCAGACCGAAGTTCTGGGTTTTAAACGCCGTCTGGTAAATGGCCTCCGTCACCGGGCTGCCTGCAAAGGAATCAATAATCGTATAGATGACATTTGTCAGGATCAATGGACTCACCATCGGAAACGTAATTTTCCAGAAGGATTCATAGGCCGTTGCACCTTCAATTTTGGCCACTTCGTACATGGAACCAGGTACCGATTGCAGCGCAGCGAGGAAGATCAGAATCTGTACGCCAGAGCTGCTGACAATATCGTAGATGCGCATAATGGCTTCCACGATGTAATCGACATATGCCATTGGCAGCCCCACATCATTCAGCATTCGCACGATTGAAACGACGTTGAACGAAGCTCCCCCTTCGGTAGACGATTCAATCGCACTGGCGTCCCCCATCAGATTGATCAAACCTGCGGACTCGGCCGCCGCCACCGCACTGGAGGCCAGTATGACTGGCAGGAAGAAGATCGCACGCGCCATCGTTCTGCCCTTGAATTTCTGGTTAAGCAGTGTCGCCGTAAATAAACTGAAGAACAGAATCATCGGCACATTTAGCAGCATCGCTCCGACCGAATCCACCAAGATCCGGTTAAAGGTGGCATCAACCAGGATGGCATCCTTGAAATTTTTCAGCCCGACAAAATCCAGTACATATCCTCCTGGGGCAACCGACAGATTGCTCAAACTGAACCGGATCGATTGCAGAAGCGGCGTAGCGAACAGGAAGATGAAACCAATCAGCCATGGCGAAATAAACGCAAGTCCAAGCAGCGCTCTCCGTGATTTCAAGGATAAACGAAGGCTTCTCATTGGTTCACTCCTTCCACTGCATAGTCCGCCCCGCCAACGGTAATTCCATTAATCGTTACCGGATCAGCCGTGTAATTCACCAAAATCGTTGCACCGCCACTATAAGTGACACGCACTACGCCATCCTGAACTCGTTCATGCTCGGTTATTGGATGGTTCCGCAAATGACCTAATACTTCATTCGCTTCCTTGTATAATGCAGCTGCGTCATCTACCCAATATGCAAAGTCAGTGGCATAAGCCGAATCATAATTGGTCAGCTTCAGCTTGGATGAAGGTTCATACGTCCATTGAAATTGCGGAGCTGAGCCCAGCTCCAGACTGCGGAGCATCTGTTTGCGCAGATCTTGATCCCCTGACGTATTCATTGCGGAAGCAGCGTAGTCAATATATCCATGAATGACCATCTCATAAAAAGGAACTTCCTCGTCGGTAATGTTGAACCGGCTGGAGCCTGAGGGAGCATTAACAATATGTTGCGTATATCCCCACGCATACGCATTAGCGGATGATAACATTAGGTTTGGATATTCCTGCTGCAGCTTGCCCAGTTGCTCCTTCACAATGTTCTTCGCAGTTTCTCGGTGGATGACACGACTATCCCGATAATCCGAGCTCAATACCTGCCCGAGATCACGCAGTGATAATGCGCTGAGTTCCAATTTGTTGATTTTCCCGGCAAACTCGCTCACCACATACGGCAGCTTGGCGGCCGACAACAGATAATAACTGTCTTTGCTCTGATCCATCCGGTTGAGGGCAGGACTGTATGGATACAATTCAGCCGTCTCCTTGGTGACAAATCGCGCTGCATCGGAGGAAGGAGCAAAGTTCCAATCGTCGTGATAGATACGCTGGAACGCCACATCAGGGAATAACGCTCCACCGGACTGATTCAGTTGTTCAGACAGATCATGCAATTCGGAACGACTACCCACTTCACTGTCCAGCTTGACCTGGGTAGGTGTATGGTGACTGAAACCTCCGCCAAACCATCCCTGATACCGCATCTGCACGCGGTTCACACCTTCCTGCTGCAGCTTCGCGGCCATTTCAGCCGCTTGTTCATACGTCGTCATAGCCAATGTGGTCCGATAAGGTACACCCAGAAATGAAGCTTTTTTGTCCACTGCACCTAACACATCCACGTAAAAAGGCAAGGCTGATACGTCCTCCAGCGGTTTCAGTACGTTCTGCTCCACCAATTGCTGCTGATACAAACGGGCCATACCGGAATAGCTGGCATCCTTACCATTAATGAAATGGTAGCGCACCTGAATATCCCCTCGGAATGGTTCCTCTCTCAATAGCTGAATCTCCTGCATCTTTTGCGAGGTATACATCTCCAGCTCATCCTCACCCCGCAGGGAGAACGTGCCGTAGACGTGGTTGTAGCTATTTTGCCTGCCTCCAATATCCGCAGAGATACTGGCCATGCCATCCCCTTTTTCAATCACGGCAAACCAGGCATGTTCACCGTTCTTCAAACCAAAGACAGGCATATGGACAGATTCACTAACCTGCGGGCGACTGAGTGAATTGTCATTGGGATCTGCACCATACACACGCTGTACGTACTGCTCCTCTTTGACCTTTCCGTTATTCAGATGGATCAGACTGCCTGAACCGTCAGGTACAAACATATAACCTTCACCTTTCGTATCCGCGGCACCAAAATAAGCGAGCAGATCGATATTACGAATGCGGTACTGACCGCTCTCTTTCACCTGACTTAGTGGCACGGTTACAACCAGCGAACCTTGATCCAGCCGATATTCCACCGGAATGACGAAGCTTGGTTTATCCGATGAGCCCCCGCCTTCGACTCCATTCTCCTCATTGTCAAAAGCAAGATCGTCAGCAGTGTACCCCGCCGCCTCAAAGGCATCCAGCATCTTGTTCAGCACAAGCTGCTTAGATATCTGTCCATCCAAGCGTTCCAGCACATCCGGGTTGTTTTTGGTTGGATAATAACGAGCCGATGTGTATCTTGCAACTGTCGCATCCAGTTTCGAAAGAACCTTTTCCTCCAGACGCTGTTTGCTGATCAGTTTGGGTAGAGCTTCAATGCCGAGCGAGGTATCCCCAAGCGTGTATGTAACGCGAATACCCTGATCCACATTGATAGCTGCGAACTGTTTGTTGCTGATACTGGAGCTAAAGTTCGGAAAATTCTCCAGCGTACCAATTGCATCCCGAAATGACACGTTCAGCTGGGAGGACAGCACCTCCTTTTCATAAGCAGAAGCCAGGCCATCCTGATTACGTTCGTTCGGATTGCTGTACCAGATCTGACCACTCGCTCCATCACGAACGGCAATTTCCGTCGTTTCCTCGTTGTAATACAGCGCCAGTCCCTGGTCTTCGACGACCAGTTGCATACCCGGCACACCCTCTGAAGAATCGGTAAGGAATTGCAATGATTCCGTCTCGGTTGGCATAGCCTCTGTTGTTGCTTCAAGATAAGCCGTTGCTTCCACAGCAGGTACTCCCCTGTTATTGATATACAGCAGTCCAGCCGCGATCAGAATCACAGCAGCACCACTGGCCAGCACCGTATATATTCGTTGCCTTTTGTTCACGGATGCCGCCTCCTTTAGGTCCGAAAAATCAACTCGCGGTAGATGTTGTAACCGAATTCATATAACTGCTGCAACATGCTGAACACCAATGCTCCGAGGAACACGATTATGCCCATGACAATTACCGTCAGCAGCATCGTCAGAATCGTTTTGATCACGGTGTACTGGTGCACCGTCATCGTGCCAATGAAGAGCAGCAGCACGAACCAGAAGAACGCGATGCTATTAAATAAATAATAAAAAGCCGTCTCTTCCTGTACCATAAAGCGGCTGATGATAATCATCGGGACATAGATCAAAATAATCGGAATAAGCGAGTATCCTGTTGCCAGAAAAATCTCCTTGAACTTCCCTTCACCTTCCATCAGGGTGGTTACGGCCCAATTGGCTATGCACCAAAGAAAGAATGGCACTGCAACCGTAGCGATCTCCCCTATGCTGTTGATTGTGCGAGGATCGACGTAATTGACGAGAAACCCCGCGTATTGTTTTTGCAAAATCATCATGATAATGGTAAGCGCCAGTGCTCCAAAAGCAACGGTCAACCTTCCCCGCTGATCCGACTTGATATCCCAGAATGCATCAATGGGGTGAAAAATGAGATGCAGCGGAAACTTAATGTAATCCTGCTTCACTGTCAATCTGCCTCCTCCGTCTCCATTTAACCGCCACTCGGACCAGGATCAGCATGAAAATCAGTGCGATGGCAAGCGTCAGAAAGGTGCCGAAATGTTCCTTCATCATCTCTCGCCGATATCTTTTGAACGCGACAGAATAACTTTTGCGATCCATTCCCAGTTCGAAGTAACCCAGAGCTTCCTCGTTTTTCTTCTCCATCAGCAAGGACTTGCCGATACCGATATAAGCGATATCATAGTTGGCGTTCAGCTTCAGCACTTCTTTCCAGATATGAACAGCCTCTGTATCCTCGCCCTGATAATGAAGGGCAACCGCCTCATTCACGCTGGCTCCAAACCGTGTTGGCTCATAGATAACCAGATTGCTTTTTCCCCGATCCAACACTAATTGATGATCCCCGGACTGTTCCATGGCGACTGGTGTTTTGAGCGTTCCCACCTGATTTCCTTTGCCTCCATATACATAGAGCAGATGACCTTCATCATCGTAAGTAAACACCCGGTTCTGCGTCGCATCCAGCACACTGTACATACCGTTACCCAGTACCTTCACATCAATCAGCTTGGATGGACCCGGGTTATTGCGGAATCTGATATCTCCTTTGACTTCAAAATAACCAAACCTCTTCAGCACATCCTCACCGGATGGATTGAGACGTTTAATCGGTTCGCTGGAACCTGGGTCGATATTGGTCGCATATACGAACCCTTTGGAGTCGATATCGACATTGGAAAACTCGGTCGGTACAAACAAAACCATCTGCGCCCGCTGGGCTTTGGTTGAGAGCATCCGCCAAATGTATTCGCCGTAGTCGCGCTCCACCTTGTTCGTACCAACGTATCCAATGAACTGACCGTGCTCGTCAAACTGCATAATTCCTTCGTAGACACCCTGAGCCACCACATACACCCGGCCTACCCGATCCACAGTCAATTTCAGTGGTTGGAATTGAAAATTGGTCGCGAGGATATCAGACTCTGGCTTCGTAATGGTATGGACCAGCTGCCCTTCCGCATCCAGGACAACTACGCGGCTGTTCCCCGTATCTGCGATGTATACTCGACCCTCTTCATCCACGAATAATCCACCTGGCGTATTAAAACTCTCCTTGCTGCCGTCCATCATAAATCCTTCGATTACCCGCAACAGCTTATAATGCGCGTCAAGGACAACAATTCGGCTGTTGCCACTGTCCAAAATATAAATCTGCCCGGAGGGAGAGACGTTTACATCACCGGGGTCTTTGAATTCGCCAATGCCCAGGTCGCTGCCTGAAATGGTTTGCTTGGGCAGATAGGCATCCGGTGACGGAACGGCCTCTTTCCAGTAGTTGTAGTTATAACTCTCATACGGCGCCGGGGAGGCCGCCGCAGGCACGGAATTCACCAGCAGCAGCGATACTGCCGCCAGGAGAACAAGCCAACTTTTCACTGTGCGTGCCATATCGTTCCCCCTTATTCCTTCATGCCCGAACTCGCCATCGTCTCAATGATGCGGCTCTGGGAGAAAATGAATAGCGTAATGGGCACACTCATCAAAATAAGTGCTACCGCAGCACCTGCCCCAGCCCGGGATATCCCGCCCTGAATGATCTGACCCGCCGCATAGTGCAAGGTCTTGAGCTGTTCACTGTAGATGTACCCATTGCCATCACTGCCCCACAGCATCTGGAACAGCAGAATGATCAATGTGAGCCAAGCTGGCTTTACATTCGGCATGACAATGGACCAGAAAATTCGGTATTCACTGGCACCGTCAATTTTGGCTGCTTCCAGCAACGCATCCGGGATCTGCTCCATGAACTGCTTCATCAGATACAGACCCAATGAATAGGCAAATGCCGGAATAATGACGGCCCAATACGTATCAATCCAACCCAGCCATGACATGATCATATAGTTAGGAATGGCCGTCACGGCAGGTGTGAACATCAGGGAAAGCACAACAACCTGGAACATGAACACTTTGCCCGGAAATTTGTGCTTGGC
Source organism: Paenibacillus sp. FSL F4-0087 (assembly GCF_038020215.1). Lineage (NCBI taxonomy): Bacteria > Bacillati > Bacillota > Bacilli > Caryophanales > Paenibacillaceae > Paenibacillus > Paenibacillus sp. FSL F4-0087. The sequence goes on from NZ_JBBODJ010000001.1 coordinate 957,535, forward strand.
GAGTGGGTACGCCGCTGCCGATGCGAGCAGCACATGACCAACGATGCCAATGCCTGTAATAAATACCGTGTTGAATATATATCGTGAGAACGGAACCCACGAGTCACTCAGCAGATTCAGCAAATCCGTGAAATTGCTGAACGTTGGATTTTTGACAAATAGCGTTGGTGGAAAAGTAAAAATCTCATCCAGCGGTTTGAACGCATTATTGATCGCATAGATCAGCGGCAGCACCATGAAAGCACCAAATACGAGCAGAAGGGTAAACAGGGAGATGCTGCCCGATAAGGAGCGGTTCACCCGCTTTTTGCCTGTTGCAATTGCAGCCATAGCTATTCCCCCACCCTTCGAAGCAGTTTCTGTACCAGCAAGTTGGTGCCCACCATAATCATGAACAGTACGGTTGCAATCGCCGAGGCGTATCCCATCTCAAACCGCGTTGTACCAAAGTCGATCAAATGGGTCACCACCGTCTCCGCCGCATAGTTCACACTTGGGAACCCCGCCAGCGCAATAGATACATCGGCCACGGCGAATGAGGTCGTAAGTTGAATGACCGCACCGAACATCAGTTGCGGACGCATTGAAGGCAGGGTAATATACCAGAGCTCCTGCCAGCGATTTTTGATCCCGTCTACCGCACCTGCTTCATATAACGTCCGGTCTACGGTCTGCAAACCGGCGATAAAAGCCAGAAAGCCTGTGCCAAGACTGAGCCACAATTGCACCAGAATGAGGATTGGCATAATGTAGGCTTCCGTTTTCAACCACTGGATTGGCTCCAGCAGAAATCCCCATTTGATCAGTAATCCATTGGCTATACCGTAGCGATCCCCCGAGAAAATCATCAACCAGATAAAATAGACATTCCCCGAAATGGATGGCGCATAGAAGATCAGCGTCATGAACGCTCTCCATTTGGGCGTTAATTCATTAATGATCCACGCAAATACGAAACAGGCAATATAACTGATGGGTCCGGTAATAATGGCAAACAGCAACGTGTTTTTGATGGCAATCAGAAATACGTCATCCTCCAGAAACAGCCGGGTATAGTTCTGCCAGCCAATAAAACGCGGAAACTCCAACATGTTGAAATAGGTGAAGCTGAGTATGATGGAGATGACCACCGGAATCACAGTAAACATGATGAATAGGATCATATAAGGAGCTAGCAGTACATAGGAATGTTTGCTGGCCTTCATTTCCTTGAGCTTCCAGGACCACCATGATTTCATGCCCATGCCTGGTGTTTTCTCAGGAGGACTGTTTTGTCCGTCTCGGAGTGATATTTGTGACACTGTTAACCCTCCCTCTGCTTACGGAAGACCAAATTCATTACGCTTGACTCGAATCTCGTCCTGAATGTACTGGGTGTAATCCATGATGGATTCCCTTGCTTCCACTTGACCAACAACCGTCTTGTAAAATGCATTGAACAGATGACGTCCGGTAAAATAACCACCAGGTACTTCGGGAATACCCTTTACTGTCTCGAATTGTGCCTTCAGATTCGCATAGTCCTCAGCAGGCCATGGAAGTGAATCGAGTGCCTTGATGTTGGCCGTCGGATAACGCGCAGCCGCACCCATCAGCCCTTCCATCTCGCGGCCAAACTCAGCCTGAACCGGTGTACTGGTCCACCATTTCATGAACTCCCACGCCGCCTCCTGATCCTTGGCACTTTCCAGCATCATGACCGCACTGCCGCCACCCGGAACGTCCCGATTCAATGTTCCATCCGGCTGCACAGTCCCCGGAACAGGAACAAATCCCCATAATCCACGGATCTCCGGTGCAAATACGGACAACTGGTTATACATCGTGTAATCCGTCAGACCAATCGGCATCTGTCCGGTCCGGAAACGGTTGGCAAAGTCATACTCCCGCTCCAGCTTGTAATCGGTATAAAACTCTGTCCACTTCTTAAAGGTCTCGATGCCGATGCGCGAATCCAGATCCGATTCCTTGTCGTCATTCCGATAGAAGGAGCCGCCGTTCTGCAGCAGCATCGTTGCATACTGCGAATTAGGCGGGATATTGACCCCCTGCATGTTGGCCTGGGCCACCACCGGCATGCCAAATTCCATATGATTTTTGCTCAGAATCGCCAGCAGGCTCTCGACATCATCCCACGTTTGAGGAACTTCAAGCCCCAGCTCTGCAAGCACATCTTTTCGATAAAACAACATATTAAAGGTCTGTGTCTCCGGCAGGGCGTACACGCCTGAATCATAGGCGTACGGTACGATGGCACTATCTCTAAACTCCTGTTCCACCGTGGTATAGTCACTAAACTGGGTGAGATCCACCGCCGAGTTCCGCATCGCAAAGTTCACGGGCAGATCATTGCCGATCTGCATCGCTACATCAGGTCCTTCACCCGACAAGGTAGCTGGCAACAGCGTACCCATGTTGACCAGCTTCAAATTGACGTTGATGCCGCTCTCCGGTGTGAATGTCTCATCAATCATCGCTTTCATCGTGTTCGCCTGATCACGACCACTGCCGATCCAGACCGTCACCGTGCGCTGATCCTCTGATGTGGCTACGTTCCCGATCTGGTTATAATCAATGAAGAACGAATGATAGAATGTCTTCGCTTCATGACCAAGCTTCGCCAGCGGACCCATACCCGTTCCGGGAATGCTACTGTCTAATGAAGCTACATAGAGGGCATCAATCTCAAGCGGTTGCTCGCGAGCCTGCTGCACCCAAGTCCCCAGTCCGCCCGTGTTCGTTTTGTAAGCAGCAAGTCTTCTTGGAATGGTATCCGGCTTATCGATCATCTCATCCAGCTGTTGGGCCATCGTTTTGATCAACGCTTCCTGATCGCTGGACTGGCCTGACAGAAGACGAAGTTGCCTTGCCACTTCCTTCAGGCGTTTGCTTTCTCCGCTAAATACCTCCAACAGATTCGGAATCTGCTTCTCCACCCGATAATCCCGGAATTCATCCGGCTTCGTGCCTGTAATCATCAGAATTCTCCGGTACATGGAGTTCAGGTTGTACAGGCTGTCCTCCACATTGCGAATGAGTGGTGCGAAGTCGCCCAGGCTGTTCTCCAGCCGAATGACATGTTTGCCTTTATCCAACTGAAACTTGTAAGCTTCCTCACCGCCCAGCACATCAATGCGATAGTCGCTTTGGTAACGGAACGGGGCTTTCGTCATCTCCGCAAACGGAATCTCGCCATCGATGGTCAGCTTGCGTGTGGAATAGATGCCTTTGACAAAATTTTGCTGAGCGGTAAAACCGATATGATAAAGTCCACTCTCCGGCACGTCCACTTCCCATTCGATCCACTGTCCTGGCAGACGCCAGTTAAAGCCACCAATCGTATTAATACGCACCTGGGAAGCGCTGTACGGAGATACGGCTGAACTTGATCTTTCACTGGTTGGATATAACGTAGGTGAAGATTTGGCAACTGCCGCTTCCCCTTCAATTCGGATGAGCACATCCTTAGGCTGACCGGAAGAATCCGTCTGCTTAGCCCCTGCGGTTTCCGCATAAGCAACGGCTGGCTTCTCGTTGAATAGTCGTATGGATCGAATTACCATGGGTTCGCGAGAGGATTTCAGCGTTAACGTGTGCTTTCCCTTTTCCAGATAGAATTTGAATGGAACCTGTTCATACCCATCCGGGTCCTGAAATGTTTCCTCCATCCAGCGGGGCTTCTCCACTTGTTTTGGACGAAGATCATTGCCCTGATTATCCTGTTCAACAGCTTGTTTCTCATTGCCCCATACCCGATCAAACTGCAAATAGGCGGCTTCCGCAAACGGAAGTTCACCGTCAATGTACAATGCACGCTCAATGGCCGAACTCTTGCCTTCTACGGGAAAATAGACAGCAGAGAGGTTGTACAGCCCGGTTTCCGGTACGTCAACTACCCAGTCGATCTCGCCTGTCTCCCCAGTATGAAGCGATACACCCGGCCTGCCTTCATAATCCTTCAGTTTACGTACCTCTTCACCCTCTGCCCGTATGTAGTCTCCTGCTTCGATGGTCATATCCACATTCGGTCTTGAGGCCTCACCTGCCTGGGACAAATATTGTTCATATCCGTTCTTCTGCCTCGTCTGCTGCAAAATGGCATCCACCTCAATGGCAGGCAAACTGCCAGAAGGCACAACTGCACTCTTTACACCTGCACCGGAAGTAAGCAAAAGTATGACGCAGGCAGCTACTGCTGCAATGACTATGGGCAGGATCCATTTCTTTCGTTGTAGAATTCCAGCCATCTTACGAGCCCTCCTCATCAAGGCTGATGCCAGCAATACTTAGTTCGTGATACAGAAAAAGAGGTACCCGTGCGTGAGCCCGGACACGAGGCACCCCTGTCTGAATCATGCTGAAATTACTGTTTGCCAAGCTTATCGACTGCTGCTTGTGCCTGCGCTTTATACTTCTCGGCTGTTGCTGTAACGGAAGCATTGTTTTTGATAATGTCGTTTACATAGTCACCGATTGGATAACCCGCGTAGGCGTCATCCAGCAAGATGCGGCCCGTTCCAGCGATATGCTCCCGAATCATGGCGATGTCCTTCTCGTCGGTATAACGGCTTTCCAGGTAATCCTGACCTGGGTACTCTTCGATCTGTGGAATGTCGAAGGTTTCTTCATAGATTTGGTATACAATTTTAGGATCTTCCACACCTTTAGGAATGAATTTTGCTGAGGCAGCGTTGTTGGCGTATGTTACATCCTTGCTGCCCTGAGGACCGTTCGGAATTGGTACGACTCCGGCAGCAAAGGTGATATCGCCCAACTGCCATTCCGCAGCAGTGAACAAAGCCACATCTCCATCCTTGAATGTGTTGCTTTCCTCCCAGTTCGTTTTGTCACCTGTTTTGACTTTTACAACATTCTCGACGTTATACAAGCGTTTGACAAATTCGGCAGCTTCAATCGTTTTCGGATCGGACAATCCTTCTTTTGAATGTTCGTCATCTACAATCGTGCCGCCATTAGCTGCAGTAAAGTGACGAAGCACATCAATAGCCCAGCCGGAGAACCCGTATACGTCAATTTTTCCGTCGTTATCTGTATCCTTGGTCGCTTGTTTCGCCAGTTCCAAGAATTTATCCCAGTTCCATTCGCCTTTGTTATAAAGCTCCTGAGGATCAGGTAACGACAGCTTCTTGAACAAGTCACGGTTATAGTGAAGTCCCAGACCGATGCTGGTTGGAGATTCAAATGCGTAGTAGTTGCCTGCGATGGCAGGGTATTTTGCGATCAGATTTGCCTCTTGGTTGATGTTATTCTCAGCTGTGGTGAATTCGGAGATCGGAAGCAGTTGCCCTTTGAGGATGGCGGGTAATGCGGATTTGTACTCCATCTGAACGATGTCTGCGAACGGTTCGCCAGCCAGCGCTGTCGTTGTAAATTTGTTCATGTATTCTTCGAATGGTACATTCACGAACTCGATTTTTACGTTGTATTTCTTCTCGACTTCAGCGATTTTATCTAGTCTCGCTTTATCCGAAGCGGTCTCCCCCGCTGGCTTCAGATCCCACCAGGCCGCAACCTTGATGACACGCCCACCCAAATCAGGTACATCGACTGCCACTTCTTCTGTTCCGCCTTCTTTGTCTGTCTCGACGGTTCCAGTGCTATTGCCCGTATTCGCTGGAGCATCATCAGCCGGCTGAGCCGTCCCCCCACCACTGCAAGCGGATACAAAAAGCATTACGGCCAATAACATGAGCGGCAAAACGTTCCATTTTTTAGTCACGATTTTAACAACCTCCCCGAATGTGTATACAAATCATGGTCCGGCATAACTCCCTGTCTCCCATTTATCCTAATGAAATTCGATGATCACCACCATTTGTTATTTTATCGTTTGGTTTTGACAAACAAAATTTAACATAGCATAATGTAAGCGTCAACATTTTTATTGTTAACATTTTCTAATTATTCTGATAAAATGCTGTTATATCGCTTTAAAAGCTTATCATATAGCATATTATCCGAATACATTTCTGAGTACTCCCATATCCAAAACGAAAATCATTTTGATTATTTTGTTATTTTATAAAATAACAAAAAGATAATAAACTATTCAAAATTCGCCTTTTTCTCCTGCAACATGTCCATCACCGTGGTCTATCTCCGTCGTTACATGTATGGGACACTAACATTTTAACTTCTACAGCCGTTATTAGATTAAGAGAAATACAACATGATATACTAGAAACAGCTTTATTGCACAATGTAAGGAATACGGCAGAACTACGAGTGTAAGGATGGTATGATGAAGACGAAGGTAACAATTCAGGAAATAGCACATTTTACAGGTCTGTCGAAATTTGCGGTCTCACGAGCACTGTCCGGAAAATCAGGTGTTAGTGAGCAGACACGGGACGTTATTCTTAAGGCCGCTGGCAAACTTGGATATTTCAAAGATAACAGCATGTTGTCTGGTGATATGTATAGCAGCAATGAACTTCAGGACCCGCAAAACACGCGGTGGAGTGGCACCATTTTGATTTTGTTTCCTAATGTTCGTTATCAGAATCAGGAATCCGTATACTGGGGGCCTGTCTTTAACGGGATATCCTCCAGACTGAACCAGAAAAGCATCAATATTCTTACTCTGACAGAGCCTTCGGCGGATCAACTATTCACATTGCTGAATCCGGATGCCATTCGGGGCATTATTACGGTTGGCTCCATCTCAACACCCATTCTTCTTGAAATTAAACGTCTGGGCATTCCTGTTGTCATGGTGGATCACCTCGACCCTGTCTTTCACAGTGACAGTATTTTCACAGACAATTTTGCTTCCATGCGTGACATTATGCTCTACCTTCTACGCAAGGGATTCAAGCGGTTTCAGTTTGTTGGAAACACCAGTGACGCTCACAGCTTCTATGAACGATGGGTCGCCTATACTTCGGTATTGATGGGTCATGGATTGGAAATGAATCAGATCCCCGAACTAAGCAGCCCGGATGTGGATGATTTTCACAAGACGTTCACTTCGGTCATTCATGAGGGGAATTTGCCTGAGGTTTTTGTCTGTGCCAATGACTTCTATGCGCTATACACCATCGAGGCTCTGGAGAGCATAGGGATTAGTGTACCCGATCAGTGCGTAGTCACCGGTTTCGATAATGTGTATGATAATATCCCTGTACTCGCCACAGTTAATGTGAACAAGGAACTGCTTGGTGCGCGTGCGGTCGACCAGATGTTATGGCGAATTGTGAACCCGGAGAGTAATGTAGAGAAAAAGCTGATTCTTGCTGATGTGATGATTCGGGAACAGTATGGAAGACATAGCGGATAAAAGATAAGGTACCCATAGACAGCAAAACACCCCCATAACCAGTATTCGACTGGCTTGGGGGTATTTGAATTTGAATGCCATATAAAAAATAGTTGATATTAAAAGTCTATTCTAAGTATCTGTCCGTACATCATCCCAATCTTGATCCAGATAACAGATCAACCAATTGAGCGCACGGTGACGTTCGTAGGCCACTCCGCCATTCAGACCCCCAGGAGGTGTTTGCTCCTTCACACGACTGTCTACACACACCCAGTTGTACCGGTAGATTAGATCCGCTGCATCCAAAATCTCGCTTATGGAGCGAAGCTGTGCCCCGGCTACAAAGGCTTCAACATCGTCACATTGCTGTAAATATCCTACATCCTGTCCTACGTTACAAAGATTTACCGGTGCTCCAAGTTCTTTGACGTAGCCAAGCGCCCATAACATCACATGATAAGCCTCATATCCCCATGAAAAGGAGATAACCTCCTGATGCTCTGCCCCATGCTGCTCCACAAATCTTCTCTCCACAGGTGAAAAGAATGAAGCTGCATCATACTTGTCGATTACTTCCTGGACCAGCGCTGCTGTATCTTCTGCGCTCTCCCCCGCTCCAAGGCATTCACCTTTGAGAGCTGCAATACAAAGGGCTACCGCGCGCTCTGCAACTTGTTCCACACTACGGATCGTAGTATGCTCATCCCCCGCTCTTGCAGGCAAATGAACATTGAATGGGATTCCTTGCTCGTTTAGAAGCTGCTCGGAGCGCTCTTTGCGCAGCATTGCAGATTCCGACGGGGGTCTGACATCATCCAGAAAACTGGTGTGCGCTGTCACTTTGTAATCCTCTACTTCGGATTCTCCGTTGACATCCAACAGCAGCTGACCTTGCGCATTCAGCAAGGAGCCACCTCCCCAGAAAATGACTGCATCCAGGGCATCGGCCAGATGTAATAATTCATTAAAGAATTCTTCGGAAATGTCCTCTTCCGTCTCGATGCCAACAACCATATTCAGTGTAGAGCATTTAATCAGTACCTTCTCCTGCAGCGAAGCATTCTTTCCCTCAATTTGACTCAGAAACCCCAGCATCCCTTGAATCATAGCCGTAAATTCTTCAGGGTGGGTCTGGCTCGTCATGATATTGAAGCCCTTTGTCTTCTTACTAAATAACTTTTTGCGTGTAACTTGAATATGGGTTTTGTCTTCCTTACGTTCAATTGTATCCTGAGGGTATATGGATTGAATTATTTCAAACAACTGATTTAGGTCAAACTGCGAGCTGTATATCGCACAATTTCTCATGAGGTTCACCTTCTTCTTTCTATATAAGTTCAACTAATAAATATTTACATTGGCACTCCGATGACAGAACAACCTTCCGATCGCTGTTATCCCCAGATTTTGTTGATTCTCTTCTCCAAAGGGAAAAATCCGGGGATAAAGGCGAGGTCTATGCTTCCGATGCAGCTTTCTTTCAGAAAGCTTTTAGCTTCGCTTCTTCAGGTTATTTCTGTCCTCTCCGTTGTTGTGTAAATGTTGAGTTGAACATATCTAACTAGTCCTTATACGGGTCGAATTCGTTACCCCCGGCCATCGCGACACCTACGGGGCGAAGGGTATGGTTGATTTTCAAGGTATGCGCATGCGCATTCAGCACATCCTGCAGTTTCTTGTACACAAAAGGACTTTCGTCCGTGCCTGCACCCCGAAGCTCCACACCATATGCACGAATTGCCGCTCGCATCTGTTCCTCGCTGATCTCGCCGCCCATACGTGTGCGCAGCTTGTAATTCATTTTGCCAGCCGCTTGGGTTCGGCTCATAATCCGACCTGCACCATGCACGGTGCTGCGGAAAGACTCGGTATTCTCTTCGCTGTGGATTCCTTCCACGATTACCGAGATATCTCCCATGCTTCCGCCCACAAAACCGAGCTGGCCCGGTGCCAGCGGCGTTGCTCCTTTGCGGACCACCACCACTTCTTCGCCCATATGCTGTTCTTTCCAGGCAAAGTTATGATGGTTATGAACCGAATACTCTGCGCTCGCCCCGAGAATGCCGAGCACCTGTTCAATCACATAATCTCGCCCTGCGTATGCATACCGGCCGGCCAAAGTCATCCCGTCCCAATACATATCACCCATTTCACTCTTGAGATCAAACAGTGTTGGTGGTTGGTCCATCGATTCTCCCGGCGCTTTGCCACTAAATGCACGTCCGGCAGCCAGGTTCAGGAAACCACTGGCGACCTTATGCCCAAAGCCACGGCTGCCAAAGTGGTTTGCAATCCATACTTTACCCGTCGCCTCTTCCACAAAAATGTCGACAAAGTGATTGCCACTACCTACCGTCCCGAGCTGGTTGCGTGCGAGTGTCTTCAACTTGTGCTGTAGCTCATGCTCAATGGTATCAAACAGCTTCCAGCTGGCATCATCGAACAACTCATGCTCCACAGGATTTGGATTGTTGCGTCCTACACCGAAGGATATGGTTGCATTAATGTCATCCATAATGACAGCAATCTGATTCCGGATATCATCCCACATCAGGTTGGTGCGCACAGCCTTGTTGCCGCAGGCAATATCATATCCAACCCCTGACGGACTGATCATGTTCCGGTAGGCAACCACGCCCCCGATGGGCTGTGAATATCCTTTGTGATGGTCTGCCATTAGAGCCACGCCCAGTACATCTCCATACTGCGAGCAAGTCACCGCCTGACTTACCGCATTCTCCAGCGGCTCCCCCCAGACTTTAATGTTATCTACAATACGCATGATCTGGTTAACCTCCTTTTGTCTTCACTACAACTTTAATGAAATATATACGTCCCTGCCCATAACTTTCTTTATTTTACCAAAGAGAGATCCTTCCCGAAACTATACATTCCTTCAGTTCAAGGTTATCCGTATAAAGTAAAAAAAAGAGCGCTAGGCTCTCTTTTACATGATCGGGCCCTATTTTATTTCTTACTGATCTTAAACTTGAACTCCCACGTCGCTGTGTTACCCGAATAACGGCCTCTGTTCTCCGTCACGACAACCGATAGAGTCTTGTTGGTTGATTTGGAAATAGAGGAAACCTTAACGTTCATACTTTTGCTTCCCTGATCAGGAATTTTGTCCTGCTCTTCGGCATTCGCTTGTAATTTAAGCGTATCTGTAGGTTTCAGGTTCAACGTAACCGACGAACCCTCCTCCAGGCTCTTGCCGTTCACACTTGCCCCAATGGCCCATTCATTACCAACGGAATTGTTTTCCACCAGTTCTGCACTGACAAGCGTCACGGTTACTTTAACCGTCTTGGCAGCGGCATAGGATGTTGGGGAACATACAGCGAATACCAAACTCAGAATCATCAAGACATTAGCCCATTTTTTGAACACGAGAGTGCCTCCCTCATATCAGTTCATTTATTTCAAGACTATGCCTTATTCGCCCTGCTCCTTAAGTAGTCCTTCTACCGATTAGACATTTTCCGTGCTATATTGATTAATTAAAATGCTTCCGATAACCCTGAACTTTCTCATCTTTAAAGCCCAGCTTTTCATAAAAAATATGAGCCTCTTTACGCTGATCACCAGACACCAGAATCATGTATTCACATCCAAGATCTCTCGCAATGTGCTCAATCTGAAGCATAAGCTTCTGACCAATTCCTTGTCTGCGTACCTGATCGGATACAATCACATTCTCCACAACCATGAAGGGATTGCACTGACCTGCCAGATCCATACATTCAATACCCATAACTGATCCGGCCAGTTCGCCATTGTAAAATGCACCGAGTACATGGTAGTGTCCATTTTGCTGGATATAGTGAAACATCTTCTGCATCTGTTGTTCATTAGTCGGTGTACCCATCAATTCGTTGTATAACTGACTTAGCGCCGGTAGATCCTCAAGTTCGATTGCTTTAATGGTAACCATAATAATCCTCCTGATTTGTCCTATTTCGCATACATTGCTTAAGTTAGGTCCTTCTTAAAATAATAATGACTGTGTCCGGTCGGTGCATTGTCGATCGTTGTGATCAATTGGTAGCCATGCTTCTTGTAAAATTCCGGTGCTTGATATGAGAATGTGTTCAACATGACAAAATCACAAGATTTCTCTCGCGCAATTCGCTCAACTTCAAGCAACAACCGAGAACCATATCCCCGATGCCGTTGTTCAGAATTCACCCAAAGTATATCAACCTCCAGCCAATTCCAGCAAAGTGTAGTAAGCACACCTGCAACAATCTCGCCGGTCTCATTTTTGATATTGAAATTCAGTTCTTCGTAACGATGCCTTAATTCCTCGCTCACATGCGCAGCATTATATGCGATAAGTTGCTGGCGAACATATTCTGAATCCTCCGGAGTACTTGGATAGATATTGATTTGGGTCATCATCTTCTCCCTTTCTCGTTCTTACTTCGTAGTAAACATCTGAATAGGACCATCCCAGTCAGGTTCTCTAAGCTCTTGGTATTTATTATCGGTGTAGCGTGCAATGACCTTACGCCAGAAAATCTGAGCAGGCTCATTTGTCTCCATCTCCGCTACTTTCCATGTTCCGGGAAAAAGATTGAACACATGAATGGCGGCTTGCGCACCCACTCCCAGCTTTCTGTACTTTTTCATTACAAAAAACTCTGCCATTTCGTATACACTCGTCCCCTGTTCACTCTCAATTTCACGAATCAGTGCGAATCCCGCCAATTGTCCTTCTACTCGAAACAAAAAAGGATGTCTGCCCGCTTCTGTCCAATAATGGTCCAGGTACACATACTCATATAACCCGTTTTCGTTAACATCTTCCGGGTCATACTCACTAAAATCGTATTTGTACAATTCCATCAGATTGCGCAAAGTTGATTTCTGTTGGTACTCCGCTTGATGAATCGATAACATGAGATTATTTCCTTCTTTCCAGTTGATCATCGTTTGACGATGTCACTCGAAGCCACATTCGTTTCTTGCATATTTTAACATGAACTTATCTCCTACAAAATAAAAACAACGCACCTTCCATATAGGGAAGGCACGTTAGTTTAACTTACTATAGTCCACTTATACCTGATGTAGAATACTCTATTCTAATTCTCTTAGATCAACGTACACGTGACCTATAGCCATTTTGCCCAGTGGGTCCGTAGCCTTCACCTCAATCCGAATAGGCTCAATACTCGTCCCCAGTGCTCTAACATATAATTTCTGTCCAACCATTCTGACATCTGCCAATTGTGGATCAGGTGAGTCAGCCATAAGTTTGAGGCTTGACCTAGCGTCATCTTCATCCTCAAACATGAAGGACAGGTCGATCTCAATCTCATCTCCATTAACATAAGCGGTATTACCCGCAGGTGCCTCCACCAGCACGGGGGGAGCATCATCAAAATCATACATGTACACACGTTGCAGCAACGTGTGATGCAGTGTGAAATCAGGCTCTTCTCTCAGGAATATGGAGTTGTTATTCACATCCAAGTATTGCAGATCAGACAGTTCAGCAATTCCAATGGGTAAATGAACAAGCTCATTACTGTTCATATCAAGTTCCTGTAAGGAATGTAGTCCGCTAACATCCATTAAAGCCAGTCGATTATTCGCGAGATTCAGATACTCCAGCTGATCCAGTTCCGTAACATTGATCTCCGTCAGTTGGTTACCGGATAAATCCAGCCAATTCAAGCGATCGAATCCAGAGGCATCCGCCTTGCTTATGTCGTTTCCGGACAGATCTATTTCGGTTATATTTAACCCCTTGAATATCTCGACTCCTGTCAGATCGGAAATGCCTGCATTCCTCGCATACAATCCCCCATTTGTCTGAACGAGAGCTTCCGCCAATTCATCTTTGGTCAGCGGATCATCCACATCCTTTTGCAACCAATATGCAATGGCTCCAGCCAAATGTGGATCAGGAAATTGTCGACTTATCGTATTGGCCAGTACCTTAACTTTGAGTTTCGCCGTGACACTTGCGCCCTGATCATCGACAGCTTTGATCGTCAGCGTTATTTCACCAACAGCCTGTGGTACAAGTCGAATTACTTGGCCCACCACAGTGGAGGAAACGATGGTTTCATCTCCTGCTATGACACTGAACTGCAATTCATCACCATCTGGATCACTAAAATAAGAGGAGGTTTGCCAGTCCAGTGAGGCGTGATCCAATGTAATTTCCTGATCAGGCAAACCGCCACTAACGATCACTGGAGCCCTGTTTCCCGTACCTGGATTGGACGGAGTGGAAGGATTCGTCGGAGTTGTTGGTGCAGATCCACTTCCTCCACCCGAACTTCCATTTCCACTTCCTGGCGTCGCCTCGGAATTACCGTTTGTGTTTCCTTTACCGTTTCCTGCGTCATTGCCGCCTGAAGTTGTACCCTGCACCTCAGTTACCTTTCCTGGTTCATTAGCATTGGATTCCGGATTGGCGCCCTCTGGACTCGCAGCTTCTTCAAGCGCTTTAATCACTTCAGTTGTGCGTAGTGCGATCACGGCCATTTCCTGTCTGGAAGTGGAGCGCTTCGGAACAAAGTTTCCATTGTCCCCTTTCAAAATCCCCAATTCAACGGCCTGTTGTACACTTGGCAAAGCCCAGGTACTGATGCTGGACGTGTCCTTAAATGACAACTCTTTGGTCAGTTGTAACGCTTCATCATATCCCTTACTCTTGAGCATTCGTATAATCGTCGTTGCCAGCTCTTCCCTTGTCACCAGACCGCCTGGACGAAACGTACCATCCGGATAACCATTCATGATTCCGGCTAATTTGAGAGCATGAATATAGGATCCATTCTCAACGTTACTATCCAGATCTTTAAATAACAGATCTGGAAGCTGAGCTGACGACAACATGTTCATTTCCATTAGTTGTGCCAGTGTGTACGCAAGGTCCCCTCTTGTCAACGTTGCGCTCGGGTTGAAGTTCCCTGCTTCGTCCGCCAGAATCATCTGTTGCTCAGCAGCTCTTTCAATGGCTTGCCTTGCCCACGGTGCTGCCTGATGCAAGTCACGAATACTTACTGCATCGGTCGCTGCGCTCACTGTTCCGGGAACAGTAATGACGGATAAAGACAGAAGAGCCGCCAAATAAGGCGAGACCCTACGGTTCTTATTTTTAGAACAAAATTTTTGTTTGGATATACGTGTTGTCATCTCTTAACGTTACCTCCTACATGAACATAACCCTGGAGTCAGCAAAGACTCGTCAGCGTTATTTGATTATTTTCATTGTAGGAGAGACTATAGTTGGAAAACAGTCTACAAAAGAGTAGACAGCGTTTCAGCTCATCATAACAATCCCCGCTGCTCAGCAATTTGTACAGCATGAGTGCGACTACTCGCACCCAGCTTCGCGAACACTCGGCGAATGTGTGTATTAACAGTGCCGGGTGAGATACCAAACTCGACAGCAATCTGTCTGCTGGTCAGGCCCTCAGCGATATAACCGAATATCTTTTGCTCCATCGGACTGAGCCCCACTTCCTTCGTATCCAGTTTTGCCTCCCCTACAGAGGAGAGGCCCCTTGCCCGTTTGTCTCTTGCGAATGCCGATAATAACTGCTTCACATAAGCCATTTTCACACCATCATCCTGTATCGCCTTCGTACGGCGTAAATACAGGTAGTCCTGCAACAACCGCCTAATCTGCTCACCTTCTGCAACGAATGAACGTATATATCCTTCCGGTCCCCCCAACACCAAGGCACGGGATAATGCTGCAACACTGGCATCTGTGAATCCTTGCTTTTGCAGCATGATGGATTCCAGCAGAGCACATTCTACCTGTTCAGTCAGCCAATCCCGTTCTTCAGCCTGGTTACGGATTCGTCTCAGTTCCTCTTGTGCAAAATCATACTGCTCAAGGACAATCATCGCACGTATACGAACCATGGAATGGAAGATTTGATCACAGCTGGTCTCAGCTGCCATACTGCCTTCGCCTGCTGGTTTAGCCAGAATGGTTTGAGCCGATTCCACGGGACTCACTTCAAGTAAAATTCGATGTTGATGTGCTTCCAGGGCTGGTTGCCAGTAGTCCATATCCTTCACAGATAACAAACCTGTGACCTGTTGAAGCAGCTTCACGCCTTCCTCAGGTCGACCCAATGTAAGTTCAAGTCTGGCTTTGAGTACATACGCGGGAACAAGCAGCGCAGCTACCTTGATCTGCAAAGCCACTTCAAGGGCTCGATCCGCATAACTTACCGCTTCTGATAACCGATCCTGTTCCATTAAAATTTCACCATATCCGACACCATAGTAGGACGTTACATAGGCATGTTCAGCTAACCAACGTTCCGTAATCGCCCCAAAGCAAGCTTCCGCACGCCGTAAATAGCCATTAACGCCATGAAAGCTGCGTAGGCGCATGCTCTCTCTCCGATCATAATCCATATACTGAAAGGCAATATCATCGGGATATCCCTGATCGATATAGGACACCAAATAATGAGCGAGCCCATCCAAATCTCTGTTCAGATAAGCCATGTAGGCTCGCATCACACAAATGACTTGCAGCAAATACCCGATAATCTCAGGTTCAAGCTGCCCTTGAAGATGCACCCGGATGACGTGTTCCAGTTCATCAAGCTGCTTCACCATCTGTCCATAAGGCATTTCGCTCGCGACTAGAAACAGGTAGGACATATATAACTTCGGACGTGCTTTCACAATCTCCAGTGGCAAAACATCGAAGTATCGCCGGAGCGTCCACCACTCTCCCATAATAAAGTGGGCAAACAGCTCTTCCAGCAGTCGGGCTGCGTCCTGCATATGCTGTCCGAGAATATAATGATCCAGTGCTTCAGCGGGATATCCTTGCCGCTCATACCAATGTGCAGCAAGAGCATGTAATTCATCCACCTGTTCTGTGCCATAACGAGCCAGCTCACGCCTTAGAAATGCAGAGAACAAATGATGATACCGATACCAGTGCCTTTCCCGATCCAGTGGAACAAGGAAGAGATGTTCCTTTTCCAGCTGCCTTAACAAGTGCGGAGCTTCCTGCATATCACTTAATACCTGACACAAACTGTTGTTCATTCTTCTAGTGATCGCTGTCCGGAGCAGAAATTGCTGCATTTCGGGTGACTGACGCTGAAACACCTCTTCAAGCAGGTAATCCGAAATTGTCCTCTCCCCAGGCTGCCCGTGATCTTCACGAGACAGGGAAGTGGATGGACTGACCAAAGAGTCTGCACCCCATGCGTGAGATAAAGCCAGCAGCTTCAATCCGGCAGCCCATCCCTCCGTCTGCTGTACCCAACAACGCGCATCCTCCCCCGCAATATCCAATTGCATAATCTCCTGGCAAAATTCAATGCCCTCCTCTGTCGTAAACGCCAGTTCCTGAAGCGTGAAGTGCTTCAATTCACCTCTCAGACGCAGCTTCTCAAGCTTGAATGGAGGATAGGTGCGACTTGACAGTACCAGATGAATGGACAGGGGAAGATTTTCGATAAAGTATTGCATCTGCTCATGAATCTCAGGCTGAGTTACTGCATGATAGTCATCCAGAATAAGCAGTGCCTGTTGATTGGCCTGGGCAACACGGTTCAACAATAATATTAAAGCTGACCTTGGATCTATCGGATACCGTTGCAAAAAGTGTGGCAGAACATCTCCGCAGAGCCCCTCTCTCACTCGATCCAATGCATGAATAATGTAGAGCCAAAACTGAAGTGGGTCCTGATCTTTATCATCCAGGCAGACACTGGCCGCATGTACTGCTTCATTACTCACCCAGCTGCCTAGAAGTGTGGATTTCCCTGAACCGGCCGGGGCAGTTAACAAAGTGACTTTGGATCGAAACAATTCTTTGCGCTGCAAACTGAGCCGTGGACGGTCCATTGTATCCGCTGGCAAGGGTGGCAATTCCAGTTTGGTTGTTAAAATCATAAATTGAAGCCAGTCTCCGTGGAGACCAGCGGTATGTTCCTGTTGCATGAGATCCTCCTGAATCAGCACCATGGTGCCCGTTTTCCGATTCATTGTATGTACATTCAGATACCCTAAGTATACAAGGAACCACGGCCATGCCCCACACATTTTTGAACGAAAGTCTTGCGTCATCCTCCTTTTTTTCACAAAAAAAAGAAAGGGCAGACTGTATATCATACAGTTACCCCTTCTTCGGAATTCTTTACTGTATTCCTTTGTTGCTCATCCTCTGATCTATAATGATTCCTTGATCACTCGCTTGTAATACCATATGGACAACAGGCCGAAGATTGAATACAACAACGTATACACAATCATAACGATTACAGTTGGTGTGGCAAGTTCAGTGCCAAAGAAGAACCAGCCTGATTTCACGGCAAAATAACTATGGCTCAGTCCCACAACAAGGGGAATGCCGAAATTAAACAACTGCTTGAACTGAATTCCGCGTAACAAATTGCCTTGAGTAAATCCAAGTTTGCGCAGAATGGTATAGTTTGATTTCTCTTCTTCGCTCTCATTCATTTGTTTGAAATAGAGGATACACCCGGATGTAATCAAGAAAGTCAGTCCCAGGAAACCAACAATGAACATGATTAGGCCCATACTGGTACGTTGATTATTTCTGAATTCAATCTGGGAGAAGCTTGGAGCTTCCAATTTCAGATCTGCAAAAATGGCATACGCATTCTCGTCTTGACTTGAATCTGTAATTTGCACACCGTAATAATCTGTCCTTTCCACCTCCTGAATTTTCGGATCAAGATCCTGCGCAAGCTCCGCATAAACCGATTCATCCACAACCGCTACTGGCGTACCTTTGTTGTAATATACGGGAAGCACGCCCTGTTTGGAGATTCCAATCAATTGCTGGTCAATCGTTTTCTTCAACCCGTGCAGAACAATGGGACCTTCCTCCCGAATGGAAAAGAACTGCTGAATCACATTGCCGTATCCCATGAAAACGACTTCTCCTGGTTTCAGATCAATGTTATCTACCATGCTGTCACTTACTACACTGCTGAACAACAGCTCTTCCATTGTGGAGTCATTCATCACCTTGTGTGCGTCAATTTCAATATACAGAGGTTGTCTGTGTTTCTCTTCATATGGAATCTGTTTGTTATCCAACTCAGCTACAAAACGATTTTTCACATCAACCTGGGCAAATGAAAAATCTTCTGGCAGACTTTCCTTGGCCTGAGCCTCTGCCGAATAATAGGAAATGTAACTGAGCGACAACATACCTATGGCGAGTGCCGATACAGTAGTAATAATGGTCAGCAGCAAGGCATTCGACTTCATGCGAAACATGATGGAGGATAACGACAATACCTCGTTAATGGAGAGGTAACCTTTTTTGCTTTTGCGAATCATATTAAAAATGAAACTGACGGAACCTTTATAGAATAGATATGTCCCCAGAATGACCGAGAACAAAATCAAAATCATGGTGTACATTAACTGCTGCATATCCAATTTCTCGACGCTGAACAGCCGTGCAGACAGGATGTAACCGAACACGATCAGAGCAATACCCAAGATGCCCATCAGAATCTGCCCCACAGATAACTTCTTTACCTGCTGCTCTGTTGTAGAAGACACCCGAAAGAGTGATAGAATACTCTGGGCTCGGATAAACGTGTAATTCATCAACATGATAAGCAGATACATGACAGCAAAGACAATCAGCGTTTGCACTAGCGCCATCGGTGAGAAGTATAGCTTTGTGATCACATCAACGCCAATAATTTTGAACAAAATCATCAATATCAGCTTGGAACCCAGAAACCCGATTAGAATACCGATTACCATAGAACCAAAGTAGAGAATGCAATTTTCCGCACTCAAGATGCCAAATATTCTCCCCTTCGTCAGTCCGATTAGCTGAAACAAACCGATCTCCTTACTGCGTCGCTTGATAAAGATCGTATTGGCATAGAGCAGAAAAATGCCCACAATAACAATCAGTAACACGGAGGATGCGCCGATCGCAGCCGCTCCTTTCGTTGATTCAGCAACCTCATCCATGGAGGGATCATACTGTAAGGTCACAAAGGAAAAATACAGGGCCACACTAAAAATCAGGGCAAAGACATAAAGATAATAATTTTTCAGGTTTTTCCTCAGATTGCGAAAGATGATGTAGTTCAGGCTCATGGCTGCACACCACCCAACACGCCCTGAGTTTTGATAATATCGTTGAAGAAAGTTTGTCGGGACTCGTCTCCTTTATTTAATTGGGTGTAGATCTGACCGTCCCGGATGAAAATCACCCTGCTGCAATAACTTGCGGCAAACGGATCATGTGTAACCATAATAATCGTAGCCTGATGCTTCCTGTTCATATCACTCATTTTGCCAAGCAGGTCCGAAGCCGATTTGGAATCGAGTGCACCCGTCGGCTCGTCAGCGAAAATAATGCTCGGATCATGCACAAACGCACGGGCGGCTGAAGTTCGCTGTTTCTGTCCACCCGAGATTTCGGATGGATATTTGTCTTTCAGCTCATATATGCCCAGCTCACGGGCGATTTGTTCGAACTTCAGGTGTGCCTCATGCTTCGGAATACTCGTAATCGAGAGCGGCAGCAATACATTTTCCTTCACCGTGAGGGTATCCAGCAAATTATATTCCTGAAAAATAAAACCGAGATAGTCTTTGCGGAACTCAGCCAGCCTTTTCTCCTTCATGCCGGTAAACTCCTGGCCTTCGATTTCAATTGTGCCCTGACTTACCCGATCGATCGAAGAAAGAACATTCAGCAGTGTCGTTTTCCCCGAACCCGAGGGCCCCATAATCCCAACAAATTCGCCTTTACTTACCCCGAGATCAATCCCCTTGAGGACTTCCTGTTTATTTAATTTGTTGCCATAGACTTTATGAATTTTTTTGGCTTCCAGTATCAACATATCCCACTCACTCCTCTTTGGTATATCTTTATCATAGGCGGGATGCTCCAATTAATCGTGCGATTCACCGAACAAAACCAAAAAGCATGTGACAATGTTGTCACACGCCTGCTAGGTGGATCATGTCATTTTTTCTCGGGAAGGTTAGCTTGACACTAGTGCCCTCTCCGGGAGCAGACTGTACTTTAACGTCTATACGAAGTGCTTGTGCCACCTGTCGGGTCAAATACAAGCCCATTCCCGTTGCCGTTCCTTCCAGTCTACCCTGAGTTGAAGTGAAGCCTTTATCAAAGATACGTGGTAAATCCTGCGCCTCGATCCCTCGTCCATAATCTTGAACAGTCAGTATGATGTGCCCATCCTGTTCCTTGCTTTCAATGACAATGTCAGAGGAATGACTATATTTCACCGCATTGCTAAGCAGCTGCCGTATGATAAAACCTAACCATTTGCTGTCGGTCAGCACCTTTGTCACATCTAATGACACGTCGAAGCCAATCCGTTTGGATATACACCATGACTTCAAAGCTCTAATCTCGCCGTTCAAAATCGGTTCAAGCTCTGTCTCTTCCACAAACAAATCATTATGCATAAATGGAATACGCTTCTGGTGAAGCTGCTGATCGAGCAGTTGGTGAATTCGCAGCCATTCATACGTCATCTGACCCTGCAGCTTGTCATCATGCATTCGCTCAATCATTAATTGCAGCGCGGTTAAGGGCGTCTTCACCTCATGAATCCAGGACAGTATCTCATCCTTTTCTTGCTCCAGCAAAATAAAATGAGATGAGGACTCCTTCCGATAACGTTCGGTCTGGGAAGTCACGGCATCGTGCACAATCCGTTCATAAGGACTTTCAGCGATATCCAAATCCCCTGGATCATAGGTATGATCCCAGGCAGTTAATCTTTTGTAGAAACGAGTCTCTCTTGGATATCTCGCCCAGATAAAAACGATGCATACCACCACATTCAGCACGACGATATAGGATACGGATCGGAATGGAATGGACGTGTCGATATAGGCTACAAATAAAAAGATGAGCTGCATGCTTATAAGCAACACTAACCAGCTTAGCTTTTCCCGTATGTACTTACCAATCATATTTCCGCCTCTTCTGTTGCCATGTAGCCCTGACCAACTTTCGTTTCGATATAGCCATCCAGATTTAGCGGCTCCAACTTCTTGCGTAGGCGATTCACGTTGACCGTGAGTGTGTTGTCACTCACAAAATGTTCATGATCCCACAGACTGCGAATCAGGTCTTCCCGGGTCACAATCTGATTTTTGTGCTCCACTAGCACTTTGAGAATGAACATTTCATTTTTGGTCAAAAGGACAGATTCATTGTTATAGGTAAGCGTATTTTTCACATATTCAATGGTAGCCCCACGCCATGTGCGCAGCTCAATCCGCTCTGTATTGTAGTTATATACCCTACGCAGGATCGCCTGGATCTTGGCAATCAGCACATCGAAATGGAAGGGCTTCTGAATAAAATCATCTGCGCCCAAATGCATCGACATGACCATATCCGTCGGGTGATCCCGTGAGGATAAAAAGATAATCGGCACATTGGAATGGGCTCGAATCATGCGACACCAATGAAATCCGTCATACTGGGGAAGCTGAATATCAATGATGACCAGCTGTGGCTGAATGGCACTGTATTCCTGCATCACTTTGCCAAAATCCTGCACGCCATACACGTCATATGACCACTGGGATAACCGTTCTTTGATTTCACTGAATAACGATTCATCGTCTTCAATGAGCATAATTTTAAACATATACCTTCACCACGTTTCTGTTCTTCTTGGGCATTGCCCGAAGCATATTGTTTGACAATCTACGAGGGACCGTTCCAGATACGGATCGTTCTTCCGATCGCAGTTGTCCCCAAATTTCCTTTATTAGATTTATTAAATGTAGAAATTAGGTGACAAAGGCGAACGCTACCGCTTCTTCAGAATCGATTCCGTCTCTTCCACTCCGACCGCTATTAATAGATCAATACAAATTTCGAGGCAAAATAAAACCCATAATCTCTTATCAATTTAGATGAATCTAAACGTATAACTGTTAATCTGTTATCCCTCCATAGTATGGAGGACCTTGCTTGGATCACTGATTTCTTCCATCCGTTCGATTAATTGCTTTGCGACATCTTGTGGCGATCTTAATTGGCCTGCTTCATAGACCTGACCGAATACCTCAGACAGTGCAAATTCCTCTGCATTTTTGCCTCTTGCCACAGCCTGTAGCTCAGTATCTACCATCCCTGGATCGAATGCAATCACTTCAACGGGATTGGGTTGCCCGGATTGTTCCATCGCTACGCACTGGGTGAACATGTTTATTCCAGCTTTGGAGGCACAGTAAGATGCCATTGAAGGTGCCGGATAACTGCCTGACCCGGACGATACATTGACTATTTTTCTGCGTGTGGTCAGGTGATTGGTATGTTGTATAAAAGATGAAGTCAGAATCATAGGCGCTGCCAAACTGATGTTCAGATTAAGACTGATCTCCTCTGCACTGCACCGATCTATCGATTTCAACGGTTCCAGCATCGCTGCATTGTTAATGAGCCCGATGAATTCAACTTCTTGCGGTGGAATCTGTTCCAATATGCCTGAGACAAGATCGTCGATGCTATGAATATCTGCCAGATCAAACTGAACATGCTGGTAACGCTCGTAAGCTTCCTCCAAGTCAGACGTTCCGCGTGCAATACCGTAGACGTGATCTCCCTTTTCCAATAACAATTCCGCAAGCTGTTTGCCGATTCCTTTGGATGTACCTGTAATGATAAAATACCTTTGTCCCATATTCTCCCCGCCTTTCTCTCACTCTGTGCAATATTGGTTAAACACGTCAAATCTTTGATCCTTCATCTATGACTACACGTTTGGTTTTCTCCACAATGTCACCCATAGGATGGGCAAGCCAAAACAATCTTCATCCTGATCCATCGCCTTCATCGGTCGCAGCTCCACGCATTCAAAAGGATCTTCCAGCAAATAGCGAAGCTTTTCTTCCGTAAAAGCCAGACCACCTTTCATCGACTTCTCACGGTATACCTCCCAATCGTCCATAACGCTCTCCGGTCCACCCTGACCGCCAAATCCTGGAGCAAAGCAGGTCATTCCAAAATACCCTCCAGGTTTAAGTCCGTTCTGAATCTTCTGTATGTAGGGAATTCGCTGATGTGGCAGCAGATGGTGAAGACAGCCCGAATCATAGACGAGATCGTACTCTTCATGTGGCGTGAGTTCAAATGCTGATTTGCATTCGAAATTCACTTCAAGCTGTTCCTCCACAGCTCTTTCCTTGGCCCAGGCAATGGCTGTCTCTGAAAGATCATAAGCATCTACTTTATAACCCTGACGTGTTAGATATATTGCATTTCTTCCCGGGCCACAACCGAGCTCCAATGCTTTGCCCCCAGGTAATATTCCTGAGTTCACATGTGCTACCAGATTTTCATCCGGTTTGTTTGGAAAGAAGGGGATTGGTCGCTCCCGATCCGCGTAAAAAGGTTCCCAAAATTGCTTCGCTGATCTGAATTCTGCGTCAAGCATGTCATATAGATCCTGGACATTTTTAATCGTCTTCTCCACGAACACATTCCTCCTCGAATTCATACAAAATATCCTGCACATTCCCTCTTATGTATTGATCTCTTTCCCTTTAAATCGCCCGCTTCATCACGGTTTATACGCTAAATCAACTACCCTCTATTATAACATTTTCACCCAATCCAACTCTATTTTTCTTGTAAGATTAGAGCCGAAAACAGTCTGATTATATGTAAAAAACGCTGTTTAGAAGAAAGTAATTCCCTGTCCTCTCAACAGCGTTATAATCCTTTTTATTCAGGATTCGATCAGCTTAACTTCTTCGTTAAATAGAGCACTACATCGTCGTCGATGATCGTTTCATCGCCCCATTTTAGATAACGATCATGCTTGTGAATGCCCTGTCCATCTGGTATATATCCACGACGGGCATACAGAATTTGAGCTTTGCCATAATCGGAGAACACCCCGACACCAATCCCGGCAGTTTCGGTTCGCTCATGAATGACTTCTTCTGCCCGGTCCATCAAACGTGATCCAATTCCCTGACGCTGATACTTGATCAGCACATTGAAATCATTAATTTCCGGAATACCCTGTTCCCTGAACGAAGGGTAATACGAATTCCACAATACATTCACGTAACCGGCAAAAGCTCCATCCAATTCCGCTATCAAAGTCACTCGCTCACCATTCTGCTGCTCTGCAAGATATTGAATGTACTGCTCCGCCGATTTCGCCCAACCCTGTTCCTGAAACGCCTGCGAAATTACGACCGGATCGCCCTCATCCAAAAGTCTGATATGTATATTCATCGATGTAATCTCCTTAATAAGTTATTTATTTCACCACTAGATTCCCAATCTGCTTCTAAGCGAGGTAATATGGGCAATGTGGTGTCTGCCATGCCATGCATATACGCCCAAATTATAGTCCAGTCTGGTCGTTTCTTTGGAAGCGGGATGATAAAAGGTTTTGGCATAGTCTGCATCCGTTAATGTGTTTAATAGCGCTACCCAACGACGGTGCAGCGCATCCAGGATTTGCAGAGAAAACTCGACATCCAGCTCCCGCGAATCACTCAGTTCAGCCCATCGTTCTTCGTAATATGGTCTTATCGTGGGGTTATCCTCCGTCAGTGCCAGCTTGAAACGAACCATGCTATTCATATGGCTATCTGCCATATGGTGTATGACCTGTTTGAGCATCCAGCCACCTTCCCGGTAGGGTAACCTCAATTGTTCTTCACTCAATCCTTTGACCGCTTCGCGGGCGCGCTCCGGCAACTCCGCAATATCTTGAATCCACTGCTTCCGCTGCTCTAATGTAACCTCGCCTGTATGTTCAAATGTTCCAATTGGGTACCTCAAATCCATCGATCATTCCTCCTTGGTTAAATGGTTTATATAGCACCGCGCACTACCTATGGGGCATACTCCATCAGCCAGCAGTCTCTCATCTGTCCTTCGTGCAGCTCATGTTCTGGTAACAGTCTGACCTTCCTGAGACCACACTTCTCGTAACAGGATATGGCTCGTTCGTTCCATGATTGCGGGTCCATGACCACTTTCCGAGCTTGCTTTTCGTTGACTAGATAGCCCAACATAGATTTTACTAGTTGTGTGCCAATACCGCGGTTCCAGTAATCAGTTTCTCCAATAAACTGATCTGTTCCATAGATGATTTCATCGGTGTCTCCATAACCATACTCATTCCGTTCTTCCTCCTCCAGTTCATAGAACTGGATATAGCCGATCGGTTTACCTTCGTGTTCAACCATACAACGATGTGCCGTATCCTCTTGTCTATAAAAGTGTTCTCTGACCAAATTCAGATCATGCGGCTGATCACGGCCTTCGTAATATTGAAGTACTGCTGGGTCAGACAACCATTGAACAAGGCGCTGTTCATCCTTTTCATCCAGTAAACGTACCGTAATCTCATTCCATTGATAAATTAGCATCACTCTGCATACTCCTTAATGATTTCCAGAGGCTCTCCTGAGACCCAGCTCAGGTCTTTGCCCAGTAATTTTTCCTGATGAACATAATAGATCATCGGTTGCCGAATCAGTTCTGCCTCCTCACCCAAAGGATGAATGGTAAAACGAACCTTGTACGTGCCCACTGCATCAGGTATGGAGAACCCCGCAAATTCAGTAATCACTGTTGATGACTGCCCCTGTAACGCTTGACGAAAAATTTCTTCCATTGCACCTGTGCTGCCGACGGAGGTAGGTCGAATAAATCGGTTGTCCTTTTTGTCATCAAAAGATATTGAACCCCAGCCAGGTACAAGCGGATATACGGTATGCTGACCCTTGTCTTCTTTTGTGCGTGTAATGGTTAATTGCACCTCGTATTCATCCGTAGCTGTCTGCCGAATCGTGCCCTTCATGTTAACATCCTGCGCTGTAACGCTTGGAGCCAGATTATTATATACAATGAAAGCTGCTACAATAACAATTGCAACTCCAGTTAGCCAAAATATCGTACTTCTACGCATGTATTTACCCCCAAGCTGATTAACCGTAAGTCTGAAGTAATTCGCTCTCCATTAGTGCCTGTGTAACGCTGTCCAGTTCCGGAGAAGCAGACCAATCACTATGTGTATTCAAACCATATTTAATCGTATGGATAACGCTATTAGCTGACATATATAAATTATGGTGTACTCCCGGTTCCACAATGATGTGATCTCCTTCGCCCATAACTCTGATTTCAAGCGTCTGATCATTCGCAAAATTTGCATAAGCAATCCAACCAGACTGCACAACATAGAACTCGGTTATATGGTTATGAAAGTGGCTATTTTGCCATCCTCCCTGAGATGAAGCTATCGTTCTGCAATAATAACCGCCATCCTCTGAAACCATCTTGTATTTCCGTTCCCCGTTAACCATCTGCTCGAAGCTGGTATTCACATTATCTGGTCCTAAATTTTGTTCTAAAGTTTCTCTATCCAAAACACAACCTCCAGATCTGAAATACGAAGTCAGGCATCATATTTTATAATCTTTCTTTAACGCCTTACGGCCTTCCAGATATATTTGTGCTCACGCACAGCAAGTCTCCCCTCAATCTGAATTTCCTTCAGCTTAACTTGAAGCTGCTCATGGTACTCAGGCTGCGTGTAATCCGGGTTGCCAGGGATATCGGAAAGAAAAATAGCGAACTCTGTTTCATCAGGGAAGACCATTAGGGCCTCATTGAATTCCTCAATTTCAATGTTTTCATACTGATTTGTATGCAGCCTTTCTCGTACCTTGCTTACATCGGTATGAATGCCAAAGATCACGCCACCCTTTCGCAGCAATCTCCCATGTTCAATAATGGACGTAGGTCCTCTGCGGTCATAGATCAGGTCGAACTGTTCGTCTTCGAAGGGCAACTCTGTTTTGGTTGTAGCGCAGACAAATTCAACATTGCCAACGTCACCGGCCACAAGCCCAGCCTGAGCGATACGCAGTAGCTCCTTGGAGTTGTCAAAACCCGTAATATGATCGGTATAGGCCGACATTTTTAATGTGAATTCACCATGACCACAACCTGCATCAAGCACAGATTTATACTGAGGCAGCAACTGCATTAAGCGCGCTTCAAATACATCTTCTGCGGAATTGCCCTCCCATGTAAATACCGATCTGCCCTTGTATCCTCCGTTACGTAGTCCGATCATGTCATACCATTCCATGCCCAATAGATATCCCCCCAGAAGAAAATCCCATATTAAACAACATTCGACACAGATAAGTCGATTTCCCTGTCCATAGGTTAACTTTTTTCTCACTTAAGAGTTTTATCTATTCTCATCTTATGCTTGTTAAAATTTGAAACGCTTCTCTCGTAGGCGCCGTATTATGCTCGAAGTCGTATTTTGCCACTTGGATAAACCAATAGGATGTGGAGGTCGAATGAATGTCTTTTTTTAAGAAAATGTTAGCCAGTGTAGGTGTTGGAGCAGCCAAAGTAAATACAGAATTACATACACCTGAGGTTACGCCTGGAGGAGTCATCTCTGGGATCGTGTACATCGAGGGTGGAGACGTGGAACAGAATGTAGACCGAATCTACCTTACGATCAAAACCCATTACATACGGGAGCACAATGATCGAAAAGTAAATGAAACTGCCATTGTAGCCAAATACTTGCTTACCGAAGGTTTTATATTACAGCCTGGTGCCAAACTGGAGAAATCCTTCTCCTTTGATCTACCAGAAAATCTTCCAATTACACTGCATCGTGCAGAGGTGTGGGTTGAAACTGGCCTCGATATTTCAAGCGCCATGGACCCCTCAGACCGGGACAGACTCCATGTAGTTCCTACAAAAGATATGCACACTGTGCTTGATGCGATTGATCTCCTTGGTTTCAAGCTGCGTGAAGTGACCAATGACTATGCTCCAAAGCTTGGTGGCAATCTTCCATTTGTACAGGAATTTGAATTCGTGCCAACGAGTAAATTCCGCGGTTATTTGGATGAGTTGGAAGTATTGTTTTACCCGATGGGAGATTCACTGGAACTGTTGCTTCAGATCGACCGCCGCGCACGTGGACTCGGTGGCATTTTCTCGGAGGCGATGGGGACGGATGAGAGCTTTGTCCGACTGCATCTCTACGAGAGACACCTTGCACGGGGTGCGGATTCGGTTGCGCAAGGTCTGGAAGAAATCATCTCCAAGCATCTATAATCTATTAAAAATAGATACAAAAACAAAAAAACAGTTCTCCTACCAACTTCATTGGTATAGAACTGTTTTTTGGCTATGCTTTTCTTTTATTAATAAATCAGGAACGCTGTGTCCAGCGCTGTATCCCCGATCGAAGTCCATAGTATGCGGCAGCAAGCAAGAGAAATCCAACAGCAGCGATCAGAATGGAAGTAGTATCCCAACGGGCAATGGAGCCAAAGTCAACCTTGGACTGCAACATCATAACGGATGAATCGGTGTGCATCATTTCAGGTGTATGATTCAGCGTCATTAACATGCCTTGAACGACATTCCAAGCCATAAAACCCAGTGTGAATAGCAAAGTTACCAACAGGGATTCCACACCTAATCGTTTGTTGATACTCATCATTTTTCCTCCTCATTTACGGTTTGACAACACTTTGGAAGTTATAAAATTCACTACATCATCTGTCGTTTGGCCATCCGTCTGAATGTGCTCTTCAAAGCGTGCTCCATGGAATGCTTCGACACACTTAATCGCTTGTTGAAAAGTCCATCCATCAGGCTTATCCCCGCGCTTCAACAATCTCTCATGTAATGTTTCCATAGATGTCATCAGGGTAAAATGAAAAAGGTCAGTATCTAGCTCTTTCAGACCCCGATGGATGTAACTGAACTGCTCTGACTTGTAGATGGTCATTGGAACAATCAGATGTTTGTTATACTTCTGCCTGATTTCACGGGCGACTTTCACGGTAAGGACTTTCCACAGCTCCATATCCTGAAAATCGTCCGTTTTCTCCACATCCATTCGGACGTCATCCACAATCACGTTTCTTAACATGTATCCAATCTCTTCTGGATCGTAGATCATGCTGTTCGGAATTAACGGCTGCAGCTTGGTTGCAGCAGAGGTTTTACCCGAGCCAAATGCCCCATTAATCATCACAATCATAGTGAAGTCCTCCTGCGTGTCAGATTGAATTAGACAAGAGGTGCTCCAACTCCTGTTTCAGGCGATCTTTGTTCGTATCCACATATTGATAAAGGAGTTCAAATACCTCTTCATTATCCGATTGCATGCTTAAATTACCCGCTTCCAGCTCCACCCGTTGTAAAACCTCATGGATCTGCTGTCCATGCGTATTCAGGGTCGTCGTCACATCCTGCTCGGAGAGTGCGTTCACATTCGCTCTTAACAGCTCAGGTGTTACACCACTTTCGGATAACATATGCTGGATATTCTTCAGAATCTCTGCATCTGCATCATTGCCTATGCGCTGCATTGCTTCCATCGTTTCACCCAGAAACCGCCCACTCGCATTTTCAAGAAAACCAGTCATGCCACTCATGGACAGCTCTGTATCCAGATCTATGATCAGGATGGTATCTCGCAATACCTGTGGAAGTTCAGGTCCACACTCCCGAATGGTCGCAAATTCCGCGCGATACAGATCCATGGCAACACTCCCCACCACTTCCTCACCCGACATGCTGTCAAACTGTTCCAAGGGTAATAATTGCTGCAATTCTTCCTGTAATTTGTTCATCTCTCTGCCTCCTGTATCTCTCTATCTATATAAGTTGGACGAATGATTTCACACGGGTCCACTATAACTAAACGCCTATATATCATAGCAGAATATGTTATATAAGTTTATCCGATGTAAGTTTGCCCCAGATTACTTCCCCGCACACTTTACACGGAATATGGATAAAGTTAACCTTCACTTGACCTTTGGAACATGATCCGCTGTTATGATCTTGTCATCAAGAGTCTTGGGAGGGGTTATGATGCGCCTGGCCTTGTTCACTGACACCTATGTTCCGGAAACCAATGGTGTTGCCGGTACGCTGCACCGCTTGAGTAATCACTTGAACCGCAAAGGCATTGAGCATCTGTTATTCACACCGCAGTCTGTTATTGAAGGCAATGATGCCGCTCCGGTCCGTTCGGTGACCAACATCCCCTTTTTCCTCTATCCGGAATGTCGTATCGCCTTACCTAATCGAGCATCCATCCATCGAGAGCTAAATACCTTTCAGCCAGATCTGCTGCATATCGCCACTCCGTTCAATATGGGTCTTTTTGGTCTCAGATATGCGCTCAAGTATCAGCTTCCACATGTCATCTCCTACCACACTCACTTCGATCGGTACCTCGAATACTACAAGTTGAAAAGTGTCATTCCTCTGTACTGGAAGTATATCCAATGGTTTCACCGAGCCTGTGATGCAACATTGACACCGTCTCAGGAGACCTTAAACGCATTGCAATCAAAAGGTATTCAACGTCTGAAGTTATGGTCCCGCGGGATTGATTGCAGTCTGTATTCACCTGATAAACGAAGCTCCGATATGCGCTACAACATAACGGCTCCTCTAATTTTACTCTACGTTGGACGAATTGCCCCGGAAAAAGATATCTCTACCCTCACCCTTGCCATGCAGCAGTTGCCAGAACATATGCAATCCCGTGTACACTGGATCATTGTAGGCGATGGGCCATTGCTTCCCAAGATGCGTATGCAAGCCCCACCCAATGTCACCTTTACGGGGTATCTACATGGTGAAGATCTTGCTGCTATGTATGCTTCGGCAGATCTCTTTGTGTTTCCTTCCTCAACAGAAACATTTGGCAATGTGGTGCTGGAAGCGATGGCTTCGGGATTGCCGGTTCTCGCTGCGAATGGTGGCGGTGTAAAAGACTTGGTCACACATCATCGAAGCGGTGTTCTGTTCGAGCCGGGTAATACGGATGCATTGATTCGAGAGATATGCCTCTGGGGAGATCATATGGATCAACTGAGGACTATGGGTCTTGAAGGTCGAAAACTTGCTGAACAGCGTTCGTGGGATCACATTTTTGACAGGTTAGTTGGAGATTATGAGGAAGCCATTGAGAATCGGAGAAGACGCACGAAAGATCGAATCATCATAGCTTGATTTTCATAAAATAACCGAATTGAATAATGGATGATCACTGCCGCTCCAAGACCCACCTGTTGAAGTTTGGATATCAATATCCATCATGCTTTTTAAAAAAGAGAATTTATATTCAATACGAGGTATTAAAAAAGAGCGGGGATGGCTAATATCCTCGCTCTTTATAACAGTCGCCTACAGACGTTTAAACGTATGGCTTTTTCGATCAGAGATAAGTCCCTTTCCAGGTCAAGACGTCTAACATTACACAACGGGTTCGAAGGATATCGTGTCTTGCATAATACTCCATTCTACCCTCGGTCTAGCCGCTGCCCCTTCTGGCTTTAGGACATTACCGATCCATATCTCTTCGGTCTCCTGATTCTGCAAAAAGTGCCGGATCGCTGCTTTAATCAGAATGGATGTGTGTAAATCCAATAGCTCATCCAAAGGTACCCAAAATAACTCCCCTTCATCTGATGGAATAAAGGCTCGATGTGTCGTCTCACCAAAATATACAAACTGCTGCCAAACTTCACCGTCGCTATACTGCATCAAAACATATCGAAGACGGAAATTTTCAATTTCCGCTTGCTTGAACCCCGTCTCTTCTTCAATCTCTCGGTAACTGGCAGTCATTGGTGAATTAAGCTCGCCGTGCTCCAAATGCCCGCCAATACCACCCCAGAACTCAAAATCGAACAGCCTGCTGCCTGCCTTCTTCATCATTAACATGTCGTTGCCATTACTCAAAAATGCCGTAGCCATTTGTCTGATCTCCATGTGCACCTACCTCACTGGTCTGTTATGTAATGTTGTGTTGTTTGAAGCTAATCTGAAGATCTCCCCTTAGAGTAGGCCTTTTAATTCACCAAGATGCTCAATAGCATGTAATGGTTTGGTTGTAATGCTGTCCTGCCAAGGCTGATTGACCTTCATCCAGATCGTGCTCATGCCTACTTTTGCCGCTCCTTCAACATCATTGACGGGATGATCCCCAATGTAGATACACTGCTCGGGAGAGAGGTTGAAATGATCCAATGCCAATTTGAAAATACGAGGATCGGGCTTTTTGACTCCAGCCTCTTCCGAAACGATAATATGATCAAAATCATCCCGGATGCCAAGTTGATCGATTTTGCCGTACTGAATCTCGGTTTTACCATTGGTGATTAAACCTGTTTTATATTTTCCTCTTAGATGCTGAACCACTTCTCGCGCCTGCTCCATCAATACAGCACTTTTCACATACTCTCTGCCATAGAACTCCATAAGCTCCGCGTGAGGCGGATTCTCAGCCCAAGGTAATTCATGGAGCAACTCGTTGAACAACACATCTTTGTCCTTGTAACCGTCCTCATCCAGCTCAATAATTCGTTTAAGAATATCATCCGTAGTCTCAAGATGAGCAAAATAAGTGTTGATCAAGCTCTGGCTGAAGCCTTCAAAGGTACTTGTTCTGTTGAGAATCGTATTGTCTAGATCAAAAATAATTGCTTTAATATGATCCATCGTCATACTCCTCCTATCTGGTCTGTAAAACGTTATTTCCTCAATAGTTGCTCCAGTTTCCGATTGGTTTCGGCCTGCTCTTGAATTAACCGTTTCGTATTACTTTCTATGCTGATGAGTGTGACCGTCATAATAATTACACAAATGATCCCAATAAAGCCCATAAAACTACTCACCTCTAACGTAATGTTTATTCTATTCTGTTAGCTGCGACTACCATAAATTATAAACATGCAAACCCAACCTTAGATCAGACCAGGGCTGGGTTTACCTTGTAAAACTCATTTTCATTTTTTCTTTTTGTGATAATGGTAGCCTGTGCAAAGGCCCTTTTGTTTGGATTTCGCGGAACAATTATGCCCACCATTTTTGTCCAGTCTACCTGGATGGGCATAAGCTGAAGAAGATACACCAATAAGTACGACAAAAGACAAGATTACAATGACAACCTTTTTCATAAGTCACCCTTCGATCACACCCTATGCTTTAGGGCTTAATTCATCCTCCATCATTCTACATGAAAACCCATAATTAGGATATCCTTATTACTCCAAAATTTGCTTATTCTATGATTTTAAACTTCCTCAACGCATGTGTGATGCCATCCTCACTTGCTCGCAGTGTGACATAGTCGGCACTTTGTTTGACGCGCTCTCCTCCGTTTCCCATCGCAATGCCAAGTCCCACATACTCTAGCAAATCAATATCATTTTCACCATCGCCAAAGGCCATTGCTTCCTCTTTCGATATATTCAGGTGGTCGAGCACTTTCCCTGTCGCTATCGATTTGGATACTTCGTTCTCTTCCAGTACGTTAGACACGTAAGGATGAAACCTCACGAATTTTAATGCAGGGAATCTGGATTGGAATTTCTCCACTTCGTCTTGATCGGCATATAAACAAATGCAATACACTTCCTGTTCCAAAGAACTGATGCTCAAGGGGTACTCCATCAGACCAAGCGTATCTCTTAATGCATCGATGACACGTACATCCGTTGTGCATAAACCATTCATTTCGAATGACTCTGTAAAATAAGAAATACTGCTGCCGTTCAACTCGGCAAATTCACTGATTTCTCTAACCATTCGTGTAGAAAGCACCGATTTATGTATCACTTCTTCACCACTCTTGATCAATGCCCCGTTAGCCGAAATCATGGTATCAATCCCGAGTTTTCTGAAATCTCGGCATAAATTGTACGGTCTGCCAGTGACCAGCACGACCTCTATGCCCCTCTGAACCAATTTTCGAATGGAATCCTCTGTACTTGGTGAGAGACTTCGATCCTTCTCACTGAGTAGCGTACCGTCCACGTCCATAAATACGATTTTAATCAAAGGGACACCTCCTTAGCTATATCAATTGTACTAAAGCATATTTACACCTGCCACTCCGATGACAGAACAACCTTCCGATCGCTGTTATCCCCAGATTTTTTTTGATTACTATTTTCAAAGGGGAAAATCCCGGAATAAAGGCGAACACTTCGTTTCTTCAGGTTATTTCTGTCCTCTCCGTTCTCTTGTAACTGTTTAGTTCAATTGATATAGAAATTAAAAATTTCAATTCAAAAGGCAAGTGCACAGTTAACTTAGTAGTCTTCCTGCACTTGCCTTTACATTATCGAGTCTGGACGTTCTGGCTCCGCTCCATATACCACAGCTGAAACGCCTCTACCGCTTCAAGCGGTATATCGTTTAGCGTATGATGCAGAACAGGTTTGGCACGATTCACGGTTTGAATCGAAGCAACTCCAAACCAACGTTGCAGTAGATTCCGGGTGATCTGTACCTCAATGACTTTCTCTCGCTTGGAGATGTATAGTGTCGAGGTTAATGCACCCGTTCGCAATTGGATAAAGTTCTCATTCAGGATGTATCGTGTATGGAGAAAATCAGTTATTCTGCATATGCCAATCCACAGTAGCAGAATAGCGGAAATCATCCACCATGCCTGATTCTGTCCCAGAATCGGCGGTTTGAAATAAAACAGTAACCCTGTTGCAATGATCCACACCCAGCTTGGTGTCAGCATGCGCAGCCATAATGATTTGCGTGGAAGCTTCTGCATCTCCTGCGTGACCTGATAGGATGGCAAAATCTCCGAGATCATATCGTAAGCTTGCTTCACAGGCAGAAAAGGATAGAGCGAGTTAACTTCCTGTTCGGATTCTCCCACACCACCTGCTGTCGTTAGTTCCACTTCTGCCAATCCTAGCAGTCTTTTCATCGGAGACTGTGTGATTTTCACCGCCTGTACTCGTTCTTTCAGGATTGAAAATGCAGTCTGTTCCAACATACCTTTCGTAATGTAGATACGTTTGCGATCAGAGGAGATTTGGAAATCACCATACTTCACAAAGGTTCTGACAATCCCTAGCATAATGGAAACAGCAATAAGTCCTGTAATGATCAATGCGGTAATCCACCAGGTATCCAGCCACGTTAATAGGATGCTCTCCGTCACTTTTTCATCGGGAAAGAAATCTTTTATCGACGAATAGAGCGATCCCAGAATCGGAATAAGCACCAGAAAGCTGAGCGACGTAAACGAAGCTTTGAATATATCTTTTCGAGTGGACTTGTAATGGACATTCCGTTCAAGCTCTTCTTTTACCGTCGAGGGGATATATTCTTCCAGTGTTACGTGTTCAGGTCGCATCACTGGTTCCTCATTTGGTTCTACAGCATCACTGGCGACATTCGCTTCCGACATATGCCCTGCTACTACCTTTTCAAGCCGCTCCGATTCCGAAAGCGAAACGACTTGCAGCTGAAAAGTAGCATCTTCTCCCTTGATACCCGTCTCAAAACGAATGGATGTGACTCGGAACAAACGATGAAACAGCGACGTATGCCGGTTTACGTTCTGAATTTTGGTATAGGGTATCGTTCTTCTTGTGCGATTAAATACCCCACTGTAGATCTGAAAAGCCTTATCATCAGCGGAATAACGTAGTGTAAACCAACTCCAGATGATGCTTATCACACTAAACGCGATAGCCACATAGAAGACGATTCTGCCATACATAATCCACGTGGACGCCGAGCCATGACGGAGAATAAATAAAAAAACGATAAATGCAAAAGAATTTTTCACCAGTTTCCACAAACTCCAGAGCATGGCTAACGGGTGTTGTCTTTTCATCTCGTTCATTCATCCACCTCATTAATCCTTGCATAGGACGCAATCTGATTACGCAGTTCAAGCGCCACTTCCTCTGGCAGCGCCGGGATCGTATGAGATGAACCCATCGTGCCAATCGATACAGAATATAGGCCATATTTTCTCAAAAGAGGACCTTGGTTCGTCGTGACGGATTGTACTTTGGCCATGGGAACGATCTGATGTACCTTTTTCAAAGCGCCGTGTTTCAATTGCAAGAACTCCTCATTCGCATCGTAATACCAATGCTTGTATAACAATGAAGGCCGGATAAAAACCTCCCACACCGTATACAGCACTGATATGGCAGTCACTCCCCACAGCAACCAACCAATCCACGCCCTCCATCCAAAGACGGAATCCAGAATCAGCAGTGCTGCAAGCACAATCAACCCTATTCCGTTCGATATAATCGCACTGATTCTCCATATGGTTATGGCATCCGGCGATAAACGTTGCTCGGGTGTACTCTGTATGTACTGCATATCTTCACTCCTTTTTCTTACTGTACGAAGAATAGTCCTCTATCGATGCAGAAAGATTGACTTAGTAAAAGAGATGACCCCTGTTCAGTACAGGTCGTCATCTCTTAGTCATTTATTGCAGCAAAATCCTTCACATTACATAACCACACCATATGGTCCGCGCCTTCACCCCAGTAGTTCTTTGCCACGGCATAGGGTTCTCCAAACTTCCGCTGCCATTTCTTCTGGGCTATCCGGTATCCACTATCCAGGCAAAATTGCGTAATCTCACGTCTCTGAAGTTCAGTAGCCAAGGCATGAATGAGAGCAGAGCCAATTCCCCGACCCTGAACCTCTGGCAGAACGTAGAGACTACCCAATTCCCCTACGTAGTTCAGTTGGTGGTCGGTGCATTCTTGAATCTCCTCGCCGCAAGGTCCATACGAAATAGTGCCTACGACGGTATCTTCCCTTTTGGCCAGCAAGAAGAAAACATTCGATTCCTGTTTGTTGTCAGGATGCAAAGCTGAGTAAAGCATCGCTTTTTTGTGTTCAATTTCATCGCGTATGTCTTCGTGCAGGGAACCCAGCCCTTCCTGTGTAAATGCATTTGTTATGGATGTCTCGAATACCCGCCAGGCACCCTCCATATCCGATGCTGTTAAAGGTTGAATGGTAATCAGGTGACTCATATGACCTTCTCTCCGTTTCAATAGATATATAAATTAAACCAAAGAATATTTACACTTGCCACTCCGATGACAGAACAACCTTCCGATCGCTGTTATCCCCAGATTTTTATGATTCCTATTTTCAAAGGGTAAAATCCGGGGATAAAGGCGAACGCTTCGCTTCTTTAGGTTTTTTCTGTCCTCTCCGTTATCGTGGAATTTTTTGTTGAACCTATATAGTAAACTGACTTACCGAAGGTAATCTGTAATCTTCTGTGTCAGTCCGTATGACTTTGAATCAGTTTCCTCACTCGGTTTGCATCCTCTATGGGTATGCTGTATCCTACGTGGGTATCCTCATGGTTAACCAGAAGGGCTGACTGCTTGGGATTTTTGCCTATGGAAAAATCATACTGGGTTAAGGATCCATCTGCATCTGTTAAGTTCATTTTATACTCCACGCTATAATCAAGACTTCCTGATATACGCTCCGCTTTGTTTATAGCCTCGATTACGATTCCAATCTCAACCGGATCTTTGAATTCCACATCCTCACACGCTTCAATCGTGAAGTTGGGGTTGCAGGTTAATGTAATGAGCGAAGGCAGAGCTTCTTTCGGATTAGAATTATTTCCATTGGTAGGATTGCAGCCTGCAAGGAGCACTACAAAGAGACCTAAGAGAATCCCTGCTTTTTTCATTAGCATATGAACCTCCCGATTCTTACTTAGAACATGAGCGTAAACGCTCTACGTAATCATCTGTATTTAGCTCTAGATGCTTATGCTGACATGCTGCAGCTCAGTGTCCCATCCTTGGAGCAGTACTTAGAAACGCTGGGAGGTATCGGCCATGAAAGCACTTATCTTTATGTCCGTAATGAATTTGGGAACTATACCCGGTGTTCAAGCCTGCACTCGCTCTGTTTGTATCCTCACAAATAACTGCTCCAAATCCGTATGAAGATCCGGCTGTTCGTTAACGAGCAGGCTTATGTATTCCGACCCGCACTCATAGAAAACAAGACGATTAAACGGAGCTGTATCCCCAATATGATTGATTTCCAGTCCAAATTTCTCCCGAATTCGATTCTCCAGATAGCGCGCGTAACCTTCGTTCCATTCCAGCCAGTTGAAGTACTCCCCTTGTTCTTCACTCAAAGAGCTGAACAGGGCTACTCTCGCTTCTTTCACTTGCAAGAGATCCTTACTCTTCAAGGCTGACAGCAACGAAGTGATCCGCTGGACAACCATCTCATTGTCATAAGGAAACTCATAATCCAGTTCCCATGTTACACGTTTGATTTGCTCCATCTTATGTTTGATCTCAAGTCGGTCACCCATGTCGGTGTAATGCTCATTTACGTAACAATGGACAAATTCATGAAAGAGATAGACTTTCTGCTCAAAATTTTGGAACGCCGCATCCGTTACCACTGCGCACATCCGCTCATCCATGTGATGCACTCGAAACGCCGCAAGGCATCCTTCGGGAATATTCAGGTCATCCGGGACGGTTTTCACCCATTCATATTGCTGCGTCTTGGACGAATAATCATAGATATATAATAAAGTTTCAAATGCCACAACCACGGGATAATAGTCTGCGAATAAAGGATGTATACTGACCAAATCTTTTTGAAGCTCCTGCAATTCGTTGATTTGCTCTAAAAAAGTATCCATGTCATTTACCCTCTCTTTAGTTGAATAATGAGTTAATCATATCAATAGAGCAACAATAAAACACTGAGAGAAAAATGATAATTCTATTGTTGAGTGAGATTTCTACAGCTTAGAACCGTTCTCCTCGTTTCTCATATAGATAAATGTCCAACGCCTGAATCCCGCGTTTAGCAAGTTTGATAAATAAAATGAGGGCGTATACACCCAAACCGAATAACACCAAGTTAAATAAAACTGCAAATGTTGAAATGAATGAAAAGCTCATCACAATTCCTCCTTTTTTATCAACGTACTGAATTCATAATTCATATGATCATCATGATTGATAAATAGTTCAATTTATTAATTCACCAAACTATTTTAGCATATTTTACCTCCATTTACTTTCTCCAATCAAATTCCTCATTCTTGATAGAGTGAATTCTAATCATTAAATTCAAAAAGTCTTCCCCCGAACATCCGGCAGGAAGACTCTACTTAAGACTTATTTTATTGGATACGTTCACCGCTTACCACATGCCAGTGTTGATGCTTCGAATCCTGGTAAGTGCCCAGGTTGGTTACGATTTTGGAAGAACCCGTCTGGACAACCATGTCCGCAGCAACCTTTTTGATAACCCGCATAATTTCCAGTAATAGTTCATCATTATTTTCTTCTTCCTGTGAAATGAACGATTGGATATGAATCTTTGGAATAACGACAATATGATGTTTATAGTATGGTCGGGTATGATGATAAGCCAGCACCTTGTCTGTTTCCATGACGATATTTACTTTGGTATTACCACTAAGCACTTCATCACAATAAAAATCCTGTGTCATATATGATCCCCTTTCACTACTTAGTTAATATATCCCGCTTTTTTCAGCACATATTCCGTGAACGGGTTAATCTCTGGGATGGGTATACTCAGATCAAAATAACGCAGTTCCAGTCCTTCATCATCCATGACGGTTGGTTCGCCCTGAATTTCAGTAGCTTCATAGACTGCCATGACATTATACACTTCATCTCCATGCGGATACTTGTAATACATGTCCTGACCTGAGAAAACGGTAATGAGTTTATATGCACCCGCTCTTAGTCCGGCTTCCTCATATAATTCACGGGCAGCAGCTTCCTCCAAAGATTCTCCCGGTTCCAATGATCCGCCAAGGGTTCCCCAATCCAGGCTATCTGTACGTCTTTGCAACAGCAGATGGCCCTGCTCATTGAAGACCAACACACATGAACCAGCCATGATTAGAGGGCGTGAACCCACCAGCTTTCTCAACTCCATGATATATCCCATAAAGATTTTCCCCCGTCTGTAATCAGATAAATTCAGCAATGTGCTCTAAGACTTGGATTTAGTCAAGATTCCCTTGTCTACGGAATTTTGGATAATCTGCTGTGCGTACGTCCATAATGTTTCGGAACCGTTCTCAATCTCCCGATTTCTATTTAACACCTGCTCACTTGTAATATTGTATTTCTGCCACGTATCTCCCTCATTCTGATGATTGTGGATCAACGGCTGCAACCGATCCATCGACGAGGCAAACTGCGCTTCATGGGTCTCCTTAGCCTCAAACTCTAGCCACAGGTTCAACAGTTCTTGGGCCTGTTCCTCAGGTAAAATCCCAAATAGTCGATGCGCAGCCTTGATCTCTCGGTCATATTTATCCGCATGCCCTACCGTATCGTAGGCAAATGTATCTCCGGCATCGATCTCAACGAGGTCATGAACAAGAAGCATCTTAATGACTTTGAGAATATCCACCTCCTTGTTGGAGTGACTCTGCAAAATCAGGGCCATCATCGCCAGATGCCAGGAATGCTCTGCATCATTTTCGAGTCTGTCACCATGGATGATTCTCGTTTTTCGTTCAATCGTTTTCAGCTTATCAATCTCAATAAGAAATTGAATCTGACTCTGCAATGATTCGTTCACGACCATTCTCCTTCGGATTATAGAATTCATGCTTATTAAGCTCGCTAATCATGAGTTCATTCCCTCCCGAACGACACTCAGGAAATACTCACGATGATCCGGATGGCAGGCAATCAGATATGGCTCTGAATTCAT
Source organism: Paenibacillus sp. FSL F4-0087 (assembly GCF_038020215.1). Classification (NCBI taxonomy): domain Bacteria; kingdom Bacillati; phylum Bacillota; class Bacilli; order Caryophanales; family Paenibacillaceae; genus Paenibacillus; species Paenibacillus sp. FSL F4-0087. The sequence continues at coordinate 998,418 of NZ_JBBODJ010000001.1, forward strand.
GCCTTCAAAGGGAATCCCTTCAAAATCCATAACAATGGCACCTGCTTCTTTCGCTATTAATATGCCTGAATACAAATCGTCACCTTCCGAATTGTAGAGCACAATGCCGTCAATATCCCCCTTAGCTAACATGCACCACTGTAAGGTTGGAGCCCATAATCGCATCATTCGTTTGAAGCAAACATCCAGATGTTGACGTAGCCGTACAGCCTTCTCCTCATTTTGCACCTGATGTCCCTGAATCCATCCAATGGTCCCTTTATGAATATGCTCTTTCTTTTGGACTTTCATGGGGTTCTGATTACAACTTGCCCCATTCCCACGTGATGCCACAAACAAACGATCCACCAGAGGTTCGTAAATAACTCCGAGGACGGGTTCTAAACGATACATTAATGTAATGGAAACGGAAAATATCGGTAGGCCAATGGCAAAGTTGTTTGTTCCGTCTAACGGATCAATCATCCACAGCCAGTCACTCTTCTGTCCGTTATGGCCCCGCTCTTCACTATGGATCTCATGATCGGGAAAACGAATGGTAATTTCATCACATATTATCCGCTCTGCTTCATGATCTACTTCCGTAACAACATCACCAAAGATGCCCTTCTCCACTGCACAGGTGATCTGATCAAAATGCTCTTTAGCAACCTCTCCTGCTTTTCGAATGACTCTCTCCGCAAGGTCTTGAGCTAAACGAATGGTTTGTTCGATGACAATCACTCCGTTCGTGTTATTAAAGCGCTCATTTTATGCAAATTTCATAGATCCGAGTCTCTTCATCATCTAGCAAATATCCTTTACCGATATACGCCCAGTTATTTTTTTCATAATAGTCCGTCAAATCCGTACATAAATACAGCTTATCGTAGCCCTTCGTCTTAACCTCATTAATCGCATGATTCTGTAGTTGCCCACCAAGGTTCTTGCCTCGGTATTCTGGATCAACATGAAGGCACGCAAACCACGGGAACAGATCCTGGCGACTATTCAAATCACTCCTTAACAGAGCATATCCTCCAACAATCCTGTCCCCATCCAACAGTACATAAAATCGGGGTACATCACTCTCGGTTTCCACGGAACGCTCAATGCAATCCCGGTAAAAATGATAACTTGATTCCGAGCCCCACTGCTTCCAAAAGTATTGTACAGCTGTCTGCAGCATGTCCGGCTTTTGCCGAATATCAACTATCTCAAACATCACAGTCTACCTTCCTTATTATGTTCTTGTATATTTTTGTGGTAATAGCTGCCCAATCGTTGTTTTAGAATAACCCTCTTCTCCCTGCAAGATGACCTGTGTGTCCTTCCCATAATCACTAATCAGTTCTCTGCAAATACCGCAAGGAGATACCACATCTAACTGGATTTCCGCTCCGTTTGGTGCATCATTAGGATCAACTTCGGGATGTCTTACGGCCACGATCGTTTCGAATTCATGTTCCCCTTCCGAAATGGCTTTACCTATAGCAATCGCTTCCGCGCATACTGAGACACGACCGATATAGGCTTCCAGATGTACCGCCGTAAATATTTTTCCAGATCGAGTTCGTACTGCTGCCCCAACGTGATGCTTACCCTCCTGATACAAACGCGAAATTACGTTCTTTGCTGCTTCAATCAGTTCCAGATCCTCTGTCGTTATAATCATCATGATGTCTCCTTTTTATTTCATCCAACATGTACTTCGCATAATCCAGAAGTAAATCATCACTTAGATTCACGCTTTCCAGCTCTCCGTTATATTTTGCTAGACATTGTGAGATGACTTCTTTGTACTTCGGCAAAATATGAATAAGTGCCCACTCGCCTGCTTCTCGCTTGGAGTATATAACTGACTCTTTCACATACAATAGAACCCGTGATAGGTTCAAAACATAGTAGACAGGATTCTCCGTTATTTCTTCCATAGCTGAACCAACGTCAGATGTAATAGAGGCCAACATATATTCACGTTTTACGGGCTGGAATAACTCCTTAATCGGTTTGCCGACAAGCACAATTCCACGGTCAACAATAACGGCCAGGTGTGCTACCAGATCCGGATCTTCGTATCCACCGCAAAGATATTGATCATCAGTTCTATACTTTTCCCGGTGATACCCCGAGTAATGAAACTCAAATGGACTCGGAAATGTCAGTTTAGCAACCGTAGACTCCAAAACAATACTAAGTTCAAACCCTGTGACAATATGCATTTCATCTTCGGTCTGCATCACTCTCTTCGCAATCCTTCGATAGGTATCAGCAGACAGCTGCTCCCGGCATACCACCAGTATATCGATATCGCTTTGATTGGGATGGAAGCACCCCATAGCCATGGACCCGTGCAAATAAATTCCTACCAAAGAGTCCGAACATTCTTCTTGTAACAAATGAGAAACTGTATGTAGTACCGCCTGTTCATCCACCTAAACCCTCTCCTTCATTTACGTTGTTACGTATTCAACTCCACTTTCATTTCTTCCACAAAAACAGCCGTGCCTCGTATTCTGACATCCATGTCCTGTCCATTTCTGACCACACTGACATGAACTTTCCCATCTCTGCCAATCTCATGCCCTTGCTCCACAACAAAATGAGTCTGATCCATCCCAGAATTCATATACTCCAAATAATAGGCACCCATCACACCGGTTGCTGTTCCCGTAACCGGATCCTCCGTAGTTCCCGAAAAAGGCGAGGAAAAATGTCTGGCATGCATTAGCGCATCTGAATCGCGGGTTTCCAAAGCAAATGGATGCAGAGAAGCTTTCGGATTTTCATCTAATATCTCAGGAAATAGAGAAGAATCCGGTTTCATTTGTTGGAAAGAAGTCAGTTTGCAAATCGGTATCAACAAAGTCCAGGTGCCTGTACTTCCATAAACTATAGGTGTGGATAGATCAATATCATCCGTGGTTAGATTAATGGATTTTGCCAGCTTCTCTATGTCACCTTGGAATGGCATGAAACGGGGTTGATCCTGCTTCATCTCAATGTTGATCGTATCGCCATCCTGCTGGAACTGAATCGGCAATATGCCTACATTAGTCTCAATGGTAATCGACTGCTTATCCTCCAGTAGCCCTCTAGTCTTTAACCCATACATGGATGCCATTGTTGCATGGCCACACAGATTAATCTCATGACCCGGTGTGAAATATCGTAATCTAACGTCTGCAACTACTGAACTCATCACGAAGACCGTTTCATTAAAGCCGACTTTATGCGCAATCTGCTGCATCGCTTCTTCACTGAGCGAATCGGCATGAAAGACGACTCCAGCCGGATTTCCTTTACCAGGAACCGTCGAAAAAGCATCATAATGATATACAGTGATTTCACTCATTGTAGTCCCACCTTTCACTTAACAAAACCAACTTGGTCATCTGAATTCCTCCCTCTTCGTTCACTAAACTCTTTTTCTAAAATGGAGAAGAAATATTGATCCGTCCATTGATTGTTCCACCAAAGTTCTTCCTTGAACACAGCTTCCCGTGTCATACCCACATGCTGCATCAGCGCAGCAGATCTGACATTCTGAGCATTGCACATACCTATCACTTTATGGGCGTGTAACTCGTTAAATGCAAATTCTAATATAAGTTTCGTAGCCTCACTTCCGTAGCCCTTCCCTACATAATTCGGAAGCAGTGCGAATCCGAGTTCCCAGCTTTTTCTATGACCTACATAGCTCCACATTTGGATAAGGCCAATTGGTTCACCTTCTGGATCTTCCAAACGACGAATAATGAAATCATAGGCATACGGCTTTTCCTCCACAGTAAAAAAATGACTACGATATTTATCGCGAACTTTCTCCGTATCCGTTTCAACGGTCTCCTCAAAACTCCATATACTCGCCTCACATTCAATTTTGCTTATAAAGTCGAGGTCATGTTCTGTGACAGGTGTTATTCTTATTTTCTGTCCTGCGAACTCCATTTCAAATTATCTCCTTTGTTTGTTTAGGCCGTCGTCCCCTAGGACTATTGCATCTGCCCATTAATATATCTTCTATGACTTGAAGATGCGTCCTGAGCCCACAATTCCAACTCGATTCTACTAACCAAAAATTGATCTTGAACCTTGATGAAAGGAAACATTTTTCCTTCAAAGAAACCGGATGCCGAGAAACTTCCTTGTTCGGCCTTAATAATGTCCATCACCTGTTCTTTAGTCATACTCAAATACTCCGCCGTTTCTTGGATCGTCATTAATGTTTTATTATTGTTCGGCACATCCTGTTCCACTGCCTGAGTCGATTCACTAGCTCTCCCCTGATTTGATAGCAACAGGCAGCCAACTATGAACGATATTCCCAAAATGACACTGGCTAGTAAAATGGAGATCGGAATGGATTTCATTGTTTGGGAGTCTCCCACTCTGTATTAAGCATACCTCTACCAATATTCCATTGGGCAAGCAATGCTCGCTGTCTATTTTCCAAATCAAGATATGGTGCTGCAATACAGGAAAGTGTGTCGAACAGATGGATAAAATGAGGGCCCTCCTTAAAACGTCTAAGCCCGCCATACCCTTCATCATCCGCAGCCCATACGATCTTTTTGATCCCCGACATTAATATGGTGCATGAACACATGGGACAAGGTTCACATGTGGTGTAGAGAGTCAGGTCATTCTTCGTGTAGCGCTTCTTACTTACATCCAGCAAATGTTGCCCTGCCTGACGAATAGCATCGACTTCAGCATGTGCGGTGGGATCACATTCGGAGAAGACTCGGTTTCTTCCTTTACTAACGACATCCCCATCCGCATCCACAATTATCGCACCAATCGGATATGTTCCTTCTATTAGCGCCTGATCTGCTTCTTCCAGAGCCAAAACTAAATATTCATAGTCCGATAATCTCACGAAAAATCCCCCTTAGTTTAGATATTGATCTTTTATATTAGAGATCTCTAATCGTGTAATGCCCAGCTTCGCCTAGAAAGTCACTTCGGGTTAACCCCTGCTCTCCAAGAAAAGCTCTATAACTTGTTATGGTACCATCATGTGAAATGATAAAAGTACTCCCGCCCTGCTTTCTGCACCATTGAATTAGCTGTCCAGCATAAACCTCAAATTGATGTTCTTCCGTTCGATTAATCCCATCCAACCAGCAGTCAAGTTCAAAATCAAGAATTCGCAACCCTGTATACTGAGCATTTAATTCGTCTTTCGAATAGATTTGATCACAGCGCAGAACAGAGAACTCCAGATTTTGAGGGAACATTCTCGGGCCAACGAGTGGACAGACCGTCAGTTTAGCTCTTGATGTTAAGAGGGATGCCGTTTCTATTGTTCGTTTCGTAGGACTCACCAACACTATGTCTTCTGGTAAGATTTTTATCTGATTTCGTAATTCAGTGGCCTGCCTCTTTCCTTGTTCAGTAAGTCCCGGATGCAACTGGTTTAGCTGATGAGGATAATGAAGCAAATGTTCAGCGTGACCATGACGAATAAATGTGAGATCCACATGCCCCTCCTATTTCTGAACGTAATGCTTAAGGCTCCCATAATTTTAACTGCTTCCAAGTTACTTTGCCGACCAGCCCGAAGATAATCCCTCCACAAATCCATTAACAAACGATGGAATAAAAAGTACAATCAACAAAATTAAACTCCCTATACCCCATCTAATCCATGTTTTGCGTTTGCTCCTTACACCTATGATGAACAATATAGCGGTAATGACGATTAGTGTTGCCTCGAGAAATAACATGAAAATAAACCTCCATTATGTATTGTATTACCGCACGAAGAAATCTCGTACTTGTACTTTAGTATCTCAAAGTGAAATTTTCAGAATCTTCTCCAGTTCCTCCTGGCAAGCAGCGCGGTTATATTCTGAATTGTCCAGCCAGTGCTTGTCCATCTTCAGTAACTGATAAATCTCGGTTTCCAACTCTTTTCTTGCCTGAAGAACTTTCACCGTGCCTTCAACACCATGATATCCTTTCGCGAGTCCCCATCCTTGATTTGTGTAATATTGTACGAATCCAGCTGACCATTCCTTGGGTCTTTCCTGGATCGCCTTGTCAAAAGTATGTGCAAGATCCTCCTGATGAATATAGATTAGGAGCGGATTCAATGGTTGAACGATGCGCTCCAATTCCAGAACATATTGCACGTTTTCTTCTCTGGATTGATTGGTTTTCACCATACCTATGGTCAGTGGATTTTGAATGAAACAACATTCAAATATGGTGATGGAATCATCATCCGCACTTATCACGCTTTCGGTAAAACTCCGCCATTTTTCGGTGATCAGCTTCAAATTTTGTTCAAAAGGCAGTTCATAAATATCTTTGTTAAATATCTCCTGCACCACATAATCAGGGAAATCCACTCCGAATTCCTCTTTCATTTTGCGATACGGAATCAGGAAACCATCCTGATAGGCTGTAGCTTTGCTCTCCAATATATGTTTACATGCCTCGTGAGCATCCACCAAAGCTCTGAACTCTTCCACAGAATAAAAGGCCACACCATCATAATCAGCAGGGTGATCCAGATTCCCTTCCTGGATGAGTTGTACCCTTTTGCCTTGCTCAGTCAGAATCTCGGAAACCATCTTGGCAATCGTCGACTTTCCTGAACCCGGTAATCCCTCAATAAGTATCAATTGTTTTGTCATGATTTCATCACCCTTTACTTCATTTCCTTCAGTTGTTGTTAATCGATGTCTGCAAAAATCCACTTCGCAGCATCGCCATCTGCTTTCTTCTTCCAAAACACCATGCTAGGGCCGAACTCTTCCCCGTTCTCTCTTAATTCAGTAACCATCACAAGTGCCTCATAGAGCTTCTTTTGCTCTCGAATCTTGATCTTGCTCATAGAGATCACCTTGCGAACTTTTGAAACTGGTATGCCTGAGACTGGCGATTGTGGATCAAAAAGGCTCATATAGCCCTCCTCATCCTCTTCCCATATATAACGCATGCGCACGTTCATCAGTTTGACGATTTCCAGTTCATCACCTGTATACTTCGTTTCATCAAGATAGACAGGAGGAATTCCTTTGTCTTCTTTGGGTGCTTCTGCTTCATCGTCCTTCTGCTCGATTGCTTCATCAGTAACGCTTTCCGTCACTGGAATCGTTGGTTTCTGCACAGCTTCATGGGTTGTTTTATCCTGACAGGCGATTAAGAATAGAAATAGTAACGACAACACGGTTAACTTTTTCATATCCAAGCCTCCAACATATGCACAACTTCGCCAAGATCTTTGCACTCATAATCCGGTGTAATCTGTTGCGGTTTGAGTTTTCCTTTTCGATTCAACCAGATAGCCTTAATTCCCGCATTTTGCGCTCCTTGTACATCACTGACCAGAGAATCGCCTATATGGATCACCTCATCTCGCTGCAAACCATACCTGTTGATCGCTTCATCAAACATCTCTGACCTTGGTTTATAAGAACGAACATCCTCACTGGTAATTACTCCGGCCACTTCAATGTTATGTGCCTTCATTGCAGCTTTCACGTCATCCGTATCGATATTGGACAGGATATATACTGGAATTTTAAGAGAATGAAGGAAGGGAATTGAATCAGCAAATATGCCAGGGTTACGCCAATGTGCCAACTGTTCCTGATTAAGCGACTCAGCTTGTAGCTCCGATTTGAAATGGAGAAGCGTTTCTGCCAGAGATTGCACATTCAGCATTCTTTGCGTGGTAAACTGGCTGCCGTGGCTTGCATAAAACAATGTAGAAAAAGCCTTCCACCAGTAAGCACCGATCTCATCCGTTGTACATTCCACCTGCGCTGTCGCTTGAACTTGTTTATAAATTACGGGTAGAATATCATCATCTTCATGAACAACTGTCCCATAAAAATCAAGGAAAATAGCTTTCATTCTATTCCTCCTACTGGAATAATCTCAATCCCCAAAAAACTTCCTATGTATGTTAAATTTTCTCTGTAGGTACATCATAACCCATAATGTGGAATTTGCGAATGAACCAAATAACGTAATCCTCCCCCTCCTTACGGATTTTGCTCAACACAAAAACCACGATGCTCTGCATGTTTTCATCATACAAAGAAGCGTGGTATGTATAACCCCTTTCCAACATCTGAACAGCAACCAACTATCTTTTAAAAAACATGTTCATTACACCAGTGGCTTTAATGTTGATCTCATTACCCTCAGCATTCATAAAAGTCTCATTATACGTAGTAAAGATTCCCACATGCTGTATATGCCCGCTTCTGAAATTAAGACTTTTTTCCTGGCCGTTCGTGATCTGTGTATACGTCGTTTCATTGATGTCGTAGGAGACATGTATACCATACTCGCTTTCCAGCCAAGTATAAAAATCACTTCTGGTTGGATTGGTAATAATCATAATGACAACGAAAGTGACAAGACCCATAACTACTGGTAATTTACGGATCATGTTCGGTTCATGACCAAATCTATTCTTCATCTTGTTCATTCCGCATCTTCGTTATCATCTCAACCTTTTTAGCCAAAACCCAGCCACTTAATCCATACGATGATGAAATGACAAAGTACAGATAGTCCCCCTCGATCAACTTGGTTTCCAGTTCTTCATCAGTTTCATACATGATAGGCCAGCCCTGACCTTTCCCTTTCTCCAACAAATCGCGATTGTAACTAATAAAACAATCCAAACCAACGTCGTCAATATCGAAGATAATGCTGCCTTGCAACAGTGTTTCAAATGAATGTGCTAATACACCTGAGAAAAGGATATCAGTATCTTCAGACAAATCAGAGTGATACGAACGGGTACGCATCCTAATCCTCTCATTCTCCAAATCGACTTCGTAACTTAATATGATGTTATCATGAACACTCGGCATCATCCCACTCCTTTCAATGTTTAATTAGCTCATTTGCTTGCTCTGACTATGATCTGTTAAGCAACTGATCGTCAAACCATACATCCTCATAATCTTCTGCAATCACAAACCGCCATCCCGGCGCAAGTCCGAGGTACTTCTTGATTTTGGGGTCCCAGTCATCGATGTGCGTGACATGTAATGGGACAAAAAAGTCATCTGCCTCCGAGTATTCATCCGCCCAAATATACCATCCTGTTGTATCTCCCACGGGCTGAATACGCATGCCGTGGATCGGTTCCAACTTCTCTTTGACGTTCCAGGCGATTCCGATCTTATGGTGTAGTTCGCTCGGTACATAGTCGGCATTATATTTCTGACACATCTGCATCTGTTCCTGGATGGAATCAGCATTTGTCATCATTAATCACCTCACTTCTCACATGTTGGATATGACTAAGGTTCTTCATAATATTGTTTATAGTAAGAGACCCATTCCTCCTTGGAAAAATCAACAAAGTCATATGGCTCACACTGTCTAAGATAGTTCAACTGTTCTCTCACTTGATCCCCATCCTTCTGTTCCAGATAGGTCACTGTCTTCTCATAACCGGCACCACACAGAAGCTGCACATCAATATAACTGCCCGTATCCTGATTCTTGCGTTTTGCCTGCCAGATCAGCACAGTGTCCTCTACATTTCCGATGCAGAATAACAAAATACATAAGGTTTTGAGATACTCATGATCTACTGCTTCTTGATTCTCAATCTCTTGCTGCAACAACTCTCTGATTTGCTGCCTATGTTTGGTATCTGGATCTAAACCATACAACTCCAAAACCTTTTCTTCGTTCATTTCAGTACCCCTTGCTTACTTCAGAATATTATTTAATTCTTCCGCTTTTTTCCTGCTATCTATTCTAGCATAGAAATAGAAACCAATAATGTGCAGTACGATGGATAGGACCCACATTCCAGGGAACCAGGGAGCAATCAATAGGAACATGTCTGTAGAAAATAACCATACGATCGCCATTCCTCCTGCAATATTAAATGTGGAAGAAATGACGATATTCCACACCGGTTTCATCGTAAAGTAGTTCCAAAGTGCATTGTACATTACGCCAAACAGTATAGCGGCAATAGCTGAAATCCCAGCAATATTCCATAGGTAACCCATTTCAAAGGACTGACTTTTAGAGAATAGTGTCAATAACAAGGTGACCCACAACGAAGTTACTGTAAAAACCTGAAAAAATGAATGCTTCAACTGACTAATCATGATAATTTCCCCCTAAAGTTTTTAATATAGAATCGGCTAACAAAGTAACTGGAACCATCGTTCAGATCAACCTGAATCCTGGCATGGTCTGTTGATGAAAATTCCCTAATACAACGTGTGTTGATGATCGTTTGATTGTTAATTTTCACAAAATGGGATGATCCCAAATCCTGTTCCACAAACTTCAGACGTTTGTTGAGCAAATACCTTTCGCCTGTGATGACACGTACACAGCACAACCGATCCTCTGATTCAATCGCGACCACCGAACTCAACTCGATTTGCACATTGCGATTGTTCTTGGCATTGATGACAACAAGTTTTGTTTCCGATTGGCAGATCGCTTCTTGGATACTGTCCCAATGGGACTTCTCATCAGGATGGGTTATGACCTTGGCCATGCTTTTTTCCATTAACAGTTCCTCTTCAAAAATGACTTTCATTTGCTGTTCCTCCTCTCACAACTCATATTACAAGCAAAGCCACGACAAACCCACAGTATTGCGTTTTGTTGCATGAAATTGCAGGTTTGTTACATCGGTACTTATTTTTCAGCGTATAGACACGTTAAAAAGGACTACTCATTCAAGAGTAGCCCTCCGTGTCTCTCTTTCAGACTGTCATCTGGAATCAGGTTACCGAACTGTTCTCCAGATACATCTCCTGATTTTGCCGAATTATTTCATTCATGTGTAAAATAGCTTCCTGAGCCGCGGCTCGATATTTAACGTATAGTTCTTCCGTTCTTTGCAGCAGGATCGGGTCTTTCTCCAAATCCGTGGGCAGAACCTCACGCCACGTGTCTCCATCTTTATTTTCATCTGTAATCAAACGCTCAATGTCGTCCAGGAGAGTTACCATTTCATCTTGGTTAAAATAGCGCATCCCGCTTTTAATTCCATTCCAGCTCTTCATGTCGATAATGTTGTACGCCGAAAACCAATAAAACTCCGCCAAGCTCTTGGTATGGTTATGATAGGAATAGAACAAAAATATCGCTTGTTGTCCTTCATGTAATTGCCGATATACCTCTACCTTTGCTGCAACATCTTTACCACGAACGGAGATCAACATCGGTTGGACACATAGCCAGCTAAGCTGCTCAGAACCCAAATCTTCTGGTTTGACATTAACTTTCAATAACATGCTCCTCTCTACTTGCGATGATTGTACATTCGAACTTCACTAATCATATGTTAAGGATTCTTTGGTGTTTCTACTGCCGGATCACTCTCTCCACCCATTCTACGTCTGGACGTTTCTTTCCTGCCTGTCGCCGGAACATGGTTAGACACTTTAGCCAATCCAAATTTGGGCATATTTGCATATATGGTCTCATATGAACCGGATTGAGCTTTGTACGTTTCATGATAAATCCCCACGCTTCCATCCGATCCAACGGATTGGTTAAATCGTTTCCAAGCCTCCAAGTGCAGGCCACCGCGTGCGTATTTCTCCAATTCATCATAAGATCTCCAATATTGCAGCAGAGTCACTCCACGCCAGCTCATAAAAAATTCCGTCCCCAGAAACCCGGTATCTGGGTTCATATACAGTTCTTTAATCATCGGGCCCATGGATTTAAAAACAGGTAACCACTTATGTATGGCCCACAAGCGATTAACTCTCATTCCAATAATAAAAACAACAAACTCGCCTTCGATCTCAGCTGAATATCTTCCCTTGTGTATGTTTGCCACATTACTCCTCCTTTTCATCCTGTTTGCCGTACTTCATCCCCTACACCATTCTATATTGCAAAATTAGTTGAAGACCATTGATGCCCATTTTCCGCTCGCCCATATCCAGAAAACCTGCTTTTAAATACAGCTTTTGTGCTGCAATATTCCCCTCATTCACAGCTAAAATAATTTCATCGACTTTTGGATCAAGCTGCTTAACCAGTTTAGGCAGTTCCCTCATGGCAGTGAGTGCATACCCGTTCCCCTGATGTTCTAACGTAATGGATAACGCACGTACCAGTATCGTACGGGAAGTATCACTTTCCTCTACGTATTCAGAATTTTTATGTAATATGAAGAAACCAACTGGAGTCTCATCATTTAAAATCACTACCGGATATTTGTTCGGATTTTGGAATGCCTCCTCCATCACTTCCGCAGGCATTGCAGTAAACTGAACCTGTTCATCACTTAACGAAAAATTAGCCAACTCTTGATTGTACTTCTCATTATATGGGGCGAGGCTAATCCGTTTTTCCATTTAGAATACCTCCCACTTTCCTTATTAAGGTCTTTAGTGAATCAGATGGTATAACCATGCCCATCATCAAGCTTCTTTCTTTGCCATTAACACCCTTATGATACTTGTTGCGTTGACGAATTTCATCCGATTATTTTTCTGGTGGCAGTCCCATCCTTGTTCTAATGCATGTTGGATGAGATTAGATATCAGCTTGGGTTCATAGACAAATATATCCCACGTATCTTCCCAAGGGACAACAAACTCCACGAATGTAGATTTATACGTATTCGAAAATATACGAATTATAATGTCTTGTGCTTGCTCGTCTACAACGTACAGGAACAAAATATCTTTTATCACCATTTTACGGATTTGTTTCTTGTATACCTTCATAAATATCACTCCTTGCTCTAGCAATGCAGCATAAATCTTCAAACACCTCCCACTTTGCAAACAATTGTCTAAGTCTCTGGGCCGTTGTTTGTATAAACTCTTCTATAGCTTCCATAGATATAATGTTCAAATCATCTAAGGGCTCATGTTCAAGGTTATTCAAAAAGTCTACTTTTTCTTTTCTATACTGGTACACCTCTTGCTCCAGCAATCCACCTAAATCAAAAGCTTTACCTGCTTCCAGCTTATTCAACAAATCATGGCCATCAGACCCTTTTCTCAAAATTATAAATTCCAGCTTCGTAACTTCCTCCGTATAAATACTTCTTCCATTGGCATGTTCCTCAAATGCGGGATAAATCTCGAAGGTCCAAACCCGATCCGTATATACATGAGAAATGTAACCGCACAAATATTGCATGAACATAGGCTCACTCTGCGCACGTTTCTTGTTTGAATTGAAAAATGCCCTGAGCTCTTCGTCTGTTGCGAAACGTCCTGCCTCTGGCATAAGATGAGTTTTTGCCTTTTCGGCTCTTTCATTCGTTCTCACATGAATGGAGTCAGGGGCAAGACTGCCCACTATAAATTCAGGGGTTGGATCAGATAATAATTCCGATGCGATTGCAAAATGAACCATGGGCCAAGGCATAATAATGCTCCTATCTCTATTAAAATAGCGATTTATATTTACTCTTGAAATATATTGTCCTATTCCCTCTGCAGATCTTCTTTATATCCTCTAGGGCTTAACGCAGAATTGTGAGTTCCCCTTGCATCAAATCTACCAATACAGGCTTCTGTACCTTGTTGATTGTGGAAATATCAATTTCATCTAGACTTTTAAAAACAAGCTCTAGCGATTCATTCTGTTTATCTTTAAATAAAAGGGTTGTTTGATCATCATCAAGTTTCCCATCCAACTCCGCGGTGACGTTGAACAGGAACATTACAAATACAACCTCGTTGCCATCCGGATATGTATATTTCATTTTCTCACCTGTGTAGATGGATGCCAGTTCATATGAACTGACGTCAAGCCCCGTTTCTTCTTTTACTTCTCTAATCATAGTTTCTTCAATACTCTCACCGGGCTCCATACCACCACCAGGTAATCCCCAATCACCATAATCTGATCGTTTTTGCAGCAGTATTCTACCCATATGATCACGAATAATAGCTCCGCCCGTAACCACAATGCGGCTTGTCATTCATCATTCTCCTCTCTAATGGCTCGCTTCCCCTCTAGTGAATCTTTCATTCATTATAACCATGTATTGGTAAATTCGAAACTAAAAGATCCTTTTTTTGACCAGAATCTCAGTTCCTTCTTCTTTGTACTTCTCAATAAATTCATTGGTCACATGATCATGATGAAGTACGCCCATATAGTCTGTGCCCGGCTTCTTCGGTCTGTAATCTGAGTGGATCGTGTAGATATTGAAGTGCACCTCATCTTCATCTTCTGACATGTCCGTATTATTGAAAAGTACAATCACTTCATCTTTAGTTAGAAACTGAAAATCCCCTTGTCTCTCCATAATATAAAAAGGATATTTCATGTCCTCTACTTGAATTAAATTTTGGTATTCTTTCAACTCTTCGGGGATTTGTTCCATGTAATGTATCGCTACCTCTTCTGCTTGAAATATTCCTGAAATCCACTTGAACCTGCCTTTTGAAGCTACTATAACAAACAAATTAATCATCCTTCCTAGCTACAATTACATAAATCTAGTCCATTCTTGCACGTCCAAAGGTTTGAGACAGAATCCGATGGCTTCCAGCGATGTTTTCAATTTCAATGCTATACTCCGACTCTACATATTCAATGTGATGTTGTTCATAGTATTTTTTCCAGAATGAAACAGCCGATTGGTTATTAGCCAATTGCTCCACTTTGAATCTGCACTGAAATTGTGCAAACACCAGATCAACCGCTTGAGCTGCCAATCCTTGTCCACGATACTTTTTGACCAGAAACAGCTCTTGTACCGTATAATCGACATCATCATCTACATAAGGAGGAGAGCAAACCAGCACAAATCCGATTACTTTTCCATCATATTGGATAAAAAACGGATGTAATTCCGCCCGTTCCAGATAGAGATAGGTATTCGTTGGATCGAATTTCCCCTCTTCTAGCAAATCCTCCCCCGAGAATTCGGAAAGATCATACAGATAAAGGTTGTATAAGTTTAAAAATAATTCTTTCTGACTTTTATCGATTCTGGTGATCTGTACATTCATGTCATTACACCTCACTTTATTAATAAACCACAATTCCCCATCTTTAGTTGCATATCACGCCCCTGCTTACCACTTAAATGTATCGCTTCAACTCCAGTAAATATAGGTAAAGTTTAATTTAAACGATGAAGAATCCTTCCCATCATAAAAGGTTATGTGCAACCAAAAACGGACACGACATCGTCGCGTCCATGAGTAATCTCACTTATTTGATTAGATAATTAACTACAGGATAAGAAATCACATTCCGTTCTCTATAGGTTGAAATCACCGCTTCGGAATGCGTACTTAGAATCCCATTTTGCAACATGACCGGTCTAAATCCTCGCTCCATCGCGCCATTATAGGTAAACAAAACACATTCTTCGGCGGCAAATCCCGAAATGATCAACAGCTCAACACCGTGACTCTTCAGAATCTGCTCCAAGTCTGTTTGCCAGAATGCATTGGAACTCTCCTTCGTCACTGTCAGATCCTTCTCAGTCACATCAACCTCAGAAATAATACGATACGCCTCAGAATTTGAATTCTCCATCCCTTCCACGTCTTGTACATGAACGACCACATGACCGCTCGAACGAAGCACGTCTGCAACATGATTGATATATTCACAAGCGCGGTCTATAGCTTTTTGATCTAACTTATCTCGTACAATACTCTCTTGCATATCCACGATCAGTAAACCTATTTTCATATCATCTCTCCTCTTACTTTCTTTCTCAGCATCATGATCTGTCCAATATGATACGCATTATGAATACACAGATTGGATATGACATTCCACCATGGGGCATTGAAGTACGATGGAATGGTCATCCCTAATTTTGCATCATCACATTCCTCTACAGCCTGTATCCAGCGACTAAATGTTGCACCAACGTGTGCAATGCTTTTCTGCCAATCTTCTTCACTTACCTGGGATGGGTTAATAATAAACGTCTCATCATTATCTATGCTATTGTCCATAACCACTTCACCCTTAATGAACCGATCCAACCAAGTTTCATTCCAGAAAGTCAGATGATTCACCAACCTCCAGATGGATTGCCCCTCATCATTCAGCGATAAGGCCTGCGTAGCGGTTACATCACGTAACATCTCATCCAGCGGCACAAACCAGCTCTTGTCATGATGACAGGCAGCGAGTTGGTCCAACAGCACCAATTTGATACTCATGTTCGGCTCCTGTCTCCTTTCAAAATAAAAAACAATTAGTCCTTGAACAACTCATTCAGCATCCGGTTGCGATTTTCCAGGAAACTACGGGTGATCTGATAATGTTCTGTATCTTCATACTCTACGTCCTGAATACCACCATCGTCAAAACTCAAAATGCGTGCACCCGGATAACCCAATAGAATCGGCGAATGCGTCGCGATAATGAATTGGGAAGTGCCTGATAGATCATGAAGAATGCGCAATAAGGAGAGTTGACGGGCTGGCGATAAGGCGGCTTCGGGCTCATCGAGCAGATAAATGCCTTTGGAATTGAATCGGTTCACGAACAGATTGAGAAAAGACTCCCCGTGGGATTGTTCATGCAACGAACGCCCACCATAATACTTGAGCGACTCCGGCCCCAATTCATCTACATGCGATGCAAATTGATAAAAGGACTCCGAGCGCATGAAGAAACCATTCGTGATTTTGGGCAACCAGGATAGCCGCAAATAGTCACCTAATGATGATTCAGCAGCATCAATCTCAAATGCATTATTTTTCCCGCCCCCTGCTGTGTTAAATCCACATTGATGAGCGATACCTTCGAGCAGTGTGGACTTACCCGATCCATTCTCACCAACAAAGAAAGTAATGTTATTGTTGAATTCCAATCGCTCCAGAGACTGTATGGACGGTATGTGAAACGGATATTGATCCGGATTCTCGACTTTAGCAGACAGTAACTCCACACTTCGAAGATACATAGACACACTCCTATTTTATAAAGTTCGACTCCTGTGGTTTCAGTCCTGTTTATTGATCCACGGATGGATGATTTCTTTGCGGGTGATGATCTCAATGGTCCTGATAAAAAACCAGGTGAACCCGGCATAAAAACCGATATGCGGATATCGGAATGCCGCCGGTTTGTTGCCTTCGAAATAGAAGTGCCCAATCCAGGAAAGGGCGTAATGGATAAGTGCCAGAACCAGCATGACTTTAAAATTTATAAACAAGAAAATCCAAGCCGCAAACGCCGATAAAAATGCGAAATAATGCAAGATGAGGTTGTTCCGATCCTGATGTTCCTGAAGATAATAACGCAAATCTCTGCGAACACGATTCAACATC
Source organism: Paenibacillus sp. FSL F4-0087 (assembly GCF_038020215.1). Taxonomy (NCBI): domain Bacteria; kingdom Bacillati; phylum Bacillota; class Bacilli; order Caryophanales; family Paenibacillaceae; genus Paenibacillus; species Paenibacillus sp. FSL F4-0087. The sequence continues at coordinate 1,015,646 of NZ_JBBODJ010000001.1, forward strand.
CGGTCACACTCATTTCACCCTAAAATGTGATCATGGCTCCTTTTTCATCAAATACGGCGGTTGGATTCCAAGTGACTTCCCAGCAGTTATTCTCCGGGTCCAGGAAATAAGCGATTCTCCCGCCCCAGGCAGCGTCATATGGCTCTCTGATTACCTTGCCTCCGGCAGCGCGGATATTCACAATGGTATCGTCAACGTCTTCCGCTTGATCCACATTGATGGCCAGCAGCGTTCCTTTCAACCCATCATATACACTGAATATCATCCCCGTATCTTTCTCCAGCTCCTGAATGGGATATAACGATAGCAATACACCTGTTGTTTCAAAAACACTGTATTGATCTGAACTGATTGCGGTCTCACTCCACCCAAGCTTCTGATAGAACGAACGCAGCTCAGGCAGATGCATTGCACCAATGGTGACCAGACTCACTCGTTGTGGAACCATAAATTATTCCTCCCATATCTTTTTAACATGAATTCGGAATGTGGATGAGTTCTCCCGTTCCTGCCACACCTTGTACCAAGGACGACCTTGATAGCGGGGATTGAGGCCGTTCGTCACGTGCTTTCGTCCGGGAATCGCTTGATTTCGTTGACCCTCTGATAGTCTGGATCGGATTGCAAAGCGTTCATATGCTAAAAGCGGGTGTGCCCGAGAAGCGCGCAGTCCGTCAGATAATCCATGAGCATCGAAGCCGAATAGACGCAGTTGCTTCCCCGCATCAGTCTTTCATGGCGAAGGTAGCTTTTCATTTACACATCCCCTATATTAAACGACGAACAAACGGATGACAAAATTATGGTTGACGGCGGCAGATCAGCTTCTATATTATGTAGGAAGAACGTTCTGCATAAAAACATAAAATGAATTGGCGTGTTACCACCCCAGAGGGCATGAGCCAAGAAGCGAACATGAGACTATACTCGCTTCTTGGCTCTTTTTGCGTTCCGGAGACCTGGAAGCGTTAACTTTAGAAACGAGGAGGCGGTGAACCGTGAGTAAAGGAATGATGCTGCAGGTGGAGCGGGTCGTCGGCAGCAATATTGTTCTGGCCCGGTCGCACCAGAATACCAAGGAGTACGTACTGATCGGCAAAGGGTTGGGATTTGCGTTCAAGGTGGAAAGCACCATTCAGTCCGATGATCCGCGGATTGAGAAAAGGTTCCGGCTGGAGGACCGGGAGGAGTGGGGGCAGGCGCAGGAGTTGATGAAGGACTTGGACCCCAATGTCATCGACATCTCTGATCAGATTATCCGTCTCATCGCTAATCAGTTTCCTGGCAAGCTGAATGACAAGATCTACCTTGCTCTTCCAAGTCATATTCAGTTCACCTTATATCGTATCCGCAACGGGATGGAGATTCTGAATCCTTTCCTCACGGAGACAAAGCTCAGTTTTCCGAAAGAATTCGAAATCGCCTCGGAAGCGGCGGCCATGATCGGAGAGGCATTTGGCGTAGAGGTACCGGAGGATGAGGCCGGGTTCCTGACATACCATGTGTACTCCTCCGTGAATCACGTCCCTGTCGGACAGTTGGTTAAGGTATCCAATGTGATCAGCAAGCTTCAGTCCATTATTGAAGAGCAGGGTGGCGTTCGCTTTGAGCAGGGCAGCCTCAGCCAGGCAAGACTCCTGATACACCTGCGCTTCTCCATGGAACGCCTGTATCAGGAGCCGATGACGGCCCCCACCTTCGCACAATATGTGAAAAATGAATATCCGTCCGAATACCAGCTGGCCAGAAAGCTAAGTGCTGTAATGGCCGAGGATTTGGGTACAGAGGTACCCGAGGAAGAAACGGCTTTTCTCGCCATGCATTTATACCGGCTTTTTCAAACCCAAGCCAAAACCAACAACAGAGAGGATAACACACAATGATCTGGAAATGGAAAAACAATAAATCTGCCAAAACATCTGAGACAATATCCGTCGTCTCCCCACTCACCGGAACCTGCGTCAGTTTGGAAGAAGTGCCTGACGAAGCGTTCGCGCAAGGACTAATGGGTCCAGGAGTTGCAGTGATTCCCCAGGAGGGCAGGCTGGTCGCACCTATCGACGGCACTGTGGTGCACCTGATTAAATCGCATCATGCCGTAATGATTGAGCATGCTTCTGGGCTACAGCTGCTGCTGCATATCGGTATGAATACTGTCAGTCTGAAAGGACAGGGCTTCACACCCCAAGTGCAGACCGGGGATCAGGTCGCTGTCGGTCAGACCCTGATCGAATTTGACCTGAATGCTATCGTTTCGGCTGGTTATCCGGTCATCACCCCTGTCATCGTTGCGAATGCGGCAGAACAGCCGTGGGAGTCACACCCGACGTATGGCAACGTAGAAGCGGGCTTGGGAACTATCATGAAAGTCAGCTTGCCCAAATAACATGAATCTAAAAAAGAAAGGAAGAACAATATGCTGAAAGCATTGCAAAAGCTAGGGAAATCCCTGATGCTTCCTGTAGCAACCCTGCCTGCAGCAGGTATTCTTCAAGGCTTGGGTCTTCTTAATTATGAAAAGGACATTCCGCTTGGACCCGTGATAGGGGGATTTCTCAATCAGTATGTCGTTCCATTCATGAATGAGGGAGCGGGGGCGATCTTTGGCAACCTTGCGCTCATCTTCGCCATCGGGGTGGCAATCGGACTTGCGGGGGATGCGGTCGCCGCTCTTTCCGCCCTGATCGCTTATATGGTGCTAATCCGGATTCTGGGAGCCGTCCCAGGTGTATTCGGTTATATTCCTGACGATGTCAAGCTGGATACGGGCGTTTTGGGCGGGATATTTGCCGGACTGCTTGCAGCCTATATGTATAATAAATACCACAATATCAAGCTTCCTGACTGGCTCGGCTTCTTCTCCGGCAAACGCTTTGTGCCGATGGTCACCGCCGGCTCCATGCTGGTGTTGGCCATCCTGATCGGCATGATCTGGAGCCCGATTCAGGATGCCATCGGCGCTTTCGGCGCCTGGATTGTAGGCTTTGGCGGCTTTGGCTCCATGGTGTTCATGATCGCCAACCGCCTGCTCATCCCGCTCGGTCTGCATCATGTTCTCAACTCCATCGCCTGGTTCCAGATCGGGGATTATACCAATGCAGCCGGGGAAGTCGTGCACGGGGACCTAACCCGCTTCTTCAACGGAGACCCTACGGCAGGCATGTTCATGTCTGGATTCTTCCCGATTATGATGTTCGCTCTTCCGGCGGCGGCGCTTGCCTTGATTCATACAGCCAGGCCTGAAAAGCGCAAAATGGTCGCTTCGATCTTTATCGGCGCAGCGGTGGCTTCGTTCTTAACGGGTATTACCGAACCGCTCGAGTTCTCCTTCATGTTCGCGGCGCCTCTGCTGTATGTGGTGCACGCTATTCTTACCGGTGTAGCGGCCCTGATCATGTACCTGCTGGATGTTAAGCTGGGCTTCGCCTTCTCCGCAGGTCTGATTGATTACCTCGTGAACATGAAGCTGTCGACCAATCCGCTGCTCATGATTCCAGTCGGACTCGCATTTGCGGTCGTCTATTATTTCCTGTTCCGGTTCATGATTCTCAAGTTCAACCTGAAAACGCCGGGACGCGAGGATGACGCTTATGATGCCGATGGCCCCACTCATGCTTCCGCCGTGGCAGCGGCGTCTGGCGACACCAAGGCTGGCAAAGTGCTCGCCGAGATCGGTGGAACAGATAATATCGAGAGCATCGATGCTTGCATCACTCGCCTCCGTCTTGTTGTTAAAGACGACAAAGCCGTCAACGACCAGGCGCTCAAACAACTTGGCGCTTCCGGCATCATGAGGCTTGGTGGCGGAGCTGTGCAGGTCATCTTCGGCACCCAGTCCGAAATTCTGAAGGATGAGATTAAGAAACTGATGTAACGCTCGTCCTCCTTTGAGTTCAAAAGGTCGAGAACAGGGGTATGCTTTACCCTGTTCTCGACCTTTTTTATTACCAAGAAGCGCATGATCTTCTTTTGAGTGGCCGTGTCTTCTTTTGGTCTATGAGTTTTAATATACAAAGTTAATATACAAATCTGCGCTGCGCCCAATAGCTGAACACAAAGATCGATACCTCTGTTAACAGCTTGGCTGCAATCAGCGGGATAATCAATTTTTCATTGTAGAAGTACAACAATCCATAATTTAATAACAGCACCAGAATGACAAGTGAGAAGTACTTCGGTAAAGACTGACGGACTCTGGACGTTTTTCCAGCTGAAAATACATATTTCCGATTGATCGTATAGTTGAAGATGGAGCTGCACAGTCTCGCTGCAACGACCGATAGGAACAGATTATGCGTGAAATACTGGATCACGAACAGTAAGCCAAAATCGATCAAGGCCGATAACACCGAAGACGTACTGAACATCAGAATCGGCATATAAATGCGGAATGAATCTACCAATGGGCGAAAATGAGAAGATTTGTTATGATCCAGATAGACCGTATCAATAAACTCCTCTGTAATCTCATACCCTTCTTTATGTGCTGTTAGCAGCATGTTCATTTCATATTCAAATCTTTCCCCCGGTATCTGGCACAGCCAGTCCAGCATCGAGTACGGAAAACCTCGCAGGCCTGTCTGTGTATCGTATACTTTCGTACCTGTCGTGAGAGAAAAGACACCTCGTGTGACCGTGTTGCCAAAACGACTACGCGCTGGAATGGTTCCACTGAACCGACGGCTACCCAGTACAATCCCCGGATTCGTTTGCTCCAATAGTACATCAAAGATACGTTTGATATCATGCGGTAGATGCTGTCCGTCACTGTCTGCGCACACAATGCCGCCCTGTGGGCCATGTTCCTTAATATATTGAAATCCTGCCTTGAGTGCACGTCCCTTGCCCAGATTAACCGTATGTGTCAAGACAGTACACCCATAGGCTTCTGCCGTCTCGAAAATCCCCCTGTAACCTGGTCCGCTGCCATCATCTACAATGACAATGGGTCCCAACTGAAACGTCTGCAACTGCAACACGAGATTCAATAAACGAACATCCGGTTCGTATGATGGAATTAATATAGTCATGATCATTGTCCCTCTTTCAGATAAAGGATGTCACTTACGCCGCGTTCCTGGTTTCTCCCCAGCGGATTATTAACAACCCGACCCATGAAATACATTGTGGATGAACCGCCGCCGTCCAGATTGTAGGCTTCCGTTGCTCCAAGACCTTTCATGACATCGGCAAGCTCTGCCAGCGTCATGCCACGGCTGTCATCCTGCCGTCCGTCAACCACAACAAATACATAATGATTCGGGGCGATCATGCCGATTGCAGTTCTCGGATTGGCATCCTGGATCGACCGGTTGCCAAAGTTGTTATCGATTTTCACACTGCTGAAGTCACTTACAATCTCACCGTCCTGAATCAGAATTGGTCCAAAAGATAGCGTATTGGTCGCACCTTCAGCCAGCAATTCCGATGAGGATACTTCCGTCTCGTTATATGTCTTCATCGTGCCATCACTGAACAATGCCATCGCATCACGCACCGGATCATCCCGATATACCGTACCATTTCGGATAATTACGCCATCATCACGGAAGCCGTAATAGTCACCATTGATAGCAAAGATGGCATTGTTGGCCAATGCTATCTCTGAAGTGTTTTCGGTAATATTCGTGCCAAAGCTGTTATCTGCCAGAGCCGAGCGCAGGCTGCTCGCATCTGTCAGCTGTACATCTGCGACGTAATACGTAATCTGATCTGAGCCGGACCCCGTCTGCACCTTGTCGATTTTGACCTGCATATCATCGCTGGAATAGTTCCATTCATCTGACGTTGCATTTACTTCAGTCGTCGGGGTTGAAGTATCATTAGAGGTGCTGGTTACTGATGTATTGTCATCCGCTACAACAACCTGTACATGCCGGATTAAGTAGCGATCTGCCAGGCTGTATATCACGGTACCAAGGCCCAGAACAATAACAAGGATAATCATCAGCCATTTGCGCCTTGGTTTTGCATTTTTATATGGGTCGTTCTCGTTGGTTTTTGGATAGATCTTCATCATGTGAAGTTCACCTCTTCATCTAAGTTCTTATGGCTCATCATAGGCGGGCTAGCTTAAATGAATCTGAAACAGGCTGAACGCAAAAAAAGAAGGTCATCCTTTCCCCCGAGAGGAAAACAGACAACCTTCCATATAAGTGATAATGATGGATCTCAATCTATATATGTACCCCAAATAGGGACAAGTACGATGCTAAACAACTTTCTATAAACGTGACTGTTCACCGGCAAAAAGAGCATCGTATGCAGGGCAGGGCTGCTTTTCTAGATAATCCATTAATGCTTGTGGTTGCTTGGTATAAATATCCTTCAAAGACGTACCCTCGTAGATATTGCCGATCACGACTGGTTGGCATAACTCACAGATGAGAATATCCCCATTACCGTGTAAATGCAGCTGCTTCGTCCCATCCACACAATTGGAGAAATACACACCCGGTTGTTCTCGTAACCCCAATTGCTCCGCGAAACGATCCATACAGGTAAAATATAATGTCGTATCTTCTTTCTTGTGCTTGATCAGATCATTTACGGACTGGATGAGGGACTCCTTGGAGGCAATCTTGCTCCATCTACTGTGTGGCATCACGATGCTGTTCTGAATCTCATGGATGCGCACACCCAGTTCATAGACTTTATCGCTAATAGCTTGCATGTTCGCTTGGGTTCCTTCGAATAACAGCGTTTCAAGCACAGTTTCCAGCCCCGCTTCAGTACAAAGACGAATGTTATGCTCCAATCGCTCATACATGCGCGGATGTACACGGTAATAGGCTGCATAAGCCTCCCGGTCTGTATAGTTAAAAGATATATGAATATTGGACAAGCCTGCATCCCGCAAAGCATGAATTCGTTCTTCCGTTAGCAGGCTGGCATTGGTATTTAATTGCGTGTCGATGCCATGTTCCCCACAATACGTCACAATCTCCAGGCAATCCTGATATTTCAGAGTCACCTCTCCCCCGGACAAACGCACCCGCTTGAGCCGCGGAAGCTCACGGATGATTCGGATAACCTCCTGACCGCTGATGCATTGCCCATCGTCCCGATTGTAGGCGCAGCAATAGTCGCATTTGTAATTGCAATTGGAGGTCACGCCGACCTCCAGTCCTTCCAGTTCATATACGCCAGGTGTTTCAAGTTCAAGTGATTTATATTTGTTTTTCGCTGTCAATTCAATGCACCTCCCGATTCCTTATCCATGTTTTTTCAACTTGGAGATTATAGCGGATCTCGGTAGATGCACGATATGACATTGTGTACGTTGGGATGTTAAAAACAGAGTACCCCCAGCCATTTTATTGAGTTTCAGTCCATCTATGCTCAGGATGATATGCAAATTCATAGTCTGCAATCATCAAGAATGACACACGACTTTGCTGATCGATCACCATGGATAGAATCATCAAATTTTCATAGCCACCTTCAAGTACGAATTTATCAAATGACGTTATTACACTGTAGTTGCCTTGTTTATCTCTCTCCATGAGATACGTAATTGAGCGTACTTTTCTTTGATTAGAATCAATAAAGGCTTTCTTTCCGTATTGCTGGATTACCTCTTGAATTGTACTGCCATAACCTATGCCACTTGGCGTTTTATATTTTTTGGAATTTGCAGCCGCATCATCGATCACGATTCCATCCACAATTCCTTCTTTGTAATGAATCCACATCCCTTTATACTGGTAAACATTCGTATGATAATAATAATCCACGTGTTTCCCCAACTGCTGCTCAACCTCTGCTCGAGTATCTCCGATTTGAATGGTGATATTCTTTGCTTTATTCTGCACTTTAAATTCTTCTTCTGTAAATATCGTAGGCGCAGGAGACAGATTAGAGACTTCGGACAGACTATCGGATACTTCAGAGTTACTTAAAAGAGTCATAAAAAGGACAACAAATAGTATTCCTTTGGTCAACATTAACATTCCTTTCAAACATGTTCAGCAGGTTATAACGATTGAAAATCTTCTCTGGTCATCGCATACAAATTCAAATCCTGCATTTCGTTTTTAATTTTCATATAACTCCGTAAAAGCCCTTCGAATTTCATGCCTGTCTTTTCCATGACCTTTGCGGAGCCGATGTTACCCACCAGACATTTAGCCTGAATTCGTTCCAAGCCGATGTCTTCAAATCCAAATTGAATGATTCGGCTAACCGCTTCCGTCATGATTCCTTGGCCCCAGTACTCATTGGATAACACATAACCTAATTCCACCCTCATACTGTTGCTGTCGCATCCTAAATAATTGCAGCTGCCAATCAACTTCTTCGTTTGTTTATCCTCAATCCCCCATGGCCCCAGCTTATCCACCTCATATCGACTCATGACAAAATCAATAAAGGCTTTCGTATCCTCCTTGCTCTGATGTGCGTCCCAAGTTGTGTACTCCGATACAGCAGCAACCGCGCAATAACGGTACATCTCATCCAGATCAGTATAGGTAATGGGCCTAAGGAGCAATCGTTTTGTTTCCAATACCGGAAATGGGTCAAAATAACTTTCAATGGACTTCATATGTATGCCTCCCCGGGTTATTCAAATTAGTTTAACAACCGTTATTGATAAGGAATCACACTATCCAGTTAATCTGTTTTGTTCTGGCTTTCCGCTTCTTGATCTACAGATTCATAACTCACAAAACGCTTGAGACTTTCTTTGGTTTTGGAGCTGGTTGCTTCATATTCCGCCCATACTAAATAGAACAAACCCAGGATTAAAGCAGCTATACTCCAACTTTGCGGAGCGGTTCCCACATAATTCAGCATCTCCTGAAACAATTCCGAATTCCACGAAGCCACACCAGAACCAAAAATGGCAGCACTCAAATATCGAACACCGTATAGAAATGCCGCTATGACCAGCAGCAGTGTCCCTGTAGTTCTACGACTCACACAATTCCCCCCTTTATCAAATCACGGCCATAATCGCCGTTGCTTCCATTGCCCATGTTGCAGAACATATTGGATTCGCACATGCTTTCGCTCCGGGTCTCCCTGCCAGAACTCAACTTCCTTTGCGTTCACGGCGTACAGTCTCCAATTCGGTGTAATGACATCAGAATCCCGGCTGATCCGCTCTTTCTGAGCGGCAATGGCGCGTTCCAATTCTTCCTCACTCTCCAGCTCCTGACTCTGTCGTCCTGTCATCGCAACTGCGCGCGCACCTGCCGATCTTTTCCGAAAATCAGCTGCACCTGCTTCCTCGCCCATATCCACGGCTTCTCCCCTTATGCGGATCTGTCTGCCCAATGTAGGCCAGTAAAAGGTCAGTGCCACATGCGGATTGTTCTCCAGCTGCTGTCCTTTTCGACTCTCCGAGCCAGATGCAAAATAAAAAGCTTCGTCAACTACGTCTTTCATTATCAATACTCGTGCATCTGGAAAACCATTCGAATCCACTGTCGAAATCGTCATCGCATGAGGTTCTTTCACCCCGTAATCTATAGCCAGTCTCAGCCATTCCAGAAAAAGATCCCCTGGTCGATCCGGTAACTGTTCGGTATCCCAAGTCGGAAAAGGTCCAGACAAGGACTTCAACTCACGCAACAAATCACTTGGTTTATTAATCATATCTGCAACCTCCTTATACTTCCATTTCATTCCATTGTAGCGTAGTAGGCCATTTTCTCAACTATTTGTTTCGAAATGATTGATATGTTCAATCTATTTTCACTGATAAAAGAAGGATATATTAAACAAAATAGCAAATAACCTACATTAGAGTTTTTTCATTTCGAAAGGAGTGATGTGGTATGAAGAATAACCATGTTGCAATGATTTTTAGGAAGGATCCGAAGTAAGTGCAGAGGATAAATTCCTCTGCAAAGTAAAATTTGGGAGGAACTCCGAATGGTAGTTGTATTAAAGCCAGTGTCTAATGAAAATTGGTATGAATGTACCCAGCTTAAAGTTAAGCCAGAACAGCTTAATATCTTTGCTGCACCTGTCGTTTATTGGATTGCTGAATCTAAATATGTTGATGATTTTGAATTACGTGCTATTTACTCGGAAGAGGTTTTAGTCGGTTTTCTCGTATTCTGTGCGAACCCAGACAAGGATGATAACTACTGGATTACTGCCATAATGATTGACGAGAAGCATCAAGGAAAAGGTTATGGCAAGGCAGCAATGAAAACTTTGATTCAGCTTATGCGTATTTCAAATAACACAAGAATCATGATTGGACACCGACCAGACAATCTAATTGCGGGAAAGTTGTATGAATCTTTAGGGTTTATAAAAACTAGTGAAGAAGTAATAGATGGTGAAATAGTGCGTCTGCTTCAGATAAACTAAATAATATATATAAAGACTGACGGCACCTGTCGGCAGTCTTTATTATGACTGAAAAAGAATTAATTGTTGTGAAAATTGCTGCTTTTATATACTCCCTTTTCTAACCTAGATGACTCATCATATTCATGCTGCTAAACTCCCAACCATTTACTCCTTTTTCAAGCGTATGAACACTGGTATTCCCAATAGAATGAAACACCGATGTATTGGTCCAATTTTGGTTTCCTAAGAGATAATAAAGGATGTTGATTACTCCGCCGTGCGTGACCAGTAGAACATTCGATTTGATCTGTTTCTCCTCTATACTTCGGCATAAATCCCGAAAGGATGTACATATTCTGTTATAAAAATTCCGAGGACTTTCTCCTCCTGGAAACGGAGTGTCCATGCCAAGAGTGTTAAAATAAACTCCTGCATATTTCACTTCTGCTTCCTTATTTGGCATTCCAGCCAAATGTCCGTTGTGCATTTCTCTCCAGTCTTTCAGATAAAGCCCCTTTATGTACAGTCTTTTTTCAAGCTCTTTAGCAGTCTGTACTGCACGCGGAAGATCACTGCTAATCACTGTGTTTATCTTATATTGCTCTGAATGATGGTACAGGTAATCTCCGAGCCTCGCCGATTGATTAATACCTTCCTCAATGAGCCCTCGCTGACTCCAGCCACCTCTATAACCCTCCTCATCCATCCCGTGCCTTACTAAGAAAATTTTCAAGATATCTCCTCCTCTATTTGAAACCCTTATAACAAACCCCGGCCCTAGATCTTCCATCTTAGGTCGGGGCTTATGTTTTTATCTGACAAACGTATTGTGAACTCGAACTGATTTGATAAAATAAGGAATCCATATGGCACAGGTGAGTACCGACCTGCCTATCCCTTTTAACGAACTTCCATCCTCAAGTTCTACCGCCATAGGAATCTGAAGTAATAACAGATAATCAATAATGCCCACGGCTAGACTGACACTGTAAAACATAATCATAAGACGAGGGAATATCGATTTCTTTCTATAAAACGTAATCAGCGTATATACGCTAAATACTAAAAATAGCACATTATATACCGTTTCAAAAATGAGAACCGGGCCCCACCATGCGTGATAATAGTCAGATTGTTTGGAAGTTAAGAGCTCCCAAGTCTCTCTCGTCATTGAAGGTACAAGGTATTGAAATAATTGCACAACAAGCATAATGATGGTGAGATAAAGTCCAATATGGACGAGAATCAACCATCCCCCAAGTCCTGATATACCCAAAGGTCGATAATCAACCTTCTTTTCTTCAATTTGTGGTTCCACTAAATAACACCTCCTATTCTGTTTTGTTATTCTGAGATGACTCCTCTTTCTCGTGTAAACTTTTACACAACTGCATTATTATACAATGCGAGGAAGAGATACGATACCAATTTCTCCAATTAAAGCCATTGACCAACAAAAGAGGGTTACACTTTAAAAGATAATCCCTCTTCTTCAAGTGCTTGTCGAAGTTTTGGCATTGCAGAAGGCCCGATCCCGTGCAGCTTCAGAATCTTTTTTTCGGAGTATTGCGAGAGTAGCTGCAACGTCGTAATCCCCTGATTCTCCAGCGCACGTCTGGCGGGTGCAGACAGCAATGAAAGAAATCCTTCTTTCGGTTTCCGTTCCTTCTCACAGACTGGACAGGTCGGACAATCGCTACTTTTGTAATAGGAATGCCCTTGTTCGCATGTTCTTAGTGTTCCTTTTGCGTTTACCATGCAGTTCACACCTTTCCGTTTTATGTTTATGGGATAACAATTATCTCGTATCTCGGATTTAGCTACTCAACCAGTTCTCAACATCGGAGATCATATCCTCGTATTGTTTTAAAGCCTCTATAGTCCATGTAACTTGTGATGTTCCCAACTGTTGCTCTTCACCGTCTGTGCATTCAATCCACAAAGAGCGTTTCAGACTGTATTCGAGCCAATCCAATTTCCCGGAAAAACCATTTTCGAGAACCCTTCTCCAATTGGCGTTTAAATTCCCCACTCGAGACCGATATCCATTTATAAAAGCCAAGAACCTTTCTTTGCCCACGTTTCCGGTCTGATCCACCGACCAATACATCGCTGTTTCCACCAGATCATGCATCGGATTGATATAACCCGCTGATTCCCAATCAATAATGATGGGGTTTTCCTGCTGCCACATCACGTTCTTAGGTTCAAGATCTCTATGGCTAATAACTGCATCTGAAGCCAGTATTACTGATGCATTTTTTGCCTGAGCACTCCACTCATAGAGCTTTTGAATGTTATCAGCTAATAAGATTGTCCAATCCGAATTTTCTGTCTGCCCTTTGTTTAAATAATCATTCCAATCGGTTTCTTTGGAATCATCCAACTGAAGGTCAGGAATATGAAGCTGTGAAAAATCAGTTTTATGAATCTCCACAAGAATCATGCCCATATGCTCACAATGGGTTTCGGTTACTTCATGAAGCTCCAGACTTTTACCATCGATCCAGTCAAATATAAGATAACATTGATGATCTAAGATCTGCATTGAAGAACCGTTTATCACTTTGGCAGGTTGAGCTTGGATAAAATTTGCTGCCACGTTTGCTATTTTTTCGGATTGGATATAATTCTGCATAGCTGTAGGTCTACTCATAATTTGAGGATTCAGTGCTTTCACAGCATATTTGGCATGTGTAGTTTCAATGGCATACATGCGATGTAAAAGCCCACCCGAGATTGCCTTGGGCTTACTGTTCAACTCACCAAGTTCTAATTCAGCGACGAGTTTTTCGAATTTTAGATTATATTGAATATTATTCATACGTTACAACACCTTTTGGAAACTACCAATATCCAATCTGCGATCAAATTTATATCCCACGCCTTTAAACATCGCACATTGCTCATACCCATGCTTTTCGAACAGAGTAGCAGGGCATTTCCAGTTTCATACTGATAAATAACATGTCCTCGTCATGCACTTTGCTATAAAACTCCTTATCTCTTTTAAAGCCTGCCCGCTCATATACTTTAATTGCTCGTTCGTTGAATGTGGCAACCACCAGTCGAAAATGAGAACTATTAAATTGGTTTTGCAAGAATGCTAAACTTTGTTTAAGGAATACCGATCCTATCTTTTGCCCTGTCAGATCTGGATCTAATCCAAGGCCTATATCCAGATATCCTTCTTCTTGATACAGTCCGATTGAGGTTCCTCCCGGTACACGTGCTGATTCCCCACAACAAATAAATCCCACTACCCTCTCCCATTCATCCATGACTGAAAAGTACTCCCCATTCATCAATTCTTGAATATCTTCATTGGATTCAGAGAAACTGTACATCGCATATTCATGTTCGTACTTCCAGGTAGCGATTTTTTCTGCATCAACTATTTTCATTGGATGATAGGATAAAAGCATGAATAGTCCCCCTTTTTATACACTTACGAGCTTAACGAAGTCGATAGAGATACCATCATTGTTTTTCATACAGACTGGCACTCCAGTTCCCCTGCTTCATTCTGCGGATGTATTGGAATCCATAGTCTTTATAGTATTGATTAAGTCTCAGGTTATCTGCCATGCAATCCAGCCTGATCAAGGTTTTACCTTTTTGCCTAATGTTCTCTTCTGCTGATTTTAGAAGGAGCAGGCCTATATTTTGCCCTTTAAAATCTCTATTCACTGCAAATCGGTGTATGTATCCGGAATTGGTGTTGTCGAGCTCTTCCCAAATCAGGGGATCTGACCACGTTAAGGTATACGTCCCTACGATTTCATGATTTATTTCAGCAAGATATACGTCAGATCCATCCGTCATGAATTCATTTACTTGTTCCAAATTGAAATACTCAGGACGCCATTGAAATATCTCTTTGGAGTTCAGCCATCGGGCAGACTCCTGCCATAGGTTCAACACAATGGAAGCTTCCTCCGGTAACGCAAGTCTAGTTATGAGTTTAGTATTAATTTGCTCCATCAAGATCCCTCGCTTATTCAAAAGTTTAATACCCCCATCAACCACGCTGCAAATCGTTCTTTCTCCTCGAACTGTGGGTAATGAGCCGATTCTTCAAATACAACAAAATCTTTTTCGGATGCTCCAAGCTCATCGAAATAATCCCTTGCCGCATCCACAGACGTCATATAATCATACTTTCCCATAACAAAATAAGTCGGTATCTCCAGCTGATCTACAATGTCTGGCAAATGGTTGGCGGACCCCTCCTTCAGGAGAATTTCTTGTGTAGCCTGCACTCCCATCGAATAGCGAATCACATCCAGTGCATTATATTCGGTTCCCAAAAGAAAGCCGAGCATATAGTCCCTGTTGTCATCAATAAGCCTAGCCGCACCGCCGTATTTGCGAACCAACTTTCTTGGTGTGTATTTCTCGCCTCGCTCAATCGGACCCCGAAGACGTTCCAGACTTTCCGCATCAGCTATACTGTCGGCTTTTTTCGCTTGTGTGATCGTATATTCCAAACTATCCAACTCACTCTGCACAGTATCAGCTACTTGTCCAATACCTATATAAGCAACGAATTTTTCAGGTGCTTTGGCCGCCGATTTTGTCCCTATGTATGTACCAAATGAATGACCGACCAGCGTAACCTTTCTTTGCCCCAGTTCGGCAGTGACGTAATCCGTTAATGCCAGCAAATCATCTACAAGCACATCTGAAGTCACATCCGAATAATCCTCCATGAAATGATATGACTTTCCACTTCCACGTTGATCATAATGCACAATAGTAAAATGTTGCTCAAGCTCCTGCTGATACTTCCTTACATAAGGAATCTCGGAGCAACCAGGACCACCATGCACAAAAAGAAGGATAGGATTGTTCCGATCTGTCCCGCGAATCATAACCTCATGACCTGCACCATTGATCTCGACCTGTCCTAACGTGCTGATACTATTCTCTCCCTTGATCCCAGGGGTCCATGTGGGAAAGATCAGAGCGATTATTACGAGTAAAAGAATACTAAGCATGGCGCGTCTGAATATTTTATTCGACCTCTTAAGCATCAGCTAGCTCCTCCGGCACATATTCGTTTGTTTAATAAGCTGACTCCAAACTCCTCACTTGTTACTCCTTACTGCTCCTTGTTACTTCACTTTATAAAAATACGGTCCGCACATGGATTCATGGGTATGTACATACGTCCACGTGAACGCTTGGTCAAAAATATAAATATCCTGTTCCGAATCAAAATCTTCTGCGATGACGTTATTCGCATTCTGAAATACCTGTATGAATGGTGTATGTTGATACATGACATACAATTCGTTTTTATTTTCGGCATTGAAAGCATCTCGCGCTGCATCGTCTGTTAGGCAATCCTGTTTCTCATAACTGAACATATGCCACTTGTACTGGCTATAATAGATGCCCTCTTTTACTTCTTCACTGATGTTCTTGGCAAATGTGTCATCCCATTTGTGTATAACTGCTTCGGATTCCTCGCACAATTCAGTCACAAGGACCCCCTTGTCCTCCAAATTTTTGTTATACATATATTTGCGGTGCACAAGCTCGATTCGCGAGTACAACACATTCAGTTCATGGTCCGGTAGAGCATCCAGCAACTCATTAATTTCATCTCTAATCATCATAACCTCCGAAGTTTATTGGATTTAAGATTTAAGATTTAAGATTTAAGATTTAAGATTTAAGATTTAAGATTTAGAATACACTAGCATTCCAGTTACTCACCGTTTGCTTCTTCTCGAAGCAAATAGGCTAATTGGTACATTTCCGCAATGTCATATCTATTCTGTTCTTCAAATCTCTTAATCGCTTCACCAATCTCCACAACCTCTACAGCAATTACCTGTTCCCCATCTGCCGGATTCAATGGTTTACCGACCAGCTCAACTTCTCCATAGCCAATAATTCTCACAAAATGAGGATGTGGAATATGCGGTCTATACGGCTCAGGTGCACTCGACATGCAATGAAATTGTCCAAACACCTGATACGTGACCAACTTGGCTCCGAGCTCCTCCATCACTTCACGTTGCAGTCCATCCATATACTTCTCTCCTACCTCCAACGTTCCTCCGGGCAGCTCCCATTTTCCGTTATCGATCTGAAAAACAACCACTCGTTCCCCCACAAACGGGATAATGCTCACATTGCTTACCAGCGTTTCATCCACGATGTCATTCAATCTAAACTCCGCTTTAACAATTCCCCAGTGAATCGATGTGCTGAGCGCCGGGAACTGTTCCCGATCCAAAGTCTTCATTTTTCTATCCGATCCTCTCTATGTAAAATAAATCTTCCATTATAAGTTCTATCTCTCATTATAGATCAAAAAAGAAAAAAGAAGGCCACTTTTCCCATCGGGAATCCATGGACCTTCTATTGTTATTTCAGTTGAACTAAAGAATGTCTATACTATTCACTCTGACCACTAATGGTGTACCAGTTTCCCGTTTTCCAAAAAGAGAACCCGATCACATAGCGGCAAAATCCGCTCATCATGCGTAACCATGACTGCACTCTTACCCTGCTCCTTCACGAGCCGTGCAATCATGCTCACAATATCCAGTCCACGTTCCGCATCCAGACTGGCTGTCGGTTCGTCCGCGAGCAGGACGGCTGGATCATTCATCAAAGCTCTGGCAATGGCAACCCGCTGGCGTTCTCCGCCAGAAAGCTTCTCGGCATATGCCTTACGTCGATGCGATAAGCCTACCGTATCCAGCAACTCATCGACCCGCTTCTCTGCTTTGTTTTTGTCCGTTCCAGCGAGCTTGGCGATCACCATCAGTTGTTCTTCCACTTTCAGATACGGAATGAGGTTGGCACTTTGAAAAATAAACCCGAGCTGCTGAAGCCGTACATCGGAAATGTCCTGTTTGTTTTTGCCCATAATCGTTGCGCCATCCAGCATAACCTGTCCTTCCGTCGGTTCAAGCAGTGCACCCGCGATGGACAGAAATGTACTTTTGCCTGAGCCAGAAGGCCCCATGACCGCGACGAGCTCTCCTTCGGCCACCTTAAGATCCAATTTATCCAATATCGTCCGTTTGACCCCGCCATCTTCGAATGTCTGTGTAATTCCCTGCAATACCAGTCGGTTTCTCATGCTGCTGTCCTCCCAATCGCATCAAGCGCATCAATTTTGGTAACCTTCCACACCGAGAATAACGAACCTGCCATTGACATCACCACGAATAACACACAGGTTAGTGCCAGGGTGGACAAGCTTAATTGAAACGGCATTGAAGCTGGCAAGATCGATTCAAATAGCTGAACCAACAGCACACTGATCACCAGACTGCCGATGGACAGAAGCAATACTTGCAATGAAACACTGCCCGCCAGATATGAATTTCGAGTCCCAATAGCTTTCAAAATACCGAATTGACTCGTTTTCTGAATCGTGATGACGTAGAAGAATACCGCAAGCACAAACGCCGAGATGACAAATAAAAAGGCAATCATCATGAGCAGCGAGCCCTGTTCTTCCTTGTATCCAGGAATGGCCGATACCGCATCGGACTTCGTAATTACCTCTGTATTCGGCAAAGCGGTACTAAGGTTATCCACCTTCTCGCCTGCATCCTTAACGGCAATCGCATTGTATACCGGAGCATTAGAGTTTGCTGTTCCTTGCGAAGTACGAGAACCTTCTTGAATAGCGAGCCATTCCTGCTCGTTTAAGAACACAACCGGTGAGTGACTGAAGGACTCATTTTCCACAAATCCACCTACGGTCCACTTCGTTCCCGAGGCTTGATCAACCAGTTCCGTTCCAATCGTCACTCCAGATTCAGACAGTTTTTGATCCACTACAACCTGCCCGTCTTTCAGATTCGTAATTGTAGAGCCTTCGGTTACGGTTGGAGCCAGCCAGCCTTCCGGGTTCACCATGAATAGCGTTACATCAATCTTCTTTGTATCGCCAGCTGGACTGACTGTTGTCATTTTTACACCCAGCGGTTCAGCATTCTCTTGCCCCACAACGGAGCGTGTCTGTTCCAGCTGATCCTGATTCACCTGAGAGCGGGTAAAACGATGATTTGAATCCTGCTCCAGAACAAAATGGGTTGCTGCCATATTTTTGATGGATGCCGCGTTGTCATACGCAAGCCCCTGTGCCAGACCTGTGACAAACAAAACCAGAAATGATACAAGCACCATAATTGTAGCAATTAACGCATACCGCCCTTTGGCAAACCTCATCTCTCTAATAGCCAAGTACATATTCTCTGACCTCCTCTTGATAACCCAAGTATAGGAGGCGAAAATGAACGGCAAATGAATAACAGATTACATCTGCGGGAGCGTCACGGTAAAGACCGTTCCTTCGGTCGAACTGGAGACCTCAATCGTACCGTCATGAATGCGGATAATTTTCTGCACAATAGCAAGCCCCAGCCCAGTTCGGCCGGAAGAACGTTCTCTTGCACGGTCAACCCGGTAGAAACGATCAAACAGGAAAGGTAAATGCTCTGCCGCAATCCCATCTCCTGTATCCCGAATATGGATCACGCACTGGGCATTGGTCTCTTCTGCACGAATCTCGATACTTCTCCCCTGTGGAAGATGATTCACGGCATTACCCAGCAGATTCATCCATACTTGCATGAGCAGCACTTCATTGCCATAGAGTTGAATGGATTCGGGTACCGAGATCCTTAGCAACAGTTCTTTTTCTTCCAACTGCCATTGCAGCACCTGAACCGCTTGGCGGAATTGATCTCGCAAAGAAAATCTCACTTTGGTCAAATCCTCATGACCTTGTTCCAGAGAGGACAACAGCAGCAATTGTTTACTGAGCAACGAGAGATGGCGGCTCTCCTCTTCAATAATGGAGGCATAGTACTCGCGTTCTTGTTCAGGCAGATCCCGATCCGCGACCAGTTGGGCAAAACCCTGAATCGAGGTCAGCGGCGATTGAATCTCATGTGATACGTTGGATACAAACTGCTGACGTGCCTGATCCACCCGCTCCAATTCACGACTCATGGTCATGAAATGCTGGGCCAGCTGTCCAATCTCATCACGCCGCGTGGTGGACAATTTCAGATTATAGTTTCCTTGAGCAATGCGCTTGGTAGCCTCGGACAGACGTTCAATCGGATTCACCAGATAACGGGTACTGATTATAAAGAGCAGGATACTAATGCCCACCGTAAACGCTCCAATCAACGCAAAAAAGATACGCAGCTCACCGAATTGCAAAATGACATCCGGGCGCATAAACAACGCATAACTTGCATTGCCCATCTGTAGATGCACACCAACGGTATTGCTCAATTGATTATCGAAGAAACCGGTAATGAAAGGTTTGCTGGGAAACTCAGCGACGCCATGGTATATCTCACCACTGAGCACCTGATCTACAGCCTGCTTGTCCAGATCCTTCTGGCGGAATTCACGACCATAGAATTGGTCATTCCCTTTTCCATCCGTTACATAAATTTCGTAACCGAGCGCTGCGGCATTGTTCAGATAATGCTCTACCGTAGCTGGTTCCTGCTCTACAAACTGCTTCATTTGCGCCGCAATGCCAACTAACTTCTCGTCATTGAAAGACTTCAGCTTCGCATGATAATAAATATTGGATAAAAGAAAACCCAGCATGGCGCTGACCAGAATCACCGCGATTGTAATCATAAACACCCGAAAGTACAGTGATCTCAATGCGCTTTCACCTCAATCTTATAACCAATCCCCCGTACCGTCTGAATGACAAAATCATCCCCATAATCGGCAAAACGATCACGCAGCCGCTTGATATGTACATCCACGGTGCGGTCATCGCCTTCATAATCCGCTCCCCAGACCAACCGAATCAGTTCATCACGCGAGAATAAGCGCCCCGGAAACTGAGCAAGTTGAGAGAGTAGCTCAAACTCCTTCATTGGTAAAAAGAGAATCGATTGTCCATCGGAGACCTCCACATTATTCCGGTCAATCACGATGCGATTCATGCGAATGATATCACTGGACGTGCGATGGTAACGGCGAAATAATGCCTTAACCCGGTAGACCAGTTCCTCAGGTTCAAATGGCTTCGTCACATATTCATCTGTACCTCTCAAGTACCCATCCCGCTTGTCGGATAGCTGATCCCGTGCTGTCAACAGCATGATCGGAATGTCATAATGTTGCCGAATGAAATCACATAGCTCCAGTCCGTCCATACCTGGCATCATCACATCCAGAATCGCCAGATCGATTGGTGTTGCTTGCATGACCTTGACCGCTTCCACTCCATCCTGTGCTTCATGCACCCGGTACCCTTCCTTGGTCATGACATGCCGGAGGAGTGCTCTAATATTGGCGTCGTCGTCCGCCAGAAGCAGATTCTTCATATTGTTGTCCGCCCCTTTTCTGTTAAGTTGAAATGAATCATTTTTACACTAGCCACTACAAGGTCAGAACAATCTTTTGATCGCTGTTATCCCCAGATTTTTTTATTTCCTATTCAAAGGTTAAAATACGGGGATAAAGGCGAACGCTCCGCTTCTCCAGATTTTTTCTGACCTCTCCGTTACCGTGTAAATATTATTTTAAACTTATATTTACTTCATTTTATTATTTGTAGCGGGAACTTCCTCGACATTCATCCTGCACAGATGGTAGCACAAAAGTAACGTAAACCGCCAGCGCACATGCGATGAGCTTACAGGTCATGTTTATATTTTCTCGAATCTGGTTGACACTATTATTAGGTGTACCTATAATAAAACTATAACATATGAATAACTGCTCATATGTTCATGTATTATAACTTTATCATTTCCGAAGATCACTTTAGTCACAAAAGAAATCAATTACATAACGGAGCTACGCTCCAAAGGAGAGGATCTTGTATGTCCGGACATCATCACAACCACGACCATGGACACAATCATGGTAGTACCAATAACAAGAAAGTACTGTTGTTTTCGTTCATTATTATTACCGTTTATATGATTGTTGAAGCCGTTGGCGGATTCATGACGAACAGCTTAGCCCTCATCTCCGATGCAGGTCATATGTTGTCTGATTCCATAGCTTTGGGGATCGCCTTGCTAGCTTTCACCTTTGGCGAAAAAGCGGTGAATACAGGCAAAACGTACGGGTACAGACGCTTTGAGATTTTGGCAGCCACGTTAAATGGGGTCACCTTAATCGCCATCTCACTTTACATCTTTTACGAAGCAATTGGTCGCTTCATCAACCCACCAGAAGTCGCAACAGTCGGTATGTTGATCATCAGTATCATCGGCTTGCTCATTAATATCCTGGTGGCATGGATCATGATGCGCGGTAGCGATACGGAGAATAACCTGAATATGCGCGGTGCTTATCTCCATGTCATTAGTGACATGTTGGGATCGGTTGGGGCTATTGCGGCGGCACTGCTCATGATGTTCTTCGGCTGGGGTTGGGCCGATCCACTCGCGAGTGTCATTGTTGCTGTACTGGTTCTGCGCAGTGGATTCTTTGTCACCAAATCATCCCTGCATATCTTGATGGAGGGAACGCCAGCGAATGTGGATGTAAATGACCTTGTTCAGACCATCAAACAAGTCGATGGCGTCAAAGGCGTGCACGATGTACATGTCTGGTCCATCACCAGCAACCTGAATGCACTGACCGCACATATCGTGGTGGACGGAACGATGGATGTATCCGCATCAGAGGTGCTTGTTCAGAAGATTGAGCATCTGTTGGAGCATAAAGAAATCAAACATGTGACATTGCAAGTCGAGTCTGAGAAGCATCTTCACGACACCTCGGTATTATGCACCGTCAAAGGCGACGAACCGGATGCTCATGCGCATCATCATCATTGAGATGAGTAACAAAATATAGTTATAACAAAAACAGGGCATATTCCCATTGAAGGGGAACGCCCTGTTTTGATTTTCCTAAGTTCAGCTTTTTGGTATGAGTAGAAAATAGAATAGCCTTTACCTAACCGCAGCGGGCTCTGGACTACTTGTATCTGGAGAGTAATTTCTCTTTCTTTTGATCGAATTCATATTCCGATATGATATTTTTTTCTTTTAATTCACCTAGCTGAAGCAGTTGTTCATGTACATTCACAGGGGTCTTTTTTCTCTTGCTAGATATGACCAGGGCTAGAATTGAGAAAAGCAGACCATACAGTACACCCAGAAGTCCCAAACCTGCCGCTGCCTCCGAACTTTCTTGCGAACCATCTAAAAAAACTGCTATTAATAAAAAATTGAGTACGAACCAAATAAGGCTGAAGATCGATAATGCTTTCAATGAATATTCCTCCTAAATGTTATGTATAATTCTATTTAAATCAGGAAAGGCAGATCAGAACACTAAACATCAACCTCGGCCCAGTTTATAATGACGTATCCAACTTAACGTTTCCTCACCTAAACATCTGCATCAATTAAATGATAGTCATGATCAAATTTTGCATGAATCCGATGTCCACCAAATAAATCTCCATCTGAACATTCACAGTATATATGGTTCACTCGTAATTCAATGTCTAGCAACGTTATAACTCTTTCAAAGTCTTCTGTGGTTACGTCATATTTCCCAGCATCTACATCATCCCAATTTAAATTCTCATCATCTTCATCGTATTCAGGCCAAAAATCATTTTTATAATCAATTAAATGATGTGCTATCTGTGTCTTAGCCCTTTTTTCAAATCCATCAAACTGACAGAATAGTTTTTCTGCTCTACTCATCAATGCATCTACATTGGTGCTTTCATTCTCAAGCTTTAAACTGTAATATACTTTCCCTTCCGTATGCTCATAGGAGTTTAATTCCTCTTTGTACATAAAAGAGCCTATTATTCTACTACTAATCGTCTTTTCCATAGGTTATTACCTTTCTCTTCAATATATCTAAATCAATATTCCATCTCATATTCATACCTCACCAATATCCTATTACCTACGATCAGATTTTTTCTTTCACTTTTGAATGATAAGGTGAAAACTTTACTATTTTAACATCCCTGACATAGTCTTTTCCATTCATTCCATGCCTCCACATACTCAGGCAGATCATCCGGATGATGCTTGTTACCCAGCCCAATTCGGCAATATAGATGGACCAGAGCTTCCTCTATCAATCTGGATTTATCCATATCTACTTGCTCTAAAAGTTCGAACGTAGCAAATAATGTTTCGGTGTTGATATCATCCGGCGAAGAGCTAAAAGCATACAAGAAATCATAGAGGATAGGTCCAACCATTGGAGATGGGTCAATGACGCCGATGAGTTCATTTTGAGCAAACACAAAATTATGAACACCCGTATCGCCATGCAAAAGAAACTTCTCTTCTTGCTCATGAAACAGGCGGTCCACTATAGATTGAACCAGATTATAATCATCTGTCGTTAAAATACTTCCAAGATTGATCTTTGCTTCATGAACGCTAATCTGATTGAATTCTTTCCAGGTCCTCTGTGGGAGCTCTATTCTGCCCCATGATTCCGTATCTGAAGAATGTACATATGTATTGAAAAGCTCTTTCACCAGACGAGATAACCAGTCTCTTTTTTGTCCACGGTTGAAATGGGTCGTGCCTTCCATATAGGTATAAATAAAATATGTGTTGTCCCGATCAGTCAACAAAACTTCAGCCAATAACGGAGAATTCTTATACGTGTGCAGAAACTGCTGGGCAATATGAATCTGCTCAGGTTCATCCGATTTCAGAATGTATTGTTTATTCAGTTTCGTACTCAACCGATAAACACGTCCGGCGGTGGTACCTGACAAACTTTGAATTTCAGTGATTTCTTCGTTGATATGATGCATCTTGAATAGGTCATTGATCTCTTTTTTCGTTGGATTAATTAACATATGCTTCTCCTCATGTAACTAGGATCTTGATCCATTTGGTAAAGCATGCTCATACAGGTGTACCTCCGTTCTGTTTTCTATACTTTCTCATCAATAATATGTTTGCTATCATCCCGCTGCTTATTAGACTGCTGTTTTTTGATTTCAGTTTTCAGAAACTGTACTTCTTTAATTAGAACATCCAGCTTTCTCGACGTTTTGGATGAATCGATGGCATAACGTATTATTGCAGCAATGATAAGAACCACAATAAAACTTATAAGTGATACGATGATTAACGCCCATAAAAACTCCATTTGTTGTTCCACTCCTTGCTGTCAAAATAATAAGTTGTAAAACTCTTCCGAAAACCAAAACCATATAATCCCCAGGATAACCATAATGGTTCCTAATACTTTTAATATTATTTCTATATGTTTAGGGATATCACTATTGGGAGGGTTATCTTCAAACTCGTGATTCGGTTTAATTTCTCGATATCTCATCAGAACAAATATTTTGTATAATAGGTCAGGAAAGAAGTAAAATGCAATGCCGACGACAAATATGGGAGTAGATAAATAACCAAAGGTACTGGTGGTCCATTCCATCTCTATTTCCTTCATATTCATCCTCTTGAGCTCTATCATTCTTCCTCTACAAGGATATCAGCACAACGAACAATCAATTCATGCATATTCTCTCCACCAAATAGAACATGAAGTTCATATCCATTATCGATCCGATACAGCTCTTGATACAGCCAGTAACTGCCGACAATCTCTCCCTCTTGCTTGATGATTTCGGGTGCAACCAGCGTGAGTTTATTTATATTGGTGAAGCCTCCACGGGTATCAAAACGAATGACCACTTCAGTCCCTGTCAGCAGTTCCGTCACTCTACAATCATGATATTGAACCCGGCCAAGTATTTCATCGGGAATATCCTGCGCTAAAATGGCTTCCCTGTATTCATTCGATACACGTTTCATCTCTCTCCTATTTTCTGTACTTTGTTTCTTTAATTGCTGTAATAACTCTCTCGTGCAATAATCCAACGTAAACACACGAATATCCGCAATTTGTTCAACGATTTCCTGTGGCAAATTCTCCGCCTTGTATTGAAAATTCCACTCCATCGATTCTTTGTACTCTTCCTTGCATTTCTGCTCATCAAAAGGAGGACGTATATCATATTCTGCAATGAGTTTCTCGATATGCGCTCGTTCTTCCGAAGGCATGTGGTAAATGATCTGATCCTCTTCTGTCACTTCTTCCTCACCGAAAGCTTTGTCTACGCGAGTGAGCACTTGACCATCATGCTCCAGCATGTAACGTGGGTCCAAGTTATACAGTTCTCGCTCCTGCTTCACATGCGCTTTTTCCTTTCTTTTATATAGCCTTAAAAATAGATCCTCATCGAATTCGTAAGCTCCGTTATGTACTCTTAAACCAAAATGAAGATGTGTCTGCTGACACAGCTCATACCATTCTTTCGTTAGATATCTCATATGCATCTCTCCTGCTGGTTTTTAGAATCTACTTCAATAATCGTATTAGCGATAACAGAACTCGTAAAACCTAACACATCGACCACTTCAGATCGATCTCGTTAGAAATTGCTCTATTGTTTTCACCGCTATTCCTCCAAAATCTTCAGCCTCAACGATTCCTTATACTCAACAAACGTACTGGTCTACCCCAAGGTTTGAAACAATTTGTGTTTTATTTCTTTGTCGTTTCGCGCCGCCCATTCATGCACAGCTTCTAGGCCTGCGGACTCCTGACCTCGTTGAAAATAAAAACATAGATCCATCGGCACTAACCGTTTACCGTAGAGTTTGATGCCAATCCGTCTGTAATTCATATAAATACACTCAATCTGAGATGCATCATATCTCTGATGTTTCGTTGAAATCACATGATCGCTCTCCAGCGTAATACTGGGTTTAGTGAAAAACAAACGCCAGAGCAGAAAAACGATATAACCGAAAATAAAGGTCAATATAACGATCAGGAAGTACTTCATAATACCATTTTCATCATAAATAATATTTCTGAAAAACATAGCTTCAATGACCAACATACATAATAGGCTCAACCATGCTCTTGGATAAATCGTCTTGTATGTGATGAGTTCCACCTCCTAATTATTCTCTTCATTAATCCGAAGTCACTCGGAAGGAGCTTTTCTAGCAAAATGCTTTTCAACAAAATCCAAAATGTCATCAATTCCGGGTAATGCCGCGTTTTCTCTGGCTTCGTCAAACGTCATCCATTGGTATTCGGTATGTTCATGATTTAACCGGACAACCTGGCTTTCATCCACATATCCTACGAATACGGGAGCAATATAGATATACTCCTCCTTGGGTGAATAATATTGTTCGAATTGATTGGCAGAATACAACCGGACTTCCGTAATACCTGTTTCCTCATGAACTTCTCTAAGTGCAGCTTCCCATGCCTTCTCGCCCTTTTCTATCCCGCCACCAACATAACACCACTCGTTATGCAAAATACGACCAGCCCGTTTCAGCATCAGTACAAGGTATTGATCGAAGCTCTTCTTCAACAGAACTACAGCCACGCCTTCACAACGAAAGGGCACTGCCTGTTTCGCGTGCTCCGCACCATTCATCTTCCCGACCCCTTCTCTTCGGAATCAAAGTCCTCCAAAACTTTAAACTTATCCCCGTGGATTTTGTCCAGATGCTCTTCTCCCCAATAACATAAATGGTCCAGCGCGGGCTTGAGTCCCCAGCCGTAGTCCGTTAACTCATATTCCACTTTGGGAGGCACCTCTGAATATACCTTTCGCTGCACAATTTCGTCCTTTTCCAGACCTCTGAGCTGTGTTGTCAGCATCTTCTGCGTAATGTCAGGTATCAATCTTCGAATCTCCGACGTGCGTTTCCGACCTGTCATCAAGTGGTAAATAATCAAAGGCTTCCACTTCCCGCCCATTACTTCCAAGGCCGCTTCCACGCCTACTTTATATTTTTTTGGAGCACTCGTTTCTCCATGTTCCGTCATTTTTGAACCCCTCCATAATCAGGCTGTATCCCAAGTGAAAATATACACTTTTTGCTGTTCTTCTTTATATTACTAAGCTCATTTCGAGGCATTCATTTAGGGTACTTTAATGTTCCTATGGCACTTCATTCTTCCTATAGAACATCAAAGTGCGTACTTCCAGATGTTTTCATACCTGTTTATAATAGCATCAGCCATTGATTTATGGCTACAAGACCGCAATCCAGAAAGGTAGTGAAAGATAAGATGAACGTACTTGTTGTAGTATCCCACCCAAGAAAAGATTCCTTGACCTTTCAGGTAGCTCAACGTTTTGCACAGGGTCTTACTGAGGCCGGTCACGGTTATGAGATATTGGATTTGCATGGGATTGGCTTCGACCCAATTCTCCGAGAGATGGATGAACCAGACTATACCCAAGAAAATCAGGTGTTCTCACCTGAGGTTGAAACCGAGATGGAGCGGTTGAAGAAGCACGATGCTGTGGCTTTTGTGTTTCCTCTCTGGTGGTGGCATCTGCCAGCCATGTTGAAAGGTTATGTGGATCGCGTCATGAACAACGGATTTGCCTATGGCACGAACAAACTTCCTCATCAACAGATATTGTGGATTGCTCTGTCGGGCGTGACGGAAGAACAGATGCATAAGCGCAACTATGGGCAATCGATCGCCAATCTGCTCAATGTGGGTATTGCCGATTACTGTGGCGTGTCCCAATCGAGGGTTGAGTTTCTATATGAAACGTTGGAATCCAAGCCTGAGCATTATGAGGCACTGCTGAACCATGCACATCACTTAGGCCTGAACTATGCCAACGATATTCCGACGCTGTAAAGATATTAATAGCGCTGCATGGTTATAACGCCCCAACTCCGCTTGAACACGGCAAAAAAGGTCGCTCCGAAGAGCGACCCTGTTTGTTTAGATGCATTATTTTACTGTCGAGAGAAGAAACTTCTCCAACATACTGGTATCGGTGATGCTATGGTTGCAAGCTGTGTTATCCATGCATACGTACTGGGCTACAGAAGAAATATTGTCTGGCGTATAACTCTTGGTCTTCACGTTGAAGAATCCGAGCTCCTGATGGCGATGACAGAACATACAGTATCCCTTCTTGTTCGTCGCCGTAATTCGCCCCTCAATCCCTAGGAATCTGCCTTCATACGGATACACGATGAACAAGCGATCGGTAGCAATATCGGTCCATCTCAGATAAGTTGTACGTGCGTAATCGATGGATTCCAGATCCGGCACCTTGAGCTTCTTTACCTTGGGAAACAGCTTCTGAATCTGCTTCGCGGATACTTGCGGAAATGGAATCAGATATGCTTCCAGCTGGTTCAGATAGGTCTGCAACTCATGTGTCGTCTCATACGTGGATAGCTGTTCCAGCAATTGCTTCTGCTCCGGAGTGAGTTCATTGAAGATGCCAACGGCATTCGTGCTGACGGTATAACGGACCGTATCCAACACTTTGGGGTCCACGACCGAGCGCAGCGTTTTGAGCAGGAAATCAGCTTGTTTTTGAATGTAATTGAATTGATGATTTTGGATAAATGGTGTTTGCATGGCTTTCAGCCCCTTATTTTTATTAGAAAAATAAAGTAAGGTGCAAAGCCTGCGGGTTGAACCATGATGTTGATGTTGATTCCAGGGCAAACGATCTCATTTTTGTCGCGCCCTACACAAAGTCCGCCCCTATTCAGGCTTTGCGTAAGGCTTTCTAGCGAACGAGCAATCCGGCATCATCCATATTGCCACGTCATAACCCCCAATACGATAGATATATCGGAATTATAGCAGGGCAGCATAGTGTAAGGCAACGGGCTTCGTTCCAATCTCCTCTGTTCAAGAAATGTGTATAATTATCGATAGATTTATAAATGATAAAGTCGGAAGTTCTCTAGATCTATATTGAATTTGCCTTCTATAAGTATGTCCAGTCCTAATAAACCGTTAATATTATGATATTTAAATGAAGTAAAATCTATTGGAATATCCTTCAAAACAAAATCTCCCACCTGTATTCCCTCGACACGCTTACTAAAAGCATGTTCCTTACCGCCAACTTAAACCTACATTCTTCCGTACCTTAACAATGACTTGATCTTTGGAAGTATGATAGACCAAGGTATTATCCCGGCTATTGAGTAATTCTTGGGTTGCTTTTTCATCGCTTACAGGACCGATCACAGCGACCTCATCTATAAATTCTTGATTTTCTGTCTCTTCAGAATGAAGAACTTCAAACTTCACAAATTGATTCGGGAAGATTTGTTGAACCTCTTGCCATTTCATAGTCATTCCTCCTATCGTTTGATGATATTATACCACTTAGTAAACATACACTAATCATTGAAATTTCATCTGTCCTTTAGTCATTATTGAAAAATAGAATACTATCCAATCAATATTCAACGTAAATAGAGTGTTTATAAAGGCTTTTGATGCTTTTACACAAACGCCTATTAACACAAAAGAAGCCACCTCCCTGGCCTTCCCCAGTTCAGTGACTCCATTTTACAATCCTATTCATTCCCTATGCTCAACTACTCTTTCACAGCCCCAACCACGATTCCCGTTACAAAATAACGTTGCAGGAATGGATACACGAGCAGGATCGGAAGTGCGCTGATAAAGATCTGCGAAGCCCGAATCGTCCGTTGGGACAGGTTCGCAACTGCTTCCGGATCAAGCTTCGACATGTCAGCCTGCACGATGATCGTCTGCATGAATGTCGCGAGTGGCAGCTTTTCCGCATCACGGATGTAGATGATTCCGTCAAAATATGCGTTCCAATGCCCAACCATCATGAAGAGCGAAACCGTTGCAATAACGGGTACGGAGACAGGCAGGTAGATTTTGATAAACGTCTGAAAGTGTCCTGCACCATCGATAAATGCAGCTTCCTCCAGGTCCTTCGGAACGGTACGGAAGAAATTCAGCAACAGGATGATATTAAACACGGCAACCAATCCCGGCAGGATCAAGGCCAGCAATGTGTTCATCAGGCCCAGCTTCAGAATCAGGATGTACCCCGGAATGAGGCCACCGCTGAATAGCATCGTGATGACAAAATACCACAGATAGATGTTACGTGCGCGGAACACCCGCGTCTCTTTGGAAAGCGCATAGGCTGCAAGCGTATTAACGATTAACGCAAGTCCAGTACCGAGTACCGTCCGCTCCACAGATACCCATAAGGAGGAGAGGAAGTTTGTATTGGCAAATGTCTTCGCATACGCCTCCAGTGTGAATCCAATCGGCCAAAATGTTACGAGACCCGCATTTGCAGGTGCAGATGCGCTAAGTGATACCATGAGTAAGTGATACAAAGGCAACAAGCAGAGCAGTGAAAGGATGGTCAGGAACACATTGTTGAATATGCTGAATATGCGGTAAGGCATCGTTTTATGGTACATTCGTTTGTCATCCTTTCTAGAAAATTCGGTATCCGGCGAATCGGTAAGCCAGTCGGTACGAGATCACAATCAGGATCAGGCTGATGACCGATTTGAACAGATTCACAGCGGTAGCGAAACTGAACTGCCCACTAAGCAGACCTTCTCTATACACAAACGTATCGATAATATCTCCTTGTTGGTAAATCAACGGACTATATAAGTTAAAGATTTGGTCAAAGTTGGCGTTAAGTACATTACCAAGTGCCAGTGTTGCGATTACAATCCCAATGGGAATCAGTGCCGGGATGGTAATATACATCGTTTGCTTCCAGCGTCCTGCCCCATCTACTTCAGCTGCTTCATAGAGCGCAGGGTTAATACCGGACAGTGCCGCTAGGAAGATAATTGTGTTGAAACCAAACTCTTTCCAGACATCACTCGCAATAATCGTGAACCGGAACCAGCTGCCATCCCCCAGGAAGAAGATCGGCTTGATACCGAAGACCGAAACCAGGAACTGATTGACAATACCCGTCTGGGCGAGAATGTCGATCAGAATACCTGACAACGTAACCCAGGACAGAAAGTGAGGAAGATACACGAGCGTTTGAATCGTTCTTTTCAGTGCCATCTTCCGTACCTCGTTGAGCAATAAGGCAAAGACAAACGGAATAATTAAGTTCATGACAATCTTGGAACAGGCAAAGAACAACGTGTTCCACGTAATTTGCAGGAAATAATCATTTTCCCACATGTACCTAAAATGCTTCAGCCCTACCCATTCGGAATTAAAAAATCCCAGTGCAGGTTTATAATCCTGAAATGCCATCAAAATTCCGGACATCGGAATGTATGAAAATATAAAGACCATAATGGCCGCCGGCAACACCATGAAGTGCAGAATCCATGGCTGTTTGTAGCGTTTTTTTCTCTTTTTATCCAGCTTGTTCCCAACGTTTGCCTGCGGGATCCGCTTACCCTCCAATTTAGCCTCCATAGCGCTTCTCCTGTTCCCAAAAAAAGTTTTTGTGTGTGATCGGGTTCTCTGATATAAATAGTATCAAGCCATTCTGAGGTCTGCTATATAACATTGTTAGGCTTAATAGTGTTTTGTTAGGGACATCATTGGAAGAGGTTGTTTAAACACGAATTAGAAGGAGACTTTTTATGCATATATGGAAGCGCTTCAACCCTTTTCAAAGCAAGACTCGATCCCGATTCAGTCTTTTTGCCAAAATAAACTTGTTAATTGTGGTCTTATTCATCCCCATTCTGATCATGTACACCTACTCGAACAACGTCACCTATGATGTCGTCAGCAAAGAACTGCAGATCTCCAACACGAAGCAGCTCACGTTTCTGTCCAGTCAGATTGACTCCCGCATCAATCAGATGATGGATTTCAGCCTGATTCTCTCCCGAGACCCGAATGTCAGAGCATTCAACGGCCTTAACATGTGGGATGATCGATATGACCGGATGCAGACCCGTTATGTGATACAAGAGAAGATGACGCTGCAAACCGGCGTTACGGATATATGGCCCACCCGATATGCAGTGCATTCACAGCAGAATAAGGATGTCATCGCCAACTACAATCGAGCCACAGGATATGATGAAGCGTATTTGAAAAAAAATATGAGCGGACAATGGACCTATGGGGACCAGGGTGCGGAATCAAAAGACAAGCTGCAATCCTTCTATTGGTTTTATACCGATTCCTTGGCACAGCCGGGGATGCTCACGGGAAGTAATCTGGTGATTGAAGCCAGCTTCAGTTACGAGAACATTCAAAATATGCTGGATACGTATAAGGCGGGCGGACAAGGCGATCCTTTCTTATATCACAAAGGAAATTCACCTATTCTCAATCGCAGCGCGGACAAGCAATTATCCGCAGAACTCATTCAGTATCTGGATACGCATTCTCCAGAAGATACCACCCAAGATGTCGTGAAGCTGAACGGGAAGAAATATCTGGTTAGCTCTGTGAAGTCCACCTATCTGGATTGGCATCTGGTTGACGTGATCCCGCTGTATCAGATTCTGAAACCCATCTCGCTGAGTCAGAATCTGTTCTACACCTGTATGATCTTGCTGCTAGTGGTGGGCATCTCAGCTTCAATCCTGCTGTACCGGAATGTGCAATATCCGATCAAAAAGCTGATCAAAGGTTTACGCCGCGTAGAGCAGGGTGATTATTCTGTTCGACTGCATAGCAAAAACCAGAATGAATTCTCATTCCTGTTCCGCCGATTCAACGATATGTCCCATCAGATTCAGGATCTGATCGAGAATGTGTTCCATGAGAAAATTAGAGCCAGGGAAGCTACGCTGAAGCAATTACAAGCGCAGATCAATCCGCATTTCCTATATAATTGTCTAGGTTATATCATCAACATGGCCCAGATGAAGGACGAGCAAGCCGTCGTCTCCATGGCGCATAACCTAAGTGCGTATTATCGCTACACCACCCGTATGGAACGGGAGACGTCGTCGCTACAAGAAGAGATCAAGCTACTGATCAACTATCTGGATATCCAGAAGCTGCGTAATGGTCGCATTGAGTATTACATCGATATCCCTGAGGATATGCTCTCCCAGTCGGTGCCACGATTAATGCTTCAACCGATGGTTGAAAATTCCGTCATTCACGGTGTGGCGAAGTCCTATTCTTCTGGCGAAATCCGAATTACCGGGGAGTGCTTGAATGGTTTTGGCAGAATATACATCGACGACGATGGTCCTGGCCTAAGCCCGGAACAGTACGAGGCATTGAACCTTAAGATGCAGGAACCTTTACAGGAAGAAATGGGCTGCGGCCTTTGGAATACGCACCAACGAATCACGCACCTGTTCGGCAGTCATTCCTATCTCCTATTCGGCCCATCCCCACTTGGCGGATTCCGAACCGAAATCATCTGGGAGTTACCAAAAGAGGATACCAATTCCGATAAAGGAAATACCGATACGAATTGATACGCTACTAACGATAAGTTGACATTTTATTTTGAACGAACCATTTACACATGAACGCAGAGGACAGAAAAAACCTGAAGAAACGAAGTGCTCGCCTTTCAAGCACCATTTTAACCTTATATCAATTAAGTCAGAAAATGGGGCTTGAACAGCGATCGGAAGGTTGTTCTGTCATCGAAGTGGCAAGTGTAAATATGCCTTAGTTCAACCACCAAGGGAGACATTATAATGCACATGATGATCGTAGACGATGAAGCACACTGGGTCGATAACCTGTCCATGACCAAGCCATGGCACACGCTGGGAATCGAACATGTGCATAAAGCATACTCGGCACACGAAGCACTACAAATGATCGACACCCACCCCATCGATATCATGATCTCGGACATTCAGATGCCCGAAATGACAGGTATTGAACTAATTGAACGCATCCGCATCCGGGACAAAAAAATAAAATGTATTCTTTTATCCGGTTATTCCGAATTTGATTACGCCAAAAAAGCCATTCAGTTCGAGGCCGTAGACTATCTGCTGAAGCCCCCCACTGACGATGAATTAATGGGTGCTGTTCAGAAGGCCATCGATCAATTGAACAACGAATGGGAACTGGTCAGCTCACTGACACGAACGCAGTTTACATTGCGCGAGAATCTCCCCCATTTGCGAGGACGACTGCTCCTAGGGGCTTTGCAGGGACAACGAATCGCCGCTACCGAATGGGATCGGAAGCTCGCTAATTACAATCTCCCCTTTCACACCGGAGATGCCGCATTAATGCTGGTTCGTTTGGAAGAAGAATTCGGACACTATGACAGCAATGATCAGACCCTGATCGAATATGCCATCATCAATATGGCGGAAGAGATTATGGGTGAGTTTATGGAAGTGTGGGGCGTGAAGGAGGAGCACGGATATCTGGTGTTTTTACTTCAGTTGAAAGAACGGAAAGGCGATATTGGTAAAGAAACCATTCTGGAGAAGCTGTCCATTCAGCTTCAATCCAAAGTAAAACAATTTCTGAAAGGCTCCCTCTCCATCGTTATCACCGAGTGGTTCACCTTTCCGGATCAGCTTTACGATCGCTTCCGCCAGGCTTCGGCCTATTTCCGACAGATTGTTGGAGACGAGCGCGAATTTGTCATGCGTGTCAGCGATGTCGAGACACCTGCGGCACAAGGTCCCTTGGATGTCCTTTACACCCCGCCCACCTTTATTAGTTTGCTAGAGAGCGGACAGTGGGATGCCGCCGAAGAGAAAATCCTCGCGGTCTGCGCAGAGCTGGATGAGAAATGGTCGGAATCATGGGAGCATTGCATGGAGGCAGGTTTTCTTATTACGGCTTCGTTCACTAACATCGCCCATCGGAACAAGCTGACTCTGACCACTTTAATGGGTAATGATGTCGAGGATTTGCAAAGTGGGGAAGTTTTCGCTACCATCAGCAAACTTCGGAAATGGTCGCTCAGCGTGCTCGGCAAACTCAAGGAAGGCACGTCCAACGAGATCAAGGACATCCGTTCCGAGTATGTGAAGAAGATTCAGGATTTTACAGATAAGAACCTGCATCTGGATGTGTCTTTGCGTGTACTCGCTGACCATGTCAATCTGCACCCGACCCATCTGTCCAAAATCTACAAGATCGAAACCGGCGAAGGCATCAGTGATTATATCTCGCGCCTGCGCATGGATCGTGCCTGTCACAAGCTGGTCACGACCACCAAAAAAGTGTATGAAATCAGCATGGAGATTGGTTATATGGACCCGGCTTATTTTATCAAAGTGTTCAAGCGTCAATTTGGCGTTACGCCGCAAGAGTACCGAGACCAGCATAAATAACATGACTGAAAACCGATCTTATTGAACATTCACTAATAGAGTCCTATCGAAACTAACAAACTCATATAGATGCCCTCCCGCCCAAATTGGTACAGTTACATTGTAAAGATCATACACCGTAGGGGGATTGAACAATGATCAAATTCAAAACATGGTGGTCACTGCTCATGGTTATCGCGCTCATCACGATCACTGCGTGCGGCAGTGGCGAGACAGCCAGTGACAATGGTAGCGATAATACGCCGGGAACAGTCGGCTCAGCGGAAGCAGAAGCTGCTTTTGCTAAAGGAAAATATGACCCACCCATCGAGTTCAGTTC
The DNA here is from genome assembly GCF_038020215.1 of Paenibacillus sp. FSL F4-0087. Classification (NCBI taxonomy): domain Bacteria; kingdom Bacillati; phylum Bacillota; class Bacilli; order Caryophanales; family Paenibacillaceae; genus Paenibacillus; species Paenibacillus sp. FSL F4-0087. Next base: position 1,051,337 of record NZ_JBBODJ010000001.1, read on the forward strand.
GGTATTGATGCCAAAGAAATACGTGCAAGGAGATACCAAAGAAAATAACGTGCACGATCGTTGGATGCTCGAAACGCTGGGTATGAAGCACAAAGATACTTGGTATCCGGCCAATGACGATCAATACAGACAAAAGCTGCAACTGGCTATCGCCTCTGGCGAGAAGCTGCCTGATTTTGTATCCGTACCCACCAATGCGGTACTGACCAATCAGCTGATCGACTCCGGTCAATTCATCGCCATCGATGAGTTGTTCGACAAGTACGCGAGTCAGACTCTGAAAGATCACGCAGCAGCACATCCTGAACTGTGGTATCCGTTCACCAAGGACGGCAAGAAATACAACATGCCGATCATGGAGTACACCGATAACGACGATACACTGCTCTGGCTCCGCGAGGACTGGATGGAGAAGCTGAACCTGGAAGCTCCGAAAACCATCGCTGACCTTGAGAACATCATGGACAAATTCAAAAACGAGAACCCGGACGGTCTGTCTCCAGACAAAGTATTCCCGCTGGCGATCTCGCTGAAAAATAACACCAACACCTGGATGGGTCAGCTCGACTGGTTGTTCGGTGCATACGGCACAATCGAGGAGCAATGGAACAAAGACGCAAACGGCAACCTCGAGTACGGCTCCGTTAACCCGGGTGCCAAACAAGCCCTTGCCAAGCTGGCTGAATGGATGGATAAAGGTTATATCCACGCTGACTCCGCTCTGTGGGACGAAGGCAAATCCGCTGAAAGCTGGACAGCTGGCAAAGCGGGCATTCTGCCTGGCGCAAACTGGGTACCGGACTGGCCTGCACCTGACCTGCTGAAGAACGTACCTGGCTCTAAGTATAAAGCTTACCCCGTTCCAGCTGGCCCAGATGGCAAGATCGGTACGAAGTGGCAGAACTCTGGTGTCAACGCAAGTATCATGATCAACAAGGATGCGAAGCATCCAGAAGCCATCTTCCTGTACTACAACTACTTGCTCGATAACCTAGCTAACCCGAAAGCGGGCAGTGAGTATGAATACGGCTTCGCCAAAGGTTACGACTGGGATATCATTGACGGACAACCGACCAGTGACAAAGAGAAGATCAAAGACTTCTCCAACGAATTCCCTTTCCTGACCGGCCCAGCACGTATCCCGGATCTGTACATGAAAACACTCGTGAAGCTGGCCAACGGCGAGAAGCCTGAAACACCTTACGAGAAACAAATGGCCGAATTCCGTAAACCGGAAAACTGGTATGCAGGTAAAGTGGTTATGTCCCAGATCGACATCCGTAAACAAAACTACTTCACTGGCGCTGCAACACCAACCATGGTATCCAAATGGAACCTGCTCCGCCAGTCCGAGATGGAAACCTTCAACAAAATCATCTACGGCAATTTGCCAATTGATGCCTTTGACCAATTCGTCGCCAACTGGAAATCCAATGGCGGAGATCAGATCACGCAAGAAGTGAATGATTGGTTTAAGTCAGTAAGTGCGAAGTAAGATTTGGTTTTTGGAAAAGTAGAGATTATAAAAACAGCCGAAGCGATAGTTACACGCTTCGGCTGTTTTTTAGGTAGAGATTGAGGTCGCTTCCATTGTCTTATGGGTTCGCGTTAGAGGGTTGAGGAGCCTTTGTATTGCTATCCTCTAGCATCGACTGGCCCAGTAAGGATACTGTAAGCTGAATCCCATCCTTCAGCCCTTGCATATACAACCGCTCATTCTCTATTCCTTTACTGACAATGTATCGGCTTTCCCACTCAGCATATTCAGGTGTTTGCTCGATATCCTTGCCAGCAAACAATCCTTCGAACGCTTCGTCCTTTTCCTCACGTACACGACTCAACTCAGGGTCATGCTCGATTCGGGCAGATACTTCATCTAGCCTTGCCTGGATCGCTTGTTGCAACCATGGTGGAAGTTCCAAGTCTTCTCCTCCCCTACACGTTATGTACCTCATTCATCATCGTACAACTCGGTTACGTCTCGCCTTCATTTCACCCACTCGGGCCACCAGTTCGTCCACCCTTCGGCTCTGTTCTTGCACTTCGGGGTTGTCCCACAACGGAATCGCTTGCTTCAAGGATGCCTCACCAAGCTGATTAAGCTTGCGCCGTTCCTCTTCCAATAAGTCAAGCAACCGGCTCATAAATCCACCTCTCTGATGGGTCTAAACTACGCCAAGTCTTGTTAAGACTAGACGTGAGCAGTCAATTTTAATGCGATTATCTATATCCGATGTTGTATACTAATACTTTTGTCTAATCCAAATTGTAAGATAAACCGTGATTGCTTTAATGCGGAAATCGAATTAAAAATAAAAAACACCGATATAAACCTTCGGTGTAAAAACTTCGTACCTTATCCGCTAAAACCACGATTTTTCACGTTCTACAGGTCTTGTTTAACGCTTGCATTCGATAATAGCTTTAAAACTTACAGATAAGGCCATGACTTTAGCCATAATATCTATTTGATATTCTCATCGTTGGTCTGAACTTTTTGGTTATGGAGTACTCCTTAAGATCTTCAGCCTCAGCATAAGCCTTCAACACTTCATGGTTTATTTCCATCACCTAATTTCATTTCTCTAAGGCCATCATGGCGTTACTTCTTTTTAAAGCTTCAGCGAAAAAAGAGAGAAATGTCTCTGCTCAAGAAACTATTTCATAGGATGCTGCTGTGTTATGTGATGTTCTGACTCGTTAGTTTATGATTCTTACAACATTTTTTGTATTTTTTCCCGCTTCCACAAGGGCAAGGTGAATTAAGCGTAACGTTTTTGTACAATTGCTTACCTTCTTCTGAATAATTAAAGAAAAGTTCCATTTCACTTATTTCTCCTGATAAGTATTCAGTAGTGTGTGCTACATTCATCATTTCTTTCGATATTTTCTTGAATTCTACATCTAAGTTAATACTGGGGTTAGAATCGTGCTCTATAATTATATATATAGCTGTATAAATATTTTTGAGAATTTGAATTACATGACGAAATAACCTTGGTTCACTCGAATACTCCAAATATTCACCTGTAATCATTTCAACATATTTTATTTGATCAATTGCCTCTACAAATTGAGCAGTATAAACTTTCCCAGTTCGAATAATTCTTTTTTTCTCATTATTAATTTCTTCGAAGATAGGAAATATGAACTGAAGAATACCTGATAAGAATCTATCATCGTTCTTCTTCTCTACTTGACAAGACTCATATCTGCTTTGAATTTTGGTAGTGTACATATACAGTAATATCCAACATTTTTTTTTGATTCCGTTCTCATTCATTGAGTTTAGAATATAGTCCGTTCTGACTTTAATATGCCCAAATTTTTCACCTTCTTGATCACTCAATTCAAGTTTAACATCGGTTAAATGAGGTTTTGCCTGAACTAATGGTGCAAAAATCGCTAGAATCGATTCGAACGAGAACTGTTCAACTTCTCCAATATACATACCAGATAACTCCATTGCGCTGTCATTTTCACTCTCTTGGTCTATTACGATACCAAATAAGCCTAATACAGCGTATGCTTCAAGTGATTTGTTTGTCACTTCATCTTCTGCTAAATAGGAATCTACATTATCAATTCGATACTTATTGTTAATTAGAAAAACCGTAAATGCTGCAATCGAAGAATACACTGTCTCAGATAGTAGATTGATTTGGTCGAAGAAATTATCAAAACTATACTCTTTAGTGGAGATAGTTTTGGTTTTCTTTTGTCTATTCCTTAGTATTACCCTTTGATTGTCTATATCTATATCATAATCTACATGCGCTTCAGAATGACGTATGATACTATCTACACCTTCAACAAAGTAGTTAAGCTTATAATTTGTTAGTGATGCAAACTGACCACAAATATCACCAAATCCGGTCCATTCAATTAATTCATCGATATCAAAACTCTTTTCCCTATCTACGCAACTTGCCAATAACAAAAAAATCATAGAATCACGATATATCCCCTCACATAGATCTTTATACCATTTCAGTCCATTTGTCATAAGAACATGACTAGAAGGATTATGACCAAAAACAAATCCAATAGCTATTGAAAGGTCACTTAACTTTTTAAACATATACTTGTATTTTGCAGTATATCGGCTAAGAAACTCACAAACTAAGCTATTATTCTTTTCAAAGGCTTTCTCATAAGTTTTGTATGCGATACTTACCTTCCTAAAGAAACTTTCATCATCAAAAGCTATAGTACCAACATACTTGTAGATAGATAGTTTTAATAGATCATCATTTGAATAGTGTTCTTTATCTCTAGATAAAATTGATCGAAAATAGTAACTTGTTTGCTCGCACACATCACTAATTTTCTCTTCAATCGTTCCTTCATTGGAGGTTTGCCATACCATTCCTAATATAGCAGAGTGATTTAATTCACCATTCTGAAACAAATCAGTTACATTTTCGATATTGCGAGCACCAAATATACTTGAAAGTATTTTTAATTCTTGCGCTGAATTATCCAACTTTACCTGTGAAGTGTCTTTCAATTTCATAGCATCGTCAATGTTCAAGGCAATAGTTGACATGATTAGTTCAACGATGGATTCCTTATAGGCAATAACCGTAAGAAGAAGCCTTTTGTGAATATTTCTAAAAACTTTAGTAGGCTCAAATAAAGTGACCTCACCTAATAGAACATATAATTTAATCAAAAATGTGTTTATGTCATTAATAATTTGATTAGTTTCAACTAACTTAATACCCTCCTGTGTCATATTTATTGAGTAGAAAATGTCAAACCTTAATTCGTTACTTAGTATACTAATATACTCCGAAACTTTTTCCATTTCATTCTCATAGCAATTCTTAGTTCTTATACCCTTTCTAATAGCTTTTTTTAACTCTTTATATTCCAATTCCCTATTTTCAATGCATGATAATACATTGTCCAATAATAATTTGCGAGATTCTACATACGGATCAACAGATTGTCGTTGATCCTCAAGTGATATACCACATTCCTTGCATACATCATTTGTACATTCATTAAGGTGGCCATTAGCACATTTTATAGCAAAATAGTCTAATTCTATATTTATCAAAACTATCACCTCTTAACATGGATTAGAAATCTAATCTCACCTAACGTCTCTGTATTCACGACCCAGTGTATGCTGGGTGTCCGGCGATCCCCAACCAAGCCGAACTAAGAACGAATGTGCGCAGCGTGAATATTTTGTAAAAAATTCAATCCAATTAGGCACGCTTAAAATAATCGCTAAATTTTTTGATTAATTTCTTAAAACCTCCTATTTCGTTGACTGGTTCCATTTGTTTTAAAAGCTGTTTTGTAACTTCTATAGGTGGAGAGGAATCTTCTTTATTTTTCATTGTTTTTTTCGTTTCTGGAATATTAATTGATATAATATCACGCTCACTTTTTATATCAGTAGAAGACTTAGATAAACTGTTTACATTATTTTTAGTACTTTCTTTCTTACTATTTACTATTTTTTTCTCTTTAATCTCTTTACTACTAAATCTTAAAAGCAAATCTTCATCTTTGATTACACTTACATTTAAATCACTAAGTGTATTTAAATAATACTGATCTGTAGGCTCGTAATAACTAATCTTTCCGAAAGCTATGATCATGTCGTCTTTTTTGATGTTTGTTTCATTCTTTTTGGCTGGATATATAAAGGAAGTTGTAATACTCTTCCCACCGATTTCATAAGAGTTTATATAGATTTTCCCTTTGCTGACTTTAATGCTTTGAACAATATATATGACGAATCTTTCCTTGGAATGCAGACTCTTATTAAGCTCATCTGCTAGAATAACTACTTCATTAATCCCTAATTCTTCGTTTCCTGTTTTGTATTTAAATTTGATTTTACCTAATTCATCAATTGCATTTTTTTCAAGAAGATTTTTCATTTGCGAAACTGTTCTTATAATATCTCTAAATATTTTTTTATAAGTTGTATATTTATTGTACTTTTCAACTTCTTTAGCCGATGTATTTTCGTTAGGCTTAACTATTTTTTTATTACTAAATCTATCCCCCTGTCTTCTTAAAGTATTAAGATCAATAATAATTTTGATTTCTCCCTCATTGCCGCTAAGTGTTTCAATTAATTTTTGTCCTTCCCATTCAGTATTAAAATATTCCACTGTTGTTCTCTTGCAACTATGTCCACCTCTACCTGGTAATGCTCTAAAAAATTCATTTTGCACTCCAGTTACTTCTAAAGAAGGTTCACAGAATGGACAAAAAATCTCTCCTTGTTTATGTATTGATCTATTGTAATCTGAAATTTTTATGTATCCATTTTTATACTTTGCAATAGTTAATTTATCCATATTGCCTCCGTCTCTGCTAATTGTATTTCACCTAACATTTGTGTATTCATTAACCCCGAAAGGGTTTTCTGTTGATATGCTCTTCGAAATACATCCCGCATACCCAGGCTCCGAAGGAGTCGTAGCTTGAATATGTTGTTATATGATGATGATTCTTGTTCGAGCTTGCTTACTAACCTGCTTTTTTTCATTACTCATTTTATTTTGATGTCAACTTTTTCGACGTGTTATCATATTCTTAAATAAAAACCGAGTGCAGCGAACACTTGGTCAGTACAATTGGCTTGAATGGTCTATCCCTTCTTAAGTCAAATCAGGACAAAAACCCACCTTCGGCTATCAACCTTGGGGTGGGTTTTTACTTTCTCTTTCAGAGTCATTGCATCTTTCACCTCCCTTCGAAGGAAAACCATACCCACCCAAGATTCAATTGTATCTGTATTTTACCTGTATTGACATCTGCGTACAAGTGTTCTTATCTGCTTTCTTGTATTTTTCTTTTATTCTATTTGTTGTCCATCATTTCTATCATATAACGTTCCTGCATTCATGACTCAGCGCATGCTGGGTGTCCGGCTAATGCCGGACCAAGGACGAGTGTCCGCAGCGTGAATATTATGTTATAAGATGTCCTCAACTTCCGTGATAAACGATCAAGTAATTTGTATATTGAATTTCTGAAGGGCATTATTTATTGCAATGACTTCATTCCACTCTGAAGAATCTGCTTCTCTTATTGGTAAAAACATTGTGTATGCTGTATAGCCTAATTCAAATATGGGTTTATCTGATTTTAATAAAAACGGAAATCCTATATGTGCAATTATTCCGAGCACTTGACTAGATCGGTCCCTAAACTGTTTCCAATGTATCTGCTCTTTAATAATTATTTGGATTAATTCGTTGGCAGTTCTCACTGACTTATCTGCATGATCAAAAGTTTCTACTGTGTTCATATTTTTATAGATTTTATCAAGCGAAAGTGCAATAAATCCGTAGTGATTAGTCTTTTTTATCTGAGCTTCTGCTTCTTTTATGTTTTGTTCAATACTTCCTCGCCCATTTAATCTTTTAGCAGCTACTGCATATTTTTTTGCTTTGAAATTAAATGTGAAGTCTGGTTCCTCAAGTTTCACTTGAAGCCCAGACCTTTCAAATATTGAACTTAGGTAATATTGAAATTGATAATTCCATGGTTTGGTATCTTTATTATTTTCAATAATCCCTCCACTAAATATGGATTGAATTTCACTTCGTACAGTTTTGTCTGTACATGATAAAACATTTTTCGAATTTGCAATCGTTATTAATTCCCAGTAGTCTTTATACCCTTGTAGTACATTTTTATAATTTTCATTGATCATCTCATAGTTTTTAGAAGCTATAGCATTGATATAATTATTGAAAGTTCTTTTTTTATATTCTTCAAATCTACAATTACTGTGAATAGAATAATTATGGCTTCTTAATTGATTGAGCGCTTTTTCGATCATCAATGGAACTTTCCTCACTTCTTGATCAATACCATAGTGTGGTAATAGCAAGATTAGCACCTTCTTTAAACATTTATTATTAATGCTTCAACGCTTCGGAGGATTTCTTATAACGTTCCTGTATTCACCCAGTGTATGCTGGGTGTCCGACAAATGTCGGACCCAGGGCGTATACCCGTAGCGTGAATATTATGTTATGTGTAGTTGATACCATCTTGAATTAACTTACTTAAGTCTTTAATATTGCTCTCTAAAAATTCATTTCCAAATATTAAAACCTCTTCTATAAATTCAGAGTTTGCTTGAAAAATAGATTTAGATTCGCTTCTATACAATTTATTAGACTCAATATATTCTTTGCATTCCTCTGAAATTCGTTGACTGAAAACATTGAAAAATGGACCTTCATGTACTATTCTGTTGCGAATATCTTTTAGAATATTCATTTTAACCCACAAAGAACTATCAACTTCTACATCATTTTTAACAAAGAATTTTCTTATATGATCTAAACCACAATATCTAAACTGTTCAATGTCGGTTTTTTTATTATCTAATGAATACATTACTATATTACGAATTTCTACTTCTATGAATGAAAACCAAGTTACAAATAAAGAACATAGAATATACTGAGGTATGTCGACATTTTTCTTTTTATAATCAAAATAGTTATATTCGTGCTCAATATCATCATCTAGATTTATATTTCCAACAGAGGTATCAAAATAACTTTTCAATGATTCATATTTATTATATAAAGTATTTCTTCTAAGCAACATTTCTTGTTCCATTTCATTTGTCCTCTCATATTCTTTTATCAATTACACATAAAATACTTCTGGCAGATCAAGAGCCGCATGGCCCACAACGCGAATATGTTGTTAGACGAAGGTTCTGACCTCATCGAGATACATAAATAAATTTAAATTCGCTATGAAAATATTCCAATCTTTACACCAATAGACTTACTAAAATTCTTATTTATATAACAACTCGCTGCATATAAAAAAGATATATTCTGAAACATATCTATTATTTGCGAATCAGTAACAGCCTCATCCCAAGTATTAAATCTTGAACCTACTAAATCAAAAACATCCTTTGCTTTTAATCTCCAGAATTCTGTCCCGATTGATTCAATTTCATGTCCTATTGATTGTCTACATTTCTCATGATCATCTGAGAATAGGTCCAAACAGTAAGAAGAAAGTTCTCCAATTTGTGGTTTCTTGTGTTTTCTAATAAGGTATTGAATGTAATCTGTGTAAAGATGCTCACCTAATTGTGACTTGAATGTATTTACATCCATATTGATAAGTTCTTCTTTTGAAAAATTCTTAGACAAATCAAGCCCTCCCAATTAATTTGAATTTAGGTCTTGTAAATAATATATTACAGAACTTTCGTCTAACCTTCCTGTATTCACGACTCAGCGCACGCTGAGTGTCCGGCGAATGCCTGACCAAGGACGAATGTCCACAGAGTGAGTATATTGTTATATGCTGCCTAATTATCTTTGAAATCCTTTTAACTTTAATCACTTTTTCCAGGAATAATTTTGGTCAAGCGTATATCCAAGCTTTTATCAAGATAATGAATCTCATAAAAGCTTTGTGATATCTAATACTTCAAAATTTTTGGTGTTATCAACTCCATCAACTAAGAGACAAATATAAGCATTGTCAAAATTAAATTCATGTTTTTTAAACTCTGATTTATGCTTATTCATTTCTTCTTTTAAAACAAAAATAAAATGATTAAAATAATCAATATTCATTAAATTAAGATCCAGTCCGTATTTAAATACTATCACTTGTAACATAATTCTATTTTCATTTATCTCTATAAAACTGTTGTTAGATTTAATTAGATTTTTAATCACTTTCTTTGTAAGATGACTGACATCCCAAGTAGTCTCCCAGATTTCAGAAAAACTTATTCCTGCCATCTCATTTGGATCTACAGGAAATAATTGATATATACCTTTGCCTCCCAGCTGCCTTATTTCATCTGTAAGAGGTTGAAATTTAATTTCTATTCTTTTAATTTCTTTATTTCTTTTTTTCTCGTAGATGAAGTTACCGTTATACAAATTTAAATTTTCAGTTCGAAAAAAACTCAATAATTCCTCACCTATTTTTTGTGATTCTTTTTCACTAACTATAGCCATTGGCATATGTACAATAAAGTTATCTTTGATATAATCATAAAGTTTTCGATCTATAATATTTGTCACTTGTTCAAAAGCTCCGTTTATTAAATCCCTGCCTTTTGAAAGCGCAATGTTTTTTTCCTCTTTAACTTTCTTTTGAGAAAAAGCGTGATGAAGTTGTTTAACTTCAATTGTCAGTAATTCATTACTAACAGTATTTTTGAACTGGAAATCCGCTGTAACTAAATTTTTAATTACCTTGTCCGGACAATCATGATGTTCATACTTCACTCCTTCTTTAGTTTGAAGCCATTCCATAAATAATGATACCTCTGGAAACTCACACTCTTTTGTTTCGCAATGTTCACAATAGTTCATTTGCAAGAAATTCATTTTTTCCTCCCATTAAAGTAAATATTAAATATTTATCTTTGTTTCTTCTTTTAGCTTGCATATAACGTTTCCGTATTCACGACGTCCGCGAAGGCGGATGTGTCCGGCTGCTCCTGCTTCCCCGAAATTCTTCCGGACCGAGGGGGGTATGCTCGATACGTGAATATTATGTTATATGAAGTAAGGTGCATCCTTGAGATACTTTCAGCCTTATTCCTATTGATTATTAATTTCGTTCAAAATATGAGGTATCTCTTCAAACGATTTTATCCAGATCACGTTCAGACCTAATTCCTTTGCATCCTGTTCTTCTAAGAAGTAAGCAAGAGTGTCTACTTCTTCTTTGGAATGATTATAGATAATTGGTAGTTTCTTGATTATGTAGTGATTAAGTAATTTATCTGGACTCTTTCTTATAGAAACGTCTAACAATCGTCTCATATTAGGGTCAGTCAAACTTAAACCAATAAATAGACAAGTGTTCTGGTTTAATTTGTTAAGTTGTATAAGGTTTGACCAACTGAATGGTTCGATAAATTGACTATGATAGGAATCCTCACTAAAAACTATTTTCGACTCGTGAGGAATGTCTCCGAATCGTGGGAGATATCCATGAACATGATAGATGGGTATTTCATCTGATTTATGTTTAATACCCTCACAATATATTGGTTTGTTTTTGATATTATTATTATTCAAATTCTCTTCAATAAGAGAATCAAAATTAAAAGTAATAATGGAATCCAGTGGTCGCTTATCTCTTTGAGGTCTTGCTAAATTTGTAATTGCATCAATTGTATCATTTAACGTAATATCACCCGAGTATAACGCTCTCCGTACTTCATCCTGAAATTCATTCCCCAAGTTATTTTTCAGGTATTTTCCAATAATTAGATTTGAATATTTAACATTGAAATCACTAGTGTTCTCAAAGTTGATATTTATATTATGATTGTTAGAAATCCTTTTCATCATTGCTTCCAATAATTTATTTAGTAGTACGTTCCACGTTGGTACCCCCGCACTCACTGATGTTCCAGCTCCACAAACTAATGTTAATCTTCCTTCAGATAATGATCTTGCTAATATTTTTTTATCTTCTGTCTGAGCTTTCTCATAAAATTTATCATTATCGATTGTAGATTGGTTGTTCTTCTTTTCCTCAGATAACCCACTAAGTAGTTCTCTCATTCCTTCATCAAAATTATTAGTTAAATTTATATACTTATAATTTGACAAATAACTTGGAACACTACTGTTGTCAATTACTACCGGCACAATCTTCCTATCTTCTCTTGAGAGGTCACCTAAGACCATAGCAGAAAACTCTCGAAATACCCATTTAGAATTTAATGAACTATTACTTAAAATCATTATTATTGCATCTGCATCCTCTATACCCTTATTAATTTTTTCTATAATGTTATCTCCAACATCTATTTTCCATATATCCATCCAAATATCATGACCAGCATTCATTAAAATGTTCCCAATTGAAGCAGCAATTTCTTTATCATCATGACTGTAACTAATGAAAACTTTCATCATTGCACCTGCCTACTTTTTTTATTCTGCACTTATTGCATATAACGTTCCAGTATTCATGAGGCCTGGCGAATGCCAGGCTTGTCCGGCCGCATTTGCTTCCCCGAAATTCCTCTACCGGACCAAGGGCTTATGCCCGATGCATGAATATAATGTTAAGCGTTGCTTCGGACTTCCTGAGTTATCCCATCCCTTTACCTCGTTTTGCTGAATTGCATCGTCTGTCTCTTCATCTCAGTGCCAACTCAAATTCCGAGTCTACTCTAACTATCTTGTCAACCCTTTAGCAATTCTCAGTTTCTACACTGTCTTAAATATTTCTTGTCAGAAATTTCGTTTCGCTTAATTTTTTTTTATTATTGACGACGAAGACCTCCTTATTTATTAGCCTGTAAATTATGAAGCGCATATTACGGAAATACTCGAATAAAACTCCCCTGAGTGCTATTAAATTGAACTCCATCAATATATGATAAAATTTTTATCATACCTTCGAATTCGATCTTAAAGTTTTCAATGTCTTTTGCGTTGGAATTATACCATTTTGACACATCTTCAGAAGCATGAACGTTTCTATGTCTGTTGTTCACAATTTCATCCAACATAGTTTTATCATTTCCAGAAAATGCATTACATCTTAAACCATCTTCAATGTCAAAATTAAGTTCCGTCATTATTATGTTTTTGATCTTATCAAATTTAGGGTTATTGAGTGATTTTAATCTTGATACAAGTTCTTGAAGTAAGGTGTCATTATCTCCTCTTATCATTGCACTAGTATAAATTATGTGCTTAACAGAACCTTCTAAAAACCTTGTTGCTTTTGTATACACATCTGTATTTAATACTGATCGAATCTTCACATCGTTAGCAGTTCTTATTGTAAATTGCTCAATATTCATCAGCTCTCGAAGAAAACTATTATAATATGAATCAATATCAGGATGATTAAAATTCATATAGATCACCGCTAAGAATTTTATAACCAATATTAATTCTTTGGCTTGTTTTTCTCCCTTTCATTTCACCTCTACTAACCATTTCAGTTAATCTATTAAAACTTTCATTCAAATTATCGACTCTAATATCGTCTCTAATAAGCAATCCAATCGGTATAATAAATGCATCATACAAAGCAAGACTAAACCTGCCGTTTTGTATCAAAACTTCACTGCCCAAACGACCTTCAACAAAATCTAATGTATTAAGAAATAGTTGTCTGTAACTTTGAGCTTTATTATTATTAAACCTATTATCTTGTAAAAAATGATCTATTTCGTCATTAGATTTGTATGTAGTAATATGTCTAAAATGTTTATCCATAACTGTAAAGAATTTAAGTATTAATTCGTAATCTCTGTACCTATCATTTTTTGAGCCACGATAGAGATTTTTCCATAGGTAATGTTCACTAAGGATTTCAATTTCTTTCAGCATATCCCCAGCAAACATACGATTTCGTAGTTCTTGACTAGTTAAGCTTTCGCCACCAATATTTAATCTATAAAAGATATCTGTAATTACGTCTTGGCTGTTTTCCATATAGGCTACAATAGTAACTGGAATCCTTGCCATTAAAAATTTATTTTTCTCGTGCTCACTAAGTTCTTTAAATGTATGTTTTTGAAAAGTGACCATATTTTTTTTATTGTAATGATCAAATGCAAAATAATATAATGAAATTAATCTTTGAATACCATCTATAATTGTATATCTGTTGTATTCTTCTTCATAGAAAAATAAATTAGGCACTGGATAATCATTCATTAAAGAATCGAGAAACAAACTTTGCTTGGATTCAGTCCATCGTACGCTACGCTCTAAATTCTCATCAAAAGTTATGATTTTCTCTTGTAATTGGTTTAAAATTTCACTCACAGACATTGTAATATTCATCGTCTTTATTGGATTATAATTTTCCCGATACATATAATAGCCTCCGAATCATTGATATTTTTAAACACTTCCTTGTTCTAAAATACTTATGCCTATGTTAAATATCATCCTTAAAGTTATCTGTTGGTCGACCTGACTTGCATAGTAAGTTTGTCTCAGTTAAAAGTTTACTTCGTTTATTCTACATTTGCCGTGTCTTCTTCGATCCTGAATACACTTAGTTGGTTCTTCATGCCACCATTGTTTATCATTTAAGTTATTTGTACTTTTGTATTTATAATATTCTTTTTCGAAGTTTCGCTTAACATCTAATCTATGTACTTCGTAAATATCATAAATCCTAACTGATATCAGAACTACGTATATGATAACCTATGAGGTGATTTATGCGAAGAAAAATTTGGTGAAAAAGGGAAAATTATTTTATACACATTTCTTCATATCCCTACGATCCAATGAACTTTGAATACGTCGAGTATTTTCAATGTCAAATGTCAAAACAAAAAGGAAGGCCTTTCTCATCCCGTAGGGAGACAAGCGACCTTCCGATGCCTTATTAATTCTTTACCGGAGATACACTACTAATCAATTTGTTCTAATGAATAATAATAAACCATTGAACCAGCTACTATTTCATCTGGTGATATCCCTTTCCCTAAACATATACCGATATTCTTTTTACCAACAATCGAATGATTGATTTGAGAAGAAATAACATCATATATCTGCTCTTCCCCATCCATTGTTTTAATCATAATCTGTTTACCGATCATCTCTTTGATTGTTGAAGGAAGTAGTTCATCCAACTCTTCATTAGCCCCCATAACGATGGTTCCGAATTCCGGAGTATCGAAGACTAACCCCACGCCAAACAGCATTTTAGTTTCCATTATATGGCCTCCTTATCTCTGATCTATGAATAGCTCGCCTTTGACATCTCGCACTCTGAGATCGGCATTACGAAGTCTAACCATCGCATCTCTCAATAAAGCATACCGTTCAGTAGAATTGAGTTCAGGAGCAAACCTTGCTGCCCGGATACTTGCCTGAGCCTCATCAAGAGCATAGTTTCTTTTGATGACTTCAGGAGGAAGATCATAAAGTGGGAACGATCTGCCTGCGATAGAAGCCTCATAGTGCCCAACAATCTCGTGAGCTAGTGTAGCATTCATTGAAATGCGTGTATTCGCACTCAAAGTCCCTACTCCCGGGGCTGCTGCTGGTAAGACATCCGTATTGATGACCAAGCGATTATACATCATGCCTGTATTCCAGGTATCATAATAACCAGGTTGTGCAATTAAGATATTTTCTTCGGGGAAATCAAGCTTGTTCAAGTAACTCTTTATCTCAATCTTTTGGTTATCCGTCAGCGGAAGCTCATTGCGTTGTCCGTCACTTAAAATCTGTCTAAAATCCACTGCCCCCTCATATTTGACAGGGGTATCGATATGCAGCTTAGGTTTGAAAACAGAGCTGACGCCTAATACCATACCACCCGTACCAAGCATACTTGCCCAATGTTCACTTGACCAAGCATTTGTAGGTAAAACGGCTTCTCTAATCGTTCCATGGACTCCAAATGTCAACCAGTTCAGTGTGTCTTGAGGCGACTCAAAAGCTTTGTCAGCTCGATCAACATACCCGTTTACGAGTCCACTCGGAATACCAAATGTCCAGTAATCCAGAAATCCGCCTACACTATCATATCTCTTCTTATATCGGTCGTCTGCCGATTGTATAAATGCTTGTCCTAGCTCTTTTAAACTATCTACAGACTTCTCAACTGCATTACGATCGTCTACACCTTCCTGTGGGCCACAAGCATTCGGTGGGGGTGGTGGTAAACAGTTCATGTCTACTTGCCCTTCCGACTCGTGATCAGCTTGGAGAAATCGTTCTCCATGGTTATGTAACACAGTTGATATTGAACTCATAAGTGTGACAACTTCAGTCATAACAAGCTGTGACTTCTTGAAATCATAGTAGAACCTTTCTCTAGTACTCCCATCCCAGTTCGCTTCTATATCAGTCATGCTTCGTAGAAGACTTTCATTCATGTGTTGAAGAGTAGTATAAGCTGTAGAGAACTGTTTACTAATTGCGAAAAGTTGCTCTGTCGTAACCATAATTCTCGTCATAGAATACCTCACACCTACTAAAGAAATATTTAGTTTCTGAATTCAGGGAATATCTGGATTTTACCGTTCATTTATTACCTCTGTCAAATACCTGTAGCAATAAGCCAGTGAAGGATCTAAACTAGAGCCCTGATCATTTTTGTTGTTACCTTTGACTTTGTTTATATACTTGTCCAACTAATTTAAAGACAGCAGGTCCCGATAAGGAACTGCTGTCTTTATGTCTTTGTAATTGACCTCACTTAATATCACTTATATATAGGAGTCATCCGCAAGCCTTTGTAATGTTTGAAATATCTATATTTAGCTTCTGCCCTTCTAAACATACAAATTCCATCCCACAACAAAAGCAGCCAAGATGAATGCCGAGAGGCCAGACATGATGTACATCACCTTTTGCTTTTTGCTGTAACTGTTCTTCCGCAGTTTGTACATAAGCAAGCCAAGAAACGCCACTGCTAGAACCACATAAAGTAGGTTAAACATTAAATTGATCCGTAACGAAGAATAAGCAGGGTAATTTGGAAACCTCAACTTCGTGTGTATGATGAAAAGATTAAGAAGGAGTGCTACACCTGCAAAGTTAATTGCAAGATGATATTTATTAAAATTGGTAGTAGGATTTCCTCGTTTATGTAGTTTGTTAAGAAGCATCCGGATTACATAGCCGATCAAAGCAATTATAGTGAAAATGGTGGCAAGCAAAGCAGGAATAAGAGATATCTTAAGTAAGTTCACCTTTACATTTGATACAGGCAAGTAATCAATGTAAGGAGTAAAGGAAATTTTCTCAACAACACCATTATGCTCGACAACGTTATAAGAACTACTTAACTCAGCTTTTGTGAATTTCTTTATATCAAGGGCTGTAAATAAATTAGTAAATCTAGATGCTGCCCGTCGTGCGGATTGAAAATATCCTCCCCCCTCCGAAGTAATTCTATTAGAATTGACGTTATCACCGAAAATTTCTTTAATAAGTCCATAATAATAAATCTCTTCAAAAGACTGGTTTGTCATGACGACCATCCCAAATTTAGATACTGGATCAAAGACAACTTTGCTGGAGAATCCTTTCAAATTCCCCTCGTGCATCAGTGTAGGCACCCAGTATTCCATCTCAACGAACCCATGCGCAAATCGCGGAGTAGAAGTACCTTCATAATATAGACTTGTAGACAACATTTCGTTTAACGTATCCCTGTTCTTAAATAAAACATTGCTATCATCCACAGGCATCAACGCTGCAAGGAATTTGCCTAAATCTTCTGCTGTCCCAATCGCTGCCCCTGTAGGATAAAAGGTTACGTATACTCTGTTCTCAGGGATCAGTTTCAAATCTTTCGTGTACCCTTCAATCTCATTTCTTCTATGTACTAGGTCTGGATGATCTTGCCCCGTTGGATGAATTGAAGTGTCGTTCATATGAAGCGGTTCGAAAATATGTTGATCGACATATTCATAAAAAGGTTGACCACTTATCTCTTCCACGATGTAACCAGCTAAACCAACGCCGTAGTTCGAATAACCCACTATGCTATTCGGTTTGTATATCTGTTTCGGCTCATTTCTACGCAACGTTTCTCCTAATTCTAACGTTTCATTCTCGGAGTAATAAAATATCTCGGCCGCTGTTTGATCTTCCCAACCCGCATTGTGATGCATCAGGTTCATTAGGGTAATTGGATCATCGTATTTCAGCTTTTTGAAAAATCCCTCTGGCAGATATTCTTGGATATCCGTGTCCAAATCAAGCTTTCCTTGTTCGACAAGCTGCATCACACTCGTATAGACCAACAGTTTCGAGATGGAAGCCCATTCAAAAACAGTAGAGGTATCCGCCTTTCGCTGATTCTCAATATCTGCGTAACCATATGCCTTATTCACGATGGTTTCACCATCTTTGATAGCCACAACCGAAACGGCAGCGGTGTACTTCTCATACGAGGCAACATAAGCATCAATCGTTTCCTCTAACTTGGATAAAGGAATTCTGGATGGTGTAGTCTCAACCTGTTTCTCATCAGCGTGGGCAGGTACTGCTGTTGCCATAATGACAAATATGTATGAAAGAACACAAGCGATTACTTTGTTTACCGTGTGATGTCCACGATTCATATGCATTAGCTTCTCTCCTTTTTATATTAAATGTTAATTGCATCTCTTGTTTTCAAGTATGCGTTTTCAAAAGAGTCCACATGAATCTAAATTTTTTTTCAACTACAATTACACTCTATTCAGGAGATAGGTCGAAGAAGTTCACCTTTCCAAATCACGATGTTTATTTCTTTGTCTACCAAGAGGCACCAATCAATAATTTCACCTATCAATTTTGGCGTGATGATCTCATCGCTCCATTTCGGTGTTAGTACTCTTCTGTATCCTATGTATTCTTACGTCCAGCCTTCGAATTCTTCTCCGATGATGACTATGTATGGGGGCTTGTTCTTAATACTGTGTTGTCCCACTTCATAAGTAACGATTAACTTCTTATCCTCAGAAACGATATGTAATTTGATTATCCCTTCATCGTCAATATCCGGTTCAACATACCAATAAAATAATCGATTGGATCGAACGATTTTACGTTTATATTTTTTTCTTACGCCCATAGCTAACCTCACATATTCCTTTTTCTCTGTATGCAGTACTTCAACAGTTTGCCCATCCACATGAACACTTTGTTATCCGATGTTGATGGGCCTTATGATTCATTCATTTTATTACTTTGTTATTCTTTCTTTATTGCCTAATATGACTTCATGAATTTCATCATATAATTGTAAATCAATAAATTCTTCATGAATCCATAGTCCTTCCTCAACATCTCCTCCCCCCATACCTCCACTAATCCCATCACCAGGAAAGAGTTTCTCGTAATATAGTCCTTGGCCTTCTCCCTCATTACAGTCCCATGCAATGGTATCTAAATCTTTTAATAGAGTATGTAATGTCTCCTCACTGCAATTTACTAGTTTCATAGGGCAAGACAAGTAGATTTGTCCTCCATCATCACCTTCCATAATTACATATGCATCTGGAGTATCTACAGCTTTCTTAAAACTATCTACAAATTGGTTGTTCGGTAGTCCGTTTGCTTCATTAAGGATATGTCGTACAGGGCTATGGTGCTCTGGAATTACACTCATCTGATTGTTCTCATCTTTTTTTCTTTCCATAAAGATGCACCTCTTTGTTTGATATGTTTTCTTGGAGATATCTGAAATTAGTTATTTACTTCATTCACTTCATTCGTTCCTATGACTTGTTCAATTGCTATATTAAATTCTTTAACATTAATGTTTAACTTAATTATTCCTTCTTTATCAAGCCCTTTTGTATCTAATCTAAAAGTACCCGCCACTGCTTCCGAACTATTACCATCAATTTTCTCATTTATGTTTAATTTAATGTCTCTATCGATTAATTGATTCTGAATATCCTTACTTATGATTGGCTCAACTGTTTTTAGCATTATTGATTTATTGGTTCTATTCCATAGATTGAAATTATATGTTACGACTGTTATACCTGCATCTTCTTCACTCCCTCCCAGTCCAATTGAAATCGAGTTTATTATTAACCCGTCCTCAACAATTTCATCCGCCTTCATACTGTTTGAACTACAACCACTTAGGGCTACTATTATTAAAAGAAATATTAAACTCATTGCATGCTTTTGATTCTTCAATTCAGGAACTCCTTTAGGTTTATTTTCCTATTACAAAATCACATAGATTATGTTCAAAGTCATCTGAATTACAATATGGTGGAACAGTTGAGCTATTTCGAACCGTAAAATCAATAGAATACTGATCGTTTGGATACTCTTTAAAGCTCTTATAATATATGAATACTCTTACTTTATACTTAGCTGAAGGTAAGGCATTAATTACGTTATTTAAATCCTCTGATGTCAGTGTTTCATTTTTCTTTCTTAATTTAATCCAAATATCATGTCCATTATTACTCCAGTAACGAAGAGTTTCAGTCTTGCTTTCGTTATAATCAAATTCCAATGGTGCTATTTTATCAACAAAACCTGTTTTTAAGTTATTCATATAACTTTCCACATAAGGCTTCGCGCGGTTTGTTTGATAAGTATCAATCACATTATTAGCCACATCGACGACTGGCAAAGTAAGCATAGCGGTAACAACAATGATTACAATACTTGGGCCAATATAGGAGTTGGAATTGTAAATGAGTCTGCCAAGTAGTAAAAAAAAGATTGTTCCTACTACCGCCAAAGCAGCAACCCCGAAAGCAGCAGGCTTGTTATCACTACTAATGAAACCACCGCCAATATTAAAGATAAAAAACATGAAAGAATAAAAACATCCAACGCCGACTCCTACAGCAGATAATAAGTAGATTGACTTCAAAAATATTCTCAAAATTCCCGCATCCCTGCTCTGGAGTTTATGTATTAATACATTCATCAATAATCCTTCATCAGGAAGTTTCATATAACGTTCTTGTATCACTCCCCAATGTAAACTGGGTGTCTGGCTCTTACCGGGCCCAAGACTAATGTCCGCAGCGTGAATATAATGTTATCTGATGTCCATTCCTTTTAAGCATTTCTCACGAACTTTATTTCTTAATCCAATTCTTCATCATATGGATTTGTATACAAATCCACATCAATTTCAGCATGAATCATATTAACGAATTCAATAAAATCAGAATCGAAATAAAGAGCAGGAGTTTTGCCCTCTTCTATTCTGATTACAATGAAAAATTTCGTAAATAATCGATGTTCAATCCGAATCGAATTGATTTCTTTCACTTTATTTTTTAATAGATCAACTATTTTTGTTAATTGGTGATTTACATCTAATGATTCTTCATACTCTGTACCTAATGTCCATGATGTTTCTTTTATTCGATGCCTTTTGTTAATTATATCGCCTTTATAAGCCGTATTCGTAGGTTCAATTTTAAGTATTGAAGTTACATAATTCGGATCGAATTCATCTCCAAACAAACTAAAATAAGCCATTACTTCGGTTTTGTCTTTCAGGAGTTTCACCTCTTTAAGAATTGATGTATGGATTTCGCCTAACATTCAAAGATTCGCGACTGGCTTCATTTTAGATAGCTCTTATCTTAGGATAAAACCTGTGTGGGTAAGTTATGCTTCTACTGTATCTATTTCATACAATCAAGGGCGTATGCTCGTAGCGCGAAACTTTTGTTATGTGATGTCTCATTCCACCTGAAACACTCCAAAAAATATTGTTTAATCAGAAAATATATAGCAAGTGAAATCCTCATTTAATCCAGAAATTTTTAATATCTTCTACTATAATTTCTGAAATATGTTTGGATGAATCCTGCGGGTATAAACATATTGTTACGATAAGAGTTAAACATATCATTAACCCTACAATAACTCGTCCAACGACTCTAAATCCGGTGTATTTAAGCAAATAATAAACTAAACCAGAAGAGATCAGAATAATCATACCATTCATCATAAAGGTTATGGGCAAGCTTATGATTCTTCCTAATCCGGTGTTAGGATATTTTAATAAAAGTAAAATCTCTTATACTACAAATGGAACTGACAGTAGCACAATGTAAAAAAAATGACTTTTGAATTTTCTCTCCACCACTGAACTCACCTACTCCAACTCTTTTAATACAATTTCACATAATATTTGGTGTTTACAAGCCCTTGAACCCTAACTGACCACCAATAACTAGAGAAATTTCACTATTTCCCTGCTTATCGTTCATCAGCGTATATATATTATCATCCATTGTAATAGACACAACAAAATATTCCGGTCCGCCTCCAACTAATGCTGAATCTGTGTCTGTTATCTCAAAAAACTAATGTAAATTTATCTCCATCGAGTTTTCTCAACAAACGTTAACTGTCTGCCCAACCCTTGATCTTCTGCCTGCAATGAAATGTTAACCAGATCATCAACTTTCACCGAAACCAAATACATATGGCTTTTCTAACTCTGTAATGGTGCCTTCATATGTCGTTCCTTCACCATCATCGAAGGCAAGCTTGCCACCAAGTCTGCGATCCATCTTTCCTGTTGCGAAAGGGGAGCATTAGGAGAAGGAACTAGGCTTTCATCACATATATCCATCTTCAGGTTCACCAACTTCAAAGCCCAACACTTTTGACGCTTCCAGCTTAAATGTTTCTATCCAAGACACCCAATCATCAATATTCATCTGTGCATAAAATGATAATCCACTAGGCTCTACGGATGCCTCAATAAAAACATCATCCTCTTCAGACCCAAACCAATATGGAACTCCACTTTTATAACCAATCCACCCTGGCATACGCTCATACACTTTAGAAACTTTATCCCATACCTCATCAGGCAGATCATACCTTATATTTAGGTTGCAATTATGAGAATTTATGTTGTTCATTTACATTCACTCCCTCTACCTCAGACGGACTTCAAGATATATCCTCTATTTTTATTTATAACTTGATTAAGGATAGATCTCTTGGTCTTTATATACTATTTTCGTTATCATTTTTGAATATTTTAATCTCGTTATTTCAATGAGTTCATTTGGCTGCATCATATTCACGATGTGACTATCATTTATTTTAATTTTGGTGTTACCTCGTCCCAGTCCTTTGACTATTACGATGTTATTATTCACCTCTACTATTTGTCCAATTGTGTTGAACTGCTCTTGTTTCTTGAGATCAAGGTATGTTACAAGGCCAAGTATACAAAATATAATAAAGCAAAAAATTGATAACGCAGTTGTCCATGCAGGAGGGTGATATGCTAAGTTATTGGTAGTTACTTGAATTACGATTATAAAAATAAATAGAACGATGAATAGAAATTGCTTTTTTAATTTGCCTTTAGCTTTTTCGTTCATAGCTTCTCCTTATTAGGTTTTCTGGTATTTCACATAACGTTCTTGTATCTACAAACCCTCACTACCCAAAGAGTGCAGCGACTTGCCGCGACACGATTAAGTAGTGCAGGGTTACCTGCTGACTCCACTTCTTCGAATACCCTCGGCAGACCAAGAAGCGAAAGCAACGGCGTAGATATGTTGTTATCTAGATGTCAATTAACTTCCAAAAACTACTTATAAGTTGTACTTCATTTTCATTCTTTCATATAACTTATAATCCGTATTTCTATTTACAATCTCTCCAATTAACTCTTTCCATTTATTTTCAATCCACTGAGGATTTTGTTCTTTCAGAATATCCTCGTTAAATTGACTATCAATATACTCTAAATCTTGTTTGAGCAGTCCTATATCCTGAATAAGTTGATTTCTCGATTCTTTTTCTAGCGATACCTTATTCGATAAAATGTCGTCTGTGATTTCTACACTTATATACGTATACATATCTCTAAACACATTATAGATTAAATTGGTTGATGATAACTGATCTTCCCTGAAGTCGGAATTTAGAAATACGAATGATTCTTCACCCACTTTCAAAGATACAGCCACATTTCCTAATGCGTGTATGACTGTTTCCTTCGAAGAATTGTCCTCTAAGCTTTTGATCACATTATCTAAATTGTAGATTGATTCTTTTATACCAATTTCGGTTCCATGATTCAGTTTAACGGTGTAATCAACGTCTTGATTGTCTTTGTACGCTTTGAATTGATAGTTGAAGTACATGCTTATTATCAATCCAACCATTAGTATGATTATCGCAATATTTTTTCTCACTGAATTACCTCCTACTAGTGCCTGAACTACGTATATGATAACTTCATATTGTTACAATTGCGAAAGGAAATTGGCGAATAAGGGAGATTTATTAGTTTTATCAAACCCTTATCCATACGGATCAAAAGAAGAAAACGAAAATTGTTCAAAATTAGTAAAGGCATGGGTTATACTCACAAATATCCAGTTAATACACTGCATTTTACTCGTTTACGACATAAACAAGAACTTATTACATAACCTTAATTCATTTAATCAGTTAATCAATAATTTTTTTTAAGCTCAAAAATAGTTGCCTCTGATAAAAAGATAAGCCTATCGTTATTAACAGCTAAAAAGCTTAAACTTACAGGTATGCTCATTTTTGTAGAAGAGTCACTTATATCTATTGCCTTTATTTCATCATTTATATGTAAGTCTGGGATATCTATTTTATAATATCTATAAAAAGAGTCAGAGTTATAGCATGTCGCCGTAATCTGATATAATGGATTTTTTAGTTCATATTGATATTTCTTATACTTTTTAAGTCCTTTTGATGAAAAAAAGTCTTCTTCGATTATAATTTTATCTCCAATAAATTTTTGCCCTGTTGGATATTCAGAAGCATCATTATATGAATTTGCAAATCCTAAAAGCTTCTCAACTTTCCAAGTTCCATAGAAATATTTTTCAGTTTCACTATCCAAGCTTATACGGTCTACCGTACAATAGTCGGATATGTTTTTTTGAATAATAGCCTCCTGAGTTTCAGGTTTAGGCTCACTAGAAGTATTGGGATTGGATGTCTTTTCAACATTTCCACAAGCCGATGCTAGCATCAACATTATCATCATACAAGCCAATATTGTTTTTTTCATATCTCACACTCCTACTATGAAGTTATGATTTCGCATGTTTACTCGCTTGCTAACTGAATTAATCCCCGTATGGATTAAAATCTTCTGTTCCTTCTTTTTATATCACCATGTGCTAAAAGCTACTTCCATACAGCGAATAATTCTTCATTGCTATATAACAAATGGGGCGATACTTTTTCTTTACTTTCCGATGACTTTATCAGTTTTCCCTCAGTGTTTTGTTCTGGTTGAGTTGTTACTTGGTTACTGGGAGGTTCGCTCTAGCAGAAATTATATCAGAGCAATTGAAGCAAGGAATGACATAAAATTTACATTATTTATGAACAAAGTTAACTTTATGTTATCTAAATCACAAACAACAATTTCCAATCTAACCCATACGCTTGCACTTGGTGACAGTGACGCTGGTATTACCCCAACTTAAAAGATTATGAATATCTAACTTGCTTTAAGCTTGGGAGGTCTGACTTTGTGGAGCCATAAACAAAATCCCACTCCATGGCCGAGTGGGATTTTGAATAGAACTTCTCTTTTGTGGAACTATCGTTTCGCTAAATCAAGGGAGAGTAGTATTGCTAACATATTTCATTCCAACTCTGAAACTGATTCGCCACTAATTATCGTACCGTTATTCTTACCTTCACAAATTTCTTTCATCGAACCTGGTTTATCGAAGTTAAACACATGCATTGGCAGATTGTAGTCTCTTGCTAAAATGAAAGCTGATTGGTCCATTACCTTTAAGTTGTGTTTTAAAACGTCGTTGTAATGAAGCGAACGAAATTTCCTTGCATCTTTATCAAACTTAGGGTCTGCATTAAGAACACCATCAACACCTTGCTTTGCAACTAATAAAGCGTCACAATTAACCTCGATGGCTCTTTGTACTGAAGGATAGTCTGTTGTAACGTAAGGTTGACCGTTCCCCCCTGCAAAAATTACAATATAGCCTTTTTCTAGATGGTGGATTGCTCTTAGACGGATGTATGGTTCTGCAACTGAAGTAATAGGTATTGCGGTCATTACTCGTACTTCTTTTTTGGTCTTGGCTTTAAGAACTCCACGAAGCATTAAACTATTTACTACAGTCGCAAGCGTCCCAATGTTATCAGCTTCTGCCCTTTCAATCCCCCAGCTTTCCGCCATATTGCCTCTGAAAATGTTACCCCCACCTATAACTAACGATACTTCAACGCCTAAATTTACTACTGACATAATTTCATCCGCAATATGGTCTAACCTTTCTGGCTCAAAACCAAATTCAGAGTTTCCTGCTACTGCTCCACCACTTAGCTTAACGAGAACCCTTTTGTACCTTGACAATTATTACACCCCCATAAAATAAAAACACTAAAGCAATAAATGCTTTAGTGTCCTAATGGAATGAAAATATGAAATTACGCAAGTCGACTGAATGTAAGTCTTCCGTTTCCACCTCATACTCCCACTCCTTCATGTTTTTTCCATCAAGTAATTTTACATTACGTGAGGCTAAATTGCAATTACCGTCAATATTAAATCTGCAAGCAATTTCAATAAGTTATAATATGATTTACGATGAGCCGTATCAAAGAGCTACCTTGCCGTTTTACAAACAACAAAAAAATCATAACCCCTCAAGCCAACAACGCCTGTTCAATCTGATCCACAATGCCATTAATGCCTGTCGGTCCATAACAGCCGATCCATGTCGCAGCATCTACGGAATGTATTTGCTGTCGCTCACCCGTATCCAGCATCCCCCACACACGCTGTTCTGTCGCGGATATCCCATCCTGCATAAGCTCATTACTGAGCAAAAAGTAGTGACTGGCTTGTACAGCCGTTAATCTATCAACCGAGATATGATATGCTGTGTCAGCGGTATCGGATACAAATAACGGAACAGGCAGACCCAGATCACGGTACAACACAGCACCTGTACGATGAGCGGCAGAGTGAACCCGAACGAGAGAGTCCAGCGGACGAATCAATGCCACACTTTTACCTGCCAGTACTGGAGCCAGTTCTTCGGACAGCAAAGCAGTACGTCGATGATAATCCGCAAGTATACGCTTGGCCTCTGCCCGCTTGCCTGTCAGTTCACCGAACAGACTCAGGATGTTCTGCCAGCTCTCATTACGCTTGAACATAATCACTGGAGCGATCCGGCTTAACCGTTCAACGTGCTGATCATGCACCTCGGTGCAAATAATCAGATCTGGAGACAGTCGTTCCACAGCAAGCAGATCAGGGTATTCATACGTTCCGAGCAATTCGGTAGCCTGAAGTCCTGCCCTGATATATTGCGGGAAATGGAACGTTCCACTTCCTACTCCTACACTTCCCGCTGGAGACAACCCAAGCGCAAGCAAATGATCCGCATACTGGACATCAAGTACAGCGATACGTTGCGGTAACTCTGTGACAGTATACTCTCCTCGCATATGGCAGATCACCGGGCCTTGGGCTGACTCATACGAAGAAGCCGCGCGATTCTGAAGCAAAGTATTTGCATAGTCTGTATCTGTTCTCGAAGCGGCCGCAAGCCGGTAATGCAGCGGTGGGACACCATAATATTTCTTAAACGCCCTGCTGAAATAATACATGTCGCGATAGCCCATTTTATCAGCAATTTCACCGATAGAAACATCCGTATGACGCAGCATCCGCGAGGCACTCTCCATGCGCAGCTGAATGACATACTCCATCGGTCCGAGCTGCTTCTCTTGTTTGAATCGGCGTTGTAGCTGTCTTACACCGCATCCCGCAAGGGCTGCCAACTCTTTAAGCTCCAGATTCTGGCGATAATGCGACGTTATATAGGAAGCGACAACATCCACCATGTCGGACTCCGCTCCTCCCTGACCACGTTCATACGCCATAATCAGCTCGTAGATCATGCCCTGGAGCAGTGCGTTGGCATAAAAACGTTCCAGCCCTTCGCCGCGGCGCCATTTGGCAACGATTTTTTCCGCATTCTCGATCCATTCCGCTTGAGTCACAGGGTTCTGAATAAACGAAGTTTGCAATGGGTGTTTGCGATACGAGGGTATAACATGAGAGGCTCCTTCCATGGAAGAAGCCTTGTACATGATCACTATATAATAAAGTTCGTCTGATCTGGCGGTCAGCGTGAAGGATGTGCCCTCCACCACATGACAGGCAAAAGAAGCTCCAATGTGGCAAACCTCACCATTCATTGCAAGCTCCCCTTCCCCTCCGCATGCCAGCAGCAACACATTTGAAGTTAATTCTGTTTCGCTAAGAACACTGCCTGTCTGCAAAGTACCGCTATACCCATCAAGCATCTTGATCGTCGTATCACTCCATAGACTTGTCTGTTCTTGCAGCGGCATTTCTCTCATCTCCTGACAATAGCAAAGGTAAAATGGTTGCTGTTGTCATTTTAATTGAGATTTATTCTCATTGTCAATTTTCGGACATTTTCTGCAATATTCCCCTGACATCTGATAATAAAAACAACAGGTGATCCGCTCGCTTTTGGCAACGTAGCCATTGTCTTTGCATTCGGTGAAGCGAGTTAACGGATTCTTTCTCACGCCGAAAATCTGCCCGGATGCCACCTGCGTCAGATAGGCAAAGTCTGCCTGAATTTGCTCTCTTTCCTGCTCCGTCTCGTTTTCATCCGTTGTGTATAGGCGGCCAATGCGTACCATGATATTCTCCCAAAGGATACTCATGGAAAGAGGCGCAATCACAGCAAGCGTCTTTAACAGCGGTGTAAGCTGTACTGCAAACATCTCCTCTACCACCTTTTCCCGCGAGGATTCCCTGTCTTCCGATAGTGGTTCTGCCCGAAGTCCATTCACCGCTAGAAAAGGAAATCGTGTGCCGCCTTCATGATCTGAGAGCGCCGGATGATAGAGAAAGCTGTTCTCCAGCTGAAACGAGACATGCTGATGATGAAAAGTCATCGCGGTCACCAGCGGAGCCGTCCACAGATAGCCAATTCGCTTGGCTAACATCGAAGCGGCAACCTTCATGTCAGGCGCATCAATGTACTCCTGAAACCAACTGATATACTCTCGGCATGCCGCTTCGTCACGCAGCTCACTCAGAGCAATGGTACGGACACTATGTTCAGGCGGCTCACCAAGCAAAATCGAATGATCCTCCACGGTCTCTTTCCATAAGTCTGTCGAGAGATACGCGTTCATATTAATTCGATCCGAGCAGGGCTTCCGATGCCTGATCTACAATCAGATTAATCGCAAGCGGTCCGTAGTATGCAATCCACAATGTTGAGTTTACGTCATATGTGCGGTTATTTTTCACAGCATCAAGGGACTTCCACACGGGATTACTCACCATAGCCTCTGCCTCCGCCGCAAACAGCTCATCCGACAGTACAAAATAACGATCTGCCCCGATCTCAGGAACCTTCTCCATTGAGATTTCAACGGAGGTATCATCCTTGATTCCCTCAACGAGTGCAGGCATTTTCAAACCCAAATCCTGATACAGAATACCACCTGTACGATGCTCGATCCCATGAACACGAATGCCTTCTTTACGCGGACGAATCAGCGCTACCGTTTCATCACCCAACTTCTCCGCAAGCTTGGTCTTCAATCCAGCAACTTTTTCCTCATACGCCGTGCGCACCGTCTCTGCCTCGTCCTGCTTGTCTGTAATTTTAGCGACTGTGGCTAACGTATCACGCCAGTCTTCGTAAAAATCAAGTACCAGGGTAGGTGCAATTTTGCTTACACTCTCATACTGCTTCTCCTGGAAATCAGTCATGATAATCAGATCCGGGTCCAAGGCTACAATTGCTTCAAGATTAGGCTCGTCCCGTGTACCCAGAACCTGTACATCACTCGGTTGATCGCCTAAGTATTCTGGAAAATCAGTGTTTCCTCCAGCGATAACACTGCCAGCCGGCTTCTCGCCAACCGCTAACATTTGATCGAGAAACTTAACATCAAGCACCGCAATTTTCTTAGGTTTTTCGTTTAGCGTCAGCTCACCCTTCATATGCGTGATCGTTACGGGAAAAGCTCCGTCCGTCTGAGTTCCTTCATTCGCAGGTGTCTCCGCTGGCGTTGCCGCAGGCGGCTTGCCGCTATCTGTACTTGTTCCGGCACCGCAAGCCGTCAGGACAAGAATAAGGGCTAACATCAAGCCCATGAATAATCGTGATTTGCGAGCAGCATATGCCTTGCTTCCGGCAGCCTGCCCCTTTGTTCCTTGATTCATGATGAATCCCCCTTATGTATAATACTGATAATGATTTTCATTATCGAAACATAAAGAGAGTATAAACGATCTCCGCATCGCGTTACCATGTACTTTTGCGACATTTGAGTCGGACTAATGCGACATCACCAGCCGCTTATCCGCCCTTTAATTTCTCAGCGATATACGCTTGCAGTCGGTAAATGTCTGAAAGAAGCTCTTCTTCCTCCCGCGTATTTCCATACTCCCCTAGCCAGCGCGGTGTGCGGATATGCCACTCGTTAGACATGTATTGCTGTTTATCTCGATACACTAGAACATGTCCCAAGAAATACTCCAAAGAGCCGAAAGATTGCTTACGACTATCGATCATGATGGATTTTGTTTTTTCAATGATCGCCTGTAACATGTGTTGGATATGATCTTCTGGATTCATAGAGTTGCCCTCCTTATCATCATTTCAAGATGTATAGCTTCATCCAAGCAAACTAGCAATCAATTTCTTGGATGCAAAACAGTAGACGATTGAACCGACGGGAATTTCATTCGGGAAAATCTCTCTCCCCAAACAAATACCAATATTCTTTTTACCGGCTAATGAATATAATTCACTTTCACTCATTTAAAATCCATTATATGGTTTAATAATGATTATCATCAAAATACAAAACGGAACGGTCTAACAATTAAAGATGGTAGGGATGTTATGTGAAAAGAAATGTTATCATTTTACTTCTATCAGTCATCATTATTCTAGTAGGGATTTATTGGTATGCAGACAGAGAACTCATCTCTCTTAAAACAGGATCTACATTACCATTACAATGGGAAGATCCATATAATAACCATGAAGAGCCAATTCAACTTACAGATCAAAATCAGACTTTGTCTGATTCGAAAGTGCATCTTACTAATCTCTACTACCTGCCTAATTCAAAAAAACTGCAATTTGGCTTATGGTACAGTAAAAGAGAGTATCAACCGAATCCATCTAAAAAGATTCCAGATCGAATTTTTCAAGTTACGATCCGCGATAAAAACGGACAATTGTATGATCAAGATACCATTGTTAAAGCTGAAGGCTTGTTTGATGAGTTTCAACGCAGGTCGATTTCTATTGATTTAGACAATCAAGAATCTATAGAATTAACGATTTCCTTGATTGAGCAAAATGGAACAACCGTAACCCCGATGGAGTCAACAACTATTAACGTACCCTTAGACAAAATAAAAAAGTGAAAAACTTAACTTAGCAGTTTACTCAACGCTTTGTGTAGGGAGAATCTTTTCTTTATTGTGAGAGTTCGAAAAAAAGAAGCCAGATATTTAATTCACCGGCTTCTTTTTTCTCAAGTAAAACGAAGTGCAGCATCGCCTAAAGCATGAATATGATGTGATTCAGGCATTCATGTTCTATGAAACACTAACCTCTCTTCTACTTAATTTCTTAAATGCCGAGTATTCCTGACTAGAATTTATATAACTTAATATCTTTTCCGCACATTCCGCTGAGCTAAGCTCTTCCGTGTTCACTTCCAGATCATATTCATCATAGGCGTATATGTAGTCGAACTGGGAATGGGCGAGTCCAATCGCACGATCTCCTCTGCTCTGCTCTCTTCTGGTGAGTTCTTCTTTCGAGCAGTGCACACCTACAAACAATATCGGATAATCCGATAGTAAATCATAAAAACCGTTAAACCACTTGTCATTGCTGATGACCGTATCCACGATGACATTCAAACCCATTTCCGAAAACAGTTTAATGGTTGCACAGTACAACGAATTGATAGGGTCGAACAGGATATCTGTCATCACATGGTGTTCCACTTCTCTCGTTGGTTTCATATCTGGGTATGTATTGTCGATAAACTGATCATAATTTTGGGCAAATTGATCTACAGACAGATGATGAAACGGAACCTCTCCCTGATTTTTCAATTCCATCGCGATGCTCGTCTTCCCCGCACTTGACGTTCCGTTCAAAAATATAATGAGTCCTCGTTCCATATCAATCACCCTTATCATTAAAATTGGCAACACCTTTCAGAGTAAGCAATTGTGTCACTAAGGCGGAGCTGGTTTCTACTTGTTGTATATCATTCACTCCAAAATTCAATGATTTTCTTGTTCACGATATCCGCTTGTTCGTGGTTAATGGCATGACCGGCATCTCGAATGATCTCAAAATTCAGGTTGTTACTCTCCAGCTTATGTATCGCTCTTGGATAGTTAGAGAGCATGTCATATTCTCCGATTAGAAACTTGACCTTCTCTCTCAAGATGCTGAGTTCCGAATCACCGACAATTTGAATCCTGTGCTTCATCATAGACTTGTTATTAAAATATTTTAGAAGATAATACCAGTGTCTCATTAATTCTTCATTCTTTGCAAAGACCGAATAGTTAGGTCCGCTCAATTTTCTAAGAAGCTTCTCACAATTTTTCTCTGACGGGAACAATGCTTCCGGCAGAAAGGCCTTCATCATTTTGGAGATGACTTCAAACGAATTTGTGGGAATTCTACCTGCCAAGCACATCGCTTTTCTTATTCTGTCAGGTCTTCTCAACGTGTAAAAATAAGACAGATAGGCGCCATAAGACACTCCACAGATATACGAATGGTGAAGGTAGAAGGCATCCATGATTTCATCGATCCATGTTATCTGGTCAAAGCTTTTGAAATATTCCGCGTTGGGTTCACTCTTCCCTGATCCACCGATAGAATCAACCGCTATAACGAAAAACTTTCTTGATAACTCGTTCATATTGTACACCCACATCATTGCTGCGTTATCTGCAGTGCCATGAAAAAGTAACAAAGGCGGATTTTGAGATTCTCCGGCAGTAATAACATGTGTCTCTCCAAAGCTGGTTTCGATACGCTTCTCTTCATAATGCACGCCATACAAATGTAACAACTTGTCATACGACTCGTATATGAGTTGTCTTCCTTGAAGAGTTTTATATCGCTGCATCATTACTTCCCCTTCTTATTTTGATGCTTCTCTTTCCTCTTAATATATTGTTTAAAATACTCCCTGAACACATCATAGATCGCCTGCATTTCAAGGATCTCATCCCGAAACTTATTCTGTATCTCGTCTCTCTGTTTATGTTCAAGCTCAATGTTGAATTCTTCAGCTTCATATTGACTTAACAGATCAAAAAAGTATTCACAAGGCTCTTTCACAGCTTCACAACTGTCAGCATACTGACCAGATTCCAGCAGAAAACTGGCCCAGGATATTTCTCTTCTGTCGTACTTTATGTACAAACAAGCAATGTATTGATCGAAATGTTTACTATTGTAATAAATGATACAAGGTTCGGAGTGGATGTATTTGTTAACGATTTCAATAGCGCAGCCTTGATAACGTACCGTAGCTAATTCGATGATCCAGTACGGCGGCTTCGTGTATTCAAGGATAATGTCATCACAAAAAGGCTGAAAATGTTTGTACCAGATTAATTTACTCCCCAGCATAATGCCTAGCTTACAAGCAAACTCTTTATTAGGTTCTATCTTCATCGTGATAACTCCTTCTTTGCAGGCCTTCTCCTGGCCTCCCAGGAAATTACGCCAACAATTAAACACTCCTGAATGTCTCCTTAATTATATATTCACATTCCTTCCCTCTGACTTCTCTAGCTTTCACCTATTAATTTATCTGTCCCATTCAGTATTATCTTCAAAATCTATTTCTTTAAAAATTGCGGCTATGATGTCGCGCTTACTTTTCAAACTTTCTTTAATCCATGCATTACCTTGTTTAGATGTGTAATAATAATTGGTGTTTATGTCACTTACATAAAATTGAACCCATTCGATAACAAAATCTGGATCTTCCATTCCAAGATAATACAAAGGTCTCAATGCAACCTTCATTAATGGAAATTCAAGATCAGGCCTATAATAACAAAGATGCGAAATAATAGAGAAATATCCTTTTGCAGCTCCCTCACCACTATAGCTTGGTATAAATTTAGCTACACATTGTACGATTTCTACATCAGAATAATTTTCAGGCTCTATTTCTATTATTTTTAATATGTCTTGAAGTTTTTGGCTTCCTGAGAATTGGACAATCATACTCAAGCTCCTTTCTAAATAATTCTCGGATATTTCCTATACGTTCCTATATTCACGACCCAACGAATGCTGGGATGTCCGACTGCATCAACTTCTCCTGAATTTATTCTACCTTTTCTAGTTTCTAGGTTTTAATATGTATTTTTTGTCTCTTGCCCGCTCATTTATTTCTTTAAGCAAGTTCTCTTTATAAATTGAAGTACTATATGGAATTTCTCTATGATTTTCATCTGGATGGATATTCTCTACATAGATAATAAAGTTGTTTAAATCCATCTTCTTGATGATGAAATAATTCCCCTCGAACTCACCATTACGAATGTGAACGGAATCAATGAAATCAGATATAGCCTCATAAAGTTCTTGTGATGAAATCTCATCTTCTAAAAAACGTTCGATGACTTCCCGGCTATTAATCAAACTTTCTCACTTCCTTTATTGTTTTTTCAGGATTTCAAGAGTTTCTGATAACGTCTTTTCTAAGAATTCGCTTAATGTTCCCATGTATATTATTAGATAAAGAGAGGGCTAATCCTCCATCTCCGATAGGTTGTCTTCAGGCTTGAGTGGCCGAGGAGCTCCTGAATCTCCTTATTCTGGTACGCAAAAAGGCAGCTTCTGCATTACACATCGCTGCCTTTTTGCTTATTAACTTTTTTCAAACAGACCTATCCAGCGTTATGATGTTCAACCTTTTATACCGCTAAATGTAATGCCGCTAATAAACGTCTTTTGAAGAAAAAAGAACAAAACAATAATAGGTAATGTCATCAAGGTGGATACGGCCATTAATAGACCCCATTCGGATCCCTTTTGACTCTGAAATTGCTGCAATCCGAGCGAAACCGTGTAAGATGGTTCATTGGTTAAATAAAGCAAGGGACCCATGAAATCAGTCCAGCTCCCCATAAATTGAAACAATGCCACGGCTAAAACGGCGGATTTGGCTAGTGGAAACATGATCTGTAAATATATGCGGAATTCACTAGCGCCGTCTAAGCGGGCCGCTTCGCGCAGGGCATCAGGCAGTCCCATGAAAAACTGTCGCAATAGAAAAATGTAAATGGGCACTCCAAAAAACTGGGGTACTATCAGTGGAAGAGATGTTCCTACCCAACCCAATTTAGTAAACAACAGGAATAGAGGAATCATCGTCACCTGTCCGGGGATCATCATCACAGCGAGAGTCACAAAGAAAAGTATACCTCTCCCACGGTACTCTAACTTGGCAAAACTATAGGCAACCAAGGGACAGGATATGATCACACCAAGTGTACTAACGATTGTTATAATTGCCGTGTTTTTCAGATATGTCCAGAAAGGGATATACTCAACGGCACGGGAATAATTACTCCACAGAATTGGATGCGGAATCCACTCTGGTGGGAATGTAAAGATTTGTGTGAGTGGTTTAAGAGAAGTGGAGAGCAGCCAAATGAACGGAATAATGAAAAATGCAGAAGCAACAATTAGACATACATAGGCTAACGCACGATTGATTCTTTTGATAGCGGTAGGATTCATCCCTTACTTCCCCCTCCTTATTTCCCTTGATAATGAACCCAGCGTTTAGACGTAATAAAAATAATTCCGGTTAATGCCATAACGATAATAAATAAGATCCAGGCCATTGCGGAGGCATAACCCATTTTGAAATACCTGAATCCGTTCTCATATAAATACATGACGTAAAAAGTCATGGAATTTGCAGGAGTTCCTTGCCCTTTGGTCAACGTATAGGGAAGAGTAAACTGTTGGAATGCACCGATCATTCCCATGACAAGGTTGTAGAAAATAACGGGAGTGAGCAAAGGCAGGGTTACCTTTCTCGTTTTCTGAAACCAGTTAGCTCCATCAATTTGTGCTGCTTCATAGTACTCATCAGGGATATCTCCTAATCCAGCAAGGTAGATGACAACAGCTTGCCCAATACCCCAAAGCGACATCAAGATGAGCGAAGGCTTGGACCACGACTCACCACCAAGCCAAGAAGGCCCATCGATACCGATATTCGCTAACATCCCGTTCACCAATCCAAAGTTTGGATGTAACAACCACATCCACAGAACAGCCAATGCCACTTGTGGAACAAGTGTAGGCAAGAAAAAGATCGTTCTGAATATAGCCATCCCCTTGACCTTCATATTCAACATCATAGCGAGTGCCACACCGAAAAATATACTTAATGGAACAAAAAACACGGTGAAATAAAGCGTGTTGTATATGGATTTCCAAAACAGAGGATCATGGAAAAGATCTTTATAATTACTCATTCCGACAAATTCACCAGGCTGCAGAATGCTGTAAGTGGTGAAGCTGAAGTAGATGGACATTAGCATCGGAATTGCATAAAAGCATAGCAGCCCTATAGCCCAAGGTGAAGCAAACAGCCACCCAATCACGTTAGTTCTGTGGAGTGCTCGTTTCCTTGCCGATGGAATTGCGTTTACTTGAACTGAATCGGCCAGTTTCGCCATTTGCATTCTCCTTCCAATTGTCATTCATTAATAGGCAAGGAGAGAGAGAGTTCTCTCCCTGCCTACCAAGCACCCTATTTGTCGTATTTTTCTAAAGCCTTATTAATAGTCTCTGTTACTCTATCCAGGTTCTCTTTCGGAGTACCGTTACCGCGGGTAGCCTTTTCCGTAGCGGAAGCTAACTCATTCCACAACAGCTGTCCTTCAGGAATAACTGGTCGGTTGTGTGAATTTGGCAAAATTTCAATAAATTCCTTCATAATCGGATCGTCCTTGTAACCGTACTTGTCGTTAACCGAATCGATAACAGAAATTTGAGAGTCAGCGTTTAATAACGTTTGCCCCTCTTCTTTTCCTAAGAATTCGAGGAATTTCCAAGCAGCAGCAACGTTCTTGGCGCCTTTAGGGATAATAGCGGACCCGCCTCCCGACCATGTCGTAAAATTAGTACCTGTTGGGGTCGGTATTGGTGTAACACCGTAATTTAAATCCGGCTTAAATTTTTCGATACCCTTCACCGTAAAGTTTCCACTTATCTTCATGCTGACTTGACCGGAAATGAACGGATCCATTTCCTCCGTGCCAGCTGCGCTTGTGAATCCGGCAATATCCTCAACATTGTATTTTTTGCCGAAGTCGGTCATCCATTGTAGCGCTTCAACGACTTTAGGATCATTTGCAGTAATTTTGCCGGTGGCAGCGTCCTGGAATTCTCCTCCAAATGCCCATCCCCAAGTATACAGCCAGCCTTGCGAATACCATGGGATGAACCCGATCCGTTTGAAACGTTTACCTTCCTTAATGGTTAACTTTTCGGCGGCCGCTTCAAGCTCGGCGATCGTTTGTGGTGGTTTGTTGGGATCGAGCCCTACTTCTGTGAAATGATCCTTATTGTAAAATAGCAGTCGAGAGTCCGTATCCATCGGCATTGCATAAAGCTTTCCTTGATAACTGGACTCCTCCCAAGCAAATGGATAATACATTTCCTTAAGAATTCCAGATTCTGCTGCCATCGAGGATAAGTCAGTCAGAGAACCTTGTGCAGCCCAAGTACCGACCTTAAAACGGTCGAAAAGTGCAACGTCAGGAGGATTGCCGCCTGCGACTGCAGTTAGCAGCTTCTGATCGGATCCCTCGCTGGATTCTGTATAAACCAATTTCATTTTGATGGTAGGGTTTTTCTCTTCAAATGCCTTCACGACTTTATTCAAATTATCTAAATCAATGGAGGTAAGACCATGCCACATCGTAACCGTTGTATTCCCCTCTCCGGCCTGATCACTTGAGTCTCCCTTCGTTGAGCAAGCGGTTACAAGTAGTGACATAGCCAGAAAGTAAACAAGAATTGGAAATGCGAATTTTTTGGATCTCCTCATTCAAAGTCCCCCTTAAGTTAAATTAATTAGTTTAACTTGAATTCCTATAGAATCCACTCCATTTTCTAATCAATCCACATTTTATGTAAGCGCTAACAAGACTGGTGATATGAACTATTCAAATCAGAAAATGACGAATAAAGTGAATTGGTTATAAGAATCCTGCTGGCTATACTAATTATACTAAGTATATTAATATGACATTACGAAGCATGTCAATTGCAATATTACGACATACTTCACAGAAGACAGACCGCGTCTAGAAGAAGTTTTTTCTTGCGATATCAGGTCAGGAAAGTCCATGCTTCAAAGTTTTATTTCTGATATCAAAAAAAGTGCCGATAAGCCCCCGGGGACTTCTCGACACCTTGAACAATATGCTTGATTTTGTTGAGCTACGCTTACCCTACCTGTTATTTTTCATGACCATACGATGTTCAATAATGTTCAGCTCGGGAACTGCTGTTCCATGCAACTGAGAGATTAGCATATCCACTGCCAATTCACCCATCTGCTTCTCATCCTGCTTAATATGTGTGAAGATGGGTTGACCTAAGTGATCGTTCAGGGAGTCGAAACAAACAATCTCAAATTCCTCCAGAGATTTCCCCATCGAGTGGATGACTTGAGCCAGCATGGTAGCTATTAGAAATTCCGACGCGACGAACGCCTTTACATCAGGGTTTTGTTTCAAAAAATGCTTTACTGTTTCTTTATCACTTTCAATCGCTGTTCCGTTTATGTTCATGGGAAGGGTGCCCTTCAAGTTCGTCAATACATAATCTTTGTTCAAGTTCATTCCTTCTTGGGTGAAGGCAAACGTATATCCGAGCAGCCTTTCCTCCAATGTTGACGTGTTCTCTTCCGGCGGAGATAAAAAGGCAATTTTTTTATGACCTTTGCTAATCAGATGCCGCGTAAGATCCATGGCTGCTTTCTTATTGTCTGTGTATACCGAACAAACCGGAATTCCTTTTAGATATCTATCGGCCAAAACAATTGGAAACCGATCTAATACAAGTCGAAGCAGCTCCGAATTATAGTGTTGACCATGAATGGGGGTCACGATTAATCCTTTGATGCCCAAACCAATAAATAAGTCGATCGCGCGTTTTTCCTCATCCCGATCCCCGCAAGTTCGCTTAATAATGAGTTGATAATTATGCTCAGCACTCCGCTTTTCCATCGATCTAAGAAGTTGTAGGCCAAACTCGTCAGAAAAATTCGGTATAATAAAACCGATCAACCGCTTATCATCCTCAGGCACCAAGGTCGATTTTACCTCTGAATAGTGTTTCGGTTCTTGTTGTTCTCCAATAATACCATCGGACACATATGAGCCTTTTCCTTGTATTCGTTTAATAACCCCAGAATCTGCCAATTTCTCCAAAGCCTTTTTAGATGTAATACGACTGACGCCAAATTTTTCAGCCAACTCTTTTTCAGAAGAGACTCGGTCTCCTTCTTTTAATCGACCTTCTTTAATCTCTTGTACAATAGAGACATATATCTGCTCGTATAAATGCAATTCCACAAAACCACCCTGACATCATAATATTAGTATACTAAGTATATTACACAAGAAGTAATTCGCAAAGTTACTCAGATTACCGGCGAACTTCTGTGGCATGGCGTTTTCCAAGTCTATTGTGTCAGACCTCTCCTTACAGTTAGACCCCCTGGTAGGGTCATGGAATAACTGGCCCTAAGTCGACAGCCGATTCCCGTTTATCTTAGTGGATGCGATGGTATTGAAGGTCCGTGAAGAAAACTCTCGAAACCAAACGAACAAAAAAAGCCGTCCCTCAAAATATATTCATACCTTGAGGGGCAGCTTATCGATACACTGCTGATTATTTAGATAGCTCTTCCTTCACCATAAGCTGACGGGCATATTCATTCAGATCGATAGACTCGCCCCCGTTCAGCCGTGACTTTTCAGCTGCGAATGCGATCAGATGACTCCGGACGGAAGCTGCAGCAGATGTCAGGCTCTCCTGGCCGTTATAGTGACGGACCTCATTCAGAAAATTCCTCACAATGCCGCTGTCTCCCCCACCATGGCCACTGGTTTGAGAAGGGATTGTAATTTCTGTTTTTTGATGTGTCAAAAAGTCGTACACCGTAATTTGATCTTCCTCACCACGAAGTTCTCCTTTCGTCCCCATGATCTGGATTCTACGTTCCTGCTCAAATGTAAAGCCGCACATACTGAACATGGCCGTAGCTCCTCCTTCAAATTCCATATTCACAACCTGATGATCTACCACATTATTGTCACTCCGGTATACACACCGGCCGTAATCGGTATCACGTAAGCCCTGTATGATATTCGTTTTCGTCAGCTCCTGTGTAAAATGTCCTGCCCAACCCCTGAACTGGTCACTCAAATAAAATCTTGGTGCAGAATACGCACAGGTTGGTTCTACAGCACAATCCAAGCATCGGTCAGCGGAACCTTCCTGTGCATTGCCTTCATGAAAATGTTTAAGAGATCCGAACGAACTGACCTTAAGGCAAGGCTGATCCACGAGCCAGGATAATACGTCCATATCATGGCATGACTTGGACAGGATCATCGGGCTGGATGTGTTAGAATTGTTCCAATTTCCCCGCACGAAGCTGTGGGCAATATGCCAGTAACCCACATTCTCATTCAACTGAATGGAGACAATTTCTCCGATACGTCCTTCTTGTATCACCTTCTTGATTGTATTCCAGAACGGTGTGTACCGCAGCACATGGCAGATCGTCAGCAGCCGATCATTATCTCTGGCCGCTTGTTCCATCTCAAGACATTCCTTTGGATCAGGTGACATTGGCTTCTCCAGCATAACATGATACTTCTTATCTAAAGCCTGCATCGTTGGACCATAATGCATTCTGTCCTGTGTACAAATAACCGCAATATCAGCCAGCTTAGGTTCAGCCAACAGGGGCTCCCAAGTCTCATAACAGTGTTCCGGCGGAATCCCGTGCTTCTCAGCAAATCTTGCTCTTCTCACTGGATCGGCTTCGGCAACCGCAATGAAGGTAAGCTCATGCGGATAATCAAGTGCATAGGGTGCATAGCCACCCGCTCCCCTCGCACCTGCTCCAATCAGGACTGCTTTCATTTGACTCATATTTGTTCACTCCTTTATGATCTGAAATCTACGGATGAACCTTCTAATCCGCTTGGGTATAACGGTCTGCTGCTGATTGATAGATGGCTACATATCGTTCTACGCCCATCTTTTGGAGAGCTGCCACATACTGATCCCAATTGTCAAAGGATTCATTTCCAGTAATGAATTTGTCACGCATTTCATCTACATACGTTTCAATATCCGTCTGGAAAGTGGTCAGATCCCGTTGTTCTTCCTGCGTGAAATTAAATGGAGGCCAAATTTGATCTTGTGGTAAGATGTGAGACTCTGCTTTTTTCGCATTATCAACCGAAGTTGGCAGACCTTCAGCACCCTTGAAGTATTTCTGCTTCACAAAACCAGGGTAGTATCCACCCGGCCAAATCAGGTATTGACCTACCGCCTGGTCCAGATTAAGGCCATCCGGGTTGTTTTTGATATTGTCGACATAGTCTACGTTACCGTCTGCGTCTTCTTTATACGTCTCATCTTTCCATCCCATGAAGAACGTCTTGATGCCCTCATCGCTGTAGAAATAATCCATCCAGCGGATCATCGCCTCTGGGTTTTGGGCTTTATCTGTCAGTACGAACATCCCAATATTACCGAGTGGAGAACCATAGGCGTTGTATGTCTGATCGCCATGAGGCCCCTTCAGTACTGGCATGCCAATATAACCTTGCTGATTGTATATCGCAACCGGATCGACATTATCAACAACTCCGATCAGGCCTTCCATACCTTTAGCATCCACTTCGGTACTCTTAACAGAAACAATGTCCTGCTCGAGCAATCCGTCCTTGTAGAGCTTATTCACGAACTGCAGCAGCTCCTTGTATTGGGGGTCGGTTGGAATAAAGCGTACTTTATCCGTCTGAGGGTCTGTATCAATGTTAATGTTGGAGGTGCCATGATTATTCAACCCAAATGAACCTCGCAGGTAGTTCACCACACCATTCGTTCCCACACCGCCCCAAGCAATCTCGTCCTTTTGCCCGTTGCCGTTCGGGTCCTTCTCTTTAAATGCTTTCAACATATTATAGAAGTCATCTAATGTCTGCGGTTCCTGCAAACCTAATTTATCAAGCCACTCTTTCTTCAACCAAGGTGTTCCGTACAGAACCGACTTGAATTCCGGATCATACAAGGTTGGCAGCCCATATATGTTACCATCCGGCATCGTAATCCCTTTGCCAATAACCGGATACTTCTTCATTAGAGCCTTAAAGTTAGGCGCGTATTGGTCGATCAGATCATTCAGAGGAATAAATGCGCCCTGCTTGCCGTATTTCAGCAGATCCGATCTGGAAAACGCCGAGGCATAGAACAGCTCCGGGTAAGCGCCGCCTGCCAGCAGGAGATTGCGTTTTTCCTTCAAATTATCCTTCTGCACCGTATCCCACTGGATATGAACATTGGACATCTTCTCATACTCTTTCCAGAGTCTAAGATCGTTCCAGTCTGCATTGGCAAAAAACTTTCCGGCAAATCCGCTCACTGTAATGGTGTCATTTACGATCGGAAATCCGCTCGCGTTGACTTTGTCATTGGCAGCTCCTTTATCCTTGCTACTTCCCGAATCAGCATCCTTAGAATTGCACCCTGCCAGCATCGAAACGGACATCATACAAACCAGAGCGATACTTCCCCACTTTTTGAGCGTCATTCTTATTCCTCCCTTTGTCCCATCGTTATCCATACAAGGAATCATCCCTTAATGGCACCAATCATTACGCCTTTAACAAAATATCTTTGCAGGAAAGGATAAAGCAGGAGCACCGGTATATTGGCAACGACGAGTACAGCATATTTGATGCCTTCCACTTCCCTTTGCTGCTTAATCGCAGACTCGGTTGACATTTTGACCATATCGTTCGTCTGTCCTTGAATCAGAATTTCCCGCAAAATGAGTTGAAGTGGAAACTTGTCCTTGTCTGACAGATACAACATTGCGTTAAAGAAGGCGTTCCAGTGCCCAACAGCATAGAACAGAATCGTCACCGCTATAATGGGCATGGATAATGGCAGGATAATCCGGGTTAACGTTTGAATATTGGAGCAACCATCAATCGTCGCCGCCTCATGCAACTCATTTGGAATCGATTGCTGGAAGAATGTCCGCATAATGATGATGTTCCAGATCGAAACGGCATTTGGAATGATCATGACCCAAAATGTGTTTAACATGCCAAGGTTTTTGATTAGCATATAGGTTGGAATTAGTCCGCCACTGAAGAACATCGTGAAAACAAACAGGGCCATGATGGCATTGCGGCCTATAAAATCCTTTCGGGATAGCGGATATGCCGCCAGAATCGTCATGACAAGATTAATCAGCGTCCCCACTGACGTATAAATCAGTGTATTGGTATAACCTCTGAGGATATCTTTGTTCTGAAAAATCTTCTCGTAAGAATGGAGATTGATGCCCTTGGGCCATAGGAACATTTCACCACGCAGGACAGCCTGCGGATCACTGAACGAAGCACTTAACACAAAAACAAGCGGGTAGATTACAATAAGCGTAATTGTAATTAACAAAAAATGGTTAATTACATTAAAAATACGATCTCCTCTAGATTCAACAAGCATGCATCAGCAACTCCCTTACCATAGGCTCGTTTCACTCATACGTTTTGAGATCTGGTTAACCGTGACTAGTAAGATGAAATTGATTATGGAGTTAAACAGACCAATCGCCGCCGAGAAGCTGTATTCAGCATCTTGTATCCCGCTCCGGTAAACGTAGGTAGAGATAATGTCCGAGGTTTCTAAATTCAGTGTGTTCTGCATCAGCAGGACTTTCTCGAAACCAATACCCATGATGCTTCCGATATTTAAAATGAACAAAATGATAATTGTCGGCATAATACTTGGTATATTAATATGCCATATCCGCTGCAACCGGGTTGCCCCATCCACACGCGCTGCTTCATGAAGCTGAGAGTCCACGCCGGCTAATGCCGCCAAATAAATAATCGAGCTCCAGCCCATGGTCTGCCACACATCCGACATCACAAATAAGGTCTTGAACCAGGATGGCTCAGACAAGAAATTAATGGGATTACCACCAAACATACCAATGAAGTGATTAATGATTCCGTATCGCGGCGATAAAAACATCATCATCATGCCTACGACCACAACGGTTGATAGGAAGTGCGGCGCATAGGTTATGGTCTGAACAAATTTTTTAAACTTTTCCGCCCTTACCTCATTCATCAGAAGCGCCAAAATGATAGGGACTGGAAAACCTACCGCCAAGCTGTACAACCCAAGTCCAAGCGTATTTTTAATTAATCTCCAGAAGAAATAACTGTGAAAAAAACGTTCAAAATGTTCAACTCCGATCCAGGGGCTTCCCCAGATTCCCTTCGTTGCAATGAAATCCTTAAATGCGATTTGAATGCCATACATCGGCAAGTACTGAAAGACAATGTAATACGCAACAACTGGCGAGATTAACAAATAAAGCTGCCAATTTCGTAAAATGGGGTTCCACTCTTGACGTCTTCTTCTCTTCTTTTCATGTACTGCATTCATTGCAGGTTGTACAGTTGTATTGGCCATGAACATCCCCCCCCCTGGAATTGTCACTACAATTCTGCCTGGCAAAATGTCTTCTTTGTGTTACCACCAGCGCTTACGCCGCTCGAAGCAGTTCCCACCTTTCTTTTTTGATTTCTAAGATTTGATTTAAAGTACTTATATGTTAGAAGTTGTTACACAAAGTGAGTGAATAGCGTTAATAGATGACTTCATCATCTAACGCAAAAGGATTTGTTTTTTTGGATATATATTTGGATATATATTTGGTTCTAGTTTGGAGTCTATTTTATGTAAATTGAAAGGAATCAGTTTGGATAATAGGTTGTAAGAGTTTTAGAGGATTCTTGTTTATTTTATATAAACATTGATTTAAAGGGGTGTGGAAGCGCAATCAATAATTTGGTTTAAGATAAAATCTTAGCTGCAGGCTAAATCCAAAAACATAGAAAACAAATCCAAACGCTTAATTTCATACATCATAATATAGCCCACAGACAGTTGTCAAACATT
This sequence comes from Paenibacillus sp. FSL F4-0087, assembly GCF_038020215.1. Lineage (NCBI taxonomy): Bacteria > Bacillati > Bacillota > Bacilli > Caryophanales > Paenibacillaceae > Paenibacillus > Paenibacillus sp. FSL F4-0087. Next base: position 1,096,164 of record NZ_JBBODJ010000001.1, read on the forward strand.
TTTTTGGCTTAATTTGGATTATATTTGGCTAAATAAAACAAGAAAAACCCACGCGGATGCATTCCTCGTAGGTTTTATATTAAAGTTATCTGGATTCATATGTAACAAAATATCACACAACTATCTAGTCATCCATACGATTTGTACGATCATAAACAGATGATTCCCTCACAATAAGGGTGCTGGGCAACAACACTTTATGGAGAGATGAATAACGTCCTTCCAGATAATCGTTAATTAATTGTGCTGCTACTTTGCCGATTTCATATTTTGGAACTTGCACGGACGTCAGAGGTGGGGTTGTATACTGCGCCATAGAAATATTATCCATGCCCACGAATGCGATATCTTGAGGAATACGGCCATTTTGTTCAACCACTGCCCGCATCGCAGGAATAGCGAGCATATCACTTGCACAAAAAATTGCCGTCGGCCAATCAGACTTGGGCGTCTCGGTCAGGAGATCCGTCAATCTGCTGTAGCTGAGATTCACATTCCAGTTGGTGTTGATAATCCAATGTTCATTCAGATTCAGGTTTGCTTCCAGCATGGCAAATTTATAACCGACGTACCTTTCTTCGCTCTCTATTTGTTCCGAATATGCGGGGCCACCGATAAACCCAATCCGGGTATGGCCTTGCTCGATCAAATGACGGACTGCTGTGCGGGCAGAAAATATTCGGTCACAGTCAACGACCGGTACAGTAAGCCTTTCGTCATTGAGACTTACACCCAATACAGTAATATTCTCTTGCTCAAGCAGCTCAAACAATTTTTCATCGTACCAGCTGATTGCGACTATACCTTGAGTACCCGTTTCCTGAAGCATCATCTTTATCCGTTCAGTGTCACTAAGTTCTTCGCAAGTGCGGACAATTGCTGGAGGCAGCCCCAGTTCCGTCATTTTAACGTGAAAACCTGTCAGTACCTGTGAAAAGTACGGATGATCATCCATCAAAATCTGTGGCACGATACAAGCTATCCGTTTGGCTGAGGTAATCTCTTTGCCAATGGATTTGGAGGATTCATCCAAAATGTATCCCAACTCAAGAGCAGCTTCCCTAATTTTTCGCTTTGTCCCTTCATTGACCGGTCGATTGGTATCATTGCTGATCGCACGCGAAACCGTTGATATGGATACGCCTACACGTTCTGCGATATCTTTTAATTTTGGCATTACAGCACCTCCCCTTGCTCTCTTCATTTGGAGCCAAAATTTATGTTTAGCAATGATCATATCATAATATTGTAATATTTTGGCGTCAATTAAACAAGCCGCCATGCAAGTACCGTTATACTGTCAACACGCGATTTTTGCCACTTTTCATAAGCTTTTAATTTGTTTGACAATCTGTACGATAAAAAAGCCCCCGGTTTCCCGGAGGCTCATCGAATACTAGTTATTTTACCGCGATCACTTCAATCTCCACAAGTCCGTCCTTCGGCAGCTTTGCAACCTCAACGGCGCTGCGTGCCGGATAAGGCTCCGCAAAGAAAGTCGCATATACTTCATTAACAGTTTGGAAATCGTTCATGTCTTTTAGAAATACCGTCGTTTTCACTACATGCTCCATGGCATAATCTGCAGCTTCCAAAATTGCCTTCACATTAGTTAGCGATTGCTTCGCCTGCTCCGATACAGAATCCGGAAACTCTCCTGCAGCATTCATTCCAAGCTGCCCGGAAGTAATCATCATATTCCCAAATTGTACAGCCTGTGAGTAAGGACCAATAGCACCTGGAGCGTTTGAAGTTGCGATTGATATTCTCTCTTGTTTTGTCATAGAAATTCTCTCCCTTTATCCACGCATTAATACGCTTTGTTTTTTTCTGTTACACAAGCGAGGGGTGTGATCCCCCCCCTCTTATAATGATTTGGCTGCTTTTGCATCATCATATTCCTTGAGCATTTCCTGCTGCTGCTCTGGAGTCAGCTTGGTGATTCCAAAGCCTGTAAAACCCCATATGATCGCAAAGATAATACCCGTCCAGCAGAGGACTGCCCAAGGCAAATATGACAGAGTTGCGACGCCAAGCGTACCAGCCATATAAGCCCCTGCTGCTGTCCACGGCAAGATCGGTTCAATAATGGTAGCGGAATCCTCAATGGTTCGACCCAAGTTCTTCGGATGCAGTCCGCGGCGAATGTAAGCCTCTCGCAGCATTTCACCAGGCATCAGGATCGATACCTGCCCATTACTCGTTACCCCGATCATCGTCAGACCGGTAGCAATTGTTGCCAAAATTAGCGATCCTGTCGAATGTACAAATTTAAGAATTTTACCTACAATCAATTCCAAAGATTTGGTCAACGAAATGGTACCGGCGAACGTAATAGCACAGAAGCAAATCAACAATGTACCCATCATGGAGTTCATCCCACCACGGTTCAGAAGGCGAGGAATATCCGGAATCACCGCAGCTGCATCGAAGCCTTGAATGTGAACCATAGCTACATCGAAGCCGTTGATGACGGAAGTAATTACATCATGCAGTGTAAACCCTTGAAAGATCATACCGTTCGCCATCGCTACAAAAGAGGAAATCAGCATCACCGGTATGGTAGGTTTTTTGCGAATTGAACCGTACAATACGATCAATACCGGAAGCAGTAATAATAAATTCCAGTTGAACACTGTACTTAAAGTATCCATAATCGTAACAACCTTCTCAGGAATAGCCATATCTGAGCCACCACTATTAAAACCAGTGATCAAGAAGACCGCTCCAGCTACGATAAATGATGGGACCGTGGTATACAGCAAATGACCTATATGTTCATACAAGTTAACTCCTGTTGACAGCGCTGCCAAGTTTGTTGTATCTGATAAAGGAGATAGTTTGTCTCCAAAATATGCCCCTGCTACAACTGCACCTGCAACAGCAGCCAGATTCGCATCGAGGCCAGCTCCTACCCCCATAAATGCTACGCCGATCGTACCTGCTGATCCCCAAGAGGTTCCTGTACATAAGGAGACAATGGAAGTGACAATGAATGCCGTAATCAGCAAAAATTGCGGATTAATAATATTAAGTCCATAATAGATCATCATGGGTATCGTACCGCCGATCATCCAGGCGCCAATCATAAAACCGACAGTAATCAGGATTAAGATAGCCGGCATGGTCTTTGCGATCTTTTGCGCGATGGAATTCATAATGTCGTCATAGTTGTGACCCAGCTTAATGGCGATGATTCCGGCAACCACTGTGGATATAATGATTAGCGGCTCAGGTGGCAATTCGAATAGAACATATCCTATACATAACAGTAAAACCATAGTAACAATCGGTAATAAAGCTAAAAACAGAGTAGGTTGCTTAACCGTCTTTTCCTTATTTGGCATAGCCATTGTAAGGTTCCCCCTATCGATGATGTAAGAAGTTATCTGTTACTTTAAAGGGTAATTGCTGGCCATCCGCTCAAAAGCCTCTTGCAATAGTGCCCTGGGAGCACCGAGATTCAGGCGAATAAATCCTTCGCCATCCACGCCAAAGGACGAACCAAAACTGACGCTAACCCGGCTCTTTTGTTGAATCCATCCCATTAAATCGCTTTCATTTCTGCTAAGGGCCGTACAATCTACCCACAGAAGGTAGGTTCCTTCTGCTCTCACGATTTTTAGTTCAGGCATATGCTCAGCAAAAAAATCTTCCGTAAATGAAATATTGTCCGTAATATAAGATTGAAGCTCGTTAAGCCAATCATCACACTCCGTATAAGCCACTTCCAAAGCAGGGATGGCAAAAAAAGTAGGATTATGAATGCCGGCCTGTCGTAACCCAAGTTGGAATCGCTCTCGTAACTGCATATTCGGGATCACAATATTAGAGATTTCAAGACTTGCTAAGTTAAAGGTTTTACCTGGCGAAGTGCAAATAATGGAACGCTCCGCAATCTGCTCTGATAATTTCGCGATAATCGTATGCTCGTGTCCTTCGTGAATAAAGTCAGCATGAATGTCATCCGATACGAGCAATGCATCATAACGAATGCAGAGCTCGGCTATACGTTCCAATTCCGCCTTTGTCCATACACGCCCGGTCGGATTATGTGGAGAGATTAACAGAACAATCTTGACCCCTGCACTCATTTGGCGCTCCATATCATCAAAGTCGATCTCATATCGTCCATCTCTAAGCAGCAGCCGGCTTTCCACTAGTTTTCTATGATTAATTTCAACAGCATTAGCGATAGGTTGATATGCCGGAGTATGCATCAAAATTCGGTCACCAGGTTCTGTGAATCTTTCGATTATAATCGATACAGCCTGTACAATTCGCGGGCAGAACACAATCCATTCTTTCGGTACATCCCATCTGTAAGCTTTATCAAGCCATTGTTGTACGACCTCATAATACGGAGGGAACGCATCGGTATATCCGTAGATTCCATGACGCGCCACCTCGCTCACCTTATTCACGACTTGAGGAGGCGCTTGGATATCCATATCCGCAACAGAGAGAACGATCATATCGTCCCCCAAGCTGTTCACAACCCCGTCCCACTTCGCGCTATTGGTACCTACTCTGCTAATCACTTGATCAAAGTTATAGCTCATATATCTCACCTTCTTGTTTTCCATCTGGATTTCTGTTTATTTCAGCTTTTGTAAATAGCGATATACCGTAGGTTCAGATATTGATAAAGAAGTTGCTACCTGTGAAACGCCACCTTTCAGTAAGAAAACTCCAAGCTCGTTTAATTCGCGGACAACTTCAATCTTCTCCTGCGATGACAAACGTTCCGGCGGAATTTTTAATTTGCCAATAACCGAAGTTATCATATGCTGCAGCAGATCATCTGCATTTCCCTGCAGGTACTCCGTTGTTTGCTTTTCTTCCTTCGACTTTTCAGCAGCAGCAGGCATTACATACGGGTTAGGTCCTCCTTGTAAAATATGTTGAACCCATTCAGCCGCTACTTCCATATGAGTAACGTCTATATTCAGGCAGAGCAGCCCAACCAGCTTATTCTCATCATTCTTTATATAGTAGGTAGACGATCGGAAACTCTGACCGAATTTGCCTGACGCTTTGTAGTTGGCTATATACTGTTCCTCATGATACGCTTCCGATTTGAGAATTTTTAAGACAAGGTCAGTGGATGCATCGCCTACTTCACGTCCGCTAATATAACCGTTCTCAATAAAAACAATAGAGTGCTCCGGATCACTGATATCATGTACGACGACTTCACATTTAGGTCCTATAATTGCCGCAATAAATGAAGCGATCGGAAAAAATCTCTCAAGATACTGCCGATTCTCACTCCCCATCAATTTGAACTCCCTTCTCTTCATTCAACAATGTATTTTTATTGTAAGAATAATAAATTATTATCTTGATAAAATAGTATCACACCTATAAAACGCTTTCAACTTTTTTTTGTAAATGACCTTCGTTTTAATAAAAAAAGCCTGCACGATCACTAATGTGATCTGTGCAAGCTTCTCACTCATTTTCTCGAACATTGAGTCGATAGCAAACTGAATTCACGTTATTTTTCCCAAAGCTCAATCAGTCGACCTTCAGGATCTTCAATCCAGACAAATTTTCCATATTCACTAATCTCTTTTTTCTTAACAAGAGGTACCCCAATATGTTCAAGATGTTGAATAGTCTCGTTTAGATCATGCACTTGGAAATTTAACATCACTTGTTGTTCTGTCGGAAAATAACTGTCATCCTCCGAAAAGAAAGAAAAGATAGTCTCATTACCTGGTTCGGGTTTGATCACAGTCCCATTCCAATTTTCTATTTCAATCTTCAGCACATCACTGTACCATTTTCTTATCACTTCAAGATTCTTGGTTCTCCAGAAAATCCCTCCGAAGCCTTTTATCATCGTTTCCAGCTCCTGTCTATCATTTAAATATCCATTAGATTAGATATATCCCGAATCCAACAACCTTAATCACCTAACAGGATGCCCTCAACGCGCTATGGCATTATGAGATGTCAGACCTTCATGCATCAGCTGCATTTTACTGCTCAGATTTGTTATCTTTCTCATTGCCCCGCTTAAAATTCCCAGTAATCTTTGCCATGACTAACTGTATTTCCTTATGATCTTTGCCTTCAATTGAATTTAAAAATTTATTACTTGCCTTGCCGGATAATATTGAAACTTGCTTTCCATTCCAGTATATAAAGACTTTATTGTCCTTCGTTAATGTATAAGAGAAAACTTCCTCACTCAGTCTATTTCGCTTGTCTATATTACTAATATGAACAACTCCCTTCTTAACTCATCCCCAGGTTTCATCAAGATGTTGTGCATAGTATTGGATCGGTCTGCTAAAATACTGAAGTTTTTCATCTGAAGTTGTTTCTAGCAAATTAGCTAAAAGAAGTTCAGTCGACTCTTTGTATTTTCCCGTATTATAAAGAGAGATCGCCAGAAACACTTGAAGGCCTCTATGATCAGGAAACTCTTTTACACCTCGACGTAATGTCTCCTCTGCTTCTTGATAAAATCCTAAATATCGATATGTGCTTCCCAGACCAAGCAATGCTCTTTCAAGATCCGGCCCGGATAGTCCTTGTTCAATAGCTCGAACATAAAATGGAATGGCTTCTTTTCCTAGTCCTGAATTGTCATGAGCAACAGCCGCCTGATAATTGATCTCCGCATCGTCCGGGTAAGTGAAAAGCAAATCTAAAAGCATTGTACGCGCTTCCACAAGTATCGCTTGATCCTGCTTAGCTCGTCCTTCTTCGCGAAGTTGTATGGCTTTATCCAAAAGTTCTCTTTTCATTTTTACATTTACCTCTCTTTTTGAAATCTTGGATATAATGTTATCTGACGTAAACCTCTACTGTGCATTAGCTATAATCTTCTTTGTTAAGTTAAACTCATGACGGCATTCATAGTAATAACTTTTGAGTTTATATCCCCCAGCTTTAAATACAGGCTTATGTTGATGCCATACTATAATTAGCGTTCCTTCAAAAAGGATTCTACGAAGGATATAAACTATTCTGTTAAAGAGAACGTTTCTATTTTGAGCAAGTTTATGAAGTGTTTCGGATTGAAACTGAACATGTTTCTCCTCATCACTTAAAATCTGATTACATAAATCGATTAATACTTTTGACTTTGTAGATTTTCGCAAGGCTTTATAGTACAACTTAGCAATGATCTCAGCAGTTAATAGAACAATGACTGATTGTTCTAGACTCGCATATCGACGTAATCTTCTAAATACATTGTCTACCCAATGTCTACGAAGGAGTGGGATTCCCTGTACCTTCATAAATCTGCCTAGATCTCTAGCGTGCCGCTGTTCTTCTTTAATGAATTCTATAAGTGCTTCATAGTAATCCTGATCTTGTGTCTGATGTACATATTCTTGCGCACGTTTAATTAGATATTTACCTTCAGAGTTTTCTCCTAATTGAAACTGTTGAATTGACTTAATGATTATTTTTCTTTCATTAGTTGTTAATTTATAGTTGTCATCCCAGTGAATATATTTGAGGTTTTGATTATTTCTTCGATAATATTGCACCCATTTCGAGAAAGTGATATTCATTATTTGCTCCTAAAATGTAATAGGTTTATGTCAGATAACCGTTTTGTATTGACGACGTCCTGGCCCCTTAGAGTCGCTGCTTATAGTTGTGAGGCTTGCCGAACTCCTAATGCAGTCACGTCCCGACGGGCTTAGGGGGCTGAATGTGGTCACTCGCTTCTCAAAGTGGCCTGGAGCGTCAATATGGTATTAGCCAAGGGGATTTCTGGAAGCAGCCATTGCATTTAAGGCGTTCTCAAAATAGCTATATACTTCATCTGCAATTCCCAGAAACTCTTCGACAAGTACATCACTATCCAAGTAACAAGCATAAAGATACTCAACTAAAGCGGAGTCAATCTCGCAATAGTTTAATATGGCATTCTTCATCTCAATCATGTCATCTTGCCATACACCTGTATCTACTAAAACCAAAGAGTATAATGCACGAATTAATCTCTTCGAATACCCTTTAATATATCTAGTTTTCATCGTGTGATCACTAGCAGTAGAAAGTGAACGACGTACACGATCTACTTCTTCCTTGGTCTCTGTATTTAAGTCTAGAATGAACTCTGGAGAAATAATTATCGGTGGTACTTTTTCACCAATGTCATGACCATACATGCAAACACAAATGATCTTAACCCAAAAACCCCACTCATGTGGTTTACTTAATACATCGTCAATCGAGCAAATAATCGTATCGATCTTAGTTAGGACTGGATATTCTTCCAAAAGCCTGTCTTTAATATTTGATATTCTTTCGTAATCAATATCTTCAGGATTTGCACATACAATAGTAAAGTCTGCATCTGACTTAAAAGGTGTAGCCGTTCCTTTTGGAATCGAGCCACACATATAAATACTATGGATCTTACCTTTAAATTCGTTAAGTATATTATCTATATACTTATCAACAAAATCCTTATATTCACTTTGTATTGCAATTCTATTTATAACTTTTTCTAATATCATATAGACTCCTCCTAAAATAAGAACTTCTTTCGGCTAACGTTGTTGTATTCATGACGCTTGGCGAATGCCAAGTGTGTCCGGCAAGCCTCTGCTTCCCTGAAATACTTCTGCAGGACCGAGGGAGCATGCTAGATGCGTGAATATATTGTTATCTGATTTCAGGGTAATCTATGATTAACTTTCAATAATGTTTCAACTATGATCTTCAATCAGTATTAACTTTTTATCTTTCATTTGAAATATTGATTTCCCTTGAAGTTTTAATGTTTCTCCTGCCTTCATTCCATTAGGGAGATCACTGGACAATATTCCCTCATAATCAATGTCAACCTCTGCTTTATCTCCTGCGAAAATAATGTTCTTTATTACTTGACGCCTTTGAGAAAATACCTGAATTGACTGCTCTGCTAATGTGCGAAATTCCTGAATCCCCTTTGTTTCCGAATTCACTTCACCTTTAGAAATGTTTCGAAAATGAATATTTTCATTCAAAACTCCTATCATTCCGTCAATGTTAAACGTGTTATATGCGCTCAGATATTTTTCAATAAGATCTTTTAAATTTGAGTTCTCCAAGTCGAATCACACTCCTAGATTTTGATATTACATATTTGTCCTGATTTCAGATAACGTTGCTGTATTCACGAATCCGAGAGGCTTAAAGGAGCGTAGCGACTGGGTCCGTCAGGACTTGCCTCTCAGTGGTTGTCGCCTGAGTCCGCTTCCGTTCTACTGAATTTCGCTAAAACCTCATCAATGTTATCCCATTCATAAATTAATTCATTTAGAACTTTTCCTCCGATTATTATTTGAATTGATTTACATAATTTAGCTCCATAATGTTCATAGAAATATCGTGTCTTATTATCTTCTAGAACTTCAACAAATATCTTTTGATAGCCTAAAAATTTAAATTGTAGAAACAGTTGTTTAAGTAATTCTTTGCCTAGACCTCTTCCGTGATATTCCTTAAGTATGTATATAGATGTTAAATCACTAGAATTGGCTACTATATTTGTTTCTCTCTTCCAAGAATCTGCAAATCCAATAATTTCTCCTTCTGGGTTTTCTGCTATAACTACAAAATTATCTTCTCTTTCAATATTTTTGATCCATAATTCAGTTCTTTTTTTATATGATAGATTATATAAGAATTCATCTGGAATGATACCTTTGTAAGTTGTTCTCCAACTATCCACATGAACTTTTGCAATGCCTTCTGCATCATTAATCGTTGCTTTTCTTATTTGCATAATATAACCACCTCATAGGATTAGTTAAAACGAATATCTCAAGCACTTAGCCATAACTGTATATAATGAGTAGCATTATACAGTTCCTATCTTGTAATTTATTTACGATGATTTCTCATAACTTTCTTGTATTCACGAAACGCCCCGGCCTTAGATAGCTCTTATCTTAGGCTGGGGCGTTTGTTGACTGAGATTTCTTCCATGATTATACATCTTTCAATCAAGGGACGATAGCCCTACAGCTTGAATACTGTGTTAAACGCAGTTTCTGGCTTCATCGAATTATCAAATATTCGCTTTCAATTTGTTTCATATGATGCAGCATATGGTTTATATTCTATAAAATTGTCTATTAGTTTGAAATAGATTCTCCCAATTATCCATCGAAATACCCCAATCATCAGGAATCCCATTGAAATAGATAACATTCATCCCGTGATGCATTTATGACCCGATATCGCCTTCTTTATCCATAACCATTCGCAACACGCTTTCCTCGAGACACAAAAAAAGACAAGGCTATCTAAATGGTACCGATCATAAAAAAGTACTGGATAAGGAGAGAACCATATTAGGAATAAGTAAATGGCATACAGGAAAACATAAATCCGGGAACTTCATTAAACTAACGGATTTAGGAGGTCGGCAAATGGCAAGGTTTTTCGTTTTAACAATATTATTATTGGTGGCAGGCTGTTCGTCCCATAACAATATGATGCAAAAACAAGTGACTCCTGAGCAAAAACAAATTTCAATTCATGATCATGCTGCTGCACCAAACTCTGTCCTCACACAGGCATCATCAACAGCTACATCGTGGCAAGAGAGATCTATTACAACAAAAGAAGCCCAAAATGGAATTCCATTAGATTTGTTGGATCTGGTTCGAACACCGGATGGAAATCCAGTAAACCAGGCACCTGCAGGAAATCCTGAAAATAAGGAGCCAACAGGACAAGTACAGGAAGGTAAAAAAAATACTACGGATAAAACCGATTTTGAGCAGCAGGTTCTGGATCTAGTCAATCAAGAAAGGGCCAAAACAGGATTAAGTTCCTTGAGTAGGAATGAAGAATTGTCAAATGTGGCTATGGTCAAGGCACAGGACATGTACAACAACAGTTACTTTGATCATAATTCGCCAACACATGGATCCCCCTTCGATATGATGAAGGAATTCGGGATCACATATAATACCGCTGGAGAAAACATCGCAAAAGGGCAAACCACCCCTACCCAGGTTATGAAGGAGTGGATGAATAGCCCTGGCCACAAAGCAAATATACTGAATAATAGTTATACTCATATCGGTATTGCTTATTATAACAACACATGGGTCCAGGAATTTACTGGGTAGCGCCTTTCATCTCCCAACAATAAAGTATCAAAAACCCGCAATTTATGTCGGGTTTTTGATACTTACAGATCCTGCATACGCCACCAGTTGTTTTGTTTCCTCGAACCGGATTGAATTGTAAATTTTATCCATCTTTATCCGGGTGTCCGGCGAATGCCGAACCAAGAGCGTATGCCCGCAGTGTGAATATTATGTTATCAGAAGTGATTGCCTTCTCAGAACTGCTTACATTATTAATTTAATTATTTAATATTTCTCGAGCAGTTATATGTACCTCTTCAAGTTGTTCTCCCTTACTTGGTTTATATGCTATTCTTACAAGTTCATCTTGTAAAATCTGTCTTAGGTCTGCTGGTAACTCCATTACAAAATATCTTAAACACCATTCTTTCCAAATATCATCTCCACCCTCAAGAACTTTTCTTACATACGGAATTGTCTCCTGTGGGACAGATAAAAGTAATTTAGTTATTTCAACAGCAATTGGCCAGTTGATATCTTGTAACCACTCTAATAACTCTGGGATTAGCTTTATTAAGTCTTTTTTATTTATATTCTTTAAATTACTTACTCTTTCAAAGTCGTGCTTATCTCTTGGTAAGAGTTCGCTTAAATCTTTCATTTCTTTTCTCCCTATTTTAGTTTTGCAATCATTTCAGATAACGTTCCTGTATTCATGAACCCCAAAAGGGTTGTCTGCTGAAAGTCCTCCACGAAATCCGCCTTGCAGACCAAGGCTCCAAAGGAGCCGCTGCTTGAATAAATGATGTTATAAGATGTCATTGGCTTCTGCGAACTATCCCCAAAACATTCCGTTGTGTCCTTCATCCACTATCTTTAACTGGGTTTCAAAATCTTCATTCGGTTCAATGTCATCTATGAAATGCCATTTCCCTTTACTGTCCTGCCAATATATTTTCCATTCATTATCACCTAATCTAAACTGAGCTACTGGCATCTGCACCCATTGATCACTTTTGAATGCTTGTCTTTCTTCGATCAATGTCACATGATTCCCTCTGATTTTATAACTAATTTTAATTTGGCTTTTTACATGTTCTGGTACTGCATTTTCAGTATATTTGTCCATCATCTTCATAATCCGCTTCTTCGTGAAATCATCCATCATTACCTGTCTCTCCTTGCTTTGATCCGTTTTACTCTGTTTATATCACAATGATGTCTCATAACGTTCCTGTATTCATGACGTCCGACGCAGTCGGATGTGTCTGCTGAAACGCTTCCACGCAATTCATCTAGTAGACCAAGGCTCCGTAAGGAGCCGATGCTTGAATATTATGTTATACGACGGAATCACATCTTCGAGTTAACCAACATTCTCTTATATTCTATTCTTTCATTGGTCTGTTACATGTTCCAAAAGATCTCCAGGCTGGCATTCCAATGCTGTACATAATTTATCAATGACTTCTAACGATACATATTCATTCGTGTTGAGCTTTGCCATCGTTGCCGATGAAATTCCCGTCATTTTCAATAAATCTTGTTTCTTAATCTCCCTGTCAATCAATAATTTTTGAAATGGTTTATAACTTATCATCTAGTGCTCCTTCGTAACCGAATTGAATTTTTCTTTAATTATATGAAAATATATTTCCTTAATCAAAAATATCTTTGATATGTATTGATTTTGTTTTTCGCTATGATAAAATAATGTTTAACAAGTTAAACTTTTATTTACAAAATAAAACATAACGGACGGTGATCATTTATGCACAATTCCTTAGAAGTCTTACTTGATTCGTTGATACGTAATAGGATTGAAACCTTATATAGCGATCTTCTCAAGAACAACACCATTTATAATCAATTCTCATCTGATCGAAATCTTTACTTCAAACAGTTACATGAACTTCTACCTCAGGATATGCATAAAACTCTATTTCTTTACGATGATGCAGACCTTTCAGTTCAAACAATCCTAGAACGTGAAATCTACTTGCAAGGTTTTAAGGATGCTCTTCAATTACATAATGAATTAAATATAAATTCCAATTGAGAGCCAAACGGCTCTCAATTGGAATTTATTCTGTCGTATAAACGTCTCTCGCATTCATGAACCCTCACTGGCTTAAACCGAATCCGCTTCTTGCTCCACTCCAGATCAAGACTGCAGCTTGAAACTTATGTTAAGTGATGTTTTTCCCTTCTATAAGTAACCTTATGATATTATTTTATTTTTTGTATTTGTCATTTTCTCAATAAAAGCTTCATATTCAGCTGTTTGTCGAACAGAATTAAAAATCGGCCATGTTTTTAGCTCTTCAAGAGATATCTCCGAAGGACAAACTCCTGGAAGAACATTAAAAAAATTATTAAAATCATCCTTAAGAGCGAAAAAACATAGTTGGAAATCCAGACTTCTATCAGAAAAATCTTCCTTCTCGATTTCCCGAATTACCTGATCAAACTCGTTTAAATTTTTAAATGATTGCCAATAATTAATAAGCCCAATAGTTTTACTACGGTTATCAATCTCTCTTTCATTTATTAGTAAACTAAACACTTCTCTAGATAATTTCCACTTTCCTTGAAGCATAAATCCAAATCCATATTCTTGTATAAGATCCTTGCGAACCGTAGACACTTTTTCGAACTTTTGCCACAACTCCAGTGTAAGAATTGATCCTACATACTCAATTAAATCGATTGCTTCATCCATATATTCATTTGTAATAATTATCTTCTTCCCAAGGCTAAGATCTTTAACTAAATCTTGATTTACTTTTGATAAATAGATGTTATTTACAATTCCTTCATTATGAACAAAGAGATTTCTTCTCTGAAAGACTTCAAAAAGTTTAGCCTCTATATCAGTTAGGAATAAAAATTTTGATTTATAGTTTTTTTTCATATACTCGATCCATTCCAGTAAATTCTTTCTCATTATTTGTTCAACTTCATTTTCAATTAGATATATTTCTGCATTTTCAAATGAGCCAAGCTTTCTGATTTCTTCGAGAGTTAAAGATCTTTCATCAATATTCAAAGAAATAGGATAATCGAATAATCGCTTCTTAATGATACTCGCAACTAATAACTCAAAAAAAGTAGCGAGACTTATCAATGAACTTTGGTATAAAATATTAACTTGATTCTTATTTAATTTGTAAGATTCAAACTGATCTTTTATCTTTCCAGTAAGACCACCAGTCATTGTAACTTTTGCGGTTTCCGGTTCTTCTAAATTAATTTCTAAATTGAATTTCTCCTTAAGTTTCTCTTCCAGTTCTTCAAGTTTTTCATTATGGTCCTTAAATCCAGAAGGATTTATTTTCTTGTGAACAAGAAGTTCTATTGCATTATCAAGAGACTCGACGAGCTTATGATCACTTTTTTGATTCTCAAGCGATGATGAAACACTCTTGATGTACGTTCTCAGTGAATTAATATTAAATATAAACTTTTTAAATATAGTTTCAAATTCAACTTGAGCTTGTGTTCTTTTCATATTTTACCATCCTTCGTAATAATTTCACTTAAATTCCTGTATTCACGCCCCAGTGTTTGTTGGGTGTCCGATCTATGTCGGACCAAGGGCATATGCCCACAACGTGAATATGATGTTATAAGGTGTCGCCTCTTCTTCGAATCACTTAATACTCGATTTTCGTAAGATCATTTCTAATTATTCTATTTTCTTATATAAATCTTTATTAGGTGGTGTACTATTGAAAACAAATCCCGCTCCTTCAGCTACAACTAAATAGTTGTTACCATTCTCATCTGTTATTACTTTAATTCCTTCTATACTTTCACCGTTTTTAGGAATATATTTTTTTCCTTCTTTAAATGAAAAATCTTTATAAGAAAGCAATCTAAAATTGATCCGCCCATTCTCTAAAAGCTCATCTACTATCCTATTTGCGTCAGTATATACAATGCGGAAGTTATCTTCATACAAAAGATGTATACAAGCCACTAAAATAAAACTCTCATTTGTCTTCAAGAAATAATCCCCAGTAAATGCGATAGTTATTTGGTATTGTCCCGTTTCGAAGTCTTTATAGAAGTTGACACCAGCCTTTTGTAATAACATAGGTTGATTTTTATCAAAAGAGTGTGCTTTAGTTAGATTTAAATCATTAGAAGCAAATGATAAATTGCCAATATGGCAATCAAAAGCTTCGTTATTATGATGCTCAATGATAAAATCTTTTTGATAAGCAGATTGTACTTCTTCCAGCCCATACCATAACATCATTACTATCTGATGCAAATTTTTTAAACCGCTAAATTTTCCTGCTCCTGTGTATATGTATGTTTTTTCATCCTTTGCAATTTTGCTTTCATTTACATACCAATTAACGGTTGATATTTCTTCCCATATCTCAGCTGTGAAATCCGTGAAACCTAATATCCCTAAATCTTTATCAAAAAACTTGATTTCGTTTTCGTCATGACTAACTTTAAGCTTAATACTCATTTATAACACCACCTCAATAGAAAATTTTCATTCATTCTGTGCGTACTGGTTTCTTACAACGTTCCTGTATTCATGACCCCGAAGAGGTTGTCTGCTGAAATTCTCCTCCGAAATCCATCAGCAGATCAATGCTCTAATGGAGCCGCTGCTTGAATAGGATGTTATACGACGGAATCATATCTTCGAGTTAACCAACATCCTCTTATATTTCATTCTTTCATTTGTCTATTATATGTTTCAGAAGATCTCCAGGCCGGTATCCCAATGCCGTACATAATTTATCAATGACCTCTAAAGATACATACTCATTCGTGTTGAGCTTTGCCATCGTTGCCGATGAAATTATCTATAAGTACTATATCCTTCATCTAAATTAGAAACATAATCACACACTCTATCGTAATTAATTATATTTAAATTCGTTGATTCAATAATTATTCTATTTTTTCGACCTCTATCATTTGTCCCCATTTGATTTCTTCTGCTAATCACTAAACAATAGTGAATCCTTGTAATAGGAACATTTATGCCTTTCTCAGTAAATTTATGCTCATTAAAAAATGTTGTATAATTTGATTCCATCCACTCTTTCCATTGATTAATCTGACCTAAGCCAGAATTAGCCGATGCTGATAATTTATAACCATCAGTTAAAACAAATGTTGAAGCCGGCGATTCCAATTCAACAAGTATTAAACTGTATCCATCAGAGTTTCTACCACATAAAACATAATCTGCTTGCATGCTACTTCCTAACTTCATTTCTGGAAAGAGATACGTCTCTTTGTGACCAAAATTATACTCTTTAAAAATTGAACCCGGGATAAACCACTTTCTATTTTTCTTAATGTAATCTTGAATATCATGTTCATTTTTCGCAGAATTAATGACCTTCCTTAGTGCATTTACTTCTAAATCTACAGATGTTCTATCTCTATGATAATGCCATACAACATTATTGGGAAATTTAGAATTGAAGTTATAAATAAACTTCCTCGTCTCATCATCAAACTTTTCAATTGGATCGGAAGCTTTGGAAAAATCAATTAGTCCCTGACTCCAAAATTCATTATATTCTTTAATAGCTGCT
Source organism: Paenibacillus sp. FSL F4-0087 (assembly GCF_038020215.1). Taxonomy (NCBI): domain Bacteria; kingdom Bacillati; phylum Bacillota; class Bacilli; order Caryophanales; family Paenibacillaceae; genus Paenibacillus; species Paenibacillus sp. FSL F4-0087. Next base: position 1,112,806 of record NZ_JBBODJ010000001.1, read on the forward strand.
GCGTATTTTTCTGTTTGTTTAGTATAATCAACTTCATATAAGTTCATATAATTCCTCCATATATTGATGCTTTGATGAACTTGTCCCATAACGTTCCTGTATTAATGATCCCCCAAGGGATTGTCTGCTGAAATTCCTCCTCGAAATCCAGCTGCGAATCAAGGCTCCGACAGTAGCCTCAGCTTGAATATGTTGTTATACAACGGATTCTCATCTTTGAGTAACCAGCAGATATTCTTATCCCATCATTGATCAGCTATATGCTCCAAAAGATCTCTAGGCTGACATCCCAATGCCGTACATAATTTATCAATGACTTCTAACGATACATATTCATTCGTATTGAGCTTTGCCATCGTTGCCGATGAAATCCCCGTCATTTTCAATAAATCCTGCTTCTTAATCTCCATGTCAATCAATAATTTTTGAAATGGTTTATAACTTATCATCTGGTATCCCTTCATATCCGAATTGAATTTTTCTTTAATTATATGAAAATATATTTCCTTAATCAAAAATATCTTTGATATGTCTTGACTACATTTTTCGTTATGATAAAATAATATTCAACAAGTTAAACTTTTATTCGCAAAATAAAACATAACGGACGGTGATCATTTATGTACAATTCTTTAGAAGTCTTACTTGATTCGTTGATACGTAATCGAATTGAAGCCTTATATAGCGATCTTCTCAAGAACAACACCATTTATAATCAATTCTCATCTGATCGAAATCTTTACTTCAAACAGTTACATGAACTTCTACCTCAGGATATGCATAAAACTCTATTTCTTTACGATGATGCAGGCCTCTCAGTTCAAACAATCCTAGAACGTGAAATCTACTTGCAAGGTTTTAAGGATGCTCTTCAATTACATAATGAATTAAATATAACTTCTAATTGAGAGCCAAACGGCTCTCTTTTCATTTGATTCTGTCGTATAACGTATTTGTGTTCACGACGTCCTCTCCCCTTAGATTGCTCTTATCTTAGGGGAGAGGATGTGTCTGCTGACCCTACTTATCGGATTCACTTCTGTAGACCGAGGGCGGATGTCCGATGTGTGAACATTTTGTTAGGTGAAGTTATTTTCTACTTTGACTATGCTACCAAGTTCTTCTTTTAGTGATTTTTTCATATCTTTCATTAATTCTTTCATTCGCTTATTAACAAATTTATTTGTCTCGTTAGTCGAATCAATATACTGATTTTTCAGTGTTTCTAACGAAGTATTTAACAGTTGGATAGAGTCTGACACCAACTTATAACATGCTCTTTCAGTTCTTGCATCTTTGAAATCTTCACCTTCAACGGTAACAATAAGTTCAAATAACTTAGTAAAAATGAATACAACAATTGTTCTCACGAGTAAACTATTATTAACTTTAGTAACTGTATAGCTAAAATCATCATTAAAATAGCACGAAGCAATACCAAAATTACAATGTGCATATGTTGAGAGCAAATCATAAAAATAATAAAAATATTGTTTATCCTTGCCTAGCTTGAATTTACTTGGATTTTCCAATTCGCCAACAACTTGATTATTTCTATCCATTATTGATCCATCTGATTGCACATTATAATGTGCAAGTGCAATCTTAATTGGATGTTCTATAAATTGATCAATTCTATCATCATTCTCATGTAAATATCTACAACTTATGTAGTTCTCAAACATAGTTCTGCATAAAATGAAGACATCCTCATTCAAATCCGATTTCAAAAGCTTTCTAATTGCTATTAGAGTTTTAAGACTCTTAGTAATAACAAAATACTCAAAATCGTATACTAATTTGACTGTTTTCTTGTTTACCATTAAATTATCTAGTAACCCGTATGGGAATGCAGAGTATTCAATAAATTTATTAGATTCAAAGATATATTTATTAATTTGTTTATCAAGTCTCTTAATTAATTCATCTTCCATGTGTTAACCTCCAACATTAATGATTTAAAGTAATTTCACCTAACGTTCTTATATTCGCGACGCCCCACCACCTTAAGGTCACGAAGTGACCGGCCGCGATGCGGTTAGGTGGTGCGGTGTGTCCGGCTGATTCCGCTTCCATGCGACTCAAATTCTCAACCCTGAATCCGCTTCTAACTCCGGCTGGACCGAGGGGCGAATGCCCCGATGCGTGAATATGGTGTTATCGGATGTCAATGCCTTCCTCGATTCTACTACTCTTCTTTCGAGCACTCTAATCAATTAGTTCTATTCCGAATTTATTCATCAACTTTTGAGATATTTTTATTGCTTCTTCCCTATTATCAACTGGAGCCGTTATCATAAATCCATTGGTAGGATTCCAGGTTTCTTCGTTATCTATATTCGTTAATGCAATTGTAAATTCAGTAAAATTATTATTTATATAAATCATTCCATATTGATAGATATCAGCTGTAACTCGCCCTGCTTCATCTATAATTCTAAATCCAGAAAATACCGAACTGAAATTACCACCATGATGGAGTAATTCAAGTTCTGTTCTGTCTTCTGGAACTTTCGGTATTTCATTACCTTCAAATTTAAGATTGCCTTTAAACGATTTGCTGCCATTAATTTTGTTTCTGATTTTTCCATTAAACTGAATTTTAATCCTTTCAAACACTTGATCGTTACCTAATTGAAAATATACGCCTTCGAGTGTCTTATTATATTGTTTAGGAGTGAAATACCAAACAGAACTTACAACTATACATAGAAGAATTAAGAATACCAATTTTCTTATCATCTCGCCCTCCTTAAAGTCTTTGCATTGATTTCCGATAACGTTCCTGTATCCACGACGTCCCACCGACTTAAGGCTCCGTCAGGAGTCGGGCGCGATGCGCTTAGTCGGTGCAGATGTGTCCGCCTGATTCCACTTCCCTGCCATTTCCCTCTGGGCAGACCGAGGAGCCGTCAGGTTCCGATGCGTGGATATGATGTTATAAGATGTCGGCGTCTCCTTTGAAATACAAACCGATATACTTTTTTAGATTACTTTTAGATCCTCATGTTGCCTTGAAAACCATCTGATTACTTGATCGGCAATAATTTTCAAGCAGTCTGAAAATTCTTTCATCTCTTCTTTTGGACATTCATTTCCTTTATTTTTATAATTCGTCTTTGCATGTGCAATCATATTTCTTGTATCCGAAATAGCATTGGATAATTCCAATAGTGCCTGTTTCTTTTCTTCTCTAGTACTTTCAATATTGACCTTGTTGAGATTTCTCAAAAATTTTGGAGCGCTCCCTTTCAGTTCTAAAACCTCACAACATGTCTCTATTGTAATTCTGATAGCTTCTTTATCTTTCTTATAATTACCTAAATCATCAAATATTCTTTCTAATTCAAGGACATATACTGCATCCGGACTTAGTGTTTTGGGACTATATAGTTTGGTCATAACTGAATCTAAAAGTTCACGTCTAACTACTGTTTGAGTAACAAATTCTATAACTTTTGTATACATTAAGATCAATATTTCCGCGTCCTCAATGTTGGCACACGAATTATATATTTGATAAAGTTCTTTATTACCTCTTCCTGTTACTAGTGGTCGAAGCCTTGCTTTCTCGTCACCTTCTTGTAAGACATATTCTAGGTCGTAATATATTGGCCGTGGCGAGATAAATAATTTTATATCCAAGGTAGAACTTAATTCAAACATATATGCTTGCATTAGATCTTCAAATTGATCCAAGCTAATCAATTTTTCAGAAGTAATTTCGATAAATAGATCCTCATAAAGAATTGGAGGGAAATATTTATCATAGTTGTCCATGACAGTAACTAAAATCCCGAAATTAGTGTGCTCACTAACAAGATCAATATGAAAGGTTTGCTGATTCATTGTTAAGCTAGTTTGAAAAACACCTTTTGCTTTATCTTGAAGAGCAAATAACTTCTCTCTATTTAGAGTATCGACTCTTACTAAAAGTCTCTTAGTACTTATATATACATAATTATCAATGATTTTTGCATTCTTTATTTCCTCCAATATCTCAAACATTTCTCCTAAAGTGTGCTCAAAGTAATCATCATCACAATGAGGTAATCCAAAAGATATCTTCGAGTCATAACATACAATAATATCTTCTTCATATTCTTCTGGATTATCTAAATCAAAGAACTCATAATCCATACGATGTTCAGTATAAAAAGCTAAGAGTTCTTGAATTTTAGTTTTGATTTCATCATTAAAATAAGTTAACATTTTTACCTCCGATGAATTGATAATTGTATATTTGGACTTACGCCGATTTCTTATAACGTTCCTGTATTCACGACCCGACGCATGTCGGGTGTCCGGCGACTGCCGGATCAAGGGCGTATGCCCGCAGCGTGAATATTATGTTATAGGATGTCAGCAGCTTCTTTGAATTGCTTATCCCTCTTGTAACATTCCCTTTCTATCAACTATATTTTTCTTTTAATATTTCTATATATTTGAGTGGAATTTCTGTGATTTTCGAAATATCTGATACTTCAATTCCTAGTTTTAGAGCGCTTCTTGCAGTCTTCAAATTATGCTTTACTTTAATGATCCGCTCTTTAAGTAATGCGTCTCCAACATCCAGATAATCATCAGCAATCTCACCATTCAAAAAGAACTCTATATCATAAGTTCCTATGTGCTCTTCTATGTAAAAAATATTAATCGAGCAAAATACTACGGCTTCTGTTGTATTAAAACTATATTTTAGGTATATGGCTCGCTCTTCAATACTTATAAATTCATCATATAATTTGCCCATGAAAGTATCATGATAATCGCTTTTGTTCTCGTCACGCCACTTCCTATAGGTTTTCCAATAGTTTTCTTTCGTGTTCTTCATCGCACTATGCTTACTGTCCCACTCAAGTAGAATGTCTTTATTCACTCAATCACTTCCCTTAAAAAATCTTGAATAAAATAAGTTTTCTTTATGTTTGCTGATTTCATATAACGTTGTTTTATTCATGAACCCCGAAGGGGTTGTCTGCCGAAATCCCTCCTCGAATTCCATCCGCAGACCAAGGCTCCGAAGGAGACGCAGCTTGAATATTATGTTAGATGATGCTAGTGATTTTTTAAGAGTTGCGCTCTTTACTTCTTATCTTTTATTTCTGTATATGAAGTGGTCTAAAAAATAATATCTACTTACTTTCTGCCAAGAAAAATCATAATTATTGATTAGACTCATTGCCTTCTCTTCACTATTCCTTGTAATATAAGTTAGCTTCGTATCAGCTTTATATTGAGAGTTATGTCTAAAATCAAAATCTTCAGCATTTTTTGAATATGTTTTTTGATTAACATAGTAGGTATCATCTGTTCCCAACAAAAAATATCCCATCTTGTACTCTCTTGAATGCTGAACATACTCTTCCAAATTTTTTAAATCGCAAAAAACGCTGTAACGATTATGAGACTCGCGAATTTTATTCGTCAAGAAATATTTTAGTTCAATTGCACATGTAACAACTTGGTTAGTATTTCCGTACCATTCCAAAGTTATATCAATCTTCGATCTATTAGATCCACTCTTTGATAAGATGTTATCCGACTTAAATGGAGTTTCGAGATTTATTTTTAAGTGATGATCAATTCCGAATTTAAAAAGATCTCCTACACTTTTTAAAATGTACGAAAAATTAAGTTGCAGGTCTGCTTCATTATTTATCTCAATTTTATAGTAATCTATTTGTCCCATTAATATATCTCGACTTGTTTTGATGATATGTTCTAGCATTTCGACTCCTCGAAAATCGTTGTACTTATGATCGGGTATGACGTTATTCAACAAAGTTTTGATCACCCTTCATTTAGTTATGTAATAGAATGAAAATTTTATATTTTTCTAGTTTCATCTAACGTTCCTGTATTCATGAACCCCAAAGGGGTTGTCTGTTGAAATCCCTCCTCGAAATCCATCGTGCAGACCAAGGCTCCAAAGGAGCCGCAGCTTGAATATTATGTTAAGTGATGTTTCAGTCTTCCTCGAATCACCACTCAATCCTCTTGCGTCTTTTATCTCTTATGAACGAAGTAATTTAAATTTCTTTAGATCAATATTAAATTTCCCTTCCATCAGTACATCCAGTCCCAAAAGTCCGTTAATGTTGTGATATTTAAATGAAGTAAAGTCTATGTATACATCCTTTAAAATGAAATCCCCTAACTGTATACCGTCGATTCGCTTACTGAAGGCATGCTCTTTACCTCCGATTCCGTAGCTAGTTATAATTTCATCTTCCATACTCACTAGTATCCCAATCTCATCCACTTCATCTTGTGAAATCAAGCTATGACTGGCTCCTGTATCGATCACGATGTTTGATATCACTTTCTTCTGCTCATTGAAATGGACTGTTATTTCCGTGAATAACAGCCCATCTCTATATTCAATATTCATTTAAAGATTTCTCCTTAATCCTATATTTTTCCGTATCTTCACAACGATTCGATCTTTGGATGTATGGTAAACCAGAGTCTTGTCCCTACTGTTCAATAGTTCGCGAGTCGCTTCTTCATCACTGATCGGGCCAATCACGGCCACATCATCAATGATCTCTTGATTGTCTGTTTCTTCAGAATGAAGCACTTCAAATTTTACGAATTGATTTGGAAAAATCTGTTGAACTTCTTGCCATTTCATCATTGTCCCTCCTCTATTTTAATGGTTATATTATACCACTTCACAAGCCTATAGCTCTCACTGGAATTTCACTTAACGTTCCTGTATTCACGACCCGACGCCTGTCGGGTGTCTGGCGAATGCCAGACCTAGGGCGTATACCCGCAGCGTGAATATTATGTTATCTGTAGTTGTGAACTTCTTCGAATTTCCATAACGTTTTGTCTATAATCATATCTACCATTTCGATTAGCTCTATTTGGGTTTTACCTAGAATAATAAGAAGTCCAAGTATCAACTGCATAAATTATTTTTTGTTCTAATGAAAGTACCTCTCTAGGATCAAATTCTTTAGAGTACTTTCTAGCTCCTTCTGGAACACATTGGAGATTAACCTTATCAAGGAAGATTGATATGTCTACAATATCATAACTATGGGATCTGATCTTGTTTCCAAAGCTAAGGCTTGTTATCGGATTCCGATATGTTCTGCGCGATTCATATTCATTGTATTCTTTAACTCTAAATTCATATTTAGAAATATTATTGTTCTCACAGATCATTTTAATGAGATCCTTCATTTCATATATTTCAGTAAAATCCATTTCTAGATCTATTTCCAATTTACGAATAAGTTGTAAAGCATCTCTGCGTTCCTGCGGGTTAATTGTTCCGTTCTCTATTTTTGCAACAACTTGATCCCGTAAAACTGCAATAATTCCTGAAGACGCGTACGAAAAATGCAGATTATCATAGTTGTCTGAATACCCATTTAGAATCATTGATATTTCCTTTATCAAATTCACTTGAATTTCATTTAATTCGGTTTTCCCTCCTTGATAATTACTTTCTGAATGGATATAGTTTGAACGATTATTTTTATGATCTTTCATGCTTTTCAGCTCCTTATTCTAATTTCACTTTACTTCCAAATTTCTATCTTAGAATTCATTTCCATATCACAATTACAGATAACGTTCCCGTATTCACGACCCAGCGTATGCTGGGTGTCCGGCGCATGCCGGATCAAGGGCGTATGCCCGCAGCGTGAATATTATGTTATGTGACGTACCATTCTTTTCGAATTACATTCAGCTTTTCTCAATTTTATTTAATCCAGTGTTTCCATTCTCCTTTACTGATTTTTTGTTCTTTTATAAATGTCTTCAAAAGATTTACTATGTCATCCATCGATTTCTCATATCCTATTGCATTTAATCTTTGAAGAAAATTCAGTTCCATCATTCCTTGATTTGTGATTTCTATAAGGGTTGAATGCAGATTTAATTTTTCTATTTTTGTTAAAGTGTTTGGACTGAATAATCGCTCTTCCGCTTGATCCCAAGTCAGAAGGCCTTCTCTTATAGCCGTTATGCAGCCCAAGATCAGTATGGAGTAAAAGGTTTCAATCTCTTCTTTATCAGTGATCTCTACTCTGAAATTTATAATGATTTCTCCTTTAAACTTATTTTTGGTATGTCACATAACGTTCCTGTATTCACGACCCGACATATGTCGGGTATCCGGCGAATGCCAAATCAAGGGCGTATGCCCGCAGCGTGAATATTATGTTATGTGATTCCCCCTACTTCACTGATTCAACATTCTGAATCTTTGATGCTGATAACTTTGAGGCTCTAGCATCAATAATTATCGGCCTGATTATTAAGTTATATCTTACCTCTATACTTTTTGCTAACTCAAATATTCTATCAACTTTCCTAAATTCGTTTTCAAATAAGATAATTATGATAAAATATGCAGTTTCAACTTTCTCCGACAACATATATTGAACTGTTTGTTTTTCAATTCCGTGTTCTAGCTTATTAGAACCTCTCTTTATTTCTACAATTGTCTTTAAATTATTCCCATATGAGAATTTAAAATCAACAGGTCCTCTACCTGTTTCAGCCTCAGGTGTAATATCTATATTATTACTCTCACAATATAGCCTACTTATACTTTCTAATAATTGTTGAGCACTTGTTTCCTTCTTTGGAAGGCCATTCTCATTCCATAATAATTTGTGAGTGCCTCTTAAAGTCAAAGAATGACTAAAGTAATCTATGATTTTCTCAATATGTAAGAAAAATTCTTTCATATTCATATCTCTTATTATTCCATTACTGTGTTGTTTTATAATTTCCGTTGGATAAATTGATTGCTTAAGATCATTAAATTCTTTTCTTATATCATTTGGCATTAAATCTTCATATTCAGTAAGATCCACATTAAATGTACCTTGGAAATCAAATGGATTCTGTATAAAATATTTTACATACTCAGAAACCCGCAAAAAATCATAATCTTGAAATAATATTTCAAGATAAAAATCCATATTATCTAAGTCAGATAATACATACTCGTCATCTGTTTGTTCTACTTCATAATCTAAATCTGTTGTACCTTTTTCTCTTCCCATTTCTTCAATTCTATCTTTTGAATAACATAACAATATATACAAAGCAAATTCATGAATCGGTTTAAGAGTGTGTAAATAATTATCAGAGGTCCAAAGATCTAATTCAATCATAGTCTTTATGCAAAGTTCTTCATTTTCTACCCATAGAAACTGTGGAAAAAATGAAGAAAACTCCTCTGGACCAAGAGTTCTATAGAAATCCATATATAAATCTAAATAATCATTTATTGTCTTATTAATCTCAGCTTTTGTCGATTCTTTAATATCACAATAAACCCTAATCATAATTTATTGATTCTCCTTTTTAATATTCAGGGGATTTCACATAACGTTCCTGTATTCATGAACCCCAAAGGGGTTGTCTGCTGAAATTCCTCCTCGAATTCCTTCCCGCAGACCAAGGCTCCAACGGAGCCGCTGCTTGAATATATTGTTATAAGAAGTCCCCGGCATCCCTGAAATTCATACATGCACTATTCATTTGTTTCATTAATATTGGATTTTTCTTCCCAAGAAGCAAATAAAAAGTCAGCCATAGCTCCGGCAAGATTAACTGCTAATTGTGCATGTCTCTTTGATGGCTTCGGTACTTTATGACTTCTACCATGTGCATCACTATGCTTATTTCTTAGGGCACCTAAGCCATTAACAACCGAAGAGCACCCACCTAATATTTGTTTAAATATATCCTCTGTATGTTTATCGGGAGATAAATTCAAAACCGTCTGAACACCCTTGTAAAGTTGAGGCATTTCCCACTTTTCCTCGTACTTTACTCCTTCTTGATCCATTATGAATTTACAAATAGTTTCCAATAAAGTTCTTGCAATCGTAATTGCACCTTCTGGATCAGACTCTCTTCTTTCAAGAGACTTTGTCCAAGCTTCTTGGATATAGTGTGCATCTACTTTGCCCGAAAGAGTCTCAGTAATAATATTATCTGCTGGTATACTATTGTCGTTCTCTAATAAAGTAAGGATTGCATCAAATTCATTCTTCAAATGATCACGACGCCCTTGATAAGTATCAGATTCCTGCTTGATGTATCCCCAAAATTCAGATATATTGCGACAAGTATGTAAAAACCGTGGTAAAGCCTTCTTAATTCGTTGATTTTTGAGTAATGACTCTCGAAGAGTTCTAAATTCTAAATCGTTGACAACACCACCTGTTGCCTTTGAGATTAATATATTCTTCAATGTCTCAACCTCTATTAACGTGTCTTTCAAACAATTCACCCTCTTATTGTTTTTGTTTTTATGGGGATTTCTTATAACGTTCCTGTATTCACGACTCGACGCATGTCGAGTGTCCGGCAAATGCCGGGCCAAGGACGTATGTCCGCAGCGTGAATATTATGTTATACGAAGGGATCTTGAGTTACTCACAAATATTTAAGACAGAAGTCTATTAATGCCCTTCAAACTTTCTTTCAATGGGTTTAAAAATCCACTGTCGTAATCAAAAGATCCCTTCAATTCTGTTTCTACTAACCCACTTCTTGAATATCTCCTCTTTGTAATGGAATAAGTAATTTTATAATGTCCCATGCTTTGATCTATAAAAGTCATTTCAAATTCTTCTTTATTCATTGCTTTTAAATGGATTGGTTTAACTTCGCTATTCTCAGCTTCTAATAGTTCTTCTATAAAGTCATGAAGTTCCTCATAATCAATCCAGATCTCGACTTCTCCAGCAAACTGATCGTCCTTAATATGTACCCAGTAGTTAATGGATTTAGATCGCTCTAATTCAACGTCTTTAGATGAAAAAAGGATGTGCGACTTTTTATCTTCGGACTGGAGAAAAAAATCGTACGAATCAAGTAGTTTATTGAATATCACTCGCTTTCGTCCTTTCGTATAACGTTCGCGTATTCACGACCCGACGCATGTCGGGTGTCTGGCGACTGCCGGACCAAGGACGAATGTCCGCAGCGTGAATATTATGTTATATGCTGCCTGTTTTTTTAAAATTCCCTCCTTCTACAATTCTATTTTCAAATTATTAAATCTGCATTATTTGATCCCTCTCGTGCCTTTTCTTTCTAGGCGTAGGTCCTTCAACTAATAGTATCTCTATCTTACCTGATTTATTTTGCTTGAAGACTGTTGCCTTAAACAAAAAGCGCCGAAATAGAATTGGACGACGCTTTCTTTATTCTTCTTTATGTTTTACCTTTTTCGAATTTAATAGATGTTTCTACATTTATTCCGCCCAGCTTCATAAAGTTAATTAACAGTCGGCCGTAACGTTTTTAATCAGAGCAGGTGTGTCTCGGCAATCATTTCTCCAACTTTTCTTCTAGAATTAAGAAGCTTGTTCAGCACTACGCAAATACAGTGTTATATATTGTCAGGTGACTTCATTGCAAAAGTCCTTGAAAAATGCTCTTTTACTTCTATCAATTGTTTATTATGATTTTGAAAATAGTTATCTTCACTTTGTAAAAAATCATTACACACTAATACTTCATCTAAAAATTCAAGTATTCTATCTTTATTAAGGAGATTCTCAAACTTATCATATTTTCGTACTTTTTCAGGTTTGTAATGGATAAAAAAATTTCTTGCATCAATGTATGGTTTAACCTTTCCCCACCCAGGCTCTTGTAGGTATGATTTTCCAATAATAATTTCTGAAAACCATCCTACTTTATCTATTGTTTTTAATTTTTGTATAATTTGATTACATTTATTCCAATCAAATCCGAATTTTATTCCTAAGATGGATTGGTAAAAACTATTTATCATCCTTTCATAAATGGAAACCGCTTTAAACAAATACATGTCTGAAAATTGTTTTAATTCTTCGTTTGATATGCGTATTATCATCGTTTTAAGTCTATCTACTTCTTGATAGATATCATTATTATCAACATATACATCCTCATGCCAATCGAAATCTTTAAGAGATGTTCTATATTTTCCCCATATTTTTAAAGGATCATCAAAATATTCTTGAATTAAATTATTTTGAACTACATATTGTGAAAATATATCACTTATAAACTCATCAATAAAATCCTTGTTCTTAAATATGATGTTCTGGATATTGTCCATTATTCCCCTGCTTTCTAATTACATGTAAAGTTCTCATATTTACGTCCTTAACAGATATCGAGATATCTGAATGCTCCTACTTCCTTAAGCCTTCAATACTATGATAGTGAATATATTGTCACATGACACCTGTATCTTTCCGGATTCTCTTATCCCTATTTTATCATACGTTTTTTAAATCAACGCCTTCTTTCTGGTTTTTTATAGTACTCCGTTTTTAAACTGCTCTTTTCTCAACCTATCCGAAAGATCTCCGTACTCCTTATTTCCACACTTGCATTTCTCATAGAATAACTTCTCTGCTAATAACTTTTCTTCAAATATTGTTGTTTTAAACAAAAATCATTGATAGAACACTCGGCAATTTTTTTATTTGTTTTCTCTATATTTCCTTTGCCTTTCAGGTTGCATATAACGTTCGTGTATCCACGACGTCCCACCGACTTAAGGCTGCGAATGCAGCCGGGCGCGATGCGCATAGTCGGTGCGGATGTGTCCGCTGATTCCACTCCCCTGCCAAGCCCCTTCAGGCGGACCGAGGGCCATCTTACCAATGCGTGGATATGTTGTTAGCAGATGTTAATGCCCCCATTTGATTTACACACGAGGAGTTATTTGTACTTGTATCTTTTCTTTGTTGCTAATTGTAGACGTTGTTCTCTAAGATGAACTATCTGTATCTTCTTTTCTATTTCTTCCTGTTTTTTCTTATTAGCTAATTCTTTTAGAGTTTGTTTCAGTTCTTTCTCCCGAGTTATTTTATTTGAAGCATCTCTAATATCATCTATTATTGATTTTTCTATATTTTTGATTCGTTGAATCATGCTAAATACATTCGCTATAGCCTCAAGTATTGACAGCATTATTACAAGAATCTCTGCAAAAGAAAGGTTCTTATTATCAAGGCTAAAGTAGATTTTTTTACTATTACTATCATAATTTAAGTATAGAGTCAGAAATGCGAGTACCAAATAAAAAGTCACTTTCAATACATCAAAAAAAATTGCAGCACGATCCCATTTAGAATTACTTTTCTTCCATATAAAAGAACTGAATAAACTCATAATTAAGACAACAACTATGGTTTGATAAATTAAATCTTTTGCATCTTTTGCTGAAATCAGTAATAAATCCATCTCTATAATCCCTTCTGCATTAATTTCTGCTAACATCTAATTTATGTACTTCGTAAATACCACACATCCTGCATGATATGTGAACTACTTATATGATAACCTATGGTGTAGTATTTGCGAAGAAGAATTTGGTGAAAAAGGTAGATTTATTGAAGCACTTAATCTCCCAAATCCAAACGATCCAATGGGCTCTGAATACGCTGAATATTCTTCGTACTCACATGCGTATATCGCTGGGTTGTTCGTGCACTCGTGTGACCAAGCAGCTCCTGGATATAGCGCAGGTCTGTTCCGTTTTCCAGCAAATGTGTAGCGAAAGAGTGTCTTAAGACATGAACACTAACCTTTTTGTCAATACCTGCGCGTTGTCTGGCTTCTTCAAAAACCTTTTGCACGCTACGCTCTGTCAGATGCCGATCCGAAGATTGTCCCGGAAACAACCAACGTTGGGGTCTATACTCCTTTATGTATTCCTGTATAATTTCCCAAGCAATATTGGAGAGTAGGGTTCTTCTATCCTTCTGACCTTTTCCCTGCCTTACAATAAGGGTCTGACGCTCAATATCCAAATCGCTGCATCGAAGACGAACGACTTCACCTACACGAAGACCAGATGAATACGTGAGAAACAGAATCGTTTTATGCTTGAGATTAGTTACGGATGTGAGTAATTGGGCAACTTCTCTTTCAGACAAAACTTGCGGCAGCTTGGTCTGCTTCTTGGGGCGAATATACTGGATTTCGGTAGGGTGATGGAGTACATGTTTGCAATAAAAGCGGAGCGCGCTAATCGTCTGATTCACGCTTGAATGGGAGATCCCTCGCTCAAGCAAACCTAAACAATACGTCTGAACATTGGAAGTAGTCACATCGGTATCTTTAAGGTCACGGCTACTCAGAAAACGTTCGACCTGATTACAATACGCTTTAATCGTTTTGCGGCTGTATCCTCGTAACTTTAGTGCCTTTTGCAATGGTTCTTTGCTCCATGAGTTATTGTTTCCTCTACTCGCTTTCCAGCACTGTAGATCTTCGCTCTCAATCCATAACTCTGGGGTAATATGAACATCATTTGGATCGAACTGGCTTAAGAACTCCTGTACTGCATCAATAGTGTAAGGGATGATCCACACTTTCAGTTGGGGCTCCCAACGTCTGCCCGTAATCTGGCGAATGCACTGAATATATGCGAGGTTGTATGGGATGCGAATGTGCAGTGAATCAGTGGAACCTACTGTTATAGTTATCGTTTCCTTGGTTGTAGCCTTATTAGTCATCTGAAGCTCTCCTTTGCTTGAAGTTGTTTACCTGAAAAACAAAAAGGAAGGCCCTTCTTCATCCACTAGGGAATCAGACGACCTTCCGATGCTTTCGGATCATATATGCTCTGATAAAAGGTGAAGCGGAGCGCGGCTTGTGCAATAGCAAGCCGCGTCAGGGTGAGGTGCTGCGCCCAATGGGCAGCACCTCACGGGATTGCACCGCGTCCATAACCGCGGTGCTCACCGTTATAGCACCAGAACGGCAAAGCCATGGTGCATCCCCCACTGCATGCAACCATCGGCCATGCAGCTCCCCAATGCCGCTGCACCTACATGGCAGCGGCTTCTTCTCCCAGCGGCAGCGTGTAATACTGCGCCTGCTGCCCTTCATGCTGCTGGTACACTACGACCAGCAGCGTCCGGCCTTTCGCGGCAAGCGGGCTGGCGCCAGCTAGCACACGCTCAAGCCGGAACGGAAGCACATCCAATACGGTGTGCTTCTGCAGTTCCTTTTCGCCGAGACCGAGGTCGGCGAAAGCACGGGCACCCATGACCGTCTGTGCGGTCATGGCCGAGGTCATCGGCAACGCACGCGAAGCGTTGCCGTCCACCGTGTCCGCCGCTCCATCCGCGGCGGACCCTGATGCGTCGCCTGCAGAGAGCGACGCTGCGCCATCGCTGCCGATCACACCAGCCGCTTCTGCGGCAGAGTCTTCTCCGGCAGCAGCCGAACTTCCCGCAGCGGCAATCGCACTCGTGCCGCTGCTTTCCAGCCATGCCGTGCCTGCGGCACCGGCAACGCGCGGCAGGCGAACGTCTTCCGGACGTTCAGCCAACGTTTTCATATAACCCGCCCACTGGTCTTTCTGGAGCGGATCTTCCCACCAGATTTTGCGTGGTTTGTATTTGTGACCGAGGAAATAATCGAGCTTCATCAAGCCAAGCACAACATCCATGTGCCGTGTGTTGCGCGACTCCAGGAAGCTGTGCAAACGGGTGAACAGATCCTCCAGCTGGTGACCGATCTTCTGCCAACCCTGACCCTCCCAATAATCCCCAAACGCCTGGAAGAAATCAAATGGCGAATCGAACTCCTGCTCCATCAGATACTTCAGCGTATGGTCCATTCGGTGTGCGTTCCAGTATTTCTCCAGCACATCCTCCAGTCGCTTCAGGCGCACGATGTCGCTGAACGGCAGCACGTCGCTGCCCAGAATCTCATACGGCGCGTGATCCATATACGTGTAGTTATACTTCTCCGCATCCAGACGCAGACCGGTACCACGAAGCATTTTGAGGAATCCAAGCTGAAGCTCTTCCGGCCCGAGGGCAAATACATCGTTAAACGTCTTACGGAACGTATTGTAATCTTCCTCCGGCAGTCCGGCGATGAGATCCAGATGCTGGTCGATTTTTCCGCTGGCTTTCACCTTGTTCACGGTACGACTCAGCTTCGAGAAGTTCTGGCGACGTTTCACCAGTTCATTGGTCGGATCATTGGTAGACTGAACCCCAATCTCGAACCGGAATGTGCCCGGCGGAGCATTCTCTGCCAAATAGTCCAGTACCTCGGGACGCATAATATCCGCTGTAATTTCAAACTGGAACACCGTCCCCTGATGATTCTCAATCAGGAATTTGAACATTTCGAGCGCGTAATCCCGCTTGATGTTAAATGTCCGGTCCACAAACTTGATCAGCTTCGCGCCCTTCTCGATCAGGTACAGAATATCCGACTTTGTTCGCTCAATATCGTAATACCGCACGCCGACCTCAATACTGGACAGACAGAACTGACAACTGAACGGACAGCCACGGCTGGTCTCAAAATAAACAACACGTTTCCCCAGCTCCGGGATATCCTCTTCAAAACGGTGCGGCGACGGCAAATCGTTCAGATCCGCCTTCGGTCGTCCTGGCATGAGAATGACTTCTTCCCCTTTGCGATACGCCAGTCCATATACGAAGTGGAACTTCTTGTCCCCCTCCAGCTCCGTCAAAAGCTGATGCAGCGTCTCTTCCCCTTCACCCATCACGATGAAATCGACATTGGGAATCCGGTTCATCCAATATTCCGTGTCGTAGGACACTTCCGGCCCGCCCAGCAGAATTTTGACCTCAGGCATAACCTTTTTCAAAATATCAATGACCTTGATCGTCTCTTCAATGTTCCAGATGTAACACGAGAACCCGATAATGTCAGCACCGCGCTGATAAAGATCGGATACGATATTCATGACAGGGTCCTTGATCGTGTACTCGGCCAGCTCAATATCAAAATCCTTCTCACTGTACGCCTTCAGACACCGCAAGGCCAACGAGGTATGGATGTACTTTGCATTTAATGTAGAGAGAATAACTTTCATGGTTCACAACCTTTGCCTGGACACCCAGACCATATTTTTGGTAAAAGGAAAGCTGCGCAGCCATCCATCCTGCCCCGGATGCTGTTCATGCAAACCTCTTTTGATAGCCATTCCATGTCACATGGACATATCCAACTTTTGTCTTTCAAAGAGTGGACACTCCTTTCAAAAAGACATATCCACCCCGCCAAACCCAAAACACAACATACAGTATGAGATACACACAATCAAACTACATGCTGTATACGCTACTGTCTGCCATTCCTATGACCAATGTCCACCTTATGAAAGACAATTCACTGTATTTTGTCCACACCTCAGAGACGACACATCCAACTTCAACTTGTAAAAGTCCTCATTCGCGCTCCATCTGTGGTAAACCTCAATCACGTTGTATGCACTACGCACTGCCCACTAACCACACCGGTAACGAACGATTCCCCATATCATGGACGAAGCATCACTAAATCTAAAAACATCTATCTCATCTATTTGAACACTTGAACTTGGACTTTGCACAATCGAAAGCACGAATCCAACAACTCAATCATACTCATAAAAAGCGTCATCATCCGTATCCACTTCTTCGCCCGTTTGCTTCTGGAAAAACTCAAGGAAAGGCAGTCCGTACTTGCGATACTTAACCTCACCGACCCCTTTGATATCCAGCATGTCACGTTCTGTCTGTGGGCATACCACACTCATCTCGCGCAAGGTCGCGTCATTGAAAATAATGTACGACGGAACATGCTCTTTCGCCGCCAGATCACGACGGATTAGACGCAGCTGCTCAAATACCGTCTCGTTAACCGCAGATGGCATTGCATCGCGTCCACGACGTCCGCCATAGTTTGTACCCGAAGCCGTCGCCGCCGTCTTGCGCACCACCCGCTGCATCACTTCACGCTGACCTTTGAGCACTTCCACCGCCAGTGGCTGCAAACGAACAACCGGATACTGCCCCTCTGACAGCATCAGATAGCCTTCCGATACCATGACGTTGATGATCTCCGCGATTTCACGTTCCGTACGATTACCCATCACGCCGTACGTTGGCAGGGAGTTGAAGCCGTAATCAAGTACTTTTTTGGCACGGGAGCCTTTGAGCACCGAAGCGACCAGCGATACACCATACCGTTCACGCATGCGGTGAATGCAGCTGAATATTTTCTGCGCATCAATCGTCATATCCACCAGCTCACGGTCGTCCGTACATGAACTGCAAATACCGCACGGCTTGTCCTCATGCACCTCACCGAAATAATCCAGCTGTGCACTGCGTAGACAACGCGTCGTGTAACAGTAGTCCACCATCTGTTGCAGCTTCCGGTAATCGTTCTGTTTGCGGTCACCCTCCATCGGGTTCTGCTCGATCAGGAACTTCTGGGTTATAATGTCCTGTGCCCCGAATAACAAAATGCACTGGCTCGGCTCTCCGTCCCGTCCCGCACGCCCGGCTTCCTGCACATAGGCTTCCATGTTCTTCGGCATGCTGTTATGAATAACGTAACGTACGTTGGATTTATCAATCCCCATCCCGAACGCATTTGTCGCCACCATCACCCGGATATCATCGTACAAAAAAGCTTCCTGGCTCTGGGCCCGTTCATCGTCCGTCATCCCGGCATGATAGCGTCCTGCTGGCAATCCCGCCTGCAGCAAACGCTGATGTAAATCGTCCACGTCCTTACGGGTCGCGGCGTACACAATACCCGGCTCGCTGGCGTGCTCGCGCGCGTAATTCAGGACAAAGTCCTTTTTGCTCTCACCGCGCAGCACGCTGAACGCCAGATTATCCCGCCCAAGTCCGGTCACATACGTCTGCGGGTCCTGCAAACGCAGCAGCCGCAGAATATCTCCCATGACTTCGGGGGTCGCTGTAGCCGTAAAGGCCGCAACCACAGGCCGCTCCGGCAAACTGTCCACAAACGGCGCTACCGCCAGGTAGCTTGTCCGAAAATCATGCCCCCACTGCGACACACAGTGGGCCTCATCCACAGCAACGCAAGAGATTGGCAAATAGCCCATCTCCTCGCGGAACCAATCCAGTTCCAGTCGCTCAGGCGCGACATAGAGCAGCTTCAGCTCACCGCGCTGCGCCGCGCGGATGCGATCATTCACTTCTTTGCCGCTGAGCGTACTATTAATATAGGCGGCTGCAATACCAGCCGTGGTCAGTGCATCGACCTGGTCCTTCATAAGCGATATCAACGGGGAGACGACAAGTGTCAAACCCGAATATAACAAAGCGGGGATCTGATAACAGATCGATTTCCCGCCCCCGGTTGGCATAATACCCAGCGTATCTTCACGTTCGAGCAGGCTGGCTACGATCTTTTTCTGTCCCTCACGGAAGTCGGGGTAGCCATAATATTTTTGCAGGAGACCCTGCGCTTCTTCTAATGTAGGTGTTTGCACACTCATGTAAAGACTCCTTACTTATCACCGGTGTTCTTCCACCAGCTTGGTCCGATCCGATTCTGACATCCGAAAGCGGCTTATACCGCATCCTTGACAACAAAATGGCGTTCTCATGACTTGTCCGTCAAGCAAACGCCGCTCCCTTTAGTTTAACGGCCCAGACCCGAATGAGCAACCGCGTTTTACTGTAAAACGATCTAGGGCAAATTAAAAAACAACCGCCTGCCTTTTGGGGACAAGACGATTGTTTCAATTTAAAGTACATTTGCTAATCTTTCAGTGCCTCAACTTCAGACTCAGTTAGACCACTTGTTTTGGCAATGACTGAAACTTCGATGCCGAATGAAAGCATATTTTTTGCAATTTCAATCGCCTTCTTTTGTTCGCCTTCCACTATACCTTTAGCAATGCCCTTTTCCGTAGCCCACTCAATCATTGAGGCTTCATCATGCAAATACTTTTGCCGTTCTTCATACAAGCGACGTGCTTCACGATCCTGACTCAGAAACTCCAGCGTATCCATCGCTTTCTTCAACGTAGGTTCATTCATTTGCAGCACCTCCCAATTTGATTTGTCAGCACCTTTCAGGAACAAAAGCCAGTTAATCAAAGCTTTACAAATTATTCTACTTTAAATAAGATCAAATTCCCCATTACAACTAGAATCATTCCACTTATTTGTTATTAATTTCAATCATCAATATGCTATCATCAATGAATGATTTACTATAGAAAAGATCCTAAATACACATCAAATTCGTACCTCTAAAGGAGGTTGAACGTATTATGAAGAAACATGCACATGCTAGTGACTCTTCAAACATCTCACCATCAAAATCATGGATACGCCGACACCCGATATTCACCGCATTTTCGATATTGATTTTTGTTCTGTTCTCCGCCGTATACCTTTACTTCACGCTTCGCCCTTACTTCTCCACGTTTGATCGATCCGAACAAGGTGATTTGAGCTACTCCATGCCTTCACGGAACGGAGAATATATCGCCGAGATTTACGGCGTACCTTATGGTGGAGCGGCAGGTGGAGTCACAATCTGGGTCGAGGTGAAGAAAACGAACGCCCTTGATGATTCCAATGTAAGGGCCATATACCGCGCTGGATACCACGGACATAACCATCTGGAATGGGAAGATGATAATACCCTCCGGATCGAAAACTGGAATGAGTATGTAGATGAAAGTATTACGCTAAACATCGATGATGAAATCTATGACGGCCGGGGCTGGGCATGCCAAAGCCTGCGTATGAAGGACCAGTACGTTCGCTGCCTAGCACCAGAAAAATAAAACCACAAATAAGCAGCCCCGCTCGCCGACTCTCATGGCAAGCGGGGCTGCTCTTCTTCCACCTCTCGAACAGATCAACACTACTCTTTCTCTTTTTCTTTCTCTTTTTCTTTCTCTTTCAAGCCACTGTTCCCCTTACTCACTATCGCTTCAATCTTCTGCCGATTGGCAATCAAACTGGGGTCATTCGGCAGATACTCCCTTGCTTTGCTGTTATGCAGAAGCGCGTGCTCCCAGTTTCCCATGTGAGCGTAACAAAGGGAGAGCCGTGCGTGGGGCAGCCAAGTGCGGCATGCCGTAGGCACGGGACGCAGACCCGGATCCCGGCTGCTGACATCAAGCGCTTGCATATACCAGTAGATGGCAGACACAATCTCCTGCCTTTCCTGGAAGCAGGCAGCGATGGCGCAGCAGAAGTCGGCATGCGGCAGGTCGAATTGAAATGATTGCAGCAGCGCACCCACTTTCCGCCCCGGCTCGCCCAGCCGCTCATAACATTCCGCCAGCCGTGCGCAGGCGATGAGCCGATCCTCGCGATAGCCGCTCGGCTCCAGCAGCAGCTTTACGTACGCCCGAGCCGCCGCCGCATAACGCTTGCGGTCGTAACATTCGCCTGCATAATAGAACAGCAGGCGTCCCTGGGCTGCGCCCTCTTCGGCGATCCATTTGCGCAGAATGCGCACGTTTCGCGCCGAATGATGGCCCGCTTCGCGGCGGTGCGTGACGGCAATGTCTGCCGTAATGACACCTCTCTGCGGGAAGCCTAACTGCTCGTGCAGCCGACCATGCCAGCGGCACCCCGCCTCCCGCTTAACGAGGCGTAACCGTCGGTCCGTCACGAGCGGACTTCCCTCCGGCCCCTCGGCCAGCGTATAGCTCAAGATCACAGCAGCCGTCTCACCGCCTGACGGCAGCTGCTGCTTCAACCTTTCCAGTTTCGCCCGTTCCGCGGGCAACAGCACATCATCTGCATCCAGCCACAGGATATATTCCTGTGTGGCCTGGTCGAATGAATAATTCCGCGCTGCGGCGAAATCATCTTTCCACTCATACGTGTAGACCCGGTCGGTATATTGCGCAGCGATCTCCATGGTACGATCGGATGAACCGGTATCTACAATCACGATCTCGTCCGCGATGCCGGCGACCGAGTCGAGACAGCGCGCAAGCGTGCGTTGTTCGTTCTTCACAATCATACACAGACTGATGGTGATCACGGTTTAAGCCCCTTCCTGTCTTACCCGTATTGCGGTCTTTTTTTCTTCTCAATCTTATCTGTTACCCTTCTCCGTTCTCCTGACGTCGCAGACGTTTAACTTGTTCAACCGCATTATCCAACGCTTTCTTGCGTAGATTCATCAGACGAAGGTGATTCTTCTCCACAGCGGCAAAATGTACGTGATCCAGCTCCATCCATTCCGTCAGTTGGTTCAGGGTTGGTGACATATACAGCTGCGTTTTCCGTCTTTTGCGTGCCACACAACATAGATATTTATGATGAACTTCCAGCTTCAATACTTCAAAATACGGCAGCAAGCACATCGCCAGATTCCCGGCATAGAACGTCTGCTTGTGATCGTAAAAGGGATGGTAACCATACGGCACGGTCACAACCAAGGTTCCCTCCTCCTGCAGCAGTCGGTGAATTTGCAGCAATAACGTCTCCGGATGGGCAAAATGCTCCAGCACTTCGCCCAGCAGTACTGTATCAAAGGTGGTTCTAGCTTTCCATTGTGTAATGTCCAGCAGGCGAAAATCCACATTGTTCCGCACGGGTCTGGACTCCTTCGCCAGTTCCTCGCGGGCGTATTGTATACTCTCTTCTTCCAGATCAATCCCGGTCACCCGAAAGCCTTCCCGCGCCAGCAAAATGGAGGTGACTCCCTGGCTGCATCCAATATCCAGTATTCGCTTGCCTGTTGCTTCCCGGCACATCCAGTGCACACGTGTACGTGTGGCTTCGTGCGATTCTTCCGAATTGATCTCGCCATAATAACGCTCGTTGACCCGGTCATGATTCGCCATGGCTGCCTCCAGAATTTTCGTGCGAGTGTTCGTTGGTTGGTTCGATGGACGGTTCAATGTGTGATTTAACATTGGCCTTACTGTCTGACTGGATAGGATCGGTGTGTCCCCGCTTTTCCCCATCCTTCGTCCGAGGCACTCGCATGTTCTCGTGAATTTGTATTTCATGTTCTTTCTTGGCGTCCTGCACCACGTTTACTTCCGGTCGGATCGGCTGTCCAAGCACCACTATGTTTCCACCTACACATCCGGCTGTCGCATTGCGTGTGTCGAAGATGAGCTTGGCATGATCCGCCATCTCCTGATAGTCGAAGCCCGTATGATCCGTCGTAATGATGACCAGATCCGCCCCCGCCCACAATGCTGGTGATGCTAATTGAGCCTGGGCAACCGTACCATCATCCTTGCGGAACACAGGCACCATAGGATCGGTGAAAACCACATCTGCCCCTGCTTCACTAAGCAGTCTATAGACATCCAGCGCTGGCGATTCACGCAAGTCGTCGATATCTTTTTTGTACGCCATACCCGCCAATACAATTTGGGCCCCTTGCATCGATGAACCTTTCTGTTCGAGCAACTCGGCAGCACGTTTCACCACTCTTTCCGGCATTTGCCGATTGGTCGCATCCGCAAGCGAAATGAATTGCAGCTCTGATCCCTGACGGCCTGCGGCCCAGGACAGATAGATCGGGTCAATTGGAATGCAGTGTCCACCAATGCCCGGGCCCGGATAGAACGGCATATAACCGAACGGCTTGGTTGCTGCAGCGTCCAGCACCTCCCAGATGTTTACGCCCATTTGCTCACAGGCAGGTGTCAGTTCATTCACGAGCGCGATGTTCACGCTGCGAAACGTGTTTTCGAACAACTTTGCCGTCTCCGCCACCGTCGTTGAACTAACGGGAACGATTTCGTTCAGGAACGAACCGTAGAATGCCTTTCCATAAGATAGACAGGACGGCGTGGAGCCGCCAATGATCTTCGGTGTATTTTTCACCCCGTAATGCACACTTCCGGGATCTACTCGTTCTGGTGAATAACAGACATGGAACTGCTGTCCTACTTTCCACCCTTTTGCAGCTTCGATCGGGTGCTTCACACGCTCCTCGGTGGTGCCGGGATACGTAGTACTTTCCAATATAACAAGGCAGCCCTCCTGAAGATAAGGCGTTATGCCATCCACTGCTGCAGCGATAAATGAAATGTCCGGCTGGTGCTCCGCAGTCAAAGGCGTAGGCACACAAATAACAATTACATCCGCCTGACCCACCGCTGCGAAATCAGTCCCCGCCATCAATAATCCAGCCTGCGCAAGGGATTGCACAACCTTATCCTCAATGCCGATTACGTACGATTTCCCGGCACGCAGTTTAGCCACCTTCGCCCCATCGATGTCAATTCCTTGCACCTGATACCCAGCCTGCGCCATCTCCACCGCCATCGGTAACCCGACATACCCAAGACCAATGACGGCGGCTTTGAGGGAGCGGTTGTTTAGGTTTTGAAGCGTAGTACGTTCCTGTGTTTCCTTATTTCCTTCATGCTTGCTGCTCTCTACCATTCCTTCCACCTCCAAACGGTCCGCCTCCCTTCTATTAATGAATAAAGCCGCCTGCACGTAAAAACTGGGCAATAGCGGAACGGTTCATCATTGCGCTGTCTGAACGATACTCGGAAAACGTCACGCGAGGCAGCCCACTATACGGATCTGTCAGGCGCTTGTCCGGTTCCTGTGGCAAAATCACATAATATTGTTCGTCAACCTTGTAGGTACGTGGTGCCTCGAATGGAGAAATGAGTACTTCATGTAATTTTTCGCCCGGTCGAATCCCGGTTACCTTATAGTCGTGAGCCGGACGACCTGCCTGCTCCAGCATGACCGAAGCCAGATCCGTCATTTTGCAGGCCTTCATTTTCATCACAAAAGTCTCGCCGCCCACCGCTGCCTCAGCCGCCTTCAGCAACAAATGAATGGCCTCCGTCCGCGTCAGGAAAAAGCGGGTCATGCCTTTGTCCGTAATGGTCAGGCTCTTGCCTTCATCAATCTGACGACGGAACAATGGAACAACACTGCCGCTGGTCCCGAGTACATTGCCTCCGCGAATACATACAAAACGGGTGGACTCGCTCAACCCATTAGCACGAATCATCATCTTTTCCCCCAAAGCCTTGGTCATGCCGTAAACGTTAATCGGATCTACCGCTTTGTCAGTGGAGACGTCAATGACCTTGGCAACCTGCATGCGAATCGCAGCGCGAATAATGTTCTGCGTGCCGATGACGTTGGTCTTGAACGCTTCATCCGGCTGATCCTCGCATACCGGAACATGCTTCAGTGCAGCCAGATGGAAGAGTACATCCACCCCGCGACAGGCTTCCTCCACTGCCCGATAGTCGCGAATATCTCCGATGACAAAACGCAAACGTGCATCATGACCGAAATCCCGCTGCATCGTTATCTGGGCGTACTCATTACGCGAGAGAATCCGAATCTCGGCTGGATTCTGTTCCAGCAGTACCTCGGTCAGCTTCTGCCCCCAGGAGCCCGTGCCTCCGGTGATCAAAATTGTTTGTCCTTTAATCATGATGAATCCCTCCTTGTTCAAATCATGAATTCGCGTAATACCGCAGCCATCTCTTCCCGGCTCAATCGGTCTTTCGGTGGTACTTTTTTGATGGATGTATTGTTGGAATGCACTATATTTACATAATTGCGCGGAGCCAGCAGTTCATGCGGCAGCTCAATGACATTGCCATGTGTTCCCCGGCCCGGCAGCTTCACCCGGTATCCCGCAGCGTACTCAGCCGTTTTATACAGGTAAACATAGAACTGCGGGGAACGGTGAAATGCTGGAGCCATCTCATGATTCACACTGTCCCACAAGTATCCATTCTGGTTGATGAGTGCTATCGTTCCGGGCTGCGGCTGCACGTCATAGAGCTGCTGAACAAAGGTCCTGTGATATAGATCATCCGAATCCAGACGCGCCATGTAGATCTCCTCCACCCCTTCTGCAAAAGCCAAGATGGCCCGCACACTTTCTATGGTTGTTCCAAAACGGATATTGGAAGGCAGCGGCTCCTGTTCAGCTAAAATGTCTTGCATCAATTCCCCCGATTCCTTGGAAAGCTTCACCACCGTCAGAAAATCCTGATTGGTCTGCGCCTTAAGACAATGAAGAGTGAAAGTACGAAAAATGCTCATTCGTCGCTCCAGCCACTCTCTTGTCAAGCGCTGTGGGTCCATTCCGTAATTGTTGAAGTTAATCTCAATAACCACTTTTCTGGACATGCCCTTCCTCCTCATCTTTTGTTGAACTTCTTTCAATTCAGTCAGACTATTTTCATAGTTTTTACAGCCCTTTCCACGCAAAAAATGCCTCCGTCAGCCCGAAACTGCTATACAGAAGCTCTCTCCAATCCAGCCGACTCTATAACGTATGAAAAAATAATAGAACTGGTCCGGACACTTGCACGGGTTTTTGTATAAATCAGCTTTTACATAAGCCCATCAACACTTTCCGGTCCCGAAAGTAGATTGATATATAACCGAAGATGCGCCCTGTGGGTCGAACGCACAAAACGTTGCCGAAGCCGCAACATAGAATAGAGCAATTGAATTTTCAAAGGAGGCCTTATACCACTATGAGTCCAATCTATCTTGAAATGGATGGTGTGCTGGATCAACTCGAAGCCGCCGTGAGGGATAAGCGTCCCTTCTCTCTGGTCCGTGTGGGCGATGGGGAAAATATCGTCATGTCTCAGGAAACGGTCTGGAGTACGGAACAGGTTTTGCAGGAACGATGGGCTATCAAAGCTAATCTGGGACAAAAAGGACTGCGTCTGCCCAATCTGCAGCTTCGGGACGAGGTTGCCGCTTCCTTGCAAAGGGCAGATATCGTAGGTATTCTTCCTCACGGGGACAGTACCATCAAAGCGCCGGAGCATCTCAAAAGACAGCTGACCGATACGGTGTTCGCACATTTCGGCATCGCTCCGGCACTAACTTGCCATGCCTGTGTCAATCGGGAACTCGCGCAGGTGCCCCGCTTCTGGAATATGCTTGCCGGCAAGCGGGTGCTGCTCGTTACCCGCGAGATTGAGCAGCTGCGAGTCATGCTCGTTCAGGAGCCCTACCATCTGGATATCACAACTGCGCTGCCGTTCGACAGCTGGGATCAGATGCAGGAAACGCTGCAATGGATTCAAACGAATCAGGATACCTTCGATGTAGCTCTTTTCTCCTGTGGCGTGAACGCGGTTGTTCTTGCGGAACGAACAGCGGCACTTGCAGGCAAAGTCGCCATCGACTTCGGCAAAGCCAACAACATTATTTTGAAAGGCCGCGCTAACTAGTCTGTAAAAGTAGATACTACAACAAAAATCCCGGACTCCTTGGAGCCGGGATTTTGTTCTGCTAATCATCAGATGCTTACTTAAACACTCTTCCTGCTGAACCTTTTGTTCATAGGAACCAATTGGTGGCTGCAATGCCATGGAACACCTCGGGGCCAGTCCGTACCGATGTGGACACGCCGGAAATAAACGAAGTATATACACTTTCCAGTGCAGGCGGTGCGGAAAGATCCTGTGCAGTGAATGAATGAAATTCAGCGCCACCGTTCTGACCTACCGTGCCTTCGGCGCGATAGATCACATAGAACGGATCGTAAACGCTGCCCCGTACAAGCTCAACAACAAACGTATCCCCCACTTCTCCGGTAACGCCAACCGTGCCATTCAAGGTGATAATGGGATTGGGCACACCAAGGGTCTGCAGACCAATGGAGCCAAACGCTTCTGGCGATGGGCCTAGAGACAAACCGGGCTGTCCTACGGTTCCCGAGTTCATCGAAGTTCTCATATCGAGAAACACACCCATGAGTAACACCTCCAATGCTATGGGATACGTTATTCTATGAATCTCGACTCTCTTTGGATTGGATGGGTAACAGATTGTCTCCACCTATTTTTATTTGCCCCTGGTTAATGGTATATTGGACTGCATAACGAAATGAACGGATCGTATGCACACAAGCGGTACAGGCTGTTCAGAAGGAGATTACTATTTATGAATAAACGTAAACGCCCAACAGGCAATACATCGGCCAAGGGAAAAACATCCGCAGGTTCGTCCACAGCACGGTCCGGTCGGTCCACTTTTACTTCTGCCAAATCGTCAGGACCATCCACATCACGCAATACAGGAGCGGCGAATAAGCCTGTAGCATCCAAATCCTCCGCGGCTCCCAAGAAAGCCGGAGCACCCAAACCCAAAGCAGCCAAACGTTCGGGCAATTCCTATTATCGCAAGCAAGAACCACCACGCCCGTACAAGGTTACCGAACCGGATGAGCTGCTTAACTTCTTGCTGAAACATTTGAAGTCCGGCCGGAACGCCGTCAAATCGATTCTGGGTCGCGGACAGGTATCCGTTGATCAGAAAGTGGTGACCAAGTTTAATCTGGAGCTGACGCCGGGGCAGATCGTAACGATCAGCAAAGAAGGCGCTGTTGCCGCTCCTTCCCTGACGGGCATTAACATTTTGCATGAAGACAATGATATCATTGTCATTCGCAAGGAAGCTGGACTGTTATCCATTGCCGCTGACAAGAGTGATGATCTTACCGCTTATCGCCAGCTGACCGAGCATGTTCGCCGTACCGACGCCCTGAACCGGATATTTATTGTCCATCGTCTGGACCGCGACACTTCGGGTGTCATGATGTTCGCGAAGAGTGAAGAAGTGCAGCAGAAGCTGCAGGACAATTGGAAAGAAAATGTACAGGAACGTGTGTATGTTGCCCTTGTGGAAGGCGCCGTTGCAAAAGAAGAAGGCACTATTTCCTCTTGGCTGAAAGAAACCAAGACGCTCAAAATGTATTCCAGCTCTCGCCCGAATGATGGACAACATGCCATTACACACTACAAACGTCTAAAATCGAACCGTGAATTCTCCCTGCTGGAAGTCCGTCTGGAAACGGGACGCAAAAACCAGATTCGTGTGCATATGGAAGATCTGGGCCATCCCATCGCAGGCGACAAAAAATATGGTGCTCATACCAAAACACTGGGTCGCCTCGGACTGCATGCACGGGTACTCTCGTTCATCCATCCAACGTCGGGTGAGCTGATGAGATTTGAGACGGATATTCCAAAACAGTTCCTCTATCCATTCCGTACGGATGCTCCATCAGCGAACTAACGGGATGATTCAAAGAACAGGCATCGCTGACTCAGTGACTTCAGCCGATACTGGACATGCCACGGTGCCGGAACTGGCCGATGGCCTGACCACGCCTGAAAGGAGGAACCGATGCTGAAAAACGTGTTAATTACCGGTTATCGTGCACATGAACTACAGATTTTTGGACAGAAGCATGAGGGAATTCCTTTCATCAAAAAGGCGATCTCCTCCCGTCTTACACCTCTGGTCGAAGACGGGCTGGAGTGGGTGCTGACACCAGGCCAATACGGTGTAGACCTGTGGGCCTGTGAAGTGGTGCTTGAGCTGAAGAAGACATTCCCGGATCTGAAGCTGTCGATCATTACCGCTTTTCAGAATCCCGAGGAACAATGGAAGGAAGACAAACAGGAGTATTATCGCTCCATTCTTCAAGGTGTGGACTATTATGGTGCGATTAGTCGTCAGCCGTATATCGGACCTTGGCAGTTTACTGCGCGAGACGACTTACTGCTGCGCAAAAGCGACGGTCTTCTGCTCGTGTATGATGAAGATGCCGGGGATGGCAGTCCCCGTTTTATAAAGGAAAAAGCGGTCAAAAAACAGCAGAATGAAGATTATACGATCATCAGCATTACCTCGGAGGATATTCAATCGGTCGCCGAAGATGAGCGGATGAACGATGTCGGGGATTACGAAGATCCTTCATTCTGATCTGTGCACGACTGGAGTAGCAAAGAATGAAGTACATATGTTTTTTTTGGCGGCAGGTTGGGTATAAGTAGTAGTAAAACTGCGATTACCATGTCGTATGGGACAAAGGGGAACTGCAACCATGACATTAACGCCAGAGCAGCGCATTCAACTGCATGGATTCAACAACCTGACCAAGTCGCTGAGTTTCAATATGTACGATATTTGTTATACGAAAACCAAAGATGAACGCGAAGCTTACATTGAATATATTGATGAACAATATAATGCGGCCCGGCTGAGCAAAATCCTGAATAACGTGTCTGACATTATCGGTGCCCATGTGCTGAATGTCGCCCAACAAGACTATGTTCCCCAGGGTGCAAGTGTGACGATGCTTGTGTCGGAAGGCCCCATTGTGGAGATCCCCGAAGAATCCTTCGATGAATCTCCAGGCCCCCTGCCCGATAATGTTGTCATGCAGCTCGACAAAAGCCATATTACCGTTCATACGTATCCCGAATTCCACCCGAGCGAAGGCATCAGTACGTTCCGGGCAGATATTGACGTCTCTACCTGCGGTGAAATCTCACCACTAAAGGCACTGAACTATCTAATCCACTCGTTCGATACGGATATCATGACGATGGACTACCGGGTACGTGGTTTTACACGGGATACGAGTGGACGCAAGCTGTTCATTGATCATGAGATCGGCTCGATCCAGAATTACATTCCGGATGAGATCAAGAGCAGCTTCGACATGATTGACGTGAACGTCTATCAGGAGAATATTTTTCACACCAAGTGTAAACTAAAAGAATTCGATCTTGATAACTATCTCTTTGGTTATACCAAAGATAAACTGAGCAAGGCCGAGCAACAGGAAATTACGGAGTGGTTGAAGCTGGAGATGGATGAGATTTATTATGGCAAAAACATCAATCGTCCTTCTTCATAGCTGATTCGTGAGGACTGATTCATACGGACTGGGACAAGGATAAGATGTCATGAAGCAGGATTTCGTAATGGAAACCTCCGGCATGCGCTTGTCCTTTTCTTTTGCCTAACTTGACAGGCAGCAGCTCATTTTTTTATGATGAAAGCAATTGCATTTCCATTGAAGGAGACTGAGCCGTTGATTGAAACGAACACTTCCAGACGCAATGAATCTCTGTTACAAGCGCTGAACGCGCAGCACAAGGTTACCACTGAAAATATTGCCAATGCAGACACACCCAATTACAAAAAGAAATCGGTGGAGTTTGAGGAAGAGCTCAGACGTATCATTGAGAATGGCAAAACAGATCAGCTCGATATGAAGCGGACTCATGAAAAACACTTTCCGGTCAGTAATCCCAATGACTCCATCGTAAACTACTGGATTGTCGAGAACAACGAAACCTCCATGAATAATAACAACAATAACGTTGATATTGACAAGGAAATGGCGAACCTTTCGGAGAATCAGCTTATGTATAACTACATGGTTGATCGGGTCAGCGGGCACTACAAGAAAATGAAAAACCTGTTGCAGGATATGAAATAATGAATGGTTGAGCAGCCCTTTGGCTGCTTTTTGTTTTGTCTATATTCGGAAATATCCAGAGGATCTATGTTGAATTATATGGATCTATATTAACCGCATTTAGCGTCGCTTTTCTTTTCCCAAATCAGGAGGATATGCTCCCCGCTTGTGCCCTTTTTCGGTATCCTCTCTGTTTCGTAGTATAATGAGATAAAATGTATGATTTCATATCCAATAAAAGAGGTGCAACATGGCTCCACATCATCTAAATGCTTTTCAGGGCTCCAAAGTCCGGCTAGCCGCTCCTTGCCCAGAAGACTGCATGCGGCTCTCCCGCTTTACTGACAGTTATGATTACTTGCGTAATCTGGATACCGATATTGCTGTTCCGCTAACGCCGGATGAGACGGGGTCATCCGCAGTTCGTAGAGACAACGGCTTTGAATTTGCACTGCGTACTCTCGAGGACAATCGGTTCATCGGATTCACGGCCCTCTACCGAATTGAGTGGAATAACCGCTCTGCACGCCTGGCCATTGGTATTGGTGATGACAAAGATAGAGGCAAAGGATACGGCAGTGATGCTCTCGCCCTGATTATTCGTTATGGATTCCATGAATTGAATCTGAACAGAATTGCGCTGGAAGTAATTGAATACAATGAGACTGCCCGACGCGCCTATCTGAAAGCAGGATTTCGTGAGGAAGGCCGCCAGCGTTCTGCCGTTTTACGGGATGGCACGCATTATGATCTGATCTCGATGAGTATTCTTGCAGAAGAATGGTCATCTCAGACCCAACTTCCGCTCGCGTTTCAGTCCACTCATACCCAAGGAGCTAAACAGACGGAAGATCACTCAGACTCACGATTGGTCGCTGCCGAAGGATCTGCGTTGTCCTTACTTAACGCCAAAGGTACTGAGAACTCTCCTGTCCAACCTCGGATTGGTGTCGGAGCGGTCATCCTCAACGAACGTAATGAAGTCCTTTTGGTTTGGCGGAATCGGCAGCCTGAACAGTACACCTGGAGTATCCCTGGGGGCAAAGTCGACCCGTACGAATCCATTGAAACGACGGTCATTCGGGAGATCAAGGAAGAAGTCGATCTGGATATTGTCATCGACAAGCTGCTCTGCACGGCAGAGACGATCCGACCTGAACAACAGGAACATTGGATTTCCGTCCTCTACTCAACTCGAGTTATCGGCGGTATTGCTCGTAACCGCGAAGAAGGCGGAGCGATTGGTGAGATCGGTTGGTTCCCGCTGGATGATCTGCCATCGCCGCTCGCTAGTTTCGCGGTGCCTGGTCTGGAAGCTGCGAAAAAACTCCATCTTTATTCTGAAGATTGAAATCGAGAGAAACTAACCTCACTACGGTTAGACAAGTCATATGAAGATAACAGCCGCCGAACTCCTCTCTCTAACATAAGGGGGAGCTTGGCGGTTGTTTTCAGTTTCTTCGCAATTTCCTTCTTTTTGGTAGTCTTCGGTAAGTGTATACATAACTTTTTTTTCCAAAATCAAGAACCGTTTGGCCCTTTGCACGGTCTAATACGCAACAACATCCATGAAAGGAGGAGCCATGTGACCCCTGCTCAACTGACCATCGCCGCACAAAAAGGGGATGCCGAGGCTTTTGCAGCCTTAATGGAGATGCATCAGAGCCGACTGTATCGGATCGCCTATGCCTATCTGCACAACGAGGGCGATGCGCTGGAAGCGATACAGGAATCCACCTATAGAGCTTATCGAAAGCTCAAGAAATTAAAAGAACCCTCCTATTTCGCCACTTGGCTGATCCGCATTCTGCTGAACTACTGTGCGGACGAACGCAAACGCAAGAGCCGGTTCAGCCACGTTACTGAAATTCATGAACCCAGCAGCTGGGACCGGCCCGCAGACCCTGATCTGGCCGCAGCCGTCTCTGCGCTGAATCGGGATTGCAAACAGATTATTATTCTAAGTTATTTCGAAGGTTTCTCCTTAACAGAAGTCGCTGATATTCTCGAAATCCCGGCCGGAACCGTAAAATCCCGACTGCACCGGGCACTCGGCCAACTTCGGAACCAGCTTGAAACGAAAGGAGATGTAACATTATGAGCGATGAAATGAAGTCATTTGAAGCCCTTGAGCAGCGTCTGAATGATCGTAAAACAGAATACGACGCCATGTCTGTACCGGATGCCGCAGCATATCAGGCTGTACAGGCTGGAATCCGTCAGGCTGCGCGTAAGCGCAAGTCCCGGCTGCGCTGGGTTATGAGCTCCATATCGGCAGCCGCAATCATCCTCGTGTTTACGGGATGTATTCGCGTCTCCCCCGCCTTTGCATCCTTTGTGGAGCAACTGCCAGGCATGGAGGGCATCGTCAGTATGATTCGCCAGGATAAGGGGTTAATGATGGCCATCGATCAGTCCCTCTTGCAGAAGGTAGGTGTGACCGATGAGCATGACGGAGCTTCGATGACCGTGGACAGCATCATTACAGATGAGTCACGCATGGTTATTTTTTACACGATGAAAGGCATGAAAGATCTGGAGAAGGGTCGATATGATATCGATTTGCTTGATAGGGATGGAAAAAAGCTGCCTGTTGCGTTTAGCTACTCCTCTCCTAAGCCGGCTTCAGAAAGTGGCATTTATGAGGATAAAATCGATGTCTCATTTATAGAATCTTTACCACCACAAGAGCTGACCGTTGTATTTAAGGAACGAGATAAGGAAACGAATTACAAGTGGAAGGTCACTTTTCCAGTGGACCGTAGCTTAACGAAAGGCATGAAAAAAATCATTCCCGTAAACCAAACAATGACCGTGGACGGGCAGCGTATTCATGTAAAACAGGCCGTTCTGTATCCCACTCGCCTTGTACTTGATATCGAATATGATCGGAACAACACCAAAAAAATCTTCGGAATTCGTGATTTGCAGTTGGTAGATGAGCAAGGCCGAGCATGGCGAACGGATTCCTCCTCCATCGGAGGCTCTGGAAGTTCTGTCTTTTTCGAAAGCATGTACTTCTCCACTCCGAAAAAACTGACGCTGCAGGGGTCTGGCCTTTCAGCGGTGGATAAGGATGAATTGGTTATCAGCATCGATCCATCTTCAGGTGAAATACAAGGGGGCCCATCGAGTTTGAAATTCCTGCATAGCAAGGTAAAGGGTAAAGATCTGGTCATCGAGTTTTCTATTGCAGACGCTCAAGATTCCATTTCTGCTCTGTCATTTACCAATATCAAGGACAGTAAAGGGAACCCTTTCGAAATTAATGAGTTAGGCTGGAGTCCTTCAGGTGAAAATGGGATCTCCGAAGCAAGGATTTTCATTAAAAATGCAGCCGCAGCCGAAGGAAATCTGACAATGGAAATATTCTCTTACCCTGATCAAAGTCGTGCACCGTTCTCTATTGAAATCCCTGTGACTCCCTAAAGGAAATGTAACAGCCATAATCCGCAAGCCACATGAAGTAGTCATGCACTATAATGAAAATATCAACCATCTAGAATTAAATCGATATGTTCCCAAGAAAGGGTGTTTTCACAATGAATAAGCGTTCAATCCGTTACCCGCAGCCACTCGCTCCGGGAAATACCATTGGCGTGGCTGCACCATCCAGCGGTGTAAGTGAATCCTTGCATCATTACCTTGAAGAGAGCAGGCATAACATGGAGCGCCTTGGTTTTGGTGTTCAAGAGAGCCCGTTTCTAAGACATAACGCCAAATGTGTAAGTTCCTCCAAGGAAGATCGCGCTGCCGAGATCAATGCATTTTTCCGCGACCCTGAGATTCAGGCTATTATCCCTCCGTGGGGTGGAGAGTTCCTTATGGATATTCTGCCCCTACTCGATTGGGAAGCTTTGAAAACCTTGCCGCCCAAATGGGTTATGGGATATTCGGATATCAGCACCTTTTTATTCGCATACACCCTGATCACCGGAACGGCTTCGGCACATGGTACGAACTACGTGGATCTAAGATCCAATGAACTCGATCCGGTGACAGCCCGCTGGATTGATGTATTACAAACTAGCCAGGGAGGGCAGGTTACTCAATCTTCTTCCACTCACTATCAATCGGAATGGAAACCGGATTTGTCGACATTCAATCTGGATACTCCTTCTCGCTGGAAACAGCTTGGGCAACCCGAAGGAGCAGACTCGCAGGTTACATTCTCAGGTCGGTTGATCGGTGGCTGCATGGATACGATCTCCAGTCTGATTGGCACGCCGTATGCACCTGTTGCATCCTATCTGGAGCAATACTGTGCAGTCGAAGGTGCCATCTGGTATCTGGAGAGCTGTGCGATGAACGCAGGGGATATCTACCGTCTTCTGTGGCAGATGAAACAGGCAGGCTGGTTTGCAGGTGTGAAAGGCTTCATGATTGGACGACCTGCGGGTTATTCCGATACAGAGGATTTCAATTTCACCGATGCCCTCTCCGCTGCACTGGGGGACCTGGATGTCCCTGTATTGTACGATGTGGATCTTGGCCATATTCCGCCTCAGTTAACCTTTGTGAATGGAGCACTGGGCAAAGTGGCTTATGAAAATGGACGCGGGAGCCTTGAGATGGCATTTGTGTGATCACCTTTTGTAGGCAGATGCATACCTTGAAGTAAGAAATGATTTTGAGGAAGGGTTGTGCATCATGTCTGAATCCACGTCCACACCATCCGCACGGGTCGTATACCAAGCCAATCAACCAATGCTCCAATCCGTGCAAAGTGTGCGGAATATGCTTCATCATACAGCCCGGCAGCATGTAGGCAAGAAGGTGCAAGTCCAGAATATCGATGGTCAGGTATGGGAAGGTGTCATTATCAGCGCAGATCGGGGAATTTTGTATCTCCAGGTTACACCGATGCATGGATATCCTGAGCCACGTGCCTTGTTTGGACCAACTATTTTGCCACTCGTGCTTTATGAGCTGTTGGTCATTACCCTGTTGATGTAGTTGTTTTTTGTTTCGATCGAGCCTAATCCAAGAAGCTTCTCTCCCTTTGACCATCAGGCCCTGGGAGCGAAGCCTTTTTTGGGTTTTAAGAGTGTTCGGTTATCATTTTGGTGTGAATGCATGCATTAATCTCTGCAACCTGGATGACTTCCTGTAGTTCGTGCGGTATGTTTCCTTGCTAACGTGTGAAATATGATACAATGGTGTCGGCACCAAGCCTTATCTCATATGAACGGAGCTTGATCCGGTTGGAATATATCCCTCATGATCCTCCACCCGTGCCTCAGTCTGAGACGGAGCTGGTTGGGACAAATCATACTGAACAATCCCGCGTGATTGCAATCTGTCTATTGGCAGGCAAAATCATGCTGCAAAGCGGCGGTGAGACCTATCGTGTGGAAGATACGATGAAACGCATGGCTGCCGCGCTGGGCCTTCCCCATTCGCACAGTTATGTTGTGCCCACAGGTATCTTCTTCTCGGTTGATGCAACCGAGCCTGCCAAGCTGATACGGATCTCTGAACGAACCACGGATTTGCATAAGGTATCCGAAGTGAATGCCGTTTCCCGGCGTATCGGACAAGGTGAATTGTCCGTTGAAGATGCTTATGCATTGTTACAACAGATTGAGGGACAGCCCTCCTCCTATTCTGCAGTTGTGCGGCTTACAGCGGCGGCGTTATCCAGTGGGTGCTTTACCATTATGTTTGGTGGAGGCTGGGTCGACTTTCTTCCTGCTGTTCTCTGCGGTGGTATTGGCTATGCAGCAGTCATTGCCTTCCATCGACTGGTACTCGTAAAGTTTTTTGCCGAGCTGACCGCTTCATTTGTGATTGGTCTGCTCGCCTTTTTGCTTGTCTATATGGGCGCGGGTCATGAACGGGACAAAATCATTATTGGCTCAGTCATGCCCCTGGTACCGGGACTGCTGATTACCAATGCTGTGCGTGACCTGATGGCAGGGCATCTCGTGTCCGGGTTATCCAAGGGAGCCGAGGCGTTTCTGACGGCTTTTGCGATTGGTACCGGCATTGCTGTTGTTTTTTCACTTTTTACGTAAGATGGAGGAGTTGCAGGTTATGCTTCATTTTATTGAACAGGCCCTGACCAGCTTTGTCGCCTCGGCCGCATTCGGTATTATTTTCAACGCTCCTCGGCGCATGCTGCTTCACGGTGGATTTGTCGGTATGATCGGCTGGATCATCTATATTGTGCTCGAATATGCTGCGGATGCTGTTCCTGCTACCTTGGCAGCGACCATCGCGGTTGGTGTCATAAGCCAGCTGTTCTCCCGCATGTTTCGCGCACCTGTTATTATCTTCAGCGTAGCAGGTATCATTCCGCTCGTTCCCGGTGGATTGGCCTATAATGCGATGCGTAATTTTGTGCAAAATGACTACGGCGCTGCCATGGAGATGGCTGCCAAAGCCCTCATGTTATCAGGTGCCATCGCGATCGGACTTGTATTGTCCGAGGTGTTGAACCAGATGATTCGTCGTATACCTGAATCATTGCGAGCAAAATCCTAACACAGTAGATGAATATATTATCACTAAACTAAACGATAAAGACCCGTTAGAGACAGGGTAAACGCTGTCCTTCACGGGTCTTCTATATTTCCAGCCAATGTTGATCCGTTATCATCTAATATGCAGCGTTTTGTTTTCATCATTGTATCCATTTGTTCGATAACTGTACGATCCATAAAAAGAACTCCCCATGTCTGTTGGACACTCCTTGTCCATTGGTGTACGGTAAACCATTCTCTTTTATGGCAAAGCACGCTTCATCACCGACGCAAATAAATCCGCCGCCACACCACTTCCGGATCTCATATAATGCTCTGCATCTGTACGATCAAACCCCATCCAGACTGCGGCCGTCCACTTGCTCGTATATCCTACAAACCACAGATCCCTGTTCGCCTCCTTGCTTACACCAGGTAATGCAGCCTGCGTTGTTCCTGTCTTCCCCGCTACCTTATGCTGACTCAGTTGTGCCCTGCTACCTGTTCCTTGACTGACCACATCTTGAAGCATGTCGGTCATGGCCGTTGCCGTGCTGGTGGAGATCACCTGCTTGTTCTCTCGCTTAAAAACATAAATTGTCCGACCGCGTGAATCCTTAATTTCACGAATTAGATGCGCCGTATTGAACTTGCCGTTATTGGCAAACACGGAATATGCCTGGGCCATTTTTATTGGAGACACCCCTTTATGCAAGCCACCTAGGGCAATCGACAGATTAAGATCCTCCTTGCCCAGTTCAATGCCCAATCGATCTGCAAATTGATGTGCGCTTCCCAGTCCTGTCTCATGCAGCAGCCATACAGCTGGAGCATTAATGGAGTTTTCAATGGCTTGCGACATCGTAACTGTACCTCTGTAACGTCCGCCCAAGTTGCTTGGTTGATAACTCCCATATTTCATGCGTTGATCAGGCAGCATGCTTTCTGGCTTAAACCGACCTGATTCCAATGCAGGTCCGTATGCAATAATAGGCTTAAATGCAGAACCAGGTTGCCTTGCATCCGTGGTTGCCCGGTTAATGCCTCCTTTTACGGGGTCACGCCCGCCCATCATCGCTTTGACTTCACCGTTATGCTGGTCCAGTATGATCATACTCGCCTGCACTTGCTCATCCTCACGATCATCGGTGAACCGTGAAGATTCACGGAATGTTTGCTCCATCGCCAGCTGCGCTTGATCATCCAATCCCGTACGAATGGTCCAGCCTGCGGATTGAATCTCTGCTCCACTCTTACCTGTGAGACGAGAAGCCTCCTCAATTACCGCATCCAAGGCAGACACGTAAGCAGGCGCTGTTGAGCCTGGAGTCGATTCAACTGTAGAATTGAGCGGTGTATAGTCCACGTTTCGCGCTTCCTCCATCTGTTTTTTAGTAATAATTCCTTGCTCATGCATGATACCAAGAACCACAGAACGCCTCTCTTTGGACAGGTCTTCCCGATCCACCGGATTGTATATAGAAGGTCCCTTCGGAATGCCGGCCAGCGTAGCCATTTGCCAGATCTCCAGCTGATGTAGATCCTTAATCCCGAAGTATCGCCAAGCCGCGGCTTTAACGCCATATTGCTGGCGTCCCATATAAATATGATTCACATACAGCTCTAATAGCTCATCCTTGCTAAATCTCTTTTCCATCGCCATGGCAATCGACATTTCATTCACCTTGCGAACCAGCGTTTTATCTCCGTTCAAATACAGATTTCTGGCCAGTTGCTGTGTAATCGAGCTGCCTCCTTGACTCAGGTTCATATGTAAAACATCCTGCACAACCGCCCTGCCAATGCCGATAAAATCCAGGCCATCGTGGTTATAGAAACGTCGATCTTCCGTAGCCAGAAACGCCTGCTTTAACAGATCCGGCATATCCCTCAAATCGGCATGCTCCGCATATCCCTTGGTTTGTACTTGTAATCTCGAAATTTCTGTTCCATCCGCATTGGTAATGACGGTGGAAGAGGCCACCGAAATGGCCTCAGGATGATTGCGAAGGACACCTTCACCATAAGTAACTAGATAGATATAGCCGACCGCTAGCAAAATAACGATTATTACAGAGGCATCAAATATGTGATAGATACCACGCCTTATGCTGGATCTCAACATTCAGGCTCCCTAAATACATGTGGATTGGAGCCTGAATGTTCCTGTTGCTTCATTTCCATAGAATCCAGAGCAAGCTCCAGCCTTAACGTCTGCTCATACGCCAGCCTGACCCAGTGCTGAATCTCCGCTTCATCCCGGCAGCGTCCTTCCACGATCGTTTCAAGCGAGGAACGAACACCGTAGAGAGTAAGCTTAATCGGCAGATCGGCATTTATGCGACCAGATTGTAATCCAACCCAATCTGCTTGAATACGTTGCTTATGGCTTCTCTCACTTTCTGACGCCATTTGTTGCCGGCTACTTTCATCGCCATACATATACATACCAGAACTGAACCATTCTTCGTCTCTCGGCTCTCGATCTGTCCACTCCTGGTCCGAACTGTTCAAGCGCTCCGCTTGTATACGTATCGCAACGTCATTCAGATCCGCGGCAATTTGTCGCAGCTCTCCTCCGTTTAACACTTCAATCTGTGCTGGAATTCGGCCATGGGCCAGTTCATGAGTTCCAAGACCAATCACCTTGAGGTCATCTGCAATCTTCTGGGATCGAATCCAAAAAAACAACGCAAACATCCCACCACCGATGAATATAACCAATGGCGTTGTACCGATATGGTTTATCACCCAGTACATAATGCGAGTTATTCCTGTTGTCTCAGACAGGATATGATGGTGAGCAAAACGTAACATGTGATAAACGACAAATAGGAGCGTTGCGCTAAGTAACGCGCTTGCTCCGCAAATATATATGTAGCTCAATCTGACTGTACGTAATAATAATCTCATATTCGGCATCCTCCTCAATTTTGCAGTTCATCTTTTCGATTGAGGTTAAGAATACCGAATATTTCTTAATTAAGAAGTGGGTAACTTCTTATCATTTTCTTAATTAAGCAATTTGCCTACATGTTGAATCAAGCAAGCTCTCTTATAAGTAGACGAAAATTCTGCCCGGTTACCGTTCCTCTGCATCTCTGTTCATCGGAGGAGCAGTCACCGGAAAACGCGTAACAAAATCGGTTCGGCCCTGATCACTGTAGGCAGCGATAGTTCCTTTATGTAATTCAATCATGGATTTGGCAATAGCCAGCCCCAGTCCGGTGCCGCCTGTATCGCGAGAGCGGGACTTGTCCACCCGGTAGAATCGATCGAATAAATGCGGCAAATCCTGCGCTGGAATCGGTTCACCATAATTGCTAATGCGCACTACAGCTTCTTCACCTTCAAGAGACAACGCAATCTCCATCACTTTACCCTGTGCCCCATAACGGATCGCGTTACTGAACAGGTTCTCATACGCACGAACAAGCTCTCCAGGAGCGGCCTGAATCCATAAAGGTTCTTGTCCACCAATGATCTTGTATGTCATGCCCGCTTCTTCCAGCATCGGAGAGAACTCTTCAGCGAGCTGCATCAGAAACGGATTCAGGTTCAAAGAAGTTAATGACAAAGGAAGGCTCCCACCACTGACACGGGTATATTCGAACAAATCGTCGATTAGCTTCCTTAATGTTAAGGACTTCTCGTACGCAATGCTCACGTAATACCGCATCTCAATTTCATCCTGATATCGATCCTTCTCTATGTACTCCAAAAATCCGAGAATGGAGGTCAGCGGAGTCCTCAAATCATGAGAAATACCCGTAATTAAGTCATTTTTGGCAGCAACTGCACTACGCTCCTCTTGCAATGACAGCTGCAATTGTTCAGCCATCTGATTAATACTGGCAGCCACAACGCCAAATTCATCCGATGTCTTCACATCGATCCGATGAGACAGCTCTCCTTTGGCAACTTCCTGAATTCCTGCCGTAATCTCATCCAGAACCAGCATCACCCTGCGCGTGAACAGGAAAAAGAACAGCACAAAGCCAAGTATGCCAACCATAATCATTAATGGCATAGACCCAATATTGTTCACCAGCCACCTGATGCCCCTTGCAGGGATCGAATAATTAGGATAAGTCTGAGCCGCCAGAATGGAGTGTACAACTTTGCTGCCCCCATACAAAATAGCCCCCGTCAAAATGCCACTCAGCAGAAATGCGTAGATAAATTTCCACCGGACTGTGTTAATTAATTTTGAATTCATCTCGGAACTCCTTGCTCACGCTTTGTATCCAAATAACCTCATAGACGCACGTGCTCATTGTGGTTTGATCATCTTATAACCAACACCCCATACCGTCTGTATGAATTTGGGATGTTTGCTGTCGAGTTCGATTTTCTCACGAATCTTGCGGATATGCACCATAACGGTATTGTTGGACTCCATAAACTCTTCTTTCCAGACCTGCCTGTAGATCTGCTCCATACTCAACACAGAGCCTTGATGGCGCGCCAACAGCTCCAGAACAGCAAATTCACGGGGAGTCAAGCGAACAGGCTGCTCATCCAGCCAGACCTCATGCGTATCCGTGTTGATGACCAGATCGTCAATCACCCATTCATGCTCCTTGTTCTCACGGCCTTCATTGAAGGTATGGTACCTGCGAAGCTGTGACTTTGCCCGTGCCACAAGTTCAAGCGGGTTAAACGGCTTGGTCACATAATCATCAGCGCCGATGCTCAGCCCTGTAATTTTATCCATATCCATGCTTTTGGCTGACAGCATAATGATCGGCATTTTCTGCTCTTCCCTAATTTTCATACATGCTTCAATTCCGTCCATATTCGGCATCATGACATCCAGAATGATCAGATCAATTGGCTCTTTCTTCAGTTGCTCAAGCGCCTCGATCCCATCACTGGCTGTCAGAACCCGGTATCCTTCATTGCCAAAATAAATCTCCATCAGTTTAATAATATCCTGCTCATCATCCACAAGCAGAATGGTTGCTGGCTGTGCCACGGCATTATTCCTTTCCATTCCATGAATCATTACTTGATCAAAGTATACCACTAGGAAATGAATCTGCGAAAATCATCGCCCTCGGAAAGGAGCAAAAACGTTGGATTTTAGGAATAATATACTTTTTCTATTTTATATAAAGTATGCTCGATTGTTGGGCAGAGATCAGCATCGACTTTGTGAAATTTAATTCGAAAGTATAAACTTTTCAAAAAGTTCTTTATATTATTTTTTTGCCTAAAGGCAGGAAGGAATTCTGGATTTTTCTCCACATCACCAAAACGTTGAATCCATTGCTCTACATAAGTCTGACTAAGTATTTTTCTATTTAAAACACTAATTATGGATTTTACCATTCTTTCATCTTCCCCATCGGAGTAAACTCGATCAGTGATGGTCATCTTTTCGTAAACCAAATCGAGAATGGTTAAGAGATCATTTTTATCCAACTCGGAACATTGGGCCAATTCGTCTAAAGCATCTGCTGCATGGGCTATGGCATGAGCCCAGCCTTTTTCTTCGTCATACCCGCGGTAATCTCGCTCTTTATGTACATTGTAAAACACGATCTCTTTTATCTGATGAATATGCTCTTTCGAGAGAAATGGTGATTCTTTATGCCTCATGAAGAGGAGCGGTATAACTAGCATAGAGAACGATCGAGTAAAGACAGAGTCTGTATTCGTTTCACCAAGCCTAAAAAGCAAATGCTTATTATCCAAAACAACGGATAGAAGTTGTTCTAGTTCGTTTACTGTTAAGGTATTATCAGGAATCCAATTTGATAAGGTTGTATAAATGAGGTCATCACGTAGTTGGGCATCCAAAGAACCGATATTAACCATCATTTCTTGTATCAACTGGAATGTATCGAGAGGTGTTTGGTAGTCATTCTCTTTTACTAATATCAACTTTTCTTTTAAACTCATTTTACACACCCCTAATAGAAGATTTTCCGAACTTACTATTTTAGTTTCTATTGACTATGTGGCATTTTTAAACGTTGGTTTTCGTTAATTGTAGCTGATCCGGCAATCTCTATTATTAACGTATAGTATCGTCGATTTAATCCTTGCTTAACCGTTGCTTGTGCGGATAACATGTTCTATGTATTCTATTAAATCTTGCTCTATATTCAGGCAGAACCTAGCATTACGGACCTTGGTCTATCTATTCAAACAACGATACTTTGGGCTCTATACCAGTCAGTGTCAGCATCGTATGCAGTTGACCCCTGTGGTGATACACATGTCCCATGATCTCAAGCAGCCACTCCAGACGACTGTACGAAGCTCCCCAATAGGAGTCAGTCACCTGTAATAATTCCTCCGTATTAAACTGTCTGTATCGATGATAGAGGTACATCTGATTCGCAATCAGCGCTTCCCTGATCTCACTCAGTGAATTCGGCTGATTTTCCTCGTAAAACAAAGCCATTTCTTCTTCGGAAGCTCCCTCCGAAATATGTACATCTGCACGACAAATGACGGATAGATGAGAAAGCAATTCTCCAACCGGCCGTTTGCCTTCAATCGGAGTCAAAGCCAAGTCCTGCTCCGACAGTTGGTCACATAAATTGATTAATGATGTCACTGCCACATCAATATGTTTAAATGCAGACTGAATCAACAGAAACACTCCCTTTTTATTCCATTATACAGAACGTATGATCGCCAATCAACTATAAATTCCCCCTATATATATAAACCAGCTTTGCTCGAAAACCAACAATGATGAACAAAAAAAAGTCCCTCCTCCCTCATATAGACGGAAATTGGGACATTTTGTTGCTCCGATGATAACAAACACGAACTCAACTTGAATATAACGAACAATACGTTTGATCGAATCGTCCTACGAGCAAGTCAGCCTTGCGAATGAAAAATTGCAGCTCCCCACAATCCCACCATTGAAAACCGATAGCGTCATGCGTATCAATTTTTAATAGAAGTAAGGTATCCGCAAGCTCTTGTTGTGTGCGTTTCTCATCCCCGCCATAATGAGCAGTCAGCTTCTTCTCACACGCCTGCTCGTCATAAACGTACTCTTCATCTAGCACGATCTGTAACAGCGCCTGATGTTCTGCATCCGGATGCTGACCGTCCGGGTATCCAAACATGCCACCCCAGTTCTGCGTACTCGGATGATTCCAGCTGGACTCAAATTCGAGGTATCGGTCATACAGACCTTCCTCCCCTTCGACAGCAACCGTTCCACCAGAAAGCGGGGCGGCGATTGCATTTAGAGCCAGAGAATCAATGTATGCATATGTAGGAAACTCGAGATTAGGCAGCACTGTTACCGAATGTGCTACAAAATCGTCCTCGCCCAATGCGGTTTCGCCATCAGGCTCTCGCCTTGTCAGGTTATGAGCGTCCGGCTCATAAATCACACGATGCTCAATATGATAAGCAGGTTCATCCACACCAATGAAAAAGTATAACATGCCCCGTTCGGGCAAACTCCCGCGCCCATCATTTGGCGTATATGGCGTCA
Organism: Paenibacillus sp. FSL F4-0087; assembly: GCF_038020215.1. NCBI lineage: Bacteria > Bacillati > Bacillota > Bacilli > Caryophanales > Paenibacillaceae > Paenibacillus > Paenibacillus sp. FSL F4-0087. The sequence goes on from NZ_JBBODJ010000001.1 coordinate 1,157,770, forward strand.
AATCCACGAGATTCAACTGGGCCAGGAATGTCATGGGCACCCCATCCTGTGTCAAAGGCCATTTCATGTTACTCGGCAGATCCGGATTTCCACCTACACGTGAATTTCCTGTTCTGCGATACTCATCGATTGTCGATACATCAAGGCGAATTCCCCAACGGCTTGAAGATAACAGCAGATCGGCAGCATTCCCCAATCCATATTCTTCAAGAGTTTTCCGGGCTTTTCTGGTTAGACGTTCACATTGTTCAGGTTTAATCATACAGATCCTCCCCTTCTGACAATACATCTATGGTGAGACATATTCAGGTTCACACCTGTATATTCTTCCGCTGACGCTTCTTTCCCTGCTTCTTGCAAAAAAAGAGACTGACATCCGTTGTCAGTCTCCCTCCCTACTATTCATTCGGTTCATTCTTAACGATCCCGATTCGGTGAATCATTCTGGAAAGCCCGAATATGCTCCTCGCCATCCAGAAATTCATGCGACTGGTGTGCAGCCATTACACCATGATAACTAATATCCAGACCTAATTCTTCCTCTTCTTCTGTGGAACGGACAGGAACGATCTTACCAATCAGTTTCAGACCAATCCAGGTCATGACAAATCCCCAGACGACCAAAGCCGTGAGGCCAAGCGCCTGAACACCCAGCAGCCTCCAGCCACCTCCCATGAACAAACCACCATCGGTTGCAAACAAACCCACGGCAATCGTACCCCACATCCCGGATACAGCATGAACAGGGAACGCACCCACAGGATCATCAATCTGCCTGCGGTCTAACCAATTCGTTGCAGCCATCATGAGCAATCCGGATACCGCTCCGATAAATATCGCAGCCACATCACCGACAAAGGCACACCCTGCCGTAATACCGACTAGACCGGCCAGCGAGCCATTAATGACCGATGGTGCATCTGAACGATTGAATCGGAACAAGGTGTAGAGCAGTGTAACCGCACCGCCTGAAGCAGCAGATAACATCGTAACGATGGCAATGTGACCGATCCTGACATCAGTTGCACTGAGCGTACTTCCTGCATTGAAGCCAAACCAACCGAACCACAGCAGGAATGCACCTACAGATGCCAGCGGCAGATTACTTGGGAGCGCAATGGCACTTACGCCATGCGGCGTGTATTTGCCTTTACGCGGCCCAATAATAATCGCTGCGGCCAGTGCAGAGAACCCGCCCAACGCGTGAATGACTGCGGAACCGGCGAAATCCTGCATCCCCAGCTTACTGAGCCAACCGCCGCCCCATGCCCAGTGTCCACCAATCGGATAAATAATGGCCGTCATCAATATGATGTACAGCAGATAGGCACGAAAGTTAATCCGCTCAGCAACAGCGCCCGATACGATGGAAATGACAGCAATGGTGAACGCGGCCTGGAACAGCCAGAATGTTTCCAATGATACGGGTACGTCCAGGTGAGACAAGTCTCCATTGAGGAAAAATCCGGTTATGCCTACAAAACCTCCAGCATCAGAGCCATACATCAAGCCAAATCCGATGGCATAGAAAAGCAACGTTCCAATGGTAATGTCAGCGAAAACCTTCATAATAATATTCACGCTATTTTTATAACGTACAAAGCCAGCCTCCAGGAGCGCGAATCCGCCCTCCATCAACAAAATCATGGCTGCACTCAATACGACCCAGACCGTATCAATCCCGGAGCTTAACGTCTCCAAAGTCATGCTTATACATCCTCCGTTTCCCTAAGCTGTCTAATCTCCCGGATCGTTTCGGGCGTAAGCTCGATTTCGTCCCGTTCGATGCTGTCCGGATGCTTGATTCGTTCAGCAATACGGTCCAGTTCTCGTATCCGCCGCCGGATTTGTTCCATTTTGCGAAAACGTTCCTTCACCTGGACCATATATTCCACCGCCTGGTGATGGGATGCAGGGCGGCCTGCGAACCATTTGCGTACAGTCGACAAGGATTGATAAGCCACTTCTTCCGCACGTTTTTTTTGTTCGAATTGTTCAATTTTATGTTTAAGCGTTTCGATCTCATTTTCTTTTTTGACCTTGAGCTGTTGGATAAGGTACAATAAATCGGACGATGATATTTGCAATGCTGTATGGTGATACACCTCGTCAATTACTAACATACCATGTCAGGACTCCTTACATATCAAGTTACTTGTTATCGATTATAGAGTCCCGCACTACTTAGCGTCAATTCTTTTTTTGGCGATGGTATAATTTGATATGACCCGTTTATAAAAGACAGCTTCATTCTCATATACATAACTTCAACTAACAAAGTAAATTAAACACCGCTTCCACTCGCCTTTCAAATCCTCTATGATGTATATTAAGCATCCACATTTTAGGCACCGCACTTACATAAGCTGACATCATAGAACTCATTTAAAGGAGAGGATCGCACGATGTTCACTCGTAATGACGACATTCGGAGCCAAATCTGGGAAGCCGTCTCTGGACTCAATGAAGAGCAATTGAACCTCCAACCCACACCAACTCACTGGAGTATTATGCAAGTTCTCCGTCACCTGAATATGATGGAAAACATCATTGTGAAGCAAGCCCAAGCCGCTCTAAAGAATGAACAGACCGTTGCTGTGGACAAAAAACCATATGAGCTTACACTGGATCGTAGCCACTCTGTCAGCGCCCCGTCTCATCTCCAGCCTCCTGCGGAACCAGAAACGCTGGCGAATGTACGACATGACCTGGAAGACTCACATCAAGCATTGATGCACGTTGCACAAGATCATGAGTCTGAACTGCTGCGGAGCAAGTCCTTTCTTCACCCGGTTTTCGGTGAGATGGATCTGGCTCAATGGGTCGATTTTGCAAGCTATCATGAAGAGCGTCATCTGGCACAGATTCAGGATATTAAACAGAGGCTTGGCGTGTCGCACACCTAAGTCATCCCCTATTTACTCGATGTAAGCAAAAATAACCTCCAATCCATGCATGTGGATTTGGAGGTTTTCATTTATTGTGAAACATGTTTATATTTTTTTGCCCAAAATCGCCAAATCCCGGTTGACGCCATCCAGCACAGCCACTTCAGGGTAATAGCCCCATTGTTCAAAGCCATGCTTGCGTAATAACCCCAGACTCGGTTCATTATGTCCAAACACAAAGCCCAGAATCGTCTTGATTCCAAGCGCAGGACAAGCGTCAAAAATGGTGTTCAGCAAACGTCCGCCAGCCCCAATTCCCCGGCACTGCTGATCCACATACACACTGACTTCCACCGTCCCATTGTACGCAGGACGTCCATAAAACGAACTCAGGCTGGCCCAGGCTACAACCTGTCCCTCAATTCTCATCACCCAAAGAGGGCGATGATCCGATGAATGCTCCTCAAACCACGGAATACGTTGTTCGACAGTCACCGGCTCCAAATCCGCCGTTACCATCCGGCTCTCAATCGTAGAATTATAGATCTCCACAATCCTAGGCAGGTCCTCACGACGCGCATACTCAATCTGTACACTATCCAGCTTCATGTCTACTCCTCCATCATCCAGATCGATTCTATCTTATGATGGTATTATAACGGAGGAAGGAAGTCGACGTCATCCCCCAACATTCAGCTCAATTCCATATTTACTCAGACAACCCTTGAATCGTGTTACCCCGGGTTAACTGCTGGCTCTGATCCGCCCAACGAATGTTAACAGAACGGGAAGTGAATAGATCCGGGCCGTCCGATACCTGGAAGTGCAGATGAGCTTCACTGGAATTACCTGAGTTACCCAGCTCTCCAATGAGGTCTCCCTGCTTGACTTTGTCCCCTTTTTTGACGGCCACACTGCCTTTCTTAATGTGCCCGGTGATGCTGTATTCTCCGTTTCCATGGTCAATGACCACATTATTACCCGCTGGTTCTTCCGGGTTCATAACACCTGGTATGTTATCTGGAATATCATTCTTGATATCGACTACGGTTCCATCTGCTGCTGCATAGAGCGGTTCACCAAAAGCGTAGTAGTTTTCGTTCACTTTCGCATCTCCGTTGTAACTGGAAGCTTCTTTGGTGCGAATAATATCTAGCGCATAGCGCTGTGTTTCATGCTCATAATGATAGTTCGACATCACATCATTACCTCCCCAGAACACATACCATTTCCCCTTCATAGGGAATTGAAATTCGGTTTTGGTGAACGTTTGATCCGTATCTACATGGGGTTCCAGTGGTTGGATTAATAGCCCTTCAATCTGATTAGCTTCGGTAAAATAGGCTTGAATCCCTTTGGTTCCTGTTTGATCCTTCCAGGCGAACTCAGTTAAATGGTTCACTTTGGCATCTACCACTAGATCAAAGGAAGTTACTCCCTCAAGGAATTGATCCGCAGACGTTTTAAACTGTTCAAGCGTTAGTGCTTCCTTCAACTCGGGACTCATCTGACTGTAAATGGCATCCTTGGAACCGTTCATTAACGTATCGATGAAATTCTCAGGTGTAATGATGTCGCTCACCTCTTTACCCGAATTCTCTTCCTGATTTTTACTCTCACTCGCTTCATTGGCATTTGTCATCTGTTCCTCGGACTGCTGTTCCGCCTGCTCGGATGTAATCGAATTACTGTTACCACAGGCAGACAACATCACGCAGGCTCCAAGGGCAATGGCAAGCAACTTCCAGCTCTTTTTGCTCTGTAATTTCTCATGTGCAGCATATCCTGATTTCGGAAGACTTTCCCCGCCATTTAAGTGATCCGTAAGAATTTTAAATCCTTCTTTTAACCTCTTCATTCTCTACATCCCCTCTGGTGTTCGTTATACTTTCCAGTTAAGTGTACAGAATGAATCTTATCCTTCGTCTAACTCTTCCTTACATGTAGTTAAACTGTCGCGTCTTCTATGGCTTCATAATTAAGATTCCGTTAAGATAGCTCACACACTACATAGCCCTCTCGGATGGTATGATTAGCAATAAACAAACAGGAAGCCCTAGGAGGTCATTTCACATCATGGATCACGTCTCCATACTGCTAGTTGATGATGAACAAGCCATTTTACATATGCTCAAAACCGTCCTGCTCAAAGAACAATTTGTAGACATCGACACCGTTACCACTGGGGAAGAGGCGATTACCGCCTGCGAAAATAAAACCTATCACTGCATCGTGCTGGACATCATGCTGCCTGGCAAAAGTGGACTGGAAATCTGTCCCTTTCTGCGGCAAGTGACCGATGCACCGATTCTTTTTCTGACTGCCAAAACTACGGATTATGACAAGTTAACCGGATTCGCCGTTGGCGGCGATGATTATGTCGTTAAACCATTTAATCCACTGGAAGTGGTCGCCCGCATCAAATCACTGCTGAAACGTTATTTACCTACCAAAATGGCGACGGCTACGACGGCAACTCCACCCTCTTCTGACGCAACTTCGTCATCTCCTGCTGTGCAGGAAGGGGTATATGATTTTGGCCGTTTTCAAGTATTTGAACAAGCTGGTGAGCTTCAAGTTGAAGGACAGCCGGTAAACTGTCCGGCTCTTGTCTATCAGCTGCTGCTCTTTTTCTGCAAGCATCCCAATCGCATTTTCACCAAATCGGAATTGTATGAACGCGTATGGGGTTCGGAAGCCATCAGCGATGACAACACCGTTATGGTTCATATTCACCGTATCCGTGAGCGGATTGAAGCTGATCCCTCTAACCCTGCCTTTCTCGTCAACGTCCGGGGGCTGGGATACAAACTCATTTTGCCTAACCAAGTGTCACGCGCATGAGTATTCGTCGCAGGTTAATGACCCGATTTATCGTTATGCTTGCTGGCGCAGTAGTCCTTATCATCCTGTTGGGTTCTGCAGCCACCTATTGGGTCGTTCAAAAGGTAAATGAAGTAAGCCTGGTGGATGACTTCGCTACTAGTGGTCTTGACCAACTGATTAATACCGCAGAAATCATGCCCGATGGGACGGTCCGCTATGATCCCAGGCTGCTGAAGCAGGTCGAGAAAAATCAGGGATGGCTTCAGGTTGTGGATGAAAAAGGCTACGTCATTGATGATTTTGATACACCGGATGACGTTCCGAAGCAATACAAGCCTGGAGAGTTGATCGCATACTGGGAAGCAAAAAAACCGTTCCCGTACCAGATCGTCATGCTGATTCGGGAGAAAAACGGCGAGATGTTCACCTTGCTGTATGGCGAACGCAATCAGACCAAATCCTTACTCGATCAAGCCCGTGAGGACAGTCATTACACCAATGGAGAGCTTATACTTCTCCCCAAACAAGAGGATGCCATCCGTTCCAAAGGTGCCTATCTGCAAATTTTGGATGCCTACGGTCAAGAGCTGGCTTCTTATAATAAACCTGCCATGGGCGTCCCTAGCAGTTACAACATACAGGAACTGGCTTTGCGTATTCGTTATCCCAATCGATATGGAATATCGATCGCAACCTTTTACGATGTACAGAATGGCACAACCTGGATGCTCAGTATACCTGTCGATCCAACTGCTACAGGGGAAGAAAATCCCTATAACTTCATTTTGACCCCTGTGCTCATTGTGCTGATCCTATCCGTTATCATTTTGCTAATTCTGCTGGCCCTATGGTACGCTAATCGTTTCGGTTCCCCCATGCTGCATATGCTCCAATGGCTCCAACGACTGGAACAAGGACATTATGAAGAACCCAAAGGCATTGGCGGCGTACCTCGCAGCCAGCGACGAAATGGCAAGTGGAAACGGAAATACCACGTGTATGCTGAAGTGCTTCGCTCCATGCAGGCATTATCCGCAACATTGAAACAAGATGAAAAGCTCCGTAAACAGACCGAATCTCTGCGTGAGGAATGGATCGCCGGAATAACGCATGATCTCAAGACACCGCTATCCTCCATCCAGGGATACGCCCATATGCTTGAAGCACAGAAATATAGCTGGTCCCCGGAAGAAGTGAGGGAATTCGCGGGCATTATGCTGGACAAATCCATGTATATGGACCGACTTGTGAATGATCTTGCCATGACGTACCGATTGCGAAGCGGTGGATACCAGCCACCTGCGGAAGAAACTGACGTAAATACGCTACTGCATGATCTCGTCCAGCGTGCAGAACGCAACCCGGTATATGGCGAGGGACGTATTGTGTTCCTCCCTGCGAAAGTTCCGGTATACGGCCATGTGCATATTCCTTCGTTTGAACGTATTGTGGATAATCTGACCGCTAACGCCCTTCTGCATAATCCAGCGGAATCGACACTGACCGTTAGTGTACATCCGGGTAAACAGGCTGGGGAGTTCAGTGTTCATTTTGCCGATGACGGTCAAGGAATGGACCCGGAATTGGTCTGGAGGCTGTTTGAACGATATTACCGAGGGACCGATACAGGCACGTCCGATGTCGGATCAGGCCTTGGTATGGCGGTTACGAAAGGGTTAATTGAAGCGATGCAGGGCCGTATTGAAGTACAATCAACTTCTGGTGAGGGTACTGTCATTCGATTAATATGGGATGGACAATCAGAACATGGGTAAAAAAACATTCCGCTTGACCTTTTCATTTCCAATCTATATAATCGACACTCAATAACACCTGTTCCAATATATTGATATGAACTTCAACGATATTAAGATCAATTCAATTGATATCGATTTTGCATATTTGGCGATGACCAGAGACAAGATTCCGTTTGCGTGCTGCCCAGAGAGAGAAGGGATTGGTGAAACCTTCTTCAGCGAACGGACCGGAATTACCCCTCTGCAGCCGTGACCTCGAACTTCAGCTTTTTGGTCTTCTTCATGAATTCCGGACAAAGCTGTCAGTAGAGTTCACCGCCTGATCCCCGATAACGGATCCCAATGAGGGTTATGATGTTCTTGTTTGCGGCGGCTGGTCGTGTTCAGGAGCATTCATAACCAAATTAGGGTGGAACCACGAGCTGAGCGCACTCGTCCCTTTTCCGGGACGGGTGTTTTTTGCGCTTCAAATTTGAATATTGGAGAGTGGTTCACATGAGTAATCCGAATAATAACAGCCAATCCAGCAACCAATCGAATGACCAACAGCAACCCGGGCATCCGATTGAAATTCGCCTGCAAGGCGGAGCTGTACGTTCTTACAATGCAGGCATCACTGTAGGAGCGGTCGCCTCATCCATCAGCACAAGTCTAGGTAAACAAGCCATCGGTGGAATCGTGAATGGTAAGAATGTCGATCTCGACTGGGTGCTTGAGCAAGATTGTGAACTCGTCATCGTTACTTTGGACAGCGCGGAAGGTCTGTATCGTTACCGACACAGCACAGCTCATGTACTCGCGCAGGCTCTCAAACGCATCTACGGTGCGGAACAAGTCAAGCTGGGCATCGGGCCTGTCATTGAAGATGGATTCTATTACGATGTCGATTTGGAGCATGCTCTATCCATCAGTGATTTGGCTGCCATTGAGCAAGAAATGAACAAAATCATAAAAGAAAATGAGAAAATTAGCCGCCGGGTAGTTAGCCGGGAGGAAGCACTTCGCATCTTTGGAGAGATTCAGGACCCGTATAAGCTTGAACTTATTCAGGATTTACCGGAGGACGCTGAGCTTTCCATTTATGACCAAGGAGAGTTTTTCGATCTCTGTCGCGGCCCTCATCTTCCGTCCACTGGTCGGATCAAAGCATTCAAACTGCTGAATGTGGCAGGTGCATACTGGCGCGGCAACTCGGATAATAAAATGCTGCAACGCATCTACGGCACTGCTTTCCCGAGCAAAGCCCAATTGGATGAACATCTACACATGCTGGAAGAAGCGAAAAAACGAGATCACCGCAAACTGGGTAAGGAGCTTGAACTGTTCATGTTCTCTGAAGAAGCACCCGGTATGCCGTTCTATCTGCCCAAAGGCATGACTGTTCGTACAGAACTGGAGCAATTCTCCCGTGAATTGCAGCTGCAGGAAGGCTACCAGGAAGTTCGTACTCCCCTCATGATGAACAACCGTCTGTGGGAGCAATCGGGGCACTGGGAACATTACAAGGACAATATGTATTTCTCGGAAGTGGACGATGCGACTTTTGCCCTGAAACCTATGAACTGCCCGGGACACATGCTGATTTTCAAAAATACACTCCATTCCTATCGTGAGCTACCGATTCGTATGATGGAATTCGGTCAGGTCCACCGCCATGAATTCTCAGGCGCTCTGAACGGCATGATGCGGGTGCGGACTTTCTGTCAGGATGATGCCCATCTCTATGTGATGCCAGAGCAGATCGAGGAAGAGATTAACCAGGCGATTTCATTGATCGGACGTATGTACGACATCTTTGGATTTGAGTACAACATTGAGTTGTCCACTCGTCCGGAAGATTCCATGGGATCGGAAGAGCTGTGGGATCAAGCAGAAAGAGCATTGCAGAGTGTACTTGATCGGCGCGGTGTGAAATACCGCATTAACGAGGGTGATGGTGCCTTTTACGGTCCGAAAATTGACTTCCACATTCTCGATGCACTGAAGCGCAGCTGGCAGTGTGGAACAATTCAACTCGATTTTCAAATGCCCGAGAAGTTCGATCTCACTTATATTGGCGAGGATAGCCTGAAACACCGTCCTGTCGTGATCCACCGTGCCATCTATGGTTCAATTGATCGTTTCATCGGCATCCTGACTGAACATTATGCAGGTGCATTTCCGCTCTGGCTCGCGCCCGTGCAAGTGAAGCTGCTGCCAGTGTCAGATCATTACGCAGATTATGCGCTTCAAGTTCAGAGCCAGCTGCGGGCTGCCGGTATTCGGGTAGAAACAGACTTGCGCAGTGAGAAGCTCGGCTACAAAATCCGTGAAGCTCAGATGGAAAAAGTGCCTTACTCGCTCGTGCTCGGGGAAAATGAGAAAAACGCCTCATCCGCCTCTGTCCGTGCATACGGTCAGGGCGATCAAGGCATTCAGCGCATTGAAGCATTTATAGAGCTGATTCAGCAAGCTATGAAGGCCAAAGCCTGAGCGCTTAATTAGGAATTGGCTGGACCTTAACTTTAGAGGCAGCCCGTTAGTATGGAAAACGGCTGCCTCTAATTATGTGGAAACAAGTAAGCCGCATCTGCCGCTTCAAACAGTCAGTAGTTACAATTTCTCTTCGGGTCTAAGTCCAACTTGCTCTTCACTCCATGTCCAGAAACGCTCAGCATCTGCCGCATCCAGCGCATGGGCTTTCAGTTCCTGGTCCTTTTGTTGATAAAAGTAACGCCCGGTTACCCCGGCGACTTCAGGGCTTGTGGCGAGATAGATGGCCGTTTGTGCCCCTTCTTCTGGTGAAAGGAAAAACGGTAGTTTGCCCACCAAAGCCATAATGCGTGTGCCAAAACCGGTATTGCGGTCTACGCCAATACTTGTACCCACCGCACCGGGATGGAGGCAGTTGACCGTGATTCGGGTATCCGCTAATTTGCGGGCCAGAACACGTGTGAACAACACGTTAGCCAGCTTGGATTGAGCGTAACTTTTGATTGGATTGTAACTTTTGTGCAGATGGGGATCTTCGAAATGGATTTTCCCGGCTTTGTAAGCACCAGACGAAACATTCACTATACGCCCCTGCTTCGCAGACTTCAAAGGTTCGATCAGGAGTAAGGTAAGCAGGAAATGTCCAAGATGGTTAATACCGATGGCTTGTTCGAAACCGTCAGAGGTTTCCTGGCGCTTCAACATGACGACACCCGCATTATTAACGAGAACGTCAAGTGTGTCGTAACGCTCACGGAAGGATTGGGCAAAATGGCGGATGCTCTCCAGTGACCCCAAGTCACACAGCATCAGTTCAATCGCAGTAGAGCCGGACTGACGCAGTGCCTCCTCCAGTGCCTGCTGTCCGCGCTTCTCGCTGCGGCATGCCATAATCACGTGATACCCTTGCCTTGCAAGTTCAATGGTGGTTGCCAGACCCATGCCTGAGTTGGCTCCCGTAACAACGGCTGTTGGAATGGACATCAGGTACTTCCCTTCTGAACCAGAGGTTCTTCATATTTTGAGACAGTCATCCTTTTGTTTTTTAAGCACTGCTGACGTCAATATGAGATAATTGAAAGATCACATATTGGTCTTATAGGGAGGATAAGTATGCTAACCAAAGAAGACTTCAAGAAACTGAAAAAAGAAGCGAAACTTGAGATTGCACTCATCGAACAGGAATCTCACAATCTCCAGCAAAAGATAGACTCATCCCTGTATGAAAAAGATAAACTGTGGAACGATGAAGAGATTGGTGAGCTTACCCAAAAACGGAAAGAACGAAAATACAGTTCATGGACGATTGAATTATGCTCGATCATTGAAGACCTGCTGAATCAACTATACCAACAAACGTATCAAAAAAAATTTAATTCGATCCAGTTGATGAAAACTCCTGCATACCGCTCATTATCCAATATCGAGATCCTTCAGGCTGAATTGAAAAATCAGCATCTGTTCCTAAAATCGGAAGAAGAGAAAATTGAAGAAGAAATAGCCAAAGTGTTTCAACTGAGAAATAAACTTATTCACTCCAACTTTTCTTATGCTTCCATTATTAGAGAAAATCACGATGCAAAGCAAGAGTTTGAATCCACCCTGGATACGGTGAAGAAGTATAGAAAACATTTGAAATATAATCAGCCAGAGAACTGACGAATACATGATACATGCAAATGGTCATACACGACAAAGGAGGTGCTCCGGATTCGCTCCGGAAACAAATATGAACAATCAACCCATGAATATTACGGTTCTAAATCTTCATATTGTCACACCTGCGGGTAAAAACCCGATCTATCCTGTTATGTTGCACGATGAAGATGGTATTACGCTTGTGGATACAGGCATGATTGGCCAACTCGCCGAACTTCAGTCCGCACTGGAGCATGAAGGCGTTCAGCTGTCTGATATCAAGCGCATTATTGTAACCCATTCCGATATAGACCACATTGGTAATCTTGGTGCCTTGGTAAATGCTATTCCGGAAGTGGAAATCTGGGCGCATAGCGATGAAATTCCGTTTATCACGGGCAAAGAGCCCATGATCAAGTTCACGCCAGAACGCAAAGCGTTGCTACCTGAACCTATAGCGGAGCTGGCGGAACAATTGATCTCACAGCGGACTGAGTTCAAAATATCCAAAGTGTTAGAGGACGGTGACATGTTGCCTCTACAAGGTGGTATCCAGGTCATTCATACACCAGGACACACCCCCGGACATATCTGCTTGTACTTCCGGGAGCAACAATTCCTGCTCGCTGCCGATGAATTGCGTGTGGTCGATGATGAATTGGTGGGTCCTGCTCCACCTGCAACACCGGACATGCCTGAAGCACTTCGCAGCTTGAAAAGGCTGCTTGGCCTGAAGCTGGAGAAGGTACTTTGTTACCATGGTGGCGAGTACACCGATGAGCCGAGTCGGCGCATTGCCGAACTCGCGGAAAGCGCCGACTAATTGGTACCTGCAACTAAGTTATATTTACGTAAATATTGAATCGAAGGGGCTGTCCATACGTCATGAATATGGCGGGACAACCCCTTTTCTATTGTAATGTTACGGTTTCGGCGTCAGAACGATCAGTTGGTCATCTCCATCACGTGGAGCTCCCCTGCCATCCCGGTTGTTCGTGAGCACGTATAACTTCCCGTCTTCTCCAGAAGTCACATTGCGAATACGTCCCCACTCGTCTTTAAAAATCGGCTCTACCTGCGTTACTTGTGTACCATCTTCGGACAGAGTAATTTTAAGCAGTTGTTCACCCCTCAGATTGGCAGCAAGCAGTGATCCGGCCCATGGCCCTTCCTTTATAAAAGCTACACCTGATGGAGCCCATGTTTCATCTCCACTATGCGCAAGCGGAGCCTGATATGTACCCTTGTCATCATCGTCTCCCTCTACCTCTGGCCAGCCATAATTATCACCAGCTTCAATCCGGTTAATTTCATCAAAATTACGCTGCCCATGCTCTGTGGCATACAGATAGCCATTGTCCAGGTTCCAAGCCAGGCCCTGTGCGTTCCGATGCCCCATACTGTACACCGGTGAATTAGGCCAAGGGTTATCTTCTGGGATCGATCCGTCGAGACCAATCCGCAATATTTTGCCACCCAAGCTATCTTCGTTCTGGGCCAGCTCCGGTTCGTACCGTTCACCTGTCGTAATATAAAGCAGATTGTCCGGGCCAATCTTGATCCGTCCTCCATTGTGATTCACCCCACCAGGAATGTCACTGAGCAGCTCCTTATCTATGGTCGCCTTCCCATCACTCACTTTCAAACGCAACAACCGATTGGCAATGTCACCACCACCTTCCAGATAGGAATGGTATGCATACAGATAGCCATTATTGTCAAAGTCCGGATCAGCAGCAAGTCCAAGCAGGCCACCTTCCCCTTCTTCATTAAACGGTGCAGAAAATTCAATCAGAGGTTCAGATGCCAGCTCTCCGTTCTCGATGACCCGAATGGTACCCGGTCGCTCTGTTACAAACATCCGTCCATCAGGCACGCTTACCAACTCCCAAGGTACATTGAGTCCGTCGACCAGCACGGAAGCCTCGTAAGGAATTACAGCATTTTCATCTGTTTCCTCTTCCCCACCACCAGCACTGTTATTACCCCCTTCCGCTGTCTGTCCCTGACCTGTACCCTGTCCTTGTGACGTTTGCTGCGATTCTGTCGTCTGGTCACCCGAAGTACAGGCTGTTAGCAAAGCCATACTGAGTAACGAAGCATATAACGGAACGCTTAGTCGATTATTCATGAATACATCTCCCTTCTAATGTCGATGTTATATCGTGTAATCCCAGTTTCAAGGGACTGTCCATTTCTAAAGTAAGTAAATAAATAAGTAAGTAAGTAAGGCAACCCTACGCGGTTTCGCCCTGTATTACCCTCCCCACCTGCCACTCAAACGGCTAGTTAAAGCTAATTTTCGGTCATCATTCCCGCCTCCATTTGGATTTCCTCGACATTCTTCTATAATAGAAAGATAGAACGAATGAAAGGTGGACATATAACTAATGAATCAAACTCCTTTATCCCGGCTGGAAGCGGGTCTGTCTACGCAAGGATTGGACGCCATGCTGATTACAGATCCGAAACATATTTACTACTTAACAGGTTTTGCGAGTAATCCGCATGAACGTTTCCTTGGGCTTGTCCTTGCACGGGGCGAAGATCCGCTGTTGATCGTGCCTGCACTCGACGAGGAAGCTGCCACAGCCGCTTCTTCGGTCTCGAACATTGCCACGCACACTGATACGGACAATCCTTACGCCTTATTTGAGCGTTATCAAGGACGTCTGGGCCGCGTAGGTCTCGAAAAAGAATACGTGACTGTCGCACGTTATGAACAGTTGACCGCCGCGCTGGGCGCTGCCAACTTTGAAGATGTCGGCCCTTTGCTTCGCACCTTGCGTGTGAAAAAAACACCGGATGAGGTCGGTCGCATTCGCCACGCCATTCATCTGATTGAAGAGACGCTCCGCCAAGGACTGTCTCACGTTCGTACAGGTGTAACCGAAATCGAACTGGTTGCCGAAATGGAATACCAGATGAAGAAACTGGGTGCAGACGGCCCTTCCTTTGATACCATGGTGCTCACAGGACCCAAAACAGGCTTGCCACACGGCACACCAGGTGAACGCAAATTGCAGCATGGTGATCTGTTGATGTTTGATATGGGTGTCTACGCTGGTGGGTATGCATCAGATATTACGCGCACATTTGCCTTTGGTGACATTTCACCTGAACTTAAAACCATCTATAACACTGTGCTCGCAGCAAATGAAGCTGCCATTCGGGCAGTTAAGCCAGGTGTCACCTGTGCGGATATTGACCGTGCAGCACGCCAGGTTACGGAAGATGCTGGATACGGCGAACGTTTCCTGCACAGAGTTGGACATGGAATGGGCATTGACGTGCATGAGTATCCTTCACTGCATGGTCAGAACATGGACATTCTGGAGGAAGGTACGGTGTTTACGATTGAGCCGGGCATTTATGTAACCGGCGCAGGCGGTGTGCGTATCGAGGATGATGTACTTGTGACAGAAACTGGCGTTGAGGTGCTAACGTCCTATCCAAAAGAGCTGCAAATTCTGACGGACTAATCCTTTTTGGCCTTAACCAAAAGTCCCGCGAAACCATGAATGAATGGCTTTGCGGGACTTTTGTGTTGACTTCAACATTTTCCGGACGAATGAACTACGAATCTAGGCTTCGTCCTTGAATTTAAAGCTTCGTGCAGCATATAGAAACGGCGTTCCTACCGCGGTCAATACAAATTTGATCACGTACGTCGTCAAGAAAATTTCAAGCCAGACGTCCCATGGATAGATGAAGGCAAAAGCGATCGTGCAGAATACCAGTGTATCCGCAAACGAACTGATGATCGAGCTACCGTTGGTACGTATCCACAACTGATTGCGCCCTGGCGCCACCTTACGCAGCCAAGTGTACAGTCGCACGTCCAGGAACTGACTGATGAAATAGGCTGTCAGACTTCCGAGTGCTAGCCGTGGTAGCAGACCAAACAGGGTTTTCATCGAATCCTGTGCAAAATCCGTCGATGCTGGCTCAAAGAACAATACCATCTGCATCAGCACTGTCGTCATGATCAATGTGAAGAACCCGAACCATACGGCTTTGCGCGCCTCACCCGGTCCATATTTCTCATTGAGCAGATCACTGGTCAGGTACATGCTAACATACATCGTATTACCCAGCGTTAGAACGATACCCATAATATCTATCGTTTTGGTCACCTGTATATTGGCAATGACTGTTGCCACACCAATCCAGGCATAAAGACCCTTTTTACCGAACAAGCGGTAACACAAAAGAAAAAAGCCATACGTTACGAGAACAAAAAGCGCTCCCCATCCTAAATTAAACAATATAAATACACTGCCTTCCTAGTTTTGATTACGCGGGATGGTTACGAACCGCGGTTTGGCTCTGGGCCAAAACATGAATACTCTATCACATTTCCCCAAGGTTGAACAGCACTAAATAACTCCAACTGACTTCAGGTGATATTTACGGTTACCCAACGGATGCTAAAAACAAAAAGCCGCCCTTCGGATTAACCCGAAGAACGACTGCTCTTGCATGGCTTGTGGCAGTAACTGCCATCCGCCTATTATGAATCTGAATTACACCTGAACGGCGGAATCCAGATCACGACTTTGGTCATTGAATGTATCCTGATCGTTTTCTTTCAAAATTTTACTGGATACGAGACCTGCGGTCATCGAATCGTTCACGTTCAGCGCCGTACGGCCCATGTCGATGAGCGGTTCAACCGAGATCAACAATCCTGCCAAAGCTACCGGCAGGTTCATCGTGGACAACACGATCAGGGAAGCGAAGGTTGCCCCGCCGCCTACACCGGCTACGCCGAATGAACTGACCACGACTACCAGGATCAGAGTAATGATGAAGTCCCAGCTCATCGGGTCGATCCCGACCGTAGGAGCAATCATCACCGCCAGCATGGCCGGATAAATCCCGGCACAGCCGTTTTGACCAATCGTAGCACCAAAGCTTGCCGACAGGTTCGCAATCCCGTCTGAAACACCCAATCTCTTCGTTTGTGTCTCCACGTTAAGCGGAATCGCTGCCGCACTTGAACGGGATGTGAAAGCAAAGATCAGTGTTGGCAGAACCTTTTTCACATACGTAATTGGATTGAATCCAAACAGTGAAATGATAATCAGGTGGATGATGAACATAACGATCAACGCCACGTAGGAAGCAATAACGAATTTGATCAGCTTCAGAATCTCATCCGGGTTCGTTGTGGCGGTTACCTTCGTAATCAGCGCCAAAATCCCGTAAGGCGTCAGCCTCAGCACCAGCGTTACAATCCGCATAACCACCGCATATACCGCATTAACCATGCCCCGGAACGTTTCCGCCTGCTGTGGTTTTTTGCGATCCAATCCCAGTACTGCCACACCGATAAAGGCCGAGAAAATAACAACAGCCAGTGTGGATGTACGACGCTCTCCGGTCATGTCCGCGAATGGATTCGACGGAATGAATTCCAGCACTTGCTGTGGAATCGTCTGATCCTTCACGTCAACTAGACGTTCCTCCATCTTCTGCCCCTGTGCGAGCTCTCGGTCTCCACCTTCGATCTCAATGGAAGTCAGGTTGAAGCTCAAGCTAGTCACAATACTTACACTTGCGGCAATCGCTGTCGTGATGAGCAGGATTGCAATAATCGAAAGGCTCATTTTACCGAGATTTTGCTTGCCTTTCAGATTCATGATGGCCGAAATGATGGAAACCATGATCAATGGAATCACGACCATTTGTAACAAACGAACATATCCTGAACCGGCCAGATTAAACCAATCGACCGACTTGGTAATGATGTCAGAATCAGATGTGTAGATCAGTTGCAAAATGACGCCATATACAACCCCAATGCCCAAACCCGCAAATACACGCTTGGTAAACGAAATATGTTTCTTCTGCATCCAGAACAGGACACCCAGAAGAGCGAGCATAACCACGACGTTCAAAATGATTAAAAAGGTATTCATCTGTATAAATCCTCCTCAGTGTGAGTAACCGGATATTCCGGTTTTCTACTCGCTCAAAAGCGATATTCAACAATATATCACATAACAAACTATTCTGGTAGGTATTAATTGATATTATGTAATATGCGTGTAACAAATTCATCTATTTCTGAAAAAAATACACTGAATCGTGAAAATTATTGTATTCAACCTCCGGTTAATTTTGTAATATAGGTATATCCGCTTATTCCCAAGTTTTCTCAACGTGAAAATTAGGCCTTTCTTCGTTGGTATTTAGTCTTACGATAACGGAAAAGCGATAATGTTAATGAACATGACGTGAAAGGATGATCCTATGTTTCGAAACCGCACCGTTGCCGGTAAAATTAGAGGCACTTTGTTCCTCGTACTGCTGGTTGCTTCCCTGTTGTTTAGTATCAGTTTCTATGCTGTCTCCATGAATATTATGCAGAGCTACGTGCTTCCACAGTTCGACAAGGTCCTGAGCACGTCCATTCAGGATATATACAAGAACACATCCGCTTCTAAAATTTTGCAAGTACAGAGTGGTGGAGCCGGATCTGAGGGTGCTGCACTGACCGTAGAATCCTATTTGGCTGGCAAAGCCAAAGAGCATAATCTGGACGGAGCATACGTGGTGTCCATTCAGGATGGTAAAGCTACCGTGGTCATCGCAAATACCTCCTCGGGTATGAAAGCCGGAGATGAGATTAAAGTAGAAGCAGCAATGAATGAGGCCATTGAGAAAAAGGAAATGGAAATCAGCCAGGTTTATGCCGATTCCTTCGGAGTACATAAAGCAGCCTTTATACCGATTGCAGGAAGTAACATGATCATGGCTGTCAGCATGGATGCCCAATTCATTCAGGACAAGATTGCACAGATCTTCTGGTTGTGCCTCGGTATCACAGCATTGGTCTTTGTGCTCGGATGGCTCATCTCGACAAGCATGATCAAACGTGTAACCAAACCGATTATCAAGCTCGTTCAACATAGCAAACAGATATCACAAGGAGATCTGACTGCTGAACTTCAGATTAAAGGTAAGGATGAAATTGCACAGCTCGCTGCTAGCTTCCAGACGATGACTCATAATCTGAAAGAAATGATTAGCCGCGCCCTCTCCACATCCAATGAAGTTGTCGAAGGCTCCAATGATTTGCTCAAACGGGTAGAATCCATGTCCGGTATGGTGAAAAACTCCAGTCGTTCTGCAGAAAGTGCCGAGAAAGGCAGCGTAAGCATCGCTTCCAGCGCGGCCGAAAATGCCAGAGCCATGGAAGAAATTACGCAAGGCATTATGCATATTGCTTCCTCTTCTGCCGAAGTATCCGAGCAGATCGGAGATGCTGCGAACGAAGCTGTTAACGGTAACCGCCTGGCACAGGATGCCATTCAGCAAATGGAACGTGTCGGTCAGACCGCAAGCGAATCTCTGCGTTATGTAGAAACGATGAACGAGCGCTCGATCGCGATAGGGACCATCGTACAATCCATTTTTGAAATTACGAAACAGATTAACATGCTGTCTCTCAACGCTTCCATTGAAGCAGCACGTGCGGGAGAGCATGGACGTGGGTTCGCCGTTGTTGCCGGAGAAGTACGCAAATTGGCGGAGCAATCCAAGACAGCTACAGAGGAAATCTCCGATTACCTGGGTACTATCCGTGAAGATGCTGAACGTTCCGTTGATGCCATGAACCGCGTAACCCAAGAGATCGGATCAGGTACTCACGTGGTTCAACAGGCAGGCTCCGCGTTCCAGCAGCTTAACGAGTTGATTCAGAACGTCAATCTGACCATTCAGACGGTATCCGCCTCTACCCAGCAAGTATCAGCTGGAGCTGAACAAGTCAGTGCTTCCGTGGAAGAAACAGCTCAAATCACTTCCAAGTCCCGTCAAAGCATGCAAGAGATTGCTTCTACAGCGGATCTCCAACTGAATGAGATGGACTCCCATTCCAGTACCGTACGGCATCTGCATGAACAAGCGGTAGAACTGCAATCCGCCATGAAGAACTTCAAAATAAACTAATCGGAATACCTTTAACCCATTGTTTCCATTTTCGAATCAAACTTAACATTAGATACTCAAATACCCCCATGCTCAGCATCGTTCCAGATTTTCAGGGAACGTTGCCACGCATGGGGGTATTCTTTTGGACTGCATATTATATAAATTGAATTCATGAATATTTACACGCTTCACGCCGATGACAGAACAACCTTCCTATCGTTGTTACCCCAAGCTTCCTTTTATTCAGGTGGCTGAACGCCCATAATCTCATATACACGCTGCATATCCAAAGAAGAACGTAATGATTCAGCTACACGGTCAAACTCTATTTCCTTACGTTCACGTGCGCTGTACGTCTCCCGTAGCGGAGCAAGTCCTTTTCCTTCACGTAGACCATTGAGCCATGAACGTCGGAACTGATCACTTTCAAACAAACCATGCAGGTACGTTCCCCACACTTTGCCGTCAGTCGTTCCCCACCCTTCATTAAAGGATTGCCCTCCCGGATGGGCGATCTCGAACAAGGCCGTTACACGTCCAGGCTCAAGACACTCGGTAACACCCATATGAATCTCGTATCCATTAATCTTCAACGAGTTTGCTGCATCACTTTCCTTGGGCAAACGAATTGGATGATGACTGTGAACATGCCCGGAGGCTCTTACCGTTTGTTTGTTCTGCAGAAATGTTGTCGATAAGGGCAGCCATCCCAACCCATGGGCTTCCTGAATCTGATTCGCTTCTACCGCAAATGGATCTTTGAGATGCTGACCGAGCATCTGATATCCACCACATATCCCAACAAGCTGAACATGTTCACGCTCCGTCTGGCTGGCAATCGCTTGCTCCAGTCCCGACGCACGCAGAAATGCCAGATCACCGATCGTATCCTTCGTACCTGGAAGCAGAATGGCGTCGGGATGCCCCAATTCATCGGGAGAAGTCACGTACCGCACATTCACATCCGGCTCCCTAGAAAGGGCATCAAAGTCTGTAAAGTTTGAAATACGCGGATAACGAATTACTGCCAGGTCCAGCTCCTGCTGACCGGATTTGCCGTGTCGCATCGAGTCCAGCACCACGGAGTCTTCCGCTTCAATCTGAATATCACTTATGTAAGGCAATACGCCCAATACAGGAATGCCTGTCCGTTCTTCAAGCCAGTCCAACCCAGGCTGCAGCAAGGACAGATCTCCACGAAACTTGTTGATGATGAATCCTTTTACACGCTGAACCTCATGCGGCTCAAGCAGCTCCAGAGTACCTACAATGGAGGCAAAGACACCGCCACGATCAATATCCGATATCAGAATAACCGGAGCATCCGCCCAGCCCGCCAGATTCATATTAACGATATCCCGATCCTTCAGATTGATCTCCGCAGGACTGCCTGCACCTTCCATCAGCACAATATCATATGTCGCGCGCAACCGATTCAGTGCATCCATGACCGTTTGTTTGGCTTCGGGTAGAAAATGCTGCCTGTAATCCCACGCACTCATCTGTGTAAGAGGCACACCGTGCACGACAATCTGAGAATGCATATCCCGAACCGGCTTGATCAGGATTGGATTCATATCCGTTGTCGCTTCAATGCCGCATGCCTCGGCTTGTGCTCCCTGGGCTCTTCCGATTTCCTTGCCGTCTTCCGTGACGTAAGAATTCAGTGCCATGTTCTGTGATTTGAACGGAGCCGGCCTGAAGCCATCCTGCTTGAATATTCGGCATAAGGCCGTCGTAATTACACTTTTCCCCACATCCGATGCCGTCCCTTGCAGCATTAATACTGCTGCCTTTTGTTCGGACGTTTGTGCAGAAGTATCTTCCACGTTCCCTCACCACCACTCTCAGCGTTATATCAAAAAGAATCCCTGTAACAGACTAAGTACCGTTAGCAGTGCGGCCTCAAGCAGCTCATTCATGGCTCCATATGTGTCCCCTGTAAGTCCACCCAGCCTTTCGCTGATACGCCCGGCAACGAATTTGCCAATCACATAACCAGCCAGTGGCACCACAATGATGGCTGCAACGGGATATAGCCACCATGGTAACGACACCAATCCATTCTCCGTCGCCAGCACCTGGAACATGGCTGTATCCGGCTGGAAGATCCATACCGCAGCCCATGTGATCACACCTGCCAGAATGGTTAGCCCAACCGCGGAGCTGCGTGCACGCTGGACTTCCCTCCGTTCCCCCAATCCCTTGAACAGGACAGCGAGTCCATCGTCCTTGCGGGCATTCGGCCAGGCCGCCATGGCATATACCATGAACCAACGGCTCCAGATCATCGGCAGGATAAGCAAAGCTCCATAAGCCCAGTTGCCACGTGCGATAAAGTCAGCAATCAATGACGCTTTCATCATCAACAGTAGGACACAAGCGATTACACCCATGGCCCCGACGCGGCTGTCTTTCATAATCTCCAGCATTCGCTCACGGGTTCGATAACTAAGCAGCCCATCTGCCGTATCCATCCAACCATCCAGATGAAGGCCTCCGGTTAGCCATACCCATAACGTCAAGGTTAACACCGCTGCCGGAAACGATGGAAGCAGTGCACCCATCAGGGCTCCGCCCAGCCAGACGCATAATCCGATGATCGCACCAACCAGCGGGTAATATACTACACTCTCCCGCAATAATGGCGGGGCGAAATCAAGCTGCATTTTTACCGGGAAACGGGACAGAAATTGAAAAGCGGCCGCAGCCGCATGTTTTTGTTCAAGATTGCCTTTACTCATAAACGATACTCCCTGCTTTTCAGCTCAATCGCAATGCCCACTGTCACCAGAAACACTTCGCGGCAAATCGCTGCAATCCGCTGATTGAGAATGCCCGCCAGATCCCGATATCTTCTGCCCAGCGCATACTCCGGCACAATACCGTCCCCTACTTCATTGGTGACAAGCACGAGCAGACCCGGGTACGACTGGATGGCCGCGACCAGCGCGTCCATATGATCGTACAGCACCTGCACCGGTTCATGTTCATGCGCTAACAGCACATTGCTGAGCCACAGTGTGAGACAATCTACCAGAACGGTCGGTGCAGACGTACCTGTATGGGACTCTCCCATTCGTGTAATTAACTCAGGCAATGCCAGCGGTTCCTCCACCGTATGCCATAGATATCCTGCTTCATCCCGCTGGCTCTGATGCAGGCGTATACGCTCGCGCATCTCGTCATCATAAGCTTGAGCCGTAGCGACATACCAAGCCTCAGAGGATCGCTGCATACAGAGACGCTCGGCAAACGAACTTTTGCCACTTCGCGCCCCGCCTGTCACGAGTACACTCATGAGGATACCTCTCCTTGTACAGATGAATCAGCAGAAGCTGATGAAGACTCCGTAGGTTGAGTCTCGTTCGTGCCACCAGATACACCCGCACTTGCAAATGTCGCCATCTCGTTCAAAATGCGGCATGACGCATCAATCAGATGAAGACTAAGCACGCCTCCGGTACCTTCACCCAGTCGCATGTCCAGATCCAGCATGGGCTTCAGACCCAGCTCACGCAGCAACGCTGCATGTCCACTTTCATGCGATGTGTGGGAAGCAATCATGTATTCTGCGCTGAGCGGAGCAAGATGACTCGCAATCAACGCGGCAGCGGTGGAGATAAATCCATCCACGACAACCGGGCATCCGTTTGCAGCAGCAGCGAGAATCACGCCTGTCAGTCCGGCAATCTCCAGTCCGCCCACTTTGCACAGTACATCGAGTGCATCCTCTGCATTCGGAGCATTCACGCTGAGGGCCTGGCTGACTACTGCGGCTTTGCGCTGCAAACCGATATCATCTACGCCTGTTCCCCGGCCAACCGCTGAAGCAGGTGCTGTTCCGGTTAATGCACACATCACCGCAGCGCTAGCAGTTGTATTCCCGATCCCCATCTCTCCGGTCACAAACAACTGCGTTCCCTTCGCAACCTCGGTGGAGACCACTTCAGCTCCTGCAAGAATGGCCTCAATCGCTTCGCCCCGGGTCATTGCAGCACCCTTCGCCATGTTGGCTGTTCCTTTGCGGACTTTGCGGGAGACCAGTTCTGGATGATCCAGATCCGCATTCACGCCGATATCCACACAGATCACATGAGCTCCAGCGTGGCGCGCAAGCACATTGACAGCCGCTCCCCCTGCTAGGAAATTCAGGACCATCTGCGGCGTTACCTCAGCAGGAAAAGCGCTAATCCCTTCTTCAACCACCCCATGATCCGCAGCCATAACGATGACAGCTCTTCGATCAAAGCAAGGCCGAGCCTCACCGGTGATTCCCGCCAGACGAATAACTAGCTGTTCAAGCTTGCCCAGACTGCCGGGAGGCTTCGTCAATGCATCCACATGCGCGGAAGCCTCAGCCGCAACTGCCTCATGTGGACCCACGATCCGACCCATTAACTGTTCCAACACCTGTTCATTATTCATACAGCCAGCACTTCCTTTATCAAAATATGGGGTCTCCCCCGCCTCATTCATTTCTTCTCTCGTCTTAGCAAAAGCTGTGGCAATCCATTGTCGGGATGATTCACCATGGCCGGGCTCACCCGGAAGATCTCCCGAATGTTCTCTTCCGTCATCAACGAATGGGGTGTGCCACTGCCTACACAAGTCCCGTCACGCAGCGCCAGAATATGATCGCAAAATTGCGCGGCCAGATTCAGATCATGCAGCACCGCCACAATCGTAATATGATTTTTTTGACGCCACGCTGATAATAACTCCATGAATTGCAATTGATATTTGATATCGAGAAAGGTGGTTGGCTCGTCCAGCAATAATAGCCTGGGTTCCTGAGCCATGACTTTGGCAAGCGCAACCCGCTGCCGTTGCCCGCCACTTAGTGCATCCAAAGGTCGTTCGGCCATGTCACTCAGACCCAACTCCTCTAACACCTTATCAACTACCGCTGCTCCATCCGACGATTCTTTGCCAAGCCAGTTCTGGTAAGGGTAGCGTCCCATCTCGACAACATCCCTTACGGGATAAGAGATGGCCGGCAGTCCATCCTGCTGCAAGACAGCAATCATGCGCGACAGATCTTTACGGGTGTATGAGGAAATGTCGCGTCCATCAATCTGTATGCTGCCTACGTTCGGCAGTTCGGTTCCGGCAAGTAGCTGAAGTAGGGTCGATTTTCCACTGCCGTTTGGACCAACAACGCCCCACCATTCACCCTCTGTGACTTGCCAGTCCACCGCATGCAGAGCCCGATGGTTACCATACATTTTACCAGCTTCTTTGACTTCTATCATCGGCCGACTCTTGGTAAGGTCTGTTTTCATGAATGTACTCATGGCATCATCCCCTTCCGCAGCTTTTTGTTCCGGTGTAACAGATACGCAAAAAATGGCGCTCCAACAAAAGCCGTGACCACACCCAGCGGAATTTCGGTTGGAGCCAGCAATGAGCGTGCAATCGTATCTGCCCAGACCATGAAGATGGCTCCCCCAATCGCTGACAAAGGCACCAGCAAGCGATAATCAGGTCCGACGATGAGCCGAAGAATATGCGGAATGACCAAGCCGACGAAGCCAATCACGCCGGATACGGAGACAGCGCCTGCGGTAAGCAGCGTACCCACAGCTAACACCGACAGTTTCAATCCATCCACCTTAACCCCGATATGAGCAGCCTGTCGTTCCCCCAAGGCAAGCACATTCAACGAACGTGCACGGCTCCAGAGGAAAATTAGCCCCAGTACAAAATACGGGAAAAGGATGGCCGTATACGACCACCCACGCAGTGCCAGACTTCCCATCGTCCAGTATATAATTTCATTAATTGTCTGCTTCGACATGGTCGACAGGAAGGAGACTACGGCT
Organism: Paenibacillus sp. FSL F4-0087; assembly: GCF_038020215.1. Taxonomy (NCBI): domain Bacteria; kingdom Bacillati; phylum Bacillota; class Bacilli; order Caryophanales; family Paenibacillaceae; genus Paenibacillus; species Paenibacillus sp. FSL F4-0087. The sequence continues at coordinate 1,183,117 of NZ_JBBODJ010000001.1, forward strand.
CCCAGGAAACTTTGCATGACCACGCCAGCCAGAATCAGGCTGTGTGTCGGTATTTTGCGTCCCTCACGAGCGAGGGCCAGTACAAACCACAATGTGATTACTCCCGTCAGAAACGCGACCAGTGGCAGAGTCCAGATCCCAATCAGTGCATACTGCAATCCGAAAAAAATCAGAAAAGCCGCACCTACCGATGCACCGGACGATACGCCCAGGGTAAACGGATCAGCCAGAGGGTTACGAAGAACCCCCTGGAATCCAGTTCCGGCAATCGCCAGCGATGCACCTACAAGCACGGCAAGCAGTACACGTGGGAATCTGACCTTCCATATAATCTGTTCTGCTGCTGTATTCCAGTCAGGAACAATCCAGTCGCCCAGCCAGGGAATGCGATGAAGCAAGATGCCCGCAATGTCCAAGGCAGGCAGGGCAACCGAACCGATGCCCGTGCAGATGAGCACGGTTAACACAAGCAGCACAATTCCGGCCGTTCCGTACACTGCCAGCTTTTTACTCATTTGAACAGATCAGGGTAGATCGCTTTGGCTACTTCTTTCAGACCTTGGGTTACCCGTGGTCCCGGACGGCTCAACAGGTTGGCATCCAGACCGATGACTGCATCGTTCTTCACAGCCGTGATTTGATCCCATCCGCTGCGTGCTTTGATGATTTGATCCAATGTTTTGGAATTTTCATCAATAACATCGTTCGCATACAGAATGACGTCCGGATTGGAAGCAATAATGTTCTCTTCATTAATCTGGTTCCAGCCAGTCAAGTCGGAAGCTACGTTGTTTCCTCCGGCCAGTGTGATCAATTCATCCATGAATTCGCCTTTACCCACAGTCCAGCCTGGGGAGAACTCAACATATACTTTTTTCTTTTCTTCTGGTTTAACTGCCTTCACAGCTTCAGTTACATCAGCCACATCTTGTTTCATCTGAGTGGTGATCTCCTGTGCTTTTTCCTGATGATCCGTGATTTTACCAAATGTTTCAATGTTATTCATCACATCATCCACTGATTTAGGATCTGTTTTGAAAATGGTAATGCCCAGATCGCGCAGTTTCTTAACAGACTCTTCGCTCATCGAGATACCTGTAAATACGATATCTGCTTCAGCCGCAATGATAGACTCTTCATTAGGCTTTGTTATGCCGCCCATTTTTGGTTTCTTTGTTGCTGCTTCCGGATAATCGTCATAGTCGGATACCCCTACGATCTGCTCGTCCAATCCGAGTGCGAACAGGGATTCCGTTTCAGCTGGAGATACAGATACGATTTTGGCTGGTGCTTTGTCAAAGGTAAATGATTCACCCGTAGCATCTGTAACCGTGAGTGGATATTGTGTTTTGAGATCTGTCTGCGCCTGTTCCTGGGATTGCTCCTGTGCAGGTTGCGAGGTTCCTGTACCCTCGTTCGTTGTTGTTGTACCACATCCGGCCAACGTCAGTGCCAGCATCGCTGCGCTCAGCAGTGACGCTACGCCTTTCCATGTCTTGAAATTCATTGTGTTCATTCTCCCCTTCTCTATCCATTCTAGTGAGTAGTGCTCCTGTCCCAATTCCGCTTGAATTTGTGTTCCGAAAAAATAAAATCCCCAATCCTTGGGTCAGGATCAGGGATGACGTCTCGCATGTGGCGATCTATGCATGGTCAGCTTGGCGCTGTAAATGCACAGAGAACTGCCCGAAACGCTGTCCTTTCCTCGAAGGAACACCGGTTTGTACGTCCAGGGCAGGTAACCTGACTTACAGGAATTCATCCTGATTTACAGTGGCGGGACCGTGCCGGATTTACACCGGCTTCCCTATTTCACCCGTTTGCCGTTCATGGCCTCATATGAACCCATGAAACATTGCTACATGCACGCGGGACCCTTGGTCGCTAATATTGTTCAACCATTCAAGTGAGCATCTTGCATCCTCGGTAGAGCTCATTGCGCCTCCATCCAAAGATGCACTTGCTAAGTCACACTTCTGTTGTGATTATAGGTTATATTGTACATCCTTACAACCCGATTTACGGAAAAGTCAATCTGGTTCCAACCCAGTTGTCCCCATCACCATCCAGCCGGATCTTGATCGCTTGACCTGGTATCACCTGCGTATCCCAAAATCCTTGATCTGGAATGAGACGTGATACCATATAACGAATAACACCGCCATGTGTAATTACGGCTATCTTTGGCACATTTAAGCTGCGAGAGTGCAGTATTGGTGAAAAGGACATCAGACTCTCTTTCAGAAATGAATCAATCCGCGCAGTAAATGCTGTCCAAGGCTCGCCACTCGGTGGCGTTACCTCCTGGGGCGCATCGATCCAGTCTCGGTACTGCGGATTGTCCTTGAGCTGATCGTAGGTCAACCCCTCCCACTGACCAAAGTCAATCTCCCTTAGTCGGGGATCAAGCTTGGCCTGTCCCGCTTGGGACGGCGCAATGTGTGTAAGTGTCTGCTGACAACGCAGCAGATCACTGCAATACAGGGCTTCGCATGTGATATTGCTGAATTGCTCACGCTGCGAAGATAGCTCCTGCTCTGCTCCGGGCAACAGTCCGATGTCGGAATGCCCTAGATATCTTTTTTCCAAATTCCACGCCGTTGTCCCGTGACGTATCAAAATAAGCTCACGACTTTGCATGCCACTAGGTCCAGCTTCTATCTCCATAACAGTGCACCTCCAGCAGACCATATCCCTAAGGTGACCAACCAACATACTAAAACAAAAGAACCTGCCGACCAGAACATAAGCCGTGTTGTTCGTACAATATCTTCTGCTTCCATCCGCCTTGTAAGCTCGCCCATATATGCGCGAAATGAAGCCACGCCGTGATATACGTTATGCCCGCCAAGTCTTATGCCCAGCGCTCCAGCCACCGCCGACTCGGGGAAACCGCTATTTGGGCTTGGGTGCAGTCGTGCATCCCGGGATACCATACGTGCAGCCCCTCTGGCATCCATCTTCATGCACCAGGCTCCTATAATTAACAGCAAAGCGGTAAGCCGCGCGGGAATCCAATTGGCCCAATCATCGAGACGGGCAGACGCCCAGCCGAGATGCAGATATTTTTCATTTTTATAACCTACCATGGAATCCAGTGTATTCACCGCCCGATAGGCCATGGCAAGGGGTGCACCACCAATCAGGGCATAGAACAGTGGAGAGACGATAGCATCCACGATATTCTCCGCCACAGTCTCCACCGTTCCCCGTACAATCTCCGGTTCATCCAGATGAGCCGTATCACGTCCTACAATCATACCCAGTGAACGTCTCGCCGCAGGCCAGTCCTGTTGACTCAGATGGCGGTAAACTTCCATGCCTGCATCCTTCAAACCTTTCGAGGCAATGGTGGTTGCTATTAGCGCCACTTCTGCCACAACCGAAACAGCGGGATGAATAAGACCCAGCACATAGATTAATCCCCAAGTCAGTGCAAAAGAACCGCCTGCAATCAAAAGGGGAAATAAAACGCCAGCTCTTTTGAGAGCCTGGTTCGAGTCCACCCGCGACCTTATCGCCCGCTCCAGTGCAGAGATGGCCTTTCCCATGCCAATCACCGGGTGGGGAATCCAGCGTGGATCACCGATGCAGCGATCCAATATGTATGCTCCTATAATAATCCAGGCTCCAGCCATTCCCGTCCAGATCGGCCAGGAAGCCCATTGATGCAGCAGAGATGTCATTGCTTGTTATTCCTCTCTTTCCACTCCTGCGCGGCTTGCAGGCTTTCCGTTATTGTGTCATACACCAGCCTGCCAATCGCTGCACCCATGACTGTAGCCGTCCCGGCGTAACTGATGAGCGGTTTATTTACATCAGCCTGACTTACCGCGAGTACGATGGCATCCGTTGTTGTTCCGGTTGCAGTCAGACCATTCTCTGAATCCGCCACACCGAAATCAGCTAACGCAGCGGCCTTCGCCTCCACCGCAGTCTGAATGGCATTCACCATCGCTCCAGCAGTCATACGCCCATTCATCCACAACATGATATTGATCGTACCGGGAGTATAGGTTGAAGCCGAAACCTTCCCAATTTTCTGGGACACCGTCCCATTGCTCATCTTATTCCCCGCAGCATCAAATACGGTTCTTGCAGAACCTGCCCGTGCAGCATTGGATACCCCTGCTGTAGTGCAGCAAAGTAATCCGAAATCATCACTTTCGTATTCCTGGATCGCTGTGTGCTCCAATCGAACCGCAGTCAGAAGACCGGCACATTGATCCTGTGGCTCCTGCCATTCACTCAACAGATCAGCAATATCACGTGGTGGATCGTCACAGCGATAATGTCTGTCCACATAGATGTTGAATATACGATCCAGTTCAATCATGCCCCCTCCATACACGGCACTGGAAAGGGCTGTTACAGCAGAAGGACTGGACGCTTTAATATGCCGCTCATGTGCGGAGACATGTAATCCAGGCCACACAGAAGATCTGTATTCGTTCTGGTCCTTTAGTACATGGGAGTAACAATTATAGAATGGCAGTGCCATCGCTTTGTCCCCCTGCCTCTAACCCGGTTGTCGGATTAGGCGTAATTACGCTTCCCATGGTTTCCAGCATACGTCCGTTAGCCTCTGCGTCCTTAACCGCAAAACGTACATGTCGTTCCCCAAGTCCGGGATACATCGCGCAGCTTCGGATCAGTATTCCCCGTTCACCGAGAGCAGCCTGCATGGATGTCGCTGTCCATGGTTCTGGAAGAGCTGCCAGTATAAAGTTCGCTTCCCCTCGCGTTACCTTACATCCCAAAGCTTCCAGACCTTCCGTTAATCTCTTTCGCTCGTGTGACACCAGTGCCAATGTCTCCTGTTCAAAATTTTCCCCACTGCGTAGACAGGCTTCTCCTGCGATCAGTGCAAGTCCATTCACACTCCAGGTTACCTGTTTCTCTGTCATGGCACGAATCAGTTCGGGACGCCCCATCGCATAACCCAGACGCAGGCCTGGAATCGCATAAAACTTGGTCATGGAACGAATGATGATCACTTGCGGATACTCTTTCAAGTTGGATGCAAGCGATTGCCGCTGTGATTCAGGAATAAAATCGATAAATGCCTCATCGACAACCAATATTGTGCCTGTTGTCTCTGCATTACGAGCAAGCCTTTGTAGAACGTCCACCGGATACTGAACCCCATTGGGGTTGTTGGGCTGTCCAAGGAACAGCAGGTCCACCCGCTCCATCAGCTTCTCAATATCTTCCGGTTCTGCTCGCCAGTCCAGTTCTTCCCGTCCTTGAACACGGTGGACTTCTGCTCTAAATTGTCTGGATAATGTGCTGTACTCCGAAAAGCCGGGCTCTACAGTACCTACTCTACGCGGCGCGAGTCCCAGTAAGATTAGAGCCATGCTTTCCGCCGCCCCGTTACCCACAGATATGTGATCCGGGGTTAAACCCAGTCGGTCACTAAGCAACATTTTGAACGCCCGATGACCCGGATCGGGGTAACGAAGTACCGTATGCATTCCTTGCTCCAGAGCCTTTAGCACTTCCCGTGGTGGACCCAGAGGATTAATGTTTGCGCTAAAATCGAGGAAATCCGCAGGATTCCCTCCAAAACGTGCCGCGGCCGTCTCCACATCACCGCCATGTCCGAAAACTTCAATTAAACCGGTCATCCTGTCCGTCATCCTTTCTGCATGTCCTTTTTATTATGGATGTCGTGGCAGGCAGGGGTCAATCCTGATTTGACTATTCGAGCCCTTTGCGGCTTCAATTTCTTTGTGTCCTTTCGACAATTCGTTTACAATAGAGAAGGAATTTCGATTCCGTAAAGCATCACTACATAAGGGATATACATCCCTCACATACATTAATGGAGGAATGACCATGCTGTTTGTTGATAACCAGGGCATTACAGATCCTTCTGTAAACCTCGCCATCGAGGAATACATTCTGAAGCATCTGCCGATGGATGACAGTTATTTGCTGTTTTACATCAACCGCCCGTCCATTATTATCGGAAAACACCAGAATACCATTGAAGAGATCAACATTGAGTATGTTCAGGATAACGGTGTTCAAGTCGTACGTCGTCTTTCGGGAGGCGGAGCCGTTTATCACGATCTGGGCAACCTCAATTTCAGCTTTATTACCAAAGATGACGGACAATCCTTCCATAACTTCCGCAAATTCACGCAGCCTGTGGTGGAAGCCCTGCAAGAGCTCGGAGTTAATGCCGAACTGACGGGACGTAACGATCTGCAAGTCGGAGAGAAGAAAATTTCGGGCAACGCCCAATTCTCTACGCGTGGCCGTATGTTCAGTCACGGCACATTGATGTTCAACCTGAACCTCGACCACGTACAGGCTTCACTCAACGTTAATCCGGAGAAGTTCAAGTCCAAGAGCACCAAATCCGTACGCAGTCGTGTTGCGAATATTCGTGATCTTATCGACAGCAATCTGACCATAGAACAATTCCGGGACGAGCTGTTGCGCCACATTTTCCGTATGGAGCCACAAGATGTTCCTCAATATGAACTCACAGAGAAAGACTGGGACAAGATCAACGAAATCTCTGCTGAGCGTTATAACAATTGGGACTGGAACTACGGGCTTTCTCCAGAAAGCAATGTGAAGCATACCCGTAAATTCCCTGTCGGCATCATCGATTTGCGCATGAATATCAAAGATGGACGGATTGAAGATATCAAAATCTTTGGTGATTTCTTCGGCGTAGGCGATGTAGCAGATATCGAAGATATGCTGCGTGGCAAGCGTTACGAGGAATCTGAGGTGCGTACTGCACTTGAGGGTCTGGATGTAAAACATTACTTCGGTAACCTGGAGCTGGAGGACTTTATTGGCCTCATTTTCCTTGAGGAGTAAGTAATTTAGATGTATATAGATGTTTTGAACTAACTATGATCACTGAAACGGAGAGGACAGAAAAAACCTGTAAAAGCGAAGCGTTCACCTTTATCACCGGATTTCCCCCTTATAAGAGGGATCAAAAAATCTGGGGATAACAGTGATTGGAAGGTTATTCTGTCATCGTAGTGCTTGTGTGAGTTTATTTAGTTCAATTAAATAGATACAGATAAAAAAGGAGAGAAACACAGATGACCTACAAATTAATCGCAATTGACATTGATGATACTCTGATTAACGATAACAAGGAAGTAACGCCTGCAACACAGACTGCCCTGGAACAGGCGGTAGCTCATGGTGTCGTTGTAACACTGGCAACTGGACGTGCTTATGCTTCTGCACAAGCACTCGCTCGCCAAACGAAGCTGAACGTGCCAATCATTACGTATCAAGGCGCTTTGGTGAAAAACTTGCTGGACGAAAAAGTACTCTACGAGCGCTACGTTCCACAGGACGCTTCCCGCAAATTATACGACTACTGCCTGGAGCATAATCTGCACCTGCAAACGTACATTGACGACAAGCTGTATGCCCGTGAAGAAAACGACAAGCTGCGTGACTACGCCAAACTGAATGGTACTCAGTACCACATTGAACCAGATTTCATCAAAGTGATCGAGCAAAAAACACCGAAACTGCTCATCATCGATGAGCCGGATTACCTCGATGAGGTTGCGGTTGCCCTGCGCGAACTGCTCGGATCAGAAGTACACATCACCAAGTCCAAGCCATACTTCCTTGAAATTATGCACCGCGAAGGAACGAAAGGCCATGCACTCACCTTCCTGGCAGATCACTTCGGTCACCAATTGAGCGAGTGCATTGCCATCGGGGATTCCTGGAATGACCATGAGATGCTGGAAGTTGCTGGTCTTGGAGTAGCGATGGGGAATGCCATCCCTGCTCTGAAAGAGCTGGCAGATTACATTACCGCGAGCAATAACGAAGACGGCGTGAAGCAAGTGATTGAGAAGTTTGTGCTGAACGCAGAGTAAGCTTTTTAAGAAGTCAAATCTATATAAAACATGTTATTTCAAGATACAATGAAACAGCCCTGCACGGTGATGAATCGCTTGTGCAGGGCTGTTTCTGTAATAAAACTGTTAATTATTCTGATTACCATACTTCTCGTCAAATTCACGATTCCGCTCACTGATCTCCTTCATTAATCTCCCTTTGGATAAATCGGCTAATGGCCTAGGGAGCAGGAACGTAACTCCTATAATGAATAAAAGAATGGCCAAAATAAGTCCAATGATGCCACCCGTTTCAAAAGCAGATTGCAAATAACGCCCCCACTGATTGGACCAGATCGTTACGTCAGGTAAATGCATTATGGTCCCAATATGAATCATGCCATAGAGCACGATTCCCGCAAACAATAAAACAGCACCGATCCCCTGTCTATTCAAATGGATGACTCGCCTCATTCCTGCGTAAAATATATTTTCCCTATTTTACCATGGATTTGGAAGTCTGACCCAATGAAGTTGTACGTTTTCCCTTTTTAAGCCACCCCATCACTTTCTCATTCATCGCCAGCAAACCTGAAACGATCAGCGCAACGCCTAACCATGTAATCCAGCTTACATGTTCATTGTAGAGAACCGCCCCAAGCCCGACCGCAATCGGAGGAGAAATGTATAACCAGGTCGCTGGGAATAACGGGTTGGTACGAGACATGATCCAGTAGAACAAGCTGTGCCCGACCATCGAACCGATTACCGTCAGATAGATCAGAGATGATACCGCTGGCATCCAATCCAGTCCAGTTGTGTTCCACGATTCGGTCACCGCCGAAAGCGCAGATAACAGCAAACCTCCGTACATCATTTGAACCGCATTGATTGCTACAGGACTAGCCTCCTTAAACTGGTTAATGACCTTTTTGGAGTACAACGCACCTGCCGAATAACAGACTTCACCCACCAATACGGCAATACAGCCCCATAACCATAGGGAATTACCACCAATGGATACACCAGGCAATACAACGAGGATAACTCCGGCAAAACCAATCAGGCAGCCCGCAATCATGCGTGCAGACGTTTTTTGACGCAACAGCGCTGTCTGCATCACCATAATCATCAGTGGACCTGTTGCTGACAGAATCGCACCAACACCGGAGCTCACATATTGTTCAGCCCAATACAAGGTCGCAAACGTACCAAATGTCAGTCCCGCCCCCGTCAAGAGCATCTCTTTCCGCCATAGTAAAGACAGGTTCACTTTCCCTTTCATCCACATCCATGCAAACATTAGAGCACCTGCAATGATAAAGCGCAGTCCGGCCGACAGAAAAGGTGGCATGCCTGCCTCCACGCCAATTTTAATCGCTAGAAACGTTGTTCCAAAAATAAGACACATTACGGTAAATGCTACTGCAACCATGCTAGCCCCTCCTTCATCTGTTCTCCATCATATAGCACTGTCTACAGAACAGAATGAATAAAACAGAACAGTTAGTTCCCGTTTGCTGTTACAATGGAGTTCAAAAGGAGCGTGAGCCGGGTGGGCAAAGCCATGTTGATGACAGATAACAGCCTGAAACTATATGAGCAAGTGGTACATTATCTGGTTGTACGGATCGAGGCCGGAGAGTGGAAAGAGCATGAGAAACTGCCGTCCGTGCGGAGCCTGTCCGAGCTGCTCGGTGTACATCGTCTCACCGTTTTTAAGGCCTATCAGGAATTAAAGGAACGCGGGAACGTTTACGTCAAGGATAAGTCCGGTTATTATGTCAGTCCCGCTGACCCTGCCCCCGTGACCGATCAGGCCGATGACCCGGCCGTGTCTGCCTGGCTGCATTGGGATTCACTTGCCCGCGTGCAATCCCTTGAGGCGGAGTACCAATTTTCCAAGTCATTGATCGACCCCGCCCTGCTACCCAACCGATATTGGGGAGAATTGATGCGGGATTTACTGGATCTATACCCTCGTTTGCTTGGCACATACTCCACGATTCAGGGAGATCTGGAGCTACGTAGTGCCTTGGCAAGCCATCTGACGACAAGGGAACGTTTCTACATCTCGGCAGATGAAATGCTGATTACTTCAGGTGCACAGCAGGCCATTGATGTAATCTCCCGAAGTCTCGTCAGACCCGGTGACCGTGTGCTCATGGAGAGGCCAACGTACGGCCCTGCGATGGAAATTTTTCGCAAACAGGGTGCCAAGTTAATTTTTACGGATATTCATCCTGATGGCTACGATTTAGAACAGATTGAACGCCTGATGAAGCAGGAAAAGCCAAGAGTATTTTATATGACGCCGACCTTCCAAAACCCTACGGGCATTAATATTCCGACTGAGCAGCGCAAACAACTGCCTGAATTGGCGGAACAGTACGGATGTTTTCTGGTGGAAGACGACAGCACCTATGATATCTATTTCAAGGAAAAACCTCCTGCGCCAATCTTCACATACGATACTACAGGGCATACACTCTATATTCGCAGCTATAGCAAATATGTCGTGCCGGGTCTGCGGATTGCCGCCATTATGTGCCGCCCCCGATTCATGCCAGGATTACAGGCCGTAAAAGCACTGACAGATAACGGATCACCTCTGCTGAATCAGAAGCTGTTCCTTCGTTATTTCCAGTCGCCACGCATGCACCAGCACTTGTCCAAGCTGCGTACCGCCATTCAACTGCGGATGGAAGTAATGGAACAGTGCCTTCAACAAACCAATTGGACGTGGACTCGTCCTGAGGGTGGACTCAACATCTGGGCGGAGCTTCCGGAAGGTATAGATACGGGGCACTTGCTTCACCGATGCATGGAACATTCCGTCGCTTTTGTGCCGGGAACGGTATTCGATCCATCGGATGCGAACGCCAGTCGCAAACTGCGTCTCTCCTTCTCCTATGCTCACGAGCAGCAAATCCGGGAAGGCATGAGCAGACTCATTGCATTGGCTGAAAATACGTAATGATACTTTTGCAAAATCTGCATTTGCAGATTAACGATAGCTTGTCTAGCAGGTCGCAAATTATAAATCTTCTGTAACATAAAAAGTCGCCATATGGCGACTTTTTGGGCTGCTTCTGTTCTCGACTGATAAAGTTAGTTAGATCATTGTTTTTTATTGAAATCCCTCTCCATTCATCCTATAGATCCTTCCTTGCAAACAGACGGACCGTTACAAAATAGGAGGCAATGAACAACAGAAGAATGCAAACTGAAACAAAAACATAAACCGAAGCACGAGCCATTCCGTTCTCGCCTGCCATATTCATGAGCGAGGCAACAGGTTGCGCTAAAATAATAAGAACGATCATGAAAACCGTATTAATTATTCCCGCTCCCTTTTTACTAAGGGCGTAAAAAAGAGGCATATAGATTGAAATTAAAACCAGAACCATTCCAACCGAAATCAGGATGTCCAGCACCGATAAGTCGGGCTTGTTCAGTTCAGGAAAAAGAAAGTTAACAAGCCAGTGAGCGCCTGACGAAGCGAAAACTCCAAAAAGCGTATAGAGAATGGCAGACAGATACTTCGCTTGCACAATGTTTCTGCGGCTAAGCGGGAGCGTGACAAGAAATTTATGATTATGGTTTTTGATATCAATCATGGTTGCAAGCATAATCGAACCGAAAGCGGTATAGATTCCTACAAAATACATCGACATTTCCACTGTCGGGATAAATGCGACACTGAATACAACAAAATAAAAAAGGATGGACCATAGCGAGCTTTTTAAAGCGATATAATCTTTGCGAAGCAAGTTAAGCATGATGCTTTTCCCCCTTGGCCGTAAAATAGATAAGGTCTTCGAGGGAGGGTCTATGTAAAAGAGCATAATTGCCAAATAATCGTTCTGCCTCCGCCTTGTTTTCTGCCAAGCCTTCAAAACCAACCGCTGTCTCACGGATTCCCACAAATTTCCTTCGGGTGTCTGCATCAAGCAGCTTCATGTCCCCCTTTACTATCGTATATCTCTCAAGCACATCATCCTTTGCTTCATTAAAGACAAGCTTTCCTTTATGGATAAATGCAATATAGTCTGCTATACGCTCCAAATCAGTCGTAATATGAGTGGAAAAAATAATGGATCTTGTTTCGTCCTGTATTACATCTGCAAGCAGGTCAAGCAGTTCTCTCCGAAACACAGGATCAAGCCCAGATGTCGGCTCATCCATGATAAGTAGCTCAGCCTCGTGAGATAAAGCAACAGCCAGTGAAAATTTTATTTTCATGCCTTTGGACAGTTCTTCAATCTTCTTTTTGGGAGATAATTCGAATTGCTCCAGGTAGTTGTTAAATTGCTTCTCATCCCATTTCTTATAAAAAGGAGCAATCATGTTTTTCATTTCACGGATCGTAAGATGCTCATAATAGAAACATTCATCTGAAACAATGCCAATGCGTTCTTTAACGTTAACTTCCTGAGCAGGCATCTCTTTTCCCAATGTTTTGATACTCCCGGAGTCCGGACGAATCAAGCCGGTGATCAGGTTGATCAGTGTGCTTTTCCCCGCCCCATTCGGGCCGATAAGTCCGGTAATATAACCTTGTTTTACATCCAAAGTGATCTGATCCAGCTTGAATAAGGGGTACGTTTTGGATAGGTTGCGCAACTCAATTGCGTTCATCATGCTTCTTCCTCCTCAACTAGCAACGTAAAATGCTTAACTACATCTTGAACACTCATGCCCAGTTCCTTGCTCTCACGAAGGATATCGAGCATTTTATCTTCGATTCGTTTCAGCCGCTGTTCCCGAATAAACTCCTGATTGGCCCCGGAAACAAAGGAGCCTTTGCCTACGACAGAATCAATCAGTTTCTCTTTCTCCAGTTCTTCATAGACACGTTTGGTAGTAATTACACTGACCTGCAGATCCTTCGCAAGTTGACGGATGGAGGGGAGACTCTCCCCTGCAACCAGTTCCCCGCTTAAAATGCTCTGTCTAATCTGGGTCAGAATCTGCATGTAGATGGGATCGCTTGATGCGTTTGATATTAGTATGTTCATGTTCTCTCACCTCACTGGTTTCAATCCAACCCATGTATAGTGTATATATATAATATACACACTATACATGGGCTGAGTCAATAATCATTCAATTTTTTCCCAATACAGACAAGACAGCAAAGTAGCCCGAAAAGTCGAATGACCTCCCGGGCTACTTTGTTGTTCATTTTTCTTGCTTTTTTTAGTCGTGTTTCTTGGCACGTATGGTACCTTTTTTCTTACGTACTGGATATCACCTTATCCACAAGACCATACTCGACGGCTTCCGCAGCGGTCAGGAAATAATCTCTGTCGGTATCCTTTTCAATCCGCTCCATCGGCTGTCCCGTATGATCGGCAAGCAGCTTATTGAGGCGCTGACGGTGCTGGATAATCCGGTTGGCATGAATCAACATATCCGAGGCCTGCCCCCGTGTTCCGCCAAGCGGCTGGTGAATCATAATTTCGCTATTCGGCAACGCCAGCCGTTTCCCTTTTGTCCCACCAACCAGCAGGATCGTACCAAAGCTAGCCGCCATGCCTGTGCAAATCGTAGAAATGTCAGGTTTCACGAATTGCATCGTGTCATAGATGGAGAATCCGGCAGTCACGGAACCACCAGGACTGTTGATATACATCTGAATATCCTTCTCCGGGTCCTCTGCGGTCAGAAACAACAATTGGGCTACGATGGCATTCGCCATCTGATCCTCAATTTCCCCGGATACCATAATGATCCGATCTTTCAGCAAACGGGAATAAATATCATAGCTCCGCTCTCCGCGGGCTGTCTGTTCAACAACATAAGGTACCACGTTCATGCATTTTGCCTCCCCGGTTTATGCAACCATGCTGACCGTATATCCTCCCCCATACAACATTGAATTCGTACCGGAGCTTGAATAACTGTACATCACTGGCTGCATCGATTGAGACGGCAGAGTCTGCTGCAAAATCGTTCCCGCCACAGCCATCGGATCATCGGTCTGATTCAGGCATAAATCAATTAAACGGGCTGTATCACCGCTGCGGAACGCCAGTAAATAGCTGCGCAGTTCCTCCCGATTTTGCTGATACTCTTCCAATTGATTGGTCTGATCAGCATCCGTTTCGTTCAGGCTGTGCCTCACTTTCGCCAGAGCAGAGCGGGCACGACTCAGGGCAGCTTTGACCGCCCCTTCCGTCGTATCCAACAGTTCAGCAGTCTCTACCGTCGTGTATCCCATCAGATCACGTAACATATATATCGCTCGCTGCCACGGTGGCAGTTCATCCACAAGGATTTGAACAGCGGACTCGACTTCCTCGAATCGCTCTTCTTCCTCAAATTCTTGCATAAATGGCTTCATGCTTTCCAATTTGCTTGCCAAGTTCTCACGCTTCCGTATGGCGTCAATCCAGGTGTTGCGTGCAACACGGATGAGATAGGCTTCCCAGTTCATGTCCTCTGTCATTCCCGTTCTTCGGGTAGCTGAAAAGGATAATGCTTTAACACATGTATCCTGAACCAGATCCTCCGTCTCCCAGACTGAACCAGTTAATGACATACAGTAGGCGTACAACGAACCCAGCAGGTTCGGAAGTGCAGCTTCAATCGTTTGCTCTAAAGAATATCCAGTTTGGACACCGGAATGGCTATATGGTTCAACCTGTTTATCATCATGTTGTCTGTTGATTCTGCAATCCACGGACTTCACAAAGGCCATGTTTGGGGCCCCCCTTTGTTGGTTCCTGATTGAACTTGCTTCAATTCCCTTGCTGTAATTGCCTTACACTATGTAAACGAAGAACCTCCGGCAAAGGATACGCTCTTCTAAATTTATTTTTAACATTGTTGTCCTATTCTCCCAGCTCCACCTTCAGACCAGTAAGTGCCAGCGTAATTCCCTGATCCAGATCATAATTATGGCGTATATCCACGTCGTGAGACATATGTGTAAAATAGGTCTGACCCGGCTTCAAATCCTGCAACAGCTCCTGCGCCTCAACCATATCGTACACCGAGCGAGAGGAGAATTCTGCAAGTTCATGAACAAAGCTCGTTCCAAGTACCAGCAGATCGAGCCCATACAACGGCTGCTTCTCCAAATCCTTCAGATCAATGGCATCCGAGCAATACGCCCAGGTATATCCTTCACGTTCCAATCGATACGCATACGAATAGCCATTATGACCGTGGCAAACTTTCCAGGAGTGCACCTTCCATCCACCGAGCTCGATATCCGCATCCGTTTCCAGGAAATTCATATGACGACCGAGCCATGGAAATTGACTTTGGATGGTCGCGATCACCTCCCGCGGTGCATACAACTGCCCTTTTACTCCCAACCAGCGACACGCATCTGCCCATTCAGGCAAGCCTCCAATATGATCAAAATGCGCATGTGTGATCAGCAATGTCTGCACCATCCGCATCCCCTGGTCTTCCATCTGTGATCTCCAGTCCGGTCCACAGTCAATCATGAAAGGTTCGTGCTCGCCATCACTATGAACCAAAACAGTAGCACGTTTGCGGCGGTTGATCCCCGTAAGCCGGGCTTCTGTGCAGACGTCACAATCACAATACACCCGCGGAACACCCATCGCATCCCCGGTTCCCAGAAATGTTAGCTGATTCATTATGAAAGTCCCCTCTCTACCCCTGAAGCAATACATCCCAAATTTATGTTCCATCCGATTAATGATATGTAAATTGTAATCTTCCACCTCTATTTTTGCAAAAAAAGACCATCCCGCCGCAGTTATTCACTGCAAACGGGACAGTCTGTTGTTTCATTAAACCAAAGCCCGCAGCTTCAACGTCAGCTCTTGGCCCTCAGGTACATCTTTGGATTCGGTAATTACCCAGTTTGATGCAAGGCGTTTTGATAGCACATCTGCCTGCTCTTGTTTTAATTTCAACCCGGTTACGATGCCTTCACCCACAGTAAAGTCTTTCTCCGGCTGTAATCCGAAGGACTTTTGCAAGTAGATGCCCAGACCACCACGAGTGTTAAAGGTAATCCGGTAGCCGTCTTTAACCGCACCTTCCAGATTCTCGCCATGTTCGTCCGCATAGGAGAAAAGATCATCATATCTGTAGTGCTCCTCAGACACGGCATCAAAAGCAGCCACATCTTTGGCTTGTATCGCTTCCAACAAAGCTGCATCCGACATGCCTTTGCTACGAGCCTGTTCCAACCGAATAGCTGTATTTTGGGACAACTTAAACTCAACACTCATCCAACTCACACCTTCCTGTCACTATATATCGTTATTCCATGATATTCCTAATCCATTATATCCTGTCTCGATAGCCGGATACAAAGTGTCCTGGTGAAACTTCCATCCACTCCGGTTCTTCATCCCGTCCTCGAGCGGATGGGTCGGTATCCCCACTGTAGATCGGCGGCATCACGTTCCGCACCGTTGGATCAGGTACAGGAATTGCCGCCAGCAATGCCTGGGTGTACGGATGTACCGGATTACGGTACAGTTCTTCTGTTGGTGCTACTTCTACCAGCTTACCGCGATACATCACACCGATTCGGTTCGAGATGTGACGTACCATCGACAGATCATGGGCAATGAACAAATAGGTCAGTCCCAGCTCTGCCTGCAAATCTTCAAGCATATTGACCACCTGTGCCTGTACGGACACATCCAGAGCGGACAACGGCTCATCACACAAAATGAACTCCGGGTTCACCGACAATGCACGTGCAATGCTAATCCGCTGACGCTGGCCTCCACTGAATTCATGTGGATAACGCTCCGCGTGCTCTGGCTTCAGTCCTACACGGTTCATCAGGTCAAGCGCCCGCCCCTTCATCTCTGCCTTGGAAGCATAATTATGAATTTCCATGGGTTCACTAATAATCTGCAGGACATTCATACCCGGATTTAGTGAAGAATAGGGGTCCTGAAAAATCGTCTGCATCCGTTTGCGAAAAGGCTTCAACTGGCGTTCATTCATCTTCGCAACGTCCTGTCCGCCAAACATAATGCTTCCGTCCGTCACGTCGTAGAGTCTTACGATGCTGCGTCCAGTCGTTGATTTGCCACAGCCGGATTCACCGACCAGTCCGAACGTTTCTCCCTTGTGAATATGAAAACTGACGTTATCCACGGCTTTCACGACGTCTTTGCCTTTGCCAGCACCACGTACCGGAAAATGTTTTTTCAGGCCACGCACGTCCAGCAGCACTTCACGCTGATCGATTCCTGTACTCATTTCTCCACCTCCTCTGACGATGCTCCTGTTTGTACTTGTTGTTGTTCCCGACCCTCATCGTCCAGCAACCAGCATAGCGCTCGATGACCAGGTGCAGTCTCGGTATACGCAGGCATCTGTTTGCATACTTCCATGGCGTGTGGGCAACGTTCCATAAACGGACATCCAGTTGGTGGATGAAGCAGATTGGGCGGTGTACCTTCAATGGTTGCCAGCCGCTGGCGTCCACCCTCCTCGCCGTGCTTCGGAATGGAGCGCAGCAATCCTTGAGTATACGGATGCTGCGGATGAGCGAAAATACGCTCCACTGGACCCTCTTCCATAATGAGTCCACCGTACATCACAATCACTCGGGTACAGACCTGAGCAACGACACCAAGGTCATGCGTAATCATTAGAATGGACGTCTGCGTGGACTCTTTCAGCTCCTGCATCAGCTGCAAAATCTGTGCCTGAATGGTCACATCCAGCGCTGTCGTCGGTTCATCCGCGATCAATAACTCCGGCTTGCAGGACAGAGCCATGGCGATCATTACCCGCTGTCTCATGCCTCCGCTGAACTCATGTGGGTATTGGTCAATCCGTTCTTCCGGGGAAGGAATGCCCACTTGTCGCAGCAACTCAATCGCTTCCTTGTGTGCAGCCGACTTGTCCATTTTCCGGTGACGACGAATGACCTCTGTCATCTGTTTACCTACACGAACGACTGGATTAAGTGATGTCATCGGGTCCTGGAAAATCATCGAGATGCGGTTGCCCCGGATTTTGCGCAGTTCATTGTCCGACTTGGTCAGCAGATCCTCTCCACGGAACAGAATCTGACCATCCGTAATCCGGCCCGGCGACTGGATCAGCCGAATCAGCGAACGGGCAGTTACACTTTTGCCACTGCCGGACTCGCCGACCAGCCCAACCACTTCGCCTTCTTTTAACGTAAAACTCACACCCCGGACGGACTGTACCTCACCTTCACGGGTTGCAAAGGACGTTTTCAGTTGTTTGACCGATAATAAATCTGTCATTGTTGTATTCACCCCGTTGTTTACATGATATGGGTTGTCGACTATATAAGTTAAAAGGATTAATTTCACACTGGAACACTACGTGATCAACTCAACTTCAATTATTTATCGCTTGTTCGCTTTGGGCTCGAAGGCTACGCGGAACACATCCCCCAGGAAGTTAAACGACAGCACCGTCAGCAAAATAAACAATCCCGGGAAGATCGCCATATACGGCGCTTCACTAATAAATCCCTGTGCATCATTCAACATGCTGCCCCAAGAAGAGTTCGGTTGTTTAACACCCAGTCCGAGGAAGCTTAGTGACGATTCCATCAGAATCGCACTCGCGATGTTAATGGTTGCTGCGACAATAATGGTTGGAATAATGTTGGGAATAATGTGCTTCATGATGATCCGGCCAGGCTTTTGACCCGATACACGCGCATACAGTACGTATTCCCGCTGCTTGACCGACATCGCCTCAGCCCTGACAATCCGGGCAATATTCATCCAGCTCAGCACCCCGATAATGACAATAATCGTACCGATCCCCGGCTTCAGATAAGCGTTCAGGATCAGCATCAGGAAAAAGGATGGAATCGACATGAGTACGTCAACAATACGCATCAACGTATTATCCACCCATCCGCCAAAATAACCACTAACCGTACCTACCAGTGTTCCCATAATAACGGCGATTGCCATCGACAGGAAACCTACGGCGAGAGACACTCGTCCTCCGTATAACGCCCGAGCCAAATAATCCCGTCCGTAATCGTCCGTACCAAACCAGTGATCTGCACTTGGCTGTTGAAGCCGCTCCATCACTACAATTTCATTAGGATCATGTGGAGACAGAAACGCAAACAGGGATGCGAGCACAAAGATGCCCAATATGATGACAGCCGCAAGGCCCAGTTTCTGCTGTCGGAACTGCGTCCGTAAATTACGCCAGCGCATTGAATTCATTTTTGTCTCACCCCGTTGTCTTGATTCGTGGATCTACCACGCCATATAAGATATCAGCTACAAGGTTTCCGACGACCAGCAGCACAGAGGACATCATCGTAATGCCCATAATAATCGGATAATCCAAACCGTGAACGGCCGAAATCCCGAGAGATCCCATTCCCGGCCACGAGAAAACGGACTCCGTAATAAACGCTCCCGCAATCAGCTCCGGCAAAGACATGCCGAGAATGGTGATTACAGGCAGCAGTACATTTTTGAGCACATGACGAAGCAGTACCGTTCCTTTGGTTGCGCCGTAGGCATACTGGATTTGAACATAGTCCTCTTCCAGTTGACTGATTGTATTCGAGCGAATATACCGCATGTACACGGACACGTTCATGAAGGTCAATACGGTACATGGCAAAATGCCGTGTTTGATTATATCCCAAGCGGAGTCCATACCTACCGTTCGCATACCCATGCTTGGTAACCAGTGCAGCTCTACTGCAAAGAAATAGATCAGCATCATACCGAACCAGAAGCTAGGAATCGATATCCCGATATACGAGATTAAGCTGAGTCCACGGTCAAACAGACTGTTCTGGCGCGAACCTGCAATCATGCTCAGCGGAATGGAGATCAACAAAGACAATAATAGCGATGCCCCCATCAATCCAAACGTAGCGGGCAAACGTTCAATAATCATTTCGGCAACCGGGCGATGGTTAACCAATGAATAACCAAGGTCACCAGACAGTACATTTTTGAGCCATACGACATATTGCACGTACATCGGTTGATCAAGACCGAGGTTTTGCCGAATACGCTCCACATCTTCTGCCCCCATATTTGGGGTAACAAAGGAAAGCACCGGATCGCCCGGCGCCAGCTTGATCAAGGTGAACGATACGATGGAGATTACAAAAAGAAGAGGGATCGCTTGTGCGATCCTTCGGACAATATAGTTGTTCACATGGGCACCTCCGAATCAACGCCGGCCTCGCGGCCGGCGTTATTGGCTTGTTATATAGAATTAACGCATGTGGATTGAACCAAGGATTCACATCGGCCACTCCGATGACAGAACAACCTTCCGATCGCTGTTACCCCCAGATTTCTTTGATTCCTTTATAAAAAGGGGAAATCTGGGGATAAAGGCGAACGCTTTGCTTCTTCAGGTTATTTCTGTTCTCTACGTTCTTTGTGAATCTCGAAGGTTCAAACAATACGTTCATTCTATATGATTATTTTTTATAAATTTTGGACAGATCTTCAAGCATAACGACTGGTTTTGGATTTGCATCTTCAACGCCGCCGTATGTGTTATCCACAGCCACTACAGCTTTCGTGTAGGCGATTGGATATACCGTCATTTCGTTTGCTACAGTTTGTTGGATTTGTTTGTACAAATCGCCACGTTTCGTTTCGTCAATTTGAACGGCTGCTTCATTCCACAGCTTGTCGAAATCGGCATTTTTGTAATGGGAGTAGTTATATGCCGCATCGCTCAGGAAGAGAGATTTATAAGCATCTGGTTCATAACCCATGATGTATCCACCAAAGGACAATTCAAAGTCTGTATTGTTCATGTCCAATGTACGGTTACCATAAGCCGTTCCATCCATCGGCAGCAATTCCACTTCAATGCCCACGTCTTTCAGCTTTTGCTGAATGTACAGCGCTTGGCTTGTTTGTGGTTTGTTCGTATTTGTGTAAGCAAGACGCAATTTCAGGTTGCTAACGCCTGCATCAGCCAGCAATTGTTTTGCTTTTTCCACGTTGTAGTCGTATTTCTCAACATCATCCGTTTGGTACAGCGTGTCCGGTGTCAGAATCGACGGAGCCGGTTCAGCAAAATCAGCTGAGGAATACGAGGCGGTGATCAGTTCATTTTTATCCAAAGCATAAGCGATGGCTTGACGAACTTCTTTCTTTTGCATCGAAGGCACGTTCAGGTTGAACACCATGTATTGCAAGCGGCCTTCCGGGTAAGTCAGCATGTTGAATTTGCCTGTGTCGTTCAATTTGTTGTAATCCTGTGTGTCGACCATACGCATTTGAATCTCGCCGTTTTGCAAAGCCAAGTTCGCTGCATTTGGATCTTTCGCTACACGATACGTCACGCTATCCAGATGAGCTTTGCCTGCAAAGTAGTCATCAAAACGTTCCAGTGTTACGTATTCGCCCGGACGGTATTCCTTGAACTTGAACGGACCGGAACCGATCGGGTTGTTGTTTTTGTCGCTTTTCTCTATATCGGCTTCGCCTTCGAAAATGTGTTTAGGGATTGGAGAGAAAGAAACCAATGCTCCTTCAAAAGCAGCAGATACTTCCGGCAATTTGAATTCCACCGTCAGGTCATCGACCTTAGTTACTTTAACCGGTTTGCCATCAAAAACATACTGACTACGGGAAGAACTGTGCTGTTTCTCATCAAGGATGCTATCCATTGTGAACACAATATCATCCGCTGTCAGAGGCTGTCCGTCATGCCATTTCAGACCGTCTTTCAGCTTCAATGTATACGTCAGGTGATCATCAGAGAAGCTGTCGCTATCTGCGAGCACATACGTTTTTTTGCCATCATTCACATTGAACAGTGGAGCATATAAAGATTGATCAATCGTCAACGTTACACGGTCACCCGCATAGATTGGATTCATCACTTTAGGATCATCCTGAACAGCAATAATGATGCTTCCGCCGTCTTTCGGTTGCCCATCATCCGTTGTCGCTGTATTTTCTGCGGTATTAGACGAAGAACTTGTTCCGTCACCGCTGCTTCCGCATGCACTCATGATTGCTACAACCAGAACCAGCATCAATGACAGCCACATTTTTTTCGATTTCATTATGATATTTCCCCTCGCTGTAATTTAACGTTCTGTTAGATAGTATAGGCAAGGATTCGACAAATTGCAACGATTTTTTCCAACTTAACCTATCGGGTTTAAATGAAATAACATTATTGTCTAGCAATGCAAAAAACCTCCAGCTCACGTTGTATCGTGAAATGAAGGTTTGAATAACAATTAATCTTCTGAAATTCAATAACAGGATGATGCTCGTACGGGCTTACAACCCGGCCAACACCTGGTACCATACGCCTCGTTTGGAATATAGTGTACTGCGTACTTTGTCCCATCCGCCGAGATAGTTAATATCGAACAGACCTTCAGGCGTTGGGAACGAGGACTTCGTCTCTGCAAACACATCCGGGTCTACCGAACGGAAACCGTGCTTGGCAAAAATACGCTGTGCTTCCGGCGTACTTAGATAGGCTACAAAAGCCTCCGCCAATTCACGATTGCCATGCTTATCCGCATATTTGTCTACGACAACTGCCGGATTCTCAATCAGGATTGTGTTTTTGGGAACCACGATGTCATAATTTACACCCTTGGCAATCCGGGCAAGCAATTCATTTTCATACGTGACGATAACGTCACCCACGCCATATTCGAAAGCCGCCATGGAGGATCGACCGCTCTTATCCAGTGACTCGACATTCTCATGTACTTTCTCCAAAAAGGCTTTGGCCACGGCAGGATCTTTCTTCCCTTGCTCCTTCTCAGATAACTTCAATCCTGCACCATAGATGGCATTAATGTCCCACTGTGCTCCGCCCGACGTCTTGGGATTAGGATACAGCACCTTAACCCCCGGCTTGGTCAAATCTTCAAAATCGCGAATTCCCAGCGGGTTGCCTGCTCTTGTACCCAGAACAACGATCGAGCGGGTGATCATGCCATCATTCGGTGCCTGTTTCCAGTTGGAGCTGACCAGATCAGCTTTGACCAGCTTATCGATATCACTTTCCATTGCCAGAAGCGCAACATCAGCTTCGAATCCACCAACAATGGCTCTGGCTTGTGTCCCTGAGGCTTCATAGGATTCTTGGAAGTGAACCGTCTGTCCAGTCTTGGCTTGCCATTCCGCCTGGAACTTAGGCAATAACTCTCCGACGGCGTCTTTGGCTACACTGTAAGCACCGATAACCAATGTATTGGATTGGTCGTCTGTCGAGGTTCCGCTCTGTCCGCTTGCATCCTCCTGCTTGCTACATCCAACGGTCATGCAGACGAGCAGAAGCATGAGGACAACGTATAAAGGGTTGATTTTCTTCTTCATCGTCTGCATGGGCAGCACCTCTCTCCAAAATTCTAAAAAAATTAATTTTGAACCAAGTGATCTTCGATTAGATGATGACCGGCATTGGATCTTCCTTCAATCGGTTCTCAACAACCCAGCTATGGGTATCATTGAACAGATATGCCCGATGCACGAGCACACGAATCTGTTGGCCGACTTGCAGCGTTGTTTTCTCCAAGGAACGATACGTAATGAGTTTATGGCCTTCAACTTCCACTTCCACCATCCATTCACTTCCACGGAAATGAAGGTGTTTGACGATACCTTTTTCAGTAGCGGACAGCATGCTAAACTCGTTTTTCAAACCGATCTCGATATACTCAGGCCGGATCAGTGCACGTGTGCGCTCTCCTTCCACCGCATGTTCGAAGCCCTTAAGCTGTGAAGCGTCTTCCACAACGGTAGATTCCCCTATAAATGTGGCAACAAAAGGCGTCTCTGGATTTTTGTAAATATCCCATGGCGTACCCTTCTGCTCTAAGCGCCCTTGGCTGATAATCATGATTTCGTCGGCAACTTCAATCGCTTCATCCTGATCATGGGTTACAAAAATCGAAGTGATGCCTACCCGCTCAATCAACTCTCTCAACCATGAACGCAATTCCTGACGGATTTTGGCATCAATGGCGGCGAACGGTTCATCCAGCAGCAGCAGCTGCGGCTCAGGGGCCAATGCTCTGGCAAAAGCGACACGCTGCCGCTGTCCACCAGACAATTGATGTGGATAACGCTGTTCGAAACCTTTCAGCCCTGTCAATTCAACCAGCTCCATGACCCGATCACGGATCTGGGCTTTGGGAGCCTTTTTGACCTTGAGTCCAAAGGCGATATTATCAAATACCGTCATATGTTTGAACAAAGCATAGTTCTGAAATACAAATCCGATTCCTCGCTCCTGCGGAGGCAGATGATTTACGACCTTTCCGTGAAAACGAATCTCTCCGGAACCCGGATTCTCGAGACCCGCCAGCATACGCAGAATGGATGTTTTCCCACCTCCGCTGGGTCCCAGCAAACCGATAAGATGGCCTTTGGCAATATCGAACGAGACATCTTTTACCGCATGAAAATCACCGAAATGTTTGTTCAGATCACGGACTTCCACATGCATCTCAATGCACTTCCTTTCGCTTCTTGGCCCATTCCATCATAAGCAGCAGCCCGACAGAAAAAGTAACCAGTACCAATGCCACACCATTTGCGGCAGCTACGTTAAAATTCTCTACATCCTGATATACAAGCGTTGTTGCCGTCTGCGTTTTATTCATAATGTTACCCGATACAACCAGCACTGCACCGAATTCCCCAAGCGAGCGGGCAACCGTCAACACAAGACCGTACACAACCGCCCAGCGGATGGAAGGCCAGGTAACACTCCAGAACGTTCTCCAGCCGTATGCACCAAGCGTTGACGCAGCCTCTTCCTGCTGAGATCCAAGCTCCTGCAAGACAGGCATCACCTCTCGAACCATCAGTGGAAAAGTGACAAACAACGTTGCAATGACCATACCCGGGAAGGCATAGACCACATTAAATCCGATTCCTTCAAAAAAAGCGCCCATAATGCTGTTGGGACCCAGCAGTAGTACAATCATCAATCCACCAATGACTGGCGATACGGCATAGGGCAGATCCACAATGCTGTTCAGCAGCCCTTTCACCCGGTCACTCAGCCATCCGGCGCGAACAAGATAGATGGCCATCATAACGCCAAACAATGTATTTAACAGCGTGACGACAAGTACAACAAGTCCTGTCATCATCAAGGCATGCAGCGCCTCAGGGCGCAACAGCCCATCCAGGAATCCTCCTGCCCCGTCTTCAAATGCACCAATAAAAATACGTCCAAGCGGGATGATCAGCAGTACAATGAACACCGCAAACGTCAGTCCGATTAATAGTCGCCTCATCGTCTTCTCCCCCGCATCTGCACCAGATTAATGAGCCAGAGGATCAGGAAGGAGAGTGTTAAGAGCAGTACGGACACGGCCGCGGCACCGGTTGGATTGTCACTTTCGATCTCGCCGTAAATAAATACGGAAGCCGTCAATGTTCTTCCCGGAATATTGCCTGCCACCAGCACAACAGCCCCGAATTCGGCCAGTGCTCTGGAGAATGCGAGCATTCCCCCACTAATCATGCCCGGAGCCATGGAAGGAAGAATGACCTGCCTGAATGTGCGCGCCTTCGATGCTCCCATCGTGTAGGATGCCTCTTCCTCCGAGGGATCGATCTCCTCGAGCAAAGGCTGCACCGCACGGATGACAAAAGGAAACGTTACAAATGTCATCGCGATCACAATCGCAGGCTGGTGAAACACAATTTCAAACCCCATAGATTCCGCTAGTTTGCCTATGGCACTGATCGGACCCAGGAGAAGCATAATCATCAGGCCACCAACAGCTGTTGGAAGAGCAAAAGGAAGATCTACCAGACTGTTAAGGAACGACCTCCCAAAAAAGCGATAACGTGTCAGCACCCAGGCAATCATGGTTCCCAAAATGACGTTAATCACCGTAGCTATAACAGCCAGCCGGATCGTTAACAGCACAGCTTTCCAAGCAATTGGATCCATAATGCTTTGGATAAAGTTGCTCCATCCTTCAGAGAAGGAATTGACGTACACACCGATGATTGGAAGTACAATGAGTACGATAAAATATAACAATACGGTACTGCGGAATCCCCAAGTCCATCCCTTGTGACGAAGAACGGTATTCATTGCTGCATTCCCTCCCAGCCTCCGGTTCTATGTCCGGTCGGCAGTCTCCCTGCTTTCGTACAATCATTTTCCTAAGTTGGATTATATTACTTTAATATTATTCCCATTAGTCTACTTGGTTTTTACTTATCTGATACTTTACCAGTTTGCAGTGCTAATCGTCAATGCTTTTATTGAATAAAATCGGCGTACTTATGAGATGGATTTTATAAAAATCACACTCGCCACTACGCGGTCAGAACAACCTTCCGATCGCTGTTATCCCCAGATTTCTTTGATTCCCTTTTCTAAAGGGGGAAATCCGTCGATAAAGGCGAACGCTTCGCTTCTTCAGGTTATTTCTGCCCTCTCCGTTATCGTGTAATTGTTATAACATCGTAATACGAGATTTGTTTGGTATGTTGTGGTTAAGGTACAATCTAGAGGACAAAATGTGGAGCAAAGGAGTGGAGCAATATGTTATATACGAAGAATTTATCGACATCCCGACGAGATGAGATGAAGGATATTACGCGGGAGGTAGAGCAGGTTGTCCGTGACAGCGGTGTGCAGAATGGGACTGTATTGATTTATTGTCCACATACGACAGCAGGTATTGCAATTAATGAAAATGCAGACCCTGATGTCAAACATGATGTACTGTTTCGTCTGAACGAAGTGTATCCTTGGAAACATCCCGAATATCGGCATGCTGAAGGAAATACGGCTTCTCACTTGAAATCGATCACAACCGGACCATCACAAACAGTGATTATACATGAGGGCAGATTACTGCTTGGCAGATGGCAAGGCATCTATTTTTGTGAATTTGATGGTCCTCGTCAGCGGGAATATTTCCTTAAAATCATGGAAGGTTAGCTCCATTTCACCTCATTTCTAATGATTCGCCATCCATGGAAATAAAAAACAAACAGGCGGTCCACCCTCTTTTAGGGATGTAACCCGCCTGTCATGGTCTTCTTCGCGCCAAAACTTTCGCGAGACAACGTTATAAAGAATTAATGTTATGACAATTCACCGCCCTGAAGTGTGGAGTGCGACAAAAGCGCCTTATTGGACGCCAGGCTGGTGTTGGAGATTACGGCAGAGTACTTTGACATGAGATAACGCAGCCGATTCAATCTCTGCAAAGGTTAAACGGTCCTGAATATAATACGATATGAATCCGTGCATGGACAAAAACAGCGTACGTGGTACACATTGAATATCCTCTTCCGTACAGCCCTCTTCATTCATGTATTGCCGAATAATAGAGGCAAACAATTCAAAGCATCTTCCTTGCTCCGTACGACAATACGATAGCAATTCCTCATCCCGAATCATGAACATGATCTCGTACTGATACGGATTCTCCAAACCAAAACGAATAAACTCCATCATGATATGCTCCACCTTGCTCACGCCGCCCATGACTGGCCTGACCATGGCTTGCAGCAGCAAATGCCCCAGATGATTGAAATCTTCAACCACGATGGCATAAAACAGCTCTGCCTTTTCCTTAAAATGATAATACAGCGACCCATGACTATAGCCCAGATGCTGGCCGATGCTTCGCATCGAAATGGCACGGTATCCTTTGGTAATAAAAAGATGCCTCGCCGCCTCCAGTATCCGCTCCCTCGACAACTCCTGTTCGACTGCTCTTCTAGCCATATATTTTATTCCCCTTCAATAAAATAAAGCCGCTGTCCCTCCGTGATCCGGGATTGCCCTTGCGTCAAATCTGTGATCCAGGCCACAAATGCCTCGGTTTCACTATCCGGCGGAAGACAAGTCAACGTAACCTTATCGGTGAACCCAGTTTCACCTGTACGGACTTCCCGGCTCCTTAATTCATTTTCCACTTTGCCCAGCCATGTATAATCCAGTTCAACAAACACTTCACGATGGAGTACTTTGGTAATCGCTTCCCCGGCTTCTATGGCTGCAACTGCTCCATCCGTATAAGCACGAATTAACCCACCGGCTCCAAGCATAATTCCCCCAAAGTAACGTGTAACAACGATAGCCACATTTTTCAATTGCTGATTTTTGATGACTTCAAGAATCGGTTTTCCAGCGGTTCCGCTTGGTTCACCATCATCGGATTGCTTCTGGATCTCATCCCGCTCACCAATCATGTATGCGGAGCAGTTATGAGTAGCATTCCAATGTTTTTTCTTGATTTCATCAATAAAAGCGTTGGCTTCTTCTTCTGTCGTGACCGGCATAATGTGACCGATAAATCGCGACTTTTTGATTACAATTTCCAGATTGCCCGGTCCTCGAACCGTGCGATAACGTTCAATCATCCCTATCCAACTTTCCACCAATTTGATCCATTTTACAAGAAAGCAGTTCCCCGCGCGCACGCGGACGAACTGCCTTGGTTTAACATCCGGGAAACCATTGCTTCACAATGACTCCCCGAATGTAATTACATTACCTTATTTAACTATATGAGCAGACCGATGAATTATTCGGAAAGTCTCGCTTCAAGCGCTGCTTTCTCTTCTTCAAAGCCTGGTTTGCCCAGCAAAGCGAACATATTTTTCTTGTAAGCTTCCACGCCTGGTTGGTCAAATGGATTGACTCCCAGTAGGTAACCACTAATGCCGCATGCTTTTTCAAAGAAGTATACCAGATATCCGAAAGAATATGGAGACATATCTGGAATGTTCACAATCAAGTTTGGTACTTGACCATCTGTGTGTGCAAGCAGTGTTCCTTGGAACGCTTTTTTGTTAACAAAGTCCATCGTTTTACCTTCAAGGAAATTCAGACCATCCAGATCATCTGGATCCGCTTCGATCGAAATATGCTCCGATACTTCAGCAACCTGAATCACTGTTTCGAAGATGTTCCGGCTACCCTCTTGAATGAATTGACCCATGGAGTGCAAGTCAGTCGAGAAATCAACGGATGCAGGATAAATCCCTTTATAGTCTTTACCTTCACTCTCTCCGTAAAGCTGTTTCCACCATTCGGATACAAAGTGCAAGGAGGGCTCGTAGTTCACGAGGATTTCTGTTCCTTTACCTTTGCGATACAGTGCGTTACGAACAGCTGCATATTGATAAGCTTCGTTCTCAGCTACGTTCGGGTTGCTGTATTCTTTGGAAGCGTCAGCCGCACCTTGCATCATTTCTTCGATGCTGATGCCAGCGGCTGCGATTGGCAGCAAACCTACAGCCGTCAGAACGGAGTAACGTCCACCTACATCATCCGGGATAATGAAGGATTCATAACCTTCTTCATTCGCCAGTTTTTTCAGTGCGCCGCGCTCTTTATCTGTTGTAGCATAGATACGTTTGCGAGCTTCTTCTTTACCGTATTTTTTCTCCAGTGCTGCACGGAAGATACGGAAAGCAATCGCTGGCTCCGTTGTTGTACCGGATTTGGAGATAACGTTAACGGAGAAGTCTTTGCCTTCAACCAGATCCAGCAAATGAGTTACATACGTGGAGCTAATGTTGTTTCCTGCAAAGTAGATTTCAGGCGTTTTGCGTTTGTCTTTAGGCAGATTGTTGTAGAAAGAGTGCGTAAGCATCTCAATCGCTGCACGTGCACCAAGGTATGATCCACCAATACCGATAACGATCAGTACTTCAGAATCGCTTTGGATTTTAGCAGCAGCTTTTTGAATACGGGAGAACTCTTCTTTGTCATAAGCGGTAGGCAGGTCGATCCAGCCCAGATAATCCGATCCGGTTCCCGTTCCGTTGTGGAGCTGCTCGTGAGCCAAACGAATCGGTTCAGCGAAATAGTCCACTTCATGCTGATTGACGAATTGCAGGGCAGTGCTGTAGTCAAACTTCACTTTTTTTGCCATGATCTATAAAACCTCCTGATATCGGTAGCGTATTTTTTTCCGTTTTCCATTCTAAACAACTTAGCCTAAGGATACTTCAAATCCACAGGGCTGACAAGCTTGCAGCACGAACTTTGTCGTTAGAGTTTAAGAAGCAAAAAGGGTTAACCGAATCCGCGTGTCGCGGTTCTGGTTACCCTTCTTGTATTATTCCGCCGGGTACGAACAGCAGTAGTCGGTAACGCTGCGTATCTCCAGTTTAAATTTGGATTCGGCAGGCACGTGGAACGTAGCTTGACCTTGAATCTCTTGCCAATCTTCTTCTCCGGGAAGTAATACTCTCAGATCGCCGGACAGAATCTCCATAATTTCACGGGAATCTGTACCGAACTCATAACTGCCTGGAAGCATAATACCCAGAGTCACCTTGCTGCCATCCCCCAAAATAACTGTTCTGCTCGTTACCTGGCCCTCATAATAAATGTTGGCCTCTTTCACTACACTGACTTGATCAAACTGTGACATGCGTACCCGCTCCCCCTGAAGTTAATAAAAACAAAAGGCAAAACAGATCAGGGTGGTTGTCCACCCATTCTCTGCCGGAATTCACTTGCTGCTCGGCAGGACAGAAATTAACTGTCCCTCCTGCAGCATTTTTCAAGCAATTACAGCAATGCTTTTACGCGACTAACCACGTTTTCCACAGTGAAGCCATACTCTTGGATAACACGGTCGCCAGGCGCGGATGCACCAAATGTGTTGATTCCGAGAATGTCGCCTTGGTCGCCGACATATTTTTCCCAACCCATTGGGTGAGCCATTTCAATCGCCAGACGAGCTTTAACATCTGGAAGCAGGACGGATTCTTTGTACGCTTTGTCCTGTTTCTCGAATAGATCCCAGCTCGGCATGCTGATTACACGAACTTGGATGCCTTGTTCAGCAAGTGCTGCTTGGGCTCTGACAGCCAGTTGCACTTCGGAACCTGTAGCGATGATTTGGGCAACAGCTTTGCCTTCTTTTGCATCAGAGACAACATACGCACCACGTTTCACGTTTTCACGGGAACCTTCAACGGTACCTTCCAGAATCGGCAAGTTTTGACGAGTGAGTACGAGTGCAACCGGGTTGCTCTTGTTCTCAAGCGCATAAGCCCATGCTGCAGAAGTTTCATTACCGTCAGCCGGACGAATAACTGTCAGGTTAGGAATGATACGCAGGGATGCCAATTGCTCGATTGGTTCGTGAGTAGGACCGTCTTCACCAACAGCGATACTGTCGTGAGTCAGTACGTACGTTACAGGCAGACCCATCAGGGCAGCCAGACGAACAGCTGGACGCAAGTAGTCTGTAAATACGAAGAATGTACCTCCGAATACTTTCACACCACTGTGCAGTGCCATACCGTTCATTGCTCCAGCCATACCGAATTCACGGATACCGAAGTAGATGTTGCGACCGGAGTAATCTTCAGGTGAGAAGTTCTCCAGGTTGTTCAAGTGAGTCATTGTGGAGCTTTCCAGGTCAGCAGATCCACCTGTCAGTTGTGGCACGTTATGAGCCAAACCGTTCAGGGCATTACCGGATGCTACACGAGTGGATACAGCTTTGTCTGTTGCTGCATATTTAGGCAGATCGCGATCCCAACCTTCTGGAAGGTCGCCATTGATTGCCGTTTCGAATTGAGCTGCCAGCTCAGGGAATGCTTTTTTGTACTCAGCAAACTTCTCGTCCCATGCTTTGTTTGCAGAGATACCACGATCTTTCACTTGTGCAAAGTGTTCGCGAACTTCAGTTGGAACGTGGAAATCTTCCTCGTAAACCCATTTGTAAAACTCTTTAGTCAATTTGGCTTCGTCTGAACCCAGTGGAGATCCGTGAGTACCGCCGTGGCCGCCTTTACCTTGTTTGTTCGGGCTACCGTAACCAATTACAGTTTTAACTTCAATCAGTGTAGGACGAAGCGTATCTGCTTGACCTTCCTCAATTGCTTTTTGGATTGCAGGCAGATCGTTACCATCTTCAACACGCAGCACTTGCCAGCCGTAAGCTTCAAAACGCTTCGCAATGCTTTCAGAAGAAGACAGGTTCAATTTACCATCCAAAGTGATGTCATTGGAGTCGAACAACATGATCAATTTGCCCAGGTGCAAACGTCCAGCCAGGGAAGCTGATTCATGGGATACGCCTTCCATCAAGTCACCGTCACCACAGATTGCGTAAGTGTGGTGGTCGATTACGTTGAATTTGTCTTTATTATATGTTGCGCTCAGTTGAGCTTCAGCCATAGCCATACCTACAGCCATTGCAATACCTTGGCCCAGTGGCCCAGTTGTTGCGTCAACGCCTGCAGTATGTCCGAATTCCGGGTGACCCGGCGTTTTGCTTCCCCATTGGCGGAACTGTTTCAATTGTTCCATAGGCAGGTCATACCCGCTCAGGTGAAGCAAGCTGTACAGCAACATGGAGCCATGTCCTGCGGACAGAACAAAACGGTCCCGGTTAACCCAAGTTGGGTGGTCCGGGTTATGTGTCATCGTTTTTGCAAAAAGTTGGTACCCCATTGGAGCAGAGCCCATAGGCATTCCCGGGTGTCCGGAATTTGCCTTCTCGATTGCATCAATCGCCAGTGTACGTACGGTAGTGATCGACAGGTTGTCGATGGTGTTGTTCTCTTCCTTTTGAATCGCTTCGTTCTTGTCAGTCATGGTTTGTCCTCCTCATGTCTTTAGATAAGTCGGGTTGCGCAAGCGAATCCCTCTCATCATACAAGCAAACCGAATTTCACAATAAGTGAATCCGCTTGAGTGTTTCATTTTGACTTATTCACTTTTGTATTGTATCACTTGGCGTGAAGGTTTTCCATAACCTTCTTTTAGAAGATCGGGAAAATTCGGCTGTTTATGACGAGGAATTTGCTTCCAGTTGCGTAAAAAGAGTGTCCTACTGAGCATTTCAGCATATCTTCTAGTTCAGCCAGCATCGCAAATCCATCGGATGAAGTATAACCTTTAAGCGGAAAACCATACTCTTTTTAGATATCGAAGTTGATTTTGCATATAATGGTCCTTGATCATGATTGGAAAAATCGGATTTTTGTGTACATCAGGCTGTACTTCATATGGAAAGGAGGATTCACATATGCCGAAACATTTGGCTAAGTCAACAAATTCGCTAAAGCACATATTACCCTGGAAAGCCGGGATTTTAACAGGTCTTACATCTGGAATGGTGCTTGGGTTCTTTTTAAAGGCTATTCAGACTTACACTGGTGAAAAAGTCTACACCTTGCTTCTGAACATTGATTTTGTTCCATGGCTTCCGCCTACATTACCTGAATACATCGAATTTATGCTACATCTTATCGTTTCCATAATTTTTGGTATCTTCTACACATGGTGGATTCAGCGTTCAGGTTATCCTATAGCCAAAGGCGTCCTGATCGGCATTATCTCTTCCCTGCTGTATATCCCGCTCTCCCAGCTGTCGAGCCGTGTGCCTGATCTATATGATATAAATGCGATACTTTACTGGCTGGCAGGGCATCTGTTATTTGGCGTGGTCGTTGGGGTATGCGGTCATCTGTGGAAGCATAGCCAGAAGCAAGACCAAAAAGGCGATCCCCCGTTCAGACATGAATAGGGAATCGCCTTCTCTTTTTTCGGATTAGAACTGAACTATATCTTTCCGAATCAACCTTGCGCAGTATTAAAGCATTAGCTTAAAACACAACGGTTTTATTTTCATGAACCAGTACACGATCTTCAACATGCCATTTCACAGCACGAGCAAGAACTACACGCTCAATGGTACGTCCAATGCGTTTTAACTCAGTTACATCATCCCCATGGCTTACACGCTGAACGTCCTGCTCAATGATTGGTCCGCCATCCAGCTCTTCCGTAACATAGTGAGCCGTCGCACCGATAATTTTGACACCTCGGTTGTACGCTTGGGCATACGGTTTACCGCCAACAAAGGCAGGCAGAAACGAGTGATGAATGTTAATAATACGATTGCGGTAATGCTCAATGAACATCGGAGAAATGATCTGCATGTAGCGCGCAAGAATAATCACGTCGATATCATTACCGATGACGTCCAACTGACGTTGTTCCGCTTCCTTCTTCGTATCCGCTGTAACCGGAATATGATGATAAGGAATGCCAAATGATTCTACATAATCCTTCATATCCAGATGATTGCTCACAACAAGCGCGATGTCTGCATCCAGATCGCCAGCCTGCCATTGCCACAACAGCTCAACCAGACAGTGATCCTCCTTGGATACAAAGATAGCAAGTTTCTTCTTGCGGCTAACCGCAGAAAGACTCCAATCCATTTTGAAACGGTTTGCCACTTCTTCGAAATCAGCTTCCAGCTTAGGCAGGTTCAACGATAATTGTGGAAGATCGAACTCAATCCGCATAAAAAACATGCCGCCAGCCGGGTCCATTGTGTATTGGTCCGACTGTACAATGTTTGCACCATGCTGGTGCAAGAAATGGGATACTGCGGCAACAATTCCCGGTCCATCCGGACAGGAAATGAGCATCCGCGCCCGATCGGCGCGGTTTTTAACATCAGGGCGTACTTGTTTAGCGTGAATCTCCATCGGGTTATTTTTCCTCCTTCAACTAGGCCGTGACAAAAATTTCTTTGCCTGCAAGCCAGGCGATCAAACGATGATTCAGTTGTTCTTCATTCAAATGCGGGAACAATGCGGCTTCAGCCACGAGGTCATACAGACGTTCCAACGGCTCACGTGGATCGGCTTTCTTCGCTTTGGCATCATTCTTGAGCAATGTCCAGATATCCAGAACATATGAACGGGACTCAATCTCTTTTCCTTTGAAGAAATGATGCAATTGTTCCACTTCAGTCAGGAACTCAGGACCAAATCGACCAGCAACATCCCCGCGAAGCAATGCAATCTCTGCTTCATACATAGGACGCTGAGTTTTGGCTTCTTTACCAATCCAAGGCGTTTCCAAAATAAACGGACGCCCTTGAAGAGCCTCGTGATGCACGATACGGTTAATCGCATCAAAACCAATCCAGCCGGATCCAATCGGTGTATGACGGTCCTTGTGCGCACCCACAGGGTTCTTACTATCATTAATATGCATTACGGCAATGCGGTCAAGCCCTACCGTACGATCAAATTGTTCAAGAACACCGTCCAAGTCGTTCACGATATCATAACCCGCATCGTGAATGTGACATGTATCCATACACACAGTAAGGCGTTCATTGTGTGTGACCTTCTCCATGATCTGAGCAATTTCTTCAAAACTGCGGCCCATTTCAGTTCCTTTACCAGCCATCGTTTCCAGAGCGATATTCACATCCGTCTCCTTCACTCCGTCCAGCACTTCATTCAAGCCTTCAGCAATACGTCCGATGCCGTAGTGAGCATCCTTATCCGTAAATGCGCCGGGATGCAGCACGATATTTTTGACACCAATCGCATGTGTGCGACGAATCTCTTCCTGAAGGAAACTTACGGCTAGCTCATACGTGTTTTCTTTGTATGATCCTAGGTTAATAATGTATGGCGCATGGACAACGATATCTTCCATTCCGCCCTCTTGCATCGCAAGCTTGCCTTCCTCAATAAACATGGACTCAATAGGCTTGCGGCGGGTATTTTGCGGTGCACCCGTATATATCATAAACGAACTGGAACCGTACGAGGACGCTTCCTTCGTTGCACTCAATAATCCCTTGTCCGAAAAGGACACATGGGAGCCGATTTTAAGCATCATTAATCCCCCTTTTTCTGAATTATCCCTTATTCTAACGCGATTATCGAAATAAATCTAGAAATGCGCTATAATTCGGGATATAGGCTATTTTTTACAGCTGTAATTTGGAACATGGGTGGGCGGAATCCGTCTTTCCGTGAAAATCAATAAACCGAGGTGACTCCGCAATGATTTTCGGCTCCTACGCTTGGACGTTTACTAGTAGTTCCCCCAGCAATTGGTTTATGAACACGATCGCATTCTGGACCGTTCTTTTGCTTGGAAGTATGTGTGTTGGCGGATTTTTTATGATGCGCAAGTTTTTGAAAGTGCTTCCGAAGGCAGACGGGAAGTCCAAACTCGATTGGCAGAACCACTGGGTTGAAACCAGCCGTCATTTATGGACAGATGAAGCAAAAGCTTTTCTGGACCAACTTGTAGAACCTGTTCCCGGCCCATTTCGAGATATCGCCAAACATTCCATCGCAGCAGAAATCGGCAAAATTGCGTACGAAAATAATGCACCTGAAGTATCCAGAGATCATTGCATTAAAGGATACATTATAGCCACACCGAAGCGGGATAATAAGTTTCTGGTGAAATTTCTGGAGAAAAACCAAATTGACTATTCGCCTTATAAACATTTGATGAATAAATAGATCAATGAATTCAGCCGAACCGAACATTAACATGTACTAGGCTTACATATTCAAACATGCTCCGTCAGGTAAGTTATACCCAGCAAGGTAATGCTTACCGCCCGGGGCTGTTTGTCGATCCAATATTACATGTTAGCATAGTCAAAATAACAAGGAGGTCGCCATGATGAAGATTGCGATTTGCGGAGGTACCGGTTTTGTCGGAGGAGCACTCGTTGATTACTGGCTTCAGGCAGGCCATCATGTGAAAGTTATTACACGTAAATTGCCGAATTTACATAATCCCAGCCAAAACCTTACTTATATCTCATGGGAACAGGTAGAGGAACAGCCTCATTTGCTGGAAGGAATGGATGCCTTGGTGAATCTCGCCGGAGAAACGTTGAATCAACGTTGGACAACCAAAGCGAAACTGGAGATCGTTGAATCCAGAGTGACTACAGTAGCGCGCGTAGCCAAATTGGTAGATTCGTTGGAACACAAACCGGAGGTTGTCGTACAGGCTTCTGCCATGGCGATCTATGGGACCTCTCCCACAGAAACATTTGATGAGAGCAGTCCTCAAAAATCGGTGAATTTCCCATCCCGCGTTTCTCAACAATGGGAAGTTGCTGCTGATGCCATCAAACATGTGAGACTCGTGAAAATCCGCGTTAGCCTCGTGCTTGGTCATAAAAAAGGTGCTTTTCCATTAATGAAACTGCCTTATATGCTTGGTGTTGGGGGCAGGGTGGGAAGTGGCAAACAGTGGACCAGTTGGATTCATATTATGGATATTGTGCGTTTGATTGATTTCACGATCCAAAATAAAGAAATCTCCGGTCCGGTGAACGCCTCTTCGCCCAACCCGGTAACCAACGATGAATTCGGACGTACGGTAGGCAAAGTGTATAATCGTCCGCACTGGTTCCCCGTACCCGGAATTCTGATCAAAACACTGGTCGGTGAACTCTCTGTCGTGCTGCTTCAGGGACAGCGGGTTATCCCACAAAAAGCGTTGGATCACGGATTTCAGTTCACCTTCCCTACATTAACCGATGCATTGGAAGATCTAAAACACCGGGGTCTATCCGACTGATCGATACGTGTAAACAGACTCAGCCAACGTAAAGGTATCTCCATCTTCCAGTGGATATTCTTTGTACGGAGCAAGAACATCGCCTTTGAGAATGGTTCCATTCACAGAACCCAAGTCCTTAATAACATAGCCGGATTTGTTCCGGCTCAATTCCACATGAGCACGGGACACACCGGTTGCTGAATCTACCCACTGGACCATGTCCGCCGATCGGCCAATAACAAACGATGCTCCACGGACATCCATCCGTTCATTTTTGTCCCCTGTTGCTGATCTACGTTCAAGATAAAAAGAAGGTGCTACTGGACCTGCTCCTGTAATGCTTCCGCCAGCAACACTTTGCAGGTTTACAGTTGCATCAGCCGCCGCATGATGACGGACAAGTTCCGATGTTGCAGCCATGGATTCGACAGTATGCTGAACAAAAGGTTCATCAGATACTTCAGATGGTACATGTAGATTTTGAAAGCGAGAATTCCCTGCTACAGATGACCTAGATTCAAAAGAATGCCCCCGTCCTGATTCAGAACTTTGCATATCACCAGAGCTCTGTTGACTCGTGTAACCTTGTCCATAGGTGTTACCTTCTGGTGACATTTCAGATGCATTCCAACGCCAGCTCTCCTGAAACATCTCTTCTTCGCTTTCTTTCTGCTTATCTTTGCCTCTTCCCAATCCAAAAAAAGCAGATCTCTTATTGGTAGAGCCCTCTTGTAAGTCGCCATCTGTATATTCTTCATTCGGCATCTTTCTGCGTAGCAAATTGGATTTCGAATTTCCGAATTCCCCTTTGGTCACCCATACCCAACCCGCGATCCCAAGCAACCCAGCACTTAATGCTGCAGATAGAATCATTTGTGTCTGCCCTGGTTGCTCCATATAGATGAATCTCCATACCAGCGCCATGGCAATCATACAGCCCAGAATGATATAGGTCGTTTTGGAAGAATTCTGCTTCTTGTCCTTCTCATCCTTTTCCATATCATCGTCCTGTATTGAATCAAACGTTTGGCGCTGTGACGGATTCGTCGTAACACCTTTCGCTTGCAATGAGGACTCTATCAGTGAACGTCTGCCGGAAAATCCTGAAAAGGGTTTGTTAAGTGGTTTTTCATCCTCCGTTCTAGATTCCCTCGGTTGATGATTTGATTTCAACTGCTGCCCAGCTTCGTCATTTCGATCCAACTGACGATACTGATCTTGCCCATTTCTATTGGAAAATAGATCATTTCCCTGCTCTGGAACTGCAGAAAGTGGCATCCCAAATTGACTGTCAATTGTGCCGGATGACCCGCGTGAAGACATAAACGATGCCTGGCCTGAACCACTCTGCTCATCTGCATATAATTCAAGCAAAAGTTCACGCAGTTGTCTGATATCCCATTGTTCACTGTCACATAGTTGAAGGACACGCTGAATTCCTTCGCCCTGAAGTTCCTGAACATGGGCCATTAGCCTAATAACCAGTTCGCGGAATTGCTGAGGGGTCGGATCGACCTCAACTGCATCGATAATCGGGATGTATACTAAACCGAGTTCCCCCAGTTCAAGTGAACCATTAATGAATATGTACTCTTCCTGAATCTGTAATTGACGTGAATCCAACATATATTGTCTACATTCCGTAAACGTATCTGCCAGCTGAAACAATAGACCATATAACACACGCAGCTTCATTTTTCCTGATTTCAACATTTGAGGTAACATCTTATATCCCGAAATATCATATTGTAACGTTACATTTCGGTCTACCTCTCGAAAATGAACGGGAAGAAGACGGGGAATTTGATTGGAAGACAACATACCCATCTGTACACGGCTCAGTTCGTCCATTCGCAGCCCTTCCGCTTTCTCCAAAACCATAAATGATCCGCCGTTTCGAATGAAATCTCTCGTTAATCCATACATGCCAATCCTCTCTTTCCATTGCTTAGTTAAGTCATGTAGATATAGGCGCTAATGAATCCCGGCAATACGGCCAGCATAAAAGGAAACTTCAGTGACTTTTCCTGATTAACCAGTTTGAGCGAACCAAGCATGAAGAAACCAGCAAGATTTCCTGCCATGCCACGAATCCGCTTCGCTGAATCCCTGCGAAATAAGAGAATGACTAATCCAATTGCCCCTGCGTACAAAACGGAGTAAATAATAACGTGAACACCAAAGGCCAGTCCTGTCCAAGCTCCAATTCCTCCAAACAATTTTACATCTCCCGCACCCACTGCGCCGATTAGATACATTAGAAATAAGACACCAAACCCCATCGCGAATCCGGCTGCGGAGAACAAAAAACCCTCCCATCCTCCCCAGATGATATGGGCCAGCACTCCCGCGACAGTCACTGGTAAGGTTAAACGATTTGGTATTTTCATCGAACGAACGTCTGTAACAAAAGCAGCAATCACATACAGACTACAGGCCAGGTAAAACCACTCCACCTCCACCATCTCCTTCCTTATTTTCTGGAAGCCACATTAAACTCGGTCACCGTCTTGGCACCATCCGCAGTCTCTACCACAAATGTCCATGTGCCTTCCGTTGTACGTGTACCAACAAACCAGTTCCACTCAATCACACCATTTTCGTCAGCAGTCGCCCACCCGATATGTTTGGCTGAACTTTCACCGGACTTGTAAAATATCGTTAAGTTAGCTGTAGCTCCGGGCTCCACTTGAACCTTAATTGTCGCGTTGTTGCCTATGTATGCTGGCTCCGGCTTGGATAGTACGGTTGCTGCTCCAGCTGAATCCGTGTCTCCCCCACTACTGTTGGAGCCTTCTCCGGTATCTCCAATCCATACCCGTTCTGCCGCAGCCGCTTGAATGCGTAAAGACTTCCCTAGAAAGGGAACTTTAACAGGCAATTCATAGCTCAATTCAAGCCTGAAGTAAGGATTCGTTTTATTTTTGAGATCAGGTATGGAAACACCATTAACATGCACTCGCTCTACATCCAGTACAGAAGTATTGATAAAAGGCTCAAGCAGCGGTTTAACGGTCGGATCAAGAACAGTCTCAAGAACAGATGTCTTGATCTCCTGTAACGGTTGTTCACCTCTTGCAGCAGCTGCGCGTACCCAATCACTTAGCGGCTCCGGCAGTGAAGAGGCACACTCTTCGGCCCATTCCGTCAGTGAAAGCTCCGGTATTTTCCATCCACTCTCCGAGCCTCCACTACCTGCGGAATCAGAGGGGCTGAATACAAGAGAGACCGGATATATTTTCGTGGATAACTGCTTTACTGCCTCTCCTGCCGTGCTCTGCAATGCTGTCGATACCAACGTCATCTGTACGATGTACATGAGGAACATGACAAAGAACAGGAATACAGGCAAAACCAGTGAGGCTTCCAAAACGATGCTGCCCATTTCCTTTTCTGATGAACCCGTCTTTTTTGGAGAACCTTCTTTTTTTGGAAAACACACTTTCGAAATAGAATGTATTTGCTCAGTCAGAAACTTCATTCTTTCCAGTCTACGCACTCGTGTAAGTCGACTCTGTAATCGTGCCAATATTTTTTCCTGCTGATGCTGCTTATCCATAATCCCTCCACCGAAACGATCCAGATTACTCAATAGGAATAATCGGCCTTTCGATCAATGAAAAATCGCCCATCTTCTACCTGATCTTCACTACCCATGACAGCGCCTATACTTCTTGTGACTCCTGGTAAAAACCACAATTTAATACTGCTGCGCATGTTTCCTGAAGCGTATGTCTGCTTCTCTTCCGGATTCACGCCGGTATTCAATCGGATCAAAGCCAACATTCTGGACATTTTGCGTTCATTGTTGCTATGCATTAATAGGAACAAACGCAGATGGTCCCTGTATGTAAGCTTGACTTTGATATATTTGGACAATTCCACACTTCCGTCTTTAGCCAGTTTCACCATATCTGCTATAGCGTTTGTAATTCCGTATAAAATTGCAGCAGATAATACAAGTAGTGGGTTCCCCAGCTTGCTATTCTCAATTAATCCTTCTGCAGTTCGAATCGCCAGACGCATGCCAAAGATCTCCGCATATGCAGCAGCAATGTTCCCCGAAGGATTATGAAAACCATATACGATGTACTCCAGTTCCTGATTCTCCAGTTTGAACACTTCACCAGCATCTCCACTACCTTCAGTCCAGTTTAGCAACTGCCCAAAATCCATTGAGTTGAAATACGCCAGTGCATACTCATTCTGAAACAATTCATCGCCAAGACTATCCAGCAAATTGGACATTCCTCCGAACAAACTGTCCATTCCGTTCATGGCGTTACCACCGGAGTCATATGGATCGCCAGCAATCTCTGCCTTCTTGGCTTCCTCACGGCTCGCTTGGTTAAAAGTTATGTTGGCGTTGTAGTACTCCTCCAGCTGTTTGAAGGCTTCCATGGAGCCGGAGCTCCCCTTTTCGATTTGTGATAATATGCGTTTAACATCCTTCAACTTCCCTTTGGATTCTTTATCATTCGCTTTGCGCTGGGCATCGGATCCACGACCGCTTTCCAACAGCTGTTTACTTTGGAGAATGACATTGGAAGGTCCACTCCTTACATAAGTATCCATGTATCGTTCCGTGACCTGACTAGCCTGTCTAACCGCTGGTTTAATGGAGACACCACTCATTACTGTAACCGAACGAAGCTGCGTATTAAGCTCCATACTGTCATTTCTGACATTGGTAAAATCCGAATTTTGAGAGCGTACATGTGCATTTAACTGTTCGAATAGTGTGTCGGCTCTTACAAGTTCCGAAGCAAGGGAGCGTGTACTCTTGGCTTCACTTCCCGATCCGGTAGACGGAGGGCTCGTCCCAGGCAGCGTTGAGTTGCCTACTTTTTCGTAACTGGCATTCTGTGAACGGTTCTCCCCCTCAGCGATTACCCGCTTCATTTCCTCATTGATTTTGCGAGCTTCTTCAATCTTGACTTGGGCTTCCTCCAATTTTGTCTGGTGAGCCTGCAATGCTGGTTGTATGATCGTGCTGATGCCTGTCGCCACATTCCCTACGCCTGTTCGATAACGAGCCAGCTCTAACATGTACTGTTGCTGGTTGAATGGCAGTCCCTCATCCATTTGTTTTTTGTTAAGATAATCCGCATAACGCGCCGCTACTTCGGCAGCTGTCTCTGGCGTATCTATTAACATCTCATCGTAAATGGCAGAGGAAGGCGGATTCATGATCAGTGCGGGCAGACCCTTCAGCTTATCGGCTGATTCCGTCTGATTGGCTATTGCTTCGTCTAGCAATTCCTCCCGTTTGTCATACAGTTTTTGTAATTTTTTGAGCAGATCCACAGTATGAGCAGCTTCTTTCATCTCTTCTGACATCGGCTTAAAACGGTTGACCACTTCCAGGGTAAAATCAACCGGCGCACGATATTTCATATCCTCCTGGATCTGGCGATTAAAAATATCGTATCTGCCCAGTTCACGCCCCATGCTTAGTGAAGTCGTATCCCATTGGATATCCAGAATGGGAAACCCATCTTTCACAGCCGAGGGCTTCACACTATCATTCAGCACCTTGGCCATAATGGACTCACCACTGCTGTCACCGTATCCAAATAGACCATACTCCCGCAAGGAAGTATCATAGGCTGACATCACAGATCTCATAGCCGCATGCGTCATTCGTTCTGCCTGTACTTTGAAGGCAGCGATACGTGCATAATCAATGAAAATGGAAACAAACATAAAGATTCCAGCCAAAATCAAGATCAAGAACACGGTTACGGCTCCAGATTCACCGTCTTTTTTTCTGAACAGTGTTTCCTCCTCCTCTCCTCATTTTTTGGTTTTGCCAAAATGTTCTACAACCTGTCCCGCTTCAGCGGCAGTACTGGATGCGGCTCCGCCCTTGCCTTTAAACTTGGCTGCATAATAACGGACCAGATCCACCGTTCGGATAAATTCCGTCGGTTCTACAACTGCAGATGAACCTTGTGTTAGCACATTGTTACCTGAATCAAACAAAAAAGAAGGCAGCGGTAAAGAAATCACCTGCTCCAGCTTGGTTGTAACTTTTCGTTGGATCAGCGAGTTCTGGTATTCAATTGTCCCGTTCATGCCAGAAGGCATGCCTTGTGCTGCTTGGGACAGCTTCTTTTCCGATAAACTTCCACCTTCTCCTGCGGGTACAGACACAACAACCTCATTGTCCGCTCCCGCCCAACCAAACAGTGCTCCGAGCAATCGATCATCGGTCAGTCTCCAGTACAAGTTGTCATGTTCCCCAGCCACAACTTCACCCGTCATCGCCTGCTTGTAGCTGTTGTCCCAGCTGTAGGCGGCACGTTCAGAAGCTGCATACGTATGTTGGTTCAGAAATGTCTTCTGATACATGTACATGGAGAAAAATAAAAGCAACACGAGAATAAACAACACAATAGGGAAGACCAGGGAGGCTTCAATGGTGAAGCTCCCTTCTTCCTTTTTGAATTTTTTACTCAAAAAACTCATTACTCCTATTGCTCACATTCGTTAACAGTCTTTCTACCAATTTTTTAATTTGATCCTTGAATATTAATGCAATAATGATAATAACGCCGATGATCAGAATCAGCTCCAACGTACCAAGCCCATCCTCTTCCTTCCAAAATCCAGTTGCCTTGCTTTTCATCAATTCCAGCATCCCCAATTCCTCCTACATATTCATCATC
Organism: Paenibacillus sp. FSL F4-0087; assembly: GCF_038020215.1. Taxonomy (NCBI): domain Bacteria; kingdom Bacillati; phylum Bacillota; class Bacilli; order Caryophanales; family Paenibacillaceae; genus Paenibacillus; species Paenibacillus sp. FSL F4-0087. The sequence goes on from NZ_JBBODJ010000001.1 coordinate 1,226,930, forward strand.
ATAAAAGCAGGTGCCCCGATCATCACCACAATCGAAAAAAAGATCAGTACCATCGGAAACACCAGTTTGGAAGAAGCCTGTTCTCCCTTAGCCCGACTAACAGCCTTTCGTTTCTCCCACAACACATGGGACAGATCACGCAGCGCCAGTACAAAGTCACCTCCCCCTCGCCGGAAATTCAGCAGCACTGTTGTTGTAAAAATCGTCACTTCCTGTACACCACAGCGACGACTGAACTGTTCAAAGGATTGTTGAAACGAGTAACCGTTGTTCCAATCCCCGACCGTCTTTCGCAGCTCATTATAGAGAGGATGATTCCGTTCTCCCTGACTGGCTACACAGTGAACAATTGCACGCTGCACCGTTTCTCCCGCACCAACTAGCAGAACAATTCGGTTCAATAACTCTGGTAGCTCCATGAGTATGTCCTGATCTCTTCGCTGTACTTTGGTGTTAAGATCTTTGTAGAGCGCAAAGGGCAGTGCAGCACCGAGTGCCAATCCACCTACCATACCCCCAAGCCCCATGTCCCCAACGAGCGCCAGAAGGCAGCCTACGAGCAACATCAGCCACGAATAAGTCAGCATCTCAGCACAGTAGAGCATCGTTTTCTCTCCACTATGCTGTATGCCATACATTTTCTGAATGGCATGCTGCATACGGAACATGAGCACAGGCAATCTGCGGCCCACCTCGAACTTGTCCAGTAAAAACAAAAAGGGGCCATGCAGCTTCTTCAGACGTATTCCTTCCATATCCAGTTTGCGCAAATGTCGGTAGGTCTGCCCTCGCGTTCGATCAAGCACCAGCCACCCTGCTCCGAGCACCCCTCCGAAAATAACGGGAAGCAGCATCGTGTCAGCTCCTTATACTTTGATATCCATAATGCGTGTAATCCACAAATAACAGCAGGCAAGTAACGCCAATGCCCCGCTGGAGATCATATATCCCATCCCGCTGTATAACGGCTCCATAAAATCCTTGGCCGTAAAGTTTAGAAAAATCAGAAAAATAAATGGAGCGGCAAACATCACTTTAGATTCAAACTTCTTCTGTGCCACCGCTACCATGATGTCCTGCTGAATATCCAGCTTCTCACCAATTACCGCCGAGGTTCGCCTTACCACTTCGACCAGATCTCCACCCGTTCGCTTACATGTGATGAACACATCGGCAAAGTTTGTGATATCCTCAATTTTGGCCCGATCCGAGAAGTCTTGCAGCGCCTCTTCAATGGGCTGACCATATTCCATCCGCGTCCTCAGAATGGTGAATTCACGAATGAGATCTGTATCCGCTTCAGGATTCAGCATGCGCAGATCCTCCACGGATTCCTTAAATCCATTCTCTACTGATTTTCCCGCAGCCAGCGCGGAGGACAACGCATATAATGCCTGCTTAAAATGCAAACTGAGAGTCATTCTTCTTCGTTCCAGCAGTACTTTTGTCCAATGTTTTGGTACCCATATACACCCCGCAGCCAATATCAATCCGGCCAACCAGTGATGATAGAATAGAATACCGACACCAAAGAACAACAAACCACTAATCAGCATGCAGCCCATCCGCTGCCTCCGGGATAGCGTATACACGGTGTAGTCCGTTAACGCCTGTCTGGCCTCACCCAACTTCATCACCTACCCATAAAAACAACTAATTTACGTTGTTATCTGATTCAATTAACTCATCGCTATTGCGTTCTATGTACTCTTTCAACCATTCCCCTAGCCCAGCCATCTGAATTTTATCCACTTGTCTCAGCGTTCCAACTTGCACGAGTCCGCCAATAATTTTGCCTTCTTTTTCTTCGATTTCCTGGAAACGAAACAGTGAATTGAGCAGCACTTCTCCATCCTGCATGCCAATCACTTCACTAATCTCGGTCACCCGACGTGAACGGTCCCGCAGCCGGGATAAATGTACAAAGATATCAATGGCCGAGCTGATCTGCTGCCGGACAACCGCGATGGGAAGATCCGCTCCACTAAGCACCATGGTCTCCAATCTGCTGATCATATCGGAGATCGTGTTCGCGTGTCCGGTAGACAAGCTTCCATCATGTCCAGTGTTCATGGCCTGCAACATATCCAGCGCTTCTGCGCCACGTACCTCACCAATGACAATTCGATTTGGACGCATCCGCAGGGATGACTTGATCAAATCCCGAATAGATATTTGCCCCTTGCCCTCGGTATTCGCATTGCGCGTCTCCAGCGATACCAGATTGGGTACGGTGACAATCTGCAATTCAGCAGAGTCCTCAATCGTGATGATCCGTTCATCCGCCGGGATAAACTGAGATAATGCATTTAGGAAAGTGGTTTTCCCCGACCCGGTTCCGCCGCCGATAAAAATATTGTATTTGCTGCGCACCAACTGCTTCAGCAACTCTGCCGCTTCCTCATGCAGGGCACCTTTACCAATCAGATCGGACATCTTCATCGGTTCACTCGGGAATTTCCGAATCGTCATGGTTGGACCCTTCAACGCAATCGGAGGCAGTACGATATTAACCCGCGAGCCGTCTTTCAACCGCGCATCCACGATTGGAGAAGACTCATTCACAATCCGGTTCACCCCGGATACAATCATCTGGATAATGTCTTCCAATCGTTCCCTGGACTCGAACTCCAGCGTGATCTGTCTGACCTCTCCTTCTTGCTCAACGAAAATTTCCCGGTGGCTGTTGATCATAATCTCCGTAATTTCGGGATGATCCACCAAGGGTTGTAGAATATCCAGGCCTCGAAAGGAGTCGAATAACCGCTGCACCAGCGTATGACGCTCCCCGGAGGTCAGATCATTCAGTTTCGGGTCAGAAAGTACTTTACGCTCGATTCCCTGCCACAGTTCTTCGTCTCCCGCAGAAGAAGTTAAATCCAGGCCTTCCCTGACCTCACGACGCATGATCTGAAACTGCTCTTCACGGTCCAGTATCATCTTGGATGAATCCATCATAGTGACCACCCATCACCCTTCTGGATCCGTCCTGTCTGCTTCAGTTCTTCTTCCCCATCCTGTACGATCATGGCGCATAGCCTCTTCACTTCGCGTTGAAAAATCGGTGAGCTGAGCATCACTTCCTCCTGACTCAGCTGCTTCCAGGAAGGGATATACGGCAGCACTCCATCCAAATGCAGATCAGGTCTTGGCAAAGCATTGATGACGCTGTCCCGATACTTGTTGACAATGAAGCAGGCACGATCCAGTACACTTTCATGCAGATCCGGCCACGTACGCTCCATGTGCTGAATCCATTGACCCCAGCGGTGCATGGAAGAGATGTCATCCTCCACCAGCCACACGAATGCATTGGAAGCATCGAAAATCCCCTCACTGCGTCCATCCCAACCTGAGTCCCCATCCAGAATGAGCACATCATATTGCCCGCAGTCCGCAAAATACCGAATAAGGCTCTTCGTATCCTCACGGGACATTTGCAGCAATTCCTTCCGATTCGATAATGGCCAGAATACATCCGACTTCAGCACTTCGTGACGAAGTACATATCCGTCCACCCCTTTTGAGGAAGACTGTGCTTGTCCCTGTTTGCCCGATTCCTTCCTGCCCACCTTCAAATCGTAAAGAAGACGTGACAGCCCTGTTTCTGCATCGAGTGTACGCTGCCCACTTCTAGACAGAGCTTTCTCCAGAAACGGCATCGAGCTATCTAACGTCTCCAGATTGAGATACAGAACAGCATATCCTGCAAGCCCAAGCTGCTTCGCCATATGCATCGCCACCGCAGTTTTGCCACTCCCGCCGGAAGCTGATACAACTCCAATAGAAAGTGTCTCCTGTCCTGGACGATGGGTTTTCTTCCGACGCGGCTGCCGACAAGCATTAAGAACAGCATCCATCAGCGTAGGCAATGGTTGATATTTCATCAGCCGTTTATCCTCATCCACCTCATCTAATCCTTCACTAAGCATCAACCATGGAATACCCGAGGTTTCGCCACCGTGACTCAGCCAGCTGTTCAGAAATTCCGGTTCCGCAATCACCAGGTCCGGCAGTTCCCTGCCTTCCTGTTCGTTCATGTGATCCCTGAACGCTTCCCATTGTGAAAAGGCGGTAAATCGTATACTGGAGCCGGACGGGCTGCCTTGTACAAAATCAAGCCAGGCGCTGATATACTCTCTGTCTTTAGAAGCCAGCACTGCCTTAAGAACAATCAATTCTTCTCCCCTCCCTGCAAAAAAAGCACAAAAAAGCACCGTCCAATAACCGCAAAAATATGCAGTGTATGGACGGTGCTTCCGTCACGTGCTATGAATGTATGGATAATATAGCATACAATTTCTGGAGGAGCAAGGGATTTATTCTACTTCAACTAATCACCTACTCCTTATAGCTGGTCATCCAGATCACAATGTATCCATTTGTCATACCATTTCCTTGTCTAAACAAAGTATTGGTCGATTTGCATTCTATTCCTTATCCCTGTTCGTAATAGTTAATTACGATAGCTTATATTTTTATCAATTTGCTATGAAATAAATCAATTATCATTATCAGTTTCACAAAATTGAATATCTCAAAATTAATACTTGGTTCACATAATATTCATCCAATAAAATACTTTATTTTCCGAATATAGTTTACTATTGGATATATTTTCTATATAATAGAGTTGTATTCCAAATATGAGAGGATGATAACGATGAAAAAGAAACTTATTACTGGTCTATTAACTGTCGTTGCGTGCTTCACTGTTGGTTCTACATCTTTCGCGGCTACTGCTGCTACACCAAGCCCTAGTGCTGCTTCTGCAGAAACGTCCAATGTAATAACTCTTGCAGATCAAATTTCTGTTCCTATTAGTTTGAGAGTTGGCGAGAGCATTACAGTTGCTGGCTCCAACTTTTGGATTAGCGGGGACTATGGCGGCATTTATTTAAATCAACAAGGATTAATAATTGGTTTGTCACCTGGAGTTTGTACAGTAGTTGGTTATTTACCTAACGGTGATACTGTACTCTACACTGTCACTGTACGATAAACTCATACTTAATCAGAGGGGATGTAACTCATCCCCTCTTTCCTATGATAATTTATGTAATATATTTTAATATATTTTAATAGATTTTAGAAAAGTAAATTTATTAGACCTTCATTCTAATTCCCTTCCTCGAAAAAAACCGCCATCCAATACCCGCATTAACATGCAGTATATGGAAGGCGATTCCCATAAGTACTATTTTATCAATAACTCTCAATCTAGAATACAAATGGTATTTAAAAATTATAAAATAAAATCGTTCTTCTAGTATCTCTTTGTCCCCTATTTCAAAAAAATCAAGAATGATAAGGTGCATCAAACTCAATAATATTGCGGTCAGGATCAAGCACAAAAATCTGTGCAAACCCGGCAACACTATCTGGTCTTGCCTCATATTCAATTCCCTGCTGTTCCAGCCAGACCAAAGTCTCCTTGTAACTCTTCACCCAGATCGCAAAATGTCCATCAGTTGTATCAATGCCAGCCTCACGAAGCGTATCTCCCTGCGGATGCTGTAATAGATGAAGCTGTTGACTACCAATGGCGTACCAGGTGCCCGTGGAGTTGAAAGGCGGACGTTCAATCTCCTGCATGCGAAGCAAACCGGAATAGAATTTCTTCGCAACCTCCAAATTACGTACAGCCAGACTCACGTGGTGTATATGTGCATATTCAATCATTTCTTCAACCTTCTTCCCTGAAATAGACTTTCTTCAGCTTCCCACCAACTCTAAATTCAATCGCTTACATGACTATTGTAGAAAATCCAAGCGCTTTCGCCAAGGGAAAAAGTTCAGGAAAAACAAAAAACAGAGCAGCTATGAACCTGCCTTCGCAACAACTAGCTGCGAAAGCCATAATGAAGCGTGCCCAGTTCCCCTAATTGCGGTGATAAGTCGTGCGGCTGACCGAACGGCACGCAGGGATTGCCATCGAAACTTTCTTCGCTGACGATCTGTTTGTTGTGGTATGTTGCGCTACGTGGGACATTTACTCTGGCTTTCTTGGCCAGGAAGAAGCTCGAATAGATTTTTTTCAATACGTAGCAGTGGGGAAGACGGTTCTCGAACGCCGATACTTCCATGATGAGGATACAGCCAGGATAATCAGTCTTAACGTCGTCTACAACCGAACCCTGTATGACCAAGGGAGAGATCTTCTGTCAGTCATATTTGAGGACACGAAAGGGTTAGGTTAACGGAAGTGATGCTGACCTCTTGAGGAAATCCTCTGACCTATCTGGTTGCTATCACGCTTAAACGCTCCGTAAGGGACCTCAGTCATTCCCAGTCCTCACCTTCGAGACAACGAATTTGGTAGCCTGGTGCGCTACGCAGAAGGCTTAGAAGAGCTACGGAAGGAAGAGATGCAACTTCGCCGCTCGATCAATCATGTGACAAAGCGAAATTATGCCTAAAATACGCAATCTGTAGTCTATAGGCTTATCACTCCCCATGCGGAAGCCACTACTGCTCACCCGTTTGTTAATACTCTGACCACAACGCATACAAAAAAAAGAAAAACACCCCTGATTGAATTCAGCGAACCTGTCGGTTCACACAAATTCATATCAGAAGTGCCATCTCCAGAAGATCCACATCTTTAAGCGACTTTACCAGGTTGACTTCTCATCGGAGAGTCACCCCCTCTTATCCTTGCGCTTATTATTTAGCACTATCCAATGCTTCTTGCGGGATTTTAATCTCTTTCACGCCATTATGGTTAGAGAACGTGCTGGTCATCTTCATGTCCATTGAGATTTTCTGTCCTTCCTGCTCCATATTCATAACCATGTTGACATCCGTACTTGCAGGCAGGTAGGTTTCTTTGTTGATCATATATTTCATTTTCATGCTGGTAATATTCATTTGATCAAGCATTGCTTGAGTTTGGGCATCCGATCCATTTTGCTCCATAACCGCTTTGGCCAGTTCCTTCACGTTATCACCGGATACGTCAGCGTTAATGACGTAGTTGTCGCCTTCTTCCGTAATTTTGGTGTCTTCGGCAATCTTTTTGAATTGCTTCAGCTCACCTTCCGGATTCATGCTTGCCTGCATCTGCTCAATCAGTGGTTTCGTTTGCTCGTCAGGAATTTTGACCCACTGGTCCCCCACCTGCGAATAAATCTTATCCGAAGTGATGTACTGCTTCACATTCTGCGCTTCCTGTCCGGACATTTCCATCTTCATTTCCTGATAGATCATCATCGGATCTTTGATGATATCCATCTTCAGCGATGTTTTCACCTGTTGATCCTGGGACTGCTCGCCAGCCACCATTTTCAAATTTTGATCAATATTGGCTTCCGTAGTGAAGCTTTTCATATCTTTAGTCGCTGCATTCGTTTTCTCAATTAACTCATCCAATGTAGGGATCTTTGTCTCCTGCTCCGCAGTTGTATTGCCCTCGTTAGACGTTTCGTTTCCAGCTGGCGGCGTTGCTGTACTGTTATCTGCATCGCTTCCGCAAGCTGTCATGCTTACTGCTAATAATGCCCCAATAATTAATGTAGTCCACTTCTTCAAGTTATTTGCCTCCCAAAATAGAATTGATCCGTACTCATTACCCAATTATTTCCGTTATTAATCAATCGGCATCGATACAATCTGTCACACTTAGCCTTTTTAAAGGAATCGATCCTTGATTTCGGGTGTAGGCAGCATACACGCTTCATCTTTACCGAACCAGCGATATCGATTGCGAGCTACCATGTTATATATGGCATTTCGAATAAATTTCGGTACAATAATCAACACGTACAATAATGGATAAGGGAATTTTAAGCCTTTGGCCAGACGCAGCGCTGCGGTTGAACGTGTATAATATTTCCCATCCTCAATGAGTACAAAAGTATCCATGCTGTCCGTGGACAGATTGCCCTTCTCCAGCAATTTTTTCGCTACATCCGATTGAAGTGATGCAAAATGATACTTCCCCTCAGGGTCACGCTTGATTATCCACTTCGTTAATCCTTGGCAGAAATGACAGACTCCGTCCACAAGCACAATCGGGTGTCCCTGATGCTGATCCATTTGGTTTGCTGTCATAATCGTGGCCTCCTCATGTGTGCTATTAGAGTAACTTACCCGTTTTGAGTCATCCCGTTCGCTTTTTTCACATTTTATTTAAGTGTAACGAAAAATAGAAAAAGAGCGCAGGCTCTATGCCCACGCTCGTATCTGTTTTGGCAATTACTCTGCAATTGCCTTTTCCATCCATTGGTCGTCAATCATTTGTTGGTGCAGGTCACCAGCCCACTGGTCCATGCATTTGCAAATGAAATCTTTGCGACATACCGGACAAGGCGTTTTCTGTAGACGGCTGATATTGGTTAGCTTCCATTCCGGGGAATGGGAGTAGAATACACGGCATTGTGTACCGTCTACCAATTTCATTTTAAATTCATACAATCCGTCTTCCTTGTTGCCACTAGCTAATTCTAAATTTGCAATACGCGGTCTATAAGACATGGATATCACCTGTTAATTCAAATTTGGTTCATGCATTGACACTTCTTAGTACTAAATCATATTAAAGAAATTTTAGTTCGATGTCAACTCACGCACATTTACCCACCAAATAGAATATCAAGAATGGTACCCACCTGACCCTGTTTTTTCCCTTTCAACACATCCGGATCGAATACTTCTACATATCCACAGGAAGAACAGGCGACGAAGAGATAATGATTGTGCTGAATATCAAACATTTTGCTAAGTCCCGCTCCTGACATGGATACTTCCTTAATATTGCAATCCGTACCCCTGCATTTGGTACATACAAATCGTCGTTCTATCATCTCTTCAATACTCATTGTCGTTCCCCCTCATTCGAATGTATGACTTCAAGCAAGAGTAGATTATGTAAAATAGTACGCTGTCCAACATGCAATCTCCTGCATCGCAATTGTTATAAAATACAAAACCCTGCCGAAGGCCAGCAGGGTCTTGTACTCGAACATCAGGTATCCAAAGATACCCTGCTCTATATGTTCCCTTTACTCCTACGAGTCAGGTCTTAAACTACATTAAGTACCACATCAATATTGCCACGGGTTGCTTTGGAGTAAGGACAGAAATCATGTGCCTTGCGAGCGAGATCCTCTGCTTGACTGTGATCCACGCCAGGCATGCTCACATCCAAACGTACAGACAGTTGGAAACCATCATCCGCCGGATCTTTGCCGATGGATACATTACTTGTGACCACCACATTCTCCAACTTCACGCCCGCTTTGCGTGCCACATTGGCAAGAGCACTTTCATAACAAGCACCGTATCCCGCTGCAAAGAGCTGCTCAGGATTGGTTCCTTCACCACCGGAGCCTCCAAGTTCTTTTGGCATTTTCAGATCATGCTTGAGCACGCCATCCGAAGAAGCCACCGAACCTGTACGTCCACCTTTAACTGTCGCTGTTGCTGTATATAAAGCTTCCATTAAGAATCTCTCCTTCGCCTTTAATTTTTTGTTGCCTACTATTCAATTTAAACTTCTGGCTCATTTTGAAACGTTGTTAATCCTTATTCAGGTTTTACATCTTTATCTTTTTCATGCATCGGGAAAGGAACACAGGTAATTTATCCAAGGTTGGGTAATATACTAAGGCACAATTCACTCTCCGGTAAATTTTGTCCTCATACACAAAAGTTGCACTAGACAAAAATAATTGAAGGAGTACAATGTAAGTATCAACATAAACGTTTAGACATATGAAAAGTAGTTTAATTACGCTTTTGATTTTGGTTTAAGTGTTCAAATGTAATCAAAGGAATGACACCGTTCCTCTTCATATAGAATATCAATACTTCAAAGTCGGGTGATTATATTATGAGTAAAAAAAATCCGTTCAGCACTCCTTCAAATGAACCATTGGCTGCGGGTATGGCCCCATCTCTCGGGGAAGCCCACAGCTCCATGAAGGTACCGCAGAACGCTGCTTGGTGGAAAAAATTCCTTGCTTTTGTTGGACCGGGTTACCTCGTTGCCGTTGGATATATGGATCCCGGGAACTGGGCAACAGATATTGCGGGTGGTTCACAATTCGGATACACATTATTATCCGTTATTCTGATTTCGAACCTGATGGCTGTTGTGTTGCAGTCTCTCGCTGGCAAGCTCGGGATTGTCACAGGACGGGATTTGGCGCAAGCCTGCCGCGAACGATTTAGCATGCCTGTTGTGATCGTGTTATGGATCTTGTGTGAGCTTGCAATTGCAGCCACCGACCTTGCCGAGGTTATTGGTTCGGCAATCGCGCTCAAGCTGCTGTTCAACATTCCCATGTTATACGGCGTCATTATTACCGCTGTCGATGTACTAGTCATTCTTTTGCTGCAAAACAAAGGCTTCCGTGCATTGGAATCGCTCGTAATTGTGCTGATGGCCACCATCGCCCTCTGCTTCGGGATTGACCTGTTTCTCGCTAAACCGGATATGGGCGGCGTCATGCATGGTTTTGTACCCAGTGCCGAGATTTTGCAAAATCCAGCTATGCTCTACATTGCCATCGGGATTATCGGTGCAACCGTCATGCCCCATAATCTGTATCTGCATTCTTCCATTGTGCAGACCCGTCAGATTGAACAAACGCCAAAAGGGAAAAAAGAAGCGATTCTGTATTCCACCATGGATTCAACCATCGCTTTAACGCTTGCTCTGTTCATCAATGCAGCCATCCTGATTGTGTCTGCTGCCGTGTTCCATAGTGCAGGTATGACTCAGGTCGCGGAAATTACAGATGCATACCATCTGCTGACACCTCTGCTGGGTACTACCATCGCCAGCATCCTGTTCGGTGTAGCCTTGCTGGCTTCCGGCCAGAACTCAACACTCACCGGCACGTTGTCCGGACAGATTGTAATGGAAGGCTTTCTGAACATTCGTATCCCAGCATGGCTTCGTCGACTGGTTACACGTCTAATCGCAATCATTCCAGCCGTCATCGTAACAGCCATTGCCGGAGAGCACGGAACAGAGGAACTGCTGATTCTGAGCCAGGTTGTGCTGTCGCTACAGCTACCCTTTGCCGTCATTCCACTGGTGATGTTTACGAGTGACAAAAAAAGCATGGGGGCCTTTGCCAACAAGTTGTGGCTCAAAATCATCTCCTGGATTATTGCCGGAGTTATCGTTGTCCTGAATGTGTATCTGATTATCCAAACCATTCTGTTATTCTAAGTTAAACGGAACTACGCAATATTTTGTCTAACTCAAAAAGGCTGATCAACTCAAGTCATGTATCCCTTGAGACGATCAGCCTTTTATATGTTTGAGCAGCCATCTAATTCATACCGATTAGATCTTAAATACGGCTTGCTCTTATTTAGTTGTCTGAACTTTGAGTTACCATTAACAATGGAAGAAGTTCCTCCAGTGATTCAACAGTCCAGTCTGGAGGCTCTGCATCCGCAAGCTCCGGCTGGAACCTGCCATAACCCTGCAAAATCCGGATCGTATGCATACCCAGCTTCTTAGCTGGAATAATATCATTATCAATCCTGTCGCCGATCATGACCGCTTCCTCGGGTTTACATCCCGCCTGTTTCAACGCTACAGCATACAATTCAGGATCAGGCTTGGACACTCCTTCTTCAGCCGAACAGGCCAGCACATCCACATACTTGCGCAAGCCGTAGCTATCCAGCCGATTTTCCGTCCCCGGGCTCTGATTGGCAATGATACCAATCTTATAGTGTTGCGATAACGTCTGGAGAACAGCGTCGGCTGACGCGAAGGGCCGCTCAAGCTCTTTGCGGAACTTTAGCTTCTCCTGTATCTGTTCCCGGTGCCCCTTGTCGCTGATAAGGGTACGAATAGCCAATTTCATCGGCCATTGCTCGTAATTTCGGTAGGAGGCGGCAAATAGTTCTCGCACCGTCTGCATCTCCACCTGATAACCAAGCGCACAAGCTTCACGAACGAACTGACCGATAATATCATCTACCGGCTCCCATTCGTCCACGAGCGTATCCCCCACATCAAAGAACAACCATTGTATTCCACGTACATCCGGCACGCCTATTCCTCCTCGTTAGCCACAGGAAATTATCCCTATTTCCCAAACCATAAAAAAGAAGACCCACCAACATGCATGAGTCTCCTCAAGTTTCCGTTTATTTATGATTTCAATTATAACAGGCAGCTGACACTGGATCAATCACAGGAATAGTACTAGCCACTAGCCATTCAGCAGAAACCCAACTTCCCCATTCAAGGAATATACAATACGGTCTGCTCCCATTCCCCGATAGATCCCTTTGGGGTGGCTTTGTTCCGTAATGACACACAAGGACTTGGATGTCCAGGAGCGGCAGATCTGCAAATATCGACAGGTCAGGTTTAGGCTATTTTCAAAAATAAAAACATTGCCGACACTACCTTGCGGCAAAAACCATTTCTGAGCTGCAGCCGTGTTCATGCGAATGACATGCTCCACACCGATTCTCCGGAGCCTGCGCTCTTCCCCTGCACTGTTGGTCAGAACGGCAAACGGCATTTTTTTGTACATCAGCAATTTGATAAATTTACGTCCTGCTTCATTTGGAGCAGTCACTAAGATCATCTCTTTATCCATCATTCGTTCCTCCCTTGGCGTGAAAAGACAACAAAAAAGAAGCGTGGGGGACCAAGGCCTCCCGGACGCTTCTTCAATAATCCATAGCAAAAAGACACTATGAACCAGCGTACGGCTTGTTGCCTCTCCCTTTAACGCTTACGAGGTTAGCTGACGGATTCGGGCGCGAGAGTCGCCCTATTTCCGGCTGTCACCGGAAAATTCACCCCATGGATGCCCACTGTCCTGGACAGTTCATCCTGTTGGTTCCCCCGTTTCCCACCCATGAATGAATGGAAACTCAGCGATTAAAACATCGTTCTTTTATAATCAATAATCAGAGCGATATTATCGTTTGTTTCGTTTTTCATGTAAAATTTAATTTAAATTGGAATTACGATATGAATCATACACCCGTGCCATATTGGTGTAAAGTCTGCGCAGATCACCGAATCGACGGATTTTTGCCATTTCCCATCAATAATAGCGCTTACAACGCATCCATTCTCTACCCATCTCATCAAAGCTCTCTAATTCTCTCTTTAGCGATAATTAGGTATTAAATCAGTCACAGATCATACACGACAGCCTCAAATTGAGTTAAAAAAGCAATATTAATTTTGCAATATTTAATTGCAATCAATATAATAGAAGGAAGAAGAATATGAAATGGAGGCGATTTTCATGTCAGTCTACGACTACAAAGTAAACACCCTTCGCGGTCAGGAAGTTGAAATGTCCAACTATCGTGACAAAGTACTGCTTATCGTGAATACAGCAAGCCAATGCGGACTCACACCTCAATTCAGAGGTCTGCAAGAACTTCAGGATAAGTTTAAAGACTCCCCGTTTGAAGTTCTTGGTTTTCCAAGCAACCAGTTTGCACAGGAAAAAGGCTCTTCTGATGATATTGCCGAGTTCTGTCAGATGAACTATGGTGTCAGCTTCCCGATGTTCGAGAAAATCGATGTGAATGGTTCAAGCGCTCACCCTCTATTCCAGCATCTTACCAAAGAAGCACCGGGTGTACTCGGCTCCAAAGCCATCAAATGGAACTTCACCAAATTCCTTGTGGATCAGAACGGACGTGTTCTGAAACGGTATGCTCCCAAAACAACACCCGATAAAATTGAAGCAGACATCAAAGAATTGCTTAAATAACAACTGAAGGCCATCCGACCCCTGAAGACAGAATGAACATGCATTCAGGGAAACGGGTGACCTTTTTTTGTCTGGACTCATCTTTACTGTAAAAAAACATAAAAAAGAAGCTCCCCATATGGGAAGCTTCTTCCTAATCGTTCTTATGATGCGGTCGAGAGGACTCGAACCTCCACGGGTATACACCCACTACCCCCTCAAGATAGCGTGTCTGCCATTCCACCACGACCGCATGTCGTAAATAATCGGCAACAGAATTGATTATACCCGGTTCATGTTTAAAAGTAAAGCATTTTTATAAATATCATTTTAACTGCGTTTTCCCTTCCATAAATCGTATAATCTCGTCATTTTCTCCTACGAAGTGCATATGATTAAATTTGATCTCGTTTGTATATCCGATTAGGTCGATCACTCTACTTTATTTGTAGTGCCATCCTTTATCCCCCCTCAGTTTAACATAACTCATAAAGTTATATAAAATAACATTAAACAGATTAAATATTTAAAAACCAAGAAACTATTGACAAAAAGCGGATATTTATGTGAATATATATATCATATAATTCGGATTTACGAACATAAAACGAACTAAAAAGGAGTATAAATGTTATTTAATATAACATTTAACGAACGTAGGAGGCGAAAGATCGTGAACCGTGGGAATAAGCTGCTCGATTACGTCAAACTGCTTGATTCCTCTATCCAGGTTGGAGGCTTCACCCATTCCTTCGGAATGGATACCCATATCGCTGAAGGTACCATTCGTAACGCCGAAGATCTCGAATCATTCATGCGCTGTCAATTGCACCCCAGCATCGTGCGTCTGGAAGGCATGGCGATTAAAGGCATATATACTGCCGCAGATCATAATGACGCATGGCGTACAGCCCTCATCGACAAGCTCGTCCATGTCCAGCGGACACCAGTCAATCTTAGAGAACACGCCTCCACAATGGGCAAACGACTGATTAAGCTGGCTCACGCACTCCACCCCTGGATTGATTTTAGCCATCTCGAACAAACCCTGGCTAAGTATGAATCCGTCGGCTGCCTCTCCACCGTTCACGCCTGGATTAACCACCACCTCGAAATCCCTGTCGAGGAGGCGGTCCTTGGTTATCTGCATTCAGCCATGAGCGCCTGCATAACCGAAGCCTCCAAAGTGATTCCTCTTCATACCGATACAATCCAGGACCTGCTGGTTCGCCTGGCCGCAGATCTGGAGCATGAATGGCATACCGTCAGCGCCTCCGCTGCCGATGGACCGGCACAACCAACCTCAATGTCCATGAAAACGTTGTTCCCAAGCTTCCACATGCTTGGAGCAGGGCTTCACGCCTACAGAGCCTAATCTGTCCCCATCCCTTCATAACCCGCCTCCTCACACTGTAAAAATATAAAAAACACGCCGCAACCTCCTTGCTGGCGTGTTTTTTATGTCATTTATTTTGTCTATTTAACGTATTTACGCCATTTAATATCTTAAAATACACTTTTTTACGTCTTTTTTAATTGTTAGATGACGCAAATACGTATATAATAAAACATACAGCTCGCATATCTGTATATTTTACACCAAGAATAACCAGCTGAACACTACATTCCAACGAGGGGTGAACCCTTTTGAACAAAAAGAAACCTGTGACTCCTTTTGGATGGGCCATTAAACGACGACTAACCGAACTCCAGGTCGACCAAAAGACATTTTGTGAACAGTATGGCATTCCGCCATACCGTCTGTCCAATCTCATTCACGGCACACGCAAAGCAACCCGGTTCAGGCACCAGGTCGCTGACATTTTGGAAATACCAGATGATTTAAGATAAAATTTCTGCCAAGGAGGAGCTCATTTCATGAGATACTTAATATCCGATCTGGAGAGATTATCGTTCCAGTCCATCCAGCACCAGCTCATCATCGTCGACCACAAATGGATCATTCGAAGCTGCAACACCGCTTGGCAACACGGACTCGGGCAGCTGCTTCCAAATCCAAGCGTTACAGGCTCCTCCAGAACAGCACCTGAACCGCCTCATTACCTTCACCTTATAGAGGGGTGGACATTACGCGAGGAGAAAACAAAGAATGCGAAAATTGTTCAGGAGTTAAAAAGTATCACTGCACCTTTTAAAGACAGTTATACATACGACATCGCCGTCCAAACTGTCCACAACGAACAGCGGTGGTTCCGCCTGGAACTCACCCCATTGATTCAGGCCGACCCATCCCTGCTGTCTGATCTCGCATTGATTGCACACACGGATGTTACCGAACAGAAACAGACAGAACGCCAATTGAAGAAGGCCCTGTCTGAAGTGCGTACTTTGCGTGGACTGCTTCCCATCTGCGCTGTCTGCAAACAGATCAAGGATGAACAGGACAGCTGGAACTCTGTTGAGAGTTATTTGGAGAAACACACTCATGCCGAATTTACCCATGATATCTGCCCGGATTGCATCCGTAGATTATATCCGAAGTACTCCAACATTCTGGACAAGCGTTCCTGAACTCACCCTACACCAAGAACCCTAAGCTACACAGACAGATGATGCTCAAACTGCGACATATCCAGCTCTCGCGGTGTGCCTTGCAGTGCAATTGCCCCTTTGTCCATTACATAGATATAATCTGCAGCACCGCGCACAAAATCAATACTTTGCTCCACCAGCAAGATGGAGATTTCACCCTTTGCCTTAATTTGCAAAATGACCTGCCGGATATCCTCTACAATGGAAGGCTGGATGCCTTCTGTCGGCTCATCTAGAAGCAATAATCCCGGCCGGGCAGCCAGTGCGCGGGCAAATGCCAACTGCTGTTGCTGCCCACCACTTAGATCACCACCCTGTCGACCATACATCGTGGCAAGCACCGGAAACATCGCCAGCACATCCTCTGGGAACGTCTTTACACTCGCTGCACTTGTCTCCAGACCCAGCAGCAGATTTTCCTTTACTGTTAGCTGCGGGAAGATTTCTCGCCCCTGCGGCACATATCCAATCCCCGACCTGGCCCGTTTGGCCGGATCGTGGGTGGATAATTCCTGACCTTTCCACTGAATACTTCCTTTGCGCATTTTAAGAAGCCCCATCAACGTCTTCATCAAGGTGGTTTTCCCTACACCATTACGCCCCATCAGGCATACCACCTGACCTGGCTCAACATCCAGATTTACACCGCGCAGCACATTGCTCTCCCCGTAGCCGGACTCAATTCGTTGCAGCGACAGCATGGTCATCCCTCCTTTTGCCCAGATACACTTCAGCCACTCTCGGATCTTCCTGCACTTCCGCCATCGTACCTTCTTTTAGAAGCTTGCCTTCATGCATCACTGTCACTTTGGCTGCATACTCACGAACAAACTCCATATCATGCTCCACTACCACAACAGACCTTTCTCGCGCAATCTCTTGCAGTAGGCGGCCCGTCTTGTGTGTTTCCTCGTCAGTCATCCCCGCTGCCGGTTCATCCAGCAGCAATACACGGGGTTCCTGCAGGAGCAGCATGCCAATCTCAAGCCACTGCTTTTCCCCATGTGATAGCGCCCCTGCACGTGCGTCCACACGGCCCTGCAGACCAATCTGGAGCGTAATCCGCTCCATGGCTGGACTTATTTTTGAATACCGTTGAATACCCAGAGCCTGTAAAGGAGAACGACGATTCTCCGCAGCCAGCATCAGGTTCTCCTGCACGGTCAGACCAGCAAAGATGGACGGAGCCTGGAACTTGCGCCCTACCCCTTTTCGAACAATCTGGTGCTCCTTCAGACGTGTCAGATCCGTACCATCGGCCATCTTCACTGTACCGGACAAGGGCTTGGTTTTGCCGCAAATCACATCCAGCATCGTTGTTTTCCCCGCACCGTTGGGACCGATCAGAAAATGCAGATCATGTTCATGCAGCTTCAGATTCATGCCTTTGACCGCAACAAAACCGCCAAATGCCACCGTTATTTCCTCAGCTACCAGGACTACCGGAACATCAGTAGACTTTTGGTTTTTCCTGACTGACTGGAACATGCACAACCTCTCCTCTCCGTTTCAGCAAGCGCACCACATGACGGTATACACCAACAAGCCCATTCGGCATGAACAAGACCACTGTTACAAAGAGCCCACCAATGACAAACAACCAACCTTCCGGATAAGCTTCACTGATGCCCGTTTTGGCTGCGTTCAGCACCACAGCACCGATTACCGCACCAATCAGCGTTCCACGACCACCCAAGGCGACCCATAACACCATTTCAATCGATGGCACGATCCCCATCATGGAAGGTGAGATGATCCCTACCTGGAGTACAAATAACATACCAGCGATTCCCGCAAGCGCTCCGGAAAGGGCGAAGGCCAGTGTTTTGAAGCCTGCCGGGTCATAGCCAAGAAAACGAACCCGATTTTCCCCATCCCGCGCAGCTTCAAGCACCTGACCAAACCTGCTGTTCACAACCCGGCGACAAAGCAGATAGGCGAGCACCAGAACGGCAAGCGTTATATAGTAAAGAGCAATCGTTGTCCCTGCCGAATGAAGGGTAAAACCAAAGATCGCGTTATATCCCGTTATACCGTTGGTCCCTCCCGTCCATTCCTGTTTGCCCACAAATAACGTTACGGTAATGAGGACTAATGCTTGGGTCAGGATTGTAAAATACACACCCGTAATCCGGTTACGGAACGTGAACCACCCCAAGGCAAAGGCCAGCAATGCCGGAAGGGCAATCCCCAGCAATAGCGCCATCGGAAATGACCTGAACGGCTCCCAGAACCACGGCAGACCGCTAAGACCACTCCATCCCATAAAGTCAGGAAGTGTTGAACCGCTCGCCTGCAGCTTCAGATACATCGCCATGGCGTACCCGCCAAGTCCGAAGAAAACGCCATGCCCCAGACTAAGCACCCCTCCATATCCCCAGATCAAATCCAGACCGATCGCCAGAATGGCCAGGGCAAGGAATTTCGCCAACAGACTAAGTCGGAATTCCGTGGAAATGAGTGGAGCCAGACACATCATGATCAGGACAACTGCCCAGATGATCTTCATTTTCAGACTACCCTTCTTAAGAAGTGCCGACATCATATAACCCCCTTCTTCGCATTAATCCAAACTTCGAGTCCGTATGGCAACGAGCCCGCGCGGCTTCCATTGCAGAAAAGCAACAATACAGACAAATACCAGCACCTTGCCGATAGAAGCTGAGGTATACGTTTCGAATAATGTATTGAACATGCCAATTCCAAGCGCACCACACACGGTTCCCACCAGTTTCCCCACACCGCCCAATACAACCACCATGAACGCATCCACGATATAATACGTGCCCAGCGAGGGGCCAATCGGACCAATTAGTGTCAACGCACACCCAGCGATGCCAGCAATGCCCGAACCAATCGCAAAGGTCATGCCATCCACTCGTCTGGTGGAAATCCCAAGACAGCCCGCCATGCTTCGATTCTGCATCACGGCCCTCATCCGTCTCCCGGAAGAAGTCCGATAGATGTACAGATACATGCACAGCAGTACAACCGCAACCAGCGCGATAATGAAAAGACGTTTATATGGAAACACAATGCCGTCCGCGATGGTCAAACCTCCGTTGAGCCAAGCCGGACTGGATACCCCTACATTTGGTGCCCCAAATATCGTTCGGGCCAATTGTTGCAGCATCATGCCTACGCCCCATGTTGCAAGCAGACTGTCGAGCGGCCTCCCATACAGATGCCTGATCAGCACCACTTCCAGCAACCAGCCTATAAGAGCCGCCACACCAAAGGCGATAGGCAGAGCCACAATAAAGTAGACATCGAACCACGCTTGCGGAGCATACGAAATGAACAAGTTTTGCGTCACATATGTAGCGTAAGCGCCAATCATGATCAATTCACCATGAGCCATGTTAATGACATTCATCAATCCAAATGTAACCGCGAGTCCCAATGCAATCAGCAACAGGATGGAACTGATGCTTAACCCATTGAACATTTGCAGGACAAACATATCCATCACTTTTCCCTCCCATGCTGTGAACATCTAATTTTATAGAAGACATCATTAACGTTCCGCATCAACGCTTTACCGTAATATTGTATGAGGGTGTGTTGTCTCACCCTCGTCTGATATTCAGCAGCTCTGAAGTGAGATACCCATACTATTTGGTACTGAGGGAAGCGCCCCACTCGTACGTTTTCAGATACGGATCAGGTTTGACTGGTGCGCCGGAGTTCCACAATTCCTTGAACTGTCCATCTTCCTGCACTTCGCCAATCCGCACCGTTTTGTAAATATGCTGGTTCTCTCCGTCCACCGTCACTTTTCCTTCCGGTGCATCGAATTCCAGACCTTTGGCGGCCTCCTTCACCTTTTCAACATCGGTTGATCCGGCTTTTTCCACGGCTGCTTTCCACAGATAAACTGCAACATATCCCGCTTCAATCGGATCGGCCGTCACCCGATCAGCTCCATATTTTTCTTTATATTTCTCTACAAATGTTTTATTTTCAGGTGTATCTGTAGTCTGATAATAGTTCCAGGAGGCCAAATGCCCTTTCAGTACATCCGCACCAATCCCCCGAATTTCTTCCTCCGCCACACTCACTGACAGAGTTGTCAACTGTTCGGAAGAGATCCCGGCATCCTTTAATTGTTTGAAAAAGGCGACATTGCTGTCTCCGTTCAGCGTGTTGTATACAATATCCGGCTTGGCAGCCTTGATTTTGCTGATAATTGTACTGTAATCCGTATGTCCCAGCGGTGTATATTCTTCCCCTACAACTTCGCCACCTTCAGCTGCCAGCTGGGCTTTGATGACCTGGTTGGCCGTTTTCGGGAAAACATAATCGGAACCAAGCAGATAAAACTTCTTGCCCCTGTTCTCCAGCAACCAGGTTACGGATGGAACGATCTGCTGATTCGTTGTTGCTCCTGTATAAAAAATGTTTGGTGATGATTCCAATCCTTCATATTGCACCGGGTAAAACAACAGACCCTTGTTCTGCTCAAACACTGGCAGCATCGCTTTCCTACTCGCAGAGGTCCATCCGCCAAACACAGCGGCTACTTTATCCTGCTGCAGCAGCTTCCCGGCTTTCTCCGCGAATGTTGGCCAATCGGAAGCGCCATCCTCGACCACAGGCTCGATCTGTTTACCCAGAACTCCGCCCGCTGCGTTGATTTCTTCAATGGCAAGCATCTCCGCATCTTTAACGGACACTTCACTGATTGCCATCGTTCCACTCAGGGAGTGAAGCACACCTACTTTAATCGTATCTCCGGATGAAGCTGGCTCTCCCGCCCCACCGGAACCCGACGCCTCAGGCGGCGTGCCACCTTCCACACATCCTGTCAACGCAATGACTGCACCGAGCAAAACACTCCATAACTTGACCGACCTCTTCTTCAATAGCCTACACTCCCTTTTTTTAGTCTATTGACGAACATTAAGGTCATATATGTCCGAAATGTTCGTTGATCCAAATTATGGAGTCTTACACTCACCGTGTCAATAATGCTTACACAATTTTATTTTATGCATACTCGTTTCATGCATGCTGCTAATATAATTGGAACCATATTGACAAAGGGTCCACCCTGTGTGAGTATATTTAACATATAACATGATCCATGACGACATAGACTATCTAAGGGAAAGGTCGGATTACCTTGCACTGGACTGAGCAGGAAAAAGAAAAACTCCTGATTACCGTGGCCGCTAACCTCGCCCGTGAACGCAGAGGACGCGGACTTAAACTGAATGTTCCCGAAGCTATCGCATTGTTGACCTCCGAGCTCATGGAACGCGCACGCGATGGCATGAGTGTTGCAGAGTTGATGAGATACGGCGGCACGATCCTGACACGCGAAGACTGCATGGAAGGTGTACCTGATATGATTCCTGAGGTACAGGTGGAGGCCACTTTTCCTGACGGAACAAAACTGGTCACTGTCCATGAACCTATACGCTGAGAAAGGCAGGAGAACTCCATGATTCCAGGTGAATATCGCTTAAAACAGGATGATGAGATCATCTGTCATCCCGATCGCTTAACCGTGCGTCTGATTGTACTGAACCGCGGCGACCGTCCCGTTCAGGTTGGTTCTCACGTTCACTTCTATGAAGTCAATGCTGCGCTGGACTTTGATCGCACTTCCGCTTTCGGACACCGCCTGCATATTCCGGCAGGCACCGCTGTTCGTTTTGAACCTGGTGAAGAAAAACCGGTCGAACTCACCACATTTGGCGGCAAACGTCAGATTTATGGATTTAACGGATTAACGGAAGGATCGGCAGATCAGCCACCTGATCCACAGAAACTGGAAACATTTCTGAAGACATTCGCACCCCCTGTACAGGACGGAGGGGAACCTCTATGAAACGAATGAGCCGCGAACAATACGCGTCCATGTTCGGACCAACAACCGGGGATGCTGTCAGACTGGCGGATACGGAACTATGGGCAGAGATTGAGCATGATTATGCAGTTTACGGGGATGAAAGCAAATTCGGTGGCGGCAAGGTTATTCGTGACGGGATGGGTCAGTCCACATCAGCCCTTCGCAGTGATGGCACACCTGATACCGTCATTACCAACGCGGTCATCATTGATCATTGGGGAATTGTAAAAGCAGATATCGGTATTCGCGATGGCCTCATCTGCGCAATCGGCAAATCCGGTAACCCGGATACGATGGACGGAGTTGATCCCGCGTTAGTTATTGGGGCTTCGACCGAAATCATTGCCGGGGAAGGCATGATTGTGACCGCAGGAGGCATTGATACCCATATTCATTTTATTTGTCCACAACAGATTCAAACGGCATTATCTTCAGGAGTAACAACCATGATCGGCGGCGGCACAGGACCTGCAACCGGAACCAAAGCCACCACCTGTACACCTGGAGCCTGGCATATCCACCGTATGCTGGAGTCCGCAGAGGCATTTCCCATGAATATCGGTTATCTCGGCAAAGGCAACAGTTCCAGCACCGCTCCATTAATTGAACAGATTGAAGCCGGTGTCATTGGACTGAAGCTGCATGAAGATTGGGGTACAACGCCAAGCGCTATCGATGCCTGTCTAACCGCAGCCGGAGAGCATGATGTTCAGGTAGCCATTCATACCGATACGCTGAACGAGACCGGATTTCTCGAAAATACACTGGCGGCCATTAACGGACGCACAATTCACACCTATCATACGGAAGGTGCTGGCGGCGGACACGCGCCGGATATTATCCGCGCTGCCGGAGAGTCTTACGTCATCCCCTCTTCAACCAACCCAACACGTCCTTACACACGCAATACCGTAGAAGAACATCTCGATATGCTGATGGTTTGTCACCATCTGGACCCGTCGATCCCTGAAGACGTTGCCTTTGCTGATTCGCGTATTCGTCCCGAAACGATCGCGGCCGAAGACATTTTGCATGATCTCGGTGTATTCAGCATCATCAGTTCCGATTCACAGGCGATGGGCCGGGTTGGCGAAGTCATTATTCGCACCTGGCAAACCGCAGACAAGATGAAAAAACAGCGAGGCAAGCTCGAACTGACCTCTGGTTCCCCTTCCGATAACGATCGGATCAAAAGGTATGTCGCCAAATATACGATCAATCCGGCTATCGCTCATGGCATAGGCCATCTCGTCGGTTCCGTAGAGGTTGGCAAGCTCGCAGACCTGATCGTCTGGAACCCGGCCTATTTCGGGGTAAAGCCCGAGATGGTCATTAAGGGCGGCATGATCACCTTTGCTCAGATGGGTGACCCCAACGCATCGATCCCTACGCCTCAGCCCGTATTCGGCAGACCGATGTTTGGTGCCTACGGCAGCGCACTTGCCAAAGGTTCGATCACCTTTGTCTCCCAAGCCGCAGCAGATGCCGGAATTAAAGAGGCGCTAGGCTTGAACAAGCGCGTGGAACCCGTCAAAGGCTGCCGATCGGTGAGCAAAAAAGACATGATTCACAACGACGTTACACCCATCATTGAAGTTGATCCTGAAACCTACGAGGTACGGGCTGATGGCGAGCTTCTCACCTGCGAGCCAGCAGACGAATTACCGATGGCACAACGCTATTTCATGTTTTGACAAAGGGGGCCACGCATGATGATGCACAGCGGCACGAAATTACTCCGTTATGTTCAACTGCTGGATTCGGCCTTGCCCATTGGCGGGTTCTCCCACTCGTTCGGTCTGGAGGCATACACTCATGATGGCAGGATACGGACCATCGCCCAACTCGAACAATTCATTCGTGGCCAGCTTCATTCCAGCCTCGTACGGCTCGATGGTCTCGCCATCAAAGGTGTCTACCAGGCCATTGAGCAACAAGATGCCGCCCTTCTAGCCCTTTACGACAAACGTGTACACGCTCAGCGAACCCCCAGGGAACTGCGGGAAAGCGGGCACAAGATGGGGAAGCGATTACTCAAACTCGCGAGATCACTTTACCCATGGATGGACTTTTCTCTAATCGATGAAGCCGTACAGGAACATGGTGCTTTTTGCGGCATTACAACGATTCACGGTTACATCAATTATCAGTTGGAAATCGGAATGGACGAAGCTGTCACCGGACATTTGTATACCTCTGTTAACGCTTATGTTAATAGCGCTCTGCGTCTTCTGCCCATCGGGCAAACCGAAGCACAGATGCTTATCCAAAAACTTTTGAATGATATTGATTCTGAATGGTCTCAAATCCGGGATAACGACCCGGAAGACATGCACAGTTTCGGTATTGCCCAGGAAATCTACGCTATGCGGCACGAGAGCCTGCCAGCCCGTCTGTTTATGTCCTAACTTCATTAATTCAAAACCAAGGAGGAATTTGTTATGTGTGGAGGAGCTAATCATACGCATCATGCGGAGTGGGAACGTAAGGTATTTGATCGGAGTCGCCCGATGCGAATCGGAATCGGTGGGCCGGTAGGTTCAGGAAAAACGGCCTTAGTAGAGAAGCTGTCCAAGGCATTACGTACACGCTACAGCCTGGCCGTTATTACTAATGATATTTACACAAAGGAAGATGCCGAGATTTTGCTGCGTCAGAACGCGCTCGCACCGGAACGTATTATCGGTGTAGAAACAGGAGGATGCCCACATACAGCTATTCGCGAGGATGCTTCAATGAATTTTGAAGCCGTTGATGACTTGATTGAACGCTTCCCGGACCTGCAACTGATCTTTATCGAAAGCGGCGGCGACAACCTCTCTGCTGCGTTCAGCCCGGAACTGGCGGACGTATTCATTTACATTATTGATGTAGCTCAGGGGGAAAAACTGCCTCGCAAAGGTGGTCCGGGTATTACGCGTTCTGACCTCCTGCTCATTAACAAGACTGACCTTGCCCCTTATGTTGGCGCAAGTCTGCAAGTCATGAAGGATGATACTGAACGGGTACGCGAAGGACGGCCTTATGTGATGTCGAACCTGATGAGTGGTGAAGGGGTATCCGAAATCGTCCATTGGCTTGAACATCAATATATGGATGACGATGCTTCCGCTGCGCATCTGCATACACACACCCATGAGCACGGAACAACTCACAGCCACTAATTCATCCTCCTCTTTACATGGAGTTGAATATGGACTGAACCGCAGTACCGGAGAGGCCGTGATACGCCGCAGCGAGCTTCGGGCCACTTTTGCCCTCCAAGGCGGGCGCACCGTCATGACCGATCGGTATTACAGCGCCCCTCTCCGGTTCAGTCGATCCTTTCGACCTCCGGGTGGCGGAGATGAATTATGTGTATATACTTCAGACGTCTCTCCAGGCGTGCTGAATGGTGATCATTATCAATCCAAATGGCAATTGGGCCAGAACACTCATTTAATGCTAAGCAGCACATCAGCCACGAGGCTTCATCCCACACCTACTGTTCCGTCATCTGTGAACCATCACTTTCGGCTGGAGCAGGGAGCGGTGCTGGAGTACTTCCCTGAATGCGTTATCCCGTTTAAAGGTAGCTCATCCTCACTCACCACGACCTTCGAGTTGGGTGAACAAGCAATACTTGTGTATGCAGATATCTGGTCAGCCGGACGGATTCATCGGGGAGAAGCCTTTCAATTCAAGCGATATCGCAGTCTGACAGAAATCTGGCAAGGAGAGCAGTTGGCCGTATGGGATCGGTTCGGACTCGAACCAGAATCGAACGATCCAACATCATCTGCAGCGTTGTTAGCCTACACTCACTCTGCGGCTTTATGGATGATTGCCCCCGGATTGGGCGCAGCACAATTGGAGTCCGTACGGTCCATCCTTCCCCCAGATGGTCGCATGCTTGCCGGGGCCAGCTTGCTCACCACAGGCGGGATTGGTGTTCGTTTGCTCGGAATGGCAGCCTGGGAACTCCAAGAACAATGCCTTCAGATCTGGAACACCCTTCGCTCCGATCTTTTGGGTAAACCTAACCTCATATTCCGCAAGTGAAGGGTTACTCCATCAGACTAACTTTCGGAATCACATATTTATATTGCAATAAGTCCCAAAGAAAAAACCTCTGAACAACTCACCGATGGGTTTCGGATGTGTTCAGAGGTTATTTATATACCCAGATAATCCAGTCAAGTTGTAGCTTTCACTAACTCGCACTACAACAGTTCGTCTCCTTTGGGCTTATCTTCTCCCTTGTAACGAAAATCGCCTGAATCTCTGCTTTCCTTGGATTTGCGATAACGGGTAAATTCAATATATTCACTGATAAAAGACTGTTCTACAGTCGATAATTCGCTTTCTTGGCAATTCAATTGCCGCAACACGTCAAAAAAATAATCCTCCCGTTTTTCCCGCACCATCGCCTCCTTGGATGGACGCCCAATCATGAGCCAGTCAAGGCTCACATCAAAAAACGAAGCAATCTCAATTAGTTTATTCGTACTCGGAATAGATTTACCGCGTTTCCAATCACCCAGATTGCCCGTGCTGATCTTCAGCTGTTGGCAGAAAGCCTTCTTTGTCATTCCTTTTTCGGCAATCAGGTGTTCAATTCGCTCATAGATCGACTGCATACAGAACCGCCTTCCAACCGTAATAATCAATACATGTACCTAAATTATACCACAACCTTCCTGAATCCTCAGCCTTTTAATCCCAGGAATACGTTCATCCTATCATTTGTAAACAAAGAAAGACCCCCATGGATAACCATGAGAGTCAATACCCAGCGCGAGACAACAGTGCTCACATCGCTCGAAAAACGTTCAGCTTGGCAAGGCTTTACAGTTAGATTAAGACCCGTGGTGAATCGACAGGAGCTTGTCATGTTCCGTAGACCAGATCGGCTTTACTTCTTGACTAGGGTTCAAATATGCTTTGATTTGATTAATAGCTGCCGGTCCCTCCGTAAACCCTCCCGCAATCAAGCCCGGCACTTTACCCGTATACTCAACGACATCACCCGCTGCAAAAATGCCCTCTATCGAAGTTTTCATCCAGGCATCTACAATAATGCGCTCCTGTTCTATATTCAGCCCCCAATTCTTGATCTCACCCAAATCCGGTTTTGCGCCGTGGCAAACCACGATTTCGTCCACTTCCAGCTCAACATCCTCTTGCGTGTCAAGCTGTTCTATCGTCACCATGTTAATGCGATTATTAGTTCCGTGAATCTCCTTGACCTGCGAAGAAGTCATGATATGAGCTGCCGTATTCAGAAGTTGAACAACATTTCCCTCATGAGCGCGAAATTCATTTCTACGGTGGACAATCCCAACGAATTTCGCAATTGGAGCCAGGGCAAGTGCCCAATCCACAGCCGAATCGCCGCCCCCGGATATAAGCACTCTCTTATCGTGAAACTGCTCCACGCTGTCAGCTCCATAATGTAGATGACGACCTTCATAGCGTTCTGCATTCGGCACTTCCAGCTTGTTAGTAACCAACGTACCGAATCCAATCGCAAGTAAAATCGTACGCGTCAAGTGCGTTTCCCCAGTGTTGCTTGTTAAACGAAAGGTTCCATCCTCCAGGCGTTCCATTCTTTCAATCAACTGGGAATAGACAATGTCCGGCTCAAATGTACGTGCTTGCTTCTCCAGCTCCAACTTTAAATCTCCGGCCGTCATCGCCGCGACTCCACCGACGTCATACAGAAACTTCTCCGAATAATAGGGCAACTTCCCACCAAGAAACGGGGCGGCCTCAATAATTTTTGTTTTCAAATCCCTCATACCTGCATAGAAAGCTGCAAAGAGTCCAGTTGGACCACCTCCGATAATTGTTACATCAAAAAATGAATTCGTTCCGCTAGTCATTCCTAACGCCTCCTCTGATTTTTTTGGTCGATAGCAGTTGATTTCATGCACCGATCCTATGATAATGATTATCATCTTTGTCGAAGGCAACCTTCCACCTATAGGCGGATTATTTTCGGCTGTGAACGTATTTTTTAACCCTTCACTTCTCTCTTTGAAAATAGCAAAGACGCTTCCAAGCCCGCTGTATAACGGGTCCGGAAACGCCACACCTTAAGTCTCATCTTTGGATTCTGCTTGCTCCACAATGAACAGACAACCTGGGCACTTGCAGCCCTTGTCCGTGCTTAGGTAAGATTTGCCGCCACGGGCAAGAACTATGCCTGATTGCATTTGTCCTCGAAATTTTTCGATTGAAGCTGATCACGGGACTTCATCCTGGATTCGAGCGCACATAACGCCCCGGTTTGCAACCGTACTTTTTATAAAATGCCGCAGAAAAGTTGCTCGGATTGCTATAACCTACCGCCGCCGCTGCCTCTCCAATGTTTAACTGTTCATATTGCATTAGAAATAAGCCTTTTTCCAATCGCTGATCACGAATATATTCAAAAACGGTCATACCAAAAAGAGCTTTGAACCCCTTTTTAAGCTTAAACTCGTTTAATTCCGTGGCTCGGGCCAATTCTTTCAAAGACAGCGGATTTTCGAGTCGATCCTGAATGATTTGCTTGGTAGCGTAAAGCCTCTCTACATCCGGTTTTTTGATATAAGAAGCAACATTTGACCGATGCTCGCACGTGTACTTTTCCAAAACGAGTAAAACGATTTCCATAATCTTGCATTCCAAATGCAATCTCTTCAATGCGCCCAGATAGGACGATTGTAACATTTCGTTCACGGCGCGTTTAAGTGTGACAGAATTTTTCAAAGGGCTTATTTGTCCCCTCTGACTCTTCAACCACTTCTCTACGCTTCGATAATCCTCGGCATTTTCAAAATAGTGAAGGACTTGTTCGGGCGAAAATCTGATTTCGAGAAATTGATGTCTCTGTTTGGCTCTCTTGAACAAATGAATTTCGCTATCCTCCATCGAATATATATTCCCGGATTGTACTTGGGTTGAATAGCGGTTGCCTTTAAAAATACAATCCACATCTCCACTAAAACAATAATTGATCTCAAAAACCCGATTTTCGTGGATATACTGATTCCAATCCTCTTTCAACGTCATATCGGAGATGACAACTTCAAATCCTTGTCTGATTTTCATGCGGGAAATGCTTCCCATGCCCAAAAGAGGCGGAAGGATGATCTGTTGTTCTCCCTCTTCTTCTGTTCCAATCACCGTCAAATAATCGGAGAGGCTATCAAAGTACCCATGTATATTATCCGACCGAATAATCTGCTCCATATTAAACACCTCGTCTTCAAGTAATGAACAAAGTCCATTAGCAAACCTATACAGTTGATCGTAGCATTGTTGAGAATCATTATCAACTATCGAAAGGCTCCTCGAAGATACCAAGCGCCTCACGCGCTTCAAATTCAACTACTCGTTCAGCTCGCTTATCCATCGAACAAAGCCGAATCATACTCACAAATCAAAAATAAAAAGCCCTTCCGTTAGGAAGAGCTTAATCGTAAATTATGATGCGGTCGAGAGGACTCGAACCTCCACGGGTATACACCCACTACCCCCTCAAGATAGCGTGTCTGCCATTCCACCACGACCGCATATTCAATTGTAAAAATGGTGAGCCATGAAGGGCTCGAACCTTCGACACCCTGATTAAAAGTCAGGTGCTCTACCAACTGAGCTAATGGCTCTTGCTGTAACTTCACCGGATGTGCCATGCGTAACTCTTTTGTATAGGAGCTATGACTTTTTGAGGATTCCTCATCAGGATTGTATATCCCTGAGGTGGTGAAGATAATGACCCGTAGGGGATTCGAACCCCTGTTACCTCCGTGAAAGGGAGGTGTCTTAACCCCTTGACCAACGGGCCTTGTAAACAAGTTGTCTTTCTTGGCGACAAGAATGAGTATATCATAGGCCAACTTAAATGTGCAACACTTTTTTCAAACTTTTTTTATGCACTCCTTTTCACCCTTTTCCATGAGGTCAAGAGCATGTTCACGCCTGAAATGTCTTTCACAAATTTATCACCGTAATCATCGCAATTTGTAAAATTAGTATCAAAAAACTTAAATACACTTACATTCACTTATAATATTGCAAATATCATTATTAGTACTTATAATTAACCTATCAGTAATATACACGGTCAGCTACGTATAAGGAGGCGGCACTTTTGTTTCAGGAAGAACGAATGCAGCTGATTATTGAACATTTGCGTAAACACAATCGCATCTCGGCTGATGATATTGTATCCCTCTTTGACGTTTCCCGGGACACAGCACGAAGGGATCTGATCAAACTCGAAGAACAGGATGCCATTATCCGAACGCGCGGCGGTGCAATTCTCCCCGTTCCACCAGATGAGCGCCGATCTTATAAAGATCGTTTGCTCCACATTTCCGACGAAAAAAGAGCTATTGGCAAGCTAGCGGCTGCTATCGTCCGCCAAGGTGAACACATTATTCTGGATTCTTCCACTACAGTGCAGACTTGTGCCGAAAATCTAAATGGCAAGTTCTGTACTGTCATCACCAATTCCATTTATTCAGCTGATCTTCTCTCCAATCATACCGCTGTCGAGATTCGTTTGCTGGGCGGAAAAGTCGATAAGGAGCAACGTTATGTCTACGGTACTTCAGTGATAGAAACTCTTTCCCATTACTATGTAGACAAAGCCTTTATCGGCATTGGCGGAATTACGATGGACGGCTTCAGTGCCTCCGAAGAAGAAGGAAAGATCAAGCACAAAATGATGCAGGCTGCAAAACAGGTTATTGTACTCGCTGACCATTCCAAGTTTGATAAGCGTTATGGTTATCGTTTTGCAGACTGGTCACTCGTTGACATGTTAATCACAGATCAATGGCCTTCCCAAGATTGGCGGACTTTTCTAGCCGAACAACAAGTCGAGATTCTCATTCCTGAACCTACAATTGAAAAGGAGTTGTAACATATGAAATTATTTGCTACCGATTTAGATGGAACCCTGTTGAACAGAGACAGTCAGATCAGCCCGGAAAACGCAGCTGCAATCCATAAGGCGCAACAAGAAGGATTAAAGATTACGATCGCTACAGGACGGGTCTATTCCGACGTATTAAGTATAAGCAGCGAGGGTGGAATTAACACGCCAGTTATCGGCTCCAACGGAGCTACCATCCATGATGCCAACGGCGAACGCCTATTCCATCTTCCACTCGAGCGTGAAACGGCCGCATCCGTCATGCAGTGGCTGGAAGATCATCATTGCTACTACGAGGCCTCCACACAACAGGGTATATATGCCCCTATAAGCAGCCATGAGGCGATGCTCGCTGAAATGGATCGCATCCTGGGTTCGAGTCCCGGGGAGGATATTGAACGCCTTATTCGAGCTGTTAAGAAGCACTATGACAAGAAAGACTATCACCGCGTAAACTCCCATCAGGCAATCCCTTCCGAAGCTTACATTTACAATATTATGGCCTTTTCATTGGATCCGGCTCAATTGCAGCAGGGACGCGAATACTTTGCTTCTCGGTCCGATGTAGCCATGGTGGTATCCTCTGAACACAACTTCGAAATGCAGCATCCTGATGTATCCAAAGGTAACGCCTTAAGCAAACTGGCTGCTCATCTGAACATCTCCATGGAAGATACAGCAGCCATTGGTGATAACTTCAACGATGTATCCATGCTGAAAATGGCAGGACTCGGTATTGCCATGGGCAATGCTGAACCGGAGATTAAGGCGCTTGCCAAGGCTATCTCTTTGACCAATGTGGAGCATGGTGTCGCACATGCCATTCAGTGTGTTCTTGAAGGAAAGCCCGTTTCCCGGCCGGAGACCGTCGTTGAAGGCGGTCAGTAACTGATTGTCATGATGATTCGGCATAGCGACCTAACAATAGCCAAGGCTCACCTCATATCAACGGATCGAACGTGAGGCACATCCTGCAATAAAACAATTAATTGCTCGGCCCGATATGATCCAGGCAGTTGCAGAGTGAATTCAAGTACAGTCTCCTCTCCGGAGTCTGTGCTTATTTGCTGTTCCGTTTTGAATCCGACCACCGAGATTTTCTCCTGTCCCAGCAGAGCCAAAACGGTTTTGAGGGTATCCCCTTCCTTTAGCAGTCGAATGGTCAGCGTCTCTGTTCTCGCGGACACCAACCAGCGTGTCGGCCGATGCAGCAGCATCTGTGCCACTACAATAAGCAGCGTTACCCCAGCCCCAGTCCAATACAATCCCGAACCCACAGCCAGTCCCATTCCTGCAGTCGCCCAGATTCCCGCCGCTGTCGTCAATCCCCGGACCGTGTGGCGTTGTGTAAAGATCATTCCGGCTCCAATGAAGCCAACCCCACTGACCACCTGTGCGGCAATCCTGGATGGGTCAAGCGAGAGATTCGCCCAGTCTGCCTGATCCTGAAAGCCATACTTGGAAACAATCATCATCAATGCTGCACCCACCGCAACAACAAAGTGTGTACGTATCCCCGCTTCCTTCATTCGGTTCTTGCGCTCATATCCGATCAACACGCCGCATATGCCAGCTATGAGTACACGCATTAAGTATTCCATTTCCATGTTCATCACCTCTCTTATGTATATGCTTACATGTATCTTTCTTTACTATTTACCCAATCCCTGCCTAATAAAATAACCGAATTATTTGATTGCCCACATGAAATCTCAATGGAGCCTCAATATAGATAGAAAGAAGCGGCGCCCCAACCGGCACCACTCCATATATTCTGGATTACTTATTCGTTTCTATGCTATACAGGCCATTTACTTCACTTCTCTGCCCGAAAACTCTCCCCATGCCTTTCTCCAAGTCCATAATAATGTCGGAAATTATAAATTAAAGGATTCCACTTCTCCGGGTTAATCTTGTTCAAACCTGAGATCAGGCGGGTATGTACATGTACCTTCAACGCCTTTACTTCCACAATCGCCATGAAAGGTGTATGTTCGGGGATACGAATCTGTTTTACCGCGGCTTCAATCTGGAGCGGACACTCCGCTATTTTATCCGGCTCAACTTGAATTGAACCTTGGGGTGTCAGTCCAGAGACGGCAAATTTATCATCGCAAAACTCAAATCCCATCATCCTTTTCTCCTCTGGAACGGGATATATTCCGGTATAACGCCCGAGTCCCTCAACCTGCTCCCACAAGGATGCATCCGGCAGATTAATCACACATTCGGGATGGCGGCTCAGGTTCTCAAAGGCTTTGCCCTGAGTACCAACTCCAAGTACCAGGCAGTCACCAAGTGCCCAGGATGATGAAAGCGGCGACAGGTTTGTCGTTCCATCTTCATTTAACGTACTCAGCAGCAATACAGGTGTGCCATAGTACAAAATACTTGGATTTATCACCTCGTGCTGTATCAGCTCTCTGTTCAAGTCCCGATGCTTCACAGGTTCAAACTCTTTTTGCGTTCTATCATTGGTATACAATGCTTCTTCCTCCATTCTTCAACCCGTCCCTTCCATCTCTTGGGTTCTAATTCATGCATGATTAATTGTAATACACCAATAGTTAAGGTATCATCGAAGTATGAATACATATCCGAATATTTCTGTAATTGCATCGTTAATTGCTGATCCCAGTCGTGCTATTTTTTTGGAAGCTTTGTTGGATGGTCGTGCACTTCCTGCCGGCGAACTTGCATATATGGCGGGTGTTACTCCTCAAACAGCAAGCAGTCATCTCGCCAAGCTGGTCGAAGGCGGGCTGCTCGTCGTTGAACAGCAAGGACGACATCGATACTATCGTCTCGCAGGAAAAGAGGTTGCTTTTCTGATTGAGACGATGGGTAGTATCGCCGCACCAGTACAAGTGAGATCTCTCAAACAGTCTAACCAGCTTCAACATCTAAGCTTTGCTCGAACCTGTTATGGGCATCTGGCTGGAAAATTAGGGATAGCGCTGTGTGAAGCTTTATTGCGGGAAGGTTATCTCGAAGAACCTGAGGATGAGCAGGGCAAGGATTACCACATTACAGAGAAAGGGATTGAATGGTTCACTTCTTTTGGCATTATGCTTGAAGGAAAAGCAGGATCACGCCGCGCTGTGGCTCGCAAATGTCTGGACTGGAGTGAGCGTCGTCATCATATTTCCGGTGTACTGGGAGACGAACTGGGACGCCGTTTGTCTGAGCTGGACTGGACCCGCCAGAAGGCAGGCAGCCGTTCGGTGGAAGTCACGGAAGCTGGCAAGAAGGGTTTGTACGAGGTATTGGGTATTTCATTATAGCGTGGCAACCAGGCATTCTTTCTTGTACATTGTCAAAATGACTATACATCAAAAATCCCCCTCCTCAGTATCCGTTAAAGGTTACTGAGGAGGGGGATTATGTTTGGTTTATTCAGAACGGAGAGAGAGGCATACTCTCACTTCATTCGAGACTGCGATGTATTGCTTACGAAGCGTATGCTTCAACGAACCTTTAGGGTTCTCATCCCTTATACAGAGAAGTAAATCAGAACGGAGAGAGAGGGATTCGAACCCTCGCACCGCTTACGCAGTCTAACCCCTTAGCAGAGGGTCCCCTTATAGCCACTTGGGTATCTCTCCAAGAATGGCTCCCCGAACAGGGCTCGAACCTGTGACAACTCGATTAACAGTCGAGTGCTCTACCAACTGAGCTATCAGGGAATAATAATCTTGAATAACCTAAATTTATCATGATTAATATTCCAAGTCAACATATCTGAAGTGACTTTCTTGGAAGCCTTGCATCTTTCATACGAACGCATAGAAAAGTCGGTCATAACGCTTATTTTATTGCTTCTGCTGAGTCATTTTGGAAAATGGACCGTCACTTTAAACAGATCGCCATCAATTTCGATGTTAACTCTTCCTCCATGCAGCTCAACAATACTTTTCGCAATGGATAAACCCAGCCCTGATCCTTCTTCGCTCCGGGAATGGTCGCCCCGCTTGAAACGTTCAAAAATTTCATCTGCAGCAAACTGCATTTCATATGTAGAAACGTTTTTGATACACAATATCACATACACATCATCTTCTGATAAATCAATAAATACCCTTGAATTCTTCATTCCGTATTTAATGACATTACCAAGCAAATTCTCGAATACACGCCATGTACGTTTTCCATCCAAGTGAGCGTACATCGGACTATCCCTGCTACTTACTCTGAAAATCAAACCAGACTGTATGATAGACTCACTATATTCCGCCAAAGCCTGATGTAATAAGGCCGCAACATCAACCTGCTCCAGATGAAGCTCCACATCCCCACTGGCCATCTTAGCCGCCTCAAATAAATCTTCAACAAGTACACTCAGCCGCTTCGTCTTGCGTTGCAGCACCTCAATATATTCTGCCTTTTCCTCAGCAGTCCCTTCATTACGTTTTAATAAATCCACATAGCTCACCAGCGAGGTCAGCGGCGTTTTTAAATCATGTGAGACATTGGTAATCAGTTCCGACTTCATTCGCTCACTTTTTACTCTTTTTTCGACGGTACTCTGAATTCCTTGCTTCATATCGTTCATATGCATCGTCAGTTGGTCAAGCATACCGTTTGTCTGCTGAGGAAGCTGAACGTCCATACGTCCTAAAGCCATGGCCGAAGCAGCTTGTGTTACACCTTGTAAACCATGAATGATTCGTACGATCTGACCCAGGATAATCACACTGCACGCCAAGATCAGCAGTAGGATTGGAAACCTAAATACCTCTACCATGAACGCAATGATCAGCAATACGAATTGAGATACAAAACAAACGATGAGGGTTTTGATGATCCTATTTCCAGGTGGGGTCCCATGTTTCAGTTCATCCCGTATCATATGAATCGTCGTGCGTAACCATAATTCATTGAGAGTCTGACAAAGCGCGGCTCGATCTGAGATCAACCGAATTCCCGCCCTACCATACTCCCCAGCAAAACAGAGCAGCAAGGATGATAACAGGAATGCAGATAAATACATGACAAAGTCGTTGATCCACTCATGTTGGCTCATCCGTATGCCGTTCCCCTGCATGACAAGAATCGTTCCATAGAACAACGCTAAACCGATGACAAAATAAAGCAATATTTGTACATCCTTCGTTAATCTGACCGACATCCAATTCTTCATCTTCACATATCTGCTCTCCGGAGGCAGTGGGAATCGGTTCCTAAACACAAATAAAAAAGCGATCAGGAACAAACATATGATTAAAGACGGATCGCTCTGAACACCCCAGCCTCGAAAAACAAAATCAATATTCTGGAAACTTCGCGAGATGGCATAAAAAAACATGAGGGTACTGCAGCTGATCAAAACAAATCGAATCATATAGGGAATCACATTAACCTTCCATCTTGTAGCCAATGCCCCACACCACCTTTACATATTTCGGTTCTCTGGGATTAAACTCAATCTTCTCCCTGATTCGGCGAATATGTACAGCCACCGTGTTTTCCGGCTGAAAGGCCGGCTCTTTCCAAACACGTTCATAGATTTCATCAATGGCAAAAACACGTCCCGTATTCTCCATCAATAATTTTAAAATATGAAACTCCGTTGGAGTCAATCGAATCTCTTCACCTTCCAGAGTTACTTTTTTCCTCCTATTGTTAAGTACTAGCCCCCTGACCTCAATTTCTTGTTCATTATCCCTGTCGATTTGTTGTGTTCCAAGTCCTGTAAATCGACGCAACTGGGACTTCACTCTGGCCACCAGTTCCAATGGATTGAAAGGTTTGGCTATGTAATCATCAGCTCCAATATTCAGACCAAGAATTTTGTCGCAGTCCTCGGTTTTGGCAGATAAAAAAATAATCGGTACATTGCAGTCCTCGCGTATTTTGAAAGTTGCTTGTATACCATCCAGAATGGGCATCATTACATCCATTACAATGAGGTGAACTTCTTCTTCCCTGACTTTTCTTATCGCTTCCTGCCCATCTGCTGCCTTAGTCACCAAGATTCCTTCAATCCGCAAATAAATCTCAATCGCGTTGCGGATATCGGGATCGTCATCCACTACAAGCACCCTATACTTTGCCAATCTTCTTTCCTCCTTAGCCATTACTCTTTTGGTGATCTGAACTACACCAGCTTACTACAAAATAATGACAAGGATGTTAATAAAAACATTACAATTTTCTTAAGATGGCTATATATAATTCGGATAGACTTTATTTTCACTATATTTCACTCAATAGCAACTTGCCCGCACATCGACCACAACGATACCTTTTCGGATCAACTTTGCGCTTACGCAAATATTCCGTGCCGCAGCTCTTGCACACCAGCTTATAGCGATACGGTAATGGCTTTCTGCCCTTTCCATCCGGAAGGGACTGACAGAACCGCGAACCGCCCACCTTCTGCAATAAGGCCTTGAATTCAGGATCACGGTGTTGGTAGCCGCGTCCACGAATGTGCAGATGGTAGTGACACAGTTCATGCTTGATAATTTTCTCAACCTCTTCCCGCCCATAGGCTTCGAGCTGATGAGGATTAATCTCTATCCGGTGACTCTTGAGCATATAGCGTCCACCTGTAGTGGTCAAGCGACGATTAAACAGCGCCTCATGAGTGAACGGAACCCCGAAATGATCCAGTGACACCTGCTCAATCCATTGCTGCAATTCCTCGTTTTCCATCGGCTTGTCCTCCTTTCACACTCCTTGGGCCATTTGTTTTTCCGCCATAATACTTGAATTTTAACCGTTTCGTAGGCTACACTGTCAAGTAGAATGTATGAGGGGAGATTATTACTCGTTATGCCTACAATGCGCTACGTCATCCTGCAGCAGGAACAGCTATTGCAGTTTGTGGAAATGCCTGCCGATTACGCTTATCAACTCAGTGCGCTCAACATGCGCCTGCACAAAGAAATTGACAAACTTACCGCAGCAGATGTACCTGTTCTACCTTGGGCAATCGCCGAATGTGACAATCTTGATCTTCTGGACGAGCAACTCTCCATCATCGGAGGCCTTGATTATATCAATGCGCTTGAACAAAGCTTTGCAGCACTAAGAGAGAGCGAATATCCTTTGATTTCCCTGCTCACTGAGATCCGTGCCCTTCAGGCTCAATTAGAGCAATGGTATGAAGAAGAGATGGAATCACTCTGATTTACTTATGGACTTATTATTAATGCAGGATGGAACCAAAAGCGCATCTCCTAAAAGCGGGGGTTGCGCTTTTTTCATTTTTTCCACCCTACAATCATGGGCTCTGTCCTTTAATCCATATCCTTATACGTATTGAATTTTCCGAGTTCATCACGGGTTAATTCGCACAGTCCAGGCTATTGCCACATATGCTAACGTACAGATGAATTATGCAAGAGGAGGAGATACCCTTGCCTCAATGGCTTTGCAATCAACTGATGCGTGCATTTCACAAAAAGGACAGCAGACAGATCAAGCTGCTGAACGAATGCTGGTTCTTTTACCGAAACAAACCGACAAGTGGCAGCCCGCGCAGCGCGGACAGCGAACTCTAAAAATCTGACGCCACTCTCTCCGTCCACTTCAAGCTCTCACTTCTTTTATAAAATCCCTTCGAAGAATACAGTACGGGCAACAGCACTATTATAACTGACAACAAACAGCCTTCCCATTACAGGGAAGGCTGTTCTCCGATCATTGTGTTAGATTAGGAAGACTGCTTAGAAGAAGCAGGCTTTTTCATCGTGAGGCCGACACGGCCTTTTTTGGTATCCACGTTCATCACCCAAACCGTTACATTATCTCCGACAGATACAACATCCATCGGATGTTTGACATAACCGTTACTCAGCTGTGAGATGTGGACAAGTCCGTCACTCTTGATGCCGATATCAACAAAGGCACCAAAGTCGATCACGTTACGAACCGTACCTTGCAGCTCCATGCCTTCCACCAAATCCTCAATTTTGAGCACATCCGTGCGGAAGATCGGTAGCGGCATTTCCTCACGCGGGTCACGGCCCGGACGCTGCAAGCTGTCCAGAATGTCACGCAGTGTAGGCACACCCACATCCAGCTTCACAGCCAGCTGTTCCGGTTGTTGCTCAGACAGGAGAACAGACAGTTCCTTGCTGCCCAGCTTGTCCAACGCAACCTGAAGCTCCTTAAAGAGCTGGTCTACGACCTTATACGATTCAGGGTGAATCGGCGTGCGATCCAGCGGGTTCTCGCCTTCACCAATCCGCATAAAGCCTACGCATTGCTCATAGGTTTTAGCACCCAGACGCGGCACTTTTTGCAACTGGCGACGATTCGTGAACCGGCCGTTCTCTTCACGGTACTTCACAATATTTTTGGCAATGGTGGCATTCACACCTGCAACATAGGACAACAGTGAAGGCGAAGCCGTATTCACATCCACGCCCACATGGTTAACTGCGGATTCCACAACAGCCTTCAAGCTTTCTTCCAATATTTTTTGAGATACGTCATGTTGGTATTGGCCTACACCAATGGCTTTTGGATCAATCTTAACCAGCTCAGCCAGCGGGTCTTGCACCCGGCGGGCAATCGAAGCAGCACTCCGTTCAGCAACGTCAAGATCCGGAAATTCTTCCTGGGCCAGCTTGGATGCAGAATATACACTCGCTCCAGCTTCATTGACGATCAGATACACGAGACTTTCGTCCCCGTTCTCCTGAATAATCTCGGCAACAAACTGTTCTGTTTCACGGGATCCGGTACCATTACCGATGACAATCAACCCGATATCATATTGCTTGATCATTCGATGGAAAACCTCGGCAGCTTCACGCTTCTTGTTGTGCGGTGGCGTTGGGTACGTAACAGCCACTTCCAGCAGCTTGCCCGTATCATCAACGACAGCCAGTTTACAACCCGTACGGTAGGCAGGATCGACACCAAGCACACGTTTGCCATGAATCGGCGGCTGAAGCAGCAGATTACGAAGATTAGCCGAGAATACGGATATTGCTTGGTTTTCACCTTTTTCCGTCAGCTCTGCACGAACCTCACGCTCAATCGAAGGGGCAATCAAACGTTTATAAGCATCTTCAATCACATCACGCAAAACGTCCTGTACCGCAGATGCACCCTTAATGATTTGTCCTTCCATGTGGCGGTGAGCTGGTTCAGGCTGCACGTCCAGACCTACCTTCAAAATGTTTTCACGTTCACCGCGGTTAATTGCGAGAATACGGTGAGGAGGCATTTTTTTGGCTAATTCACGATAATCATAGTAGTTCTCATATACAGACTCCTGCTCAGCATCCTTCGCTTCCGAAGTCAGCATCCCATGATCGAGCGTATAACGACGAATCCATGCACGAATAGCAGCATCATCTGCAATATTCTCAGCCAAAATATCTTTGGCTCCCTGAAGTGCGACCTCTGCATCTTCTACCCCAAGTTCAGCATTGATATAACGCGCAGCTTCCTCCAGGACATTGCCTTGCTTCGGTTGACCCCAGATCCAGACAGCGAGTGGTTCAAGACCTTTTTCCTTCGCTACACTGGCACGGGTTTTCCGCTTCTGACGAAACGGACGGTACAAGTCCTCTACTTCCTGCAGCTTAACTGCCTGAGTGATAGACTGTTTCAGTTCTCCGGTCAGCTTGCCTTGTTCCTCTATAATACGGATGACTTCCACTTTGCGGTCTTCCAGATTGCGCAAGTAAACGATGCGCTCTTCAATGAGCCGCAGCTGGTTCTCATCCAGCTCTCCAGTCATTTCTTTACGGTAGCGGGCGATAAATGGAATCGTATTGCCTTCGTCCAGAAGCTCCGACGTGGTGCGGACCTGCTTCAAGGACAGTGACAGTTCCTTGGCTACCTGTTTGATGATCCGTTCATGGCGTTCTGCCTTTATTGTTTCTTCATTGGGTTCCAAAACCGTTTCCTGTTCAGACAAATAAATCCCTCTTTCCTTCCTGAATCGTTCAGTTGAAGCTTGTTCAGGGCAGCTTTGCTGCTGTAATCACAGTATCGAACCTGCATTCAAGCAGATTCCTCTCCCCTATATTATCACAAAATCCCGTTCAGATTTCCAGCATTCGTCCAGGTTACAAGTTCTTACAATTGAGATTACGTATCAAACCTTCGTCTCAGCCATTAGAAAAAACCGAAAAACGTCTCCCCGACGTCTTCCGGTCTCTCCTGACAAACACTGCCATCACGCCAGTTTATTATACCCGTTCGAAGCGGAACATTTCACTCAGATAGTCTCCCGATGCACGGCCTACGGAGATCCCACCATACATCAGTGCATCCCCGGTAAACGTCTCGGAACCACCTTTCAGGCGGTAATCCGCGTCAGGGTCGAGGCCCTTCAGCTTCAGACGTTGGAGCGGTGCATTCGGTTCAGATAGCACACGGAAGTAGAATACAACGGCTTCGCTGCCATCTGGTGCAATAAACATCCAGGCCGTTTCATTTCCCTCAAACGGACTTAGCAAGCGACGGAACGTTCCGTATTGAATGGTTCCCCGAATTTCTTTGTACAGCTCAACCTGCG
Source organism: Paenibacillus sp. FSL F4-0087 (assembly GCF_038020215.1). NCBI lineage: Bacteria > Bacillati > Bacillota > Bacilli > Caryophanales > Paenibacillaceae > Paenibacillus > Paenibacillus sp. FSL F4-0087. Next base: position 1,268,431 of record NZ_JBBODJ010000001.1, read on the forward strand.
CCTTTACAATGGCATTCTCTTCCTCTGAGAAACGAGTCAAATCCAGCTCGTATCCAAAGTTACCAGACATCGCGACATGTCCACGAATCTCTAGAGAAGTAATTCGGTTGACCTGATGATTAGGTACAGCTGAGATATGTGACCCCATTGAACTTACCGGATATACCAGGCTTGTACCATACTGAATACGCAAACGGGATATCGCGTCCGTGTTATCGCTGGTCCACGTTTGCGGCATGTAGTACAGCATACCTGGATCAAAACGGCCGCCACCACCTGAACAGCTCTCGAACAGGATATTCGGGAACGACGAAGTAATCCGTTCCATGACTTCGTACAATCCAAGCATATAACGATGTGCTGTCTCGCGCTGTCTGTCTGCTGGCAGCAATGCAGAACCTATTTCCGTCATATTCCGGTTCATGTCCCATTTCACATAAGTGATCGGCGCGGATCCAAGCACATCGCTTAGCATGCGTACAATCTCATCACGCACATCCTGACGAGAGAAATCGAGCACCAATTGTTGGCGCCCTTCCGTCCGGCGGCGATCCGGCACATGCAGACACCAGTCCGGATGAGCACGGTACAATTCGCTGTCTGGCGAAATCATCTCAGGCTCAAACCATAATCCGAACTGCATGTCCAGACTGGTTACCCGGTTGGCCAAATCATCCAGGCCTTGTGGCAGTTTATTCTTGTCCACAATCCAGTCACCGAGTGAGGAGTTATCGCTGTCCCGATGTCCGAACCATCCATCATCCAGTACGAACAGTTCAATACCAAGCTTCTTCCCTGCTTGGGCGATCTGCTCAATCTTATCTGCGTTGAAGCCGAAATAGGTCGCTTCCCAGTTGTTAACCAGAACCGGACGCTCTGCATTGCGGAATTGTCCGCGTGCCAGTCGCTCCCGATACAATTCATGATACGACTGGGACATACCATCGAGGCCTGTGTCCGAATAGACCATAACCGTTTCAGGTGTCTGGAATGACTCCTGCGAATCCAGCTTCCAGCTGAACTCAAACGGATTGATTCCCAGTGTTACACGAGTGGTATGGAACTGGTCCACTTCTGCTTGTGCAGTGAAGCTGCCGCTATACACAAGACTGAACCCGTAGACTTCACCCTGATCTTCGTCTGTACCTGGTGTCATCAGTGCAATGAACGGGTTCTGCTGGTGACTGCTTGAGCCGCGACGGCTCTCGATGCCTTGCAAGCCGGAAGCAAGCGGTCTGCGAACGATGTCCCGTTCACGCGTCCATGCTCCTGACAATTGCAGCAATTCGTAATCAGCATGCGGGAAATCAACGGAAGAGCTGAGCGCACGGGCAATATTCACCGAGGTAGCGCTCTCGTTAATGATGCGCATGGAACGCGTAATCGCATTAAATGCCGTAAAGGCAGTGTAGCTAAGTTCAATCTTGATCCCTGCAACACGATCTTCCAGTTCAATGATGAGTGTCTCAGCTTCATCGTCAGATTCAACATAAGTCGCAGGTAGTCCGGTAAGCGCTACCTTTCCTTTAATCAATCGATGGCCTGTATACGTGAACTCCGAAACGGTTGAACCATTCTCAAGCTCCAATTGGATTGCCGGATTACGGAAATCACTTGTACCATACACCGGCAGTTCTACTGCCAACGTGTCGAAAGAGATCGTCCGATCTTCCGGCACCGGATTCGGGCTGAACGAAGCACGCTCTGTACGCACATGAAGCCAGCTCAGATCGGTATCACGCAGTTTTTTGCCATAATATAAATGTACCAAATATCCCGAAGGCAGGACCTGAAATACATAGCTTGACTTTTGAGTCTGTAGATGAAATTGAAGCTTCTCCTGATCAATATAAATGCTCATATGTCTCCTCCACCTCTATATGTCGATTACGTAAACGGTTTCTCAGGTATCATTATAACGAAAAGCTTCAAAATGTTCTACGCTTTCATGAAGCTTTAATCAAAAGAGCGTACCCCGGCCGATAGGCTGTTGTACGCTCTTCTGATTGCTGTCTGAAATTGTGTGTTCCTGTAAGGAACATCCATTGTCTACGGATGGCACGGCAGAACAAAGAAACAACTGCCTGCTGCCTTAAAAATCGATTAAACCTAGGCTGATCTGTAAGGCTTCGTTGACCAGTTTCATGGTCTCCTCGTCCAGATGGGTAATCTTGTCGGTCAGCCTCTGCTTATCAATCGTCCGTATTTGTTCGAGCAAAATAACCGAGTCCCGGTCAAAGCCGTGTGCCGCCGCATCAATCTCCACATGCGTCGGCAGCTTTGCCTTTTGGATCTGGGCGGTGATCGCCGCCACAATACAAGTAGGACTAAACCGGTTGCCGATGTCATTCTGGATGACCAGAACCGGCCTGACTCCACCTTGCTCGGAACCGACAACGGGAGAAAGATCCGCAAAAAAAACGTCACCGCGTTTTACGATCAATGTCTACACCCCGCTAACTAAGCGGTCCAGAGTGCTGTCCGCATCTTCCTCCGCGTGAAAGGCCTCGGATGCCATGGTGAGGTTAATCTTCGCCATCTCCATGTACCCTCGCTGCATCGATTCACGGATGTAACGTTTCTTACGCTCCGTCAAATACAGCTTCATGGCCTGCCTAATCAATTCGCTGCGGTTGGAATTCTCCAGCGCTACGATGCCATCCACTTCTTGCAAAAGATAATCAGGCAAACTGATCATGATCCGCTTGGTGTTCTGCAAGTTGGCCACCTTTCTTCCACCCCCACAAACCTTTCGCCATTGTGAACCAGTATTACGTTTTTCCAGAACTTTTATACAAAGGAATATATATGCCCCGAGTATATCAAGTATGCTGTACTCCATTATAAACACGGGGAACAATATTCGTACAGACCAAACATCTCTTTTCAGGATTTTTCATCCCAGTCATCATTCATAATTCGAGATGCTCCGACAGTTTTCCTTCTGTTCTGAAAAAAAGTTTATTGGAAATAGCGTCCAGTCGAGCTATCAGGATGTCAAAAGAGGGTTGATTCTGGCGACTACTGCTCCATTACGGGTATAAACCCGCGGGATTCGGTGCGCCATCATGCAGACCACTTCGTAGGGAATCGTACCGAGTTGAGATGCCACCTCGTCTGCAGTTATGACTGCACCCGATTGGTGACCGATGAGAACAACCTCTTCGCCGGCTTGAATTTCTTCTGCTTCTGCTGCAAAAGATTGTAGCGACACCATACACTGATCCATGCAGATCGTACCGACGACGGGAACGCGGCGGCCGCGCACAAGTACTTGTGCTTTACCTGACAGCATTCTTGAAAATCCGTCTGCATAGCCGATAGGCAGGGTCGCTATTCGTTCGTTCCCTTGTGTTACATAACGGGTTCCGTAGCTGACACCCCAGTGAGGTGGCAGCGTTTTGACCAGAACCGCCTTCGTCTTCAGTGTCAATACCGGGGACAGCTTCACTACCTGATGATTCACCTCTCCCGAAGGATACAATCCGTACAGACTAATGCCCACACGTACCATATTGTAGGACAACTCCGGCGTATCAATGGTAGCGGCGCTGTTCGCCGTATGTATAATCGGGATGACACATCCCTGATCCCGCAGCGCATCAACCACGCCTTGGAACCGTCGATACTGCTCCAGTGTATAGGTCTTGTCTTTTTCATCCGCCTTGGCAAAATGGGTAAACATGCCTTCAAGCATAACCTGCTTCAGATGGGCTACTTCCTGAATGAATGCAAGCGCCTCATCGCCAGGCAACAGCCCAAGTCTGCCCATGCCGCTGTCGATTTTGATGTGAACCTTGAGCTTACGAGAGGATGTGCCCGTCTCCAGATGTCGAATGGCTTCGAGTACTTCCTTACTGAACAGCGTAATGGTTACATCATGTTTCCAGGCTTCAGCGATGCCTTCTGGCGGCGTGTAGCCCAATACCAGAATCGGAAGGGTAATCCCGTGTTGTCGCAATTCAAGCGCTTCGTCAAGAAAAGCTACACTTAAGTAATCCACGCCAACTCGTTCCAGTTCTCTGGCCATCTCCACTGCTCCATGTCCATAGGCGTTTGCCTTCACACAAGCGAGCAGTTTCTTGCCTTGCGGCAATGTTTCACGGAAAGCGTCCACGTTGTTGCACAAATGATCCAAATTGATTTCCGCTTGGGTCGGCCGATATTGTTCTTGCACGTTAAGTCACCTTCTCTAATCATCTTAATCCGGCTCACGTCAGACTCCATCGTAATGCTCAAGCATGTGACTGTCAAATGAACGGAAGATCTGCAGTCCAAAACACATACAGGAGCACTATCTGAAGTCGGGAGCAAAATCGGAATAAGACCCATAAGCCAGACCATGAATGAGATATTCATCTCTCCATAACGTAACTTATCTGCTTATATCGTATTATTTACCCGGTTCCTCCCGCGTAGAAGCGTGTTTTGCATTATTGAGTGCACCGGACCTAATCCTTGCTTATCTTACGCAGGGTCATGGGCTGTTGATACACACAGGCTCAACCGAAATCAAATCCTGTGAATCACGGCTATAAAACAGGAAAGATGACCTCTATATGCAGCAAAGCACCGGAGAATATCTCCGATGCTTCTTAGCATTCCTTATGTTAGGACGACTATACTTTGCAAATCATTTCCCTGACTCTTCCTGCATTGAAGTCGCAATCTGTATCATCTCGTTATCTGGCAAATCTGCGCTTGTAATTCGGTACTCCACTCCGTCTGACATCCATGTGAGTGTCTGCAACGCATCTCCACTTATCATTCCGAGGGTAAATCCAAGATCCAGAACACGCGATGGGGCAAGCGATACGGCTCTGTCCTGCGGCCGCGCCTCAAAGATCGTGTAATTATATGTTCCTTCGTAGCGAAGCATAACCGAATAATCTCCTGATCCTTCCACGATCTGATCGTCTTTCAGCTTAACGCCTTCCGGTGCATAGGTCGGCTGAATAACTCCGAAGCTATCCGAACCTTCCGGCTCGGCCGATGTAGGTTCTTCGGTTCCTTGCCCGCTGGCCGGATCTTCTGAACCTTGCTGCTCGGCGTTATCACTCACACCCGTCTGTCCGTCACTAACGGTTCCGCTCGGATTCGATGCAGAACCTTCCTCTGTTCCAGCTTGAGGATTGGTAGTCTCTTTACCATCCCCAGCAGGAGCCGCGCCTGAGTCAGTACCAGCCTTGCCACCATTTTCTGAAGCAGCAGTCATATTGCGCTGCATGTCAAACGCGTCTTTCTCAAATTCAGTACCAAATTTGAAGCTATCAAACTTCACATCGACCACCACATTGGCATTCGAGTCGGATACTTCTACCTGTTTTGGAGCGTAATCACTTTTGTTTAACCATATTTTCTGTCTGACCAATGCATGTGTATTGTAGTTGGCAGCTACATCGAATACATAGCTTTCCTTCTCATCGGCAAACTGGCGGGTCGAATCACCTGTTATGCTGCGGATCAGCGTCTCGTAGAGGTAAACCTGGCCTTGGTTATCCGGCCAGTTACTCTGGAAACGGAAGCTTTTGTTCTGACTTGGTGTCAGGACAAATACGCCCTCATCATTGCGCAGTACAATTTGTGTTACATCCTTTTTGGCATTCGTTAATGCGATACGATAATACGAAGGCTTTTGATGCCATACCTCGACCTTATACTGCTGCGGCGTATCTCCGGTATGCAGCGTCATAACGCCTGCCCCCTGATAACTTTCCATTTCTCCTACGACTTCGTTCAGATCTTTGACCACGGCTGCCGCATCCTTCTTCCCGCAGGCGGCAAGTAAGGTCGATAAGACCAATACCATGGCAAGCATCCATGATATTCGGCGCATGACATCATCCCCTTTAGCACATGTTTTCACTTCAGGATTGTGCGTACAGCAGAACCCCTACTTGATTAGTACATGTTATGAGGGACTTGTTCGATATATGCGGACTAGTTTGACAAGCATTGCATCATCCAATGCTGTGATACCCTATCTGGTAACAAAATCAGTCTCGGGTAGGATGTAAAATCCAACCAGATTCTTCATAGTAAATACAGATAACAACCAAACCCATGTAATTACATAACACTAATATGTAGCTAATTTGATGTACAACTCTATTTTAAATTGGAGGAAAATAATGAACACAACCTACCTTCACTCATTGCTGAATGGATTGGATGATTTTGTGGAAGAGCAGCTTCAACGTTGGAAAGGAGTAGGTGTGGCTGTAGCGGTTATCCACAAGGATGAAGTCATTTTGCAAAAAGGATACGGTTATCGCGATTTGGAGTCCAAACTTGAAGTTACACCCCGTACCCTATTCGCGATCGGTTCAAGTACCAAGGCCTTCACAGCATCAACCGCCGCCCTTCTCGTCGATCAAGACATTCTGAAGTGGGACACGCCTGTCAGAACGTATTTGAAAGACTTCAAAATGTTCGATCCGGTAGCTACAGAACGACTCACCATCCGAGATATGCTCTGTCATCGCTCCGGACTTCCAAGGCACGAGATGGTGTGGTACAACTCATCAAGGAGCAGAGAAGAACTTGTAAACGCGCTTCAGTATCTGGAGCCTAATGAAGACTTTCGGAACAAGTGGCAATATCAGAATTTGATGTATATGGCTGCTGGTTATCTGGTAGGTCAACTCAAAGGAACTTCATGGGAGAATGTTGTCCAGGAGTCCCTGTTTAACCCACTTGGTATGAATTCAAGTGTCTTCTCTGTCGATGAGATGCAGAATCAATCTGACTTCGCCTTCCCTTATATGGATCAAAACGGTGAGAATACACGGATACCTTTTCGGAAAATAGATGCCGTAGGGCCTGCTGGCTCCATTAACAGCAATCTGGTCGATATGATCGCCTGGGTGCAATTTCAATTGAATCAAGGGCAACAGGGTGGGAAACAGCTGATTTCCAAAGAACAGTTGGCTATTACACACAGCCCGCAAATGGCTAGTGATTCACCATTCTACTGCAAAGAGTTGCCTGTTAGCACGTATGGTGTGGGCTGGATGATTGATTCTTATCGCGGACACGCCATGATTCATCACGGTGGGGCAATTGATGGATTCGCTTCTCAGGTCGCCTTTTTACCGGAGGAACAGATCGGTGTTGTAGTCCTTTGCAATACCCATGGGAGTATTCTTCCCTACACGATTTCTTTTAACGTTATTGATCGTTTGCTTGAATTGGAACCTGTAGATTGGAGCGAGAGATTAGCCAAATTAATGACTGGAGAATCAACCGATTCCGAAGCAGCAACAAACACCATAGAAACACCAACTACTCCAGAAACCTCTGTTGAGGAAAAACCAGTGGATACTCAGGTTCATCCCCATGATCGTCCTATCCATGCGTATGCGGGAAGTTATACCCATCCAGGTTACGGCGAAATCGTTATTCAACAGTCGAATGATGGGTTACAGGCCACATTGAATGCTATTGAAATGCCTATGGAATACACTGGAAAAGATACGTTTTCCGTAGAGCTTGTCCTGTTTGGCTTGAAAATCACTTTTACGTTTAAGACGGATGAAGAGGACACCATAAGCTCTCTCTCCATTCCGCTGCTGCTGGAACCTGGCACGAGTCCAATTGAATTTATAAAGACACCTTCAGTATAAAAACATCCTCCACCGGCCTATCCCATTGTAGTAACTACACTTTTTACCACAGTGGGATATACGCCGGATAACTCGCAGTATCTTCTTCTGTATTTGGACTTCTCTTCACCCACAATCGACGCAGATCAGGCATACCGTATGCTACGACACGATAATCCTGAAGCGAAACGTGGTGTGCATGTTCTTCCCTAAAGCTGTATGTAGGCAGGAGCAGCGCCTCTTGAATGAGTCGCTCCTCCAAACTCATAAGCGTACGAAATCGCTCAGCACTATCCTGAATCATAACGACGTGTCTGCATTCACGTTCCAGCTCGCTTTTTCGCTCGTCATCCAGTGCCATGAGGAACAGCGTATTATGGAACGTATACATCGTTAGTAGACTCAGCGTCACATGCTCATCGAACACTTCACCCGTATAAATCACATCATAAGAGGCGAATTCATCATGGTATACGGCATCTACCGGATTACCTGGCGTAACACTCACTTTCAGTCCAATAAGCGCACAACGCTGTGCGAACCAGGCCATGTCCGTCTCCATTTTCTCGCCTTCCTCTACCCACACATTCACGATCTGGCCTGCGTAACAGCTGCGTTGTAACAACTCTGAAGCTCTTACGAGAGAAGAGTCAGCTGAGAGGGCTGTTGTTTTCGATCCAATCCGTTCAAGCATCTGCTTTTCCTTGGACTTGTCCCGAACCAAGCTATATGCAGCCTGTACACCTGTGTGTGCCAATGCCCCCATCATCTCCTGTGGATCCATTAGTTGCTGAACAGCCTGACGAAAGTATAAATCCTGCTGTGGGCCTTCTTTTCGCATATTAAAAGTCATAAACACACCGCCCTGAACCTCATGTTGAATCAAGCGAGCCTGTCCGTCTGGAAACAAGTCCTGTTTGATCGCCGACTCCACTCGACCCGTCTGGGGAAGCTGCCATATTTCAACCCGATCAATAAACGCCCGCCCCCTGAAATAGGAAGGGAACACCTCCAGCACAAGCAGCTTGGGATGATTACGTGTCAATCGGTACGGCCCGGTACCAATCGGATACATCGGGTCAAACTCCACATCACGGGGCAAGATGGATGCATTCATACTGCTCATCAGATCCGGGAACATAAAGTTGGGAAACCGCAATACAAAACGCACCGTTAGCTCGTCGAACGTTTCTATGTGATGAATGGAACCAAACAGTGACTTGCAAGGGTTCACCTGATCGGAAATAATTCGTTCAAATGTATATCTTACGTCCTCTGCATCAAGCATCCTTCCATGGTGAAAGAGTATGCCTTTGTGCAAATAAAAGGTCCACTCTGTTCCCTCAGGGTTGCTCTCCCATGCAACCGCAAGACTCGGTTCACAGACTTGGCGTTCAGCGTTGTACTGCACCAAGCGATCAAATACCTGCGCAACAATTCCAACTTCTCCCCACATGTAAGCCCGGGTCGGGTCCAATGTCTCAAAAGCCGTCTCCTGAGGAATTCGCAGTGTATCAACTCTTCCCTGAGTGCCGTGATCGGAACGCAGACCGAACTGGCCTTGCAACCCTTGCATCAATATTTCTCGCATCGAGAACGGCATTGCCGAAGCCAGCGCATAGGCCTCTTCCAACCTGTTGCTTTGCAACAGGCGGTCGAATCGTTCCTGAACAGCCTGTAACAGAGGATGGCAAAAAACGAGCACTGATGTCTTCCCTCTGCCGCGCTGTGGGCTCCATCTGATCCAGTCATGATCCATAAATTTGTTCATAATCAGATTCATATTGCGCATCGTACAACATAAATGATTAGCCAACTCACCAATTGTTGTATGTATTTCTTCCTCTTCGTCTACATTCGAAAAGGCCATGCGAAGCTGAATATAATGATCCATGACCTCCACAACTATCCCTGCCTTTCATTCCCCTACGTAAAATACGAAATTGACTCCTACGCTTCTACAGTTTTTCTTCAGGTTTTCCTCCATTATACTCAGGTACATCGACAACACCAGCGGGAAGGAAGAGAACTGCACATGAAATATACTGATTTGCATCGCAACATCAAGATTCGTATCATTACTGATTTTTTTACGGATCTAACTCAGAAATCCATTATTCCTTTTATGGCGATTTATCTGAGTGTCCAGATTGGTGCAGGCTGGGCAGGTATGCTGTTAACCGTTAATATTGTGGCCTCCATGATCGTTGGCTTGGGTGCAGGATACTGGTCTGACCGAGTCGGACGCAAGAAACTGATGGTCATCGCCCAAATATTGCAGGTATTCGCCCTGTTCTGGCTGGCTGCCGCCAACTCCCCGTGGATGGACTCCGTTCCTTTAACTTGTGTCATGTTTCTGCTTAGCAGCATCAGTTCTGGCATTACTGGGCCCATTGCCAATGCCATGATTGTAGACGTGAGTAGTGAGCATGAACGTCAGTATGTGTATGGGCTGCAATATTGGACCACCAACGTTGCCATTACGATTGGAGCGCTCATGGGCGGGTTATTGTTCGAGTCCTTCCGCTTCATTTTGTTCAGTTTGGTATGCATGGAGAGCCTGGTTACACTATTTATTCTGTTGTTATATATTCATGAAACAATGGATAATAGACACTCCAATCAGCTTGATGTCCCGATTAATAGGAATATACTGAAAACGTATGGCGGTGTATTTAGGGACAAACGATTTATGGTGTTTTTCACCGCAACAGTGCTGGCTGTCTCGTTGGAATTCCAAATGGATAAATACATCGCCGTTCGTCTGAAAAGTGAATTCAACGCCCAACTGTTCCATTGGGATATCTCAGGTCTGCAGATGTTCAGTCTGATCATGGCGATTAACACTGTACTCGTCGTAATCATGGCCATTCCTTTCTCCAAATGGCTGGGGCGGTTCCAGTCCAGATTTATTATGACTGTCGGCATGTGTATGTACACTACTGGATTTGGCGTGCTCGCATTCAGCAATTGGGCCTGGCTGCTTATCACATCCGCTGTACTGCTAACCATCGGTGAGCTCATGTATGCGCCTGTTCGTCATGTTATGCTTGCTGGCATGATTCCTGAATCTGACCGTGCTGCCTATATGGCTGCTGACGGAATGAGTTATAATGCAGCCGCTCTGCTGGGTAGTCTTGGGCTGACGATTGGGGCCTTCCTGCCTTCTTATGCAATGGCTGGTCTGTATATATTGATGGGCATCGGCGCTCTCGTATTTTTCCGGCAGTCGCTTCGCCCGTCAACGGGTCAAAGAGAACCACAACCATGCGCAGACGCCTCCTAAATATTCGGCTCCTCTATTCTGTATTTTGCTCCTGATCGTTGTGAGTTCTATTGAGGAATGGATATCACAATCTACTATCTTGAAACCTATTGGTCCAATAATCAGTAATAAACAGGAGAGTTCCTTTTACAAAATTTTCTTTTGAAGGAGTGTTTACATGCATTTATCCAATCGAAGCACCCGCTTCAGGCTCACCTCCATAACAGGGGCGTTCATGGCGTTGGTCCTGTCCCTCAGTCTATGGGCACCCGCCGTGCAGGCGGAGACCACACCTGCTGCGGTCAATGAAAAAGGAAAAGTGACAGCGCTGACAACAGATTCTGCGACAGCCTTTCTGGATACATTTTTTGATTCCGCCGAAGCGAAAGCCCAATATGTTGGTGCTTCCGTAGTCGTTGTCAAAGATGGAAAAGTCGTGGCAGAGAAAGGGTATGGATTTTCCGATCTGGAGAGCAAAGAGCCCGTTGATCCGAAAAATACCACTTTTCGTATCGCTTCGGTCTCCAAAACATTCACATCAGCCGCTGTCATGCAGCTCGTAGAGCAAGGTAAGGTGGATTTAAAGGCTGATTTCCAGACCTATGTGAAAGGACTGGAATTCGATAATCCTTTTGACAAACCTGTAACGGTAGAGAATCTGCTCACACACACCACCGGATTCGAGATTCGCGACCCACAGCAGGAAGACATCCATGATGACTTTGACAAAAGTGTATCGATGGAGGATTATGCCAAGTTACATATGCCTCCTGTCGTCAGAGAACCTGGTAGCGCCTACATGTACGACAACTTCTCCTTCCTGCTGCTTGGCATGATTGTGGAGAATGTGAGCGGCGAGCCATTTGAATCGTATATGCAGCAGCATATCTTCAAACCTCTCGGTATGGATAACAGCAGTTTCTTGCTGAACGGCAAGTTCAAAAACCAACTTGCAACAGCCTATGATGCGGCCCATAATCCACTCGACCTGTACACCCTTTCCCCAACACCTATGCCTCAAGGCGGCATGCTCTCAACGGCAGAGGATATTGGGGATTTCATGATTGCTTTCCTGAATGATGGCGTGAAGGATAACGAACGTATTTGGAAAGAATCTACGGTAAAAAGGATGGAACAATATCGTTCTTCCATTCATCCGCTGCTCCCCAATACCACTTATGGATTTGAAGCTGCTTTTCAGCTTCCGGGTGCAGGCAGCAGTTCCAAAATTATCACCAAGGCTGGTGACCTAATCGGATTTAGCTCTTATCTATTCCTTATTCCCGAGCAAAACACAGGTGTCTTCCTTACTTACAACCAAACGGGAGCACTTCGTAATCTCTTCTATCCTGCCTTTATCCAAACGTTCTTCCCGCAATATGCGGAGCCCATCAAGTTCAAGGACTATACACCTCAAACTGCGGATGAGCTGCAACGCTTCGCTGGGCTATACGCGGATCTGCGACTGAGCACCATTGTTAGTTCCCTGAAAGATGACGGCAAAGAACCTGGACAATTGAGCATTTCCGACGTCTTCCTTGGCCCACGTACCCTGATTCAGGTTGAAGATCATCTCTTCAAGGACGAATTAACAGGCCAGTTCACGGCGTTCAAGGAAAATGCTGATGGAACCATCTATATGAAAGAACCTTATCTCAACCCAATGGGTTATGAGAAAAAAGGGCAGAAACCCCAAGGCTTCCGGGATGTCCAGGCGAATAGTCCTTATGCTGAAGCCATCTATGGTTTGCAATCCCTTGGATACTATACCAATGATGCAAGTGAAGCTTTTCAACCCAAAAATGCCGTTACACGGGCTGAATTCATTGAGGATGTCCTTAAAATGAGCGGGCTGAAAGCCAGCAAAACGACGCCACCTACGGATACCGACTGGGCAACTCACCCTGCTGCCGGTTACATTCAGCTAGGTTATGAATCCGGCATGATCGCGGGTGCCGATGAGAAACAGTTCAAACCAGATCAGGTCATCACACGTCAGGAAGCCATGGTGATGATTTGGAGAACTCTCCAGCTGCAATATCCAAATGAACTGTTCGAGGATGTGAAGCTGGCAGGGCAGACAGATGCCTGGGCTGTGCCTGCGATCCAGATGATGGTTAAGCTAGGCATCCACGGTCCTGAAGTGAAGGTGCTGGAGGATGGATCAGTCGATTTCCTCTCACGCAAACCACTGATTCGCCAGGAAGAAGCAGCGATTATGTACCAGCTGTTTACACAGCCAACCGACAAGATCGTAGCTGACCTTATGACAAAGCAGCAGCCATCGGAAACTTCCTCAGATGAGGAACCTGCCGAAGATACAACCGCGCCTGCAACCGTAACTCCTGAATAACCGGAGCACCAACCTTATATTCACGGTATAGAAAACGATAAACAGGCTTGTTCAAAGGAGGATAATCCTCCTTCTGAACAAGCCTGTTTTGGCTAGCGTGGTGACCTTCTGGTGTACCATTTGATGGTGCGATGATACTTAAGAGGTCTTCTCAAGTTATGAATTAAATACCTCGCTCAACATGGAAGAGACATGTTGATTGCCATTCCGCTGGTCATATTTGTCTGCGGCCGCTTTGGCATATGCCGCAAAATAGTCGACCAGTTTACGCAAATCTCCTGGATCTCCTTCATAAGGGAATGAAGCAGGAAGCCGCAATCGGTATCCTGGAGATTCATCAGCCCAGCGGCGCAACAATTGTGCTGCTCTGGCATAGAACATCATTTTGGCAAACGGATCTTCATGGTCCATCGCAAGCACTATGTTTTCTTCCAGAACATCGATGCCCTTCGCCGGGTTCGTGCGTGCAAGATAATCCATCTGCTCAGCAAAGCTCTGCACAAAATCATTATGTCCTTTGATCATGCGATAGCCTTTCGCCTGATGTTTGTCAGCTTCATCAATCCTGCCAAGCCGGTATAGTGGCATCAAAATCTCTGATAAGGTCAGGTGCGGAATTTCGGCACAACTCATTCGCCCTTTCAAAATGGGCTTCGCCGCTTCCAATACCTTCTCATCATCACCTACCAATAACCAGTAACGCATGATCTCGTCCTGCTCACAGGCTTCACAATCACTCATAAAGTCACGATCCATACTTCTGAACTTCGTATAGCTGGTACCTGCCTCCTCCAGCTCGCCAAGATCCATAGATATGCGGAATCGATAATACCAATACGAACGTTCACTGTACCCAAATGATTTGAAGCGACGTCCAAAGTCCTCCAGCAGCTCCATCATTTTATCGCGAGACACTTCCGGGAAGCTGGATAGTTCACCCAAAATCCATTTATATGACCACATTAACGTTTCTTCGTCATATCTCTCTGGCTGTTGATCGAACTTCCCCAGTTGCCAGGAAAAAGCAATCAGTGCTTTCATCGGATAACCGCAAAATGTCGCGGTCTCCACAATCTCTGAACGTGCTTCGTATGCTTCCTCCTCCATGCCATTCACATCAGCGACTCTTGCCGCTTCCTCCAGCATGCCAAGCTTCGCTGTTCCATTAGGCAGGCCATAGGCCTCATCCATCAGATCCTCAAAATCCATTTCGGTCTTCATCAGGCATCCCCCTTACGATCTGTATTCGCACGCAAACCCCAATCAATAAAACGAACGATGCCCTGATTCAGCACCTCAAGCTCCTGCCGATTCATCGCATAATGCCCCATCATTAGTGCATTGACATACAACATCTCGATGGCAATCGGAGTCATTTGGACATCCGGTGAAGTCAGGACCCGCTGAATAATTGGATTGTTGATGTTCAGGTACAGGGTCGAATAACCTGCGGAACTAATGCCGGATGACAATGATCCAAGGACAGAAGAGAATAATTCTGTACTCTCCTCACTTGCTTTTTCCAATGCACGCAGCGTGGAAGACTCCTGCGAGAGTGTGAACAGCACCGGCAAATCAGCTGGCTTGAAGCCCTTGACCTCTGCACGGCAGCGGAAACGTTGCAAAGCAGAATCAGCAAGGCGCAAGGCATCATAATACTGATTCCGTTCAGCTGGTGGCACATCGGTGAAACTCATGGATACCTCATCCGGCTGCAACCGCTGCGTCTGTACATGCTGCACCACTTGTGGCAGCATTGCCATCAAATCGCTGTCGTAGATGTATCCACCGTTAATGACCAACATCGATTGGGCTGACGCGACATGATGAATTTGACGATACTCATCCACCGTGGTAGTGAAGTACAACGTCTCTCCCTCGCTCATCAACTCGCCCAGTTCCCGATGACCACGTGTACTTTCAAATGGAAGCCAGCGGTGAATCATCGCGTAGAACTCCTGATCCTGCACAGCCAGTGCTTTCATCGACAACGCATGCAGACGAATCAGCTTTTGCAGCCGTTCCGTCTGGCTCTCAGCCATGTCGGCCAACCCTTTACGAAGGGCATCGCCAAGTTCGGAGCGAACCTCTTCCAGCTTTTCATTTTCATAAAAATGTTCCCGTGAAGCCGTTGGTTGAAGCTCGTCTGTCCAGATTAGGCATTTCACGAAGAAGGCCCATTCCGGCAAAATATTCTCCGCCTTCTCCGAGATCAGCATTCGCTTCAGGTACACCCGGTGAGAACGCTTGGCATTCAGATTGACAGCATGGGGCAGTACAAAAGCTATACCTCCTGTACGGCCTGAAGCCGTCGTCAGTGGAATGAAATCCTGAAACTTCTCCCCAAGCAATCGTTCACCAAAAGCCAGCACTTCCGCTCTGCGTCCACGTGCAAGCTCAGGCTCCATCAACCAGATCGGTGACTCGCTATTGACGTTATGTTGAACACCGTCACTATGCAGAATGACTGGATAAGGCAGCAACGCTCCATAATAGAACAAGGCTTCTTTCACATATTCCGGTTCAAAATAATGTGCTGCGTCCGGTGTACAACGCAGATATACTTTCGTTCCCGGAGACAACTGCGTCTCCAATTGCCGAATCGTATACGTTCCATCGGGCTTACCCCGCCACTCCATCGAAGGTCCACCCTTCGCGGATTGCGTCAGCATGACGATTTCATGACTCACCATGAAACAGGACAATAATCCGATTCCGAATCGCCCGATAAACGAAGTCTCTCCATCCAGCAAGGCCTGCTGCCCACGCTTCGAGGATTGACCTATCATCGCGAGAAACTCATGGATATCGGCTTCCGTCAAGCCAATGCCGTTGTCCTCCACCATCATGGTCAACTGCTCGCCTGTTCCTGTCAGTTCCACACGTACTTCACCCTGGAATCCCGGTTCCGCTTCTGTTCGAGCTGTAATGGCATCAGTCGCATTTTGCATTAATTCACGTAAAAATACTTTCGGGCTGCTGTATAGATGGTTCGATAAAATCTGGATCATACCGCTCAGGTTCACCTGGAAGCGATACTCATTGGATGCTGTCATTCCGCTCACCTTCCTCTGGTCCAAACCCATCTGATGTTTCCTACTTGGAAGTGTTCATACGATGTGTTAGACGAAATAGTTATGTAATCACAAGAAATGAGGCGTTCCATTGGATGGATACGCCAAGTAACGACGTCAAACCGGCCTTGGCTAACCAAGACCGGCGTTAGATGAATATTCAGGCATTCATAATATGTAAGAGGCCTTAAGTCTAATTACCACGTTATGGATGGCAATGAAACGAGATATTGCATCCTTTTAACTAGAATACATGGTATAGACCACAGTGAAAACAAACCTTAGACCCGATTTCGCCGGACTTTAGGGTGGAGTTGCTGCTCACATTTGGGACTAAAGACGGAGAATCTTTATTTTCTGGCCCTCCATTTGAACGATATAGCTCATCTGGACGTATAATCTCCAAACTCAGATCGGATGGTGAATGTACATGATTGAAGTTCGCAACATTTCCAAACAATTTAAAGTGCATCAGGCACTGAACGATGTCAGCTTCACGGTTGAACAAGGCAGCGTTACCGGGCTGATTGGTCCCAACGGTTCGGGCAAAACCACCCTGATCCGCATCATGAACGGTGTTCTCGGCGCTTCGGATGGGCAAGTGAGCATTAACGGCCTTGATCCCTTCCGTGAGACGGAGAACGTACTCGCCTTCTGCGGCACATTAACCGAGCAGAGCGGATTGTATGAAAATATGAGCGGGCGTGACAACCTGATCTTTTTCGCTGAAGCTTTCGGTGTACAACGCGCCAAAGCACGGATTGATGAGCTTGTGGATCTGTTCGAATTGCAGGAATATCAACATCGCAAAGTAGGCACTTACAGCACAGGCATGAAAAAACGCGTAGGTCTAGCACGGGTGCTGTTGCACCGCCCCTCCATTCTCTTTCTGGATGAACCAACCAACGGGCTTGACCCGGATGGGATTCAGATGGTGCTCCGAATCATCCGTCGGCTAAATCAAGAGGAACATATGACGATTCTCGTATCGTCTCATGTGTTATCCCAGCTATCGGCCGTGTGTGATCGATATATTTTTATGGAAAAGGGGCGCAAGGTTGAGGAAGGTACGGAGCAGGAGATCATCAACCGATACCTGACCTCGCCCCGGATTGAAGTTGAAGCGACCATGGCGAATGGCTGGCAAACGGTAGCAGGGTATACACCGGAGATGGTTTCCGCGAACAAAGCCGTTTTTCAGCTTCAAACTCGTGAAGATATTCCATTGCTGCTGCGACAATTGACCGAGCGTGGACAAGTCTATCAGGCCCGGATTACGGGCAGCGATCTGGAGAGTATTTATTTTGCCATCAGGGAGGCACACCATCATGAATAACAGACAAGCCATACGTGCACTTGTTCGTAAAGATATTCGAGCCATCACGGCCAGCGTGCAGCTCTGGCTGCCTATGTTGATCGTTCCGCTAGTTATCGGGATCATCATGCCTGGGATACTCATTTGGACAGCCTCAAGGTTGGAACTTGCTTCCCTCGGTAATATGAGCTTCCTGCTTGATACGCTGGATAGCCTAACCCATACCGGGCGGATTCCGCAGCTTGCTTCAATGCCTACGGATAACCACCGCATTGTCTATTATCTGGCCTTATACATGTTCGCGCCCCTGTTTCTCATCATTCCAGTGATGGCATCCAGCATTCTGACGGCCAACAGTTTTGCAGGCGAGAAGGAACGCAAGACCCTGGAAGGTCTTCTGTTCACTCCTATGAGTATGGATACGTTGTTTAAAGGCAAGGTGTTAGCTGCCCTTATTCCTTCTCTGTTATTATCCTGGATTACCTTCATTATCTACGGCATCATTGCCAATATCCTCATGTACCCCATGTTTGGGGCATGGATGTTTCCCAATCTGAACTGGATCATTCTCGTTCTGTGGGTTGTTCCGGCGTGCAGTCTTGTGGTCATTTTGTTAAATGTACTGATATCGGCGAAGGTACGCGGATTTCAGGAGGCCTATCAACTCGGTGGATTGGTCGTGATTCCATTGCTCGCGCTGATTGCCGGTCAGGCGAGCGGCATGTTGCTTATCAGTCCTCTCATGTTAATCTTGGTCGGAGCGGTACTTCTACTCATCAGTTTCATTTTGCTTCGTCTAGTTACTTTGTGGAACAGTCGCCAACAGCTGGCTGAAAGTCAGATATAGGCGGAATATGGCTGAGATATAACGGCAGAAGATCTGGTCTTCTGTCGTTTTTTATCATACTGAGATGTATAACATATTTTCCATAGTTTACCGATATAACTTAAGGTGTTATTGTGTTTATTACATACATAAAGAAGAAGGGTGACGATTGATTTATGAACAAATGGTCCACACGCTTGCAACGCACGGTTTGCACCTTGCTGCTGTTCACACTGATCGCGGCAGCAGTGCTTGGAGGCGGAGCCAATGCTCATGCAGCTTCCCTGAACCAAACTACGGTATATTATGATTCCGATGGTGTATTGTACAAAGTATCTGGTGACGGAAGCGGAACCACAGAGGTATTGCTTGATTTTGAAGGAGATGGTCTGTCTGCGGCGGGATCCTATCTCTATTACACCCGTTCCGAGTCTTCCACAACGCTGCTTCGTGTTCCCAATGACGGTTCCAGCGATTCTGCTGAAACGTATGCGACAGATGTGTTGAGCTACTTTACGGATAATGGATTCATCTATTATATGGATTCCAAAGGAACGATCTATCGTGCAAATGGCAATAGCGAAGCTTCCGCTGCCACCAAAATTGCAGACAAAGCGGATACAGATTTTCCGCTGCTCGCCGTAACGAAAGGCCGTGTATATTATAACGGGCTCGTTAATGGAAACCCATGGATCGTTTCCAAAGCATCCAATGGTAGCGGAGCAGTGCAACGAATTGCTGCTGGTGCAGTAGAAAGTCGTTATTTTATGAACATGGCCAAAAACGAACTGCAACTGATGGTGAACACTGACCCATACGAGCAGTACTACTCGACCAACGCCATTATCATGTACAAGGTAAACTACAATACAGGCAAAGGTACAGCTGTTAATCCAAAAGCAAAGCTGGACGTGAACGCTGTTTATGCCGGCGGCTGGGGCAACAATCTGTATGTGTATAACAAAGGCATCAAGCTGGACAGCAACAAGGATTATGATTATTCAACAGGTAAAGCCTTTGCATTAACCACTTCTGGCAAAACTCTTCAGATTCATAGTAAGAGCATCAGGGAGGTAAGTCCGCTAGGTACAGATAAGGTTGTAGTTGTGGATGCAGACAAAAAGGCGTATGCCAAAACCATCGCCGGGAACAAGGTATCCAAATCTGCCAACCTGAATCTGAACAGTGTTACTTTCGTAACTGCTCAGCTGACCAACGGAACACCAACTATTGCATATCTATCCGGTACAAATGGTCTTTATTCCGTGAGCACAGCCCTCAAAGTAACCAAGCTTGCTGGAGAGGAATGGGCTACGTTCCAGCTTCATGACGATGTTCCGGGCATGTTCTACATCAACGCAAATGATCTCTATCGTCTGTATCATGTGCAAGCCAATGGCACAGGCAAAAAGGTACTAAGCGACGTTTTCCTGGATGATATCCTGTTGGTCGTGCCAAACTAACCCACACATGTGGGAATAGACTTATAGAGACTTATAGAGACCTATAGCTATCTTAACATTGTTGTTTCAAATAAAGAGGATTACCCTAAAGCCATCACGGCTCTGGGTATCCTCTTTTTTTTATGTCCAAAATTATTTTTCAAAAACATCTTCCATATGAGAATGATAATTGTTATCATTAAGAAAATAAGACAAAAGGATGGTCCGTATGACTGAACAGCTTCCCTTCATTTCTGAAACCTCATCTCTACCGCTCCTCTCTTCCATGTGCCGTGTACGGCGCGGGGAGCATTTCCGTGTGCAAGGCAAGACGGTGTCCCGGCCCATGCTCTGTCTTATTTTACAAGGAGACGGTGTTCTGGTCCTGAACGATACGGTCTATACCGCCGAAGCCAATCAACTGTATGTTCTGAAGCCAGGAACAACGATTGAGGCGGCTGCACGCTCGGCTGTTACGGAGTTTATAATACTTAGCATGGATACGGTATGTTTGCAGCAAGTGCGCGGCCAATGGAAAATGTCCTCCTCCTCTGGTTTCCCGCTGGATTGGGAGACAGGCAGACTGATGGTTCGTCATGACCAACAAGCCAGAGCGCGAGTTGAACAATTGTATGAAGCCTATCGCGGCGTTCACCCCGATCACTTTATCAGTATACATAGCCAACTGCACGAGCTTTTGCAGTATCTCTCCGAGAATCGGCTTGAAGAAAATTATGAGAAAGTCGATCCGGCGCTTGAACGCAGCATTATGTATATGAGAAGGTTCATGAGTGAAGGTATCAGCATGGATCAACTGGCCAAAATTGCCGGATTGACGCCAAGCTCCTATTCTCGCAGCTTCAAGAAAGCCAAAGGTATGTCACCTACCGATTATTTGAATCGCTTACGGATCGACGAAGCCAAAAAACAGCTCAACCAAGAGTCATGTGTACTCAAAGACGTCGCGGTCTCTGTTGGCTATGGCAATGAATATTATTTTAGCCGCAAATTCAAACAAACCTTGGGGATCGCACCCAGCCTATATATGAAAAAAGATCAGATTCGTGTGGCTACTGCGTCCAAGATGGGACTTCATGAGAATCTCTCTTCACTCGGATTACATCCCGTAGCTGCTATGGACGGGTTCCATGATCGGGAGCTTGATGAGGTAGAGCAGCAGCAGCGGCTAGCTACACAATTGGAGAAATTACGTCAGGCCAAGCCGGACCTGATTATCGGTGACTTTTATCATCAAACCTATTACGATAAGCTCAAAAGTATTGCACCTACGGTTATCCTGGATCAGGCACATGACTGGAAAGAAAATCATTTACGCTTGGCTGAACTGGTCGGACGGGAGCAACAGGCCTTGCAGAATTTCAAACAGCTGGAGCTACGCAACCTTGATATCGGACTGCGTTTGAAGCATCATTTCGGGCAAGAACGTATTATGCTTATGCAGGTTACGAATCAGTCTATCCGGCTCCAGGAAAATATCGAGCATCCATTGAATCGCCTTATCTACGGTGAACTTGGACTGAACCCTGCACAGATCATATCTTCAGACTTCATGACAGATGAGTATTCGGCAGATAGCATTCCCATGCTGGACACGGATCATCTGTTCATGAACCGCGTCTCTAACTCTCCAGCAAGTGAGAAACTGCTTCGGCGCATGAAACAAACTTCCGCCTGGAATCGTTCTTCCGCTGTGTTGAAAGGTAACGTACACGATATATCCGATTGGTCTGTACTATCCTGGACCCCAAACGGACGCCATCAGATCATGGACGAATTGGAACAGATCGTTCAGCAGCTTGTGACTTTATCACACGTGGGATTAATCGGACAATTGTAAAGCATGTCTTTTTCTTCATTATAAATGTACAAGTATATAACCCACCAAGACAAAAGAGCCCTCTCCAATTCGGAAAGGGCCCTTTGCTTTTGCTGTTATTAATGTTCCTTGATCTCTTCCTTCGGAACCAGTTTGTATATTTCCTCATCTTCCATGGTATCAATCAAGCGATCCAGCCATTTGTAGTAGGCCTCAGCTTGAAGCACCTTATGCTTGTCTTCCTTAAGAATGTGAAGAAGCTCAGCATCTGCTTGTTCATCCAGGTCAGCGATCAAACGATTCATCTCATCAACGGATTTGCGCAGTATCTGAAGGTTACTCTCCACGGCTTTTCTCCATTTAATCACAAAATAATCCGTAAACGTCTGATGCCAGTCATACTCCACTTCATATAGGTCTTTCCGGGAGCCTTTGCTCCATACTTTATTCACCATTTTTAGATCCAGCAGTGTACGTACGCCGGTACTCATGCTCGTTTTGCTCATTTCCATTTCCCGGCCCATATCGTCAAGGGTCATAGGTTTGTCTGCAAAAAAAAGCAATCCATATAAGTGTCCCGTGGACAGCGTAACGCCGTAGAGATCCATATTACGCCCAATGGCTTCAATGACGCGTTTACGGATTCTAAGAACGGTTGCCTGCTGTTCCTCTTGTAAATGGTCCAAGCTCATGCTTGCAACCTCCATTCTGAACATTCCCAGTCTCGGCAAAATAATTGCAACTGTTTAAGATCCGGCTTACATGGGAAAGTATCCGGCAGGACATCCTATATGCCAACAGGCTTTAGGTTACCACATGTATCATGGGAGCTTTACCAAGTTGCAAACGCCTACGACTATCTTTTAACCAAAAGAAACTGCTTAGATTCAGCACATTTTCTATTGTAGGAAAAGCGATATCAAATGTAAAGGTGTCTTATTAGCCAGAATAAGGAGAATGACGGAGCATATGGGCGGAAAACTTTGTACAGTTTTTACTGTACAAACATTATGTACTGTTTATTCGGTTGCTATACGGGTTAAGTATTGTTAGAATACAAAACGTTACCCAGAAAGACGGGAAGCGAAGCAACGATTACCGGATTTCGTGGCTGGGCGCACAAGTGTATGGGCTTGTGGATGCTGAAAGCCGTTCGAAGTGCACAACACATCAGAAGGGGTGAAAACATGACCATACTTGAAGTAAAGAATGTAAGTAAACTGTTTGGCCCCCAAACCGAGCAAGGTCTACAATTACTGGAGCAAGGTTGGGGCAAAGAAAAGTTGGCCAAAGAAAAACAGATAACGGTTGGTGTCAACCGGGTCAACATGGAAATACAGGAAGGTGAAATTTTCGTCATCATGGGATTGTCCGGAAGTGGTAAGTCCACACTTGTTCGAATGTTCAATCGTCTGATTGAACCGACATCGGGAGAGATTCTCGTCCATGGTAAAGATCTACGTAAGATGAATAAAGAACAATTGCGCGAAGTGCGTCGGAAAACGATCAGCATGGTATTCCAGAAGTTTGCGTTATTCCCGCACCGTACCGTTCTTGATAATGTGGAGTATGGACTCGAAGTTCAGAAGGTTGATAAAGATGAACGTCGGGAAAAAGCAAAAACGTCGCTTGAACTGGTTGGCCTCAAAGGCTGGGAAGACAAAATGCCGGATGAGCTGAGTGGCGGGATGCAGCAACGTGTAGGTTTGGCCCGTGCGCTGGCGAATGACCCGGAAGTACTGCTAATGGATGAAGCATTCAGTGCACTTGATCCACTGATTCGTCGTGATATGCAAGATGAGCTGATTGAGCTTCAGGATAAAATGAAAAAGACCATTATTTTCATTACCCATGACTTGGACGAAGCGCTGCGCATCGGCGATCGTATTGCCCTCATGAAAGACGGCGCAGTCGTGCAGATCGGTACTCCGGAAGAAATCATGATTCAACCGGCCAACTCATATGTGGCCCGCTTCGTCGAAGACGTGGACTTGTCCAAGGTCCTTACCGCATCTCATGTTATGCGACGTCCTGAAACGATTACGCTTGACCGTGGTCCTCGTGTTGCCCTCGAATTAATGCGCGAACGTGGTATTTCCAACCTGTTTGTCATTGACCGTTCGAAAAAGCTGCTTGGTGTTATTACAGCAGAAGATGCAACCCGCGCGATGCGCGAAAACAAAGTGTTGAACGATATTCTGATTACGGATGGGCCGACTGTAGCGCCTGAAACCCTGATTCATGAATTGTTCGAAATTGTAAGTTCAGCCCATGTGCCGCTCGCTGTTGTTGGCGAAACCGGCCGTCTGCAAGGTGTTATCGTCCGCGGTGCCCTGCTTGGAGCACTAAGCGGTGAAGTTGCAGTAAAGGAGGAACTTGTGAATGATTCCCAAAATACCACTAGCATCGTGGATTGAAGCGATTGTTGACTGGATGAGCTCCTCGCTCTCCGGATTATTTAAAGTCATTTCTGTTGTTATTCAGGAGGTAGTCGGATTTTTCTCCGGGCTGTTCATGCTCCCTCATCCGCTCCTGTTTATTGTGATACTTGGTGTATTGGCATATCTTGTTGGCCGAATACCACTAACCCTGTTTACAGTTATCGGTTTCTTGCTCGTAGATAACCTCGGATATTGGTCCCAATCGATGGATACTTTGGGACTCGTTATTACATCAGGGTTAATCTCCATTCTGCTTGGTGTTCCCATCGGTATCTGGCTCGCATACAGCAAAACTGCAGCTCGGATTATTACACCATTGCTTGACTTTATGCAGACCATGCCTGCATTTGTCTACTTGCTGCCAGCGGTAACCTTCTTCAGCCTTGGTGTGGTTCCCGGTGTTATCGCGTCCGTTATATTTGCGATTCCACCAACGATTCGCCTGACTCATCTCGGAATTAAGCAGGTATCTGGCGAATTGGTCGAAGCAGCGGATGCTTTTGGTTCCACGTCTATGCAAAAGTTGTTCAAAGTACAGCTTCCACTCGCATTGCCTACCGTAATGTCAGGGATTAACCAAACCATCATGCTGTCGCTGTCCATGGTTGTTATTGCTTCCATGATTGGTGCACAGGGTATTGGTGCGGAAGTCTATCGTGCGGTAACGCAGTTGCAGATTGGTAAAGGTTTTGAAGCAGGTCTGGCTGTCGTGGTTCTTGCGATCGTACTTGACCGTTTCACTCAAAATCTGTTTATGCCAGGCCGTAAGAAAAGCTCACGCTTCTCAGCGAAGCAAAAAGCCTGGATTACTGCTGCAGCCACATTCGTTGTGCTCGTAGCTGGTTTCTCACAATACTTTGTTGGCGGCAACAGTACTTCTGCCGGCGGTAACAACACTCCAGCGAATGCTGTAGGTGAAGAAGTCAAATATCAGATCATTGGTATTGATCCGGGTGCAGGCATTATGAAATCCGCTGCCAAAGCCATTGAAGATTATCATCTGACGGACTGGACCCTGATTGAAGGATCTGGTGCAGCGATGACTGCCACACTGGACAAAGCCCTTAAAGCGGAAGAACCGATCATTATTACAGGCTGGACTCCACACTGGATGTTCAACAAATATGATCTGAAATATCTGGATGATCCCGAGAAATCTTTCGGTGATGCAGAAGAAATTCACACCATCGCACGTAAAGGATTAAAAGGAGATCACCCGGTTGCTTATGAATTCTTGTCCCGTTTCCAATGGACATCAGATGAAATGGGCGAAATGATGAGTGCCATCCAAAATGGTACATCTCCAGAAGAAGCCGCAAAAGACTACGCTGAGAAACATGCAGACCAGATTGACGAATGGACCAAAGGTCTGACGCCAGTTAACGGTGATGCATTTAAACTTAGCTATGTAGCCTGGGATTCTGAGATTGCGAGTACTAACCTGTTGAAATATGTCATGGAAAGCAAACTTGGCTATAAAGTTAACGCCCTGCAAGTTGAAGCTGGACCTATGTGGACGGGTGTTGCCTCAGGCGACGTAGATGCCTCTCCAGCAGCTTGGTTGCCATTAACTCACGCTGACTACTGGGAACGTTACAAAGACCAGGTGGATGATCTGGGAGCCAACATGACCGGTGTACGCACAGGGCTCGTTGTTCCTGCCTACATGACAGACGTTAATTCGATTGCAGATTTGGAAACAGGTGCTTCTTCCTCCACTCCATCGGCAAATGCCAATGTGGGAAATGAAGTGAATCACCAAATTATCGGTATCGATCCAGGTGCCGGAATTATGAAATCCACAGCGAGTGCCATTGAGAAATACGGTTTGTCTGACTGGAAACTGGTCGAAGGTTCAGGAGCCGCAATGACAGCTACGCTGGATAAAGCGGTTAAGAATAAGGAACCGGTTATCGTTACCGGTTGGACACCGCATTGGATGTTCAATGCATATGACCTGAAATACCTGGACGATCCGGAAGGCGTCTACGGTGAAGCAGAACAAATTCATACCATTGCCCGTAAAGGGTTAAAGGAAGACAAACCTGTCGCTTATGAATTCCTGGATCGCTTCTCCTGGACACCTGAGGATATGGGTGAAATCATGGTCGCCATTCAAAACGGAGAAGATCCCCAAAAAGCCGCAGCAGCTTTTGCCGAGAAGCATAGCGACAAAGTGGCTGAATGGACCAAAGGTCTGACTCCGGTGAATGGAGATTCCATTAAACTGAGTTACGTAGCCTGGGACTCCGAGATTGCAAGTACCAACTTGCTGGAGTACATCCTTAAAGAAAAACTGGGTTACAAAGTAACCTCTCTTCAAGTGGAAATCGGTCCAATGTGGACCGGCATTGCCAATGGTGATGTAGATGCAACTCCAGCTGCATGGTTGCCGCTCACCTCTGCAGATTATTTCAACAAATACAAGGATCAGATTGATGATCTCGGTCCAAATATGGACGGTGCCAAAACAGGTCTGGTTGTACCAACCTATATGGACATCAATTCCATTGAAGATTTAAAAGATAATTAAACCAGATTGAGATGGATAAACCTGAATTTGGAAAAAAGACCACCGAAAAAATTTCGGTGGTCTTTCTTTTTGAGTGTAACTTTTTCTTGGATCGGTAAGCTAATGGGTTAAAGCTAGTAGTGTTTAAAGGCTGTGAAACTGAATTATGTACTCAGGCTCTACGAATTTCTTTTCTTTTTCTACACTTACCCAATCAGCAACAATAATACGCCAATGGTAATTAGCACAATACCAAAAATCCCATACACCACTCTTGCACCCTGACGTCCAATGGTTTTCACAAAGAGACCTGCTCGGAAACTCTTCATAAACCAATCCCAATTGTTGATTCCACCCAACAAACTGAAAATCCCTGCGGCAATAGCCAATAGTGCGATTAAAACCGGTTGATCTTGCATTTCAACACTCCTTCAATATAATCCTGTCTACTATACCTTCCTCTGGTAAAAATGAACAGTCATTAATTAGTAAAAAAAACAGCTTACAGATGAAGGTCTGCAAGCTGTTTTCATTAGAGTATTGGCTCCCTTTTCATAGAAGATTGATTAGTCTTATTACTTCGCCTGAAACTCACTCGCTGACATCAACAGGGTTACAACTTCAGCACGAGTTGCTTCAACAAGCGGATTAAACATGTTCTTGCCTATGCCTTTCACCAGTCCTGCATCATATGCAGCTGCGATATAAGGCACGGCCCATGCAGGTACTTTATTTGCATCTGCAAAGGTTAATGTGGCATTCGATTCAACTGGAAGTCCGAGTGCTCTTACGAGCATAACCGTCATCTCTACACGGGATACTTTGCCGTTTGCACGGAACGTCTCATCCGTATAGCCACTAATGATCCCTTGTTCTACAGCTTGAGCAATAAAGGATTGTGCCCATGCTGGAATTTTGGAAGCATCCTTAAACGTCAACGCCTTGCTGCTGGCTGGAAGTTCAAATGCCCTTGCCAGCATTACAATGAACTCGGCGCGTGTTGCCGGCGCATTTGGACGGAAATTACCGTCCTGATATCCATTCACAATTCCCCGGGAAATGGCCTGCTCAATGGCAGCTGCTGCCCAGTGATTGCCGATATCTTTCAAAATCACGCCCGGATTGGTTGGTGTAGTACCTCCTCCATTCCCATTACCAGGGACGGAAGGTGTTGTAGGCGTGATCGGAGTTGTTGGATCCGTTGGTGTTACAGGTGTGGTTGGTGTCGTTGTACCTCCACCACTATTACCACTGCCCGGATTACTTCCATTATTTCCACTGCCATTACCAGGGTTGCTTCCATTCCCATCACCCGGAAGTGGAGCTCCCTTCAGATCGGTACTACGTCCTTCCGTTGTCTGGTTTACCGTACCTACACGGTCCAGATGTTCATGGAAGATTTCATAATCGACCAAATTCAGTTCATAGTACCGGTTGTCATCCTTCGCTGCTCTCATGGACCGATAGAAGTCTCCACCGTTAGCCATAAACGAGTTCGTCGCTACGATGTAGTATCCGTTTGGATCGATATCCGTGTACGTACCATTAGCATTCTTAATCTGTACTTTGAGTACGCGTTGACCGACTTGGGTCACCGTATTAGATATGGCATCAATTTTCTCTCCCGGCTTCGTGGAATCGTAGTAGAAACGCATGCCTGAAACTTGCGGGAAGCGCCCTTCTCCTGTTTCCACGCCACTCACGCCATTTTCCAGCGCAGCCGTAATTTCCTTACCTGTCATTTTAAGCGCAGACAGATTATTTCCGAATGGCATTACGGTTAACAAATCACCCAACGTGATATCTCCTTTTTGGAATGACGCCCGAATGCCACCACCGTTTTGGATTGCAACGTATCCTTTAACGTCGTTCTCCTTCACGATGGATTTCACTTTCTCCAGCATGCCGTCTGTCATTAGGTTCCCGAGGTTGGTTTCCTGCTTGCGCACAGTGCCGCGTTCTCCATCCAGGAATACATTCGTTTTACCGATAACTTCTTTTTTGAACTCAGCCAGAGGTTTCGCATAGCTTTCCAATTTCTTGGCTGCTTCCTTATCATCTGCGTAAACATAATTACCGGCGGCATCCTTCGCATCCAGGTTCAGCAATTTGCCGTTCCATGTTTTCAGTACGCCTGCTTCGTTGAACGTTACATCCAGTTGACCCAGGGAAACGTCATATTCTCCCGTCTGTACAACCAGCGTCGGATCGGTGTGCATATCTACAACTACCGGTTTGTTCAGAATAGTATGTGAATGACCACCCACTACGATGTCGATGCCTTCTACGGCTTCTGCCAGTTTCAGGTCTTCCGAGTAACCCAGATGCGTCAGCGCGATAATTTTGTTGATACCTTCATCTTGAAGCATATTCACTGTCGCCTGAGCACTAGCTTTGTAATCCTTAAACTTCAGATCATCTCCCGGTGATGAAAGGGATACGGTATCCGGTGTCGTCAAGCCAAAGATTCCGACTTTCTCGCCGTTTACTTCCGTAATAATGGCCGGATAGATCTGGGAATTCTCGCCTGGATTTCCGATGGTACTGTTGTACAAGCCACCCAAACTCGCATCCTTGGTATAGTCAATATTGGCACTCACAAATGGGAATTCCGCTTTTTCAATAAACGTCTTGAGCACACTTGGCCCTTTGTCAAACTCATGGTTTCCGAAGGTCATGGCATCGTATCCGATCATGTTCATGAATTCCAGATCCGCCAGACCGTTAAAGAGGTTAAAGTACAAGGTACCAGAAAATACGTCCCCTGCATCCAGCACCAGGGTGTTATCATTACGTGTTTCCTTAATCGCTGTTACACGGCGCGGAATATTATCCAAATGGGCGTGCGTATCATTGGTGTGCAATACACGCAGGTTGAAGTCGCCCTCTTCTGCCGTGCTTCCAATGCTTAGCTGTGCAAGCAGCGGATCATGGTCACTGACACGCCCATGTGAATCTTCAAAATCAGCATTCACATGAACCGCTTCAATAGCCGCTGTTTCAGACAGATTTTTGCTCACCAGAATATGATCCAGTGTCTGAGAGTTTCCATCATAGATGTAGGAATAACGCTTGTTCTCTGACAGTTTGTTTACCAGATTGTCCAGTTCATTACCTTCAACAATATTCAATGTTTTGGAGAACTGGAAGTCATTGAAGTCGCCAAGAACAGCGACATTCACCTCAGGGTCTTTGTGGATTAATTCAGTTACAAATTCATTGACAATCGTTGCTTGCTGCGCACGTTGCACTTCGCTGCTGCGGGTTGCAGGCTGGACATTTCCAAATGGGGCTAAATCCCCACCTTTGGAGTTGAAATGGTTAGCGATAACAACTACACGTTCACCATTAAATTCAAACTCTGCCGTGAGCGGTTTTCTTGAAGTTTTGAAAGCGACATTATCTGGTTGAATGCGCCCTGGATTCAGCGACAAGTTTCCAATTGCATCGAGGGCAAGCGCTGTTATTGCATCACCTTTGGTACCTGCTTTTAAGGATACCCGATCTGGATTGTACAGGAACCCTACACGAATGTTGCCCCCAGTTGCTCCACCATCCATATTATTTAGCGGTGCAATATCGGTATACTGATAACTTGGTCCATTATTGCTTTTAATTGCATCCAGAAGCGTTTTGAAGCTTTCACTCGCGTCTGTGTTTCCGCTATCTGTTGCGCCGTCGTTATCCTGAACTTCCATGATCCCTATAATATCAGGGCTTTTTAGATTGTTAACGATAATCTTGCCGATTTTATTTCCACGTGTTGCATCCTTTTTACTGAAGTTCTCTACGTTGAACGTAGCAATTGTCAACTTGTCTTGTTGTGGTTCAATTGAGGTTGTTGCCTGTTTCAAACCAATGGATGTAATAGGAGGTAAATCGCCTTCCAAGGTGACCTTATAATTACCACTCGAATAAGAAATCACCCCATTAATCGGCCCTGCAAATTTATCACCCGTGGTCACAGCTTGAGAAGGTTTTTTGTTAATGAACAAGCGTTGAGGATTTAGAGAACTTTCAAACTCTCCAGCTCCGTCTCTCCGTAAGATCAATCCTCCTGCCGGAGTCTGCAATGGATTATTAGGTTCGTTGTCCACCGTCACTGCTAATCCAGGATTGTAGGAATAAGGTCCAAGAATAGTCGCATCATTTAACTGAATACGCATGCCTTCCAGACTTTCATAGAAATCAATGGCATCCAATTCCGGATTGAATTTGCTTAATCCATCTGAATCAATCACACTCGGTATTACACGACCACCTTTTCCAATGATTACGGGTTGTGGCAATTCAACATTGGGTTGTTCCAACGTAATCTCAGAAGCTACAATTTCAGTGGTTGGCAGGTCTGTTGCGCTTGCTGTATACTCTTTGACTTGACCTGAAACCTTAACTCGATGCTGGATTTTCATTCCATGATCTTTCTTATAGATTAAAATCCCCTCAGAAGTTGCCGGATCTCCATCTTCCTGACCAGGAATGGATTGCATATAGAATGAATCTGCGTTAACTACAGATGTAACTACTCCTTCTACATTCTGGACTTTCAGTCCGTCATAAATGGAATAATGGCCTGCCCCCTGAATTTCGTGAATACGTACACCATCCAATTGATTCACCGCAGTATACTCAAAAGAAAAAATGGTACTTACTCTGTTATCAGCAGTGGCAACAGCTTTAATGATTTGATCTTGATTGATTGTAATAGGCTGTGTGTATTCTGTCGATTTCACAGTTGGCTCAGAACCGTCCAGTGTATAGAAAATTTGGGCATCTACATAAGGAGAAGACAACGTAACTTCCGTTCCTTTTACAATGCCACCGGAAGGTGTACTCGCTGTTACGGAGAGCAAATCCTCCAGAATATCCGACGCCGTTCGAGGAATCAACTCCAGACCGTAAGTGGAATGGTACGTCAAGACTCCTGTCACTTTATGATACGATTTGCCAACGGAGAGAGCAGACGGGCTGTTTTTGGCATAAATCAGCATTTCACCGCCATGTTCATCTGTCGCCGTGTAAGTGGGCGTGTTGCTTTTTGTCACTTGAATATTGTTTACTTCGACAAGCATCCCTTCATATTGCCTTCCAGAACCCTTACTGCCCCCCGCTCCTGGAGCAAAATGGGAAGAATTGAGCGGTACAGGTGAAGGTAGATCCTGCGACTTTTCGACAGTTCGAATATATCCACCCTGAAATCCAGATTTGCTTGCTTCAACCTGTACTAAGCCGTTGTAAATCGTAATTGGGCCGTAGGCTTCAATCCGGTCACCAACTTCCACACCAGAAGCATTACCGCGCACAACGATCCCGGCATCGTTATCCTGAATATACAGATTGGATACACTTCCGGATAATTCGCTGTAAGTTACAATGCCTTGAACGGTAACGGTCGTATTTTCAGTTGCATTTCTTGCATCAGAGATGGAAATAGGGCTGTTGTCGACGATGGTGTAGTCAAAACGGGTAACATCGCTATTGTCGATCCCCTCTTTGACTGCGTAGGTTTCAATATGAGTTGCATCATTTACCGTGATGGGCACGGTGTAGGGAAGATAATCAGTGTCCGTATTCTGCTTGTAGTATACCGTTGCACCAACTGTGGTTGTTTCCAAGGCCACCTGGGTCCCTGTTGGAACAGCGCCGGAAGTAGGATTAGCTGTGACGTTTGCCACTTTAGTTACAGGAGTCTCATCGATTAGTTGGAAGGTTGTTGAATTATTGTAGTGTATACCTTTGGAGCTGAAGTACTCAGCTATATTACCATTGCTAATACGAACTTTGGCTTTATACAAGGAAGGATTACTTTTCAGTCCGAAAATACTTCGAGGTGCAGATGTGGGTACCTGAACAGGCATCATTTTACTGATATTTGTTTCATCAGGAGTATCGGCTATTGCAAAATTGGTATCCAAGGTGAAATCCGGGTTCAACCTTACATTTGGGCCACTACTGTAGGTTCCTACAACATATCCTTCAATTGAAATGTTCGAATCTCCAAAATTAAGATTAAGCGCCTGAGCAACCGTTAACGGCTCGTCCGCCGCGGCTGCCTTACTGCTGAACAATCCGGCTGGAATGGCACCCGTGATGAGCAGGACCATGGCCAGGAACAACCTGAGCCACCTCTTCATTTGCAGAACATGCATCTTTTACCTACCTCCATGTTTTAAATTTATAATCATTTGTTCATGAAGCTTGTACATTAGTTCAAATATAAGATAACTGAACTTCTATTACGTGTAAACAATATTCTTCTAAAATGATACAAAATAGAACATACACATTACAATATTGATAATAAAAGTATAGAAATAAGTAAAAAAGCACTACTTTATAGCTTTTTATATGTCATATTTATTGCCTTTAGTGTGGACTTCTGTGTACTACAGCCTATATTGAGTAACTAAACTGACATAATAGAGATACGAATCTCTGTATTCGACACATATTGATAGATATCCCCATAGCCAATCCGCCTTAAAGCGATTTTATTCAAGATCTTTTCACAGCAAAACGATGCGACAGTCAGGGGTGACCATCGCATACGTCTCACTCGTTATGACATCCTAAGTTAAGCCATACATTTCAACTTTGCTATATCCAGCCTCAGGTTTGTCCTATTTCAAGAAATAAGTTACTTCTTCACCGTGCTGTTATACTGTGCAATCTTGTCTGTAATTTGCTTCGCTGCTGCATCCAATACGTCTTGCGGTGTACCTTGTCCATTCAGAACGGTCTCGATCGCTCCTTCGACAATTTGACGGGCTTCGGGGAATACACCCATTACGGCCCCGGATGTTGCTGTCGAATTAGCGGAAGCGTGCAATTGGTCGACTGCTGTCTGGAATTGCGGGTACTTCGCCATATTATCCTTTAATACTTGCTCATCGTAGGCTGCTGTCGTAATAGGGAAATATCCTGTCGCAACACTCCAGTTGGCTTGTACCTCAGGTGTAGCCAGGTACTTGATAAATTCCCAAGCGGCTTGCTGTTGAGCTTCGGATTTGTTATTCATGATATACAAGCTTGCGCCACCAACAACAACGCCGCCTTCTTTGGCATCTGCTGGACGTGGCAGGAAGCCTGTTCCCAGCTCAAACTTCCCACCAGCACCCTCCACAATTTTGCGCAATCCAGCGGTGGAATCCAGCGTCATACCGATTTGCTGTGCGGTAAACGCAGCGGTCGTATCGTCCGTGCTACGTCCCAGATTGGATACGGTTTTCTCGTCCATCATCTTTTTCCACCATGTCAAAGTCTTCACACCAGCTTCGGAGTTCAGCATGGATTCGGTCGCTGCACCATTTCTTCCGTTACCATTGTTTACATAATCTGCATTCTGGTTCGCGAAGAACTGTTCCATAAACCAGCCATAGATGGCCATGGATGCGCCTGGTTTGCCGTCTTTCGCCAGTGCTTTGGCTGCTTGCTCAAACTCTTCATATGTCTTAGGCGGGTTCTCCGGGTCCAAACCAGCAGCTTTGAACATATCTTTGTTGTAATACAGAATTGGGTTCGATGTGTTGAACGGCATCGCGTTCAATTTGCCATCGATGGTGTAATAACGGATGATATTCGGCTCCAGTTGGGACAGGTCGAACTTGTCTTTATCGATAAATTGCTGTACCGGCGTAATCATGCCCGAATCGATCATGAACTTGCTGCCGATCTCGTACACCTGGATAATGTCTGGACCACTGTCCGATCCCATGGAAGCTTTGAGTTTGTTCAGGCTCTCATCATATTTCCCTTGATAAATCGCCTTCACCTGAATGTCCGGGTGACTTGCGTTGAAATCGGAAGCGAGTTGATTAATGGCTTTCTCCCCTGCACCCGACATCGAATGCCACCATGTCAATTGCACCGGTTCAGCAGCTGCAGCATCTGCCTGCGCTCCGCCCGTTGTGCTTGTTGTTTCGGCTTTTCCGCCACAAGCGGACAATACCAGCATAAGTGCAGCCAACATCAATGCAAATGTTCCTCTTTTTTTCAAACGAAACCCGATCATAATCGCTCTCCTTTTTTTTGAGGCTCACTTCAAAATAAAACCTTGGAGATGACACGGAGTGGCCGTTACGGGTCCGAATCGTTCTTTCGATCGCTGTTATCCCCGGATTTCATTCAATTCCCTTCAAAGGGGAAAATCCGGGGATAAAGGCGAACGCTACGCTTCTACAGAATCGATTTCGTCCCCTCCACTACTACGTGATTTATCTTCTCAACATCTTATTTCAAGAGTGAGGCCTTGTTTATTCGCTCCTGGGAATCCAAACCACAAACCCGTTAAATCCATACACTTTTAACTGAATCAACCCTTCAGCGCGCCTGCGGCCATACCGCGGACAAGCTGTTTCAAACCAAAAACCAGAAGCAGCAGCGACGGTAAAATAACAAGCGCTGTGCCGGCAAACACCAGATTCCATGCTGTGGATTCCTGGAACTCCAGCATCGAGATTCCGATCTGTACCGTTCTCATCTCTGGCGTATTTGTGACGAGAAGCGGCCACAGATAGGAGTTGTACATGCTCAGAAACGAATAGATTGCCAATGTTCCAAGTGCCGGACGCGACAATGGCAGGACATGGGATACAAAATACCGGATATGCCCACAGCCATCGATCTTCGCCGCTTCAAACAGTTCCTTGGGCAGCTGCATGAAGAATTGTCTCAACAGGAATGTACCGAACGCTGTTGCCAGGAACGGAATGGTCAGCCCCTGATACGTATCGAGCCAGCCCCAACTGCGCACTGTCAGATAGTTCGGGATCATGGTGACTTCCCATGGAATCATCATCGTCGCCACAAACATGCTAAAGATGACGTTCTTGCCCTTAAACTCCATTTTCGCGAATGCATAGGCTGCCATGCTCGCTGTAACAAGCTGACCAAGCATCGTCAGTCCTGCCACCAGGAATGTATTACCGATAAACGAACCAATCGGAACGATATCGAATACTTCCGTGAAATTGGACAGGTCTATCGATTGCGGGATGATATGAGGCGGATACGCACTGGCATCCTCCGGCGTCATGACCGCCATGAAAAAGGTGTACAGCACCGGATACAGTACAAGTGCCGCACAGATTGTAAGCAACACATACAGCAATGTTTTGGTCCATGGTGTCCTCATTGGTAATGCACTTTCCTTTCCACCCATTTGAACTGAATCAGGGTCAGCAGCATAATGACCGCGAACAGGATAAGCGCCTGCGCACTGCCCGTTCCGAAGCGGAAATTAACAAAGGCTTCCTGATAGATGGAATATACGAATACATTGGTACTGTCCATCGGGCCACCCCGGGTTAGAATGTTGATCTGACCAAATGATTGGAACGCACCAATGATCGATACTACGGTGACGAAAAACAGGGTTGGCGACAACAGTGGCATCGAGATTTTGCGAAAAATAAGCAAAGGACCTGCGCCATCAATCTTCGCGCTCTCGTAAATTTCATCCGGGATACCCTGTAATCCGCTGGATAGAATAATGTAATTGAATCCGAGATTCATCCAAATCGTCATAATGGAGATCGATATTAAGGCCCAATCCGGGCTGGTCAGCCAGGGAATTGGATCGATTCCTACTTTACCTAATAAATAATTCAGCATGCCCAAGGTCGGATGGAACAAAAACTTCCAGATGACCGCCGATGAACCGACAGACAGTACCACGGGCAGAGAGAATACAAACTGGAATATACGCATTCCCTTGAAACGGTTGTGTGTTAATGCCGCTAGAATCAGAGCTGCCAGCATGCCGGTTGGCACGGTAAACAGGACAAATAGCAACGTCACTTTCATGCCTTGCAGGAACAGTCCGGACTGGAATACCGCCTTGAAATTGTCCAGTCCCACATAAGCTGCAATCTGTCCGGTAGGGTCAGTGGAATGCAGACTCAGGTACACCGACTTAAACATCGGATAAAACAGAAACACTGCAAATAAAAGCAGCGATGGTGCCAGGAAACCATAGGCCAGCATATTCTCCCGCATCCGCTGTACACGCAGCGAAGCTGTCCGGCGCTGACTCGTATTGGATAAGCGCCGTCTGGCAGCAGGCAAGCTGATCCGGTTGTCAAGCTCACTCATCGGATTTTCTTCCCCCTTGATCTACGCATTCGGTGTGTGAACTTCATCACCCACATTAACTAGTGTAAAAGCCAACTGTCACAGCAGCATCTGTTTTGAATCAACGCAGCGTTAATCGTGGACAAGCGACTTTACCAAATAAGTGACGTTAAATAGACTTCAAAACAAGATCAGCAAACAGCAAAAAAACCGCAAGAACTCCCTTGATTCGGGAATGTTCGTGCGGTTTTGTGTGTTAAGAGAAGGTGAACAACGATGGATATCATCTTAATAAATTTAACAGAAAACTGGATATTTAATGTTAACGAAAAATATTCGGTTGAGAATTCCTAAGAAAATGGATGACACGTAAGCACATTACATACTCTTCTCATACCATTTCCTATTGTAGAAGAATCCTACTAACGATTGAGATGGTACGGCACAGTCGTGACAATCACGTCTTTGTAATTGATCAGATAAGCGCGGATCATGAAGCTGGTCTGGTTGTGCAGTACATTTTGCCACCAATGCTTGGTGATGAACTGCGGAATTAGAATCGTGATATGGTCCGTCTCGGCCGTCTTCCATTCCACGGTATCAATGAACTTTTTGAGCGGTCCCATAATACTGCGGTATCTCGATTTAATGACAACCAGGCGAACGCCAGGGTTCCACTCTTCCCACTTCTGCTCCATCTTGCGGATAGCTTCATCATCGAACCCGATATACAAGGCAACCACGTGATCTGACATCGTTTGAGCGTAAGAGATTGTATTCATCACCACCCTCGTAATGCCAGCCACCGGAATGACGATCGTATTACCCTTTCTCACCGGTTTCTCCAGCTTGATATCAATCCGCAATTCATCCGCGATGTTGCAGTAATGACGGTGAATGCGCATGAACACATAAACGACGAGTGGCAAGAAAATAAAGATAACCCATGTTTGCGTGAACTTGGTGAATATAAAAATCAATGTAATCGACAGTGTGGTCAGCATCCCAATCGTATTGACGAGCAGCTTCACACCCCAGCCGGTTGGTTTGACTTTGATCCAACGAATCATCATGCCCAGCTGCGACAGGGTGAATGGAATGAACACACCCACCGCGTAGAGCGGAATCAGGCTTTCCGTATTTCCTTTGAATCCAACAACCAGCAAGGCAGACATCACACTGAGAAAAATAATACCGTTCGAGAAGCCAAGGCGGTCTCCTCTAACCATAAACATATGCGGCATATATTTATCCTTCGCCATCATGAAAGACAGCAGCGGGAATGCAGAATACGCCGTATTCGCTGCTAGGAACAAAATCAGTGCCGTCACACCTTGAATAATAAAATACATCGTGCCCCTGCCAAACGTGGCTTCGGCAATCTGGGAAATGACTGTGGCTTTCGGATCAGGCTTCACCCCGTAACCATAAGCAAGTAACGTGATCCCGATAAACATGGCTCCCAGAATACATCCCATAAGCATCAAGGTTCCCGCTGCATTTTTCTCGGCAGGCTGCTTGAAGTTCGGGATAGCGTTACTCACCGCCTCAACCCCAGTCAAAGCTGAACACCCTGAGCTGAATGCCTTCAGCAGCAGAAACAAACTCACATGGGACATACTCGTTCCAAATTCAGGGGCGGCAGCTTCCATGCCTCCAGCGAGGAATTTGACACCCCCGGAGATAATCAGAATCGCAATCGAAAAGATAAACAAATATATGGGGATCGCCAGTACGGAAGCAGATTCCGTTACCCCTCGCAAATTCATAATGGTCAGAAATACAATCATGATCAGTGCAATGACTATGCTGTAATCATGAAGCATTGGAAAGGCAGATGTAATCGCATCGGTCCCTGCGGACGAACTTACCGCAACGGTCAAAATATAATCGACCAGCAAAGATCCTCCGGCAATCAAGCTCGGAGCCGTACCGAGATTATCCTTGGCTACGATGTACGCGCCGCCTCCTGTTGGATATGCAAAAATCGTCTGGCGGTAGGAAAAAATTAAAATGACGAGTAATCCCAACACGGCGATAGAAATTGGAACAGAGTACCACAAGGCGGCAAATCCAGCCGCAACGAGCACCAGTAAGATTTGCTCCGTACCGTAGGCAACGGACGATAGTGCATCGGAGGACAGGATGGCAAGTGCCGTCCATTTCCCCAATTTTTCTGCATCCAATTCAGCCGATTTCATAGGCTTGCCTATTAAGATTCTCTTCATTTTGCCAAGCATGATCATAACTTCCTTCCGTCTTTCATCTGTGAAGCATTGTTATTATGCAAAATCGCCGAGCCATTGACAATACGTCATTTCACCCGAATTTCGCCAGCGTGTGATAATGCATTCTACGATTCAATAATCGATAACAAAGCCGCGCTTTATCCACTTTTTGAACTTTTTTGAACCAAAACGGCGTTTGTTTGCCGAAAAAAAGGAAATGGCCTTCGGTTTAATAAACCAAAGACCATTCATATTAGGCTGTGTTGGAGCTCTTTCTTTTATACGATTACGATCCGTCAAACTTCCATGCCCAATATACCAGGACGTGGAGTGACACCAAAAGCCTGTGCCAATGTAGCTAACTGCTGATCCGTAATTCTCTGTTGGATCTCATGACCTGCAACCAGCATATACACCTGGGCCGCCTTCTCAATGGTCTCTATAAGGCCAAAAGCTTCATCAATCGTTGTACCTGTTCCAAAAATTCCGTGCTGCGGCCAAATGACCGCGTGGTATTCCTTCATTTTCTCAGCCGTTTCCCGTCCAATTTCATTCGACCCAGGCACCATCCACGGAATAATACCAACACCGTCAGGAAATACAACAACGCATTCGGTACACATCTGCCACAAGGTCTTTGTAAATTTCATTTCATCCAACTCATGGATAAATGTCATCGCCAGAACGTTGGTCGCATGGTTGTGCATCACAACACGGTGTTTCGGGTCGACTTTCAGACGTTCGATATGACTCATAAAATGCGTAGGCAATTCACTCGTTGGGTTCGCTCCCGACTTTAGCCCCCACAGCACTTCCAGCTCCTGTCCATCATTCGATACACGCAACACTCCCAGATTGCTCTCTGGATCAGCCAATACATTTTTGAAATATTTGCCCGAAGCAGTCACAATAAAATACTTGCCTGCCAGCTCATGCATCGAAAATGCTGGTTTGAGCTTGCGGATCACATAATTGATATCGATATATTGGGCGACTTCCTCTTCCTCCAGCAAATAGCTGACATTGCCGCCATTGCGTTCATCCCATCCATTCTTCCACATATGTTGAGTAATCTCCGCCATTTCACGAACAAATGGGATATGGAAGCCCGCAGCCTGCGTTGTTTCATTCGTAAGGGTCACGTTCATCATCATTCTCTCCTCATGATAAAAAATAGAATGTCCGTCACGTGCAAGTAAGTTCCTTTTTTCACATTCATTATACCTTTGTTTACTTTTATAAGTCAATGAAATACAGGAATATTTGTTTTATTTATTTTTGTTTATGTTTGTTTTGTGTATATTTATAAAAAAAAGCAAAAAAATACCTCACCGGCGTCCGGCGAGGTCAGTCACACATCTATCTAACACGAGAAGGGGTTTACAAGAATTATCTTACCTCTGCTACCTTAATAGAAGCTGAAAATGAAATAAAAAAACGATGAAAACCCCTTTAGCAAAAAATGGAGGTCATCGCTACTATCCATCCATTTAAGCTATATATTTAAAGACGTTTCGTTGTGCTGCCCTGAATGTGGAACATTTTTATTCCTTTTTCAGCAAATAGGACGGGCGCATCAGCCCTGTCGGTTCATACCGCTCATCCCGTACATACTCAAAGCCCAGCTTGGACAGCATGTGACGTGACACTTCATTATCCGGATGATGCCCAGCAAACAACGCTTTAGCCTTCAGTTCTCCAAATGCATAGTGAATTACCGCTCGTGCCGCCTCCATGGCGTAGCCCTTGCCCCTATGATCCCGGGTAAGATGAAATCCCAATTCATATATTTCTTCTTCCGGAGAATACGGGCGCAAACCACAGCAACCAGCAAATACTTCCGAATCTTTCTCAAAGAGTGGCCAGTATTGCACTCCCACCTCTTCTTGCCTTTTTATTTCCTGCGTCAACCGCGCTTCCACTTCATCCTCGCTCAGAAATCCCTTGCTGCTAATCCACTTCGATACCTCATGATCTCCCCATAGAGCGGAAGCCAGAGCACGATCTTCTTCATTCCATGTCGAGAAAACAAGCCGCTCGGTTTCAAGAAACGTTGGTCTTTTCATCGTCCAATACCCTCCTGTTTCACAACATCAGTCTACTATTACTTCTACAATAAATTACTCGAATAGCTACCTTAGTAAACAAAAAATTAGATTGTACCCGTTATATTTCTAAGAATAATTGCTATAATTTCTGAGCTAGTTTCTCAAACTGATTAATATGAGGCTTAATCTCTTTTTCTACACTTTTGATAAAAGAACTAAATTGCTTCTGACTGAATTCATCTCCAACACCGACATCTTTGTATACTTTTCCTTTTTGATATGTAAATGAAAAGAAATAACCATCCTTCAATCCATCTAAAATATTTCCGGCATCTCCCAGAATTTTAAGACTCATATTTGAATCCTTGTAAACAAAAGAATAAGGAGGGTCTGCCACAGTAATATGTCGAACCTCATACCCTGTAATCCACTGTTCTTTCGAAAATGTTCCGGTTTGAATTCTTGCTTCCTGCATTTCACCTGTCAGCGAAGTTTCCCTAATAAGCAACTCACCCTTCCCTTCTTTTTTATCATTCTTCCAGAACCCATCATATTTAAGCTCAGTAATGCTGTCCTCTCCACGTGTAACTACTTTATAAGTACCTTGTCCTGAACGTTTGCCCGCTACCCAGTTTCCCTTATAAGTCTTGCTCTTTCCCCAGGTCATCGTTCCATAGCCATGGGGCTTGCCATTCTTGGTTTCACCATAATAAGTTACTCCATTTCCAAGCTCCAAGGTGCTCATTGAAGAGGCTGCATCTGAATTTTGAGGAGACATGAACAATGATAAACACAAGGTAAATCCCAAAACGTACAACAACATCTTTTTCAAAATTCTAATCTCCCTTTCGTTTTGATATAAGAATATCAATTATTCTTATAACAACTACTTAAATTTATAAACACCCTAGTATAATATCACTTCTACCCCAGATGCATCCATAAAAAATAGAAAAACCTCTGCCGACAACATGTCCGACAGAGGTTCACAAAGCATGCTACATTCATTAGAAATCAGCTGTTGCGATTTGAATTGTACCTGTTGAAGCACCTGCGGGAGTAGTCAACAAAGCAGCTACGAGCAGCAAATCAACAGACAACGTAAGGCTGTTGCCAGCAGGGATCAAATACGTGATCACTGGAGCGTTAACACGAGTCACAACCAGGTCTACCGGGAAAGGACCAAAGTTGTTAACCGTAATGCTGGCATTGGTCCCTCCAGCCAGGTTTTCGTAGTACGATTTGCCCACGCTTGCAGCCAAATTGTAAAATTGTTGCGGTAAAAGGATGGCCATGGAAATCACCTCCTTTTGCTTTGATACGGTATTCTATGCTTGAAATCTATTAATGTAACGGTAAAATGACCGTGTGATAACGTCCAT
The DNA here is from genome assembly GCF_038020215.1 of Paenibacillus sp. FSL F4-0087. NCBI lineage: Bacteria > Bacillati > Bacillota > Bacilli > Caryophanales > Paenibacillaceae > Paenibacillus > Paenibacillus sp. FSL F4-0087. The sequence continues at coordinate 1,310,829 of NZ_JBBODJ010000001.1, forward strand.
TTTGATAGAGATGCTAGACTAAAGTAATCAAAAAGCCCCGCCAGATCATCCAGCGGAGCCACTTACATGAAACTCATATTGTGAGATTATTAAGCATACAGCATGAAAAAGTTCAGCTCATGCCCCTGCTGTTTGAGGTAATTATACAACTGTGAACGGTGATGGAATACATGCGTTAGCGTTTCAATCTGCCATTGAGCCTGCAAATGACCATGCTCCATATAGAAAGCTTTGGTTGAGCGGTTCAACAGATCTTCTTCGCTCAGTGATACAATATAAGCTTTGTAAGCTTCCAAATTTCCCCAAAGTGTTGCCTCCAGTTTTTCAATATCCTCGATCCCTGACAGGCTATTCTCTACCACACCAACCTCGGCTTCGCTCTTCTCCTGCATAATGGCAAGGTCCGATGCCGTGATTTGAATAAAATGATGGACCAGTTCCACCAGTGAACGCATATTGTCCTGCGGGCGGTACGCCCAATCCTCTGGACGGATCAGGCGGATCAGACTCGCCCCCGTACGTACTCCCGTCTCCAATTCATTGAGCAGATGATCCCGAATTTGCAATGTTCCATTCATATATGATATCTCCTTTACTATTATTCTCACGATCTAAGTATATCGGAAGAGACAACCGAGTTATTGTACAAATCGGACAACCTTTGTTGATGTTCTTTGGCAGCGGTCAGTGGAGTTTCTCCATAAAACTTGCGGAATTGTCGAATCAAGTGGGCTTGGTCAAAAAAACCATGATTCAGGGCCAGCGCTGCCCCATCCGCCGTATGCCCCTGATGAATACTGCCTAGGACGCGGTGAAAACGAACCACCTCACTGAATCGCTTCGGACTGATTCCGATCCATTCTGCAAACTTCCGATTCAGCTGGCGTTCGCTAACAACTTCACGCATGGCCAGCTCACTGACGCTCATACGCCCCCCATCGATAAAGATGCGATGCAATGCATTTTTCATCAGATTATTCTCATATGTACTGGTTTGCACGGATAATGGAATCAGATAGGCATTCATTACCTGCACCCGTTCTTCAAAGGTTTTCGTTCCAGCTATCCGCTCCTGAAGCTCATTCAATCTGAGCGGCCAACATTCCTCAAGCGGAATTCGCATGTCCGTAAATCCTTCCAATGGCAAACCGTGAAAGACGTATGCTCCACCCGGAAAAAAACGTACGCCAAATGTGTAATCTGCGGAAGGAATGACATCGGATGACTCGGGCAGAGCGAACGGATGCGAATAATTGCCACAATACGCATAGGAATGAACCGAACGGACCGAGTCGTATGTAATCAGCATGTCCGTGCAGCCATCTGGCAATACCCGAGCGGGCACTGAGATCGTGTCCTGATCTCGCTCTCCCTCATGCGGAATAGAACCCGATTCCCAATAACAGGCTACATGAGCCATCAGGGAAACAGAGGGTATTTGCTCAATATAATACGTTTTCCTATCCGTCCCATTCATCTGAATGGGTCTGAACAGCGGATGCAGGCTGGGGTCCACGAACCATCCCTCCGTTACTAGCATGTATATATTTATCTATCATACCATTAACGGATAAAAATGAAGAAAAAAAGTGCCCCGCCGGACGATCCGACGGGGCTAGTCACACATCTATTTAACACGAGAAGGGGTTTACAAGACTTATCTTACCCCAGCTACCTTAACGGAATCTGAAATGAAGATGAAAAGAACATCAATTTTTATGAACAACGCCGGAGACATTTATTTCTCCCATGAAGGATTAAGCGCTCTAGCCATGGCACGAATATAATCCTGACTAGCCCGCTGGCTAACTTCCGCATCAGGCACAAACACTTCGAAGCAATGATAAGCACCAGGATATAGGTGCATTTCGACATCCACTCCAGCTGCCGCAAGGCGTGTCACATATTCGATTGTCTCGTCTCGAAATAGATCGAGCTGGCCAACACACGTATACATAGGAGGTAACTCTGCCAGATTTTCAGTTCTTGCCGGGACAGCGTAGGAAGGCATGTTGTGTCCTTCGTTTTCTCCCAATCCCTCCATCTCTCCTCCAAGGTACATACTCCATGCCTCCAAGTTATTTGTCCGATTCCATGTAGCATTTTGATCCGTAATTTCATGGCTCGAAGCCGAAATATTGCGATCGTCAAGCATCGGGTACAAAGGCATTTGGAAGATTAGACTCGGTCCACCTTTATCACGGACCATTTGTGCAAGCGCTGCAGTCAGTCCTCCCCCTCCACTTGCTCCAGCAATTGCGACCCTGGTGAGATCAATGCCGAGTGACTCTGTTTCGTCTGTCATCCATACAAGACCTGCATAGCAGTCATCAAGACCAGCGGGATAAGGATGCTCAGGGGCCAGGCGGTAATCAACCGATACAACTACGCAATGTGCCGCTTGTACAAAGCGCTCACATAACGCATCATCCATATCCGGATGTCCCAGCACATATCCTCCTCCATGAATCCACAACATCGCTGGCAACTTATCTCCAGTACGCTCAGCCGGTTCATATATTTTGACCTGCATGTCTCCTGCTGTCCCTGCAATAATTCTCTTTGTGGTGCGTACGTCTTCCGACTTCTCAATCGGTGGATTCATGAGCATCGCCCGGCTAACCTCCAGTCCCCCCTTCAAGTTAAAGCCCGGAAACTGGGTTAATGCATCTCTTAATTCAGGTACCACCCGATCTATAAAACTCATATACAATTCCTCCTTCAGTGTATGTTTTCTATGCTTTATGTCCATGCTCAGCTTCCCACTTAGCCAACTCTGCCCGTACTCGAGGAGCGACCTCTGTTCCGAGCAATTCGATCGCTCTCATCACCTGATCATGCGGCATCGTAGCAATGGGAACGTACATCATGAAACGTGTAATGCCCACATTCTTGCGTAGATGAACAATCTTCCGGGCAACCGTCTCCGGATCACCTACATACAGAGCACCGTCGTGACTACGTGCAGCATCAAAGCTGGCACGACTGTAATGTCCCCATCCCCGTTCCTTGCCGATTTTGTTCATGCCCGCCTGAGTAGAAGGAAAGAACAGATCAGCAGCCAGCTCTGTATCTTCAGCCACAAATCCGAGCGAATGCGACCCTACGGTAAGCCTCGAAGCGTCATGTCCGGCATGTGCCGCTGCCTGCTTGTACAACTGTACAAGAGGGGCAAAATTACGTTCCGGGCTTCCGCCAATAATAGCCAACGTCAACGGAAGTCCCAGCAACCCAGCACGAACCACCGATTCCTGATTGCCCCCGCTGCCAATCCATATGGGTAAAGGACTCTGCACAGGCCGCGGATATACGCCCAGATTATGTATTGCAGGTCTGTGCCCACCTCGCCAGTTGACTATTTCGGACTTTTGCAGGTTGAGCAACAGTTCCAGATGTTCATCGAACAGCTCGTCATACTCACCTAATTCGTATCCAAACAATGGGAATGATTCGGTAAAGGAGCCCCGCCCTGCCATAATCTCTGCACGTCCATTCGAAATGCCATCCAGTGTGGCAAAATCCTGAAACACACGTACCGGATCAGCCGACGAAAGTACTGTTACTGCACTAGTGAGCCTAATACGCTTGGTCAGGGATGCAGCTGCGGACAACACCATCGCAGGAGAAGAAGCGGCATAATCTTTACGATGATGTTCTCCTACGCCAAATACATCCAGCCCCACCTGATCGGCTAGTACGATTTCCTCCACTACTTCACGCAATCGCTGTGCATGACTTATGACCTCACCTGTGCGAAGATCGGGTGTCGTCTCCACAAAGGAAGTAATTCCTATTTCCATAACTCATTTCTCCTTTATTCAAAACTGGACTGTTACTGACAAAATAAATTACCGATCGGTATGTTATTTAGGTAGTTAATATATCTTACTGTTTCGCCTAATGTCAATCATTTTATTTGCATCAAATCTATATCATATTTCTTAAATACATCATCAAAAAGACGTTTGTTTGACAAATAATTGAGAGTTATATAGTATATATCATACTGATGAGTAAGAAATATAATTAGCAAAACAAGATCTACATGATCCAATACAAAATATCTATACTTTAGAAAATATAAGTAACAAGGAGCATTTATTATGGCGAGAACTCGCGAATTTGACGAAGAGAAAGTACTGGATGCAGCGATGCAGCTTTTTTGGGAAAAAGGATATGAGGCCACTTCATTAAGCGATTTGACTTCGAGAATGGGCATCCAAAGGCCCAGTATATACTCCACTTTTGGAGATAAAAGAGAACTGTTTGAGACGTCGCTACGGAAATACACGATGGCCCGTGCCGCAGAGATGCGAACCAGACTGGCAGGTATTTCATCGGTAAAAGAGGCCTTTCGTACTTTTTTTGCAGAAATCGTGGATGAAGAATACAACGCAGAGCGACTCAGTCGTGGATGCTTTTGCATCAATACGATGGTTGAGCTTGCACCCCATGATGAGAAATTTGAAATTCTCACCCGGGAACATCAGATGTACCTGTCGGTCATCTTTCAGGAAAATATTGAGCGGGGAATGCGATCAGGTGAACTTAACCCTTCCCTGGACGCCAAGGCTGTCGCCCAAGCACTTATCGTATCGCTAATTGGACTGACCGTTTTCATGAAATCCCGTCCCAATCGTTCATTTATAGATAACTCGATTCGAGTCACACTTTCCTTGCTGGATTAACTCCAAGCGATGATCAGAAAAAAACAGCACTGCTGGCATAGAATGCTGGCAGTGCTGTTTGGAGGTGACAAGTGCAGGTTTAAAGTTTCACGAAGGAACATTATAATGAAAGTAGGAAATAACGATGCATTATGAGGTGAGAATTTGCAATATCTGTTTACAATACTATTCATCCTTAGTTTTATAGCCTTCTTCGTATTTCTTGTTTTGATGATCTTATCCATGAGGAAACATAACAGGATACCGATAAGGCATGTTATGCTAACGGCGGCATGTTTTGCAATTGCTTCGATCGGAATGTATGGCATATTGGCTTTACCTTCAAATCCTCCGCAATCATCTGGAACAGATCAGACGGAGAAACACGAATCAGGCGCTGATACAACAGAGGTAGATCACGCACCTCTAACCCAAACGAATGCCTCTAGCTTCTATATGACAGCAGAGGAATTCAAAAACAAGTTTAATGTCGCCGTGGGCAAATACCGACTGAACGGTTTGAGTATTACCCGCTTGAATATGAAAGCCTCTTCAGAGCAGGATACTGGCGCTTTCGAGTATGTATTTAATGATGATTTACGATTGGTTGGTAAATTAAATTCGAATCAAAAAGTAAAAGAAGTCAGGTTATACGGGACTGGTGATGTCAGCGAACCAACGGGTGGAATCCTGTTGACTGCTATCGCTACTCTTATTCTGACAACCAATAATGAATACACATATAATGATGCGCAAGAGGTGATTCAGGATATCGGCATATTGGATCGCGATGTAAGTCAGAGTGAATTTGATGGAGCGACTGTTCGAAATGGATTTGAATATCACTTCAGCATTCAAGACAATGTTTCTATTTTTGAAATAACAACTGTTGAGTGAGTTGCAAATGTGCAAACCAGTCGTTTAGATAGGAACGACTCAACATTCCTTCTCCCTTCTGCAAACTTCGTTAGCCTCTCCTTCATATCCACTCCTGTATCTGAATAAAGAAAGGCTCCCAAGTGGGAGCCTTTAAACTATTGATGGACAAAAGTTGTAAACATGTCCGTTAACAACAAAGCTATGTATGGCAGGTTCATTGATTACTACCTCGTGTATCGATCGATGTCATCGATCGCAGACTGGTGCTCTCTTCTATGATGATCTTCATGTTGTCGAACGTCGTTCTTTAACTTGGCTAAGAATCCCCACCCCATAAATACAAGTAAAAGCACGGTAATCAGTGCATAAGCGAAGCTATATAGATTCATATAGAAGTTGATGAAAATTGCAGCGAGCATCAAGCCTAGAATCCATAATGTCCACTTTGTACTCTTTCTCAAATGATTTCCTCCCCCCAGTTATTAAAACATAAATTCAAAGCACCCTATCTAATTAATGAAAAAAGGCTCCCTTTCGGGAGCCTTTCATCTATCGGCATTAAAAGGTTTTTACACCTTTATTACATCATGCCGCCCATTCCACCCATACCGCCCATGTCAGGAACGCCAGCAGCGCCTGCAGGTTCTGGTTTGTCAGCGATAACCGCTTCAGTAGTCAGGAACATTGCTGCTACGGAAGCAGCGTTTTGCAATGCATAACGTGTTACTTTCGCAGGGTCAACGATACCCGCTTCGATCATGTTAACCCACTCGCCAGTCGCAGCGTTGAAGCCTACGCCAGTTTGTTCTTTTTTCAGACGTTCCACGATTACGGAACCTTCTTCGCCAGCGTTAGCTGCGATAGTACGGATTGGTGCTTCCAAAGCGCGCAGGACGATGTTTACGCCTGTTTGCTCGTCACCGGACAGGGCTACGCCTGCAACCGCGTTGTATACGTTCATGAGCGCTGTACCACCACCGGATACGATACCTTCTTCAACCGCAGCGCGAGTTGCGTTCAGGGCATCTTCGATGCGTAGTTTGCGTTCTTTCAATTCTGTTTCAGTAGCCGCACCGACTTTGATTACTGCTACACCGCCGGACAATTTAGCCAGACGCTCTTGCAGTTTCTCTTTGTCGAACTCGGAAGTTGTTTCTTCCAGTTGTGTACGGATTTGGCTTACACGTGCATCGATATCGGATTTGTTACCAGCACCGTCAACGATGATTGTGTTTTCTTTCGTTACACGGATTTGACGAGCTGTACCCAGTTGTTCCACAACAGCGGATTTCAGGTCCAGACCCAGTTCTTCCGTGATCAATTGGCCACCAGTGAGGGCAGCGATATCTTGCAGCATTGCTTTACGACGGTCACCAAAGCCAGGAGCTTTAACAGCTACAGCGTTGAATGTACCACGCAATTTGTTCACAACCAGCATCGCCAGTGCTTCGCCTTCGATATCTTCAGCGATCAATACAAGCGGTTTGCCTTGTTGAACGATTTTTTCAAGCAATGGCAGGATTTCTTGCGTGTTGGAGATTTTTTTGTCTGTGATCAGGATGTACGGGTTGTCCAAAACTGCTTCCATTTTGTCCGTATCCGTGATCATGTATGGAGAGATGTAACCGCGGTCGAATTGCATACCTTCAACCACTTCCAACTCTGTAGCGAATCCACGGGATTCTTCAACCGTGATAACGCCGTCTTTACCCACTTTTTCCATAGCTTCAGCGATCAGTTCGCCTACTTCTTCGTCAGCTGCAGAGATCGCTGCAACTTGTGCGATGGATTGTTTGGTTTCAACTGGTTTGGAGATGGATTGCAGTTCAGCTACAGCAGCTTTAACCGCTTTGTCGATCCCTTTACGGATACCGATTGGGCTAGCGCCTGCAGTTACGTTTTTCAAACCTTCTGTGATCAGCGCTTGAGCCAATACAGTTGCAGTTGTTGTACCGTCACCGGCAACATCATTTGTTTTGGTTGCTACTTCTTTAACCAGTTGTGCACCCATGTTCTCGAATGCATCTTCCAGTTCGATTTCTTTAGCAATCGTTACACCGTCATTCGTGATGAGCGGGCTTCCGAATTTTTTCTCCAGAACCACGTTACGGCCTTTAGGACCGAGTGTTACTTTAACTGCATTAGCCAATGCGTCCACACCACGAAGCATGGAACGACGAGCGTCTTCACTGAATTTAATGTCTTTAGCCATGGTAAGAAAACCTCCCTAGTATATTGTGTAAAATGGTGTTGCTATATGGTTCGGTTAACCGATTAAATTTGAATTAGTCGAGAATCGCGTGAATATCGCTTTCTTTCATAATCAAATATTCTTTACCTTCGAACTTGATTTCTGTACCGGCATATTTGGAGAAAATAACGCGATCTCCTTCTTTCACTTCCAGAGCTACACGTACTCCGTCTTTCAATACTCCAGCGCCAACAGCAATAATTTTACCCTCTTGCGGTTTTTCTTTAGCGGAGTCCGGCAGTACGATCCCGAAAGAAGTTGTTTGCTCTTGCTCCAGTGGTTCTACCAATACGCGTTCACCTAAAGGTCTGATCATGAAAAATAGCCTCCTTTTGAAATTATATAACGTTACATTGTAGGTTGTAGCCATATGTATTAGCACTCGACAGTGTTCAGTGCTAACAACCAACTTTATGATACTTCAACTTGAAGCATGATTTCAAGTCCTTTTCATGAATTCCTGCGAGATTTTACGTTGTATTTACATGAACCCGGCCAAAAAACTCCCAATTGGCCTGCGTAAATGCCATAATACCTTATTACTTATTCCACAGAATCCGTAAGTCCTCCTGCATCGTTCTCAGTCAGCCCTTTTCCATTGTATCCATTGTTGAACATAATATGCCTGCTTGTCCCGTCCATCAGAATATATAACCGTAAAAGTTTGTCGCCTTTCATATCCCGGGTAAGAACTGACCGCCTTATCCCGGGACGGGCACCATGCAAAATTATTACGATTACAACATCCTATGGAATCTCTCTTGTTATACTGCGCTCTGATTGTCCTCGGCACGGATGTAACGGGACTCAGCCTCTGCATCAGCTGCAAGCTGTTTACGATACACAAAGCCAGACAGAAACACACTAATCTCATATAACAGTAACAACGGAATCATCACTAGAAAATCGGAAATAAAGTCAGGTGGTGTAACCACAACTGCAATGAAAATCAGGACAAAATAAGCGACTCTGCGCATTTTGCGAAGCCTTATCGGATTCAATATCCGCAGCCCTGTCAGGAACATAATAATTAACGGAAGTTCGAACAAAAGGGACACCGGCAGTACAATACCAAACAAAAAACTGAAATACTGCTTCATTCCGTAAGTCTCGACAAGCCCCATTTTTTCCGTAATCGATGAAGTAAAAGAAAGTGCCATCGGGAAAACAACGTAGTACGAGAAAGCTAACCCGATCAGAAATAACAGAAATACATAAGGTACATACTTCAACGTGGCTTTTCGCTCACGCGGGCGCAGACCTGGACTGACAAACTTCCAGAGCTGAAACACCGTAAACGGCAGCGTAATGACCAGCGAGAATAGTCCGGCAATCTTCATGTAGATGCCAATCCCGTCCCAGAACGAGAATGCATGCAGCACAAACCCCTGAGCAGTCTCTGCCTTCGTCAGATATTGATACACTGGGTCCGCCACCAGAAAGCCTGCCACCAGTCCCAAAATAAAAATACTCAACACATAAATCAACCGCTTGCGCAGCTCACTCAAATGTTCTGTAAGCGTCATTTCTTCCTTCTGCTGCGTCATGCCTGCCCCCCATTGTTGCCAGCTTAAAATACAAAACCCTTCCGGCAGGAAGGGATTTCTCTTTCATTGCCGTCAAAGTTATTCCGGCAGGCGTTTATCCTCAGGCTTGTCTGTAGATGCAGTCTCAGATGCCAGTGGCTTCGCCTTTTCCTGCTCCTTGCGACTGGATGAATCATCATCCGAAATAATCTCACGTGCGCCTTCTTTGAATTCACGGAAAGTGCGTCCGACTGCCCGCCCCAATTCCGGAAGCTTGTTAGGTCCAAACAAAAGCAACGCGATAACGGCCAGCAAAATAAAACCTGTTGGTCCAATGGAACTTAACATTGATATTATTCCTCCTCGTTTCAAGCTTCAAAGATGCACACGCTTGGCCATAGGCTCATAGATGTCTTTGCTTCATTTTGAATTATGTCAATCATACCATAGATGTAACCACTTACATAACCCACATTATTCACAAAAGAGACCTCGACATCCAATCATTTCTCCCTGCTTGATTTCACACCCGCTACTATATGATTCACTCTTATTGCTTGAACTGACCCGTAACCATCAGCAGAGCTTCCGGAAGCTGATCCATAATAGCCGCCAAATGCTCATGCACACCCTTCGGTGTACCTGGCAGGTTGACAATCAATGTACGTCCGCGAATGCCGCATACGCCGCGGAACAGCATGGCAGAACGATTCTTGCCCATGACACTGTATCTCATGGCTTCAGCCATGCCTGGAACTTCCCGTTCAATAACCCGCCTTGTCGCTTCTGGAGTAATATCACGAATCGCAAGCTCCGTTCCCCCAGTGGTCAATACCAAATCAGCGTGAAAATAATCTGTCATTTCAATCAAAGCCGCAATAATCTCATCGGGTTCATCCGGAACGATGCGGTACTCCACGATTTCCCCACCCAGTTCTTCTTCCACAAGTTCCCGGATCACTTGGGCACTCGTATCCTCACGTTCCCCGCGGGCCCCTTTGTCGCTGGCTGTCAGGATTGCTGTTCTCCACACCATAAAGATCACCCTTCTCCTCTATGAAAATAAATGTCCCTTATCGGCTGAAATCGCCGTTTTTGCCACCACTTTTGAAATTAAGCATGGTTGGACCGATAATCATATCTTTTTGCATGGCTTTACACATGTCATAGATCGTCAGTGCCGCAGCCGACGCCGCCGTGAGCGCCTCCATCTCGACACCTGTCTTCCCTTCGGTTTTGACCGTAACTTCAATCTGCAATTCATCGACACCGTTATCATGAAAACGAATATCCACACCCGTCAATGCCAATGGATGGCACATCGGAATCCAGTCCGACGTTTTCTTGGCGCCCTGAATACCCGCAATTTGGGCCACAGCCAGAACGTCACCTTTACCGATGCGGCCCTCCCGAATCGCTTCAAGCGTAGTCGGATTCATCGTCACTTTGGATACCGCAACAGCTGTTCGCACGGTACTTTCCTTACCCGAAATATCAACCATCCGAGCTCGTCCCTGTTCATTAAAATGAGTCAGTTTACTGCCGGAAGCCTGGTCGTTATTCGTTTCTGAATTCAATCACATCACAACCCTTTATACGATATGTAATATACCTTCGGTTGTTATCAACAGATCAATCCGCAGATCAAGCGGGTCCATCGGAATTTCATCTTGAAGCTGGCCTGGCAATACCAATGCAGCCATCAGTGGTCTTTTGTCCGTCATTGCACATTTCGCTGCAAGTGTCTCGGCAAAACGATCATAATAACCGCCGCCATAACCAATGCGCCCTCCTTGAAGGTCATATCCTAGCCCCGGTACGATGACAAGATCGATATCCGGCCAGCTATCAGGTTGCAGCACTTCACAGGAATTCTTGGGTTCAGGTATCCCCCATATTCCTGGCTGAATATCCTGTTCACCCATGACACGCCGCAACTCCATACGAGCCGGATTGTCCAGCACTTTCGGTGCGATCATCCGATCACCATGCTTCCAGCCTTCTTCAAATAAAAAGGCCGTAGATGCTTCGCTTCCATAAGACAAATAGCTGAAAATCATAAGCCGCTTGTTCCCCAGCTTCCATTTGTCCCGCCTAAGGCGCTCCAGCTCCCGCTTCGTCACATCATTGATCTCAGTCATCGCCTGCTGACGCATGCTTTCATCCATCAGATCCCGGCTCTGTCTCAGCTTGGAACGAAGACGGATTTTCTGTTCCGTATGATCCTGCATGTCCTTGAATAACCTCCTGTTGATCGGGAAGGTAAACTAGCTCTCAATTAAAACCATTTATATGTTATGCACCAGTTGCCATCGTGTTGGAATCGTTAAAATGATTCATTTTCTGCAAAATCCTCATGTATTAACATGCCTTCTTTCAGTTTATCATTGATTGACCAAAAAGACTACACGCCCCAGGCACTCCTAATCGGTGCATTTGCTCTGTATTTCATGTAAACTGGGATATAGTTGTCATATCAAGAACTGGACCTATGGAGGAACTTAATTTTATGCTGCTGCAAGTATCCGGAATTATCAAACGTTTTGGTGTCGATCCAATCCTGGACGGCGTGAACTTACAAATATTAGAACGCGAGCGCATCGGCCTCGTTGGTGTTAACGGAGCAGGAAAATCCACTTTGCTCAAAATTGTAGCAGGGGAAATGTCCTATGATGGCGGACAGATTTTCAAATCCAAGGAAACAACGCTTGGTTACCTCGCCCAGAACAGCGGACTGCAATCCGATCGCTCCATATGGGAAGAAATGATGAACGTATTCGCCCATCTGACCCAGGCTGAAGCGGATTTGCGCCAGATGGAACAGGATATTGCCGACCCCGCACAGATGGAAGACGAAAAAAAATACGCCGATCTGCTTGAACGTTATGCCAAACGCTCGGACTGGTTCAAGGATCATGGCGGTTATGAGATGGAAACCCGTATTCGCAGTGTACTTCACGGGATGGGCTTCGGTGAATTTTCACCAGATACTCAGATTGCCACACTGAGCGGCGGACAAAAGACACGTCTTGCGCTTGCTCGCATTTTGCTTCAGGCCCCTGACCTGCTCATGCTGGACGAGCCTACCAACTATCTCGACATCGCCACCCTCACGTGGCTGGAAGACTACCTCAGAGGTTATTCAGGCGCCTTGCTGGTTGTATCCCATGACCGGTATTTCCTTGACCGGCTTGTAACAACCATCGTGGAGATCGAACGACACCGCTCCAGAAAATATACGGGCAATTACAGCCGATACATGGAACTAAAAGCTGCCGAGTACGAAAGCCAGATGAAGCAATATGAGAAACAACAGGATGAAATCTCCAAAATGGAGGACTTTGTTCAGAAGAATATCGTACGTGCTTCAACGACCAAACGGGCACAGAGCCGCCGCAAGGCACTCGATAAGATGGAACGGCTCGACAAACCGATGGGAGATCTGAAGAAAGCTCATTTCTCTTTTGAAACGGCTGTCATGTCCGGTAAAGAAGTGCTCCGTGTGGATCAGCTTTCCGTTGCCTACGATGAGGCTTCGCCATTGTTCCGCAATGTATCTTTTGATCTAAGACGCGGGGAAACGGTTGCTTTGATCGGTCCAAACGGTATAGGTAAATCCACCTTGCTGAAATGCCTCACCGGAAGTTTGCGTCCTGTAAGCGGTGAGATCCAATGGGGTACCAAGGTGCAGATTGGCTATTACGATCAGGAGCAGACGGGACTTAATCCTTCCAATACGGTATTGGAAGAGCTGTGGAGTGCCTATCCAGGCATGGAGGAAGCACGGATTCGTACGGTGCTAGGCAACTTCCTGTTCAGTGGAGATGATGTACTCAAAAAAATCTCATCGCTCAGCGGTGGTGAAAAAGCACGTGTCTCCCTCTCCAAGCTCATGCTCAAGGAAGCCAATATGCTCATTCTGGATGAGCCTACGAACCATCTCGACCTGTTCGCCAAAGAAGTACTTGAAGCAGCACTGATGGACTATGAAGGCACGTTGCTGTTCATCTCGCATGACCGGTATTTCCTCAATAAAATGGCTGAACGCATTGTTGAACTGCATCCGGGTGGAACAGAACATTACCTGGGCAATTATGATGACTATGTGGAGAAGAAACAGGAGCTTGAAGATATCGCTCGCGAAGCGGCTGAAGCACGCCTTGCCTCTTCCAAAAACTCGGCTAAATCTGATCCAGCCCTATCCTCAACCGAAAAATCCGGAGCCGCCTCATTCGAAGCGGACAAGCAGGCCAAACGCGAAGAACGTAACCGCCAGCGCAAGCAGGAAGCTCTGGAACAACAGATTGCGAAGCTGGAAACGGAGATTACGGAGCTTGAGGCTCAGATGGCCCTGCCTGAAATATATCAGGACTACATGAAGCTGCAAGAACTCCAGGAGAAAGCAGAGGATCACAAGCTTCAACTGGCCAAGGCTTATGAAGAGTGGGAAGAATTAGCTTTGGAATAAAATTGGACCATTCCAGTGCATTTCCTGCTGCCATGCGGCGTGGAACATTTAACAATACTTAAAAGCTGATTCCTTGACGGAATCAGCTTTTTTGTTAATGATAAACCGTAGAGTTTTGACAAGGGTGTTTGCATAATTGTCAAATTCACTCGAATCATGGAAATTATTTTTCTGTTGATTACCATCCCCTTTATCCACAGGAAAGCAATATAGCAAGCAACTTAATTAACTTAATTATACGGCGGTAGAATAGCTTTTTTTGCACAAAAACCATATTTATCCACCAAGTTATCCACTTTATCCACAACTTTGTGGATATAACAGGGGACTTCTATCCCCTAAAGACATTTATTTTCGAAAACATTACTGGTTTGGGTTTGCTAGAGTTACCCACAAATTATCCTGAATATGTGGATAACTATAATCACATCTTGACAAACCTATCCTGGCCCTCATATTTTATCTCCTATAAAAGGACAAAAGCAGACCTCTGTATTTAAGGTCTGCTTTTGGTCTGCTTTTGGTCTGCTTTTGAATACAAAGCACAAAGTTATGTGGTGTGATATGCGGAAGTAATATTACGCATGCACTGATTCATCACTTTCAGTAGACTCCGCCTTCAGTCCGGCCGCATTGCATGCTGCTACATAAGCCAGACCGGCTGCCATGACAATATCATTGTGCGTGGCAGTTCCTCTGAATTCACGTCCAGCACGCTCCACGGTAACCGCAGCTTCTGCACTCGCAGCCTCTCCTCCGCTCAGTGCGTGCATTTCCATATCGACAAACGTAATGTCGTCCGAGATACTTTGACCAATCGCTCGAATCGTTGCATCTACCGGACCACCGCCAACCGCAGAATAGGATTGCTCCCCTGCGCTCGTGCGAATGCGAACTGCTGCCATTCGATCCGTCATGCTGCCCGCCGTAACCTGCAATTCAACCAGTTCATAATCCTGCGCAGGAATATTCATGGTCTGACTCACCATCTGCAATAACTGGTCATCACTGACCACTTTCTGTTGATCGGCAGTTTCTTTAAATATCTCATACAGCTGTTCCATTTGCTGCTCATCCGGTTCAAAGCCATATTTGCGAACCCGATCTTTCAAAGCGTGACGCCCGGAATGTTTGCCCAGAATAATCATACTGCGTGGAATACCCAGCGCTTCCGGGTCCATAATCTCATACGTACTCCGATTCTTAAGCAGACCATCCTGGTGAATACCAGACTCATGCTGGAAGGCATTGCGCCCTACTACCGGTTTGTTGTAGGCAATTGGGAAATGCATCGCACGACTAATCTGACGGGATGTCTCATACATCTGGTTCAGTTTGATATTTGTCGTTGCGCCAATAACGTCTCCCCGCGTCTCCAGAGCCATAATCAGCTCCTCCAATGCACAGTTACCCGTCCGTTCTCCCACACCGTTGATGGTTACTTCGATCTGGGAAGCACCGTTGGCAATTGCAGCCAGACTGTTGGCAACCGCGAGGCCTAAATCATTATGACAGTGTGCGCTATATCGAACCTTATCTCCGCCTCTTGCGCCCTCACGTACCTGACGGAACATCTCTCCATATTCATGCGGCAGTGCGTACCCAACCGTATCTGGCAAATTGATAATACTTGCTCCCGCTTCAATGGCTACTTCAACCATTTCGATCAAATCATCCATCTTCGTGCGAGCCGCATCCATGGCAGTGAATTCCACAATATCCGTGAACTGACGTGCATAGGAGACCATCTCCCGGGCGGTAGCTACGACTTCGCTGCGCGGACGGCGCAGTTGATGCTCAATATGAATGTCCGAAGAGGAAATAAACAAGTGAATCCGGCGGCGCGCTGCGTCAGCCGTTGCTCGAACGGCTGCATCAATATCCCCTTTGACCGCACGCGCGAATCCGCAAATCTCCACGTTTTGCAGTTGTCTGGAAATCGCCTGAACCGCCGCGAACTCACCTGGACTTGAGATCGGGAATCCAGGCTCGATGACGTCAATGCCCAGAGAAGCCAACTGATGTGCCAGTTCAATTTTTTGTTCAGGCTGCAGACTCGCTCCCGGTGCTTGTTCTCCATCGCGCAGTGTTGTATCAAAAATCTCAATCATGCGTTTGTTATTGTTCGTTGTCATATTCATCAACCTCCATCAAATTTGAATGTATATTGGTTATTTTGGGGATGTGAACGAGATGTTCATTTCCCGTTTTCTATGTTTATTCATTTTGGATTCCATGCCGATGTGCACGTCGACTTGCACGCCGGACATATTTCTTTGTCTAAACCATAATTATTGATTCCCATCGCCCACCCTGCTGCCGGCAGCAAACACAAATAACCCGCCATCTCATCTAAGAGACGGCGGGTTATTATCCCTCCGCGGTACCACTCTTGCTTGATGGTCCAGGCTTGCGCCAGGCACCATCCACCTCGTCGTCTCCAGCCAAGATCCATTGCAGCTACGTACGCAACAATAACAATCGATCCAGCCGGAGAAACACCCTATAACGGAGGTTAACCGTTGCTGTGTACCACAATGCCCTGTTGGTTATAGGACAAGGGATGAGACATAGTCTCATCTGTTTCCACAGCTCCGTTCCCGGGCGAGATTCGAACGATTTCAGCCACTGCGTCGCACCACCCCGCAGCTCTCTGTGCGCTTTATCGTTTTACTGCTCCCGTTCATTACATTTATGATATGTGACCATGAATTTCATCACCATTTTGAAAATCAAAAAAGCCTGCCATCTCCTGCAATAATGCAAGAGACGACAGGCTGTTCACCTTCGCGGTACCACTCTTGTTGACTTTCATTTCCTTCGAGCTGATCCTGTATGCGTCCATACCGTTATCATTGCCCAAAGTGACAAAAGCCCCCTCAGTTATTGTTGATCTTCTACCGATATGTCATCCGGATTCCATCAACAACGGCCCATTCACGGAGGCAACCCGTAACCATGTACTTTGGGCCATCATCGGCCTTCGGCTTCTCCCAGGGAGTTACCGTGTTCCATCGTTCCGCTTCCAGGTGAGTTTCAGGTTTCCTTCGACTGCGTTACACCACCCCGCAGCTCTCTATGACCGGGAAATACCCTACTGTTCCTGTTCATTGCGTTTCAGTTCAGGAATCTATATAAGTCAACAAATGAATATTTACACTGGCGCTCCGATGACAGAACAACCTTCCGATCGCTGTTATCCCCAGATTTCTTTGATTCCCTTCTCTAAGAGGGAAAATCCGGTGATAAAGGCGCACGCTTCGCTTCTTCAGGTTATTTCTGTCCTCTCCGCTATCGTGTAAATGTTTAGTTGAACATATCGTATTCCTGTTTTAATTTGTAATTAATATACAGTCTTCACTTGAGACTGTCAAGTATATACATGAATCTTCTAGAGCGATTGAACAGACCATGCCTCAAGCGAAAGTCCAGGATCAGCTTTGGCATCGAATTCCGAGATTTCTCCCCGCCGCCACTTCAAATACGCGGCAGCTCCAATCATCGCTGCATTGTCGGTGCAATACTCCATCGGCGGGATCAGCAATTCGAGCCCTTCCTTCGCACAACGTTCCTGCAAAGCTGAACGCAATCCCCGGTTTGCCGCGACGCCACCGCATAACAGCAATTGACGTGATCCGTACTCACGGACAGCCCTTACTGCTTTTTCTACCAGCACTTCGACGACAGATTCCTGGAATCCCCGTGCCACAGCAGATGGTTCAAGCGTTTCTCCGCGCATTTTGGCTTGATTCAAAACATTCAGTACAGCAGACTTCAGACCGCTAAGGCTGAAATCATAGGAATCGGCTTCCAGCCAGACACGAGGCAAAGGTACCGCCTGCTCTGCTTCAGCAGCCATCCGGTCCACATGTGGTCCTCCCGGATAGGGACAACCCAGTGCACGCGCCACTTTGTCATAAGCCTCGCCTACAGCATCGTCACGCGTACGTCCGATCAGTTTGAACTTTCCTTCGGATTCCATATGCACAAGCTCGGTATGACCACCTGAAACCACCAGTGCCATTGCTGGATATTGCAGCTCATGGGTAAGTCTGTTGGCATAGATATGTCCCGCGATATGATGTGTGCCAATGAGAGGTTTGCCAAGTGCCATGGCCATGGTTTTCGCTGCCACGATGCCGACCAGCAATGCACCAACCAGTCCAGGCCCTTGTGTCACGGCGATCGCACTCAGATCACGCGGACGGATGCCGGATTGCTCAATAGCCTGTTCCAACATCAATGTAATGACTTCCACGTGTTTACGCGAAGCGACTTCAGGCACAACCCCGCCAAACGCCTTATGAGTCTCGATCTGACTGGAGATCAGATTGGACAGCACTTCCCGTCCATCCTTGACTACCGCTACAGATGTTTCATCACAGCTTGTCTCAACTGCCAATATATAAGATGGTGCTGAACTTACCTTTTCATTGAAATCCTTCATGAATCCGTTACGCTTCCTTCCTCTTCGCCGCTCCGGCTCGCAGGCGGCAAATTCGCCCACATAATCATCGCATCTTCCCCATTGTCGGAGTAATACCCTTTACGAAGACCAGCCGATTCAAACCCTTTTTTCTGATACAAGCTCTGGGCAATCCGATTCGAAACCCTGACTTCCAGCGTCATTCGTTCCATCCCGAGATAAGCCGCCGTTTTCATCAATTCGTCCAGCAGCTTCTCACCGAGCTTGCGCCCACGATAAGCTTCCCGGACTGCAATATTGGTAATGTGGGCTTCATCCATAATTGTCCACATACCGGCATAGCCGATCGCTGTACCTTCCAATTCCATGACCATATATTTAGCAAAATGATTGTGTGTCAATTCATTTTGAAATGCTTCTTCCGTCCAGGGCAGGGTGAAGGCTTCATGTTCAATAATCATTACATCGGGAATATCACCCAGAGTCATGAACCTGAACTGAAGCGCTGCTTCCTGCGCGTCATTCTCCACGTTGTCCATCTGCTTCCCCTCCCTTTTAGTGCGTGTTCAAAAAGACCGGTTTTCAGTACCGAGAAGATGGGATAAAGCTAGAAATGGAGTAGCGGAGCGTAGGGAAACTACGTGAGCAACTACAATGTTTCCCAAGGAAACATTCTTCGTAAGCATCCGCTTATTTCGGCCGAATTCCATATTCGATGCTGATGATGCCACTAGGCATCCTTCGTAATCAAAAGCGGACATTTTGAACAACCTCTTTTAGCCTTTGCGTAGCAGGTTGGCTTCCGCTTCAGCCAGCTGGGTGTAGTTGGGCACGAGCGCATGCACGTCATCTCGCTGACCTGCAAGCAGCGCCTCGGCGCCTAAGCGCCCAATCCAGCGGCCCTCCAGCTCATAGGGTACGAGCTGGAGCGCCGTTCCTGCGGGGCAGCGAAGCTCAGCCGCTGCCGCAGCATGCGGGCCCGTCTCGCCGACAATCCAGACGGCAGCGGGCCGCTCTTCCGGCGCCGCTTCCGCCATGCGGGCGGCGAGGGCTTCCAGCCATCCGTCTACCATACGGATGGCATCTGGCGCCAGCCGCCGGGGTGCAGCGCTCCCGGCGGAGGCAAACAGCGCGGTATAGGCTTGGCCGCGCCGTGCATCCACAAGCGGAACGATCCAGTGGACAGGGGCGGCACCAGTGCCGCCCTGGTCCGCGGATAGCGTTCCGCCAGCCCCTGCTGCGGCATCCTCCGCCGCAGCTTCGGCCTTGGCGGCGAGGCCGCTGTGCCAGCCGCCCCAGGCTAGGGCCTGAAGGCTGGACACCCCGACAACGGGGATGTCCCACGCCCAGGCTAGCGTCTTCGCCGCGGTCACCGCAATGCGGATGCCCGTGTACGAGCCCGGGCCAATGCCGACGGCAATGCCGTCCAGCTGTCCCGGCTGCGTGCTGCTGGCTTCCAGCAACTGCTCCATTACAGGCACGACGTGTACCGAATGGTTGCGTTCTGCCCGTTCATTGCGTTCTTCCAGAAGGGCGTGGCCTTCCATCACTGAGGCTGCCATCACCGCAGTCGAGGTATCCAACGCCAAAAACCGCTGGCGCGGCTGTTTTTGTAAATCTTCCATCATCATTTGACTCCATTCTGTCTGAACTGTCGGCACATGGCAGCATAAGTCTCGCCATACCCATCCAGCGTAATCGTTCGATCCTCCGGGCCCGTCGTCTCGATCTGCACATGCAGGTGTTCCTGTGGCAGTAATTCGGGAATGATGCTGGACCATTCCACCAGACTAACTCCGGTTCCATAGAAATACTCATCCAGTCCAAGCTCGTCCGCTTCTTCCAGTGATATGCGATACACATCCATGTGATACAAGGGCAGGCGCCCTTCGTATTCCTTGATCAATGTAAACGTGGGGCTGTTAACCACATCACGTACACCCAAATGCCACGCAAACTTTTGTGAAAATGCCGTTTTGCCCGCGCCCAGATCACCGTCTAGTGCAATCACCATGCCGGCGGTTGCCTGTTCAGCGAGTGCGGACGCGAGTACTTCTGTATCTGCAATGCCATGGGAGTGATACACCCACTGCTCATGCGTCTGATTCAATATACGCCCCACCTTTGGCGGTCAAGCCGCCTGAGTTCACTTTGAACTTTATTATATCGGTCCCATTCTCACCCCGCAACATCGAAGGATCAGAAGCAGAACGGAAGATAGGCCACCATTCACACGAATGACAAATAAACCGGCACCTGACGGCACCGGCCTTTCCTAGACATCCTTTACCAGATGTTCTCTTTTACTCTTCCAAACGGTCTACACGTACCGTCTGGGTATTCCCCGGTCTGCTGCCTACCTGCACCGTTGCCATGCCATTGGCTTCATCCACATTTTCGATCCAAACCGGATCTCCTTCCAATGTAACAGCAATCGTGTCTTTGGAATCATAAATGGCTTTCGCCCGTTTCACATCCATCATTGTTATTCATACTCCCCTTCCGGATCATCATGCGATTCCCGCACCATGCTATCTGTTGTACTCTCACCAATATATCCGTTATCTTCTGTAACTTGTCCACCGCCCAGACCTTCATTCACCATCCGGTCAATGTCCAGCATAAACGACTCCCTGTCAAGCGGCAGCTCTTCTGACGTGATAGCCTCCCAGTTAACCGCTGTTGCAGGTGTATGAAAACCTTCAGACCCTTCCGACTCGGCACGAGGATACGGAGAGAACGTATGGGCGTGAGCTTCAACTTCGTCTCGTTTGTTCTTCATAGGGGTACCTCCTGACGTGATAGTTAACAACTAACATCATCCTCTTTCAAAACAACGCTATAAGCGAAGATCTTCAAGGATGTTTCTGTTATCATCCCCCACTCTTTCTGAAGCATACCGATCCGGGAAAATAGGGTTATCCCGCCCGTGAAATGCCCATACTATACCTAAAATGTTCTCGGAAAGGAGCCGTTCATGCATACAGTCTGGAAAGGTGCCATTAGCTTTGGTCTGGTTCATGTTCCTGTCAAAATGTTTTCGGCTACCGAAGACAAAGACATCTCCATGCGTTACATTCACAAAGTCTGCGGCAGTCCACTTGCTTATGTACGTAAATGTCCTTCCTGTGAAGTTGAGGTTCAATGGGAAGAGATCACCAAAGGATATGAATATGAGAAAGGCAAATTCGTCTTGTTCGAAAAGGACGAGCTTGAAGCGTTAAATGATTCCAGCAGCAAAACCATTACCATTCTGGATTTTGTGGATTTAACGGAGATCGATCCGATTTATTTTCAAAAAACGTATTACCTCTCTCCCGATCAAGCGGGAGGAAACGCCTACCAGCTATTAATGACAGCCATGCGGGATACAGGAAAGATTGGCATCGCCAAGATATCCATTCGCTCCAAAAGTAGTTTGGCCGCCATTCGTGTGCTGGACGATTGCCTCTCCATGGAAACCATTTTCTATCCAGACGAGATTCGTCCCGTCTCTCAGGTTCCCAACCTGCCCGAGGTTCTAAACGTAAACGAGAAGGAATTGACGATGGCCAAATTACTGATCGATCAGTTATCTACTCCTTTTGAACCTGGTAAATATACGGACGACTACCGCGCCAAACTGCTGGATCTGATCAATCACAAAGTAGCCGGTGAAGAAATCAAAATTGCCCCTGCTAAACCAGAAGCGAATGTCATGGATCTCATGGCAGCACTGCAAGCAAGTATTGAAGCTGTGAAGCCCATTCCAACCGATCCCGGAACCACCACAGCCAAACCTAAGAAACGTGCTCCCAAGAAAACTTCAGTCCAAGCAGCAGCTGGAGGAGAAACAGAGACTCCTGCTCCTGCCAAAAGAAAGAAGGCTGCTCCTAAACCCAAGGCGTAAACAGCAAACAGCACAGGATTCACTTGTCACTAACATCAACATTGGAGATCCGGCCATGCAGCCGGATTTTTGTTTTGTACTCCATAATTGAAGTAATACTCAACCAAGAATGAATATACCAAAATCGAAAATACAATTGACGAAAGTTGATTTATATTTTATATTAACTTATGAAAAGTAACTTATTTATAAATGTACAGTTAGGCCTCATAACTATATGAACTATGACATTACAATACCCCTATTTCATTGCCAATAAGTGAACCGCAACAATTCAACTAAACTTTATACAGGAGGAATTCCTTATGACTTCTACTTATCAAATCCCTGCTACAACCCATCTGGGTGAAGTAAGTTTGCGAATCAGCAATTTGGATCGATCCATTCAATTTTATACCGAAGTGGTCGGACTGAAACTGCTTGAACGCAGCGACAAAGTCGCTACCCTGACAGCCGATGGAAAGCAGTCTCTTCTGCGCCTTGAGCAGTTGACCGATGCAGTAACGATGCCTGTTCGCTCCACTTCAGGTCTGTATCACTTCGCCATCCTGCTGCCTGACCGCAAATCGCTGGGCCTTGCTCTTCGTAATCTGGCTGAATCCGGCATCGAAATTGGTCAAGGTGATCATCTGGTCAGTGAAGCATTCTACATTTCCGATCCAGATCAGAACGGTATCGAAATCTATTCAGACCGTGCCCGCGACACCTGGAAGCGAGATTCAGAAAATAACTACATTATGTCAAGTGATCCTGTTGATGTAGACAGCCTGTTTGCTCTCGCCGCGAACGAACCTTGGCAGGGATTACCTGCCGGAACGGTCATTGGTCATGTTCACTTCCATGTACGCAGTCTGGAAGAGTCACGCCGTTTCTACACAGGAGTACTTGGATTCGATATCGTTGGTAACTTCGCCAACATGTCTGCCCTGTTTGTATCCGCTGGCGGTTATCACCATCACATCGGACTGAACATTTGGGCTGGTACAGGCGCCCCTGTAAATCCGGCCAATGCGACAGGCATTGACTACTTCACCATCATTTATGACGGAAAAGAACAATTGGAACAAGCTCTAGAACAACTACGTCAATCCAACACATCTATCGAACAGCAAGGTAAGGACTGGTTTACTGTAGACCCACAAAATATTCGTATTCGCCTGACCACAACGAGCTAATACGGAGAATCCGTGATGCGAATGTTGTGCATTAAGTTGAGTAATCTGAATAGCCCGGATACAAATTTCCTTGTTTCTTATAGGAAATTAGTCGTCCGGGCTTTTTGGCTTTCCTTTTTTTCATGCAGATCTATTCCTTTACCCATTTCCTAATAAAATTGGTGCAATTGGCGTATCCTAACCAAATATCTAGATCGACATGCGAAGGAGAACCCACATGATTGAAAAGGGGCGTTTAACTGTAAGACAACTGGGCTCACTGATGTTCTTATGCACGATTGGTGAACAGATTATCGTCTTCCCCTCAATGGTCACCTCATATGCGCATCAGGATGCATGGATATCCGCATTAATGGGGGTTGCCGGGGGAGCAGGGGTACTGTCCATCATGCTCGTTGTATACAAACTTCAGCCCCGCATGAATCTGATCCAACATGCATTGTATACGCTTGGCCCCTGGATTGGGGCGTTCATCAGCTGTTTTTATCTATTCTATTTTCTAATGGGTACATCTGCATTCATAAGAGAAATTGGGGATTTCATGACGACCCAGATCCTGCCTGAATCTCCCCTCTTCATTGTGAGTTTGCTTTTTGTTTGTACTCTTGCCTGGGGACTCTTTTCTGGTCTGGAACCCATAGGCAGAAGTGCCGAGGTACTTCTGCCCTTGATCGTGCTGTTCCTGCTCATTCTGACCGTCTGTCTATTCCCGCATTCGCATCTGGACAACATCAAGCCCGTTCTTGCAGAAGGCTTTCTGAATCCCTTTAAAGGCTTTGTCGCTGTGCTTACCTATCCTTATTGTGAATTGTGCATCTTTCTTATGCTCTTTCCTTATGCGAAAAAGGAAGCACATTGGGAAAAGGATATCCTTCTAGCAGCCATCATAGGGGGATTGATGCTTACCCTAACGCTAACCATCTGTCTGCTGGTCATGGGTCCATTTATGACGCAGCACCATTGGTTTGCAGCATTTAATCTGTCGCTGAAGATCAATATAGGCAACTTTTTGCAGCGGATTGAGGCCTTTATGGCTTCCGTCTGGATAATTGCCGTCTTTTTCAAGAGCATTCTGTTCTTCTACAGCTTTGTACTCGGAATCACTCATCTCTTCAAACTGTCCAGCTATCGTCCACTCATTTTGCCTGGCGCCATGTTGATTCTGTCCATGTCCATTGTGCTAGCACCCAACGAAAATTTCTATCTCAAAGTTGTTATTCCGTATTGGATTGATTGGGATTTGACTTGTGGTATCGCGATTCCTTTACTGCTTATTATGGTACATAAGCTGAAAGCACGGCTGCGGAAGAGCTAAACCTACCCTACTCTTAACTTATAGAGAATCAACCTCCAGGCAGATTTGAAAGAGGAAAGGAGTTTTAAGCACATGTTCAATCCCTTGGTTCCTTTTGAACCTATATCCCGAGATGTGATCCCTACCGGGCAAAATTGGATTGCCCAAATCAAATGGGATGGGGTCCGCATGCTTGCTTACGAGGACGGAGAGGGAATTCAGTTAATTAATCGCAGATTGCACAACCGAACTGCACAATATCCTGAGCTAGTTCAGCCACGCAACCTGTGCTCCGTCCCTTCTTATATTTTGGATGGAGAGATTATTGCCCTTGATCCGGATACGGGAAAACCGTCCTTCTATCACGTGCTGCGGCGAGATCGCATGAGCAGACCGGATGGCATTGCCCAAGCTGTAAACCAGATTCCGGTGACTTATATGGTATTTGATATTCTTTTCTGCGATGGGGTATGGGTCACAGATCAACCACTTGCAGATCGTCAGCATCTGCTACATCAAGTTCTGAATCCTGCTCCCCATGTTCAAGAGGTGACTAACACGTCCGATCCCGACGCCCTGCTCACTGTGATGAGACAGCACCAGATGGAGGGAATTGTATGTAAAGACCTTGCCAGTACCTATGGAATCAACGGCAAAGATCAACGCTGGCAGAAGGTTAAGATTTTCCACGACCTATATGCCATGATTGGAGGGGTTACCTACCGAAGCGGCATCGTCAATGCAATTGCAGTCGGTGTATATGATGGGCCTAACTTTGTCTATATTGGTCATGTCGGCACTGGTAAATTGAACTCGGACTCCTGGCGTAAACTAACCGAAGAAGTACAACCTCTTATTCGTAAGGACAGACCTTTTCATAACATACCCGAGAGAAGCGCGGAGACGACATGGATTGAACCACATATCGGCGTCAAAGTGCAATTCATGGAACTCACCCACCATCTTACCCTACGTCACCCAAGCATCCAGGCTTTTGCTTTGGTAAAGCGAGATGAGTGTGCGATCAGCCAGATCAGTCATCTTATCCCTGAACGATAAACTACTTTCACCATACACCCGAAACATCAAAAAGGCTTTCCATTTAAAATTATACTTGCTCACCAGAGGAGGTGATATTCATGGCCCATACAATAAAGGGCACCATAACGATTAATGGAATGGAACTTACCGTGACCAATCCGGATAAGTTGTTATGGCCCGAAGCGGGTGTAACCAAGGCTATCTATTTGCAAAAGTTGGCGGCACTGGCCCCCTATCTACTGACGTACACCCGAAATCGGTTGCTCACCACGATACGTTATCCACATGGTGCAGGTGGCGAGTTTTTCTATCAAAAAAACGCCCCGGAGCCCGTTCCGGAGTTTGTACGAACTGAGATGCATGATGGGATACGATATGTAGTGATGAATGACCTTCCTGATCTGTTATGGCTTGGCAATTTGGCCGCTCTTGAGTTTCACCCTTCCTTACATGCTGTAGGCAGCCATCTGCCTTGCGAGTGGATGATTGATCTCGATCCTTCGCAGGAAGAAGAACCTCGCATCATGCAAGCTGCTCTGATCGTTGGGGAAACGCTAACTTCGCTTGGCCTTAGATCGGTACCGAAAACCTCCGGTGCCACAGGTGTACAGATTATTGTTCCGATCCGCCAAGGTGTAACTTTCGATGAATTAAGAGACATCGGTTATTTTGTAGGCAAATACGTCACTCAAAAACATCCGGATCTATTTACACTGGAACGACTAAAAAAAGACCGGGGGGATCGCATTTATTTTGATTACCTCCAGCATTACGGTGGCAAAACGCTCGCAGCTCCCTACACTCCCCGCGCCAAACCAGGCGGTACAGTTTCTACTCCTCTCACATGGGATGAAGTTCGGAACAACGTTTCGGTTAAGGATTACCACTTGATGAACATCGTGGAACGCTTGACGGAGACTGGAGATCTGATCGCAGCTGTCGACCCCCAGCCTGTTGAACTGATTATCCAGCATTTAAAACAAAAATAGCCGGTTACCCTCAAACCAAGGGTACCGGCTATTTTTTCGTTTACTCGCGATGAGATTCGCTAATGTATACCTTTTTTCTTGAAACGTCCGCCCTTCACATCGTGAATGTTACCTATTGCCACAAAGGCATGTGGGTCCCAATCTTCAACAATGGACTTCAGCTTAGCTTCTTCCAAACGGGTAATAACCACAAAGATAATTTTCTTCTCGTCTCCACTGAAGCCGCCCTCTCCATCCAGAAAAGTGACGCCACGACCCAGACGGTCGGTTAAGGCTGAACCAATATCACGGTACTTCTCACTGATAATCCATACCGATTTGGATTGATCCAAACCTTCATTCACAATATCAATCATCTTCATTGCAATATAATAAGCAATCATGGAGTACAGGGCGTTTGGCCAGCCAAACACAAAACCTGCACCTGCAAAAATAAATACGTTAATGAACAATACGATCTGACCTACAGACAATGGTGATTTCTCACTCAACAGTATGGCTACAATCTCCGTACCATCCAGTGAACCGCCAGAACGAATGACGAGACCAACTCCAACCCCCAAGATCAATCCACCAAATACAGCCCCAAGCAGTGGTTCACCTGGCGTCAGTGCAGGAACGTGGTGTAACAATGACGTTCCAATGGACATTACAACGATCCCGAGCAGTGTGGACAACGCAAACGTTTTACCAATCTGTTTATACCCCAAAATCAGGAAAGGCAAGTTAAGCAAAGTCAGGAAAATTCCAAGTGGCAGATGTGTAAGCTCTGACACCATAATCGAGATCCCTGTTATTCCCCCATCAATAACGCCATTCGGCACGAGAAATACTTCGAGTGACACAGCCATCAGTGCAGCACCGACCAGAATCATCACAATGCGCTGCAGAAGCTTCAGTGAAAACACCGAGCTCTTCACATTGCGGTCCGGCTTGGATGTTAGTTCTTTAACCGATACATTGGACATGGTATCCCCCCCGTTTTGATCAATATGTGAATCCATTTCATAAATCATTTAAGTACCCAGAGGAACCCTACATACAGAGGAACAACACCGTTCCAACGCTATATGCACCCCGTTATAAAAGCACCTAAAGGCTATATGAAATGTATTCAAGTATGTCTTAATTCCGGTTGACAATTCCAAAAGAGAGCAAAAGGGAGCCTGTTTTCCCGCAGACTCCCCTCCTTCGCCAAGACATAATTTATATAAACATTATATCATAAAAGATCAAATTTGAGCAAAATAGTTAGCAAAAAGAAGATAAATTCACAAAAAGTGAACTTATCTTGAGAAATCCGCCTTATAACGGCTAAAGCAGCGGAGAAAGCATGCGAGAAAGCATTTCTGCCCCTTTTTCCCACCGTGAGCGCTGCTGAAACACCTTCACGTCAATCTGGCTGCATTCATTCAGATCACGTTCAAAATCCTCAGTCAGCCGGTCCATAGATGATGTCTCGAACAACACTGCGGTTAACTCAAAATTGCAGAAAAAGCTGCGCATATCCATATTGGCTGTACCTACCGTTGCAAGCAAATTATCCACAATTAAGACCTTGGCATGCACAAAACCTTTGCGATATTGATAGAACTTCACTCCCGCACGCAACAATTCTTCGACATAGGACATAGAAGCCAAATGCACCAGCCGCGAATCCGATTGATACGGAATGATGATTTTCACATCCACCCCACTGACGGCAGCCGTCTTGATTGCTTCGTACAAAGCGGGGTCCGGAATGAAATAGGGTGTTGTGATGTATATGCGTTCACATGCCACGGAAATCGCCCCAAAGCACATTTCCTGAATGGCATCCCAGTCCTGATCCGGCCCGCTGGACAGAATCTGAATCCGCTCTTCCCCACTGCAAATATGTGGCGGGAACAGCTCTGTCAGCTGAGGCTCTGTAATCTGCTCGCCGGAAGCGAGCTTCCAATCGTTCAAGAACGTACTTTGCAGGAAATATACGGCATCTCCCTCAATCTGTACATGGGTATCACGCCAGAATCCAACCTCCGGATATTGCCCAAGATAATCATCACCTATATTAATCCCACCCACAAATCCAATCCTTCCATCCACCACAACAATTTTACGGTGATTCCGGTAATTCACTCTTCGGTCAATCGTAGCAATGAGCGGTGGCAGAAAATAATGAAACTCCACGCCTGCGTCCTGAAACTTGCGAATAAAGCTCCAGCTCATCTTGTGACTGCCAAGTCCATCGCAGATCAAACGTACTTTGACACCTTCCTTTGCCTTGCGAATCATCACATCCTGAAACTTTGTACTGATGACATCATCTCGAAATATATAAAATTCAACATGCAGATGGTGCTCTGCCTGTTCCATGGCCCTCAACATGGCTCCAAATGTCTCTTCACCATTCGTCAGTACCTGGCTCCGGTTGCAGCCTGTAATCGGGCTCTCAGACAGGTGTGTCAGCAGGTTAAACAAACGATGCTGATGATTGTATCGGCCGCCCGACATCTGATCCGCATGCTCGACAATATGAGCCTGCTCCCAGATCGTTTCCCGTATTTCACGAAAGATTCGCGAACCGCCTTTACGGACCTTCTTGCGTTTGCTGTAGTCCTGGGCGACAAAATAATACACAACAAAGCCGATCAAGGGTACACAGAATAAAATAAAAAGCCATGCCACAGCTTTCGCCGGATTACGGAATTCCAGCAACAGAATGGTGGCTGCCTGAAAAGTAAATACGAGCAATATAATGACCAGCCAAAACATTCGGCTTCCTCCTCATGGCAAGGTGTATCCTTGCCGTTCTCTCTCACTGTACAAGCTTTGACGATAAAGCCTTTAGCTAATCATTAGATACCCAATGTATGCACTGTTCGTAACGTTTGCTTAGATAAAATGTTACATACACAGCTGATTGTAGCGGCGCTCAGCCAGTTCATTCCATTCTTCGACGTTGTATATTCTGACTGTGTTCCCCTCTACATATGATTCATTTCAGTCTGTGGATCAGCATTCCATCGCCATTTCGATCATATGGCCTTCCAGACTCTTCCTCTTTTCTTGATGGGAAGGTGGTCTTCTTACGTAAAATTAGATATAATATTCGTTAAAAACTTATTACTTAAAGGAGAAGACTAGTTAATGGACAGTGAGAGGTAT
Source organism: Paenibacillus sp. FSL F4-0087 (assembly GCF_038020215.1). NCBI lineage: Bacteria > Bacillati > Bacillota > Bacilli > Caryophanales > Paenibacillaceae > Paenibacillus > Paenibacillus sp. FSL F4-0087. The sequence continues at coordinate 1,340,581 of NZ_JBBODJ010000001.1, forward strand.
GCGTTAAATTTAGTATTGGTTGCTTTTTTGATAGGACTTTCGGCATTTTTTGTAGCGGTGGAATTTGCACTCGTAAGAATTCGCCCGAGCCGGATTGACCAAATGATTGCAGAAGGAAACAAGCGTGCCTTGGCTGTTAAACAAGCCGTTGCCAACTTGGATGGATATTTGTCCGCCTGTCAGTTGGGTATCACGATTACATCTCTGGGACTGGGCTGGCTGGGAGAACCCACGGTTGAGAAAATTCTTCATCCTGTGTTCGAAAGCATGAGCATGCCGGAGGCAGTTTCTTCATTCTTATCGTTTGTTATTGCGTTTGTCGCCATCACGTATTTGCATGTGGTAGTTGGTGAACTTGCACCTAAAACGATTGCAATCCGTAAAGCCGAAGCCGTTGCTCTGCTGACGTCTACACCTATCATCTGGTTTAACCGAATTATGTATCCTTTTATCTGGCTGTTAAACAGCTCAGCGAATCAACTGGTCAAGTTGTTCGGAATCAAACCTGCATCGGAGCATGAAGATGCACACTCCGAAGAAGAATTACAGTTTATCATTAATGAAAGCTTTGAGAGCGGCAAAATCAACCAAGCTGAGTTCGGATATGTAAGCCGGATTTTTGCTTTTGATGAGATGCTTGCCAAAGAAATCATGGTACCCCGGACTGATATGGTCTGCCTTTATGTCAATAGATCGAACGAGGAAAACTTGGATATTATCCGGCAAGAACAATACACCCGTTTTCCAGTAGTAAATGAGAGCAAAGACGATATTATCGGTATCATTAATACCAAACAATTTTTCCTGGAGTTATACGGAAACGACGAACCTGTCGATCTGTCTTCCCTGATTCAGCCGGTATCGGCTGTTCACGAAACGACACCGGTCAAGGACCTGCTCAAAAAAATGCAGAAGGATGGCGTGCATATTGCCGTTCTGGTTGATGAGTATGGAGGGACTTCCGGGATTGTAACGATTGAGGATGTGCTTGAACAGATTGTCGGTGAAATCCGGGATGAGTTTGACGCAGACGAAGTCGAGGATATTCAGGTCATCAATGAAAACTATGTCATTATGGATGGCAAGGTGTCCTTGTCCAAGGTTAACGACATGTTCACGTCAAACCTGGATGCTGACGAATGGGATACCATTGGGGGATGGCTTTATAGCCATCGTCCAGAGATGAATGAACAGGAAGAATATGAGTTCGAGAATCTGACCTTCGTTTTGCTGGAAAAAGACAAAAATCGCTTCTACAAAGTCGCCGTTGTTCCTAAGGAACCACTGACCATGTCCGACTACACTGATGAAGACGAGAAGAGAGCCTAATTGGGCTAAATAAAGCAACAACTTCATATATAATAAGAAGAGCACTTGCCCCTACTTTGGTAAGTGCTCTTCTTATTATTTCTGGCTGAATGTGTTACTTCCCCATGTTATCACTCAACCAGAATGGAACTTACCGTCCCATTTTTTAATTTGATTTTAATACCCACTTCGCAATATCATCGATAATGGCTTTGGAGACATTAGATGGCTCAGCGTACTCTTGACCAATCGAAAGTCCATCATAGCTGGATAAAAGATGATTTACCTTTGGATAGCTATTGTATGTCACATTGGAATGATCTTGAAGAGCCGATTTCCAGTTCTCGAATTGATTCATAGACACTTGCACATCATTTTCGCCTTGGATAATAAGCATAGGGGTATTTTGTGTTTTAGCCAGTTCCGCAGGCACATAATCTCTCTGCTCAAACCACCAATAAGCAGGTTGAAGTGGAAACGCCTCAGGAAGATGATCTACGGAATATTTAGGATCTTTAACGATCGCAGCAACATTTTTATAAAAATCAGCTTGTTCTTTAATGATCTTCGTGTCTAAATCTAGCCGCTTCATCCGATCTACCAATTCGTCTTGCTGCTCGGTCAGCACATCCACAAAGCTACTGCTTGGTGCAGCAAGTAGAATACTCCCTGCAATATCATGCTGATTATCGTCAGCAATGATTAACGGCACTGCAAACCCGCCTTGACTATGTCCAGCCACAAAAATCGCTGTAGGATCAATATTTGGATTCTTTTTAAGCAAATCTACTGCATCGGCTACCTGATTTACACTTTCTTGTTTTAACGTGAATTTAGGCTGTGAAGCGACCTTATAGGTATGTTCATATGTGACCTTATCATATCTTAATACAGCAACTCCTTGTGAAGCTAAACCTACCGCAAGATCGCGAAATGGCTTTGCACCACCAATGGCAGCATCTTGATTGCTAGGCCCAGATCCGTGTACCAGAATGACAACCGGGAAAGGTCCCTCTCCCTTGGGCAAAGTTAATGTCCCTGGCAAAGCCAAATCACCCTGACCAACGGTAATATCTTGCTCTGTATAAGCAGATGGATCGTCATAGCTTGGTTTTTGATAAACATCTGGCGTAGCGGCCGCAATGTACAAGTCATCCACAAGTGCGTTATGATTCATTCTGACCGTAATATTTAAACGAGTCAGCTCAGTTTTAAAAGTATAGGTAACATTGCGATGCACTGTGTTATTTTCTACGTGTTTAGCTATGGCTTCACTTGAAATTTTTCCATTTTGACCTTCTAATGCTGCCCATAGCTGACTCAACAACGTGGGTGACAACACTTCGCTAACAGAGGTATGAACATACTTCGCAGCTTCCTTGCCATTGCCCTCACTAATAAGTGAAATGAATATATCCTCAGGTGCTGCCTTCAGTGTCTCGGTAAGAAATCTCCCATCCATAAAGGTAACTCCTTTCGTTAGCTCAACAGGATTGTCTAAGGGTAAGACTTGCCCATTCACAATCGCCTGTTTCTCTCCTACCTTAACTACAATAGTAAGCTCATTTTTTCGTATTGTGATTTGTCCTGTTGTTTGTTGCCAAGATACTTCTGCCCCATTCTTTTCTGCAATCTCACGAATAGGAACTAAAGCTTTGCCATCAGCAGTTTGTTCAGTAGCTGCAGAGATAGATGTTACTGGCAGGATGAGACATGCAGAAATAAGAGAAAGTAATAGCTTTTTCAAATTGTTCATCGTAATAACTCCCCCTAAGCAATTTTTATTATATGCATAGACATATGAGCGTTTATTGGCTCAGGACTATACTTATAACAACAATAGCAATGATGAATAATAACAGGACCCAAGATAGTGGACGAGCGAAGTTAATAGTCCAGCCTATTCCATAACGTTTTTCTACGGTAAAAGAAGGATCATTGCTATTGAAGTAAATAAAACCAAACTTCCAATTATCATCTTCATTCACAGGCTGCTCCCTGGATCTTTCACGATCCTCTTGATGATTCCGAATTTTCCCACCGCCTTGTCTGCCTGTGAGAGACAGCAACACAGCGCCTAAGACGATCACCACAGGGGTGATGAAGCTAATAGCTGTCAACAAGACCAGATTAGGGACGAACATATTGATCTGAATGAAGGCAAATAAAATGGTAAGAAGTAACCCCGTTATGATCGTAAATAGGGACCATTTACGGCGGAATTGAATATTTTTAGCAGCGAATTGGGCAGGATCAGACGGGGTAAGCTGTTGTTTGCTTGTTTTAATACTCCAGTTCACCAACATCATAAGTGCAATGATTCCTAGCTGTACCAGATTAATAGCCAGTACCGAAAGGTAGGTTTTAGGCACACTGGAAGTGACATTGCCCTGAAGATCATATTTCATTGGAATGATGTCAGGTAGTGCCTTATAATTCACGATCGAAATGATCGCAATGGCTACAATAATAGCAAAGTGAATGAGAAACCAATAGTTGGAATAGGTGAGCTTGTTTTGGCGGAAGGTGGTATCAATTTTAACCCGTTGAGGTGCTTCTACAGTTGTAAGTGTTCCCTTTAGCTTTTTCATCTTGAAATGAAATATCATATTTAGTGTTGCCCAGTACACAATGAATATCATTGTACAAACACCGGTAATCATTGCGGTAGACTCTTCATTAGCAGATCGGAGTAAATACAGACAGACAAGTATAACAATCCCGTTCCCGATCAGGCTTACTGTAGCAAACATACTCCGGAGCTTACGTAAGATGGGTGTGTAATAATTATATTCACTTACCGTAACCCCAAAGCTGATGGTTTCCCTTGTCAAATATGGTGCAAAGGATAGAAGTAAGGCTAATGGAGCAAAGATTAAAATGATAGGTAATATACTAAATAGTTGCATATATAACACACTCCCTTGATTCTTTTATTCTTTGTTGTGACCCATCTTTACATCATCATACATTTGGTCTAATACCGCAGATAGTTCCTCTTTGGTCATTCCGCGACATATCGCTTCGGCAATAATCGGTCTTAATTCTCTCTGCTGCTTTTTCAAAAAATCATCTGTTAAATCAGGCATTCCATCAGGGTTCACTACGACTCCCTTTTGTCTATGAACTAGAATGTATCCATCTTGCTTGAGTAGTGTATAAGCCTTATTGACCGTATGAAGGTTAACCCCAATATCTGCTGCCAAATTTCGAACCGAAGGTAGCGCCTCACCTAGCTGTAACTCGCCACTAGCAATACCTTCAATAATTTGATAAACAAGTTGCGAATAGATGGGAAGTTCGGATTGCATATCCAGTTGAATAATCAAGGGTCCACCTTCTTTTTTATTATCTGTTATATATCAAGTATAACAGATATAACACGAGTGAGCAATAAGTATGAAAAAAAGCCGCATATCAATCGCGAGGGCAAGTTACCAGGCCCTTCACCATTGATATGCGGCTTATCCATGTGTTTCAAGAGTAAACATTAGTGGTGACACATGACAGAGTTGTATTTCAAATTCCATTCAAAGTTCAGTCTTATCTTCGACAATCCGATAATGGATTTTGCGAACTATAATTTTCAGAATCATATACAGCGGAATAACGATAATCATCCCAAGAATGTTCCCCAGGTCTGCACCTACAAGCAGTAAGATGACGGTAGTCAACGGATGAATGTCCAACTGTTTGCCATAGACATAAGGAGAGATCAGATTGTCCTGAATTTGCTGGGCGATGACAATGATGACAAGCGACCAGATCGCCATTGAAGGTGATTCGATGAACCCCACAATAACGACAGGAATGGCTGCCAGCAAGGCCCCTACATAAGGAATGAAATTCAGAACAATGGATACGGCCGTCAGTAGTAAAGCATATGGCAAACCGAGAAAGAGAAAACCAATATACATCAGGATGCCCAATGCTACATTGACAATGACACGACCTACAATGTAGCTGCTTAAGGCTTCGTCAATTTCATGGACCGTCTCTTCTCCATCTTTACGGTAACGTCTCGGGAGCAACAGTGTAAGATTGGTTCCAAATTTGCTGCCCTCCTTGAGCATGTAATACAGCATAATCGGGAACGTCGCCAGAATGATAACCAGATTGGATACAACCGAGAACAATCCGGATACGTAATCCGTTACCTGGGCAATTCCTTGACTTAGAAAATCAGAGAAACGTGAGAACAGATCGGAATCCTCAGGTATATATTTTGAAAGGAAACCACTCTTCTCAAATTCAGCCAACTGATCACTGAGCGAAGTAACCAGTACCGGGGCATTCTCCACAAAATTCAACAGTTGTTCACGCAGTGAAGGCCATACAAGCACACTGAATCCTGCCATAATCAGCGCAATCACCACGTAAATAATAAGAACTGACAGTGCACGCTTCATTTTGTGCCGTTCCATATAGTCGACAAGCGGACGCAGCAGATAATAGAAGAAACCGGCAATCAGCAGCGGAATGATGATGATGTGAATCAGCGAGGTCAGGGGGCTGAAAATAAAGTTGACTTTATCCCCCAAATACACGATGAGCAGCAGCAAAATAATTGCTGTGCATATACGGTAAAACTTGTTGTTTATCAAGAAACGTGATCCCTCCATACGCTGCTCTGCCAAATACGACTGCGGCGATAATATGTATGTATTGCAACTTAATACAGCTTGGGCAGCGTGTTCCATTCCATGCCGCATGCTCATGTATTATTATATGTACCCTTAAATGCTAGTCATGCCACAGCGGATGCTGAATATACTCTATTTTCCATCCTGAAGGAGAAATTGGGCAAAAAAAAGAAGCAGGCGCTTAGCCTGCCACATCTCTTTTGTTGAATACAACCCATGAGATCAACATGAAAATGACATAATATACAGCTAGAACAGCAATAGAAAAGCCAAGTGTCATACCTGCATTTCCATCGCCGCCAAGCAATCCATAATCCGCCGCTGAATTCATATAGCGACTGAGATCCATGTTATTGAACAGGACATACTTGGCCCATTCGTAACGAACGGGATTGAAGATCAATGAGAACAAATTCTGTGTAAACATGATAAATAGAGACAAACCGATGGCCAGAGCTCCCGAACGAAACACGGAGGAGACCATAAAGGCAATAGCGAGCGTAATAAACAAGTCCACGTACAGATATCCCCATAGTGCAAATGCATGTGATGCAGAAGCACCGCTTCCATCCGGAGTTACGGAATGAGAGAACAGCATATACGACATTACGGTTGCCAGAATAACAACAAGTAACGTACTCAGAATACTGAACCCAATCACGGACAAATATTTGGATGCCAGTATTTTGCTGCGCGACCACGGACGAATCAGCAGAAGTTTAATCGTTCCCCAGGTGAACTCACCAGCTACCGCTTCAGCTGCAATAACGACACAGAAGATGGTATTCAGGAAAAAGACAATCTGAACGGTTGTAATAGCTGCTTGCCAGTATGGGACCTCACTAGATCCCATACCTTCATTAAGCAGAACCGGCATCAACAGTGAGATCAATGCCAGAATGGATAACATAATCCAAGTACGCGGACGACGGAAAATTTTCATGTTTTCATTCATAATTAGATTGCCGAAATTACTCAATGCTTCCGCCCCCAGTCACCTGCAAAAATTGATCTTCCAGTGTATGGGTTACGTTACGGATACCATATACCTGAAACCCTTCACTGACCAGCCTCGCATTCAAGTCCGGAATCTGCTCACGAGATAAACGAACCACAATGGCATTGCCCTGAACTGTAGCTTCGCTAATTCGTTCGGCTGCACGTGATGCATCATTTACTTCAAAAGCAACTTCAGTAAGTACGTCCACTCCTGCCTCAGCTTTTAGATTTCTTACATCAATCAATTTGCCATTTTGGATAATCGCAACGGTATCACACATCAATTCCATCTCGGACAGCAAGTGGCTGGATACAAAGACTGTGATCCCTTCCTCCTGACAGAGCTGGCGCAAATAATCCCTAAGTTCCCGTATTCCCTGCGGATCAAGTCCGTTGGTGGGTTCATCCAATACCAATAACTTTGGTTTATGTAATATGGCTTGGGCCACGCCCAAACGCTGGCGCATACCTAGTGAATAGGTCTTTACCTTGTCATGAATGCGTGCTGTAAGCCCAACACGTTCAATCGTCTCGGCAATGCGTTCTTTCGTAATACCAGGTGACATCCGGGCAAAGTGAACGAGATTCTGATATCCAGTCAGAAACTTGTACATTTCTGGATTCTCAACAATAGCTCCAACCTGAGCTATGGCTTGCTCAAATTCATTCTTCACACTGTGTCCCGAAATAATGATATCTCCTTGACTGATGGACATCAGCCCTACCATCATTCGAATCGTTGTTGTTTTTCCCGCCCCATTGGGTCCTAAAAAACCAAAAACCTGCCCCGGAGAAATATCCAGAGTCAGGTCACTGACCAATGATCGGGAGGAGATGATTTTACTGACGCCCTGAAGACGGACGACCGGCTCCTGTTGCATTCCATTTCCTCCTTCATCAACGGACACTCACATCATGCCCGCTTCTCATATGAAGATAGTGTATCATAATCTTTAGTATATTGTCCCGCAAACTGGGATTTCCCCTGACGTTTCGTATGAACTACACACGCTTCACAGCATCCAAGCGGCATCTCACTCCGATAAAATCCGGTGCGAAATACGTGATTGCCTCCACAGTCCTCTTCCTTTAGTTCGACAGAGCCCCTAGCGACCGACACAATCATCCCACAACTGACACAGTAAAAGCGGTCCGTTTCGATCAATGATATTCCTTCCCCTCACAAGGAGCATTGAAGTCCCTGTTATTTGTCGTTAGACGCTGAATTTTGATACAATTTGTATCTAACTCGTAATTTACTTGACACCGGGACTAATGTCAACCCCTTACAGGTTTAAAAAGAAATGAAATGCAAAAAAAGCTCCATAAATGCGACTAAAGTCTCGCATTCATAGAGCCTTTTCAAGTACAAATGATACAATTCGGTACATAGTATGGGTTAATACTATCATTCGGTTTTGTCATGCTCAGTTTCGGTATCTCCATTCTTCGGATAATACCAAAGCAATGTCCAATCGTCCCCATCCTTTACGATATAACAATTCTGCACGATTTTAAATTGACCAAAGGTTCCCGTAAACTTCTGGGTAACACCAATGCGATACGCCTCTGCAAATGGTTTAACGCCATCAATTACCGTAACGTCAAACTCCCGCTCCGGTTTTTCCATCTCCAGATCAAAGGTTTCGACTCCAAAATGCTGCATGAAAATATGCGCTCTAGACTGTAAATAGGCGCTTTTGGGAAAGCGCTCTTTCATTAATGGATGAAACAACTCCCATGAACTGCCGAAATCACCTGTCTGCTCATATTTGTAAAACTCTTGGGCAATGGCAGCAGCTTCATCTGGTGCATCTGCACGAAACAGATATGGAATGGTTCTGACTATGAGCCACAACAGCAGCAGCACAAGTGCAATGAATCCGATCTTTTTAAGTAACGCATTCCGGTTCCTTCTTCGCAGCATGCATCGTCCCCCTTGTCCTACTTCCATACTTATGATGGATGGCAAGCAAGTAGAAGCGGGAACTAGCGGGCAGCATTTCCTGGGAAATCCTATAATCAATTTTATGTTTTCGATTTTCCTTTGAACACTCTCCTACTTAATCTGAATAAGATAATTCCTACACACCCTCCGACCAAATCTACTCCAACATCACGTATGGAGGCAGTTCGACTAGGGCTGAATTGTTGAATATACTCATCCGTTGAAGCAATTAAACTAACAACAAATAATGCGAATAGGATAGCAGTCTTGCTGCTTAGTTTTCTTTGATGCAAAGTCCCATAAACTAAAGCAGCCAGTACAGCATAGATAAATAGATGTCCACTTTTTCGGATAATAAATTCCAAGAAATCAAACGGCTTCTGCTGAAGTGAATAATGCTTTTCACCATAATTGATTGATATATCAGGTAAAGTGAAACCCAACCTCACCTGCTCAGATAATTTATGTAGGAAAGGTTGAATTGTCTGCTGCTGATATGACTGTGCCGACATTGACCATATGAATAAAATCCATAATGAAATAAATATTATAGATCCTAGCAACCAAAGTGACCGGCGTATCCGCAATTTGTTTTTCTTGTGAATACCCACAGAACTTCGCCACATACGTTCTCCCCCCTTGTTTAGTCTTATTCATTCTATAAACAAACCTTATCATGTTTCTATAGCCGTTTTGGATTGGGCTGGAAGATTTGTTTCCTTTGGTTTCACATGTTGGATCCCTCCGACTAGATATCTGCCAAAAGGTATTCGATTAAAAAGATACGCCATAATAATAGAACCTGTTAAACTCGATACAAATAATATTATTGTATATCCTATAAATCCCATTTCTGATATATAAGGAATCCATCCCATAAAAAGTTTATGAAGCAAATAGATACTGAAAGAGTAACTGCTTATATGGTAGACCCATTGTGGAATCTGCTGTACCTTGTTAGATACATAAAAAATCAGTCCAATAACACAGCAAGTATATAGAAGCATATCAGGTCTCTTCGAAGTTGTCTTAGTAAAAATGTGATCATTGAACAGAAAAACAAGAGCCATCATCAATAAAGTCGAACCAAATATCCATAATTTATGACGTCGTATCCATTGAATAACATACTCGTAATTACGTCCAGCATAATAACCGACTGTAAAATAAAATAACCAACCTAAACACGGAATCCAATAGCCACGGGCCCAAATGTAATCATGAAATGGAATTATAGCTATCGGCTGAGTCAGATTAAAGAATGCCAAGTACAAAACATTTACAACAAACGAAAAAATAAGAGCTCTCAAAGGAGGAATACGGTTTAGTACCCTACTTAAGATCATATGCAGAATATAAAACTGAAAAATGAGAAGTATAAACCAGGCTACAAAATCGCCCATAACAATATTTTTCACCGTTTCAACAATGACTGCGCTCCATGTAAATCCTTCTGTCATATCAAATACTGCGTATACAATGCCCATAAAACAATAGGGAATCAGAAGGCTTCTCATTCTTTTTATAAGAAACCCAGGTGGCACACCATCTCTGTATGCTTTTGCCAATAAAAACTCCGAAATGAACACGTAGGTAGGTGTTGCAAACAGTAATATCAGATGGAGATTCTCGAGAGAAAACGATGTCGAGCCTAATTGTTTGGTTTGAAAGTCAATTGAAGCTTCAATTGCATGAATTAATACAATAGCCAAGCATGATATACTCCGAAGCCAAAATATTTCATTAACCAACTTTTTATCCATATGCCATCTCCATAACATATTATTTAGCTAGGTGTTTCTGTATTAGTTCATGAGCTCTATTTCTTTCTTCCTGATCAATTAAGTAATAATACACTCCATTGATCTTCGTACCCTCACCTTCAAGTTCCACAGTTTCAATATTCTCCATATCTGAGCGATAATTCACTAACATACTTTTCATCTCTTCAAATGTAATATCCGTTCTTACGTTATTCTCAATTTCAGAAAGTATTGTCTTCAAATGTATAACATTGGATATTTGAAGAGTAGAATGCATAAGGTATTCCAATACTTGACGTTGTCTACTATTTCTCCCTAGATCCCCACGTGGATCGTCATAACGCATCCTTGTATATCCAAGTGCTTCATTGCCATTCAGTTTGATTAAACCTTCGCTATAGTGATGGCCTTGATAATCAAATTCAAATTGATTATTAACTTCCACGCCACCTAGTATGTCAACAAGCTGCTTAAAACCTTGCATATTTACTTTAATATAATAATCAATAGGCGAATCAAGAAACTTTTCAACCGTATCTACTGCCATATTTACACCTCCAAAGGCATAAGCATGATTGATTTTATCTACTGTGTCATGTCCTACAATTTCAGTCCGTGTATCTCGAGGAATGTTAAACATTAGTACTGATTTTTTAGCCGGATTAACACTGAGAACGATGATCGTATCCGTACGACCTACATCTGTGTTCCGCTCATCCACTCCCATTACCATAACCGTAAAAGGATCATTATCATGAATGTTTATTTCTTTGCCGCCCCTTACATCAGTTACAATGCTAACTGGCTCTACTGAATCAAGGGGTTCGTACATATTATTTGCTGTTGATTTTACTGTGTAATATACAAAAATACCGTATCCTAGAATACCTAATAACAGTAGAGATAATGCACTTAAAGTTAATTTGAGCCATAGCTTCATTACATATCCCCTCAGTAAATATCAATTGTGATGTATTATCCGGAAATCACAAAGAATGTATTTTAGCAATCACATGATTTCCGGCATTAATAGATTTTTAAAACGAAATGGATCAGTTAGCCAACGGAACTGTGTCTGGCAAAACTTTGGTCAGATTAGGACGTCCAACAGAATAATATTCAAATGAAGAATTCAATATTTGTTCCGAACTATAAGAGTTACGGCCATCAATTAATACGGATCGGCTCATGACTTTTGCCAGATCATTAAGATGGATCAACGTAAATTCGGACCACTCTGTTAAAAGACATAACGCATCGCATCCTGTGGCAGCTTGAAGTGCATTATCCGCCCAGTGAATCAATGAAACATCAGTAATTTCTCGTTTAAAGTTCTCCATTGCGATAGGGTCATACACCTGAACAGTTGCACCCAATTCGAGAAGCTTATTAATAATCTCGATTGCTGGAGCATCTCTTACATCATCAGTGTTAGGCTTAAAGGCAAGTCCCCAAATTCCGATACGACTTCCATGTAGAGAACCGAGAGCTTCGTGTAACTTATCAATAACGTTTAATCGTTGTTTCGTATTGACTTCCACAACGGATTGAAGCAACTTAAAGTCATATTTAACACTATTGGCGATATGAATGAGCGCCTGTGTATCTTTTGGAAAGCATGACCCCCCATAACCTATTCCTGCCTGTAAGAAAGAGGCACCAATTCGCTTATCATATCCCATGCCTTCAGCTACTCGTGTCACATCCGCTCCCACTTTTTCACAAATGTTGGCAATTTCATTAATGAATGAGATTTTAGTGGATAGGAAGGCATTCGAAGCATACTTAATCATCTCGGCTGATCGAACATCCGTTAAAATAATGTTAGATGTCAGTTCACTATGCAGCGAAGATAATTTCTCAAAAGCATCTGTACTGGCAGAACCAATAACAATTCGATCTGGATTAAGCGTATCTTGCACTGCAGAACCTTCTCTTAAAAATTCAGGTACAGAAGCTACCGCAAAAGGATACTTACTATATCTACTTACAATTCCCTCAACTTGCTCATTTGTCCCTACAGGTACTGTACTTTTGGTAACGATAATTTTGTAATCGTTCATCGCAAGTGCGATATCCTCAGCAGCTTGGTGGATAAATGCAAGATTAGCTTCACCACTGGGAAGTGGAGGAGTTCCAACCGCAATGATAATAATATCTGCTTGCTGTACAGCGTTGGTTAAATCCGTAGTGAAGGTTAAACGGCCCGCCAATTTATTTTTTACAATAAGTTCCTCCAGCCCTGGTTCATAAATTGGGACTAAGCCCTCGTTTAACATTTCGATCTTATTTTCCAATTTATCCACACAGATTACCTCATTACCAAGTTCCGAAAAACAAACACCAGATACCAGACCTACATACCCTGTACCGATCACTGTCAATTTCATATTGTCCATCCTCCATTAACTTTTTTATTTATATGAATATACCAATCACGTTGTTATACGAAAATCCAATAAACTCTCAATGAATTCAGCAATAACATTTACTCCAGATCGTCTATCCTCAGAATAAAAAGATTTATGATTTTCTATTTCATCATTCTCGGAATCGCAAGATATAATCATTCCCTCAAAAAAATTAGGATCTTCCATATCCCGAAGCTCATCCCACTGAATAGTGACTGTTTTCGTAGCATGCCAGGCTGCAGTAATGTTTCTGCGATCTTCTGGAATATTCCCCCTCTCCAATAAAACCAGTGGTTTATGGGAAACAACGGCTTCACTGATTGTGCTCCAACCAGGTTTTGTAACTACAATATCTGATGCTGCAACAAAATTTTGTGTTTCCGTATAATTCTTTTCAATATTGAAGATGTTCTGACCGGAAATTTCCATATTGCATGAGACAATAAAAACAAATTTTTCATGCTTGAGCAGCTTCATTTTGGAAATGTCTGAGAGATCAACACCCATACCTATTGCGAAAAAAATAATCGTTTTATTCTTGAAGGGGTCAAGCTGTGAGCGAATACGCTTCATTTCCGTAGAGTCTACTCTTCGACAGTAAAAATCTGCAACGATACCACCGCGGACTCCCCAATCTGGCTCAGTTTTTCCACCAGGCAGCCTCACAAAATAGTCCATACAGCGATAGCATTGTTCCAACAACTGTATTAGTTCGGGAGTTAGCGCTTCCTCATATGCTGTATACCAAGTAAAATTGGAAATACCGACAGAAATAACATTTAATTGCGATGCAGCTAAAAAAGGAATTGGAGAGATGTCGGATAAAACCATGTCTGGCTTTTGTAAAGCCAAAAAAGCCCTTTCCATGGAAACCATACTCGAAAAGGAATAATGATAATACACATATCTCTCCTGAAGTAGACTTGATGACAGATCTATACTCCCTGATTCATGGACGTATCCTAAATCAAGAGCTTGTTCTCTAAAGTTGATTCGTTGATCATACTGTAAAGATCTCTTGATAAAAGGTAATACTTTCCCAGAACAAATTGTTATTTGACTTATATTATACTTAGGCCGAAGCAGCTCCCTAATCAGGGCTATGCTTCTTGTCGCATGTCCGTAACCATAATCAGTAATATAAAAAATCAAATTCAGGCTGGATTTCATATTAGATTTTCACACAATGTTGTTCAATTTCTTCCCAATCTGTATATAACTCAACCAAATCATTCTCCATAATTAAAGGTCCTGATTGAACAACAATAAATTCCACGTCCGTTATTGCTTTTAGACCATGCATAGTCATAGCCGGAATATGGAGTACATTGCCTGCCTTGATGCTCATTCGGTTACCATTGTGAATAAACTCGGCGCTTCCCCTAACAATAGTCCATACTTCCTGACAGCTGCGACTTAGGCAATAACTTAAATTTTTCCCCGAAATCACATGCAGTCTTTTGGTAGTCACCTGATTCCCGTCATCGTACTGTTGCACGTCCAGCGTTTTGCACCAGCCCCAGTGACGTTCTTCATATTTAGGCCCTGTATTAAAATTAATAGTTTCTTTGATTCTGGGACTTGCACTCTTGTCTGTAACCAAAATACCGTCTGGGCTCGTTGCCACTACAATATCTGATACTCCAAGGACCACAACTGGTATATCCAATTCATTGATCAAATGAGTGTTCGTACAATCTAAACTGACAATACCTTTTCCAATTTGCTTGGAGCCCATTTCCTCTGTTAACGTGTTCCACGTACCTAAATCTTTCCAATACCCCTCATAAGGAATAACAATGGTTTCGCGCTCTTTCTCCAGCACCTCATAATCAAAACTTATTTCAGGTAGGTTACCATATTGTTTAAGAAGCTCTTCATACTGTATCGGCAAGCCCTTTTCTTGCAACTTATTAATGATATAATCCAATTTAAAAGCAAATACACCACAGTTCCAAAGAGCTCCATTACTAATTAATAGCTCTGCCTGTTCCTCTCTAGGTTTTTCCTGGAATCGTTGAACCTGAAGGATCTCCAATTCCTCATGAGATTGCCTAAAGGTACCTGGAATAATATAACCATATTTAGAAGATGGATAAGTTGGTTTCACACCTATAAGTCCAATATGAGCTCCACTGTGATTGATTGCCCCTTCCAACTGCTGAACCACATTGAAGAAGTGATTTTCCACATATGGATCTACTGGTAAGATGGCTACTACTTCATTGAGCCCTATACTTTTCACTGAATAAAGATAGGTTGCGGCAAGTGCAATAGCAGGAAATGTATCCCTTCGTTCGGGCTCTACAATCAAAGGTACTTCTGTACCTACTTGGCTTTGCATCATTTCTATTTGTGATTTACCAGTAGCAATATAGCTGTCAGCACCCAACCCACTTAGTTCAAGCTGGTGCCATACACGTTGAACCATGGATACCATTTGCATGTCATCATCTTGGAGTACACGCAAAAATTGTTTTGAACGCGCATCATTGGATAACGGCCAAAGTCGTTTCCCTGATCCGCCTGACAGCAGTACAAGTTTCATTGCGATTCCTCCTTTAATTGTTAACTCAAGACATTATTCAGATGCCGCATACTCCCTTTTCCCAACTAACTGGTGGTCTGTTGTTCTGGATGCAAGTCTGCTAAGCAATACTTTGTACTTCTCCATGGAGGTATTTCGTTTAAGATGTTGTTCCAGATAATCCCTTCCTTCCAGACCCATGTTTCTAAGTTCATCCCGATTCAACATATATAAGTCCTTCACATGTTTGACAAACATTTCATAGCTCTGTGGTTCCATTAAACGCCCACACTTGCTCTCACTGATAATTCGATAACCCTCACTGCCCTGTTCCAATACTCCCAAAACTGGTTTTCCAGCAGCCATCACACCATATATCTTACTAGGAACAGAGACGCCCTTAATCCCCTTCTGGTTAACTACCAAATGCACATCCGCTGCATTCAAAGAATATTTCAGATTTTCCTTCGCTTGAAAAGGAAGAAAGTACACCTGTTTGATACCATGTCGCTCAACATAGTCTTGCATTTTTCGCTTCACAGCACCTTCACCTATAAACACAAATGCTAGATCCCGATATCCAGCAAATCTCCCCGTCATATTAATCAAATTCTCCAAGTCGTAATATAACCCAAGGTTACCGGAATACATGATTACAAATTTCCCTTCAAGATGATGTTCTCTCAAAAAATCTGCAACCTTCGGATGGTCTTTGGAGAGTGGTACAATCTCTTGTTCGTCCGTCCAGTTATGAATCACCGAATTATCGGTCACTTTCTTATTATTGAATCTGCGTTCCAGCGTCTCTCTCATATCTTCACCAACGGTCACAACATGATCCGCCAATTTGCAACTTAGCGTATCGACCCATCTAGCCGTACTAGCAATCCATTTCTTTTTACTGTAACCAACTGCTTCAGCTTGTTCCGGATTAAAGTCTTGTATGTTATAGATATGCTTTGTTCTTTTTAATAATTTGCCTATTGTACCAATCACTCCACCTAACACGGGTGGTTGGGAGATGGTGTATATTAAATCCACTTTTTTCTGTTTGAGTAATGCAACAGTTGCCCAAACAAAATAAGCTGAGATATACTTCAGCCTGCTTAATTTATTCTCTTTATTAACATCAGGAAGATTGATCTTTATAATCTGTATTTGCTCTAATTGATCTAAAATGAAGCGACTCTGTTTTTCATGAATCGTCCCCTCAGTCTGTGCAGCAATTACTGTTATATCAAAATCCTTTTGAAGATAAAGACATAACTCTGTCATAATTTGCCCAGTCGATACTACATCCGGGTAAAAGTAATTAATGACAAATACTATTTTGGGCTTCATCTCATCATCTCACTTTCTAACCGTTCAAATGGTATCGTACTTCCAATCTGTTGAGGGAAACGACGCTTTATAAAGACAGCTGGATAGCCGACGTGAATCTCATTTGCAGGAATATTCTTGATCACTGTACTTCGTGCACCCGCAACAGCCATTTCATTAATAATGACACCAGGATATACAAAAACGTCACTTGCGACCCAAGCTCCATCCTTAATTACTATTGGCTTCGTAATCAATCCAAACGAAGGATCATTCAACCGATGACTTCCTGTACAAAGATAAGTATTCTGCGAAATCACACAATGTCTTCCTACAGCAATTTCATCCAAACTGTAAAATTCCGCATTATCTCCAATCCAACTATGATCTCCAATCGTCACTTTCCATGGATAAGTGAACTTGGCGGAAGATCTAATTTTAACACCATGGCCAATTTCAGCCCCGAATCGAGTCAATAACCATCTACGCCACCCGTACATCTGATGAAGGGAAAAGCGAAACACAGTTCCTTGTATCAACCACCATAGCAATACAATGATTCCATTTCTTCCACGTGAATATTCCGTTTGCTCATATAAATCAAGCCTGATTTTATTTTCCATTCCTATAGACCTCACAATGCAGCTTTTTTGATTGCAGTTTCAACCGAGCGTGCATAAGAGTTCGGATGCAACTTACGCCATAAACTCAGTCCCTGTGAACGTTGAGATTGAATATATTCCTTGTTGCCCATCACCCACTGGAATGCCTCAATCATGTTCCGTTGATCCAATGGATCTATTACAAGTCCATTTTGTTTGTCAGCTATAATATCCTTTGTAGCCCCCGCATATTTGGATGCCAATACAAAGGTATTTGTTGCTAGAGCTTCATTAACAACAAGTCCCCATACCTCAATTAATGAAGGGAAAATTAGACAGTCTGCTTGGGCCAAGTACGTTCCAAGCTGCTCTTTTTGTTTGTAACCTTCAAATAAAACATGATCATATAATCCATATTCTTCCACTTTTTTACGCAAAATCGCTTCGTCCGACCCACTTCCTACAATTTTGAATTCCCAGTTCCTAGATTCAAGTTTACTCAGTGCCTGCAAAACGTGGAGTAATCCCTTCCGTTCGATCAACTGTCCAATGTAAAGAAATTGTATTCTGGCTTCATTCTGACGCGATGCCTTCCTGCTTTCTTTATAGTGTTGCCGATAATACTTCACATCTACTGTGTTATATCCGATTACAATTTTCTCAGGATCCACACCATAATGTTCCATACACTTAGCTGATTCAGTACCATACGACACAAAAGCATCAGCTCTGCCAAAGAAGAATTTACGTATTGAATTAAAAAGCTTATTTTGAACTCTACTGCTGTGTAATGTACTGCCGTACCAAACAACAAATCTTTTACGGAATATCTTAGCGTACAACATTCCTGTCCAGTACCCAGGTGCCTCATAACCTGTTGTCATAACAACATCCGGATTAAAACGAATTAGCCTCCAGAATAATCCTGGGTTTAGGTGAATACCCATATCTAATTTTTGCACAAAAATATGGAACCCGCGCATTTGCTCATGTGCGAATTCCATCTCTGAATAATCAATATTCCATTCACGGTTTGATTCCTTTTCCTGTAAAAACCAAACGGTAAAATCAATTGAGTCACTCTGATTGATTTTGTTGTACACAGGAATCCGGTAAGGAGCAATCTGATTGGTGATCAATAACGTCCTTAACATTTATTTTCTCCCCTAAAGAGTAGTTGTCCTCAATGATTTCGATTTCTCTGTTCTCATCAACGCTTCAACTTCATACTTCGGCTGATTGACTAAAGAGCTGTGCACCATAATAAGTGTACCCAGTCCCATATACAAATATTTCTGATCCACGTATGTCCAACTAACCATCAAGCTTACAAATGAAATAATGACAAGTGATAATGAAAGTGAGTAATTTATATCCAACGATTTATCTAACAAGAAGCCAAAGTAGGATTTGCAAACCATTAATAGAACAATAATCAGCATAAACCCTAATAGAAGTCCGTTCTCTGCAAGTATCTCTAAAAATAAATTATGAGGATACTCCTTTAGTGTACCAATACCTGCCCCTAATATAGGATTTTCATAAAAAATTCTTTCTGCCTGATCATACAAGTTCAAACGAACTGCTGAAGATTCCGAGCCAGCCGTATTTGAAATTCGATCCGTCAAAAATTCAGTGTATTTTTGTACTGCACTTAAATTCAACAAAGCAACGAGAATGACTCCAAGCAAAAGCATTAGCTTGATATTCACCTTCTTAAGCCCTCTCATCATCAGGAACAAGGTAATCGCAATTGCAAGGATTGGGCCTTTTGAGGCGCCAATAATTAAAATAGAGGTGCTCGTTAGTAAAAGAATCAGCGTTGTTGAAAACTTCACTTTCTTTGCCGAGAACAAAATAAGTACAATTAAAAGAGAAGTGGCCCCTAACATAGCAGTAGCAATTGGGTGCACCCCATGATATTTGTACCTACCCACAGGAAATTCATTCGCTGCAAAATCAATAAGAATGAGCACTTGAATTACAAAACTATTAAATATAAAGTATTTATAAAATTTTGTTATGTCGTCTTTTCTTTTAACAAAGGACCGCAGTATATATATCATGCCTACTCCCATGACAGTAAACTTCAAAAATTTCACTAATCCAGCCATGGGTTGCGGAGTATACAGCAGACTGAAACTCATTACTATAAGAACTAAATAAACGACTGCATCATATTTAAAAAGAGCCAGCTTTTCTTTTTTTATCAGCATATTATAAACAACCATGACATAAAGAACGACATAAATTAAGAGTGTGATATCTAATAGTCCACCACCCTCTCCCTTTTTGTAAAAGAAACCCAATGGAGCCATGGTGGCAACAAATAACTGTAGATTGATATTTTTTAAGTATGTGGACATGCAAATATTCCCCTTTTGTTCAGTATCTTTCATTGAACCAAGGATCACTTATCATTTGGTTACATCTTCGTATACCATTTTATTTTTTTTGATTTGCAGATTTTTGCGAATACGGACCAATAATGGCGCAGGAAGAGCCATTATGATCCACTTTTTCAATTGGTTTTTGAGGTTTTTACCTTGAGGAACAAAATCGTTCCATTCTGTCATTTTAAGATATTTGTAATACTCCGCTTTAAACGGATGAATATTTGTATATTGCCAAGGCTTTGAAGAAGTTGTGAAATGGATGATAGCAGGTCTCTTTAATGCTTCATGCCATTCTTCTTGAGAAAATGATGATTCATTCAATTTCATACTAAAAAATTTGGTTTGTTGGTTCCACTTGGGCGCAACAGATAGCCACTTATCATAAAGTACTGAATTGAACCCATCTTGGTCATGTAGTGCTGTCTTATGAGAATTACTTACTAGAAATTCCATGACTTTTTCCGGGATATTGTTTTCTCTCCACGCCTTAAGATTAAGAAGCATTACACCCGAATTAAATGTACGGGAGCCTACTGGAATACGTAGTTGGTCAAAACGATTAAAATCAGGATTTTCTACGGCAGCAAGGTGGTAATCTTTAATATCCACATTCCAAAAATCAGAGATATCCTCCTGTATTACCAAGTCACAATCCAGAAAGATGACTTTCTCCTCCTGAATAAGTTCAGGAATAGAAATTTTGTAATACGCCGCATGACTCATGTGATTTTTGACAGACAAGTGGGCAAATTTTTTTGTATCAATATCCAGAAATACGCAAACAGACTGGTAACGCTCAAAAATACGTTTTAATTTCTCATGATTTTCGGGTTTGAGACCGTTGCTGATCAGATACGTTTTTAAAGGCTGACTTGATTTTTTATTTTCAAATAATGAAGTCAGCGTTACCCCCAGATGCTGAGCATAATTATCATCTGTAACAATAACCGCAGTCATGTTGTCCAATACCATCACTCCACTTCAACATTATCCGATTAGCCATTCAATTTCTGCCTAAGCTTCCTAAAGGTTGCAAAACTCAAAAGTTCATCTCGGTAAGTCCGGTTAAACAACAAAGATATGAACCACAACAATACACCCAACATAAGGCCCACAAAGATATTTCTTATCTCCAGACCATATTTAAATAACAAGAGCATAACGAGCATGATAAACGATGCTACAATATTAGGAAGGTACTGAATTCTTGGCATGGTATAACTGAACACCTTCTTTAAATAGTGACGGCAGACTATAAAGTCAATAATGGCACATAAAGATGTTGATATTGCAGCACCTTCAATGCCAATCCAAGGTACGAGAGCCAGGTTAAGAACGATGTTTGTAATGCCTGAGTAGGTAGAAGCGATAAACGAAAGTCTTGCATGATCCATGGCTACAAGAACCTTGCTGTACAGCTCCTGTATTGACCTAAATATCGCACAAACTGCCAATATAGCAAGGACCCATTTCCCCTCGGCAAACGTATTGTTGAATAACCTCATAATATCCTCGGAATAGATCAAGCTCCCAAAAAATACCGGGATAGGAAATAGTAAATACATATAAACCTTTTTATTAAGGTAATTTTTTAGTTGATCCAGTTTATTATTCGCTGCCCATTCGCTGAAGTAAGGAAAATAAGCGGTTGCCAATGTTTTATTAACAATTAATATCCCGCTAGCAATCTGCCAGGCTAATTGATAAATTCCCACCAATTCTTTGGTAAGGAAAAAACCAATCATCCATACATCGATCCAACTAAATGTCAAAGTCCTAACTTCCATTACAGCATTATATTTTGTAAGAGAATACAATTGACCGAAAGCATGTTTGGAAGGACGTTCAAGCTTTACTTTTTTCAATGCCATAAGCGAATATAATGAAGCAACGATTTCTCCAACAATTATTGCTGAAAATAGTACACGAATATCCCCTATCCATATCAAAACAATCATTGAGAACACACGAGGTACCACTTCTTTAATGAACATAATTCTTGAGTACGCAACAATATTCTTCTGAGCTTTAATCAAAATCGAAAGTAGATTTCCAAAATTAGCAATTACGATACACAACATCAAGTAATATGCAGCATTATCCACACCAATATAGCCATTGAGAAATGATCTAAATACAAAGATTGCCAGTAATGAGAGGAACAACAACCCCGTATTTATTAAGATCGTAACCGAGATAATCTGACCTTCATCTTTGCGAATCTCACTGATTCTTTTCTCCAGTGCATAGAACAATCCCAACTTGCAGGTGAATTGTCCTATACCGTAAATCGAGAAAAATAAAGTGTAAATACCCAAGAAGTGTGCTCCATAATACTTGGCGATATAGAATGAGAATAAAATAGCAACTACTTTAATTGATACATTACTCCCGAATAAGTGCAATACACCTTTGCCCATACCGCGCCTATATGTTAACCATCTCTTTAGATTGTGACAAACGAGTCATATCTGCATCAACCATCATGTGCACCAGTTGTTTAAAATCAACCTCCAGTTCCCAACCAAGTACTTGCTTCGCCTTGGAACAGTCACCCAGTAAGAGGTCAACCTCTGCTGGTCTAACAAATTTCTCATCTAAAACAACGTGGTTTCTCCAATCCAAACCTACGTAGGAGAACGCAACCTCTACTAGTTCTTCAACGGTGTGGGTCTCGCCAGTTGAAATCACAAAATCATCCGGCTGTTCCTGTTGCAACATCAACCACATAGCTTTAACATAATCTCCCGCAAATCCCCAATCTCGCTTTGCATCCAAATTCCCTAGTCGCAACTCCGCGGTCATGCCTAACTTAATACGGGCTACGCCGTCTGTAACTTTACGAGTAACAAATTCAATACCACGACGAGGGGATTCATGATTAAACAATATTCCTGAACATGCGAACATATTATAACTTTCACGATAGTTAACGGTAATCCAATGTCCATATACTTTCGCTACACCATAAGGACTGCGAGGGTAAAACGGTGTTGTTTCTTTTTGGGGCGTCTCAACTACACGACCAAACATCTCACTGCTGGAAGCCTGATAGAATCTGGCGTTTGGCTTAATTAAACGGACTGCCTCAAGCATGTTAGTAACGGATAAAGCTGTAATCTGTCCTGTAGCCAGTGGCTGAGGCCAAGACGCTGCCACAAAAGATTGTGCAGCCAGATTATAGACTTCATCCGGATCACTCACTCGGACTGCTTCAATTAAAGAAGCCATGTCGGTAAGATCTCCGGACAACCACTCAATCTGCTCCTTAATGTGATCAACATTCTCATAATTAGGTGTACTCGTTCTTCTACGCATACCATATACCTTGTATCCTTTATTCAACAATAATTCGGCAAGATAGGAACCATCTTGACCTGTAATTCCAGTAATCAGAGCTTTTTTCATTACATTTCCTCCACCCTTTTTATATTTGAGTTACCGCTTAACTAGCGAATCGCTGGTATATAATTCATAAATAGAACGTATTCCATCTTCCAGTTCAATACGTGCGTACCATCCCAAATCGTTAATTTTAGTAACATCAACCAGTTTGCGTGGTGTACCATCTGGTTTAGATGCATCAAATACAATCTCTCCCTCATACCCTACAATTGAACGAATTAACAATGCCAAATCCTTAATAGTAATATCTCTGCCAACGCCTACATTAATAATTTCATCTTCGTCATATTGATCCATTAGAAAGATGCAGGCTTCGGCTAAATCATCCGCGTGAAGAAATTCTCGCAACGGAGACCCACTTCCCCAGACCTCAACACAAGGCAAGGATTGTGTTCTGGCCTCGTGAAATTTTCGTAACAATGCAGGTAATACATGTGATGTAGTCAGATCAAAATTATCATTGGGTCCATACATATTGGTTGGCATCACGGAAATGAAACGAGTACCATATTGCCTGTTATAGGATTGGCACATTGTGATTCCAGCGATCTTAGCAATGGCATAAGCTTTATTGGTTGGTTCAAGCTCACCAGTAAGTAGGTAATCCTCCCTCAATGGCTGAGGGGCCATCTTTGGATAAATACACGTTGATCCGAGAAAAAGTAGCTTTTCAACACCGTATCGATATGAAGCATCAATTACATTTGTTTGAATTAATAAATTATCTCTGATAAAGTCTGCTGGGTAATCGTTATTCGCAACAATTCCACCAACTTTAGCAGCAGCAAGAAAAACAAAATCAGGCTGTTCAGATGCAAAAAACTCATCGACAGCCTGATTATCACGTAGATCCAATTCTGAACTTGTACGAGTTAGAATCGAAGTATATCCCTGTTCACGTAACGCCCGATCAATTGCAGATCCAACTAGCCCTCTATGACCAGCAATATAAATTTTTTTATCCTTCTCCATATGAGTACCTCTCATTCAAATTGAGTTTCCAACAGTATTTCACGATAATTATCAATGGTAAGCTTTAGTCCCTGATCCAAATGAACCAGCGGTTCCCAACCAAGCAAATCTCGTGCCTTATCAATCACAGGACGTCTTACTTTGGGATCATCCTCCGGTAAAGGCAAAAATGTAACATTACTGTTCGAGTGTGTTAACTCTTTAACCAAATGTGCCAATTCAAGGATGGTATATTCATTCGGATTTCCAATATTCACAATTTGTCCATTAGCGCTTTCTGAAGCCATTAGTAATTGCAGTCCTCTAATATTGTCATCGACATAACAGAAGGAGCGAGTCTGTGAACCATCACCATAAATCGTAATATCCGCACCTGTTAAAGCTTGTGTTACAAAGTTGGAAATAACACGCCCGTCATCATTCCGTAATCCGGCAGAATAAGTATTAAAAATTCGCGCAACCTTAACTTCAACCTGTTGTTTAGTGAAGTATTCATAACATATAACCTCGCCCAGACGTTTGGCCTCATCATAACAGGCCCTCGGGCCCCAAGTATTTACATTCCCCCTATAACTCTCAGGCTGCGGGTGAACTTCAGGATCCCCGTATGCCTCACTCGTACTAGCATATACCAGCCTAGCTCCTTTTTTATGAGCAAGTTCCAATAAATTATTAGTTCCTTTTGTATTTACCCAGATTGTACCAAAAGCATCTGCTTGATAGAATTTAGGTGAGGCTGGAGAGGCTAGATGATACACTTCATCAACATTTTGTTGGTTGAGTATATCAAGTGAACTGGCCTGAGTTACATCTGCTTGATGAAAGTGAAAGAGAGGGCTCTTAATCACCTCTTGTAGATTTTGAAAAACACCTGTAGATAAGTTGTCTATCCCCGTTACTTGATTTCCTTGTTGAACAAGCGATCTGACGAGATGCGAGCCAAGAAAACCGGCTGCTCCAGTAACCACTACATGTTTCAATTAAGATCACACTCCAAATTTAATTGAGGCTAACTAGAATGTATTACTCTTTACCATTACAACAACAGTTTTGAACAGAATTTTAATATCCATTAGAATAGAGACATTCGAAATATAGTGAAAATCATACTGTAAGTTATGATGTATAGGGTCCTTTCTCACATCACTTACTTGCCACAAACCAGTGATCCCTGGCTTTACCAAAAACCTTCTGCGTTCCAGATCGGTATAGCTTTCTTCTACAATTCTTTTTTGTTCAGGCCTTGGACCCACAAAGCTCATATCCCCTTTGATGATGTTAAGCAGTTGTGGTAACTCATCCAAGCTAGTCTTACGAAGTAATCTACCTAGCCGTGTAATTCTAGGGTCATTACTTGTCGTTGGGGAAGCACTGTACTTCGGAGCATCCGTACGCATTGTTCTAAATTTATAAATATTAAATTTGACTCCATTTTTCCCGTAACGTTCTTGCCTGAATATTACAGGTCCTTTAGAATCAAGTTTAATCGTAATCGCTGCTACAAGCATGACTGGTGATGTAATTAACAACAGCACTGCCGCTATAACAAAATCGATGAAGGGTTTCATCACTTCAGTATACCCACCAACACGTTGTGAGTAAGGCTGCTCAAGCACTGCCGCAGTTCCCTCTTTGGCTATCGCTTCTCCACTCCCAAAGTATTCCGGTCTTGAAAGTTTCACAGACTATCCCCTCCTGCTACAAGCATTTGGTTCAATTGTTCCTTCATCAGAATCTCTTCGATCGCCATGAGGACCGGCGCACGCAATTCTTTATTTTTGAGAGCAAAATCAAGTGTGGTTAGGATATAGCCCAGTTTCTCGCCGACGTCAAACCGGGACCCTTCAAAATCATAAGCACTAATTCCTTCATCCCGATTCAACATTTGCAGCGCATCCGTGAGTTGGATCTCACCACCTGCACCCACATTTTGTTCTTCCAGATACTCAAATACTTTAGGTGTCAAAATGTAACGACCCATAATAGCCAAGTTGGAAGGTGCTGTACCCAATGGTGGCTTCTCAACCATGCTGTTTACAGAAGACAAACGCCCCTCTGTGTGCAATGGATCGATGATTCCGTAGCGGTAGGTTTCACTTGGACTCACCGTTTTCACTCCGAGTACAGACTGGTTGACCTTCTCATATTGCTGAATGAGTTGTTTCGTGCACGGCACATCCGATACAACAATATCATCGCCAAGCAATACAGCAAACGGTTCATTGCCAATAAAGTTTCGAGCACACCATACTGCATGCCCAAGTCCCAATGCTTCCTTCTGCCTTATGTAATGAATATCAACGTTGGAGGACTTTCGGACTTCTTCCAGTAAGCTGAGCTTTCCTTTTCCGAGCAGATTTTGCTCCAGTTCAAACGCGCTGTCAAAATGATCTTCAATCGCACGTTTTCCCTTGCCCGTTACAATAATAATGTCCTCAATCCCGGAAGCTACAGCTTCTTCAACGATGTATTGAATGGTTGGTTTATCCACAATAGGGAGCATTTCTTTAGGCATTGCCTTTGTAGCGGGTAAAAATCGGGTTCCCAATCCGGCTGCGGGAATGATTGCTTTCCTCACTCTAGTCATAAATACCACCCTATCCATTAATATTTTTTATGTTTAAAAGCATGAGTTGGACCACTTATTAAAATCCATGAAATCATGAAATAAATTGATGCAATTCTTACTTTTAATTTCATAAAAGGGCATCAAACCCAGCCTCACATCACACCCTTGACGATATACGTCTAAGGTACACTACCCACAGTGTGACCGAGTGCCTACCTTGATAAAGGTATAGTAGACATGACCTCCAAACTAATTGCCAGATACGATTAACTTTCTCCGTAATGTGCAGCTCTGCTCTTGGATAACTGAAAGTTATTTAGAACTGCTCCTAATATTCTTGCATTAACATGTTCTAGATGGGCCTTGGCTTTCTTAACCACATCCTTTTTCACTTTTCCTGAATTCACAACAAGTATCACGCCATCACACAAAGAACTTATGATTAATGCATCTGTCACAGACAAAACAGGTGGAGTATCAAACAGAATCACGTCATATTGTTGTTTTAATTCTTCTAATATCAAAGTCATTTTACGAGAGCCAATCATTTCTGAAGGATTAGGTGGAATCGCCCCGGAAGTCAACACATGCAGCCCTTCTATAAAAGTCTCCCTAAGTACTTCTTTTACAGAATACTGATTAGAAATCACACTTGTGAGCCCTATATGGTTTGGAACATTAAACATACGGTGGACTGAAGGCTTACGCAGATCAGTATCCATTAGTAAAACTTTTTTTCCCTCCTGAGCATACGTAACAGCCAAGTTACCAATCGTGGTGGTCTTTCCTTCTCCAGAAACAGCTGAAGCAATCATTATGGTTTGAATTTGACTGTCTATAGATGAAAATTGAATGTTCGTTCTTAACTTACGATACGCTTCAGAATTCGTTGATTTTGGATTCACCATTGTGACTAAATTCATCTTTTCATTGGTTAATCGTGGCATATTGATTTTCACCTACCTGTTGTTGGGATAATATTGTTTGCTTTGAAGAACGAGCGTCATCTTTTTTTACTCTGGATATAACTGCTAGCGCAGGTATTCCAAGTTCTCTTTCAATCTCGTCTTCCGTTTTGAGAGTGTCATCCAGATATTCCAAAAGAAATACTAATCCTATAGCCAACAGCAAACCCACAATGAAACTAATTAACACATTCATCAAAGGGTTATAATTAACCGGTTTTGTATTATCATTAGGGTTGGCTTCACTAAGAATGGTGATATTGTCCACTTTCATAATTACGGGGATTTGTGATTTGAATATTTTTGTTACAGCATTGACTGTCTTAGCTGCTTTTTCAGGAGAAACACCTATCGCGGTTAGATTCATGACCTGGGATTCATTAGCGGTTGATACTTTTATTCTTTCACCCAGTGCTTTGCCCGTTAGACCAAGGTCAGGATATGTAGTGGCAACTTTATCGAGGATTGCGGATGATTTGATTATTTCCATATAGGAATTGATTACTTTGATATTGGTTTGAATAGAAGCATAGTCAAGATTAGGAACGCCTTGGGCATTGTAGGCCTGGTTGACAATTATCTTGGAACTAGCCTCATAAACAGGTACGGTAAAAAAATAATTTTTAACACCTGCCCCTATGCAAGCAACCGCAACAAAGGCAACAATAATCCAAATTCGTTTTCGTAAAATTTGCATATACTCTTTTAACTCCATCTTGTATTCCTCCCATTTAAATCAGCAATTATGATAAAGAACGGTGTCTTATATATTTTCAGCCGGTTACCAGAACAACAATCTACGCTTCATAATTACGGGTTCTTCCGGCTCTATGATTTGATTGTTCCATACCGACCAAGCATTATTTTGCAAATTTTGAATCAGGTGACTTCCAAATCGGCGTTCAAGCAGGTGATATGCGGCTTTCATTGAAAATGTTCTTCCTTCCATATTATGGGCATCTGATGAAATGAAATGAAATCCGTTTTCTTTGCAAAAATGAAAACACCATCTCTGAACTTTTCGTCCGAAAAGTCCTATGACCGATTGAGCCGTGATTTGACATAGAGCACCTTGCCCAACATATTCAACCAATAAATCGGGATTGTTCTGGATTGGACGATTTCGTTCGGGATGAGCAATAATTGGAATGATACCCGCCAACTTAAGTTCTTGGAGTATCCCGGGGAACTGCGAGGGGATATGACCAAAGGGCAATTCCAGCAACATGTATCGGCTCCCGGCGAGTGTGCAGCACTTTCCTGCGTATAAGTCTGCAATCAGGTGGTCATGCACCCTGATCTCCTGTCCGGAACGGATCTCCAAGCGAATGTTGCGTTTGCGAAGTTCTGCATGTAGCAGGTCCACTGCCTGATTGACCACGTTGGGTTGATTGTTGTACTGCCCGTTCAGGTGATGCGGAGTAGCAATGATCGAGGTAATTCCTGAGGCTGCCGCTTTCTCAGCCATCGCAATGGACTGTTCCATATCAACAGGACCATCATCCAGACCGGACAAAATGTGGCAGTGCATTTCAACCATATCCAAACTTCCTCAATGTATGATCCCCCTCGCCCCTTTATTCATTGCGCAAATGCTTTTGGTGTTAAAGAACTAATGCATAACGCTATGAAATATAGTAAAATGGCGTTAAGTACATGCTTGTTCAGAATATGTTTAGAATGTGTTCAACTCATATGGTAAAATCAATGTAATGATAGGGTTCCTTTAAGGCACATTGTTCGCTCGCTTTCTCATATTGAAAGCGGGAAACCGTGGGAAACTGAACGTCACGAATCATCGCATTTAACTGTCCAGTTATATATAGTGTCTGCTCTTGCTGAATATGCAAGCTTGAATGATACAATGTGAGCTCTCCGAAGGGCTGTTTCCATTGCAACCTTGCGTGAAGTCGTACACATACATGGCTATCTTCTACATCCAAACCAATTAACATCTCTGATGAGATTGGCAAGTTCAGATCGCTCAGGAAGGTAATCGCTCGTGTGTCCATTCCAAGTAAAAGAACGGGGCGTCTTTTGAGCTCTATCAATTTGCCATGAAACTCCTGAATGTACATATGGACATTTAATTTCAGATCAGCCCATTCCTGAATCATTGAAGAATTCATGGCTTCATTCCTTTAGAATGGATTAAATTGCAAGAGTTGCCTCTATTCCTTCTCACAGGTATATTGGTTAGGCAACTTGTTCATACTTAAAATATCCCAAATGATACATTTTGTAACTCCATACGTCCAATTTACGATACAATACGTATCATGTCAAGCGGTATTTGGACATGGTTCTTTTGATTTACGACAATATGAGATGTCCTTAGACAGACCTATATACAACTAGGATGACTAAGGCTTTACGATGATGCAGGAAAGCTGCCCTGATCAAACATTTGGCTCAGGATTGTTTCAATATATATTTGATGGTGTTCAGGGGGAAATAGCATATGAGCTACGGAAATCGCATTGCTGAATTAAGGGAACAGCGGGGACTTACTCAAGAAGAACTTGCGAGCTCCATTCATATTACAAGAGCTGCTCTCTCCCACTACGAGAAGAACCGACGTAAACCTGATTTCGAAGTGTTAACGAGACTTGCTGACATCTTTGGCGTATCCATTGATTATCTCATTGGACGGACAAAACAAAGTGATGTGGTGATGGATGAGGACGTAAGGGAATTTGTGGACTCCCTTGAATTATCGGATAAGGAAGTGTTGGAACGCTTCGGCTTGATGATTGATGGAAAACCCTTAACAGAAGAAGAGGCACGTCGTTTTATTGCTTTTGTCCGTATGGAACGTAGTATGGATTAAATCCGCAAAGAAGACCCAGTACCGAGAAATACCATTCTCCGGTTGCTGGGCTTTTTTATGTCTTGATTTCCCTCCATCTATTCTAGGCTTGTCGATGTGTTGTCAAGCGCGCTTGTTGTTGTCGGAGGATACGAAATGGTTCCAACGCTCCGGGTCGATTCCGCATTGTAGTAAAACTTTCATGATGTCCATCTGGGTTGCTTCGACTGGTTTACCTTTCGGCTTACGGTCGCCCCTGCTTGGTTGCTTCATATTCATTCCGCTAACCTCTCTTATCTTTATACTTTCCCTGCACTCCAAAACTAGCCTTATTATACTTGAGAAAGTTCCTCAATGTTGTCGTCTCATGGCGATAGCGTTTTTTGTCTAGGTTCTAATTTTGTCGAAAACCAAATAGGAGCTCTACGGCGCCGGTTTGGCAGCCATAAAGCTCCTATAATTCTTAAGACAACCTGTTCATGCATTCAAACAGGGATGGTGAATCAACCTCCTGTACGTGCGAGTTCACGCATGTTTGCTTCAAATGCAGCCAGCAAAGCAGCCTCTCCGGTCAGGCCCGTTGCCTGAATCCGTTCGATTTGCTCAGTCATTCGTTTGAAGTCCTTTGGAATAACCCGAACAAATTGATCTAAAGATTGCTGCCAGTTATCCAGAATGCGCTGCCCCGCCTCACTGCCTGTGTTCGCAACGTGACGCTGAATCATGCCTCGCAGATCAGCACTCTCAGAGACATCTTCGATACGCTCCAAAAGTACCATTTCCAGATTACAACGTTTTAGGAATGTGCCTTTCGGATCATACACATAAGCGATACCTCCGGACATCCCGGCTGCAAAGTTACGACCTGTATCACCCAGAACGACGACACGTCCCCCCGTCATGTACTCACAACCATGGTCGCCTACACCTTCAACAACCACTTTGGCACCCGAGTTCCGCACAGCGAACCGCTCTCCCGCAATACCACGAATATACGCTTCACCACTGGTTGCACCGTATAGAGCCGTGTTACCAATGATGATGTTATCTTCGGCATCAAATGTGGCTTTCGGTGAAGGCATGACGATCAGTTTACCTCCGGACAACCCTTTACCTACATAGTCATTGGAATCCCCTTCAACGGTCAATGTCATACCTCTAGGTACAAAGGCCCCAAAGCTTTGTCCAGCGGACCCGACAAATTTGAATTGAACCGTATCTTCAGGCAATCCTGCTATTCCATATTTGCGCGTAATTTCACTACCCAAAATGGTACCTACTGCACGGTTTACATTGGTAATTGGAAGCACCGCTTCAACCGGTTGACCGGATTCAAGCGCAGGTTGCGCCAATGGCAGCAACTGCTGCATATCCAGCGTCTCTTCCAATTGGTGGTTTTGATGCTGTGTACGGTAACGTGCAGAGCCTTCTGGCATTTCAGGCACATGCAACAATACCGACAGATCTACACCTTTTTTCTTCCAGTGGTCTACAGCCTCTACCGTTTCGAGGCAATCGGTACGACCTACCATTTCCTGAATCGTACGGAATCCAAGATCAGCCATGATTTCGCGAACATCTTCAGCAACAAAACGCATGAAGTTAACGACATGAGCAGGATCTCCCGTGTAATTTTTACGCAATTCAGGGTTTTGTGTTGCTACACCTACCGGACATGTATCCATCTGGCAGACACGCATCATGATACAACCGAGTGCAACGAGTGGTGCTGTAGAGAATCCATACTCCTCAGCTCCGAGCAAAGCTGCGATAGCCAAGTCACGACCATTCAGCATTTTTCCGTCTGTTTCCAGTACGACACGGTCACGCAGATTATTCAGCATTAACGTTTGATGTGTCTCTGCAAGACCCAGCTCCCAAGGCATTCCCGCGTGGCGAATTGAGCCTTGCGGGGATGCACCTGTACCACCGTCATAACCGCTGACGAGGATAATATCGGCACGACCTTTAGCAACACCAGCAGCAATCGTTCCAACGCCGACTTCGGATACCAATTTAACGTTGATCTCTGCACGTGGATTGGCATTTTTTAAGTCATAGATCAACTCAGCCAGATCCTCAATCGAGTAGATATCATGATGCGGTGGCGGAGAGATCAGACCTACACCCGGTGTTGATCCACGAACTTCAGCAACCCAAGGGTACACCTTGCGTCCAGGCAACTGTCCACCTTCACCTGGTTTTGCTCCCTGTGCCATCTTGATCTGAATCTCGTCGGCATTAACCAGATAGTTGGATGTTACACCAAAACGTCCGGATGCCACTTGTTTGATCGCACTGCGACGAGAATCACCGTTACTATCTTTAATGAAGCGAGCCGGATCTTCGCCGCCTTCACCTGTATTGGATTTACCACCAACACGGTTCATCGCAATAGCGAGATCTTCGTGTGCCTCTTTGCTGATTGAACCGAAGGACATTGCCCCGGTTTTGAAACGACGCATAATGTCTTCGACGGACTCTACTTCTTCCAAAGGAATCGCAGGACCGACCGGTTTCAGTCTCAGCATGGAGCGAATGGTCAGCAACTGATCATTTTCGCCTTGCACGAGTTTGGAATACTTTTTATACAGTTTGTAATCGCCCGTACGTACTGCATGCTGCAGCGTATGGATCGTTTGCGGATTGAACAGATGCTCTTCTCCATCGTTACGCCATTGGTATTCCCCGCCGGAATCCAGCACTTTGTCATTGCCATCTTTGTCCGTAAAGGCACGGTTGTGATGAGTCAATGCTTCGGCAGCCACTTCTTCCAGGCCAATCCCGCCAATTCGCGAAGGCGTCCACGTAAAGTAACGATCAACGAAGTCCGATTTCAGACCCACTGCTTCGAAAATTTGGGCCCCACGATAGGATTGAATCGTCGAAATTCCCATTTTGGACAATATTTTAATAACGCCTTTGGTAGCGGCTTTAATGTAGTTCTTCACGGCTTTCTCATGTGAGATGCCACGCAGCAACCCTTGCTGAATCATGTCATCCAGCGTTTCAAACGCCAGATATGGGTTCACCGCACTTACGCCGTAACCAAGCAACAAGGCATAGTGATGAATATCACGCGGCTCTGCCGATTCCAGCAAAATGCTGACTTTGGTTCTGGTTCCTTTACGAATCAGATGATGATGCAAACCTGCTACAGCCAGCAATGCTGGAATAGCCGCATTCTCGGCGTCCACACCACGGTCAGACAGGATCAAAATGTTGTGACCTTTGTCAATGACACGGTCTGAAGCTTCGAAGAGCAGTTCCATCGCTTTGCGAAGTCCTTCTGCGCCCTCTTTTGCTGTAAAGAAGATCGGAATCGTCATGGAACGGAAGCCCGGACGACGAACATGGCGAATCTTCGCAAAATCCTCATTAGAAAGTACCGGTGTATCCAAACGAATCTGACGACAGCTCTCCGGTTCAGGATTCAGCAGGTTACGCTCAGGTCCGATCGTAGTTGCTGTAGACGTTACAATCTCTTCACGAATTGCGTCGATCGGTGGATTGGTAACTTGTGCAAACATTTGTTTAAAATAGTTATACAGACGCTGCGGACGATCCGATAGAACCGCCAGTGGTGCATCATAACCCATGGAGCCTGTAGCTTCCATACCTGTTGAAGCCATTGGCTCCAACACTTTGCGCAACTCTTCAAATGTATATCCATACGCCAGCTGAAGCTGCGTCACGTTATCATGTTTTGGATCAGGCAGTTCCGGTGCATCCGGCAGCTCATTCAGATCCATCAGATGCTCATCGAGCCAATCCTGATACGGATTCTCGGCCGCAATGAGAGCTTTCACTTCCTCATCCGCAATTATACGTCCTTGTTGTGTATCGACAAGCAGCATACGTCCAGGACGCAGACGATCTTTGTAAAGAATTTCTTCAGGAGCGATATCAAGTACCCCAACCTCAGAGGACAAAATAATGCGGTCGTCTTTCGTTACATAGTAACGTGCAGGACGCAGACCATTACGGTCAAGAGTTGCACCAATCTGTAAACCGTCGGTAAAGGCCATTGCTGCCGGTCCATCCCACGGCTCCATCATCGTGCTGTGATATTCATAGAATGCCTTCTTGGCAGGATCCATTCCCTCATCTGTACTCCAAGGCTCAGGAACCATCATCATGGCCACGTGTGGCAATGAACGGCCGCTCAAATACAGGAACTCCAGTGTGTTATCAAACATGGCCGTATCCGAACCATCCGGATTGATAACCGGTTTTACTTTCGAGATGTCGTTACCGAACAATTCGCTCTCAAACAGCGACTGCCGGGCATGCATCCAGTTCACGTTACCACGCATCGTATTGATCTCACCGTTGTGGATCATGAAGCGATACGGGTGGGCACGTTCCCAGCTTGGGAATGTATTCGTACTGAAACGGGAGTGAACAAGCGCAATCGCTGATTCCACGAGATCTTCCTGAAGATCCAGATAGAACTGTCCCACCTGTTCCGTTGTCAGCATGCCTTTGTAGACGATTTTTCGACAGGACAAGCTTGGCAGGTAGAATGAACCACCTTCTGCTTCATCCGCCGAATAACGAATAGCCAGCTCCGCACGTCTACGAATGACGTACAATTTCCGTTCAAATCCCAATTCATCCTTAACATCTGCCGATCTTCCAATGAACACCTGACGCACATAAGGCTTCGCTGCAAGCGCAGAACGTCCCAGCATCTCATCAAACGTAGGCACATCCCGGAAACCCAGGAACGTCTGGCCTTCTTCTTCGATGATCTTCTTAAGGCTCTCTTCATGCGCGCTCCGAATGACAGGGTCCTGTGAAAGGAACAGCATCCCTACGCCGTAAAAGCCCTGTTCAGGTAATGCAAAACCAAGACGGTCCGCTTCCTGTGCAAAATAGCGATGTGGAATCTGGATCAAGATACCGGCTCCGTCACCGGAATTAGGCTCACTGCCCTGTCCTCCGCGGTGTTCCATGTTACTGAGCATGGTCAGTGCCTGACTAACGATGTCGTGTGAAGGTACTCCTTTGATGTTGGCAACAAAACCCATTCCGCATGCGTCTTTTTCGAACTGTGGGTCGTACAGACCCTGTTTAGGAGGTAATCCGATGTGTCTCATGGAACGCAACCTTTCTATAGTGAAGTATTTCGGAAAGATCAAGAACATAGGCAACAAGCAACAATAAAACGGGAGGGGCGGGCATTTTCAACCTGAAAAATTGCCTGCTGGATGAACGAGGGCGACAGCAATAATGGCTGTCAATCTTATAAATGCTGCTATTGCGGCAGAGGCCATCCATGAGATGAGCTGGTCCGGATCACCCGGTAAACAGCTTGGTATAACAACACGCAACCGCTGGCACGGCCGCTGATATGGAGCGACGTTTTTTGATATAGTTCTATTATTTTAACACCGACCTAACATCAGCGCAATTTAAACTTTTTAATACCTCTGATAAGAAATGTTTTGCAGTACAGCTTTAGTGTACTGATGCTAAAATTCATCTCTTTTTCGAATAATTATACACATTTTATGTCAGAGTACAACTAATTTTAATTGCTGACAAAAGAAAATCATTCCATATGTGGCCTGCGTTTAACCATAGTTGGTCCAATTTCTCATGCCATGATCCAGCGAATATCTTCATTCTTATGCATTTGTATACAAAAAGAGTCTGCAGCCCATTTTCGGGTCGCAGACTCTTTGCACTATTTGACTACTATATTGCATAATTTTGATACTTGAGTCCAAAGTTTATTTTCACAATTCTGTCCAATTCCGGTTCAATTCGGCTTATGCCGTCACCACTTGACCGGATTCAGCCACTTCGGCTTCTTTTTTGCGACGTCTCCCGCTCGAAAGGAAGAAAGCCAAGGTCAGTAGGACAGATATACCTGCATAGATTGCCAAAATGCCGACCTGATGCCACATCACATCGAAATTGCCACTGGATACAACTGCTTTGAATCCCATAATGCTGTGCGTCATTGGCAGCCAAGGGCTAAATGACTGGAGCCATGACGGAATCAGCTCTACCGGGAAGGTTCCCGCACTTGCTGCAAGCTGGAAGACCAATAACAGGATAACAACATAACGCCCTGGCAAGTCAAGCCAAGTTACGAGGGCCTGAACAATAAACATAAAGGTCAATCCCGTAAAGATCGTGAACAGATAGAACAGCGGTACGCTGTGCGTTTCCAGTCCAAGACCGTACAGCATGAAGCTTGCCACGATCACGGATTGGATAATGCTCACAAAACCGAATACGAGTGTACGGCTGACAAAACGGTTCCAACCTGTTGCACCCAGTACGGAAGTTTCCCGCATTTTCAAAACAATCGTTGAAATCAGCGATCCAACAAACAAACCGATGGACAGGAAGAACGGCGTCAACCCTGTACCATAATTGCTCACGTTCTCTGTTGTGTTCTCGGACGTATTCACAGGTTCAGCGAACATATTCACCACATCGTCCGTTTTCTTGACTTCTGATGTTTTCTGAGCCGCATCGTTCAGCTTGGTAGCCAGTTCGCTTGATCCGTCTTTCAGCTCAGTTAAACCGTCTGCCAGCTTGCCTGCTCCGTCACCGAGTTGTTTGGAGCCGTCCGTTAGCGAACTCACACCACCGCTCAGTTTACCCACACCCGTTTGCAGGGCTGTAGTTCCGGACCCCAGTTGCTTGGCTCCATCTGCCAGCAATGTGCCGCCACTTGCAGCCTCGCCCAGCTTGCCGCTAAATTGCTTCAGACCATCGGAGAGTTTCGCTCCGCCTTGGCTAAGCTGTCCAGCGCCCGCCAGCAATTGCTGCTGACCATCCACCAACTGGTTCGCACCTGTCAGAAGCTGCTCTTGGCCTCCATGCAGCTCGGACGCACCTGCTGCCAGTTGCTGATTGCCCTGGTGTAATTGATCTGCACCTTGCGCAAGCTTCTGTTCGCTCTCATGCAGTTGCTTACTGCCTTCAGCGACCGCTGCACTGGCTGCCAGCAGCTTCTGTACGTCTTCACTGGCTGCCAGTTCAGGGTTGGATGCAGCTAGCTGCTTCAACCCATCAGCAACGCCCTGAGCACCGTCAGCAACCTTACTGCTTCCATCTACTGCCGATTGCAGGCCAGTGGCCAAGGTGCCACTGCCTTGGACTGCACTTTGCAGACCCTCAGACAGCTTCGCACTACCTTGCTCTGACGATTGCAGACCCGCTTGCAGCTTGCCTGCTCCGTCCACGGAAGATTTAAGTCCAGTTTCCAGCTTGGCACTGCCGTCCTTCAACTGGTCTGCACCGCTCTGAAGCTGGCTTGTCGCCGCAGCTTGAAGCTGCTGCAAACCGGATACCAGATTCGATGTACCACTTTCAAGTTTGGTTGCCCCCGTGTGTAGTGCATTGACACCATCACTTAATGGAGACAAGCCATCCTGAAGTTCCAATGTACCGGATGCCAGTTTCGCCAGATTATCCTTGAGCTTCACAGCTCCATCATCCAGCTTGCCTGCGCCCGTATTCAAGTCTCCTGCGCCATCGCCAGCTTCAGCCAATCCGTCCGATACTTCGGAAAATTTGTCGAGCAGGGTCTCCGCATAGGATTCCGTTACTTTGGCCGAAACTTTAGCTTTCAGATCTTTGATGGCCGTTTTGCCAATCTGCGCACCCACAAAGCTGTAATTTCCATTTGGTTCGTAGATCAGATCAGCCGGTTCTGGCTTATCATCAAGCAACGTGGTTGCCTGGGATGAAAAGTTTTCCGGGATCGTAATTTGCATATAATACTTGTCGTTTTCCATGCCTTCTTTGGCTTGGATGGCACTGACAAAATCCCATTTAAAATCTGCATTTTTCTTCAGTTCATCCACGAGGTCACTACCGACATGCAATGATTTACCTTCCAGTTCTGCACCTTTATCAAGGTTAACAACCGCAACCGGCATTTCATCGACATGACCATATGGGTCCCAGTAGGCAGCCAAATAGATACCACTATATAGAATCGGTATAAACAAAATTGCAATAACGGGGATCAACACCTTCGGGTTTCTCACGGCCGATCCCACATCCTTGAAAAACACGGATAAAGATTTCATGTCATTTTCTCCCCTTGTTCTCTCTGCTTCCTAAGCAGAATAACCATAATGAAATTAATTTGACGCGTTTCGGAAATTTACCGAAACACGAAGTGACTACTTTCCTCAAACGGTCACTTTAGAGCAAAAAAACAAACCTGTCTCTCGACAAGCCTCACTGCCTTCAATCGTATGACTAACCCATATTATAGTAATAATAAATTCGGGTTACGTTGCTGCAGCAATTCCTTCCATTAAGAAAAGGCGAAAGTAATTCTTGATTTCCTCTTTGCTCAGCGGCTCGTGTTGCTTACTCCAGTCTGAGGTGAGGGCAATGTACAAACGAATCATCATAAAGGAAACTACCTGTGGATCACAATCACGAATCTCTCCGTTGTCTCTTGCCTTCTCAAGCTCCCGTGCCAGAAAATCGGAGATAACTTTCTCCACTTTCTCCAAACCTTCCTTGGCCTGAAGAGTTCCAAAATCCTTAAGCTCCTGGGACAATTTAACCAGCAAATCGTGATCACGACGAAACTCTAGCAATGAATCAAGCACACGAAACAGATTATCAAAAAAAGCACTTTCCTGATGAACTTCACGATGAGCAATGTTTTTCATTTCCTGGATTACTTCCACCAAAATCTGATCAAACAATTGTTCCTTATTCGTAAAGAACGTGTAGATCGTTCCCTTGCCAACATTCGCAATCTTCGCTACCTGATCCATCGTGGTTGCCTTGTATCCAAACATGGCAAAAGACTGCGCGGCTGCATGAATGACCTGCTGTCTCCTGTCAATCGGAGCCATCATATCCCTCCTCGTTTTCGTTGATCGTCCTCTTCAAATGACCAGAAATACAATTCGGTCATTCGGTCAAAACCAAGATTACCACTCTCCTCATCAGATTGCAACCCTAACATTAAAAAATTGTGTTAATTTTTTTTAACCGAAATGCAGTGGAAACTGCTTCTATCGTCGTCTATAGTGTATGATGACTCCAACAATACGGATAAAGACGAAGTTTTGATGTATCAGAACATTAACTATAGTGTAAATATGTAACGAATGAACATGATTTTCCGCTTCGCTGTATATTCATGTAGTAATGCAACGTGCGGTATGACTGTGAATGTTAAATTTAAATTGATGAATAAAGGTGAACTCATGCGAAAACCAAGAGTGCTCTTGTTATCCGAAGGTTTCGGCACCGGTCACACCCAGGCCGCCCATGCGCTCGCAAGCGGCATTAAGAAAGTCAGTCCACATGTGCATAGTCGGGTTATTGAACTCGGCAAATTTTTAAATCCAACCATGGCTCCGCTTATTCTGTCTGCATACCGCAAGACACTAACCGTTCAGCCCAAGCTGGTCAGTCTGCTGTATCGGACACAATATAACAAATCACTAAATGGATTTACCAAACTGGCCTTGCATCGGATTTTCTATACACAGACGGCTCAGGTCGTATCCCAATTGAAACCCGATGCCGTGATCTGTACTCATCCATTTCCGAATGCGGTCATCTCACGACTGAAACGTCAGGGACTTAATATTCCACTTTATACACTGGTCACAGACTACGACGTACATGCAACGTGGATTAATCCCGAGGTCAACAAATATTTGGTATCCACACCACAAGTTAAGGCTCTGCTTGAGATCAGGGGTGTTGAACCCTCTCGCATCCAAATCACCGGTATTCCTGTTCATCCTGACTTCTGGGAAGCAGGAGACAAGGTAAGCCTCCGACAGGAAATGGGGCTTCAGAACATGCCCACTGCTCTGCTAATGGGTGGCGGATGGGGACTTTCTTTTGATGAAGAGCATATGAAGACCCTCACGTCATGGGCGGATCGGGTACAGCTGCTTTTCTGTCTTGGAAGCAATGAGAAAATGATTGCCAAGCTGAAGGAAATGTCCTGCTTCCAACATCCGAATATACGCATTCTTGGGTATACTCGTGAGGTCAGCAAACTGATGGACGTATCCGATGTGCTCATTACGAAACCAGGTGGCATGACTTGTACAGAAGCATTGGCTAAAGGCTTGCCGATGTTATTCGTACCTCCATTGCCGGGACAGGAAGAAGAGAACTGTGAATATTTTGTACAAGCCGGATACGGTCAAATCATTCACTCTGCTGACGTTATTACCAATCGCTTCAGGCATTTGTGTGAGCAGATCTATGCACCACGTGAAGCTGAAAGCCAGCTGAAAGCAGTCCACAAACCAGGGAACAGAAACACCTACGATCCAACGTGTTGTGCCCAGGCTGTCCATGATTTATTGTTCCCGGCTACAGCGGAAGTCACATCGGCGCCCAAGGAGCGCTTCACAGCCGGAATCGGGGCAACTTCGCTGTCAGGTACCAGAATTCCATTCTAGCAGCTCTATGACCCCTTCTAGTCGTTCTACGAAGGTGTTTCATCTCTTAAAGACATGCACAAAGAAGGTTCCCCTCCATTAATCCGGAAGGGAACCTTCTTTTATTTCATTCTTATCTCCGTATGATTTGCTGCAAAAAAGGGTAATTTAAATAACAAACTCTCATCGCCAATAAAGTTAAAAACGACGAAATAAAACTGCATTACAGGGCTTTTCAAGGTCTATGTAGCGAATACATAGTTAACTACCCTGCCTGTTTGCAGAATTTACAGGTCAATTACTTGTAAAAAGTATGATGCCCGATCGTTTTTACTTTTTTCTGGGAGCGAGCCACTGTCAGATCGTCCGCAAGCGTCAATGACAAGAAATAATACGTATCATCAGCGACTTCCTTTTTCCCATTCAACGCTGCATTAACTGCCTTGATACTGTCCTCATTAGGAGTAACACGTTTCAAGCGCCCGTTCGCTACAGGACTGAATTGAGATTTCTGGTAGATTACTTTGTAAATGGTATCGGGAAAATTGGCTGACCGCAGCCGGTTTAAGACAACATTGGCAACTGCCACTTTGCCTTCGTACGGTTCACCTTCCGCCTCTGCCATGACAATTTTTTGCAGCAGAAGCAGCTCTTTATCGGACACACTGTATGACCAGGTTGCAATTTTCGAGTCTTCCTGGTTCAGGAGTTTGGTCCGTGTAAAGTAAAGTTTTTGGGGGGGAGTCGTAATTGCAGCTACCGCTTTGGCATGCTCTATCTTGGCCAATTTCAGAGCAGCCTCTTTCTTCGCTTTGGCCGCTGCTGCAGCTCTGGCCGCATGTTTAGCCTTGGCTTCTTTCTGTTCCTGCTCTTCCTGGGCAGCCGTCAGCCAGTTCTTGGCCGGGAGCGAATTGGTCCAGTTATCAGTCTGTGTAGACGCATCAGAAGATAGACTTGTCCCGTCTTGCATCATACGCCTGTCTCCGCTAAAAGAATTTTCGCTATTTTCTGCAGATGCCGCAAGTTCGGTCATCTGTTTGCTATCACTTGCCTCATTCCATTTTCCAGTCGCCTGAACGACGTTAGCCCCCACTATACATACAAGTAGCACAGATAACATCGGTGCCACCCAACGATTCTTGCTTATAATATCCATTCGAAGATTCCTCCTGTCGAAACAATTCCCTAAACTAAGTAACCACAAAAAAAGAATTTGAATAACGATGGCT
Organism: Paenibacillus sp. FSL F4-0087; assembly: GCF_038020215.1. Taxonomy (NCBI): domain Bacteria; kingdom Bacillati; phylum Bacillota; class Bacilli; order Caryophanales; family Paenibacillaceae; genus Paenibacillus; species Paenibacillus sp. FSL F4-0087. Next base: position 1,382,853 of record NZ_JBBODJ010000001.1, read on the forward strand.
AATATTACATAGGGAATAACGTTATGTCAATGTGATTTTATGTCATATCAATGAGTTTCAGGAAAAAGAAAACGTATCCACAACCTCATACATCGGCGCCTGACCTGGCTGTGTCACATGTAGCACAAAATCTTGGACCATCCAAGAATTAACACCTAAAAATTGCCCTGGAAGCACTCCAAATATTCCTTTATCTTCATTTCCTGGGTTCTGGCCCAGAAATTTACGCGCAATCGTAATATGAGGAGAATAAGGTCTTAATTCGGCCTCAAATCCAAGGGAAGCAGTTGCGCCCACGATCTGTTTTTGCAGAAGATGAAGTTGGTCCACTTCTCCTTCAACACCTTTCCACAATACCTTTGGTGCCTCTTCCAAACCGAACGTTCCCCATCCGGATAATTGCAGTTCAAACGGCTGGAACCCGACCGTTGCCAAACGCAGCGCTTTCCGCAGATGTCCAATGTCACTAACAAGGGTATCCCCCAGAAATTGCAATGTAATATGATAATCCCGGTAGTCCGTCCATTTGCGAAAATCAAGCTTTCCTTGCACCTGTTCCGCAGATATCCGAAGTGAATTCTGAATATGTGCCGGCACCCGGAGTGCAATAAACAATCGTTCCCGTCGGGATGGAAGATCCGTATGTGAATGTGAATAGTTATTCATGGTATACACCTCTTCTAGAGTTCGTTTTATTATTTCACAGTCGTCTCTATAGTTTCAAGCTGGTTAAGTATAGAGTGACACAATTTTTGGGATTTGCACATGAGGCTGTATTCCTGCCTTTTACGCACATCGCCTTCTTTTCTGCTAAACTAATACCACAACTTATTTCAATTCAGGAGGCCACTAACTATGGGTAAAATTGTATGTTTTCCATCCTTGTCGACAAAGCAGCAACAACGTATTCTGGATGCAGCACCAGGTTATACACTTACGGTTGGCAAAGCCAAAGAGATTGACACATCGGAGTTAAAAGAAGCCGAAATTGTCTTAGGCTGGTCTCCTCTGGTAACCGAACATGCACTGAAAGAAAACAGCCCTTTAAAATGGGTTCAAGTCTGGTCCGCAGGTGTCGACAACCTTCCTTTCTCAGATTTGGAACAAAAAAGCATATTGGTAACCAGTGCTAATGGCGTACACGCCATTCCCATAACCGAAATTATTCTTGGCATGATGTTGTCCCACAGCCGCTGGCTCAGACAAGCGATGCTGCACCAGCAGCAGGCAGAATGGAAATCCCCAGGCAAACCACTTCCGGAATTGCATGGCAAAACAGCGGTTATCGTCGGCGTTGGAGAGATCGGAACAGAAACCGCACGTATTCTCAAAGCACTAGGCATGAACGTCATTGGGGTTCGTCGCTCCGGAAAAGACGTTCCAAATGTAGACCAAATGTACAATATGTCCGGCTTACACGAAGCACTGGGGCAAGGCGATTACGTCATCAATATTTTGCCACTCACAGATGAAACGCATCATATCTATAATCAGTCTGCATTTGAGCATTTCAAATCCGGTTCCTGTTTCGTCAACGTGGGACGTGGCCCAAGCGTAAATACGGAGGCTCTGCTGGGTGCACTGGACAGTGGACAGGTTGCCTTTGCTGCACTTGATGTATTCGAGGAGGAACCGCTCCCCGCAGATCATCCACTATGGGGTAAGGATAACGTCTTGATTACTCCGCATATTGCAGGCAGTACAGAGCAATACACCGAGCGGGCACTTGATATTTTTGTTCAAAATTTGGAAGCATATATCGCCGGAAAAACCCTTCCGCTCAATCTGGTGAATTATAGTCATAAATACTAAAAATTCTAGATGGTCCTAGGTGAAATTGTACAAATTCATGTAAGGTAGTTTCCCTACGAAAATCAAAAACCTCCATACCGGAAAATGGATTTTTTCCGGTATGGAGGTTTTTTCTGTTATTTTCAGCGCAGCCGTTCTAAGTGCATAGCCAAATGTGACGTATAAACGTGCCTTTGCTCACCGTTCGATACTGATCAATGTTCCATCCGGCATCCAGAATGTGCCCCTCCACCCATTCGGTGGAAACGATCACTGCCCGTCCTGCAAGTCTCTTCAAACTCGTCAACATGGCAAGTTGTTCCTCATCCGGAAGAACAGAACAGAGATTATATGGCATGTCCAGAATGGCTGCATCGTAGAAACCTTCCAGATCATTCATATCCCCGAGGGTAATTCTGGTTGGATCATACCCATAATGAGGAACATTAATGCGTGCACCCTGTACCGCCAAAGGGTTCAAATCATTTCCCTTGACCTCAATTCCCATCGACAATGCCTCAATTACAACGGTTCCCATTCCGCAGCATGGATCGAGCAACTGATGCCCCTCCACTTGCGGAATAGCAATATTGACTAACGCTCTGGCTAACGTAACACCAAGGCCCGTGGAGTAATTTTGCGGCTTCTGATGATGGGTTTGCCACGAGCGATCGGCTTCTGTCCATTGACCGAAGAGCCATTTTCCATTCACATGCATTAGTCCAAAAGTCACGTCAGGCTGTTTCATCATAGCTTTGCCTTTAATGCACATGCCCAGCTCTTTTTCCAGCAAACGAGAATGCGCATAATCCGGCATGTCATCGCCCTCTTTCAAGCAGACAACCTTGAACGTTTCACGAGATGACAAGGCGACTTGTGAAGCAGCAGGTTTCAGACCTGCTACTGTATCCGCTTCGGCCATCACATCCAGTCTGCCCCGGACAAATGGACTTCTACCTGGTGGAATGCAAATATTGGAGCGTACATAGGCGTGATCTCCTGAACCAATATCTGTCCCAGGAACGAGCATCGTTTCCAATTCCAATTCACATAGGGCACGTTCATTCTCATGGCAAGCGAAGGTATATACGTAACTTCCGACAACTGAATCTTTGCTGTTTGTAGAGCTCAATATGGTAGCCGTCCTTCATGTTTCTTCTATTATAAGAAGAGGTTTTATATTTTTAATTTTTCAATGGAAGAAAGCAGATCTTCGGACAGATCTTTCAGGGTTTGAATATTGCCGCTAATCGTTTCCATTGAACTCACCTGTTCTTCGGCTGAAGCTGACACTTCCTCTACACTTGCCGCGGATTCCTCGGATACTGCCGAAATTTGTTGACTGAAATCATTCATCCGTCCGCTCGCTTCCTGCATACCTTCCAGACCATCCGTCATTGTACCAATGACTTGAACCATACCCTCTACCGACTCACTAATGGTACGGAACAGATTGCCGGAATTACGTACTTGCTGCTGCCCACGTTCTGTTTCCAGTACACCTGTTCGTAATTCCTCAACAACGCCCTGAGAATCCTTCTGGATGTCCTCCGTGATGACGGTAATCTCTTCCACAGAAGTTCGAACGGCTTCGGACAACTTCCGCACTTCTGCTGCAACAACTGCAAATCCGCGTCCACTCTCTCCTGCCCGGGCAGCTTCAATGGAAGCATTCAATGCGAGCAGGTTGGTCTGGCGCGCAATGTCATGAATGACTTGAACCAACTGCGATATATCTTCGTTTTTACGGTCTAGCTGTTCCATCTTGTTCATGGAAGAGGAAACTGCGCCAGCAATCTGTAGCATTTGGTTCACGGATTGCTCCATGGACTCGCGGCCGGTCTGTCCTTGTTTCAAAATCAGGTCTGACATCAGACGAAGCTGATTCCCCTGTTCCGAATGTTGCTGAATATTTGCGTTCAGCCCCTCGACGGTACGGGCGGATTCAACAGCCGTTTCTGCCTGACTCTCTGCCGCTTTTGCGGACTCTTCCATCGTTATGGCAATTTGGCGACTGCCGATCTTAACCTCTTCAGAGGAAATAGCCAATTCACTACTTTGGCGGTTGACGGCTTCAGCAATTCGTCTAACATTCAATACCATGGACGTCAGATTACCTTTCATGTCATTCACGGCTTTGGCAAGAACACCAACTTCGTCTTCATGTTTGGTATGTATGTCCTGGACATTCAATTGACCTTCCGCAATCAGTTTCACGGCACTGATCACCCGAAGCAGTGGTTTAACGACTTGTGAACGGATAATTGGGATCGCAATTGCTGTAATGATAATCATCACAAGAACACCAATGACGATAATGATTCGGCCATCTTGGACGGATCTGATCGTCTGAGCCGCAGAGAGATCGGACTGCTGCTGATTGTAATCCACCAGATAGTCCAGATGGACTTGCATGGCATCGAAGGAGGCGGCCCCTTTTTCGGATACTTCCTTAGCCAGTTGTTCCTGACCTTCATCACTCAGCTTGATGGATTGCGTGTTAATCTTGAGGTAAGCTTCCCACTTGCTCTTTAATGCTTCCCACTGCTCTTTTTCTTCAGCTGTCTTCTCCTGCTGATCATATATTTTAATAGCCTGGGCCGTTTCGCGAATGTATTTGGTGCGCTCTTCAGCAAGGTCCGCTTTGGCCCCTGCCTGTGCATCAAAGTGACGATAGCTTAATGACAAAATATGTTCTGTTGTATAATTCAATCGGTTAATCTGCTGGATGGAGGGCATCCAGTTATTGGTGATCATATTCGTATTTTTTTCCATCGAGTTCATTTGTGTAACAATCGTGACACTAAGAAGAATTAAACAGAGGATTAATAGATAGAACGCGATGCTGATACGCAGACCGATACTCTTGATCTTGAATCTGCTGAACATATGATTTCCCCCTTGTGCCCATCTTCGGCCACTTCCGTATTTTAGGTGCTTTTGTCGTTGTTTTACCCTTCTTTTGGCATCTTGCAAATTACTCTTTTCTATATTATATCCATAGGAAAAGAGACGTAAAGTATTATAACATTCTTTTATTTTAGTCATGCTTTATTTTGTAAAATCTTGTGATTATTTCACATCATCTGTTGAACGGAATCGAATGATGTAAAATTCAGACTTAAATGAAGCAAAAAAGAGCTGCAGCATACGGCAAATATCCGATCTGCAGCTCTTACGATTTAAATCCATGCAGATGGCGGAATGGAATCCGCCATTCTTTGTATCATAACGGCTAGCAGCCGCCCCCTTATGCGTTCACCAGCAACTTGTAGGAGGCCAACCTTCTCTCGTAATCCGGTCCAGTTGTCACTACAAGCAGCCGATCCGTATTCAGCCTTTGGCACACCTGCTGCAACTGTTTCGAGACTTGTTCAGGTGTACCGGCATAATGCCGTTGTACCTCATTCTCATTGGCATCGGTCATGTCATTGGTGCCGGTACTTGTGCTGACATGGTCAGACTGCGTTGAAATTTCTTTTCCAACAGATCTGCGTCTCTCCGCCATTTCGCTACTCCAGGACAATGCCTCTTCCTGCGTCTCCGCACACAGCACACTTACAGCAACCATAACCTCCGGCTCTTTCCTATTGGCGCTGGGGATAAAACCCTCCCGATAACGCCGCACAGCTTCCGTACCATCCGCATCACTCATGAATTGTCCGAATACATATCCCATACCGAAGCGAGCGGCAAACTCAGCACTCTTCACGTTGGTACCCAACATCCATAAGGATAATGGAAGCTCCGGAATCGGACGGGCCGTCACTGGATGTTCCTCATAAGTGTATCGATCTTCCAGTAGTTCGGTTAGTGCCGCGAGCGATTCAGGCAACTTGGACACATGCTGCAAGTAATTGCCACTCAAGGCCATCGTTGCATGGGGACCGCCCCCAGGAGCACGTCCCAAGCCTAACTCAATGCGCCCCGGGTAGAGCGCCGCCAACAGTCGGAACGACTCCGCTACCTTAAGCGGGCTATAATGTGGTAACAGTACGGCACCGGAGCCAAGCTGGATCGTGTTCGTTCGCGCGCCAATATGGGCAAGCAACACTTCCGGTGATGCTGATGCAAGTTCGTCCATGTCATGGTGCTCCGACGTCCAGTACCTTGAATAGCCCCAGGCTTCAGCATGCTGCGCAAGTGTAACGGATTGTTGTAGCGCCTGTTCTGCTGTGGCGCCGTTCAACCTTGGAACAAGGTCAAGTACGCCCAGATTGTATTTTCCACTGATGTTCGCACCCAAGCGTCTCATCTCCCTTCGTCATGCTTATCTCTAATCTAGATCGTAGATGGAACCCACCTTGAGACCGTATAGTTCATTGTATATTTTCTCGGCAAAAGCATCCGTCATCCCGGCTATATAATCAATCACCATGTGCTCCCAAGTCCAGATCGGATTCGCCTTCGCCTGATCCTTCTCATAACGTTGCAGCCAATCGGACGGAATAATGGATTTGGACGTTTCCGGGTCAAGAAAAGCATCCCACAGACGCTTAATCATCCATTCACTGCGCTTTTGCAACCTCTGCACACGCAGGTCACGAATCATGGTCACCCAGGCAAAGCTCTTAAGCACACTTACCGTACGCAGCATATCGAGATCCTCGGCGCCTTCACGGACAAACGTCACCTTTTTCCAGTCTCCGTTATCAATAACCCCCAGGCTAGCGACAAAAAGGCTGACCCAGTAAGCCTTGACCTCACGGCGGGTACGTGAGTAATCATGCTCGCAGAACGGCATCTTTTCATTCCAGATGCGCAGGAACGAAGCGAGGACTTCTTCAACTTTTTTGCCAATCGCTTCCCTTGTCCATCCGTTCCAGAACAGATCCTCCAGTGTCGTAATCTTATCCACAATCAGTCGATTGATATGCGGATCTTGCAGGAAATGCTCGTGTACTTCGATTTTACCTGCTTTGATGCCATCTTCCAGATCATGTGCGGAATACGCAATATCGTCGCAGAGGTCCATCAGCTGCGCTTCAAGCGTTTTTTTGCCAGCAGGAATGTTCCATCGATCGCGAATCTCGCGGATATACTGCCATTCATGATAATACATGCCTTTCTTGCTCTCCGTGCCAGGATACGGGTACTTGTTAATGCCCAGCAGCACTGCATCCGACAGGTTCAGCCCATCGATATCTTCCCGTTTTTCTAAATACATAATGAGACGGAAGTTATGCGCGTTGCCTTCAAAGTGCTCATACTTCCGCTTGAGCTCTGCACGAATTTCCGGTTCCGGTTGAGGTGATTTGGCCCCGCGATTTTTCTTCATGATTTTCTTGGCCTCTGTGTTAATGAGATCATCGAGGATGCCATCCAGCACTTCTTCCCCTTTATGCCCAAAAGGCGGGTGACCGAAGTCATGCGCAATCGCGGCACACTCCACCACTTCTGAATCAATAATCAGTCCGGGGTTATCCGCCTGGTTCAACTCCACCTCCGGGTAACGACGCAGCAAGCTTCTTGCCGCTTCTCGTGCAATTTGCGCCACCTCCAGGGAGTGGGTCAATCGTGTGCGATAATAATCGCCCGTTCCTGCACCAAACACCTGCGATTTGCCTTGCAACCGACGAAAGGTCGGTGAATGTATCAGTCTGGAATAGTCGCGCTCATAGGCTGCACGAGCCCCATCCAGTTTCGTTAGTTCAGGGTATTGTCTATGTTCTCTCAGATCGTTCCATTGCATGTTGATCACTCCTAGCCGACTGTCTCTATTTTGAGTGATTATACACATATTCTGCAGTTTCGAAAAGCAAAACCTGTCTGCGATTGTCATCTCTTCTCACATCAACTTGTGATGCACAGTCGTCTTCTCTTATTATACCCCGCCAGACTATCATCCGTGCACCTAAATGATAATGATTAATATTGAAAGTAACTTATGACGAAAAAAGTGCCTTATACAGTTTGCGTGGCCGTTCCGGTTACGGATCGTTCTTTTGATCGCTGTTATTCCCAAATTTCCTTGATTCCCTTTAGAAAGGGAGAAATTCGGGAATAAAGGCGAACGCTTCGCTTCTTCAGAATCGATTCCGTCCCCTTCACTACTTTCGCTGTTTGATTCACACCCAATCTAAAATGACATTACATCCCCTATAAAGGGGGACTTCAAACAAGACTTTGAGAGGCTAAAGAATACCATTAAATTGTTCATTCATTACTTCAATGATAGTCTGTCTTCCCAGTCCCCTCCGCTGTATGGGTAAGGAGATAAAAATAAAAAAACCGACAGGGCAAATGCCCTGTCGGGTGAAGAAGGTAGTTTAGACCATAACTTTGCAGATATCGTTGGTGAACTCTACCGGGTCTTGAATTGGCAGTCCTTCGATCAGCAATGCTTGATGATACAGCAAGCTTGTGTAAAGGCTTAGTTTTTCTTTATCCTGTGCGAATGCGTCTTTCAAGGATTTGAAGACATCGTGATTTACGTTGATCTCCAGCACTTTATCTGCCTGTACATTTTCACTGTTCGGCATAGCCTTCAGGATTTTCTCCATCTCAATCGTCAGCTCACCTTCAGTAGACAAACATACCGGATGGCTTTTCAGGCGTTTTGAAGCTTTAACAGCTTTTACTTTGCCGCCAAGCTGTGCTTGCATCGCTTCGAACAACTCTTTGTTGTCGTTGTCCTGTGCGTCTGTTTCTTCTTTGTCTGCACTGTCCTCGATGCCCAGGTCACCACTGGAGATAGATTTGAATTCTTTCTCTTTATAATTCGTGATCATCTTGATTGCAAACTCATCGATGTCGTCGGTGAAATACAAGACTTCATAACCTTTGTCTAGTACACCCTCGATCTGTGGCAGCTTCTCAATCCGTTCAATGGATTCACCGGATGCGTAGTAGATGTACTTCTGATCTTCCGGCATTCTGGAAACGTACTCGTCCAGGCTAACCAGCTTCTTCTCTTTGGAAGAAGAGAACAAGAGCAGATCCTGTAGGGTGTCTTTGTTCACGCCATAGTCGCTGTATACGCCATACTTCAACTGACGGCCAAACGCTTGATAGAACTTCTCGTAATTCTCACGCTCGTCTTTGAGCAGGCTTTGCAGTTGGCTCTTGATCTTGTTCTTGATGTTCTTCGCAATCAGACTGAGCTGACGGTCGTGTTGCAGCATTTCACGGGAGATGTTCAGGGACAGATCTTCGGAATCGACCATACCTTTTACAAATCCGAAGTAATCTGGCAGCAAATCACCGCATTTGTCCATGATCAATACACCGTTAGAGTACAGTTCCAAGCCTTTTTCATACTCTTTTGTATAATAATCAAATGGTGTGTTCTCCGGGATAAACAGGATTGCATTGTATACCACTGCGCCATCCGCGCTGATGTGCAAATGTTTGAGCGGTTTGTCAAAACCGTAGCGTTTTTCCATATAGAAATTGTTGTAGTCTTCTTCGGTCAGTTCGCTTTTATTTTTACGCCAGATCGGTACCATGCTGTTCACGGTTTGCTCTTCTTTGTACTCTTCGAATTCGTTCTCTGTACCCTCTTTTGCACGCTGACCTGTCACATCCATCTTGATCGGGTAGCGAATGAAGTCAGAGTATTTCTTGATGATGGATCTCAGGCGGTACTCTTCCAAAAATTCGTCATACGAATCTTCTTCGGTATTTTGTTTGATCGTCAGGACGATTTCTGTACCCACGGAATCTTTCTCGGCTGGAGAGATCGTGTACCCATCCGCGCCTTCGGATTCCCATTTCCATGCTTCATCGCTGCCCAGCGTTTTACTCGTTACCGTCAGCTTGTCCGCCACCATAAATGCGGAGTAGAAACCAACCCCGAATTGTCCGATGATGTTGTGGCCGTCTTTGGCTTCATTCTCTTTCTTGAACGCCAGTGAGCCGCTCTTCGCGATAACCCCCAGATTGTTCTCCAGCTCTTCCTGGGTCATCCCGATTCCTGTATCAGTGAGCGTAAGCGTACGGTTCTCTTTGTCGATGGTGAGCTTGATGTAGTAGTCCTCTTTGTTAAAGACGAGTGTGTCGTCCGTCAGTGCTTTGTAATATATTTTGTCAATGGCGTCACTGGAGTTGGAGATCAGTTCTCTCAAAAAGATTTCTCTTTGGGTGTAAATGGAGTTGATCATCATATCTAGCAAGCGTTTGGATTCAGCCTGGAATTCTTTTTTAGCCATGAATGGGTGTCTCCTTTCAAATTGGGGATAGAATGATTGGGTTAAATATAGAAAGTAAACCTTTGAATCCTCACATGCAGAATGTTACGTTACTAGAAAAGCCTTCAATCGCTTTGATACCTAGATTTTTTTGATTCACTCTATTCCTCATTTAAAATAAGCGCATGATTTTGTGCGGTCTAGCCGTTCCGGTTACGAATCGTTCTTTCGATCGCTGTTATCCCCTAATTTCCTTGATCTCCTTTTAACAAGGGAGAAATTAGGGGATAGCGTATGCTTCCGTAGCAGCTTTCCTTCAGAAAGCTTTTAGGCGAACGCTTCGCTTCTACAGAATCGATTTCGTCCCCTTCACTATTGCCGCACCATTCACCAATTGATTTTAAACATTGAGATTTTTAATCAATTGAAAATCTATTGATCATTCTTTCGCGTGCCAGGCTTTTTCTGGCTCATTTCACTCTCATGTCCTATTCAAGGTTAATTAAAACCATATTCAAAAACACAATCATTCCATATGTAGTCGTGTAGTAAAAATATCATTTATTAGCACTCTGATGATTGGAGTGCTAAACCCTTTCCTTTTATATAACATATGGGAAAATTGGGTGTCAATACGATAGCGGTTATTTTAACAAAATCATCGAATAACACTTCATGTTCTGCTCATCTCTAACCATTTTAGCTCAATACATCATGCAACACAAAAGCCGCCTCAAACCAAAGTTCGAACCGGCTTGGAGATAGATTATAATGTAGGAATAGTAGCTGTTATCACAGCATTCCCATCTAATGTATTTCGAACGGGCATCCACCTTGCTGTGTAGTAACTAGCGAGCTGGTTGACTGTCTTTGATGGGTGACAGTAGAAATTCACACGCTATCGAACCTTGCAGACGTTAATTGGTCCCTTTAGGATGATTTCATTATCTAACGAATCGTAGAGACGCTATTTCTCACCTTTAGCCGACCTTTCGAGACTTTCCGCAGGTTTTTCGCAAAATAGCGTGTGTGAAATTCGTTAGACTGGCAAATTGGCAGGAAATCGCAGAATAAGGCTTCCTAGGTTCGTTAGATTGGAGCAGAAGTTAGCGTTACAGCTACAAGTTACACTTACGGTTAGCGTTGGCGTTAAGCGGCGTTACCGTAAAAGTTAGAGTTACAGAGAAAGGGTTACAGTTACAGTTGGAGTTGCAAACCTCTATTTTTTGGCCATCTTTGGATCAAGGGTGTCGCGCAGGCCGTCCCCGAGCAAGTTGAAACCGAGCACGGTGAACATGATAGAAAGTCCGGGGAAAATAAGCGTCCACGGCGCTTTTTGCAGAAACTGGCGGGAATCCGACAACATTTTGCCCCACTCCGGGTCAGGTGGTTGCGCCCCCATGCCTAGGAATCCAAGTGCAGCCGCTTCAATAATTGCTGTTCCAATCCCCAGTGTGCCTTGTACGATGAGCGGGGTGAGACTATTAGGCAAGATGTGCCGGAACAGAATTCGCATATTGCCAGCCCCCAGCGTACGCGCTGACGTAATGAATTCCTCCTGTCTCAAGCTAAGTACCCTTGAACGTACCAGTCGTCCGTAGGTCGGGATGTTCACGATCGCTATCGCGAGCAGTGCATTTTGCAAAGACGGACCGAGAATCGCCACAATGGCGATTGCCAACAGAATAGCGGGGAAAGCAAGCAAGATATCGAACAAACGTGAGATGAGCATGTCTGCCCATTTTCCATAATATCCGGCAATCAGACCAAGCAAAGCCCCCGCAATAATAGAGCCTATAACAGAAAAGAAACCAACCCACAATGAAATTCGCGCTCCATGCAGCACTCTGGAGAATACGTCACGCCCGAGATCATCGGTACCGAACCAATGCTCTGCCGAAGGGGCTTGCAGACGATCTGTGAGTACCTGCTCTTTGTAATCATACGGGGCAATGTACGGGGCAGCAAAGGCCAACAGGATGAAAAAAACGATAATAATCAAGCCTGCTAGCGCAAGCCGATTTTTCCGAAACGTTCTCCAGGCTTCCCGCCATGGACCTGATGCAGGTGCCGACGCGGCGTCAACGGATGCTCCGGTATTGGTCGATAATTTGGCCATGCGGCGTCTCCCTTCTTGGATATGAATGAAATACAAGATCAACGAGTTCTATTACACCCAAGCACTACGATTGCAGCACCATCTTCCGATCGCTGTTATCCCCAGATTTTATTGATCCACCTATTTAAAGGTGGAAATCCGGTGATAAATGCGAACACTTCGCTTCTACAGATTGGTTCTGCACTCTTCGTGTCGTGTAATTTTTTAAAGATCTTATATTAAGTTCCATTCATCAACCCAAATGATGAATTTCCTATTTATAACTAATCCGCGGATCGAATACGGCGTACAGCAAGTCCACAATCAGGTTGATTACTACGAAAAAAAAGGCCACAATTAGAATGCCGCTCTGGATCACCGGATAGTCCCGCGAACTAATTGCTTCATATATATAGCGACCGACACCGGGCCAAGCAAAGATCGTTTCAGTCAGTACGGCTCCACCCAGCAAAGATCCGGTCTGTATGCCGATGACGGTGAGCACGGGAATAAACGCATTTTTCAACGCATGTCCATATACGACGAAAAACGGGCCGAGTCCTTTCGCCTTCGCAGTACGGATATAATCCGAACTCATCACTTCAAGCATACTGGAACGCGTCATCCGGGCAATAACAGCCATCGGAATTGTCCCAAGCGCGATACTTGGCAGCAGCAAATGTTTCGTAACCGTCCACAGCTGATCCCAGCGTCCGGCAATCATTGTATCCAGTACATATAAGCCCGTAATGGCTTCAATGGGATCACGCGCATTCATTCTGCCGATGGATGGTAGCCAGTGCAATTTGTTCGCAAACAGCCACTGTTCCATCAACCCAAGCCAGAAGATTGGCATCGATACACCCACCAATGCTATGACCATACAGCAGTAATCGAACCACGAGTTATGTTTCCACGCACTGACAATTCCTGCATTCACGCCGATAATGATCGCAAACAGCATACTCGCCATCGTTAATTCAAGGGTCGCTGTCAGATAGGGCACAATTTCCTGGGCAATGGGAACCTTGGTGCGGATGGATGTGCCCAGATCTCCCTTAAACAAATCGCCCAGATAAGCAAAATATTGTTGAAACCAGGGTTTGTCCAGTCCGAGCTGGTCACGCAGAGCTTGCTTGGATTGTTCGGTTGCCTTTTGCCCGAGTATGGTCTCGGCCGGATCACCCGGAATGGCGTGGATAATGGAAAAGACGATCAGGGTCATGCCCAGCAGCACGGGCAGTAACACGAGTACACGTTTGACGATGTAACTGTTCACTCCTCATTCACCTGCCTTTAACGTATAAAAAGCGCTGGCAGACATGCATGCTTTAGATCGTTACATCCTGATGTGGGTTCTGCCAAGCATTGCGTATACGCCAGCGCTTTTAAACTAATGGTTCCTATTTAAACTAAGTTCATCTCATATATAAGTTATTCAAAGTAGGCATTGGCATAGGATTCCGTGCCCAATGGGGACGGTACGAAATCTTTCAGGTTCGCTTTACCAGCCAAAATAGGAGTGGTGTGCACAAGTGGAATCCATGGAGCATCTTCCTTAATAATCACCTGCGCTTGCTTGTACAGTTCCGCACGTTTGTCCTGATCCGTTTCTTTCTGCGCACTCGTCAGCAACGTATGCAATTCTTCGTTTACGTAGAAGCTGCGGTTGTTGCCCGGGATTGCATCCTTATCGAGCAGCGTGTACAGGAAGTTATCCGGGTCACCGTTATCACCGGTCCAGCCAAGCATGTAAATATCGTCTTTCTCCCCGGCTTTGGCATCATCCAAGTACGTCGCCCACTCCGGTGATTCGATGTTGACGGTCACCCCGATTTTCTCAAAATCGGCCTGGATCGCTTCGGCCACCTTCTTGCCGTCAGGCATATAAGGCCGGGATACCGGCATGGCATAGAATGTTACTGGGTCAGGCAATCCGTCAGGATAGCCAGCTTCGGCAAGTAATGCTTTTGCTTTTTCCAGATCATATGCATAGTCCTCAATACTGTCGTTATACCCCCAAAGCGTTGGCGGCATCGGGTTTACCGCTGGCTGTGCTTGTCCGGCAAAGAAAGCATCAATAATGCCTTGTTTGTTCACCGCGTGGTTGAGCGCTTGTCTTACTTTCACGTTATCAAACGGTTTTTTCTTAAAGTTGAAGCCAATGTATGACACGTTAAATGGCGGACGCTCGATTTTTTGCAGTTCGCTATTTCCCTCAAGAATGGACAGATCATCTGGGTTCAGATCCTCCATAATATCAATCTCGCCGTTTTGCAGCGCATTGAAGCGAGCCGTGTTATCCGGAATGGAACGTACAATCACTTTGTTTAGCTTCGGCAGTCCCTCTTTCCAATAATTCGGATTCTTCTCCAGGGTGATGGAGTCGTTCCGCTTCCACTCTTTGAATACAAATGGGCCTGTGCCTACTGGCTCGCTCTTGAAATTTTCCTTTTTCTCCTGAATCGCGGTTGGACTTGCAATGCCAAATGGCGTCATCGCAATGTTTTGCAGGAAAGGCGCTTGTGGCTGGTTCAGGGTGAACTCGACCGTTGTCTCGTCAATCGCCTTTACTTCCTTAATCACACGTCCGTCTTCTGGACCAAACATAGAGTCATAATAGTCGAAGGAATCTCCCTCAAATTTATATTCACTGGCCGGATCACTCCAACGGTTGAAGTTAAACACCACAGCCTCTGCGTTGAAGTCAGTACCATCGTGGAATTTCACACCGGACTTCAGCTTGAAGTCATACTTGAGTCCATCCGCCGAAATCTCCCAGCTCTCAGCCAGTCCCGGAACAACCTCGGTTCCACCTTCCTTGTAGTCCAGCAATGAGTCGAATACCTGATGTCCAATCTTCAGCGACTCCCCATCTGTTACGATTGCCGGGTCCAGCGCCACCGAATCTCCGCCGCGTCCCATTATCATCGTATCTTGTGCTGCCACTTCTGCCGGAGGCTCGCTACCTTCCGCCGGAGCGGGTGAATTGCCTGTACCCTCATTACTGGCGCTGGAGCAGCCCGAAAGAATCAACACTGTACTCATGGCCATTGCCATGACCCCGGATAACCACTTTTTTCTCATTCGCATACGTACAACACCCTTCCCTGTCTCATAATGTGTGTGATACTGGCGTGAAAAAACTTCAATGATTACAATCGATCGGTTTGGTGCTTTGTATCATATGAAAGGCTTTAGATGCCTTTGATACCTGTGATGGATGTTTAGATAAGCTGAGGAGTATATATGAAATGTAAAAACGGATGTAACGGTACACATTTTGTTAGATTTTTCGAATGTTGTGACCAGATATAACTGCCTGTCGTTGTTACTTAATAATTGAACTTAGGTCAATAAGCAACAGTAGAATGGTCTCGACTTGGTGGCGGCTTAAAAGGCTAATTTAGAGAGAACGGTGGTATTGTTTAGTATGGAGTTTGGCTTAAGGTTTGACTTGGAGTTAAACGTCATGGCTGAAGTGTAATTGGCAAAGTCTAATGATGGTAATTTTCTGTAACAGAAAGCTGGTAAACAGAACATTTTAGTGGTTTCTCAAGCAGGTTGGATTGGATTGTTTCAATACGTTGTGAAATTGATCTAGAGATGTTGGATTTTACAACAGGGAGACATTACAATAACTTTTCATGTTAAAGTCTTGTCATGATGAGGAGGATTGTGTAAATTAACAGTGGTGAAAATCGATTTCGTGTAACTTACTTTACATCACATTCATCAATTAGACAAGAGATTTACGGACATAAGTCTTCAACTTTATTATATATGTTAATATCATTTACATAAAACACAAAAAAGGAACACCATTCGACAAAAAGCGTCGTGTGTCCCTTGTTGTGTTCCCTCTTTTAAAACCGGGTCCAACGTATATTATAAATTAGATCAGCTTATTTTTTGAATAAACCTCTGCGGTACATGACCGTGATAAAACGGTAAAAATCATAACTCGCCCCACTATCGATGCTGAACAACGGATTTTTGGTGTCATATGCCAGTGCTGCGTCCACGGCCGCTTTTGCCCAGACTGGAACTTCCATCTGCTGGCGTGCCTGCAGTTTATCGACCTGGGATTTCAGGGCATCAAACGCTGCTTTCTCTTCGGCTGTCATCGGTTCGCCCCCTTTCGGTGGTTCGGTTGGATTCGTGGGATTGGTTGGTTCGGATGGCTCTGGCGGCTTTGGTGTTGCTGTTGCATATCTTGTTTTCAATTCCGCTGCCGATCCTTGGAACTCGTTCATATCCACATTGCCGCTGATCCCGTTCACCTTGCCCGAGTCCGTATACTGCCAGAACGTCCAACGTTTCCAGGCAGGCTGGTCATCTGGTACACGGGTGTTGCTGTAACGTGCGATCCATAGATCGTATGAGCTGAGTGATGTATCAAAATTCCCGGCAAATGAATTGCCCGTGTATATGATCGGTTTCACACCCGTGAGACGTTGCAATTCCGTTAAAAAAGCCTTAGCTACCGTGTTGATCTGTGCTTTGCTCAGGTTACCCGGATTATTCTCGTAGTCCATGACGGGTGGAAGTTGTAGCGCCTTCGCGCCAACAACTTTGTTAAGTGTATTGGCATAATGCGCAGCTTCAGCCTTGGCACCATCGGTGGATGTTGCGCGGAAGAAGTGGTATGTCCCCACCAGCATGCCTGCCGCCAGTGCCCCGGTTACGTTTTTTTGGAAATTCGGATCCGTATACGTCTGCCCTTCGGTCGCCTTGATGAACACAAATGTCATGCCGCTAGCCTTCACTTTGTCCCAATCGATCGTACCCTGATAACGGGAGACATCAATGCCCTGTGTGTTGCCCGAGCTTCTCGTTTGCATGTTTCTCACACCCTTTATGCGGCAAATTGCCGTTTGTATATATTTAATGCTTGGGGGTCAGGGGTTGCTTGTGTGCGTGTCCTGATTGTTGGTGAAAGGTAAGTTTGGATGGCTAGTAGGTATGTCCCATATGGCTATATAAGGGATTCATATTCTATGTCGTCTGTTGGTAGACTACTAGGTATCCATTAACTCACTAAGGAAAAGTTACCGAGTCGGTACGTGACCGTTCCAGATACGAATCGTTCTTCCGATCGCTGTTGTCTCCAAATTTTTCTTGATTTATTTTCTTAAAGGTTTGAAATTCGGAGACAAAGGCGACCGCTATCGCTTCTTCAGAATCGATTCCGTCTCCTTCACTACTTGTAGCCAATGGATCAGACTATTTATTCGAATAGTTACTCCCTCTTATTACAGGACACATTTGAATGAATGCATCTTCCTTATTTCGTTTCATCTCTGATCTGTTGATCAGCGTCCTCATGATTTGACTTTACAAAAGATTCTTTGGAATCAGGAGTATAGTTACCGGGGAGTTCCCCGGTTCCTCCCTTGCCCTTGAGCACTTCAATAGCCTGCCGGATCGCAGGCGGAATTGGTGCGCCCAGCTTGCCCCCATTTTCAATAATGGACAATAACTCATTCGCGATATAAAAAAAGGCGACCGCATCCCTGAACAAATGTCCATCTCCCAGAACACCGTCCACCAGATGAGCCACCGATACCATTGCAAATATAAATACCTTTCGGGCGATGCCGAACATGCCGACATTGCTCTCCAGCTTGCCAGTCATCCCTGCCGCTGCGATGCCTGTCAGGAAATCGAGGATTACGAAAACTAGTAAGACACCGAGCACGCCTGACCAGCCTCCGAAGAAGTAGGTTGCTGAGCTGGTTATTAGGGCGAGGAGCCATTTCCATAGAGTGTCCCATCTTTCCATGGTTTCACCTCCTTTGGCTTTTTATATTTTATTGCTAATAATAGTCACTGTACTTAGGACAATTCGTCCTTGCTCAGTCCTTGGATTATTGGTTAATAGAAATATAATCTTTATCCATAACTGTAGTGATAAATTCTTCTAAAGCGTGCCACCTTAAACTTATAGATGATCTGAATATCTATCTCAAAAAATAAACTTATTTTAAATTGAATCTAGGGTACAAATACAACTTCAGGAATGATATATGGGTTGACATTCGCGTAGATAGACGGCATTCCAACTGAATAAGGCCATCGGTATGACCCGCCATCAGGAGAGGCTGTCCAAAATTCTAAATGATCACCAGCATCAAAAGTTAAATCCTCTGTGAAAGTTGTTCCAGGATAAAATTCGCTTGTAGTTCTAAGCACACCATAAGGAAGACCATTTTTGTAAATCCTACACTGACAGCGCATGACAACCGAACTGCCATTCCCACCAGCCGCAAGCGTAAATCTAATTCTGTATTTTCCTGATCTACCAATTCGGTATGTCAGCGATTTCGTAGGAGTAGTACTAGAAGATATGTTCATGTTATATGAGGTTGTTGCAGAAAAAATTAAAATTTCTCCAGGAGACGGGATAACTTCTTTTTTTATATCAGATATTTTCTTTATCAACTGAGCCCAGGAGTCCGATGTGGATGCCAATACACCAATGGAGTTAAGCGCGGCAACCACATTCGCTTTTTGCTCAACTCCAAGCTGCTTTGCCGATATAGCTTCATTAACTGCAATCTTCACTGCTTTCGGCGTAGCAGCCATATCTTCCGAGTTGCTATCAATTGCATTTGACAATTGAACCTTACCCTTCTGCGTCAAAGACGCATCGGGAACATCTATCTCACTCACCGCTTCACGAAGCTTCTCTAAATCTTCCTTAGTCGCCACACTCTCATCAACCTTCTCCCAGTTCTGATCCAAATACTTATCCAGATCAAAATAGGTCTTCGATGGCGAGGAACGGTCAATCTTGTTCAATCCCAAATTCGGTGTTTTCGGTTCATTCATTTAAGCTCCACCTCCTGCAAATTTATCCTGCCGAGTCTGTTCAATCTCATCCAGCGTCATGCTTTCAACCTCCGAAATCGTCAAATACCGTAGACGGTACTCCACGGTCATATGTGCCGGTTTAATATCCTCAATCGCTGCCTTCAGGTCGTCCAGATTGGGCGGCAAGCCCCATGTGTCGATGAAGCGAATTCGGATCAAGTACTCCTCAGGCGAAACGGATACTTCAATCCCGCCGCTTTCGTAGGCCTGCGCCACGTTCTTGAGCATGGAGCCAGAGACTTTGCCGCTGCCGCGCATTTTGGAAATAATTACGGATCTCCGCTGGTCGTCTGGCTTCGCTTGATTCGTCGGAATCTGTAAATCCCGCTCATAACGTTCCAATGCCCAGGTCGCAGACTCCGGGTAGAATTGGTCCAGCACACTTTCCAAACCCACCGTAAGCTTGTCCAGCTCTACACCTTCGGTCTCTGTAAGAAGCTGCATCTCCAGCACATTTTCATACAACGGGGGCAAAAGAGTCATTAATACGTCCGCTTTACTCATGTCACCTTCACCGTCCCAAGAACGGCTACTGCGCCGGGGGCGATCTCCAGATTGGACATACCACCATTCACCAGCAGATCGCTATAATCGATCACAGGCGGTATATCCAGAATGACATTGGCAATACGTGTCCAACGAACCAACGGATCGGCAAAGGCCAGTTCTTTCAGATACGCCGTAACTCCCGTTTCAATCAGTGTCTTCACGCCCTCATACGTTGAACCAGAAGCAAGCGTAACCTGTACCTCGACATCGATGGGTATTTCTTCCGCTCCCACCACCGTGACCACAGGTCCGATTGGAGCTGCACCTTCGCCCATTCCATCCTGAGTTGGGTCGATATATTCCTGCACCGCCTTAATGACCGCCTCAGCAGGTGTTTTCATTTCATTATTCAGCAATGCCACTTTGACTGTACCCGGACCATTCCACAGTGGAAAAGCCTTCGCTTTACCCACACCGGAGTTTTCCCGTGCCCATAACTCATACTGATATTTGTTGGCACTCGTAACCGGACGGGAAACTTTGTCCTGATATCGGTCATATAAGGCTTGGTCCGTTTCCTCGTCTTCGCCAGGAACCAGCAATTGTGTCAATTCAGCTGTCGTCAGGCCAGCAATATAATCGATGGGCAGCAGTGCCCCCGTATATTCATTACCTTCCGCTCCCGCGACTTCACATTCCAACACATATCGTCCTGCCGCGATGCGCTCCACAACAACATACACCCGATCCCCAGTGGAAAAACGACTATCCAAAGGAACCTCAACAGGCTTACCTTCGTTATCCCGAAAACTTCCAACCCAACGTGCCTTCGTGGCCGCTTTTCGACTAATGCCAGACCAAGCCACCGCGCGATCCAGATACTCTCCAGATGCTGTATCCGCAAACTTCAGGTTGGCGTTCACATCCAGCTCGATATACATCTGAGCCATTTCCACAGCCGCAGGCGCAAGCGCATCATAGATTATACTGCCTTCACGTTTATCCACACCATCCGGTACCCTGTCCAGCATTCGGTTTAAAATAACTTCAAACGTCTGCTCTTCATACATCCATGTTCACCTCCGTCTCTTCCCTGAAGCTGCCAAAATCCGTTTCCACGGTAAAAGAAACCCTTACCCCATCGGCCTCGTGGACAAAATCGAACTCCGTTACATCCGATATACGATCATCCGGAAGCAATGCTTCGCGAATCCAGCGTTCCAGTTCCGATTCAACCATGGATCTCCCTTCCATTCCTTCCCAGGACCATTCCATGCCGTAATCCGAGGAATAGATTAGATGCTCGTAGCGGCGTGTAGACAACGCTTTATACACCGCCTGTTTTACCGCATCTTTTCCATCCAGTTGCAGCCTTCCAATTCGTTGTCCCGAAGCTAGAAATACATACGTCAGACTTGGAAGCACAGCAGCTTCTTCCTGATCTTCTGCACTAATCTGCGCACCCTGTGGAATCATGGATTCACCAGCCGATCCAGCACGACAAAGCTGTCTCCACCTTGAACACGTAACAACAAGACATGGTCACCCACGGTCCAAGCTTTGTTCACTACGGATTCCGGCAGTACCAGAAAAGGTTCAGCCAATGCCAGCCGTTGTTCAACAGTGATCTCCAGAGGTTGTGTGTTTGTCACGCTTCCGTACATTACCTGAACGGGAGACTTGGCATCTACAGCGGCCACCGCCGCTTTTTTAATCACGTCCAGCATCATTTATCGTTACACCACCTTCAAATCCAGCGACATCGTATGCACGCCGCTCCGTACCTTATGCGTACATTCGTCTACCAGAAAATATTGATTAATCTTGAGTTCATTGATCTGAATGTTGACAAAACTGCCTGCCCTCACCTTGAAATCACCAAGCGCATCCACCTTCAACGTCTGCGTCTCGCGGTTACGGAGGGTCATCAGGGTCTTGAGCATGGCATCAATCTGCCCTTCATTCATGCCGTCATCCGCTTTTTGGTATAAAAAAAGCAGCCCCCATTGACGGATGCTGCCTGAATCCTGATGAACAAACGTTTCTCTTTTTCCCGTATCCTTGTTATCCCGGTACAGCTTGATCTTGTTATACGTCTGGTCGTCAATCGACCTCGTATAGCTGTAATCCGTGAGCAGACTGTTATCCCCAATGACAAATCCGTATGGCATCTCTTCCACATCCCGAAGCACAAGCTTGCCGAAATCATCGTAGAAAATGTAGTTTTTGCCACCATAGATCAGTGTTCTGTCCAAAGCCTCACAGATCATGTCGATCAGCTTCTTGTTATCAAACAACATACGCGGAATAACATGTTTCGGCTGGATCAGCTCGCCCACCTTCAACTGAAAGTCGGTAGCAATTCGTTTGATCACATCCGTAGCCGTTGCGTTAACGAACCTGTACGTCTGATTGGCGGTTAGATATCGAGTCTGGTCGTAGGCTTTGATTTTGACACTTTCGTCCTTGCTGCTATCCACCGAGAAGATATAGCCGTAAAATATGTCTACCTCGTTGCTGATATATTTCACGACATATCCATTCTCATAGGTGAATTTCTTATTCTGGTACAGACTGCCCTTGATCAACGTGAATTCCAGAGAGGAAGGTTTGCCGATGCGGGAGGTTTTGTACGTAATGTCGCCAGCAATTTCGCTAATGTCCCAGATGTTGCCCTGCTTGTCATCCAGCAATAACCGTTCCTTCATGTTTGCCAGCTTATCATCCAGCCTGATCTGCTCTTGCATATTCCCTCTCCTTTCACGGAAGCTTGATCACTAGTCCAATCGGCAGCTTCTTCAGTTGAGCATCTTGGATGCTATTCAGCTTTTGCACTTCTTTCCAGCGAGATCCATCTCCCAGATGGGCTTTGGCTACAGACCACAAGGAGTCTCCAGCCTTGAGTGTGACGGTCTTAGCCTGAATTTTTTCATTGGGCCGGGAGGCTTTGGTTTTTGTTTTCGAAGCAGCCGTATCTTTGCTGTCCTTGAGTGGCACTACTTTTTTGGCGGCATAAAAAATGAACTGCTTCAGCTTGATATCATACTGGATATCGCCCACCGTACCCGCTGTCTCCTTCCAGTCGAAGTTCTCAATGGAAACAGCCATATTAATGGTGTACCTTGCACTGGAAAAGAACAGCCTGACGGGTCTGCCCGTCTGCATCCAGCGGATGATCTTTTTCACATATTCATACGGATCACGGTAAAATTGCTTCTGTACTGCCAGATGACTTGCATCAAAATTCAGATGATACGGACTGTAGTCTGCTGGAAAAATCCCGCTGAAACTGACTTCACGCAGCTTCGGCGACTTAATCACGTTAATCTCACCCAAAGCTGTCACGTTAAACGTACTGCCATCCCCTGCGTCCGAAAACTCAATGCTCTCTGGTGTCACCGGAAAAAACATGTATTCAGAGCGGTTATTGAAACTCAGTTGAATATAATATTCCACTTATCCATACACCCCCTGAGCACTGGAGACGATCTGACTGTTCAGTCCATCGGTGATTTTGCTGATGATGCTGTCCACATCATGTCCGCTGTTGATATCACCCGTGGTGACCTGAACAGTTGGCGTCAGACTGACAAATCGTTGAATCGCCTGCATCTCGGCAAGCTCACGCATCAATTTCAGATCCTCGCTCGTCACATCCACTGTGCCGTCCACGTCACCGATCTTGTCCACCTGTCCAATATTATTAATTTTGTTGATGTTACTCATATTGTTGTTGGGAACAACGTTGGGAGCAGGTGCAGTTGGCATCGATGGTACGGAAGGGGTTTTGGGAGTTGAACCGCCGAAGTTTCCGGGTAATTTATCAGAGCCGTTGGGGAATAGGTCTTTGGTGGTATCCATCAAATCGTGCCCCTTGTCAAATCCCATATCAAATGCATCCTTATAGTCCGCAGAAGCGTCCATTCTCCACAGGCTAACAACGTCCTTCTGGCTCTCAGGAGCACTCGCTTCAAGGTCACTCATTAAACCCTGTATCTTACCGCTCATTGAATGAATGTTAGCATCATCCACTAGTTTAATACCGCCCCAATTGGTCCCGAAAATCTTATTAAGATAGGGTATTAATTTATTTATACCTCCGATCATCCAGTTGATTTGATCTTTGAAACCACCTGCGAAATCCTCAATTCCCTTTGTAATGTTGAACAGAATTTGGAGTACAATGAGTCCCATATCAACAAACAACTTTTGGAATGCATAGGCTGGATCTCTGAATACATTAATGACAAATTCGGCCCAAGACATGAAATAATTCAGAATGGATGCAAAAATTGATTTCATATGCTCGTAAACCATATAAAAGTAACCTATAATCGCTCCCACCATATCCCCAGCTGTAACGCCACATAATTGCAAAATAAAGATGAGTCCTGCAATGGCACCAATTACAAGCAAGATAGGCCAGTTAGCTACCAACCATGCCGCTGCCAGTGAATAAACCTGAGCAATTACAACTCCGAGCGTAATAATGATATTGGCTAGTAGCACTAAAGCAATGGCAGTTAATATAGGTCCGATGATAGCCCAGTTTTCCTGTACAGCTGTAGCAAAATTAATGAATTCTTCCACAATAAAAGCTACAACTTGAGCAATAATTGCAAATGCTCCACCAATCCATTCAATAAAAGCACTGAACTGCCCTGAGCTTATCGCCTCGTTTAACCGGTCAAGCACTGGAGATAAAACTTCCAACGCTCTTGTCCCGATTTCAGACAGTATTCCATTGAACTGATTGACGAGAGCCGTCCATTTTTGCAATGGAGAATCCAGCATCGTATTAAAGGCTTCTTGTGTGTAACCTTGCATTTCAAGAACCGTCTGCAAACCTTGTATAAAACCGTCAAGGTCTTTAGTCTGTATAAATTCACCCAATCCAGCCCCGGTCAATGCACTTTCCGGGATGTTAAATTGACTCGCCAAATCAGTATTTTTTCCATTCATGGCACTAACAATAGCCTTGGATGCATCTGACAGACTCTTATTATCCGGAGACAACATACTCAATCGTTGAGTCATTTCATTTAACTGATCTACCTGCCCTGTATTCTGTGCCAACGGTAAGAAGCCTAGAGAAGACTTAAGCGAATTATTGACGTCTTGGCCGCTCTTGGAGGCTTGATCTCTAAACTTATTATAGATACCCTCCCCGAGAACAGGGTCTTCAGCGGCAACCATGTAACGATATTTGAAGTCTTCTTGTTCAGCAGCCGCTTTTAACACGACACTTCCAGCGGACTTTACCATTTGAACCCACTTGGAGAGTTTGCTCAGATTATCACCCAAAGCATTGCTTGTATCATCAGCCGTATCCTCCAACTTTTCCATCAGATTAATCGTTACATTTAGTTGTTGATTTACTTCATTAAAATGGTTGGATATATTCGTCTGGTTGAATTGGTTCAGATTAATCCGGTTAATCTGGTTGAAATTATTAAGGATCTCGGTTGTTCTTACTTGAACCAGATTTAGATTATTGATCAGGATATTAATGGACGGAGGATTAATTACATCGATACTTGTATCGGACATCTATTTCTCCCTCCTTTCCTTTTTATTTCTTCCGGGCGCGGCTCTTGGACCGCTCTTTCTTCTCTTCCTCCACCCGGATGGAGATCATAGCATAGATAGCGGCTCGTTCTCGCATGGAGAATGCCATTAGCTCATGCGGCAAAATGTTTAATTCATGGAGAGCGTAATAAGCCAGATTGGCTTCTGAATCGCCCTCTTTAATTAGTTTTTTACGTCATCCACCAGTTCGTTCATGTCCTGATTGAAGCCGTTCAGCTTCTGAACCTGTTCACCGAGCGAAGCAAATTCCCCAGGCAACAGCATTTTCCGCAAAAGCGATTCCGCCCCCATCACGCCATATGACCGCTGGAGTTCTGCGTTTTTCAAATCGGGGTAAACTACACTTGCACTCATCAGGCGAGCCATATAATCATTCGCATCGATGTCGGGTGTGTAGACACCGTTCTTGCCCTTAATTTTGCGGGTAGCTGCCTTGCGGCATTCCTGGTTTTCGTCCTCGGTCATGCTGCGCAGTTTCCAGGCAACGGGCTCGCCTTTCTCATCTTTGAATCGGGGGGAAACGATAAACTCCTCCGTTGTATCGGTTGCTGCATTTTGGGCAAAAAACATACTCAATCCACTCATGTATTGTTCCTCCTCTAAAGTTAGGCTCCCCGCCGCAAAAAGCGGCGAAGAGCAGAAATTTTGACACGCCAAATAGCCCGTAACACAGGCAAGTTGAACAGGTTTCTTTTACAAACCCGCTGCTAAGTTAAACTCTTTATAAATCTCAATCATTATGCTTTCTACGTTACATTACTTCGGCAGATTGAACGATACAGGCATATCGACATCTTCAAAGGTAAAGCTCACTTCTTCCTCCAATGCCACAGCCTCGGTATCCAGAGATGCCATGATTACACTGTCGAGATTGACGCCTTTGAGGGTCACGGTCTGTTTGCCAATCGTAGAGGAAGGATCTTCGTTGGTCACCTCAATGTCGAAGTACGTGTCCACACCATTCTGCATGTACTGGAGCATCAGCTCGCGGAAACGGGAAGTGGTATAAAAGATTGTCATGGAACCCGAGCCAGACCAACCGGTTGCTTTGTGCTGTACGCCGCGGCGACCCAATGTTTTGACCTCTGCTTTTTGTTTCTCCACCGTTGCTTCCAGCGTCTTCACATAGAACATTTCTTCCGTCTGTCCGTTAATCGTTGCGTATGCGCGGCCTTCCTGGCCGGAGATTGTGTCGCTTGCTTTCAAAAATGCCATCTTAAACCACCTTCACTTTCATATATACTTTTTCAACGGAATCCACAGGTTGGACCTGAATCTCGATCAGAATGCTGTCGTTTTCATTGCCCGGAGCAACAGTGATATCTGTTTTGGAATCAAAATTTTGAATCGCCCCAATATCCTGAAGCTGCTTCAGGTAGGTAACACATTGGGAACGGAACAGGCTGCGCCCATCTTCGTTGTTGTTCACTTTGCCGATGTAATAGGACTCGAAAATCCGTTTCATATCGTTAGCGATACCATCAAGTACACGAACAACACGGTTTTTGGCAAAATGACGTGCCTTATCCGGTGTAATGGAACGGAACGTATTCACATCCTGCTCAACCACTGCGCGGTTGCTGCTCGCCGTAAAAACAAATTCGCCATTACGCAATGCCGCTTCCGTCTCGGTATGTGTCAATCGTCCGTATACATCCACGGCATCATCATACGCACGGAACGTCAGGGATTCATTCAGGTTAGCACCCGCTGTTGCACCGGCAGTCCACGCTACGGTTTGTTTCGGGGTAAGAACGGTACCGTCTGCGAGCACAACGCCATTTTTGACACTGATAATGCCTTCATGATCTGCAGCCGGATAATCGGACAGAACCAGTTGCACCTTCTTGCCCTCGGTATCACGCAAGCGCTTGATGTAGGCTGTGTAGACTGACTTGAGTGTGGCATCATCTGAGACCAGACCGACCGTGTTAAAATCTAGCACCTCTAGCTTGGTGAGGAAATCGGAATGCTCCTGGTTCGTTGCTGTGCCATCCAATCCACCTGTTAGTGGAAGTGAAGCTGTAGCTGTGAGTGCCCCTTCACCAGTAAATGTAACGTATGCGTTGGATTCCAGAGCTTCGATGGTAGACGCGGTTTGTTTGTCTACTTCTTTACCCGCAAGCAAAGTGGAGACATCCAATTGTTCCGGGTCATTGATATTCGCTGAGATTACAACAGCCAGGTCATTACCACGCACACCGCCGTGTTGGGCTGTCACTGTCAGTTTGTCCAAGTTTGCCTTAGCCTTGGTCCCTGCATTGAGTCGGTAAAGAAGCAAGGTCTGCGCCCGTTTCAATGCCTCTCGGATCAACAGCAATTGTGGTGCTGTCCAGTCATAGCCCAATTGGGCTTGTACATCTTCACCTGCTTGTATCGTCAGAATTGTGCCAGCTTGTCCCCATGACAATGGAAGTGCCAAAGCCACCGTTCCCCGCTCCCCTACCGTACCCGGCAATGAGCCCTCTGATGCAAAATTCATATATACTCCCGGGCGTACCTTGTTTTGAGTCGTCCATGTTCCTCCAGCCATTATTGTGCCTCCCCATTCATAAATTGTTGGATATGTTCCTGTGCTTCTTCCATTGTGTACGTTTCTTGTTCCAACAGCACCGCTGCCAAAATGTCTTTCTCGATTCGGCTGAGTTGCCGGGATTCGGCGAACTGTGATTTGCTGTATTTCTGGTTGGTTACCCGCTCAGTTTCTGGTTTCTTATTCTCCGGTTCTTTCTTCGTAAACATCGCCAATACGCCTCCCATTCTTTTCATGTAGATCCCCTCATTTGATTATTTAAATTCAACTGAAGAATATTTACATTTGCCACTCCGACGACAGAACAACCTTCCGATCTCTGTTATCCCCAGATTTTTTGATTCCCTTATTCAAAGGGGAAACCCGGGGATAAAGGCGCAGCTTATGCTTACGATGCAGCTTTCTTTCAGAAAGCTTTCAGCTCCGCTTCTTCAGGTTATTTCTTTCCTCTCCGTTTTCGTGTAAATGTTTAGTTCAATTTATATAGTTATTCTTTCTCGGCTTTAAGTGCGGTGGGTCGCTGTTCCAGTTGTTGCATAGGAGTGGCAGACTCCGACACTTTGGTAGTTCGCATGGTGTAGTACACCAGCATTCTAGGTGTATCATACTCCGTCTCCCAGCGCAGCTCCGTTGCTCGATAGGGGGTACCCTCTACGTGGATGGTTTCCAGCGCTTCGAAGAGCTCGTCCGGCAAGGTCGCCGGGATATCGTTAGGTTCGAGCCAGCGGATCTCAAAAGCATGAGATTGCACGAAGCGATCGCTGCGTTCCCGGGTGAGTTGGGCGGATAATAGGCGGAAAGCAATGCCTCTACTGTCTGGAGTCGGGTGGATCGGGATGCTAGGGAAATGCTGTATCAGAGCGTCAGCGATCACAGTGGTTAGTTGGTTTGTTGTCATGGTTCACCTCCTTTTTATTTTCATTGCAGAGTCAATAACTTTCCAAGCAGTAAAAGACCGACTTGATTGCCATCCAGCTTATTTTTGTCGCCTCAACTAATCAGTAACGTTCAACAGGAGGATTATATTGAATTTGTACTGCAAGTAAATTCAGCGATCCTAAGCATTGTTAAATCTTGCAGCCACTAATGTTTGTGTGCGGATCTCCACATTGTAGACATATGCGAAAGTACTCTGTCCAGTTGGTTGTGTCGTCCATAAGCGCAATTGTATATCATCATTGGGGTTAACAGTGATATCTTCTACAAAGCTCATCGTTGATGTACCGGCGGTTCGAACTGCTCCTCTTGCAGTACCATTGACATATATTTGTGCAAAACCTGTTACGAAATTTTCGTAAGTTGCTAAGGAGAATCTTATACGATATGTCCCTCCAAAATATACTATCGCGCTCATGACCTGAGCTGGAGTACGAGAAGAGGTAGTCAACCTACTATTGTTTGATACAAAAGTAAAATCATCTGAAGCAATTATCTCAGACCTCAATGACGATATTTTCGAAACTAAAACAGGCCATGTATCACTTGTGGATGCACTTCCACCCTTGGCGTTAATGGCACCCACAATACCATTTTTAGCATCAACGCCATATTGAAAAAGCGCAAGATCGTCAGCTTCGGCAGTGTATGGTACATCTGCTGCGCCTGCTGAAAACTTAATCCTTGAAATAGCTTTAACACTCCCAGATACCCCGGATGCTCCGCCCGCTACGACCATACGTATTTTTACGGATGTCACACCGGAAGGAATAGTTATTGTTTTCGACTTCCGATGCCAATTGGAATTAGACTCGGCCACAAGCGAATTGATTGTCACATCATCACTGGCATTTTTAACTTCAATAAGCAAAACTCCCGTTGTCATGCCTAATGTATAAAACATTGCTTGTAAGTTGTATGTCCCAGCGATGACATTGGTTGCGTTGGAATCAAGAACTGCATAAGCGTTAGCCGCCACAGCTCCTGTCACTTGAAAATACTTCAGCGTTCTAAAGTTAGTACCAACGGTCACTGACCATGGAACTGACCCGTAGTCAGTCCACCCATAAAGCCCTAAATTTGCGGACGAATTTTGAACAAGATTAGACGAATCCAAGCTGATAATGGGCGCTACCGCCGCATTAGCTTTTGTTGTCGCATCTGTAGTAGCTACATTAATAGCCGCCACTCTCGCATCACTAACTGCCTTCTCCGTTGCCGCCACCACTTCAGATGTACCATCGATCTTACTAGACAACTGTACCTTCCCTTTCTGCGTCAAAGACGCATCGGGAATATCCATCTTGCTCACTGCTTCACGAAGCGTATCCAGATCCGTCTTCGTCGCAACGCCTGCATCAATCTTTTCAAAAATTCCGTTAATACTCTCCCGGGTTACGTTCTCATTCCCCAAGGGGAGAGGCAGCTTCAGTCGATCTGTTTCTTGTGGCATTACGCCCACACCTCCAGTTCATTCCATGTCAAGGACACAGCGTCCAGTTCATCCCATGTTTTCCGCTTCTTGTCCAGATCGTCCCAGACCAGATAACGGTACTCATATTCCACGGCCATGTGAGCCGGTTTCAGTTCTTCAATCGCCCGTTTGAGATCGTCGATATTAGGCGGGATGCCCATCGTATCCACAAAGCTCACCGTAAAACTCCACGCTTCCGGCTGAAAAGTTACATCCACTTTTCCCCCGGCATATGCCCCAGCTACATTCGCAACCAGCCTGCCCGAAAATTTCCCGGCACCCCGCAGCTTGGATTCCACCACGGCACGCCGCTGTTCCACAGGTTTGAGATGATCCGTCTCAATACCAAGCTCCTGCTCCCAGAAATCCAGGCCCCACGTCGCCGTGCGGACAAAGAACTGATCCAATGTTTCATCCAACGCCTGATACAGCAGGTCCATCTCGGTTCCTTTGGACTGCATATCCGCCTGCATCACACGAGAAGTCTCATAATAGCTCGGCAAATACGAGAACAGCTCCTGCCCTTTCTCACTCGTCAGTCCAGCATCTACAGTAGAAGGAGCACTCATGACCAGCATCCTCCTTTCCTTTCACATTCGCGTGAACTCGCTCACTCCACGTGTCTTCCTCTCCTAAGTGACTTACTTCTCGCCATAAGCGAACCTCAGACTCGTCTCGTTGCTCACCTTGAGAATCTTCCAGAACCGGCACAACCGGCTCAACAGCAGCAGGAGAATTAGTCCAAGCAGCGTATCCCGACCGAGTAGAACATTTACATGACACATCCCGTTGAACGGCTTCCTTACTTCCTAAACGGCCTTCTCCACTACATTTCCGGAAAGCTTCCTCATCTTCCTTCCGCACGTTACACCTCATCATCTGCCTAACACTACTCATGCACATCCACCGTCCCCAGCACCGCCACCTGACTCGCTTTCATCTCAATATTCTGGTCGCTTACACCGTTCACGGTCAGCTCCGAATAGTCGATAATCGGCGGAATGTCGAGTAGGATCGCTGCAATTCGGGTATAGCGCACAAGTGGATCGGCAAAAGCCAACTGCTTCAAATACGCAGTCACCCCGCGCTCAATCAATGCCCGCACATCAGCGAGTGTCGCATCACTTGCCAGCGTCAGCTTCACCTGAATGTTCATCGGCACTTCCTCTGCCGGCATGACAGTCACCACGGGGCCAGCTGGTGCAACGCCTTCACCCTCTCCATCCTGCGTTGGGTCCACGTACTTCTGCACAGCCGCCACCAGATCGCTTCCCGCCGCACGTTTGTCCGTATCCAGCAAATACAGTCCCACCGTGCCTGGCCCCTGCCATAACGGAATCACCCGCGTTGCACCAACACCTGGCACTTCACTGGCCCATTGCACATATTGCGATTTGTTGCCGCTTGTCCCTTGATTACGGACTTTGGCATAAAAGCGTTCCAGCAGCGCCGTATCTGCCTCGATATCCGCACCGCCCTTAATCACCTCAACATTAGTTACAGAGGTAACGCCACTCACTGGTGTAGACAGCACGGTCACGGTGCCCGCAGGCACATTGCTTTCTTTTCCGGCAACAAGCGCTCGCACGCCAACACTCCCCAGACCATCTTCTCCCAGCTCCACACGACCAACGGTTTCATATTCGAGTGAAGCCTCACCGGAGATTTCATCTGCCAAAGTAGCCACAACCGTCCCCACAGGAATCACCTTGCCCGGCCTACCCACGAATTGAACCGTACCTTGTGCGACTACCGCAGCCCGTCTCGTAAGACCATGCTCTCCCGCCCGCAGATCCAGCTCTTCCGAACGAAAATTCGGATCACTGCTCGCCGCAGTACTCGCAAAGCCGCGCCGCAGCAGTTCCTGCGCCCAGAGCGCCGCCTCAGACAGCATAAACGCAACCGGAGCCTCCGCATCCCACAGGAACGAACCTTCCGACTTATCCAGATCCGCGGGCAGACGATCCAGCATACGCTGCATAATCTGTTCCTCCGTCTGGTCCTCCAAATAACGCGGAATCTCAGCCATCCCGTCAGATCACCACACTTTCCAAAATAAACATCTCTTCCTGTACACTCGCCACACGACACGAGAACATGCACTGCTCCCGATTCCAATCGAACGTAAACTGGTCTACCGAATCCGTGCGTGGATCAGCGAGCAGTGTCTCTGTAACCATCCGGGTTATCTCACTTTCGATCACTCCCCGGCTGTCCCCCTGACCAACTAACTCCTCCAGCTCCGAACCATAGTTTCGGGAGTAGATCACATGTCTGTACCTTGGCGTTTTTACCGCCTTGATGCACCATTGCACCCAAGCTTCATTCCCACTCGCCGCAGCGACTTTGCCACTTGGGGTCAGCACAAAATCCCCCGCATCGTAATCGAATCGCCAGCTCCGTCCAAACCTCACCTCTTCCGAAGCCGCCCCCGACAGATCTTCCTCATCTCCCCATACCAAACCCGTTTCCGGGAACAAACTAGGCATGCGCACTCACCACCTTACACAGCACCACAATGTCGTTACCGCCATTCACCCGCATCGCCAGCACACGGTCTCCAGCTTTCAATCCTTTACCAAGAGACCACACCGCTTCTTCCACTTCCTCTTTTTGCAAAAGAAACCTTCCCGTTCCCGTCGTTCCGCCGTTTGCCACGTCAGGTATACCGGAAATCGCGCCAGCAGCCTCGCGCTCCGGCAGTCCAAGCGTGCCCGGCAGCTCGGCCACGAGATAGTCCTGCACTTCGTGCTTGAAATCATCCAGCTTCACGCCGGACGAGGTCATCGTACCCAGCACCGCGCCCATGCCACTCACAGCCTGACGGGTTTGTGTGCTCATCGCACCGCGCATGACCTCGGCAAAATGCCCGTACGGATCTTCTTTATTCAAGATAAACCCTCCTTTTCACCATATCGACCGTGCCCAGCTCCAACGTCATTGTTCCAGGCCCAGCGGACAGATCACGGCTAACCGACATGACAATCAGTTTTAACCCTTTGAGTAGCACCGCGTCCCCAGCACGAATCGTATTCACATCTGGTGCAGATACGGTAAAGGTCTCCTGAATGCCCGTCAGACGGCTTTTCGCCAGCTTCTTGGCGGCCGTCGCCGTTTTCACCTGATCGTCCTCGATCAGCTTTTGCAGTGTGCCCAGTTCGGCTACACCATCCTGCTCAATCGCGAGCACTTTGGAAGGAACCTCTTTGCCACTGCTGGACTCTGAGGCAGCCATCACTTTAACTTTCGTAACCGCGCCTTCGAGCGTACGCATCTGAGTCAGATCGATCAGCCGATCCAGCTCGTGCACCTTCGCATTACTGCCTACCTTGAACAACTGCAACCCACCCGGCGTCATCCGCGGATGATACATATCACCACCGGACTTCACCGTTTCCTTCAGATCGGCAAACATCATCGAAAAAATCGTCTGCGACCGATATACCGCTTTGCTCAGCTTCGTTTTGGTATCCGGCAGCGCGGTGTAGGGAATTTTCCATTCCTTAGCGTACGTTTTCAGTCGTTGCGTGGCAGTCTGGTCTTTCGGCAGAAGGAACTCATCCTCTGATTTTTCCAGATAAATCATCCGGTCGTAGACGGTCAGGGACAGTCGCTTGGTACCGCTGTTGGAGCTTTCCACTTCCCAGATGACCGCAGGATGCAGCAAGTGAACCATTGATTTTTCACCAAAAGGAATCCCGCTGATCCGCACCGCCATACCCGGTGAGATCGCAGGCAGACCCGAAGAAGCAGACACCGTCAACCGGATGTTGGCCTGATACGCAATCTGGTCGAGCGAGTCCTTCAGCGTAATCGTCTCCACCAATTTGGTGATGTCATATTTGTCGTCCACAATGACCTTGTAGGTCATGGCATCACCAGCTTTTGTCCGGGCTTGATCCGGTTCGGATCACTGCCGATGGTCTTCACATTGAGCTTATAAATCTCGTTCCATTTGGAACTGCTGCCCATCTCAAGCTTTGCTATTTTGGACAGGGAATCGCCAGATTTGACGGTGTAGGTCTTGCTGCTCGTTTTCAGATCAGTACGGGAACCAGACTTGCTCGCAGATGTAGCAGCGCCAACCTTCTCCACTTTGGAATCCCGCCACGTTCGCAGCGTAATGTCAAAGTAAATATCCCCGCTCTCACCGCCCCGAAAGGTCGTATTGTGCGAGATCAGATACACCGGCACGTTCACCCCCGTGTTGGTAATGATGAAGCGCAGCGGCTTTTTCGATACAAGAAACGTATTTAGCATATTCATCGCTACACGCGGATCAGGCAAAGGCTCGTACATGCAATAGGACGCATCATATTCTTTTGGAAAAAAAGAAGAGAAGGTGATCTCCTTCACCTTCTCTCCCTGAGCAAAATCAAACTCGCCATACTCCAGCATATTAATCGTTTCGTATCCCTTGGATCGGGAGATCGTCAGTTCTTCCGGTTTCACCGGAAATTGAAACTTCGTTTTCCCATCGATCAGGGTAAATTCCATTTTGATACCTTCCACGTTATCTTCAAATACAGTCATGACAGGCCTCCTTTCTGCTTAGGCCATAATGGTTTTGCGATTCTCCATCGCACGGCGCACTTCGCCTGCAAATCTCATTCCAACCTGATGTGAGATGGCATCGTAGTCGATGGCGTTCTCCCGGACAGTCACCTGCACAGCTCCTTGTGGTACGTTTACGGAGATCTGATTGGTCGTCTCGGTTTTAAAATCCTTCAGGTAACCGGACAGACTGCTCATCTGGTCTTCGGATATTTGTACCGTCATCGTGGACGATCTGCCATTGGCATTTCCAGCAGTTTGCGCTCCGTTACCTAGACCCATGGCTTGGGACTGCATCACGCTTGTTCCCATAAAACCAGCAGATGTAGACTGGCCGACCTTATTGTTCATATATGCTGCTGGACCCGTCATTGTCAGTGCCGGTGGAATATAGGCAGGTGGCATCTGCGGACCTGTTGCTACTTGCGACGTTGAAGCCACCGTTGCTGCGGATAAGGTCTTGTCCTCCTTCTTCGAGCCAAAACCGAAGAAACTGGATATGCCATCGGTGATGTTTTTCGTTTTCTCAGAGATGTAATCCGCTGCACCCGACAATGCGTTACCCACACCCTCGGTAGCGTTGGACATAAATTTTCCAATATCCTTGGATTTGTCCCCAATCCAGCCGCCTGCTGCACTGCCAGCCCAACCGCCGATTGCGCCGCCTATATACGTGCCAATGACAGGTGAAATGACGCTACCGATTGCACTACCAATCGCCGCTCCTGCTGTGCCCCCAATCATGGAACCAACCGCTCGGCCCCTCTCTTCCGGCGGTGCGCTTGCGATGTTGGCCACATCAGCGAGCATGCTGATTGGACGAACCAGTTTTCCAGCACCTTTGGCAAGGCCGCCGCCCAATTTACCCAACATGCCATCTCCCGAGAAGAGATTGGACATCGCCATGGGTGAACTAGACATCAAGCCTGATACCAAATTTGACTTTTTACCGCCACCAATTCTTCGGTTTCTGTCCATTTTTTTAGCTTCCTGAAAGGCACGCTCAGATGTGTCTGTATCAATTTGGGACATACTCGGCGTTGGTGCAGGAGTTGGTGTAGCTGCTCTGGAAGCAAACCTTCCTCCCCCTCGTCCACCAGATACTTTCCGGACAGGCGGTTTGCTTGATGTGTCACTACCTGTTCTTGAACTGTTTCGAGTTTGATTCTTGCCTATCTTACCTTCCGCCACTTCTGTACTCTTACTGGGATTAGAAGCCTTATCCTTTTTAGACTTTCTACCGAACGTTTTTTTTGCTTTTTCACCAATATCTGTAATATTGTTTACAAAGTCCGTAAATTCATAAAGGTGTTCATACCACTTTTTATCCTCTTCTTTAGCTGCATTATTAATCGTTGTATTATGACTCCCAATCACAACTGACATAGAAGGCCCACTCGCCGGGTTCATTTTCCCCATCGCCACTTCAACCTTCTGCCGAACCTCCACTGACACAGTCCCCGAAGCCTTAACTACCTGGTTCCTGAAGCTGTTCAGTTTCAGTAGTGCACGGTCAAGTGCCGGACTAAGTTGGTCATCCAATCCAATCTTAGGTGTAATCCGCAACCTACTCAATCGCACAGCCGTGCTATAAATGCTCTCCAGCCTGCGCCCGGTTGTTCTCAGCTCATTGTTCACCTTGATCAGACTCTGATATCGAACCCTGCCCAGACGTTCGGTAGAACGCTGGATCTGATCCAGATACCGGATCGTCGTTCGCATTTCCGCGTTTGATTTGGACAAGCCCACAATCATTTCTGCCATTTCTTTCACCCCCTGTCCGATCTAATCATCGATTCATTTGCGAGGTGATCGCTGCCATTTCCTCTTCCGAGAAAGCAATCAACAGCGAGCGCTCCCCGCGTGGTAAAGACCAGAATTCTCCGGGCCGTAGATGATGACGAACCCACATGTGATATAAGAACGTAGTCATCCCGCCGGAGTGAATCAGTTTTTTAGGTCTTCAATCTCCACACCGAAGCCGGAAAGCTCAAGTACCTTGTCGCCAACGGCATCCAGCTCACCCGCGAGTAACATGCGGCGAACCGCTTGTTCCCCACCGGACAGCTTCATGCGACCCGTGAT
The DNA here is from genome assembly GCF_038020215.1 of Paenibacillus sp. FSL F4-0087. Classification (NCBI taxonomy): domain Bacteria; kingdom Bacillati; phylum Bacillota; class Bacilli; order Caryophanales; family Paenibacillaceae; genus Paenibacillus; species Paenibacillus sp. FSL F4-0087. The sequence goes on from NZ_JBBODJ010000001.1 coordinate 1,419,407, forward strand.
GCGGTTGTCTCCCCAACCGGACAGTTCGAGTCCGCGTACATTCATTTTCACCGTAGCTTCGGAAATCAGCAGCGCGTTAAACGTTTCGGTATCCACCTTTTCCTCGGTGCGGCCTTTGACTGTTTTTCGAATCGTACAGCGTTCGCGAATCTGATCCACTTTGGAGGACGTCAATCCACGCAGGGTCAGCAACAGATCCAAACGTTGAATGCGTACATTCTCTTCCGGCAAACGTTCTGCTGCTTCAAACAACTGATCCAAAATTTGTTCTTCAGACATATTCTCATTCATACTCATTGGTTGTGATCTCCTTCTTAGCTACATAGTTTCAATTTAAAATAAAAGCAGCCCTGGCTAGGGCTGCTCAATAATAATTCTACAAACACACATCATTATTCAAGAATAATCTGATTATTGGAATAAGTAATCGTACCAAAAGTTCCAGGGGACGGAATCTTTTTGATTACTTCTTGTTCTCCTTTAATCGTATTTCCATTCATCAATTTCCTTGCCGGACCAGTAATCGTATTATTTTGAATTGTAATATTATTCATTACATCCGAAGATAACTTCGTTTGCATCGTGATCGCTGGTAAATAGGAAGATTTGGATGCGGTTGTCATATCCCAATCATGAATTGTATTGTTATTGATCACAATATTGTTACGGCTGAAAAATAATTTGATCGCTTCTAAATATGAGTAATGAATAGAGTTTCCTTCAATTACCGAGTTAGTCTGAGGAAACAATCCCTCTTTCGAAGGCGTCGTGAAATGAGGATAATAACCAGAATATTTCATCGTATTGTTGAATGCGTGAAAGTTCCCTTCAATGAAGTTCTCTCCGCAATATTCAATAGTGCAGTTGGAAATTTTAACGTCAGCGGCAGTCCCCTGCGGATTACGAACAAAAATCCCATTTGTAGCATCACCTTGTAGGGTCTGGTTTAACTCCCCTGTTCTTCTGATTTCACATTCCGTAATCTCCATGTTACGCACAGAATCTGCTGCCGAGCCCGAATCGGAACCATACGTTTGAATTCCACGATAAGCAGTATCCTCAATGATACAATTGGTGATCTTGATATCACTTGAACTTCGTACCGTAATGGCGGATTGCCCCCAAATATCATGCATTTCACAATTCTCGATAAATACTGTAGCAGCATTTTGAACATAAACGGCATTACCCTGAACAACAATATTGGTAATGTTTCTACCTATATTTTCGAAATTGCAGTCTGTGATACTAACATTTTGATGACTTTCGTTCTCAAAATAAATAGCCGTTTCCATGATATTTTCAAAGTCACAATGATGAACACTTACATTCATAATATTATGCAGATGAATGGCCCGAACTTGCTTTTCACTCCTAAACTTAAGATCGTTGAGATTGATATTGGAGCCTTCAATTTGCAAAGGAGCTTCAAGCATTAAAATTGCTTCATTCCCATAAATATTCTTCGGCTTAGTAATCTTAAGTGTGTATTTAAGCAGATATGTGCCCGAAGGAATCATTACATTTATCTCGTTACTTTGCATCAGCTTATCAAATGCCTTGGTCCAGTCCCATTGGGAAACAGGCAAACTTTTATCAGGTACCAAACTTTCAAAATCTTTAATGGATAACATATCAATCGTCTCCTCAGTAATAAAGATTTATATTCCCATGATGTAGTATGCACTGTTGAGAAAAAGGTTTTTTTTCGGGCCTATAACACAGAAACTAGATATCACATGAAAATAAATGTTTCTACTACGATGTTTGCAGAAGCTGGCTCTGATAAATTTTAGTTCGCTACAATCGGGTTCAACAATTCAAATCCTTCAAATGTAAAACTTGTTTCCTCCGGCACTTCCTCGCCCGCTGTCCAGTTGGCAAGTTGGATTTTATCCACCATGCAGCCTTTCAGCAAGACACTCTCATGTCCGTAGGATTCAGGGTCGTCCAGCTTCGAGATAATCTGGAACTTGGTGAAGCCGCGCTGGATCATATCCGAAGTGACTTTGTAACCCGTCATCGTACCTGTTCCTTTTTTCGCCCCATTCTTGTGCACTTTCCAATCGTTGCCGACCAGATTCAGCTCACGCTTCTCAATTTCAACGCTGGCCTCCAGCTTATTAATATTCGTCTGCCACACACCATCGATATGCAGCTGACCATGGGTACCGAGAATGACTCTTGACGCATCCAACATGACAATTCCTCCTTGAGATTAGAAAATATCGTATATACCATCCGTTCAACGAACAGTAGTTTCTTTTAAAACACCATTCTCTTCTACACAAACCTTATTGCACGTAAAACGTTCCAAACAACTGCTCCATTACATCCGTCAGCTTCACATTCCATTGCAGGAATACCTGATCCGCCTCTGGCTTGAGAATGGGTGCAGCACCATAATACGCCGGGTCAAGAACGACATCGTACCCCTCAGCTTCAATGACATTGCTCTGTGCGAGCAGCGCCAAATAGGCTTTCATCGCACCGATTAGCGCCTGACGGCCCTCTTCCGTATTGTTCACTTTGCCGATATACGTATCTTCAGCAGAGCGCTGCAAATCCGTATTAATTGCATCCATCACACGAATGGAACGGATTTTTTTCCAGGCATTATTCTGTCCTGCAGCAGGGGTCACGAGTGTATTTACTCCGCGAAGCGCCTTCACCTGACGTCCATCATGGAAGAAAATAAATACGCCATTCTGTACCGCCTGCTCCTGTTCTGCACGAGTCCAGCGACGCGTCACGTCATCGAACGGAGAAGGTGCGTATGTGGTGGATTCATTCAGACGTTGTCCGGCAATCAGACCCGCGACATAAGCAGACGTTTCCGCCGAGCTGTAGAATGCATCTCCCAAGCGCACACCCGTACCAACATTGATTACACCCTCATGATTCAATGTGAGTGAACGTGCCGCCGCCTTCTGTGCTGCAGTCGCAGAGGTATCGTCTGCCGTAGTACCACCGAATACAGCCATCACGGGTTTACCCTCATTGCGCACACGTTTCACCCAAGCTGCAAAGCTCGCCAGCAAAGGTGCATCCGCCGCATGATCCAGTGCCAAAACGTCAAATTGCTCACCTTCCAGCGCGCCCTGCACGGCGATATACTCCGCATTGGTCAGTCCATCGTTGCCACTTGCACCACCTTTGAACGCCGCTCCCGCAACGGTTGCAACAACACCTGTACCCTCGCCAATCGCCTGCGCGTTAATCCAAATGTTGCTTTCATCCGCGTTGATCTCTTTCGCCAGCGACGCTGCCGAAATATCCGCAGTCAGCAGTGCATACAGCATCCGGTTGCCTTCAAACAAGCGCACTTCATGCTTCGTATTATCAATTACACCCGGTTGAATGGTGACATAGAACCCGTTACCTCGGTCACCCGGATACTTGGCGTCCAGTTGCAGAACGGCTGCATCACTGCTGTCTTTCAGCGTAAGCGTAGCTGCTTTCGCCGATTCTCCGGCTACCCGATAAGCGAGCAGCTTTTTCGGTCCTCCTAGCAGAGCGAGCTTCAAGGATGTATAGGCCGTCCCGTTATCCAGGGCATGCGCCGAGAAAATACGCTCAATTGCAGCTTCACTGCCGACTTCTACAAAAGTGCCCACCGGACCCCAGTTGGCCTTGATCGGCACAACAACCGTTCCGCGATTACCAGCCTGAATGGCCGAAGACGCCGCCGCCTGAAAATTCATATATAAGCCCGGAAGTACCGGACGATTCGTTTGCTCCCAAGTTCCGCCTGCCATTATCCCTTCACCTTCGCTTTCATAAATTGGTTGATGCGTTCCTTCGCTTCCTCAATGGAAAACGTCTCTTGCGCTGCTTCGTACAGCGCACCATACAGCACCTCTGCCTTAACGGCAAAGAGGGCTTCGGCATGATTCATCAGTTCGGCCCGCGTGTATTGCGGGGCAGCCTGTTTATTTTTTTTCACGGAGCTTGCCATGACCATCTCACCTCATTGTTTGACTACTGAATTCGTTGAACCTGATCTTTGCACCATAATTTTGACCTATGAATTTTTGTCCCTTTGAACCTACGAAACTATGAACCTATGAATTGAAGCTAAAGTATGATATTGAATTTCTCATCTGGAACCCCATCTAGAGTCCCTCTCGACTAGCGCTTACTCTATCCCTTTGCTATGGTGAATCTCACGGATTAATGGCACATCCGTACCCGGACGGCGAATACGCTGCTGCAACGTCAGACGAATCTGCCCGTTCAAATAGGCGTCTGCCTGCAAGTCGGCAGAAACTTCATCCACCGTCACAAATCGCGTACCGTCTGTATCCGTCAAAGCAATCCGGGTCTGCACAGCCAGTTGCTCAACCAGATGTGTGACCGTTTGATGGACATCTCCCACATTCGCAGCCAGCACATGCCCAATCCATTGCTTACGAATCTCCAGCGCAGAAGTCCCTGCGGTGGTTGTGCTGCATCCCGTCAATCGCCACAGTATGGACTTGGCCTTATAACCTCCAGGCCAGGCATCCCCATATACGGACCACTCCTGTCCGAGCTGAGTTCGTGTCCAGCCCTGAAGTGCAGCCATCCACAAATCTGTGGTTTCAGCCTGAGCGTATTCCAGCATTTCTGGAACATACACCCCAAACCGCAGGCTGCGCGTAACCAGTCCAGAACTGGCATCCACACGATCACCATCCGAAGAACCCAGATAAATACAGGTAAATGCCCCGCCCTCTTCATCCTCCAGCCTGACCTGATGTAGTCCTTCCATCAGCGCTGCTGACCAAGTCTCTACTTGTTCAGCACCTCCATCTTCGGGGCGTGCGTATGGAGAGATTTTGATGATCCTCCTATACCCCGCCCAAGCAGACTTCGGTACTTCTTCTGCAAAAGCAATCACGGCACAAGGTCCGGCTAACACCTCTCCCGGTGCAGGGATGTCCTTTACTCGGCCATTCCATGCCGGAACAAGAGCCTCCAGCTTCTGCTTCAGCGTTCGTCTGATGACGTTACTCACTTGCCCTGTGCTGTCCGTGTTGTTTAAGTCACTACTCATAGACACATTTATTTCGCCCCCTTCAGCTGCAAGTTTCGATCTGCCCGCATTGTGCAGCGACAATGTGGCAGCAACGAACTCCCCCCTTTAACCGATCTGCTAATGGAAAAAGGAAATCATCGTCAGTACGTCTCTGTGCTAACGGTTCTCCACCGGCGCCAAAGCTGGACACCATTCACCGCAACAAAAAAGACCGGCCCCTTGTGGCCGATCTGTACATTAGCGTATGTGCTTTCGGTGTGTGTCCTTGCTATTGATCCGATAATACAATCTTACACCCTTTCATCCCTAGCGCGGATGGTGATTCGTACGACTTAGGTGCAATTAAGGGTGCATCCGGGGTGGAAAAAAGACGACTCAGCGTGGCTCATGCCATTAACACCCTATTTCAGCGTAACCTTCGGATTCAACGTGATCTCAAACGCACGTCCCCAAATGAAATCGGGATTCGCATATTCCAGCAGTGCACTGCAATACTCCGCATAAGCTGCTTCGCCATTACAAATTTGCTTTATCGCTACGTTCCCTTGAGCAAAGGCGGTTTTGTTCGCCAGTGCCGTGGTGTGGGTCTGCATCAGATCCCTGAGTAAAGTCTGCAAATGAGCATAATCTTCTTCTGAGTTAAACAACACCATATTCTGATCCGCTAGAGTTACCACATTGGTATAGAGCGAATGCGCTCTGGAATACGTGCGGATATCTGCAATTGCTACTGCTTTATAGTAGTAATCTTTCAGGAAACGTTTGAACAACAATGACCCCTGTGCATTCATGGCATCTCGCAACGCGTGGGCATGTGTTTCTGTTGTAATCAAAGCATAACGGGATTGTCCCATACCAACAGCCATACCGATTTTGTTCCCCGGCGTATTCCATGCACTGTAACCCAGAACCCGACCCGTATACGGACTGTTCAGGAGTGCTTCGGCTACATCGACGTTGGCCGGACCTTTTCCTACAAAATCAATCAACACCGAAGGAAGCCCCTTCTCACTATTACTCGTCAATTGCGCCACTGCCGCCTGCACCTGATCCAGCGCTGTGATGGCAATAATCTCAATGTGCACCGGTTTTTTACCCGGTTTGCCTGGATGACGGTTCGTCATGCGATCCAACTCAGACGCCATATCAAACGAAGAAGCTTCATTCACAGATGTAGCATTCGTTAATTCATTTCCATTTTCCACATCGGAAGTTGTATCCGTTACCACATCAGATTCTGGATAAGCGGAATCCGCTACAACCACACCACCAACAATATCCACATGACGCACCACATTCTCGTGCACATTCATATATTCGTAGGTATTGATAATCGTGGAACCATGAGGGCCAAAATACTTCACTGCATAACGCGTCTTCGTCCCACCGCGCAGCAATTGGTTAGCCATACGTGCCACCAGAGCGTGACCCAGGCCATCCGCATCTGGAAGGATAATCGCCCGATCGGGATTTTGTCCATCCGTCCCACCGAGCCATTCATTGACTCGTGCTTCCACATAATTGATCTCGTTAATCTGAACGCCTTGCGTATTGGCATCGTCGACGCCTACGGCGAGGAAATCAATATATCCTTTGCGAGCAAGCTTATCCAGAATGTACAGATTCGTTTTGAATTTATGTTGTCTGGTGTTGTAGTACTGCTCTTTATTAAAATACGTCGTTTCCCCATATTCCGTAGACTCTGGAGAAAGGTTGTACCCGTTCACAATATCCTCGAATGCCGTAAAAGACTGGCGCGGCTGCTGCATCAGTGCACGTGATTCGTTGTAGGCATCCAATGCGAGACCATCTGCAAATGAGGTGGTGGCGAGTCGCATAATGGTATCCATCACAAACACCGGTTTGCGTGGATATTTTCCTTTAATCGCTTTGATCACATCGAGCAAACGGGTTGTGTCCTGATCATAATCAGGATATGTGCCCCCTCCATCTTCACGAAGCTGACGACTGCCAATCAGACCACCATAAGCCAGCATATCCGAAGAGATGATGAATCCATCCACTTTGGCGGCATTTTTCAAAATGAAATCATGAATGTTGGACGGTTTACCGTACGTAGGCGTAGACGTTCCAAGCAATGTGGTGCCTTCTACCGTTTTTTCGGAATCCAGACGATTTTGAATGTCACCCAGGTGCGGTGTAATGATATGGATACCGGCTGCTTTTCCTTGTACAACGACGTCATCCAGATTCGCTGGACGATCATCCAGTGGAACATACAATACTGTTTTCATATCCTAAAACCTCCTGTTAGATAAGTTGAACTAGAGATGTTACACCTTGTCACTGCGATTGCAGTACCATCTTTCGATCGCTCTTATCCCCAGATTTTTTTGATCCCTTAGTTCAAGGGTAAAATCCGGTGCTAAAGGCGAGAGTATGCTTACGAAGTAGCTTTCTTGCAGAAAGCTTTTAACTTCGCTTCTTCAGATTGGTTCTGCACTCTCCGTTTTGGTGTAAAAATTAAATTCAACTTATAATGATATATTCAGTCTTTCTTTAGTACCCGATCAGAGCAAGTGTGCAATCACCGCATAAAAAAACCGGCCCCTGGCCGGTCTGTACATTAGCGTATGTGCTTATCGGGATATGTCTCTTGCTACTGATCCGATAATACAATCTTACATGTTTAAATCGGTCGCGCTGACGGTTATCCGTATGGATTACGTCTATTTGTTGTTGCCATCATGGCGATTAAATGTCGGTTTCTTGCAGAGACTTCTGCCGGACAACCCAACAAATCCATTCCTGATGCTGTTTATATGATATAAGTGGCCTTTCTAACCCTATTTACCATAAAGGATGGATACGATCATGAATAAAAAGCTCTGGTTCTATCTGTGGATCGCTGTTACCAGTTATATGGCTGGCCCCGTTATGTATGCCCTGACAATGTACACCTTTTATCAGGAAACAGATGTTGTAACTTCATCACTCATTGGATGGACCGCTGCAACATTCTCATCCGTTGGTATCCTGTTTATCCTGGTCACAGTCATTCTGCTTCGAGTGCTCCACATCTATTATTTCTGGCTACAAACCCTGCTATTTGAGTTGCTTTACCTTGTGCTCGTCTATATGACCACTGTTCTTCTTGGGGCTGGCAACACAGGTCTGCCCTCGCTGTCCTTTCCATTTACGCCCGAAGGCATTCCCTTGTGGGTGTTCTGGGGCAGTATTGCGCTTATGAGTTCCTGGGGAATATGGTCAGCGCGTCAGCCCATACGAAAATCACCATTCATGCTGATATCCAGAGTCATTATAATCCTGTTTATCCTTGAAATTTGGCTCCTTTAAAAAGATAAAAAGAAACACAGCCTTCTCAGGCTGTGCTCTCTTAAAAGTATTTTGCTCACGCGATAATATAGCGGAAGTTTTCCCAGCTTTCCGGAACCGAATTTCCGTATGTGGCATGATGGTAGAAGCTGAATGGAAATTTGAACACATGACCTCCATGCCAATCGCGGGAACGTCTGTCGGTGAGCCAGTATTCCAGTTCATGTGGGAGTGCAACAGAGCGTTCTGCACGAATCAATGGCAGACGGTCAACTGGAGATTGCAACGTTGGCATCTCCTGTTCAACATCCACATCCCGGCTCAGTCGCAGCGCCTTGACCATCCTGAGAAAAGGCGGAATGCCTTTATGGAACAAAGCAGGATAATCCAGTTCAAATAATATATTAAGCGCGTGCCCGTAGGTTAGCATGTGGCCGATCAGATCATGATGTGCTTCTGCCTGATAGATGGTACGAAATGCGCCAAGCTCATCCAGAATCAGCCGGGACAATTGTTCCGGTCGTTCTATATCAGGGAATCCGTCTGCCTCACTTAACTTCAAGCTGCGAATTTCTTTCACAGTTGTGTTTACCCAGGATCTACCTGGAATGGTTCGTTCAAAAGAATCAATAAGTTCAACCATCTGATTCATGTCATGTTCTGTGCCCCAACCATCCAGTTCACGAATGGCTTTCAGACTAAGGGCACCATAGATGGCCTGATGACCAACCCAGTGCAGCTCACCGATGGTTCGATCCAGCGCTGCTGTAATACGCGCTTCGGCCTCTTCCCTTGGCAAAACCTCTCCATTCCGGGAGCTCAAGCCATCGTTCAACCCGTGCTGGCGAAGCATGGCTTTCGCTTCAGCCGTAACACTGCCCGCCGCAAGAGCAGTGAGACGATTTTCACGCACCCAAAAATAAGCCGCAATAGCTCCCGCCCCATAATGGGCGTGCCACAAATCTCCTGTACGCTCCCGACTGGACACAATAACAGCCAGCCCTTCTTCCAACAAACGTCGATCCAACATGCCACCACCCTTCATCGATGCGAATCCTGATACACACACGACCAGCAACAGTTTTTTAGCAAAACACTCTTTTTAAAGCGTTTACTTCTATAAGATGATTCAAATGGTGCACATATGACCGTTTTACCTGCTGTTCTGCGCATTTTAGCCGATTCGAAGTCTCCCAACATCACGAATGGACACTTCCAGTGGATATATGTTTGCTTTTTGATCGGAAAAGAACCAGGTTCGCTCCTTCTTCACCACAATAAACAGACCGTTCACATCCCCAACAGGGGCAAATGTATCGCTAATCGTTCTCCATCGTTTCAATCCCATCTGCTCAAGTTCATCTACCGCAGAAAGCACATCTTCCGTGACAAGTCCCACCTCACACACCTGCAGCAGATCCTTCTCCGAAAAAGGGCGATCACTCTCGTTATGAACGGTATGATGAGCAATCAGCTCCAGAATGTTACCGACAGGATCTTCGAAATAGAGCGAATTCGAGTTCCAATTGGTTGAATAGGTCTCATCCTCACCTTCATGCCTGCTTAGACGGATACGTGCCGCTGCCCATGCTTTGGCCTCCTGAAAACGATTCGCTGGAATCATCCAGGCGAAGTGGTAAAACGGATTCTGATCCGCTTCACTTCGCATGAATATCATCTTCGTTAAACCAATCTGTAGCGTAAAGGAATGCTCGGACTCTTCAGCCATGTTCAACCCCAGAGTGTTGATATAAAAGTGCTTGATGTCTTCCAATCGTGCTGTATATAATTTGACCTCATCAAAAATCATGCTGTGTCCTCCTTCACCCGACCGTGCATCTTCTCCCACTCACTCCATGGCACCATGCCGAGTTCCGGCTTCGCTTCATCCGGGAGCATCGATATGAATTCCAGGGAATGACCATCCGGATCGGTAAAATACACGGACACAGCTGGCATCCATCCAAATACATACAACTCGCCAATATCATCATCCAAGAAGTTATGCGTCTTGATTCCTTTATCCTCCAGGTAAGTGACAGCTTGCTTCATGTCCTCCAACGATACCTGAAAAGCAAAATGCTGTCGCTGCACCTCGGAAGGGTCCTTTTGCCACAGTCCGAGCATCGCGTTGCCTTCACCGCCAATCCAGTAAAAGGAGTTCCCACGTTCCTTCTGCCCATAAGCATGCTGCAATCCAATGATCTGTTCATAAAAATGATGGGATCTCTCCAGATCCGTTACGTTCAGATGAGTCTCAAATATGCCTTTAATCATGATGAAAACCTCTTTCTCTTAACTCCCGGACGGCTTCCGTACTGCAGTTAACGTCTCGGCAAGGTGCAAAAATGAACCAATCACGCGTTTGATCCGATCCTCAATGTCCTGACTGCCTTCAAATTCTTCGTATCCGTCAAACGTTGCTTCAAATCTTCTGCGCTGTGCACCACCAATGGAAATCCACTCCTGCGCGTTAATACCGTGCAAATTACGAATAATTGCCTGCAGCTGCAAAAGCGAACTTACGCCCACCGCACCTCCTGCTGAGCTGATGGACAATACCGGTTTACCACTGAAATGAGCCTGGCTCAGGTGATCCAATGCATTTTTGAGCACACCGCTGATGCTACCGTGATACTCTGGCGTAGACAAAATAATAGCATCTGCTGCAAGCATACGTGTGTTCAGGTCAGACAGATTCTGATCTTCATTCTGTTTTTCATCCGGTGCATAGAATGGGAGCGGTGTCTGATATAAGTCGAACAAGCTGGCTTCATGCCCCTGACCGCTGATTACCTCCACGGCATATTCCCCTAAACGTGTACTGGTTGCATTTTTCCGATTACTGCCTGCCAAAATGATAATATTCATCTATGTCACTCTCCTTCGATTTTATAAAAACATTCTTTCTCTTCGATTCAACTTTCTCTACTCTCATCTTACCTTGCTTCTACCTCGGAATCGTCAGCAGATAGACTTAACTTGCAGCACAAAAAAACTCAACCTTTGGGTTGAGTTTCTACGACTTTAGTCTGAGAATATTGAAGCTGGATCAGACGACCCAACCATTTCTTACGGCATGAAGCGCAGCTTGCGTGCGGTCTGCCAGTCCCAATTTGTCCAAAAGATGACTGACATGGGTTTTCACCGTTTTCTCGGTAATGATTAGTTTGATGGCGATCTCTTTATTACTCAATCCTTGTGCGATCAGCCCCAGAACCTCTCGTTCCCGACGGGTGAGCATGTCCGGGCCATGAGAAGTTTCTTTTCCCAGCCCAACCCGCTCCTGCTCCGGAAGCCGAGTAGACGTATGCGGATTTGCATGCACATGCGCTTCATTCATCGACAGTTCAGATGAAGCCAGCACATGCATTAATTGTCCTGCTGCTGCAGGATGAAGCTCAACCTGACCTGCATGCACATTACGGATAGCAACGGCAAGATCCTCTGGCTCAATATCTTTCAGCAAATATCCCTTCACCCCAGCGCGTACGGCTGGTACCACATGATCCTGATCCGAGAAGGACGTAAGTACGATGATACGGATTCCAGGCAAGATCGCACGAAGCCTTCTCGCCGTCTCAATCCCATCAAGCACTGGCATATGCAGATCCATTAATACCACATCCGGGTGCAGCTGTTCCGCTTGTTCCAGTGCTTCCTGTCCGTTCGAGGCTTCTCCGACGACTTCCATATCTGGCTGTGTGGACAAAAAAACGTGCAACCCACGCCTCACCATTGCATGATCGTCCGCGAGTAAAATCGTAATCGGCATGTCTTCTTCCCCCTGATTTTATACAGATTCGGACGGAAGTGGAATGACGACCGTTACCGATGTTCCCTTACGGGATGAACTCACAAGTTCAAGTCTGCCGCCCAGCGATTGGGCCCGTTCTCTCATGATGGACAGACCAAGTGAACTGACAGGCAAGGCCTCACGCCTTTTGGCTCCACCTTTCCCACGATCTGTAACGATTAAGACCGCTTCCTGATCGCTTAGCTGGAGGGATATTTCAGCGGAAGGGACTCCCGCATGTTTACGTACATTATTGAGCGCTTCCTGTCCAATACGCCATAAGCCTTCCTCGGTACTTTGAGGCAAGGAGCGCATACCCGTCCGATGTACAACGACCTGCAATCCCTGTCCTGTACCATATTCCTGCAAGGCACTGAGCAGTCCAGACTCCAACCCCGCCGGACGAAGTTGCATAATCAAGGCACGCATTTCCTTCAATGCTTCCTGTGACAAGGAACGTATATCCTTCATCGCTTCCGCAGCCGGATGCAGCTGTTGTGATCCGGATAACATGCTCTCCGCCCCTTTGGCTGTCAGGGACAGGGAGAACAAAATTTGGTTCACCGAATCATGCAAATCTCGAGCCAGTCGGTTTCGTTCCTCCAGTCGGGTTAATTCCCGGCGTTTGTATACCAGTCTCAGACTCTCCCACGAGGCTGTAATATGTTCAGCGAGTGCATCGAAAACCTCACGATCTGCCTGAAGGAAGTCATTGGCCGAACCCAATCCAACCACCAGTACTGCCGTTTCGCCAGGAGAACTTAATGGGATGGGTGCAGCCAAGCCCGAAGCCAAAACGGACATAGGAAGTCGGGTATTACAAATGGCAGAAATATCTCGAATTTCTGTTGCCGACAATACCATAGCCCGATGAGAATCAATCACACGATGCATACGAGTCTCCACCTCTGGAGAGAGCCCAGATAGTGTCATCAGTTCGGACTTGCCATGAGCATGAGCGGCCTGTACCATAAAGCTTCCATTCTTCTGGGATAACAGTGCGGCAAATGGCCAGTCATAATGATGTCCAAGCAGCTTTACAACCGTCTTGGCCATATCGTCTCCACTGTTGCAATCATTGACCGTCACGCCCAGCGATCGGCTGAACTCCCCCAGCCTGACATACAGATCCGCTCGCCTTTGCTCTGCGCTATATAATCGCATCCGCTCCATTGCACTACCTAGCTGATAAGCTACAGCCTGCAAAAGCGCCAGCTCACTATCACTAAAATGCTCTTTTCCTGGTGCCGCAACATTCAGCAGTCCCAGCATCTTCTCCCCCGAGCGGAGCGGAACCGTTGCATGATGGGTGATGTCACGGGTATCTCCCCATTGATGATCGACGGCATCCTCCAGGCGTTTGCAATTAATGATATTGACGGCATTATCCAATCTCCCGTCCCGGAAGCGATTCACGCACCAGCAAGACCCACAGCGCATCGGCTCCTTATCATGATGCAGCAGAGCAGGAGGCAGACTGTAATCAGCAATACAGGAGTACTCTCCCTGATTATTGATCAGGAACACCCAGCCCGTAGTCAATCCCGTCAGTTCCAACAATTTACCGAGTACCGTATCCAGCATCAGATTCAGGTCGTTGGATGTGTTGAGGGTTTCCGCGATCGTCTTCAGTGTGTACATCTCCTGCATTCCGGCTTGTTCCGTCATGCGGATTCCTCTCCTTTGACTGATCCTTAGTGTTGTTTTCAATTATTGTATACAATCAGCGAAGGATATAAAAGGATGAACTTCTAGCTTCACCTCTAGCCCAGCTTCTGTCGCTCTTTACGAGATGCAGATAAAGGCTCCATATTAATGAGACCCCGATCTGACAGAGCCAGCGCCATTTTATAGAAAGCACGTGTCCGAATCTTCGTATACGTATCTTTGCTGACAGGCGGGTCAAACACATGGTTATACACTTTATAGTCAAATACATCGTCATCCTTCAGATAACGTTCTCTGACAAGTACACGTTCCTTCTCGCTCAGTCGAGATACCACAAAATCAATCGTATCGCAGTACGCCTGACGTGCTCGCTGCACATCCACATTATAGATTGCCGTTCTGGCAGTGGAATCTCCGGTCACATTCGTTGCACCATGGAAACGCTCAGCGTAACTCGCCGTCACCATCACCTCTCGTTCTTCAAAAGCAATTGTTTTATAAATCCGGTATTTTTCCAGCGCGGCTTCAACAGCAGTCTGTGTTTTGCGTCGGTCCAATTCGGGCAGCATCAGTTCCATATTCATTCTCCTCCTTTAACATTCGTTATAGAATGAAAGTCTATTAGCTTCGCATGTTCCACTCTGATGACAGAAAAATCTTACGATCGCTGTTATCCCCAGATTTTTTTGATTATATTTTCTAATGTAAAAATCCGTTGATAAATGCGAACGCTACGCTTCTCCAGCTTTTTCTGTCCTCTTCGTATGCGTAACTTAAAGTTCATTCTATAAAAGTTAAACTCGCATTCATCTCATCTTTGGTATTTTGTATTATTCGGTTCCAGTCGCTTACGGGTACAATAGATAGACGAATAGAAGCTTTTCGATCTACCTATTGCTGATTTGAATCGCTCTCTGGATGAATACAAAATACTCCTTTTATTAGAGTTATCCAGTTCTCTGAAATAGTAACGGCATTATTCAACTTTTTTCTGTTGCCTTTTGGAATCAATTAAAGTCAGCTATGAAGCAAGAATAATCATTTTCCTCATCATCCAACTTGTCTCAACTTTACATTTTGTTCGTATTTTGTTCGTATTTCTATTTGAGGATACCACTTTCTGGGGATCGGCGTAAACCTTCATTTTGGGTCGTTTTAACTATAAAATAAAACCCGCGCTCTCATTTCCTTTACCTTTTGGCATAATTGTTTCATATCCCTTTACCTAATGGTATATATACGATATAGTACAGATAATTAAAGATCCTCGTATAAGTCATTTGATTTTTACAAAGAAGATACTTCACTTTGGACGATGGGCTAGAAGTATGCTCACGCGCATACGCAGTGAAGGAGACGGAATCGATTCTGAAGAAGCGAAGCGTTCGCCTTTATCCCCGGATTTCTCCCTTTTAGAAAGGGAAACAGGAAATCTGGGGATAACAGCGATCAAAAGAACGATCCGAATCCGGAACGGGCATAAAACGCACACCTCCCCCATCCAACTGTCTTCTTTATAATTCAAGCACTTGTACGAATCAAAGGAGTGGCATGAATTGTGGAGCACGCTTTTGGTCCTTATCTGAAACAACTGCGCGAGCAACAGGGATACAGCATCAATCAGCTCGCCGAAGCAGCAGGAATCAGCAACTCGCAAATTTCACGCATTGAGAATGGGGTTCGCGGAGTTCCCAAGCCCGCTACCATCCGCAAAATCTCCGATGCACTCTCGGTTCCCTACGCGGATATGATGAAACAGGCCGGATATCTGGAAAACGGAAATACAGAAAGTCAGCTCCATGACGCTCCAGAATGGGCAACTTACAAGGACCGTCGAGACTTCAAAAAGATGCTCGAGGACGAGGATGATCTGATGTTTGACGGCATCCCTCTGGATAATGAGGATAAGAAACGAATCAAGGATGTCCTGACAGGTCTGTTCTGGGAAGCCAAACAGATGAACAAACGCAAAAAAACGAACGATCCGGACGAGCGCCCATGAAGCATTTCAAGCTGAACAAACTAAAGCAGCAGGTGAGATGATATGGATGACATTGTAACAAAGCTGATTCGAAAACACCGGACCAACTGCCCTTTCAGCATTGCCAGAGCCATTGGAATACAGATCCGGTTCACCAATCTGGGCAAGTCTACCAAAGGACTGTATTTCCGAAAGCTCCGTCGCAGATTTATCGTCATTCACAATGATTTACCGCCGGAATGGCAGCGTTTCGTGTGTGCCCATGAACTTGGACATGACCGATTGCACAAAGGCATAAACCGCTTCTTTCTGGAGGAACACTCCTATTTTGCCCCAGGCAAGCTGGAAAGACAGGCCAATCGTTTTGCCATACAACTTCTAACTTCAGGGGTGATGCCAGAGCCGGATGAATCACTGGAGAAATTTTGTTTGCGTACTGGACTGCCACGTGAAGTGCAGCATTTTTTTTAGTCTTTTCAAGAACATACGTTCCTTCGAAATGAAATTCTCTCTTAATCTTCCACTTTGAAAATCAGATGTCACTTTCAGGTTACCTATTTTTACGTGAATAGCGAGATTTCCTAATAGTAGTCTGGTAAAATACAACATGAGTTGTGTAAACGCTCACGTAGATTATTATTTTGGGGAGGTTACTGATTTATATGAAAATCTGGAAGACTTATGTTTCACTTATGCTAACGCTCTGTTTGCTGTTTGGCAGTGTAGGCATTGCCGCTGCTGCAACGGATACCACTCCGGGCACAGGTAAGCACATTACTATTCTACATACGAATGACACGCACGCACGCGCAGTTGAGTCCTCACCTGCGATGGGTTTCGCCAAAGTTGCTGGAATTGCGGACAAATACCGTAGCGAAAACCCAAATACCCTTCTGCTGGATGCCGGAGATGCAGTGCATGGTACAACCTTTGCTACACTCGTTAACGGTGAGAGCATTGTCAAAGTAATGAACGAAATTGGTTATCAGGCGATTGTACCGGGTAACCACGAATTCAACTACGGTTCCGAGCGCCTCATCGAACTTGCGGATATGATGAACTTCCCCATGCTCAGTGCCAATGTGAAAAAGAAAGACGGAACTCGTCTCTTCGAGCCTTATCTCATTAAAGAAGTAGACGGCGTGAAGATCGGTATCATTGCACTGACTACACCGGAAACGATGTACAAAACAAATCCGAAAAATGTGGAAGGTCTTGATATTACAGACCCAACTGCGGAAGCCAAAGTTCTTGTGAACGAAATTCGCAGCAAAGTAGATGTTGTTGTTGTATTGGGACACCTTGGACAAGACGCGTCCAGCACCGATACTAGCTTCAAAGTTGTAAAAGAAGTGCCAGGCATTGATGTATTCATCGACGGTCATAGCCATACGGTTCTGCAAGATGGACTTGTATCCGATAACGGAACATTGATCGCCAGCGCTGGAGAATATACAAACTTTGTAGGCGTGATCGACCTGTGGGTTGACGGCGGCAAACTAACGAAAAAACAAGCTACACTGATTGATGAAACGGAAGCAAAAGACATCAAACCAAATGAGAAAGTTGCCACATTGGTGAACTCCATTCAGAAAGAACAAGAACCCATTCTGAAAGAAGAAGTAGCCAATACAGCGATTCTGCTGGACGGCAAACGTGAACAAGTACGCGCAGGTGAAACGAACCTGGGTGACCTGCTGGCAGATGCCATCCGTGACGTCAGCAAAGCCGATATCGCACTCACCAACGGTGGCGGTATTCGTTCTTCTATTGAAAAAGGTATCGTGACTAAAGGTGATATCATTACTGTCCTTCCTTTTGGTAATCAGGTTGTAACGCTTGAAGTAACAGGCTCCGATGTAATCGCAGCCCTTGAAAACGGTGTAGGATCTTATCCAGAACCAAGTGGCGGATTCCCACAAGTATCCGGAATGACATTCAGCATTGATTCTTCCGCTGCAAAAGGCAGCCGTGTACACTCCGTCATGATCGGAGATAAAGCCCTTGATCCAAAAGCAACGTACACCATGGCTACGAATGATTTCACTGCTGTTGGCGGTGATGAGTACACGATGTTTGCAAAATACACAACGTCCGGCATGTACGGTGCTATGGATGAAGCGTTGATCGAATACATGCAAAAACTGGGCGCTGTAGATATCAAAACAGATGGTCGAATTAAGGAAGCAAAAGCTCCTGCGGTTGAACCGGAAGCTCCAGTAACGGAAACACCAGCTCCAACTACACCGAAACCAGAGACACCAAAACCAGAAACACCGTCGAAACCGACGCCAAGCAAACCAGCTCCAGCCAAAGTGCATGTTGTAAAATCCGGAGATTCCTTGTATTCCATCTCCAAACAATACGGTACCACTTGGCAAGCTCTGCAAAAGCTGAATAAGATCAAAAATCCACACTGGATTTATCCAGGTCAGCAATTGAAACTGCCTGCAGCCTCTTAAGTTCTGAGAAGAGCAGATATTTGCACAATAAGATTCAAAAAAAAGGGTGTCCCTCAAGCCATAACCGGCTGATGGACACCCTTTTCTATTTTACTTATTACATCACTCCGTAGTTAACCTACCGAGTTGTACACTCTATGTTTTCATGAATATAGCTTTGCTGCAAAAATAAATCCCCAAAGCCACTTTAAGAAATCTCTTCATCCCATGCCCTCTACCATGGACTATAGAAGAAATATCCCAAATTGCCACTCTCATGCGGTTATTTCACATTCAAAACGCTATATTTCTCGTTCCATGATTTGCGTATTTGCACATGCATAGATTCCTGACATGGTACGCTTGAAGCTCTTATGGACAAACCGACTGTATACAGAATACAGTTTTTCAAATTCTAGTTATTTGGTATGACAATACGCAAATAGTGTTGCATTCTTACATGACTATAGCCCTCTTTTTAATGCTTTAATCCGTTACATAACCACAAACAACTCTTACCGCATAATATCCGGACCTATTATACATCGTTCTATTATATAGAGGCACGTAGCACGGTTTCATAAGGATATATGTTTTTAATTCCGGACTATAGCTGTTCCTTCACCTGACTTACAGCCTCTTGTGCCGACAGACTGATTCGTTTGGATTCACCTCGTGCTGCAAGAACATGCGATCCAAATTCCACCTGTCCCTCTGCTGCACCTCGGCCAATAACAATCTGGACAGGCAAACCGATTAATTCCGAATCCTTGAACTTCACCCCTGGCCGTTCATCACGATCATCTACTAGTACGCTGTATCCGGCATCTAATAGTTGTTGTTCCAGTTCCAGCGAAAGTTCGCGTTGATGTTCATCCTTCCAGCTCATTGGGATCAGATGTACATGATAAGGTGCGATGGCTGACGGCCAACGGATACCATCTTCTCCGGCATATTGTTCAGCAATAGCGGCCATCAGACGAGACACACCGATACCGTAACAACCCATTACAGGTGCGCACTGCCGTCCATTGCGATCCAGGAAGGATGCTCCCATAGCGTCACTGTACTTGGTTCCCAGTTTGAAGATATGCCCCACTTCTATTCCTTTTGTGAATACAAGCGCTTCTCCACAGGTTGGGCAGCCGTCACCTTCAGCAGCGAAACGGATTCGATCTACTTTGTCCAAAGCAAAATCTTTACCTGGAACTACATTCGAATAGTGTACATCAACTTCATTCGCTCCTGTAATGGCACGTTCCATTGCAGCTACATCCGCATCTACTACAATCGACAGATCCAGTCCAATGGGACCCAGGAAACCTACAGTTAATTTCGGATGATTTGCAAGGGCAGTTTCATCAGCCAGAATCAGCTCCTCTACACCCAATACCTGCTTCAGCGCAATATCATTCACTTCATGATCCCCACGAACAAGTGCAGCGACCAGTTGACCATCGGCCTGATAAAGCAATGTTTTGATCATGTGCTTGGCATCCTTGCCCACAAAGGCGCTTAACTCATTGATCGTACGTACACCTGGCGTTTGGATACGAACCAACGTGTCACCCTCGGTATTCCCATCAGCTTTTTCAACCATTTTTAGGTCAGCAGAAGCTTCCGCTTTTCCTGGATTCTTAACAGAAGATTTAGAAGTCTGATACCCCGCCTTCTCCAGATTTGCGGCATATCCACAGTGTTTGCAGGTTACGATCGTATCTTCTCCAACATCAGCAAGTGCCATGAATTCGTGGGTCTCCCCCTGACCACCAATGGTGCCCGCATCAGCTTCCACTCGAATATATTCCAGTCCACAACGCTCCAAAATGCGCGAATATGCTGTATTCATGGACTGATAGGTGCGATCCAGCTCTTCCCAATCGGAAGCAAAAGAGTACGCATCCTTCATGATGAACTCCCGTCCCCGCAGCAATCCAAATCTTGGACGACGTTCATCTCTGAATTTGGTTCCAATCTGATAAAGTGTAAACGGCAGCTTCCGATAGGAATTAACCTCGTCACGAGCTAGTGCAGTCACAACTTCTTCATGGGTAGGACCCAGGGCGAATTCTCGTGCATGGCGATCCTTCAGACGCATCAACTCAGGGCCATACTGTGTATATCTTCCGGATTCTTCCCATAGCTCAGCAGGCTGCATGATTGGCAACAATACTTCCTGACATCCTGCACGGTCCATTTCTTCCCGAACGATTCGTTCGACATTCAGCAAGATACGACGTCCCAAGGGTAGGTAACTGTATATCCCTGCTGCAAGTTGGCGAATCATTCCCGAGCGCAATAACCAGCGATGCCCTGCTGCATCTGCCTCTGCTGGTGCTTCACGTAATGTTGGAACAAGCATTTCACTTTGACGCATCTTGTCACACCCCTTATTCTTCTATTCATTATTGTTAATCTGGTTATAAACAGCAAAAAAACACATCCGTCAAGGGACGAATGTGTCGTGGTACCACCCTTATTTAACTGCACTTTGCCGGTCGACTCTGCCATCAAATCATCAAGGCATTGACCATAAACCGGTTCTCCGTTTGCAACCTATACAAAACGTGAACATGCAGTCCTTCAGAGCATAACGGGCCCATCCGGCGAAGGTTACAGGCCGTTCGGGCCTTCTCCTCCGCAGCTCGCGAGGTAGGAATAACGAAACAGCAACAGAAACCTTGCACTAAGCGGTTTCCTCTCTGTAGAAGCTGGCTGACGTAATTATGTCCTCGTTGATCGCTGTTATCATTTTGATCACCATAGTGTATTTACAAGAAATTGTCAACCATTCACTCAAATACTACCCCCGAATAATATTCCACCACATCACGGATGAGCATGTACGCCTCTCCATTTGTAAGCTCGTTTTTGTTTGCTATACCAGCAAGCGTGTCCTTGCTTACGAAGTTCTGCATTTGCAATTGAGTGAGTGCCAATTCAGGTGTAGTTTCAGCTTCAGTAGCTCCCATTGCCAAACATATCATATACGCGGCTTGATCCAGAGTTAAAGGTAAAGCGGAAGCATTCTTCATACTCACAACAACTTTATCTGCACTGCCTGTATAAAAGCTTGGAAACATGGCTTGCAATCTTTTCAATTTACTTAAGTATCGTTCCGGATTCATACCCGTATCCAGATCCCAACCATCATTATTATAATTACCTGAGGCCATGTACATACTCGCGGCAGCAAGTAACCCCCTATAATCTTTATGCTCCATGTACTCGGGCTTCTCAAAATTATGCATCGACAGATCCATGCCTTGTTTCTCCAGCATCTTACGCAATTCGGTTGCACGCTCCTCGGAAGCTGAGAGTTCCCGGAAGGACTCTTTATGTACATATGCCAATTTGACCGCTGCTCCAGCAGCTTCTCCAGTAGCCATCCCCAGAGGGACGACTCTTGCGCTTCCATGTGGAATCGTGTCAAAACTTGCTGCTCGTCCTACTACTAACAGACCATCAACTTTCAATGGGACAAGCGAACGGAAAGGTACACCATATTGAACTGGACTCAGCATAATGGTACCGGGATTGCCCACACTCGTGCTCTGAATATCGATATCGTATGAACCATAACCAATTGCATCCCAATGATCTCGATTCTCCATAACATCAGCAAGTGTCAGACGATACTCACCATAGATGTGACGTGATTCTCTCACGTAGAGCTCATTGGCCGTTCCGGCATATTCAAGCCCTGCAAACTCCTCGTAATTTTTCTTCAAAAAATCAACGATCAAAGGAGCTGCCTTCCGCCCTATTTCCAGTCCTTCTTTCACAGATGCCGGATTCAGCGGATCTACTCCAAAGATCTGCATCGTATTGATCAAGATGGTATCATCGTTTTGTCTCCCAATGTTCAGACTACGAATCTTGATACGTTGCGGATCGGTCGATTCATATTTTCGCGCATCACCGTATCCCCAGGCACTCATTTTATCCACGCCCGTACCTTCTCTTTCCCTGAACTTCTGCCATACTTCATCTGTAACACCACTTAACTTAAATACAAGCGTAGAGACCATCTTGGACTTGCCATCTCCAATGTCCTGTCTACCTATGGAATATGGGACACCAGCCGCAGCTGCAATATCTGCATCCTGAGTAGCGTCAATGATTGCACGTGTTGCAATTTTTATAATGGTTCCGTCTTCTTTAGTGATGTTCATCCCCATAATTGTAGTTCGCCCTTCCAAGGCAGACTCAGTAATGGGCTCCAAATGTTTGACATTCATCAGAAGGTCAATGTTAGGTTCGGAATGAATCATTCGATAGAATACGTTAGCCGCTGTATGGGTATCAAACGAACTGCCCTCAATCTGGTCAAACCATTCCTGGAAAATCCCTTTATTCAGAAAATCAGGCTGTCGAAGACTGCTCAACCATTGCGGCTGATCAGGAGAGTAATTCAAATCTAACGTATTAAGTCCCCCTTCGGTCATCAACCCACCCATCATGTTGCGATCTCTTGCTTCAACCAACAATACCCGCATCCCATTGCGGGCAGCAGATAACGCAGCCGTAATTCCCTCCGGATCAGTTCCAGCAACAATAACGTTATAAGAATCGGACAGCGTTGTGCTAGATTGTACAGTCTCCAATGGCTGCCATACATAATTATTATTGAATTTATAGTTCTTGTTCCAGATATAAAAGGCAGCATAAGCTGCACTAAATAAAATAATAAATACAGCCGCCGTAATTGCTGTTGCTTTCATTTTTTTGCTAACCAAAATAATTAATCCTCCACTATGTAATGTAAATTCATAAAACTATAATGTAGCACTAACTCTGATATTCTTCCAACAAAATGCTATTATCCCCTCCTCTCTGACCATAAAAATGTCCATAAAAAAAACACTCCCCAACGGTTTGCACCATGTCAGGAAATGTTGATTATATCGGCCTCATGTCATGATTAAGATCCTACGATTTTGCATAACAATGACAACAAAAACTTGGACTGCATCCTAACTTTATCCATTATAAAGACCCCTTTTTGCAATGTAAAGGCATATCAAACCTATACACTTCATATAAAAAGAAACTTCAACACTCCCCAACTGTTATTACTCACTCTCCATGAATTGCTGGGCGATGGCTGACATGGCCGTGCGTTCCCTGTAATATAGAGAAATAGAAACCATGTATTAATTGATAAAGGAGTTTGTCCTATGCCATATATTATTTACGATCTTGAATTCACGGTAAGTCGCAATACACGTTACTCTTCTGAAATTATAGATATTGGTGCCGTCAAAGTAACGGAAGGTGAGAACGGCCTGTACGTATCGGACACGTTCCACACTTATGTTCGTCCATCCAATAAATCGGTGCTGTCCGCCGATACGATTCAGTTTACGGGTATTACGCAGAAAGACATTGACGCAGCCCCTCTTTTTCCGGAAGCACTGAATCAATTTATTGCCTGGATGGGAACTGAATCCTATTACATGTGCTCCTGGGGACCGGATGACCGCGCCAAACTGATTTCTCATTGTCGCACTCATCAACTCGATGTAGCCTGGATCACCAACCACAATGATATTCAACAGCAATGGTCACGCACAGTACGCAAGGAAGGAAAATTCCGTCAGCTTGGACTCGCTCAGGCTCTTGAACTGTGTGGTATTGAATTCGATGGCACTCAGCACCGCGCTTTGGATGATGCGATTAATACAGCCAAAGTATTCATACATCAATTTGATCAGTTCAAACTGGAAACCAATTGCGCCGCTGATGATGAGGGCATCACATCCAAAGTGGTCTATTCCAGTAGTGTAGAAGATGACGAGAAAGATTCCCCTTTCGGTAACCTTGCACACCTGTTCAAGACCAAAGAATAATGGACTACGATTGCATGTTGAACAAAGGCAGACCAGCCATGATCTGCATTGAAGTTCAGTTGTAGATCTCCCTCCAACGTTCCAGACGTTCTTTCATCATGAGGCGGCATTTCTCGGGTTCCAGAATTTCGGCATCGGGTCCATATTGAGACAACCACGTTAGAAACCCTTCTTCATCACTCAATATGGCTTCAAACAACAACGTGCCTTCCGGTTCAATCGTCAAGATGGGGCGTGCAAAAAACTGCTCCTGCATGACACGCTCCACAGCGTGCGGTGAGAATCTGATTTTGAAAGCAGTCCACTCCGTACTGCCGCTAAGTTCCTGTGGCGTACGGAAGTGAGATTGTAAAAGGTAGTCATCTTTGCGGAACGTGCGTGGCAAAATCCGAACCCTGTACAAACGGTTCACTTGAAATATTCTCAGTTTCTCTGACAGGTGACAATACGCCAACAGATCAAATCGGTATTCACGAGGAATAAGACAGTAGGGGTCCATTCGTGCAATCCCCTTTTTACCTTGAAACAGATATTCTCCTTCAATAGTGTTCTGGGAAATTCCGGCCTGAAGCAAGGTCACCAGTGAATGATTCAGAAGTTCGGTACTTTCATTTTGCCAAGCAGAAGTACCCACCTTGAACAACCCGCCAATTTGCTCAGACCATTCCACTCGCTCTGTTTTGTTTTTCTGACTCGAAGCAACCACTTTCTCATACGCGCTCTCAAAAGCAGGCTTCAGCAACGGACGAATATTCTCCATGACTTCTGCCAGGTGCATAAAGGCTTGAGCTTCTTCATCAGACCAATTCAGCGGATACATGGCAAAATGGCTGATAAACATGTATCCTCTCCCGTGTCCCATATTGGCGATGGGGATATGCATTGCACTGAGGGCCTCCATGTCGCGGTATATCGTCCTTTCCGTTGTCTCGCACCGCTCGGCAAGCTCACGGGCCAGAATACCCGGCTTGGCCTGCACAAGAGTAATAATGCGCATTAATCGGATCAGTCGGTCTGTCATTTTGCCGGACCCTCCACGATGTTGTTTCAATAAATTCGATACAACTCCATCCATTTTTTTATTATTATGTTGTTTAGTACATTCGACTTATTCCTTGACTTCACCTTCAAAAATTTATGTAGAAACATTCCTTTCCGTACCAACTTCCCTAGTTCTTTATCCCTATTCACCTAACATCGTTTTTCCGCGATTATGAACGATGGAATTAAAAGTAATCCCGTAATGGTGCCGAAGTTTCTCCACAATTTCGGCTTCCGCATAATAATCCAGATCCTGTTTTCGTGCCGCTTCAATTAACAGAGCATCTGCGTGACGACGCAGCATGTCGCTGCCCTCTTGTGTACGACCTCTTTCATAAGCGCGCAAAGCTTGTTTAATCAAAGGAACGGTTTCATTTAATTTGATTGTCTTCTCTACCTTGGGATCTACCGGCTGGCGCAGCATGCCCAGATGACTGGTGTACTGAATGTACAACTGTTCTCTGCGCAGCAGTACTCTCTGGCTTTGTTTCAATTTTCGCGTACTCCAATAAGCTGAACATACGGCACTTTTCCCCGATACACGAGGTCCCATAGCGAATTCGAGTAAAATTTGTTTACTCTCTCCCTTATATACATCTCCAAGTCTTAGAACCCAACCGATATCCGTTTCTTTGGAACGACAGCCGTAGATGCCTTTAAGCTGAATTCCAAATTCCGGTTTGAGCAAAAGCTCCAAGTCTCGCGACACAATTTTGGGTGCTATTTTCCTGAGTCTTTTGGCAGGGGATCCATTACGCCACTCTACCATCATATATACGGGGTCCGCTCCCCCTGTCGGTATGGCCTCTCTATTCCACGAATAAGATACTTCAAAGACTGAGTTCACTGGTAGTCTCTCCCCCGATTTATATGTATTATCTTCTAAGTTATCAGGGTAAATGGACACTATATTGTCACGGAACATATGTTCGCAGGAAATTTTTCCATAATATTAGTTTCTCGTCCCTAAATCCGTGTAATTACGACAATAAACGACGAAAAAGCTTGGCAGTATGCCAAGCTTTTAGACCACTTTTATATGACAAGTCCTAACTTAAATCGTAGTAGTATTCATTCCCATTTTGTGTGAATTTTGTATAGAATCAGGTTCTGTAATCGGAGCATAAGTAATACTGTCGATAATCAATTCACGCCCGATTGGCTCACCATTTACAGTGATCATAATCGTTTTGGTTGTTGCAGCTTGTTTAGTTGTGTACATACGTTTCTACCCCTTCGTATTCACGATCTTCTTAAAAATCGGATATATTGTTTTCACTCATTAAATTACAAATTTCGTTAATATGAATAGCAGGCACCTGGAGCTGAAGTAAAAGAATGATGTCAAGACCGTCCGCAGTGCTGCTCTGTCCTTCTATTACCCCGGGGGCCTAGAAATTAAACACCTGTCCACATGTATTGATTTATTCTCATATAGGGTAATTAAAACTACATCATCTTGAACCCATTGTCCTGGTTTTGACGTATAATGTAAGAGCCGTATTTCAACAAATGACGACGAAATCGGCAAACGATTATGTAACCGAAAGAAGGTGCCATTCATGCCAAAACCCATTCAGGGTTATTTCATTCGGGTGTTATTCACCACATGTGTATTGTTTACTGTTTCTTTGACTTCTACAGTCAGTGCAGCAAATGCCAATATATTCTCCGATATTTATAGTGGGTGGGAAAGAGTCTCTGAGCTTCCTGGAGAAGTGAACGCCTTGCAGGAAAGCTATAAACAGACGCTGGAGCAGTTGAATCAGACTTCTGCCCAATTGGGACAAGCCCAGGCAAATGTCGAAGCATTCAAGGCCCAGAACGAGTTGCTGCTGGCGCAAAACGAAAAACTGACCGACATGGTGAGCAAGCTGCAAAATGATCAGGATGCAAAAACGGCAACTGCCAAACGCATTCAAACGATGATTATCACAGCCGTTTCACTCATATTGGGATACTTTATTCTGATTCGAGTGATGCGCTGGGGAATGCGTCGCCGTTCAGGCCGAGTATAAAAGAACAGGAGCAACCGCATGCACATACACCTGAATAATGCCGAAGCTGGCGGAGCCGGACAAGTGGTCACGTTCTCGTTGATCCAGGACGACCGCCTGCATATTCTCCATCCCCAGCAAATTGTCGCTTTTCGCGGCCCAAGCAGCAGTCGCAATGATAAATTTATGAATATTTCGGGTATCTATCGCAAAAAAAAGCTGATCAAATCCGAAATTACCGGTCCTTGTCAATTTGTGGCCGCCCTGCCTCCCGGCTTCACCATGAAGGAAGTTGAACTGAGTGAGAACAGCGATCTGCTGTACGACTTCCGCCATCTTTTCTTCTACTCTGACGGCGTCACGATGCACACCAAAATTCAAAAAATCAAAAACATGCTCATCACTCGGGATGCCGTGAAAATGAAGTTTTCGGGCAAAGGCAAAATTGGATTGCTGACACAAGGTCAGGTCTGCCAGCAGGAACTGCACCCTACCGCACCACTGTACGTGGATGCAGGCAGTATTATCGCCTATCCTGAGAACGCGCAGCTTGAACTTACCGTATACGGGAACAACCTTGCCAGCCAGCATATGAACTATCATTGGAAGATGACAGGACATGGCTCTGTACTTTTTCAGGCTGGTCGTGAAAATCATAGGCTGGAACAGGATATGAACGATGAAGGCTTATTTAAGCGGATTCTGAAAGAAGTCATTCCTTTTGGAAATGTATTGATCAAATAAGTCCAGATGACGTTAGGCTCGGTTATAAATGGGTTCTCATGGAAAGCATGCTCACCGTATTGGAAATGTGATATACTGTACCGGACAATTGAAGAAGAAAATCCATGCCTATGGCATGGGAGAGGTTCGCGAACTCCCTCTATAAGACTCGACCTTTAATAAGGTCAATAAGTCTTGCGTACATTTTAGGTAACAACGTACGTAAAAAACTAAGGACACTAGATCGTGCCTGCATTTTTGAAGCAGCTTACGAGAAGGTGTGTTTTTTGGTGGATGCCAGTTCATGAACTTCTCTGTTCTTCCGACACTCTGTGCCTATGTGCATGGATTGATCTTAAGAAGATGGAGAGGTTTTTTTATGTTGAACGAAGAAAAAGCAGTCGTTGTATTCAGCGGCGGTCAGGACAGTACAACTTGTTTGTTCTGGGCCAAACAGCAATTTGCTGAGGTTGAGGTAGTTACCTTCGATTACGGCCAGCGACACAAGCTGGAGATTGAATGCGCCGCAGAAATCGCTCGCGATCTGGGTGTGCAGCAAACGGTACTGGATATGAGCTTGTTAAACCAACTCGCGCCCAATGCACTCACCCGTACAGATGTAGAGATTACTCATGAGGAAGGCGAACTGCCGAGTACGTTCGTCGATGGACGGAATTTGCTGTTCCTCAGTTTTGCAGCCATTATGGCGAAGCAAAAAGGGGCTCGTCACCTCGTTACAGGTGTATGCGAAACGGATTTCAGCGGTTACCCGGATTGTCGGGATTCGTTTGTGAAATCGATGAATGTAACGCTGAATCTGTCCATGGACTACCCGTTTGTCATTCACACCCCACTGATGTGGCTGGACAAAGCCCAAACATGGAAAATGGCGTATGAGCTTGGTGCCTTCGATTATGTGCGGGAGCGCACACTGACCTGTTATAACGGGATTATCGGCGATGGCTGCGGAGAATGTCCTGCCTGCAAACTGCGCAAAGCCGGACTGGATCGCTATCTGGAGCAACGCACG
Source organism: Paenibacillus sp. FSL F4-0087 (assembly GCF_038020215.1). Taxonomy (NCBI): domain Bacteria; kingdom Bacillati; phylum Bacillota; class Bacilli; order Caryophanales; family Paenibacillaceae; genus Paenibacillus; species Paenibacillus sp. FSL F4-0087. The sequence continues at coordinate 1,448,253 of NZ_JBBODJ010000001.1, forward strand.
AATTCAGCTACTGTTGGAACTGCGGGAGCGGACGTACGATGAGAGAACCGGGAACATTTCGTATTGTTGAACGGTTGCAGCGGATTGGAGAAGATATCCTCCCTGCACAGCTTCGCTATCATCGCAAACGTGTGCTTGTCAGCAAGGAGTTTACGTTTGACGCTGCGCATCATCTGCATTGTTATGAAGGCAAGTGCAAAAATTTGCACGGGCATACGTATAAAGTCGTTTTTGGCATTAGCGGTTATCCGGGTGAGACCGGACTTACGGTTGATTTTGGCCATATCAAGGAGATATGGAAAACACAAATTGAAGGGTATCTCGATCATCAGTATTTGAACGAAACCCTTCCCCTCATGAACACAACAGCTGAAAATATGGTCGTCTGGTTGTTCGAGCAGATGGAACATGCCTTGCAGACCGAACCGTATGCCGCACTGACTGAGGGTGGTAGAACAGAGTTTGTCCGCTTATACGAGACGCCAACCAGTTACGCCGAGGCTAGACGGGAGTGGATGATCGATGAGTAGTGCGGAACAGAGCAAAGAGGCTCGTATTCCTGTGATGGAAATCTTCGGCCCGACGGTTCAAGGTGAAGGCATGGTTATTGGGCAGAAAACGATGTTCGTCCGCACCGCGGGCTGCGATTATCGATGCTCCTGGTGCGATTCGGCCTTTACTTGGGACGGCAGTGGCAAGGATCTGATTCGGATGATTACGCCGGAGGACGTGTGGAACGAGCTGCGCCGCGTTGGCGGCTCGCGCTTCTCCCATGTGACCATCTCAGGCGGCAACCCTGCCCTGCTCGCTTCGCTGGGGGGATTGGTTAAGCTGCTTGGAAAAAACGGCATCCGCACCGCGGTAGAAACGCAGGGCTCCCGTTGGCAGACTTGGTTGGCGGACATTGACGAAGTCACCGTCTCGCCCAAGCCTCCCAGCTCAGGCATGAACACTGACTGGGCTGTGCTGGATGATCTGATCCACCGACTGGCTGTTCGCCCGGTGGAACGAAGTCACAGTCTGAAGATCGTAATTTTCGATGAGACAGACTTGGACTATGCCCGCCGTGTGCATGCACGGTATCCGGGCACGGATTTATTTTTGCAGACCGGGAACCCGGATGTCACTTCTGCTGATACCCCAGATCTGGCGTCTTCGCTGCTTGCCCGTTATGAGTGGCTGATTGATCAAGTCAGTGCTTCCGATGATCTGAACGACGTTCGTGTACTGCCACAGCTGCATACCCTTGTGTGGGGCAACAAGCGCGGCGTCTGATGGGCATATGGGTGGAATGGGCGGCATGATGTAATTTTGGGAACAACCAGAGGCTAAAATGGCCTATCATATATACCGGTAAGCTTCGTGCGTCGCCGGAAATAAGGAGCGTTTACGAATTCATGAGACAACCTGATGAAATGCAAGATCTAACGTTGCTGGGCAACCAGGGCGTAAAATATACGTTTGAATATGATCCGGGAATTCTGGAGAACTTCGATAACAAACACCCGTACCGAGATTATTTTGTCAAATTCAACTGCCCGGAGTTCACCAGCCTGTGCCCGATCACGGGTCAGCCGGACTTTGCAACGATCTATATCAGCTACATCCCTGATGTGAAAATGGTGGAGAGCAAGTCACTTAAGCTGTACCTGTTCAGCTTCCGCAACCATGGTGATTTCCACGAGGATTGTGTGAACATCATTATGAACGACCTGATCAAGCTGATGGACCCACGCTTCATCGAAGTGTGGGGTAAATTCACGCCGCGCGGCGGCATTTCCATCGACCCGTACACCAACTACGGCAAACCGGGTACGAGGTATGAGCAAATGGCTGAGCATCGCATGATGAATCATGATATGTACCCGGAGACGATTGATAATCGTTAATTTTGGTAGATACATTTTATAAAATAAAATCATAGAGCAAACAAAAGCCGAAGTTCGGCTTTTGTTTTTTTGTATGCTATGGAACGTGAGCGTTTGAAATAATCGTATGGATCGGACTCGCATTCAAGGGTTATGATCTTCCTTCAGTTCTTTCACTTTCTTGATATAGTGTCTCAACATAAGAACACCAATAGACTGAACAACCACAAAAAATCCGATAGCAAAGTACAGAGCCGTCGATGCAACATAGATAGTCAGAAAAGTCATGACTGCCATAAATAGAATGGTCATTGCCAAATTACGTTTGGCGAGAACATATGGTGATAGAGATTTCATATGGATCATTCCTTTATCATTTCTGATTTAGTAGAACTTTAATAGTAGAATCTTTAAAGTATATCAATAGTTTACATTATAAAGAGATCGTTAATTTCACCTGTTCCCCTTGTCGGCCTTTCAAATCTGTCCTATTATGTAACAATATGCTTAGGCACATCACATCATCAGGCGCTGATCCCTCGTGACCGCGACCAAAGGAGAACTGTTCATGTCCATGCAAAATTCATTATCCAAAGACGCCGCTGCGCGTTCGAAAGCTCCACCCGGATTGGATGCTCAAGGTACCGTTTACCGGATCTTAATTGCCATCAGTCTGGTCCATTTGTTCAACGATTCAATCCAATCTGTCATTCCAGCTATTTTTCCAATTCTGAAAGACTCCATGCATCTCACGTATACGCAGATCGGATGGATTTCGTTTGCTATTAACTTTACTGCTTCCATCATGCAGCCTGTTGTAGGCTGGTTTGCTGATAAAAAACCGACACCATCCATTCTGCCCATCGGTATGGGCTTTACGTTTACCGGTATGTTATTGCTTGCCTTCGCCGACAGTTATATGGCTGTCCTGATCTCTGTCATCTTTGTTGGTCTCGGTTCGGCGGCCTTCCATCCAGAGGGTTCACGGGTATCCCATATGGCCGCAGGGCCTCGTCGGGGTCTCGCTCAGTCAATCTTCCAGGTGGGTGGTAACGCCGGTCAATCCTTGGCTCCATTGCTCACCAGATGGATTTTCATCCCGTTTGGGTTGTTCGGTGCCATCGGATTCACGGGCATTGCAGCTGCGGGAATCGCGGTTCAAATCTACATTGCTCGCTGGTATGGACGCATGCTGCAATCGGGAGGATATTTGCGCAGACAAGCTGCAGCTCGTCGTGCTCCCAATCCAGCATTACGTAAAAAGATTGCTGCTGCCATAACCATTTTGATTCTGCTCGTCTTTGTCCGTTCGTGGTATGTCGCTTCGATCGGCAGCTTCTATGCGTTTAACCTGAAGGATACATTTAACTTGTCCACAGAGGACGCACAGATCTATATCTTCCTGTTCCTGGCGGCTGGGGCTCTTGGTACGTTCTTTGGTGGTCCACTGGCAGATCGCTTCGGTAAACGCAACATGATCTTCCTGTCAATGGCTGGAGCCGCTCCACTGGCGCTGCTGCTGCCTTATGCGAATCTGTTCTGGACAGCCGTGTTGCTGAGTATTATTGGGTTCATCATGTTGTCCAGCTTCTCGGTGACCGTTGTGTATGCACAAATGCTGATTCCAGGTAAAATCGGGACCGTCTCCGGCCTGATTACTGGTCTGGCATTTGGTATGGGCGGTCTGGGGGCACTCGTGCTGGGGAACTGGATCGACGTGTTCGGCGTATCTCCAGTTATGCAAGTGTGCAGCTTCCTGCCACTGATCGGTATCTTTACCTTCCTGCTTCCATCGGATAAGCTGTTGAACCGTTGGGCGGAAGAGAACGGTAGCGAAGAATAACAGATCCTATATAATCTAAGCTCCAATATACAATGAAACAAAAGTACGCTGTTAAGACAGCCTAATGAAAAGTAACGTCAGATCGTTAACCAAGCTGGAATTAACGCCAGCATATGCAAATGCAAATGGGATGAAGCCTATACCTTTAGGGCTTCATCCCGTTTTTGTTTTGTTAGCGTAGGATCAGAGCCAAGTATCTGTCATCCCATTGCCAATTTTGGTGATGGACATCATTGTGAAAGGCGCTGAAGGATTAGTCGTTTTTTGTACAACATTTTTCCTGCTTCGGCAACATCACGAATCGTATTTTTATTGCTCACCGAACCGAATACCATACCGGCAATCGGAATGAGCTGGAACAGCTTTTTCCACCCAAAAGATTCGCTGTAAGAATTAAAAACCTCCCGCCAGCCCTGCATTTGAGAGATAACCTCAACCTGCTTGTCCGGGTTATCGTAATCGGCGAGTTCATCAATAATTGCTTTCTTGCCCACAATATCGGCCGAGGAGAATTGCAGACATTTGACGATAAATATGCGCTCTTGAGGTTCGTCAGGATCATATCCGTAGCATAACGCCATCTCCTGCAGCACCTTCAGGGAAAGCCCCATCACCATCGGAATATCCGCCGCAATCGTTACAATGCCACCGATTCCTGTTGCGGCCCCTTGTGCAGCAGCAAACCTCGTTCGGCTGTCCGTAATGTTATTAGCAGTGCGATCCAGCACTTCAAGCGGTAATCCTTCCACACTGTGAATTTTCGTCGTATCCTTTGCCTCTCCATCCTGTTCATCGTAAGAGGTATCGGCCTTCATGGAATAACCGGATTTGATTGCTTCCTCTTGCAGTAGCTCCGCCACCTTCTTTTTCTGAACGAGAAATTTCCCACCATTCTGCACATACTGACCGACTTCGTTCAGCGAGTCTCCAATCTTCTGTTTCAGCGCTTTGGGCATAACTTTATCCAGCATGGCAAATGGCAAACGACCAATTTTGTCCCAAATAAACAAGTCCTTCTGCCCTTTTTCCCATTTTAAAATCTGTTCTAGCTCCCGGTCCAATGTCTCGCGCGAATCCATATATGGCCTCCTAATGTTATGTATATAGCGAATTGTATACTCCTCATACGCAGAGGTCAGGGGATGGTTGCTAATATGCAGACCCTCGTATCCGTCTTTATGTCTTCATGTCTCCCTTTTCAATGTGTACATAAGTAAAAGCCCCTAATCAGCATGGCTCGCTGACTAAGGGCTTACTATAAAACTCTAGCATAATTATTATTTCGCTTCAGCCGCAGCCTTCCCATCTGGAACAGGGACTCCAAAGTCAGGCGTACCATCTTCGTTCCAGTGAATGACCTGCGCGCGGGCGTGACGATTTGGATCGTAGAGAGGGTCTCCCTCGATGTCCTTGTAGTTTCGTGCGTGATAGATCAGAATATCCGTTTTGCCGTCCGGTGATACCGTAAAGCTGTTATGACCCGGACCATATTGACCATTCGCTTCACACGTTTGGAATACTGGTTTTGGCGATTTCACCCAAGTCGCTGGATCAAGCAAGTCGGCATCTTCATCCGCAGTAAGCAAACCCATACAATAATTATAGTCGGTCGCACTTGCCGAGTAGCCAATGAAAATCCGGCCATTGCGATGCAACACTGCTGCCCCTTCATTTACCTTGAAGCCAATGATCTCCCAATCGTACTCTGGTGTAGCGATCATGACCTGTTCACCACGCAGTGTCCACGGATTTTCCATTGCGGAAATGTACAGGTTCGAGTTACCCACAATGTCCGGATCCTTCTGTGCCCAGACCAGATAACGAATTCCCTTATGCTCAAAAGTAGTTGCATCCAATGCAAATGTCTCCCAGCGCGTATGAATCTGTCCTTTCTCCACCCAATCACCTTCCAGTGGATTCGGAGAATCATTCTCCAGCACATACATCCGGTGGTCGAAAAGGCCTTCATTCGTCTCGCTGGTATGAGCTGCTGCGTAAAATATGTACCATTTTCCATCGATATAATGAATTTCTGGTGCCCATATGTTGGCACTCATCGGTCCTGTATCACGTTTGCGCCATGCCGTTACCGGCTCAGCCTCTCTTAACTCTTCCAGCGTTTGTGCACGCCGAATCTCTATCCGGTCAAAGGCTGGCACCGAAGCTGAGAAATAATAGTACCCGTCGGTGTGACGGTACACCCACGGATCAGCACGCTGCTCAAGGATGGGATTGGTAAATGTAATGGAATCAGTCATGGGAATGCTCCCCTTTCAAATGTGTGTGTATGGCTCGGAGTGAAGATTTGTAAAAGCTGATGGATAAAGTGCAAAGACTATTTTGGTGGTGCACCGCGGACGCTCCGGGGGTGGCAGGGCCTTGTCGCTCTCTTGTCCTCCGATTTCTTTTTCCCACCGCTCTTGGCGGTTGAAATCGGATGCCAAAGTCGCTCCTGCGGCTCCTTCCTCCCCCTTTGCTGCTTGTGCACCTCAAAAGCAACAGCTTCGCTCTTTCCGCGCTCGCTGAATCAAATCCAAACTCCGAGCCATTGGTGTGGCTCTGTATCTATGGGGTCGACCGCTTCGCTCAGTCGACTCTCCCCACTAAATGCTTGACTGGCCGTATTTTCTTGGCCAGCCCTTGGTGCACCGCGGACGCTCCGGGGGTGGCAGGGCCTTGTCGCTCTCTTGTCCTCCGATTTCTTTTTTCCACCGCTCTTGGCGGTTGAAATCGGATGCCAAAGTCGCTCCTGCGGCTCCTTCCTCCCCCTTCGCTACTTGTGCACCTTGAAAGCATCGGCTTCGCTCTATCCGTGCTCGCTGAACCAAATCCAAACTCCGAGCCATCGGTGTGGCTCTGTCTCTATGGGGTCGACCGCTTCGCTCAGTCGACTCTCCCCACTAAATGTTGGCTGACCGCATTTTCTTGGCCAGCCCTTGGTGCACCGCGGACGCTCCGAGGTCGGAGGGCCTTGTCGCTCTCTTGTCCTCCGATTTCTTTTTTCCACCGCTCTTGGCGGTTGAAATCGGATGCCAAAGTCGCTTCTTCGGCTCCTTCCTCCCCCTTCGCTACTTGTGCACCTTGAAAGCATCGGCTTCGCTCTATCCGTGCTCGCTGAACCAAATCCAAACTCCGAGCCATCGGTGTGGCTCTGTCTCTATGGGGTCGACCGCTTCGCTCAGTCGACTCTCCCCACTAAATGCATGGCTGACCGTATTTTCTCGGCCAGCTCAAATTCCAAACTTCGAGCCATATCTGCGGCTCTCTACTTCTCCGCTGCGCTAATCTGCTTGCCCCAGACGGCAATGCCGCGGTCGCTCAGGCCAGTAACCACAAGTGCAGGCTGGCTTCGCTCCCAGTCCCAGGACGGGAGCAACTTGAGCTCTTCTGTGGAAGCTCCGCCCCACGGGCTTTCTTTCCACTCCAGCGTCAGTGTTTGTTTGCCGTCAAACGTCCATTTGCCTGAACCGTTTTCGCTTTTCAATTTGCCGTTGGCTTGCAAGGTGTAAGGCACTGCCTGAACCTGTCCGTCCACCGACGGGTCAACAGCCAAGCCTTCCCACTCCCCGGCGATCATCGACTTCGGAATGTCCTGTGCGTACTCACCTGCATAACGTTCTGGTGACACAACAGGCCAGCCGTCCTTGGTCCACAGCATTTTACGTACATGCAGATACGGCCAGTTTTTATCGGTCTCACCTCTCGCATGATGCACGATATAATAATCGTCGCCATCCTTAAGGACGGAGTTATGTCCAGGTGCAACCCAGCCCTCACCTTCGGTGAAACGATAACCACCCAGAATTTTGGTCCCCACTTCATATTGCGGCAGATGCTCCGTATCCAGCATGTTCATGCCATTTACATCCGTGTAGGGGCCTGTAATGGAATCAGCACGGGCTACACGCACGTTATAATCTTCGAATAAGGAATCATATGAGACGAATAGATAATACTTTTTGAACTCCGGGTTATACACAATATATGGACCCTCCACCGCACCTTCTTCCGTAGCACGATCACGGGCGGCAATGCGGGTACCATAGCCCTCTTCCTTGAACTTTCCGGTTTCCGGATCGAGAGGTGCAATGTATATCCCGTCAAAAAAGGAACCGTAAACCATCCATGAATTGCCTTCGGCATCCAAGACTGGATTGGCATCAATGGCATTCAACTTATCCTTTTCATTCTCGGATGTTTTAACAACTAACCCTACATCTTTCCAAGGACCCTCCGGGGACGAGGATGTCTGCAAACCAATAGCCGACCGCGTACTACCAAAGGTCGATGCCGAATAATACATTCGGTAGGTATCACCAACCTGAATCACATCCGGTGCCCACAGGTTAACTGCACCTGTCCAATCGAGGGCTTCCTTGGGGATGCCTGGCAACGCTTGACCTACCCATGACCAGTTGATCAGATCATCCGATTTGCGTACCATGACACCAGGTTTCGCTTCCCCTGCTACACGAACGTCTGTGGAATAAACGTAATATCCCTGATCTGTTTTGATAATGGCCGGATCATGCGCATTGTTCACCGTCCAACGGGATTCGTCGTCCAGAATGGAGGTATCATACAATTGAGTATCTTGGGGAGCATCCGGAAAGACTGGCGGGGAAACTGATTCCCCTGCTCCATCTCCAGAACAGCCTGTAGCCCCAACCAGCAGCATAAGCAACATGGAAGCAACAACTCCTTTTCCTGAATTCGTCCACCCGTGGAATGTTCTCCGCTGATTCATCCTTTTACTCCAGAGATCGCTACCGATTCAATAATCTGTTTCTGGAAGATCAGGAAGATGATCAATACTGGCAACAGAGCAACAATGGACGCTGCCATAATAAGCGGATAATCCGTCTGAATCGCATACGTGGCATTAAAGTTCGCTATAACGAGCTGCAAGGTCTGCTTCTCTGGTGAATTCAAATAAATAATTGGTGCCAGATAATCGTTCCAGATGCCCATGAACCAGAGAATCAGCTGAGCTGCAATCGCCGGTTTAATGAGCGGGAACGTAATGCTCGAGTACAGTCGGAAATAGGAGCTACCATCAATTTTCGCTGCTTCAATAATGGCATCAGGTACACTAAGCAGGTATTGACGAAGGAAGAAGATCATGACGACGTTACCAAATAATCCTGGAACGATAAGCGGTAACAGTGTGTCCACCCACCCGAGCTTCGAGAACATGATGAATTGCGGAATCATGACTGTCGGATACGGAATCATCATCGATGCGAGCAATGCTAGAAACAGTTTGTTTTTATGCGGAAATCTCAATTTGGCAAAAGCAAAGGCAGCGATACTGGACGTAAACGTCCCGACAACGGTAACACTGACCGCCACGATCAAGCTGTTTTTGATCCCGCTGAGAAGCGGACCTGCTTCCCAGATTTCCTTATACTTTCCGAATTGGAACACTTCAGGTATCCACACAGGCGGAAGTGCGAACACATCCTGTTTCTCCTTCACGGAAGTGGATAACATCCAGATCAGTGGTGCAATCATCGCAATCGCACCAAGCGCCAAAACGATAAAAATGATAGAGTTCGTTAATTTCCTCTTTTGACTGTAAGACATCTCCGGTTCACTCCTTTCCTAGACCATTAATCCCCATCATAGGCTGATTTTTCGTTCATTTTGAATTGCACCAAGGTAATGACAAAAATGAAAATACCAAGAATCATGGCCATCGCAGAGGCATAACCCATTTGCAGGTTACTGAATGCTTTCTGCCAGATGTAGAAGACAATAGATGCGGAAGAATATTCAGGACCACCCGTAGGCGTCATAATGTTCATTTCGGTGAAGATTTGGGAACCACCAATAATATTCGTAACGACGAGGAAAAAGGTAACCGGCTTCACCATTGGCCAGGTGATGTTGCGGAAGATCTGGAACCCGTTCGCTCCATCGAGCTCTGCCGCTTCGTAATATGTACGTGATACACTTTGCAATGCAGCCAGATACAATAACATCGTGTAACCGAGGCCTTTCCACACCGTCATAATAATCAGGGCTGGTTTAACTGTGTCTTTGTTAGCGAGCCAGTTAGGGCCTTCAATACCGAATAGATCAAGGAATTGGTTCACTAATCCGTAATCCCCGTTGTACGCCCAGTTCCACATGATGGACACCGCTGCGAGGGAAGAAATGACCGGAATATAATAGATTACACGGAACGTCGTTGTGCCGGGAATTTTACGATTCAGACCCATCGCCAGCAGTAACGCAAGCAACAAACCAATCGGTATACCCAGCATCAGATAAAAGGTGTTGAACATCGCTTTGTAAAAAAGATCATCTGTGAGCAAATCCTTAAAATTGGCTAAACCGATAAAGTTCATTTGTCCCAATCCATCCCAATCCGTAAACGAACCGTACAAGGAATAAAGGAAAGGGAACAAAACAAAGATCAGCAAACCAAGAACCGGAGGCAAAATAAACAAATATCCGTACAGCCTCTCTTTGCGATACAAACTAGATTTTGTAATCACTGCGCTCACCCCTGTTTCTAATATCAGCATGTTGCATGAATCGATGGATGCCTGCATTCTTGATCAATTCATGCAACATGCCCGTATGGAATCCAAAATGATGCCAGCAGCGTGATAGCAGGCTGCTGGCACCGCCTTTTTTTGAACACGGAATCTACTGCTCTATCCATTTGGTGTAGGCTGCTTCTCTCTAGAACCTACCCTTCAATCTTTTCAGTCCCATTATTTCAGCATGTTGATAAATGTTTTATTTCTGAGATTTCTTCTCTTGTTCTACCGCTTTGTCTAACAGCTTTTGCATTTTTGGCTGCTGTTGCTTCACATATTCTGCGGCTGTAATCTTGCCATCCAGAACAGGTTGAATGTCGGTGAAGAACATGTCATACCACTCCGCATTGTACGTGTAGTTACCTGGAAGTGCGCGGCCGTAATCTTCTACGATATCAATAAATTCCTGTTTGTTGGCCGGTTTCGTTGAAGTATCCTTGGCCCATTCGTCTGCCATATCAAGCAGATTCGGAATTTGAACTTTGGCATCAACCAACTGCTGCATGCCTTCTTTGGAAGCTGTGAGGTAATTAACCAATGCAGCTGCTTCTTCCGGATGTTTCGTTTTGGCCGATACACCGATACCCAGGGAACCGATCCACGTTGCGGATTTTCCGGTAGAGCCGGCTGGGAAAGGTAGCAAATCATATTCGAAAGGCAATTTCTCAAATGTACTCATATCCCACGGACCTACTGGGAAGAAAGCCATTTCCCCTTTCATCCAGCGTTGGTACGTATCCAATGTTTGCGCTTCCTCAATGGAAGGCGTGATTTTGTATTTGTTTTGCATATCCGCAAAGAATTGCAGTGCTTCCGCGAATTTCGGATCATCAATGGTTACCTTTGTTTTGCTATCATCCAACCAGTCTGCACCATTGCTCCATACAAAGGACTGCAGCGCCCATTGTACGTTGAAGCCTGTACCAAATACGTCCGGTTTACCGTCTCCGTTCGTATCCTTGGTTGCTTGTTGGTTGACCTTGATGAATTCATCCCATGTGTAAGGCTTGTCCTTATCAGGGAATGGGATGCCCTCTTTTTCAAATAATGTCTTGTTATAACCGAGTGCAAACGGACCCAGATCTTTCGGCATGCCGTAGAGATCACCCTGACCTGCCATTTTGCCATCATAGCGGTACAGGTCCACACCATATTTCCAGATGTTATCCAGATCTACGTCTGCATTATTTTCAATGTAAGGTGTCAGGTTCATTAGCACATTGCTGTTTACATAGGCTTTTATATCACCAGGGTTAAAATAAAATACGTCCGGCAAGCTGTTGCCTGTAATGGCAGCTCTCAATTTGGTTGCGTATTGATCCGCAGCTGTTACGATAATTTTGACTTTGACACCTGGATGCTCTTCTTCAAACTTTTTAACAACGGCTTGATATGCCTTCTGTTCATCCGTGCCCCCCCGGAACATGAATGTCAATTCCTTGTCCCCGCTTGATCCGCTGCTTCCTCCGCAGCCCGCAAACACAAGTGCACTTACCAGCATTAGAAGCATAAGTGTGACCAATCTTTTTTTCTTTACCATCTGAACCCCTCCTGATCTGGATTTGTAACCGTATTCAATTCAGTAAAATAAGATTTCTGTTGTTAAATTTATCAAATCCAGATCACTTTAGTCAATACTTTATTAAAACATTTTATATTTATTTAAAATAAATTAGTAGGTTGGCCATCCGCTGGAATCCCACAGCAGGTCGTTAATTAGCAATTTCGGATTGCCATTATCATCAGCATCATAGGCGTGGCGCGCAATCACATTACCGTTATACACATCCTGACCACCGGGTCCCTTCCACTTGACGTTCCCAGAGTCCAATATAGTTCCTCCGCCATTCAACATGCTCACACCGTTTTTGTCCACAAACGGACCTGTAATACTCGTTGAACGTCCATAGACCATTTTGTACGTGCTATTTACGCCCTGGCAGCAAGAATCAATGGAGGCAAACAAGTAATAATAGCCATTTCGATACACAATACTTGGAGCTTCAATGGCACCACCATTATTCGGACGCGCCGCAATGGAGGATATGCTTCCGGTCGGTTTCATTGTGTTTTTGTCGAGTTTCACAATCTTCAGACCGCTCCAGAAAGAACCGAAAGCTAGCCATGGATTGCCTGAAGCATCGATGACCAGATTCGGATCAATAGCGTTATAATTGTTGGCGGTTGTGGTTTGAAGTACTAATCCCTCATCCTTCCACTGACCTGCCCCAATGCTGGTTGCAGACGCAAGCCCGATCGCAGATCTGTTGGAGCCAAAAGTAGAGATGGAATAATACAGCCACACTTTTCCGTTGTACTGCTCAACGTCAGGTGCCCATACATCCAGACCGCTCTGTCCCGGAACAGCAGAGGCCCACCAGGATGGCTTGCTCAGAAAAATCTGCGGAACCCGATACCATGAGGACCCGTTATCCGATTTCAGTACCTGAATGCCAGGACCTGTTGAGAAGGTATACCATGAGTTTCCTTCTTTGATGATGGATGGATCGTGCACGGCAATATCTCCGCTCAGATTCCAAAATGCCGCGAATGCCCGGGACTGACCCGCCAATAGCAACACAAGTACAAGTAGTGCAGGTAATGCCCAACGTTTCTTCCTGAATCCTGTCATTCCTTTGACCTTTTCCAAATCGAGTCCACCTCTCCTGAGCAAATAGTTAATTTGGTTCATGAAGTATTAAATCAATTTAGGTATACTAGGATTATAAAAGCGGTTACATCACATTTCAATGGTATATTTCAAATATATATGAAATGATTCAAGTTATTTTCTAAAGTAAATATTCATCAATTTATGAATATCCCGCCCATTTATGCTATGTATATAAGGGATTTGGCTTCCTTTACTCCGCCCTTCCCTTCCAACGGGGAATCATTTATAATTATCTAAAACAAACCATATAAATGTGCAGAAGCCTGGATCAGCAGGGCTTTGTTCAGAACGTGGAAAGGAAAACCACCTATGATTTATATTAAAGATCTGATGTCTGGCGTTAATATTTTCAAGGCACTCAGTTCAGAAATTCGGATCCAGATTATTGAACTGCTTGCCAAGAACCAGAGTCTTAACCTCAATGATCTCGCAACCAAACTGGGGCTCAGCAATGGCGCCATTACAATGCATATTAAGAAATTGGAAGAAAGCGGCCTGATTGAGATCAATACTGCGGTTGGCAAACATGGAATTCAGAAGATATGTTATCTCAATGAGGAAAAACTAATGGTGGACCTGCGTTCACAGGAGATTTATAACCGATACGAGGTTGAAATTCAGGTAGGTCATTATAGCGATTATCAGGCAGCTCCTACATGTGGTCTCGCTACCCGAGACAGCATTGTCGGTGAGTTCGATGATCCGCGCTACTTTGCTGATCCGCTCCGTATTGATGCGGAGATGATTTGGCTGGCCGAAGGTTATCTGGAATATCGAATTCCCAACTACCTTAAGCCTAACCAGACGTTCAGCGAAATCCAGTTGTCCATGGAATTGGGTTCGGAAGCACCAGGTTTTTGCGATAACTACCCTTCGGATATTTATTTCTACGTTAACGGCATTGAGATTGGCTGTTGGACAAGCCCAGGAGATTTTGGCAATACCCGGGGTACGTTCAATCCGGATTGGTGGCCGCCGCATCTGAATCAATACGGGATGCTGAAGCTGATCCGTATCACCCAAGAGGGCAGCTACATTGATGGATGCCGTATCTCCGATGTAACTCTGGACGAGATTGGCCTGGATTACAAAAGCGATATCCACTTTCGAATCGCTGTAACAGACGGACCAGTGAACAAACGCGGATTGACGATCTTTGGCAAAAATTTCGGCAATTACGGCCAGAACTTGCTTGCCCGTGTGCTCTATAATGTGCAAGAAGAATAATGACGCCATTACGAACACACCGTGTTATTACTTAAACATCAAAAACTGCCGCCAAGCATAAGCCTGGCGGCTATTTTTATTTCGATTACTAAACCTGCCTAGACGCTCTGCGAGACGGACCCATGTTTCCGCAATTCTTTGCAAAATCCCATATCCATGACTGTTTGGAGGCCTCTATGGAACATATAAAACGACGGATGGTGCTTACCTTAAGGTAAGTACCTGAACTAAAAGTGCATACTTACATCTTTGGAAATCTCCCTTTATACTCAAGAAACATTATAGCTTAGAGAGGAAGAATTCATTTTGAAAACACTTGTCATCGTAGCACATCCCAACCTGGAAACGTCGGTCATCAACAAACGGTGGATAGAAGAACTCCAACAATATCCGGAAAAATATACGGTACATGAACTATATAAAGTTTACCCCGATGGACATATTGATGTGCAGCAAGAACAGCAGCTCATTGAAAGTCATGACCATCTTGTGTTGCAATTTCCGTTCTATTGGTTCAGCAGCCCACCTCTTCTTAAACAATGGCTGGATGAAGTTTTTACGTATGGCTGGGCTTACGGCTCCAAGGGGGACAAATTGCAACAACGCAAAGTTGCCTTGGCCGTATCTGCCGGAATCAAAGAAGAGGATTACGCGCAAGAGGCCAAATATCGCTATACCGTTGAACAAATGTTATCTCCTTTGGAGACGACCTTCCTTTACTGCGGTGCGGATTATCGATCATTTTTTGCCTTCTACGGGGCAGAACACGAGCCTGCGGCAAGTGATTTAGAACAAAACGTACAAAACTACTTACGTTTCATGGATAACCTGTAACACTCACTTCAAGCAAATCAAAAAAAGCAGTATCTCCGATTCAGGAAGATACTGCTTTTTGCTTTTTCATCTCACAATCTGACCGTTAGCGTTGCATTAACCCCGGGGCAGACACCATATTGGCTTCTCCCCAGTCACACATCATATCTAACAGTGGCATTATTGATTTTCCTCGTTCCGACAATGAATATTCAACTTTGGGCGGAATTTGGGGATATTCTTTGCGTAGAATCAGATCATGTTCCTCTAACTCCTTAAGCATGACGCTCAATGTTTTGTAGGAAATAGTACCGATACTTCGCTTCAGCTCATTATGTCGCATTACTTTGTTTTCAGACAGCCAATATAGAATAACCATTTTATATTTACCGTTTACCAGGGAAAGCGTATATCCAAAGCCGGTATCTTTTAGTGCCACGCCAGTTGGAACACAGGTTTCTCTCACACTCACCCCTCCTTCTTTTGTTCAATCACACCACAGCGGCATGTTATAGAGATTGCCTGTACGTTTTGGGAGACACGCCATACACCTTTGTGAACTGCCGGGTAAAATAATTGCTATCGTTAAACCCACATTCATAAGAAATTTCGGTAATGGACAGGTTCCCCTGTTTTAACAAATAACATGCCTTCTCCAGTCGTAGCTTCTGTAAATACGAGATAGGCGTCATCTGATAATAGGATCGAAAGATGCGATTTAGGTGCCGTATAGACACATTCGACTTCCCTGCAATCTCTTCCAAAGTCAGGGGTTCCAGATAATGATCCTCGATATAGGAAATGGCATTCGCCAGATGCATCAGATTAGTGCCCTCAATCCCCTTCTCCTGTGTCTCATAATGCCTCGACAGATAAACAACCATCTCCGTAAAACGGGAGATCAGCATCGTCTGATATCCTTGCTGCCTGCTTCTATACTCCTCAACCATGACAGAGATCAGCGATTCTACATACTCCAGATTGGAAATAGGCAAGGACATTTTACTCGGATAGGAGTGAATATTGCGATAAAACGGCTCCAATACAAACAAAGCCTGAAACCCCTTTAATTTTCTCAGATCCGGTCCGGCGGAAGCAAGCATTTCTGGTCTGAACATAATGTTGCATATCTGAAAATCATGAGGATCTCTGTAGGCATGCGGAGTGGAACCATTAATCACAAATACATTGCCCTTCTTAACAAAAAACTCCTCCGTATTAACAACATGTGTCGCATTGCCATTCAGGACAATAACAAGTTCCGAAAAGTCCACATGCTTGTGAAGTTCGGTGTCTTCGTCATGTCCTCCATATTGAATATAGAACGGAAATTCCAAATCAGCTGTAAACCAATTCAAATAGGCGTTGCTCAACAGTTCGCCCTCCATGATTCATGTTGGGATGAATGTCTATATCATGCTACTCCATGACCGAAAAATCAAGGTTTGCCGATCATTGGTTCTCTATAATTCCTCATGTAGCGATGCAAATACAGCACAGATTAAGTGATTTTTGTAAACGGATTCAAGAAAATAACGAATAACATCAGGGGGGTCAATATGGTTCATTCGATGAGAAAGATTGCAGAATGCTCTGTCGCACTAACACTCTCATTAAGCATGCTTGCAGGGTGCAGTAGTAACAATGAAGGCTCAGAAAACAAAGAAGGAAATGTCAGTGATTCTTCGCCGATGACGTTGACTTTCTTTGGAGCAGATTCCAACGCAAACTGGAATAAGATGCAGGATGATGTCGGCAAGGAAATTACCAAGCAGACAGGTATCACACTGGATGCCGAATTCGCAGTATCGGACCCCGCACAGAGACTGGCACTGATCGCAGCAAGTGGTGATTACCCCGATCTGATCAGTCCCAAGGGGGATTTGGACAAATTGGTTGATGCAGGGGCAATGCTGGACCTTACTGATCTGATCGATCAACATGCCCCAAACATCAAAAAACTCTTCGGCGACCAAATCAAACGTCTGCGCTACAGTAACGACGATCCTTCCATCTATGTCATTCCTACCTACTCAGCCATAGACGGAGTCAACTTCGTGGCCGGTGCAGGTTTTGAGCTACAGCATCGTGCTGTGCAGGAGGCCGGGTATCCACAGATCAAGACACTGCAAGATTATGAAAATGTCATTCGATCCTATTTGGAGAAGCACCCTACCGATGAGAACGGTAACAAAAATATCGGCATGACATTAAACGCTGATGACTGGCATATGCAAATTACCGTGACGAACCCCGCAGCTGAGACCACTGGTAAATCCGGTGATGGAGAGTACTACATTGATCCGGAATCGCATAAAGCAACCTACCATTTCCGCACGGAAGGTGAGAAAGAGTATTTCCAATGGCTTAACCATATGTATAATACCGGGTTGCTTGATCAGGAATCTTTTGTTCAGAAAAACGACCAATATCTGGCCAAAGTCGCTTCTGGTCGCGTCATTGGTCTGATTGATGCAGACTGGGGCTACTCCGACGGAGAGAAAGCTCTCAAGTCATCAGGAAAAAATGATCAAACCTATGGACATTATTCAGTCACGCTGTCTGACCAGTACAAGGATAACCGCTACCAGTCCACTGGTTTCATGGCGGGCTGGGGAGTAGGCATAACCGAAAGCGCAGAAGATCCGGTCCGAGCCATTAAATTTCTGGATTTCCTAGCTTCCGAGGAAGGCCAAATCCTTAACTATTGGGGCGTAGAAAGTAAGCAATATACGATGGAGGACGGTAAGCGAGTTGTACCTGCAGATGTGCAGCAGCGCATTATCAATGACAATATCGCCTTTACCAGAGAATCCGGCGTAGGCCTTTACACCAATATGGGTGGTCATTATGGGGATGGCGTGAAAGACTCGACTGGCAATTATTATACCAAGAACTTCCCGGAACAGATTATTGAGAATTATACGGATGTAGAGAAAGAGACCCTTCAAGCTTATGATGCAACGACCTGGATGGATCTGTTTCCGAACGAAAAGGATTTTCCGGTAAAACCTTGGGGAGCGGTATGGAATATTTCTGTGCCAAGTGATGATGAAATCAACATTATAGCTAACAAGGTGAAGGATATTACATGGAAACAGATTCCGCTGGCCGTCATGGCCAAACCGGAAGAATTCGATGCCATCTGGAACAACTATCAGCAGAAGCTAATTGATGCAGGTGTCGAAAAAATGGAACAAGGATTCACCAAATACGTCCAGGACCGAGTTAAACTCTGGAATGAATAGGAGCACTACATGATGACGAACTACACCAATCCCGTGATTCCGGGCTTCTATCCAGATCCCAGCATCTGTCGGGTAGACGAAGATTATTACCTCGTAACCAGCACATTTGAATATTTCCCGGGTGTACCCCTTTTTCATAGCAAAGATCTTGTGAATTGGCGACAGATCGGCCATGTTCTCACTTCTGCCGAACAGCTTCCACTCGCCAAAGCGGGCAGTTCCGGAGGTATTTATGCACCGACGCTACGCTACCATCATGGCTGGTTCTACATGACAACTACCAATGTAAGTGGAGGTGGCAACTTCTATGTACGAAGCAGAAAACCTGAAGGACCCTGGTCCGTTCCTATTTTTGTTGCCCAGGATGGCATAGACCCCTCCCTATTCTTTGACGATGATGGTCGTATTTACTTTCAATCCGCCTGTAATGGCGATGAAGGTGAGGGAATCTATCAATGTGAGATCGACATCTTGACGGGTAAAAAGCTGACAGAGAGCCAGTTCATCTGGAGGGGAACCGGCGGCGCCGCACCTGAGGCCCCTCACTTATACAAAATAAATGGCCTCTACTATCTGATGATCGCCGAAGGGGGAACCGAATACGGACATATGGAAACCATTGCACGAAGCACAGATCCATATGGGCCATTTGATACCTGCCCTCACAATCCGATTCTGTCGAACCGAAGCATGAAAAGCAGTATTCACGCCACTGGGCATGCCGATCTGGTGCAAGCACAAGACGGGAGCTGGTGGGCGGTATGCCTTGGAATCCGTCCTGCAGCCTACCCCATGCGGCATCACTTGGGACGCGAGACATTCCTGGCACCTGTGAACTGGACGAGTGACGGATGGCCTATAATCGGTCATCATGGTCATATTGAGCCTGTTATGACTAGGCCACAGCTGCCTGAAGTCCAATGGCCCCGCAAGGAAATCCGGGATGATTTCAATGTGTCCACACTTGGCCTGGACTGGGTCTTCCTACGGAATCCAGCTCCAGGTAGTTGGTCACTCACCGAACACCCGAGCCATCTTGTTCTGCGAGGAAACTCCGTATCTCTCAATGATGGTGGAAACCCCACCTTTGTTGGTCGTCGCTTGAGCCATTTCTTATGCAACTTGGCAGCCAAAATGAACTTTGATCCAACGCATGATGGCGACGAAGCGGGATTGACTGTCTATATGAATGAGAAATATCATTATGATCTGGCTATAACACGGGTCGACGGTCACAAAAAAATGATATTCCGACGAACGGTTGGCACTTTAAGAACCGAAGTAATTCGGGATTGTGGAGCTGGACCTGCGATATTACAGATTCAGGCCCAACTTGATATGTTCACATTCTCCGTGCAGCAAGGTTCAACAACTGGCACTGTCCTCGGCTTAGGCGAAACCCATCTGCTCTCTACTGAAGTAGCGGGCGGCTTCACAGGAATCATCATTGCCATGTATGCCCACAATCCATCAGGAGAAGGTGCACCCAGCCTGTTCGATTGGTTTGATTATGAACCTTTGGATTAAATAATGGTGTGACCATCAAATTTAAATAAAAACTATGAAATAACCTCTATTAAAATCATCCCCTTCAAGTAGATACTCTTTAAAAAGCCTTGTGTGGTAACATAAGGAAAGGAGTGAACTTGAAGGGGATTTTGCTATGGTTATTAACATCAATTCTCACAATAAACGTTCTGCGTGACTCCCCCTTAAATCCTAAAAAAGATTCATTGATTTATTAGAGAAGTTCTCCTAATATTTTTAGTAGGAACACCCAGCAGCTCGGCATCATGGTAATACTTCACTGTCTTTATGAGAGCGCTATCGCTGCAGCTCTAAAGAAAAACGGGAGGTTGCAGATATGAAATGGAATCACTTCAAGTCCAAGCTTCTGTTTAAGTACACACTATCCTATATCTCCATTTTCCTTATCCCTCTTGTTATATTAACTATTATTATTTATCACAATGCTGTGGACACGCTCCGTTCAGAGATTGAACAGACTAATGTCAATCAGTTGACCCAAGCCAAAACGGTCATTGATGACCGCATGAAGGAATTGCAGGACATCGCATTTCGTATCGCCTACGATGAGCAGCTGACCCGCTATTGGACTCACCATCCCTACTATAGCCGGGAATCAATTGCTGCCTTGGTCAAATACAAAGCCACCAGTTCCATTATCGATGAGCTATTTCTGTTCTTCCGCGGAGATGATAGCATCTACTCGTCTCAGGGCTCTGAGAACCTGGATGTATTCACGGGCCGCTACAAATTTAATACATGGAACAAAACGGATATGATCCGAGATTTGAATAACGTTCAGTTTCCCACGATACGACCAGCTGAACAAGTCGTTCAAGGAACCAAAGTACCCAATTCCATGCTGGCCTACCTTGTACCGATTGCACCTAACAATACGCCCGCTCACGGCACTGTCATGTACCTGATTCACGAGTCCAATCTGACCGGATTGATTGATTCCATTCTCAGCGACTACCATGGGATGACTTATATTTTCGATAATTATGGGCAGGTGCTGGCCGCTAATTATAAGGGGGAAACCATTACCGAACAGGAAGTCAAATCCCTGTTTGAACTTGAGCCGGGAACACACAGCCTCTCCTTGAATCAAGAACCGCATTCGGTGGTATCCGTCAAATCAGACGCGGGCTGGACTTATGTAACCGCTATGCCAAGCAATCAATTTTTCAGCCGAATCGTCCATATTCGTACCTTTGTTGTTCTTGTTTTCTCCTTCATGGTGGTGATGGGCACCTTTCTCGCCATTTTGTTGGCCCGAAGACAATACCATCCGATTTCAGACTTGATGGAGTTTATCCGTTTAAAGAATAATCCTGAACCTTCCACAACCAGCAACGAGCTGGAATGGATCAAGAAAACGCTGCATGATTACAGCCAGCGTGTGGACCTTCAGGAGCCCTACGCTCGTAATCATATTCTGCTTATGTTACTGAAGCATGGTCATACCGGAGAGCTCCCCTCTGAGTTTACGGATAATCTCGGTATACGCTTTAACCGATCCCATTATTTTGTTATGACCTTGGGATGGGAAATGCATGCTTTTCCCATCGTAGATCATCCCGAACAGCGTACTATCATGCAGCTGATCAACGATATGGAACTGCCGGAGTTGTCTGCTTATGCTTATGGCGTGGAGCTTCCACAGCCAGACCAAGTGGCCCTTATCGTTGGATTCAATGCCGAAGTCGGGCATGAATCCAGCTTGAATGCTCGTATGGAGCCTATTGTTGAATCACTACAATCGATGGTGACAGAGCACGTCGGAGTTGCTCCCGCGATCGGGATTGGCAACAGCTATAGTTCTCCATTACAGCTGAACCAATCCTATATCGAGGCATCAACCGCGCTGGAAGCGTCCATGCTGCACGGACAAGGCAGCAGCACCTTCTTCAACGCCCTTTCCGGCTCTAGTGAAGAGGATTCTTCCTTCTGGGTCCCTAAGGATGTGCTGCTGAAACTAGTTCAGAGCTTGAAACAGGGCAGTTACGATGTGGCGGTTCAAATGGTATCGACCGCGTTAAATACCCTGAAATCCGAAATGCCATCTGTACCGCTGCTGCGCTGCATCTGCTTCGATATTCTGAATACGATGCTGAAAACGGCCTCGGAGCTTGGCATACATCACGTGGTTAATCAACTTCCAAGAATCACTTCCTACGATTCATTGGAGGATTTGGAGAAAAAACTGACAGGACTTGCCGCCGAGATCTGTGCTCATGTCGAGGCGAAGAGCGAGACGGAAGAAAGCTCCCTGATGGATGAAATCGTTGCTTATATTGATGCCAATTTCTCTGATTATGACCTCAGCCTGGGTACGATTTCATCGAAATTCACGATCTCTTCATCGTATTTCAGTCGTTCATTCAAAGAGAAGATCGGTATGAACTTCACCCAATATATCTGGCAGAAACGAATGGATGAGGTTATCCGACTGCTGCTGCATACGACCGACCCGTTAAAAGATATCATCACTCGCGTCGGTTATCTGGACACACCGAACTTCATCCGTAAATTCAAGAAAGAGACGGGTTATACCCCAGGGCAGTACCGCAAAATGCACCGTCCCAACGACTCCTCCGATTCCCCAGATGACGATGACGAGGAATGCCTTGGTTAGTGGATGGATTCGTAAAATAAATAGAAACCTCTCCCAACCTTTTGGTTAGGGGAGGTTTTGTATGTTTTCGGCTCATATAGGCAAGCCGATCCTTCGCAACCGACTCTCTTCTTCTATTTCTCTACCGGAACATCTTGAAGCCCTTGATGTATTGCACCCAACAGACGATGAGTCTGATCACAGCCGTATTCCCAGAACATAATGCCGGCCAGTCCCTGATCCTTCACGTAATCACATTTGCACTGAATCGATTCTTCATCATCATAAGATATTAAGCTCGACCCATTAAACAGAAACGGTGCACAGGCTTCCTCATCCCAATAACGGATATAACCATTCTTGTTGATGTACTTCGCTTCCAGTTCGGCAAATGCCGGACCGTAGCCGCCTGTGCTACCGGCCATTTGGTGAAGGCCATGGTTTCGGTCAGGAACCTCAGTCCAGATCCGGGAGTAGAACGCAGCGCCGATAACGATCTTCTCCTTCGGAACGCCGGCACGGACGAACACATTTACGGAAGCATCTGTACTAATTCGGAACAGATCACCGGTTGGTGTATACAGATTCGTATGATGTCCGGTCAGAACCTGAAAACCGCCGCGCATATCATAGGTCATCAACTGCACAAAGTCCAGGTACTGCTGCACCTCAGCCATCTCTGTACCGTCTACGTAGTATTGATCAGCCCCTGCCGCAATGGTGAGCAGATAATGACGGCCATCCTCGGAGCCCTTGGCATCCAGCGTTTCCCGGATCGTTTTGAGAAGTAAGGTGAAATTCCGTTTATCATCAGGACTGGATGCGATACCGGCTTCACCGTAACAAGGATACTCCCAGTCCAGATCGATTCCGTCAAAAGGGTATTCCTCCAGCACCCTAACCGCTGATGCGGCCATACTGTCCCTTCCAGACTGGGTTGAGGCGGCTTCAGAGAAACCACCAGCGCTCCATCCGCCTACGGAAAGCAGCACCGTTAGATTCGGATGCTCCCGCTTAATATTACGGATAACCTCTCCGTTTTTTAAATGCTCGGTGGAGATTTCATCATTCTTGACATGTCCAAAGGCTACATTCAGATGTGTTAATTTCAACAGATCCTCATCCGTCATGTCGGGAAGAACAGAATCGACGACATAACCAGCAGCAATATATTTCGTCATCCGCTTTCACTCCGATCCATTCAATGATTGAGATATCGCAGCAGCAATCTGCAGAGCTTCCTTGCCTGTACCAATCTTGTACCCTGAGGCCGAGTATCGGATTTGATCCTGATTATCCAACACGAACAGATGCGGATAGCCCGCTTCGTGAGCGGCAGGTTTCGAAATGAAACCGGACAAGGCCGCATAACTTGAATCCCGTACAAAAATCGTACGTACCGGCAGCTTCGGATAAGCCCCAGAGTCAAAGGAGGCGTTCCATTCTGTATCTCCGATCACCAGCACAATTGGCACGCCCAGCTTATCCAACGGCTCAGCCAGCTCACACAGCTCACGAATCAGATGCTTGGTCGGTTCCCGTTCTGGTTCAATCCACGCGGCAATGGCCCCCTCTGATCCCAGAAGGTCCTTCAGCACCACCTCTGAACCATCCAAACGAGTCAGTTCATTGCCGGTTGCCAGTTTACCAAGCACAGGGATGTCTACCACCGTCTCGCGATAAGTCAGTACTACCTCCGTGGTGGCTCCAGCCCGAACGATGCAGTAAATGAAGCGGACTCTTACCGTTCCATCTTTCAGACGGATGCCAGTCGTTAAGCGATAAGCTCCCGGTTCAACCTCAAATGGATCGCTATAGATATCAGTGTGACCATATGGATAAATCAGCGTTTTGTACACGCCATCCTCCAGACGGGCCAACGAGAAATTCTCCGCATAGGATGCTGACGGCGCATCCTCCCGAGCCTCTGAATCCTTGAGAAGTTGCAGCATTCCCCAGCTTGAGCTCTCCTGATTTCGCGAAGAGGTGAGACTGAACACCGCATCCTCCCAGCCTTTGTCACTAAGATACTGCGGTTTCTGCTCGCTCGGATGCAATCGGGCCGGAATGCCCAAACTGCGGCACACAGCGACAAATAGTATATCGAGCGACTGTGGATCTCCCTTCATCAGGCTGTACGTACCTACAGGGTTTCCCTTGCCTTTCAGGTTAGGGAGATCCTCATAATACGAATAGCTCTGTTCCAGATTGCATGCAAGCATCGAAGGATCTTCCCTGAACGCCGCTGCTTCTTCCTCGGAATAAGCATTCTGGAATACGGATCGATAAGGCACCACCATTTCATAAGAGACCCTCGGGCACAGGATGTACTTCACAAACGTCTCTTCTGCCCATCGTCCACGCTGCGAAAGTGCACCTATAAGATGATCGTCCAGTGTCGGCCGAAAAGTATCAATCAAGTCTTTTTCGTTCATCGACTCCAGCAACTGTAGTGGCCACTCTCCAAATTCACCGGAACGTTCCTCTAGGAAAGCAGCGATTTCGCGGCTGTTACCCCGTGCCTTCTGTAGAATATCCCATACGCGCTCCGGAGGCAGTCCAGTTGTATGAGCCAATGCAAATGCATCTTCCTCACTCAGGAATGTATCCTCATATCCACTCCGAATCTTCGTACCTTCCTCCAGGCGGCGGTTGTGATCCCGGATCTTCTCTTCTGGTAACGAAGCCACTACTTCTCCCTCCCCTTCCGGAGGAGGAACCATATCAAAATCCACGATCCCTGATGGCTGCTCTAACGATTTCAACACAAGCTCAACATGAGCACCGTCCTGAGCTTTGAATAGAATTTCACCCCACTTGCTACCACTAACCGCACGAATCACTAGGTCGCCATGGCCTGTCTTAAAGGAAGCTTCTCCTTGCTCATCAGTCTTGATTTCGGCAATGGGATAAAACTCAGCACTATTGTATAGCTCAAAGCGGACACTCGCTTCAGGCACGGGCGCTCCCTGCTCATTTACCACCTTCACGCAGATGGTATGCGCTGGCGCATAGTTCTCCAGTAAATTGATCTCCGTATATCCCTTCTCGGAGAGTGTTATATCCTCCGGTCCCGGATAGTCGGCAAATATCCTCGTATTAATCAGCATGGCCCTGCGGGCTGGTGGACTGAACCACCCTTGATTCAATCCGGCTTCCGGCTCGCATGCCCCAATGTAATACCACTGGCCGTCCGCCCAGGCTTCTACCCAAGCATGATTGCTGTCACAGTGAGCCCAGCGTGGTGTGTAGACCTGACGGGCAGGTATGCCAATGCTACGAAGAGCGGCTACCGCCAGCGTGGATTCTTCTCCACAACGGCCGCGGGCATTCCGAATCATCGTCAGCGGCGATATCGTTCGCAGATCGCTGCCAATATAAGTCGCTTTTTCATGACACCAGTAATTGGTCTCCAGAATGGCATCCGCCATGGATAATTTCGCTGTCCGGTCGGCCAACTCGTCAAAGATAATGCCACGGAAATCTTCAATATTCTCTGTATTGATTCGATAGGGGAGCACAAAATGCAGAAACAGATGATCTGGTACGCGTTCCCCCCAAGGCACACGCTTGCGAATGTCCAGTGCCCGACGCACATGACTGAGGAACAGTTCCCCATCATAATCAGCTAGGTCGTTCACCGGCATGTAGGCATACACATATTTTAAAGCCCATGCCTCTTCTTCAGTTAATGGCTGCTGAAACACATGAAACAGTTTATCTTTGCGGGTATCCGCAAAGTTTAACTTCTCCTGGAATTTCTGCTCGATCCGCTCCAAGGACTGTGCCTCCATCGAGAACACTAAGGTTTGGCTGGT
The DNA here is from genome assembly GCF_038020215.1 of Paenibacillus sp. FSL F4-0087. NCBI lineage: Bacteria > Bacillati > Bacillota > Bacilli > Caryophanales > Paenibacillaceae > Paenibacillus > Paenibacillus sp. FSL F4-0087. The sequence continues at coordinate 1,474,439 of NZ_JBBODJ010000001.1, forward strand.
CATCGCTAGCTCACTCCTTCCACAGCTTTCCGTCTTCCCGAATACAGATTAAGGTGGTGCCGTCCGAGGAAGGCGTACTAATCTGGAATAGGCTACGGGTCGTTTCAATTACAGGCTGGCAAATCAATGTTTCCTCACCCATAAGTAACTTCACATCCTGTGTAAATTCACCATGGGCTTCAAAATAATTGTGTTCACGGTAGTAGAGTCTGCGAAGTTCCCATTTGATTCGTTCGTCTTCTGGCAGCTCAAAGGGCTGATCCATTCCGTCATCCGAAAATACGACATATCCCCATAGCTCCGGATAATGCATGTTGATAATACCCATGGGTGACCAGACCCAGTTGTCCTCCGGATAAGGTTTGCCTGTATCCGGATTCACCACCTTGCGGTACTCACCATCCTGCACCTCGGTCTGCCATTCCACCCGTGAGAAGTTGACACGCCAGAACTCACCCGGTGCAGGAGGACGGTTGCCTTCTGCACATTCCTTTAGGCTGGTCCACGGAATCGCGACCTCGACGCTCCATTTTCGGTTATCGGCGCCAGGTGTGTTCAGCTCCCCATCGATATGTACAGCCGTCTTAAGACCGCTGATATCCCAACCGTTGACCGGAGGTCCACCATCCCGATATGGCTTCACCAATAACAGGTCCCACACCGTATTCAGCGCATTGATCTCGAACTCATAATATTGATGGGTATCCCCGTCGGGATCGATAAAAATCTCAAAATCATTGTCATAGAAAATAACAGAGTCCCGCTCGGTCAACGTAGCCCATATCTGATCTTCAATCAGTTCGGCAGCAAAGTAGAAATAGTCGTCATCCCACAGCATTTTTACCCGAGTCTGTTTTGCTGGTTTCGGACGAAGATCCCCTTCGATATCAACGAAATCATCTGTCCAATGAGCTGCATCCCAGAATGCCTTATCTACGCGGCCGTCCAGCATCAGCGGTTCCTGCGCACGCTTGCATATATAATGTTTGGGAGCATACTCAATCTTCGGCTCAGGTACTCCACTTTGGTTCATATCGCTCTCTCCGCTTCATGAGGGAGGGCATGCATCTATAAGTGCATGCCCTCCCGTAATGTTAGTTATGGGTAACAACGGCTCCTGAACCACCGTACATTTCCAGTTCCTCGTCGAATTCGAGCTTAAGAACCGTCACCTTCTCATGTGTGTCCTCCGGGGTCATTTTGATCCACGTTGTCCCCGGGATATTGAACCAAGGCACACCCCCATGAATCTCATGGTTAAGTTCTTTGCCCGAGTGCAGCACAGTAATCTTCTTGATCTTATTGCATAGTCCCTTGATGCATACATTCTCTTTTGGATCGTCATAAACAAACAGATATAATGTCTTTCTGTCCTCGGATACGGTGCTTCCCCCCAGATAATAGCGAGGCATAATACCTTCGCCCGTTCCAAAGACGGCCTCTTCATGGGTTCGGATCCAAGCTCCCAGTCCAAGCAGAATATCCTCCTGCCTCTTATCAATGGTGCCATCCTCGCGCGGACCGATATCCAGCAACATGTTGCCACCCATCGAAATACAATCACAGAACATCCGAATGATCTGATTTAACGATTTGTATTTATGGTCTGTTGGCACATAGCCCCATGATGTGTTGATCGTGGTGCAGAACTCCCATGGTCCCTCCGGTCTTGTAATCGGGATGCCTTGCTCTGGCGTTTTATAATCCCCATAACCTTGAAGGCGGGAGTTGATGATGACATCCGGGTTAAAAGATTGCAGGTAATGCTTGAACTCCGGCAGGTTCCACTGCTCGGCGCTTCGCTCCCAGTCCCCATCGAACCACAGCAGATCCACCTTTCCGTAATTCGTCATGATCTCCCGCAGCTGGTGGTTATTGAACTCAAGGAATTTCTTCCATTTCTCCTGATCCTGAGCACCATCCACAGGGCTTGAATGCCGATTGACACTGCTGAGATCCTCCGGTACCTTTCCACCTTCAAACACGCTAGGATAATCCGGGTGCGACCAATCAATCAGCGAAAAGTACATCCCCAGATGTATGCCCTTCTCCCGAATTGCTTCCGCATATTCCCTCACGAGATCCCGATTCGCTGGTGTCTGCTTAACGACATTGAGGTCACTATACTGCGTATCCCACAGAGCAACACCGTCATGATGCTTCGTTGTCAGCACGGCGTATCGGGCTCCGGATTTCTCAATTAAGTCCGCCCACTTCTGTGCATTAAACTTCGATGCCGTAAAGCCGTCCAGCTGCTTCATGTACTCTTCGTAGGAGATCCTTCCATTATAGAAGGACCAGGATTCCGAAACCCCGTCCACAGCATAGATGCCATAGTGGATGAATATTCCCAGCTTGGCCTCTTCAAACCATTTCTGCATCCTTGTTCACACCTCTTTCTGGAGTCCTTGTTCTTATTGGCCTGTGTTCCAACGATCGTATGCCCCTTGATACAGTTCAACAATACGGTCGCTGCCCATTTTTTTGATCTGTGCAATATACTTATCCCAGTTCTCAAGCGGCTCTTGGCCTGTTACGAACTTCGCTTCCATCTGCTTGACGTACGTATCCAGATCAGATAATAAAGCGGTCGCTTCGCTTTGCTCTTCATTTGTTAAATAAACGTTGGGGAATGGTGATTTTCCGATAGGCACCAATTTCTCTTGATTCTGCTGGTCAAGCCATTCATCAAATTCGGTGCGAAGACCTTTCGCGATATCCGGATCATTAATACCCGGTGTCAAAATGCCATAGTTCGGCGTGATTTTACCGCGATATTCCTCACGATCCCCGCCGCCAGGAACAGGCAGCCACTCTTTTACGAGATTTTCCTTGTCTTTGAATTTCCACAGCAGACCTTCAGGACCTTGATTGAACAGGGTCGCCCCATCATAGCTGTACATATAATCAATCCAACGCATAGTTGCCTCAGGGGACGGGTTGCTGCTCGTAATAGCAAAGGTACCACGTGCCGATATGCCTGGGTGTTTACCGTATACAGGTGAGTCTGCGATCTCACTCTTCACGGGTGTCATCAGCGGATGCTTCATGCTAGGCTCGCCGCCGAGTGTGAAGTATGGATGGTAGTCATTGAACAGCGCAAGCTTGTTGCTTTCGCCTTTTGCTTTTTTCTGATCGCCTGTTTGAGAGAAGGTCTCATGATCCAGCAAATCTTCTTTCCACAAGCGGTTCATGAACGTCAGATAACCTTTGTAACCTTCTTCTTGATAAGGATAGTGAACTTTTCCGTCCTTATCCGCGTAGATTCCTTCGTTGTACATTCCCCAGAATCCGAAGAAGTACATACGAAGATCGTCCAGTTTTACAGAAGTAAGCGGAATTTCATCTTGTTGTCCGTTGCCGTTAGGGTCTTCTTCCTTAACACGCTTCAGGTACGTATATAATTCTTCCGTCGTCTTAGGTTCCTCTACATTAAGTGCTTTTAGGAATTCCCCGTTATACCACATCGGGCCTCTGTACCACACGGCAGCCGTATCGATAAATGGCAGTGCATACATATGTCCGTCAGGCGTTGTAAATGATTTGCGAACATCCGGGTTTTCGTCGAGAATCTTCTTAATATTCGGGGCATAGCCCTCATCAATGTATTTTTCCAGTGGGATCAGAATGCCTTGAGTTCCATAAGTAACCTGCTCAGCTGGCTTGAGATCCGCAGCATAGAACATATCCGGTAAGTCGCCGCTTGCGAATACCAGGTTCTTCTTTGTTTCAAAGCTGTCGATCGGCGAAAGCTGGTACTCCAGCTTGATGCCTGACAATTTCTCCATCTCTTGCAGGACTGGCATCGTGTTCCAGTCGGCTACGCCTGCATCCTGGGACATGACCTTTAACGTAAGTGGTTTGTCCACAATCGGGAATCCTTCTTTTTTGACCCCTTCGACATTTGAAGTCGCAGAACCTCCATCTTCATTGGAACCACAAGCTGCAAGCAATGCTGCTGATAGGGTAAGGCAGAGTACAATGGATGAAGCCTTGCGAAGCTTTTTCATGACGACAACTCCCCTTTTTTAGTGTGGATTATGGTTTAAGATCATCCCTTAACGGAACCGATCATAACACCCTGCACAAAGTAACGCTGAAGAAATGGATAAATTGCAATCACAGGTAAAGTTGAAACAATAATGACAGCATATTTGACCAGCGCAGCAATTTCCGCTTTGGAATTCATCGCTGTTGCTGAAGAGGTATCGATAGCTCCCCCGCCCTGTGCTGCCATCTCCTGAAGTACCAGGATTTGGCGCAGAAAGAGCTGCAGTGGATACTTCGAGGAATCATTTAAATAAATCATGGCACTGAAATAGCTGTTCCAGTGTCCGACACCGTAGAAGAGCGCCATCACGGCAATGATTGGCATGGAAAGCGGAAGCACAATTCGAATGAACAACCGAGTGTTGGTACACCCGTCGATATGGGCCGCTTCCTGCAGCTCCTTGGGAATGGTCGATTGGAAAAACGTACGGCATACGATAATATTCCAGATGGATGCAGCTCCCGGCAGAATAAGTGCCCAAATGCTGTTCACCATACCAAGATCTTTAACCAGCAAGTAGCTCGGGACAAGCCCTCCGCTGAAGAACATCGTTACCATAAACATAGCCATGAAGAATCCACGTCCCGCAAAATCAGAGCGGCTGAGCGCGTAGGCTGCTGGAAGAGTAACCATCAGGTTGACGAGTGTACCTAAGACAGTATAGATGATCGTATTTTTGTACCCAATCCAGATGTTGGTGTTCTCAAATACGCGGGCATAACCTTCAAACGTAATTCCTTTAGGTAGCAACCACATCTCACCGGAGCTTACAAATTTGGGATCACTGATTGAGGCGCTAATGATGTATAACAGCGGGTAAAGCACAATGACGAGCGCTATCGTCAGATAGATGTAGTTGCACCATAAGAACACTTTATCGCTTCTGCTTTCCTTAACCGCGGTTGACATGTGTTTTCCCCTCCTTTTACCACAAACTATTTTCACTGGTGCGACGTGCTATTTGGTTCACCGTAATCAGCAGAATTGCATTAACTACCGAATTAAACAATCCTACAGCTGTGGAGAAACTGTATTGCGCATCAACCAGACCGGACCGATAGACAAATGTCGAGATGACATCGGATGAACCCATGTTCAACGGATTTTGCAGCAGCAAGATTTTCTCGAATCCGACACCCAGAATACTGCCCATATTCAGAATTAACAAAATGGTGATCGTAGGGATGATCGCTGGAATGTTAATATGCAGAATCCGTTTAAACCGGCTCGCACCGTCCACCACAGCTGCTTCATGCAGTTGCGGGTCCACACCCGAGAGAGCTGCGAGGTATATAATGGTACCCCAGCCTGCACTCTGCCAGACACCTGAGAGTACGTACACCGTCTTGAACCACGCAGGGTCCGTCAGAAATTGAGGGGCCTGAAATCCAAGAGCCTCCACCAAATTGACAATCATGCCTGACGAAGGCGATAAGAAGGTAATGATCATACCCGACATGACAACGACCGAAATAAAATGTGGTGCATACGTGACCGTCTGTACGGTACGTTTGAAGAAGGAGTCCTTTACTTCATTGAAGGCTAACGCCAGAATGATCGGCAGCGGAAAACCTATAGCCAGCTCATACAAGCTGATACTGAGGGTATTCCATAACAAATCCCAGAAATAATACGAATTAAAGAAGCGGATAAAATGATCGAACCCAACCCACGGGCTTCCCGTAACACCAAGCGTCGGGATAAAGTTTTTGAATGCGATTTGTATGCCGTACATCGGCCCGTAATGAAAAATCAGAAAGTATAGAAATGCTGGCGCGATAAACAGATACAACTCCCAGTTTCGAATCATCCTTCTCCATAATTTATTTTTCTTGCTGTTCGGAATCGTGTACACCGATAGGTTTTGCGACAAGGCGGACTTCCCTTCTGGCTGCATCAGTTGTTTCCTCCTTTTCTAAATGAAAATCCGTCCGTTTTGTAAGAAGAGCGAAACACTCCTGTTCAAATGTAAGGAATGAGTCCCGGACCACATTTCTATCATGCGAGGCCTTGTTTCCCTCGCAATTTGGTAACGCTTACATACTGAGTTTATGGATCATTTCCGAATCCGTAAATATGCTATTTCGATCTTCACTGTTAAAAACACGGAAAGTACTGTTAAAACAAGGGTTTACGCTTTTCGTTTAAACTTGTCATTGTCATTTTGGAGGCATAAAACATGTGGAATTTGACTCATTTTCCTCTTGAAGTTATCGTTTGGAGTAGCTTCGCATGAACTTGAGAGATGTCCGATCTGAATGAAAGTTGAGAAACAGACCTTAAAGTCAAAACCCACATATGTTTAGGAAAGAGGTATTCCATATGTGTAGGTCGCATTCTGGATTCACATCGGTCATACAGGTCGCAAGGTCTTAGCATGCTCTGCGCATCGACATCTTGAATGTAATAGAAGTTCCTCTTCATTGCTACTGTGTTTCTCCCCCTTTACTTATGCATTTGTCTTCCTTCTCTCCTGATGCTTAGAAAAAGTAATAAGGATAGATTTAATTCAATCACATAAATGTAATATTATCTATCATATATTTACCACCTGCATCAAGCACCCTTATGGCTTGGCTTTATTCTATGAGTTTCTTCCCCGCTCGGTAAATATGTCGTTTTTATCCTTGACTACAATGCACACAAACGTAGATAAAAACTGGGTATATTCAGTCATATATGTTGATTTTGCACATGACATGGAGAGCTGGAATGAATGATAATTTTTGGATCAGACCAGAAAAAAAAGCCGCTCCGTTAACACGAAGCAGCTTTATCACCTATATAGATATTGATTTACATCTTATAAATGACAATTTTAATGTCATATAAAATTACACAAATTAACTAAATACTACTTTTCTAATCACCTATGAGTCACAAAATTTAACATGCATAAATAGAATTATTACATTTCAGTCGGACTACTCAAGATTCGGACTGAAAGACAGCCCCTCTCTCTACGCAAATTCTTCATATCGATCGTCGGTTTCAGAAAGAAATCAAAAAAAAAAGCGCGCTCCGATCAAGGATCGAAGCACGCTGGTAAGGCTTGATTATTTTCCAGAAGGCTGTGCTTCTGCAGTGTATCCTGTTGGAATGTCTGTCTCTGCGGTAACATCGGTAATCACCATTGGATACATCATGTCCGGGTCAGGTTGGATAATGGTATACAGCACAATGGCACGTCCATCCTTCTCCAGTTTCACATCTTCAATCTTCAACCCATAACCAGGATGAGGCATTTGTGCGGTCAGTTTGACTTTTACCTTCTTGTCATCCACTTTGGTTGATGTCACGGTAGGCACAATCCCTTGTTGGCCTTCGCCTGGATTTGTTGGAGTCGGTTCTGTCGATCCGCCATTGCCGTGCTTATCTACGAATTCAAGTGCATTGAAGATCATGCTTGCAGCCTCCATACGGGTAAGCGACTGATCTGGACGGAAGTTTCCGTCCTTATCCAGTTCAATGATGTCCATGTTCAGCAGGTTCTGGACCGCAGATTTGGCGTCCTTACCGATTTTATTTTCGTCCTTAATATCATTATACAGCATGATCACCGGATATTCTCCGGTTGTATTAATCCCTTCAAGGAGCAAAATAGCAAACTGCTCACGCGTCATTTTGGCCTGTGGATTCAACTCCACCGGAATGGACAGACCATTCTGTGTTGCAGCCTGAACGGCATCGGCGTACCAGGTCGTTGGACTAATTTTATTTTGTGCCGAGGCGGCAGCGTATTCATTCTTCAGACCAAAAGCGTTCACGATCAGTTGAACACCTTGTGGCTCGGACAATGCGAGATCTGGACGAAATAGATCCGCCGTTACTCCATTAACAACACCCTTGGCATGTAACGAGTCCACAATCGTTTTTTGTCCTTCATCTTTTACATCCGAAAATGCAAGTACCGATGCACCTCCTGCCGTCAAAGACACGCAGAGCGCAAGCGTTGCAGCCAATCCTTTTTTATGTTTCATTTCTTGGCACCTCCATATTTAGTAAACCCATTTTTTGACCTCTTCAATCCTACAGACGGGAGACTCTCCTGAAATGTTTCAGTAAAATCAACATCTGGTGAATAAATGACGGAAATACTGCATATATCCCTTACTCTGCGGGCGCTGATCTGCTTTCTTTCCATTATGCTTGCTTGCTTCGTTGACATCCTTACCGATTAGCGCAAAAATAAGAATAGAGAATTCTATCGAATGACGGATAAACAGCAAACCGGATCGCATAAAGTAAGAGGGCACGACGCGCTATTATCAGGTGTCGGCCCTTTTCTTGACTCCGATTCCAAACCAACTTTTACCCTGAACAAAGGAGAACAAATCTTATGTCCAAGAAAGGATTACTACGAGGCTATGTCATTGCCAACTGGCCCGTATATCTGTTCGCTGTACTACTGATTATTGCCTCCAATGTGGGTCAGGCGTCCTTGCCCCGAATTCTGGGCAGCTTCACGGATCAACTCATGCAGAACACCCTTCAGATGAATACGGTCATCCAGTACAGTCTTTCGCTTTTGGCTATAGCCATCGCTTATAATCTGTTATTCGGTACCGGGCAATTCATGATCATGAAGCTTGGACGCCGCTTCGAATTCATGACACGTGAGCGCATTTTCGGCAAGTTTTCCGAACTTAGCGAGCACTATTTTTCCAAACAGGGAAATGGGAAACTGCTCAGTTACGTCATGAATGATGTCACCTCTGTACGTGAAGCCATCTCCAACGGCGTCACCATGATGACCAATGCAACATTTCTATTATTATCTTGCATCGTGATGATGCTGCTCAGCGGAATCCCGATGAAACTTATTCTGATCAGTATTGTGCCTTTGCTGGCCATTCCGTTTCTGGTCGTTTTTTTCGGTCCGCGAATTCGCAAGCGCTCTCGTGATGTGCAGGATGCTCTTGCTACCATGACGGAATCCGCAGAGGAACAGCTGGGTGGTATTCGTGTAACCAAAACATTTGCCATTGAAGACAGCGCCCGTGAACGTTTTGGATTCACAGTAGATGCAATCAAAAGCAAACAGCTGCGGCTTGTTCGTCTGTCCTCTCTATTTCAGGCCTTGCTACCGCTACTGGGTGCCATTTCATTGGTTGTCTCCCTGCTTGTTGGCGGAATTTTGACGATGCAGAACTCCATTACACTCGGAAGTTTTGTTGCATTAACGCTATACTTGCGGATCATCATGGGACCGCTTCAACAAATCGGTAATGTGATCAATACCATGCAGCGTTCTGGAGCATCACTGGAGCGGGTAAATGATCTGTTGACGGAAGTGCCTGACGTGCGCGAGCTTCCCAATGCGACAAGTCTCAAAGCCGTGAACGACATTACGATAGAGAATCTGTCCTTTTCCTATCCCGGCAGTTTATCCCCTGCGCTCAAAAACATCAGTCTGAATATCCAGGCAGGACGAACCGTGGGCATTGTGGGCAGAACAGGTTCTGGTAAAAGTACCTTTGTGAAGCTATTGTTGCGTACATATGAGCCGCCTGAAGGCACGATCCGTATTAACGGAACCGACATCCGGCAGCTGTCGCTGGAAAGTCTGCGATCCCGTATTGCCTATGTACCGCAGGATGGATTCCTGTTCAGTACAACCATTCGGGACAACATCGCTTTTAGCGACCGTGAGGTTCCGCTAGACACCGTAGAGCACAGTGCACGACAAGCGATGATATACGAGAACATTATCCGGTTCCCTGATCGGTTCGATACCCTGCTGGGTGAGCGCGGACTCACGTTGTCTGGTGGGCAGCGTCAGCGCACCAGTCTGGCACGGGGGTTGATCAAAAAAGCGCAGGTGCTCATTCTAGATGACAGCATGAGTGCTGTGGATGCCGTCACTGAAAGTGGCATTCTGCGCAGCCTTCGTGAGATCGGCAAAGGAAAAACAACGCTGATTATCTCCCACCGGATTAGTGCGGTCCGTCATGCCGACGAAATAATCGTTCTGGATGAAGGCCGAATCGCTGAACAGGGAACACATGCAGGTCTGATGGCCGCAAAAGGGTTATATGCTGCAACCTATCGTTTGCAGGAGGAGGGATTACATCATGACTGACCGTAACGCTGAAGTTCGTTCAGATGCCGGATCACAAGCACCGTCAGGGCATGGGTCCGGGTCCGATGCAGGCGCAGACCAGAGTAAGCGCACTTCCTTCAAAGCGATGATGTCCTACGCCAAACCCCATAAATGGGCCTTTGCAGGTATTTTTTTCTGTTCGCTGCTCGGCATCTCCGCCGATTTGCTTCAGCCTTACCTGGTGAAGATCGCGATCGATGATCATCTGGCAATTGGTCAGACTAGTGTAGGCTTTCTTGTCCAGTTGGCAGCTATCTTTTTGGGGCTGGCTGTAATCAGCTTTATTTTTACCTATGTACAAAACAATCTGCTGCAACATGTCGGTCAGAACATCGTCTCTCGCATTCGTAAAGACCTGTTCAAGCATATCTCCAAAATGTCAATGTCTTTCTTTGATCGCTTCCATATCGGCAGTCTGGTGACGAATGTATCCAGTGATACGGAAACGATCAGCAGTTTCTTCACCCAGGTACTGCTTAGTCTCATCCGGGATGGCATGATGCTGGTGCTCATTATCGTCTTTATGTTCCAGCTCGATCCGGTACTCGCAGGGTACTCTCTCATCGTGTTGCCTGTGATCGCCATCGTTGCTGTATTATTTCGGAGCCAGCTACGCAGGGCTTATCAGAATGCCCGAACTCGTCTCTCCCGTTTGATTGCATTTACGGCAGAGAACCTGTCCGGCATGTTTTTGATCCAGGCCTTCCATCAGGAAGAAGAACAGAAGAAAAGATTCACGGAACAGAACCAACTTCACCTGAAGGCCAATATCACACAAGCTCGTTCGAATGTTATATTCAACCGGACGTTTGATATCCTTGGCAATGCGGCGCTCGTTATGATGGTTTGGCTTGGAGGACGTGCCGTGCTGGGTGAATCATTGCAGGTGGGCGTGCTCTATGCGTTTATCAGTTACATCCGTCAGTTCTTCCAGCCGATTAACCAGATCACCATGCAGTGGAACACATTCCAATCAACCACCGTATCCATGGATCGGATCTGGAACATTCTGAGTACCCGTCCGGAAGTCGCTGACCCCAAACCCGGGACTGCCTCCACACTTGAACCACGGAACGTGATGGGACAGATTGATTTTAATGATGTTTCGTTCGGCTATCGAGCAGATCGCCCCCTGATTCAGCATATGAATCTGCATCTGTATCCAGGTGAAATGGTCGGCATTGTAGGCACTACAGGAGCTGGAAAAAGTACGTTGATCTCCCTGCTCAATCGCTTTTACGATGTGAATCAGGGCAGCATTGAAATCGATGGAGTAGACATTCGCCATTTCCCACAGGCCAATCTTCATCGGATCGTTGGTCTGATCCAGCAGGAACCATTCCTCTTCTCAGGCTCCATCATTGACAATGTACGAATGTTCCGCGAGGATATTACGAGAGAGCAGGCTATTCAGGCCTGCCGTTTCGTCGGAGCACATGCCATGATTTCACGTCTGCCGCAAGGGTATGATACTCGTCTTTCCGAACGCGGAAGCGGTCTGTCCGCCGGAGAACGTCAACTGATATCGTTTGCCCGAATCGTGGTCTTTCAGCCCCGAGTGCTTATCCTGGATGAAGCAACCGCGAATCTGGATTCGCATACCGAACAATTGGTACAACAGGCGCTGGAATCCGTCTCTCAGGGAAGAACAACGGTTGTTATTGCGCATCGTTTATCTACAGTCATGCATGCAGATCGGATTCTCGTTATGGAGAATGGTGAGATTGTTGAGGAAGGCTCACACCAGAAGTTGATCGATGCTGAAGGAGTCTATGCTGATCTTTACACCCATGCGCGTGAAGCTGGTAATGATTCAGCTATTTCTGGCTAGCTCATCCAACCAAATGGGTTAAATAACGTTGAACGTGCCGCTCTGCGATGCAGGCGGCATGTTTGGTATATTTTCTGGGAAATGATGTTAAGGAGGCGTATTTATGAAACCTGAATTATCCAAATCATCAGAGTCGAAGCTTGAGCATCGACAGATTGCCTACCGCCGTTTCACGGCTATATGGAAAGGAGCAATATGTCTTCTGTTCTTGCTGTTATGTCTCACCCTGTTATGGATCATCTATGACGATCATGCTGGACAACTCGAGACGTTGTATTATTCCATCGCAGCCATTCTTGGCATGTGGTTTATCGGGCCTTTATTTTTTATGTTTCTATCCCGCGCAATCGCGAGTTCTCCTGTGTTATTATCCTGGAATGATGAAGGACTTCATACCCTTAAACGGACCATTCCCTGGAATGAGATTCGTAAAATTGAGGTTGGCTCTCCCGCCTTCAGCAAATGGATATTTTCTGCTTCCCCCATGATTGCCCTGTATTTGAAAGACGGCACCCGGCGTCATATCCAGACCGATCATTTACTAACCAAAAAAGAGCTCAGTCAAGCAGTTGTCCTTCTGCAGGAGACGCTCCGAGAGAAACAGCAACAGGACATCTGAAATCCAGCTCACATCATTCCGACTTTTCGATACCAACAGACAGGTTCATTCTATAATTTCCATACGGCAAAATGGCTTCCAGCAAATTGCCAAGCTGCTCCATTGTTCCTGTCCGTACGATCATCAGATAACAGCCCTCTCCGCTGACACGGTGAACCTCCACGATGTCTTCACGTGCAGCCATAAATTCACGGAAGGCGGCATGTCGGTCGCCGGAATTCAGAAAAATCGTTACAAATGCCTGCAGGCCCAAGCCGAGGCGTTCCGGGTTCCATTTTACCGTATAACCTTCAATCACACCCATATCATGCAGCTTACGCACTCTCGCACCTACAGCCTGTCCGGTCAGATGCACCTCTTCGCCGATCTCTTTGTGAGAGCGTTTGGCGTCCCGGATCAGGCTTTTCAGTATGCGTATATCTGTATCATCAATCGTCTCATTCATCTATTTTGCAATCCTTTCAACTTGAAATTAAAGTGGTCTGTTTTCTTTCAGTGTGTTATTTACGCCCATAAACGGGTTGTATAACATATAGGATAATAACATTAATTCCCGAAGGAGTGCAGGTTCGATGAAAATTCAATTGATTCGTAATGCTACATTATGGTTGGAATATGGGGGTCTGAATATACTGGTTGATCCCATGTTGATGGATAAAGAAGTGATGCCTGCTTTCCCGAACACGCCCAATGAATTACGCAATCCTAGAGTCTCCTTACCCGAGACGGAAACGGATTATATGAATCCGGATCTGGTGATCGTTACGCATACCCACCCCGATCACTGGGATGAAGCAGCAGCGAAGCAGCTCCGCAAGGATGTACCTCTTCTGTGCCAGCCAGGAGATGAAGCCGTGTTCAATGGAGCCGGATTTACTAACGTTACCGCCGTGGATGAGAAACACGAGTATCATTCTGTCCGTTTTGCCCGCACTTCAGGACAACACGGAACCGGAGAAATCGGCGAACGTATGGGCAAGGTGTCTGGTTTTGTATTGGAAGCTGACGAAGAACCTGTCGCCTATATCGCCGGGGATACCATCTGGTGCGAAGAACCAGCCGAAGCCATTCGTCAATATCAACCTGAGGTGATTGTGGTGAATGCTGGCGGTGCCCGCTTCCTGCAAGGAGATCCGATTACGATGGACGGGCCTGACGTCGCTGCCGTGAAAGGCCATGCACCGGATGCACATGTGATTGCTGTGCATATGGATGCCATTAACCATTGCATGATGTCCCGTGTGGACCTCGCCAGTTATCTGGCATCCGAACAATTGGACGGACAGGTGCTTATTCCACGCGATGGCGAGAGCTTTGTGTTCGGACCGGATACGGAGTTAAAATAAAGTTCATTGATGAGATGAGTGATTTTTAACAAATGGAGTCTTCTCTAGTAGTTCTCGCCAAGAAACACGAAAAAGCTGGATGTGATTTGTTCGCATCCAGCTTTTATTTACGTTTATAGTTGAGGAACACAACGATCCCAAGTTATCTCCACCACTGGAGTGCTCAGTGTAACCCTGAATGATTCCTCGACTCATTTCACCTATTATTGAACTTTCAATCGAATTACGTTCCACGAAGCTTTGGCCAGGCTTGCCGTGATCAGTGTATCAGATACTTCTGCATCACCACGATTATGCGGAGCAACGCGATTCGGCTGTGCTGCGGTATTGGCTGCTTTTAGATCATCACTTTCCAGCACAATATGCTCAATCAAGCGGCACTTCCCAAAGCTGCGCAGATCCACTTCAAGTGGAAGTGATTCTTCCAGATGACGGTTTACAGCGAAAACAGTTACTTCACCCTGCTCTTCGTTATGCACCGCAATGCCCTCCAGATAAGGAACATCCGTAATTTGTTTGGTGTCATATTTCGGGGACTGGATCAACGGTACAAGTGCTGTTCCACGTCCAAACACGGAAGCATGCATGAACGGATAGAAGATCGTCTGTCTCCATGCAGCACCACCATTATCGGTCATGATTGGAGCGATCACGTTGACGAGCTGCGCCAGACACGCCATCTTAACTCGGTCAGCATGTTTCAGCATGCTGATCAGCATACATCCCACAAGCAGGGCATCTTCATGGTTGTATACGTCCTCCAACTGTGGCGGAGCAATCTGCCACGGGTCCAGCTTCTTGTCACTTTCATTAGAGTGGTACCAAACGTTCCATTCATCAAAGGACAGGAACATCGTCTTCTTGCTGCGCTTCTTCGCTTTGATATAATCGCAGGTCGCTTTTACCGTATCAATAAAACGATCCATCTCAAGGGAACGCGCAAGGAATGTCGGCGTATCCTGCTCAGCATTACCGTAATACTGATGGAGCGACAGATATTCAACATGATCATACGTATGATCCAGCACCGTTGCTTCCCATTCCGGGAAGGATGGCATACCCAGGGATGAACTTCCGCATGCAACCAGCTCAATCGTTGGATCTGTCCACTTCATCACTTTTGCCGCTTCAAGTGCAATCCGTCCATACTCTTCTGCTGTTTTGTGACCAATCTGCCACGGACCGTCCATTTCGTTGCCAAGACACCAGGTTTTGATGGCATGAGGCTCTTTGTATCCATGTTTAATACGTAAATCACTATAGTAGGAACCTTCAGGATGATTGCTGTACTCCACGATGTTGCGGGCTTCGTCTACACCCCGTGTTCCCAGATTGACGGCCATCATCACTTCCGAATTCGCCTGTTTGGACCAATCCACAAATTCGTTAAACCCAAATTCATTGGTCTCGATTGTTCTCCAGGCGAGTTCCAGTCTGCGTTTGCGTTCAGACACAGGACCAACAGAATCCTCCCAATTGTAACCGGATACAAAGTTACCGCCAGGATACCGCACAATCGGGACCTGCAGCTCCTTAACCATCTCCAGCACATCTCCACGGAATCCCGCTTCATTCGCTGTAGGATGACCCGGCTCATATATTCCACCGTATACGGCACGTCCCAGATGTTCAATAAATGAACCGTATAAACGTTTATCAACTACGCCAATTGTGAAATCCTTGTCTACCGTCATTTTTGCTTTTTCCATCGTGAAGTTCAGCTCCCTAAGATTAATATAAAAATTAATTGATAATCTATGGATCAACGTTCATATTTATATTAAAATCGATTACGGCACCAATTTCAACCTGAATTTTGCAAAATGTTATTCTTTTGACTGGATTTATGTTTAACTTAATTCTATAAATCAAAAATGGAGGAACAGATGTGATTAGAGCAAATACCGATGCAGAATGGTTGCCCCTATACGAAGCACTCGCGAGTGAAGTGCGTCTGCAGATTATCAGACTTGTCGCGGAGACCCCTATGAACGTGAAGGACATTGCCGCATCACTCGGCCTGAGCAGCGCAATTGTAACAATGCATGTTCGCAAGCTTCAGGATGTGGGCATTATTCAGTCTAAAATGATTCGCAAGGATGGCGGCACGCACAAAATGAACAGCCTGGCAGTCGACTGGATTGGCATCTCTATGCCACAGGAAACGGGAGCTTCCCGCAAGCTTCATGAAGTGGCAATCCCTGTCGGGCATTATACCCATTTTGATGTGTATCCAACTTGTGGTCTGGCTACATCCAATCAGGTCATTGGACAATATGATGATCCACGCTATTTTCTGGATCCCGAACGCATGCATGCCCATATTCTCTGGTTTGGACGCGGATTCGTAGAATACAAAATCCCAAACTATATCTTGTCAGGTCAACAGATCAGTGCCATTGAATTGTCACTTGAAATAGGTTCCGAGGCCCCTTCTGTCAACCCAAATTGGCCCTCGGATATTACCTTCATGCTCAACGGAATTCGACTAGGTGAATGGACAAGTCCTGGAGATTCCGGAAATGGACGAGGCATGTTCACCCCGGAATGGTGGAGCGACAGTGTCAATCAATACGGCATGCTCAAAGTGCTGCGTATTACCCATGAGGGCACATTTATTGATGGACAGCTTATGTCCGAAGTTACGCTTGCTGATATTCCCGTGGAACGCAATCAGTGGACATTACGCCTCTCCGTGGAGGAAGGTGCGCAGCATGTGGGCGGGTTGACGTTGTATGGTCAAGGATTCGGCAACTATGATCAGGATATTCTGTTCCGTCTGTACTACCAGGACTAATAAACAACAAAAAGAACCTTCCATCCCCCGTATAAGCAGAGATGGAAGGTTCTATATATGTTCATTATTTAATAAGCGTGCTGGAACTTAAAGTGCACTCCCACCAAACAGGAAACGGTACTCCCAATGTTTGCCGGAGATATCACTAATCGTTACACCGCCGCCAGCATTGGAATAAGTGTGCAGAATTTTGCCGTCACCCAGATAAATTCCCGTGTGGGTAATCGTAGCAGTGGATTTGTTCACACTAGAATACGATGAAGCCGAGCTGCCTTTGTAGGACATAAAGTACATCAGGTCACCACGCTTCAGATTTTTCCAATTGGTCTGAACGGTACCATTAGCTTTCACATAAGCACCTTGTTTACGCGAATCGGATGGAAGCTTGATTCCAAGTGCATCAATAAATGCCTGGCGGACAAAGCTTGAACAATCGAACGTAGCCGTACTATTACGACTTGCCCCAAATTCATAAGGCGTTCCCCAATATTTCATACCAGCAGCTATGACTTTCTCTACAGAAGCACTGCCTGTAACTGAACTTCCTGTTGTCGTGTTGCCTTTCACGGCTTGTGTATATTTTGAAGAAGATGATATGTATCCTGTCCGGTTACCGGAGTCCGTAACTTTATACCAGCCTGATCCGGATTTTTGTACTACCGTGACAGTCTCTCCTTTTGGCACCAAACGAACAATGCTTGCGGAAGAAGATGGCGATGTACGCAAATTAACGCCCCAGATGACTTTAACTTTTGAATTATCAACTGCCGCTGCTGATGCAGGTGTCGTTAATGCTCCTGTTGTCAGACTTCCCATCAGCATCGTTGCTGTTACACTTGCAGTAATGATCTTGCTTTTCCAGTTCATGATGTCGTGTTCCCCCTGATGTTACAGAATTTTAACCTGGCCTCATTCGCCGGGCTTGCCCCATTGTAAAACGGGCTGTCCATAACGATCATCAGTCCAAAGTCCTGTATTCGATCAGGCAGGCTTGAGCACTAAGAATCAGGGATACCTCTCATATGAGTTGGCTAAAACTGCCGCAAATCTCTTCTTTTTCAAAGGTTAAATTATTGTAACTATTTGCTGTGCTTCGTTTTAAGCAGAAATGAGACCTAAACCGAGCATCACTTAGGACATGCGCCATACGACCTATATTTTAATATTTAAATTCTATATTTGGTAAACATTACTATGGTTCATTTCCCGATTATGAGTACCTGTAATCCCACAATCATCACAAAAAAGCCGGAGATCTCTCCCCGACTTTACTGTGTCTCAATATAAATCGATTATGGCTCAATCCCCCAAGCATTAACTCCGCCAATATAAGCGGTCACTTTATTCCAGGCGCTAAAGGACGTTTTGGAAGCATCGAAAGAATAGTCATTGGTCTGATCAAAATTCGTCCAGTTGTTCTTCGAGAAGCGACCCTGGATAATTCCCGTCTCTGCTCCGGCAGCCAGACTGCCTGCCCCGGATTTGAAACCAATCTCCAGATACGTATCCGCTGTCCCTTTAGCCGGATCTACCGTCACAAAGTGTGCTTCAACGTTGGCGCTGCCAATCTGAGCGTAATCACACCAGAAACTCAGATCGGATGCACTATCCTTTGTAAAGTAATACCGCACCTTCACCTGGCTCAGATCCACTGCTGTCGTGCCTGTGTTCTTGATATTGAACTGTGGGGTCACCGCATTGCCTGACGTCCCTGAACCACCATTGCGGTATTGCACTTCAAGTGCACCTGTCGTTACAGGAGGCGCTGTGGGTGTCACCGTCACTACATTGGACAAGGTCTGACCGCTTGCATTCACTGCCACCACTCGGTAATTGTATTCGGTACCGTTCACGGCCGTGGCATCTGTGTATGTCAGTGCCGTCAGACCTGTAGCCAGATCGGCGTAGGTTCCACCTACAACCGAGCGTTGTACCTTGTAACTTGCAGCCCCGGTCGATGCGGTCCATGTTAGCACAGCCTGATTATTGCCTGCCGTTCCTGTAAGGGTTAACACTCCCGGTATGGATGTTCCCGCTTGCGGTGTTGCAGAGGCCTGAGCAGAAGGTGCAGATTCACCTGCCGTATTCACTGCGGTCACCACATAATAGTACGTTTTGCCATTGGTCAGTCCTGTATCTGTGAAGGTCGAGCCAGTAACCCCCGTTGCTACGGAAGTATACGGGCCACCGTTTACCTCTGCACGTTTTACCGTGTAAGAAGCGGCACCAGTGGATGCTGTCCAGTTCAGAACAACCTGTTCACTGCCTGCTGCAGCTGTCAGGCCAGCTGGAGCTCCCGGCACCTGAATTCCTGGGTTTCCGGCTTCACCCAGGAGACGATCATATTCTCCATACGCGGTAGCCATATCTACCTGTGACCAGAAACGGTGATACGTAAAGGTTGGTGCGCCATTTTCCCATTTTTTCGTTGTTGGATTATAAGACGTTTTGTACAGATTATCCAGATAAGCCCAAGCCGGATCTTGCTTGATGGCCGGACGCAGGTCAGAGTAACCAATGTATACGCCATTACCACCTTTGGCGGGGTCAGAAGGTACGCCAGCTGTACCCGGTATCGTGTTCCCTTGCCCGAAGGTTCCCGTCCAGTTCGCCGGAATGTAGATCTCTTTGGCGAAGAAGCGGAAGTAGTCTTTACGGACTTCTTCGGTGACAATTCCCACACCATCATTGTAATCCCAGGCTGTATTCAGCAGTTTCTCGGCCATATCTTTGGCTTCCTGTCCTTTGGTATTGAGTACGCCGCCTTCGGCTTGAGTCCCTGCAGCAAAGAACGTCAGGGCTTTGATATAACTCCCCAGTACGCCTGTGTCCTGAGCAGGATCTTTGGTTACCACATGAAAATTAGGATTGTTCGTAAAGGAACTGAACCCATTCCATTTATCCGGTTGCCCCTGCCATTCCTGGCTGCCTGGTATCCAAAATTCGCCTGGTGCAGGTGTAGTTGCAACCTGTGCATTGGTACCACCAAGAATACGCTGACCTGCCGCATTCAAATAATATCCTTCAGCATCTGTAACTGGACGTTCATCCACAAACACATAATCCTTGGACCAGTCAATCCACTTGGTAATGACTTTTTTGGCCATCTGGAAGTTCTCAGTGCTGAGGTCCCCGCTCTCGGCAAGAATGTAATACATCTCAGCTACACGCTCCAACGACCAAGCCTGGAAACCAAACCACGTGTTGGAGTCCGGGTCCCGATATACTGGAGCTTCCTGATAAGCCATGTCGTAGAACGTACTGGTTCCAGTAGGATAAGCTTTGTAGGCGCCATCAAAACTGTTCGTCGCACCACCGCCAATTGCCCCTTCGTGAGACTGCAACCAAGTGTAGAACTCCAGTTGGCGCTTCAACGATGCATTCCAATCTGCCTTGGCTGTTGTTGATTTTGGAATCAGGCCGCCTGCCGGATCAGATAAGGCATACGCTGCCACTGGATTCTGGTAAGCCTGATGCGTGTGACTGGCTCCAATCCGCCAAGCCCAGTTCCCACCCTCGCCAAGGCCGCCGCCCCATGAGGTATACCACGCCATCAGATACATATTAGAGTCTTTGCCTGTACCGGCAGTTGGTGTACCGTTCTTGGCACTTCCGATCTTCTGGAAATACTTGTCGTGCATCCCATAGCGCAGATAGTCACCCATCTTCTTCGCTTTGTCCAGATACGCTGTATTGGTATAGCCCATCTCCTTCGCCCAATACAATACCTGCACCGCACGTGCATCAGCATCCGTTGCGTTGGTATAACGCCACTGGGCTGCCGGCGCCTGGGTCTCCTTGGTGAACAGGCTCATGAAACCTTCGCCCGTTTTGCCAAACGTTTTATTGTCCTGGGATGGATGAGGGATGGCCTCCCACACAGACTCCTGCTCCCCACGCTGGAATGTATTCACATAAGCTGCCGTATGATTCGGATTAAGCAGGTTACCATAGCCGTACCAATTATCCACATCCAGCAGCCAATGCATCAGGTATGTCTGATTGTTGCCGTAGGAAGCTTTCAACTCGGCATCAAGTGGGTCTTTTCCGGCAGCATATTGACCATTAATGGCAGAAGGATATTGATCCGGATAAGGTTTTTCCGCTGCATAGGTGGCCGGGCTGTTCGGATTGTAATAACTCATCGTAGGCTGCTCTTCCTTGCCGTCACCTTCATTGACTGGGATGATGTATTTCTCCATGCTGTCCCAAGCGGCTTCCAGTTTGGACCAATCACCCGTATAGTGACCGTACATTGTTTCCAGCCAGAGCCAGTAACTGTATGCCTCGGATGTCGTCATGTGCCCATAATCCGGTGCCTCGCTCATCAGCGTTTCAATCGAGTGATACGGAATGCCCTCTGGAGAAAAATAACCGTTCGCCGGGTCCTTCAGTTGATCATACAATTGCAAAAATCGAGCTTCGTTTATTCCGTCCGCCTGAGCATCAATGGTCTGCTCTTCGGCATAAACCGTTTGGGGACCCGCCCACAAGCCGGTGTACCCGGTTAACATAACGGTGCCTGCTAGCATGGCAGACAAACTTTTTTTAGCAGCTGATTTCAACATGTACTTACCTCCCTGGAATGGTGAAATTCAATTAGAATTACTGCGGGTCTGCCCTTGCTGTTGAACTCCCTTAGGTTACGGCTCCATACCCCAGACTTTCGTATCTCCCTGAAACCCAGTTACCTGATTCCATGCGGTAAAAGCCGTCTTAGTTGCATCATAGGAATAGTCGTTGCTCTGATCGAAATTGCTCCAATTGTTCTTGGAAAAGCGCCCTGGATCACGCCCGTCTCCGCTCCAGCAGCCAGGCTGCCAGCCCCGGATTTGAAGCTGATCTCCAGATACGTATCCGCTGTCCCCTTTGCCGGAGTCAGCGTGACAAATTTGCCTTCAATATTGGCCGTGCCGATCTGAGCATAATCACACCAGAAGGTCAGATCGCCTGCACCGTCCTTGGTAAAATAATATCGGAGCTTCACCGTACTCAGATCAATCGCTTGAGTGCCTGTGTTTTTTAGATTAAACTGCGGAGTCACCGCATTGCCGGAAGCACCTGACCCTCCGTTACGATATTGCACCTCAAGCGTGCCCGTCGTGGCCGGAGGCGCACTCGGTGTCACCGTCACGATGTTGGACAACGTCTGTCCGCTCGCATTCACAGCGGCGATTCGATAACTGTACGCCGTTCCATTTACCGCTGTTACATCGATATAATTCAATACTGCCAACCCAGTTGCCACATCGGTATAAGCACCACCTACAACTGAGCGCTGTACCTTATAAGACAAAGCTCCCGTTGCTGCCGTCCAGGTCAGAATCGACTGTGCATTGCCTGAAGTACCGCTTAATGTCAGTGCACCAGGCAGCGATGTTCCAGCCTGTGGCGTGGCAGAGGCTTGTGCAGAACCGGGAGATTCCCCGGCTGAATTAACAGCCGTCACTACATAATAATAGGTTTTCCCGTTCGTGAGCCCCGTGTTCGTGTATGTCGATCCATGCACACCTGTCGCTACAGAAGTATATGGACCGCCATTCACCTCGGCACGCTTCACGGTGTATGATTCTGCCCCAGGGGATGCTACCCAGTTCAGGATTACCTGAGCATTCCCTGACACAACCTGCACTCCCGAAGGTGCAACAGGAGTGACGACCGGTGTAACACCTGGTTCCTGACCGTATATCCGTATTCCCGCATCGTAGACTGGAAGATATACACTCGTGGCCACATTGCCTGTACCCAAGCCCTGGAATGAATGATCATTATTCGCATGCCAGGCGCCTTGCGGGCCGGTAATGCGGAACTGTACCTCTTTGCGATAATGTCCTTCCCCGCCTGGATATATCTTGGTTCCAGTAAAGTCCGCTGTAACAGCGTAGATTCGTTTCGCTGCATCAAACACAACCGGTTGGGATACGGTAGCCCCCTCGGCATATGCGGTTGTAACATGGACATCGGAAACGGTGTATCCTGCAGCATAAACTTCACTCAGATCCAGGAAATAACGAAAAGACAACTTATCCCCCATCCGCGCAGGCCAGGCTGAACGATTGTTCAGTTGAGCCTTGATTTCCGTGTAATTGGAACCGGATGCCTTCACAGCAGCTTCGACAAAGAACTCATCTGTCTTCACTTCCGGAGCCGGAAAATTCGCGATGGGCTGATCATTCTGGCCGAATAACAGATTCATTTTGGCTAACGCGCCTGTAAAGCCTGC
The DNA here is from genome assembly GCF_038020215.1 of Paenibacillus sp. FSL F4-0087. Classification (NCBI taxonomy): domain Bacteria; kingdom Bacillati; phylum Bacillota; class Bacilli; order Caryophanales; family Paenibacillaceae; genus Paenibacillus; species Paenibacillus sp. FSL F4-0087. The sequence goes on from NZ_JBBODJ010000001.1 coordinate 1,497,409, forward strand.
ATTGTAATCGGTTGCCACCTCATTGCTGACATAGTCCCCAATGGAATCGGTATAGGCATCCGTTCCATCCGGTCCCCCAACCATCGCGCCGTATAACGTGTGACGGTGCTCTAAAGGTACATTTTCATTGTTCGTCCATGAACTGTGGGAGGTCCGGTGATGAGGGTGCTTAGGCGGATTCTGACCATAACCGACCACATAACTACTTTGGCGAGGATTATCTCCCAGAATGTAGTTCATTTGAGAGACGGCAAAGTCCTGATACCTCGCCTTCTTCACCGGATCACTGACCCAGTCGGAGTACACAAAAGCAATAAACGATGCATTCGCTGCATACCGGAGTGATCCCCATGTATCAAGCCAGGCAAGCCCGCCCGGTGTATACTTAATCCTTTGTCCATTCGTGCCTACAGACCAATAGTCCAGATTGCGCTCCGTGGATTGAATGAACCGCGTCGCTTCCGGCATGTTCAGACTCGAAGTAATGCGGGCCAGCAGAATCTGTGCTCCGTAATGTTTGTCATCCCAGCCTTGGGTCCATGTATAGGCCCAGTTCCCGTTCTGTCCATCCGCTTGCCACAGATTCGCCGTAGCAATCGCTTTGGACAAGTAAGCGCTATCATTTGTCGCCATATATAACCATGTTGCTGCCCAGACGAGTTCATCATAGTAACCTGTCCATGAATTGTAGAACGATTGAGCATCTGTAATGCAATCCGAGTATTTGCCTCGATACGTATCTGCGAAGCTGTAAAGTTCCTTCGCATGCTGAAGCAGTTTGTTGGCATAAGCCGGGTCACTGTCACGGAACACAATGGATGAAGAAGCGAGTGCAGCTGCAGTTTCTCCCGCAAGTTCACTTCCCGGACAGGATGCATCGATCTTATAAGCAGGACGGTTCATCTGCATCACTTCAGCAGGGCCCCACCAGGCATGGTCTGTATTGCCTGCTCCAACCTGTCCCCATAATTCATTTGGTTTCGTATGCGCTTTCACAAAATAGTCTGTAGCCCATCTCAAGTTATCCTTAATCTGCTCCAGTTGCCCTGCCTGCTCGTATCCCTCACGGTATTCCATAACAGACCAAGCTAACATCGTAGCCGAATAGGCCATGGGCAGACCAAATTTCACATGATCTCCAGCATCGTACCACCCTCCGGTCAAATCAACCCCAACATCCGCTCCGTCATTTAATCCGGAATCACCACGCCATTCCACCCGATTGTCTTCGGGCAAATTCCCTGAACGCTGTGTTTCATAGAAATAAACCGCCTTTTGTAATGCCTCCGCATAGTTATGATTCCCGGCAGCCGCATCTGCCTTACCACTCCATGCCTGTATGGATGTACTTCCTGCCAGTAGTCCTACCGATAACGCGAGGATAGCGATTCGTCTCCACCAGCTTCCCTTCATCTTCAACCATTCATCTCCTTTTGCAATAGTCGTCTCGTAATTTTCCAATTACACTGATGTAATGACCCGCTCCTTTCTATGGTGTGACTCCATGTATTTCCACCATTAATTACCATTATATCCTTTTGCTCCAGTTGCAATATCAGCGCTGGTGACTTCTGAAATAACATTGTTGTGACATGTTTGGGTAGTGATATGACAAAAAAGACTGCCCCTCATATCGCTTGAACGCAATATGAGAAACAGTCCTGATATTTTGAATAACCCGTGCTACAGGTTGCATGATGATCCATGGTACTATCCAGTCTGAACACCCTACTTTTGGATCGTTTACACTCTGAATTTGTTGATTTGCTCCTGCAACTCTTCAGCCATTTTGGACAAAGAACCTGCGGACGAAGCGATCTCTTCCATCGAAGCCAGCTGCTGCTGGGTTGCTGCGGATACATTATGCACCCCACCTGCTGCTTCTCCAGCGATGTTAGAGATCTGATCCACATAACCTACAACTTCATTCGTACTTGCTGACATTTCCTCCGAACCTGCAGATACTTCTTGGATTTCACCAGCGACCTTGTTCACTGCATCCGAAATCTGCTCGAAGGCTTGTCCAGCCGCTGTTACAATCTCAATGCCGGCTTCCGTTTCATTGCTGTTCACTTTCACAGCCTGCACGGCATGATCTGTATCCTTCTGAATCAATTGGACAAGATCCGTAATCCGCTGCGCGGATGTAGAAGACTCCTCTGCGAGCTTCCGTACTTCTCCGGCTACAACTGCGAAGCCACGTCCGTGCTCACCTGCACGTGCCGCTTCAATTGCTGCATTCAATGCAAGCAGATTGGTCTGACGGGCAATATTGTTGATAACCTCGGTAATGGTACCAATCTCTGCGGAGCGTTCTCCCAACCCTGTAACCAGTTCTGTCAGTGATTCAATGGAGTTGCGAACAGATCCCATCTGTTCAACAGCCTGCTGAATAATCATATTTCCTTCGGCTGACTGATTCGCTGCATCAACAGCAGATACGGATACACTTTGAGCAAGCTCAGCAATTTGTTCCGAACCAAGAGCCATCTCACTCATCGCCTGTGAAGAACGTTTCACCATATCTACTTGATCCGATGTACCTACAGCCAATTCCTCAACCGTCTCGGAAATCTGTTCCGACGCCCTTGTATTCTGCTCAGCACTCGCGAGAAGTTCTTCCGAGGAAGCGGCTACCTGTTCGGATGTCATCGATACGGATTGAATCATCTCCCGCAGGTTGCCAGTCATCACATTGAAGGAGTCGGCCAGCGTTCCCAGCTCATCCTTGTTCTTGAGAACAATCTTCTCACTGGTCAGATCCCCATCTGCAATCAACATCGCTGCTGCATTCATCTTCTGTATTGGACGTGAGATGATGCTTGCAATGAAGAAGGCAATAAACATGGCGACCAGGAAAGCAACAATAGTGACTCCCAAAATAATATTAAATGCTTGTTCAGCAGACTCAACCGATGCATTCGTTGCTGCATCCGACAGTGAGTTCCCCATCGTGATTAATTGAGCAATGGTATCATTCGCTGTATACCATAATGGATATGCCTCTGAATGCAATCTGCTGGCTTCTTCGTAATTGTTAGCCATGCCCAATTTCATAAATTCCGGCATTTTCGCCAAATACGCCTCATAGTTCGTGCTAAATGTATTGTACATTCCCACTGCTTCGGTATTGCCTGAGATAAGTGAAACCAGTTCCTTGCGCTCAATCGCAATCTTGGCTTGGAGCTGTTCCAACACTTCATTCATCTTGGTGATTTCAGTTGGATTCGTTTCGACAATTATGGCAAGAGCAAGCCGTTCGACGTCGGAAACATCACCATTCATCATCCCGAGCAGGCTCACACTGGGCATCCACATCTTGTCGATCTCATCGGCCTTTTTGGACATATCATGAATTTGGGTTAACGCATAAATGCTTACAAAAGCCAGTAAAGCCACTACCATTAGAAATCCAGTCAGTAATTTCATTCGAATTGTTAATCTCAATTTCTTTGTCACGTTTCCCCGCGAGTCTTTCATGTTCCCCACTCCTCAACTAGTACATATTTATAGTATATCGACACGTATCGTCATGAATTGTATATATGAGAATTCGATTTTTTGTAAATTTCAGTTAACTTCGAAATAAACACAAAAAAAGCCTTAAGTCTTTGGCTCACCAAAGACTTAAGGCTTTCATATCCGAAACTTCTCTTCCAATCCCTACTATATTCAACCATTTCTAACGGAAAATCCGCCGATGAATGTTAATGAAGAAATCAGGAATCGACTTGGTGTAATTACGCGTAGCAATCAAGATTACACTGACCAGGCTACCCAGAATAAATCCACCGAGGATATCCCCAGGATAATGTACACCTACATAAACCCGCGACACTCCTGTCAGCACAGCAAGCAACAGCATCCACATACCGAAGCGGCGTCCAATAAAAAACGAAGCTGCAGCTAGCGCAAATACAAAGGAAGCATGTTTACTTGGAAAAGATGGATCTGGCACATGCGGAACCAGTTGATTCACCGTGCCTTCCATGAACGGCCTTGGATGACCTACCACAGGTGAAATTCCCCATTTTGCCAGAACAAGTGCTACGATCGAAGCTACACACGCATAAAACACAATTCGTTGCTTCGACGGGTTGCCAAGAAACCACACAATCACAAGAAGCCCTATCATAACCCAAACGGCATATTCAGCGGATGTAATCATAAACCAGTCCAGAAACGGAATACGATCAGCAAACTGGTTGATCCAATTAAATACAGATTGATTCATAACAGTCGTTTAATACCTCCATTACACAAATCACGATTATTTTTTACATAATAAATATACACTAACTATTTGTCAAACATGTCGCCTAGTAACCGAACTTTCGAAATCAAAGAGGACATTTCTCTTACTTTTTGTTAAACTAGTTTGGGTTACATAATAGTTCATTCATAGAAAGGTGAAGATTATGCTTAAGAAATGGTTATGGGGAACATCCCTAACCCTGGCACTTGCCATAGCCGGTGTCATTGTATATTACGGATACTCGATCGTTCATTTTGCCAATAGCATCTCAACTGCTTCCGAGACTTCCACTTCTGACACAAACCAAAATACGGACACTCCAACCACCCCTGTTCCTAAATGGGAAGGGAAGGAACGAGTTAACATTTTGCTGCTTGGAGGTGATACCAGAGGGGATGATGCCGGCCGTTCAGATTCGGTCATGGTCGCTTCCATCGATCCGGTATCCAAGAAAGCCCATCTCTTCTCTGTTCTGCGTGATACATATGTTGATATTCCGGGACACGGAAAGAGCAGACTCAACGCGGCCTTCTCCTACGGCGGAGCGGAATTAACCAAACAAACGGTCGGTGACTTGCTCGGCATCCCTATCCAGCACTACGTGTATACCGATTTTATCGGATTTATGGCGCTGGTTGATGCTGTAGACGGGATCGATATCGATGTAGAGAAAGACATGTATTATACCAGCAAAGCAGATAAACATATGTACGATATTGATCTCAAAAAAGGGCTTCAGCATATGGACGGTAAGACCGCCCTCCAATATGTCCGATTCCGGCATGATGCCACATCAGACTTTACGCGTACCGAACGGCAACGGATTTTCATGACTGAGCTGGCCAAGAAGATGCAAAGCACGACTTCACTCTTCAAGATTCCTGAAATATTGGAAGCTGTCGCTCCATATATCGAGACAGACCTCAGTCCAACACAGATGTTAAAATTAGCTTCGCTCGGATTCGATATTAACGTGAATGAAATCGATAAACAGCAGATCCCTCCTAACAAGCTGCTTACCAATGAGCTTGCAGGTTCTGCCCAGGTACTCGGTGTTAATAAACCGAAACTCCAAGCATACATTCAGAATTTGTTTGAGGAAGATGCGAAATCTCCAGAGGATGAATCAACAAAATTACAAGACTTAAACTAAATGGAATGGAAACAAAATGAGGCAGGTATCGCAAAGATACTTCGACTAAAAGATGGCTGCTGCCATCTTTTTTTGTACCTATTTCCCCCATTTAATGCAGTCTTAATGTTTAACAGGTACCCTTAAATGATGAATTCCGGTTACACGAAGGAGGGTTACACGTGAATAAACCGCGAATCGTGGAATGGACTCAACTGCGCGCCCTTGCATTTCTCGCTATTGTGATGCAGCATAACATTGCAGAATATATATATCGCGCTGATATTGAACAACCTGATTCCATCATGCTGACCATGATTTATCATCTGACTCGTTTTGGTACACCGACATTCGTCTTTCTGTCCGGTGTAATGCTGTTCTATCATCATAGTCATACCAAACCGGATTACCCCAAGTTTATCCGTAAGCGGTTTGGAGATATCTATGTGCCCTTTGTGGTATGGACGTTCATCTATTGGTTGTTTGTCCGGGTATTCACGCCCGAGTTCTGGCTTTCGGGTATGCCAGATTTCCGCAGTCTTGTTCGTGAACTGTTCCTCCCCCAGACGGGATATCATCTGTGGTTTGTAATTATGGTGTTTCAGTTCTATATTCTGTTTCCCCTGTTTCTTGCGGGAGCCAAGTTCATTCAGAAACGTATTGAAAAAGTTACACGCTTCACCCCAATGCAATCCGTCATCACGCTGATTCTCATTGGGATGGCATTATACACTTTACTTATGAAATGGTCCTACTACGATATGGGCGGATGGACAGCTTCCTTACCCCAACCTTGGTCGGGTTTGCTGCAGTATCGCTCTTATTCATGGGTTATGTACTGGTTTTACTTTTTGTTGGGCGCAGTCTGTGCCTGGTCAGTGGATAGTTGGAGAAGTTGGACCGCAAAAGTATTGCCCTGGATGGTCTGTCTGTTTATCGGCATGTACATGTGGCTTGGGTATGATGTGCTGCGGGGATCGGGTGATGTCGTTAACCTGAATATATCAACCTATCTGAAACCAACAACATTCATCATCATCATGGCCCAGATGTTCATGTTCTATGGGTTCCTTGTACTGCTGCGTGGCAAAGATACACCATTTCAGCGTCTCCTGACGTGGATTGGCCGATATTCCTTTGGTGGCTATCTGGTTCATGCACTGGTTATCTACTGCATTGCGTATATTACCCGACCACTTACGCTAAGCGGATGGCATCTACCGATTACATTGCTTTCGTTTCTTGTCACCGTGGCAACGTCTCTTGCAATCAGCTGGGGACTTTCCCAACTTCCTGGCTCTCGCTTCACCATAGGATTACAACGGAAGAAACGCCCAAGTCCCCGTTTGCATGATACTGTTTCTGCAATCAGAACAAGTTCATCCGAGCGTAATCCGTCAACTAGCGCAAATCGCAGTCTGGAAACCAGATAATCCTGGTTGAATATAGAAGAAGCGTCTCCCTTCGTGGAAGACGCTTTTTTCTTACTTCACTTCTGTGGAAGCGGATCGACCGGGTACAGGTTCGTGAGGACCAGGAGCTTGATGTGCATTGCCCTTCTGATTAACGAACCTTTTCAGGTCACCCGTCAACTGCTCCTTCAGCTTGTCTACCAACTGCGTTTCACTGATGCCTTTTGCCTGAGCAATCTCAGCTAGTGATTTCCCGCTTTGAAGCTGCTGATGGAGCTGCTCCGGGGTGATGCCGAGAAAACGTGCAATAGCGCCCTTGTCCATCATTGGATGTCTGTTGCCATGGTGAGCGAACTCACGTCTTAACTCCCGCAGTGGTGTGTTGATTACCTTCTTCAGCTTCGTATCCATACCTGCTTTGGCTGCTGCTGCCTGCTCTTTCGTGAGACAGCCTTCTTCGGCTGCTTTATCCAATCGCTGAGAGAGCGAAGGCTTCAGCTTCTCCAACAATTGATTTTCACTAAGTCCCTTGCGTTCCTTAGCAATCTGAGTCAACGTTTTGCCAAGCTCCATCTGTTCCTTTAAATCACGGAGCCCAATACCGAGCAGGTCTGCGGTTTCTCCAATCATAAACAGGCCATGACCTGCTTGCATGCATGGCTTCTTCTGGTTTGTGGAAGAGGATGGTGTAGCCCCATCTTCAACAGATCCATTTGGATCAGCGGATGCCGTATAGCCGGTTGATGCTGTTATAAATACGGCTGCCAGTCCGGCTGCCATCCATTTTTTCCATCTGTATTTCATTTCTCTTCTTCCTTTCATATGTCAAAATCCTGTGCTCTCTTAGTTTGAGCCTAACTTCCGCTTTTTTATGCCATAAAAATACAAAATGTCATTGTTTTTTTCACAATTCATCACAAAACCTCCTATTTTTTTCAATTCATTTCCGGTATACTGAAAGTAACTTCATGATCTAGTCGAAAAGTCCTTAATTACTTTATTATGGGAAGGGCGTAACCAAACGATGCGGAGAGAATGGTTTGATCCGTTTAGATCCGATGTGGAGGTGGTGTTCGCTGCAGCAGAGCAGCTGGTACAGAAATATCCTGAACCAATGTCAGAACATGCACTAGAACAACTTCATTTGGTCAATCCGTTGTTACGAGATTCGGGTCACAGCTACATCGGCTACATTATTCCATTGTGGATGCAGCTCTCAGATGGTCTACCTCCAGAGAAGGCACACAAACTAAGTACTGCTTGTCTCCTGCATATGCTATATTTTCTGAATCAGGATGAAGTTATGGACGAACAGCCAGAAGATGTAACACTGAAATTATCACTGGGTAATCTTTACTACGTGGATGCGATCTGTGCCTATTCAGAGCTATTCAGCCTTTCTTCCCCGTTCTGGACGTATTTCAGACAGTATGTGGAGGATTGGGCCATGAGCGTCACCGGTGAGAATTCCATCGATTATTTCAAGAGAAGCCCGCTATTAATCGCCCAAAAAGCCGCCCCACTTCAACTTGGAGCTGCTGGCTCACTCCTTCTTTTGGAACAGGAGCGTCGCATTACTCCGGTATGTTCTGCCGTCAACATTGCACTGATGACTCTCCAGATGACAGATGACTTCACAGACACGAAACAAGATGCTGTGCATGGAAATTACAACAGCTTCCTCTCCCACATATCCGCAGCACTGGAACATAACTACCCGGCTCATCCTGTAAGCGAACGTGTACATGATAATGTATACAATACCCAATTGATGAACTCCTATGTAGACATTGCTCAGCAATATAACATCAGACTAACATCTTCTAACTCGGGAATTTCGCATCTCGAAGCATTTAATTCCTACTTATGCGGCATTCTGGGACAAACTGTTCACGACATTGAACAACACAAAAAAATGCTTTTTCAAGGCGGGTTTCATTACTGGATCAGCGATAAACAACATTTGTCCTAATCACCAAAGAAGAGCTGATACAGTTGAATTTTAAATATGAAGGGAATGTTGACGATGATGGTATCAGAGAAAACGTTGCACGAGGATATTATTGAAAAGGCCTGGACTGATGAGCACTTCAGACAACAACTGCACTCCAACCCGAAGCAAGCGCTTCGCGAAGCATTTGGCATTGATATTCCTGAACACATTCAAGTCCGTACCGTTGAAGAACAACAGAACGATTATGTTCTCGTGATTCCTCCCAATCCATCCAAAGTGGATTATGACGTAAATTGCGGACCGTGGAGAAGCTAAACGGATTAGATTGAATATGTGATTGATCGACATCAGGGGTAGCGAACCAAAAAGCCATCGTACACTTCTGCCGCTCGTCATTCGACGAACGCAGCAAAAGATACAACGGCTTCTGTTCCTACCCCTTTTGTGCTTGTAAAGCTGATCTGCCCATGCATGGCTTCAACGATTCGGAAAGTCACCATCATGCCAAGGCCTGTCCCCTTAATTTTATTCGAGAAATAAGGCTCCCCAAGGCGGACCAGCGCTTCCTCATCCATACCCTCTCCATTATCTCTAACATGTACCTTGATGATCCCGTCCTGGGCATAAGCCCAAATATCAATCTGACCCTCTCCTTGCAGAGCTTCTATACTATTCTTAATAATATTAATAAAAGCCTGCTTGAACTTGGAGGAGTTCCCTCTAATCCATAGATTTGGTGGAATATCAGTTGTTATTTTGCCACCTTCCAGATTAGCCATCGGTACAAGAATGCCTTCAATATGATCAAATTCATCCGCGATATTTAGAGAGACAATATGATCGAACTCCGGTTTGGCAAAGGTTAGGAAGTCGGTAATAATGCCGGATGCCCGATCAAGCTCCTCCAGAGCTATCCGCACATACCCTTTGTTTTTGTTGTCTTCCTGCTCTGTCATAAGCTGAAGGAATCCTCGTGTCACCTGCAGTGGATTACGAACCTCATGAGCAACCGACGCCGCCAGTTCGCTAATGATCTCCATTTTCTCGGATCGCTGCAATTCATTATTGAACAATTCCAACTCTTTCGAGTATTCAAGCACTTTGGTATGTTTTTCAGCAAATCGGCTTCCCAGTATGGCAATAAGTGAGATAATAAAAGCAACCATGGACCATTTCCACCATATCAGATGATATGTTCCATTACGCTGGTAATACCAGAGTAGTTCAGCAACACTGATTAAGGCAAATGTGCCAAATCCCGTAGCCAGCAAAAGAGCTTCCCGGCTACGTTGAAGTGCTTTGGAGATGGTGCCGATCATTAAGATGCTCAACAGGATTACAAGAACAAATCCAATTACATTCTGAACCAACAAACTATAGAGCATGTCCCATTGACCGCCTGAAATAAAATCAATCATCAGGGCAACCACAGCTACTATAGAATAGATGAATTGGAATTTTCTTAGTTTGGTAAAGATGCCATAACGACCTGGTCCGATAATTTGTTCAAAAAAATAACAGAGTGCAGGCATGCCCATCAGCATAGCCAGGTCAAACAATACGGAATACAGATTACCGTAAACCTGATAGAACGTATATAAAAACTGTGAATAGGTGATAATCATCGTTCCGATTGAACCCATCACGATACATAGCGAAATCCACAACCCTGTATGGAATTTGCCCAGGAAAAAAGTGCAACTCAGCATCGTTAGAGCCGTGAACACAAAGGTCGCTCCCAATATTACATCAAGCAGTCCATTGTGAATGTATTTTTCCTGTAATGTAGCATAAGGCCCAACCTGAACTGTTCCGTAGATGCCAAGTCTTCCTTTTTCATTCTCGGACCATACATACAGTTTGCCACCTGAATTCTCACTCGAAAGGGGTAACAACACAGCGTTGTTATCATAATTGTAATGATAATTCTCATACACCCTACGATCATCCAGATAGATTACAATGTGGTTCCCTTTAATATTTTCAAAACGGATTGCCGAGCTATCTTCGTTTATTTTTGGAATGGTCAAACGAGTCCACATGGAACCCGAAGGAGCCTCTTCGCTGCTATATTCCAGCTTTTCTGAACCTTGCTTCTCCCAGATCTCCTCTGAACCTTGAACCTCACTGATGAATCCCTGATCGTGTACGTTCCCCCATTTTACTTCCCATCCCGTAATGGATACAGGTTTGTCAACTTCTCCTGCAGTCGCTGAGACGAAATCATGCGGCAAGCAAAGAATATTCAACATACTTATCCATAAGATGATGATAGCTTTGGGCACATTTTTCATTCACAGCACCTCAAAGTTCTTATTTTCTCTATCCCTCAAGTTCTCTCATTTATCATTCGCCACAGTTTGACGTGTCACCTTCTTGTAGGGAAATGAAAATTCACATTTTAGTAGATTTATAGTTTTATTTCCATTTTATTGATAGATTTCGAGTGTTTTCTCCATTATCCGCGCAGATCTTCGAACTGGTTCTCAATCATTTCGCGCTCTTTCTGTTCAATCTTCGTACGATATTCCAACCACTGCTCCGTCTCCTCATCGTCATAGATCGTCCATATATCCGAGAAAAGATAATCCCGCAACTGGACAATCTGTCCTGACCATATCCCGCCTACCCAGAACAGCCCGTCCGGACGGCGTATAACGGTACGGGAAAACCCGGGCGTAGACGCTTTTTGCCCGATTCGGATTTGAGTGATCATATTGCCCAGCGTATACCAATCCAATTGGAATCCCTCCCTCATATATCCATGTTTCATCATATCATAGGCCAAAGATGAAAAGCTGTAAAACTGATCTCTGCGATTCAATCGTCCCTTCCGGGTGTAATGTTCCTCAAAGCAAACACTTACCATTGAGGAGTGATTCAAATGAATGAGCCACACAGAACGGTAGAGGTAGAACATAAGGATGTCCAACACAAATCGGATTCAAGTATGGTCGCTTCCACGTTTATCAAGTATGCGGCTTATATCATTATTTTCTTTGGATTTCTGTACTTTTTGGTCAAATATGTATTTCCAAAATTTTAAAGCCTATACGTTGAATCTGTAATCCGTACATTGTTCACTTTCATCTTATATTCATATTTTGGGAACACAAGGGAATCATAAGTTGTGCGAGATTACAATGTTAGCCCTTTGGGTAACTACCGAATAAGAACCTTTACTAGATAACTGCCCAATTAAACAAACAACCATTAAATATAATCCACTAAAAAGGAGTGCTACTTATGTCAGACAGACCGATTAGTAATGAAGAGAGCGAACGTTACTACGACCGTTATCAGAGGTCACGTGATATTCCACTGGAAACCGAAGTTCCTGAAGGCGACATAGACACTTTTGATGAAGTTACGGGGAAACGTATCGATACCGAAAATACAGTGAATCCGCCACTTGTAGCGGCTACGGAAGAACCGGAATTGGAGTCACGAACAGCGGAGCCTGCACTCGAATCCGTCCCTGATGCTGATCTTATCCAACCGAATAGTCCAGTTGATCCTGCCGCACCCGATCCCAATGCGCTTCACGGGACGGACCTGTTAAACGGCGCTGGGGCAGATGCCAAACCGGAGAGCGATATTCCACCACGGCGTTAATCCTCTTGTCACAGCCTGAATTAGGAGGTGCAGTCACGATGAAGGATAATCATAAGCGACAAGTACATGAGCCCGATAATCTGGTAACCGAACGAGATATTGATCCGAATTTTGGATTATTCACGGAAGATTCCTTTCCGGAAGCCCTAGCAGATGAGGATCAACTTGATGCTGTTGAACATGCCATTCCAAAGGAAAACAGTGAAGGCGTTGAAGGTCCACGAAAAGATTCATCCTGGGATGAATAGGAACGCATTACAGATTCATTAAGAATATAGGAAACCTCTTGCTCAAGAGGTTTCTTTTTGCTTTAATTTCGTAATAACAAAGGCTGTATCCTGAAAAAGAGATGGCTACCGTATCCGTACGGTGCCATCCCTCTCTCTTCTATCTGATAAACCGTTTAACGTTTTACGTTTTACGTTTTTGATTACTTCGCCAAAGGTTTGCCCGATCCCGGCAACTTCTCCTCCAGTCGGGACCATTTCGCTACAATGGCGGTAATCAGCAGCGCCACTCCATTGATGATAAAAATCCAACGAATCGGCAACCAGCCACCCAGAACACCACCGATTATCGGCCCCGCCATCGTACCGATCTGGGAAGCCGACTGATTCAGGCTGAATGCTCTTCCCCGGAAGCCAGGTTCAGTCACTTGCACAATCATTGCATTAATCGCCGGGAACACCGCAGCAAAGAATAATCCATACACAAAACGCAAGATGCCGAATCCAATATAACCTGTAGTGAAAAACTGCAGCAGGTTACCAATCGCCCCACCAACGAGGCCAATGATCAGAACTTTGCCATATCCGATTCGTGAACCGATCTTACCCCAGCGCGGCGCCATAATAACCGTAGCTACACCAACCGCAGAGAAAATAATTCCCGAGCTAAGTGAAGCACGATCGGGCTGAATGCCCATTTCCATCACGTATACGGTCAATAATGGCTCCAGAATCATCACGGAGAAGGTACAGATACCCATCATGCCAAGCACCGTAATAAACAATCGATTGGCCCTGGCTTCACGGATGTCATCCATCACATGAGAACGTGCCTTGTTCCTGTTGAAGTTCTCTTCTTTGACCCAGAAGGTTGCGATCAACGCCGAGACCAACACTACGATGCTGGAAAATAAAAACGCATTCCGGTTGCCATAATAGTGGCTTACGACCCCACCAATCAATGGACCGATTATGCCTCCTGTTGCCCCGGCTGTTGACATGATACCAAGTGCATACCCAGTCTTCTCTTCCGGTGTATTGGTACCGACCAGTGCAATCGCCGCCGGAACAAACCCCGCGAGCAACCCCTGAAACAAACGAACCACGATTAGTGAATAGGGGTCCTGCACAAAATAATTGATCAAATACAAAACCGCAAGGCTGTACCCCGACCGGATCAGCATTGGCTTGCGCCCGTATTTGTCAGCCAGTGATCCCCAGAAGGGAGACACCAGCGCACTTGCCAGAAACGTGATGCCAAAGGCAAGCCCTGACCAGAACTCCAGGTGATCACGAACGCCCAGATCGCCACTCAGAAACAAAGGCAGAAATGGGATGGAGATTGAATAAGCGGTGCTACAAAAAAACACACCAATCCACAAAATCACCAGATTACGCTTCCACGAGAAGTCCATATACCCGCACGCCCTTTCCGTTAATGACGTCGGGACTGCCGTGTATTGGAGCGGACGGAACAGACCCGTACGTCCCTGACTGCGGAAGCATTTTCCTTATTTTACACCTCTGTAAGCATTTACACCATCCCTTATCTCCCATAATATCCTGCCTTGCATTGCCATCTTGTCCGCAAAAACGGTATGATAGTTGAGGGATTATCCGAAAATAATTCTGACTAAATATATTATGCAGAGATGCAAGGGGGAACGTTCTCATGTCTTTTCGGTGGAAAAAAACAACAGCTGTGTCGCTGGTTCTAGCGATGCTGCTTATCGTCATTAGTGGTTGTGGGCGCCCTGCAAGCAGCGCGACGGAAACACCTGCTCCAGTAGAGCCTACTGGTCCTAATCCTGTAGCCACAATTGAAATGTCAGATGGGCAGAAAATTGTCATTGAGCTCTATCCGGAGATTGCACCAAATACGGTGAACAATTTCATCTCACTCGCCAATAAAGGTTTCTATGACGGTCTGATCTTTCACCGCGTCATTCCAGGGTTCATGATTCAGGGTGGTGATCCCGATGGCGACGGTTCAGGAGGTCCTGGTTATGCCATCAAAGGAGAATTTACATCCAATGGTCATAAAAACCACCTTAATCACACGCGTGGGGTTATCTCCATGGCGCGGACAAATGATTTGGACTCCGCAGGCTCCCAGTTTTTCATCATGTTAGCTGATGCCGATTATCTGGATAATGCATATGCCACATTCGGTAAAGTTACAGAAGGTATGGAAGTCGTTGATGGAATCGCTGCTCAGGAAATAGGCGCACAAGACAAACCGGTTACCGATCAGGTGATGAAAAAAGTCACTGTCGACACCCACGGTCTGGAATATCCAGAACCGGTAAAAATGCCTTAACCTCTGTAAGACAAACAAAAGCTCTGTCCTGCGTATTCACGCAAGGCAGAGCTTTATTCAATGTTAGCGTTTACATAAATGACTTTATAAAAAATGCCCTCTTCTGGCACAACTCTATATGCAGCAGCTCTGCAACCCGCAGGTCTCAATACATCCATCCCATCAAACGCAACCAACCGATGATCGCAATCCATAACGGACAGCTGAAAGCAACACCCCATGCAAGCCCTTTCAGTAAACTACGGTTTACTTCCACGAACAACGACTCCTTTCTCCAGGGAATAGTCGCAGTATCGGTAATAATATATGAATTTATACCCGTTTTCATTCGTCACGTAACCTCCTATTTCCTGCTTTTGTCCCGCAGTTTCATGGAATGGGTTTGGTGAACCTGATATAATAAGTTTACTGAACGATAATGGAAGCTGATTCATGTTTTTGAGAGGAGATTATTCTATGGCAAAATCCAAAAAACACCCCCCTGCTCCCAAAGCAGCACAGGATAAACCGACCACCCTAAAGGATCTGCTGAGCAGTGATGTGTTAGAGAAACTGAAAGCTCAGGCCGATGAAGCCAAGGCTGCGGAGGCAGACCGGAAAGAGCAGGAACGCTTGCAGGCGGAAGAAGCGCGTAAAGCTGAACAGAAGCGAAAAGATAATGATTTTGAGTACCTGTTGAATAACAGTTCGATGGACTGGAAGAAACATAAGTAATTTTGTAGCAATCAGATCATCATGATATCTAAATGATAGAAACAGGGCCGTTTAACGGTCCTGTTTTTTTGGTATCGTACATTTGATTCATCACTCATATGTCGGGTATGTAGAAGTAGAGAGAGTTACTGATAATTCATACGATACGGAGGGATCAGGATGACTGAACAACGTTTGCAAGGGAAAGTCGCGATTGTAACCGGAGGTGGCTCAGGAATTGGTCAGGCAACAGCTATTCGTTTTGCTGAGCATGGGGCCAAAGTGTTCATGCTGGATCGTACCCCTGAGAATGCAGAGAAAACCAAACAGACGATTGAAAACGCAGGCGGAGAAGCCCACGTCATTGAATGTGATATATCCAAACCGGACAACGTACAAAAGGCAATCAATCAGGTAGCAGAGCAAGCCGGTCAGCTCGATATTGTATTTGCTAATGCGGGCATTAACGGCACGATGGCTCCTATTGAAACGATGGAACCTGAGGACTGGGATCAGACGATGGGCATCAATATGCGCGGCACGTTCGCAACTGTGAAGTACGCCATCCCCCATTTGAAAGACCGCGGAGGTAGCATTATTATTACGAGTTCCATTAACGGTAACCGCGTATTCTCTGGCATCGGCTTCTCTGCATACGCTTCCAGTAAAGCAGGTCAGACCGCGTTTACGAAGATGGCTGCATTGGAACTGGCCCGTTACAAAATCCGTGTCAACGCGGTCTGTCCGGGGGCCATTGATACCAACATCGGTGACAACACCTATCCTTCGGACGATCTGAAAGAAGTACAGATTCCAGTTGAGTTTCCGGAAGGTCATGAACATCCACTCAAAGGTGAACCTGGAACGTCGAAGCAAGTCGCCAATCTGGTGCTCTTCCTCGCTTCCGATGAATCTTCCCATGTGACCGGTACCCGGATCTACGTGGATGGAGCGGAATCTTTGCTCCGTGGATAAAAATTAGAAACATGTCCCATGTGGAGTTAATAGCCAAACATCCCGCAAACGATCTGGATATCCAGACCGCTGCGGGATGTTTAGTTTTAAATATATCTTTGTAGAAGAGCGAAGAACAGCTCCCTCTGCCTACCATTGGTATGGGATGACTTTTAACTAGAGCGCAGAACTCTTTCCTCTCTTCACTCGATTATTCAGCCGCTCCGGAATCGCAAAGAGCAGGACGTACATTAGGGAGAACATGACTAACGCCAGTACCTCTTCCCCAAGAATGTACAAAGGATAAGGTCCCAGCATGTCGAGAACTGAAGGTGTATCCGGTTTGTGTCTCAGGAACATATAATTAGCGTCAAGCAGGACGTCCACACCGTATACAACTAACGCAGCCACATTCACAAATATCATCGACCCCACAACAGTTCTCCAGCTTGGACGAAGCTGTTCCACCCAAGTCATATAGAGCAACGCCAGAATAATACAAGCGTGAGCCGTAAAAAATTGAATGAAACGAAAATGTTCATAAGCATAGCCAAGATTAGGCGTTACGATCGCCATCAAGGCACCAGCTATTCCTGCGAACAGCAATGCAGAATGCAGCAGTCTGCTGCGTGTCAATAATAGCAGCGCAGATAACAATAGTGACAAACTGCATAACTCCAGCGGCAATGAAGTCTTTAGACTCCACACATCCCCATATATGTACCATATCTGAAGCACAATCTCACAGCCGAACATGACACATGCCAGAGCAATCCGAAAGCTACGGCGTGTGTTCGGTGCCCAGGACCGCAGCCAATTCCGAAACAGGAACATCAATATAATTAATGCAGCAATAAGGCTAATCGCCCATAGGTGCGAAGTGGAAAACAGTATAAACGGTTCTGCGTCATAAGGGTCCAGCCACGGTGGATAAGCCACGCTCCTCTTCACTCCTTTATGTTACACAAACACAATATATCTCTTTAATGTTAACTTTTTCATTTTGTCATTGAATGAGTGTACTGTCCAGATGGAATTCTAAATTAGGATTGTATTTTAAATATCTTTATGTTAAGATAAATTCAACAACAAAACAAACTAAAAGTTAGTAACTTTCTTAACGGAATATTATAAAAAATAAATTAACCACCAGGAGGAATTTATAATGCAAATCAAAGGACTTCACCATGTATCTGCACTGACCGCACACGCCGCTGAGAATTATCGGTTTTACACCAACGTCATGGGTTTGCGATTGATCAAAAAAACAGTCAATCAGGATGATGTTTCGGTCTATCACCTCTTCTATGGAGATGAAAAAGGGAATCCCGGTACCGAGCTTACTTTCTTTGAAATTCCAATGGCCGGACAGACACGTGAAGGCGTGAACAGTATCTCAGCAACGTCACTTCGTGTTCCTAACGATGCAGCCCTTACGTACTGGCAACAGCGTTTTGACGAATTCGAGGTTCCTCATGGAGAAATCACTGAACGTGGGGGGCGCGCCACTCTCTCGTTCACGGACTTTGAAGGACAACGTCTGATCCTTGTTTCTGATGAACACAATACAGGTGTTGCCGGGGGCAAACCTTGGGATCAAAGCCCTGTGCCTGTAGAGTATGGCATTGTCGGCTTAGGCCCAGTCCATCTTACCGTTAGAGATACGTCCCTTACCGCTCCAGTTCTTACCGAACTGCTCGGCTTCCGTCAAAAAGGAACCTATCCTGCTTTTGTCGAAGGCCAACCCGATGTACTCGTCTTCGAATCCGGTGAAGGTGGTAGCGGCTCCGAGGTGCATGTCGAAGAACGAAATGACCTTACCCAAGAACGCCCTGGACGAGGCAGTGTGCACCATGTTGCCTTCCGCGTCGATAATGAAGAAGAACTGAAACAATGGGTAGAACGGGTTCATAATTTCCGATTCCCGAATTCCGGTTTCGTAGACCGTTTCTACTTCCGCTCCCTGTACTTCCGTGAAGCCAATGGCATTCTGTTCGAGCTGGCAACCGATGGTCCCGGCTTCGACACAGATGAAGAACTGGCTTATCTTGGAGAGTCCCTGGCATTGCCTCCATTCCTTGAAGGTCGTCGTGCAGAGATTGAAGCGAATCTCAAACCGCTCGATACCATAATTCGCTAACCTGATCATACGTCCCAAAAGAACAAAAAACGATTATCGTTATGACAGTCCGGAATAACCGTCCGGCTGGTGCATAGGCGATAATCGTTTTTAATATCTCGTTTATTTTTTGGTTAAATATGAGGTCGTCAATGGAACAAACAGAGAGGAGCCCGGAGCCTCATCAACGATTTCAACAAAGATGAAATCCGTGCCTGCAACATCCACGTCTACCCCAATCAAACCGTCTTCAGGGGCAAGCGATACTGTCTTGAGCGTTGTATTGTTTTCGTCCATAATCTCAAGCTTCTGTGAACCGCCAAGAACAGCCAAATCGAGATGCAGCTTGGCATACTTTTTCTGGGTCATGACTTGGAAGCTCTTGCCTTGCTTGGCTGTGTCGGTATGCAGGTATACATCTTTGTAATCTTTGCCTTTATACGCCGTTTCGGCCGGATCCTTGGTATGCCAATCCGAGGTGCCCAAGGCTGCAGTTCCGAGCGAACTTAATGTCAGCTTGCCGGTTTCGGATGGTGGTACAGATCCATTATTGCTGCCAATGTTAACGGATGAGGTTGCGCTATCATACGTAATTTCTGTACCCAGTAGCGTGCCGACTGCACGCACTGGCAAATAGGTCGTTCCGTTATAAGTAATTGGCAATACCGTTTTGCCATTGGCATCTTTGGCTGTTACCGTTGTCCCATTTAATTTCAAAGATATCTTGCTGTTCAAATACGCTTTGATCGGTTCCAGACCCGTTGCTGCAAGTGCCCCAGTGCCGATGCCGAGTGTTAGTGTACCCACCATTAAACCCAATACGACCTTCTTCTTCATGAATGATCCCTCCTAAAAGTATGAAATAGATGAGTTCCATCCTTTATACATTTAAACGACTAAAGTGCTTGTGTCAACCATTTCATGGTAAATTCTTGGAATGAAATTCGATTTTGGATAGCACAAAGTGAGGCTAAAAGTACATCATTTTTTTCAGCCTCACCCGTTTCCCTCTGTCATTTCAGATCGTGGGGACATATTTTTTTATCATTGTTCTCAGCAATCCCGCTCTTCTCTAAACACTCGATTCAATCAAAAGATTCATAATACTCATCTTCATACTCTTCCGTGCTGTATTCCAAGTCCACGGCCTGCCACTCGCCATCTTTATAGTCATAGGCAAAGTTCAGATCACCGTCATACAAGCCCATACCGTATGCACCAGATGCCGACGCAACCAACTTGCTATTCTCCACACTGTAATAAACAACACCGCCGAACTTGAGCTGCTCGTTATACACTCCCTCGCTCGTGTCTTCCTCCATCAGGGAAGGTTCTGAATGAACACCATCAACGGTAACGTTGACCGTCACCTGACCTGGTTTAATACTGACTTTCGAATTTACATGCTGCTTCACAATCTCATCCAGTGATTGCATCTTCATCTCTTCCAGGGTTTCTGGATCGATAATATGCGCTTCACCCAGATAGATGCCTGTTCCATGACCGGCTGTAAACAACACAACAATCTCCTTCTTGCCATCTCCATTCAGATCCAGTTCGTGCACTTCGGGTTTGTAGGATCCGCCTTCTCCTTGCCATTTACTGAATTCACGTTTCTTGCCGTTCACTTCTAGCACCATTCCGTTATATATATATCCTGAACCTTCAACTTTCATGGGGTATAGTCTTACATTCTCATTTTCCGGAGCAACCGAGACGTACTCTCCCTTAACAGGAATTGATTCCTTCGTTGTAAACGCTGCTTCATTCATTGTTTCTATATTGGAAGCCACGACCGCTGAGGTCTGGCTGGATTGATCATCTATGTTAAGCTGTTTTTGCGATTCATTCATGGTTCTGGCAGACGAAGTTGTACTAATCGTCGCTACCGCCAAAATAATCATCAGCAGGATACCTGTCCAAGTTTTCAATATGCTGGGCTCCTTAATCTGTAGTGGAATACTACCATTATATCTTCATTTATCGCCCAAGCGTTGCGAATTTGTTAATGTTTCATAAAAAAATCTTTACATATTTCAGTTTCTACGAAAGAATGTTCGGCTTTAACCATAATAAGCAAAAAAACACCCCGGAAACAGCTCAAGGCTGCATCCGAAATGCTTTCGTTTTGTCCATTAATCGATCTGTTAACTGTCTCAGCTCTTCTGCCGAGGATGAAATCTCCTGCATGATTGCCGTCTCTTCATGTGCCGCATCCATAATCCGTCTCGCCTCATCCGAGAATGATCCGGCTTTCCCTTGAATCTTTTTCACATGACCGTGCGTTTGTTCTACGCGGCTGGTCTGTTCCCCAATTTTGGATCCGATTTCATAAGCGCCCTTCATAAACACTTCTACCGTACCTGTAAGTTCCTGCAACGTCTGATCAACAGAGATCGTGCGCTCGGATTCATTCACGACGAGGCCATGCTGTTCATGAATCAGTTGAGCTGTATCTTTAATCCGCTGCTGTACGCGGCTGATCAGCTCATTAATCCGATGCACCGATTGTTTACTCTCATCTGCCAGCTTACGAATCTGCTGAGCAACGACAGCAAAGCCCGATCCCTCTTCTCCCGCACGTGCAGCCTCAATGGAAGCATTCAGGGCAAGCAGCCCTGTTTCCTCTGCAATGTTTTTGACAGACTGAGTAATGGCTTCAATATCCGAGGCTTCCTTCTCAAGCAGCACCATGATGTCCCGGGACCGGTTGTGTGACTCCGTCAGCTCGTCCATTCCTTTCATCAAAGAAGAGAAGGTCTGCTTCGTATGATCTACCGAACGTTCCATCTGGCCGGACATCTCTGTCATCCCAATCGACTGACTGTGCATACGCTGAAAATCGTTCAACATCTCATCTGCTGTAATCAACGATTGATGTGAAGTCGTCTTCTGCTCCTCCACACCCACAGCAATATGATCCACCGCATCAGACATCATCTCGATCTGCTCCGCTGCCTGGGCAATTGCTTCGCTTAGTGACTGGGCATTCTGAGAGGTTGTACGTGTACTATCTGTAATATCGTTTACAATACTTCTCAAATTGAAAACCATTACGCGAAAAGCATCATATAATACAGTAATTTCATCCTGTGTTCGCCGCTCTGGAATCTCGGCCGTCAAATCCCCCGATGAGACTTGTTGAGCCGCACGGGACAAATGCACAATTGGACGAGTCAACCACCGAGAGGCAAACCAGCCCAGGATTGCGTTCCAGCATACGCCCATGACAAGTACGATAGAGATATATAACCAGCTTGGCATGGAGAACGAGAGCCAGTCCTGAAGGAAAAATATAAAAAAGCCGCTAGTTCCGTACGTAATCAGTGAAATCAGTACCAAACCTGCGACGGTTTTTGCGCCTAAAGTCCATTTCATATTCACACCTCATAGTCCTTTTTTCCTATTTTACCAGTAGATAACCAAATAACATGTGATATAGATCACTGAAAACGACAAATTAACCCCCATCTTATTCTTCATGCATGACTTCTCCTCTAAGTGGAGCATAATTGATAAGACGAGTTTTGACTGACTGGTTCCTTTGTAGTCTGCCAAGGTGATATCCTTAATTTAAATTATTTATCGGCAAGTAGGGTGAAATGATTTAGCTTGGCATCCATTTTGCTTAAATGATATACTGAGTGCGCTTCGGCATTGCCGGGGCTGACCTATTTTTGGATGCCACTGGAGGCGAACGAAATGTCTACATTGTCCACAAGGACGGAGAAAGATTTTATTGGAGAAAAAGAAATTCCTGCTTATGCTTATTACGGAATACAGACGGTTCGGGCTGTAGAGAACTTCCCGATTACCGGCGTTCCTGTACACCGGGAGCTGATTACAGCTCTGGCTGCGGTGAAAAAGGCTGCAGCAATCACGAATATGGAGCTGAAGATGCTGCCACGCAAAATTGGCGATGTCATCGTCATGGCTGCTGAAGAAATGATGAAAGGCCATCATCTAGATCATTTTATTGTTGACTCCATTCAGGGCGGTGCAGGCACCTCCATGAATATGAATATGAATGAAATTCTGGCCAATCGCGGACTGGAACTGTTATTGCAGAACAAGGGTGACTATTTCCACTGTAACCCGAATAACCATGTGAACATGTCCCAATCCACCAATGACGTAATCCCAACTGCACTGCGTATTGCTGCGTATCGGTTGTCCGAAACGCTGCTGGATACGATGAAACGTCTGCAGGATGCGTTCCGCAAAAAAGAACAGGAATTCAACGATGTAGTTAAGGTAGGTCGGACACATCTTCAGGATGCTGTGCCTATTCGCCTTGGACAAGAGTTCGGTGCATATGCGCGCGTTATCGGCCGTGATATTGAGCGTCTTGAGTTCGCAAATCGTCGCCTGCTCACCATTAACTTGGGTGCAACGGCTGTAGGTACAGGCCTCAATGCGAAACCGGAATACATCGTAAAAGTCACGGAGCATCTGTCCGATGTGACAGGATTGAATTTGCAAACAGCCGAGGATCTTGTGGATGCCACACAGAATACGGATGCCTATTTGGAATTGTCGGCTGCACTGAAAGTATGTGCTGTCAGTCTGTCCAAAATCTGTAACGATATTCGCATGATGGCTTCTGGCCCACGTGCAGGATTCAATGAGCTGCGTCTTCCACCGCGTCAGCCAGGTTCGTCCATTATGCCAGGCAAAGTGAATCCGGTTATGGCCGAAGTGATCAATCAGGTGTCCTTCCAGGTTATGGGGAACGACCATACGATCTGCATGGCCTGTGAAGCAGGTCAATTCGAATTGAACGTTATGGGTCCCGTTATTGCGTTCAACTTGCTGCAATCGCTTAAAATCATGAATAACGGCATCGACGTCTTCACTCGTTATGCCGTTGAAGAGATGGAAGCGAACCGTGAGCGTTGTGCATTGATCATGAAGCAGAGCTTTAGTGTAATTACAGCGCTCAATCCACATCTGGGCTATGATGTGGCAGCCTCCATTGTGAAGGAAGCATTGAAGACTGGAAACACCTTGCAAGAGATTATTCTGGAACGGGGTCTACTGACACCGGAAGAACTGGAAGAAATTTTGCATCCGGAGCAGATGACTACTCCTGGTATTGCAGGTGAGCACTTCCTGCACAATATGGAACGTTAGTACGCTGTTTAAATTCAACTAATGAGTGTTTACATTGACACTTCGATGATAGAACAACCTTCCGATCGCTGTTAAATCGGAACAAGTAACCCCCGCAGACCGTTACCACGGCTCGCGGGGGTTACTTGTTTAGAATATATAATGAAGTCATACGTCATTCATGCCCAGCGCTTCCGTTCAAGTGAAGGCAATATCTGAAGCTCTTCCCTGTATTTCGCAACCGTTCTGCGGGAGATAACGATGCCTTCATTCGCGAGCAATGCCGTGAGTTGGCTATCCGAGTATGGACGTTCCGCCCGTTCAGAACGAATCAGCTCTTTTAATCTGAGCTTCACCGCCGGCGCAGAGGCCATTTCTCCGTTCATTGTTTCCAGACCTGAGGCAAAAAAAGCTTTGAGTTCAAAGACACCATGCGGTGTCTGAACATATTTGCCATTGACTGCACGGCTCACCGTAGACTCATGCATGCCGATGACCTCGGCAATAATCGCCAGATTGAGCGGCTTCAAACCGGCAGGTCCTTCACGCAGAAAAGATTCCTGTTCAGTCATGATCGCCGCCAGAACACGCATCAGAGTTCGACGACGCATACGCACGCTGCGAATGATCGCTCTCGCCTCTGCTGCCCGGCCTGACCAGACCTCATCTGCATCAATCTCCCTGATCCAGCGGCAACAAGCTTCGTTCAAGGATACCCGCGGCACAACCGTTGAATTTAACCTTAGCGAAAGCTCACCATTTCTTATCTGCACAACGGCATCCGGAATAATATAATGTGCACGTTCCGTACACCCGATGGATCGGCAAGGTTTCGGGTCAAGACAAGCAATATAGTCATAGGCTGCCTGAGCCTGTTGTGACGTAATCCCCAGTCTTGTTCCCGCTCTGCCTGGATGGAAACGAACCAACTCTTCCAGACCTTCCTCCACCATGTGCTCTGCATGATGGTTAGCGAATGGATCACGCCTAATCTGAAGCAACAAGCATTCACGCAAGTTACGCGCTCCTACACCTGCCGGGTCCAGCGACTGGAGTATGTCCATGGCTGCTTCAGCCTCAGGCATCGATATTCCCCTTGCTGATACAACCTCAGTCATTTCCATCGTCAGATAGCCATCTTCATTGACACAACCAGCCAAATATACAGCTGTTTTCTCCATTGCAGGCGGAAGATTCTGCAACCGAAGCTGAGATATCAACAGTTGTTCAAGTGTAGGTTCGGCCCCTTTCATCTGCAACAGCGGATCATAAGAGGAGAACCTCTCCTGATTCAATCGTCGGGGAAGACGGGGGCGCAGGGTAAAGGGCTCTTCTAGCTCAAGCACCGGATTTTCATCCGCGGCTTCCTGCAAATAACGAGCCAATTCCTGACCCGATAAGGTCAGCAGATGAATGGATTGCTTCATCTCCGGCGTAATAGATAATCGAATACGCCCCTCCTGCACCAACTGAAATCCTAACATCCGTCTCCCCCCTTAAGCGCTGCTCAAGCTACTACAGTATACTGACGAACAAAGACTATTTTCAGGAAATGATAGCATACAAACCAAACGATTGTCAGCGGGCCCAAACCCAATTTCTCAACTTAATATTTCTCCGATACCAACTTCGCTTGGGTGAACAGCAGCAAGTAATCCCTTCCCCCTGCCTTGGAATCCGTTCCTGACATGTTAAATCCGCCAAATGGATGTGTACCCACCAGTGCACCTGTACATTTGCGGTTAAAGTATAGATTACCCGCAAAAAATTCCCGTCTGGCTTGTTCCAGATGTTCGCGATTGCGAGAGATCACCGCACCTGTCAGTCCATAATCGGTATTATTGGCAATATCCAGTGCATCCCCGAAGGATTCTGCCTTGATAAAGGCCAACACCGGTCCAAAAATCTCTTCCTGTGAAATCCGTGCTTGCGGGTCCACATCGGCAATAATGGTCGGTTCAATGAAATAACCTGCCTCGTTCCCTGTACTACCCCCGAGCACAAGGCGACCTTCACCCCTGCCTATTTCAATATATTCTGTGATCTTGGCGTACGCCTTATCATCGATAACCGGACCTACCTGATTTCCGACTTCAAGTGGACTGCCCATGCTCAGCAGCTTGGTTCGTTCAATCACTTTTTGCAATACCTCGTCATATACATCTTTATGAATAATGGCGCGGGAACACGCGGAGCACTTCTGTCCCGAGAAACCAAACGCGGAAGCCGTGATGGATTCCGCAGCCAATTCCAGATCACTGTCGCTATCTACGACAATGGAATCCTTGCCGCCCATCTCAGCAATCACCCGTTTAATCCATTTCTGCCCTGGCGCGGTGCGTGCTGCACGTTCATTGATCCGCAGACCGACATCTCTGGAGCCTGTGAAGCTGATAAAGCGGGTGAGCGCATGGTCCACCAGATAATCGCCAACTTCACTGCCCGGTCCTGGCAAATAGTTCACTACGCCATCCGGCACACCCACTTCTGCAAGCAGCTCCATGAATTTAGCTGCAATAACCGGGGTTGTACTGGCTGGCTTCAATACAACCGTGTTGCCCGATACCAATGCAGCAGAAGTCATGCCTGCCATAATCGCGAGTGGGAAGTTCCATGGTGGAATGACAATCCCCACACCAAGCGGAATATAACTCAATTCATTATCTTCGCCTGCAATTCGTGTGAGCGGCTGTGGTTCACTCAGACGCTGCATCTCACGGGCATAAAACTCCATAAAATCAATAGCTTCGGCTGTGTCCGCATCCGCTTCTGGCCATGTTTTGCCTGCTTCGTACACCATCCAAGCGGAGAATTCATGCTTACGACGCCGCATGAGCGCTGCCGCTTTGTACAAATAGCGGGCACGTTCATTCGGGTCCGTATGTTTCCAGGTGCGAAATGTTTCCGCAGCTGTTTGGATGGCCTGTTCGGCAAGCTCTTGATCGGCCTGATAGATCTTTCCGACGATCTGATTTTTGTACGCAGGATTCACGGAGGATAACGTGCGGGCGCTTGTTATTTTTTGTCCACCAATAATAATGGAGTATTCCTGGCCAAGTTCAGCCTCCACCTTACGAAGTGCGTTCTCAAAAGCTTCCCGGTTGGCCGGGACTGCAAAGGATGTGAATGGTTCGTTAACAAAAGGGATATTCATGAATGATTTCCTCCTTCAGATGTGGGGGTTCGCTGGCTGTTTGCCTGAGTTGCCATGCATTTTACTCATCACTCAATATATGTAGCAAGATCCGTGCCAACTCCGGTTGATGAAGGAATATTTTTATAAATAAATGTTTTTCTTCAAAATTACCGCCCGTTTTCTTCTATGCAGAATAACCTTGGCATGATTATTGCTTGATCACTTTGTTATAAAGAAACATGATCCATAAGGAGGAACCCCGATGAGTATCGGAACCGAAATGTACCGTAAAACGCTGCTGACCGTCGCAGGTAATAAAGCTGTGGAGAATCTCTCCATCAAATACGGCAAAAAGCTGGCTGGCAAATTTATTGCAGGCAACACACTGGAAGAAGCTCTCGAAGAGATTCGGGTACTCAACAACAAAGGCATTATGGCTACACTGGATCATCTGGGTGAGGGCATTACCCATTTAAGAGAAGCTGCGCTGTATCGGGATGAGTATATACGTCTGGTGGAGGGCATTGCCCGTCAGGGTGCGGACTCCAATGTCTCGCTAAAACCAACCCAAATGGGACTCGCGCTGGACCCTGAGGAAGGTTATCGAAATATACGTGCGGTTGCCACCCAAGCGAAGCTGCATAATCTGTTTGTGCGGATCGATATGGAGGACAGCCCGTTTACCCAAGCGACTTTGGATATTGTGCGCCGTTTGCACTCGGAAGGACTGGATAATACAGGTACGGTACTACAAGCCTACTTGCATCGTACCGTGGAAGATACACGTGATATGATTCGGGAAGGCATCCGGCTGCGTCTGGTCAAAGGTGCTTACAAGGAACCTGCATCCGTAGCATATCAGAACACTTCAGAAGTGATTGATCAATTCAAAACGATGATTCGCAATCATCTCGATCAGGGGGTATACACTGCGGTTGCTTCACATGATGACCACATTATTTCCTGGACCAAGCAATATGCGAAGGATCGGGGAATTTCCCCGGAGGCATTTGAATTTCAAATGTTGTACGGCTTGCGTATGGGCGAACAGGAACGCCTGGCTAGAGAAGGATACCGCATTCGTTGTTACGTGCCCTATGGAACCATGTGGTACCCGTACTACACCCGCCGTCTGGCTGAGAAACCCGCAAATCTCTGGATGGTGGTCAAAAACATGTTTAGATAATTTCCCGGCTGGATTCAGTTATATAAAATACAACGAGAAAAACAAAAACCATGCTGCCACTTTCTTCAGGGCACATGGTTTTTTCTGTACAACACAGCATTCCAGACAATGTCTAAAAAATGAACATCCCCAATTTAAAATGTCTAATTTTCTGGACACCAACTGATTACCTGCTCAATTGTTGAATGAGAATAGAAGCATTTGCATTGATCTGTGATCCGCCTGCTAGTGTTTGCAGATCAACAGCCGAGGCACTGGAATGATTTCGTAAAGTTATCACATCGCCGGGAGCAGCGGTAATAATAATCATTCCTGGATTCGGTTGAGTACCAGCTCCTGAACCATAGACACTGCCACCGACAGGGGCTCCGTTTTGATAAAGGGTAAATTGGTTTGCCTGAACACCTGTAATGATAAAGAACACCGCATAGTCCCCAGCATTACCAATATTAATTTCAGCCGTGCCAGGTGTATGAGTAATGTTGGTAAGGTTTTCGTTGCTATCGAAGGTTATATCCGTCTCGGTAGCTACAGACTGAGCTGAGGTGTTAAAAATATAGCCATACGATGCCAAACCTTGGCCTGTTGTACCGGTTGCCCCGGTAACTCCCGTTGATCCCGTAACCCCAGTGTCGCCTGTAACTCCTGTAACTCCAGTGCTGCCTGTCGCTCCCGTCACCCCAGTGCTGCCTGTTCCTCCCGTCACTCCAGTGCTGCCTGTTCCTCCCGTCACTCCAGTGCTGCCTGTTCCTCCCGTCACTCCAGTGCTGCCTGTTCCTCCTGTCACCCCAGTGCTGCCTGTTGCTCCCGTCACCCCAGTGCTGCCTGTTGCTCCTGTCACTCCAGTACTGCCTGTTGTTCCTGTTACTCCAGTGCTGCCTGTTGCTCCCGTCACTCCAGTACTGCCTGTTGTTCCTGTTACTCCAGTGCTGCCTGTTGCTCCCGTCACTCCAGTGCTGCCTGTTGCACCGGTTGAGCCTGCCCCTACACCTGTGGCACCTGTCGCACCTGTTACTCCTGTGGCTCCGGTTACACCTGTTGTGCTCAGGGCCTCACCCAGCAATTCCTGGGATACCAATCGGTGAGCCGTGACTAACTCGCCTTCAGCGTCTTTGCCCCATACGGAAATTTGCGCTTCCGGGGCAGCGAGGTCTGCTGTGGAAAATATAAACTCGAACGCATCAAAATTTGCATTATAGTCTTTGGTTATGACCTGATTGGGAAGCACATTAAACATTTCTTCCACATATAACGTTCTGACTCCATCGAGATAGTAACCCAAAAGAAGAACGCTATATACATCTATTGAATCCCGATTATCGATTTTGACGGTGACGAATTGAGTGGGACGGGTACCAGTTACACCTGAAATATTATTTTCAATGGGTCCGGTTGATAGAATGGCCATTTCATCAGCCTCCTTTTTATTTTTCTTCATGCGCATTGAGCCTTCTTATAGCATTATTCAGAAGTTTCTTAATGGTGTGGACAATTTATGTTCTATATGAATAATCACTTAAACAGCTCGGTACTGGGTGAGAGATAACAGTGTAGTCCACTGTTTCTAATGTTAGTTTTAATAACTCACATCTCACCTAAAATTTTAACTCGTCCATTGTAATTAACAATTATTCCTAAACCATAAAATTGTAAGCGCATAACAAAAATAATAAATCGATACCCCTCTCTTCTGCGCCGATACCATGTACGCTTCATGTCAAAAAATATATACACACTTCATTTGGAAAGCTATAATATGGGTAACTATCATCCCCACAATCATTTCATCTGGGGGCCGCTTGTAAGCAGCTCGTGCAACAGGTATAGTTTCCGAAAGTTATGCCCTAACTGAGGTGATATTGATGAAACATTTACTTCCAGAATTAATGACCTTATTACGTACAAATATGAGTATCCTGGATTCGGGCCTTTCCATGCCCGTTATCCCTTCAACCACTGGACTGGCCGAAGCCATCCCCCTATTTAATACCAGTCCTTATCTGTTAGTTCAGGATGATGGACCTCTATTGGGCTATATCGCTGTATCTGATGTTTTACAAGAAATGATGCATGCCCATCGGCTTATGGAAGCTTATTTCGAGACTACTCTGGAAACGGCAGGCTCAGCTCTGACTTTGATTAATGAAGAAGCAAAGGTGACCTACTGGACATCGGGTGCGGAGCATGTTTTTTCCATCAACAAAAAAGATATCATTGGGAAACCGGCAGCGGATTTCTTTCCGCCTGATCGCCTTCAATCGCTCAAAACGTTATACACAGGGGAAACCGTGTATCGAAAGCAGCACCAGCCAAGGCCCGATCTATTCGCCCTGATTAATGCACGTCCAGTGCAACTCGATGGACGTATTGTAGGCGCGGTTGCTGCGGAAGTGGATATAACAACCGAAATCCGTCTGCATCAAGAGTTATTACATATGACATCCAAAGTCCAACATCTGGAGAAAGCCGTTGCCCGTCTGCGCCCGGATTCCGATCCATTTTCCAGAATCAAGGGCAGCAGCCCAGTAATCAACCAGTGTCTGGAGACTATTCGCAAGATAAGCACCACCTCAGCTACCGTGCTTATTCTTGGAGAAAGCGGAACGGGCAAAGAGTTATTCGCCAAAGCCATTCATGACCTGCGTGAACCGCAGACAGCGCCGTTTATCGCCATTAACTGCGGAGCTATTCCTGGTTCATTATTTGAGAGTGAATTATTCGGGTACGAGAAGGGTGCATTTTCAGGGGCTGATCCCAAAGGAAAAAAAGGGAAGATTGAGCTGGCAGAAGGCGGCACGCTCTTTTTGGATGAGATAGGTGAGATGCCACTGGAGCTTCAGGTGAAGCTATTGCGTGTATTGCAGGAGAAAAGTTACTTCCCTGTCGGTGGAACACGCATGAAACAGGCCAGCTGCCGGATTATCGCCGCAACCAATCAGAATCTGCTGGGCATGATCGCCCGCAATCAGTTCCGGGAGGATCTCTACTATCGACTGAATGTCATTAACCTCGTCATCCCTCCCCTGCGTAAGCGCAAGGAAGATATTTACGAGTTGACACAGACTTTCCTGCAAGAGTTTTCCTTGCTCTATAATCGTCATATTGAACTGGTTCCTCCTGAGGTGTTCAAGCTGTTATTCCAGTATGACTGGCCGGGTAATGTACGGGAATTAAGAAATGTGATTGAGCGGATCACCATTCTCACCACGGATGGCGAGGTCAAGCCCGAATATCTCCCTGACACCTTCATTGCATCCATGGATCAGGAACAATCCATTTTGCACGAGGCGGTACAGCTTCATCCACAACCTGGTCTGGAATCAGTCTCTTCTAGTTCACCTGAAAGCTCGGACCCATCTGTTCCGATACATGAAGAAAAAAAAGAGGAGCCGCTGGATACTTCGACCCTATCCTATCAGGAGAAGTTGGACACCTACGAGTCGGATCTCCTGCTGCAATATCTGAAAGCCGCTGGAGGCAACAAAAGAACGCTCGCCCGGCAGCTCGGCATCTCCAGAGCAACGCTCTATAACCGCATGAAGAGGCTCGGTCTATGACCAGCCTCTTCATGTCGTTATAATGAATGATACATAGAATTGTTAAGCCTCGATGAAGAAGGTTGGTTGTAGCACATGGAGATACAGAATCACATGATGTTGTGGAATCACGCTTCCTTCAACATATTTGATATCCGCCGCGTGGTAGTCCAAGCAGGTCAGACTTTGCGTCCCTATGTCTTGCCAGCCAGTGTCTTTATCATGTCTGTCCGCGGAAGTGCTCAGATTATACTCGATGAGACATCACACAATACACGACGTTTTCAGATATTCCATGCGGGTAAAGGAAGCATTCTGAACGTAGAAGCCGGACAAGAAGAGTTCGAATATTATTGCGTATATTATAAAGCAAAACTTTCACTGCCAGCCCATAGCGAACTTGCAGCACTAGCTGAACGTCTTCGTCCTTTCCACGTTACCTACAGCCTAATCCCTGCGGAACCCTTTATACTCTATCGCTGTTTGACGGACATGCATAAGGAATGGAGCAAAGCCGAAGCGCTTGGACATTTGCGTGCCAAGAGCCTGCTTTTTCAATTCATCACTGAAGTGCTGAATCAGATGCAGACTCAAGGTGTACGTTCTCAGAAACGCGATCTGGCTGCGCAAATCATCACGATTATTCAGTCTCGATTCGCCGAAGCCATTACGCTGGAATTACTATCAGAGAACCTGAATTATAGCGTTCCACATCTCTCCTCCTATTTTAAAAGCCGGACCGGACTCAGCCCGATTGATTATCTCATTAAAGTACGGATCGAAAAGACGGCAGCATTGCTGCTGGAGACGGATGCCACCTTAAAAGAGATTGCATCCAGCGTTGGTTATCAGGACCCCTACTATCTGGGCAGGCTGTTCAAAAAGTATAAAGGCGTCTCTCCCTCACATTTCAGAGCGGAGCATAGAGCCACCCAACGAGAAGATAGTCCTTCTACAACCATGAGATTATCCATTGGCCCTCCAAACCCCCTCAGCTATACTGTTGTAGATGATAATTATTATCAACGAGTTGGGGATGGAGAGGACGAATTGTACATGTACAGAGGATCAAGAACACCTATTACGGCGGTATTATTGCTTAGCTTTATGTTGTTGATCAGTGCTTGCGGGACGGAGGATACAGGTAATAGTTCCTCGGGAGCAGCTGAGAATGCGACAACTCCGACCAATACCAAACAAGGACAAGCTGCTGGAACTACGACTGCCGAGCAACCACAGACCAAAACCGTATCCACGGTTACAGGAGATATTGAAGTCCCATTGCAACCCAAACGAATTGTAGCGGGTGAATATCTGGGCAGTCTGATCGCTCTGGGTGTAACTCCTGTCGGAACATCAAGTCACCACATTGCGAACCCCTACCTGCATGATGCGCTGAAAGACGTGGAGGATCTGGGAGATGGCAACGGCAACTTGGAGAAGATTGCTGCCATGGAGCCGGATCTTATTATTATGGATGATATGTACGCTGAAATGAATGAGCAGCTAACTAAAATTGCCCCGACTGTAATCATACCCTATGCCTCATTCAAAACCGTGCATGAAGAAGTTAGCTATTTCGGTGAGCTACTAGGTAAGCAAGAGGAAGCAAATGCCTGGCTTGCTGATTATGACCGCCGTACAGCCGCAGCGAAAGAACGAGTGCTCCAGGTTATCCCTGCCGATAGCACATTCTCCATTCTGGAATATATGGGTAAAGATATTTCAACCGTTGGCGCCAACTATGGCAAGGGCGGACCCGTAATATACAATGTGCTTGGCTTCAAACCTCCAGCTGAGGTAATCGCTGAGTTAACCGATCCAGGCTGGGCGAGCCTCTCCACGGAAGTTTTGCCTAAATATGCTGGGGATTATATCGTTCTAACAACAGA
Source organism: Paenibacillus sp. FSL F4-0087 (assembly GCF_038020215.1). Taxonomy (NCBI): domain Bacteria; kingdom Bacillati; phylum Bacillota; class Bacilli; order Caryophanales; family Paenibacillaceae; genus Paenibacillus; species Paenibacillus sp. FSL F4-0087. The sequence continues at coordinate 1,530,952 of NZ_JBBODJ010000001.1, forward strand.
TAACCAGACGATGGAGGATTTAAAGGCTGACCCCATCTGGGGAGGATTGGACGCCGTCAAAAATGATCATGTATATATCTGGGGTGCTGATCGCTCCTGGTATTGGGACCCCATTGCCATTCTCACCCAAACGGAAGAACTGGCCGATTGGTTAGTGGAAACAAAGAATTAAAGCTTCAATTTCACTAACCAATCAGCATCATGGTCTCTGGATTTCATGGTCATCTGCTTGAGATTTATTTCAATCAAAAAAAACACGCAGGACTGGCTCGATAAGCCGGTTACTGTGTGTTTTTTGGTTTATTCCAATGATATTAATTTATGATTGATGTTAATTTCCCATGAATCCATATTATTCTTTCAATCACGCTACAGTACTCTTGCCAGCCGGATCAAAGCCGCTCGTAGATGCCGATAGAATGTCGCCCGGCTCATTGAGCATGCCTGTGCTGCGGCAGTTGGATTGCCAGCATATGTCCAATAGGCCGCGTATAACAGCTTCTGATCCTGCTGCGAGATACCATGAACCCGGCCCTCCAGCAAATCCAGTATATGCGACTGTAGATGAATGCCATCCGTCATGCCATTCACTCGCCCTGCGGACTCATGCAATTCTCCGGGAGAATGCAGATGAGTCAGCATTTTGCGTAAATCCTGTTCGGACCAGGGTACCTGACTCACGCCAGATGTCCCCTGCTGTAACCCGCCGTTCTTTGCATCAGGAATCAAAAGAGACATCACCCAATCACCGAATTGTCCACTGCGCAAATCCAGATCTAGCACATCTGCCTGATCTGCATACAGGTCACATAAACGAGTACGTGCTCTCTTACTCCGAAAACCAATACTCTGCAAAAACAGCTTCAGGTACGGATTGGTTGCGACCAGTATGACCCTGGCCCCTTCTCCCAGTAGGGACAACCGATCCAGTGACATATAACCCACAAGTTCTTCACGTTTGTAGCCTGGTACATCATCCCTTGCTGCAGCGAGTACCGCAAAGTGAGTATCCGTCTGGTCTGGATCACAATCCAGCTCTTCCGGTGTGAAACATTCCTGCATCTCGGCTGGAAAATACTTGGACAACATCCCGCTGCTCTCCCGGTGCACGAGTACCGTAATGAACATCGCGATCGGATCGCCCTCCTTGTCACGCATCAGTACAATCCCCTCAGGATAACGCTGTGCAAGTTCGTCTAAAAAAGCAGGATAAGACGGCGCCTGCCAAGGCTCCACACTATACTCACACCATTGTTGGAGTAATTTGTGCAACGCTGGCAAGTCCTCCGATCGCATCACCTCCAGCGGAGAAAACAGTGAATCCGCCGACACATCAGCGTACTTCCGATGCTGGAGCATGGATTCCTGACACAAAAGGAGCATTTTCCTCGTAATCTGGCGTCTCTCATGTGGACCAGCTTGTTCATGGAGCGGCTTTAGCAACCCCGCTATTCGTACCCGCATAGCTTGCAGACGCTGTGGTTCACGTTGGCGAAAATCCCGAAGCAGATGTAATCTGGCCATATCATGCAGCGCCAGACCATTAGGACCGGAACGGATGAACGACATACGTCTCAAGACGTTATATTCCTCAAGCGTCACCTCTGTTTGCAGTACAGATGCCAACAATTCCTGATTCGCCGTTTCCAGCAGCGTTAATACCTCTACCATTGGGTGCAGACGGGGAAGAGTCAATTCAAGCAGCAGCCTGGCACTAATCATTTGTGATAATTCGGTCCACTCGGAGATGGGAATATTCCTGCGCTGATCCGCAGCCTCCACAGCAAGCGCTAACCCGAGCGGATGTCCATCCGTCATACGCGCAATCGTCCCCGCTATGCTCCTGTTTAATGATCCTGCCACTGCAATATATTCGGACACTTCTTCACCCGTAAAATGTTGAAGAGGCATCTGCACGAGGCGCTGCCGCAACCTTGGATGTGTCCGCCACGCTGAAGCAGGCTCCGGTCGTGAGGCCAGAATAATAAGTACTCCATATAACGGAAGCTTGGATACGAAGACTTCCATAAACCAACTCTCCAGAAGAGCCAGCTCTTCATAGTTATCCACAGCAAGGACCAGCCGCCTCTTTACTGAAGTCTCACTCAGCAGGCTCAATGGCCGCGTGTTACCATCACTCCCCATTTTCTCTAGTCCCAATGTAGAGGAGAGATACTCCAAAAAGACCGACGGTGTAGATCCGCAGGATCTGCCATCCATCCATATGGCGGTCGCTCCCTGGTTCCGAGCAACGGACAACATCTCAGACAGCAAGGATGATTTACCGATTCCTCCCATGCCCGTAACCGAAAAAATGGTTAAAGGTGCTTCCGGATTGTTGAGCCATCGGTCCAATACCATCAGTTCCTTGGCTCGACCCACAAAACGTTTTCCATGACCATAATGGCTATCGTATTGAATCTCACTACTGTTTTCCATCTGTGTCCTCCGTACTAGATACTGGTACTTTCCTTAACCGTATTTTCTCACAAATTGAGACTACATTGAGACGCACAGTTACATATGAAGTGATAAAATCTAGATAAAAGCCAAATTATAGTAAATATACAAAACAGCTGTATGCAAACGTTTAACACAGGGTACATACATCTTTCATGAGGATGTTCAACATAATTCGCCATTCCGCTAATCGAGCACACCAATCAAGTGGGCATCCACCCATTTCGAACTTCATGCTTCCCTTTCAGAACCTATACAGCCCGATATTCCAGGAAAGGCGGATTTGTGTGAGAAAAAACCTCGATATCTGTAATCTGAGCGGACAACTAGGAATCAACCGTGAGCGACTTGATGAATGGTTGCGTCAAACCGTTATTTCATCCAAAAAAATGGAGACGGAGACTCTTCCGGAGCGCAGTTCTTCGCCATATCGCTTGGCCGCTCCCACCTCGTTATCCCTTGCACCTTCCTCCGGCCAACCCAAACTGTTCCGTGGCCGCCGTCCGGCTTCTGGCAACTCTGTATTACCAAGAGCATTACGACACGCTCGTCGCATCAGTAAAAATTGCTAGACTGTGCATGCTTTTCAATAATGCACAGTCTGGACTGTCACCAGCCTGATTCATCAAGACAGAAATCCCTGTTCCTCCTCGATCATGGCATGAGCAAGCAACGCCATCTCCAGGCAGATTCTTCTTTCCTGATCCATAAAATCAGGTCCCATTAATTCTTCTAACTTCTCCAATCTATTGTACAAGGTTTGCCGATGTATGAACAATTGAGCAGCCGCATCCCGCTTGGAACCGAAGTTTTGCAGGAAGGCATCCAATGTCTCCACCAGCCTTAGATGATGTGTCCGATCATAGTCAATCAGAACGCCCAGATGATCATTTACAAAAGGCTGCAAAAACGATTGGGGCAATGCTTTAAGCATTTGATATATACCCATACGTTCGTAAAAATGAATATGTTCCAGCCGATCCACGGATCGTGAAACTTCGATGACCTGGTACGCTTCCCGCAGACTGTCCGGCAATCCTGTTAGTCGGTTACGCACCTTGCCAAATCCGGCATGGATCGTAACCTGCTTCAGGTTGCGACTCGCAAATCTCTTCACATCACCAATAATGCCTTCAAGTGATTTTACCAGTTGATTTCGTGTAGATGTCTTGTTCTCTTCCTTGGCACAGCATACATATACCTGATTATTTTTCAGCATGATGAGGCTGGCGAGATTGTTCTTTTTGAGCAAGGAACGCAGCAGCACCAGAATATCCTGATGATTGGTTTCCATTCGCTCACGGCCGATGCCTTTCAGACGGTGCTCCATCTCAATAACTCCGCCGGCAAACCAGTACTGTCCCTTCACCAACAGACGGAGCCCCATTCGGGTCTGCGCCTGCTCCTCTTGAAGAATGTTACCGTTCATCAGATCCTGGATCAGCTCATTCTGGTTGCGTACCATCTTCTCCTCCAGAAACTGAGAGCGCAGAGTCAGTGCGGCCGCAGCCTTCGCTGTATAATCGAGCAACAACTTAAGATACTCAACGGGTGCTGAAGGATGTACAACCATGCCTACCGCAGAAAAAACCTGCCCAAAACATACGACCGGATGACACAGTAACACCTGTTCCTCATCCAGATGGAACCATAACTCCGTGTCTGAATCATTGAGATCCAGATGCTCAACCTCCTGTTCGTACCATGTGTAGATCGCTTGCTGTGTCTCGGAGGGTAACTCCGGCACAAAACTGCCCGGTTCCATGGACGAGATATACACAACCGGCTTGGCCGCATATTCATGCAGAAGGTTAAGCACAGCCGACATGTCTGTACTCTGTAATGTTCGCTGCTGAAGCTGACGGGAATAGGTTTCCAGGCTCTTCAGCAGCTGGTGCTGATGATTAATAAGCAAAGCGTGAATATCTTGCGTGATCTCAACAAAACGGACCGGTTGCTCAAACACGATAAGTGGGAATTGATGCCTGTCAGCCAGTTCAATCAATTCTTCGGGAATGCCATGAATGCTCGTACCAAACTCCACGCAAAGCCCCGCCGCTTCGCTCCGGATTAACTGGAGCAGATATTCTTCGCGCCCTTCTTCCGATTGAAGCCATAGTCCAGTGGATAAAATAAGATCATGGGGACTTACAAAGGGAGAAACATTGGTGATCTCCAGCACATGAACCCATCCAACTTGACGTGATGTTCCTTCTTTCCCCGCAGCAAGCCGGGCTTTGGCAAAGACAGGGCGAGCCAGAATATCCTTTATCGTAAACACGCGGTCATTTCTCAATATCGATCCCTCATAGTGTCATTTTTTCTTACATTATAAGCGATGGACAAATGTCCTGAATAGTCTTTTCTCGACATTATGTTGAATCAATTCTTCAAAACATAGACATCAGGTAAGGTGCAAAACGATGATCCAGGTCATAAACTTGTAGTATAAGCTAACAACCATTAAATGGACGAGGTGCATGGCGATGAGAATCGGAATTCCGAAAGAAATCAAAAACAATGAAAATCGTGTAGCAATGACCCCTGCAGGAGCTGCTGATTTTGTCAGAGCCGGACATCAAGTCATGATCGAACGTGGCGCAGGATTGGGCAGTGGATTCACAGACAACGAATATCAATCGGCCGGAGCGGAGCTTCGGGATACAGCTTCAACTGTGTGGGCAGAGGCAGAAATGATCATCAAGGTCAAAGAACCCCTTGCCAGCGAATACGCCTATTTTCGCCCTGGCTTGATTCTCTTCACCTACCTGCACCTCGCAGCGGAACCTGCACTGGCAAAGGCACTGATTGAAAGCCGGGTGACCGCCATTGCGTACGAGACATTGGAAGTTAACGGGACGCTGCCTCTGCTCACCCCGATGAGTGAAGTTGCCGGACGGATGTCGGCTCAGATTGGAGCGCAGCTGCTGGAGAAAACGGAAGGTGGCAAAGGCATTCTGTTATCCGGCGTACCCGGCGTAAGCCGTGGCAAGGTCGTTGTTATTGGTGGCGGCACGGTGGGCACCAATGCCGCCAAAATCGCGATTGGTCTGGGCGCGGATGTGACCATCCTCGATTTGAATCTGAATCGTCTGCGTCAGCTGGATGATATTTTTGGTAATCAGATTCATACGCTGGTATCTAGTCCATCCAATATTGCGTCGGCTGTTGCGGCTGCCGACCTGCTGATCTGTGCGGTGCTGATTCCAGGCGCCAAAGCGCCAACCCTAGTCAGCGAGCAAATGGTTACCACCATGGCACCCGGTTCGGTCATTGTGGATGTGGCGATTGATCAGGGCGGAATTGTGGAGACCATTGATCATATCACGACCCACGATGAACCGACCTATGTGAAGCATGGTGTGGTGCATTACGCGGTAGCGAACATGCCAGGCGCGGTGCCGCGTACGTCTACGGTGGCGCTGACCAACGCCACTATGCCTTATGCGCTGCAGCTGGCCAACCACGGTGCAGCCGCCGCGATTCGCGGCAGTTCGTCCATTCGCAGCGCGGTGAACGTGCTGAATGGACATATCACGTATGAGGCGGTTGCCCGGGATCTCGGGCATGCCTATGTTCCCGCAGGACAGGCGCTGGAGAATACCGCCACGGTCCAGTAATCTTGATATGACCGTTCCACCTGGCGCCTTGTCGCCGGCCTGTGGAACGTAATAGAAGCGTCAGTCCGGGCAGATCCTGTCCAGGCTGGCGCTTCTTGTTTTATTTTATTTTCATATGAAATAGGAATGAGTTCTGAAGATGCTTCGGGTGGCGCTCTATACTACACGTTCGCTGCACACCTCACGAAAATTACAGTCCCGGCAAGCACGGCGTGAAGGCATTGGCGTGAAATACGAAACGTCTTTGGGACGGTTGTAATACTCATCATCCACACAGGAGCGCATCTCCGCAATATACCGCCCCACGTTCTCCTCCACCTTTAGGATATCCTCTTCCGTTGCCGTAAACTCTCGGTGTGTTCCGGTTAACAGGTACTCCACCCTCAGCTCAATCTGCTCCAGTGGAACCCGGTAATGCTCCCTCACATAGGATGCGTACAGCATCAGCTGATCCGAGAAGTCATCCTCCTTGCCCGTCTTCCAGTCCACAATGACGATGTTGCCGTTGCTGCGACGATATAACAAGTCCATCTTCACATACACACGCGTATCGTGCAGCATCATCGTATCCCATTTCTCAATCTCCAAAATATCCGTACTTGCACGGGACAGGTCCTTCCACGTGAGCGTCTGGTACAAATTACCGACACAGGCCGCGGCTCGTTCTTTAATTGTCGCAATCCGGTCATTCAACGTGTCATCCCCGTAATACATCTCAGACAACATCACCCGGTTCTTGGGATCGAGCCGCCACTGATCTTGATCCATTGATTCCACATACGCCTGATTCAGCAGCTTGCGCATCGTCAGTTCCAGAAAGTGCTCACGAGGTTTATCCTTGCCTTCTTCCCTGCTGCGAACCGCCGATTCACACATCCGATGCGCGAGGTCACCGAATACGAGGTATAGATTACTGAGCTGCTTCAATCGATACAGACGTACCTGCATCTCATCAGCCGAATCTGCCTTCCAGCCGTTATGGGCTCCATAATAATGATAATAATATTTGCGCAGGCACTCATCGAACATACTCGCCCGCGACTGCGAATAAGACCACTGCGGGTATTGTGCCATAAGATATTCTGCCTTTCTGTATGCCGGATCTGCATGAGATCCCTTAATGCTCACAGTATATAGGAAAGAGCAAAAACGTCGCAAGCACCCCTTCCGTAATTTTCTTCTATCCGCAACCGTTTCCGATTCAATGCGTAACGTTTATATAGTAACATCACCAAAAGATGAAATTACAGAGCAGAACGCATACTATTCTAAATAGAGTACAGGATTTTGCTTTGATATAAGATGAACCTTAGAATTACACTAAAACGGAGAGGGCAGAAAAAATCTGGGGGTAACAGCGATTGAAAGATTATTCTGCACGCGGAGTTGCCGAGTGTAAAACTCATGAGTTGATCTTATATGAAAAAATATTGTACAGGCATATCCTAAAAGGAGGCACCACCCATGAATCGACCGGATTGGTTCCAGGCGGAAGAGGCATTACAACAAATCCAAGTCATCGGAAGCGACCGGAATGAGCTCGTTAACATCATTGGCCATGTAGAAGGACTGAATTGTATTGGCACAGGAACGGATGCGGCGGTATTTACGTATGACGGATTGCCGCAGTATGCCTTCAAGATGTACTCAGATCATGCCCTGGACAAACTTGAAAATGAAAAACAGGTATATGAGCAGCTCAAAGGCCTGCCCTATTTCCCTACCTATTACGGCAGCGGCCGAAATATTCTTGTGATCAGTTTTGAAGCGGGAGATACCTTGCTCGAATGTTTGGAAAAAGGAATCCCGGTCCCTGAGCAGGTCATGCTCGATGTGGACGAAGCGCGTGAGGCAGTACGCAGCCGTGGCCTGAATCCACGGGACATTCATCTGAAAAATGTCATTCTCCAGAATGGACGCGGTAAAGTCATCGACGTCTCGGAGTATATTCAGGACGGTAACGATAATCGCTGGGAGCATCTCGTCTGGGCCTATCACAACATTTATCCACGGATCAAAGGTACGCCCATCTCCCCACGCATGCTGCAAACGATCAAATGGGGATATAATCAACTGGATCAGGCCAATATCAAATTGGACGACCTCTCCAAAAAAGCTAATCGATTATTCTCCAAATTCATGAAATAAGCATGTTTATAAAACAGATCAAATGTTTGTTCTGATATTTGATATTCATAAAACAATCCGGATTACTCGCGCATCTCTGGCGGTGATCCGGATTTTTGTTTGTACCCTGTTGATGCAAGGCCTTCTTATTTTAACCGCCCCTGCGAGGGTGTCATCCCTTTGTATTGTTTATACAGCTTCGTAAAATAGTTGGCGTTATCACAGCCAACCTGGGCAGCGATCTCGGTAATGGTAAGGCTGCTCTCCTGCAGCAACTGTTCAGCTCTCGTCATTCGGCACCCATTCACATATTCCACAAAGGTGCGTCCAGTTAGTTTTTTGAACATTTTGCAAAAATGATATGTGTTCAGCCCTACCTGCCCGGCAGCCTCGGTCACGGACATTTTCCCTGTTGGCTCCGCTTCAATCTGCTCAATCAAAAGCTTAAATCGTTCCCGATTGGGAAAATACGATCCCGTTGTTTTATCAGGGAGATGGTGTGGCATAAATGTGCGGGCAAGCAGAGTGAAAAGGGCATGCAACTTGGATTTCACAACCAATTGATAGGCCAGCGGCTGTGAGGCCATCTCCTCGATAGCTTCATCCAACAGGGAGTAATAGCCTTGGCAAGCTATGTCGTGCTCCGCCGGTTTTACCGGGAACCTTACCTTCCCTTCCAGATAGGGAGCAACATATTTCAAGTGAACGGGGTCATGGGTAAAATCATGAAATAACGCACTGTTGAGCACAACCGAATCATAGTGGATATCCCCTTCCTCCAGAGCATACCCGACATGCAGCGCCCCTCCAGGAATGATAATGACCTCACCTGCTTGAGCTACATAGGGCCTGCTGTCGATATGAAACAGTGCACTGCCCTTCCGCATAAAAATCAGTTCAAAGTGTTCATGCCAGTGCAAGTACAGAATACATTCTTCCGTTTTCATCCCCCAACAACGATTCTGGAACAACTGAAATGGATGTGATTTATGGTCAATGCGGGTATTTTCGTGAAGCGCTTTCAGGTCCAGCAAGCTGTCTCCTCCTTTCCCCACAAGATCAGACTAATATTGCACAAGATTGTATAGAGCCATGCAGCAGATGCCCGGCTATAATGAGTGTGTCACGAAGTACTATAAGCCAATATTGGAGTGAAATTCAACCATGAATAATCCGTTACGCATAGGCACCCTTGTGGGTGGACACGACGCAGTCCGCGTCATTCCACAGATCATGAAACATGGCTTCGAATCATTCAATCTGACCTTCTGGCAAACAACTGGTGATCTGGACCTCGCCGAAACAGCCAAACGTGTCCGTGAAATTGTGGACGAACAAGGAATTGTCATCTCTGCAGTAAGTGTCTTTGGCAATCCGCTCACCGGAGCCGGGGATAATGCCGATACACTGGCCAGTTGGGAACGGGTGATTGACCATGCCCAGCTCTTCGGAGCGGATATCGTCTCCGGGTTTACCGGACGACTGACCGATCAACCGATTGACCAATCCATCCCACGGTTCAAGGAAGTGTTTGGAGAACTGGCACGCCGGGCTGCAGACCGGGGTGTACGCATTGCTTTTGAAAACTGTGATATGGGCGGCACATGGCAGACAGGCGATTGGAACATTGCGCATAATCCTACGGCCTGGGAGATGATGTTCGATGCAGTTCCTGATGAAAACATCGGATTGGAGTGGGAGCCATGCCATCAAATGTCCAGCCTGATTGACCCAATTCCCCAGCTGCGCAAATGGGCGCCTAAAGTGTTCCATGTGCACGGCAAAGATGCCACCATTGCCTGGGACATCGTCAAAGAATATGGCGTGCACGGCCCACGTGAATTCGTCTGGCACCGTACACCCGGCTTCGGGGATACCAACTGGTCCGACATCATTACAATTCTGCGCCAAAACGGGTATCAGGGAACGATTGATATTGAAGGCTGGCATGATCCTGTCTACAAAGATGAACTCGAAATGACCGGACAGGTGCACGCACTAAAATATTTAAAACAATGTCGCGGTGGAGATTTTATTCCCAATCCGGTATAAAAACGGGATTAACATGGAGTGGCATGATGTCCATTGCACAAACATAGAAAATGAAAAGTATAAGGAGATGATAGGATGAGTCATCCTTATCGGGTAGTTGTGGCAGGCTGTGGGGCCATGTCCAACACCTGGGTTGATTACGCCATGCAAAGGCCGGACACGGAAATTGTGGGGCTTGTTGATCTGTATGAACAGACTGCCGTTGCACTCGCTGCACGGCACGGCCTCTCCTGTCCCACATTTACGGATATCGGTGAGGCCATTCGAGCAACAGATGCCAATATCGTATTTGATGTCACCATTCCAGCGAGCCATCACGGCATTGCCATGACGGCGTTACAGCAAGGATGTCATGTATTTGGCGAAAAACCTCTGGCGGAATCCTTCTCTGATTGTGAAGATATTGTTCAGACTGCACGCCGTACAGGCAATATTCAGGCTGTGATGCAAAATCGCCGTTTCGATCCACGTATTCGCGCCTATCGGCAGTTGATTTCCGACGGAACGATTGGCCAGGTCGGTTTTGCAGGGGCAGATTTCTTCCTGGGACCTCATTTTGGAGGATTCCGTGACCTGATGGATAGTCCACTGCTGCTGGATATGGCGATCCACACCTTCGACCAGGCACGTTATATTCTCGGTGCCAATCCGGTCTCGGTGTACTGCCACGAATTCAATCCTCCAGGTTCCTGGTATCAAGGTAATGCGATGGCACTATGCATCTTCGAAATGTCCGATGGCTCCGTGTTTAACTATCGCGGGTCCTGGTGCACAGAAGGTGTGCCTACTTCATGGGAAGCATCCTGGCGTGTAACCGGCGAAAAAGGAACCGCGATCTGGGATGGACATGATGACATTTATGCTGAAGTTGTCTCGGCACAGCATCTGGATGCGGAAGGCAAACCATCCTTTTTCCAACCATGTGAGCGGATCGAAGGAGAGCAGCCTGTCATGGAGAAAACAGGACATCACGGCTGCCTCGAAGACATGTTCGCAGCGCTGGAATCCGGGCGACTGCCTGAGACCGATTGCAGTGATAACCAGTTCAGTATGGCCATGGTCCTTGCATCCCTCGAAAGTGCCCGCACAGGTCAAAAGGTGTTCATCGCCGATCTGCTGAAAACCACATAGCGAAGCCGTGAGTCACATATCCTTCCTCATAAACCAAGCCCAAACTGCGAATCTTTAGCAGTTTGGGCTTTTTGTCTACTCACTCTTCTATTCTAGAAATGATGTAGCCGAAAAAATGTCATGCCAAATAGCAAACGCAGTGCAGGGAACGAAATCGATTCTGGAGAAACGAAGTGCTCGCCTTTATCACCGGATTTCCCCTTACAAAAAGGGAATCAAAAAATCCGGGGATAACAGCGATAGAAAGAACGATTCGTAACCGGAACGACTGCTTTGCAGGCAGTTATTTTTTTGAACTTACATCATTTTATAGAATTCCTTTTTTCATTGCCTTGTACACAAGCTGCGAGAACAGGCTGTTCGACCAAGCAAACCAGGGCCTTGTGAACGTGTTTGGATCATCCGAATGAAACCCTTCATGCATGTAGCCGGTGCCTGCATCCGTGTTCTCCAGCAAATCTATCATGTCCAGCATTTCCTTATCATTGTCTGCGGTCAAACCCTGCATAGACAGCGCCATATGCCAGACGTATCCGGGAGGAGTATGAGGGCTGCCGATGCCTTTGGCTGCTTGTCCTTCATAATAAAACGGATTTTCCTTGCTCAAAATAAAGCTCCGTGTATTCTGGTACACGATGTCCTCGGTGGAAGCATACTCCAAATAAGGAATAGACATAAGTCCCGGGGTACCTGCATCATCCATTAGGCAAAAGTTGCCGTAACCATCCGTCTCATAGGCATAAATCTGCCCATACTCGGGGTGACGGTAAGTACCGTATAAGGAAATACCATGTCGTATTTCTTCTTCCAGATGAGCCATCTCACTGACAAGCTTCTCATCTCGAAATACCCACCTTGCAATCTCCCCCATTTGGCGCAAAGTCACCGCTGCAAACATATTTGCCGGGATATTATAATGAAAATCACATGCATCATCACTGGGGCGGAAACCGGACCAGATCATCCCGGTATAGTTTACCGGCATCCCCAAGCCTTCGTTACGGAGCGTATCATGGGCTGGACAATTCCGGCGCATGAATTGATATGGGGACTGTTCACCATGACGCTGCTCCGTTTTCCACAGACGTACTACGCTCTCCATCACCCTCTTGAAACGCTCGTCAAATATATCCGTCAATTCCGTCTCACGCCAATACGCATAGGCGAGCCGCATAGAGAAACAAAGTGAATCCAGCTCAAACTTGCGTTCCCACACCCAAGGCGACATCTCTGTCTCATCATTCGCATCCCAATGCCATCCATTAGCCGTTTCGTTGAACGCATTGGCATAGATATCGATGTCCGCATAGAATGTATGCCGTTTGATCAGCCCGCCAATGATCCGCTGCAGCTGTTCGTCTTCCTTTGCCAGCGGAACGTAGTGCATCACCTGCTCCACTGAATCACGCAGCCACATTGCCGGGATATCCCCTGTAATAACAAAGGTTGTCCCATCATCCAATAGCTTTGTCGTCGTTTCCAACGTGTTGGGAAAACAGTTACGGAACTGTGCCAGCAATCTGGGTCTATGTTGCAGCCGTTCCTCGGCCTCGGTGAGAATGTTCTGCACAGCTTGCGGTAATTCCAGATGCGGCATGGGGATTTTCGGTAATCTGAACTGTTCCATGGATGTCGTCTCCTTTGAATTGAAGTTTCCATATTTGTTTGCATCGATTCATTCAATGATCTGTGTCGCATTGTTATTTTCGTTATGATAAATTATAATAACATTATTATTTGTAAGTGTACTGTGCCGGAAGATGATCGTCAATTCATAACGGATGGTATATTAAAAAATAAATTGGATCATATCTTGTAGATTGAAATGGCTCGTTAGTTTTATGCAAATTGTTTACATATGAAGGAGTAATGAAATGTCACGTAAAGTATCTATCCAGTCGCTGGCCGACCAGCTTGGATTATCCAAATATGCCGTCTCCCGTGCACTCAGTGGCAAGACAGGTGTCAGCGAAGCGACTCGCGCCCGTGTGCTGGAATTAGCCCGTGCCTTGGGATATCGCCAAAGCACCCCAGGAAGCAGCACTGTTCCAACTGCAACCCAGACAGAACAATCCGAACCCCCATTTGCTCTCATCTGCATGAATCAGCTCAACCGGGGTGAGCCCCACTACTGGCAGCGCGTCCTCTCAGGCATGATCTCTGCCTGTAATGAGAGAGGATGGCATCATGCCATTGTATCTCCCTCTCTGGGAGTCGCTGATGAACACACGCCGCCAGAACGGGCAATCGCTCCTCACTTGGATTGGGAACGTTGTGCAGGAGTCATCGCCATGGGCGCTTTCCCCCATGCAGTCCTGCAACGACTGACCCAGACAGGCCGCCCCATTGTGCTCGTGGATCATCAGGAGCCACTATTGAACTGCGATACGATCAGCCATGATAACCTGGAAGCAGGCATTACTGTGGCTAGATATTTAATGTCGATGCAGTGCCGCCGCATCGGTCTGATTACGGATGATGGCCGAGCTGCCAGCTTTGCACAGCGGAAGATCGGCATCGAACTGGCTTTGAACCATTTCCACGCAGACAGCAGTCGGTTGACCACGTTCAGAGAATGGAATATTCCTTATGAGAACGGCGAATGGATTGACCAATTGGCTGCCACAATCAAAAACATGCCCGCCGACGAACGGCCTGATGCCTGGATTGGCGTAAATGATGATATCGCCTTGCAGTGGATGAATAAGTTGCAGGAAATGGGTTTCTCCACACCTGGGGATTGTCTTGTCATCGGTATCGACAATGTGCATGCCGCCGCCACATCGTCACCGCCCCTGACCACAGTCAACCTGTGCAAAGAGGAACTCGGTCAGCGTGCGATCGAAGCGTTACAGCGCAGAATTGAACGCCCGGGAACACCAAAGGAAACGGTCATGTTATCCACATCCCTTATTCCACGGGAATCGGCGTAACTCAATGTGCACAACTTCTTTAGCATCAGCAGGACTTAACTTTATTGAATATCAAAAAGGCTCAGCATTTTATTATGCTGGGCCCTTCTATCTCTATCTTGTTATTCTTCCAAGCTTATTCCGTTCCGTTTCTTTATTTCTGCCAAGGCAGACTGGTATACGATGGAAGATCTACTTCCCAATTCACGTCTCGATACTCACGATTAACTACGGTTCGTTTTAAGGTTAATTTTGTTCCATCTTCTTTGTAAAAACCACGGATGACCAATTTCAGATTGTCTGCAACGTATTCTCCGTCATTATTAGGCTGGTCTGGATAACCGATTACTTGAACAGGATACTCTTTTCCTTCCGGATCTACAGCCACCCAGCGATCGCCATTAAAAGCATTTCGGAACGTCCCTCTTCCCTCCAGGACTAATGAGTAGTTTTTGTCATAGGATTCCCACACCGGTTTGAAATTGAATTCAGAAAATAAAATTTCATCTCCATATTGTTCAAATTGCAGTACGTAGGTGTAAATTTCAGCATCCTTACGCATCTTTTCCAGATCCACTTCCACCGACTTCTCTCCCCACACTGGTATGGTGTATCCTTCCAGGACAAAGCGAATCTTCTTCGCATCCACCGTAACAAAAGCAGGGTCCCATGTCTCCGATAACTTCAATGGACCACCATCCATTAATCCACTCAAATCTCGGAACCGGAACTTGGCTTGACGGGCATCTGGTCTGCTCCCGTTGAATATTCGATACTCATTCGTTTCAGGAATTTCGATGTGATACATCAGGTCCATATCATCTGCCCAATCTTCTCCGACTTTGGCACGAAGTTGATCATCCAGACTGATGTTCATGTCAAGGCGGGTCCCGTTTGGCGTACGTACTAGCTGTGTCATGTCCAGTTTCAAACCCTCAGGAGTGGTGTAGGTATTGTTCATAGGAGCCTCAACAGCCAGTGATTTGGCTTTGGTCATATCGATGTTGAATTGAAAGCTCCAATCTATCACAGCATTTTTATCTTCGTATGATTTTGTCTCAAAATTATAATAGCTTCCTACTTTTAGATGCCCAAGTTCTCCACGCACGATCACCTGATCCGGGATATCATCATGCAACTGGTATACCAATCGTTCAGCTGCCGAACCGCTTGTTCTGGTATCCCGCGCGAGAGTTGCAACCTGTCGCCCCTGATCGTCCGTAATATGAATTCTCCCCGCCTCTGGAGATATTGCAAAAAGCCCTAGCCCATCAGGTGTTGTTTGTTTCAGTGTGATCACGATTTGAGAGCGATCTACCAACACATCTTTGATCTTAAGCGTGTAGCCCTGATCCTCAATGTTGATATTCGGATTAACCACTAGACCGAGTGGCTTCAAGCGTTTGTAATCATCGGCAAAATAGGAATACTTGAGTTCTTCTGGAACAGGTATGTTAGGTAGTGGCGGGTTATTTACGGCATTTACCGTGGATTGAGTCGATTTTGCTGTGTGATCAAAAGCAAACCATGCCCCTCCCACAAGGATCACAACTGCCGCCGCTGCAATCCCAGTACGGCGCATCCAATGGGATTTGGAAGCCTTTTTCGTAAATGGATCCCCGTGCTCTGCGCTTTCCATGGACACGCCTTCCAGTTTTCGCATCACCTCAAGTGTAAGGTCCGCATCCGGCTCCTCACGAAAGAAATGCTGTTCCCACAATCGATCCTCATCATTTGGAATAGGCTTCATACGTCGATAAACCTCCTTTGCGCTCCATTTGTTTCTTCAACGTTTTCTTCCCTCGATAAAGTGCATTACGCACTTGTGCGGGGCTCATGTCTGTGATATCTGCAATCTCTTCGTAGCTCAGCTCATTCGTATATTTAAGCAGCAGCACAAGCCGATACGACTCTGGCAGTTGGTCCATCTGGCGATATATTTCACGCTGCATCTCCTTATGCAGCACATGTTTCTCTGGCGTCTCACCATTGGTTTGTTCCAAGACTGTATGAACAGCGGTCATGACCGGTTTCTGTTGCCGCATAAAATCCCGCATCCGATTCACAGCGATGGTGTATACCCAAGATGAGAAACTGCTTCCTTCCCTTCGTGTCGGAAGATAGCGGTACATCCGAAGAAACGTATCCTGAGCGAGATCCTGTGCATCCTGATGACTCGCACCCATTCCGCGTAAAATGCCGAAGACTTTATTTTTATATCGATCCACGAGCACAGCAAATAGCTGTTTGTCCCCTGCCATAATACGCTGAATGAGCTCCTCCTCTGGTATCTGTTGAGTCATGTAATCCCCCTTCTCTACAGCTTCCTTGCATGGTTCTGTACTATATAGACGGAATCACTTCCTGAAACCTCTCACTTTATCCAAAAAAAAGAATTCGCGCCACCCGGTGTAAACCGGATAGCCGAACTCTGCAACCATTGAAGGTTCATTGTTACTGCTTCACTTGCTGCCATGTGGAGTTTCAGTTTTGCTTCGTTTTTCAGTCCTCTCTGCTTTTTTCTGAGACAAAATCACTAAGCTGGGAATAGATCGCTACGATCTCGTCCATCGACATACGCACTAACCCACTGGATGAAGGGGCTACAAATTCATGAATTTCCTTGACGACCGGGTCGTCCTGAAATCCCCATTCCGCTTTGGCACGCTGACTGTACTGGGTGTATACCCCTTTCCCCACAAAACAGGCGATGTCTGGTCGGTATTCCTCCAGCTTTTGCCGTAAAATCTGCCGTCCCTCTGCATATTCTTCCTTTGTAATATCGTCCATACCTCTTGTTGGCCGGGCAACAATATTCGTAAATCCGTACCCCAGCTTCAGCAACTCTCCATCCTCTTGTGCATCATATAAACGAGGAGTCAATCCGGAACGTTCAAGAATGCGCCAGAAACGGTTTCCTTTATAAGCATAATGATGACCCGTCTCTCCAGACGTGATGCTGGGATTGAATCCAATAAATAATATCGATAAACCATAATCCAGATGATCTGGAATCATAATGAAAAGCCCCCTTATCTTTTTTAGTCATTTACATCTTTCATCTGTGTATAAAATGATATAATGGTTGAAGTATTTTCGAAATCGGACTGAAATTTTCATGAAAAAGGAAGCTGAACTGATGATTGCAGACATCATGCTTGAAGTCGTCCTGCCCGTCTTTCTCCTGATTGCCGTCGGGTCCTGGATGCAAAAGGTGTTCAAGTTGGACTTGTACACCCTCGCCAAAATCAATTTCTATTGTATTACCCCCGCAGCCGTCTTTATGAGCATGTACCACTCCGATATGTCGGGGGAATTGCTCGGAACTGTCACGCTTTTTTACGCCTTATATGTACTTATTCTCTATATTGTGGGGTCTGTGTTCGCACGCTCGCTTCGCATGAACAAAGGCATGAAGGCTGCCTTCAACAACAGCATCATGCTGGACAATGCAGGCAATTATGGTCTGCCCATTAACTCCCTGGTATTTCGTGGTGATCCGCTGGCCTCTTCCATCCAGGCACTGGTCATGTCTTTACAGGCATTACTGACGTTTACCTATGGTGTGCTGTCCATTCAGGGTGCCAAGCTCAAAGGCAATTACCGTGCGGTGATCATTGGATTTCTAAAAATGCCCGTTCCTTATGCACTGTTGCTCGGCATTTTGTTTCATATGGGGAATATTCCATTGCCCACTTTCCTGTCCATGCCGCTGACTTATGCGCAGCAAAGTATGGTCGCTGTAGCACTCTTGACACTCGGTGCCCAAATTGTAAAATATCCAATTCGCCTGTATCGTCTTGATGTGTATATTAGCACATTTCTGCGTTTGCTGATTGGCCCGGCCATCGGGATTTCGATTGTACTGCTGCTCGGTTTGCAAGGTATCGCCGCTCAAGCCCTTATTATCGCATCCGGTATGCCTACCGGAGTCAATGCGTCCATTCTGGCTGAGGAATACGATAACGAGCCAGACTTTGCCGCCCAGACGGTTCTGATTTCGACGTTGCTTAACATCATTACGATTACCGCACTGATTTCGTTTGCGAAGACGTTCTGATACTGGCAAATCAAACCCGCTTCTCCACTTCATGTTCCGTTTCCCAAAAAAACAAGTCCATAACCCATGATATGGGTTATGGACTTGTTTGGTTCATTAGATTGGTGATGAAACAGCAACAACACTAATCTGATATTGCCCAGCCGAGTTGAATGTAATTTTGAATGTCGAATCCATGCTTGGACTCGTTATAGTACTAAAGTTTTTGGAATAAATTAAAAGTAGCTCCCCATCCACACTACTACTTAATGCGGTTAGACCACCACTATCTCTATACTGGGACAAATCCAAATCACTTTTGGTGATGGAAGTTCCGTCTGTTCTGGTAATCTTAAAATAATATTGGATATTCTTAAAGTCCTGGCTAACGGTTGCGCGAAGCTTGAGATCCTTGCTGTCCCCGCTATTTACGGTTTGAAGCGGAAGTGTCTCCAATTCATGGTTGCTTGAATCCAACCATTTCAATACATAGGTAGGTTCTGCCGGGGCATTCACCTTGAAAGTCGCTGTAATTTTATTGGATAAAGGCGTGTAAGAATAGTCGGCATACGCTGGGGCCGCCATAGTAAACAATGCGGTAGATAGAAGTACTGCCTTAACAAATTTCGGGATTCTCATAGGTATTGATCTCCTTTTTATCTCCAAGGGGAAAACCGGATTCTCCCGGCTCTCTCCCGCTATTGCAGACTTTTCACAATCTTGACTTAAGCTGGTGAATTTAGAGCAACTACACTGATCTCGTACTCACCCGTGTTGTTGAATTTCAGATTGTACAAGAAGTCATGCACTGGTGAAGTGACTGTTTGATAATACCTTGTATAAATAGTCAGTTTACCATCACCGCCAACTTCTCCGGTTCTTGGCGATCCAAGCGAATTGTTTACGTATTCGTTCAATTCCACATCATTTGCAGTAATTGCAGTTCCGTCTGTACGGGTGATGGTAAACAACAATTGGATATCTGTATAGGTCTTGGATGTCGTTGCACGAACCTTAACATCCTTGTTTTCTCCGCTAGTCACAGTTTGCAACGGCAGCGTTTCCAATTCCGCGTTCGCATTATCCACCCACTTTAGCACAAAGGATGGAGCAACAGGATTTACCTTGAAACTGGCCGTAATCGTATTGGACACCGGTCTTCCGGAAGCTGCATACGTAGGGCTGGCCGCTAAGAGCAAGGCAGAGGATAATAACAGAGCTTTTGTTAATTTATTCATTTTCAACATGAGAGAACACTCCTTTTTCTTAATCAAAATGTTTATGTTTCACAGCACTTATCTGCACGGAGTATGTCCCCGGAGCATTGAATTTCACCTCAAACAAGATTGTTTCCTTGTTGACAATGGCAGCATCATCGGACTTCGTAATAAGCCAGCCATTGCCGACATCGTATGATGTATATCCTGGCGTACTGATCAGCTCTACATCAGATGAAGAGCCGTTTTCATCAGTCCATTCAAGCAAGTAACTGGCGTGATTAACGGTCGTTGCTATTTCAGGAACAGGCTGAGATGTGAAGGATACCGTTTTGCTCACACCAGGCGTGGTTACGACAATCCCCGAATTTTCTGACCCTACCTGCAGTTTCAATGGCAGTCTAACATCCAATTTCAACTGAGATTTTTCGGAGATACCTTCAACCTGACCTGTGAACAGATATATCCCTGGTTCATTAATGAGTACTTCATTATTCGTGATATGCACGTCTTTGGGTGCAGTCCAAATTACTGTTTTCATAACGGTACTGCCATCAGGCATCCGGACAGACACTTGCGTCGGAAGCTGATAGGCCTCAGCAACCTCCTGAATTTTGGCGATTGTTGAAACCACTGGTCCTGTTGGACTTACACTTCCCCCAGAACTGCCGCCAGTAGTTGTTCCACCCGTAGAAACCGTAGGTTGTACGTCTCGAGGTTTCCCATTAATGAGCTGAATCTTGCCCTGATTCCCACTGTAATCCTTGACCAAATTCGGGACGAGCTGCTTGTCCGGAACAATAATATCGTTGATTACGCTAGTTTGCTGGAGAACAATCTCAGAATCCTTAACCGCTTTTTGTGCCACAGTTAATGAGTCAACGGAAGTCGTGCCTGTCAAAGTTAACTTGGTAGCCACATTCAATTCCATTCCTTTGATCTTGGCATTCTCAAAAACCAGCGAGGTTTTGGTATTCCCATTAGTCAATACCTGTCCATCCACTGAAAGGTTTTTGATGGTTAGTTCATCACCCAAAATGATCAAATTCCCCGTAATATGCAGATCTCCACCATCAAATACAAGATTCTTTTTGGAAGCAGGCACCGTTAAATCCACAATGTTCTGAATCTTGTAATCCGGTGTCAGCGTGACCTTCAAGGTCGCCCCTTCGAGGAACTGCTTGTTGGCAGTGGTCAGCAGTTTTTGAATCTCGTCTGTCACCGGATATTTGAAAGCACCTATACGGACAGTACTCTCATTAATAATGGTGAGTTCCATCTCCTTCGTTTTCGGTTCTTCAAGTGCCTGAATCAAACGAGTCAAAAAGACAGCGATTTCCTGTCGTTCCGTTGGTCTATCCAAAGCCAACTTTTGACCATCCCCCTGCAACAAACCGATTTCCATGGATGTTTCAATGCTTTGCTTGCTGACAGGATCACTTACTTCACGATCCGACAGTACGGCAGTCCCTTTTCCTTGGGCTCCAGTGGCTTGGACAAAGATGGACAACAACTCTTCCCGAGTTACCAGATCTGTTGGCCGAAACGGCTCATTTGGATTGCCCATCAGTCCTTGGCTCTGAACTCGTTGGATGCTGTTTGCAGACCAACTGCTTGCACGAACATCCGGAGGCAGCACGGATGTAGATTCATTGGCCGGTAACTGGAGAGCCCGTACAAGCAATTCAGCCACCTCTTGACGAGTAATTTTTTTGCGCGGTTGATACGTCCCGTTATCATAGCCCTGGGTAATGCCCAGTTCGTTCAGATAAGCGATTGAGGCCAGAGACCAATTGGAGGCTTGATCTATATCCGAGAAAAGTTTTTCGGTAACTTGCGCGGATACAGCAGTCGCATGAAATTGACTTAACAAGAAAACACCAAGCGTTGTGCGTAAAAGCCATTTATTCAAAGATTTTTCTCTCCTTTTTCGATAGTAAATTAGAGACCTAGAAATGTTGTGCTATATACAATGAAAGTTGAACCAAGACATTTTCCATCCATGTTTTATCAATATATCAGGTCGTTCTGAACGGATTCTGAACAAGTTAATCTCGATATGGAATACAAAAAGAAGTCCAGATACACCCTTCAACGGATGTGCCTGGACTTCTTTATTAATGAATATATGATAGAAAATTTGAGCTAAGTCTCCATGACTCATTTGAATTGACTACTAAGATTCACATGTCGTCCGTTCAGGGAACTTGCCACCTTCTCTGAACAAACATCGAACCAGTCGCTGCGCGGCCCGATTAAAATAAAAACTCGGACTGACACCCTCCACCTGAACAGGCTCCAGTTCCTTCACACTTTCCTTGACCTTATTCATTTCAATGAGTCCCATCTTCCGCTCATTCGGTCCGAATCGATAAATAACCTTTTCATCGTCTTCCGTCTGTTTCACCAGCAGAATCATTGACGCCATACAGGTTACCCCCTATCGTTACGTTGTGAGATTCCAATGACTACTTGCTTACTATTAATTATTACCCAGAATGGATTGGAAACATATAGGGCTTTAGTTATTTATATTAACGTTAAAACTCCTAATTTTAATTATCTTGAATGAAATATTTTGACGAAAAATAAACAAAAACAGGCTTGGATATACCAAACCTGCCCAATTACCTTGCATCTAAAGGAATCAGAAGTCTCATGCTTCATCGATCCTGTTACAAACGTGGGTCCACCGGTTCAGACTCCAAAGCCAATGTCCCGAGAACACATTCATGCACCCTTTCCACGGGCTCCATGCGCACAAAACGCTCGATCCCCTCCATGCCCAAGGCACTTTCCATCAGAGCGTGGCGCTCTTTTTTGGACGTTTTGCGTTTGCTGAGCCGGGACAAATTATCCGGTGCAAGGTAATCCATGCCATAAATGATGTGCAAATACGCACGACCTCGTACTTTAATCGCAGGTTGGATCATTTTGTTGCCGTTCCAGGCACGGAATGTTTCCGGCTTGATGACAATACCTTCATGTCCTTCTGCCGTGATTTCATCCCACCAACGAATGACCTCATCTTCATCTGCCCTACCTGCAATTACGCGATATTCTGTTTCCATCATCATCGTAGACATCCGAGAGAACTCACGATTTTGCTCCATATGCCATTCATGTGTCTGATCCCAGAACGCTCCGGTGCTATGTGCCAAGGTATGAAACGGCGCAATACGAATATCTCCGATGTCCTCTACATCCCAGCAATATTTCTGAAATACGTCGCGGAATGTTCTAGCATTGGCAAGCTTACGTTCTTTGTCCTGCAACCACTCCCCCACATCTCGGCCTGCCATCTCGGCTTCACGCAATTTGGTTACCACCAATTCCCGATCCATCAATGAGACCTCCGCTACATGTGCATACTGCGATGAGATCAGCTCCCGCGCTTTCAGATTCCAAGGTACAATCTCTGCATCGAGTAATACGAACTCCGTCTGATGACGGTCAAAATAATCCGCTGCGATCAAATCCGCATGTAATCTTGATAACACCTTCTGCTCAATCGTCCGGTCAAAAAAGGAACGTCCTGTCCGGGTCACAATGTTCCCCAGCATTGATCTTCCCACCCGCTTCTCCGCTACTTGTTCGTCTCGGAACAGGAGCATAATGGCACGGCTTCCCATATGTTTCTTCTCCGCTATCATCCGAGTAACACCCTGAGATCGGTAGTACTGGAACGCATCCCGTGGATGTTCCAAATACCCTTCTACCGAAGAAGCTGTTGGTGGTGGGCTCATCGTAGGTGGGATATAAACTAGTTCCTCCAAAGGTACGGTAAAATGGGAAAACGTATCAATCGCCGCCTTCGCGACCTCAGCATGAATGGATACATCCAGCCGGGACCCGGTTTGCACTGTGAATCCTTCCTTGAATTTACGTAAGTTCGGAGGTGCAAATCTCCGCCGTTCCCAACGTTTAAGTGGACTGTCCAAATCTTCAGCGTAATCCTGCTTTGCCGGAACACTAATTGCTTCGCGTTCAGGCATCCGCCACGCTGTGAGCATACCACCAAAGACAACGCCTTGATCAATATTGACCGTATCATTCACTATCATGGGATATGGATGCGGATCGTGTCCCCAGACAATGCATTCACCCGAAGTGTGATCTACGTACCAATCCTTGCGAATCGGTCTGCCGTGTTCATCCGTTCCCTCCACATCACCATAGCGGCAATAATCCTGAATGCGTTTGGACTGTTTCCCGATAAAGTGATCCCGAATCCCTGCATGTGCTACAACCACCTGACGCACGCCATTTCTTGAAAAAATAAGATGCGATGGCGCATCAAGTAGAAATGTCCTTAGTTCTTCTCGTACTTGCAGTGCCGTCTCTTGGCCCTGCTCCTGCTCCAACTGAATAAGCTCAGCCTCCACATGTTCATCGCCATGACTTAACGTCACGTCACGACCATCCAGATAACGTCCTATCTTCCAGCCATGATTGCTGTCGATCATGTAGGCCAGTCCGGATGCACAATGCCGCTGCCAGAACAATAGACATTTTAACGATTCTGGTCCCCGACTGGTTACGTCTCCAACTGAAACCAATTTCCGTCCTTCCGGATGATAGTAAAGACCACTTCCATCTTTATCCTCATATCCGAGTTTCAGAATTAATTCCATCATTTCATCATAACAGCCGTGAATGTCTCCAATGATGTCGATACCTGTATCTATATCAATCACAAGGGGGTTGGATGTACGGATAAACGAGAATTCACCAGGCTGTTTCAGAACATAATTAGCGTCGAAGCCATCTTCACGGATGGAGCGTAGTGTTCGTTTAAACTGCTGCACCTGTTGTTTCACCCTCTGACGTCCGCGCGGATACTCTCGCTGAACATCACGTTCGAGCAGTTCTTTTTCAGGGATATCCAGTACGACAGCAATCACGGGTACATGAGCTTTTCTGGCGATTTGAATCAAACGCTGACGATCCTCTGGATACAGATGGGTGGCATCAACCCAGGTCAGCTTGTTCAGACGGCAGCGGGTTGCGAGTATCGCCTCCATCGCTTCAAACGCCCTGGCAGATACCTGGTGATACTCGGCATAGATTACGTCTGCTTCGCTACGAGGCCGATGTTTCCAATCTATATACTCGTCATCTCCAATTAACATTCGGAATTGGTCAGATGAGACTGCTTCGGTTCTTCGGATGACACCTTCTAAAATGAGACGATCCAACAACGTGCTTTTACCACTGTTCGAAGGCCCCACCAGAACAACGATGCCTGAATGCGGCAAGCGAATTTCACGCTGTATTCGATCCAAGGCATTCGCCTCATCGCCCTGGCACCTGATTGTATCTTCTATCTCATTAGGCTTCCTGTTGTTCTTCATGATCCATTCTCCTTTCTCCGCTCAAAAATGACCAGTTGTGTAGGTTGTCCGTATTCCTCTGCGTAATCACCAATACCCCGTATTTCAAAAGTATAATTCCCTTGAAGTGCCCATTCCTCACATCGTTCAGCCAATTCCGCCCGAGTCCACTCGAAACGATGATCATGGTGACGGAAGTCCTCCTGTTCCATCGCGTACACTTCGTTGAACTCTTTGTTCGGAGTCGTCACCAGCAACACATCAGGTCGATAATCATTCATAATGGTATCCATAATTCCGTTCAAGCGATACGCTTCGATATGCTCTATCACTTCACACAGGATCATGACATCCTGATTTTGCATCTGTTCATCAAAATAAAAGAGCGAACCGATCACAGGCTCTGGCATAGCAATGACCCCACTGCGATCTTCCAGCTTCGCAAAGCGCTCCATAGCCCGAAGCCGTGACTGACCTGATGGTTCAACGGCCAGAATGGATTCCACGCCCGAAATGTAGGCTAAGCGGGCAGAAAGCTTGCCTTCCCCGGCTCCCATATCGACAATACGTCGTTTGACTGGAAGACCTGTGACCACTTCCGTGATTGCACGATAACGCAGTTCATTTAATCTCACTGGTGACTCAGATCGCTCAACCTCACCTGGGGAGCCATCTTGAATCCCCTCATCACTCTCATTGATATCCTTATCCGAAATCTGATTCAACTCACCTGCCTGCTCAACCGAAACAGACAAAGCCCCTTCCTGAAGCTCATACTTCCGAATCAGTTCAGAAAATCGCAGTGTACGTCGGACAATAAGCTCTTTCAACGGATGGTTTTCCAGCCATCCTTCGCCATAACGTTTGATCTTATCAATCTCGTCTTCACTGATGAAATAATGTTTGTAGTTGTCCAACACTGGGATCAGCAGAAATAACTGACGCAGTGCATTTTGCACCGTGACCTGTCCATGCAGCCTAATACGACGGATTGAGCTTTTCTTTTTCAGATCAAACGTATAAGACAACTCATCTCGCTCAAGGGTAACCGCGTAGCCGAGTGATGAGAATAGTTCCTCCACAACCCGATCAGGGAGGTCCGATGCAACAGGTCCAAATGACAGTTCCATATCGAACGGATGCTCCACCCATTGCACATAGTCTTCCTTCGGTTTACCATTCAGCGCCGTCCCCAGTGCAGGACGTATGTAGGAGCAGAACAGACTGCTCGTCACAAATTCCCGGTCATTAATATATTGTGTGATGTCGTAACCGTTCGGAGTGCCTCTTACCAGATCAACAGGGTCAGGTTCGGCATGAATCAGCACTTCGGTTTCGCTCTCAGTATCGGTGATGTACACAATTCGTACGCGTACACCTTTTTCCATCCGGTCATATACGTTATGTGGATTCTTCGCCAGCAAACGCGATACAGCTCCTGACCCTGCTCCTCTTGCTTTCAACATTAGATGCATCAGTTCTCCTCCTTCTCCTTGTTATTCCTTTGCCGCCCACACCTCTTGCAGTGCAAAACGGAAAATCCGGTCCAGTTCTTCATATTGAATAATCTGTTCATTCTCCAGCTGGGCGGCCAGTTGTTCAAAATGCGCGATCTGCTCTGCCAAAAAAGCATGTATCGCAGGTAGCTGCGGTTCCAGGTCGAGTTCCTCACCCGCCTTTTTCCGGCGCAGCAGTTCATGGATTTCCGTATAGAGCGGCGCGCTCTCAGGAACAAGCTCCTGCACCAGCTCTTCAAATGCCATCGGCGGCATCGCATCATAACGTTCGATCCAGCCACAGGCGAGCAGTGGGCGCAGCACATAGAAATACTTTTTGATCTTCACCTGCTCACCCTGCAGATAATCCCGGAAGTTTCCCTTCGCCATATTCAGATAATGGTACATACAGGACTTTGGCGAGAAGGTCAAAGGCGACAGTGCACGAATATGCTCTGCCACGCTGTACGGTTCATCATACTGAATCGGGGATTGCAGCCACTCCAGTAGCGGTGGATTCGACTTGCAAAACAGCTTCAAGGCTTTGCGCAAATCCCAACCATTTATATCAAGCTGATCACTGATCGGGCGTTCGATAACATCCCTTTTATCTTCAATGGACAAGTACCATTTCAGCGATCTCACATACAGGAAACGAACATCATAATCGCTGTCCTGTGAAGGAAATCCCCATGCCCGACTGCCCGATTCACAGGCATAGATGATCCGCACCTGCTCCTCCTGTTCGATCTGCTTCAGCTGCTGTCTAATCGTATCTCTCATTTCTTCATGAACATGAGTCATCTCTGTGGCCTCCACATTTTCCAATTTAAATCTCTATCTCTCTCACCCGGTTCGCAAGTGTTTCATATCCCGCTACAGTCTCAGCAATATACGTCAGTACCGTTTCACTCCACCCATAGATATAAAAGGTATTGCCATCCCGTGGCGGCACCATTGCCTGCTGATAAGGTGCAATATCCACAATAAATGCTTTCAGGTCCGGATTCATCATCCGCCGATAACGTACAAGCTCAGCATATAACGGACTGCCTTCATTCTGCTGTTCATCGGTGATCATAATGATCTGATCCACTTTCTCTCCAATATCCCGAAGCTCTCGTACAGGCCGTCCCGTGTCGGTTCCACCTTGTGCGCGAATCCGATGAGCTTGGGAAAGGATACTTTCATCCATCTTGGGACGAGCATCCTCAACTATATGGTCGAATAACCAAAACAGCGAGTTGCCTCGTGTTTGTTTATATAGCGCCAGTGCCAGCACCGATCCAATTCGCAAATAATCCCCTTGCATGGAACCGGAGCGGTCCAGGAAAATGGCTGTTCTTCCCGGCAACGATGGCAGGTTGCCAATGGATAGCTCCACCGCTTCCCGCAAAGCAGAGCGCAGCTCTTCTCTTGCGATCATTTCATATGCACTGGCGAATCGGAAAGGTAAGATGCGCGACTTGCGCAGGGCTTCTGCATCCGTTAGACGACCCGTTACGTAATCGATATTTTTCGATTTTTCAAACACTCCCGCCCGATCCATTGCATTCAGATGACGTAACAATGCAAAGGTCGGCATCTGAGACATCAACGCCTCCCATACCGTACGTGTCGGCTGCATGATCGATGTGACCACCGAATACGGCAGTTTTCCTTTTTCGATCAGATGCATCCGACTTGCAGGGTTTGGGGTAGCCTTCAGCTTTTCCAGCGCCTGCAACTGCGGCAGGTCTGTAAGATCCACTTCATGTCCTCGCAAATAACGGAACAAGGCTTGCTGCTTCATATCTGTCGGCTTGGGGTGTGCTGTAGCGATCATATCGCCCAGACTGTATCCACGTCCGCGCCCGTTGTATTTGATTGCCCAATATTCAGTGATGCCGTTCAAAAATTGACTCACCTGGCGCTTCACCGCTCGACCGCCCTGTCCTCGCCCCGTTCCTCTTAGAATCGTCAGAAAATCGGCCAAGTCAGCCGGTGTCTGTACCACCTTGGAGAATACTTTCGCAAACTGATCCGGGTCCACCTTGGACAAGAGTGCCAGCCCGTATAGAGGCTGTAACCGCATCAAGCCTTCATTACGAGCATAGACCAGCGCCCGCGCCATAAACCCTGCATCGACCTCAGCCATCTCCTGATGACTGACCATCGCATCATCCATCAGTTGCTGTGTGTCTGCATAAAACGTATTGTTCAATGTATTGGTCATCAACATCTGTATATATTGTTCCTCCACCAAACGGTCATAGGCTCCGTAACCCCCATGATTACGTGTCGTTGGCTGAGGTTGATTAAATAATTGTTTTGCTCTGCTCATCACTCATGACCTCCCGGTGTGAGTCTATTTACTGATATATCCTAATAAAATGTTCCGAGGAAAAAGGTGGGAAGGTATAATACCCGCTCTACCGCTGAGCTACACCGCCATGAACGGCGGCGATTGGATTCGAACCAACGACCTGGTCGATTAACAGTCGAAGTAACCCTCCCTGGCGCCTCGGAACCTTGATCCGCAGAGTTTGTTGCTGCCCCGCTTCACAACCTTATTATGCCTCACACATTTGCACGCGAACATGGCGAAAGTATGGCGACGAATCAATTTCAAAACTCATTAAATTATCGTTTTGTAACGATTGAAGCAGCTAAAGGTATTATGAAATTGATTCAACCTCCATAAGTTTAAAATGAAACCAACCACTCATCCTGATAGAATGTAGGGATATAGTAAATGGGAAGATCACCAATGTTTCTATATAACGAAGAATTGTTCTGCCAACATAATCATCCACTATATCCGCCTGACTCCAGGCCACCAAGGAGTGAAAGTTCATGGCTAAAGAAAGCTTTGACAAAGAAATTCAGTTTCTGCGCATGCTGTCCCTGACAAGTGGTGCCTACAACCGTAAACAATATGCCGAACGGCTTGGTATATCCGTACATACTTTTGATAAAACCCAGCGTAGATTAAAAGAAATCATGCAGACCGTCGCTGACCAACGCTCAGGTTCGGAACCAAACAAAGAAATGGCGGACCTTGTTCGCTTCCAGTACGGAGAATCTGCTGAGCCTATGCTGCTCTTCCTCTTTCGCGCCAAGTCGATGAAAGAGACCGAAATTCAGCGTCTTTCTGTCCTTTTGCATACCCTGCAAGATCAAGCTTTAACCGCAATGGAATTACTGGATGCCTGCTGCGCTGAACTTCCAGAGGAACTGGCGCTGCCTGACGAAAAGACCATTCGCTCCGATCTGAAGTATCTGGAAGAAGTGGGGGTGATCCGCAAGGAACCTGGCGGCAGGCCATATCGTTACCTTTTGCAGCAGGACGTACTTACGGGTCTAACCGTGGAAGAACAGCTGGAGCTGTATGATTTTGTGGATATTATGGCAAACACTCAGGTTCCGTCCGTACAAGGCTATATATTGCGGGACAGTCTCAAAAAGGCCATTGCCTCAAGTTATCCGCAGGAAGAAGCCACCGAGCCATTCATATATAAATACCACTATTATTCACGCATTCTGGACGAAGCACATCTGTACACTCTGCTTAGTGCAATTCGCCAACGAAAACATGTCAAGTTTCTGTACTATTCACCCAAAAAACCGTCCAGCTACAGTTCGCAGAATACGAATCCACGCTTTGAACGGGAAGCAGGCGGACGATTCAACCGGATCGTACCGCTTGAAGTGGTCTATGACCATCAGTATGGTCGCTGGTATGTCATTGGATATCAGGGACGCCGTGGCTTTGTGAAATTCCGCATGGAAGGCATTACACAGCTGGAGGAACAGGATTCGATTGAAGAAGGATATATGCTCGAATTGAAACAACAGTGGGCCGAGATCAGCCGCTACAGCTGGCTGGTGGATACGGGGAACACCGTAACGGTTCAAGCACGATTCTTCCATCCTCAGGACGGCCAGCGTAACTTCATTCTGGATCGGGTTCGTTTGCAAGGCCAATGGGGAACGATTACGCCCGAAACGGAACATACCTTTCTGTATGAAATCCAGGTCAACGGTATCACCGAGATTAAGCCGTGGCTTCGGAGTTTTGGCTCAAGTTGTGAGGTGATCGCCCCACAGAGGCTGCGTCAGGAGATGATTAAGGAATGGAAGGAGATTGCGCAATATTATGAATCTGTTCGAGAAGATGTTCAACTACCAGATGATGACGAGATTGAATGAAACCGGACTGTTTACCTGGACATCCCAGGAACGGGCCTGGCTGCGCATGATGCTGAATCACCCTGCCGCACCAGAAGCACTAAACCCTGACACGTTGCACAAAATGCATGACATGCTGGATGCAGAGCAGGATCTGGACCTTCAGGATTACCTGACCGAAAAAGCCAAAAGTGAAGAAAACAGTGTCTTTCATCCGCTGCTCAAACCATTACGGCAGATGATTTTGCATCATCAGGGGTTTCGCTTGACAGGGCGTGTACGCAATGGACGAATCAGCCAGGATCAGTTTGGATACCCCTACAAGCTCGAATATTCCATGGTTAAAAAAGAATGGTACGTACTCTGGTATGCTCCACTCTACAGCAAACTGATGTCCACCAAGCTGCACAGCATCATTACCGCGGAAGCTCAGCCGCTTCAACCGGAAACTGCTTCTCAATATGCTGCCAAAATCGCGATTTTAACGGAAAACCGGAAGACGACCGTAATGATCGAAGTGCTGCCGGAGTTCAATCAGGAGTTGTCCCGAATTCTGTATGCCTTTTCCTGCTTCCAGAAGCAGGTGGAATTTGTGGAAGCCCAACAGACGTACCGCATTGAACTGACCATCCCGCGGAATGAGATGGATTATGTGCTGTCCAAAATGCGTTTTCTGGGCAAACGGGTACGGATTGCAGACAATGCTGCGCTTCGAGAGCGAATGTCCGAGACAGCCGCAAAAGTATTGGCACGCTATGCGGAAACCGAACTTGAAGCACTGCCTGAACGGACTTCTGGAGGAGTGCGCAGCCACACCATTGAAAAGCCTTTCGCCAATGCAGACGGCAGTGATTCTGCATAGCTCTTGTTAGTTGTGATTCGTTAAACGTCCAACTTATGCATAGGGGGACAAATAGCGTGTGTTCGTTTCATTAGAATAATATAATACAAAAAGGGCTGTCCCCCGTTATACTAACGACCTGAGGGACAGCCTCTTTGTTCATATGTTTTCTCTACGCGCCACTACCGGCAGCCGAGTTCCTTCTTTTATTAATCGCATGCACACCCATCACAACCGCTATCAATTCATACGTGTCCAGATGTTCTGATTGATTGTCTAACACAAATGCGCCTGAACCGAACCAGCCACTTGTACGCCTGAAGCTTGCCACAACTTTACCGCCCATCCCGGTGATATCATAATCATGTGAAAACGCCGGCGCGGAGACATCATACACACCACGTGGTCCTGCATCGTACTCATACTTCTTACTGAAAAAGCTGAACCTCGCCCGTAAGACACCCCACTCCCTTCCATCGGCTGAGGTCACATCCCAACGGTTACTAAACATGCGGAATTTACCACTGCAAATGAGTCCCGAGTTATCGAATACATCAAGCGATGAACCAAAGGCACTTTTCAAATCGAGATGACCTGCCTGTTCCTGTTCATGGTTCATAATCTCGGTGTACCCTGCATTAAAGAAATTATCTCTGAAATAGAGTTCCATGGAATTCCTCCCTTACAAAAAATAAACCTTCTCCCATATTGTAAAACGACATATATCCCTATTTACGTATAAGAACTGGGAATTGCTTCAAATAAAAAAATCTGCCAGCTAAATTGCAGCTGACAGAATCTTATCTTAAACTTCAACTTTTTTATTATTCAGATACACAGCAACACCAACCAAAATCACAGCCACGATGATTTCAAAAATAATACTGGCCCATGTTCCATCTGACCATGTAATCCGATTGGACGTAAAGGAGAGCGCTGTGCTTTCTTCAGTGAAATGGAATAATTCGTTCGAATTAAAACGACCCGAGAAGATGATATTCTCCAGCCAGCTAATGACATTGACTAGTACGAAAAATGCGACAATACTAATCCATGGTCCTGTTTTAAAGCGGAAGCTGCCTCCGATAGAAATGGAGAGGAAGATGATTATGATGCTGAACATAGCCACCCACCAGAGAAACAGCAACACATTAAGAATCTCCGAAACATGAATACCCGAATCGTTAATGTAGCTGGTAAAGTTAATCCCTGTATGCGTTGTACTGTAAATAAAGTAGTGAATGGCAGCAACAACCATTAAGCCCAACCAGCAGAGTGTTCCGAATATGATCGGAGACAAGACGTGAGACAGCCCTGTTACCGGCACAAGACGACGGTTGAACGAACGGATATTGGATCGGTATGTCTTGATCATTTTCACATAAATAGCCACACCTGCTCCGACATATGCAATGACACCTACAACACTCCCTGTTACTTCAGAAAAAAACAATGCCAGCCCAATCTGAACGATAATCAATACGGCTAGCCCAGCCAACAATGTATTCCAATTCCTTCTAAAGTCATACTTCAGCAGTGTCATCATTCCGCATAGACCTCCTTGAACATTTCATCCACACTTTTACCGTACTTGAGACGCAGTGTTTCCACTTCTTCCCGCATTACCAATTCCCCTTCACGGATGAAGATCACTTCATCAAAAATTCGTTCAATATCCGTTACGAGATGTGTAGAGATGATCAGACTGCTGTCTTCGTCATAGAACTTCACAATCGCATCCAGAATTTTGCCACGTGCAACCGGGTCTACCCCGGCAATCGGTTCATCGAGCAGATAAAGACGAGCTTTACGGGAAAGAGCCAGTGTTAATTGCAGTCGTTCATTCATGCCTTTCGACAGATGTCTTACCTTATCTCCCTCTCCAAGCTTCATGAAATCAAGCATCTCTCTCGCTTTCTCTTGATCAAAATCAGCGTAGAAATCGCGGTAATACGCAATCGCGTCCCGTACCTTCATCCAACTCTCGGTTAATGGGCGGTCCGGCATAAAGGATACCAGCGACTTCGTTTCCAAACCTACAGCTTTTCCCGTAACACGAACATCTCCACTGCTGGGGTGCAGAAGCCCTGCAACCAGCTTCATCAAAGTACTTTTACCGCTGCCGTTACTGCCCAGCAGACCTACAATTCGGCCTGGTGCGATATCAAGCGTGATGTCATGAAGTGCTTTCTTGCCGCCATACGTTTTGCTCACATGGTTCAGCTCAAGAATATTACTCATTCCCTGTTCCTCCTCTTCCATCACGATGCAGTGATTGCTTTCCCTCTGCAACGGCATCCGCCACGATATTTACGATATCCTGTTCTTCGATGCCCAGTTCCTGCATTCCTGTCAGAAAACGCTCCAGCAATTCACCAGCCATCTCTTTTTTGATCGTCATAATTTTCGACTCCTCACTTGTCACGTATCGACCCAGACCTCGCTTGGTTTCAACCACTTCTTCCCGCTCCAACTCCTGAAATGTTCGCTGTACTGTATTGGGATTGATCTGTAATTCGGCCGCGAGCTCACGAACCGAAGGAATTTTATCGCCTGCCTTAAGTGTTCCGGTCACAATCTGTCTTTTGATGTACTGCATAATCTGCAGGTAGATTGGCAAGTTGTTGTCAAATTCGATGCTCACAATGTCCTCGCTCCTCTCTGTATCTGTGTGTTAGTTACATAGTACACTAGTGATTTGTTGTTGTAAAGCCCATTTATTTAAAATGGCTTCAAATGCAAAAAAAAAGAACAGATCCTCAGATCTGCTCTTATTACTCTTGATTCTTTCAACTTCGTTCATTGTATGATGTAATCGGTCTGACAAGAAGTTTTCTATACGATATCCAAAGGCACCTTGCCCTTAGGTGCAGGGAATGCCTCATTCAACCGAACCATTTCATCTTGGGTCAAAATAACATCCATCGCCGCAGCATTTTCTGCAACATGATTCAGCTGTACAGCTTTCGGGATCGCCAGTATGTCTCCATCCCTAATAACCCAGGATAACGCAATTTGCGAAGGACTGACTCCTCGATCCTTAGCAATCTCACGGATGACTGAATGCTCCAGTAACTCTTTACGAAGCCTACCTCCCTGGGCCAGTGGACAATATGCCATCACAGGAATACGGCGTTCCCTCAACCAGGGAAGAAGCTCGTATTCTATACCACGAGAAGCTGCATGATACAGCACCTGATTCACTGCACAATGCTGACCACTTGGAACGTTCCAGAGCTCCTGCATGTCCTCTGTATCCAGATTCGAGACACCCCAACGCAGAATTTTGCCTGATCGTTTCAACTGTTCCAGAGCTTCAACCGTCTCTTCCAACGGCACACCTCCACGCCAGTGCAGCAAGTACAGATCCAAGCGATCTGTGCCCAGCCGGGAAAGGCTGCGCTCACAAGCGGTAATCATCTGCTTCCGATCCGCATGGTGAGGATATACCTTGGATACCAGAAATACATCATCGCGACAGTCTTTTATCGCTTCACCAGTGACCTCTTCCGCCCCGCCTTCAGCATACATCTCAGCCGTATCTATTACTGTCATTCCACGTTCAATACCATGACGCAGTGCCTGAACTTCTTCTCTCCGACTGGATTGTTTCTCACCCATGTACCATGTTCCCTGTCCGATTGCAGGTAATGTTGTCCCATCGGGTAGCTGGATCGTACGCATCTGATTTCCTTGTTGCATCTGTACTCCTCCAATCTGAGAATACTCTTCTTCCTATCTATTGATTATTAAACAGATCAAAGCTACTCCCTTCACTCGCCCTTTCATTCGATCGCTTCCAACGCTCCACCATCATGATATACAACTGATCCAGTGGTAACGTGAGGCTGCTCTGGGCAATGCTTACCGTAGCATCGACCATGCTGCTATTTACCGTCATTAATTTGCGCTTCATCCCATTCTGACGATCCAGAAATGCTTTCTCGTCCCACAATTTAACCCCAATCATCTTCTGTCCCATGAATTCATACATAAAAATATTCTCAACATCTTTCCAGGCAATTAACCCTCCTGATGTGTAAGAAGATGAATCCACAAACCCATGCTCATCGACAACAAAGGAAGGTTCCTTCTTAATCATCTTCACCAGGCTGTAGCAGAGACAAAGCCCAAAAAATAAAATGGAGAACAAGCCTATAACGGAAGAAATGGCAGATCCCTTGGCTGAAGAATCATCAAACATCAAAAAAAATCCGGCTGCTACAAAAAGTGCCGCCCCTACTGTAAGCCATGCCATTCGTTTCCGGCTCGGGTATTCCACGTGCTGTTGATCATAGGATGTGGACAAAGTGATGCTCCTCCTTCATGGTGACTGAGACAAGAATGATCTATATAAAAGGGGTACAGCTCATTAAATGAGCTGGATTACCAAATATACTTAAATAGCATTGTTCATTAAACAGATTCAACTGACATTAAACATCATTTTCAGACAGCTTTTCGTCTATTTCATGACTATTCAACATTAGGATTCGTCATGCTTCCAATAATTCCTTTCGGGCACAGGCGATATTGTTAAGAAATAGGAGTACGTTCGTTAGAATCGTGTTGTCCTGCCTCATGCTTTCCGTTAATATAAATGGAAAGGTTAGGAAATTAAAACAATCTGAATCGTGGTGGGAGGACAAACAATGAAGAGTCTGCGCGGCATAACATCGGAAGATCTTTTTCAAATTACATGGGTTAATGATCCAACTCCGTCTCCTCAGGGCGGACAATTGGTATATGTAAGTCGGAAAACAAATGAAGCACGAGACGGTTATTCTTCTCACCTGAGACTCCTTAACCTGGAGAACCAGAAGGAAAGACCTTTCACATCTGGGGATAAGGATCACGCTCCTGCTTGGTCGCCGGATGGTTCACAGCTTGCTTTTTTACGAGAGCATGAAGGCAAAACACAAGTGTGGCTGATCGCCTCAGATGGTGGAGAAGCACAACAAATCAGTCATTTGAAGCATGGCGTCAGCTCCCTGCTCTGGTCACCAGATGGGCTCAATTTGCTTGTTAAGTCATCTGTGGACATGAGTGAAAAAGACGAAAATGAAACGGAAGACATAGATAAAAAACTGCCGCAAGAACTTGTCGTGGATCGAATTCGAATGAAATCTGACAGCGGCGGACTGTGGAACGGTCGACGAACCCATCTCTTCCGTGTTCCAATCGAAGGCGGAGAAGCGATCCCTGTAACTACAGGCCATTATGACGTTGGGGATTATGCGTGGTCGCCGGATGGAGAGTCCATTGCCTGGATCGCTCAGTTTCCGGAAGAGGGCGAGGAGCATAACGATTACACCCTGACGAACCATGTGTATCGCGCTAAGGCTGACGGATCTGACGTGCAGCAGTTGACCCCGGAAGGATACACTTTCGGCCGGCTGACGTACGCACCTGATGGACAATCCCTTGCACTGCTTGCTAGCGACCGCTCCTATGGAAATGCTACGTTGGTCAAGCTCTATACCCTTCCGATCTCGGGCGGCCAACCCGTATGTCTGAGCAAGGATTGGGATGTCCAGATCAATCACAGCCTCGTTGGTGATATGCGTTCACACCTGACTAATACGGGCCCGGTATTCAGTCGTGATGGTTTATCCATTCTCTGTCTTGCTACTATTGAAGGTAGCGTTCGGATTGCCCGATTTGCACGGGACGGCAGTCATGCCGAATACATCTTGCCGGACGAGAAAGAGTTCTATCAATTTGCTATGCTGGAAAATGGACAGATTGTGGCAGGCGTAGCAGACGTACTTCATCCTGGTGATCTCTTTCTGTATACCCAACCTGATGAAGTTGGGGCCGAGCCTATACAATTGACCCATAGCAATCCTCAACTGGATGAAGAAATCCAACTTAGCACACCGGAGACCTTCTGGTTCGATTCCTCTGATGGCCTGCGACTGCAAGGCTGGATGCTCAAACCGGCTGGCATGGTGGAAGGGATCAAAGTCCCAACCATCCTTGAGATTCATGGCGGTCCACATATGATGTATGGTTTTACGTTTATGCATGAGTTCCAGATCCTCGCAGCACAGGGCTATGCTGTTGTATATATCAATCCAAGAGGTGGGCTCGGATACGGGCAGCAATTCGTGAATGCCTGCCGGGGTGACTATGGCGGCGGGGATTATCGTGATCTGATGGAAGCCATGGATTATGCGTTGTCCCGATATTCGTTTATCGACGAGTCCCGTCTGGGCGTCACTGGCGGCAGCTATGGTGGCTTTATGACCAACTGGATCGTTGGACATACTGACCGTTTCAAGGCAGCCGTCACTCAGCGCTCCATCTCTAACTGGCTCTCGTTCTACGGAGTCAGTGATATTGGATTCTTTTTCACGGAAGACCAGATTGGCGGTAATGCATGGGATGACACCGAGAAGTTATGGAAACACTCCCCGCTTGCATATGTGGGTAATGTCAGCACGCCGCTGCTGATTTTGCATGGTGAGCAGGATCTGCGTTGTCCGATTGAACAGGCTGAACAACTGTATGTTGCCTTGAAGCGGCGCAAACAGACCACTCGGTTCGTTCGTTTCCCGGGAGCCAATCACGAGCTGTCTCGCGGAGGTCACCCGCACTTAAGGGTACGTCGTCTGGAGCATATTGCCGGATGGTTTAACGAGCACTTGTAACGCCATCATTAAGATCACATTTATGAAATAAAAAATAAATATTCTTCCTCTTGCTCTTCATGTCTGCCTGTGCGAGAAGAATTCAGGATCAGCAAAAAAACCACCAGTAGAATCGGTCATATCCTGACCTTATCTGGTGGTTTTTACTGTTTGGACGTTTGGAAATAGGGTAGATACTGCATTCTACGTTACTATCCCATGTTTATTTTTATCAAAGCATGGCTACGAGTAGTTGTTGTCACGCTTTCTTATTCATCTTCCCATACAACAGTTATTTCGTTAACATCCTTGTCGGTTGTGGAAATGGAACCAGTAATGGATACGGCAAATTTTCCTTCTTTACGGGCAATAATGCTGAATCCTTCACCCTGTACGTCTTTGCTGTATTGAGTGAGGTCTTTGTTCTGGTAATAACTTTTGTAAGATGCCCCTACCGCGAGCAGCGTTTCTTTTGTTGTATATGTAAAGATGATTTTGTTCTTGCCGCCGTCTACACTAGACTCTATCAGGCTAATTATCTTGGCATCCGTTGGTAAAGGTAAATCAGCTGGTAAATACTTGGCCTTCACAATTTCAGCCTGATTGTTTTTATCTGTTGATGCTGTTGAAGTCGAACCACTGTTGCTTGTGGAACTGGACCCACTGGAGGAGCTTGTGGAACCCATGCTTACTTTATTGGTTTTCGAATCATACGTTATTTCCGTGTTCAACGCATCTGCAATGGAACGAACCGGCAGATAAGTACTGCCTTGATACGTAATGGAGGCGAGATTCTTGCCCTTGTCACCTGTCGGTGTGAACTTCTGTCCATTCACTTCAATACCTAACCCATGGTTTAAATAAGCCTTGATGGTTTCCAATTGTGTTCCTGCATATACCCCCGCTGATCCCGTTAGTACCATGCCGAAGACACCAGCGGTTAAAATCCACTTTTTATTTTTCATCCGAAATACCTCCTGATTGTTTTATTACCGAAAATATATGTACGGTTGCTGCTTCGTTGTTAAACCAAAGGTTGGAATCATAATACCATCTGGTGAGAGCTTGTACATGATTTAAGAGGAAAACAGGACCAGCGGCGCACAAAATTAGTCGTTTCATTATTTTGTTTTACGCACGCTCGAATCATTGTTATTACATGAATATATTCCTTGATGCAGCTCTATATAAGCTGGAATCCATCTGGCGGTTACAAGTTGCGAAATCACCAAATTTATTAGATAATAATCTGTCGATTGTAGTCGAAGGAACGGATTTCAAGGGGGATTTAAGCAATGAGCAAGAACAATAATCATACATTTGACGAGCCGATTAATCGGCTCTCCACGGGATCAGAGAAATGGGATGCGCTTGAGGAGATCTTTGGTGTTGCAGATGCACTCCCCATGTGGGTTGCTGATATGGATTTCGCCGCTCCACCATCGGTCATTCAGGCGTTGAAGACTCGAATGGAACATGGGATTTTTGGTTATACAGTGCGAACAGATGCGTATCATGCAGCGCTATCGGGATGGATGGAGCGACGTCACAACTGGAGCATTAACGATGAATGGGTTGTATTCACCCCAGGTATTGTGCCTGCACTCAGTATTGCTGTACAACGGTTCACCCAACCGGGAGATGCAGTAGTAATTCAGACTCCGGTATATGCACCCTTCTATGATGTGGTACGTGGTCAAGGCAGAGAACTGATGACCAATCCGTTGGTGGAGAACGATGGACATTACTCCATGGATTTGGAACATCTGGAATCCTGCCTCAAGACGGGTCGGGTCAAAATGTTAATTCTGTGCAGTCCTCACAACCCGGTTGGACGGGTATGGACTCATGAAGAACTTCAAAACCTTGCTGCACTCTGCGTGCAATATAATGTAATTATCGTTTCGGATGAGATTCATGCCGATCTGGTACACCAACGTGGCGCGCATAATCCGTTGGCCCTTATTTCTGAAGCTGTCGCTGAACTCAGCATCATCTGTACAGCACCAAGCAAAACGTTCAACATTCCAGGTCTCTGCACCTCCAATATCATCATTCCAAATGCCAAGCTGCGGGAATCATTCATGCAGGGCGTGAAAACGATGGGACTTGCCAACATCAGCACGTTGGGAGCAGTTGCATCCGAAGCGGCCTACAACGGTGCTGAAGAATGGCTGGATGACTGTCTTGCCTATATCCGCGGAAATATGGAATACGTGCAGGAGTATGTCGCAGAGCATATGCCGCAAATCGGAATCCGGATTCCAGAAGCGACTTACCTGCTGTGGATGGATTTCCGGAAGCTGAATATTCCGCATGCACAGCTGTGTACGATGCTGCTTAAGGAAGCGGGACTCGCCTTTAATGATGGAAGTATCTTCGGAGCAGAAGGCACAGGATTCATGCGCATAAATTTGGCCTGCCCACGTTCAACAGTGGAAGAAGCCATGCGCAGATTGTCTGTGCTAATGGGCAGGCTGTCGACCAAGTAAGTTGAAATACGTTAAAGTAAATTAAAGACGCTAACGAATCAGGCATAAGGTGTCTTCAATTCGTTCCAACAACGAAACTAGAATTTCGTCTAATAACTCGCGCTCGTTTCATTTAAGCGCTGAGTTCGGTAAAATTGCAAAAGGGGCTGTCCCTGTAGTCAAATCCATGATTAATGTTCATGATGGACTACTCGGACACCCCTTTTATATTGGAAAACGGTTTATACACCATAAGCTATGAAGTTGGCATCTGCACAATCCGATCGCATAACCTGTCCAGTAACTCCCGATCATGGCTGATGATCAACAGTCCCAGGTTGCACTGACGCGCGATATTCATCACGGTATGCCAGATCTGTGCCTGTGTGATCGCATCCAGCATGGTGGTCATCTCATCAGCGATCACGTAACGAGTTGCTGTGCCGAGTGCACGTGCAACGCAGAATCGTTGCAATTCTCCGCCTGACAACTCACCGGGCCTTCGATCCAGCCAATTCGTCTGGATACCCAAGTCATTGAGCAGCTCCTGATCCTCGATCATGGCTTCCTTCAAGACACGGCGCATTCGCCAGCGTGGATTCACCGCTTTCTCCGGATGCTGGAATACAAGTTGGACCGGACAGGCCCCGGTTTTGGGCAGCGGTTTCCCATCCAGCAGCACTTGACCTGCCAACGGTTCCACATACCCTGCAAGGATACGCCCCAGACTTGTTTTTCCACACCCACTGGGCCCCCACAAGCCAACGACCTCCCCCTGCTGTATTTTCATATTTATATCCTGAAGTACCCAAGCGTCTTTACCATAACGATACCCTGTCTTTCTAGCTTCAAGTGGCATGAACGCACCTCACTTCCCCACCACGAACTTTGCGCAGCTCAGGACGTTCGTTCGTGCAAGCCATGGTCGCTCCAATGCAGCGTGGTGCAAATGAGCATCCTTCTACCTGCTGCCGACCTGCTGCAGGCTGGGTACCAGACAGATGTTGAAAATCATTTTGCGGCAATGCATTCCAGAGCGCCTTCGTGTATGGATGTCTTAATCTTTCGCCCTTTCCCGTAAAATCACAAACCTGCGCCGTCTCCACATTGGAGCCTGCGTAAAATACGGATATGCGGTCTGCTGCCGTCAAAGCAGTCGTAATATCATGGGTAATCCAAAGGATGCCGACGCCTTCATTGGCCAGTTGTCGAAATTGCTTCATCGTTTCAGCCAGCACTTCGGGATGAATGCCAGGTGTGGGCTCATCTGCAATAATGAGCTTCGGATCACCGGAGGTGGCCGTTGCCATCAACACCCGCCGAGCCATGCCACCTGACAGCTCAAACGGATATTTGCCCGACGTGCCCTGAGGCAATCCATAACGTCTCGTCAGTTCCTGCTCTGCCTTTTGCATCGTGGATCGGAGCGTCGATCGGTGCTTACGCCCTGTCTTTTGGCTTACAGGTTGAACCTGCCTGCCCACCTTCAACAACGGATCCAAATAACTGACCGATTGGGGAATGTACACCATTTTATCTCCACGCAGATGAAGCTTCCGGTCCATGGTCAAGGGTTCGCCTGCATAGCTAATCCGGCCTTCTATCGTCGCATTGGCAGGAAGAATGCCCATTATTGCCTGCGCCAACACACTTTTGCCTGATCCACTTGCCCCTACGACAGCGACAATCTCCCCTTCATTAACAGACAGATTCAGATCCTGAATAACTTGGGTCTCCTCGTGCCCAAACCATCCCCGAGCACGCCGGAACGAAACCGATACTTCCTCCACTTCAAGAAGCGCCATGTCTACACCACCTCCCTTGAACTGCCGGTTCCCGTTAATGTCTTCAGACTACCGCCCAACACATCAAACGCACGAACAACCAACAATAATGCGAGACCTGGGAAAAAGGCCAACCACCACATCCCTGCGGACAAATATCTCATCGACTCTGATAAAATAATACCGATCGCTGGCTGCTGCGGTGACAGCCCCAACCCCAGAAACGTAATCGCTGCCTCATGCAGAATGGCATGAGGGAAGATCAGCAGCACTCCCACGAATAGCTGCGGGATCAGATGAGGCAGCATGTGTTGCACCGCAATACGAATTCGCGAATGACCCAATCTGCGTGAGATGTGAATATATTCTGCTGATCTCAGCTGAATCATCTCTGCCCTTACAATCCGGGCCAGATTCGGCCAATGAGTCAGGGCAATGGCTAACGTCACCCCAGGCAACCCTCCACCGAACACAAATGCTAGCATTACCAGCGACACCAAGTGGGGAACACTCAGAAAGAGGTCTATGATCCATGAAATGACCCGGTCCACAGCTTTCCCTGAAGCAGCAGCAAGACCCAGAAAAAGTGCGATAAGGCCGCCGCCACAAGCCGCCAGTAATCCCACCTGAATGCTCGTTGCCAATCCTTTCAATGTGCGCAAGAACATATCTCGTCCTAGCCAATCCGTACCGAAAGGATGTGCCCAGGCTGGAGCCAGATTCCGATCCATTAATGAGGTCAGCGTCGATTCTGCGGGAAGCAGTCTGCCTGTTAGCCACACGATGGCAATCCAGATCACACCTAGGCCACCCCAGATTATCGCCCATTTGCGCGGATTACGAAAACGAGGAATACCGCCACCTGAATAACCTTTCCCACCATGAGTACGTGGATGTACTGGCCTCCAATTTCTCTTGTTCCCCGCCTCACTTTTGGTAGAGTTAACTTTCAGATGCTGTGTAGTCTGAGCCGCAGGCCGGGAGGGACGTTCTAATGTCTGTTTCATCCTATAGCCTCCTCCTTCATGCGCGGATCAATGATACGGTACAGAATATCGGCCAGCATATTGCCTGTAAACACAAATATCGCACTGCACAGCACAAGTCCCAGCAGCAGCGGCACATCACCGCGTAATCCAGCCTGGACTGTTGCTTGCCCCAATCCGGGATAGGAAAACACTTGCTCCGCAAGCACAGCTCCACCGAACAATTCACTAAATGAAGCAAATTGCAGCGTCAAAGCTGGCAGTACCACATGTCTGAACCCATGACGACGAAACAGTTGAACACCTCTCTCACCTCGTGCCCTCGCAAAAAGAATATAATCGGAGTCCAGCACATCCACGAGCTTCTGCCGGGTATGTAAGGCAATAGCGGCTACGCCCGTCAGACTCAACGTCAGCGCAGGCAGAATCATGTGCAAGGCCCGATCTCCCCATGTCACTTGATCTGCTGCCATGCCCGCAGGTACACCAAGTCCGATTGGCAGCCAGCCAAGC
Organism: Paenibacillus sp. FSL F4-0087; assembly: GCF_038020215.1. Lineage (NCBI taxonomy): Bacteria > Bacillati > Bacillota > Bacilli > Caryophanales > Paenibacillaceae > Paenibacillus > Paenibacillus sp. FSL F4-0087. The sequence goes on from NZ_JBBODJ010000001.1 coordinate 1,574,736, forward strand.
CATACACCGAATACCATGAGCAGTAACAGCGCAATCCAGAATACCGGTGTGGAAGCCAGTGTGTAACAGTACCAACAGATCAGACGATCCAGCCGCGAATCCCGCCTCATAGCAGCAGCGACACCCAGACCGAATCCAATCAGACCGGATAACACCCAGGCCACCGCCATAAGAGCGACAGAATTCATGAATCGTTCCTGGATGATGTCCGCAACCGGCTGTCTATAGATCATCGATGTTCCCAGATCGCCCTGAACTAGTGCCTGCCCCCAAGAAAACAGCCGTTCTACGGGTGAATCATTGAGTCCCCAACGTTCTTCAATAAGACTGCGTTGTTCTGCGCTCACCCTGATCATATCTCCACCAATGTAAGCCTCCACCGGGTCCACTGGAGAGAACTGCATTAATATAAAAGACACCACGCTGACTCCTGCCAGCAAAGATAACAGCCGCAGCATTTTAAATCCGACAAATCTGGCCCATCCCATCCTGTCCTCCATCCAATCTCTCCCCAATTCAGGCTAAAGCTACCGCAGCGTTTCTATTTCAATTCTTCCTCCCAGGACCATTCTTCCAGGTTGGATGTCACAGGCCACCCATGACCATGTGGATGGATCTGCTGTTCACCTATATTTAAACCACTCTTCACCAAATACAGATGATCAATGTTCACCAGCCATGCCCATGGCGCATCGCCTTGGTAACTAAATCCTGTCGATCCATCCCACTCCGCTTTCTGCCAGAAGGGCAGTGCCTCTTCTTCCGTTGTCGCTTGGAGAGCTTGTTGCATCCAGTTGTCCACAGTTGGGTTACTGTACAATCCAGTGTTGTAGTAACCTTCCCCTTTATGGGTACTACTGTAGAGGTTGTATGTCTCAAGCGGATCATGACTTCCCCACCCAAATAATACGGCATTAGTATAGGCTAGCTTTTTCGTCTCTTCCCTGCTCTTTCCCTCTACATTGACCTTGATCCCTGCCTGGGCCACCATATCCGCAGCAGCCAGCGCTAAAGATTGTCTCGTTAGATCCCCTGCAAAATAAATCAGATTGAACTCGGCCTTTATGCCGTTTTTTTCTACAATTCCATCACCATCTGTATCCACCCAGCCGCCATCAGCCAGAATCCGCTTCGCTTCATCCGGATTCGCATCTGCAAAAACAGAATCCGGATTGCTCCACGGCAGGTCGTCGCTGACCGAGTAGGCTGGACGACCTTGCCCCTCCAGTACCCCCTCCACCAATGCAGTGCGATCAATCGCGACATTTACCGCTTTTCGAATGGAGATATCGGATGTAACATCATTGCCTGCCGGCAGGCCGTCACCAGACTTAGCTCCTGCGGGTTGCATCGGGAACATGATGCCCCGGTTATCGACTGTTTTCACTGATTCCAGCTTCATGCCGCTCACCTGCTGCTTGCTGAATGCCGCCGGGATAGCCGCAATATCGACTGTTCCGGCTTGCGCCGCTGCAAAGGCTGCATCCTCATCCAGATAGAGGAACGTCAGTTTATGGAATGTGGACTTTTTCCCGTAATATTGTTCGTTAGCCTCGACGATCGCCTGCTGACCCTTATCCCACTGCACCAGCTTGTATGGACCAGACCCAACCGGATGCTCGGCATAATCAGGACCATAGGCGTGCTCAGGCACAATACCGAGTGTAGTCAGAAGACTGATAAACGTGGACTGCGGCGACTTTAATGTAAAGACGACAGTTGTTGTATCCGGTGCTTCCACATCAGCCATATTGGTCAGATCAATGATCGAACCGCTCTTGGCAGCCGTTTCAAACGTAAATCTGACATCTTCGGCCGTCAGTGGCTCACCATCAGAGAACTTTACATCATCCCGGAGTGTGACGGTCCAAGTCAGCCCATCTTCACTGACGGAATGCTCTGTCGCCAGATCATTGACCAGTTGAAGCTTGGCATCCCTTTTCAGCAAAGTGCTCTGAAAGAGCGGCGAACCGTACTGTCCCCAACCTGTAGTGGGATCAAATCCACCTTCCGGTTCCGTGCCAACGGCCAGCACCAATTCGTCTTTGGGAAGAGAAGCCGCCGCCTGATGGACGCTCTCTGTTATTGAGGATGTCCCCTGTGTACATCCCGACAGTCCAACTGTACATATCAGTAAAATGCCTACTCCCGCTCTAACTGATCGTTTCCCCCATGAAAATCTGCGCATTTACGTTGTTCCCCCTCTAATTTTTACGATTCAATCCAATTCCGTGTTACTTTTTTTGAAAATTGTAGCACAAAATAGATTTATTGTGTCAACAAACTTAACTTCAAAATCCATTTATTTTCATTTATAGGGAATTTAAATGAGATTAACAGAGGTATAAATAGACGACACCCTGATTGGAGTCAGGTATTATAACAACACAAAAAAACAACAGATTATCGGTATTGGACCAATAATCTGCTGTTCTAAATACGTGCTATGGACAAAGTGGGCTAAAGCCAATGAATCGGTTATTGAATTTTTAAAAGTTAATCCGTTGAGGAATCAGGATGATGGTGATGATTATTAATTTTGGCTGTGATCATGATTGTGAGGACTGTGGTGGCTTGCCATTTTGTTGAGCTCATCCACATACGTTACGGACAGCTCTGCATACAGTACTCCTTTTTGAACCTGGATCTGCTGATGCAGATGACGCAATCGTCCTAGGTTGCCCCGTACCGCAATGACCTCCAGACACTGATCATGGTTCAGGTGCACATGCATATTGGAGATGATGTCATGGTGCGCCTCGTGCTGCAGCTCCATTAATCGAATAGGAAGATCACTGATATGGTGGTCATACACCATCACAATGGTTCCAGCTACATCCTGCTCGGAATGCAATGCAGAGGGCTCCAGCAATGTTTTACGGACCAAATCACGAAAAGCTTCCGAACGGTTCTTGTATCCCTGCTCTTCAATATATCTGTCAAACTGTTCGATCAGAGGCGTGGGAAATGCCACACCGAACCGGGTCAAATCTTCTTTGTCTGCCATTCATATCCTCCTGCCGCCTCGTTTGCTTCGAGTGTACCACAGTACTGTCTTCTCATCGACTATACTGTTATTTCTCGGTAGCGACAAAAAGGATAATGTAGCTCGCTTTTATTTAGGTCTCTTGGTCAGTTCCTGTCTGACTTTGGCATAGGTAGCACTTACCTTCTGTTCCAGTGTATAGATATGTTGTTTGGAGCCTGCCCATTTCTCCGCTGCTGCGGATAAGGAGTTCAACGAGCTTAATACGCGTGATGACTGGCCTAGTTTTGTACTCTGTTTAAACTGCTGCAACGCGTTTGAATATCGCTCTTTCGATAGGCTCGCCTGTTTTTTGCCCGTTTGAATCTGCTTCTTCACCGGATCAGCTCCAGCCAGTAAAGTACGCAACCGTTTCACTTCTGCGCTCTTTCGTTTGCGGGCTTCGGCAAGCTCCTTTTTCTTGAAACGAATGTCTTGTCGGGCAAGCTGAACAACTGGTTTCAACGTATCCGATTGGGTGCGAATAGCCGCACTCCACTCCTTGTTTTTGATCGCTTTGGCAGCATCGAGCTGCCTATTCACTGAACTGTACAAGGCAAACAAAGACTCATACCGTGCCTCGGTTTGTTTTACCTTTTCGATTAAACCAGCGATCTTTGCATCATCGATTTGCCTTATACTCACACGTAATTGTTCCAGCTCCTTGGTATTGGCGGCATGAATGGTCTTTGTCTTTTGTTCCCAAGCTTGTTCCTGAGTCGTCCAGTTGCCAACGTTCTCGTACGTTCGTTGCAGGGACAACTTGGTCTGCGAATCGGCCTTGCTCAGCACGGTCTCCCACGCCTTCTGGGCTGTTACGCCAAGCTCAGGACCCGCCGCTTCAGCAGCGGAGGAATAGTAAATCACACTGATACTGAAGATGATGATGAGTCCCAGGCTCATACGGGTCCAAACGTTAGCTCGAAGGTTTGGGCGTGCCCCGTATCGGTTGCTCATGAAACTGGGATTCTTCATGCTCCTCATAGAGGATTGATTCATAGTCTTTTGTTTGTCATCATTTCCCTCAATTATGCGGCTTTGTCTGGCTTGCACTGAACATGAACAATGACCCACCTGATGACTTGCGTTGTCCTCCAAAATTCCAGTTTGCATTCTCTTCTGCTCCCTTCCATATGAATTGATAGTTAGAACCTGCTGGCGTATCTGTGCGGTGATTCAATTACGATCCCTGATATACAAACTGGCAAAAAACAAAAAAAGCACCCGCAAGTCAGGCGTATTGCCTGCTCTTACGGGTGCTTCCCTCATAAGCCGTTCCATATGGGATTCGCCGAAATGGTCATCATCTCGAATCGAACCACTACCTTTTTCTAATATATTCCATGTGTTGTATCTGGTCAAGTCAGATAGAGAAATCAGCATATTTACCGGGAGAACCCTTCCCGCTTGCAGATTATCTTACTGTCCGGCCAGGATGGCCTTCATTTCTTCCGTCATGTCCTCTTCCTTCAGTATCATATAGATGTTCTCCCCGCGGGTGACATTCAATTTGATCTGATAGAGCGTATCTCTCTCTGTTTGATAACCAGACCTTTGACGTTGAAGCAATTCGCTGATAATTTTTTTATTTTTGGTAGCGATCTGTTTGTTGCCACTTAAATTCCCGTCCACATATTCTGACTGAGGGTAAACCATCTGAGGATTTCCGGGACTGTTGATCTCCTGCTTTACAAATTGTGCGGAAGCCACCTCATCTACTGGAAATTCCAATTGCTCGTATAATTTGTTCTCTTTGAGCCAGTGCAGTACCCTATCATAGCTCGGTTTGATCTCAAAGTTCCACATCTCCTTGGGTTGAGAAGGGTCATTCGATGAGGAATCCTGATTCATTTCAGCGTATGCAAAAGACTGCCACGGAGAACGTTGTTCCTCGTAAGTCTGGTCCATAATGTCCTGTTTCAGCAATTCCTTGAATTCACGAACTTGATTCGGATTGCTAATATATACTTTTCGGTATGAACTAACCGTTGAGCGAATGCCAATACTTAGCGCGTCCTCATCCAGCTTATACGTATCAAATGCAAATTTTTTGTAAGCCTGAGACTGCTTCAGCGCCATCAATTCCTGACGAAATTCAGGTTCAGGAATGTAATATTTGCGTTTCATCACCTTGCCGTTATCCAGCTTGTAATTAATAAATACATACTCGTCATTACGCATACCAGGATTGATGGGATCATCCAGCAAAGACAGATCAGAATCCACGATCTTCTGATGAAGAGCAATAACGGCTTTCATATATTCAGAATCACTTGAATAGAAAGGGCCCTCATCCAACTTCGATGAAACACCGTTAGTATAAGTGTATCTCTCTCCACCAAGCTTGATACTGTTGACCTTGTTCAACTCAGGCACTCGTGCAGCATATCCATTCCAACTGGCAACAGGCACGTACAGAATCAATCCGGCCACAATACCATATAAAGCCATCTTGGGCAGCAGCTTGCTGCTCCAGATCAACCATGTCTTGCGAATAATCATCTCGGCAACAATATAACCGACAATTCCACCGAGGATATATCCGAAGATTCCCCACCCCGATGATCCTCTTGGAGCAATAATGGTGAAGTAGGCTCCACTAATTAAAACCAGCGTAAACATTAAACCAAATCGGAATATGGGTTTAACAAGCGTAAACGTCACCGCTTGGGTAGCAGATTCCACCTGTCTCTTCGCATAGAATACGTAAGACAACGGGATGAATAACAGTGTCAATATCGAATAAATAATGAGTTCCCAACCGATCACAGGAGCTCCACTAATCGAAGCCATGCGAAGAACTAAAGATATTTTTTCTGCATTTCGCCCAACCTCATCGTACGGATATCCAAGCAGGTAATGTTGAAGATGCAAGGAAAAAATGAACCATACAACAACAGGCAACAATAGAAGCGCATACACGGTGAGTCCCTGCAACACGGACTGTCCAATGCACATACCAACCACCACGGTCAGCATGAACATAAACAACGAGTAGATGCTCATACTGAGGCCCCACATCCAGATAGAACTACCTTCGAATATAAATGCGGGCTGATCCAGTGCTGCCCATACCCAGCCTGTAATGGCAGTCGTTATCCAGATCGGAAGCAGGATCATCATAAATCCTGTCAACAAATTAACGGTTAACAGATGCTTGCGGCGCAGCGGCAAACTGTGGAACAGATCTGAAGGTGCACCGGATTGCACATACCGGAACAGAAAAATGCCCGCAGCTACCGGGAACGTAATGGCAAACAGAATTTGCACTTCTCCATTCGCCTGAAACAAACTCGTAATTTGCTGTGGTAAATCCCGATACTCTGTACCGATATGGAGCGGTAGCGAAAACAACAACGTGATCAGGTACAAGATGCCGATCCATCCATGCTGCCTGAAATTTTGGAACAGGATGCCCCGGTTACAGAACAATCGGTTGAATATCATATCCTGCATCCTCCATTTCATAGATAAATATTTCTTCCAGCGTCAGCGGCAGCACATCCAGCAGATAGGGATCAAATGCACGGAACCGTTCCGTCACGACCTCGCGATTACCTTTCACAATAAACAGGGATACACTTCCGCGCTTCTCTTCATGTAAAATATTCACCTGTTCGTCCATAGCCTTGGCATGATCAGGATGACGGAAAGCGACCTGAATTTTATGTGTATCAGCCTTCAGATCATCCAGATCTTTCTCTACGATAATCCGGCCCTTGTGCATGATGGCAACATGGTCGCATAGGTCTTCAATCTCACGCAAATTGTGAGACGAGATCAGAATCGTCACCTGACGCTCCGCTGCTTCCTGGAACAGCAGATTTTTGATCTGCTGCCGCATGACCGGATCAAGCCCATCAATTGGCTCATCCATGAGCAGCACTTCAGGCATGCAGCTAAGTCCAAGCCATACGGCTGCCTGACGGCGCATGCCTTTGGACATGCGATGCAGTTTACGTTTCACGTCAAGTTTAAATACACTGCCGAGCTGTACAAAACGCTCCTCATTCCAGCGCGGATAAACTGAACGATAGAAGGCAGCCATCTGATGGATGGACGATTGTGGGAAAAAGTATGGCGCGTCTGCCATAAAAATGGTACGTCCCTTGAGGTCCATATTTTCATATATTTCTTGTCCATCAATGCGAACCGTGCCGCTATCCTGACGATAGATGCCTGCCAGTATTTTGAGCAGCGATGTTTTGCCTGCCCCGTTGGAACCGAGCAAACCGTAGATCGACCCCTTATGTACTTGCATCGTGACTCCATCAACGGCTTTTTCCTGTTCAAATGCCTTAATGACCTGATTCAGCTCAATCATGAGGCTCCCCCTTCTCTATACGGGCCATCGCTTCCTCAAATAAAAGCGTCATATCGGCTTTGCTCAAACCGGAATATGAAGCTTCCGCAATCAGCTTCACCAGAGCGGCTCTGATTTCATCTCTCATGGCTGCATTCGGATGTTCCACGGACGATGATACGAAGCTCCCTTTTCCCTGCAATGAATAGATATAACCTTCACGTTCAAGTTCCCGGTACGCCTTCTGAATCGTATTCGGATTAACCGTAAGCTGCCCGGACAGTGTGCGAACGGAAGGCAACTGCTCATCGGGTTGGAGAACACCGTACACGATCATTTCTTTGATTTTGTCTACTAGTTGCTCATAGATCGCCTTACGGCTGCGTACATCCAATTCGAACATCCCGCACCTCCTCTCTATAAAAGTTGTAATACCCTATTGATGAACGATGACTGTATTTTGAAGTGTATGTATCCAACACTAAGGTGTATTAACTGTACTACTATTATTAATACAGTTAATACAGATTGTCAACCATTTACTTTGACTTCTTATATGATTCGCGTTAGGTTTATATATATGATCAAAGTGACATATAGCCAGGTGAAAATAGATTATTCTGTTATATGAAACGCGTAATTTCAGGGTTCAGACTGGTTCGGGCGGATTGCTACTGTTCGTTAAATCACTTATTCGGCTAAATACGTTCAAAGCTTGTTCTGATCTTTCCCCTTCCGTTATGATGGAGAAGAACGTTGTGCTCGTTCGCTGGTTCACGTGCTCGCTTCGCTCGTGTCAGTACAGTTGTCACTCCGTCTGGCCTATGCGTACATATTTTATAGATGGCTTTATAAAAACCTCATGAGGGAGAATTCGGGATGAATGAACAGAAAAAGAATGATTCTATAGATCGTAATCGCCCAGAAACTGCAAGCGTGTCAAGTAGCTTTGAAACAAACTCGACATCCACAGCTTCGACACAGCGTGTATTAATCGTAACCGCCGTTGATGCGGAAAAAGAGGCTGTACTGCGCGGCCTGGGTGACCAAGCCGCGCACTTTGATGTGTTTGCTGCTGGTGTAGGCCCTGCCTCGGCCGCAGCAGGAACCGCTGCCGCGCTGGCCTTTGCCTCAGCAGCGGCTGGCGCAAATGCGCTGGCGCAGGGCTCCGCCGCGCCAAGCGAACCCGATGCGGCACAAGCATCTGCCGCATCCTCAAGGCCGGGGCCCCTGGCCGGAACCGGACTGACCCCAGCGTACACGCTGGTGGTCAGTGCCGGCATCGGCGGCGGGTTCCCCGGCCGGGCGGACGTCGGCTCACTCGTGGTGGCCGACGCTATGGTTGCCGCCGATCTGGGCTCGCAGACGCCAGACGGCTTCCTCAGCGTGGACGAGCTCGGTTTCGGCTCGTCCCGTGTGGCGGCGGACGCAGTGCTTGCCGCGCGCCTGCGCCATGAGCTGCAGCGGGCAGGGCTCGCAGTCAGCGGAGGCACGGCGGTCACCGTATCCACGGCGACCGGAACTGCCGAGACGGCCGCGGAGCTGCTGCGCCGCGTGCCGGATGCCTCCGCCGAAGGCATGGAAGGCTTCGGCGTAGCAACTGCAGCCCAGCAGTTCGGCATACCAGCACTCGAACTGCGGGCTATATCCAACGCGGTCGGTCCACGCGACCGCGACGCCTGGCGCATCAAGGATGCTCTGGATGCGCTCCAGGCTGCAAGTTCCATTTTACGGGAGGTACTTACATCATGAAAATTGCATTTTCCCCTTGTCCTAACGATACATTTATCTTTCACGCCTGGGTGCATGGACTGATTCCTGGTGCACCTGAGCTTGATGTCCGTTATGCGGACATCGATATTACCAACGGCCTTGCGGCAAATCCGGATGGACCAGATACACCTGAAGTTATGAAAATATCCTATGCAGCACTGCCTTATGTGCTGAATGATTATGCGCTCTTGCCTGCGGGCGGCGCACTTGGCAGAGGATGTGGTCCGCTGGTTCTGACCGCTAACGGTACAACCGATCCAGCCTATCTCTCGGGACGCCGAGTTGCCGTGCCGAGCGAACGTTCAACAGCCTACCTGTTATTCCGTCTCTGGGCAGCACAAAATGTTCCCGGCGGTGTAGGTGAGATTGTCGTTATGCCATTCGACCAGATTATGCCTGCTGTACGGGATGGCAAGATCGATGCAGGTTTGGTTATCCATGAAGCACGTTTCACGTACCAGAATTATGATCTCAAACTTATGACAGATCTCGGTAACTGGTGGGAAAGCGACACGGGCCTGCCAATCCCGCTGGGTGCAATCATCGCCCGTCGTAACCTGGATGCTCACGCTCTTGCAGGTTGGGCACGTGCCTCAGTGGAATACGCTTGGGCGCATCCGGATGAGTCCAAAGCATACGTTATGGAACATGCACAAGAGATGGACCCTGATGTAACTGCGCAGCATATTGGCCTGTACGTTAACGAGTTCAGCGCCAACCTGGGCGATGACGGTTACGGTGCAATTACAGCGTTGCTTGGACGAGCGATGAAAGAAGGACTTGTTCCCGAGTTTGATCTGGATTTGTTACGGATCTAATTCGCCAGCATTAATACAAAACATCAATGAGGCTGTATCAATCTCGTTTTTCTATTTTCTATTGGGGATAAATCTCAGTGAAAAGACAGAAAAAACAAATGAACGGCAAAATAACGATTCTGGAGTTCGTTAGGTTCCATTATCTGCGGAAACCCGCCCATTAGCGTGACTCTATTTCGTTAGATAATACAAAGGGCTGTCCTATAACGTCATATTCATGACAATAGGACAGCCCTTATTAATTTATTCAACGACAAACCAAACCTATACAAAATGTTGATCCAAACTCAATTACTCCGCCACTACCGTGCGAATCATAACCCGCAGAGCATCCAGCATCATGGGGATGGGCAGTGACGGCACCGAAGGCTGAAGCACAGCCATCTCCGTTGAAGCTGGAAAATGTACAAATCCGGCACGAATCGGAAGCTGCTTCAACCGAATATGATCCAGCACCCGGTACATCGTATTGTTGCAAATATACGTGCCTGCCGTATTGGACACCGCAGCCGGGATGCCTGCTGCCCCCATGTTATTCACCATTGCACGAATCGGCAATGTGGAGAACAGGCCATCCGGGCTGCCTTCCACTATGAGCTCGTCCACGGGATTCTGCCCTTGGTTGTCCGCATAGGAGCCAGGAGGAATATCTTTGACATTAACAGCAATCCGTTCAGGTGTAATAGCTGTCCTGCCTTTGGCCAAACCACAGGCGATGACGACATCCGGTTGATAGGATTCCATCTCTGCGATTAGCAGATCCGCACATTCATCGAAGTGTACAGGCAGCAGCACTGTTTTCAGATCCGCTCCCTCTATCACTTCATGCGCAAGTGCCTCCATCAGTTCTCCCGTCGGATTCACAGCATCCCCGCCAAAAGGTTCAAATCCGGAGATCAGAATTTTCACCATCGCTTTTCCACTCCTGTCTATTTACTCGGATTTGTACCGCAGACCCCACTGCCCACGAATCGTGTCCATCAGCTTCATGATTTCCAGGGATTCGTCCAGTTGGATCGTTCTGCTCTCCGTACGTCCTTCCAGGATGCAGCGACCTGCTTCCTCCGCTTCAAACGCATATCCAATACACGTCCGGTCATCGATAAATGTCTCCGGTTCGTCCTGACCGTTCACATGCAGATAAGCTTCTTTGCCTGCCAGGAAAAGTGGTAAACGAATGTACCCTTCCGTGCCATATATGATAGCTTCGTTACTCAAGTTAAGACGAATGGCCCCATTCAGCGATGCAGAACGACCTTCGGAATAAGACAATAGTACGGAGAACTGTTCGTCCACACCCGTCTGTCCAATGTTCGCCGTACTCCACACATGCTGAGGCTGCTCGCCAAAAATCATGGACGCGAAGGAGATCGGATATACCCCTGCATCAAGCAGAGCACCTCCACCCAGATCCGGGTTAAGCAACCTGCCTTCCGGCTCCCAGCCTACGCGGAAACCAAAGTCTGCTTTGACCAAACGTACCTCGCCGATTCTGCCTTCCGCAATCCATGCTCTCGCTTGGGTGATTGGTGGCAGAAAGCGTGTCCACATACCTTCCATAAGAAAAAGATTGCGCTCACGCGCCTTCTCCACCAGTTGCTCCAGCTGACGGGCATTCATCGTAAACGGTTTCTCGCAGAGTACTGCTTTGCCCGCTTCCAGACAAGCAAGTACATTTTCCTTATGTAGCGGATGCGGTGTTGCCACATAAATAATATCCACTTCAGGGTCCTGAAGCATCTCTTCATATGAACCGTAAGCGCGTGCAAAACCATATTCAGCTGCAAACTTCTCTGCGCTTCCGGATGTTCGTGAACCCACCGCCGCTTTTACGGCGTTTCCGGCATGCTCCAGATCTCGTGCGAACTGGGATGCAATCCATCCTGTACCCATAATGCCCCAATTCACTTTGTCCCGTCCAACAACTTTCGTCATCATAAAGCCTCCCCTGATATCAACATATTTTAAAAAGATCACGATCTCGATTAGGCCAACACGGAGTCTTCTTTATTTTACCAAAAAGAACCGCTTGCGTCAGACCCGTTTCATCTCTTACATTCCATGCTCTAAGTTCAATGATCTAATTGAGATTCACTCTCATTTCAATTTTTTCGTATTTTTGCTAAGATGATTGCAGATCACGGATGAAAGGACGACCCGACTTTGTCCACACTTTTAACCATTGATAAACTAGTAAAACGTATCGGTTTAACCGAGCAGCGTATTTTATTTGAACATGTGAACGCAGAAGTGGATCAGGGAGAACGTATTGCCATACTCGGTGCATCCGGCCAAGGGAAGAGCACATTGCTCCGCATTCTCGCCCTGCTGGATATTCCTGATGAAGGAGACCTGATCTGGAAAGGAATTTCTTATCGGGATTCGGACCCTCGTATCTGGCGCACACGCATGACTTATGTCGCACAGCAAGCTGTCATGCTGGCAGGCAGTGTGGAAGATAACCTGAAAACAGTGCATCTGCTTCACAGGCAGCCATACGATCAGGATCTCGCCCGACGCCTGCTTACAGGTATGGGATTGGAGAATCTTGATATTCATAAGCGGGCCATCGACCTCTCCGGTGGGGAGAAACAGCGCATAGCTCTTATTCGTTCCATGATGCTGCGTCCTGAGGTCCTACTGCTGGATGAAGTGACTGCTTCCCTGGATCGGACCAACGCACGCCTGGTGGAAGAGCAATTGACCCGCTGGAGCCAGCAGGAAGGTACTTCGCTCGTCTGGGTTACCCATGATCAGGAACAGGCACAATCATTCAGTACAACCACCTGGTTTATGGGCAATCAGACACTGCTGGAACGCCAGCCGACAGCTCATTTTTTTGACAATCCGGCCACTGACTTGGCCAGACAATTCATTATGCACCCTGCCCCTGCGGCAGAATAAGGAGAAATCATGTCACTCATCGCTTTGAGTTTTACCATTATATTTGTGATGGTCACCATGCTCATCTCTGTCTGGCAGAAGCTTGATCTGGAAAAGGATATTGCTATAGGCACCGTTCGTTCCGCTGTACAGCTGTTGCTTGTCGGATATGTACTTCAATTTATATTTAACTCAGACCACCCCGTTCTTATCATTGCCATTGTCGGATTCATGATAATAGTAGCCTCCATTAATGCTGGCAAACGCGGCAAAGGACTTCGCTGGATTTCCTTGTATATTGCGGCTGCAATTACGGTTACGGAGCTGCTCATGATGGGACTGTTGTTGGGACTTGGGATTGTAGAGCCTACTCCCCAATACATTATTCCATTGAGTGGGATGACCATCGGTAATGCCATGGTAGTGTCCGGGCTGTTCCTGAATCAGATGAAACGCGAGGTCGAGTCCTCCAAAGGAGAGATTGAATCCCTGCTTGCACTGGGCGCAACGCCAAGACGTGCTTTTCAGGACGTATTGAAACGTTCTGTAAAATCCAGCATGATTCCCACGATCGATGGCATGAAAACGGTAGGACTTGTACAGCTTCCTGGCATGATGACAGGCATGATTATTGCGGGTGCTGATCCGGTTGAGGCCGTGCGTTACCAGATTCTGATCGTGTTTGCTTTTACAAGCTCAGCCGCCATTACCAGCATTCTGCTCAGCATGATGACGTACCGACAGTGGTTTACATCGGATATGCGGCTGCGCTCGCTATGATATATCAACCTCGCGAGGAAAGGAGGTCACACCATGTTAACCCATCCAAGCACCAATAATAACCGCAATACCTCCAACACGTTGACCCAACCGGATCACCCGAAACGCACTGATGAATCCATGACACGAACGGAAATGGATGCTTTTCTGAACGATGCGCTGCTTGAACTGCGTCAGGCAGAGCTGGTTACCATGAATACGCATTGGCAATGGAGTCAGACTGAGCTCCCTCACCATACCTTTGTCTACATGCATAAATTCACGGGCAAGCTGGTAGCGAACGGTATCGAATCCCTTGTCACTCGTAAATCCGCCTTCTTGTCTACACCAGGAACTTCTCTGGAGCTTTTCTCTGATGCGGACCATGAGATTGAATTGTATATCATTCATTTCGATCTGTTTCGGGTTGCTGAGAAAACGGAAGAACGACGAATATATGAGCGAGAGCTTGGTTCACCTGTAACAGGGTGGATTCAGGGCCCTTACTATGGGATACAGCGAATAGCCGCACAATTAACAACCGAAGCTTCACAGACCAGCCTGAAAGTGCAGCTGCTTCTGACCGATCTTCTTCATACCCTCTGGCCACAAGAAGGTCCGGTGCATGCGGAAGCACAGGACGAGCCTGAACAATGGCTCAGATCCACCTTGCAGTACATGCGGGAAAACTATATGAACGAAATCAAGCTGGAAAAGCTGGCCGAACTGGCAGGTATGCATCCGTCGTATTATTCACAGCTATTCAAGGGCCGGATGCAGAAAAATCCAATCGAATATATCACTCATTTACGAATGAATCGGGCCAAGGAATTGCTTATGACTTCAGAACTGCGAATTCGTGACGTAGCTCGCCAAGTAGGCTATCGGGACGAATTCTATTTCAGCCGCCGGTTCAGAAATCACGCCGGTTATGCACCAACTTCCTATGCCAAGCAGGTACATCGAAATATCGTCTCACTCTCCTATCCTTACACCGATCACCTGATGACTCTTGGCATCACACCATGTGCAGCGCAGATCCAGGGCCATCTGCCCCATGTTCCCAAATCGTTGACATTGCCATTCCATGCCTATGAACCATGGGAACAGGGACGTCAGGCATTTCTTGATGTGAATCCCGACCTGATTCTGACTAAGGACAACGCCGCCGCTAAGGCGATGGAACATATCGGAGATGTCGCTCCAATCATTACCGTCCCTTGGAATCAGACAGACATGTTTGGTCATTTGCAGAAAATAGCCTCTATCGTGGATCGTACTCAAGCGGCTAAGGAGTGGCTGGATCGGCATGAGCGTAAGGCGGAGCGGGCTCGCAAAAAGATTAGAGATACAGCAGGTCAGGTCACCGTGGCGATCTGTACCTTAACTGCAAAAGGACCGCGCATGTACAGCAATCGCAACTTCGGTCATGTATTTTACCGCAGCCTGCAGCTGTCACCTCCAGATCGAATTCAGAAAGAACTGACAGGCAAACCTGAAGGTGTGGGATTCAACTGGATGTCCTTCACGCCTGGAGAATGGGATGGCCTCGAAGCGGATGTGCTGCTGATTGCGGTTACGTCTATGCACGAACGTACTACTCTGTTACAGCAGATTACTGTTGATCCGTTGTGGGAAAACTATCCTGCGGTAAAAGCTGGGCGTGTGCATGTCATAGACTGGAATTCATGGGTGGTATACGCTCCGTATTCCATCAACATCCAGCTCGATGAAGCGCTCTCTATGTTGACGAACAAACCAGCATTTCTGTAATCTAAAAAATGTCCATCTCTATAATCTTAATTTATGCCATGTACGGGCCTGAATTAAGATTTTATAATGTTCACTAATTGATAATGATAATCAATAACAACAGCAATGCGTTGTTGGTACCAAAGGAGTGACCCGCATTCAACATCCGGGATTGTCACAACGTCCATCCAAATCACGAAAATCCGCAGTGACGGTTGGCCTGATGTTTTTGGCGGCCATTGCCGCACTGCTGCTTAGTATGTTTGTCGCCATTTCTCTTGGTGCCAAGGGACTGACACTGGAAACCGTATGGACTGCTATATTTCAGTACAACCCGGCTTTGACGCCGCATCAGATTATTCACGAACTACGGCTGCCACGTGTCATTGCTGCTGCTGTCATTGGCGCAGCCTATGCTGTGGCGGGAGCGCTCATGCAGGGAATCACACGTAATCCGCTGGCAGATACCGGCATTCTGGGGATCAATGCAGGCGCTACCTTTGTCGTGGCGCTCAGCTTCGCCTTCTGGCCGGGATTGCCTTACGGCTGGATTATGTTCCTGTCATTTGCAGGGGCTGTGCTTGGCACGCTGCTCATTTTCCTGCTGGGAATGGCGGCCCCTGGAGGGCTGACATCCATCAGGCTTACCGTTGCGGGTGCCGTTATTGCAGCCATGCTGAGTTCGCTCAGCACTGGTGTCGCCATATATTTTGACTTGAGCCAGGATTTGGCCTTCTGGTATGCGGGTGGTTTCGGGGGGATTGAATGGCGGCATCTGAAGTTGATTCTGCCTGTTCTACTGGTTACTCTCGTGCTCACTTTACCTATGGCCCGTCGGATATCTCTCATGTCGCTAGGAGAAGAAGTTGCGATTAATCTCGGAATCAATCTCCGCTGGACCAGGCTGTTTGCCTTGACGGCGGTTGTTGTGCTGGCTGGCGTATCCGTTTCTGCTGTAGGCTCGATCGGCTTTGTTGGACTGGTCATTCCACATATTTCTCGCAAATTGGTTGGCGTGGATTATCGACTCATCATTCCGATGTCCTCCCTGCTCGGAGCCGTCTTGCTGGTGCTCGCCGATCTGGGATCACGCATTGTGAACCCGCCTCAGGAACTGGCAGTAGGCATTATGGTCGCCTTTGTCGGTGTACCCTTCTTCCTCTATCTGGCCCGTAAAGAAAGGAGGGCCCTATAGCGATGAACACCAATGCACCTTCACGAGGTAAACGTTCCATAGCGGTCAGCGTTGCGCTGCTCTGTATCGCCTGTGCCGTTATCGTTATCAGCCTCAACTCGGGAACAATTCGCCTGTCACCAATAGCCGTGCTTCACACCCTGCTTGGCTATGGAACGCCGGATGATCAGATTGTATTGTTCGACTATCGACTGCCACGCATTCTGGTTACTGTGCTCGCCGGAGCGGGACTCGGTGTGGCTGGTGCAGCGTTGCAAGGCATTACACGCAATCCATTGGCCGATCCGGGCATCCTCGGCTTGCATGCAGGAGCGGCTTTTGGATTGATGGTATTCGTAAGCTTCTCCCATTCCATGAATGGTTCGGTTGCCTTGCTGATTCCGTTGTTTGCTTTTGCAGGCAGTGTCGCCGCGGCATTAATTATCATGCTGCTATCCTATGACCAACATAACGGAGTATCCCCCATTAAGCTTATTCTGGTGGGTATTGCCGTAGCAGCCGGTTTCCATGCCCTGACGCTCTATCTGTCCCTGCGTTTGGATGAAGACACCTATTCCTTCGCCGCCCGCTGGCTGGCAGGTAGCGTCTGGGGCAGAGATTGGGTACATGTTCAGGCGCTGCTTCCATGGGTTGTGCTGTGCATCTCGTACATATGGAGCCGCTCCAAAACGCTGGATGCCTTCAATCTGGGAGATGCTGCCGCGACCAGTATTGGTACACCCGTCAGATCCCAACGCGTTATTTTACTATTGTGCACGGTAGCATTGTCTGCCGTCAGTGTGTCCATGGCTGGCGGGATCGGATTCATTGGTCTGGCGGCGCCGCATCTGGCCCGCAGACTGGTTGGCCCGATGCATCGCCATCTGATCCCAGCCGCAGGACTCATCGGCATGTTGATCCTGGTTGCCGCCGATACGGTTGGGCGAACGATCTTTCAGCCCAATTCTATTCCGGCAGGTGTTGTGGTCGCGGCGATAGGCGCACCTTACTTTTTATACCTGCTGGTACGAACCAAGTAATGGCTTTATCGGAACAATCCGAAAAATTTCACCGGTACACCCAACATAAAAACGACATCCATGAGATGTTCAAGGAGATTGAGATTACCCATGTTAAAGAAAAACCTTATGCTCTTCATGAGCATCTGTCTTGTGCTTGTACTCGCAGCCTGCGGGAACGCCAATAATTCATCTTCTGCGTCGGAAGGTTCTACTACGGACACTTCGAACGCTACACAGGATAGCAATTCCGCTTCCGGGGATCAACGCATTGCATCCATGTCGATCCATCTGACCAATGACCTGCTGTCTCTTGGCATTACACCGGTTGGTTCGGTGATCGGCGGGGAAGCCAAAGCCTTCCTGTCCCATGTGGCTGACCGTCTTCAAAATACAACGCCGCTCGGTCCCGTTAAGGACCCGGACATGGAAGCCTTACTTGCCCTGAAACCAGATGTCATCTACCTGGACGAAGAATTCTCCGGTGATGATATTGCCAAATTCGAGAAAATTGCTCCTGTACACGTCTTCAATCTGGATGATGGCACTTGGCGCGACCACCTGAAAGACATTGGTAAACTGGTCAACCGCGAGAAAGAAGCAGAGCAATACATTCAGGATTATGCAACTGAAACGGAAGAGGTGAAATCCCTGATCCACGATACAATCGGTGACGGCACCGTAATGGCTATCCGTGTTACCGCCAAAGAACTGCGTGTATTCAGTACACGCCGCCCAATGGGCCCGATTTTGTATGAAGATCTGGGGTTAACTCCAGCTAAAGGCATTGAGGAATTCGATTCGTCCAAACCGTATCAAGTTGTTTCACGTGAAATACTGCCCGACTTTGACGCAGATGCGATCTTCGTTGTTGTGAACTCGGATGATGAAGCTCAGAACATGTTCAAAGAACTGCAAAACAATCCGATCTGGCAAGGACTGAAGGCTGTCAAAGCAGGTCATGTCTACCCGATCGGTGCTCAACCTTGGCTGGACTATTCTTCAATCGGCAATAAAATGGCCATGGATGAAGCCAAAGAAATGTTTTCTAAGAAATAAAATGATCCTTACGCACAACATTTAAAAAACACCAAAAAACCTCTCTTTGCAGATCGGAACAGAGTAAGCTAACATGCTCTCTCCATCCGCTCAAAGCAGAGGTTTTTTTGAATCCAAATTGGTATTCCTGTAGGTAAAAGTCCGTCGGCATGGCCTAATCACAAGGTACAAACGACGATCTCAACATCCGTTTCGGCAAAAGCATCTTGAATAATGCCCCTCACCTTATCCCACTTCAACCTGTCCAGCCCGCAGCCGATTTGTGGCATCGCCAGTTTGTTGAGCCCATCTCTAACGCATATGTCACGCATGGATTCAACGGCTCGGGTAAACGACTGATAGGTTGGTTTGTAAGAGAACTTGGCCTTGGTGACCAGATTCAGTGTCCGCCCCACCGAATAACATTGTCCGATCTCAAGCGGCTCCTGCTGCGCCTGCTCCTGGAGAACCTCCAATCCAAATCGCTGCCGAAACTGCACAGCAATCCCTGCACCCATGCGGGCATCCGCAGAAATACAGTGTGCAAGCGTGTAGTGATCATCCATGGCAAACAAATCCTGCTGTATTTCGCGAAAATCCATATTGTCTTCTTCTCCCTTACAAATTTTACTTTTCACCTTTTTCCAGTTCACTTTCCCGCCAAACGATCCTCAAACGCCTTGATTGTTTTCTGTCCTGATGACCGGTCCAATACGGCAAATACGATTCGTTCAAAGGAATGCCTGAAGTTCTCTTCCACCAATACTTCATGGAAATACTTCGCTACGTCCACCGGATCATTCCTGAATACTCCGCAGCCATATGCACCTAGTACGATGGTTTGATGTCCATGCAACGCGGCCACGTCCAGAATATAGCGAATGCGCCCTTTCATGACGGACTCAATCTGCCGATTATCGGCATCTTCCCGCTCTCTCACCACTCCCGCATTTACAGCAGGCGCTGTAACGAATGACGTCAGATAGCATTTGTCGAGCAACCGATCCTCGTCATCACGGATCACCGGAACAGCAGGCGAATAGATCATATAATCCGAGTACAGACAAGATCGCTGCTTACGATTATAATCATACATTTCGTTCATTTGGGCGATACATGGGTACAGCCCCGTAGCCCGAGCCAAGCTTTCCTCCTGTGCCTGACTGCCTCCCAGGAAGCCACCACCGGGGTTTTTCGCCGATGCAAAGTTCAGGCAAACGACATCTTTCCCTCCTTCATCCACAGAAAGACGTGAAGCGGCTGCGAGTGTGGTCTCACCCGTAACCTCGATGCGAACGACTGAAGCTTCGGCGCGAGGTTGCAGCTGAACCATTTCTTTACTTCGTTTTTCTCGAAGAGCGATAAGTTCCGTCGGACGATATAATACCGAATCTCGGATCGCTCGCTGTAAATCTGTACCGATCTGAATTCTGCGATCATATCCGTTTACGTATTCTCCTTCTTCCAGAATAGCCAGAGTCTGATGGGCGATTTGGGATCGTCTAGAACGTTGATTCGTACTATTGAAGCCAGTTGTTTTACTGCGATTGTTGTTCTGAATATTGTTCTTATGTTGTTGATCGTTCATCTTCATCACTTCCTATATTTTCTCTAAGACGGGTGAGGATCTCACCCAGCCAGTTGGTTCCCCGCCACGTCCTTCTATTACGAATACGCGAGTCTTCTTCCGCCAGTCCAACACCCCAAATGCGGTCATCCGGGCTTGCTTCCACAAGGGTCGTGCCGCGGGTGGCGAGCAGCATGGTCAGCAGTTGTTCGTTTTGGGTGAATTTGGCTTCGTTGCCCTCATAGACAATACGTTTGCACTCCGCTTCCCATACAGTCTGGTTGAATCCTGCGACCTGTCTGCCCAGCTTTTTTTGGACAGATGCGGAGCTTGCTTTCAGGATCTTATCTGCAATAATCTGATCGCCGAACAGCAGTGCTTTCTGATGCATCATGTATTGCTCTGCACTCGTGTAGTGAACGCCACTCACGGTAAAATCCGCCGGGTGCCACTGTGAGAACGGAGATGCTGTACGCCAGAAAAATGTAAACTTCTCCATCGATATTTCCTCCTAACTTTATGGGGCCAATCTTTCCGGGTTCAGTCTGTATAAACGGGATGGGCGATGTCCAGCATTCCCTGTATACTCCCCCGTTTCGATGACCCAATCGGCGATTTTGCGCCGGAAGGCGGCAGCCAGCAGTTTTTTGCCACTGATGGTCTCGTATACTTTCTGAAGAGCAGTTAGCGTGAATGTCTCCGGCATCAAATTGAAAGCAATATCCGTATACTCCACCTTCGCCCGCAGACGTTCCAGCGCGTAGTAAATGATCTTCGCATGATCAAAAGCAATTCCTTGAACTTCGTTCACGGTAATATGGCTGCTGCGCACTCTACCTTCCAACGTTTCCTTTGTCTCAATGACCGCCGACAATTCCTCTGTTCCATTGGTCAAAATCAACTGCACCCTGCACTCCGTCACACGTCCACGCTCATGGATATGGCGTTTCTCCTCCAGAAGCCGCTGCTCCATTCTGAACCAGTCTGCTTCGCTGGCATCGTCGCCAGCCTGAAGCTGCAGTTCGCTGCTGTCAACCAGCGCCATGTAAGAACAGCTGATAACACGCGTACGCGGATCGCGATGCACATCTCCCCAGGTATACAGCTGCTCCAGATAAATATCATCCAGTCCGGTTTCCGTAAATAGTTCCCGCCTAGCCGCATCCTCCAGCGATTCCTGTATGGAAACGAACCCACCCGGAAGAGCCCACTGCCCCATATAGGGATGACCGCCACGACGGATCAGCAGCAACTGGAGCTCAGGTTCCACAAGCTTGCGATAGTTCTCCTGCGTTTCACTTCGTATTGTAAATACCAACATATCCACCGTAACGGAGGGACGTTCGTAATCGCCCGCGTCATAGGTTTCAAGAAACTGTTGTTCACTTATATTCACGTGATTCTGATGATCTAATGGATTTTGATCAGAATTACCTGCATGTGTCATTTCGAAAGACCCCATTCTGTTATTAACATTTTGTTATTAACAATAAGATAATAACAATCTAACATATCTTTTTGCCCTAGGTCAATATTTCCCATCTCCTTGAAAAATTCATTAGAGCACTCTCAGATATGCTTCCTCGGGATGTCAAAAATCGCTTGACGATATGTCAAATGAAACTTATCATTTAGTTAGTCGACTAATTAAAAGGATGGAAGCGCTTATGAAATCAGATCGAAATGAACGGTTAATGGGACAGTTATCAGAACTCGTCAAGCTACAGCGTTACAAGGCTCATGAGAAGCTTGTCAACCACCCTGAGTTATATCCTGGACAACCGCCGCTGCTGTTCCAGCTTGAACGGGAAGATGGTCAGACCCAGAAACATCTGGCCGAACAGCTTCGCCGCGCCCCTGCAACGGTAACGGTAATGCTGAAACGTATGGAAAGCTCGGGGTTTATACGGCGTGAAGCTGACCCGAAGGATCTTCGCAGTCTACGTGTCTATCTGACCGATCAGGGCCGTGCTGCGCTTAAGGAACTGAGAGAAGTATTCCAGGAGCTTGATCGCCAAGCCCAGAAAGATTTTACACCTGAAGAATCGCAACTCATGGCAGCGCTCGCCCAGCGCATGGTTCAGAATCTGCGAGAATATTAATTGAGATTCATCTATCTTCATCAATATTTGCAACATGATTATTTCATAACGAATGAGGTGATTTTTCCCATTGTGGACGTTAAAACGATTTCTTACCCCGTATAAGTCAGCAGCTATTCTTGCTCCGCTGCTCATGGTCCTTGAGGTTGCCATGGACCTGCTTCAACCCAAGCTGATGTCCAGCATTGTGGATGATGGTGTTCTTGCAGGGAACCTGTCCCACATCGTGACTACAGGTTTATTTATGCTTCTTTTTGCGTTAATCGGATGGGTTGGCGGTGCAGGCTGTACGCTGTTTTCAAGCAAAGCTGCCGTTGGATATGGCACTGATCTGCGCCAGGAATTGTTTGATCATATCCAGAAGTTTTCGTTCCGTAATCTGGATACCTTCCAGGAGGGCTCGCTTATCACTCGCCTGACGAGTGATATCACCCAGATGCAGACCTTTGTACAGATGCTTCTGCGTATGTTTATCCGTTCGCCGATGCTGATTATCGGCAGTATTATTATGGCGTTTACAATCAGTGTCAAACTGGCGCTCATTCTCATTTTGTCCGTGCCGATTCTTTTTATCATCTTATACATCCTGATATCCGCTTCCTATCCGCTGTTCGCCAGCGTTCAGAACAAACTCGACAAGGTGAACGCGGTTCTTCAAGAGAATCTGGCCGGCATTCGTGTCGTCAAAGCTTTTGCACGTGCGCGTCAGGAGAAGAAGCGTTTCCAACAAGCCAATGAAGATTATACCCATACGGCAGTGAAAGCCTGGCGCATCGTATCGCTGAATGCACCGGTATTAAGCCTGATGCTGAATGCAACCATTGTAGCGGTACTGTGGTTTGGGGGCTTTCAGGTAGTAGGAGGCGATATTGCCGCCGGAGATTTGATTGCTTTTATCAACTACGTAACGGTTGTACTCTCGTCGCTCACTTCAATCGGCATGATGATGATGAGCTTCTCCCGCGCCAAAGTATCTGCAACACGAATCAACGAGGTGCTTCACACCCAGCCTGATATTCAATCGGGAGATGATATGTCTCGTAAAGGAGCAGGTCAGGTGGAATTCAGGGATGTCTATTTCCGCTATGATGGAGAACATACGCTCTCTGGAATTACACTGACGGCTCGGCCGGGAGAAAAAGTGGCCCTGCTCGGATCTACAGGATCAGGCAAAACCTCGCTTGTACAGCTGATCCCCCGCTTGTATGATGCCTCACAGGGTGAAGTGCTCGTGAATGGAGTGAACGTGCGTAACTGGGATCTCCAGGATCTTCGCAGCCGTGTGTCCATCGTATTACAGGAATCCATCCTGTTTAGTGGCAGCATTCGGGATAATATCTGCTTCGGCAGACCTGATGCAACGGAAGCTGAACTACGTGCCGCAGCTCAAGCGGCAGCGGCCGATGATTTTATTATGAATCTGAAAGATGGATATAACACGGAGTTGGGCCAGCGCGGGGTCAATCTCTCAGGTGGGCAGAAACAACGGATTTCTATTGCCCGTGCCCTGCTCATGCAACCGGAGGTTCTGATTCTGGACGACAGCACCAGTGCCGTCGATCTGCGTACCGAAGCAAGCATTCAGAAGGCGCTGCATTCACTAATGAAAAATAGTACGACCTTCTTGATTGCACAACGGATCTCTTCTGTAAAAGATGCAGACTGTATTTACGTGCTTGATGAAGGAGAGATCGTGGCAAGTGGTACACATGAACATCTCATGGCCCATTCGCCACATTACCAATCCATCTATTATTCGCAGCAACGGAAGGAGGATGTTCAATTTGGCTAAAAACGCTTCTTCCTCCAACCATCAGACCGTTGTCCCACCGATGATCGGAAGACCTGGGCCACCCGGCCGAGGTCCGGTTCCCAAAGTAAGAGCCAAGAACGCCCGACACGCCATCATTCGAGTGTGGTCATACATGGGACGTCATCGCAAAGGGGTTATCACCGCTCTGATACTGACGGCTCTTGGAACGTTACTTAATCTGGCAGGACCTTATCTGCTTGGCCGTGCGGTCAATGAACATATCGTTCCCAAAATTACGGACGGTCTGCTGAAAGACTGCATGTTATTACTGACCGTATACGTTCTCGGCTCGTTTATGATGTGGGCTCAATCCTATGTCATGATCGGTGTCTCTCAACTGACTGTGAAGGATTTGCGTCATGCTCTGTTTTCACGGCTGCAGCAGCTGCCGATCAGCTTTTTTGACAAAAATCAGAGCGGTGATCTGATGAGCCGGGCTACCAATGATATCGATAACGTGTCCACGACGCTGAATCAAAGTGTAACTCAATTGATGTCCAGCGCCATCTTGCTGGTTGGCTCCCTGTCGATTATGTTAGCCCTGGATGTCCGTCTGACACTGCTCAGTCTGGTCACGGTTCCCCTGATTACGATCGCCACTCGGCTGATCGCTTCAAGAACACGCAAACATTTTACCGCCCAGCAAAAGTTGCTTGGTGAGCTTAATGGCTACGCTCAGGAAACCATTGCCGGACAAAAGGTGGTTGCAGCCTATAATCGTCAGGAGCAGGCACAAAAACATTTTCAAAATTTGAACGAAAAGCTTCGCACTTCCAGTACCCAAGCTCAAAGCGTATCAGGTCTGGTCGGGCCAACGATGAACGTTATGAACAATATCGGCTTTGCCATACTGGCAGCCGTAGGTGGATGGATGGCTTATCATGATCTGACGTCCATCGGGCTGATTGTAAGTTTCCTTGCTTACTCCCGCCAAATTGAGCGGCCCATCAATGATTTGGCGAACCAGTACAACCTGATTCAGGCAGCTATTGCAGGTGCTGAACGTGTATTCCACATTATTGATACACCAAGTGAATACGTGGAAGAACAGAAGAAACAACTGCAGCAGATTCAGGGTAAAGTTGTATTTGAAGATGTATCCTTTGGGTATAACTCCGAGAGGGAGATCTTGAAAAAGGTCAGCTTCACCGCCAAGCCAGGCGAGATGATTGCACTTGTCGGCCCGACTGGGGCGGGTAAAACAACGATCATCAACCTGCTGCCCCGTTTTTACGAGATTACGGGCGGACGGATTACGATTGATGGCTGTGACATCTCCGAACTGGAGAAAGACCAGCTAAGGCGCGAACTTGGCATTGTGTTACAGGATGCCTATCTGTTCTCCGGCACCATTCGTGACAATATTGCCTACGGCAAACCCGATGCAACGGACGAACAGATCCAGCAAGCAGCGAAGTTGGCAAATGCCCACTCCTTCATCCGCAAATTATCGCAGGGTTATGATACCCCGATCATTTCCGGTGGCAGCAATCTGAGTCAGGGACAGCGACAACTGTTAACCATTGCTCGTGCCATTCTTGCGGATCCTGCAATTCTAATTCTGGATGAAGCGACCAGCAGCATCGACACACGCACCGAAATGCAAATTCAGGAAGCGATGCGCACCTTGATGAAGGATCGCACCAGCTTTGTCATTGCCCATAGATTAAGCACGATTCGTGAGGCCGATCAGATTCTGGTTATTGATGACGGCAAGATCGCCGAACGAGGCAGCCATGATGAGTTGATGCAACAGCAAGGTTTCTATTATCAGTTGCATCAGGGTCAGCTTACCTGATTGGGTTCGTGTTCATTGATGATTAAAACACAGAAACACAAACAAAAACGCCGCATTAGGTTCCGTTTTATTCCGAACCTTTGCGGCGTTTCCATTTTATCGCTTCATTCGTACAATTCCGCGTGTAGATTTATATAGAAAATTCAATGAGTGTTCTTTAAATTCAGAAGGAGGTAAGTTGTTTATTTCTTCAATAGATTGATCGAGAGTTAACTTTTGGCGAAATAAAATGGTATTAATCTTTTTTATTGTGCTTATTTCTTCATTGGAAAATCCATTTCTTCTTAAACCAACGATATTAACACCATGTATGTACGAACGTGGACCATCCGCTAAAGAATATGGAACGATATCTTGTGAAACTTTACTTCCCGCTCCAATCATTGCAAACCTTCCGATGTTACATGATTGGTGTACACCAGAACCACAACCAAAAGTGATATGGTCTTCAATATTAACATGTCCACCAATTTGCACATTATTGACGATGACGTTATGATCTCCCATCAATACATCATGTGCGATATGAGCATAATTCATAATAAAGTTATTACTTCCTACTCTCGTGAAACAATCTCCTTTTGATGTGCCTTTACATATGGTGGCATACTCTCTCACGATATTATTATCTCCAATAATGAGATACGATTCTTCGCCTTGGTAACTTTTATCTTGTGGATCTGAACCGATAATGGCACCATGTGAAATATGGTTATTCCCCCCCAATATCGTGTTAGCCCCTATGATAACGTGACTTCCAATCCTACACCCGCTACCTATTTTTGAATTTTCTTCAATGATACTGAAAGGTCCGACTTCGACATTGTCCCCAATTACTGCTGTAGGATGAATAATGGCTGACTGATGTATCATTTAGCACCTTCCTTTGTTTTGGAAAGTTCATTAATTTTTTTATTTAGTTTTTTTATCGTTTGGGGGAGTCTGGAAAGTGCAGCGGATTCTCGTAGTTGTCTCTTATGTGAACGAGCTGTATATCCCGAAACCATTGAGTTCTCGGGCATGTTTTTAGTAACCATAGTTTTAGCTAAAACAACGCAGCCGTCTCCAATGGTGATATTATTAATTACCGCACTTCCACCAGCCAATATGACGCGATTACCAATTTTTGATGAGCCCCCAATTGCACTTGTACCTGCGATAATGCAGTGCTCACCAATTTGCACATTATGACCAATCTGAATGAGGTTGTCCATTTTGGTTCCTGTACCAATGGTTGTTGAATCAATCGTTCCGCGATCAATAGTGGTGTTTGCACCAATCTCAACATCATCAAAAACAATGACATTTCCAATATGCGGGATTTTAACATGTCTCTGACCATCCCATTCAAAACCAAAGCCGTCAGCGCCAATCACTGCGCCAGAGTGAATGATGACATTATCTCCGATGATAGTATCATGTAGAACAGTGACATTAGGGTGGATCAAGCAATTCGTTCCAATGGTCACATTTCTACCAATAAATGAATGCGCGGAAATAATAGTATGATCCCCAATCGAAACATCTTCTTTGATTACCGCGAATTCGTCGATCTGCACATTGTAGCCTAACGTTACCGAAGGCTCAATTGCTTCTGATGATACTACACCACTACTATTGGTTTTCTCACTGAACATTTCAATTAAGCGAATAAAATCGAGCCTGGGATTCTTCACCTTAATAACAGGTACTTTAAATTCTATTATTGTCGTTTCTGGCACAATGAAAGCTGAAGCCTTACATTGATCTAATTTATTTAGATTTTTATCCGTAACAAAAGCAATTTCTCCCTCTTTAGCAGCATTAATTGAACCTACGCCTGTTATAACGACATTGCCATCACCTATTAAAACCCCATTTAACTGTTCAGAGATTTCATTCAAATTACATGACATAATATGGTCTCCTTTTGTATTTAGATAAGATTATTTAATAATTCTTGAGCAAAAAGAGTGTTCAAATAATGAGACGTTCCCGATCCTATGATTCTGGCATGAAAAGGAGGATTCAAAGCTAGATCGCCAATAAGATCCAGTAGCTTGTGACGAGACAATTCATCATGAAAACGTGAATTGGGATAAATTTTCTTTTCACCAATAACTATTCCATGCTCTAAAGAAGCACCTTGAATTAAACCTTTGCTTTTTAAGTACATTATTTCTTCTTCAAAACAAAATGTTCTAGCTGGTGCAATATCCGTTAAGTAATTGTTTTCTATAAAATTAAAATTGGATGTTTGATCTGAGAGGTAGGCAATTTTATGTTCATTTTTAAAACACACGCAATAGGAGATCATTGAAGAGGGATGAGCTTCAAGAAAAGAATTACCGTGCTCAACTCTAATTTTTTGTTTTAAATGGAGATATGTTTTTTTAATTTCTTGCTGCAGATGGCCAACTTCTAAAATCTTTGCTGCAATACCTGTAGAGCTGCCATCAAAAATGGGTAATTCTTCACCATTAACATCAATAATCACGTTATCGATACCCATGCCCCGAACAGCAGACAGCGTATGTTCAACCATAGATACAGAGTATCCATGGTTGTTTTTAAGCTGTGTGCAACGTTCCGTATTGGATACATTACCGATTTTAGCTTCAATAATTTCATATGGATCTACATCCACTCTTCTAAAAATAATTCCCGTGTTTGGTTGTGCAGAATGCAGAGTAATCTCTGACAAATTCCCACTATGTATAGCAATACCGTCTAATGTAAAACGATTACGAATCGTTTTTTGGTACATAGCATCGCCCCCTTTGACATAATTCTCACATTCGGATCCTATTCACATGTATTATATCGATTATGATTAGCTGATGTTGTCGATATTTGGAGTCTCGTCAGAGGAGCATAAAAGAAACCTTAGCACGTTATCTGAGCTAAGGTTTCTAAACGAACCATTTTATATTTTTCAACTGTCTATTTGACGGGGAAAAGTTCAGCGTTTTTGTTTGTTGGAATTATGGCCCCATAGGTAACTGAAGGGTGAATGTTGAGCCAATCCCTATTTCACTACGAACGGTAATTCTCCCATGATGATCCTGAGCGATTTTCTGACAGAGTGCCAGTCCAAGTCCTGTACCTTCCTCCTTGGTCGTATAAAATGGATTAAAGATCGTCGCCAGTGAGTTCTCCGGGATACCGCTGCCCGTATCGGTAATCGAGATAATCGCTTTATCTCCATCATGTAACAGATCAATATGCACTTCACCCGGGTCTTCCATTGCTTCAAAAGCATTACGAATCAGATTAATCAGGACCTGCACGATCTTGTCCCGATCCATGTTGACCACAACTGGTTCACCAGTCATTTCAAGTGTAATCCGATGCCCTCGCGATGCTGCATCCGATTCGGTTAAAGACATGACTCGTTCAAGACAATGGGCCACTCGTTCGGGCTTCATGTGATTGGCCTGTGGTTTGGAAAACTGTAAAAACTCGGCCGTCAGATCCGTTACCCGTGCTACCTCTCCCATAATGACCTCATACCACGGTGCGATATTAAATGCCTGTCCTCGTGATAACTGCAAGAATCCTCGAATGGCAGTGAGAGGATTACGGATTTCATGAGCCATGCCAGCCGCAAGCTCACCTACAGCCCGTAGTCTTTCCGAGCGGAAAACCTCTTCTTCATTTTTCAACCATTTGCTGCGCTGCTGCTGAAAAAAACTATCCTCCGCTACCGTAATAAAGTGCTGCAACGTCTCGGACATTCCCGGATATAGGGAAATGCTGTAGTTTACTTGTAAGCCCCTTAACTCCCCGGACAGCAGTAACGCCATGCGTTCTTCGATATTTTGTATTTCAGGCAAAACGACAGCATACCGATCCCCAGCATACCGAGAAACGCCATATGCATCTGCAAACTGTTTTGAAACACTCTCGCCTGTCGCTTTGATTACATGACTCCAGTTGTCATCGACCTCTTGATCAAACCCGTTGAAATTCTGAATGTTCATGATAATCAGCAAAAATGATCGTTGCTCGTCCACCGTTTCCTTCAGTACGTTCATATATCCCTCGTAGTTTAGCAATCCGGTGAGCGGATCATGGAGGGTTAGAAAATGATTTTTCTCCCGAAGTTTGCGCTTCTCTGCTTCGCTGTTAATCAAGGTATGATACAAAAAGATAATGACAATTGCAGTTAACATGTCAAACATAGACACCAGCAAATTATATGTATCTATCGTCACATACGAAAGCCGAATCACAGTATATTCAAACACAATCAACATTGAAATGGGTAACGTCTGCGTAACACGCTGTTTATCCTGAATCATCGACATGATGAACAGGTAATACAACATATTACACCAGTTAAGTTCACTGAAATAATGGAATATGCCAAGAAAAATCCAATGGATGTTACGCAATACCGGATACTGTTTTTCCTTGTATATACTTGCTACAAATAACACACCAGCACATATCATTAACGCGAGATGGGAAGTAAGCCCTAGAAAATAAGAGGACAGGATAACAAGCAGACATCCGAGCGGGAAAATAACCATTTTCATCGTGTAACTCAGCAAACAGCCTCGCCCCCTTTGACAATACTCACATCTAAGATCCTATTCACATGTATTATATCGATAATGATTAGCTGATGTTGTCGATTATTGGAGGTTCGTCAAATTCACATGAATGTATAAATTTATAATTAAAATAGGACAAACGGTTTATAGGAAATGCACATTACGAAATAATGATCCAATTACAATGGTCATTACTGTGTTACAATACATTTAATGGGTTTATATAGAATATCACCTTGGTTATGGAGGGATAAACATGATACAACAAAGAAAACCTTTGGGCATCGGGACACTTTCTTTGCTTGTGCTTGCTATAGGGTTTGCCTTTAATTTTTCCTGGGGCACAGCAAAGGTGCAAATCAGCCACTATTTGTTTAATCTACTGAACTTGCCTATCTATAGCGATGGTCATCAAGGATTTCACATTCCCTTTATGGTAGCTATAATCTTTTGGTTATCTTCCGTTTTGATCGCACGCAAATACCATTCTCACTTTGGTACAAAAGTAGCCTACAAGGTCGGTGGTTTCATGCTGATCTTTAGCGTTATGATCTTTCCACTTTACGGTATAATATGGGTTATATTTCATTAAAAGAGCAAACAAGCATAAAGCCAGCTCCCCTGTCATTTCAGGAAGCTGGCTTTATGCTTCATTACTAAACTTCTATTTTTTCGCCATATACTTGCGGATATCAAATGCCACCGCAGCCACAATAATCAACCCTTTAATAATTAGCTGCCAGTAAGGACTTACACCGATAAAGGTCAGACCATAGTTGATGACTCCAAAGATCAACACCCCTGCCATAACACCGGGAACCGTACCAATTCCACCCGCTGTGGAGACGCCCCCCACGACACAAGCCGCAATAGCATCCAACTCATACATGTTACCGTAATTGTTCGTTGCTCCGCCCGTACGTGCGGCTTCCAGCACACCGCCCAGTCCATACAGGGCACCTGCAATGGCATACAACGCAATCAGGTTGCGTGCCACATGAATGCCGGACACATGCGCAGCCTGAATGTTGCCACCGATGGCATACATGTTCTTCCCTAGACGGGTCTTGTTGAAGACCACCCAGCAGATCAGCGCAACCGCTACAGCAATCAATACGATATACGGAATGGAATAACCACCGCCAAGATCAATGTAACCAGAACCAATAACGGTAAAATCGGGCCTCAATCCACCAATGGGTTGTGACTGATTGGGCTCTGTATCAAAATAAATCGAGTTCAGACCATATACCGCAACCATCGTACCCAGTGTCGCGATAAAGGGTGGAACATGTAATTTGGCTACAATGATACCATTCACCAGTCCTACTGCCAATCCGGCAATAATCCCGAAGACCATGGGCGCCCACACCCATAAATGTGGCAGATCGGGAAAGAACCGATTGGCATATTCGTCGATTTGCAGCATGGATGCGGAGACAACAGCCGTTAGACCAACGACCCGTCCTGCCGACAAATCGACCCCGCCCGTTACCAGGATAAACGCCGCCCCCAGCGCAATGATGGCCCGTGTGGAGGACTGTTGTAATATATCCCGAAGTGTAGAGAAAGCAAGAAAGTGCGGATCGGCAATGGCAATGCCAATGACGAGCAGGATCAGCACAATAAAGATCGCGCGCTGCGCCACATACTGCTTCACCTGATTGATAACCTGTGTATTCATATGTTCCCTCCTGACTAAGCCATCCGCTGCTGTGCGGCCAGCCTCATGATATCCTGCTCTGTTGCCTCGGCACCGTCCACGATTCCGGTGAGCCGCCCTTCGCTCATGACCATAATTCGATCCGACATGCCCAGCAGTTCGGGCATCTCCGAGCTGATCATAATAATGCTTTTGCCCTGGCGGGCCAGTTCCGTAATAATGGTGTAGATTTCAAATTTGGCACCCACATCAATCCCACGTGTCGGTTCATCGAGCAGTAGAATTTCAGGGTCAGTCAACAACCATCTGGCCAGAAGTACCTTCTGTTGATTACCACCAGAAAGGTTTCGAATCAGCGTGTTAACTGAAGGCGTTTTAGTTCTAAACTTTTGAGTTTGTTCGCGTGCCTCATCTCGGCCTTTCTTCTCATCCAGCAGACCAATCCGATTCCGGTAACGTCCGAGACTCGCAATAATCGTATTTTCATACACAGATAACACTGGAAAAATTCCTGTGACTCTTCGCTCCTCGGTAAGCAGGGCAATGTTATGACGCTTTGCTGCGGCAGGTGACTTAATCTTCACCTTGCGCCCATGAATGGAGATCGTCCCTAAAGCAAGTCCGCGCAAGCCGAACAATGACTCGATCAATTCCGTCCGCTGTGCCCCAACAAGGCCGCCGATGCCAAGCACTTCGCCTTTCCTCAATTCAAACGTCACATCACGGAACGAATTCGGCTGGCTCGAGGTTAAGCCTTCTGCCTTCAAAATCACTTCTCCAGGTACATTCGTCCGTTCCGGGAACCGTTCATCCAGATCACGTCCAACCATGCGGGTAATGATCAGATCAGTCGTTAAATCGGCAGCATCCCAGGTACCCACCACAAAACCATCCCGCATAATCGTGACCTCATCCGAGATCGTCAGAATTTCCTCCATCTTGTGCGAAATGTAGATAATAGACACCCCGCGACTGCGCAGCTGATTAATAATGGCAAAGAGCTGGTCCACTTCCTTGCCCGTGAGCGAGGATGTTGGCTCATCCATCACAATAACTTTAGATTGAAAAGAGACCGCTTTGGCGATTTCCATCGACTGTATTTTGGAAACGGATAAAGTCCCCGCCTGAGCCTTCGGATCAATGTCCAGATTCAAGTCCTTGAACAGAGCCAGTGTATCGGCATACATTCGTTTCTCATCCACCAACAACCCCCTCATCGGAAACCGTCCCAGCCAGATGTTTTCCATCACCGGACGGTGTGGCACCGGGTTCAGCTCCTGATGAATCATCGATATGCCATGCTGAAGCGCCGCTTTCGAACTCGTAATGTCCACCTCATTGCCGTCCATCCGAATCGTCCCTTCATCCGGACGATACATACCGAATAGGCATTTCATCAGCGTGGATTTGCCCGCTCCGTTCTCTCCCATCAGCGCATGAACCGTACCCGGCTTTACCTTCAATGTGACCTGACTTAGTGCCTGCACACCCGGAAATGCTTTGGATATTCCGTCCATCTCCAGCAGGTAAGGTGATTCCATCTTTCATCCTCCCCTTCCTTAAACCCGGCAAAAAAAGGACGCCATCTCATGACGGACGTCCCTGTTTGCTGCTGTTATTGGGCGTCGGCAATGTTGTCTTTCGTAATTTTTTTGTAGGCAATCCAAACATATTTGCCATCCGTAATGTCATAACCCGTATTTTCCTTCGTTGGTGTCTCACCTTTCGCGAGTACGGAAGCGAGTGCAACCGTTGCTGCGCCTTGGTTCTTGGCATCATTCAACACCGTGCCCAGCATCGTACCGTCCTGTAGGGCCTGAATGGCCGGAGCAGTTGCATCCACGCCCACAACAGGCATCGTTTTGCCGTCTTTGAAGTATCCGGCTGCTTTCAACGCTTCAATGGCTCCAAGTGCCATGTCATCGTTGTTAGCCAGTACCGCTTCAATCTTGTCTCCGTGGGAGGCAAGGAACGCCTGCATTTTCTCCTGGCCTTTGACCCGATCCCACATCGCCGTGTCTTCCGCCAATGCTTCCACTTCAATACCGGCATCCTGAATTGCCTGTACAGAGTATTTAGTCCGCAGCTCAGCATCCTGGTGGCCAGGCTCGCCTTTCAGCATGACGTATTGCAGTTTGCCGTCTCCGTTTTTATCTGCTTCCGGGTGGGCCTTCCAGTAGTCCACAATGAGCTGACCGGAGATCGTGCCGGACTCTTCCGCCTTGGCTCCAACGTAATACACTTTATCCCACTTGTTCATATCTTCGGCAACCGGCTCACGGTTCAGAAAGACAACTGGAATGCTGGCCGCTTTGGCTTTGTCAATAATGACACCTGCTGCGGTCCGGTCAACCGGATTCACAGCCATTGCGTTGTATTTCTTGGATACAAACAGATCGACTTTCTCATTCTGGGTCGGCTGTGCATTCTGGCTATCCACGATATCAAGTGTGGCTTTACCTTCAGCTGCTGCGGTCATTGCATTCCGTACACCCGTCATGAACGTGTCATCGAACTTATAGATCGCCACGCCAATCTTCGGCGTTTCCGTTCCTGCGGCCGTCTGACCTCCTGTATCTGTTCCTGTACTTCCGCCCGCGCTGTCTCCGCCACTGCTGCACCCCGCCGCCGCAACCATACACGCTGTAAGCAACAATGTCATCCACGTTTTCTTCATATCCTAATGACCTCCCCCAAGTTCATTCGGCTTTACCGATGTCTTTATTATGAAAGGGTTTACAATAAATTCGAATACAATATCTTCCTCTGTTTTATCGAAATCTTCCTCAATTGAACCTTTACTGTACAAAAGGAAACAACAACTTCTGATTATCCATCCAAAACATATTGTCCGTACTGACCAGCTTCGTTTCCAGTGTTACCCTGGCTTGCACCTGTTGGTTGTTCAACCGTGCAACGGCCTGATTCACACCAAGATAACCTGCACTGAATCCATTTTGCACAATCAAATGCTGAATTCTGCCTTCCTGTAACTGCTCTAACTGCTGCTGTTCACTGCCAAATCCCACAATCTTCACCTTGTTCCCATTGTTCTCGGACGTACGTCGATTGAGTTCATCCGCTGCCCCCAGAGAAGCAGGTTCCTGAAGGGCAATCAACCCGTCCACCTGCTGCTGGTCAAGCAGTTGCTTCGACGCTTGCCAGCAAGCATCCCGGGTGCTGCATACGGATTGGGCCTCCACATGAATGTCCGGGTATTGGGCCAGTGATTCCTTTATCCCTAATTCCCGGTTAATCAGAACAGGATTTACAGGATCAGGACCAAGCAGGGCTATACGTCCTTGCCCTCCCAGAAGCACAGCCATGGCCTGACCCGCCTGCCGTCCAGCTTCAACGTTATCTATCGAGATAACACTTGTTATGCCTTTTACAGGAAATTCATCATTCAGCAAAATAACGGGGATAATCACTCCGTTGGCATCTTTAGTCTGTGCCTTCTGAATGATGTCGCTGAGTGTCTTCTCACTCAAGGGATCGATCAACAGGGCCGATGCTCCCTGCTCCAGTGCCAGTGATACCGCATCCACCTGAGCTTGTTCACGCTCGCTCAGTGGATAAGTCCCATTTTGCAAATGCTCTTGCTTGACCTTTCCCTGTCCTGCTGTGAAGTCAGGGTTGGATGGGGCGTAAGTTAACCCCTCCGAGGGAAAAGCCTCCACCGTAATTAGCTCCGCTCCCGCTTCTTTGGCAGCCGCTTCGGCCCCAAGACGTATCGCTTCTGCGAGTTCTCCGGTTCCCGCTGGCGTAATCAGTGCAATACGCGGCGGCGATCCCGCCGGATCAGCATTCGACATACCGCACGCTACACATAACAGCAGGCAACAAATTGCTACTGTCATGGCCATATAACGAAGGAGAAGAACTCTCATCCGTATGACTTCCACGCGAGGGCAGATGTTTATTTTCATAACTAGATGACCCATCCAGTCCATTCTATTGATCTTATTAGCTTTCATGAGCATCGTCCTCCTCTCGTTCCGATTGGATCGGAATCCGAATCCAGACGGTTGTTCCTTCCTCCAGCTCACTCTCAAATTCAAGACCGTAAGCTTCGCCATAATAGAGCTGGATCCGATCATGCACATTGCGTACAGCTACACCTGATCCTGCACCACTTTTCACGATAGGACTGCCCATTAGAAGTTTCGACATCTGCTCTTCCGTCATGCCGACCCCATTATCCGTAATACGAAATACCAGCTTGTCGTCCTCCCGGTATACACGAATCTCAATACATCCCTCGTCCATATGATATTCAATGCCATGCACGATGGCATTTTCAATGAGTGGCTGAAGCACCAGCTTAAGTGTCAGGTTGTCCAGCGTATCCTCATCCGCCTTCATGCTGAAATTGAATTTGCGCTTGAACCGCATTTGCTGAATCGTCAGGTAATGGTGGGCGTGCTCCAGTTCTTCTCTGACCGTAATAATCGTTTTGCCTTGACTGAGACTGATGCGAAACAATCGGGATAACGAAGTGATCATCGTAATGACTTCCTCATTCCGGCTCATGCCCACCATACGCACGACTGAATTCAACGTGTTGTAAAGGAAATGTGGATTGATCTGAGCCTGCAAAGCTTCCAGTTCGAGCCGACGCTTCTGTTCCTGTTCATGAATGATTTCATTCATCAAGGTCCGGATTTTATAGACCATCAGGTTAAAACGACGGGATAAACGTTCCACTTCCAGTGGCCCCTCAATAGGAAGCTCCACGTTAAAATCCCCTCGCTCCACGGCCTTCATCTTTCGTTCCATCCGCCGGATCGGACGTGTCAGACTGGAAGAGAGGAATAGCGAGACGAGGATGACCAGTACCAGCACAACCAGCAGTACTCGAATCAGATATCCATTGACCTCCTGGCGGGATGTCATGATCTCATCCAGATAGGCCACACCTACGATTTTCCATCCGATATTGGCGACAGACTTGACTGCATTCAACCTTTTCTGCCCATCCGCCTCATCTTCATAACTGCCGGTTGCAACCAGTGCCTGTTCGATATTTTCACTTTTGAGCCCCATGTACATTAATTGCTGCTGCGGATGGTAGACGATATTGCCCGCACTTTCGTCGATAATGTAGACGTATCCCCGCTGCCCCAGACTGACCCGGCGGCTCAGTTCGTCCATTTGTTTGAAGTTGATATCCACCAGCAGAATGACCTGACGATCCTGACCATTTTGGCGTACAGTAATGCCTTTGCTCATGGAAACGACCCATTTGTATGGGCCTGTGTACATGTTCTGGATATGGGGCAGCGAGAAACTAAGGTGATCCGGTACTCGGAGTGCAGATTGAAACCACCCTTGCTGTGTCACATGCGCACTCGGTTTTAATTCAGCTGAAGGTCTGTTCTTGAGCAAATGCCCTTTTGAATCCAACAAAGTAATAGAGATGATATCTTCGCGGCTGCTGAGCAGCGTGTCGAGCTGTTTATCTACCTGATCCCCTTCCCACGTACCATCCCGCAGCATATGTTCTTCGATGGCTCGATACAGATGCGACATGCTGCGGACATAATCCTCCAGATTGTAACTGACCTGATCCACGATCTGCCTCGTCGTCAGCTCCGCACTTCGCTCCGCGGCCTGCGTGAATTTGTCATGCAGCAGCATCGCCATGATGGTCAGCACCAATACAATGAAGACAGAGAAAGACCACGTAATAATAAAGCGGATACTGCTGACTCTCGATGAACGCAGCCTGGACCGAAGCTTGAGCCAAAGGGATCTTATCCATCCGGCAAACGTTCTCATCGACTTGTGCCTTCACTAGCTGTTAGTGCAGTCTGTTTGCGATATTCTTTGGGCGAGACGCCGATATGTTTTTTGAAGCAAAAACTGAAATAATTCGGTTCCGCGAAGCCTACCTGACCAGCAATCTCAAACGACTTCATCTCCGTGGATCGAAGCAACTCTTTGGCCGCCTCCATCCGGATCTGCATCAGATATTGCAGAAAGGTAAGCTGTACTTCTTTTTTGAAAATGCCACAAAAATAACCCGAGCTGATATGCAGATGCCCACATACTTTCTGAATGGACAGATCCGGATCAGCGTAGTGTTCTTTGGTAAACAACAATGCCTGTTCCACAATATCCTTGTATACATGCTGCCTTCCGCTGGCAATGCGATGTTGAACGAGCAGACAAACCTCGCTCACCTTACCTTGCGCCTCAGACAACCCAGGCAAACGGAACAAATCGGCATACAACTGGAACCCTGCCCCAAAAATGTCCTCCATGGCCTCGCCCGATGCCTGGGCTGCCTTCCAAACGTTTGTTAAAACTTCAATCAGATACAGTTGAATGTCACTTCGCCCATGCTCCACCGTAATTTCCCGGAAAATGATCTCTAGCGCGTCCTCCAGCTCCGCCTGCGTACCCGCTTTCAGACAACGTGTCAGCGTTTGCTGCTTCAACTCGTCAAAACGCAATTTGCCCGCCGTCTGCCGTTCCACATCTGCAATATAGATAAGTGGATCAGTCCCCGGTACAAGCCGATAATCCAGTGCCAGTAGTGCATCCTCATAGGCATGCTTCACACCTGCCAGTGTGTTCACGATTGAGCCCGATCCAACAGTGGCAGGGATACGCAGATAGTGATTGATGCTGCGCATTACATTTTCCAGCGCCTGCTGCTGTCGTTTCTCTGCATCTTCTCCACCCCACCGATCTACATAGAGCAGCACAATCGTCTCCTGATGCATAAAAGCATGTCCGGCCCCATGTTCCGTCCATACCTCTGCGGCAATGTTTAGCGCAGCGAACTGCTTTAGCTCCGCATCCGCGGATTGTTCTCCGTCCATATGCAGAGTTAATACGGATACACCATAACGTTCACCGTGCAGATCCAGTCCACATTGCTTTGCTTTGCCATGGATATATTCCGGCGATTTTTGCCGATGCAGCAAAGTGGCCATCAGGTCCGCCTGTAACAAGGGCAGGCTTGTATAATAATGGTCGCGCAGCTGCTGTACATCCTCTCGTTCGGCCACTTCAGCCGCCATCTGCGCACGCAATCTTGTAAGCAGTTCTGTCAGATGTCCCGCCGAGAAAGGCTTCAATAAATATTCATCCACACTCAGCGAGACCGCTTGCCGGGCGTAGTCGAATTCATCATATCCAGTCAAAATCACCACTTTCACAAGCGGATTTCGTTCCCTCAGCCTTTTGGCAAGTTCAAGTCCATCCATAAATGGCATGCTGATATCCGTTACCACAATATCCGGCTCCACTCGTTCCGCCATCTCCAGTGCTTCTCGTCCATTCTCCGCCAGACCAACTATGCGCAGATCGAGTGCTTCCCAATCTACCTCTACGACCAACCCTTCGCGTACATCCTCTTCATCATCCACCAGCAATACCCGGTACACGTCAGATTCCTCCTTTATTTAAGGGGCCATAAGCCCAAGCAATAATGTATATGTCGATATGATCCAAGGTTGCCATCATAATATACAATATAAATTTAATTATGTAATCGCTTACTTTTGAGATGATAAGATTGATATAATGTGCGCTCACAAACAAACATATGGTAAATTATTGAAAGTGGTTAACTATGAAATAGGATAGGAGTCTATTAACTGATGAATTACTTGAAATCCGTAATGATAACGACCGGTATTGCCGCAATATTAATTTGCAGTGGTGCAATCACGGAGACGATTCGAACCGATCGATTAGAAGCATCCACCAGGTCTTCACGCTGGGAGAACCAACCTCAAGAACTTCAGGAGAAGTTAACAAAATCATGGAGCGGAGGAATAGAGGCGATACGTAACACGCTGAATGAGAATAGTGAAAATGAGAATATAACTGAATGGAAACTGTTTTACAGTTTGGAGGATTCATTAAACACCCTTCCCCATCAAGAGCACTCTTCCTTCATCACTGCCTTTTATAGTAACGAACGAAGAACCATGCTGGAAACCGGGGATATCATGCCTGCCTTGCTTTTACATCCCGATCATACAAAGGCAATAATTTATTGGGAAAAGCATGATGGAACCTATGCCATTATTACACTAGAATCGCAAATCAATGCAAACAACAAACCTGAATGGGATGTAAATCATTCTTGGATAACCAAACAGCCCTCATCCACTTGAAGTGGGTCAGGGCATTGATCTCTTATCCATTCGTAATCCCTTATAAAGAGTTCTGCATGTACTTTAATCCGGTTCCGTTTCTCCATCCTCTTTTGCTGATAAAGATAGATTGGCATTTAAACCCTTCACATAAATCATCGTGGTATCCGGATTGATATGTCCCATCATTTCTGCCAATTGATGCAGTGGTGTATGCTCGGCCATAGCGTATCCGAACCGATGACGCAGATCATGGGAACTTAGCCCTTCCAGACCGGCTGTAGTCATCACCTTTTTGATCAAATGGCGCAGCGCCCTCTCCGTTAAGCGATCACTGGTTTTCTCGGAAGGAAACAGGTAAGGACTACCCGGTGCGAGGCCAGCCATGTATATCTTCAACAAAGCAATACATGTCATGTTCAGCGGAATTTTCCGTTGACCGTTTCGTTTATCGGCCCGTACGGTAAGTTTCCCGCTTCTTTTGCCCAATTCAATATCATCGGGAGCGAGATTGCATATCTCCATCGTTCTCATACCGGTATGATACATGAGTGTAAGGATGGTCTGATCCCGAAGCGAGTTGCCGTCCTCGACCGCAGATATGAATGATTGTTCTTCCTCAGTTGTCATTCGGCGGGGGCTGACCTTGTCTTCCGGAATGAATTTCAAAGGTTTGGAAGGATCACTGTTGATCCTGGATTCCGATGCAGCCCACTTAAAAAAACGCTTCAATGTAATCAGTCTGCGATTAATGGTAGATGGCTTCAATTGCATTACTTTTTGAGAATCTTCCCGGTAACTGACCAAAGTCGATGTATGCACTTCTTCGATATGAAATGAAATCTCTTCACCCCGAGAATCATTCCCTTTATACCATTCGGTAAAATGCTTCAAATCACTCGCATATTCCTTCAAGGTTTTGGGAGTCAATTCTCCCTGGATCGTAAGCATATGTATGAATTCCTGAACAACCATTTCCCCTTGTACCGAAGTACCAGATACCTTATCCATTAGAAAAAACCTCCAAATCTTGACTTATATTAGCGGACATGGTATTATCATATTAATCGATACATTAGCGGACATCAAGTCTGTGGGTTGAATATACCTGATTAGCGTTGATTTCTAAAATTAGCCTTTTCAAAATGGTCGTTTAAAAACTTATTTTTTGGAGGAACTACATGCAAACAGGTACAGTGAAATGGTTTAACGCGGACAAAGGATTTGGCTTTATCGAAACTGAAGAAGGAACAGACGTATTCGTTCATTTCAGTGCAATTCAAGGCGACGGTTTCAAAACATTGGATGAAGGACAACGCGTCCAATTCGAAGTAACTCAAGGTAACCGTGGTCCACAGGCTGAGAACGTTACTAAAGTTTAATTATATTAAAGCTGCCTTGTACAAGGCAGCTTTTTGTTTTATTACATCCAAAAACGAAAAGCGAGGTATGACAAATGGATAAAGAACAATTGATCACAGAAGTAGCCAAAAACGGCGGATTCTCCAAAAAGAACGCTGAAAAGGCCGTAACAGTTGTACTGGATTCGATTTTGGAAGCATTAAAAGAAGGCAAAGAGGTTCAACTGGTTGGATTCGGCAAATTCGAAGTGCGTAATCGTGAAGCACGTATGGGGAAAAGCCGTCGAACTGGTAAGGAAATTCAACTTCCAGCAGGTAAAGTTCCCGTATTCACTGCAGGATTAACCATGAAAGAAGCTTTAAACTAAACAGCAACAACAAGATTGGAAAAGAGGTTTTTATTCAAACACACAATGAACATTTTGATGTAAATTTCGTGTTTTCTACGGTTGATGATATCATTAACTATTATTCCGGCAAGCAGACAAACCAGAATAACGCGGAAGAACACACCCATTCAACACCCCCATCAACAGAGTCTGCACAGACGCCACAACCACCCACTCGCTAAAATGAACCTTTCATCTTGGACAATAAGAAGCCCTGTTCCGCTCAAAACGGTCCAGGGCTTGATTTGTGTTTTTTGTGTCAATCGAGCACCCAGGGAGAATGAATTTTGGGTACGTCATTGATTAATTGTTTGGTATAAGGATGCTCCGCATGGTGAATAACTTCCTCCGCTCTCCCCGCCTCCACCATTCGTCCATACTCCATAATACAGATCGTGTCGCTCACATAATAAGCCAGACCTACGTCGTGCGTAATAAACACAATGGTCATGCGGTTCTCGTCGCGCAGCTTGAGCAGCATATCCAGAATCGTTGAACGCGAGCATGCATCCACCATGGACGTCGGTTCATCGGCGATCAACACCTTAGGATGCAGCATGAAAATGCGGGCAATCATGAGCCGTTGCATCTGTCCACCGGACAGTTCAAACGGATATTTGTTATATAACTCTTCGAACTTCAAGTTGACGAAAGAACAGGCTTCCTTCATTTTGGCATATTCCTCGTCCTTGTTCAGCTTCAATCCCTGAAGTTTGATACAGTCTACCAGCAGCTTTTCCACCCGGTGAAATACGTTGAACGAAGAGAACGGGTCCTGGAAAATGGCCTGGATATCCTTCCAATAGGCTTTACGCTCACGATACCGCTTCAGTTGTCTAGGCTTGCCATCGTATTCGATCGCTCCACCCGTTTCCTTGAGCAAACCCATGATCATTTTCGCGAGTGTCGTCTTGCCACTGCCGCTCTCTCCGACAATGGAGATAATCTCCCCTTCATGAAAATCAAAGCTCACATCGTCCACCGCTGCCTTTTTGCGATTGCCTGTACCGTACACCTTGGTCAGATGGCGGCCGCTGATCAGTACCTTGCCCATCGCCATACTACCTCACTCCTTTCGGGGAGCCTTGATCCGAGCCCATTAAAACCCAGAGAGAATCGTTTCATTGGTCTGCACTATCATCTGTGGCAGTTCGAACATCTTGGATTACATCTTTGTTTAAGCCGCTTTCCTCCTGATTTTGTTTCGTCTCCTGGGAATGTTCGTTAATGCTCTCCTGCTCAAAGTGACCGTCCTGCTCCTGCTCCCTGATCTGCTCCAGCATCTCCGGTGTCAGAAGACAGCGATATATGCGCCCATCGACTTGAATGTTCTCAATTTTCCCTTGGCGGCACTCGTCGGTCACCAGTGTACAGCGCTCTGCAAAGCGGCAGCCTTCCGGCACATTCTTCAGATTCGGTGGCGCACCGGGAATCGCCGCCAATTTATGCTCCTTCATGCCCTCTTCCGGAACAATGATGGAACCCATCAGCTTGCGAGTGTACGGATGCAACGGATTGAAAATCATCTGCTCTGCCGTGCCTCGTTCCACAATCTCCCCGGCATACATCACCATAATTTCATCCGTGACATGGTACAGCAACGGCAGCTCATGTGTGATGAACACCAGTGATTTGATTACTTTGCGCTTCAACAAATCCTTCAACAGACGAATGACCGCCTTCTGGGAGGTTACATCCAGTGCCGAAGTAGGTTCATCCGCAATAAGCACATTGGGATTCAGAATCGTTGAGATAGCGATAACCGTTCGCTGCTTCATGCCGCCGGACAATTCATTTGGATACATATCCAGCACATCCGGCGACAGGTTCAGTGATTGGAAGCGCTCCGTAGCCATCTTTCGCACATCCGACCGTTTCATCTCCGGACGATGCTCCTTCATGATATCTTCAATAAACCTGATAATACGCAGCGTTGGGTTCAGTGCATTCATGGCTGCCTGCGGAATATAAGCAATTTCCTTGCCCAGAATGCGCGAACGAAGCTGCTCTTTGTTCAGCTGCATAATATCGGTACCATTGATGCGGATCGAACCACTGCCATAATGAAGGGGCGGGAAATAAAAGCCCATCAGGCTGAGCGCCAGCGTTG
Source organism: Paenibacillus sp. FSL F4-0087 (assembly GCF_038020215.1). Classification (NCBI taxonomy): domain Bacteria; kingdom Bacillati; phylum Bacillota; class Bacilli; order Caryophanales; family Paenibacillaceae; genus Paenibacillus; species Paenibacillus sp. FSL F4-0087. The sequence continues at coordinate 1,618,735 of NZ_JBBODJ010000001.1, forward strand.
ATTTTCCACAGCCCGATTCACCTGCAATGCCCAGCGTCTGCCCCTCTTTCAGTCCGAACTCCACCCCGTCGACGGCAAAGACGTTCTCCTTGAGCCGGGTACGGTAATAGGTTTTCAGACCGCTGACCTGAAGTATAGGTTGGTTCATGGCCTTAGCTCCTTATTTTCGGATTGAAAATTTCGTCCATGCCCGTATTCATCAGATAAAGCGAGAAGGTAATGACGGCAATCGCCAGCGCCGCAGGAATGAAAGCCCACCACGCCCCTGCTACCGGCGCTTCAAACACAAGTGCCCAGTTCATCAGAATGCCGAGCGAGATCGTATTATACGGCCCCAGTCCCAGCATGGAGATGGAAGCTTCGGATAGAATGCCCGATGCCGTCTGGAGCACAAAAGCCATCACCACATAAGACGCGATATACGGCAAAATCTCATGGATAATGATTCGCGGCGTACTGTGTCCCGAAATTTTCGCAATATGCACATGATCCCGGCTGCGCAGAGATGTCGTCTGGGCTCGCACAGCCCGGGCCGTCCAAGGCCAGCTGGTTATACCGATAATGATCGCCGTCACTAGGGAACTGCGTGAATCAATGCTGACCGAGATCAAGATCAGGATGATGAACGAAGGAATAACAATGAAAATATTGGTGATCGCCGTCAGAAAGTTATCCAGCATTCCCCCGATGTATCCCGACACCAGGCCCATAACCAAACCGATAACGGTAGCAAACACACCTGCAATCAGCCCCACACGTACGGATGTCCGGATGCCATACATCAATTCAAGGAAGATGTCCCGTCCAAAATTGTCCGATCCTAATAACAGGCCATCGCCAGGTGGCTGGAACGCCATTGCAATCATCTCAAGGGGGTCACTGCGATTAATGAGCGGGTAGATCGTAACCAAGAGCAGCATGCCGACAAAAGTCACCGCACCGATCATGAATTTGGGTGACTTCAGCAAAATAGAGATCGAATGCTTCATATCACTGTTCCTCCATTTGAGCGGCCTTGATGCGCGGGTCAATGAAACCGTAGATGACATCAATAGTGAAATTCGCAAGCAATACAGCAATGGCAATCAGCAGCGTACACCCCGAGATTAGTGGATAATCCAGCTGCCTTATGGCCGTGAACAACCATGTGCCGATGCCCGGATAACTGAAGACAATCTCACAGATGAGTGAACCGCCGACCATCGTACCGATGGAGAGCGCAAGTCCCGTAATTTGCGGCAGCATGGCGTTACGGAACACATAACGCGCAATTCGGCCGTCGCGAATACCCAGCAGTTTGCTGTATAACACATAGTCTGAATTCAGCTCATAGATGGACATCTCCCGCATGCCAATGGCCTGACCACCAATGGTCACAAGCACAATGGAGAGAAACGGCAAGGTATGGTGGCGAACCACGGACATGATGAAGTCGAAGCTCAGCTGTGGCACCATCTGGAAGTCATATCCGCCTGATAAAGGGAACCATTTTAGTGATAACGCAAAGACATACAGCATAATAATAGCCAGAGTAAAAAAAGGAATGGAATTGATAAACAATGCTACCGGAAACAGCACTTTATCAAAAACACCCTTCCGGTACGCTGCAATCGCACCGAGCAAATTACCAATGATCCAGCCGACCAGGATGGCCGGAAGTTGAAGCCCCACCGTCCAAGGGACGGCGGAGGCCAGAATGTCCGTCACAGGCTTCGGATACAGTCCAAAGGACGTGCCCAGATTGCCAGTGAACAGATTTTTCAAATAGATGCCGAATTGGGTCCATAGTGGTTGATCAATGCCGAATTCAACCGTAAATGTCTCATACACCCGCTTGATGGAATCCGAGTCGGTCATCCCTGACGTCATTTTGGAAGCGATCATGCTCACCGGGTTACCTTCAATCAGTCTTGGCAAAATAAAATTCAGTCCGATGGCGATGACCAGGGTCAGGCCGTACCAGAATACTTTTTTGGCGACATATCTGGAATAGGCATTCATAGGATTTAGCACCCCCGAGTTTAGCGGATAAGGGCCTTATGTCTGAAGTGGCGTGTCACTTCATCATGTCCTGATTCAATATGAGTTCCTTAATTGTGGATCTGATACAATGCCTTAATACCTGCACCGTCCATCGAGATTTGCGGCGGAATGTTGGTTCCATCTCCTTCGGTCGGGAAACCTTTCCAGACTGATTCGTTCACCGTGTCAAACACCCATGGTCTGTACATCAGCGGAATGGAAGGGATATCTTTCAGCCAGATCGTATTTAGTTCGGTATACAGTGACTTCAGCTTCGCCTCGTCAGACACAGATGGAATCTCTTCAATAATGGCGTCTGCACGGTCATTTTGATAACGTCCCCAGTTCCAGAATGCCATCTCACCCATTGGGGCAACCCCATTGGAGTACATGATTGTCATCGCGCGGTTCCATGGCTGGCTTGGGCTGACCCCGCCTGCAGGTGTGTTCATGATGATATCGAATTTGCCGGTTTGCAGATCATTGGTCCATACCGGGGATTCCGGGAATTTGGTACGAATTTCAATCCCTATGGCCTTGGCGCTCTGCGCTACGATCTCCAGGGCAGCGTTCCAGTCAGACCAGCCGTAAGGACATTCAACCTCGAAAGGTCCGAGGCGTGTGCCGTTAAGAACACGGATGCCGTCTTTGCCTTTGGTTGCTCCAATCTTGTCGAGCAGAGCGTTGGCTCCTTCAATATCCATCGTCCACTGCAAAGACTTGATGGCATCTTGGTCAATATATTTGGACTCGGCGTCCGAGTTCAAGGTCAGGGAAGGCTGCATTGGTGCGGAATATCCGCTCATGGCCAGCTCCGAAATTTTTTCATAGTTGATGCTCATGGCTATTGCACGGCGAACGTCAGCATTATCGAGTCCGGCTTTGGACAGATTGAAGAAAATGCTTGGCATGGAACCGGGCAGATAATACGGCGCATCTTTCAGATACGTTTTGACAGCAGCCCCGCCTTCCCACATCTTCCACACTTGAGGGATGAACTGCTGGGAGACGTCCACTTGCCCACTCTTGAACGCCAGATCTCCTGCGGCATTATCCTTGTAGATTACATGGGTGATGTACTTCGGTGCAGGCAGCTTGCCGAACAATTTTTGTCCCCAGTAGTTGTCGTCACGTACAATCGTAATTTTCTGGTCGTTGTAAAAGTGAAGCTTATATGCTCCGGTTCCCACCGGATTATCATTAACCTCTTTGCGAATCGCGGTCAGATCATTATTGTTCTTCTTCTCGATCTCTTCCCAGATATGCTTCGGCAGCATCGGGATCAGTTCAATGCTGTCCAGTACAGTCAGCTTGTTGGGGTTATCAGGATTCAGTTTAATTTCCACGGCCTGCGCTCCATCCGCTTTCACTTCACTGATGTAGGTCCAGAAGCTGCTCCAGTTGATATCGTATTTTTTGCCCAATTCATAGGTGTACACAACATCATCTGCTGTAAAAGCCGTTCCATCGCTCCACTTCGCATCCGCATTCAACTCAATGCGCAGCGTGGTTTCATCAGTCCATTCATACGAATTGCCCAAGAGAGGTTCAAGGCCACCGTCAAGCTGGTTCACCATAAACAGTGTCTCGTACACCAGTTCCCTGGAGTTGCCGTAATTCACTGGGAATGCGGGATTTCCGCTCAACAGATTGAAGTTGGTTGGTGGCCCCCATTGCAATCCATTGATATACAAGGTCTCATTACGCGGAGTCTCCTTGTTGGTCTGTGGTGCAGGTTCGTTCTGGGTTGTCGTGGTCGGTGTATCCACCGTCCCTTGTGGTTCGCTTACTGATGGTGGCTGAACACTTTGGCATCCGGCAAACAATGTGACCGACATGAACAGAGCGACGAGCGGTGTGGCAGCTCTTTTAAATCGCATTCTGAACCCCTCCGTGAATTCATATTGATGTTATTGGAAGCGCTTACTTAAAGTTATTCTATGACTTATCTCACACCAAACATTCCATCTCTTTTCTCAATGATGAGGCATTTTTTATGGGGACATACCAAACAAGTGATTATGGAAATATAAAATCCAAAATGAAAAAGCCGGCTCCGTAAGGAACCAGCGATAACCTCATTTTTTTACATATCAATTCACGTACACCAACCTACCTGCTCTTCAGAAGCTCACGCAATGTCTGCCGATCGTATGTAGAGACCAGTCGTTCCAAATGTGTGTCCAACCACACCTCATCCTGATCCCACCATTTCAGTTCCAGCAATAAAGCAATGATCTCGTCGTCGAAGCGCTTTTTGATTGGTTTGGCTGGATTGCCACCCACAATGGTGTAAGGCTCGATGTCCTTGGTGAGTGTCGCATTGGAAGCGACGATGGCACCGTCTCCAATCGTGACACCCGGCATGATGGTTACATTTTGTCCAATCCAGACGTCATTGCCCAATACTGTGTCTCCCTTAAAAGGCAGCTGATCCAGCGTAGGAGTTACTCTCTCCCAACCACCACCAAAAATATTGAAGGGATACGTCGTCATCCCCTCCATCCGATGATTGGCACCATTCATAATGAATGTCACACCTTCGGCAATTGCACAGAATTTACCGATCACCAGACGATCACCCAGGAAATCATAATGATGCTGAATGCGGTCATAAAATTGCTCGGGTGGACGACTGTTGTCACTATAATACGTATAATCACCGATCAACACATTAGAGCGCGGCGGCAAATTTTGAATGTAACAAACGGTACGAATATTATCATTAGGGAAGAGTTTCGTTTTATCGGGAGCCATATGTGTTCCCTCCTTTTCCTCATTGTACCAAAAAGGGATTCGATCTGACCATCGAATCCCTTTTCTCATTCTCCATAGAACAACGTTACTCTACCGGAGAAATTTCTTATTTAGATGTAAGTGTGACTTGTGCAGCCGTTTGATCCCAATCCACGGTCAGTCCCAGTCCTTCAGAGATGAAGCGTACCGGCACAAGTGTGCGACTATTCTTGATAATCGCTGGTGCATCGATTTCGAGCGTTTCACCATTCACCGTTGCCGTGCTGCTTCCGATCTGGAGCACAAGCGTCTGGTCATTCAGAACGGCTGTTACCGTTTTCGCTGTTTTGTCCCATGTTACTTCTGCACCCAGAGCTTCAAGGATGGCGTTCACGGGTACCATGACCCGGCCACTTTGCTCTAGCGGGTCCTGATCCGGGAACGTAATCGCTTTTCCATCAAGGGATACAGTAATTGCTTTGTCTGTTGTTCCTGTTCCGTTATCCGTGCCCGTATCTTCGGATGTCTCAGGCAAAGGTGTTACTTCACGTCCAAGCTGCTCTTGCAGATTGGCAAGTCGGTTCAGGGCAAACGTCGTCAGCGATCCCGCTGCCATGGAGCCCATACCTCCGCCTCCGCCAAAGTTACCGCCAGGACGTGTCTGGGTATTGCCTGTGCTGTCTGTTGTTCCTGTTCCCGTTGTGCCATCCGGCGGTGTTGTACCATCGGGAGTTGTCATGCCTTCAAAACCTTCCGGAGGCGTCATACCTTCCATGCCCTCTGGTGGTGTCATGCCTTCGAATCCTTCTGGTGGTGTACCACCCATGCCACCCATACCGCCTGTTGCATCAGCGTTGGCAGAGTATGCAATGTTGGATTCAAACTGCTCAGTTGTGTAGAATTTCGTTGGATCTGCTTCTACATATGGACGAATGATATCAGCCAGACCTGTGATACGGTCCTGAATGCCTTCCATATAATCCGTCAACTCATTGACGTAGCTCAAGTATTTTTCCTTATACTCAGGCACGGCCAGCAGGTTGTTGATCATCGGTACATTTTCCATGCTAATGCCCAGTACTGGCTCGTCCACAGATACGTTCGTTGCGTTGGTGTTGGTCGTCGTTGATCCTGCTGTTCCACGTCCGCCTCCACCGGAGTATCCATTAAAGGACATGTTAAAGTCCCAAGGTACAACTGTGAATTTGCCATCCGCATCGCCGTAGAGCATGTAGTTATGCCCTTTGTCGCCGCTATAGCTGTCATAGTTGCCAAAGACCATGTTGCCCGCGATATATTTCAGTGCCGAATCCACATCCAGCACACTCTCGATATCACCTTTTTCACCTTCAGGCATGTCATTCAGCGTTTTGATGAAGTTTTTGAGTTTGGTTTTATTCTCGTCCGTACCCAAATCTTCGGTGATGGTGCTGTAGTCACTGCCTTCTGAATATTGCAGGTAACTCTTCTCATCCGTATCGTAGAGGACACCGTCCTCATAATCTTCACCGTAATTGCGTTCCAGGTAACTGTCATCTACTGCTTCGACCCCGGTATAGAAACCAACCAGTTCGCCGTTGATATACAGATTTACGTAGTTCGTCATCGGTACATCCATGCCAATGCTGCGCAGCGCTTCATAATGAAGAACTTCACGCATGTACGATGGATCGGCGTAGTTGTTGTTCAGGACCATTTTATCCAGACCGAGCAGGGATTGTGTTTTGTCGTATTTATCGAACTTCAGTCTGAAGCTGTAACGGTCGGAATCTTGCATCGAGGCTACGGAATTCAAAGTCAGATTACCCTTGGTGGAGAAACCAACGTTATCCAGCTTGTTGCCGTCCACTTCCACACTGACCTTCTTATAATCCTTATCCAGCGGGCTTTCGAGCATGCTCTTCCAGTCTGCATCATCAATCGTAACATTCACATCAATGACGTTGTCCGTTTGGAACAACGATTCATAGGCTTGCGCGACGCCTGTACTGCTCGTATCCTCAGCGGCAAACGCAGCGTTTGGGCTTCCTACCAAAGCAAAAGAAGATGTTGTTACCATCGTCACGGACAAGGCCGTTACTGCAACTTTACGTAGTAAACTATTCAAATGATGAATCCTCCTTCTTGGTTTCTGTTAAGCACCTTAGGCTTATGAAACCATGGTAGAGGACAAACCTTTAATGAATCTTAAATCAATGATTCACAACAAAAAGTAGCCCATCAGGCTACATAAGCTGAACTATAAATGTTACACCTTATCACTCCGATTGCAGTACCATTTTCCGATCGCTCTTATCCCCAGATTTTCATCATTCCCTTTGTCCAAGGGAAAAAATCCGGTGATAAAGGCGAACGCTTCGCTTCTTCAAATTGGTTCTGCACTCTCCGTTTAAGTGTAAAATTGAGCTTCAACTTATATAGACGCCTGCCAGGCTACTTGTTCTGATCCTTTATAGCTCGGTAACGGTAACACCTGCTGCTTTGTAGTAGTCCTCATTCACATTGTTAAGAATGTTGGCCTTCATTCGAATGCCGACTCCGGCAAAGAGTCCGATTCCATTCGTGTTACCTTCGATTCGGTTATTTTCAATCAACACATTCTCCGGGTTTCCTTCGCCAATATTGCCCGCTCCAGCATCGCCTTTGTCGCGCTCAAGCCGCACGCCCCAGTAGCCGCTGGCAGTATTGTTACGGATCACATTGCCGCGTATTACTGTACCCGGTCCGTTCAGCACTTTGATTCCTGCCGCATCGGCAATCGTGGTTGTACTCTCGATGAGATTATTCTCGATTAATGTATCCGGGGTGCCCATGGTTACCGAAATGCCGATTTGGCTGTTTGTGATCGTGTTGTCATGAATGTAGTTCCCTTTGCCCGACTTGCTGTGGTTGCTGGGTGCTGAACCCCCTGTATTGCCAAGTCCGATCCCTGCGCCTGTCAGCACATCGGTAATGAAATTGCCTGAGATTTCATTCAAATACTCCAGTTCACCATGAAGATCAATAGCATCCAGCTTTGTTCCGTTAAATGTATTGCCACGCAGTACGTTGTTATGGGCAACAAACTGGATCAACGCTCCATGTCTGAGATAAGGTCCCTCAAACGTACTGTTCTCCACCACATTCCATATCGTATCATTGTCAAAGCCGAGCCGATCGGTCTTGGCCGTTCCCTGAATGGAAATTCCGTAGCCTGAACCCCCAGGGCCCAGATCTGTTGCATTACGGAATGTTGCATGCTTCACAACGACATCTCGGCTGTGTTCGATGCGGATAGCCATTCGTTTGAATTTCTCCACAATTACACCGTCGATCGTAATGTCATACGATGGTCCCTCACCATAGTTGGCGATGTGGATCATGCTATCCGGCCCCCCTGCGGAGGGATTGTTGGATTTGTGATCGGTTGTGTAGCTGCCAGACCAGGATGATGTTATGGTCATGTTGGATACGAGAATGCTGTGCTGAGCCGATGCTTTCAGGACGGCGCTGCCCGTCACCTGATCCAGCGATGTCTTGAGCACGGTTCCTCCACTGCTCTCTCCTCTCAGGTTCACCCCGGATTTGAGGATCAGGTTGGTGGTTCCATCCGGCCCGGACAACAAATTGTACACTCCATTAGGCAAAAACACTTCATCACCAACGTTAGCTTCATCAATGGCGGCCTGTATTGCAGGTCGATCATCACTCGTATTATCAGCCAGATCTGCTCCGTAATCCCGTACATCAATCGTACGTCCGGTTACAGCATGAGGAGAATGGATAGTATGCGGTGTTCCATCTGCCTCCGTCAGACCTGGGGCGATAAAGGGCACCGTCCCTTCAGGTGGTTGGGGCTCAATGTACGGAATCAGGGCAACAGGCGTTCCTCCCCCTGCATAAGGGGCATACAGATGCACATCGGTCAGACTCGTATAAATACTGGAATCAGAATTGCCATGCCCAGTGATCCGTACATAACGTGCAGAAGTGTCCGGGATATCAAATGCCTGCATTTCTGTTGTATCCCCACTGCTTTCGCCATTGAATACCTGGGTCCAATGATTCCCGTCAACAGACGTTTCTACCTCAAAAAAGGTCTTCCTGACATCCCCTTTGTAAAAACCAATCCCAACATAGCCCACTTGCTGAGCCTGACCCAGATCAAACGTGATCCATTGCCCCTCTCCGGCAACAGACCAGCGTGTATAACTGTTATTGTCGATGGTATTGGTCGCCAGGTTGCCATCGCTACCGCTTGCCGAGACGAAAGCAACAGGCAAGGATGATACCGGAAAGGCAAGGGTGGTTATATCGGTTGATAAAGCACTGCTGACGTTGCCGGCTTCATCAATCGCCCTCACTTGAAACGTGTACGATGTTCCGGCTGCAAGTCCGCTGTCACGAAATGACTGTTTGCCTTGTTCAGCCAGCAAAACTCCATCCCGATAAATCCGGTAGGCAGATACAGCTGTATCATCGCTGGCCGCTGGCCATCTCAGTTCCGTAAAATCCGTTCCCCAGTTTCGAATCTCAAGTATAGCTCCCTGCTCCCATTCTGGTGACTGCGTGTCACTGCCTTCTTCGATTGAAGCAATGACCGATAACTGTGGACGCGGATTACTCGTTCCGTTGGCTTCCTTGGTGTATACGTTCACGGAAACACCTGTTGATTCCGCATCTGCGAGCAAAAATGCAACCTGCCCCGCATCTGAACGACTCTTCACATAATCGGTTACATCCACTTCATAGACGGCTGGGCTTCCATTACGATCTGCCGTGACCTGGAATTTGCCAAGCAGCGAACTTTCGCTGAGACTTTGGACCGGAGCATTCGACCAGGTTAACGATGATTCGCTCCAGTCTGTTTCATCCAAACCGTAAAGAGACAACTCTGTATCGATATTCGATGTGCCTTTCTTGGCGGCAATCCGTAGCCGATACCGATCTCCTTCTGGCTCATTTCCGGACATATCAAATTTGAAATATACATATTTCTTGGTCGATAAAGTGGAAGAGATGCTTAGTAATCCGGTGCTGGAGCCCGTGGCCTGATTAAAATTCAGATCCGGCTTGCTGCTGTCAATCGCCGCATCGTCGCTTGGCAGTTTGCTGGCGATGACCTTTTCAATCAACGGTTTTTCTTCTTCCTCTTCTTGATCTCCAGGCGAAGTGTCTTCGGGATTGTTTTTGAAAATAATGGGCTCCGTAACAATCCGGTTCTTCACATGTTCATCAAGGAAGGTCCATGCCTCCGCATTGGCAACCTCGGAAGCCGTTCCTGTAAATCCATGACCCTGACCGGGTACGACTTTCATATCCACAATCGAGACACCCGCAGATTGGAGCTGTCCCGCGAAAGTAACACTGTCGGTGTAAGGAATGGTGGCATCAGCATCACCGTGCCGAATCCAGAACGGTGGATCATCCGGTGAAGCATACGTGCCCGGCATGGCAAGTCTGGCCTGCTCCGGAACATCGAACGCACGATGCCCGCCAAGCAGAGCTGTGACCGAGCTATAGTTATTGGCAAATGTCGTCGTAAAATCAGCGGGTCCGTACCAGTCGGCGACCGCCTGCACTTTGTCGGAATACTCAGGCCATCCGCCAGAACCTTCAAGATCAGGTACATCTACCGTCACCCCTGTATCGAGCTCTACAGTGTCACCAGCGACCATGTCTCCTGTTGTGCCGAGTAATGCAGCCAGATGGCCGCCCGCAGATGATCCCCAAACGCCGATGCGACTCGGGTCCAGATTGTACTGGGCTGCATGGGCCCGCAAATATCGGATAGCGAGCTTTACATCCTGAATCTGGGCAGGGAACGGCGCCTCAGGCGTCAGCCGGTAGTCCAGAGATACACCGATATAACCGCGTTTAAGTACATAATTGCATATGGAGTTCAATGCCTGCTTCCGGTCCCCGTGATTCCATCCACCTCCATGGATATAGACCATGACCGGCATCGGTTCAGCTGCCGCTGTCTCGGGAACAGCAATGGATGAATAGATTGCTCGCCCACCAGCCGTGCCAATCTCCACATCCTCGTATAAAGTCACTCCTTGTGGTGGCGTAAATTCAGTATTCTCCTCTCCAGGCGGCACTGGGGATGGGGCAGGCGTTATACCGGGAATAGCCTGACCGTAAATGGCAACATTGTCAATATACATGTTGGCCTGCATGGCATCTCCTGTCCGAAAACGAATTTTCACTGTGCTGTTATTGTTCGCTTCCGAACCCAGCGTCCAGCTTTTTAGCGTATTCCCTTCCTTGTTCTTCACGTCAGGAGTGCCTGGGGGAAGTTCAAATGTCTCCAGCGTTGCCCAGGAACTGCCTCCATCCTTCGACCATTCGATAATGATGCTTCCGCTTATATAGGACGACGCACGTGTGTAGTAGCTCAGCCGAATATTTCCGTATCCAGTCAGATCAAGTGGCAGCGCAAGTGCATCTGTTCCGTCAATCTTGATCATGTTGGGCAACGAGGGGGCGGTTGTGGAAGACGATGTTTTGGCCTTACTTCCACCTCCCCCTTCCTGCAGCCAGGGAGCTCTCAATGCAATTCCGCCTGTAGAGCCAAAATTGTCCGGATCATCAAAGTTTTCCGCGTAAATCTCCAGCTCTGGGCCCTCCGGATCTGGGATATTTTCTTCCTGTGTAGCATTGAAAATAGAGCTAGGATCAGCGTCTTCCATCGCCCGGACTTCATGCACGGGAACGGTAATACCGCTAATGAGTATGACAGACATGGCAACAAGTACAACACGCTTCTTCCACGTTTTGAACACGTCATTCACTTGTATCCCCTCCGTATTCAGCTGACTCACTACACTGGTTCCATCCCGCTTAGTTAGCGACGCGGTGCCGACACGCCTTCACCTTTTTTAAATTTCTCCGTGGCTTCCTCGATTGCCCGATCGCCGCCCTTGGATTTCCATTCTTCTACCACTTTCGGCCAATCGGAAATTGGCTCCTTACCATAAACCATCTTGATCATGTGTGTGAGCAATACTTGAGGAGGTGTATCCGAATTGGGAGCAATATCGGGATTCTGTACAAAAGCTTCCAAACGCGGATCAAAGTTGATGCCATCCCGACCTTCTTTGGCTAAGATGGTATCGTAAATATTCATCAGCTTTCTGCCTTCCTCTGTCAGCGATAACGAGCCTTTATTGTACGTTGTGTCCTGTACGAACCATAAGAACGACTGACGGTAACGCTCTTCGTCCACACCAGCAGAGTCTGTTGGCGCTGTGTATGAAATCACGCCATTATCCTCTGTATAGGTCTCTCCTTCTGTGCCGTATGTGAAAAACTTTTCGGCTTCGTCAGACACCATCCAGTTAAAGAAACGGATAATGGAAGCCGGATCAGCTGCATCCTTATTAATAAAATAGGCACGTGTCACCGGACCGTACAAATAATAACCGCCCTTTCCGTCGGGGCCGACAGGGGAAGGAATAATCTCGATTTTAGCATCGGGAACCGACGCTTTAATCTGCTTCTCCCATTGGATCAGTTCGTTGGCGTTCATGGACCACATGCCCGCCTTGCCAGAGAGAATCGTGTTTTTGAATACGGTGGAATTGATGGTCGCGAACTCTTTGTTGATCAGCCCTTCCTCGTACATCGTCTTATAGACAGTGAGGGCTTGCTGCATATTCTCGTTATCCATGAACTTCGGTACAACCTGGTCGCCCTGCTGCTCCATCATGGACAGGAATTGCTGTACGTCATAGGCACCGAAAAAGGTATCTGCATATTTGAAATCCTCACGCCCCATATATGGATTCTCCACGCCGAGCTTCTTGAAGGCGCGCAAGACGTCCATCGTTTCCTCAACCGTAGTAGGCACCGGTAGTCCCGTTTGATCCAGCAGATCCTTGCGAATCCAGGTTGCCCGGCGGGATGGATTGGATAAATATTCGGGGATGGCATAGATATGGCCGTCATGAGTTACCTGGTCCCAGGCTTCCTTCGGTACGGCTTTGAGCAAATCTTGCCCGTACTGCTGCAACAGTTCATCCAGCGGCTGAAATACTCCAGCTTCGACCGAGCCGGCCATCTCTTTGCCGTTGACGCCTCCGTCACCCTGCACCACGTCAGGAATATCATTGGTGGCAAACATCTGAACCATTTTCTGTTCATATTCCTTATGGGGCACCAGGACAATTTTCAGATCGGTATTCGTCAGATCCTCGAGTTTCTTCACCCATTGATCCTTGTTAATGTCTGGTGACTTCTCCACATACGTATACGCCAGCGTACGTAGTGAAATGGAGAATTTTGTTTTGCCGTCTCCCCCGCCCTCACCGGATGCCGCTCCGCTGCCTTTGTTGCACCCCGTCATGACAGCTGCCGCCAGCAATAGCGCCATGCCTGAGACCATCCACTTTTTCATGCTACCCCTCTTTTCATCCTGATTTAGGTACCACTCGTTGATGAAGCGCTTTCAAATAGATGTTAAAACATCCCCACCGCCTGCAACAATGGGGATGTTTTAGATGAGATTGCGTTTTCTTTAGGTCAGCACTCCCTAGTACGTCTTGGATACCTCGATCTTCTTCGTTACACCGTTGTCGGTAAAATAGAGATGGATGCCGTGATCCTGGTCATCAATGAAATAGGGGACATACTTCGGCTCCTCGATCTTATATGGTACCAGCAGCGTTACAATTCTATGGCTTGAAGCAGGGCGCGTTTCTGCGCTCAGATGATAATGTCTTTCCAGCCCTTCGTACTCTTTCGGGTCCACCTCTGCGAATTGATCCGTCTGGCTGAGCGACAACTCACCGGAGGATGCATATACAAACGTGCCCTCAAGCCCCGCCTTATTACCGTTCAGACGGAAGCTCTGCCCTTTCAGCTGTAGCGGGTGCAGTGCATGGAATAGCCATTGAACGCTGTCCGGCTTTTCCAGGTCAATGTGGTCCACAATGACGAAATAGGATGATTGCAGAAAATGAATCTCCCGTATAACACGCTTCACATGGGGCACGGTGCTGGCATAGGCATCGGTCGCTACCGCGCGCACATAGCCATCGCCGTCCCGCCAATAGGCCTCTTCGATCTGCCCAGTTGCGGCCATATTCAGCACCTTGTTGTTCTCAGCATACTGACCTGTTCCACCAATCAGCAGGTTGTTTTTGGAGCGAGTCTGCCTGCGCCATTCCCGATGAAAGGAGCTGCCGTGCGCGATATAATAGCCCGTATCCGCCGCGAGCGGCTCACCGAATGCATGCAGGGTAAAGCTGTTCTGATCCGCATGACTGTGGCTGATGGAGCCATAACGGCTCGACTTGAGCAGCAGCATAACATGCTCATCCGGATCGTCCATCCGGTGATGCATGGCTACCCACCCCACATCACGGAACCACTTAAGTGGCTCGATGTCCACAGGCGACTCTTCCTCCACCTGCGGATAATCGTGGCGGTATACCAGATCGTCAAAGTTAAAGTCCCACCAACCGTAGTTATAAAAAGCTCCCTCTGTCCCCGGATCGGATTGGCGAACACGCTCAAAGTACCACTGGTACCAGCGGTTGCCTGTAACACCTGCCAGTTGGCGGACAAGATAGCCTGTTTTCAAGTTTACCGGGTCACCCAGCGTAGACTGATCTCCAAAGCTGGCGCGACGAGCATCGGGCGGGTACACATAGAGTGGAAAATCCCCGGTACGCTGGAAGAACGGCCGACGGAAGAAGTCGATGCCCGCATAGTTTCGCAACAAATTCATCGCTTCGGTCACATAGGCCATGCCTGTTGTCCAATACATTGGACCTTCGGCCCAACCTCCATCACTTCCTCCCCAAGGGGAGTACAGACAGGCATAATAATCGATCGCATAATCCAGCCACTCTGCAGCCTGCTGCTCCTCATGCAACAAGGCCATACAGCAGGGCACAAGCACGGAGGATAATGAACGCACGGCATGGCTGTCATAAGGCACATGATGGATTTTCGAGCGAACCATCACATGCTGGGCCACCTGTTCTGTCCGCCGCAGCAAGCTGCGCCTTACCACCTCTTGCTCATCACTGGTCAACTCATCATGCAGCCAATCATAGCCCCAAGCGAGCGCGGCGGCGACCCGAAAAGCCGCCTCATCGTTATAATCACGGGAGGTCGTTCCCTCCGTATCCCAAGCCGCCACATGCAATAGCCAGGTTTTGGCTGCTCCAAGCAACCGTTCGTCACGTAGCACCCGCCCAGCGATGCTGAGATGACGAATCGCATATAACGTTTTCTGACAGTCAATGTACATTTGCCTCCAGAGCGGAGCGACACGTTTGTTCTCCGGGTAAGGCATCGGTTCGCTGATCAGCTCGCGGTTGGCCCACGGTTCCACAGATTTCTCCATAAACACATCCCAGCCGCAATATGTAGCATCTGATGCAATACCATCCGCAAGTGTCCTTAGCCCACTCTCTCCGAGCCAAAGCCGAGGGTGAGACGTGTCCGTGGCAACATACCGCTGAGCTCGAGAAGGTAACGGTGTCTCTGGCAATCCCGCTGGTACCGTAAACCGCCTCACCTCACTCCATGCCGAAATTTCCTGCTGCTTACCCAGCACGGCGTCCGCTTTGACTTCGCTATCTTGCTGCACTGGTTGATCTACAAGCAGCGCATATCGCCAATAATACTCCCTAGGTTGCAGCACCCGGTCAGGCGTGAAAAAGTTATACGGGAGCGGCGCAAAGGTCATCGTCTCTTCTTCCTCAAAAGAAGGCCCCACCGACACCTGCAGCAGATAAGCATTCTCATCCTCTTGCTGCGCCGCCATCCAGGTAAATCTCGGCGGATTTTCTGCCAGAACGGTATGTTCATCAGGAGCGTAGTCCACATGGAACGGCCCGCTGATTGGTTGGTACAACGGTCTTTCTGCAAGCTTCCGCTTCACTTCCATCGTATCGTCCCCTCCTTATCGCAATGGTGTTGCATCAACGCATGTACATTCCGCCATTGATTTCAATCGTTTCTCCCGTTATAAAAGAACCCAGCTCGGAACACAGGTACAGCGCCGCTCCTGCGACATCATCGGGTGTCCCTTCCCGTCCAAGCGGAATGCTGCTTACGGCAGAAGTTCGGCCTTCCGCCGAGGTGAACGTAGCATGGAATGCCGTTTGCCCAATGAAGCCCGGTGAAAGGGCATTGACCGTAATCCCGCCTGGAGCCAGTTCTTTGGCAAGCCCTTTGGTTAACGCAATGATGGCCGCCTTGGAGGCTGCGTAAATAGCTGCACCCGGGCCGCCTCCATTATGAGCCGCTACCGAGGTCAGATTGATAATTCGGCCGCCTCCAGCCGCCCTCATGCCAGGAATGACCGCTTTGGATACAAATACGGCGCTCTTCAGATTGACATCCATAATCCGGCTGTAAAGCTCCTCGCTCATCGTTTCAATGGGGCTCCGTTCCACCAGATGCCCTGCATTATTAATCAACAGATCAATCGGACCGCCGAAGCGGAGTGTGATATCCCCAACCATCGATTCTATGGCATTCGTATCGGTCACATCTGCCTGAAATGCAGCTGATTCACCGCCAGCATTCCGGATGGCGGCAACGACCTCCTCCGCCCGATCCATATTATGCAGGCCATTCACAGCCACCTTTGCTCCGCAACGTGCCAATGCCCCAGCAATGGCAGCACCAATTCCTCCGCTGGAGCCGGTAACCAGCGCAATTTTGTTCTGCAAGTTGATATTCATGTTCTATCTTCCTCCCTTTTATAGATTTAATTAAATCCGCTTGCTATGCTGATCTGCGGGAAGCGCCATCGTAATGGTCGTTCCCAAGCCTTGCTCACTCTCAATCATCAAGCCATATGTTTCTCCAAATACCAGCTGAATCCGGCGATGAACATTCATGAGTCCGATGCCTCCGCGATGGTATACATCATCGGAATCTTCGCCTGCCAGACGATTCAATTCCAGACGGTCACGCAGCTTCTCCAGGCGTTCCTCGCTCATGCCCATACCATTATCCTGGACGATGACAAGAAAGCGATCTTCCAGGCGCCGAGCATCGATACGGATAAAGTGACCGGGCTCCATGCCTCGTGGAAATGCGTGTTGTAGCACATTTTCGACCAGTGGCTGAAGAGTGAGTCGAACCATTTTTTCCAACAACAGATCCGGTGCAATGATGACCTCAACTTCAAGCTCCCGATCCATGCGATGTTTCATGATGGAAAGGTAGGCCAGCACATGCTTCAACTCATTGGCAACCGTAATTTCCTCCAGATTGGTCTGAATGGAATAACGGAGCATATGAGCCATCGATTCCACCATCTGTGCAATTTCTTCGGAGTCCTGTACGACGGCATAACATTTGATCGTTTCCAGGGTGTTGTAGAGAAAATGCGGATTGATCTGCAACTGAAGCGCCTGAAATTCCGCACGGTGCCGTTCCAGCGCCTCCTGCTGAAGCTCGATTTCTGACTTCTGGCGGCGCAGCTCCGACTCGTATACACTCTCAATCATGTCCGACAGGCGGCTGACCATCAGATTATAGCTGCGGATCAGCACACCAATTTCATCGCGCCTTTCCTTCATCTCCACCTTGTTCCAGATTCCCTTCTCCGTCTGTCTCATTCCGTTCATCAGCACACGAATGGGTTCCACTTGAGATGCTCCGATCCGGTAGGCCACGACAAGCGCAGCGAGCAAGGTCCCTGCACCAACCCATAAGGTGGCCGAACGAATCGTTGCAATCGGTCTTTGCAGCTCCGATAGCGGTACGGAAGCGACAAAGCGCCATCCCGAATATGCCGAAAGCTCCGATATGAGCAGCCGTTTGGTGCCATCCGTGTTCTGTTCCAGTGATCCTGCCTCCATGTGCATAAGCCTGTTCACAGTGTTGGACGGCATCGCTGTCTGCGCCTCTTCATCCCCGGGTGTGTAGATTACAGTTCCGTTCTGATCCATCACATACTGATACCCACCTTGACCGAGGTCGAGTTCTCCCCATATTTTGTCAAGCTCCAGCACATTTACTTCCATCGCCAGTACTCCGTTAGGCGTATAGGAGGACACCCCTCTAATCCGGCGCGCAATCGTAATCACATTGGCACTCTGTCCACTGCGAATACTCCGGGTAAGCAATGTCGATTCGCCATTTGCAGGAGTTTCAGCCAGCAACTCCTTATACTGCTGTGCTGCGTCGATATCCGGTATGCCGGCTGAATTCTGGTTGTCATCAATGACAACACGCCCGTTTTCCCCAATAACATATAGGAACTTGATCTGTGGGTATAACATAAAAACAGGCGGGAACACGTTCGTCTTAATCTGACGGCTGTACTCGTAATAGGCATAACTGTCCTCCGAATTCATATCGAGAAAGTGCTTCACACTTCCGTTCGAGAGGATGGAGTAGGTTGCACGATCATAATTTTGCAAATACAGATCAGTCTGGTACGCCGTATTGCGCATCGTTTGGGCGATGTTGTCCGCAAGCTGGTCATTCATTTCAGTCGAGGCATAGGTATAGGTAAACAAGCCAATGGCGGACAGAGACAACGTAATCACGACGGCAAAATGAAAGAACAGGCGGATGGACAGGCTGCGCTTCATCATTCAATGCCCAACTTGCTGCGGTATTCGGACGGTGTCAGTCCGGTAATTTTCTTGAATGTTTTCGTAAAATGGGGATGGTCCGCATATCCCACTTCATAGGAAATATCCGTAATCCGGTTGCCCGGCTGTTCCAGCATGCGTTTGGCCAGTTCCATTTTGCTGCGTATCCGGTATTGGATAAAGGTCTGGCCTGTCGTCTGCTTGAACAGCTGGCTAAAGTAGGACGGGTTAAGGCCCAGCTTGGCAGCAATCTCGTCCAGCGAGACTTCGCGGCGCAAGTGCTTCTCCAGATAGGCTTTTGCTTCTTCCACCGGATGTTTGCGCTTGCCACTGCGCTTTTCCTTGATCGTCTTCATTAACGTGTGGATCTCGTTGCCCAAAGCCTCGAAGCACTCTTTTGAGGAAGCGCTTTCATTAATCTCGCAGGATGTACTCATCGTTCCGTTGCCACGTGCGTTCATCCGGGCTACAATCAATTCCAGCAATTCCTGAAAAAGCTCCGCTGTCTGCTCAGGCATTAAGGAATATGCCGGATAACGACCAGACCAAGCTGCGAGCAGCTCCGTTACATCGGACTGCCGTAACTCCCATATGGCCTCTTCCAGACGCATCGCCCAATCATTCAGCTCCCTCACGGGTACAAGAGAAACCGTAGGTTTATCCTCCTCGGTGGCCAGCAATTTGAGCAGCAGTTCATGAAGCTCCTGTCGTCCCACAGGCTTTAGCAGATATCGCTTTACCCCATAATCCATACAAGCTCTTGCATATTCAAAGTCCGAATAACCGGAAACCACAATAATGCGCATCGTACTTCCTTGCTCGGATAAACGTCGGCACAGCTCAATACCATCCATCGTCGGCATGCGGATATCCGTAAACAGGATGTGTGGCCGAAAGGCCTCTACCACCTGAAGGGCCTCTTCCCCATGCGCAGCCTGCCGAATCTCACAGTCGAACAGTCCCGCTTGCTTGATCATTTTTGCCAGACCCATCCGAATCATCGGTTCATCGTCCGTAATCAAGATTCTGAACATCGCCATTCCCCCGTTTCCGTCAGATCTGTATGCTTCTTGTACTTAAGATTTGACGGAGCCGACCATGATTCCTTTTACAAAATGCTTTTGCAGGAAAGGGTAAATGATAATGATCGGCAAGGTGGCGATGATAATGGTTGCCATTTTGATGCCTTCCGGCGATGTATGTGCAAGAGTGCTATAGACGGCAGAACCTGGATCGACGGAAATATCGTCACTCTCAAACAGCTTCTTGAGTGTTACCTGGATCGGCCACCAGGCCGGATCATTCAGATAATAAAGCGCGGTGGAATAGGCATTCCAGTGGCCCACCGCATAGAAAATGCCGAGTGATGCCATGGCTGGTTTGGACAATGGGATGACGATACGCCAGATGATGCCGAATTCCCCACAGCCATCGATGCGGGCAGCATCGATCAGTTCACCCGGCAGCTGTGCAAAGAAAGAGCGCATGACGAAAAAGTTAAAGGCATTAATCGCTCCTGGCACAATCAGAACCAGCGGATTGTTGACCAGATGCAGTTCCTTCATCAAGATGAAGTTCGGAATGAGCGGCGCCGAGAACACAACGGTCACCAGGACAAACATGACAACCAGGGAGCGCCCCTTGTACTCTGGACGGGAAACGGGATACGCCAGCGATGCCGTTGCAGCGAGATTGACCAGCGTCCCGAACAACGTCACCCCAACCGATACCGCAAATGCCCGCCAGAACGAAGCATCGCCGAATACATATTCATAATTGATCCAGGTAAAAGCAACAGGCCAGAAGCTGACCTTTCCACCCATGATCGCTTCCGAGCTGCTAAGAGATTGAGCCAGCACATTAATGAAAGGCAGAATCATCGTCAACGAGAGCAGCGTAAGAAAAACGAGATTTCCAATGCGGAATATACGGTAACGGACACTGGGGGTACGCATCTATCTCGCCTCCTAATACAGGCTTTCGCCGGTTGTTTTTTTGCTGAAGAAATTACCGAGTAGAACAAGCATCAAACCCACGACCGACTTGAACAACCCGATAGCCGTTGTATAGCTGTATTGCTGTGAGAGCAGGCCAGCTTTGTAAATATACGTATCGAGAATTTCGCCCGATCCCAGATTGAGCGGATTCAGGAATACGAACACACGCTCAAAGCCCAAATCGAGGAACTTCCCGATGTGCAGCAGCAGCAGGATCATAATCGTCGGCAGTAATGATGGCAGAGTTATCGACCATATTTGCTTCAAACGTCCGGCTCCATCTACCTCTGCCGCCTCATACAGATCGGGATTAATGCCTGCAATGGCAGCCAGGAAAATAATCGTTCCGTAACCGGAGTCGCGCCAGATCCCCGAACCGATCAGAATGGAACGAATGTACGAGTCTTCTCCAAGAAAGTAGACCGGTTGCATGCCCAGAAATCCAAGTGCCTTGTTCACCACCCCGGCATCCATCGAGAAAATACCCATGAAGATACCACTAATGACGACCCAGGACAGGAAGTGAGGCATGTAAACAATCGTTTGCAGCAATCGCTTAAACACAATCATGCGTACTTCATTCAGCAGAATGGCCAGTAAGATCGGAACCGGGAATGCAATCACCAGATCATATAGTCCGAGCAGAAGTGTGTTGTTGAGAATTCGTAAAAAGTCATAATGGCTGAACATCTTCTGGAAATGCTCCAGGCCTACCCAATCACTTCCGGTAATGCCTTTGAAAATGTTGTAGTTCTGAAAAGCAATGATCGAGCCGAACAGAGGCACATATTTGAAAAGAAAAAAATACAGAATGCCCGGTACGGAGAGCAGATATAGTATCCGGTACCGCCACAGATAACGTCCTGCATCTCCGAGCCGAGTGCCCAGACCAGACGAGTTAAGTCTGGCTGTTCCCCGGCTTGGCGGCGCAATATCCGCCGGCTTCACGTCTTCTCCCCTCCTTGCTTCTGTGATTGCATGGCTTTCAAATTATCAGGAACGTTCTCATCCCATGGGATTTCATTGAATTCAACGGAAATATAATCTGGCTCCCGGTCGATAATACGCGAGAGCTCGCGTGTGAACACCTCCACTATCTCCTGCTTTTGCTCATTCGTCCTGCCTTCATACAGCCTGATCGTAATTTCTGGCATCCGAGTTAAGCTCCCTTCACCATATAATGTAAACGCTTCAACAACTTCATCTTAGCG
Organism: Paenibacillus sp. FSL F4-0087; assembly: GCF_038020215.1. NCBI lineage: Bacteria > Bacillati > Bacillota > Bacilli > Caryophanales > Paenibacillaceae > Paenibacillus > Paenibacillus sp. FSL F4-0087. The sequence continues at coordinate 1,640,257 of NZ_JBBODJ010000001.1, forward strand.
TTCCTGTGAGAGAGCAACAATGGACTGTCTTTTCGTTCACTTGTGTTTTCTTTAGGTGGGGATGATGGTGGAGGGCTAATATTTCGGATGGGCTTATGACAAACATCACTTCCTTCCTCCCCATTCAATGATACATTTGTTTACGACCAATTGACCAAATAAGTAATCCGGTCAACTCTGAGTTGTCTTTTATCATTGCATACGATCAGGAGGTGCATATGCCATGAAAACTATCGATCGAAGGCAGCAGGTCATGGACTCTGCTGAGAAATCGTTCGCGTTGTTTGGATACAAAGCCACTACAATGGAGCAAGTTGCAAGACTGGCTAATGTGGGCAAAGGTACGATCTATACTTTTTTCGAGAACAAGGAAGAACTGTTCGGAGAGATCCTCCACTCGATCATTACTGATATGAAGCGGATTACAGAGCAAACTGTGCAGGACGACAAACCATTTCTTGAGAACGTACACCAGAGCATGGACGCCTTACTGGAGTATAGAGAGGAACATGAGTTGTTAATCAAGCTGTTTCAGGAGGTGAACGAGTTCGGCACGCCTCAGGCGAAAGAAGGTTTGCAGAAAGTAGAGACAGCCATTCTCGAATATTTAGAACGTCAAGTTCAGCGCGCTATGGAACTAGAGCAGATTCGCGTGGACGATCCCAGACTGGTCTCTTTTGTCCTGCTGAAGTTGTATGTCACCTTAACTTCCGATTGGAACAAAGCGCATCCTTCGCTGCACAAGGATCAGATCAAGGATTTCGTGGGCCTCTTTCTCAAAAGTGGATTATCCCCTACATAAAGAAAGATGTGAATATGAATCCTTTATCAATTAGAGATAGATATAGCAACAGAGTAGCGTAATGATGGGGAGAGAACATGATGAAATCATTCACTGTATTTGGGCAGGATTTGAAATCTGCCTTCAAGAAACCAAAAGTATTTATTCCGATTCTCGTGGTGCTGTTCATTCCGGTACTGTATAGCGGTCTGTTCCTCAATGCGTTCTGGGACCCTTATGGCAAAATGAATGAACTGCCTGTTGCCGTGGTCAACACGGATCAGGGGGCAACCTACAATGACAAATCGCTGGAAGTCGGACAGAATCTGGTCGATGAATTGAAAAAAAGTGATGACTTCAACTGGCAATTTGTGACCCGAGAAGAAGCCGAGCAAGGCTTGGAAGACAACACATATTACATGACGATTGTTATTCCGGAGGATTTTTCCGAGAAAGCAACTACTCTGATGGATGACCATCCACAACCGGCAGAGCTGATCTATGAACCCAATGAAGGATACAACTTCCTAGCGGGTCAGATTGGCGGGACAGCGGTCAAACAGATCAAATCCAAAGTCTCTGCGAAAGTGACGGAATCATATACGGAAACCCTGCTGGATCAGGTAGAGAAAATCTCTAGCGGTTTGGCAGATGCCGGAGACGGCGCAGGTCAGATCAACGAGGGTGCGGTTAAGCTGGATGAAGGTGCCTCCAAGCTGAAAGAGAACCTATCCAAACTGGCCGATGGAACCAACAAACTCGAAACAGGCATTACCCCGTTAAAAGAAGGCACGAACACCTTAGCTCAGGGTATTAATGAGCTTCATACAGGAGCCAGCTCCCTTTCCAAGGGTTTGTCCCAATTGGCGGCAGCAGGTACGAAGCTTGGTGACGGAGCAGCACAGGCTGAAGCTGGCGGCAAAAAGTTACAGGTTGGGATTCAATCTGCTCAGGAAGGAGCCGCCCAATTGGATGCTGGCTTGGCAGCAACTGAGGATGGCAGCGCCAAGCTGACCGCGGGATTGCAGACTTCAGTCGGCGGCAGTGGCAAAGTAAGTGAAGGTGCCAAGGCCGTTGCGCAAGGTCTTGCCCAATTAGCTGAAGCCAGTCCAGAATTAGCTGCTAACCCGGCTGTACAACAGTTGCTGGCAGCAAGCCAGGCTGTTGCCGCTGGTAGCGAACAGGTATATCAAGGTGGACAGCAATTGCTTGAGGGCAGCCAAAACCTGCAAGCTGCGCAGCAGCAGCTGCATCAAGGCAGCAGCCAGTTAGTGCAGGGTGAGAAGCAGCTTCTAGAAGGAGCATCGCAATTGTCCGCTGGGCAGGTACAGCTTGCGACTGGCCTCCAGCAGTTCAACGCCAAGTTGTCTGAGGCTGAAGCTGGCGGAGCCAAACTTTCAGAGGGTTCGAGTCAATTAAACGCAGGTGCAGGGAAACTGGTTGATGGGTTGAACCAACTTTCAGATGGGATCACCACCATTGCCGATGGTTCCCGCAAGCTTGATAACGGCGCAGGAGATTTAAAAGAAGGTACTGCCAAGTTGAGCGACGGCTCTGGTGAGCTAGCCACCAAGCTGAATGATGCCGCCGATCAAACAGGTAGTGTGAAAAAGACGGATGAGCTCGTAACGATGTATGCAGAGCCTGTTCAGGTGGATGAACATAAACACAATGAAGTGCCCAACTATGGTACAGGATTTTCGCCATACTTCCTGTCATTGGGACTGTTTGTCGGGGCATTGATTGCAACGCTGGTTGTACCAACTCGCAGCAGCTCGGTTACCGATGCGAGTGGCTGGAATCGTTTTGTGAGCAGAACGCTGGCTTTCACGATCATGAGTGCCGTGCAGTCCCTGCTCGCTTCCTGGCTTGTCTTGTCTGGCTTGGGACTGGAAGTTCAAAGCGTGCCTTTGTTCCTTTTATTCAGTTTCGTTACCAGCCTGACCTTCATGTACATCATTCAGGCTCTGGTTACTTGGTTGGAGAATCCCGGCCGCTTCCTGGCGATCCTCATGTTAATCTTCCAATTGACCACCAGTGCAGGTACGTTCCCGTTGGAGCTCATTCCAAATTGGCTGAAAGGTTTCAATCCATGGCTGCCAATGACCTATTCGGTAACCGGGTATAAAGCGGTTATTTCGAGTGGACAGTTCAGTGTGGGATGGGATCAGATCGGAATTCTGTGCATCTTTGCGGTGATTGGTCTGGCGGCTACCTTTGCCTATTTCATGATGCATCGCACAAATGAGGTCGAAGAAATAAATAGTGAAGCAGTGCTTCACGTGTAGGATGGAAACATAAAAAGCAAGGCCTGTTGTAAGCAACGCCCTCGCCTCAATAACAGCGGGTGTTTGCTTATACACGGCCTTGCTTTTTTTGATCATGAAGAAAAAGAGGTAGTAAACTGCTCAAACACTTAGTATGTAGAAGTAACATTGGTACTTACCACAAAAGTAAATAGCAGTACAACTATAATGAGAATAGCATAGAGAGCCGTCCCAATAATCCCACAGACGAGACCCGCAATGGCCAAACCTTTCCCCTGTTCCATACGAATTCTGAGTTCTTTCAGTGCCAGCGACGCAAATATGATAGCTACGATACCAATAAAAAATCCCAAGTATGGTATGGTGAGCGACAAAATCCCCAAGACAAGAGCTGCGATAGACTTGCTATTGGTTTTTGGTACTACATAAGGTGGTGGCGGAACCGGATCGCTATAATAACGATCCATATCATTGTGACGTTGATCCAAAGGTAAATCCTCCCTGTTTATTAAGTAGTCTTATTATACTTGATTAACTGGAAAAACATGCTCCATTATTTGTAAATATTCCGATTTTATTATATTTATTTACTTATTTGTCCGGAAACACGAAGCATTTAAGAACACAGGAATTATGATATTCTATTTTAAGTATAAGGAGGTTTATTATGTATAAATTTGCGCCTTTTCTATTGTCGCTTACTTTTCTGATGACGGGTTGTAGTGAAACGGATAAATCGTCCGATGCTTTGAAGTCGGTAGAGCTTCATGAGGAAAATATCCAAACTATCAAGGAACTACGTGAAGAAAACGCTCGTCTTCAGGAACAGATCATTCAACTTCAAGAGAACGTACATAGCGAGGAGCTCAGAGACAATTTAAGAGAAACTCTAAACATGACGTTTAAACTGATCGATGCCATGGAGTCTGGTGATATTGCGTATATTGAGTCCGTATCTTCCCCCAATGTAGTTATTTCCAAAAACAGCAGTACCATGATTATTTATAATGCAGGCCACTCCTATGAAGTCGATATCCTTAAAGGCATACAGTGGGATGAATTCGAATTTAGAGGTTATGACCAAAAGGATGCGGACCACTTCATGCTGTTCATAGCCAAATACATCACGACAAAGGGTTCGGAAGGAAATATCGCATATGAGTTCTCTTTTGTCCGTTCCCCAGAAGGAAATTGGCTATTTGACGGTTACATCTCTTGAATGAAACTTATTCAAAAAAATACGTGATGCTACATTTGGATGTAACATCACGTATTATAAAAATTTCTATGTTTGCTTACCCTTCCACTTCCACCCGCTGCAAGAACGTGCGCGTGCGCTCCAGCTTGGCATTGCCAAAGATCTGCTCCGGCGGACCCGCCTCGGCGATTTCGCCGTTATCCATGAAGAAGACGCGGTCAGCGACATCGCGGGCAAAGCTCATCTCATGGGTGACGATCATCATCGTCATATTCTCCTGTGCCAGCTGCTTGATGACACGCAGCACTTCTCCGGTCAGCTCGGGATCGAGTGCCGAGGTCGGCTCGTCGAACAGCAGAATGTCGGGCTGCATCATCAGTGCGCGTGCAATAGCTACGCGCTGTTTCTGTCCACCGGACAGGTTAGCGGGATAAGCATCCGCCTTGTCAGACAGCCCTACTTTACCGAGCAATTCCAAACTGCGCTGCCGGATGATCGCTGAGCTTTCTTTTTTCAACGTCTTCGGTGCCAGTTCCAGATTCGCCTGTACCGTCAGATGCGGAAACAGGTTGAAATGCTGAAAGACCATGCCCATGCTATCCGTAATCTTCCGAATATCCGCGGCACCTGCATACGATCCGTTCTCAGCCAGCGCCTGGCCTTGGATGCGAATGGTGCCACCCGAAATATCCTCAAGATGAATCAGGCTGCGCAGCATCGTACTTTTACCCGAACCCGAAGGCCCGATTACGGCAATGACTTCACCAGGCTCCACGTTGAACGATACCTGCTTCAGCACATCAAGTGTACCGAATGATTTTCTTAATTGATTTACTTCTATAATATGTGTCATATGCAGACAGTCCTTTAATTGATGAGATTAGATAACTTTATATACTTCTGTTCCGTGCGCGTTCACTCAAATGTATAACGTTTCTCCAGTGCCTTGAAGAACAAGGTAAGTACCATGGTCAGCAACAAATAAATAATACCTGCAATCAGAAACGGTGTCAGACGGAAATCCCGGTTTACTGCGGCCTGCGCATAATGGAGCAACTCGGGTACAGCAACGGCATACAGCAGCGCCGTATCTTTAATTAACGTAATGGACTCGTTCGCCGTCGCAGGCAGTACAACCCGGATCATCTGCGGGATGATGACTTTCGTCATTGTCTGCCATTTGCTTAAACCCAGTACCTGTGCAGCTTCATGTTGTCCTTTATCAATCGAGAGCAATCCACCTCTGAAAATCTCGGCAAAATAGGCACCATAATTCAAAATAAAAGCTAGTGCTGCCGCCGTAAAGCGGTCAAATACAAGATACTCTCCTACGCCTGGAAGCAGCGGCAGACCGAAGCAGAAGAACAACAGCTGAAGCATCAGCGGCGTTCCCCGCATCACATATACGTACGTATGAGCGATCCATGCCAACGGCTTGAATCGGCTTTTCATCAATAAGGTTACTCCAAATCCAAGTGGTACTGACACTATAATGGCCAACAAAAATAAAAAGATCGTGGTCTGTGCCCCTTCAAGCATGGGCTTCATGATGCCCAATAAATACTCCCAGCTCATCGCAATCGGCTCCTCTAATCTGTTAACCCCGCATTCCGCAGGAGACTTGCTCCTTTTTGGAATCCGGGGTCATGTTGTTTACTACATATGTCAGGCAAGTGGCCTGATCCTATTTCAAAACTTCATCTTCACCAAACCATTTGGTGGAAATCTCGGCTGCTGTGCCATCGGCATTCAGCTCATCCAACGCTTTTTGCAGCTGATTCAGCAGTTCTTCATTGCCTTTTTTCACACCAATGCCGTATTGTTCCGGAGCAAGGGATTCATCCAGCAGTTTGAACGTTCCCTCTTCCTTGGACATGTAATATCTCGCGACCACTTCGTCGATGATGACAGCATCCAAACGTTTCGTCTTGAGATCGGTAAGGGCCAGTACATTGTCCGGGAATTCGGAAGCATTCACTTTATCCTTCAGAGGACTTGCCGCGAGTGCATCTGCCGCAGAGGACAAGGCCTGCAATCCTACATTTTTGCCATCCAGTTCATCCAGCTTCGTAATCGGTGAGTCCGCGAGTGTGACTGCAACCTGGCTGTTCTCCAGATACGGCTTCGTGAACAGCACTTTATCTTTCCGCTCATCCGTAATCGTGTACCCGTTCCAGATCAGGTCGATTCGGCCGCTGTTCAGCTCCGATTCTTTGGAAGACCAATCAATGGGCTGGAACGTAATTTCTTTACCCATTTTCTCCGCTGCCGCTCTGGCATAATCAATATCAAAACCAACAATTTCATTCTTGTCATCCCGGAAGCCCATTGGAGCAAATTTATCATCTATCCCCACAATAATGGCATTATCATCTTTGCTTCCCGAGCTGGAGCATCCCGCAACAACAATCATGCATATGCTGATCAATAATAGAAATATCGCTTGTTTTCTCATCTCTCTAACCCCTCCATGTCTATAACCAAAACACAAACGCTTTAGTTCGTTACCACGTTATCAGAGTCTTATAATAACATAGCATAGGAGAAGAGTCGAGCCTCTTACCTTTTCCTTATCTTAGAACCAGCTTAATTGTCAACAATTTGTGAAAAAGCTGCTTTCACTTGCATAGGCTCTACCAGCTTCTTACGCACCGATATATCCCACTCCCCCGGTTCCTGAAGCGTCTTCAGTTCTGTACAAGCTTATGACAATGAGCAACATTCTTATCTTGTTCTTCGTCTGGAAGATATTAGGGAGGTGGATAAAATAAAAATCTTCATTACTGTGAGAACGTTGGCTTCACTCGTGTTCCTTACAACTTTGCTGATATTATCCGGCTGTAATCCTACTCCAAGTAACGGAACAAACGAACCTCCCTCTCTCCCATCGCCAAATACAAAGGAAACCGAAGTGGGTTCACTAGAGGAGAACGCTCAGGAACTGCCTACGCCAACTATCCAGAGCGAAAGCGGCATCTCTATTCCTGCTATACAGGGCAGTTATTGCTGGGGAGGTATGTGTGCTGACTATGCAGGTGATGTGGAATTGCTTGAAGGTAAAGTACCTGTCTCGGTTTTGGTGGGCGAGAACATATCTATTCACTTGAGTACGGATGTACCACCTAACGAGTTCACTCTGGTTGAATATGTGAACGGGGAGGCACGTCCCATCTCTTTGCGAGAAGGATCATTCCAGTTTGCACAGGAAAAACGTACTCATTATTATGGAGCCTTTGTCGGCTGGTCTTCCCCAAAAAATTCGCAGGTTTCCTTGGGTGATACCTCTTTTGCCTTCGTAATCCGTGGTGTCGAAAAAAAATAGAAGCAAACAAGGCCCCTCCAATTTTGGAGAGGCCCTACTCATTTTGTTCTATTGCTGCACTTTCTCGCGATCTTTCCCTTTATCCGATTCGCCCGCATTTTTGTTGGCGGCATCGCGATCCTGCTGCATCTCCTCAACGGTTTTCACTTTGAGACGTGCAGCACCTTCATATTCCTTCGTTGGAATCAGGTTGCCCGCAGCAAGTCTTGCTTCTGCAGCGGCAATCGCATCACCATATTGTGGCAACCATTCGGCTTGGGCGACCAACATCTCGTCGACCATTTGCCAGATTTCTTTTGGATTACATACTGCACCCACGAGTGGGTCCATCATGAACGCCTGACGCAATAGTTTGTCGTCACCATGTACCGCAGCTTCCACCGCAAGTCGTTGTACGGAAATGCTCACATTACACACGGCAGCCGGGCCGAGTGGCAGGTCGCCTACATGTGGCATCGAAATACCATTACGGTCCACATATCCCGGTGCTTCAATGATCGCATCATCAGGCAGGTTGGAGATCACACCGTTATTGACGGTATTGAAGTGTCCGCGGTATACGCGTCCCGTTTCCAGCCCTTCTATAATGTAGGAACCATGTTCTCCGCCTCGTTTTTCCGGGACAAATTGCATCGGTTCATCCTTCATCCAGTTCGGGAAATCTGTCTCAAACCAATTTCTGCCCTCAGTACACACACGCAAATATCCACCTGTCTCGCCATTAATCCAGCTGTCCAGATCAATCCAGTCCTTGATCTCTTCCGGACGTTTGCGATACCAAGGCACATATTCGCTAAGGTGACCATTCGATTCCGTACTGTAATAACCAAATCGGCGCAGCATATCAATCCGCACTTTCTCGGTACGGCTATACTCTGGATGTTTCTCGAAGGCTTCGAGCAAATCACCCGTAAGGTCTTTACCTTCATGGGATGCCTTGATGTACCAGGTCTGATGATTAATTCCGGCACATACTATATCCACTTCATTCATTTTCAGTCCAAACGCTTCCGCAATCTGGTGATGCCCATGCTGTACCCCGTGACATAATCCAATCGTGCGAACACCGCCATACTTGTTGCAGGCCCATGTCAGCATAGCCATCGGGTTGGAATAATTGAGGAGCAGCACATCCGGTGTGCTTTGTTCACGAATATCTTTACAGATGTCGAGCATTTCGGCAATTCCACGCTGTCCGTACATAATCCCACCTGCACACAATGTATCGCCGACACATTGATCTACCCCATATTTGAGCGGAATATCTACATCGGTTGCAAAAGCTTCCAACCCTCCCACACGGATTGTACACAGCACATACTTCGCATCCTTGAGCGCTTCTCTCCGGTCTGTTGTCGGCTGAATCTGAATATTCAGTCCATTCTCGCGAATATCGCGCTGACACAGCTCGGTAACCATGTCCAGATTGTGCTGATTGATATCACAGAACGCTATCTCAATATTGTTGAATTCCGGTACCGCGAGCAAATCCCGCAGCAACCCCCGTGTAAATCCGATACTGCCCGCCCCGATAAATGCCACTTTAAACGACATGCACAGTTCCTCCCGTAATCCGAGTATATTCGCCCCGGTTAATGATCTCACTTCATGAAATCATTGTAGCAACGGGTTGTAAGGAAGCGTTATCAAAATCATGACCTCTTCGCAGCGAGGATGTCAAAAATCCTCACTTTTGCTTCAACCGCCGTACTTTCCAGATAAACTGCACGATTTATTCTTCAGCGGGATAATGACTGACATGTCGTTCCATTGAAGAACGACATTCAACCGGAGTTCGGCCTGTATATTTCTTGAATAACATATGAAAATATTGTCTGCTCCCCACGCCCACGTAATCGGAAATTTCAGAGATTGGAATATTGGTCTGTTGTAGCAGCATCTTCGCTCTTTCCATTCGGAGCATCGTGAGATAATCGGTAGGCGTGCGCTTCGTCTGCTGGCGAAAAATACGGTGCAAATAGCCTGGATGCAGATTCACCGCTGCTGCGATATCCTTCATTTGAATATTGCGATCCATATTGTGATGCATGAATTCAATCGTACGTTTCACGTAAAGCTCCGTCTGATCCAGCGCACTTCGGTTGAATTCGCCGCGTAGTCTTGCGACCCGAACCAGCAGTTGGATAAACAACGTGCGTACCAGCGTACCTTGCTCAGGCGACTTCAGATCACGGGCTTCACGATGATGCGAGCGTTCCTCCGGCGGAATGATCCGCATGGGTGCAGAAGATCGTCCCTGCTCCATCAGTCCACGCTGATCCAGTTCCAGCACCAGGCTTTTCATAATGTGGTACACCTCTTCCGGGTCAGGCAAAACCAGATAAGGCGAGGCATGGGATAGAAAAGCATGGACTTCTTCCTCTTCCAGCGCAAGCTGGCGAATGGATGGATGCCCTGGATCCGAACGGGCAACTCCAAATTCCACATTGAGCATGCGGCACGGTACGCCATCCTTCACCAACAGACGGTGTGGAACCCCCGCGTCCAGCAGAATGAACTGCCCTTTTTTCAATACTGCCTGTTCCGAACTGCCATCCGGCATCTGCACATCGACCCGGCACATTCCCGAAATAATGTACATGATCTCCGTGGAATCATGATCATGATAGGACATCTGGTAGTTGTCCCATTGCTTGTAATAATACGCGTAGAAACGCGGTCCATAGTCCTCAGTACGCAGTTTCTCCTGAAACAGACTGCCTGTCCAATGTTTTGCTTCCAATGCCTGCACCTCCGTTGCTGCAACGATCCTCACTTTTCTCCATTGTAGCAAGTCTGGGTGATGTATTTCACCCGTGCAAAAGAAAAAACATTGCGATTTTAAATTAGATAATAATATAATTAGATATTATTCTAATTTATTTTATTTTCATCCAATCTATAGCCAGGAGGTCTTGAGACTATGAAAACTACATTTTTTTTGGTGAGGCATGCATTAAAAGAAAAGTGCATCGGTGATGTTCCCATCACATCCGAGGGAGTAGTACAAGCTAAATCAACAGCACTTCATTTAGCTAACGTACCTGTCACCAAAATCATTACAAGCCCACTTCAAAGAGCGATCGACACTGCGGCGCATATTGCTCTCCAAACAAACATTACAGTGACTGAAAACTCGCGTCTGCGGGAACGCGCCAACTGGGGTGACCTGCCTGAACAAACTTTTGAAGAATTCATCGCGATGTGGGACCGATGCACAAATGATCCAGACTTTCTCCCACCTGTAGGTGATTCCTCTAAGCAAGCAGGCGAACGTTTGGCCTTTTTCCTAACGGAATTGACGAGTGTAGAGCCACCAGACAGCTATATCGTTCTCGTTACTCATGGAGGGTTAATTACAGATTTTCTCGTAAACACATTCCCAGAGCATGAACTTAACGTCTGGCATCCTGATTTTATCGCGATGCAAAGTCAGTTGATTCCCGAATGCTCCATCACCACATTGATTTATGGAAACGGGAAGTACACCATTCAAGATTTTGCATCGGTATCACATTTGGAAGGATGAAGCCGTATGTTGCTTCGTTTAGCCATATCAAAAAACTCCGGGTAACCTCCCGTACGCTAAACGCACTGAGGTTACTCCAGAGCTTCACTTTAATACAATAGTAAACACTTCCTATAAAGAAATAATACTTTTGAAAACCTATCGCCTATTACTTCTCACTTCTCACTTCTCACTTTTCACCCATACCCGAACTGGGCGTGTGGAACTTGGGCAGCGTAACTTTCGACCAATCGATATCCGATGCCATGTAGAAGGATGGGTAGGACGGCTGATTGTATCCACTGTTCTGTCCAGCAATGCCGACACGATACATCGCATCGTGCATCAGCGTGTACAGTTTTCGGTCAGTCTTCTCGGTGCTCAGGTAGATGCGGATCGCCGAGCTGTCCTCAGTTCTCACCAGCATCTCTTCCCGCCAATCCCCGAAGATATCCGCAACGAGAGATGGCGTACCTTTAGTATAATTGTTAGTCAACGTTCCGGTTGCGGTCAGCAGCGTGCCTCGATTCCAATCTTTAATCGTAGGTGTAACATCGATGGCACCGTCCACGATCTGAGTTGTCATATCGCCGGCCCAGCGTATATTCATATTCGTGCCAGGAGCTTTATCGCTTATTTTCTCACCGCTGGCCGTCCATAGTCCCACAGCCCATGTCTCCAAGCCGCGGCGAGTCGGGTCCACATCACCGATCATGCCGCGTCCGGTATCTTTGCCCGTGTATCCGCCATAGATCACTTGCCCAGTCTTCGCATCCCGCAGGGAATATCCGTATGGCGCCCAAGGACCACCCTCATGCACCATGAAGATCTCCAGTCCTGGACGATCTGGATCAATATCCGCTACATGGAGTGCATCCCCATGGCCCAGACGTGCAATTGTTCCCGGAGCAGCACTCTCCGCAGGCATCAGGTCCTTGGAGCTGTACAGCACACTGCCATCATGATCAATCGTGGCCGAGCCGTACACAATCTCCTGTTTACCGTCTCCATCCACATCAGCGACACTGAAATAGTGCGCGCCTTGCGTTGTAATGGAGCCATACACCGGATCTGTACCGTCCACACCATGCGGACCGTCATTGAACGGATTCTTCATCGGTGTCCAGCCACTATCCACTTTCCATTCACGTTTGAGCTTTTTGCCATCCCAGTTGTAGGCGACCATGGTCGAACGTGTGTAGTACCCGCGTGCAAAGATTGCAGACGGTTTCTTTCCATCCAGATATGCCACGCCTGCCAGGAAACGATCTACCCGGTTCGCTGGTTCAATACGCGCCATTGCGTAATCGCCCCACATCAACCCATCATCCTGTCGTCCCGGCTCATAAGGAATGGTCTCCAGCTCTTTGCCTGACTCTCCTTCGAACACCGTTACATACTCAGGTCCATCCACGATAAAACCTTCGAACTTGCGCAGCTCATTCTTGTCACTGCGGCTTGGTGCATACACATCGATGAAGTAATCGGCCAAGCTCTCAGCATCCTTCTGAGACAATGGATAACTATACTTTTTCTCAATCCCAAAATCTTCCTCCAACGTAGCAGGCCAGTTGCCCTTCACGACCTCTTCATGTTTATGCCAGTTTTTGAACATATCCACGACATGATCATAGTAGCCATCTGCACTTAAACGGTAATCATCTTCGTTGGAGTATCCTGCCTTGCGATCCTGCTTCGGAAGGGTGATGTATTTCTCGGAAGTGACCTTTCCTTTTTTGTTATAATTGATAATCTTGGTTCCCGGTGCGGTCTTGAACATCAGCTCAGCCTTACCATCCCCGTCAAAATCATAAACGAGCATCTGTGTATAATGAGCACCCGAACGGATGTTAACCCCGAGATCAATCCGGTACAGCAATTGTCCGTCCAGTGTGTAACAATCCACGTAAGTTTTACCGGTGTAGCCTTTTTGCGAAACATCCTTGGAGTTAGAAGGGTCCCATTTTACAAAAAACTCATACTGACCGTCCCCATCCACATCGCCCACACTCATGTCATTTGCAGAATACGAGTAGGCTTCTCCCACTGGCGTCACACCATCGGCCGGTTTTTGCAAAGGAATATCGACGTAGCCGTTCGCCCAAGGTTTGACAGTTGCACTGCGTTTGCTCTCCTTGCCCTTATTGCTTACTGCTGCCACTTCATAACGGGACGACGATTTGCCTGAGGCATCAACATAGTTGGTGCTGTCGGTGACCGTAGCAATCTTCTTGCCATCACGATATACGTTGAAATCCGTGCCTGTCAGACCTTTATCGCTATACCCTGTAGCCTCGTCACCAAGCAATCTCCAACTGAGAAAAACACCCTCGGAAGTAGACGCCGCAACCAGACCGCGATCAAGATACTCAAGCTGAATGTCTTTCAAAGAACTACCTCCCTTATGTGACTGCACGCTGGCCTCAGCCGCGCTGTTCTCACTGGAAGCTGCTGCTCCGCTCGCACCCGCTGTTCCCGCAACGAGCAAAGCAACGCTTAGTGCCGAAGACAGCATTTTGGCTGCAAGTGGCATACGCACCTTCCTGCGATTGGAGTGCATACCTGAAACCGATCCCTTATGTATCGGCGCTGTTATTTTGGATTTCATCGACCTTCACTCTCCTTGAGACAGAATGGGTGATGCTTATGGCTGTGCTTGGATCGTGGCGACATCCGTCAATCCATACAGACGTTCATATCCTTCAAACTTTACTGAATGCGCTTACAATAATATAAATGAATAACTCTCCTGAACAGACTTCTTTGACTCCGTCCCCCTTCCAATCTCTCTCCATCAGAGCAGCTTCATCCTGCCCATCGGGTATTATTATAGACATCCCACCTGCTGTGACATAGGCAAATATCCGTCCAAAACGATCAATAATCAGTGTTGTTCAGGAAGGATTAATGTGAAAATATGTACTTTCGGTTCAGCCGAGCAGCCGTTTCGGTTATTTTATATTCAAAATATTCCCTTGTATGCAATAATATAAGAGTACCTTATGAAGGCAGGGTGATTGAAGATGAGTTTCGAATTCTACATAGTAGCAGATCGTCCAATTCCCGAGATCAAACTTAGAGGACAAGAGATTTTAACTGTAGGGGATATGATTCGTATGAATGTTCCGGATGGCCTGATTCCTTGGAAAGAAATGAATGAACATGTAAAGGTTCTTTATGGTGATCCGGTAGCGTCTAATCATTTTCACATAGAAAGTGCTTCATATGCTTTAAAAATCATGAGCAAATATACTAATCTCAATCATATTTATAAATTTGATGTTCCTCCAATAGATCTAACGAAGGAATTATATAATTATGTTACTACACTTAATAAAGAAATAAATTTGGAAATCTGGCATCTCTGGTTTGGCTATGATTATGAAGATGAAGTCATTACAAGAAAAAACTTATCCCGTTCCACTCTTACTCTCTCTGATTTTGAAGCCCCTCTCCATGAGAGTTGGTGCATAGCTATTAACAGTTGATACGTGAAGCTGAAAATAACAGCAAGGGCGTTCCAAGGTCATGAACATGACTTCGAAACGCCCCTACTTTGTGTTTGGCTGGAAACGCCCTTATGACCTTCACTGCATCAGATCATCTTACTCGCCTTAATTACTGAACACTTCGGCCATCATCTGGCCACCCTTTTAAGGCTCAATGCCCCAGACCAGGGTACCGCCTTTGTAGAGGGTCACCTTGTTCCAGTCCTGATAGGATGTTTTGGTTGGATCGTAGGAATAATCATTGGTTTCATCAAAGTTGCTCCAGTCCGTTTTGTACATGCGGAGCTGGATGTCCCCAGACTGTCCACCTGCCTGGATCGCACCTGCTCCAGAAGTAAAGCTCAGCTCCACATAGGAATCGGTGAACGTGCGCTGGATGTTATCACCACCGACCTGAGCCCAGTCAATTGCAGAGTCCATCGCTGCGGTACCTTCTTTGGAGAAGTAATAACGGATTTTCAGATCACTCAGGTTTACAGCCGTGTTACCTACGTTTTTGATGTTGAAATACGGTTTGATTTGGTTATCTGCCGCGTTCGTATCTCCCGCACGATATTGCAGAACCAGGTCACTGGTCGGAACAACTACACTTTGTGGTGTTGCAGAAGCTGCGGCAGAATTGATACTTTCCCCGGCAGCGTTCACGGCACTAACCACATAATGATAGGTCGTTCCATTGGTCAGCCCTGTATTCGTGTAGGATGTGCCGCTCACGCCCGTAGCAACCGTAGTGAATGGACCTGATGCACTCAACGCCCGTTTCACGTTATAACCTGTTGCTCCTGGCGAAGCCGCCCAGGACAAGCTGATTTGCGCATTACCTGCCGTAGCTGTCAATGCTGTTGGTGCGGCAGGAGCGGTTACGCCTGCAACCGGCACAGCACTTTGTACTGCCGAATTCACACTCTCACCCGCAGCGTTCACGGCACTAACTACATAATAATAGGTTGTTCCATTGATCAGACCTGTGTTGGCATACGATGTGCCGGTCACGCCCGCAGCAACCGTAGTGAATGGACCCGATGCACTCAACGCCCGCTTCACGTTATAACTGGTCGCACCTGTGGAGGCTGTCCAGCTCAGGGAAACCTGTGCGTTACCTGCTGTCGCAGACAGTGTTGCCGGAGCCGCTGGAGCTGTCGTTCCACCCCCTCCACCATTGCTAGCAGGAAGAACAGGGAATGAGTTTTGCACCAACATGACGAATTGGTCATGGAACCAGTGACCTGACACTGGTGCATTAGGTAGCGCACCCGTCAATACACCATCACGAGTTGTAAACGTTGGATCACACATCCGGTCGAAACCTTTGCCTTCGTTGTTCGGAATTTCCGAGCTGGAGCCATCAGACTCCCCTGGAGGTTTGACCCATACATAGGCATCCAGATGGGCTGGTCCTGGTGCTGCTTTAGGTGCTTCACCTATGCCTGCTCCACTGTTATTACACCAGTTCCCCCGGTGATCGCGCTTATCCACACGCCCGGAGTTCACGTACGTGTTAATATCACTGCCTGTAGCAGACGTTGGACGGTTCACCCCGCCCCATCCATTGCGGCTGGTATCAATAAGGAAGCCTGTGCTGGCCGGCCAGCCAGCTTGTACAAATCCGCTATACAGTGCCGCAGTGAAATCGGTTTCGTCGAAGTAAGGATTCCACTCGTAAAACTTGGAAGACTTGATGGGTTGGCCGCCAATATTCAGATCCGGATTAGGCAGATTCGGTTCATTCAGCGGTGTGCTGTTCGCCGTGTTCGTAATGAAGCCATCGGCGCTGCTCAGACCTGCTGTTGTTCCTTGGACAACGCTGGTATACAGCGAGATTGCGCCTGTACGGTTGTTATCCCAACCAAGCCAGCCGGAGTGACCAATATCCAGGTAGTTGTACACATTCGGAATGGCATGCAGCTTTTCCAAGGCGTATTTCACGCCAGCTTCATAGATGCCTGTTGAACTCGCCTGTGCACAAGCTGGTGTACTCAGATTAGTTACCAGATTGGGCAGACTGTCTGGCTCAATGATAGCGATGATGCGAATGTCTTGATACTTGGGCTTTGCAAAAATATCGGCGATTACATTGATATAATCATTTTTATACGTCTGCAGTGCCGCCTGTGTTAGTGGAAGTTCACCATTGGATGCAAGCGCATGACAATCCCGCCCAGGTAAGTTGTAGATAACGAATGAAGCGGTAATTGGAGTACCTGCCTTCTTTTGTGCCAAGGCGGCATCCAGATGCTGCTCCACACTTTTGCGTCCGGCATTGTCTGTTCCACCATTAATGGCGGCAATACGGTCGATCCAGACTGCCGTTGGATAGGATTTGACCGTTTCCATTTTGGCTTTTAATGAAGCATCACTGGTGAGAGCAATAGACGTATCCACGAGAGCGGAATAATCCTGGTTTAAATACGACGTAGCTCCGACAAACGGATTATCCACATGCGCTTCAGCTGCCTGACTCACTCCTGGAGCCATGCCCGGGAAAATGCCCGCCGCGAGCAGCGTTGCTGCCAGCATTTGTTTTACACTTCTGCGAAGCACCTTTCCGCCTTTCGATAAGGTTTTCGATTTAGTCATTAGGGTTCCACCTTTCCTGTACTTGGATTGGGTATATACTCATGTCTGATCCTCTGTGTCGGCAAGATGCTATGCACGGTAGAGAACGTATGGATGAGCTGTAGGGACTTCACCTCCATGAATGTAGTTCAATTGGGACAAGCCAGGTCAACAACAATAAGGTGTGAAACAAGAAACAGAAATGGTGTCTTACACTGAGGTTAAGGGACAAAGCAAGGGGGATAACATCTGTAGGTGTGTGCGGGTGATCTTTGGTGAACGGATTTCAAGGCATTGCTCAGACTCAAGTTAAGTAAGCGCTTACTTTAAGAGGTTTTAAAAAAAGGCTTACCCTCGATACAAACCTCACATCGCGTGTCCACCTCCTTATGAATCGATTATAACCCATGTAAATATTACTGTAAATTGAATTTATTAAAAATTATTATATTTAATTCCATAAATCAGGCAGGAATTCTGAGATGTGCCTCCCCAAGCCATAAAAAAGGCCCATCACGGGCTTATTCCCCGTAATGAGCTAATTGACATAGCATATTCTCATACCCTTTTTTTACGGAAGCACTACAATATCTCCTGGTTTCAAGCCGTTCAATACTTCAGTCTTGTCATCTGTCTCGATGCCTGTTTGAATCGTCTGCTGTACATATTGCCCGTTGCCCTGATCCAGCATCACATATGCCGTATCCTGATCTCGCATGACCGCCAGCGTGGGAACGACCGTCGCTTTCTCCTTGCGCAGCGTTTCAATCTTGCCCTCCAGACTTAATCCACCGATCAGCTTGGCGTTTGGCTTCAAATCAATGACAATATCGAATTGGGAAGGCTGTTTCAGATCTGTTTCCGTTCCCTTTTTGGCAAACTTGGAGATTTTGCTGACCTTTCCGGTTAACGGAACCTCCTTATTTCCCGTCATATGTACACTTACAGGCATGCCTGTTTGGATTTTGAATAGCTCCTGCTCGCTAATGGTCGCAACAAATTGTAGTTTGCCCGTGTCCACAATGGTACCTACATACTGACCTTCACCCACCATACGTGTCTTGGTCTCCGTATCGTTCATCAAAAACACACCGGATACCGGCGCGTACACGGTAGATAAACCAATGACCGCTTTCTTAGCCTGAACCTCCTGCTCCTTTACAGCGATGGATTCCTTGTTCATTTCGTTGGTCAGTCGCTTGGTTTCCCGCTCGGCGAAGGCTTTCTTCCGTTCATCTTCAGTAACCCCTAATTGCTCGGGGCCCTCTCCCTGAGTAAGACCAATCTCATTCAATTGAGCTTCCAGCCTCGATTTCTCAATATCGGTCTCCAACTGCTGCACTTCCGTCTGCAATGCTTTCGAATCAAGCGAGAACATGACGGCTCCCTTGTGAATGGGCTCCCCGTTCTCCACATTCCACTGCTTTATTTTCGCGGCAAAGGGAGCATACACATCCGTCTGTTTGGCATAAGCCGACTTGCCTTTAACCTGAATTTCCTGCGTGATCGTCTCCTGTGTGACTCCAAATGTAATGGGCTGCGGAGCCTCGATGGGCGCTTCGGGTACCGGTTTATATTGCTGGTACAGAAAATATCCAGCGCCTGCGAGCAGTCCGATCATGATGATTCTCTTTATCCATTTGCTTATTGCCGAATTCTTCATTGCCGTATGTCCCTTCATTGAATCTGTCTGTTGATTCTGTCTGTTAAATCCTTAAATCCATAAACTGTGCTTTCCTGTATCTCTGCTTTATTTATGCCGATTTAATTACCTGCAACGCATTTGTACGCGAGGCGCTAATCGCCGGATAGATTCCCGAGAGTACTCCGGTCAACACCGCAAACGCTATACCAGCAGGCAGGGCCGACGTCTCAATAACCACTTGGAGAGGTGTGCTTGCCTCCATCGAGATTTGTCCTTGGAGCAGTCCATTTACCCCCTGAATGGCTCCGTAAGCGATGAAGACACCAACAATGCCGCCCAACACTCCAAGTACAGCAGCTTCAGTAATGAACATCTGCCTGATCTGCCACAGATTGGCTCCCAGCACTTTCATGACACCAATCTGTTTGCGGCGCTGATGCGTGGACATGATCATCGCAACAATAATGGACAGCGAAGCCAGCAGCATGACGAATATCCCTATGCCCATAGCGGCCTTCTGGTACATGCCAAGCTGTTCCTTCATCGCCTGCTCCTGATACAGATTGCTGTCTGTCATTAGCGTCAGCTTCTGAATCTGCTCCTGCACTTGTGCCACATACTTCTTGTCCTCTACCTTCACGAGCGCCGAATTCAACCGTCCTGCTGCCGCGGCCTGTGCCTGACTGCTCTGGAACTGTTCCGCGAGCATCCGGGCGGTTTCGAGGGAAACATAGACCTTTTTGTCATACATGGCATTGTTCTCACTCATGCCGCCAGGCACCTTCAGTACTCCCGTCACTCGCAAAGGAGAGCTTGTTTTGGCTTTGGCGGAATCATTCATGTCCTGATATTTCAGGTTAAACTGTGCCTGAAACAGCTCGGCTTGGGTAGACATCAATGCCATGTACTGCTGTAGAAACTCGTCATTAAACGAATCCTCCATGAGCTTGTTGTTCAGTTCGCGTATCACCTCGGCATCTACAAGTCCGAAGGTTGCACCGTAATTCACAATAGCGGCTCCGCTAATCCCCGATGCCCCGCCTTTGTCAAAACGGTAGCCGAAACGGCTCAATGACCCAAGCTCTGTACCGATGACTTCCACATTGGAGCTTTTGCCATCCAATGTAGCCATCTCCAGCATATCCAGCTTCAGCATCGGAGCAACGGCGACAACATGCGGAAGGCTGGCAATAATATCGATTTTTCGAGCCGTTAGCGCTCCTCGTTCGAAGGTGGACGTCTGCCCATTACTTCCGCCCGAACCGATTCCCTCATTGGGTGATACCGTAATCTCATCCATTTTGTAATTCTCATTTAACGTTTTCTCACCATAGACCTGTACCGACTGCCCCACGCTTAATGCAATAATCATGGCCGCACAGCCGATGGACAGGCCAATCATGCACAGTAGAGTTACCACCTTCCTGCGCACAATCTGTCCCCATGACATTCGCAACACATCCAGAACTCTCACAACCGCTCTCCTTGCTCTACTGCCTTGGACTGGCTACTCTCCACCAAGCATCCGTCCTGCAATGTAATGACAACCTGCATCTGCTCCGCCACTTCAGCCTCATGCGTGACAATAACGAATGTTGTATGCATCTCCCGATTCAGCTGTTGTAAAATGGAAATGATCTCTTCCTCCGTTCGGGTATCGAGGTTCCCGGTAGGCTCGTCCGCGAATATGACGGACGGCTCCGTAATCAGTGAACGCGCAATGCTGACGCGCTGCTGCTGCCCTCCCGATAGCTGGGAAGGGAATAAGTCGGACTTGCCGACAAGGCCAACCTGTTCCAGCAGGTGCATCGCCTTTTGCTTACGCCGTGATGGGCGAATGCCCTGAAACACGAGCGGCAGCTCTACATTTTCCCGAATTGTCAGGTTCGCCAGCAGCTCATACGCCTGAAAAATAAAACCAATATGTGTCCGGCGGAATTCCGCCAGTCGGTTCTCACTCATACGCACAATATCCTGATCTGCTATAAGGATCTTGCCTGTGTCTGGCTTCATCAGACCTGCCATCAGATGCAATAACGTCGATTTGCCTGAACCGGAGCTTCCCAGCAGTGCAACCATCTCACCCTTACCCACGGATATGTTAATGTCCTGCAACACGGGAACAGTCCCTTGTGTATTGCGGAATGTGTGTGACACCTGTTCTACTCGCAGCATGAATCCGGCTTCCTCTCATCGATGTAATAGAGGTAATTATAGCCATCAGATGTATCGGTCCAATCTGGACTTGTATCCAATTTGTAAAATCAGCCTTTAGCTGCATTGGATTGAAAGGCCTTCTTTGGATTTATGCAACATGTTCAAATCACAAAAAGGCCCTAGGGGTTCAGTCCTTAACATAGCGACTTGATTCCTAGGGCCTTAATGATTTAGCATTCCATATTCACATCTTTACCAAGCACGGAAGCTAAACCGGTATAACTCGCTTTTTTCCATGGAGCTCCCGACCACAAAGAGATTGCTGTCATTCCATTTCAACTTGATAAAGTAATCGATATTCCGGTAGATAACCGTATCGGACCCCAGCTTGCGGTCATTCAGATAGGCAATGTGCACCTCGTTCTTCTGTCCTTCGAGTGTCAAAAAATAGGCAATGCGGGACTCCTCCTCATCCAGATCGAAGCTCCAGATGGGCCCTTTCACCAGCAGCTCAAACTTCTTGGTATCCGCTCGATATCTATACAATCCCTGTTCGTTGTTGATCATGCCCTGAATCAGCATGTCCCCATTTTTCAATACCTTAAACTGCTGTATATCCTGGGCAGGGGTGTATGCGGTGATATCATTTTTGTCGTTCAGAGAGAAGCTATAGACGGCGTAATTTTCTTTCAGTTTGACCAGCACATACACCCGTGATAGATCCCGGCTAATCTCATATGAATCCAGCATAATCAGGGTATCATCCGGACTTGAAATGTTACTCACCTGCGCAACCTTGGCAACTAACTCATCATAACTGTACAATTCATGTTTCTTTCCTGTATCCAGATCCACCATGTTGAACACCAGGTCATCATATCCGATGTAGGATTCATTACCTACAAAGACACGTGAATAGGAGTTGTCATTCTTCAGCTTATGATGTTCTCCTGTTTTCAAGTCATATTCATAGGTTGTCTTCTGCGCCTGACTCGATCGGTATTGAGAGTAAATCAGCTTGCTCTGATCCGGACTCAAGGTAATGCCATACTCTGTATTCGTGGCGATGTCCTTCAAGATGTTATCATCCATATGCAGCTGCGACAGCTTGATCCCGGTATAGGAACGATCCGGCCGATTCAATATGACCGTGTTGGGATCTGCTACCTCAAAATCATAAATGGCAAAGTCATTGGGCAGCTTGGTAGCCGACTCAATCTGAATGGTGCTGCTTGGCGGTGGGGTGAGGCGGCTGTTGAACTGTTTATCCGGCAGAATGACTGTTCTGGGCTTCCCATGTCCAATGCTGAACAGGCTACCAATGCCAAAGATACCTCCGACAAATACAATCAGCAAACCGGATAACATAAGCATATCGCGATATCTGCTCCAAAATCCTCGTTTCTTCATACGTCCGATTCTCCAGGTAGACTGATATTCACCTGTGTTCCCTTGTTTAATATACTCTTCATCTCCACCGTTCCCCCATGCTGCTCCACCGTGTTTTTCACAATTGACAAGCCCAGCCCAGCGCTTCCCTTCTCTGTCCTGTTCATCCCGTTATCCCTGTAAAAGGGTTCAAATACATGCTTCAGCGCTTCCTCCGGAATGCCTTCTCCTTCATCACGAATCAGTATAGCTACTGATTCCCCCAGCCGAAATGATTGGACCTGAATGATGGAATTCACATTCCCGTATTTGACCGAGTTATCCAGCACATTCAAAAAAACTTCCTTGAGCTTATTCCAGTCCCCCTGGACATACAGCATTTCTTCCAGCTCATAGCGAATGCCAATATTGTACTTGCCCGCCTTGATGGACATGTCTTCGCAGGCTTCCCGAATAATATTGGATACATTCACCCGCTCAAAACGAAAGGTCTGAATCGGTGTGGACGATACGGTCACTTCCAGGATATCCGCAACCATGACGTTGAGGCGTTGGCTTTCGTTGATAATATATTTCAACCCTTTATCGAAGAAAGCTTGATCCGTAAATCCATTATCCCGCAAAATCTGGGCATACCCCAGTATCGTGGTCAGCGGTGTCTTTAATTCATGCGTCACATTGTCAAAAAAAACCTTGTTGCGTGCCTGTAAATGCTTGACCTCATCCCGTTCTCTCTCAATCACGTCAATCTGCTCCTTTACCCGAGCAATCATGACCGTAAAGCTGGAAGCCAGCTCTCCAATCTCATCTTTCGTGGAGATGTGGATGTCTGCATTCAGGCTGCCTTGTGCAACTTCGGCTGAACGTTTTGTCAACACACGAATCGGCTTCGTAATCTGGCGTGAAATAAAGACAGATCCAATGAAAACAAACACAAAAATGACGGCTGCAAAGCCCTTGATGGTGTTCTGAAATCGCAGATGCCGTTTGAACAGATCCGTATAATCCCTTTCCAGCTGGATAATGCCAAGGATGCTCCCCTCCGACAGCACAGGGAAAGACAGATTCCCTGTTACTCTGCCTTTGTCCACCACGGTTGTATAGGCGATCTTTGATTTCATGGCAGCCTGTAGATCAGAGGTTTGAGCAGCAGCCAGCTTCGCCTTCGCACCCGTGCTGCTAAAGGGAGTGCCATCAGACCGATAGACCACGACCTTGCCGCCTACTGCGGAGCCGATCTGTTCTGCGAGGTCTCGATTTCCTGTTCCTAGGGAGTCCTCACTAATCCGTTTGTTATGAATCAGGAAGTATTGATTGAGCGCGATATCCAGGTTTTTTTTGGATTGCACCATGTCCTCCTGCACTTCCCTGTACATGTTCTCCTCACCCACTTTATTCGAAATAATGAGCAAGGCTGAAAAACCGATAAATACGATGACCGAGAAAAGAACGACCATTTTGAACTGGATCGTCCACTTCATGTATGCACCTGAATATTCAGTTTGTAACCTACGCCGAAGACCGTCTCGATAAGTGAAATCCCCTGCTCCCCACTATCCAGCTTCTTGCGGATGCGCTGAATATGAATGTCTACCGTCCGGGTATCTCCGGGAAAATCAAATCCCCACACTTTATCCAGCAACTCGGACCTTGTATGTACTTTGCGGTGATGGTTGACCAAATATAAGAGCAGATCATACTCCTTATTGGTCAGTCCGGCGCGTTCCCCATCTTTCCAGACTTCACGCTCATCCTTGCGTATCTCAATATGTCTGCCAAGCCGTACCACTTCATAAGACTGATTCTCCAGCGTCTCGCTGATTAGATCAATCCGGCGGAAAATGGCCCGAATGCGCACAACTACCTCACGAATGTCGAATGGCTTAGTAATATAATCATCCGCCCCCAGCTCCATGCCGAGCACCTTGTCCAGCATATCGGACTTCGCCGTAATCATAATTACGGGAATCTTCGAATTCACAGAAAGTTGTCTGCATACATCGAACCCGCTCATATCAGGCAGCATCAGGTCGAGCAGGATCAAGTCTGGTCTGGACTCTCTGAGCAGATCCAAGCCCTCTCTGCCTGTTGCTGCTTCAATCATCTCAAATCCTTCCTTGCGCAAAGAATAGGACAGGATGTCGCGAATGGACTCTTCGTCTTCAATAATCAAAATCTGTTTCGGTCTCATGATGAATCTTAATCTCCTTGCTCTATGAATTTCATCTGCCTTATATTTTGTATCTCTGCTCCAGGATTGAACAGAGGTTCACCGGAAATGTTACAACTCGGATACAAGTCTGGCGTCTTTGGAAACATCATCCCGATATACTTGGAACACAGAGAACAAACCAGACCGGACAAAGTCAGATCGGTATCCAAAGGGGAAAACATCACGTGAACAAAACAACCATTCATGATGCTTATGTAAACTATAAATCAGAAGTGACACGGTATCTATCTCAGATCGTCAAAAATCAACAGGATGCAGAGGATCTCACGCAGGAGTGCTTCATCCGAATGATGAATGTATCGGCAGATATTCCGGAAGAGCGGCTTCTCTACTACCTCAAAAGAATTGCCCGCAACCTCGCCATGGATACATTCCGCAAGCGGACCCGTACACTGAAGCGGGACAGTAAGTTGGAGATGCAGACGTATCACTGTGATACATCCGAATTGGAGATCACTGAAGGTGTTAACGACCTTGTGTCGATCATTAACAATACAGAGCATCGCAAAATTCTTGAATTACGCGTGATTCACGGGTACAGCATCAAGGAAACCGCCAAGCTCGTCAACCGCAGTGAAGGCATGATCAAATCCTCGGTATTCCATGCTGTCAATCGGATTCGGGCCAAAGTCATCTCATAAGAGATGGCTTTTTTCATGAGTAGAAATGACGTGAAATCAACATCTGATGTTAGAATGTATCAAAATTTGTTCTATGGAGCATGACAAAGGACTCATTTTTACAAAAGTCGAGTTCGTTTTTACAAATTGTTATGACTATGTGAGATTTTGGTGTGTTAGAATATGGACGAACTCATGTTTTAACTAATATTTGGGAGGGATTTGGTTGGGTAAATTGACACGTATGCGAGGAGTATGGGTAAAATCACTCCTGGCATTATCCATGGCATTGCCGCTTCAGATTGGATTGTGGAATGGAGATGCGTCGGTTCAGGCCGAATGGGCAACAGACCCTGCACCGTTCATTCAGGCAAAGGTTGTTAATGGAAATGCAGGCAAGAAAGTATTGTTCGACAATACTCATGCACAGACAGCCGGAGCGGCTGACTGGGTCATTGACGGAGGCTTCTCGGACTTCGGCAATGCACTCGCGAACGATGGATATTATGTAAAGGAACTGCGCAAGACGTCTCCTTTTACCTATGACGATCTGAAAGATTATAACGTGTTTGTTATTGCTGAACCGAATGTTCCCTTCAAAACGACAGAACAGGCAGCGCTGAAAGAATATGTAGAAAAAGGCGGCAGCATCTTCTTCATTGGAGATCACTACAATGCTGACCGTAACAAAAACCGTTGGGACGGTTCTGAAGCGATTAACGGCTATCGTCGTGGCGCATTCGAAGATCCAGCCAAAGGCATGAGCACAGAGGAGCGTAACTCTGAGGCGATGCAAAATGTAACCAGCACGGATTGGCTGTCCGATAATTTCGGCGTACGCTTCCGTTACAACGCATTAGGCGATATTAACGCCACTAACATTGTGCCTGCTGGACAGGCATTTGGCATTACGGAAGGTGTATCTGCTGTAGCCATGCATGCAGGGTCCACACTTGCGATCACCGATCCAACAAAAGCTAAAGGTATTGTATACCTGCCGAAAACGAATGCGGCTTGGCCAAACGCTGTTGACCAGGGCGTATACAACGGTGGTGGAGTTGAAGAAGGTCCTTACGTAGCCGTATCCAAATTGGGTGCAGGTAAAGCAGCGTTTATTGGGGACTCTTCTCCGGTTGAGGATGCTTCACCGAAATATCTGCGTGAAGAGACTGGCGCTCGCAAAACAACATATGACGGCTTCAAAGAAGTTGATGATGGCAAATTGCTGGTCAATACCGTTAACTGGCTTGCTACTCAAGAAAATTACACTAGCTTGACTCAAGTGAGCGGACTTCAATTGGATAATGCAACAGCATTGCTTCCGTTCGAACAACCTGCGGCTTCCACAGAACCACAGGCTGAACCTTGGGCCGCACCAGCTGCAGGATACAAGTGGTATGATCGTTCCACGTTCAAAGCAGGTTCTTATGGTGGACCAGCTTCAAGCGCGAACGCTTCCTACAGCTTCGTGAAGCAGGACACCCTTCCTAATGCGGAGGATTTCCAGATCCGTGTGGTTGTAGAGAACATGCCTGCTAACACAACCGTTTCCGGTTACAGTGCAGGGATTTACCTGACTGGCGGAACACAGGTCGCCATGATTCAGAATGAAGGTGGTACATGGCCGACTTCGTACGGTTACAGCTCCAACTTTAGCGTAACTTCCGACAGCAAAGGTCGCGCAATCAAGGACCTGAATGTCCGCATTAAATCAGGTACAACGGGCGCTGCCAGCCTGCGTCTGCGTCTGAACGGCAGCAACCTGATCACGACTGCAGTTACCGTCGGCAATGTTCCGGCTGAGCAGCTTCCGGAAGAAGAAGGACCAATCCCGGCAACAATCAGCATTGCTGATGCTCGCACCAAAGCAGCTGGTTCAACAGTTACGGTTGAGGGCGTAGTTACTACAGAGCCAGGTGCTTTTGGTGGACAATCCTTCTATCTTCAAGACACAACCGGCGGCCTTTATGTTTTCCAAAGCACTGGCGGCTTCCACGCTGGAGATGTGGTTAAAGTAACCGCAGCAACGGCGCTGTACAACAGTGAATTTGAGCTTACGGATATCGTAGCGATCGAGAAAACGGGTACAGCCTCCATCCCTGCTGCCATTGAAGTGCCAGCAGTTACGGCTGCAAACCAAGGTCAACTCGTTCAATTGAAAGAAGTAACTGTTGAGAACATCATTAGTGCAACACCAGTAGGTTCATTTGAATTTGATGCAGTTGCAGCGGACGGAACAAGCACGCATGTTCGTGTGGATACACGCACAGGTGTAACGCAAACGACCTTCCCTTATGCAGCAGGCGATAAAATCAGCGTGACTGGTGTTGCCGCTATTTTCAAAGATGTATTTCAACTGAAGCCTAGAAGCTTGAATGATTTCGTAGCAGTTGAAGAAGGCGGCGAAGAAGGACCTTCGACGCCAGCTGTTGGCGCACCAGGTAAACCGGCGCTGACATCCAACAATGGTTACAGCAACGGTCTGTCTGAAGGATCTTATACGGTTACGATGAACCTCTGGTGGGGTGACAATGGCACAAGCTACAAGCTGTATGAAGATGGCGTGCTGATTGACACACAAAAGCTGACTGACGCTACACCAGCGGCGCAATCGGCCCAAACAACGATCAATGGCAAAGCTAACGGTACTTATACCTACGTAGCTGAGCTGACGAACTCCAAGGGTACAACTCGCAGTGAAGTACTCACAGTACAAGTTGCGAATGCTGCACCTGGCAAAGCCGTTCTCTCCCAAGACAATTGGGATGGGGACGGCAACTACAAAGTGACGATGAATCTGTGGTGGGGAACAAATGCAACAGAATACCGTCTCTATGAGAATGGTCAACTGATCGATACCAAAGCACTGAACGCAGTAACACCTAATGCACAAAGCGCTGTGACAGATGTATCCGGTCACGCGAATGGAACGTACACGTATCGCGCCGAGCTGATCAATGCAGCGGGTGTGACAAGCACGGAAACGATTACGGTACAAGTAACGAAATCCGCTGTATCTCTGCCAGCAGCAAGCTAAATCTCAATAAGGAATGCCTAACGTTTTAACCAAGCATTTAAAAACCGAAGCAAGTTTGCCGGGACTCCAGGCACTCGCTTCGGTTTTTTTGTTATTTTCCTCTTAAGATCAGTTTCTCTTCAAAGTTGTTACCATTCATATCTGTCCACTCAATGACAATAGTTTGGTCTTCATTCCTACTGACTTGTGAACCTTTTGTTCGCGTTATAGGAAAATCTATCGATTTCGAAGTTAAATCGCTTTCTTTTCTAATTATCATTCCTTCATTAATGTTAATTTTATATTCTTTAATATCTTCTAATTATCTTTTTTAGCTACCCATAATACGTTATTATTTTTTCTCACAATTTACCTCCATTACTAAATTTATAACTATACATTATCATAAGATGAGTCTACTTCTAAAACAGTGATTTCATATAGACTCAACATTTTGCTGATATTAACTTCCTATAAAATACAAAAAGCAGCACCTGCTATTGCATGGGCTGCTCTTCCGATAAATCAATAATGGATGGAAACTTATCCATCATGTTCTTTATTTTATTCGTCTCTATTAGCAAGCAAACTTTACTTTCAATTCTCTACACCAGCTTCTTGCGAATGTATCCCGAAATCAGATCAATGATCGTGATCATCACGATGATCCCCAGCAGGATAATCCCTACTCGTGGCCAGTTCCGAGTACTGAGTGCAAAGATCAGCGGTGTACCAATCCCTCCTGCCCCGATCACCCCCAGAATGGTTGCGGAACGCACATTAATCTCGAACCGATACAACGTGTAGTTAAGGAATCCAGGTAAAACCTGTGGCAGTACAGCAAACCACAGCTGCTGCATACGAGTCGCCCCGGAAGCGAGCAACGCTTCAGAAGGACCATAATCAATATTTTCCACTTCATCAGCGAACAGTTTACCAAGCATCCCGATGGAATGCAGTCCAAGGGCGAGTACACCCGCGAAGGAACCCGGACCCACCGCCTTGATAAACAGCAAAGCCATAATAATCTCCGGGAACGTACGGATAAAGCTGAGCACCATTTTGCCCGTACCCGATACAGGACGGAAGCTGCTCATATTTCGGGCAGACCAGAATGCAAACGGGATACACAGTACAGCGGAAATGACGGTACCCAGCACCGAGATCGCCAGCGTATCCAGCAGTCCTCGCAGCAAATCCTCACCCTCAGGCAGATAAACAAAGTCCCAATCCGGGGAGAAAATCCCGGCGACAATCGCCTTCATGATCTGACCAGCGGTTTCTTTCAAACCGGTGAACGGTACACCGGCAAGTGCCCAAGCGTACACAAGAATAAGCAAGATTACAATGACCCAGCGAAGCGGGTTCTTCCGTGGTTTGCGCCGGATTACGCTTGTTTCATTTTTCATCATAACAATTTCTCCCGCAGCTTAGTACTTACATAATCAATGATCAGAACAATGACAAGGGTAAACAGAATGATTACACTCGTTTTGTCATATTCCAGGAATCCAAGAGTTGCTTCATAATACAGCCCGATGCCCCCTGCACCCACCAATCCGAGAATGGCAGCGGCACGCACATTAATCTCAAAGGCATACAGTACATAGGAAGTAAACTGGGCGGCCAGTTGTGGCACCACGCCATAAACAATCAGTTGAATCCGGTTCATGCCGACAGCCGTCATCGCTTCGAGCGGTCCCTGATCAATCGTTTCCAGCGTTTCGTAGGTCAGCTTGGCAATCAGTCCCACCGAGAAGACGGCGAGTGCCAGTATACCAGGAATCGGTCCCAGTCCAAACACAGCAACGAACAGTGCCGCAAGCAGCAGGTCAGGCACGGTACGGATCAGGTTCAGCACAAAGCGGGCTGGATAATAGATCCAACGGCTAGGCATTAAGTTGCCTGCACAGATAATCGAGACCGGAATTGCGATGATCGCACCAATCGTTGTACCAATCAGAGCCATACGGATCGTCTCCAGCATGCCCTGAACGATGTTGTCAAAGTAACTCCACCGCGGCGGGAACATCTCACGCATCAAATCCAGCATGTTGGGCAAACCTTCAAACAGCTCACTGAAGCTGGCATCGGTCTGTCTGGCACTTGCCCACAAAAGCAGCAGAATGATAACTAGCGTGAGCAGATGTTTGGTACGCCCCGGTGGTTTGGGACGGAGGACAGCCGAGCCTGAACCTGTGCCAGGACGCTTTCCCTTTCCTGTTTCATTCTGCAATGATCCATCTATCGATACGTTTACGGGTTGCTTCATACCAGAACTTCTCCCCGCTGTTCCTGTACAGCCTGTTTATCCAGCAGCTCGTCTGCCAGAATAGGTCTGCCATATATTTCTGCAAAACGCTCATCCGTTGCTTCGGATACCGGACCATCAAACACCACTTCGCCGGCACGCAATCCAACAATACGGGTCGCATACTCTCTGGCTAGGTCAATAAAGTGAAGGTTAACGATCGTTGTAATACCGAGATCCTGGTTGATGCGTTTCAGATCATCCATTACCTGCTTCGTTGTTAGTGGATCGAGTGAAGCGACAGGCTCGTCTGCCAGAATGATTTTGGCTTCCTGTGCAAGTACTCGGGCTATAGCCACCCGCTGCTGCTGCCCACCGGACAACTGATCTGCACGGGAATAGGCTTTTTCTGCGATATTTACCCGTTCCAGTGCTCCAAATGCGAGTTCTGTATCTTCTTTTGGGAAACGACCCAGAATGGTACGCATCGTGGAATGATATCCCACGCGTCCAGCAAGCACGTTACGAAGCACACTGGAACGTTTCACGAGATTGAAGCTCTGGAAGATCATGCCGATATCCCGGCGAATCATGCGAAGTGACTTGCCATGAGCTTTCGTGATCGACTTGCCATTAATCAAAATCTCACCGTCACTGATATCATGAAGTCGGTTAATGGAACGCAGAAGCGTCGATTTTCCCGCACCAGACAAACCAACGACGGCAATGAATTCTCCTTGTTTAAATTTCAGATTAATATTATTCAGGCCCTTGGTGCCGTTAGCGTATGTTTTCGTTACTTTGTGAAGCTCAATCATGGCAGTAATCCTTCTTTCATTAATATGGTATTTCGCAGGGTCACGCTGTAATGGGACAAGCCAGCGCAGCGTATGTCACGCTGAACTGGCCTGCCCGCTGATACGATGAAGTTATCCAATGAAAAGATAATCAATGCAAAGTGATCATTAATGATCTTTCTTTTGATAGAAAACTACTCGGTTTTTACTTTTTCGTTGTATTGACGAACGATATCAAACTTGCTGTCATCAGACTCTACATAACCTTCGTGTGTGTAGATTTCTTTGATAATTTCGTGACCTTGTGGATCTTTACCGATGTCGATGAACGCTTGTTTGATCTTCGCTGTCCAATCTGCATTCATGTCTGTACGTACTGCGATTGTATCGTTAGGAATTGGCTCAGTGAACGCCAGTACACGAGTATCTTCAAATACAGTCGGGTAGTCTTTCGCTACAGTGTTACGAGCATCTTGGAAAATTGCTGCAGCATCAACGTCACCGTTCAGTACTGCCAATACGCCTTGGTCATGGCCTTTAACCGTGATTGGCTGTACATCTTTCAAAGGATCAAGGCCTCTGTCGAGCAACAGGGCTGCCGGCCATACATAACCTGCGGAAGAAGTTACGTTCTGGTAAGCGATTTTTTTGCCTTTCAAATCCTCAACGGATTGGATCGGCGAGTCTTTTTTCACAATAATCATGGATTTATACGAATCTGCCAGTTCCTCAGTTGGAGCGCCAGTCTCATCATTTACACCAAAACGTTGTGCCTGAAGGATAACTTCAGCTGCGCCTTTTTCTTTGGCAAGTACATAAGCCGTCGGAGGCAGGAAACCTACGTCCACTTTATTGGAAGCCATTGCTTCAATAATTGTGTTGTAGTCTGTGGATACGCTGACCTTCACCGGGATACCCAATTTGTCACCCAGCAGCTTCTCGAGCGGTTTTGCTTTGGCTTCGAGTGTATCTGCATTTTGTGATGGAACGAATTGTACAGTCAACTCAGTCGGCACATAACCTTCAGCGGCTTTGTCTGTCTCTGCCGTGTCAGTACTGGATGAATTCGAGCTCGTATCAGCCCCGTTAGCCGAACCTGTTGTACTACTGTTAGACCCACAAGCACTTAGAAACAGAACCAAAATCAACAATGGTAAAAATAAAGCAGACTTCTTCAAGCGAACACCCTCCAAAGAGTTTCTATTTTTCATTACTTGTCTACTATAGTCGTCAATTATTTGCGCGATGTGAAACGAAATTTGGAGTTTTGTAAAGTTTCCTGTCAGGCTGTCAGAGCGGCTTTGATCTGTTAGAATAGCCTCATTACGGTTGATAATCCAAGTAGAAATGGTGAATTCCCTTGTACTCTACCGTCAGAATGACCTGTGATTTGATATGTTTAAACTTATATATATAGAGGAGATTGTAAAATGACATCCATAACAACTACGGCAAACTTCGACATCATTGTAACCAGTGACCTTCATGGGGCCATTCGTCCCATACATTACAACACCAATGCCTATCGCCCAGCCGGACTTGCTTTGCTTGCTTCGCTGATCCGGCGTGAACGAGAACGTTCACCCGAACTGCTGCTCGTGGATAACGGTGATCTGTTGCAGGGCTCCCCTTTGGCCTCGTATGCTGCGTCCTTTGTTTCAGATCACGAAGTGCATCCCTTCATTAATGTTCTGAATGAACTTGGATATGATGCAGCCGTGATGGGCAATCATGAATTCAACTACGGTCAGGACTTGCTGCATAAAGCCGTTGAAGATTCCCATTTCCCTTGGCTAGCTGCAAATATTGTTAATGAAGGAAAGCCTGACGAAGAGGTACCACACACTGCACCTCCTGTAGCAGGCATACCCGCCTTTGGTCCTCCCTATCTGATCAAAACTTTTTCTTCGGGTGTTAAAATTGCTTTGCTGGGCGCAACGACACACTATATTCCGAATTGGGAGCATCCGAAAAATATAGAAGGTTTACAGTTCCTTGATGCTATGGAGACTATTCGTGCGTGGGTTGGCTATATTCGTGAACATGAACAGCCGGATGTGCTCGTGGTCAGTTATCATGGTGGTTTTGAAAGTGATCTGGAGACAGGCGAACCTGCTGAGCGGTTAACCGGAGAAAATCAGGCGTACTCCATCTGCCGTGACATTGATGGGATTGACGTTCTTCTTACCGGACATCAACACCGTCAGCTTACCGCTGAAATACATGGTGTGACCGTGGTTCAGCCTGGATTTAGTGGGAACGGTGCGGGTCATGTATCCATTGAGTTGGACCGGTTATCGAATGGAAAGTGGCAGATTGCAGGAAAACAGGCTAGCTTGCTGCTCTTGGACGAGAATAGTGATGTTCAGCCCGATGCGGCTGTTATGAAACTGACGGACGAGTTAGAAGCAAAAGCACAGGCATGGCTGGACCAACCGATTGGCGAGGTGGCCGGAGATTTATCCATCACCGATCCTGCCGCCTTGCGGCTCGCGGCGCATCCCTTCATTGCTTTTGTACATAAGGTGCAGATGGAAGCAACGGGAGCTCAAATCTCAAATACCGCATTACTCAGCGAAGAAGCCCGCGGTTTCGGTTCCCTCATTACCGTTCGGGATGTGTTGTCTAACTTTATCTATCCCAACACACTAACGGTGCTGGAGCTTCGGGGTCAGGACATTCGAGATGCATTAGAGCAAACGGCGCGTTACTTTGAAATGGAGCCTTCAGGCGAAGTAGTCGTTAATCCTGCTTACATGCAGCCGAAACCACAGCATTATAATTATGACATGTGGGCGGGCGTCGAATATGAGCTGGATATCTCCAAACCTGTAGGAAGTCGTGTGGTGAAGCTGGAACGTGAGGGCATACCTGTTGCGATGGACGCGAAGTACTCTGTCGTGATGAACAGTTATCGCGCGGCAGGTGGCGGTGATTATGCGATGTATCCAGGCAAAAAGGTACTTCACGAAGGCGCCACGGATATGGCGGCACTGGTGGAGGATTATATTCGCAGACATCAACCACTAACAGTGGAGCAGGCGAATAACTGGCGGGTTGTTGGTCGTACTGAGTAATTACTGTAATTGAAGGAGTATAATCGTTACCACAAGTCGTACTACTTCAGAAATGCAAAGAGCAGAACCTGCATCACAGGTTCTGCTCTTTCTATTATAATGAAACCAATGCCCCACGCTCATCCGCCGAGCGCATCTCCGCTTCAATTAACTCAAGCGTGCCTGTTGCACTCTCCGGTGTACATACAGATACAGGCGTACCTGCTTGAACAGACTGGATAAAATATTTGAGTTGGTGATAATATCCCGAGTCGGGTGACAGCTCAGCGACAAAACCGGGAGCATCGTTCGGATTTACCTTCAGCTCGCCATTCTCAAAGACCAGATTTCCCTGCTCCAAATTAACGCGATAGGTCATCGAGAAACCGTAGTCTCCCCCCAGCGTCCAGTCAGCTTGGGCATTCAGTACTTTTCCGTCAGGGTATACATAATTGGTCGACACGGTATCATAGCCACTTCCCGGAATGACGTTGCGAGCCAGCGTGGATACTTGATCCGGTTTGCCGAACACCCAGTGAATAATATCCGCATCATGGATGTGCATATCTAATATGCAGCCACCGCTTTTCTCCCCATCCAAAAACCACTCTTGAGGCAAACCTGAACCCCTGAAGAAATAACCTGCGTTGACCGCTCCATAACGACCGTCTTCTACTACGGATTTCAGATAGGCATAGGCTGGCCAGAAGCGTAAACATTGACCAATCATCAGTGTTTTCCCGGTCTCTTTGGCCGTCTCTGCCATCTTCCAGCCTTCCGCCGAATGGCGAGCAACCGGTTTCTCACACAACACATGGTAACCTTTCTCCAGCAACGAACACGTTAATTCAGCATGCAGTGGCGTAGGCAGCGTAATATCAATGATATCCAGTTCTTCTTGCTCTAGCATCGCGTCGATGTTGTCGTACAAACGATAAGGTGTGAGATCATATACCTCTTGCTCTGTCGCCATATTGCCGGCTGCTTTACCGTTCTTCAGTTCCTCTATTCTCAGATCGCAGATGGCTACCAATTCCACGGGTTCCCCTTCTGAGGCAAGGCGTACATAGTTATCAAAATGCATACGTCCCATAAACCCAAAACCGATCAATCCCACTTTTAACATGTTTTTACCTCCCATAAAAATAGATTTTATATCGAATAAACGTTGTTATCTGTAATTAACCCTGAGAACGTCCAAGAATAGCATCCATCGCTTTGGATGTATTGAATATGATCTGTTTCGAATGATGGGTGTATGGCGGAATCATCTCGGCAGTAACGTAGTTGTCATAACCAATATCCTGTAATGCCTGCATAACCGCCGGATAATTCACATCTCCAGCCAGCAGATCCACAAATCCATGAAGTCCTCCCGCTTGACGACGGTAATCTTTGAAGTGCACTTTCTTGATCCGGTGACCAAGAATGCGAACCCACTGCTCTGGGTAACCATTCTGCACCACATTGCCCACATCGAAATACGAACCTATATAATCTGAGCTAAAAGAATCAATAAAGGTACGCAGTTCTAGCGGTGACACCAAGAATTTGTTCCACACGTTCTCAATGCCAATCGATACTCCAGCACTTTCCGCATACGGCAGCAGATGCGCAAGGGCTTCTTGTGCCCGTTCATAGGCAACTTCATAATCCGTAACTTCACTGTCTGGAATAAAGTCCACACCAACCGCACCCGGAATGACCAGAATGGTATCCACACCAAATGCCGCGGCAAGCTCCAACTGTTTTTTACACACATCCAGTGCTTTCGTGCGAATCTCCGGACGGGCGCTCGTCATCGGGTAATCCCAGTACAATCCGGTTGCAAGTCCCGCGATTTCGAGTTCGGCCTCTTCGAGACGTCCCTGAATATCACGTACCTCCTGATCCGTGGCAGACAGACTCAGCTCGCCTTCTCCATTAAGCGAAAGTTCAATCCCCTCAAAGCCAGCTTGCTTCGCTGTCTGAATACAATCCGCAATAGAGGCATCTCCTGGAAACGACCATATGTTAATCCCTTTTTTCATCCGAATACCCTCCTTCAAAATATGAAAACCTGTTCTTCAGCATCGCATCGCTATCCTAATTGAAAATGACCAAACCGGGCAGGCAAATGAAAGTTTACAGCCCCCGTGGGCTGCCATGCCTGATACTCCCGATCTCCCTGCACATTCTCATCAATACGGTAAACGTTGACCCTCCAGCATACGCCTTTAGTCAGGGGCGACTTGAAGTTACTCGCTGGAATATTGATCACATACACCCGATGGCCCTGAGGATCCACTTCTACAGCCGTTTGCAACCCCTCCAACTGCCAGGTTACATCTGCCTTCAATTCTGAACCTTCGCTGTTATTGTGAATGAGTGCATCAAATATTACGTTGTGCGGACTGACCTCCAGTTCGATATAATTCCTGCCATCGCCCTGTTCATCAATGAACAGTTCAACTACATCCTGCTCGTACAATGGCTGATCCCTTTCCGTGAAATCAGATACAACGTAATCATCCTGGCATACAAAGCGAATATGCAAGTATTCGGGACTCCAGCCAAAACGGACTTCTGTGGATTGATGAGGTGGTCTGCCTGTTACCGTGTCCACCAGTTCCACTGGAACACATCGTTCCCAATCCGCAGTCGAGGGAAATCCACTCTGTGCAACTGACCTAAGTGGTTCGCAGCAATAACTCGGGCTCCGTTCCACAGGGAGAGAGCGCATCTTAATCCTCTCCTTTTTTAGCTTAATCCGTGATGTTGTCTCTCTCGTAAAGACATGTGATAATACATATATTATAAATAAATTATGTGATTATTTATTTAGGAGATAAAGAGATTATTTGCATAATTCCGTTCAGTTTTAATTAAATCTGTTTGTGCCAATCTCATTGAAAAAGGAGATGGGATTTATGTCTCTCCAACAAGGGGTATATCCTCTGCAACGCACCGTCACTTACAAGGAATGGTCTCCCAACGTGCATTATGCTCAGTTCCAGAGCCTTCCTCCCGGTAAGCTGGCCAGGCGGCGTTTGTATGATTTTGAACTTCTGTACGTCTCTCAAGGTGAAGCTGCAACTTATATGAACGATAAACACCATATTTTGAAGGCGGGTCAGCTAATCTTGCTACCCGCCGGGGTCTATCATCAGAATGAGGTGGTTTCGAGCCCGGAAGCACGTTTCATTGGCATTCATTTTGATTTTTTCAACGAATTGACCATTCAGACCGAGGCAGATATGGTTGTTAACGAAGAGACAGTTCTGCACCATAAATTCGCAGTGGAAGCTTGCGCAGAGGGCATGACGCCGCTATCCATCAACCCGGTGTATACCCCTTCTCCAGCTACCGTGCAGCTTATGGAGCAATTGGTACATGAATTTACGATGCGCCCACCGGGATATGAACTGGTATGCAAAGCCTTGATGCTGCAAATATTGACCCATCTGCTGCGTTCATCCTGGCGAAGTTCGTCACGCCATGATTCGGTACACGGAGAGAAGCTGCTCGAACTCATGAAACGTATAGAGGCCGCCCCTTCCGACCCGTGGACCAATTCGAGCATCGCCAAACAATTGAACCTGAGTGTGGATCATATGGCCAAATTGTTCAAACAGATTGCGGGCATGCCTCCCAACGAATACATTCAATCCATCCGCCTGAGTGAGGCACGCAAACTATTGCGAGAAACCGATCATTCCATTGAGGCTGTCGGTGTACAAAGTGGTTACCCGGACATTCATTATTTCAGCCGCATGTTCCGCAAATATGAGGGCATTTCCCCCCGGGAATACCGGAAATTGTCCAGAACGTTATAAAAAAAGAGCAGCCTGCCAATGTGCAGTCTGCTCCATGCTTTTTGAAATATCGCTAATCCAAATGGTTCATTTTTCCGTGCCAAACTATACCCTTTAATTCAGCCTATATAGGTAATTTCCGCTCAATATCATTCTTTCTACTTATATTGTAACGTTTTTTTTATGTTTTTTATAGACTGTTTTTTGGGCGATTCCTACACTATACTGCTAAATACAAATCAAAAAAAAGAGGTGCATCAGTATGGATAACCAAAAAAATCTCTTAGATAATGGGCCTTTTTTTCATGGTACTAAAGCAGAACTGAACATTGGAGATTTATTAGAGCCGCAATACTTATCCAATTACCAAGATAAAAAATCTAACCATATTTACTTTACAGGAACATTAAATGCTGCCAAGTGGGGTGCTGAATTAGCAAAAACGAATGCAAAAGAAAGAATCTACATTGTAGAACCATTAGGAGATTTTGAAAATGATCCTAACTTAACGGATAAAAAATTTCCCGGCAACCCAACACGCTCATATAGATCTAAATCACCTCTAAAAATAGTAGCTGAATTAGCTTCCTGGGAAAGACACTCCGATGAAGAGATCAATCATATGCTTACATCTTTAAAAAAATTAAGTGAAGAAGGGAAAAATGTGATCTACGATTAATTCTTAACCAAAAAAATTCCCTTCGTCCAAATCAGGACAAGGGAACTCTTTGGTTGATAGCTATTCTATTTTGCCATTGGAAGATTGGCGGAATATGCAGCGGTACGGGACGGTCATTTTGACAGCCACTTCATACTGATGATCCAGATAATCGAGCAGCTGTTTAACCGCGAACATGCCCATCTCCAGCTTGGGTACATGAATCGTCGACAACGGCGGAGAGGTGAATTCGGATATTTCAATATTATCTACCCCAAAAAAGGCGATATCCTCCGGAATACGGAGCCCCTGTTCGGTTGCAGCACGCATGGCGGCAATCGCCATCATATCACTGGCTGCAAAGATGGCTGTAGGTCTGTTCGCATTGTTGGTAAATGCCTGCTTGGTCAATTCATAACTCAGCGAAACATCCCATTTCACGTCGATCACCCAGTCATTATCAATAGATAATCCCGCATCCGTCATGGCACGGCGATAACCAAGAAACCGTTTTTCCTCCAGAAAATCATTTTTGAATTCTGCTCCGCCAATGTAGGCAATGATCCGATGACCTTGGGCAATCAGATGATTCGTTGCTTCCCTCGCTGCCTCTTCACGATCATAACCGACGACCGGAATGTTCGGGTCCGTAATATCCACACCCACAACAGTCCGTACATTGGCCTTGAGCCAGCGATAGGCTTCCGGATCAATCCGTTCCACCACAATCATGCCATCGATCTGATGTTCCTTCACCAGAGACTGCAGCTGCACGATATCCCCATCGTTTTCGATGCTGTAAACAAATTCCAGACGCATGCCCGCTTCAGCAAGCTGCTTCTCAATCCCTTCCATAATGACTGAAAAATAGGGACTGTTGTATTTATTTTGAGGAATAGCCACCACACAGCCGATCGCATATGCCGTTTTGGGCTGGACCTTTTTCTTCTTGGCCGGACGCTGTGAACGATAACCCAGTTCCTCAGCGGTGTCCCATATTTTTTTGCGGGTTTCATCGCTGACTGATCGATTGACATCGTTCTTCATCACACGTGAAACGGTAGAGATCGATACACCAACGCGGTCTGCAATATCCTTCAATTTTGCCATGTGAAGTCCCCACCTTTCCTCTACCTATGTATTTAAACCCCTTTCGTATTGGGGCAATTTCATCTCTGCAAACACAAATTTGCGGCAAATATAATTCTATATTTCTACTGGCCAGAAGTCAATGAAATGGTGCACGGGCGCAGTTTTTTATAAAAATAATAGCGGCAGTCAGGGAGCTTGATGTCCCCCATAACTGCCGCAATTTTAATCCTTTTAAAAAAAACGTATGAAGCATTGCCACCTCTTTATCTGCTTATTGCATCTTGGAGGCCAAATCCTTAAGCGCTGCGTTCAGATCACCATCTCCGGCAAGTGGAAGTTTGAGTGATTGCTCACCATACGTCCAGACCAGATCGGTTTTTTTGGTTGTAAAGGGAGATACAATGCCATACTGCTGCGCATCCAGGAAGATTTTATTATCTTCGCCTACAGTGGCAATATAAGCATCTGCTGCGGCCTTGTTCGCGGGAATCGAGTACCCCTGCTTCGCCAGTTCTGTCTGTCCTTCCGGACCTGCTAGCCAAGCCAGCAGCTTGTAAGCCGCCTCTTCATGCTTTGTATTGGAACTGATGGCAAGACCTGCTGGCTGAACAACGGTTTGGTTCGTTTTGAATTTTGGCAAATAGGAAATACCGTAATCCACACCAGCCTCCTGATAGTTTGTTGTATTCCAGCTGCCACCCGGATTCATCGCTACTTTGGATGTCGTAATCGCAAGGTTCACCTGTCCACCCAAACCTTCAATCTGTGCAGGTGTGGTGTTGATCTTTTTATTTTTGGTCAAGTCGATAAAATAGTTCAACACTTCCATCGCTTCAGGTGTCTCAAGCGCAAGGGAGCCATCGTCATTCACCAATTTCGCACCATTGGACCATAATTCCGGCTCCAGGAACCAATCCATCGTTGACCCTGGTGAAACGGACAAGCCCCACTGCACAATGTTTCCGGCGTCAAAACCCGCTTCGTCTGCGCTTTTCCCGTTCTTATCCAGCGTCAGCTTGGTTGCAATGTCGGTAATTTCATCCCACGTTGGCTCAAGCGACGGTAGGGGAGCTTTATGAGGATTCGTGGCTTCATTCTCAAAGATCGCTTTGTTGTAATACCATACGATGACGTTGGCATCGATAGGTAAGGATACTTGTTTGCCCTGATATTGGTGAAGACCGAGCAGACTTTTGTCCACATTGTTCAAATCAAACTGATTTTCCGCGAGTAAGCCGTCCAATTCCTTGAAAATGCCCAGCTCGGCGTATTTCTCCACGTATGCATAACTCGTTTTGAACACGTCCGGAAGTGTACCCCCAGCTGCATTAGCTGTTAGTCCATCCCAATAGCTGCCCCAATCCTTGCCTTCGAGTTTGACCTTAATATCGGTATTGACCTTCATGAACTGATCCAACAGTTCCTGTGTACGATGAAGCTCTTCTGCCGTCCCCCACTGGGAGTATGTGATCGTTACAGGTTCACTCTGGCTGCTGCCGGAACCAGAAGAGTCGGCGTTTTCGGACGATCCCCCATTTCCACATCCACTGATCACCACCATTGTAGCAAGTACAAGTGCCCATACATTGAATAGCCGTTTACTCTTCGCTCTCATATACACAGCTCCCCTTTAAGTCATATCAATAAGTCCTGTTCACCTGAAAACCGGAAAGCAGGCAGCCACTCTACCCTTTGGTGCCCGTAAGCACCACCCCCTCGACGATATAACGTTGTGCAAACAGATACAGCAGACCAATAGGTACAATACTGATAAATGCACCCGCAGCAAGCGCCGGCAAATCCTGGCTCGTCTGACCAATTAACAGCTGTAGACCCACGCTCAGCGTAAACATTTCTGCGTTTTTGATATACAGGAACGGCCCCAGAAAATCGAGCCAGGAGTTCACAAAGGCAAAAATAATGGTCGTCATAATAATGGGTTTGGACAGCGGCATAATGACTCGTGCATATACCGTCCAGCGATTGCCGCCATCGAGATATGTAGCCTCGTCCAGCTCCTGGGGAATAGTCATGAAAAACTGTCGGAACAGGAAGATATAATAGGCACCTCCAAGCCAGGCTGGCACAATGAGCGGCAACCAGGTGTCAATCCAGTTCAGCTTGGAAAAAAGAACGTACGAGGGAATCATCATAATGGATGGAGGAATCATTAAGGTAACAAGCACAACCGGGAACAGAATATTCCGATACCTGGTTGCAAAACGGGAGAAACCGTAAGCGACAAGTGAACTGGATACCACCGCTCCCGCTGCCACAAAAAAGGAAATGATAAATGAATTCTGAATCCATTGCCACATCATCGGCTGCACAGCGAACAACCGTTCAAAGGCTTCCAGGCTGAATGTGTCTGGCAGGATAGTTGGAGGTACCTTGTAGGTTTCCGCTTTGGTTTTCAGCATGGTCGAGAGCATCCATACAAGAGGCCCTGCGAACAGCATTAATGCTACAATCAGCATGGTATATTGGGACGCTTTTACCGCTATTTTTCGGCTGTTCATGTAACTCTCCTCCTATCGTTCTCCCTCGTAATACACAAAGCGGTTCGATACTTTCATCAGGATCAGGGTGACAAGCGAGATCACGGCGAACAGGAAAATCGACTGCGTCATCGCCATGCTGAATTTCAGATCGGTAAAGGCCGACTTGTAAATATTGTAGACAAACGTATAAGCAGAGTAGTTCGGACCACCCTTTGATAGCAG
This sequence comes from Paenibacillus sp. FSL F4-0087, assembly GCF_038020215.1. Taxonomy (NCBI): domain Bacteria; kingdom Bacillati; phylum Bacillota; class Bacilli; order Caryophanales; family Paenibacillaceae; genus Paenibacillus; species Paenibacillus sp. FSL F4-0087. The sequence continues at coordinate 1,682,829 of NZ_JBBODJ010000001.1, forward strand.
CAGCGCTTCCGTAAACATCTGAAAGTTATACATCGTCTGAATAATGATGACAAACAGAATGGAAGGACTAATCATCGGCAGTGTAATTTGGAAAAATCGGCGAATCCCGCTTGCACCGTCAATTGCAGCAGCTTCATACAAATGTCTGGGTACATTTTTCAGTGCAGCCAGGAAGATCAGTACTCCACTGCCCGAAATCCAGACTTGAAGCATGATGATGACTGGCTTGATCGTATGCTCCCCGCCAATCCAGTCCACTTTGCCTATACCCAGCGCGCCAAGTCCGGCGTTCAGGATGCCGAATTCGGAGTTGAATACCAGCCGCCAGATAATAACCGTTGCCACAATGGGCACCAGTGTCGGTAAATAGAAGAAGGTGCGGAACAAGGCAATACCTTTGACATTAAAATTAAGCAGCATCGCCAGACCCAGCATACCCGCCGTTACGATCGGAACACCGAATACAACGAAAAACATCGTGTTCATCAAGCTTTTCAAGAAGATGGGATCATCCATCATGTGCGTAAAATTATCGATCCCGACAAAATTAAAGTTGGTCGCTCCCGGAAGTCTCGCATCCGTAAAGGCGTAGAAAACCGAAGTCCCGAAAGGAAATAGGAAAAAGGTGATAAATCCGATAATCCAAGGCAAAATGAAGAGAAAGAACAGCAGTGTGTCATATTTTCTCAACCTGTTCATGATGACACCCCTCAGCCTGAAATTTCTTCTAAATAGACGTACCGTTCTTCCAAAATAGATTTCTCTGCCGCCAGGGCAATAAGCAACGCGTTACGACCAACCTGCGCACTAGCAAAGGGCTGTCTACCTTCCTGTACACATTTCAGAAAATCAATGCGTTGGGTCTGTCCACCCGTGTGTCCACCCATAATGGAATCCGACGTCACATCAATCTCCAGATGGTCCTTCGTCCAGTCCTGCCCGCCAACGATATCAATCGTTTTGTCATTACGGGCAACCATCTGGCCGCCGTTCTCTCCGATCAAGCCAATCTCAAGCCCTTCTCCCATCAAATTGCGCGGTTTCAAATACATGCACAGGCCCAGATTGGCCTTGCTACCGTTATCATAATCAATGGTGATGAATGCATGGTCGACGATGGAGGTATCCGAAATTTCTTTCGTGGGATAGTGACTGTATGAATTCTGAATCCGATTGGGCTCTCCTTGCTTCATGACATGCTGGCCTCCAGAGGCAAACACACGGACTGGCTTCGCCTGGATCATCCAGTTGAAAATATCGAAGTGATGACAATCCTTCTCTACTATCGCGCCCCCAGACTTGGTCTTGTCATAGAACCAATCCGCAGGTGGGAATGGATCACGGAATTCCTTGCACCACATCAATTTCACGTCACCAAGACGTCCGTTCTCCAATTCCTTCTCCATTCGGCGATACAGATTCGAATATCGATAAACCAATCCGATCTGCAATACCTGTCCAGAGGCTTCCGCCGCTTCTATAATGGCATCACAGTCCTCAATGGTATGCGCGACCGGTTTCTCCAGAAATACATGCTTGCCAGCTTCCAGAAAAGCGACTGCCACTTCGCGATGCAAATAGTTCGGTACACTGATGACCACCGCATCCAAATCTTCCTTGGCAAGCAGTTCACGATAATCGCTAGCTATGGTGGGGTTGCTATTCTTGAGTTCAGCCAGCGTACGTGCCACATTGGCTTCATTCATATCACAGATATAACGAACCTCACTCTCCTCGAGCAAATCAAAACCAATGCAATGATGTGACCCCATGTCTCCTACACCGATAAAAGCCATTTTTATCTTCCCCATGCTTACACTCTCCGTTGCTCGTTAATTTGCGGCAAATGCCATGAAGCCAATTCGATGTTAAGAAATCTAACAGGACTGTGACTATGTAACGATAGTAAAATAGTTTTAATCCCTTGTCAATTGATTTTGGCTAAATTTTTAATTATTTTGCGGCAATATATTTACAGTGCATTTTACATACTACTAAACAGTATAACTCTTTATCCATCATAAATTAAGCGTTTACATTTTTGTTGTATTATCATATACTTTAATTTGTATTCATTTTTATTTGCGGCAAATATTATATTCAAGTTATGAATACTCATGTTCAAAATTTAATAAAACACGCCTATTTTCAATAGAAAACATAATAAATTCTGGAAAAATATCTGTTGTATCTCCTGTACCCATCCCCTATAATGCAATTTAGACACGGAATCCAAGAACTAAAAACACATTTTATATTTGCCGCAAACCAAAATCTCATCTTTCAGTTATTTATTCCCCGATTACTACCATGACTCTTACATAAAACGTTACTATTCTGCTACTTCATGCGGATCAGAAAGGAGTTGAGCTCTCCTAACTCTCCCCTCATAACGAATTTCGGGGTGGGCAGAACGAGGTATCATTCAAAATCCATTATTCAGGAGGTATACCATGACAAGATTGTTTGATAAAAGCAAGCGGAGCCTTGGATTGCTTTTGGCTTTTGTCCTCATGATTACCCTGCTATTGCCTGCGGGAGCCTTACCCAAAGCCTCTGCTGCAACCATCACCATTGATGGCAACGTCAGCGACTGGAGCAGCGTTAGTGCTCTCACCACCAATAGTGGCACTGCCCAAACGCTCAAGGTGACCAATGATGGAACCAATCTCTATCTGCTTATTCAAGGCTCTGGTCTGAGTACAACGATGGGCAACTTCTGGATCAATACCGATAACAATACTTCAACCGGTTACCAGGCTGCGGGCTGGGGAGTTACAGGTGTGGAGTGGCTGCTTGAAAATACGGGGTTATACCGCTATGGCGGCAGCGGAACCGACTGGGTCTGGAACTTCAACAGCACGTTGACCAGCTCCCAATTCTACCGCAGCTCCACCGTCATTGAGGTCGCTATTCCTCTCTCTACACTGCAAATCAGTGCTGGTAGCACAGTGCGAGTCGGGTATATCGACAACAGCTCGGATACGTCGAGATTGCCCGCGTCTGGACAAACACTGCCCGCTTACCTTTTGACCTCGGCTGGATCAGGTGGTGGTACGGGGAACAATACCGTAGTGAATCCCGTAGAGCTGGACAGCCCACTTAACAATCCATTCAAAGGCTGGGCGCCTTCGGCCAAGAGCACCACATATGCACAGCCACACAGGCTCGTATATGCCGGAGTGACTTGGAAGGAACTTGAATCTACCAAAGGCACATATGATTTTAGTGCAATTGAAGCCGCCAACAATTTTGCCTACTGGAAAAGTAAAGGCGTCAAAGTGGTGTTTCGCTTCATTCTGGATAGCCCGACAGGACAGGCTCACAGGGATATTCCCGACTGGCTCTACAATGACATGATTGCACGCGGAGAATCACCTGGAACAGTATACAACGATACAACCGGAGGCATGGGTACTGGCAACAACATGGGCTTCTCTCCCAACTACAACTCCATCTATCTGCAAGAACGGCACAAATTAGCCATCGAAGCCATTGCGGCAAGATACAACACCAATGATCGTCCGGTCGCCTTTGTTCAGATCGGTTCACTCGGACACTGGGGCGAGTTCCATACATGGCCTTATGTCGGACCAAATGGTGAAACCAATTACACAGGCTCTTTCCCTACCAATGACATCTCGAACAAGTATGTTCAGCATTATATTGATGCCTTTGCTGGCAAAGAGGACAAAATGCAGGTTCTGATCCGGCGCAGTATCGCCCTCGCCAAAACCAATAATAAAGGCATGGTCATGGGCATGTTCAACGATGTGTTTGGACATAAAGACAGCTTTGATGCGGATTGGGGCTGGTACACAGGCACCCAGAATGGCTATTGGGATGATATCGGTCAACAGCAGCCAGCACATGCGAACTTCTGGGAGACACGTATCTCAGGCGGCGAATTTTACGGGGGAGCTTCCGGCATGCTTGCGGCATTAACCACCGGTAGTGGATTTACGGAAACGTTGCGTCAGACGGAGCTTAGTAAACCAAGCTGGCTGGGGCCAAATTCCCCTGCCTCGCTTCCGTTGAATCATGCCTTACAGGCCAATATGGATGCACTCAAGAAACGAATGGGTTACCACTTTGTAGTGAAGGAAATCTCCCATCCATCCACCATTAGCGGAAGCACGTTTACAACAACGATTAAAGTGGAGAATAAAGGCGTACAGCACTTCCCGTTTGCCTGGCCAGTTGAAATTCAACTGCGCAGCGGCAATACCGTGGTCGCCAAGAAAACAACAAACGTTAATCTGACCACGTGGAAAACGGGTACCTACACCCTGACCGATTCCATTCCGGTCTCCGGTCTTGCTGCCGGAACCTATGATATCGCAATTGCGATCATTGACCCGGAAACGAATAAACCTGGTGTAGACTTTGCCAATACAAATAAATTGACCGACGGCTCGTTCAAACTGAGCAGTGTAACGAAGTAATCTCAAATTACTTCGACTAGTGAAAATGCAAAGAGCAGGAATGGGGGCACTATGCTCTCATTCCTGCTCTTTTTCGAGTGAATCATCATTGCCAACTTACCGAACAACCGTCATTATGATTTTCTCCAATAACTACTGTGCCTTGTTCCGTAGCTGACTGTAATACAGTTCGCTGTAGAAGCCACCTTGTTCCAGCAATGCGTCATGCGAACCCTGCTCCAGGAGCTGACCGTCCTTCAGTACAAGAATACGATCGGCTTGGCGGATTGTGTTCAGTCTGTGAGCGATAACAAAGCTGGTGCGGCCTTGCATCAGGCGCTGCAGCCCTTCCTGGATTTTGATCTCCGTGACGGTATCGATACTGCTGGTCGCCTCATCCAATACAAGAATGGAAGGATCGGCCAGAATTGCCCGGGCAATCGCAAGCAGCTGCTTCTGTCCCTGACTTATGCCACTTCCGTCGGCCTGAAGCACTTTATCGTACCCATCCTTCATTCGCACAATGAAGGAATGAGCATTCGCCAGCCTTGAAGCGGCTTCTACCTCTTCGTCGGTCGCATCCAGGCGGCCGAAACGGATATTTTCACGAATCGTGCCCTGGAACAGGAATGAATCTTGAAGAACAAATGCCATGTGTGAGCGCAAATTCTCGCGCCGAATGGTCGTAATGTCACGTCCATCCACCGTTAGTGTACCGGATGTAGGATCATAGAAGCGGGATAACAGCTGAATCAATGTTGTTTTCCCTGCCCCAGTCGGACCTACCAGAGCAATCATCTCGCCCGGCTTGGCTTCAAAGTTAATTTCATGCAAAATATTGCGTCCCTCATCGTATCCAAAGGATACCTTGTCGAAGCGAACGGCTCCCTCCACCTTTTCGAGAGATACGGCTGCGCCTTCATCCTTCGCTTCCTCATCCTCATCCAATACCTCGAACACGCGCTCTGCCCCGGCAATCGCAGACAGCAACGTATTCCACTGGTTGGCCAGATCGTTGAGCGGACGGGTAAACTGACGGGCATATTCTACGAAGATGATAATCACGCCGACGGTAACGGAACCTTGAATCGCCAAGATCCCGCCGATGCCTGCGACAATCGCAAAGCTCAGGTTGTTCAGGCCATTCATCAGCTTTGGAATAAAACCGGAGATGGTCTGTGCCCAGAAACCGGACAACCGGATCTTCGTATTTCGTTCCTCAAACCCGCGAATGACCCGTTCTTCCTGCGAGAACGCCTTGATAATCTTCTGTCCTGACAATGTTTCCTCAATGTACCCATTGAGTTCGCCGAGATTACGCTGACGTTGTTTGAACAACGGCCCGGTTCTACGGGTAATCCAGCGCATGCCAATGGCCATCAGCGGTACCACGATAAATGTAAGCAAGGTCAGCAGCGGACTTAACCAGAGCATCACGCCAAACGTTCCGATCAGAGTTAACACACTGGAGAAAATCTGGATGGCCGAGCTGTTCAGCGTACCGCTGACATTCTCAATGTCATTGGTAACCCGGCTCATAATCTCCCCCTGCTGACGCTTGCCGAAGAATGGAATCGGCAGTTTGTGCAGATGGGAGAACAGATCATACCGCATGCGGAACACGGTCTCCTGTGCAATTTCAATCATCCATATATTTTGCAGCCATGACGACAAGGAAAAGAGAACATAGACTGCCACCAGACCCAATAAAAATGTCGTCCAACTAGAACTCGTTGCTTCTCCATCAATGAATTTATCCACAGCTACACCGACCATATAAGGTCCAAGTAAAGCGAGCGCAGAACTGGCAAATACCATCAGCAGCACCATCGTCAACTTGACCTTGCGACGGGCCAGATACGCCCAGATCCGGCCTAACGTACCGGACCAGTTCTTCGCCCGTGCCTTCGGCTTACGACCACCACCTGCCTTCAGCGTCTCGGGATCAATCGGCGGTGGGGGCTGACGGAAAGGTTCAATGAATGCTTTGAACATGTGGTGTACCCTCCCCGTATTGTGATTCATAAATTCGGCGATACAGTTCAGATGAATCCATCAGATCTTCATGTTTCCCCTGTCCAATCAGACGCCCATCGTCCAACAGCAGAATCAGATCGGCAGAGGTGGTTGAACTGATTTTCTGCGTGATGATAAACGTTGTACACGACAGCTCTTCCAGTGCACCCAGCAGCCTTGCTTCCGTGGCTACATCGAGAGCACTTGTACTGTCATCCAGAATCAAGATGCTTGGACGACGAATTAATGCACGGGCAATCGAGAGCCGCTGCTTCTGCCCACCCGACAGATTGACTCCACGCTGACCGAGCTGTGTATCATAGCCATTCGGCAGCTTCTCAATGGTCTCGTGAATCTGTGCACGCCGCGCTGCTTCCTTAATCTCTTCGAGCGTTGCGTCCTCCCGGCCCCAGGCGATGTTATCCCGTACCGATCCGGTAAAGAGGACCACTTCCTGCGGCACATAACCGATTGCTCCGCGCAATGTGGCAATGTCCAACCGTTCTGCGTCATTACCATCTATACGAACCTCGCCTTGATCTTCGGTATAAAGCCTTGGAATGAGCTGTACCAGTGATGATTTACCCGAGCCTGTCGCTCCCATGATGGCGATACGCTCGCCTCTTTTGGCTGAGAATGTAATGTCCTCCAATACGGTAATTTCACTGCCCGGATAGCTGAATCCTACACCCTGAAAATCAACTGCACCCTGGATAACAGGATTCCCTTTCCCAGTTTGCGCAGAACGATCTGTGTCCATGGATTGACCTGAATCCGAAACTTCCTCCGTGTCAAAAACTTCGTTAAGCCGTTGTGCCGAAGCACTCGCTCTGGAGAAGGTTACCAGAATCCAGGACAGCGCAGACATGGCGCCAATGGTGCGAAGCAGATAGTTAATAACTGCGACGACTTCACCCACGGTTGCACTTCCGGTAGTAATGTCACGTCGTCCAAACCATAGCACGGCGATGATACAACCATTCATCATGAGCAGCATGAATGGCATCGTCGTCTCCGTCAAGCGCAGCGCGGAGATCGTGCCCTTCATCAGCTTGCCGCTATAACCGGCAAAGCGTTCAATCTCGTGGCCCATCCGGACGAAGACACGGATCAGCCGAATGCCTGTCAGATTTTCCTGGATGACTCCGTTGACGGCATCCAGCCTGCGCTGCACATTGCGGAACAGCAGCGCTGCCTTTTTAATCATCCAGATGACAAACACGAGCAGTACAGGCACCATCACAACAAGCAGCAGACCCAGCTTCGGATTTACCACAACCGCCATGATCATGCTGCCAATCACCACCAGCGGTACACGTGTCATGAAACGCAGACTCATAAACACCGTATCCTGCACCTGTGTAACGTCCCCGGTCAAGCGGGTAATCAGGGATGATGTGGCAAAACGGTTAAACACCGCATAAGAGAACGCTTGCACTTTGTCATACAGCTTCTCCCGCAGATCGTAACCGAAGCCGAGACTCGCATGTGACGCAAAAAATGAACTCGCAATACCCGCGGCAAATGCAACGACGGCACTGCCCACAAGCACCCCACCCCATAGCCAAACCACTGACAGATCTCCTTGCTGGATACCGTTATCAATGATCTTCGAGATCAAATAGGGTTGAGCCAATTCGACCGTCAATTCAATCAGCATCATGACCAGTGCTGCGATGGCGGCGACTCGATACTTCTTCAAGTAGTACAACAGCTTGATCATAACCATTCCTCCGGCCCAGAGCGTTTAATCTTCGTGACGATTTGGTATGTTCACGCAGCCAGCTCCGTTAGTCTCTTTCCATAACTCTATGTAAAATTTCACGTATCCAATACGCTTATTATATCGCATTTTGAACCTTCAAATCGCTAATATCTTCTTTCCTTTTTATTATTAACCTGAAATAGACTTGGAGTGAACATGCATCTGCAACAAAAAACCTGGGCAGATTGCCCAGGTTCCAATTCGAATACGTTTGTTGACACTCAACTCATTCCAGCTGTTTTACTCCGACTTCTGAAAATCGGCCTGCTGCTGTTCATAGATTTCATAGAAATCATCCCAGACAAGTACATTGTCCTTTTCCTTGCTCCACCATTCTTTGTACCACGTTTCAATCTCCGGGCCACCACCTTGTTCCCACTTTTGCTGCGCTTCTGCAGCAGCCTGCTCAACCGTATACTTACTACCGCTAATAATGGAACGGGTGAAAATATCATTAATGGCTGTTGTCACATTGGTAAGCTTCACCTGAAGCTCTTTGGGCAGCTGTGGCATATGTTCCGAATGGGTAACGCCTTCTCCCACTGGCAGATCGTTCATGTATACTTCCCGTGCTTCCTTGAAAAGACGAAGTCCTTCCTTCTGGGATGGGATTTCCTCACTGAACAGCATTTCGGTGTAACCACATTTGCCTTCCTCCAGGCGGCTGTACAGCATCGCGTAATCTCCAGCCCAGCTTATTTCCTGTTTGTACTTTTCCTGGTCAGATATACGCGGGCAGCCCTGTTCGTTCAACGTATAATGAGTGCCTTCGAACCCGTTCTTGACCGTTCGGCCTGTCTCGGTTTTGGTCAGAAAATCGATATATTGAATGACAGCTTCCGGATTTTTGGCACGGGCATTCACAATGGCCGTCATCTGTACCGGGTTATTCCATACCATCGTATATTGACCCACCGATGTGGAAGGCAGAGCAATGACCTTCAGCTTGGCATCAGGCACATTTTGCATGAGCGTATCCAGTTCCTTGGCCGCAAATCCGGTGTAATCAGCCGTCATTGCCGCATACATGCCTATTTTCCCGTTCAGGAAATCCTGCTTGGACTTGGCTCCATCCTTGTCGGTAAGAAAATCCTTGTCTACTACCCCCGCCTCAAACAATGCCCGCTTAAACGCTGTCATTTCCTTCATGTGATTGGGGCCGACCACAATCTCCCCGTCCTCCACGTTCACCCAATTGGCATTGTACATGTAGCGGAATAATCCCGCAGTGTCTCCAAACTGCAATCCTCCGATTCCAAAAGTATCGTCTGCACCGTTCCCATCCGGGTCATTCTCTGTGAACGCCTTGGCGACCGCCAGCATCTCTGCTTCGTTCGTTGGCACCTCCAGGTTCAGCTTTTCCAGCCAATCTTCACGAATGAAGAAACTGGTCAGCGGAAATACCTCATTCATTCGACCCACTTCATATAATTTGCCATCGCTCTTGATCCCAGCCTTCTTTAACTGTGGATACTTCTCCATCAGCGCTTTATATTCCACACTGGAGTTCTCAATCAGTTCATCCAGCGGCATCAGTTGTTTTTGATTAAATAACGTATTCCGAATAGGCGTTCCGAATTCAAAAATAACATCCGGTGCACTGCCCGAAGCGAACAGAACGTTTAATTTGGACTGCGATTCCCAGCGGGGCACCGCCGTATATTTGACATTGGCCGGGCCGTTCTCATTGATCCACTTGGACCACATGTTATCCTCAATCGTTCCCATACCGCTTGGTACGGCGCCCCGATCATAGATCGTCGACGTTATATTGCCGCGCGCACCTTCCCCTTCAGCCTGCTCACTTCCACTTCCTCCTGAACACCCTGCCAGTATTCCGCCGATCAAGCCCAGAACAAGACCGGACTTCATCCATGCCTTGATGGATATCGCCATAAGATCAGACCCTCTTTCTTATATAATGTGAAATGAAATAAGCGAATGGCTTGCAGCCTGCACTACCCTTTAATGGAGCCCAGCATGACCCCTTTAACAAAGTACTTTTGCAAGAATGGATACACTGCCAAAATGGGAATGACCATCACGATTACGGCCGCTGCCCGAATGCCTTCTGGCGTTAGATTCGAAATCATCGTAGGATCGGTAAAATCCTGCACGTTCAGATTGGACATAATCATATTTTGGACCAATACAGTCATGTTGTACTTCGAGGTATCATTGATGTAAATCATCACACTCATGAATGAATTCCAGTACCCTACACCATAGAACAGAGCAATGGTCGCCAGCAACGGTTTGGACAGAGGCAGCACGATCCGAAATAACAAACCGAGCTCTCCGCATCCATCGATGCGTGCAGCTTCGTCCACTTCCCCTGGGAGATTTTCAAAATACGATCTCATAATCAGCATGTTATACGTACTTACCAGACCTGGCAGCCAAAGTGCACCATAACTGTTCACCAGCCCAAGGTTCTGCACCACCAGATAAGTCGGAATCAATCCGCCGTTAAAAATCATCGTGAATACCATCGCCATCGTAAAAAACCTACGGTGGTAAAAATGCCTGCGCGACAGCGGATACGCCGCCATAATTGTAACAGCCATACTCAGCCCCGTACCGATTAACGTAATCTCGACACTGTTCCAGAACGCATTCAGGATCGGCGTCCCGGTCAATAGACTGTGATAGGAAAACCAGGTGAAGTCGACTGGCCATAGCCCTACTTTACCGGATACTACGGCTCTCGCATCACTCAACGACAAAGCCACAATATTCAGAAGGGGCAGGATACAGCTGATAGCGACCAATGTTAACAACACATAATTGATCATATAAAAGACTTGTTCTCCTCGTGTTTTTCTCACTCTGCTCCGCCTCCCTTACCACAAACCTTCGTTAAATCGACGTGCAATATAGTTGGCACAATAGATGAGAATAAAAGCGACCAGCGATTCAAATAATCCCATCGCCGTCGTCAGGCTGAACTGTGCTCCCTGAAGACCTGTGCGATAAATATACGTACTGATAACATCGGCAACCTCGTTCACGTTAGAGTTCTGAAGCATATACACTTGGTCAAATCCAACTTCCATGACGCGCCCCATCGACAGAATAAGGAGCAAAATAATGGTGGAGCGAATGCCAGGAAGGGTTACGTGCCAGATCTGTCGCATCTTGCTCGCCCCATCCATCTGTGCAGCTTCGTACTGGCTTGGATCGATCGTCGTTAGTGCCGCCAGAAAAATAATCGCGTTAAAGCCCATGTCCTTCCAGATACCTGACCCGACAAAAACGGCGATCCAAGAGCCTTTGTTGTACATGAATGGATACGGCTCTCCCGTCCAGGCTTCCACCCATCGGTTCACGATTCCGTTCTCCAGTGAAAATACGGTCATGATCATCATTGCAATGATGACCCATGAGAAAAAGTGCGGCATGTACACCACGGTCTGCACGGTCCGCTTAAACGCCATGTTTCTTACTTCATTCAGCATGATCGCCAGAATAATCGGGATGGGAAAACCCACGATAATGCTAAGCAAACTGAGAAATAAAGTATTACGGATGATCTCCACTGTGCGCGGATCGCTGAACAAGGTCTGAAAATGTTGAAAGCCCACCCATGGACTGTTCCAGAGCCCGTCATAGAAGTTATAATCCTTGAAGGCGATGACCAGCCCCCCAATCGGCGCATAACGAAAGATAAGATAAAACAGGATCACCGGAAGAAACATCAATAGTAGCGGAATATTCATCTTGAAACGGCGAAGCCGCTGCTGCCGGATTCTCTGCCTCACTTCGCTGTCAGGCGGTTCCAACCTTGGCGGCCCTGCGGCCAGCTCTCCCTTCATGTTCATCACTCCTCTCTGCTGTGGATGTCTATAGTTGTATTCTAGATAAAAATGTAAGCGTAAACATTCGATATTTAACGATCCTTTTTTAAATTTCTACGCAAAATAACCCCACATCGTGGGGCTGTGTTCGGTAACGGCTTACTTGCTGCTCTCATGGCTCGGCTGCTTGCGAAATTCGCGGGGCGACAGCCCGGTCATCTGTTTGAACACGGTTGTAAAATAACTGGAGTTATCGAACCCGGTCTGTTCGGCAATGTCCGCCATGCTCTGCCGGGTACTGTGCAGCAGTAACTTCGCCTTATCCACTCTACGCTTGCTGACGTACTGGCTGAAGCCATGACCGGTTTCTTTTTTGAACAGGTGACTGAGATAATTGGGGGTCACGTGAACATGTGCGGCTGCCGCCTGAAGATTACAATTTCTGGAATAGTTCATCTCGATGTACTGAAGGACCCGTGTGACCACGTGATCCTGTTGTTCCTGCGTAAGCCGGACTAGCATACCAAGCCATTCATCACTTTTGCAGCGTGCCCAAGCCATCACTTCCGCTACCGTATGAATCCAGAGCAACGGATCTGGGCCGAACTTGTCGACACTTGCAGACTGCTGAACACGGAACTGCTGCACTAACAGATCGGTCATCACTTTCATGAGCAGCTGAATCTCGGCTTTGCATTCAGGGAGAGGCATCCGGGATGCATGGCTGAACAGTTCATCTATCCGTGCAGCCATTTGCGGCAGCTGCTGGTTCAACAAGAGTGCTGCCAACTCATCACGCAATTGATCCGATCTCTCTACCAGACTGTACTGTTCCCTAATTCGGTTATCAGATTGTCGCTGGCAGTATCGTTCATGCGCTTTGCGCAGAACACGACAGGCCTCATCTAGAGAGAAGGGCTTGAGCAGAAACTCCATCGCACCATAACGGATTGCGCGCTGTGCATATTCAAACTCCCGATAGCCCGTCAAAATAATGATCATAATGTCCTGACCACGATCATGGATCTGTTCTGCCAAGTCCAAGCCATCCATCACCGGCATGTTGATATCCGTAATAATTAGATCCGGTGTACAACTGTTTACGGCTTGTAGCGCTTCTTCTCCGTCGGCAGCTTCACCAACCACTTCCCACCCGAGTGGATTATTGGACACCAGATGTATCAATCCTTGCCGAAACATCACTTCATCATCGACTACGAGTATTCGTCCATTCAATGGATGTATTCTCCTCTCAGCATGTTATCTGTTCACGTCCAGCAACCTATTCTACCTGATAGGGCAAACGAAGCCGCACCAGCGTTCCCACTTCAGCAGTGGATTCGATCTGCACACCATAAGGCTCACCATGAATCAGTTCGATTCGTCTGAGTACACTTCGCATGCCAATATGTTGACGCTCCTCATCAGCGTGTGCCAAAGGTGCCAAAATACGATTCATCATGGTTGGGTCCATCCCGCATCCGTTATCGGCTATCTCCAGAATAAGCATGTCCGATTCTGCATCATTTCCCGCGTATCGGAACCCGCGAATCTCCAGACGACGATTGTCCCTTTTGTCCGCAAAGGCATGAACAAACACATTCTCCACAATGGGCTGCAGCAGCAGTCGAATCACCTGGCACCGGAGCAGTTCAGGAGGAACAGAAATCTCGATCGATAAGGCCTCCTGATATCGGGCCTGCTGAATCTGCAGAAAATGGTCAATCTGGGTCATCTCATCCTGTAGGGTAGTCAACCGCTGGACTGGCTCCAGTGTATATTGCAGCATCTCGGACAAGGCCGTAACCAGACGCGCCGACTTCTCATCTCCAAGCATATAGAACTTCCAGAAAAACATGCTTAATGTGTTATACAGAAAATGTGGATTCAACTGGGCCTGTATAGCCTTGAGCTCAGCTTGCTTTTCACTTAACTCGCGCTCATAGACTTCATGAATCAACGTATCTATCCGTGATGCCATCGCATTGAATCGTTCTCCAATGAAGCCCAGCTCATCCTGTGTCTGAATCTGAACGCGTGTATCAAATTGTCCGTCGCGCACTCTTTTCATCGCGTTAACCAGGCTGGCCAGTGGACGCAGCAGCCTGCGGCTGATGATGGTAATAATGATCCACGAACACAGAACCGTGGCTGCCGCGGAAAATACAGCGACTTTGACGATAATCTTGCCCTTATGCTGAATCTGAGCCAAGGATACTTTGCTGATCAACGTGAACTTGGCTTTGTCCGACGTTTGTTTTGTATACAAATGAGCGGTCCCCTGCTCGTCCCTAATCTCGGTTGCCCCCATGCTTAGTTGTGTAAGCGGTGGTGGGTCCGCATCTTGATTATGAAACGCATATACCAGTTTCCCATCTGCATCCAACAAATACGCGGCAATATCTTCATTAAGACGCAGGTCCTTGAGATAGGATTCAAACAGAGAGGTATTAAAGAGGATTAACATGACTCCATACGTCTCCAGATCAACAGAACGCATTAAGCGCCCTGCCAGAATCCAGTTGGATTTCTCCTCTTGAAGAAAAGCATCTGCGTCCAGACGGTTCCATATATATTCTCCTCCCGTCCCTTCCAGCTTATGGACCATCTCAGCCAAATATGAAGGGTCCATCTGTTGAAACGAGCCGGCAAACGTACCGAGATTAAATATGTTTCCCTTAAGATCATAGATTCGAATTCCCATGATCTCCGGTGCATCGAGACGAACCTGATACAACTGGTCATCCAGTTCATCTTCCAGCTTCATCTGATCATAGGAGGAAATGCCCGCAGCCTGCGCCTTAATAGCATTTTTCACGGAGGGATTCAGCGTAATGTAGTCCGTCACTTTATACATGTCGTGCACCCTGGAATCGAGTCTTGCAAGTACCTGTTCTGCGGTAAGACTATACTGGCGACTCACTTCTTCATTAAACAGCGAAATATGTATGCGATAAGTAATTAACCCCGTGATGCCTGATATCAATACAGTCGCCGCCGACAGAAACAAAATCAGTTTTGTTCTGAATTTAAAGCGTTTACATAATTGAATCCATCTCATCACTCTTCGCACCTCACCCTTGTCCCGTACCACTTTATTCTTAAAAAAGATATCATACCCCTATGTAAAACAACAGAAAAACCCTGACCCCGTATCGACGGTAGTCAGAGTTTCTACCTGCTCTATGAAGGATAAGCCGTAAGAACATTTTTCGGAACAGTATTTCCCATAGAAGACTATTTGCCGTATGTCTGCTCCAAACGTTCTTCTTCATTGGTGGATAACAAAATGTTCAGCAGCCCCATCACGTTATTCGCTTCTGTTCTGGCTTCCGTATACTTCTCGGCAAATGCAGCTTCGTCCTGTTCCGGATCTATTGCAGCCAGTTTGGCCCACGACTCGCGGGCTTTATCGTAAAGTTTCGTTAATGTGATGTCATACGTATGCTGCGCAACAGGTGCCATGGAGTCGAACTCCGCTGCATTCTTGAAAAATACCATCGAGTCCTTAAAGGACTGACTGGTGTAATCCTTGTTCTTCATGGCATCCTCCGTGAGTAACAGCGCCTGACGAGAGATAAACAATGTCTTCACCATGGCACGCTCCAGATTGGTTGCTTCTTCCCATGACACATAGGACACTTCCGGTGCCTGAACGGTTGTGAAAAAAGGAAAGGCATCATCGATCAAACGCTGTGAATCGGAATGGATTGGAATACCTGTATTCATATTCACTACCGCATCACTATAGTTGGCGATATTAATATTTTTGGAGCCTTCTTCACTTACCCTGCGAACCGGATGATCGTTAAGCGGGACACGGATATAGCCAAGCTTGTCTGCATACTTCTCCTTCAATTCCTCCAGTGTAGAGTCCACTCCGATTTTGCCTTCTTCAGGCGAAGACCCCACTGTATCGGAAGTTGAGGAGGTGCCCGCAGAGTCTTCAGCATTCGTATCTGCTGCCGACGATTCAGTTGTTGACGTGGCCGAGCCATTGGTTGCTGTAGCCACCGTGCCAGCATCCTGAGCAGACTCCTTCGTCGTTGCTTCCTTCGTCCCACCGCCACATGCAGTCAATATGGCAACCAAGCTGAAAATGGCCGTGAACATCTTGATTCTATGATTCCATCTCATTTTGTAATCTTCCCCTTATCTTATGTATGTACCTGAGTTCAATTAACCTCTGCTTCAATCCATGAATAGTTCATTCCATAAATATCCTTTCGGATAACATAGATATATCACTGTGTAATCTGGTCTTTATTTTATCATAAGTTAAATACTGGGTGTATACGACAATGTGCCTGCATGCTCACCTGCACTTCTGGCTGTCCCATTCTTACATACGGAGAGAACAAAAAAACACGGTCATCCATGAAATGAAGGACAACCGTGTTGATATGTATGCTTAGTGATCTGCATTATTCGTTTCAATTCATCGCGCATGGATGATGTAACAGGTTCAGGTTCCTCTTATTTAATGCCTTTGGCCTTCTCCATATGATCAGCCCGAATCTGGGGATCCGTGGAATTGACTGCGGACAGCATGTTGTAGATTGCCTGAATATCCTGTTCTTTATACAACGTTTCGGGGACTTCGGTCTCAAGCCTTTCCGTTTTACGAAGAATGGTCTCCACCAATTCATGATCATAGATAATCAGTTCATCCGAATTGACATACCGCACAGCTGGATCAACACTGATCCGGCAGCGATTGGTGAAGGTCACCATGGAGACGAGACGAACTCTTTTATAATCGCCGAGGTGTGCCTGAATGGCCTCCACATGCCCCCGGTGCTGCATCAATGGGTTATACATCTTGATTCGGCTGCTGCTGACTGTCCAGTTGGCCTCTCTTCGGCCTCCACGAATCTCACCCGTCGTCAGGTTTCGTGTCTCAATCACGAAGATCCCCCGCGGACCGATGACAACATGATCAATCGATGAATAACCCGAGCGGGACTTGGTATTGGCAACAAGCAAGTCGTTCAGAACTTTGTATTCACCCGGAAGAGCATGCAGCTGCTGGGCAGTGCTTGGTTCCTCTGGCTGACGGGTCCAATCTCCATCTGATTTCGTTTTTTTGCGTCTACTGCGGACCATACGCGTAGGTATGGGGGCCGTTGACGGTAAAGATGAAGCGGAAGCTGATATCTGGTTCGCGAGCTCTGGCTGTGACTTGAACAGAGACAGGATTTTTTTGAACATGGGCAAGCTCCGTTCTATGTAGTGTGGGTTTCGCACATCCATTATGTATACTTCTATTACTTATGTCGGATAAAGAGGGGCAAAAATAAAGGGAAGAGGGCCAAAAATCCATTGTTTAACTAAAGTATATACGATTCTTTAACCAATACTGTGACTTTAGACGCATACGAGAAGGGGGAATTTTATAAAAACAGCGTATTCCTTTCTATTGAAGAAAAAGAACACGCTGTTGTCTTGGGTGTGAGGATTAAGCCTGTAAATAATATGTGTAAAGCACCTGTGTACCCTTCTCATCCAGACCGTTGCTGGATATTTCCTGATACAAGGATTCAGCCAAGGCCAACCCTGGTGTCTTCATGCCCATGGCTTTGGCAGATTCGAGAGCGATACCCATGTCTTTGATAAAATGTTTCACATAGAATCCAGGCTCATAATCGCCTGCGATCATGCGCGGACCTAGATTGCTAAGTGACCAGCTTCCGGCTGCACCGGTAGCGATGCTCTTCAGCACATTCTCCGCGTCCAGACCGGATGTCTTGGCATAAGCGAGTGCCTCGCACACACCCATCATGCCTGAAGCAATCGCGATCTGGTTGCACATTTTGGTATGCTGTCCTGCTCCCGCCTTGCCTTGCAGCACAATGTTGGTGCCCATTTGCTCGAACAACGGACGAACCGCTTCAAAGGCCTCCGTGCTGCCGCCAACCATAATGGACAGCTTGGCATCCCGTGCTCCGATATCCCCACCGGAAACTGGTGCATCCAACGCATGCAGTCCTTTGGCTTCCGCGGCTTCATAGATCCGTGCAGCCAGCAGCGGACTGGATGTGGTCATATCAATCAGGTAAGAGCCCGGTTTCGCGTTCGCCACGAGACCATCTTCACCAAGATAAATCTCCTCAACATCCTTCGGATACCCCACCATCGTGATGATGACATCACACTCGGCTGCCAGTTTGCCTGGTGTGTCATGCCATACGGCACCTTCCTTCACCAACGCTTCCGCTTTGGCGGCCGTGCGCGTATAGACATGCAACGGATAGCCTGCCTGCTGGATGTGCCCTGCCATGCTTTTGCCCATTACGCCTGTACCGATAAAGCCAACTTTCGTCTCTCCAGGTGCCTTCGTTGTATTTGTCATCGTAGGTTTCCTCCTATTTCTCTATACTTCGTTTGGAGCCTGTCTTCTAAACTTGCTATATCTGTATGTTAATGCTTTCTGTCTCTTCCGTCTATCTTGTTTCGTCTTCTATTGTTCAAAAAAATAAAATAGGAATCGAAAATCCATTTCTTGTACAACCTAACGGAAACTTCCTTGAACGGAAAGGAGAATTCCCATGAGCCGTGAAAAGGGAGAAATCACGATATGGCTGTCCTTTTCCATCATTTTGTTAAGTGCAGGCCTCGTGTGCCATGTTCTGTCCATTCCGGCGATTCTGGATTATGCAGGCAGAGATGGCTGGCTATCGGTAGTCGCTGCTGCTCCCTTCTTTTTGTTATTTCTATGTATGATGTTCGTTATTATCCGACGGGTACGCGGGCAGCGTTTGACGGACTGGATCACGCGGGAATTTGGCGCAATTCCTTCATGGATTTTCCGTATCACTGCCTCACTCATGCTGCTTGCGCTTGGATCACATACCTTATATGAAACAACAAACTGGACGGTATCCACCTATCTGCAATTCACCCCACCCTATGTGCTCGCAGGCGTGGGAGCTCTGGTTGCTGCCTGGGCGGCTGCCAAAGGTATCCGTTCCATTGCCATGACTTCAAGTCTTTTGCTTCCGTTCGTGATCCTGCTTGGATATTTCGTGATGTCAGCCAACATAAAATACAAGGACTATGGCCAGTTGTTTCCCATCATGGAATATGGTTCCGGCCCCGTCCTAAGGGGCATGATCTATTCGCTTGCTGGACTGATGGAAATCTGGATCTTGATGCTGTTCCAACACGATATCAAAAGTAAAATTCGCTGGTGGCATCTTCTGCTGCTCGGGTTATTCATGCTCAGTATGGCGATTGGTCCAACGCTGGGAGCCATCGTTGAGTTCGGTCCGGAGGAAGCAGCAAAACAGCGAAATAGCCCCTATGAGCAATGGAAGCTGGTGAATATAGGGAAATTGCTCCAGCACGTGGACTTCTTGTCCATCTATCAATGGCTAAGCGGTTCATTTGCCAGAGTGGCGATCTCCATCTATCTTATCGTCGATCTGCTCGATTTTCGCAGACCCAAGAAAAGGTACGTTGCCGTTCTAATTGTCACCTTCATCATGTGTGGAATAGCTGTACAGTGGTGGAGAATTGATTACGTTGACTATTATGTAAACCATATTCAATTCCCCGTGATGCTGGCCTATGTATCCACGGTAACAATCCTGTTGACCCTCGCCGCATTCATACACAAAAAAGACAAGGAGGCTCCCGCCCATGCCGCTCACAACCACACCAAAGAAAAACCCCCATCTGGCTGAACCATTCCGAATCAATGAGCATAATCTTACGACGTTTTTTGCAGGTTCAGATGATGTGATCATCAGCAGCCATATGATTGGGGAGTCTCCACAGCAGATTGTCATCGTGTATTGCAGCGGTATGGTCGACAGCAAATCCATATATGATATTATTCTTCCCGAACTGACGCGAACGTACGAGAGTACTCACTTTGTTCGTGCATCGGACATCGAGAAGTCCATTACCCTGCAATGGACAAGTATAGACATACAGAACAATCCGCTGGGAAAGGAACTCATGTCCCTGCGAGTGTTTGAGGGGCATATGCTCATCTGCATTCCTTCCATCCAGAAGATGTGGAGCATGGATATATCCAACATTCCTACACGGTCGCCGGATGAATCCACTACGGAAGTATCGATCCGCGGGGCACGAGATGGTTTTATCGAACGACTATCAGTCAATATTGCGTTAATTCGTACACGCCTGCGTACGGCCGAATTAGCCTGTAATATTGAATTAATTGGTTCTCGCTCCGTGACCAAAGTCGCCCTGATGTATATTAAGGACATTGCCAATCCCGAGCTGATTGATGATGTGAAGAATAGGCTGCGCAAAATCGATATCGAACGCATTATGACCGCCAATGAACTAGAGGAATTATTGTCCCCTTCCAAAGTCACATTGTTTCCGGTAACCCACTACACGGGCAGACCTGATTTTGCGGCGGAATGTCTTCTGAACGGACGTTTCGTCATTATCGTGGATGGCAATCCCAGCGTCATCATCGGACCCGTCAATTTGTTTCTGCTTCTCAAATCCCCTGAGGATGCCAGCTTCCCTTTTCTTCCGGTGAATGTGGGCCGTATGCTGCGTTTTATCGGGCTATTAATAACCGTGTTCTTGCCTGGTTTCTATATTGCGCTGACTTCTTTTCACATGGACCAGCTACCCTTTCCACTCGTAGCCACGATCTCGGTTGGGCGCATGGGTCTACCTATGGAGTCTGGTGTGGAAATGTTTCTCATTATGCTTCTGATGGAGCTATTCCGGGAAGCAGGGGTGAGGCTTCCCAGCGCCATTGGTCAGACGCTGACCGTTGTTGGCGGATTGATTATTGGGGATTCGGCTATCCGTGCAGGCATGGTTTCCCCGCTCATGATTGTCGTCATTGCTGTAACCGTAGTGGCCGGAGCAACGATTGTGAATCAGGTCATGACCAGTTCTGTTCTGATTCTGCGTTTTTTCTGTTTTGTACTGGGGGCATCCCTTGGCATCTATGGGTTCATTCTGTCCATTATCCTGTTCCTGATCTATCTGACCGATCTGAAATCGTTCGGTATTCCTTATCTGACACCGCTCAGTCCGCTTAATTTCAGACAGGCGCTGGCCTCGTTGTTCAAACTTCCGAAAGGATGGATGAAACGCAGACCTGTCTATTTGGAAACGCAGGAGCCGCGCAAAGAAGGGAATGAGCGATGAAGCGGCTTATACAACGATGGTTGCTAGGACTGCTAAGTCTCTCTCTTTGTTTTGTGACCAGCGGGTGCTGGAGTGCCTATGAGATCCAACAGGTGGACTATGCCAAAGCGATCGGGATCGATTACAAGGACGGGATGTATCACATGTATGTTCAAAGCATGGACTTTGCCAGTGTAGCCAAGAGCGAAAATTCAACCAAAACTGCGGAAGCCCCACCCGTGTGGGTTGGACATGCATCGGGGAGAACATTGAATCTGGCGGTAAACGAACTGTTCCGAAGTTCCCAGCTCCATATCGCTTGGGGCCATGTGACGGCCATTGTCATGGCCGAAAATGTCCTGACAAGCAAGCATATTACGGAAGTGTTCGACATGCTTGGACGTTTCCCTGAATCACGTTATACAACTTGGGTATACGGCACTCGTGATCCATTGGAAAATATTCTGAGCGCCACGTCCATATACAATATGTCGCCGCTGGACAGTATTCTGCATAACCCTCTTCCCTCATTCCTGGAAGAATCGCTGTTTCCTCCAGTGCTTAGTTTCAAACTCATTGCCACCCATAATGATGCGTCCACGACAACTTATCTGCCTTGCATCACCTTGAACAAGGAACACTGGTCGCAGAACAAAAAAAATTACGAATTGTTTATGATTGACGGTGCTTTTTTTGAAAGAACCGGGGATAAATTTGAATATTTGCCCCATAGCACAATTCCTGGATTTCATTGGTTACTTAAGGATATGCGGCGTGCGCCATTGATTATTGAAAACGAAGGAACCATCTATGGCGCGCTCAGCGTTGGTTTGCCCAACGTCAAAATTGTGCCTGTCATTCGTGGGAATGAGGTTTATTTCAACATCGATGCCAAGTACCTGACCGCCTTGTATGAATATATCACCCCTGTTTCCTATGACGAGATGGTCCAATTCAGCGAGAAGACATTGCGGGAGCAAATTTTGCAAACGTATCGCGAAGGTCTGAAACGTGGGGTCGATGTCTATGGACTTCAGGAGAAGGTTTATCGCAAAAATCCAAGCCTATGGCGCAAGCTGTCCAACAACGGCTCAAAGATGATCCTGACGGAAGATTCCATTCAGGAGCTGGACATTCATATTACCATTCCATATACAGGTAAATTCCGTAGGAAAGTGTAGCCATAACAAATCCCCTGCCGTATGTCGGATAGGGGATTGTTTGGTTGATGCTGCTATTATTTTGTGTAAGGGGTTGAAACGTTTCATAACTTAATCTTCGTTGTCCAAGGATGTATGTATCCTTCATTTCTTTAAAAGCTAAATTTTAATCCTAAATATTCAACTATGACCCATGAAACAGGCCAAAGTAATGGAACATGAACAACCCAGTAAGGGGCTTTATATCGCCCGTTTTCGTAACTAATCCCACAATAAAAAATCGCAAATAATACACCTAAAGGATAGGTGAAAAGAATTTTAACCAATAGATCACGGGAAGTATCATATGTGTGTGGATACGGTGCCGATAAGGACATACCAAGTCCAAAAAGAGCCATAGGCCAAATGAACAAAGTAACTCCATACAAAATCAAAAATAATAATAAATAATTGTATAACTTCTCATTCTTCCTCTTGCTCATATGCCCTCCTGAATGCCTAAACGTAATCGCGCAACGTGAATAACCTTATCAGAAGATTTCACAGGATGGATATGGAAATATAAATAATTTATTCCTTACTGATTAATAAAAAGACCTCCAACCATACAGGTTAGGAAGTCATTGATGATGTTAAATTATTGTATTTATCCTATGCAGCGACCGCCTATCAGACTATTTTCCATTCTGCCTATAGTACTCCATTATTCGCATACGTGTGGTCAGTATCAGGGTCTGCGGCAGGAGCACCACAAATATAAAAATCAGCACGATCAGCCACAGATGAGCGGCAAAATTCTCTGCGCCAAACGATGGTTTGGGAAGCTCAATGAAATACCACCAGCAAGGGATGGCAACCAGCCAGGTCAGTCCAGTCGAGATGAACATATCCTTGATACCACTCCACAGAAAACAAAACACAATGGCAATGGTTAACGCGAACCATGGATGGGGCTGCCCCGTCCAACTCCTATCTAAAAAAATTAGCAGTGGATACAACAGTGTCGTGCTCCATCGCCAGATGCTGTTGGTGTACAGTTTCATGAGATTCCCCCTTTGTAACAAGCAACCCTTTTACTTTATAAACAATACTTATGCTAAAAAGTTGGACCTTTTGATCCATTGGTTTGCATGCATAATTACCAATTTACGGTTCATACTACCATAAGGAAATTATATAAGGAGTGACAACATGAGGTTAAAAAGCATCATCGCCGTTGGAACGGTGTTAACTTGCTCGACTCTGTTATGGGGCTGTGGCAATGCCAATATGAACCATGCTTCGCAGCAGAACGATACTGTTCAAACCGAGAGCTGGAGCGATCCCAAACGACTGGAGGCTTCCCATCTTGAAGCGCTGGAACGGATGGAAAAGGATCATATTCATCGCATGGTTTCGCTAAATGCGAGCATGGATGAAGACAAAGTAATGACCACTCTTGAACGATCCACCCAGAAGCTGGAGGAAATGAGACCTCTCGCTGAAATGCTGCAACATGAGGGCCATCCAACGCTGTTACAACGAATTCAGGAGATGGCTGGAGATATTCAAGGCTCGAAGGAAGTGGTTGCTGAGATGAAAAAACTGCCTCAGGACGGTAAAATTAAGATCCAGTCTGAAAATTCCGATTCCTTGCACCACATCAGCAGTTTTCGCGAGTATCACCAGTATATGACTAAGAAGGTTGAGGATTCGGAAAAGGACATCCGTGTGACTCATTGACCTACCTGCACACCAGTAAAAAAAACAAATGAGCGCTAGATCGGAAATTACTTTCTGATCCAGCGCTTGCTATTATCGCCTAACATTAAATCAAATTTATCGATTGGAGGAAGTTACCCGATAGATTACTTCATCATTCAACCCATAACGATACCCATATGAAAATGGTAAACACCACTACTGGTGTCAATGCCCCTGTCGCCAGCATGATCCATAGCCTAGCAGGTTTTATGTTCTGCGAAGACGCGTCACTTCTGACCAGACGTTCTTTCCACCATTTTGTAAACTTGAGTTGTCTGATCATACGATTCAATTCCCTTTTCCGCTGATCCGTCTCTTCCACTTCTTCAAGCATACGTCGCAATTCATCATACAATTGCTCCTCTTCCGTATCCAGTACAGCGGCTCTACTCATCGCCTTCTCTCCTTCCCATGTAACATATACGTACTTGATATAACTCACATCATCTTATCCTGTAGATACCTTTTATCCACTAACCAATAAACACATAAACGACATGAAGAGTTTTACTTTTTATTGGTGTTTATTTTAGATCCTACTGGCTCCCTATACATGTTTTCTTAACAGATCAACTCGGACGCAACAAAAATCCCGGGCAGGCATGATGCAATTCATATATTGTTATAATCATTAGGCTTTCCTTCTTTCGTTAACGCTATAGTAATGAATAAATTGGGCGTGAAAATAAAAAAAAAGAAGAGATCGGAATCCCTACTTTATCAATCTTTAATTCAACCTCTCATCAAAATATCATCAAATTCATAACTTTACCATCTTTTACTAGTGTAATCGCCCATATTGGTATCATTGATATTCCCTAGTCTATCGAACGTATCCTTGTAAATCCGAATAATAGTTTGAACCTTGCTGAAATCAGCATCTTCTGGTCCAATACCTTCCATAAACATTCTCTGAATAATTTGCTGAAAAAACTCCACTCTTGCATGGATCTGCTGCTGCTCCAGCTGAAGGATCTCTTCAAAACTATGATTTTCTATGTAACTCATCAGACCATCATCTTCCTGGTATGACAGATCATCAATTCGATGATTTATTTCGAACTCTTCTGGATCTTCCGGCTGAAGATTTACGGTCGTGCGCAAATGGGAAAGCATAATCTTTTCTTTTGCAAGCATGACGTGAAAATCCTTGTTCTTCAAAAGATCCCCCACAATTAAACTGCACATCTCCCGGTTTTCGATAAGAATGCCATCGAATGGATGCAATGTCCAATTTCCATTGGACCAAAACAGATTAAAATTAAAAAACTGACTGCCGTATTTGTACTGAATGTTAATCTTAGTCTCATCAATAATCTCGAATGAAAATTCCAGCATGTTGAGTAAGCTCCTTCACACACTTCCAAAGTTTACCTTCATTCTATCAAACGCTCTTGAAAAAATACAGAAGATTAACGGTCATTCAACTCCGCAATTGACTCAGCTTTCTCGCTACTGGCGACAATGATTAACACACTAGCAATACCGATAATAACGAACGTAAGCATAAATCTACCCCTTTTCTATGAAAAATGCATCCTTCTGTACTTACCAGATTGTATGCAGGATAGTTCAATGTATGCTTATTATTCCCGGGTTAATATCCTTATAAACCAAATTTCCATAGTAGCGTGAGGCTTTACTATAAATCTATGCTATGAATGCAAAAAGAGACGCCGTGGCGTCTCTGCTTCACAAAAAATTAATTAATCCAAATAAGAGCTCAATGAATTGGCATCAGGTTGCCTTTTACCCTGAATGGCTGCAGCCTTCGGAGCATCCAGTCCCAATCTCTCACTCATACCTGCATTAAGTGCAGTCATCTTAGTTGTATAATCATTACAACTCTCAATAATACGACGATTAGACTGCTCAGACAGATCAAGCGCTGACATCAAGTCCCCGATTGCCTGATTGACGGATTCAATAGACATGGAAGGTTTGGATAATAAGTCATTTGTTTTCTCCGTTGTGGTTCGCAACAATCTCGCATTTTCCTTAAACTGGTCTTCAATTGTTTTGTTTGTGGCTTCCACAGCCGAAATAACCTTCTCCTGATCATTTAGAGCCATAGCAATCATTGCGGATACCGTAATCAAATTAGCCGTTTTGTCTATAGCGTTATTCACGGAATCAATAAGTTTGTCATTGTTGTCATTGATGATATCTGTCGCCGCAATCGCCTGATTATACAACATGATCATCTCGGTCATAGATTGTGTACGTGTAACAACTTTGCGCAATCCGCGTTCCAAATGTGCTTTGCGGTTCTCATTTTCTGGCTTGGCAATCTCTACTTCAAACAACTCTTTAAGCTGATTACCGAAAGCAATCTTCGTTTGCAGGTTGTAAATCTCTTGGATAGAGGACCGTTTCAGCTGACGCATATTAACGATACTCTCTTCCAGATTGTCCTTCCCGTCACGTAACCCGTTGATGATACTGTCAATGTTGGTTCGAACAGATTGATAACGATATACATAGTTCTTCAAAGGACTTTTTCGGAGTAAACGCCCAACAAAGCTGACGTTTTTGCTCTGTTGCAGACTTTCACACTCATCACGCAATTTCAATATCATGCTCGATACTTCAGCCCGGTTGCCGGACATTAGATCATTTACAGGACGATCGAGCATTTTTAGCGTTTGACCGGCCTTTTCCTGAGTTCTTACCCCCAGCTTTCCTATATCATCCATTAGAGTATCCAGATGAACCACATCACTCTGCGATACCTTCTGAATCAATTGAGTTGCCTCCTGGTTAATCCGCTGCTGGTCATCCTGTTTTAATTGAACATATTCCGTTGCCATACTCAACCATGCCTCCTATAATTCGGAGCTATTATACCTTTGATGGATAAGCTCTGCTTTGTTCTGGAGCTCCAATAAATCTTTATGCTCGATCGTGGATACAATTTCTGAAATCTTGGTATCTACATCCTTGAGGCCATTTAGCAACATTCGACGATTTGTGCGCTTTGCTTCTCCACTCAAACGGAGAAAGGGATTAATAAAACCATTCAGATCTTTCAAAATCAATCTGCGCATCGTATGGTTAATATCACCGTTGTTTAACTCTTTTAGTGCCGGAATGACTCGCTGTAATCTGGCAAATAGAGCTAACGACTTCTCTACAATTTCATTATCCAGTTCATTTTTTTGTCCCTCAGAGATCACCATATCTTCCAATACTTCGAGATATTCAATGAGAGGGCCAAAAACGGGGTCCTGCTCGAGCTGATCCTGCTGATGTCCCGGTACCATTGACTGTACTATCTTATCGGATCTTTCATCCGTACGTGGAACGATAGACTGCTCATGGGTGGTTCTCTCCAATTCTCCACCATGACCTTGACCTTTAACGGACCGTTGGGTAGCACTTGATGTTTCAATTTGTTGCTGTCGTTGCTGTGATGGAATCAAGGCGCCCACCATTGTAGCGAGAGCAGGAATCGCCCATGATACAAATTCAGGAACAAAGGGACTGCTTACGGCTGCTAAAACATAACCAATCAGAGCTCCCAGTCCAACTTTTGTTTTGCGTAACATCTTTTATCCTCCTGCCTTTAACAACACATGGTATACAATGAACAAATGAAGACTACACTTGATCACTTCGTTTCTGTGTAACTCTCAAGGTCATCTATATAATCGTATTGTAAAAAAACTAGTCAGAAGGTGTCAATGTTTGGAAACTAATCTTTAATGGTTCCTAACCTTCTGCGCATCCATAATCAGTGGCTGTTCTACATGACTTCCCAATATACCGTATTGAGGATAAAGAGGCTCTACCTCATATCCCAGAGCCAGCTTCACAGCCAAATAAGGGAAATTGATTCCCGATAGACAGGATACGTGTAGTCCTCCGGACATTCGTGGATTGATCTCCAGAAGTTTCGGGGTCTCCTTGCGATACTTCATCTGGATGTTGAAGTTATATGGAATACGATAAGCAGCAGCGACATCACTGGCAACTTTCAATAGTTCAGTATGCTCTTCAAGCCTTCTTAAACGCCCACCTGCTTTACAGCGAGGGACAGCCGCCAGTAGTTTCCCCTCGCTGTCGGCTAGACAATCAATACTGTATTCATAACCTTCGAGGCGTTCCATGACCATAATATTTGGAAAGGATTCCACGGAAGAAAATGCACGGAATGCATCCTCAAAAGAGATACGGTTCTGGGTATGCCCGAACAACTCCTCTAGCGGATTGCGACTGTTATCAATCACCCTGAATCCCATCCCACCTTCTCCGTTACATGGTTTGAAACACACCTCATGCCCAGAGTCGGAGAGTGTGTCATAAGCCTGTTTGAACTGTGATGCGTTGCTAACGGTGAAATAATCCGGGATGCTCAGAATTCCCAATTGACGCACGGATTCATAGAAACGGTCCTTCTCCATCAATTGCTCCAGTAATTCCGTATCCGTGCAAACCAAGACTTTGGTTCCGATCTCTTCAAAGAGGTCAACATGCTTGCTAATGTCCAGCATATGGAGACGTGGAATAAACACATCGATCTGATGTCTACTGCAAAAATCTAGACAGAAATCAACATACTCTCTTCCCGTAACTTTCGGCTCCACCTCAGCATGGTCACAACCCTGAAGCGCCATGTTGTTAGGATCGGAATGCGTGCCGTAGATCTCGAATTCTAAACCATCTTCGTTGTTTCGAATCAGATTCATATAATGATACGCCACCGAAAACCAACGATTAAAATAAATACGGGTCTTTTTCATGAGACAGCATCTCCTATCGCAACTTGATGTGTAGAACAGACATATTCCAATATCTCGTCGGCGGCAAATATACCGGATTTTTCGGTAAATCGGTAAGGGATCAACTCGGGATTCCGCTGTTTTTCCCGGTAAAGTTCACCATGACGTGGAGCAATAGCATAATCTGCGAAGTCGAGTAGACAACGGTCCAGTAGAGAATCTCCTGAAGCAATAACAGGCATATTTCCGATCTGATGTCGAACGTATTCTACTGCAGCTCTCTTGTTCACTCCAGAAGGAACAAGATAGAGCTTGCGACCTTGAATTGAGGCCTCCCATCCTAGCGACTCCAAAGCCTGAATCTTCTCTGTGACTTGCTCTATTGGCATACGATCACGGTGAATCACAAAGGCAAAAAACAACTCATCACAGAGTCGCTCCCCCGCGACCCAGTCGCTATTTAGCACATCGCCAAACATCTGTCTCACCTCAACTGCTTCAGCCGAATGCTGTTGAAGTTGAGAACGGACATAATCATTCCAGGATTGGTCCACTTC
The DNA here is from genome assembly GCF_038020215.1 of Paenibacillus sp. FSL F4-0087. Taxonomy (NCBI): domain Bacteria; kingdom Bacillati; phylum Bacillota; class Bacilli; order Caryophanales; family Paenibacillaceae; genus Paenibacillus; species Paenibacillus sp. FSL F4-0087. Next base: position 1,712,138 of record NZ_JBBODJ010000001.1, read on the forward strand.
CCCCGCAATCAGAATATTCCCCCCATTACTAGTTACCGCATATGCCGGAATCACGTCTTGTTGAAAAATCTGAATGCGCTGGTACTGCTCTACTGTTCGTGTAGTAACAGGCATAAAAATGATATCTTCGGGAAGGACTTTGAGCCGATTTAATGCTTCGTCTGACATAAAGGATGATAATTCTCCACGGACCCATTCGGCTGGAGCTATTCCTGAGGCATCATCGGAAACACCCATTGAACGGCGGGAATAGATCAGTGTCTGATCCAGATCACTTGCATAGATCATTCGCTGCCCCCCTTTACAGATTGAATAATGCCGCAGCATGAATAGCTCAATCCGGGGAACACTTCAACGGGAACCCCTCGGTCTTCCGCGAGCAGCATAATATGTTTCAAATTAGGGTTGTTTGGGCGATCTATTAGAATCCTCCAAGGTACACGCCGCAATAGTACGCGTGTAGTCTCTCCAATCCCCGGTTTGATCAGATTTACGTCTTGTATATCAAATGCATGTTGGATGGATTTGATATCCTCCATTCCCTGCCAAGTCACTTCTGGGGGATGAGACAACGCTTCATCTGCTTGGAGTGATGCCTCTTGTTCTACCTTGGAGAAATAACCTGCCACCTTGTCCACAAAAACAGTCGATAGATCTGAAGAAGCCCATTCCTTATACCACTTGGCCCCATGGAAGTCATCTGGCCCAATAAGATCATCACGTAATACGGTACGGCTCATTAGACCGGACACTGTTGAGTTCAGACAAGCGCTTGGAATCAAATAATCCTCTCGGGTGCCATAGGTTTCAGAACATTGGCCTGGGTCAGCTAGCACGGCCAGATCATCATTCATTCGAATCCCATAACGCTTCTCTATCTTCTCGCAGGCTTCAACCAGCACTTTACGAATCGCTCCCTTACCCGTCCAGCCATCAATGAATTGAATAGGTGCTTCCAATCCATGCTGTTGCCAAATGTATAGAATTGCGTTCTCATCGATTCCTTTTCCTCGAATAATGGAAATACTGTAATGAGGTATATCCACGTTATATTTCATTGAAATGTAACGTTTGACCAAAATGCCAATTGGCGTTCCTGCACGAGCAAGCGAGACCAGAACGGTGTCCAATCCCCTTTTGCGAACGATCATCTCTGCTACCATGGCAGCAGCCATTGCTACTTTCTCTGCTGAATGCACTAAAGTATCGTGAAATAACCCAATATATTCATCCGTAGGGCGATACTCCACGGGCAGCATTTCCGAATAATGCACGCCCGACTGAATGGCGTGTTCACGCTCTCCGGTCTCTTTTTCCAATTGAATATAGCTTAAATCCTTTAACAAAAACACAACATCGGATGGGTCATAACTGCCTAGTGGCTCAGGGGATTTAATCTTGCGCTTCATCATACTTTCAATTGTAGATAAATTCATAGCTTGTCTTCTCAGCCCTCCTGTGGAACACCGCAGTACACCACGTATATTTGCTTGCATCCGAGTCGTGACAATACCTGCAGCATTGGCTGCATGCGGTCTTCGGACATATGTCGTTCCATCAGTACAAAAATCTCATCGTATTGCCCAGGTGATACATTGTAGATGTAATTCTGAACAGCCGGATCTTCTGGCGAAGCATATCCCTCACCTGCAATAACAGCATACCCTGGGCGATTCACAGTATAAATTGGACTTCGAGTCGTGGACTGGTACCAAACCCCGCTACCCATTTCAGCTGCAATCCTCATCGGAATATGCATAAACTCGCCTGTGCCCATAACAAGGGTACGTTCACCTTTCCTTTTTTCTCGCAAAAGAGCTGCAATCCTTGAAATGCCTGAACTAAGAATGGAATTGTGACCCGAATGAACTCCGAATCGTCCTGTATACCGAAGATAAGGAGCCGACCAGCGATTCCTTTCCGAATCCTCAGATACAGCGGCCCATGGCTCCAGTTCACCTGCTACAGACATAACACGTATCAACGATGTGGATTCATTTACTAGTTTCTCTGTAGAAGCATTGATGGATGGTTCACCCATTACCTTAATTTTTCCTTTTAACAAACTTAATGGAGTGATTGATATTCCAAGTTCATTTTCCAGTGCAGAGAATCTCTGCTCATCAGCATCTGTGCGCCAATCTAGTAAAGAAGCGATGTAGTATTGTTTACGTGGATAAGTGCGCTGGATATCCCGAATAATGTTCAATGTGGTATTACCCGTTGTAATCTCGTCATCCACAAGAACAAGAGGCCCACCCTCTGCGAGTGATTTGGAATCCAGAGCATAGCAGCGATGAGACATCGCATGAGAATGCTCCTCCTCGAATTGAATATCCGGTTCCATTTCAGGCAGGTACTCTCTTGTGGAATGAATATACGTTGCACGAGCAGCGAACAGCTCGTACATGCTGTGCCCAAGAGCGGTGGCTGTCTCAGCGAAACCGACGAATTTCACCTCTTCAGGCAAGGTCATCTCAACATTCATTAAATACTCATAAACCTCACGGGCTTGATCCGGATCTATCAATCCGCTAACCATTCGTTGTTTCCATTCCGAAATACGCTTGTCTTCTCCGTGACTTAGATCTTCAAACAGAAGAATAGCTAAGGCAGCCCCGCTTAACAGCGAGGTATAGGGATTGACGGCAATATGCTTGCCAAGCAACTTACTAACAAAGAGAAATGATCTTTTTTTATTCAAACGGGCCGCCATGGAGAACAGATTCTCCAATGGGATCTCCAGAGGATTGTGCGTAGCCTCAATAGTGACATTGAACTGATCAAGAATAGGAAATGTAAGTTTGTTCGTGTTTGGGCAGGAGCCCGACAAAATGCTGCTGTTCATGTAACACCCCATATATTTGTGATCGGATTAAAATTCGTTTAGCCCAACTCAAGTGCGGCTTGATTTCGTTCATTTTGTTGGTATATGTGCTCTTGAAAACGCCTAGACTTCCGTCGTTACGGGCTAAAATACCCTGTGCATCCATGAATTCTTCATGCGTGACGACATACATCGCCTGAACCGGCTTGATATGTGTCGGATGAATGATCGTTTTTCCCACAATGCCGTTCTCCTTGTCCATCATGACTTCACGCATTAATCCATCCATAGAGTTCGTAATATATTTCATTCTGAGATTCCGACCTGTCTTACCCAGTGATTCCTCGAATGGCGTCTGTCTTAATTGCGGCTTGAATACTCGTTCACGCTGGCTAAAATATTCCCAGACCGGACCGGATATCACATATCCATTGTCTATGCGTCCATACAAATTGATGATGTCGGAAATACAATCACGTATGGTTGCAATATCATAAATGGTAAGTTCTGGACTTCTTCTCAGTCCAAAGAGGCTTGAGAAATCCGTCGCTCCGATTCGAATGTTTAACACATACTGTGCGTACTCATCTACGATCTGCTTCAACAAGAGCAATGTATCCCAGCGTGTCTCTCGATAAATTACTTCCGCCGTCTCCAAAATTGGCATGGCGTATAGGATCGGATGTGCGCTATCTTTCTGCTGATTATATTTGTGAACAAGTTGCAAATAAGCACGTCCATTTTCACAGTCGAACTTTGGCAAAGCAACACCTGTCAACAAGGACATTCGCTCACCTAATATTTCAAAAAGATGTTCCAACTGCTTCGGGGATCTCACCCGGACAAAAAGCAAGGGCAATCTGTTCGATGACAACATTCCCGTGCCCATGTACTCTGCTACAAGTGTAAGTTGCTGGGCCAGACATTGTTCCGCAAATTCGACTTGCTCATCTCCTACAGCATCTTCCAAATCAATAATGATGGTTGTGAGTCCTTCATGTTTACCGTTCATAATATCGTCTGCAATATGTGGACGGGTGGCTGGCATGTACAAAGCAGCCCCAACAGCGTATGCCAGTATTTCTTTGGAGGTTCGGTGACTAAACGATACGGGCGAAGAAAAAAACAGTGCTTCTTCCTCCTCTGAATTTAAAAAACTAAAATATTTCAGGTTATTCTCCTCCTTGCACTTCTGACTTAAAGTCAGTCTGCATCATGAAATGATTGCTGTCGGGGTATAAAAACCAATCCCTCCGAGATGCGGAGGGATTGGTGGCAAATGTGACAAAATGGTTAGGCTTGACCTTTGTTTTCTTTTTTTCTTCTTGCTGAGCTGAGAAGCATGGCTCCAGCAAATACAGCAATCAGTAATGAGAAGAAGATAACGTTTGAGATATGGAATCCAAAAGCACTCAGCATCATTTTCACTGAAATAATAGCAATAAGGATAAACGCTGCTTTTTCTAGTTCAGGGAACTTATCAATGAGTTTAAGGAAAATCTGCGCAACACCACGCATCATGAGCACCCCGATGATGCCTCCGAGGAAAAGTACCCAAATCTGCTCACTGATACCAAATGCGGCAATAACACTGTCAATACTGAAAGCAATATCCATCAATTCGACCATAAGAACGGTTTTCCAGAAGGAATATTGCTTGCCCTCCTGATTCTCCTCTGCCTGGGACTTGAATAGCCCTTTGTAGGCAATGTACAAGAGGTATAGCGCTCCGAGCACTTTAATCAAGGTGATCTTGACTAGGAATGTCCCCAGGCCGATTGCAATAAACCTGAAAATATAAGCTCCTAAAATACCATAAAATAAGGCCCGCTTCTGTTGTTCTTTAGGCAAATGTTTAACCATAACGGCCAGTACCAAAGCGTTATCTGCAGATAGAAGCCCTTCCAGCAAGATCAAGCTACCAATAATCCCCCAACTTACTGGGTCAGAGAGTGTAGCCACAATCTCGGTCCAAGAGAAAAAATGACCATAGTTCTCACTAATGCTTTTGAAAAAATCGCTTAACATGAAATGGCAGCCTCCGCTAACTCAAATTGTTATTTACTGCCGGCAGTCCAGCGCATACCCCACCCATGGGCTTCATCCAGAGCTCGATGTCCTTTGTAGAACTGGACAATTCTCTCGATACTGAACGTCTCATCATTCACATTTTGGAACATAGCAATCCCACACATCCCCAAGGAACTGCCGTATTCATTCATACGGACGATAATGTCAGGGCCGTCTTTCTGGTTAATCGTTACGACTCCATCGGCCTGTGACCAGTTCGTAACGCCTTCATAAATGTAAGTGAACACAAGAATGCGCTTGATATCAGAAATGCGCGCACCATTAATGCGCAGATTTTCTCCAGTTCTCACTGAACCTGTACGGTCATCTCCGTCCAAAGCAATGTATGGATACCGATTCAAAGATCCAAATGATTCTCCTAAGGCTTGTATGACCCCTTTACTGCCATCCTTCATTTCAAACAGGCAGCCCAGATCCAGATCCACACTCTTGTTTCGTCCGAACAATCCCCGATTAGTCTGTTGATTCCAGTTAAGATTAATTAAAATCTCCCCAAGTCCACCAGAATTTTTCTTCAGGTTGATCGTGTCGCCCTTTTTCTTCAGCTCAATCTTGTTAAGGTTCAGTTCTATCTTGGGTTGAGGTGGCTGAGCAGGTGGAACTGGAGGCTTCGGTGCGGGCGGCTGAGGCACTGGGGGAGAAGCCTGTGAAGATGAAGTATCACTCTCTACACTTACTCCAAAATTGCCACATAGCGCATTCAATCCGCCAGCAAAACCAGAGCCCACCGCATTAAATTTCCACTCTCCATTATGTCGGTATAGCTCGCCAATAACGATTGCCGTTTCCACTGTAAATCCACTAGCCAGGTCATATCTCAATGCTTCCTGTCCACTAGTGGCATTCCCAAAGCGAATATAGGTATGCTGAACCTGTCCAAAGCTTTGGTTTCTAGACTCCCCTTCATAAATCGTCAGACTGAACGCAATCTTCTCAATACGAGCAGGGATTTTGCTCAGATCAATATCGAATTGCTTTTTATCGGCCTGCTGCGGTGTGTCCTTGTAAGTAATAAATGTTGTTGTCGGCTGGTTATAAAAGATAAAATCTTCATCACCTGACACTTTGCCGCCAGAACCAAGGAGAAATGCAGATGTATCAAGTTCAAGAGCTGAGGAAGAGTCCCAGCCAATACCAACCGTAAGACGAGAAATCCCGGGATTGGTTTTGGTCAAATCTGTCTTTTGCCCTTTGACGACAGTTACAGCCATATCAGATTCACCTTTCTTTTTCTGTTATTGGGCGTCCAATCCGTAATTTTGACACAAAGCTGCAAGTCCGCCTGCAAAACCGCTGCCAATCGCCTGGAACTTCCAATCCTGACCCGCGCGGTAGAACTCACAGAAAACAACAGCTGTCTCTGTGGAGAAGTCTTCTCCCAAGTCATAACGTAAAACCTCTCGCTCATTGGACGCATCTACGACGCGAACAAAAGCATTTGACACCTGACCGAAATTCTGTGCGCGCGCTTCATAATCATAGATGGTTACCGTTATTCCAATCCGAGTAATATTTGCAGGGACTTTGCTGAAATCAACGATAATCTGCTCATCATCGCCTTCTCCCTCGCCTGTACGGTTATCCCCAGTGTGAGTTAATGAACCTGCACCACCTGTTGGGTTGTTGTAAAAGACAAAATCGTCTGTACCTTTGGCTTTACCATCTTCATGGAGCAAAAATGCTGAAGCATCCAAGTCAAAATCGACTCCACCACTATATTTATTGGTATCCCATCCAAGCCCCACCACAACTCGTGTCAAGCCAGGGTTCGTTTTGGTTAGATCAATACGCTGTCCTTTAGCTAAGCTAATTGTCATATATTCGTCCACCTTTCTTTATGTTGAAATTCCTTGCTCTAATGAAAAGGAAAACCGCCAGATCGACGGCTTCCCTATTTTTATATAGTCACAGATTAATACATAAATCCTATTGCAAACCGTAGTCGCGCGTGAGGCCAACCAGTCCATCCTGATAACCGCTACCAATCGCGCTGAATTTCCATTCACCGCTATGACGGTACAATTCTCCAACTACAACACCTGTTTCGATGGAGAAATCTTCGCCCAGATCGAAACGGATCAATTCTTCGGAATTAGCTTCATTCACAATACGTACATATGCGCGGGACACTTGTCCAAAATTCTGGCTGCGTTCCTGAGCTTCATAAATTGTGATTGTGAAAGCGATTTTCTCGATATTTGTCGGGACATTAGGCAGATCGATTTTTACTTGCTCATCATCGCCATCCCCTTCGCCCGTACGGTTGTCACCTGTATGCACTACAGAACCATTTTCATTTTGCGGGTTATTAAAGAAAATAAAATTCTTTTCTCCATCAACTTTACCATCCGCATTAGCACAGAATACGGATACATCCAGGTCAAAGTCCTTACCGCCATCATATTTGTTAGTATCCCAGCCCAAACCTACAGTGATTTTGGTCAACCCTGGATTTGTTTTAGTTAAGTCGATCTTTTGACCTTTGGATAGATTGATAGCCATTCTATTCATCCCCGCTTCGCTATAAAATTAGATACAAAACCTTAAAACTGGAATCCATATATTCTACGTATAGCGACGTGCAAGCTCATCGATATGTACCGCATGAGCGCCTTCACCGATTGCAGAGAACTTCCATTCTCCACCATGTCGATACAATTCGCCACAGATGAGGGCTGTCATACCTGCATAATTATCAGATAGATTAAACTTTACTAATTCCTGTGAACTACTTCCATCCAAAATACGGATATAAGCTCGTTCAATCATGCCAAAATCCTGTTTGCGATTCACACAATCATAAATGTTAACGACGATAAGAATTTTATGAACATCTGCAGGTACAGAGGAGAGGTTGATTTTGATTTGTTCATCGTCTCCTTCACCTTCGCCAGTTAGATTATCTCCTGAATGAACTACGGATCTACAAAGACTTTGCTTGTTGTGGAAGCAGACCAGATTGGTTTCCTTTGTTAACACGCCATTCTCATTCAACAGCAACGCGGAAGCATCACAATCAATATTCGCCTGTTTTTTTCTTCCAAAAAATCCTTTGGAGGCTAAAGGGTCCCAACCCAAACCGGCTATGACTTGAGTTAAACCTGCTTTACCCTTGGTTAGATCAATTTTTTGTCCCTTGACTAAATTAATACCAGCCACTGTTATTCACCTCCTTTCAGCTTCAGATGTTTACACTAGTTACAGACTGAATTCACCCGGGTTCAACCCTAAAACCGTACAGATTTCAGCTACGATCCTACGCTCTTGATCATCGAAGTTGCCGTCAGCAGAACCAATGGCACTACATACACCCACAATGACACGACCGACTTCCGGCTTCGACTTGAACTTGGCGATAGCTTTCAAAGCTTCCTGTTTCCCGATTTCTGGGGAAAACTCAAAATTATTCACATAATGATTGAAACGTTCAATAACAATAGTCATATCAAATACTTTCAATTCCTGACTAAGATTTATGTATCCCGCCATCTTATTTTTCTCTGAAGCATCGATAGTACCATCTGCAAAAGCAACTAGGGCACAACCTGCCACTACAGCATCCATAAAATCCTTGTTCTTGAATCGTTTAACCTGGTCCTCAAGACCCTGTTTCGTTGAGTTAAGCCAATTTCTGAATGAGCTCATTCTTATCCTCCATTACTAGATTCATTTCATTTCAACTTCCCTTATAAACTAGCAAATCCAATAATCGTCTTTACATCCTAATTCATAGAAAAAAATAGTTAAATTATCCCTTTACTATACTCTATATTTTGTCATTTTTCTACATATAAAAACAAAAACAACTTATATACCATGAAGTATTTTATAAAGGGATATAATCTATTATTTAAATTTTCTACATTTAATTACAATTTTCGACACAAAAAAAAGAATAACCTCCATGTCAATGATGTTTCAGGAGGTTGTTCTTCACTTTTTATCCATATTATAGATTTTACATATCGATAGCAATGCGCATTTATGCATTTGTAAACAAACATTTCATCCGTTTAAAAACCATAAATCCAGCTTATCTATCCAGCGATTCATTCAAACATACCGCACCCTGCGCACGCACATTAACCACAATAATTGGCGTATCCAGCATGTCGTGCATCCAGGACATATACTCCTCAACTTTTTCGTTGGGAAGAATCGTCAGAATGACCCCTGCAAATCCACCGCCGTGTATACGGCAAGCGCCATCACCCAGCTTTTGCAGATAATTTTCAGTTAACGCCAGTGCGATACCAATCTCCTGTTCCTTCACCGAGCCGGTCTGATATACATTCTGGAGCCACTTCCAGGATGAGTTCCCGGATGCCGTAATCAGATTCAGGAAATCAGCAAAACGCCCTTCCCGCAAGGCCTGTACCTGACCGTCCACCCGATTGTTTTCCTCCAAGAAATGCAGCGCACGCAGTACCGCACGATCCCCCGCTGCTTCACGTACCTGTTTGAGATTGGCATAAATCGCCTCGGCCGTAATTTCTCGGACATATTCGCTGCCCAACGCTTTAGCAACCGCTCTCATCTCATAAGGAACTGCAGCGTAGTCCTCAGTCAGATCCGCGTGATTCCCACCTGTGTTTACAATGACCAATGAGTAGCCGTTTTGTTGGAAATTCCATTGAACAGGCTCAATTACAGGCCCGGCCGGATTCTCAAAATCAATCGCAATCAGCCCACCATAGGCACAAGCCATCTGATCCAGCAGACCGGAAGGTTTGTTCCAATATTGATTCTCCGCATACTGACCAATCTTGGACATGACCACCACATCCAGTGATCCATCGTTGTAGAAATGATTCAGAATCGTACAAATCAGCATCTCGAACGATGCCGACGAGCTCAACCCGGACGCCGAGAACACGTTACTGGAGATGTACGCCTGGAAGCCGCCCACTTTGTATCCGAACTTCTCAAATCCCGCAGCCATACCACGAATCAACGCCGTAGTACCGTCGTCCTCTGCTTTCGGTGCCAAATCCGTGAGATCGATTACATATTTCTGGTCATAGCCTTCTGAATAAAAGGTAATCACCGAATCCGTCGTTGGCGCAGCCACCGCAATCGTATCCAGCGTAATACTACCAGCCAGCACCTTACCATGGTTATGATCCGTGTGGTTGCCTCCAATTTCGCTACGTCCAGCCGCGCTGAACAATTTGCTGCCATCTTGTACGCCAAAATACTGTTCGAATGATTCATTGAGCTTTGTGTAACGTGCTGTCTGTTCTTCTAGTTGTTGCTGACCGTACATTTGGGCAAGCAACGCTTGGCCTGAAGTGGATTGGATCAGTTCCAGTGGTTGAGTAGTCATTGATAATCCTCCTATGGATATGCAGCATTTATTTTTTTGACGTAAATGATGAACAATACGGGGAACAATCTATTCCCCTTTACTCTCCCATTATCTCAGCTTCGTTTCGTAAAAGGTAGGGTAGAATTGAAAGTTTGTAAGCGTTTTTCAAATTAATTATATTTCACAATCATAGGCTTAACTTTGCTCCAATTTACGTTCGCTTATTTCAGAAAGGGTGCGATGCTATCCTTCAACGAAGTTACCGGATGACCCATCAATTGTTCAAGGTCCTTCGATGTAGATACCGTATCTATACTGCTTAAAAAAGGGTAGATCCAGTGCTGCACCGACACATCCTCGCTGTGAATAACGGTCTTTCCTGCAAACGCTGTAAGCACTTCAGCCAGATCAGCAAAGGTCCAAGTTTTTGACGCGGCCAGCTCATAGATTTGCTGCTCATATCCTTTGCCTGCGAGTACGTTCGCAATTGCCTGTGCAAGATCGCTACGTATTACAGCATTGAATCGCCAATTTCCTGGACGAGTTGTCAGTACACCACTTTGTATCGCCTCATTTAATCCAAGTACATCCACAAAATCAATGTACAGCCCGTTGCGCAAAATCGTATACTTCATATCTGAATCAAATATGACCTGCTCGGTAAGTCTATGAACGCTTACTGGAATTTTAAGACCCGTCTGCGGAAAAGCAAAGCTGGTATAGAGAATATGCTCAACTCCCGCTTTCCTCGCTGCATTAATTACACTAGTATGTTGAGTTAGCCGTACTGTATCATCGGTATGTGAGCTAGAGATCAACAGCAATTTATTCACACCGGTAAAAGCTTTCTGGCATGTTTCCGGACGATCATAGTCCATGAAACGAACCTCTCCACCCTGATCCTTCAGAGCTTCTAAGGTTGAGGACATACCCAAATTACGGACACCTGCAATAATTTGGGTAGCCGGGATCTTGGCTAGCAGATTTGCGATAATCAGATTGCCTAGTTGTCCATTCGCTCCAGTAATCATAATAGACATCCTGTTCTCCCCCTCCTATAAATGAATCACCATTAAGTAGTTAAGCTATTAACTAAATGGACAGAATGATCAGCTGGACTTCAACATATTCCTCGCTGAACTAATCATATTCCTTTCCACATATCCGGCCCCAGAACCTTCTATTTTAACACCCTTTCAAACAGCATTAAGACCTGTTCAGCTTCTGTAATAAAACAATCAACTGATGCTGCTCCTGTTCATCCAACTTGCCCATCTGTCTGGCCACAGCTTCACGGTTTCCCGGCAAATGCCCACTCAATAATGTCCGCCCAGCATCGGTAATGGAAATGACTGTCTTGCGACCATCTCGTGCATGTTCAGCTCTTGCGATATAACCATCACGCTCCAGTGGAGTTAGCAGTAAGCTGATGTTGGCCTTGGTAACACCAATTTTTTCGGCCAGCACTGAAGGTAGCATCGTTCCCCCATCTTTGGCAATCTCCACAAGCACACGGATTCTTGCTCCATTCAGCCCTTGAGATTGCCAGTATTTTTCCGATACGGCTACCAGGTTGGCAGTCGCCTCAACCATCGTGAAAAAAGCTGCATTTGGCAGCGGCAGATGAAGTAAATATTCCTGCAGCGCATCTTGTTTAGAGTCAATTAATGGCAAGTTTTCTTCTTGTAAATAATCCATACGTTCTGTTCCTCTCCATTTAGTTAATAACTTAACTATTTAGACTAAGATAACTTTCCCTATTGAAAATGTCAATGTACCCCGTTCTTTTTTTTATGTCCATCTCCCCCTACATTGTGGCTAGCAGAAACGATATCAATATGGTTTGATGAAACCACATAAACGCTTTTTTAACGAAAAAATACCCTGTGGATATTCACAGTGATTTAAAGACACCATGAAATATGGACAGGGTTAATGTTTCGTTTTTTAAATATACTCTCTCGTTTTTCATTCGGCATCAAACAGTTGTTTGCAGAACTCCGCGTATGTAGGTACATGTTCCAACTCATAATTCATGATCTTAATGATCAATCCCTCCATAATGGTCTGAGACAGATCGTCGCGCTCTTGGGGTCTGACCTGATATCTCATTCGCTGAATAATAGGTTGAAATGCACTAATAATTTGAAGCATGCTCTCCCGATCCCCACATTGTGCCCTCTGTACTGCATCGTAGAATTCAACGTTGTTTTGATTCATCTTTAATCACCGCTTTAATGACCTCTATAAGGGTACCAATATTCACTGAGAGCTGATCCAGCTTCTTCTCAAATCGGGTAAATAAATATAATGTAATCATGATGGGAAAACCGACCTGACTGATTCCCCCTATAAAAGTCGCAAATGCACTATTGTCCATTACTTACTCCCCTCTCATCAGTACGGTTTTCATTTTCTTCAGAGCTGCATTTCTTGTCTTCGCTATGGCCTGCTGGCTGACCTGAAGTCTGTTCGCAATTTCATGATCGTGATACCCCTGTCCATAATATAGTGTGGTGACATGTTTCTGCTTATCCGTTAAACTATCAAATGCCGATTCCACATGCTCATCCACAAAGCCTTCCTGGAAATTAGTAGATTGCTTATCCGACTGTAAAAAATCCACTGAAGTATGATAGCCAGTCATCGTCTCACCGATACACATACTGGACTCGTCCGAGGATGGCTTGTCATAGATCAATACATTTCGGGTAGCATAACGCTGATTACGTCGCATCTGATCGATACTCATGAACTTGAGCGATGATGTGACATAAGTGGTAAACCGAAATTGGAAGAAATATTTGCGAAACGCCTCATTTAACTCCGCTTCCTTATCAGCCTCCCCTCTAATGGACTCCAACAATAACTTCTGATGCTTCTCCTGTTCGAAAAAGTTTAAAACAACTCGATTATGGAATAATGCGGGATTCTGATGCTTGTACTCCTCAAACTGTGCTGTGACCGAATGTGTTGTGTAATGACAAATCTTCTCTACGGAACTCATATGACCTCCCCCTCCTTCAACTTTTATATTTAAGAAGGCGTTTTTACCCAGAGGAAAAACAACCATAAACAAGAACATTTGTTCCCTTTATTATACTATATTTTTTTCCATATCGTACAAATAATTAAAAGATCATCCTTTAGAATGATTATTCTCAGGATCCGTGGAGATAAAAAAGACACCAGCACAATTAGGCTGATGTCCCATTATCACTTTTAGGGCGAAAATTCCTTATCTTTGTACGATGGATTCATCAAAAGTAACCGAAACCGATTGAAGAACCTTCCCTGTATCCGTTTCCTCATCGAATGTTCCATTATGATCTTCATCCAGATAAAAGTTTACCATTCCATTCCCATTCGAAGGAGCACTAAATTCAACCATCTCATCAAATTTTCCTTCATCTATAGTAATCTTACCGCTGCCAACAAAAGAATGCCCATCTTCAATCTGATAGAAGCAATAGGAAATATCCTGATCAGAAATAGTTCCAGCAATATGCAATTGAGTGGTTTCGAGTTTGGTCCCTTCTACCGGTGAAGATAAGGTCAATTCAACCTTTTTGGTTGAAGAGCAGGCAGAGACAGAAATTAGTGACAGAGAGAACAAAAAGATAAGTATTTTTTTCATCGTATACTCCTTAGTAGGTTGTTTTTGGATAAGTTCATCACGCTTTATGAAGTAGATTGGCGCCAATCAAATAATTCATAGAGGTGATTACACATGGCATTGAAAGGGAAAAAAATTCTGATTGATCCAGGTCACGGCGGTACAGACAACGGAGCGAGCGGCAAATTAAACGGAAGTACGGTATACGAGAAAAATCTGGCGTTTACTTTTGCTAACTCCGTCAAGTCGTATCTGACCAACGCAGGTGTAGATGTCGTGATGACACGAACTTCAGATACTACGGTAGGCATTAATGATCGCTGGCAAAAAGGACAAAACGAGAAAGTTGATGCGGTGATTAGTATTCACTGGAATGGAGGCAGCACAACGGCGAACGGTACAGAAACCTACTATGCCCAAACGCGTTCCGGAGACAAAAGCTTTGCACAAACTCTTCAAACAGCTGTCGTTGCCGCTTTGGGTACAAAGGATCGCGGAGTGCTGGACGATACAAAAGCTGCTGTTGGATCTCTTGGTGTATTACGATACCCGTCAGGAGCCACATATCCAAGAGCACTTATTGAAGTGGAGTACATTACCGACTCCACGGCATTAGCCAACCTGGATTATCCGATGTATGAAGCATCGCTCGATTTTGCCGCAGGTGTTCTTAACGGTTTGAAAAATTATTTCGGAAATTAAATGGAAAGCTGGGAGAGTCATCTCCCAGCTTTTTTAATTTTTTCACATACATTTGTAAGCCCGAATCTAAGTAGCTTTTGGATATTCATCAAGGCGTTTGTTCACGTCCAGCTGGATCGTGATGTTCTTCATTTTGCGATTTTCGGAAGAAAACCAGTCTTTCAATGCGGAATACTCGCTTGTCTCTAATGCTGCCGTTTCAATAATAAATTGGTTATGATCTATCCAATCATATGAGATGATGGGCCAAGTCGGCTTCAACATAAAGGACTCTTCATGTGAAGCTGATGTATACGGAATGATTTTTAATTTTTCGAGATCCACAGCAACAAGAATTTGTCTTTTGACCAGACTACCTTCGTCATAAGCGTAACGAATTAACACCTTTTTATGATCTGATGATGAAACTTTATAATCCTGAAATATGCCCACAGGCATGGTTAGACCTTCGCTTGTATTCCCATCGGTTTGGACTAGAATGGTGGAACAATCCTTGGACCCACACCCATATTTTAGCATCACATACATATTAGAAGAAGGTACATCCAATGAAGTGAATTGAGTGCGCGCAATCTCGCCTTGGATATCTCCTTCATTTAATAAGTAATTCTTATACTGAGGAATGTCGTTAAGGGATAATTTTATGGATTTCCCCTCGCTTTTGATCTCAACGATATCAGGTAAAGTGGATAATTCGGTATGCGGGAGTTCCGTCTCCGTGGAGACTGTTTCAGTTGCCTCACT
This sequence comes from Paenibacillus sp. FSL F4-0087, assembly GCF_038020215.1. NCBI lineage: Bacteria > Bacillati > Bacillota > Bacilli > Caryophanales > Paenibacillaceae > Paenibacillus > Paenibacillus sp. FSL F4-0087. The sequence continues at coordinate 1,727,426 of NZ_JBBODJ010000001.1, forward strand.
CGCGGATGAGCTGGTTAAGTACAACCAAACCGTACTCCCTGAACCGACAAGCAACAGGATCAATAAAGGAGTTATATATTTTTTCATAACCGTTTTCCTCATTTCAGGTTGTTTTAAAGTCGACTTCGTTCGCCTTATGAGTATTCCCAAACATAAGGAGATGAAGTTATATGGCACTTACAGACAGCTTGAAAGACAAATTGTTGAGAAATACCGGATTTTTTGAAGGAAACGATGGTTATTCCACCGTTTCAGGTAATTTTGATGGACAAGGAATCTCGTTCGGCATTATCCAGTACAACTTTGGTCAAGGGACCCTGCAACCTTTACTAAAAGAGTACATTCAGAACAACGAAACTGAGTTCAAAGCCGTATTCGGTACTTCCAAAGCCGCGACCCTGAAAGATGTGGTCAACAACAAAACGAAATCACAACAAATTGATTGGGGCGCCAGTATCTCAACAAGCGGCGGTAATGTGGTATCCGAATGGAAGACACTGTTTGAGTCCATGGGGGCAAAGTCTGCGAACCAGGCACTTCAACGTAAATATGCCGAAAGTTATTTTGATCGCGCCGTCACCTTCGCTGGCAAATTCGGCATTATTAGCACTCAGGGGCTGGCCTTCTTATTCGATCATTCCGTGCAGTCCTGGAGTCTTTCCGGAGAAAACTCAATCATTTCCGAAATTAAATCTCTCGAAAAAGCATGGAGAGATATGGGAGAGACAGGTCGTTATCCCGACAAAGAACGATTGTATTCTGTCTTGAAAGGAGTTAGCGGCTCAGATCCAATTGCCCGTAGAACAGCTATTCGTAATGGATCAGGCACCGTACACGGAAAGAGTTATAACATTTCAACATTTGGATTGTCATACTCGACCAACTTTTAATATGGTAAAAGCGGAACACCCCCTTGTGGGGTGTTTTTCCAATTTAAAAGCATTATATAATAAGGATCTTTGGTGGGGGTTTCAGTTCTGTCTCAAAGTTCAAAGGAATTGAACCAAAATTGTAACAATTAGTAAATAAACTATTTAGCAACTTCCTCCTTGACTGTTACGTAAGGTCATACTTGATAATGGGCTCAAGTTCACCTAAAGGAGAGATTAATGATGAAGATTACCGCGTTACGCTCAGATAAAATCTATAAAGAAATCATCAAGGCTGCACCTGATGACAAATTGGAGTTATACCGCGAGCACATGATGAGTCCATTCATGAACAAATGGAACATTCAACAGATCCCGTTTCGATCTCAAGAGCCTTACGGCTTCGACGTGATCATGATGAATAATTTTATGAATATCGCTCCCGCAAATATCACACCTGAGATTAACGAATCGTTAGAAGCGATTTCGTCTGAAGCATTTTGGCAACAGTGTCATGAAGCTGTTCGTACAAGTCTATCCACCTTTACAGATCAAGGGATTGAACTGTCGGTCTCCGAATATCTATACACGATTTTATTAGGCGATAAGAACAGTCCTTCACTCACCATGAACAAAGGCATCAGTGGAGATGGTGGAATCCCGGGTTATATTATTGCGAACCTGATTCCGAGTAGATATACTCTACCTCGTATGCAATCCGTGTTAGCCCATGAATGCAATCATAATGTGAGATATCAATTTATCCAGTGGAATCCACAGATTACGCTTGGAGAAATGGTTGTTAGTGAGGGGCTGGCCGAGAGCTTTGCGACATCCCTGTATGGAGAAGAGTTGCTAGGCCCCTGGGTAGCCAAAACGGATATGGAGACTTTGAATACCTTAATTAAACCAAAAATGAAAGATCAGCTGCATGTCACCGGTTTTGACCAGATCAATCCGTATCTATACGGCGATAAACTTGCCATCATTCAAAACTTCACGCCCGTAGGTATGCCCTATGCGGCTGGCTATGCCTGCGGTTATCACTTAATCCAATATTATCTGAACAAAACAGGTACACCGATCACCGAAGCAACTATTACTCCGGCAAGTGTTATCCTTGCTGAAACAAAGGACTTTTGGAATGAAGACACCCTATTTCACCGTTAAAGATATTATTCAGATCACAGGCATCACCAAACGCGCATTACATTATTACGATAAAACGGATCTCTTAAAACCGAGCAAAGTCGAGGACAACGGATATCGGTATTACGATCAAGAGGCCCTAGGGAATCTGCAGATTATTCTGTTGTTCAAAGAAATGAATTTCTCCTTGAAAGACATAGCAGCCATGATGCAACTTTCCAAAGACGAACAGAAAGATATCCTAAGAGAGCATCGCAGTACACTCGTTCAACGCAAACAAAAGCTCGAAACCATCATCGACCAGTTGGGCGAGTATGTGGATGGAACGGATATCTCTCATCTTAATCTATTTGATGACTCTTCCATCCTGTCCATTCAAGAGCAATATGAATCCGAGGCGAAGTTCATCTACGGAGATACCGAGAAATATCAGGAATTCGAAGTCAATGTGAGCCAGCTATCTGCGGAAGAGCAAGAACAAGCTTACCAGCAGTTCTCGGTCAACATGGAGCAGGTATTTCGGGAATTGGCGAAGCACCAGGATCTGTCCCCTGCTTCTGGTGAGGTGCAAGTGTTAGTGGGAGAATGGAAGAATTGTCTGGAGCAGTTTATGAGTTGTGATGCTGAGATTTTGAGATGTATTGCAGAAGCCTATACGACGGATCGTCGCTATGCGGGTTATTTTGATCAGTTGGGTGATGAGGAATTTTTGAAGTTTTTGTATCAAGCGATTATGGTTTTTGTGGAGGGTGGGGAAAAGTGATTTTATGTGAAGTGAGAATTCATCACTAAAAGAACTAAATGTATGAACTAGGCTCAGGAGGTAACTTGATGCAAATGTTTCTTCATATGGCTATACACTTGATTACGGGCGGAACAATTCTATTACTTTTTCTAAATAAGCGGTTATCTCTTACTAAAGACTATATAATTACTATTTTTTTGGGATCTATTATTGCTATCACTCCTGACATCACTAAGTACTTTGGTGATATATTGTTACATTCTCTTGCTACGGTTCCCTTAATTGGAGCTGCATATGGCTGGATCATCTATAAAACCTTAAACGTTCGGTTCTTCTGGGCATGGATAAGTACGATGGCCACATTATTCATCGGGCATCTTCTTATAGACTTTCTTGGTAATGGAATTAATTTGTTCTATCCTTTTACGAACCAAGAACAGAATTTCGCGATCTTGGGATCAAATAATGAACTCATCATTTCTGCTTTGTTAGCCATTGCCACTGCAATCACATTCATTTATAAAAAGGTTAAACCACTTGCAACAGTTCTATTAGTACTAGCGGCTTCATTTGTTGTAAGCTTGGGAATCTCTAATGCAATAATAAGTTATTCTTTGCAACAAAGTTATTCCTATAATGATCCTCAATATATTATCGTCTATCCAGATAACACCCCATTTCACTGGAACTATTATGTAAGAATTGATGAACTCACTATTATTTCCGGCAAGGGAAGCTGTTTCACAGTGACAAAATAATCCCGGATGCATGCTGCATCCGGGCAATCAGTTCGTCTGCCAAGTTATCTGTAATGAGTTTAACGTTAAGCTTCGTCGACATCGATCAGATACACCCGTTCCTGGAATCCACCGCGCGCCTCGGCTTTGTCTGCCCGCAGCTTGTCTAGCTGTGCCGCATTCGCACCATGCACCTCTGCCAGCGCCCGGATGACCTCCAGCATGTCAGCTAGTTCTTCCAATGCCTCCTGATCGCTTGCTGCACTCACGTACTCCTCCGACTCTTCTTGCAGCTTTGTTCTTAGTTCTTGCTTATACTCCTCCGGGTCGAGAATGCGTGTGCGGCATTCCTTACCACTGGATGTGATAATATGCGGAATCTTGTCCCGTACCAATTTGTTGTATGTAGGCATGTGGTATAACATCCTTTCTGCTGTGAGAGCCTTCAAGCCTCGCGCCAGAATCTCCCTTTTTGCCATTATACCATTTGCTATGGGGAGGGATGAGTTGATTTAATAGAAAATAATCAACAAACACACCAACGGGCACGCCGTCAACAATGCCGCTGTAAAACTGATCTGTGCCGCGACTCGTCCTCCGGTAAACTCTTGCCGTGAAAAGAACATCCAGATCGAGAGGTACGTAGCGCCTAGTGGGAATGAAATTATCCCGCTAAACGTACTAGGTTCCATATACCCAGTAATCATGCTTTTACCAATTAGGATTAGAGTAACCAATTCCATTATAGATAATATAAAAAACGCGATAGCAATTACTCTTTTCAAGATGTACACCTACTTTCCCGATGCAAAGCAAAGAAAATCCTTTGTATTCTCTGCAACATATATCCTTTATTTGGATGATATCATCTTGTAAGCGTAACACAGATAAATCAAACATTTAACCGAAATGATCAATTAAAAAAATATCTTACTCTGATGAATCATCCTTCATTCGAGTGGCTAACTCATCCAATATCTCTTCTGTTCGTTGAAGAAGCTTTTCGATGTTGTCCAGTTCTATTGGCTGGTCGTTCGGGTAATCTGCTAGGGAAGAAATATGTTGTATCGTGCCGATGAACAAAGCGATATCCAATCCGGGTTCAGTGTCCGTATGCACTAAAGGCAAGATTTCGTTCATGGTGAGTTCCTTGGGTGGATGTACTGAGTGATACTTATAGATATATAGCGCCTTGATCATGGAGGCAAGAGCCCAATCGCAGAGAATGAGGGAGGCTTTGTACTGATTGTGATTACGCATGATGGTGGCAAGTTTGAGATGATACTTAGCATGTTGGTGATAGTCCAATATTGTAGTATGTAGCATGTGGTAAGCAGGAGTTTGTTTGGATCTAGGTTGTGTGGAGCTATCATGGTCTTGCAAACGTGGAGTAAAATCTACTTGGTGATTACAATGTGCTTCGGTTATGGACCAATTTCTTGCCATTGTCATCCCTCCAAAGAGTTAATACCAGTATTATACAGCAATATACATACTTAAAGATATAATTTTATTGAATTTATACGATTCAAATAGTCATGTTTAGCCCCCAAAATCTTGTCTACACTTTTACATAGAGGGGGTGCATAAAGTGGAAGACAGAGAAATTTTAAATTTAGTCGGCGCTCGAATCAAGGTTTTAAGGAAAGAGAAAGGACTATCCCAGGAGGCACTTGGAGAAAAAGGCGGGTTCCATTTTACATACATTGGACAAGTTGAACGCGGAGAAAAGAATGTTTCTTTAATTAATCTTGGTAAAATAGCAGAGGCGTTGGAGGTCAATGTCTCTCAACTTTTTGCTTATGTAAGTGATGAAATTGAGTTTACTGAGACAGATATAATGATTCAAGAGATAGTGGATATGTTGAGAGAAACCTCTCCAAATAAAATTCGTTTATCCAGAAATATTATAAGAGAGTTACTAAGCGAATCCAACGGAGACTAACAACATAAAAAGCAATGTATCTAACATATGTTTCGCTTTTTTATTGAGAGGCAATTTCTCCACATCAACACTGTAAATGAAAAAACAGAAAACTATTTATAAAGGTAAAATTATAGAGAATTCTCAACTGCCTTATTTATATTTTCTTTACTATTTATAGTCCAAGTTCAAGGGCATTTGATACCTGACCCTCTATAACTGCAAATAATGTTAATTCAACAAGTTTATTTTTTGTATAATGTAAAAATTATAATACTTTTAAATGAGGATACTATAAAATCCCATTGAATGAATTGGGACAGCAAAATGCAAACAAAAAGTAATAATAAAAAGATTTAATGTATTATAAAAACATTTTCGAGACATCATTATTATTTGCGTGGTTTACAACAAAATCGTTGGAATTAATCAACTCAGCGAATGATAAATATAAAATTTTAAAAATTTCCTAATATAGAAAAAAAAGTGATACAAGCAAAAAATATTCCGATCTTTTTGCTGTACATCGTACCAATTTTTATCATAAGATCAGACAACTATAGCCACTTCTACCTTTCTGAAACGAATATCACTACGAAAAAGACGCATTTATGATCAAATGCGTCTTTCAATATCACTTTTTAAGCAAGTTATATACAATTTTCCCAACAGCATCACTGATCATTTTACAACCTTCATCACTTGAGGACACAAATTGAACCAGTTTATTAAGCTGATCATTCTCATTTTCAAGTTGTTCTCGTTGCTCTTCGAATGAATCGACGATACCATCAATAAACTGATTTTCAAATGGATATTTGAAATCTTCGTATGAATTGTTAATTACCTGTTCTTCCATACCAGGTGTGCTTACGAACTTTTCAGCCACTTCATAGAGTTGTCCACTTATAATTTCGCCATCGAGCTCCGTACCAAAAAGATCATTGATCTGTCTGACGATTTCAGATAAGTATTTGTAGTCCTCTTTCTTTTTACCACCGACACCTGAGCCTCCTGTAAGAGGTGCGTCAGCTCCCTTTTCAAGCTCAATGTGTGCTTCTTCAATTTTTTTGATACGGTAGTACTCAAGTTCAACAAGGTCACCGTCAAAATCCCAACCTGTTTGTCCCATTGGATCACTTATTTTTTTATAAAGCAAACGAATGAATGTAAAATAGCGTTTCATATCTTCTTCGTACTCCACCATCTGTGAGAGAAATAAGTACATCGATACGAATTTCTTCATCATGGACTTTACATCTTCTTGCTGGTCCTGTGAGAGCGCCCTGAACCGTTTTTCCGGCGTCTGCAGTATTTTATAGATCTTGGCTTGATCCGTCGCAGATTGCTTCATTTTAGGTTGAAAGAATACGTCACAGAGTGCATGAACCTCGTTTTCCTCATATACACGCGTTTCATCAAGTTGTCTTCGGTATTCGTAAAGCAAATTTGGATCCGTTTCTTCGTCGATCGTAGTCTGCTCATAATACGGTTGAAACGCCTTCTGAATCGTTTCACGATCATTAACAAAGTCCAGTACAAATGTATCACTTTTCTCTGGGTGCGTTCGATTAAGACGTGACAGTGTTTGAACGGCTTTGATACCTGTTAACTTTTTATCGACGTACATCGTATGTAGCAGTGGTTGGTCAAATCCCGTTTGATATTTATCCGCTACAATCATAATTTTGAACTCATCTTCTTCAAATACTTCGGCGGTTTGCGTGTCTGGGAAACCATTCATGCCAGCTTCCGTGACGACTTCATCCATTTCTTGATCTTCAACATTTCCGGAGAAAGCGACGAGCACACGGAGGTCAGTATATGCTTTTTGAGACAGATATACTTTAAATGCGTCCATATAACGCTTCGCATGAAGCCTAGAAGATGTAACAACCATCGCTTTGGCTTGTCCGCCAATTTTATCTTTCGTGAACGTACGGAAATGTTCAATAATGATTTCGGCTTTCTGTGATAAATTGGTCGGATGAAGGGAGACAAAACGGGCAATAGCTCGTTTTGTTTTTTTTGAATCCACTTCGGGATCGTCGATTGCCGATTTAGTAATTTTAAAGTACGTATCATACGTCGTATAGTGTTTGAGGACATCGTGAATAAATCCTTCTTCAATTGCTTGACGCATGGAATAAAGATGGAATGCGTGATATTCACCATCTTCGTCTTTACTACCAAATGTTTGCATCGTTTTCTTCTTCGGTGTTGCCGTAAAAGCGAAAAGACTCAAGTTTTGACGTCTCTCATAGGCAGCAAGCACTTCGGCGATTTGATCATCTACATCAAGAAGATCTTCGCCACGCTCGTCCACGCTTTCGGCTTCTTCAAGTGACTTGTACGTAAGCATATCTTTCATTTTGGTCGAAGTCATACCGGTTTGTGAGCTATGAGCCTCGTCCATGATAATCGCATATTTAGATCCTTTGGGCATTTCATTCAATTTTCCCATCACAAACGGAAACTTTTGAAGAGTAGTTACGATTACTTTGGCACCACGACTAAGTGCATCTGCGAGTTGCTGCGAGCCTTTATGGATATAAGCAACAAAACCAGGTGTAGAATCAAACTGGCGAATGGTATCTTGGATTTGCGAATCCAGTACAATGCGGTCTGTTATCACAACCACTGTATTAAAGATCGCTTTTCCAGTTCGATCCGCGAGCGAAGCCAGTCGGTGGGCTGTCCATGCAATGGTGTTACTTTTTCCGCTACCTGCGGAATGTTGAATCAAATAACGATTTCCTGCCCCGTTGATAAATACGTGATCCGCGATTTTTCGAACAGCATCAAGCTGATGATAGCGTGGAAAAATAAGCTGTTTCTTTTTCTTTTTTTTATCTTTTTTGTTTTCTTCTATTTTAAGTTCTATAAACCGCTGCAAGATATCAAAAAGACTATCTTTTGCAAGAATTTCTTCCCAGAGGTAGGTCGTCTTGTAACCTGATTCATGAATGGGGTTACCTTTACCAAAACCATCACCTTTATTAAAGGGTAAGAAGTACGTCTTTTCTTTTTTAAGCTCTGTGGTCATATGTATTTCATCTGGATCAAGCGCGAAATGTACGAGGGAACGTTCATTAAACTTGAAAATAGGCTCAGCCGGATCCCGATCCTTTTTATATTGAAGGATTGCATGTTCAAAGGTTTGATCTGTTAATGGATTTTTTAGCTCCATTGTGATGAGTGGAAATCCATTTAAATCGATGACCACATCAAGGGAGTTATTATTTTTTATACTATAGTGGACTTGACGCGTCACGGAAAGTCGATTTTTTTCGTAATTTGATACTGCGTCAGGATTGAAATCGTTATCTGGCTTCATGAAAAACATACGTAGCTCTATTCCACGATCTTTGTATTTTCCTTGTGCACTATCGCGAAGGAATCCAATAAGTCCCTTAGGATGAGTTTGAATAGCTCGCGTGATAGACTGAATCACGCTATTTTCGACAGACGCCCCATAAATGGTTTGAAGCGCAGCCCAATGTTTAGGCTGCGTTTCTTGTAAAAATGAAATGAGTCGTGAGCGGAATAAACCAAGTTTAGCATCGAACTCGCCAGGGAACCCTTTTAGGAAACCTTGGCGAAGAAGGGAATATTCGATAGCTGATTCAAATACGATTTCACGATAATCGATGGTCATTCTTGTATCTCCTCTCCATAGTTGCGGACATTTATCTTGCCGGTAACAGCTTCGCTTATGAGCGATTGACGGTATTCTTTAAGTTTTTCAATTTGCTCCTTTATTTTATTTACTAATAAATCAATTTTTTCAGCTTTAGCCTTAATTTTTTCTATAATGACCAGCTGTTCTTTAATCGGAGGAACTGGGATCATCAATTTATTTAAATCTTCAGTTTCAATGCTATCAACAGTTGCGCCAATCTTCGTGCAGGAAAATAGAATGTACGAACCAATACCTTTTAGCATCCAAAATAAAAAAGTGACGTCAATAATTTTTTTCGGAACTAAAGCTTTCATATCTTGGTTTAGAGAAACTGGTACGATATTCACAGCAACCGGTAAAGTATGTTTAAGTATTCCAGATCGTACAACCATTAAGACCGACGGTTTATCAATCAAAGTTGTTGAGCTATTCATTAATCCTAGATGGGTTATACGATCTTCGCTGGAATCAATATAATCGACTTTCATATCCTTTGGAGAAACCCACGGTATTTCGCCGTTCCAATATTCAAGGTTATCTTTAGAAGGAGTTCCGCCACCAACCATCGAAACAATATTTTTAAATTTTTGAAGCTTCCAATGTGCTGGCACATTGCCAAGCCATTCGATTCCCGAATCTTTCTTCGAGACCTTTGGATCGAGACCTTTCGTGACGGCTTCGTAAATAATCGCTTGACGTTTTTCTTGTAAAAGCTCGATGAGCTTCTGTTTTTTTGAAATTAAAGTATCTATCTTAGTTGTTTGATTATCTAATAACTGGATAATCATTTTCTGCTCTTCAACTGACGGCAAAGGTATTCTTAGATCACCAAACTTTTCACTTGTAAAGTGGGCAATGGTGGCTTTATTACAAAGTACATCCATCCATGATGTTGCTGCTATATGGCGTAACATGTACATCAAATACTTCACTTCTGCTTTATTAGTTGAGCGTACACGATGAAGAGCATTTTGTATTATACAATCTTTCTCTAGGTTGTAAACCATACCAGCTCTGCCAACCTCACCGCCTTCACAAACGAGCAAATCACCATTAAATACTGAAAATTTATTAAGATCTTTCATGGATGCCCACATAACAGGGAGATTATCAGTGTTAACATTTTCCCATTGAACATCAGCGGCTTTGAAATAACTAATTTGAACATCCTCGTCACTGTTTGCTTCATTTTGAAGCATTTTACCAAGCTGAATTTTGTAAACGTATTTAGTTGAAACTATTGACCAAGAATTTGAAATCTCTTTTAAATACACTTCCTTCACTGATTTTGTTCTCTTAACATTCAAGATGTTACCCCCTTAAGCAATTCAAGGATTTCGCCCTCCAGTACTTGTATTTCAGCATTTATTGCTTTCGAAGAGCGCAACTCTTGATACTTATAAAAATGGCGAGTAAAAGGTATTTCATATCCGACTTTTCCTACCAGACCATCCCGATCATCTCGGACTTCTATATTGATCCAAGCATCTTCCACATGTGGATGAACTTCGGCATCGAAGTAATCGTAGATGCTTTGTTTGAGCGGTACATTTTCGAAATCGCGCAGTTCAGTATCCGCTTCTTTATTACCTTTGGCGTCATAGCAAATTTCAGCATTTTCATCTCGCTCGGCTAAAGCGGCTATGATTGCTTTATAAACTGGAGCTTTCATTGGAATTCCAGCTTGTTTAATTTGCTTCTTTAGCACTTTTTCAAATTCATCGCGATTCATATATACAGAATCAGACGGAATACCGGTAATCACATCTTTTATCGCTTCTTGCTCTGCTGCAGAAAGTTTAGTAAAAGCGTTTTGATCATTTAATTTTCCAATTCTTTCGGACGTGGTCTGGAAATTCAAACGTAGCGGGCGCTCGATGGTGATCCGGCGATAACCGAAGTCCTCATTATCGAAAACTTTGCTGTGCTCACTTTCCTCAAAATAGCTATATAAATTCAAGATATCATCAATATGCTCTTGTCCGAGTTCATTTCGCTTGCTGCCAAGGCTTTTACGCATCTTTTGATAGAAATCAACTGCATTTATCAGTTGAACTTTGCCTAGGCGATTAGCTGGTTTATGGTTGCTGAGCACCCAAATATATGTCGATATCCCCGTGTTATAAAAAAGATCCGTCGGTAGTGCAATAATCGCTTCGAGCAGGTCATTTTCAATGATCCAACGGCGAATTTCGCTTTCACCTGATCCGGCACCACCTGTAAAGAGAGGACTACCATTTAAAACTATGGCAATTCGACCTTCACCAGGCTTCATTTTGGAAATCATATGTTGAAGGAACAAAAGAGATCCATCACTTACGCGTGGAAGACCCGCCCCAAAACGACCGTTGAATCCTTTTTTGTTATGTTCCTCTGTAATATCCTTTTGGGTCTTTTTCCAGTCTACACCAAACGGTGGATTAGAGAGGAAGTAATGAAACTCTTCATTCTCGAGTCCGTCTTGAGTAAAGCTGTTGCCATATTTGATGTTTGATACATTGAGTCCCTTGAGCAACATGTCCGATTTACAAATCGCATATGATTCACCGTTAAGCTCTTGTCCAAACACTTCAACATTCATCGTGGGATTGAATTTACGAAGATATTCATAAGCCACTGCAAGCATTCCACCTGTGCCGCAAGCTGGGTCGTAAATCTTACGTACAACCTTCGCACCGGTAAGAGCCGTTTTTTCAGCATCAAACAAAATATTAACCATGAGCTGAATGACTTCGCGAGGTGTAAAGTGCTCCCCGGCAGTTTCGTTGGATTGCTCTGAGAAACGGCGAATGAGTTCTTCAAAGATATAGCCCATTTCGATATTTGTAACGACATCTGGGTGCAAATCTATTTTTAACATCTCTTCAAGAACGTTGAACAAAATATTGGCGTCTTGAAGCTTGTTAATTTGCGCTTCAAAGTCAAAATATCGAATAATCTCACGAGCGTTTTCGGAAAAGCCTTGAATATACTGCTTAATATTATCAGCAAGCATTCCCGGAAAATCTCGCATAGAACGTAGAGTGAAGGGACTAGTATTATAAAATGTGGAACCAGACGCTCGCTCAAGCATACGCTTCTGGATCGTGGATAGTGGCTCGTTCATAGTTTTGTAGGTATCCAATACCTTTTCTTTGCTATCTTCAAGTGCGCAGTCCAAACGTCTTAGTACCGTAAAAGGTAGAATTACCTTACCGTAATCGGATTGTTTATAATCACCGCGCAAAAGCTCCGCAATGTTCCAAATCAAACTCACTTTATCTGAAAAATTCAATGTTGTATCTCCCTTACTTTTCTGAGTGGTTATACTTAAAGTTAAATGTATTATTTCATAATTCCAACATTTTGGGGAATATACAAGGATTTATTTGATCTCTTAGAATTATTTAATTATAAATCAGGTAATGTCTTTTTTACTGTATGAAGTAAAAGATACCTATCTTCTCTTCGCCTAGCCAGTCAACAATTTCTCATTATTTACAATGATAAAACGAATTGGTTCCGTATTATGTCGTTCAGACGATACAAAAACCCCTTCGCTATCTTGTGGAATTATTGATGGGATTAACCCCGACAATCTCGAAATGAAGCTTTCATAAATAATTAAATATATATTTCTTGATCGGATGGTGTATCGGCTCTTCAATTAAAGATGATGGTTGCAAATTTTCAGCTAAAAAACCTGTCATCGATCCAAGCGGAGCTTTTTTATATGAATTGTGACGATAAATCCGGTGAACAAGTTCATCGAATCTTTTTTCAAATTGATTGTCATCAGAAAAATCAATTGCATAATAGTTACGAAAGTACGTAGGGAATACGTTATCGAAATCGCCGCTGTGCCGCATAACGATATGATTTTGTCCCAAAAGAATCTCGGCTTCGAAACCTACTCCTTCTTGAAAACTATCTGCTCGATTCCTATAATTTTCAGTCAAAACAACAATCACATAATCGTTATTCTTTATTGCATTAACCATCATTTGATTCAAGTTTACAGTTTTTATGATAAACCTCAAATTTATCAAAACTGGCTTCAATTCCGCTGCCATCAGATCGCAAGCGATTAACAATTGCATGAACCCACGCCTCATGCTCCTCTCCATCCCAGCTGTACCTTATAAAAGCGGTTGGTCTCTGATCGTCCAATGCAGTGCACCTTCTTTTAAGAGTTTATAATTTTTAGTCAATTAATTATAGAACAATCATTCGATTCTAGTCACCCCGTACATTTTTTAAATTTGATTCAGCAAGGGAGTGAAAGTCATCCCTGGTATATGATTCGCTTATCCAACAAAAGGAATAAATTTTAATGTTTTTTTGAAACCCCTTTTGATGCAGCTTTTAATCACAATTTTATTATGGAAAATAAATTATACAAAAACATTAACTATGAGATATTTTGTTCGTGTCCCATTCCATATATAAAATAGACTTAATAACCTCAATTTAAAAAATGAAAAAACTGCTTTTATGTAAACTCTCGTTTGAAAGATACAACATAATCTCTCTGAATTTGAGGAGATTCCGTTGTGTCTTTTGGTATTAACCTCCTCAAACAATACACTTATTCGCCACCGCCACCATCTTCGCGGGCATTTCTTCCCGCAGCCGCCACACAAAGCTCATCGGTTTGTTCCCCTCGTGACTCACATAATCCGCTTCGCCCAAGAAGACAAATGGAGACGTATAGCCATGCTCTTCCTTATACTCTCGTACGAACAGCGCGATCCGGTTGCCTGTCTCTCGATGATGAATATACCGCTGTGCGGTAGCTGTATGCTCCGACACCCTGCTTTGAGTCTGCCAGTGGAATAAACGCTCGTTGATCGCATAATCCTCATACAGAGTAGATGGAGAAAAGTCTTTGTCCGATTTGTTCAGTGTTATGAAGAAGATATCCGTCTTCTCATCGGCAAAATACTTCACGCCTTCACGGAAGGCGGGTGATTGCTGGGCATTCCAGTAACCGAAGGCGGAAAGCACTTGGTCGATCGAGTACGCACAGTGGATATCCAGTGGACAAGTGTACGGGAACGGATTGCTTTTATCCACAAATCGCAGATGAGCCAGATTATATTTAAAAATATCCACAAGTTCTGCTCGGAATGCCTCACAAGACAGCACACGCTGTACTCCCTCCTCGATACTGCTCAATCCTAATTTCTCAGGTGCGGCCCTGTGGAAAGTGTAATAGAACATAATCAACATGCGCTGTTCATCAGCGTTGGTCGGTTCTTTCCCTTTTTCAATAAAGTCGATCAAGAACGTCAGCCAGCTTCGGGAGTTAATCGTCAGCACAGATTGCAGTCTGCGGATATATTCCTCTTGCTCCCCCTCGATTGGCGCGATTAGTCCGGCTTCGGCCAACATGCCGCGGAAATATCTTTTCCCTATGCGTCCACCATACAATTCATAGAGAGTCATCCCGTGATGCTCCACAAAATGAGCCAGTGTCAGCGGCAGTTCAGTGTCTTGCTGGAACGTTTGCAGCTTCTGGATCAACGCTCTGCGATTACGACTCATCTGCTTGAGGTTGCGCATGACGTATTCCTTCGCTTGTTTTTCCAATTGAATGAACGTGCCGCGCGGTAAGTTCGAAAAACCATTCTCGACGTAGTACGAGATGGAATGTTTGGTAGCGCCGATCAGGGCGCGGAATTTATCCTGGAACCTGTATTCCTGATGCGCTTGTCCGATGAAGTCGAGCACGGTCAGGCACTCTTTGCCATCCGCCATCCGTAGTCCACGTCCCAACTGCTGCAGGAATACGGTCAGACTCTCAGTAGGACGCAGGAACAGAATCGTGTTCACCTCAGGGATATCCACGCCCTCATTGTACAGATCCACGACAAAGATCATGCGCAGTTCCCCGTTCACCAGCTGTCCTTTCGCAGAATGACGCTCCTGTTCGCTCGACCCACCATGCAGGGCCATGGATGGAATGCCGGCTTCTTTAAATATTTTTGCCATATACATTGCATGATCCACCCCTACGCAGAAACCAAGCCCCTTCACATCGTCCAGATCAGTTACGTATTTGTTCAGACTTTGGATGATCTGGTTGGCACGGATTTTGTTATGGGTATAGAGCTTCTCCAGTTCATTCAGATCGTAGCCTTTACGCGACCACTTCACCTGAGATAGATCGACAGTATCGGTGACGCCAAAATATTGAAACGGACTCAGTAGCTTCCGGTCAATGGCATCGGTTAGTCGGATCTCGGCGGCAATCGTATGATCGAAGTAGGCGGTAATGTCTTTGCCATCCATCCGTTCCGGTGTTGCAGTAAGTCCTAGCAAAATCTTCGGTTCATAGTGGGACAATAGTTTCTGGTATGAAGGTGCAGCGGCATGGTGGAATTCATCCACAATGATGTAATCGTAATTGTCTGGGCTGGTGATCTCCGTCAGCTTCATAGCGTTAAGGCTCTGAATGCTAACAAACAGGTGATCCAGCGCCTCTGCTCGGTGATTCCCGACATGCAGCTCACCAAAGTTCATATCCTTCAGGATATACCGGAACGTGTCCCTGCTTTGCTTCAAGATTTCTTCCCGATGGGCGACAAAAAGCAGCTTGGCTCCCGCATGGCTTGCCCGGAATCGCTTATAGTCGAAGGCAGAGATGACCGTTTTGCCAACGCCTGTGGCGGCAACGATCAGGTTGCGGGTTCGTCCATACAGCGTACGCTCGGCGTCCAGCTGCTCCAGCACTTCTTTCTGATAATCATAAGGCTGGATGTCGAGGTGAAAGTAGTTGGACTGATCTTTTTTACGATTCAGAGCCGCCTTCAGCTGTGCCTCATGTCCTTCATCCTCAGCAACATATCGCGTAAATTCGCGGTCATTCCAGTAACTCTCGAAGGTCGCTTCAATCTTGCGCAGCACATCGAGTGAATCCTTCTCCGTCACCTTGAGGTTCCACTCCATACCACTGGTCAGCGCCGGGTTGGACAGGTTAGAGGAGCCGACATAGGCTGTCGTGAATCCAGTATCACGGTGGAAAATGTACGTTTTGGCGTGCAGCCGAGTCACTTTGGTATCATACGAAATCTGGATCTCTGTGTTAGGTAATTTGCTAAGTTCAGTGATGGCCTTCAGGTCGGTTGCTTCCATGTATGTAGTTGTGATGATACGCAGCTTGCCACCGCTCATCGTGAATTGTTGAAGCTGTTCCAGAAGTAGGCGAAGCCCGCTGAATTTGATAAATGACACCAACCAGTCGATCCGATCGGCGGTCACGATCTCCTTTTGCAGCTCCAGTAACATACTCGGCTCGGACTTGGCACCTGTGAACAAAGAGCTTTGGGAGATCGGCGTATCTGGACGAACGATTTTGGTATCCCGGACCGCACGAATGCTGTTCAGCTTGGAGTACACATGGGTCAGCACTTCCCCCTGCTCATCCAGTTGTAATTCGTTGTATTCTTCTTCCCCCAGTGTGCCTTTCAGGGTAGCAATAATCTCATTACACGTTCGAATCTGCGCCAACACTACTGTCTTATCTTCCGTCTGTTCCCGTACAATCTTGAGCGCTCGCCGAGTCACCGCCGCCAAATACGTGGACAGCAGCTTGCGCGCTTCCTCTGCATCCAACTTCTCGGTCCCAATGTTATACACATCCGGGTCCAACGCCGAAATCTCCTGCCTGGTGATTGTGTTGATAAGCTGTTCATATATGCCTTGTTTCATGAATGTACCTCGTGTGGGTGTAGGATGGTTGTGGATATGTAAGTAGTTCAAATAAATACTTGGTGAAACTAATGGTATAGCTGATAAATAACTTTCTTTTATATTATCGTCCAGCATGAGGGAAATTTCATTAGTTGTTTTGATTCCATAGAAAAAGCACCTCTACTTGTGATCAGGTAGAAGTGCCTGTACAATGTTAACTTTATCTTTGTTGTAATGTTGTTATTTCATTTAAATGATGTCCTTGGGACTCATATAGCACCAGCTATTATTATACGAAGCTTTTATCTTTTTCAGGTCATCCAAGGTATAAAACCAATCTTCCTCGATCCATACTTTTGCAACCGGGAATTCATTCAAAAATGCAAAAAGGAATTTAAATAATATATCCTCATTACCATCAAAATCACCAGATACCACTGTTTTGAAATAATCTTCTTCAGAAGAATCCCAATCAAAATTAACAAGTTTATACGGGTATGGTTCATCTGCTATCCCAAAACATAGCTGCCTGTCATAGCTATCTTTCATTGGTACATCGCTAATGCAAAATTCGCAATATTTCAACTTTTCGGTTTCATCAATCTTTTTCAGATCATGACTATGAAATAAACCTTCTCTATTATATAACTCATTTAAGCGGGGTAATAATATATTTATTTCAACACTTTCCCCACTTTTGAATAGAATAACTGCTGATGTCCCCATTATTTCAATACTCCTCCTAAATCGTCTAGTGAATTCACAACGATAACACCCGAGTCTCTTAAATGATTTATATTCTCTTTTACGTATTTATTTTACAAATCTATGGGCTTGTCAATATAGACAATAACTTCCTTCATGTCATGATTGAAAAACTTAGGATTACCTGAATTGATATATTTATCGATCTGCTCCATGTCTAAAGCAGATGTAGACTTCTTTACTTCAATAATTTGTTTACTCGTAACAACATCTAGATCCCCTGCAATCTCATTCTTTGTAACATTGTTTGCTTTCAATGCAAACCCAACTACTTCAATTCTTTGTTGAACATAATCCCCAACCTTCCCCTCAAGGGCTCTACCTGGATTAGGGCTTTTTAACGAACTTTCGATTGCTTTTGATATATTTTTAGGATTTTGTTCAATCCAGCTAATCTTATTTCCTGATGGATTGGTGAATTCAACTTCTATCCCCTTATTTGTTTTAATCTTTATAGGTTCTTTGAGTGTAGAAGCACTCTCCGCCTTACCCCACTCGATCCCCCCAGATCTTTATAAAAAAAGAGCACTTTCTACCCATTCTGAACGGTTGTAGTGCTACACTTTGGATGTAAGCTATTATGAAATTAACATTAGTAATCGGCTTCCTGCCCAAAGTAAGTACCCAAATTGAATCGTGACATACATGATGTATTCTATAACCGTTAGTTTCCTTTGCCTTTTGATTTTACGTATCTCTAGAAAGTAAAAGAAGGTACCAATGAGTAAAAGAATCACTGCTAATTCATTAATTTTTTCTAGGATGGATATGCTCCTCATCTCCTTTCATACCAAAGAACCTCTTGAATTTTATTAGACATCAATCACACTCATAATTATCATTCGTACCTTGGATTCAAAGCATCTCTCCAAACGTCATCATCCACGAAATTAACCTTTTTCTCACTAAAATAAGCTCGGGTCACTTGCTCCAGATCATTCAAGATTTGGGGCCAATCATTCTCATTAATTTCCTTGGATTCAAAGTCCCCAACAATGTTCAGCCATCGATGATTTAACTGCTGGTACTCCTCGATTCTGGCTTTAAGTTCAGCTTTTACAGGATAACTGGTTATATCCAGCCTCTCGAACGTCATTCGCATGCGGTGAAGTGTAGGTGGCAAAATGTCATCTTGGCCTAAGTCGTTAGTATATAATGCTGCGGGTTTTACCAGCCAGTTGGCTTCTTCGCTGAAACTTAGATTCATCAAGTTATACTTATCTATAATCTGCGTCATATCTGTAAAGTTGTAATAGAGCTGGCTGGCTTGTTCTCCATCCTCAACCATCTCGTTTGTTATTATTTCATTCTTAAGTATTCGGTTAAATAAAATATCATTATTTATAATCGCACTCTTCATATCAACCATATCTTGTCGTACATTCATCGTTAGATACTGCTCATACATTCTTTTTTCTTTATAGAGGCTATAAGTTAGAACAAGTAAGATCACCAAGGCAATACAACATCCGATTATTAAAAGTCGTTTTTTTAGTATCATCGCCATTTTTCTCCTAAGATTTTATAGTAAGAAGGACCTCTACGTTGTTTGGTAGAAGTGCCTTTATGCATTATCTGTAATTCAGTTGTGAGGTTTCGTAAAAACCGAATACTCGATATTTTCAAGAAGTTCTCCATAATGCGTCTGGATCAATTCAAGGTATGTTCCGTTGAACGTATACTTTCCGTTTTCAAAGAAAAATATCTCTTCTCCAGAAGTGTGATAGAATACGCCATTTACTTTAAGTGATTCTAATATAGCGAAAGAAATTTCATACATTGTTTTATACCAAAATTCATATTGCTGGTTATTCTCCAATTCATAAGATATTGTTTGTTGATAATTAAAATCCTCTTCTTGAAACATCGTTTCATAAGATACTGCTGGATGATCAGGCGGAAAATTATTATCATAAGCAGTTATTTTCAAACCACCGCTTAGATCAAACTCATGGATGAACAATAAATTGTGTTGTCTGGTTATATAATTCACTTCAAAGTTCTTACTTTCAATTAATTTCTCCAACCATAACGCATCTTGTTTTCCATTCAACCTCAATGAATATTCCATAACCTTTTCGCCTTTACTTTAATTTGTGGAATGTTTAGATTAGTATAATTCCGGATAATTTTTCTTATTGTTCCAGTGTCCTTTCAATATAAGAACAGTTAAGTAAACAAAGTAGGCTTGAAGTTAAGTACTTCACTTGATACTGATTTAAAGAATTATTAACCATCAACTGACCACTTTCCATTCTAAGTAACTGAGCTGAACCATCTTCCAAGAATAATAGATTTCCGTTTATATGTCTTATGAGCTTCCCTATGACTTTAAATAATTTCTCAATACCTTTATAAAAAGTACTCCCATACAATTGAACCCTAATACATACATTAACATCTAAGTTATAATGCTTTTTAACAAAAGCGATATTAGAAATATCCTCTATCTCAAGAAAAAGCGAAAAAAACGTAACACCGATAACTATTTCCTCTTCATTACTATGAAAGGATACTTCCTCATTAACAAATTCAACAGTATATCTCCTTATCAGTTCTCCTAGAGAATTAACATCCATATTAGTTTTCAAAAATAATTCATATTCCATTTATTGATCTCCTCTATTAGATGAGTAGAATCCTGTTGAATTGATTTAACTAAAAAAATCTTCTACATATTTTGGTATTCTCTAGTTTCAATTAACCTTCTGTACTCTACTCAATCCCAAAAACCGTCTTCGTTATTAATCATTAAGAAGAAACAAAAGGTTACTTTGCATCGAATCGATTATTTCAAAGACCAGAACAAAAATGAGGGTAATTGCTTCTATACTATCCCAGTCATTATCTATTCGAAAATTTAAACCCTGATTATATTTAAAATCATTGGCAAGAAACTCTGAAGCGTAATCAAAAGGACTAGAGAGTTTCTTTTGTAACACAACTCCTTCAAATTTCAAGGAGCAATCAGTTGCCATTTAAACTCCTCCTACTGTTTCATCCAAACAGCCCTCTATTGTAATTTGGTAGGAGTGCTGTTTGGATGAATATAATTACATTAAATATGATCTACAGATTATTAATATCAATCGGATCTTTCACAACAAATTTTTCATACCAATTGTTTAGTGGGAAATGTGAGACTTGTATAATTTCTAGAGAGAGTGGTTTGATGCAAAAAGAGCCGCCCCGTTCAAAAAGTTTAATTAACGGTTCATATATGTCTAGATATTGACTAATACCCGGGATAACCACTGCGTACTTCGCCAACTGTAGATAGTATTCAAATATTCTTTTCACGTATGAGTTTTGATTCAAATAAGCAACAGCCTCTGAACTACAATAAGCTGAAATATCTAATTCCTCTTCTTGATCTCCTAACAGTTTCGCCACGTTTGTAAATGCAGGTGGCATAGGCTTCAGCTGCTCCGCTTTAAAAAACTGAGCCATTCTTCTCAGAAATTCATAGCCGAGGTTAGTATCCTCCTCAGAGATAACAGTACCTACTGAGCCCCAATTTATACTATTTAGTTTGGATACTGCATTTTCCAATAACATTCTGTTTCACCTCAACATTTAGTAATCAATCTCATAATCGTAGTACTTGCTAGTATCCTTAGTAAGTCCAAAACCTGAAAAGGGTGGCGCACTCTCTATTGCATCTGAACGGCAGGGCTACTCAATTTCTCCATATGTATATTTCTGTAGGAACTGTAATTGGACTTAATATCCACAGACATTAACTTTAAGCTCCCATACAAAGTATCATCCAGAAAACACCATCCATTATTAAATTCCATAAAAATGCACCTCTACTTTTTGTCTGGTAGAAGTGCCTGTAAGCATTATCAATTAATGGACATGTTGGTTTTTTACATGTTCTTGCGATCAATATAACACCAATCATTATTGTAGGATGCCTTTATCTGTTTCATATCTTCTAGATTGTAAAACCAATCTTCTTCAATCCATACTCTTGCATCGGGGAATTCATTCAGAAAAGCAAAAAGGAATTTAAATAATAAATCCTCATTATCATCAAAATCATCAGATACTACTGCTTTAAAATATTCATTTTGCGTATCATCCCAGTCATAAGTAACGGTTTGAAATTCATAAGGTTCATCATATACACTAAAGCTAAGCGTCCTTGAGTAATTCTCCTTGAATGGCGTGTCACTTATATATAGTCGAGTATATTTTAATGCACCTTCGCTATTGTAAGTTTCTTCATCCTTATCAAAGAATAGTTTCTCTTTTATACATATATTATTAATAGTACTCAATAAATTACTTGCTGACGTGCTTTCTCCACGTTTAAATAATAAAAAAGATGACATTCCCATTATTTCAATACTCCTCGACTATGTCTAATCCCTATTAAAATCTCGTTATTTTCAAATGTATAAAACTAGACAATCTTTTCACTGCACCACTTCGGATCATATGGCATCTGACTTAATTTTAAAATATCGTCAGCGGTGTAATACCATTCAGCATCATCAAACCATAGACAATCCTGAATATTATCTTTGAAGTACTCTACAACGAATCTAAAAATAAACTTGTACTCATGATTTATATTTTCAATATCTAAAGCCCAGAAGTAATTTTCGTCTTGAGTAAGCCAAGTGAAACTATCAACTGAGTCTTCTTCTACTTGATTAACATTAAATGTGAAGTACTTTAAGTTGTCCTTATTATCCATGTTTTTAAAAGTAAATTCATCAACTTCTGATAGTGTTCCTTCAGCTGATATGAAGAGATCATCACGGTATTTATCTTTTATCAAAATGCAAAACATATTCGCTTTTCGCGCTGCTTTCTTAAAATCCTCAATGGCTTTTTCAGGAACGTAATTTTCTATCTTTTTCAAAAAAATTAAAGAACTCACTTCTTCAAGACCTCCTCTAATTCGTTAGTAGAACTTATTATTTTTATTCCTTTATTCTGAATCATTTTAACTAGATTTTCCTGCGTTCGATTATTTACAGTAATATCTTCAATATAATATATGATTTCCTTGTTATCGTAGTTAAAGTATTTCTCATTTAAAGGATCAGTCAATTTATCAAATTGTTTTTTACTTACTGCACTTAAAGACTTCTTCACTTCAATAAGATGTGAATCTGTTAACACATCAATATCCCCTGCTATTGTATCATCTTGCAATTTCAACTGTATTCCAGTCCCCTGCAATCTTCCTGTACCTTTTACAGTATGCGCTACTTCACCCTCTAAAACATCACCAGCTTTTGAACTTTTTAAATTCTTCTCGATAATAGCATCTATATCTTTTGAACCTTGTTTGGTCCAAGATATCTCATTACCGAATTGATTAGGGTATATAGTTTTATTTCCTTCCATTCTTAACCTTGAGTCATTAGTTAAACCGCTACCTTTCCCCGGCTCTACCTTCCCCCCACCTGATCCTCCCAGATCGCTATGCTTATTTTCAACAGTACGAAGCGCCTTGCCAACAAAGGCATAGGCCAATACCTGACCCATCACAGAACCACTATAATACCCGGCCCCACTCTCATTCACCTGGTTCTTCTGCTCATCCACAAATTGGCTTACATCATCCCTGGCTGTTCCGTTTCCCCAGGCTGCATCCCAAGCAAACTTAATGCCTCGCCCAACATCGACCACCTTACCCAAAGTCAGCCCATAGGCCACACTAGCGACCGTGCCGAATGGATCATAAAAGAGCGCCTCCGCCGTCTGTCCCATTCCGGTTACTGTTTCTCCCACCGACTTGTCCAGCAGTCCAACACCGAAATTTCGTTTCAGTTCTTCAGGTATATATAGAGCAACCTCACCTGAACCATCGGCTGTTCTGAAATTCTTCGCTATAAAAATAAATTCGTTCTGAATTTTATCCAAAAGACCCAGTGTAGCAGGAAAAACTTCTTTCACCTGCATAAAATCCCAAAAGAAACGTTCCCCTGTCATACCCGACCATTCGGACTGCAACAGGTAAATTGACTTTTCCAGTTCCCGTACCATTCGCTCCAGTTCCAGCTTCTTCTGCTGGACGAGCCGGGCTTTTTCCTCTAATACATCGGGATGTACCTGAATACGCTGCATTCTATCTTCACCGCCAACCTGACCGTAGTATATGTACCTAAATTTTAACAAGTTAGAAGGAGGATTGGAATCAAACGGAGGATTCATTTTCACATAGTCTAACTGGAAGTTGGTAAAGATCCTTAGGCAGATATATTGCGCATTCGTGCATGTTACTCCAAAATTCGATCAATTGGTTAATATATAGGTTATATACCCATTGTGCTAGAATATATTTTTCCGAAAGGAGCTATAAATTGAATAAAAAGAGTATCATCGTCGCTGTGATCATCGGTCTAATCTTGCTCGCTCTCCCCTTCATATTCTACTTTTCCACTAAAATATCCGAAGGCTCGGCGTTGCCTAAACCGATTACCCACACCAATCTCTAAGGTATAATACTAATATCGTCTCACAGGAGCTAATGATCCAATTCAAAGGAGGCTCATCCATGAAAATAGAACGACTTGATCATCTCGTGTTAACCGTGGAAAATCTGGAAGCAACGATTGCATTTTATACGAATGTATTAGGCATGCAGGTAGTCGAATTCGGCCAAGGCCGAAAAGCGTTACAGTTTGGACAGCAAAAAATCAATCTGCATGAACGTGGCAAAGAGTTTGAACCCAAAGCCCATATCCCCACACCGGGTTCAGCAGATCTTTGTTTTCTGGTCAGCACACCTCTGGAGGAAGTCATTACACATTTAACACACCAGAACACGAAGATCGAAGAAGGACCAGTCAAAAGAACAGGTGCACTGGGGCCAATCTGTTCGGTGTATATACGTGATCCTGACGGTAATCTGATCGAACTATCCAATGCTTTGTATGCATAAACCACCAGCTCTCGCTCTCCAGATAGCAGCAAAAAGATCCTGAAAAGCCTCGGCTTCGCAGGATCTTTTTTGATTTACAGCATGAATAATTACATAGCTCAACTATTTACGGTTAGATACCGCTCTCATCACTTGGGAATCGAAAAGGTACTGCCTGCCTTCTCACAACCGATTAACACGTTAAAAACACGTTGCTCACTCTTCATCGTACCGATCCCTTCGCAGTGTTGGTCGTGATCCCCTGTTTGGAGCCATAGGCATCCCTTGAGTTATCATAAGTCGATTGAATGACTGAGCCATCGTATATCAATTCATAGATGACGGCCCCACCTTCGATGGTATACATCGTCACACGAACCTGATCCTGCTGTTTGTTCTTCACATTCTTCACAAAAGTATTCCACTTATCCTTGTTTCGCATGCCTTCGAGAAGCACAACGACATCCCCGCTTTGCTCCGCTTGCTCAGGGTTATGTGGCTCAATAATTTCCGGAAATGAATTCAAAACCACTGGAGAATCCACTGTCGGATCATTTGCCTCACAGGCTGTTAACATTATTAACGCTAACAAAAGCGTGAGCAGTACTCTTTTCATCCAATCACCTCATGAATTAAGACGCTAAATTCTCCGTACATGTTACCTATGTGCTGTTAGAAATAGCTTAAAACACTCAGTACGGATCTTCAATATAAAGGAATTTTTATTATTTGTATGTAACTTCATCCTTCCATAGAGTGTTTATATAACAATGCATTATTTACGTCCATCTCATCCGAAAAAGAGGCGATACACATGCGTTCGGTTAACCCATCCGATGACATAGCAAAAGAAAAACAACGCCCCACTTCACGCTTGAATCATAGACCTAATAGTAAAAGTAAATCGTCCCGACGATTCGCCATTGCAATGGCTGCAGCACTAGTTGCGTCCAGCTTGTTGTTGGAGATGACAGCTGAGCCAATTACTCACGCAGCCCCTAACGTACAGCATTCCGCCAGTAACACTTCTGTTCAATCGAATGCAGTAAATACAGAGAAGAAACTCCACTATACCGCTGTAGAGGGAGCTTATTATTACACAGTCGCCTTGAGAAGTGATGGTTCGGTCTGGACCTGGGGCCGCAATTTGTTGGGAGAGCTGGGTGTGAGCGAGAACATTCGATATCGTCATACATTTAGTCCCATCCGCGTACCGGAACTATCTAATGTAATAGCTATTTCAGCCGCCGGTGGTGGAATCAACGCAGCAGTTCAGGCAGATGGAACGGTCTGGGAGTGGGGTGCTGGCAAACTACCAAGCAAAGTCGAAAGCATCAACTCTGCGAAGGATGTAGTGACTGGTTCTTTCACTGTCGCCCTTCTCCAGAACGGGACAGTCTGGTCATGGCAGCGCCCTAACGCTCAAGGAATCAATTCAGATGATCTCATACGTAAACCACATGCGATTAGCGGACTGAAAGATGTTATCCAGGTTGGATCCGCAGGTCTGCATGGATATGCTTTGAAGAAAGATGGCTCCGTATGGACGTGGAACGAGCCCGACGAATCCGGGAATGTCCTGTCCAAACCTACCAAGATAAAAGGTCTGACCAACATATCTTCGATCACAAGAACAGATACGTCCCTGCTTGCACTGGATAAGAACGGGAAAGTCTGGGGTGTGGACGAGACAGGGAAAGTATTCGCCTTTCATTACGACTTCAAGGTGAAGAAGATGGATGGAAATACGCAATATATGTTAATACTCACGACATCCGGTGAGGTGTACAGCTACGGAAGAAGTGTGAACGGTAAAGAAGGAAAAGTAAACCATTTATCCGGTATTACTGATATTTCAGCAGGATATTACCACAGTCTTGCCTTATCCTCGGATGGAACCGTCTGGGGCTGGGGAAGTGATAAATACGAGGAAGCGGGTGCACCTGCAACGTCATCTGGAGGAATGGTCTACAAACCCGTTCAAGCCAAAATTGGTACAGATGTATATCTTAACGGTGAGCTGTTCCAGTCAATGTATGCCGCTGTTGAAACGCCTAAGACCGTGCAACTGCCAATCAAAGCCATCGCCACAGCACTTGGAGCAAAATTTGAGATTCATCAGGTGAAAGGTAGCCCGAACCACTATACGTTGAATTATGACAATCGGACAATCACAATCCGACCTAACGAGACACAGTATGTTATAACCTCCGCCGATTCCTCTGGGGAGCGAGTCGTGCAGATACCTGAACCCATAAATAACTACTCGGGAGCAACTACAGTGCCTTTTGAGGTATTGCGTGGTTTGGGATTGAACGTGTCCTGGGATTCAGAGAAAGCGATGCTGACCATTGACGATGCTGATAAGAAAGATTCAGGAAGCTAAACGAATCGCATAGCTTAGAAAAAATCCCCTTCAGGTAAACGTCCTGTTCTTAAAGAACACCGTTTACTTGAAGAGGATTGATATAAATCATCTCTATCCCTGAACTACTATATCTGTTACTCTACTTCTCGAACCGGAACCAGCCAAAGTCAAACTGACTACCCGGCAGGAAAATAAAGGTCACCTTCTGCACACCTTTAACCTGCTCAAGCTCAAACACTCGCTCCTCATATCCATCGGACTGTGTGAATTCGACCAGCTGATTGCTCTGTCCGTCCTCACCTGCAAAGCGGATATGGATCGTGTTTTTATCGATTGTTGAACGTCCATAGATCACAAACTTGGACGTGCCTTCTGCCGTGAAGTCCATATTTTCAAACTCCAACGACACATTGTTTCCGATCCCCTCGACATGATTACCCTCGATCTTGAACGTATCCCCGTAGAGATGATCGCATGATGCAGCCGTATTCTGTTCAAATGCCCGGCTTTGGCGCTCGAATGAGAAGCCTTTGATATGAATCTTCTGCTTCAGTACAAAACAGATCGACGTAATCCCGCTCAGCCGCTTGGACAGTTGATACGTCTCTTTCTGATACACATTCCATCTGGATTCTTTGTCATACACCACATCTGCCAGCAGTGTACTTCCCTCTTCATCTGGCATACCTTCCCAGATCTGAATGAAGTACTCTTCACTGGACAACGCAAAGATTGGAATCGTAATGGTATCGGAGCCGTACGGCCCGAAGTCAATATTGCGGAAGCCCACATGTGTCTCCCCGTCCCGGCTTGTCGCTACCCCTCGCTCATTGCCGTTACCGACATCCCCTTTGGTGTAATCGTACAGCCCGCCAGTAATAAAGCCGTATGGATCTTTGTAAGCCGTACCCAGACCCGTTGCTTTGAACTCCAGTTGGGAGATCAGTTTCGTTTTATCGGTACCATTACTGCTCGTCGCACGAAGACGGAATTCCCCATCGCCCAGAGCGGATACGTTGACTTCCAGACCGTTGGCTTCGACCTTGGCAATGTTGGATTCGATACCCGCATCGTTCACAACTGCCCACTCAATATCCCGATAGGATGTGTTCTCCGGATACAGCTTGGCGCTCACCGTCATCTGCTGTTTCGATGGATCGAATAACTGCCCACCTTCGCTGATAATCTCGATTTTCCGCAAAGGAATCTCCTGCAGACGTCCCGTCAGAACCGGACGTTCTGTATTACTCATGAGTACGATATGCTCCTGACTTGCAGCGGCACCGGAATCACCTAAGGTACGATCTACTGCGCCTGCAACAGCTCGTGATTCGAACTCGGCAGCTGCACTTTCCAATCCTTCCGATGTCACCTCGATCCGTACCGTTCCCGATTCGTTCGTTGCCCCGATGATGGCCATCAGCTTGCCGCTGAACAGTCTTCTGCTCAGTCCTTTGTATGGATCATAGTCCGTGCTATCTCCATTATCCAGACCCAATAGACGACCTGCACCTGTCACTTGGACCTGCACACGGTTGTTTGCATTTTGCACGGGATTGCCCGCTTCATCTTCCACTTGGATTTCCACGAAAATAAGATCCGTACCGTCCGCTTGCAGCTGCTCCCGATCGGTTTGCAGACGAATCTTCTTCGCATCTGTATAGGATCTTTGCACATCCGTTGCAATAACGTTGCCGTGTTCATCATAAGCGATCGCTTTGAGCTCGCCTTCTTCATATGGCACTTTCCACCAGCCTGCCAACTGGGTTCCCTTTGCATGGTCGATATCATACGTGCCGATTGTCTTGCCATTCAGCTGCAATTCAATCTTCGGCGCATTACTGCACACGCGTACATCGATCAGCTGACCAGGACTGAAATCCCAGTAAGGGAACAGGTGAACCATCGGACTTTTCTTGTAATCCGTCCAGGCTGCTTGGTAGATATAGTAGGAATCTTTCGGGAACGTTGCTGTATCCAGCTGTCCAAAATACGAATTCTTTGTATGATACGGTGTTGGTTCTCCAATATAATCGAATCCGGTCCACAGGAACTGCCCCAAGGAATACGGCGTATCTCGTTCTGCCAAAATGCAATATTCTGCGGACTTCGCGCCCCAACTTGTTGTACTGTTACCCAAAGCCGAGCACTGCTCGTCATCATCCGCCAGAATGGACTGCTCGAACGGGAAGTGATAGATCCCACGGCTCTGCACTACAGACGACGTTTCACTACCATAGATAATCCAGTCCGGATGTTCTTCGTGATGTTTGTCGTAGTATTTCTCCGCGTAGTTATAACCTGCGAGCTTCACGATGTCTGCACATTTTTGTGCGTTTTCCCATGGCATGTAGTTCGAACCGATCGTCACGCCTGCATTCCCTTTTGGATCAAATTCCAGTACATAATCCATCAGCATGCGAGTCACTTTCTGCCCCCGCTCATCTGCATGTGTATCATAAATTTCGTTCCCGATACTCCACATGATCAGACTTGCATGGTTACGGTCACGCTTCACCCAGCTCTTCACATCGGTGTGTGCCCATTCCGGAAAAAATCTCGCATAGTCGTAAGGTGTCTTGGCTCTCTCCCACATATCGAACGCTTCCGAAACGATCAGCATACCCATCTCATCCGCAAGTTCCATGAACTCTTTGGCAGGCATGTTATGAGCGGTCCGGATAGCGTTAACGCCCATTTCCTTCAACAGCACAAATCTTCTACGTAGCGCAGTCAGGTTAAAAGCAGCCCCCAGCGCTCCGAGATCATGGTGTTCACACACGCCGTTCAGCTTCATCTTGACCCCATTCAGGTGGAATCCTTCGTTTGCATCCAGCTTGATATCCCTGAAACCAATCCGCTGTGTGGCGGTCTCGATCGTCTCATAGCCCTGCTCACCTGTAGCTACTTGCAGTTCCGTTACCAGATCATACAGATTCGGTTCATCCGGGCTCCATAACTTCGGAAGATCGACCGTCAGCTGTTGGCTGTTGGTTTGTATCTCTCCATGTCCGGCGTCTTTACCCGCCGTAGATATAACGTCCTCTTTGCTGGATACGATCTGATTACCCTCATACCAAATCGTGTGCACAAGCTGTGCGTTCTGATTGAGACTCAGCTCCGTATCCACCTCAACCTGCCAGCCTTCTGGCTGCTGCTGAATCGATACATAGGTACCGTCTGTGACGATATGATTCCGATCTCTCGTTTTGAGCCACACATTCCGATAAATTCCGGCCCCCGAATACCATCTGCTGTTGGGACTCTGATGCACAACTTTGACTACAATTTCGTTGTCACCTTCCACCAAAGCACTCGTGATCTCATGCTCAAAAGCCGAATAACCGTACTTCCATTCCCCCACAAGCTGACCGTTCACATATACGGAAGAATCCATATACACCCCGTCAAAGCAAAGCAGAAGCTGCTGCTCATCCTTCGTATATGGGAATGTCTTGCGATACCATCCGATGCTGTCCTCATACAGTTCAAGCGTATTATAGATCAGCCAATCATGAGGAAGCTCAACCGGTTCAAACGTTAACCCCGCAGACTCCGTAACCTCCAGCTTACTTTTCGCAAATTGCCATCCATCCGTAAAAAGCTTTTTCTGATTCATCTCAGCTCTCACTTTCTGTGTGTATTATGATTGCGGTTACAAACAAAAACAGACCATTTTCCGAAAACCTTTTCGAAAATAACTTGGTGAGACAATAACACTTTACCCGATTATACCATCTGACCACCTTTGTACGTCACTTTTTGAGCAGATTGAAGAAAAAAAAGGGCCCGCTTTAGATATCCAAGTCGGGACCTTACGAATTCCACCATATATATAACTACATTAATCGTTCATTGCTCGAATCGGTCTGTAGAATGCCCGAATATCATCAGCCAGCAACTCCGGTTCTTCCAAAGCCGTAAAATGCCCTCCACTAGGCATGGAGGTCCAACGCGTTACGTTCAGGTTTTGCATCGCCCAAGACTTGGGCGGCAGCACGATATCCGCAGGAAATATGGCAATGCCTGTCGGAACTTCTATACGTCCCAATGGTGGCAAGGAATGTGAATTTTCGTAGTACATACGTGTGGATGATCCTATGGTGTTCGTAACCCAATAGATCATAATATGAGTCAGCAACTCATCCTTGCTAAATAGTTGATTGAGGTCACCTTTACAGTCGCTCCAAGCACGAAATTTCTCAATGATCCAAGCGGCCAAACCTACTGGGGAATCGGAAAGTCCATACGCAAGTGTCTGAGGTTTGGTTGATTGAATGGACATATAACCCCCCTCTTGTGAAATCCATGTTGAAGCATTTTCCTTGTACTCTCGTTCTTCCTCTGAGCGTTCTGCCTCATCCTGGGAAGATAAGAGATCTCTTATGATACCAATATCCGTTAAGTGGATTCCAACTAGAAGTTCAGGATTATTCGATGCCAAATAACGTGTAACGCCAGAGCCAATATCCCCACCTGCAGCAGCGAATTTGTTGTAGCCTAATTCTTTGGTCATTAGTTTGACCCACATCTGGGAGACACGAGAATTGTTGAAGCCAGGTTGGTCCGGGCGGCTAGAGAATCCAAATCCAGGCAGTGAAGGCACAATGACATCAAAAGAGTCCTCCGGATTACCTCCATGACTCGCGGGATCGGTCAGGAGAGGGATAATCTTTTGATAACGAAGATAGCTATCAGGCCAGCCATGGGTAAGAATAATCGGCAGAGGATTAGGCCCTTTACCATGCTCATGTACGAAGTGCACATCCACCCCATCCAACTGGCAATGAAACTGGGGAAATTGATTCATCCTGGACTCTTGTGCTCGCCAGTCATAATAATCTCTCCAATAGGAAACGAGTGATTTTAAATAACTAATATCTGTTCCTCGCCCCCAGCCGGAGTCTGCCAATTGATCTGGCCAACGGATGTGATGCAGCCGATATTGCAAATCGTCCAGAATCTCATCGGAGACATGAATATGAAAACGTTCAACAGTCATCAAGATTTCCTCCCTTTTTGTTGATTCACAACGTTATTATATCCTTTTATTGCTATTCATAGATTCCATCTCTGTCAATCGATTCCTGTAATTTCTTGTCGTGCTATGTTAGATTATCCATTGGAATAATATCACATATATAGATAGGGGAAATTAGAACGTGAAGAAATCATGGGTACTATCAATCATTATGAGTTTTGTTTTGCTCGGCGGAGTATTCGCACCTGCAGGGTCCTATGCCGCTGCTGCGGATGACTCAACTACTACATATTCGGAAGACGAATACTATGAAGAAGTTGACACGTCAGAACAAGAACCGATCCCCACAGCCGAAGAAGAAGATTTCCTCAACTACCTGGATCAGTTGGATATCGCATCGGTATATGAAGAGAAAGCCTTCAACGCTCTTGGAGGAGGATTTTACATTACATCTTCCAATCGCAAGTCCGTTTTCCTGAAATTGACCAACACAGCGATTCCTAACTACACCAAATATGTATCCAAGCTGAAGCTGATTAAACCGCAAAATGCGGAACTGCAAAAAATCCATGCCAACTTGATTAAAGGTAGTTATGCACAGCTGGAAGGATTCCAACTCGCTAAAAAGGCTGTCTCCAAAACAACGGTAAACAGCGCTGTCCTGAAACAAGCCAATGCCAAAATTGATACCGGCAAGAAAAGTATCGAGAAATATCATAAAGAAATCTCTGCTTATGCCAATAAGCTTGGGTATGATTTTTAAATAATAGTCCACCAAAATGTGTGTTGATTGTGAATCATTCTACCTCACACATGAAGCAGGACACACCATTTGTTCCACAATAAACAAATTGAGATTTCAGGAAAAAAAAGTGTTTTCTTTTTCCAATTTAGTTCGTATAATAGCACTATAATCAAAAGGCTATGCTGCCGAAAGGTACAACCTCGTGAACATTGGGGTTGTGCCTTTTTTGCGTTTATAGCCATATGATCCATCCCAGATAAGGAGTGAATGCTATGTTACTTGAAGCTATTTATCATCGTCCCAAAATGAATTGGTCCTACGTATATGACCGTTCCACCATGCACCTGAGGCTCCGTTCCAAGCGGGGCGACCTGGATGCTGTTATCGCCATCATCGGGGATAAATATGCATGGGATCGTACGGTCCTCCACATTCCAATGCGAATCTTTGCCCGTGATGCCCTGTTCGATTATTGGGAAGTGGAAGCGCAACCACCTTACCGCAGATTACGCTACGGCTTCCAACTGATCGAGGGAGAAGAATCGGTCTGGATGACGGAACGGGGATTCGAACAGGCTCTGCCTGATCATCCGTTGGAATTTTTCGATTTTCCATTTATGAATCCGGTGGATTTCTTCGAGGCACCTGCTTGGGTTAAGGATGCGGTGTTCTATCAGATCTTCCCTGAACGTTTTGCCAATGGTGATCCGTCGATCAGTCCAAAGAATGCTGAACCTTGGGGCGGTGAACCGACGCCTGTCAATTTTTTCGGAGGTGACCTTCAAGGCGTTCTGGACCACCTCGATCATCTGAGTACACTTGGCATTAACGCCATTTATTTCTGCCCAGTGTTCCAGGCTACAACCAACCATAAGTACAATACCGCAGACTACCTCAGGGTCGACCCGCACTTTGGCACCAATGAGAAATTGAAGGAACTTGTGGATGCATGTCATGAACGCGGCATACGGGTAGTTCTGGACGCAGTGTTTAACCATTCAGGCAGAGAGTTCCTTCCATTCGCGGATGTGCTTGACAAAGGGGCTGCTTCCCGTTATGCGGATTGGTTCCATGTCAGAGAATGGCCGGCACGTATCGAGGATGGTATTCCCACATATGATACCTTTGCCTTTGAACCTCTTATGCCTAAACTGAACACAGAGCATCCCGAGGTTAAGGAATATTTGCTGGAGGTGGCCCGTTACTGGATTCAGGATATGGGTATCGACGGTTGGAGGCTGGATGTTGCCAATGAGGTAGACCATCAATTCTGGCGTGAATTCCGGCAAACGGTCAAATCACTTAACCCGGATGCCTATCTACTAGGCGAAATCTGGCATGATTCCATCATGTGGCTGCAGGGGGATCAGTTTGATGCAGTCATGAACTACCCTTTCACGAATTCAGTCATGGATTACGCTGTGCTTGGCAAGCTGGACGGCCTCGGATTTGCCAACGAGGTTGGCAAACTGCTTGCTGCGTATTCACAGCCTGTAACCGAAGCAGCTTTCAACCTGCTCGGAAGTCATGATACGCCAAGACTGCTCACCCTATGTGAAGGGGATGTACGCAAGATGAAGCTGGCGGTCATTCTGCTGCTTACGTACCCAGGTGCTCCTTGTATTTACTATGGTGACGAGGTAGGGCTGGATGGTGGCTATGATCCAGGTTGTCGCAAATGTATGGAGTGGGACGAACAGAAGCAGAACAAGGATCTGCTCGATTTCTTCACCCAAGCCATTGCCCTGCGTAAACAACACGCTGCATTGCGCAGTGCGGACATCTCCATGATTTACGCGGAAGCCGGAGACCCGTGCATTGCCATCGGACGCAAGGATCAAGATACCGGGGAACAATTCGTGCTTGTCCTGAATGCAAGTGAAGAACCATGCAGTATGGAGTTGCCACTACACCAAGGAACTTGGCGTAATGTATTCTCAGCCACAACTCGTGAAACTCAGCAGAACAAGCTGAAGCTGGACTTGGAAGCGTACGGTTTCTCCCTGTTGCAGTTGGATGTCAAATCACACGTGAAGGCATAACATCTTGCTTCATTCTAAATCCTTTCTCCGATGAGACTCTTGGTACGTCGTATGAGGCTATCTCCCATTAAATTGTGTGAAAGGAAATCTCTCGTACGAATCACTTCGACTCTGTTCAACAAAAGGGGAACCATCGGTGCGTCATGCATCCGAAGGTTCCCCTCTCCTATTACAACTCATGATGTCCCCTGCTGTATTGGCATTCATGGAGTCACTTTATTCATTCGTTCAATCAGTGCTGTGTCCCTTCAACTCTTCCTCCTGGCTTGCCGCAACCTCATCCCGAACGGAGCAGTTTGGACCGGAATTTCTTATTTTCTTCATTCTTGGGCTTGTTAATGTCTCCTGAGTAATCACAATCTTTTGTGGAATTTTGTACTGAGGCAGCTTGTCTCGGCAAAAATCCCAGATTTGTCTGCGTAGTTCCATAAGAGGCTGCTCACCTGTAAGTCTGACCGTGGCCTTTACCATCTGTCCCATGATCCCACTTGGCTCGCCACTCACGACTGCCGTTTCAATGAATTCCATTTGTTCCAGAATACTCTCCACTTCCGCAGGATAAACCTTACGTCCGCCTACATTAATGATCTCGGAGCGGCGACCCAAAATGCGAATGTATCCATCCTCCATCTCCGCTTCATCCCCGGTCTGGAGCCAGCCATCTTCCGTGAACGGAGACGGAGCGTTCAGATACCCGATCATGGCCGTTTTCGTTTGGATCTCAAGCAGCCCGTCCACAATCCGATAATGGACTTCCCCATCACGAACCGTAAATTGCAATGAACCGGAATCTTTGGAGCGTGTCGGCAGAATGCCAAGCTCCGACATGCCGTAAGCCTGCACCGTACGTACATTCGGAAACTGTCTATTCCATGCGGTAAGCAGCGCCTCTGGCATGACCTCTGAACCATAGGAGACCACTTCGAGACTGGATAGATCGAACTCCCGATAGACTCCACTAAGGAGCAGCAAATTCATGAACGTTGGTGAGACTGGCAAGGCCTGAACACGGTACTTTTCAATGGTTTTGCATACTTCCAGGGGGGAGCGATCCGGTATGACGCATAAACAGCCGCCGCTGGACAGGGATTGCAGCATCGTATTCAATCCGCCAATGTGATCAAACATCATGAACGGAATGGTACAGAGCGGCCGGACTTGCCGCCTGAACCCGTGCAACAGACGATCCGCGCTGTGAACAGCAGCTTTGCTTTGTCCTGTCGATCCGGATGAGAAAATCACCAGACCTGCGTTCTTTTCCTGACTCAGCCTTGCCAATATCGGGGACCGACTGCCTTGCACGGAGCAACGTCTGGCTATAGCTTCCCCTTCCCCAACACTCATGCGCCATTCTGCCTGAGCGAGCGCTGTATACTCATTCCGTTTAGCCTCAACCAAGTGTCGATCCATCGGAACCACAATACAATTTTGCTCCAGAAGAGCGATCAATGCTGCTGCGGCATAAGGAGAATAATCCTCTTCCAGCACAACGATCGCCCCTTCGAGCCCTTCACTGGAAATCCATTGGCTAAAGGTGTGAACCTGATCCAATAACCAGTTATAACTATAATGTTCGCCCTTCCATATCAACGCAGAACGATGGTCATACGCGGCGAACCGTTCCAGAAGAAAAGTGATATTCATCCCTCATCATCCTTTGGGCAAGGTTTCAATTGCGCCTCCAGATATTCAACCAGAGATTCCACCGTTCGATAAGGACTTTCTGGCATGGAAGCAGCCGCCAATTCAGCGAGGGTTATCCCTACACCGAACGTATCTTCAACACTTTGCTCGATAACCGCAAGTAGAGTTACAAGTTCAAGGGAGTCCAGTCTTCCACGACTTCCATATAGGGGTGCCTGCAAGCCATGCTCTAGTGGAATGGGCGCGTTATGGTACCGATTAAGCTCATCGCAGCTGTCCAGCACAATCCGCTCAATGACTTCCCGATGTGAAGGCGTAGGCGCGGGATTTTCCACAGTCGATGGGATCTGTCTGAAGCGATCGGCATGCTGATGTGTCGTCATTAGCGCTTCGTACCAGCGTAATTCGTCCGCCGCCAATTGTTCAATAATATCCGTTAACTGCTCACGCCATTCAGGGCTTCGTTTCATTCTTGCGATCTGCAGCAGCTTATGCGCCTGTTCCCACCGGGCTATCATTGCACCGAATTCTGCAACATATTGATCATGAGGGGAATTGAGCCATTTGGCTGCTTCCTCCAGCAAATCGCGGAAAAAGTAGCGGCTCCAGCGCATGTCGAACAGGAACGCGGAGATGGCTTTCTCCTGTTCCCGATCCACCTCGGCATCCGGGTGCAATCTTTGTAACAATTGTGATGTGACAGCCTGTCCAAAATAATAGCTTCGATTGCCCTCCCAGATCGTTCTGCCCGCGATGAATTCATAGGCCTGTGTCGCCAGCGCAGAGCGCAACATGTTCCGATAGCCTGCGGAGTCGAGTGTTTCCACAGCACGGATCTCCATCGTGCCATATGTTCGTAATGTTTCTTTGCGCCGGGCTATTTCGAGCTCGGAGATATTTTTGTTTCCTTTCCAGAACTCTTGGAAATCAGGTGATGACACAGCTCCCATGTATTTGGAGGGAACGGGGTCATAGACATAGAAATGCTCCTCATCCATTCCGTACACAGCCAGCCAATGATCGACCAGATGCAGGCGTGAGTCTTGTTTAACGAGTTTATGAATATACTCGGGATTTCGATAATCATCCCCATAAGGCAAGCAATAACTTGTGCCTGTAACGACCAAAGGCCCCTCATTTTCAAGCCGTTCCCGAATATATGCCTTTCCTTGTTCGAAGCTGTCAAACTCCCGTTCTCCAAACACTTCCCACATCGGCTCCTCATAATCCAGCTTATGAAAGTAAGGCTTGATCAGGCCACGATCCGAACAGGAAGTCAGACTATACAAGCGGCTGGAAGCCAACAGGCCGAGACTGCTTATCGAGCCCTGACGCTGAAGGATTTCGTGAATCAAAGGAAAATTGCAGGGATAATAATACGGAATATCCATCGTTGGTTGAAATGGTTGACTAATCATGGCTACCTCCTGTTCCCGGCTTTGGCAGCCGTACTGCCCCAAGACTGGATTATGTAATGAAGAGACAGGTTATCATGGGCACGAAACACCCGATTGGGCAGTGCCTTGCCATCTGCATCGGTTTCAAACTGCCGGAAACCTCGCGTGAACCTGAACCGAAATCCGCTGTCACGTGGAACCTCGAAGCAGCCCTCATAATCGCCACCTCCGGTGTGCAGAAGCTTCATGCCCATGCCTCCGTAGATCGAGTCATCATACATGTCTTGAAAGGGTACCTCGGCACTCATGCAGACTGTCACGTGACCCGATAATTCTTCCACAACCGTGTACATCCGTGATGCCGTCAACTCTCCCACCGTCAGGGTAACAATTGCATGTCCCATCTTGACAGGAACCAGTTCCCCATTGGGTCGAACCTCAAGAACATCGGGTTGATCGGAATGATATTCCCCTTCAAGCACACTCATGGTGAACCCGCTGTCGTAATGAAGCAGCGCATTGATCTGCCCGCTCATGCCGCCTTTCAATCCAATAACGTCCCTTCCCATCAGCTCCAGAGAGACTGGATTGCCGATTCGGCCGAACATATACAGTAGCGGAATATGAACTCGCTCTCCCCAATCCGCTTCCTGATGACCTGCATCCGGCTGTTCCAGAAATGCGATGTCCTTGCCAGACTTATATCCAAGTTCGAGCATCTGATGGACTACATTCCTTACCTGGGAAGGAAGAAATAATCCTTCTGCATCTCCTATATCCATCCACATTCGAATCGGAGCACTGCCCTCAGGCAAGAGGTACATATCCTTCTCCTGTAACCTGCTCTCCGACGTTTCATCCAGCTGCACATCCACGAAAAAGGGAGAGAGCATGATCAGTTTGCCAAAAATATCAGGATGACGTGTTCCTATATGGAAGGTGCTGAGTGCCGCTGCGGAAGAACCAAGCAGTCCCGTATTGTCCTTGTCTGGAAGTGTGCGGTAATGCTCGTCAATGAATGGTTTCAGTTCATGAATGATAAAGTGTTCATAATCCAGGCCTGAGCAGCCCACACTCAACGCTTCTCTTGCAGGCGCAATGAAATGATAGAATTCATTGTGTGTAACTGGACGAACATGGGCAATTCCGACAATGATCAATCCATCCATCAAGCCTTGATCAATCAGTTGGTCTGCCGCCTGATCGACGTGCCACGTTTCATTTCCCGCAGTCGAAGAGCCGAAGGCTCTCTGACCCGCATGCATATATAACACTGGATAGCGTTCATCCACATGCTCCTTATATCCTGGTGGCAAATAGATAAAAATCTTTCTTGTGTTGTCCAGCCTGGACGCCTTGAAACCTTCCACACATTCGATAACAGAATGAGTGTTCACTGATCCATCAACCGCCTCTCCTATAGATTTCGCTTTTACACTACCAGGGTTTCCCTGTTTTGTTAGTCCTGCTTCGTTCTTCCCTCGGCTACATCGACAAACAACCCCGTCTCTGAAGAGACGGGGTTGTTTTAAAACACCGAAATGTTCTAAAATGCATAGCCCTTATATTGGTGGGTCTGCGAATAGTTTAAATCTGTTGAGCCTGATTTGTAAATATAGAAATAGAAAAAAAATGCTCAAGAAAAAGTTATTGACAACCAAACCATTATTTAATTATCATAACGTTGTGATTATAACTAGAGGGCCATGCTTTTAAACCCAATCGGTTTAGGACAACCCCGGTAACTCCAGCAGGAGGTGCCGGGGTTGTTGGCGTTCATAAAGGGGGGATATCGTTAAGAATAACCTACCAACGTCCAATGTTGAAAGCGCTTTTCTAATCAAACAAAGAGATCACAAATCTATATAAATTGAACTACACATTTGCACGAGAACGGAGAGGACAGAAATAACCTGAAGAAGTGAAGCTAAAAGCTTTCTGAAGGAAAGCTCCATCGGAAGCATACGCTTGGCCTTTATCCCCAGATTTCCCCCTTTGAAAAGGGCATCAAAAAAATCTGGGGATAACAGCGATCGGAAGGTTGTTCTGTCATCGGAGTGGTAAGTGTAAATATTCTTTAGTTCAATTTATATAATAAACGAAGGGTGGATTACCAATGTTCAAATGGACCAAGCGAATCATCCTCAGTACCACGTTGAGCTTCAGCTTGCTGGCCGGAAGTGCACTGCCATTATTCCCGGCGGCCTCCGTATTCGCAGATGCTGATACGGCTGTAAGCAACAAGCAGAACTTCAGCACCGATGTTATTTATCAGGTATTTACCGACCGCTTTCTGGACGGCAATCCCTCCAACAACCCTACCGGGGGAGCCTATGACGCCTCCTGTTCTAACCTGAAGCTCTATTGCGGGGGCGACTGGCAAGGACTGATCAACAAGATCAACGACAACTATTTTTCCGATCTCGGCATTACGGCACTCTGGATTTCCCAGCCTGTGGAGAACATTTACTCGCTGATTAACTATTCCGGTGTTAACAATACGGCTTATCACGGCTATTGGGCACGTGACTTCAAGAAGACCAATCCTGCTTTCGGTACGATGACCGATTTCCAGAATCTGATCAATACGGCACATGCCAAAGGCATTAAAGTCATCATTGATTTTGCTCCCAACCATACCTCTCCTGCCATGGAAACCGACACCTCGTTCGCAGAGAATGGAAAGTTGTACAATAACGGTACGCTGCTTGGTGGCTACACCAATGATACGAACAAACTTTTCCACCACAATGGCGGTTCCGACTTCTCCACACTGGAGAACGGTATCTACAAAAACCTCTATGATCTTGCTGACCTGAATCACAATAACAGCACCATTGACACCTACTTCAAGGATGCGATCAAGCTCTGGCTGGATATGGGTATTGACGGAATCCGGGTGGATGCGGTGAAGCATATGCCGATGGGATGGCAAAAGAACTGGATGTCCTCCATCTATGGCTACAAACCGGTATTCACGTTTGGTGAATGGTTCCTGGGTTCATCCGCATCCGATGCGGACAATACCAACTTCGCCAACCAGTCCGGCATGAGTCTACTCGACTTCCGTTTCAACAATGAAGTACGTAACGTGTTCCGTGATAACACATCCACGATGGTTGCCCTGGATTCCATGATCAC
Source organism: Paenibacillus sp. FSL F4-0087 (assembly GCF_038020215.1). Lineage (NCBI taxonomy): Bacteria > Bacillati > Bacillota > Bacilli > Caryophanales > Paenibacillaceae > Paenibacillus > Paenibacillus sp. FSL F4-0087. Next base: position 1,768,175 of record NZ_JBBODJ010000001.1, read on the forward strand.
CAGCACTGCCGCTGATTATGCACAGGTAAATGACCAAGTGACTTTTATTGATAACCATGACATGGATCGCTTCAAAACAAGTGCCGTTAACAACCGTCGCTTGGAACAAGCTCTTGCATTTACACTTACCTCACGGGGCGTACCAGCCATCTATTATGGCACTGAGCAGTATATGACAGGTAACGGTGACCCTGATAACCGTGCCAAAATGCCTTCGTTTTCCAAAACAACAACTGCTTTTAACGTCATCAGCAAGCTCGCTCCATTGCGCAAAACCAATCCAGCCATCGCCTATGGAACAACCCAGCAGCGCTGGATTAACAACGATGTGTATGTGTATGAACGTAAATTCGGCAACAACGTGGCCGTCGTAGCGGTTAACCGTAATCTTTCGACTCCCACATCCATCAGTGGTCTGACCACTTCGCTTCCTTCGGGTACATACAACGATGTTCTTGCAGGTGCATTAAGTGGTAATAACATTACCTCTACAGGAGGTAACGTCGCTAACTTCACTTTGGCAGCAGGAGCTACAGCAGTCTGGCAGTATACAGCCAATACCACTACACCAACCATCGGACATGTGGGCCCTGTAATGGGTAAAGCGGGTAATACCGTTACCATTGATGGTCGTGGATTTGGTACTACCAAAGGCACTGTCTATTTCGGAACAACCGCTGTTACCGGTTCAGCCATTACATCATGGGAAGATACTCAGATCAAAGTGACCATCCCTGCAGTTGCTGCCGGCAACTATGCAGTCAAAGTCGCGGCGAGCGGAGTCAACAGCAACACTTATAACAATTTCACGATTCTTAGTGGCAACCAGGTTTCCGTGCGGTTTGTCATCAACAATGCATCCACGACACTCGGTCAGAATCTCTATCTGACGGGCAATGTCGCGGAACTGGGTAACTGGTCCACAGGCCCTCTTGCCATTGGTCCGGCGTTCAATCAGGTGATCTATTCCTATCCAACCTGGTATTATGACGTGAGTGTGCCAGCCGGAACGAATCTGGAATTCAAGTTCTTCAAAAAGAACGGCTCTACGATTACGTGGGAAAATGGCAATAATCATACTTTCACCACACCAACCAGTGGAACGGCAACCGTTACAGTGGACTGGCAACCTTAATTCCTTCACCGTCCTATCATTCAACCCGGAGTCAGACGCGATGAGCGTCTGCTTCCGGGTTCTTTGATTAGGCTCGTCCTTATCTATGGCATGCATTAACTATCGATAGGTCCGAATGGATTTTAATCCTGCTACGGCAATAATTCCTACCACCAACAGCAATGCTCCGAGGCTCTCCAGCACGGTTTGGGCACCCCACTGATCAGCCAAAACGGAAACCACCGTTAATCCCAAGATTGGGGCTGTACTTGTTATGGTTCCGAGCACCCCGTAGATTCTCCCCTGCAGCTCATCGGGAACCTCGGCACGCATCATGATCTGGGTTAACATCGTACAGCACGCAAACATAGCTCCCCCAGCAATGATCAGCGGCAAGGCCACCAAAGGAGAAGATACATTGGCTAACAGCATATACAGTGGGCCGAGAACCAGCAGACCGATGAACACCCATCGTCCCCTTCGTTTCAGCCGATTGCCTGAGGCGATCAGAATTCCGGAACCCAGCATGTACCCCAGTGGAATACATGTCTCGATCAGTCCGAACTGGACAGGATTCGCCTGCCATACTTTGACGGCCATGACCTGAACAAGCATGATGGCTGACATGAAGAAGAGAATCAACAGCGGATTAAGAATAACGATGGAGCGAATCAGTGGATGTGCAAAGATGTAGGAAAATGAACCACCCCACTCCTTTACAAACGATCCTCTATGCATCGAAGAGCGTTGTACATCCGGAAAACGCCCGGCCAACATTACACATATCGCAGATAGCAGAAAGGTCACACCCGTAATCATAATAGCCGTAAACCCTCCAAATGCAGAAACCGCAATCCCCGCTGCTGCCAGTCCACTTATACGTGCAATATTATCGACAAGATGAATGGTTCCTGTAGCTTGCTGCAGATGCTCCCTCCCCACCAGACTGGTTACCGAAGCATGAAATGCAGGCGCCTGAAACAGGCTGGAGAACATCGAAAGGGAAAGCATGAGCAGTACGATTGGAAAAGGAGCATGCAGCACAAACAGACTCACCGCGATGATAAACGCCATAGCCCCACGAAACAAATCCGATGACAACATCAATGTTCTGCGATCCAGCCTGTCGGCAAACGTACCCGCGAATGATCCGAACAGAAAACTGACGACCATATTACATACTTGTACAGCTGCCATGCTCTTCGCACTTCCCGTGGTCTGCAATACCCACAGACTGATGGCAATGCCGTTGAAACAATCACCAAATACCGAGATGCCATAGCCACACAAAATTCTGCGATAAGCAACATTGCGCCAAAGCGCCCTGTTGGCCATTTTCTGACTTTCCGCAGCCGCAAGAGCCCCGTTCGGTCCCAATTCCGGTTCTGGGGACTGTAGCGTTCCCATCGATCTTTTCCTCCTCTTGTCATTCGGATCTCAAACAGCAGGCAGGCGCTTCCGGAGCAGTTCCAGCGATGAATGGAACCTCTCAGAAGCGCCTGATTGGTGGCCTGAATATGTTCTACAGGCTGTCTATGCGATTTGGGTGTTTATCCTCTTAACCTTTTATCCTTTGGAAGCGCCAGAGGTCAGCCCCTGCACCAGGAAGCGTTGCAGGAATACAAACAATAACGTAATGGGAATGGCGATCAGTACCGCCCCGGCAGCAAACATCGTAAAGTTACTGTCCTGATAACGGCTAACCAGATCCCACATGCCAACTGCAAGTGTCCAGTTCTCTTTTGTCCGAAGTACCAGTCGGGCAAAAATAAAGTCCATCCACGCACCAGTGAAGCTGGTTAAGGCTACATAGGTCAGCATCGGCCGGGACAACGGCAGAATGATACTGGTGAACACACGCAGATGACTGGCACCATCAATTCGTGCTGCTTCATCCAAACTGCGCGGGATGGTATCAAAGAACCCTTTGACAATAAATCCACCCAAAACGGCTCCGGACGAATAAACCAGAATCAACGCGGCATGGGTGTCCAGCAATTTGATCTGAAGCAAAATAATATAAATGGCAATCATGCTCATGAAGCTAGGGAACATTCCCAGAATCAGCATCGTGGATAGAATGGTCTTACGACCGCGAAAACGGAAACGGGACAAGGCATACATGCCCAAAGTGACCATAAGCGTTGAGAAAATCATCGTGAAAAAGGCGATTTTCAACGTGTTCAGATACCATGTGCCATACATGAACGACGGGTTGGTAAACAATTCCCCGTAATGGGCCAGCGTGAACGCTTCAGGCCACAGACGTTCGCTGTACAGCGCCGCCCCTGGACGCAGTGACGAGAGAAATATCCACAAGACAGGATACACCGATACGATTGCAATGATGACCAGCAGCACATAACTGATCGCCAGACGCATGGGATTATTGCGCTTTTTCATTGAATCATGTCCTCCTCTTTGAACGATTTGGAACGACGGAAATTCCAGATGGAGAACGACGCAATAATCAGGAAAATAATGATGCCTACCGCCGAAGCCATATTGAACTTGTTGTTATCCAACGTTAATTTATACAACCAGGTCACGAGAAGATCGGTTGATCCCGCATATTGATAATCACCACGCAGCGGATTACCGTTCGTCAGCAGGAAGATGACGTTGAAGTTGTTGAAATTCCCGGCAAATTGCATAATGAGCACCGGTGTCGTAGCGAACATGATAAAAGGAAGCGTAATGATGCGGAACTTCTGAAAGCCGGACGCACCGTCTACCTCAGCCGCTTCATACAAATCCCGTGGAATCGCCGTCAGCACGCCCAGTATGAGAACCATGCTGACTGGAATTCCAATCCACATGTTTACAATGACGACTGTAACTTTTGCCCAGAATGGATCGGTTAACCATGGCAACCCCTCAAGGCCAAAAGCCTTCATATACGTATTAATCGGACCAAACTGTCCGTTGAACAGGTTACGCATCAGAAGCAGTGAGATAATCTGTGGAATGGCATAAGGAAGAATGAATATCGTCCGCCATACCTTTTTGAAACGAATACCTTTCTGCTCGATGAGAAGTGCAACCAGCACCCCGCCGAAATACGTAGTGACCGTTGCCAGGATGGCCCAGATTACGGTCCACGTTAATACGCCAAAGAAGGTATGGCTCCACGATTTAAGCTGGACCAGATCCGTGAATGTCTTGAAGCCGACCCAGTCCACCAGCTTGGCAGGCGGAATATGATCCGGTGCCGAGTAATTGGTGAAGGCCAGGGTAATCGTAAACAAAATCGGCATAATGGTGAAAAACAGGATGCCGAGCGCAGGGATGGATAAGAAAAGATACGGGAATTGTTTATCGAGCAGATATCTCAGGGAAGCAGAAGCTCTGGTGGCCTGCTTGCCTTCCTCTCTTAATTTTCCCGTGATGTACGCATCCCGGATATTGAATATATACAGAAGAAGAAAAACGAAAAATACCAAAAGTACTATGATTCCGTTGAGCAGCAAAAAGATGGAGTGGTCGCCCTGCTGCAGCACCGTTGATCCATTGACCTTGACGAAACGCTGCGTCTGCTCGCCCAGCGTCCATACCCCCCATACAGCATGATTCAAACGGGGTATCAGATATGCGAGTCCCACTCCCTCTAGGATCAGAAAACAAATTCCCTTGATCCATTGACGGTTATACAACTGTCCAAGTCCTTGCAGGACAACGGACAACACAGCCGCTGTCATACGATGCTGTCTTTCTCGATTCGGCTTAACAGTGACCGGAACATGCTGTTGTTTCATTCATTCCTACTCCTTCCCGGCAAGCGAAGTTACCGATCAGTTATAGCAGAGTGCAGAGGACATGTTAGCTTCCTCTGCACCTGCTCATTTTTTATTTTATTGGGTGGTTGCAAGGCTCTCCTTGACTTGTTTGACTGCGTTATCCAGAGAGGTTTTTACATCCTTGCCTCCATCCCATATGTCGGTAATCGCCGCGCTGATGGGACCCCACACGCTATCCATGGCAGGAAGCGAAGGCATTGGGGTGGAGTTGTTGAATTGCTCAAGGAATGCCTTCGTGATTTCATCTCCTTGAATCTTCGGATCTGCCGCCACGTCTTTATTGGCCGGGAGAGTTCCGTTCATCTCAAAGTTGACCATCTGGGATTCGGCACTGGAGAGATAGGCCGCAAACAGCTTGGCAGCATTCGGATAGGTTGTAAATGCATTGACGTAATATGCCTTGACTCCAGAGAAGGAGGTCATCGGTTTGCCTTCAATTGCCGGGAGTGGAGCCACACCGAAGTCAATGCCAGCATTGCGATAATCGGCGATGGACCAAGGTCCGTTAATATCCATAGCCAGTTTCCCGCTTGAAAAGAGGCCTTTCTTGATGTCATAGTTCACATCACCCATCTTCACAGGCAGTACTTCCGATTTCAGCGTTTGCAAGAACTGACCGCCCTTGATGGCTCCCTCATTGTTAAGACCAATATCCTCGCTGTTCATGCCTTCATCACCAAAGATATATCCGCCCTGGGAAGCCAGATAAGCAAAGTTGTAATAAAACTGCTGAAGCTCCCACATCAAGGTGTATTTGTTGTTTTTGGTATCATTAAAGGTTTTGGCAAAGCTGATAATGTCATCAAATGATTTCGGTGCTTCGGGATAAAGCTTTTTGTTATAAAACAACGCATAGGTTTCTACGCTGTAGGGATATCCGTATAAGATGTCTTTGAAAGTTACGGCTTTAACCGCATTGTCACTGGTAGATTGTGTGGTCTGTTGCTCAAAAATATCGTTCGGCAAGATCAGTCCGGCTTCTGAAGCGCTACCAATCTTGTCATGCGGGAAAACGACTACATCCGCAGCCAATCCTGCGGGTCCGTCCGTAGTGAGCTTGGTCACTTGATCGGTCGGCGGTAATTCCTCGATCTTTACAGTAACGCCGTACTCCTCTTCAAATTTCTTCGCACGCTCCTCGATAAAGCTGCGCTGATTTTTATCCTCCCATATGACAAGGCTCGCGCCCTCTTCTGGCTGAATATTTTCCGCGGTCACTATGGTTTCCCCAGTCTCACCGCTGTCTGTTGTGGTCGGCGCAGCGCCTCCACCTCCGCTTGAACATGCGGTAAGTGCAAGTGCCATGAAACCTGCAAGTGCTGCTTGCTGCCATTTTCTCATTGAATTTCCCCCTTTTCGTAGTCTTGATCGATGCTGTACTCGCGCTTTTCACCCGTTTTTCTGTGTACTGTTCCTGTACTCCGAAGTTCGCCGTGGTTCCGTTTGAAAGTAATACAAACGTTTGCTCATATTAACCTCAGACTGGTCCAATCCTTATGTAATCGGGATGAATATTCTAGGAAGTATGTTGATTTAATTCATGTAAGCGCTATAATAACAATAACATCATACAACAGCAAACTTTGTTTGTACAAACGTTTGCACAAGTCATTTTCGCTCATTTTCCGTCACTTTTGTGGTGTTTCTTTCTGTAATTTCCTATTTGCTTGATCTCCCACCATCTTCCTTTATTTTTCGTTTCTCCTCTTTACCATGAAGTAGTTAGCAATTGATTTATCGAAGTCTTTGAATTAACATAGGAGACATGTTGAAATGCTTGTACAGAAGGGATTTTTCACATGATTACAATCAAAGATATTGCCAAATTGGCGGGTGTATCCCCTTCTACGGTCTCACGGGTTATTTCCAACCATCCCAGAATCAGTTCGGAAACATCACTCAAAGTGAAGCAAATCATGAAAGAAATGAATTATCATCCCAATATGATGGCCAAAAGCCTTGTTTCCAAAACGACTCAAACCCTGGGTATCATGCTGCCCCGACCTGCTGAAGAGCTGTTTCAGAACTACTTTTTCGGAGAATTGCTTCGGGGAATCATTACCCATGCCACCCGTATGAATTATGAACTTCTTCTCTCCACCGAAACGTCTTCCAGCGATGAATTGAATGCCATATCTCGCCTGGTACATGGGCGGCGCGTGGATGGCATTTTGCTGCTTGGCTCCAAACGGGAAGATCCGATTATTTCGTTCTTGGAGGCGGAAAAGTTTCCTTTTGTACTGATCGGCCGCAGCGAAACGCATCCTGATGCTCCGATGGTGGACAACAACAATGTACAGACAGCTTTCGATGCAACCACACATCTGATTGCCCAAGGGCATAAACGAGTCGGATTTGTTAGCGGACCACCAGATTTGACGTTGTCTCATGATCGCCTGCTTGGATACAAAAATGCGCTTGAAGAAGCGGGTCTTGATGCTAACAATGACTGGATCGTGGAGGGAGAATTCCTGCAGGAAAGCGGCTTCCGGTCGATGTCCCTGTTCATGTCGCTACCCGACAGGCCTACCGCTCTCGTTGTCATCGACGACAATGTTGCGTTTGGCGTGCTTCGCGCTCTGGCCGAGCTGGGATACAACGTTCCTGAAGATATAAGTGTTGTGAGCTTTAACAACATCGCCTTGTCGGAACTTGCTTCGCCGCCGCTTAGTTCGATTGATATCGGAACTTATCAGCTGGGCTATACTGCGGTTCAGGTATTGTTAAAAATTCTAAACGGTGAACACCTGCCTCAGAATCCTGTTATTATTCCGCACCGCTTGATTGTTCGGGATTCGTCCCTATTTACGTTATCCGGGAATGCGTAGACATGTTTGTGCAAACGTTTGTCCTACTGGCCTAATGTTCCACATTCACGCCTGTTGTGGACATGCAAAAAGAAGCCCATACATTGGTATGAGCTTCTTTCCATATTTCAGTTATAAACGATGGATTAGTAAGAGCTCCATCCTGCATCTGCCGTTACAACTGTTCCGTTCACGAAGCTGGATTCATCGGAACCAAGGAACAGCGCCACCTGTGCAATTTCTTCACTCGTCCCCACACGTGGATTGATCGCCATGCCCAGCTGTTGTCGCCCTGCACCAAATGGGCTTATCCCGTCCATGGACGAACTGATGTTGGTTGCCACCCCGCCTGGAGCAATGGCATTACAACGAATGCCTTGTTCGGCATACATGAAGCCAGTGTTTTTCGTTAATCCTACCACTGCATGTTTGGAGGCCGTGTAGGCTGCACCTGCTCGTCCACCGTTTAACCCACCTGCTGAGGCGATATTCACAATGACTCCTTTTTGTTTCTCCAGGAAGATTGGCAACACTTTGCGTGTTGCACGCATGACACTGGTCGTGTTGATTGCAAATACTCTTTCCCACTTGTCATCCAGAACATCAGCAACTGGCTCCATGCCGTCCATAATGCCTGCATTATTGACCAGAATGTCCACGGTTCCATAGGTGTTAACCGTCGTATCGATCAGGTTCTGAATATCCTCTTCCTTCGCCACATTCGCAACCACAAACGTCGCTTCTCCACCATTTGCCTTGATATCCTCAGCAACTGCCTTCGCTGAAGCTTCATTGATATCCGATACAACCACCTTAGCACCTTCTTGCGCGTAAAGTGTTGCAATTGCTTTGCCCATGCCAGAACCCGCACCTGTTACTACAGCTACTTTATCTTGAAGTCTCATAATTGTATCAACCTCCATGTATTCGTTTACAATAAGTTAACAAACAAATGTTCATTAACTCTTATCATTAGTATAATAAGTCATAGCATTCCTGTTCAATCAGTAAAAGCTTGTCCAATTGTACGTTAATCAACACTTCTAATTCCAAATGTACTTTATCTTAAAATACCTGTTTACGAGGAGTACTGCATATGACCGAACTTCCGAGTTCCATGGATCGAAGAATTAAGAAATCCAAAGCGGCACTAAAGGATGCCCTCATCCAATTGATGCAAAAGCAGCCGTTCAAAGAAATATCCATTACCGATATCGTACAGCTGGCGGATCTGAATCGGGGCACCTTTTACAGGCACTATCAATACAAAGAAGACCTGTTCAATGAGATCATCGATGACATCATTAAGGATCTGGTCTTCTCCTATCGTGAACCTTATCTGGATAAAGAAATATTTGAAGTAAGTCATATGCCCTCTTCGGCAATCAAAATATTCGAACATGTGCATCAGCATGCGCAATTCTACACCCTTGTTGTGAAATCGGAGGCATCATCCAATTTTCAGCAAATGATTTGCGATGTTCTGCGTGACCTTGCCCTTCAGGACCTCAACGAAATATTTCCGTCCCACATCAATCGCGAGCTGCTGGCAAGTTATCAATCCCATGCGATATTCGGCATGATTATTGAATGGATTCGACAAGAATTCAAACATACTCCGGCTTATATGGCAGATGAGTTATTTAAAATCATTAATTTCAAACCTGGTAATGTCGTGTACCATACCTCGTATAAGTCGCCCTAAGTACAACACGTACAGACAAACCAGCATAAGTTTTGAATGAAAGTCTCTCTTTTTCCTCATATTAATCAGGAATCAATTGAATAGTTTCTCAAAATATGGGTAAAAGGTATGAACGCCATATTTAACTATTTACATGTGTACCTAATATAATATGAGGAGGAATCATGATGACATCTTTCAAATATCGACTTGAACAAAAAGAACCCCGTACAGGCCCAGGCGGTATTACCCGCGGTGCTTCCGTTCGGGATTTTCCTGCGTCCATTGGAATAGCTGGCGTATCCATGCGCCTGGAACCGGGAGGCATGCGTGAATTGCACTGGCATGCCAATGCGGCGGAATGGGCTTATGTGATCAGCGGCTCCTGTCGCACCACTGTCATTCATCCGGACGGACATGCGTACACCGATACATTTGAGCCAGGAGATGTGTGGTATTTCCCACGTGGTTACGGACACTCCATTCAGGGATTGGGACCGGACGAATGCCATTTTATTCTGATATTTGATAATGGTGATTTCTCGGAAGATCACACGTTCAGCATTACCGATTTCCTGTCTCATACACCAAACAACATTGTTGCCCAGAATCTTGGGATTCCCCCGGAGCGAGCAGCGAAATTGCCTCAGGGCGAAGCCTACTTCGTCAAAGGACCTGTCCCTAATGACAGCTCCTCTTCTGGAACCTATCGCCGCAATTCAGAGCTGACGACTCCCCACCGATACCCGCTGCATGCCAAGCAGCCCAGACGTGCCCCAGGCGGTGGAACACAGCGTACGGTTACTGTCGAAGATTTCCCCATCTCCACCACGATGGCCGGATCACTGATCGAGCTGCAACCAGGCGCATTACGAGAGATGCATTGGCATCCAAACGCCGACGAATGGCAGTATTACATTAGCGGCACTGCCGAAATGACCGTATTTCTGGCAGAAGGTCATGCGGTGACAGAGCAATTCGAAGCAGGTGATGTGGGTTATGCCCCGATGGGTGCAGGTCACTATATCAAAAATACGGGAAATGAGGTCTGCCTTGTGTTAATCGGGTTCAACAGCGGACATTATGAAGCTATTGATCTAAGCGAGTGGCTCGCAGGCAATCCGGATGATGTGCTATCCACAAATCTGGAAATGTCCAAAGAGGAAGCCGAACAGCTTCCGAATGATACTCTTTTTATCGCACCTGACCCGAATAAATCGAAGTCATAGTTCAACTACCCGGTACCTATTGAACATAGGGCTGAGTTATTAAATCCTTCTGTCTTATTTCACGGAACCAATCCATTATCATGGAAAAGGGGTTGGACATCATGGCTTCTGCTTCCGATTCGACCAGTGATCGCAAACATGTGGGGCATACCGTAGAACGACTGGAGCCGGGTCTTTCCCGGCTTCTACTGTCATGTGTGCTTGTGCTGATCTCTGGTTTCATTGATGCGGTCGGATATCTGCAGCTGGGGAAAATATATCTGTCTTTCATGAGTGGTAACAGTACCAAGCTTGGCATCGCGCTATTTGAAGGAGACTCCGCTGTATTAACGAATATAGGTCTAGTCATCTTTTTATTCGTTGTAGGCGCCTTTATCGGTACGTTAATCACAGATCGAGCGGGAAAATGGCGCCTGGCGGGCATCTTGGGCTTTGAATCCCTGCTGTTTGCCGGTGCTATTGCATTCTTGCTGTTCCTCCATACCCAGAGCGTGCTTTTCCCGATTGCCGTTGCCATGGGTATGCAAAACACTATGCACCAGATGGTTGCTCATGCTGATGTGGGCAAAGGATTTGTAACAGGCACATTATTCGGTATTGGACAGGCACTGGCCAAAGCCGTTCGGGGTAAGGCTCCTGCTTCCGAATGGGCAGTACTCGCCCTGTTCTGGGTTATTTTTGTGATCGGTGCAGCTCTGGGAGCACTGTTATTAACCCAAGGAAGCCTGCTGCTTACCCTGATAGCTTCACTGGCTCTGCTTCTTCTGCTGATCCCCTACGTCCTCCACGTTCAACGTGATTTGACCTAAACAGCAGGAAAGCAAAAAAAACGGTTGAACCAGATCTTATCTGAGTTCAACCGTTTTTTGAGGTCATGCATGTAACTTTCTTGTGTTCTTCTAACTGCCTTTCAAACTACAGCCCCAGCTTCTGCCCTTTCTCCAACCGCTGAATCTGTTGCTCTCCGGTATCCGCCAGTTCACGGAACTGATTAATCGTCTCCCGCATCCGTGGCAAGGCCTCCTGCTTATAGAGACTGATGGAGTCGAGTGCGGAAAGCACATCCGTGAAGGCCTGCTTCATCGTATCAACGGAAATGCTGGCCTCATAAGCTTGCTTCTGGATGGCAATGCCCTGATCTTTCAGCATTTTGGACGTACCTGCGATCAGGTCGTTGGTCGTCCGGTTAAGCAGTTCAATCTTCTGCAATACAATCTTCTGATTGTAAAGTGCACTCGCGACGGTGACGGCAATTTTCAATGCCGAGATCGTTACATTTTTGGCGCGATCCACACCGCGGATCAATTCCTTGTTGTTGCGGATGACAACTTCAATTGCCATGATGCCCTGTTGGTTCACCACCAGCATTTGCTGTAAATCCATGACCCGCTGACGAAGTGGGAACAGCACTTCTTCCGTGATAAAACGGACTTTCTCCGGGTCCTCATTACGTACTTTGGCGGCTTCGATCTGTGCGTCAATCGACTCATCCATCAGCACGCCAAGCTGAATTTCCTTTTGCAGTCGTTTGGTGAGTTCCCGCAGATTTTGCTGTTCAATCTCCAGTGTTGTATTGTCGTTTCTCAGGGTCGCTCTGCCTTTATCCAGCGAAGTCACGATATCGGCGATAACCGCGTCAGCCTTCTGGTATTTCAGGAAATAGGCCCGGAGCGGATTGAACAATTTACCGAGGAATCCGGTCTTGGCAAAGTCGACCACGCTAGGGTCGAGATCCTTCAGTTGCATATGCAGCTCGGTCAAGCCTTTGGCGACCTGACCGCCCTCGTCTCCTGTCTTGGACAGATGTCCAACGGAGACTTGAAGCAACGCGTTTTTCTCAGAAGAAGATCTCATCGTGTTCATGCCAAAGCCGTCAATGGATTGCAGAATCTCCTTACGTTTCTCCAACGATTCGAGATCGAGTGTCATGATCATCTCCACATTGGCATTTGCGACTTGCTGCAGTTCCGCCACCTCGGCAGGTACGGGCTTTATTTCCTCCTCTATTACCTTCTGAATTTCCTTCTGGCTTGGTATCTCCATCGAAAACGACATCCAAGTTCCCCCTTCAATTACGTGCTATTTAAAATGGAATAATGAACCTTACATTAGGTCACTTCAAGTGTAGTCCCCGTGCTACATCTGCACGTTGAACAGGTTACCGATTTTGTACACCACATCGTCGGTATCCGCGTTAATGCTAGCTGCTTCGTTAATGCTGGAGATACTCTCCAAAGCTTTGATGTCCGCGTTATAACCGATCGTGTAGATTGGCACTTTGTACGTCTCAACCAGATCACGAATATCCTTCAGTGTATGACCCTCATTGGTCTCTCCATCACTTAGGACAAAGATCAGTGGTTTCACATTAGGATTGGTAGCCATATAATCTTCCAGCATCTTCATCGCCACGACGATCCCATCAAAGGTTGCCGTACCGCCACCCGCTTGCAGGCTATCCACCGTACCAACAAACATCGACTGCTGATTCGTATCATACTTGGCAATTGGCAGATTCACCGTTACTCCACTAGAGTAGGAGACGAGGCCGATGCTGTTATCTGTGCCAAGGAACTTCTGGCCTTTGCGCAATGATTCCTTGAGTCGGTTCAGCGGTTCGCCGTCCATACTCCCGGATACGTCGGTTACAAATACGGCGGCAATCGGTTTACTGCCGTTCTTTTTCTCTTTCCATACTTTCTGAGCGGACAACAAGGTGCCACCATCCACTGTGTTCAATTCAGACTTGTAGTCCTGCAAGCCGTTGAAGCCAAATTCCTCAGCCGATTGCTGATACTTCGCTTGGGTTACGAATTCTGCATACTTCTTAATGATCTCTTGCTTGTTCTGCGGCAGTTGCCCCAGTGCATACAGCGGGCTGTCATGTCTTACGCCAAAAGGGGTAAAGACGTATCCGCTTTTCAGATCTGCGGTGTTTACGTAAGTCTGGTACTCCAGTACAAATGCGTCCAGTCGGCCTGACTTGGCTGCCTCACGCATCTGAATGGTTGTGGACGCCGTAAACGGTACGTTCGCTTGGAACTTCTCAAAACCCTCAATCGCTTTCTCACCAAGCGGATTGGAGCTGTCGTATGTGTTGAGTGCCGTCACGAGAAAGTTTAGGCCCGTGGAACTGGCAAATGGATCGGTGTACCCCATCGCGAGCTCATTGTTGGCAATCGCTTCGGTCACGGTTTTTACATTAACCGATCCGTACGTGTCGACCAGCGCATCATATTTGGCTTTCGAGATGACGATACCAGGAACGTTCCCCACCAGTCTTTTGGATACCAGGTCTGTCTTTACTCCGCTTGCAGCTACCATCTCGCCCCATAACTCATTCGAAGGGGTAAACGCATCAGGCACATATTTACCAGACTTAATATAATCAGCCGCCGTACCGGATGCGATATTGCGTAATTTTACCGAAACCTGTTTGCCGCCAACGGTAATGTTAGCCTTGTTGAACTCTTCGGTTACTTCGGTTAACCAGCCATCCGCTCCGGTTCCCGCCTTTTCAATGGAAGAAAAGATCTCTACATAATCATTCGTTGTATTCTCGACCGTGATCGGAAATTTGGAGATGTCCGGCAGTGATTCAGCCACATCCACCGGGTCGAGATCAATCTGTCCCTTCACGGGTTCAGCCGTTGCCGGCGCAATGTCCGCATACAGCTTGCCTAACTCTTTGCCTGCATTCTCTGTCGTTACCTGTGTGCTGGATTTACCAACGTTCGACGTCAGCGTAATCCCTGCATATACGAGGCCAAACACGAGTACCAGCATCACGATCGATATGAAAAAAAACTTTCCCTTCTTAGCCATACGTACAACCCCTCACTGTCTGTATAATTTGGTGTGCTTGATTAATTGGTCAATTTCTTGCATACATGGCATTTGTTCAATATCTCCTGCTTCAAAGCTGTCCAGGCGGGAGATTTCCAGCATCAATTGGTCAAGCTTCAAAAGAATTTCCTCATTGGTATGAAGCGAGTTTTTCACATAGCTTAGATAGTCGTTATATACTTTGGTCTTTTCTTGAAAAAGCTTCTGGGGAAGTGTTGCGGATTTGGACTTCATCAGGCTGGCGTACTCCGCTTCATCGAACACATTGAGTCGGTTAAGTACACTTCGGATGTTGAGGTATAACAGCTTCTCCACTTCGAGGGTGACCGAAGCAAATTTCTTGTAACTCAGTTCCCCTGGATCAAATCGCTGATTCAGCACGTTCAGGAGGGTTTCTTTCTTTTTCTTCATGCGGCTTAGTTGAGATAATCCCAATGTGATATCTTCCTCAAGCACTTTAATGCGTCGATAGAAGGATAACGCTTCCACATAATCTTCATGTGTTTCGATATTCTTCACAGGCAAGACTACCGGCTGTCTGAACAATAAAGTGTAGCTTCCATAGAAGAGAGCCATCACGCTACCGAACAGAAATGTCACCGAGAGCGCTGTTGTAAATGCTCCCCCGCCAAACTCCAGTCCGATGAATCCTGGTGAGAACAATAGAACATTCATGACCACAACGCCGAAGATCAGCCCCAGCAGTTTTATGTACTTTATCATGTAAATCATCAGACCTCCTTTCGCGCTATGTGTTGGACCTTTATGTCGATATTTACCATTGGAACTTTATTTCATTGTACATGATGTTGCCGCATTCGGGTGGATTAATATGGATATTCATAATATACGTGGCTTGGGCTTATCCCATTTCATCTTTAGAGGGACAACTGGATAAGATTTTGTAACCTTTGGAAAATGAGCCTGATACCCTTGAACAATCGGTGGCGGAAAAAGAAATGTTATCAGGTAATACGTGGAAATTTGCTGTGCGTGTCATTTTTTATATAGGGCTTATTCGATACGATAAAAATCAAAAAAACACCCCGACGCCAGCGCCGGAGTGATGATGATGTGTGTGCTCATTTTATTTTACGAAAAGATGGATTCCGGTTTACTTCGCGTTGTACGCACCTCCACCACTTTCCCGGCACATCCGTTATCGTCCAACGCCTGGAATGCAACTCGCACACTGTCTTTGCCTGACGTAACCGTCTGGGGGATATCATAGGTTACGTAGAATACTTCACCGATCTTGTTCATATGAATTCGCTGTTCACCGACCACATGTCCATCGACGGCGATACTAAAGATTCTTTCATGCATCGTTCCTTCCCGTTCAAAAGGAGAATGATCCCCGCCCCAGTATGCCACGCATACATAGTTCGGCGCAGAACCATCCACCGCCAGCTGGTAGCTGAAGTAAGCTCCGCTGACACCAAATGCTTCCCGCCACATATGCAGCTTGTTGCGGCTGTCTGTATATGAACCGTTATGATGTTCTGCGCGGCAATTGCTATCCAGATGATGTCCAATCTCATCCTGCTGACCGTCAGGCTGCACCCTGTCGATGGTGATATCATTCAATTCCTTCTCCAGTGCATCCCCTTCATCGTTAAACGGCCAATAGATTGTATAGAACTCATGATGCACATCATAGAACGGAATCAGTTTCACCGGGTTACCGTCTGATGTGACATCCTTGCTGATCTCAAACGTCAACGTACTTGCGTCTACGGCCTTGATCCACTCGCGTACATCCTCCTGCTCTGTCCAGATCACAGGTACAGGTGCCGTTTTGGGATTCAGTGCCGTTTCGTCCACGATGGTATCCTCGGGCAGCCCTTCGCTTCCCAGAGCCCCTGCCAGTACAATCGGGCCGTACAGGAATGCCACCTTGTGTGCATCATCCCGGGATGTGTATTGGTGAAGCGACATCGGCAGCGTGATGGTGATGACATCACCAGCGGTCCATGTGCGCTCGATGTTGAGGTATCCGGCTTCCATCCGGGTATGCGGATGGGCCGTATCCCCGTTGACTGTTGCCGTCATGGGCTCCTGCAGCCATAAGGGCACACGTAGTCTAAGATTGGCCGAGGCGCTGCCTTCGGTGATCGTAAGGGTTACCTTTTCCGAATAAGGAAAGTCGGTTTCGAGCTTCAGTGATATGTCTTGGGATTTCCAGTCCAATTGGGAAGCGATATATAGATTTACGTACAGATCCTGCTCATCCTCGAAGTAGATTGCCTCGGCGTATTTGCCCGGGTTCTCCATGCCAGATCCTGTGCAGCACCACCAGGCAGTATCGTGAGTACCGTAGATTTTGTAGTGGCCTTGCAGTGTTGATGCAAAATACGTTTTGTTGCCTGTGTCCGGGTCCTGTGTGCCCAGGATATGGTTGAAGATCGCATTTTCATAATAGTCCATGTAGGCACTGTCGGGATTCCAGGTGTAGAGCTGCTTCGTCAGATGCATCATGTTGTGTGTACAGCAGCTCTCTCCGGTTTTGATGCCGAGACTCTCCATGCCTTTCGCTTCATAATGCTCCGAAATGCTCGTAGCACCAAATACATAAGCCCGATGATGAATCGTAGTGTCCCAGAAAAACTCCGCCGCTGTCCGGTAGCTCTCGTGATTATGATCCTGATTGTATATTTCAGCTGCACCGATGACTTTCGGAATCTGCGTATTCGCATGTTTGCCCTGAAGATCATCCTGCTTGTGCTCCAACGGTTCGAGGATTAATTGATGTGTGAATTTGTTGGCTATCTCAAGGTATACAGACTTCCCGGTGATTCCATACAAATGGGCAAACACTTCATTCATTCCACCGTGTTCACATTGAAGCATGATCTGCATCTGTTCCTCGGTCATCGGGCTTAGACCTTCTACCGCCCAATCTGCAAACCGCGTTACCACGTCAAGAGCCTGCCCGTTGCCCGTTAATTTGTATGCATCAATTAGTCCGCGATAGATCTTGTGCACGCTGTACCATGGAACCCAATATTCACCGATGTTAAAACCACCAATGTGTTCTGCCCGAAATGCAATGCGGAAAGCTTCTTCGGATAAGCCGCCGACATACCCGCTGCCCGTTGTCAGCTGAATAGATGCAAGCTCACTGACGGCATAATCCAGCGTTTGCTTTAACGTTTCATTACCTGTCGCCTGATAGGTCACAGCCAGGGCAGACAGATAGTGTCCAAGGGAATGCCCGCTAATCGAGCGTGCCTCCCAACCCGCGTATCGTTCCTTTTTCGCCGGTAACCCATGGGCCTCAAAACACGGTGCCAGAAAACGATCAATGTCCAGTGATAACAAATACTTTTCTCCAACTTCCTGTGACGTTTGAAAAACGCCATTTAACAGATCTACATGCTCAGGTCCCAGAAATCCCTTTTTGGTTTCAATCATTCTGCTCGCTCCTCCTCGGTATGTAGTGGATATTTAGAAGTATTTATATAAGTGTACAAAGGGTAAAATCCGTTTTTAAATTCATGTGTCCCTTACGAACTTTCTTCATACAGGCCTTGAATATCCTCATATTATCAAATAAAATACAACTACATCAGACTCATAATCCAAGAAAAGGTGGAGAAATCCGTCCTATGCAAAAGCCATTGGAACATTACTTGTGCGGCAAGTTCATAACCGAAGGCAATTGGAGCCATATGAAGCGCAGCATGCCTGTTCACGAGGTCATTTTGATGTTAGAAGGCGAGATGTACATTGCCGAGGAGGACGAGCAGTTTGTGGTTCGTGCAAATGATCTGCTGTTTCTGAGAGCTGGACGCACCCATTCTGGCTATCAGGTCAGCGATGCTCCCGTCAGCTTTTATTGGGTTCATTATGATTCAATTGAGAAAGAGTTCGACCAGTATCCCACCCATGCGACTATTCAGGTTCCGTCCACCGCCAATCAGCTGTTCAAGCAATTGCTGCATAGTTCATCGTTCTCACCGGAAGAAGCAGACGCCGCATTGCTGCTGCTGCTCAAAGAACTGGAACGCAACACACAGGCGGGTTATCGGCCTCACAATGCGATCGTTGACCACATCTGCAAGTGGGTGGATATTCATCTGCATACCGACATTACGGTTGGCAAGATTGCCGAGACTTTTAATTTTAACAAAGATTATATCTCCAAAATGGTAAAACGTGAGAAAGGCATTGGACTCAAAACCTATATCCTCACGGAACGGATTCGCCGGGCTAAGCAGATGCTGCTCAATACCAATGCCAGTGTGAAAGAAATTGCGGGGCAATGCGGTTTTTCGGATTACAAACTCTTCCTGCGCATGTTCAAACAATACGAAGGCAATACTCCCACCGAATATCGCAATAATTTGTATTCCACACAGCTCAATCGCCTATAATGAACCTTATACGTGCGAACCTTGGATGTCTTGTGCGGAAGTACCAACTCATAGAATTTCATGAGTCATATATAGAAAATTTGAATTAATCCAGTACCATTAGGTGTGATACAATTCAAGTCAACTATATCTCTTATCAAACCAAGATTAAATCAGAAGGAGAACTTGAGATGACAACGGCAGTAACGATTCATCCCGCTACAGAAGCTGACCATGAAGAAATTGTACATATTCTCATTGAAAGTTACTCCGAGTACCGGGACACGTTCCAAACACAGGAACAATGGGAACATTATTTGAAGGACATTCGGGAATCGCCGAGCAATCCTTATATCAAGCAATTATGGATTGCCAAAATAGATAATCAGATTGTTGGAACGGTCCAATTGTTTGAGACTGCGCATAAGGCTTATCCGAGCTTCGAGTTGCCTATTGATTATCCGTTTATTCGACTGCTGGGCGTTGATCCCAAGTGGAGAGGTCACGGTATTGCCAGAGAATTGCTTCAACAATGTGTTGAGTCTGCTAAAGACATGGGCAAAAATACGGTGTATTTATATACGGGCGGCCAGATGGTCAACGCGATCCGATTATACGAACGTTTCGGTTTTGTAGAAGACCCGGAATTCAGTTCCGAGAGTGGTGGAGGCAAAGCGATCTGCTACCGTTATGATTCATAATTCTCGCAAATGGTAATAAGCGCGGATAACACAAAAAGGGATGCCCATAAGTCATTAACATGACAGAGGGTATCCCTTTTTAGCGGTTATTCTGAGCTAAAGAATCGGAATAGAGCCGCAAATGCTATTCGCTCCATTTTCCACACTATTAACCGCCGATTTCCACCAGAATTTTCGCATGGCTCTTGTCGGTCATGAGCAGTTCAAGTCCTTCCTGAACGATGTCGTCCAGCTTGATTTTTCTGGTGATCACCTGTTTCACATCAAGTGCTCCCTCAGCAATCAAAGAGATGACTTCAGGGAAGATATGACGGTAGGCCAGCGTTGCTGTCAGGTTCGCTTCTTTCACTAACAGATCGAAGAAATTCACCTGTAGTGGATTCGGAATTGCTGCGATGACAACAACTTCTCCACCTTTTTTGATCACAGCTACGGCGCTATCCATGGTTGGCTGTACACCTGCCGCTTCATATGCTACATCTATTCCGCCAGACTGCTGCAAAATCACTTCAGTGGCATTAACTTTGGCACTATTCACCGGAATGGCTCCCAGCTTGGCAGCCAAATTCAAGCGTTCTTCAAATACATCGACTGCATAGATCGTGGAAGCTCCAGCAGCTTTGGCTGAAAGGATCGTCAGCAGTCCAATCGGACCTGCACCATATACGGCAACCTTCTGACCCACTTTTAATTTGCTATGGCGAACCGCATGGAAAGCTACCGCTGTAGGCTCAACCAGTGCGCCCTCTTCAAAGGAGACGTTATCTTGCAATTTGTGCACCATATACGCCTCAACCACAACGTATTCAGCAAAGCCTCCGTCACCGTTCAGTCCCACAAATCCGAACTCGGTACATTGGTTATAGCGTCCCTGAATACAGTACTCACACTTTCCGCAATGATACAGCGGTTCAACAACGACACGGTCCCCTATACTGATACCGCTTACATCACTTCCCAATTCACTGACGGTTCCTGCAAACTCATGACCAAGTGTCAGCGGCGCTTTCTGTCCTGAAAGCGGGTGGTTCTGCCCTTCCTGAATGCCTACGCCATGATGGTAAGCATGTAAGTCACTACCGCAGATTCCTGCGTACTCGACTTTAATTTTCACTTGTCCTGATTGGGCTACCGGTATTTCCCGTTCTTCGACCCGGACATCTTTTTTGGCATACCATACTGCTGCTTTCATGAGATACATCCCCTTTGGTTTATCTTGTCTACCTGAGATTCAACTACTGTCTATTAATTATATCGCTGTTCACGTATTATTCATATTTATAGATACTAATGTTAATATTACTTGTACTAATGCTAAAACGGAGATGAAACCATGAATCTGGAACAACTTGAATATGTCGTTGAAATTGCCAAAACCCAATCGTTCTCGGCTGCCTCGGAGCACCTGCATGTCACTCAGTCGGCAATCAGCCAATCTGTACATCGACTTGAAAATGAGCTGGGTATGATCCTGTTCGAACGCTCGCGCCATGGGACGTTCCCCACCCCTGAAGGCAAACAGTTTATTGCCAAGGCACTCGATATTTTGCAGCGAATTGATGAATTGAAATCACTGAATGCCGAGACATCCTCGTTAACCGGAGACCTGCATGTTGCTACTTTTCCAAGTGTGATGCCTTACCTTGTTCAGACTACTGCAGATATGAAACGCGAGCACCCTCAATTGAATATTGCCATTGAAGAGAAAGGTTCCATGGAAATTATCGAGGACATCCGTAACAACAGAACCCACCTGGGCTTCATCGCCATCTACGCCAAACAATTGAGGGAATTCGATGGACTGCACTTCAGTCCTATGTATTCAGGCAAACTGGTTGTATGCACTCATCACCAATCCGAACTAGCCAAGCTTAACCGGGTTACTCCCGAACAATTAAAAGAACATAAGCTTGCTCTGTATCGTGATGGATTTATCGAAGATTTCCTGCAGGAGTTCACGTATGATTATGGCCCTCTGTCCATCCTGTTCAAAACGAACAACTCGGAAGCGATCAGCACCGTTCTAAGAAACAATATTGCCGCCACCATTGGTCATGACTTTTCCTTCTACCAACATCCGCTATGGAAAGAAGGCATTGCAAAAATGGTAGAGATCGCCTCGATCGACCAACCTAAAATGCAAATCGGCTTCGTACAGACCGAATCCAAGGAGGTTGCTGTGGCCGCAGAGCGATTTGCTCAACGCTTCAGACAGGCAATTGAGCTGGATCAGTTATGATGGCAGAGTCTAAGTCATAATTGGGATGTCAAAAAAAACACTCCGGTGTTTGCACCAGAGTGTTCCACATTTGATAAGGATTCAACTTACTGCTTACTGCTTGCTTCCTTTATACCTTTACTTTTCTTACAGCTTCGCTCAACTCAATCGTATGCTGCCTCAGCAGGGTGGACGTTTGTGCCACCTTCTGGAACATGCTCGACTGCTCCCCTGTCAAACGATAAATGTCATCCGAATGATCTGAAACGCCGGATGAAATTTGCGAGATCGTATTGACCGATGCTGCCGCTTCCTCGGAACCCGCCGATATTTCCTCCGCTGCTGCGGATACCTCCTGGATACGATATGTTACCACACGAAACGCCTCAACCATATGCGTAAAGGCAAGCTCTGCTTCTGCTGTGCTCGTCACCCCCTGGCCGATCTCTTGCGAGGTAACATCCATCTGTGATCCGATATGCTGGGACTCCTTCTGAATACCGAGCAACAAATCCGATATCGTCTGCACAGATGTGCCTGAAGCCTCAGCCAATTTTCGTACTTCATCCGCTACAACGGCAAATCCCTTCCCATGCTCTCCTGCATGAGCGGCTTCAATTGAAGCATTCAGCGCCAGCAGCTTGGTCTGACTCGCAAAATCCCGCACCGTATGAAGTGCACCGCCGATTTGCTGTGAGAAGTTGTTAAGCACCTGGACCATGGCTACAACTTCAGCAGATACAGCCGAAATGCTCTCCATCTGTTTCTTCATTTGCGTCATGCTCTGCTTACCCGATTGTGCCGTAGCAAGCGCAGTTGTTGCAGCGTCGGACACGGCTGTAGATGACTCTGAAATATCGGTAATCCCTTTAGCGATTTCTTCCATCGCATTGGCGCTGTCGCTAGCACCTTGCTTCTGGGTATGCGCTCCCTGTCTGATCTGCTGCACGGATTGGTCAACACTCTTATTCATCTCAAGCATATCTTCTGCATCACGATTGAATTGCTCCGTTGATTCCGCGAGAATATCCGTGGTTACCGAAACACCCGCGACCATGTCGCCAATCATTTTATTTAAGTCCCCAGACATATGAATCATCGCCTTGAATGTGCTGCCAATCTCATCCTCACTTTGCAGCCGATACGCGGTCAGGATTCGATTGGCTTCCGCCAGCTCACCTTGCGCCATTTGTTCGACGCTTGCCTTCAACGGTTTCAGCGGTCGCAGGCCTCTTACGATGAACCACAATACAACTGCGATGCCTGCAACCGTGATGAACAACAACAGGGCATACAACGGAATGCTGGATTTCATAATATCTGACTCAATACTTCCAATGACCGACACAGCTGTATCGATTCCTAACACACCCGTTAAGGCCCCATTACTGTCCAGAATCGGAGCGTATGAGGAAATATATTCACCATACTCCTCATTATTAATGATAGGGGAACTGGCTGTTTTCCCTTGCAAGAGCTTTTGGACTGCATCACCTGGGATATCCGTCACTTCATTGATCGGTGATGCTTTATCTGCATCTTTCATGCCGTCCACCATAATGAGAGGTGTGCCTGTATCGTCTATTTTTACAAAATACACATACATCGCACCGATGCTCACACGAAAATCATCCAGCTCATCACGAATCTTCAAGAACACGTCATTTTCCTTGGGGTCTTTGGCAAATTCCACATACGGTCCTGTATCCAGCTGTTTCACATAACTCTCGGCAATTTGAATATTGTAACTCGATATGGCCTCCTGCGCGGCTAGCTTCATATTCGCCAGCTGAAGCAGCATGCTTCCCGCAGATATAATCACAATGACCAAGGTAACAATGGCAACAATGCGAACAACCAAACGTTTCTTGAAAAAACCGACCATCCAATCCTCTTCCTCTCACACCTGTATGTAAGCCTTTTCGACTACGCCCTACCCAAAAACTACATGCTTGAAGCACTATGTAATGTGAAAATAGTATATGAAGTTGTCGAATTAGGCAAGAAAATATTGGATAGAGATTAGAACACTATCATCACTGTGTTAGCTTTATTTTTATAGAAGTATATCCATCTTTGTTTCGATGAAACTGTTATGCTTTTATACAAAGAAAAACTCCGACGTATGCGTCAGAGTTTAGTCAACATGGGTAGGTTAAACCTGGTTTTCGTAAGTGATCTCACAGATACATCACCAATCAAACCCATTAAGAGATATCTGTATACACCACTGAGTTAATAGGGATTTCAGATTGGTTTATTGACTTACCAACGCATATACCAATGCTCTTCTTATTCATTAATGAACTTGAGATTTGTACAGAAACCACATCTATTGGAAATTCCTTATTGTCAGGTGTTCGAACAACAATATGATTATGGATTCGCTTTTTGATCTGATCATGGCTTAGGTCATCAAGAACAGGATTGATACCCACTAAAATAGTGCCATATTCGGATGATTCAAAAATATCTCCAACCTTCATCAATTTATGCATATTTATCATCCTTTCTATCTGTGTTGAATATAAAGTTCATTCTTCACATCTTGTACACGGAGATCTGCGTTTTTTAATCTCATACTACATCTCTAAGTAGTGTCATTCTCTCTACTGAAGTTAATTCTGGTGCAAACCTCGCTGCTCTTATGCTGGCTTGTGCTTCGTCCAAAGCAAAATTTCGTGCATACGTTGCATCATCAAGATTATATAGTTCAAAGGCCCTTCCGCTTTTAAACGCTTCATCTGAAAAACCTGGCTTTGGGCTGCTTCAAACTGTCTGGAGACTGATAACAGCTGTTCCGGGGTTACTTTTATCGTCGTCATGTGGTACCTCGTTCAAAATATATTCGTTGTTATATGAATCCAAGGGAGGAGTCTGATTTATGTAAGATTCAAACACACTTCTGGTCCTTTATTATAAAAGCAGCTCATGTCATGTCGTAGCTACTGGCGATTTATTTATCTAGTTCGCATTACCCCTATTTTTCCATAATATAACATCAAACTTCAAATCAGTCCCCATTAATACTTTGCTTTCTCAAAAAAAAACACCCCAGCGTGAACGCTGAGATGTCTTGTTACTGCATAGCTATTGATGCTTTTACAACACTAAACTTCTTACCTTTGATTCTTCCTGAATCGAATCAGTGACCAGAGAATCAGTAACACGAGTACAGTTAGACAGATGCTGATGCTAAAACGATTGCCTTCATCAAATACAAACATGACTGCAATGACACCGAGACACAGCACAGCAGCTCCAGTAACGTAAGGAAATCCCCACACCTTAAATGTCGGTTGTACTGGATATCTCTTGCGCAGCTTCATCTGTGATGTGGCGATACAAATCCACACAAGCATCACGACAAACCCCGGAACCGCCAGCAGCACGCGGAAGAGCTGATCTTGTGCGAATAGCCCCAGCATGGAGCCCCCAAGTAGAATCACAGCACATACCAGCAGTGTATTTACCGGACTGCCGTTGCGATTCGTATGTGATAAAGCCTTGGGAGCTTCACCACCTACCGCCATAGAATGCATCATACGGGATGCGCCATAAATGCCGGAATTTGCAGCAGACAGAACGGCGGTCACCAAAATAAAGTTCATAATATGTGCTGCACCCGGAAGTCCCGTGGAAGCCAGCACCTGTACAAAAGGACTGCTCTCGGGCCCTAATTCATTCCACGGAATGAGCCCACAGATGATGAGAATCGGCAGCGTGAAAAATAAAATGATTCTCAGCATAAAGTTCCCTACAATTTTGGGCATCACCTTGTCCGCATTTTCCGTCTCCGTTAAGGTTAAGCCAATAAGCTCAGATCCTCCATAAGAGAACATGACGACCAATAATGCCGAAAAGATCGATGACCATCCATTAGGGAAGAAACCGCCTGCTTGCGTGTAATTATGCAGATAAGGCGTGTTATCACTTGGAATGATCCCGAAGATCAGACCAGCCCCGAGGATAATAAAAATAATAATCATGGCGATTTTAATGCCCGCCAGCCAAAATTCAAATTCCCCAAATACGCCCACACTCAGCAGATTAATCAGTATAATAAACACCGCACACGCAAGGCTCAACGCCCACAGCGGCACTTCCGTGAACCAATACTGCAAAAAGCTCCCTGCTGCAATCACCTCAATCACACATACCGACAACCAGAGGAAACAATACATCCATCCCATGATAAAGGAGACTCTGCTGCCGAACGCTTCCTGCACAAAGTCTTTCATATTTTTATTCTTGTATACCGTAGCCATCTCCGCCATCGCAGCCATGACAACCAGTAACAATAATCCTGCAAAAATGTACGTTACAATAACTCCTGGACCTGCAAGTCCAATTGTTTCGGCGCTTCCTTTGAAAATTCCGGTTCCAATGACACCGCCCATAGCCATAAAGCTAATATGCCTTGGTTTAAGTTTCTTCTGCAATGTTCCTTCTGTCTGAGCCAATTCAAGTCCTCCTGATGTAAAAAACGTCTGCATTTCTGTTTCATGTTTATATAAACATAATGTCCAGTATACCCTATTGTCCATGCCTCAGCCCAGCAGTTCCGTACGGCCAATTCATCCCAAACGAATGCTGACATAACCTATGTTTTATACCCCACAGTGAGACAAAGCAATCTGTATGCAGTCCAACTCGTTCATTTGAATACATTCTACTCTTCTTGCGATCTCCAATATGTATGATTTGTTGCAGTCCATCACTTCGCAAAACAATTAATAAACGTAAAAAACCAGCCGTCTGTATGCAACAGAATACTGGTTTCCTTTGTCCATGCTATGTTTTACTTCCTATCATGTAATTTATAATTCCTTCGTCATAAAAGCGCTGTTCGGGTCCAAACTATAATCTGCGAATGGCTCACAGTATAGAAACCCAAAGTCCTCATACAGCTTACGCGCCGGAATAAAAGAATCCATCGAACCTGTCTCCAGACTGATTCGTTTATATCCCCGATTCTTGGCAACCTCAATAATATGGGCAAGAATTTGTCTTGCTACGCCTTTTCTCAGGTGGGCTGATGCTGTACGCATCGATTTCAATTCTGCATGCTCCGAATTCAATTCCTTCATGGCCCCGCAACCAAGCAGCTCCTCCGCTTCCCATGCACACCAGAATGTTATCTCAGGTTTCTTTAACCCATCGAGATCCAGGGCATGAATGCTTTCCGGCGGAGAATCTGCTGCCATTCCCTGCAGATGTTCTGCAATTAATCCAATGACTTGATGACCGCTCAAATCGTCTACTTTGATCTCCATATCTACCACTCCTGCCGACATTTTGTTGTGTGTTGTATCACTGAATACATGTCTATTGTTTATATAGTACTACCATGATAGGTTTCCTGACAACAACTTCAGAAACACGAATGAAATGTCTATTGTGATACCCTTAAATTTCCATTATAGTGAGGCTATCTGAAACCAAAAGGAGCGAAGAATACTGCGTAGCAGTCATATAGCTAATTGTCGTACCGAGGTGAAGCGAACTTAATTTGTGAAAAGGAGACTATCATGACATTATCGACTGAAAATCTGTTTTATAGCAAACGCTTGAAAATGACTCCGCCCCGTGCTGAAGACGTGCAGACCATGCTGCAATGGAATGAAGATCCTGAGTATTTGCGAAATGTGGATACGGATATTGCCATTCCATTTTCGGAAAAGCAGCTTGAAGATGAGGGCGAGACAAAGGACAAGGAAGTTTACTTTCGGCTTCGAACGCTTGAGGATGAACAACTGATCGGATTCGTTGTCATTCACAGCATTGAATGGAACAACCGCTGCGGACAACTTGCCATTGGCATTGGACTCGCAGAGCATCGCAACAAGGGATACGGAACGGAAGCGTTGAACCTTATTTTGCGGTATGCCTTCCATGAATTGAATCTGGACCGGGTAGGTCTGGATGTCATCGCCTATAATGCCAAGGGCATCCGTGCCTATGAGAAGGTCGGCTTTCAGTTGGAAGGTCGTGCTAGATCAGCCGTCTATCGTGATGGAAAACGCTATGATCGCTTATTGATGGGAATTCTAAGACCAGAATGGGAAGTACACAATCAGATCAATGTGGAGGGTGGACAAGCATGAATATGAATGCGGAAGTTACTGAATTTATCGAACAGATCCCGGTTCCCTGGCAAGCCCCGGTTGCAAGTAAACTACGGGAGTTGGTACATGAGTCCATCCCTGAAGTAGAGGAGCGTGTGCAATACAAGAAACCTCATTTCCTGAAAAACGGTAAATATGCAGCGGTCATCTCCCCTTCCAAGCCAGCAGTATCCTTCACGATCTTCAATGCAACCGAACTTGAGCTGCCAGATGGGATATTTGAAGGCCCAGCGGAACGTAAAACAATCAAGATCAAGGAAAAAGATACGCCTGACTATGAGTGGTTGGCTGCACTTCTTACACAGGCATCGGCAGAACTTTAAGCTGGTATAGAGGATATAACGTGTCATAGATTTTCTAACCGACTATAGCAACTATTAAAAAGGCCAACCAGCATATCTGGTTGACCTGATCATACGAAGGGGCTTCCTATACTGTTGAACACATATGGAATAGCCCCTTTTGGGTATGCAGCTGTCAATACAATTTAAATCGCATCTATGCAATAACAGATCATTAGAGATCACTCATCAGGATTGTTGATAAGATACCGCGGTCATCTGACACGGCTCGCAAATGAACATGTAATACATGCCATCCCCGTACTCCTCAACCTCGCTCCAGTCCATTTGTCCAACGGCCCTCATCCTAGAAGAGCAGCATGGACAGTTCGGGTACTCCGCGTCCTGAACCCATCCGGGGTGGCCCCCGATCTGGGATGTAGAAGGCTCCATCGCCCACTCACTGCCATGGAACGCATGACGTGGAGCAGTCGCAATCCGAAACTGCCGGCCTGCATCCGGTGCAAGCTGAATATTGTCGTCCGGGTCAAGATCATCCGCTCCCATCGGCATCACATTATGCGTACTCCAGAACGGTTCACCTGCTGAATCCATCTCCATATAAACGACGCCATAACAGCTACACATAACGCAAGTCTGCACTTGAAGCCACTCACTGTTCCAAGCAACGTCCTGCAATGCTGGATGCCGTACATCCAGATCAATTAAGGTTGTTAACTGACTGCCACACCACTCACAGTTATCGGTACTGGTCAACAGCATGGAGATCGGGTCGCCAATTGATGTGTCGTCAGCCCCTTCATTCTCTTTTACTTTATAGAGTGAATAACTTGGGGTGATAAATAAATCCTTGCGCTGGCCTTCATTCGTTAACTCCCAACCGGCTTCGGTTGTATAGTGCTCTGGTGCGACATGCAGCTGATCTGCCCAACGAGGTGGCGACTGCCTCCATTGCTGGAACTGACGTACGACAACGTCATCTCCAATATAGGCGAGCATGAGCAACAAATTATTCCGATTCTCATCATCGGTGTTCACCCGCTGCAACAGTTGGTCACGTACTTCCGGTGAGGCACTCGTATACAAAATGGCAGGGTAGTAGATTTCGCGCTCCAACAGCTCAGGAATCTGTGCAGACAACGACGTATCATGGTAGCAGACCAGATACACCAAAATATCTTTACCTGTATCGTCATCCCCCATACGAATCAGTTGCATCGCATAATCGATCATGAGGGCTTGCTGCTCCGTAGACAAGGATAGATATACTTCTTCTTTGGAATGCGCGTATGCCACATAACGGATTAGTGGATCATGAACCTGGCGTGTATGCATAATTTTCAAAATCTCCACAGGGTCCGTGATTCCCTCATACAAATCCACGTCGCGCCGATTGGCTTCAATGTATCTCTGATGTGCCTCGCGTTCCATCTCCTGCTTGCAAGGCATGCAGTACCCACCTGTTCTGGCAGCCGTTGCTGGCAAAATTGTATTTGGGCACTCCTCTCGTATGCACGGAATACGTTCTGTCATCTATGGGTACCTCCTCTGCTATTGATCACGCTTCACGATCCATCGAGTCCAATCGATATCAATCAGCGGGAAGGTAGATTAATGATGTCCCAGTTGGTCCTTCGTAAATTCATAAAATGCGATCGCATCTTCGCTGCTGGCAAAACCCGCCTGAGCCATCTTGTCGCTGCCGCCACCTTTGCCCTGGTAAGCACCGAGATTGCCCTTGAAGAAAGGTCCACAAGCCCACTCCGGCGGCTGCCCGTTCTGCGCCAATACAACTTTGGCCTCCGAGATGCTCGCAAAGAGTACAAGGCCCTCATGTTCTGATGTCAGCTTGGTCGCCAGACTCTGCATATCCTTGAGCGATTTGTCCTCAAAGATTTGAGCAATGACAAGCCCTTCCCGTGCAGATAAAAGCTCTTGCGCATAATAAGCGTCATTGGAAGATTTAACAGCGTTCAACTCTGCTTGCAGCTGCTTTTGTTCTGCTTCCATTTTGTCGATCCGATCCGCCAGCTCTTCCCGGCTGGTCTTCAATTTGGCTGTAATTCCGGTCAGCACGCTTTGTGCGGCGTTGAACTCATTCAGTGCTCGGTATCCGCATTTAAAATAGATCCGGGTACCGCCCTTCACTTTCTCGGTTTTCAACAGTTTAATAATCCCGATCTCTCCTGTGGCTGACACATGTGTTCCACCACAAGCGTTATATTCCACGCCCTCGATCTCCACGATTCGAATATCTTCGGTTACGGAAGGTTGCTTCACCAGCGGCAGACGAGCCGCCTCTTCCGCAGTGACCCATGAACTGCTGATTTTGGCATTCCGGTAAATCTGCTGATTGACCTCCATTTCAATTGCAGCCAGTTGATTCGCTCCCAGTTCGGCTGCAGCCACATCAATCGAGATATAATCTGTCCCCAGATGAAAACTGAGCGTCATCGCATCTGCCATCTTCAACGTAATAGCCGACAGCAAATGCTGCCCGCTATGCTGCTGCATATGATCGAACCTGCGCTGCCAATCGATGTGGCAATCCACATCGTTCTGCTCCGGCGCACGCTCCAGCTTATGCAGCACCTCACCGTCTTCACTAATTACATCCAACACTTCAATGCCGCCGATTTGCCCCAGATCACAAGGCTGTCCACCCCCATGCGGATAAAAAGCAGTCTCTGCCAGCGTGACATATATACCGTCTTCCTTGTCCACTCTGCCTGTAATTTGTGTATGCCACTCCCGTGTGTACGCGGAGTCATAATAGATTTTTTGCGTCATCGAATCATCCCGATCCCTTCTCGTTCAAATGGCTATCCATACTCTCCAGATTACACTATCTGGAACCGCCAAGCCAAATTTTCCGCCTCACTTCTCCGTTTTCCATATCAAAAAGACCACTCTGTAAGCCAAGCTACAGAGCGGTCTCCTTACTTATATCCACTATCCCCGTTTAATGAAACGTTGGATATGGATTGTACCTATGATTACACCAAAGCGAGATGCAGTCATATTAATTTGGTATAGACACAAGAGCGAAACAGACAGAAAGAACCTGAAGAAGCGGAGCGTGCTCCTTTATCACCGGATTTCTCCCTTCAGGGGAAAATCATTGAAATCCGGGGGTAAGAGAGATCGAATGGTTTTCTGTCTGTGTAGTTCCTGAGTGTCTAAATCAAGTATGGTCTGCAATCGGAGTGGCCACGTGTAATCCCGTTGCACTCCATATTTATTTCATTGACTCGGATAGCTCTGTAAATATAACACCCAGCGCATATGCGCCAGCATCCGGGTATCCGAGACTGCGATCGCCAACAGCACCCGCGCGGCCCATACGTGCCACGATGTCTTCTGTTTTCTTCGCACCTTCTACTGCCGCTTCGGCACCTTTGGCAAACGCCGTTTTGAAGTCATCTCCAGACTTCGCACTTTGCGTCCATGCGTCTGCACAAGGGACAAGTGCGTCAATTAATGTCTTGTCACCTACAACGGCACCACGTCCGAAGGACCGTTCGCCAGTAGACTGAATCCCCTGCACTGCCGCCTGCATCATATCAGCGAACTCTGCAACGTTCAATTGCTGCTTGTCACCAACGGCTTTGCCTGCTGCCCGGAATGCCGAACCCCAGATTGGGCCGGATGCACCACCGCAGTATTCCATAATGACAAGAGAGCATGCATCGAGGAATGAACCGATATTCTTTTTCTCTTCGTTCACGATATGGTTCCATTCGCGTTTGAGCTGTCTAAAGCCCTTCGCTACACTCATGCCAAAATCGCCGTCACCTGCATGGGAATCCAGTTCACAGAATGGTACTTCGTTCTTGATGATGATCTCACTCATCTTATCGATCAGGTAGACGATATTATCCACGGAGAATTGATTGTTGTTGATCACCGCAGACGTTGCAGGTGTCTCCACTTCATAGGATACTGGCGCATCTTCAGTCACGACGGCTTCCAGTGCTTCGGAATATGTCACTTGTGCTACTGGAGGACCAGACACTTTGAAAGCAGGTGTATCACTTTCCTTAAACAACAACGTTTTCAGTTCATCGTCCAGTTTCAGGATGGTTACCGATGCGCCTGCCATATCGATGCTCGTCATGTAATTGCCAACAAACGTAGTGGCTACACCCAGTCCTGAACGCTGTGCCAGCTCACGTTGAACCGAGTTGTTGAGCAGATAGAGCTCCTGTAAAGGTGTCGCACCAAATCCATTGACAAGCACTGCAATCTCAGCGGAAGCATCGTTGTCCAGCTTCATGTCTGCAAGCAGTGCTTCAACCATGCGTCCTGCAAGCTCATCCGCAGATACCAATTTCTCGCGGCGAATTCCGGGCTCACCATGAATTCCCACACCGAATTCCATCTCATCTTCAGCGATTTCAAATGTCGGTGTTCCTTTGGCAGGCACGGTACAGGATGTGAATCCAAATCCGATGCTGCGAACGTTCTGGGCTGCTTTCTCAGCAACAGTTTTCACCTCTGCCAGACTGCGGCCTTCTTCGGCTGCGGCTCCAGCGATTTTGTGCACCAGTACGGTTCCGGCAACGCCGCGGCGTCCTACCGTATACAGACTGTCTTGAACAGCAATGTCATCCTCAACCCGTACATATTGCACGTCAATGCCATCTTCCTCGGCAAGATGCGCTGCGTTTTTGAAGTTCATCATGTCGCCGCTATAGTTTTTGATGATTAGCAGCGTACCCTTATTACTGGCTGTGGCCTTGATCGCCTGGTATACCTGAATCTGGGAAGGGGATGCGAATACATCTCCACAGACCGCAGCATCCAGCATGCCTTTGCCTACATAACCCGCATGAGCCGGTTCGTGTCCACTGCCACCGCCGCTGATGAGGCTGACTTTATCCCCATTAATTTCTCTGCGTTTAATGACCTTATATTTTTTCAAAAATTCAAGCTCCGGGTGCGCCAGCGCAATCCCGTTGCACATTTCCATGACGACATTTTCAGCCTGATTGATGATTTTCTTCATGATTTCACCTCCCGGCGAGCTGCTTTGTAGTCCCGTCCCATACGGTCAGCCGCTGCAATGGCAGCGGCCACTTCAGGAACAGTAATCGGGAACGGCATGGCGTGAATGGATTCTTCCGGAATACATGCGATCTCGGCCACCTTCAACAACTCTTCCTGAGTAATGGTATCTACACCGATATCCGCCAAGCTTATAGGCAGTCCCACTGCGAGACAGAAGTCCATGACTTCATGCAGCTCTTCGGTTGGTGCATTTTCAAGGACGAGTTGTGCAATCGTACCGAATGATACTTTTTCACCGTGGAAGAAGTGATGTGTACCCTCCAGAACAGTCAAACCATTGTGGATCGCATGGGCTGCAGCCAGACCTCCACTCTCAAATCCAAGACCAGACAACAGAATGTTTGTCTCAACGATGTTTTCCAGCGCTTGAGTCACGACGTTGCTGTCACTGGCTACTTTCGCTTTTAATCCATCCGTCAGCAGCATTTCATAACACAGTTTTGCAAGAGCAAGTGCTGCATTCGTACCTACTGCGGATGGCGTGTATCCTTCACGGGAACCCATCGGCAGACTTGCGTTAACACGAGAGTACGACTTTGCTGTAGCTCTTGCTTCGAAGTACGTAGACAACGCGTCACCCATACCCGATACAAGGAAACGTGTTGGTGCGTTTGCAATAACCGTTGTGTCCACGAGAACAACACTAGGGCTTTGTTTGAAATACGCATAGTCATCAAAAGCACCTTCCGGCGTATACAACACAGCAGAGTGACTTGTTGGCGCATCCGTTGCTGCGATGGTAGGACAGATGATTAGCGCTTCGCCTTCTGCCACACATTTGGCTGCATCGATCGCTTTACCGCCACCGAGGCCAATTGTACATGTGCATCCTTTTTCTTTCGCAATTTCCTGGAGACGAGCAACTTCCTCGCGGGAACATTCCCCTCTAAAACCGCTTTCAACAAACGTAATATTGAATTTTTGTGCCGTTGCATCGAGCTTCGCCTTTACACGCTGTACATCATCCGGATGTGCGATAAGCAATGCAGATTCACCAAAGGATTTCACAAAGTAACCGAGGTTCAACAATTCGTCTTCGCCTTGCACATATTTCGTTGGACTAATAAATGCTTTTCTCATAATGATATAAACCTCCTATGGATGATATAAGTTCGTTTTCGTTTACTGCATAAATGTCCTGCATACCTTCAACAAGGCTATCTGATGTAATTCTTAGATGAACTTAAACATTAAATTTTAAATACTCACAATTAACCTAAATATATACCATGCATATGAGGTTTACAGTGGACTTTGATAACAAATTATTATAATTTGCAATCGTAATTTTTTGCTTTTCAATGGAATCATGGTATCTTATTGTCATGCGATAGGTTAATTTTTGACATCATCTATACATTACCCGTCATTAACTCATCTTAATATGTACAACTTGCTAACTTTTAACGAACGAAATCATTCATCAGGTTAGCTATGGAGGGTTCCACCCATGATTAAAGAGTATTTGCACATCAATAAAATCCTCGACCTGAATAAATGGAAGCGTCTACAGGATTCTCTTGCCACTGTGACCAAGCTGGCTATTCTAACCGTTGATTATAAAGGCATTCCCGTAACCAGCCATAGCAGCTGTCAGGCCTTTTGCCAAAATGTTCGCAAAGATCCCGAACTGCTCCCCTACTGCCAGAAATGTGATTCTCGTGGTGGTCTGGAAGCCGTTCGATTGAACGAACCTTATGTATATCTGTGTCATTTTAATATCGTGGATATCGCGATTCCAATCACCATTGATGGAAAATATATTGGTGCGGTAATGGCAGGACAGGTGAAGCTCGCTGACCCGGAGAAAGGGACGGAACTGGAACAGATCGTCACGTCCAAGAACGTGCCTATGCATGCTGCAAAGCTAAAGGAATTACAGGACGATTACGACCAGTTGCCTGTCATGACCTATGAAGAGGTTGTGAAAATTTCCAACATGCTTTCTTTACTCTGTAATTACATCGTGGAGGAAGCACTGAACAAAAATTTGCTGGTGGAAATGTTCGAGAAAGCTTCGGGTCATCAGGAGTCTCTGAATCTGTCCACTATTTTGCCTGGATACTCCATCCGTAATATTGAGTCGATCAAAAAAGAAATGACCAATGCGATTGCAGATGCCTATCTTAAAAACAGTCCAAGTGATACAGAGAGCTCCAGCCCGGTGCTCCAACCTGCCTTTGAATATATCCACAGTCACAAGAGTGAGCAAGTCTCGCTTAAACAAATGGCCGATCTGTGCCACCTGAGTCCAAGTTATTTCAGCAGGCTGTTTGCTAAGGAAACAGGTGAGAACTTCACGACTTATATTGCACGACTCAAAATCAAATGGGCCAAGCAATTGCTGGAAGTTACGGACATGCCCGTGTCACAGATCAGTGATGAACTGGGGTTCAATGAATCGGGTTATTTCATCAAAATATTTAAGAAATTCGAGGAGATTACGCCAGCCTTATATCGCAAATACATGCAGAAACAATGAGCACGTTTAGCCATACGTTTTCGTTACAAGAGAAAACTCAATGATATCTTTTTCATATTAAAGATGGGGTTAAAAGATATTTCACCTATTAATCTGCCATTGCTACAATGGAGTCCAGATTACTTAGGGAGGCGTCACGCATGGAATATCGCAAATTGGGAAACAGCGGTCTAACCGTCAGTGAGATTTCACTGGGCAACTGGATTACACATGGAGCACAAGTGGAAGATGGAACCGCAAAAGCTTGTGTCCGAGCTGCTTTGGAGGCAGGCATCACGACATTTGATACGGCAGACGTCTATTCCAACACCAAGGCAGAAACTGTGTTAGGACATGCTCTAAAGGAGACTCGAAGAGAAAGTATTGAGCTGTGTACCAAAGTCTGTCATCCAACTGGCTCAGGTCGCAACGACAGAGGACTTTCCCGCAAACATATCATGGAGGCCTGCAACGCTTCATTGCAAAGATTGCAAACCGATTATATCGATGTCTATTATGCTCATCGTTATGATCCAAATACGCCGCTGGAGGAAACATTCCTTGCGTTTGCCGATCTGGTTCGCCAGGGCAAGGTTCACTATATCGGAGTTAGCGAATGGACTGCGGCTCAGATCGAAGAAGGTTCCGCATTAGCTAAGGAGCTTCGCGTGCCTTTTATTGCGAGCCAGCCACAGTATTCCATGTTATGGCGGGTTATTGAGCAGGAAGTTGTACCAGCAAGTACACAAGCAGGTCTTGGCCACATTACATGGTCTCCCTTGGCTCAGGGCATACTATCTGGTAAATATATTCCGCACGAAGCACTGCCAGCCGGATCACGTGCAGCTGCCGAGGCTGGAGCACCCTTTTTCAATAATCTTGCTGGTCGGTGGTTACGTGACGACGTTCTGACTGCTGTTCAGCAGCTTATTCCACTCGCGAAAGAGATCGGGCTGACGCTCCCTCAACTTGCCGTCGCCTGGGTTCTTCAGCATCCGTATGTGTCATCCGTCATTATTGGGGCATCCCGTCCAGAGCAAGTCCTTGAGAATGTGAAAGCCTCTGGTGTTCAACTGGATCGGGACATCCTGTCCCGCATTGATGAAATATTAGGTGAATGGATTGAGAGAAACCCTGCCAAGACGGGTTAGTAGCTCTTCTTAAACTACTCTAACCATACTCTATAAGTTGAACTAATCATTTTCACGACAACCCTTCAACAATTTCATCTACAATATTCATAAAACGGGAAATCACTTCCTGATTCATGTCCGTCCGCCATGCCGTGTATAACGGTACGGAGGGCGGACTTTCTATTAGTGGTAGAAATACCACACCCCTCCGCTCGAACACATCTACTGAAGAAGGAACGATGGATATCCCCATGCCCGCTGCAACGAGATTCACAATCGTGTACATCTGAATGGCTTCCTGTGTAATACGAGGATCTACACCATGCTCCCTGCAATAATCCAGGATAAGACGATGGAACGGAGAGCCCAGATGCCGCGGGAATAAAATAAAATCTTCTTCCTCCAGCTCGGTTATTGACACCTGAGTCTGTGCAGCTAAAGGGTGATGGTCTGGCAGCACTGCGAGTAATGTTTCCGTCTGACAGACCCGGAACGACAAATCTCCGTTGTGATCCTGATACCGCAAAAATCCAATATGGATCTGTCCATCTGCTAGTGCCTGCAATTGTTGGGACGAGGTCATCTCACGCAACGTAAGTTCAATCTGCGGGTACGCCGCACGAAATTTCCTCAACACATTGACCATAATACTCCCCGAAGCCGAATCCACAAAAGCAACCGTTAAATGTCCAATGATGCCCTGGTCAGCCTTCTGCGTAAGCTGGATGGATCGCTCAAGTTGGGCCATGATCAGCCTCGCCTGTTCCAGAAATACGGCACCGGCTGCCGTGAGACGAACCATTTTTTTCGTGCGTTCCAATAACTTCACGCCGAGCTCTTCCTCCAGATTCTGAATCTGCTGGCTCAGCGGCGGCTGCGTCATATTTAATTTCTCAGCCGCACGGTGGAAATGAAGCTCCTCCGCCACGGTGATAAAGTATCGTAATTTTCGAATATCCATTCGCCTGATGTACTTCCCTTCTGTCTGACCTCTTACTTCATCTGTTCCTGAACCCAAACGGCTGATTCAGCCAGCATCGTCATTAATTCATTAAAGTCCACGGCTATCTCACGAAGAGGTAGTTCTCCCGCATCGTGGATTAACATCAGAACCTTGCCAGAATTTTGATCCAGTATAGCAATGCTTCCTTCGCCAAACCCACCAATTGGAAATGGTTGCAGCTCAGCGGGCAACTCGTATTCCTTCTCATATTCACGGTATACTTCCAGGAACTCGGGATATGCCCAATTCAATTCTTTCACCGAATACAAGGCAGGATCGCCGAAGTTGCATGCACCAAATTCAAGCAAGAGCTCACGATACACTGCGGGCAATTTCACGTTATACTTTTGCTCAAAATCCTCAATGCTCTGTTGCGTTTCAGGAGTACACCCTTCTCCCATTGTTGTATTGTAAGCTTCAACCAAAAGATCACGAATGGGTTCCAAACCTATCGACTCCACTTGAACTCCTCCTCTATAAATGAAAATCAATGAAATTGTGGTCCACGAATATGTTCACTATTAACGACGCGATGATACCAGAAGCTGCATTATTGCTGTTATTGCTGCATTAAAGTACCTTTCGTCAGCTATCCTTCTTTTCCTGCAACAAAAATGCCCTATCCAGCAAGTGGATAAGGCAGAATAAGCATAGCTTTATTTTAGTTCACATGTTTCCGTAGTTCTCCATCCAGCCATTGTAGCGCTGAATGCAGCTTGTCCTTGGGTACATTCTGATATCGATCCCCCGTTGACAATTCAAAGGCACAACTATGAGCACTGGTCTGCTGCAAGTATGAAGTAATCCCCAACCCGAATTGCTGAGTCATGGATGCCAGAATACGCTCCACCTCGGCTTGAGCCAAGGGAAAATGTACGTGAAACATATTGGAGACGGGTACTTCCGGCAATGTACGTATACCGTGACACGCATTTAACAAGGAAGCAAGTTCCTTCGCCTGCTCATAATAAAGCCCCATTTTGCCAAACCGTTCATTGAAATAATATTGAGAACTAAGAATATATGGATATAGGCCGATCAGATCGCCGCCGTGCCGACGCTTCCATATTTTCGATTCTTGCATAACATCCGTATCTCCTGCCAATATAGCCCCAGCAATTCCTCCAATGCCTTTGTAAAAAGACACGTAGACACTATCGAACAGACTGCAAATCTCGGCGGGTGTCTTCTGATAATAAGGCGTGATTTCGAACAAACGTGCCCCGTCCAGATGAAGCTTGATTCCACGTTCACGGCAATAGGCTGAGATTGCCTCCAACTCTTCATAGGCAGGCAATTGTCCACCAATCTCGCGTTGTGGCAGTTCAAGCAGTAGGCAGGAAATTTCCTCATTCATCCCCTCTACATCTTCCAATCGAATCAGTCGGTTCTCGTCCGCCAGCAAAATGGATTCAATCTGATGTAACTCTTTCAGTCCGTCTTCCTCATGGATTTCCAGATGAGATAAAGGATGATAAGCTACCCGCTTGATGCCTTTGCGGTCACACCAGATACGTAAGGCGATTTGCTGTGCCATCGTACCACTGGGGAAAAATACAGCTGATTCCTTGCCCAGAACGTCAGCCATCTGCTGCTGGAATTGATCAATGATTTTACCGTTGCCATAATGATCACTATACTGTTCCCCATCCACCTGCTCCAGCGCTTCCTGAAGTACTTTGACTTTACGACTTCCATGACCACCTATAATAAACTCTGCCTGATTAAAAGCTTCGGCTAATGTTAACTCTGTATTCTTCAAGGTTATTTACTCCTTTATTGTTCTGGTTTTTTGGTTCGTTATCATCTGCACCAGTGCACCCAGCGCTCCGTATTGATGCTCACTCCGGGAATGCACAAATCCTATTTCCAACCTGCGATACGGATCAGGCAAAGATAACACTGTAACCTCGCCTCTCCTTTCGGCTTTCGTAACCGAGGATCGTGGGAGCAATGACACACCTATTCCCGCAGATACGCCATTCATAATGGTGTCCAGTGTTCCATATTCCGTAACGTTGAGGGTGTGTACGCCTTGATCTTTCAAAAAGGCTTCTGCCTGCGCGCGATGGGTACAGCCTACTTCAAAAAACAACATCGGTTTGCACAATAGAGCATGCATTTCATAGGTTCCGGGTTCTGCAATCAGTACCAACTCTTCGTCGTACACTTTCATATAGTTCAGCTCAGGGTGGTCGATCGGGCCATATACCAAAGCTCCATGCAGCTCATGTTGAATGACCTTCCGATTGAGTTCATGTGTCCCCCCTGTAATTAACGAATGCTGAACCTCGGGGTAACATAAACGATATTCAGCGAGCAGCGGCGTCAGATAACTGGAGGCAGCGGTCTCAATCGCACCAAGACGAAGTATCCCTACAGGTGGATTTCCGATCTGCGTTGCCTGCTCCGCTTCATATAATAAATGTAATATTTTATCCGCATATCCCAGCAAATTCTCACCCGCTGGTGTGAGCGACATGCCTCGGTTGGAGCGATAAAACAGTGGTACTTGCAGCTGATCTTCCAACTGTTTAATTCGTGTTGTTACATTAGATTGCACATAATTCAGCGCTAATGCTGCTTTGCTGATACTGCCTTCGCGGGCAACCGCCTGAAATACTTTTAAATCTCCTGCATCCATGCCCTGATCACCTGCTTGTTATCTATTATCTGAATTGATACTGACATTCATTTTTGTTCATTTTACGTGAATCTGCCCCATCTGTACAATGAGGCTCAGTAGTGAAGTTTTTATATACACAAGGAGGAATTTTGTAAATGAAAGCTGTTATACACTCCGGCCAGAGCGGACTTGAAGGTCTTCAATATACAAAGTCAACATCTCGGGCACCGGAAGCCGGTGAAGTACAGATCCAACTGAAATCTGCTGGAATTAATCATCGTGATCTGTTCATCATGGCAGGACGTACATTCCAAGACTCACCACTCATTCTTGGTTCCGATGGAGCAGGTGTAATCATAGCGATTGGAGAAGGTGTAGAGGACTTATCCGTAGGTGATGAGGTCATTATCCACCCTACTCTCGGTTGGGACCACGCAGTAGACGTGCCCATTGTGCCCGATATTGTAGGAGGCCCTACGGATGGAACTCTCGCACAATATATTACGCTGTCTGCTAGAAATGCCTTGCCCAAACCCTCTCATCTATCCTGGGCGGAAGCAGGAGTGTTGTCCCTTTCGGCTTTGACAGCATACCGCGCCTTATTCACTCGTGGCGGACTTAAGCAGGGTGAACATATCCTTATTCCCGGTATTGGCGGCGGTGTAGCGACCTATGCCCTGCTCATGGCCGTAACTGCTGGTGCCAAGGTAACTGTTACATCCAGAAGAGAAGCCAAGAGACATGAGGCTCTGCGTCTGGGCGCTTTCCAAGCTCTGGACAGTCATGCAGACTGGAGTGTGCAGAACGGTCTTGATCCTGTTGATTTCATCTTGGATAGCATCGGACAAGCCATGTTCCCCAAATATTTTGATATAATCAGACCAGGTGGTCGTATCGTGATGTATGGCGCAAGCTCGGGAGATGATCTGAATGTTCCAATCCGCTCCATCTTTTTCCCGCAAGTTAGCCTGATTGGCACCTCCATGGGCAGCCGTGAAGAGTTTGTCCAGATGCTGCAATGGGTGGAAGAACATAATTTACATCCTGTGATCGATAGCATATATCAGCTACAGGACACAGCGAAAGCTTTCGAACGTATGGAAAAGGGAGAGCAGTTTGGCAATCTTGCTATACTCGTGGAGTGACATCTGGTTTAGATGGACCTTCCTTAATTGGTACAAATCATTTTACGATAATGGGGGAATCCATCTGACCCGTCTCGCTAAACGTACAGCCATTGTTCTGGTCGCAATTATACTTTTGTCCCAAATTCCGATGTTGAAAGCAACCTTTGCTCGAGGGATAACTACGCTATATTTGAACATAAAGTATCCGGAACGCTCCTATCAATACAGGGATTTCATCTTTGAATCTCATTTTGGAAGCTATTTCATTTCTTATGCTAATCAAGACGAGCAACTCATAAGCCTGATGCTAGAGCCCGAATTTTTACCGGTGATCGTTACGTATGATCCATTGGATCAACCCATGAAAGACTAAATTATTTACTCTATGAATCATTCAGGAGGTATCGACATGTCCAACCATTTGCACTTGGTAGAATTAGTTCGAAAGTTGATGAATGCCGAAGGAACAGGAAATGAACTGGATGAGATGCTAAACGAGCTACAGCAACAGATGCCTTATGCTGAGATCAGTAATCTGATTTTCTGGGATAATCGAGACCTGACACCCGAACAGATTGTGGAAGAGGCGCTGTCTGCTCGTCCAATCATTCTTCCGCCCCAGCCCTAACATACTTTAGGAGGTGAATGATCGGATATGTCTGACATGAATCATAACAACAATGAACAAACTGATTTTAACGCTATCAGTGGAGAAGAAAAACTACAAGCACTTCGTGATCTGATCGAGCTGACGGATAACCACCTTACTCAGCAAGTTCTTGCTATTAGCATGGATACGAACGAAGAAGATCTGGTACGCATCGAAGCGTGGCGTGCTCTTGGTATGGCGGGCTCCTCTGCTTTTCTGGATAAGATCCTTCATGCTGCCGTGCAACTTGTTCGTGATCCTGAAGAAGATGAGGATGTACAAAATTATGTCTTTCAAACTCTCGCTCTTCTGCCCATTACAGAAACCGAGATCAAGTTGGCTCAGGAGGTATTGGAGGGGGATGCGTATATTTTGGTTAAAAGTGCAGCCTTTGCTGTTCTTGTTGCACATCAACATGTTTCTGGTGCAAAGTCCGCATTAGAGTCACTTCAAATAAACACGAATTTTACGAAAACTGAATCAAAACCAGGAGAAGCTGCTACGAAATCTGTCCGAACGAACAGAGGAACCGAAGATTGAGATTCTCAGACCCCGTATGTATCCATCTCCGGTTAAATATTAAAATCCTCCATACTCAAGTTCAGAGCATGGAGGATTTTTAATATCATTCATGAAACATACTACCTAGTAAACTGTATTTCTTGGTTTATTACCCTTAACTCTACGGTGTATGTTTACCCACGTATTGTAAGTTTCCTTTAGGGAACTCGTTCCACTCACCTGTTAATGAGAACTGTTGTGAACCCGTGTAAATCCCACGTTTGCGAATAAATGTCCC
The DNA here is from genome assembly GCF_038020215.1 of Paenibacillus sp. FSL F4-0087. Classification (NCBI taxonomy): domain Bacteria; kingdom Bacillati; phylum Bacillota; class Bacilli; order Caryophanales; family Paenibacillaceae; genus Paenibacillus; species Paenibacillus sp. FSL F4-0087. Next base: position 1,811,224 of record NZ_JBBODJ010000001.1, read on the forward strand.
ACCAGCAGGCATAAATTGATCATGCGAGGATGGGTCTCCCAGTACATCGACAATTCTTCCGTCCTTTTTGAGAACCAAAGCAACGACGTTATACTCATTCGGGTTATACAATTCCAGTTCATCATTGTAGTACGTGGCTGAAGTGATGTCAAAAAAATCATAAAATATATAATTTATATAAATGAAAGGCATTCCTGGAACAACATCAAATACATTTTTCGTCGTCACCTTCATTGTTGACGTCTTTTTCATCCACTGATACACATCCACTTGATAACCTGTTGCCTTGTGAGACGGATTACCGTCACCAGTATAGTACAGTTGGACAACACTACGTCCATCTCCTGCATCCATGTATTGAGAGAAAAACAACTCGGGTGAGCCTTGTGGAAGCGAATTGACCTGAACGACCACGGCTCTACCATCATTTCCAATAATCCAGAAGTACAACGGAGATGCGGTTAAAGTAATTTGAGTCGTATTTATCGTATCCGGTCCCGTAAACGTCGAATCTGGTGTGCCACTATATAGTTTGAAACTTGTCTGTCCCGGGAACAAATTCGAGGTTGAATAGGTTAGAGCATCCTGCACCCCTGATTTTGTATTGATCTGCATCACTCCAGCATTCACCAGAGAAGCGGTACGAACATTAAAGGAATACTCTGCCTCTCCACCTTTTCCATCCTTCGCCGTCAGGGTTAATGGGGCTACTGCATTACCTGTTCCCGGCTTCAAGGTTAACAGGCTACCATTAATGCTTGCATTAACTGCTACGCTCGAACTGCTGCTAATTGCAAATTGTAACGAATCTCCATCGGGATCACTAAACAATTGACTCAGATCAAACGTACGATCATTCGTTACCGTTGGCGTTAACACTTGTTCGTAAATGTTGCTTACAACCTCTGGTGATATATTAGGGCCAGCAGGCTCGCCTTGTATGGTCATGCCAAAGGATACTTGCTCCCTTCGTCCAGACTGATCATAAACCGACAACGTCACGGTGGTCTGTCCTTCCGCAACTGGAGCGACAGATACCTTTGGACCAGCGGTAGAAACTTCCGCAATATTGACGTCTCCAGAAGAGGCATCAACCGTTAAAGTACTTATATCAAAATTCAACAGGTAAGGAGTAAGATCTATATCCAAAGTCGACCAAGGCCACATGATTGTTTGATCTGGGATTGAACCAATACTTCCTGATTCTAAGACCTCCACATCAATAGAGGCTGTTGCCTCTTTTCCATATACATCTTTTGCTATAATGTTAGCTTGAAATTGACCAACTCGCTTGGGATGAATAATCAGCTTGTTTTCTTGAATGCTCATCTCTGCTATCAGGAAATTATTAAAGTCAATTGGCGTTTGAAACTCTAACACATCTCCGTCCGGATCACTAAAATATTGTGAGAGATCAATGACAATATCCTCCTTACCCAGAAACAACGTTTGAGCAGGTAGATCACTCGTAAGAACTGGAGAAGCATTAGGCTTAGGATTAACGCTTATTGGAAATCCAGTGGAAACGAAACCTCCCCTACCATCTTCCACCGAATAGTTAATGGTATATTCTCCAAATTTCAAAGCAGTCAAATTCAGTACTCCGGAAACTTCCTCCACTATTAATCCATCCGGATCAGATGAACTGGCGCTGAATGTAAGTGGGTCACCGTCCGGATCACTATAATAATCATTTAAGTTAACAGATGGAATTCGATCTGGTAGGAAACCCAAGTATACGTTAATCGAACTAGGTGACTGTCCTACCGGATTCAAATTCGGTATAGGATCTACATTAATATCAAATGTTCCACTTGTTACTCCACCCTTGCCGTCATTTACGGAATACGATATGGTATACGTTCCAAGTTGAAGAGCAGTTAACTTCAACTCACCTGCATTTTCCTCCACAGTAACCCCATCTGAATTGGATGAAGCTGCTGAATACATTAAAGCATCACCATCTGGATCGGTATATAGCTCGTTCAGTTTCACTACAGGGATGTCATCACCCAGATAGACGTCTATTTTCGATGGAGCTTCTCCCATAGGCGCACGATTTAGTGGTGGAAGAACAACAACCCTCATGTCGAGTTCTGTAACACCTGTACTGCCATCATCTGCGATTTGCCCATCATCCACTTTGATTTTAAGAACAACCTCTCCCGCCTTTTTAGGCGTTAACCTCAATACAGATTGCCCATATTCCGATTTTACGATCTCTGTATCCACGATTTCCGGGGCACTATTCAATACACTGTAAAGCAGCTCCGATTCATATTTCTCATCATCCATAACATAGACCATGAGATGGACATCTGTGCTGCCTGACCCGACTACAAGCTCTTGATCCGGGATCGGTGATGGAAGAGGTGGTGCATTCACGTTGACGTCAAATGTGGACCTCAGCCTTTTGCCGCGACCATCATTCGAGGACACAGTTATTGTGGCGGTACCATGTTCCAAGGGTATAATTTCGAGATTTGATCCACTAAGCACAACCTTAGCTACTGAGGATTTGGACGAAGCAACCGTATACGTTATTGAATCACCATCCGGATCAGTCACATAGTCGTTCAGGTTTAACGTCTTACCCTGACCATTTGCCGTAAACTTGCGATTTTCAAATGGCTTCAGCAGTTCAGGTGATCGATTGGCAACAACAGGAGTTGTTTCGCTCGCTCCCGTTCCACCTGACGAAGAAGATGTCGCATTGGAAGTTACTGTTCCGGTGTTTCCACTTACGGCCGAAGATGGTACTCCAGCAGCCAGAGAAACCTCGGCAACCTTAATATTCCCTGTTATATTAACCTGTGCTGCTGCATTATTCACCTGAAGTTGTTGAATGGCGCCCACTACATTAAGATTAACAGCACCAACCCCATCTACCGTTAATTGTTGCAGGCTGACATTACCCTTAAGTTGCAGAGGCTGTGACGTATTCAACTTGACTTTATCTACAGTTCCCTGCAAGTCCACCTTACTTGCGCCATCTACAATGTTCAGCAAAGACAGCTCAGCTGTGTTTGCAATTTCAAGAGTACTATCGGATTCAACGCTAACCTCTTGAGCATTCGTACTGCCCGAGAACACCACATGTACATCACTTTTATCTATATTCACATTGTTTAGAACAGAGTCTTCGAACACAACGGTATTGCTGTCGCCACCCTGAACTGAAATAGATTGTTCTACTTTTATATTTTTGGCATAGAAATCATGTTCCATCTCTGGTGCTATCGTCAGTTTGCCTTTGATCTTAAGCCCTTGTACCGAAGTGAAGTCCGCCTTAATCGTCAGATCTCCATTCAATGTGGTTTCCTCAGCATTCAATAACAGATTACGGCTGAATTCCGCCTCTCCTGTCTGTGCTGATTTTCCGCCTTTTCTAATTTCCAAGGCGTTAATTTCGGTAATTGTATGATCTTGGCTCTTAAACTGTATACCAGCCTGATCAAGTACAGCCTTGTTGCGTTCATTCAGAAGACCTGCCACTTGTTCAGATATCTGATAGACAACTCCGTTGATCTGAACTTGGCTTCCATGGATTGACTGAACCACAGACAGGCGGGTTTCTGGGAAGATGGCTGACAACATCATACCTATGGCTTCGCCCCGAACAAGACCTTGTTTAACTTTATTCTCTCCCTGATATTCACTTAGAAGATTAGCCTTCTCAGCAGCTTGGATATAAGGAGCCGCCCACGCACTTGCCCCTTTCCATTCCGAAGGAAGTGACTCTATTTGATTACCTTGTTTAGCATAAGCCGTTGCTCTCACCAAAACGGTGATCAATTCCTGTCCGGTAATCTCCGCTCGTGGATGGAAATACCCTTTTGCATCTCCCTGCAAAAGACCAGCCTTCTTCACCGCTTGAATGGAAGGTGCTGACCAACTAGCTGAGTTCACATCTACAAATGGCTCTGAAACTTTCTTACTTGTTGTTAGTCCGAGAGCCTGCGCAAGAACAACCGCCAGTTCCTGACGGGTGATCGGATCGGTCGCCCGAAGGTTCCCATCCGGATCTCCTTTGATAAACCCCATGCCTACAGCCTTATTCATCGAATCATTTAATTGATTTGTAGCATTGGGGCCTGAAGATATGCTAGATGGGGTTATCTTCTGATCTGCTGAATCCTGACTCTGTGCTGCAACTGGAACAGTATTACTTAAGAGCAATGCAATCATGGCTAATTGTGCTGTTCTTTTCATTTTTCGCATTAGTATTCTCCTTCTGTATCTGCTGTTGAATTAAACGAAATTAAGGAGTAATTAAAGAATCGAATTTGCCCAAGTTATCATAATTGTTTTCTCCGATATTGCTCCATTCGGATGGCTCATAAGAAACCTTGTCGCCTTGAACAGTATCCCATTTTCTTGTCAAAGATTGAGTTGGTACAATAACTGCCGTATCCATGATTTCCCCTTTGTAATATAGCGTCAGCGTTACCGGTTCCGTATTCTCTACCAGATCCAAAATCAGATAATAATAATCTTCATCTGAAAATTCACTAAACTCTTCTGCGAGAACCAACGTACTATTCGATGGAATAATTGTGCCTGAGTCCAGCGTAATGGGAGTATTGGAATCACTGCGTACAATTGTGATATCCCCTCCGTTAAGCGGTTTGGATGTAGGATTATACAACTCAATTGCCTGATTGGACTCCTCACCCCAGACTACCTCAGAAATAAATAATCCCTTTCCTGCATCCGGGTCTTCCACGTTAACCGTAAATGTGGTCTCAGCTTCTTCACCATCAGGATCGGTAGCTTTGACCGTAACCGTAGCTGAACCAATAACGTTCTTGAAGCCCAATGACAATGTTTCTCCTTGCACACTGGTATCTACTACATTGGAATCCGAAGATTCTGCCGTATACGTCAGAATGTCTCCATCTGAATCTTCGAACACGCCAGCCAGGTTTACCGTATCGCTAACCTTTCCCAAAGTTACATTCAACTTAGAAATCTGCCCTGCTACCGTAGGTTTATGATTAATAACTACAGGGGCTTTGACCTCGACAGTGAACTCGCTCTTCACTGCTGCACCGAAATTGTCCTTGGCAGTTACAGTCAACTTGGCACTTCCAACAGAATAAATATTCAGTGTCATCATACTGTCTGTAATATCAGCACTCGCGACTTGATTATCGGATGAGGATACAACGAAGGTCAGTTCATCTCCGTCCGGGTCTGAGAAAATAGTTTTTAAATCTATCGGATCACTTACAGCACCCAATTCAATTTCTACAGTTTGCAGTGTTTTCACCACTTCAGGAGCATGGTTTATTGGAGGTAGCGGCGGTACAATCGGTGGTATAACTGGCGGTATCGGTGGGGTTATAACGAACGGATTTACAAAATAGCCAAAGGATGTTGTTATACTTCCTCCCTTTCCGTCCGTAGCTTTCACCGTAACCGTCGTATTACCTAAAGCAATAGGCTGGATTCTCAATGTTGAACCCTGAATATCCACAGTAGCAATGTTATGATCGATTTCTGAAATCTCATAACTGAGTTCATCTTCATCCGCATCCGTAAAAACAGTGCTCAGATCAATCTCTTGTGCACCCTCTCCAAAAAATACAATTTTGTCGGGGATGGTCGATTGAACAACCGGCGGTTGATTCTCGGGAGACGGAGGTCCAATGACAACAGGTGGTTCTGGTTCAGGTGTTGGTGTGGATGGTCCTGATGAGCCACCTGAACCTGAATTAGAGTTGCTAGTCCACGTATTACTGGATGGTGTCGTTACAGTCGGTGTACTGCGGATAATCTGTGTTGATGCTCCTCCCTTTGGAAGAATAACCTTGTCCGTTTTTACAGTCTCAGGCAATTGAATAACAGACTTCGCATCTTTCATTACAATCTGTTTCCACGTCCCACTTCCCTGAACGTTAACTTTGTTAGTGGTGTTTATGATTACTTCGTCGATGTCCCCTTCGATTGTCACTTCACTCGAGCCTGGTTTGAAGACAACCTGTGGCAATGTATCGGCTTTCAAAACAACATGGTCCGCCGAGACTGAAATCACGCCCTTATAAGATGAACCTTTCAGATCCAATGTCACTGGATCTTTAGCCGTCCCTGCTTGAACAATCTGAATTTCCGACAAGGAAGACAGATTACGTGTTCGAGCATCATAAGTGATCACAGCGTTCTGTAATGCATCTTTATTCCCATCATTCAAAATACTTTGAAGCTCTTTACTAATTACAAAAGGACGTCCGTCGATGTAGGCAACATCTCCATCCAATTTAGTCAGAGAAGCTGTTCTCTCTCCCGTTTGAAAAACGTCTACTAGAATTCCAGCAATATCTTGCCGCTCCACCAAAGCCTTGGAACTGAACCTTCCTTCACTGGATTCCAACAATCCAAGCTTTAATGCAGTATGTACCTGCTCTTTGGCCCAACTACTCACCATGGATTCATCTAAAAGTGTCTGTTGTTGACCTCCCTTTATTCCTTGTGCTCCTGTAACTCTAACCAAGATGGAAGCGAGTTCTTCCCGTCGAATTGGATCGTTGGCACGGAAATTACCGGATGCATCTCCAGTCATCCAGCCTACTTTTCGAATAGCATCAATATAAGGTGCAGCCCAGTCTGAATTATTCCGAACCGATTGCGATGGTTCATCAAGTGTTAAATGGGATGCTTTAGCCAGCAATACGGCCATTTCTCTCCGAGTCAAATGCTGGCTCGGATGAAAGGAGCCATCAGGATATCCCGCAATTAATCCTTGGTTTACCGCTTCCTGAACCGCTTGCAAGGAAGTGGAACGGATATCGGTTTGATCTGTGAACACCGATGATATATGATTTGCTACTCCTCCCGTTTGATCGGCTGCGTTGACGATCTGATTTCCCCACAGCATGCCCACTACAATTGAAGTAAGTAGTATTTTTTTCCAATCCTGATTCATGCTTGTTCCTCCCCAAAAACTTCGTTTTCGGCACATAGTTTATCAAGATTTTCTGAACAAATTCTGAACAAAAAAACTAACATATTATCCAATTAAAAGGTGCTTACTAATAATCCCTTCACCCCCACTTCACTTAACATTGGATCAAAAAGTTAAATACAAAAAGGATTGCCCATCGGATTGAAATAGGTGCAATTAAATTATGAAAAAATAAATAATATCAGTTCATATAATACGTATTTACGTAAAACTCACATTGCGCTTTCTTACATTCTTTTTCTGAAATCACGTGTATCTGCCTCAAAATTCGTTATAATGAAAAGAACTTGGTGAGATTTGTAAGTTTATGCAATTATTCAACTTAGCTATTGGAGGCGAATTATGGAAACGGAAGGTTTACGCAACGTAGAGAAGCTGGCGCTGAAGAAACACAAGATTTACAAACAAAGCTTGATCAGGTACCTTGCACGCTCCATGCTCGCCAGCATGTTTATCGGGTTTGGCGTCATCGTGGCGTTCAAGACGGGTAACTTCTTTTATATGGAGGATTCCCCTTTTACATACCCTATGGCGGCCCTCACGTTCGGCGCGGCAATTATTCTGATCGCCTATGGTGGCGGTGATTTGTTCACAGGAAATACGTTCTATTACACCTATGCAGCCTTACGCAAGAAACTGAAATGGTTCGAAGTGGTGAAGCTGTGGATTGCAAGTTACAGTGGAAATCTGATGGGTGCGGCGGTATTTGCCTTGTTAATCTACCTGACGGGTCTGTTCGATTCATCTCAGGTGAATGGTTTTCTGCTGAGTGTCGTAGAGCACAAGATGGAGGCACCAGCCATGCAGCTCTTCTTCCGGGGCATTCTGTGTAACTGGCTTGTATGTCTGGCGTTCTTTGTGCCAATGTTCATGAAGGAGAATGGTGCAAAAATGTTCGCCATGATGCTCTTTGTCTTCTGTTTCTTCATCTCGGGATATGAGCACAGCGTCGCCAATATGTGTACATTCGCCATTGCGCTGGTACTGAACCATCCGGGGACGATCTCATTCGGCGGGGTTATTCATAACCTGATTCCGGTCACGCTTGGCAATCTGGTGGGCGGCGTGCTGTTGATGGGCTTTATGTATTATGCGGTGAACAAACCGTTTCTGGACGAAGAGACACACTAATTTTTTGGCAAGAAAAGCCCCCTTACTGGTCCGGTCAACTGACCGTGGCTGGACGTTAAGCCAAACCACAAACACCCGCGCAACCTTTCGATCCTGTGATGAAGGTTGTGCGGGTGTTTGTTTATGGGCAGGCTCACTATGTGCCTGCCCTCGGTTATATCTGCCTTGTATCCGAATGGAGGCTACAAGGCTTGCTCCGTGGCTTAGTTATACTCACGCCACGGAATATATTCAATATCGTTGTCGCCACGCGTGACCACGATCATATTCTCGATTTTGCCCGTATCCTTGTTGGTTCGGTAAATCATCGTACGCGTCTCGCCTTCTTCCGGCACGGAGAACAGGAACTTGTCCGCAACAAAGGAGGAACCGAGCCCTGTCGCATGTTCTGTAAAGGCAGATCCGCTTTTGCTGGTCAACAGCAGGCCGATTCCATAAGCTGTAGCCGTTTGTGCTCCTTTGCCAAAGAGATGCTCCCCTTGACTGGTCGTATGGGTTTGTTCCCAATACTCGTATTTTTTCGTATCCTTGTTGTAATCCACGACGTTACCCTGTTTATCCAAGCTGATACTAGTCGTTTCACCCTTGTCGCTTTTAACCTGATACGTACCTACAATCGAATCCTCGGTAATCTTCACCGTCTTGCCCGTGTTCGGATCAATCTGGTAGATTTCGTCCTCATATTGAAGCCGAATAACATTCATGCTGGCCTGAAGCTGCTGCGCCAGTTTCTCGTCACCCATCTCCTCGGCTTTCTTTAACATTTCCTCATAGTTTTTGTAATCCTCGGCGTCCTTCTTATCCCAATCCTCCATATTCTCCGGAGGACCTGACATTTTGCCCGGGCCATCACCTTTATGTTTACCGAGGGACGTAAGAGTCTGTGCCGCAGCCAAAGCCACCATAAGAGCCTTGTTCACAACATCTTCATCTGTGGTGCGGAAACGCTCAGCAATTTTCTTGAGTTCCGACTGAATGGACAAGACCAGCTCAAGGACAGACTTCATTGTACCTTGAGCCGTTGCATAATCGTTATAAAAGCGTTCCCGCTCCATTCCGTCCCAATTGCTGCGCATGACACGGATCTGGCTATCCAATGTGGACATGAACCCCGACAATTGCTGATGTGCCTGGGCGAATTGCCCACTAACTGTATCCAGTTGTTCCGGTGTGACCTTAATCTGTGTCATCCTGCACACTCCTCTTCGTCATATTCCTCCTGTTTCGTGGTCCATCGATGATTATCTTGCAGCCTGATCTGCCTTAATCTCCAGATGCAGCAGCGGAAACGGATTACCGGAACCATCCAACTCAGAACGACCAATTTGTACAAATCCCATTTTCTCGTAGAATCGGGCCGCTCCAGCATTCTGCTCATTGACATCCACCTTGAGGTTACGGCCTTTGATGTTAAGGGTATGGTTGATCAGAAGACGTCCCAGACCCTGTCCGTGCTGACTGACATCTATAAACAACATCTCAATAAAGTTATCATCCAAACCGATAAACCCGACAGGTTCATTGTCAGCATTCAGCGCTTCCCATACCTCAACTTGTCTTTGCTGCAACACATCGCTCACTACTTTTTTATAAAACTGGATGTGATGTTCTTCCAAAAACGTGTGTGTTGCCCGAACGGCCCTCTCCCAAATCTCGACCAACTTGTCATGATCCTGTTCACGATATGAAGCGATTAACATGTCCAATGTATTCTCCTTTTCCTTTTCCATATAACGATTATGTAACCATCCGATCCTGCGATTGGATTTGGTTAATACATCAATTTTTATATCATTCTACGCATATTTTACCATGCCCAACACTCAATCTGTACCCACCATTGCCAATCTTGAGTCAACTCGCCACTACTTTTAAGGATCCCTTACCAAAAAAAAAGAAAGCAAAAGACAGCCAAAGACACCTTGGACCGGTGCTTCAGCTGCCTGATATTCGATAGGTTCATTCTGCTTCGTCAACTAATGCCACTTGGCTACGGCATCATTTCAACATTGCTAATCATTGCTGCAATTGTGCAAGGATTTGCGGATCCTTGATCTTCTTGTCTTCAGCCAATAACATCACTTTCGATAAAATCTCAGCCGTTCTCGGATCTTCATCAAGGAATGGCAAGAAGATCCTACCTCGATGCTGACTGTGCACAGGTACGATATGAAGCGCGCCTGTCGCCTGTTTGAACACATTGCCGCTACCAAGATGAACGGCATACTCGCCCAGTTCACCATTAATTCGTGCGTAATTTCCATCGAGCCGTACGTTATCGACCTTCAACAGACGCAGTGACTCATTCACAATCACATGACGCATCTCAATCGTGGTCAAGCTGGCTTCCGGATCTACTCCGCCAACATGCGCAACGCTAACCACCAAATCAATGTCACGCATGACTTCCGAGAAGAAGACTGGCGGTACATCTTTTAACGCGACAGGTTTATAAGTTTTCCGATCATAGAACTGCAACGTCTCCAGGGTAGGCGCTTCTGTATCTGCGGGTGAGAACCAGTCTGCCATAGCATAGAGATTGGCAATCAGATTATGCTCATAGCTTACCTTTTGCAGTCCTTCCTCATAGCTGACGGTCCATTGACGTCCTTTAAGCAGAGCAACTGCTTTTTTCGGCTGAATCTGATAACCTGCATACCGACGGGATACCGTTCCATTAGCCAGCTCATCCTCATTTGGAAGATAGAGTTCACGGAATACCTGCTTGAATGGCTGACGTTCCTGACGGTTGAACAGATCCCGTTGGAATTCACTCCAGCTTCCACTCTGGAACAGATGCAATGGATGCGCAATCAGTAGGCGATCATGTGCCGCCAAGGTTTGTATCGTGCTTGTCGAATCATCCGAAGCTGGAGTAACCAACCCACCGGACGTTACATCGAATCTTCCAAGCTTGTCATCTGCTTGGAACACAAGCGTGCGAACCAGTGGACGAAGAACCGGATTCTGCAGCAGGCTTGAAACTTCCTCACTCGTAAAGGATGTTCCTGCCGTCATGGAACGCTCCAATTCCTGTCTTGCCCGGCGATACTGATCAACCAGATCTGTTTTTAATTCCTTCAATTCGGTGATGTATCCATCTTTCTTGAACCGAGCAGGTACAGATTTGAGTGTTTTCCCTTTGCTTACGATGAGCAGTTCCGGCTGGCCTTCTTCATCAATGACCAATTGGGCTGTAGTAGCCTCATCCAGTTCATGCGGCTCAAAATAGGATCTCATCTCATCCAGCTTGCGAGCTTCCATATCCCACATCAGCCGGGTAACATCGGCATATCCTGCATTACGGGCAAGGTTACCCAGCGCTATCTGGGATACCAGACCTTCACTGGCACGGCGCTGTGCACCAAACTGTTTGCTCTGCATCAGAAACTTCTGAATGAAGTCGTACCGCTCACGCAGGTCCTGTTCCCGTTCTTCTGCAAATGGAATCAGGCTGTAGGTCAACAAATGATCTTTATTACGCTTATCTTCCACGGACTGACGCATATCTTCAAGCTTCAGCTTCCCAAGTGCCGCATCCGCGAACAACTGTGATCTGCGATGATTGGCTCCCCCGGAGATATATTTGGCACAATCGTACAACAGACTGAACCGTTCCTCACCGACGGCTTCATATGCCTCCTCGAACCAGGCGATATCAAATGCACCTTCGTTAAAGTCCTGAGGTGAAATTGGAGAATAATGCGCCACAATGGTTTCCTTTTCAGCAGTGAACCGTTCATTGATATGAGCATGGAAGTACCAGGCTGCACTGCGCAGTCCTTCCCATCCGAGATGCTTCGCAACAATCTCCATCCATTGCGGTGCGTACATTGCGGCTTCCAGGAGCTTCTTCTCCTGGATGGGATGCTTCGCCAGCAATTGTCCCAACAGTACTTCGTCCTCTCCATCACGTGGATGGCAAACCTGGATCAGATGGCTGAACGTTTCTTTACGTGTCGTATTGTCACCGTAGCTGTAGATATATCCACGGACAAAGGTATCCTGATCCATGGCTGCAACAAGATGCACCCAATGCTCCATACCTTCAATGCGTTCAAGCTTCATGGCCAGCGTACTTACTTCTGTTGAGAGCTCTCCTCGGGTTAACTCAATCTCCAAAATCCGTTCAACAACTGTTCTTCGCAGTTCTGCCAATACCGGTTTCTCCGTAATCCAGTCGGACCGGCTTGATGTCAATTCCCGAATAAACTGGGCACGAGAATCTCCCACAAGCAGCTGCTTGTAGACTTCCTGTGCATCAATGAAGTCCAATTCATAAGCACGCAGGTAATCGTCCAGAGTGAGGAAGGAGCCTCGGTTACTTTCCTTATTTAATCGGTCGAATTGGCTTATCGTCTGGAAGTATCGCATGAAACTCTCATCGTCATATACACGATCCCGGACAATATAGAACCATGGACCAGACAAGAGAGCAAGTATGCCCGATTCCTTTTCCATTTGTTCCTCAGGCATCATTTTCATCAGCGCATACAATGTCCGCTCAGCGATTTCAAATGTATCTGACTTATCACTGTCCTCATAAACGGCCTCAATCAGCGTTTTCACCTGATCTGTGTAACGAAGCTCACTGACCATCTTTTTCATGTCCTGGATATACTGAACCGGATAGACCTCTTCGGCAAATTCCTTGCGCCATCCTTCCAGCAGCCAGTGTTTCTCCAATTCACTATATTCATATATGTTGGAATAGTAACGGTAATAACTATCCAGCTTCTTGTTCAGATCCTCCAAACGAATCACAAACAAAATTTGCAGCAGTTCTTTACTATCCAGACCACTCTTCTGAACATATTCTCCCCATATGTTATGGAGAGGGAACTGCTCCAATAATGCTATATCCTGCCGCTGATCATAAGGAATGAAGACCATGGCACGCAATGTCGCACCTACAAGCAAGGTTTCTTTGTAACCGGCATAATATTCTGCCTCATATTCATGGTCTCTGTGCTCATGTAACAACGCATCCAAACCATCAAGAAACTGCTTCGCTTTTTCCAGGGAAAGGGTAAACATGTCCTTCGGCTTGAAGCTGCCGAGATCACGTTCTTCCTGAAGCAATGGATTTTTCCATGAAGGATCATACAAACCGAATCCATTAGCCGCCGTATACCTGCTGCTCTGCTCTGTAAGCTTGTCCAGCAGCTTCTGCTCCTTGGCTGTTGGTGTCTTGATTAACGCTATGATTGGCTGCATCTGCTCCTGCTGCTCCATGCGTTGTGAATCTGCGGAGATCTCGGTCAACAGTTCCAGCGCACCCAATCGTTGCAATTCAGTTTTGGATTGTACAAGTCGTTTCAGGGATACCATCAGCTGATCGGTTGGCTGAAGCAGTAACACCTGAATGGTCTTCTGACGCAAAGATCCCGTTTTCAGTTTGAGTAACGCCTCCATTTGCAGCATCTCTTCGAGCGTAAGCGTCAGCAGCTTGGCTTTGAGCAGAGCATTCTCACGATTGTTCATGCTCTTATCCGACAGACTATCAAAAATAAACTGTCTTTGTACTTCGTTCTCGGGATGATGGACAAATTGGGACAACAATTCTCCTCGCAAATCCGGGCTTAGTTTGTCCTTGAGTGCAATGACCTCGCCAATCCATTCCGGGTCCATGTCATATGCAGCAAGGTACAGCATTTTTTTCACTACATCATCCGGATCGATCCGATATTGAACAAATTCAAGAACACCGGATGGTCCACCTGTCCCTCCCTGTGGAATGTAGGCCAGCATTTGTTTAAACAGATCAAAGTCACGACGACGCACGGCTTTATCTCCAAAAACAGGCAGGGGCCAGACGTGAACACTACGTTGATTCTCCCCATTTTCAAAGCTCCAGTTAAACATGTACATGGCATCATAATTCTCAATCACCCAATGCAGCAACTCCAGATCCTGTACTTCAAGATACTGACGTGCCATGTTTAAGCGCAGCCCTCTGTTCTGACTGTTAGCAAGTACGTATTGTGCAACAATCTGCTGATATACTTGCCCGTGATCCATGATCTGGGTGACTTTTCGTTCCAATTCATTCTCTTCGATGACTGCGGTTGCCCAAAGACTAATGAATAATTGGTTTGCATTGGCACTTTGCTGCCATTCCTCTCGCACCGCAGAATCAGTCAATGCTTGATGTGCTTGAGTAATTAATTGTGCAGCAACACGCTGATTCGCCGCTTCAATTCCAATACCTGTCCATACGGCGAGCGCTCTCACCACTGAACTGAACCGAATCAGGTTGTTGTCGATGATTATTTTTAATATGTATATATACGCCTCAAGCGTTCCTTCATCCATCCGTTCTACAATGCTCTGGCGCAACCCCTCCTGCAGTCTGGCTGCTACCAGCAATTCCCCAACCATTTGATAAGCATCCACCTGATTGCTCATGAAGATACCCTTGATCATTTCATTGGTCAGCAATGCATTCTGATTGTCGCCATAAATAATATCATGCAGCGCCTGCTTCATATCCCCGGTTTCATGATCCAGTTCAAAGGCAATGCAATCCGGTATAACGGCTCTAACCTCATGAAGATAATCAAACTTGTACTCCCGAATGGATACATATTCGTTCAGAGAAAAGTCATGCATCTCCATACGGAACAAGGCAATCATTTTACGAAGAACCTGTCCTATATGCTGTTCGGGATCGATCGTACGAAATGGTCTGCGCTCATAATGTTTGCTATAAGGAAAATTCACGGCACGTTCTGCAATGTAACGGAATCGAGCCAGGAAGGATCCACTGACCAGTTGCTCCAGCACATCCAGCAATGGACGGAACAATGGAGTTTTCGTCTCAGCGGACATACCTTGCAATTGCTGCACTGCATCCAAATAGGCCTTTTCGTCTTCGCGCAAATAGGTGAATCCAGCCATCTCTGCAACATAGCCTGCGAGTTCCTGCTCCACACCCTTCAGCGATTTCACTTTTTCCTGCAACTCTTGTTGATACTGTTGAACTTTATCTTCCTGATTCATTCCATTCTCCTCCTCGTCACTCTCTACCACATACGTCCGGCAAGCATTGTAAAGCGGATAAACACCACATTATCGTCTTCCTGTATAATCAACGGCTCATCCAATGCCTGCAACTCTTCATCATTGAGAAATACCTTAAATAACCCATCTTCATATGCGGTTACAGCTGTATCCATGGCGCCTTCTACATCGGGAACCCCTTCGTTATATATTGTGCCAAAGCCTACTTTTCCTGCTGCTCCCTGCTCTTGAATGTCTTCGGGCATCAGGTAGGCAAGCCATTCCGCTTCACTCTTCTTGTCCTGAAGAGCCTTGAGCTGCTCAGCCACCATGTTCTTAATAAGCTTTCTCAGCGTATCGGTTGTTTCCGGAAGTTCGGCAGCTTGTTTGGCAAGTGCCGGCTTGCGTTTGCCCAGACTTTTCACCGTAATCCATACGTTCACTGCTTAACCTCCTATGTATAGCTTTATGTTAGAAGAAGCCTCTATCAGCCCTTATATCTATACCACCATGGAAAATGGACCAAACTTAAGCTTCGGCCTATTTCGTTATCCATTCAAATATACGTACATATGTGCCCCTATTGAATATTCTAACGAATATCCCGACCATATTCATGGGCCATTTCTCATGTTTACATGCAACTAGCGAACTAATGACCTTTATTGCACTTTCGTAGCCGGAACAGTCTTCGCACTGCAAATAAAAAGAGAACAGTGCGCCTTCGGGCAGTCACTGCTCTCTGTAAGTTTACGATAGATATTTCTGCAAAATAATGACCGCATTATGACCACCGAAGCCAAATGAGTTAGACATGCCAATCTTCAGGTCAGCTTCTCTTGCAACATTGGGGACATAATCGAGATCACATTCCGGATCGCTCTGCTCTTGATTGATTGTCGGTGGAATGATGCCGCTACGCAAGCTTTGAATGAGCGATATAGCTTCCGCACCACCAGCCGCCCCCAGCATATGTCCGGTCATCGATTTGTTTGCCGTTACCGGAATATGATAGGATTCCGCACCAAACAGCTGCTTAATTGCTCGTGTCTCGGAAAGATCACCCGCTTCCGTACTGGTAGCATGAGCATTAATGACATCAATGTCTTTCGGCTGAAGCTGTGCATCCGCCAGAGCGGCTTTCATGGCCAAGTATGCACCACGTCCTTCCGGATGGGTTGCTACCATATGATACGCGTCTGAACTGGCACCATAACCTACGATCTCTGCAAGGATGTTTGCACCTCTCGCAAGGGCGTGGGACAAAGACTCTACAACCAAGACCCCGGCACCCTCAGCCATGACAAAACCATCTCTGCCTGCATCAAATGGTCGACTCGCTCCTTCGTACGCTTCGTTTCGTGTAGATAGCGCCGTCGCATTGCCGAAGCTTGCCAGTGATACTTCGGTAACAGCTGCCTCCGTCCCTCCAGCAAAAATCACATCTGCTCCTCCGTGACGGATCAGCCGGAAAGCCTCACCTATGGCGGTGTTGCCGATCGAACAGGCTGTCACTGGCGAGAGAGTAGGTCCCCAACAGCCAAATCTCATGCTCACCATAGCCGCCGCCATATTGGATATCATCATGGGCACCAGTGTTGGACTGACTCTTGAAGGCCCACGTTCAGACAGGAGTTTGCCTTGTTCCATCAGGGTCTGGATTCCGCCGATGCCGGAACCGATATACACGCCAACGCGCTCCCTGTCCACATGCTCCATCTCGAGACCGGAGTCAGATAAAGCCTGATCTGCTGCCGCAACAGCAAATTGCACGAACCGGTCCATACGCCGTGCTTCCTTCCGTCCAAACCGTTCTTCTCCGTCAAAATCACGGACCACCCCTGCTATCTTCGTTTTATAGGACGTTGTATCAAACGCTTCAATTGGCGAAACTCCTGATTTGCCTTCCACCAATCCATTCCAAAATGTATGCACATCATTCCCCAAAGGAGAGATAATCCCCATTCCTGTAATAACAACACGCTCCATAATGCATCCTCCTTTAGTGCTCTTTCCATACTTGTTTAGTTAAGTTATGCACTTATATTGCCATTCGTATTATCCTATTACAAGTTGTCAATTATAATAGTATAATGACTACCATGATAAACTCAGGAACGAAGGTGATGGAATGAACCATGATGTCAGGCTGCAGGCACTGTCCGCTTTTCTGAAAAACCAGCGCTCCAAAATCTCGCCAGAATCTGTCGGATTACCCGCGGGCTCCCGGAGAAGAACGCCTGGATTAAGAAGAGAAGAAGTATCCCAATTGGCAGGTGTGAGCACCACATGGTACACCTGGCTTGAACAGGGCCGGGATATTCAGGTATCTCATTCCGTATTGGATAACATCGCCTCAGCTCTCAGGCTGACAGCGGATGAACGGAAGTATTTGTTTTCCCTTGGTCTGGACTACCATTCGGAACTTCATATCCTGGATGAGAAGCCACTCCAAATACATCCCTCTTTGCAAAAAATATTGCAGGAACTTCGCAATTGTCCCACAATCATCTCAGACCGACGCTGCCACATTGTGGGCTGGAATGACGCAGCGCGGCATGTGTTTATGGACTTTGAACAGATTCCGGCTGAACAGCGGAACATGATCAGCTTGTTGTTTGAACGAAAAGAATTTCGAAGACTGGCCGTCAATTGGGAGGATTTTGTCAGCGGATTTCTGGCTATTTTCCGTGCTTATTATGGTCAATATGTCGATGATGAATGGTACAACTTGTTTTTGGATGACATGATGGACAGATATCCCGATTTTCAACCCCTTTGGAAACAAAGCAGTGTTAGCAGCGCCCCGGACGTGTTGATTGAATTTAGACATTCCAAAGCTGGCAAAATGCTTTTTGATCTTACTTCACTTCTGGTTCAGGGAAATGCCGATTTGCGGTGCAGTATCTACACACCTGCAACGGACACTGCTACCGAGCGTAAATTGATCCGCCTCATGGAGCCAAAGGTAGAACCTGACTCTGACAAAAGCTGATGCTGCTCTTCTCCTTTACTCCGTAATACAAGTTAACAAAAAAAGACCCAGGCAATGAGGCCTGGGTCTTCATGTTTGTCCTGAATCCTATCTGTACAATCATTTCAGTTGCAGATTAACGGATGTTATTTAAAAGCCGGGATTGCAATATCTGCATACTTCTCTTCAAAGAAGGCTTTCACTTCTGGACCAGCCATACGCTTCGCCAGCTTCTGAATAGCTTCCGAATCCTTGTTATCTTCCCGGGCAACCAAGGTAATGGCAAAATGGGAATCATCCTTCTCAGTGAACAGCGCATCCTTCTTCGGTGTAAGTCCAAGCGGACTCGCATAGGCTGGCGTCATGGCAACCAGATCCGCATCATCCAACATACGGGCGAGCATCAACAGATCCACTTCTTTGAACTTGAAATTCTTCGTGTTTTCCGTGATGTCTGCTTGCGTCGCATTAAAACCGACGCCTTCTTTCAGCTTGATCAGGCCGTTCTGTTCCATCATCACCAGCGAGCGTCCAATGTTGGACGGATCGTTGGCAATCGCTACCGTTGCACCTTCAGGCAATTCTTCAATGGATTTATACTTCTTGGAATATGCTCCGTAGATGGCATTGTAGATCGGTTGAACAGCCACCAAGTTAGCGTTATTTGCTTCATTGTACTGATTCATGTAAGGTACGTGCTGGAAGAAGTTTGCGTCTACTTCTTTGTTCGCCAGTGCAGTATTCGGTTGAACGTTATCGGAAAGTACAACAACTTCCAGATTAACGCCATCTTCTTTCAGCAATGGTTTCACAATATCCAGCACATCCGTCATTGGCGGAATCAAAGTAGCTACTTTCAACGTCACTTCTTGTCCGGCTTGAGTGCTTTCCTTATTTCCTTCTGCCGCAGGTGTTTCTTCTTTTTTGCCGCATCCGGCTGCTACCAGCGTCACTGCCAGCAGCATGAGCATTAGTTTTGCTTTCATCTGATATAAACCCCTTCATCATGTAATCTGTATTGTTCATGCTGTAATTCAATCTTTCTGCAATGCTTGTCCTTCTTCAGGATCTGCGATCGAGCCAGCGGGACAGTCTGCTGCCAGTAAATTGGATCATCTGTACCAGGATAATCATAATGATAATCGTAAATACCATAATCTCCGTCTCGAATCGCTGATAACCGTAACGAATCGCAAAGTCCCCAACACCGCCACCACCGACAATACCCATGACCGTAGAGTAAGAGATAAAGCTAATGGTTGCCGTAGTTAAGCCGAGTACAAGACTTGAGCGAGCCTCCACATACAGGAATTTCACCACAAGCTGTATGGTCGATGCACCCATAGAAGAAGCAGCTTCAACCACCCCTTTCGGGACATCAAGCAATGCCTGTTCTACCAGTCTGGCGTAATAAGCAATGGCGATGACCGAGAGCGGCACGGTTGCCGCGAGCGTCCCGATGGATGTTCCAACGAGCAGACGTGTGAACGGAATCATAAATACCACTAGCAGCAGAAACGGGAAGGAACGAATGATGTTGACGAGACTTCCCAGAATCGTGAACAGAGGTCGATTCTGATAACGTTGCCCTTTTCTGAACAGATACAGCAGTGTACCCAGAGGCAACCCGATTAACACGGCTGCCGTGATGGAGATCCCCACCATGACAAACGTCTCTCCGATGGCCTGCCAAATTTCATGCTGATACTTCACAACGGACTCAGGTATCATCGTTTTGGTCCTCCTGACCGCCATGAAGAGATGTATTTCGTCCACTCATGGATACATCTTCGCCCATCAACAAGGATGTTAGAAGATCAGGCTTCGGTGCCGGTATGCTGCGTACTTCCGCTTCCGACAGCGTTTTGATGATCCTTCCCTCTTTCATCACCGATATCCGGTTGCAGAGCTTTCGGGCAACCTCCATCTCATGTGTAACGAGTACAATAGTTACCCCCAGCGTTTCATTGACATGACGCAACACATCCAGAATTCCACTCGTGGTCTGCGGATCAAGCGAAGATGTTGGTTCATCACAGAGCAGCACATCCGGGCGGCTGGCTAGTGCTCTGGCAATGGCAACACGTTGCTTTTGCCCTCCACTTAACTGTGCAGGATACTGGTTGGCCTTATCTTCAAGTCCGACAAATCTCAACACTTCAAGTCCCCGTGCAACCCGCTCGGTACGGGATACGCCAGCGAGTTCCAGAGGCATGCAGACATTGCCACTTACGGTCCGATTGCTGACCAGATTGAAGTGCTGAAAAATCATGCCAATGGACCTCCGTGCCTGACGCAGACTATTCTCACTCATCCTGGTCAGATGCTGCCCATTCACAATGACTTCGCCGTCATCCGGCTTCTCCAATCCATTGAGCATGCGCAGAAGTGTGGATTTCCCTGCACCACTAGAGCCGATAATGCCGTGGATCTCTCCCTGGCCTACTTCCAGGGAAACCGAGCTTAACGCTTCGAATCCCTGATCTTCACGGGACCCACGCTCGTTATAACGCTTGCTTACCCCGTATAATGAAATCATGGGAGATTCCTCCTGCGATTAATCGTACATGGTCCTTCAAGAACACATGAAGAAAGCCCGCACAGCCGATAACCGGAGCGCGAGCAATCCTGTTTATTTATAATAAATCATCATCCCACATGAAACAAGCTTTAACGTGAGATATCTGTGTGCAAATCATTTGCATCATATATACTAAACCGTCCGTTGGACGACCCAATATAGACTTCATTTCCAAATCGATTCATGGTTCCATTCTTCGCATCCCGATCCCGGTGCTCCGGTGTGCCCATCACAACATCATGCACACGGCCAATCAAGGTACCGTTATTTTTATCCATAACCAGTAGATCCTCTCCCATCGGCAGCAAAAGCTGATCTTCAATCACCACGTAACTCCCCTGATTGGTAGGGTATCGAAGTGACGAAATCGTGTTTTGTGTATTCCAACGTGTCTCTCCTGTATCATATGCAAGGGCTGCCGGATAACCGTTTTTGACTACATATAATTGATCGTCCTCCACAAATCCTCGTTCGATCTTGCCCTTTTGCGTCCAACGTTTTGTGCCGCTCTTGGCATCGTACAGAGTGGTTGTGAAATCTGCGCAATCGCCGTATATATCCCCTTTCTTGTTTTCACGAATGAGCAGCTTGCCGTCGCTCAGCACCTCAAATTGCTGTCCATTCCGAGCAGGGAATTGTGCAAGCTTCTTGCCAGTATTCAGATCAAGCAACGCCCACTGATCTCTCAACAACATCCAGCGTTCTGGCTGAGTTGACGCAAAGGGATCAAGACGGTATATTCCATCAAAGTATGAATTGTTCTCAGGATGATCCACAGTCGGTTTACCAACCTTAATGCTCCATACGGTTCGGCCAGACAGAGGGTCCGCTGCGACCAGTTGGTTTTTCTCCCAATACATCACACAAGGGTCATCTGAACCTTTGTTTAACAGTTGATATCCTGTACTAAGTTTTCTTGTCCATAATGTTTTTCCATTTGCACTGTCCAACACCGTTAACCAGCTATTACTTGAGCCTTCGACAACTGGACTACTCACAACAACTACATTCTTTGCGGCAGTGATGCCGTTCAATCTGAATTTTTGCTTGGGAGCATACTCCCATACGACATCACCGCTCTTCAATTGGAGGTGGCGTATACGATCTACGTATTCTTTCTTGTCAGGGTCATAATCTGTATACATTGTAACGTATTGGCGTCCTGCATCTACTTCTACCTGCTGTCTCCCATACCCCGCATTGATCTCCCATAATTTCTTACCGGAATGTCGGTCAAGAGCATACATTGAACTCTCATAATGAAAACCACTAAATCCACCGTCATCCCCTTTCATCAGGAGCACATCATCTGTCGCTGCTTTCAAAAAGGTATAGTTGATATCGCCTTGATTTGTCCATATTGGTTTCCAAGGTAGCGTTATCGGCAATGACTTGCCTGTGATTTTGGTTGTGAATTCATATTCATCCGAACGACTGAAGCTCCAATCCGTCACCACATGGTTCCGATCATCTTGCGGTATATTCCAGCGTGTTCTAGCAAGTTTGCCGTTCTTATTGAATGTCACCAAAAATTGCGCGTCTGCTCGCTCATATCGCCAAGTCTGTCCAATACTCATCGTATAACCGGTGTCATTCAAATTGGCCGAATTCTCTTTCCAATCCGGTTCGCCGAGCCATTGTTTGACTTGTTTGGAGGTTGTTTTTTTGTTCAACGTGATATCCGTCAAATGACGTACAGCCAAAGCGGACTGCGATGCATCCTGTTGAAACCAACCATCCGCTACAATGGCTTGCTGCTCTACAGCCTGTGCTTTAACCCACAGCAATGCAGGACGATAGGTGAATGATTCCTTATTCCAGACGCGCGGGGCAATAGAAACGCCATACCAATCCTTCGTCGCTGCAACAATCAAAGCCTGGTCTGTCAGCGTTGGACTTGGAGTCCAACTTGTCGTACTTCCAGGAGCCAGATACAGCTTACTTCCGGGACGAAGACTGAACGTCTGGGGAGTTACAGTCTTCAGGCTTCGGCTTTCCTTGGATGCATACCAGGCGGGAATCCAGAGTTCACCTCTGTTGTAATCCTGGAATTGGATCCATTCGCCGCGAACGGCTTGTACTTTGATTTTCTCGTTGCTGGAAGTGTAGTACTGTATTCCCATCAAATCAACGGGCATTTTGTTACCTATAACTTGGGTGTGTAGGGGTATACCTGCCTCCAAATTCAATGTATCACCCGGTTTATAGGTCGTTTTCGTTTGCGCAGATAAGGATTGAGTTGTCGAACCGGAGCCCTGTCCTGCCTGTATTTCCGTATTCGTATCCAGCAGCATGAATCCTGTAAACAGCACGGCCGATATTCCGCTTACAGTGATCCATAGGTACCCCGTCTTTTGCCACTTCGACCCTGTCTTCACACTCGTTCACCTCATCTATTTGAAGTTATTTCCATTAAAGACGTTTTGAACAAGGAAAAGTTACTGTTACTCCCAAATATATTTACAAGGTGCAAATAATTACAGGTCTCACCTTACATCCAATAGGGTTGAATTATAAGGAAATGTGGTTCCCAATATATAAGCAGCGGTTAACATGATGATAAAATATCCCACAAACCATACATCCGCTCGGGAATACCCGATCTGGACGTAATAGGTCCGGCTCCCACCTTCCTTGAATCCTTTTGCTTCCATCGCCACCGCCATACGCTGCGCACGGCGAATACTCTGTGCAAGTAGTGGAATAGCATATCGTTTCAATATGCCGTACACATTCCAACGGGAGCCGCGCTGCCTCGTTCCCCGAATGCGGATGGCATACCGCAACGTCTGGAATTCATCCAGTAAAATCGGAATCATGCGCATCGCCGCCAGAAAGCTATAAGCATACTTGGGTGGGAGCCTCCACTGCTGCATGAGGGAATAAAAGAGACGCACAGGCTTGGTCGTCAGGCCGAACAACAATCCAGCTGCCGCCATACTTAGGGAACGAAATCCCAGGTGCAACCCGCGATAGAAGCTCTCTTCGGTAATATGAATCAATCCCCACTGAAACCAGGTGGTCTCGCCTTTACCAAACATGATCATCCCTGTGGAAGTTGATATAAATACCAAAATGAACGGAGACGCATACAGCAATAATCGGGGCCATGGGTGACCTGTCCAGCCCAGCAGTAACAGCATGACAACTGCCACATTCGCCATTACATTCAGGTTGTGAATAAGGATGACGAAAACAAACAGCAATGTCAGGAAAATCATTTTCAACCCCGGATTCACCGCGTGAAGCCAGGTCTCACGATGAGGAAACGAGAGCTGCATCCGTTAACCTCCCCTCATCCACCGTCCAGATCCGGTTGCAATAACGTTTCACGATTTCACGATCATGCGTAACCATCACAATAGCTGTCCCTTCACGCCGCAGCCGCTCCAGCTGTGATAACATGGCAAAGGTATTCCGCGCATCCTGTCCAAAGGTAGGTTCATCCAGTAACAAAATACGCTGTTCCCGTACCAGCGCTGATGCTACACTCAGCCGTCGTTTCTGTCCCATCGACAATTGATATGGATGTCTCCCCGACAGCTCAGTCAGTCCGAATTGCTCCAGCATGTGATCGGTTCGAATACCTCTTTCTGCGGCAGTTAACTTACCGCTCAGCAAGGAGAATCCCACTTCATCCCGGACCGTATTCGTCACGAATTGGAATTCAGGATTCTGGAATACAAATGCAATCTGATCTGCAAGCTGCTCGGTTTTTCCGGCTGATTGTCCTTCCACAACATAATGACCTGTCGTTTTTAGAATATTCATCATGGACAGTAATAATGAACTTTTACCTGCCCCGTTAGCCCCGACAATCCCCACCCAATCTCCGTGCCATACCTTGGCCTGCTCCACCTGAATGAACGGTGTTTTTCCGCGCCATCCGGTGAAGTGTTGCATTTCCAGTGCTGGTTGGGGCAGCGCAGAAGTTTCCCTCTCCTTATAATCTATACTTTCAGTTTCTGTTGCCCCATAACGAATAAACTCTCCTGTGACCAACGTCTGTGCTTTCGTCTGCCCTCGTTCTTCCCAAACCCCTGGATACCAGATTCCGTATTCCCTGAGCATATTCCGCTCATCTGTAAACACCTGATTCGCCGGACCATCTGCCACAATCTTTCCTTCAGGCGACAATACGATGATTCGGTCCACCCACTCGACAATTTCATTAATTTTATGTTCCACGATAATGAGTGTTTTGTCCTGTGCAATCTGTTTCACCGTATCCCACACCTGAGAGGTTCCTTCGTCATCCAGCAGTGCCGTTGGTTCATCCAAAAAGAGTACGTCTGGCTCCATGGCCAGAATCGAGGCCATCGCAAGACGCTGCTTCATACCCTGTGACATGGATTGAATGAGTGTGCGATTATGCTCAAAGCATAACCCGACCTTTTCCAGGTATCGATGAATAAGAGCAGGCATCTGCTCGCGTGGAATATTCCGGTTTTCCAGTACAAAAGCAATCTCTTCATCCGTATACGACATACAGAACTGGGTATCCGGATCTTGAAAAACAATGCCGGGCTGCTCAGGAACCTGAATATCATCACATTTCATCGGAATCTCCACAGATCGCGGAATCAGACCGCTCAGAATTTGCAGCAAGGTTGATTTGCCAGAGCCACTTGGTCCAAGCAACAACACTTTCTCCCCTTGACACACAGAGAGAGACAAGCCTTGAAACACCAAGGCCTTCTCTCCCGGGAACTTGCATCTTAGATTCGTAACACCTACCGCTTGCACATTCTCCACTTCATTCATCTAGTCCAGCGCCTCATAATCCTGCTTCGACACCGGTCTAAGGGATCGTGTTACACCTGTAAGCTCCAGCGCTTTGGCGAGATAATAGGCGAATACACCTGCAATCAGAATACTGCCAATGAAGCGGAACCCGATAAACAGTGTATAGTTCCAAGCCGAGAGGGAATCAATGTACCCGTACTGATAATCCAGTACAAGCGACGCCGCCGCTGCACCAATAGCCGCAAGGCAAGTGACGAGCAGATTGCTTTTCCGATACAGAAATGCGGCGAAGAAAATCTCTGCACCCAGCCCTTGCAGCAGCCCATATACCAGTGTGGACATGCCCCACTCACTTCCGAGAAAAGCACTCACCGTGGATGCCGCAACTTCTGCCAGAATGGCTACACCTGGCTTCCGAATGATTACAAAGGCAAAGGTGCCCGCCATGAACCACATGCCGTAAATCATCTGCTCCGCATGAACGCCGAATGGCTTCATCAGATCATATGTAGGTCCCCATATTTTGTAGATCACCCCGAAGACCACTGCAATCACAATCGTTACCAAAATATCGGTTAACTTCAATCTGTTGCTACCCACTGCTGTTGACATGTTCTCTACTTCCTTCCTCTGTTTCCCTTGATTTAAAATAAATAATAAAACAAACAAAAAAGCCTCCCCGGTTCCCAGGCAGGCCATACGCACAGTTTACAATTCTCACGATGCTACGCATTAGGCAGATATAGAGAAAGAAGACAACAAACGACACCATCCCCGTTACATCAGAAAAATTCCGTTGCAACCAAGAAACGCTGACATTTATGTTCTATCCCTTATCGCTTACCATTGCTCATCGCAAATTCATGTTCTCTACGCTGGCATTACCCAGATCAGATATACGGTCAGCGGCACAAGGCCGCTCTCTCAGCCCAACTTCATTGAGCTCCCGGTTCACTTATTTCATTGCTTCTACTGTACAACACATGGGTATTTGTGACAATACCGATAAGGAAAAATCAGTTTAACCTAGAAGAAAGATTGATTAACTATATGTTCTTCTTTGTACAAATATGCTTCTGCTTCAAGAAGTAACGTCTCTGTGATTCGTTACATCTCAGAAAGGTGCAAATGTGAGTGAATAACGTGTGTCAGGTTCATTAAACCAAATAACGCAAACAAGGGCTGTCCTCCGTCATATTCATGACTGATGGGACAGCCCCTTTAATTGTTTATGCATCATATTGTTTAGAGGAAAATTCTTGCGAACCGGTAAGCTCCGTTTTAATATTGTGTATTCCCGGATTGACTTGTTTTGCCCGATGCAAAGCCTTTAAACAAGGTCGGTACTTTGGAATAACGGGTATTTGTAATTTTGCCTTGCGATGTACTGCTATCCGTACGCATAATGGAATCTTTGACATTGGAAATGTCCGAGTTGTCGAGCGTCATGTTCACGGCGAAGGTTGTTCCGCCATTCTGACGCACCAGCTTGCCAATATCGTCTGCACGGAAATTTTTAATGTTAATCGTTCCGGCTGCATTCATTTGAAATACTTTATCATAGGCCTTGTAAGCTGCCCCACCAGTGATGTTTACGGTTCCGGAAGACTTCAGCGTCAGCGCATCCTCGCCCACGTCTTGCCATACCACATTCGAAATAGAACAGTTACCGTAACAATGAACACCGTCAGCTGCAGGTGAACCGATAATTACATTTTTGAGTGTGGCTCCTGCCTCCAACCGAAATACCGGCTTCTGATCCTCCGCTTGAGATCCATCTCCCAGGGTGGAAGGGTTGGCTACATACGTTTGGCCTTTGCCATCAAAAGTTTCTCCCTTGGCTACAATAATCGTTGAGTTCACAACAGTAGGTGCAGCAAAAGCTGGAATTGCACCGAACAATGAAGCAACCAGACCGGCGGACAGCAACAACGTCAACATTTTTTTCATAACTTAAATCCTCCCTTATTCAGATGAATTGTCGTACAAGCATAAGCTTGTCCTCAAGGAACCGATCAGAGGTGCACCTCTGGCTCGGAACCTACCCTGATCCTACCAAAAAAGGAGTGTTACGATAATAATCATTAGCTTAGATATCAAAATGACAGCATTATGTCTGTGATTTCGGCATTTTTTGTATCGTACTCCATTGTGTAATGTGCCGATCTCAACTTCGGGTATGCTTCTTTTACAACTTGTAATTTAGGGCTATATGTTCCTGTATGGGCCTATAAAAAAAACGAAAGACCACTTCATCTGTTTCCAGACAACGTGATCTCTATTATTTTGCATCTCATTTTATTTATTAAATTACGCTTTAAGCGCCAAACCGCTGACGATATCCACACTTCCGACATAATTCCTCCACTGCTTCCCGTTTGGAGAAACCATAGAACAGATTGTTGGCTCGTTCACCATCCACAATCTCCGAGAACGATTTTTCATGAACGTTGCCCAAGTTAATTACACCCTCACCATCGAGGCAGCATGGAACTACAGTTCCATCGACAAGCACGGCTGCCTGACTGCGAAGCGCATGACAGAAGCCTTTACCATCATCTTCGGGTGCATCCAGACTCGGCCACTGGAATTCATGGTCCTGATTCAGATACACATTCGGGGCAATTTTGACACCGCTCCCCGGCACCACCTTCTCCTCAATACGGAAATCCAGATTGAACTCACGTTCAAGAACCTCCAGCGTCTCCCGGTTTCGGTTCATCTGCGCATTCGTGAAGTTATCCTGTGTCAGATTCCAAAGTCGGAATGAAATAATGACATTGTGCTTCACTGCTTCCCGGACAAAAGACAACACATTGCCCAGATAACCCTCACGGTCTGTAGAACCTTCGTGACCATCAAAGCTGTGCAGAGAGAAGTTCATCTGACGCAGTGCCTGTTTGCCGAGCAGTTTGTGCTGGGTTTTGGGCAGCAGCGTACCGTTTGTCGTAATGTTAACCTTGAATCCCTT
Organism: Paenibacillus sp. FSL F4-0087; assembly: GCF_038020215.1. NCBI lineage: Bacteria > Bacillati > Bacillota > Bacilli > Caryophanales > Paenibacillaceae > Paenibacillus > Paenibacillus sp. FSL F4-0087. The sequence continues at coordinate 1,839,593 of NZ_JBBODJ010000001.1, forward strand.
TTCATGCGCTGAATCCAGTAACAGATCAATTTTGGGATGAAGCAGCGGCTCACCTTTGACATGTAAATAAATATGTTTGGTATGGGGTTTGATCTGATCCAATATATTGTTGAAGACTTCAGGGTCAATGAAATTTTTGGCACGTTTGGTCTGCGGACAGAAGCTGCATGCCAGATTACATATACTTGTGATCTCAATATATACTTTCTTGAACGTTTTCAACTCGGGGTCCCCATTCTGCTTAGAGGGAGAACAGTCCCACCCTCATTTGTGATCCGGCCCATATGTGCCACCACTATTATATCGGGTTCAGGTGCCAAGGTAAATCCGAGAACCGGTTTATCCCGTTAGGTCCATTTTATTTGGCTAATGCCAGATTAACAGATTCAATGGCATGTATTCGTGTTGTATCAAATAAGGGCACTTCTGAATCCTCCGGTTTTACTAATAAACCAATTTCGGTGCAACCTAATATTATCCCCTCGGCTCCATGATCAACTAATCTCTTAATAACCTCTTTATAATAATCCCTTGATTCTTGTTGAATTTTCCCTAAACACAATTCCTCATATATTACTTTATTTATGCCTGTTCGATCCTCTTCATTCGGCACCAAAACCTTAATACCATTAAACTCAATTCGTTTTTTATAGAAGTCCTGTTCCATCGTATATTTAGTGCCAAGTAAACCAACTGTACTTATTTTGGACTTTAGAATCTGATTGGCTGTTGAATCAGCAATGTGCACAACGGGTAAGCTAACTTTTTCTTCAATATGATTAATTACTTTATGCATCGTATTTGTACAAATTACAATCATTTCAGCTCCTGCCTTTTCCAAAGACTGAGCAGCATTGCCTAATAATTTCCCAGCGCTTTCCCATTCTCCTTCAGCTTGATAGCGCTCGATTTCTTCGAAATCCACGCTATATAAAATGCACTTGGCTGAATGCAATCCTCCCAATTTAGTTTTTACTTCTTCGTTAATAATTCGATAATATTCTAACGATGACTCCCAACTCATTCCGCCAATAAGGCCAATAGTTTTCATAAGCACTCCCCTCTCCATGGGTCATATCCCGAAAGCAACCTATAGAAATTATTAGACATTGTACCGTATCTTACATCTTAAATAAACCTGCCTCCGTAACGTAAGCAAAGTAAAGAGTCGATTGCCCCTCGTTCCCCCGTTCTATTATTACTTATAGATTCTTTCAATCGAAGTATAGGATGTATTGATTGTCCGGGTTATTGTGGTTGCTGAAACGCAATGCTAGAATCTAAACAATTTAAAACCAAGTTAAAACGTAAGAATAATAAGCTATGAGGAGAGTGTATTCATGATTACTGTTAAGGCACCTGCAGTATATGTACACGAAGCTAACATTCTTGAGCAAAGTGGTCCACGGATTGCACAGCTTGGGCAGCATGTTCTGATCATCGCCGGTGAGTCTGCATTAAAAGCAGTAAAACCTTATCTTCTTCCTTCACTGGAAGAGCATAAGATCAAGTTCCATGTGCAATTGTTTTACGGTGAGGTTACGACAGGCCAGATTGATACTTTTACGCAGCAAGCTTTCGATCTGGATGTTGATCTGATTATCGGCGTCGGTGGTGGTAAAGTGCTCGATCTGTCCAAAGCGGTAGCCGAGCAAGCCCAATTGCCCATTATAACGGTCCCAACGATTGCCGCAACCTGCGCTGCCTGGTCCGCCTTAACCGTGCTCTATGATGAACAGGGCCAAGCTGCAGGATATCGTCCCCTGCGCCGTTCGCCCAATCTCGTTCTGGCTGATCCTCATATTCTGGCGAGTGCACCAAGGCGGTATTTGGCCGCTGGGATCGGTGACACACTCGTAAAATGGCATGAGTTCGCCGTTAATCTAAGTGGCAACGCCACCAGCCTCACTCTCCGAAACAGTGTCAGCACTGCCAAGCTTGCACTCGATATTCTTGAAGCGCACGCCATCGATGTCTATGAATCCACCGATACAACCGGTAGTACACCTCAATTCCGTGATGTTGCCGATGCCATCATTGTGCTCGCAGGACTTGTAGGCAGCATTAGCGATGGATCACTTCATGCTGCGATTGCTCACGGGCTGCATGATAGCCTCACCAAATTACCCGAAACACACGCTTCGCTACATGGAGAAAAGGTAGCCTTTGGACTCTTCACCCAGTGGATTCTTGAAGGCAAAGCAGGGGATGAGCTTCATGAGTTGACCACTCTGTTACATAAGCTGAATCTGCCCATCACTCTTGCCCAACTTGGGATACAACAACAGCCTCAGGAAGCTGCTGCGCGCATTGCAGCAGGACTACAGCTGCGGGAAGGCAGTGCGGCACATCTCTCCTTCGGAGTTAGCACGGCGCAGGTAACCGAAGCCATTCTTCAGGCAGACCGTATCGGCCAAACATTCATAGAATCCAGTCAGTCTAGTGAAAGCAGTATATACACCAAGGAGGTTTCCTCCCTATGATCCGTCCAAACCGCCAGTACACTCTTCCCTTAACTGCCTTTCTGAGTGCGCTTCTGTTGTTGCTGATTTCCGGCTGCTCTCCCGGAACTGATAATCAGGCCACCGGTACAGGCACAACACCGACAGTAGCATCAGCTGCTTCGAATAAAGACGTTACTATTCGGGTTGGTCAGACCGGATGGGGCAATCTCGAATTGGGGCTAAAAGCCGCCGGACTCGATGACACCCCCTATAAAGTCACTTATAACGTATTTCAGGGAGGTAACCTGATCCTCGAAGCGATGGCTGCAAATCAATTGGACTTTGGTGTGACCAGTGAAATTCCGCCCATTTTTGCATCTCAGGCTGCCAATGGTGGAAGCTTCAAAATTATAGCGGTACAACAAGGCAGCACCTTAAATCAGGAGGTCGTTGTTCCCAAAGATTCTTCGATCAAATCGGTTGCTGACCTGAAAGGCAAGAAAGTTGCTTTCGTCAAAAATACAACGGCCCACTATTTCCTGCTCAAAATGCTGGAGGAAGCCGGATTAACCTGGAGTGACATCAGTCCGGTCGAACTTTCAACAGCCGATGGACTCAGCGCCCTGATTAGCGGGAAAGTGGATGCTCTTGCCAGTTACGGCAATGCCATCATCTCCGCACATCAGAATGAAGCAACAACACTCGCCAGCGCCAAAGATATCCTGTCAGGCAGCTTCCTTGTAGCCGCCTCCGATCAGGCTATTGCCAATGCGGAACAGAAAGAGGCCCTTGCCGATTATCTAGAGCGAATCAACAAATTCAATGATTGGGCTCGTGCCAATAAGGATGCATGGGCTCAAATTACAGCAGACAACACCCACCAGCCGGTTGAACAAGCCCTTAAAACCTACACGGATGGAGAAGCACAACGCCCATCACGTATTGTTGCCATTTCTGATGAGGCCATCAAGTCCGAACAGGACGTAGCAGATACGTTTCAGCAAGCGGGAATTTTTGGGCAGGCAGTCGATGTGAGCACATTCTGGAGTGATGCACTTCAAGATCAACTTCCAGCTCCAGGTAGTCAATAACGAAGGAAGCAAGGAGGTAGGCATAACGTGCGGTCCAAAACCTTTAACCGGGCATGGTTTAACCAGTTCATTCCTTTTGTTGTACCACTACTCATTCTGGCTCTGTGGCAATGGCTGACTGCATCCGGAGTTGTTGCAGCCAATATTTTGCCCCGTCCCGCTCAAGTACTGGAGGCCTTTATTCGTCTGCTTGGTAACGGTGAACTACTGAACAATATCAGTATTAGCGCCAGACGGGCTTTGGGAGGATTCCTCATTGGTGGGGGTCTGGGTTTTCTGCTGGGAGTGCTGAACGGCATCTCCTCCCTTGCGGAAAAGATCGCCGACTCCTCGGTACAGATGATCCGTAACATTCCGCATCTGTCCTTGATCCCCCTCGTTATTGTGTGGTTCGGGATCGGTGAAGAAGCCAAATTATTCCTCGTTTCTCTGGGTGTATTCTTTCCGGTATATCTGAATACGTTCCACGGCATACGATCGGTCGATCCCGGTCTGATTGAAATGGGCAAAGTATATGGCCTCAGTCGTTGGTCCCTTTATAAAGACATTATCCTGCCTGGTGCACTGCCTTCCATTCTGGTGGGTGTTCGTTATGCACTTGGCATTATGTGGCTGACCCTCATCGTAGCCGAGACGGTTGCGGCGGATGCGGGGATTGGATATATGGCAATGAACGCGCGGGAATTCATGCAGATGGACGTAATCGTCTTAAGCATTCTGCTGTATGCCTTGCTGGGCAAGCTGTCCGATACCATCGCCAAATGGCTGGAACGGCGCTGGCTGCGCTGGAACCCGGCTCTATCCCGCAAGTAAAGCCAAAGGAGCGTGAATTGATCCATGAGCACAAGTCAGATCAGTCCTTTTCTTCAAGTAGATGGGGTTCAGAAATCGTATGATCAGCGTACAATTCTATCCGACATTAACGTCAATGTAAGACAAGGGGAATTTGTAGCCATCGTTGGACGAAGCGGCTGCGGCAAAAGTACTTTGCTGCGTCTGATCGCCGGGCTGGAACCCCCCTCTTCCGGGAGCATTATGCTGAGCAACAGAAAGCTTGGCAGTACAGCACCCGAGACACGATTTCTGTTTCAGGAAGCCCGGCTGCTGCCTTGGAAATCCGTGCTCGACAATGTACGACTGGGCATCCCCGACAAGAACAAGGAAGATGCACGCCAGTCGCTTCGCAATGTAGGACTTGAAGAGCGTGAAGGTGATTGGCCGGGGGTATTATCTGGCGGACAAAAACAACGTGTCGCCTTGGCACGAGCACTCGCAAGTCATCCGCGCTTACTGCTGCTGGATGAACCGCTGGGTGCATTGGATGCATTAACCCGAATTGAGATGCAGCAGTTAATCGAACGCTTGTGGGCTGAAGAAGATCTGACCGTCATTCTGGTCACGCATGATGTCAGCGAGGCGGTTGCGCTGGCAGACAGGGTGCTTTTAATCGAGGATGGTCATATAACGATGGATACCCGAATTACGCTGGAGCGGCCTCGCGTTCGGGACAGCGGGTTTGCTCATTTTGAAAACCTGATTCTGAATCGATTGTTGACTCCTCCACAAGAGACACCACAGCAGATTGCCCAGAAACAGATATCATTCTCGATCTAATTCCACTGGAAAGAAGGCATGATTATGCAATCCCTTTCATCCGTTCCCTCTCCACCTGTTAAAGACTTGTTAAATCGAATTCCGGCTTATACGCCTGCCAAATCCATGGAACAGATCCGGAGGGAGTTGGGACTGGAAAGTGTAGATCGACTTGCAGCGAACGAAAATCCGTTTGGTTCTTCTCCCCTGGCAGCAGAAGCGGTCAGATCGCTGGGTTCCGATCTTTTGGCTCAATACCCCGACGGTTCCAGCCAACTGCTCCGTGACAAACTTGCGGAACGTCTAGGTGTGCGTACCTCCCAACTGGTATTTGGCAGTGGATCATTCGAGCTCCTAACCCTTACCGCCCAAGCCTATCTTAATCCCGGCGAGGAATCACTCATTCCGGTGCCCTCCTTTAACTGGTATAAGGGCGCTACGCTGCTGGCAGGCGGGGTTATTCATGAAGTGCCTTTGGTCAACCATTCGCTGGACCTGGAGCAATTCCGGCACCGGATTAATGCTTCTACCCGAATCATCTGGCTGTGCAATCCGAATAATCCAACCGGAACCATTTTCACGGCAGATGCCCTGCTTGGTTTACTCGAACATGTTCCCTCCCATGTCGTGGTTGTCCTGGACGAAGCGTATTATGAATTCGCGGAAAGTGAAGATTATCCTGATACGGTTAAGCTGCTGGAGCAGTACAATAATCTGATTATTTTGCGGACCTTCTCCAAAATATATGGACTGGCAGGCCTGCGTATTGGATATGGCATCGGGAATGAAAGTATTATTGAAGGCATTAACCGGGTCAAGCTGCCCATCAGTCTAACAGCCACATCCCAAGCCGCTGCTTCGGCCAGCCTGGATGATCATGAATTTGTTTCTCACTGCCTGCACTACAATCGTCAGGGACGGGAAACGTTAATGCAGTCCTTTGATCATTGGAACTTACCCTTCATCCCTTCCGAAACAAATTTCATCATGGTGGATCTGTTGCAGGATAGTGGCCCGATTACCCAAGAATTGTTGAACAGAGGCATCTCTGTTCGCGGCGGTGCCGAATTCGGTATGCCTACCTGGCTTCGGATTACGATTGGCACACCTGAGCAGATTGCCCGGCTGATCGGTGAGCTTGATTCACTGTTACATTCCAACGATTAGAATCCTAGGTTACTTTCCTAACTCACATTAAGCACACTTCTTTTAAGCCGCCCTCTTTACATTCCACTTGCATGTGATATATGCTGAACACACAACTGCATATCTTGAACATTGCACTAGGGGAGCCTTGCGGCTGAGACGAATCGAACGATTCGGACCCTTTGAACCTGATCTGGATCATACCAGCGGAGGGAAGTGGAGCGGCCTCTCAGTAAGCGGATTTTTTCATGTTGATGATGAAATTTAATGTGAATTGACTTACAGACCCACTCATTTCTCCGGAAATGGGTGGGTCTTTTTCGCGTTCTGCGGGCAGATCAGAAGGTGTAATTAAAGATCCCGCGGTTTGAGGTCGAATTTTGAATAACAAGGGGGGACGGAACGAGATGGATAACGATATAACCATTCACAACATGAGCTACGCTTTCCCGGGAAAAAGGGATTCCCCCGTGCTCTCCAATGTGTCGATGCGTGTAGCCAGAGGCGAATTCGTTTCGCTCATCGGTTCCAGCGGCTCCGGTAAAAGTACCCTTTTCAAGCTGCTGGCAGGCTTGCTTGAGCCAACACACGGAACCATTGACATTCCTTGGGTTCAAGAAGGTAAGCGACTGGGGCAGGTGGCCTACATGCCACAAAAGGACCTCCTATTATCCTGGAGAACCGTCATGGAGAATTGCATGCTCCCCGCTGAACTTGCTCCAGGTCGGCAGGATAAGGTAAGGATTCGAGCGGACATTCTGGCCGGTCTCGAACGATTTGGCTTATCCGGTCACGCGCATGCTTACCCGGACGAGCTGTCAGGTGGCATGCGCCAGCGTGTCGCGCTGCTTCGTACTTTGCTGACAGGTGGCCAACTCATGCTCCTGGATGAACCATTCGGCGCACTCGATGCCATGACCAAACGTGAGATGCATCGGTGGCTGCTGGAGCTCTGGGAGGGCCTGAGCAAAACCGTGTTGTTCATCACACATGACATTGAAGAAGCCCTGCTGCTCAGTGATCGGATTATCCTGTTAACTCCGGTGGGCCAAGGCCAACAGCTGCAGGATCTAACGGTACCTTTGCCACGTCCAAGACATTCAGACATGATCTACGAACCGGCTCTCGTTCAGATGAGACGACTACTGGAGGAACAATTGCATGCGAGACGGTAACTTGAAAGATAGCATGAAGCATAGCGTAAGAGGTTGGCTTGCCCGTTATGGTCTGTTTCTTTTGCTCATGATCTTGCTGCTTGCTCTCTGGGAGTGGATTGTGTGTATGGGATGGGTGCCTTCCTTCATCATTCCAGCCCCGACGGCGATTGTCCGTTCGCTGTATGAACATCACCACCTTCTGCTGGCTACACATCTGCCCGCCACCTTGATAGAGGTTGTCGTTGGTTTTGGCTTGTCCATTGGTGCCGGGACTGCACTTGCAACGGGTATGCATATGAATCGGTCGATTGAAAAAGCGTTATATCCCTTCATCGTGATCAGTCAGACGATTCCGCTGATTGCCCTGTCCCCCGTCTTCATCCTGTGGTTTGGCTACACGCTGTGGAGTAAAGTGGCGGTGGTGTTCCTGATCGCATTTTTCCCGATTGTAGTGAGCACCTACGATGGCCTGCGCAAGGGTGATCCGGAGCAGCGTGAACTGCTGCTGACGATGGGGGCCACCAAGTGGGATATTTTTCGCAAACTCCAGATTCCACTTGCCCTTCCCTCCTTCTTTTCGGGACTGAAAATGTCTGTGGTGTATTGTGTGGTCGGTGCAACGATCGGTGAATGGCTCGGTGGAAGTAAGGGGCTTGGCTACTTCAGCCGCAGAATGTCGAGCAATATGAACACGGATGCGATGTTCGCCGCCATTATGCTATTATCCCTACTTGGTATCGCCCTGTTTGTACTCATTGCATGGATGGAGAGAAGATTTGGTACACCACGTCATGCAGGTAGAAGAAAAGCTGGATAACTTTCGGATTTCAAAACAAAAAAACAAAAGAAACGAGGAACTTTACGTTATGAATAAAAAGCATATCTATTCCCTGCTCCCCATTCTGCTCATGTCTCTGTTGCTGATCATCAGCGGATGCGGTAAAACGGGCATCAATACGCCCTCCACAGGCTCAACTTCCAATGCAAACGATACAGACTCATCTGCGATAGAAACGCCATCGGAACCCAAAGAGAAGCTGTCCATCATGCTCGATTGGTACCCAAATGCAGTACATTCCTTCATCTATGTTGCTCAGGAAAAAGGTTACTTCGCGGATCAAGGTCTGGACGTGGAAATCCAGATGCCTGCTGATACGAATGATGCCCTCAAACTTGTTGCCGCCGGGAAAATCGATTTGGCACTAAGCTACCAGCCGCAAATTTTGCTCGCGCGTGGGGAGAACATTCCTGTACGTTCAATTGCTGCGGTCGTTCGTCATCCGCTCGTGCATCTGTTGACCGAACTCAACGGTAAAGTGAAATCGCCAAAAGATCTTGAAACGCTGACGGTTGGCTATTCCTCAATCCCTCTGTATGAAGCGATGGTGCGTACCATGATCAGCCAAGATGGCGGTAATGCCGACAAGATGAATCTGGTCGATGTAGGATTTGACCTGATTCCTTCCCTGGCCTCCGGACAGGCAGATGCCATTATGGGTGGTTTTATTAACCATGAACAATTGATTCTGGAAAAGGAAGGTCATGCCATGAAATCGATCAATCCCGTCGATTACGGCGTACCTGATTATTATGAACTGGTCCTCACTGCAAGTGATGCGGGCATTGAAGCGAAAAAGGATCAGCTTACCCGCTTCATCAAAGCGATACAGGAAGGACAGAAATATGTAACAGAGCACCCCGAGGACGCGCTGAACATTCTGCTCGCACATGAGAACGAAACGTCTCCTCTTGACCCGGAGATCGAAACCAAAAGTCTGAATATTTTACTGCCACTGATGAATGAAGAAGGTCAGCCGTTTGGCAGGCAGGACGCCTCTTCTTGGGAAAATGTACGTGCATGGTTGGTTCAAAGTGAACTGATTCCGGATTCCGTAAAGGCTGAGGATGCTTTTATCAACTTGCAGGGTGAGTAAGGAAGATGTCGCCCACAAGAGTAGTTTCGGGATTACATTTGGACGAATAGAATCTTTAACGAGGATGAGGGCCTTCTATTAGGAATTTTCTATATGGACTTTGCAGCTATCCGGGAATAACGTTTAACACCCGTCATTAATTGGAAACCAGCAACGTTGCAGAACTAACAACTGATTATAATGGCAACCTTCCCTGCTTTTATTGATCAAATTACTTATTTATAAGGAGGAACTTATATGTCTTATCTGGAACGTGTTCGTACGCAAAATCCGCTTGTTCATAACATTACGAATATTGTCGTCGCTCCGTTTACGGCCAACGGTTTGCTCGCACTAGGTGCATCTCCCTTTATGGCTTATGCGCATGAAGAAGTTGCTGATGTTGCCAAGATGTCAGGAGCAGTTGTACTGAACATTGGCACACTGGACGAAAAGGTGGTTGAGGCGATCCGTTTGGCTGGTCGATCAGCTAATTCAAATAACGTACCTGTTGTGCTCGATCCGGTTGGAGCTGGCGCAACCGCCTATCGTACGGAAACCGTTCAGATGCTCGTTCGTGAGCTTCGCCTCACGGTGTTGCGGGGCAATGTGGCAGAAGTCGCCAATGTCATCGGTGAGCGTTGGAGCATCAAAGGTGTGGATGCAGGTCAAGGCGAAGGAGATCGAATCGGAATAGCGAAACGGGCAGCACTAAAACTCGGCTGTGTGGTCGTCATTACCGGACGCGAGGATGTCATTACGGATGGACAAACGACGTTTCTGACGAGTAATGGACATGCCTTGCTTACCCAAGTGACTGGTGCAGGCTGCTTGCTCAGCTCGGTAATTGGTGCTTTTGCAGCCATTGCTAAACCGGGAGAAGACTTGCTGAACAGTGTTGTGGAGGCACTCGCTTTCTATGGCGTTGCAGCAGAGATTGCGGCGGAACGCACCGCTGACCTTGGACCGGGCAGCTTCCAGATCGAATTGCTGAATCAACTGGCCCAAGTGACACCTGACGTTCTCGCAGAGCGGGCACAGGTTCGCCAGTTTGATGGAGGTGCGTAATGAGTATTGCGCAGGCTTTGACGATTGCTGGTTCCGATAATGGTGGCGGCGCCGGAATTCAAGCTGATCTGAAGACCTTTCAGGAGCTTGGTGTGTACGGCATGACTATAATTACAGCTATTGCTGCCCAAAATACAACAGGTGTGCAGGGCGTCTTCCCAATTTCATATGAAGGTATTGCTCAACAGTTGGATTCGACCGGTGATGATTTTCAGCCTACAGCTGTGAAGACGGGCATGCTCTATAGTGCTGAAATAATTAAACTGGTTGCCGAGAAATGGCAGCAATATGGATGGTCCAATTTGGTCATCGATCCGGTTATGGTTGCCAAAGGCGGCGCCCCTCTGCTGCAACAGGAGGCCGTTCAAGCGTTAATTACAGAGCTGCTGCCTCATGCACTGATCACGACACCGAACATTCCGGAAGCCGAGCTTCTTACTGGAATGTCCATTTTGAATTTGAGTCAGCGCGAAGAAGCCGCAAGACGAATCGTGCAGATGGGCTCCACGTATGCTTTGGTGAAAGGTGGTCATGATGAGGGAAGTGGCATGATTGTCGATGTGCTTTATGATGGGCAATCTTTTCACTATTTGGAGAACGTTCGGGTAGTGACAAGGCATACTCATGGAACGGGATGTACGTATTCTGCGGCCATTACTGCCGAATTGGCGAAGGGCTCAACTGTACTGGCTGCCGTCACCACCGCGCGAGCATTCATTCAGGCAGCCATCGAAGATGAGCTGGGGATTGGGGACGGACATGGGCCGACGAATCATTTTGCGTATCAGCGCAGACTGCGGGGTGAACAGTAATGCGCCCTCTGGATGCAGTAGCAATACGGCATGCGCTGCAGGTGTATTTGGTCATGGGCAGCGTGAATACGACGCGTGACCCGGTGGAAGTGCTGCGCCAAGCCATCGCTGGCGGCATTACGCTGTTCCAGTTCCGGGAAAAAGGAACTGGCGCTCTGGTTGGCGAAGCACGCATCACGCTTGCGAGGCGGCTTCGCGAGATGTGCAGCCAGCACGGAATACCGTTCATCGTGAACGATGATGTGGAGCTGGCTGTGGCGGTGGAGGCCGACGGCATACATGTCGGCCAGGACGATGCGGACGCGGTGCTGGTACGCGCCCGCATCGGAGAAGGGCGGATGCTTGGCGTATCCGCCCACTCCGTGCTGGAAGCCCGCCGTGCGGTGCAGGCGGGCGCCAACTATCTTGGCGTCGGGCCAATGTACCCGACGCGGTCCAAAGCGGATGCCCACGCTGTGCTGGGCCCCGCCGGGGTAGCCGAACTGCGCGCCGCAGGCATCGCAGTTCCGGTGGTGGGTATCGGCGGCATTACGCCCGATACCACGGCCGCCGTGATGGCGGCAGGAGCCGACGGCGTAGCCGTCATCTCCGCCATCGCGGGCGCGGCCGATGTGCGCGCAGCGGCTGCGCAGTTCGCTGCGGCGGTGCGCGGGATGCAGGCGTAGCCATGCGCTCCCTGCACCGCCAGCCGTGTGCTGCACCAGATAGATGGTGCAGCACATTCAATCATTCTCAAGATGCAGCCTCTGTGCCTGCATCTTATTTTTTCATTTTTACTAGTTGACTCTCACGTAACGTGACGCTGTACAATCGGTGGTGTAAGGAGGTTTTCCATCATGGCCATGAAAGTAAAAGAAGTGGCCGAACTTGTCGGGATCAGTGTGCGCACACTGCATCATTATGATGAGATCGGACTGTTAACACCGGACGAAGTGACTTCTGCCGGATATCGACTGTATTCAGATGCCAATCTGGAAATGCTTCAGCAGATTATATTTTTTAAAGAACTCGATTTCTCTCTGAAAGATATCAAGGAGATTATAAACAATCCATCTTTCGATCGAGAAGAAGCCCTGAATATGCATCGCCGTATTTTACTGGAGAAACGCCAGCGGTTGGACCAAATGATCGCCACCATTGATAAATCGGTTCAACACGTGAGAGGAGAAATTAAGATGACAGCCAAAGAACAATTTGAAGGGTTTAACTTCAGTCATAATCCGTATGAACAGGAAGCGAGGGAACGTTGGGGAGATCAAGCGGTGGATCAGGCTAATCAAAAGTTACACAAACAGTCTACTGGGGAGCAAAAAGCTCTATCCGATCAAATGAATTCAATCTACACTCGTCTTGCAGCAATTCGTCACACGGATCCAAACTCTGCCGAAGCTCAAGCCGGAATCTCGGAATGGTACAGCTATCTGAACAACATGGGCAATTATTCTCCTGAAGCCTTCAGAGGGTTGGGCCAAATGTACGTAGATGACGAACGTTTTACAAGTAATATTGATCAATTCGGCGAAGGCTTGGCTGTATTTATGAGGGATGCCATGGCTGTGTTTGCTGATCGAAACAGTTAATCTAGGCCTACATGGATTCCACCTATAGCATTATCCGTATTATCCGATGCCCCTCGCAATCAGGTGTAAGTTGTAGACAAGTAGTTCCATTTCGATCTTTCTATTGCAAATGAAAACCTGCTCTCTCGATATAGGCAATATGCTCGTATTATATAGAACCCCGTTCTGCCACATCTTATCCGTGTTCATGGAATGTGCTGGACAGCCGAGGGATTCAACATTACTCAGTTTACACAAAAAAGGGACGTACGCCCTAAGACGTCACGTCCCTCTTGTAGTATCTCAGCCGCAATGTGAATAAGCCATTACAGTTATTCACTCTGAGTACTTTTTTAATGGAGGCAGTCCCTGTATTACACAAGTCTTGCTTCCTGCTAGCCATTGGTTAAGCTCTAGGAGCGTGATCAGACGAAGAAGCATCCGAGGCCAGACTGGTCTTCGCCATCCGTCCTGGAATCTGCCATGCCGATACAATCGCCAGTACGATGAATAACAGGTCAACCGGCTCGCTGAAATAATCCGTAAAGGTATCCACAAATGCACTAACCATCTCACCATCGAACACCAGATCCAACATGCTTGCATCGCTGAACAACTCGGAAGTAAAATACACCACCGTCAGATACTTGCCAAGCAAAATGCCGATAAGGGCAAAGATAACTGCAATGGCTTTATGTGCCGTCGCGATCCGTTTGTTCGAGAACAATACAACTGCGTAGCCTGCGAGCGCCCCAATGACGATAGCAATGAGCCCTAGCTCCCTTTCCGTCATGGCAGCGATTACTGCCCACACAATTCCTCCTACAATTGCTGCCAATAATCCACCAACGATTGGCATGCCGATCTTGATCCCTTGTTTCTCTTCCACGTTGTCTTTCCCTCCTGAGTCATGCTTATGCTTCTTTTCCAGAATTCACCTTTCCTATGAAACCACAAATACTCCTTTTATTCAACAAAATTCTCTCTGCTTTTGTTTCGTCCCCTCACTCTTTAAGAAATAGGCACATCCGCCTAATAACCGCATATTCTGGTTAAAACGTGTTTGGAAGGAGTACTCCCCATGTACTATGTTCCCTATTACCGAAATGACAACTTGCTGTTAGCGCAAATTTCCAAAGCTATTAATGGAGAATCCTCAGCAATTGCCTGTTACGCCAAACTGGCAGAATTAGCACCCTCAGAAGTGGAAAAAGCTCGTATTCTGGAGATACGTCTTGATGAATTAGAGCATCTTCAAAAATTCACCGCCATTTATGTTTCGTTAACAGGTACGCAACCTACGGTCCAAATCTCTTCGGATTGTCCATCAGAGTATTTCGCGGGAATAGATTATGCTTTTAGTGATGAGCAAAACACGGTTGAGTTTTACTCACAAGTCGCAGATCAAGCAAATGACCCTTACATTAAGGAATCGTTTCGACGTGCAGCAACGGATGAACAGAGACATGCCGTCTGGTTCCTGTATTACTTAACAAAGCATAAGTCAAAAACATCTTCTGAGAATTCTCCTCTTACCAAATAACGAAAAAAATCCCCTCTAGTAGCTTTCGCTGGCGTAGAGGGGAATACTATATAGATCTAATTATCTCATGTCAAAAGGCATTTTATATAAATCAAGCTCCCTTGGCAGGATTAATGACAGCAGCAATCTGCGCCAAAATGGCATCCACCGATGCTGGGTCATTCACATCATACTCATCAATGTTCAAACGCAGCACTGGACAAGCCGTAAATTGATTAATCCATACCGAATAGCGCTCATGCATATGCTCCCAGTAGGAACGGTCGGTCTGAATCTCCATCTCCCGTCCGCGTTCCGTAATTCGATTCAGAATGGATGGCAAGCTGCCTTCCAGGTAAATCAGTACGTCCGGATGAGGGAAATACGGTGTCATCACCATAGCTTCAAACAAACTGCTGTACGTCTCGAAATCCGTAGCAGACATTGTGCCCTGATCCGCATGCATTTGCGCAAAGATACCTGTATCCTCATAGATAGAACGATCCTGTACAAATCCACCGCCCAATTCAAAGATTTTCTTCTGTTCCTTGAAACGCTCTGCCAGGAAATAAATCTGCAAATGGAAGCTCCAACGTTCAAAGTCATGATAGAACTTCTCCAGATATGGATTGTGGTCGACTTGCTCGAGTGAAGTCTTGAAGCTCAAACGCTCAGCCAGTGCGGCTGTCAGAGTGGATTTGCCCACCCCAACGGTACCTGCTACCGTAATTAATGCATTCGCCGGAATGCCATAGTTATTCATGTGATATACTCCTTTACCTGATTAACAATCTGTTTGAAATGTTCGGGATGTTCTACAAAATCGAGTTGTTCCGCATTCACCTTGATAATTATCGGCGGATTTGGGCTGCTGGCCAGGTAAGCCATACCTGTTTTATAATCTGCAATTAACTGCTCCATATAAGCCGGGTCCATATCCTGCTCAAAAGACCGTCCACGTTTGTTGATCCGGTTCATCAATGTATCGAGTTCAGCCTCAATATAGAGCACCAGATTGGGTTTCGGCAGATCATCCGTTAAGAGATGATAGATTTGACGGTATTTGTCCCGTTTCGTTCCCTTTAAGGTACGTTCAGCAAAAATCATATTTTTATAGATATGATAGTCTGAAATGACGGGTGTATTCTTCTTAATATAGTGCACGCCTGTGTCTTCCAGTTGCTTAAACCGGTTACACAGAAAAAACATTTCAAGCTGGAAGCTCCACTCATCTATATCTTGATAGAAGGAAGCCAAAAAAGGATTCTCTTCTACAATTTCCTTGACCAGCGGAAGGTTCAATTCCTGAGAAAGCATCGTTGCTAACGTTGTTTTCCCCGCACCAATCGGACCCTCCACGGCAATAAACGGGGCTGATTTCATCGTAATTCAGTTCCTCCTCGTACTCATGCGTGTTTCCGTTTCTATATAGACCCCACCTATTGTATCACAGCTTGGATGATGGGAAGGCCAGTATTTTATGTATAAAATGAGTTTTATCTCTAAGACGAAGATATATAAAACAGCCTACAGGAGTTATATTCATTCCCATGATCATAATAACAGAAAAAGACACGATCGCTTAATTACGATCGTGTCTTTTGATTGCTTGGCGGCGTCCTACTCTCCCAGGACCCTGCGGTCCAAGTACCATCGGCGCTAGAGGGCTTAACGGTCGTGTTCGGGATGGGTACGTGTGGAACCCCTCCGCCATCGCCACCAAACGCATAGCTTAGCTTACATCTCAGAGTTTGTTCTCTGAAAACTAGATCCGAAACGAAATGTGCGATTTAAAACTTGCATATTTGGATAAGCCCTCGACCGATTAGTACTGGTCAGCTCCATGCATTGCTGCACTTCCACCCCCAGCCTATCTACCTCGTCGTCTTCAAGGGGTCTTACATACTGGGAAATCTCATCTTGAGGGGGGCTTCACGCTTAGATGCTTTCAGCGCTTATCCCTTCCGTACATAGCTACCCAGCGGTGCTCCTGGCGGAACAACTGGTACACCAGCGGTACGTCCATCCCGGTCCTCTCGTACTAAGGACAGCTCCTCTCAAATTTCCTACGCCCACGACAGATAGGGACCGAACTGTCTCACGACGTTCTGAACCCAGCTCGCGTACCGCTTTAATGGGCGAACAGCCCAACCCTTGGGACCTACTTCAGCCCCAGGATGCGATGAGCCGACATCGAGGTGCCAAACCTCCCCGTCGATGTGGACTCTTGGGGGAGATAAGCCTGTTATCCCCAGGGTAGCTTTTATCCGTTGAGCGATGGCCCTTCCATGCGGTACCACCGGATCACTAAGCCCGACTTTCGTCCCTGCTCGACTTGTAGGTCTCGCAGTCAAGCTCCCTTATGCCTTTGCACTCTTCGAATGATTTCCAACCATTCTGAGGGAACCTTTGGGCGCCTCCGTTACTCTTTAGGAGGCGACCGCCCCAGTCAAACTGCCCACCTGACACTGTCCCCGCACCGGATTACGGTACCAGGTTAGAACCTAGATACGATCAGGGTGGTATCCCAACGGTGCCTCCACACAAGCTGGCGCTCATGCTTCAAAGGCTCCCACCTATCCTGTACAGATCGTACCCAAATTCAATATCAAGCTGCAGTAAAGCTCCATGGGGTCTTTCCGTCTTGTCGCGGGTAACCTGCATCTTCACAGGTATTAAAATTTCACCGGATCTCTCGTTGAGACAGCGCCCAAGTCGTTACGCCATTCGTGCGGGTCAGAATTTACCTGACAAGGAATTTCGCTACCTTAGGACCGTTATAGTTACGGCCGCCGTTTACTGGGGCTTCGGTTCACAGCTTCGGATTGCTCCTAACCGCTCCCCTTAACCTTCCAGCACCGGGCAGGCGTCAGCCCGTATACTTCGCCTTACGGCTTCGCACAGACCTGTGTTTTTGCTAAACAGTCGCTTGGGCCTTTTCACTGCGGCCCCCTCGTGCTATTCACACTACCGGGGCACCCCTTCTCCCGAAGTTACGGGGTCATTTTGCCGAGTTCCTTAACGAGAGTTCTTCCGCGCGCCTTAGAATTCTCTTCTCGCCTACCTGTGTCGGTTTGCGGTACGGGCACCATCACCTGGCTAGAGGCTTTTCTTGGCAGTGTGAGATCATGACCTTCGCTACTATAATTTTCGCTCCCCATCACAGTCCAGCCTTACGATGTGCGGATTTGCCTACACATCAGCCTCACTGCTTAGACGGACATCCATCAGTCCGCGTCACTACCCTGCTGCGTCCCCCCATTGCTCATAACGGCTTACGGTGGTACAGGAATTTCGACCTGTTGTCCTTCGACTACGCCTTTCGGCCTCGCCTTAGGTCCCGACTTACCCTGAGCGGACGAGCCTTCCTCAGGAACCCTTAGGCTTTCGGCGGATCAGATTCTCACTGATCTTTTCGTTACTCATACCGGCATTCTCACTTGTATAATGTCCAGCGCTCCTTACGGTACACCTTCAACCCTTATACAACGCTCCCCTACCCCTGATGCAAAGCATCAAGCCATAGCTTCGGTGGTGTGTTTAGCCCCGTTACATTTTCGGCGCAGAGTCACTCGACCAGTGAGCTATTACGCACTCTTTCAATGGTGGCTGCTTCTAAGCCAACATCCTGGTTGTCTGTGCAACTCCACATCCTTTCCCACTTAACACACACTTGGGGACCTTAGCTGATGGTCTGGGCTGTTTCCCTTTTGACAATGGATCTTAGCACTCACTGTCTGACTCCCGGAAGTAAGTCTATGGCATTCGGAGTTTGACTGAGCTTGGTAACCCTTGCGGGCCCCGCACCCAATCAGTGCTCTACCTCCACGACTCTGTTTTCCGAGGCTAGCCCTAAAGCTATTTCGGGGAGAACCAGCTATCTCCGAGTTCGATTGGAATTTCTCCGCTACCCCCACCTCATCCCCGCACTTTTCAACGTGCGTGGGTTCGGGCCTCCAGTGCGTGTTACCGCACCTTCACCCTGGACAGGGGTAGATCACCCGGTTTCGGGTCTACGTCCACGTACTAATTCGCCCTATTCAGACTCGCTTTCGCTGCGGCTCCGGCTCTTCACCTTAACCTTGCACGGGAACGTAACTCGCCGGTTCATTCTACAAAAGGCACGCCATCACCCCTAAAACGGGCTCTGACTTTTTGTAAGCACACGGTTTCAGGTTCTATTTCACTCCCCTTCCGGGGTGCTTTTCACCTTTCCCTCACGGTACTGCTTCACTATCGGTCGCTAGGAAGTATTTAGCCTTGGCAGATGGTCCTGCCGGATTCATACGGGGTTTCACGTGCCCCGCACTACTCGGGATACATCTCGGAGAGAACAGACTTTCAAGTACAGGGCTTTTACCTTCTTTGGCGGGCCTTTCCAGACCTCTTCGTTTAACCGGTTCCTTTGTAACTCCATGTGAGATGTCCCACAACCCCAAAGAGCAAGCTCTCTGGTTTGGGCTTCTCCGCGTTCGCTCGCCGCTACTGACGGAATCACTATTGTTTTCTCTTCCTCAAGGTACTTAGATGTTTCAGTTCCCCTGGTATGCCTCTACATAACCTATGTATTCAGTTATGAGTAACTGGAAATTACCCCAGCTGGGTTTCCCCATTCGGACACCCCCGGATCAAAGCTTGCTTACAGCTCCCCGAGGCAGTTTCGTTGTTCGCCACGTCCTTCATCGGCTCCTAGCGCCTAGGCATCCTCCGTGTGCTCTTAGTAGCTTAACCAATTGCTCAGATGAGCAAATGCAATCTACCGTTTTTATTGAAACTTGTTTACACAAGTTCAGCTTAAAAAGGAATGTTCTAATTCGCAATTTTCGTTTCGATATCTAGTTTTCAAAGAACAAGCTCCATGCAAAAGCAAGCTGTTTGAGAGTTTGAGCTCTCAAAACTGAGCAACGAGTGAGTAACTAGCCGACCTGGCTAGATTTTGTATTTGAATGTTTCCACTCGGGAAACGATTCTCCATAGAAAGGAGGTGATCCAGCCGCACCTTCCGATACGGCTACCTTGTTACGACTTCACCCCAATCATCTATCCCACCTTCGGCGGCTGGCTCCTTGCGGTTACCCCACCGACTTCGGGTGTTATAAACTCTCGTGGTGTGACGGGCGGTGTGTACAAGACCCGGGAACGTATTCACCGCGGCATGCTGATCCGCGATTACTAGCAATTCCGACTTCATGCAGGCGAGTTGCAGCCTGCAATCCGAACTGAGACCGGCTTTTTAGGATTCGTTCCACCTCGCGGCTTCACAGCCCGTTGTACCGGCCATTGTAGTACGTGTGTAGCCCAGGTCATAAGGGGCATGATGATTTGACGTCATCCCCACCTTCCTCCGGTTTGTCACCGGCAGTCACCTTAGAGTGCCCATCCGAAATGCTGGCAACTAAGATCAAGGGTTGCGCTCGTTGCGGGACTTAACCCAACATCTCACGACACGAGCTGACGACAACCATGCACCACCTGTCTCCTCTGTCCCGAAGGAAAGGTACATCTCTGTACCGGTCAGAGGGATGTCAAGACCTGGTAAGGTTCTTCGCGTTGCTTCGAATTAAACCACATACTCCACTGCTTGTGCGGGTCCCCGTCAATTCCTTTGAGTTTCAGTCTTGCGACCGTACTCCCCAGGCGGAGTGCTTAATGTGTTAACTTCGGCACCAAGGGTATCGAAACCCCTAACACCTAGCACTCATCGTTTACGGCGTGGACTACCAGGGTATCTAATCCTGTTTGCTCCCCACGCTTTCGCGCCTCAGCGTCAGTTACAGCCCAGAGAGTCGCCTTCGCCACTGGTGTTCCTCCACATATCTACGCATTTCACCGCTACACGTGGAATTCCACTCTCCTCTTCTGCACTCAAGTCACCCAGTTTCCAGTGCGATCCGGGGTTGAGCCCCGGGATTAAACACCAGACTTAAATGACCGCCTGCGCGCGCTTTACGCCCAATAATTCCGGACAACGCTTGCCCCCTACGTATTACCGCGGCTGCTGGCACGTAGTTAGCCGGGGCTTTCTTCTCAGGTACCGTCACCTTGAGAGCAGTTACTCTCCCAAGCGTTCTTCCCTGGCAACAGAGCTTTACGATCCGAAAACCTTCATCACTCACGCGGCATTGCTCCGTCAGGCTTTCGCCCATTGCGGAAGATTCCCTACTGCTGCCTCCCGTAGGAGTCTGGGCCGTGTCTCAGTCCCAGTGTGGCCGATCACCCTCTCAGGTCGGCTACGCATCGTCGCCTTGGTGAGCCGTTACCCCACCAACTAGCTAATGCGCCGCAGGCCCATCCCCAAGTGACAGATTGCTCCGTCTTTCCAGTTCTCTTCAGGAGAAGAAAACAACTATTCGGTATTAGCTACCGTTTCCGGTAGTTGTCCCAAGCTTGAGGGCAGGTTGCCTACGTGTTACTCACCCGTCCGCCGCTAACTATCAGAGAAGCAAGCTTCTCTTCAAGTCCGCTCGACTTGCATGTATTAGGCATGCCGCCAGCGTTCGTCCTGAGCCAGGATCAAACTCTCCAATAAAGTATTGAAAAGAGCGATAAGCTCATTTTGAAACTGACGAGATTAAAAATCTCATTTATTTTGCTTCGAAATCATAAAGTCCGAAGACTTGTACCGATTTCTCAGCGTCGACCTTGCAAGCAAGATCGTTACTCACTCGTTGTTCAGTTTTCAAAGATCAAACTTGTTTCATCGCTGTGTGTTGTTCACCGCAGCAACTCTTATATAATATCATGTCCGAACCAACTTTGCAAGCATTTTTTTAAGTTTCTTTCGAAGCTTATTTCACTCGCTTGCCGCACCGTGTTTCTCGTGTTTTCTTGGCCGGATTAATAATATATCATGTTCTAATACTAATTACAACCCATATTATTAAATTATTTTTATTCACTACATTGGGTTGATCTACTCTCCTATTATAAATGCACTTCAGCAGTTGTTAAGCCAACGGAATCTACAGAACCGCTCTTTGAGTTTTATGGGACAGCCTCTATTGGTTGTCATCCTAACGCCTAAGCTCTAATGAACAGTTTGTTTCGTAGTGCCGAGAAAACTTCTCTTCATTAATGTCATTACTCATAAAGCTAGCTTCGTCTATTTACTGCTGCTTTCATTATAGTAATAGGATATTGTTCAGTGATCTTTCCGATATTCGTAAAGCCTCGTTTAGAGTCATTTTTGCGTATTAATGTATTTCATATATGCGCATATCTTAATTTCAACAGAAATCCCTCTTTCCTTTATGTATATACATGTTAGGCACAATTCACTTCTTAAAATGAAGGGGTCTTATTCTTTGGGGCATTTAATTTCCACAATCTTTAATGAAATTCCCCTTATGAATTTGCGCATTTTTTTAATAATGAACACAATAATGAAAGAAATGAGGGAAATTCTGAAAACCTTGGTACTAAAGCATCATTTTCATTCAAAAACTAACATTAGTCTAACCCTATTACGATATATCACATGGATACAAAGCACCATACGTAGAGCGAACACGCATCCAGATGGTCACAATTAGAAAAAGGAGTGAACTATGTTGTTAAATAAGATAAGGTGGAGTACTCTTCCCTTCTTTGCTAAAAATCTCGTTATTTCATTCGGCAGCATTATGTTGATTGGGGTTATTCTGATTACTGCGGGATATCAACTGCAAAAGAATATTTTGAGTCAACAATTGTACGAGCAGGCTGAAGTTACAACACAGAAATGGTTTGAAGATCTGGATACAGACAAAGTACTTGAAGCAGTAAAAGAGAAAAGTTATTCTGGACCTGTTCAGAAAGAATTAAGAGATTACCTGGATTCCATCCACGAGCTATATCCTAATATTGCACAAGCCTATATCTTCGGAACTGAACTGAAGGAAGGAAATCAAACGTCCATCATTGCGATTCCTACTAATTTGTTGGGGCCTTTTGAAGAAAGCAATATGGCAGCAGGTTCAATGTATCCATTACCACAGAAAAACGTTATAGCTCTTGAAGGTATGAAAAACGACGAGGAACCTGCATTAAGCAGCTTTTATACGGACGAATACGGTACTTGGACTACGATTATGTACCCTATTAAAAATGCCGAAGGAAAAATGTACGCTGCACTTTACTTCGACGTTGATGCAAACGCAGTTCCAAAAGGACTTCATAAGCTGATTACATACAGTAGTATTTTCCTTATCGGTTTCCTGATCCTGTTTATGGTACTGCAGTATATCCTATTGAAGAAAACACTTAAGCCAATCCGGGACCTTATGAAGGGGATTGAGACTGCAAGCGCAGGCAATCTGGATGTAACCATTCAAACCGGACGGGATGATCTGGGCATTATTAATGAAAAATTCAATACGATGATTCAGCGATTCAATGACACGATGTTCAAAGTCCAAACGACATCCTATCACCTCTCTGACTCATCCAAGAAATTATTAGATATTTCCGAGAAAAATAATGATAATATCCAGATGATCAGCAGCAATATCCGGGACATCTCTCACGGCCTTCGCTCCCAGGATCAGGCCAGCGTGGAAAGTGCCCGAGCAATGACAGAAATGTCTACCGTTGTGCAGACGATTGCCAGCAGTTCTGCAGATGTAGCGGATGAAGCATTAAGCATGGAACAACGTTCCAATACAGGTCATGAGATTATGCAACAAGTGGTTGAGCAGATGAGACTCATCTCTGGTGCGGTGAAGCACACGTCGGAATCGATACAGTCTCTGGAAAGCCGCTCCAACGAAATTAGCAGCATCGTAAATATGATTACACAAATTGCAGACCAGACTAATTTGCTCGCCCTGAATGCTTCCATTGAGGCGGCTCGTGTAGGTGAGGAAGGAAAAGGGTTTGCGGTTGTCGCAGGGGAAGTCCGCAAGCTCGCTGAACAGTCCCAGGATTCTGCCAAACAAATCCGTACCTTAATTGATGGCATTCAGCGCGATATCCTTCAATCTTCCGAAGCCATGCAGCTTGGCTCCCAAGAAGTGGAGAAGGGATCTCAGGTCACTATGGAGACGGGGCAATTCTTTGAAGATATTCTGACAGCTACGAACAAAGTCGCTAACCAAATTCAGGATATCTCCAGCTCCACCGAAGAAATATCCGCCAGCACACAGGAAATGTCCGCTACTGCGGATGAGTTGTCTGCGAGCGTCAGCAAAGCAGCACATAGCAGCAAACAGATTGAGCAATCCATTGCCGAACAGGAATCATCCATGGCTTCCATTGTTGCAGCCTCTGATGAACTCTCGGCTGTATCGGGCCAATTGCAAGAACTGATCTCCTTCTTTAAAGTAAGGGCCAACTAGAGCTGAATACCAAGTAAACAATAAGAACGTTAATAACAAAAAACCAAGATGCTTGAGGGTACCTCTGCGTCTTGGTTTTTTGTTATTCGTTTAATATGATGCGCTTGCGATAAAATAAAAAGAGACCCTCCCTGTATTCAGGCCAGTTCCCTTCTCTACTCTATCTCGTGCCCATTTAAACGGACTTGTCACTTGAAGTTTCGGAGTCATCTTCTTTCATTCAAGCTGCTATATAATAGACTGTATTACAGATTTAAGAGATCTTATCCAGATATCGGGTGGGCAGATCTCTTATACCTTTATAACTTCACCTTTTATTTTCCTTGTAGGTACTTGTATATCTCTGATACTCATTCTTTACCCGATTATATCGACCCTCACCCGTATAGAACACGATCTCTACAAAATGATCCTGAGCTTCTAAAATGGTGTGTAGCTGGACAATCTTACGTTTATTTACTACTTGGTACCCTTCCATCTGAATCCCCTTCAAACCATTGATTTCAACAGACGTGCGTTCTGGAACGAGAATGGAGTTCTCTGGATCAGCATACGTTTCAGCGACATAACGTCCATACTCCTCTAACGTTAGATCGGAATCAGATTCTTCCTTTGGTTCGAGATATATCGACATGTAATCATTGTTTGCCTGGAGAGAGATATCCAGATCTGAACCCCGTAATTCAAAATCTTGAACTTCCCAATTAGATGGAGTACGGATCTGGAATTGAGAATATTTTCCCTGATGCGATGTAAGATCCGTCGATGAAAGGACAAGGTCTGATGGTTCATCATTCAATATCCGAAATTGTTGAGACATTTTTTCGAAAAATTCCCGGTCTGCTAACGTAAATTCATACATCGATGTATATGTAATGATATAAAAATGGTGGTTACTTTCTAGGTATGCTGTAATGTACCCGAATTGATTCCTCTCATAACTGGTTCTTCCTTCTTTTACGTAAGCCTCCTTTTTATCAATAGTTAGATTGCTGGTTCTGATGATCTCATCTTTCTTTCTCTTTGGGCCTTGTGTGGATTCAATATTTTTCTTGTGGATTGCCATGTAATCAGTCAATGACGTATCCGGTAAGTAGTCTGCCCGGTTCACTCGGTCGATTCGGATGGACTTCGTTCGATCCACTGTCGCTAACTTCAATAGTGATGGATTAGTAAGTTCTGTTGAAACCTTCCAATCCGAAGAGAGGGTTATCTCCACTTCCTTGTTCTTAGAAAACATTGTTACAGGTGTTTCATTAACCGTCTTTTCCGAAGAAATGGATTTGGAGACCGCAGGAGTATTGGGAATACCAGACGAAGAACTGCACGCAGTAAGCGTAACAACCATAAACAGATTAATTGTGAGTATCATTCTTTTATTGGACAATGACAAATCTCCTTTGTTCTAGGTAGTATGTCGACACTACACAGGGGTAATTTACCATTTATATCGGCAATTTGGATATCACTTATTAGGCTCTGTTAAGCATAATTTTTTTAACGCATCAAGCCCAAAAAAAAGAGAGCTGCCCTGTTTCAGGTCAGATCTCTTCTCCAACTTATCTTGTGCCCACTTACTGGGACTTGTCACTTGGCGTTTCGGCATCGGTTTTATTCTTTGTACCTTTACTTTTATAAGGCTTCGGGGCACTTTTCGCCCGGTTAGCGGCGGCTTGCCAACGATTCCAGCCCTTTTTGCCAGTACCACGGCCGGTGCCACCTTTTCCTTTTGCTTTGCTCATGTTATCACTCCAATAATCCTGTATATGCTTAAAAATGACCGTCCTCGGTAACTTATTATGCAACCCAGCCCATCTTCTTCACTTCCAGCTTTCTTATTATAACAAAAATTGACGTCTTTACGTTCATTTCCATAAATCATTGTATTGTTATTCTGTTATGAAAGCGGTATAGTGGACATAATTGAAAGAGGAAGCTGTGTCTTCTTCGGGATTGTTACTGGTAAGCAGGCGATACCCAAACAAAAGGCTGTCTAATAAGCCTTTGTTTGGGTTTTTTGTTATTATTACGAGCTATTGAGGTGAACACATACATGATCATCCGACAGATTTTCAACAACAACGTCATTCGCGCCGAGAATCAGGTAGGCCAAGAGTTTGTTGTCATCGGCAACGGTCTGGGCTTCAAGAAGAAGAATGGACAGCCCGTGGATGAGGATAAAATCGAGAAAACCTTTGTGCTGAAATCGGATAAAATACCGCAAAAATTGATTGACCTGATCGGTGAAACATCGGTTGAATATTTAAAATTGGCTGACGAAATTGTAGGCTATGCCAAAAAGGAAATGGGCGATATTTTTAGTGATAATATCTATATATCATTGATCGATCATATTCAGTTTGCCATTACCCGGTACCGTAAATCCGTCGGGCTGAAGAATTCCCTTTTATGGCAAATCAAGAAATTTTACAAAAAGGAATTTTGGATTGGCATGAATGCCGTGAATCTGATTCAGGAACAATTCGGCATCCAAATGGATGAGCATGAGGCCAGCTTTATTGCCATGCACTTTGTCAACGCCCGGCAAGATGGTCAGGGTATGAAACAAACGGTTGAAATTACCGAGGTTATTGATGATATTTTCAATATTGTCACCAATCATTACCACATTGCCCTGGATGAAAATTCATTTAATTATTCCCGGTTTATTACCCATCTGCAATACTTTGTACAAAGAATGCTGAGTAATGAACAAGAGCAATTTGCATCGGGTGATAACTTCCTGTATGAGCAGGTTAAAGACAAATATGCCAAGGCTTTTCAGTGTACACAATTGATTAATCAATACCTTGAAGAGAAGTTTGAAAGCGCCATGTCCATTGATGAAAAAGTGTATTTGACGATCCACATCCACCGTGTCACTTCACGTAACGAAATGCTGGACGCTGAATAAAAAAAGCTTGCAAACGATTTCGGCGTCATTTATAGTAGGTCTCACAACTTAACGACAAGGATTGTTACTGGTAAAGCAGGCGATACCTAAATGATTGGCAACGGGTCATTTTTCTGATGATCATAGCCATTCGTTTAGGTATTTTTTTGTTTTCAGGCAATCTTAACAACAAAGGAGAATGAACATGGATCATAAAAAAATGGGGGATGACATCGTTCGCCTCGTCGGCGGAGAAGCCAATATTAACGGGCTTGTCCACTGTGCAACCCGGCTGAGATTCGATCTGAAGGATTCGAAAAAGGCAGAACGAGAAACGCTCGAGAAACACGATGGTATCATTACCGTTGTCGAAAGCGGTGGACAGTTCCAGGTCGTCATTGGCAGCAATGTGGCTCATGTATATGCAGAGATCATGAAGAACAGAGATTTTGGAGGAGATTCTTCCTCATCCGCTGAGTCTACAGGAGAAAAAACCTCGGTATTATCCAAAGTCTTTGAAATTATATCCGGAAGTTTCTCACCGTTAATCCCGGCCATGGCAGGATCAGGTATGTTAAAAGCTTTGCTGACTGTCCTGACCATGCTTGGATGGATGTCTGATACAAGTGACACGTACCTGATTCTATCTGCTGCCGGCAACGCAGTCTTTTATTTCTTACCTATCTTCCTCGGTATCACACTTGGTATGAAACTGAAAGCCAATCCTTATGTAGCCGGGGTAATTGGTGCCGCCCTGATGGAGCCGAACTTTACCGGACTGATGGATAAAGGCTCGGATGTATCGTTCCTCGGCATACCGGTTGTCATGATGAATTATTCAGCCAGCGTGTTCCCGATCTTCATATCGATCAGCATCTACGCTGTACTTGACAAACTACTGAAGAAAATCATTTTGAAAGATCTGCAATTGTTCCTGGTACCAATGATTGCACTGATGATTATGGTTCCTTTGTCCGCAATGGCCTTCGGACCATTTGGCACCACGGTAGGTGACTGGATTTCCTCCGGCGTAACTTGGCTTATTGGCGTCAGCGGTATTTTGTCAGGAATTGTACTGGGTGGATTCATGACCTTCATGGTTGTCTTCGGACTCCACTGGGGCTTCACACCAATCACGATTCAGAATATCGGGGTTGGCGGCGATCCAATTGAAGCTATGGCTGCTGCAGCCGTGTTTGCACAAATTGGTGTAGCATTTGGTATTTTCCTGAAAGCCAAAAAGAACAAAACCCTGAGAACCCTTGCAGGCTCCACCAGCCTCACCGGTTTACTTGCAGGTGTCACTGAACCGATCGTATACGGTCTGATCTTGCGTTATAAACGAGTGATTCCTATCGTTGTCATTGCAGGTGCGATCGGCGGTGCCATTAATGGTCACTTCGGCGTTAAAATGACTGCTTATGTGTTCCACAATATATTTGCCATTCCTGTCTATACACCAACGGTTGTATACGTGATTGCGATCGCCTGCTCCTTTGCTGTAGCAGCGGTATTGACCGTGATGTTCGGTTATGAAAGCAAAACGAAAGACACAGTTTCCGAGAAAAATGAATCTGTCTCCAGCACATCTGTTGAAAGTACGCCGGTAGATCTTCCTGTAGTACCTGAGACCAAAGCAACAGAAATCAAAAAGGAACAAATTTATAGTCCTCTTACAGGTAAAGTTGTAGCCTTAAGCACCATTAACGACCCTGCTTTCTCAACAGGTGCCATGGGTAAAGGATTGGCGATTGTTCCTGAGATTGGAGAAGTCATCGCTCCCGTGGATGGCGTTGTAACTTCACTCTTCCCAACTGGACATGCCATTGGATTAACGACCAACGCAGGTACCGAGATTTTGATTCACATTGGTATTAACACAGTGGCGCTGAAAGGAAAACATTTCAATCCTGTCGTTCAGGAAGGCGATATCGTTAGACAAGGCGATCTGTTGATCCAATTTGAAATCGATAAAATTAAAGAAGCCGGATACGAAACGGTGACTCCTGTCATTGTTACTCTTACGCAACAGGAAGTGGATGTATTCGAAACGACTCAAGAGCATGTACAGAAAAACGATGTCCTGTTGACTTTGGTTGTCTAACTCAACTCATATCATATGTATTCAATTTAGGAGGAACTAACAATGAAGCATACTCAACTTAAACCATTTCCTAAAGATTTCTTCTGGGGAGGTTCAACCTCTGCCTATCAAATTGAGGGAGCCTGGAATGAAGATGGCAAAGGCCCTTCTGTCATCGACATGGGCAATCATGTGGAAGGCGTAACCGACTTCAAGGTAACCAGTGATCACTATCATATGTACAAAGAAGATGTGGCCCTTATGGCCGAAATGGGCTTCAAAGCCTACCGTTTCTCCATTGCATGGACTCGCATCTATCCGCAAGGCGCAGGTGAAGTAAATCCAAAAGGGCTGGCATTTTATGATTCCTTGATTGATGAGTTGATTAAATACGGCATTGAGCCCATCGTGACCATGTATCACTTTGATCTTCCTTATGCGCTTGAAGAAAAAGGGGGCTGGTCCAACCGCGCAACGATAGATGCCTTTGAACAATATGCCAAAACGCTTTATGAGAACTACGGTGACCGGGTCAAATATTGGCTGACCATCAACGAACAAAATATGTTGATCCTACATCCTGGCTCTCTGGGTACACTGGATACAACGCTTGTTGATCCGCAAAAAACACTGTATCAGCAAAATCACCACATGCTGGTCGCTCAAGCCAAAGCCATGGTCCTGTGTCATGAGATGCTGCCTGAAGCCAAAATCGGCCCGGCTCCCAATATCGGTGTAATCTATCCCGCGAGCTCCAAACCGGAAGATACGCTCGCTGCTGATAACTATGCTGCCATTCGCAACTGGCTCTATCTCGATATGGCGGTATATGGACGCTACAATCATATTGCCTGGAGTTATCTCGAAGAAAAAGGATATACCCCTGTCATTGAAGATGGAGACATGGATATCCTGGCTCAAGGAAACCCTGACTTTATTGCGTTCAACTACTATACTTCCCAAACCGTTGGTGAAAGTCTAAACGATGGTAATGACTTCTCCCATACAGGAGATCAGCACGAAATCGTAGGAGAACCGGGTGCATATAGAGGATCTGTGAATCCGAACCTGCAAAAAACGGAGTTTGGTTGGGAAATTGATCCGGTCGGCTTCCGCTCTACCCTTCGTCAGATTTACTCCCGTTATCATCTGCCATTGATCGTTACCGAGAATGGTCTGGGTGCATTTGATAAACTGGAGGAAGGCGACGTGGTCAACGACCCTTACCGCATCGAGTTTTTCAATAAACATATCGAACAGATTCAACTGGCTATTACAGACGGTGTAGATGTATTCGGCTTCTGCCCTTGGTCTGCGATTGACCTGGTCAGCACACATCAAGGATCAAGCAAACGTTATGGATTCATCTACGTGGATCGGGAAGAATTCGATATCAAGGAATTAAGACGTATCCGCAAACAGAGCTTCCACTGGTATCAAAAACTGATTGAAACCAATGGAGAAGTCCGTTAATACTGTAAATTAAAAAGCCAGTCGTTTACACATCGTTCATGTGTAGCCGACTGGCTTTTTGTGTTGGTTCACTCACGCATTCTTATTCAAATCAGGATTACATTTCTGCTTTGGCGTTGCCTGTGGAGTTAACTCCTCTTAACACCCGCAGAGATAATAGGAAACAGATTGCCAGAACAAAAGCTGCTGAAACGTAAGGATAGTTGATATTCACATCAAACAATGCTCCCGCTACAATGGGACCTGCGATATTGCCCAAACTTGTGTAGGCTGAGTTCAATCCGGCCACAAAGCCTTGCTGTTCTTCCGCCAGTTTGGACATCTGCGTACTGATTGCCGGACGCAATATATCCATACCTAGGAACACGATAAACGTTACGACAAGAATCATCCAGTAGGTGTTCACAAACAAGGTTAACAGTACAAATACGGCTACAAAAAGCAAACAGACCGAAATGACTTTTTTCTCACCAAACCGATTTAACAGCCAGCCAATCAGTGAGACCTGCACCACGGCTCCCGCAATGGAACCAAACGTAATAATGAATGCAATGTCTTTTGTCGTGAAACCAAACTTGTGATCCACAAACAGTGAAAATACCGTCTCATAGTTCGCCAGACCAAATGCCATAACAAACACGATAATCAAGCTGAAAAAGTAAGGCTCCCGGTACGAATGCAGCAACTGGGAAACCATGCCCGGGCTTTTGACCTTCGGTGCACCCGCAACAGGTTTGGTTTGCTCTCCGGTAATTCTGGTCGATTCCGGCAAAATAATCAACGTAATGATAGATGCCAGCAAACCCGCAATACCTGCGGCATAGAAAGGAATCCGAATACCAAAGTCAGCGATATATCCGCCGATCCCCGGACCAATGATAAATCCTGTAGTAATTGCGGCATTAATTAATCCCATGCCTTTACCGCGTTCTTCTTCTGTCGTAATATCTGCGGTATAGGCCATTACTGCTGGGAAGATCATCGCTGCACCGATCCCTCCAAGCATCCGGGCTGCGAAGAGCAGCGATGGTGCATTCACAGCACCAAACATAAACTCCGATACAGCAAAGATTAACATCCCGCCAACAATAATTTTTTTACGTCCCAAGATGTCAGACCAACGGCCCGCAACTGGAGAAAATAGAAACTGCGTGAAGGAGAATGCTGCTACCAGCAAACCAACCGTGAACCCGGTGATATGCAGTAGATCCATGTACGCAGGCATAATAGGTACCACAAGACCTATACCTGTAAAAACGAGAAAAATATTAAACATTAACAGCAGCAATGCGCCCCTGTTCCGTGTAAGTAATGCCATGATTCCATCCTCCGTAGTTGTCAAAATGTTGCCTTAAGCTTTATCTTTTGCTATTCCATACAAGAATACGCTAGCCGCTTGGCGGTACAAGGCAAGAGCCTGTTCTGGCTCCATTCCGCGCGACAGCTGACTAAGTCCAATAATGGTACTTTCCAGAATGAGCGCAAGATTGTCAGCGTTGTCCGCATTGAACTCTCCGCTCTCTATCCCCTGTTCCACCAATTGTTTGTTAAATTGAATATGCCGCTCAAACATCAAAGCTATGCGTTCTTCAATATCATTTTCTTTCTTTTCCCCCGTAAAGAACTCATCTGCAGCCTTGGTTAGCGGGTGATTCATATCGTCGAGGATTAATTGTTCTGCCAAGCCGTAGATCTTTTCTGTAGACGTATTATACAAATGTTCCTTGGCCGCCCAATTTTCTTCCCATTCCCGATCCCACTCATCAATCAGATACAGAAAGAGGCCTTCCTTACTTTTAAAATGGTAATAGATATTGCCTTTGCTGCTGCCTGTCGCAGTCACAATATCTTCAATGGAAGTTGCTTTATACCCTTTTTGCACAAAAAGAGCTCTTGAGGCATCCGCAAGTTTCTTCTTGGTCTGCTCGGTTTGAATTTGCTTTTTATTCATACTCATACATTTCACTCCACCTCTTGCATACTGAACGTTCGTTCTGTATTTTAACAGAAGCATCAAACTTAAGCAATCAAAAAGGAGAATCGGCTTAGCGCCCATTCTCCCTTCACATCTTTATTTCACTTTTTTCCCTTGGCCATGAAGTATTTTCAGTTGTCCATTTTCATAACCGACTTGATACGTAACTTTATATTTCGTGGTGACCAATTCACCATCTTTTCGTTCATCCGCTGTAATAACCGCAGTGACCTCTATTTCATCATTTGACTTATCCGAGGACGAAACTTCGGCGATGGTAACATAACTGGTGTTGATGTAACCTTCACGGAACTTGGCATAACTTATACCGCTCTGCCACTCACTGCCAAGCAAGGCATAGGCGGTAACATAGTCATTCAGATTCAGGTTCATATAAAATTCGGTCACCAGACCCTCCGCTTCCAAAGAAGCTGAGTCTGCTCCCTGACTGCCACTCGTCTGAACCGCCGTTTTAGATGATGGTTTCTCAGACCAGGCCTGGACCTGCTTCAATACGCTGGTGATCGGAATGCTGAACCCGATTCCGCCTTCCTGCTCCACAACGGCTGAATTAATGCCCAATACTTCACCGGTGTCCGCACTGATCAGTGGGCCACCACTATTGCCGTGTGTAATGGGCGCCGAGATTTGATACAGATTACTATAGATATACGGGGCAATTTCGAAGCTGCGACTAACACCGCTGATAATGCCTGTAGTTACGGTGTTCTCCAGACCTAGCGGACTGCCCAGAGCGAGAACCTCATCTCCCGTCTCCGCTTTGGATTTGGCGATAGGCAGCGGTTTAACTTTTTTCAGATCAGGCACCCTGACGACAGCAATATCCGTCTCTTCTCCAATCCCGATAACGGTTCCTCTATACTCCTCATGATTCAGGGTTCGAATCGTTACTTCTTTCGAGCCCTCCACCACGTGAGCATTGGTTACCACATCCCCCTGATCATTGTAGAGAAAACCGGAACCCAGTCCGCTGCTGCTTTCAATCGTAACCACTTTCTTCTGACTCTCTTCAATAATCTGTTTACGTGTTTTCTTCACGGTTGTCTGGGAGGACGGTTTAGACGCTGTAGTTGCCGTTTCCTTCGTAGTGACAACAGCCAGTCTTGGTCCATCCTGCAGTTGATCTGCTGAATACTGATGAATCCAGAACACCCCTCCTGCTCCTGCTCCAATAATGATTGCACTGGATATAATCGTACTCCATGTTCGTTTGGCCATTCCAACCTGTCCTCCTATTCCAGATACCACGTTGCGTTCACTACAGAAACTTCAGCTTCCTCGTACACACCGTAATAATACGTTTCAAAAAATCCCTGATCCCCTACATCCAGCCAGCTTGGGTACACATCCGCATAGGTTTGACCGAGATATGCCCCGTCTGAGCTGTAGATGTCCAACATAACCGTCACGGAAGAGATAGGCCGAGTGGCATTATTCATGATTGAGCCGCTAATATACAGGTCGCCATACATATCAAGCGTCGCTTCTACGTCTACAATGCTCACCGCTGCTGTGCGGTTTTTCAAGTCTTCTTCTGCCGCTTGTTGCTCAGCAAGTTGAATTCGTTCAGCTTCTGCTTTTTCAAAAGCCTTCTTCTCGCTCAGCACCCTTTCGCGATATGCTGTCAGTTTGTCATCCTCGGGCGCGTAGGACAGTCCCTGATCAACAGTTTGCAATGCAGCCGTAAAATCCTTTTTCTTCACTTGCTGTTCAGCTTGCTTATAGCTAAGTCCAGCCAGCTTGTCGATGATTTGTTTCTGAACCGCCTCTGCTTCCTTGCCTTTCAATTTTGATACCGTGTCCAATTTCTCAGCAAGTGCCTGTACGGTTGTCAAACTATCGATTTCTTTCTTCACCTTCAGGACAGCCAGTGTCACCTTGTTGTTGTTTAGAGTCGTACGCACCTTGGCAAAAACCGGTTCTTCTCGCTCTTTCAACACTTTTGCTACAGCCTGAAGTGTCTTGTCACCGGCAGCAAGTTTTCCCGTTTTCAAACTTGTCGCAGCTTCGTTCAGCTGATTCATCAGATTGAAGGCTTTGGCTGTAATTTGGCGATCCTTCACAAGGCCATCAACATTGGGCCGTTTCGCAAGAGCCGAATCCAGAAGTTGAAGCGCCTCTTGATATTTACCATCTAAGGCAGCCTGCTCCGCCTGTTGATGCAGTGATTTTACCTCCGCATTGATCCCTATCTCCTGTTTGTAATAATAAGTCAACAAGGCCCCCATCACCGCTGCCAGAAGCAGTGGAATAATCCAGCTAAATGCTCGGCCTTGTGCCGTATTGCTCTGCTTCGGTGCAGACTGCTGCTGTCTGGATAACTGATCTAGCGCTTTTCCTGTTCCACTTTCCAGACCAACTGCTGTTTCTGCCCAAATCTGTTCATCGGTAGAGCTTGAATCTTTTAATTTCGTTCTACACTTTCTACATGTGCTGTCCCCTGGATTGCTTTTAGTCCCACATACGTGACAATACACCCTGATCCCTCCATCAAAAAGAACGTATGTATACTATGCTATTTTTACATGAATCGACACTTATCATATAGTAAAAAGGTAAATTACACCATAAGTTATTCGGATAAATCCGGTGTCTATTCCTCCAAATCGAAATGATTATGTAATTATGTATGATTCAGATATATGAACGCAAAAAGTACCTCCCTGTTCATAGGAAGGCACTGATTAACTAATGTATTCTATTCTTGCGTAGGAAAGCTGCTTAGATCCATATAGGAAACTTCCCACAGATGATCATCCGGGTCCTGAAAACTCCACCCATACATAAACCCATGATCTTGAGGATCGTTATACGGTTTGCCGCCAGCATCCAGGGCAGCTTGTACAATCAGATCGACCTGTTCACGACTCTCCACCGACAAGGCTACGATGACTTCTGCCGTGTCCGCTGCATTGGATATTTTTTTCGAAATAAACGATTGAAAACGATCCTCCACCAGCAGCATCGCATAGATGTTGTCTCCAATGATCATGCAGGTTGCAGATTCG
Source organism: Paenibacillus sp. FSL F4-0087 (assembly GCF_038020215.1). NCBI lineage: Bacteria > Bacillati > Bacillota > Bacilli > Caryophanales > Paenibacillaceae > Paenibacillus > Paenibacillus sp. FSL F4-0087. The sequence continues at coordinate 1,874,665 of NZ_JBBODJ010000001.1, forward strand.
TCTGTAAAGTTCGCATTGAACTCAAACCCTACTTTGGTAAAAAAATCAACGGACCTCTTCAAATCCTTAACGGGCAAATTAACAAATATCTGCTTAGCGCGAACAGCCACCATCGATCACCTCAATCTAATAGAATGGATTTCACCTCAAAATAACATCTCGCGTATACGCTGTCAATTCAATATAATAACGATATTCCAGACTGTGAGGTGAAACGGATGTTATTCCGAATCGTTCGAAGTAATTAGTCGTCGGGCTGGGTCAAAACGCGTACCAGCTAACATGGGATACGTCTGCCCTTTTGAGCCTGTTCGGCATCTAATCGTAACGATTTGGCACAACATCTGTCTAGAATCAAGAACTCACATTGGAGGAATCATATAATGAAGAAAAAGATGGACTATACTACTTTTTACGAACGTATTGGGCGATTGAATGGCTGGGACTTCAGCTCCCTGAAAGTGACTTCAGAGGGAATCAAATGGAATTTCTACGAGGAAGTTATACGCTGCACCGAACCGTCTGATCTATTGCTTGATATTGGCACAGGTGGGGGAGAAGCTGTTCTTTCCATCGCGGATGCCGCACTATTATTGGTTGGAATCGACCTTTCCCGTGGAATGATTGAGACTGCCCAGCGTAATCTCAAGGCATCTGGTTCCCGTTCGAATGTCCGTTTTGTGCATATGAATGCAGAACAACTGACATTTCCAGATCAATTCTTCAATGTAGTGTCCTCCAGACACTGCGACTTCTGCGCTACAGAAGTATTCAGGGTATTGGACGATGGCGGTGTATTCCTTACCCAACAAGTCAGTGAACATGATAAATATAATGTAAAAAATGCCTTTGGCCGTGGTCAAGCCTCAGATGTTCAGCCTGGCACATTAATGGAACGATACAAACGTGAGCTTCGCGAAGCGGGTTTTCGTGACATTGAGACACACGAATATAATGCAACAGAATATTACGCCACGCCTGATGATCTGCTTTTCCTGTTGACCCACGCACCGATCATTCCCGGTTTTGGAGAGAAGGAATCTGACTTCAAGCGTTTCCAACAGTTTGTTGAGCAAAATCGCTGCGATAAAGGGATTCGAACGAACTCGGAACGTTTTATGCTGACTGCTCGGAAATAAATCTTATAACATAAAGGCAAAATAAAGCCCATTCGCCATTTTAGTAACATGAATGGTGGATGGGCTCTTCAAATACAAAGATACATCGTAAATCGCAATCCAATTACTGTATTACTCCCTTTTTCTCCAGGAAAGGCTTTAATTTATCCAAAACATAATGACTGCCGCCTCTACCGTTCACTTGTTCAATGACTGCGGCTATAAGGAAGGATGGTGATTCGGTATCGAACACCACGACAAATCCGTTCTCCTGTCCTTTTTCACCCTTCTTGGCCTTCAGCTCGGCAGTCCCTGTCTTGGCCGCCAGTCCTTCAGGGAGTGAGTTCAAGGAATGAGCCGTTCCTCCCGATCGGGTCACAACCTCGCTCAATGCATCCTTCACCGTATTTGCCACTTCAGGCGTAATCACAACTTCCGGTTCGACTGTTTCCTTTTCCTCTATCAGTACGGGCTTCACCATTTTTCCTTCATTAACAAAAGGGGTGAAGGAGGACGCCAGATGGATTGGTGACATCAACATTTCTCCCTGTCCATAGGACGTGTCAGCGAGCAGCACCTCGGATGATAGATCGAGATGAGCCTCGTTTGCATACTGACTTGGTTTCAGATACAGTTCATCCAGTCCAAAGTTGTCTCCAAAACCGAACTTCTGGATGCCATCTATGAACTTGGCGCTGCCCATCTCTACGGCTTCCTTCGCAAAATAAATATTGTCCGAGTAGACCAGCGCATCAACCATGTTCACCGGAGATACACTTTTCACACGTTTCACATAGTAACCGCCCCAGCTCTCATCCTTGCGCCATTGCAGACCAGAGATATCATGCGATTTGTCCGCGGTGGTAACCTTCTCCATCAGACCTGCAGCTGCCGTAATGGCTTTGAAGGTTGAACCTGGTGCATAACGATTGATAAACCTGTTGATAAAAGGAAGCTTCTCATCTGCTGAATAGGCATCCCACTCTGCCTGTGTCAGTCCCGTAACCATCTTGTTCGGATTATAGGCGGGCGCACTTGCCAGTGCCAGCAAATTACCATCCGTTGGGTTCATCAGCACCATTGCTCCGGCGTCACCGCCACTCGATAATGTCTTATACAACTTGCGCTGTTGCTCAGAGCTTATCGTCAGTTGAATATTCTCTCCATCCACTGCATCCTTGCGAATAAGCTCAGAGCGAGTGTTTCCAGATTCATCGGTGATCTCGATCAGGCCACCTCGTTCGCCGCGAAGCTGTTTCTCCAAGGATTGCTCCAGTCCGGCTTTGCCAATCCAATCTTCCGCACGATAATAGCCTTCCGTATCTTTCTCCAAATCTTCCTTGGTGGCCTTGCGCACATAACCGATTAGATGAGCAGCAGCCTCACCAAGAGGATAATATCGTATTTCCTTGGATTGAACTTGCACACTAGCCAGTGCTGTAGGCACCCGGGAGTCTTCTGTTGAAGCAATCGGGACAAAATATTCTGGCTTCACCCATTTCTGTGCAAGCGCGGTGTTAATCATAGCTTCTGTTACTTTGTAATGCTCCGCGATCCGGGCGATCATCGCCTCTGGATTTTCTCCCAACTTCTCAGGTATGATACCCCATTCATATATATTTCCTTTTGTTGCGAGGGGCAGCCCTTCACGATCAACAATGTCTCCACGTTCCGGGAAAAGGGTTCTCACCCGAACTTTGCTTCCCTTGACCATGTCAGTCAGAATCATGGATGGCTTCCAGTTGATCCGCCAGACTTTGCCACCCTCCTCAAGCTCTTCACGCACCAGTTTCAGTGTATGTGTCTCATCCACTTCCCCCAGGAAAGTCGTTAACTGCAGACTGTAGTCCACTTCATAGGCATCCGGGTTTTCGTTTTTATTTTCATTACCCTTGCCATCCGTTGTCTCTTCGATTACTTTCGGTTTCAATTCTGCTTTAATCGCAGAAACCTCCATACCCGAATAGATTGCATTGTATTTTTCCACAAATTGCTCACGGTTCATACCGGATTCTTTCAATGAAGCAGGTGTCATCAAGGTATACAGTTGATCAAATTCTTTCTTTTGCAAATGCTCTATGTACTGATTAGCGGTTACCTCGGGCTTTACTTCCTCTGTTTTGCTATTCTGCATGTATAAGTACATTCCGATTCCACCGGCAAATAAGATGGGAAGCAGTCCATAAATAATTTTACGTTTCGATTTCATCATATCACCTCTAATATACACTATAGATTTCCAGCCTCAATTAAACAATGGAACAAATCTGACGAATTTATCATTAAAAATAGCCGAAAGCTCACATAATATGTTTAAATAAGGAGAGTGAGATTACAGTAAAGGAGCCCGATGATGGAAATCAGCTATTTTTTACTCCCCAAAGCCGAAGTGGCCTATATCAAGTCTTCCGCTTCCATGAAAGATGCGATCGAGCAGCTTGAATTGCAGCATTATACCGCCATTCCCGTGATTGACCAGGATGGAAAATATGTTGCCACCCTGTCCGAAGGCGATTTGTTATGGAAAATGCGGAGCACTCCTGGACTGACATTTGAGACGATGGATCAGGTCCAAGTGCATGAGATCGACAACCGTGTATATAATGAATGTGTCTTTATTAAGGCAGAAATGGAAGATATGCTGACGCTGGCAGCAGATCAAAACTTTGTGCCTGTGGTGGATGTGGACCGTGTCTTCCTCGGTATTATCCGTCGCAAGGATATTATTGAGTATTATACGCGCAACATCTCCGACTAAATTTGAAATGAATATATGCCTTTTGCTGATCACAATGGCAGAAGACTGAAACAGAAATGACGAGTCCTTGGGGCAATATCATTAAGTTACTTAACTTAATGATATTGCACATTGAGCTCGTCATTTTTGTGTTTTCAGATAACATCCGGCCTCTACTTTCATTTATGCGAAAAAAACAAATAAACATATTGCGCAATTTTCGACAAATAACTACAATAATTATTATGATACGACAAAATTAACCATCAAAAATTGAACCTAAGGTTCTATATTTTTCGAGGTCCTATCTCTTTTTTCAGAATTTGTTCAGAATCATTTAGTACAATGATCACATTCTTTTTATTCCGATAGGCGGCACTACTCAGAAAAATCAGGAAGAGGTATTCACTTGAACTACTTAAGTACACGCAACAAGATACTTGTCACAGCTACTGTGATTATGTCTTGTATTTACGTCATTTGGCGTACATTTTTCACCATTCCTTTTGGACATGGCCCTCTCGCTGTAACCGCAGGTCTTGCCCTCCTCATTGTCGAACTTATAGGTATGTTCGAACTCGCCGTCCATTTTTACAATATGACCCGGCTCGAATATCCCGAACTTCCCGTTGTTGACGAAGCCTTATATCCGGATGTGGATGTATTTATCGCAACTTATAATGAACCCACTTCGCTTCTGTTCAAAACGATTAATGGCTGTCTGAACATGGATTATCCTGATCGCTCCAAAGTACATATCCATCTGTGTGATGACTCGAACCGTCCCGAGATGCGGGACCTGGCTGCGCACCTGGGTATCAACTACCTTACGCGAACAGAGCATGTACATGCCAAGGCGGGTAACCTGAACAATGCCATGAAGCATACGTCTTCCCCGCTAATCGTCACCTTTGATGCAGATATGATTCCAAAACATGATTTTCTGACGTCGTGCGTTCCCTATTTTCTGACCGGAGAAAAAATTGGTTTTGTGCAAACACCACAGAGTTTCTATAATCCGGATCAGTTCCAGTACAATCTGTACTCCGAGAACCGGATACCGAATGAACAGGATTATTTCTATCGGGACGTACAAGTAGGTCGCAACAAATCCAATTCCGTCATCTATGGCGGAACAAATACCGTACTCTCCAGACAGGCACTGGAAGACGTCGGCGGTTTCTATACCGGTTCCATTACAGAGGATTTCGCCACTGGTATTGAAATGCAAAGCAAAGGGTATCGCTGCTTCGCTACCAATAAAGTACTGGCCTCCGGACTTGCTCCCGGTGATCTGAAAAGTCTGATTAAACAGCGTCAGCGCTGGGCGCGCGGTTGTATTCAGACAGGTAAAAAAATGAACCTTCTCTTCAAAAAGGGACTTAGTTTTGCTCAAAAACTGAACTACATTTCTTCCATTACCTACTGGTACTCCGGGTTAAAACGACTGCTGTACATCATGTCACCCATACTGTTTGCCATGTTCGGCGTTCTGGTTGTGAAATGTACCATTCTGGAGATTCTTGTGTTCTGGTTGCCGATGTATCTGTTGACCAACACCTGCCTGCGAATGTTATCCGGCAATATTCGGACCACCAAATGGACCAATGTATATGAGACCATTCTGTTCCCTTCCCTTCTGCCCGCCGTCATTCTGGAAACTCTGGGCATCACGATGAACAAATTCGTCGTTACCCGCAAAGACGGTGCGCAAAATGATGATCGGAACTATCAGATTAAACAGATGATTCCTCATCTGATTCTGGCGGTACTATCCATTATCGGAATCGTTAATTGTATCCACTGGACATTTAGCCAAGGAACGATTGGTTTCCTCGTTGTGCTGTATTGGTTGTTGATCAATCTCTACAACATCATGATGTCGATCTTCTTCCTGGCTGGACGCAAAGTGTTCCGCAATCACGAGCGCTCAATGGCTGCCGTGGATTGCACGCTCACAACGGAAGGGGAGATCATCTCCTGCATCACCCATGATCTTTCGGAAGGCGGTATTTCCGTCATGCTGGATACACCGAAGTACATTCCAAGTGATATGGATATTGGCATTAAACTGGTAAATGACCGGTATTCAAGCGAGTTTACAGGCAAGGTGGCACATGTCGCTTCGATCGGAAACCGTTGGAAATATGCTTTTACCGTTAAGGATATCACGGAACAAGAGCAGCGCCAGCTGCTGCACATCATCTATGATCGCGAACCTACGCTGCCACAGAAGCTGGACAAGGATATCAGTACATTTGAAGACATTCGCCTGAATTTTGTACGTCGGGGTCAGAGTGAATTCATGTCCAACCGGAAGCTGGCACGAATTGCGCTAAATCGCGAATTGCCAACGGCAGATCATGGAATCGTGACATTGATGGATTTCAACTATGAATTCGTCCTGGTGGAGATGGAGCATCATGATTTGGCCAATGAGATCCAACTTTCGCTTAGCGAAGACATCTCACTGAAATGCATGTGGGTACAGTCCCTACGTAACAAACGAGGCAATTTGTACCGTGTGACCAATATTCGTGATATTGCTCGCAACCATCAGATGCCAACCTTGGAAGCTCTGCTGAAACAGTGGAATAAGGAACATATTCAGTTGGGTAAAACAGGCTCTGCATCCCAGGGCAAAAACAACATCTCTCCAGACGAACTGAACGAGATGGCTTATTTATAGAGGGGAGGCAAGAAAGCATGATCAAGAAGTGGAAACAACTTACACTTGTTGCTAGTCTTGTTGTGTTATGGAACATGTATCCCATCCAGGCTGTTCAGGCAGAGCAGCTTAAGGTCAGTGGGAGTACACTCCATGAATGGAACAATGGAGCCAAGGTAGACGCCAGCGTTGATAACCAAGGCAGTATTCAGATTAAGACCTCCACGCAGGGGCTCAAAAAAGGATACTATTCGGCCTACGTTTATGAGCTGCAGAATCGAGACTGGTCAGGATATGGGGCTTTGACCTTCTCCATCCGCAATGAATCGGACCGAAGGTTGCCTCTTAATATCGTACTGACCCGAGCGGATAAAACCTCCCTTACTGTGTCTGATGATCGAAACGTCATCGTAGTCGAGAAATCAACCGGACACGCTGAACTGGTTCGTCCGTTATCTGGCCTGATTGCATTGGAACCGGGATTTGTCGGACAAATCCGCATCCCCTTTTCCAGCCTAATGGTCCAGGACAAGGCCAGCACGGCAGGTCAGGTGAACTTGGGTAAAGTCATTGGCTGGGGCATTACAACCACAACTCCCGAAAACGCCAAGCTGAGCTTCCGCATCGGCAACATCAAGCCATTGTCCAAGAAGCAAGCTGTTGTGGAGAATGGGCTCACCACCTTGCAAATGACTGGTGACGAACGTGTGGTGAAGCCCGTAGCTGGTGAATCCATTGTCCAATACGGTGTTCAATCTTCCTCAGAAGAAACGCCCGATGTAAAATTCCAGCTCAACACCCCCGTTCAGGGAGCATCCATTACACCGGATGGACTGCTGACGCTGCATACCGATGTCGATGCTGAGCAGGCCACCATACGTGCACTTGTGAATGGCAAATGGAATCTGACAAAGACCGTCATGCTGGATCGCTCTTCAGCGATGAATGTTCAGGAGAAAGACGGGACGCCACGTTCTATTCCTGACCCATCTGAAGTGACCAAGGTGCTCAGCCCTGCCGACCCACTGATGAAAACATCGGTGGGATGGTTTATTCGTCTCTTGTTAACAGCTGCCGGAATCCATGGACTCGTCCTCTACTGGATGTGGAGAAGACAACGGAATGCCCAGGGTGCCAGAAAGCGACGTTCCCGCAATGATCGACAAGCACGGCGACCTTTTCGCATGTAAACGAACCTTGCAGACCAACTCGCATCCTAAGATGCGGGTGTCTGTCTATTTTTAATTGAGCATGTTGCATCAATTGATACAACGTGCTCCCTTATATGATCCTCAAGGAGGAAAGGCAGTGCTCTTTTCCAGTGTAATCTTTCTATTTTATTTCCTGCCGCTTGTTCTGGGGCTGTATTACATACTGAGATTCTCGGTTACGGCCAAAAACATGCTGCTGCTGGTTGCCAGCCTGTTCTTCTATGCATGGGGTGAACCGTGGTTTGTCCTCATCATGCTGGCCTCCATCTGTTTCAACTATATCTTCGCCCTGCTTGTGGACAAGTTCAGGGAACGAAGGAATGCCGCGTACACCATCATTACGTTGATGCTTATCGTCAATCTGGGTATGCTGTTCGTCTTTAAATACATGGCTTTTGCACTTCGTATTGTGAATGAGAATACAAGCTTTGGCCTAAATATCCCGAATATTGCGTTACCGCTAGGGATCTCGTTCTTCACCTTCCACGGAATTTCCTACGTCATTGACGTGTATCGCGGACATGGTGCCGTGCAAAAGAATCTCTTTTATGTGGCGCTATATATCTCCTTCTTCCCTCAGCTCGTTGCCGGACCGATTCTGCGCTATAACACGATTGCAGATCAGATGGTCAACCGTAAGGAAAGTTGGGACAAGTTCGCACTGGGCTGCTGCCGTTTCATTGTGGGTCTGGGTAAAAAGGTGCTGTTATCCAACAGCATGGCGATTGTCGCGGATCATATCTTCAGCATGGGTGGGACCTCAGAAATTCCAGCAAGTCTGGCATGGCTTGGAGCCATCGCCTATACGTTGCAGATTTATTTTGATTTCTCAGGATACTCCGATATGGCCATTGGTCTCGCCCTCATGTTCGGATTCAAGTTCGAAGAGAACTTCAGATATCCGTATATCTCCCGGTCCATCACTGAATTTTGGCGCCGCTGGCATATCTCGCTCGGCACTTGGTTCAAGGAATATGTCTATTTCCCACTCGGTGGATCACGTGTCACTAACAAGGATAAAATGATTCGCAATCTGCTCATCGTCTGGGGATTGACTGGCGTGTGGCATGGTGCGGAGTGGACATTTGTAGTTTGGGGATTAATTAACTTCGCGTTCATTGCGCTGGAGAAAATCTCTAACTTTGATAAAGGTACCCGCTTCAACCCGCTGCGGCATCTCTATGCCATGTTTATTGTGGTCATCGGGTGGGTGATCTTCCGTTCACCGGATCTGCTGCAAGCTGGCAACTATCTGGGCAACATGTTCGGACTGTACGGCAATGGATTCTGGAGTGATACAACCTGGATGTTTCTGAAAGAGTATGCACTCTTCTTCATCCTCGGTATTCTGTTCTGCATGCCGATTGCCACGAGAATGAACAAACTGATGGTCGACGGCGCACGTTTCAGCAAACCATTGGAACTGGTGTACCCGGTCACGATCATCGTTTTATTTCTGGTCTGTGTATCGTATCTGGTCAAAGGTACATACAATCCGTTTATTTATTTCAATTTCTGAGAGAAGGCACAACCATGCACAACTTTTTTGCCAAAAAGAGAATCACGGCTTTCCTCTTCATTCTCGTGCTCGTGACATTCTCTGTTCTGAACATTATTCAATCCTTCGGGCCGATCCAAAAGACGCTGGCTTCAGCGGACTTCCATTTTTCTGAAGCCAAAGAACTGATTCACGAACTGGATAACGACATTAATGAACATGTCTTCGATAAGTTCGGCTTCGTGGAAGCGTACGGATATATGCAGTCACTCATGTGGAAGAACGAGGAGAACAACTTCGAAGTCGTAAAAGACATGGAAGGCAAGCTGCACTATACCTACTTCGCTACAGGGCCAACGGATACGAAAGATCTGTCGGATCGGGTTGCAGCGCTGGGAGCACATTTGGACCCCAAAACTAAACTGACCTATGTGATGACACCAGACAAATACGTACGTGGGTATACCCAGTTCCCGGAAGGCATTCCTTACAATTATAACAACGAAACAGCCGACGGCTTTCTGACCAATCTTAAGCAGGATGGCATCGATACGGTGGATCTGCGCGAAGGTCTGTTGGAGAGTGGTATTCCGGCAAAGGATCTCTTTTTCACCACAGATCACCACTGGAAAATCAAGACCGCGTTCTGGGCCTTTGGCCAGCTGGTGAATCATCTGGACGGCATGTACGACAAGCCGCTGGACCCGGATCATTATTTCACGGACTTAAATAACTATAATGTGGTTCCATATCAGGATATTTTCATTGGATCACAGGGTCGAAAAGCCGGGAAATACTTTGCTGGTGACGATGACTTTGACCTGATTTATCCGAAGTTCAAAACGGACTATTCCTTCTATTTCAAAACCGGAGAGACGGAAGCCACACTGAACGGCCGCTTTGAGGATGCGCTGCTTACAACCTATCCGCTGAATGTGCAAGGAGCTACCTATGATCTAACCGCTGACAAGTACTTTACGTACCTGTACGGAAATCAGGGAATCGTTCATGTGGTGAACAAAGACAAACCGAACGGACTCAAGGTACTGTTCATCAAGGACTCTCTCGCAGTGCCGATGATCTCCTTCCTGTCGACCGTCGTGTCCGAGATTTACCTGATTGATCCACGTTATTATACGGGAGACATCGTAGATTTCGCCAGCAAAACCGAATTGGATCACGTCTTTGTGTCCATATCGCCGCAGGATCTCGTAGATGAATTTTTCCCTTACGGATCGAAAGATTAACTCGGTGGAGGTTCATTCATCTATATAAATTCGAAAGAAAGGGTACCCCACAGCCAATGAGCTGGCAGACAGGGTACCCTTTTTTAAACCAATAGAATCAGTTTCGTTCACGCTTCGCCTTCTGTTCCTTATAATATTGCAAGACATCACGCGGGCTTCCTTGAAATGCTCTTTCCTTGCCATATGCATACGCCAGGTCCAAATTTGCAAAAGCTTCATCATGCTGCTCTAGCTTCATGCAGACTATACCCAGCTCAATCCACGGCCCGGTATTAATATCCGAACTTCGTGTTTGCAGTGCTATTTCTGCCCAAGGCTTCGCCAGCGCGTACTGCCCCATGTCCATATGTGCATTCACGTGACAGGAAGCGATCCAGCTTGCCATTTCCCAGTCGGTCTTCGGCTCGGGCAGCATCCCCCAAGCCTGATCATAATAGATCAGGGCTTGCTCATGCTGCTGCGTTTCATCCAGAACATTGCCTGCTTCTACCGTTTCAATAATTTGTCTCTCCAGTTCGGGATGCTCCGGCGTCAAATCTTTCACTCCGTAACCTCCTCCTCCAGTTCGAAATACCATTCCAGAAAGTTATTGAAGTTCGCCCACTGCGGTGTGCTTTCACCGCTCAGGAAACGTTCGATCGATTCACCAAGCTCCACCAGAGCCACATCTCCCGTTTGGCGGTTATAAAAGAATCCACCCTCGCCCTCAAAGCTGTCCAGCGGGATGTAGGCTTCTGGCAATCCCAACGTAAGTTGAGCCACCGTCATGTCCTCCAGATATACGGTGTTTTCCATAACCCAGCAGATCTGATAGATTTCCTGATGTCTGCTGTAAAAGGTCGGACCATCATCAGCATGCAAATAAAAATGTGCAAAATCAGATGCAAGATCAATACCCAGTTTACGTAAAGCTTCTTCGTACTCTGCTGGCACATCTTCATGCCACCAGCCCTGATTTTGACAATAATCAATCACTTTATTGGATAACATATTAAGCCTCCTAATGAATCGAACATGATGTAGCCATGATGAATAAACCCTCTGGTACAATATAAATTGAACTAAAGATTATTTACACGTGGCACTCCGATGACAGAACAACCTTCCGATCGCTGTTATCCCCAGATTTTTTGGATTCCCTTTTTAAAGGGGAAAATCCGGGGATAAAGGCGAAGCGTATGCTTCCGATGCAGCTTTCTTTCAGAATGCTTTTAGCTCCGCTTCTTCAGGTTATTTCTGTCCTCTCCGTTATCGTATAAAAGTTTAGTTCAATTGATATAGTTGATCTTTACCTATATAACGATATAACCTAGCCTGTTATGCATTAAATCACGATAACGGTTTAACAGGTATCCATACTTGAGGAGGAAGACCCTGACCAGGGTAAACCTCAAGTTCCGGAATTCCTGCGTGCTTGTAAGGGGTGGCTCCGAACCATTCGCTCATAATATACTTCCACAACCGCTGTATCGCTTCTGGCGCCAATTCATCAGCTTCAAATACCATCCAGTGGGACGCGGGAATCTCTATTGAGAACAAACCCTCTGGCACTTCCCCGGAGTGTGAAGTTGCGATCCAATATTCCATTTGACCTCTGTGTAATTCCCTCTGATCTATACAAATGCCGACCAAACCGGACACGGCCCCGTTATTAAATTCGTTTAAACGATCTTCTATTCCGTCCGCCAAAGCTTCCTGCCACATCTTTGGAATCTCTCTCAAATTCTCGCCATCCACACAAGAGAACGTTCTTTTAATGCCTACGAAAGTTAGAGACTGCTGTTCAATTAAGTTATCTTTCACATTCATGGGATCGGCTCCTTTCAGAATGAACGAATTATTAGTATCTAACCGAAACGTGCCTACGCACGCGCATTCCGCAGGAGTTCCTGAAGTGATTGTTGCATAAACAATATATCCCCACGGGTTTTACTATAAATACTGTATCAAAAGAGCAAGACGATTGGAAATAGCTTCATTCATATCCAGCCTTAATTTCCTAATTCTGGAGCAACTTTACCTTCATTTTTTCGTCTAATGATTAACTAACGACGAAGGAGATGACTATGCGAATAAGTTGCAGTCCCGGTTTCCCCGGGAGCATGATTGGGTCAATTGACCTTCAGCCTACCAATTTTAATACGGGTGTTTCCAGCAACAGCGAGATTACTCATCACATTAACGCTGAACTCATTGCCATTCCCTATATGGAAGATCCCGAATTCGGATCATACTTTGATGCGATGAAGATGATGAAGGGAACGTACAAGGAAGAGTTTCACGTAAGCTATGATGTGGAATTTACGATTGATGTGGATAAAAAGGGGTATATGTGCGAACCCAATTTCGATCTTAGTATCGAACCATAACTCCTACATCATTTGAATACAACAAGAGCACAAAGCGTTCCTGACTTACTTCGGATCACCTGTGCTCTTTTTGAATATAGGTTCTGTTTACCAAAAAAACATATTTCAGGGGTGGTTACATGGATTTTCGAGAAGAAACACCTGAAGAAAAAAGAGAACGTCTGAGACAAGAAGAATTAAAGGGAAACCCCATGGGTACGTTGGGTGATGGCGTAAATCGTGCTCAATTTGGAAGCTTCGCAGATTTAGTTGGAGGTTTGGGATGGAAAGGCACTGGAATCCTCATTATATTATTGGTACTAGGGTATGTAATTTATAAATTAGTATCCTAAATAAGGATTGGGATAACTATGCATTCTTCGCTATGTGAATAAATAAGCGTATTCAAAGCTTTCCATTGAATACGCTTATTCGTTTGCAGAAAATACTCAACCATTTAAGCACTCAAGTCTTTCTTTTCTCCCTTTGCCACCAGCTTCTTGTGCTCCCACTTCTCAATCCAACCCCCAACCCGGATGAAAAAGAAAGCTACCGCCATCGAAAAGGTCACAATTCCGTAGAAACCGGCTCCCGTACCAATACCGACCCCACCTGCAAATAGGATCATCGCTGCCGATGTCAAACCTTTCACTTCAAATCCGGCCTTCATAATGAGTCCTGCTCCGAGAAAACCAAGGCCCGAGACGATTTGAGCCGCCAGACGCATCGGGTCCATCATCGTTCGGTTATGCAGCTGTCCGTACACTTCAACACTCTCAATGGATACGATTGTAATGAGTGCAGAAGCGACCGTGACAAATGTATACGTCTTTACGCCCGCCGGTTTGTTCTTATGGGTCCGATCGAATCCGATTAACAGCCCGAGCACAGCACTGATCAGAATTCGGACATAATATTCAAAAGGTACAGAGTTGCCCATCCAGGATGTAAACGTTATCATATTTAACCTCACAACATCCGAAACTCATTCTTGCTAATTCTTGATCGAGGAACAAGAGTTTCTTTCTATTATTTTGCTAGGCACGATCCTGTTATTCTCGTACGATCCCTCCAAAATACCCAGCTTATGCATAAGCAGCCTTACCGACTGAACACCCAGCTCCGATGGTTGCAAATCCATTCCCGTCAACGAAGGTCTTACCTGATGCATCATGGACTGATCACCGCAGATTACAAACAATGAGATATCTTCCGGCACACGAAGACCCGCATCGTTAATGGCATTAAGAGCGCTAAATGCAGTACGGTCGTCATCTGCAATAATGGCCGTAACCCTGCCCATGGGGTTCTTCACATTATGAAATGTCTCATCATAGCCGTATTTAATATACTTGTCTGAATGAATACCTGGTTTGTAATGGATCATTCCGGGCTGGATCGTCACACCATGCTCCTGCAGTACCCGGACGAACTCTTCCGACCGCTCAATGGAAACAGTCATCTGCTCCCCGGCGTTCAGAAACATGATGTTCCGATGCCCCAGTCCAAGCAAATAATCGCAAATATCGCGCATGACCTGTTTATTATCATTATTGACGGTAGATACACCCTGAAGTCCCTTGTTAATGATTTTGCCGATCGTGACGAACGGAATGTCATGCTGATACAGCAGATTGATCCGGTCATCCTCTTCTGTTGGTCCCAGCACAATGGCCCCGTCAATAGGATAACTCGCAAGTGAAGGTGTCTTCACCTCTTCGGCAGCAATCATGTCCAGAAGCACCCGATATCCGTAATTGGAAGCTTCCAGAATGACACCATTGATAAACTGATTATGGAACACGCTGAAAAAGAATTTTCCGTGCGGAATGGTAAGCCCGATCGCCATTGTTTTCTTGGTGACCAAGCTTCTTGCAATGTGATTCGGCACGTAATTCAATTCCTTCGAAATTTGCAGTACTTTCTCGGTTACTCTTTTGCTCGTTGGCCTTTTCTGGCTGAATACGTTGGATACCGTTCCCTTGGATACACCCGCCAGACGGGCTACATCATCAATCTTTGCCATTAGGAACAACCTCTCCTCAACACTAGTTCGATTTCGTCCTCGCGAGTTCAAAGATGACTGATGGTACCGTCAGGTTCATGTCGATGGTTAGGATGTCCTGGATTGCATCTCATCCTCAGTCTCGATTGGAACGCCGCGAAGCTGAAGCTGCTCTGCATAATGACAGGCAGCAAAATGATTATATCCTACTTCACGGAGTTCAGGAACGTGCTGGATGCATTTATCTGTCTTATACGAGCATCGGGGATGAAAATGACAGCCGCTTGGCGGATTGGCCGGATTCGGTACTTCCCCCTCCAGTATAATTCGTTCTTTTTTAAAATCCGGATTCGGTTGGGGCACGGCTGACATTAGCGCCTCCGTATAGGGATGCTGAGGATTCGAGAACAATGATTCCGTTGTTGCCAGTTCCACAATTCTGCCCAGATGCATAACCGCTACTCGGTCGGAAATGTTCTGTACGATGGAAAGATCATGCGAGATGAAGATATACGTGATCTTGAATTGCTCCTGCAAATCTTTGAGCAGATTGATAATCTGAGCCTGAATCGATACATCCAGCGCAGAGACTGCTTCATCACAGACAATCAGTCTGGGTTGTGTAATCAGCGCACGTGCAATGGCTATCCGCTGCCGCTGTCCCCCCGAAAATGCATGTGGGTAACGTTTCAGATAACTCACATTCAGACCTGTTTTCTCGGCAATTTCCATCACCTTCGTCTCCACTTCAGCTCTGCTCAGCTTAAAGTTCGCAATCAGCGGTTCGGCGATAATATCGAATACGCTCATCCGGGGGCTCAGTGAGGAATACGGGTCTTGAAAAATCATCTGGATATCCTTGCGATATGCTTTGATCTCTTTGCCCTTCAAGTTTAGGTAATTCACTTCTTTTCCATCTTCCGCATGATAGACTACACTGCCTGAAGAAGCATCCACACCTCTGACGATGCAGCGTCCGAGCGTCGTTTTTCCACATCCGGATTCCCCGACAATGCTGAGCGTCTCCCCTTCAAGGAGTTCAAATGAAATTTCGTTCAGAATATGAATGGGTTTTGGCTTTTTGAACAGGGCTTTTTTGGATTTGACCTGGAAGCTTTTGTTCAGGTTGAGGACTTCAAGAATGGGTTTGGTCATTATGCTTCTCCTTCTCTCTGGTCCGCGTACAAGAAACATCTGACCATATGCTGGTCGGAAATCGCGGTTTTCGGTACAGCTTGTTGATTACATACACCTTCAATCCTGTCCTTGCAGCGATCATAGAATCCGCACATCGGAGGCATGTTGATCGGCATCGGAACAGAACCTTCGATGGAATCCAGCCGTTTGCTTTTGTTTCCTCCCAGTCTAGGCATCGATTTAAGTAAGCCTTTCGTGTAGGGATGCTTCGGATTGTTGAAGATTTCTCTCATTGGGGCCTGCTCAACTATTCTCCCGAGATACATCACCGCAACCTCATCACACATCTCGGCGATAATACCCAGATCATGGGTCACCAGCAGAATGGCCATGCCAAATTCCGCCTGCAGACTTTTCATAAGTTCCAATACCTGAGCCTGAATGGTCACATCGAGCGCCGTCGTGGGCTCATCCGCAATCAGAATTTCGGGGTTACAGGACAATGCCATGGAGATCATCGCCCGCTGACGCATACCTCCCGAGAATTCATGCGGATATTGATCGAAACGCTTGGCCTGATCGGAAATCCCAACTTTGCTTAGCATCTCTAACGCGATTTTTTTGGCCTCTTTCTTATTCCTCGTCTGATGAATTCGAATCGCTTCCATGATTTGATTCCCGATGGTATACATCGGAGAGAAGGCCGTCATCGGCTCCTGAAAGATCATCGAGATTTTGCGGCCACGTATGGAGCGGATCTGCTTGCCTGTCGGCTTAAGAGACAAAAGGTTCAGGCCATGGAGAGTCGATTCCGAGTCGGAATTGTAAGTGATTGTTCCACTCGTTTCACATTCCTTGGGATTGATGCTGATGATCGATCGACTTGTCAGGCTTTTGCCGCAGCCCGATTCCCCCACAAGCCCAAGGGTTTTGCCTTTGTATATATTGAAGTCGACTCCATCCACGGCATTCATGACGCCATTTTCCATCTGAATCCGAATCTTCAGGTCTTGAACGGACAGTAAAGGTTGCTCCTTATCAACAGTTTGAGTTGCCATGCGATCCCCTCGCTTGCCTAGTATTTGGACAATTATTTTTTGTACGGATCAGCCGCGTCGCGCAAGCCATCGCCGATGAAGTTATAGGTCAATACAGTCAGAATGACAAAAGCGAGCGGAATGAGCTTCCAAGGATAAAGGGCCACATTTTCAATTTTTTGCGCCTCCTGAAGCAGCACACCCCAACTGGTTGCCGGCGAACGTACGCCAAGACCGAGAAAGCTCATAGCTGTCTCACCCAGAATCATGCTCGGAATCGCCAGGGTTGTCGCCACGACTAAATAACTCATGAATCCTGGCAGCAGGTGTTTAACGATAATCTTTGCGTCTCCTACACCAGCGATCTTTGCAGCGATTACATAATCTTCATTCTTCAATGAAATGAACTTGCCTCTGACCACCCGTGCCAGATCCGTCCAGCCAATAAAAGCGAAGATGATCACGATGTATAAATACATGGTCACGACCGGTATACGTGGCGGAATTGCAGCGGATAGTGCCATCCACAACGGCAGCGTCGGAAAGGAACGGATGATTTCGATGATGCGCTGTATCATGGAATCAATCCAGCCGCCAAAATAACCGGAGATGCCTCCAATAATCAAACCCAGAATAAAGCTAATGCCTACGCCGACCAGCGGAATGCTCAGTGAGATTTGACTGCCCAGCACGATCCGGGAGAACAGGTCACGCCCCATACCGTCCGTACCCAGCAGGAATATCCGCCCTGGCTCATCTACAGCGAACAAATGCGTCGACATGGGGATCAGACCAAGAAACTTATATTCTTCTCCCTTCACAAAGAACTTGAAGAAATGCTTTTTTTCGGTATCCGGGACAAACATTTTACGCAATGTTTCGGGGTCACGCTCGCTCTTCAATTCATATACAAACGGCTTGATGTGAAATTTGCCTTCCGCATCAACGAATCGAAGTCCCATTGGTGGAGCATTCACGTATTTGCTGTCATAGCTTTGCAGCCCATACGGCGCGATAAACTGTGCGAACAGTGCGATGATGTAAAATGCGCCCAGAATGTACATGCTGATCCGGGCCAACTTATGTTTCTTAAATTTCTGATATATCAGCCGCCACTGCGAGCTGTATACAGTATCTTTGGGTGGTGCTGTAACAGGGACTGCCGGCCTTTGACCTTTAAATAACGGTAATGGTCTCATCATTAGGATCCTCTGAACTCTGTACGTATTTTGGGATCAAGCCAAGCCAGCAAAATATCGGAAATCAGTGTTCCGAGAACCGTCAGCAAAGCCATGATCAATAAAAAGGTTCCAGCAAGATACATGTCCTGACCGAGCAATGCATTATGCATAACTGGCCCTTGAATCGGCAGGTTCAATACGATTGCTGTAATGGTAGCGCCGGTAAAGATGGAGGACAGTGACCAGCCAAAGGTACTCACAATAGGATTCAAGGCTGCACGTGTCGGATACTTGAACAGGATTTGCATCTCTGATAAGCCCTTGGCACGGGCTGTAATGACATTCGGTTTGTTCAACTCATCGAGCATTTGTCCGCGCATGATCCGAATCAGATCCGCAGTACCCGAAAGTCCGATAACAATAACCGGAATCACCATATGCTGCATTAAGTCTTTTACCTTGTCCATGGACCACGGCGCATTCACGTATTCGTTGGAGAATAAGCCGAGCAATGGATTACCGAACCACTTATAGGAAAAGAACATGAGAATAATGGCTAACAAAAAGTTGGGCGTGGCCATTCCGATAAAGCTCAGACCGGAGAAGAAATAATCCCCCGCAGAATACTGCTTTACTGCCGTGTAGATCCCAACCGGAATCGCGATTATATAATGGAAGGCCATTGTCACCAGCGAGACGACCAGAGTCAATCCCATATACTGCTGGATCACCGCCATCACCGGTTTGTTATAGTTGAACGAGAAACCAAAGTCGCCATGCAGAATGATTTTCTTTACCCAAACGAAGTATTGTTCATAGATTGGCCGGTCGAGCCCCAGATTCGCCCGCATGTCATCCATCTCAGCCTGGGTCATGATATCGCCGGAAGCGGACATTTTGGCCGAGTATGAGGATACATAATCGCCAGGTGGCAATTGAATAATGTAGAAGACGATAAAGGAGATCACAACAACAACAGGAATGGCCAACAGGATTCGTTTTAAAATGTATTCAAACATCTATTCCTCTCCTCTGCACCGCGTGAATGATACAAAAGGAAACAATAGCAAGGATAAGTCCCCTCCTCACTATTGTTTACCTGAATGCTTCACCAGCTATTGCTTGATGAAAAATTGTGCCGGATGGCCTTGACCCAGCGAGCGATACTCATCGGACCAGATAAGATCCGTAGGGATGTTATGAATTTTATTCGAGGCTGTAATCAGCACCGGAGTTGGTCCCGCATATCCGATTACCCACTGATTCTTCTGGTGCAGCTTCACGATCTCATTGCTATACTGATTGATTTCATCCAGTGTCTTGCTTGCTTTCACTTTTTCCCAATACTCAAGGATTTTAGCAACATCCCCTTCAGGCTTGACACCTTCCTTGCCGCCAGATTGGCTGTATAGGCCGTAATGGCCGAACCATGGTGTGATAACACGGAGCGGAACCATGGTATCCGGTCTGAAGGCTACGTTGACGACGGAAATATTCTCGGTAGTCATCGGAATTTTGTTGGCATATTTCATATCAAAATGAGTGCCTCCGTCAACCACTTTCAGGTTCGTTCGCAGCCCCATATCCTCGTAGTATTTCTTAAGCAATTCAAGGAATGGTGCTGTATCGGTCGTGCTCTCAATCACCGTGAGTGTCAACTCGGAACCATCAGGGTTCAGACGGAAGTTGTCTTTATCCCGCTTGTTCAAGCCTAACTCGTCAAGAATTTGGTTAGCGCGTTCAGGATCGTATTCCGCCCATTGCTGAGCCCATCCTTCCTGATAGCCCATTACGCCTTCAGGTACGGAAGCTTGAATCGGTTCTCCCAGTCCACTGGTGACAATCTCAGACACCTGGTTACGATCCACCCCAATGGAGAGTGCTTCCCTGAACTTGATGTCCTGGAAGAGTTTGCGGAGATTTGGATCTTCCGTAGTCTGGTTTAACTGTACTCCCGCGCTGGACCAAGCTGGTTGTGTCCAAGGGATGATACGGTAGTCACCTTTTTTCTCATTCTCTTTCAGTACCGTGAAGTCTTTGGAATCAAAGATCACCAGGTTGTAATCACCGGCAAGCGTTCCAAGGACCTTTTGGCTCGGATCTTGAATCTTAGTCGCTACAATCCGGTCAATATACGGAAGCTGTTTGCCTTCTTTATCTGTTTTCCAGTAGTACGGGTTGCGCTCCATGACAAACTGATCGCCGTTAGGATCATTGGTTGGCACCCAAGCCCGAAGTGTAGGAATCTGGTAGTGCAGCCAATCCGTATACCCGGTTTCCATCAAGAATACTTTGGGATCTTCATAACCCCATTGCTTCGTAATCTCCAATGTTTTGGCATCCCCTACGAACTCGGGAAGGATGGTTTTGTGAAAGTGTGCAGGAGCAAAGAACCACTTGTTATCAATGGCCACACGTTCCAGGAAGAGCACACTTGGATATTTGTGAGTTACGGTAAACGTGTAGTCATCCACCTTCTTCACTTCAGCCAACGCTCTATCCCCGGTAACAGGGTCAACGGAATAATAAGCGTCATAGATCTTTTTGCCAAAGGTCTCTTTGGTCAACATATGCTCCCAATAAAAGAGAACATCATCCGCTGTGAAAGGAACACCGTCGGACCATTTCATGCCTTCTCGCAAATGGATGGTGAACACGGTGGAATCATCATTCACTTCATAGCTCTTGGCTACGTTTGGCTCAACCTTGTTTCCTTCCTTGTTGAAACGAAACAGCGCTTCCTCTGTCGGTTGGCCTATCCCCCACTTATCAGGAACACCAGTCCAAGGCATGTTCCAATCTCCGCCATATTGCCCGATTTCCTCGACGACCTCTTCAACCATAATGTCTTTGGAAGCTGGTAGGCGCTCAGCCAGGGCAGGCAATTTACCTTCATCGACAAGCTTTGCCAGCATCGGGGCTTCTTTGGCACTGTTGTCCGTAACAACAGGTTCTTTCACTGTTGATTCCTCATTTTCGTTGTTAGACGAAGATGCAGAGCATCCCCCTAGTATTGTCGTGATTAGGACAAGAACAATTAACAAGTTGCTTTTCCTTTTCAAGCTAAACCCCTCCACGTTTGGATTTGCCATTAACTTGCCTAAATATGCTCTGGTTGGCGCTCACCTCCCTAACGAAATAAACCCTTTATGTACATATGTAGATACAATTAAACCGGTTTAATTTTTATGTAACAGAGGTTCTCAATCGGGAAAACATCTCATAGAATTAAACCGGTTTAATTGACATATAAGAAAATGTAAACGCTTTATTTGTATATAATACATGGATGACTACATTCAAGCAATAGGGATTTTACAAAAAAATTCTGTTTTTTTTAAATTCATTTCAGAAACAGTTCCGAACAGTCCAAGTCTGCTCAAACAGCCCTTACTCACAAATCCAAGTATAGGTTCCAATTGTACTAGGATTATTATGCGATCATCAATTTTTGGTAAAATTCAACATCAATTTCTCTTATTTGCGATTTGCAGCTGTATTTAGTCGAAAGCGGAATTTGGCATCCTCGCCGTACCACATTGGGAAATTGGTGCCCCAAATATTGTTATGCAGATTAAACTGCCATCCAGATTCAAGCGAAACAAACGAATTGTCGAATTGCAGTAGCCTTCTCTGTCCAGGTGCGACCAAAGCGGAATCCAATGCTTCAATAGAGGCCTGACCATCTGTGCCTTCATAGAATACTCCCTTGTCTACAGCATGCAGATTGCGGTTGCCGTCTTTTACAACATTCAACGGAGAGATTCGTCCTCCAAGCTTGTCCATCATCCACAGATTGGGGTTATCCACCTTAAGTCCGCATCCTAACCAACTTGCCTCTGGAAGACGATTCGCTTCTTTTCCAAACCATTGCAAGCTAACCTCTACCACTCCTGCCTGTGAAAACGTATATACCAGTTCCAGTTCCTTGGGTGCTCCGTACAATTCATGACTTTCTGCTGGCATGGACAACCGGAACCAATACGTATCGCCATGAGCATTGCCTGACTTGTGCATATCGGTCACGATTGGCAAGTACACCTGATGGCTTGGCAGCGGGCGCACAAATTCAAAGCCAGGTTTGCTGAAGTCGGCATCCGCCCAAGGATGTGTCACAGGCAGGTTCTGCATATAGGTACGGAAATACCTGGCGTAATCCTCCGTCCCAAAGGTTTCATAGGCATAGGCTCCGAACGGATGCTTCGCGTCCACCCAATTCTTTTCCATCTCGTCCGTCAGCTGAATCAGTGCACCATTGTTATTGAAGGCCAGCTGGTATCCGCCACTGCTATAAACTTGATGACTTGCCGCAGATACGATGTCGGAAGAAACACTTTTAACTGGATTTAGTTGTTCAAAAGCTTGCAGCGCTTCCTTCTGCTTGTCTTCACTCAGGCACGCCACAGCCGTGTCCAAATATCCCCGCTGTTCCGCCCAAGAGCTCTCTATCATGGAATAGGTACGACGGCTCGTCTCCGAAGAGAACAGTCCGCTGGAATGACTGTCGAACTCATCCATGGCGAAGGCACCGATATATTGAAATTTTGCAGGAATATCCTCCACATCGACGTCGTTCATTTCCCGCGCCCGGTTGAAGTCAGGCTTGGCATAATTCCGGAAATCCGGAAGCCATTTCTTCACATCAAGTCCCCACGTATGCTCCACAACCAGCAACATGGCATCACTCATGCCTTTATATTCTGCGCTTGCCGAATCGATCCGGCCTTCGGTCAGCCACTTGTCTCTTAACCGCTGCAACTGGCGGAATCGGGCTATTTTAAGCGGGTCGGTACCGCCTCCGTGAATCCAAGTATCCCCGAGCTCTTCACGTACAACAGGCAATTGGTCCCGCACCTGATCAAGGTGCACTGCAAATGCATCAAGAGACGAAGCCATAATCTCTGCATCGGGGTATCTTTCCTGGATATGCTGAAATTGTTCACGAATCTCTTCTGCGCTTGGCGGTCCGCAATTGTCGCCCGTATGGGCAAACAACAAGATATGATCGATACCTTCAATTTCGACTGCCTCTCCGTAGGTGTCCGCATAATTGACAATGATCTCACTGCCATCCGCTGCCTGCCATCTGAACAGTTTAGGCACATCCGGGCGCATGGAAGCTGGATTAACTCCAAGATGCATATACCGGAGACCCGCTTCACTCATCAAAGGCACCATGGACAGGGTATGCCCGGGTACATCCGTCATTTTTGCTGCAATGGTCGTTTTGCCAAATTGTTTATCCAGGTCCAATCCGATGGACAATCCGTAGCGAAATAATGAGGGGTCCATCAGTTCGGTATGCGTTGTGAACGGTAATCCATGCCATACGATATGACCTTTGCGGATCGCCTGTTCCATGGCCTGTTTACCCTCTTCGGACGCATGATTCAGATAATGACGGATCAGCCAGGAACCCGTGGTCCATATGAATTGCTCTCGCCCTCCCTCTGCTTCCAACTGCGCGGACAAAGCGATAGCTTTGGGTACATACTCTTCCATGTACTGTTTTACGACGTTTTCCGCCAAATGCGTAAATCCGATATCCAGGTGAGTTTTAAAAACAACATGTACTTTTTTACGGTTAGTCATCGTTGTCTGAGCCTCCGTTGTTAGATTCACAGTTAGTACTGTTTACTTGAACAATAAGCATTGGAGACCCGCTTCATGTGAAAGCGAGTCCCCTCGTTAATCATCGCCTAATCTAAAATAACATCATTCGTTAATGCGCCTTTTTCCTGCGGTCCTGTTGGTCCTCCTGCAAGCAAAGGTTGACCAAAGAAGGAGCCTTGGGACGGATTTCCAAATTTATAGACAGACAAGCTGTTCGGATTACTGTAATCCCTGTCCAGCCATGATGGCCAAGCATTTCCCAGGCCATTGCCTGTTCGAGTATTCGGATAATACTGAAAAGCCTGGATATTGTTCCAGGTATCCCATGCCGTTCCCTGATTCGTCACATCAATCAATTGGGTCACGACGAGTTCCTGATAGACATGATTGCCAGGATCTTTCCACATCCCATGGGAACCAAACGCTGAATAAGCGACAGGATGTGTATTGTTTACTTTGTCCACTTCACCCCAAGAGTAGGTTGTACCGAAAGAATGCGCGCCATAGTAAACTTGAACCGGCTTCACATAGTTACTGTTCTGATCAGTGAACTTGGCCAATCTGACCGTGACCCGCTCCCAATCTCCGACATGATCTCCCACTTCCGTGCCAAACACTGTTTTCCCGAGATCATAGGGACTGAACTGGAAATATACCAGATCGACATTGTTATACTCCTTCTCCACCCAAAACGCATAGATTGGTGCATTAGCCAGATCGCCCGTAAAATACGGTAGTTTCAGGGTATATGGATTCAACTCCGTTTTGGTCTTGAATTCATACAAACCTGAACCTGGATTCACATAACGATCCACATAAGGCAGGGTGTGTTCTACCGAGGATGGAAAATAAACTTCGCCTTGGGCAAACCAGATTTTAGGAGCAAAGGTTTGCAATATTTCACGCTTGGCTGTGTCACTGTAATCGTTACCCGGAACGGCAACCGAGGTGGTGTCGAGCGGCGAGATGGCTTCAACCTTCAGGCTAGAAACCGAATCATTGATATCCCCACCAACATAGATCGCATCTGCAGTCAGAACCTTGGAGTATCCAGCGAAATTGTAGTCTTTGTACAATGTGACCTTATACCCTGGGGCTATCCGAAGTGCAGAGATGGCATCATTGCCTACTCCAGCCTTCAGTTCATCCACATTATAGCTGCCAATATCAAACTGCTGCTCAAAACCTCCATAAGGTGAATTGGAGTATGCGATAACTGGTTTATTGGGGCCTCCGATCTTCTCTACTTTCAGACTGGAGGTCGCGTCGTTAAAATCATCAAGCCATCCCGCATCGCCGGTCAGCGTTTTGGTGTCACCGGAGAAATCCTTGTCACGATACAGGGTCAATCGATATCCCGGAGCTACCTTTACCGAAGATATTTTGTCGTTACCAACCACATTAAGCTGATTCACATTGAACTGGCCAACCCCAAACGGTTGGGAGCTGCCTCCAAAATCTCCATCCTGGTAAACCGTTACGGCATTGTCCTCTGCCGCCTGCGCGGGCTGCGCCAGTGGAAAGAAAAGAGATACTGCCAAGAACGAAGCTGCAAGCAAGGATTTGATTGTCATATTCGGGCTCCTCTTCGAATAATGATTTCGTTTATTGCCAACGTTCGTACGTTCATTTCTTTTGGCTCTGCAGGTCATTTCCCAGGATGTATGGTAGCGCTTTCCGGAAAATCCTCCCTTCATCCTTGAAAGATATGTGGCATACCTTCACACTAATATATGTCATTGACATATACAATGATATAAATGTAAATTTTTCTCCAAATAAACTTCATATAACTACTATTATTTACAATATTTTTTCATAAAACGGTGAGATACATAACAAATTGTGTATTATAGAGTTTGAATTGGATAACAACCATCGTATGTCACTGACATATAAAAAAACCTTCCTTATCATTAAAACGAGATAAGGAAGGCTTGAATTGGCTTAAATAACGCGGAACCAGATCGACATTTATTGATTAAGATTACGTACGGAGCTTCGTTCGATGATGGTTGTGTTTACCTTGATGGATAACGCCCCTTCTCGGGAATTCTCCATACGTTTGCACAGCAAATTCACTGCTGCCTGTCCAAGCTTCTCTGTGGTTTGCCTTGCCGTAGTCAGTGGCACGGGCAGTAGACTCGCCAACTGGATGTCGGAAAAACCAATGATGGACAGTTCCTCGGGTACCTGCTTTTGGATGGATAAGGCCGTGTACAAACAAGAAGTCGCGATATAATCATCCGCACAAACTACGGCTGTCATTGCAGGATTACTTTGAATGAAATCCTTGAGTTGCAGATTCGCTCCATTCAGGTTGAGCATGTAATCCTCTGCGCAATCCAGGCAAATATTACGACCGTTGACGGGAAGTGCATAGTCCAGCATGGCCTGTACATAGCCTTTATAGCGGTCCTCGCGGCTCGTCACTCCATCAAACGGCATAGA
This sequence comes from Paenibacillus sp. FSL F4-0087, assembly GCF_038020215.1. NCBI lineage: Bacteria > Bacillati > Bacillota > Bacilli > Caryophanales > Paenibacillaceae > Paenibacillus > Paenibacillus sp. FSL F4-0087. The sequence continues at coordinate 1,900,916 of NZ_JBBODJ010000001.1, forward strand.
GATATACCCAATTTCCCGATGTCCTCTATTGATCAAATATTCCGTCAAGTTGTAGGCTCCCTGATAATGGTCATGATACACACAATCAATATTGACCTCACGAAAGATTCGATCGATGATCACCAATGGATAATTCAGCAGATTAAGCTCCAACACCTTTTCACTGCAGCGTGTTCGTCCCCTTGGAAACAGAATAATTCCATCGATTCCTTCCTCGTACAATTCTTGTAGGCAGAAACTCTCATCCTCTTTATCCGTAGTGATCCGAATGAGCAGCTGGCACCCGGATTTACGTGCTTCCTGCTCAACGGATGCTATAATTCTGGCTACATAATCATCCATATTGGGGAACAACAGAGCAATTTTTCGCTTCATAAGCTTCTTGTCTGTAGTTACATTCCCCGATAATGACTCCTTACCCGGGCCGCCCAAATAATCACCCGACACAAATGTCCCCCGCCGCGCCAACCGATAGACAATGCCTTGTTTCTCCAAAATTTGCAGCGCAAGCTTGGCTGTCATACGGCTGACAGAATACAGTTTGGCGAGCTCACCTTCTGATGGCACGGGATCATGTGGCTGCAATTTCCGGTTACGGATTTCTTCCATCACCAAATCGGCAGTTTGCAAGTACAACAACGGCTTCCGATGTGGTTCCTCCATATGAACACCTACCCCAGTTCCGGATTTTACGATCATTCTATCATTTTCTCATGTAAAAAAGTAAAAATAACCCGTGAGCAGAAGGTTGAATGACATTCTATCCTTCTGCTCACGGGCATACAAGCAAACATTTTATTTATTTGACTTCGGCATTTAGCCGTTCAATAAGTTCAAGCAGCTCCAGCGGTTCACCGACTGTGTGAGTCGGACGTTCTGTCTCATCCACCGGCTCATGGGGATAACGCGGCGTCCAACTCTGAAAGATGCTGGTGATGCCAAGTGCGTTGGCTCCCTTCATATCACGACTCAGGTTATTGCCAATCATCACTGTTCTTGAAAAATCCCCTTCGGACAAATCAAGGGCACCAATGGCTGCCTTAAACATCCGCGGGCTTGGCTTGCTGGCTTTAATGTTTTCCGAAATAATCATTGCGCTAAAATAATCATGAAGTCCATGCTGCTTAAATACGTTCTTGAAGGATTGTGCATCGCCGTCAGCAACCAGGGCCAGCGTGTACCCTCTTTCATGAAGCTTCTGAATCGTGATGTCCGCACCCGGAATCAAATCCGCACTCAGAACAATTCCCTCTTCGTCCCGAATCTCGGTCGATTCATCAACAATGGTATCGCCGCTGTCAAAAAAGATAATTAACTTTTTGTCGTCCATGTTCGTTATGACCGTCCTCTTCATTCAATTGGTGAAACGAATTGCCGGTTTCCACTTGACCATGTAATCCAACATTGATGTTTTAATAAAAGGTATAGCGCTTAATCTAATGTTACAATGGAGATGAATAAAAAATCAATCATTATTTCGTTGCGCTTATGCAGAGGCCTGATTTAAGCTCAATCATCTTTGCTGATAAAGTAATGAGGATCATTTGGCCGGTAGTTGGAGGGGCTGCTGGTGACCAAACTGCTTTGCTTTCACTGTCATCGCTTTATCCAGCCTTGCTCTTAATCCACTCATCCACTCCGGCTCATTTGCCCATTGTTCTGCCCCAGATCGAAGCACACGTACATAACCGTACAGATTGGCAAAACGACGACATGCCGGAAACATCGACTCCATATCATAGGCGTCTCCTGCTTCCTTCCAGTACCCTTGCAAGAATATTCGCTTCTTCTGCTCCCATTCATCCGGCTGAATTTCATCCCGTAAACTATCCAGACTCTGCTCCACATCCATTGCGTACCAGTGGTACATGGCGTCATCGAAGTCAATGGCGTAACAGGAATGACTCTCCTCGTCATAGAAGACATTATCCAGTTCAAAATCATAATGAATTAACCCGAAGTTCTGCTGTGTAACGGGCCAATTTGCAAAATAATTCCGGAGAACTTCCACCTCATTGAGCGCCGCATTCTCGCCAGGGAACTCCCCCAGAACGTCCTTCATCCAATCCAGTACATCGGTATACGTCCAGCGTTTTGCCTGTGTGTGTGTGTATTCACGAGATAAACGATGCAGCTTACCCAATGCCTCACCCAAGCTGTACACGATCTGGTCATTTATATCGATACTGCCCATCTGGTTACCAGGAACTCGTTTGAATACGGAGGCATAATACGTTCCCCAAGGCGTATGAGCCTCTACCAGCTCTTTTCCCGCATGAGAAGGTACAGCTTCCATGACACCATATTGGTTTAGTTTAAGATAGGTCAGGAACTCCAGGTCCGCTGCAAGATTGGTTTGATTTTTCTCCTCTACAGGGGCAAAACGAAGTAAGTGAACCTTTCCTTGATCCCGGAACGGGTACACGGCATTGGAGGATATACGATAATACTGGAACATGTCCAGTGACTCCGGATCGTAACTCCAGTTTTTCAAAATCATCTCGGCGAGATCGTTATTGTGGAATAAATATTTAAGTTTTAACATGGGCATATCTCCTTAGTGGTCGTTTAATATAGAACGCTTTAAGCGTTCCGAATCCTATTTTTGCGCGCAAAAAGCCGCAGGCTATGCCTGCGGCTTTAAAAATTCTGGATACACGGGTTTACTTGCATAAGCAAATAAACCTCGTGCATACCAGGAAAAATGAGCAGTTATATCCCTATATGTCGGCAGACTTCAGATCGTCACATTAGCAGACTCCAAATGCTTCGCCATGTGTCCGTTGCTCTGCCGGATCTATTCAGTTCGTAATCACCTTAATTGTTGTAGTAACGCTTTGCATCATCTTAGCCCGTCGTTTCATGACGCTCACTCCTTCCGAGAAACAAGTTATTTCCATAATACTCCATCAAGTGATGATAGGCAATGAATATCAAGACTGTGTAACAACCATTCGTTCTACGGTCTCGGTATTCTCCTTATACCAAACCATAACGACATCTCCCTCCTTCAGGTCAGACACCTGAAGGGATGAATTAGCATTTTGGTTGTTGCCTGGGGCACCCATGCCTTCCGTGATATCCACATCCTCATTGATGTCCAACTTCATTTCAATGCCCGTATCTTTCATTTCCATGCTTCCGCCTCTGGAGGCGCCTGGTTGTCTTCCATTTCCATTAGTCGAGCCTGTGGAAGAGTTATCCTCCACCTCAAGCAACGAGATCGTGACGGTACTCCCTGTGGCAGAAATCACTTTGCCTGTAAGATCGGCATTCATCATCCCCCGCATATCGTCCTGACCGCCTGTTCTGCCATTCATCCCTTGCCCTCCGCCCCTCTGTGCTCCTCCATTCATGCCCGGGCCACCGCCATTCATCATTCCGCCACCGTTCATGCCTTGTGCAGAACCGGTATTCGTAATGTTCTGGGCAGTAATAACATCACAAGCAGAGAGCAAAACTGAGCAGGTCAGCAGCAAGAGCATAGCCGATATGAGATAACCATTTTTTCGCATACGGATCACCCTTTTCTCAGGGAAGGACGTTCCCAGCCAAGTTTTCTATGAAACATGAAATTATACGCATCTTTAAATCCCGTGTACGACAATACAATCAGCAGCGGATATACGGGGTAGATATACCTCGATTTAATCTCCCACAGAATATAGAACCCGATAAATCCGAGAATAACTAGAATCAAAGAGACTTCGTCATACCGCTTTCCACGAATTGCACCGACCAAACGAATGAAAATAAAACAGTACATCATGAAATTCATCACATAAACGATCCAAAGCACCCCCGTCCGGTAGACGGAATCTCCCTTGAATAAGTCTGTTACCGCATTGGTATAACTGTAGGAGCCGGCAATTCCGCCACCTCTTCCTCCTCCCATACCCGAGGAGCTTTCGTTGCCGATGCCATATCTATCCATTTGGTAGGTCCCTTCGGTCCAGGCCCAAATGATCTTTTTGTAATACATCTGGGCCAAGTCACTTAAGCTAGCTTCCGACAGCTTGCGTTCAATCTCCTGTTTGTACAGTGCTGTACTTTCAGCTTTATTATAGTTGGCTTCTCTTTGATAAATCTGGTAGCTCTCCATGTTGTCCCAGAAGCCGAATCGTTCCAAATTAATACCCATGTTCAACCACATATAGACCGGTGCTGAATTTCCCCCAACAGGCTCACTTACAGCACCTGAAGATTTCAAGACCGAATTCTGAGTCCACCCTGGGACGTTAAACAACATAGCCAGTACGAAGATGGAGACAATCATTTTCTTGAATCCAATACTTCGCATATTCAGCAGGATGGTTAATATAGCAGCAATCAGGACAATTACGCCAATACTTCGGAAGTAGTTGCCAATCGCGAGCAGAATGGCGGCAATGACGATCGTCTGCCAAGACTTTTCACGTATAAACCGAATCAAAAAGTATAAACAAGACGTCAGAAATGCCGTAGCAATTACATCGTTATAGATCAGGTTGTTCAGGAACAGAGTTGGAAGATACGTGGCTGCAAAGATTAGAACCCCGTAATCACGTTCTTCGGACTTATGATTTAACTGTTTATAAATGAGATAAATCATTAATGTCGTTACCGTTGCAAACAAAATATTGAACAGCTTGATTACCAGATAATTATCCGGGAACAGGTACAGCAATGTCTTTAGGTACAAAACGGTAGAAAAGTTGAACGGGAACATGTGCAGATATCCACCCGTTTCGAACGAGGAATAATCCTGATCGTAAAGCATGTTCATCGCGAGTGAAAGCACGGTCTGTGAATCATCCGTAGGCACTCGTGGAAACACGAAGATAATTATAATTTGAATGGCCAGAGAACATAGCAGCACCACCGGAATGACAACCTTTGGACTGTATTGGTTCAGCTTCAGGCAAAGGCGGTATAACACGACACCCGATCCTAGAAGCAAAGCAATCACCGGGATAAAAATACTCCACTGCTGCGTATCCAGAATCGGATTATCCCCATACAAGGTGTAGTTGTACTGCGCCCGGACAAACAGGGATGAAACGATAAACACGCCGACTAAAACAAGCAGAATGAGATAAAGCGACTTATGGATCACCTTAGACATGCCAAAACTCCTTTTCCAGTACAGGATTCGGGAATAGTATAATGTCTCTACCTGAAAAAAGGCTGAATTCAGAGTTGTGCTCAAAAATGCTCATATAGACAACAAGGAATATGAGGATACCTCATCGAATAAGAAAAATATGTTCATAGTTAGATATCCCTCATGCACAAAGGAGAACTGAAAATGAGAAAACTCGTTCTATTTCTTCACGCATCGCTTGACGGTTTTGTAGAAGGGCCGAATGGTGAAATGGACATTGGCTGGGTTTCCTACGATGCTGATTTGGAGAAACACGCGAAAGAAATTCTGAGTACTGCCGACACTGTCCTTTGGGGGCGTGGGACTTATCAGATGATGCACAGTTACTGGCCATCTGTGCCTTCGGACCCGTCAGCTTCGCAACATGAACGGGATCATGCTGAGTGGATCGAAAAGACAGCCAAAATCGTTTTTTCCACGACGTTGGAGAAAGTCGAATGGAATAATTCAAGACTCGTGAAAGAAGATATCGAGGAAGAGATCAATAACCTCAAACAGCAGCCAGGCAAAGATATGGTCATCCTCGGCAGTCCTAGGTTCGCACACCACCTTATGCAGCTTGATTTAATTGATGAGTATAAAATTACGGTTTCTCCCGTACTGATCGGTAAGGGATTGCCATTATTCCATGGCATCAAGGAGAAGATCAATCTTAAGCTAATTGAAAATAAGACCTTTGATTCTGGAGCCATAGGTCTCGTTTACCAGACGGTAAGATGACCTTGTCACTTAAGGGGAGACAATCGCTAAATAACCGCCTTTTCACAAAGGCGGTTTTCTTATGGTCACAAATCAATATTAGAATTTAACATAGCTATTTTTTTTCGGGATGCCCTGTGACAGTGTTTGAAGCAATCATGTTGATGCTTACCTTCGGTACGCTCATCATTGCCATTCTGTCCGATAAACGCAAATAGACCGCCCCCATAGCAAAGGATCGCGGTCTATTTCATCGTGCCCTTATGTTACCGAAGCCCACCGCCCTTAAAAGCGGCTATTGCTCAGAGGAGTCGTGTTACCAGCACGGCTCTCTTTGCATTTTACGTCTAATCTGCTCTAATTATTCCATACTCAAATCTTTGAAGTCACATATAAACCGTGTTAATCATCGTACATTCTCTTATATTCATGCATATATTTACGGTACCATCCACTACTTCTTTCGCTTCTTTTCCTTAGCCTTTTCCACATTGGCCTGCACCCGAAATTCCACGATCCGGCGGATCAATTCTTCTGGCAATGGTTGTTCCAAGGGAAATTGCACCGATCCTTTGGCTCCTTTATACCGTGAGAGTTCTTCCTTAAACGCTTCGATCCCACTGGCACCCGGGTAAAATCCAATATGCTTGGAGTACGCTGCAAAATGAACCAAGTTCCCGTGCTCTGCATACGTTGGCATCTTGTAACTGATCTTCTCCACGGCATTGGGAGCGGAATCGCGAATAATCTGTCTTAATGATTGTAATTTGACCTGTACATCTGAAGGAAATTGCGCGATATATTCATCTACCAGCACATCAAAAGAAGTACTCTCTGACATCTTGAACTCCTTCCACCACGTCCATTCGTGGTACGCGTATTTTTACAACGTCATGGCTCTGCCATTTCGCATCAGATAATCCTCTTTGGCTTTGTAGTCAGGCATAACACTGCCCACACGGCGCCAGAACGAGCGATCATGATTCATATGATGGATATGGCATAACTCATGAATGATCACGTAATCAATCACCTCTAGTGGAGCCATCGCCAAGCGGTAGTTAAACGTCAGCTTTTTATCCCAACTGCAGCTTCCCCATTTGGTCGCCGATTCGACGATGTCCACAGACTTCGGCTTCACCTTCAACTCCTGCTGGTAACGGCCGATGCGCTCACCGATCATTCTCTTACACTCGGCAAAATAAAACTTCTTCAGATTCGCACGCAATTCCTCTTCCGAACGTCCCTCTACGTCAATTAACTCATGCAGCGCATGTTCTTTGCCAAAGAGCAGAAACTTCCCTTTGCCCTCCTCTTCATATTCTTTCGCTTGAGGACCGTCCAACGCCTGTTGCATCAGAGCTGATTTTGTCAAAATCACTTCCCCATGTTGCGTAACAAGCTGCCGGATCATGTCTTCGCTGGTACCATTGGGAGCCTTGATTGTGACCATATAGGGTAAATCCATCGTAATGGAAGCTTTCTTCCGTTTCCCATATTCGATATGACAGTTAATGATGTGATTGTTTATTTCAATAGTTAGCATAACCTGCTCCGCTTCTTCCGATATTTCAATTTCGAAATTTGGATTTATTCATTCAGATTGTAACCTATTCAGTAGCTCTATGCATAATGTTCAGCGACATTACATATCTCGTATTGAATTTTTATTCATTAATATGTATTATTATAAATTATAAAATAGGAGGATAGATATGACCCCTACATCGAATCCGGATTACAAAACCATTGAGGAACTATCACTCAACCATTGGCAGCCCTTATCCAGCTTGCTTTTTGACGGATGGGTACTGCGTTTTGCACAGGGATATACGAAGCGAGCCAACTCCATTCAACCCCTTCACTTCTCTACCCAAGATGTGTATGAAAAGATCGAGCAATGCGAGCTCATGTATACTTCCAATCAGTTAAGTACCATATTTAAGATTACACCGTTTATCCAGCCGGATCATCTCGACCAGCTTTTGCATGAAAAGGGGTATGATGTTGTGGATCTGAGCCGGGTCCAGACTCGGAGCCTGGAAACTATTAAGGAGCCTGAGCACTCTGATGTAAAAATGGACGAACAGTTAACCGGAGAGTGGCTGGATCACTTTTGCAGGCTGAATCAGGTAAATGATCTGCATCGGGGAACGATGGAACAAATGTTGACCAACATCCGTACACGCACAGGTTTCATCTCACTGTTCATTGACGGACAAGTCGTTGCTTGTGGATTCGGTGTGGTGGAACGAGGTTATATTGGATTGTATGACATCATTACGGACGCTAACTTTCGGAATCGGGGATTGGCTGAGCAGATGATCCTTCATCTATTGCATTGGGGAAAAGAGAATGGCGCTACCTCCAGTTACCTGCAAGTAGTTGCTAATAATGCTCCTGCATTAAAACTGTATGCCAAACTTGGATTCTCGGAAATCTATTCATACTGGTATAGGGTCAAAAAAGTCTAGGCTTTTCTACAATCACTCCACCAGCATGAGCCGATGGCTTTTTACAAACTTTTCAGTTTATTGAGATCGGTACCCAGACGCACACTCAATCTGCCGGACATCCCTTGTGCAGAAGACATGCTCACATACAACAAACCCGTTGACCAAGCTTGGTCGCTCCAATACGTATGCTCTTTTCCATCTGCTGGGACAGTATAAGACATTTTTGCGGTCCCAGCAGTAGATTCTTGGTTAATCGTAAACGTGAACGCTTTGGAACCTGTATTTTTAAAGCTCACTTTCACATATTCAAATCCCTCAGGGATATTAAACTGTTTCGTAGTCGCAGTGCCTGCAAAATCCTCATTATTAATTACTGATAATGTCGTGGATGGGGTAGAAGTAGTGACAACAGATTTATTATTCATTGATTCAGTTATTATTACTGTAGTAATGATAGCGGTGGCGGCTAGGACAGCCATTGCTATTTTTGTGATGTGTTTCATGATGTCACCTCCACCTGTTATATCTTTATTATATAATTTGAGAAATCTCTCCTGTGAAAGAGCTGGTTCTCAGCTCTGATTGCGCTCCAATTGTTTTTCGATTCCCAGCCTGTCAATCTGAATCCAGTATTCTGCAATTCTCTCATTCTCCACTCGATATACCGCACTCGCCATTTCAATCACGGGCAGGTTGGTCGGTGCATATCCATCTACTTCTCCAACATGAGTACCCACTTGTCTCCAGCGTACATATACTTTATCTCCCTGTGCAAGCAACTCCTGAATCTGCAGCGAAAAATCTCCATACGCCTCAATCATTTCCCTCACATGATCCGCATAGACGGAAGGCGTTCTTGTGACTGTCACTTCCTCTTCCGAGATCACCTGATGAGCCAGTACCTGCTCGGCCATCAGTGTATTGGCATAATCAAGATTGCGACCCGAGCGCACTTCTTCAAAAAAAGTTCTGACAATCTGTTCTGGCGTCATCCGATCCACTCCATTTTTCGTTTTATCATGCATTGTACCAGAAGTCTCGACAATTCTCACTCTCTCGCAAAGATCAATTTGACTAACTCTAATACACGATTATCACTCTATTGTATATAGTCATAATATACCATTACATATCTTGACAATAAGTCTATATGACCATAGACTAGCAAAAGACATTAGGGAATTAATAGGAGGTCTTGCTGATAAGAGGTTTGAAAATAGTTTTTAACCAGAAATGATAATCTTCGGTGTTTTGATTTTTTTTAGAAATTAGCCTTTGCAACAACTGAGAAAAACGAGAAAGCGGTGTATCATGAAACGTTTATTTTTGATTATGTTTACGCTCACCCTGTTATTGGCTGGATGCCAGAGCAATGACAAGGAGAGTAGTCCGTCCGAGAATAACCCCACAGAAATAGTAGAAGGTTCTAGCGTATTAAGTTTGAAGCAGAAGTACGGCTCTGAATCGAATAAAGCGATTATGCCGATGTATAACGTAGCTCAAGATGAAGAATTCAAGTTTAAATTCAAAGCAGATCTGAAAAATAGCCGTATACAAGCAAGTGATATGATTAGTGTACATACCGATATTAAGGCCCTTGAGGCCAGCAAAGTTTACGCCATACCAGAAATCAATGACAATAGTGTCTCCATTAAGCCTCTTGGATGGGGTGTTTTAACCTCAGATAAGTTACGGACACAGGCGCAAAGCACTTGGGGTGGTGCCCCCATTTATTACATTCGTATTAATTATGATCTGGATGCCGAGAAGCTCACGCTACTGGATCAACCAATGATCATTCCTTTCACAGTAAAATCCGAGCTGCCTGTTCCCAATCTCAAATATGAAATCGACAAGGATAAGCGCTTTAAACTGACTTGGGATAAGGTCGAAGGTGCAACCGAATATAAAATTTATAATCGTGCAGATCGAACGGTTATTTTTGAAACAAACAACGTACCCTTGCAAGGAGCGGAGAAAGCCTTCAATGGAAGCAATCCATTGGTTTTAACCACAACAACGGAAACATCCTTTAATGACTTTATGGAAGACGGAAAAGGCGGTCTTGGCACTATTAATGAACAGATGACTTCCTATCAGAACCATGGTATGAAGGGTGAATATTACGTCACAGCGGTCAGCGGAGATAAGGAATCCAATTTCAGCAACGGTGTTGCCACTGCCCCCCTCTCTAATCAGCTACCGATGGCTTTAAAAGAACAACTGTATATGAAGAAATTGAAGAACATGAATGAATTGCCTAAAACAACAAGTATTGAGTACATTGATGGTTCGTTTTCCCAAGAAACGATTGTCTATGACACGACTGGTGTAGAAATTTCAGAGTTCAACGAAACGAATATTCCGTTTCATATCAAAGGAACAGTTCTGAAAAGTTACGTACGCGTAGAAAATATCACCCAAGAAGATCTCGACAAATTGAATAATCAAACGGTTGCTGAGTCCAGTAACGGACTGGTGGAACCGAAGAACGACACACCTTACGTACCTGCACCTGATGTGCCAACCATTATCAACAATCATGATACGCCTGCGACTGAGCTGGCAACGGAAACAGAAGCAGACACAGAAACAGAAACAGGACCTACGGTTGAAGAAGCTCCATCTACGGAGTCCACAACCGATACTGGAACGTCAGAAGATAAAACTGATTCTGCATCCACCGAGGCTGGCGATGAATCTCCTGATCCAGCTTCCGAAATTGAAGAGGATAATCTGGTAGATGAGCAGAAATCCAATACACAGCAGAATGTAGAACAAGGCAATCAGGAAACGGTGCCTGAGCCGGCTACAGGCGATGCAATGATCAATGCAGATTCTGCATTGGAGGAAGTTTTGGCTAAAAACATGGTTGCTGCCCAAGACAAGATCTCATTAAAAGCTTTTCCAGAGGCCCAAAATTTCACAACGCTCTCGGATGTTGTCCTGAAAGTAATGTACCAGAATCCATTGATTCTTGGTGTGGAAGGTTTTGAATACAATTACGGTACACTTACCCTTTCGATCCATTACAATGAGTCGGCAGATGTCATCCAGAAGAAGCAGAGCGAGATTATCGCCAAAGCAAACGAGGTTGTTGCTTCCATCATCAAGGATGGCATGAAGGATGATGAGAAACGGAAAGCCATCTACGATTATCTGAACGATAACGCGAAGTATGACGATGCAGCATTAGAAAATGCAGAACAGAACAACTTTAAAAATGTGGATGCACAGTTCAATGATTCGTTTACCACTTATGGTATTCTTGTCAAAGGTGTTGGCGTATGTGCCAGCTATGCTTCCGTCTACAAACTGCTCTCCGATCTGTCTGGACTGGAAAGCATCGTCGTAACGGGAGCATCTAGTGGTGTTCCTCATGCGTGGAATAAGGTGAAAATCGGAAATGAATGGTTCCATGTAGATGCCACCAACAATCTGACCAATTCCGGTATTCCTTACTTCCTGTACAATGCAAATGATGAAACGGCTGCAAGCCAGAAAACGATAGCCGATAAGGATTACTGGCTTGATGCCGAACTCGCCCTGTTTAATGGCGAAAGTGATGCGAACGATTATTATGTACAGAACGATCTCGAAGTTGCTTCGATTAGTGAATACAAAACGAAGGCTGAGAGTGAACTGAAAAATGGAGAAAATCGGGTAATTCTCCGTTTTGCCTCACCTGTGGACTCTGATGAGCTGATGACAGCTGCAGGCGAAGCCCTCGCTGCGGTAGATGAAGCCCTGCTGAATACAGCTCAATTGGCCACGCTCGGCAGCTACGCCATTTTGGAGCCTAACCCGGATCAGAAGTAATGCAATAATCAGGAAAAAGTCCATAACAACAAAGAACTCCATTCACCTTTATCGGGATTGGAGTTCTTTGCTTTACTTGCTTATGATCACTGACCTAAGATTCATAGGCCCATTTTATATCCAAAATTACGGACTAACTGTACCGCCATTGGCGTTCAGTGTCTCACCGCTCACATAGCTCGATTCCTGGCTCGCCAGGAACACAAACGCCGGCGCCATTTCAGCAGGCTGTCCTGCACGGCCAAGCGGAGTATTCGATCCAAAATCAGCAAGCTTCTCTACGGGCTGTCCACCAACGACCTGAAGCGGTGTCCATACTGGGCCTGGTGCGACAACGTTCACACGGATGCCTTTGCTGCCGACTTGCTGCGCCAGTGCTTTGCTGAAGGTGTTGATTGCAGCCTTTGTTGTCGCATAATCCAGTAGGATTGGAGACGGCTTATATGCCTGAATAGAAGACGTGTTAATGATGGAGCTGCCTGGTTTCATGTGTTTCACAGCTGCTTTACAGAGCCAGAACATCGAATAGACATTGGTTTTGAATGTTGCATCAAATTGTTCTGTGGTCAGATCGGCGATCTGCTCAACAAACTGCTGTTTACCTGCCACATTGGCGAGGATATCGATTCCACCGAGCTCTTTTACAGCAGATTCAATGAGTTCTTCGCAGTATTTCTCATCCTTGAGGTCGCCTGGAATCGCAACAGCCTTGCGGCCTGCTTCTTCAATCAGCTTGACCACTTCCTTCGCATCGGCTTCTTCCTCAGGAAGGTAAGCCAGAACGACATCCGCACCTTCACGGGCAAAAGCGATGGCGGCTGCCCGACCAATACCGCTGTCTGCTCCGGTTACAACAGCTTTACGTCCGGTCAGACGGCCGCTGCCTTTATAGCTTTTCTCACCTGCATCAGGTACAGGAGTCATTTCACGCTGAAGCCCCGGCTCCTCCTGCTGCTGCTTCCAATCTGATGTTGCCTTCGGATATTGTGTCGTCGGATCTTGCATGGTGTGCTGGTCTTGATTAGCCATGTACAATTCCTCCTCGGATTAATTTACAATGATCACTACGATCACAGAATAACCTTACGATCGCTGTTATCCCCAGATTTTTTTTTCTCCTTTTATAAGGGGAAAATCCGGGGATAAAGGCGAACACTTCGTTTCTACAGGTTATTTCTGCGCTCTTCGTTATCATGTAAATTTAAATTTATTTATTATGTTGATTTCATAAAAGTTGCACTCTTTCCTTTGTAACCGAGATGAATGGAATTTAAACTGGCTCTAAACATTTCCATGGCAAACCTTCCGACTTTGAATCTCCAGTTACTGGAGGTTGTATAATAGATCCTGAGGTGATTTCATTGAACCAAAACAAAGATACCTATTCGATCGGTGAAGCTGCTAAAATGATCGGCTCAACTGTCAAAACGATTCGATATTACGATGAAATCGAGTTGCTGCGGCCCTCTTTTCATACGGAAGGTGGTCACCGCCTTTATACACCGCAAGACGTTTGGCGGCTGGAACTCATCACAACGCTTCGCTATTTGAATTTTGGCATATCGGATATTCGCAAGCTGATGTCCGGTGAACTTGGCGTGTCACAGGCGCTGGATCTACAGATTGAAGCCCTGGAAACTCAGATCGGGACCATGAATTCCATGCTCTCCATTCTGCAACAAGCGAAACAACATGAAAAGGAAAATACACTCCATTCCGGACATTCTCTAACCTATGTTTCAAGCTTAGTGGATTCGCTGACCGCCAATGCCCAAAAAAGAAAACAATTCGTTTCGGCCAAAATGGAAGAATCTCAGCTGCTGGATGGTATTCCGCATGAATGGAGAGTTTCGTTTCTGCATTTTTTCGATAAATACATGATGAAAGATACAAAGCTGTCCGCCCAACAAACACTGGCATGGAAGGAAATCCAGGAAATCATCAACGATCCGGTCTATATCGCAGATCTGGCCCGCCTCGAACTTCCCTTCTTCACCATGGCGAATCATCCACAGCTTGAAGCAGGCGCATGGGTGAAAAAAATGGAGACCATCCGCATTCGTGCCACCGAAGCTCTGGACAAATGTTGGCCGTTAGATAGCCCCGCAGTGCAAAGCATGGTGTGGGATTTTGTGATGATGTACGCCAGTATTGAACATGCTGGAGATCCGGAAGCATTTTTCCGTAAACAAGCTCGATATATGCTCGACTCCGTAACAGAGCGCATCCTTCGTTTTAACAAGCTCTGCAAGATCCTGAATCCTGAATGGAGCCAGATCGTAGACGGCATTAATCTGTTGCAAGAAGGCATGCGACTGCGGTTAAAACAAATGAAAGAAGACTGAATTTCAGTCCTCTTCCATTATTAGATTCAACCTTTTTTCAATGAATAGGATGTGTGTTCTCCCACTTCACTGTCCAACTGGAGCGGTTGCCCTTTCAGATAGTGGTTAAAGAAGTCGATAGTTGTATCATTTACGGTTTGGTGTGCTTTCCTTGCATCTACACCCTGTGACCATTCCAGAATGGGAGATACCAGATAGAGGTCCGAGAAGCTTAAATGTTTGGTATTACTCAGCTCCAACCAGTAGTTCCCTCCCGCGGTCACCGGTTCATAACGTGCATACACTTCTTCGTAGTATTTCTCGGCTTTCGGACGAGTGGTGCCCATATCTGCAATCTCGTCGTCACTCATGACACTTGTACCTGCAACGGTTGTGTCCGCGCTCATCATGAGAAACGGTTTGCCTACACCTTCAGCAGGAATGCGCTTTTCTCCAAACAATACACCATCCATGTTCATACCTGCTTTGACACGAGGATCATCCATCAGCATCTGTACGGTTGTTGCCCCGCCAAATGAATGTCCAAACATGCCGATGTTGTCCAGATCCATATGACCGTTAAAACGCCCGTTTGCATCATTGGCAGACAGCTTCTCCACTTGATCCAGCACAAATTGCGCATCCTTCACCCATGTCTCGTTGAGCTTGTCCATATACTTGAACTGCAGTTGATCGAATCCTTCCTTGCCCTCCGATTCAAATTGCGCCACACGCCCATCCGGGAACACCGAGACCAGACTGCTGTACGTATGATTAATGCCCACAACAATATAACCTTGGCTGACCAATTGCTCCACCTGGAACGTATTTTGGTTTTCATATCCATGTAGGCCATGAGAGAAAAGAATGACTGGATACTTGGCTTCCGCATCAGACAATGATGCCTCCTGAATAGCATGGGTTTTGACTTGGCTCAGGCTTGAAAATAGAAGCTTTGGCAGCGTCAGTACATCATTAAAGGCTGTTGCATACACTTTCGGATCATTCACATAAGGAGCCGTTGTTCCCTTGGTGTCATTATCCGTTGGATACCAGATCTGCACCATCAGTTCCCGTTTATCTCCGGCAGTACTCGTCAGCAATTCCTCCCGGCTCTCATCCGTCCAATCGTAGGATACCGTACCAATTCCGTAAGGTCCTGTTGGTTTATCAAACGAAAATACCGGGAACAGAAGTGGCAGCCCCATCGTCACGGCAGCGTATACTAATACCAACAGCGATGTCACGATGATTCGAACACGTCCGAATTTCCGCACGTCGGCTGATTTTGACCTCTTAGCGATTAACACAATCAGCGGAACCAGTGTGAGCAGATACGCCGGAATCATGGGCCAACGCAATCCCTCAATCACCCCATGTACCAACAATAATACAACCGATATGATCAATCCTCCCCACACCATTTTCCGAGGTTGATTTCGGCCCCCAATCAACCACACCAGCATCACTACATTGAAAATAAGATAAATCCATTCTAGTGTTCTCATTATTCCTTGCCCCCTTCTCTGCCACAATTAAAATTAAAATATCGTGCAGCAGCTCTTCTATTTCCAATCATAAAACCTCCAGTTACAGGAGATTCAAGCATGAATTTTGAAAACAAAAAAATGCACCCCCTGTATGACATTGGATCTCCCGAAGGTTCTCCCATGTATTCAAGGAATGCACGTATGATATTATGATATTAAGTTGATTAGGGAAATTATACACCTTGCCACTACGAGTGCAGTACCATCTTCCGATCGCTCTTATCCCCAGATTTTTTGATTCACCTTTTTAAAAAGTGAAAATCCGGGGATAAAGGCGCACGCTTCGCTTCTTCAGATTGGTTCTGCCCTCTCCGTTCCAGTGTAAAATTCAGGCACAACTTCTAAACATATTAACATCAACGATTTGATAATAAGAGGTTAGTGATCTTCGCCTGCATCTACCCGCTGTCTTTTTCCTATGCCAAATACGAAATATCCAATCACAACGATCGCCATAAATGTCGCCCCGACAATCAGGGGTAACCGCGTATCCGGGTTAAATGCCATACCGATAATGACGAGCGTCAGATATACGATGATGATATAGTTGCTGATGGGGAACCATTTGGACTTAAAATTGTGGTCTCCCATCTCATTACCCCAACGCCTTCTGAACCTGAATTGGCTGAAGGCCAGCGCGAACCATGGAACCATCCCCGGAAGAACACTTGCGCTATAGATGTACAGGAACAGTTTGGAGTCCGGCATCAGATAATTGAGTACCACACCCACCAGCAGCAAGGAAATCGTGATGATAATACTGTTGCGGGGAACCCCGCCTCTGGACAGCTTTTTGAAAAAGGCTGGTGCCTGTCCATTCTCCGCAAGCGTGTAAAGCATACGTCCTGCACTATAGATCCCACTGTTACATCCCGACATCGCGGCGGTAAGCACGACAAAGTTGATAATTCCCGCTGCAGCGACAATCCCGACTTTGGCAAACGTCAGAACAAACGGACTTCCCGTCTCTCCCACTTCATTCCAAGGGTACAATGTCACGATGACAAAGATGGCCCCAACGTAAAAAATGAGAATACGCCACACGATGTTTTTGATCGCTTTACGCAGCGTGATCTTCGGATTTTCTGCTTCACCTGCCGTAATCCCTACCATTTCAACGCCTTGATAAGCAGCTGTTACGATACACAGGGCAAAGAGGAAACCTTTGATGCCTCCTGGGAAAAATCCGCCATGGCTCACCAGATTCGATAGCCCAATGGGCTGCCCTCCGTTCCCCCAGCCGAAGAAGATCAGTCCGGTTCCAATCACGATCATGAAGACAATCGCCGTCACCTTGATCAGTGCAAACCAGAATTCGAATTCTCCATAGTACTTTACCGCTGCCAGATTCGCTGCCGCAATAATGAGCACGCCAGCCAAGGCAGGCAGCCATTGTGGGATATCCGGGAACCAGTAGCCTACATAAATCCCAATCGCGGTGACTTCTGCCATACCAACTGTGACCCAGAGGAACCAATAACTCCAGGCAGTAAGGAACCCGGCGAGTGGACTGATATACTTATGAGCAAATGTGGCAAATGAACCGGTGACAGGCTCCTGAATCAACATTTCCCCCATAATACGCATGACAAAAAAGATAATGATCCCGGCCAGCAAATAGGCCAGCAGCACTGAAGGACCTGCCCATTTGATCGTACTTGCCGATCCCATGAACAATCCGACCCCGATCGTACCTCCGAGTGCAATCAGCTCTACATGGCGGGGCTTTAGCCCTCTAGATAGTTGCTTTGATTCCAAACGATTCTCCCCTTTTCTGGTGTACAGCTTCTTGTTGTAAGATTACATTATCATATTCACATTAACGCAATGCAGAATTACTTCACCAAATTGTACGAGATGTTCCGCAGAAATACAACAAGGAATGTAAGGAAGCGGATTCATCGAATAAATGGGCAGCAGGCCATGCAAAACCAGAATAACCAGAGCATTCAATGCTTGTCACCGGACTTACACATTTGACTTAGTGTTCTCAATCAAGCCGTACAACAAAGTAGCATCCCCATCAAATATAGACGCAAGTACTCGTCCAATTCCCTCCGTGTGAAGAAGCTTCGATCAGAACGATAATTCCAGATTATATGGAGGTAGACTCCAGCAAACTTTGCCGTTCAGCAACATTATCCTCTCGCGACAACACAGCACATTCACGAAAAGCAAAATGCTTGCAGCCTAGGCATTTCTGGTGATTTAGATGCTGTAATGCATAATTGATGGCTTCACCGGTATGCTCAAACATGTGATCCGGATGAATGCACTCCATTAAACCCGTTTTCCTCATCATCTCCAAGGGCTGTGCCTGAACGCCTGAAAACAGTATCATGCCACCATATCGCTCAAAATGCTTTACCAAACTGGCAAGGTTGGCTTCACCTGTTGTATCCATAAAAGGAACCTTCCCCATACGCAGCAGCAGAATACCTGGTCTTTGATGAATTGAATCCATCACCGATTTCTCAAACAGATCTGCAGCTCCAAAAAACAAAGGGCCTTCAATCGTATACATACTGATCTGTGGACAATCATGCCCTTCATGAACCATATGCGCCATAACCTTCTCATGCTTGTGATCGGGGTCAGGCAGCACTTTGGCAACCTTCAGCATCTCGCTCATGCGCTTCACGAATAGAAGGACCGCAAGGATCAATCCCACCTCCACAGCGGTGGTTAGACTCGTAAAAACGGTGAGCAAAAAGGTAATGAGTAGTACGAGTGAATCACTCGTTTTGGTTTTCATTACATGTATGAACGATCTCCGCTCACTCATATTCCAGGCAACCAGCATCAGCACCGGGGCCATACTGGCAAGAGGGATGTGGGACGCATATGGTGCGAAGAGAACAAGCACCAGCAACACAACAACGCCGTGAATAACGCCAGAAAATGGCGATACTGCACCGGATTTAATATTCGTTGCCGTACGCGCAATGGCCCCTGTTGCTGGAATGCCGCCGAATAGCGGTGTCACCATATTCGCGATTCCCTGCCCAATCAGCTCCCGATTGCTGTTATGACGGCTCCCGGTCATGCCATCCGCAACAACAGCTGATAAAAGCGATTCGATACCGCCCAGCATGGCGATGACAAAAGCGGGCTGCAGCAAACTCACCACACGAGCCCATGTGATCTCTGGAATATGAAACTGGGGTAGCGCTCCTGGAATAACACCGAAGGTCGAGCCAATCGTAGCCACATGATCCTTGAAAAAGAGTGCAGCCACGACGGTGGATAGAAAAAGACCAAGCAGCGAGGCTGGTACCTTTGGTGCAAACTTTGGCACAAGCAAAAGAACAACCAGACAAATTCCAGCTGTCCACAAACTGTATATATTAACCGTCGAGATATGCACACCGATTTCTTTCATATTGGACCAGAAATCCTCGTGCTTCTCGATGCCGCTCAGCCCCAGAAAATTCGCAATTTGCCCACTAAAAATAATCACAGCAATACCCGCCGTAAATCCAATGGTCACGGGTCTTGGAATAAATTTGATCAACGCGCCAAGCTTGAAAACGCCCATAAGTACAAGCATCAATCCCGCCATCATCCCGGCAATCAGCAGATTTTCGTATCCATACTGCATGACAATGGCGAAGAGGATCGGAATAAATGCACCCGTTGGACCACCAATCTGGAATTTGGATCCCCCCAGCAAGGAAATGAGAACGCCCGCGATTATCGTTGTATACAGACCATACTCAGGTTTGACTCCGGAAGCTATCGCAAACGCCATTCCGAGCGGGATCGCAATAATGCCCACAATCAGTCCGGATAACAGATCCTTGCGAAAAGCGGAAGCATTGTATCCTGCAAATCTCCCCATCCATTTCATCTGTCTTAACCTTCTTTTCTTTATATATTTGAATATTTGAATATAACAAAAAGACTACTCCGGTCTGTGCTCTCTGTCAATCGTAATGTTCACAACAGTTACCCTCATAAAACGCAAAAAACAAGAAGTTACCTGAACTTGCTTCCGGTTCCTCTTGTTTAATGTGTTTAAGTATCTTTTCGAATGTCTTCCAGCATGGAAATGGCATCAACCAAATGATTGTCAAAAATCTTTTTAGCAACGGCCAGCAGGTCTTTAATCAAAGGGTCACGAAGCGAATACGTAACTGTTGTTCCTTCTTTTAATCCCTGGACAACGTTTTTGCTGCGCAATACAGCCAACTGCTGCGAGACGGCGGAACCTTCCGATCCCAGAATGCTTTGCAGTTCATTTACATTTTTCGCCCCATCGCTCAGCAGTTCCAGAATCTGAATTCGCATCGGATGCGCCAACGCTTTGAAAAAATCCGCTTTAAACTGTTGTATGCTCTGATTCATACGCTATGCCCCTTCAACCAAACTTTTGAAGATGCAAATATCATAACATATAACATATTGAAAGGAATTAGAAAGGAAATGTAACGCTCTATGTCGTCCGTGAAGGGTTACAGTTCGTACAATCTATCCTGTCATTTAATCGCTATTTACAACTGTATTTTATTGGTATATATTATAGCCGTCAGGAATGTTAACGCTAACATAAACTGAAAAAAGGAGGATGTCTCAATCCACTTTCGAAAAGGTTTTCGTTTTAGTGAGCTTACACTTTAAAACATTTCATTTTGAAAGGATGAGGTATCGATGAAAAAACTAAGCACCACATTATTTGTATTTTTTATGGGCATATCCCTTATGTTCGGCCTGACCGCATCAGCGAATCCCGCCATCGTAAGTTATGGAGGCAGCTATTCCAATACACTCACTGCTGGTCAAGGATACGCCTACATTCTCCCTAATGCCAAAACCACCGGTACAAGCGTAAAAATTACTGCTTCCGCAGCCAATGCACTTCAACTGCACTACTACTGGAGCTATAATAATACGACAATCGACCTGGGGACAGCCATTGTAAACAACAACAATTACAACGGCGGTTCAGCTTACTACAATCCCGGCACTCTGGTCACTGTGGTAGAACGCGTACCAGCGTCCACGACGTTGTACCCTTCCGTATCCTATACCATATCTTTCAATTAACAGTACAATCTCTAACACATAGTATCCATTCTTATATACAGATTCAAATACATGAACTCTTTCAGTTTTAATCAAAAATGCACCTCTTAGAAGTACAAATTGGAGCCTGCCAAGGATTCCATAAACTTCTGTTGGGGTGCTTTTTTCTGTGAACGGGGAGGCCCCATTTATAGTAAACTGGAGAAAAGGTCCAATCACTCGGGAGGTCTGCTTATGCAAGAGCAACATGCTGCACGAGTCGAATTATTCGTTACCAACACTCAGATCATCAAAAAATCATTCAAGTGGCAAAATGTGATGATGCACCGTCTGGCAGCTCTTTTATATGCAGCGGAAAATAAACAAGCCGATGGCGAGGCCATTCGCCACAGTCATGAATTGATTAAGCAAAACACCAATCTCTTCTCGGCCTTCAGGGGAAATTCGGCGATCAGCGTCGCCACCTTGCTCTCACTTACAACAGATCAGGAAAAGAAACTGGAAGACACCCTGCTTATCTATGATCTGATGAAAAAAATCAAATTTCGTACGTCCGATTTTCTGGTTATTGCCGCCTATCAGATTGCAGCTCACGCGACGACTGACCAATTCGAGCATAAGGTCGAACGAGCCAAAGCATTTTATGATCACATGAAAGCCCAACACCGCTTTCTTACCGGACAGGACGACTATATTTTTGCAGCTATGCTGGCCCTATCCGATCTCGACGTGGAATCCGGTGTGACCCGTATGGAGCAGCTCTATGTAGAATTAAAACCTGAGTTCTCACCAGGCAATAGTGTGCAGGCATTAACGCAGGTACTGGTCCTAGGTGATGATAATCCGGAGGCAGGCGCTCATGTGATAGCGTTAAATGAGGCATTCCGTAGACGGGGAATACGATTAGACAAAATGTACACCCTGCCGGCTCTGGGAATCCTCTCCCTACTGCCCGCTGACAGAGATACGTTGGTAGAGCAAGTTGAGGAAACGTATGAGTGGTTGCGTACACAGAAGGGCTTTGGTGCCTGGTCAATCAACAAACAGGAATTGCTGCTGCTCTCGTCCTCGCTGGTGGCAGTGCAATATGTGGAGGATCTTCGAAACGGCGTCCTGACCACGACGGTCTCCACTAGCATCGCCAACATTATCATTGCCCAACAGGCCGCCATGGCCGCTGCTGCAACATCGGCTGCCGTCGTAGCTTCGACTTCATCGAACTAAGTAAAGGTCATGAAATGCATCTTACAAAAAAAAGAGGCCCTCTGGAACCATCCAGAAGGCCATCTTCATTTGAATTCATCATTGCTGTTAGTCATCACCGCTAAACAATCCCCTTATCCCGGAACTCTTCCACGAAACTATTGAGCCAATCCGAACCATAATCCAGCGCGCCCATATCACTTTCGATAAAAGCAACATCCAGACCCATAACCCAGAATCGGCGAGCAATAATAAAAAGGTCAACAGCCTGTTCATCTTCGGCAGAGAAGCTTCTAACCGAACGATATCCCGCTATGAGCGCACTCCATAACACTTCTTTTTGCTCACCAGACTGTCTCTTTCGAGCCTTCACCTGCGCCAGATCGTAGGCACGCCAACCATTAGCAGCCCACTCAAAGTCATAATGGATGAACTGACTGCCCTGTTGAAAAGCATTATTATTCCCATGCATATCGCCATGGCACAGCCCATTGTCCAAACCTAGTTTGGATGCGACGCCGATGCGTTCTTTTAACGCTCTAGCAAACGTATGTAGAAATGATGATGCTTCATTTTTTTCACCGATGTAGTTGATGATTCGCTCAAGAGGTT
This sequence comes from Paenibacillus sp. FSL F4-0087, assembly GCF_038020215.1. Taxonomy (NCBI): domain Bacteria; kingdom Bacillati; phylum Bacillota; class Bacilli; order Caryophanales; family Paenibacillaceae; genus Paenibacillus; species Paenibacillus sp. FSL F4-0087. The sequence goes on from NZ_JBBODJ010000001.1 coordinate 1,923,747, forward strand.
CGTCAATGAGAAACTTCGTATCCAACTCATATCGCGGCTGCTCCAATACCACTTGGTCCATCGCTTTATGCAGCTCAGCCGCAGACTGACCAAAAGCGTAACACGACTCTTCATCTTCAAGGTTGTTCTCGATACCCTCTATATAGCGAAACATCACAGCAACCCGCTTGCCTTCCGCGGCCTCCAGCACCGTATATTCAGTATGATCTTTCTTCTCGATGTGTTCTCCAATATCGGTATGTACAGATGAACCTAAAATGCCCTTTAATTGAGATAACAGGGAGAGTTCGTACTGAACATCAACCTCCGTAATTTCAGTACGGTAGACACGAAGAATATACATGCCAGAAGAAGTACGTACCCGGTAAGTATCATTTAACCCTCTCAGCCAAAATAAACATTCTTCCCACGATCCGATGTCGTATTGATCACTCAATACATGCTCCAGATATTTAGGGTTAAGCACTGAACGTAAAGCAGTCGGTTGATTGAACATATGTATGCTCCTTCAGTTTGATATAATCATCACTTTGGTTACAGATAAATGATTCCTTCATCTATCAATCTATAACATAGTATATTTTTAATTTATTTTCCAGAATATATATTTAATCAGGTGAATGCATAGCTGAATTCATTTCGCCTCTTTTATGTGCACCAATCACTTTCCCAGCCTTGACCTTGAAGTATACTTCAGGCTTTATACTGTGGATATCATACTTTATGGATGAGAGGCGGCGCCCAAATGAGTGTAAATATATATAACAAAAAACGCTCTATCAAGAGCTATTTACTAGAAAAATACATCGGTACTTTAGATAGCAAGAAGAATTTATCCACGCGAGAAAACACCCTGAAGCACTTGGAACACATGGGTGTAGAGAACACTAAGCCTTATGAGCTGGGTAAGGTTAAATTAATCTCCTCAGTCAACAAACGTTCCTTTGAAGACATGCAGGTATTCACATTAAATAACCAAATGTCTGCTGATCAAAAAGTGATTCTATATATACATGGCGGCGCTCATACACACCAGCCTCTAACCTTTCATTGGAAGTTCATGGACCGCATCGCACAATCGTTGAATGCCAAAGTTATAGCCCCCATCTATCCCAAAGTGCCTCATTTCAACTACCAGCATACATATCCAAGACTCTTAAACTTATACCGGGAAATCATTGAATCGATAAAGAGTCCTGCACAACTTACTATTATGGGAGATTCAGCGGGTGGAAATATTTCGCTAAGTTTCGCACATTACATTAAGATGAATCTTCTTCCTCAACCCAAAGATATCATTTTGTTATCGCCATGTGTGGATATGGTTCTGGACAATCCGGTCATATTCGACTATGAGACCCGAGATCCGATGCTGGCTGTGGAAGGCTATGATGTAATTCGGAGAATATGGGCGGCAGATAAAAATCTGGATGATCCATTGATCAGTCCAATCTACGGAGACTTCAAAGGACTCGGAAAGATTACCATTTTCATCGGAACCCATGAAGGTTTATTTCCCGACAACATGAAGCTCGACAAACTGCTTACCGATCAGGATATTGACCATAATACCTTTGTATATCCCAAAATGAATCACGTCTTTGTGCTTTATCCTATTCCTGAAGCCAAGGATGCAGAGCGCAAAATCATAAATATTATTAAGCATGTATCACAGGAATCGCATAAATAAGACTGCTACTGAAAAAAAACAGGAAAATAACATTCAACCCTTGTAAATTGTATTATTCCGGGTATAATACTCGGTATATAGAAAAGAGTAGCTGACTGGAGTGAATAACGCCATGGATTCTTTGACACAAACTTGGGTTAACGATTATTTGGACTTATATAATTATGCCCGTACCATAGAAGACTCGGAATGGGCTGAAGATATTCTCAGGAAGCTTCAAGATCAGAAGAACGCGTTGCTGGAGGAAGAACGAAAAGCGATACTGCTCCGTGAGTTGCTTACAAGCTATGACCGAATCAACAAGCAACTGATAGACATTTTCAGCAAACTGAGAGTCGCTTCAGAGGGTTACCAGACTGAGTCTTTACAGGAGCAATGGTTCAAATTGAAGCTAATGCGGATTGATGTCTCTAGGAAGATTCTTCAATATAAATAAAATAAACAAGAAAAAAAGCCGGTCTGCAGTTCGTCTGCTTAACCCGCCTTGATTAAAGGCTTACTATTCTTTTGATGCGTACAGTCAACTGTTCCGCACATATGTAAAGCCCGCCAGCTTTACATAAAATGAATGATCGATAATTACATGGATGCTTTCTTCATGTTGCTCATCATGCCCATCATTGTGGTCATCATTTCGTCGCATTCTTGCATACAGGACATCATTTTATTCATGTCCATGCCTTCCATCATGCTTTTGTCTTCCATGCATTCCATCATCATCTTCATGGATTTCATCTTGGACATCATTTCTTCCATGCACATGTTCATCATCATGTTCATACACATATTTTCCATTTCAACTTCCTCCTTTCAATTATAGTAAACTTCCTTTTTTTAGCATAAACGATTCCTTTCTTAAAAGCAATCTTTTTCCCCTTGCCTTTTCTGTAAAATCGATGTATAATACGCACTTCACTTATCAATCCTGTCGGAAATAAAGGCTTTTGTGAAGAGATGATCTCTCCGCAAAGGCCTTTTTGCATGCCTACCTAAGTCTTGAATAACTGGATTATCTATCAAATTTATCCTTGTTCAGCAAATGTAGGTCCTTTACAATAACTTTAGAAATTCCCGTATATCGATTTCTTTATTGAACAATATCCATATATGGTATATGGAATAGCACTTCCTTAATTACGATATAAGCTCTTACTTGAGTTTATATAAAAAAAATGATACAGGAGGCTATCGAATGTTCAGATTCATTTTACCGTCTTCAAAGCTAGTAATGATTTGCTGTCTGCTGGTGCTTACAACAGTAAGCATGCTGTTCAACAGTCCCAAGGCGTTGTCACATGGTTACGTAGAAGGGCCAGCGAGCCGAGCTGCACTTTGTGCTTCCGGAGTCAATCAAGATTGCGGCAGTATCGTGTATGAACCCCAAAGCCTGGAAGCACCTAAAGGCTTCCCTACTGCAGGACCTACGGACGGCCATATTGCAAGCGCTAACGGCGTCTTCCCTAAGCTCGATGAGCAATCCGCCACACGTTGGTCGAAAGTGAATATGTCTAGTGGCAGTAATACGTTTACTTGGAAGCTGACAGCTAACCATTCAACGGCAAGCTGGAAATATTATATTACGAAAACGAACTGGAATCCGAACGCACCTCTATCCCGTGATTCGTTTGACCTGACACCGTTCTGTTCGGTTCCCTATAATGGCAGCCAGCCTCCATTTAGCTACACCAACTCATGCAACGTACCAGATCGCAGCGGTTATCATGTCATTCTAGCAGTCTGGGAGGTTGCGGATACTCCTAATGCCTTCTATAATGTCATCGATGTAAACTTCTCCGGGACGAACCCGGTTGATAATGTAGCACCAACACCTCCAACTGCACTTGTGGCAACTGCAACTGCTGCGACCAGTACATCCTTATCGTGGAAGGCTTCCTCAGATAATGTAGGGGTAACGGGGTATAAAATTTACAACGGGACTACCTTAATAGGCAATGTATCTGGCACAACTACAAGCTATACCGTAACAGGGCTTACAGCAAGCACGGCTTATACCTTTACGGTCAAAGCAGTCGACGCAGCAGGCAATGAATCTGCAGCCAGCAATAGTGTAAGCGTTACCACAACTGCGCCTCCTGCAAACGACACTACCGCACCTACATCTCCAGGCGGGTTGCATGTGATGGGAACACCAACCGCCTCCAGCATTCAGCTGATGTGGACGGCATCTACGGATAATGTAGGCGTGACAGGGTATAAAATTTATAACGGCTCTACTTTAGTTACAACAACATCCGGGACGGCAACGTCTTATACGGTAACCAATCTTGAAGCGAACACAACCTACAACTTCTCGGTTTATGCTGTTGATGCAGCAGGCAACCAATCTGCTGCTAGCACAGTCAGCGGTAAAACAGCCGCAGCTGCTACTGCACCTGCATGGGCAGCCAACACGCAATACACAGTGGGCACAATCGTGAGCTACAATAACCTGACGTATAAATGCCTTCTTACACACACGTCTCAAGTGGATTGGATTCCTTCGGCAACACCAACCCTCTGGCAGGTGCAATAACTGGATTGACTGGAGGATTAGTTAAAAAGAAGTCCTTATAAGATTCTGATTACAACCATAGCCGGTCCATATTCAGGGGATCGGCTGTGTATTACACCATGCAAAATAAGACGCTTCAGGAATTAGTCCCGAACGTCTTATTGCTTGCTTTTTATGTTTCTATACCGATTTTATCATATGTCCATCTTCCAAGAACGACTCTGGCGCCTGAATCCTCACCCACCCCAAGGCCATAGCCAACAATGCTGTGATCCAGACATGCAACCAAATAGATAAAAGCTTCAGGCACAGCGTAGGTGGAATCGATTGAATTTTGCAGGAGGGCTCCACATTTCAAAATTCTTTGAACTGCTCCAGATCGTTCTTCTCCACACTAGAGCGAAACTGCGGATTCGTTAGATTGGATGACTTCCAGCAAATATTGCTCTACATTTTTTTCTTTTAGCCTCACAAAAAGCCGTTTAATCCACCAAATATATGCCCTAAAACATTAAAATATATCATAATGAAAGAGAGAACTATAGAAATTGGTAGAACAATCAGAAATCTTAACGGACTTTTAGGAACAATAAAAAGTAAAACAATGACCATAATCAGATATATTCCCATAAGTATAGGGATCAAATAGTAGTGAGTGTGCTCAGGTAAGTAAGCGTGCCGCAATCGAAATCCTTCTGACAGTAAGGCTGTAATCGGAAAGGATAAAATCAAACTAGATATGATTCCATAGCCACGTGCATACCACATTACATAAGCACATACCGGAGATATCAACGCGCATATTCCCCAAAATATAATTTCTCTCTTGGGGAAAAAGTGCAAAAAAAACACGGTGTACACATAGTAAACAGTTAATAGCGATACAAAAAAGGAGAATATCTTTAGAGCTGCTAATTTGGGAGAATAACTAAAAACCGATAAGAGTGTTGCAACAAAAATCCATATACCTAAACGTCCACCAATAGCGTCAAATATGGGGTTAATCCCCTGAGTATCTACAAGCTTTGCTGCTAAACCTAAAATTACCCCGATCACTATCGCACTTACAATGGAAATTTTTTTTTGTTCAGTTGTTGAATTGTTTCTAATTCTAATTTGATTCAACTTATTATGTATTTCCATTTCAACCCTCCAATTCCCATAATCACCATATACTTTAACATGATTTATTTGATATTTTCATATATTTTGTGAAATAACCGTATTTTTAAAAGACGAATACCCTTTCTATACAAAATCTCATCCCAACTGAATAAAGATTACCTTCCCTAGTGAATATAGACGGAGTGGAAAATGTTCGTGATTGAGTCATAGAACAAATTTACTTTTATGGTTTACATCATAAAAATATTCATGAGCAGAATTCCTTTTTAGCCCAAATAGACCGCTCCCTGGTCAGGAAACGGTCTATGCAGAAGATATTCTATGAGGACATCGATTTGGTTAAACCAATCTTGGTGATGACCGTATCATACGGAGCCAGTTCGAGCGTTTGTTTTCCGTAGTCCGTATCAATTGTCGTGGTTTGAACCTGATCACTATTGTTAATGACGACCAACATTTTACTCTCCGGATAATAAGTACACTCTGTAAATAAGTTATCCGTAATGTACTTCGAATTATGGAATTCATGACCTGCAAAGCGAATCAGATTCAGCAGCAATCTGGTATTCTCCCAACTGAATTCGAATGAAGGCAGGTAGATTCCTTTTCCTTTACCAAAGTCATGTGTAGACAATGTAATCATGCCATCCGTTTTATCCACCACAGCAGCTGTTCCATCGGTAAGGTATATGTTATTCTTCGGTGCTATTTTTGCCCCTTCCGGCAACAAACCATGCTCATCGCGAGTCTCATATGTCCATTTTCCATGAACCACCCTGGCGCCAGTATCCTCATCCACCCCAAGAACATGTGCCATTCTGAAAAAGCTGTCGTACCCTTCTACCGCCGATGGCTGGTTGATGCCAATAAAAGTACCGCCTTCATACACCCATTTGGTCAGCAGGTCCACACAATGGTGGTCATTCCAATGTTCTCCGCCGCTCCAGGCTGAACCGGCAGAGCCGGCATTGATCAAGACATCTATATGTTGCAGCACGCCCTGACGGATATCTTCAAAATCTATGAACTGCACTTCAACCGGTAAGCCTGACAAGGCTTCATTTACATGAATCAAGTCATGCATATACGTTTCATGGAAATGGCCGGACAACGTCCACGATCTTAATTTGCCCCAGCTATGCAGAACAGCTACCCTCGTCTTAATCTGATAGGGCTTGCCTTCATGATGAAGTTCTTTTATTTCCCTGAACTCGTCCGCAATCTTCTCGATGTAATCGCAAAAGTCGGGGTAAGGCTCTACTAGATGCAGATATCCACCCAACCCAATCCGGTCAATCGGCTCTCTGAGCAAAGCTCGCCTGATATTAATCCAATACTTTTTGGCATCCAGCGTAGGGTCTCCGCCCTCCTTAAAGGTAGGAAGTCCGCCTAAACCAACTGGAAACAAGTAGGGATGCAGACGAATTTCATGGATATCCACGTTAACACCTGAACACATCCTCGCCTCATAACCGGAAAACACACATTTAATCATCCCATCGAATCCAAACTCCTGAAAGCGGTCATTATAAGGCTCCATGCCAACCCAGCTATCATCATAGAAGACATACGCCAGCTTGCCGTGGTTATGCACCATATCAATTAACTTCTTCCCAAATTCGATGACAAAATCATTGATAAACGCCATCCAGTCCAGCTTGCGCTGCTGCGCCGGAATATGACTCACGCGATATTTGCCGCCATTCACAAAATCCTCAGCCGAGAGTGAATACCCATATTTTTGAGCAAACAGATCCAACGCTCTCGAACTTACCGTGAAATCGTATGAACCCCAATCCGAGAAGAGATGTCGATTACGCTCGTCGCTGCCCCAGATCCAGGCGAAATTATAAAACAATGAGGTGAAACGAACTACCGTTGTTTCCTGATGCTGCTGACACCAGTCCTCCATCCAATCCAGCAGATATGTCTGCGTTTCCGTATAGATCGGATCAATTTGCATCAAGTGCTCCTTGTCCCAATGGTTCGTGGTGTGATTGTACATCGAGATTTCTTCCCAGATCCGATAGGCCATGAAGCTTACTGTGTATTTATGCCAAGGAACAATGCCGGTAATGACTACATGGCCGGATTCCCTCTCATAATTCCACTGTCCTCTTGGCACTTCCTCCCCGGTTGTCCGGTCAAAGACCTGCCAATACTTAAAGGCCTCTTTGGAATCATTCACCTTGAATTGTTCAGCAAAAAAATCCTCCATCAGATAAAACGATACATAATCTTGTACAGCTACCTTCGGATTCGTAATAAGAAAACATTGCTGGAGCTTATCTTGATTTTGGGATGCCCATTCGTTATGATCCCGGATGATGCAGATGGTCGAATAAATGCCATACCCCGCGTTGATAATTTCATCGGATAATTGTGTACCGTCACTGTCTCGAATGACATCGGCACCCCACCGTTCGGCAAGTTCCAAAGTCAGTGCCTCATAACCGGATTCGCCGGGTAGTGTAAAGGAGCCTTTGATTGGTTTGGACAACTTGGTTCCCTCCCTATTTCAACATGTCAGACAGGAAAGCGAGTGCCAGGCCCTGACCCCAGCCCTGAATCCAGTCTTTTGGAATATTGCGATATCCTTCCCGATCCTTCATCACTGCTGTACCACCCGATACACCAAGCACACGCCCATCTTCGCTAATGTTGTTCAGGATGCCTTCCAATGCCTTTTGCACGTATTTGGTATGTAGCGGATTACCGTTATTGATCATGGCTGCTGCAATACCAGCGGAAGCCGACACCTCTTCATACGACTGCTCGTCATCCAGAACTGTCCGCCACAAGCCATTCTCTGTCTGCACGAGCTTCAGAGCTGCCAGTTGATCCCGGAGCGAGCACTCCACGTCCATGCACTGTGGATATAGATACCAGTCCTTCAACTGTGGTTTTACTTGGGACATGGTGTAAGCACCCCAAGCGTTTGCTCTTCCCCAATACAATCCGGACATATGGTCCTTGTTAACGTTATTGTAGCCGTGGTACCAGAAACCACTGCTCGGATCTTGAAGGTATTTGATATGCCAGTAATATTGATTCAGAGCATCCTGGATCATGTCCTGATCCTTTAATTTGCTGCCCACACGGAGCAGGAAAAATGCCGCCATAAATAAGGTATCCGCCCATGCCTGCTCGGGAAAATCATTGGAAATGGATACGGTATGCTGCAGCACGTTATCTCCGAATCTGAGCGCATGATTTTGTAGATAATCCACCTTGCTCATCACAATATCCCAATATTTTTGGTTCCCTGTTTCTTCATATAAAGTAATCAGCATATGGCCCATGGCACATGTATTTACGGTCCAGTCTGGCAAGCCCAGCTCGATGTATTCATCCGCCCATTGGACAAGCCTATCCAAGTACTCTTGGTTGCCTGTCGTTTGATAAGCTCTGGAAACACCATAATACGCCACACCGCAAGGCCAATCCCACGTCAAATCCATTGCCAGTGTTTTTTTCGTAACGTTATCAATAACGTTTAAAATTTCTTCCCTGTCATATTTCACTTGAAGCATCGGTGATTCCCCTCTCGTGGCGCACATGCCCCCAAATGCGCTTGAGAGCTGTCCGTCCTTGGTTTGAAAACGCTTTACTTATTCCATTGTACGCAGTAAAATAGTGTCAATCTAAGCATATTCGCAACAAAACTGCGCAATTTCAATCATTTATGAATGGGAGTTATCGAATGTGCCCAGAAAAAAGCAGCCTATTATTGAATACCGCCACTATAGCTTGCCGATCCATTTTCCTATTCTGCTGTTAAGCGGTGAACGCTGGAAAATATCCGATATCAAAAGTGAACATCTTCATTTTCACAACCATCTGGAGATTGGTATTTGTCATTCAGATAGCGGCATTATGGAGATCAAAGGTGAATCGGTACCTTTTAAAGCCGGTGACGTGACCTTTATCCCCAGATATCTTCCTCATACAACGTATAGTTCACCCAATGAAGCCAGCCTATGGTCTTATCTCTTTTTCTCGCCCGAAGACCTCTTTCAACAATCGTTTAAGAGCAGTGCCTACAGTAACTTTGAACCCAATTTGAGGGCCATTAAGGGATTGAACTGCATTTTAAACAGGGAGGAACATCCGAGAATTTATACCCTTGCGACATCCGTTGTAGAGGAATTGAAGCAGAAAAATCCTTTTTATCAGGAAAGTGCCTATGGCTTATTGTTATCCCTTTATATCGAACTCCTGCGAATCCATTCTCGGAATGAACCCTTGGCAGATCAAGAAACGCAGCATAATCTAAAAGGTGACCTTGTTATTTCTCCGGTTCTGGAGTATATCACCAAAAACTATATGTCGCCCATTACCATCGATTTTCTCGCTGATCTGTGCCACCTAAGCACCACTCATTTTCGAAGAAAATTTCATGACATTATGGGAACTGCGCCTCTGGATTTCCTGAACAGCACCCGGATTGAAGAAGCCTGCAAACAATTAAAAAGCACAGACGCTTCCATTCTTTCGATCTCTGAACAAGTCGGTTTTCAGTCCATTTCCAGCTTTAATCGCTGCTTCTCCAAACTTATGGGGAAATCGCCGAAAGAATGGCGCAAAGGCGCACAGTCCGAAGTGCAATCTGCGAAAGCCTCCATTTTGGAGTTTACGGGGTGGGTGTAGGGAAGGGATATCTGCGATAGAGTTTATAGGCAAATTAAAGACGCTTCGGGAGCGAGTCTCGAGCGTCTTCTTTGAACTGAAATGTTTAGTTTAATTACTATGCTAACTACAGTACCTCTGTTGTAAGCGTGAACCCTTCAATCACGACATCTTCGTCCACTTCAATCATGATACACCGTCTGCCTTGAAAATTCACTTGTTTCACATATCTCAAGTCTTGTGGGCTAACCGAAATCGTAGCAACTTTAGTTTCAATCTTAATGGACTTGGACGTAAACTTCGGCATAACACTGGTCGCTTTCATTTCATAATTCTTGTTGTCGACGATGGTTTCAAATGCACGTTCCACTTTTTCCGACGTCAGGTCCTCTACACCGCTTGCAGTCAGTACACGTTCCAGATCTTTATAATCCAGCTTCGGAGGTTCTTCCTCATGTGACTCTTCGTTAATTTCGATGACCCGGTTGATTTCTTCATACACATGTGCGATTGTGGCTGAGTCCAGTTGTTCACCGGCCACTTCCTTCACGATATCTTCGAAGATCGCTCGTTCTTCCAGCGCTGTCACAGACCTTTCTCCATTCAAAACATTTTCAACAAAATGCGGATCCGGGAAATTGGATTTCCCTGTGCAATATAGAACACGATTCACATCGGAGTAGTTGTCCGTTACGCTCGGGTACAGGAAACCCTGCTCCGGGGTGCTTAATTTGACAACCGGATCTACAATGACATTGTACTTAAATTCTCTCTCCACATAATCAAACAAGAGCGTCTTCCGCTGCTTCTCCGTGGAATTCACACTGCACAGAATGAATGGATGTGCGAACACTTCATTTTTCTCGCTCTCTTCCGCTTCATCGTTCCGAGCCTTGGTTGGCAAGTAATACTGACCACGAACAAACGTGATTACCATATCCCGTTCATACTTGGCATCCACCAACATTCTTTCTACCAACAGGAGCATCAGGTCCTGCCATTCCTCCGGATCTCCTGTTACCAGTGCTTGGTGAAGCATCACCTGAGCCGGCTCCTCCGCTTGCTCCTGAAACTTCAACTCGAATAATTTCTGATCCAGTTCGCCAGTCAGCAATTTTTTGAAATTGCCCATGTACAGTTCCTGTTTCTCTCTATCCACCAGCTCAAACGGATGGCGCTCCCAATGATAAATCTCGTTCGTTTCTTTCGTAATATACACGTTGAGAATATCGTAAATATTCAGTAAATCATGATCCATCTTAAACTGTTTGCGTATATGCGCGACTTCTTTTTTATTCATGATTCGTTAGACAACTCCTCAAGTAAATTGGCCTTACAAGTATAAACGATATAAAAAACCTTCGCTATATAAGTTCAACTAAAGAATATTTCCACGGGTACTCCGCCGATGACAGAACAACCTTCCGATCACTGTTATCCCCAGATTTTTTTGATTTTTTTTTAATGGTAAAATCCGGGGATAAAGGCGAACGCTTCGCTTCTTCAGGTTATTTCTGTCCTCTCCGTTATCGTGAAAATGTTAATTGAACTTATATAAAAGGACCTTTATCGTTATATGTCATCTGCGGTAACTAAACAGAAAGACGCATCAGGAATGATTCCCGTGCGTCTGTTTTTCGTTTCACTGCTTATCTTTTCAATTAACTGCTGCTCGGCAACATATCTGCATTCAATAGGGATTCCCGGCTGGTAGAAGCTTTCCTCGTTTCCCGCAGGAACAGTAACCCCATGAACAAGGACACGACACCAATAATAATTAACAATGCCCCCAACTCCTGACTGTAAGCTGTAAGCGCTCCGTCCCGAAAAGCCATTCCACGAATCAGGCGGTTAAGCCAGTTCATGGGTAGTGCCCATGCGAAAATTTGGAACGGTTCTGGAAACGCCAGCGGCGTTAGTTGAATTCCCGTAGCCAGAAAGGAGGGATACAATACAAAACTGGTTCGTAGGCTGACTTTGGATATGTCTTTGGCTGTGTATCCAATCAACATACCCAGAAGTGATAAGGCGAAGGCATAAATAACCAATGGGATGATAAAAAGATAAGGCTCCGCTTCAAAGCGCATTCCCCCCACCTGCTTTAACAATCCATAGGATAGAAGCAGCGATAGGGAGCTCAACACAGCGTACGGCACACTCCTAACCCATAGTTGGAAAGGTGACTTTCCGTTTGAAAATAGCTTCCCTTCCCGGCGAAGCCGAGGTGCAATCGAGCCCGCTGCACTTGTTGTAATCATCAATACTACGATATTCACAAATCCAAGCACCATAAAACCGACATAACTGGAGGTTGGATTAAACAGCATCCTTTGCTGAAGCGAGATCGGCGACACGATTCCTTTAGCCGTTTCTGCATCCATCCCTTTCTGGATCAGTCGTGTCATGGAAAGGGTCATATTTTCCGTCTGGATGATCTCCTGAATCGCGGTCCGGATTCCGGTTAGCCCCGAGGGCATTGTGTTATCCATCAAGATGCCGATATTCGTCGATTTTCCCTGTTGTTGACGTAATCCCAATTGATTGGGAAGCATAATGACAGCTACTGCCTGCTCATTGACAAGTAATGTTTCCGGACTCATTCGGCTCGCATATATGCTTTTGACGCTCATATATTGCGAGGCATTTATTTTGGAGATCAACTGCCGTGAATATTCGCTATGGTCCTCATCAATGATCACAACTGGCGATTTGCTAATTTGATTCTGCGAGAACATTAAACCAAAGAATAGGGCTGCAATAAGCGGGCCGATAAAAATCAATCGAACATACTTACTTCCCGATACGTACTTCCACTCGTCAATCAGTGATTTCATCAAGTTTCACCTCTGCTGTCATCCCGGGAAGTAAATCAGCATTCGAATCCATCGATATTCGGACCAGAAACATACTTAAATCGGCTTGCCCCTTTTCCCGTGACATGCGCAAGCTCGCGAATTGCGGGGCAGATGAGATGGACGTAACAACCCCGCTCACCTGTGTTGGCTGGTCCAAATACGGAAAATGAACATCAATGCTTTGATTTACTTCAATCTTTTGAATTTCACTCTCCTGTATGTAAATGTCCGTATAGTAATTATTCTTTTGCAGAACTGCCAGCGGCACACCTGCTTGTACTTGATCTCCCTGCTTTACAGCAACTCGGTCGACCAAACCATCATACGGTGCGAGTACATCCACATCTCCTTCCCCAGCTGATTTCACTTTGAAAAGCACCTCTCCCTCTTTCACGGAGTCACCTGCAGACGCACCCGCCTCTAAAATCGCCCCCGGACTATTCTGATAAAACAATGTCGTTTGCTCTGCCTCAAGCATGCCTTGTTTCCTGCTCTCGGCCTGACTTACAGCATCCTTCCCTTTAACAGCCAGAAGTGAACCTCCAACAATGAGCACCATCGCAATTCCGATATACAAACCTGCTTTTAACTTCATCCTTTTATCTCTCCCATTCCCAATCCTCGTGTATATAAGTTGAACTAAAAATATTTACACTGGACACTCCGATGACAGAACAACCTTTCGATCGCTGTTATCCCCAGATTTTTTTGATTCCTTTTTTTAATGGTAATATCCGGGGATAAAGGCGAGCGCTTCGCTTCTTCAGGTTCTTTCTGTCCTCTCCGTTATTGTGTAAAAGTTTAGTTCAATTTATATGGTCAAATTTGCTGCGTATTTTTGCTTTTCATTATCACTTGGGTGACCACGTTCTCGGCAGCCTCCATAATCACTTCTCCCAACGTGGGATGAGGGTGAATCGTCATGGCCAGATCTTCTACGGTTGCACCCATCTCAATTGCAAGCGCAAGCTCCGATATCAGTGTGGATGCCTCCACGCCAACAATTTGCGCACCAATAACAATTCCTGAGGTAGGACTAGCCACTATTTTCACAAATCCTTCGGTTTCCCTTAATGCCAATGCTCTTCCGTTGATCCCAAAAGAAGATTTTCCGATAATCACCGGATTAGCCTGTGCTTTGGCTTCCGTCTCACTTACTCCAACACTGGAGAGCTCCGGATCCGAAAAGACGACAAGCGGAATCACCTTGTAATCCACTTTGGAGGTAAGACCTGCAATGGCCTCTGCTGCTACTTTGGCTTCATAGGAGGCCTTGTGAGCGAGTGCCGGACCAGCTGTAATATCTCCAATGGCATAAATGTGCGGGATAACCGTTCTGCACTGTTCATCCGTCTCAACCAGCCCCTTGTTTGTTACGGGCAAACCTATGGGTTCCAGTCCTAACTGGCCGTTTGTATTGGGTTTCCTGCCGATTGTGACCAATACATATTCCGCTGTAACCTGGTGCTGCTCTTGATTTTTGGAATAATGCAGTGTAATGGAATCACCCTTCTGCTCCACCTTTTCAGCAATCGCTCCAGTTACGATGTGGATGCCATCCGCCCTCAATTGTTTGACTACAGGGGCAGCAAGTTCCGCCTCGAATCCGGGCAATACTTGTGCTCCTCCCTCCAGAATCGTCACCTTTGTTCCGAATTTGGCATACATCTGTCCAAGCTCCACACCAATATACCCTCCGCCGATCACAACCAGACTACTCGGAACCTCCTGTAGAGATAATGCTTCAGTGGAAGATAAGATACGACCTCCAACTGGAAATGCTGGCAGCTCAATTGGACGAGACCCCGTTGCCAGTATGAGGTTTTTAAAAGAAATGCTTTGCTCCTGTCCAGTTTGCTGGATCATCGCTGTGTGCTCATCCACCAGACTGGCCTCGCCCTCAAGAATGGTCACATTCGCAGTCTTTAACAAATAGTGGACGCCACCTGCCTGTTTATTCACAACCCCCTGCTTAAAATGCTGAGCAATCTTAAATATCGCTGCCGCGTCAGCTTGATTGAACTGTCTGAACAAATCATAGCGATGTGATTCCGCAATTAATGCTTTGGATGGTATACAACCCACATGCGTGCAAACCCCGCCTAGCTGTTGACGTTCGACGATTGCCGTCTTCATTCCCAGTTGCGAAGAACGAAGCGCCGCCACATATCCTCCCGGACCTGATCCAATAACTAACGTATCTACAGATTCAAGCTTACTCATATCCTGATACCTCCCGATTTGAAGCCGATTTAAAATATGATGATCGTAATATATTATAACCATCATATTTTGAGGCAGTCAACAACCGTATTTGGCCCTTTTGTAAATGAACAGATATCTAGTCGCCAAATTGACAGGTTTTATTATGATGACTATAATATTTTGATAAAGCAGAATGATGAAGCTATGGAGTGAATAATAATGCCCTATCCCAAAGGCCATAAAATAAAAGTACGAGGTAAAATTGTTGAAAGTGCTGCTCGGGCTTTTCGCACCAACGGTATTCAAGATGTCAGTGTACCGTTCATTATGAAGGGTGCTGGATTAACTCATGGAGGATTTTATTCACACTTTGACAACAAGGAACAGTTGGTCGCCGAAGCCTGTGAATATGCCATTAGCGATACCATCGCACTTCTTCAAAAAGTCGCGGATCAGGAAGAGCAGAATCCCAAAATTAATACAGTCATCGATTATTATCTCAGTCCCTATCACCGCGACAAAACGGAAATGAGCTGCATATTCCCTGCCCTTTCCGGCGAAATATCCCGCTCCTCTGAAGAGGTTCGGCAGGTATTCACTCATGAACTGGAGCGGATGATCTCTTTTATCTCCAATCTGGCTGAGATCGATGTGTCCAAAGGTCGTGCATTGTTCAGTACAATGGTTGGCTCACTTGTACTTTCACGCTCCGTTAGTGATCCTGAGCTTAGCGACAGCTTTCTCTCGGCGGGCAGGCAGCAAGCGAAAGAAATGGTTAAACGGAACGATATGTAGAGGTTTCGGGCTTTTATACGATACGTAGCTTTGAGGTTGTTTCATTTTGTTTTCAAGCTGAAAACACAAGTAGACCGCCCACCTTTGTGAAGGTTGCGGTCTACTTGATCGTATATCCTTTTGTTAAGCCTACCGCCCTTAAAAGCGGCTATTTCATTAGAGAGATATGCTCCATATGATAGAAATGACAATACGGCGATAATTTCAGCATCTTACATATTTACGCTTGAACCCCGTCCGCCCTTTATCCACTGCCTTTTGGATATTTTCAGAGGCATTCAGCAGCTTGCTCTTGGGCATGTTCTTGTTCACTTCGACAGGTCCCACAGCCTTGGCTGTTTCCACCGCCTGATCATGCAACGGTTGATAGGAGGTCGCGACGGTATACAGGAAGTTGTTCATCGAATATTTCGTTCGTTCCGGAGATTCGTGAATCGTGTTTTTCACCAGTTCGAGCATCTCCATCATTTTATTCTCCGAAAATTCAGCATCCTTCCGGCTTCCGAGCAGCCAGCAATAACAGCTCCATCCCGCTGACATTCTCAGTTCATCACCACTAGCAATCCATGCGTCAGCGACCTCTTGCGCAATATCTGTCTCGGCCAACGTCACAGCAACGATATAATCGGAGATCATGAAAAAATAAGCGGCATCGATCCAACGATCGAAATCAGCTGGCGTCATCGCTTGGGGATCGGCAATCACTCCCGCAAAGTACATCGCATCATAATTCCCCGTAGCGTATAATTGCTCCGCCAAAGGTTGATCCTTTTTGATCTGCTTCGCCATCGGTTTCATCGCCCCGGTTGCCACGCCAAATAGCGGTTCATGCGCACCGTTGGAGATGTAAATTTTTTTCGTTCGTTCTTTACCGAGCGCCTCAAGCTCCTGAATCACTTCTTCCACGTTCATGAATAACACCCCTTTTTATATTACTTACTCGCCAGATGATCCGTACAACAAATTCGCTCTCATTGTATCACAGCTTCTTCCCGTGCTTCTCATCCAGATTCTCCTAAAGTGCCATAATCGCAGATCTGCAATGAGCTAATTATCGAGTAATAAAATGGCGGTACAGAATACTTTCTGTACCGCACTGTTCAATTATGCTTATTCAAGAGTTGTCCATATATCCAAAGCCATCAGACGGACAGCTTCCTGCTCATGGGTTCGATATACTCTTAAACGATCCGTACAGTCCTCATTCCATAATAATGCCTCACCGGCGATCTTCAACAGACATAGCCCTATACGGAAAGCGGCCATGTGAGGCCGAGCATTCAACTGATCCACCATCTGAAGGAGGTCTTCCGGCTTCCAGTACCCTTTGCTTGCATTCACGACACGACTGACCTTCCGGTTCACAAAATCCAAAACATACGGCTGTCTGTTCACTATGCCAATGACAGGGTCCAAGCCGCCTATCGCCAGGTCCGCCTTGCTCCAGTCTATCATAGCCAGATGCAACCGGATTACCGCCAGCTTCATGGTTTCATCAGAATTGAGACATGTAATGATACCCGCATACAAAGGAACAAGCATTTTCCTTTCCGTAGGAGACAACGAGGTTAACTTGTCGATCAGTGCGAGCAAACGCTGCCGTTGCGGCAGATCTCTCTCATTCCCCGCATTCCATTCGTCTATCGTTTCTGTGGCAGCCAGTTGTCTGCAAACCTCGATCACCTGTTCGTTTGTTTTGCCTTCCGAGCAAGCTGCAATAAGGGTGTCCAGCGCTGCCTTCCATCGGGTACTATCCTGAAAATCAAGCAGTGTGCTACTGGCACAAGTGGCGATTACTTCTTCATTCCCGTTCAACCACGAGATCATGGAGCGAAAAGCCTCTCTGGCTACAATCGGATCTGCATGGCCTGCGATCCCTGTAATCCATCTCAAATACCTTGGACGCGATTCCAGCGGAAGTTCGCTGGGCCGCTGGTTCAACAAGCTTTGGGCAATATCCCGCTCCGAAGAGGAAGCCATCGTACTCATCATGGTCCAGCTTCGCTCATCATCCAGACATTGCCTTGCCGCATGTCCAATGGCGATAATGACGTCTTTGTGAGTATTGGGCTTCTCGTATTCCCGAACGAGGAGGGTCATGCTGTCATTGCTTTTATAAGCACCAAGCAGCCGAATGGCCTCTTTTCTGACCGTAATCTTCAGTTTCTCCCGATTTAGCAACTCCGAAAGCATCGACGTTAGCAAAACTGGACTCACCCTGCGCGCGCATCTAGGGATTGAATACATGGCAACACGAGCACGGTCTCCATCCAGATTGTCCAGTAGAACAGGAAGTGCCTTCTCCGGTTCTTCACCTAACGAATAGGCATACAGTGCCGCCTCCACGACATGCACTTCCGAATCCTGCAACAGCACCTCCAATTGTTCGGACCAGTGGTCGGGCATGCTCGCCAGCCTTCGGATCACTGCAGCGCGTTCATAGGAAGTTCGATTGGTATCGAGTGCGACTTGTTCCAGCAGGGAGGCCAGTGCTTTCTGTTGACGTGGCAGCCACCTATAAAATCCGTCACTAGCAGGCACAACATAAATGGTTTTTCCCGACAAATGCTTGCCCTTAATGACTGTTCCCGCGATGAACGGATCCAGCCACTCCTGTCGCTTCAGGTGCAAATGCCAAAACACCTCATGGAACGAGATGAAGGACGGGTCTCTGTCGAGCAACTCTCTGACTCTTTCATCCCGCGTTTCGTAAGGAGTCAGCCAATATCGGATCGCCTGAGCAGGAGCCTTCTTTGTCTTCACCAGTTCCTCCAGCAAGTGTTGTAGCTTAGGCAAACGATCAATCGCCTTACCGAAAGATTCGGCCATACGCAAGACCACAACATCGTTCTCTCGCTTGTTCGCTTCTATACCCAATGCATACAACTCATCGAACAAAACCTCAAGCGCATGATCAGGTATGCTATTCCAATCTCTCTCATACAACACGAACTGCCCATCCCGCACGACCATTCTCTTCAACGTTCTCAAACCAAACCTGAAAAGCCTGCTATCCGGCGATTGCGCATGCTCACGTAGTATGGAGAAGGCCAGTCTCTCTGTCGCATTCTTCGTCCCATATGAGGTATCTCTGGCTTCGACCACGCTGTCTGCCAGCACAGTTAGGTCGTCCACATGCTGCTCGGTGAACATGGGAACAGGACAGTTCGACAGTTCGGACATCACCGTCCAACGTACCGGGTCCTGATCGTTCTTGACTCGTGTCAGGAAACGCAATGTCTCATCCATCCCCCGGCGGGATATCGCCGTGCTTCGAATAAGCCGACCATACGCCGCAGCACGTTCATCCGCATTCGATACCTGAACTGCTTGCTCCAGCTTTTCCCTCGCATGAATGATCAAACGGCGGGCTGTAATCTCAAGCGTCTGTTTCCGATCATCCCGGATGTCGCGCAATTCGAGCATGCGCGTTGCTTCCTTGTCACGCAGTTGGTGCGGTAGAACGTCCAATAACGACGTAGGAAAAATACGTGTCCTCCGCTCATTTTCCTTATATGCCTTATCAAATATCGCTCCACGACTTGACGGTGCAAGTGTATCCAATGCTTTGGCAAGGTGTATGGGTTCGTCAATGAGTAGGGTAACCAGCGTGGTCCACTGGGCTGTAGTGAACCATTTTCTTTTTTTCAGAACACCGGCTGGTACCCCCTCCTCTAAGAGATAACCTCGTGTCTCCTCCCGTGTCAGCAGTTCGAAGACACTTTCAGGGCTCGTCTGGATCAGGACACCCAATTGCTGCTTAATCACAGGATGTATCGTATCGAATGGTCCATATTTGAGCGCATATTCCAGCACGATCGCTGGTCTGGATTCACTCAGCTTCTCCACCGCCGAAGAAAGTGTCCACCATACGCTATTTCTTCCACGTTGTGTCGCACTTTGCAGAGCATGCTCCAGATATGTTGCGACCAGATCAGGAAAACGCTTCGTAATTACCCGCCAATTGCGGAGCGCATAGCCGAGTTCCGGAAGTCTGCCGCGAACCGTCTCTTCACCGCACACGGACAGTACCAAAGCCGCTTCCTGTGCCCCCCAGCGAACCAGCACAAGTGGTAACAGACGCTCCGCCCAATCCTGTCTACGATGGTTCACAATGCTTTGCAATAATTGACGGCGGGAATGATAGGACATAGAAATGATTTCGGATTCAATTGAATAATCTGGATCTGTCACCACTGTAGTCAACAGTCCGGCTGCCCGACCTCTGACCCCTGCCTTGGGATGCTTCAAAGCAAGCAATACGGCATTTACATCATTTATTACACTCGCACCAGTCAATGCCAGATGTGCTTCATAGGCAGTACCGCTATCGAGTAAAGCTATAAGTAACGCAGAATACCCTGCCTGATCCGAATGCTGGTGACCCAGTTGAGCTATTTGCTTCATCCGGTCCGAGTATCCAAGCGAATCCAGTTTCTTAAGAACCCGGTCTTTTTCTAACGGTGTTTGATTCATTATTATCTTGTCCCCTCTCCCTTTCACTCTATATAACCACTCAATGCATCCATGCCATTGTTTCTCATCGCAGGAGTTTGAAAGTATATAACTTCTGCGTGGGCAAGAGCTTTTCCTTTTGGATAGATGTTTCCGGGGTGGGCATAGTCCGTGGAATCGATCTCCACCTATGCTATAAAAGCCAAGCGTGTCTTCGACTATATGCAAAAAGATGACTCGCAGGTCCACCAATGGCCCTACGAGTCATCCCTATTCATTCAAGATGGTGCAATTCTAATTTAGTTGTTCCAGTATTTCTTGGCGATCTTCTGACCCTGATCAATCTTCGCCCATTGCTGAGCTTCGCTTAATTCGTTACCACCATCGCAGGATGCAAAGCCGCATTGGTGAGACAGCAGCAGTCGATCTTTATCGATGATTTTGGATGCTTCGTCCAGCAAACGAACAACACGCGCTTCATCATCGAGTGTACTCGTTTTGGAGGAAAGCAAACCTAATACGACTTCTGTTTCAGGTCTGTCCTTGAACACTTCCAACGCCTCAAGCGAACCCGCACGATCATCATCCCACTCCAGGAAGAAACGATCATATTTCAATTGCTTCAGGAACAGGTTAGCGATTTTCGCATAAGATCCACCGCCCATGTTGCGAGAATCATAGTTGCCGCGGCAATTATGTGTCCACATTTTCAAGCCCAGGCTATGACCGAAGTCAATCACGGTATTGTTAATATCAATAAATTCGGTAGCGAGACCCTGTACTTCCTCTTGGTTAATATGCTCCCCTGTAAACGGAGAGTTCGGGTTATCGTCTGCAAACAGCTCCCACAAGCAATCATCCATTTGCAGGATTTTACCGCCTACCGCAGCGAATTCTTCCACAAATTCCTTATAAGCTTTCACAAGACCCGCTTTGAGCTCCTGAATATTCTGATAAACAGCGTCCGTACCGCCGATATTATCCGACCAGGAGAGTTCACCAAAAATATGGGATGGCGATGGAACGCAAAGTTTCGTTTGCTGGTCACCCGCCGTGTCTTGCAATTGTTTAAACAGTTGAATGAAATGATGATTTTTACCGCTCAATTCGCCCGTTATGCGCAGGCCAATATCTTTACGTGTTTCATATTTTGAAGATCCATCGACATCACGGAAAAAATATCCATGATCTGCAATATAACGCTCAACTCCACCAAAGCCCCAAACAAAATCCAGATGCCACATCGATTTGGAGAACTCTCCATCTGTAATAATCGACAGGTCATGCTCGATTTCTTTTTTCACCACTTGTTTGATGGCCTCAGTCTCGCATTTTTCATAACCTTCAAAACTTTCATAGAATGGATATTTGATATCATCACGATGTTCAATTTGCGTTTTATATGTCAGCAGCTCATCAGGACGCAACAAACTACCTACGATCTGGAACTTATCAGTCATGTCAAAAACCCCCTCGTTGTATACCATTATCATATCATGCAGAACGAGGTTGGCTGAGATACTTAAATGCCATAACTAGTTATAGTTAAAAGCTATAGCAATATATCAATTTCACACCGTCCTGCGCCGTATTTCATAAAAATACTGCACAGCCGGATGCTTCATTTTAATCGAATCAGACATGTTCAGAATTCGTTTCTTGCCAACACGTCTGTCCACCAAAGCCAGAATATTGAACAGAATCTCCTTGCTCTCCAGATTATCCTCTATGGAAGTGGACAAAAACGTAGTCGCTGCTGCTGTAAAATTCGTTTTACTTAACGCGGTTTGTGCCAGCAACAGCTCTTTGGCATGTACGGAGACTTTTCTGCTTCTTGCCATGACTTGAAGACGGTCCTCCGGAACGTTCCCTTTGGTTTCGTTTCGAATAGCTTCAATCTCTTCATCACTTACAGATATCACGATATTGGGATCATTCTTAATCTCCTGATCGGAATGATACCAACGGATTGGTGAAGTTGTGTCTCCCATATTGAGGATATTCTTCTGATCCACGGTCAGATAACAACTACCTGATTTATCAGGTGAATAGCGATAGCTGGTCGCCCGGTAATCTACTTTTCCAACCAGCGCAGGACTAAGAAAACTTTCTAGCTGTTGCTTTAATTTACTCCAGGACATAGATCCTCCTATTCTCAAAAGCCTCCTGCCTCATCTAAGGCAATCAGTTCAAAACGATATTGATTTAAATTATAACATAGCACAACGAACAGACATCCTGGATTGATCTACCCAGCCCTTAAAGTCAAAACTCCTATTATTGGTTTTCCACTTCTGGATATGATAAACTTGCTGGAAATTATCTGTAATCTATTAAACTATCATTTGTCTGTCAATGGAGAAGATCTTCACCTGCCTTCAGAAGTCGATGATGCTATCCACAAAGGAGAGGAAGAGTTTAATGATTAAGGAAACGACATTACCTGCGCATATGGAAAAACTCGTTAAAGATAATGATATCGTTGCCGTAAAAGAGGTCTTCGAGCAATGCGAATGGGATGCCCGCGGGGGCTACAGCAAAGGTACGGCCCTCAGCTTTCGGCATATTTCCGATGAATTGGTTCGCTGGCTGGTAGAACAAGGGGCAGATATCAACGCACGTGACAATTATCAACGCACGCCATTACATGCCCATGCTTCGCACTGGTCAGGAAATGTAGCCTTGTTCCTTGAATTAGGTGCGGATCTGGAAGCTGTGGACTACCAAAATGAAACACCATTACACGCAGCGGTCAATGCGTATAGAACCGAAGTGGTACAAGAATTGGTAGCCCGAGGTGCTGATATCAATGTAGTCAATGAAAGAGGTAATACTCCGTTAGCCAAAGGATTAATGAATAGCCGAAATAGCGATATTGTCAGTATGTCGAAGATTTCCGCGATTCTGCTGGATGCCGGAGCAAAAGTCACTCCGGAAATGAAAGAGTCCGTGAAGCGAATTGGCAAGGATTTTGAATTTGTCCGTGAGAAGTTCAATAAGGACAAGGTAGATGAAGTTTCAGACGCACTGAGCAAGCTCTATCAACAATTTGATGTCGAGCCGGTAGCGAGTCGAATGATGCACGATGGAACAGCTCCCATTCAGGTAAAAGCAACCACTTGGCCGAAACAGCATCAGGAGCTGTGGGAGTATCTCATCCCGGCCCAGGGACATGCCCAAACGGTTCAGGGAGAAGTCATCCGCATCACAGGACGTGTGTCCCATGAAGTATTGGATAATGGCGGTGGAAACTGGGATGAGCCGTATCGCAACATGCTGGATGCTCTGATTCGCCATCTGGGATCTGGTACGCCATTAGCCCCAGCACTTCTTCAAGAAGCAACAGACTTGGCCCACAGGCTTCGCCATGGATCGAATTATGATGCGCCTGCCCGATTAAGTGAGCTGGCGGTGTTATGGGTGCTGGATAATCCTCAACCCATTGCTATGGAGAAGCCGGAGTATACGCGTTAACATCTTCAGTAGAATCGGAAACGGCTCCGATGTTCCCTAAATCGCGTAAATGGATGAAGTGCAGTAGACTTTTACCGCTAAAACCACATTAACAGCAAAAAAGAAGCGGAAGAGCTACCGCTTCTTTTTTGCTGTTAAATCTAATTTACCTGAATCATACTCCGTATCCATGATTACAACCATTCGTGTTCTTCGTCCTACTCTGTCTCCGCATGCTCCTTACTTCCAAATTCATCGAGCAATTCGCGTACTCTAGTCGTTGTTTTGGCGTTCATCAAGCTGTTTCTCAGCTCACTTGCCCCGCGGAATCCACGGACGTAGATTTTGAAAAAGCGGGCCAGTGGGCTGAACGAACGCAGTTCAAGCTCTGAATATTGATCGTGCAGGTCCAGGTGCAGTCGCAGCAAATGAAGGAACTCCTCTGTGGTATGCTCCCTTGGCTCTTTTTCAAAAGCAAACGGATTTTGGAAAATGCCTCGTCCAATCATAATGCCATCCACACCATACTGCTCGGCTAGTTTGAGTCCCGTCGCACGATCAGGGATATCCCCATTAATGGTCAGCAGCGTATTCGGTGCAATCTCGTCCCGAAGTTTCTTGATCTCCGGAATCAGCTCCCAGTGCGCATCGACCTTGCTCATTTCCTCTCTTGTACGCAGATGAATGGACAGATTCACAATGTCTTGCTGCAAAATATGAGTCAACCAGTCGCGCCATTCGTCCACCTCGGTGAACCCGAGGCGAGTTTTGACACTGACGGGCAAGCCACCGGCTTTGGCCGCCTGAATAATCTCCGCTGCAAGCGCAGGACGGCAGATCAGACCGCTTCCTTTTCCATTCTCCGCCACATTGGCGACAGGACAGCCCATATTAATATCGATGCCTTTGAAACCTTCCTTCGCCATCCCGATGCTCATCTCGCGGAAGAACTCCGGCTTGTCTCCCCAAATATGTGCCACAATCGGCTGTTCATCTTCTGTAAAAGTCAGACGCCCGCGTACACTTTTGTTCCCCTCCGGGTGACAATAACTCTCTGTATTCGCAAACTCCGTAAAAAACACATCCGGTCTGCCCGCTTCACTTACGACATGACGAAACACAACATCCGTCACATCTTCCATCGGCGCCAGTATAAAAAATGGTCGTGGCAAATCACGCCAAAAATTTTCTTTCATATTAGAAACTCCTCTATATATACCAGGACAACCTTTGTCCTCATTAATGTTAAAATCGTAAGCCATACATCTGCAATCGTATCATTTACATTAGCAGATTCGTTGCAATTTACATTTTGATGTCCTTGCTTCTTCTTCACTTATACCATGCAAATGTAACTTCGTTCAAACATCAGTATCTGTTAATCACATCAAGATGAATATATCCTACCCCGAAGAGAAGCGTACTCTTCAATAGACTCGCATGAAAAAGAGGGGCGACGCCCCCCTTTGCTAGTTACCGTATGGGTCCGGATTTCCCTTTTCTCCATTTATTACTCCACCAATTTTACCACGTCTTTAGTTGATTTTCAGCACGAGTTTATTAGTGATTATTTGAAGCATAACTTTACCTTCTCGTTTTGGCCCCCCGGTATAGAATTCAGACCGCCTCCATCGTTCTAATGATTGGCTTTGTTCGCTCTTGCCGAACGGGACTAGCTCCTCTACAATAAAAGTTCGGCAGGCTTTTGTACCTGCAAATCGTGACATGGAGGAGGCCTGAATCAAACATGGAAATTTCACTCGATATTATCAAAGACAAAGTTGAATGCTTGCAGGCTTATGACTTCAAGGAACTAGAACGAGCGATCGAAGACCGAATTGGAATGAACAAGGCATTGCTGCTCCGGGTGAAGCAGGTTCAGCATCAAGTCACGTTCGACCCGTTTCGCAACAAGATGTTATATAGTGCAGTTGTTCATTTTTCTGCAGAGTGATGGACGAGCTTTTTTTTCACTTCGATATGAAATAGTAGAACTACCCCCGTCTGGAATAACGGGGGTAGTCTTTTTTTATCAGCTGGTTTAATTAAACTTTACATTTACATTTACATTTCCCAGATGCGGTACAGAACCATCGCTGCTTCAGCGCGAGTCAATGTGTCGGCTGGTGCGATTTTGCCATCTTTGCCGTTGACAATTCCGCTTCCTACGAGAGAAGCTACACTATCCATCGCGTAAGCGGAAATGCTTGCAGCATCGGAATAAGAATCTAGATTTCCGTTTCCGGCAGATTGCTTACCCGCTGCTTTCAGGGCTTTCGCCGTAAGAACCATCATATCTTGACGGGAAATGCTGTTGCCAGGTTTGAATGTGTTGTCTTCGAATCCAGAGGCAATTCCGAGTTCTTTGGCAATAGCCACGGCCTCTGCATAGTGAGCGGTTGGCTGAACATCGCTGAAGGCTGCCGTGTTCGTACCCGGACCCTTTAATTCAAGTGCTCGGACAAGCAAGGTGATAAAGTCGGCTCTCGTGATGGAAGCTGCAGGCGCGAAGCTGTCATCAGAGATTCCTTTAATAATATCGCGTGCAGCCATCGCTTCAACTGCTTGTTTTGCCCACAGGACATTTTGCACATCGGCAAAAGTCTTGGTTACGTAGGCTACAGCATAAGTGCTGAAATGAGTTGTTTTGAACACCATTGAACCGGATTTAGCATCATAGCGTCCGCTTGGCACGGCTGTTGCATGCCCTTGATTGTCAATGTAAATAATCACGATCTGATGTGCATTGACAAGCTCCTGTGCAGCAGGCGTGTACGGAACAGATACCGTTACAGGTGCCGCTGGATTGTTCCAGGCAAGGAGACGGTCACCAGCTTTTACACTTAGATCGATCACCGGACGGCTACCCACAATAGCGCGAACATCTGCGCTCAGACGATCTGTCGAGACTTTGTTAATCTGAATAGAGACTTGATTAGCTTGCTCCGTAATATTAGAAAGCATGTTGGACGGAATTTGAATTGTTGCATTCTCCGTCCTAAGCACAAACTCAACATTATTGTTGCTTTGCAGGATTGAAGTCGGCAATTGCACAACATAGGATTGTACATTTGCTTGCGTCGGCACTTCGATGGTAACCTGCTTCTTGCCATTTGCACCTGGAGAAGCTTTTTCAATCGCTTTATTCAGGCTGTCGCTTGAAATGGTTGCTGTGGCTGTTCCATTTTCAACTTTTATTACCGGCACTATCTTCGAGTCATTGTCTGGAAGCTGTGGTTGAGGTTGGGGCTGCGGAGTAGTCCCGGAATTTGATCCGCCACTGCTACCACCATTGTTCCCCCCGCCGTTGTTGCCTCCACCGTCGTTTCCTCCGCCATTGTTTCCGCCAGAAGAGGGTTTGCCAGTGAGCGTCAATTCACCGAATACGGAAGTATCCTGGTAACCTTGACCGGATGGATCGTTCCATGCATTCACACTGATTCTGTTGCCGTCTTTCGCATCATTGATCTGCGCATCAAAGCCAATTTTGGCATTGTTCGCAGGCTTAACCTTTTTGAACGGAATCTTCATTTCAACCGTGTAGTTGGTACCGGAAACAGAGACTTTGGATTCGAAGCCTGCAGCGATTTCCGCAGGATTAAAGGAAGCTGCGTTCTCAAAGTTCACTCTGTATTGTCCATCATCGTCTTGGAAGTTAGCTGTTTTCCCGTTGTTTTCATCGACGAATACTTCAACGGAATCCTGCTCCCATACATTCGGGTTGGACTTGTTCAGTTGATCATCTCTGACTTGAACCAATACATACAGATTGTCGTCATCCCACAGTGCTTTTGCCGTTCCTGTTGCACCTGACCATGCCATTTGCTTTGTATCCAGTTTCAATTCAGGAGCTTTGCTCCATATGCTGTCTACGGAGCCATCAATAGCTGGTGTCCCATAGTGCGCACTTGATTTCTTGTATTCAAGCTCTTCAGGCGGATTTTCCGCCATATACTTTTGCGGATCAACTACCGCGTAGAACGCCTGTTTTGCTTGAAAATTCTTATCGAACAAGGTTGGATTCTGCTCGGCTCTCCAGCTGGTGCTGTCATTCAATCCCCAGAAGGTGACACGCGCAATATGCTCGCTGTTCTTCTTATAGAGATCCATCAATTGGGCATACAGATAGGCCTGCTGCTTTGCTTCTTTTTCAGTGATTGTAGAATTGGTGCCTGCCATAATGTCCAACTCGGTGACACTGACTTCTACTCCCAAGGAAATGAAACGCTCAAGCGACATCTTGACATTGTCCAGTCTCGTACCCAAATTGTAGTGGGCTTGCATGCCGATGCCATCAATCAGTTTCTCGCCAGGGTGATTTACGGCGTAATTCTCATTGATCTCTTTAACCATGCTATAGATGGCTGTAGCTTTATTCTGGTTGTCATCGTTATAGTCATTGTAATATAGCTTGATATCCCAGCCATTTTCATCAATGACTTCTTTGGCTGCAAGGAATGCCTCCTCTATAAATTCAGGGCCGATGGCTTGTAACCAGCCTGAATTACGCAATGCATTTTTCCAGTCTTCCGGATTAGCCGGGTTATCGTTCATGGCTTCGTTGACAACATCCCAGGAAATGACTTGGTCACCAAAATGCTCAACGACCGTTTTAACATGTGTTCTCAAGTTTTTCAGAGCTTCTTCACGGCTCAATGGTTTACCACCGTCTGCGGTATGAAGCCATGTAGGAGACTGCGCATGCCATACGAGCACGTGGCCGTGCAAATCAAGGCCTGCATCCTGTACTTTTTGGACAAGGGCATCTTCTGCGGTGAAATCAAATTGTCTGTCCGCGTTATAGGCATAATCCGGTTTCATATCATTCTCAAACGTGACGACATTGTGATGTTTCTTCAGAAGCTTGAGCCGAGTCTCGTCAAAGGTAGACGGATTAACAATGTTCCCGATCAGGAAATCATCTTTGTAAATATCCTTGAGGTTAGGAAGGTTTTCTTGAATCGGAGGTGCGGCAGTTACAGGCCCCAGATATTTTAGAGCAAAGTCATCCAAGAAGAAGGTACGGTTGCCGCCGTCATTGTT
This sequence comes from Paenibacillus sp. FSL F4-0087, assembly GCF_038020215.1. Taxonomy (NCBI): domain Bacteria; kingdom Bacillati; phylum Bacillota; class Bacilli; order Caryophanales; family Paenibacillaceae; genus Paenibacillus; species Paenibacillus sp. FSL F4-0087. Next base: position 1,952,509 of record NZ_JBBODJ010000001.1, read on the forward strand.
TGCTGTTTCAATATAAGCATTGAGTACGCTTGGAGTAGTGGTGAGCGTATACTTACCCGTTAAGTGTACCCATTCCTGATCTGTAACGATTGCATTTGGTGAAACGTTCGCAAAGCCGCTGTCAGCATATTGAACACTAATACGAAGGGTCGTAGGCGCTTCGCCAGGTGCCATTTTCACCCAAGCAGACAGCTCATATTCGTGATTCTTCGCCATTTTGCCAGTAGCATCAACCAAGGCTGCATCATATTGTGTCGTAGCCGTCACAAGCAAGCTTTGCTTGCCGCCAGATGTATGATTATCGTTTTCGGAAAGGACTACCGTTTCACGGCCGTTCCGTGCTTTGAATCCATCCATACCATTCTCAAAATCGGCAGAGATGCCCGTTTTATCTACATTTTCCGGTGCGGTTTGATCAGGGGTTACATCGGTGATGATGACTTCATCAATGTAAATATCCGAGGTTAACGTATTGTCCGATGGTTCAACATAGATGATGACCTCATTCGTTTTAGAAGGGATTTCATAGCCTTTGGTTTCTAAGAGCGTCCAGTCAGAAGCGGTTACAAGCTTGTTGCCTATAATCCAAGGATACTTCTGATCATCTGCTAATACTTCTGAATTTATTTTGGAAGCCAGATGGAACTGGCCTTCACCTGAACCGAGTCTAACCTTGAGGGAAATATCATACTTACGGTCGGATTTCATTTTGCCAGTAAGTACGAGGGCAGGGACGGCTTTCTCATCGGCCCGGTTAAAGAACTTCAGAGATTTCGTGCCTTCGGAGGCTACGTCGTTGTCGACGACCGCAGTATCCCCGTTCGATCCCCAACCCAGCTTGCCCCATCCACCGGTACTGCCATCTTCAAAACTTTGGTTAAGGACTACAGTAGGCTCAGCAGGTGCTCCTGCTTGAGTAATTGTGATATCACCGATATAGAATTGAACACCATTACCTGCTTCATCAGATTTAATCCGCAGAGCTGTCTTGTCCACACTGGTAACGGAGATAACGGCGGATAGCGTAATGCCTTGTCCTGCTTTAAAGTCAGCAGAGCTAATTCCGGTGTATCCTTCTGAGCCAGTAACGCCCTTATTGCTTACAATTTCCAGAACGGCTTTCCCGTCTGCAGGTGGGTTAGCATCAGTATCGACATATACGGAAGCGGTTACAGAATACTCTTTGCCAACTGACAAACCAAGGTCATCAAAAGCGAGGTCCACGCCATCCCAGTTATTAGATCGGTTACTAACATGTAGAGCCGCTCCATCATTATTGCCTTCAAACGGCTTGTCTGTTACAGCGTCCAGCTGGGCACCACCTGATTGAGTTGCCTTGCCTTGACCATTCTGGAATGTTTCCTGATACACAATTTGTGAATTAGTTGCCACTAGATCTGCAGCGTTAACTGTCGGAGCTATCAAGCCGCCCGGAAGAAGCAGAGCCGCTGCGAGTAACCCGGAAACGACCTGCTTAAATGATTTCCTCATTCGAAGCATTCCCCCCACACCAAATTTTTTACCAAACATATAAAGCGCTTACATAATTTGTTGTGACCAGCCTCCTTTCACCCCAGATAATACCACTTCATGGAAGAGAATTCTTACTCCAAATTAAAGGGGAATCTTAGTTTTTTACAGAACAATACCAATTCTGATACGGGTACGGACATGTTCTTCGTTCCGATGATCAGGTCGCGGCAATAAATTCGTCGCAGCACTCACAACAGATCCCCTCTTAATAATGCTTACCACCAGCCATACTTAAAAAAGATCAAAAAGGGGCAGGATTTCCCTGCTCCTTCGCTATGTGAAACTTCTTTCTCTCATCAAACGTAAATTCACAAGGTATAATGAAGTCAGATGACCGTTCAGCATGATCTTATGACCATCATAATGAAGGAGGGGACATTCGTGGCGTTTATCCCGTTAAACTGTCCCAATTGCAACGGAAGAATTGAATACAAAGAAGGTGAGATTTTAAAGTGTCCCTATTGTGAAACAGAGCTTTTATTGAAGCAAAATCATGTCCATTACGTAGACCAGACCATTAATCATTACCACGGAACGCCCCCTAAAGCACCGCTGAAGCAGGCTGCCTCCGTAAAGCTACTGCTGATGCTGATGTTAGTCCTAACTGGCGCCATCGGTACGTATTTTTATTATAGCAACAGCTCCACCTATCCAAAAACAGAAGCCAATCTGTCTGTGCGAAAGATGCCCGAAAGCGAGGTTATGCTCTCATTTTTGCGAGATATCTTCGATAAAGGGTCTGCCTTGCCGACAGAGGAGGAACTGGCTCGTATTCGCTATTTAACCGTAGAGCATTCGGAGAATGATCAGTGGACGTTTACATATAGCCTCTCCGATCCCTTCAGCGATGAACAGGCCGAGAAGATCACTTATATTACTCAGGACAAGAAACTGAATAGCCAGCGGATTGATCAGCGAGATTTTGAAGCTTTTAAAGGACTGACGGCATTGGACCTGACGAATAGCTATGAAATCTCCCAGACGGACCAAACCACTTTGGCCCATATGTCCGGATTAAAAAGTTATGGAGGCGCTTTTAACGAATCCTTTAGTACATTTTCGGGCTACTTTGGCGACAAGACTAAAATTACGGAGCTTTCCACTCAGCTTCGCAGCAATCAGGAATTGGCCCTACTGTTGGAATTTCCTAATCTGAGCTCTTTATCCATTACCTATGTGGATGAGTCCGTAACGGATTTCTTTTTGTTGAATAAACTGCCGCTCAAGTCCCTGTCGCTCACCTTTGTCGATGAACTGGGATGGCTGTCGTCCATGACCGGGCTATCATCCTTGTCCATACATTACAGTGAAGCTACAGACCTACAGCCGCTGTATGCCTTAACCCAGCTTCAAGAGCTTCAGCTTTCCTATTTAACCAACGTAAAGTCCATCGACTTTGTACAAAATATGCCTGCTCTACAAACTTTAGATATCGAAAATGTAAACTTTTCAAGCCTGGAGCGCTTGACCGGCAAGGCCTCCATTACTAAACTACGCCTGGCTTCTCTAAGTCAGCTTGGCTCGGTAAAGAGCATAAACAGCCTGTCTTCACTGCGGGAATTAACGTTGTCCGGTTACTATGAGAACGCAGAGGCGTTATCTTTACCTAATGTAGGCCGAGTGGAAGTCCCAGGCTCCTTTCTCCCGGGGCTAAAGGCGCCCGCCGCAACCAGCCTGACGCTCCGAGGCGGAAGCGGGGAATTAAACTTGGCTACGCTGGGGAAATTCCCGAAACTGGAGCAACTCTCCCTCTGGGAGATCAGTGAAATCACACGTCTAGGTGCACTGGACGGCTTGTCCCGCCTAGAGACCCTAAGCATTTACGACTCGTCACTGTTCAAGGAAAGCGATGCCTTATTTCGTTTGAAGCAGGTGAAATCTTTGGTGTGCTCCGAGTGTAGGCTGAACTTTGAACAAAAGGCAGCCGCGGAGAACAACGTGCTTGAACAATTGACCTTAGAGCAGCCATATTTCAGCATAAACAATACCTCTGTTAATGAAGTTGACCAGATGATGCCTTACTTTGCCAAAATGACCGCTCTACGTTCCTTCACTCTGCAAGACAGCAACTTGGCTTCACTGGAATTTATGAGTAACTGGCAGGCCATAGAAGAGCTTCATCTCGAGAACAATGCCATTTCCAATATCGAGACCCTAAGCCAGCTGCCTAATCTGCAAAAGGTATATCTATCCGGTAATTCTGTGCAAAATAAGTCCGTGCTTGGTGCGGGTGTGCATGTGTATTAATTACCGGCTGGCATGATGGGGAGTTTTAGACTACTGTATGATCTGTTTGTCGGCACTCCAGAATTACTCACAAATGAAGGAGGGTATTAAAACAAAGACAAAAAGGGGTTCCGAGAATCATGTATAAATTCTCGAACCCCTTATCTTTATGTTTAGCTTCTAACCAATACTGCTACACTCTCCACATGCACCGTATGTGGAAACATGTCCACCGGCGTCACCTCAACCGTGCGATACCCGCCATCCTCCAATACACGCAGATCACGTGCCAACGTACTCGGATTACAGCTCACGTACACCACGCGCTCCGGCTTCATCTCCAGAATCGTATCCAACAAACGCGGATCGCAGCCTTTCCGCGGTGGATCAACAACGATGACATCGGCTTCGATGCCTTGTTCTTTCCAGCGTGGAATAACGTCTTCGGATGCACCCACTTCGAACTTCACGTTCTTCATGTCGTTCAACATCGCATTACTACGCGCATCTTCAATCGCTTCAGGCACGATCTCTACCCCGTACACCTGATCCGCATGTTGCGCGAGGAAAAGAGAGATCGTCCCGATGCCGCAATAGGCATCTATCACCGTTTCTTTACCACTCAGCCCAGCGTACTCTACCGTTTTCCCATACAGTACTTCTGTCTGCACCGGATTCACCTGATAGAACGACCGCGCCGAAATCGCAAACTGTACATCCCCGATATAATCGTAGATCACATCACGGCCCCACAGAACGCGGGTCTCATCGCCGAAGATAACGTTGGTCTGTTTCTTGTTCACGTTCTGGCAGATGCTCGCCACATGTGGAATCGCTTCACGGATACTGCCAATCCATGCATCCTTGTGTGGAATGTCTCTTCCATTCGTCACGAGAACGAGCATCATCTCACCAGTACGGAAAGCCTTCTTCACAACCACATGACGCAGAAGTCCGCGGCCTGTTTCTTCGTTATATGCGCTGATTCCCAAATGACTGCCGATCTCCTTAACCTTCGCAACCACTTCATCGTTATGCTCATGCTGAATCAGGCAGGTGTCCATGTCGATGATCCGATGACTTCCTTTGGCGTAAAAACCACCCACCAAGCCACCTTCAGCTGCACCGATAGGCACTTGTGCCTTGTTGCGATAGCGCCATGGCTCGTCCATGCCCATGGTAGGCAGTATACGAATGCCCTGTTGCTCGCCACCTTCTGCACCCTCCACCAACACATTCAGCTTGCCGATCCGCTGCAAATTGTCCACCACCAGCTGGCGTTTCCACGCAAGCTGTCCGGCGTAACTCATATGCTGGATCTGGCATCCACCGCATTGATCGTAGATCGGGCAAGGTGCGGATACACGATCTGGGCTTGCCTTCACAATCTCCAGCAGTTTGGCATAGCCGTACTGCTTTTTGGTTTTCATCACTCTCACGCGTACGGTTTCGCCCGGAAGCGCACCTTGCACGAATAGCGTGTATCCATTGGCACGGCCGACACCTTCACCGTCATGGTTCATACCAATGATGTCGATGACGGTCTCTTCATTTTTACTTACAGGAAGTCCTTCGATTGGTGCAGATTCACGTTCCCGTCCCTTCGGACGAACGGCAGAAAGAGATGCGCCTTGTGGCCGCACCTCTTTCCCTTGCTGACGTGTAGATGGACGAGATGATTTACTCGGCTGACGGGATGCTGAAGCATTCCCTTGCCCCTGAGAGGTAGCCGAATTCCGGCGGTTTTTTCCACGACCGCTGCGGTTCGTATTAGACAACGTACATTCACTTCTTTCTTCATATATGTTCATCCCTTGTGCAAGGGAGATTCCATTCATTTTCAGGCACCATGAGATTATACGTGATCCCACTGCCCACGGCAACAGGAAATCACATTTTCTCACCGATCCATACTACGCTTAACGATACAACATCAGGTGATGACGCAGGTTCTTGAATGTCGCAGGCAATGTGCCGCCCAACTCGCCATCCAGGTTCAACTGCACATAGCCCGGCGACGTTACTTCCATATAATCCGTTTGGAAATGAACGACCTTCTTGTCGTTCAGATGTTCACCACGCAGCGCAAGGGTTACGAGGCGAATCATGTCAGCCAGATTACATTTGCGGACACCGATCACATCGAACAGACCATCATCAATGGTCGCACCCGGAGCCAGCTTCTCGAAGCCTCCAACGGAGTTCGTATTGGCAATGAGGAACAGCATGAATTCATCATGAATTTCTTCCTGACCCGCGGCACGGATAACCAATTCCTGCGGAGACAGGCTCGCCATTTTCTCAATACCCTTCATATAGTAGGCCAGTTGCCCAATCATCGTTTTCAGACGGCTTGGCACCTCATAGGTCAGTTCGGTTAACGAACCCCCGCCTGCAATATTAATAAAATATTTATCATTCGCCTTGCCCAGATCGAGCGGACGAAGCTGCTGGTTAATGACCAGATCGACGTAATCTTCCCACTGTCTTGGAATACCAAGCGCACGCGCAAAATCATTGGTTGTTCCCAGAGGGAATACACCAAGCGGAGGACGATTCTCCCGCTCGGCCATGCCGTTGATGACTTCATACAATGTACCGTCGCCGCCAGCGGCAATAATCATGTCATATCCCCGTTCAATCGCCAGCTCCGCTTCTCGGGTTGCATCTCCCTCACCCGTTGTTGCGTGACACGAGGCTTCGATACCACCTTGATCCAAACGCTGCAAAATGTCTGCCAGACGTTTCTTCATTTCTTCCCGGCCTGAGGTCGGATTATATATCAAGCGAGCTTTTTTCATCTCATACGCCACCTATTCCACATTATCCATGAGTCTGAACGACCTCATATTCTTACTATCTGAGAGTGACCGTAGTCGGGCATCATTTTACACAATGACTCACGTCCGTTAATCCTGCCCCAACACTTTTCTCTACTTATATATATGCATAAGGAATTCCGTCTCATTCCAAAGCCTTTATGTACTATCATATCATCAAATGTAAAGATGTCCTAGCCTGTGATACATAAGTAATTATTTTCATATCGATTATAACGAAATTTTACATCTGGATAATAATAACGATAAAACCTAAAGAACTATCCTACTCCAGCAATGACGAGCATGCGCTCTGTTCACTTCCGAACTTGTCTATCCTTTACAAAATAAACCTCTAGCACTCCTCTTGAATCTAATCCTATCGATTTTCCTGTCATTTATAACCATCCATCACCATTCTGCCCGCTTGGGCCGGAAATAGTCTAATACCCTCTCAAATCATGAGGACTGCAGCTCAAGCAGAGGCCAAGTGTACTCGCGTACGGCATGGCACAATGGCGTATGGGCTATTATGTACGCATGGTACTTCCCGAAAGACTCCCCTTCCTCCGGTCTCGGCACTGAATACAACCGATTTTGGCAGTGCTAATGTTCCGTTGAACGACAGCAATTTTACAAACAATTTAAACAAGGCCAGGTTTAGATAAAAAAAGTAAAATCCCCTTCAAGTAGACACAGAACTTGGAGGGGAGTGTTTTGCAATCACATATAGTTTAAAAACCAATCTTTCTGCCAGCTCGGAGCTGTTTATACCAAAAATATACGGTGCAGCCCACACAGTAACCGAGCAATGCAGCACTTGCAGCCAGGAGAAGCATCGACGAGAAAATATAACCTGCTACCTGCCAACCAAGGCCGAATGAGACAAGTGCCAGCGTGAGAAATAATACGGCCAGAACATTGTTGAAGCGTTGCAGTTCCACTGCCTGTGTCTCTGTCCCTTTTCCCGTTAACACAGCCTTCCCAATCTGCACAAACAGATTAAGCTTGCCTCCGGATGCCAAACCAATGACTTGGATGATCCATAATGCTCCCAGAATTAACGGCTGGTTGAACAGAAATGACAGGACAACAAATAGCACAATCCCAATCTGGTTCGCTTTGACATAGCGCATAGGCACTTCCCGCATCTGCATATCTCCTTATCCCTATTTTATTAGTTGGTTTAATTGTAGTCGGGATCGGGACTTTGAGCAATAGTCATCTCATTTGAGATTAGAATATTCTTTTTTGAGCACATCCCAATGAGGAGTGGGCGTGCGGGTAGCCTTTTTCCAATCAGTAAATGCATTATCTAACGCCTCAATCTCCCCAAAGGAACCCGCAACCAGTTTATAGATCGGAAGCATACTATACATCTTCAGTAGAAGGTAAAACATCCGTTGATGTTTGCGAATCAGTTTGGCCTGAATCTTCGGTATAATCGTTATACCCATAGCCTCAAGCACGCTAAAGCCCTCATCCATCGCCCCAATCATATGCTGGAGTTGCTTCCTGTTCCCGTCCAGCTTGATCATCTCATGCTTCTCATTAAAGCTCACCGCATTAAGCATCAGAATGGGCACAATATGGCTTTTCAGCCAGGCATCGATATCATCCAGATAATTCAACTTGTATTTCGTCTTCTCAAACGCTTGATCCAGTCTAGATTTAAAGGCAATCTCACCGTCCAGCCCACCAATCACCATTTGCCCGCTTGCTCCACCAATGGATAACATACGGTCTTCTTGCCGCCGCCCACCGCTGACCTGAAAACCAAAGGCGACCTTTTTCTCCACCTTGCTGTTTTCCTCCAAAAAGATTTGCATGCTTCGTGCATCTGCATTGTTGCCGACGATCACCAATTTCCTGCTCTGATTAGCTGCCAAAATAGGCAATACCGATGGAAAATCGTTATACTTCATAACCACGAAAATAAGATCATATTCATCATTTTCTTCCAGCGCTCTTGTTACCCGAACCGGATCAATGGTCGTTTTAAACTGGAACACATGACGAATGACAATACCATCTCTCTCCAGTTCCTCTGCCCTCTTCCCTCTAGCCAGAATGGTGACGTCATTTCCCCCACGTACCAGAACCTGCGCCAACTGACTGCCCAGAACGCCTGCGCCATACACTAATATATTCATTAGTTATCCCTCTATTTCAAATTTTTATGGATATTCGTTGCTTTATCAACATTTGTTGATAAAATAAGAGTAACAAAGCATCTGCAACGCTTCAATCGCTAAAATATCCGTTATTGTTGAATAATCAACGAATGGATCCATATTGTTGAAAACATCAAAGGAGGAGCCATGGACAGACGAGTTGTCAAAACAAGAAAAGCCATAACCCATGCCTTTATCGGGTTGTTAGAAGAGCAGGATTTCGAGCAAATTACGATTAATGAGATTGCTGATCGGGCCAATGTGAACCGTGGTACCGTCTATTTGCACTACACGGACAAGTTCGATCTGTTGGATCAAAGCATTGAGACTTATTTGCAGCAGCTGGTGGAGAGCTGCATGGTGGAAAGTCCTACAACGCCCATGACCGTCAAGGACGCGTTGCTCTCAACCTTCCGTTACCTGGAGCAGCATGCTCCCGTTTATACCACGCTATTAACCCAAAAAGGCATTCCTGCCTTTCGAAACCGGCTGATGAACATCCTGATTCAGGGAGTGGAAGAGCAAGTTGATGCGTGCGGCATTCACAAGGGAATCAATCGGGAGATTAAAGTACAATTTCTGGCCTGTGCCTCCGCTGGGCTGCTGGAATGGTGGATCATGAATTCCATGCCTTATCCAGCCGACCAGATCGTCGAAGAACTGATGTCTTTGCTGGAGCTTCATCTGATTCTTCCTTCTCAGGTATAGGGTTAATAAGGAGCTACGGATTGAATGAACAGGAGATCATATGTTGCAGAGACTCCTCCCTTTATGCTGAACTTGTCCTCATACTCCTTATACATGTTGGTGAACAAACGTCGTAAACTGTACCCAGGAATCGTTGCTGCTTCTGAAGTGCTGGCTCCCATTCCTTTAACCGAATACAGAAAATCTCTTGCCGAAGCATACTTTTCCATATGAATCGAACGCTCACAATGGAAACTAGAATATCCGGATTCCTGAAGCATGATTTCCCATTGAACAGGTGAATGAAACGAAAGTCCATGCCGCTGTGATTCCATCCCGTTGGCTCGATAAACTTCATCAAATGCCTCATGCATCTCACGAAATGTATCAGGCCCGAAGGTCGTAAATATGAGCAAGCCACCCGGGCGCAGCATTCGCCGCAGGTGACCCAGTGTTTCCTGTGGCGAACTTAGCCATTGAAAACACGCGTTAGAGACGATGATATCCACGGAGCACTCCGGAGCATTTACAGCCCACATTTCGATATCTGCCTGTAGAAAACGTAAACGATCCGTTGTACAATTTCCAGTACCTGGATGCTGTGCTGATCGGAACCGTTTTGAAGCCACTTCGATCATCTCGGTTGCAATATCAAGTGCAGTAATATTTGCACTAGGCCATTCATTTACTAGGATTTGAGTCAATGCCCCTGTTCCACAACCGATTTCGAGAATGCTCGGATCACTTAAGACCCCTTTGTTTTTCCATTCTGCGAGGGATCTTGCTAGCTGCTCAGCCATAGAACGCTGAATATGAGCATGTGCATCATAAGAAGTGGCACTACGATTAAATTGGCGTTGAACAACACTACTTCTTCCAATGGTCATGCCACCATCTCCTCCATTCATCAGCGATGTGTACTTCCTTTCCCAAAAAGGGTGCATGCCCGCAGCCTGTTAATGTAATTAACTCGGCTTGAGGTATTTGAGTGCTAAGTTCCAATCCAGCACCGTAAGGACATATCCTATCCTCAGTCCCATGAATAAGAAGAACCGGACAATCGATATTGGGCAATTGAGACAAGCATTCCTCGCTTCGTAAAATCTGAAGGCCTGCCAGTAGTGATTGCGTTGTCCAGCTACCTGTATGAGGTAGACGTTCAGCAAGACCCGCCTCCCATTCTTGCTCCGTAAACATAATCTTTCGAAAATTGGCTTCAACTGCGTGTTGATCCTTTAAAATCCCTTTGATCATCTGCCTAACGTATGCATCTGCCAAGCCACGGTCAAACTCTTCCTTTGAGCGGGTAAAACGAGCCGTTGCACCGAACAGCACAAGGCCATCGGCGTAACCTTTAGCTGCTAGTCTGAGCGCCAGTAAACCTCCAAGCGACCAACCTGATATTAGAAGCGGACCTTGGGAAACTCTCTCCCTGCAAGCTATTCCTTCAATGCACAACATATCTCTAACTGATGTTTCAGTTAAACACAGCATTTCCTCTGGAGAATCCGCAGCACTATAATCTACAGACATATGACGAAAATCAGGCAATAACAGGCGAAGACGGCCAAACACGGCATCAGGCATGCTCCATCCCGTTAACCATAATATAGTTCCATTTTTCTCTTGCTCAATTTGAAGCGGATTATTATCCAAGGCACTCATGAGCTCAGCACTCCTAACTGCAGTCCGATTTTGCAGATTTGTGCGCTGGCATCATTCAGTTCCTGAGGGGTATGGTCGGCCGATAAGGAGAAGCGGATTCGCGCTGTGCCATCAGGAACGGTAGGCGGTCGGATGGCAATCCCAGCAATACCGCCTGCTTCAAGTGCCTCACTGAAACGAAGAGCCCTTTCGTTCTCACCGACAATTATCGGCACAATAGGGGAGTCCCCGGTCCCAACGTGAAATCCGGCATCACTAAGCGAAGAACGAAATAATTGACTTGCCGAGTAAAGGCGTTCGCGGCGCCAATGATCCGCTTTTACCAAAGTTAACGCTGTTGAAATACCAGCTACGAGAGAAGGCGGCAATGCCGTTGAATAGATAAGTGGTCTTGCTTTGTTAACGAGAAAGCGGATTAATGTTCGGCTGCCGCAGACATAAGCTCCATATAAACCGAATGATTTGCTAAACGTCCCCATATGCACATCCACATCATGATGCAGACCAAGCTTAAAGCAAAGTCCTTCCCCCCGTTTCCCGTAGATGCCTCCACTGTGCGCCTCATCCACCATCAGCATTGCCCCGTACTCTTGTTTGAGCGCAACGAGCTCTTCCAAGTGTGCTTGATCACCATCCATTGAAAAGACGGCATCCGTAACAATCAACTTACGCCGTTTATCCCGATGTTTGTTCATTAATAGCTTCAGATGTTCCATATCATTATGTCGATACCGGGCATGTTCCGCGCGGCTCAGCACAATACCGTCCACGATGCTGGCATGGTTTAATTGATCACTAAAAACGACATCACCCCGGCCCACGAGTGCGCGAATGACACCAGAATTAGCCATATAACCATTTGCAAAAACAAGCGCAGCTTCACTATGCTGCCAAGTGGCCAGCGCTTCTTCCAGACGGCCATAAAGCGGTCGATTCCCAGTCACAAGGCGAGATGCGCCCGAGCCTCCTCCTTCGGTAAGAAGCGCCTCGCGAATTGTATCGATGATAGCGGGATGTCGAGCAAGTCCCAGGTAGTCATTGGAGGCCAGGTTGAGGAGCACCCGGTCTCCTCTCCACGTATAACCAGGGCTATCTGGAACCGCGGCACTATCACGCAAGTAACGTTCATTGGAGGCATCAGCCAATAACGCAAGTTCTTTTTCCATCCAATTCATAGTCCGTACCGCCTTAAAGTGCATTTAACTCAATCTCAAAACCCAAATCTTCAATCATTTGATGATCATTCGATATTTCCTGACCTGCTGTCGTTAAATAATCACCTACAAAGAGTGAATTTGCAGCATACAGCGACAAAGGTTGCAATGTACGGAGGTTGATCTCGCGTCCACCCGCAACACGAATCTCTTTAGACGGACAGATGAGCCGAAATAGTGCCAGTACCTTGAGCGCCTTCATAGCCGGAGTGCGTCCAGCTCCTTCCAGAGGGGTCCCCGGTATCGCAATGAGAAAATTAATTGGAATTGAATCTGCATCAAGCTTACGGAGTGCCAAAGCCATCTCGACAATTTCCTGATTACTTTCACCCATACCGATAATGACACCGGAACAGGGGGACATGCCGTATGCTTTTACCTTTTCCACGGTTTCAATTCGCTGGTCATAGGTATGCGTTGTGGTTATCGATGGATAATTGGCCTTGCTTGTGTTCAAGTTGTGATTGTATCGGTGCACACCTGCCTCAGCCAAACGTTCTGCTTGACCGTCCTTCAAGATTCCTAGACACGCACAGATTTTAAGTGGCATCGTTTCACGGATTTCTTTTACCGCTTCTACCACTTGATCCAGCTCCTTATTCGTGGGACCTTTGCCTGAAGCTACAATGCAATAGGTTCCTGCTTTACGCGCCATAGCTTCATGTGCACCTGCAAGCAACGTTTCTTTGTCGAGCAAGCTGTATTTTTGGATGGGCGCGGTGGATACGATAGATTGTGAGCAATAGCCGCAGTCTTCGGGACAAAAGCCGCTTTTGGCGTTGATGATCATATTCAGCTTCACTTTTTTGCCGTAAAAATATTGCCTCACTTGGAAAGCCGCGTGCATTAGCGGCAGTACCTCATCGTCGTTTGCTTCAAGCACGGCAAGTCCCTCTTCAATTGATAAACATTCGCCATTCAACGATCGTTTCGCAAGCGACGACCATTCTAGATTAGTTACCGTTGTTTTCAACTTCATTCCTCCTCCATGGATTGAACTGTTAATGCCTGTCTGATTGGTGTTAACTGGATCTTCTCTCGAATGACCTGGATCAACATTTCCGTATTCATTTCGTCCATCAAGCGGGGGAAACGTCCAAGAAAGGGTATGCCGCAATAACGTTCAATCAGCTCCGCGTTTGTTGTGATGCTGGAGTCGTTATAAATCTCATCAGATTCACCATCGTTCAGAATAAAACCTACGACTTTAATCCCATGCTGCTGCAGGTATGACACTGTAAGAAGTGTATGATTAATCGTACCTAGACCTGTCCGCGCAACGATCAGGGCCGGTGTTCGAAGCTCCGAGATCAAATCTACTACAAGAGAGTCTTCGGTCAGTGGAACAGCGACGCCGCCTGCCCCTTCAATGAGTATCGACTCGTATCGATTTGCCAGTGGCTGACCCGCACTGATTATTTCCTGTAGCGTAATTTTCACCCCATCCTGCTTGGCAGCTAGCATCGGGGTCAGTGGAGCTTGGAACGTAAATGGCGCCACATGCTCGGCACGCTCATCAATTCCGGTGTATTGCAACAGGCGTTCTGCATCGGTTTCTCCGCTGCCAAGAAGTGCACCGGATTGCACGGGCTTCCAGACGCCTATATTCCGTTTTTCAGCACGAAGCGCAGCAACAAGAGCCCCTGTAACAATTGTTTTCCCAACCCCTGTGTCCGTACCTGTTACGAATAATCCACGAAAACCATTCATGATTCCAAACCACCCTCGGTGACGTCATAAATGGATTGCATCAAGATATCAATCATTGCTTCAAGCTCAGCCTCTGTGCTAGCAAGAGGAGGAATGAACACAACAACATTGCCAAGGGGTCTCGTAAGCATGCCAAGCTCTCTGGCCCGCTCCGTTACCCGAACGCCGATTCGTTCAGCCCAATCGTACGGTTCCCGAGTTGCTTTATCCCGTACAAGCTCAATTCCTAACATCAATCCCTTCTGCCTGATATCCCCGACGTGTGGAGAATCTTTAAGTACGGAGAGCTTCTGCTCAACAAAAGCCGCCTTTGCTCTTACACCTTCCACCAGGTTGCGCTCTTCAAATAGTTTCAAGTTAGCCAAAGCAACAGCGCAGCCGAGCGGATTACCTGTGAAGGAATGACCGTGGAAAAATGTCTTTTGCTCCTCATAATCGGCATAAAATGCGCTGTACACCTCATCTGTTGCCAGTGTCGCTGCCACAGGTAAGTAGCCGCCTGTAAGGCCTTTGCCTATCACCATCAAATCAGGTGACACCTCTTCAAGATCACAAGCAAACATAGCACCTGTCCTACCGAAGCCTGTCGCCACCTCATCGGCTATGAACAGTACACCATATGTACGGCAAAGTGCTGCCATCTCGCGTAGACAGCCCTCTGGCATAATCAGGATGCCACTAGCTCCTTGCACAATTGGCTCCACGATAATAGCCGCGATTTCATCTGCACTAGTTTCAAGTACATTACGTAATGCGGTTAACGTAGCTTCCATGGCTTCCCGCTCGCCATCCTCATGTCGATAAACGTAAGGATACGGAATGACATGAGTAGGAAACAGCATCGGACGGAACACATCATGGTACAACGGAATTGCACCGACACTTACCGCACCAATCGTATCTCCGTGATAGGCTTGATTCATCGTGATAAACTTCGTTTTACCGGTTTCTCCTCGGTTCTTCCAGTATTGAAACGCCATTTTCACTGCGATCTCGACACCGGTTGCTCCTGAATCAGAATAAAATACTTTATTTAATCCCTCTGGGGAAATCTCTACCAGTTTCTCAGCAAGTTCAATAGCTGGCACATTAGCCATACCGAGTAACGTAGAATGTGCAACACGTTCCAACTGATCCGTTATGGCTTGGTTCAGCTCGGGTATGTTATGTCCGTGAACATTAAGCCAAACCGAGGAGAAGCCATCATAATAAGCACGTCCTTGGACGTCATAGAGCATGACGCCTTCACCTCGTTCAATGATGAGAGGATCGGAGTTATTGTAATCTTTCATCTGCGTAAAAGGGTTCCATAAATGGGCCTTATTTATAGCCGCAAGCCGTTCATAATGTGTCACAAGATATCACCTTCCGTTAGATCATTTCAATTGTTAACCAAAATATTTTTTAAGGTTAACAATTGAATGTTGACATCTTATCAGACAAAAACTTTCCTGTAAAGAGAATCATTTCAGAGTTAGAACCCTCACCCTGCACTCTGTCTCCGCGGATTGAACCCGAAATTCCGCTTCGTATAGGGTTTTGCCTAATACAGAAAAAACACGCCTGCTTCGGCGTGTTTGGTCTAAAGTACATATAAAAACAAAAAAAACGGCATCTCTGCCGTTTGTGTTTAAGCTATTGTTAGAGATAACGGGAATAATCGCTAGCAGCGATCTGTTTTCCCTGAATTAAACCTTAACCTCATTACATCTTTCCAGTAAAAGTTGAATTTGGCGCTCCAGCCACGTTCCTAATAGCGGATGCGGAAGCAGCGTCTCACCACTATATACGTAATCCAGTTCCTTCAGTCGGCCCGGGATCACCTTCATGGTGAAATAACCGGCACTCAAAAACAGCGGCGCCACAATAACCCGGCTCCCCCGCTCTTCACTCCAGTATTTCGCCTTATCGTACACACTATCCGGATTTAGCAGCGCATAATCGGTATGAGCAACACCGCTGACTTCATGCACCCGCTGTGCGAGTGAAGAAATGCCCACTTCCCATCGCTGACGGAATCCATCGTGAATACTCCCATGTCCGATTAACAGGATCGTCTCCTGTTCTGGTTGCTGCGACAAGGCCTTTACCTTGTCCCAGACCATGACCGCAATATCCGCGTCGTTATCCACAGGATAGCCGAAGTGGACTTGTGCTTTCACCTCGAAGGGTTCCAGATCCGTCTCACGCTCCGGAGCGTCTTTGGCACCGATGGCATACTCGATCTCATCCACATGTGTACTACCGGATGAAACAAACAGAGGTACGACCAACAAATCGGTTACGCCCTGTGCTTCCAGTCGGTTGATACCGTCCTGGATCAGGCGTCCTTCCACAAGTTCAAGAAACCCGGCTTCAACGGGCAAGGGTTCAGGCAGATTCAACCGGGAGACCGCGTCATCGACGGATTCTACCCAGGTTTTCTCCTGAGAACCGTGACTAATGATGAGTACACCCGGTTTCTTCATCCTTAACGACCCAGGCGTTCCAGCGTCATTTTATAACCGTCATTACCGTAGTTCAGGCAGCGTTTTACACGAGAGATCGTGGCTGTACTTGCACCTGTCTCAGCTTCAATCTGGTTATAGGTATTTCCTTTGCCAAGCATACGTGCTACTTCCAGTCGCTGGGACATGGATTGAATCTCGTTTACCGTGCAGAGGTCATCAAAAAACACATAACACTCTTCAATATCTTTCAGAGTCAAAATAGCCTCAAATAATTGTTCAATGCTTTTATCATTTAGCTTTTTCAGCTGCATTTCATCATCATCCCCTAGCGGTTACTGTGTACCTTCATTGTACCCAGCCTGAGTTGGTATTTCAAGCGTTAACGATTTCACGCACTACAGAATAAAAATACATGTTACCGCTTTCATATAGCATTAATGTCCTCCCTGCGCGTACAATCCCCCTCTATCTCACGATTTATACCATTTTTCACCGTATATTTCCGATTAATTATGTAGGAATTACCCTGTTTAAAATGTGACAAATTTGTGTCCAAACTAAATAATTCCACTGCGAAGCTATCATCCTCTCCTGCGCCCAAATCCGCAAATATCCCGTTTTGCGGGATACTCGCCTACGCCGTCTCTCCGCTAATGACATACAGTATAGCAAAAGGGAGTTCCAACTCAGTCTGTTATGCACGTCCAGTCGCTGAAGGAACGCAATTCCGAAATCCAACATAGAAGGAACGTGATAGTTCATGCCACAGCATTATTATCACCGTCAGCCCGCTCCACGGCAGCGTCCGTCTTCCCATACGCAACGGCAGGCCCATACTTCTGCCTATATGCCGCCACGGGCATTGAATGAGGCACAGGTTCAGCCCATGTATCCTGGTGTAGAACCTTATTATCCTCCCCAATTCCAAGAGGTTGAAGCATCCGGACTTGTACCTTATAGCCCAGGTGGTCCGGGGGGACCTGGTGGAAACTTTTTCGGCGGGGGAGCTCCTGTTGCTTCCCCTGTTCCGGTGGAAACGCCTGCGTCTTCCTCAGGCTTTTCCCTGGCCAATCTCGGGGAATTAAAAGGAATGATCGACCGTTTTGGTGGAATCGACGGTATCGTGAACGGGATCGGCAAAATGCAAAAGGTCGTTGGTGGCTTCCAGCAGATGGCCCCAATGATGAAGCTGGTGATGGGGATTCTGCCTTTTGGAAAAGGAAAAAAAGGTAGCAGTCTTGCGGATAAAGATTATGAAGAGTATTCGCCACCTCGCTCACGCAAACGTCGTAAAAAAACGACCTCTACTCCGCGCAAACGGAACACGAGTAGTAAAACTGGCCGGAATAAATCCAATACCACCAAACGTCGTCCCAAAAAAAGCAAAAAGCTCTAACACTTTTCCCAGGCGCCCTCTTACATAAGGGGGTGCCTTAATCCACTTTCATCTTCTTCCTTTTCAATTCACTCATTGGTTCATATAAGAGAATATTCAATAACCTTTTTTAAGAACCTATGTTCTTATTCCCGTGAATTGAGGTATACTGAGTTTATAGATAAAGGAGGCGGACTATGGAACTATTTAAAGACAAATATACTCCCGCATTAATCGACCGGACAGGAGAATGGTTACACCAATTCTACCCCAAGTTGGACAAGCAGCAATTTCGTGAACTTGTATTTGCCGAAGGCTGGGGAGAGCTGGAATTCAAAGCTCGTATCCGCCGCATTACGTCGGCATTGACCGAAGTTCTCCCTGACAACTATGAAGAGGCATTACACGTGATTGAACAGGCAGCACCGCAGATGCGAGGGGTAGAGTACCTGTTCGTTCCTGATTTTATTGAAGTCAACGGACTTGCGCCGGAAAACTACGAACTATCCATGAAGTACTTGACCCTCTTCACACCTTATTCCAGTTCCGAGTTCGCGGTACGCCCGTTTATCGAACGCTACCCGATCGATACGATGAAACGCATGATGGAATGGACGGGAAGTCCCAATGAACATATACGCAGGCTTGCCAGTGAAGGCAGCCGTCCACGTCTTCCATGGGGTTCCAAACTTCGGGGATTCATCACCGATCCAACACCAGTACTTCCTATTCTGCATGAATTGAAGCAGGACGAGTCCTTATATGTCCGGAAAAGTGTAGCCAATCATCTGAACGACATCTCGAAAGACCATCCAGAACTGGTCCTGGATTTGGCCTCAAGCTGGTACGGACAACATGAGCATACGGACTGGATCGTTCGTCACGCAAGCCGCTCTTTGCTGAAAAAGGGACATCCGAAAGCGCTGAGTCTCTTTGGATATGTCGAGCAGGATGCGACACATATCGAGCATCTTCAACTTGCAAGAGATACCGTAGCCATCGGGGAAGATCTTCATTTTTCCTTTGATGTCGTTAATGAAAGTGGTCAGTCACAGATGCTTCGAATCGAATATGAGATCGGATATATGAAAGCAAACGGCAAGCAGGCACCCAAGCGGTTCAAGTGCTCTGACAAAACTTTCCCTACCGGGAGAACCAAGGTTGCAACGAAGCAATCGTTCAAAGTCATTACGACGAGAAAGCATTATGCCGGTTTGCATACGCTAACGATTGTCGTTAATGGACAACCTACCGCTACAGCCACATTTGTATTGGAGCAAACAGAGTAACCTAATTCGAATGGAGCCATCCAACTTATTATGAAAACGTAGCAGGGTTCATTTCATGATAAGAATCTCATGTTAAAATTCAGCTCATGGAATCCATTCCTTGAGAAATTCCCCAAGGCATCTTCAGTACTCTTCAGTACTGAAGATGCCTTTTACTTTTTCCACCCTGTTCGTAACAGCCAAATTTCCTCAAATAAAGTTATGCACATGATGCTTCTTCATTTATTTTATCCACATGTGGACATCTATTCCGAAAATGAATCTATATGTACTCCTATTTGCCCTCTTATACACATCATACACAGGCTAAAGAAGCGATCTGTGCAGATCGCTAACTCTTCACTTGCTATAGTTTCTATTCTTCCTTACTTAAACCAGCCCCGCTTCACAAACCAGGCCACCATGCTTCCGCCCAGAACAAACATCAACAGCAGTACAGCTCCATACCCAAACTTCCATTGCAGCTCAGGCATATAAGCAAAGTTCATGCCATAGATCCCCGCGATCAGCGTCAATGGCATAAAGACTGTTGTAATCACGGTGAGGGTCTTCATAATCTGGTTCATACGGTTGGAATTCAGCGAAATGTAACTGTCGCGCAGGTCTGCCGTCATTTCCCGATCAGCTTCAATCATGTCTGTCAGCTTCAACAAATGGTCATAGATATCGGTAAAATATACGGTATGCTCCCCTGTTCGCTGCACATGCTGAGAATTGACTACCCGATAGAGCAGATCCCGCATGGGTACTACCGTCCGTCTAAGCTTCAGCAATCGACTGCGCAAGTCGAACACTTGATTCATCAGGTCTTCCACCGACTCCCTGCCGCCCCGGTTCTCCAGTTCAGCCAGCTCATCCTCAATGGTAAACAGAGACGGGAAATAATGATCGACCAGCTTGTCCATCACCGTATATGCCGCTGCCACCGGGCCCCTGGCCCAGATGGTTCGTTCGTGCGCATGATGTAGCAACCTCTCCCAAGCTTCATCGACTTCCTCCAGTGCCCCGTGATGAAAGGATACCAGGAAGTTCGCACCCAGAAACAGGTCCACCTCTTCCGCTTCCAATGTGTTCGGATTCAGTGCATGCAGCACGAGAAACTGTAAATTGTCATAATAATCGAGCTTGGGTCGCTGCAATACATGCATACAATCCTCAATAGCTAATGGATGAAAATGAAAATATGTATCCAGCAACTGGCTTTCCTCTTCGGAAGGCTGATTGAAATCTGCCCATACCCAGGCGTAATCCTGCAGATCCAGCTGTGTAAGCGGTACATTTACAGATACCTGATGATCCCGTGAGATGGCGAGTGTACGAATCATAAATTAGACCACGTCCTTGTCTTGTATCCTTTACGTTATTGTACAACTTTAACCATTGAACCGTCTCCTGCAACAGCCCATTATACACACGTTATCCTGCAAACGCGACAACAAAAAAAGCCAACCCTGTTGGCTTCTCTCATTTCCCTATCCACAGTCTCCTGTATCCACAGGAATATCTTCTTTTGGTTTATCATTCCACGGATGGCTATCCACATATCCAGCCTGTCCACACGTTCATGCACAGGCGTCTCTTCTTTTTGGTTGTATAATTGTCCACATATCCCGATATTCACAATGTTATGAACAGTTTTTCGAATTAGAAAATGATCCAGTACAACAATCCTGCCAGCGCCCCGGTAATCGGAATCGTAATGAACCACGTAATAATGATACGTCCAGCTAGTCCCCATTTAACGGCTGAGAAACGTTTCGCGGAACCAACACCCAGAATGGCAGATGTGATAGCGTGAGTTGTACTCACCGGCAGGTGGAGCAACGTTGCCGAGAAAATAACAGATGCGGCTGATAGATCAGCTGCAAACCCGTTAATCGGTTCAATTTTGAAAATTTTGGTTCCCATCGTTTTGATGATTTTCCAACCACCGATGGAAGTACCGAGAGCCATCGCTGTTGCCGCAGAGATTTTAACCCACAACGGAACATCCAGATGATCCTGTACGCCTGCTGCGACCAATGCAAAGGTAATGATCCCCATTGCCTTCTGCGCATCATTGGTACCGTGCGTAAACGCCTGGAGCGCTGCTGTGAAAATCTGTACCGTACGGAAACCTTTGTTCACGTTATGCGGACTGCGTTTGGCAAAAATATATTTGAGAATGGTCATGACCACATAACCGATGGCAAATGCGATCAGAGGTGATAATAACAATCCTCCGACGATGTCAATAAATCCACTCCATTTGACTTTATCAGCCCCTGCGCCAACAAGTACAGCACCAGCAAGAGCACCAATCAGTGCATGCGAGGATGAAGAAGGAATTCCGAACCACCATGTAACGAGATTCCAGATAATCGCGGCGATCAAGGTGACTATGACGACCTCAATCCCGTTATCCAGCTTGGTGGGGTCTGTTACACTCCCCCCGATCGTCTTCGCTACTCCAGTAAACATCATGGCACCGACAAAGTTCATCACGGCAGCCATAAGGATTGCCCGGCGAGGAGTCAGTGCTCGTGTCGAGACCGAAGTTGCAATGGCATTCGCCGTATCGTGGAATCCGTTGATGAAGTCAAACGCCAGTGCAAGGAAGACGACTATACCCAATACCCAAATCGTTGTTTCCATTATTCTCTGGCTCCTTAAGAATTACGCATGATGATGGATTCGAGCACATTCGCTACGTGTTCACAAGCATCCGTCGTCGTCTCAAGACGTTCGTAAATTTCTTTGCGTTTGATCAGTTCAATCGGATCAGGCACAGTAGCGAAAAGGTTCTTGATACAGTTGCGCAGCACTTCGTCGCCCTGGTTTTCCAGATCGTTCAGACGAATCGTGTACTCGCGGATCGCCAGCAATTTTTTCTGAGACAGCAAATGAATGGCCTTCTGAATTTCGTAAGCCGATTGGCGCAAAATTTCAGCGAATTGAACGATATATTCGTCCGGGTCAGTCAGTTGGTACATATAGAAACGGGAAGCCGTTGCTTCGAGTCCGTCCAATACGTCATCAAGTGTCGTTGTCAGTTCCATAATATCATCGCGTTCGATCGGCGTGATAAATGTCTTGTTGAGCTCTGTAATGATGGTATGAACATAATCATCACACTGGGACTCGTACTTCTTCATTTCATTGGCAAAAAGAGTCACATCCTGAAGGTTGGAAACATGTTGGGAGAAATAATCAGCCGCTTGCACGACCGTATCTGCCATGTTCTCTAGTGTCTCAAAAAATATATCCTTCTTCTTCTTAAGCTTCATAGCTCTATCCCCTTTACGAGAAATTGCCGATAACCGATGAAACATGAAATGACAACCTTTGATATCTTATCATAAATGTTTCACGGTTTGTACATAAGGCATGATCCTTTTTTATATTCTTATCACATAAATCTGAAATGAATCTTAATTATTTGGAATGGCTGGAAAAATGATGATGAAATTTTACACTGCGTTTACATTTCTCTTCAAAATGGATTAATTTTCAATTTCGATGTGCCCCGCAAAGTCAGGCTGATTCGGAACGATACTGATAAAAGTCTTGCCAGGAACAAGCGCAACTTCGGACCCATTTTGCACAAATCGAATAATATCACCCGTTTTTTTGATCCACTGGCCTCGAACCATCTTGCCTTTTTGAAACAGCATGGCTTCACCGCCCTGTTCCAAATTAACGGAAAGTCTGCCCACATTGTCGAGCACCTTGTGATCCGCACCCGCTACAATAATATTTGCCGCTCCAATTGGATTGCCATTATCCAGATCCTGATCTGCCTTTCCGTTCACCAATCTCATATATCGTCCGCTAACTTCATCATAATCATACGTGACCCGGTAACTCTCCAATAAATAATGAATATCGAACTGCTTGGCCAACTCTCCAGCAGACGTGGCACCTTCTTCGTTATACGTATATATTGGAGACTTAAAGTCGTGACTATAGCCTTTGGTATCCGCGCCTTCTCTCAGCTTGTCCGCCGACGTATATAGATTGTGCGGTGCTTTACGATCCGAGGAACGCCAGAAATAAGGGCCGCTATTCGATATCTCATCCATATGCTGTTTCTGCTGCTTTTGTAAAATGGAATAGGCATCCGGGCTGCCACCCGCATGAACCAATACACCATCGTAACTCTCACCAAGCTCGATCAGATACGGACGGATACTGCGCACAGGTCCAACCGTATCTGCCCCGCCTTCACTTTGGAAGATGGCAATAAAACGGGTAATACCTCCCTCAGCGAGCACTTCAATAATAATATCTGCTGCACTCAGACCGGATTGGGGCCGCGCTGCAGGAGCATTGTTAATCATAACCGCCAGTGGGCGACGCGTAATTGCTTCATCAACAGGCAGACCCGTCAGCGGTGCTGTGTAGAGCGACGTGGCAGGTTCTTCCGTCTCTTGTTCTTCCTGTATGGGTGTAGGAACGGACTCCGGCTTCGGAATCTGGACCATCTCCTTATTCTGGCAAGCGACCAGACTCAGGGCCAGAATAAGCAGCGACGCCGCTGACGTCGTTTTGTTCCATTTCAATTGCTTCAATATATGTACCTCCTGGACGATATGGTTGAAATCTAGGCTGTAGTTGCTCTTATGTAAGTGACCATTTCACGTATTTCTTTCCATTTAATCACACACAGCACCATTTGTCTTCGATAAGGAGAGCATTTTCTACCCTTCATTTCACGTTTGAAACTTGAGGCAGACTGAAAAATATGTCCTAAATGTGAACTTCTCAAACCTTACTTAAAATTTGAACTAGATTGTGATTTTAATCACAAACAGAATGACTTTTGAACTATACAATAAAGACATCAAAGGTGATCACTTAGAAAAACAAAAAAACAACACACACTAAATTCCATGAAGGAGTGGTTTATATGTTCAGCTTCAACCAATGGCTTAGAGAAAACAAAGTGGCAATGTGGATTTTGACAGTACTTCGGGTGTATATCGGTTACGACTGGATGACACATGGCTGGGGCAAATTAACAGGAGGATTCCAAGCTGGCGGATTCCTTGCAGGCGCTGTAGGAAAAGCAACGGGTGAAAACCCAACCGTTCAAGCTTGGTGGGGAACATTCCTTGAGAACTTCGCGGTACCAAATGCAGGACTGTTCGACTTCATCATCCCGCTGGGTGAATTCCTTGTAGGTCTGGGTCTCATTCTTGGATGCTTTACAACACTTGCAGCACTGATGGCGATGGTCATGAACTTCGCGTTCCTCTTCTCGGGAACAGTAAGCACGAATGCTCAATTAGTTCTGATGGAAATCTTCCTTGTAGTCGCTGGTGCGAACGCTGGTAAAATCGGTTTGGATCATTGGGTAATGCCTTACCTTCGCGGATTGTTCACTCGCAACAAAGGAAGTCAGCCTAAAGACACACCAACGATAAACCATACGCACAAAACAGCCTAAATCGTAAATAGACATTTCCGGTCCTGCTCCCCTCCCCCTGGAGAGCAGGACTTTTTTGTTTTTTTATATATGCTTGTAGGTCATCTGACTTGCCCATCGACAGAAACACGTATTATGATGAACATATCGATCGACTACAATTAAAGGAGTACATGACATGCCAACCCAGCGCCGTCTTGAGACCGATGCCGACTTCCAGGAAGCTATGGAAATGAAGCATAAAGTCCGTGTTTTCAAAGATAATCACCAGATTGATTCCGGTGGCGTCATTATCCGTTTTGACAGTAATACCGTTGTGGTTCAGTCCAGTGTAAGTGAACTGGCATATCACTCGCGTACAGCATGTGAGCTTTTCGAGATTCGCAAGTGATTATACTAATTTGCAGAATGCTCAAGTTATAGAAAAAGGTTCCTGAGGCCCATTACGCTGGCCGCAGAAACCTTTTTTGGTTCAGCTCATTCATAACCTAAGTCTGGCTGGTCGATGAACTAGGTTTATTTGCAAAGTAAAACTCAAAGACTTGTTCACATACTCTTGTCTGTTCCAAGTTATACGCCGTCACCAAACTGCCAGCAGTTTAAACTGAGCGTACCGTAAGGATACGACTGGAATAGACGTTTTGCAGATCGTGACATATCAGCCGTACCCATGGCATAAAACAAAGGCGCAATGTGCTCCGTTCCATAAGATGGAACTGCCGTGCGGGCATGAGGCGCTTTTTTGTCATATTGAAACAGCTCTCTCGTATTCCACTGCTCCAGCCGCTCGCCAATCCAGTTATCGAACTCCACTGCCCAGTCTTGCGGTTCATCATTACTGCCAAGCATACGCAAGTTATGAACTGTTCCGCCGCTGCCAATGATCAGCACATTATCATGACGCAGCTGCTCCAGCATCCGCCCAATATCATACTGTTCCTGCGGGGAACGCAGCGAATCGACAGATACCGCAATAACAGGAATATTGGCCTCTGGATACATGTGTAACAGCGGTACCCATACCCCGTGATCCAATCCCCGACCTCGAACCGGTTGATGTGGAAGATTACTACGGGTGAACAGAGCGCAGATCTCATTCGCAAGGTCTGGCTGACCAGGCGCAGGGTAATTCAATGTATACATATTAGAGGGAAATCCGTAAAAATCATGCAAGGTCTGATGTGTATCATCCATTGTCACGGACGGTTCGGGACGATCCCAATGCGCCGTAAATACAACAATGGCTTTCGGAGCCGGCAGCCTGTCTCCAAGCTGGTTCAAAAATTGAGTGTAGTCATTGCTCTCCACCGCCAGAGCGGGAGAACCATGCGCAATGAATAGTGCGGGTAATGTCATTGCTGCCAACCTCCAGACACGGATAGGATGCTTACCCTTCTATTTTACTCCGAAGAAGGCGCTTTTCCAAGCTAACATCCCAATCAAATGCAATCTGGACGCGCATGTTGCCTTGTGGACCAATCCATGTTGGATATTGAATGTTCCAGCCTAACGATAAAGAATGATACTTAACCTCTCTTAGATCATCCAGTGCTGCCAATCCTGTTCAATCTTCTGACGTTCTCCCAGCCATTCTCTCGTACGCGTAATTAGCTGTTCACGCTCTTTACCGGAAGAGAAGGTATGATCGCCCTGGAAAATAATCTCCTTGTCGCAGCGGCCTTCCTGACGCATCCAGAATACCTTTTGATATAGGAATGCGTAATCGACAGGAATGATCTCATCCGACGTGCCGTGCACCACCAGAACATCCCCATTAAATTTAACGGCTTCCTGGAATGGCTGATGTTCAGCCAGTGATTCAAAAAATGCTGGTGTAAACTTGTAGCCGAGATAATCAGCAGACCCCAGTTTCACCCCTTCATCGTATACATCACGTCCCGTAATTTTCACAATATCATTGAACGGATATCCCACGGATGACCACATAACAAGATTCTTGACACGTTTGTCCCGAACAGCAGTCAGCAGAGCAACAGCTCCACCCAGACTATGACCGATCAGCGTTACACGGGTTGGATCTACATCACTGCAGTTTACCGCATAGTCCAGCACAGAACGTGTTTGGGTAATCATGGATTCAAGTCCTTCAGCTCCGTACTCACCACTGCTCTCCCCGCAGCCGATGTAATCGAAGCGCAGCACCAAATACCCATCTTCGGCCAGCTCACGGGCGGTCTTCACAAACAAACGATCTACACCGATCCGACTTCCTACGAATCCATGGCAGATGACAGCAAGAGGCACGCGCTGTTGGTGATTTCCCTCCTTGATGTCTTTGACGACCGGATAATGAATCGTGGCTGTTAATTCTTCCTGCCCATGACGAATACTGATCTGACGCTCCATGCCCATTTCCCCTTTCCATTCTTCCCTGCTCATGTTCATTTTGTTAATTATATATAAATCCGATAAGTTTAATGTGTATTAAGATGATATTAGTATATTATCATCCTGTGAACCTCAAGTCAACGTGAAGGAACGTCCATTTCCAGACGTACCTGGTCTACATTTTATCGACAATTTCGCAAAAAAAATGAGCCAAGCTGACAACAGCTGACTCGAGTCATTCCTAATAATTGAAGCCACTACTCATAACTGCGACGGAACATCTCATGGGTCTCCACTCGACCCTGCCATTCATGTTCATGAGCCGAATTCGAATTCCCCCAGAAGCTCCCTGATTGAAAGGTTCCTTGTGAATACTCTTCCGCATACTCAGCATCCTCCAACGTCTCATCCATTGGCACAACCTCATCCGTTACTCCACGGGAGTTGCTGTTCAGCAGCAGCTTCCTTGTTAATTGTTCCGTTTGTTGATCCATTCCTGCCACACTCCTATCCCTGGTTTCTGTTGGAAATGCTACTATTGTGGTGGAATCGGCTGTACTTTATTCATTCTTCACACAATCGTTAGAACTGGACGATCCCTTACGCATATTAACAGCGAACCACGGAGAACCTAAGCAATATATCATAGCCAACATTTACCTCCGATTCCTTCTGGCGAAAGGGTTGAATTCATGGAACACATCTTGGAATGGATTCGTAGTCACGGAAAACTGGTGCTGTTATGCACCTGTGTCATTCTGGCCTGCGCAGGGCTATGGTCGAATCGCAAACAGTTGTTTTATAAGGAATGACTTTGCGAAACGAGAGCCCTTCCCGTATACTAAAATACCGTCAGGGTCTCCAGATTCATCGGGGATCAGAACGTGTGTAGACAGGGGGAGCAATCATTGGGGATTTCCTATAAGAAGTTGAAAGAAATACAGAATCGGCAAATGACCGAAATGAGTAAGATGACACCGGAACATGTAAAACTGTTCGATCAGATTAGCACCATTGCGCGTCAAGCACCTGCCGATGAGAGAACACAGGAAGAGTGGATTCTGTCGGCTGGAAGAGCCATCGTACAAGCTCAGCGTGACGGCAAGCCTGCTCGTGAGTTATATGGACCTGATATGCAAAAGGATATCTATTCACAACTAGGAGTAGCAGACAATAATCCGTCCGCAACTGCTGGTGAATCAAATATGGACTCATCCAGAGCTTCAAGTACGGCCGTACGGGGCTCCGGAAGCAAATCCAATAAAACCAGTACGTCATCCAAGAAGACAGCAGCAGTTGAAGCCGAACCTGTGGAGACTCCGGATCAAGTGAAACGGACGCCCAAATGGTACTTCATGATCTCCTGGGCAGCTTTGTCTTTTGTCATGCTGATTCAAGGTGCGGTTGGGCTATTTATTGGCTGGACCGGTGGAGATACGGAACCATTTAGCCATATCAGCCTGTTCTCCCTGATCGTTGCGGCGGTTGGAGGTATTGCACTGGTTGAAATGCTTCGTCGCCTTGCTGAGCGTCCAGACGATCAGGGAGCAGACAAGACTGCCCGGCCACAGGTCAATCTTCGCGGAATCGTCATCTATATCGTTATCGTTGTGCTTGTCTTATTTGTAGGATATCCGCTGCGTGACAGCCTTCCCGTATTTACGCTGGCTCCGTGGATTAGTCTCGTAATCGGGATTGTAGGATTAGCTACGTTGAGACCACTCTTCGGACAAAAGAAAGCGTAAGGATGCTGGTGCCCTTTGTGGGGCAGCAGCATTGGGTATATCGTACAGTTATGTAATGTGCGAAGATGAATTACGAGTGAAGTACGACAATTCGATGATGAGATAGAATATCGAATGTCAAAAAAGGGGCCTTAATGGCCCCTAGCTAGCTGTTGAGAAGTTCTCGACAGCTATTTTTTATTTACAGACGTATAGGAAACCTCATAATGCTTTTTATCTAGCATAGGTAAAGATAATCACTTACCACAACTCATAAGTAACCTTATATTACGGCCAGTAGCTCGTTTGAAACTGAATCCATATCCGAAAGGATGACCTTGTCATACTTCATATAGATGATCCACAGGGCCCGTAGAGTCTTTCTCCATTTTGAGCTGAATGCGATGCTTGATCTCCTTGCCCGGGGTCTCTCCGAATTCTCGTTTATACATCCGGATAAAGTAGTTCACTTCCATACCAACCGTCTCCGCGGCCTCTCTTACACTTGCGAGTGGGTGTTTGTCCAACCAATCGGAAGCTTTCTGCAAACGCAATCGCTGCATGTACTGATGCCCCGTCACCCCATGTCTCTGGTGAAATAATCGGTTCAGGTGCTGCACCGAATAACCAACGGCTTCAGCTATATGCTTCAACAGCAGATCATCCTGGTAGTGTGTATGCATCAGCGACACTGCTCGAGTGAATGCTTCATTTGCCGATTCCGACTCGCGCTCAGAACGTGTTAACGACCTACTTCTTGCTTCTCGCTCTTCTGTCGCATCATGAAGCGGGAAGATGGACTGTGAAATATCCAGAATAAGCTGATAGATGATTGTTGAACTGTTCCACATTTCACTCATCCCATCGTCCAGCGAGTGCCAGATGTCCGTCACTCGTGACCAGAACTGTTCAAATTCGGACAAGCGCCGTGGCCCCATGGGCAACAATCCCGCCGACCGAAGCACCGCCCCCGCCGCCTCTCCACCAATGCCAATATATCCAAGCTCCCCGTGTGTTTTGGAATGCGGAATATACTCATGGGCCACCCCCGGTTCGATCACGAACAGTTCACCTGCCGATACTGTCCATGCTCCTTCACCTGGAACCTTAAATTCCCCTTTGCCGCTGCGTAATAAAAAAAGCTGATACACCGGAAAGCCATCCGGTCTAAACTGAACTTTCTCTTCTTGTGTTCCTACACAATACAGATACAGAGGCAACCTTGAATCCGGCAGGCCGGTCAAGCGAAATGCAAGCATTCCATCATTCCTTTCGGATCATGCTCTTCTTTCTCCTATTATCCATCGGTTTGCCTTGTTGCAGCAACGGCCAAAGGAACCTTTTTGGTGGCAGATTTACAAGTGGAGTATGTGTGATTCACAAAACTTCAATTGCGGTGACACAACATTTTAAGATCACAATAAAAAAACTCCCCTTCTCATTTGGAAAGGGAGCTTATTTGATACAATTTATTATTATTTAATTTTGATTTTAAGTCTGTGGAGATGTAGTACCAGATTGATTCGAATTGGAAGATCCAGTATTTGTGTCTGTCGTTTGAGATGAATCTGGAGCAGAAGTTACAGGCGCAACTGGCGCATCTAATTTAACTGTAGCCGAAGGACCATAAAGCGAACTTGTATACAAGGAATTATCACTAGATACTGACAGGATATATATTTTGTATTCTGCTCCAATTTCAATTGCCTTCCCATTAGAATCCAACGTATCTTTGGTCAAGTTAATTTCTCCAGCTGAAACTTGTTTAAAACTAATATTCTGGGTTGCCTGAGCTACAACAAAGTCATCTTGGGCTCTTACTACAAAAAGTCGATATTGGGCTATCCCTTTTTCGTCTGCCGCTTTATTGAAAGTAACCTTGATGCCTGCATCCGCAGCAGTGCTATTATTCTCAATTTTAGTGATGATCCCTGTTTGGACAGGTGCGGCTGGAGCAAGGATACTGAATTCGTTGGAAGCTGAGGACAGATTGGAAGCACGAGAACTGCTGTCCGATACGGATAACACAAAGACTCGATAGTTCTGCCCTATAACAAGTGACTTATTATTAATATCCCGGTGACCATTATTCAAAACGACAGGATTTGAAGCATCATTTTTGTTGATATCAATATTATAAGAAATTCCAAGTGCAGAAGAAACACTAAAACCACTCACTTGATTTGCTGGTACTATAAAAGCTTTGTAACCCGAAATCCCATTCTCACTGGAAGGCTTGCTGAAGCTTATAGATACATCCGAAGCATCTCCCGCTTGCCCCTGTTTTTTCACAGTTGCACTTACATTACTCGCTGCGACTACAGCCGTATTGGAAGATAATGTGATCACTCCCGAGCCTGAAGACAGTGCATTGGCAAGAGAGCCGTTATTATTCACTGCCATTACATACAGACGATAACCCACACCATTCACAATAGCACTGCCATCTACCGTTTTCGTATTACTTGTAAGATTAACAGTTTGGTTGTTTCCGTTTTTGCTTACATACGTATAATACGCACTGCTAACTGAGTTCGCAGATGTCAGATTAAAGCTCGTATTTGTCGATTTCACCACAAACACACGATAATGATTCACATTCGTCTCATTCGTTGAACGATTGAAAGTCACACGCAGATCACTACCATTGCCGTTATCCCCAATATCCGTTGCCACCACATTGCTCGGTGCAGTCACAGCTGCATTGGCAGTCAGCGTAATCTGTGAAGAATAAGATGATAGAGCATTCTGGCTGGAGTTCCCACTTGTGCTTACCGACAGGACAAACACGCGATAGTTATTGTTATTGGAAACTGTGTAACCGTTGGTATCCACCATATAATTAGGGAGGGTAAATGACTGATTTCCACCCGTCTTGTTCACCTGATAATAATTGTTCGATGCGTTAGCCGCGCTCAGTGTGAAGCTGCCTGCATTGCCGGAACGGACAACATATACACGATACGCAGAAACATTGGATTCATCCGAAGCTCTATTAAACGAAACCCGGAGATCGCGTCCATCGCCATAGTCACTCACATCAGCAACCCCAATATTGCTTGCAACGCCAGCATTACTGTTCGTTGTCAGTCTCAACAGTGTCGACGAGGAAGACAGCGCATTGGTATATCCATTCTGCTGGTTGCCTACAGCCATAACATAGATTCGATAATCTTGCAGATTCGTTACGTTATAACCACTTGTGTCCTTCATGGAGGATGGCAGTGTTGTTGTAATGTTGTTGCCTGTTTTGTTCACGTTATAGTACAAGCTGGAAGACAGATTGCTCGCCGTAGTCAGATTAAAGCTGCTGGATACCGAGTTCCGCACTACGAAAATTCGATAATTAGCAACTTTGGATTCATCGGATGAACGGTTGAAGCTCACCTGAATGTCACGCCCGTCTCCATAATCCGAATTATCTCTCACTGATGTGATAACTGGTGCTGTTGCTGTGTTTACGCCCAGCGTAAGTGAAGAGGATACTGTGGACAGTTTATTGTCTGCTGTTGCCGCATTGGAGCTCACGGATACAATATACACGACATAGGATGTGCCGTTTTTGATCAATTCCCCGGATGTATCACGCGTCGAGGAACTGAGCTGGGTTTTAACCGCTGTGCTGTTGCCTTTGTAAATAATGGTTGAATTCGAACTGGACACATTATTTGCCGTAGTCAGATTGAATGAAGAAGCATCTTTCGCCTTAACGACAAAAGCACGGTAATACGTAATATTGGATGTTGTACTCGGCTGTGTGAAGTTAATTTCCAGGTCACGTCCATCGCCATAGTCACTGATATCTGCGATCTTCAGACCTGTGACAGGCTGCACCGTTGTTTTCACATTGTTTAATTTCAAGGACTGGGAAGACCACGCCAGCTGATTTTTGTAGCTGTTGTTGCTGTTCCCCACCGTAAGTACATATAGACGATAGGTTTCACTTGTATTTAACAAATCCCCGTTCACGTCGCGTGTCTGAGCGTTCAGCGTTAATCTTGGATCAGTACCATTTGGAGAAATGGATGTATAATGGCTGGATGGAACGACTGATGCCGCAGACTCATTGAAGCTGTTCACATCTCTTGTTTTCACGAGCATTACACGATATTGGGATACAGCCTTCTCAGACGTCGGACGTGTGAAGCTTACAGTTAGGTCACGTCCATCCCCATTACTCCCGGATACAGAACCATAAATGTTCCATGCTGCATATTTCGTATCATCCACAGGAGGAGTGGACGTTGTTTTGATATCTACCCGCTGATTGCGGGAATTCCAGAATACTTTCTCCCCAAAAGCTTCACTGACAAAACGAATCGGAACCATCGTATTTCCTTTGATGGTATTTGCAGGTACATCTAGCGCTACCGCTTCTCCGTTGATGTAAGCCGTTTTGGAACCCAGCGTCAGCGATACTTCTTGGTCACCCCGGTTCGCCGTGATCGTTTTGGTTTTGTTGGTGTACTGTACAGTGGCATCTAATCCTTCAAAAATGGACCGCAACGGAACCAGTACACGTCCACCTTTCATGACAGGTGCCTGTGCGGACGAAAGCTCCGCATCGTTGATATATATACTAATTCTCGCAGCTGCATCCATAACCGACGTTGGTAGTGCAGACATCAACATAGCCGATACGGCCAGTGCTGACATCACCTTTTTCACTTGACGTCCTCCCGCTTTCTTCATATCCAATATCCCCATTCTCTTCATTGTTTGAGTTAAAATGTGATCTTTTTTTGAATTTCAATTTATTCCTGTAATTTCCTGTGCACATCTAAGACGTATGAACATCAGTAAAAGTTTCCAATCCCACAAAAAATATTTTCGCAGAAATGCCCTTCATCCATCTACCCTCCAAAGGTTAAAAATAACAGAAGAATTTGTCATTATTCCGCAACAACATCCTTCCCAATTTCGTTTAATGTATAGTGAATAACAACCTATTATTTTTAAAATTACGGGAGGTTCACACAGATGACATCATCGTATTTATCTGGACAACGCAAAAGGGTGCGATTCTTCATCACAGTCCTTACCCTTGCTGCAATCTTTACAGGAACCGCATTTACATCTGGAGCTGCTACTGCCGCCCCTTTAAGCCCGGATACCAAAGTAACCACCAGCAGTTCAACCGCCATATATAAAACATTTCAGTCTATGCTCAAAAAAAAGAACGGCTTACCCGCCGCTGACACCTTTCTGGATTCCAATATCAAAAAAGTAACAAAGCATCACGCTACCCTAATGGTGCTTCAATTGGAGAATGCACGTCTGAAGGCTCTAACCTCCATGACAGACCGCTTGCTCGTTCCTAACG
The DNA here is from genome assembly GCF_038020215.1 of Paenibacillus sp. FSL F4-0087. Taxonomy (NCBI): domain Bacteria; kingdom Bacillati; phylum Bacillota; class Bacilli; order Caryophanales; family Paenibacillaceae; genus Paenibacillus; species Paenibacillus sp. FSL F4-0087. The sequence goes on from NZ_JBBODJ010000001.1 coordinate 1,986,454, forward strand.
TTCAGGACAAGATGCTCAAGGCATACCAAACGAACGACAACTTCACCAAACTCATGGGGCGTACTCAGGACTCCGATCTGCGTGTGCTGTTAAAAGAAGCCCGTGACAGCGGCTATCGCCTCGTCATGCTCGAAGGCTCCCTCTATCCCATTATGAATTATGCGGCACTCGTGAAATATACCTCTGATATTACAGAGGATATCTCAAGCTACATCATGATCATGACGAAGGAAACGAAAAACTTGCCTGCGGATGACGGAGCTCTGGTCATTGGCTATCAGGAAATTCTCCTTCGGGCACTCAGCCAGGAAAGATTCCTGGAGCTGCATCCGAAATCGAATCGTGCCAAGCAGGTGCAAGATCTGTTGAACAGTTATACGCTGTATACCTTTTATGGGCTGAACAATACACCGCTGTTTGATTATGACACGAACAAAATGGTTGCGAACGCCCAAAGAGGATACAACGGCGTCTTACAGCGTCTTGCATCCGTCGATAGTGAATTCCTCACCAAGCTGGGTGCCTTTATGGATGTCGTTAAGGAAGCGAGATATGAGAAAACAGCTGTGGTGGAGAAATGGCTGGAACAGAATGTTCCGACCGGGGCGTATGCCGGCTATTAAATAATTCATGATATTAATCACCTAAAGCACTTAAAGAACACAAAGAAAACCGACATAGGATTCGCTCCCATGTCGGTTTTCTTTGTGGTTCTATCGATGAATTGAATCTCCTATACCAGGCCGGTTCAGATGCAAGAACTACAAAATTGGCTTGACCATATGGTTATACTCATGTCCAGCAATGACAATCACTTCATCCTTGATATAACCTTGGCGTTCGTACAACATCAAGGCCCGCCCATTGTCACGTTCAACAATGAGGGATACCTGGGAGTGTCCCAGTTCCCTACCCTGCTGCTCAAAAGCAGCCATCAATGCCTTGCCGATACCCTGCCCCTGATACGCTTCGCTTACGGATAGAGTATCCAGATAATACTCCCCGGGACGGGTTTCTTTGACCAACGTATATTTCTCATCTGTACTCCGACCAGGCCGATCCAGAATCGGCTGATCCAGACGATCTGCTTCACCGCCATCATATGCCACCAGTATTCCAGCGACCTGTTCGTTCTGCTCCATTACCGTTATATTGCGATAACTGATCCGATTGTCTTCCTGCACGTAAAATTGCTGCAATATCTGCATCGCTTTCTCATGCTCACCTTCACCCGCCAGAGCATAGGCAATATCACCAATCGCCTGATAAAGCAGAGGAATGACTTGTGCCGCATCTTCTATGCGAGCAGGTCTCAACAGAGGCTGCGCCTCACTACGGTCCGACTTCACATTGGATTGTTTCATCAGATTAACATGTTGAACAGATTGAGATTTTTGTTCAGTTCGGTATACGCGAGACCTTTACGATTCATACGTTCAATCAGCGGCTGGTAGTCTTCCTTGTACATCAACTCGATGCCCACCAAGGCAGGTCCATTTTCCTTATCATGCTTCTTCGTATATTCAAAACGGGCAATGTCGTCATTGGGTCCCAATACTTCCACAAGGAATTCACGCAAAGCTCCCGCACGTTGTGGGAAATTGACCATGAAATAATATTTCAAACCTTCGTAGATCAACGAACGTTCTTTGATTTCCTGCATCCGATCGATATCATTGTTGCCGCCGCTAATCACACAGACAACCGTCTTGCCCGCAATTTGTTCGCGATACTGCTCGAGTGCAGCAACCGCCAGAGAACCGGCAGGCTCCACAACAATCGCATTTTCATTATATAGCTCCAAAATGGTGGTGCAGGCTTTGCCTTCAGGCACCTTCAGGATGTCATCCAACGTGCCGCTACAGATGTCGAAGGTCAGATCACCGACGCGTTTTACCGCAGCACCATCCACGAATTTATCAATATCATCCAACGTCACAACCTGCTTGCGGAACATCGCCTCACTCATGGAAGCCGCGCCAAGTGGTTCTACGCCAATAATGCGGGTTTCCGGGCTAACCGTCTTCATGTAAGTTCCAACACCAGCAGCCAGACCGCCGCCACCAATAGTTACGAAAACATAATCCGCTTTTTCATCCAGACTCTCCATGATCTCCATCGCTACCGTACCATTACCCGCAATGATCTTCGGTTGATCGAACGGATGGATAAACGTCATGCCCTGTTCATTACAAGCACGCATAGCTTCTTCATAAGCATCGTCATACGTATCACCTGTCAGCACCACTTCAACATTATCTCCACCAAATCGACGGACCTGTTTTACCTTCTGGTTTGGAGTTGTGCTCGGCATGAAGATTTTGCCGTGGATGCTAAGCGCATTACAGGAAAAAGCAACTCCCTGCGCATGGTTACCCGCGCTCGCGCAGACAATGCCTTTCTCCAGTTCAGCTGGAGTCAGACTACGAATCATGTTGTATGCTCCACGAATTTTAAACGAACGGACTACCTGTAGGTCTTCCCGTTTAAGATACACATTACAGTTATATTTGGCCGACAATACAGCATCCCGCTGCAATGGCGTTCTTACAATGACTTCACGCAGTACATGATGTGCGCGCACGATATCTTCCATGCCAACACCGGTACGGCCGGAATTGGCAGTTCCCGTTGGTTCTTGTTCCACTGGTTTCATCTCTTATCCACACTCCGCTTATCTTGGTTGGCAATGCAAGCATTGCTTTTTCTTTTTATTGTATCACTTTTGTTCTGTTCTTGCGCCTGAGCTCGCATCAATTACCATTCGCAATATTTCATCAACAATGACCTGTGGATCTGTAAACATGACCATATGGCTGGATCGATCGGCTCCGATCCATTTTGCATTCGTTAAAGTACTCACAGTCCGGCGATGTGCCTCGATAATAGCAGGTCTTATTTTACGTTCTCCCATGCCTGTTTTCGTGCCTGATATAATGCTAACCTCCAGATCACCAAGATCGAGAGGAGTAATCAGCAAGGAAGCCAAGTCAGTCAGAAAAGGGTTCGACTCTGCAACCATTGTCTTAGCCGCCCGTACAGTGAAATCCTCGGAACGGTGATCCCTGACAACATCGTCAGGCTGTACACTTCCAGGTCTGCTGCCTAATAATCTGTACAATCCTGTACGTGCCATGAGTGGAATTAGGAGACTGTTTAAGCCAAAATTGAATTTGGCTGCTTTGGAAAAGTACAATTGGCAATGCTCGTCTGAAGGATCAACCAGGATGATTCCCCTTAATCTTGATAGGTTTGAGGCCGCAGCCGCTCGTACAATCGGGCCTCCCCAACTGTGCCCTACCAATATGAACGGACCAGACCCCAATGCAGTCAGCAGATCGTCCAGGTCTTCTGCTATTCTACGGAGATTGCGCGCAGACGAATCGACTTCACTTCGCCCTGTCCCCGACCTATCGTACACGACAGCCCGTGCATGTTCAGCAACAGCAGGTGCTACCAGCCCCCAAGTCGATCGTGAGAAGCCCATACCGGACTCAAATACAACGGTCAGATCGCCTGTTCCTCTGGACATATAATGTAGTTTGCGACCATCCCGGGTCTGAATAAATGCACTTGAACCAAAAGAATGTGAGCTATGGTTAGGCTTCATCTTCCCCTCCTGATTACACGCATAGTCATAACAAACCGAATCTAATTGAAAATGATTATCAATTACTTGATTATAGATTATTCCACACTTTAGGACAAGGCATAGGTCTTTAAGACCAACAAAATCATTGTCACACCATGTCTAAAGTAATATAATTACATTGAAATCATATATTTACTTTAGGAGGAATAATTTGTGAAGAAAAAGTTTATTATCGCTTTATCAAGTTTTACACTTCTCGGTGGTATGGCTATCGGAGCAGGAGCCGCGCCTATCTTGGAGAAAATTACTGCCAATCTTAACTGGGGAATTAACTACAGCATTTCAGGTAAAACATGGAGTCCAGTAGATCAGAATGGTAAAAAACTAGCAGCAATTACATATAACAATACGACATATCTACCTGTTCGATCTGTAGGTGAAGCACTTGGGGTCGCCGTAGATTATAACAACAGTAGCCAGACCCTTATGCTTGGTGAGAAAACAGATACAACACCTATTACTTCCGAAAAAATTGAAGTGAAGCATGATTCCTTCGTAACAAAAGACAAACAATTTACAGTTCAAGACAAAGATTATCAATCTGGAGTAGTTATCAAAGAAGTTTTTTTAAGTCAAGAATTCACTTTAATTCCAGAAGGGAAATATCAAACGATAGAACTTTCTGTATTTCCCGTTAAAATGAATAATACCGTTAGTCTAAAAGTATTCGATGGAGATACCCTTCTTAAAGAGTTCGAAATAAATGCTTCTAGCGGAAAACAAACGGCTTCGTTTGATATCGGAGGAGTTAAAAAACTTAAATTTACTGCTGATCTACCAAATATAGGATTTGATTCACAGTCCGTTTTTGTAACTGGTAGCTACAAATAAATTATCAATGATACATCTAAGTTTGTATAGACTATAGCAATAAAAAAGAACACCATTACCTGTACGGTTAACGGTGTTCTTTTGCTATCAATAACATATTACCTCTGCATACAGTCACTTCGACTCAAGCCTGAGTCTTAAACCAAACCACAGCAGCCTCCACCTCGGTACGAGTCAACTGATGCCCCTGACGTTCCCAGTGCATATGCACGACTGCACCTGCTCCACTAAGCAATGAAGCGAGTTCATCCGTTTCTCGTTTCGGCACAATTGGATCGTTCTCTCCTGCGCCGATGAATACAGGCAGCCCCTTCAGGTCTGGCAATTCCAAACCGCGAAGCGGTACCATCGGATGGTGCAGAATCGCTCCTTTAAATACGTCAGCCTGGTGGAAGATCAGACTTGCTGCGATATTTGCTCCGTTGGAGTAGCCCAGTGCGAAAACATTGGCACGATCAAAGCCATACTCCACAGCAGCTGCATCCACAAAAGAACCCAATTCCGCTGTCCGTGCAATGAGATCCTCTTCGTCAAACACCCCTTCCGCCAAACGGCGGAAGAAACGGGGCATTCCATTTTCGGATACATTACCACGCACCCCCAGAATACCTGCTCCTGGGGCAATCATCTCGGCCAGACCTACCAGATCGTTCTCCGTTCCACCTGTGCCGTGCAGCAACAAAAGGGTGGGTGCATCTGGCTGAGAACCTGCTTTATAAATATGTTTCATTGTATTGGTAGTAGTCATGATTTGGACTCTCCTTTCCATTCACGTACTTGAATAGGTGGCAGCAGCTGTTCAATCTGCTCACGCTGTGGTTCATACCATTCAGGCAACATCAGCTTTTGACCCATGCTTTCCTGTGGTTCATCCCGTGCAAATCCTGGAGGATCAGTAGCCAGTTCAAACAGTATACCTCCCGGTTCCCGGAAATACACAGCGTTGAAGTACTGACGGTCAATGACCGAAGTTGGATGATAACCGGCTTTTTGGAGCTCCTGCTGCATTTGTTCATGCTCGACATAATCTTTTGCACGCCATGCGATATGGTGAACCGTACCTGCTCCGCCAATTCCCCGCTGGATTCCAGTTGATTGAATGTCGATCAGTTGACCGATGTCACCGCTCGCCTGTAGACGAATGATTCCATCCTCTTCCCCTACCTGTTCCAGACCGAGCATCGTTGTCAGCACTTCCGTTGTTTTGTCAGGTACATGGCTGAATAATACAGCTCCACCAAAACCTTTGATGGCATGTTCCGACGGTACACCGTTGAATGCCCACTGGTTTGGCTGGCCTCCTTTTCGCTCGACCAATTCGAGCAACAGACCGCCTTTATCGAAGAAGCGAATGTACTGCTCGCCAAATCTTGTTTTATTTTCAAATGGAATATCGAAAGAGGTCAGACGTTCTTTCCAGAATGGCAGACTGCCCACCGGAATCGCATATACGGTTACGCCCGTCTGTCCTGCACCGATGACACCTCTTCTGGCATTTTGTTGAGGGAAGAAGGTGATGATGGTGCCCGGTGCACCGTCCTCATTGCCATAATACAGATGGTACACATCCGGTGCATCAAAGTTAATCGTTTTTTTCACCAGTCTCAGTGCCAATACACCTGCGTAAAAATCAACATTTTTCTGTGCATCATCTACAAAAGCCGTAACGTGATGGATTCCTGAAGTTCTGAACATAATCTCCACTCCCTTGGTTTTATTTGGTTCATTGTTATATTTAGAATTTCGTTATGCATCGCTTTTTGTTATTTATCTTTAAATTAAGATTCTTTAAATTTATATTAATCCATTAGGACTAAATAAGCAAGCTTTTGTTTTAAAGTTAAGATATTACTGGGCTTTAACCTGCTAATGCCGCCTGAGAGTATACCGAAATGGACAAAAAACAGGTCCCGATCACTCGGAAACCTGTCTTCCTTCAATCCTATTTTATTTCCGCCGCACAACATCAATTCTTACAATCTCGCATTACGTTTTAGGTTAATTTTAATCGCTTAGGAGGTTGAACCAGATCTTTGCCATCATACTCGTCCTTAATATCTCCAACAATTTCTTCAAGAATATCCTCCATCGTAACCAGACCAACTGTTTCCCCATCTTCATTATGAACTGTTGCGATATGGGAACGACTTTGCTGCATCTGGACCAAGACATCCTTAATTGGCGATAACTCAGAAAATTTCAACATGTCGTGTACAAACGTATCCATGTTGAACTCCCGGCCTGCGGCAACACTCGTAAGCATTTCCTTTGTATGGATAAATCCAATGAATTGATCCTGATTTCCTTTTTCGATCACCGGGAAACGTGTATATTCATGCTGCTTTAGAACCTCGATCATACGTTCCAGCGGCATTTCTTTGTCCAGCGTGACGATTTTTTCTTTGCGGATCATAATCTCCTGAAGCAAACGTTCATCAAAAGCAAAAATGTTTTTGAGATAGTCCAGCTCTGTCTGATTAATTTCTCCACTCTCGTAACTCTGCGCCATAATCAGCTTCAGTTCCTCTTCGGAGTGAACCGTATCGTGACCGGCAGGTTTTATACCAAAGATGCCAAGCAATAGACGTGCAGCCCCATTCAGCGCGTAGATGAACGGATTCATGATCTTACCAAACCAGTATAGCGGTGGTGCAAGCAATAATGTCATCTTCTCTGCAAACTGGATCGCCAGTGTTTTCGGTGCCAATTCACCGATAACCACATGCAGGAACGTGATGATTGCCAGGGCAATCCCGTACGAAAGTACCGTAGACAATGCCGCTGGGACTTCCAGTCGCTCAAACAGCGGATGAAGCATTTTCTCAACAGTGGGTTCACCCAACGCACCCAATACCAATGCTGTGATCGTGATACCCAATTGACACGCAGATAGATAATAATCGAGATTGTGAGCCACTTTTTTGGCTAATACCGCTTTTTTGTTTCCTTCCAAGATCAACTGATCTATTCGGGACATCCGTACTTTCAGAATTGCAAATTCCGCTCCAACGAAAAAGGCAGTCAGCCCTATAAATACGGCTACTAAAAATAAGTTTAAGGCTATTATTCCGTCCAATGATTTCCCTCAATCTGAGGGATTCACCTCCAAGTAAAATTTATATTAAGGTTGCACGAGTGACGTTCCGGTGACGGCTCGTTCTTCCGATCGCCATTGCCTCCAAATTTCCCTGATTGTTGTTTTCAAAGGTATAAAATTGGTTTGCAAACGCGAACGCTACGCTTCTTCAGAATCGATTCCGTCCCCAACACTGCTACGTTACCAAAACATTTAAATTCTGAGGGCAGTAGCCAAATGGGCAGTCATACCCTAGATTACAGTCATGATCGAACCAACATCACGCCAGGTCACTGGCAGATTCCTCGACCTGAGCACCGTTTACACGTTCAAGCAGAACCTGCTTAATGTGAAAATTTTCTGCGTCCACAACGGTCCAGACATAATCACCGTGTTCTACCGTATCGCCTTGTTCCACACCGACACCCTTCTGGAACTGAATCCATCCAGCCACGGTATCCATTTCTTCATTACCTTCAAATACAAGCCCAAACTGTCGCTCCAACTCATCCAGCAGCACCCGGCCGTTAATGAGATATTGGTTCTCTCCGGTTATCTGAATGTCTGCAACTTCATCAGCATCGAACTCATCCCGAATCTCGCCGACAAGCTCTTCCAGAATATCCTCCATTGTAATGATTCCCGAAGTACCTCCGTACTCATCCACCACCACAGCCATGTGCACGCGTTCCTGCTGCATCTTGATCATGGCATCCTGGATACTTGTAACTTCAGATACGAACGGAATCTCCCGAACAAAATCGATAAGTTGGTGCTCCCTAAGGGCGACCATGTCAGGCAAAATCTTTTTCACATTCACTACACCAACAATTCGGTCCTTATCCCCATCCTCGATAACGGGATAACGTGAATAATTATGCTCATCCAATATCGGAATGATATCGTCATAAGTCATATTCTGATTCAGTGTCACAAGCTCTGTCCTCGGAACCATGATGTCTTTGGCATCACGCTCATCGAACACGAATACGTTTTCCAGATACGAAAGCTTAGTCTTGTTGTTCTCGTCTCCTTCATAGCTCTGGTTCATGATGATTTTGATCTCATCCTCCGAGTAGGCCTGTTCATGTCCGGCAGGCTTCACGCCAAATGTCCGAAGAATTACCCGGGATGCACCATTCAGCGCCCAAATGAAGGGATACATAATTTTTCCGAACCAATATAGCGGCGGCGAGAGCAACAGCGTCAATTTTTCCGAAAATTGAATCGCCATCGTTTTGGGAGCCATCTCCCCAACCACCACGTGCAGGAACGTGACTAGGATAAAGGCAATCGCATAGGAAGCAACCGCCGATATGGAAGCTGAAACGTCCAGATAATTAAATACCGGGTATAACAACCTTTCAACGGTTGGCTTACCGAGCGCCCCCAATCCAAGGGCAGTTACGGTAATACCAAGCTGGCAGGCTGACAGATAATAATCGAGGTCCGAGACTACTTTTTTGGCCAATATGGCTTTTTTATTCCCCTCGGCAACCAGTTGATCCACTCTTGATGTACGAATCTTAACCACAGCGAACTCAGATGCAACGAAAAATGCGGTCAACGCAATCAAGATAATGAGTAATACAATATTTAATATGGTGATTATGTCCAATGATTTCCCCGCTTCTCAGGGATTCACCTCCAGAGATAGTTACAGCGTCATCGGTTAACTTGGTTAACCATTCAACAGCTGATTGACGTTCAATATGGCGTATGCCTTATATGAAATCGATAAATGATAAATTGTGTATAGGTAGTACTTTGACCTTGTAAAATTGCAAAACAGGAATTCAGGATGAAGTCAATCACTTATAGAAACTACTTCACTAGAGACAGGGTTCCCCCTCATGCTGTCATTGTTTCTCGATTTACTCCACCAAAATTCTCCATTTGGACAGTTTACAATATCGCCTTCCCAATAGATATCCACCTCCCCTCTTGTTCATTCCTGTTTCAGAAAAGTATAACATGTTCTACGCCAAACCATCCAGTTGCACGTTATGGTTTGGAATATAGATAATAAAATGAGTTCACAAAATAAACTTTTATGTATGTGGTCTTTCTCGATCTACAGTTTTATTTTATGTGATATGGTTCACATAATTAGTATAGAACAGTTTATAGAAATGGTACCCTTTACTTTAGTCGATTAAACCTACTACAGGCCTTTAAGTACAACCATTCTTCTTTGCCTTATCCGGACCATGACAAGTCCAGCAATGAAACGATAATGATGTATACGTTGAAAAGGGCCCGCAGGATGCAAACACCTTTTTCGGTGTACACCTTTACGGGCCCTTTGGTTTCACTTTATCAAGTTACAATGAATTAGAATTAGTTATACCAACGCTTTGGCAGCAATATCAGAACGTTGATGTTTACCGTCAAAATGAATACGTTCCGCTTGAGCGTAGGCTTTGTTTCTGGCTTCGGCAATATCAGAACCAAGACCCACAACGCCTAGAATCCGTCCACCATTGGTGACCCATTCTCCAGATTCATTACGTGCCGTTCCAGCATGGAATACCACTGCTTCGTCGACTTGATCCAGGCCTTCAATAACTACACCTTTTGCATATGGACCAGGATAGCCTCCAGATGCAAGCACCACACATACAGCGGCTTCGTCGCTCCACTCAATCTCGATATCCGCCAATTTCCCGTGCACAGTTGCCCAGAAAATGTCGAACAGATCACTCTTCAGACGCGGCAATACGACCTGAGTCTCAGGATCACCGAAACGAGCGTTGAACTCAATCGTTTTGGGTTTACCATCTGGCGAAATCATCAGCCCCGCAAACAATACACCTTGGAACGGGCGCCCTTCGGATACCATCGCTTTGGCTGTTGGTTTGATAATCGTCTCTACCGCTTCTTCAATAATCGAAGCCGGGATATGTGGCAATGGCGAGTATGTACCCATTCCGCCCGTGTTTGGCCCCTGATCATTGTCGAATACCGGTTTGTGATCCTGTGCAGCAGCCATCGGACGAACTGTCTCCCCATCGACAAACGCCAAAATCGACATTTCCTGACCTGCCAGGAATTCTTCGATAATGACTTTGGCTCCTGCTTCACCAAATACTTTGTCCACCATAATGCTGCGGAGTGCCTGGTCAGCCTCATCACGGGAATAGGCTACGGTAACACCTTTTCCAGCTGCCAGCCCATCGGCCTTGATTACCACAGGAATGGCCTGCTCATTCAGATAAACCTGCGCTTGCTCGTAATTGTCGAACTTCTCATAGGCTGCAGTCGGAATATTGTATTTGTGCAGTAAGTCTTTCATAAACGTTTTGCTGCCTTCAATCTCTGCTGCATTGCGGCGTGGTCCAAATACCGGAATGCCTGTTTTATCAAAAGCGTCTACAATGCCATCAGCGAGCGGATCGTCTGGCCCAATAACAACCAATCCCACGTTAAGCTCAACGGCAAGCGCCGTCAGTTTATCGAATTCATTTACCGCAATCGGATGACACTCGGCAAGCTGTGCAATGCCTGCATTTCCCGGAGCACAATGAATCTTGCCTGCCTTCGGACTTTTCGCCAGTGCCCATATGATTGCGTGTTCCCGGCCACCGCCGCCCACTACCAGAATATCCATTAGTGTTGTTCCCCCTTCGTGCATAACTGGTTTTGTTATACTATTACATATTGAAATAGCTTAAAAAAGAAGGGGTGTACCATAAGTCATAAGCATGACAGGCGACACCCCTTATTAAACCTTTTTCGTTCTAGTGTTTGAAGTGACGAACGCCTGTGAAGACCATGGCAATGCCGTATTCATTCGCTACTTTGATAGACTCTTCGTCCTTGATTGAACCACCTGGTTGAATAACGGCTGTAACTCCAGCTTTCGCTGCAAGTTCCAGTGTATCGCCCATTGGGAAGAACGCATCGGATGCCAGAATGGCTCCCTTGGCTAGTTCTCCAGCTTGTTCAATAGCAATCTTGGCTGCGCCCACACGGTTCATTTGCCCTGCGCCTACACCTACAGTCATGTCGTTTGCTGCAAGCACGATTGCATTGGATTTCACGTGCTTAACCACTTTCCAACCAAACAACAACTGTTTCAGTTCTTCTTCGGATGGTGCACGATCTGTAACTACCTTGAGCTCGCTCGCTTCAATGGAATGCACATCGCTTTGTTGCACGATCATGCCGCCGTCGATGGAGGTTACTACGAAGTTACTTTCCCGATTGCGGGCAGCGTTCAGTTCACCCGTTTTGAGCAAACGAATATTTTTCTTTTTGGTCAGGATGTCGAGTGCCTCTTGTGTAAAATCAGGAGCCAGTACGATTTCCAGGAAAATCTCACTCAGTTTAGCTGCTGTATCGCTATCGATAATGCGGTTGGCTGCCACGATTCCACCAAAGATAGAAGTTGGATCAGCCGCATAAGCTTTTCCATAAGCTTCGTAGATGCTTTCGCCAATACCCACGCCGCAAGGATTCATATGTTTAACCGCCACAACTGCCGGTTCTTCAAATTCTTTCACAATCTGCAATGCTGCGTTCGCATCGTTGATATTATTGTAGGACAACTCTTTGCCATGCAATTGCTCGGCTGTTGTCAACGTATCTTGGGCTGCCAGCGGTTTGCGATAGAATGCCGCCTGCTGATGTGGATTTTCGCCGTAGCGCAAATCCTGGAGTTTTTCGTAAGTAACCGTCAGACGCTCTGGCAGTGGATCACCGTTCAGGTTGGAGAGATAATCGGAAATAACTGCATCGTATGCCGCTGTATGGCGGAACACTTTTGCCGCAAGCCGTTTGCGTGTCTCGAGTGTGGTGTCCCCATTGCTGCGAACCTCTTCAAGCACCTTGCCATAATCTGCTGTGTCTACAACGACACTAACATAAGCATGGTTTTTGGCAGCAGAACGAAGCATGGTTGGACCACCAATATCGATGTTCTCGATTGCGTCCTCATACGTTACGTCCGGTTTGGCGATGGTGTCCTGGAACGGATACAGGTTTACAACAACGAGGTCGATATAATCCAGTCCATTCTCTTCCATCTGGCGCTTGTGCTCTTCGCTGTCACGTACAGCCAATAAACCACCATGCACTGCCGGATGTAATGTTTTAACACGTCCGTCCATAATCTCCGGGAATCCGGTCACATCCGAAATTCCGATGACAGGTACGCCTTCCTTCGACAACAGACTGCTTGTACCTCCTGTCGAAATAATCTCCACACCCATTTGCGACAGCTCGCGGCAAAAGTCCACGATGCCTGTTTTATCCCATACGCTGACCAGCGCTCTTTTGATACTCACAATATGCTCCTCCTTTAATGTCCCATGGCTTCGCGTTTCATGGCGAAACACAACCGATTTATTTCCCGAGAAATATCACAAAATGCGTACCAATTTTCGACTTCTGTTATATAAGTTGAACGAATGAGTTTACACTAAAACACTACGAGTCCAGAATAATCTTTCGATCGCTGCTATTCCCAGATTTTTCGATTCCCTTTTCTTAAAGGGAAAATCCGGTGATAAAAGCGAAGCATATGCTTCCGATGCAGCTTTCTTTCAGAAAGCTTTTAGGCGAGCGCTTCGCTTCTACAGCTTATTTCTGGCCTCTCCATTAACGTATAAAAGATTCCAACTTATATCAAACCGGTTTCCGTACCGTAACTTGTCGACCTTCGAGTTGAACCCATCCCTGAGCAAACCAGGATACAACCTCAGGGTACAGCTGCTGTTCGGCAGCATGGATGGACCGACTGACGGATTCAGCCGTGTCCTCTGGCAAAATGGAAACCGGATGCTGGGCAATAATCGGCCCTGTATCCATTCCCCCATCCACAAAGTGGACGGTAACACCGGTGATTTTAACGCCATATTCCAGTGCCTGCCCTATGGCATCTTTGCCTGCAAACGCTGGCAACAAGGACGGATGAATGTTAATCAGTCGTCCTGCATAGCGATCCACGACTACTGAAGTCAACAATCTCATGTATCCGGCAAGAACAACCAGATCAATGTTTCTGGATTCAAGCACTTCCACGATCTCGGCCTCGTAGGCTTCGCGGGAATCATAACTTTTGGGAGTAAACAGATGGCATTCCACACCTGCATCCTGCGCCCGTTGCACCACACGTGCAGCCGGTTTGTCACATACCAGCAGATCTATGGATGCCCCCAGCACTCCATTCCGTGCTGCATCAACCAATGCCTGAAAGTTCGACCCTTCACCAGAGGCAAATACAGCAATACGGTAGTTCGCCATTAAACATCCGCTCCCGTGAAGGTTACTCGCGCATCTCCTTCGGTCACACGTCCAATGATGTACGCTTCTTCACCGGATGCTTTCAATTGTTCCAATGCTTCACCTGCATCTGCTTCGTTCACGACCAGGACAAGTCCGATCCCCATATTAAACGTGGTGAACATGTCGCGGTTTGAGACAGATCCTTTTTCTTGCAGCAGGCTGAAGATTGGAAGAATCGGCCAAGAACCATAATCAATATCTACATTCACGCTGCTTGGCAGCATACGCGGGATGTTCTCGATGAAGCCACCACCAGTAATGTGGGCCATGCCTTTTACTTTTACCTTTTCAAGCAGGGACAGGAGTGGTTTTACATAGATTTTCGTTGGTTCCAGCAGTGCGTCACCCAGTTTTCCACCCAGTTCAGCGACTTCATCCTGCAAGTCCAATCCGGCTTGTTCCAACAAAAGTTTGCGTACCAAGGAGAATCCGTTACTATGCACACCGCTGGATGCAAGTCCGATGACCGTATCGCCAGGAGCAATCGTTGTACCGTTAATGATTTTCGCTTTGTCCACGATACCTACGGTAAATCCGGCAATATCGTATTCACCTTCACTGTACATACCCGGCATTTCGGCCGTTTCGCCACCGATCAGAGCACAGCCCGACTGATGACATCCTTCTGCGATTCCCGCAACGATGGCTTCGATTTTCTCCGGGATGACTTTGTCACAAGCCAGATAGTCGAGGAAGAACAGCGGCTCTGCGCCCTGTACCACAATGTCGTTCACACACATGGCTACAGCGTCGATTCCGATGGTATCATGACGGTCCATGGCAAATGCGATTTTCAGCTTGGTTCCTACACCGTCTGTACCGGATACAAGCACCGGCTCATCATATTTATCTTTGTTCAAACCGAACAGGGCGCCAAAGCCTCCCAGATCTGTCATCACTTCCGGACGGAAGGTACGCTTCACGTGTTTTTTCATCCGTTCAACCGCTTCGTTGCCTGCCGCGATATCGACGCCGGCGTTTTTGTATGCTTCGGACAAGTGGAATCAGCTCCTTTTTTTTCGCCCCTCCTAAATCCTCCCGCCCGGGAGGACCCCAAAGGACCTTGGCAGGCCCTCTGGACACCCGCCAAACAAGCGGTGCAGGGGTGGCTGGTATGATCTTGCTATGGTTGGTTCGTTCGTGTGCTCGCGTGGTTGTTCGCCGATTCCGTTGGCCGCAGGCCACCGGTCGGCGAACCCCGCTTGGCTGCGCTGCGGGGTTCGCCCGCGGGGGCAGGCGCTTCGCACCGCTGCCCTGGCCCCTGTTGCTCCGCAAGGCGGAGCTTAAGGGCTAGCAGCTGCAGCCGAATTTCTCTTCGCCGCCGAAGTCAAGGCGGGTTGGGTAATCATTATCAAAACAAGCGAGGCATAGCCCGCCTTTGTAATCATCCTGATTATCTCCCTGAATCGACGTAATCAGCCCATCGGGGCTGAGGAACGACAAGGAGTCCGCGTTGATTTCACGGCAAATTTCTTCCACTGACAGCTGGGAGGCAATCAATTCACGGCTGTCAGGCGTATCAATGCCGTAGAAGCACGGGTTTTTGAATGGTGGTGATGTAATGCGTACATGTACTTCCGTTGCTCCGGCATCACGCAGCATGTTTACGATCCGTCGGGAAGTTGTTCCCCGTACGATGGAATCGTCAATCATGACCACGCGTTTGCCTTCTACCACACGGCGCACAGCACTCAGTTTCATCTTCACGCCTTGTTCCCGCAGTTCCTGGCTTGGCTGGATAAACGTACGTCCGGTGTATTTGTTTTTGATCATACCCATCTCATACGGAATCCCTGTCTGCTCGGCGTAGCCGATTGCCGCGGAAATACTGGAGTCCGGTACACCTGTTACCAGATCTGCATCGACAAACGACTCAATCGCCATCCGGCTACCCATCCGTTTACGCGCAGCATGCTGGTTTGCACCATTCATGTCACTGTCCGGACGGGCAAAGTAGATATACTCCATCGCACACAGTGCCTTGCGGTGTTTGTGATGATCGAAGCGGTCCTCGTGAAGACCATCCGCATCCAGCACCAACAGTTCACCCGGTTCAATGTCACGAATCAACTCTGCACCAATCGTCTCCAATGCACATGTCTCGGATGCGAACAGATACGCATCTCCCAATTTACCCATTGTGAGCGGACGCAGACCATGGGGATCAGAAGCAACCAGCAATTTGTCGTTGGTCATGATCAGAAATGCATAACCACCCACAATACGCTGGAACGCATCCTTCGCGGCTTCTACCAATCCTTTGGAAGATCTCGCGATTAGATGGGCAATAACTTCGGTATCACTGGTCGTTTGAAAAATAGATCCGCTCTGCTCCAGCTCACGCCGGATTGTTGGCGCATTTACAATGTTTCCGTTCGTTGCTACAGCAAGATCACCATCACGGTATTTAAATACCAATGGTTGTGCGTTCGTCAGCTTACTGTCACCGCTTGTAGAATAGCGAACATGTCCGATAGAGATATCCCCGGTCAACGTTTGCATCAGGTCTTTGGTGAAGACTTCCTTCACCAGACCCATGCCGCGATGATAGTTAAACTGGCTGCCATCACTCACACACATGCCTGCACTTTCTTCGCCACGATGTTGCAGCGCATGCAGTCCATAATAGGAGAGCGAAGCCGCGTCAGGGTGTCTGAACACCCCGAACACGCCGCATTCTTCCTTCAATTTGTCGAGTCCTTCCTTGCCGGACCCTTCATTATAATAATCGCCTGTCCACAACGGTCCTGTCGTCAGTTCATGAGACATGGAATCGCATCCTCCCAGACCTGAGCCAAACCTCCTACAGGTTCGCTCACGGCTGATGTTCCGTTCAATTCAATCGTCAGGTTACTTCCTTCTACACGTCCAATCACAGCTACAGGTACACCGCGCTCACGTACAAATGCTTCAAGTTTACCCGCTTGCTCTGGCGTAGCCGACAACAAGATACGGGATTGGCTCTCACTGAACAGGGCGTGATCTGCACGCAATGCAGTCTCCACATTCACCTGTGCGCCTACGTTACCGCTGATACAAGACTCTGCGAGTGCAACAGCCAAGCCGCCTTCAGACAAGTCATGTGCAGAGCGAACGAGACCGGATTGAATAGCTTCCAGCACGGTTCCCAGCAATGCTTTTTCCGTTTGCAAGTTCAATTCTGGTGGACGACCTTCCGTCTGACCATGAACCGCGTATTGCAGCTCGCTACCACCCAGTTCAGCTTTTGTTTCACCGAGGAGGATGATAACATCTCCTTCGGATTTGAATGCTTGTGTCGTGATATGATCCGTATCATGAACGAGACCTACCATACCGACAACTGGCGTTGGATAGATGGAGCCTTTGGCGTTTTCGTTATACAGACTTACGTTACCACCGATGACCGGTGTATCCAGCACACGACAAGCTTCCGCCATACCGTCTACCGCTTTCTCCATTTGCCAGAAAATATCCGGCTTCTCCGGGTTACCGAAGTTCAGATTGTCCGTAATCGCCAGCGGCTCTGCACCGGAACATACAATGTTACGCGCTGCTTCACTTACGGCAATCCGTCCACCTACTTCAGGATCAAGATAAACATAACGTCCATTACAGTCCGTTGTCATCGCGAGACCTTTGCGTGTACCACGAATCGTAACTACGGCTGCATCCGAACCAGGACGAACGGCAGTGCTTGTACGCACCATGTAGTCATATTGATCATAAACCCATTTTTTACTCGCTACTGTTGGTGAAGCCAGCACTTGTTTCAACGCTCCGCCGAGATCCGACACTTCGTCGTAACGAAGCGTGTCGATGGAAGCACTTTGCTCGTAGTAGGCAGGTACAGAAGAAGGTTTGTCATACACAGGGCACTCGTCAACCAGTGCTGTTACCGGCATGTCTCCAACCACTTCGCCGTGGTGAATCAATTTCAGACGACCATCATCCGTTACTTTGCCGACTTTGGCACAGATTACGCCCCAACGTTCAAAGATTTCCATCGCCTGCGCCTCATCCTTCGGCTCAACGACGAACAACATCCGTTCTTGGGACTCGGACAACATCATCTCGTAAGGTGTCATGCCTTCTTCACGCTGTGGCACCTGATCCAGATACAGTTCCAGACCATTACCTGCTTTACTTGCCATCTCTGCACTCGAACATGTCAGACCAGCGGCACCCATATCTTGAATTCCCAGCACGATTCCCGTGTCGATCAATTCCAGACAAGATTCCATCACCAGTTTTTCCATAAACGGGTCACCGACCTGAACCGCTGTCCGTTGGGACTCGGATTCTTCCGTCAGTTCAACCGATGCAAAGGTTGCTCCATGAATACCATCCCGGCCTGTTGGTGGCCCAACATAATACACTGGGTTCCCCACACCTTTAGCTACACCGCGCTGGATCTTGTCATGATCAATCAGTCCCACACACATCGCGTTAACCAGCGGATTGCCTTCGTAGCTCTCATCAAACATCACTTCACCAGCAACGGTAGGAATACCGATACAGTTCCCGTATCCTGCAATACCTGCTACAACATGTTCGAACAAATATTTAACGCGATCGCTCTCCAGCTTGCCAAAACGAAGGGAGTTCAGCAATGCAACCGGTCTTGCGCCCATGGAGAAAATATCACGGATAATTCCGCCTACACCTGTTGCAGCACCTTGGTAAGGCTCAACCGCGGAAGGATGGTTATGGCTTTCAATTTTGAATACAACGGCCTGGTTATCACCGATATCCACGATACCGGCACCTTCACCAGGTCCCATCAGGACACGTGGCCCACTTGTTGGGAAACGGCGCAGCAATGGCTTGGAGTTTTTGTACGCGCAATGCTCGGACCACATTACACTGAAAACACCAATTTCCGTGTAGTTCGGCTTACGCCCCATGAACTCACAGATCAGCTCATACTCGCTGTCAGACACGCCCATTTGTGCGTAAAGTTTATGTTCTGCGACCTGTTCTGCCGTCGGTTCCTTAGCGGATAGCTGCTGCGTCATGCCGATCCCTCCATGCTTTCAAAATAGATGTAAACATACGTTTGCCGTCTTCCGAACCCAGTAGTGAGTCCACCGCGCGCTCTGGATGTGGCATCATACCAACCACGTTTCCACCCTCATTACAGATTCCCGCGATATCACCCAGGGATCCGTTCGGGTTGCTGCCATACGTAAAGACGATCTGGTTATTAGCCTGCAAACTCGCGAGCGTTTCCTCGTCACAGTAATAGTTTCCTTCACCGTGAGCAATCGGAATAACAATCTCTTCCCCAGGTGCATAGTCACGTGTAAATGGAGTATCTGCATTCGCTACTTTCAACACCGTATCGTGACAACGGAATTTCAGCGACATATTTCGGATCAAAGCACCAGGAAGCAATCCTGCTTCAGTCAAGATCTGGAATCCGTTGCAAATGCCCAGAATATATTTACCTTGTTCAGCAGCCTTAGCTACCTCGTTCATTACGGGTGCAAAACGGGAGATCGCTCCGCAGCGCAGATAGTCTCCATAAGAGAAACCACCTGGAACTAGGATACAATCATAAGCCGATAGATCTGTAGCCGTGTGCCATACATAATCAACCTCTTGTCCAATCGCATCTTCTACTGCTTTGTAACAGTCGATGTCGCAGTTGGAGCCAGGAAACACAAGAACTGCAAATTTCATGGGATTAACCCTCCAATTCGTAGCGGTAATCTTCAACAACGGTGTTAGCCAGCAGCTTCTCACACATTACTGTCAATCGTTTCTCCGCTTCCGCACGGTCTGTTGTATCCAGAGTCAGTTCCATGACTTTACCAATCCGTACACTTTCCACTTCATTGAATCCCATCGAGTGCAGGGCACCTTGAACAGCTACTCCTTGCGGGTCGAGAACGCTTTGCTTAATAGTGACATAGACGGTTGCTTTGATCATGATCCTTATGTTCCTCCTCAGTAATGAACGGGATAAATGCTTTACGCTGTTAAAAAAAGTGACTTGGGAGCTTGCTCCGGGGCGGATTGTTCTTCCGGTCGCTGTTGTCCCCAGGTTTTTTTGATTGTTTTGAACCGCTGTGCGGTCAAATCCCGGGGACAAAGGCGAACGCTATCGCTCCTTTAAGAACAATTCCGCCCCTCCGCTAGTCCATGCGACGTTTTTTAAAGGCCAAAACCTTTTACGTTGCACGGTGTGTAATGGTCGGGACTGACCATTACGTGAAACCAGTGAATGGTTTTTAAGTTACTTTAGTAATCAATGAATTTAATTCTCGTAATCTTTTCAGGCTTCCCTACCTGTGGGAAGCCATCGCTCTTAATTGCCTCATCCCCCAGTTTGACACTGGCGGAGGGAAAGATTTGAGCTGGAGAAGCGTAAGCGTTCGCCTTTGCAACCGGAATGTTTCCTTTTGAAAAAAGGATTCCAATCAAAACATTCCGGGGGCAACAGCGATCGTAAGCCAAACTTTCCCGTAGCCCACTCAAACGTTAGCCTCCTCAAACTTTCCCGAAGCTCACTGAAAACGTTACAACCTATTATTTCGTTAGACGATTATAAATATCGACGTATCTTGCGGTTGTGGCCTCCACTACCTCTTGTGGCAGCGGGTCAGGTTTGCTGTTCTTGTCCCAATCGCTGCCTAACAGATAGGTGCGCACTGGCTCTTTATCCATGCTGTCGATCTCGATATCGAGTGCATAATTCTCCTGGGCCCAGAAGCGAGAAGCGTCTGGCGTGAAGATTTCATCGATCAGAATGACTTTGCCATCGACCATGCCGAACTCGAATTTGCAGTCTGCGAGAATGATGCCCCGCTGATCGCAATAGTCGCGAGCGAATTCGTAGAGACGCAGGCTCTTTTCCTGAAGCTCAATCGCGAGAGTATCTCCCACAATTTCTTTCATTCGATCCATCGAAATATCTTCGTCATGACCGACATCGTTTTTAGCTGCTGGGGTGAAGATGGGAACGTCGAGCTTGGCGTTTTTGCGAAGTCCATCCGGCAGCTTGATGCCGTTGACCTCTCCGCTTTTCTCATATTGTCTCCATCCACCACCGGTAATGTATCCACGCACCACACATTCAATATCAATGCGCTCGGCTTTGCGGGTCACCATGATGCGGTCTTTGAGCAGTCCAGAATCAGTAATGATATCGCCCAATTGGTTTACATCCGTATGCACCACGTGGTTATCCATCATGTCGCCCGTCAGTTCAAACCAGAAGCTACTCAGTTTATTAAGCACATTGCCCTTTTCGGGAACGGCTGGGTCCAGCACATAGTCAAATGCCGAAATCCGGTCCGTAACCACGATGAGAAAATGTTCACCCAGATCGTACAACTCACGTACTTTTCCCTTATATAACAAAGGAGCTTTAACGAGATCTGCCGCAGTGGACAGCGCCATGGAGGCTCACCTTCTTTCAAGAGATGTAAAATATAAGTTCCATTTCCCTAATCTCGCTAACCACTCCGAATGCAGAACAACCTTTCGATCGCTGTTATTCCCGAATTTTTTTGATTCCACTTTTCCAAAGTGAAAATCCGGGAATAAAGGCGAGCGCTTCGCTTCTCCAGGTTTTTTCTGCCTTCTTCGTTCCAAGCGTGATCACATAATCAACCTATATTTAAGTAGTAATTAGTCGTTCAAACCAAGCTTTTTGAAGATGGTGTCTACGTGCTTCAGGTGCCATGATGGGTTGAACGCATCTGCGATTTCCTCTTCGCTCAGCACTTCCGTGATTTCCGGTGTGGATTTCACGATATCCTGGAACTGGCGTTGTTCTTCCCATGCTTGCATCGCACGTGGTTGAACAGTATCGTACGCTTGCTCGCGACTGAAACCTTTGTCGATCAGCTTCGTCATTACGCGACCGGAGAATGGTACACCGAAGGTACGCTCCATATTGCGTTTCATATTTTCAGGGAATACCGTCAGGTTCTTCACGATGTTACCAAAACGGTTCAGCATGTAGTTCAGCAGCATCGTTGCATCCGGCAGAATGATACGCTCTACGGAAGAGTGCGAGATATCACGCTCATGCCACAGTGTCACGTTCTCGTATGCCGATACCATATGTCCACGAATGACGCGGGACAGACCGGAAATATTTTCACTGCCGATTGGGTTACGTTTGTGCGGCATTGCCGAAGATCCTTTTTGACCTTTCGCAAATGCTTCTTCCACTTCACGGAACTCACTCTTTTGCAGCGCACGTACTTCTGTAGCGAACTTGTCCAAAGATGTTGCGATCAATGCCAGTGTAGCCATGTATTCTGCATGACGGTCACGTTGCAGCGTTTGAGTTGAGATTGGTGCAGGCTTCGTACCCAACTTCTCGCAGACAAACTCTTCAACAAATGGATCGATGTTCGCGTATGTGCCAACTGCTCCAGAGATTTTACCGTACTGTACGTTGTCTGCCGCGTGGCGGAAACGCTCCAGATTCCGTTTCATTTCTTCATGCCAGAGTGCCATTTTCAGACCAAATGTCGTTGGCTCCGCATGCACCCCATGTGTACGTCCCATCATTGGCGTGTGCTGATAAGTCTTCGCTTTGTCACGTAAAATTTCGATAAAGTTCACGATGTCTCGTTCCAAGATTTCGTTTGCCTGACGAAGTACATATCCGAGAGCCGTATCAACGACATCCGTGGAAGTCAGTCCGTAGTGCACCCATTTCCGCTCTGCTCCCAGACTTTCCGATACCGTACGTGTGAAAGCAATAACGTCATGACGTGTTTCCTGTTCAATCTCGTAAATGCGGTCGATGTCAAAAGAAGCGTTCTGACGAAGCAATGCTGCTTCTTCCTTAGGAATGACGCCAAGCTCTGCCCAAGCTTCACATGCACAAATTTCAACTTCCAGCCATGACTTGAATTTGTTCTCCTCTGTCCAAATAGCTCTCATTTCGGGTCTGCTATAACGTTCGATCATAAATTTGTATTCCTCCAAAGATTAGTTTGTTCAATCCATTGTAATCCTTCTTCGACATCCTGGCAGAGCAGATTGACATGCCCCATTTTCCGTCCTTTCTTCGCTTCGGATTTACCATATATATGAAGCTTAGGAATCACACCGAGTTCCAACGCTTCCGCGTCAGCCTGACCCGTTCTGGCAATTATACCTTCCAGATGTTCTCCAAGCACATTGACCATAACAACCGGGCTCAATAATGAAGTATCTCCAAGCGGCAATCCGCAAATCGCACGAATATGCTGTTCAAATTGTGATGTGGCACAGGCCTCCATCGTATAGTGGCCGGAATTATGCGGCCTAGGTGCCAACTCATTCACATACAGTCTTCCATCTGCCGCAACAAACAACTCCACTGCGAGCAATCCAACGGCTTGTATGGATTGAGCCACTGCTGCTGCCAACTTCTGCGCCTCAATCTGTATTTCAGTCGCCACTCTTGCGGGTACAATCGAAGCATGCAAAATGTTGTTCACATGAATGTTCTCCGCAGGCGGGAACGTCTTAATTTCTCCATTCGTGCTGCGTGCAACAACGACTGAAATTTCGCAGTCAAACTTGATAAATTGCTCCAATACCAGTTCCGCACCGGTAGCTGCGAGTTCTTCATAAGCAGCTACCGCCTGATTGGTTTCGCGAATAACTCGTTGCCCCTTGCCGTCGTATCCGCCGGTCACCGTCTTCAGTACACAAGGAACACCCAGTTCACTCACTGCTGCCTTCATGGTGTCCTTGCTTGTAATTTCCCGGTAAGGAGCTACACGTACACCAGCCGCCTCAATGGCTCGTTTTTCACGCAAACGATGCTGGGTTGTGTACAATAACGCACTTCCTTGCGGTACATAGGATTCCCGTTCTAGGAGAGAAGCAACATCTGCATCTACATTCTCGAACTCATAAGTAATTACATCACATTGCCGAGCCAGGTCGAGTGCAGCTTTTTCATCGTCATATCCCGCTTCAATCTGATCGGCAATTTGTCCGCAAGGAGCATCTGCTGCCGGATCAAGTGTAACGAACCGATAACCCATCGCTGTTCCGGCAAGTGTCAGCATCCGTCCAAGCTGCCCACCTCCAAGAACACCGATGGTTGTTTTTCCTGGGAGCAAGACACATTCTGCTTCGCCTGCTGATCCGGATTGAATTTTTGTATTCGTCATATTTCGTCACTGCTTTCGAGCACTTCTTGTTTGATTCGCTCTCTGCGGGCTTCGCTGCGACGCTGGACATCCTGGTCAAAAGCACCAATGATCTGAGCCGCAAGCAATCCGGCATTCGTTGCACCTGCCTTGCCAATCGCTACCGTTGCGACGGGAATGCCACCAGGCATCTGAACAATGGACAGCAAGGAATCGAGACCATTTAGCGCCTTGGATTGCACGGGAACTCCAATGACCGGAAGCATCGTTTTGGAAGCGACCATACCGGGCAGATGTGCCGCCCCGCCCGCACCTGCAATGATGACCTTGAATCCACGGTCAATCGCTTGCTCCGCATATTCAAACATCAAATCTGGTGTGCGATGCGCAGATACGACCTTTTTTTCATACCCAATCTCCAGCTCGTCCAGCACCTCACAAGTATACTTCATCGTTTCCCAATCCGACTTACTGCCCATAATTACAGCTACCTGTACTGACATGAATACATCCAACTCCCGTCTGAGCGTTTTGGTTTCATCCTGTTGCATCTCGTTTATTGTGAAATGAAAAAATCCGCTACCCGCGAAAACATCACATTTTCTCCGGACACCGGACTCCAAGAAATACGTATCCCGCATTTGGGCATGCCAAAGGCAGGCTTGCTGTCCGCATCTTCATGCGTCTCTCAGCCGTATCTCCTCGTAGTCCGGAAATTTACGGTTCCCGGGTAGATACTTCCGGGCCCTATTCCCGGCGTTATACGAGCAAATATCTATTTCAACAAATTAATTCATTAATATTGAAGATTCCACATCTTTCGAACCTACTCGACCTTATATATAACTGATCGACACATCTAACATTCTAACAATCCCCTACAGCTAATGTCAACTTAAAGACGAACATTTAACATATTGACAAATGTAATGTTCGGAAATAACCGATCATTCGAAGATACAGCAACCCTTTTATTCCAAAAAAGAAAGCCGACCCCTCTTCAACCTATCGAAGACAGCCGGCTTTTCTCTATTATGTGTATACACACATTCTATAATTATTTCACGATAAGTACCGGAACCTGAGCATGCTGAACTACGTTGTGACTGACGCTGCCCAAGACAAATTCCCGGATTCCACCAAGACCACGACTACCAATAATAATAATGTCCGATCCGTTTTCTTTGGCATAATCGAGAAGAACCTCGGCAGCAGCTCCTTGAATCAGATCCACGTTCGCTGTAACGCCAGCAGCCTGAATCCGCTCTTTCGCTTCATCCGTTGTTTGCACCGCCAGATTATAGTAGTCATTATTCAATGAAGGTGGCAAAGGTGCCAATCCTTCCCCGATGAATACACGTGGAAAGTCAAAGGCATGGATAACATCCAAAACAGCACCCGGAGAAACTTTGGCTAACTCAATCGCACGATCAAGTGCTTTATTTGAAGCTTTCGAACCATCATAAGCAACTAGTATTTTGGAGAATAACATGTAAATCCCGTCCCTTCCTTTATATGTAGAACATTCGAAGCCAGCTTCGGTCTGACATAAAATACAAGAACCATGTAACTCCTTAAACGTCCCCAGGTCTAAATGAACCATTTATAAGAAACATTTTACATAATCATTCTAGTCATTCACCTGGAGTACAGCAGATCCTAACCATTCAATCCTTACCTTATTGCAGGAAATACCCATAGATTACCGCATTTAGGAATAACAACAACGGAATGCCGATCGTAAAACTGGGATGTTTGGTCTTGTGACGTTTACGATACATTGCAATCCATACCCCCAATGCCCCACCAATAAAGGCCAGCAGAAACAGCGTTCGTTCGGGTGTACGGTCTCGACGGCGCTGAGCACGTTTCTTGTCATCTGACATGACCAGGTAACCTACTACGTTGATAAATAAAAACCACAGTATCAATCCAGTTTGCATATAATTCTAGCGGTCCCCCTGTCCCGGGACATCTCCCTGTACCTCCATTATAGTCCTCTGAAGGAACATGATCAACGCGAGAAGGGAACCGCAAAGATATTTAGAAGCAATGAATCTCGAATACCGAACCTATGACTCCTGTTTAGGAATACCATTCAGGTTTGGTGCTCTTTTTGCTGCCTTTTCGGGACGTACAGAGATACTCTCTTCCTGAATGCTGTCTTTGTTCTGTTGGTTATGAATCTTTTCTGGTTTGTTATGTGGCATCTACGTATCACCTCCTAGGCTTACGTTGCCTGAAAAAGGAGAATCTTATACGACAGTCTTACTCTCCCTTTTTCTCCATGGCTGCCTTCAACAGTTCTCCCAGATTGGAGCCGATCGACTCCTGTTTCGCATATTGTTTGACCAGCTTTTGCTGATCACGTTTGTTCACATGCTGTTTGTCTTTATCCAATGTTTCCGTTATGCCGCAAGGCAGACATTGCACGTATAAACCTGCCTTACCCTCTTTAATTTCCATCTTTTTGTGACACTGTGCACAGCGACGGTTGGATAATCGTTTTTCAGCCGAACGACGATATCCGCAATCCTCTGTTGGACATACGAGGAACTTGCCACGTTTACCCTTCTTCTCAAGCAAGCGTGCATTACAATCCGGGCAGTGACTATTCGATACATTATGCGGCTTATACTCCGCTTTGCTTCCTTTTACCGTAGACACAAGCTCTTTCGCCATTGAACGAATGCTTTCCAGGAAAGGCTCTGGCTTCCCTTGCCCACGAGCAATGCGCTCGAGTTCAGCTTCCCAGCGGGCTGTTAAATCCGGTGTACGCAGCTGAGGAGCAGCCAGTTCAATTAACTGTTTTCCTTTTCCCGTTGGATGCATGCTGTTTCCTTGACGATCGATGGTGTCGGAACTTACCAGCTTCTCGATAATATCCGCACGGGTAGCCGGAGTACCCAGTCCATACTTCTCCATTTGGGAAAGCAAAGCTGCCTCGGTATACCGTTTGGGCGGCATCGTCCGTCCACTTTTGATATGACAACGTTGAACCGTCACGGACTGACCTTGCTGAACGTCTGGCAAAAGCGCACGCTCATGGTCTGAGGAATCTTCAGCACGATCATCATCCTCATCGCTATAATCTCCGCCGTACACTTCCCGCCAACCGCTTTCTTTCACCGTTGTGCCTTTCACATGGAAGGAATCGTTACCCACCTGAACAGTAATCGCAACAGAGTCGTACTTCGCAGCCGGATAGAACAAGCTGATAAAACGGCGTACGATCAGATCGTATAACTTACGTTCCTCTGGATTCAGCTGATTGAGGAGAACCGTCTGTTCTGTTGGAATGATCGCGTGGTGATCGGTTACCTTGCTGTCATCCACGATACGTTTGGTGATATTCAGATTTTTACGCAACAACGGACGAGCCAAAGACGCATAGGGGCCAATCGCAACACTATCCAGTCGTTCTTTCAGCGTTCCCGTCATATCCGATGTCAGGTAACGGCTGTCTGTACGTGGGTAGGTTACCAGCTTGTGCTGTTCATAAAGGCGCTGAAGCACATTCGATGTTTGCTTGGCAGAAAAACCGTATTTCCGGTTGGCATCCCGTTGTAATTCCGTCAGGTCATAGGCCAGTGGATGCGGCTCAACCTTTTCACTTTTTTTCACTTGGGCAATTGTACCCTTACGACCCTCTATACGTTTCTTCAATTCTTGTGTCTCTTGCGGATCGAAGATGCGTGAATCCCCACCTGCAGCGCGCCATACCGCCTGGAAACCTCCCAGATCGGCCGTTAACGTCTCATACTCCTGCGAACGGAAACCGTTGATCTCATTTTCCCTGTCCATAATCATGCCAAGTGTGGGGGTCTGTACCCGTCCAGCTGACAATTGTGCATTAAATCGAACCGTCAATGCACGCGTCACGTTAAGACCGATCATCCAATCTGCTTCTGCCCGGCAACGTGCCGATTCATAAAGACGATCAAACTGGCTGCCTGGCTTCAGTGATGCAAATCCATCCTTGATTGCCTTGTCCGTCTGGGATGATATCCACAGCCGCTTGAACGGCTTTTTCCACTGCGCCATTTGCATAATCCAACGAGCCAGCAATTCACCCTCACGTGCTGCATCCGTTGCAATGACCAATTCACCAACATCCTGACGTTTCATCAACTGTTGAACCGCTTTGTATTGATGGTTTGTCTCTTTGAGTACCTTTAGCTTGGCCCGTTCAGGCAGAATCGGCAGATCCTCCAGATTCCAGGTTGCATACTTTTTGTCATAGTCCTCTGGTTCAGCCAACCCAACAAGATGCCCAAGCGCCCAGGTCACGATATATTTCGGGCCTTCCATATAACTTTTATGTTTATCACGCGCCCCCATCACTCTGGCTATTTCACGTGCCACAGATGGTTTTTCTGCGAGTACTAATGTTTTCACTCCATCTCTTCCTTTCCTTAATAAAACCTATAACTTTATTGCTTCCATCAATGATTAAGATAATCTTCCACTTCTATCTTTTCATTATATCATTTCATGGTATTGGTTTGCTTTGGCTTCACAAATAACGATGTCCCTCATGAAATGTCTATCTCGCGACTTGTATGTCACATTAGTTAACACGATATTCTTCGACAATTTCCTTCTGTGAATGGAATTAGGAGCATTCGATAGGATATATAGCGATAATGTAGTATGTATACGTTTTTTTGGATAAATATGAGTGTTGTAAGAATACCTTACATGTATTTAGAATGTGACAAAAGCAACTATATCAGATTCGCTAACACACATCATTGATACACAGGAAGGGAGCGTGGATGCATGACTTATCATGGATCTGTATTGAAAAAAAGTGGGGCCTTGTTGTTGGCCGGAGCAGTTGTTGCCACAACATGGGGAGGAGCGATTCCCGCAGCGTCAGCTGCAACAGCAACGCCTTCGAGCAAAACTACGGTTGCAGCCGTAACAGCTGGTAAGGCTCCTGTCACTGGAATTGCATTTGTTCAAGCCATGGAAGAAGCGGCTACACTTGCAGGTGTTCCTTTTTCCATGGACAAGCTTTCCGGCTCAACAGTACAGCGTAAGGATGCTGCTTTAGCTTTGCAAACCTGGCTGAAGCTGGAGTCCACTCCAGAATCGTTCAAGGATGTGCCGGATCAGGCGAGCTATGCCGGTGCCGTTGGTGCGCTGAACAACGCTGGGTTGATGAAAGGATATACCGACGCCCTCTTCCTTCCTAATGCAGTACTTACCCAAAATGATGTCGCCATATTGAAAGACCGCATTTATAACTACATAAAACCATTTGTTCTAGAGGAAGCCACCATTACGGATCTCCAGGCTGCCATGACGCAAGGAAAGCTGACATCCAAAGAACTTGTGCAGAAGTACCTGGATCGCATTGAAAAATACGATGATCAGGGTGTGAGCATTAACGCAGTCCTGACCTTGAATCCGGATGCCCTCAAAATCGCTGAAACGTTGGACGAAGAACGTGCAGCTCAAGGCCCACGCGGACCTTTACATGGTATTCCGGTTTTAGTTAAAGACAACTTTGATACCAACGATATGCCTACAACCGCAGGCTGTATCTGTCTGAAAGATTCTGTACCTGCTCACGATGCTGAACAAGTGAAGAAGCTCAAGGCAGCCGGGGCCATTATTTTGGGCAAAACCAATCTGCATGAATTCGCATTCGGCATCACCACATCCAGCTCGCTGGGTGGACAAACACTGAATCCTTATGCGCTGGATCACTATCCAGGCGGGTCGAGTGGTGGTACGGGTGCGGCTATCGCTTCAAACTTCGCAGCTGCAGGCATGGGTACTGACACGGGTGGATCAATTCGTATCCCTTCCAGCTTCAACAGCCTTGTCGGTATTCGTCCAACGATCGGACTGTCCAGCCGTGAAGGGATCATTCCTCTTGCATTGACACAGGATGTCGGAGGGCCTATGGCTCGTACCGTGAGTGATGCCGCAATCATGCTGGATGCTACAGCCGGCTATGACAAAAACGATGTCGCTACCGCTTATGCTGTAGGCAAAATCCCTTCCAGCTATACAGACTTCCTGGATGTAAACGGTCTGAAAGGTGCACGGATCGGTGTGGCCACCGAACTCATCCCAAGCACCAAAGCTGAGGAAAAAGCCGTTGCTGACGTGATTAACAACGCTGTAGAAGAACTCAAAACGCTGGGAGCTACGGCAGTCCCGATCAGCATTCCGAACCTGGCTGAAATCAACAAATACCCAAGCTTGAGTGGATACGAGTTCAAATTCCAACTTAATGACTATCTGGAGTCTCTTGGTGACGAAGCCCCTTATCACAGCTTGTCCGAAATTATTGCTTCCGGGCAGTTCGACAAGTCACAAGAACAGTCGATGAAAACTCGTGATGCGCGGGAAACGTTGGAGACTGCCGAATATAAGGACATTGTCCTGAAACGCACTCAAATCACACGTGAGTCCTTGCTGAAAGTTATGGCGGACAACAACCTGGATGCCATCATCTATCCGACGTCCACACAAGCCGCTGGTGTTATTGGCGAAGGACAAAACTCCGGTGGTAACAACCGCTTGAGTCCATTCTCTGGCTTCCCGGCAATTACTGTACCTGCTGGATTTACAACTGAAGGTCTGCCAGTAGGTATGGAATTCCTGGGCCGCGCCTTTGATGAAGGAACCTTGATCAAGCTGGCTTACAGCTATGAGCAAGGGACTCATCACCGCCAAGCACCAAAGCTCACACCATAAATTGTTCATCAGATTAATTTAAACTACGATAAAAATAACGCAAACATTTATACTAAATTGTCTGCTTCGTAGGGATTGGCGGTATCAAATACAAAGCCCAATCGCTATCGATCTAGATAACCTTATCTTTAATCATTCTGCTACACAAAAAAGTACACCCTTTTCATGCGTTCATGGAAAGGGTGTACTTTTTTCTGTTATCTCAATTCATGCATGAAAAGAGTTTTATCTGTTTCTTTAATTGGTATCAGGTACGCTCCATCTAAGCACAAGACCTGCGTAGGTCAAGCCGCCTCCAAAACCAAATAGGGCTATTTGATGCCCACTCTTTAATTTCCCTTCGTCTACTGCAAGTTGTAGAGCAAGAGGAATGGAAGCTGCGGATGTATTACCTCGGTATTCCACACTTGTTAAAGTTCGTTCCAGCGGAATAGGACCGCGTTCACACACCGCTTCAATCATTCTTAGATTTGCACTATGGGGTATAAACCAATCGATCTGCTCCGGTTTCATCTCTGCTTTGGCTATAAGCCTACTCAATTGTTCTGGAATCGTGCGTACTGCCCACTTATAGATCTCTCTGCCATTCTGGACAAGGCATCCCTCACCCTGTAGAGGTACGCCATTCATCTCAGAAGAAAGACCACTCTTATAGAGATGAATACCGCCTTCTCCACTCGTACCTGAGATGGCTGCCATAAAATCACCTTTCTCAGCAGCTCTTTCTACCAAAAACGCTCCTGCTCCATCGCCAAACAATACACATGTCGTACGATCTGTATAATCGGTAATCTTGGACAACGTCTCTGCTCCAATAACCAACACTTTATGATACATGCCACTGGTTACCAGACTGTCAGCCAACTGCAATCCATACGTAAACCCCGCACATGCCGCATTCAAATCAAGCACTCCTGTATATGGAATCTTGAGATTCGCCTGTACTCTGGATGCTGTGCTCGGGAATGAATATTCAGGTGTGCTGGTAGCAACCAGAATCATATCCACATCTTCTACACTAACTTTATACCGACGTATCATATCTTCTACAGCCTTGGTGGCCAGATCAGATACAAACTGATCCTCAGCTGCTATGCGCCGTTCTCTCATTCCTGTACGCTGTACAATCCATTCATCACTCGTGTCGACCAACTTCTCCAAATCAGCATTACTTAATATTCGATCCGGTACATACGTACCCATTGCGGTAATGGTTGACATTGATTGATTCATACCGGTAGTCACCTCGTTTGTTTTTTACCATTATAGCACTAAGTATTAGTACTTGGTACTAATTTTAAAAAATATTTATTATGATTCATTCCTCAGTGGTTTATTTTAAGCGCTCTATTCATCCTATTACCCATAGTCATACAAACTATCGCATGCAGTTTTAATGAAGAATTGTGGATATCCTCTGAGTAACATGAAGAATGCCTTAATTAAATGCGTTTTCTATAGACAGTCCATTCCAACAGGAGGAAAATAAACAGATTGCCCTACATTACTAAAGAATAGAGATGATGTATACCTATGAAAAAAGAATATAATATCCTTGCGATTTCCGGCAGTCTGCGCAATCAGTCCTCCAATACGTTACTAATGCATGCCATAATTAAGCTGGCTCCTTCTTACCTTAAGTTTGGAGTATATGGTGGATTAAATGATTTACCGCATTTTAACCCTGACCTCGATATTGAGAAAGGTCCTGAGTCCGTGCAGAATTTGAGAGCCCAACTGAAGAATTCTGATGGAGTTCTGATTTGCACACCGGAGTATGGAAATGGAGTTCCTGGAGTCTTAAAAAACGCATTAGATTGGATTGTATCTTCTGGAGAATGGCTCAATAAACCCACCGTTGCCATTACTGCTTCTCCAAGCCCCATGGGCGGTGACAAAGCCCATGCTTCACTATTGCTGACGTTAAACATGATTAATGCCCAAATCTTACATGAGGCTTCTCTAACCATTCCTCATATTACATTGAAGATGAACAAACAAGGAGTCATCATTGATTCAGAAACCCAGCATGCATTGGAAAACTCCCTTTTATGCCTAGGGCATGCATGCAACCAAATGGATAAATAGACAGACAGTCTACTTAAATTAAACTGACTATAAAGAAATGGAAAACCTAAAAAGTTTTAGTACTTCGCATAAATTGGAATAAAAAAACAGCCCTGGATTTCCTCCGGGCTGTTACGGTTTATATTAGAAATATAATATTAGACAATTAAAAACCACCACCGAATAACATCGGCAGTGGTTCTTCGCTTGGCGGCGTCCTACTCTCCCAGGACCCTGCGGTCCAAGTACCATCGGCGCTAGAGGGCTTAACGGTCGTGTTCGGGATGGGTACGTGTGGAACCCCTCCGCCATCGCCACCAAACGCATAGCTTAGCTTACATCTCAGAGATCATTCTCTGAAAACTAGATCCGAAACGAAATGTGCGATTTACAACTTGCATATTGGATAAGCCCTCGACCGATTAGTACTGGTCAGCTCCATGCATTGCTGCACTTCCACCCCCAGCCTATCTACCTCGTCGTCTTCAAGGGGTCTTACATACTGGGAAATCTCATCTTGAGGGGGGCTTCACGCTTAGATGCTTTCAGCGCTTATCCCTTCCGTACATAGCTACCCAGCGGTGCTCCTGGCGGAACAACTGGTACACCAGCGGTACGTCCATCCCGGTCCTCTCGTACTAAGGACAGCTCCTCTCAAATTTCCTACGCCCACGACAGATAGGGACCGAACTGTCTCACGACGTTCTGAACCCAGCTCGCGTACCGCTTTAATGGGCGAACAGCCCAACCCTTGGGACCTACTTCAGCCCCAGGATGCGATGAGCCGACATCGAGGTGCCAAACCTCCCCGTCGATGTGGACTCTTGGGGGAGATAAGCCTGTTATCCCCAGGGTAGCTTTTATCCGTTGAGCGATGGCCCTTCCATGCGGTACCACCGGATCACTAAGCCCGACTTTCGTCCCTGCTCGACTTGTAGGTCTCGCAGTCAAGCTCCCTTATGCCTTTGCACTCTTCGAATGATTTCCAACCATTCTGAGGGAACCTTTGGGCGCCTCCGTTACTCTTTAGGAGGCGACCGCCCCAGTCAAACTGCCCACCTGACACTGTCCCCGCACCGGATTACGGTACCAGGTTAGAACCTAGATACGATCAGGGTGGTATCCCAACGGTGCCTCCACAGAAGCTTGCGCTCCTGCTTCAAAGGCTCCCACCTATCCTGTACAGATCGTACCCAAATTCAATATCAAGCTGCAGTAAAGCTCCATGGGGTCTTTCCGTCTTGTCGCGGGTAACCTGCATCTTCACAGGTATTAAAATTTCACCGGATCTCTCGTTGAGACAGCGCCCAAGTCGTTACGCCATTCGTGCGGGTCAGAATTTACCTGACAAGGAATTTCGCTACCTTAGGACCGTTATAGTTACGGCCGCCGTTTACTGGGGCTTCGGTTCACAGCTTCGGATTGCTCCTAACCGCTCCCCTTAACCTTCCAGCACCGGGCAGGCGTCAGCCCGTATACTTCGCCTTACGGCTTCGCACAGACCTGTGTTTTTGCTAAACAGTCGCTTGGGCCTTTTCACTGCGGCCCCCTCGTGCTATTCACACTACCGGGGCACCCCTTCTCCCGAAGTTACGGGGTCATTTTGCCGAGTTCCTTAACGAGAGTTCTTCCGCGCGCCTTAGAATTCTCTTCTCGCCTACCTGTGTCGGTTTGCGGTACGGGCACCATCACCTGGCTAGAGGCTTTTCTTGGCAGTGTGAGATCATGACCTTCGCTACTATAATTTTCGCTCCCCATTACAGCCCAGCCTTACGATGTGCGGATTTGCCTACACATCAGCCTCACTGCTTAGACGGACATCCATCAGTCCGCGTCACTACCCTGCTGCGTCCCCCCATTGCTCATAACGGCTTACGGTGGTACAGGAATTTCGACCTGTTGTCCTTCGACTACGCCTTTCGGCCTCGCCTTAGGTCCCGACTTACCCTGAGCGGACGAGCCTTCCTCAGGAACCCTTAGGCTTTCGGCGGATCAGATTCTCACTGATCTTTTCGTTACTCATACCGGCATTCTCACTTGTATAATGTCCAGCGCTCCTTACGGTACACCTTCAACCCTTATACAACGCTCCCCTACCCCTGATGCAAAGCATCAAGCCATAGCTTCGGTGGTGTGTTTAGCCCCGTTACATTTTCGGCGCAGAGTCACTCGACCAGTGAGCTATTACGCACTCTTTCAATGGTGGCTGCTTCTAAGCCAACATCCTGGTTGTCTGTGCAACTCCACATCCTTTCCCACTTAACACACACTTGGGGACCTTAGCTGATGGTCTGGGCTGTTTCCCTTTTGACAATGGATCTTAGCACTCACTGTCTGACTCCCGGAAGTAAGTCTATGGCATTCGGAGTTTGACTGAGCTTGGTAACCCTTGCGGGCCCCGCACCCAATCAGTGCTCTACCTCCACGACTCTGTTTTCCGAGGCTAGCCCTAAAGCTATTTCGGGGAGAACCAGCTATCTCCGAGTTCGATTGGAATTTCTCCGCTACCCCCACCTCATCCCCGCACTTTTCAACGTGCGTGGGTTCGGGCCTCCAGTGCGTGTTACCGCACCTTCACCCTGGACAGGGGTAGATCACCCGGTTTCGGGTCTACGTCCACGTACTAATTCGCCCTATTCAGACTCGCTTTCGCTGCGGCTCCGGCTCTTCACCTTAACCTTGCACGGGAACGTAACTCGCCGGTTCATTCTACAAAAGGCACGCCATCACCCCTAAAACGGGCTCTGACTTTTTGTAAGCACACGGTTTCAGGTTCTATTTCACTCCCCTTCCGGGGTGCTTTTCACCTTTCCCTCACGGTACTGCTTCACTATCGGTCGCTAGGAAGTATTTAGCCTTGGCAGATGGTCCTGCCGGATTCATACGGGGTTTCACGTGCCCCGCACTACTCGGGATACATCTCGGAGAGAACAGACTTTCAAGTACAGGGCTTTTACCTTCTTTGGCGGGCCTTTCCAGACCTCTTCGTTTAACCGGTTCCTTTGTAACTCCATGTGAGATGTCCCACAACCCCAAAGAGCAAGCTCTCTGGTTTGGGCTTCTCCGCGTTCGCTCGCCGCTACTGACGGAATCACTATTGTTTTCTCTTCCTCAAGGTACTTAGATGTTTCAGTTCCCCTGGTATGCCTCTACATAACCTATGTATTCAGTTATGAGTAACTGGAAATTACCCCAGCTGGGTTTCCCCATTCGGACACCCCCGGATCAAAGCTTGCTTACAGCTCCCCGAGGCAGTTTCGTTGTTCGCCACGTCCTTCATCGGCTCCTAGCGCCTAGGCATCCTCCGTGTGCTCTTAGTAGCTTAACCAATTGCTCCAAGGAGCAAATGCAATCTACCGTTTTTATTGAAACTTGTTTACACAAGTTCAGCTTAAAAAGGAATGTTCTAATTCGCAATTTTCGTTTCGATATCTAGTTTTCAAAGAACAAGCTCCATGCAAAAGCAAGCTGTTTGAGAGTTTGAGCTCTCAAAACTGAGCAACGAGTGAGTAGTTTTGCAGCTAAGCTGCATATTTGAATGTTTCCACGCGGGAAACGATTCTCCATAGAAAGGAGGTGATCCAGCCGCACCTTCCGATACGGCTACCTTGTTACGACTTCACCCCAATCATCTATCCCACCTTCGGCGGCTGGCTCCTTGCGGTTACCCCACCGACTTCGGGTGTTATAAACTCTCGTGGTGTGACGGGCGGTGTGTACAAGACCCGGGAACGTATTCACCGCGGCATGCTGATCCGCGATTACTAGCAATTCCGACTTCATGCAGGCGAGTTGCAGCCTGCAATCCGAACTGAGACCGGCTTTTTAGGATTCGTTCCACCTCGCGGCTTCACAGCCCGTTGTACCGGCCATTGTAGTACGTGTGTAGCCCAGGTCATAAGGGGCATGATGATTTGACGTCATCCCCACCTTCCTCCGGTTTGTCACCGGCAGTCACCTTAGAGTGCCCATCCGAAATGCTGGCAACTAAGATCAAGGGTTGCGCTCGTTGCGGGACTTAACCCAACATCTCACGACACGAGCTGACGACAACCATGCACCACCTGTCTCCTCTGTCCCGAAGGAAAGATACATCTCTGTACCGATCAGAGGGATGTCAAGACCTGGTAAGGTTCTTCGCGTTGCTTCGAATTAAACCACATACTCCACTGCTTGTGCGGGTCCCCGTCAATTCCTTTGAGTTTCAGTCTTGCGACCGTACTCCCCAGGCGGAGTGCTTAATGTGTTAACTTCGGCACCAAGGGTATCGAAACCCCTAACACCTAGCACTCATCGTTTACGGCGTGGACTACCAGGGTATCTAATCCTGTTTGCTCCCCACGCTTTCGCGCCTCAGCGTCAGTTACAGCCCAGAGAGTCGCCTTCGCCACTGGTGTTCCTCCACATATCTACGCATTTCACCGCTACACGTGGAATTCCACTCTCCTCTTCTGCACTCAAGTCACCCAGTTTCCAGTGCGATCCGGGGTTGAGCCCCGGGATTAAACACCAGACTTAAATGACCGCCTGCGCGCGCTTTACGCCCAATAATTCCGGACAACGCTTGCCCCCTACGTATTACCGCGGCTGCTGGCACGTAGTTAGCCGGGGCTTTCTTCTCAGGTACCGTCACCTTGAGAGCAGTTACTCTCCCAAGCGTTCTTCCCTGGCAACAGAGCTTTACGATCCGAAAACCTTCATCACTCACGCGGCATTGCTCCGTCAGGCTTTCGCCCATTGCGGAAGATTCCCTACTGCTGCCTCCCGTAGGAGTCTGGGCCGTGTCTCAGTCCCAGTGTGGCCGATCACCCTCTCAGGTCGGCTACGCATCGTCGCCTTGGTGAGCCGTTACCCCACCAACTAGCTAATGCGCCGCAGGCCCATCCCCAAGTGACAGATTGCTCCGTCTTTCCAGTTCTCTTCAGGAGAAGAAAACAACTATTCGGTATTAGCTACCGTTTCCGGTAGTTGTCCCAAGCTTGAGGGCAGGTTGCCTACGTGTTACTCACCCGTCCGCCGCTAACCATCAGAGAAGCAAGCTTCTCATCAAGTCCGCTCGACTTGCATGTATTAGGCATGCCGCCAGCGTTCGTCCTGAGCCAGGATCAAACTCTCCAATAAAGTATTGAAAAGAGCGATAAGCTCATTTTGAAACTGACGAGATTAAAATCTCATTTTACGCTCCAGTCGATCCAAGCCAAGGCTTGTCTCAAACTTTCGCGTTCATTCTGCAAGCAGAATGTTTACTCACTCGTTGTTCAGTTTTCAAAGATCAAACTTGTTTCATCGCCGTGTGTTGTTCACCTCAGCAACTTTTATATCTTATCACATCCGAACCAACTTTGCAAGCTCTTTTTTTAAGTTTCTTTCGAAGCTTATTTCATTTGCTTGCCGCACCGTGTTTCTCGTGTTTTCTTGGCCGGAATTAGAATATACCATGTACAGATTTGGAATGCAAGCTTTATTTTCAAATTATTAATGATTGCTTTACTTCTTCCTCCCTACTCCCATTATACTTTACAAGATACTCATTCCGCAGCAGCAACTACCTTCCCAAACTCGGGAGAATAGCAACTCTCTCACATTACAATAGTTTCTATTATATATAGTAGAATATCTTTCAAACCGGTTATATCCAGCTTGCTGTTAACTCACCTCAATCCGCTCAGATATGCCTATTTGTCCAATTCATAATCATTTATAGAACTAAAAAACAGGATCGGTTATTTCCGCTCCCGTTTTCATAAAATGTAGATGTTGCTATGTAATCCTCATAGTGCATCTTTTCAAGTTTGCTATTTAAGTATACACATCAGGGTCTGATGATCTCACCATCCGAGCCGCTTACATCAAAGAAACCAACGTTATGCTTCCTTGCCAACTCACGCATCATTATATAGGCGTCCTCCG
Organism: Paenibacillus sp. FSL F4-0087; assembly: GCF_038020215.1. Lineage (NCBI taxonomy): Bacteria > Bacillati > Bacillota > Bacilli > Caryophanales > Paenibacillaceae > Paenibacillus > Paenibacillus sp. FSL F4-0087. The sequence continues at coordinate 2,025,089 of NZ_JBBODJ010000001.1, forward strand.
CAACAGACCACGCGAATGCAGCATAAATCACTTCTTTTCCTAGCGAGTATTCTGTTAATCGATTATCTGTTCCCGCTTCTTCCATCGCTTCAAACACATCGTCGTCTACATTCATAGAAGGAAATGTCAGAATAAGCTCTTCGTAAAAGCGTTGCAACTGCTCTGAGCTCACCTTAATGTCTGAATAGGAATGATCCTCCGACCATTTTGTCTGCTCACCATACCATCTCATAAACGACGTTTTATCAACTGGAGCTTTGGCTGGATCAAAGACCATCAAATCATAACTCATGTATGTTCCTCCTTTATATATAGAAGAAAGTCAATTCCGATCCCCCACAGATCAAGAATATCCCCTACGTAGAACATTTCAAAGTGTCTCCTGTCCCTTCTTTTAATTTTCATGCTACATATATAAGAAACAAAAAAAGCGAAAGCCCCGTTAAAGTACCAAGGCTTCCGCTTCTTTCATTTGTATAAATAAGAAATACATTATAAGTCTTTGACCCAATTCATTCAGTCAAACTTTTATTCTCCACCGATAAATACATATCGGCATATAACAATGATAGCTAATATCCACATAAGCCAGTGGACCTTTACTTTGCGCTCCGTAACCAGATTACCGAACACGGCCAAGATTACATAGGATACAATCCCTGCGGAAATGCCGTTTGCAATTCCTCCAGTGAAAGGCATCAATACAATGGTAAGGAACGCCGGGAAAGCTTGCAGGAAGTCATCCCATTCAATGCTGCGAACCTGACTCATCATCAAGACACCCACGATAATCAATGCCGGAGCTGTTGCAGCTGACGGAACAACCAATGCCAGCGGAGCAATAAACAAGGCCAGAATGAACAGGATACCTGTCGTTACAGAGGTCAGACCTGTACGTCCACCAGCTTCGACGCCAGAGGCACTTTCAACAAAAGCGGTAATTGTACTTGTACCCAGTGCAGCCCCTGCACTTACACCCACTGCATCGACGAGCATTGCTTTACCAACTGTTTTTTCGCCTTTTTTCTTATCCTTCATAATCCCCATTCGTGTTGCTGTGCCCACCATTGTTCCGAATGTGTCAAACAGCTCTACAAAGGTGAAGATGAAGATGATTTCAAACAGTCCAAGGCTAATTGCACCCTTCAAGTCCAGTTGTCCCACCGCCAGATCGCTGAAGTTAGGCAACCAGCTTGCACCGGACAAACCGCTGAGATTCGTAACTCCCATCGGGATACCAATCAACGTTGTGGCAATGATACCGATTAGCAGTGCACCTTTGACGCGCATAACCATCAGTATAGCGATAATGAACAGTCCAATCAGAGCCAGTAATGCATCATGATGCGAGATGAAATTACCCAAAGACAGATTAAAACTGCTGCCCGGAATCGGTTGGCTCAGATCTGCATCAGGTGCAACATTAACTGTTACAGCGACCAGATTAGCCAGTTTGAAACCTACAATGGTAATAAAGAGACCAATACCAACTGTGATTGCCATTTTTAATGAGTCCGGAACTGCAACGAGCAGCATTTGACGGATTTTGGTCACTGTCAAAATAATAAACACGATACCAGAGATAAATACGGCTCCGAGAGCTGCCTGCCAGGAAATCGCACCGTTGGAACTCAGAACCACGGTCATGAAGTAAGCGTTCAAACCCATACCTGGTGCAAGGGCGATCGGAATGTTAACGAACAATCCCATAATGATGGTCATCAAACCAGCACCTACGGCTGTTGCAAAAAATACTGCATTGTCCGACATACCGGCTCCGGCCGATCCCAAGAACAACGTGTTTACGAAAAGAATGTACGCCATTGTCATAAAGGTAGTAAGACCCGCAACAATCTCCGTTCTAACGTTCGTTCCGTTTTCTTTTAGTTTAAAGAAACGATCCATAATTCACTAACTCCCCCTTAGAGATGTTGAAGCCATATAAAAACCGACAAAACGACAAATACCCCTGAAGATGAAATATATCACCCAGGGTTTTAGCTAACGAGGAGTGGCACGGTGCCAATTACGGAGAACAAAAAAATTCTAATGTGCGAGATGTCATGCCCGACGCAATCATGTAGAATTCATGTGCTCAGCCTTATCCTCTTCGTAGCCAGATCATTAGGGTGATCTCGTAGAGACTCCCAGGCCAATCCCCGGGATTATACGAAGTAGTATGCGTTTTTTGTGTGTTTCCCATCACTATTTTAGGAGGGATGCCTCTAGTTTGTCAATGATAAAAACGAATATTACCCTCAGTCAACTTATAAATCGTTCGTATTATTTAACAAAATGAACCAGTTCAGCGGTTTACAACCCAAATTAAAATTGGTTTTACACTACGTTTACATGTGTATATGTCGATCTTGCCACAAGTTTTCTCTTCATCTACAACATTAAAAAAGCTACCATAATCAAAGCACGTGCCCTTTGATTATGGTAGCTTGTTCGGTCTTCTCGAAGATGGTTATGTGGTGAGAATAACGTTGCTTAATATCCATTAGCTTAGGTATACGGAGCAAGCTGCGACGATCACCAGATCATTTTTTACACGATAAGTCCTACGTCCTTACATTTCTGTCTGAAGTCCATCCCTTACCTGCTGTTGTTCCTGATCGGTGTTAGCCGTTGACCCTTCAGACAAATCCTGATTCTGGGCTTGATCGGAAGACGAATCTGCTGCCTCTAAATTCACAAATGAAGAATCCCCCGCACCAAGAGCCAAGTCCTGCATACCCGAGCCGCATCCTGCCAGCATCACCATCAGAAACGCACTTCCAATGCCCATCTTCCATTTGCTCATATTGTCGGTTTTACGCATACATTCAATTCTCCTTTCAGTTGCCATATAGCCGTATTCTGTACTCAGTGTACAAGCCTCACATGAAAACAATCTGAAATGAACTTAAAAAAGGAATTAAATATTCAAAGATTTATCGTTATACCACCATCCACTCTCATCCCACATGCCTGCTGCCATTATCGCCTGCTTCGCCACTTTTTGCTGTTTGGCACTTTTCAAATGAACGATCATTCTTTCCAATGATTTATGATGAATCAGGGATTCGATATCTTCGGCGGTAATATGTTTCATTTGCAGAAGAGCGAGCTCTTTCAGGCTTTTGGAAGTCTTTGCCCAATCGATACTCTCTACATTCACATTGTTCAGGAAAACACGCTGTAATTCAGTCAGATTTTCAAGAGAAGGCAGACTCGTTAGATGCGGCTGGTCCTCTATCCCTAATAAGCGCAATCCCTTCAATTCAGGCAATACGGATAGATCTGATAATCCTTTCACCCTTAGGAGCTTCAACAATTGCAAGGATTTCACTTCCGCAAGGCTATCCAGATTCTCTGCTCCACCAAAACTGAGATGAAGTTCGCTCAAATCCGTTACATCTTTTAAGTATCCCAATTCCTTTAATGGCATTCCCGAAATATAGAGGGACCGGAGTGATGACAACGTTCCGATCGTTTCGATGTTAGTTGTATGACCATTCACACTCAGCGTTTCAAGCTCAGTAAAGCGGTTAAGTACGGACAAATCCGTTTTCTTCGTTTTGGTTTTACCGATGCGGAGCTGCTGTAAAGTGGTAGGTAAAAGCGCCAATACATCAAGAGACTCCGCTTCAAATACGTCAAAAGCAAACTCTTTTAGCCTTAGCAATTCGCCTATGCCCTCAATTCCATTAATGCGTCTGTTACAATCAATCACAAGCTTTTCTACATGGTTCATATATGTTAGAACAGACAAGTCGCCAGATTGCGAATGAAAGCCATATATACGAAAAGTAACATCGGGTCTGTTGGCAAACAGCTCCTCATTCAATATCTGCATCAGGTTTACATCCGGGATATTATGCTCGCTGTATTGAACAATCTTTAGTTCAGGATGAGCCGTAAGTGCAGCAACCTCTTCATGAGTCCATCCTGGGTTGAGTTCGATTCTTTCCTTCATCCGCTATAGTTCCTCCTTGCAGAGTGTTCTTCCTCGTTAATCTATTGGATGGTCCATCATTATCATAAATCAAAGTATAAATAACGTCTGGTGCAAACACAAAATTAAAAAAAAGAGACCGAAGCTCCTTTGACGGAAACTCCGATCTCTTGTTATTAAATCTGTATAGATAACTTCTATTCCCACTCAATCGTTGCTGGTGGTTTGGAAGTTACGTCATACACGATACGGTTTACGTTGTCCACTTCGTTAACGATCCGCACGGAGATTTTCTCCAATACGTCCCAAGGGATACGCGCCCAGTCAGCTGTCATACCGTCGATGGATGTTACAGCACGGATACCTACAGTGTAGGAATACGTACGCGCGTCACCCATAACCCCAACACTCTTCATGTTAGGCAAGGCTGTAAAGTATTGCCAAATTTCACGATCAAGACCGGCTTTGGCAATCTCCTCGCGCAGGATGTAGTCCGAATCACGAACGATTTTGAGCTTGTCCTCCGTTACTTCGCCAAGTACACGGATCGCAAGACCCGGACCTGGGAACGGCTGACGCCATACGATTGCTTCTGGCAGACCGCACTCTTCGCCGACTTTACGCACTTCGTCTTTGAACAAGGCACTCAGTGGTTCGATCAGCTTGAAGTTCATGTCCTCAGGCAATCCGCCCACATTGTGGTGGGATTTGATGGTTTGAGCTGTCGCTGTGCCACTTTCCACGATATCCGTGTACAGTGTACCTTGCGCCAGGAATTCAAAATCATCAAACTGCTTGGATTCTTCGTCAAATACGTAAATAAACTCGTTACCGATGATTTTACGTTTTTGTTCCGGATCATCCACGCCTGCCAGTTTGGACAGGAAACGCTCTTGTGCATCGATTTTGACAACTTTCATGTCGAATTTGCCGACGAACGTCTCCATTACGCTCTCCGCTTCGCCTTTGCGCAGCAGACCATGGTCGATAAACATACATGTCAGTTGGTCACCGATGGCTTTGTGAAGCAATGCAGCCACAACGGAAGAATCTACACCGCCGCTAAGTGCGCACAACACTTTACCGTCGCCCACTTTTTCACGAATATCTTTGATCGTATCTTCGATGAACGTCTCCATGCTCCAGTTGCCTTCACAACCACAGATTTCGTACAGGAAGTTTTTGATCATTTCATTACCGCGAACAGAGTGGCGTACTTCTGGATGGAACTGAACAGCATACAATTTGCGCTCATCGTTACTCATTGCTGCGATTGGCGCACTTTCCGTGCCTGCATCCAGTTTGAATCCAGCAGGAAGAGCAACCACGTGGTCACCATGACTCATCCATACCGTATGTTCACCTTCGATACCTTTTGCAAGAGCAGCACCTGGTGCAAACTCAATATCCGCTTTACCGTACTCACGCTTCTCAGAACGCTCCACTTTACCATCAAGCTGTTGCGCCATAAGCTGCATTCCATAACAAATTCCGAAGATTGGCAATCCCAGATCATAAACGGCCGGATCTACGTGTGGTGCATTTTCTGCGTAAACACTAGATGGTCCACCCGAGAACACGATTCCCTTTGGTGATAATTCTGCGATTTTCTCAGCCGGTGTGTTATACGGCAAAAGCTCGCTGTATACGCCCAGATCCCGGATTCTTCTGGCGATTAACTGGTTGTATTGGCCCCCAAAGTCAAGGACAACCACTATTTCATTTTGCTTATTCATTACCGAGCCTCCCTCAATTAATGAAACTAATTATACGCAACGACAAAACATACCGTCAAGGAAAGGCGAAACTCCTTTTTTCGACATCTCAAAACATGGCATTTTCAACGCCTGAGATTACGGTATTCGGTCGAATGTTCTCGCCTCTTTTCTATATATTTTCCGATCGGAAATATAAGAAAAGTTTTGAGGCACTATTTTCAGCATAAAAGAGATCTTCCGCACGGAGTCTCATAGTGTATGATCGTGGAAAGACGCCTCGTTCGCTTTAGGGGCGAGAAAGGCGTCCTATGTTTAGCGCTGCGCTGTACTTCGTGTTACAGCGCCTGCATGCGCCGGGCCAGATGAAGTGCCCGGCGCAGGAAGTCCAGACTGTCCGCGCGCAGCGGACGGTCCGGCCCGTACAGCAGCCGTTCCCAGTCGGCTGCGAACCGCGCGATGTCCGCGCCGTCCGTGCCTGCGGCCACGGCGGGAGACGCTGCATATTCACGCAGCGTCATTCCCGGCGGCCGCGGGCCGTAGCGGCGCGCGAGCGCGGTCCAGACCGGAGCGGCGGCGTTGAGCAGCCGCTCGCGGTCCGGAAAGCTGCTGCGCGGCCACGCCAGCAGCAGCCTTAGCCGCAGCGCGGGGCGTAGCCGCCGCATGCGGATGGCCCCAGCGGCGCACAGCAGCGCCGCTGCCGCAAGGGCTGCCGCGAGCCATGGGTGCGCGGCAATGGCCCGAGCGCGGGCGAGCAGCCATGCGCCCGCGTGAGCTGCCCCGCCGTCCGTCTGCGGCGGGGTTAAGGCAACGGGCTGCTGCCCACTGAGTGCAGCGGCATCTTGGCCTTCACCCTGCGTCATGGTGAAGCCTGGCGTAGCCTCGAACGGCATCCAACCCGCGCCTGGAAAATACACTTCTACCCAGGAGTGTGCATCTCCCTGGGTCACAATGTATTGCCCCGAGACGTCCGCATCGGCTTCCCCGGGTCCGAATCCCTTAACCCAGCGTGCCGGAATGCCCTCTGCACGTAGCAGCACAATCATAGCTGTCGAGAAATGATTGCAGTATCCCTGCCGTGTAACGAATAGAAAATCATCTACAAAATCAGTTCCGCGTGGCGGCATACGGGTATCCAGCGTATATTCGGCGTGGTCGGCAAGGTAAGTTTTTACAGCCTGCACGGCATCATAACGGGTCTCACTCCCCTGAATGATATCCTTGGCAAGAGCCTGCACGCGTCCTGGAAGCGTAGTTGGTAGCTGCAGATACGTTCTGCGAATTGCAGCCGGATCTTTCATGTTGGACTTCTTTCCCAGAAGGCGAAGTTGTTCAGGTGTTGCCACGGGAATCATGACATCTGCCGTATAACTTTTGACAGTTTGATTGTCATAATTAGCCGCGAGCCATAACGTTGCGGAGTCTTCATTTGATAGCAGTAAACGTTTATTCTTCTGATTATCACTATTCTTATCCTGGAACGACAGATTGAGTGGCATTCCACCTGTGAAGAGGGGATTGGGTCCTCTCCACTCTCGCTTCATCGTTACCGTTTGACGAATACGTTGCCAATAGGCTGGGTATTCCCAACCGTCGGTACGCACCAATCCGGATGGACTTGTCGTCTCAAAGCTCTGCACAGGATCACTCCAGGTGCTTCCGTTATAATATGAACGGGTCTCGCCCCGCCAATACGTAGCTTCCGGACTTTTTGCCGTAAAAAAAATCGTGTCTCCCTGCACCAAAGGTGCGCCCATTGGTGCATCCGCTGTACTGTATCCTGTGACGGCAGTTGTTGCAGGAATACTTCCGTGCTGTGTATAGCCTGCCCAGCGGGCCAAACGCTCACCCATCTGCTCAAGTGAAATACGTTCCGGTGGAGGAATAGTGGCAAGCTGACCAGGGATTGCTGAGAAAAGTACCATGCCTGTCGACACCGCAAGCGTTACCGCAGACCAACGGCCATAAGGACTATGCTTAAAGATCGGTGTGGTGACCCCGCCGTTAAGGCGAAGCAACTGTAACATGGCCTGAATGAGTAGAATCCACAACACAGAACGTATCACGGAAGCATATACATCCAGCCCGGCAAAGGATTCAAGCAGCAGTAAATAGACCAATGTTGCACTGCCAAAAAGCATCACACTTCGTCGCAGCAGTACCAGTGACTGCACGGAAGCCATCAGCATGCTCCAACCGCACATCATGAGCAGACCTCTTGTCTCCACACTAATCGAGTGAAAACGCCACGTACTCATGAAACTGCCCATATCGGCAGAAAGAGTGGTCGGATAGGTAACTGCCCATCCAGCAAGGTCATTACCTCCATACATGCAACATAATGCGGCTAGAGCAATGAAGAGTCTAATCAGTATTCCCGTGATCCAACCCGTACGAAGCAACCCCGCGAGCAGCAAGGCCCCCGTTAATCCTGTCATCACGGATAAGAATCGTTCACTGCCCTGCTGACCCGTTGACGTAACCGGATAAATCCACTCCATGGACAATATAAGCAAAATGGCAGAAAGACCGATTCTGTAAAGGAGAGGCTCCGAACTGTAGCCGGGACTCTTCAAATCTACTCCAGATGTCCTGGTTTCAGCTTTATATATGGAATGCACAGACTCTAACCCTAAACTTGCGGTGTGCCTCCGGTCAGCCACAGTGGAATTCGCTTGAGAGTTTCCATTATGCTCCCACATCCGTTACCTCCGCCTTTCTCATTGAAGGTAAAGAGCCGTCTGTAATCCAATGGATCTGTACTCCACTTTGACGAAGTTGTTCCACACTTTCATTGTCCATGTCACGAATAGTTTGATCTGTTGCAATGGACTGTGCTGTTGCTACAGCTACAGTGGTATCTGCCGCATCAACATGATGTCCTCGCTTCTGAGCCATATGGCTGCTGAGTGATTCCGCTCGCGATATAGGTGATGAACCTTCTCCGGCCATGAACTCCGTTAACTGAACCTCTACCCTGTATCCCAACCCGATTGCACACATTACCCACTCCACCAAAGCGTCATCCATTTTGCCAGTGAGGATCACAATTCGTGAGCCGATCGCCATTCTATCCAACATCTCTGTACGAAGCGATGGAGATACAGCTTGAGGCGCGGAAATTCGCGCCTGAGCCAGCTTGTCCAGCGCATGATTTTCAGGCGAGGGCAGGAGTTCTTGCTGCCATATCTCCTGATGAGCAGATCCTGACCCACCACCTTCCGTCCACAGTTGATAAGGAATATTGTCACGTTCAGCGGTATGAATCCAACGGGCAGCTGCACGGACTACACGTTCAAAAGCGGGCGTATCTCTCTTCTCTGACTGCCGCACTTCATAACCGGATGCGCCTTCATACACCAGTATACCCAGCGAGACAGAATCAGAGGTTTCAGGCAAAAATGTCTGAAGTCGACCCGTTTTGGCTGTGCTTTTCCAATGAACACGCCCCAGTGGGTCTCCTTGCTGATATTCCCGGAACTCAGGACTGCGATTCCCTTGACTACTTCTTCGCTCAGACAGTGTATCTTCTCCCACTGCCGAGTATTCTCCGGGATTATTCTCACCCCATTCCGCTGCTTGGGGAACAACAATGAGCGAGGTATGATTCACAGTCTCTGCGGAGACCGTATTCCATCCGAAAACATCACCCCAGTACAATCTGCTTGATTCCCATCTGTATACACCTCTGCGCAAACCCGATAATTCATATTGATACGTAAACTGGCGACGGGTTCCCGGAAATAGTAACTTACGGTGTACACCGGCAGGTGTATTCTCACACAGAATGATCCATAACAGTGGAATCGGGCAGTCGAATTTCAGTTCCACGGCCACTCGCGTTCTTTCGCCTGCCACAACCCGATTCGCATGCATTTGCCGCCGAATGTTAATATTGCGCGGACCGAGAAAATGGATAATCAGTGCGCTTGCGAGCATCAAGGCTGCCATAATGGATAGAAAAAGCGCGGCCTTGCCGCCATGCCATACATACAAAGAGGCAAAAGCTATGACCAGGACAGCACCCAACATCCGTTGACCCAGCGCAGTCATTGACGCCGTCCCCTTCCCTGTGCCGCCATCTGAACAGGTACAGGAACCGATGATAGAGCTTCCTGAATCACCTGCGCCTGTGCCCAGATTTCCGCTCTGTTCTGGGATTTCAATTGAACGCGATGGGATAGGACAGGCACAGCCATCTCTTTCACATCATCGGGAATGACATAACTGCGCCCTTGCAGGTAAGCAAACGATTGTGCAGCGGCCATCCAGGCCAATGTTCCGCGCGGGCTGATACCCAGTCTTACCGCAGTGTGACTTCTGGAGGCAACGGCAACAGCAACCAGATACTGTTTGACAACAGAGTCCACATGTACATGTTTTACTTCACGCTGCATGGCTACGACTTCTTCAGCAAGCATGACAGGGCGAAGTTCATCAAGCAGTTCTCTGCTTTGCATCCGGGTTAATAGCTCGACTTCCTGCTCCGGATCAGGATACCCCAGTCCAATCTTCATGATAAAACGATCCAGCTGCGCTTCAGGCAAACGATAAGTGCCCTCAAACTGCAACGGATTCTGCGTCGCCAGCAAAAAGAATGGGCGCGGCAAAGCATAGGTTGTGCCATCCACCGTAACGCGCCGTTCCTCCATCGCTTCCAGAAGTGCTGACTGAGTGCGGGGGGAAGCGCGATTGATTTCATCGGCCAGCACAATATTGGACATGACGGGTCCTGGTCGAAACTTAAATTCTCCCGTATGCGGATGATACATCGACGTGCCCGTCACATCTGCCGGCATCACATCCGACGTGAACTGAATTCGTCCCATGGAGCAATCCAGTGCAGAAGCGACGGCGCGAACCAGCATCGTTTTGCCGGTACCCGGTACATCTTCCAGAAGTACATGACCTCCACTCAGCATTGCAGTTAACACATAACGAATCTCTTGTTTTTTGCCTATGATCACACTTTCAACTCGCTTCATAACTCTATTCAGCAATTCTACAGCATGTTCATGTTCCATTCGGATATAAGACATATCTTCTAATCTCCTTCCATCCATCGGCATTCCTGAACCATACTAATCTATGATTCAGTGTTGCCCGGAAGTAGAGAGAATAGTCCTGTACGAACGACTTTATTCAGATCAATTTATCCAAATACATGCTGTTAGCTGCTGCTAGAGGAACGCTGGCTTTAACCATCCATTCCTTTTCATTCGCCTTTAGTGAATCAACGGTTACTCCCATATGCTCCATCAATTCACGTAGCGGAACCCAGATCGTTCCCCCCTGACTCTGCACGACTCCCTCTGTCGTTCTGTCATTCAACTGGTCTGAACGTTTCGTTGTCAGATCCCCGCTGACACTGTCTGCATGGATGGTTCGGTCTTTCCATACGGCTGTGGCTGTTCGGGTCTCTGCATTCCAACGAGCGCTACCACCGAACTTTTTCATAAAGGTCCGCAAAGGCACCATGATCCGCTGATCTTCCACGCGAAATTCTCCTTGCTTCAATGTGGCTGCTGCCAATCCAATTTCCACCTTCAGTTCCTTGCCGGCCAACCACAGGTTGCTGTTCTCTTGTACATTTTCTGCGATCCATTCCTTACTCGGGGCTTTGCGAGACTTGTATTTACCATTGGAATCGGTTCGGAATTGAACAGGCTCATCCGAGGCCTTCATCGTTTCAAAACGAAATCCCTGATCGCTGTAATACTTGATAATGCCAGGTAGTGCTTTTACCGTCTCGGCATGAGCGCCTCCATCATGCATCAATACAATGACCGAACGTGCTCCGGCAGGCACCTTGGTCGCATTGCGTAAGATTTCTTTGGCTGGAACACCCTTCCGTTTGGAATCACCACTGTCTACGTTCCAGTCCATAACGGTGTACCCGCCCAATTTCAGCAGATCAAAATAACTCTTATCAAAATGTCCGTAGGTACCGCCCGGTGCCCGGACCAGATTCGGTCTAAATCCGGTAATTCGCTCTACGACTGACTCTGTCTGTTTGATCTGCTTCCAGAACACTTTGAAATCACTATATAGCTGTTCATAATTATGATTAAACGTATGATTGCCCAAAGCATGTCCATCTTCCACAACCGCACGGATCATCTCAGGATAACGTTCTGCCTGCTCTCCAAGCACAAAAAATGTAGCCAAAACCTGTTCCTTGCGCAAAATATCCAATACTTCACGGGTATGGTTACCCGGTCCATCGTCAAAACTCAAATAGACTACCTTATCTTGAGGATTCTCTTCTTTAGGGGCAGGTGCATCAGACCCCGATACAGAGGAAGCGTAAGTTGTGCCTGCAGATGCAGCGAATACACACAGCAGTACAACTATGCGAAGTATTAGTACAGACCATTTTCCAGATAATAATGTATGTATTGGCGTTAACATGTACGAATCGACCTCCAACGTCTCTAGTGAATTTGCTGATAGACTTCAGCAGATTTGTTAGAATTATATGGAGGACGCACTGAAAAAAGACGCGATTTTGTTTTATAATTTTTCACAATTTGGGATGGCTCGTGATTGATTCTTGGCTTCGGATTAGGTAGCATAATGGACAGGTAGGATCGTGAACAAAACTCCTTGGAGAGTAAGCATCTCCTCCCACCCTGTCTGCAGGAGAGTGAAGTCTATTGGAATTGCTTGAGAAGGTCCAGCATCTGTTTGGATCCTACGGATACAGCGTTTTGTTTTTTGGTTTATTGCTGGAATTCATCGCCCTTCCCTTCCCGGGAGAAACGACTATGGCTTATGCAGGATTTCTGTCCTACAAGGGTCATCTGGACTTTGGAATACTTGCCATCCTTGCTTTTCTGGGAACGACGATTGGCATGACGATCACTTATTTTATTGGGGCCAAAGCAGGTCTACCGTTCATTACACGATATGGAAAATGGTTTCTGATGAAACAGGACAAGCTGGATAAAACGCAAAAGTGGTTTGCCAAGTACGGTAATGCCCTGATCTTCATCGGTTATTTCATTCCGGGAGTGAGACATTTCACCGGATATTTCGCGGGTATAGCCGCTGTTCCCTTTCGTAAATTTGCTCTCTATGCCTATTCAGGCGCACTGTTCTGGGTCATGCTGTTCCTAGGCATCGGCAAAATATTTGGACCGCAATGGAACGCTGTGTTTCAGCTTGTTCATCAATATGCTCCATACATCGTGGCGGGGATCGGACTGCTGCTGATTGCAGCCGTACTGTACCGTTATCGAAAAGCGTGGGTAGCTCGATCGTTGCGCAAACCTGCCGCTATTCGGCAAAGACAAAAATAAACGACAGCACTCACATATTAGTCGATGATATCAATGGTTGGATTCAGACACATTTAGCTCAGAGATTTTTGTGCCCTGTGGAACCTCAGGTTATATTTTCTGTTTCTGATAATAGCAAGGAGCTGCATATCGCGGCTCCTTTTTTATGTTCTTCTTTTGCTTATACGTCTAATGTTAAAAACCTCACGCGCCCTTAACCATCCATAGGTTGTAAGCAAAACAGCAATGGCCGCAAAACCCAATCCGCCTGCAAAACCAAGCTTCCGTGGCTCCACCACTTCTAATAACAAACCCGCACCAAACATGGATAACCCCAGCATGGTACTACTGCAAGCCGTCACCAAGCCATAGATGAGCCCTCGGTATTTCTCAGGTGTTTCATTCATCAGCAATGTATCCAGACAAGCATTGCCTACTCCTGACATAAGGGCCAGCAGAATATAAATCAGCACTGCGATCACTGGCAGAGTCACCACACTAAGCAGCATAAGTAATCCCCCTTCCACAAGTAGACACAGGACTACTCCCGGGAGCAGCCAATGCTGAAAATAACGAGAGTACCAGTTACTTAATACCAGCCCTGCCCCAAGCGCCGCATAGAACAGACCTACACCCCAATCCCCAAGGGAAAATACTTCAATTGCATAAACACTGATCAATACATTATCAATCCCGTTGATGACAGGTACCCATAACTCGAATAGGATGATGATCTGTAATGCTACAGAGGATCGAACCAGCCTCCATATCACCGAAGGAACATGATCTGCACCTTTGGTACGAGTAATCACTGAAGATTTACCAGAAGCTGCTGTGGCTGATCTCTCCATACTTTCAAGTGATATCTCATTTGATTCCGTACCCATTCTGGATGGAAACGAGACTTTTCGGATCAAAACAGCAGCCATCAAAAAGCACACCGCATTGGTTATAAACGCAGCCTGCGGCCCCATGACTGATGAGGTGATTCCCCCAAGAAAGGCACCTACGATCAGCACCGTACCATTCATTACCTGTTCAAGTCCGTTAATTTTGAGCAAATGATCCGGCTGTACAAGCAGTGGTATACCTGATTTGCGGACCGGCGCATAGAGAGCCTCAGCACAGGCTAGTAAAGTACTCGCTGTATATAGAATCCACAAATCATCTGCACTATCTACGAGTAAATAGCTCAGAGCAAGAGGCACCCTTATCAAATTGGTAAACAGCATAATCTTCCGCCGTGAGAAACGCATGGTTAACAAGCCGCCTGCAGGAGCAAGCAACAGAAATGGAAGCACACGCAGACCAAGGGCCAGTCCTACAGCAATTCCAGATCCTGTTGTGCTGAGAATTAACGAAAGCATGGCTACCTGACAGAAACGGTCACCTATGCCGTTCACTAATCCCGCGATAAAGAACTTGCGGTATTCCGATTCTTTTTGTAACAAAATCAGAATGGACGATCTAAACAACATGACAAATCCTCTTTTCTTTTACATTAGATATTAATCTAATTAGATAATATTCTAATATGAAAGAATTAACAATATGCTTTTTATTTTATGGGATATTCAATAACAATTTTGTGATAATCCTGATTCATCCAGGTCATACTAATTTGCAAATATAGGGTGTATAAGGGGTGAAGGAATGAGTACTGCAACGCAGAGCAGACAGGGTCAGAGAATATCTCCGAATCTTACGGAGAATACGGATTATTGCAAGAAAGTAATGGGGAACAGCAAAGACTTGATGATTCGTCCTCTGCAGTGTTTGCACAAATGGCCTTCTGTCATGTTGTACATCGATGGAATGGTAGACGTGCAGATTGTGAATCATTCCATTCTCGAACCCTTGTTACAGACCCGTGAACTGCCTGACTTTTCGGCGGATAACGAGCATTTGAGCTATCTCCAGAATGATGTCTTGGTCGCCAGCAATGTAGTACTAATCAATGAGATAAAAGACGTTCTTGACGCCCTTCTGGCGGGCTTTGCCGTTGTACTCCTAGAAGGTTCCGATCAGGGACTGAAAATTGCAGCTGCAGGATGGGAAGATCGTGCCGTCGGTGAACCGATTTCCCAGACGGTTGTACGAGGACCCATGGAAGGCTTTAATGAAAATTTGCGTACGAATACAGGCTTGATACGCAAACGAATTCGAGACCCCCATCTTTGGATTGAAGAAAGGGAGATTGGCCGAGTTTCCAACACTAGGGTTGCCGTGGTGTATCTGGAGCATATCGTCGATCAAGAGGTTGTAAACGAACTGCGGCGCAGACTTGATGAGATTGATATTGACGCTATTCTGGAAAGCGGATATATCGAAGAGCTTGTGCAAGACAAAACAGGTACCATCTTCCCTACGGTCTATAACAGCGAGCGACCGGACACCGTATGTGCTGCTTTGCTCGAAGGACGGGTAGCGATCATTATAGACGGCACTCCATTCGTACTGCTTGTCCCAGCCCTGTTTGTTCATTTCTTTCAGTCTCCAGAAGACTACTACCAACGGGCCGATATTAGCTCATTAATTCGAATGATTCGTTACTTGGCCTTCTTTATCGCGCTGCTCGCTCCATCCTTTTATATTGCCATTACAACCTTTCATCAAGAGATGCTGCCTACCAACCTGCTTATCAGCTTAGCAGCACAGCGTGAAGGCGTTCCATTCCCGGCATTTATTGAAGCCATCTTAATGGAGTTGACCTATGAAATTTTGCGGGAAGCTGGCATACGGATTCCGAAAACGGTCGGTCAGGCCGTTTCCATTGTGGGTACCCTTGTTATTGGTCAAGCTGCGGTAGATGCAGGCGTTGTATCGGCTGCCATGGTTATTATCGTATCCATTACAGCGATATCCAGTTATGTTATTCCAGAAAATGGATTATCCATTTCTGTACGGATTCTGCGATTTGTACTGATGATTCTGGCTGCCGCCTTTGGTTTCTACGGAATTCTGATGGTTCTGCTGATTACGGTAACCCATTTATGCAGTTTAAGATCTTTCGGTGTGTCTTATATGTCCCCATTCGCACCTTACATTGGGAAAGATCTCAAAGATACCATCTTCCGCGTGCCTTGGGCCCGGATGAAGACACGTCCGCTTTCTACCGGGACTGCGAATGAAACCAGACAAGCTGACAAAAAAACGAAGCGATAATCGGTAAGGAGAACGTGTATGAACAAATGCCTACAATTAATTCTGTCCTTTGCCGTTCTGCTCCCTCTCCTTACCGGATGCTGGGATCGCCAGGAACTTAATGAACTCGGTATTATGCTGGGACTGGGTGTGGACAAGGATGGTGACATGATTAAAGTAAGTGCTCAAGTGGTTGTCCCTAATGAAGTTTCCTCCAAATCAGGGGGAGGCAAAGGGACCCCTGTGACTCAGTATCAGGCTTCTGCCCCAACGCTGTTTGAAGCTATTCAGAAACTGACAGAGTCAAGCCCACGCCGTATCTTTATGGCGCACATACGTATTTTGGTATATGGCGAAGAATACGCCCGCAAAGTCGGGATTTATGATGTGACCGAAGCTCTAATGCGGGAACCTACAGTTCGGCCTGACTATTACGTCATGGTGGCCAGAAATACAACGGCTTCCAAAGTGCTTGACGTGATGACACCTCTTGAAAACTTACCTGCGGAGAAAATGTTCAATTCATTGGATGTCTCCACCAAGACATGGTCACCGACAACAACTGTAACCGGCGATCAGTTAATGGAATATATTTTGTCTCCCGGAATACAGCCTGTGATTACCGGTGTAGAGGTCGTTGGCAATCCGGAGAAAAGCGGACATCAGGAAAATATTGCAACTATTAAGGCTCCTGCCCGACTGAATTCAACCGGGCTGTCCGTATTCAGAGAAGATAAGCTGATTGGCTGGCTAACGGAGGATGAATCCAAGGGGTATAACTACATTCGAAACAATGTAGTATCCACCATCAGTCATCTACCTTGTCGCAAAGACGGATATGTCACCTTCAAAGCACTCCGCACAACGACGAAACGGAGTGCAAAAGTCGTTGCCGGACATCCTGTAATCAATATCAAAATGAAAAATGTATCGTCTATAGGTGCCGTGGAATGTGGAATCAAAATAGGATCAATGGAAGTACTCAAGCAATTGGAACGAGACAGTGAGGAACGGCTCGTAGAGCTGATGCAAAAATCCGTCAAGTCGGTACAGCGTAAATTTCACGTCGATATTTTCGGATTCGGGCAGGAGGTTTATCACGCTGATCCCAAGTTCTTCAAAAAGGTGGAGAAGGATTGGGATCACTATCTAGAAGATCTGGATGTCGATTACAAAGTTAATGTGCAAATCAAACGTGTAGGCACGTTGGATGATTCATTCAAAGATCAAATTAGGGAGTGAGACAGGTGTTGCTTACACTTAGTGTAGTTGTGACTGCAGGGATCATTGGATGGTACGATCTGCCTGGGCTCATACGTCGTAAGGAATGGAAAGAAACGGCTGTTTACAGTGTCTTACTGCTCTTGGCTACCATTCTCAGTGTCTTTGCGGCCAACCTGTGGGAAATCCCAAGCCCACTTTATCTCATCATATGGATCTATGAACCTGTAAATCAATTTCTGGCACATTTGACTGGAACTTAGGAAAAAGGAGGGGACATTATGCTTGAGAAGGGTCGCATCGGAACAAGACAATTGTCCATCCTCATTTTCATGATGGTGGTCGGGGATATGATGCTCATCTATCCCTCGGTCATCACATCCTATGCCAAACAAAATGCCTGGATATGTGCTCTTATCGGGGTTCCATTGGGAATGGCCCTCATCCTTATGTTTTTAAAGCTGTGCAACCTGTATCCCGAGAAAAATCTGATACAGATTGCACGGAGCATTCTGGGATTTTGGCCAGGCACTCTGGTATCCGGATTTTATCTTTTCTTTTTTGTTATAGGTGCCTCAACACACACCCGAGAGGTTGGAGATTTCCTTACCTCCCAAATCTTTCAGTACACCCCAATTCGCGTCATCATTCTAATGTTTGTCATTACGGTTGGTTGGGGGTTATATCATGGTCTGGAAACGATGGGGAGAAGCAGTGAATTGCTGATGCCTATCCTGATTGTGTTTATTCTCGTGCTTGCATTCTGTTTACTGCCCCAAGTTGATCCCAGCAACTTGAAACCTATAACGGATACCGGTGTCGTGCCCATCCTGCAGGGCATTCTCGTAAGTATCATATATCCGGTAGGTGAACTGGTCCCCATTATGATGATTATTCCCTACACGCTTAAACAGGCTCATCGAACTCGGGATGTTCTTATGGCGGCAGGACTTGGCAACTTGTTGCTGGCTATATTGGTTACCATCTCTCTGCTTGTTCTAGGTGCTTTCCTTACACAGCACAACATCTATGCTTCCTTTATTTTATCTCAGAAGATTAACATCGGTGGTTTCTTTGAGCGTATTGAAGCCATCATGGCCTCTTCCTGGCTGATCTCCACGTATGTTAAAGCGATGGTGTATATGTACGCATTTATCGTCGGATGCGCCGAACTATTTAAGCTCAAGCAGTATCGGATACTCATCCTTCCTGCATCATTGCTTATATTCGGCCTTGCCAATCTGGTTTCGCCCAATTTGACCTTCATTGTCATTACGGTCGTCCCATATTGGGTAGATTGGGACACCACATTGAGCATTATTTTGCCGGGACTATTACTGTTGGTGCATATGTTCAAAAAGGGCTGGAAAAACAAACCTTCGGGATAAGGTAATGCTGGAGTTCTACTATGTCAGTAAGGAGGCTGGAGACCATGATAATTAAAGATAAAATTACCATTAGGCAATTCACCTTGCTTACCTTTCTTGTCATGGTTGGGGATATGATTTTGATCTATCCATCGTTGGTCACTACCTTGGGTAAACAGGATGCATGGATATGCTCATTCCTCAGTCAGCCCATCGGTCTATTTATCATTTGGATTTTGTACAAACTACAACAAACCTCCCCTGAACTATCTTTAATAGAAATTTGCAAGAAATTTCTTGGTACATGGATTGGATCGGTCTTGTCTATTGGTTACCTATTCTATTTTGCAATAGGCGCTGCCATTTGTATCCGCGAAGTTGGAGACTTTATGACGACTCAAATCTACCTCGAGACCCCCATCCGTGTCATTTTGATTATGCTCATGTGTTCACTGATCTGGGGCCTAATGAAAGGATTGCAAACCATGGGAGCAACCAGTGAACTATTGACCCCTATTGTTGTTGTCTTCATGGCACTCCTGTTCGTGGGGTTGCTGCCCAACATAAAAGTTTCACATCTGCAGCCTATCTTTAACATCAGCCGGGTTCATTTAATTGAAACCGTTGTACGTGGAGCATTTACATCCTTCGGGGAGTTGCTCGTGCTTACGATGATTCTTCCTTATGTAGTGTCAGGGCCGCACCTTAAACGAGACCTGTTGCTTGCCACTTTCTGCGGAGGTCTGCTCCTGTGTATACTGTTATTGTTTTCCCTTATGGTTGTGGGTCCTTTCCTAACCCAACATAACATTTTTATTTCGTATACCCTGTCTCAAAAAATTAATATCGGTAACTTCTTTGAGCGTATTGAAGCCTTCATGGCTACTGCCTGGTTAATTGCGACCTATTTCAAAAGTCTGCTGTACATGTTCGCTTTTGTTATCGGATTAGCTCAGCTGTTTCAGTTGAAAACCTACAAACCGCTTATTCTCCCTTCATCCTTGCTCATGTTTGCATTGGCCATCCTGATCTCCCCCAATGTCATTTTTTATATCGAAACCATTATGCCTGCATGGGTGGATTGGGACATGACTTGCAGTTTTATTATTCCTCTGCTGCTTTTACTTGTTCATCGCATTCGCTTTGGCAAGAACAGAAAAAATCAGCCCCCTCCAGAACGCTTGCCCACATAAAAAGGCTGTGCTTCACGGTATACACCGCGAACACAGCCTTTATTTATGAAGTAAACATTTTGTCGATGTGTAGAGAACAGACGAGTTAACTTCCTAAAGTTGCTGTACAGCCTCAAGTGCTGCTTCAATATGGCCTTTAACCCGCACTTTCAACCACGACTTCAGAAGTAAACCCTCTTCATCAATGAGAAATGTGGAGCGTACCATCCCCATGTATTCCTTGCCATACATCTTTTTGAGCTGCCATACGCCGTATTGCTCGGCAACCTTATGTTCTTCGTCGGATAACAGGATGAATGGCAAGCCGTATTTCGCTATGAATTTGTCGTGCTGCTTCATCGGATCAATACTAATCCCCAGAATAACTGTATTTAACCCCTTAAACTCCTCATGACGATCACGGAAATCGCATGCCTGCTGTGTACAGGAAGAGGTCATATCCTTCGGGTAAAAATATATCAACACCCGCTGTCCGCGATAATCCGAGAGCTTCACCGTCTCTCCCGTACTGGACGGAAGTTCAAAGTCTGGTGCCAGCTTGCCTTCGGTTAATGTCATCTCATTTCCTCCTTTATCTCGTCCATCCCTTCACAACGGACTTCTGTTATGATCCTGCTCCGCGATATTTCTTCACGCCATAATTCCATAGCAGAAGGCCGATAGAGCCAAACACCAATCCCATCACAGGTGTTAGCATCGCCATACGATGCATCTCGGATCGTTCCAGGAACAGGGCTGCCGGATAAATGCCAACGAAGGCAAATGGAATGACCCACGTTAACAGGACCTGAATCGCACGGTTATAGATAGTTACGGGATAACGTCCATATCCCTGAATGTTGTACATTAATGGCAGGATGCCTGTAGGCGCGTCCGAATAGAAAGACAACGACGTCAAAGTGATATAGATTCCTGCATAGATTAACACGGAGCTAAGTGTAAGAATAATGAGGGCCGGAATATGCCACCACTCCAGCACAAGTCCCATCTCTGCACCACTGATGACCATAATGATCAGACCGATAAACGAACCAACGAGTGCAGGCGGGTCCACATTTTCGAGTAAAATTTGGAACAGGTTATGCGCAGGTCGTGTTAATATGCGATCCATCTCGCCTTTGACAATATACCGTTCACTGAACCCCCACAGATTGATAAAACAACTGAAAATGCCGTAAGGCACCATAAAATATCCATAAACAAAAAGGACTTCACTCTCACTCCAGCCGCCCAAATTATCCGTATGTCGGAATACCACAAAGATAAAAATCAAATTGGTTGCCTGGAACAGCAAATCCGAAAGGATTTCGACCCAAAAGTCGGCGCGGTACGTGAGACGTGTTTTCATATAATTTTTTAAATATTCCCAGATCAGACCCATGTAGTACACTCTGTTATCCTCCTTGCACGAACAGACGCTTGCGCGCCTGACGCCAGATCAGCATCATCGGAATGAGCAGTATGACAAACCAGAACACCTGAATACCGAGTACGCTCCAGATGCCTGTGCCTTCCACTCTTCCGGTGAAAACCGAACCGGGCAGATACGTTATGGCCTGAAAAGGCAATACTTTCATTACTGAAGACATCCAGCCCGGATAGAGGCTGATTGGAATGATCAGACCTGAAAACAGATCAACCACAACGCGTTTCATGCGCATCATACCTTCATTGTTTTCCACAAAAAATGCGGCCAGTCCCGTAATGACATTAATCTGGGAGTTAATGAGGAAACTGAAGAACAGCATAACCAGAAAGCCAACCCACGCGGACGGCGCCGTAGGCAGTTCAACCGGAAACAACAGAATGGCAATGAGCATTCCAGGAATCATGAGCAGCAGGAAACGGAAAATACCTTCGCCCAGCCCCTGCATCATTTTGACCATGACATAGTTGATCGGTCTTATGAATTGAATGGCAATGGAGCCATCCCGAATGTCTGCAGCTATTTCCCGATCCAGGTTGTTAAAATAAAACGCACGCGCCATCCACGATACAGCCACATATGTCGTCATCTGAGCTGCCGTAAAACCACCCAATTCACCACTACTGCCGTAAATGGCTTGCCACGTAAAGTAATACACGCCGATATTCAGCGTATATATCAAAATGCCGGAATAATAATTCACCCGGTATGCAAGCATCGTCAGGAACCGGATGCGCATAAAATCAAAAAATGCACTATTCATGTTAGGATACACCCACCGCTTCATTCTTTGCTCCCACAATCTCGGGACGCTCGGCTGAACCGGATTGGTAAATACTGCGCACGATCTCATCCGTGTTAATCTCAATAATCTGAATATCGGTAATATCTGCCTGTCCAACGACACGTCCCAGCACATCCGATACGTTGAGTTCAAGTGGAATCCAGACCGAAGCGGACAGTTCGTTCTCCACCGTCCAGCGAACAGGAAGAGCAGCTGTCCATTCCAGCATTTGTTCCATGGGGTGAGCCGTACCAAACTTGAACCGGATTTCCCGTTCTTTACCCCACTGGGATTTTAGATGATCCAACCCGCCATCATAGATGATATTGCCCGCATCGAGCATAATAACTCTTGAACATAAAGCTTCGATGTCCTGCAGATCGTGGGTTGTCAGCAAAATGGTTGTTCCGTGTTCCTTATTCATGTCTTTCAGGAATTCGCGGATTTCCGACTTCACAACAATATCCAGACCTATGGTTGGCTCATCCAGAAACACAATATCCGGATTATGCAGCAGCGCAGCAACCAGCTCACAGCGCATACGCTGTCCAAGACTGAGCTTGCGTACCGGACGGTTCAGCAGATCCTGAAGCTGTAACCGCTCAACCAATTCATCCAGACGTTTGCGGAAATCGACCTCACCTACTCGATACACCTTGCGCAGCAGATGGAAGGACTCAATGACACCGATATCCCACCAGAGTTGGCTGCGTTGACCAAAAACGACACCAATATTCTGTACAAACTTCTCACGTTCCTGATACGGAACATATCCACCAACCGATATTTGCCCTGATGTAGGCACCAAAATGCCGGTCAACATCTTAATCGTTGTTGATTTACCGGCACCGTTCTCCCCAATATATCCGCATATTTCGCCTTGCGGAATTTGAAATGAAATATCATTTACAGCCAAGACCTCCTGGTATTGACGTGCAAACAGATCCTGGAATGCGCCCTTAAGTCCTCCTCGACTTTTCTGGACGCTAAACGACTTGCGTAAATCTTTGACATCAATCGCCAGCATGATTATACCTCACTTGGATTTTGTTGAAATTGCTTGTAGCCCAAAAAGAAATTATAATAGTATCAGTCAAAATTCAGCAAGCTTTAAAAAATAGTCTGAGGCCGCGTCCTCTGTTGCATCTCACAGATATGTCGTGTACGGAAAGCCTAGGCTAGATCAAATTGGACTCATCTTCATTTATTTTGAATACAAAGGAGAGCTAGCATGACCAGAAAGACGAAGAGAACCATATGGATTTCTCTTGCCGCCTTCGTGCTGATTGTTGGAGGCGCTGCGGCATTTTATTTCGGTTCTATTCTCAATCAGTTGAATGGCTTGCAAAAGGAAGGCGATGAATCGCCGTTTGCCGGTATCGAAAATGTTGAAAAAGTAAGTACACCGGATCCTCCGAAATGGGAAGGCACCGAAACGGTAAATATTCTCGTTATGGGTGTTGATGCCCGCGGGCTGGAGAAGGGGGAAGTTCCTCGTTCTGACAGCATGATGGTCGTTTCGCTAGACCCACTTACCAAAAAAATCAATCTATTCTCCATTCTGCGCGACACATACGTCAACATTGACGGGTATGGCAAGGAACGCATCAATACTGCTATTACCCATGGTCCCAACGTGGCAATGAAAGCTGCCGGAGACCTCTTGGGTATCCCTGTACAGTATTATGTGTATACCGATTTCCAAGGATTCATCAAATTGGTGGATGCCGTTGGCGGTGTGGATTTTGACGTAGAGAAGGACATGCACTATACAAGTAAAGCGGACAATAATGAGTATGATATTGATTTGAAAAAAGGCTACCAGCATTTGGATGGCAACACAGCTCTCATGTACGTTCGTTTCCGTCATGATGCCATGTCGGATTATGCTCGTTCCGAACGGCAGCGCGAATTCCTGAAAGCAGTAGCAGCGAAAATGCAGTCAACAACAACGATTGCCAAACTACCTTCAATTCTGGAAGAAGTAAATCCTTATGTAGATACCAATCTGACCCTCTCCGACATGTGGAAGCTGGGCGGACTTGGATATCAGAGTAGCATGAACGGCAGCGAGCAAATTCCGCCAATGAAAATGCTCAAGGAAGAACGTACCCCAGGCGGAGCTGAAGTGCTGTCGGTAACCAATGAGGAAAAACTCAAGCAATATATTCAAGATATCATTCACCCTCCTGTTCAAGAAGAAGACAGTACTACCGGAGCCGAAGACAAAACGGCAAGTGGTGACGAACAAGATTCCAAGCAACCTGCACAATAATGAAGTGCACACGAAGAGGGCAGCCCATATGCTGCCCTCTCGCTGTGTTTTGTTTATCTAATATGAAAGGAAGTTATCTTATGAATCCATCACGTTCCCGTTCCGAGCTTTTATACGAAGAAGCACTTCAACATATTGTCGGAGGTGTCAACAGCCCCTCCCGTTCATTCAAAGCAGTGGGTGGCGGTGCACCTGTCTTTATGAAAAAGGCGCAAGGAGCGCACTTCTGGGATGTCGACGACAACCGATATATCGATTATCTCGCGGCCTACGGCCCGATTGTTACAGGACATGCTCACCCTCATATTACCCAGGCGATTACCGAGGCAGCAGCAAATGGTGTGCTGTACGGTACGCCTACGGAACTTGAGATCAAGCTCGCTAAAATGCTGAAAGAAGCCATTCCTTCAATGGACAAGGTTCGTTTTGTAAACTCCGGTACAGAAGCAGTCATGACTACCATCCGGGTTGCCCGCGCCTACACCAAACGTAATAAAATTGTGAAATTTGCTGGATGTTACCACGGTCACTCTGACTTGGTCCTTGTGGCAGCAGGTTCGGGGCCTTCCACGCTGGGTATTCCCGACAGTGCAGGCATTCCAACGAGCATTGCGCACGAAGTCATCACGGTACCTTTCAACGATCTGGACAGCCTGAAAGCAGCTCTGGAGCGTTGGGGCGATGATGTCGCCGCAGTCATGGTTGAACCGATTGTCGGCAACTTCGGTATGGTTATGCCAGAACCTGGATTCCTGGAAGGACTCTGTGCCATGACTCGGGACAACGGCTCGCTCGTCATTTACGATGAGGTCATTACAGCCTTCCGTTTCCACTATGGCTCTACACAGACTTACGCTGGACTGGACAATCATTCGGAGATCGAACCGGATCTGACTGCACTTGGTAAAATTATCGGCGGCGGTCTGCCAATCGGTGCTTACGGCGGTCGTAAACAGGTTATGGAGCAGGTTGCTCCACTCGGCCCTGCCTATCAAGCCGGAACGATGGCTGGTAACCCTGCGTCTATCTCTGCGGGTATCGCTTGTCTGGAAGTCCTGCAAGGCGAAGGTGTATATGCGGAGATGGAACGTCTTGCGATTGATCTGACAACAGGCCTTCAGGCTTCTGCGGATCGTCATGGCATTGCATTAACCATTAACCGAATTCGTGGTGCATTTTCCACCCACTTCTGTGACCACCCGATTACGAACTATGATCAAGCCCAGGATACCGACGGTGAACAGTTCGCTTCCTTCTTCCGTCATATGCTGAATCGTGGCATTAATCTGGCTCCTTCCAAATATGAAGCCTGGTTCCTGACTACTGCACATACGGACAAGGATGTTGCGGAAACACTCGAAGCCGCAGAAGCTTCCTTCAAAGCTATGGCTCAGGCGTAGACCGTTATCTAACAAGAACAATTCACACGTCGCAGCATAGCATGTTACTGAAATTAATCACATTCACATGAAATAAGGCGTCCCACAAGCGATTAATCCGCTTGTGTGGACGCCTTTTGCAGTTTCACTATTTCCTCACGGATAATCCGCAGCCCTTCCTTGATCCGCTGCTTTGGAACATTGGATATATTTAACCGCAGCATTTTATCCTGATATATTTCCTGTGCGCCTTCCGGATAATATCGTTCTGTTGTATCGGCAATGACTCCCCGTTGGTCCAACCGGGACAGCAAGACCCTGAGCGGCATATCCTTAGGCAGCGGCAGAACCGTATGCTCCCCTCCAGTACGCGGTGCATTCGCAAATGGGCCGAAGTCTGGGAAGGCATTAAGTTGTTGATACAATTTGTTCATCCGGGCAGCATAGCGGCTGCGGATGACTTTGCCATGGTGGGCAAACATCCCGTTACGGATATAGACCTCAAGTGCTGCCTGGGATAGTACCGCGGTGTCAATGTCGAGCATTTTTTTGTATTTACTAAACGATGCAGTAAGACTTGCAGGCAAAATAGCCACGCCAATCCGCAGGCCGGGAAACAGGATTTTGGAGTAACTTTTCAGATAAATGACTCGCCCTTCCGTATCATATGACCATAACGGGTCCTGCTTCGTGTTCTCTTCCAGATCAGCCAAGAAATCATCCTCTACCAGATAGACATCATAACGCTGCGCCAACCTGATCAATTTTTTCTTCTCAGCTGACGTCAGGGAAGTCCCAATCGGGTTGTGAAAACGCGGCATAACATAAAAAAATTTGATGTCTTCTTCGCGAAACTGTCGTTCGAGCGTGTCCCAATCTAGGCCACCCAGAGAGCGTCTGACCCCAGCAATCGGTACATTCAGACCTTGTAGAAGCGAAGGCATATTATGATAACCCGGCAGTTCCAGCATCACCTGCTTTTTCCCATTCGGAAAAGGCATTAGCGCCAGCACAGCAAGGGCCTGCTGCACCCCTGACGTAATAAAGAACTGCTCATTCCGGGCAAACACCTGATAATCGGCGAATTGCTTCTGCAGCAGATCAATTAATGAAGGTAAGCCTCTCTCAGTTCCATACAAAAACAAATCCGCCTGTTTCTTCTCCATAGCCTGATCCACACAATGGCGAAAATCGGAATAAGGGAATACTCGCGGATCAGGAGCTGCGGAGGCAAAATCCATTGGACCCTGCCATTCCCCATCCTCCACTTCGGCTCCATTCTGTACCGCATAATATCCGGACTGAGGCACCGCGTAGACCAGATGGCGTTCTTCCAGCCACTCGTACGCGCGTATGGCTGTACTTACGCTACATTGATATTGCTCAGCCAGAACACGCACAGCCGGCAGTTTGATGCCTTTATCCTGCCATTGTCCACTGTTCTGCTGGCGCAATTGGTCCTGAATCCATTGCTTAAGTGATTCAGCAATAATTTCGTATTTTCTCATTGGATTCTGCCTCTCCTCCGACTTCAGCATTACTTTAAGTGTACCGGTACAGTATACGTTTTTGTCTATTGTACCACTATTGGTCTGGCAGTATATTGAATAAGGTCAGACAGCGTACGCAGCAACATATGCGCCGTTGAATTAATAAAGAAAAACCGTATTATTGGAGGAAACCCTATGAACAATAGCCAGACTAGAACATATGCATATGTAGCAGCTGTTTTATATGCAGCCATTATTGGTTTATCCTTTTTATTCGTTAAAATGACGGTAAGTGTCGCACATCCAATTGATGTATTGGCACACCGTTTTGCCTTGTCGTTACTTGTAGTCAGCATTCCTGTTATTTTTGGATGGATCAAGATCAAGCTAACCCTTCGTGATCTGTGGCGTATCATTCCGCTCGGGCTGCTCTCTCCTGTTTTGTTTTTTGCCTTTCAGGCATTCGGGTTAGTCTCGTCCAACTCATCGGAAGCAGGGATTATCCAGGCGATGGCCCCCGTTTTCACACTTGTGTTGGCCTCTATCTTTCTAAAAGAACGTACATCCCTTTTGCAAAAACTGTTTCTACTGTTGTCCGTGGCGGGTGTGATCTTTATTTTCTTGATGAAAGGAAGCGGGATGTCGGCAGGCAATTTTAAAGGTATTGCTTTATTGCTGCTCTCCACAGTGTGTTTTGCAGGTTATGGTGTATTGGCAAGACCCTTGGCGCAGAAATATAAACCGATGGAATTGACCTGGGTGACCCTGATGGTTGGATTTATCGTCTTCAACGCAGCTTCCCTGATTCGTCACGCGTCGAGCGGAACCATGGTGGATTATGTGAAGCCACTCGGAGATGCATCTTACCTAGGAGCACTGGCCTATCTGGCCGTCCTCTCCACCATGTTCTCCACGCTGCTGGCGAGTTATGCCCTGACTCATCTGGAAGCTTCCAAAATGAGTGTATTCAGTAATTTGTCCACGCTCATTTCGATTGCTGGCGGAGCCTGGATATTGCATGAACCAGTGTATGGATACCACTTTGTTGGAGCCCTGCTGATCATCGCTGGTGTACTTGGCACCAATATGAGCGGAAGAAAACGTGGGCTGGTCAATCCAGATAAAGCATGATACAATGTGAAAAATTGTAAACGGACGTTATCAACAATGATGAAGAGAAGTACACAGGACAGGATACCTCAGAGAGCCGGCGGATGGTGTGAGCAGGTGTATCGGTCATGTGGAAATGGGCTTCGGAGTTCCGAGTTGAACCCGTTCTGCCACCTGTACTCAGGAGCGCGGATCGTCAGTAGGCAAGGCGGCATGTTCAGCCGTTATCCATGGACAGGATATCGATAAGGCATATGTGAGCTTTCCGCATATATTTATCCGTATCCCTCAAGTGGGCCGCAACCAGCGGCCAATTAAGGTGGCACCGCGAAGCATAAGCTTCGTCCTTCTATTCTGTTCCCGTCTGGGAAACAGGATGAAGGACGAGGCTTTTTTTGATTTAATTTCTTTATTAGTACAACTCAACATTTACACAAGAACGGAGAGGACAGAAATAACCTGAAGAAGCGGAGTGTTCGCCTTTATCCCCAGATTTCACCTTTGTAAAAGTGTATCAAAAAATCAGGGGATAACAGCGATCGGAAGGTTGTTCTGTCATCGAAGTGACAAGTGTAAATAATCTTTAGTTCGACTGAGAAAGATGCAGGCTGAAAGGAGGTGATGGTCGTGGAAGACGGCTGGTGGCGTCAGCAATTATGGATCGCAAAATCACAACATCAAAGGAGAATAAACCATGAACAAGAACAAAGACATTATTTTAACCGGAGACCGGACAACCGGACAGCTTCATCTCGGCCATTACGTGGGCAGCCTGCGCAGTCGGGTGCAATTGCAGGATGAGTACAAAACGTATATTTTACTGGCTGATGTACAGGCGCTCACGACCCACTATGACCAACCGGGGCTGATTGCAGACAGCGTGCATCAAGTGACACTTGATTATCTTGCCGTAGGTATCGATCCCAATAAAGCCACTCTGTTCATCCAGTCGATGATTCCGGAAATTGCCGAGCTAACTGTCATTTTCTCCATGTTTGTCACGGTGAACAGTCTTCGGCATAATCCTACGATAAAAAACGAGGCGCGTGACCGTGGTTATAAGGATCTCTATTACGGATTTCTTGGATATCCCGTCAGCCAAGCTGCGGATATTGCGTTCTGCAAAGCAACCCTTGTTCCAGCGGGAGAAGACCAGATCCCACATATCGAAACAGCGCGGAAACTGGTACGGAGGTTCAATGAATTATATTCCCCAGTTCTGCCTGAACCACGTATTCTGACCGGAGAACGGCTGGGCGGACTGGATGGCGTGGGCAAAATGAGCAAAAGTATGGGCAACGCCATCTCTTTGAATGCTCATCCTGATGATGTGTATGCCAAGCTGTCCAAGGCGAAAACCGACCCTGCACGCATTCATCGTTCTGATCCGGGACATCCGGATATTTGTCCGGTGTTTGCCTATCACCAGCTGTTTCGAAAGGATGAGGCTGCTGAGATTCATGCGAACTGTAGTAATGGCACCATTGGTTGCAAGGATTGCAAAAAGATTGCAGGTACTGCGATTAACGAACTGCTCTCCCCTTTCCGTGAACGGCGAAATTACTATGAACACCGTGGGCATGAAGTGAAAGAAATCCTCGTGGAAGGTACACGTCAGGCACGTCAAGCTGCACGTGAGACAATGCTAGAGGTTCGTGAAGCGATGGGAATACGTTATTTCGACTGACGGTATGAGAAGGCTTGTTCACGTTAACACTGCTGAGAACAGTATATTGGGAAAAGAGGTCCCCTCAGCATGAAACCAACACAGCCTTCTTTTTTGCAAGCCATGATGTTAATGATGTTATCTGTCGGCCTGATCAGCCACGTCCTGATCATCCCTGCCCTTTTGTCTTCAGCCAAAAGGGATGCATGGATATCCGTTCTGTTGTCCGCAGGACCTTATCTTATATTCACTCTAATGCTTGCGTATGTTTCTCGTTTTCTCCAGCACCAAACCCTGCATGAATGGCTGACTTCCCATCTTGGCAAGCCTCTTGGCATGCTGTTTCGGATGGGAAACAGCCTCTTTTTTCTGTCCGTGATCTACTTCACTCTGCATGATACCACCACTTGGGCCAAAACCAATTATCTGACGGAGACGCCAATATTGGTTACAAGCATTGCCCTGATGTCTCTCTGTGCCTATGCGGCCTATAAAGGAGTACGCTCTCTGGCATTTACAGCAGGCTTGATCCTGCCTTTGGTTGTGTTGCTTGGCTTCTATGTCGCTATCGTTAATACACAATACAAGGATTACAGTCGTCTGTTGCCTGTGCTTGAACATGGCTGGCATCCCGTATTTCATGGCACAGTCTACAGCCTTTCAGGCATGTTTGAGTTGCTGTTCATCTGGTACTTGCAGCCCCACCTCTCCAAGCGGATACGTGTATGGCAATACCTGATGCTCGCATCAATTATTCTTGGTCTAACCCTTGGCCCACTTATTGGGGCAATCGTGGAATTCGACCCTTTCGAAGCTGCCAAAATGCGTTATCCGGCCTTTGAAGAATGGCGAATTGCCTCCTTGGGCAAATATATTGCCCAGACTGATTTCTTTTCCATTTACCAATGGCTCGCCGGTTCTTTCACCCGGATTAGTCTGGCCATGTATATTGTAGTAGAAATTTGGAATATTAAGAGCGCCTCCAGAAGGATCATATGTTGTGCCACTCTTGGCGTCTTATTTATTCTTTCCATGCTGTATCCTCTGGATGATATGACATTCGAAAAGCTGCTTGTCCAGTACATATTCCCGTTCAATCTCATGTATCTGAGCGGACTAGCGGTAGTTGCAACAGCAGTTGCATACATCAGTTCACGCCATCAGAGGAGGAAACATCATGGAGCACCAAACGATTGACACCACGTCCCATGAAACACTGCTTGCCTCTTTCGAAGAGCAGTTTGATCCCTGCGCAGATGTTGTTATTCAGACCTTTCCAGCCAAAGATGAAACCGATATGTCGGTAATTATGCTTTATTGCGATGGTTTGGTGGACGGTAAACAAATCAACCAGTTTATTATCCCACGGCTGGAACAGCATTCTCTGTTCATAGAAGAAGCACACCCCAAAGAATTGGGATTAACCTTGAATCCGATAGAAGATCTTACAGATACAGAGAATTTAAATCTGCTGATTTTTAGCGGACAATTACTGCTTATTTTCGGAAATGGTGATCAGTCCTGCAGTCTAGATATCGCGAGTATACCAGGAAGAAACCCTGAGGAGTCAGCAATCGAGTCATCGATTAAAGGACCTCGGGACGGATTTACTGAAGAGCTGTCCGTAAATATCGGCCTCATTCGCAAACGAATGAAAACCTCTTCCATGTGTTATGAGAAATATGTTAAAGGTGGGCGTACCCAGACCTCTATTGGTCTGTTGTATGTCAAAGACATCATTAACCCGGATATTCTGAAAGAAGCACGCAAGAATCTCGACCAAATTGAAATCGATGGCATTCTCGGTACCTCTATTATGGAACGTGCAATTATGGGGGGAATTCGCAGTATCTTCCCACTCACGGATAATACGGAGCGACCCGATTATGTCGTGGACTCTCTTTTAAATGGGCGATTTGTGGTTCTCATTGAAGGTTCACCGGTAGCCATTATCGCTCCAACCACTCTGTTTAATCAGCTAAAATCGCCGGAAGACGAGAGTACCCCCTTTTTCATCGTTACTTTTGAGCGAATTTTGCGCATTTCCGGATTATTGATTGCTTGTTTCTTTCCTGCCTTTTATATTGGCCTGACCAGTTTCAATGTGGAGCAGATCCCCTTGCCCCTGCTGGCAACCATTTCAGGTACGCGGATGGGTCTACCTATGCCAGTCACGCTGGAAGCATTTTTAATGATATTTATGTTCGAGCTATTTAATGAAGCTGGCCGCCGACTCCCACGTGCCTTGGGACAAACCGTCAGCGTCGTAGGTGGACTTATTATTGGAGATGCAGCTATTCGAGCAGGAATTACTTCTCCCACAATCATAGTCACGGTCGCTATCTCGGTGATCTCCAGTTATATTCTGGTGAATACCGTGCTCAGTGGGGCTACTGCTCAAGTCCGGATTGGGATGCTAGTCATTTCTTCCATTCTTGGGTTATTCGGTTTCATGATTGGACTGCTTGGTCTGCTGGTGCACCTCGTATCCTTGGAGTGTTATGGTGTCTCATACCTGTCACCCGTCTCTCCTTATATACCCGGTGACTTCACCCAAGCCGTATCCATGCCCCCTTCCATGAAACGAACCAAACGCCCAGCCGTACTCCATACCCAGGATTCCACTCGCCGGAGGAAACGCTCGTGACAAGATGGATGGCTAAGGTTAGCTTGCTTATAAGCTGCTTTATCCTGTTGACCGGGTGCTGGGATTCCAAAGAGGTTCAGAGCATTAACTTTATCACGGCTGTAGGAATAGATTATGTAGACAACCAATACGTTGCTTACGCTCAACTCATTGATTTCTCCAGTATTGCCAAACAGGAAGGGCCAACTTCAAGGCAAGCAAGTGATATCTGGATCGGACGGGGTGAGGGTTCTACGCTGAGTATGGCTATTGATGACCTATATCAAACTTCTCAGCAACAAACGCTGTGGACCCATGTAAAAGCGATTGTTTTATCCAAAAATGTGTTGAATGGACGACTGGAGGATGTCTTCAATACACTGTTGCATTCAGGCCAACTGAGATATACCCCTTGGCTCTACGGTACAGAGCATAACATTACAGATGTACTCTCTCCCTCTGCCCTGCTGAACCAATCCGCCCAGACGATCGAGCTGTTTGAACCTATGAAGCTGTACAAGCAACATTCCGGTTATGAACCCATCCGGCTACATCAGCTCCTTGACGGATTTCGGGAGCCTGCTTCCGTTATTCTTTTGCCGTCCATTACCAATCAGAACCAGACCTGGTATAACGGGGATGAAACACCCCCGCTGATTAGAATGGATGGGTTTTACGTCATTTCAAACGGTAAAAATCAAGGCAGGGTTACGGGTAAGGACGCTGATGGCACACGATTCGTGAATTATGACCGCGTCTATCAATATCCATTGTACGTATACAGCAACGGGAGCAAAATGCCGGAGCTGACGCTTAGGCTTAATAACCCAAAGACCAAGATTAAGGCGAGGAAAGAAGGAAACGGTGTTACATTTGACTTGATTACTTCGGTTAAAGGCGCCATCATCGAGGATCATGACTCTCATCGTTCTCCCCATGTCATGGAAAAGGCAGCGGAGAAACAGATTGAGTCCGAAATCCGCAATACGTTTGAAAAAACCAAATCACGCAAAGTTGATTCCTACGGTTTTGTGGAACATCTATATCGTCATGATCTCCCTTTATGGAGACAAGCGGTATATAAAAGGACCAATCCACTGGAGGGGTTTAAACTCGGTAAGGTGGAGGTTCATGTGAAAATCCTCAATGCCAGTACGTATAAATACGATGAGTAACGCAAAAAGACGATCAGTAGCCTGCAGTCCATGCAAGGTTACTTATCGTCTTTTCATTTTATGATTCACATGTTATCCCAGTGGAAACGCCATAACACTCATGAGTGCCAGTTCAGGCTGAGTGGTATCCAAACGACTGTACTGTACGATAACAGGAACATTGCTGGCGACGGTAATGGCATAGGGTACTCCCGGAGGAACAAGTTGTTCACCCGATCTCAACGAAGCCGTCCGAATATGCTTTGTTCTCCGCGCAGGTACTTCAGCCACGATGTCTTCGAGCGGTTCCCTATCTTCAAAATAGATCGTTATTTGTAGCTGTGCATCCACTGTGCCTGTATTTAATACACAGATGCTCTCGTGACTCTCCAGTGAGCCCGAGCTGTCCGGTGGAATGTAACCATCGGGAATCACCCAATAGGTGTGACCTGTCGCAGTGGAAGATATTTTATGTGCTGAAGTGTTTGTCTGATCCTGTGCCATTAATAATTCCTCCTTTGCTAATGCAATAATTAGTTAAACGCACGGGAGGCTCGCGAGGCAGACGCTTCGGCGGGCGAATCGGGCTGTGGGCCGCTGTTGGCTCGGGATTTCTTCTCATTTCCACTTCAGCAGGGGAAATCCCGCTCCAAAGGCGGACGCTTCGCTCCCTCTGCTCCGATTCCGCCCTCCTCCGCTGCATCGCTCGCTTGGCTTTTTAAAGGCTTATTGCCTTCGCTATGCTCGCTGGGCAACTTAAAAAGCATCCTTGCTCGTTACTTCGTTAACTCGCTGAATAAAAGCAAGGCTAACTCGCGAGGCAGACGCTTCGGTGGGCGGATCGGGCTGTGGGCCGCTGTTGGTTCGGGATTTCTTCCTCATTCCCCCCTCAGCAGGGGAAATCCCGCTCCAAAGGCGGACGCTTCGCTCCCTCTGCTCCGATTCCGCCCTCCTCCGCTGCAACGCTCGCCCTGGCTAATTTAAAGGCTTATTGCCTTCGCTATGCTCGCGGGGCAACTTAAGAGCAACTTTGCTCGTTACTTCGTTAACTCGCTTAATAAAATTGCTGCTCGCGTGCAGGCGCTGCGGTGGGCGGATCGGGCTGTGGGCCGCTGTTGGTTCGGGATTTCTTCCTCATTCCCCCTCAGCAGGGGAAATCCCGCTCCAAAGGCGGACGCTTCGCTCCCTCTGCTCCGATTCCGCCCTCCTCCGCTGCAACGCTCGCCCTGGCTAATTTAAAGGCTTATTGCCTTCGCTATGCTCGCGGGGCAACTTAAGAGCAACTTTGCTCGTTACTTCGTTAACTCGCTTAATAAAATTGCTGCTCGCGTGCAGGCGCTGCGGTGGGCGGATCGGGCTGTGGGCCGCTGTTGGTTCGGGATTTCTTCCTCATTCCCCCTCAGCAGGGGAAATCCCGCTCCAAAGGCGGACGCTTCGCTCCCTCTGCTCCGATTCCGCCCTCCTCCGCTGCTCCCTCACCTCAAATACATTTGCAGCGGCTGCAGGCGCAGCTCGCGGATGGCTTCCGCTACCTGCATGGCGAGGCGACGGGCACCGCGCTCCTGAAAATGCGTGTTATCCTCCACGCCTGCTGGGAAGTTCACGTACTCACCCGGCAGCACCCACATGAAGTCCTCCTTGCTGCCTTCAATGCCCGCTTGCTCGAACAGGATGCGGCTTCGCTCAGCCAGATCGATCAGCGGTACCCCTTCCTCTTGTGCCAGCTCACGCACGGCGACGATATAATCGCCATGGGTGTCGGTCAATGTTCCGTCATCAGCGAAATAGCGCCGATGCACGGGTGTCACGAGCACCGGACGAGCCTTAGCTTCGCGGGCGGCATCGATATACTTTTTCAGATATTCCTTATATGTTGTGAAAGGCTCCGTTCCCCGGTCAGGGTCCGGCTTCTCATCGTTATGTCCAAATTGAATAAACAGAAAATCTTCTGGTTTCATCTTCTCCAGAATGGCATCCAATCTGCCTTCATTGATAAAGCTTCGGGAACTGCGTCCAGACTGGGCATGATTATCCACAGCAACATCATGTTTGAACTGTGCGGGCAACAGCTGCCCCCAGCCACAGTATGGATATCCACTTTCCGGCTGATCTGTCACTGTAGAATCACCAGCGAGAAATACTGTCATCGTTTGATTGGCAAGCGTGATCTCCAATGCATTAATCCGTGGTGCAGGACCGGAGAAGGATAGTCGGAGCTTCCCGCCACGAACCACAACCGAGAATCGAACCTCTGCACATTGCCCAGGAAGTGTACGTATGGTTGGCAGCATCAATCTTCCCTCTCCGGCTTTGACTCGGGTGATCGTCTCCGCCAAGTCATCCCCTGCAGTTAACAAAACCTGATAGGTTCCATCGGGAACTTCAATGATGAAAGATGCCTTGAGTGGAATACAAAAGCTTGAACGCAATCGGGCAGACACATTGGCCTGCCCTTGTTTGCCGTTGTTTGTCCGACTGGTATCCGATACTCCGTCTTCACTTATCCGTTGCTTCTCATACACAAGGGAGCCGGATTCAAAACCGTATTCCCCCTGTTTTTCATATGTGGTGCTGGCAGATACTTTCAAATAACCATCAATCTCACCTGCACTGCCAGAGTCCGGTCCAAAATTGAACTTCCAATGGGTAACGGCCTCTTTACCGCCCTCTACCGTTACCTCCTTGGCAACGGCCTGACTACCCTGGGCATTATTCAATAAGAACAACCTCCTTGTTCAACATGCTAATCCAGGTTTGGATCCAGAATGAATACCGTTTATCCTTTCAGTCCACTGGTGCTCATGCCCTGTACAATTTGTTTCTGGAAAATAAAGAACACGGCTACAACAGGTACGAGACTCACAATGGACATCGCGAACATCGCTCCCCAATTGGAGGCAGACTCACTGTCCAGGAACATTTTCAGCGCCATGGAGACCGTATATTTATCCGGCGAGTTCAGATACAGTACTGGACCGAGCAGATCCTCCCATCTCCAGTAGAAGGAGAAGATCGCAGCCGTTGCGAGTGATGACTTGATGAGCGGCATAATAATCTGTACATACAGTCTGAACTTGTTACATCCATCAATGGTAGCCGCCTCATCCAACTCTTTCGGAATTGTACGAATGAACTGAACCATCAGGAAGATAAAGAATGGCATCCCGAAGAACGTAGGTACAACGATCGGCAGAATGGTATTCAACCAGCCAAGCTTCGTGAAGATAATATATTGGGGTACAAGTACAACGTCATGCGGCAACATCAGAGTCAACATCATCAGAGAGAACCAAAAGTTACGTCCTTTGAAGTTGAGTCTGGCAAAACCAAAGGCGATCAGCGATGAGGATAACACGGCACCAATCGTAGAGATGACCACAATAACAAGTGAATTGGTGATGTAATCCATAAACGGTCTTCCGCCTGCGCCTTTCCAGCCATCCGCATAGTTACTCCAGATCCATTCCGTAGGGAACAAGGACTCGGCAGTTACGAAGATGGTACGACTTTCTTTGAATGAGCTGAAAAGCATCCATAGAACGGGATATAGCATCAGGAGGGCCAAAGCTGCAACGAACAGGTGATAGATGGGCCATTTCACATTTCTCCAAACCATCGTTACTTCCCTCCTTCGGATTCATAAAACACCCAGAACTTGGATGTCAGGAACACCGCGACTGTGAGTATACCGATCATAATAAGCATGATCCAGGCCATGGCCGAAGCATACCCCATGTTGTTAAACATAAACGCCTGACGGAACAGATACAACGAGTAAAGCATCGTACCGTCCATTGGACCACCCTCGCCTTTAGAGATGATATATGCAGGTACAAAGGTCATAAATGCACCGATCGTTTGCATAATCAGGTTGAACAGAATGATTGGACTGAGTAGCGGTAAGGTGATACCAAAAAATTTGCGTACCGGGTTGGCACCATCCACACCTGCTGCTTCGTACATCTCGGGAGAGATATTTTTCAGACCGGCGAGGAAAATAAGCATGGAAGATCCAAACTGCCAAACAGACAGCGAAATCAGCATAACCAGAGACGCATTTGGGTCACCGAACCAGCTGATAGGCCCGATTCCGATTGCTGTTAGTGCACTGTTGATGACACCCTCATTACTGAAAAGGTTACGCCACATAATCGACACGGCCACACTACCACCGATAATGGACGGCAGGTAGTACAAGGTACGATACGTTCCGACCATACGGGATCCCGTATTCAGGATCATGGCTACGAAAAGCGCGAAGACCAGCCTTAGAGGGACACCAATAAACACATACAGGAACGTTACTTTAACCGAATTCCAGTACTTCGGATCATCAAAGAACATTTTGGTGTAGTTGTCCAGCCCAATCCACCGCGGAGAGGTGAACAGGTTATAACTCGTAAACGACATGTATAGGGATACAAACATCGGAATCAGCGTAAAGCCCAGAAAACCGATGATGAAAGGACTAATAAAAGCATACCCGGTTAAGTTTCTGCGCAACGACGAATATTGCCTCAACGGAACGAACCTCCTTTATTGATCTGCTTGCTTACCACAGCCTTACTTCGGGCTACTGGACGGGGAAAGGCCCTCGCGTTATGCGAGTAGCCCTGTTCCCGTCCATCCCGGTATTGGGATGAGCAAGCGATCATTCAACTGTTATTTATTGTTGGCAAGAACCGCCTCGGCATTTTTGCGGAATGTCGCGGCTGCTTGTTCCGGTGTAACCTTACCAAAGTTCAGTTCCTCTACGACATCCGCAAGAGATGCGATTACTTCAGGTGAACCAACTGGTGGAGGCGGGCTCATTGGGGAAGCCTTAGGCTCCATGGACGCTACGAATTCAAATACCTGTTTCGTTGCATCACTCAGCTCAGGAGCGATAGCCTCCTTGATTTTGCCCGAGATCGGCACACCGCGCTCGCCTTTGATCAGTTTGTTAGCTTCCACATCGTTCACCCAGAAATCGATGAATTTTGCTGCTTCTTCCTTCACTTTTGAATTCGAAGTAACAGCCCAGTACATACTTGGTTGCATGTAAAGTCCTTTTTCCATATCAGGTCCAGGCATAGGAGCGAATTCCAGTGGACGATTGGCAACCTGTTGTACGGCTACGAATTGGTTGGACCATTGCCAAATACCAACTCCTTTTTCCTTGACCAAATCGGATTCCTCGATGATACCTTTCGTCTGGTTAGCCAGATCCGGGGAAGGCGCTGCACCCTGCTCGATCATCCGGCGCATGAGTCCGAAGAACTCAACGAATAGTTTGTCGTCATCATATCCAAGCCCCGTTCCTTCAGCATTGTAGAGAGACAATCCTTTGGTACGCAAGAAATAGTGGAAGAAGATATCCGGCGCTACGCCCCCGTCCAAAAAGAGTCCTTTGGCAGCCGTTTGTTTGCCAAGCTCTTCATACGATTCCCAAGTCATATTTTCGGGAATGGCATCCACACCCGCTTTTTTGAGCAGAGCCGGATCATACTGGAAACCCAGTACGTTAACACCGGCAGGTACTCCATATTGTTTGCTGTTGATAACGCCTGTGCTGATAACGTTCTCGGATACATCGTCCACTTTAATCTGGTTTCCGAGGTACGGGGACAGATCTTCGAGCTGTCCATTCTGTGCATATTGGCTGATGTAGGAAATATCCATCTGAACAATGTCCGGCAGTTGGTTCGCTGCAGCTTGTGGAGCGAGCTTTTTCCAGTAGTCATCGAATGAAGCGTATTCCACATCAATTTTGACGTTCGGGTTTTTCTCTTTGTACAAGTCAATGACCTTCTGTGTATATTCGTGACGTGCATCCGATCCCCACCATGCGATACGAAGTGTTACCGAACCATCCCCAGATGATTCGCCCGATCCTCCGCTGCTGCTGCATGCCGTTGTTAATACCAGCAATGCCGCCATCATCAGGAATATCGCCTTTTTCACCATGCCAATCTCCCCTTTTATGTTGAAATGGTTGTGTGAACGAGTTATCTTCCACTTTCTGATAACGCTTTCACGAACTTTATATTGTCATTTTCGCAAATGTCGGACCAGAGTTGAATACACAAAACCGTCTTGTTGGTTCAAAAAACAGAGGAGGACAACTGCACCTCTATCGGCACCGTTAGTCCCCCTCATATATCGAATAGATGATCGTCAGTCAATTGTTATAAGCCAGTTCTGCGGAATTCGGTAGGTGTCATGCCGGTCCACTTCTTGAACACCTGACTAAAATATTGTGAGTTCCCCCCAAAGCCAAACAATTCGGCAAGCTCAAAAACCTTCACATCTCCACCTCTACGAATATGGTCGCAGGCACGCTCAATGCGTAAACGATTCACATAATTGGAGAAGTTTTCTCCCGTCACTTTTTTGAATATCTTGCCGAGATAATCCGGATTCATATATAACATCTGATGGGCAACCCCATTAAGAGAGAGATCAGCTTCGCCATAGTGACTATCCACAATATCCATCATCTTCTCTACGGCAGAAGACTGACGGCTAATATGATTTTTGTAGTAACCGGAGGTTAACCGGGCTGCGCTGCTGGCAACAAAGGATTTTAAGCCAGACAATGTGTCGATATGGGGCAGTTCTGCCATACGCTGGGTAAATTCCGTCGCCTCCTCGGGAGGACAGACATGAATCATTGCGGAGTACAACTGCACCACATACGAACGAGTAATCCCAATCTCAAGCTGCTGACCGGACAAAAGCTCGAACAGGCGATCCACTTCAGCTGCAGCTTCTTCCGTATTGCCTGACTTAATCAACTGACAGAGCTGCTCTGCGTCTTGTTCAACATGTACCCCATCACATTCCCCGGCCAGCTCCAGATCACTTTTGGTAATCAGCTTGCCTTCGCCGATAAAGAAGCGGTGGTTCAGGCATTGCAGTGCCTCACGGAACAAACGCCGGGACTGAATCATTCGATCTGCTTCGCTTAGGGCAGCCGTAACTTCCAATTTATATAATCTGGTGAAAGCAGCCCGCACTTCCTCAATGCTCTCCTTCAGACCAACCGGATCGGCAGAATCCCCCAGCAAAATTAACAGTTTGCCTTCAATGGTAGTGCTTAACAGAACATGTGGCAGCAGATCACTGGCAATGTTTTTGATTGCAAATAGATGACTATAATCATGTTCATCCGCAATCCGGAACAGCAGCAGCCGAACTTCGTTATCCTCCAGCTCCAGATCAAACAGCTCCTGATAATACTCCAAATCAACCGGACCATAGGTTTGGTTCGTCATAAACTCCAGCAGGAACTGCTCCTTGACATGTGGTAGCACTCGCTGCAGCCGCTGTTTCATCTCTCCGGCGACATGTTCCTTTACCTGGGCATCCTGGTGTTCTTGAAGCAACTCGGACAAGGCATCGTGAATCTGGTTCTCGTTACACGGTTTGAGCAGATAATGTTTCACTCCATATTGCATGGCCCGGCGAGCGTATTCGAACTCTTTGTAGCCAGACAACATGATAAAGCGAAGTCCAGGATAAGCTTCGGAAGCTTTTTCAATGAGTCCAAGACCATCCAGGCCCGGCATTGAAATATCTGTAATGATAATATCCGGTCTGGAATGACCGATTTTATCCAGTGCTTCAATTCCGTTTCTCGCGGTATCCACCAGTTCCGTTCCCGCTGCAGCCCAATCCACGACTTGCGAAATCCCCTCCAGAATGACACGTTCATCATCTACGAGCATCACTTTGTACATCGTCATCGTCCTCTCTAATCCAAGGTATTCTGATCGATACTACGGTCCCTGATCCGGGATTGCTGCTCATGATCATTTCGCCTTCTTCGCCGAAGGTCAATCTGATCCGTTCTTTGATGTTCGACAGTCCGATCCCCTGTCCCCTCGTCTGTACGCGTCCCTCTTGCAATTGCTCCAGAAATTCGGGAGTCATACCCGGACCATCGTCCTCCACCTCAATTACAACGTTGTCTCCGTCTGCTCTCGCCCGAATCCGAATACGGCAAGGTTCTATGCTTGGCTCCAATGCATAATGAATGGCGTTCTCTACCAATGGCTGCAGGGTTAACTTCGGAATGCGTGCAGTGCCCACTTCAGGCGCAATATCCATGTCAAAATCAAGTCTTTCCTCGAATCGCGTGTGCTGGATCGTCACATAACTGCGGACAATATCCAGTTCCCTTTCCAAAGTAATCCACTTCTCGGACATGTTCACTGAGCTTCGCAGCAGAAATCCGAGAGCCTCAACCATTTCGGAGATTTGATGCTGCTTCTGCACTTTGGCAAGCCAGTTGATTGATTCCAGTGTGTTATATAGAAAATGTGGATTAATCTGAGCCTGAAGCGCTTTCAATTCGGTCTCTCGGATCACGAGTTGCTTCGCATAATTCTCGTCAATGAGTTCGCGTATACGCTGTACCATCATCTTGAACGTGCGATGCAGCAACCCCACCTCGTTCTGCGAAGATGCTGGGACATTGCCCAGCGCTGCTTCCTCCAGCTTATCCAGATCGCCTTTTTCAATATTGCGCATCTTCTTGATCAACTGGGCGATGGGCTGTGTAATGCTGCGAGAAAACTTGGCTCCAAATATAAGCGCCGCCAGGAATATCATGATAAAAATAACAGTCACCAGCTGTTTGACAAACTGGATCTGCTTAAACATTTGGTCAAAGGGCGTCATGTACAGATACACCCAATTGGTATACGGAGAATTCGCACGGGCGACGAAATTTCTTCCCTGCTCAAACATGGCTATCCCATAAGGCTGAGTGCGCTTTAGCTCAGACTCAATTTCAGATTTACTGACCGTCGACTCTGTTGGGTAGATTACTTCCCGGCCATCTGTAATTAATAGCTGTGAATCCTCTGCCGGGTGCTGCATCTGATCCTGAACAATTCGATCCAGTCGTACACGAATAACCAGAGTACCCAGCTTCTCCAGCGTGAATGCTCCACCGGTAAAAGACTTTACCTGTCTAACCGACAGTAATCTGGCTTGTTGGTCCCCGCCTGTGTACCAGGCATTGGAGCCTGAATATTGCTGTCCCAAAGCAACCAATTCTTTTTGCTTCTTCTCGGAGATCCCTTCACGGTTTCCAGCTGCCATAATATTATTATCATTATCGATAAAGATCATGGAATAGACGTATTTCTCTGAACCTGCATATGCCACCAGTCTGTTGGTAATTTTTTTGCGCAAGCCATTTTTCTCATATCCTGATTCAGCCTTATCCAACTGAAGTAGATATTGCTGAAGAGGCTCGTCAGACATAACCTTGAAGGATAGATTAGAGATCTCACGCAGTTGGTTCTCGATGCCCACCGAAGACATATTAAGCACCTGTGAAGATTTCTCATAGATTTGTCGGTCATAAATACCGAACACATACCCCAAGACAGATACATAGAACGTGAAGCTGATCATCATCAGTAATCCAATGAGGAGAATGGTTTTATGATGAATTGGTAATTTCGTGAAAGCGTTTTTAATTCTACTCATCCAAAGCGCTCCTTTGGCTCGCGAAGGGTGCTGTTTTTCGAAACTGTT
The DNA here is from genome assembly GCF_038020215.1 of Paenibacillus sp. FSL F4-0087. Classification (NCBI taxonomy): domain Bacteria; kingdom Bacillati; phylum Bacillota; class Bacilli; order Caryophanales; family Paenibacillaceae; genus Paenibacillus; species Paenibacillus sp. FSL F4-0087. The sequence continues at coordinate 2,068,390 of NZ_JBBODJ010000001.1, forward strand.
TTCGATCTACTGTAAGTTATTTTCATATTTACACATCCATGGTCAGATGACAAGTCATATTTATGCAACATTTTAGGTCATTTTCGAAGGTGTGTCTCTTTGTACTTGCATGAAAACAGACGCAAAAACAGCCAGTTTCCCTGAAAGGATCAAGGAATCTGGCTGTTCGATATCATGCTAAATAGTGTATAAAAGTACTACTTATTGTTATGGATTTACAAATACCGTTTTTAACTTGGCTACATACTGGACATCAAAGCCAAGACCCTCGGCTACCATGGCGAGAGGTACATACGTTTTGGATTCTGTACCCACCTTGCTCAGGAATGCGGGTGTATCCACGGCTACGGATGCACCATTCACCTGAACAGCCGTTGCACCAATCTTAACAGCAACCTTCCGATCTCCGTATGTAATCGTTGCGGTTGAGGTTTTGTTATCCCATACCGTGGTTGCGCCAACGGCATTCACGATATCCTGGATCGCCACAAAGTTCTTACCATTGCGGTTAATTGGTTTGTACGGTGTATCCAGCGTTTTACCACTGACGATGATATTCATCGGTTGGCCTGCAGCAGGAGCCGTCAGTTTGGTGTAATCGCCCCAGATTGTTTCTGCGAATACTTGGGCAATCGCTTCATATCCGAACTGATTCGGGTGGAAATCGCGGTCCTTAATCATATGAGTCATCGTGCCTTCACCGCCAACAAACTCCTTGGCGACATGAGCTACTTTTACATCAATCCCTTTAGCGGAAAATTCAGTCGCAATTCCATCAATGGTCGCAGTAAACCCTTGGGAAGCTTCCATCAGTTTCGCATAGAGCGCTTTGCCAGCTACTTCAGGCATAGGTTGGTACTGGTCTGCGATTACGATTTTGGCATTAGGATTAATCTCATGAATATCATTGATAACTGCGCTAACATTGGCTGTATAAGAAGATAGCAATTCCTTTACTTTGGCTTCCAGTTCTGCATCACTCAACTTATCTGCTGAACCGAGCAACTCGGATACATCGTTCCCGCCAATTGTGATGGCAACGAGATTAGCTCCAGCTACACTCTCCCGGATGGCAGCAATATTGGCTCCAACTTGTACCGCTCTTGGATCAGGAAGGCTCGGCTGAATAGCTTCGGAAGTGAGCGCTTTCCCTTCTTTAATCGCATCTGCAAAGTTTTTCAAACCACTGCTCTTCAAACCGGCAATACCATAGTTGTCCACCTGAGTACGTCCGTGTAACAGACCTTGTTCCTGCAACCGTTCTACATAACCGTATGGCAGTTCTTTCAGGTTCGGCTCATACCCTACAGTGATGGAATCCCCCAATGTGACGAGGCGGAAATCCTTGGTTACCGCTACCGCATCTTTCTGTAAAGGCAACGATGATGTTACGCTTCCCGCTGGTAACGTATTGCTATCTGCAGCATGAGCAGACTGTGCGGATGATGCCAAAATCAGCATCCCTGCCAGCATACTTGCCGTTAATCCCGCGGCGGTACTTCTCCATATGCGTCTACGCTTCATTCTTAGAACACTCCTTTTTTCTCGTATCTATATAATAAGATATAATTACATATTACACTGTTCACTCCGATGACAGAAGTTCGTGTAACTCTATTCTAACATTATTAAAGGGGTGTTGTCGTCTGCACCCCTACCCGCACGAAAAACAGACTCCCCTAATTAGGCAAGTCTGTTATCCGTTGAGTATAAGCAAGATGTCCACTCGTTAAAACTTTGATTTATTCGCGTCTCCAGAATCAGAACCATTCGGGTCGGTATCCGGTTTGTTCCCGGCAGAACGCTCTAGGTAACGATCGTAGCGATCGTCCACCTCACGTGCCATGTCCCGGTACTTCAACGTTTCTTCAACAATCGGGTCCCGTTCTGTCTGAATGCGCACCTCGTACTTGGGGGGAATCAGCTGACGTTCACGTTTGTCAGCATCACCGGACTCCTCCATGTCCCCTTCAGTCAGCATATCACTCAAACGTCGTTCCAGTTCTTTGGATTCATCCATTGTTGTTCGCTCCTTATCTAGAATTGAATTGAAACAATATCTCCCAATAAAAAAGATTCTCAATTTGGAAAATAGTTGCACATAACAAAGAAAGAGATAATATAGAGATTTTTAGCCTATTTGGATATTTTGACTCTAATTTTTTGGAACTTTGTATCGCTGTAGGCCACATATTTTTCTTTCATTAGTCTCCCCACTATAATCCCTGGATGGACACCTTGTTTTCTAGAGAATTCCCTCACAGTACCTATATCTTTATATTTTCCGGAATTTACAAATTCTTCGTACAATTCTGAGGAGAGTAATGTTTCCAGAGCGAATAGATCAGCTTCTTTTTCCAGTTCATTTAAATCGTGGTCTTCCATATCAATAAACGTCTCACTCTTTTTATTCTGTAAAACATGCCCCACTTCATGAAAAAATGTAAACCAAAAGATATCTTCATACCCACCACGTATACTTAGTGCAATTAATGGTCTATTATTAGGCAACCATTTAGTTACTCCATTAATATAAGTTTTAGAAATATGATCCACAACTACAACAATTAGACCAAATTCAGCACAACGCGATTGTAATTCAACGAAAGAAGCTTTTAAGGGTCTTATTGTCAAAGTTCTTAAAGACTCTAAAGATTTTTTTAATTTAGTACTATCAAATGGGGATGCATCTATTTCTTTGGCTTTATTCTCAGCCTGTGTAATCCAAGCTGCAATTGCATAATCCTCAGCTGTATATTGGTTAGATTTTCTAAAAGCCACAGGTTGTACTAATGGTACAGACTCTAGGGAAGCAACCCCAAAGAAAGCTCTTAAATTTTTTATCTGTTCAAAAACTGATTTTGATTCCTCAACCCATCCATGTTTCGCTAATTCTGAATAGGATAACTTACTCAAAAAAGCCTCTTCTTCTTGAATCTGAGGAATCTCACTTAATCTTGATAAGGTTTCTTGATAATTCGATTCAAGTTGCATCCAAAAGTTTGCTGGGATTTTCAAGACATCTTCTAATTTAACAGCAAAATCTGAAGTTATAGCCGCCTTACCTTTTATAACTAAGTTTACATGTTTTTTACTACACCCAAGTCTTAGAGACAATTCTTTTTGCGACATCATGTTCTCGTCTAGAACTTCTTGTAGAGTCTCGCCTGGTGGTATAGCTATTCCCGCGAAATATTGGTTATCTCCCATGATAGTCTTCCACCTCCATAATGGTTACTACTCTTAAAGTATACAAATTCAAGTTTGAAAAATCTGTACCCTCTTCATAAATAGGTTCAATTATTAATCGATAATTCCCTGTTAAGGTTATTCCTATACAATGTTTATATGGGCCTTTTAAAAAATGTGGATTTCCTATCTTAAAAGACATATATTCACCAACGGAATTAGCTGCCTTTAATTGGTCCACTCTTTTTGTAATAACTTTTGCCATCTGTCCATACCTTGACTTTAATAATCTTTCATTATTAAAAACTTCTTTCTGATCTTCGTCTTTGAATAAAATGTCCACACTTTTATTCCCCTTGACATAATTAGATTAACCAATTTGGTTAATTATATGTTATCATAAACAAAAAAATACTTCTAGTATATTAGAGGGGGAGTAATGTGAATTTTGATATTGACGATGTGGTAGATCGACGTTGGTTAGTTCAAGAATCTTCCCTAGATGATGAACAATATAAAATCAGAAATTTGAAAAGTGGTAATTACATTATTGACGGAGGCGCTGGAAGTGGGAAAACCGTTTTAGCACTGCACAAGGCTAAAGAGTTGGAAGAAATGGGAGAATCAGATTATTTAATTGTTCTTTATACGGTTGCTCTCAAATCTTTTGTTGAGGGTGGTTTGACAAAATTAAAACTCGATCCGAGCAGGGTTTGTATTTATGCCCAATTAGACAATAGTGGGTTTACAACAGTTGATTATCTTATTATTGATGAAGTTCAAGACTTTTCTGAAGATGAACTGAGAAAGCTAACTTCAATGTTCAAGAAAAATTTAATTTTGTTTGGTGATGATGCTCAACAACTATATAAGAAAGGCTTGAATCTAGTGGATGTGGGCATTTTATCTGGTATTCCCTCGAACAATCATAAAAAACTATTGAAGAATTATCGACTTCCAAAAGCGATTGCTCGTTTCGCAAGTCACATTAAAAATGATACAGATTTGGTAAATAGTTGTGTTAAAGATGAGGGGGAGCTGCCCCGAATAATAAAATGTAGTTCTCTTTCCCAAGAACTAAAATGTATAAAAAAAATAATTGAATCCGAGTATTGGAGAGATGTAGGTATACTTGTTGATACTAACAAACAATTACTAAAAATAGCAGATGAATTGAAAAAGTTAGGGCTCGAAGTTGAATACAAAGTGAATAATGGGAAAAACAATGATAGTTCATTAGATTTTTATTCACCTATACCCAAATTAATGACTTATCACAGTTCTAAAGGTCTTGAATTCGAACATGTATTCATGCCAAGTTGTGAAATAAATACAAGTCAACTAAATTATCAACAGGCAGTTTATGTCGCAACTACTAGAGCTAGCGAAACACTTGATATACTTTATAGCAATAATCTTTCTCCGTTTATCGCAAAAATACCACGAAATTTAGGAAAGCAGATAGATTCAAGCAATATTTTAAGGGGGTAATCTTTTTGAAATTATACTTTCCCACCACTTCTCTCAATTTTAATGATATGTTTGCAACAGAGAGTATCTCTCCCAAATGTTATTACAGTGAAAGAAATTATGGGACTATGAGGAACTTTACTACAGAGTTATCATTTGATGATAACTATTTAACATTCTTTTCAACCCCTCCTTTTTTTGAATTAATTGAAAACTCTAATTCTGAACTTGAGGAGTTTCCAATAATTATAGAATTTAATGATTTAAGTTCTATATCTCCATTTCAAGCTTCTGAAAATGTATATATTGTAGACAAGACAATATATTTCCATCCTGATAAAGTGAGATTCCATTTCATTTCAGAGAATCACTTAAAACAGGTAATTGCTAAATCAAGATTAGTCGAGGAAACAAAACTTGTCTTTAAGTATAAAGAGAATTTCCGCTTAATAAATAAAGCATCTCTTACAAAGATTAACTTAGATTATCTGATTTACCCTAATTATTCAGATACTAATACAAATAATGAAATAAATAACGATAAATTTTTTAATAAAATCAAAGGACTTATTTATGCTTACCTCATTAAATATACGGAAATGAGAAACTTAAATTCCTCATCACCAATAATTGATGAAATTAATAAGCTTCTTAAACAAATTAATACTAAAAATAATCCTTACTTCGAAATAGCTTATGAGCAATTAAATGGTGCAATGAAAAATTATGAAAAAGGACTTAATTTCCAAGAAAAAAACAAAGAAAGCTCAAATTTTGTTGAAATAATTGATAATTTATCAAATGGTAATATACGTGTATCTAATATCTTTGAAAATAAACAGGAATATAACCTTTTCAATATGATTATTAATTATCTAATTAATAATCATCAAAATGATAATCCTCTAAGTAAACATGAAATAATAAGTTCATTAAGTTATATAAAAGATATTGTTAGTGATTCCACAAAATACAAAGAAAGTTTTACAGAAGATATCAATAAAATAAGTGATAGAATTATCGAGAAAAATTATAATTTAAGTTTCGAGGATGTACAGTCATCTGTTTTAAAAAATTATCTCATATACATTATGAGGGGAAATAAATTAGAAGAATTAGAGATGATTTTAAATGAGAACAATATATCCGATGCCTATTTAACTTACAGTTTCCTTGGGGCTACAACAGGATTTTCGAGTTTAAGTAAATTTATTACAAACTCAATAATCGACAGTAAAGAATTAATGAAAGAGATTGATAGACAACTAATAAAAGTACAAAAAGATATATGGAAGAATAATTTCAAACACACTTTTTATAAAAATAACCTTTACAGTTCAGAATTAATCACTACAACTACTCTGACAAATAATGAACAAATTATTGAGACACAGATAATTGATAAAATCCAGAAAATTAGAGAATCTAAAGTATTAAGAAGATTTATAAATAAAAAAAGACTTCACCTTAGAAATAATATATCAGTTACATTTGAAGAGATAGAAGATGATATCTTCATATACTTTAATAAAAACAAAATTAGTCACATCTATATCCTATTAAGAAGCAAAAACAATGCTTCCTCTTTAGAAGAGCAAAATAGCTTTAAAAATAACCTTAAAAATCTAGGGTATGCAAATGCTAAAATAAGTAGAATAAATCAAGGTAACTTTCCTGTTTTCTTTTACTATAAAGTTAATGAAAATAAGGATGATTTACTCTCATTAGATGATAAATCAGAACTTTTAAGCTGCTTAGAATTTTTATTACAAAAATGATATCAAGCCTCGGTTTGAATGTTCTAGTTCTATTAACTTTTCTCTCTCAGCCCACATTAGATTGCTTCATAAACTATAAACACATATCATTAGATTAATTTTCTATAAATCTAATGATATGACTTAGACTACTATTTTAAAAATTCAAAAACAGACCACCTAAACAATGTGGTCTGTTTTGAATTAAAATTTTACTCCAGACCTGTTGCGTTTGCTTTCTTCAGCACATCTGTCAATGCATCATGAATCTTGCCATTGCTGGCAACCACATGACTCACCGACAGTTGGTATGGCGTTCCTACGGTATCAGTAACCTGACCGCCGGATTCCTCAACCAGCAGCGCACCTGCGGCAATATCCCATGGCTTCAGTCCGACTTCGGTATAAGCGCTGAGGCGACCTGCCGCAACATATGCCAAATGTAGAGCCGCAGAACCACCCGCACGCAGACTGCGTACTTGCGGTGCAAGTGCCTGAACAGCAGCCATATTGATCGGCAACGCGTAGGTTGTATCCGCTGGGAAGCCAACCGCAATCAGGCTCTGTGCCAGCTCCTGTTCACCCGATACAAGCATCCGGTTTCCGTGCACGTAAGCACCTTTTCCTTTTTCCGCAACAAACATCTCGTCACGGGAAGGATCGTAGATTACCCCCACAATCACTTCCCCGTTATGAGCCAAGGCAATGGATACCGAATAGAACGGAAAACCGTGTACAAAGTTCGTCGTCCCGTCCACAGGGTCCACAATCCAGAGAAACTCTTCTTCCTCAGCTTCTTTCAGTGCCTTCGCTGATGCTTCCGGTCCTGGTTCCACGCCTTCTTCACCCAGAATGGCATGATCGGGGAAATGCGTCAGAATCAGGCGGCGGATCATCTGTTCTGCACCTTTATCGACTTCAGTAACAAGATCCTGCGGCGAATACTTGGTTCCAGGCTCCCCCACAGTTCCGAGACGACTCTTGATCCACTCTCCAGCTTTGGAAGCTGCATTAATGGCGACGGCAGTATAGCTTTTGCTTGTCACGACATAAGGTGTTTTTTCCTTCTCATTCAAAGCGTTCACTCTACTTTCTATATCAATCTACGAAAAATTAAAATACTTGTTAAAAGTATACGCCCCGAGGGTCGTAAAGTTTCTCGTTGCCCAGGCCCCTTTTGGCGCTACAGATGAATGATAACCGTTGACTCGTCCACCCACTCCACACCCTCTTCGTGATAGAATGCTAGTTTCTGCATCAACTGCACCAGAGCTTCATCCTTGCGTTTGGCCTCAATCATCACATCAAGGGCAGGCGTATCTGCTGCAATATGACGTAAAAAAGCGAGCAATGGTTCCACCTCAACCCCATCCGCATGTCCTCGCAGGTCCTTCTCACTCTTTGGACTGGAGACGTGAATTTTGGGCGGTAAAGGCTTGTCTGCCGGTGAATCCGCTTGAGCAAGCGGGGACTCCCACGTCTTCAATATATCCGGCCAAAGATCCCACGGATGTTCGCCTTCATTGTTCACCCATTGATGGTGGATATCCAGCACCATGGGCAGCCCCATACGTTGACATACCGCAAGGGTCTCGGGAGCATTGAACGTTTTGTCATCATTTTCGAGCGTCAGCCGTTCCTGAATATCCCGATCCAGCTTTAGAAAATTTTCTTCAAAACGTAGCGCTGCACTAGGCTTGTCCCCGTATGCACCACCAATATGTATATTGTTCTTGGCAGTAGCATTCAGCCCCATGGCATCCAGCATACGTACATGATGACGAAGGTCGCGCATGGAGTTCCGCAGCACTTCCTCCCGAGGCGTACTGAGGACCGTAAAATGATCCGGGTGGAAAGACACACGCATCTCGTTCTCCTTCACAAAATCGCCAATCGCGGCAAAATCCTGCTTAAGTGCGGGAAACGGGTCCCAATCACTGAGATCCTCATGCGTTGCCAGCGGAATTAATTTGGAAGAGAAACGATATACATGAATATGGCTTCCTTTGTTGTGTCTGAGCAAACGTAATGTATTATGCAAATTCTCGGCCGCAATCCGTTCAAGCTTGCGAATTGCCGCTTCCCTATCATCAATTTTCTTAAAGCTGGACATAGTCATCGTCCGGGAAGGTGAAGCATTCTCCACAAGCACAGACATTGCCACATAGCCAAAACGTACGAGCATGAATTTCTTCCTCTCTATTAGGGCGGGATTCCTTCCCGGCATATGAAGCCGGCAGTCTTCCCTTCACTTTATATAACCAAGTTTTACCCTAAAAGAGTGACCATAATCGTGTTAGGACAAATCCGTCCATTCGTTCGGGTACACATGTAACAAACTACCCCTGAGCCTGTTCACCAAAGAACATCTCGTCCGCGAGAGCAGTCTGAATGCGTGATTCTTCCTCGTTCAGTTTACGGATCAATTGCATCTCCACTTCGGTCACTTCTTGACCCTGGAAGTTAATCTCAGCAATGGAGACTACGATTTTTACGATGGCTACGGCCACGTTATCCGGTGTGTAAGCAATGACTTTCTGTCCGGTAGGAAATACGCGAAAACCTTGTTTGACCATTTTGCCACGGCCGTACTCAAGCAATTCGAACAGCTCTTGTTCATTCTTGAACTTGCACACGGAATTGAATTCGGTCTGAAATCCCATTCATACCCCTCCTTATAATGTCGTCCTTAGGCTACGCGTGTACGCCGTTCTCGTAGTTCAGCGCCTGCTTGCGGTTGTAGCGTTCCAAAGCCAGCTCAATCATACGATCCAGCAGTTCGGCATACGATACGCCCGTCTCACGCCACAAGAGCGGGTACATGCTGTATGGTGTGAAACCAGGCATGGTGTTTACTTCATTAATAAGCAATGCCCCATCCGATTTGCGAATGAAGAAGTCTGCACGGGAAATACCATTGCCTTCAATCGCACGGAATGCCTGCAATGCGGCCTCGCGGATGCGATCTGCGGCTTCCGGGTCTAGCGGAGCAGGGATCAGCATCTGAGACTGACCATCGATGTATTTGGCTGCATAATCATAATATTCACCGGAAGATACGATTTCTCCTGGTACGGAAGCCATCGGTTCGTCATTACCGAGCACACTGACTTCAACTTCTCGTGCCTCTACAAACTCCTCAATGACTACCTTTGTATCGTATCGGAGAGCGAACTCCACGGCTTTCTTCAGTTCATCCCGGTTACGCGCCTTCGAGATCCCTACGCTGGAACCGAGATTGGCCGGTTTAATGAAACACGGATAGCCCAGTTGATCTTCCACCTGCAAGATCATTTCATGTTCGGTCTGCTTCCATTGAGTTGCGTTAAAATACGTAAAGGCACATTGGTCGATTCCGGCCTGCGCGAACAGTTTCTTCATGACCACTTTGTCCATGCCGCCTGCCGAAGCGAGTACACCTGCGCCAACATAAGGCATATCCGCCATCTCGAACATCCCTTGAATCGTGCCATCCTCACCAAACGTACCGTGCAGTAGTGGGAACATGACGTCCATCGCCTCTTCTCCACCATATAAACGACCGAACAGCGCGTTCAGCGCTTCCTGAGTTCCACCCGCCGCCTGCTCCAGCTTCAAATCTTCAATCTGCGCGAATGGCGCGTGCATGACGGATCCTTTTTTCCACGTACCCTGCTTGGAGATATAAAAAGGAACCAGTTCATACTTCTCATAATCAAATGCGTTCGTTACAGCAAACGCCGTTTGCAGCGACACCTCATGCTCGCCTGACTTTCCGCCGTAAACGACGCCTACTGTTAATTTATCCATACTCATGCGTAACCTCCGATTATCTGTGCAATGATACTGCCATGTCTGTCATGTTCAGCACCACTTTTTATTCTGTTATCTAGACTTATTTTACACGGAACCGGATGTCCACGTCACCGAATCCCGTAAAATCTTTGACCATCAAAACTCATCTGCAATGTGAAAAAGCCGGTACACCGTCCGCTCGTTCCAAGCGTAAGAATCCCGGTAATCCCAAAAACGGTGGCGACTGCTGACTGTATGTGCGTTCACAAGCGGCATACCTCCCGCATCAAAAGCGGTCACAACGGTACTGTGTTGAAACCTGCCGTCCCCGTCCCAGTCGTAAAGGATTACATCTCCCAGCATTAACTGCTCTGGACGATCCACTTCGGTTGCTGACAATCCCCAGCTGCTGCCGGATAAATAACGCTCCAAACTATTGGACACGGCCCAACTGTAACTCCACATTTCAGAGCCATTTACATAGCCTTTGTACCACCATCCTGCTTCTCTTTTACCAGTATAGTGGATGGGTGCTTCCCCTGCAAAGAGACATTGGGACACATAATTGGTGCAATCTACTTCGAATTCCTCAAATGCCGGGTTTCCCGCATTCCACCACCGGTCCGCGTAGGCGACAGCCAGATCTCTGCGGTACAGCTGCTGCCTCGATCTCCTCCCCTGTCCCAATACTTCTCGGTTAAGCAGCGGCCGATTCATCGCCTGTACAAAATCGGCTTGTTGAAAAGGACGGCCCTCTCCTACCGGACGACGCTCCGGCACTTCACGTTCTACACGTGCAATGGTCCAAACTCCACCTTGCCTAAGAAAGGTCAGGCGTTCCCGTTCAATCCGGTCTTCCCGATGGGTCAAACCATTCTTCTCATAGAACAGCCTGCTGTACAATTGTACATCGACAATCGATTCATCTGCCCCATCCATAAGTGTCCGCACAAGCTTGGCGCTGGTCTCACTGCGAAGTGGCACGGCCCGCCGCTTGCGGTACCATTGGTCCAGTCTGGCCATCCGCTCTCCCCGTTCCATCACAAATTCCGGATCGGTGACAATCCGTTCGCTTGTCTGTGGGCGGTAGTCGATCTCACAGCGATTATACTGGTTCACGTAGGTATATAAGGCGCTCTTCCATTCGCGTTCCAAGCCTGTGTCCCCCTTTGGCATGAGTTCTGTCCGGAATGATCCATTGCATGAAAACTCTTTTTTATTTATATGAGAGAATTTCGGTTGTATGTGTCTGGTTCTGTTTTGAAGCCTTATTATGGGGGATAATGCGTACGGAAGAGATCGCGTCCGTTCCCATTAATTGAGAACGCATTCAATCTCTCAATAGCTTGGCTGGACAGGCAAAAAGCCCTTTACGTACGGAGCTGAAAACGTTATACTTAAAACTAAAGTTACGATTATGAAATTACGTTTCACCTAATGAAACTATCGAACAAGGACACGGAACGATGAAGGCCTGTTCTTCACCTAAATGAACGTTTTCTTCATCTCACCGACACATTTTAAGGAGGTACATGTATGTCAGCCAAGAATCATTTCTCCGCGGCCCGCAGTCTTGAGGTCGGAGGCAAGTCTTATCGCTACTACAGTTTAGATGCTCTTCAGGAAGGCGGCTACGGCGACCTTTCCAAGCTTCCTTTCTCCATTAAAGTGCTGCTCGAAGCAGCTATTCGTCAATTCGACGGACGTGCTATTACCGAAGAACATGTAAAACAACTGACCGGCTGGGCAGAAGGCCGTGACAATAACAAAGAAATTCCATTTATTCCTGCACGTATCGTTCTGCAGGATTTCACCGGTGTACCCGTGGTCGTTGACCTCGCAGCAATGCGCGATACCGTGAAAAAAGCTGGCGGCGATCCAAAACAGATCAACCCACTCGTACCCGTCGATCTCGTTATCGACCACTCTGTTATGGTTGATGCCTTCGGAACGAACGATGCACTTGACTACAACATCAAGGTTGAGTTCGAGCGTAACGAAGAGCGTTACCGTTTCTTGCGCTGGGCGCAAACGGCATTCAACAACTTCCGTGCAGTTCCACCATCCACAGGGATTGTTCACCAAGTTAACCTGGAGTATCTGGCTTCCGTGGCTGCAACCAAAACTATTGACGGTGAAACTGTTGTATTCCCGGATTCCCTCGTAGGAACGGACTCCCACACCACCATGATCAACGGACTCGGCGTTGTTGGTTGGGGTGTTGGCGGGATCGAGGCTGAAGCAGGTATGCTGGGCCAACCGCTTTATTTTGTTACACCGGACGTTATCGGTTTCAAATTGACAGGCAGCCTGAGCGAAGGCGCAACGGCAACGGATCTGGCACTCACAGTTACCCAAATGCTGCGTAAAAAAGGCGTTGTCGGTAAATTTGTCGAGTTCTACGGACCTGGTCTAGGCAACATCAGCCTGGCTGACCGTGCAACGGTAGCCAACATGGCTCCAGAGTACGGCGCAACAATTGGTTTCTTCCCTGTTGACAGCGAAACACTGAACTATATGCGTAATACCGGCCGTACCGACGAACAGGTGGATCTGGTCGAAGCTTATTACAAAGCTCAAAACATGTTCCGTACTGCGGATACGGTAGATCCTGAGTTTACAGACGTGATCGAACTGGATCTGGCATCCGTTGTTCCAAGTCTTGCCGGACCAAAACGTCCACAGGATCGCATCGAGCTGACTCAAATGAAAGAAGGTTTCAATAGCATTATCCGCACGCCGATCGACAAAGGTGGCTATGGTCTGAGCGACGAGAAAATCGCTGAGAAAGTGCCTGTGAAACACCCTAACGGTTCAACTAGCGAACTGAGTGCTGGTGCTGTCGTTATCGCGGCAATCACTAGCTGCACCAACACATCCAACCCTAGCGTTATGGTCGGAGCAGGTCTGCTTGCGAAAAAAGCTGTTGAACGTGGTCTGACTAAACCTGGCTACGTGAAAAGCAGCTTGACTCCAGGTTCCCTCGTTGTTACCGAGTATCTGGAAAAAGCAGGTCTGATTGAATATCTCGACAAACTCGGATTCAACGTTGCCGGCTATGGTTGCGCAACTTGCATCGGTAACTCTGGCCCACTGCCAGACGAAGTAAGTGAAGCAATTGCCGAGAACGATATGACGGTAGCGGCTGTATTGTCCGGTAACCGTAACTTTGAAGGTCGTGTGCACGCGCAGGTCAAAGCCAACTATCTGGCTTCTCCGCCACTCGTTGTGGCGTACGCTCTCGCGGGTACCGTTAATATTGATTTTGCAACCGATCCAATCGGTTATGATACCAACAACGAACCTGTATTCCTGAAAGACCTCTGGCCTAGCTCCGAGGAAATCAAGGATACCATCGCTAGCTCGCTGAATGCACAGATGTTCCGCAACAAATACGAGAACGTATTTACAGCTAACGAACGTTGGAATACGATCCCAGTACCGGAAGGCGAATTGTATGAGTGGGATCCAAACTCCACATACATTCAGAATCCACCATTCTTCCAGGAGCTTGGCGACAAGTTGACTGATATCGCAGATATTCGTTCCGCACGTGTTATGGCATTGCTTGCTGACTCCGTAACAACGGATCACATCTCACCAGCGGGTAATATCGCACCATCCAGTCCAGCTGGACTGTACCTGAAAGAACATGGCGTAGAACGCAAAGACTTCAACTCTTACGGCTCCCGTCGTGGTAACCATGAAGTTATGATGCGTGGTACGTTTGCAAACATTCGTATTCGTAACCAAGTGGCTCCAGGTACTGAGGGTGGTATTACGAAATACCTGCCAACAGACGAAGAAATGTCCATCTACGATGCTTCCATGAAGTATCAGGACGAGGGACAGAACCTGATCGTTATCGCTGGTAAAGAGTATGGTACAGGAAGCTCGCGTGACTGGGCGGCAAAAGGAACATTCCTGCTTGGCGTCAAAGCCGTTATCGCAGAAAGCTTCGAGCGTATTCACCGCAGTAACCTGGTGGGCATGGGCGTAATGCCATTGCAATTCCAGGAAGGTCATGGCTGGTCCAGCCTCGGTCTGAACGGTCGTGAAACGTATGACATCACAGGTCTGAGCAATGATGTGAAACCAGGACAAGAACTGACGGTTACCGTAACTCGTGAGGACGGCACCAAGTTCGACTTCCCTGTTATCGCTCGTCTGGACAGCATGGTTGATGTGGACTACTACCATAACGGTGGTATCCTGCAAACCGTATTGCGTCAAATGATGAAAAAATCTTAATCGCATTGATATTTAATGCAATTAAGTTATACAGAAAGCTCCCCGCCACGTGCGCTCTGCACGGTGACGGGGAGCTTTTTTTTATTAATATACCAAAGGCTATGTAATGCCTCTACACCTTCTTTTAATGTCCAATGTAATGAGATGCTTGATCCAGGGATTGCAGTATGGCCATGACCACAAACAGACAGGACATTATGATCAGTGTGTACCCAATCCATCTGGAGGTAATTTGATTGTTGTTGGTTCCATCCTCTGACGAAGAATGAGTAACATAACGTGGACGAACGATAAACACCATTCCTGTGCCAATCATTAGAACAACCAAGAAAATCATCAAATACTTTCCCTCCTTACACCCGACTCTGATTGGAATTATAATCTTTTTTCGCAGTGCTTGCTGTTCCTCCCACAATCATACGTTTCAGACCGATAAGCATGGTATATAGGACATAACCAACCATTCCACCAACAGTGTTCAACATAAGATCATCCACGTCGAATATGCCCATGCCCGTCAATAGCTGTGTCGCTTCAAAAACAAAACTTAAGAGCAAGGAAAGTACGAGTACTTTGGCCCCTGACAACAGCTTGTTCCCCATCAGCACTGGAATGAAAATACCCAGTGGGATAAAGGCCATGACATTGCCTAACAAATGAATTGCGGTACCTGGACGATGTAACGACAGGCTATGCCAGTCTCTCGAGATTTCCTGAAATGGCGTCAGATTAACAGTTCGCGTATGAATCAGATCCGGCTGCTGCGCGATCGCCATAAGTTGAACCCTCACAATGTTCCAATCCACCGTGTGTCCCTTGAATAATATCAGCTTGGTTAGCAGATACAGATAGATGATCAATGCCGCGACCCAGATCATCTTCATGTTGAACTCTTTTGGATTCATATATGAACCTCCACGTATTTCTTGTTGTTTATTCCTCCACCGTCACGACAACTCCCTTCATGTTGTCTCCCGATATCTCATATTGACCATGCTCAGGTATATTAATGGTCTCATCTTTGGATGCATCGTAATAACGTATAAAATAATGCTCGCCCCCGACTTCAGCGGAAATGCTCTTTTTCTGCTGCAGCAGCTCCAAATATTGCTCCAATACCAGATGATTATGATACATAATGGCGCTGTGCGGCAATCCCACATAGCGGAAATGCCATGGTTCGAATTGGATGCCGGTGATGTCCACTTTATCCTTTGGGTAACGCAAGATGAATCCGAATTTCCATGCATTCTTTTCAAGCCAGGCTCCTTCTGGTGCTTCACTCATAGCAGCCAGCGTAGAGCCAATATCCATGGACAAGCCCAGGTTATGTTCACTATGTCCCGCGGGAAGCGCATAGTCCGATCCCTTTTCCTCATACAGTTGCTCCTGTTTCGTAAAGTCCCGATAGCCACTGCTAATAATGAAGTATCGTACGTCATCTTTCCCAGCAGCTTCAACCATCTTCTGGAACGCTTGCGCTACGTACTTTGACAACATAATATTCTGATCCAGCAATCCGTATCCCCGGATTAGTTCATGTTGTTCAGCCAGATTGACAATATCGGTTCTAATCCCCTCCGCATGAACGGGATACTCCGAATTGACGAGCAATAAATTCCCTTTATGTACTTGATTCTGCATATCCACATGAATTGTTTTGGTATAGCCTGCACGAATTTCACCCGTATCCTGAACTTCTAGATTCGCCTCTTCCTTCTGTTCAAACAGGGCGGGTGACTTGGAAAAGATATATCCCAGTACAATGATACATATCAAAAATCCCCACTTTTTCATTCCATGCTCCTCCTTTACCTCGTCATTCAAGGATAGAGAAAACTAGTTAAAAAAAAGCAGGGCAATTCTAAAGTTTTTCTTAAATTCAGTCTTTTACTTCATTCTAGTGCTGGTAACCGCACTTCAAATACGGTCCGTACGATATCACTTTGGACCGAAATAGACCCATCATGCTGCTCCACAATATTTTTGGCGATAAATAGCCCCAGTCCTGTTCCACCTTCCTGAGGTGTCCGTGCACTATCTCCGGTATAGTACATATCAAAAATATGAGGCAGATCATCCGGATGAATATGTCCCCCATAGTTCATGACCTGAATGATAACCTGTCCTGCATCACGGTGCCCATGGATATCCACATAAAGACCATCTGTACCATGACGCGCTGCATTGATCAACAGGTTCTCAAACACGCGGGCAAGCACCTCACCATCGCCGAAAATGGTTAACTCGGAATCGATATGCAGTCGGGTGACCAGGTGGTTCTTTTCAAAAACAGGGTAGAGCTCTTCGTTCATCTGCCTTAGCAGTTCACTAAGATCAAGTTTCTTTTTTTCAATCGACAACATACCATAATTCATCCGTGTAATCTCAAACAAATCATCGATCAGTTTCTCAAGACGCTGGGATTTGGCAAAAGCAATCGCTGTAAAGTGTCTGACCTGCTCCTCCGTCAGCTGATCATCCTTCATCAATAGATCCAGATAACCCAATACTGATGTTAGCGGGGTACGTAAATCATGCGCCAGGTTTACAACCAGTTGGTCCTTGCTGCTCTCCGCAAAATCTCCCCGTTCTACTGCTTCCCTCAGTTTCAGGCTCGCCAGATTGATATCCTCAGCAATCGCGCCCAGCTCGTCCTTCGTCGAAATTTGCACACGGTGCTGGAAATCACCATTTGCGAGTTGCCGGATACCTGTGGAGATATTTTTGAAGTAGGTAACATACGGCTTGGTAAACCAGAAGAAAAACAGGATGGCAAGCGGTATAAACAAGATGAGGAAAAAGTAAATATCTCCTATACTTCTCATAAAGTGACGATATTCCGCTAACTGATCTTCCGCACGCACACCAGTGTAATAGTATTGCATCACTTTATATACTCCAAAGGTAATCGCACCGGATGCCAACATGCTTAAACCAAGCAACAGAATCATGGTCGTTCGAAAACTTCTGCGTTTATTCATTAAACGTGTACCCCACACCCCAGATCGTTTTGATAAACTTGTTCTTGCCCACATCTTCGCCCAGTTTCTTGCGAAGGGTCCGAATATGAACCATTACGGTATTGCCGCTCTCATAATAAGCCTCTCCCCACACTTGTTCAAAGATGCTCTCCGCACTAAACACCTGTTTGGGATGACTTGCGAGCAGATACAGGATGTCAAACTCCTTCGGTGTTAACTCTACTGGCTTGCCATAAAGAGTGACACTATGTTGATCTGGCGAAATAATGAGCCCGCCTTTCTCCAGAATGGAGCGCTGAATCGGTACAGACTGGCTGAATTGAAGTGAACGACGCAGCTGGGAATTGACCCGCGCAACCAGCTCCATCGGGTTAAAAGGTTTCGTCATGTAATCGTCTGCGCCCAGCACGAGCCCGGTGATTTTGTCCATATCCGAGGTTTTGGCGCTTAGAAAAATGATAGGCAGGTGATACTGCTCCCGAATTTTGCGGGTTACCTCATATCCGTCCATACCAGGCATCATAATATCCAAGATGGCCAAATCTATTGCTTGTGTCTGAACGGCTTGGACCGCCGCTTTCCCATCAAATGCCTTGATGATGTGATAACCTTCTTTTTGCAAGTGCAATGCAACCAGATCAGCGATCTCAACTTCATCATCTGCGATCAAAATCGTAATACGCTTCATTGCTTATTCCACTCCTATATGTGATGCTCAACAATATAACATATCTGAATCCAACTTATAAATGATTGAAGGGAATCCAATATATGAAACTCGACCGTTTATTAGCCATTGTTGTGCTGTTAATCAATCGTGGCCGGGTACAGGCAAAGGATCTGGCTGATACGTTTGAAGTATCCATCCGTACTATCTACCGAGATATAGACACGCTGGGCCAGGCAGGTATCCCTGTCGTCACCTATCAGGGCGCAAGCGGTGGTATTGGCCTGGCAGAGGGCTACCGGCTTGATCGAAACGTACTGACCGACAAGGATCTGGCCTCTATTGTCACTGCGCTGCGCAGTGTCTCCACCTCCCATACGAATGTAGCACGGGATCTGTTAATGGAGAAACTCAGCAGTATCGTGCCTGAAGCCAAAAATGAGGATTTCCAGGCCAATACCAGCCGCTTCATTGTAGATTATTCGATGTGGACCCATCCCGAAGAACTGCAAATGAAACTTCAACTCATTGAACAGGGCATGGATCAACTGCGGCCCATTACATTTACCTATTGTAGTGCAGAAGGTACTCAAACTCATAGAACGACCGATCCGCATACCCTTGTGCTCAAAAAGCATTCCTGGTATCTCTATGCGTTCTGTCACGAACGCAACAATTTCCGCATGTTCAAGCTAGTCCGCATGCGAGATGTCGTCCTTGCCCAAGGAAGCTTCGAACGCAAGCCGATCAACCTGCAGGACAGGCCCTGGCAGCAAGAGTGGGCAACTCCAGATAATAAAGTGGCCCTGAGCCTGAGATTCCATGCTCGTATCCGTCACATCGCAGAGGAATGGTTTGGCATAGAGAACGTCGTTTCTGATGGTGAGGGGTATTATATGAGCCAAGTCGCATTCCCGGAGGACAACTGGTTGTATGGGTTCATTCTTGGATTTGGCGCGGATGTCGAAGTGCTGGAGCCTCTGCATATTCGGGAAGAGATTCTTAGAATTGCTGAACAAATTGTACAAAATTATAAAGCCCCACCCCTAACCTGACAGACAGGTGTCCAGTTCCTCACGTTATACTTCTACTATATTCAAGTTGTACATAACGAGGAGGAATTGATCATGAACGTCACAGTATGCCAAAGCTGCGGAATGCCACTTACTACCCCTGCTCAATTCGGAACAGAAACGGATGGTACTACAACCCGCGAATACTGTATCTATTGTTATAAAGAAGGCAAGTTCGAGCAGCCCGATATTACGCTGGAGGGCATGATTGAAATGTGCACTGCCATCTTGAATCAGGAAGGTATGGACGAGGAATCAGCAAGGGCGATGCTGCGTAACCAGCTTCCTTTTTTGAAAAGATGGAATGCCTCCGGCTCAGAACGGAACGTGACATTTGGGGCAGAAAATTCGGATGATTCCGTTGAATTTAATCAAAAAACTCGCGACAATCGGCTTTCCACAAAGCCCATTCGGTACGTCACATTGCCAGGAAAGCGCCTTGCAGGTGTGTCCGCCAGAACAACCAATGCCGTTGAGATGAGTGGCAAAGGCTGTATTCAGGGACTCTGGAACAGCTACTTCGCCTCAGATCATCAGCCTGCCCCTGAAGCGAACCGCTATGGCTGTTACGCTAATTATACAGATGGCATAAATGGAGAATACACCATACTGGTGGGTCATGAGGTGGGTCTGGATGAAGCGTTGCCTGAGGGAGTGAGTTCCGTTGACCTGCCGCCTGCAACATATGCGGTGTTCACCTCCAGAAAGGGCCCGATGGGCGAGGTTGTAGGTGAGGCCTGGGGTGCGGTGTGGGCCTGGAACAATCAGGGGGAGCGCACGTTTACCGGAGATTTCGAATTGTATGATGAACGAAGCCTCGATCCTGAGAACGTACAAGTGGACTTGTATATCGCTGTTCGCCAAGAAAAATAAGAAAAAAAGTGATTATGGTCATTTCTTAATTTCAATTGGACCGTTTCGATCTATATCCCAGCAATGGAATAACGCTCACGGATTTATACAAAATGCTGTTAGGCTGTCAGGTTTTCCTGACGGCTTTTTGGCGTTTCACCTTTGTCTATCCATCGAAAAATGCCCTAATATGCACCCGACAACCGACCATGGTACCAAGTTAGCTAGCTTGCACCGTACCTATACAACCAGACAATATGTCTTAATTTCGACACAATTGGCATTCCCAAAACTGGGTCTATTCACTTAACAACCGCTTCTATCCTCCCATACGAAACCTCACATATGCGGTCCTTTTCTCCTGAATTTACTTAAAAACGTTTACATCTCCTGAATACGGGGTAAAATCACTACAATCCAATTGGAATTACACCTTAAAGTTGCTTGATTCGTCTAACAAGTCACATATACCTATTTGCGTAACAGAGACGATAACCCGTCGGAATACATAACCTATTAATAATCACATATGCATATTCAAAAATGCATTAAAGGAGGAACCAAGATGATCCGCATGCCTATTCAGCAAATGATCCCGTACCACCATCAATATCCGCGCAACACGGCGACCACTGCTCCCAAAAAGGAGAATGAGAACACTCAAGGTCTATCCTTTCATGAAATTTTGCAACAAAAAATGGCTAAAAAGAATGCTGCCCCTTCTATGCGATAAATGAAATGACGTGCGAATTGAGAATCGCTTACGTGGTTTGCACCGTTCCTCTGCGAAGTTGTGGATGAACGGTTATTCGCGTTTTCACGATAAATGTTGCTACCTCCGTATTTTAAATATGTACAGTCTATTGTCACATCCCTATAATGGGTTAAATATCTGCGGAAATTATATGAGACATAATCCATTTCAGGGGGCAAGTATGATGATGACCATTGGCTGTTTTCACGCTCACTATTCCAACATTTCACTGATTGAAGAAGCGCTCGCTCCTCATGAGGTTGAACTTGTACATTATGTCGATCCGGGGCTGGATCGCCTCAAACATGATGCTGATTTCACCGAAGCAGTTATACATGAGAAAGTATCACAAACGCTGCAATGGATCGCACATTGTCATGCCGACGCCATCCTTGTCACCTGTACCCTGTTTGCAGCCGTACTTGAGCAGGAGGTACAACATGTTCCCGTACCCGTGGTTGGTATTGATGATCCCTTACTTCAGGAAATGCAGCAGAATCCTGACGAGTACATTCTAGCGTTTACTAACCCTGCAACGATTGAAGGAACGATGGCGCGGGTGAATCAAGCTTTGCAGCAAGATGATGAAGATGAGCAGCGACACGAGGCCGTGACCATAAAGACTGAAGCAGTACTGATCCCGGGCACATTCGAGTTAATTATGCGAGGCGATAAGGAAGGTTATCTTGCAGCAGTGAGCACCGGGTTACAACAACTTGCTGAGCAGTTCCCGGATAACACGGTAGTCGCAGCTCAACTGTCGATGGCTCCCGCAGCAGTACGGGTCACAACAGACACAGGCTTGTTGATCTATAGCCCGCTGGCAAGGCTTGCATCGTATTTGGAGAAGAAGTTGAGCTTGGCCAAACATTAGGTGTTGAACTCATGAAGCAAAATAAAAAGACTCTCGAATGAGAGACTTCCGAATGGTATAATCATTTTGTACAGCCAATTTGTGGTGGGAAATAGGTTGCCTCCGGTGGGAGGTGATTCTATGAACTTCTCTTTCAACGACGTAATCGTGTTCGCAATGTTAATTATTGCGCTCCTGACATACATCGACCGTAAAAAGAAGTGACCCGCCACAGGTTGACGGCCTGACGGGTCACTTCGTCCGAACTATGCTGCACTTGGAGGAATACCCACCGCAAATGCTGTGCAAGAGTAGCCATTGGCCTGGCTACTCTTATTTGTTTTTCACTTATATTCATTTTATTAAACATCTGGCAGACAATCAACCTATAACTGATAAAATATGTTGTGTCGCTATCCTTGTGCTTCAAAGTTAAGTGTTTGCAACACATACCAAGTAAGAGGCCGCTCTTCTCCTCAATCACGGAGAAGAACAGCTTTTCGCCATGTCAGGCTGCCCAGATTACGCTGTAACGACGCCTAAGAGCGTGTCCGGTATTCCTCAGCCTTTTCCTGCATACCCGCTGCCACGGCCTCATTTTCGGACAAACCTTTGTCTGCGGCAAAAGCACGAATATCCTGCGTAATGCGCATGCTGCAAAATTTCGGCCCACACATGGAGCAGAAATGGGCTTCCTTGGCCCCTTCCGCCGGCAACGTCTCATCGTGGTAGGATAGCGCACGTTCCGGATCCAGCGAAAGGTTGAACTGATCGCGCCAGCGGAACTCAAAGCGTGCTTTGGACAGCGCATCGTCCCGCCGCTGGGCACGCGGGTGACCTTTCGCCAGATCAGCGGCATGAGCAGCGATCTTGTAGGCGATAACACCTTCCCGCACATCATCCTTATTGGGCAGGCCCAGATGTTCTTTTGGCGTAACATAACAGAGCATGGAGGTACCAAACCAACCGATCATCGCTGCTCCAATTGCCGAGGTAATATGGTCATATCCTGGTGCAATATCGGTCGTCAGCGGTCCCAGCGTATAGAACGGCGCCTCTTTACATATCTCCATTTGCAGATCGACATTCTCCTTGATCTTGTGCATCGGCACATGCCCTGGACCTTCAATCATCACCTGCACATCATACTTCCAGGCGATTTGTGTTAGTTCTCCAAGCGTAACCAGTTCAGCCATCTGAGCTTCATCATTGGCATCGTAGATGCTTCCTGGGCGAAGTCCGTCTCCGAGCGAGAACGCCACGTCATACTTTTTCATAATCTCGCAGATTTCTTCAAAATGGGTATACAAAAAATTCTCCTGATGATGTGCAAGGCACCATGCTGCCATGATGGACCCGCCCCGTGACACAATGCCTGTCATACGTTTGGCGGTCATCGGAATATAACGCAGCAGCACGCCTGCATGGATCGTAAAGTAGTCCACACCCTGCTCTGCCTGCTCAATGAGCGTGTCACGATACAACTCCCAGGTCAGTGCTTCAGCTTCTCCATTGACCTTCTCCAGCGCCTGATAGAGCGGTACTGTTCCAATCGGTACAGGTGAATTGCGGATAATCCATTCGCGGGTCGTATGAATGTCCTTGCCTGTGGAAAGATCCATCACCGTATCCGATCCCCAGCGTACGGCCCAAGTCATCTTCTCCACCTCTTCCTCGATGGAGGAGGATACCGCAGAGTTTCCGATGTTCGCATTGATCTTCACATGAAAATGACGCCCGATCAGCATTGGCTCACTCTCCGGGTGATTAATGTTCGACGGTAGGATGGCCCTGCCACTCGCCAGCTCCTGCCGTACAAATTCCGGTTCCACACCCTCACGAATGGCGGCGAACTCCATCTCCGGCGTGATCAGTCCCTGCCGTGCATAATGCATCTGGGTCACGCAGCGCCCTGCCTTTGCCCGCAATGGTTTACCACGCAAGCCTGGATACTTCTCGGCTCCAGTTCGCTTCCCTCCTGGTTTCAATCCGTTATCCTCCGGTTTTACCGTTCGTCCCTGGTAGGCTTCAACATCTTCACGCTCCGTAATCCAGCGGGTACGCAGCACTGGCAGCCCTGCCCGGATATCGGCATGAAATCCGGGATCGGTCATCGGTCCGCTCGTATCGTAGACACGCAGCGGTTCGTTATACTCCACTCCTTGAGGAGTATTGGTGTCATGAAGGGCAATTTCACGCTCCGGTACTGCAATGTCCGGTCGTGAGCCATGAATGTAAACTTTGCGGCTGCCCGGGAAGGGCTGAACCCGTCCTGCCGTACCTTTTCCCTTTGCCAACTGCTGATCCTGCTTGTCCTGTCCCATCGTTCGGTTTCCTGTACTCATCGCTCTTGTCTCCTCCTCATTAGTGTTTGCCTGGATTGAAATACTTGCACACGGCTCCAAACCATCCACAACATAGAAAAAGAAAGAGCGACCCTACAACACAAAATAGAGACATACAATTCAAGTAATACAGACATACGAGGCAAAAGATATCGGAACCCAATGCTCGCCAATGCTCCCAGCTCTTTATCCAAAAGCAGCTCTGACACCAGCTTTCGCCTGTTTACTGTATAAAAAAAGCCGGTTCCCAAGGGAACCGGCTTATCTCCATCACCAATAACACACCTTAT
Organism: Paenibacillus sp. FSL F4-0087; assembly: GCF_038020215.1. Classification (NCBI taxonomy): domain Bacteria; kingdom Bacillati; phylum Bacillota; class Bacilli; order Caryophanales; family Paenibacillaceae; genus Paenibacillus; species Paenibacillus sp. FSL F4-0087. The sequence goes on from NZ_JBBODJ010000001.1 coordinate 2,092,649, forward strand.
AGAGACTCCTTAGTGGAGCCTATCTATAGGTTAAATTATATGGTGTTCGTGATCGTATCGCCGATTACTTCCCTACGCTGGTATGATCCAGATCAGGTGCAAAGGGTCCGGAATCTCATGCGATTCCGTCTCAGTCCGGACAATTCGGACTCCCCCAGTAACGTTAACAAGTTGCAGCATCTAGGCCGCAGATTCATATTCAATTATGCTGACCCTGTTGGGCCATCCATTACAGAGTAGCGCAACCGAATCATAAAAACAACCTTTAAATTCCAGAAAATAAGATCAGGATAGCATAAGCCCCATCTGCGTAGCAGCTTCCTTCAACACAGGTGCGTATTCATGCAACGTTTCTTGCGAGAGACGGCTAACAGGCCCGGATACCGACAGGGCAGCAGCGATGTTGCCTTTCCGATCCATTATGGGTACAGATACTGCTGCGGCTCCCGGTTCACGTTCCTCATAACTTGTTGCGTAGCCGTATTCCAGAATGTCTTTCATCTGTGCCAAATATACTTTGGGATCGATAAATACTGGCCATTCCGGTCCATTCATCAGATCTTCGCGGTCCTCTTCGGTGGCAAAAGCCATCAGCACTTTGCTGGATGCTCCCACAGATAACGGAAGTCTGACGCCCACCGGAGCTACACGACGAATCGCCTGATCACTCTGCACGGCTTGAATTCGAATCCGCTCACTGCCATCACGCAGATATAAACTCACGGTTTCGCCCAGTCGATCTCTGAGCCGCTCCATCGCAGGAAGGAGCAAAATGGCAGGATCATCGCTGCGAGACATATGGGCAGACAGTTCCCAGATGCGTATGCCGAGTCGATACTTCTCAGTTGCAGCATCCCGGATTACGAACCCTTTGTCCTCCAAAGTAGCCATCAGACGATGGACTGTACTTTTGTGCAGACCGATCTGGCTGGCAATTTCCGTGAGTCCCAGATCACTGCGGGTTGTAAAACACAATAATATATCCAGCGCCCGTTCTACAGCCCGGACGGTTAACTTTCGGTCTTCCATGGCAAGTTGCCCTCCTCATGTTTCATCACATGAAACTTGGTTACATAAATTATATGAGAAACGGTCTCATCTGTAAACCAAAAAGCGCCATTTGGAATAGGGATATTTGTAAATATTTTCTTTTTATAAATTAGAATCCCCTGCATTTTGCACCCTAAGGAAATGTTACCCATATATCTTCAGAACTATATAACAATTGCGTAACAAATGGCCTCAATCAATTGACTTTGACTATATTGGAACATACGATAAAGATATATTAAATTAAGATTTTGCTTCATAAGTAGTCAGAAAAATCATTTATCCGCTCTGTTCGTCTCGTTGTTATCTTCATTTGATTTTTAAAGGAGGGGCAATCATGTATCCGACATCCCAGAGCGAAGCCCCGCTGCAAACGAAAGTGTCAGATCTGCCTTCTTCGTTATCACCGAGGCTGATCCGGTTCAAACATATTGTCGTGGCGTTGTTGCTCTCCGTTGTATTTTTTCTGCTCTTTTGTTTCATTGCACTACACGGTTATATTGCTTGGGTATTATCCAATCCAACTGTAGCGCCTGTATTCTCCAATCCCATGCAGGCGAAGAACATGAAGTATCAAGACATCACGTTCCCGGCAGCAGACGGCAGTCGAACGATGCAGGGTTGGTATATTCCGGCTGATGATAATGCAAACAAAACCATCATATTCAGCCATGGATATGGTGCGAATCGTGAAGAAACCTGGGTACCAATGTATGACCTGGCCCATTATGCTCACCAACTTGGCTTCAATGTGGTGATGTTCGATTACGGTTTCGCTTCACAGGTGAACAAAGCTGTCGCTACAGGCGGCAAAGCCGAGTCCCAGCAGTTGCTTGGTGCTATCCAGTTTGCGAAGCAGCGCGGAGCTCAGGAGCTTGTCGTATGGGGATTCTCCATGGGTGCAGGTACAGCCCTGCAGACTGGGCTGATTACCAAAGATGTGGATGCTATGATTCTGGACAGCACGTTCCTGCTTGAGCCGGATACGCTGTATCACAACATCCATAATCAGATTGATCTTCCACGTCAGCCTACGCTGGAGATTATGAACCTGCTGTTCCCTATTCTGAACGGGACCGGATTGCAGCAGATTCCGTATCAAGAAGTGAAAAAAGAAGATTATCCTTTCCCGATTTTCTTCATCCATGGTACCGAGGATGAGAAAGCTCCTTACCCGATTGCTGAGCTGCTTGCCGGCAACCAAACCAATTCAAATTCCGATGAATGGATTGTGGACGGTGCGCATCATGAGCTGATCTTTCGGGAGCATCCGAAGGAATATCTGCGCCGTGTCTCCACATTCCTGAGTCATGTGACGAAGACGAGCAGCGATGATGTGGAAAATACCAATACCGGAGAATCGTGAAAATCCGATAATTCAAGAGCCCCTAGGGGGCTCTTTTTTTGTGTACATAGGACAATATACCTGAAGAATATACTTTTGGGATGTAATTAAAGACAGCTCTACCTTGTACATTACAAAATTGAGCGAACCGGGGAAACAAAATTCATTTCTGCTGCTGGATCTGAATTCAAATTCATCTGAACGGAGGTTTACCGCTTATGAATTGGTATGGATATGGGCATCTGCTTCCTCTGCGGATACTCGAAGAAGTCCGTTTCTGGAAAGAGCAAGAGAAGGAACATACGATTGTCATTCGTGCCTTGGTCCCTGATCTTGAACCCTCTTATGTTAAATGGCTTGCGGAATGGGAAGCGATCTTTGAGAATAGCGAACGAGTCGCGAATCAGCTGTTGAAGCAAATACTGCCTGGAACCCAGCCGCCTGCTCCTTACATCATCCGCTGCATTGAACAACTCGTAGCGGCTGCCTGCACACAATCGCGAGAGTTCATTAGACAGTTGTACGTCCTGCTGGAGCAAAGTACTGCTGTTCAGCAAGTGCCGATTGCCAAAGTGGTTATTCTGCATTTTATACGTGAATCCGAGTATTTCCTGGGGGTACTTGAAACGCTGAAACAATCTGGAGCTTTGCGAGATTTGGTGTCTGATCCCAACGTACAAGTACAAGTTGCTTCAACGCCCGTTTCCGAACAGCCCTATCGTGAAGCTGTAGAAGAATCGTCCAATGTTGCGGGAAAAATCAATAACTCCACTCCAGCGTTGCAGGCACAATCTTCAGCGACTGTACAGTCTCCCGATGTAAATGCAGAGGACACAACCAACTCTACAGCTGCGCCGGTCAAGGAGAAACCCGTGCCTATTGGAGGGCACACACTGCCACCCCTACCCTACGCCTACAATGCGCTGGAACCACATATTGACGAGATGACGATGCGCATACACCATGACAAGCACCATCAATCCTACGTGGACGGACTGAACACCGCGGAGAAAAAGCTGGCAGAATCGCGGAAAAAGAATAATTTTGAACTCGTCAAACATTGGGAACGCGAACTCGCATTTAATGGCGCAGGCCACTACCTGCATACGATCTTCTGGACGATCATGAACCCTAAAGGCGGAGGCAAGCCTTCCGGTATGCTCGCAGAGCAGATCAAGCGGGATTTTGGCAGCTATGAAGCGTTCAAGAATCAATTTACCGAAGCCGCCAACAAAGTAGAAGGCAGCGGATGGGCCATGCTGGTATGGAGCCCGCGGGCGCATAGATTGGAAATTTTACAAGCGGAGAAACACCAGAATTTATCTCAGTCCGACATTGTGCCTCTCCTGCCGCTTGATGTATGGGAGCATGCCTACTATCTGAAACACCAGAATGAACGCAAAAAATATATCGAGGACTGGTGGAAGGTTGTGTACTGGCCAGCTGTGGCGGAACGTTATGAAACTGCACGCAAGCTGTTATGGCCGCCTTATTAGGATTCTCGGGCTAAGCATAGCATCAGGGAGTACTCTGGAGCGCATTGAATCCATGGTGCTATATGTTGATGTAAAAAAAGAGATATCTCCAGCCGAATGACTGAAAGATATCTCTTTGAGTTTGAATACAACTATTTACTTGCGGATAGAAGCTGCCTCAATCGCTTCATAAGCCCAATGTGTGGCAGGTACATCCGACCAATGTCCTGCCGCATTCGTTTCAGCTTGTAGACCGATCAGCTTATTCAGCATTGTAACAGCTTCAGCGCGGGTTATCGGCTGACTTGGACGGAACATTCCATCCTTGTATCCGGTAACTACTCCCGCCGAACTTAATTGTTCTACTGCTTGTTGCGCCCAATGCTCGTTCATATCGTTAAATGCTGTCGGCGCAGTAGTCATCTGATCAGATGTTAATAACGGCTGTAACACGACAGCCATTTCCGCGCGGGTAATCGCTTGATCCGGCTTAAAGCTGCCATCTGTATAACCTTTAACAGAACCGGATTGGGCTGCTGCTGATATAGACGCCTGTGCCCAGTGGCTGGATGTTACATCTGTAAATTCATGACTTCCCTCAAGAGCAGATGTTCCCAGAATACGCGTGATTAATGTTGCCATTTCCGCACGAGTTACATTACGTGCTGGTCGGAAACTGCCATCCGTGTACCCCTGAATATAAGGTTGTGCTTTCAATGTGTTGTCTGTCCAGTCTTTGACCTTAACAATGGAGAAAGTACTGAATTTGTTTACTTCAATCTCGACGCCTTGCTGATTATCACCGTTTAGGGTAACCCGTTTGCCGTGTAGAAGCTCCTTCGTTCCATCACTATGCTCAATATATACACCTAGCTCCTCAGACTTCACACCTGCAACCTGATTAGCATCTAAAGGCAATATGAGCGTAACAGGTCTGCTCTGTAGATTCGTTTCGATCGTCATTGGACGTCCAATGATCTGGATATCCGTTGTGTCTACGAATTGGATGATCGACTCATTCTCCTGTGCTCTCGTTTGGATCTCTGAACGTTGGGATTCCTTCTTCACCGGTACAAGACGGAAATAAATATCATCTGTGCGTCCGTTCAAGGAATTCGCCGGAATGGTAATCTTTACATTAGGATTGGAAATAACCAGATTCACTCCTTGCTCAGCCAGCATTGCTGACGCTTGTGGAGAGAGCCTCAGATCCCACTGTGATACTTCATCTTTTGCGTCTGGAATCAAGACAACCGCTGTACGGGAGCCTGTCTGTTTCAATTGGTCGATAATGGTTTGCGTTTTGCTCTGATCAAGAAGAAGTTCATCCTTAACCGTACCATCTGTTCCTCGAGTACGTTTAATCTCCAAGGAAGCGATCGTTGAAGCTTGATCCCCATTCGCTACATCCACTTTGATTACTTCTTTCTGTGGAGCTTGTGGAATTGTTGGCGTTACAGGAGTTGGAGTAATAACTCCCCCACCTCCCCCATTACCTGGCGTTTCTGGATTGGATGGAGTTATGTTAATCTTCACTGAATTAGAAATTCCATATTCGGATACGCCATCTTCATATACAGCTCTAACAGCGAAAATATATTTTTCTCCTTCTCTAAGATCATTAATTTCCCAACTGCTATTCAAAATATTAGAAGTAACAAGTACCCATTGTGAAGGATCTACTGGTGCTGATGAACCTTCGTACATATAGACCGAAGCTAATCCGTTCATGATTGGATCCCAAGTTAACGTAACCTTTTTCTCACCTTTTGTTGCTACTACATGCTGTGGTACAGGAAAGTTCGGGTCTGGGTCTGGGTCTGGATTAGATCCACCACCACTATTATTCTCCTCTTGCGGGATCAAAACGTTAGATGCAACATAATCTGAATTTTCTTCATCGGAAGTATACGATCTAACTGCAAATACATAGGACTGTCCATTTGTCAGATCACTGATATGTCCATCACTGTAACTGTCCGTCACATCCGTCCACAGATCGGGATCCTCAGGCGCTGCTGTTCCTTGGTACATATACACGCGATAATCTAATTCTGGCTCTGTAGTCCATTCAATGGCAACCTGACCATCACCAGGTGAAGCCACTACGTTTTGTGGAAGAGGCGTTGAGTTTGCAAGTGTTGAATATCCCCGATCTCCCATGTTCTTAAGCTGACCATTCTTATCTTCTACCGCCAGGAACACGCGATACAACGTGTTCTCGTCCAGTCCTGTGAACAAGAACGATTTCTCTTCATTGGCTTCTAAATCAACATAAGATAGATTAGCTAAGGCATGTAATTTAGTATCTTCGTCAGACTGTCCTACGATTTCCTCATCAAACAATTGATTGTCAAAATAAAATCTACCAGCTTCATTAAGCTTCACTTTAACTTTAGATGTAGACTGAGTAACTGTTCCATTCATAGGATATGGATACAGATAATCTATTGTAGGATCGGGCAGTGGTGGAGTTGGTGCATTCATAAGCTTGGATGAACGCAAGATCGGATACCCATCATTGATCCTGTTACGAGTTGTCCAAACTCCATCGAAATCCCATCCATTGAAATTAGATTGTTGTTTCATCTGCTCAATAGTAAGACCCGTTGCATAATTAGAACCATTCTGCTGGCTCGTACTACTCTTGGCTAAATCATAGTAGTTATTAGTAAAGATAACTTGATTCTCTGGATCATTCAGATTACCAATGACTGACCCTATCGTCTGATCATCAATGGGTGATGATGAATTATCAGGAACAACGATATCCATAGACGCAGCCATATAATTATGTTGAATATTGATTTTTGCGGAGGCTGGTCCATCACCCTTTTTCACTTCACCAATCAGTCCGCCAATGGCTTCAGCAGAAAAATCATTATTCCCTGTAGCATTAGATCTGACTGAACCAACCACATAGTTATTCTCAATAGTGTGGCTAAATTCATAATTAAGTTGGCCAATCAAGCCGCCTACCTGGTAGTTACCCGTCACCTGTCCTGAAGTGTAGCTCTGACGAATGAAATTATCATTCGACTCTCCGATCAGTCCACCTATAGCCTCGTAACCACTCACTATACCTTCAGCAACATTTGCAATGATTATGCCCTTATTACTTTCTCCAACAAGTCCCCCGAGTGAGTCGCCATCCTCACCTAAGACGGTCACCGCGACATTAGTGCTATTATTTATATATTCACTTTCGTCCGATAATCCTAAAATACCGCCTACTCTCATATTCCCTTGTATATTTCCACTGATTTGGACCCCTTCAATACGCGACTCTATGCTCCGTCCGGCAAGTCCGCCTACGATCACATTTCCTTTTATAGAAACATCGTTTAATATAAGATTTTTAACCTCAGCACCTTGTAATACAGAGAACAGCCCCACATCGTTCTGATTCTCATCCGTCGTTTTCAAACCGGAGATCGAGTAACCATTCCCATCGAACCTGCCTGTAAAAGGTATAAGTTCATCTTCTACTTCAATGGCAATCGGTGACCAAGATCCCCCATTCAAAAACGTGCTCATGGCTGCTTCAGAAATATCATTCTTCAGCTTGTAATTACCGTTTAAATCTTCTCTCACACAAGCTAGCTCTTCAGGCGTACTAATGAGCTTCCATTCAACATTATCAGAATCTTTTTCCGTCAGATCATAGCAACTCTTGGCCTGTACGACACCTTGTTGAAATACAACTGGCAGCATTCCGAAGACCATAAGAAATGTTACTATCACAATCCCTATTCGTCTCAGGAGCCTGGAGCGCTTCTGGTGATCCTTTTTTCGCATGTTCGAATCTTCCCTTCTCTTTCTGTGTAGGAAGATTATACCTATCAGCTCTGAACCGATTCTGAACATTTATCTGCATTTTTCGTGAAAATATGCCTTTTCTCGCATTTTCGCAAAACCACCTTCAAATGAACATATTTCTTCCCGTGCAATTATTATTCAGCGAGGCACACCTGAATCGAATAAATCGAATACAGATACAAAAAAGCAAGCCTCTATACTAGAGACTTGCTTATCATTTGAGGCCCACTATGCAGAGCGTTTACCTTAGGAAGCGCAACCCTCACAGGCAACATAGTTGTCGCCAACTTGTTTGCTAATTGCGATCAGATCGCCCAGCTTGATATCTTCTTCACCTGTAAATTCAAGATCAGCGATACGCGCAACGATCAGGGCAGCTGCTTCTTCCTTGCTTGTAGCCATTTGGCTAAATTCAGACTTTTCGCCTGTTGAAATGACCTCATATAAGTACGTATATCTTAAAGTTTCCATGTAGACACTCTCCTTCCGAAATCACATCATATCATCTCTATTACCCAATTCCAAGTCCAAGCTTCTGAACCTAATCGTAACGCAGTTTCATCTGCTCAGCCGTCCGTCTAACGGCTTCCCGATCCACGCTCAACACACGGCTCGTCTCCGCCAGGGGAAAACGCTGACGCAGTGTACGTACCAGCGAGGCTGTATACGCCGCAGCAGAAGGGACACCTGCCAGTTCCTGCAAACTCGCCATCGTTCCGGGCCGAACATCCGGATATCCTTCACTGGCATCGTCTGCTGCATCCTGATAGAACTTACGCACGTCGGCTGCCAATTGGTCCCCTTGTCCTTCCACGATGATAAAGGCCGTAATGATATAAGCCTTGGCCTGTCTGCGCTGGGCAATACCACAGAATTTCAGTCCACCCACACTGACATCATAATCGCCAGGACAGAAGGCGCCTTCGATCTCCCCCGTACGTGCCTGACTTGACCAAGGTGTTAGCGATTCTGCAATCAGTGAGGCCATCTCCCGAAAATCATCGTGAATATTGATGGCGCGTCCAGGGTTAGGCAAAATTAAAGATACGTTAACCACCCCTGGATTCAGGGGAACTGCTGCACCACCGGATGGACGAACGCAGACCGCTGTTCCCTGACTTCTAATGCGTTCCATCGCTTCTACCGCCTGTGGTAGCCTCCGATCCCGCAATCCTGCTACAAAGGCATCTGGATGCCGCCATATATGAGCAACGGGCAATTGGCCCTCTCCCACCCGGCGGCACATGACTTCTTCCCAAGCAAATGCTTCAAGCACACTGCTCCCGTGCCGCAGCAACGGTGTCTCCCAAATTTGCAGACGCAATGAATGATCCAGCTGCATCTGCTGCTTTGCTCCCGGCGATCCGGGTTGATCTGAATTGGACGGTACACTCATATAAGATAGCCTCCGACTAAACTAATCTGGATGAATTGAAATAGTTACATGACCCTTATGTATCCTCATGAATGCAAAAATAATATATAAATAAGCCGGTTCCCCAGGGAACACGGCTTATTTAAGAAAGCTTCCATTGGCACAAGCATCTATACTGCCATTTCAGATTCAGCAAAATGCCGAATGAAATGGAAACAACATGATGGTGCCGAAGGATTCAACGCTTCTGGCTTGTCCAACGTGTGGAATGAGCCCGAACTTTTAATCTTTTACCAGCGACAGGAATTCAGCACGCTGTGCCGGATTGTCACGGAAAGAACCACGTACAGCAGATGTAACCGTCTTGCTGCCCGGCTTCTTCACGCCGCGGGAACACATGCACAAGTGCTCGCCTTCCACGACAACCATGACACCGTTCGGCTCTACCGCCTCAGTCAGAATATCGGCAATCTGTGAGGTAATGCGCTCTTGAACCTGCAGGCGGCGGGTAACTGCCTCCACCAGACGGGCCATTTTGCTCAATCCCACAATTTTGCCACTCGGCACATATCCAATGTGCACCTTACCGAAGAAAGGCGCCATATGGTGTTCACATTGGCTGTAATAGACAATGTCCTTCACAATGACCAGTTCTTCATGATTCTCGTCAAACGTCACACCAAGTACATCGCGCGGGTCCACTTCATACCCGCCAAAAATCTCTTCATACATCCGGGTTACGCGTGCAGGCGTTTCTAGCAGCCCTTCCCGCGTACTATCCTCACCGATCAATTGCAAGATCTGCTCAATGTGATACTCGATCTTCTCCCGATTGTCGGATACTTTTGAATTCAAATAATCTTTAACGCCAGCCACTGCCGAACGCCTCCTTTCGAACCACATACTGTAAGCAGCTATTCACTCCAGCATTTTGCAAAATGCTCGCTCACAGCTATTATTTTCGGCGGCCCGAGTTTTTACGCGCAGGATGTTGTTGCGGCTGAGGCATCTTCGCGCCTGGCTGCTGGTTCTTCATCATCTGCTGGGCGCGCTGCATTTGCTTACCGTTCAGGTTATAACCCATTTGCTTCGCCATCTTCTGGAGCATGTCGGGATCGCTTTGCATTTTCTCAAGCTGTTTCCGCAAGTAGTATACCCCAATAAAAAATCCTCCGACCAGACCAACAATCAATGTAATAATCGGTATTGCTATTTCCATCTCTTAGACACCTCTGTATGCAATCTAAAAAGCCTGATGATCCGTGTCAGCACATGATGTTATACGCTCACGATGCAAACATGACACGCACCGGATTTCCTGAAAGTTATCATAGCATTTCCGCACGCCTTGAGCAAACGGATTTTCCAGCTATACGCTGAATTTAACATCCAGAAAACAGATCGAAAACATTCAGTAAATCTCTCAGGAGCATCCGTATAAGTTACATCAGTACCGCCTCTATGAAAACGGTTGTATGCTGAGCCAGATCCACTTCAATCACATCCAGATCATAACGTGTACTGCCACGTGCCACCCGAATGACCGGCCTACCAGGCAGACCCCGGTGCTGACGCACAATGACTCCGGTCTCTTTGGTAGACAATCGAACTGCTGTTCCATTCGGATAAACGGACACACTCCGGTTGAATTCGATCAGAATGTCACGATCCAGCTTCGTGCCAGACATCGCCATCATCTCTTCACAGGCTTCATGTGGCAGCATAATTCTACCCGAAAGGCCATTGATCAGATTATCATACGTGTTAGCTGCACTGACGATTTTAGCGAAAAGATGAATGTCTTTTCCCTGAATGCCCCTCGGTAGTCCCGTACCATCCACATGCTCATGATGCTGCAGAGCCGTATGTGCCACAAGCAGATTGAACTCCCGTTTGGACTTGATCAACTCGAACCCTTTCCACGTGTGATGCAGGGATGAGTTTGCTGCTGAACCGCTGCCAGGTGGCTCCCCCACTTTGCCGATGTCATGCAATAGAGCTCCGACGGCCAGATCCTTGAGCTGCACATAGTTAAGCCCCAGATTCAGACCAATGACAGAAGACAGCAAACATACATTCATGGCGTGAACATACTGTGCGTTATCTTTGGTCCGAATGTCTGTGAGCTGAACAAGCAGTTCACGCCCGTTCAGAACATCGTTCAACAATTTATCTATGCTGATGGCGACCTTCTTCGGGCTCCAGTCTTTGCCGGAACGGATAGAATCGAGCGTAACACTCATTTCATTAATTACTGCCTTTTTCGTGGCTTCATCCAGAATGTCTTCTGTATCCACATCTTTATATGCTTCATCCTGGATGTACAGCATGGTCACGCCAATACGCTTCAGCGTATTAACCATAAATACGGTGAGCTGGACTCCGGCAGACAGCAACACCGTGCCGTTGCCGGAATATATGGTTTTGCCCAGAAGCTCCCCCGCCTCCACGCTCTCCACGTTAACATACTTCATGAACGTCCCCCGCTCTTACGATTGCTGCTCCAAGGTGAGCAATTGCTCTTTGGTTTGCAGCCCGCCTACATAACCCACCAGGGTTCCGTCTTTACCGCTGATGCGGTGACAGGGAATAATAATCGGAATCGGATTTTTACTAATAGCATCCAGAACTGCGCGAACAGCTTTGGGTCTGCCGATGATTTCCGCAACCTGTTGGTGTGTTGAGGCCTCTCCATAAGATATATCGGACAGGACTTGCCATACTTGTAGCTGGAATGGTGTTCCAAACAAATCGAGCTTCAGATCAAACGCTTTTCGTTCTCCTGCAAAATACTGCTTCAACTGTTGTGCAGCTTCGCTCAGCTTCTCTTCATTTTTCTCATATCGATATTCACCAATCCATGTACGAGCCCATTGTTGCAAATGCGCCTCGCGCACATGGAATGCACCAAAATCAATATGACACAGGCCTTTATCCGTCGCACAGAGCGTAAGTGTACCGATCGGTGTTAGCACCTCATCGTAATATACCGGCGTACCATGCAGACCTGTTACGGCTGATGGTTTCCATGCTGCAGCTTCTGGTTTGGCAGGCTCTGTCGTCTGCCCATTTTCCTGTTCGGGTGTCTTATTCTGTTCCTTCTGATCCTCAGGCTTATCGTTGCTCTTTGGCTCTGCCTGAGGCTTATCGGGTAAGGTCTCGGATGAACTCAGTCGTTCCTTGGCCTTCTGCAGCATGCTTAGCACGTTCCCATCTTGTTCGTTAGCGGCAGCTTCCCCAATGGCTCTCATTGCGTCTTCTCCTCCAATTCTGCTCAGCGCCCAAGCTGCAGTTCCCCGCAGCTCGGGACGCGGATCACGCTTCAGTACCTCCGTTAGTTTCGGTACAGCGGTTTTGTCTTTGAAATTGCCGAGGGCAATTACGGCGTTGCGCTGAATTGGCTTCTTGCCCCGCCAAGCGGCGGAACTTTGGCCGAATCGCTCTTTGAATTCACGGTTACCGATGTCTAGCAACGGTATCAGCAAAGGTTTTACAATCTCCGGATCGGGATGAAACTCAGGATGGTGGTCCCAGTTTTTACCCCGATTCTTCGGGCAAACAATCTGACAGGTATCACAACCGTACAGACGGTTGCCAATTTTGAGCATAAACTCTTCATCCACGAAGCCTTTCGTTTGGGTCACAAACGAAATGCAGCGCTGTGCATTCAGTTGTCCCGGCCCGACCAGTGCTCCAGTTGGACAGGCATCAATACACTTCGTACATTCACCACAATCCTCGGTCACCGGGTTGTCTGGCTGAAACGGGATATTCGTGACCAGTTCGCCGAGAAAGATCCATGAACCGAATTTGGGCGATATAATGGCACAGTTCTTGGCACTGAATCCAATCCCCGCACGCTGGGAAACAGCACGGTCCACCAACGCCCCCGTGTCTACCATACTTTCAATCATGGCTTCAGGTACGCGTTCACGTATAAAATGAACCAGCTTGTCCATTGCTGCACGCAGGACTTGGTGATAATCCTGACCCCAGGCGGAACGAGCAAGAATACCACGGTATGCACCCGGCTCCGACTTCGGCGGATTAACCATCTTCGATGGATAAGCCACGGCAATCGCAATGAGCGAAGCAGGCTCGCCATCTTTCAACTCTGGACGTATCCTTTTCTCAATATCAGGCTCCTCAAATCCGGACTCGAACCCTTTCGCCCGATGTTGCTCCAGAATGGACTTCAAGGTCACGAATGGTTCTGCCGAAGCAAATCCTATATCATCAATACCCATCTCGGGAGCAGCTGCCTTAATCTCTTGTTTTAACTTCTCCCATACAGCTGCTTCCTTTGCTGCTCCGGTCTGTACACTCGTCATATCTATTCCCTCTCTTCTTCCACGCTAATTCCGCAAATAGTGAACGCCCGCCTCAGGTGGGAGGACAGGCGCTGATTTCGATATACAAGTCGGACATACCGGAGCTAAAAAGAAACCGAGTCTATATCGTTTAACGCAAAATGCAGCGTGAAGTTGTTGTCCTTGTCCTGCTAACATTTTACAATTTTTTAATTTCTGAGAACGGCCAAAAAATAAACTCCGCCCTGCCTACAATTTCACTGGAAGTAATGCTGCCAAACACACGGCTATCCTTGCTCTTGCCTTCATGACGATTATCTCCCATTACAAAGTAATGATCCGCTTCCAGCATAATCGGTCCAAAATCAGGGTCCTGAACCTCCGTATCCGTGTACGTTTCGGCTTGCTGCTCCCCATTCACGAATAAATGATGGTCCCTTACTTCAACTGTGTCTCCAGGAAGTCCGACAATCCGTTTGACCAGAAAATCTTTTTTCTCCACACCTTCGCTTGGATCACGAAGCACAATAACATCTGATCGGGACGGTGTCCCAAAATCATATACAATTTTATTTACAAACAGACGATCCCGCTCAACCAGCGTCGGCTGCATCGATTGACCTTTGACCATCGAAAGATTGAATACAAACAGGTTCAACAGCATCATGATTACAAAAGCAATCACTATGGTTTTCACCCAGTCCCAAAGCTCTGCACCCCAGGATTTCCCCGGTGGATCAGGCACTCCCGGACCATTTCGTTCCTTGGAAGCTACATGCTCCGTTGAAAGATTATTGGAGTTCAAAGAGACACCTCGTTTATCCATTTTGTGAAAAAAAACGTCGATCGACAAACTTTCAAGGAAGACAGATTGTATATAGTGAACGTTTTTCTTAAAAATATCAGGAAGCTGGCGTTCCGCGTTTATATGTTCTGATATTACCAAAATTGAGTGATCATAATCCTTTCAATTCTACTTCATTTGCAAGAGTGAAACAATTGGTTATGAGCACCAATACAACTTGAAGGGTGAATAACAACGAGATTAAAACAGTTGAACCAGGGATTAATTTAAATGGAATGGCGTTCAGAAGTGGCGAAAAAAGGGGAATAATCGGTGAATAGCACCCATATAAATAGAAAGGCATATCCCTCACGTTGTTACACGTTGAAAGATACGCCTAATATGAAATGAAAATCTGTTATATTTCTTTTTTAACCCTGCAAACTAAGCTTTGGACAAAATACTGAGTTTCTGGAAAGCGCTCATAATCTGATTGGCACCGTAACCCATTGCTTCATAAAGAGGCATGGCTACTTTGTTGTGCTCATCACCCGCCACCCATATTTGACTGACTTTACGCTGCTGGAACCTTTGTTCCATGGCCTCGACAAGTTTTTTGCCGACTCCGCGGCGACGATAGTCTGGATGGACCGCAATACGATAGATGCATCCCTGGTTGTGGTCAATCGTACCGATCAAAGCGCCGACGAGGTCTCCCTCTTCTTCCGCAACCATGATCAGGTCAGAATCCCATGACAATTGACGGGCAAACGGGCCCATCGTGTTCTCATAACACTCTTCCGATAGTGCAACCTGGAGAAGCTCTGTCATCTGGCTTGCATCACTCAACTGAAAGGAACGAACGTGCATGTCTTAAATCTCCCTTTTCGTTAGCTTAGATGAGGTTTTACAAAAAGGGGCTCCCCTTTTTACCAAAAACCCAATGTTCATATAATGACAAAAAACGAGAAAATACCGCTTCTCCGTCAATTAAACCATACTTTACGCCATAAAACACGCATTTTCTTTTGAAAGCGCTTAATTGTAACCGTTTACATCCGAATATTAAACTTTTCCTCTATTCAAAGCCCTAAAATCACATAAATAGTTTCATAATGGGTAAAATATGTTTGTTATCTCTGACCCATGAATGGATTAACGTCTGGGGGGGACTTAATAAACAAAAATGTTGCTTAATTAGCCCGAATGCGGTTTAATATTAGTGACAAGGGTATTATTACATAGGTACCTGAGCAATTTGCATAAATCCTGTGAGCGACTTTCACTCAGCAAGATATAGATCGAAGTGAACCTATTCGTCTAGAACTTGTATCGGAAGCGATTCGAATTGAATTATGCAAAATGCTGACCTTAACAAAAATTCAAAAATCTCAGGAGGTATTTCATTATGACTTTTCAATTACCAGCACTTCCTTACGCTAACGACGCACTGGAACCACATATTGATGCGCAAACGATGGAAATTCACCACGATCGCCATCACAATACTTACGTAACGAACTTGAACGCAGCTCTGGAAAGCGCTCCTGAACTGCAAGGTAAAAGCTTGGAAGATCTGATTGCTAACCTTGACAGCGTACCTGAAGGTATCCGCACAGCCGTTCGCAACAATGGTGGCGGACATGCTAACCACAGCCTGTTCTGGGAAATCATCGGACCTAACGGCGGCGGCGCTCCAACTGGCGACATCGCAGCAGCAATTGATAGCGAACTGGGTGGCTTTGACAAATTCAAAGAAGATTTCGCTAAAGCAGCTACAACTCGTTTCGGTTCTGGTTGGGCTTGGCTCGTAGTTGGTAAAGATGGCAAATTGTCCATCACTAGCACACCTAACCAAGACAGCCCTCTCTTCGAAGGTCTGACTCCGGTTCTGGGTCTGGATGTATGGGAGCACGCTTACTACCTGAAATATCAAAACAAACGCCCTGACTACATCGGTGCTTTCTGGAATGTAATCAACTGGGATGAAGTAAACAAACGTTACGCTGCAGCGAAATAAGACTGCCAGCATAATTAAAGAGCCTGATTTGGTCAAAGCGACCGGATCAGGCTCTTTTTTGTGTGCTTTTGTTTGTTGCACGTTGGTTGATTTAATATTGGTATGGCAGGCACCCATTACTCACTAACATCGTCATATGCTCCTGCAAAATAACTGCTGATGAGCTTCAGAAAAATGTTGGGGAATGCCATTTTGTCCATATCTTCCGGACCAATCCAGCGATAGATTAGGCCATCGCCTTTACCACTCATTACATCATGCGCCGGGTCACTTGCGGCAATTGCCGACAACGGCTCCCCCTGCTCATCAAATGAGCCTGAGATATTGGCTTCATCAATCATGCTTGGCTCCGATGCTTGGGCTGGAGCAGTGGTTTCCTTGGCAGCTGCCTGTGCATCGTAGGCGGCTCTGGCTTCCGCAGCGATTAGCGGAAGCTCGTTACTCTGGTCCTGCTCAGTGCACTTGTACACCTGCAGGCTCCAGACAATGTGGCTGAACACATGCTCCGCATGGGTAGCCAGCCCTTCCGGGCGGGCAGCGAAGCCTTCCGCCCACAGACTGCCGGCAAGCAAAGCCATGGCCGGCTCATCTGCCAGCGGCCCCGCCTTCTTGCCGGCTGCGGCGGGTGCCGCCAGCACATGCGGCAGCTCCCACATGCGGGCCAATAGGCCCGTCGCTGTGCGCTGGCGCACAAGCACACGGCCGCGATGAGCACCGCGGCCCTCCACAATGGCGACCAGCCGCTGCTCAGGGCGCGGCGGCTTCGCCTTGGTCTTGACCGGCAGCGTGAGCTCCCGTCCGGCAATGCGGCCGGAACATTGCTCCATGACCGGGCAAGTCAGGCAGTGCGGCGCTTTGGGCGTGCACACCAGCGCGCCAAGTTCCATCAGCGCCTGATTGAAATCACGCGCACGCCCTTCCGGAATGAGCTCTCCTGCGAGCTCTTCCATCAACACCCGGGTGCTGCCCTTCATAATGTCCTCATCAATGAGGAAGTATCGGGACAGAACCCGCATCACATTGCCATCCACCGCTGGCTGCGGCTGGTTGAAGGCAATGCTGAGAATGGCCCCGGCTGTATACGGGCCCACCCCTTTTAACGCAAAGACCGCTTGCTTGTCCTGAGGCATCTCCCCACCGTGCAGCTCCATGACTTGTCTGGCAGCCGCCTGAAGATTGCGGGCACGCGAATAATATCCGAGTCCCTCCCAATTTTTCAAGACATCTTCTTCCGGTGCTTCAGCCAGAGCCTGTACGGTCGGAAAATTCCCGATAAAACGATTGAAATACGGAATCACCGTATCCACCCGAGTCTGTTGAAGCATAATTTCCGATACCCACGTAAAATAAGGGTTGTTGTGGCGACGCCACGGCAAATCTCGTCTGTTGACCATATACCAATCCAGCAAATTCACGCTGAAATGTCGTTTCTGTTCCAATAAACCCATATTCCCGTCCTCTCCTGTTACCATGCTTACGTTCTTCACACGTTCTCCCACATTGTTACTATTCAGATCCGGGTACCGTCTTCCCCATCTGCTCTACTATAGCAAAGGCCGCAGCCAGCTCCGTCTGGTGCGTAATACTCAAATGAATATCATACTGTTTGCCGTACGGCAGCTGCAGTCGTTCCCATGCTTCAGCAGAAAGTGTGGCAACGGGACGCCCTTTCGCGTCAGGCAGCACTTCAATGTCGGTAAAACTCATCATGCTTCCAATGCCGCAGCCAAACGCCTTGGACACCGCTTCCTTTGCTGCGAATCGACCGGATACAAACTCTACCATCCGTTTGCCCCGATGATCCGCAATCTCTCGCTCTGCATGCGTTAAAATCCGCTTCATAAACGCTTCGGCGTGTTGACCTGACAACAGCCTGCGCATACGCCCAATCTCCAGCACGTCGTTTCCAATGCCATATATCATCAACGCTTCACCCGCTTAACCTTTTATGCTGTAAACGATCTCCATTCGGTCATCTGATCCGTAACTTATCCGAACACGTATTCTATTGTAGCAGGAGGCGCGCACGGATGCGAGCACCTTCGTCCACATTACCATTTATGTTAAAATATGAATCAGAAATAGATGAAACTTTAGGAGGAATAAGATATGTCCACAGCATTTGAACTGCCTGTTGGCGGAGATGCCGTCATTCGCGGAAATATATTCACCGCACGGCAACCCGCTCAAGGAATCATTATCCTAGCTCACGGTTACAAAGGCTTCAAAGACTGGGGCATGTTCCCCTACACTGCATCCCAGCTAAGCGAGAACTATCACGTCCTGACCTTCAATTTCTCTCACAACGGAGTTGGAGAAGATCTGGAGCAATTTTCTGAACTTGAAAAGTTTGCAATCAATACGTACAGCCGAGAGCTTGCCGACTTGTCAACACTGCTTGATTATGTGTTCACACAGCCAGAATTTAGCGACCTGCCGGTATTTCTACTTGGACATAGCCGCGGTGCAGGCGTAAGCCTGGTGTACGCACTGGATCATCCCGAACAGATTGCAGGCGTACTCTCCTGGAACGGTGTAACCAACTTGGATCTCTTTACCCCTGAACAAAAAGAAGAAATGCGCACACAGGGCCGCAGCCATGTCACGAACGGGCGAACCGGCCAGCAGATGCCTCTGGACGTGTCCATTCTGGAAGATCTGGACAAGCATAAGGATCGTTACGCCATCATTGATCGTTTGGGTTCTTCCCCTCTGCGTGTGGCACTTATTCAGGGAACAGAGGACGGAACACGGCTGCGTAACGGCTCGGCCGCACTGGTTCAGGCTCGCCCGGATATCCCGTGGCACCAGATTCCCGGCGGAAATCATACTTTTAATACTGTGCATCCATTTAAGGAATCGACGCCGCAGCTTGAGCAGGCGATCGCAGAAACACTTCGTCAGATCGCAACTTGGATTAACTAATCTTGCATAACAAAAAGAGTCGCTGCCTTATGCAGTGACTCTTTGCTGTTCAGATGCTTGCATTGTCCATATCATGGCATGCTTGCAATCCATATTAGATGCCAGGAATGGCATTACGTTTGTGATGGGTACGTGTGTAGAATGCTTCCAGACGCTCTTGTGCAGCCGGATCAATCTGTTTACCTTCCAGATAGTCACTGTTCGCTTCATACGAAATGCCCAGTTCATCTTCATCGGTCTGGCCTTCCCAGAGTCCTGCTGATGGAGCCTTGTCCAAAATGGCCTGTGGCACGTTCAAATACGCAGCCAGCTGACGCACTTGACGTTTGTTCAGGGTGCTCAGTGGTGTAATATCCACGGCTCCGTCGCCCCATTTGGTGTAAAAGCCCGTGATGGCTTCAGAAGCATGGTCTGTTCCGACAACCAGCAGGTTTTCCTCAAAGGACAGAGCATATTGCATCACCATACGGGTTCTCGCTTTCACGTTCCCTTTGCCTTGGTGAGTCATATGACGCGGGCTGCCCATGGATTTGAAACCTTGCTCCACTTCCAGTGCGATTTCGTTAACTGCATCTTCGATGTTGGTTTCAACGACATGCTTCAGGTCATAAGCTTTGGCCACGGCATAGCTATGGTCAATGTCCGATTGCTCACCGTAAGGCTGGAATACACCCAGCGTTTTGTATTCCTTATTCTCTTCTGCTGTAAGCTCGTCCGTTGCTTTTTTGCAAAGCGCCGTTGCTACAGCACTGTCAATCCCGCCACTGATTGCAATTAACAATCCTTTGGAATTGGCATTTTTCACATAGGTTTTAAGAAAGTCAACGCGCTTGCGCACTTCCTCTTCTTCATTAATGCTTGGTTTAACCTTCAATTCAGCGATGATCTGTTGTTGCAAACTCATCGTTCACACACCCCGTTTCTAAATTAATGAAATTTGATGTCCATTTTGAAAGGTCCGAATGGTTCAATAACCCTATTTGCTCAAAATGAAACGCCCCGGCATCGGTCATCCGAAAGGCGGGGCGTTGCTTGAGCTAATTAACGGCAGTAACGGTCAAACACACTTGTGAGCTCAGCCGCAATTTCCTCCGCAGAACGGTCTTCCACTTGATGACGCTCAATAAAGTGAACGAGTTCTCCGTCTTTCATCAGAGCGATGGAAGGTGAAGATGGAGGATACGGTGCAAAGTATTCACGTGCTTTCGCTGTAGCTTCTTTGTCCTGACCAGCAAATACCGTGTACAGGTGGTCTGGTGTAATATCATGCTGAAGTGCTTGGGATACACCTGGGCGGCATTGACCTGCGGCACATCCGCAGACCGAGTTAATAACAACCAGAGCAGTACCTTTGGCATCCGGCAAACTTGCTTCAACTTCTTCTGGAGTACGCAACTCCTGAATTCCCAAACGAGTCAGATCATCCCGCATCGGTTGAACCATATCTTTCATGTATTGATCAAATGACATAGACATTCGGTTTCACTCCTTAAACATGTGAGTTCTATTATTTAAAAAATTAAATGCTTTTGTGCTATTCCTATTATACATCCCTAATCAATGAAAGCAAGGTTCAAACACCGCCTGCGGAAAGGCTTCTCCTTCAATATTATGTCTCATTCCTTGGCAAAACATGCTTGAAGTTCAGCGTTGAAATGCAACTTTGAAAGTTGTACCCTGCCCTTCCTCCGATTCAATGGTAATAGTTCCGTTATGCCGTTCGACAATGCTCAGACACATGGATAACCCCAGTCCGGTTCCTTTGGCCTTGGTCGTAAAAAAAGGTTCGAACAGCTTCTCCTGCTTCACTCTAGGAATACCCGGGCCAGTATCTCGCACACACAGCTCCACGGTGTCATCCACCAACCGGGTCTCAAGTGTAAGTACCCCTTTTTCATTCATGGCTTCCATCCCGTTACGAGCCAGATTAAGCACCACTTGTTTAATTTCCTTTGAATTCAGATGCAGTTTCGGCACATTGTGAGCCAGCATAAATTCAATACTCTGACCTCGCAGGTTTGCATCAGCCCATAACAAAGGACTTAGTTCATGGATGATATCATGCAGCTGGGATTCTTCCTTCTCGGCAATTCGATTCTGAGCCAATGACAGAAAATCATTAATAATGCTGTTCGCCCGATCAAGCTCCTCCAGAACGATCCGGTAATAGTGATCCAGGGACTCCGGACTCTTTTCCTGCATTAATTGAAGAAAACCACGCACAACCGCCATCGGATTCCGTACTTCATGGGTAATACTTGCGGCCATTTGCCCTACAAGACTAAGGCGATCCACATTATCGAGCTCGCTTCGCAGCATTTCAAGCTCAGTAATATCCTGAATGATCAACATGGCTCCGATAGCTTCTCTTGGCAGTTCTGCCGAGTACGCGTAGATGGGAACGGTCCGGGATTGAAATACGTTTGAACCGTAACGCACCGTAAGTCCACTCACTTCTCCATGAACAATGGCTTTACGAATACTGCTCTCCATCTTGTCTGCCTGGGCTTGTTCGACAAACTGACTCGCAGGTTGCCCAATCAAATCAGGTGTTGTCGTGCAAGGCAATTGATCCCGCGCCGTTTGCTCCATCGTATCGTTGACGAACTGCACGGTCCCCTCTTTATCTACGGTTGCGATAGATAAAGGAACAGCATTCAGAATTTGGTTAAGCTTTTCCGTTTCGGCTATGTATCTATGATGAACTTCGGACAAATGTTGCTCAAGCCCCCGGTGATGTTGTATCTGTTCAATCCAGAGCATACTAAGACTTCCAGCAAGAACTGCACCGATTGTATATCCCAGCGCTAGTAATACCCACTGTACTGTTGAGAATGTTGGTTGGCTTTCCATTAATGGAATATACAGAACATTGGACACAACCAGTTCTGCCGTTATTAAGGCGATAACTGTCCCCATTTTGCGTGAACGTGTATTATGCTTGAATCGTTTGGCTGACAACCATACAATAGGATAGAGAAGTATGCCCGTTTGAAGTAGAAATCCGTACAGATTATAGGGATGCGCAAAGAGAAAATAGAAGAGTATCTGGAGAAGAGACAGCGTTAGGCCTATGCGAGGCCTGCAATACAATATGACGAGCGTCAGGGGCACAATGCCCAAGGAGATAGGGACTGCTACCGGGTTGCCATAGTGGGCAAAAAGCAGACATAGCAACATGCTCACCACACTGGTCGCGGCAAAACTGGTCTGTACCATCCTATGATATCCTGCCTTGGCGACTGCTTGCCTGGAAAGCCCCAAGTGCAATAATGGAATCAGGAATACCGCAGCTCCTGCAAGCAGTATTTGTAAAAGAATGTCCTTTAACGCAACCACAATGCCATCTCCCTCCTCTGCCTGCACATTCCCTCATGTATTTCTGATTAAAACATAGGCGACAGTATATTACAATATATCCCTTAAGACAGCATAATAGAACTGCTAATACATTTGTATTGTTTCATAAACAGGCAGGAGTAGACAGGGTTTTCGGAAAACAGACAAAATCAATGAAAAAAGAGGGTAATAACGCATGTATGATGTCATTGTAATTGGCGGTGGATCTGCGGGCCTCATGGCCTGTGTCTCCGCTGCTGAGCATGGAGCCTCGGTGCTACTGCTGGATAAAGGAGATCAACTCGGCCGTAAACTCGGGATCTCTGGCGGCGGTCGCTGCAATGTGACCAATGCCAAGGAGACGGATGAATTGATCCGGCATATTCCGGGCAATGGACGCTTTTTATATAGTTCGTTTCAGAATCTGGACAATCAGGGAATTATGCGTTTTTTTGAAAATCTCGGTATTGCCCTGAAAGAGGAGGATAACGGGAGAATGTTCCCGGTAACCGATAAAGCCAAAACAGTCGTTGATGCGTTGGTAGGCAAAATTGTTTCCCTTGGGGTAGAGATTCGCACCAAACAGCCGGTTAAGGAATTAATTCAGAACGGTCAACACGTGCAGGGTGTAAAGCTGGCTTCTGGCACAACGATACTTGCACGCTCTGTTATTATCGCTACCGGGGGTAAATCAGTCCCACAAACCGGATCAACCGGGGATGGATATCCTTGGGCTGAAGCGGCTGGACATACGATTACAGAGCTGTATCCGACGGAAGTGCCGATTGTATCTGGTGAGAGCTGGATTCAATCCAAAGAACTGCAAGGCTTGTCCCTGCGGGATGTCGGGTTATCTGTTCTAGATGCCAAAGGCAAATCGGTTATCTCCCATCGCGGAGATATGATCTTCACCCATTTCGGTGTATCAGGACCGATCGCGCTTCGTTGCAGCCAGTTTATTCGTAAGGTGCAAATGAAATCTGGGAATCCTCAGGTCATGATGAGTATTGATCTGTTCCCGGATCTGTCCCCCGGTGCTTTGGAAGCCCAGGTTCAGCAGGTGCTGGAGCAAGAATCCCGAAAGGCCGTCAAAAACATACTCAAAACATGGGTTCCTGAGCGCATGATTCCATTGATGATGAAGCGTGCAGAGATCAGCGAAGATCTTACTTTCCACCATTTCCCCAAAGGTATGTTAAATACATTAGTGGGGTTAATGAAGGATTTTACCTTCCGCGTAGACGGAACTCGTTCTCTCAAAGAAGCCTTTGTTACTGGCGGGGGAATCCACTTAAAGGAAATATACCCCAAAACAATGGAATCCAAGCTGCTGCCAGGACTATTCTTTTGCGGTGAAGTTTTGGATATTCATGGCTACACGGGAGGCTATAATATTACCGCTGCCTTCTCTACGGGGTACACAGCTGGCATGCATGCAGCAGAGTATAAAAACGCTCGCTCATGATTTGAACATAGGATCTTCTTGGACCGATTCCGGTTCCACATCACGTATGGTTATTAAGAGCATGAAAAAACCTCGACATCCCGCTATCGGCAGGGTATCGAGGTTTTTTTGAGATGTATGCAATCCAGAATCACTGTCACCAACAAGGCAAGCATCATCGTTGCCCCTGTTGCATTTACGCCTTCACACTGCCCGAGAAACCATCCACTGAATCATCGAATGTCGGATCTTCATCCCGGTTAGACATCTCCTGTTCGGGATTGCTCCCTTGGCCGCCGCTCGCATAACCTTCATTCCAATCTTCATTCACAAGATGAGCCGGAATGGATATATTCTGAAACTGATCCAATCCATCTGTTTCGGAGAGAAACACCGCACTTCCACCATGTGACTGTACGATTTCCACGGCAGATTGCGTATCCTGGCGATCTGTAGGAATGTACAATTCAAGCGGTCCTGACTGGTATGGCTTATACCCCAGTTCCTCCAGTGTTGCCTGCGCCGCCAGCAGCGCTGCATTGTCTGCGAAATGTACCTGAAGTTCACTATCATCCATCATAATTTTTTTCCTCCTTGCGAGAGCTGATCCCTTACCTTCAAAATCATAAGATCCTTCTCCTATAGCATGGTCAGTTACTTCATCTGATATGCTACTGTACAAGGAAGAATATCAACTAGGCGGATCGGATGTACCGAATCCAGCCTGTTATAGACAGGACGAACAGCCCGAATGCTACGACAGCCGCAGCCGTCACGATACCTTCCAACCAGCCTAGCCAAGCTGCCCCCAGTGAGAACCCCATTAAAATCCCCAGCGGAACAAACAACATCCGTACCATGGTCACACCTGCACGATTTAACTCCTCCGAATCGTAGGATACGAGCTGAACATAGTCCGAGGTTGCAAATACCTCCCAGGAACGATAGAAAAGTACGCTCAACATGATGACCAACAAACCACAGACGATTACATTGACCGGGAAAGGCGGTAAAGCAACAGCAGCAATCGAAAGGCCGCCAAGCTGCAAGTACAATTTCATGGTCGAAGAGTTACGAAAAAATGCTTTGAACGCCGTCTCAGCTGTCCGATTAGAGATCGTTCGATGACGCAGCAACTTGCGCTGCTTGCGGAATATGATCGTCCGGGTGCGCGGCGCTTTCGGCTTGTTCACGGATCGACTCAGTAAAAGGGCTGTGAACTTTAGCCTTTCTCTTAAATCTTCACGCACATCGCCCTCAAAGGTTCCCTTCATCTCCAGCCTCATTCGGCCAACCATAATGAGAAGAAGGATTGCGGCCACAATGCCTGCAAGCAGTGTCCAGATGTGTCCATGCATCCAGGATGTTACCCCAATCGTGATAATGCCCATGGCAACTGCTAAAGGGATCATGCGAATCCAGCGTCTCCATCCGATATAACGTACTTTCGTCATATGGAGTACAATGACCTGGAATGAAGCTACTGCGCCAAACCAAATCGCTATTAGTGCGATATGGATAAATGACATGTCATACACACGGGACCATAGTGGTGAGGTCAACGCCGTAATTGCAATCATTTTACCCAAATGCTGCAAACTAGCCCGATAGATCCCCTGTCTCATCAATGTACGCATCCACAGCGACCTTGATTTCAGGAACAACACATCCGCTTCCTCTATAAATATAAGAATTCCACCTGTAAGCATAATGATGTCGATCAGCCCTGTCAGCGTAGGCAGCGTTAATCCGGTCGCCCAGGAGGGCAGTGGTTTGGACCATAAACTCACGTACCATCCGCTGAAATACAGCAGACCCGGAATAAGCAGGTATACCCATACCGTCCAGTCTACTACCAGTTTCAGGTTTTTTAACTGTTCATTGAATTGCTCCTTGCGTCTGCGTCTATATAAACCAAGTGGCGTATATGCACGAGAGGTCTCCATCTTTCTCCCCCCCTTCCCGGTTAGGATGTCAGTGTGTCAAAACAATCAAACAACGAGGCGTCCGGCAAATCTGCGGCTGCTCGGATTTCGTCCAGTGTTCCTTCGGCAGCTGAGCGCCCGGATTGAATGAGTATAAACCGATCACAGATTCGCTCAGCGGTATCCAGTACATGCGTTGACATAAGAACACCCGCACCACGGCGGCGCTCATCGTCCAACAACTTCAGAAAATCTTTGGTTGCGCGTGGGTCCAGTCCGATGAAAGGCTCGTCCACAATATATACATCTGGCGAGGACAGGAAGCCGATCATCAGCATCATTTTCTGCCGCATCCCCTTGGAGAAACTAGCCGGAAGATCATTGCGAACGTGGTCCATGCCGAAACGAACCAACATCTCCTCCGCCCTGGCAACAAAGACCTCTTCCTCCATCTCATAGGCAGCCGCTGCCAGATCGAGATGTTCCCACAGGGTCATGTATTCGTAAAAAACAGGTTGTTCCGGGATATAGGCATAACGTCCGTCTCCCCCAATGGTTACTTCATACTTTGCATGTTCAAGCAGACCAAGTAATGTTTTGATGGTCGTGCTTTTGCCAGCCCCATTCGGTCCGATAATACCCACCAGTTCCCCTGGCGCCACGTGTAATCGGATGTTCCTAATCGTGGATTGCCCCGCCTCATATCCTGCTTCCGTAATATGTACGTCCAATATGGACTCCTGTGCGCCTGTATCTTCGTTTTCGATTTCCATATCATTCACTCCCTGTCCTGTCAGGTGCTTGTTCGGTTCTTTATTGATATTGTAATCGAGTTCGTGAGGAAATGTTTGATCATTTTATGCTTTTGTATAATGATAAAATCACTGCTCTCATAATGGAAATAAACGGACAGCTTATCTCGTAACCAAATCGTTTTTGATGCTGAATGGTTACCATCTCCAAATGGAACATCAATATGCAGTAGAGTTCATGGTCAATATTGCAGAGGGCAAGCACTCATTTGAAAGCATAGCAAATATATTAAAGTACCATTCAGTCGTGCGGTAACATAATTTTATAATAAACGAAAAGAAGCAGGGGATCTGGATCCCCTGCCTTCTTTATATTACAGTGAGAATCACATATTTGTATACTCGTTTCACTCACCTGTAATGATGGAGTTTGCTGTAAGACTCCCGTCCATATCGTTCTTTTTTTGCCTGCGAATCACTACATAAATCACGCCAAGGAGCGTTAGCAAAATGCCTGAACTGATAAAAGCCGGAATAACTCCGAATGAGGTCACCAAAAAGCCACCTACCACCGGACCCATGATGTTACTGGCTGTCATGATGCTACCAACCGTTCCAAACACACGCCCCGTCATGGATTCAGGCGTTTGCTCCTGAAGTAGAATTTGGAACGGAACAATGGCAAACCCAACCCCCACACCTGCCAAGGCAAATAACGATATCAGCAGCAAATTGGCGCCAAGACCAGCATGCGGCCATACTCCTACGATCATTCCTACTCCACCAATGACAAGACCCATCAATGATGTTCCAAGACCCATCTTGATTACATACCCTGCCTTTTTCCACTTCTGAACACTCATCACTGCAATTAACGTTCCAACACCGCTAGCTGCGACGCACCATCCGAGCAGATCACTTGAAATACCGGGAAGCTGCCTGAACAGGACTACTGTCTGGGAATCCGCAAATTGCAGAAACAGAAGGGCTGAAGCAAGCAGGACCAGCGAGGTTCCCACATGAGGAAGAGATACGAGCATGCGGATGCCTTCCATTGTATCTTTCATAAACGTAGCTTTTTTACCTGCTTGAGCAACATCTGCTCTGTCTTCCCTTACTTGTTCTACGTTCTGATTCAAAGATTGGATCACTCGCGCTCCAGGAATCCATAGCAAAATAATGCCTGAGATCAGAAAGGAAGCGGAATCCAACACGAAGCACCAGATAATTCCAAAAGCAGCCACCAACAGCCCGCCAAGGGCCGGACCGATGATTTTGGACATCTGTTCAATCACCGAGCTGATCGACACCGCCTGCCCCAATTGCTCCTGCGGCACAATCTCCTTAAGCTTGCCGTTCTTGGCTGGTGAGAACACCACATCGAATAAAGACTTGAGAATAAGCAATACATACACATGCCAGATTTGATCGGCAAAAATAAGCCCTCCCACGATCACAATTCGCGCACCGTCTGCACCGATCATCAGCCACTTCCGATTGAACCGGTCCGCCAGAGCCCCTGCAAATGGACCTGTAAGTAAGACAGGCAATGCTGCACAGAGCGTGGTAAACGTAATCTCCCACGGTGTAGCATTCCAGCGAATGCCGACCAGCGTAAGGATCGCCAGCAGGTGCAGCCAGTCCCCCAAATTGGAGATGGCCTGCGCAGCCATCAAAGTGGTAAAAGATCGATTGTGCTTCAGCGATCTTCGTTCCTGCATCGTTACTCCACTTGTCATCCTTCTTCTCCTCCGCCCTCAACCCATTCATGATATGAATTTATTATAGAGAGCAGGCTGAGCTCCCACCTCCTGCCAGAGACGGATAGGACGCGGCGCCTTCAGGATGATTTTTCCATAACTTATTTAAAAATGAAAAACTTATTATCTACTTTCTATGTACACTGACAAATCGAAAAATGATTAAATTTTAATTGCTAAAAATGCAAATCTTGTGACATATCGCATGTTTTTCGTGCAAACAGATGCTTACAATAGAAATATGGCGAACCTCTGAATCGTCAAATGTAAATTCATCAACTCCAATAAATCTGAAAAGGCGGGATCAGTATGCTGGAATTACAGGAAATCGGAACCGAACGTTCTCTTCATCTGTACCGCACCTTGGCCCAGACATTTAAGAGCGTGAATGAACACGCTGTATCCGGAAGCAAAGTGCATGGCTTCAACCCCACCGCTTACGGGGTGCTCGAAGTGTTATATATGAAAGGAGCACAGCCCATTCAACAAGTCGGTGCACAGCTTCTGCTGCAGAGCGGGAATGTCACTTATGTCATTGACAAGCTGGAGCAAAAGGGGCTTTTACATCGGAAACACTGTCCGCAGGATAGACGCATCATTTTCGTAGAATTGACTGAGGAAGGCCAGCGTACGATGGATGAGATCTATCCAGGCTACGCACACAAAATAGATCGTGCTGTCAGCGGTCTGAGCGAAGATGATAAGACATTGCTCTCTGAGCTGTTGGAAAGGCTTGCACTCGGTGCGGATCGTTTATCCGCAAACGGCTAAGGGCAGCGCCATATCACCTGATCCAAACTAAAAATAACCGGTTCGCCTTAATAGGCGGTACCGGTTATTCGAATTTGTTTATTAATCTAATCAAAGGTACAGAATCCACATCAACACCGTGAGGACAGCGACAACCAATCCACCTGCAATCAGCAAATCGACAATGTAGCTGGACAGACCTGAGCGGCTGTGACCCTCAATCTCCCTCTGAGTCTCTTCGTACTTTCTTTTGGCTTCATCTTCCTTGGACGAATTCAGATTATTGGGAAACATCATCCTCACCCCTACTCCAAATGAGATAACTATATTATCCTGTGCTGGTCTGCTGCTTCTGCTTACGGAATTTATTCAAGATCCATCCCAGACCTGATTGCCACAGTAAAAAAACAAACGTTGTTGTTACTACGTATTGATAAGGGCCAGCATTCTGAAAGGCATGCATTCTGTACACAAAGATGGAGAACAACAGCGCACTACCTACACCAAGAAGAAAATAAGCTACGATTGCACTTACCACCTTGGATATAGGTCTGTTCATTTTCAGAGAAGCAAGCACTTGGTCCACTAATAAGGATAGAGGCAGGGTCAAAAATAGAAGAAGAGCCAAGTTGATAAGAATGCTTATGATCAATGTATACCAGAAGGGATAGTAATATGTATGTTCCGCTCGTTCTGCCAAGGGAACATATTTCATGAGTCCGACAACGATGGAAAGCGAAATGCAGGTCATAAGGACTGCCAGCAGCTTGATTGTAAAGGATATTAACCAGAACGATTGCAGTGATTGCCTGCTCATCTTCACTCTCCTCCCATTCCATTATTGTAAATTATAGATAATTACTTTTAGAAAATAATAACAAAAAAAGCAGCTGAGAAACAGCTGCTTTAATCCAATGATTACTCTTTTCACTTCGTTTAATTTCCTGAAGCCTGTGCTTGCGGCGGAGCATCTGCATCTTCGGGAACGATTAGCCGTTTGCGCAAAGCCAGTGTCGTCACCCATGAGATAATGGCAATAACAAACATGATGACAAACAAGGAATGCAGACTTCCTTCCAACACGTTACGCAGTAGAGCCCATTTGTCATCCGACAGAGCAGCTTCCGTGTGCGGAGCAAGCAGTTGATTCAGGTCCCCATCCGAGATGCCCGCCTCTGCCAGATGCTGTTCGCTCGACAACGTTGATATCCGGTAGTTCAACCATGTGCCGAAGGCTGCTGCGCCAATGGTTTGTCCAAGCGTACGCATAAAGGTATGTAACGCCGTGGAAGATCCACGTTCTTTATACCCAACAGATGACTGTGAAATGATCGTGAAGATGGTAAAAGCAAATCCGAAGCCGAGTCCGTAAATAAAGGTCAAAATAAACAGTACGGCTTGGGGGGATGTTCCACCAACCAAGAAGAGTCCACCCGACCCGATGGCAATCCCGGTTAATCCAATCACCGCTGTTAAGCGTGATCCGATTTTCATTAACAGACGGCCAGCAAGTACACTACCAATCAGCCAGCCAACAGACATCGGTGCAAGCAGTAATCCCGATTCAGTCGCGTTACCGCCCCGAACCCCCTGCACCCATAGTGGCAAATAACTGGTTAGGCCAATCATCAGGGTACTTGTCAGTAGTCCGGCGATATTCGCCACCCGGATGTCCCGAATACGGAATAGATGGAGAGGTACCATCGGGGCCTGAGCTCTTTTTTCCACCACAAAAAATAAAATCATAAACAAAATAGCCACGATACTCAGTCCCACAATAATAGGAGAACTCCATGCATAATACTGTCCACCTGCGGACAATACAAAGAGCAACGCTGTGATCCCAACGGTAAAAGTCAACGCACCCATATAGTCAATTTTCGCGGTACGCGGAGACATTTCTTCCTTCAAATAACGGAACACAAACCACATCGCCAGCAGTCCGAACGGCAAATTGAACCCAAAGATCCACTGCCAGCCCAGATTGTCTACGAAATACCCGCCAAGCAGCGGTCCGGCCAGAGATGAAATGCCCCACACGGAGCTGATCCATCCCTGTATTTTGCCCCGTTCTTCAAGGCGGTAGATGTCACCAATAATCGTAAACGTAACAGGCACAACCGCACCTGCGCCAATCCCTTGAATCGCACGAAAAATAATCAGTTGCTCCATGTTCTGCGAAAGGCAGCACAGAAGCGAGCCTAGTAAGAATAAGGCACAGCCAATCAGGAATACTGGCTTTCTTCCGTATAGATCACTGATTTTGCCGAAAATCGGCGTGCTCACAGCCATCGTTAACAGATAAGCAGTGAAAATCCAGCTCAACAGCTGCACACTTCCCAGCTCACTGACAATGGTTGGCCCTGCCGGACCGATGACTGTACCTTCAATTGCAGACAAAAAAGTCGCCAGCAGCAATCCCGCCAGGATGAAACTGCGGTTTAAACCTCCGGTTGTATTCACACAAACCCTTCTCTCTTCAATTCTCTATATAATTGGAACATTGATGTACACAGCCCACTACGAACCAGAACAACCTTTCGATCGCTGTTATCCCCAGATTTTTTTCATCCCCTTCAAAGGAGAAATCCGGTGATAAATACGAACGCTACGCTTCTCCAGCTTTGTTCTGCCCCTTCGTTATTGTGTAAATTTCAATGTGAAAAAATTATATATTGCTTTCTCTATTTATCTCTCTTACGTAAAAACTCATCGTACAACAGGGAATACATCACCATATCCTTATATCCGGTAGACGTATGTTGAACTTGACGCAGCAGGCCTTCCCGCGTGAAACCGCGGTTCGTCAAAAACTCTCCCGAAGCGAGATTGCGCGGATCAACCAGCGCCTCAATCCGATTGAGACCCATCGTCTCATACCCAAACGGTAACATAACCGAAAATGCTTCCGTCATATAACCGTGACGCCAGTAGTCGCGCCCCAGTTCATAGCCGATCTCACCACGAAATGCGCCTTCAAGTTGCCAAGTGTTATATCCACAACTTCCGATGAGCCGGCCCGTTTCCTTGAGTTCAATACCCCAGCGAATCGCCTCCTCTTCTCCTGCCATATGATTTAACAGCCCAATCATATCCGCAGCCTCACTTGTCCCGATCATGGGCGCCAAATTCATATAACGGGTCACTTCCCGGTCGGACCAGCAAGTGAACATCTGGGCCGCATCCCGGCGGCGCATTTTGCGCAGTCGCAGCCGCCCTGTCTCTAGTTCGGGAATTCTCCCTTTGCATTTATACATGAAAAGACACTCCGATCCGATCTATCCCACAGACCTCATATTCAATAGCCATCTAACCATAACCTGCACCGAATGGCAACTGTTCAGTCATCATGATCACGTCAAAAAACCGGGCCACTTCCGCTCCCGGTCTTGTTGTACATATGGATCAACTCAAGTTTGCATCCTATTTCGGGATACATACCTTATCCAAATTTAAGTTCAGGCTGTAGACGTCTTCTTGCCTGTCCCCAGCAATTCCTCACTAACCCGGCCGAACACGGCTATGATTTCCTTAAACTCCTCAATGCCAGTCCCGGTAAGGCTCCATTGATCTCCATGGGCGGTCAGGAAGTTTTCCTGTGTCAGATGCTCGAGCTCCTGCTTGATCTCCCGTTCTCCAACGCGATACCCCCGTTCTTCCAATAGAGGCAATGCGTCGCTAACAGTTAAATCCTGATTTTGAGCTAAATATAGAAGATGAATTCGTACAAAAAGATTCTGTACCTCTGCATGCATAAGCCAAGCTCCTTCCCGGGTTGTAGCCCGCCGTGGTTGCTAAGTATTTACCCCACCCAGGAAGATGAGAAACAGGAGGAATATTCATGCCTGACCTGCCCTTTCCGAAATCCTCCGCTTGACTAACCGCAGGCTCTGCACTATCTTGAAAATAAGTACCATTTTTGCTCGGGAGGGTGATTCATCATGTTTCAAGCTGTTTCTTATGAAGGAACACGAAGCGAGCAGCAAACCGCCGTCCTGGGACAGTTAAGTGCTCTGATCCGCGATGAACCTAGCGCTATTGCCAATCTGGCAAACGCTGCGGCGTTGCTCAATGTATTTATGACCGACACCAATTGGGTCGGATTCTATCTGTATGATGGAAAAGAACTTGTACTCGGTCCATTCCAGGGACTGCCTGCCTGCATCCGTATTCCACTTGGACGCGGTGTATGCGGCACTTCTGCTGCGGAACGACGTACGATGGTCGTTGAAGATGTCCATGCCTTTCCAGGCCATATCGCCTGTGATGCCGCATCGAACAGTGAGATCGTTGTACCCATTATCAAAAACGGCGAATTGTACGGGGTTCTCGACATTGATAGCCCGCTCAAAAACCGTTTTGACGATGAAGACCGCATCTTCCTAGAAAAGGCGGTAAGCCTGATTACAGAGCAGCTGGAATTATCCTAACTGCCTGAATGTCTTAAGCCGATGCAGAGTTCATGGGCCTTACGATGATATGCAATAACAAAGAGCGCACTCCTCCTAGAGGACCTGCGCTCTTTGTTATGATTATTTTTCTTCACACCCATGTTCTGCTCGCCCAAGATACTTTATGCATCTAGGATAAATCCTGTTCCGCTTTAATCATCATCCCGTCTCGCAAGAACTCGGCCAGCTTGGGGTGGTAGCCATCATACATCTGGCGAAAATTTTTGTGCTCGACGTACAGATTGCCCAGATCCCGGTAAATCTCTGCTGTTGGGGTGTAATAGTCCTTGATCCAATCGAGATGTCTGCCGATAATCTGCTGTACTTCCGTGCTGCCAGGTTCTAACCCTTCCTCAATAGCGCCCTGCAAGTCCAAGTGAATCCGGTCAATCTTCGCCTGTGAATCAAGAAAATCTTCCTTCGACTTCATCGCCTGGCCATCAGGCATTGTGGATTGCTCCGGTGAATTGGCGTTGTATTTCTGACTGTCCTCTGTCTTCAACTGTTCAGAATAGTCATTCTTTGACGCATGGTCAGAAATCGGTTCATTCAGAAGCTGGTGACGCCCCTTACTAGAAAACCCGGCGTAAAGTTCATATTCATCCAGTTCCTGCTCACCACGTAAGTAAGAGATGGTTTTGTCCAGTGTCTGAATCATTCCATGCAAATGAAGTGCCTTCTCAAGCATCTCGATCCGATGCTGCTGCATAATACGAATCATATCCCGGGGAGTATCCCTGAGCATGGGGCCGATCTCTTCCTCCTCCATGCCTACTTCTTTACAGAAGAGTATCTGCTGTAGTCGCAGCAGCTCTGGCTTCTCGTAATAGATATCTTCATCTTGACCTACGAAGGCTGGATTCAGCAGACCTGTCTCCGCGTACTGTCCCAATTCACTCAGACTTACACCGGACATCCCGGATAGATCAACCATGGAATATGCCATTTGAATGCACCTCCTGTCTGGCCTGTAACTCCAAGGTTCAGGCTTGTTCACACTGCATTTTATTTAAATTTAAGTGAGATATTATAAGACTTCCAACAATTCTGTACCCTAGTAATCCGTTCATTTCTCTGGATGGATACACAATGCTTCGGTGATATGAACGGCATCTAATTGGTAGATTTGCGGTATGATAAGTATTTATACCCTTCTCATCAGATGTGAACCTGGGGTTAATAAAGAAAGGCTATGTATTTTTTTACGGTAAGGCTGAATGTAAAAAAGAAAAAAATCCCGCACCCCCTAAAACGGGCACAGGATCATCTTGTTCTATTCTATCTCGAATATCCGCTCGTCTTAGGAGTGAATAATTAGTTCTTATTAAACATGACAAACTTCAATTCCGTCATTTCCTCTAAAGCATATTTAACACCTTCACGTCCCATCCCGCTCTGCTTCACACCACCATAAGGCATATGATCCACACGGAAAGTTGGAATATCGTTAATCATTACGCCGCCTGCTTCAATGTGATCCGCTGCATGCAATGCAGTATGAATATCATTGGTGAACACACCCGCCTGAAGCCCATAGACTGAATCATTCACATGCTCAATGCCTTCTTCAACCGATTCTACCGTATTAATGATAACGATCGGGGCAAAGACCTCCTGACAAGACACCTTGGCATCACGCGGAACGTTAACAAGCACGGTTGGACGTAATACGCCTCCCTCTGCTTCGCCGCCTGTTGCCACCTCAGCGCCTGCCTGCTTCGCTTCATCGATCCAGTCCAGCGTACGCTGTACATCTTTGGATGTGATGAGCGCAGAGACAACGGTATCCGGATTCAACGGGTCTCCAACTACGACTTTTTGGGCTGCTTCTGCAAAACGACGAATGAACTCATCCGCAATCGCGCTATGCACATAGATTCGCTGCAGTGAAATACATACCTGACCTTGGTAAGTAAAAGCCCCGGTCACACATCTCGGTACCACCTTATCCAAATTGGCATCCGCATCTATAATGACGGCTGCATTGGACCCCAGCTCCAATGTTACGCGTTTCAGTCCGGCTTTGCTGCGAATGCTGGTACCTACAGCAGGGCTGCCTGTAAACGTAATATGGGCCACGTCAGGATGCTCTACAAGTACATCACCGATCGTTTTGCCGTCACCGCTCACCACATTCAATGCGCCATCCGGTAATCCCGCTTCCTGAAGCAAATTGGCAATATAATACGAAGACAACGGTGTCTGCTCCGCAGGTTTCAACACAATCGTATTACCTGCTGCCAGCGCCGGTCCTACTTTGTGAGCCACCAGGTTCATCGGAAAATTAAACGGCGTAATGGCTCCAATAACACCCAAAGGCTGCCGCATCGTGTAGCCTACGCGTCCTTCGCCGCCTTTGGCTGCATCCATGGGAACTGTCTCTCCGGTGAGCCGCTTGGCTTCTTCTGCGGCGAAACGATACGTTTCCACCGTACGATCAACCTCGGCGAGCGCCGCAGTAATCGGCTTCGCTGCCTCCAGCGCAATGATCCGTGCTGCTTCTTCCTTCCGTTCTTCCAGCAGGGTGGACAGCTTGTAAAGGATGTCTGCACGCTGATGGGCAGGCATTCTGCGCATCTCTTTGCCTGCCTGAACTGCTGCGGCAATCGCTGATTCGACTTCCTCAGCTGACGCCGAGGATACTTCTGCCAGTGTTTCTTTCGAGTACGGTGCCTGAAGTGCTATATAGTCTACTGATTCGGTGGGCTTGCCCCCGATGAACAGATGTTGTTTTTTCATTGGTTGTATCCTCCATTCATGTTTAACACAGCGTTATCCCATACCTATTTATACACCACTTTAGCATCATCAACACAAGAAAGTCATACCACTATTTTACAGTCATTACCGGACATCCTGCATGTTTCAAGACGCCGTGGCTGACACTGCCCACCACGATTTCAGCGAGCATGCTTTTCCCGGCCGTCCCCATCACAATGAGATCACAGTCTTTATCCTTTGCTACACGACAGATCTCATTCACGGGATCACCAGCAATCAGCAAAGTTTCATAATGAACAGAACGAGCGGCTAACAATTCATTAACAGGTTGTATAATATGCTGTCCTTCTTCTGCGATCCGCGCTTCAAGATCCACACCCAGCGCGGGTTCATTTAGCGAGATCGAAGGATTAACATGTACGATAATCAAAGAAGCCGGTTGTTTCAGACTTTCTGCCAGAACAACAGCTTGCTCCAGACCTTTGTGTGCATGAACCGACCCATCGACAGCAACCAATATTCGTTTCAGCATTTTCCATTCCTCCTGTTCATTAATGCGTAATGGCAGCATCGATATCGCGCAGATGTCTGCGGCGTACCAGAAGCACAACGACCCCGATCAGAACCATCAATGCGCCAAAATAAAACGGTGTCTCCGGCAGGAACCACTCGGACAATTTACCAGCAAGCCAAGGTGCCAGCGCACCTCCAAGGAACCGGACAAAGCTATATGCAGCCGATGCCACAGAACGTTCCACTGGAGCTGCTTCCATAACTGCCGTCGTAATTAATGTGTTGTTGATCCCGAGGAAAATCCCGGCAACGATAACGGCCACAATAACCGTTGTGGATGATCCCATTACCGTACCTACAGCCATTACCAGCAAATCAATGGCGAACAGGGTCAGCATAACGCTCATGGAAGGAACCGATCCGAATCGACGTTGCAATCTTGGTGCAACAAATACAGACGTAATTGCCAGCATCAAACCCCAACCAAAGAATACATAACCGAGTCCGTGCTCATCCAGATTCATGACATAAGGTGAATAAGCCATCAAGGTAAAGAATCCAAAGTTATACAGAAAGGCCGTAATCGCCAATGTTTTCAGTGAAGGATAACCCAGAGCCTTGAACGGATCGGACAAGGAACTACGCGTTTTCGGTTTGGCCATCTTAGGCAGCATAAACGTAATACTGATAAAAGCTATCGCCATCAGAACAGCTACACCATAGAACGGGCCGCGCCATGAGATGGAACCCAGTTCACCACCGAGCAATGGACCAACGGCAATCCCCAGACCAAGCGCTGCTTCGTATAAAATAATCGCTTTGGCTGTCCCGGAAGTGGACAGTCCTACAATAGCGGATAATGCAGTTGCGATGAACAGGGCATTCCCTAGCCCCC
This sequence comes from Paenibacillus sp. FSL F4-0087, assembly GCF_038020215.1. Classification (NCBI taxonomy): domain Bacteria; kingdom Bacillati; phylum Bacillota; class Bacilli; order Caryophanales; family Paenibacillaceae; genus Paenibacillus; species Paenibacillus sp. FSL F4-0087. The sequence goes on from NZ_JBBODJ010000001.1 coordinate 2,130,302, forward strand.
AACCACCACGGTAACCGACGAGCGCACCTACAGTGTCAGAGGTCCCGCCGAGGAAAGAGAAAACAATGATCAGCAAAATCCCGCTGAGCAGTGTCCACTTCACACCAATCCGGCTGGATACAACACCTGTAATCAGCATGGCTACCCCGGTAACCGCGTTATAACTTGTAAACAATAAAGATACCTGGCTTTTGGAAGCATGCAGTTGATCTGCAATCGCAGGTAAAATCGGGTCAACCAATCCTAGCCCCATAAAGGAGATGATACAGGCGAAAGCTACTGCCCATACCGCTCTAGGCTGGGATAATAGACCTCCACGGGATGACGGCAATTCATCAGGTAATGAGGGTTCTCTTTTCATACGTAATTCCTCCTGGTTCATGATTTATGTTGTGAAACAAATTGTGAAAAACAATGAAATATCATCTTTATTTTCAGAAATATAGGAAAGAAAACGGCACAAATGACACCGGATCTCCCGGTGCTTATCGTGGAATACTAATTTAGCATTTTGCATAATTCGATGCATTCATCAGTTATGTGTCATTCTCGTGCCCTTCTAATCGTCGAATGCCGTTCTGAACCCGTTCACGTAATTCCTCAAGTTCCTCCTGAACGGCGTGAATGCTCTGAAGTTTCTGCTCGATCAATTGCAGCTGGTCATTCAATGTCGTTTCCATCTTGGTGAGTTTTTCGATCCGTTCTCTCACTTCAGTGGTCTGCTGGTAGTCAAAACGCTGTTCGTTCAGCGCATCCGCCGTTGCCACATAGGTATGTAGCTCCTGAAGCGAGAAACCAAGAACTTCCTTCGCCCGAACCACCTTTTTGAGATAATCGATATCTTCCCGAGTGTATAATCGTGTGCCACCGTCCGTCCGCTGAGGTGAAGGCATAACACCGATCTCTTCGTAATACCGAATGGTACGCTTGGTCAAACCACATTCCTTGGCTACGTCATCGATTTTATATAAACTCATTTCCTTCACCTCACTTTCATATGTCTATAATGTTATGTACATAATTATATATATTATTAATGTTAACGTCAACGTTAGATTTTGGACTTGAATATGTAGTATGGCTCAAACAAGAATAAATTATTGCAGTTTTAATTTTTACAATACGTTGTTAAAAGCAGATCTCTGTTATCCTTCGCCTCTATAAGATGCAAAAAAGATCCGCTCTCGCGGATCTTCGTTCAGGTGCAATTTCACATTGTGCCCCTAAGCGCCTTGCTCCTTCTGCTCCTGTTGCTGGACACGCTGCATTTGCTTCAAACGGCCTTCGACTCTGGTAAACAGCCTGAATGTATAGAATCCTGTAGCCACAAGACTTAGAACCAAAGCTCGTACATCCGTAAGCCAAAAACCGATTATGCCGAATACCGTGATAATCACACCAAACTGCATCATCAGATTGGCGCTATAACGTTGCGCTTCTTCCCATAACTCGGGATGACTCATTGCTCGCGGAGTACGATAACCATATATGCCGTTAATCCTTTTCGGCGGCTTTTTGTACACCATTAATCCCAGAATGAAATAGCACACTCCGCATATAATCCCAACTACTGCTCCTGCCACATTGTTCTCCCCTAACTCCATTAAAAATACACCAAAGATATTAAAACAAAAAAACGGCTCTACGTATATACGAAGAGCCGTCCGGATCGTTTCGTAAAACTTAGATGTCCTTCACGCGCAGTACACGCATGGCGTTCAGGACAGCCAGTACGGTCACCCCTACATCAGAGAATACCGCTTCCCACATGGTGGCAATTCCGAACACACCCAGCAGCAGGAAGATCGCTTTGACACCCAACGCAAAACCGATATTTTGCCAGACAATGGTTCGTGTCCGTTTTGCAATCCGGATTGCACTTGCCAGTCTGGATGGTTCATCCGTCATGATAACAACGTCTGCTGCCTCAATCGCAGCATCCGAACCAAGTCCCCCCATCGCTACACCTACATCGGCACGCGCGAGCACAGGTGTATCGTTAATGCCATCACCGACAAACACCATTTTCTCCTTCGGCGATTTGGCAGCTTCGAGACGCTCCAACTGTTCGACTTTATGCTGTGGCAGCAGCTCAGCGTATACTTCATCGACACCCAGCTCACGCCCTACAGCTTCACCAACAGCCTTGGCATCCCCTGTTAGCATGACTGTTTTGCGGATACCGAGCTTCTTAAGTGCCTGAATAGCTGCCGCTGCATCGTCCTTCACCTCATCGGCAATGATCAGATGACCGACGTAAGAACCCGATTCGGCAACGTGCACCACCGTACCCACAGTTTGTGGAGTCGTATACGAGATACCTGACTGTTCCATCAATTTGGCGTTACCCGCAAGCACTTCACGTCCATCCACACTGACCTTGATGCCATGCCCCGCAACCTCATCGTAATCATCCACACCCTGAGTCCGGATATCCTTTGCCCAGGCTGCGCGAATGGATTCAGCAATCGGATGATTGGAATGGGCCTCGGCAATTGCGGCAAGCTCCATCAATTCATCTTCCGTACGCCCACCTTCAGGGCGAACAGCTGTTACTTTGAAAACACCTTTGGTTAGTGTACCCGTTTTATCAAAAACAACGACTTTAACATCGTTCAATGCTTCAAGGTAGTTACTTCCTTTGATGAGAATCCCGTTACGTGATGCAGCTCCGATGCCGCCGAAAAAACCAAGCGGAATGGAAACGACCAGCGCACACGGACAAGAGATCACGAGGAAGACCAGTGCACGATAGATCCAATCGGCGAATGTCGCACCACTGAGCACCAGTGGCGGAACGAGCGCAATCAAAGCTGCAAGAATGACGACAACCGGTGTATAATAACGGGCGAATTTGCTAATAAAATGTTCCGTTTTGGCTTTGCGGCTGCTCGCATTCTGCACCAAGTCAAGAATTTTGGATACCGTGGATTCACCAAAAGTTTTTGTTACTTCAATAGTTAACATTCCGTTTTTGTTCACAAATCCACTCAGTACATTACTACCGGGTTCTAATTCACGCGGAACGGACTCACCTGTCAGAGCCGAAGTATCCACCATGGAACGACCTGCCTTAACGATTCCGTCCAGGGGTACTCGCTCACCCGCTTTAACCACGATTCGATCTCCAATACGTACCTCGTCCGGCGACACTCGCTTGGTCTCTTCTCCCGCGCCAATCAGCATGTTGGCATAGTCCGGGCGAATATCCATAAGCGACTGGATCGACTTCCTTGAGCGATTAACCGCCAGCCCCTGAAACAGCTCACCGAGCTGATAGAAGAGCATAACCGCAACACCTTCGGGATATTGGCCAATGGCAAAAGCACCGATGGTAGCGACAGACATCAGGAAGTATTCATCGAATACCTGACCGCGAATTATATTTTTGAACGCTTGGAGAACGATATCTCCCCCTGCGATCAGATAAGCAACAACATAGAGTGCAAGCTGTGCCCATCCTTCCAGCGGAGACCAGATCGCGGCTGCCACCAGAACAGATCCAGCCGCCAGACGTGCCAGCAGCACCTTCGTCTGCCCAGCGCCATGTTCATGTGAGTGTCCGGCATGCGCGTCATGATCGTGACCATCTGCATGACCGTGATCATGTGCATTATCATGGGAGTGACCAGCATGATCGTGCCCACTCGAAGTATGCCCATGCGTGTGAGCCCCGCTACCTGCATGGGCGTGCACATGATCATTAGTGTGGTTTATTGAATCAGCAGAACTGCGACTGCCTTGCGATGATTTACCTTTTTCCGAAATACGAATATGCGGCTCCAGCCGAAGCACTTTGCGTTTCGCTTCTTCCACCACCTGCTCATCCATATCGGATGTGGTGTGCATGGATAAGGTTTTGGTCACAAAATTGACCGAGCAATCGGAAATGCCTTTAATTTTTTTGACGCCATTCTCAATCTTCAATGCGCAGTTCGCGCAATCCAATCCATCCAGCAGCAGTTCCCTTTTCACCTGTTCCTGTCCGGTTCCCATGTGAACTCTCCCCTTTGCAGTACGTAAAACAAAGTTATCCGTAATTTTTTTGATTTTAAATCAATATATGAGCAACCATTCATATGTTTTGTTAACCCTATTATATGCACGCTTAAACATGAGTGTCAACAATTCCGGTTGATTTTTCATACAGAATATGCTAATAGTAATCATTTCGCTTTAGACGTTTTTTGGATATAATAGGCTTAACGAAGAACATTTGATCAAATCAAAGGTTGAGTTAATATAGGTGGTGATAGGAAATGGAACAACCGGTTAAAGCTCCAGCCGAATGCGACGCGGCCTGCTCTGGAACAGAGGCTGACGTGCAGACCATTCGTGCTTCTCTCATGGATCGCGAGACCTCTTCCGAGATGGCTGATTGGTTCAAGGCTTTCAGCGACCCGACACGGCTTCGTATTATTGATGCGCTGTTACAGAAGGAATTATGTGTGCACGATCTGACAGTGCTGCTCGATATGGGACAGTCGGCCATTTCGCACCAGCTGCGGTCACTCCGCAACATGCGGATTGTCAAGCGGCGCAAAGAAGGCAAGACCGTGTATTATTCTCTGGATGATGCACACATTGAGCAGATTTTCCTGCAGACGCTCCAGCATATTAAACATAGCTAGGCATTAGCCTGCCTGTTCACACAACAGAACCCCCGTCTCTCGGTTATTAGCCGATGGACGGGGGTTCTGTTGTATAAGGGCACCGTTTTGCCTGAAAAGAGGTTTATCAGGGATCAAACAACGGATATGCCCGCTATAGTTACAGTAGATTGTTATTCTTCGGATCATACAGGCCGGATCTTTCCTTGAACCAGTTGAAGATATGCGACACACACACTTTCAACACCGCGTATCCTGGAACGGCTAACAGAATGCCCACTACACCGAACAGATTACCTGAGGTCAGAATGACAAAGATAATCGTGATGGGGTGAATCCTGAGCGTTTTGCCCATAATCTGAGGTGAGATGAATTTACCCTCAATTAATTGCACGATTGTCCACACCGCTACCATCTTCAGCAGCATCACCGGGGAAGTCACCAGAGCCACAATCAACGCAGGCGTGATCGCGATTGCAGGTCCCAGGTACGGTACAACACTCGTGAAAGATGCGATAATCGCAAGAATCAGCGCATAATCCAGACCAATAATCATATAACCGATGTAGAGCAGAATGCCGATGCAGAAGCTGACGATAATCTGTCCACGAATGAACGAACTGATCTGGTGATTGATATCTTCCAGCACATGCATTGCACCTGTACGGCTCTTGATTGGCAGGAAAGACAGGATTTTGGACGGAAGCTTCTTGCCGTCTTTCAACAGATAGAACAGAATAAAAGGAACCGTTACAATGGACAGCACCGTCTCGGTGAACGCTCCAAGGAATCCGCCCAATTTGTTCCAGGTCGAGTTCAGAATTTCAGTGGCTTTCTGGGAAATCGTACCCCACCAGTCCTGAGAATTCAGATTCACTGTCTCCTGGAACTGACCGAACAGCTTGCTGCCCGTAAGCTGCTCAAACTGCTGTTTGACCGTCTCACTGTACGTTGGGAAATTTTCAATCAGCCCCACAATCTGGTTACGTACGACCGGAATGACCGCCAGCACAACGACTGTCAGAATCCCCCCGATAGCGAGATATAAGATCAAAATGGACCAGCCGCGCTTGATCTTCCACTTTTCCATAACATCCACAATCGGATTCAGCAGGTAATAGAGAATACCCGACAGAATAATCGGAAGTACAATCGTCTTGATCAGCACCGCGAGCGGGTGCAAAACAAAGGATACTTTGGTAAGAACCATCACGTTCAGTCCTACCAGCAGCAGAATTAACAGAAAAAGGACAAACTTATTATTCAAAAAAAATCGTTTAAACCGATCCGGCCAAATGCGGGGTTGCTCAGGTTGCTCCATAGGCGTGTCTTCCTCTCTTATGTATCCTTTATCAAAAGCATAAGCTGTAAACCTGCATGTTTCTTGACTGCGCATAAAGTTGCTTGTACAAGCCAACATATGTATAACACACTGAGTTTATACGTATGGCGCTGTTTAACCGTTTCAAATTAGACCAGTAAGTTCATTTTACCCTAAAAAGAACCTTATGCCCCATACGTCTCCTTTGAAAAATATCCCTACCAAAAAACGGCTCGCCTCCGAAGAGACAAACCGTTAATATCTAAGCAACATTCGAGCCTTATGTTCACGTCCGATATTGCATTTTTGCTTTTTTATTTATGCTTTTCCCGCAAGTTGAGCAATCAGCTCATACGAGTGTAAGCGTGCCTGATGATCATAGATCATCGACGTAATAATCAGCTCATCCGCTTGGGTCTGAGCAATAAATGATTCCAGTTGACCACGCACGGTCTCTGGAGAACCGTTCACAGCTGCTTTCAGCGTCTGCTCTACACCAGCTTTCTCACGATCTGTCCACTTGCCCTCCATATCCGCTGGTGGCTGCACCAATCCGGTTGTCCCACGAATAATGTTCAGGAACTGCTGCTGCATCGTTGTACCAAGCCATGCAGCTTCTTCGTCGGTATCCGCCACGACAGCATTTACACCCACAATAACATGGGGCTCTTTCAAGTGATCGGATGGCTGGAAGCTGCTCCGATACGTTTCAAGTGCAATCCGGGTGTAATCCGGTGAGAAATGGCTGGCAAAAGCAAACGGCAATCCCAGCTGTCCGGCGAGACGAGCACTGAAATCACTGGAGCCGAGCAGGTAAATCGGGATGTTCAATCCTTCACCCGGTACAGCACGAACAGGTGCATGGTACGATGTAGCAGAAGCATCGAAGAATGCTCTAAGCTCAGCCAGCAATTCAGGGAAATCTTCACCACTGTTCAGGTCTTTACGCAAAGCAAGAGACGTACGTCGATCACTCCCCGGTGCACGGCCCAGCCCAAGGTCAATACGGCCTGGATACAGAGATTCCAGTGTACCAAACTGCTCGGCTATAACAAGCGGCGCATGGTTAGGCAACATGATTCCGCCTGATCCGAGACGAATGGTCTTCGTTCCACCTGCAAGGTAACCAATGACAACCGAGGTCGCGGAAGAAGCGATGCCTGGCATGTTGTGGTGTTCCGCTACCCAGTAACGGTGATATCCCCAACGCTCTGCGTGCTGAGCAAGATCCAGACTGTTGCGAAGCGCATCCGCAGGCGTGGCACCCACAACGACAGGAGCCAAATCCAGAATGGACAATTTAACGTCGTTAATATGTTTTTTATAGGATGAAGCTGTGTTTTCGGTAGACATAATAGAAAGTTCTCCTCTGTGATTATATTTTTATTTTTGTATATCCAGATATATAGATGTAAAAGCACAAAAAAATGATGTGGCAGAGCTGCTCCTCTAGCCGTTTACATCCGGACGGAATACCCGCCTGCACCTGCATTCTTGCTTCCGTCTCGGCGTCCGGCTTATAGCTCGTGCTGTACGTACTCGGCAAATTGACGAATGGTTTCTTCGTTGCGGCGATAATACGTCCACTGTCCCCTACGCTCGGAGATCAGCAACCCGGCTTTGAGCATGGTCAGCAGATAGCTGGATATGACGGATTGAGCCAGTCCGGCCTTCACCTGAATCGTTCCAACACATATGCCGCTCTTTCCAGCATCCGGATGCTGGGATAACTCCAGCGGTGGAAAGTGTTGCTCCGGGTTTTTGAGCCACAACAGAATCTGTCGACGTGTCTCGTTGGATAATGCTTTGAATATGAGTATAGGTTCCATGGGTAAGATTATACCGCCTTTCTTTCATTTTGCAAACCAAACAGACCGATTCGACGAAGGAACCGGCCTGCCAATAAATACATGTGTATACGTTTAGAACTTGGTGCTGACCGTTTCTTTTACTTGTTCGAGCATGGACTGATAAGCTTAATCAATCCACTGCGTGATTTTATCCAAAGGCTGACGGGATTTCTCACGTGGTGGATCTTCCGCCCGATAACCAAAGGCTGCCATGACGGAAACATCCCATAGTCCATCCTCCAGTAAACCTTCCTCTGTCAGAATACGATGTACGGCCTCATAGTTAAACCCTTCAATTGGGCAGGAATCGATACCAATCAGCGCTGCAGCAGTCATCATATTACCGAGAGCGATATAAGTCTGTTTCGACGCCCAGTCAAATAAAGTACGCGGGTTCTCAAGCATTCGTTGGTTCTTCTGAAATTTGCCATAAGCTTCACGAGTCAACTCAAATACGTCATTTGGCATGCCCTTAATTTCTTTCAGCATATATTCCGCGTAAGGCGAGTTATAACTCGCATCAGACCGCGCCAAAATAACAATAAAATGGCTGGCCTTCGCCAATTGTTTCTGAGCCCCGGAAGAAACTTCGGACAGACGCTTGCGCAAGTCCGTGTTCTGCACAATCAGAAATTTCCAAGGTTCCAAACCAATTGAGCTTGGCGACAACCGTCCCGTTTCTAGAATAAACTCAAAATCTTCTGGCGAAATGATACGTGAAGCATCAAACTGTTTGGTTGCATGCCGGAAATAGTAAGCGTTCAAAATATTTTCTTTCGTAATGGCTTTTGCCGAGGATTCCATATGATCTGCACATCCTTTTCTTGTTTATGTTCAAGTTTATGGTCTAAACCTGAATACCTGAGTATTATTTTAGATTTTATAATCAAAATATAAAAGTACGCACAATAATGTTTCTTAGTTCATAAAAGTAACTATTGTTATCTAACAAGGTTTTCAGTGATTAATGGTGCCCTATTATAACAAAAAACAAGTCGCCATGGACCTGCTACTCTCCAAGGCGACTTACCTGTGATTCATGTCAGAGATAATTAAAATTACAACAATTTAGAGCTGTTCCATGAACTCATTTTCCGAGATAACCGTAAATCCCTCTTGCCGCAGCAAAGCAGACGTAACCCCTTCGCCCACGACTTTGTGGTTGGCAAAATTCCCATCGTAGATCATCTGTGTACCGCAGGAAGGACTGAATTCTTTGAGCACTACACAGGTGACATCCAGTTTTTGCGCCCATTCAAGTGTCTGATAGGCCCCTTTAATGTACAGATCCGTGACGTCCTTGCCACTCTTCTCAATCACCTTGGCTGTACCTGACAGCACATCCTTGCCCGTACCACCGATAATTTCAGCTGGTTCTCGCGGGGTGGAAAATCCTCCAAGCAGCTCCGGACAGACCATCTTTGCCTGTTCCTGCTCCACAAGCTCCTGAATCTTTGCATCCAGACTCGCTGTTCCGTTGTAACGGCAGGCTACGCCAGCTAGACATGAACTCACCAAATATTTCATCGTTATGCTCCTTATGCTCCAATCATCTATTAAATTGATTGTACCATATGGAATCAAGTCTTAGAGGTTGGTATCCAATGTGATCATCGTAATCCTTGCATCTTCTTCATATCGAACCTTAAAAGTATGGTAAACCTCTGTCTCTGCTGAACGGAATGTGACCATTCCAAGCGTATTTGGATCTCTTTCAAGTTTATATAGATCAAGGTCGATTTTGAATATTTGTTTGATTATTGGTGCTGCATTCTGCCTGATTACACTTTCCTTCATGTTACGTAACTTCTCAAAGTAATGCTCATACTCTTCCTCAGTTTCAAGATTTGGAATCCCCCTCTGGAAATCCATTACAGTGTATTCGTTACTAAATCTCCCACCAATTTCTCTCACTAAGTACCGATCTCCAAAATATAGGTACGTTGTATCTTCAGGCTTCTTGTCGTTTTGTTTAAATATTATATCTTTCAAATCAGGTGCGGGCTCACCAGACAAGGCTTCAATCGACATTCTGGCATCTGTTATTAATTCTTGTGATACAGTATCAGAACTCACACTACCAGAAACGGATACTGCTTCATCCCTTGTCCATTCGATACTGCCACTGCCCCTACTATTCTCCAAAAACAATGTAGTGAACCATACCGGTTTTTCCTGACCCTGCTTCATTTTCACATAACGTCTGGCTGAGATCGGTTTTAGCGTAGGGTCACTGTTTATCCCTTCAAGAAGTGAAGGAATCTGGCGCAAGTACCGATGCTCCAGCTCATTAGCTGCCATCTCCCGTCTCATCTGTACCTCACGTAGATTGCCTGTTGCCGCATCAAGCCAGATCAACGCATATTCTTCGTCACCTTCTTTTCCAGCCTCGACATATACTCTTCCAGAAACAGGAAGGTCCTGCACTTTGGTTATACGTAATTGTTTGCCAAGATAGTCTCGCATCGTTACAGCTACATTCTTTTTCATCTTGTCTGTGAGCAGGCTCATGCCTGCATCATCCGTATATTGCAGCGCTGCTGTGGGATACACTGTTTCAATCACAGGCTCCACAATTTGTCCGTTCCAGAGAATGACCGCCGCTGCCACGGCTGCAATCGTCGTGTACGCCATAACGGCTCTGCGGGAGCGAAAACGACGTCTGTGTGGATTGGGCAGTTTTTTTTGCTCGACAGACTTAACCCCAGCATTACTCATTTCCTGTGCAGATCCCGATTTGAGCCAGGCTACCTGGCGAAGTACGTTCTGCTTATGCTCCTCGGTAAAAGGAGACGCCGCAAACGGCTCCTGTCTGACTACTTTTCCCCATTCGTCGTCCTTATGTTTCATTCGCTCCACTCCTCCCACTGTTTCCGTACTTTGGCCCTCGCCCGGGACAGTCTCGATTTGACCGTTCCCGCGCTGATGCCCAGCATTTCCGCAATTTCACTCGTCGTAAGCTCATACTTCAGATGCAGCAAAAGTAATTCCCGGAATTTATCCGGCAGAGCCATGATGATGTCCCAGATTTCATGAACGTGCTCCCTGCTGATCGCCTCGGCTTCGGCAGAAGGGTGAACAAATTTTTCAGGCTTCATCTCACCCATGCTCGCATTCCTCTGTTCCGTGTGGATTGGCAGTGTCTCTCCCCATAAGCTGCTGCGAAAAAATCTGGACTTCCGGTATGTAAATGTCGTGTTCCTAGTAATGGTCAGCAGCCATGTCTTCAATGAGCATTCTCCTCGAAAATGGGCGATACCGGAATACGCCCGGATAAACACCTCTTGTGATAATTCATCCGCCTGCTCGGTACTTTTGGTCAGAAAGTACGCGTAGTTCCATACGTCGTTCCCGTACTCATCCATCATGCAGCTAAGTGTGTAATTGTCGATCGTCTGAGCGTGTGCCAGATATTGATAGTCCAACTGATGTTCACCTCACTTAATAAGACTGCATCCCATCGGGTTTGGTTCCCAATCGGTTTATTTCTTACCCTTCTCCTGCAAAATAAAATAAACCAGCAAGGTCCACATGTACTGAACGCGCTGGTCTATCTATGATAAAAACCCATAAACTTCATTTTGATGCCGAAGCTGCTACTCAAGCCTTAACCGCATTAATCATCAGAAACATCGGTCGACGATTCTCGTCTCGCATACCGGGAACCTGCTCCATCATCTCAGGAGATGGTTTGGACTCGGCTACCTGTTGAATGACAAAACCAGCTTGAATCAATTCATTCAGATGTGTCGCCACTGTCCGATGATATTTCACCACGTCTTGGTTCAGAAAGTTCGCTACCCGCTGCCCTTCCTCTTGATAATGATCCAAAGGCCAATGCAGTATTTCACCCTGAGGTCCATAATGCCAGTCCTGCTCCGCTCGTGCCGTGAAGATGGGATGTTCCGCAGACAAGACAAACGTACCTCCTTGAACAAGACATGCATTGATTTTGGCGTATACCTGATCCAGACGCTCGATATAATGCAAAGCCAGTGAGCTAATCACCACATCAAATTGTCCGGGTGCAAAATCAATATCCTCAATCGCCATACGCTGGTACTCGATATGAGGATCATCCGTCATCTCGCGTGCACGTTGCAACATATTTTCAGACAAATCCACGCCAACCACAGAACTCGCCTGTTGCTCACGTACATATCGACAGTGCCAACCAAAGCCGCACCCCAGATCCAGTACGTTCTTGCCCTTTAATTCAGGCAGCATCGTTTGCAGTTCATGCCACTCGCCAGCAGCCTCCAGCCCTTGGGTTGACCGGGCCATCTGACTGTAATTGCCGAAAAACCCGGCTTCATCGTATTTGTTTTGCTTCATAAAGAGATTCCCTCCCGTATCAAAAAAGATGCTCTATTAACTCTACCATATAAACGGTCATCTTTTGGAAAAGTTGCCAACCAAATTCTCGGCATGTTATTATACAGAACGAACGTTCAGTATAATAACATATAGAACGAACATTCAGTATACTAACGGAGGTCATCATGAACACAAATTGGACGCATCCATTAGAAAGGCAATCTGTAGGTAAGGCATTTGTAAGCTACCTCGTGCCTTCCATATTAGGGATGCTCGTTATCGCTTTCAACTTTATTATCGATGGCATTATGGTTGGACACAAACTAGGTTCTACAGCGCTAGCCGGAATCGGAATTGCTTCTCCTGTCTATACGCTTTTTGTAGCCATGTCGCTATGGATTGGAATGGGCGGGGCAACCTTGTATTCCACTTATATGGGTAAGAAGGATCTCACGACAGCGAGACAACTCTTCACCAAATCCATTACGATTATTTTGCTGATTACGATGGTTATTGGATATACCGCATATACTTTCAGAGATAAGCTTGTCTTTGCCCTTGGCGCCAATCCTGAAACATTCCCGTTTGCTGCGGACTATATGAATATTATGCTCTTGTTCGGTTTTGTCTTCACCATTGAGAATGCACTCACGATTTTTGTTCGTAACGACGGAAATCCCAATACATCCATGTATGCTCAGATTACGTTTGCAGTAGCCAATATTGTGCTCAACTATATAACGTTATACGTGCTCGAATGGGGCGTACGTGGCGTTGCGATTGGTACAATTGTATCAGCATCTCTGGCGCTTCTTGTGTTGCTAACTCACTTTTTCAGAAAAAATAATAATCTTAAATTTACCCGTTTCAACTGGAATTCCAAACTGCTGGCTTCCATTGTACTCATTGGTTTCCCCAGCTTCCTGGCTGAACTGGGCATGTCCGTCTTCTCCATCTCTCACAACATTTCACTGGATCGGATTGCGGGCACGGATGGCGTAGCATCCTTTACAGTCTTGAACTATATTCATGGTGTTGTTCTCCTGGCATTCCTCGGTCTGGCCTCCGCTGCCCAACCTTTGGTCAGTTATTATCACGGAGCCAAACAGATGGATCGGGAAAAACAGACCATTCGTTTAGCCTCCAGAACGGCTCTGGCATGTGGGGTCCTGCTGTTACTCGTTGTACAACTAGGCGCACCTTATTTTGTGCAAATCTTCGGGAACTTCAGTGCCAGCGTGACGGATAACGCCGTGTACGGTCTGCGAATATTTACTTTTGCATACTTGTTCATGGGTATTAACTTTGTCATGAGTACGTACTTCCAATCTGTCGGAAATGCCAAAATGGCCATCTGGATTACAGCTGCACGCGAGATGATTATTATGGTTGCTCTGATTGCGATCCTCCCTTCATTCTTCGGTGTCACCGGCGTATGGCTTGCCGTTCCGCTATCCGAGATGGTGGTTCTGGTGACTATCGGCATGTACTATAAAAAAAGATCCATCTCTGAACGGATAAACAGTTTAACGCTTGAATAAAGCATGTACATGTAAAATTCAAAAGACCTGTTTGATCTATAGAGATAAGGCAGGTCTTTTTGGTTAAGCCAATCTGCTATAACTTATCGATTAGTAGGTTTTTTTAAGATATCTTAAATTAAGTCCTGTATTCCCTCTTATACCCGTATATCAAAACGACCGTTGCTGTCCGTCGTTGCATTTGCAATTTCTTGCGGGGACGCTGCTTGTATGCCATTGGTTGGCGGTTTGGCTGGCGGTGCTTCTTTGGTGGCGGTTGCCCCGCTGCTCTGGGAGCTTTGCTGCGAGATTTGAGCTTCGATTTGCTTGATTTGCTGCTGCAGCTGCTTCGTTTTGGTCTCCTTGGTTTTATCATCGTCCTTGCTGGATTGCACTTTCTCCAATTCGGCCTCAAGCTTCGTCTTTTGTTTCTCCAACTCGCTTGTGCTGTTCGAACTCGATGAAGATGTGGATATGTAGGATGTCGTAGAACTTGCTGCTGAAGAAATATTCATCGTTGATCTCCTCCTCTTTCTTGGTTCCACTATACCCAATCCAGACGAAAGGAACGTTAAAATCAACTGAAAGGTTGCTGAATGGGTTCTTTATTAGAAACTTTCTAACATTTTTTGAAAATCTCCTATGATTCACCTATGATAGGCCATGCTGCATGCATTTTTTTCATATTTCAGTAACAGATCTTTCTTTTAACCCCTTTGGAGAATCACTGTACAGAAAAAATATCGGCTTAGAGACACAGTAATATCGTTACTCAATTATTGTTTAGGTTTTATCAACAAGAGATCAACAAAATTTTTATTAAGAGGTGTATTTTATGAATGTCATTACCATTTGTGCGATTCTAAAAGCAAAACCTGGGCAAGAGGAACGGCTACGCGATGAATTGATCAAACTTATTGAACCGTCTCGTGCAGAGAAAGGTTGTATACAGTACAAGCTGCATAAATCGCTTGAAAAAGAAGACACATATGTTTTTTATGAGTCTTGGGCTGACGAAAATGCCATAATCGCACATGTGAATACCGAGCATTATCAAACATACCAGAAAAATATAGAAACCATAATTGACAGCATGGATGTGTATCATTTGGAAAGCATTGAGACATAAGGTCAAAGCGAAGTACGTTGTTATCGTTTATGTAAAAATCAATCGATCCTCCAATTGGTATTATTATTGTATCCACCGAGAAAAGTTTCTTTTATAGAAACTTTTTTTCTTTATTTGAACTCAATTAAGTTCTCACTTAATATTGGCCTACATAAGGAGGTGAACGTATGAATTCAAAGATTTTTATAGCACTAATGTCACTTGCAATAAGTGCTTTTGCTATTGGAACGACAGAATTTGTTATTGTCGGTATTCTGCAAGAGGTAGCCACCGATCTTGGCATATCGGTAACGCAAGCTGGGACCCTGGTGTCAGGGTATGCAGTGGCCCTTGCTATCGGAACCCCAATCGTCGTAGTTATTACCGGGAGATTGCCTAAAAAGGGATACCTGATGTTCCTCATGGTCGTCTTCACTTTAGGGAATGCTCTAGCAGCAATATCTTCCACCTATTTCCTTTTGCTTTTATCCAGGATAATTACAGCTATTGCACATGGTGTATTTTTCGCTGTTGCAGCTACAGTGGCCGCAGATATGGTGCCTGCTAACAAGAAAGGCACCGCCATCTCCATTATGTTCACTGGGTTAACCGTCGCTACCATTTTGGGTGTTCCCCTTGGAACCTATATCGGGCAGGAATTTGGTTGGCGAATGTCATTTGCCGTGGTCGCAGTTTTAGGGCTGATAGCCTTGTTGGTCAGTCTTGTGGCAGTAGAAAAAGTCCCACGTTCAATGCACTCACCGACCTTAAGAGATGTTGGAAGTTTGATTGTTAATCCTCGGATCATCACTGCCTTGTTAATGACGATTTTAGGTTTCGGCGGAACCTTCGCTTTATTCACGTATATCTCTCCTATCCTTGAAGAGATTAGCGGCTACTCATCTTCGTCTATTTCATGGCTACTGTTGATTTACGGTGTTGCTGTAGCCGTTGGGAATATTATCGGTGGGAAATTAGCAAATGGACATCCTGTAAAGTCACTTCGATTCGTATTTCTGTTTCAGGGCATTGCTCTGCTGCTCCAAATATGGCTATTGCCCAACAAGGCGCTCACCATTTTGTCTCTCATATTAATGGGTTTCTTTGCTTTTATGATGTCTCCCGGCGTACAGGCTTACATTCTAATGCTCGCAGAAAAGCTGGTTCCTTCTGCCAAGGATGTCGCTTCTGCATTAAACATCTCTGCATTTAATATTGGGATCGCTGCTGGTTCAACATTGGGTGGGCTTGCAGTAGACCACTTGCATATGATGGACACGGCTTGGATCGGTGCAATTATGGCAGGGTTCGCCTTTTTACTGGCAGCTATAAACTTCAGAATGGATAAGAAACAGAATCTTTTTGTTGAGGAGAGAGGATAAATGGATTTGAAATCACTAGAACTATTAGAGGAAGAATTGGAATTTACAAGTTTTAGCCATCAAGATGCTCTTGTCATTGGTAACAAGATTGTGCAGTATGCTCAAGAAAACAACGTAGCGGTGGCCGTGCATATTGAACGTAACCGAGTTCCCGTGTTTACACATCTCATGGATGGTACTTCGGAGGAAAACTACGTATGGTTATTTCGCAAAAAACGGATTGTCGATCACTATAACCGCAGTTCTGCCTACATCGACCAGCGCTTTATCCAAAGCGGTGCTTCTCATACAGAACACTCCCTGCTTTCCACTGCAGAATATCAAGCGGTTGGCGGTTCTATTCCCATCCGTGTCAAGGGTGTTGGCGTAGTCGGATCTGTAACGGTTGGCGGATTAACCGGTGAGTTGGATCATGCTTACGCAGTTGAGGGCATTCGCCTATTTTTAAAAGGAGAATAAGTGTCATGGTTATGGTCATAACCACTTAAATATACCTGAGAGGGTTTGGGCGTAAAGCTCTTCCCTCTCTTTTTCATTTGTAATGAGGTCAGCATAAAGAATGTAATCCGTTTATATGTCAATAATTCAATTATAATAATTTCCCGCTTAGAGGTGAATCAATGGATCAATATGAGGTTGCAACCCTAAAAAAAGGACTACTCATTCTAGACGCGTTGCAACAAGGTGCACCCATGAGACTGACTGAGATCATGCATCGGTTTAACCTTAACAAGTCTACAACTTTCCGTCTGCTATATACGCTGGAAATGACAGGATTTATTCAAAAAGATGGTCACACGTACAAAGCTTCTGAATTAAAGGGACACCATTCATCGTCTGCTAACACTCGACTTCACTGGTTAGTTGTTCCATCCCTGCATCAATTAGCACAGGATCTTGGCGAAACTGCCTATATCGGAGTTTTAGATGGAATGAAAGTCATGACAGTCCAAGTGGTGGAGGGCAATCATGCCATCCGTAGCCATACACGTGTAGGTGATTCAGCTTATGCCCATCTAAGTGCCTTTGGGAAAGTTATCCTAGCGTACCTAAGTGATGAACAACTAAAAAAAATGCTTACACATCTTACCCAGCACAAAGCAACAAAGCATACCTTTGACGACAACCATCTATTAAAAGAGCATCTAAACGTAATCCATCAACAAGGATACGCCGTTGATGATGAAGAAACAGAAGTGGGTTTACGCTGCGTTGCTGCTCCAATATTTTATAATGGTAAAGTGATTGCAGCATTGGCTATATCCGGCCCTGCCGCGCGATTAAGTCGAAAGAGAGACCGTGCGTTAAGTAAAAAATTGAAGGAATGCAGTGCACAAATTACCGGTCTACTTTGACCCGCTCACCTGCTTGAGTAGAAGAACGAATTCTATCATGCGGTAACTGACGCGTTAGGGAATCAACTTCGCTTCGACTTGACCGGAGTCGAAGCATATGATACGAATGCCAATTCGGACTTACTAGTACAGTTGGCCTAAAAATACAGTCCTTTCGTGAAAATTTCTTCCAAGAAATTTTGTGTGAATTTCGGATGACTGGAAAATTCCACCCAAACCTATCTATATCAGCCTTTTGCGAGGCGTTTTGACAGAACTTACGAAGCTTCAACGAAGGTAGCGCTTACAAATATCCAAAAAAAGGGTTGATAATTGAGAAACCATCCACTATGATAATCTCATCAGTCCGGATAATAAAGTTAAAGCACTTTAACTTTCAACTACATAACATCATATGAAACCTTTTTATTATGGGGAAACTCAAATCTGAAAGTTAAAGCGTTATAACTTTATATCAAATAGAAAGGTTGGTGTTTATGTGACCCATCGCGAAAGCCGGCGGCAGACATTTTACATGTACCTCTTCATCTCTCCATGGCTTATCGGTTTCTTCGTGTTTGCCTTGTATCCGATTCTGTCATCCCTTTATTACAGCTTCACGGACTATGACATTATCCACCCGCCGAAATATGTCGGACTCGCGAATTACAAAGAAATGTTTCAAAATGACCTGTTTTGGAAATCTGTTGTCGTAACGGTGCGCTATACCTTTATCAGTGTACCGATCCAGCTGCTGCTGGCACTTGGATTTGCTCTCCTGCTCAATGCGAAAATACCGTTCCGCGGATTTTTCCGCACGGCCATGTATTTTCCGAGCATGGTATCCGGCGTTGCCATGTCCTTGCTGTGGTACTGGATTTTCAACCCATCGATCGGTCTGTTCAATTACGTGCTGTCCTGGTTCGGCATTAGCGGCCCAGCCTGGCTCATGAGCCCCGATTATGCGCTTTACGCTCTGATGATTATGTCCTTCTGGACGGTGGGCTCAGGCATGATTTTGTTCCTTGCGGGACTTCAGGGCGTTCCTTCAAGCCTCGTGGAAGCCGCCAGACTTGACGGTGCGGGACGCTTCCGAATTTTCCTGAACGTGACGTTGCCCATGATTTCACCCGTACTTTTGTTCCAGTTGATTATGGGCGTCATTGATTCCTTCCAGGTATTTACACAGGCATATGTAATGACCCAAGGGGGTCCAAACTACTCGACCTGGTTCTATGTTTACAACCTGTACACCAGCGCCTTCAAGGAATACAGGGCAGGCTACTCCTCGGCACTCGCTTGGGTGCTGCTGATCGTCGTCATGGCGTTTACGGCGCTCATTATTAAACTCTCGAACCGTTATGTTCACTATGAAGGAGGCGGACGCAAATGAGTACGATTCCGACTGCCGGACCAGGGGCTTCACCTTCTGTGAATAAACGCCGGCGCAAACTCGATGCGGTTAGCATTGCCAGCTTCATTGCCCTGGTGGTCACCACCTTTCTCATGCTCCTCCCTTTGTTTTTCATGGTCTCGACCTCACTGAAATCGAAGAAGGAACTGCTGACGTTTCCTCCGACCTTTCTGCCGGAGTCCTGGCAGTGGAGTAACTACAGAGAAATTTTCGACACGCTTAACTTCGGTCAAATGTATATGAACAGTCTCATTATCGGCATTTTGACCGTTGTGGGCACCCTGTTTTCGTCGGCGCTTGCAGGCTATGGTTTCGCCAGATATCGGGGCAAAGGCAGCAACCTCTGGTTCATGCTCATGCTCAGCACCATGATGCTTCCATATCCGGCGATTATGATCCCACAGTTCATTCTCTTTTCCAAGCTGAACTGGATCGATACTTTCCTGCCGCTGATTGTCCCTGCGTTTTTCGGTTCGGCATACAACATCTTTTTGCTGCGACAGTTCTTCTCCACGCTGCCGGATGAGCTGTTTGACGCCGGACGCATCGATGGCTGCAGCGAGTTCCGGATGTGGCGACAGATCGCTTTGCCTCTATCCGGTCCGGCACTTGCAACCGTTGCGATCTTTGCCTTCATCTACAGCTGGAACGATCTTTTGACACCTGTACTCTATTTAAGCTCATCGGATAAGTTTACGCTTCCGGTCGGTATGTCTTCCTTCACATCTTCGCGTTTCCGAATTCCGCCGTGGCATCTGCTCATGGTTGCCTCCGTGCTCGCCATGCTACCGATCGTGACTCTGTTTGCGATAGCCCAGAAGCGGTTTGTAGAAGGAATTGTACTTACAGGCATCAAGTAAAGACTCCGTCGCAGGGGCGGCAAAAAAACTTGAATATATGGGGGACTGTAGTTCATGAAAACGATAAGGATCAAAAAGTCTTTTACACTTTTGCTTGCGACCAGCATGCTCGTCGTATTGGCATTGTCCGGCTGTAGCGGCGGCAAATCAGCAGGAGATGTCGTACCTGGTAACGATGGCGATAGCGCTAACTCAGGAGGGCAAGTAACCATAACGCACTACACCATCGATTCCGAGGATCGCACCTTTATCGAAAAGCTCGTTCCGGATTTTGAAGCCCAACATCCAAATATTAAGGTAAAAGTCGAGAAAGCTCCTTACGAGCAATTCGACAGTAAACTCCAAACACTGATTGCCGGGGGCAAATCGCCTGACGTCACAAGCCATTATGGATACGGCGGTTTTGCAGAGTATTACAACAAAGACATGCTGCTCGACATGAACGACATTATTAAGGAAGACGGATTTAAAGCGTCCGACTACAACATCCCGGATGATCTTATGAAAATCTACACCGTCAAAGACCAAGTCTACGGTATTCCGGTCAACATGTACGTCTCTCTGATGCTCTACAACAAAGACATGTTCGATGCTGCCAATGTTCCTTACCCTCCAAGCGATTACGAGGACAAGAGCTGGACGTTTGACAAAATGGTCGAAGACGCGAAGAAAATGACGCATGTATCCAATGATATTGCCAAAACTCAATATGGCGTTGACTTCACATGGTCCGAGCGCGATATGCGCCCGCTCTATTTCGGAGCCGAACCCTACTCCCAGGATACCTGGACCAACGGCGGCGTACCATCTGAGACTCATTTCGATTCGCCTGAAGTCATCGCAGCCTATAACAAGCTGTTCAACCTGATCTTAAAAGATAAAGTGTCTCCGACAACGGAATGGAGCAAAAGCGTAGCGGGGCAAAACGGCGATGCATTCGTAACCGGCAAGGTCGGTATGACCGTCAGCGGCTCATGGAGCCTTGCGGGCTCCAATGACTTCCCTTTCAAGGTTGGCGTAGCCGCAGTGCCTGCCGGCGGCAATGACAAGGTCCGCAGCGTGCTTTTCGTCGATCCACTCTTGATTCTGAAGGGCTCCAAACATCCGAAGGAAGCTTTTGAATGGATCAAGTATCTCGTCAGCGACGAAATTCAGGAAAAATCCATCGACCTGAGCGGTGGTAACCCTCCTGTAAATACGAAGGCAGCCGAAACCTATTACAAGCATTTTGATGGTATCGATGCGGCAGATGTGAAGAAGGTTTACGAAGGCGCTGTGGAATACGGATTTGAATCCTACAACCACCTGATCACCCACTATTCTCAGATCAACGACATGTTCATCAACGAGATGCAGCCGATCGATACCGGGCACAGTACCGTTGAAGAAGTAATGCCGACGATTCAGAAAAAGGTCATGGAAATTATCAAACGTTAACGCTAAACATTGTGCCGTCCCGCAAGGGGCGGTGCATCTATCAAATTAGCTTCGCGGCTAAGCCTCCGTACATGTATACTAATGTTAAGTCAATATAAAGTACGGAAAATCTGCCGCAAGGAGAATAAACAATGAAGGTTAGTATATTTGATGTTGCAAAGAAATCAGGGCTCTCCGTCGTAACGGTCTCTCGCGTCTTAAACGGTGCCGAATCCGTACGAGAGAAAAATAGGCAAAAGGTTCTGGAGGCTATCAAGGAGCTCGATTACCATCCCAACGCTGCTGCGCGGAGTTTAGCCCGCGGTAAGACAGGAATCGTCGGCTTGATCATGACCACTCTTCAGGATTCCTTCTTTGATACCGTCGTTAAAGAGCTGAACGAAGTGCTTGCACTTCACGGCTATTTTCTTGCCGTTTCGGTCTCTACCGGCATCGGCTCCGATGAAACCCATTACCTGATCCAGGAGGACCGGGTAGACGGACTTATTCTGCTCTCGCCGATGGAAGAGGATAACTACATCGTGGAACTGAAGCGGCGCAATATTCCTTATGTCCTCATCGACAATCAAAAGCCGGAGAATGATACTTTTTCGGTAACGATCGACAACTACAAAGGTGGCTATGCCGCTACGAAGCATCTGCTTGATCTCGGCCATACCTCCATCGCGCACTTAAGCGGACAAAACATGTTCCGCAGTACGAGAGAGCGTCGCAGCGGTTTCCTGCAGGCACTAAAGGAAAAAAATCTGGCTCCGTTTGAAATGATTACGGGCGATTTCGAAATCGATTTTGGTTATGACATCAGCCGCAAATGGCTGCGCGAGGGACGCCTTCCTTCCGCGGTGTTCGCGGGCGATGACCATATCGCGCTTGGGGTCGTGAACGCCCTCATGGAAGAAGGCATCAAGGTGCCTGAACAGGTAGCTATCGTCGGCTATGACGATCAGTATATTTCATCCAAATTGCACCCCCATCTGACAACGGTCCGGCAGCCTGCCGACCGCATTGGGGTTGCCGCTGCGGATATGCTGCTGAAACGCATGGACGGTACGATGAAACGCGGGGCTAATGTAAGGATCGATCCTGAACTCATCGTGCGAGAATCTACTGGATCACCAACAAAAGGTACGACCGGATAAAAAATATAACCTTATATATAGGAGTGACGACCATTGGCTTACTACTTGGGAATCGATGGGGGAGGAACAAAAACATACGCCCTGCTGACCGATGACTTCGGCAATGTGCTTGGCAAAGGCGTGGGCGGCAACGGCAATCACCAGATTGACCACGCCTTGGCCGCACAAAGCATACGGGAAGCTGCAGAAGGAGCTCTGAACGAGGCAGGACTGCGGATTCATGAAATCTCGCACACCTATTTCGGACTTGCAGGAGCAGATCGGGAAGTAGACTACCGAATCCTGCACCCTCTAGTTCAGGGAATCGGATTCACCCAGAATTACTCGATTAACTGTGACACCATGATCAGCCTGCGCGCAGGCACGAACCGACCTTACGGGGTCGCACTGATCTGCGGCACAGGCACCAACTCTGCAGGCCGTAATCCGGCAGGAGAACATGTGCAAGTCGGTGGTTTTGATTATATGTATGGCGATTTCGGCGGTGGCGGTTCCCTCAATATTGAGGTGTTCCGCTCTGTCATCCGTTCTTGGGACGGCCGTGAGCAGCCAACGCTCCTGACTCCCCTGCTGTTGAACTTTCTTGGGTATAACAGTGTCAGTGATATGTTCGATGACTTTCAGGATCATGGCAAGCATGTGCCCGTCCATGCAGCGAAGCTGCTGTTTGAAGCTGCCGTAGAGGACGATGCTGTAGCTCTGGAAATTCTGAACCGTCAAGGCGTAGAGCTTGGCAAATCAGCGGCTGCGGTGATCCACAAACTTGGAATGGAAAAGGACACGTTTGACGTTATACTGGCAGGAAGTCTGCTAACAAGGGGAGATCGCGGCTGGATTCGCAGAAAAGTTGAACAGACTGTTGCAACCGTTGCTCCAAATGCGACCATTGTAACTTTGGCAACCGAGCCCGTTGTCGGTGCCTTATGGTCTGCTATGGATGCAGGCGGACATGCGGTAAGCCATGATGTATATGACAAAATGAGGGCCTTCCGTGACTTCGAACATATTAAGCAAACAACAAGATAAACGTCTATAAACACTGTCATCATAATAAATTCTTAAAAGACTGGAGTGTGCAAAATGGCATATGAACAAGGGCTAAAAATAGCGGTAATCGGTGGTGGATCTTCCTATACTCCGGAGCTTGTTGAGGGGTTCATCCTCCATCATGCCGAGCTTCCTGTACGAGAGCTGTGGTTGGTAGATATTGAGCCGGGAGAACGCAAACTAAATATTGTCGGCAACTTGGCCAAACGTATGGTGGAGAAATCGGGTCTGCCGATTGAAGTACATTTGACGTTCGACCGCCGCGAAGCCATCAAGGGTGCGGACTTCGTCAGCACTCAAATGCGTGTCGGTATGCTTGACGCCCGTGGCCGCGATGAATCCATCCCCCTGAAATACGGTGTGATCGGTCAGGAAACCACCGGACCCGGAGGCATGATGAAGGCGCTACGGACGATTCCGGTCCTGCTTGATATCTGTCGTGATATTGAAGAACTCGCTCCTAATGCCTGGCTTCTGAACTTTACGAATCCGGCGGGTATGGTCACGGAAGCCATTCTGAAGTACTCCAACGTTAAAAGCATTGGTCTCTGTAATGCACCAATCGGCCTAATCAAGCAGACCTCGGTCAAATACGGCGTAGAAGCGGACCGCATCTATGCCGAGTTTGTTGGCCTGAACCATCTCCACTGGATTACGCGTATTGATGTGAACGGAGAAGACAAACTGGACGACATGCTGGCTGATACAGCCGGTTACAGCGCGAAGAACGTACCTGCACGGGAGTGGAATCCGGAATTCCTGCAATCCCTGCATGCCCTGCCTTCCTACTATTTAAAATACTTCTATATGACTGATGCCATGCTCGAAGAGCAGTTGGAATCTTTACAAACAGGCGGCAACCGTGCGGAAGTGGTTAAACGCGTCGAAGAAGAACTGTTCGAGCTTTACAATGACCCGGACCTGAAAGATAAACCGAAACAGTTGGAACAGCGGGGTGGCGCCTTCTATTCCGAAGCAGCCGTAAACCTGATGCGCTCACTGTACAACGGAACGAATGACATTCAGACGTTGAACGTAGCCAACCAAGGTATCATTGATTTCCTGCCAGACGATGCCAGCATTGAAGTCAACTGCGTGGTCACCAAAACCGGCCCCCTACCCCTGCCGCTAACCAAGGTTCCTCCAATGGCAGTTGGACTGATCCATGCGGTTAAAACCTATGAGCGCCTCGCCATCGATGCTGCAGTGACCGGCGATCGTGGATTGGCCATACAGGCATTGGCCCATCATCCTTTGGTCCCTTCGGTCGAAGTGGCGATTCAGATGCTGGATGAAATGCTCGAAGCCAACAAGGAATATTTACCGCAGTTCTTTACTGAATCTGCAGCTAATGCATAATTCGGCTGTCATCCATTCGTCCTGATGCCATTAGAAAAACGCCTATCGACGTAATTTCACATTAAACGAAACCGCCATATCCCAGGATTTCCTGAGGTATGGCGGTTTGTCGTTTCTAGGCATTTGCCCATCTACAACGCTTGCTCAAATCAATCATTAAATCATTCTCCTAGCTAGCTCCATCCATATTAAAAAGCAGGCAGGGAGCTAATTTCCCTGCCTACTTGCATATGAGCAACCAACGGATGATGAGTTGCTTAGTATGTCCACCAGTTGCCGGACATCACGATCATGGAGAACAGCTTAATGCTGTCTTCATAATAGCCTTCATTCGAGCTGCTGGCCGTTTTGGTCCAGACGGAATTCAGCCAGTTTTGATTCACGGACGAGGTCATAGCGCTGACACCAAACGGTGCATAGAACGCCCCGCTGCCGCCAGAACCTGTAACCGTGCCGTTGAGTTTATAACCATCCTTTACGTTGCTAGGGTTACCGCTTACTTTGGCTGAGATCCAGCTATTCATTTGATTGAGCTGATTGAGTGCCCGGCTGTCACCAGTCATCAGGTAATCCGTTGCAATCCGCCAAGGCGTACGACATGAGTTGTAATCGTAGCTGCCATCGTTCGCCCCTTCTAGAAAATTGGCTGAAGCAGGCTTGTATGTCGAGCCAGACAGAACGACGAAGTCTGGAAGCAATCCGGTTGATGAGCTGTACCCGTTGTATAAGGAGTTGATAATGGTATAGGTTTTGTCGATCACGTTCGCCCATTTGGCATCACCCGTTGCTGTCTGGAACGCCTTCAAGTGATTCAGCATAAAGTCCGATGGACGGGTAGCATTTTTGAAGGTGTTGTCCGTTGCCCAATCGCCAAGACGCAGCGTCCATTGGGACTGATTCACGTCACTTTGCATGATGGCATTGATGATGTCCTTGCCGGCCTGAAGATAGTTGATACTGCCGCTGCTACCCCACTGCTTGTCCGCAAGCAGGAGCGAATAAGCAATGTCCATGTCTCCATCCGTGGCCGAGTCAGCACCTTCAATGTTCTGGAAGCTGCTGTTTTGTTTCCAAGCCATCAGTTTCGAATTGTTGGCGCTCGGATGAGCTTTATAATATTGATAAAGTCCGTCGAAATAGGTCTGTGCATTGCCGTCATAACCAGCCATTAGAACCGTTGCCAGCATTCCGTACCCATGTGCCTCAGATACGGTATCCCCGTTGGACTGATATTTCACATAATACTTGCCTGTGCCCGCCGTTTTCAGATAAGCTGATTTCCAGCTGTCCCATTTCGCTTTAACGGAGCTGTCCATCGCACTTTGCGTAACATGATTAGGCTTGATCGAGCCGCTGGTATATGTCGTGTGCTGCGGGAACGGCTTGTTTGGAGCTGCGAAAGCAAAGCCCGCTGGAATCAGAAGAAAAGCGAGACAACACATCATAACAGCCTTGCTGCTAACCGAAAATCCCCTGTTTTTTCTCATAAATTTACGCTCCTTTTAGATCCAAATGGGTCTTGATCCATGACATAACCTTTAAGCCGAAAATTCAATGCAGCATCTTGAGGAAAAAACCATGATTCATTATTGGACTTGTGAGACACAATCACCTCCACCTAAAAGTTAAAGCGCTTTAACTTTTAAAACGCTTACATTTATTTTAATTGTTCTTCTAATATTTGTAAATAGACATTTCTGAGATTGAATCTAAAGTCCTGATTCGACATTTGCCAGTAAAAAAACGGAAATCAATGCACGGGGGTTTCTTACCGTAATTAATATCAAGCCTCCATTCACTCACGTATGGATGACTACTTGCTTCTTCGCATGCATACAAAAATCCCCCTCAAGTATCCAGTGCTTGAGGGGGATTTTATACATCTTTTTTTCCACTATTGTCTACCATCTGGGGAGAATACCAGACTCCCATATAAGAAGCTATAATTCTTTTATTTTCGTACCACTGTATATCCTTTATCTTTCAGCAACTTCACGATCCCATGATCGCCCAAGTAGTGCGCTGCACCAACCACGATGAAGTATTCTTCACCCTTGCCGTTTTTCAGGTAACCATCGATCTTATCAGCCATTCCAACATTACGGTCGATCAGCATTGCTTTGTTGTATTCTTCATCATCAGAGAAGCTGTTCGTCAGCTCCAGTAGTTGCTCGTCATTCCCTGTCTTCCACATTTCGGCCATTTGATTCACGCTGTCATCCAACACATCGAAATTGTCCAAAGTCGCTTTCAACGTTTTCTCTTGCAGCTCCTTAGAGAAGTCATTGAACATTCCCAATTGAGATTCATAGGTTTCCAACTCGATCACCGGAAGTTTGCGCTCAATTGCCTTCTGTATGAAGTACAGATCAACCCCCGCAGAAGCTTCATAGCCCGCTTTCATAGACTTGAGACTGGCTAATGTGCTCTCTACTACCCAAGGCTTAAAGGTATCCAGTGCATTAGGCTCCAATCCACTTTGCTTCAAAATATTGCCCAGTTGAGTATACGTCTCGCTGGAAATGTGATCTTTCAGTGTTGTGCCATCCTGATACGAGCCCAGATCCAGAACAATCTTCTGCTGCGCTTCTTCAGCCGCTTTGCTGATATCGATCTCTACGCCTAGGTAATCCGCCTCGGCAAAGGCTTCTTCAAACTCCTTACGCAATGGATAAAAGCTTTCATCCGCAATATGCATAGAACCTACCAGGTACACGGTGTTGCCGTTGCTTTCGACTTCCCACATGAAGCCACGTCCACCGGTTTGAACAGTTTCTGTTTCGCCACCTTTGGAAACCAGCAGCACTGTGCGTGTAGCAGCATCCCAGCGAACTTCATAACCAGCGGCATCCCCGACAATGCGAATCGGCGCGTACGTTACGCCATTAATGCGTGTAAGCTTGCTTTTCAAAGTAATCGTTTTGCCGTTAACGACAGCTGTAATTGTATCATCGGTTGCTGTCGTCAGCTTCACGTCCATTGCGTCCAGCGTGGAGCGCAGCGGCACAAGTGTTGTTCCTTTATTGTTAATCGGTGCACCCACCGTGTATTCAACCGTTTCGTCATTTACCTTTACCGATGTCTCTTGCGGAGAGGCCATAGCCGGTACTGCGGATGCGAGCAAACCTACCGAGATCGTCAGAGACAAGAGCATGCGTTTCCAGTTTTTCATATTATGTATTCTCCTTTAAGAATGAAATAATGAAAAGATATGTTCACTAGAAGAGAAGTTAGAGATGGGTGCCACACCGACTTTCTTTAGTGCAGCACCACCTCACCTGCTCCTATTCAATTGGATCAGATCTTATAAGCCTTCATCGCTTTGAACAATTCCTTAAACGTTGGGCGTTTACCATACATCAGCACACCTGTACGATAGATTTTCGCTGCCAGCCAGCCGAAGATCATAATTGATACAACGAGAATGGCCAGGGACGTCCAGATCTGCCAGGTTGGTGCAACGCCTGCCCCAATTCGTACCAGAATTGCCGTTGGCGATGTGAACGGAATGAAGCTTGCTACTTTCAACAACAAGATGTTCGGTGTAGCAATACTGAAGATCGCGATATAGAAGGAAACCAGGGACAACATCGTAATTGGCAGCACGGCTTGACCCAGTTCTTCTGTCCGACTCACCATGGAACCAATGGCCGCAAACATCACGGCATACAGGAAGTAACCCAGAATGTAGAAGATGAGTCCATATACAATGACTGCTATGTTCACATCACTCAGATTCATATTGAAATCGCTCAATACATCGCGGTTATGCGGTAACAGCATATTGCCGGCAACTACTGCACCGAAAATACCGATTTGAAGCAAACCTACCATGAAAATACCGATGATTTTACCAAACATCTGACTGAGCGGGGATACACTCGTAATCAAAATCTCCATGATACGAGAGCTCTTCTCGGCCGTAATCTCGGAAGCAATCATATTACCTGTCATCATCGTTGATGTGAACAACAGGATAATCAGCAGGTATACCACAATGTAGTTGATGCCACTCATGGTACCTTCCGACTCCGCAGCAGCTCCGCTTTGGCCAGAATCCAGGCTTTGCTCTGTCAGTTTTACTGGCGTACTGATGAGCTGTTTTTGTTCCGCCGTGAGTGTATCCTTCACCACCACATCCAGCTTCACAATTTGCAGTGCAGCTTCAATGGGTGCTATAACCTGCGGGGAGATATCATCGCTTGAATATAAGACCGGCTGTGGGAAATCTTGCCCAGCAACGGGTTCAAACTTCAGGTACCCATCCAAAACCTCCGACTCCACATCGGCTTTGAGGGCCGCTTCATCTTTACTCGCGTCGTTAACAAAACGATACGTCTGGTTACCTTGTGCGGAGGAGTATGTCTCCAGCTTCTCGGCTACCTCCGTTTGTCCCGTACTCAGCAGACCGATATTCACCGGATTCGTGCTCGAGCCTCCACCGATGGGACCACCATTAAATAAGGTAATGAAATATGGAATATTGAGTCCAATCGTAATTAAAAGTGCAAGTACAATAGTCGTTACCATGAAAGACTTCGTTTTTACTTTGTTTTTGAACGTAAATCCGATAATTGTCCCCATTTTATTCATTCGACTCACCTACCTCACGAATAAAGATTTGGTTAAGCGTTGGTTCCTTGATTTCAAAATGTTCAACGGTCGTCTGAGCCATGGCTGCTCTCAGAATTTCCTGAGCTGCTTCCATCTGACCAATATGGATCAGGTATCCACGCTCATTTTGCTCTACCTTTTTCACACCCGGCAGCTGTTCCAGACCACCCACATTACCTGTGGTGCTCAGGAATACATGCTCACGTGGATAACGGCTCTTGATCTCTTTAATCTCTCCTTGCACAACGGTATTGGAGCGATGCAGAATTGTGATCTGACGACATAATTCTTCAACGTGCTCCATGCGGTGTGTCGAGAACAAAATGGCTGTGCCTTCGTCACGCAATTCCTTCACCGTGGATTTCAGTAATTCCACGTTGACCGGATCGAGTCCGCTAAAGGCTTCATCCAAAATGAGAATTTGCGGTCTGTGCACCACTGCGGCAATAAAGCCCATCTTTTGCTGATTCCCTTTGGATAGTTCCTCAATCTTTTTGTCGTAATACTCCGGCACTTCGAATCGATCCAACCAATACTTCAGGCTCTGATCCGCATCCTTTCCATTCATGCCACGCAGACGGGCCAGATAGTTGATCTGTTCACTGACCTTTACCTTTGGGTACAAACCGCGCTCTTCTGGTAGATATCCCATAATCTGCTGCAATTCTGTGCTATAAGGTTTGCCGTTGTACTGGATATTTCCGCCATCCGGGTGGATCAGCCCAAGCACCATACGCATCGTTGTTGTTTTACCAGCACCGTTGGCTCCGAGCAGACCGTAAATCTCCCCTTCTTTCACATTAAGCGTCACACCATTGACTGCCGTTTTGTCTGCGTATTGCTTGACAACCTGCTTCAATTCCAATCGGTTCATCATTTATCGTCTCCCTTCGGTTATTTCCACTGTACGGGTGCATACCCGGCAATCCAGAATGCCAAGACTTCATCCAATTCCAAGTTACGGATCTTCAATACCCGGTTATTTGCCAGCTCCAGCCTTTCCTGCGCTTCGCTAACCCGGGTAGTAATGACGCGAACCAGTCCTCTCTCTTCAGAAGAAGATTCCACAACCCCAGGGATACTCTCTGGTCGTAAATCTCCTTCATACCAGACTTCTTTCCACTGATCGAGCACCATATCTTTCTCGGCCATCCCCAGGGACTGACCACGGTGCATCAATACGATGTAATCTGCGAGCCTTTTGACTTCATCCGCAATATGTGTGGCAATCAGAATCGTGGTGTCTCCCTCAGCCATGAAAGTACGGAACTGCTCGACCATCACTTTCCAGGCAAAGGGATCCAGTCCTGATGAAGGCTCATCCAAAAGCAATAGTCTTGGGCGAGCTGCGATTGCAGCAGCGATTTCGAATTTCCGTCGTTCTCCCTTGGACATCTTGTTCAGCTTCACATCAACAGGTACTTCCATATCGTGAATCAGTTGGTTGAACAACTTCATATCCCAACGCGGGTACCAGTAGGCCCGAAAATCAGCTGCTTCCTGTGCAGTAATCCGGTTCTCTTCGAGCCCAGCGTTGTCAGCCACAAAACCGATCTGTTGTCTCAGTTCAATGGGAAGAGGCCCCTCATGTTCCTTCCCAAACCATATAATCTGCCCTGCATCAGGCAGTACCACTTGTTGTAACATGTTAAGAAGTGTGCTTTTACCTGAACCGTTATGACCGAGAATAGCAACTACATACCCTTCCGGGATGGTCAGATCGATCGGGCCAATAACTCTGCGTTTTCGCATTTTGGATACGCCGTTCAACTGAACTGCGATAGGTTCCATGTATGAATCACTCCCTCAATTCGAGTAAACAGCCCTCAGGACTTCCCGGAACAGACTCTCCAGTTCTTCTTCCGTACATCCTACCGATTTTCCGGACTGCACCGCTGCCTGCATCGCTTCCTGTGCGGCCTTCAATCGATAATGTTCTCTGTCGCCGGCTTCTACCTGGGCCACAAATGTACCTGTCCCCTGCTTCGTACGAAGCAGACCTTCATTCTCCAGATCCTGATAGACCCGTCTAACCGTTATAACACTGCAATTCAGTGATCCGGCGAATTCGCGAATGGACGGTAAATGTGTCCCCTCCCCCAACTGACCCGTAACAATTAACGATCTTAACTGATTTTCAATTTGGTGGTATAAAGGTTCAGCGCTATTTTCATTAATTTGAATGGGTATTTTCACATCTTGCACCTCGCCCTCCGGTACACTCCAGTCTGTTACCTGTTCGTGCCGGTTTCATCCTATATTCATTTTTACGTTCATCCCTCATACCGTTAACTCAAATCCCGAGTGGAAAGTTTCTTCAGCGTCAACCGACTGAAAAGCCATAATCCTGCTATGCCAGCCACCAAAGCCACCCACATAATCGGGGAGAGCAACCCCCATGATTTACTCATATCAATTACAATCGAAAAACCGTAACGGCCCGACGTTCGAATCAGCAAGGATATGATGATTGTAAGCGGCAAGAACAGCGAACTGAGAAGCAAATATTTTTTACCACTGTGCAAAAACTCTCCGTAAATATATAAACCTGTCATGAGAAGTCCGTAACCTGTACAAGTTATACCAAAGGCCAGGTACTGATCCCACCGGAACCCTTCCTCTTGCAACCCGACAACGTACAGTGATCCATAGAAAAAGATACCATTATACGTAAACGCCATCAGAGACTGCTGAAGTCTCGACCACATCACTGTCTCGTTTGGAATAGGAAGTCTGCGATAGTAGGCCAACATCTGTGTATAGGAATCCTCCTGTATGTAACGGAAAGATCGTCTGCTGAACACGAATCCCTGAAATGGCACCATGATCAAAAAGAAAGTATCTACAACAGGATTAATGAAATCGGTCTTCTGTTGTCCTAATAACATCACACCACTCATGCCACCCGTGTATATCATAAAAATTGCAGTCCACAGCCATTGGAGCTTATCCTTTTTCATCTCACTGCGGGTCAACCACCACGCCTGCTTCCATGCGCTCATATCATTGCCTGCCTTTCCATCTTGTCATTGGAACTCCTTGCTCACTGTATCTACTGTATATATCATTATACACAGTATATAGACCACTTCCTATTCCCGTCAACCCCTTATTTTCCTGAATCAGGAAGAATGGATGGGATTCAGGTCAGTGTTACGATAAAATAAAACTTGATTCTGAACATACAATGATTCATTGTAAAATCATTCGTTCAACTTATAGAGATACTGCAGAGATAGATAGAAAGGATTGATTCACCTATGGATTGGTTAGTTGAGATCGGGTTTGTGCTCCTCTTCCTTATCGTGGTCATCTGGCTCATTGTTCGCGACGAACCCAAACGACATTCTGCCAAAAAAGGCAGACATCGTGTGCGGCGTAACAACGGTTACACCGACTCATCTCCTGCGTACCCGGTCATTACCACCAATGATGACTCCTATACTCAACATTCCAAACACACACACGATCATAAGCATCATGATGGTGATTCTTTTTTGGAATCTAATCATCATCACAGCAATGATAGCGGAAGCAGCAACGACAGTGGTGGAGATAGTGGTGGTGGCGACAGCGGCGGCGGTGGAGATTAAGATGACTCCTCAAATCAAAAAAAGAGCTGTATCCGATATTGTGCGAACACAATTCGAAACAGCTCTTTCTTTTTTCCGGCACCTGAATACTGAAGAGGTTTAATCCTTAAACGAGGTTGTAGCCACTTGGCAGGCTGCGATTACTGCGAATCGCACGAATTTCGGCCAAAGTAAGCCGTTGATTGGTGGAAATCAAAGATTCCACATCATTGCCACGAATCAGATCATCCAAATCTCTCAAGTTGGTGTTCCCACGAAAGACGCGGAATCCGCCTTGAAAGTTAGGTCTCGTAAACACAACCAACGTTGCATTCGAACTTGTCGAGAAGAAACGCAGGCTCTCTACCCCACCCAGAATGTTATCCAGATTACGGAGACCCGTGTTACCACGATATACTCTGCTTCTTCCGCGATAACCCTCTTCTGAATACACCGTGAGACGTGGATACGTTTGACTAACATGGACTGTTTTTTTCATTTGTTTTCCCCCTCTCGATCTCATTCTATGAATGAATGCGAGAGGAAGCTTGGACGAATCCACGGGTGGATTCATCCATTTTCATATTTTCAAAGAATTTAATTCATCACATTAAACCCCCAGGATGACTTCCCATACCGGGCGTGTGTGCCCACCAGGATACAGCAGGTACAACAGAACGTATACAATAACGCCTGTGATAGCACTGCTAAACCAGATCATGGACGTAAATCTTCCCCAGCGGCGATGTGTCTTGAATTTCTTTTTGAACCCAAGCACCAAAGTGGAAATGCCGAAGACCGCTGCCACCGTGGCAAGGATAATATGAAAGATCAGAAATATTCGATAGAAAATCTCCATCTCCGGGTCCCCACCCCAAGCCGTATTCCCGACAAAGATGGTACGAGACATATAAATGACAAAGAACAGAAGGGCAGCAATGGCCCCTGCAATCATCGCGGTTTGGTGCGCCTCCCGTTTGCCACGGATAATTAGCACCCAGCCAATTCCAACCAGCACCGCGCTAATCACAATGAAAGAAGTACTGATCGTGGGTAGCAGAAAATACATATCCATCGTGTGTTTCCCCCTCTTGTCCATACAAAACTTGTGTTATTTCGCTGCAGGATTAAGCGGTCCTCCCGTTTTCTCTACAGGGTAAGGATCATCATCATCTTCCCGTTTTTCCTTGCGGTACCATTGGAAAAAAACATACGCGAGCATGGAAACAAAGATGCCTTCCTGTATGAATTTCATCAAAATACCGCCCACCTGCTGATCCTCCTTGGCAGAAGACAGGAAGTTGAAGAACGCCGGTCCACCGAACGAACGCAGCAATGCCGTAGAATCGCCAGATACACAATACCGCATGGCCTCAGCCCATACGGCAGGATTGCTGTAGGTCGCATACAACGGTTCGGAGGCAAAAATAATCAGTCCACAAGCTGGTGTCAGAAGCACCATGTTCAGAAAAATAAATCCAATCTTGGACAATCCCGACGCTTGTCTACCTTCCGGCAACGGATTGAGCAGCGTCCACCACATCAGCATGGAAGTAATGAAAAGTACAATGTAATACAAACGGTGAATCGTAAAATTTAACATTACGTAATCATGTACCACGGGTAGATGATATAACGAGAACAATCCGTTAAACAGCACAGCCGCCACGATTGGATGCGCCAAAAAAGATAACTGCCGTGTCGGCAGCCACCGGATGATCCCACGCCATACCCAAAGGGGCAATCCCTTCATCAGTAACGGTGGCGCTACCAGATAGGACAGAGCCATACTCACCATATGGAAGCTGAACATCACATGACCCAGCAGATTGAATGGCCCTGCTTGTGCAAGATACAACACCGTAAGCCCTGTGATAAACATCATTTTCTGTGGAACTGTGGCCTGATCTGCCTCCTTGATCCGCTCACTGAAAGGACCAACGAGCACCAGGTAAGCTGCGGCAATGAGCAGGAACAACGCCAGAATAAGTGGACTCCATAAATCGTTGAAACTAAAATATTGCAACCCGAGCATACGGGAGACCTCCCCGTGACCTGATTTGGTTGTTGCCTGAATCCATTGAAGGATTGGTTCGCCTAAAAGGGGAAAAGACGGCGACACTGCGCCGCCGCCATCTCTTTTACCACCAAACCCAATAGAGTGCCATAATGATGCACGTAAAAGCTACGAAAAATCCGAAGCACATGAACAGAATCGGCATCAAATGCCCTTTATCCTTCAAGTGCATCCAGTAACCGAGCTGTACAAACACCTGCAGGATCGCCATAACCACCAATATAATAATGGTAAAGGTCGTATTAACTCCTCCCGCGGCAGCAGCCGCGAACGCAATTAGCGTCAGGACGATCGAGAAGATAAAAACAACGACGTGTTTCTGTGGACCTTCCGCCCGGTGACGATGCTTCACAGGCTGCTGATCACTCTTATCCTGTACCGACATGTGTTACCCCACCTTTCCGAGCAGGTACACGACCGTAAAGATAAACACCCAGACCACGTCAATAAAGTGCCAGTACATTGCGGAGACGTATACTTTAGGTGCAGTTACGACCGTTAATCCTTTTCTGAACAGTTGCCCAATAATGAGCCCGATCCACATAATACCAAATGCAACGTGCGCTCCGTGGAACCCAACCAGCGTATAGAACGCTGAGCTGAATGCACTTGTGGTCATGCCGAACTCTTTATGTTTCACATATTCATAGAACTCGTAGATTTCCAGACCGAGGAATCCGAGACCCAGTACAACGGTAATGCCAAGCCAGAGAGCAAGAGCATTGCGCTTGCCCTTATGCATAGCCTGGATGGCAAATACACTTGTCAAACTGCTGACCAAGAGAATAAAGGTTGCGGCAGCCACGAGTGGCAAATGGAACAATTCATTCGCCGTCGGTCCATCATTCGTTTGGCCACGGAGGGCCAAAAAGGTTGCGAAGAGGGTTCCGAACAATACGGTCTCGCCGCCAAGGAACAACCAGAAGCCGACAAGCTTGTTGCGTCCTTCCAGCGTTGCTTTCTCCGGCTCATGCGGCAATTTGCCGTTTGCCGGTTCGGCATGTGAAGTTGTCATGTTCTAACCCCCTTCTCATCCTGATCCTCCGGTTCAATATGCCAGCCATGGTCATCGTAGAGTGACCGCAGTGCCATCGCACCAAATGTAATCAGAAGGCCAATAATGACCACAATGTAATTGTTGAACAGTCCGTTCATAAACGCATTGCCAAAATCATCTTTGCTGAACATTAGACCAAGTCCGGCAATGAATATACCGACAGACATAACAAACGGTAGCGGCGTCGCTGACGGCATATGGATCGAACCTACAGGTTCAGCCGGTGTCATCTCCGTATGTCCTGCCATCTTTTCCTTCCAATACGCATCGATTCCACGTACCAGAGGCGTCTGCTTAAAGTTGTATTCCGGCGGTGGAGATGGAATTGACCATTCCAACGTACGGCCATCTTCCCACGGATCATTCGGTGCGTCTGCTGGTTTTCTCGTTGTGATCACGATGTTCACGAGGAACATAATTACCCCAACACCCATCAGGAATGCACCAACGGAACTGACCAGGTTAAGCAGGTCGAAATCCTGATTCGGCAAATATGTAACGATCCGGCGCTGCATCCCCATCAAACCAAGGAAATGCTGTACAAAGAACGTTAGTTGGAAACCGATCATAAACGTCCAGAACGTCCACTTCCCGAGCGTTTCGCTCAGGACACGACCGAACATCTTCGGCCACCAGTAATGTAGACCCGAGAACAAACCTAGCACCAATCCACCAACGATAACGTAATGGAAGTGAGCTACAACAAAGTACGTATCATGGAACTGGAAATCCGCAGGCGCAGAGGCCAGCATGACACCCGTTACCCCGCCCATAACGAAGGTTGGAACGAATCCAACAGCAAACAGGTTTGCCGCTGTAAAACGGATCTGTCCGCCCCACATCGTGAAGAGCCAGTTAAATATTTTGATCCCTGTTGGTACAGCAATCAGCATGGTTGAGATCGAGAACAATGCATTGGCGACTGTCCCCAGACCTGTCGTAAACATGTGATGCGCCCATACCATGAATCCCAGAAAGGCAATCAGGATAGTTGCAAATACCATGGAGCTGTATCCGAACAATCTTTTACGTGCAAAGGTTGGAATAACCTCTGAGATAATACCAAATGCCGGCAAAATGAGAATGTATACTTCAGGGTGCCCGAAGATCCAGAAGATATGCTGCCAGAGTACCGGGTTACCGCCACCTGCAACATCGAAGAAATTCGCCCCCAGTATACGGTCAAACGTTAACAGTACAAGTCCTACCGTAATGGCAGGGAATGCAAAAAGAATGATGGCTGATGTAATAAATGTGGTCCAGGTAAACATCGGCATCCGCATATAGGACATTCCCGGCGCACGCATCGTAATGATGGTGGCGAGAAAGTTAATGCCCCCGATGAGTGTCCCTAGACCGGCGATCTGGAGACCTATCGTGTAGAAGTCCACACCGTGCGTGCCACTGTACTCGCTGCCAGATAGTGGCGTATACGAAGTCCAGCCGGCATCCGGTGCCCCTCCCATCAACCAGCTCAGGTTCAAGAGCAGTCCGCCAAACAGGAACGTCCAGAAACCAAGCGCGTTAACAAAAGGGAAAGCAACGTCCCGTGCCCCAATCTGCAAAGGCACAACGGCATTCATAACGGCAAAAATAATAGGCATGACACCAAGGAATATCATTGTTGTTCCGTGCATCGTAATCAATTCGTTGAAGACCTGCGCCGACACAAAATCATTCATCGGTTTCATGAGCTGAATCCGAATCAAAATGGCTTCAATGCCGCCGATTCCAAAGAAAAATCCACCTGCAATTAAGTAGAGCACGGCGATTTTTTTGTGATCGACGGTGGTAATCCAGTCCATCAAGCCCCTATACCGCTTGACGCTATGAGCATGAGCCAAGGTTGTGTACCCCCTTCTTCGTCCTTGCTGTTCTATTCATAGTCCAATTTGTAGTTGGCCAAATATTCGGCAATTCCGTCGATTTCTTCATCTGTGAGTCCAAGGTCTTTCGGATTAGGCATCGTATTGCCTGGCTTCACGGATTGTGGATCATGGAGCCATTCTTTCATGTTGTCCAGCACCGGATTACCGTCTTCCTGGCCTTCGCCCTGGTTCAGCAGAATACCTGCTACGGATTGCTTGCCACCGATACCTGTAAGGTTAGGCGCAACTGGTCCGCCCTGATCCCCAACTGCATGGCAAGAAAGGCAGTTCGTTTTGAACTTCTCAGCCAATTGGGTATCTTCCGGAAGTACCGCCGGAGCTTTCATTTCATTGACCCATTTGTCAAAGGATTCCTGGCTGACCGCTTTTACCTTGAATTCCATGAAGGCATGTGACCTGCCGCATAATTCAGCACATTTCCCTCGGTAAACGCCTTCATTTGGCGCCGAGAAGCTGAACTTGTTAAGCGTTCCATCCGGGTTTGTGTCCATTTTACCCGCAAGTGACGGCACCCAGAAGGAGTGAAGCACGTCAGCGGTTTTCAATTCGAATGCGATTTTCTTTCCGGTCGGGATGATGAGATCTTGAGCGGTGGTTACGTCATATTGAGGATAAGTGAATTCCCACCAGTACTGATGCGAGGTGACTTTGACCTGAATTGCATTTTTGTCGTTGGACAGATCTTCGCCTTGGGCAAAAATCGTTTTTACCGTCGGTACTGCCAGAACGATAACAAGCAACAACGGAATGGCTGTCCATATTACTTCCAGCTTGAAATTACCTTCAACCTGTTCGGGCACTTCATTCTGCCCGGCTCGTCTGCGAAACCGGATCAACACATACGCAGCAATAGCAAATACAATGATGAGCACCACGATCATAATCGTAATGGACAGCTTCATCAGATCATATTGGCCTTGCGCCACAGGACCCTGAGGTTTCATTACCGACAAGTCTTCCCGCCCGCATGCGGATAGCAGCAAAGAGAACACCGCCAGCAAGGGGAGAATTCGCTTTGCAACCTGCCACTGTTTCATCATTGATCTACCCCACTTTTTTAACATTTTCGTAGATTGCCGTTGTCGCCCGAATAAAACTCAAATCAGTTCATTTCAGCACGATACACGTAATCCTGTCCGACATACAGAATGCTTACAAAAATAACGCTTCCACCACTCCCGTCATTTCCTGCTAAGGGCATGTCTGCGCATTCTTCCAATTCATTCTATATGGTTCAATCACTTATTAAATATAAGTTGAGGGTATGATTTTGTCAATCTTTGGACACATGTTCACAAATTGTTCACTATATGTAAAAAACCGCACCACAACTTGATTTGTAACCGATTTCAGTTAAAAATATTACTCTCTACTTTTGAAAATTTTTGCCAAATTTCGGTGATGAAATTGATTTTTTTGCCGATATTTCTCACA
Source organism: Paenibacillus sp. FSL F4-0087 (assembly GCF_038020215.1). Classification (NCBI taxonomy): domain Bacteria; kingdom Bacillati; phylum Bacillota; class Bacilli; order Caryophanales; family Paenibacillaceae; genus Paenibacillus; species Paenibacillus sp. FSL F4-0087. Next base: position 2,169,643 of record NZ_JBBODJ010000001.1, read on the forward strand.
TTGAAAACATGCAGTATTATGCAAAAAAGAAAAGCATGCAGTAGGTTGTCTCTTTTACAACTACTGGAAGCCGTAGTAAAGCCCCATACCGCTCCCTTTTAGAACCAAACGGCATGGAGCCTGACCTATTGAACATCCCGGCCACCATTAACCAACTTTCTTACCAGCTTTCCATAGATACAGCGTCTAAGTACCGTCAGTTAGTATAAGAGGACCATCACTTGTGATGGCAATCGTATGCTCATACTGGACGCCCCAGCTTCCATCCACTGTTCTCACCGTCCAGCCATCCTCATCCCATACAACCGCCCCTGAACTGCCTTTTGTAAATATGGGTTCAATGGTGATGACCATACCTTCTGTCAGCATCATGCCCGTCCTGCGTTTCCCGTAAGGGAGGACGTTCGGGGGTTCATGGATGTATTGACCGATTCCATGGCCAATCAGAGGCTTCACAATCCCGTAGCGATACAGCCTTGCTGTCCGTTCAATCGCGTTACCGATATCCCCCAGCGTATTTCCTGGCACAGCCTGTGCTATCGCCTTATGAAGCGCCCTTTCGGTTCGATTCATTAGTTTGCGTATGGACCTGCGTTGTTCACCGATCCCATACGTCCATGCAGAATCGGCAAGCCAGCCGTCTTTGTTTACCACCATATCAATAGTCACCACATCCCCTTCGGCCAGTTTCCGGTCATTAGGGAAGCCGTGGCAAACCACCTCATTAACTGAAGCGCATGTAGCGTAAGGATAACCTTTGTACCCTTTTTGCTCAGGTGTAGCTCCTCTTTCAGCTAGAAAAGCCTCCACCCGTTCATCAATATCTCCTGTCGTTACACCGGGGGCCAGCCACTTTTCAATATGCTCGTGACAGCTTCGCAGGATTCGCCCCGCTTCCCGCATGTAGCCAATCTCTTCTTTTGTTTTTAAAATAGGGTCCACTTGCATTCATCCTTCCTGCCATATCTGTACTTCCATTTATATGCAGTAGGATCGAAACAAAGCCCCCAAAAGTAGAGGGAAAGCTTACCGGCTTATTGAGTTTATTTTTTGGACGAGCTGGTTCAGCTTTGGAAAAATATATATACAATTTTCTAAACAAAAAAAACCGTCTGCCGGAGCTTAACGCCCGGAAGACGGTTCTATTCATATCGGAACAGTATAATCAGAGTTGTGTGTGTTTCAGGACACGGAAGAATCCATCTTGACAAGCTCATGCTCAACCACAGAAGTCAATTCTTCCTCGTATCCACCCGTAATCCGGTATTTTCTCACGTACTCCTTCACGAATTTTTTTGGATCTTTAGGACGGAAAATCCGAGTCATTTCCCTCAAACTTTCTTTGACCTCATTGTGACCTTTCGTTGCCATTGTAATTCCCTCCCAAAACGTTGAAAGTGAATGCTCCGTTTAGAGAATGCCGAATAAGTCTTAAATGCCATCCATGAAGTTGTGTGCGCGGCTCAAAGCAAGCTTTAGGTCGGGAACCCTTGCTTAAGCAAGTACCTGACACTATAAATACCCGATATGATTCGGAATGAATCATAATCTTATTGTAGCATATTCGGAAGTATCTTACGACTTGACGATTTTACCTAATATTTATAACGGTTTTTATGCCCAAAAAGTTTAATTCCGAATCATATGTTATAAATACGTTGCTTCTATACGGAATTAATATATCCAGCATAACACTGTACTATTCGGGGGATATTATCACGGACAACCCATACAGTTAAATTACTGGGATCTAAGGAGGCGTTGTTTCATGGCTGAGAAAGATAAAGAAATGCTTCCCCTTTCACATGAAAAGGTGGAAGTGGACGGAATATACACCAATGAGGCTGGACAAGAAGAACATCTGCATCGGGGACAACACTTCCCGGCCGATCCCGTTCTGGGCAAGACAGAATGGGAACTGACAGAATTCGCTTTTGACAACCATCACGAAGGTCGTACTGACGAGCGCTTGGTTCCTAAAGAGAATGACACCGATAAAATCGGCAAGATCACCCACCCACGAAGACACTTTCAGCGTGGCGACCGTTAAGTTCTGAACGCAATAAATCACTTTAAAACTAGGGCGCATCATACCAATCATTGGTTGGTGCTGCCCTGTTTTCTATACTATATGCAATTGAGAATACAGAGGGTTAGCTTGCATCCCTTAGATCGTTAAGAAGAATTTTCTGGGAACGCTGTTCCAGCTGTCGAAACTCCTCATTGATTCTTCGTTCTTTAGCAGCATCCGGCCGATACGCAGGAATCATCGCCCAGTGCTCACGTATCAATTCGATGCGATTCTTCATTGGAGGATGGTAGCTACGGTTTTGAGTATCATTCATTTCCTGTATCCGCTGAATACGAAGAATTTCCTGAGTTGGAACGGCAGAAATCCGTTTTCTAAACTCCTCATACAGCTCTTTGTTATATTGATATTCCGCAACCTGTTCAGCCGTTTGTGCAAAAAGACCTTCCATCTCGGCCTTCAATAATAGAGATAACACTGCCTCACTGCCAGCTGTCTCCGATGCTTCATTATCTGCGATGTAGAATACTCGCTGCATCTCATTCCGCATGCTTTTGATTAACAATACATAGATACCGCCTATAACAGCAAATAACAATAAACGTAGTATTATAAGTGGAAACACCACCCAATATAACAGGCCGCTATCTTGTGGATCAACGGTGTCAATCCAAGAATTCAGTACATGCATGGCTCTCTCGACCAATGAGCTGTTGGAAATGTTCGGATGTGCAAATTGACTCATATGGTGACTGATGGCGGCTATCTTCTCCTGTAACGTTAAAGCTGCAAAAAAGGGAATGCCCAGGACAAGTGCTCTCTTTTTTCTTTTGAGATACAGGTTGTATGCGTTATATTCTTCACTAATGATGACCATATCCACAGGTGGAACATTCAAGCGCTCCCCAATCTCGTCAATCATTCCATACAGTTCTGGAAAATCGTCTCTAGAGATCACCCTGCCTGGAAGCCGCTTCCGGTATGGCAATATAATTGTGATCCAGAGGAAAAGCAACAAAATACCAAATATACCCAGCCATGTTGAATTGGTTGAAAAGAAAAAGATTGCTACGCCTAAAATGGATAACGTTGACAGATGCACGATTAGAGCAACCAAATAGGTGTAAAACCTCTGTTTAGTGAAGGGAAGTTCCCGATTGACGTTATACTTAAACTCCTCTAACAATCGGTCTGATGATCGTTCATTACCATTCCCGTCCGTTCCGTTTACCCCCTTATCAGTTCCTCGTCCTCTTTCATCCTCATAAACATTCCAATTACACTTCTCACACCAGGTGCTGTACCCCGGATTCACTTTCATCTTGTTTGCACATTCCGGACAAGTCTCTTGCTCTGTGTAATGCAAAATTACTTTCACTCCTCAACTACACTATGTAATGTTAAATTCCGAATGAAGCTTGCTATCCCCCTCCCTTTTATCAAAATCTAAATCTAAATCTAAATCGGAATTTTATGGAATATTTTGAATATGTAGAAAGTCTCAAATTGAATGTGTATATACGCACTTCTATTTTTCAAATATGTTCTTATCACCAAAGTTTTCAACAAAAAACAGATTGATCCCTTTGACCGAGATCAATCTGTTTTATTTAAAAGCTTCATATTCTATATCCTTCAAGTATTTCATTTATCTACAGACAACTATTTTGCCGATCCCATTGGTACACCGCCTCAACGCCATGGGCCATCAGCTTGCTGATGAGCGAGTCGCGGCCTTTCTCAAAAAAGTGTATGATCTCCTCCCGGTACAAAGGCAGCAATGTATGGAAATAGATCGGCCATTCGCCCTCCATCTCCTTACCTTCATCCCGGTACGGCATGTTTAACGCTTCTGCGCATTGAGGTAGCGGCGGGACAATCATAACTCCACAATAGGGAGTACTTTTGTCATATGGCAGGATTTGTGTATGCGCAGGTACTCCTGTCTCACTAAACATTTCCCGATACGTGTCCGCCAAATCCTCCTCACTTTGGTTAGGGCAAACAAGCCACTGCCCTATAAAATATCCACTCTGCATGATCTCTTTCACAAAGTGCCTCATCATAGGTACGACCCAGCCGAGCGGCCGATTCTCCCAGTTCTTTTCCTTCAACTGCGCATCCACTGGTAGATGCATTACAATTTCCGCATATCCGGTATCCAGTGAAGCTGGCGTCATCCCCCGGAAGTAACTGTTCCCAAATGAAACCAGCGTTTGATATGGTACGGCAGCAGTCGGTTCAGTTATATAAATTTCCGGGTCGCCTGCATCGTTCGAATCGGCTGGAATCATATGCTGAATAGGTCCATAGAATGTGCTGATATGTGCCTCCGCATCCTGACGATCCGTTACTCGAATCCGTGGATTACGTTCTACGTATGCTTCGGGTTCGCTTGACCAAGCTAGGCGGAAGCGAAATCCCTGTAACCCTCCCTCTTCGACGCGTTGTTTGAACTCATCGGAAACAAACGTTTAACTCGAAATAATTGGGAGCTCCGTTAGCTCATAATCGTATGATATTGTCTTGAATATATGTTCGTTGTTAATTTCCTCTTCTATAAAAACATAATTTTTAAATCCCCCGTACTTGTCGGCAATAGAACTGTTTTTATCAATGCAATCCAGAATATTTATAACATTCATTACATAATGTTTTTCGTTATTATATTTTACTGGTAAAAGTTCTACCTTATTTTCTAGATAATCTTTTAACACTTCTATTGCCCGAGCGTTGATAACCATATCTGCTAGCTGACTAGTGATTTCGTAAATATCAGTATTATTTTCTCCATAAGTATGCTTCATTTCTAGTGTTGTCCATTGATTAATGAGAGAGACGCCACTACCAATATTATCTATAAAACCTCTTTCTTTGACAACATCGAGCTCTTTAGTATCAACTGCATTAGTCATTTTCCATATTTTCAACGACATTCCCCTCATTCCATTAATCTTGATATAAAATCTCCAGTTTACCTGTTAGCAGGCCTTCTCTTGTTTCTTCTAGAAATGATAGTATACGCTCCTTCTTGACTTGAGAGGTAACTTGTCTATTTTTTTAAAATTTTCTCCTATATATTCAATATACTCCTGACCATGCCTGAACATAGGATTCCCTTTTTTATCTATGTTGTTAAACGGGAAATGCGTTACTTGCCCTGGCCAATCCGACATTGCTTTCTGAGGAAGAAAGACTCCGTTTGCCGAGGAATTGATGTTAATCCCATACTTCTCGATTAGCTCTCGGAGTCCTGCCTTGATGCAGGATATTCCTTACTGAGCTCCCATCCGTTACTTCCCTTAACTTTATCAGAATAATCTTCTGCAAGCTTCAAAGCTGATTGCGCAATGTCATAATCCGATCTGCATCCACATTTTTCCCAGCGATGAGCAGCTTATTAATTTCTTGTAACTCACGTTGTGTTAGATGATCCAGATCCCCACTCTTACATTCCAATTTCCCGGTCCATTGGTTGGGTGTAATGATCCCTTCATCAGCTGCTTAGTTTGGATATACTCTGTTGATTCAGATGTGGATCATCGTATTCATGGTGATTTCTAGTCTTCGGCTTGGTGCTTTCGGATGGACTATCTTTGGGAACCCATGTATTTTGGGGTTTGGATGCCCCAACCTTCGGTGAAGTTGATGAAGAACCAGACTCCACATTTTGTGGCTTCCCTGTCTTCTTCGAATCCACATGGGATGTGTTCGGCGATCCCTTCGAACTTCCAGAATCATTGCCTTTCCCACGATTTCCACCTGTATCCGAGAACATGTGACTGTCATTCTTCACAATCACAATCACAGGCACGGTCTGGCCGTTGCTCAGCCTCACCCGCTGAACCCGCCATGGAACACTGGCTGCTGCGCCTGCGGTCATTTTACCCATAGCCTGGTTGATTCGTTCCCCCAGTTCCGCAAGGATGAAGGCATTAATGCGGCATTGGTCTTGAGCTTGCCATCCTTCATGGCACCACCTGAGGTTCCATCTGGCCCATCTCCATTACCATGCGGAACACCGCCCTTGGCTCCATCTCCATCTGCATGGCCAGACTTCTGCCACCACCCTTGAGCACTTTGGCACCATTTTTGACCAGGGATGCTCCACCAGCTACAGCCGTTACCGTATCCACGACTCGCATCGTAGCACCAACATCGTTTAACCCAGCGTCGTAACTCTCTTGTTCCGTCAGGGTCAGCATTGTGCGATTGTCTTCACCTTTCAGATCCATGAACGGTTTGGCATACGCTTTTCCCGCGCCTGATACATCTTGCCAGATCTCTTCCCCTGATTTTTGAACCGTGACCAAGTCTCCCGTATAATCGATGACGTTATAGATTTTGGGCATGCAAAAAAAGCTCATTCCTACTCATGATTCAAGTGGGAAAGAGCTTTGAAAGTTAATCAAGTGTTTGAATTATTTATTGTTTGGTTTGTTGGTTGTATTGTACAATCTTACTATTACGATGTAAACCCAATCTAAATTCTTGTATCAATCATATGTGTTATTGGTTGAATGATGGATTCATTCGGCACTAGGTGGGGCTTTTAAACAGTCGCCGCTTGTATGATTGGATTGTTTGGATAATAAAGGCGGATAAAAAACCACAACCCAGCGTTTAGCTCGTATTGTGGCGTTGTTGTTTGTATCATTCTAAATACAGATCGTTGAAAAAACAAATTGATCCTATAAATTTTGAAGTTTAGTTAAGACTTCCTTAATTCGCATAGAAAGATCCAACTTTTCATTTTCCGACAATTGTTCCCCCAAATCATTCATATCGAATTGCTCTAATTCATTTTTTATTTTCAAAAACTCGCCTTTAGCATTAATTCTATATCTGATAAGTAGTTCTGCAAGTGTTGTTCTAACAACTATTTTTTCACTTAATGTACTCCTACATTCACGCTCGAATCGTTCCATTATTTCCTCAACAAGCTCAACTGCATCTTTCTTCTCATTGAATACAATCCCAAAGAAATTTTTAACTTCCTTTTCTATTTCAAAGTAGTAATATCTTGTATTCGGACTATAATCTACAGGTATACTTTCAATTCCATCAAGCACCATATCTCTTCGTTCTAATATGTCCTGATAATCATCTGGAGCTATTTCATGTTGTAACTTATTTAAATCTAGAGAATTTAATGCATCAATTATCTTTTGTTTCGATTTAACAAAAATTTTCGAATGTGTTAAATGAATTCTCCCTTCCGCAATAGACAATACTGCTTTTTCCATTTCACCTCTTTTATCCATACCGAAGTATGCCTCACATGTGCAAGCAAGGGCTTCAGGACCACTCATTCCCTCACTTTTAAAATAAAAATAGTTTTCATAAAAAGCTCCAAATAAAGCCTCATAATTTCGTTTCACTTTATGTCCTCCCAATAAATTTCTTATGGCTCAACTATCTTATCACCATTATGGATTACCTCAATATCAATATTGGGATAATCTTTGTGAAATTTTTCTATAATTCTACTACAACTTCCACATGTATCTAATTCGGTAAATAATTTAATTTTTCCACGAGCTTTTGATGGATCTGGCAATTTATCAAGTCTAGATGCCAAATCATTGAGAATTTTATACTCAGTATCATTGTCTCTTAATCTTACATTACCACTCCTATCTGGTGCTTCAGTAGCCTCGTACTTTGGTTTTGTTGGTTTTAATGAATAATCAGCATAGGTCTTTTCCTTATTATCCCCGTTCAAACTACTGTGGGAATAAAATTCACCCTTGTCAATTCCTTCAATTTCTACCTTCGCATACGCAAAATTTAGATCACCTTTAATCCTATTAGAAAGCTTACTTCTTAACACTTTAACTTTATCAATAATAAAACCTTCTGTTTCTAAATCAATTACCCTTGTTGGGAATACTTTTCCATGACTTACATTTGGAACATTACCCGTCCCCTCAGTTTTCCCATCCCTTGCCTTAGTTCCATCTTTCGATGACGGAGCATCTTTAGGTTTAGATGCATCCTTCGGCTTAACCGGCGTAACGTTTGGAGACGTCTTAGACGATTCTTTAGAAACGGTTCCTTTCGATGGCGCACTACTCTCTCTCGAATCCACATGAGATGTGCTCGGCGATCCCTTCGAACTCCCAGAATCACTGCCTTTCCCATGATTCCCACCTGTATCCGAGAATCTATGACTGTCATTCTTCACAATCATAGGCACGGTCTGGCCGTTACTCAGCCTCACCCGCTGAACTCGCCATGGAACACTGGCTGCTGCGCCTGCGGTCATTTTACCCATAGCCTGGTTGATTCGTTCTCCCAGTTCTGCGAGAGATGAAGGCATTAATGCTGCATTGGTCTTGAGCTTGCCATCCTTCATAGCACCACCTGGGGTTCCATCTGGCCCATCTCCATGACCATGCGGAACGCCGCCCTTGGCTCCATCTCCATCTGCATGGCCAGACTTCTTACCACCACCCTTGAGCACCTTGACGCCATTTTTGACCAAGGATGCCCCGCCAAATATGGCCCCCGCTGTATCCACGACTCGCATCGTAGCACCAACATCGTTTAACCCTGCGTCGTGGCTCTCCTGTTCCGTCAGGGTCAGCATGGTACGGTAGTCTTCGCCTTTCAGGTCCATGAACGGCTTGGCATACGCTTCTCCCGCACTGGATACATCCTGCCAGATCTCTTTCCCTGATTTCTGACCCGTGACCAAGTCTCCTGTATAATCAATGACGTTATTTACGCCCGTAATCGTTCCTTGTACCGTGGCATTCCGCTCCGTTAATGACCCTACTTCTTTTCCCTTTACCCAGCTGTATAATCCCTGGGCATTGTCACCCCCGACGATCCCTGTAAATGCAAGGTCAGCCACATCACCGACCATACTGAGCAGGCTTTTCCCCTCTTCGATCACACCGTCCAATTTGCCCTTTTCACGTGCTTCCCAGTTTCGTTTCAGCCGCGCTTCCTTCAGCGCGCTCTCTCCCATACTGGCCAGACTCTGGTCGAACGCTGACTGAATCATGTCAAAGGACCGATGGATCTCGGCTTCCAGGACTACATTCTCACTCTTTCCATTAACCTCTTCTACGAGCTCCACATGATCTGTCATCGTCTGAATATACAGACCTTCTGTACCCTCCAGACTGACGCTAGCTCCGCTGATGTTCAGTTCACCCATGCATTGGATCTGCACGTGGGTTGTGCTATTCAAGGTAACCCCGTTACCCGCAGCCATCGAGATATACAAGGCGCCCTCTTGGGCGTTCATGACAAGTTCGCTGTCGCCAAGGGTGAACGATTTTCCCTGCGGGTTACCGAAAGACTTTACACCCGGGTCTTGCATCACTTTTCCGCTCTTCTCCACATGTCCCGCTTCCGTCGGTTCCTGACGAACCGACTGCATCACCATGGCTTCGTCTTCTTCCGCACTTGGGAAATACAGTTTCACCTTCGCGCCGGGTTCGGGCATCATGTACCATACTTGACTGCCTTCCGCAGCATACGGGAACCAGCGTGCCTCCCCAGCCTGCTGACCCTCATCCATATCCAGATGAACCTTCACCTGGTTACGTTTCACATCAATGATTTTCCCTTCGATAGCCGCACCAGTGATCATCGTTTGAAGCTGTCTGGGCATTGGATGCGATGCTGGCAATGCACATGTATACTTCCACTGTAGCAAGCTCCGTTCCAGCATCGCCTGGCGAGAGGTTATGTTGTAGATACGTCCATCAGAGGATACTTCATCCCCCAATTGAAGCTCCTGCCCCAGATCGAAGGTATACGTTGTATACTCCGCCTCGGTTACCGAATGTTTTCCCTGGGCTTCGGTATGTAAAAAACGCTCAATATTACGACTCTTCTCGAAAGGGATGGCTTTCAGCTCAAATGCCCCTCTGCCTTCGGGATAACCAATCCAGAACCTGGGCTTGTGTGCAGTCACATCCGGCACCAGATCTGCTCCCAGATGAGAAGCGAGCCGTTTCAGAAAGCTCCAATCAGTCTCCTGGTATTGCATGATAAAAGCGCCCATCTTCGTCTCATCAAAGGCAAAATCAATATAGTCTCCTTCAGGATAACCCTTCATAACACGATTAACAATGTCCAAATAACGCAGATTCTCGTTCTGATAGGATTTCGTTCTCTGTAAGGCATCCAGTTCATAGGTATGTGAGATGACTACAGCCATCACATATACGATCCCCCTGGTGGCTTCGACTTTGATCTCATGGAGTTGTCCCTTGAACAGGGGCAACTCCCTTCCGGATTCATCCATCCGGATGAATCCGACTCGATCGTGACTCCCAGCTTTCTGGATAATGGTTTCTTCCCATTCTTCATCTACCCATCCACTGAAGGATAACCGACCATGTGCCCCTGCTTGCTGGATCAATTCCAGCTTATCCAGGCGTATCTTGCCATACGGCCAATGGACATGGATATCCCCATAGGTTAGCGTTGATTTTTCCAAGGTCTGCACAGTGTTCCCCCTTTCTTATCCTTCTGCATCTTACAACTGACCATCGACCTCAATCTTGATAATCCCGCCTTTTCGGCATATCAGTTCTGATCGACTGAGCAGAGCGGCCTCACCTTCCACCAGCACGTCCTCCTTGCCCTGGCTCCATTTGTTGAAGAACGTATCCGGTTCACACAATGCTCCGTCCATTTTGCAAAACCCGCATCGTCCAACGTTAGCCAATGGAATCACGTCCGCAATGTTTAATACAGGCTGTTCCTTGATATAGATGCCGTGGGAAAGAGGCAGGTTCAGCACACCCGGATCTGATCCCTGACTACAGGAAATCTCGGCACCTCTGACCACATAGGTAAATTCACCACCGAAACCTCCTGACATCAAAGCTTTGAACAGCATGGGTAGCAGCATTCTAATTTCCTCCTATGTTAATAATCGATTGGTTCATTTCTGTTTTCACTCATCTGGGAACATGTGAATATCGCCCTTGTTAGAAGTCGCCATAGATGAAGCTGTTCAACCGGAAAACGGACATTCCCTGTGACCGCTCTTCCTTTTACCGATGTAACGATCACAATATCGTAAGCCATCCCCAAGGTTGAGGGCTGAATGGATTCTCCATAGAAGACAATCAGCCTATCTCCTTGTACCGTCTCCTCATGTAACCATTGCGCATCCTTTTTGAGCATTCGCATCTGATCTGTGATGATCCTGCCCATTCCCTCAATCTGGCTGACGTGCAATGGATGAGATGATCTAGATAGGCTTAAGCTGATACCCTTTTGCTCATCAATCCACATGACCTCATCTCGTCCATGGCTGTTTCTGCCCTCCTGTAGTTTGCCTCGGGGAACCTGGACCAGATGATCCGGTAAAGGAAGGGTTATTATCCCCTCCCAGATTTGGTGATTGTTCAACGTGATGATATCTGCTTCGGTCTCGATCAGACCCTGGCGCACTCCGTATGTAACCTCTTCCTGCGTCATCAGCTCCCCACTTGCCGCTTCAGCTTCCTGAATGCGCTTTGCCAAACGCAAATCCCGATCCATTTTCAGCAGCATCTCATCACCATATCGGTTCATTCCAGATCCACCTTTCGTAAAACAAAGCCACTTAACCCTCTGCGAAGCATGCTCTCTGCTACATCAAAACGCACGATTACACCACTCCCTCTTACACCCTCCAATGTAAATATGCGTTGATCTTTAACCGCCTCACCCTGCAATACAAGCTGCTGTATTGAACCATTCGGATAAAACAGGCTATGGTCAGACGAAGCCAGCACAGCAGGGATATGACTCGCCCAGTAGCTCAACTGTTCCCCACTCCCCTGATCGATGAAGGTGACGGATTTGAACAACATTGCTTCATCGACCAATTCCATCAGCCGCTTCATGCGATCACTAACAAAATATGAAGGCCTACTTATCCAATCGGTCGGCTCTTCATTCAGTCTGCGTTCAATCATCATGACAGATGAAATGGGCAACTCATCAAAACTTTTTTGTAATATGGGAGGCCTGAACGGATTCAATATCCGATAATCTTCGGTCAGTTCATAAAATCGTGGGACCATAGCTCCTCCTCTTCCTCATGGGATACAACCCAGCGTATCGATTCAATCTGCTCTTCATTCAAAACATGTGTATACCGTTCACGGTCATGAATCCATATCTGTGCCTGACTCAGCCTAGCCCCCTGAAAATCAGCATGGAATAACTGTGCTCCCCTGAGGTCGGCGCCTTCCAGATTGGCTCCGGCAAAACAGATTCCCTGAAGACCAAGAACACCTTCCTGGAATTCCATACTTGCTCCGTCACTGACATCAGACAGGTTGGCTCCACGCAGACTGCATTCCCGGAACACAGCATCCATAAGTAACGCCCCTCTGAGGTCAGCTCCACTCAGATCACTCTGTTCCCATTTGGTCCCAATCATCACAGCACCTCTTAAGTTACTCTTGTTCAGATCGGCATGACTGAAATCGGAATATCTGATATCAACGTGGTCGTATAATCCCTCTGCCAAAGATAGTGAAGTATAGTCTCCATAAGCACATTCCAGCCCTTCCGCTACTGATAATTTCTTGCGGATATTCTGCGTGTCCCTGTACCCATAGTCCCTGATATACACGGGTTCACTCCAGTCCTTATATTCACCTACCCTGATCTGAAACTGATCTGCACGGTCGATGTGTTCCATCTCTTTCAAATTCACAACGTGAGGAACGGCCAGACGTGCAAGCGCAATGACGTAGGCATTGAATCGACCCACGGAATGCAATATCATTCGTTCCACGTCAGAAGCATTAAGTACACCTCCATAACGTCTCATTTCGATATGAAGAAGCTCTTCTAACGAAGATAACGACTGGAGTGCCCACGTCGCATCATATGTGTGCATACACTCTATCTCATCCCAATACCATTGATCAGAGTAAGCTTCCAATAAGTAGGTGTAACTCCTTTCCAATATAGATGTTCTCAACATGGAACAATGAAGGATTGAGATTGGTTCTTTCCCGAGTTCCTGTTGTGCCAACTCTGCTTTTAAACAGAGTTGCCGTATAGACTCTACGAAAGATTGAATTAACGAGTTTTGATGTTCCATAATGTACACTCTCAGACTGGAGAGATGATCCTGAAGTATGGGTTCCAATATTTCCTGCTGCAAATGTACAATTGCTTCCGCTTTGTTCATTTCTCTTCCTTTCTACCACTCTTGGCTAATTCATCTTGATCTCCGCCCCGTGCATCTTCAACTCTTCTTCCAAAGTGATGGTATTGCCCTTTCCGGTTAACTCAACCTTCTCGCCTGCGATGCGAATGGTTTGCCCCGACATGACGACATCCTGACCAGCTGTAATACTGACATTCTGATCGCTTACAATCTCGATGCCATTCTCGTCACTAACCGTGATATACATTCCACCCGCCGAGATCACAATTTTATCTGGAGCCAGCATGATCTCTTTCCCATACTTGGTTCGGAATGTCTTGATGTCTGGATTTCCCATTCGGTCTTCCGGCACCGGGGGCGGGGCTACTCTGCCGCCCGTGCTTGATGTCCCTCCACCTCCAGCCGTGCCTGAACTATTACGATTGCTCCCACTTGGACTTCCCCCAGACTGTCCAGAAGCACCACCCTTTCCAATCGCTGGTGATACGGTTGAAGCCTGCTTCGGTGCAGCCGGTACAATCTCAGGATCTTGCCTTTTTACAGAGCTTATGGCAATGCCGTCTTCCTCTTTTTTGCTTGGAAAATAAATACGGATGCTATCATTCACTTCAGGCATGCAATACCAGCCCGTATTGTTCTCGGAAGCATAAATCGTTGAATAGGGAAAGAAATAGGCTGTGCTCTCGTCCTGCTGCTCATCCATATCGAGCTTCGCACGAACTTTGTCCCCCTTGACTTGAAGAACCGAAGCCTGAATGGAAGCGCCAATAATGGAAGTATTGTAACTCTTCTTATAACGAAGCCCCTCCGCTGGAAATAAGGAATATGTATGATTTAGCAAACTATCGATGAATCGGGTCTTCGCCTCACCTACAATCCACTTTTTGGATTTAAACTCTACTTCATTCCCTACTTCGAACCATTGCCTGCTGTCCGCTTCGTATACGATATAATCCGGATCTTTGACACCCGGTACCTTGTTTTCCTTGGCAGATCGATAGTCGGCAATTCGTTTGGTTGCTGTGTAATGGGATGCTTGCAATTCACCCTTATACTGGCCTTCCGGTAAGCCAAAATAAAACTTGGGTTTTCCTGAAGATGTATCCGGAACAACTCCAGTGTAGAAATGCGAAGCCATCCTTTTGATAAATTGCCAATCTGTTTCCTCATACTGCATCACAAAATCTCCGATTTTACGGCCATCTGTAGCAAAATCAATGACATCTGAACCTTCATAGGGAGAAATAATCTTGCGCACCAAATTCTTGTAGGACAGATTGGGATTTTGGAAGGAACGCTTATGCAGCTTTACATCCAATAAGTAGGTATGGGATACAGCGTCAACCATTAGTGTATGTACATCATTAATGACGTTCACTTTCACATGCAGCACCACACCGGAGAAGAACACCTTCTCATGTCCTTCGTCATCGGTAATTTTCACTTTAATATCGGTTTGGGATGTTGTTGCTTGCACATAGCTGTCTTTTCGAGCTTCCGGTATCACTGCCGTCATTCTCATTCGTGCATGTCCGTTCATCGTTTTATTCACTTCAAGGGTTTGAAGACGAACGATTTCGTAAGTTGTTACCCGAACCTGACCATATGTTGTTGCGGATATATTCATGAATAAGCCTCCTTGTATCTCAAATGAATCAATGGTTCCCCTTTATAATTGTATTTATATAATTCGGAATTTTATGGAATATTTTGAATATGTAGAAAGTCTCAAATTGAATGTGTATATACGCACTTCTATTTTCAAATGAATCTATAGTCTCACGTGGTGTTTACCTATATTGAGTGTTACATTTTCTTTGTCCATCTGGAACATTCCTTGATCAAACCGGTTCAGATCTGTCCACCTCTCTCATAACCTAGTTAAAAAGGACAAAGGAGGCTGGACCGAATGTCCCCCATGAAATCATCAAGCGGTCTGGATGAAAATATTGCCGGCATGCTCTGTTATCTATTCACTTTTGTAGGTGGAATCGTCTTTCTGGCTGTAGAGAAACGAAGCCGATTCGTTCTGTTTCATGCCCTTCAATCCGTCACGGTATTTGGCCTCATTATGGTCGGTCATGTGTTGTGTGCATTTCTCCCACTGTTTGGGCCATTGCTGGCATCACTGTTGTCCCTGCTTGGTGTGGTGGTCTGGCTTCTCATGGTGGTGACCAGTCTGCAAGGCAAATGGCTTAAGCTGCCGTGGGTCGGAGACTTTGCAGAGAAACAGATGCGGCATCTGTAGTATGTAACGCTCTATCGGCTTCCTCCCAAAGTAATTCACCCCGTGAGTCTACATAATAATCCATCTTGTTTTCGGCAAAAAAAAGAAAAAACACCGGATCTCCTGCTCTCTAACGAGCAAGGTCTCCGGTGTTTCGTTATTTCATTTATTATGCCTTCAACAACGATTCACAGGATAGATGATTCATCCCCTGAATAGTTCAGGCCGTTTAACTTTTTTATTCACAACATTTATTATTCAATCCATGAGGAATTTAAAGTTAACATAATATACATGTTGAAGGCATCGGGTAATAACAACGACGATTTAAGATCTTTACTTTTTACGCCGACTTGCCGTTATCTCCAAGGATCACATCCGCTTGACGTTCAGCCATTTTGGCAGCCGTTGCTTCAGTACCCAGACCATTAAAGAGTAAATTCATGAAAATGGCCGTAAAGCTACCTGCAATAATTCCGTTACCGAGCATAATCTGTGCCCAGTCCGGCGCACCTGCAAACAATTGAGGCACAACCGTTACTCCCAGCCCCATGCCTACAGAGCAGGCGATGATGAACAGGTTCTCATGACGGTTCAGATCAACCTGGCTGCCCAGAATACGAATACCAGACGATACTACCATACCGAACAAAGCAACCATGGCCCCGCCAAGAACAGAACCTGGAACAAGTTGTGCCAATGCAGCAATCTTCGGTACAAAGCCGATGACCACAAGTAGTCCACCCGCTACAACGATAACATCACGCGTTTTGACACGAGTCATCTGTACAAGCCCTACGTTTTGTGAATAGGTCGTGTAAGGGAATGAGTTGAAGATACCACCCAGCACAATCGCCAAACCTTCTGCACGATAGCCACGGGCCAGATCTTTGGAAGACAGGTCTTTATCCAAAATTTTGCCAAGAGCCATAAATACACCAGTGGATTCAGCTACGCTGACAATCGCCACCAGAATCATGGTCAGAATCGGTACAATCTCAAATGTCGGCGTACCAAAGTAGAATGGCTGCACGACATGGAACCAGCTTGCTTCACGAATTGGCGCAAAGTTCACTTCACCCATAAGCCCTGCTGCCACTGTGCCTACGAGAAGGCCAATCAGCACCGAGATGGAACGAACGAATCCTGTCGTGAACCGTGTCATCAGAATGATGAACACCAATACGCCGAATCCGAGCAGAAGATGAACCCCACTGCCAAAGTCCTCTGCGCCCTGACCGCCGCCGAGATCGTTGAACGCAACCGGAATCAGAGTTAGACCAATAATGGTTACTACTGATCCGGTAACGACTGGCGGAAAGAGCCGAATCAATTTGCCAAAAATGCCCGAGAACAATACAACGAATATCCCTGACGCAATGATCGCACCATAAATGGCAGACACACCGCTCTTCATCCCAATTAAAATCATCGGTGATACAGCCTGGAATGCACAGCCAAGCATGACGGGCAGCCCCACTCCGAAGAAACGATTGCCCCATACCTGAAGCAGTGTTGCCACACCACAGGCGAGCAGGTCAATCGCAATCAGATAGGTCAACTGCTCCGTTGTAAAACCAAGGGCCTTGCTGACAATAATCGGTACAACGACAGCTCCTGCATACATCGCCAGTACGTGCTGGAGACCTAGCGAGAACGTTTTGATCGGATGTCGATGCCGCTGAAAAATACGTTCGCGTGCCATATTAGATCGTGACCTCCTCGTCCGCAAACGTAACTTTCCCGTCTGACAGCGCCCCAATGCGAACCAGTGATTCCACACGGTATCCTGCTTCTTTCAGCAAGCGGCCTCCTGGTTGGAACGCCTTTTCAATCACAATGCCAATACCAACTACTTCAGCGCCTACTTGCTCCACAATGCGGGCCAGACCAAATGCTGCCTCACCATTGGCTAGAAAGTCATCAATGATCAGTACACGGTCACCAGGCTGCATGAACTTTTTCGCAACGGTAATTTCATTGGTCTCCTGCTTCGTAAAGGAGTACACCTTCTCAACCAGAATGTCTTCCGTGAGTGTAAGTGACTTCTGCTTCCGTGCAAAAATAAGCGGAACGTTGAGTTCCAGCGCAGTCATGATGCCAGGTGCGATCCCTGAGGATTCAATCGTCAGTACACGCGTAATGTTCTCCCCTTCAAAACGGCGGATGAACTCCTTACCGACTTCCTTCATCAGAACCGGGTCCATCTGGTGGTTCAGGAATGAATCCACTTTGAGTACCTGCTCGGACAGGACAATGCCTTCCTGTATTACCTTGTCTTTTAACAATTGCATCGTAATTCTTCCCCCTGTGCGCCCTCCCGTACAGAAGCCTGCATGACCTCGATCCCCGCTGTAAAAAACAAAAAGCCCGCCTTTTTACACGCTGCGGAAGAACCGGAGACGGGAAAAGACGGACTTGTACATATGTGGACAAGCCGCATGGATACTGCAAGTATAATGAAGTGGAAGAGCATGATAACAGGATAACTAGAGCAAACCTCAAACTCCCTATTCAAGAAGGGATATGAAGCTACCTGAACATCCTTTTTCAGACACACTGCCCGAGAATCATCTCTCTCCATACCTTAACAACGTTGCAGGATCTTTCCCGTAGTCCGATCATTCCGGTGATCGGGTAGAAACATGCAGGCCTATTCCTGCACATATACGAGTCGGCATATTAAATTTTTAGAGCTCCATGATTCGTTACAATGTATGATCGCGAACCTGAATGTAAAAGTATGAACGGAACTGATAATGTTAGAAGTATACCGAATCGGCGCCGTGAAATAAAGAAGTATTTTCATGGAAGTTGCGGAAACTTGTCTTAATTTGCATTAAAGGGATGATTGCTGCGGTTTTTTTATGTACAATATGAGAACGGAAGCGCGTGTCCGAACGGAGAATCGATGGAAACGCCGCCTGTATTATGAATTTATTGGGTAAAGGAGATTTGCAGACATGAAAGGCGTATTAAAGGAATTTAAAGAATTTGCTGTACGTGGCAACGTCATCGATTTGGCAGTCGGTGTCATTATCGGGGCTGCTTTTGGTAAAATTGTCACGTCCCTCGTGAATGATATTATCATGCCACCTGTAGGTAAACTGCTTGGAGGCATTGATTTCAGTCAAAAAATCATTAATCTGGATCGGGATATGCGTACTGCCAGCGGACAGGAGATCACAACACTCGCTCAAGCCAATGAGGCTGGCGCTACGGTGATTGCATATGGGCAGTTCATCAACGTGATGATTGATTTTCTCATCGTCGCTTTCTGTATTTTCATGCTGGTGAAGGGTATCAATTACATCAAAAGCAAGGAACACAAAAAGCCCGAGCCGCAAAAAACGACCAAGGCTTGCAAATACTGTCTGTCCGAAATTCCGGCTGCGGCTACTCGCTGTTCGCACTGTACTTCAGAGCTGGAAGCAGAAGGTAACAGCGCAACAGCTTAATCGATTCCATGCTTCAAGTTCATCAGAATTTAAAGTGTACCCAAACTCTATATAGAGGTCAGTAGAGGTACATTTTTATTAAAGCTTTATGTAAACAAAACTCCTGCATGATCTGTCAGCAATACTTCTTCATCCGTGTTGTTGCAATCCCGCACGGGGCGGGTGGAATCAAATCGGCTCCCACATGAAAGGTCTCACCGTAAAGGTGGGGCCTTTCTTTATCTCACAAGCAGGTATGTTGCTCTACTGTCATTATTATCTTACGCTCACTATACTTACAAACTAGAATCGACGCGGCAACAAGTGCTCCAAAATCGACTTCAAATCCCGATCTTCCTTATAAACCTCTTCCCCGGTATCGAGCTCTGTTACCCGGATATAATCAAAATTCATCGAAGCATCCACAGGTTTAAACAACAATTGGCTCTCGTCTTCCAGACGTACGTTGAATCCCATATCCTTAAACATCGTTGTTAGCTGGCTATTCGCCGGTTCCTGACCCTGTCCAACAAATATAAGACCTCTAAGACTTTTACGTTCCTGAGGTTGCGGATAAATTACCTGAAAGTGTACAATGCATTCCATAAGATGGTTCCCCTTTCGTTTAAAACACACTTTGTGAAATTTTGAACTTTAAAACTTGCTATATAAGGAGATACGTATCATGACCCCAGAACGTTTCGACATTTACGACGATCAGCAAAATTGGATAGGTACAGAGCTGCGCAGCGTGGTCCATGCCGAGGGATTCTGGCACCGTTCATTCCACTGCTGGATCGTGCGGGACGAAGGTTCACAGCGGTTGGTTCTATTTCAGCGAAGACGGGATATCAAGGATACCTTCCCCGGATGTTACGACATTACCGCAGCAGGGCATCTCACAGCCGGAGAACAGCTGCATGAAGCCAGCCGTGAGCTTGAGGAAGAACTGGGCGTTCAAGCGCCTTTTGAAACGCTGACCTACCTGTTGACGGCAAGACAGCAACTTGAAGGGCAGGTTCGCGGTGTACCGTTTATCGATCGGGAATTCAGCTCTGTCTTTGGACTGTGCTTGAACCAGTCTCTCGAAGCCTATACCTTGCAGGCAAGCGAAGTCGACAGTCTATACGAAGTACCCTTGGATGACCTGATTGCCTTGTTCCGTGGCGAAACCCATGTGATTCAAGCCGCAGGAGTTCAAGCCGTGCAGTCAGCGTCCGATCAGGTGGATCTGGCAAATAGTAACTCTGTTCCTCTTCCCGTTCAAACACGTCATTTGCGTGAGATTAGAGCAACCGAGTTCGTGCCACATGGTACGGAATATTATATCGATGTACTTGAAGCGTTAGTTCACTTGCCCAAAAACTAACCAATTTTGCCTATAACAAAGTTACGTTCATAGCTTCATTTTCTCAAAAATAGCATGAATTCATACCCTATTACATTAGCTCAACAGGGAACATTTGCTGTGATGAACATCACTGCTTCTGTTAACTAGCATGAAGAGGCGTCTGCCTCATGGCAACGCCTGCTTCCTTTAAGCATGTATTTTGGAGTTCATACTCACTCTGAAGGTACGGACCAATAACGTGCCGAGAGGTTTTGGTATCGAGGCCCGTATCGTGATTCCAGTTCCTCTCCCATATCCTGCTCCAGTTCATACAACACCAATTCCTGAGCAAAATGATTCAGCAGCAGTCCAGTCATGACCGGATGTTCTGTTACCATCGCTTGAGTGGCGCAAGACTCCCCGCGCATCCCTAACATACACCAACGACGATCGACCACTAAAGAGAACTTTCGGCCATTACCTGCCCCGTATGAAGGCAAACCAGGCCAAGGAGCGGGCTGATCCATAATACCCTCTCCACCATCACATGACCATAACAAGCGCACGCCTCTGTCTTCGGCACGCTGCAAGTCGGCACGCAACAACTCCGCTTCCTCACGCCACACGTCCACCACAATCTCATGTTTGGCCTCAGCCAGTTCACGGCTTAGATTCTCAAATACATTTTTGTCGCCTTCAATGTTGTAAAAGACCGGCTTCTCTGGCTCATGCTGCGGCATGCTGCTCTGCACATATTCAAGAGATGCACGCATCTGACCGGAAATCATGCTTGTCATTTCCTCAGGCTTCAAGACACTGTATTTTGCAGGCTCGCCTGCGCTGCAACGCAGGAATCCCCGCTGTTCCAACCGTTGCAGGGTGGCATATACATTGGAACGGGACACACCCAGCCTTTTCGCAACCTCATATCCCGAGGCCGAGCCTTGACGAGCGAGTTCCACCATTATTTTAGATTCCATCTCGGTAAACCCCAGATGACGCAAATGATGCAGCAGTTGGTCCATATTCCCGTCCCCCCATGCTGTAAGCAACCAGCGCTGCCACACAATGATTCGGCAGCGCGTCTACTGCATCAGATCTGTTCTGCTCCGCAGCGTGGGCACCATTTCGAACCCTTGGGCAGCTCTGCTGCACAAATCTGACAATTCACCATTTCGCGTGGCACTTCGGTCTGTACGTCCACCGTGTTCACGATCGGATTATTTTCTTTCCAGTACCGAATGCGCTCATCCAGCTCCTGCTGGCGCTCGCGCTCCCGTTGCATTTCTTCATCCCGACGGCGTTCCCACTCGGCATCGAATGCTTCCTTTTCCTCTTGGGTAAATTCCGTACTGTTATACTCGGATTCGGTCTCCAGGTCCGCAATGGACGGAATTACCGTGTGATACGGCTCAGCTTCCTCCAGTTCCTCTTCAACTGGTGCATCATAGATTGGTCGCTCCGGGCTTTGGGCCACGGCTGCTTCCTGTCTCGCAGGGTTTGTCGCCCCTACAGATGCTGCTGCGGGTTTGAATTCACCCAACTTGCGTCCGCATTTCGGACAGAAGTTGGCATCCAGTGAAGCGACATGTCCACACTCGCATAAGCGCTCATTTTTGAGTTGTGCAATCTTGTTGCGCAGTCCATCGATCTCATCCTGCAATTCATCGCACAGCCCTGATAGATCCACCATCTCTTTTTCGGCACGCGTCATGTCCTGTGCGCGATAACCTTCATAGAAGATACGACCCATATCTGTAAAATGGACTTCCTGTTCCTGCTGCAAGCCCACAATCTGATTATTTATTTTTCCGATTTCAACGGCGTGCTGGGCACGCTCTGTTGCTTTGTTTGCTCCGTTCTTAATCCGCTGAAGCAGTTTCATGACATCTCCTCCTCTGTCCCGTCAGAAGTTGAACCTTTTGATTCAACACCCATTTGTTCCAAAACTCATTTTCATTTGATTTTTTTATAGTATATAACTTATACGATATCATGCCAAAAAGTTGCGAAATCTCGCGTGAATGCCCGTTTTCTGCCGATGCTGGATGAATTCGGGGGCTTTCGTCAGGACCATACGTTCGGGTATAATGAAGCTTTGGCCCTACTGATCCGCCTACTTGGGCGGTTATCCCTATCATACCAATTTACAATGCGATTGTGAAAAGGGCAAATGAATTACTTTTAAGCCGGGATAGTCCTATCCCTGAATGCATATAGAGGTGGATGAATGAGATGTTAAGTCCGAACTCAACGTTTTACCCCCGTCCGCTTGGGGTTACCCCGGCAGCATCCCTGCCCCAATCCCCTTCAGCTCCGCTGGAGACCAGTAGGCAGCTCGTTGCCAGCGATGAACGGGATGCTCCTTATTTCCGCTCTCTGGAAGAGGTGGGCATCCGTCTGAACGGACCCCAGATCTCAGCGGTACGCCACGGCAAAGGCCCCCTGTTGACTCTCGCAGGAGCTGGCTGCGGCAAAACAACTGTACTGGCTGCACGAGCCGGCTACCTGATGGAGGTTAGTGGTGCTCACGCGGGAAGTATACTGCTGGTGACGTTCACGAACAAAGCTGCCACTGAGATGAAAGACCGCATCGCATCGCTGCCTGGCATTCGTCCCGCAGCCGCACGAGCGGTGCAGGCCCGTACATTCCACTCGTTCGCGTTGACGCTGCTGCGTCATTACGGCGTGCAGGAGGAGATTTTTGGTGAGTCCCGTGCGCAGCATACCGTGCTCAAGATGCTCCTGCGTCAGAATGGCATGAGTGAGGCTTTTCAGCCTGAGAGTCTGTTGGCTATGTTGTCCGCTTGGAAAATGCAAGGCTCAGAGACGAGCGATCTTCCCGAAAAATCACAGGAGGAACGAGATGCCAAACGTGTTCTCCTTGGTTATGAAGCCTGGAAGCAGGATCGCAACAAAATGGATTTTGATGATATTTTGCTACGAGCTGCCGCTCTGCTTCGTGATCCTGCTGTACTGGGTCCGCTTCAGCAGCGTTTTCAGTACATCATGGTCGATGAGTTCCAGGATACGAACAGTCTGCAATATGAAATTGTACAAAAACTGGCTGCCGCCCACCGCAACCTGATGGTTGTGGGAGACGATGACCAGACGATCTATACGTTTAATGGGGCACGGCAGGAATCCATTTTGGAATTCGATAAAGTTTACCCCGGTGCACGCATCGTGACGCTGGATATCAACTACCGCAGCGATGCGCGTATCCTGGGACTGGGCAGTGAATTGGTCGCCCGGAACAAACGAAGACGTGACAAGCGGCTGCGCGCAGCCGGACATCGTGGAGATGCGCCCCGGTTCGCAACCCCCTCCAATGCCGAGGAAGAAGCAGCTTGGGTTGTTAATCAGTTGTGTCAGCAAGTCGAGGAAGGTCTTCATACGTATCGGGATATTGCGATCCTGCATCGGACAGCCAGTAGCAGTCGGGCTATATTTGAGCAGCTTGTGTTGAAAGATGTGCCGTTTGTACAACATGGTGCTTCCCCGGTCTTCTATGACCAGTCATTGATTCGACCTTTAATGGATCATATGCGGTTGTCCCTAAATCCACGTGCTGTAGATGCTCTGCCGAGTGCGCTTGGGCCTCTCTATGTTTCCCGCGATGCCGGACTGGAGTGGATTCAACGCAGTGAAGAGCAGCAAGCGAAGAAATATCCGCTCATTCATCTGGCCAAATGGGACAAGCTAAAGCCTTTTCAACAGGAGCAGGTCAAGGAACGCATCAAGCTGATCAAATCACTGACGAAGCTGAAACCGGTGATCGCGATCCAGGAGATGCGCCGCCAGTTTTACGACAAATATATGGAAAGCGGTGATCCAAGCATCTTTACCCATTATAAGGAAACGATGCTGGAGACACTGGACGAATTCGAAGCTGCCGCCAAAAAATTCGAAACCGTTGAAGAGTTCATCCAATTCGCCGATGAACTCTCCCGCAGACACCGCGAGATGGAATCACTGCGCCGATCACAGGACAGCGATGCAGTCCAACTGATGACGATTCACCGGGCCAAGGGACTTGAATTCCCATGTGTATACTGGATCGGCGCCAGCGAAGGAATCGTACCTCACAGCACGGCACTGCGGCAGGATATCCCTGAAGACCAGAAGGCTGCTCTTACGGTGCAGCAGACGGATGCCGAACTGGACATGGCTTTGGAAGAGGAGCGACGACTCGCCTATGTCGCAATCACACGAGCCAAACAGTACTTATACGTCACTTCTCCCGCCAGTCATCACGGTAAGCCAGCAGACGTCTCCCGCTTTCTACTGGAGGCCTTCGGCATGGAGGTACCAGATAAACGCAAAAAACGCGAGGATGGACCGACTGGTAATCACGCGTCATATGGCAGCGGTAGCAGCAACTGGAAGGGTAACGGGAACACGAATGGTAAAGCTAACGGCAATGAGAGTAGAAATGGAAATGCAGCATACGCCCGTTCAGGTTCACGGCCGCAGGGACGGGATGCAGTGAGTCCAGTTCAGCGTGGTGCAGATCAGCGCAGCGCAATCCGTCAAAGTGATCGGCGTGATTTTGAAGTACTCGATGAACGCGACGAGGACCGTCTCAGTGAGCGGCGCGGCAGCGGGGTGATTCGCAATCACACGGCATTCAGCACCACGGGTATAAGTCAGACCGCTTCGTCCTCCAGCAGTTCGGGGTCGCATGCTTCAGGTGCAGAACGTACAGAGACCGTAGCGATCTGGAAGTGCAGTTCTTCCACCTGCAAAGCGTGGCTGCGCCAGAAACCGGATAGTGCTTCTGCCAAGTCATCTAAAAAGGCGACCTCTGGTCCTCCGCCCTGTCCGCTTTGTTCAGGCACCATGGAGGCCAGCACCCGGAAGGTTCCCGTAACTGGGCGGTTCGGAAGGTAACAAGCAAGTATAACCAATGCACATTATACTGAACATTATATGACGTTCAGAAGAAGAGCTGTCCCGTAAGTCATGAGTGTAGGCAGGTTGGCAGCTCTTGTTTTTTGCCTAACAAAACTAGCACACGCTATTTTTTGCTTCCATTTGCTTAGAGCTGAGGTGTAACGAATCACAGAGACCTTATTTCATCTATTTTGGCCAGTTCTAGGTCCTAAAGCCTTTTGATGCATAAATAAGGTCACTGGAGTTCGTTAAAATATGTAATCTTTGAGAATTAGCCTTTTAGTATGCGGTAGGTTCGTTAACGCTTGGAGCGAGAGGAGCATCCCTTTCGAGATAGCTCCTTTGCTCAAATTAGAAGAGGTGAGTTATGGAACTGGAAGCTGTGATTAAAGAGCGGATACAAGAAAGATTCGACATATTACAAGAACTGTATACGATATGGTTTACTGAAAATCCAGCTTGTATCGTCCCCAAAAAAAGATTCTATCCGGATGCACACATAGAGAGACAGAGAACGATCACATATTTATTGAACAAAGGATTTATTGTTGTAGATCCCGTAGAAAATGAACCGGAAATGGTTGCAGTGAGTATCACAGTTAATGGAATTGATTTTTTTGAGCAAGGTCGTTTAGATGGAAGAGGCAATGGATGGTCGGTTGTAACCGAGCACCTTGATGAGTAAGACGAAGATGAACGATTGCCATTCGTTTCAGGGCGCTTCCTGCTGTTTATTAACAGTAGAAGCGTCTTTTTTCCATTTTAGAATGGAGGTTGGATTATGCAGGACGGCAAAAAGCATTACTATGTATCGGTAACCCATAATCTCATTGAACAGACCAAGAACGAATCAACACCCTTTGAAGTCATGGTGGACGATGAACAGCTAAATCGGCTAAAAGACCTGATGAAAGTGCTGGAGGATGAAGATGCCTATACATTGCAACGAGCTCCGGTACCCTACAAATCGGCGGATCATGACGAAGCAACAGAACAATTCTCAGATGGCATGACATTGCTGTACACGTTTCTTTACGATCATGGCACTTCGGATACCCGGCAGGCGATTGAGAGCATGAATGTACTTTCACGGCTGCAAGATACGGATTATGATGATCCAGGGTATGAGAACTCACCGCTGAATAAATGAACCCTTATCATAAAGACTTCCACTCCGATGAATCCAGGCCAATGACCTGTTTCAGGAGTAACGGGAGTCTTTATTTTTTTACAATTCGGTCCCATTAGTATCATTATTGATACTATAAACCAAAAATGATACTACTGTTTATTTTTAATATTATACTATATATTTTATGTATAACTTATTTCTGCGAGGAGGATAACTATAGCGATGGGAAGTCCAATCATGATGAAAGCGTTCGGATATTACGAACCTGGGCTAGAGACGGACATACCACCATTTCAGGAGGTAGAAGTTGAGAAACCCCAACCTACAGGAAAGGATTTACTCGTTGCGGTGAAGGCTGTATCTGTTAATCCGACGGATTGGAGATCTCATCTTTCCAAACATCCGGACGATTTATCCCTGACCGTGCCTGGTCGTGATGTAGCGGGAATAGTAGTGGACATCGGCTCCGATTGCAATTTGTTCAACGTTGGTGACGAAGTGTATTATGCGGGGAGCAATATGCGACCAGGCGGACACAGCGAGTTTCATTTAGTGGATGAACAAATTGTCGGCAGAAAGCCGAAAAATCTGGATTTCGCCCAGGCGGCAGCTTTACCTCTGACAAGCCTTACGGCAGGAGAAGCTTTTTATGAACGCTTGGGCATTTCCAGAAATGCATCGGATAATGAGGGTAAAAGTATGCTTATTATCGGGGCAGCGGGAGGCGTCGGGTCGATCGCTACTCAATTAGCCAAGTTGGCTGGACTTAAAGTTATAGCAACTGCCTCTCGTCCCGAATCTGTCTCTTGGGTAAAATCAAACGGAGCAGACCATGTGATCAACCATCGTCAACCATTTGGACCACAACTTAAAGGTCTCGGACTCGCTGGTGTACATTATATTTTCGTGCTAAATCATATAGATGAGCATATGGATGAGATGGCAGAAGTTATTTTGCCGCAGGGGAAAATTTGCTCCATTTTGCCCTTCGAAAAACCACCCGAACTTCAAAAGTTATTCTCAAAAAGCGTAACGCTCGTTTGGGAAATGATGTTCACCCGCCCAATGTTCCAGACAGATGATATGATTGAACAACATCTTCTACTTAATGAAATCGCAGATCTGGTGGATGCGGGCAAGATTCATACAACGATGGCAGAGCGGATTGAACCAATTAATGCAGCTAACTTGCTGGAAGCCTACCGAAAGAGCAAATCGGGCACTGCAATTGGTAAAATCGTGTTGGAAGGGTTTGAAAAGTAAACATACATCCGTTTTGTCTGATTATGATCAATAAATTAACCAAAGGGTGTTGTCTCTCCATTGATAAGATGGAGAGACAACACCCTTTAATACCACGTTAAATTCAAATTCAATTTCTATATCAGTCCAGACGAATCTCCTGACCCTTTTCGGCTGACTCGTAAATTCCGCTCAGCATCCGAGTCGAAGCCACACCATCCGCAATGGGACTGATGGGCTCTGTACCATTTATACAACAATCTACAAAGTGATCAATCTGATTTTGGAAGGCACCGTGAATATCGAGGCCTTTATAGTCTGTCTGAGGTTCAATGTTCAAGATCGTATTGTGTTTCTCAGTGACGATTAGTGTTTGCGGCTCCAGCTCAATTCCACCACGCTCACCGTACAATCTGACTGAAGATTCTTCCCCACGTGCATGCAGGGTAAAGCTCACATCTACCGCCAAAGAAGCCCCATTCTCGAAGCGGATCAGCGCATTCGCCATATCCTCCACATTGTTCACAGCAGAACTGTAATCTGCGGCTTTGTAAAAAGAAAGATGCTCAATATGGGCACGATTTCCCAGTTTACGATACGTATTTCCACTCACCGAAACAGGTTTCGGTTTGCCCATCAGATACCAGCATTGGTCGATAATATGTACGCCAAGATCAATGAGCGGGCCACCGCCAGAACGGTTTTTGTCCGCAAACCAGCCTCCCGGATTTCCCAAGCGACGCAGGATAGAAGCTTTGGCATAATACAATTCACCAAACTCACCCGCATCAATGAAACTGCGCATCATCTGCATATTGTTGTCATACCGACGCACAAAGCCCACGACAAAAGTACATCCGCTTTTCTTCACAGCCTCTTCAATCCGCAGCGCATCTTCCACATTGGTTGCTACCGGTTTTTCCAGCAGCACATGTTTACCTGCCTCAAGGGCAGCGATAGCAAACTCGGCATGCGTATTATTCCACGTACAGATACTAACGGCATCCACATGCGGATCCTTCAGCATCTCGCGATAATCGGTGTACACGGATTGTGCATCATACTTCTCTGCAGCCGCGGCTGCACGCTGTTCGTTCAAGTCACAGATGGCGTAAATAACGGCATTCTCGTTCTTGGCATAACACCTCATATGAAGATCCGAAATGGAGCCTGTGCCAATCATGCCGATATGTAGCATTTTGCTTGTGGTCATCTTCTTCCTCCCTTCCTTTTCCAGAACATGAATATCGTCTAGTCTGCCCGGAGCATGCCTTTGTAAATCCCTGGTGTTGAATTTTCGATCTTCACGGCCCCCAGGGTCTGAGCATAGAAATCCACAGGTCCCGCCGATCCAATAATCGCGTAAGCGTAACCATCTGTCTTCATGGCATGCATACAGGCCAACAACAGCGCTGTGCCGACACCTTTGCCCCGTGCCTCCTGACTAACACCCGTTGGACCAAAGAAATTACGACACGTTGCTTCATAACAAGCGAAACCAATCATTTTCCCATGCTCAAGCGCAATATAACAAGTCACAGGTTGACGTGCAAAAGCTACATCACACTCATCCACCCAGGGCTGGCTAAAATGGGATCTCACCCAATCCAGCACAACCTGCTTCTCTGGTGCGATTGCTCTTCGGATAACAATGGAGGACTCTTCTAACTTTTTCAGTCCACTCTCTTGCTCTGGCAAATGGTAAAGCGCAACCAACATATCACTCATATGATTGCCCCCCTCCTCATATTTGGACGTACCACACCCCCATGTAATCCAGGGTTAATTCAAAGTCTGAATCACACGTTCTCCACTCATTGATCCTTAACCGCATCCTGCTTCTTATAACCGGCAATGTGGTCTGTTTTTCAAATAATAGACTAACATGCAGCTCACATTATTTACCTCAAAGTGCAACACTGGACGAAGTTGTCCCGTCTATAAGTTTGGAACGTGGCCTTAATAGGAGTTTACCGCGTCATAACCAAGATGAGAAGGGATGAAATCAACGATGAACAACAACATGAAAAAAGTTAGCGCCCTGATGGTCCTGTCCTTGGCCCTGGGCGGGGGAGCCGCATACGCAGCAAACCTGGACAGCATTCAGCCCGTCAATTCAACTTCCGTATCAGCCGATAGCAAAGGAACTGAAGCCGTAAAAGTATCTGTGAACGGTGCACCGATGACTGACGGTTATTGGAACAAGGATGGTCAAGAACCCATGATCGCACTGCGTGATCTCACAGAAGCTCTTGGCATTGAACTGAAATGGAACAAGGAAAACAAATCTGCTGAGCTGACAAAGGGTACCCTCTGGACAATTGTTACCACAGGCAAAGACCAGTATTCAGTTAATAAAATGCTGCTTAAGCTGGGAACAGCGCCTGAAATCACAAATGGCACACTGTTTGTACCCGCTTCTTTTGCAGATAAAGTACTGCACGCACAAGTGAATACAACAGGTAACCAAGTAACCATCTCCAGTGAAGAGGAAGTGAAAACCGTTACTGAGCGTGGGGTCATTACGGGAATTAACAGTGAAGGCAAGTATCAATCCATCCATATCGGCGGTGCAGGTACAGATGGTATCGTTCTTAATGTTGGTGAAGATACCGTGTTCAAATCCGCGGATGGCAAAGATATCAAGCTTACTGATCTGACCATTGGCATGAACGTGGAAGCTGAGCACTCAGAGATTGCAACCCTCAGTTTACCGCCTCAAACACCGACTTATAAAGTCACTGTACTGGATACTGCTGCTTCGGAATCCGAAGCACAACCTAAAGAAGTTTTGGGTACAGCAGGCACGATTGAAAATGTAAAAACAACAGAAAATAATGGTACTCAGATCGAGATCTCCGGCTCCCGCCTGACAGAGACAGCACCTGACCATGTTATCCTTAACATTAGCAAAGATACAGAACTGGTGAATCATCAAGGGGAAACGATCAAACCAGAGGAACTGACCAAAGGGGCCAAAGTGATTGGTTTCTATAGCCCTGTCCTGACCCGCAGCTTGCCGCCAATCGGAACGGCTTGGAAAGTAGTAATCGAAACACCAGCCGATCAACCTGAAGCGAAATAAGCTGCCATCTGCCAGAAAAGAAGGCTAGCCTAATGTATGCGTAGAGGTCAATAGAGCTAGATCTCACTATATTAATGCAGAATTAACCTTATCCCACGCTCCCTCCTTCATGGAGGTCGGGGTAAGGTTATTTCTCTATACTGCATTTTGTCTATATGTATATAACAGTTCTATTCCGTTATTTCGGCATCAACTTCAGTTTGTGCTTCAACAATCGCTTCTGCCTCAATCTCCACCATTAGCAAAGGATCAATGAGTGCACTAACCTCCACCATCGTGGCGACAGGCTGGATCTGACCAAAAAATTCACCATGAGCCTTGCCCACTTCTTCCCACCGGGAAATGTCGGTAACAAACATGCGGGTTCTCACGACATGAGACATGTCTGCTCCTAATTCTTTCAGTGCATTTTCGATGGTCTGCAAAATAAATCTCGCCTGTGCATATGGATCACCTGCTCCAACCACAACACCGTCCTGCATGGCTGTAGTACCCGCAACCTCAATTCGGTTGCCAACACGAATGGCACGGCAATATCCTACAAGCGGCTCCCATGGAGAACCGGTAAACACCTGCTGTCTGTTCATTCTGCTTTCCCTCGCTTTACATGTGATTTGAACTCCTAATTAAACATGAATTATATCAGTCTGCCGACCTGCTGAACAAGCAAATAAAATAGGATATAACTGAATTTAGCTCAAACCAATAAAACCCCTGAGTGATCTCCCATGCCTTGGACAAGGGTGAATCATTCAGGGGTTTTTTGAGATTGAGATCCTAGTCCTCAATCAAAAGAGGAAGCACCAGGCTTACAGCTTGATATTAGCCTCATCAAAGTATTCTTCAAGTGTCAGTCCACTTTTCACAACATCAGGAGCCAGATCAGTGCCGACATAACGAATATGCCATGGCTCGTACACATAGCCGGTTATCGCTTCCTCACCTTGTGGATAACGGATGATGAACCCATATTCTGCTGCATGCTCAGCCAACCACTGGCCTTCTTTCGATGTGCCAAATACCTCTTCTATGGCATTGCCTACACTTGGACTGGAAACGTCAATCGCTAGTCCGGTCTGATGTTCACTGTGGCCTGGCACAGAGCTTACACGATCCGTGTATTCTTTACCTTTGGTTTTGACATTGTTGTTATAGATCGAAACCTGACGCTGATAAGAACGATATCCAGATACCGCACGAAGCTCAATGTCGTCCGCTTTGGCACCGGCAAACAGCTTCTCCAACGCCTCGGCAGCTTCCTTGCGCATATGGCGCTTTTCATGCGGCCCGTCGAAGGAAAACGGTACGTTAGGCTCCACCAGATCATCCGGCTCGTATCCTTCTGGCAAGCTGCGCTGTTTGTTAACGATCACGGTCATCGCTTCTGAATTGGTCACTACCGCTTGTGCATCAATCGTCGTTTGCAGCGCGCTAATGCTGCGTTTCTCCATTAGGGGATCCTCTGCTGTGGCTCCATTGCCTGCGTCAGAAGAACCCTCTCCCCCAGTTGAAGCATTGCCGGAACCACTGTCCGTACCTTCATTGTTATTGTCCAAAGATGAGCTGTCATCCCCACCTGTGTTGTTGCCATCCTTGCCAGTATCCTCAGTCAAATGAACCGTGGTACCGTCCGACTCTTGTTGTGCGCTTCCTGCTGCGTTCAGATTCTGATTCTCCTCTGAGCCCGAACCGTCCTGGCAAGCGGATAACAAAGCTCCGCATATCATAAGTGAGGACAGCATAACCGCAACTTGGCGCTGTCGTCCTGTACGTAATTTCATGTAAAAACTCCTATCGCATAGTAATAATGATTGCAGTATTCGTGCATCAGGGCTTGTCTTCCCCTGCGACAGTATACCTTAAATTGCAGCGAAGCTCCACCGGTAAAGACCTCCTTGAGAGGAGGTCACTCTAAAGATATGACGGGTGTACAGCTTGTACGGTCGTTTTTTGGACTTTTAGAGCCCTATTCCAGGTTCAACGCCTTAGAGCGAATTAGAAATGTATATATCCATGTTGGATAAAAAGAAATTCGCCGATGCACATCACAAACAAGCGGGGATGATCTGAGATCTCCCCCGCTCCGAATGGTGCATCATTTGGTCGCCGGGCTGTCCTTCTTCTTCTTTTGGACAGCCTCCCACATCCGCGCAGCTACCCGCTCGCGGATCAATGCCAGCCCTGCGGTGGCAGGCACGCCTGGCAGCAGCGCCGCCAGTTCCGGCGTTGCCGGGGGTTTCCCCGGCTGCGCCAGCCGCACCTTCACGGCGCCGAAACCAGGCCCCGGCTGGTGCATGGCGCCGTCCGCGGCTGCCTCGGCGATCCACTCGCCGACGGCTGCGCCGCCTTCGCCGCCCCGCGCCTGCGGGCGGCCGGCCGTTTCGGCTGCGCGGCCGGGGCCGCTGGGATCATGGGCGAGTTCCTCCGCCCATGATCCCAGCACGCCGGCGAGCAGCGCTTCGCGCGGCAGGCCGGCGTGCGCCAGCTGCAACAGCGGCTCGGCCGCGAAGCGCGCGGCAACGGCGCGCTCAGCGGCCGAGGCATGCGCGCAGCCCGGGCGGCCGCAGGTGCACGTCGCTGCGCCGCCCGCGCTCAGCGAGCTGCCAACGGCTGTGCCCGGCACGGCCTCGCTTGGCGCATGCTGCGGCAGCAGCCCGTCGAGCTCCGCCGGGGCAGGGCCGCCGCGCAGCAGCGCGTACAGCGCCAGCGGACGCTTGCGCAGCTGTGCCAGCACAGCCTCGCGTTCAGCTTCACTGAGCTGATGCAGCGTGCCTGTTACCGTGAACAAGCCTTCGGCTGATTCGGTCTTGCCTGCGGCTGCTAATGCCTCTTTGTCTGCATTAGCAGCCGCACTTACTTCTGCTGTCCATCCACCGGGGGACATATGCAGCTCTACATTCCATTTTTCGCTCACAACAATCCCCCTTCCTGTCACTATATTTTGCATGTACTATTTATCTCGCAACCTACAGCCATGTCTCGCCCTGAAGCGAGATCAGACCGCGCAGCTCATCATCCGACATCTCGGTCAACCAGTTCTCACCGGAACCGACCACCTGCTCAGAAAGCGCCTTTTTACTCTCAATCAGCTCATCAATCCGTTCCTCCAGGGTACCCTGACAGATCAGCTTATGCACCTGTACGTTTCGATTCTGCCCAATTCGGAATACCCGGTCTGTTGCCTGATTCTCCACCGCAGGATTCCACCACCGATCGTAGTGAACGACATGACTGGCACGCGTCAGATTCAGGCCTACACCCCCGGCACGAAGAGACAGGACGAACAAGGATGGGCCCTCCCCTTTTTGGAAGGTTTCCACCATATCATCCCTTTGTGACTTCGAAACACCACCATGCAGGAAATACGGTTCTTCCTCATACCGCTGTGTAAGCCTGGATACGAGCAGTTCCCCCATCGCCACATACTGAGTGAAAATCAGCGCAGACTCCCCATTGTCACGGATCGCATCCACCAATTCCAGAAGACGTTCCATTTTGCCGGATGCCTCAGCTTTACCATGTTCCTTCCGGCTGCTGTCCGCCAGCACCGGATGATCACAGATTTGCTTCAGCTTGGTCAGTGATGACAACACAATCCCCTTACGGGCGATACCGTTTCGTCCATCCAATCCGCCCATCAGATCATCCACCACCCGCTGATACAGAACGGTCTGCTCTGGTGTCAGGGAACAATAGGATTTCAGTTCCAGCTTCTCCGGCAGATCCTTGCGGATATCCGGATCACTTTTCAGCCTGCGCAGCATAAAGGGCGATACAAGCCGATGAAGCTCGCGCAAAGAAGCTGCATTTTCTTCGGATGGGCCCAGTCCGGTATAGCGCTGGCGGAATGAAGAAGCCGTACCCAGATACCCCGGATTAAGGAATTGGAAAATGGACCACAGCTCGCTTAGTCGATTCTCCACTGGCGTACCCGTCATCGCAATGCGATGCGGCGTAGACAGACGCATGACGCTTTGCGCTTGCTTTGTGCGGTAATTTTTAATATATTGCGCCTCATCCAGCACAACGGTAGACCAGTGCAACGAAGCCAGATCCGGGCCATCCCGGCCAGCCAGATGATAGGTCGTCAGCACAATATCATGAGACTGTGCTTCTGACTGGAAGGCATTGCCGTGCAACCGTTGTCCGCCATGATGAATATATAACGACAGATTCGGGGCAAACCGCTTCAGCTCACGCTGCCAGTTCCCAAGCAGCGAGGTAGGGCACACAATAAGTGCAGGCAGATGCGCATCATGCACGTGCGGCTGTTCACCGTTCGCAGACTCTTCTTCCATCCTCATAAACGCTTCGTGCTCACGTGCTTCCTCCGCGGCAGCTTGCTGTTCCTCATGTTTCAAGTCCAGCAGGCAGGTAATAACCTGTATCGTTTTCCCCAGCCCCATATCATCGGCAAGACATACTCCGAAACCAAGCTCACGCATGGCGGATAACCATTGGTACCCCCGCTCTTGATAGGGTCTCAACTCGCCATGCAGCTCTGCCGGAACCTGCCGAGGCTCAATACTGCGGAGCACCTGTCCGTCGAGCAAAAAGGACAGCAGCCCCTCGGATTCCGCACCAAAGACGGAAAGCCCCTTCCAAGCGGTATCTTCGCCTTCTTCAGCTGCCAGATGCAGCCATTCGGAGAGTGGCATATATTGTTCTTCTTCTTTTTTCATATAACGCAGTACCTGACGAATCTCTTTTGTATCCACTTCAATCCATTCGCCGCGGAACATCACATAAGGTACCGTTGCTTCTGCAAGCGCAGCCAGCTCCTCCGCCGTAACCGGTTTGCCGTCCAGCATCGGTTCTGCCTTAAAGGCAACCAGCTGCTCCATACCCAGTGAAGAAGGGGCCCCAACCGGTCTTTCTATTCCCCGATTGAGCATCTGCAGACGTAGTCCAGCGCGGCGTTTCCCTGCACGGCTCCAGCGGGAAGGCATTAACACGGTTACGCCCGCCTTCTGCAGACGAGGCACAGCGTAGGTCAAAAATTCAAAAAAGGCTTGCTGTTCCAGTTTCATTCCTTCCGGTCGTGCATGAAGAAGCGCCGTTTCCAGCTCCGGTGCCAGTTCTGATGCATGCCCCAGCGCCATCAGGAGCTGTTCTGCAGCTGAAATATAACGTACTTTGCCTCGGTCCAGATCTCGTTCCGGATGAGCCCAGATCGTGCGTGCAGGCAATCTCAGGCCAGATTCCTGCACACTGTCTGCCCAGAAGGTAATCCCCCACAATGATTCATGATCACCAAGGGGCGGTTCCAGCCGCAGTACCAGTTTCAACTCACCTTCCGTGGGAGCCGTTTCTTCACTGCCTACCACGGGTTTCGCAGTACCGCCAGCTTCTTGCAGTGTTCCAATGAGTTCTGCCATTTCCTCTGTAGGTCCCTGCACCGTCACCGGGCGAAACATCGAGATCAGACTGTTCCACCACAGCTCTGCTACCGGAGAAGACCCACGCCGAAATGGCGTGCGGTAACGAGACAGCTCACTGTCCATGCTTTCCATCTCACCCGTAACAACCGCATGGATCATTCCGCTCATAAATGAAAATAATACGGCCGCTCCCGCTTCCTCCCGTGATTCCGGTTCAGAAGATGCGTATGCTCCGGGAGCAGACAATCCGATCGGCGGCATAGATTCCGCCAACTCCCGGAATCGTTCTACATCTGCTTCCTGCAACAGACGTGGACGCCATACGCCTGTCAACGTTTCCTGTCCGGTGCGACGACGCGCCCCCGTCTTGGCCGCAAACTCAGCGGACGGAGCAAATTCTCCGCGCAGCAGCAGTTCCTGTGTAAACTGTGCTGCTTTTACCCAGTATCGAATCTCTTCTCCGGCCTGAATTCCTGCCGCATTCAATATACTGTCGTCCCAATGGAGCAGCAGCTTGAATGTATCTTTGGGCGAGATTGCGAGCCCTTCCAACGTCCGTCCGAGCAATTGACGTCGCTTCGTACCCTTCGCTTCCGCGGCATTACGCATCGGATTGGGCCAACGAAGCTCCGCAAGACGCAGAGCGGCAGGCTGAAACAGACGACCCCCGTCGCCAAAATTCAGCTTCCGTACCACGTGGCTCCACGCATCCACACGTGGTTCCGATGTTTCACCGGAAAAACAAAAAAATACGTCACCAAGCCATACTCCATACAGCGATTGCATCATTACAGTCTCCCGTCATCCCTTCGCATTGTTACTCTCCATCATATACGAAAATGCTCGGATTTAAAAACTTTTACGGATAAAAAGTGCTACATTACTTCGAAAAACCATCTTCAAACCACTTCATACTATATTATGTATGCCTGTTAAAAGGTGAAACACACCGCTTCATTGCATTCAAGGATAGGGTGATCACAATAAAAAATGCCCCTAACCCCCACAAAGGGGTAAGGAGCATTATCATAAGCAAGCGGATATGTGCTTTGTATATAACATTTCAGCGTGCGTTTACTGCGATTTGGTTAAATTACCGAGCAATACATCCAAATTAAGAATGCCAGCTTCATGATCGTCATTGTGTGCGATTTCCTTGAATATTCCCGTTGTGTAACGACGATATTCTTCCGTAGGCTCTTCAAACCGATCATACATCACCACGGAATCCACGGAATCGACGACGAGCGGTACATAATCGTCGTGATAAGGCACAACAATGATACGCGTGGAAGGTGTAGTCTCCTCGTCAGGCAAGCCGAGCAGGACGCGTACACTCACAACAGAGACCACTTTGCCGTACAAGGGCGTGAAACCCTTAATCTCAGGACTGCCAAAAGGAACGGTGGTTACCGGGAGCATTTTAATAATTTCATGAACTTCATCAATACGAAGCGCACAAATCTGGCTTCCGACCGAGAAATTAATGTATTGAATTTGAACTTCCTCATCCATAGATGTTTTCATACCCTTCTTGTTTTCAATTTCAATAGAAGCTTTTTATAGTCATCTTGATCATGAATAATTACATTTCATGTTGCATTCTCTGTGTTTATATCGGTTGACGGGAGAAAAATTTTTACCCATTTCTTAATATGGAGATACTATCGTCAGAAATAATGGCAGAAGAGAAGATAAAAAAAGAAAAACGCAAACAGAACCCCAGTAAACTGGAGGTTTGTTCGCATTCTCTGAACGTATTTTTCAGCTCAAATGATCACTTCTAATACAAATGGCATGCCACCTGGCGTCCTGGTGAAATCTCCCGCAGCTCCGGGATAACAGAGCGGCATTCGTCCTTCACATACGGACAACGAGTATGAAACGTGCAGCCGGACGGTGGATTTTCCGGATTGGGCACATCGCCGCCCAGGACGATTCGTTCCTTTTGCACATTCGGATCAGGAACCGGAACAGCGGACATCAATGCTTTGGTATATGGATGCAGTGCTTCGGTAAACAGTTCGGAAGTGGGCGCAAGCTCGACCACTTTGCCCAGATACATGACAGCCACACGATCACTGATGAACTTAACGACAGACAGGTCATGAGAGATGAACATATACGTCAGTCCGAATTGTTCCTGCAGATCCTGCATCAAGTTCAGCACCTGAGCCTGAATGGACACATCCAGCGCTGACACGGGCTCGTCACACACAATGAATTTGGGATTCAAAGCGAGAGCACGGGCAATCCCGATCCGTTGCCGTTGTCCACCCGAGAACTCGTGCGGAAAGCGATGTGCCTGATAGGGGGATAATCCGACCACTTCCATCAGCTCTTCGATTCGGCTTTTCAACTCATTTTTTTTCAGATTATGGTGGGTGAGCAGCGGCTCCTCCAGTGTGCGCTGTACCGTCCAGCGTGGATCCAGTGAGGCGTATGGGTCCTGGAACACCATCTGCATATCCGTACGGAAACGGCGCAGCTCTTCTGGCGAAAGCTTCCGTACATCCTTTCCTTCGAAGAACACCTCGCCGTCCGTCGGCTCAATTAGACGCAGGATGGCACGCCCCGTGGTGGATTTTCCGCAACCGGACTCTCCAACCACGGCGAGTGTTTCCCCGCGCTCCACAGACAGCGTTACACCATCGACGGCTTTGACGGCACCGACCTGTTTGGAAAACAGGCCCTTGCGGATAGGATAATGCTTCTTGAGGTTTCTGACTTCCAATATCGCACTCATATAATCCCCTCCTGTTGCAGCAGACAGCGACAGCTATGACTTGGTGCTGTCTCCAGTAATTCGGGTTGTATCGTCTCGCACCGTGCTTCCTTCACCGGGCAACGAGGAGCAAAGCGACAGCCGGACGGCATATGGGCGGGGTTCGGTACCTGACCTGGAATAGATTGAAGACGATCCTGATCACCCGCAAGCTGCGGCAGCGAAGCCAAAAGACCGCGAGTATATGGATGCTTGGGATCGGCAAAAAGGGTTTTGACATCCGTCTCTTCCACCACTTGCCCGGCATACATCACCATGACGCGATCACACATCTCAGCTACAACGCCAAGATCATGAGTGATCATCATGATTGCCATATTCTCTGTCCGCTGGAGGTCACGCATCAAGTCCAGAATCTGTGCCTGGATGGTCACATCCAGGGCTGTTGTTGGTTCATCTGCAATGAGCAGCTGCGGACTGCATACCATCGCCATGGCGATCATCACCCGCTGGCGCATGCCACCTGAGAGCTGGTGCGGGTATTGTTCTGCAATTTTGTCAGGACGGGGAATGCCGACTTTGCGAAGCATATCAACCGACCGTGTCCAAGCCTCTTTTTTGCCCAGCTTCAGATGGTATCGTGCCGCTTCCGAGATTTGTTTGCCGATTTTGAATACCGGATTGAGTGAGGTCATCGGCTCCTGAAAAATCATGGCCATTCGGTTACCCCGAATTCGGCGAATTTCACGCCCGGACAACTTAAGCATGTCTTTCCCCTGGAAACGGACTTCCCCTGACGCCACACGGCCTATCTTTTTGGGGAGCAACTGTATGATTGATAACGATGTAATACTTTTCCCGCATCCCGATTCTCCGACAATACCCAGCGTTTCACCCTGCCGTATGGAAAGGCTGATCCCGTCCACGGCGCGTATCACACCTGCATCCGTAATGAACTCTGTCCGCAAATCCGAAACTTCGAGCAGTTCAGTCATGTTGTTCCCCTCCCATGCCTTTACGTTCTGAACCTTTAGCTTTGCTCCTTCTAAAAAAATTAACGCTTGGACGTCGTGGCTTCTTCGGAAGCCGCACCATTCGAATTCTTCAATAACGTCTCATCTTTCATACCTTCCACGCCCAAATATTTAAGCGCGCTCAGCGCGTACACTTTGGCACACTGGATAATCTGCCATACGGGTGCTTTTTCGTTAAAATTATGAATCGTGGACAGCTCTGCCGGACCATATTGCAATACCGGAATCTGATGATTACGGAAGTGGCGGGCATCGCTGGATGCCCATTGCAGCACACCGTACGCCTCTTCACCACTGACTTCGCTGATACTCTCCACCAATTGGCTCACGATTGGTTCATGCGCTGGAGTCCAGTTGGCATTGCCCTGGAAGCCAAACGGCTTCAGCTCTGATTCTATTCCTGCTTCAAGCAGAAGCGAGCGAGCACGGTCCAATACATCCCGGTAATCCACACCAAATGGAACGCGGGAGTCCACCTGAACAGTGCAGCGATCCGCTACCACATTCACCTTGGTTCCACCCTGAATTGAACCGATATTCACTGTTACATGGTCGAACACCTGATAGGCCAGACCCGCCTTCTCCCGATCACGCGCATATTCCTGCGAGATGCGGATAATATCCTTCACCTCTTCCGGGATGTCCGGCTTGATGTCCCATAGACGCTGCAATGCTTCAATGCCTTTGGCTGCCTTCACAATCGCATTATCGCCTACAATGGGTTGAAGACTGCCATGACCCGGTGTACCTTCCACCGTAAACTCAAACCAGCAGCTCCCCTTTTGTCCAATGGTTGGATGCTGCGGGCTGGATGGCTCTGCAATTACCGCGGCAGTTCCGGTTGCAAGTCCACGCTCCAGAACCCATGGTACCCCCAGGTCACCACCTGTTTCTTCATCCGGAACAATCATCAGCGACAGATCTCCACGCAAAGGCACATTCAACTTTGCCAGAATAACCGTTGCAAAGATCAGGCCCGCAAGCCCACCTTTCATGTCGGATGCCCCGCGTCCAAGCATATATCCGTCCTTGATTTCACCGCAGAACGGATCAAAATCCCAACGGGAAAGATCCCCGGCTGGCACAACGTCGGTATGACCACAGAAAATCAGATGTTTGTCTGACTTGTCCGTCCCTTCTCCATTCAACGTGGAGATCAGGTTAAACATCGTTTCCGTTGCCGCATGTACTTTGGTGTCGATTCCGGCCTGATGCAGATATTCGATAATAAAAGCACTAATCTCACGCGAATCCCCTGGAGGGTTCTCCGTCGGAAAACGAATCAGTTGTGAACAGAGCTCCAGTAATTCATTCTGGCCATCCTCGATTGCATCAAGTACCTTCCTTTTCCAATCCATCCTGTTCAGGCTCCTCTCAATATAGGCTGTATTGTGGTCAGTACGAATTGTAGAAGACAGGCATGACTGCCTGTCCCCCAAATCGTCCGTTTTTACTGCTCCTTGCTAAGTGGGTAGAAACGCAGAACTTCATCCGGGTAATACACGTATCCGCTGACCTTGTTATTCATGCCGACAACCCGGTTGTATTCGTATAGATACGCCCATGGCGCTTCTGTCGTAATAATCTCCTGCGCCTTCATGTATAGCTCGTTGCGTTTCGACTGATCCGGTTCGGCGCCTGCTTCTTCCCACAGTTTGTTAACTTCCGCATTGTTGTAATGAATGTAGTTGGAAGAGCCTTCACCATAGAGCAGGAAGCCCAGATGGTATCCAGGATCGTTAACAAAAGAAGTCCATTTGGAAATGTAAGAGACTAAATTCCCGTCTTTTTGCTGTTCCAGGAACTGCGCACGAGCAACTTTGTTAATGTTCATTTTGACACCGATCTTGGCCAGTTCTGCTTGAATCAGAACCGCATCATATTCCCAATCGTCAAAGCCCGAACCGAGGGTAAAGTCAAAGCTGAACCCTTCCGCATACCCTGCTTCTTTCAACAATTCCTTGGCTTTGTCCAGATTGTACTCGTACACATAGCCTGCATCCGTAAAACCTGGTGTGTTGCTCGCTACAGCACTCTTCATCTCTTTGGCCTGACCATACATGACATCGTTGATCAATTGGTCATAAGGAATCGCATAGTTGATGGCCTGACGCACTTTTTCATTATCAAATGGTTTGACATTGTTGTTCATCGCGAAGAACAAAATGCGATTACTCGCATTCGACTTGATGGTCAAATTACTATTCTCCTGCAAAGCTGCAACATCTTTTGGAGGAATCTCGATCGCCATGTCCACGTCACTCTTGTTCAGCAGCAGCACACGGTTGGAGGCTTCCTTCGTGAATTTCAGCGTGACTTTGCTAAG
The DNA here is from genome assembly GCF_038020215.1 of Paenibacillus sp. FSL F4-0087. NCBI lineage: Bacteria > Bacillati > Bacillota > Bacilli > Caryophanales > Paenibacillaceae > Paenibacillus > Paenibacillus sp. FSL F4-0087. Next base: position 2,211,633 of record NZ_JBBODJ010000001.1, read on the forward strand.
TTTCGGTGCTCCCTGCCAGTAGTCGTTGTTGGCCTGGAAGACCGCTTCACTGGCCGGGTCCCATTTTTCGAGTGTAAACGGGCCTGATCCCGCGGCATTTGTTTTCAGATAATCGTCACCTTTTTCCTCGACGAGCTTCTGGTCCACAATGGAGAAGGTATACATGGCAATGATCTGGGTGAACATGTGGTTTGCTTTATTCAGTACGATCTCAACGGTGGAGTCGTCCTTGGCGGTCACGCTCTTGATGTCGGCCATTCCGTATAGAAAGCTGCCGGAGCTGGACTTCGCCACACGGTCAAAAGAGTACACAACCGCATCCGCATTGACCGGATTTCCACTTTGGAATTTCAGACCGCTTTTGATTTTGAATGTATACGTTGTATTGTCAGCAGACACTTCCCAGCTCTCGGCGAGCATCGGCTGAATATCCTCCGTGTTGGCTACATCAGCACCATCTACCGTTTTGACACCATAGGTTACCAACTGGTCATAGGTTGCCAGTACCAATGTATCCGAGGTCAGGTCATTCGCCTCCGCCGGGTCCATCGTAGTTCCACCCTCAGAGTAAGCAACCGTCAGTGTTGGCGCAGGTTTTGTTTCCCCTCCTGAGCCGGATGCCGCAGGCTGCTGATTGGCATTGCTGGCACAGCCACCGAGAACAACGGTAAGAGCAATCATTGCAGAAAACCATTTGAGCTTTTTCATTATTAGTTTCCTCCCCTTTTTGAACCAGTCTTGTGATGCGATACTGTAAAACGTTGCAGCTTTTATTAGACAAAGTGAATGTGTGGGCCAATACCCCGGAATGTAACTAACTCATATTCCTGATACCAACCGCAGCAGCTTTCAATCTGCCTACTGACGGTGATGGAACCTTGCATGCCATTATTCCAAGGCATTCCCCGCAAATCGGTTCCCCCAGCCAGCTATCTATGAATCGGTTCTGTAGAGGCAGATGGTAACCCACCCCTATTTTCCCGAACGCAACCTTGGGTCCAGTACATCACGGAAACCATCTCCGAGCAGGTTAAAGCCAAGAATGGATGTGGCTATAGCCAGTCCAGGGAATGTCACGAGCCACCATTGTCCGGAAATGATATACTCCCGACCTTCAGAGATCATGGCTCCCCACTCGGCTGTAGGCGGTTTGACGCCAAGACCGAGAAAGCTCAAACTGGATGCCGTCAGGATGGCAAAGCCCATACCAAGCGTGGCTTGTACCAACAGCGGTGCCAAAGCATTCGGCAGGATGTGGCGAAACAGAATCACTCTGTCCCTCACTCCAATGGCTCTGCTGGCCTCCACGTACTCCTTTTCGCGCAGGGATACGGTCTGTCCATACATCAATCTGGCAAATTCGGGAATACCCACAATCCCTACAGCAATCATGGCACTTGTCAGTCCATTGCCGATGGAAGCCGCGATTGCCATGGAGAGTACCAGCGAGGGAAATGCAAGCAATACATCCATCACCCGCATGATGATATTGCCAGTACGTCCGCCGTAGTAAGCAGCGATTCCGCCCAGCGGAACCCCGATGACAAACGAGATACTGACGGCAATCAAGCCTGTCCAGATGCTGATTCTGGCTCCATACAGAACACGACTCAGAATGTCACGACCATAGTTATCGGTACCGAACCAGTGACCACCTGATGGGGATTCCAGCTTCACAGCCGTATTCGTCACGTACGGATCATAAGGGGCAATCCAGGGGGCAATAGCTGCGATGATAGTCCACATCACGATAAAGGCTAGACCAATTGCAGCGAGCCGATTGCGGAGCAACAGTCTCAGAAAGGTTTTGGGTTTGGGAACAACCGCTGGTGCAGGTTTGGTTCCCATGGAAGTCGGTGCGGCAGTACTCACAGCGGTACTCCTCCTTTCGCGGCGACCCTATTCATAACGGATTCGTGGATCAATCAATCCATAGACCAGATCCACCGCCAGATTTATAAAGCTGAACAGAATGGCACTTACCAGTGTAAATGCCTGAATTGGTGCATAATCGGCAGCCAGAATCGAATCTGTCACATAACCGCCGACGCCAGGCCAGGAAAAGATAGTTTCCGTGATTACCGCACCACCGAGTAATCCGCCAAACTGCAGGCCAAGAACGGTCAACGTGGGAATCAGAGCATTGATCAGGGAGTGTTTGCCGACGACCGCGGTTTCGCTCAAGCCCTTGGCTCGTGCGGTACGTACATAATCCTGTCCGATGACTTCCAGCATGCTGGACCTGGTCATACGCGCTACAATCGCCATTGTCCCTGTGCTCAGGCAGATGGCCGGAAGCAGTAAATGAGCAAGACTGCTTTTGAGTGCAACCATATCTCCGGTCATAAGACTGTCTACCACGTACAATCCGGTAATATGAGTCGGTGGATTGAGGTCTCCGCTGATGCGTCCCATTGGAGCTGGTGCCCAGCCAAGGATGGAATAGAAGATGTAAATAAATAGCAGTCCCAACCAGAAAATCGGTACACATGCTCCAATCAGTGAGAACACCCTGGAGATGTGGTCGATAAAGGACTCTTTTCGAGTTGCAGCGATAATGCCTACCGGAATTGCAACACAGATGGCTATAATCACACTGGCCAATGTCAGCTCGATGGTTGCCGGAAAGCGGGTAGCGAAGTCACTTAGCACCGTATGACCGGTATGGTAGGCAAATCCCAGATTCCCTTGGAGCAACTGTCCCACGTAACTAAAAAACTGTACAAATAATGGCTTGTCCAATCCCATGTCCATTCGGATTTTGGCAATGACATCATCCGTGGCCTGTTCGCCAGCCATAACAATGGCGGGATCTCCCGGAAGAACGCGGGACAGGATGAAAGTAATCACCACAATGCCGATCAGCGCCGGAATCATCTGCAGCAGCCTTCGGAGCGTGTAAGCAAACAATCGATCAACCCCTTTAACTCTGATGTCTCACTTGCTGTTTTACGGTTCTCTGTGGACGGCTCAGTCTTGAAAACTTGTCTGTTTATCCGTCTCTTCTTTGTAATTGTGCTTATTTTAACTAGAATCCGAGCGTCTAACTACGTCCCTTTTAGCTAAAAAAAAGCACAACCGTTTGTCGATTGTGCACTAATGTCTCCTATTAATGTCATGTTAAATTACACCCTAAGACATAGTTCGCTATTTTTCGACCTATATCTACCATAAAGTTCATCTTTGGTATTGCTGTAGAAACAATTGTCCGATTGGCAGGTCCTACACCTCTTGTTTATCCTGCTTCATGTAGTAATACACAAGACACAGATGACAGACAAATTGTTCACGTGGGTGATTCAGGTCGAAGCCCGTAATGTCCCGTATTCGCTCCAGTCGGTATTTCACAGAATTCCGGTGAATATAGAGGCGGTTTGCTGTCTCGATCAGGCTGCCACGGCTCTCCAGATAATAAAAAAACGTACGCAGCAGATCCCCACTGTGTTCATCATCATAAGCACGTAATTTCCCCAGTTTCCGCTCAAACAATGCCGCAAAACCCGGATCATCCGCCGTTTCGCTAAGCAAATGATATACCTCCACATCCTCAAACCGGGTTGTACGCCCACCCGACAAGCGGGAGGATACCAGCAGGGCATTTCTGGCCTCACCATAGCTTTGATGCATATTCCAAAGTGGAACCTGAGTGCCCACGCCTGTCCTGAATTGTCCAAGCTTGTTGGCCGGATCTTCGAGCCATAGTCCAATGGTATCAGACCAGGATTGAACGTCATCCATCCATGCCGCATCCCGAGACTCCGGGGTTGGCAAAAAGAGCACCGCCCTGTTTGTCCGAAATTCAATATGAGGCGCTACCCTCCGTTTTCTGGCCTCCTGACCAAGCAATTCAGTCAATAGATCTTCATCAGGAGCAGTCTCCCCTTCCATCACAGCTACTTCCCATAAATGCTCTGGGTTCATGCCAAGCTTGCGGCCTCTCGATTCGGCTTCATGTGGCAACAGCAGAGGCGGTGTCAGCAGTTCGTCAATGAAATTGCCCCGAAGACGCAATTCGGTATCTTCCGCCACCTTGTTTCTCATCAATTCCAGGGATAATACTAATCTGGCTTGCTCAATGCCAACTTGTTCCATTTCATCCAGGGAGTCCTTGTCCACCAGCAATCGGGCAACCTTCCGCCGATCCAGATTTATCTCCCATACGAGTGGGTCCACAGCTTCTTTCCAGTCATAATCCGGCGGTGAGGACACAATCATCTGACCAGCATTGTCGATAACACCCACAGGTGCCTGAAGCAGCTCGGCCACATTGTCCCCCACCGCCTGAATTCCACTGTTTTCAAGTACCATTGTCATCAGTGTCCGATATACTTCCTCTGACCTGCGGAGAAGTGCGGCCTGTCGATCCAGCACCAGTTCCATAACAGGTTGCGTAATATCCATGTAGGGTATTTCCGGAGGAATTTCAATGATGGGCAGACCGCAGTTATTACTGGCTGCAACGGCTTCCTTCGGGATTTCTTTTAGAAAACGCGCAGGCTTGATAGCCAGAGCAGCCGCCCCTGCTTCATTAAGCGTATAGATTAGTTCTCCGAGCAAGCCGGGATTATCACGAATCGAATAGGCTGTCGTCAGCATAAGCATGCCTTCTCGCAACCATCCTTGCAGATCCGGCACCTCCATAATATCCACGAACCGTACAACCCGATCCAATCCTTGGTGCCCACTAATGACTTTGGCCTTGCTGAGTATAGGAATATTCAACAGTTCTTTCAATGTTATACCTGTCGTTTTCAAGCCTATCGACCACCCTGAGCCAGATTTGCAAATCATTTTTGCATACTGTATCTAATTTTTTTGGATAGTTTACCAGACTATCCGATCAAAAAAAACGGGAATTTCTGTGATATCCGTATGTTATATTTTAATTTCATAAAATAAAGTAATAATAATACGTTGTTAGTAGCAGTTATTACTACAAAAAATATATTTATTACTTTATCGCTTCACATTAGAAAACAAGAAAAGTTATCCCCACACTCCTTGCAGATCAACGCCATGCTATTCCAAGAGCTCGATAACCTTACCAACACAAATAACGCCGGTACAGTTATACACACTGCATCGGCGTCAAAATCAAATTAACCCAAATATAAAATCATCCAATACCCACATCCGGCATTCCGTAGATCAGACATTCAACGCAGACACAGCTGCTCCCAATGAATAGATCGGGTCAAGCGCCCGGATATGCAGTTCTTTTTCCACTTCCACGGCGAAACCCATCGTTGCAAAACCGGTACACGCAAGAACGATGGACTCGGCGCCCTCCGCCTTCAGTCTTCTGGCGGCTTCCATAGCCGCGATTCGCCCCTGTGGTGTGTTGAGATCCAGCGTAGTTACCACACCTTCTGGACGCTCCATTCCAATATAGGCATCACCTAGTATTCCTCGAATCAGATGAGGCACCTCCTCTAGGATGGTCAATACACCTACACGCGCCGCTGATGTGAGTGCAAGATGAGCAGCACATGATCCTGCTCCATAGACTGGGATGTGAACTGCGGCACGCATTTCTGCAAGAGCCGGATCGGCTGCACAACTGATACCGATAGAGGTACAGCCTTCCTGTTCAAGTTTTCGTGCCAGATCTACAATTTTGGGAATCGATTCAAGCTCTGTGGCCTGATCATATACCCCCAGCGGTTGATCGGGAATGCAGCGACTCCGAACCTGAATGCCATAACGTCCTTCAATCAATGCCCCGTGTCTGTGGATATCTTCTTCATGATGAAGTGTAATCACTCTGATAAGACCCAACATCGGCATTCCTCCCCAGGCTGTGGATATCTTGTGTATATGTTACCCACAAACTGTTGATAGTTACCCCCAATTATGTGGATATCTCTTTATATATTGTGAATATGTTGTGTATTTGTCGCTAAATCTACCGCGTAATTTATGCATTGGTCCCCACTGTGGATATATTGTGCATACGCTCTCATTCACTTTTTTTGATCCACAAGGTTATTCCTTGAATCTTCTGCTCTATTATTGATCGAGCAGTTCTCCCTGACGCATAATCAACACATCATCAATGTACACATCCGGCTTCTGCACAACGGCATCAATGTGAACACCTGCTGCAACTGTGCCACCAAAGGTATTGTTACTACCAAAAGCAACATGAATTGTACCGTAGACTTTCTCGTCCTCCAGGACAACACCTGTAATTCGAGCCTTGTCATTGGTACCAATGCCGAACTCGCCAAGAATTCGACCATCACCTTCGCCCAGCATGGATAACAGCTTGTCTCCTTCAGCGCCAGTTGCCGTAACAAGGCGGCCCTCTCTAACCGTCAATAGAACAGGTTCACCGATCGCACCTATTCCTGCAATTGAGCCATCCACCAGGATTTCACCTTCTCCAATACCTTCAACGGGGGCGATGTACGCTTCACCGGAGGGCAAATTGCCGGATTCACCTGGATTGAGGTACATACCTGTGCTTGGCACGCCATTACGTCCCTGAATGGAGAACGACAGCTGGTGTCCATCTTTCTCGATACGGACACTTCTCCCCGCACTCAGCATGGCCGTAACCTTATCTGTCAAAGCCTTCACTTTGGGATATTCTGCGGTAATGGCACCGTTCATGAACATATCATCCGTCATGCCCGGCATCGTAGCTACCCTAGTTCCCGCAGCTGCCGCCTGTTTACGCGCCTGCGTATGGGTTAGCGAATAACGGGTTACGCATACCGCGACATCTGCACGCTTCATCGCTTCGGCAATCGGCGCAGGCGGCTCTTCACCGGATTTGCTCCGTTCCTTCATCACCATAAGCACCGCATCTGCTCCCAATGCCTTGCCTGCCTCATATATGGATTCGGCCAGTTCTCTCTTGGCATCATCCGCTACGACAGCCAGTGTCTCACCACTGCGAAGTCCAAGGCATTCCACCAAAACATTTTTACTGACGTCAATTCGTTGCTGGTTCATTTGTTCGTCTCCTCCTGTGTCAGACCATTTCCGCTACTAGTTTACCCATTAGAGCATTCGACAAAATGACCGGGATTCCTGCGCTGGCATTGGCAACCCATTGACGGTGGCGCTCATCATACCCCATGCAATCCAGTAAAATGAGTTCAACACGCCCCTTTAATGATTCCGTCGCCTGCCGAAACTCATCCTCACCGGATGTATAGGGAGAAGCAGCTGCAAACGCAGGCTGGACCAGGGAGGAAAACTTCAAATCAAGCTGTCCCGCTTGCTCTGCCAAAGGTCCAATAAGCCCCAGACGGCGGCCATCGGCCATGGCCTGTACGGCTGGAGGAATAATACGATCAGGCTCAATAAGGTGCACTTTAGCTGAACGCAGACCCGGAAAGGAACCTGTGCACAGCAGCAGAATATTGGAGACACCCATGGCTTCGAATTCACGAATCTTTTGATTCAGCATCGGTCTGATTTTTTCACGGGATACGATAGCTGCACTGCCATCCTGCAGACGGGAAGTCAACACATATTCACCCGATTCCGGGGCCAGCGCAGCGATTTGAGTTGCCGACAGTCCGTCCAGCACCCCGACCTGAAGGAGTTCCGCCCGCCCCTCCAGGTACTTTTCTAAGACAGGCGCAACATCGGTTCGTGGAGCTTGTCCAATCGTAATCATGCCTAGCTGCTTGGTCATGTTATAGCCTCCTACATATCAGATCGGCTGTAGAAGCCACGTATGTCCACAGCATTATTTTTAACTGCCGCTTCAACCGTGACCTTCTCGACTAAACTATGCAGACGGAGCTGCCTGGATTCCTGGTGTCTGAAGTACTTTCATTGATCCATACAGACGAGTAATCAGGTTATATTCCTCCACATTGTAGAAAGAACAGGTGCCATTCGTGAATTCCTTGGCTGTCTCCACGACCAAACGAACTGCGCTTGCAATGTCAACCTCATGGCTCGCTCCTGTGCCGCATCCCGGAACTGCGGATTGAGCGGTTACGGCTACGCCTACAACAGGTGCATGTGTAGCCACAGCTGGCTGTAAAATGGAATTGATATGGTATAAGTCATTGCCATATGGCGTAATATCCTGCGTCGTAATCGGGAAGGTCACAGGCAGCTGCCCTGTGGTCATCTCCATAATTCGGAGCAAATCATCGCTCACCCGTAAAATATATCCCTCTTTCACCGTGGGCGAAATGGCGATGCCTTTATGGTTAATCACCCGGTTTCCTTTGGTAGTATCAATGGACAAAATAGCTTCCATCTCTGGCAGAACCTCATGTTCGTTCATCTGCAAAATGTCGACCGGAGAGTCCATAAAATCCACCGGTTCATGCGGAAGAGTCGGGGCATCCGGACAGATATGCGTAGTCACAATGACATCACCTTTGAGCGAATCACCCTTGGTCTGCATATCGGCGAGTTTCAGTCCTGCTGCGACAGCAGCGACGGCGCCATCTGCATCCGAAACGAGTCCAATGCGTGTTGGACGGGCGCCGATTCCACCCAGTCGTCCGACAATCCCCATGGTCGGGGCCTGCCCTCCTGACAACTTGCCGTTTGTACCAGGGATGATGATTTTAACAAAATCCGTACTTCCCTTTTCACCTTGTACGGTCAGCACTTCAACGGAAACTTGTGGATATTGAACAAATAGTTGCTTTACACTTTCACCATTTACATAAGCGCTGTCCAGCGCGTCCAGTGCCAATAACGTTTTTTGAAGTGGCATCGTACACATCCTCCTCTTAGCTGTTGATCTTGAAATCAAGTCTATCGCAGTTCAGAAGAGGGTCACAATGTACTGCCTTGCCAAAATGAGCATCGTTTTATTGTGCGACAAGTATAAATGGGAGTGAAAATAACGTTTTCATTCCGTTTATCTAACTGTATGTGTAATATAATTTAACATTTTATTATCGAGTGACCTGAATATTTTGTAATTTAGGGAATGCACACTTCATTTCTTCGCTTACCGTCTCTTCATTTGCCATTTCAAAAGCAACGAAGCTGTTTCTTCCCCATGAAACAGGGGAAAGTGATGCCCATAGGGAAGTTCCACACGTTGAACAGATGAATGGATATTTTCGGGGTGCGAGTATCCCTTATCGTTTGTCCCCCAAACCATGAGTGTGCGCTGCGCATCTGCACTTGTCTGTGACACTTTATCATTTGGATGGGACTGTATCCAGTGGAGCAAATCAGCATTCGCTCCTGCGATGCGGGGAGACTTCAAACCAGAAGAAGCTCTCCTCGCGTAACCTTCCAGCAGGGTTGGATTGATCTCCGCAGCCTCTGCTCTTTTTAACAGCCCAGCCACTTGCTGTGGAGTCATCCAAGATAACAGTCCTTGCAGCATTCTTCTCGGGAGCCTTGATATCAGACGCTGCATACCATCTTTCGAAGCTCCCCATACGGGTTGCAGCATGGCAAGCTGAATATTTTCACGTCCACTCTCCTGCATCACCCCAGCGACTATCGCTGCCCCAATGGAATGTCCTATCAATTTGACTGGCCCTTGTATCTCATCCAGCACACTTCGCACCGCTTCGACCTGCCCTTTGAAGGCCGCCCCTTTTGCCTTGTTCCGATGAATCGGAGAACGCCCAAATCCGGCTAGATCCACAAGCCATATCGGGTTTCCCGTCATACTCCATAACGCTTCTCCCAGCGGGATCATATCGTCAGCACTGCTCATCAAACCATGAACTATCACCCAGGGCTCCCCTTGACCCTCATGGACCAGCACCGCAAGACTGCCCTTACGTGTCCGAGTCCAGCTCTTAGGCAGATCCTCCTGTGAAGGATAGCTGAAACGATAATCCAAATCGGCTGTCACGTAAGGTAATAACTCGCTAACTTCAGGCAACTTTTGGTCCATTCGCTGAAACAATCGTTCCGTTTGCTGAACTTCAAACTCCTGTTTGGTAATAAACGCGATTGATTCAGGCGGTATCCCGCTGATCTTTGTGCCACCAGCCTTCATCGCTGCATGAATCATGGGCAGGGGCACTGACCATCGAGGTGCAGATACATCCAACTCAGCCGCCAGTAAACGAATCAGTTCCTTCATATCCGGACTGTCCGCTTTTCTGGACAACAAGGGATATGTGCCGCCAGACGGATTGCTGTCCCGAGTCAGAAAAACAAGGGTCTGTGCAACCACATCATTGGATACAAGGGGTAGCCAGTGCTGTAGACCACCAGGAATCACCGGCATTCTACGTTTTCTCATCGCCTGTATCATCATGCCAATTCCGCCCGTTTGTTCGGTTGCCCCTGTAGGATATGGACCCACGATTGTACTTGGGTTAACAACAGATAAGACATACGAATGCTGCTCAGCATGCTGTCGAATATAGCGGTCCGCTTCGAATTTCATATGTTCATATGCACTTTCCGAATGGAACACTTTACTAATCAATGAATTCTTCCCGCTCGACTTATCCCCAACACCTTCATTGGGTGATGATATGGACGGATAATCCTTCCTCCCATACGGACTCATAAAACCAACCACGTGGATAAAATGTCTTAATCCGTGTGTGCGCTGGATATCTTCCGCCAGTTCAGCCATGCCTCTTGCTCCATTCATAAAAATCTGTTCTGCCACCTTCGGTTGCAATGTGACATCCATCGTCCCACCTGCATGAATTATGATATTGGCCTGAAGAGCACGTTCACGATCAGCTTTGGTTAGACCGAGGCCTGGAGCCGACAAATCCCCCTGAATATACGTTATTCGGCTGAAATCCGTTACTCCATATGCATTCAGAACCATCCTCGCTTTGGATTCCGAGCGTACAAGCAGTAATAACTGCGCTTCACTGTTCCCAAGTTGTTTTATTGCCTCTTTGCCTATAAATCCGGTACTGCCCGTCATCAAAATAGTGGTTGATTCAGTCGCCATGTTGTTCTTAGCTGGATTGGGGTCAGTCTCACGTTCTGCGTTTAATGATGATGATGAATTATGTATATTCATTTCTAATCTCTCTCCCTTTTTAGTATTATTTATTTTAGTACTATATAGTACTAGTTTTGATCAAAAAAAGAGCTTCGTTTACCGAAGCATCTGACAAAAGGTACGTGCTGATTGTTCAATAATCCCTATATCACGTGCAGTCTCCGCGAGTACAAGTGAACCCTCGAATGCAGCGATAAATAATGCAGCCGCGGGTCCCGGCTCAATCCCTTTACGGAATTCGCCACGATCCACCCCTTGCTGCAACAGCTTTTCCATCATCGGCTGCAGCTCACGAAAGAAACGGGCTATGCTTTCTTTCACTTCAGGTGCGCTGGCAGGTGTCTGCATATACAATGTAATAAACGGACAACTTCCTTTATAATCGCGCCCTTCCATGCCTGCGGACAGTAACGCCATGAACGAATAGATCCGTTCTGTGACCTCTCGTTCACGCTGACTGAGCAGCAAGTAGAGCTCCGATTCATACTGTGCAATCCAGTATTGCACCACAGCCTGGAGCAATTCCTCCTTGTTTTTGAAATGGTAATAGATATTCGATTTGGATACCCCGCTTGCCCGCACGACCTCATCCATGCTGACATAGCTGTATCCCTGACGCAAAAATAACTGAGCAGCCACTTCGACTGCCTTGGTCCGATTAACCGGATTGGAACTTTTGGATTTCACAGAACCTGAGATCGATTTTTGATTTGTCATAAATAGAACTATACAGTACTAATTAAACAAACACAAGTTATGTGTCTAACAAAAGATGATCTTTGCCCCAATTTTCTCGGACTTGTCCACATTTAGAACACTGTACTCACAGGATATCCACATATAGTATTAACTCTGTGTTAAATATATCATTGGGCCTCTAAATATGATGGGGTTATCCACATTCCAGAAGTAGTATCTCATATTATTCTTCCGATCTTTGATAAAATAGGCCCAAAACTAAAAATAGGTCAACCAGAATAGTATTCTGGTTGACCTATTTGAGTTGACTACTTATCCAAATCATGTGTGAATGGCTTTATTAGCCTGTGGATACTAGTATGTGGATAACCATTCAAGGATGAGACAGCACTATTTTACTTATACGGATAGCTATTCCGAGTAATTATTTTTTCAGACTATCCCAGTTTTGCTGCAATGCATCAAGCAAAGCTTTTTTGTCCGACTTGCCTGCCACATATGCCTGAATCGTGCTACCAAATTCTTGTGGAACACCTTCAGGGAAACGGTTGAAGTTCCAGCTTAACGCTTTGTTTTCTTGGCTGTACTTCATGATATCGGTTGCGAGGTCACCCAGATCCTCTTCAGATGCCTGAATGGAACTAAACGCCGGGATAAACTTGAATTCTTTGGTCATATACTGTTTTCCGGTATCGGATGTCACGAGCCATTCCAAGAACTCTTTCGCTTCCGGTTTCACTTGCGAATTCTTGTTCACTACCCAGTAGTTTGGTACGCCAACAAACAATTTGTCGTTCGGTTCATTCGTGATTGGCATCGGCAGAATGCCCAGATTCAGATTAGGATCGATTCCATCAATTTGTACTTGTGTCCAGTTCCCTTGCTGCATCATCGCTGCTTCCCCACTTGCAAACAGGGTTACCTGAGTGTTGTAGTCGGTTGTGAGCGGGTTTTTGTTGCTGTATTTCAGCGTCAAGTCGAGCAGGTTCATCCAGTCCGTAAACACCTGATTGCCAGGGATTTTCTCCGTACCTTCGTTAAGACCTTGAATAAATTTCACCGGATCTGCTTGATTCGCAAATGCTACGTTTACGTTATGATTGCCGAGCACCCACCATTCCTGATATCCATTGGAGAACGGGGTAATGCCTGCGGCTTGAAGTTTCTGTGCAGCCTGATCCAATTGTTCCAGTGTCGTCGGAATTTCGGTGATGCCTGCTTTTTGGAAAAGATCTTTGTTATAAATGAAACCATAGCCTTCCAGTGCCAGCGGCTGTCCATACAGTTTGCCGTCTTTGGTCATCGGCTCTTTGGCAACATCAAGCACATCTTTTGCCCACGCTTCACCTGACAGATCTTCCAGGTATTCGAGCCATGTGTCCAGCTCACGATAACCACCAACGTTGAAAATGTCCGGTTGCTCGCCAGCAGCGAACTTGGCTTTCAATGCAGCGCCGTAGTCACTGCCGCCGCCCACGGTCTGAATGTCCAGCTTAATTCCTGGATGGGAGGACTCATATTCCGCTTTGAGACGGTTAAACGCTTCCGCAATTTCGACTTTGTACTGGAATATTTTAATCGTTTTGTCGCCTGCAGCAGCCTCTCCGCCACCTTGGGTGTCTGTGTTGACAGGACTTCCACTCTTATCTCCGTTGCCACAACCCGCAAGCATTACAGAAAAAGCAATCAGCATAAGCAACGTCAACTTGGTCATTCTTTTCATACATACACTCTCCCTATAGTAGTTTCAGTATAACAGCTTCGTTGCATTTTTTATTCGGGCCACCAAGGAGCAGCAGCGACCGAAAGCGCACATGATTCCGGAGCGGCTCCTACCCCGCACTTACCCTTTAACAGATCCCGCGGTAATTCCCTGAATGATGTATTTCTGCATCAGCAGGAAGAAGATGATAATTGGCATGATGCCAAGCACCAGTGCAGGCAGGGCAAGATCCCATTGCTTCGTATATTGTCCGAAGAGCGCAAAGGTCGCAATCGGAATTGTACGCAAATTGGAGCTTTGCAGAATCAGGGATGGCAGCAGATAGTCATTCCAGATCCAGAGTGTATTCAGGATGATGACGGTAACATACATCGGCTTCATGAGTGGGAATACAATCCGGAAGAACACGCCGTAAGCGGAGCTTCCATCCACCCGAGCTGCCTCTTCAATTTCGAGCGGAACCGATTTGACGAATCCGTGGAACAGGAAGATGGACATCGGTGCGCCAAAACCGAGATAACAGATGATGAGTCCGAAGAGACTGTCGATCAGTCCAAGATTACTGGTTACGGTAACGAGTGGAATCATGATAGACTGAAACGGAATCACCATGGCGGCAATGAACACGCCGAACAAAATCCGGTTGAAGCGCGTATCGCTGCGTACCATTCGGTAGGCGGCCATGGAGCTGATCAACACGAGCAGCAGATTGCTGACTACGGTGACGATAAGCGAGTTCATCAGCGCTGAAGGGAATTTGATTTTCTCCCAGGCGTTCGCATAGTTGCCCCATTGGAATACCTCCGGCCATGCGGCCGAATTGGTAAGCAGGTCACCGAATGTTTTGACCGAATTGACAAACAGGAAGTAAAACGGAACCAGGAACAATAATCCAATGAGTACCATAACAATCTCAGTTACAATGGTACTGAAGCGGTAATTTTTTGACGTTTCCATCTATGCCTCCACCTCCTTGCTCTTCGTCACACGTACCTGAATCATGGTGATAATGGCAACGATTACGAAGAACACAAGTGCTTTGGCTGTACCGATGCCGTACCGATTATTCACAAAAGCCTCATTGTAAATATTCAGTGCTACCGATTCTGTTGATCCAAACGGTCCGCCTTTAGTCAGCGACAGATTGAGATCAAACATTTTGAATGACCAGGAGATGGCAAGGAACAGACAGATTGTGACTCCCGGCATAATGAGCGGGAAAATAATGCTGCGCAGTACCTGCCAGCGGCTGGCACCATCAATTTCGGCAGCTTCCAGCAGATCAGGTGATACGTTGGTCAAGGACGAGATGTAGATGACCATCAGATACCCTGCGGTCTGCCAAACAAATACAATGACGATACCCCAGAAGGCCGTTGGCTCGTCTCCCAACCAAGGGAGGTTGAAGAAGGACCAACCTGTTACGTCGCCTACTGCTGAAAACCCTTTCACAAATATGAACTGCCAGATAAAGCCGAGCAACAATCCACCGATCACGTTAGGCATAAAAAAGATCGTGCGCAGAAAGTTTCTCGTCTTGAGCGGCTTGGTCAGGAAATACGCCAGAAAAAAACCGATAACATTGGTCAAAATTACACCAACCACGGTGAAGCGCACCGTAAACCAAAACGCAGATAGAAACTTGGGATCATTCGAAAAAATTTGCTTGAAATTGTCGAATCCTACCCAATGAATGTTCGCCGACACCCCGTTCCAGTCGGTAAAGGAATATACCATGCCAAGCAGGAAAGGGACCACGATAATGAGAATAAAAAAGACGATGGAGGGACCCACGAACACAAGCTGCTGTAACAGCTGTGAAGATTTGCGATGCTTCATATCGTTCTCCCCTTCTATAGATGGATGAAATTGATCTCTTGTTCTATTAAACCCCATTCTCGCACAGGGAAACACCGACCCTGGTGAACAGTTGGGTGTAAAATATTGTCCTTTCTTAACCTGCAACCAGAAGGGGTGTCACGATGTCAAAATACTACAGCATTCGTACCAAACTAATCGCTTTTATGCTCATTGCCACAACGATCCCGCTGCTGGCATCCATCAGCATGACGTTTATCCAGACCAAGACCGCCCTGCGTGAGCAGGCCGTGGCGGAGAACAAACGTCTGATCTTTCAGGCGTCTACCAATCTGAACAATTACGTGGATAACGTGGCAAGGGCTTCGCTTGCTGTGTACAATGATCCGAATTTCCTGCGAAATCTGGCGAAAATCCCTGGCGACTATCGTGCAGTTGCCGAGGTATACACCACTCTGCAGACGATACGTTCGGCTGTACCCGATGTATTCCAGCTGTATCTGCACTCTTTTGCTGCCAATCAATCGACATTAATTGCGAATCCTTTCCCGAAGCGGGAAGAACGCAAACAGGCCTACTCTGACTCACTTCATGGAAAATCGGACGAAAAAAGCCCGGATATCTGGGTCGAATCGGCGCACCTTAGTCATTCCTACGGCTTCAAGGCAGCGTCAGCGGATGATCCTCCAAGAACGGTGATTACCCTTCACCGTGTAATCAAGGATGTACCTTCGACAGAACGATTGGGCGTGCTCGCCATTGATTTGAACATGGATACCATTGCGGAAATTTGTAGCAGGCTGTATGATCCGGCAAAGGAACAGATCTATGTCATTGACAATCAGAACCAGATCATTTTCGAAGGAAAGTCGGAAGTCAGCGGAACGGATGCATTAAGACAGGAAGCAGCGACTAAGCTGAATTCAGCACGTTCCGATGCAGGGACAGTACAGACCGCTGCAGGGCATTTTGAACAAGATCATTCAATGTATGTGTATCAACAGTTAGGAAGCCAATTTGCAGACTGGACCATTGTTAAACAGATTCCAAATGAAACGTTGTACGCGAGTGCCACCACTTTAACTTGGAATAATGCCATGATCGCTATTGCTGCGCTGTTATTAGTCATTGTGGCAACCCTGTTCATCTCGATCCGAATCACCGGACCGCTCAAGCAATTAATGCGTTATATGAACCAGATTCAGGCAGGACGCCTGCATGTGGATATCCGTTTAACGAGTCGGGACGAGATCGGTGTGCTGGCCCGTCATTTCCGGGATATGATGGATACGGTTAACAACTTGATTTTACGGGAATATCGCCTTGAAATAGCGAATAAAACGAATCAGCTCAAAGCGCTGCAAGCCCAGATTCATCCCCATTTTCTGTATAATACGTTGCAATCCATCGGTACACTTGCGCTTCAACAGCAAGGACAACGGGTGTATGTGCTGCTCTCTTCCCTATCCAAAATGCTGCGCTATAGCATGCGTGACCAGACAAGGGTCACTTTGAACGAAGAAGCCGAGCATGCACGGCTCTATCTGGAACTACAAAAAGAGCGGTTCGGTGACCGCCTGGAGGTTGAACTGGATTTTGCCGAAGATACCCTGCGCGCCGAAATGCCGAGGATGACCTTGCAGCCTTTGATTGAGAATTACTTCAAGCATGGAGCGGATGTCCGGCCTGGCAAAGGCAGGATACGAATATCCAGTCAGCGAACGTCTGACGATTGGATTCAGATTCGGCTGGAAAATAACGGACCGTGCATTCCGGAAGACAAGTTGTCCGAAATACAGCGTTGGTTGCATCCGGCATCTATATCTTCAGAGTCCTCACAGGAACCGGACGAAAGCGATTCGATTGGACTGCGTAATGTGATGCGCCGACTCCAACTGAACTCCCCTCCGGGATACAATGCAACGCTTACGATTGGCAATCTTGAACCGAATGGCGTGCAGATCATAGTCAAAATATACGCGGGAGAGTGAACAACATGAAAGCCTTGATTGTCGATGATGAAAAACACGTCCGCGATGCGATTAAGCTACTTGGTCAATGGGAAGCCGCAGGAATTGATACCTTGTATGAAGCGGCAGATGGTCACGAAGCGGTCGCTGCCATTACGGCTCATCAACCGCAAATTGTACTCAGCGATATGCGAATGCCTGGCAAGGATGGTATGGCTCTGCTTGAATGGATATCTGTTCATGCCCCGCACAGCAAGGTACTGGTCATCAGCGGGTATGATGATTTTGAACTGGTCAGACATGCTATTCGATATGGAGGTACGGACTACCTGCTCAAACCAGTCGAAGCAGACGAACTGAATTCTTCCTTATTTAGAGCAGTCGAAGCCTGGAAAGAAGACGATGCTGTTCGTGTGCAGTCCACAAGACAATCCATGGTGGTCAATCAGATGCGTCCGCATTATCATGACAGACTGCTCACAGAGCTTGTCGTGGGACGCGGAAGCAACAATACCCAATTCCAGCGGCTGCGGGATGAATTAAATCTGCCCAAGCAGATCGACAGTTGCAGTGTGGCAGTCACCAGCCTTTCCCATCTCGATGCTCAATGCTTGGCAAAGTATCGCAGCCAGCCTGATTTGCTCGTATTCTCTGTGCTAAATATTTGTGCGGAGATGTTATCCCCACCTGCCGAAGGTGTCGTATTCCGCCAGCTTGATCAGCCGGATGAAGTGGTTCTCCTATACTGGGGTCAGTGCTCGACACTTCAAAACATTCTTGAAAAAGTGAACGATGGTTTGGAGCAGACCATTCAACGCCGTCTTCATTTCGGTATCTCCAGCTGTGAGTTTTATCCTACCGGAACCTCGGGAGCCTATCAGGAAGCTAGTATTCGGTTGTGGCGACGCAATGCCTTGCAAACGAAACAGTGCATTCACGATGCAATGGAGTCCTCCAACGGAAACAAAGGGCTGCGGTTATCTACCTTTGAGGAGTCCTTACGACTGGCATCTATGAGTGGGCGCGCTTCCAGCGTGTCCAATGCGGTTGCAGAATGGATGGATCCCATCACCCGGCTCGATGTCATAACAGCGGAGCAGATACAGCAATGGATGGATGAAATGGAATGGATGATTGGCCGTTGGCTCGACGATGCCGTAGGCGCCCCACCGAAGGAGGAAGACGAAGCGATAGATGAACAATCCATTCCATTCGCCGAGTTGCCTTTGGACCGTGACGGACTATTATCGCTGCCCTTGCTCCGCTCCCTGCTGGAACAGCGGTTGCTCGCAGCCGGAAAGGCCCTCACTGCACATCATCATGCAACACCGGATCCAATGAGTGAGATTGCACGTTATATGGATGCTCATTATCAGGAGGACCTGTCTCTGCAGCAGATTGCTGCACGGTTCTATCTGAGTCGCGAGTATATATCTCGCAAATTCAAACAGCAGTTCGGATTGAACTGGTCCGAGTATTTGGGCAAACTGCGAATCAATAACGCCAAGCTGCTGTTACAGAACCCTTCCCTACGAATTGCAAAAATCTCGGAGATGGTCGGCTATCAGGACGAGAAGTATTTCAGTAAAGTGTTCAAAAAAATGGAGGGCATCACACCGGGGGAATACCGTAAAACATTATCTGACGGAAATGCTTAATTGAGCCGCCGGATCTGTGGAAATTCGTCTAATAGAACGTGCTCGATTCGTTAAACGATAAAAGGGGCATCCCGTCATGTTCATGACTCTGGGAACAGCCCCTTTCCTTTTTACATATATGGATGAATCTTAATGGATACACCCTGACTTCTTTTCTAAAGGAATCAGCGATCCCGTAGTACGACGGAAGGAATAATACGAATATAGATTAATTCTCCCGCCAGCTCAACGATCGTCTGGGTTACAATCACTGCGGCAGCAAATGTGGCCCACTCTTGCGGCAATGCAAGTGCCAATGGCAGAACAACAAGCGAATTTCGGGTTCCTGCACTGAAAATAACGGCCCTGCCTGCGCCTGTGTCCAATCGGAATAGAGCCACTATGATTCGTGAGATGAGGGGCATAGCAATCAGAAAAATAATATAGATGGGCAGAACATCCACAATTACAGCAAAATCATTGTAGACCTTCCCGATTTGCGACGCGACGACCACTATCAAGGCCAAAGCCATCATGGGTACAGGCAGCCAGGCGGTTGCGTTCATCACCCGTTCTCCTCCGGTCTTGCCTTTGGTCATAACTTGCGTAAGAATAGCCAACAGCAACGGAATAACGATCAGGAACAGAAAAGCCTCCACGAAAGGCCCCACTTGCATGACCTGTGCCGCTTCCTTCCCTATGAACAGCCACAAATATACTGGCAATAAAACCATTTGTATAACAAACAGAATTGGCGTTGCAGCCAGCATCAGTTTCTCATTGCCCCGACCCAACTGTGTAAAAACAATGACGTAATCAATGCAGGGCGTTAGCAGTACCAGATAAACGCCAATGAGCACGGCAGGAGGTTGCGGAAACGCCAGTGTTAACAACCACACGACCACAGGCACTACGATAAAATTAGCCACCAGCAAAGCTCCAATAAATCGCAGGTTGGATAAGGATTCTTTAAGCTGTAAAAAAGGAATCTGTGCAAACATGCTATATAGCAAAATGGCAAGCACAGGTGAAACCGTATAATGCAGCGCTGCCCCCCATTCAGGAGTGCCCAGCCCGATCGCTGCTCCCACGAATAGGGCAACGACATATAACCATGTTTGTTGCTTCTCCATCGTTTCTCTCGTAAACAACCTTCTTCCTCCTTCAAAGTGAACATATTTCTGCTTCAACCAACGTACATTGTGACGTAGCACAGCGAATAAGAGCATGGAACAGCGCAGGGTATCCAGACAACGATCCTGTGAATTTTTTGCGGCTTCTTATTAGAATGCGAAAGAACTGGGTATATTCATTGTAGACTGACCCGTGGTTCATTCATTTTTGTTAAACCAAGGAGGAAACACAATGTCACGTAACAATCCGTACAAGTGGTTAAACGCGATTGGATTCATCGCTGTTATCGTAGTAAACTACCTTTCCAACGCGCTGCCTATTGGAGGCAGAACCAACAAGGAAGTATCGGATATGTACCCTGTATTGCTCACCCCTTCGGGCTATGCTTTCTCCATATGGGGACTGATCTATCTGCTACTCGCTGGCTTTGTCATCTATCAGTTCGTTCCCTCTTCTTGGAAAAGGGACTCTATTACCCGCCTCGGTTACTGGTTTCTAGCAAGCTGTGCCTTTAATGTAGCGTGGATCTTTGCTTTTCAAAATCTCAAAATCGGTCTCGCCTTAGTCGTCATCGTTCTGCTTCTGTTGTCCCTGATCATGTTATATGTAAAAACGCGTGCAATCACCCTTCCCACAACTGCCGAAATCTGGCTCGTGAAGTTGCCGTTCAGCATATATCTTGGATGGGTTAGCGTAGCAACCATAATCAATACGGCTGTTTTATTATATAAAATCGGCTGGGATGGCTTTGGACTCAGTGAACCTACCTGGACCATCATCATGTTAATTGTAGGCCTGGTGCTGGCTGTACTGGTAAGCTTCCCTTACCGGGATAGTGTATACCCACTTGTCTTTACATGGGCATACATTGCCATCGCACTCAAACAAAAAGACGTTACCTCCGTATATTATACGGCAATTATCATTGCAATCATGCTAGCCATTTATGCGGTATGGCTGTTCTTCACCCGTAATCAGGATCGGGATTGACCCGGCTCAGTTCATATAAATTCAAAAAGCCGATTTCGGTCATCTGACCAGAAATCGGCTTTTTATGTAACTTTCCTTGCTTGGCAAGTATCAGTCTTCCCTATTTGAGGGCAATAACCTCGATCTCCACAAGTGCATCCTTCGGCAGACGAGCGACTTCAACCGCGCTGCGTGCTGGATAAGGCTGTTCGAAGAACGTGCTGTACACTTCATTCACCGGAACAAAATCATTCATGTCTTTCAGGAAAACAGTCGTTTTCACGATTTTATCCATACTCGTGCCTGCTGCTTCAAGAATGGCCTTTACATTGCTCAGGGACAAACGAGTCTGCTCCTGTACATCGGCTCCGAACTCTCCTGTTTGCGGGTTTAGGCCAAGCTGACCGGAAGTATAGATGAAATCACCTGCTTCAACGGCTTGGCTGTATGGACCAATGGCGCCTGGCGCCTGATCGGTAGAGATTGGTTTTTTCATGGATGAGTTCTCCTTCATGTTCGCTGTCCTGCCGCCGCGAGGAGACAAGCCTCGAACTCATTTTTGAAGCTTATTATACCACGATCCGGCCCAGGCAAGAAACGGCTATCCTTACCTCTCATTCCGATAGGGACAAACCATGAATTCTCAGGACTCATCCAATCCCAACACGTGAATAACGTCATTGGAATACACATGATTTCCTCTGGTTTGAACAAGTGCAATGTTCATCATGGCCCGAGCTATGGTTGAAGCCTGGATTGCCCGATATTTATCCACTCTGCCTTTCATCCAGCGATCCAGAAACTTCATGGCATGAGCTGCCAATTGCTCACCCAACCGTTTTTCTTTGCGATCTCCAAGGATTAACGACGGACGGAATATATGCAGTGAAACGAAACCGATAGCCGATAATGCCTCTTCCATCTCTCCCTTGGTCCGACTATAAAATATACGTGACTCGGCATCGGCTCCCATGGAAGAAATGACGAGCATTTGGGATACCCCATGCTCCTTGGCAAGTATGGCGGCTTTTACGGGGTAGTGAAAATCCACTTGGCGGAAGTTTTCCTGACTGCCAGCTTTTTTAATCGTTGTACCCAAGCAACAGTATAGGTCATCAACATCGCGAAATATATCTTTTTGCTCTTCAAGTTGTTCCCAGTCCACGACATACTGCTCCAGCTTTGCATGTTCCAATTCGAGTGGTCGTCTGACCAATACACGAATCCGGCCATAAGCCGGGTTCTGGAGCAAGCTGCGTACCAGTAGTCCACCCACAAGCCCGGTAGCTCCAATCACAAGGGCTTGCCGTTCGTGATTTTCCAAGTACATCCCTCCACATATCTCTATTTCAGAAGCACACGACGTCCAAGCGTAAACGTAAGAACCAGCATCGCTGCACCAACACCCACTTGGAAGCCATAAGCGGAAACCCAATTCATCGCTTCCGGCCAGGTTTCCATTCTCTCATACAACCAACCACCGATCAGCGGTCCAAGAAACGAGGTCACTCCGGTCATAGCCGAATACACGGCGACAAACATCGGTCTTTCGCTTTTTGGTGTATCTCCGATTGTGAAGTTGAAAGCAAGCTGGTTGAATCCACCCACACCAATACCGAGAAAAATATGGGATAAAAAAAGCGCTATCAAAACAGGCATAAACGACATCAATCCCCATGACAGACAGGAGAGTGCGATGATCGGTAATGTCCAAAATAATAAGGTTTTGTTGCTGAATCTCGCGTTCAGATTGCCCCAGATATAGAATCCGGCCATCATAACGAGTGTCTGCACCACGGTAATTATGGATACAGTCTGATAATTAATGTTAAGCAGGTCAAGCATCACGTAGGAAAATAGCGGAACGATCAACGTCTGGATCAGTAACCAGGCCGCGAGGAACAGTGCAGCCCTCAGAAAGGAAGGATCCTGAAACGGCTTCTTGAACATCCCCCAAAAAACCTTTTCAGTTGAACGTTCAAAAGGTACATCCGGGTAAAAGCAATAAATAATCGTATTAGCTATGGCGCAGATCCACACAGGTATGAACAGGATTAAGAAACCCATCTCCCCAGGAAAACGGTCCAAAACGATGCCTCCCGCAAATAAGCATACGCTTCCAAGTGCGTTCAGAATCGTATTTCGAATCCCGAAATAACGTCCTCTCACCTTGGCAGGAACGATATCTCCAATCAACGAGGTCCAGATCATACCACCAATGGTATTGGCTATGAATGCAACCGTATACACACCAATATAAATGCCTACCCACCACTCCTTGGGGAACAGGAACGGTATCAGTCCCGTCGAACTCCACAGGATGCGATGTATCCCCACAAACAATACAAGCATGCGTTTGCGGCTGCGAATGCGCTGCATCCAGTAAGCCGCTCCAATCTGAGCGATATTGACAAACGTCGTAATGGCGAGCACAAAGCCAATATGTCTTGACCCGGCCCCAAGGTACAGCAGAAATCCGGTTAAAAATGGGCCTCCCAGCAACGTCTGCAAAATAATTGCCGGTACACCCTCCCATGTTGCAATGGATAAATTCGTGCGTTGTGTCGAACCCTTGCGCCGTGGTTTGCCTGCAAACGGAGGAGGGTTAACGTTGACCGTCTTCTGTATGGGGATACACTCCTTAGACCGGGTTTCAAGTGCCGGTCGATGCTAGTTGTCACCCCAAATTCTACTCACAGCGTGATGGTTGTCAACTCATTTTTTCACGGTTCAACGGGAGATAGAGGTAGAAGGTACTGCCCTTGCCCTCAGCGCTTTCAAGTTCAATCGATCCGTCTAGCAATCTGGCCAAATCCCGACTGATAGACAGGCCGAGTCCTGTTCCCCCAAATTTGCGGCTAATGGACCCGTCCGCCTGTTGAAATGCTTCAAAAATGGATTGATGTTTGTCTTCAGCAATGCCAATTCCCGTATCTTGCACCGAGAAAACAATCCATTGGCTCAGAATACCTGACTTCTTCATTTGCTTGGTGCTTACGGTCAGTGTGACCTTCCCCTGATGTGTAAACTTGATGGCATTGGACATGAGATTACGCAAGATCTGTTGGACTCGTTGGGGATCAGACCATAGGGTCTCTGGTAGCCCTGGCTTCTTGTCCAACTTCAGCTCTACTCCCTTTTTCTCGGCAACCAACTGGAAATGAGCCATGGCATCTTCCGTGAGTTGTGCAACACTGATATCCTCCAAGACGATATCCAGTCTGCCCGCTTCCACTTTGGACAGATCGAGAATGTCATTGATTAACGTTAGCAACTCCTGACCAGAATGCTCAATCATTGTGGCAAAATGTACGATATCCTCCTGTTCCATCGTATCTCCGTTCTCGCTGATCATCTGAGCAAAGTTAATGACACTATTCAGCGGTGTCCGCAGTTCATGCGACATATTCGCCAGAAATTCCGATTTGTACTGTGAAGCAATCATCAACTGCTTGGCACGATCCTCCAGCACAATCTGAGCCTTCTGCAATTCTTCTTTTTGCACAGACAATAAACGATTGGTACTCTGGATGAGCAAAATCCGATTTTGTTCATTCTGGAAGTCTCGTAAAATAAATGCAAAAATAAGACTAAGCAAAATACCAACAGGAAGGGTATACGGCATAATATGAGAGAAAAAATATGTAGCCGGGATAACGCCGACAATAGCTATGTTCACACTATTGACCACATTTACAATCAATATGACGATAACACCTTTAATAATTAACCTATAGTCACTGCGTCTCATCCATATATTCAACCCTGCACACACCACGCCCAAAATGGACATATTAATCAGTGCAGCCACCGTAGCATCATTGATACCAAAAGTTAGCCGGGTCAGTCCAATCCCAACACCCACGATAATAACGCTATAGGGTTGTCTATACGTCAAAACGGCAACAATTAAAGGAACAAAACGAAGATCAAAGACAACTTCATCATTAAGCTGAAATCCAAATACCGTGCTGATCCAGCCTGCAAAAATAAGTACGAACAACGAACATATCTGTTTTACTCGTGATGAAGCTCGTATTACGATGTATTTATAGAACACACTAGCAAGGTAAGCGATGGTTATGAGCATCCCCATATTTAATACGAACATTTTTGAAAATTGCATTCACTCACTCCTGTTGTCGTGTATTCATTGACAGAAAACCTATAGTCCGTATACATCTCTATCATATCATGCCCATTCAACCTTCGACATTCCTTCGTCGTCAAAAAAATGCACAAAAATACACAAATCAGGATTCAATTTGTGCGCTGAACGTAGTAGAATATATTGTTGTTCGATTTTATTTGCTGTGATCCAGTTCCTTGCGAACCTGGATGAAAGGAGAAACGGTGTTGTGCACGTATTAAAAAGCAGATCCTACTGGCTGTCGTTAAGCTTGATGCTTTCCTTGGCTGTCATGGGGATGTTCTATGATATTTTGAATAGTCCGGAGCGCGGGTTCTATGTTCTTAATTCCCCGTTGGACCGGATCATCCCTTATGTACCTTCCATGTCCATACCCTATCTGGGTTGGTATCCGTTTGTCTTCGGCGTCTTGGCTTATTTATGTGCCAAAGATCGGCTCACTTATTATCGCGTCCTGTTATCCATGAACATCTGTGTCTGGATCTGTTACCTGATCTATTTTAATTTTCAGACCATGGTGCCGCGTCCCGAGTTAACAGGTACAGGTCTCGGCGCATCTCTCCTTGGATGGCTCTACGGCCAGGACCGTCCATATAATTGTTTTCCAAGTATTCATGCCCTTCATTCTTATCTGGTTATGCGGGCTGTTCTCTCCGTTCAGAGTATTCGCAAACATGTTAAGGTGTTAGTTGCTGCTGGTGCAGCACTGATTATATTGTCCACCTTAATGATTAAACAACATGTAATCTATGACGCCCTGGGTGCGGTCGTACTCGGCGAATGCGTTTTCACAATTATCACCGGGCTCTCGCTGCACCGTCGTCGCAGAAAGGAATCGAAGTGGACAGAGGGGATCAGCTGACCCCTCGCTCCGATGTTTTCTGGAGATGCTGTTGCCGTCTCCACTCATCAATAAACAAACTTGCAAAATAGGGATCCCACTGGGTCCCTTTTCCTTCTTCCAAAATAGATAGCGCTTTCTCATGACTCATCCCATTCCGATATGGACGATCAGACGTCATGGCATCAAAGGCATCAGCCACGGCAATGATACGACCAAACAGCGGAATCTCTTGGCCTGCTATGCCATCAGGATATCCTTTGCCATCATATCTTTCATGATGAGACCTTACACCCGGTAGGAAGTCTGCCATCGCATCAATCGGTTCAATCTGTAACAAAATACTCTCCCCAAGAACAGGATGTGTGCGAATGATGGCGAATTCCTCATCGGTGAGTTTCCCATCTTTCAACAACACCTCATCAGGTATGCCGATTTTTCCAATATCATGCAGCAGTGCTGACTTGTATAACAGATCGGCTTGTTCTTCATTCATGCCACTCAGCTTACCAATCATTATGGAATACTCCGCGACTCGCATGGAATGACCGGCCGTGTATTTGTCCCGTGCGTCCAATGCAGCCGCCAAGGTGGAAAAATAACTTTGCAGCAACTGCCGATTACGTTCCTGCCTCATTTCCAGCCGATTAATCATCATATTGAATCCAGAGATGAGCGCAGAAAATTCGTCCGCGTACAAATCAGGCGTTCTTCTGCCCAGATCTCCCTCTTGAATTCGGTTCATCTCCTCAGTCAGCTCCGCAACCGGTCCGCGAACATCCCGAATCAGCAGCCAGCTTCCCACAAGGGCGAAGCCCCCGCCTAACACAACGATAAGAACTGCCCACAGAATATACTCTTTCGCAAACTCACTATCCATATACTGAAGACGGATCGATGTAGCCAGAAAGAACAGAAATAATGGAAATAAACCGATTAGCGCTGTACTCAGCTGAAATTTACGCTGAATGGACACCAGGACACGTCCTCCAAGCGATGGCTCCATGCCATGCTGTTCTTTGCCTCTGCGGCGAACTTCCAGCAGCAACGGTCGAACGGTCCGAACGGTCAGAAAATATTCAATCAGGGCATGCATCACAGCGATCAATAAGGCGCACGCAGCTGCAACTGCGACGTATCCATATGGGATTTCCAGCCATCCTGTAGAGATCATCCATATCGTCAATCCGGCAGCAGGTAAGGAAAACCCAAGCATATGCGGACCGAGAATGCGATAGATCGTTTTTCCCGGAAATCGGTGAATGCTTTCATACATCTTTGTCAATTCGGCCTTCTCATGATGCTCGGCGGCAAAAAACTGCCGGATGGGGCCAAGTTGAGCCCATAGCGTCATCAGTTCAGCAACAAGCATAAACAATAGTGAAATCAACACAATGATAATGAGTCGTACAAATTGAATGTTTGGTATTTGTAAGGTAGACACCATAACGACTGTACCTACCACAAAAACAGCTCCCAATGAACCGATAAGATAATTTCGCATCAGACGAAAGATAAATGAACGGTATACTTCCACCCTAACCCCTCACTCTCTAGCTGCAAACCAGTTCTCCCCATTGATGATGACAGAGGGAGATTAAGGGTACAGCCTCCTATTTGTTATCGGTTACTCGGACTGAAAAAATTAATTCATTTCACGGATGGGAAACCTCCATCCTGGAATGAACTATGAATCGCTCATTTAACTTATATGTACGCGTACAACCATACAAAAAAGACTGCTCCCCGTAGGAAACAGCCTGATATGGCAAGACATTTCTTATCCTTTAATCTTGGCAGCCAGAATCATTGTACCACGCGGCTCATCACCCATCGCATCCGGTTCAAGTGTGATGGCGACCGTGTCGTAATCGTTGGCAGAGTCTAACGTATAGTATACCGCTCCCGTTCCATTATGACTTAGGAAGGTCCCCGCATTCTGAGGTGTATCGCCCTTGATCAGCCAAACCTGGAACGCCTCATTCCCTTCCAAAGTAGGCAAATTCTCCGCCTGTACGACCAGGTGAGTGCCTTTGCTGTCAATAACGATGGTAGCCAGACCTCGGGCCACAATGTCCTGTGTTGCAGGACTAAGCTTAACGGCTTCGCCTGTCTGCATTCCCTGTGCAGGCTGCAGGGATGAAGCAAGCTGCTCTTGCAGCTGAGCATTCTGTGCCTGCGCCTGAGCAAGCTGCTCTTGCACCGTCGATGAGCCCGCAGCTTGCTGCTTCAGCGAATCGACCTGGCCTTGCAGCTGCCCGGCGTAGATGCCGAGCACGAGCGCCGCTGCCGCGAGGGCTGCGCTCGCTATGCGCCAGGCGCGGCTGCTGCGCGCACGCGCGCGCCCTTGAGGCTGCCACGGCTGTGCCTGTGCAGCCTCATCTGCCCGGGCTGCAGGCACCGCCGTCTCCGGCGGCAAGCCTTGCCCGGGCTGCGCCGCTCCATGCTGCGGCGCAAGGTCCCCCTGAAGCACCGCGGGTGCTTCAGGCTGCGCAGGAGCAGCCGCCCGCTTCGTTCCGGCGCTCTCCTGCGCATGTCCGAGCACGTTGCCCAGCACACGTGCTCGCATGCCAGGCGGCGGTTCAACAGGTTCCGCCGCGAGTGGCAGGAAGCCTGTTACTTCCTGCAATTCCCTCACCTCCTGGCGACAAGACTCGCAATTGGCCAAATGCGCTTCGAATGCTGCCACTTCCTCCGCTTCGAGTCCTCCCAGCACATACACCGGTGCCAGATCAGACCATTCCTCATGTCGTTCTATCATGGATGTATGCCCTCCCTTCCCGCGTCCGGATGCATTTCAGCATCGGCGAGCAGCTTCTGAAGCTGTCGCATCGCAAGCCTGACACGGCTCTTTACCGTACCCAGCGGAATCCCGAATCTGCTGGATACCTCCTGTTGCGTTAAGCCTGCATAATAGATCGATTCAATGACCTGTTGCTGGTCACCATTCAACTGGGACAAGGCCTCTTTAATTCGGACACCTTCCCATTTACGCTCTATTTCTTCTTCTGTATTTGTATGTTCATCGGCATATGCCGCCAGTGCTTCGTTTTCCATTGAGGTCGTAGCTACGCTTTTGGATTTTCGCCTCAGCATGTCCACTGCAATGTTGCGCGTAATGGCGAACATCCACGTGGTCAGCTTCCCCTGTGAGGCCTCATATCGTTCAGCATTGTTCCAGACCCGCAGGAATAATTCCTGGACAGTCTCTTCTGCTGTCATTGGATCACCAACGATCCGATAAGCAAAAGAATACACCGCCCGCTCGTAGCGGTCATATAAAAGCTCCAGTGCGGAAGCATCTCGCTCTGCAATCTGCCGCATTAACCTGCTGTCCTCTATTGGTTCAGTCATGCGAGGGCCCCTTTCCGTGTCATCCCTCTTATTATAACCTACGCAGAATCATTTGAAGAGGATTACCTTATTGAAGAAAAAATCTGAAATGTTTCCGCAATTGTTTTCAAAAAAAGCTTCAACCTTCCTTTTTATTGCAAAAAATTACAGCCTGTGGTATACTCTAAGAGTTGGTATTTAAACAACCTCATATGATTTTCTGTCTTCTTTAAACCCCGGAATATTTTCTTCATGCTGCGACCGCAGCGAACATGCACATTAACCTATGAAGATTGAAGAACCTGAATCACAATAACCCGGTAGTACAGAGTTTCACAAGATGTTCCCATTCACACTGGCGCGGTCATCGGAGCCGCAAGGACAAAAGAGAGGTAGGGCTTTTGTTGTTTTGGATGTCACTTATTCTTGAGAAGATTGAAAACATACACAAAGCACCCGGAATTGGGTTCCGGGTGTTTTTCCATGTCCACTTTTAATAAAAAGATGGACAGACAGCCAAAAGGCGCCGATACAATCTCGGCGCCTTTCATCGGAGTTGTATGGATCAACTCCCTGATACAGTTGCTATTGTAAGATCTAGATAAACATCGTTTTGGAGATGATGACCAACAGGATGAACAGTACAAGAATCGTACCCATGGATCCCCAGCTTCCTCCGCTATGTCCATAGGAAGTTCCACAACCATGGTGATACCCGTGCAGCACTGGAGCATGATTGGGATGATGAGCGTAGCCGTAGCCATACCCCGTTGGCATTGTACAACCATATCCGTACCCATGCATTTCATGACCTGTGTATTGGTATCCTTGCATATGCTCATACCCTCCCATATGTCCGTATACGTGTCCCTGTCCGTTCGGTGAATTCGGTTTTACTTCGCTCATTGTTCATTCCTCCTTAACATTTGCCTACACCCCTAAGCTATGTATTTTGCCTACCTCTGGACCGGGCTATGGCCCTACTTTGACAAAATAGGCGTTTTCACTATTCCTGTAGGCTTGTCCCCAAACCAAAAAAACCCCACCGGTTACCCGGCGGAGTTCAAACA
This sequence comes from Paenibacillus sp. FSL F4-0087, assembly GCF_038020215.1. Classification (NCBI taxonomy): domain Bacteria; kingdom Bacillati; phylum Bacillota; class Bacilli; order Caryophanales; family Paenibacillaceae; genus Paenibacillus; species Paenibacillus sp. FSL F4-0087. Next base: position 2,241,907 of record NZ_JBBODJ010000001.1, read on the forward strand.
TATTATACCCAGAAAGATTTAGTGATGATAACGAGAAGAATGAACAGAACCAAGATGGCACCAGTTGATGTCCAGCCGCCGTATCCTGTGCCTCCAAGTACTTCGCTCATGGAGATTCCTCCTTTACCAATGGTTTAGGTGTTAAGGGTCTATTAGATGAGGAATGCTTTGGAAATGATAACCAACAAAATGAAGAGAACCAAAATGGCACCAGTCGATGTCCATGCGCCGCCGTATCCACCTACAACTCCACTCATGCAAAACCCTCCTTTTATTTGAGGTACAGTTCACTATATGCAAAAGTCACTCGCGAGACCGGGCTCTTGTTAAAAATGGGCCAGGGTACAATTGAGGTATGACTATGAACCGAAATACACATCCAGTTTCCCTGTTGGCTGTGTTGTCGCCATCCAAACGGCGGCCAAGCTATCAGGTGACTGTGTATAGGCTGTGATGTAGTCACCAATGAGCACTGTTGGTACGGGTGAATTCCCATTCGGATTGAAGGATGTCGTTGTGAGTCTTCTGTTCGTAAATGTCGCTCCCCCATTAGAGGACTCAGCTACATATACATCTAGCAAAAATCCATTTATCTGGTTGGAATAATAGATGACTCGGATTACTCCCGTAAATGGTGATACGGAAATCGAAGGAAAGAAATTCTGTGATCCTACAGGTGCTCCCGTTATACTTACCGGTTCGCTCCAAAGCAAACCATCTGGCGATTGACACATGAGTACATCCGTATATCCATTTCGGGCGTCATTCCAGACTGCATAGACTGTCCCACTGTAGATACTGTTGGAAATATCTGCACCCAGACTCAGATTCGTTTGAACACGGAACGCATAATTGGGTACAGGTAAGGGAGAAGGTGCAGGTACCACCGAAGAAATTAGGGTCGACTGATTATTTACTGGAGGCTGAAATGTCGCACCTCCGTCGTAAGATATCCTTAACAAGGCATACGGGCTCGTCGGACCCGTGGTTATATACCCGGCATAGACTTCACCCGTAAATCCAATTGCGATTGCCGCCCGATCATGGAAGCCTCTCGGACTGGAAATCCGGCTTGGCGATTGCCAGGTCGCAGCCTGATCCAGAGACCTTTGCAAAAAGATTGATGATGCCGCTGTTGCCAGCGGCGTGTATCCAACATAAGCATTACCACGATACGGGCTACCAGGTGTTCGATCACACGCTATATACGGTTCATCATTGTGAACGATGAGACCATATCCTCTGTTTACAAACACCGGGGGAGCCCATGTGAGACCGTCATCCATTGAAGTATAACTAATAATGGTCCCGTCATTATCCCCATTAAAAACATGAACGGTTACAATAAACGTACTGGGGAATGTGTAATCAATCGTGGGGGCTTCAGCTCCGGCGTAACCCGCAGGTTGAGGCAAGGTAGTCGTTGACCAGGTCTGCCCTCCGTCAATGGAGCGATATAATCCAGTAAGTGTTGGCCCAGTACTTGTATCGACTGCCACAACACACATTATATTGGGTAACAATTCATTTACTGCAATCGACGGTTCAAACTGGTTCCCACCCAATGCTCCTGTAATATTTACAACCGGCATTTCATTCACCTCCGTTATATTTGGGTTATGGAATATTTGTGAATCGGTCTACCCATACCATCTCCGATTGCAACACACGCTGCAGGATATTTCCGGTGGAGTCCAAACTGAACACCTGAATAACCGTGCTTGTTGCACTGAAATAATCGCTCTGAACCTCAAAATAATCTGCTGTGTTTAGCGTATATAACAACGTTCTAGATGCCTGGGGAGTCAATTGGAACAGATCATGACCAATAGGGATTCGGGTTGTCTGGGAAGTATCCCAGCGAAAGACCTGAAGCTCGATATTGGCTGGAATATTGAGAGAATCATTCAAACAGGTGACAATTAATTGAGTAGCTCGATCACTCCCATTAGGAGAGTTAAAGAGGAGACCTGTAGTGTAAGGCATTGTAATCCCTCCATTCCTCTATACATCTGCCGACAAAGGTTGTCAGTTTAATGTAAAATATGTAACCCCCAGATAAATGCCACGGCAAAACTCACGTATGTCCTACAAAAATCCGCCCTTGTTGAGCCAATGAAATGCGAAAAACTGCAAGTCCCAGATACAGGACTTACAGTAATATATAAAACTATTTTCTATTCTCTATTCTCTGCTGACTTCCATTAATTGGGCCGTGTCTGACGGGATACCAGTTTCTCCTGAACAGATTGCAACTTCTGCACACTGGAAGCGTCGGGTTTGTCACGACGATCGTCAATCTTGACAGAAGTGGAGACACGCTGGGCCCCGGATAGAAACGGAGCTTCGTGCAAGGCCGCAATTGCTGTAAATAGAGCGGGCCTTCGATAATGATACTATACTTATGGTTAGGCAAAAAATTTGATTCGTAAGAAGCAAAAAAATAATAGTTTTCACCCGTGTCAACCCTTCCTAATTAGGGTATTATTCTCAGGTATAACACATTTACATAGGAGTTGATGATAAAGGTGAAAATGAAAAAGGTTATTGTTGCTTTATCCGTCGGAATGTTGATCGGGTCCTCGTCCATGGCGGTTGCGGCCACTTCCAAAAAGGTACAAGCCACTCTTGCGAACTTTAAAGTTATCGTAAATGGCCAGTCTAAATCCGTAACATCCGATCAATTGCTTTATAAAGGTAATACATATCTTCAACTACGCGAAGCCGCTAAAATCCTCGGTTATGAAGTGAATTATGCAAGTTCAACTCGATCTATTGAGTTTTCCGCAAAAAGTCAATCTCAGGCAGATTGGATTACTCTGATAGATTTGTCCGCATCAAATGGATACCAAGTTAATCTTAAGGGAGATTCATCAGATGTATATAACATTTCAAAAAATTTAAAAACCATCCTCAGTGTTAATGCTAATGGTCTTAAAGAAGACGAGGAAAAAGTTGTAACTGATCCATCCGGTAATACGGTCCGTATCAAAAAACTACAAGGATCGCTGGTATTAAACAGAGCAGATCTTAAAAAAGCAGGTTTAATTCTATAGTATTCTGAAGTCATACAGCTTCGTATGGAGAAATCCTGCGAAGCTTTTTTGAGCCTTGCAAATATAACATTAAAAGCCGCACCCCCAGATAGAGCATGCAGCGAAATACACAAAAATGTTTCTCTTAAATTACTGATAAGGACTTGCGTCAGTTCGGACGTGTCTGACGGGATGCCAGTTTCTCCTGAACAGATTGCAACTTCTGCACACTGGAAGCGTCGGGTTTGTCACGACGATCGTCAATCTTGACAGAAGTGGAGACACGCTGGGCCCCGGATAGAAACGGAGCTTCGTGCAAGGCCGCAATTGCTGTAAATACTTCATTGAGCGGGCCTTCGATAATGGTACTCATGGAGGTCAACTGATATGTAATGCCCCGCTGTTTTTCCAATACTTTCTGCATGTCTGCCACATAACTGCTCAAGCTGGTCGTCCCGGTGCCAATTGGAATTACGGTCACTTCTGCTATTGCCATTTCGCTCGGCCTCCCATGGGCCCCGCAAGATACCGGTGCCGCTCATTTTTAGTCGATTTTTGCCTGTTTTTATTCTACCAGTTGAAGGAGCCACAATTCAAACTGACGTGATAACGTCATCTGATTTAAACAAAAATTTTTTTTGATAAATCTTCAAATCTTCCAGTCCTTTTCCTTTGCGGAATCCTGGCTTAAATGGTATACTCGGAATTACGTTTTACTGTGTTGACCCTGTTTACAAACACTATATGTTGGGTTACAGTAAGAGAACAGCAACAAAATGTAGTAAAATCAAATCACCCCACTTCTATTAGTCATCTTCTGAAATCTCGCGAAAAACAGGATGAAATCACCTCCAAAGGCACGTCCCTGTAGGTGTAAATCGCTTTCTCGAAACAGACTTGACTCGGAGGTTAACGGGGCTATTTGGACTGCACCGGGATCCTCTAATTACAGGCGTGTCTGCTATAGACAAAAGATTACATAAGCACCCTTTTCTGTCTTTTTTTGAATCATTATAGACAGCAAGGAACTCAGGGCATCCATGGGCATTTTCAGCCGCGAGGCAAGGGGAATGCTTTTTATGTGACCATGTTCTGAGTGCTGCTCCTATGTGCAATATGATGCAAGACTCGCTACTACCGCCGTTCAGTCCATAATATGCAGCTTATATCTTTATCTCACCGTAAGAAGACACTCAATTCTTTATATAAAGAATTTCTCCAATTTATCTCTTAAACATGCGAAAGCGAGGAATATTCATGCCACAAGTTGTGACCAAGCCGAACAACCGCCAGCTTGCCTTTGATGATATGCGCATCTCGGTATATGCAGATCGTATTCTGGAAGGACTGAACATGCTCGACAAGGAACGTCTGGTACGCGGGGTAAACAGCAAGCTCCGTCGTGACGAAGTTACCGGAGACGAGATCAGCAACGCTTTTATGATGAGCGCTCTGGAACTGGTAACGAAGGAAGAGCCTAACTGGAAATTCGCAGCGGCACGCTCCCTGCTTACTTCCCTTTACAAGAAAGCGGCAACCAACCGCAGATACAAATCATACCCGGAAGAGCCTTACGGTGCTTTCCACCCCCTTCTAGTGGATCTTGTGAAGAAAGGTATCTACCGCGAAGAACTGCTGGAATGTTACACCAAAGAGCAGATCGACGAACTTGCTGAATGCATCGATTACCGAAACGATCTGTTGTTCGACTACATCGGTTTGCTCACACTGGCAGAACGTTACCTCGCTCACGACTTTGACGGAAAAGTCATGGAATTGCCTCAAGAGCGTTACATGGTTATCGCGATGTACCTGATGCATCAGGAGCCTGCTGAGAGACGTATGGATCTCGTTAAGGAAGCTTACTGGGCAATGAGCAACATGTACATGACAGCAGCTACACCTACAATGTCCAATGCGGGTAAAAAAGTGGCTGGACAACTCTCCAGCTGCTTCATCGATACCGTGGATGATTCCCTTGAGGGCATCTTTGACTCCAACACAGATGTAGCACGTCTCAGCAAAATGGGTGGCGGCATCGGCGTTTATCTCGGTAAAGTCAGAGCTCGTGGTTCGGACATCCGGGGTCACAAAAATACAAGTTCTGGTGTAATCCCTTGGATTCGCCAACTAAATAACACTGCGGTCAGCGTAGACCAACTCGGAACACGTAAAGGTGCGATCGCTGTTTATCTGGACGTTTTCCACAAAGACATTCTGGCATTCCTCGACCTGAAGCTGAACAATGGTGACGAGCGGATGCGTGCGCATGACGTATTCCACGGCATCTGCCTGCCTGACCTGTTCATGGAGCGAGTAGCGAGCCGCGGCGAATGGAGCCTGTTCTGCCCGCATGAAACGAAAAAAGTGATGGGCTGGAAAGATGAGAACGGTCGTCCACTCGGACTGGAAGATTTCTATGATGAGTCCGTAGGCGAAGGCGCGTTCCGTGAGAAATATGAAGAAGCGGTCAACCACCCGCTGTTGTCCCGTATCACGGTTCAGGCGATTGACATCATGAAACGTGTTATGAAATCCCAACTGGAAACCGGTACGCCTTACATGTTCTACCGGGATACGGTTAACCGTTCGAACCCGAACAGTGCACACGGCATGGTATACTCTTCCAACCTTTGTACCGAAATCATGCAGAACCAATCTGCAACTGTAGTTGAAAAGGAAGAGCTCGTAACCAAAGATGGACAAACCCGCATCGTGATTTCCAAAGTGCCGGGCGATTTCGTAGTCTGCAACCTGAACTCCATTCACTTAGCACGTGCTGTGCCTCATGATGTATTGGAGCGTCTGGTACCGATTCAAGTTCGTATGCTGGACAACGTTATCGATATCAACAACATTGAAGTGCTGCAAGCCCAATACACCAACAGTCAATACCGTGCGGTTGGTCTGGGAACATTCGGACTTCATCACCTGCTTGCTCTCGAAGGCATTCGTTGGGAATCGGAAGAAGCAGTCACATATAACGATAATCTGTATGAAAAAATTAACTATCTGCTCGTGAAAGCCAGCATGGAACTGTCCAAGGAAAAAGGACATTATCCGAAATTCCAAGGCTCCGATTGGCAAACAGGCAAATACTTCGACCAACGGGATTACACTACAGGTGAGCGCGTAGGCGAATTCGTTACAACTGAACAATGGAAAGAACTGCAAGCCCAAGTACAGCAAAACGGTGTACGTAACGCTTGGTTGTTCGCTATTGCACCAAATGGTTCAACGTCCATCATTGCAGGTTCAACAGCCAGCATTGATCCGCTTTATGAACTGTTGTCCTATGAAGAGAAAACGACATACAAGATTGCCAACCCGGCACCTGACCTGTCCGAAAAAACGATCTGGTATTACAAAACAGCGTTCATGGTGGACCAACATGCTTCCATCAATATGGCCGCTGCCCGTCAACGCCACGTCGATCAGGGACAAAGCTTCAACTTGTATGTTCGTCCAGATATCAAAGCAACGGAGTTCCTGGAACTGCATCTGCACGCCTGGAGAGCCGGCATTAAATCAACTTATTATGTCCGCAGTCGGGCATTGACTATTGAAGAATGCGATTCTTGTGCAAGCTAAGTTTTATCGTGATGCTGAAAGCTCACTAGATCTACGATGACTACCAGGGCATCCTGTTTTGAATGCAAAATGGCGTTGCCCTGGTACTTTTTTGCCCAAAACACGATCACAACATCATGAGATGTTGATATAGATGCCACATTATACAACCCTAATATATAAAAGAATTAATGATTACACGATAACGAAGAGGACAGAACAAAGCTGAAGAAGCGGAGCTAAAAGCTTTCTGAAAGAAAGCTGCATCGGAAGCATACGCTTCGCCTTTATCACCGGATTTTCCCTTATAAAAGAGGGAATCAAAAAAATCAGGGGATAACAGCGATCGGAAGGTTGTTCTGTCATCGTAGTTATACAGTGTAAATTCATTCAAGGAGTGAACGGATTATGCAATTGCAGAAAATTTTCAATACCGAAGCGCCTAACCAGTCTACCCGTATCATTGAAGGGGAATGCTCAGGCATTCTGAACTGGAACGATATTCGTATGCCTCATATGTACAAACTGTACAAAGTACTGCTGCTCAACCACTGGATCGCGGATGAAATTCCTATGTCCAAGGATGCTTCCCAATTTGCCCAATTGGACCCGGAAGAACAGCGTACATTCAAAGTCAACATCTCCCTGCTCGCTGTATTGGACTCCATGCAAACGATGTTTGTAGGTGACGTGAAACGTTATTTCACGGATTCTTCACTGGAAGCGATCTCGGCAATCATCGGACAACAGGAAGTTGTACACAACCAATCGTACTCTTACGTCCTGTCCTCCATCGTATCCGATCGGGAGCAAAAGGAAATCTTTGAATACTGGAAACATGATCCGGTGTTGCTTGACCGTAACCGGTTCATCGCCGACATCTACCAAACCTTCCGGGATAACCCGTCTCCACAGACGTTCTTCCAGGCCATGGTAGCCGATCTGGTACTTGAAGGTATCTTCTTCTATAGTACATTTGCCTTCTTCTACAACCTGGCCCGTGACCAGAAGATGATGGCAACCAGCCAAATGATCTCTTATATTCAGCGCGACGAGAACCAACACTGCTACTTCTTCGCTGAAGTGTACAAACAGCTGCTGGTAGACTTCCCTGAACTGAACACACCAGAGAACATGGACTATGTGTACAAAACAATCAACCGTGCCGTTGAACTCGAAACCAACTGGGCGCACTACACTCTCAGCAACGTACGCGGGATTGACCTGAACGAGTTGGAAGACTACATCAAGTACATTGCTAACAAACGCTTGCGTCTGATGGGAATGGAAAAAGCATACGAAGGCGTGGATGTAAACTGCATGCCTTGGATCAAACCTTTCTCCGACGAAGCACTGAATGCTACGAAAACAGACTTCTTCGAAGCCAAATCCCGTAACTACGGCAAAGTCGGCGACGATAACGGATTCGACGATCTGTAAGTTGATTGATACAGTAAGCTTAATTTAATGAACGCAATCTAATAAAAAATGCACAACACTCCCCTTATTGAAATGTCTTGATGGCTTTCTGCTTGTGGGAGTGTTTTTTCTATACGACTGGATAGGATACTGTACCCATCCATCCTGCAAGTTTGTAAGATATAATGGAAAAAGGTTCACATTCCCCTATTGAAATGAGGCATAGTGATGGAAAGAGAACTGCTGGAACAACTAAACAAATGGCATGAACAGGACCAGTTCCGTCTCATTATTGAACGTATTCAACAAATCCCCGAATCCGAGCGGGATTATGAGTTAATTGGACAACTTTCCAGAGCGTATAACAATGAAGGACGTTACCGTGAGGCTGTCCAACAGTTACTATCCGTCCATGAACAGGGGGCAAGAGACCCTCTCTGGCAGTACCGGTTGGGTTACGCTTATTATCATATGGCAATGTATGAGCAGGCACTCAAAGCTTTTGAGATGGCAAACGAGCTCTTGCCCCATGACGAATCGACTATCGAATTTCTCGAATGGACACGGCCCAAAGCAGAAAAAATGCAACAGGATCGACAGCGCCATCAAGAGATATTGTTGGAGTTAGAGCACAGTGGCAGGCTGAACAACCTTAGAGCCGCTTCCGGGTCCTACGATCCAGTTTCATTCTGGGAACAGAGTGAATATGCGTTGGAAAGTTATGTATCTCCACCGTTTGACGAGGAGATGATCCAAACCATGGAACAGGAGCTAGGCTACAAATTACCTGCCTCCTATATCCAGTTAATGAACACACAGAACGGCGGAATTCCCGCACACACCGTTTTCCCAACCAAAGAAGCCACTTCATGGGCCGAAGACCATATCGCCATTACGGGGATTATGGGCATTGCACGGGACAAGTCCAATACACTGGGCGGAGAATTTGGAAGTCGTTTCATGATTGAAGATTGGGGATATCCTGAGCTCGGTATTGTGATCTGTGATTGTCCATCTGCCGGACATGATGTGGTGATGCTGGATTATCGATTCTGTGGCCCTGAAGGCGAACCTGCTGTGGTACATGTGGATCAGGAAGACGATTATGAGATTACATATCTGGCGCCTAATTTTGAAGCTTTTATTCGCGGATTGGTTCATGCTGATACGTTTGATCTATCTGACGAAGAGGATGAAGACTGAGAGCGCAGGAGGGGCTTATGACAACCCGTATTTATTTTGGCTCCAATAAACTTGGTGAGATTGAGCGAGTATCCTTGCAAAAGGCGCTTCATGATTTTAATTTGGGAACGCTTATGGATTATAAGCGAACCAATGAGGGTGTGATGGGTCAGACACTTCTTATTCGCTCTTCAGAGGGAGAATATATTCTGAAAGGCAACCCATTATATGCGGGACAACTTCAGGAAGAGCAATTCTTTGTAGAACAGCTGAGAACTCACACCAACATTCCTGTACCTGATCCATATTTATTACATGAAGATACCGATATATTGGGCTGGAGCTATGCCATCATGCCCCGATTACCTGGAATGCACCTGCATGATCCGTCATTACAGGCTTCACTTTCACAGGAGGATCAGGAAAAGATCGCTGCGATGCTTGCCCAGTCGTTAGCAGAACTTCACCGCTGGAAGGTCCCTGATGCGGGAGAGTATGATCCTGTAGCAAAGCAGATCGTTCCCTTTGCAGGCAAATATCTGGACTGGCTCTATGGGACAATCCATCACTGGCTGCAAGATGCTGCAAAGTACTCCATGATAACAGACGAGGATACACAGTGGGTGGACGAGCAATTAAAAAACGCTGAATCTGCATTTCAATCCATGCCTGTTCCTGGATTTGTGATGGGTGATTTTAAGGTCGAGAACTTTGTGATTCAGAGGAATGATGATAGCCTTACTTCGGACTGGGAGATTAGTGGTCTGTTTGATTTTACAACGGCCTATTTTGGAGATGGCACAGCCGACCTAACCAAAATGACAGCCATGTATGTACGCGAAGGTCAACCCGAACTTGCCAAACGATTCCTTCACGGTTACCGGGAGGTTGTATGCGCAGCGGATACGGAGCGATACCAGCACTTTGCCACACGTCTTAGGGTGCATCTGCTCTATCAACGTATTTTGTTATGGGGTGAATGCAAAGCAACAGGCCGAGTGACCTGGGCAGCGGATATGCCTTTTGCAGATTGGGCGGAGCAGTACATGAATTCGGTAATTGCTTTGCTGGATTAGCACAACAAAAAACCGCCAGAAGGATGAGATGCACTCACTCCTGGCGGTTTTCTCAAACCATCATATATTTAAATCGGATACGATCCTATGAATTAAGGTTGTGCAATCGGCACTTCTTGATGTTTCTGCAAAAACTCCAGCATCCGCCGATAAACGAGAATCTCATTCGTTTTTCTGGAGAAGCCATGACCCTCATCATCCAGAACGATGTATTCCACGTCTACCCCTTTCCCCTGCAACGCGGCCACGATCTGATCGGATTCCGCCTTCACGACCCTTGGATCATTGGCACCTTGAATGACCAGCATCGGGTTCACCATCTGGTCAAGATACGTAATCGGAGAATCCTTCGTTAAGCGTTCGCGGTCACGGACCGGATCACCCAGCCAGTTGTCCATCATCGGTTTCCAGTCTTCCGGTACGGATTCTAGGAAGGTAAACAGGTTGCTTGGTCCAAAAATATCAACCGCAGCGCGGAATAATTCCGGATGACGTCCTGCCAGCAGCAAGGTCATATACCCGCCGTAACTGCCCCCCACCACGAACAGCCGATCCGGTGATGAGATGCCCTCGTCAAACAGCCAGTTTATACCGGCAACACAATCTAGCCTTGGGCCCTCACCCCAATCCCTCTCAACCATTTTGCCAAACTCGGCGCCATATCCAGTGCTTCCCCGGAAGTTCGGAGCAAAAATATGATAGCCCTGAGCCAGCATCATTTGGAACATCGGACGAAAGAATTTTGCTTCCGATGCCTGTGGCCCGCCATGCGGCCAAAATACCGTGTAACCATTAGCCTGTTCCGGTTTTGCTTTGAAAAAAAGCGCCTCGATCTCCAGTCCATCGTAGGAGTTATATCGAATGACATCCGGGTAGACAAGATCGCTCGGATCAAGCCCTGTTACCCGATTCGCAGTCAGTGGTTCCCAGGACGCATTACCTGCCATCAACCGATAGATATTATGCGGCTGGATAGCTCCACGCCCCAAGATATACACATTTCCAGCTTTGGTGACTGTCACATCCTCCACCGTATCGAGCGGCATGTCTACACGTCGAGGCTGCTCAGAGCCTTTGTCCAGCGCGTACATCCGATTCTCGGGACCTGTAAACGTCCAGAAGTATAACGTCTCGGAATCCTTGTGCCAGCGGATGATATCCACGTCTTCTCCCTCCACTTTGCACAGCGGACGAAATTCATGAGTATCCAACCGATATTCAGCCACATAGGTGTACGGCTCGTTATCATTGGTGATCATCAGCAGCCGATTATGGTCTGCAAACAGAACATATGAGACCTGACTCTGCCGCTCAGAGACCGGAATAATGGATTCTGACTCACCGTTCCGGTACACGTATGCTGTCTGGTAGGTATTGGAATATACATTCAGGATTACGTAGGCTTGTTCATCCGGACTCACAGCAGCCAGATTGCTTGTCACCTCTTCCCCCTGATGCAGAAGCTCATCCTCTCCCGTTTCAAGGTTAATTCGGCGTGAATTGAGATAGCTCGGGTTATCCCTGCTTGTCATATAATAAAGACGCTGTCCATCCTCGGACAAATAGGAGAAATAACAACGATCATCGGGCTCTGCCGGCACAACAGGAAATGGGACCCCACCTTCCGGTTGAAGGGCATACAGATGATAATTCTCATCGCCATCCCGATCAAACGCCGTGAGAATATGACGTCCTTCCGGGTCTGGTTTGATAAACTGGCTGCTCTGATTCAAATACGTCAAAGGATACGGGTAGCCACCCGGCAGATCCATCGCCCAGATATTGGGCTGTCCATTCAGATTGCTGTCAAAAAACAAACGTTTCTCGTCGGCTGATACGGCAAAATGGGAAATCCGATACGTCTGGAAATATTGTTCCACATCCGGTTTGGGAAACTGAATCATGACAAACCTCCTTGAGTATGAACGAAGTATCAAACAGTGGTAAATTAAGGGTGTATTTGTCCATATTATATGTACATCCATTGTTTGCACAATAGATATGTCATATTTTTTCCATTTCAGCTCATTCGATTACGTATAAAAGGTCATATGGGGTTTATCCTCACGGTAATAGTCAAGTCTCTGCTTCATATTTCCGGTATGTAGCTCGAACAGATGACCATCGGGATCGGTAAAATAAATGGATGATGCATCCTTCGGATCGCGTGGTCTTCCGGGAAGAATGTGAGCCCCGGCTGCTCGCAGTTGCTGTACAGACTCGTCGAATTCATCTTCTTTTACGGTAAATGCAATATGTGTATACGTTCGTTCCGTATAGTTGCGAATGACATCTTCCTGATTCAAAGCGATCCATAGTCCGGCAAGTTCAAAATATGCCAGCTTCCGGCCTTTCACCTGAATACGGGCACCGAGAGCCTGCTCATAAAAGGTAATGGACCGTTCCAGATTGGATACGGAAAAGCACAGATGATTAATCCCCTGAATATTCATTGGGCTCCTGACACCTCCACATTTTAATGAACTGTTGTAATAGCTACATCCTTATTATGGTATATTTTGCACCAAAAACAAATGCCCTTCTTCCTCCTGGCGCACCTTCTTCTGGGCGAATGCATAGTTTAGGCGTATGAATGAATGTGCGAGGAGGATGTAAATCGAATGAATCCTGTCTATCCTTTTTACGGTGAGAAAACGGTGTGCAAGCCACAAAATCTGGCTTTCCCACCCCAGCATCAGGACCAGCAGCCTGGTCTGGAAACCCTGATGGTGCCTGAACCGATCAGCGAAGATCCTGCTTATATTGGCAGCTGCAAGCTGAAAGGCAAGGTTGCGATTATTACCGGTGGTGACAGTGGAATCGGCAGAGCGGCAGCTATTGCTTTTGCCAAGGAAGGTGCAGATATCACCATCGCTTATCTATATGAACGGACCGACGCCGAAAGGACACGTGAACGTATTGAAGAGCTCGGACAACGGTGTCTGTTAATCGAGATTGATCTGCGGTTGAAGAAAAACTGCGAGGCTGTCATCCGTACGACCATGGAAACCTTCGGAAAGATCGATGTCCTTGTAAACAATCATGGCGTGCAGTATGTACAGCCAAGCATTGTCGATATTACGGAAGAACAGTTGTACCATACATTCCAGACGAATGTCTTTGCCTATTTCTTTCTTATTCAGGCGGCTCTCCCACATCTGTGTAAGGGTGCTTCCATTATTAATACAGCTTCCATTACGGCCTATAAAGGTAACGTGCAGCTGATTGATTACTCCTCCACCAAAGGGGCTGTGGTTTCTCTGACACGGGTACTCGCCAAATCGCTCGCATCCGAAGGAATCCGGGTGAATTGCGTGGCTCCGGGACCCATATGGACACCACTCATTCCGTCCAGCTTCTCCGCTGAAGACGTGCAGGTATTTGGAACCGAGACGCCGATGGGCCGGGCAGGCCAACCTTATGAACTTGCGGCTGCCTACGTTTATCTCGCTTCCCGCGACTCCTCCTATGTCACTGGTGAGTGCATTCATGTCAATGGCGGCGACATGGTAACGACCTAGTCATCTGGAGAACACCTTAAATCTTTGAGAAAGATATAATGGCACTGAAATGAATGCAACTGTATCATCCCCGTTCACGGGCTATGTTAGGTGTGATTTCGCGTTGGCAGCAGGAGATCACGTTACCTGTTCCGAAGAGGGTTAGGAGTAATTGATCCGGCGAGCCGGAACCTGACATCTTGCGACAAGGAGCTGAACAACCTGATGAACTATGATCCACTCTACCAACCGTATCCGTCTTATCGCGTGCCCGTTTATGCCAAACAAGGCATGGTCGCCACTTCACAGCCTTTGGCTGCACAAGCGGGTCTGGACGTGTTAAAAAAGGGCGGCAACGCCATTGATGCCGCTATCGCCACCGCTGCTGCGCTCACCGTGCTGGAGCCAACGTCTAATGGCATTGGGGGCGATGCCTTTGCCCTCGTCTGGACCGAGGGCAAGCTGCATGGCCTGAATGCCAGTGGGCCTGCGCCTCAGAGTATATCGATTGAGGCGCTCAAAGCGGCAGGCCACTCGGAGATGCCGAAGCTGGGGGTCATCCCGGTGACGGTGCCTGGCGCACCGGCGGGTTGGGCTGAGCTGAGCCGCCGATTCGGACGGCTTACGCTGGCGGAAGCGCTGGAACCGGCTGTCCGCTACGCGGAAGAAGGTTACCCGCTTGCGCCGGGGCTGGCTCGCCATTGGGCACGGGCAGCCGATATCTATGCACGCCAGGGCGATGCGGAAGCAGGGCGTGCGTGGTTTGAGACGTTTGCCCCAGGCGGGCGTGTTCCGGCCGTGGGCGAGATGTGGCGTTCGCCGGATCATGCGTCTACACTGCGCCGGATTGGCGAGAGCGACGCGCGAGACTTCTATGAAGGCGAACTCGCGGAGCGTATTCACTCTTTTATGGCAGAACACGGAGGTTACCTGACCAAAGAAGATCTGGCTGCATTCCAGCCTGAATGGGTTGATCCGATCTCGGTCTCCTATCGCGGATATGACGTGTGGGAGATCCCACCGAACGGTCAGGGGCTGATTGCTCTGGCTGCGCTCAATCTGCTGAAGGGCTTTGATTTTGAAGAAAAGGAATCCGTCCTGGCATACCACAGGCAGCTGGAAGCCATGAAGCTTGCGTTTGCCGATGGGGAGAAATACATTACCGAGGAACGCAAGATGGGCGTAACGGTGCAGGAATTATTATCCGAAGCGTATGCAGACGAACGGCGCAAGCTCATTGGTGATATGGCACTTCCGCCTGAAGCAGGCGACCCAAGGGCAAGCGGAACGGTGTATCTTGCAACGGCAGATGGTGAGGGCAACATGGTTTCCTTCATTCAGAGCAACTATATGGGCTTCGGCTCAGGGCTAGTTGTGCCAGGCACAGGCATTGCCCTCCAAAACCGGGGACATAATTTCTCGCTTGATCCCAATCACGCCAACGCACTGGAGCCGGGCAAACGGACATTTCATACAATCATTCCGGGTTTCCTCACTCGCGGTGATGAAGCGGTCGGACCATTCGGGGTCATGGGCGGTTTCATGCAGCCCCAGGGTCATGTGCAGGTCGTCATGAATACGGTGGACTTCCACCTCAATCCACAGGCTGCGCTCGATTCTCCGCGCTGGCAGTGGACCAAAGGCAAAACGATTCTGGTTGAGCCCGGATTCCCTCAGCATATTGCACAAGCACTTGCCCGCAAAGGGCATGATATACAGAACGCCCTCGATCCATCGATGTTTGGACGAGGCCAGATCATCTGGCGCAACCCGGACAACGGCGTATTGTGCGGCGGCACGGAAAGCCGGGCAGATGGCTCAGTAGCAGCGTGGTAATACGCGCTGCAAGTGCAGCTGAATGAGAGCGGGAACCCAACGCTCAGGAGTATTGCATATGCTGCGGGAACCGGGAAAACTGTTCATATATATGAATGTATTTATTCATGATATGTAGGCATTCATCATTCGTTTGGTTTCAAGGAAAGGGTAACGAAGAGATCTAATCGGTCTCTTCGTTACCCTTTTTTTGTCTTTCTTTTTTCCGTTGACCAGCAAGACGTAGTACAGGTTGTGTATAGAATTCATGCCTCTTCAGATGTAAATTCTATGTATAATTTATGGGTTTCATTGGAATTTCATTGAGTTTTCGTAAATTTTCATCCTTACCCATTATGGAGACTCTGCTCTCATCCGATATACATATAGAGGAATTGCTCACCTCACACGTCATCTCCATCTTATAGAAAAGAGGGCATACGCACATGAAAACACAATGGAAAATCAAATTCGGGTTCACCATGATGATGGTTCTGGTTGTTCTGATGCTGGGAGCATGTTCGGCAACCGATAAGGTGTCCCCCGCAGATCAGCGAACCAAAGTCGGAATCGTTCTTACGGATGTCGGGCTAGGTGATCATTCTTTCAGTGACGCATCTTTTGAGGGATTGGTACAGGCAAGAAACGAGAACAGTATTGTTTTTGATTACAAGGAACCGGGAAAGGATTTGACATCCGAGGCAGCTTTTGAGCAATTTGCGAAGGATAAGGTTGATCTGATTATTGGTCTAAGCGACACGATAAAAACCGATTTGGAGAAGGTTGCTCAGAAGTATCCCGATCAGCACTTTCTCATCATTGACGGGCATTCCGATCTCCCCAATGTGACCTCCATGTCCTTCAAAGCAGAAGAAGGCAGCTATCTTGCAGGTATCATTGCTGGCTTTGCAACAAACGATGACCATGTTGGCTTCTTGGGTGGAATGGATATTCCGGTGCTTCACGATTTCCAGCAAGGTTTTGAGCAAGGTGTAAAGGCAGCCAATCCGGATGCCACAGTCCATGTCGTATACGCCGGGGATTTCGGCAATCCTGATCTTGGAGGAAAGCTCGCGGCGCAGATGATTCAGGAACAGCGTGTTGATGTCATTTACGTTGCTGCTGGACTGACAGGCATAGGCTCAATTTCGGAGATTCAGCGATTGGGTAAATACGCTATTGGCGTGGACCAGGATCAGTTCTTTTTAGCAGAAAAAGCAATACTCACTTCCATGCTCAAAAATGTAGATGTCTCTCTTCATAACGCCATTAATACGTTCATTCAGAACCAACATTCATTTCCCGAAAAAGAAATGTTCTATGGTCTGGCAGAAAACGGCGTAGGTTTAACCGCCCTACATAACATCACACTCACGGACGAACAAGAGCAAACATTCGAAGATTTGAAAGCACAGATCGCTTCCGGCAAAACCAAAATTACCCTAGATCAATAAACCAATTGCTAATATGGAGGCACGCTTATGAAATTGCAGGGAAAGCTGATATTGAATGCTATAGTATCGTTGCTGTTATGCCTTTTGCTTGTAGCCTATATCATTATTCAATTGCTAAACATGAATGCCAAAAATCAAAATCTGGTGCCTGCCATGCTGAAGGTCACGGAGCTGAACGCTAACCAGATACAGACCGAGCAGGCGCTCGATGTGTACTCGTTCTCCATGACAGCTGGCAATCAGGATAATGTAGCACGCTTGCTGAATGAAGGTAAAACCATGGTAAAGCAGCTCACAGAAGGCTTGCTGGAAACGGATGAACAGCTTCGCCTGATTCAATCGATCCAAACCAAATTAACGGCTCTGGACACGGGCGCCACCGAAGCCATCACAGCCATGAACAGTTCGGACGCCAAACGTTTCAGCTCACGGGTCAAAGGCATACAAAATGATATTTATATGCTGGATGAGGTGACCCGGGATCGATATGACCAATATACAGTAGATCTTGAACAAGATATTCAGCGGACCTGGCAGATTGCTCTAGCCGGAGCCATCATCCTGCTTGTCGCTGTTCTGCTGTTCAATATGTACACTTCACGCAAATTGGCGAGACGCATCCGCACCTTAAAGGAAGCCGCAGGACAAATTGCGAACGGCGATCTTACGCAGCAGCTTCCGGAGACACGAGGCAAGGATGAACTGGATGACTTAAACCGCTCCTTCCGTCTTATGACTGGGAACATACGCAGTATCATTCAATCCATTGGTGCCGCAGGAAACCGTGTTGATGGGATGGCGCAGGACATTGACCGCGGTAATGATACCGTGCAGGCCATTGTGCAGCAAGTATCCAGAACAACCGAAGAGCTATCGATCGGCAGTCAGAAAATTGCTGAGGATCTAAGTGACACGGTAATGGTCGTGGACAAGATGCAGCATATGTTTGAAAGCAACCTTCAGGCAACTTCACAATCGGCCATCTATGGTAACGAAGTTTTGACTTCTGTGCAGGAGGGACACATTGCCGTACAGGAACAGCTTCGACTGGCTGAAGTAAACCGGATTGCCATGTCTGAGGTAGAAAAGACTGTCCAGGAATTGGAGGAGAGTGCCTCCCGGATCGCAACGATGACTGCTTATGTATCAAGCATCGCTACACAGACAACCCTTCTGTCTCTGAACGCCTCCATCGAAGCGGCACGTGCAGGTGAAGCCGGACGCGGCTTTGCTGTCGTCGCGGGGGAAGTGAAGAAACTGGCGGAGCAATCAGAGCAATCGGTACAGCATATCTTTGGGGCTGTCGGCGAAATCACAGCAGCTATGGGTAAAGTGAAAAACTCTGTGACACAGAGCATTCAGCTCTTTGCAGAACAGGAGCAGGCCACCGGAAAAACCGGTGAATCCTTCTCCGGCATTCGTCACAGTGTAGAGCGAATTAGCACAAGCATTAACCAACTTACGGAAGACATGCAGCAGTCCAGTGAACTAAGTGCACAGGTTCAGCAGGCGATTGAAAGTATAAGTGCCATTACGGAACAATCTGCCGCAAGCAGTGAGGAAATTACAGCTTCAACGGCCGAACAGCAACGTTCGTTCGCCGAAGCAAGCACTAAGGTGAAAACCCTGCGGGATATCAGTGCAGAGATGCATCAGGAACTTTTACGGTTCCGGTTGTAGTTGATCCATGATAAAAGAATGAAGGGAAGCGGCTGTACCGGAGGTTGGAAGGGACTTCCTTTCTCGGGTCGAAGCGCTAATCCATTCTAACGAATCGACCACACCTGAATTGGAGGATTTGGGTTGAATGTACAGATTAACGAACTTCAGTTACGTTATTCTCGTTATAATGGTACAAACTTAGGCCAGAACCTGCCGATCAGTGAAATCACGTCGCTGGATTCGTTAAAGCGCAGAATAATGGATAATGCAGCTCATAGCGTGTGTTTGATTCGTTAAAAGTTAATACCACTAAAAAGGGATGTCCTCGTCATGTTTATGACTATGGGACATCCCTTGCTTTATCTTATGAGTGGCTTATATCTTTGTGCTGTGTGCAGAGGCATGCAGCACATGAAGGATATGTACTCTCTAACTGCACCTATCACACGAGCTCAAAGCAGTGTACATGCAGCTTATGAAGTAACGATTTACCAAGAGTGCTGCACCAATCATGCCAGAGATTTATAGGGCATCCACGATATCCCCGGCGAGCAGGGATGCCGGATCACCGCGCAGCAGCGCGGCTCTCTCCCCTGCCTGGCCGTGGAGGAACACGCCAAAGGCTGCAGCCTGCTCCGCGCTGAGCCCTTGGGCGAGCAGACCGGCGATGATGCCGGTCAATACGTCTCCTGCACCGCCGGTTGCCATGCCGGCGTGCCCCGTGGTGTTGATATACGCCTCGCCGGATGGCGTTGCGATGACCGTTCGTGCTCCCTTGAGCACCAGGGTCACGCCCTGCTCGCGGGCGTACCGTGCAGCGTGTTCGATTCGGTCACGCTGCACTTCGGGGGTCGACATGCCCAGCAGTCGGCCCATCTCCCCGGGGTGCGGCGTCAGGATAGTCGCCGCACTTCGTTTGCCCCAGTCGCGAGGCGCTGTTGGGCCAGCGTCTGCCAGCATGTTGAGGGCGTCCGCGTCGATGACGAGCGGGCGATCCGAATGTTGCCACAGACGGCGCAGCCAGTCTGTGTCGCCTTTGAAGCGGCCGAGGCCCGGGCCGGTCGCGAGCACGTCGCGGCTTTCCGCGAGACGCAGCACAGCGTCTGCGGAAGCCGCGTTCCACTCGCCGCTGTCGCCATCTGCGGCGGCAGCAAGCATGAGCTCGGGCACGGTGCCGATGACATGCGGCAGCAGTGCCGCTGGCAGCGCCCATGTGGCGAGCCCGCAGCCAGCGCGCAGCGCGGCTTTGGCCGAGAGCAAGCCTGCGCCGCTCATCGGCAGACTGCCTGCGGCCAGCAGCACGTGGCCGTAGGTGCCCTTGTGGCCGTCCGGTGCCCGGAGACGGCCCGTGTCCACGCGCAGCGCACTGCGCAGCACCTCTTCCGTCAGCAGACGGACCGAGGGGCCATGCTCCGGCGCAAGCCGCGCGGGAATGCCGATGGAGCGCACCACGATGCGCCCCGCCGCAGATGCGCCCGGGTACTGCACCAACCCGCGCTTAAGCAACGCGAGACATACGGTCACCCGGGCTTGAATACAGGGCTCATATACCTCTCCGGTGTCGGCATTCAGCCCACTTGGCACATCGGCGGACACGACCGGCTTGCCGCTGTCGTTCGCCGCCGCAATCAGCGCCGCGTATGATCCACGCGGCGCCCCACGCGAGCCGGTGCCCAGTAGCGCATCTACGATGCCTGTGCACCGGCTGAAGTCCACGGCTTCGCGCCCATGGACCAGAGCAGGGATGCCGAGCTGCGCGGCGGCATCCCGCTGCACTGCGGCTTCGCCCCGCAACGCATCAGGCGCATCTGCGTAAACCAAAGTCACGCCGAGCCCCGCTTCAACCAAATGGCGCGCCGCAACCAGCCCGTCGCCGCCATTATTACCCTTGCCGATCAGCATGTACCACTGCTGATCGCCGGGCTGCTCCATCACGAGCGCCGGATCGGCGATGATGTCGCCACCATGAACAGGCCGGTCCCCCGGCCCGGTGTGCGCCCGCTTTCCGTTTTTGTTCCAGCAGCCATGCTGCTCCGAACGGCGGTTAGCATCGTCTTCCCGGCACAGCCGGATAACTTCCTCGGCGATAAATCTTCCTGCATTTTCCATCAAACTAGCAGCAGGAATGCCAAGCTTGTGAATCGTATGCTCATCCACAGCTCTCATCTGTTCAGCGGTTACGATAAACAACGCGCATCCCTCCCCGGGGGTCTCTTCGGAAATTCACAGAAATATTGCTAGCTTACCTACAACCCTTAATAACCTACTGTAAAGCGGGATTGAATAAATTGCGGATCGTCCAGCTCATCCACCAATGCCGCTGCAAAATCACCAACGGAAATCGAACTCTCTCCAAGATCATCTGTAATCACACGATTCATACCAACCCGGAATAGGCCTGTCCGTCTTCCTGTTGTGATCGTAGCCGCAGGACTCATGTAAGTCCAGTTAATATCCGATGCCTCGATCAGGTTATACGCATCGACATGAGCCTTCGCCAGTGGTTTAACTTCTTCAGGGAATCCTGGTGTGTCCATCAGCATTTCTCCAGAATCCGTAAGCAAGCTTCCTGCTCCGCCAACAACAACCAAACGTCCTGCTTTTGCACGGCGAACACCCTCAATTAATGAACGTGTAACTTCCAGCATCTCTTCCTCCGCACCAAACTTCGGTCCATAGGCACTCACAACAGCTTCCTGTCCTGCTGTAAAATCGGCAACCTGGTCTGGGTTAAGCAAATCCCCCTGTACCACACGCAAACGCTCATGCTCCATCTCCACCTTCGAAGGATCACGAACAATCGCCGTTACCTCATGTCCACGGTCCATTAACTCCCACAGTATCGTCTTTCCAATCGCTCCGGTTGCTCCAAAAATGGCAACTTTCATATCAAATCCCTCTTTTCAGTAGATATCATCTTGTCAACTTACCGTTATTTTAATACTTAATCCCATTGTTATATACCTTAAACGGCTCACGCCATCTTAAACCGTCTTCACCTACTTGTAAACCATTGTGAAAAAATCTCTTCCAGCTCTTACTCCATACTAAAAAAAGCCGCATATGCGGCTCAGCATCAATTACTTCATATTAGTTTGAGGTTATACATACTTCCCTCATTTCACTTTACAACGAACTGCGCTTTATTCCTGCCCTATTCCCCTTGCCTCCACCACATACCTTCCGATTTCGGACTGGTGTAAGTGAAGCCAAATTGAGCGTACAGACGATCGGCAGGGACATCAGCCAACAGGCTAACCAAACCACGAGCAGGCACATGTGCACGCAAATAATTCATGATCTCGCTCATGATCAATTTGCCATATCCTCTTCCCTGCTGGTCCGGGCGCACGGCGATATCCACCACCTGAAAGAAGCAACCTCCGTCCCCGATGACCCGGCCCATGCCTACGATTTCATTTTCTTCACGCAGACATACGACAAAAAGACTATTGGGCAGCCCAATCTCCGCCCCCTCCTTGCTCATCGCACTAAGACCTGCGTTTTTCCGTAACGCTAGGTATTCTGCTGCTGAGGGCGGTGTATGTTCAATGTGGATCTGGTCCATAGATCATGCTCCTTTCCTATTAAACCAATGATTATGTGCAGAATTTAAAATTCATGGAAATTACATCTTCTTTGCTTGGGTGCTCAGGTCCTTCTTATAACAGTAAATTCCTACTGTTCCTGCTTGAATTCACGCAATTCCTGTGTAATAGTGAGAGAAAGCTTATGTGAACCGTGTTTCATGCTACACTACAGTTTTTGCAAAGGAGGAACCATTGTGCTTCAACGCTGGATGCTTGCTCTATTCTCATATCCGGGCTTCGTGGCGGTACTACTCGGAATGATCGCTGTGCTGCTTGGACTCTACATATGGTCAGCAACTGAGGTCAGACGAAGCCGTGACAGACGAATGCACGCGATACGAGATACATTATACATAAGTACAACCCTATTGGGACAACTCACAGCCAAAGAACATCGGAATATTGCCCTTACGGAACATGAACATCATGAATTATTAACGGCCATGCTATCCTGCAAAGCCGCAGTGCATCTGTCTCCACAGCTTCAGGATCAGATCCGCAGCTGTATCATCGATGTTGATCCCGCTCGTCTCGCATTGATGCACAGGGCTCTGGAACGAGAGAGTGCAGCATTGTCTGATGAATTGAATCGATACGCACATCCTGACCATTGGGGAAAATCAATCTGGAATGTCATTCGTCCAGCTGCTGAACCTGCCGCTGTCGCGGCTGTACTGTACCTGATCGCTGATTTTGTGTTTCGTCAACAAGGTCTGTTGTATCCTTTCTGGCATTCCTGGTTCAATGCTTTGCCATGGATACGCTTCGTTTCTTTGATCATCACGGTGTTCTATGGTTATCTGCTCTGGTCCAGTCCAAGACAGGGTTCATCGGGCACAGTAACCAGAGCACTTGTTACGCTAATTGCCATGTGCTCCCTACTTCATCTGATTGGACTGGCTGCTGCTCCCTACGCATTAGGATTGCAACTCATTCTGTTCATCTCTGGCTTCAGCCTGACAGGAACGCCTTCTCGCAGTGATCGCCCCTATGCGGGACACACCGATTCGGATAAGGAATTGAATAGCAGTGCAGAAGCACATGAGGATGAGAACTTGGATATGGAGCTAAACCTCTATAAACCACGCACATCTGGAGCCATTTCCGAAAAATAAACCTTCTTTTAACTTGGTTTGCCTGCATCATCAGACTCAGTTCATTCAACACCAAAAAGAGAAGCCCGCAAAATCGGCGGCTTCTCTTTTTGGTTTCTACTATTTTTTGCATTATGCCTAATTCAATCCTGGATTACATGATGCCTATCCCTTCGCGCTTGCATTCGATGAGCGCAATGAACGGGGTGAGCTGCTTCGTGCAGTGCTGCCGGATTTGGAGGCGCTGCCGGAGGGCGTATTTTCAAAACGCTTGCGTTCGGTGCGCTCCATCTGCACAATCTGGCCTTCGTGTACAACGATGTGTAATGAGCCAAACTCCATGTCATTCAGTTGTCCGGCAATTCGATCCATCCATACCTCATCCACTTTTAACGGCTTAGCCATAGAGCCGCCTCCTCTTCTCGGGCTACTGCCCGCTATATTCCTCAAGTGCGCTGTCATCCAACCCGACTTATAATTCATTCTTATCCAACCTATATACTTGGTTTATACATTAGCAGGGCTTCCAGTAGCTGTCAATCCGAATTTTCATGAAGTTTAAACAAAATTCATTTTCATTCGGAACCCTCTTCAAAACCAAGATGATCGGCATGGATACAGAAGTGTTACATCACTTTTCGGGAATCGTTTTATGACCCAACCAGCTCTTGAGCAGCAACGTTGCCAGAGCCAAAATCAGCAACAAGGAGGCGACGGCAAACGAAGCGGAGAATTGATATTCGTTATACAGGATCTCGACATGCAGCGGCAAGGTGTTAGTCTCCCCGCGAATATGTCCCGATACAACAGACACGGCCCCAAACTCGCCCATCGCCCGCGCATTACACAGAATAATGCCATACAGCAGTCCCCACTTGATGTTGGGAAGTGTCACATTCCAGAAAATCCGCCACCCCGAGGCCCCAAGCGTAACCGCCGCTTCTTCTTCCCTCGTGCCCTGATCTTCCATTAGCGGAATCAGTTCTCTGGCAACGAAGGGAAACGTAATGAACAAAGTTGCGATGACAATGCCGGGCAGGGCAAAAATAATTTTGATATCATGCTCGGCCAGCCAAGGTCCAAACCATCCATTCGACCCAAAGACGAGGACAAAGATCAACCCGCCTACCACAGGCGAGATCGAAAAAGGAAGATCGATCAGGGTGATCATGAGTCCTTTGCCCCTGAATTGGAACTTAGTAATGACCCACGCAGCCGCCACACCAAATATCGTATTGAGCGGTACGGTGATTCCGGCAACCAGCAGCGTAAGTTTCAATGCCGACATCGCGTCCGGCTCGGTAAGCGCGGCGATATAGACACCCCAGCCTTGTTTTAACGCCTCCATCAGCACGATCACCAGCGGCAAGATGAGCAGCCAGAGCAGCACCAGACTTGCCAACCCGATCAACAACCATTTAACCCACGGTGCTTCCGTCGTTGCTCGGTTTGGCCCCGGCCCGGTTCTTACACGGGAAGCAGGCGTTAATGGAACGGAACCCGCCATATTCTGTACCTCCTTTTGGTTTAGGTTGGTTCACTGCTCACTAAGCTCTGCCTGCCTTACGGCTCCAGCGTTGAAGTGAATTAATGATCAAGAGCAGGACAAAAGAGACCAGCAGCAGCAGCAAGGCTACCGCCGTAGCTCCCGCATAATCGAACTGCTCCAGCTTCGCCATGATCAGCAGGGGCGCAATCTCCGTTTTCATCGGCATATTGCCTGAGATAAACACCACTGAACCATATTCGCCAATACCTCGGGCAAAGGCTAACGCAAAACCGGTCAGCAGCGGCGGGATCAGATCCGGAAGCAGGATCTTTCGGAATATCCGCCATCTTCCCGCTCCGAGCGTAGCCGCAGCTTCCTCCACCTCGGTCTCCAATTCCTGCAATACCGGCTGCACCGTACGCACCACAAACGGAATCCCAATAAACATCAGCGCGAGCGTAATGCCCGCCTGTGAATAGGCCAGCTTGATGCCCAGAGGTTCCACAAACTGCCCAATCCAGCCATTCCCGGCATACAGCGCCGTTAAGGCAACCCCCGCCACTGCTGTCGGCAAGGCAAAAGGCAGATCAATGACGGCATCAAACAGCCGTTTTCCAGGGAACTCATACCGGACAAGTACCCAAGCCAGGAGCAGCCCAAGGACCAGATCGATCAGGGCGGCTGCACCTGCAGTCAGAAAACTCACCTGGAAAGAAGCCAGTACCCGGGGATTGGTCGCCACCTCAATCAGTGTGGACCAGGTCAGCCCCGTCGAGTTAAACAAGAGCGCTGCGAGTGGAATAAGTACAACCAGGCTCAGGTAAAGCACACTGTAACCCATCGTTAATCCGAATCCCGGTAGTGTGCGACTCCGGGCCACCATCACCTTGCTCATGCACGTTCATCCTCTCTGCCTTCAGTCGGTCGGACTGGTTGGCCGCTTACATGGTCATGCAACATCATCGACGTCAGATGCATTAGCTGCCCGGAACATAAATCTGGTCAAAGATACCGCCGTCATTAAAGTGCTTGGCCTGGGTATCGCGCCATGTACCAAATACATCGTTCAATGTGAACAGCTCAAGCTGCGGGAACTGATCCTTGAACTTTTCCTTTACGCTGTCCAGGGTTGGACGGTAATAGTTCTCGGCAGCAATGGTTTGCCCCTCTTCGCTGTACAAATATTTCAGATAGGCATCAGCCACTTCGCGGCTGCCTTTTTTGTCTGCATTTTTATCTACAATCGCTACAGGTGGTTCAGCCAAAATACTGACCGAAGGCACAACAATATCGAATTTGTCCGGTCCCAACTCTTTAACTGACAAGAAAGCCTCATTCTCCCATGCAAGCAGTACATCACCAATACCGCGCTCAACAAACGTAGTCGTCGCCCCACGTGCTCCAGAGTCAAGGACAGGCGCATGTTTGAACAGCTCTGCAACAAACGCTTTGGCTTTCTCCTCATCATTGTTGTTATGTTTGAGCGCATATCCCCACGCCGCCAGATAGTTCCAACGTGCCCCGCCGGACGTTTTTGGATTCGGGGTAATGACTTGGGTATCTCCCTTGATGAGATCATCCCAGTCCTTAATGCCTTTCGGATTGCCTTTGCGTACCAAAAATACGATCGTTGAAGTATACGGGGAGCTGTTGTGCTCGTATTTGTCCTGCCAACCCGCATTGATCAGACCTTTATCTTCAATAGCATCGATATCGTATCCCAATGCCAGAGTAACCACATCCGCGTCCAGCCCATCGATAACAGAACGACTTTGTTTACCTGACCCACCATGAGACTGCTTAACCGTTACTTCCTGACCTTTCTCTTTCAGCCAATACGCCGCAAACGCCTTGTTATATTGCTCATAGAGTTCACGTGTCGGATCATAGGATACATTCAGCAGCTCGATCGCTTTTGCCCCTTCTTTGCCACCTTCCGTTCCCCCCGATGTTCCTGCCGTATTCGTGCCACCGCTATCCGATCCGCATGCCGCCAATACCCCTGTTAACACCAATGCCAGACCAACCAGAATACCCTTATGAATTCTCTTTTTCATAGATAACACTCCCCCCGAATGGATCTGCAAGATTACCCCAGGCAGGCTGAACAGCATGGAACGCACCGAAAAAAAACAAAAAACGGAGGAACCCCCGCGCACTTCTCCCTCATAAAGTCATGCCGACCCAAAGGGCGTGTATGCTTCATCCAGAAATGATGCGCTGCGGTGTTCCTCCGTCTATACGGTGAGAACGTTATTCTGTTCACGTTTACGATCTCTCATGTGACTGTAAATGACTGCTCCCGCAAATAGAGCAAGGTCATTTTTATTATTCCTACCTGTTTAGTGAGTTATATACGTATCATAAGGGCAGTACATATGACTGTCAAACGTTTTTTTCCGATTTCTACCGAATATCTGTGTAAATGGCAGAAAAAGAAGAACAACGAATCAAAGTCCGTTGTTCCCTTATCAGCAGTAAGTTTTATTCGCTGTAACATCATTCCTGGGGTTGGCATGAGTTCATGCCCTTTCGCTCTTATTTGCCTGCGTACCGGATATTCGGTACGGGAGGTGTGCTCATGCCATCTCCCAAATAAAAGCCCGTGTGTGGCGGTTGGTTATAGGCTACATTTTGCCAAGCTACGCCAAGACGGTATACCGGATCATGCATCAGGGTGTAGATCCGTTTGTCCGTAATGGCTGTTGTTGTGTAGATGCGCAGTGCAGAGCTATCATTGGTCCGCCATACCACTTCTTCTCTCCAGTCGCCAAACAGGTCAGCCTGCAGATTCGGTGTGGATTTCGTTCCATTATTGGAAGAAACACCGGATGCGGTCAACAGATTAACCGTTTTGCTATTGGCGTAGTCCCATTTATCAATCCTGTTGCTGTCCAGCAACTCGCGGAGCAGGTCACCGTCCCACCAGATGCCAAAATTCGTGGAGGAAGGCAGGGTTGTCCCAATTTTCTGCCCTTTGGCTGTATACAAACCACCATCTGCCCACACTTCGGCACCCTTATAACGTGGATCGATATCGGCTGCCATGCCGCGTCCAATATCTTTTGTCGTAGGTATACCCCAGATCAACTGACCTGTACGCGCATCACGGAATTCCACTCCGGCATTGGACGCTGTTTCATGCACCTGGAATACTTCAAGTCCCGCACGATCGGGGTCCAGATCACTTAGATGCATCGCATCCCCATGATGAAGCCCTGTCGTGTAAAGTCCTTTGCCGTTATCATCCACCGCCATCGCTCCGTAAACGATTTCGTCTTTGCCATCGCCATCTACGTCTGCAACGCTCAGATTATGGTTGCCCTGTCCTGCATAACCTGAATTACCTGACGTGTTGGAGTCAAACGTCCACTGCTTGGCTAGTTGTCCATCCCGCCAGTTGTACGCCACCAGAACGGTTCGGGTGTAGTATCCACGCGCCATGACCAGACTTGGCCACTCACCATCCAAATACGCAATCGCGGCAAGGAACCGATCGACCCGGTTGCCATAGTTGTCTCCCCAATCGGACACATTACCGCGCGCCGGTTCGTAGTTCACCGTGGAAAGTGCTTTGCCGGTCTGTCCACTGAAGATCGTAAGGAACTCCGGTCCGGACAGAACGTATCCGCTGGAGTTACGATAATCCTTGCTGGCATCCCCGATGACTACGCCCGTACCATCCTTGGTACCATCAGCCGTCTTCATCGCCACTTCCGCCTTGCCGTCTCCGTCCAGATCGTACACCATGAACTGGGTGTAATGGGCACCCGCACGGATATTTTTACCCAGACTGATACGCCATAAGCGCGTTCCATTCAATTTGTAGGCATCGATAAATACTTCACCCGTGTAGCCGCTTTGGGAATTATCCTTGGAGTTGGACGGGTCCCACTTTACAATCAGTTCATACTCGCCGTCCCCGTCCACATCGCCTGCACTCGCATCATTGGCACTGTACGTGTAGGCTACACCATCCGGTGTTGTGCCTCCTGCGGGTACACTGAGAGGTACAGACAAATAATTATTTCCCCATACGCTCGCTGCCGTCGAAGCAGCCTGTTCGGTTCCACTGACTACGGCTCGAACCGTATATTTGGAACTGCTTGTCCCGCTTGTATCCTGGAGGTTGGTGCTGTTCGTTATGGGCGATGCGTTTACCTTGGTTCCATCCCGATAGACATTAAACGATACATTCGACCCTTCCGTACCCAGAAGCCGCCAGCTAACGAACACACCTGTGCCTGTCTTCACTGCAACTACACCTCGGTCCAGAAACTCCATCTGACGGGCACCCGCAGCATGAGTGACTGACGTGTCTCCAAGACCCAGCGAAGTAACCAGTAGCGCAGAACTCAGCAGTGACACACCTGCGGTCCGCAATGTACGCTTCCATAACGATCGTTTTCCCATAAAGCCATTGCCTCCCCAATCGAATTGGTAAGCCCGATGCCCTTGGTAGCGCCATCTCGCATCCATGTAAGCGCTTTAATATATTCATTTTAAATTAAACATATAATTCCATCTATAGGTCTAATTTAGTAATTTCATGTATGAAAAAAAGGAAAAAAGTCGAAAGATGAATCTTTCGACTTGGATGCTTCTTTCTCACAAGCTCGATCGGAATTTGAACGTAACAAAGAATGTTGTGTCATCCCACCTTATACTACCGGAGCAATACACACTGGGCGGGGTATCTCCAGCTTGAATCCGTTGTGTGTTAGACGTCCATCTTCACCATTGATCTGGAAAGCAACCAGGTTGTTGCTGTCCTGATTGGCCACCAGCAGAATACCACCGGGAAGCAGGTTGAAGTTACGCGGAGTCTGACCGATAGTGGAAGTCCACTCTATAGCCTCCAGCTCACCGGATTCCTGGTCAATGTGATACAGCACAATGCTGTCGTCCCCACGATTGGAAGCATACAGGAAGCGACCACATGGGGAGACACGGATATCCGCTCCCGTACCTTCATCAGAATGTCCTTCAGGCAGTGTGGTGATATGCTGCAACGTAGTGAACTCACCTCTGCGTTGATCATACATGAATGCCGTAACGGTGTTACTCAATTCATTAATCACATAGGCCCATTTCGAGCTTGGGTGGAAGACGAGATGTCTCGGTCCGGAGCCTGGAGGCTGATTCATCTCACGATGCGTTACCAGGCGACCTTCTTCCTGACGATACACAATAATCTGATCCAGACCCAGATCACAGACAACGGCATACTGACCTGAAGGGTCTGGTTGGATCGAGTGGGCGTGCGGCCCTTCCTGACGGTCATCATTTTGCCCTCTTCCGGTATGCTCAATCAACGCACTCATCTCTTCAAGCGTGCCTTGATCTCCTACCGGAAATACGTTCACACTGCCGCTGCTGTAGTTTGAAGTCAGCACCCACTCGCCATCCTCCGTGACAGATACATAACAAGGCGATGCGCCCTTCGTCAATTTGCGATCCATCAAGTGCAGCTCACCCGTTGCGGCATCCCTGCGATAGACCAGCACCTCTCCCTCATCCGTCTCACTTACCACGTACAGACCATTCCCATCCGGAGATAAAGCAAGATAAGACGGATTATCCACCCCATCCATATGATTTACAATCCGCAACTCGCCTGTTTCCTTGTTCAACGCACATAGAAAAATCCCCGGTTGATCTGCTGATGCATAAGTACCTGTATAGAAAAAAACTTCATTCGTTGCTGTTGGTTCCATCGTTTCATTCTCTCCTTATTGATTCAAATGATTGATCTCACACTCTAATTACATGCAATTATAAGAAGTTGTAACCCGAATAGTTGATTCCACTGTTATGTACTTACCCAATTCACAGACTTTTGCTTCAGTGGTTATCTACCCTCAAGATAATACAAAGTGTAAGGCCTTACAATAGTCCATTCCCTTTGTACATATTCCAACGGAATATGTCGTGGAGAAACAATGGAAAATTACAGCAACCTTTTGAGGAATAGGGTCGTCTATAGGGACAAATAACTTTTATACAAAGGGATACTCCCTGGAAAAGTGAGGCGAATCTGATATGAAAAAAAATATATTGGCTACATTAACAGCCGGAGCTTTACTTACCTTATCTCTGAGCGCTGGTCCGATTCATGCCGCTCAAGCGGAATTCACTGATATTCAAGATATTGCAGGGGCAGATAAGATTGAATCCCTACATCAGGATGGTTTAATCAAAGGCGTAAGTGATAGCTTGTTCAAACCGGAACAGGAGCTAAACACGGCTCAGGGTATACAGCTCATTGCAGATGGTCTGAATCTGAATTTGGACACGATTCGTTTTATCAAGCAGCCGCTGCCAAGTGACTACTTTTCCAACGTAAAAGATGGCGTATGGTACAGTGATGCTTTTGTCCGTGCCCAGTTCAATGGTATTAAGATGACCAACGATATCGACCCTTCCAAGGCATTGACCCGTGAACAGTTTACCCTTTTCTTGATGCAGGGCATTGAAGCCAAAGGTGGCTTGCCAATGATTAACATCAAACCTGTAGATATCACGGACGATAAAGAGCTGACTCCAGAATTTCAAGGTGCTGTTCAACGCTCCCTTGTCTTGAAGATTAACACGCTCGATGGAGAGGGCAACTTCAATCCGAAGGAAACGATTACCCGCGCCGAAGCTGCGGTTATGATGTATAACGCAATTGAGTATCTGGAAGATTTCAATGCACCGAAAATCCCGGAAACACCAGAGAAATAATGACCTTCTTCATCATTTAAATACCAAATAGCCGCATGTTCCCTTTAGAGGGGACATGCGGCTATTTATGTTATATCTATTGATACCTATAGCAATAACTGATCCAAAATCAGTCTTAGAAAGAACCTTTAACAACAACCTCAGACAGTGGGAAACGACCTGACGGACGAGCTGGAACTGCAGCTTTACCTACAGTGATCAACAACGTTGGCAAATAACGCGCAGGGATGTTGAACGTTTCGATCAATTGTTGCGGGTTGTAACCACCCATTGGGCAAGTATCATATCCCAGGGAACGTGCAGCAAGCATAATGTTCTGTGAAGCAAACGATGCATTGCGGATCGCTTCATCGCGGGCGATTTGCGGATTTTTGTAAGCACCATTGATCTGTCCAACCAATGCGTCACGAACTTCAGCCGGGATTGCACCCGCTTCAACAGCCTGATCATAAATCACGGCGTTGCGGTTCGCTTCCAGATCCCCGAGTACAGCGATCGTAACGGAGCTGTCTGTGATTTGACTTTGGCCGTAAGCGATTGGCAGCAACTTGGCTTTGTCTGCTTCGGATTCGATCACGAGGAATTTCCAGTGTTGCAGGTTCCATGAAGACGGAGCTTCGGAAGCGGCAGTCAGAATAGCGTTCAGATCCGCTTCAGGCATAACAAAACCACTTTCGTACTTTTTGACAGCGTGACGTTCGTTAATCACGCGAAGTGTTTCATTGTTTTCAATGCTGGACATGCGTTCCACTCCCCAAGTTCTTTTTTATTTTTTTACGTTCGCAAGGCCAAACTCTACCGAGTACTCACCTTCCGAAAATAACATCAGCGCAGACGATCGCTTCCATCTGTGTTCACGTTATGCCCGGAATCGCCTGAAACATCAACGGATCTTACAACCGGAGCAAACGTCCTTGTATAGCCTGTCCACCATGCCTGACAGCAGCAGTCCAAGGCCAGGTCATGAAGAGCTGTTAACGATCAGTTCTGTCACGACCTATCCTTCATGGACAAGGGTTCCATAGACAAAGAACATTCTTCCCCATTACCGATACGATGCTTCACATCCTCAATGGATATACGGTCAAAATAAGCACTCAGTGCCTCTTCGCCTCCATCGTAGATGCTTCCCATCACACCCTGCATATTGGAAGAAACAACGCATGTTGAACCGGATTCTCCCGAACACCAGCTGGGACCAAGTGATCCACCCGCTACCAGTCTGTACAGTTCTCCAAGCTTGATTTCATCACTCGGACGGCTGAGCAGATATCCACCGTGAGCACCTTCCTTGGTTGTTAGGTATCCATGCTTCCGCAGCACACTAAGCACCTTGCGTACTCTGGCTGGATGCGTACCCACACTTTGAGACAAGTCTTCACTATTGGCCATACACTCATCCTTCATGGACAGAAAGACCAGACAGTGCACAGCAATGGTAAATTCACTGTTCATTACTTACTCCCTTCCCGGCATATCGTTCACCGATGAAAATTCAATCCAAGGTAAGTATAACTGTTATTATAGGAATAACAGTTATGTTTGTCAACACTCTCAACTTAGGGGTTAGAAAACCCGATATCCCCTGTCATACCAGTATATACAGGCCCTTCATTGGCTAAGTAAAAAGCTTGATATCCATCCGCGTTTTAAGCGAACAGAACAAAAAAAGTGAGCCTATCGCTTCGCGAAAGGCTCCAATAAGATAGACATATGAAAGGGCTTACGAGATTATTATAATCGGTTATTCCTATTTTGAAAACGCTTTTTTTGTAAAGTGTTTTGGGATTTTAAAATATCCTATTTTTTAAGCAAATCTACATAGGGTATTGCATAAACTAATGATATTAGTTATATTACTAACAACATTAGTTTTAAGGAGGATTTAATGATGCGAATTACACGTGAGCATGATGT
This sequence comes from Paenibacillus sp. FSL F4-0087, assembly GCF_038020215.1. NCBI lineage: Bacteria > Bacillati > Bacillota > Bacilli > Caryophanales > Paenibacillaceae > Paenibacillus > Paenibacillus sp. FSL F4-0087. Next base: position 2,275,436 of record NZ_JBBODJ010000001.1, read on the forward strand.
TGTCCAAGTTTCATTCCTTCCGCGCCTCTTCCCTGTGAACGTATATCTTGTTGAAGAAAAAGATGGGTTTACCCTTATTGATGCTGGAATGCCTTTCAGTCTGAAGGGGATTCTGTCTACTGCACAATCCCTGGGTAAACCGATTACCAGAATCATTCTGACTCACGCCCATGGCGACCATGTTGGTGCACTGGATAGTCTTAAGGATGCGCTGCCTAAAGCCGAGGTCTGCATCTCCAGAAGAGATGCCCCGCTGCTGGCCGGAGACGCCTCCCTGCTTCCCGGCGAGCCGCAGACTCCGGTACGCGGCAGTGTACCCAAAGCGATCCGTACCCGGCCGGATCGCTTGCTCGATGACGGCGACCGGATCGGATCCCTGGTCGCCATTGCTACCCCAGGCCATACGCCGGGCCATATGGCCTTCATGGATACGCGCAGCCGCGTGCTCATCGCTGGCGACGCGTATCAGCTGCACGGTGGCCTCGCCGTATCCGGCCGCCTGCGCCCGCTCTTTCCGTTCCCCGCGCTGGCGACGTGGAACCGTGAACTTGCTCTTGCCAGCGCCAAGCGCCTGGCTGAGCTGGAACCGTCCGTGCTCGCTGTAGGGCACGGACGAATGCTGCGTCAGCCCGCCGCGGCTATGCGCGCAGCTACGGCAGACGCAGAGCAGCGGCTGCGCCCTGCCGGGGGGCATCTGTGAGCCCCCGCCAAGGGCTGGATCGCGGCGCTCTGTTAAGTGCCGCCGCCCAGCTTGCCGACAGCGACGGATTCCATTCGCTAACACTGGCCGCTCTGGCCCAGCGGCTGGACGTGCGCTCCCCGTCGCTTTATAACCACATCAACGGTCTTCCCGGGCTTCGCCAGGAAATGGCGTTGATGTCCGCACAGCAGCTCAGGCTTGCATTAACTGAGGCTTCTGTCGGCCGTTCGGGTGACGAAGCCATTCAGGAGGTCGCTGCCGCATATATCGGCTTCGTCCGCAAGCATCCAGGGCTATACGAAGCCTTTTTCCATGCCCCGGACCGTCAGGAACCGCAGCTCGTTGTGGAGAGTACAGCTGCCCTAGATCTGCTGCTCCGCCTGTTGCAGCCCTATACGCTAAGTGAAGCGGAAACGCTCCATGCCGTTCGCGGTTTACGCAGTCTTTGCCACGGCTTCGCCTCCATGGGTGAAAAAGGTGGCTTCGGTATGAACTTTGACCCGGATGAGAGCCTGCAACTGTCCGTGGCCGCTTTCCTGAATGGGCTGCGACATCTTCATTCATAAAACCTGATATATCTTGATGCCAAATGGAAGAGGGCTGCAGATGATCTGCAGCCCTCCTTATGTATCCTACCGTCCCGCTACCAAAGGAACGGTTTTTCTATTGCCAGGGTGCTTGCCCTGTCTGGACTTCCTGCAAAATCTTCTTCATCACGGGTACATATACTTTCCAGTAAAACCGATCCGGAACGCCCTTTTGATCCGGTGTGAGCCTCGTTTTTACCACATCCCACCCTTTAATACGGCGCCAGAACGAATAATGCTCCAGCTCTCCGAAGGATCCTGCCATATAATATGTCCGATTATATCCCTCATGCCGGATAAGAGCAGCGAATTCCACCGGAATACCTGCGTCCATCAGTTTCTGCTGACCATTCTCCGTTAGATCCGTCTTATACCAGGCTAGTACAGTAGCCTGTTGCTCAGGCACAATGATGTCAAACCATTCGCTGTAATGGATATCCCGGGTAATTCCACTCCATTTCCCACCTTCCTGTGTAAAGGAGAGCTTTATGTCACCGGTCTTTACATCACGGCCTTGCTTCAGTACAATCACACGTCCATCCTCATGAATCAGTACAATACCTGCTCCATGATAGGGCCACTCCTTTTTCTCCCTAAGCTCATAGTTCATTCGTACCTTCTGTGGCACTTCATCCAAGCTCTGCAGATCCGATACCGATCTCCCCTGCCATCCGCTGCTTTTCATGCCCAGAATCGGATACAATTGCTCTCTTGTCATGTTCGAAACAGCATTCGACAAGGCGCTAAACTCAGCGACAATCGTTACGCCTTTGGTTGCAGCTTCACGAATTTTGTGCGCATCATATATCGTAAGACCTTCATAAGCTTTGCCTTGTATACGTTCATTCGTATCTGTAGATGAAATATGATGATTCGCCGTCAGATAGATCAGGTCCGTGTCGGTCACCTCATCCGGCAATTTCCGTTCAATCCGGGAGATTCCGTTCTGTATATCATATCCGTAGTAGTCCTCTTCATACGTATAATGTTCCCCTGTCTGTTGGACAATCTTCTGCTGATTCAGAATCCAGACTAGTCCCTTATGCCCTACATAGGACAAGTCCGGTTTACTTTTGTCAACAATCATGATGTTAAGCGGTGTCGGTGCCTGTGATTGCCACAAAATCCAGGGGATAACCAGGACCACTGATACCACGGTCAGACAAGCCAATGTCCATCCCGTGAGCGGCCTGTGATTTCTATTCATGAAGCGTATTCCTCCTTGCTCTGTTCCAAGGTATTACTATGATCGGCATAATACTCCTTTCCCTTATTACTGTCGTTCCTTCTGTAGCCCATCCACCCATAGATCGGATCGGGAATGTATATAATACGTCCATGCCCTTTCATCTGTTTCATATGTTTGTGCAGTCGCATGACAAGCTCTATATGACCCACGTGGTTATCTGTCTTGTAACCGTCGATTTTTATGACCCTACATGTTCGTTCATTTCCTGAATTCCCCTTACTCGAATAAACCGCCTCACACTGGGTACAATAATACAAATTTTTCAAATGAACCCTCTATATACAAACCGGGTAAATGATACACTAAGCATTCTATCGGCTTTCTTCGTTTGTGATATAATAGAAACAGAAAATTCCGGTAATTCGCATCATATTCCGGATGTCCGGATAACATATTATTCCAGAAAGAGGGAGTTTTACGTGGCTCAAATCAGTCCGTCTTACCTTCAGATCGGTGCAACTCTGGGTATGCTCGTCATGGCCCTACTTGCCATTTTTATTCGAATGAAAGCCAGCCACCGTCCGGTAACCATTCGCAAAATACTTATTCCTCCGTTGGGAATGAGTACGGGTTTTCTCATGTTTGTTGTACCTGAGACACATGTTCCGCTTCTATGGGCACTTATCGCGCTGTTGGTGGGCTGGTTTATATTCTCGTATCCCCTCATTCGCAGTACTCGCTTTGAACGAGTTAATGAAGAAATTTTTGCCACCCGTTCACGAAGCTTCGCGTTCATTCTGCTTGGATTGCTTGCAATACGTCTAATCCTGCATGAAGTCATTCAGCGTTATGTGAGCATTCCTCAAACGGGTGGATTGTTCTTCCTTCTGGCCTTCGGTATGATCGTACGCTGGCGGGTATATATGTACAAGCACTATAAGGAAGTTGTTGCTGCCGAATCTTAGCTTCATCGCAACATCCTAACAACTAAAAAGACACGTTCTTTGCACTTCACTGTGCGGAACGTGTCTTTTCCTGTTCTGGCATATATTCAAGGAATTTTATATCTATTCGGGGTCCGCAACCTTTACAAGTTGTTTGCCCAGGTTATCTCCAGAGAAGAGGCCCATAAATGCTTCAGGCGTCTGGTCAAAACCTTCCACAATGTTTTCTTCAAACTGAATGTGGCCTTCCTTGATCCATTTTGCTAGTTTGGCTCGGCCTTCCTTAAAGGACTTGGCATAGTCACCCACCAGAAAGCCTTTCATTAACGCTGTATTCGTTAACAGTAACGTCTGCGGGCGCATGCCGATGTCAGGTTTCTCCAGATTATATGACGAAATCTGTCCACAGAGTGGAATACGTGCATTCCGATTAATATGGCGCAGTACTGCATCGGAGATTTCACCGCCAACATTGTCGAAATAAACGTCTACCCCAGCCGGGCAAGCCCGTTCAATGGCAGCAGACATATCCTCTTCGTGCTTATAGTTTAACACCACATCGAATCCTAGTTTTTCTTTCAGATAAGCACATTTTTCGTCAGAACCTGCAATCCCGATTACACGCGCACCTACAATCTTGGCGATCTGGCCCGCAATCATACCTACCGCTCCGGCTGCTCCCGATACAACCACCGTTTCGCCGTCCTTTGGCTTACCGATGTCTTCCATGCCAAAATAAGCGGTCAAACCGGTCATGCCAAGCGCGCCCAGGTAAGCCGTAATTGGAGCCTCTTCTGTATCAATCAGTGAAATATCCCCTGTATTTACGGATGCATACTGCTGCCAGCCCCACATGCCGGATACCAAATCCCCTTTGCGCAGATTGGGTTCCGAAGACTCCACCACCTGCCCAATCGTTCCGCCCTTGATCACTTCATTCAACGCATAGGGGGGAGCATAGGATTTTGTATCTTTCATGCGGCCCCGCATGTATGGATCTACAGACAAATATAGCGTACGTACCAGGACTTGTCCTGCATCCGGTTCAGGAAGCGGTGCATCAATGAATTTAAAGTCTTCTCTGGATGGGGCACCTTCGGGACGAGACGCAAGTACGATCTGTTTATTTTCAGACACCAAAATGACCTCCTTCTTGCCAGTGGACAGGGGTTAACCCTCTGTCAGCTGATATCATTCACCACCGGCTCTATGTGTATCGCCTCTAAATAGTTTAAACCGAAACAGGCGGATCACAAACGTGGGCCGCCTTGAAATATGCAAATATCATCACATTGGAGACATTTGGAGCCATTATTGAGCAGTCAGAATGACAGGACCATCTGCTGTAATGGCAATCGTATGCTCATATTGGGCTGACAGACTCCCATCCTGAGTACGCGCTGTCCAACCATCCGAGTCCAGCTTGCTACGGTACGTACCAATGTTCAGCATCGGCTCAATCGTAATAACCATACCTTCCTTGAGACGTGGACCACGATGTGGTGGGCCGTAATGAGGCACCTGTGGTTCCTCATGCATTTCCTCTCCAATTCCGTGACCGATAAATTCACGGACAACCGATAGACCTTCACCTTCCGCATACGTCTGAATCGCATTGGAGATATCACCGATCCGGTTGCCGATCACAGCCAGTTCAATCCCTTTGTAGAGAGATGTTTTGGTAACGTCCAATAGATGTTGTGCTTCCGGAGTCACCTGGCCCACCGCATACGACCACGCGGAATCGGCCAGCCAGCCGTTCAGATTCACGACCATATCAATCGTAACGATGTCTCCATCCTGCAGTACATATTTCCCCGGAAATCCATGACAGATCACATCATTAACCGAAGCACATGTCGCATATTGGTACCCGTTGTATCCCTTTTGTTCCGGCGTGGCGCCATTTTTCTTCATAAAAGCTTCTGCAAACTGATCAATTTCCTGTGTCGTGATCCCTGGACGGATCATTCCAGCGATTTCTCTATGGCATGCGGCAAGAATTTCTCCGGCCTTCTTCATAAGTTCGATTTGTTCTTTGGTCTTCAACGTAATCATTACAACTACTCCTGTCCGTTAAAATCTCATCCTGTCTTCTATTGTAACGCGAAATGCTCAAAATAAAAAATTCCGTGTAATCCTCGAGCATCCTATTATACGCCTAGCCCCTGTCCAATGAATATAATCCCTTAAAAAAACCGAAACCCACTCCAACAGAGCCCCGTATATGCTTAAAACGGTTGAAGACGAAAGGATGAACTTTCATGTTCAAAAAGATTATCGGCAAACTCCTCGATTCTAAATCTTCATCTCATCATAGGCGTAACAGCTCATCGGATAGACACTCATATAAACGTCACAGCAGTTCCTCAGGCAAGCGTGCCTATCAACGCTATTCATCTTCGGATGCGAAGCGTCGGGATAGCCGCCACGGCTCCGGTTATTATAAAAGTAGGAAATACAGCTCCAGCTAGACTGGCGCTAAGTCATCGTATATGTATTAAAAGGGTTGTTCTGCCAGCCGTTTTCACGGTTAGCAAAACAACCCTTATTTATTTCTTCAGCACAATTTCATCAGCACACGGTCAATATCCGCCTGTAATTCCAGTGCCCCACCTTCATAGCCTGGACGAAGTCCAAGTAGTCGTTCCAGCATATTGCGAACTTCCGGCGTGAGCTTGAGTTCTTCCTGCCAACTGGCCGGTTTGCGGCCCTTCTCTGGCTCGTAAGCGGAATACAGCATGAACAAAAGAAAATGACCGAGATCCTGCAAATCCTGGTCAGGTGCAGCCAGTTCATCTTCAGGCTCAGGTAATTCACGCATCCGACGTTTCAGCTCAGGCAACAACGGCTCCCCCATGCGCCTTGCCAGGCCAAAATCAATCAGGTGCACCTGCCCGTCACGTAAAATGACATTTGGAATACGGACATCCCCATGAATATATCCCTGCTCATGAACATGCATAATGGGAGCCAGCAGTTGTTTTACCAGCTCCAGACAATCCTGTTCCGTATATTTGCAGCCTTGCTCGAATATGCACTGTTCCAGTGTCTCCCCAAGGATATACTCGGTGACAATGTAACTGCGCGCCCGGTATGTGAACACGTCCAGCAACTTAGGGATAGCCGGATGATCCATCCGATTCACCACATCTGCCTCCCTGTTCAGCAACTGTACAGCGAGTCTACCTTTGCTGGGTTTGGATTCTTTTAACGCCACATCCTTGCCGGTCTGTTCATCGGTACACAGGTATGTCAGTCCATAACTCCCCATGCCGAGCAAGTCATATATCGTATAACGTCCGGCGATCTTCGTACCTTTCCGCCGGGGACGATCAGTCCATAGGCCGAGCAGTCTTTGCCAGCTTCGTCGCAGCTCCACAGATCCTCCCACGCCAGCCATCTGATCTCCTGTTCCCCGTTTAAGCAGAGCAGATCAGCAGCCAGTCTTGTTGTTGTATGGGCTCATTATATCAAGCTATCTGTGTAAAATCACGACGAGCATGGGCCGAGTTCTCAGGCTTCTTTGTGCTTTTTGGGCAGCAGCCCAAACAACATTCGGAGCGATGTTCCTTTGGGTTTGCGTTTTCTTCCCTGAAAGCTGCGCAGATTGGTGACCAGTTCACGGTCCCGCTCTTCTTCCAGCTTCTCATTCATCCATAGGCGCTGCTTCTCCATCTGCTCCTGGAGAGCAAGATGGGTATCCGCCAGATGTTGCAGCGTTAACTCCAGTTCGTCCACCCGATGCTGCAGCAGTTGTACCTGATCGTCCTGCTGTCCAACAGCACCGTATGTCACTTCACTCACCAGTTGTCCCAGACCTTCATAAGATCTCAATGCTCCAGTTGGTTCAGGTTCCTCAGGAAATATTGCAGGCATCACTGTTGCCGCACATTCCGCCACTGAGGCCTCCTCCATTACCATCACAGGCACGTCTGGAGTCAGTACGGTCACCACAGCATCTGCAAGTGGCAGGTTATGTTCCCTAAGTTCTGTCATCAGTCGCTCGATGCACTCGATATCGTCCGACTTGAACAATCTGGATTTGTTGGCGGAACGCTCGAATCGATACCCTTGTTCCTCAAGCGCTGCCGCATATTTACGAAGAGTACTGGCACCAATGCCCAGGCTCTTGGCCGTTTCCGTCGTTGCTCCCACTTCTTCAATCATTATTATTCCCTCCCGGAATGAAGTCTTTTTGATACAAGGTAGTGGCTTCAGCGTTCCCTTCTGGAACTGTCATCGGATCGGGTCAACCTGTCTCATAGATCAAGTACGCATATTTCATTTGCTTGTCGGTATGTATTCGTCAGTCTCTTGGCAGATCCCTTTGACGCTTTTCTTCTGTTTCTGCGGATTCATAAGAACTTTTGTCAGTTGCCTCATTCGTAAAAATAACCCTTCATCCGACAATGAGCATGAATGCTGTCATGTCGAAATTCGTTGGTGCAAATGCCGTCAGTTTTTATGAGGATGAATTATTCATGTCAATTTTGTTAACTCCATTGCTCCAATACGCTCCCGCGACAGAGGAAATCATTGCTGCACAGCTTTTCCATGTGTTATCTTATGTAACGTAGAAGCAGTTATTCGCATAAAATAAAGGACTATACTTAACATATGTATCATTATGAACGGATAAATTAAATGTAAATGGGGGCTGAACGGCAGTGTTAGGAAAATCAGGTAAAGTAGCGGTGATCGGGGCGGGACTTGTCGGTTCAAGTTGTGCGTATTCCATGATTAATCAATCGATATGCAGAGAAATTATGATGGTTGACCGTACGTATGATCGCGCGGTTGCACAGGCGCTGGATTTTTCCCATTGCATGGATTTCACACATAACCGCACGAAGGTATATGCTGGCACTTATGCAGATTGCGGCAGCATGGACGTCATTGTCCTAACTGCCGGAGCGAATCCGAAGCCAGGGCAGACTCGTCTGGATATTCTGGAAGAAGCGGAGTCTATTGCTAAAGATATCGTTGTTCCCATCATGAATAGCGGATTCCGGGGGATTTTTGTCGTCGCGGCCAATCCGGTTGACATAGTAACTTATATGGTATGGAAGCTGTCCGGTCTTCCGCGTGAACGAGTCATCGGTACAGGTACGTCTATTGATTCCTCCCGGCTCAAAACGCTGTTGTCCGAAGTCTTCTCCATCGATCCACGCAGCGTGCACGGATATGCTCTAGGGGAACATGGGGAATCCCAGTTCGTGGCATGGTCCCATGTCACCATCGGAGGTAAACCGATTATGCACATTATGGAGCAGCATAAGGAACGCTTCAAACATCTGGACCTGGAAGATATCGCTCGCAAAACAAAAGATGCCGGTTGGGAAATTTTCACCCGAAAAGGTTCCACTCAATTCGGAATCGGTAACGCACTCGCACATATTACCCGTTCGATTCTCAACGATGAACACAAGATCATTGCTGTCTCCGCGATTCTCGATGGCGAGTATGGACAGAGCAACGTCTGTGCAGGTGTTCCAGCCATTATTGGCGGCGATGGGATCCAGGAGATTATCGAATTGAATCTGGATGCATCTGAACGTGAGAAATTCGAGCGTTCCTGTGAAGTTTTGTCAGGCAACATCAATCGTCTTACCCTGGTTTGATCTATCCATTCAAAGACGGTCCATAACAAAATAATTAAAAACACAAAAACGCCAATAACCTCCTGATTCAGAAGTGTCATTGGCATTTTTGTGTTTGTTTTTATCCACCTTGGGAGTACGGGTTTCAGCTTGGTGCAAGCTGAGGTTCATCTGCTGGCCCCCATTGCTGCAATACCCGCTTTAATTCACTTAGCATGATTGGTTTGCTGATGAAGTCACGCATCCCAATTTCCAAACAAGCTTCCTTGTCTTCACGTTTGGCATTTCCGGTTACCGCTATAATAGCTGGAATACGCTCCTGTGGAATTAATCGATGTACAAGGTCTGTCGCTTTGAGTCCATCCATAACAGGCATCTGAAGATCCATCAGGACAATATCATAGGCATTTTGCGAAATGGCTTCAATCGCTTCAACGCCATTGGTACATACATCTGCTTGGTAACCAAGCTTCTCCAGATATTCTGTCAAAATCTTTCGGTTTACCGGGTGGTCCTCGGCAACGAGAATACGCATCGCCACCTTGTCCCCCTGGCGTGTTCGATCATGGCTGAATTGACGTGCAGATTGCTCTGCAGTCGCATCCACACTTGTGGCAGGCACAGCGAAGCGGAAGGTTGATCCTTTTCCATCTTCACTCTCTACACTGATACTGCCACCCATAATCTCCACGAGCCGCTTCGAGATGACCAATCCAAGACCTGTCCCGCCATATTTGCGGTTAATGACAGGATGCAGTTGAGAGAAGGACTGGAACAACTGATCCAGCTTATCTTCTGGAATACCGATCCCCGTATCCTTCACAGCAAAGTCCAGCACACTCGCTTCCGGTCTGCTGCCGCGAATAATATCCACGGTAACATCAATGCTCCCCTGATCCGTAAACTTCAAGGCATTGCTCACCAGATTGACGAGAATTTGCCGAATACGCATCGCATCGCCCACCATAAACTCAGGAATGTCGGGATTGAGACGATATCGGATCTTCAACTGCTTCTCCTCCGCCTTAGACGAGAAAAGTTCTGCAACCTGTTCCAACATGATGCGCAGCGAGAACGGTTCATAGGCCAGAGCCATTTTCCCGGACTCCAATTTACTGAAATCAAGGATGTCATTCAGGATATTCAAGAGTGCATCGCCGCTCTCACGGATAATCTCGGCGTATTCTCGCTGTTCCTCTGATAAATCCGTTCCAATGAGTAATTCAGTCATGCCTACGATGCCATTCATTGGTGTGCGAATTTCATGACTGACCATGGACAGGAATTCCGACTTAGCCTGTGCCGCAAGTTCAGCAGTTTCCTTTGCGCGCACAATTTCGCGATCACCAGTCACATCATTGAACACGATAACGGCACCACGAATCTGACCTTCATCGATAATCGGTGTAACCTGATATTCCACCAGAAAGCTGGTTCCATCTTTGCGCCAGAACACATCCTCCTTCACTGTACGGCGCTGCCCATCCATCACCGTCATATGAATAGGGCATTCACTTTTTGGAAAATAGCTGCCGTCTGCACGTGAATGATGAATGATAGGATGCGAGTTTTTGCCGACAAACTCTTCCGCTTCGTAGCCGAACATGGAAGCAGCAGCCGGATTCATAAACCTGGTGATGCCATCTGCGTCCAGTCCATAGATGCCCTCTGTAACCGAGTTAAGAATCAGGGCATGCTGTTTGCTAAGCTCCTGGATCTGCTCTGTATAATCCTTACGCTCCGTAATATCAGACAAGATCCCATACACACCCACGAGTTCCTGGTCCACAATGATGGGAACATTAATGATAGACACATCAACCTTCCGGCCACTGGAATTCACGATCCGCGTTTCATAATGTTGGGGTTTCCCCTGCTTCACCAGTTCGAAATATGCTTGCCCGCCGTGCACTTCACATTTATCCAAATGCGAAAGAAAGGACTGCCCGATCAATTTGCTTCGAGGTACATCCAGCATTTTGACCAGATTGCGGTTCACTGCCGTATATTTGCCTTCGAGATTCAGCGAGTACACCGCTGCCGGATTATGTTCGAAGAGAGATTTGTAACGTTGACGACTCTCTCTAAGACGTCTTTCTGCATTTTTATGCTGGGTAATATCCCGGCTGACACTGACGATCTGAGTATTCTTGCCCTCTTCTCCGGCCACCGGCTTTGCCAGCGTTTCCATCCAGATGTAGTGCCCCTTCTTATGAAGCACTCGCATCTTGCAGCCATTCCCACTCGACGACATCTCTAGAAGTTCAGGGTAATCCTCAGGATAACAGTAATCCTTCAGGAACTTTCCCGTTACCTCTTCCGGACGATAGCCCAGCAATGAATAGACGGAAGGAGAAACATAAAGCAGCTTGCCGTCCATCGAACTTGTGGTGATTAGATCCTGGGCATGATCAGCCAACATCTGATATTTCTCTTGCGTTTCGTGCAATTTACGTTCGACTTCTACGATTTCGGTTACGTCTCTGGCAATACCGTATATCCCCACGATAACTTCTTGTTCCGTTATGGGTACATACGTAATCTCGGCCTGTTTCAGAGAACCGTCTCTATGATAAAACGTGATCGACTTACTGACTGAATGTCCAGCCAGTACTTCACGAATGTATTCTTTACGTGACTCCTCACTCTCGGGAGGGCAAATCCTATCTCGATTCAAGTTGCGAAGTTCTTCAAATGTATACCCTGAAATCCTCTCAATCGAGGGATTGGCATCAATATAATTTCCATGGATGTCCATCACATATATGGCATCTGGGTGATTAAAAAACAATGATTGGTAAGAACTTCCTTCAGAAATAATGCGCTTCAGGGTTTCCGTTTTATTAATATCCAAGGCTTACCCCTCTTTTCTCAGCCTATATCTTCATCTAACAACCAAAAAATATAATTTCCGGCGAAATGGGCCTACCCTCGAATAACCATGTAAGCCTTCCTAGAAACAGCTTTTTTTATTTTACCAGATTCCAGTTCGAATTTGCTTACAATCTCTTCACCAAAACCATGTATAAACGACAAAAAATCCCCTTTAAGCGACATAGCCCGTCAATAACTGAGGTCTATGTTTGCTTAAAAGGAATTTATTCACAACCAATTTGTGAGAAAATTAAATTTCTTTTTTTCTAAAGTATAACACTCCGATTAAAATGAAAAGAACTGCACTGCCCCCGACCACTGCCAGCATAGTCCCAAGCGGAACATTGTAAGCTCCGAAACCTCCACCTTCAAACGGTGTCATTAGAATCATCGGTTGCGCCCAAGGATAATACGGGCCAAATGTAGCCGAGTTCACGATCAGAATGTTCGGTACGGTCAACGCAAAATTCAATGCCAGCGGTGCGGCAAAGCTGCTCCATACCAAGGAAACGAACATTTGTAGTGCAGCGAGCGGCACACAAGCGAATAGCCCCAGCAGCAGCTTACCTGTAAGCAATCCCCATGGGATGGGATCCGTCATGCCCTGGATCATACCCGCCAACAGGATGGACCCGAGCAACAATAATTGCGTGCCTGCCAGAAGCAAAATCACGATGGTCAGTTTACCTGCATATACGCCCGTACGGGTGAGCGGCAGCACCAGCATTTGTTTCCATCCTCCACCCGCATGCTCGAACCGACAGACGAATGACGTAAATACGCCGGTCAGGATGGGCAGCAATAACAAACCGTGCAGAAAGACCATTGAGCCCATAAGCACATTCCATTGACCTGATGGTGTGGATAGCAGCCCGATAAGCAGTGCGATCAATGGACTAAGCAGAATCAGAAGCCAGACAGGTGATTTGCCCATTTTTAATCGCTCAGAGGATAGGATTCGAAAATAAGTAGTTGCACAACTCATCTTAGGCCACATCCTTCCGGCTAAAGTGCACCATCCCCAGCAGCATGATCAAGAGACCCGAACCTACGCCCAAACCGACATACACGAATGGTGTTGGGCTGGCCCAAGCCATCTGTGCCCAAGCAAGCGGAAAGTACGGTGAGATACTGAGTGCGAACATCCCCATTACTGCGAGTACAATTCCAAGCGTGACGGGAAGAGCCTGATTTTTGTTTACCATTGTCAGCCATAGCTCCAGCGATAACACCGGAAGTGCGCCAGCCAGCGGCAATAAACCCAACTTGATTGCATGTATCCAAGGGATCTCACCAGCGTCGAATCCAAGTACCAGTCCCAGACCAATAATTCCCGCTGTTAATAACAAACAGGAGATGATGAGCAGCATACAAGCGAGCAGGAACTTGGCCAGGTAGACCGCAGGTCTTGTGATTGGCATCGCCAGCAGCTGCTTCCACGAACCCTGTTCATGCTCCACATTTGCGATCATTGAGCTGAGAATCGTCGCCCCCAGCATCAAGGCAAGCGGTACAAAAACAACCACATTATCCAGCAAACTCTCCCACAGATGACCCCCATACTGTTCTTTCAGATAGTCCAAACGAAGCCCGAAATTCAAAGCTTGCATCGCTGTTAGTCCAATGGGTGCCAGGAAAACGAGAAACCAGATACCTTTGCCACGAATTTTGAGCCAATCGGACGATAACGCACGGCCCGTCATACCGTTGCCCCCTCACCGATGACTCGCATGAACAAGTCTTCTAGAGATTGACGGTGCTCTTCCACACGATAGACCGCGTGATCCTGCTCAACCAATCGGCGAACTAGCAATGCAATCGCGCTATTATCCATATACGGGAACGTGAGCGCGGCTCCTTCACGTTGACCGAACTGTCCCTGCTCTCTTGCCAGCTTCATCGCCTCTTCCGGCTCGGAAACCGTCAGTCGAATGGAGCTGCCCGTCTGGCTATGCAGATTGGCGATCGTATCCTGAAGGACCATTTTCCCCTCACGAATAATGCCAACCCGGCTTGCCATCTGTTCCACTTCACTCAGCAAATGGCTCGACACCAGTACGGTGATACCGTGTTCCAGCGGCATGCGTTTGATTAATTCCCGGATCTCCTGGATGCCTGCTGGATCAAGACCGTTCGTCGGCTCGTCCAAAATCAGCAGCTCCGGCTGACCCAACAAGGCACTTGCAATCCCCAGACGCTGTTTCATCCCAAGCGAGTAACCTTTTACGGAACGTTTGGCATCCCGGGTCAGATCCACGACGGAAAGCACTTCGGCAATCCTCGATTTGGGTACATTTAATATCCGGCGCAAGGTTTCCAGATTCTCCACCGCGTTCAGATGTCCATAGTATGATGGATATTCAACCAACGAACCTACACGTCGCAGAATGTCCATGCGATCCTTGCGGATATCCTTGTCGAATACACGGATAACACCTTTGGTTGGCTTGATTAAGCCAAGAAGCATACGAATAGTTGTTGTTTTGCCAGCGCCGTTGGGACCAAGGAAGCCATAAATATCTCCCTTTTTAATATGCAGATCAAGTTCACGGACCGCCGCACGGTCCCGGTATGTTTTCCATAAGTTAGCGGTTTGAATAATGTTGTCAGTCACTGTTTAATCACCTCGGATATCATCGTAACCTTCCAAGGTTAAAGCTGAAGTCGGCTGAAGTTTAAGTTTAGTTTAAAAAAAGGTTAGGGCCTTGGTTATCCAACACCCACACCGCTATAGAGGCAAACCCGCAGTCCGTTCTCGGAACTGTCCATCCTCTTCCGCAGACCCATCTCACGAATCAGTAGATCCACGATAGATAACCCCAGACCTGTTCCCTTGGTATCCGAATCTTCCTGCAATCCTGGTCCCCTATCCTGAATAACAAGAGCCTTCTCCCCATGAATCTGTTCTGTCGATATGCCAATATATTTTCCACTCGCTGCATGACGGATGACATTCTGGAACAGGTTATCGAGAACACGACGCAATCCCTGTTCATCCACCTGCCAAATCAATGGTTCATCCGGCAGATCAATATCAATCTCAAACTGCTCTTTCTCCCACACAGGATACCAGGCCGCTGCCGTTTCTCTGACAATTCGCAGGACGTCCTTCTGTTCCAGCTTCAATGTATATTTTCCGCTGGTGAGCAGGTTGTACGACAACATGTTATCGATCAGTCCGCTCAAGTCATCCATCTTGGCTTCCATACGACGCAATGAAGTATCCGCAGCCGTGCTTAGGGGTTCTTTGTGAAGGGAATGCATATGTCCACGAATGACAGTCAACGGCGTACGCAAATCATGCGATAAGCCTGCGACAAGACGTTTGCGAAGCTGCTCTTCCTCCCGCTCCCGATGACGACTATCTGTCAACTGATGCACCATTTCGTTGAACGATTCCTCCAGATGTCCAATCTCGTCCGATCTGCGAATCTCCACAGGAAGTGGAATGCCTTCCTTGCCCGGCGTGATCATCGCCGTCTGGAGACGGATGAGCCGCTTGCGAATTCGCGCAAAGAACAGGATCGACATGATAATAAATAAAAGGAAAATGATCATCATTAATCCACCCAAATACAAAAGTTCCATAGGCCAGTTGTTCTGCGGTTTTTGCAAAAGATACCTCGGAACCTCAATCACCATAAAGCCTTGTCCCTTATTTTCGCTATCTCCCCCTACAAAAGAAACCACCGTTAGCGGATCACGATAGGACGCTTCCTTCATAAATTCCAGGGTAGTGTTTGAATTCCATATCGCTGGAATCTGGGTCTCTGTTCTCTGATGATTCAACGTCCACTTCAATGTTGTCATTGTTGTTCCATCCACGGTGGTTTCAGACACATCAACATCCTCTCCAGCGAGAATAAATGCTGTTTCACCGTTTTGGTCCACACGGTACATCGAAGATTTGGGATATTTACGGTGCAGCTGTTCCATACGTTGTTTGATTTTTTCAGATGTCGCCCCATCCAGCTTCTCGGATTCCCGGGTCCACAGGTTGCTAATTTTCGTGCTATCGCCATAAGGTGCCGTATTTTCTTTATTTGTATTGTTCACCACCACCACATAGATGATGGATGTAATGGGGAGAACGACCGGTACAAACAAAACCGCTGCCAAGATCAAGAGGATATACCGGGACATCAGGGTCCGTCCAAAACGCATTTTCCGTTTGCCTGTAAGGCTACGTTTCACTACCGTATTCCTATCGGATGGATCGCGCATCGTCGCTTTTTTGCTCATGGCTTCTTCACACGATACCCAACACCGCGAACGGTTTGAATGATAGTTGGGTTCGCCGGATCACGCTCCAGCTTCTCGCGCAGATGCCGAATATGTACCATTAATGTCTTGTCCCCATCCAGATAAGGCTCGTTCCAAACGGCTTCGTAGATCTGTTCCTTGGTTCGAATCATGCCCATATGCCTGAGCAGGTAGGCGAAGATATGAAACTGTTTGCCTGATAAAATAATTTCTTCCCTCGTCTCCTCATTCACGATCCGGTGATCCTTCTCGTAAATGGACAAGTGGTCCAGTTTTATCACAGTATCGGCCGAGATTGCAGTTCCTGCTTTTCGAAGCTGGACTTCAATCCGTGCGGCGAGTTCATCGGGATGGAATGGCTTGGTTACATAATCATCGGCAAAATCAAGCCCATGCAGCTTATCGTCAATGGACGTTCTGGCCGAAAGCATGACAATGGGTACTTCAGGATGTTCCTTTTTGAGTCGCTGTCCTACCGTAAATCCATCCAGCCCCGGCAGCATGATATCCAGAATAACCAACGAACAACCCCCGGCAGCCTCAGCCGCACCTTCACCACTTCCGAGCCATACCACTTCATATCCGCGCTCCTCCAAGTCGGCCCTAACCCATGTAGCAATTTCCGTATCGTCTTCAATGTATAACAGTTTCGTTTTCATGCGCGCATTCGTTTCCTTTCTGCACCCTTTGGGTTAATTATATATTTGAAACATAATGAAGTATCTTGTTTATATAAAATGTACGAATGATAATCACACGGCCATTGATATCCTTTTATTTTAAATTATACCTTAATCATCCGCTTCGCATAATTCTGCATCGAATGTTGCGACTTGCTCACATAATACATGTGTATACGACGGGAGGAAATTCATTATGCTGCTGGAAGCCATCTTTCATCAACCGAAACGGAACTGGGCCTACGCCTACGATAAGGATACCATTCGTCTGCGTTTGCGTGCCAAAAAGAATGATCTCACCGAGGTATATGCCCTGACTGGCGACAAATACGCCTGGGATCGCACCAAAGAGCTGGTTCCTTTAACCAAATATACATCCGATTCCATGTTCGATTATTATGAGGGGCAAGTAAAACCACCGTATCATCGGCTGAAGTATTCCTTCCTGCTGAAAAACGGCACAGAACAGATCTGGATGACCGAGACGGATTTCCAAACGCATGAACCCGACGATCCTGGTCACATGTTCCAGTTTCCATATATCCACCCCGGAGCTGTATTTACACCGCCTGCATGGGTGAAGGATGCGATCTTCTATCAGATCTTCCCTGAACGATTCGCAAATGGCAACCCTGACCTCAATCCAGAACATGTGGAACCCTGGGGTGGTGAGCCAACCCCGTTTAACTTCTTCGGAGGTGATCTGCAGGGCGTCATCGACCATCTGGATTACCTTGAAGAGTTAGGCATTAATGCCATTTATTTTACACCGATCTTCGAGGCAACAACCAATCACAAATACGATACCGAAGATTATCTGCGAGTAGATCGTCATTTTGGTGATGCAGATACGGTTAAACGGCTTGTTGAGCTGTGCCATGCACGCGGAATCCGGGTGCTATTGGATGCGGTGTTCAATCATTCTGGTAAGACCTTTGCGCCGTTTGTCGATGTGCAGAAGAACGGGGAGAAGTCCAAATATAAGGACTGGTTCCATGTGCATGAATTCCCGCTGGACGTGAAGGATGGCATTCCTACGTATGAAACCTTTGGATTCGAAGCTCATATGCCGAAGCTGAACACGGAAAATCCGGAGGTGAAGGCGTATTTGCTGGAGGTGGCCGTATACTGGATCAAGGAAGTGGGTACCGACGGCTGGCGGCTGGATGTCGCGGATGAAGTGGATAATGCGTTCTGGCGTGACTTCCGCCGTGTAGTGAAGGCTGCGAATCCGGATGCCTATATCTTGGGTGAGGTATGGAATGAGTCCTCCTCCTGGCTGCAAGGTGATCAGTTCGATGCCTCGATGAACTATCCATTTACGGAAGCCGTAAATCGTTTTTTTGTAAAAGATGCCATGCACGCCGAACAGTTTGCGAACTCGATCGGTCGACAACTGTCCCGCTATCCGTTGCAAGCCAGCGAAGTGGCGTTCAATCTGCTGGACAGCCACGATACACCACGGCTACTCACCTTATGTGAGGGCGACCAGCGGAAGATGAAACTGGCTGCGCTGTTCCAATTCACTTATATGGGTACTCCGTGCATCTATTACGGAGACGAGATTGGGCTGGACGGAGAGCATGATCCCGGTTGTCGGAAATGTATGGAGTGGGATGAGACGAAGCAGGATCGCGAGCTGTTCACCTTTTATCAAAAGCTAATTGCACTTCGCCATGCCCATCCTGCCCTGCGTGCAGAAGGCAGCATTCGATTCCTGCAGGCCCGTGAAGGCGGAAGCCAGCTTGTGATGGAACGGCAGGATGATGAGGAGCGCATTCTGATCCTCTTCAATCGTTCGGAAGAAACAGCTATCGTCGAGCTCGAAGCGGGTGCCGGGGAATGGACGGAGTTATTTGGCAAGAATTATCGTACAGCCAAGGAAGAGGGAATCCTCGCCGTTGAGCTGCCCGCATATGGATATGTTGTACTAAGTACAGATATCACGTAGCTTCTTAATTTTATTGTGTCCTTACAATTCCAACGCATTGAAAGCAACGCCGAATAAGCGCTCACAGACCTGTTACTGATCTGTAGAGCGCTTTTCTGCGTTATGGATGGATCGTCAATTGATTTAATGACACGGATACTATAGAAAGCTACTGAGGGGCGGCCAGCTGTTCCTTGAGCAATCGGATGGTAGCCTCATATTGCACAAGCCCCACTTGCATACACAAACGCTGTGCAGGTGAGATCTGTTCGCCAAATTGCCTCATCTGCCGCTGCAGCTCGGCATACAGCAATTCTTTACGATTCAGCTCCGACCGGACCCACCCTACGACAGTATCTTCATCCGCCAGCTCTCCGAAATACAGACGCATCAGAAAATCAGAACGGAACACCTCTGCTTCCAAGGGACTCATCAAATAGGTATTGAACTCCGCAGACCCTTCCGGGGTTAAGGTATACACATTTTTGTCAGGTTTCCCTTCCTGTCTAACGGATTCTTTGGTCAATAACCCCGACTTTTCCATCTTCGCAAGTGTGGGATAAATGGTGCCAAAGCTGGCATCGAAGAAAAATGAAAAATATTGTTCAAAGTACTGCTTGATCTCATATCCGGAACATGGCTGATTGTGCAGTATTCCGAGGATGACATGCTGCGTGTTCATCGGTGTACCGCTCCTTTCCAATTGCTCTTAACGTATCACATCCTCCCTTATACGTTCAACATCATCAGACGTTCACGGATTGGCTAATCCGGCAAAAGGATGCTTATCTTTATCCATGTTATCCACGATCAGGTGAAGGCAGGTTTCCAGTCAGAGGGACAGGTGTCGCAGCAGACTTGGACTCCAAAGGTATGCCGGATTGTGCAGGACCTGAGCGTTTGATCCACGTGCACACCGCTCCCAGAACCAACGTCGCCGCTCCAATCACTACGAGAAGCAGAACATCATGACTAATCCCATCTCCGCCAAGCACCAGATTCATCATGCCCTCCACCGCGTAGGTTGCCGGCAGATAATGACCGATCTGTTGATAGAAGTCAGGCATGACATCGCGCGGAATGGTTGCTCCTGATGACAACATCAGCAGAGGCAACAAGGCACTGTTTAACCATGCTCCAGCATTTCCAAGCAGCAGCAAGCTCAATTGCGCCACGAATAGAAAAGATAAAGTAATCAACAACTGAAATAGCCAAAATATCCACCAGCCATCTGCTGATGATACACCCATAACATGCATCATCCCTGCTCCAACGAGCGATACGATAAATGCAGCACCAACATTGATGATATTGCGCGCCCAAAAGCGTTCCCATTTTCCTGCCCTGCTACTGAGTTCACCAGAAACCTTTTGCAGATTCATGCCAAGCAGCATTGCACCTGTAAACGTAGCTGTCACAATCAACATTGGCACCCTGGAAAAAGCAAAATTGTTAACTGGATTCAGCCGTTCCACTTCTGCCTCCACCCGGGAAGATAACCCCACTGCCATCGTATTCGCCTGATCGGCAGCCATACCTGATTGATTTAGCACTCCCCGAATGCTGTTTTGCTGTACTTCACGGTTCAACGTCGCTGTGACTTGTGCGGATACGGTTTGCATCACACTTTTTACGGTAGCCACATTGGATTCATTCATCACATACTTTACAGCTACCGGACTCGACAAGTCTCCCGCCTGCTGCATGAAACCGGATGGAATCTCGATAATCATGTATACATCCCGATCCGTCAACATCTGTCTGGCTTCTTCCATAGTTGCCGAAGGCTTGATCGCGAAATGAAGGCCCTCTGCAAGAGACTTTGCCACAGGATCAGCCGCAATCCCATCTTCATTAACGATGGTCACTGCAAGCTGGTTCATCCGTGCATTGACCTGATCATACCCACTAAGCCAAATGGTATTAAAAAAAACCTGGAACAGTACGGCTGTAATTAACCCGACCACTGTAGCTCCATTTTTCAAAAACAGAAGACTCGTTTGAAAAACACTTTTCATGTTATCCATCTCCTTAAGTTGTATAACTTATTCTCGGTCATATATATCGTATTGATATATAACAATAAATAATATATCTAATCGATATATAAACGTCAATAGCTTTTTATTTTTCTTTGTAGGAACAGCAAAAAACCAGCTAATACTTGTCAGCAATTCAGGTTGATAAATTCTCTTTTCTTGTTACACTTTTTCCGACCAACACGAATAACCTCCATTGCCGTGGAGGTTATAGTTAAATATGGTTTATGTTTGGTAGGGCTGCTCCTTTGGCAAGATGATCAAAATGTAATGAACAGCTTGTTTTCTCATTACATATTGTACAGCCAAGTACAGAGAACGTCTAAGCCTCTTCTAGCCCCGTTTCGTTGTTCGTGTGCTTATCGCTGTAAACACTAGAAGTCCTAAGGTCAAGGCCTGCAAACGCCACGAGTTGTTGCTTCGCATCGCTAAACTGCTTCACATCACCCATTTCAGCTACAATCGCTGTCGCCAGTTTCGCTCCAATTCCCGGATGCTTTTCATAAGTCCGGCTTCGTCCAAGTCTACCGCAATGTCCTTCATTTGCTTTTCCAACTAGTTTAGTTGCCGAGCATCGTCAGCAATAACGTGACCACACCAAGCAACGCATGGCTTTAAGTCTTGCTACTCCCCAGTCATCCAGCACTTCCTCCAGTTTTCCGACTTTTTCAATCTCCCATTGCTTGGAATCTCTCTCTGAACAACTGGCCAGTACCGTTAATGACCTTACCAAAAACACGTTCTAAAATACCTCTTCATACCCCGGAAACACTTGCCCTAGTGGGTCTTTACTGCTCAGCTTCTCCTGCACATAGATGCCTGTTACAGGTTCATACCCCCAAGCAACGATGTTCTCCCGGCTCCCCCATCGAAAAATGACCAAAAAAAAAGGCCAACCAGTACTCACTGGCTAACCTGATAATAGCGAATTTGAATCGTTCGCAACTACATCAACTCATTAATTTAGTATTCAATTGATTACTGAAAATTCATTTATTTTATCTCTCTTCTCTTAAGCCAAAATTCCTCGATGTTTTCAATTTTATTTTCTTCAAGAAAAATATGAGTATCTTTTTCAAAGTCAACAAGTAATTTAATCCATGAATCATCGGCGATACTAGTTATCTGTCTACTAGAAATTGTACCACTCCATTTTGAATTCAAATCTAGTGCCTTCTCAATTATAACTTTCGAGTTAGGATCAAGAAAATCTTCCTTACCTGCATCTTGTAGATCCTTAAAATAAAGTGTAAGTTTCAGGGCATTTTGTGGTGTGTCCACGTATTGAAACCCTTCCTTCATCTTCCCAAGATGAACAGCTAAGGCAGAGTAATCTCCAACGATCCTCCTTATTTCATCGTTATTTCCCATAAGATAGTTAGCTTGACTTTTTGAGACTTTTCCTGAGCGCAGAATCTCCCCATATACATTGTCATTTGATGATATTGCACTCCGCAGCTCCGAAATGTCAGCTATAAGCTTACTTGTAAGTGCTGATTTATATATTTCTTTAGTATGGTATTGCGATATACAAAGGATAAGCAGTGCTATTATTAAACAAACAAAAACTATTCTACCATAATTTTTTTTTAGCATATTTGAGCCCTCTATCTCTTTAGGTAGTTTGAGTAAAGACAAGCGGCGACATCAGTCGCCGCTCGCTTCAGGGGGGTTATTTGGAGACACTATATTGGAACGAGACTTCCTTTTGATTCGAATCTAGTAAAGCACTTGCATAATAAACATCCCATTTAATTTTTAAAAGTCCGTTTGCTGTAGCCGATGTTCCAGAGCTACTCTCGTATTGAACAACAGTTTGAAGATCTAGATGATGCCCAGTATTAGTCCCGTTTACATCTGTATACTTGAACAATTCATTACTGCCTGAATTAGCACTTTCAACTACTGTAGGTGATGTACTAAGCTTAATGTTTGAGCTGCCTAGCGTTATAGTTTTACTTGTACCGGCATCAATGATTGCATCTACCCATCCCTTGATATCGCTAATTGAAGGTGCTACAGGTAAAGCTGTTGACCATGCTTTTTCTGCAATTTTCATTGCTAAACTAGATCCATTGCTTGCTCCAGAAAGTTTACCATCAATATAAGCGGTTATTATGGTAGACTTAGCTCCAACCCCCGTACTTAATTTCACATTACGATATTTAAACGGGCTGTCAACACTTCTATTGGTTGTTCCATTCACAGTCACATGCTCCGCAATTTTAAAGCTGTTTGTCCATGTAGATTGATTTTTTACATCCAAAGCTTTCCATGAGCCATAAGGTAAGGAATAGGCTTGAATATAATCGCTACCAATATAGAAAGATTTATAATAGGTTGTACTATGTGTCCAATCCGAAAAACTCCCAACTGCTTTTAGGCCAATAGAAGATACACCAAGTTCAGCTTTAATTTTTTCATCCGTCGGAATTTCTTTTTGTTCATATGGGGTAATTACACCAGTAAACCAAAAAAAGTCCTTATTTGTATCAATCTCTTCAATATTATTAACAGAAATATATTCTAAATCATCAGGGAGAGGGATCTCAAATAGTAGGATATTTTCCTGATGATCTATTAAATACGCTTTCAAATGAGGTTTGTTTTGAAGAGACTGATCTACGATCATCTTATCTTTAAATGTGTCATTATAAACATCAAACAATTTAATGTCAAAATTACCGTTACTATCTTTAAGGTCACCGACAACACTGTTAATAGAATCTTGTTGCTTATAGCTGTTGTAAAGTTCACCAGTAGCATCAAGTGCTTTAGTTTGGTTATTGTAATTTACTGTCGCAGAAAGTGATAATTCGCTTCCAGTAAGCTTAATACTTTGGATTTGAATGCTCGCATCTCCTCCAACAATTGGGATATCATCTGTATGGCTCGTTGGTTTACCATAAAGATCGTTGAATGTGTTAATTGGCAAGAATACCCCTTTAGACACATCAATGTTTTCTATTTCACTTTGTTGGGCAAGGGCTGGTACAGATAAACTAAAAGCAAGAACAGAAGTAAGAAGAAAATTTGCAGCCAACTTGATACTTTTCATAAAAAATCCTCCTTTTTTTGTATGTTTCAACATAATAATACCATAGCAACAAATGGAATTATATAAAAATTTTTATAACTCAACTTTCACATATCCGATCACATCAAACCTATATTGGGTAAGCCAGAGTCCATTCGTTTAGTTATAAAAAATAAACGTTTTGTTCTTTTTGTTTTCGCTTGAGATATGTCGAGAAATAAACTCATCAATTGCTAAAGGGCCGGTTCGGGAGCCAAGATCATTAACCCCATCGCAAAAAGATAGAAGAGTCAATCGAGCATCCGGGCATCTCTGGATTCACCTCGTTTGTACTTCGCCGCCAATCACAGGAAGACCTCAATCCACGAGCTGACGAAGCAGTGGGGATTAAGTATACATTTTTACTCATCTCGCATTGCTCAGCCAAGTACAGAGAACGTCCGAGCCTCTTCGAGCCTCGTTTTGTATTCGTGCGCTTGTCGCTGTATACTTTCCTGAACTAAAGGTCATGGCCTGCAAATGCCACGAGTTGTTTCGCATCGCTAAACTTCTTAATTTCAGCTACACACGGCGCTTGTTTTACAGGTCGAAACCCTTCCAACTCAAAAATGATCTTTTGGAGGTCGCGTGAGAACAGCCTCTTGTAACGAGGTCCCCCCAAGCGGCCACGTTCTCCTGGCTCCCCATCGTAAAACGACCACAAAAAAAGGCCAACCAGTAATTACAGGCTAACCTAATAAGCAAAAAAGCCGATACGCTTCTTCAGCAGGAAGAATTCGTACCGGCTTTTTTATCATGATGGGAGCAGATGACCATTCATGAACCAGGCTCCACGAGTTAAATTCATTTCAAGCTCGTTCATGTTCGTGCATAGTTGTTATGCCTTGGCTTCTGGCTCATTTTCAGCAGGAGACTCAGCTTCAGTCTCAGGCTCCGCACGCTTCGCCTTTGGTTTAGCAAGCTTCTCCATCATTTTCCGTCCTGTCGGTGTTTGGGCAAGCCCACCTTGGGCCGTTTCACGGTGCCTGCTCGGCATCGCACTGCCCACTTCCAGCATGACATCAATGACTTCGTCAGAAGGAATGGCACTTCGTACCCCGGCCAGCGCCATGTCGGCCGCAGCCAGCGCAGTTACGGCACCCAGTCCGTTACGGACGATGCAAGGGATTTCCACGAGGCCTGCGACAGGATCGCAGATGAGCCCTAGTGTATTTTTTAACGCGAGGCCAACTGCATGAACCACTTGCTCCGGCGTCCCTCCACGCAGCTCCACCATGGCTCCAGCGGCCATACCGATCGCAGAACCCACTTCAGCCTGACAGCCACCCTCGGCACCTGAGATAAATGAGTTGTTGGCAATGACATAACCGATCGCTCCCGCACAGAACAGACCGTTCACCAGATGCTCGTCACTCCAGCCAAAACGCTCCTGTGAGCTGATAAATACACCCGGAATGATGCCGCAGGAGCCAGCTGTCGGTGTGGCTACAATCCGGCCCATCGAGGCATTCACTTCCGATACACAAAGGGCATACGCCATGGCCAGTGCAGAGGCATCTCCAGAACAAGTCTCGCCTTTACGAATGTACTCAGCCATTTTTTTGCCGTCTCCGCCAGTCAAGCCGCTGCGTGATGTTGTATCTTCTGTTAGCCCTTTGTGTACAGCTTCCTTCATCACCTGATAGTAATCCGACATCTGCCGCACAACATCCACTTCCGGGATATTCGTCTCCTGAACCTGCTCTTCGATCATCAGCTCGGCAATGGTCTTGGACTCTGCTGTACAGATGGTATTCAGTTCATGTAGATGTTTAAACCGCATCAGGCTCGACCCCTCTCTTCAAATCAATCACGCGAATGTCCAGCATATGATCCAGCGACCGCAGACGGTTCAACATCTCAGGATTCGGCACACCATCCATCTCCATCGCTGTCAGTGCTTCACCATCCCGGGCTTTCCGATCCACTTGCATGTACCCGATGTTCACCCCGGACGAACTGATGGTGGAGGTTACCGAAGCGAGCACCCCTGCTTTGTCCGAATGGCGAAGTACAAGTGTGGGGAACTCTCCGCTGATCTGTACACGAAAATCATTCAATGCATGCACCGATACACTACCACCGCCGATGGAAGCACCGATTAGTGAACATTGGCGGTCTCCGTGCCATAGTTCAATCTTGACCGTATTCGGATGAGGAGCAGGCAGGCCGCTTGTGAAAAACTCTACCTCCATACCCGCTTCCTCTGCATATTGTTCTGCATCCGGTATACGTGGATCATCAGTCACATAATCAAGCAGGCCACCGATCAACGCAAGATCCGTACCATGCCCCTGATACGTATCAGCAAACGAGCCGTATAGAGTTAATCGAGCGCGTTCAGGCGTGCATCCCAGCCACTGACGGGCAATTCGCCCCAATCTTGCCGCTCCAGCCGTATGTGAACTTGATGGACCTGTCATGGACGGACCAATAATTGAAAAAACGTCTTTAAAACGCATCGCAAACCCTCCATTTATAATCGTCATTTTCATCCAGACGTACACCCATAATGTTCCTTTATTACTGAATGATGACATCAAAAAAGGACAGAAGAAGGCCCTAGGCCCTCTCTCTGTCCTCGATACCTGAGAGTTTCATGATAAGCAGCGCGGCGAATCGATGCATCCCTGTATTTACAGGTGACGTCACCCTGCACACCGTGCTGCTTGACCATATACCCCTTGGGTGGCGCAGTTCGCGCACTCTCCAGAGTTGCGTCCAACGATGGTACATTTACCTGAGAGATTAACCGCTGCGCCGGGTGCGTAGCAGCTTGCTCCTTCGGTGCCCGACAGCTGCCATTTTACTCGACATGCCCAGGTCTCTCCCGCTCGCTATCATTCGCTGTATGGAACCATTCTGATTTTGTACCAGAACGATAATTGAAGTTTTTAATACTTTCTCATTAAGATTAATCGACCGGAAGATCAGTGTCAACAAACTTAACGATTTCTTTGCGAATAATTGCTTTTTCCATTTTATACACAAGATAAACGAACAAACTGTAAACTTTCATCACATGAATGTGTTAATGCGTTTCATCTCGAAAGCGTATACATTTTTCATTTTCTATTAGCCAATATCTGTGTTTAATACTATTTATGTTATGTTCTACTGAACGGTTCGGGTATTCAGGCAACCATTATTCTGTACTAGAATTGCCGTATTTCTGCCTGTCACCCCACCATCGCCTTGGACTTCGCCGGTTCATCGTAATACCTGCTTCGGGAAGGAAACATGCTCGTCACCCACAATCCCAACGCAGCTAACAGCATGACCCCAGATACAACTGTATATACCATACGAAGCGACAACTGCTCTGCTATTACCCCTGCAATCAAAATGGAAGCCACCTGCAACACACTTAACACAAGTCCAAGTACACTGCTCATTCGCCCCATCAGATCGACAGGAATATTATTTTGATAAAAGGTAACCAGGCCGGTACTCGCCAGTGCGGAGCACAGACCGAGCAGAATAAAGGCAACAGCCGCCAGTTCAAACGAGAATGAACGGGCGAACAGGAAATAACCAAGCGCAACCAGAAGTACACCGCCACCCATCATGTGACGGACCGGCAAATGTTTGGCGAACATCCAAACCAGCATGGAACCTGCCAAATAACCGATGCCGGTGATACTCATTAATGCTCCGTACTGCGATTCAGGCAGGTTCATCACCTGACGGATAAACACCACTTCCTGAGCATCCAGCGACATGCCGACCACCAGAATAATCTGGAACAGGGCATATATACCGACCACGTAGCCCGACTTTCGGCTGAAGCTCAGTACAGCTCTCCAATCCTGGGCAATCATCCGAGGGGTCAGCCTGCTTCCCGTCCCTATATTCTGTTCTCCAATGCCCAGTTTGGGAAGAAACATTAGAATCAACGCAGAAGCAGCAAAGGAAACCGCATTGGCATAAATGGCTGCTGCCGGAGATAAATATAACAGCATCACTCCTGCAACTGCCGGGCCGGTAATAAATGCCCCTGAGCTGATCAAAGCTTGTAGGGAATTAAAGCGCTTGCGCCGTTCAGCAGGTACCAGCCGGGTAATGTATACCTGAGAGGAAGGGACAAATATAGATGAGGACATGCTGATCAGAAACATCACCGCGTACATCATCCATAGACTGGACATCAGTGGCAGCATCGCCACCAGCAACGCCCGTAGCATATCGGCACCAATCATCAACTGCCGCTGATCATAACGATCAATCAGGCTACCTGACCAAAACTTAGTGCACACCGAAGCAATCGGCGAGATAATCCACAACCCTGCGACTGCCGCTGGAGACTGTGTCATATTCAATACCATCAGGTTAATCGCCACAATATATATGAAATCACCCAGATTGGATATGCCCACTCCGCTAAGTAGCAATCCGGCATGCTTCCAGCCACCAGACTGCCCCTTCGATGCAACTCTCTTTGCACGAATGTTCTTCATAGCGCTACCCACCCACTAGAAATCACAAATTATAACTCATAGAAAATACTCTCGTTCTGTACATATGGTTTGCAAAATTTGCTGCATATAAGAGGCATTCGCTCTTTCATCCATTCGTACCTGGACTCATTCTCCATCTGGAATGCAAAATAGCCGAACGTAAAAATCAGCATGAATCCTTCCATTAATCGAATATCACGCTTCGTCAGTGGTCCTGTCTGCTCCGTATAACCCGATAGGAAGACATCCCGTTCCTCCCGATTGAAAATCGTAGCCGCACCTCCGGCATCAAAGAGATAGTAGCCATAACCGTATAAACAAAAATCAATCATAGATATGCCCTGATCCGTCACTAACAGATTGCCGCGGGTAATATCTCCGTGAATTACTCCCCATGTCTCGGCATTGTGCGGATACGTTTCGAGTTGTCTGTTAATGTTCTCAAACGTCTCACGAATCAGATCGAAATCCTTAGGAGTAAAGATGCCACGTCTAACGCCTTCCTCCAATTGCTCCAGCATGACCAGATTCTCTTTGATCGAACCATAGGCTGGTCGTACTTCCGTTTGCTTCAAGGTAGGGTTATCGCTATCGGTATACATCTCTGAGATGATCGCCTTATCAGCATGCTGTTCACGGTCATTCATCTGCTGCCCGCTTTCAGACTTCAGTGAACCCACCTGTTGCTCAGGAGCTCCCGTTGGTCGTCGTCCATATTGGTGCAATATCTGCAACTGTACACCCAAATCATGAATTTGCGCTGTCGCCAGACGTTCTCCCTGTTTGATGTCCCTGCCCTCAATCCATTCCAGAACAGTACAACAGATCTCTTCTCCTGTTTCGTCCAACCAGACGGTGACCCACTCATCCGATGTATTTCGCAAAGGTATCTGCACTCGCAATGGGCTGGTAGCCCGTAATTCATGAAGTAGATTCATCTCCGCTTCAAGTGCAGGTCGTGTATGCTGGATTCCCGTCATGCTTGCAAAAGCGGCTTTATGTATTCGCAATAGATACTTCTGTCCGGTTGATTCATCAACCATCTGATACGTTAGATTTTCATTATGTCGGATAAAGGAAATTGCAGGCTTTTCTATGGAATAATGCGAGATAATTTCAGTTGCCATGGTGTCATGGGAAATCTTATGGGTAGTTATGATCCACATCTCCTTCTCTTATCAAATTAAAGGCAGTGTTTACAAATATCGTAGCATGATTGTTTTTATTTTGGCAAACTATTCCATATGTACAATGATGTAAAAAAGCATAACCCCCGAACGACCTCGCCCGGGAGTTATGCTTGCTTCTATCTCTATAAATCTATCTCGATCTCATACTCCATCCAATTTAACAGTTAACCGAAACGTCCCATAATATATTCTTGAGTCAGACGATTGTCCGGGTTGGTGAAAATATGTTCCGTATCTCCGTGCTCAATCATGCTTCCCAGATAAAAATAAGCCGTATAATCCGAGATGCGTGCCGCCTGCTGCATATTATGGGTAACAATCACGATCCGCAGCTCCTTCTTGAGCTCCGAGATCAACTCCTCCACCTTACCCGTAGATACCGGGTCAAGCGCAGATGCCGGCTCATCGAGCAGCAAAATCTGTGGATCAACCGACAACGCGCGGGCGATACAGAGCCGCTGCTGTTGTCCACCCGAAAGGGCCAGGGCAGATTCATTCAGTCTGTCCTTCACTTCGTCCCAGAGCGCAGCGCGGCGCAAGCTTTTTTCCACAATTTCATCTAGTGCCTTCTTGTTCTTGATACCGCGGTAGCGGGGACCAAACGCGATATTGTTGTAGATAGACTTGTGGAAAGGATTCGGCTTCTGCCAAACCATGCCGATCTTCTGGCGAAGCTTGATTACATCTGTGCCCGGCTCATTCAGATCATTGCCATCCATCCAGATATGTCCCTCCGTGCGAGAACCGGCAATCTCGTCGTTCATTCGGTTGAGCGATCGTAGGAACGTGGATTTACCACAGCCGGATGGTCCAATGAGTGCCGTTACACTGGCTTCGGGAAAAGTCAGGCTGATCTGCTTAACTGCCTGAAAATGCCCATAATATATGCTTAACTGTTCCGTACCAAAAGGTATGGCCATGTTGGTTCCTCCTTATTTCGAAGCTGTCATGCGGCGGTAAACCACCCGACCGATCCAGCGTGCACTTAGATTGAACGCCAGTACAAGAAGTACAAGCACGGCTGAAGCGCCAGCTGCTACTTCTTTGGAATCCGGGCCAATGCCTTCACTGTTTACTTTCCAGATATGCACGGCCAGTGTCTCTGCCGGACGCAATGGATTGATCGGCGACCTTGGACTCGTTGGATTCCAGTCCGTGAAGTCCAGCGGTGGACTACTCATACCCGCTGTGAACATTAGGGCTGCTGCTTCACCGAAGATCCGGCCCGATGCCAGGATCGTACCTGTGATCAAGCTTGGCAATGCCACAGGCAGCAGAATGGAAGTAATAATTTTCCATTTGGACAACCCGAGTGCAAGACCCGCTTCCTTCTGCTCTTTCGGAACGGCCCGGAACGCTTGCTCTGTTGTCCGCACCATGAGTGGAAGATTGAATATAGCCAAGGCCATGGCACCCGATAATAAGGAGAATCCAAGACCAAATGTATTAACAATTAACAAGAGTCCGAACAAACCAATAACGATAGATGGGAACGAGGATAACACTTCGACAACGAGTCGAATAAAACTTGTGATCCGGCCCGGCTTGGCGTACTCAGCCATATAAATACCGCCGCCCCATCCGAGCGGAATCGTAATAATCAAGGTCAGAACAAGCAGGAATATTGAGTTGAATAATTGCGGTCCAATACCGCCTCCACCTTTGAGCAGCTGTGGTGCACTGGTCAGGAAGTGCCAGTTAATCTGTCCGATCCCACGTACCAGAATGAAGCCAAGCAAACCGAGCAAGAGAACAACAATGAACAGCGCCAGAACAACGATAACGGATGTGGCAACTTTATCTACCGTTTTAGCCTTCATTTTCATACTCGGTTCCTCCTTTCAAGCAGGCGAACCAGAATGACGAAGACAAAGGTCATCACCAGCAGGACAAGCGCCATACTCCACAGTGCATTATTATGAACAGATCCCATGGTGGTGTTACCCATACTCAGGGTGATTACACTCGTTAACGTTGAAGCGGATTCGAGCAGTGATGTCGGTACATGCGGTGCATTCCCAATGACCATCTGTACGGCAAGAGCTTCACCAAATGCGCGAGCCATACCGAGTACAATCCCTGTCAACAAAGCTGGAAGAACGGTCGGGATAATGACACGGTAGATCGTTTGCCAGCGTGTTGCCCCCAATGCGTAGGAGGATTCACGCAGACCTTTCGGCAGTGCAGACAGCGCATCTGCCATAATGCTTGTTACGGTAGGCAAAATCATAACAGACAGAACCAAACATCCGGCTGCAATCCCGACGCCGGCTCCGCCAAACATGCTGCGCAATAAAGGAACGATCACACTGAGACCGATAAACCCGTATACAACGGAAGGAATACCGGACAGCAGCTCAATCGCAGGTTGCAATATCTTTTTACCTTTACCCGGTACAATCTCGGTCATGAAGAGCGCTGCACACAAGCTAAGTGGACTTGCAATCAGAGCTGCAAGCAATGTTGTTATGAATGAACCGGTAATGAACGGCAACGCTCCGTAGGCAGCGGGTTCCCCCGTTGGGTTCCACGTTTTTCCGGATAAAAATTCGCGTAAACTTACGCCATTCTGGAAAAAGGTCGACAAGCCTTTGGACGCTACAAAATAAACGATGGAAAACATGACAACGATCAGGAAAACGACACAAATCGACGTATAGATCCGTCCCGTCCACTCTTCCCAATAATGCTTCTCTCTCAAGGGCCGGCGTGGTTTCAACTTGTTGTTCATTACCGTTCCCCCTTCGGTCTGTTCCATAACAACCATCCTTCTATAGTAGAATTCATGCAAAATATGGGATTAATCCAGAGCAAACCGCGCAAAGAGGCAGGACCTGGGTCCGCCTCTCTCGCTGTATGCGCAAGTTCAAAGATTATTGAGTCACAGTGCCTGCTGCGTCACGTTTTACTTTCATGCCGGATACCGGGATGTAGCCAAGCTCCGTCACGTCGTTTTGTTGAATTTCGTCACTCAGGATGTAGTCGAGGAATGCTTTTGTTGCTGCATCCGGATCACCTTTAGTGTACATGTGCTCGTACGCCCATACCGGATAAGTTCCTGCTTCTACGTTCTCAACCGTTGCTTCTACACCTTCGTATTTCAAAACTTGCAGGCTGTCATCCAGGTAGGACAGAGCCAGGTAACCAATAGCGCCAGGCGTTTCAGCTACGAGCTTTTTAACTGTACCAGAGGAATCTTCCTGAATGGAACCTTGGATATCTTCTACTTTTGTTCCCAGAGCAAAGTTCTCGAATGTTGCACGAGTACCAGAGCTGCTAGGACGATTTACGATAACGATCGCTTGATCTGCACCGCCAACATCTTTCCAGTTTGTAATTTTACCAGAGAAAATATCGATCAGTTGTTGCTTCGTCAAATCTTGTACACCTGCATCTTTGTTGCTTACTGGAGCGATGGCTACAACAGCCACTTGGTGATCTTTCAGTTCGCTTACTTTTGCTGCGTCATCGATTTTCTCTTCTGCAAATACGTCAGAGTTACCGATTGTAGCTTGTCCGTCAGATACTTGTGTCAAACCAGTACCACTACCGCCGCCTTGCACTTGTACTGTTACGTTCTTATATTCATCAACTGCCATAAATTTTTGTCCAGCTTGCTCTACCAGAGGTTGCAGTGCTGTTGAACCAACAGCCAGAATGTTACCGCTAAGTTCAGTAGCAGTTTCTCCTGCGGAATTATTGCTTCCCTCTGTACCA
This sequence comes from Paenibacillus sp. FSL F4-0087, assembly GCF_038020215.1. Lineage (NCBI taxonomy): Bacteria > Bacillati > Bacillota > Bacilli > Caryophanales > Paenibacillaceae > Paenibacillus > Paenibacillus sp. FSL F4-0087. The sequence continues at coordinate 2,308,685 of NZ_JBBODJ010000001.1, forward strand.
GCGTCATTTTTTGATCCGCATGCTGCGAGAACCAGTACGAACGTTAAGGTCATCAAAATGAACGGCAACTTTTTAAACATGTTTTGTTTTCCTCCCCCAATTTAGTGACGGTGATTTGGCTTTTATTTTTGTTCACCATCAACTCTTTATTCATTGTAGTTTCGTTATGTCATCTCAAAATCAATGTTTTGTAAACGCAATGTTAAAAATGTTTACTGTGGATTGAAATACATCTGGGACAAATTGCGCTGAAGTGGCAGCTCCGGGAACGGACGTTGTTTCAAACCGTATTGTGTCCAGATTTTCATGAAGATTTTACACATTACTAAAATAAATTTTAAATAAATCACTCTGAGTGGCCGTTCCGGGTACGGATCGTTCTTCCGATCGCTGTTGTCTCCAATTTTTTTGATCTGATATGTCTAATGTTAAAACTCGGAGACAAAGGCGAACGCTCCCGCTTCTTCAGAATCGATTCCGTCCTCTCCACTACGTTCGATGTTTTAAAATCTTACACAGAATAAGCTTCGCTTTTACACAATCGTTCCGTCCCCTGCGCTGTGTCAGCGCTGGTTGTGTCTCAGGCATTTTAATCCTCAGCCTGGGGGAAGGTAAAAAAAGAAGGCCAGCTCTATAGAAGGCTGGCCTTTGTGTACATGCTTTAATGAAGCAAAAGAATTTGTTTCTTCTATAGAAGAAACAAAAAAAGCTGCCTCATAGCTAGTAGGTAGCACCAGCGTATGAGAGCAGCTTTTTACAATAAGTTAGATCATATCATAATTGTGAATGTAAAATGCGATTTTACTAACCCAGAATCCATAGCCATAACGCTAATCCGGCCAAGGTGATTAATAGTGTGGGGATGGTTAAGATGATGCCTGCCTTGAAATAATATCCCCAAGTAATTTTTACACCTTTGCGGGACAGCACATGCAGCCACAGTAATGTGGCAAGTGAACCAATTGGCGTCATTTTGGGACCCAAATCGGAACCAATCACATTGGCATAGACCAGCGCCTCACGCACAATACCTTCGGTGTGCGCACCCTGAATCGCGAGTGCGTTAATTAACACGGTGGGCAGATTGTTCATTACAGATGATAATATCGCAGCGATCATGCCCATTCCCACTGAGGCAGCCAACAAACCATGGTCTGCGATGGCATCTAGCCAACGGCTCAAATGATCGGTTAAGCCGGCATTACGCAGCCCATACACCACGATATACATGCCCACCGAGAACACGACAATGGACCATGGTGCTTCTTTGATCACGCGTTTCAGATCCACAGCTTCGCTCTTTCTTGCCAATATAGCGAACAAAAGAGCTACGGCACCTACGATAACCGATACGGGAATCGGCAAAAACTCACTGGAAGCATAGGCCACGAGCAGCAGCACCAGCATGAACCAGGCGATGCGGAACATCCGCGGATCACGAATAGCTTCCCTGGGATCACGTGCTGCAGAGATATCGTAGCGAAGCGGGATGCTTTTGCGATAAAACAAGAACAACATCCCTGTACTTGCCACGATGGAAAAGAGATTGGGTACGATCATCCGCACCGCATATTCCACAAATGTAATACCAAAATAATCCGCAGATACGATATTCACCAGGTTGCTGACGACCAGCGGCAACGACGTTGTATCCGCAATAAATCCACTAGCCATAACAAAAGCAAGCACCATGCGCTCATCGAACTTCAATGCACGTACCATCGCAAGCACAATCGGGGTAAGGATTAGCGCTGCACCATCATTAGCGAAGAGAGCCGACACCGCCGCCCCGAGCAAAATGGAATAGATAAAGAGCCTAAGTCCATTTCCTCCTGCCAACCTTGCCATATGAAGAGCGGCCCATTCGAAGAAACCTGTCTCATCGAGTATTAATGAAATCATAATAATGCCGACAAAAGCGAGCGTTGCATTCCATACAATGGATGCCACATCAGAGGCGTCATTCAGACTGACGACACCACACATCAATGCTAGCAAAGCCCCACCCATGGCGGACCAACCAATACCTAATCCACGTGGTTGCCAGATAACCAATGTGATGGTCAGTACAAAAATCAGAATTGCTACATATGTCATAAAGCCTCCTGCGCCGATATATTCATCATGTTTTGGAGCATGATATGAGAATGGCCTGCCAGATATGATTACACCGCAATTCCTGCGGATAAACCAGACGCTATAGTTATACATGGCTGCAGGAGAAATGTCTATCTTTATTTCCTTCTAATTTCTATAAAAACTGCGATAAAAGATATCACTAATGATTTAGGACTTATCCTCATCCTTCGGCGTGTTCTCCACCATTTTGAACATACCCAACAATCCTTGTAATTGCTCCGCCATACTGTTCAGATGTGCTGAAGACGAAGCGATCTCCTCCACAGATGCCAGCTGTTCCTGAGAGGATGCCGAGACGGATTCCGTATTCGCAGCTGATTCTTGAGTCACGATCGAAATATCGTTCATTGCTTTGGCAACATGGGAAGCACCACTCTCCAATTGCTTCGTTGTTTCGGACAAATCATCCAGCGTATGAACAGCATCCACTACAGCCTCCCGAATCTGTGCAAAGGATTGCCCAGACGTATTCACGGCCTGAATCCCGTCTCCAACCCGAGTCTGAGCTGAATTCATAGCTTTCAGGGCAGCATCCATATCCTGACGGATATTATGAACGAGTTCACCGATCTGCGCAGCGGAGTTCCCCGATTCCTCTGCAAGCTTCCGCACCTCACCCGCAACGACTGCGAAACCACGGCCAGCATCTCCCGCTCTTGCCGCTTCAATGGAAGCATTCAGAGCTAGCAGATTGGTCTGCTTGGAGATGGTAGCAATCACATCTACCATGCTGCCGATCTCAACGGACCGTGCATTCAATGACTGAACCACCGTCGCCAGCTGTTCCACCGTTTCTTGAATGCTATTCATCTGCTCTACTGCGTGACCTGCAGCCTCATTACCTGAATATGCCGCTCCAGATGTATGCCGCATATTCGTTGTAATGGATTGCACTCGCTCAGACATCATGCGAACATCTTCCGCCATTTGGCTCATTTGTCCTGATCCATCCGTTACACTCTTCACTTGCTGCTCGGCACCCTCGGCAAGTTCCTGAATTGCCATCGTTGAATGCTCAATAGCTTTGGTTGTTTGATCCGCACTAGCGGACAATTCCTGTGAGGAGGCAGACACCTGCTCTGCCGTTTCCTGCACACCCAGAATCATCATGCGCAGATTATCGACCATCCGTTCAAAGTACTTCGCCAGATCACCTACCTCATCTTTGCGTCCTGTGTCCAATTTTACCGTCAGGTCGCCTTTACTTACGGATCTGGCGGATTCCTGCAGACGTTTAATCGGACGCAGCATCGAACGTGTAAACCAGATAATAAATATCAACGTTAAGAAGGTTGCCGTCAGAAGGACCAACAGGGTAGCCATCCGAATGTCTTTACTTGCATTTAATATTTCATTCTTGAACATTGTACCGCCAATTTTCCACCCGGTTTCCTCATTAGTAGAGAAAATCATGGTCTTTGAATCACCATTATAGCTATAACTAAATTTGCCTTCCTTGCTCTCGAACATCGCATCCAAGGTAGTCGACTGCTCCTGTGTACCAGCTTCCACGACTGGAGATACGATATAATTTTTGTCCGCATCCATAATGATGACGTACCCGTCCCTGCCCACTTTAATCGAAGCCTGCTCACGCAGTTCGGTCAGATCCAGGGAGAGACCTACTACACCGGATTGATCATCAAGCGTTTTGGAGATAAATACAACTGCAATGCCGTCCGTATTCTTGGATACAGGTGACACTACTGGAGTACCCGGTTTCTCCATCGCGAGCTTGTACCATTCTCGTTCCCGAGGATCATAAGCGGACCCTTGTGAGCTTCCCGCAGATTCCTTGCCACGAACCATGACTCCCTCTTTGGTCCCCACAAAGATATTTACAGCATCCGGATGCATCCCAAGATACTCTTTCAATTTCGTCTCAAGCTCGGGGCTTTCATCTTGTCCTTTAATCATGTCAGTCATAATCACACTGGCAAAATAATTGATATCATGGATCTTTGCATCCACTTGTGTTCCAATAATTGAATTCGTTGTGTCTACACTTTCTTTGGCACTATCCATCAGCTGGTTTTCCACCGTATGATCAGCGATAAGCATCGTAACGATTCCAATGGTTAGACTCGGCAAAAGTAGTACCGCCAGGAAGGATACCAATAATTTGTTCCTTATGCTCCAGACGAAGCCTTTTTTCTTTTTGTTTTTCTTCTTCGGTTTATTATCTTTTGGCTTGGCTGGCTTGATTGCTGCCTTTTCTTGCTCATTCCCCCGAATGTTCGCCATCTTGCTTCTCCCCCTCCAAATATACATCTGACCTTTTTCTTTTTTTATGTAGGACCTCTCCAACCTGACTAAATAAGGTGTCACATAGACCCCCATCTAATCTAAAGGCCTATCCTATATATCGGCTGAGGGAGCGTATTTATAAATTTACATAGCATGTCAAACAAGCCACTCCAATCATACGAAGTGACTTGTTGGTACAACTATATTTTATTGCATTCACGCAGAGGTTTTTCCATAGGGACCTTGTGGTGGATATGCGGTTGGCTTACCAAAATAATACCCTTGTGCCAAATCAATACCCACGGATCGACAGAATTCAAATTCCTCGATTCGTTCAATGCCTTCAGCAAGTACCCGCCCGCCAAATCGACGCGACATCTCAACAATATCGATAATTTGCTGCTGTTTGTTCAAATCATGATCACAATGATCAATGAGGCTCCGATCTATTTTGACAAAATCCGGCTTCAGCCGATTCATTACTTCGATCGTCGAGAATCCGGCCCCCACGTCATCCAAGGCAACCGACATTCCATGAGAACGATACACCTCAAAAATATGCTGCAAGATGGACATATGCTGAATCTGTTCCGTTTCCACCACTTCAAACACAAAATCCTTAGGGTCTAGCGAAAGGCGTTCAATCGTCTCAAATGTGTGTGTCAGGCAATATTCGGGGTTATAGATAGAGGAAGGCAGGAAATTCACGAAACGTTTGACACCATGCGGTAAAAGAACGGCACTTGTCTCGATAGCAGCAACACGTGCTGTCCGATCCAGAAAAGAATGCAGTCCGGTATCCCGTGCAACTTCAAATAATTCATACACACTGAAGGGTCTACCCTGTTCAGCAGGACGAAGTAAAAATTCAAATCCGATAATCTGCTCCGATGCATCTACGATCGGCTGCATATGACTGCTGAATTGATGCTCCAGGATAATGGAGACCAGATCCGCATGTTTGAGTCGAGCTGCCTGCATGGAGAGACTAATCCAGCTATCAGCATCTGCCTGGCCATACAGTGGAGTGATCTGAACCGTTAACTTCTCTGGCAGGGTTGCTTCAATCTTGAGAATGTCCTCAATACAATGTTGTGCAGATTCAAGATTCATAAAATGCATCCAGATGAGTTCATCCGAATGTTCGACATGTCTTCCCTGCTTTTGCAGTGCTTCAAGCAAAGCGGGGGAGATGGGACGCATATACAGGGTACCTTGATCCTCTATAGGATGAATTGGACTGCAGCCACTGCAATTCATGTAGAACCCCCTTGCCAGTTTGTGATTCTATCTCATTAATGTTTACTGGTATATACCCAAAGTTTGTAAATATTATAGCATGGGTCTTAAAATTTATCTCTACTGTTTTGGTGACTTCAACTATGACGGTTACTGAAGCATTAACGTATCAGCATAGCATGAAAAAGACCGACAGTCTGATGACTGTCGGTCTTCATTTACCGCTAAATAATCTTAAGAAGCGGGAATTACGATTTTCTGTCCAACTTTAAGGTTGTGCACATTTGTAATTTTATTTACGGAAACCAGCTTGCGCCAGTCCACACCGTATTTCAAGCCGATGCGGTAGAGGTTATCTCCTTTTTTCACTACATGTACCACTTTGCCACCAGCTGGTTTCTCAGGTTGTGGTTTGGTTGTAGGTTTAGTTGGAGTTGGGTCTGGCTTCGTAGGCGTTGGAGTTGGCTCCGTACCTGTTTCTGGAGTCGTTGTTGCTTCTCCTGTCAATTTCAAACCATACTCAGCAAAACCATCATCGTTCGTACCGATGAAGGACATCGCCGGGTTCGCTTCAACCAGCGCTTTGGCATCTGGGGAAGAAGCGAATACCACTTCAAGATCGTTAATTGCAGCTGCCGTTACACCTGCCGAAGGCTTAATTGGTGCAAGCGACCAGTTGCCGTCTGCTGTCGGGTTAATCGTTTTGTTCTCACGGATGTAATCAATGATAACTTGACGGTTCTCATCCGGTGCAGCCAAGACGATACGTTTACCGTCCGGGTTAGCCAGTTTGGACGAAGAAGCACGATAGTTATTCGTTGCCACGATGAATTTTTGTGCTGGATCAACCGGTTTACCATTGAAGCTCAAGTCTTTAATCCGGTTAGCTGATGCATTTACAATCGTTGCTTTACCATCGTATTTCGCTGGTTGAGTTACATCAATTTGGTACGTAACACCATCGATAACGTCGAAGTTATACGTTGGGAAGTCCATATTGACCAATTGTTGCTGTCCACCTTTTGCCGGATCGATCTGGTTAAATTGGCCAGCAGACCATTCCAACCATTCTTTCAGCTCAGCGCCATTAACCAACACAGCATGTACCGTATTTGGATACACGTACAAGTCAGCTACGTTTTTAATCGCAATGGTGCCTTTAGGGATATTCGTGTAGTACGAAGCACCTGAACGTCCGCCTGCTTTGAACGGAGCTCCTGCAGACAATACAGGGATATCTTCGTATTCTGTTCCTTGCATATGTTTTTCGACATACCATTTTTGTGCATTGGTTACGATCTGGATGGATGGATCATCCTGAACCAGTGCAAAGAAGCTGTTGATTGGAGCTGTCGTTTCGCCGACTGGGCCACGCACATACTCAAGCGTACCTTCATGTTCGTCATGAACAGCGTCAACGATCTCTTGATCAGCATCTACCAGAGCTTTTTTGTTAGCTGTGTCATAGATAGGGCGTGCCTCCACTTTGGAGTCTGCCACTTTCCACTTACCGTCTACCAGTTCCAGATCCAGATCGATAATTCCAAGGTGGTCACCCCAGAAGCCTGGTTCAACGGAAGGAACACCATTGATTGTACCTTTTTCAAGGTCTACACCTTTTTTACCAGCAAAATCAGCGCTTGGGAATACTTTATGGGCATGTCCGAACAGAATGGCATTAATGCCTTCAACCTGGCTCAGATACAATACCGAGTTTTCCATCAGATCCGTTTGCGGAATATCTTCAAAACCGGAGTGAGGAATAGCTACAATAATGTCGGCACCTTCAGCCTTCATTTTAGGAATGAATTTTTTCGCAGTAGCGATAATGTCTTTGGCAATGACTTTGCCTTCCAGATTAGCGCTGTCCCACTGCATTACTTGTGGTGGGACAAATCCGATGACACCCACCTTGATCGTGTGCTCTTTGCCACTCTCGTCGGTAACTTTTTTGTCTAAAATTTTATACGGGGTAAAGTAGTTCTTGTCATTCGTCTCATCGTCGTCACCGTCATCTACATAAACGTTGGCATTGATGTAAGGGAAATTCGCACCTTCCAACGTCATGTCGAGGAAGTCCAAACCATAGTTAAACTCATGGTTACCGATGTTTCCTGCATCATAATCGAGCAGGTTCATCGCTTTATATACAGGGTGAGTCTCACCCTTTTTGAGTGGATCAATCTTCGCTACATAATCCCCGAGCGGGTTACCCTGGATCAGGTCACCGTTGTCGAACAGCAAGCTATTCTTCGCTTCGTCACGGGCTTTTTTGATCAGTGTAGCTGTCTTCGCCAGACCATACTGGTCTGTCTCTTTGTCGGAATAGTAGTCATAGTTAATCAGGTTGTCGTGAATGTCCGTTGTTTCCATGATCCGCAATTTAACCTTGGTAGCGTCCGCAGCCGATACAGGTACCGGAAATACCGCAAGCACGTTTAATGCAACCAAAGCGGCAGTCAGGCTCGATAATACTTTTTTACTCTTTCTCAAAATAACCCCTCCCGGTTATGTACATTGAATCATGCATTAGTGGGCAAACGAATAAGCGCAGAAATGCGAAAGATCTCATGGGTTGTGCGTACTGATTTTCCGATCGTTTGGTTCAGAATCTCAGGTTAGTTTATCTCACATGAACATCTATTCATATCTGTGCGTATCGTTTACATTCCAAATCATAACGCAATGTTCAGCCATTGAAAAGCATTATTTTTTACGTTATCCGCACATACCTGCCCCAGTTTACAATAACATGCGTGATTTCGACATCTTTTGCATGTTTTCGGATGAAAATAGTTTACTCACGCTGTTAAAAACGTATATTACATGTGGCTTACATCTATATCCATATTAGCTGAATCGACCCATATCAAAAAACCGTGAAGCCTTCTGGCGTTCACGGTAGCTATAACTTTTCCAAATAGTTGGCATGGCCTTCCTCTCAGAAAAGGTGATTTTCAATATGCGAAGTTACTGCTCCCACACCTGATGCTCATGATCCTTGCCGGTGTATTCAATCCGATTTGGGGTAATGTCCAGAATGACATAATTGGGATCGTTCGGGCCGTCAAACCAAGCTTTTAGTTCATCATTCCATACCTGTTCGCGCAAACCTTCATTTTTTGTCACTTCACACGTTCCTTCAATCTCGACCACTTCCTTGGAGCCACCTGCTTCATAACCTAACAAAAGGCTGACGTTCGGATTATTCTCCAGCTCCTCTACCTTGTGCGTACGGCGGTTTGTCGCCAGATGAATGTTCATTCCGTCGTTGAAAAGTGCCATATAGCGAGATTTCGGTTTACCATTCTCTACCGTGGAGAAACTGCAAAAAGGGTTGTTTTCCAATGCTTTTACAATGTTTTGTTCCAATTCAGTCTGGTTCATGGGAAGTGCTCCTTTCGATTTGGGGGATATTTGAAGAATGCAGTAGGCGGCCGTTACGGGTACGGATCGTTCTTTCGATCGCTGTTATCCCCAGATTTTTTGATTCCCTTTTCTCAAGGGAAAATCCGGTGATAAAGGCGAACGCTGCCGCTTCTACAGAATCGATTCCGTTCCCTCCACTACGTCTACCGTTCTTTCAAATGAAGGAGTGGGTAAGTTAAAGTTCAAACCGAAACCTATCAACGCCTAAACTTTTGAAGGTTTTGCTTCTTTAATTTTTATCCGCTCCATTGTTGTGTATAAGTACTGTCAGCTTACCTTAGGTATAATAAGCCTGTACTTATAGTGTACCCACCTCATCTATGGTGAATCCATGAACCCGTTCGTAAACGTGACGGTTTTAATTCAAATCTCCAAGATAAATGCGTGATGTATTCTTATTCTGCAACAACTCACCAATTGTTTTCGGATATAGGCGAACCTTGGACAGCTCTTCAAGTGGAATCCATTCTACAGCTACCTGATGGTCATCAGGACTGGAGCCTTCGAAGATCGTAGCTTTCTGATCAATCAATCTGCATTCAAAATAAAATTCAACCTGGTGGACATCGGCATCCCACTCGGCAAATTCATGGTTTTTTCCGATATACTCCCGGATATGCAGCAGCTCTCCCACCGTCACCGCCTGTCCAATCTCCTCCAGACATTCACGGGCAACGGCATCCTTAAGTTCTTCGCCTTTCTCTTGTCCTCCGCCGGGGAAAACATAAGCGTCACCATATTGATCCTCCAACCGGATCACCAGCAAACGTCCATCCTGTACAATAACAGCCTTCGCCGAATTACGTATCGGTTTCATGCTCTACTTTCACTCCTTACGGACTCGTATAGTTCGATCTCTGGCCCTCGAATACTGTAGCAATCATCTAGCAATTCCAGGAGCAAACAGATTAACTCCCTCAGATTCAAGCAACGTGCGTATCTCTTGAGCAAATGCTAGTGCATAAGCTCCGTCACCGTGGATGCAAATCGTCTCTGCCTTTATGGATACAGGTGTACCTTCCGTCGACACAACAATGCCCTCTTTCACCATACGCAGCACTTGAGCAAGAGCTTGTTCCGTCTGCTGAATGACAGCTCCTGGATGACTGCGTGGGGTTAGCTTCCCATACGGGCCGTAGGTTCGATCTGCAAAAACTTCACTGACGCTGCGCAGTCCAATTCGATCCGCTGCTTCTATCATTGCACTTCCAGCAAGGCCATAGAGATACAGTTCCGGCTGCACCTTATAAATCGCCTCTGCGATCCCCTCAGCAAGCCGATCATCTTCAGCAGCCATATTATACAAGGCTCCATGAGGTTTTACATGATGCATACGCCCCCCGTATGAACGGACAAAAGCATCCAGCGCACCCATTTGATACACAACCATGTCATAGGCTTCCCTTGGTGTAATGTCCATACGTCTTCTGCCAAAACCCTGCAAATCCGGCAGACCGGGATGGGCGCCTATAGCGACTTGATGCTCCAATGCTTGCTGCACCGTTTGTCGCATCGTTGCCGGGTCACCCGCATGAAACCCACAAGCGATGTTGGCTGAAGTGATTAGCGGCAGAATCGACTCATCCGACTCCATCCGGTACACCCCGTAACTTTCGCCAAGGTCACAGTTGATATCCACCGTGTTCATTAATGGTCCCCCATTTCTACCAATCTCTTGCGAATCAACTGATCGGTTAGCCGCCACTCCAACTCCTGCTCTATAAATAGTTGCTGTGCTTCTTCATATGTAATCCGTTCAAAAGCAACCCGTGTCCCCGGCCTAGCCTGTGCCAGTATCGGCAAATCTACCCGGGCCACCTGTGCAATCACAGCATAGCCCCCAATGGTCTGATGATCGGCCATCAATATGATGGGCTGACCATCTGCTGGCACCTGAACTGTACCATAGGTGACGGCTTCAGACAGCCGATCCATTGGTTGACCGAGTTCCAGCTTTAGCTTTGCCCCCTCCAATCGATACCCCATCCGATCCGATTGAGGAGAGATCACATATCGTTCTTTATGGAATCGTTCCAGGCTATCTTCATTAAACGCTGCCCTGTCTTTGCCCGGCATGACACGAATAACAGGTTCAGCATGATATGCTGGCCATTCCCTGCTGGACAAGTACCAGGCAGGTGCATACATCCGCCGGTTGCTCTTCTCGGCTTCTACACTCCATCCATGCAACGCCGCTTGCGCTTCCCGAGAGGCTTCTCCCGCAGACAACCTGTCTCCCCCTTTCAGGGCACGGCCTTCAAACCCACCAAACCCTGTCTTAAGATCCGTGCTTCTACTGCCCATGATCTCAGGTACTGCGATTCCACCAGCAATCGCCAGATAAGACCGCAAACCGGAACGGCATCGCCCAAATCTCAGCACACTTCCAGCAAGCAACGCGACCGGACGCCATACTGGAACAGACAGACCATCCACGCTTGCCGTAAGATCGGCACCACATAAAGAGATCAGCCGATTGTCATGAAAACGAAGCTCCGGTCCCGTCATCGTCATCTCCAGCACAGCTGCATCACGGGAATTCCCAACCAGTGCATTAGCTGCTCTGGCTGCAAAGGTATCCATAACCCCACCCGGATGAATTCCATACCGGCGAAATCCCATTCTTCCTTCGTCCTGAACGGTGGATAACAAACCTGGGCGAATGACTTCAATACTCATCGTTCGCCCTCCTTTGTTCCAGAAACTCCTGAAGTGATATCGATGCAAAACGAACCCGATCCCCTGCTGCCAACAGGCTTGGTGGATTTTCCGTCGGACGAAATAGCGCCAGCGGTGTGCGGCCGATACATTGCCATCCACCGGGAGTCGTCACCGGATAAACTCCCGTTTGCTTGCCACCAATGCCCACCGTTCCCGCCTCAACTCGAAGCCGAGGTGTAGGTCGTCTGGGCGTAGCGATCTTATCCGATAACCCGCCCAGATAAGGAAAACCCGGTGCGAATCCAATCATGTGAACCAGGTAATCGCCGGATGTGTGAATAGCTATGACCTCATCTGGCGTAAGCCCATGTTCAGTAGAGACATATTCCAGATCGGGACCCAGTTCACCACCATAACATACGGGAATAATGATCGTTCTGGGTTCACCCAGCGTTGCCTCTTCCATCTTGCTCAACTCATGAAGCAGCATTCCACATACCTCGTGGTACGGGGAAATCAACGGATCATAGAACAGCGTGACCGATGCAAACGAAGGTAGCCACTCCAAGATGCCCTGCAGTTGGCTCTTTTCCAGCAAAGCACATACCGACATCACCCTCCGGTGCACCGCTTCGGATATGGTATCCCCACAACGAATCATAACCCCTGTTTCGCCCAGAGGAGACAGCACATCCTCAGTCCATGAATACGACAGTCCAGTCATGCTATCACCCTCCTTGTCCACAAGTTTATAATACCTTGATCATTTTTTCTCCAAAGCCTGCAAAATAAGTGAACGGACAGCCGGAAAGGGCTCTGCTTCTTCTGTCCGTATGGCAAGATAGAGCGTCTGTAGAAAGACGCGCACATTCAAGCTCAACTGGCTGATCTCCAAAAGAGATTTCCCCTCCGTCTTATCGCTTGGATTCAGTGAATCGAACCAAGACGAAATATCGTTTTGCTCCAGCAGATTGCGACGAAGGATGGTGACCACTGCATGAGCAATCCGCTGATCCTCATCATGGATGTAGACTACACTTGATTCGGTAATTTTCACAGTGAGCGCATGCAAAAGCTCCAGCAAGGCTGCCCGCTCCATATAAGGTGACTGTGCAAGATCTTCAACCGCATCTGCCGCGTGTGCCGGAGCGTGCGCCCAGCCCTTTTCATCGGCATAGCCACGAACATCTTTTTCATGCTCCAGATACGTGGTCAACCGATGATGAATAACCTCGATATCTTCCTTTTTCAGAAAAGGCCTCTGACGATCTACACTCAGAATTGGAGGCAGGAGCAGCACAGAGAAGGTTCGGGTAAACACACTGTCCGTGCCTTGTTCTCCAATACCATGAAAAAGGTGCTGATCATCCAGCGCCATCTGCAACAGCTGACTGAGCTGTTCTTCCGAAAATACGCCCTGTCCAATCCAGGTCGCAAACGTAACATAGATCAGTTCATCCCGCAGAACCGGGTCTGGACTGCCAATATGCTGCATCATATGTAGAGCCAATTCGTAAGGATGTTCCACTTCATGGGCGGATAGGTTAGCCGACTGAATCTGCCGCAATTTCTGTTTTAATGCCAGAGCGTCCATCGATCACAACTCCTTGGAGGAATTCAGATGCACGCTGCAATTGTATAGCTCGCATTGCCAAGAATTCGTTTCCCAAGAAATCCGGGTGATCGACGTGTTGGACAGCTTTGCGCTCACATCAAGTTCAGGCACCAAACCTCGCAGTGTATTACGGAGAATGGCACCATGGCTGACAACGATCACTCTTCCATTGGGATGCTGACATACAATATCTTCTATCGCGGCTCTACCCCGAATCGTACCTGCATCCGCAAGCTCCCGACCTAAATCCAGAGTGTTCCAATCCGCTCCCCATTTGGCTAGACGTTCAGCTTCGGTCGTACCCTCCACCTGCCCACCGCCCATTTCACGCAACCTCGGGTCCAAATGAATCTCCTGTATTCCCAATCGATCTCCAATGATACGAGCCGTCTCACTTGCACGCTCCAGGTCACTTGCATAGACGGCATCCCACGTTTCCTCACTCAGTCTTGCAGCAAGCAATAGTGCCTGTTCTCTTCCTTCCTGATCCAGTGGATTATCCGTTTTTCCCTGCGAACGTTTTTCCTTATTCCACGCCGTGCTTCCATGGCGAATCAATGCGATCTGTGTCATTGCTGTTCCTCACCTTTACCTTTTTCTATGCTTAATTCATCATCTGTAAAATGTTTTCGTGCCTTCGGCTTGGCAAATTTGCCGCCATTATATTGGTCCGAACCATTTCTCGGAATGGAAAGACTGTTCCATGCAGTTTCTTTGAGCATTTTGGCTGCATAGATAATCTGCCCCACATGATAAGGGTAATGCGCCAATTGCCGGATGATTGCCTCCATGACGGTATGTCCTTCATTGCGAATATATATAATATGAGACAGTTGCTCCGGTGTAAAAGAACGAATGGCTCCAAATAGACAGTTCCAGCCTTCCTCCCATTTGGCGAGTAGCTCTTCCCGGGTCGAGATATCATTCACAAATTCCGCATCACGTTCACGCCATGGCTTTTCTCCATCAGTTGTCAGCGCATACGTCCAACGGGACAGCATATTGCCCCATAGATGCTTAACAATAACCGCAATGCTGTTGGCATCTTCATTCCAGGATTGAAATAACTGCTCGGATTCCAGTTGCTCCATGGCCTTCTCCCCAAGCTGCTTGTAATACAAAAATTGCTTCTCGGCTGTATCCAGAAATACCTGATTCATATCCACACGTTCACAACCCTTCGCAAAATGTGTTTATTCAGGAAAAGAAAACGTCCCGTCATCATTCGGTTCAAAGGAAATAACTTTCCGCACGGCATCCAAATTAAGTTCACCATAAATATGTGGAAATAGTTCATTCAACTCATACAGGTCCTCATACACCAGTTCCGGCTTCAAGGCTCTCTCATCAATGCCAATCAATAACAAATCCGTACGTCCTTGATAAAATTGAGCCGCTACCCATGGAATCTGTTCTTTAGTGGAACAATGAATGAAACCGTCCGTCTCCAGGCTATCGGGTGCATACACTCTCTGCTTGGATACCTGCTCCCATACCGCTCGGGAAATAATACTGTAGATCATTGTTCCGCCTCCTTCAATTTCTTCTATGTATCGTGCAAGTCATTGGAAGTATTATAGATCATCCCGGATACGGGAGTACAATTTTTGATCTGTAAACACACCTTTGATCTTCAATTGTTTACGCATCAAACCTTCATATGACATGCCCAACTTCTCCATCACTCGTGCAGAACCGTTGTTGCCTGCATTGCATTTCCCCTCCATCCGATTGCAGTCCAGTTCTTGAAAACAGTATTCAACAATCGGTTGCATCGCTTCTGCGGCAAGGCCTTTGCCCCAGCAACTGCTGGCAATCGCGTACCCCAGTTCAGCACTTTGCATGGATTCATTCAGATGAAAAATGCCACCTCGCCCGATCAGCTTCCCCGTTTCCTTCAGAATAAAGGCCCATATATAGACCGTTTTCTTCTCATAATTGTCTAACACTCTTTGAATATATTGGACAGAATCATCCAACGTCTCATGACAGTTCCACAGACTTTGCTGACTCACTTTAGGATCGGAGGCAAACCTAAAATAATCATCGAGGTCTTTGAGCGTAAGACGTCTCAGTACCAACCGATCTGTCTCAAACTCGGGTGATTCCGTAAAAAGCTTATCTACATTCACTTAAGTCCCTCCCCATTATCAAGCCTTCTTATTTCTCAGGAAATAACGATCCATCCCATACACGCACAGAATGCCAACAGCATACCGGAATAGATCCATTACCAGAAATCCACGTCCCAAAATAAGCGCACCCAGTACCGTTGAACGCACTTCGTTCAGCAAAGGGGTCTGAATCATTTGCGAACATTCGACGGCCCAGCTAAAAATCAGGCTCACGATTAACGCCAACTCTTTGCTGCGATTAATCCAAACCATGCGTACCCCAAAATAAATCATAGCCGCCCACAAGGCATCTCCAAAATGCTCATGCACAAAATTCGGTAAAAGTTCTCCAAAGCGTCTGGACGCCAGTCCTGCCGCCATGGTTATGATCACTGCGATGAAATAAATCAGCCTCTCTTTGAAAAATGCCTTCATCATGGATCAAATGCCTTCATCAAGCACTTGTAAAATAAAATCCGTTTTGGCAGCGGTATACGCTTCTCTGTCGTCTTTATTCTCATCAGCAAGTTTAGCTTTCAAGGCCGCGTAAACCTCTACCAGATCCGGACGCTGTCTTAGCACATCCCGGAACTGGATTTGGCGATCCCAACGTTCCTCGCCTGGGCGCATCAAATGAAGATGTACAGCCCTCTTACCATCCTTCACTCTGACCCAGAAACGTCTATAGTCCCGACCATCCAGTTCAGGCGGAACGTAGTTCCAGCCTACCGGATTCAGCTGGGTGGCAATCAAGTCCATGTCCTCCCACGACTGCACCTCTCCCATCAAATCAATAATGGGCTTTGCAGGCAATCCGGGAATGGACGTGCTTCCGATATGTTCAAATCGATGAATATTGAGCTGCTGTAATAGTTCTCTGAGCTGGCGAATCTCTTCCTGCGCCTGTAGGCCCCACATAGGGTCGGCATCAACAATCTCTACCGATTCTGTCGCCCATTTAGGCCAATTTTCCGGTTGCAGATGAACTGTCATTCAGATGCTCCCTCCTTTGCAGGACTGAATTTCAATCGGTATTCTTCTAGGTACTTCGAATGGGCTCGTGCTTATAATTGAAGAATTCAGTTTTCATCACATCCAATTTTTTATACTTAAAAGGGGCGTATATCTACGCCCCATCTGTTTCTGTTCACGATGATGAATTTACCTCAATTGATATATTTCATTCGTTGAAACTTTATTTTACCGTCACCGGTATAGTAACTTTTTTATTGCCCCATTTGGCGGTAATGGATGTTTTGCCCTTACCCACGGCCACAATCTTACCACCTGTTACTGTGGCTACACTTGGTTTGGTGCTGCTCCACACGGCACTGCTCGTTACAACCGTGGTTTTGCCTGTATCATACTGCGCCATCACACTCAGTGTTGTACTTGCTTGTGGCGATAAGACGAGTGTTTTCTGGCCTGTGATCAGCTTTTTGAGCAAAGGAACAACGGTAACCTCTGCCTTTATTGTCTGATTTTGATAAGTTCCTGTCAAGGTGGCTTGTCCTTCCGTCAGTGTTTTGACTGTACCATTCTTGACGATGGCTACATTATTGTTGGAAGAGGTCCACGTTACCTGTTTCGAAAGATTAATCGTTTTCCCATTGGCATATGTACCGATTACCTTCAACGCTTTCGATTTCTTAATATTCAGCTGCATGACAGCAGGAGTTACTTCGACTTTGGTAATCTCGTCCGTGATTGCTACGGGAACTTTAACTGTCTCTGAGCCATATTTGCCTTGTAACAGCACTCTGCCAGGCGTGATTCCTTTGATTTTACCACTCTCCAGCACAGCGGAAGCACTCGATACCGTCCATACGATCTCGGATGTCACGTCTTCTTCCTTGCCGTTTGCACGCACAATGCTTACTTTAGGCAGCGTACTTTCACTACCTTTGACAAAATTATAGGAACTTGGCGAAGCTTTGATGCTTTTAATTTTATCCTGAACCTTAACCACCAATTGCGCTTTGGCGCCATCTACCTGTGCATATATCGTTGCTTCTCCTGCTGCCACAGCCTTCACTTTGCCTTTAATAATGGTGGCAACAGCTTCGTTACTCGTGGACCATGTGACGCCACCCGTAACATCCTGCTTGTTATCAAACCCTTCAATAACCGCCATCACTTGAAGTGTAGTTGTCTGGGATACACTCATCTGTTGCGGACTACTGTTGGTAATCTCGATAGATGTCACGTCACCCGTGGCTGCTAGGGCAAACGAAGGAGCCAGTAATGCCAATACTAAAATAAAGGCCAAGCTGCCTCGTATTGCTAATTTCATTCCACTCATTGCAATTTTCATCTCCTGTAATCCAATATTTTACTTCTATTATATTATATCGGAAACTCATTACATAAAAATGAATCAGGTTGGAGCAGAATCGCGGATAAGAGGAACTTTCGACATTTGTTACTTGCTACAGCCCTCCCCTAAATTCCGAAATAAGTAGAGGCATTCTTCAAGTCATATGGAAGTGACTGAAGAATGCCTATTTATTCAGAATAAGAACGGGATTGTAACAGGCTGCAATCCTAGTTTAATACAATAAATGTTTTGAGATAATCAGGATAGATACGATGAGCAAAAAGAACATGACCAGCAGCAGCTCGGGAAATCTTTTACTCATGTTCAGCTCTTTCTACCGAAGAAACCGTTGTACGAATAAGCTGCAGAACCTTGTCAACGGCGTTGTCCGTTCCACTCGCCCTCATATGGCCCACCATACGATCCCTCTCCATATATACAAGGTTAATATCTCGCAGGAATGTCTGAGCAGTCAACTCCTCTTCCTGGAGGACCCTTGCATAACCTCGCTCCTGAAAATACTTCGCGTTCAGCGTCTGTCCAACACGTGACCCGCCGTTGGCATGGGGAATCAGAAGCATCGGCTTCCGTAGCAACAACCACTCATGGATCGCATTGGAGCCAGCACGTGACACGACCATATCCGCCATAACCATTAAATCCGCAAGTTCTTCATGCACATATTCAAATGCCTTGTAGCCTGCAAAACTTGGGAAGGATGAGTTCAATTTACCTGTACCACATATATGAATGATTTGATAACGCTTGAGCAGTTCCGGCAGTGTTTCAAGTACCATACGATTAAGCTTTTCCGAGCCCTGACTGCCACCCATAATCAACAGAATAGGTCTGTCGGAGACAAATCGGCAAAAATGAATCCCCCGTGCTCGGCTGCCAAGCTTCAACTCCTCCCTGATTACAGGTCCCACGTACATCGTCTTTCCTGAACCTTTCGTGGGGGCGAACGTCGCGGTATCCATAAACGTAGTACACATCATTTGGGCGTATCGCCGTGACAGCCTGTTGGCCAGACCCGGATGTAGATCCGGCTCCAGAATCAGCACCGGAACCCGGTTCCACCTGGCACCCACTACAGCAGGAACAGCTACGAATCCCCCTAACGAAAAGCAAACATGTGGTTTAATTCGTAAAATGAGCAGATAAGATTGCAGCACTCCAAGTATAATTTTGAATACATCGGAAACATTCGCCCACGCCCAATACCTTCTCAACTTGCCTGTTGCAACCGCATGATAGTGAACAGTCGGGATTTTGCCGATTAATTTACGTTCGATGCCGTGCTTGGAACCGATATAATGGATCTCCCATTGCTCCTGAAGCAATCTGGAGATCAGAATGAGATTAGCTGTTACATGACCGGCGGAGCCGCCTCCTGTAAATATGATCCTCCGCTTGAACACAGAAATCCCCCTCTCCACAGCATATCGCGAACCTCTGCCTTGGTCATGATGACATCCTCCGAATGATATCCTCTGCCAGGAAGAATAGATGTCCCACTACCCTCTTTATCCGCTAATTCGGGTGCAGGAGAGGCGGTGACAACAAAGTAGGACTTCTCCGCTTCCACTTCCCTAACGTTTTCCCAATCTGAAATCAGCGTTTCATAAAGCCGTTCACCCGGACGGGCACCGATAAAATGTATCGGGACATCCTTTTGTCCCGCATCCTCTGCCAAAACCCGTGCGATATCCGTTATTTTGCAGGATGGCATTCGGGGTACAATAATCTCACCGCCCTCACATTGCTCCATGGCCGACAGGAGAATTTCCACGGCGTCACCAAGAGGAAGAAAAAAACGTGTCATTCTGGAATCGGTAACGCTAAGTGGCTGCTTCAACTCAAGCTGGCGTTTGAATAACGGTACTACGCTCCCCGTGGATCCAAGAACATTCCCGCTTCGTACACAAGCAAAGCTTGTAGCGGAACGACTGTCAGCCATTAAAATCAGTTTTTCTCCGATGGCTTTGGTCATCCCGTACATACTGGAAGGATTCGCTGCCTTGTCCGTAGAGACATATACCACCTTCCGCACGCCATACTCGATTGCAGCATCAATGACGTTCTGCGTTCCGATAATATTGGTTTTAACCGCACAATCCGGTTGGTCCTCGCAGACCGGAACATGTTTAAGCGCCGCAAGATGAAAGACATAGTCTACATCCTTGCAGGCACCTGCAAGCTCCCATCGGTCTCTGATATCCCCCAGCACAAACTTCACTCTCGGGTCAGGGATGGCTTGTCTCATTTGAGCCTGAAGTGACTCATTTCGTGAGAAAATACGTATCTCTTTTGGCTCCTGAACGAGCAATTGTTTGACCAATTCTTCTCCCCATGAGCCTGTGCCTCCCGTTATTAAAAAGGTTTTATTGAACATCGGATATCCCTCCATGAATTAAGTTCTGATTTGGTGATAGGCCTATCCTAAGTCAATTGTGTTACATCAGTATGACAGGGGAACAATTGGCTTTTCCCAACGTGAACAAGCTCTAATTCAGGTTGCTTCTCACACAAAAAAACACCACCATTTGCATGGTGGCATCCTTAATTAACGTTGTATTAAAGGTAAAGAAAAATAAAACATAACTTTTCCATCGGCTACACTAAGGCCATAGTAGGCATGGTGATTCTCCAGAATCGTCCGGGCAATGGACAAGCCCAGTCCCGTGCCGCTAAACTTTTTGCTGCGCGAACTATCCATTACATAGAAGGGCTCCCAAACCTGATCCCACTGTTCATGCTCTTCCTTATCCGTTTCATTGGCGATACCGAAATGTGCCGCTTCCCCTTTCAGTTCAAGTGTAATGGTTATTCGGTCACCGCTTGTATATTTCACCGCGTTGGTCATCCAATTGTGCAGAACAGACTCCAGCTTCCGTCGATCAGCCAGCACCCAGGTCTGGGCAGTCCATCGATCCTCCACTTCCACATGCAAGCCATGCTGCTGAAATACGGTTTCATAGGTATGAAGTGTCTCCGTGAGCAGTTGGCGAAGATCAACAGGTTCAAAATCATATACTTCGGCCTGCAGACGGGATAACTCCAACAGACGGTCAATTAAACCAGCCAGCTCTTCGCTCTGTTGCTGGATTACCCTAGCATAGGTTCCGTCATCCAGGCCATCTTGAATGCCAGAGGCATAAACTCGAATCAGGGAGAGCGGTGTTTTCAACTCATGCGAGATGTCCGAGATGAACGTTCGCAGGTTAGCATTTTTCATTTCCAAAGAATGTTGCGCCTGCTGCAATTTGTCGCTCATCACATTGATGCTGCGTCCTAAAGACTCAATCTCATCACCCGTCTTTATATCAACCTTTGTAAACGATAAATTGGAAATGGCTTCAGCCGTTTCGCTTAGTTTTGCGAGCGGTTTAACGATCCGGGCGGTATACAGCACGGAAAGCAGGATAAGCAACAGCAGCATGCCGAGCCATATGTACGCATTGAACTGATTAATAATTCGAATCGTCTCCGATGAATGGGAGATGGATTCGCCAACAGCAAACACGGAATCCCCCACCTTCACAAAGTTCACCAGAAAGCTTGATTTCAACTTGGTCTGATCATAGAATTTATTAACCCGGGCACCCTCACGCAGCGCAGAGATACTCTCTTCTGTCAGCCAAAATTTACTGAGGGCAATGCCCTTGCGGTTATATTGAAATAACAGTTGATCGTTAATATCATTCACACTATCCTTCAACGATGCATAAGCGATAGCGACCTCGTATTGCGTTTCAAGGCTCTCAATCTGTGAAATTGGAACGCCGTGTTCTGAAGCAGAGATTTCGGTCGTTAACTCGGCCAACTTCTGCTTTTTCTGATACAAAAAATAGCTAGGCAGGAAAAACGTATTGACGATAAAGGATAGGAAAAAGACAACACACAGTGCACCGATAATGCGCACGAGCAGTTTTCGGGTCAGTTTACTCATTTTGATCCTCTAGGCAGTAGCCCATTCCCCGGTAGGTTTTGATCGAATCTTCTCCAATTTTCTCACGCAGTCTGCGGATATGAGTGTCTACGGTGCGTTCCTCGCCGAAATAATCGAAACCCCACACCTGATCCAGCAAAATTTTACGGGTTACAATCTGCCCCTTATTCATTCCCAGTACCTTCATTAATTCGAATTCCTTATGGGTTGCCCCTACATCAACTCCACCACGGTAGATCTTCTGGCCTTCCAGATCCACGGTCAGTTCTCCCACAATAATCTTGGAGGAAAGTTGCAGCAGCTTCTTTACACGCAATAGCAGGATACGCGAGTCAAACGGTTTGCGCAGATAATCATCCGCCCCGGCCTTCAAGGCAACAAACTCATCATCTGATTCCCCTTTGGCTGTCAGCAGCAGTACCTTCGCCCGACTCGTACGCTTGATTTCCCGGCACACCTCGACACCGCTGCGACCTGGCATCATCCAATCCAAAACCGCCAAATCGATTTGATTATTATAAAAGAGATTCAGGGCTGCTTCCCCATCCTCGGCTAAAAACACTTGAAAGCCCTCTTTAACGAAATAGGCTTTTAATATTTGCAGCATCAGCGGCTCATCATCCGCGAGCAGCAGGTTCATATCTGCGCCTCCTTTACAAACTGGATTCTACTATACAATCTGTACGTTACAGCTGTGTGACATACCCTTCTGGTTTTTCCCTTTTCCACATCCTATACTGCGGCCTCCGTAACACAAAAGCGCTGAACACTCTCCACTGGTCCCAACATCACAGGCAAAACAAAAAGGAACCCCCACAAGGGTTCCACTTTTTACTTCTCCACACAGCTTGTAATCTGTTTAATTCTCTTCATCCTGGTGAGGCAAAACCAAATATTCAGCACCGCCCATATAAGGCTGAAGTGCAGCTGGAATACGAATGCTTCCATCCGCCTGCTGATGATTCTCCAGCAATGGGATCAGTATACGTGGCGAAGCCACAGCCGTATTGTTCAACGTATGGCAGTATGCAAGCTTACCTTGGGCATCACGACAACGAATATTCGAACGCCGAGCCTGGAAGTCATGCAGATTCGACGACGAATGTGTCTCCCCGTACGCATTGCGGCTTGGCATCCAGGTCTCAATATCGTACTGTTTGTACGTTTTCTGCGACATATCCCCTGTACACACAGCCACTACACGATAAGGCAGTTCCAGCAATTGCAGTAATTCCTCGGCGTGTCCCGTAATCTCCTGTAGCATTCGCTCCGATTCTTTCGCATCCGGTGCACAGATAATGACTTGTTCCACTTTGGCAAATTGATGCACCCGGTACAATCCGCGTACATCCCGCCCGCCTGAGCCAACCTCACTGCGGAAACATGTCGATGTGGCTGCCAGCTTGATTGGCTCCTGTACATCCACAATCTCATCCGCATAATACGAAACCAGCGGCACTTCCGATGTTCCCACCAGCCACTTGTTCTCGCCCACTAATTCATAGACCTGATCCCGTCCTGTGGGGAAGAACCCCGTGTTCAAAAGGGTATTCTCCCTCACCATCAGAGGAACTTCCATTGGCAGAAATCCATGCTTCAGCAGCAGATCAAGCGCAAGTTGCTGTACAGCCCGGTGCAGGAGCAGCCCTGCTCCTTTGAGCACATAGCTTCGTGTTCCGCCGATTTTCACCCCACGTGGGATGTCGATTAGGTCATGCCGTTCACCGAGCTCTACGTGATCCTTGGCCTCATAATCGAATACCGGCAGCTCACCCACACGTCTCAGCTCCACATTATCCTCATCCGATGCACCCACTGGCGTGTCCGGCGATACAACATTGGGTACCAACCATTGCAGCCTTGTCACTTCCTCTTGCACAACGGCAAGCTTGGCTTCAACTTGCTCTAACTGACCATTCAGCTGTTTCACCTGTTCCCTTAAACCCTCGGCTTGTTCACGCTCACCAGCTTGCATCAGTCTGCCAATATCTGCAGATAACGAATTACGTACTCTACGTCCTTCTTCCGTTTCCAGTAAAAGTGCTCTGCGCTCCTCGTCCCGTTCCAACAATTCGCGAATACTGATATTCATTCTCTTGCCAACTGCCGCAGCTTGCACCTCTTCTGCATGCTCCCGAATCCACTTCATTTCCAACATGGTCACCGTCTCCTTTGGCTGTAAAAATACAAAGAGCGCCCTCATCCCTTGGGACGAGGAGCGCTCTGCTCGCGGTGCCACCCAACTTGCCAAACCAGAATATTCTGGTTCAGCCTCTTGGTCCGCGATAACGGGCGGTTCCGGTTAACTTGGGGAATGGTTCGCTCCCCTGGCGAAAACGCCTCCGAGTTGGATGCTCTTCAACGGCATGGTCCGATCTGTAATTGTTGTTTTTCAGTATATACGAACTTTAGCCTCCATTGCAAGTTATCCGTGCACACCCTTACATGTCCTGTTATGATAGAGATTGTTTGTTTTTAGGAAATACTCCTGAATGGCAGACTTACTACATAACATAATATCTAGAAGGAGTTTTTCTTCATGAAAAAATTGCTTTGGATTGGATGCTTATCCTATTTCCTCATCGGACTTGCCCATGTGGTTCTCGGCTCCATCCTACCCGTTGCTCTTGAACATTATGGCAAGGATTATAGTCAGGGAGGCACACTGATCTTTGCCCAATTTGCCGGGTTCCTGGGTGGTGTATTGTTATCTCCGTGGTTGAATAAACGCTTCGGGAAACGAGGCGGTCTATTAATTGCCGCAGCTCTGCTCTGCATCGCAGAGTTATCCTATATGCTGCTGCCTCCTTGGGGCTGGATGTTCGTCATTGCACCTGCAGCCGGATTCGGATTCGGTATGATAGAAGCTGTCATCGGTACAATCATTATTGCTGCAATTAAAGATAATACGGCGGTTGCCATGAGCCGACTTGAAGTGTTATTTGGTATCGGCGCCATGGTCATGCCTCTCATTGCAAGCGGTCTGATTTCTGCCGGGTACTGGCGCATGTCGTTCCTCGTGGTTGCCGTCTGTGCAGCGATGACTTTTATCTTCTGGGCCAAAAGTTCATTCGGTGAGCTGGACAACGAGCTGAGTCGCCGTAGCTCAGACCAGACTCCTGTACACACTCACGCTGCTGAATCGCCAAATGGGACGAATCCTGAAGACATTAAACCAACTCGTTCAACCTATCACGGCCGTAATTTGGCTCTTCTGTCTTTATTTGTTTTATTTTTCTTTCTCTATGTCGGCACTGAAATGAGCCTTGCCAACTTCATGCCAGCCATTCTGATTGAGAAAATGAACATGAAGGAAGCAGGTGCTGCACTTAGTGTTACCTGCTTCTGGATCGCCATGTCTGTTGGACGACTTTTTGCCGGATATATTGCGGAGAAATTCCAATATCGCGTCTACGTTCTGTACAGTTGCCTTGCAGCAGTTGTACTGCTGATGATCTTTCCTTTTACCAACCAGATCTGGTCGGCATTTCTGATCATTCTGTTGCTCGGGCTCGCATTATCGGGCGTATTCTCCATTGCCCTCGTCTTCGCCAGCAAAATGCTGCCTGGAACAGAAGAATCGACGCCCAGCATCCTGATTGCATCAGGTGGGGTTGGTGGTGCCATTCTGCCTTTGGTTACAGGCTGGAGTCTCGATCATCTGGAGGTTAACCAGTCAGCATGGATGCTTGCCATTTTTGCAGTTGGTCTGCTCATTATCAGCGTGATTGCGTATCAATGGCAGCGCAGGCATACTGTGAGTTCAGCATCGTAACATCTACCAAACAGAAGATAAAATTAAATTCAATTAATCATAGCTGTAAAAAGTTAGGCGTCGTAGCGTGAATGCTACGACGCCTTTTTTGATTTAAAAATGCACAATTACTTCTTTATCCTAGACCAGTGGACGATTGCCCAGGAAATACTTTCAGATGCTCTAAATCGGAACTAACGTTATTTAGGTTGAAGGGACTACACTCCCTTTATCCTTAATGAATTTACCAAATACATATCGAACGAGTGGTCCCAGAATAATGATTTGGTAAGGAAGCGCCAGGCTGAAATTACGAGCAATCGTATGAAGATACGTATTTAGTACGGATGCTCCACTTAACTGATTCGCAAGGTAAGCGGAAATCATTCCGTACAAGGACATGATCAGAACCATTCCAATGACCATGAAAAATGACATAGCGAGCACGCCCAAAATTTTATTGGATTTGTCAAAAGGTAAGGAAAATGCAATTTTTCTCGCTACAGGTCCAACAATGAAGGACTCCACCAGGAACGCAATGATAAAACACAATATGAATTGAAGCAGTATATCTAGCGCGGACATCTTGCTCAATAACCCATTGTGCCATAAATTGAAAGTCATCATGACGACGACCATCCCTGTGCACATCATCATTCCAAAAATAATCTGTTCTTTCTTCGTTGTTGGCAAATCTCTCATCCTCTCTGTTTACCTTCGTAATTATAGAGATAATGACCCCCTCCTCATAAGTGAACATTCTGTGAACAATTATAATTTTTCCAAATTAAAATCTTATTTGACAACCTCGTAGTACAGCCCTATGATATCCCTTAAAATGGTAGAAAAAAATCGTTAAATATAAAGGAGGATTTTGATTATGAGTTTTCAAAAGCGCATTGACCACGTCGGCATTGCCGTTCGTGATCTGGAGACCACGCTGCGTTTCTATACGGAGATTGTTGGTCTTGAATTGAAAGACCGGGTAACCCATACCAACGGTGTCATTCAGCTCGCCTTTCTCGGCTTCAACGGAAGCGATGAGACCGAGATTGAGTTGATTCAGGGATACAGCGACAAGCTGCCTTCCGAAGGTACGGTGCACCATTTTGCCATCCATGTCGATGACCTTGATTCTGAGTACAACCGCATTAAGGCAACTGAGGCCGAATTTATTGATGGAGAGATGATTACACTGCCTAACGGTTACCGTTATTTCTTCATCTATGGACCTGAAAAGGAATGGATTGAGTTCTTCCAGCGCTAAGAATTGGAGCTGATTTATGAACATTTTAATTACCGGCGCAGCCGGAAAAATTGGACGTGACTTGTCCCAACACTTGTCAGAAGCATTTCACCTTCGACTAACGGATTTGAATATCAACAGACTACATACGTATCAAGGGACAAGCCATGAGATCATGACACTGGATGTGACAGATCCCGAAGCCTGTCAGCACGCTTGCGAAGGCATAGATGTGGTTGTTCATCTGGCGGGAGATCCTTCCCCGCATGCCGGATTCTATGAATCGTTGTTGGATATTAATATCAAGGGTACATTTAATGTATTCCGTGCAGCTAAGGACCAAGGTGTGCGGAGAGTCATTCTGGCAAGCAGTGCACAGACGATCGAGGGGTATCCTATTGATGCTCAAGTCTATCCGGACATGCCGACACGCCCACGGAATTTGTACGGAGTTAGCAAATGTTTTGGTGAATCGCTCGCTTCCTATTTTGCGTATACCGAAGGTTTACAAAGTGTAGCAGTACGTATAGGTGCATATGATGATTTTCAACCAGATGGACCCGCGCTGGAGGCAAGGGATATGAGCGCGTATATTAGTCCGGCTGACTTGTGTGATTTGATGTTCAAAACCATTACAGCTACAGATCTGGAGCCCTTCACCATACTGCATGGGATCTCGAATAATCGATTTAAACGATTAAATCTGGAAACCACTCAGAAACAGGTAGGCTATGACCCGAAATCCGATGCTTTTGCACTCAGTCAGATTTCCTTATATGATTCGCCACGATAATTGTTAAAAACCAAACATCTAGAGAGGCCGTTATACGCATGTATAATGGCCTCTTTGATTCATTCATACGTGCCCCTATCCAGTTCCTGACTGGACATGCATGGGCCTCTGGCCTATAATTACACCTAGTAATGCCCGTAACTTCATAGTTTCCCAGGGGAGTCGGAATAGGCCGGCTGAGAGTGTATCCCACCAAGATACTGACCCTTAGACCTGATCTGGATCATGCCAGCGTAGGAATCGGAGTATATCGAATTGGCCCAGCCTCTTTGCTGAGTGCCACATCTCTAACGCCTGCACGCGTCCCGGATTAACGGGGCGCTTTTTTTAATGTTCTTTTATATAGCCAGAGAGCTAAAAAAAGTGACGTCATCCGGATCATAGCTGGTATAAATCTGTCGATTTATGCAAGAAGCTTGGATATGAAGCCAAGGAGTACCCCGCGCCACTGGCCGGACAACATGAAGGAGAGAAATGAAGATGAGATGGCGTAAAATGATGGGCCTAATGCTCTTGTGCGTACTACTAGTGGCTGTGGCCGCATGTGGCGGCAAAGAAGCTGCACCTTCAGGAGAAAATGGCAGCAGCAACACCGAAAACAGCAATGAAGGTGACAACGCAGCCCTCAAGGACATTAAAGTGGTGCTGGACTGGACACCAAATACGAATCATACCGGCCTGTATGCGGCTGTAGATCAAGGTTTTTACAAAGCCGAAGGCTTAAATGTCGAGATTGTACAGCCAGGTGCCGGAGGCGCGGATACGATGGTGGCTTCGAACGAAGTGCCTTTTGGCGTAAGTTATCAGGAGAGTGTAACCCAGGCCCGCACACAGGGGGTACCGCTCGTGTCCATCGCTGCAGTCATTCAGCATAACACGTCCGGATTTGCCGCTCCGGTGGATCGGAACATCAAATCTCCCAAAGATTTTGAAGGCAAAACCTATGGTGGCTGGGGCTCCCCGGTGGAAGAAGCTGTAATGCAGTCCATTATGGAAGGCGAAGGTGCCGATGTATCCAAAGTAAAAAATATTAGCATGGGCGATGCAGACTTCTTCACCGCTGTGAAACGCGATATCGACTTTGCCTGGATTTTCTACGCATGGACGGGCATCGAAGCCGAACTGCGCGGCGAACCGATCGACATGCTGTATGTAAAAGATTATTCCGAAGCTCTGGACTACTACACACCGGTACTCGTTACCAATGAAAAGACGATTCAGAACGATCCCGAGCTGGTTAAAGCGTTCTTGAAAGCGACTTCCGAAGGATATCAATACGCGATTGAACATCCCGAAGACGCTGCCAACATTCTGATCAAGGCCGTACCGGATCTGGATAAGGATCTTGTACTCGCAAGCCAGAAGTGGCTGAGTCCGAAATACCAGGATGACGCACCACGCTGGGGTGAGCAGAAGCAGGAAGTATGGCAGAACTACACGGATTGGATGTTTAGCAAAAAACTGCTCGATGAGCAGGTAGATGTATCCAAAGCGTATACAAACGAGTTTCTACCCCAATAAAAATGGTTTAAGTTTAACTTTTTTTACACCAGAACGAAGAGTGCAGAACCCATCTGAAGAAGCGAAGCGCTCACCTTTATCCCCGGATTTCCTCCGTTAAAAATTATTAAAGAAATCCGGGGATAACAGTGATCGGAAGAGGGTACTGCAATCGGAGTGGTAAAGTGTAAAGCTGGTTTAACTCATGCAATTTAACCCGAAAGGAAACGTGATCTCTCATGGCAAGCACACTACTTAGCATTCAAGTCATTCCCAAAACGCCAAATGGCGAAAATTCCTATCCTTATGTTGATCGTGCCATTGAAGTTATTCAGCAGTCCGGCTTGAAATATCAGGTTAATCCACTGGATACCACGATGGAGGGAGAACTGGAGGAACTGCTCGAGGTTGTCCGCAAAATGCACGAAGTTCTCGTGGAAGCTGGCAGCCCAAGCATCATCTCACAGATCAAGATCGCCCATAGCCCAAGCGGCTTCAGCATGGACACCCTGACGGAGAAATATCGCTAATGCATGCCTATTGGAAAAGCGTATGGCCGCCCTTTGTGGCGGTTATTCTCTTTATAGCGATATGGCAGGGAGCTGTCTCCCTGTTCCATATTGAGAAATGGATGCTGCCTGCGCCTTCAGACATCGCCCATGAAGCAGCGTCCCAGGCCGAGCGACTTGGCATGCATGCATGGGCAACAATCCAGCTGACATTGATTGGGTTTGCAGCAGGTACACTTGTGGGATTACTGATTGCGATGGTGCTGCATCTGATTCCATTTTTGAAATCTGCACTCTATCCATTACTTATTCTTAGTCAAAATATACCGACCATTGCGCTTGCTCCGCTCTTGCTGATCTGGTTCGGATTTGGGCTGCTGCCCAAACTAATTACCATCATTCTGGTCTGCTTCTTCCCGGTGGCTGTAGCTGCCATGGACGGATTGACCCGCACCGATGCGGCCATGATGAACTATATGCGCATGGCTGGTGCAAAACGCGGCCAAATTTTCTGGAAACTCGAACTTCCACATGCATTGCCCTCGGTGTTCTCGGGGATTAAAATTGCCGCTACGTACAGCGTCATGGGTGCGATTATCGCCGAATGGATCGGTGCAGATAAGGGCATCGGCTATTATATGATGCTGCAAAAATCAGCCTATCGGACGGATCGCCTGTTCGTGGCAATCATGATTATTGTGGCATTGAGTCTGCTGCTCTTCCTGCTCATTGCGCTACTGGAAAAGCTGCTCGTACGCTGGCGTCCACAAAAGCGATAACTTTGAAATATGCACCATATAAAGGTTAGGAAGTGATGACAAGATGACACCCGAACACAACGAGCGGGTAGCTGCTGCGCCGGATGAAGGTGCAACCACTCCAACGAGTAGCGGAAGTCCTGAGTATGAAACCGTGGCCTTACCTGCACATCATTCATCACCAGCGTTGGAAGTTCTGAACGTGAATGCTTCGTTCCGAGAGCGACGCAGCACATTGCCCGTTCTGGATGGCCTGTCCCTGACCGTGGGACAAGGAGAATTCGTAGCCATCGTCGGTCCTTCCGGCTGCGGTAAAAGCACCCTGTTTCACATCATCGGCGGTCTGCTGAAACCTCAGGAGGGCCAAATCCTGATGAATGGTCAGGATGTTACCGGACAACGCGGCAAGATTAGTTATATGCCACAGCAGCCTGCACTATTTCCATGGCGTACCATCGAGGACAATGTGCTGCTTGCAGGTGAAGTGTCTGCGGACGCACCACCCCGAGAAGAAGCTCTTGCAGATGCCCGGAAGTGGCTGAGCAGTGTCGGACTGGCCGGATTTGAACAAGCCTATCCGCATATGTTATCGGGCGGCATGCAGCAGCGGGTTGCCTTTCTGCGCGCCCTGCTCAGTCCGCAGGAGTTGATGCTGCTGGACGAGCCTTTTAGTGCGCTGGATGCACTGACCCGTAGCGACATGCAGCGCTGGCTGCTCGATATCTGGGAACAGAACCGCCGCTCGGTGCTGTTCATCACGCATAATATCGAGGAAGCATTATTGCTTGCTGACCGTATCTATGTTTTATCGAATCGGCCTGCAGCTGTACTTCACGAAGTCGATGTTCCCTTTGATCGTCCACGTCACGAAGCGATCACGGAGGACTCTGCTTTTCTTGAACGGAAACGGCAGATTTCCCAGTGGATGAAAGAAGAACAGCAGAAAACCCGCCTATCCAAATAGCGCGGGTTTTTGAGTTATTTTTTCCCTAAAATGGGTGATCCAAGACAAACTACGCTGCGTATCATTGGTAAAAGACAAAAAGGAGGGGTCCATCCATGCAATCAACCGCTTTTGCACCCTTGATCGATGCTCATCTTCACCTGGACAAATATACACCTGAAGAACAACGTGAGATGCTGCATTCCTTCCCATCCCAACAGGTTGAGGCGGTCATCGCCGTTTCCATGAATCTGGCATCTGCCCAGACTAACCTGGAACTAGCATCACAATACCCTCGTACCGTATATCCAGCCTTTGGCTTCCATCCTGAGCAGCCCCTGCCGACCCTGGCAGAGCAGAATCTGTTCTTCGACTGGATCGAAAAGCATATGGGACAAGCCACAGCGATTGGGGAAGTTGGATTGCCCTATTACAACCGACAGGAAGCCGAACAGGCAGGACACCAATTTGATCAGAGCGGCTATATCGATCTGTTAGAAAGATTTATCCAGTTAGCCAAGCGACATGGAAAACCGATTGTACTGCACGCTGTATATGAGGATGCCGATATCGCCTGTGACCTACTGGAACAATATCATCATCGTCGGGCTCACTTTCACTGGTTCAAAGGCTCCAAGCGGACCGTCCAGCGAATGGCTGACAATGGTTACTTCGTCTCATTCACACCTGATATTGTGTACGAAGAGGAAATTCGTGAATTAGCGCGCCAGTATCCTTCCGAGCAGGTTATGGCAGAGACCGATGGGCCTTGGCCTTTCGAGGGACCTTTCCAGGGAAGAATGACGCATCCAGCCATGACGAGACAGGTTATTCAGGCATGGAGTGAAGTGACCGGTATGGGAACGGAGCGGGCAGCGCGTCTCTTTTATCAGAATACGAAACGCTTCTACGGTCTTCCTTAGGTCCGAATTGGCATCCAGTCTTATGATGATTCCTTAACTAAATAGGTACAGTTTGCAAAAAAAGAAGTCAGTCGGCATCCGCCAAACTGACTTCTTTTGAATTTACGCTTAACGTTTCAAGAATCCTTTGCCTTCGAGGAATGGCTTCATCTGTAGACGTACCGGTTCAGTGAGGCGTTTCGCCATCATTTCGGACCACGGTGTAGAACGTTCCCCTTGGGTGCGCTCCTTCATGTATGCAGCGGTCGTTTCGTCATAGATCTCGACGCCCTTTAGGGTCTGCTCAGCGTTATAGCGGCCATGGTGTAAGACAGCTTCCAGCGGTAGACGCGGACGAATACCCGTCTCCTGATCAGCAACACCAATGCACATACCATATACTGGATAGACGCCGTCAGGCAAGTCCAATACTTCGCTAACTTCCTCAATGCGATTGCGCAGCCCACCAATATATACAATTCCGAAACCTAGTGACTCTGCTGCAAGCGCAGCATTTTGCGATGCGAGTGCAACATCAATTGTGGCCACCATAAAGTTTTCAGTGGAGTCCTCATAGGATTCTTTTTCAGGCAAATAACGCTTGGCAGCATCACTCAAGCGATAAAGGTCAGCACACCATACAAGAAACACAGGGCATTCGTTGACGTAAGACTGATTACCTGCCAATTCAGCCATTTTGGCCTTCTGCTCCTGTTCGGTTACAGCAATTATAGTATAGGCCTGCACACTACTTGAAGAGGAAGCCATCTGCCCAGCCGCCACGATTGCTGCCAGCTGCTCCTTACTTACCGGGTCTGGCTTGAATTTCCGCACAGAGCGGTGCTTCATCATCAATTCAATGGTTTCGTTCATTGCTATTCACTCCCAATCCTCGTAGTACGAATTCAATGGTCTGCTCAGCCAGCTCATCTGTGTTCATATCCTGATAGTCAAAGCTAAATCGTGAGTTTTTGGCCCGTTTGTGCGCCAAAGCTACACCCATGACCTGAAGCATCGCATAAGATACGGATTCGATCTGAAATACGCCCTGCTCCTTGCCTTCTTGCAGCAGTTCTCTCACTCTGGTCCAGACGGGGTCCAAAAAACGAAACACGGTATCTGTGCGATGGGTACGCAGCGTAATTTCAAGCTGCACAATATCGCTCATCTCCCGGTCCGTCATTGTGAACTTTACAACTTCACCTATGATTCGTCGGATACCCTCCACGGGGGAGGACATGGACTCTTCAGCCAACTCATTCATCATATGATCAGGAAAAAAGTGCTCAAATAATGCTTCGAACACCTTTTCTTTTCCGCCAAAATGATACGAGACAAGCGATACATTCGCACCCGCCTCATCACAGATTTGACGAACACTCGTCCCGTCATACCCCTGCTGTGCAAAAAGTTTCTTGGCTGCAAGCAATATCCTCGTTTTTATATCCAATTCCGGTTCCGTCATTCCGTCCGCTCCTCTTGTCCGTTCTATTCATTTGCTCCAGCTCACCGGGCTGCAGCGAGACTACTCTATCGTTTCATTATGAAAGTTTGTGCATCAAAGCGCAAGGTGTGCCGCCTGTGTTCCTGCAAAGCTAGCCACCTCAACCTACTATTAAACCAAGCACCCCGGTGAAAATCACCGGGGTGCTTGGCCATATCCTATGAAGAACAACCATGATGACAGGAATATTAGCTGTTCATTTGTGCCGGGCTTGGTGCCCCAGCTGGCATGCGTTGTTTTTTCAACAACGTCACCACCAGGGAGAGGGCTACAGCAACCAGCAAAACAATAACAATCGAGCCAGCAGCGGATTGAACTCCTGGTCCGCCCAGTTGAGCGCTCAGAACACCTTGAACGGCATATGTGGCTGGCAGATACTGACCAATACCACTGTAGAAACTGTTCAGCAATTCACGTGGCACCATTGCACCGGAAGATACCAGTTGCAGCGACAGTGAGATGATGTTGAACAAGCTTCCTGCTGGTCCAAAGCAGATCAGGAAGAACTGGGAGAAGAACATGAATGTGCAGAGGAACAGCGCCTGGAACAACCAGAATGCGATAAACCCTTGCTGGATCTGTCCGCCCAGCGACACAATCAGTGATGACCCCAGCAGAGAAACCACAAGAGCAGACCCCAAATTAATGACTACTCTAGCACCGAACAATGTCCAGCGGGAGTGAGTAGCAGACAGCATACCCATCGCGGTCTGCAGATTCATCCCCATAATCATGGCTCCCACATAAGAAGCGAGTACCATCATCATCGGAACCATCTGGTTGTTCATGCCGTTAACCGGATTCATGGAAGTGGTTGTACCTTCCACTCGTGTAGTCAGGTTGGCAGCAGCTTCAGCTGCCTGATCTGCAGGCGCTCCGGAAGCCGTCAACACAGCTTGCACACCTTGAGCGGTTGCTTGCTTGTTAATCGTGTTCGTCACGCTTTGCGATACACCTTGCATCATGCTTTTGATCGTAACCGGATTCGCCTCGTTGATGGTGTACTTGATTTCGGCAGTGGAACCGGCTGTCTGAATCAGCTGGTTAAAACCTGCAGGAATATTGAGCACCATATGAATCTTGCGATGATTTAACTGGTCAAGTGCTTCGGCAGCACTCAGATTCGTTACGGTATGAAAAGGAAGCGTCTCAGCCATACGATCTGCGATCCCTTTGGACTGCTCTCCATCCTCATTGACAACGGCAACCGTCAATTCATTCATCCGGTCATTCACTCCGGAATATGCTGTCATCCAGATTACGCTGAAGATCACTTGGAACATAAGTGCCGTCACGATCCCCACAATTACTGGCGGTTTTTTCAACAATATACGTAAAGCCTGCAACATAAATGATGTCCTCCATTACTAATTAGTTCGAATTTGATGTAAACGATTGTTTAAATCAAACGATCGTTTTAAATTTTAAGTCTATATGTCTATATTGTCAATCTATTTCTGAAAGGTTCAGAAATATAAAGATATGTTTCGCAAACAATGAATTCCATTTCATAAGAGGACATCACTTCACACGCTCACCTTCAATTAACAAGGAAAGGACCAATGCTTTAACATATTTCAAACACCTTTTATCAACAAAAAAGGCACGATCCGCCGTAGCGTACCGCACCCTATGCTTCTTGAGTATAATGCAAAGTTGAATTACGTCCCTCAATGGACATCAGTCATTGCTTTTAAGTTTCATTCGTTGCAGACGCAGCGAATTCAGTACAACCGACACGGAGCTGAACGCCATGGCCGCACCTGCTAACCAAGGAGCCAGGAAGCCCACTGCTGCAATTGGAATACCAATCACGTTATAGCCAAGTGCCCAGAACAGGTTCTGCTTAATATTGCCCATCGTGCGCCGGCTCATCTCGATTGCATCTGCAATACTGTTCAGATCGCCGCGCATTAACGTAATATCCGCTGCTTCCATCGCTACATCAGTTCCGGTTCCAATGGCCATACCGATATCGGCTGTAGCAAGGGCCGGAGCATCGTTGATACCATCTCCAACCATCGCTACCTTGAGGCCACTCTCCTGAAGTTTTTTCACTTCTGCCGCTTTGCCCTCTGGCAGTACCTCAGCCAGAACTTTATTAATTCCGGCTTGCTCTGCTACAGCGCGTGCTGTCCGCTCATTATCTCCCGTAATCATGATGACATCGATTCCCATAGCATGAAGCCGCTGAATGGCTTCCCGTGAAGTATCCTTGATGGTGTCCGCCACGGCAACAAGCCCAGCCCATTGACCATCCACCGCGACCAGCATCGCTGTGCGCCCTTGTTCTTCAAGGTTGTTCATCTGTTGCATGGTTTCCTCGGAGACATTCACCTTCGCATCTGTAAGCAGTCGGCGTGTCCCGA
Organism: Paenibacillus sp. FSL F4-0087; assembly: GCF_038020215.1. Classification (NCBI taxonomy): domain Bacteria; kingdom Bacillati; phylum Bacillota; class Bacilli; order Caryophanales; family Paenibacillaceae; genus Paenibacillus; species Paenibacillus sp. FSL F4-0087. The sequence continues at coordinate 2,344,676 of NZ_JBBODJ010000001.1, forward strand.
CCAGGATCTCTTGTCCCTTAACCCGAGCTCGCACACCATATCCCGGTATGTTCTCGAATTGCTCTGATTGGGTTAACTCCAGACCTTTACCTCGGATTCCTTCCACAATCGCCTCAGCCAAAGGATGCTCCGAACTCTGCTCTGCCGCTCCCACCCGTTGCAGCAGCTCTGCCTCCGTCCATTCTGGAGCCGTCACCACATCCGTAAGCACGGGCTTGCCTTGGGTAACTGTGCCTGTTTTGTCCAGTACAACGGTCTGGATCTGCTGTGCCGATTCCAGATGTTCGCCGCCTTTGAACAACACACCATATTCCGCCGCGCGCCCTGATCCAGCCATTATGGACGTTGGTGTTGCGAGTCCAAGCGCACAAGGACAGGCAATGACAAGTACAGCAATCGCCTTTTCCAGCGAACCAGCAAAGTCACCAGGACTGGCAAACAGATACCAGATCAGGAACGTGACTACCGCGATGCCTACAACAATCGGAACAAAGATGCCTGAGATCACATCGGCAATCCGCTGAATAGGGGCCTTGGAACCTTGCGCTTGTTCAACCACTTTAATGATCTGCGATAACGCCGTGTCCGAGCCCACGCGAGTCGCACGCAGTCTTAATACTCCATTTTTGTTCAGCGTAGCGCCTGTAACGGCATCCCCTGGTTTTTTATCCACGGGCAGGCTCTCTCCGCTTAACATGGATTCGTCGACAGAAGATTGCCCTTCCTCCACGATGCCATCCACAGGAATGCTGTCTCCGGGTTTTACCAGAACAAGATCACCTACCGCAACATATGCCGACGGTACAATAACTTCCTGTCCATCACGAATCACTCTGGCTTCACGCGGAGCCAGTTCGATGAGGCTTTTAATCGCCTGAGAGGAGCGCCCTTTAGCTACGGCCTCAAACCATTTTCCCAATAGGATCAACGTAATCAGGATTGCACTCGTCTCATAATAAAGCTCCACGGTTGGCATGGCTGCTGTAGCCATTCCCGTCCCACCATGATCCATCATGGTCGAAGCTGCATTGCCACTGGTCAGGGTCAGATACAGACTGTAGAAGAACGCCGCACTTGTACCCAAAGCAACCAGTACATCCATATTGGCACTGCCATTACGAAGTGCTTTATAGGCTCCCACATAGAACTGCCATCCGATGACAAACTGTACCGGCGTTGCCAACACCAGTTGGAACCATGGGTTCATGAAAAGATCCGGTACCCAGATCCACGAGGTGAATGAGAAGTGGCCCACCATGGCCCAAAGCAGCGGCAAAGATAACAGGGCGGAGATCATCCACTTCCACTTTTTGCGCTGTAATTCACGCTCACGCACCGACTGGGTATCTTCCTGTGTCTGCTGCAATTCCGCACCATAACCGAGCTGCTTGATCTTCGCCGTAATATCGGTTGCCTTCAATACTCCTGCTGCAAATTCCACATGTCCCGTTTCCAGCGCCAGGTTCACGTTTGCACGGGATACACCCGGCAACCGGGAAAGACCTTTTTCGATTCGGGTAGAACAAGCGGCACAGGTCATGCCTGTAATGTCCAGATCCACGGATTCCGTTACTGTACCATAACCAAGTGCTTCCACTTTATCCCGCAAAGCATTGATGTTCGTTGTCTTCGGATCATAGGATACCGTCGCTTGTTCTATAGCGAGGTTAACATTCGCCTGATTGACCCCTTCCATTCGGGACAATCCCTTCTCAATCCGGGTAGAGCAGGCAGCACAGGTCATCCCTGTAATTTGCAGTGTTGTCTGTAATCCCGCTGATTCCGGTGATGGTACGGGTTCTGATGCAGTTGTGTTGTCCGTTGTTGATGACTTATCCATGTTGTTAGCTCCTTTCTCTATGAAATATTTTTATCTATCCAATACCCCCAAGGGGTATATAAAAGACAGAAAATCAGGCTTAAACAATGAACTCATTTATTGGAAAAGAGATCTATTGAATTCCTTTCCATGCAAAGGGAAGTTCAGTTTAAGCCTGCGATGATTAGACTACGTCATACCCTTGATCTTCAATGGCTGCCTTGATCTGATCCACATTGACTTTTTGCTCGTCATATTCAACTGCGACAGTTCCTGCTGCCAGATCAACCTGACCATTCGCTCCTGCATTCTTCACGGCTTCTTCAACCGATTTCACACAGTGATTGCAAGACATTCCTGTAACGTTCAACGTAATATTTGACATGGGTAGTTCCTCCTTAGATATATAAATGATGAGTTCATTCAAAAATAGTTACTTCATTAACTTCCTTACCGTTACCAATAATTCATCCACAACCTCATGCTCTCCGGCCTGAATGCGCTCAACGATACAGCTCTTCATATGACCTTCCAGCAATAGCTTGCCTACTGAATTAAGAGCAGACTGAGCCGCCGCGATCTGCGTCAGCACATCATCACAATAGGTGTCCTTCTCGATCAATCCCTTGATCCCGCGAATCTGTCCTTCAACACGGTTCAAGCGAGAAATCAGGTTGCCCTTCATCTCTTGGGAGTGATGGCTCTTGCGCACATGCTTTCCATCACTGCCTGACGTATGACAAGAATTGGCTTGCTGATCATCTGTCTGTGAGACTTCGCTAACCTCTGTTACGGATGACTCCAAAGGTTCCTTGGGATGGCTCTGATGTTCCATCGCGAACACCCCTTTTCTTTCGTTCTGTTATAAGAGTAACATACCCCATGGGGGTATGCAAGTCTGTTTTATTTTTTTCTCAAAATGGATGTTTTCCATCCTTCTTGAGCTGACTATCTCGCCAGACATCCCATTAGTCTTCGTAGAGGCTTATTATAGTATGTATTCCATTCTGCTGCTGCGGACAGCCAGACCTAGTTGCTCATAGAAAGCTTGAGCACCAATATTAAATGTAGACACGGTCAGTTCAACACTGTCGACCTGTATTTCTTTGCCTAGTTCGATTAATTCGTGCATCAACAGTTTGCCTGTCCCATGTCCGCGATGTTTGCTGCCAACGATGATCTCATTGATATATAACATCTTTCGATCCTTTAACAAATCCACATTCTGAATAACATTCAACTGTGCGCTCGCATATCCAACAATCTCACCCCGATCCAGCAATTCCGCAACATAGAGATAACGATGATCGGCTTCCAGCAGTTGTTCATATTCCTTATAACTCATTCTCGTTTGTAACTCTCTGTATACGTCTGGCCTGGCCTCTACATGCAAGTGATGAAGCTCATCCATTAATACAGATACTCCCGTGTAATCTCCGATGACAGCCCGTCTAATATTGATTCCACTCATCTTTACATTCTCCCCTCACAAATGTTTCCATGATTATACAATAAATAAACATCTATCGATGTGATTCATGAACCCAGACTGCGTGTAGCGGATATTTCCCTTAAATATCAGAACGATGATACTCCAAAGCATATCCTTTCTTATTTTATAAAAAAAGCAGATACCTTAACGGTACCCGCTTCTTATTAAGCTATATCTGGTTCCTCTTATTCTTTGGATGATTTACCTTCATCAAATGCTACAGGTGACGGTTTGGCAGACCACTCGTCTGCTTGCGGCTCAATATCTACACCGCTCAAAATTTTCTTTTTCTCCATCAAGGAATCCCCGTCTTCATCCAGTTTGTTGCGAATTGCCGCCTCATCCTGAGGTTGATTGTTCTGTGTCATGTTGGAGTCCTCCTCTTCGTAATCATGGTGATGTTCCTATATATAACTTACCCATTTTTTGCATTGTCATTCTGAATGTATACAAGGTTCATCAACCACTTGAAGAAAGTTCACCACATAACTTTATATTTTCGCCACCTTGCTACCTTTCACTTTAACATTCACAAGCAGGATGCTGGCAATAATCATGACCAGACCTGCGATCAGATTGACCGTCACCGACTCTCCGAGGAACAGCACACTGCATAACAAGGCGATCAGCGGAATCAGGAACGTGAACGATCCTACTTTGCTGGCTTCGCCGGAGCTGACCAGTTTGAAGAACGCGAGCCAGCCCATCGCAATAACAAACACCGAAATAAACAACGTATCCAGTATAAAAGGAAGCACCCACTGCACATCAGCCCAGCTCTCTGTGACCGTACCTGTCAACGTCAGAACAACTCCGCCGATCAAAATAGGAATGGCTGTCATCCAGATTCCATCGACCTTCATTGAATTTCGCTTCATATATACGGTCCCGATCGCCCAGCTAATTGCACTGAACAGCCCAAGCATAACCCCTTCAGGGGATACTTTGCCTGTCATGCCGCCAATACTGATCGTAGCCACCCCTGCAAAACCGAGCACCAATCCGGCAATTTTCAGTCCATACATGGACTCACCCAGCCACAACCATGCCCCGATTCCAAGCAGCACAGGCTGTAGGAACACGATGGATGAAAATAAGCCTGCCGGCACTTCCGTCAGCCCGACGGTCTGAAAGCCGTAGAAGAAGATGATATTAAGCACCGCAGATATGGCATAAATATGCCAGGTTTGCTTTAGTCGTAGCGTTTTGTAGCGGGGAAAAGCATACAACCCTAGCACCAGACCCCCAATTAACAGGCGCATGCCTGCGAATATGAGTGGCGGTGTAAAATTTAATGCGTATTTGGTCAGGGGCCAGTTTACTCCCCACATGAGTACCAGAAAAGCCAGGACCCAGCCTGCTTTTGCACGTGATAAAGCCATATGTTTATTCTCCTATCCGGCACACATCTACAGCCGCAGTTTAATCAACCGTACACATTATCCTGCGCTCTTTCTGTGCCTGCAAACCATTTGGAATTCGATCCAGAACCATTTTACATTCATTCTTTGATCGTTCCGTTTCTTCATGATACAATAATGATTGAATAATTGAAATGCATGTTAATCATAAGGAGCATACCATATTTGTTATGAACAACTCACAGTTGCAGTTATTTGTGAAAATTGCAGAGACGGGAAGTTTCACCCGCGCAGGCCAGGAACTGAATATGACACAGCCCGCAGTCAGTCGGGCCATCTCTTCGCTGGAGAATGAACTGGATGTCACTCTAATCATACGGGATCGTAGGAACGGCATCGTGCTTACGGATGTGGGACAGCGAATTCTGGTCATTTTCCGCCGCATTTTACAGCAATTTGATAAGGTACAGCAGGTCGTTGCGGCCGAAAAAGGGTTGGAGATTGGTACGATTCGTATTGGCTCTTTTCCCATGTCATCTGCCCATCTGCTGCCGAAAATCATCCGCTCCATTCGGGACCGCTATCCTCAGATTCAGTTTGAACTGCACGAGGGAAACATCCTTGAAATTCAGGAGTGGCTAAGCTCACGCGCTATTGATGTAGCTCTCATTATTGCCACAGACAAAGAGCCAGTAGATGTGGCTTATGAGACGCTTCCACTCTATAGCGAGGAGATGCTCGCGGTGTTTCGGGACGATGAACCTTTTGCGAATCAGGAAATTCTGCCCGTACAAATGCTGGACAAACACCCCATGATTATTTGCAAAGGCGGCTATGAGGTACCGATTGTTGATCTGTTCAATCGAGCAGATGCAGAATTACATTTTGGATTTGTCGTGTATAACGTAAACACTTGCCTTAGCATGATAGAGCAGGGACTCGGAACAGCCATGCTACCTGCAATCTCTCTATCCTGGCTGCCTCCGGGTGTCAAAGCACTTCCCACAGAGCCGAAAGCCTACCGCAATATTGAGATTGCCGTTCCTTCACTTGTCGATGCTTCTCCCGCATCCCGGTTATTTATTGAGACGGCGCAGCAGTTGTTCGGACAACGCTAACCAATTGATTGCACCTTCCAATCTAGTGCCAGTCACTTCTATCTCAAACTCAAAAGGGCGTCCCAAAGTCATGAACATGACCTTATGGGACGCCCTTTTATATTGTCCACCTCAGATGGACATCATTTGCTTATTTTGCAATTTTACCGCCAGTAGTGCTACAAAATGCCCTGATGATCTCAGCTTTACGCCTGATCCTGACGAGCGAGTGCAGCCAGTGCACGCAGTGCCGCTTCGATCTCACGCTCAACTGCATCAGCTACCGCATTTGTGTGCGGATCATATTCGGCCGCCAGGTCGCTATCTGCGAATCCATCGATAGCGACAATAGCTCCAGCACGAGCGCCGCGCAGTGTGCTGACGATGTAAAGCGCGGCAATTTCCATCTCAGCGGCAAGAGCACCCGCCTGCTTGTACTTGCGGTGAGGAATCTCTTCAACCCCAGTGAAGAAAGCATCTAGGGTTACGGTAATGCCTACGCCAACTTTACCCGCACTTGTAGCTTTCGCTCCACTTGTATGCTCACGAGTCGCTTCAATTAACGCTTGCGTAACACCAAGGTCCGCAACCGCAGGGAAACCATCCGGTACCAGCTGACGTGTCAGCCCGTCCGTACGAACAGCGGCCGTGCTGACGATTACACTGCCCGCTGGGTAATCCGCTGTATACGAGCCAGCTGTACCTACACGAATCAAGGTCGTTACCCCTGCCCGAATCAGCTCTTCGAAGCAGACGGCTGCTCCCGGTGATCCTACGCCATGGCTGACCACGGCCATTTGTACACCTTCATACAATCCTACAAACGTGCGATACTCCCGGCTGAACGCCAGTTCTCTCGCCTGCTCCAGCTTGCGGGAAATTTTCTCCGCACGTGCCGGATCACCACAAACAATGGCATACGCAGGCATATCTTCGGAATGAATTTGCAAAATAGGCATCAACATCTTAATCAAACTCCTTCTTCGTCCATTCGTCTTCTGGAATCGGAATATCTTCACCAGAGAAGCGCTGCTCCTTGAACGGATCGGCAAAATGATGGAAACCATTGACTTCCCAGAAGCCATTGCGATCTTCTTTCATGAATTCCAGACCGCGTATCCACTTCGCACTCTTCCAGAAGTAGAGTTGTGGAACAACCAAGCGCAGCGGATAACCGTGCTTCGGTGTGAGCGGCTCACCGTTAAATTTAAAAGCAAGCAATACATCGTCATGCATCAATTCTTCGAGCGGAACATTTGTCTCGTAATCATGATCTGCGTGGATCATGACGTATTTCGCTTCCGGTTTAACGCCAAGAAGCTTGATAAAATCCGAGAACCGGATGCCTTCCCACGGCGTGTCGAACTTGGACCAGCGGGTAACACAATGAATATCGCTCACCGTGTTCACTTGAGGCATCGCCTGAAGCTCGGCGAAGGAGAATACCTTCTCCTCTTCAACTTCACCGAATACCTTCAAATCCCAAGTGGAAAGGTCGTATTCCGGCACTTCACCTTCATGCAGAATCGGGAATTTCTCGGTCAGTACCTGCCCCGGCGGCAGCCGGTCTCCGTGCTCAGCACCCGCTTTGGATGCCGGGATTTTCGTTTTTTTCAGACGTTCAGCCTTATTATGCAAGCGTGATTCCTCCTTCTTTATATGCTTCCAGCATAACATTCAGGAATTAACGCGAGCTTCCGCCCGCTTTCAGTGCGTCTTGTGCATAGGTACGGTCCTTGAAGAAGAACATCGCCACCAGTGTCACAATATACGGCAGCATCATGGTAAAGTGAGTTGGTAGCGCAAAGCCCTGCAATCGGATACTAAGAGCTTCCATGAACCCGAACAGCACACTGGACCCCATAACGCCAAGCGGATTCGCTTGACCCAGCATCGTTGCTACTAATGCGATGAAGCCGCGACCTGCGGTCATGCCTTCGGTAAACATCGTAACCTGACCGAGCGATAACTGTGCACCCGCCAGGGCGCACAATACGCCGCACATCAGAACTGCACCATATTGAATACCGCGCACCTTGATGCCGATACTCTGTGCCGCTACCGGATTCTCGCCAACCGAACGAAGGCGGAAACCGGAGACACTTTTGAACAGATAAAATTGCAAGGCAATTACGATAATAATCCCGAGATACACGAGCGGGCTGTGCCCTGAGATGACATCACCTACCCACGGAATGTCCTTAATAAGAGGAATGTCCCATTTGGGGAGTCCCACCATATCCTTGTCATAGTAAGCACCTTTTACATCAAAAATCGCACGAAGCGCAAAAGTCGTCAGTCCTGTCGCCAGAAAATTAAGCGAGATCCCGACCACAATGGCGTTGGCCTTCAGATTAATACTGATAAAGGCAAATAGCGCAGAGAACAACATGACGATCACAATCGAGAATAGTACGGCCAATAGTACATTGCCGAACAGATAGTTACCGACAATAGCGGAGAAAGCACCGATCAGTACGAGTCCTTCCAGACCCACGTTGAACAGACCGACACGAGAGCATAAAGCCCCACCGAGCGCTGCAAGCAGAATCGGCGTCATAATCCGCAAGGTAGAGCCAAACATGGCTGCATCAAACAGTTGTTGCATTGGACTTTTTCTCCTTTCTCCGCTTCAGGAATGAATATCCGATCTGAGCCGATACAAATAACGTCAATACCGCTTGGATGACACTGCCGACTTCCAGCGGTACATCCGTATTACGTTCCATCCCCATAGCACCTGTCTGCAACGCTGCAAGCAGGATTGCCGCCACAGCTGTTCCTAGCGGATGCGACCGGGCAAGCAAAGTCGCCATAATGCCGCTCCATGCATAACTTGCCGATGACAACGACCCATCAAGGAAACGGTACTGTGTACCCAGCACTTCCCCTGCACCCGCAAGACCTGCAAGTCCACCACTGATGATCATGGACAGCATCATCATGCGAATACGGCGCACACCGCCATACGTTGCAAACGAAGGATTGCTTCCCAACATGCGAATCTCATAACCGGTTACTGTCTTGTGTGTGAACCAGTAGATGAGAATCGCTGCCACAATAGCAATGATGAAGCCGGCATGCAGTCCCATGCCCTGGAACAGCTTCGGCAGCCAGACACTCTGATCAATCATAGGCGTCTGAGCCATTGCCGCCGATCCCGTGCGGTCTTTAAACGGGTAGGATACCATGTATCCTCCAAAATATATTGCAATATAGTTGAGCAGCAGCGTTGTGATCAACAGATTCATGCCAAAGCGCGCATCCAACCAGCCTGCAAACAGTGACCAGACTCCACCGGCGATGATTCCCGCCACAATAGCTGCAATACAGACAAACCAGCCTGGACCCGGCAAGTAGAGCGCCGTCAGTGCTGCACTAAGTCCGCCAAGAACCATCTGTCCTTCTGCACCCATGTTGAAAAATCCGGCGCGGAACGCCAGGGCTACGCCCAGCCCCGCAAGAATAATGGGCGTCGAACGTGCCAATGTGTTGGTGAAGAAGTAGAAGTTACCGAAGGCTCCTTTCCACATCTCCGCATACGTATCCACCACGGACCCGCCAACGACCAGAATGGCTACAGCACCTGCCAGCAAACCGATGAATACGGCGAGCAGCGGCTGTACGAGTCCGCGAAGTGTTTCTTTTACCCGATTCATATCCGCTCTTTCCCTCCTGCCATCAACAAGCTGATCTGTTCTTCTGTTGCTTCATCTGCCTTCAGTTCCCCAGCGATTCCGCCTTCATACATAACAATGATCCGATCCGATAATTGCAAAATCTCAGACAATTCCGAGGAAACGAGCAGAATACCCGCACCTTCATTCCGTTTGCGCAGCAATTCAGCGTGGATGGTCTCCATCGCTCCGATGTCTACACCCCGTGTAGGTTCAGCCGCAATCAGAAACGGCGTATCCTGGGCAAATTCACGCGCAGCAATCAGCTTCTGCAAGTTACCGCCGGAAAGGAACTGCGCCTTCGTTTCTGCAGAACCCGTTTTGATGCTAAACTGCTTGATCCAGTTCTCCACCATGTTCCGTGCTGCCTTCGCTTTAATGATACCTTTTGATTGAAGCCGGTGATGGTGGCCCATCAGTCCATTTTCACGAACGCTCGCATCCTTCGCCGCTCCCCACATATAGCGGTCTTCTGGGATATGGGCAAGTCCATGCTCCCGAATGCGCCGCACTGGCCAATTGGTTGTATCCTGCCCTGACAGCAGGACGCGGCCGCTATCTGCCTTTCGCAGTCCCGCAATGATCTGGATCAGTTCAGATTGACCGTTTCCGGAAATACCCGCGATTCCAACGACCTCGCCTTTCCGAACTTGCAAATGGATATCCTTGAGCGCAGAACGATCCTCTGCTCCTGACAGATTTACCGCTTCCACCTGAAGCACAGCTTCTCCCGGAACGGATGGCTGCTTGTTCATGCGAACCAGCTCACGACCTACCATCAGGCGGGACAGTTCCTCTACATTCGTGTCTTTTGCTTCCAATGTACCTGTCACCTGACCATCACGAAGAACCGTAATCCGGTCTGCTACATCCATGACTTCCTGCAGCTTGTGCGTGATCAATACAAAGGTTTTGCCCAACTTGGCAAGGGATTTCATATTCGCGAGCAGTTCTTTCACTTCCAGCGGTGTCAGTACTGCTGATGGTTCATCCAATATAATGATATCTGCGCCCTGATGCAGCACCTTGAGAATTTCAACACGCTGCTGCATGCCCAGAGGGCATTCGAATACTTTTTTCCACGGATCAACTGGCATACCATACGTTCTGCCCAATTCATTCACCTGGGCCGCCGCTTGTTTGCGGTCAAATACCCCTGCCGCAGACGGCTCACGGCCAATCACGATGTTCTCGGCAACCGTAAAGGAAGGAAACAGCATGAAATGCTGATGCACCATGCCGATACCACTTGCCATGGCCTGAGACGGAGTTGCGAAGCTTACCTCGCGTCCACGAACTTTGATTGTGCCTGATGTCGGTTGCTCCATACCATACAACATACGCATCAGGGTTGTCTTACCAGCGCCGTTCTCACCCACGAGGGCATGAATCTCTCCTTCTCGCAAATTAAAACGGATGTCCCGGTTAGCGGTGAAGCCGCCGTATTTCTTCGTAATCTGCTCCATCTCCAACAGCATATCTCGCGTTCTCTCCTCTCGGTCTTAAATAGCAGCAAAACCGGCTGCCTGATCGGGCAGCCGGCTGATCAACTCAATCACTCAGTCCTATGGGACAAAGAATACTATTGTTGCAATGGATCTTTCACAACGATTTTGCCAGATACGATATCATCCTTGATCGCTTTAACCTTGTCGATAACCTCTTGTCCAACAAAAGCACTCAATGGAGATTCGCTGTCACGTGTTACATACGTCAGGCCTACGCCATCTTCTTTCAAGCCATAGTTCACAGCGCCTGCTTTGAAGTTTCCTTCTACAAAATCCTTCACTGTCTGATAAGCAACCGTATCGGTCGACTTCAATTGAGACAATACAATATGTTCCGGATCTTCAACGGTACGGTCTGTATCCTGACCGGAAGTATAGAAGCCTTTTTCCTTCGCGGCTTCGAACACGCCCAGATCACCTACAGCAGATGCTCCAGCGATGAAGTCAGCACCTTTGCCGAATTGTACCAACGCAAGTTCTTTTGCTTTGGCCGGGTCGTTGAATCCACCAACGTAGTTCACAAGGAATTCCGCTTTCGGGTTAACTGATTCCAGACCAGCTTTGAAACCTTCTGTATATTTCTTGATCAATGGAACGTCCATTGCAGCAATCATACCGACTTTGTCTGTTTTCGTAGACAGTCCGGCAGCTGCACCAAGCAGGTACGCTCCTTCATATTCATGGAAACCAACGCTACGAACGTTAGGCAGATCAACCGTTGTGTCCACAATAGCAAAGGACTTGTCCGGATTTTCAGCAGCCACTTTTTTCAATGCATCTTCTGCCTGGAATGTCGCTGTAATGATCAAATCATAGTTCTCAGCAACTGCAGCACGCAGGTTTTGCTCAAATGCGGCCGGGTCAGTCGATTCAATTGTTTTGGTATCTACCTTGAATTCCTCGCCTGCTTTTTTGAAACCTTCATCCATCTGTACGAAGAACGGGTTTACCCCGATTTTTTCAGGAAGTACAAGCGCCATGCGCAGTGATTTTTCACTGTCGCCACCTTGGGCCGATTGTTCGTCTTTGGAAGCAGAATTTCCACAAGCCGCCAGCAATATAGCCAACATGATGATCGATAAGACGAACGATAAACCTCTTTTCATTTTGAAAATTCCCCTTTTCACTATTCTTTTTTTATAATCCTAGCGGATACTGTCGATCCTTGTCAATAAATCTTTGAGCGGATACACTAAATGGAATATAATAGTTAATTTGCCTTCGGCAGAGCCTCCGAAGCCTCTCTATACCAAGGTTTTTTCCGTTGACATCCAGAGCTGCTCCATGCTAAAGTCAATCCAATTATTATATTCATATAGGATTTGTCAGAATTATAACGCAATCTTATTTATTTTCCAACCCTATTTTGAGGAGGCTATTCATTTGAAAAAAATCACCCAGATCACACTGGCCGCTCTGCTCGCCGCTCCGGTTACACTCGGCAGCCTCAGCTTGCCCGCTTCGGTATCCGCAGCATCCGCCACTCCCGCAGGACAAACGACCTCACAGGCTGTTAAAGGACCGGTAGCACAAGCTCCTTCAGTCTATACCGAGAGTGCAGCCGATTACGCGCAATTCCTGCAAGCCAAATACAATATCCAATTACCGAAACAATTAACGAAGGGTGACTTCATCAAGGCGATTGCTACCATTCTTGAAGCCGATCAAGCTGCTCCTGCTACAGATGAAGCAAGTAACAGTGAAGTTAAGGCCCCAGCCTTTACTGATCTGAACTCGAATGATTCTACTTATAAAGCTGCCGTTTCCTTATATAACAACGGCATCCTATCCGGTACGGAAGTGCGTGCCAATGACCAACTGAGCACTTATGCTGCTGTCTTCATCGCAGTCAAAGCAGCCGGATTCAAAGAGCTGGCCTATACATATCCTGAAGACAAAACAGCAAAGGCACTTGCGAAACTGGGCATTAGCTCAAGCCGCGTTCAGGGACAAGCCGCGCAGGAACTGGCCGCTGCCATTGATACAGGTCTGATTCCTGAAAGTCTTTACCCCGCTCTCCGTAAGGGTGGCCAAGCGAGTTCCGATTTTGCCAACATTTTGCTTGGACGGGTATTAACCAGTCAGGGTAAATATAAAAATGAAATTGGCCGTTCCGGCGACGCTGACATTTACTCCAAATTGTACGCTGCCTATCGCACTGCTGATTTAATAGAAGCACCGGAGCTTCGAACCATTGTGGATCAAGCTCTGCGGAATGATCTCGTCACAGGTTACAATCTTAAGGATAGTCGCTTTGATTCCAACTTCATCGATGAACTGACTTTAACTTACGGTCATGATGATATTAAACATGCGGTGCAGTTGATTGGACTGTTGCGTAGTGAAGGCATCGATGCTGACGTACAGTTCCAACCGAAAACATCTGCCTTCATCTATTTGAAGGAATGGGGAGAGCCCAAAGAAACACCGGATTACAAAGTAACCCAGATCGAGAATGGCAACTACATCGCCTACGCCAAAGAATATGACATTCAGTTCGAGTTCAATAACACAGCGGACAAAGCCCGTTTCAACGACATTATATTGAAGTATGCCAAAAAGAATAGCGATGACACCTCTGCCTTGATCCATGCTTCTTGGTGGCAGCCGCTCTATTATTCGCCGACTGCTCTCGCGGAATATCCAGTCATTGCCAACAATAAAATTTCACTTGGCAACTATTACGCACAATCCTTCTCCCTTAAGGAGAATTCCAAGGCAATTCAGGAAGGTTTCCGTAAGCTGGCCCCTGATGCGGACATCTCCAGTTATACCTTCTGGGTTGACCACCCGTTCTTCAATTATCTCAACGGGGAATCGGAATAAACTGAACATATGCTAGGTGCATTAAAGCTCGCAATTTGACATAATATAAAGCCGTCTTTACCGAACTTTACAATGGATTCGACCCATTGGTTCGTAGAGACGGTTTTTTATTTATCTTTTTACAAATTTCTTCTCAAAAAATTATATTCCATTGCAGGATTTACCAGTAAAAGGTCGAATAACATAGGTACACAAACACGCAATCACGTTTACACATATCTGTAAGACAGGAGTTAATCATGGTATACGACGGCATTCTGCTTGGCTTGATCGTTGGACTGTTCCGGGGAGGATTTCGGTATGGTCTCCACCAGTTTGCAGCACTCAAGCTGCGAGGCGGATGGATTTTCCCGCTATTGCTACTGGCCCAGTTCTTCATCTTTTTCTTGCAGGAAAGGCTTGATTGGGTTGCATCTATCAACGGGTACCTGTTTGCTGCCGTTTATGTCACAGGTTTAGCATTTTTGTGGCTTAATCGACATTACAAAGGTTTTACGTTGATCTGGATCGGTGTATTTCTCAATTTCATCGTCATGGCGGTGAACGGTGGGCGTATGCCAGTTTCTGTGGAAGCCTCTGCTGTTCTTGGTCCCTATTATGTGGATATGCTGCGCGAAGGTGGAGCGGTATCGAAGCACTATATGATGGATGCTTCCACACATCTTTCATTCCTAGGTGATATCATCCCACTGTCCAGCCCTTATCCACGGACTCAAGTGATCAGCATTGGTGATGTGGTCATGAACATTGGCATATTCCTGTTTATTCAGTACATGATGGTGAATCGAACCGGAGAAGCTTTGCAGCCAGTGAATTCCATCAGGCCTGAAGAGATTCGGACAGACTCCAAGGAAGGGAGGTCTTTTCCATGAAAAAATTCGAAGGCATTAAATATTCCCGTCTCGTCATCAACGCAATCATCGTAGCTTCTGTCGTTGTTGCTTTGACTTCGGGATACAAGCTGGGTGGCTAGTACATATACTTCGCCAACCAAGACAAACAGGCTGCCAGCGGCCTGTTTTTTCTTTCTGGATTTTTGGGAGGTAACTTGTTATGTTATACATCAATATAGTACAAGCCGATATATTCACATCAAGAGCAGACTAAACCAAGCAGGAGAATTTTTATGAACTTTATTCGTAACCTTATCCATAAAGCAGATCGGAGCAGCATGTATGTCGTCTTGCTTAGCTGCACCGGCATCGGTATTTTTCTGTATATGAACAAGTGGTCTTATCTCCATCTATCCTCTGACGAATGGGTAATGGTATACACGATGCTCGGTGCGGCGCTGATTTTGGATTATTTCACGTTTCAAATTCCGCCCAAAGGCAATCAGCAATCCATGGACTCTTCCGTGTACCTCGCCTGTATCTTCATGTTTGGTGGTGCATTCAGTCTGTCTGTACTGCTGCCGGTTTCCCTCATTCTGTTAATCAAGGATCGCAAACTCACCTGGTGGAAACATATCGTCAATTTCAGCATTTATAGCCTTATGATTGCTGGAGCGGCTTATGTATTTACTTGGACTGGAGGAATTCCGGGAGCACTGGATGGATATAACTTGCTGCCCTATTTTGCGGCACTTGCAGCCTACTTCATCATCAATACAATTACGCTTGGCCTGTTTTTTCATTTCTCAACAAAGGATGCATTACAGCAGATGAAGCGTGTGTTTGTTACCGAATCGCTGCTGGTCTATTTATGTACATTGATTTTGGCGCTCGTGCTGACCATTCTCGTTGTGCATAACGGCGTTCTCGGCCTGCTGCTCTACCTCAGTCTTAGCATTTTGCTATCTCATGCGTTCAAGCAGCTGTTTGTGATGTATCAAAGTATTGAGGAAAAGGCCAATACGGATCAACGCACAGGTTTATTTAACCACAGCCATTTTGAAAGTATGCTGGAAACCGAGCTTGGTAACGCCCGTTCTCAGGGAACCCCGCTTTCACTGGGTCTCATCGATATTGATGATTTCAAAAAGTATAACGACCGCTTCGGTCATCTCCAGGGTGACAGCCTGCTGGCTCTTCTCGGAGATTTCCTCAGTCGGAAGACGGAAGGCACTCCCGTTACCGCCTTTCGTTACGGCGGAGAAGAGTTCACCTTACTCATGCCAGGCATGGACCTGGACGAGGCTTATGCGTTCATGAACAAGCTGCGCAAGCAGCTGAACGATACACCTTTTGAAGGAGTGGAAGTTTTTCCGCACGGTTGTCTCTCGTTCTCCGCAGGTGTTGCTCGTTATGAGATCGATATGTACAACAAGTCACAACTTGTGGATCAGGCGGATAAAGCACTGTATTATGCCAAAAAACAGGGCAAAAACAATGTGCATCGCCACGGCAGTAACGACGGTATGGAGCAAGAGATTGATCTGGTGCAGGATGTGCGCGACATTGAGCAGCAGCTCAACTTGTTCAGATATAAGGATATGGATACATTCAAACATTCCAAACGCGTATATAAGTATGCTCTCGATTTAAGTGAGTTGCTGGAACTCGATAATGTGGAGAAGCGGAGTTTTGTACTGGGCGCACTAATTCATGATATCGGGAAGCTGGAGATTCCGTGGTCCATCCTGAATAAGAAAGAGAAACTTACCGCTGAAGAGTGGGAAACGATCAAGGGACATGTCATTTGGGGCAAAAAGATGGCCATGACCAACGAGCGTTTTGCCGATCTCATTCCCTATATCGAATTGCATCATGAACGGTATGACGGGACAGGCTACCCTTATGGTCTGAAAGGCAGTGAGATTCCAAGGTTGTGCCGGATGCTCACGGTGATTGATTCGTTTGACGCAATGACGACAGAGCGACCGTATCAGGAAACGAAAAATGTGGACGAAGCAATCAAGGAACTACAGCTGTGCTCCGGTTCTCAGTTTGATCCCGAGCTAGCCGAATTGTTCATCCGATATATTCAGAAACGAACGGTGCAGCAACAACTTGTGTAACACCCGTAGAATTACCCCTTACAAAGCCAAAAGCGCTACCCCCGGCCTAATCGGGGATAGCGCCATTTTCATGTTCATCATGGAATGAATCATGCACCAGACTATTTCATTCTTGTGCAGATTCTGCGTTATCGAGTGGTATTCATTTCGTGTGAAGTCTGATGCAGCTCTTTAATCATCTGCTGCAAAAACATGTTATCCTGACGACTGATTCCGTGCTGATTGTCTTGAAGAAGCATTTGATGAATGTTCTTCTTGAGCAACTCGCTGCGACGTTCCAATACCTCTTGATTCATGTTGTTGCGTTCACTCCTTAACATCTTTTGTAATGAATTTGTGTTCTATATAAGTATAGAGGACCTTCTTCAATAGGGAAAATGGATACAGCCCCACTCATCTGTATTCATCAAGGCTCACCCTGCGTGACATAATTTCACCCCATGTTGTTCTTAGATATCCTTCTAAATGCTCCCTTATCCACCCGAACTTCCTCCGAAGAAAGACAGACTAGGGTCTGAAGCAAGCATGCGTTATAATGGTGCCAACCCTTGAAACAGATACATATAATTGGACCTTATCTCAAAGGAGTTCTGTATTCATGTCATACAAACAGATTAAATGGATGATTCTGTTGGTCCCCACATTCACGGTGGGACTCTGGGAATACATCCGTCATCAATTCCTGATGCCCTACCTTTCCATGGATGCGGGTAACTGGCTTACCCCCCTTATCCTTTACCTCATAAGTGTCACCTTGCTAAGTCGCTTATTTAAAATGCTGGAAAGTGCCAGGGCTGCTCTAGAGCAGGAGCGCGCTTCCAAAGTGGCACTCGAAGCTCGGGACCAACTGGCCCGTGAGCTTCACGATGGCATCTCGCAGTCTCTTTTTCTCCTGTCGGTAAAAACAGACAAGGCCGAGCGCAGTATGGCTGGAAGCGGCCACGAGAATGAAATTCGGGAAATACGCAAAACCGTACATGAGGTCAACGCTTACGTACGGCAGGCCATCGCCCAGCTCCGCTACGTGCCTGGACAAGTGGCAGTACCGGAAGGAACCTCCCTGCTGTCACAGGTGGAATTACTTATAGAGGAGACGGTTCCTTCGGCGCGTCTGGAATGGAATCTGGAGAGCACCTTCTTCTCTCCAAAGGAGCAGGTAGAGCTGCTCGCCTGCATTCGGGAAGCACTACTTAACGTACGTAAACATGCCCGGGCTACAGATATTCGAGTGATAGCAGAAGGGACTCCTTTTGTCTGGTCGATCTTCGTTCAGGATAACGGTGTTGGTGTGAGCGGGGATCCACTGCATCTGAAGGATCGGTACGGCTTGAGAATTACGAAGGAACGTGCAGTTCAGATGGGCTGGTCTTTCGCCCTTGATTCAAGGCCAGGTTACACACGAATAACCATTGGGAAGGGGCATGCTTAATATGGAACTTGTACGGGTATTGGTTGTCGATGATCACGCGCATGCGCGTGAGGCGATCTGCAGTATTTTATCCGAGGACAGCCTGTTTGAGGTTATTGGTACCGCTTCGACTGGGCTGGAAGCACTGGAGCTTACCGGGCAATGGATGCCCGATCTTATTTTGATGGACGTGCAGATGCCGGATATGGATGGGCTGGAAGCCACCCGCCAGATCAAACTGCGCTTTCCTTATGTCATTATCGTCATGGTCACTGTATCGGATGATGTCACGTACCTGTTCGAAGCACTGAAGCAGGGAGCTCAAGGATATTTGCTCAAAAATCTGGCTCCTTCCACCTGGCTTGAATACCTTCGCGCCATCGTCAGTGATGATTCACCCTTGAGCAAGGAACTTGCCTATCGAATCCTTCAGGAGTTCCCTGCACCTCGCACGGAAGATGTACCCGATAATCCCCTGACTACGCGGGAGCTAGAGATCCTGCAATGGGTATCTGCGGGTTATACCAATCGTGAGATTGCCGACCAACTTGGCATTTCGGATCAAACGGTGAAAAATCATCTGAAGAATATTTTACAGAAACTGCATCTCGAAAATCGTGTGCAATTAACCCGCTATGCATTGGAAAGCGGACTAGCAGGGCGTAAGCTGCGTAAATAGCGGCACATTCATGTTTTTGTCACAATTCTATGGATCATTTCGTTTTTTTATAGCCCAATGTAGTCATACGGTGTTATTTTGGACAAAGTTATAATGGTATAGATTGTGCTCGGATAACAAAGAATGACTTACAATTCTAGACCTAAGGTGATGATTTTTTGATTTTGAGTAGGTCCACCACGAAATTGGGCAAACGGCACTGGGCATTGATGGGCGCCCTGATGTTATTATTTTGCCTTGTTATGCCACAATGGGCATCGGCCCATGCTTATATAGTGCAGGCCTCACCAGGTGAAAATGAACTGGTTGCGACTGCACCTGAACGCCTGACTCTCGAGTTCAACGAGTCTTTGCAGACGGCCTTCTTTGATATTAAAATCACCGGACCTGACGGAACACAAGCAGATGACGGCAATGTGCATGTCGATGAGGATCGTCCTCATATTCTGGAGACCGGACTGCGGACCGGACTTGGAAACGGAACCTACGCCGTGAATTGGAAGGCTGTATCTGCGGATGGCCACCCCATTCAGGGAGCCTATGTGTTTCATATTGGGGAACCATCTGGCGCTCCTGCCGGTCTCGCGGATTTAACCTCAGGTTCAGGCCAGGTTGGCGGACCGTTAAAATGGATTTTGTCGCTGACCGACTGGATTCAATATCTGGGGTTGTCTGTGATTCTGGGCACACTTGCTTTCCTGCTGTTTCGAATTGCGCCTGCTTCCATGGCGAGAGAACCACTGGAAGTGCCAAGAAGCTATAGGTTGTTATGGATCAGTTATGGCGCCGCTTCTGTTGCCGCTCTGATCAGCCTGCCTCTGAACACATTGTATGAATCAGGCGTTTCCATCGGGGAGTTCAGCTGGGCACTGATGGGCAGTGCACTTAAATTGACGTCATTTGGCCAGATCTGGATGGTACAGATACTCATTGTGATGTTGCTGGCGGTTACCATCCTCTCGGGATATGACCGGGATCGCTCGCTGCGTATCCGGATCTGGTCATCATACGGATCACTGATTCTCGTTCTTGGCTGGTTGTTCACTCATGCGATGACAGGACATCCAGCTGCAGCGGAACAACGCACACTCGCCATTGCAATGGACTTCGTTCATCTGATCGGAGCCGCTTTCTGGATCGGCGCTTTAACCGCCATGGCTGTGTGTCTACCTCCGCTCGCGGATAAACTGCCTTCCACGGTGCGAGGAGAAGTCTATTGGACGGCGATCCGACGATTTACAGCTTGGGGTATCGGTGCTGTTGCTGCTCTCGTCGCTACAGGGATATATAGCAGCCTGATCATTTTGCCTGCACCTATACTTACGTCCCTGTTCACAACGGGATATGGTCTCGTGCTTATCGCTAAAGTTGTCTTGCTTGTTGTAATGCTTGTATTGGCTGGGCGTCATGCCAGAATGGCACGTGCAAGCAGCGGCAACCGACTCGCTGGCAGTCTCAAGGCCGAACTGATTGCTGGAGCCGTCGTGCTTGCGCTGGCTGCCGTGCTGACACACTTGTCTCCCGGACAACCGGCAGCCGCAGGACCTTATAAAGAAGTACAGACTACGGATGACGGGACCACAATTACACTTCAGGTAAGCCCAAATCGTACCGGAGAGAATCAGTTCAAAGTCGACGTGAAAAAACCGGACGGCACTACAGTTAACGATCTGGAACAGATCACACTTTCACTGACCCACCTGGATATGGATATGGGCATTTACGAGATCACGATTCCGAAAAATGATACTGGCGTGTACGAAGCAGAAGAATATATCTCCATGCCAGGACGCTGGAACATCAAGGTACATCTGCTAACCCGATCTCTGGATTCGCTGGATACCGAATTTGAGATCGACACCGCTAATCCGTAGGTATAGACCGATTCAGATTTGAAACGCGACTCAATCTAAAATCAGTGTCTCAATAAGCTGCAATTGTAGTGAAGGGGACGAAATCGATTCTGGAAAAGTGTAACGTTCGCATTTATTCCCGGATTTTCACTTATAAAGTGAATCAAAAAAATCTGGGAATAACAGCGATTGAAAGAACGATTCGTAACCGGAACGGTGACTTTGCAGCACATCAGGCACTTATTTTAGAAAATGGGCCGAAACATAAATGATAAGATTTGAGAGGGGTAAATTATTTTGAAGAAAACATCATGGACTTCCAAACTGACATCCAGCCTTACTGCTGGAGCTGCTGCACTAATGCTGTTTGCTGGATTCGCCAGCGCACACGTTACCGTTAACCCAACCGTGGCACAGACAGGTGCATGGCAGACGTATAGCATCAAGATTCCATCCGAAAAAGAGCTGCCTACCACCAAAGTCACGCTGAAAGTACCGCAAGGCGTTGCATTCAAGCAATACCAACCACTCGCAGGCTGGAAAATCACTACTGAAAAAAATGATTCCAATGAAGTGACGTCAATTACTTGGGAAGTGGACGCAGATAACGAAGGAATTCTGGCTGGTCAATTCCAGCAGTTCAACTTTGTAGCACAGAATCCGGATGCCGAAACGGAAGTAGCCTGGGATGCGTTCCAGTATTATAGCGATGGCAGCATCGTGGAATGGACAGGCGGACCAAGTGACAGCAACCCGCACAGTATCACGGCAATCAGCCAAGATCCTGCTGCTGCAGGTAATGCCGCTGCAGGCGGAGGTCATGATAGCGCAGGTACAGCCGGCAATGCGGGTCATGATGATGAAGCAACGGGTGATGATACGAAGGCAAACGACGATACCACACTGGGTGATGCGTTGAACGACACCGTTACTGGTGAGCCAAACAACACGGATTCAGACCCTGGCACATTGAAGCTGCAACAGGCAACACTGATCGTATCCATTCTGGCGTTGATCCTGTCCTTCCTGGGTATCGCTCTGGCAACACGCCGCAAAAAACGTTAATAACTAACATGCAGTCTTGTATGTAGACATAAAAAGAAAGGAGCCTTTGGCGAACGGGGTCTATCCCGATGTGCCGAGGCTCCTTTTTGTTATCTGTATACATACGCTAACTCGATTTCAGACTCATGCTTACGATCACTGATGATGAACAGCGTCACTTACCGCCCTTTGCTCTACCGTTCCTGATCCGTCTGGATCATGATTTCAATGTATTGCAGTAAGCTCTTCTTCTGTTGTTCAATCGACTGTATCCGTCCAGACAGACCTGCGAAGAACGCTTCGATCTGCTGCCTTGTATAATCAGCCGATTGTCCCTTCCAGTCGTCGAGACGATTGTATAAGCTTCTCGCCTCCTGCTCATCTGCCTGGAGACGGGCAAGCAACTGAGTCAATTCTTTTTCAGCAATCCGAAGATCATTCAACTCTACCAGCAATTGTCCGCTCACTCGTGATCCCTCCCTTTATGTAAGTTCCAATCGCCAGGCCCTTCATGCAAAATTCTAGTTAAAACTGACTTGACTCTCATCTGCCTGACGGAAGGCTTCCGCCTTCTCTTCGATAAAGTTCAAGAACTGACCCGTATGCTTCATATGCCATGTGCTCAGTTCGTTAATAGACGCATCCAGATGAGTGACGATAGGCTCAAGTCTGCGACTGCGGCTGGAATGCAAGTATTGAGCCATCCGGCTCCGTACTATGTTCAACTCTGCATTACACTGTTGTGCATTTTGCTTCCACCGAGCAGCGACACTTTTGAGTTCCTCAGGCGTTACCTGAATCAGGCCAGACGCTCCTGCTGCCGCGGCCATACCTCTTGCAAGACTGCCCGCTTGCCCACCCAAGTTCCGCATGAATGCTGCGAGATCAGACAGGACATTGGACGGCTGACGCGGGGAATAACCGATGTGCTCGCCTGTAACCGGATCGTAAAGATCGTTGGAAACATAGCCATTCTCGAACTCATACTGCTTCAGACTGTGGTACTCCTCGCCACCAAAGGTGTTACTGATTTTATCCCACATGCCCATGTCATCATTCATATCCTTGTAGTTGGAATTGATGTAATACATGGAACCTACATGACGATCATATCCACCAAAAAATCCGCTGGTCACAAAATCTCCGGGATGCCCATAGTTAATGATTTGGCTATCAAACCCACCCTCTTCAGCCTTTCGCTTCGCCTCTGGTGTGAGACTGGAGATCACAGAAGGCGCACTGAAGGTCACTGCGGAGAGTCCCGTGTATGCGGCCGCATATTGGGCATTTCCCCCTCCAAGCGAATGCCCTGTCAGCGAGAAATCCAGATCCTTGTATTTTTTCTGCATATCATTGGCGTAGTCTTCCGCCTCATACATCTGGTTTGGTCCCAGACTGAACGTTTTATCCAGCTTTTTATCCAGTTCTCCCACAGCATTCTCGACTGTAGTGATCCCCGTAACATCTCTTACCTTCTGAATGCCATTTGCCAACCAATCCGGTGTAAAATCCGTACTTTGTTCGATCTTTCGACCAAGCTCAGGCAAACCGATTTGAGCGTCTGCATAATAATCGGGGGCGCTACGATCCAACGAAGCACTTCCCTCCGTGCCACGATAAGCGATAACCGCCTGTTTGGTCTCCGAATTGTAGAAGGTCACCGCATCAAAACCGGATTTTTTGTTTCCATGCGTGTCTTCAAGAACTTGCCATCCAGGAAGATTCTCAAACTCCATACCTGATTTCAGATTCTCATATGCTAATTCAGACATCTTGTTGTATGTCTCATCATCAATTTTTGGTGAATTACTCACAACCTCTGCACCTCCAAGAAAATCAATCCTGAATTATGATTTATTTGTTAAACGGATCATATCCCTTAGCAATAATCGCTTCCTTAATTGCCGGACTCATGCCAAAATTTTTGATCTTTTTATCCTCATAGTCGTACGAGATTGTAAACTCTTGCTCTTCATGTTCAACCACATGTCCTTCCATAGCAATAGAATCAAGCGCCATCTCGGGTAACAACTCTTTATTTGTGATGACTACATTTAGTTCATATTTATTTTTCAGATATTTTACGGCTTCTGCTTCCGCTTCTTTAAAATAGGCCTGTTTTTCACTTTCCTTCATGTTCTGACACCCTCCCAAAATAAAAGTGGATAGTATGATTAAAAAAAACATACATGTGAATCGCCGCTTCAATCTCATTATCAATCACCTTTTCTTTTTCATTAATCATTAAAATATATTCCTGTATCCACTCTATTCTCCTGTTAACTGCATCATAGTACAAAATCAACATGATCACATCGGCTGTTGGCATCGTTTTTATGTAACTTTGTTCCTAAATGATTCCATTAGAGCATTCGGGTGTACATTACCCAATTCAACTGTTTTTGCATCAGTTGTCTATTCATAAATTTCCCAGACGAAAAAGAGCCTGCTCCAGAGAGCGGCCCTAATCTTGCCATTTCAATGATTTACTCCAATACCATCCGCAGGGCGGTCAGTGCAATCCCGATTATAAATCCGGTAACGGCCCCGTTAATCCGAATCCACTGCAGATCCTGCCCTACTTTATTCTCAATCAAGGAGATCAGTGAGGCATTGTCCATTTTGTCCACGTTTTCTCGTACGAGATTGCCGATTTTGGAATGGTTTTTCTCCAGCAGCGTCGTTACACCTTCCACAATCTTGGCATTCAATCCTGCCAATAAAGCATCGTCTGACCGCAAATCAGACAACACCCGCTCAATCGCAGGTAAAGCAAACGTCTCCACATATTGACCATCTTCCATCGCAGCGAGCGCCTTATCCCTCAATTCTATGAGTTTGTTCAGCACGGTTTCCTCTGCGTTCCATCCATCCAGCATGTTGTTTTTCCAGCCGTTGACTCCATCCTGCACACTTTCACTCATCGCCAGCCGGATAGCCTGGGTTCGCAACAGATCGAGCACTTTGTAACGAAGAGCGCTGCCCTCTCGCTTCATGTCCTCTACTCGGTCAAACAGATACCCTTGCAAAATGCTGCCCAAACGCTCCTCGTTCAGATAACCCATGAACGCATTCATCGCAAATTGCATTAATCCATTCATCTGGATGCCACTGATCGCCTTTAAGCCACTTTCACCCAAAAACATAATGGTCTCTGGCTTCACCAGCCATTCTTCTGCCTGCTTCAAACCGTAGTCCAGTGCTTTGGCATCATATCCACGCTCACTCATCTGGATCGAAGCCCGTTCCAGAATCGGACCCAAGTCGAAGGCTCCTGCCTGTGATTTGATCTCGCCCGCAACCAGTGGAGCAATCTGCTCCAACGGAAGGCCTGCAAGGATTCGTTTGCAGAGTGTATCGATCATGGTCTTGACTCCATCGTTGTGAAGCTCCCTTGTCATCGTATCCAGAACGATTTCTGCTGCCTTGAAACCCGCAATTTTCTCGGTGATGCTATCCTTGTTCAGCAAGTTATTTTCCACTGCGGAGACAAGGCCTTCGGTCAATTTGTCCCGATTTTTGGGCAGTAATGCCGTGTGGGGAATGGGAATACCCAGTGGATGACGGAACAACGCTGTTACGGCGAACCAGTCCGCAAGTCCACCTACCAACCCCGCTTCAAATGACCCTACGAGCAGTTTGCCTACAACACCGCCCTGAAACGGCAATGATGCGGCAAATCCTGCTCCCATAACAACGAGAGACCAGGCTGCTGCTTTTTTGGTTTGTTTAGGTTTAGCCATTGTATTCTTACTCCTTTATCGTTAATCACACGGGTTCAATGACACCCAACTTTCCCGTGCTCCTCTGTTCTTCATGTGATCCATTCCATAGGAAAGCTTCTCTTTCCATATTTCGTATACTTCATCTTATCACCCGTAAGCGTCAAAACCAAACCTCTGGCTGGCCAAAAAGGATAAAAGAGGGGTTTTTCCTATCGAAATGGTCGTATTCTTTTCCATTACCAAAAAGGTTTTAGTATAATCAATACAGACGACCCTCCATTTAGGATTGGCCGGCGGTCAACAGGGTAATTACATAATGGAATAATGAATGAATCAGAGGAGGAATTTCGGACCATGAAACACGTGCAGGACACAACGACACTTTATAACGGAGTCAAAATGCCTTGGCTGGGTTTTGGTGTATTCAAAGTTAAAGATGGAGAAGAAGTGGTTGATGCCGTCAAAACGGCCATTCAAGCAGGTTATCGCAGTATCGATACAGCAAAAGCGTATAACAACGAAACGGGTGTAGCTCAGGGTATTCGTGAATCCGGAATCGCCCGCGAGGATCTGTTCATTACCACCAAAGTGTGGAACGGGGACCAAGGTTATGAATCCACACTGGCAGCTTTTGAAGCAAGCATGGAACGACTCGAACTGGAATATCTGGATCTCTATCTAATCCACTGGCCTGTCAAAGGCAAGTACAAGGATACCTGGAGAGCGCTGGAGAAGCTGCATAAGGAAGGACGCATCCGCGCCATTGGGGTGAGTAACTTCCAGATTCACCATCTGGAGGACCTGATGACCGATGCCACCATTAAACCTGCAGTGAATCAGGTGGAACTGCATCCGCTGTTGATCCAAACGGAGCTAAGGGAGTACTGCAGCAAACATCAGATCCAGATTGAAGCCTGGTCTCCACTGGGTCAGGGACACCTGCTGGAGCATCCGCTTCTTCAGGACATCGCTGCCAAGTACAGCAAGTCACCGGCACAGGTCATTCTTCGTTGGGATCTGCAAAATGGTATTGTGACCATACCTAAATCCGTTACACCACAGCGCATTCGCGATAACGCGGACCTGTTCGATTTTGAGTTGACTACAGAAGAAATCGAACGCATTAATCAATTGAACGAGAATAAGCGCTTTGGTTCCGATCCGGACAACTTTAACTTTTAACATCAATATATAATCAAAGCTAGAAAACATCAAAAAATCCCGATCCGGATGCAACGCAACTGGATCGGGATTTTGCTTGTTCATTTATGGTTATATTAGCCTTTGGAAACCAGTTTGAAATCATCAAAGTGGAAACCTGGAGCTACAACACACGTTACCAGTACAGGCTCATCACCCAACGGACGTGCGGTTTGCCATACTCCGGCTGGAACGAGTACCTGCGGCGATTGCCCCGCAGCAATATCCATCCCCAGCACAAGCACTTCTTCATTTTCCGGGTTTTCCCCGTTGCCGCCCAATTTCAATTCAACCGGACTGCCGCTATGCCACAACCAGAGCTCATCGGACAAAACAGTATGCCATTCCGAGACTTCATGCGAGTGCAGCAGGAAGTATGTCGAACTTGCCGAGAATCGAGGGCCTGAGTATGTATCCGGCAGTACGGATTGTGGAATTTGATACGATGCCTTCCATTCTTCCTTATACCAACCGCCTTCAACGTGTGGCTGCATATTCAATGCAGCAACGAGTGGCGATAATTCATGTGTCGTCATATTCTGTTTCCTTCCTTCCAAATCGAATTGGAGACACCCCTATCCAGAGGTTAGCCTCACTCCCCCTACTGTAAAACATGAATAGACTTTTGTCACCTTTACACCATATCTAAGCTTGCCGAAAATCATTCCACCCGCATTCTATTCATTTCGTCTGGTCGGACCCACACACAAATGATAGCGTTTACAACAAACTGGATTTTCCGTTATGATATGGATATTAACCGTAAATCAGCTGGCGCAGAGGGGAGACGTGTTATGAGTGTTATAGAGGATCGGATTGGACCCAAATATCGAATTGGCGAGAGTTCATTCACCATTGAACACATGAGCAGACACGACGGGAACGCCATGCCACAGCCTCATGCACACCCTTTTTACGAACTGTATTATCTGCTTGAAGGAGAACGCGTCTATTCCATGAATGGTCAGCTTCTTACCGCCCGCAAAGGTGATTTGATCCTGATCAATCCCCATGATGTACATTCGACGTCCAAAGGTAGCCTTCCCGGCTTTGAACGAATCCTGATCGGATTCTCACCTTCTTTTGCAACCGGGATGGAGCTTGGAATATGTGGTCTACTTCCCTTCGATCGTTCAAGGCTGCTGCACTTTCCTGATGCGGAACAGCCCGAGATCGAACGAATGCTGTGGCAGATGCTGCAAGAATGCCGGGAGCGGCGCCCTCATTATGAAATCGTGGTGAGAAGCCTGCTTGCCCAGATCCTGATTCAGATCCACCGGGTTGAAGAAGATACTCGGCAATCTTCTCCAGTCCCGCATCATCCCATGCAGGATAAGATCAGTGAAATCGTCACTTATGTGAACAATCATTATACCGAGCCCCTCACATTAGAAGAGGCCGCAGCGCGATTTTATATCAGTCCATCCTATTTGAGCCGGATGTTCAGCCGTTTTACCGGATTTCGCTTCAGCGAATATTTACGTGTTACCCGGGTTCGGGAGGCACAGAGACGTTTACTGTCCACTCAGGAACGGGTGCAATTGATTGCGGAGAAGGTAGGATTTGAGCATACAGCCCATTTTAATAAAACGTTTAAACAGGTGACCGGGACCACGCCGCTTCGCTATCGCAAAGAACATCGATAGATCTTCAAAACGACTGGTCGAAGCCAGACGTCTGTCATGCGACGACCTATCAGGACACCGCGAGCCAGGAGATGCCCGCGGTGATATGCTAAGCGTATACTAGTTTGGTCCCTTTTTACCTGCGGATAATTACACCACTTCTTACTTCAGGACCAACGGAGATTTGGCGTCCCTCTGTATCTGCATCACTTTCCCGGCATACGATCCCTGCCGATTCATGTCCTGTCACCATTAGAAGCCGACCATCCGCACCCACTCCCTCAATCGCTTCCAGCTCCGCACCCTTACACTGATGCAAATGAATCAACGATCCTTCAGTAATATGTGCGTTCATTTCGGCGATTCGCAGGTGCTTCGCATGGGCGCATTGCACCCCGTTACGAGCCGTCACCGTATATCCCTGAACGACCAGACCATCCAGCGGCATTTCCGGCAGTCCACTCACCAATAACGCGGTTTCCGCTCCTGCACAGACCACATCCGATATCTGGATATCCCGGAACACCGGAGTTTCCTCACTGACCTCCTGAGCCAAGTCGCTACCACGAGCGGAACCCTCCTGATTGGCATAGAAAAAGGAAAACGAGATAGCTTCCATTATGATATCTTTCATATAAATGCGCTCCACCTGAATATCCTCAACGACCCCGCCGCGCCCACGCGCGCTTTTGAAGCGAAGCCCAATATCCGTTCCAATAAACGTACAATCCGAGACCCGGACATGCCGCACGCCACCGGACATTTCACTGCCAATGACAAAACCGCCATGGCCGTGATACACAGTGCAATTGCGGATCGTAATATATTCCGAAGGCAGACTGAGTTCACGGCCTTCTGCATCCTTGCCGGATTTCAGGCAGATCGCATCATCACCAACATCGAATACACTCTGCTCCACAAGGACATGACGGCAAGATTCAATGTCAAGCCCATCACCATTCTGGGAAAACCATGGATTCCGTACACTCACATTACGAATTGTGACATGCTCGGATGCCCACGGATGCAGATTCCATGCAGGCGAGTTCTGGAACGTCGGGCCGTCCAAAAGCACTCGTTTACATTGACGTAAGCTGACCATGTTAGGACGCAAGAAGTCTCTGACTTCCTCATAAGCAGCCACATCACACACTTGCTCCAGATGCAGACGATTCGCAATCGCACCACCTTCAAGAGCAGAAGTCGATGGCCACCAGATGGCTTCGTCTCCGCCAGCATGATCCACTACACCACCCGATGAGACCAGTCGATTCCACTGCGAGGCGGTCATCTTGGATCGTTTTACCGGACGCCATGCCTCTCCACCGCCATCCCAAATCCCCTCACCCGTGATCGCAATATCCTCCAACTGCTCACCATCAATGGGCGACTGACATCGCACTGCCTGCCAACCTTCGAAGCTGGACGCAATCAGGGGATATTGATCGAAATTACGGCTGAACGTAACCAGAGCCCCCGCCTGGACATGAAGCTCAATTCGACTGCGGAGAACAATTGGACCCGTTAACCAAACACCCGCTGGAATGACAATTCGGCCACCTCCCGCTTCTGCACAAGCTGCTATAGCCAGTCGGAACATCTCGGTATTATCCGTCAAGCCATCCCCTACCGCACCATAATCCGTAATCTGAAAATCCCGTGCAGGGATGACAGGTAAACTCACTTCATAAGCCTTCGTATCGGATTCAACACCTTCTCCTGTACCAAGTGGGGAGTAATATGTATTCATCGTTCAGAACATCCTCTCTACCTATAATTGGATCGGACTATTTTTAGTATTGTATCGCTTACCGGAAAGCGCATTCTCGCTCCATCATATCAATGCCATAGGGCATAAGGTTGAGCTTTTTTGCCATGTACGATTCAGAATTTGATGTTATTTGTTTTTATGATCAGAGTCATAAAGTAAACATCTCTTCCAGTATACTCTATACATCTATTCCAATGGTTGTAAAACAACTAGGAGAATGGATTCATTTTTCTGTCAGGATTCGTCACAAAGAGGCTGTCAATATAACAAATATATAACATAATTACTGGCTATGGCCCTATAAAACCCATTACTTATGTCATGTTTTATCACAAACCAATTGCCTTTAGCAGGATGAGTATGTATGATTAAATAACTAGTTTCAATTTATTCCTTAATATTCCTTTTACAAACAGACGTTGCAGAAAGGATGGGGTCTCTTGATTGAATTTAGGGGTGTCCAGAAACATTTTGGCCATTTTCATGTCCTCAAAGATATTCATCTTCACATTGAAGAAGGAGAAGTCGTTGTCATTATCGGCCCTTCCGGCTCAGGCAAAAGCACACTGCTCCGCTGCATCAATCGTCTGGAGACGATTACCGAAGGTGAACTTGTCGTCAGTGGTGTCCCTTTACATCAGAAAAAGGTGGACATCAACCTCTTCCGCCGTGACATCGGCATGGTATTTCAACACTTCAATCTCTACCCTCACAAAAAAGTCATCGACAACATTACCCTTGCACCCATGAAGGTGCGTAAACAACCCAAAGCACAGGCAGCCTCTACGGCGATGAAGTATCTGACCCGAGTAGGCATTGCCGACAAGGCAGACAGTTATCCTTCCCAGTTGTCCGGTGGACAACAGCAGCGTGTAGCCATCGCAAGAGGTCTTGCCATGGAGCCCAAAATCATGCTTTTTGACGAACCCACCTCTGCACTGGACCCCGAAATGATCGGGGAAGTTCTGGATGTTATGAGGTCTCTTGCCCACAATGGGATGACGATGGTCGTCGTTACACATGAGATGGGATTTGCGCGCGAGGTCGCAGACCGAGTCATCTTTATGGATGAAGGCCGAATTGTGGAAGAAGCCTCCGCCGCTGAATTTTTCGACAACCCGAGAGAAGAACGGGCCAAGCAATTCCTGAGTCGTCTGATTCACCACTGAGAATAATCCATTTTGAAAGGGGTCTTTACCAAATGAAAAATGTATTAAAGTGGCCGTCGTTTATGCTTGTTTTGATTCTATCCCTTGTATTGTCCGGTTGTAGCACCGGAGAGGAGAGCAGCAGCAGCGGTGGTTCTGGTGGGAGTAGCGAAGCCAAAGGCACGATTGAACAAATTAAAGAGCGCGGTAAGCTCATTGCCGGCGTGAAATACGACACCAAATTGTTCGGTTTGAAAGACCCCGCAAGTGGCGAAGTCGAAGGATTCGATATTGATATCGCCAAGGCACTCGCCAAACAGATTCTTGGAGACGAAACGAAGGTAGAACTGAAGGAAGTAACGTCCAAAACGCGCATTCCGATGCTGCAAAACGGCGACATTGATCTCATCATCGCAACGATGACGATTACGGATGAACGCAAGGAACAAGTGGATTTCAGCGATGTCTATTTTGAAGCCGGGCAATCCCTGCTTGTGAAAAACGATAGCGCGATTACCGGTCTGGAAAGTCTCGACGGTGTGAAGGTTCTTGCCGTCAAAGGCTCGACTTCTGCGCAAAATATTCGCGAAAAAGCCCCGGATGCCGAGGTGCTCGAATTCGATAACTATCAGGATGCCTTCACAGCCCTCAAGGCGGGTAAAGGCGAAGCTCTGACGACCGATAACATCATCCTGATCGGCATGCAGCAGACGGATAACAACTACAAGCTGGTTGGTGGCAATTTCACGAGTGAACCTTACGGCATAGCGATTCGCAAAGGCGACACAGCCTTCGTCGAAGAAGTAAACACCCTGCTCAAAAACCTGAAGGACAGCGGTGAATATGATACGTTGCATGAAAAATGGCTGGGCAGCAAGCCAGAGTAACCCCGATTAATGATGGTGAAGCGGCGACTTAGCCTGTGATATGCAATGTATGAGCTGACGCAATCGCCGCTTCTACACTGGAGAACGGAGGCTTCGCCTACATGGGCAAATTGGACTTCAGCGTACTGCTCAAACATTCGGATCGATTCCTGGAAG
Source organism: Paenibacillus sp. FSL F4-0087 (assembly GCF_038020215.1). Taxonomy (NCBI): domain Bacteria; kingdom Bacillati; phylum Bacillota; class Bacilli; order Caryophanales; family Paenibacillaceae; genus Paenibacillus; species Paenibacillus sp. FSL F4-0087. The sequence continues at coordinate 2,376,911 of NZ_JBBODJ010000001.1, forward strand.
GGTTCCTCAATACCATCCAGGTGAGCATCATGGCCTTGATTGGCAGCTTTATTCTGGGTGCAGTAATGGCTATCTTTCGGATATCCCCCATCAAACCACTCAACTGGATCGGCACGGCTTTTGTGGAGTTTATCCGTAACATCCCGCTGCTGCTTGTCGTGTTTTTCTTCTATCTCGGATTGCCGGCACTTGGCATTTCATTGGATGGATTCATCTCAGGTACACTCGGTCTGACCATCTATACGGCTGCTTTCATTGCCGAAGCAATCCGGGCGGGCATTCAGACGGTCCCTCGCGGGCAGTTAGAAGCGGCGAGATCTTCCGGTCTATCCTACGTACAGGCCATGAACCTGATCATACTGCCACAAGCGATCAAGATTGTATTGCCGTCCATTGGCAACCAGTTTATCAATCTGGTCAAAAATTCATCCATCCTTGCGGTCGTAGCGGGCATGGATCTGATGTATTTTGCCGATCTGATCAACTCGGATACATTCCTGCCGCTGAGCGTCTACACCATTGTTGCGCTGTTCTACCTGGTGCTGACTTTGCCGCTCAGCTTCCTGGTCCACTATATGGAGCGCCGTTTTGGACAAAGTGATGCGGACGCCAGCCGTGCCAAAGGCAAACCAAAGAAGACCAAACCAACGGGCCAGGTCACCATGTAAACAGACATTCATTCTAACCCTTGTCCTACTCACAGAAGGAGGCCGATGATCCATGGACTTTAGCGGGGCCTATGCCTGGCCCAACCTTCGTTTCCTGCTGCACGGATTCCTGATTACCCTGCAAGTGGCAGGGTTGTCGATTGTATTCAGCTTTGTTCTCGGCACCGTGCTCGGTACCGTTCGATACACGCGAATTCCGGTACTGTCACAGATTGTGGCCGTTATCGTGGATACGATCCGGAATCTGCCGCTGCTGCTGATCATTTTCTTCATTCATATCGTACTTCCCCAGCTCGGAATCAAGATGTCTGGCTTCTGGTCCACGGTCGTTGGACTAAGTCTGTTCGAAGGCGCCATGATCGCAGAGATTGTCCGCAGCGGACTCAAATCGATTGAACGTGGTCAAGTGGAAGCCGCCCGTTCCTCCGGCCTAAGCTATATGCAGACACTTGGCGGCATCATCATGCCCCAGGCTTTGCGGCGCATGTCGCCACCGATGGTGAGTCAGTTCATCTCTTTGCTGAAGGATACTTCACTGGCGATCATCATCTCCCTGCCGGAACTGATGCACAATGTGCAGATCCTCGGGGGGCAGAGCTTCGATTACGTCATCCCTGCCCTGCTACTCGCAGCCGTATTATACTTCGTCATCAACTACACGTTGTCCATTGTGGCACGGCGGCTTGAAGCACGAATGACTTGATGATCGGATGATTGTTGCTTCCATTGCAACCCCCATTACAAACCAAATAAGACTCCAGCTCCACTTCAATAGTGGTTTTGGAGTCTTCTTTGGATTTCATCATAGTCTGCTCGCACAGGAATCATTCCTCAAATCGCTGCTCCGTTACGGCGTAGTTTCTTTTGCAGCACCGCTACCGGTAGCTCCAACGGATCCAGCTTCATCTGAACAGCTAAAGCGGCTGCTGTTCCCGCCGCCTGCCCCGTAGCCATGCAGCTTGGAGTCAGCCTTGTCGTTGCGTGGGCCTCATGTGTGGTGGAGATGCAACGTCCTGCCGCCAGCAAATTGCGAATATTTCGGGAAATCAGAGAGCGGTACGGAATATCGTATGCTCCGTCTCCTTCTATAAAAGCCGCTACGACGCCTTGACCCGAAGGATCATGAATATCAATCGGATAGCCACTTCTGGCGATTACATCATCAAACTTTCGACCTGCAACCACATCGTCCTTGGTCAACGCATAATGCCCGATGATTCGCCTGGATTCACGGATACCAATCTGTGGCGCTATCGCTGAGATCGAGGCCCGCTCGAATCCAGGCACGTCACGCTGCAGAAACTCAGCAATCATCAGCACCTGCTTCCTGCCTTCCTGTTCAGCAGAGGTCAGATCTTCTGCATCTGTAGCATCCAACCCCTGCACCCGGGTGCAGTTAATCAACACCTCATCTTCAGCCGGTCCGGTAAAAAACAATACCTGATCACGGTTAATCGGTACACCTGCTTTTTTCCATTGGGAATAGAAGCCGCTCACCCCGGTTAACGGAATACTGTCCAGTTCGGAGAAAGGGGTTTTAGCATAGAAATCCTCCGGGTGCTCCTGCATGTATTGTTTTACTCGTCCAAGGTCCACACCACACATTCGAAATTTCATGGTCATCGGCTGTGACTGGTGATCGCCATCTCGCCCCTTTGCAACAGAAGCGCCCGCAAGATAAGCCGCATCCGCATCACCGCTGGCATCCACAAATACGTTCGCTCTTAGCTCCATTCGGCCAGACTTGTTCGTCAGACGTACCGCCTCTACCCGATCATTCACCATAACCACTTCATCCACGAAGCTGTGCAATAACAATCGCACACCTGCTTCCTGCAGCATCTCCGCCGCAACCACTTGATAGATCGCCGGATGGTAAGGCGTAACGGTATGCACAAATCCAACCGTATCACGAAGATGCCCCGGAGAGCCGCCGCGCGCCTGTAGTCGGTCAACGATTTCCTGGGCGATACCCTGAATCACCTGCTCACCACTCTCCGTATGGAAGGTCATCCAAGGATAGACCATGGCGGCAGTCGACATTCCACCAACGAATCCGTACCGTTCCACCAGTACTACTCGAACACCTTGTCGTCCAGCAGCGATGGCTGCCGCTATACCCGCCGGACCCCCTCCCACAACAACCACATCCGCTTCTTCCTTTTTCATACTCATACTTATCCGTTCACTCAAGCTATCACTCCTTCCGTTCTATTGCAGGGGTTACTCTTTCAGTCCTGTCATGGCAACTCCCTCAATGAAGCGCCGTTGTGCCAGGAAAAAGACAATCAGCAGCGGCAGGGTCGCCATGACGGTGGCACTCATCAGATATTGCCAGGCTGTACCCACTTCATCTGTGAACAAGGATAACCCAAGCGGCAGCGTCATCAGTTCTCGCGAGTTAATGAAAATCAACGGATCGAAAAACTCATTCCAGATCGTCACAAACGTAAAGATCGTCAGCGTAGCCATACCGGGCTTGGCAATCGGGAGCATAATACGAGCATAGATCCGGAAGCGGTTGCAGCCGTCAATCATCGCCGCTTCTTCCAGCTCGGTGGGTACCGTAATGAAGAACTGCCGCATCACAAAGATGCCAAACACGCCGCCCGCCCCAAAGATCGGGAGTAAAATCAGCGGAAGATGTGTATCAATCCACCCCAGCTGCCGCATGAACAGAAACATGGGAATAGCCGTCACCTCATGGGGAATCATCATCGCACTCAGCAGGATGAGAAATACCACATTACGTCCCTTGAACGGAATTTTGGCAAATGCGTACCCGGCGAGAGATGCAAAGAACACCGTACCCAGCACAACCACAGCAGCAATATATACACTGTTAAAATAAAAACGATGAAACGGAATTAATCGAAAAACATCGATGTAGTTCTGAAATCGGAAGGTATCCGGTATCCACTGTGGTGGATAGGTAAATATGCTCTGAGGTTCCTTGAATGACGTCGATATCATCCAGATAAATGGAACAAGCATGATCAGCGAGATCAGTGTCAGCAGCAAGTACGTCCCCAGGGCACTGCCTGTCTTGCGAATCGAAGGATTAGGCATCGCCTTCATTGAATACCCACCTCTTTCGAAGCTGCCATTGCAGCAGTGTCAGGATTAGCACGATAAAGAACAACACATACGCAAGCGAAGAGGCGTAGCCGAACTGAAATAATTTGAATGCTTTTTCCCAGATATAATAGACCAATACCTTCGTGCTGTTGCTCGGCCCTCCCTGTGTCATGACGTAGATCTGTCCAAACACCTTGAGCGAGCCAATCACAGTCATGACCATGGTTAAAAACACCGTTGGCGTAATCATGGGCAGTGTGACGTGAAAGAAGGTTCCTCTTCTGCCCGCTCCGTCCAGTGTTGCCGCTTCGTAAAGTGAACGCGGTACCTGCTGAATGGCTGCAATGAACAACACCATATTCAGACCCACATTTTTCAGTACACTCGTCACAATAACCGCAGGCATCGCCAGATCCTGATTGTAGAGCCAGGCCGGACCCTTGATGCCTATCATTAACAGAAGCTGATTGATCAGTCCCGACTCTGTGGCATACATCAGCTTCCATACGATGGACCATACAATCAGCGAGGTCATGACCGGAACAAAGATGGCTGTTCGAAAAATCCCGATGCCGCGCAAACTTCTGGATAGCAGCAACGCGAGCAGCAGCGCGAGCACAATATTAAGCGGCACAAGCCCCGCAGTGAAATAGACCGTATTGGCAAGCACCTTCCAGAACATGGCGTCTGTCATCACATTCCGGTAATTCTCCAGTCCAATAAAATGATGATCCCCCAGCAGCGGCCAGTCGGTCAGGCTCATGTACAGAGCCAAACCCATGGGAAACAGCAGCAGCAGGGTAAACCCGAGCACCATTGGTGATACAAACAGCCATCCCGCGATCTGGGCCTCTCTGGCGAGCGGACCTCTTCCTGTACGTTTGCGTGAATGGGTCACAGTCAGGCCCTCCCCTTTATCAAATTTCTTCCCTTGAAACGAATATTTACACTTGCCACTCCAATGACAGAACAACCTTCCGATCGCTGTTATCCCCAGATTTTTTTAATTCAATTTTACAAAGGGGAAAATCCGGGGATAAAGGCGAACACTCCGTTTCTTCAGGTTATTTCTGTCCTCTACGTTCTCTTGTAAATGTTTAGTTCAACTTATATAGTCTGAACGGTTCAGATTGTCCACCGCATTACTGAAGGCGTTAACAGCCCTTCGCAGCTGCTCCTCCGCTCTGCCTGTTACGACCGCTCCAAGCATGATCGCCTTGACCCCGGTATCGTGCAGCACCCGAACATCGTCAGGCACCAGCTTACGCTGAGAAGGAACCAATACCGGAATTTGCGCCTGCAAGACCAGACGGCGATATTTGAGCACGTCCGCAAAGCTTAGCGGTGTACCATATTCATTCCCAGGCACAATGGATGCCTCCAGGGCTGTGAAACTGTAATGAGCGGCTGACGATACAAGGGAAGGTTCATATTCGTCATTGATCGCAAACGTTCGGTCCAGCCCCAGGTCATCCAGCATGAAGGACGGCAAGTGATGTGCATAGATGGAATAGAAGTCAAAACCCAGCCCGGAGAGACGCTCCACGTCCTCCCTCCGTGCTCCATCTATACTACCGGATGGTACGACCCCAAGCGGGCCGCCAAACTCGCTACGGATCGCCTGAAAAACTTCGGCATAGTTGTCCAGTGGACCAAAATGATTCCCGCTGGCGCGATGGCCGACATTATAATGCACCTTCAGTGCATCAGCGCCCTCTTCGATTGCTGCCCGGGCCAAAGATAGATCGTTCTCGGGTAAGCTGACCACAAGTGACAGCGATTTCTGATCAAGCAATTCCTTGAATTTGCCCATCATGCTCACCTCCTGTTTCTATAAAATGATTTATTGTTGCAGCACGCCTTGGATTTCTTCCTGCATTTGCTTCAGATTATCCTCAGGTGTCGCTGAACGGGCGAACAGTCGGTCAAATCCCTGCAACACCGCATTGTCGATATCCTGCCAACGGATATGACCGGGAATCAAGCGCGCTTTTGGCATTTCATTAATCACCGCCTGCACAATATGCTCCTTGCTCGGATTATTCGGCTGATTAATGAACGCATCGGAGTTCAGCACAGAGGTACGCGGAGGCACAAAATAGGTGGCCGTCGCCTGAATACCCTGCTCGCTGGCAAAATACTTCAACAGCTTCTTGGTTTCCTCCGGATGTTTGCTGTCGTTGAACATGGCATATCCAGCCTGCCCTAGCATCGGTACGCTGCCCTGTGAGCCGGAAGGCATGGGAGCGATACTCCACTCAAAATCGGTAATCTCTCTTGCTTTGGAAACATAGCTGTAGTTATCGAAGAACATGCCTACATTGCCAGCATCGAAGCTGACCTGCTCACCTGCTTTTGGATGCGATTCATCAGTGAACATCATGCGCTCCAGCAGTTCAAAAGTCTGTACTCCATAGGCATCGTTCCAAGTGAACTTCGTCATGCCTTCGTCGAACGGACCACTGCCATTGGACCATGAATACGAGGAGAGCACTGCCCAGGTCTTCCAGTCGCGAAAAAAGTTGGCGCCATAGATCCGGTTGGTAGCCTCCTTGCTGGTAATCGCCTTGGCAGAATTCTCGAACTGTTCCCATGTCCATTGTCCTTGGCTGGCAAGTGTATTGGGGTCGGTCAGGCCGGCTTTGTCGAACAACGTTTTATTGTAGAACATGACCACCGGAGGTGTGGAAAAAGGCAGCCCCAGCAGCTGATCGCCATCACGGAACAAATCCAATGTACTTGGTATATAATCATCCAGCTTGAACTGGGCATCATCCTTGAACTCGGATACATCAGCCAGGATATGATTGGATTTGAACTGTGGCACCATCCGCTCCGATACCCATGCGATATCTGGGAGAGAGCCGCCAGCGGCAAGCACCGAAATTTTTTGCTGGTATTCTGCGAAAGGAACGGATTCCATCGTCACCTTGATGCCTGGATTTTCCTGCGTGAAGCTATCAATCAGCTTGTTGTATACATCCATATGTGCCTGATTGCCCCACATCATGAATTTCAGCTCAACCTCTCCATTCTCCCCGGCTGCTTGCCCAGGATCACTTCCGGAATTGGAGCTTGTGCACCCGATTGAAGCAATCATCATGAGTAAGAGTATCAATATCAGTCCTGCTTTTTTCATGAAAATCCCCCTTATGGACTTAGTGGTATACATGTGCAACCAAAGTATAACGAAGACATCGCCCACTCATAAATCACGTCAATTACAGAAATGGTATGGTTTTTCAAGAAATACTGAATCGGTCACGATATTCCCCTGCTGTCCATCCCACCTGCTGCTTGAATACCAGCATGAAGTGCTTAGGACTCTGATGCCCGGATAACCTTGCAACATCATAGATTTTGAGTCCTGTGTTAACCAGCAGCCACTTGGCCCGCTCCATACGAGCCTCAGCGATGTATTCGGAGTAATTGGTTCCTGTTTCGTTCTTGAACAGTTGGCTTAGATAGGTGGGGTTCAGATGAACCAGTGCTGCTATGGTCTGAAGTCGCAGATCCCCATCGGGGTGCTGCTTGATGTGCTCCTTCACATCTCGGATAATCTTCCGCGTATCTCGGCCGGAGTGCTCTGCTTTCCCAGATGGCTCAGTGACTGGAAGGGTTGAAATGCCGTACCTGCGATCCAGCAGCAATTGAATTTTTTGGATGCATAATGCCAGTTCATGACGTTCAATCGGCTTCAGCAGATAGTTCAACACTCCGTATTCCATCGCTCTACGTGCATATTCAAACTCTCCGTACCCGCTAATGATGATCATCAGCAGTTCAGGGTACATATCTCTTGCTTTGGATACGAGTGTCAGCCCGTCCATTTCACGCATGCGAATATCTGTGATTAACACATCCGGCACTTCACACCTCAGAAAATCCAGTGCCTCGGCTCCGCTCGAAGCTTCACCTGTTATCTCGAATTGAGGAGCCGCCTGTACAATCAGCTCTCTCAGTCCCTGACGGATGACCGTCTCATCCTCCACAAGCAATACTTTATACATGCGCTTCATTCTCCTTTCGGTTGAAGTTGAATGGATATCGTGACCGCCAGGCCCTGCCCTGGACTGCCATCGACGCTCAGGCTGCCACCTTCTCCATACATGAGGCGGAGCCTTTGGGCGATATTGTTAAGTCCAAGCCTGTCCCCCGCATGACAGCGCAATGCCTCATTGGAAGGCTGCCGAGCAATGGATTCATTTAATTCATCAATCTCCGCCTGAGCCATGCCTTTGCCATTGTCACGCACAATAATCAGCAGCTCATCATCGAATTTCAATGCAGATACCCAGATCACCCCGCCATCCGCCTGCCCTTCGATGCCATGGTAGACAGCGTTCTCCACCAGCGGTTGCAATACAAGCTTGGGAATCAGACACTCTGTAACAGCCTCATCGATGTCATAGATTACCTCCAGCTTGCCGTCATAACGTACTTGTTGAATGCGTACATAGGATTGTACAAACGCCAATTCTTCCTGAAGCGGAACCCTCCGGTCCACCTTATCAATCGTATAACGCAGCAGCTTGCCAAGTGCCGTCACCATATCAGACACCTCAGCGTGTTTCTGGCGGACCGCCATCATGTTGATGGACTCCAATGTGTTGTATATAAAATGGGGATTGATCTGGCTCTGCAATGCTGACAACTCCGCCTCTCGCTCTTGAATGCCCAACAGAAATACCTCGTTGAATAATCTATTGATTTCTTCCATCATTCGGTTAAAACCCCGGCTAATCTGTCCGAACTCATCATTGCTAAAGTGCGCTACGCGCTGGCTAAAATCTCCCTGCTCCACCCGAATCATATTGTGCTTCAATCGAATTAGCGGCCTCGTTATGCGATAGGATAAGAGCACCGCGAGAACTGCTACAGCCGCCATACATAACACAGCGAATCCAAACGTAAACGTGAGCATCTCGCCCGACTCCTTCTGAATAACGGCAATAGGCGTAAGGCTGATCACCGAAAGTCCTGAATAGCTGGAATGGTGCTGTACGTAGAGATAGGGCTTCCCATCAAGGACAACCTTCTGGTTGCCTGCGTAGCCTTGAAGCTGGCCATGTTTTAACAGCTTGTCGTATGCGGATAGGCCTCCAGCAGAGGTCCGTTCGAACAAGAGACGCTGCTTGCTGTCGACAATCATCAGACTCGCATTTTGCTCAAAATTCAGATTGGACAAGAGTTGGCCGAAGGCTTCGAGCCGGATGTCGATCAGAATGTAGCCCAGTCGCTGGAGTGTCCCCGGATCACGTATCTCACGGGCAACCGATATATACGGCTCTTCATGACTGCCCGTGTAATAGCTTGGTTCGTGTGGAGGAAGCAGACGCCATTCCCCTTCCGAGCCGTTAAGCTCTGCAAACCAGTCATCCTGCCTGCTGTCCCATACCGGATTCACTGCCAGTGAATCCAGATTGGAGAACAAAATGCCGCTGTTGCTGATCAGATGGATGCCACGAATTTCAGGTCGGTCATACGCCTGACCGGATGTGTAGAGCTTCATTTTCAGATAATCATCGGATCTCGCCCATGTACCCGATCCCATCGGAGCGTTGTATTTGCCCAGAATGCCAAGCACCATCTGATCGTAGAGCGGCAAGAGCGACAACCGCTCGAAGTCCTTGAGCAGCCTATTCAGATTGGTATTAATCTGGCGAACAATATCAATGGTGAACTGCTCCGTCTTGCGATCAATCGTCTGCGAGAAATGCAGGTAATTCACTACTCCCTGCAAGCTCAGCGGCAGCAAGGTCAACGCCAGGAACAACAGAAGCAACTTGGTGCGCAGATTCATATTTCTTCCGAAATAACCCTGTACCTTGTCCATCATTTCCGTTCATCCCTCCCCCTCCGATCATTGTATGATCCCCCTTCACAGATCAATCTGGATATAACTGGGGTCATCATATCCAGTTTTAATGATCGTTGGCTATCCTGCCAACCATGGGATTGGTACGGAATTTCAAGATTGAAGCGCAGGTCTCGGGGAAACACAAAAAAGCCGACTGTATCGCTACAGTCGACTACTCTTCTATTGCATCAAAAAACCGACTGCATTATGCAATCGGCTGTCTGTTCATAAAGTGTTTTTTATATTTGAAGCGATTATATTCATTAATTAACTCGTCCAATACCATCGATTGTTGAAGGACTTTGTAGTCTTGCATGCCATGATATTCCGCCAAACGACTTAGCTCATGCCTGTTCTGTTCGATTTGGTCTCTAATCTGCTTCGGTTCTCTCACAGCATGCACCCCCTCTTTTTAAAACATTTTAGGATACATTGCCAAAAAATTCATATTTTATTCCTTTGCAAAATAAAATGTTTGTTTACAGAGGAATACTTTCATAACACTACATTTTGCATTAATCCGTGAAAATTGTCACAACTACAATATATAGATGTGTATTCCTCACACCCAGCTACATATCGAACTCTCGAAGAAATAGAGACTCTTAACCCAGAAGCAAAAGACAGAAACACGTTATAAATTATGTTCCAATCGTATGCTGAACTTTGCTCACTCTGGAGCGGATTAGAATACCTGCTACGCGCACCAACACCATAGAAGCAGTCACTAATATAAATGCAGGACCGATATTCTGAAGATCCAATTGATGCTCAATGGCATACTGATATGCTTGCTGCGGATGATGCGTGATCCATTCCACCGGCACAATGCGTAGCAGGAATGCCACCGCCCAAACGACCACACTACCTATCCCCACTCGGGTATACCACTTACCTGCCGTTGCATCGAATTCCATACGTGTTATTCCCAGCACAATCATTCCGAAGAATGCTCCTACAATCACGGCCACCAACAAAAACAGTACATTATTGCCTGTAAAAGTCATGTCTTTAAGAAATTTGGATGCATAATAACCCATAATAACGAAAGGCAGCAATAAACGATAAAAACGTACTGGCTTTCGTCCAATTGAAGTGATTACTAAAACTGCAAACATGATGATCATCTGAACCCACATGCTCGTCGTCATACGTTGTTCCCCCTGTATTTGCTTGATTTGATGCTTTAAGCATAGCAGGGAGAACACCGCTCTAGCGTCCACAACCGGGTGGATAAAGAGGTCCACCTATAGGTGGATTTTAGAAGAGGGTACTAGCTTTTATCATTAGTATTTCTCTATTAGTCGAGTATATTTATTAATCAGTTCATCCAGTACCATAGACTGCTTGAGGACCTTATCATCATGCATGCCATGTCTCTCTACCAACCGACGCAAATGTTGCCGATTCTGCTCAATTTGATCTTTGATCTGCTTGATTTCTCTCACAGCATACACCCCTTTTTCAACCTATTTTAGGGTGCATTTATCTAAAAATTCATAATGGAATGCTTTGCAAAATTTTTGTATTACTTTTATAAGCATAATTAATAATTACACAATTATAAAATATGAATTTAACTTTTATTTCTTAACGATAAGTCAATGAAAAAAAGCCGTATCATCCTAAATAAACAGGAATAATACCGCTTATATTTGTTTATTACATTCCCCCGATACCGTGAGTGCTAGGACTATACATTGCTGGATTACTAGGAAGAGGTTGAGGATGCAAGTTAAATAATAAAATAGCACTAAACAAGAGTATGATCAAAGCTGTTTTTTTTCTCATAATTACTGTAAACCTCCTCAATGAGAGTCTTATATTTATTTTTTATTTCTAGTGAAGCCCTTACTCTATGTCTCTCAAATAGACCTACACACTGTAAAATGATGGACTCGCTCTTCATTTTTTCGGCTAATTCCAAACATTCTAACAAATGCTGAAATCCGTTTGTGTATCTCTGTCTCTCAAATTGGTATATCGTTAATTCTTTTAGAAATTGTAGGTATCTTCCATTTGTAATTTGTTCGGTATAACTTCCCATATCTCCATACGTTTCCCCATACCTTGAGATATATGGATCGAATGTATCAAGAACTGAATCGATATCCATGTTATGGTTGTTTGCAGCTTCCATTATTTTTACCAAAGCAGGCAGGATCTCTGCCTCATTCTTTTCAATAAAGGCAATATAAGGCGGTATGACCTCATAATCACCCATCATAAGCCGATATAAGTAATGGTTTACCTTTGCCCATCCATTAAATTTATTAATGAATAAGAGTTCTTCATCATTCGGTTGTTCAATTCTGGTTAATTTAGAATAGGCCTCGGTATATCGTAGAGCTTCAGGATATTCCTGTCGTCCATCACATGCAGCCGCTCTTATTAAATTTGAATATGCGGAGTATGCAAATATAGGGTAAGCAGCAATTCTCTGAACTTCCGATTTTCTTTTCTTGTAAGATTGCAAAAAAGTTGTTTTCTGTTCAAGCTCTTCCCCGAGGTCAAATACCTTATCCCAATATTGAAGAGCTGAGTATGTATTCGCCAGATCCTTGATCGCATCCAGCTGCCGCTCTTCATCCAGCCGATTAATATATGGCTCGAAGTGAACGGCTGCCCTGAGATTTTCATGCTGATCCTGACCGAGAGATAGTATGAAAATACGATACTGGCACAACGCGAGACGTTCCGAGTGTTGGTACTTTTCACACTCCGCAACGCATTCATATAACATGCGGGCCGCTTTCTTTTGTCCTCGCTCGAGCATGCCTTCTGCCATCTCGAACAATTCGGAAATATAGGATCGATCATCCGTCACTTGCTGGATCACCCTCTGAATACATTCGAGCTTGTCCAGCTCGGCGCAACGTTGCAGAAAAGGCTCCAGTCTTCTCCAATGTGGTGCAGACTCCACAAAACACTCAGCACCGTAAATTTCGTAGAAATGACCTTCTTCCAGCTTCATGCCTTTGGTAATCAGATCCAGTTGAGCCATGGCGATTGGCCGCGTCCCTTTGATGATCGCACTTAACGTTCCAGCGTTCACACCCGATATATCGGCAAAGTATTGCAGGGTATAGCCCTGTTTCCTGATGTAGTCCTCAATAAAGGAGCGTATCGTAGTTGTAGGTTCCATGTCTCCCACCTCCACAATGAAAATCCATAAATTTGAATTTATATGATATGTACAATTTTAATCCTAAATTTTACAGTGGTCAATAAAAATCGTGGCAATTTTCTGCCCTTATGCCCAAGGTTGAGCGGCTTTAATCCGCCTTATAGAAAAAATCCATTAGAAGAATGCATGGCAACATGGTAAAGTTAGTTTTAGCTTGAATATCCTACTATTTCCATAGGATTAGACAACCCAGGTGCTTTTCCAATCCAATCCGAGGGGATGGTTAGATGAAATTTGCCCTATTTAGTCTCATGATGAATCTTCCAAATGCCGTAACTGGTGAATCACTAACGACACAACAGAAGTTCCACAATATTTTGGAACAAGCCAAGCTGGCCGAACGGCTGGGATTCGATGCATACGGGATCGGTGAGCGGCATGGCGCACCTTTTCTGTCTTCCTCGCCTCCCGTCGTGCTGACCGCCGTCGCTACTGCGACTTCACGTATCCGGTTGCTAACAACAGTAACTGTTCTTAGTATACTTGATCCGGTACGGGTTGCCGAGGATTATGCCACGCTGGATCAATTATCGGGTGGGCGGCTGGAGATGATCATCGGGAAAGGCAATGATCCTCGGCACTATCCCCTGTTTGGCATTAGCGAAGAGGAACAATGGGATTCACTCGGTGAACGCTACGAACTGCTGAAACGGCTGTGGACTGAAGAGAATGTAACCTGGCAGGGAACGTATCGCCCTCCCCTTCAAGAGGTTACCACTCAGCCGAGACCACTCCAGCAATCCATTCCGATCTGGCATGGCAGCGCATCGAGCACTCGCTCTACCGAGCTTGCAGCTAAGTATGGCGAACCGATATTTAGCTCGAATTCCTTCCACCCGCAGGCAAAATACAAAGCGTTAATTGACCATTACCGGGAGCGTCTCGATTATTATGGTCATGATGCGAACCGAGCGGTGATTGGCTCCGGGGCAGGTAGCCTATACCTCGCGAATACACGCGAAGAAGCGATCCGGCGTTATACCCCTTATTATGAGGCCTTTCATGCTACGGCCGCTGCGCAGCACAACCAGTCGCCTTTTAAGGACCTGGAGGATAACATTGCGCATGGCCCTGTACTGATTGGTAGTCCAGAGCAGGTCATTGAGAAAATCCTCAATTACCATGCCGCATATGGACATCAGGTACTGAGTATCAGCGTAGATGGACTCAGCCATGCGGAGCAGCTGGAGCAGGTAGAACGCTTCGCCCAGGATGTAGCGCCAGTGTTACGACGCGAAATCCCCAGTTTCATTTGGAACGAGCCCCCGCTCTTGAACGAATCTCTTCCTTCTTCCACTTCGCATTCTCCTGATTCATGGCCCCCAGCCATCTCACCGATCTTCCAGGTATAATTCTCAGTTCTCCATACATTCCCCATTCATCCACAAGCCTTTTGCATCCAGGGTGATTCTTAAAAATCGCCCTATCCCTCCCCCAGATGTCTTTCTCTATGATCGAGATTTAATACCTTCAAACAAGGAAATCAACGAACGTTGCACGAATTCAGTATCTATCGATTGGCCAGTCACTAACATGCGATAGAACATCGCTCCATAGACGAGGTCTATGCACAGTCCGATGTCACAATCCTTTTTCAACTGTCCCCGTTCTATACCTTTTTCCAAAATTCCCCACGCTTCGCGTCGACGAGGCTGAATGTATCTGGTTCGGTATTCTTCTGCAAGCCCTGGATCAGACTGTCCCTCTCCGACAATCTGTGTGATCACTTTTCCTTCCCGGCTGCTCAAAAAATCAACCAGATTGCTCACATGAATACGCACATCCTCAAATACCGATCCTGTATCCGGTACAGGCAATCTTGCCGTTGCAGCAGACATGTACCCATCCATAATGACAGCACCTTTATTAGGCCACCATTTATATATCGTTGCTTTGCTCACCTTAGCACGTTCAGCAATTTTTTCGATCGTAACCGCTCCGAAGCCATGTTCCAGTAATAATTCATAGGAAGCTGCAAGAATCGCATTCTGGGTTTCCACATTGCGGGGACGCCCTCTTTTGGCTGTCATCATAAGCCCTCCTTGGTGTAACAAATGCATCTGTAATTCATAAAAACTGTACGTTCATTATACTAAAACATCGATACATTAAACAATTTCGTCCTTACCATTCTTCGACATAAAAAAATCTCATGTCTATTTACAATACTAAACGTTTAGTTTATTATATGTTTGTGATTAGTAAACGCACCGTTTAGTAATTAACAAGTTCAATACAAGTGTACTTTAATGAAATATAATTTGAGATCAAGTGGAGGGTGAAACTTATGGATATGCAACCTGATGTGAAGGCAAATTCAGTTCCAAGCTGGTTGATTTTACTTTTGGCTGCGGCGTGCGGGCTGATTGCGGCAAACCTGTATTATGCACAGACGGTTATTGGACCAATCGGCGTTACAACAGGGCTTTCCTCTGCTGCTGCGGGACTGATTGTGACGTTAACACAGATCGGTTATGTTATTGGCCTGCTGTTTATCGTTCCGCTTAGTGACATTCTGGAGAATAAGCGACTGGTAACTTTTTTTCTCATCATTCTAGTCGTTGCATTGATTGCCGCTGCCTTCTCTTCCCATGCCGTATTATTTCTGACTGCTTCCCTCGTCATCGGGATCAGTTCAGTCGTTGCGCAAATTCTGGTTCCTTATGCCACCTACCTCACTTCGGAGGAGCAACGCGGACGGGTTGTCGGCAATGTGATGAGTGGTCTGCTGTTGGGCATCATGCTGGCTCGGCCTGTCGCCAGTTTTATTACAAGCCTGCTCGGCTGGCAAGCGGTCTTTGTCTTCTCGGCAATCGTTATCGGATTGCTTACACTGCTCCTGTCACGCGCACTTCCTGCACGTCAGCCACAACCTGCGATGAAGTACGGACAATTAATTCTGTCATTGGGCTCCCTGCTCAAAACATTTCCCATGCTTCGCCGCCGAGCCCTCTATCAGGCCAGTCTGTTTGGCGCCTTCAGCTTGTTCTGGACTACAGTTCCCTTGCAGCTCGCCAATGAGTACGGCATGTCCCAACAGGGAATTGCCTGGTTTGCACTGGCTGGTGTTGGGGGTGCCATCGCAGCACCTATTGCCGGAAGATGGGCGGATAAAGGTTTAACCCGCATATTAACCGGACTCGCCATGGTTATCGCAGTTGCATCTTTTGGGCTCGCCTATCTATTCCAGGGTCACTCTACCGCTACCCTTATTTTGCTTGTGGTCGTTGCCATCACGCTGGATATGGCGGTTTCGGGTAATTTGGTGCTGGGACAGCGCATTATCTATTCGTTGAGCGAAGCAAGAGGACGCGTAAACGGAATATTTATGTCGATCTTTTTTGTAGGTGGCGCAATTGGATCATCTCTTGGCAGTTGGTCCTACGCGCATGGAGGTTGGAGTCTCACGACATTGATTGGTCTGTTAATGCCTCTGCTTGCACTCGTATACTACTTAACGGAAAAGAAAGTCACCGTCGTCAGTAACCCATAATCATCCTTCCATACGTAAACAAAGGGCAGAGTGATCTTTAGGATCAGCTTCTGCCCTTTCTTGCTACATTTACACCAACACAGTTAAATGTGCATTGGCATCATACTTGATCAACTGCTGCCCCGCACGCAATTTTTGCACCAGATCAGGATTGGCGATAAACGGTCTGCCGAACGCTGCCAAATCAATGCTCGAATTTTGCACTGCCTGTTCTGCGGTTATTGCCTCAAGATCCCCTACGCCAATGATGATTCCATCCCACTGCTCGCGAATCGCCTCATGGAAATTCTGTTCCCCATCCCAGACTCTGGTGTATCGATCTGTTGAAGGATGTAGGATTGTAATGCCTGTCTCGCGGAACAGATTCAGGTAGGCATTCAGCACTCCAGTCTTGTCTGTCCAGACATAGGAAGGGTCATCATCTTTTTTCTCGGAAAATCGTACCGAAATGCGATCCACGCTGATTTCTTTTTGAACTGCAATAATGATCTCCTGCAGAAAACGCAATCGTCCCTGGATATCGCCTCCGTATTCGTCTGTTCTGTGGTTCGTCTTCTCATTGATAAACTGGTCGATCAGATAACCATGTGCTGCATGCAGCTCAATTCCGTCGAATCCAGCCAGTACCGCATTGCGGGCAGCCGTTTGAAATTGTTGAATGCTATCCTTGATATCCTGCGCACTCATGGCTTGAGGTATCTGATATGGCTTATGCAATTTATGAACTCTTCCTTGAGCCGGGATGCTTGAAGGTGCCAGTGGCAGGGTACCGATCAGATCGGAGTGAGACAGCCTGCCCACATGCCACAACTGAGCGATGATGGTCCCTCCGTGTTTATGGACGGCATTTGTTACCTTTTTCCATGAGTCGGTCTGTTCAGCCGTATATAATCCGGGAATACCATATGTTCCTTTGCCTGCCAGCGAGGGATTAATCCCTTCTGTAATGATCAACCCCACCCCATCCTGGGCACGTCGCTCATAATACGCCACCATCTCTTCCGTCGCGGTCCCATCCTGATCACTGGCAAACCCTCGGGTAAGAGGTGCCATCACCAATCTGTTTCTCAAATGCCACTCGTTGATCGTCACCGGGCTCAGTAATGTAGACATATTTCTCATCACAACTCCTTCTCCAATATCAGCGTTTTGCATGATTCCATGCGCTGTAAAAGCTCTTGATAACGATATTGTAAGCTGGCATATATATATCGTAAAATGATTGAAATATATAGATGTATCTCTGATAGAGATACCTAACACTTCATTTCATTACAACTCAGGAGGCCAGAGCCATGGAACTCTCGGATATCGATATTATTCTTGCGGTGGCACGGTCCGGCAAAATCTCACAGGCCGCCAAAGAATTGAATTACGCACAATCCAACGTCACCACACGCATCAAAAAGCTGGAGCAGGAATATCAGGTGCAGTTGTTCAACCGTTTTCCCAAAGGGGTGGTGCTGACTTCCAAAGGAGAACAGTTTGTCCAGTATGCAACACGCATCCGTGAACTGTTAAACGATCTGGAGCAGGATATGACTGATCCCGGTGAGCCTTCAGGTACGTTAAAAATCGGGATTGTGGAGACGGCAGCATCCAGCCGGTTCATGGAAATTCTCAATGAATACCAGGTGACCTATCCCGAGGTCTCCATCTCACTTGTTAATGCCACTTCACCCAAAGTGCTGCGCAAGAAAATACAGGAGTATGAGATCGACGGTGCTTTTATTAGTGGTGCGTGTGTAAAAGAGGGCCTGAAAGTGGAATATGAAATGCAAGACACGGTGCATATCATCTCCAAACGGATGGACGTACCACCCGAAAGCCTGTGTCAGGTTTCGTGGGTCGTTTTCCCAAAAGGCTGCCCATACCGTGAAATTACGGAGGAATATTTGCAGGAAGAAGGTTTGTCTGCTCGCAATATGATTGAAGTCAGCACGATGGATAACCTGCTTAGCTGTGTGGAGTCGGGGATTGCTTTTACCATTATGCCTTGCAACGTTATTCACAAGAAACCGGATGAGTTCTCTGTATATGATCTGGCCGAACGATTCACACATACCACAACAACCTTTGTCCGGGGTGAAGATCGATACGTCAGCAGCGCGCTGGATCGATTTGTGAAGCTGCTGAACCAGAAGTGTATTACATTTTGAAATAACATTTCGTTGCTCTCGGGTTATAAGAATTTTTAATATTAGCCGAGCCCTACGATGAACGCCTTACAAGAAAATCTTTAAACTCAAAGAGAAGGCAGGCATCCATTGCACTGCACCTCCTCTCTAACAAATGGGGTACAGTTCACCATGGGGATGCCTGCCTTTAGCTGTTTTACATTTTATTGTAATGTGAATCCTTTGAATTTACCCGCGCAGTCTGCGGGAACTCAGCGCGTGATGACCATTTTGCAGAAACGTGCTGCGTGTATTTTTCATCAGTTCAATGCGGCGTTCAGCCAGACGATCCGCAGCAATATACGTTGCGATGCCTTCGGTCCGCGACGTGTCGAAGATTTTCTCCAGATTATTGTAGATCTCCCCAACCTTGCTCCACGCACGATCTGCATTATAGCCGTTCAGCTCATCCGCAATATTAATTACGCCACCTGCATTGATCACATAGTCTGGTGCGTATACGATTCCCATCTCATGCAGCTTGTCACCATGACGCGGCTCCAGCAGTTGGTTGTTAGCACAGCCTGCCACAACCTTGGCCTTAAGCTGTTTCAACGTATCGTCATTAATTGTACCGCCCAATGCACATGGAGCATAAATATCACAATCCACTCCAGTAATGTCGGCAGGGTCTACCGCTTTTGCACCGAATTGATCCACAGCCTGTTTCACGGAATCCTTATGGATGTCGGTAACGATCAGATGCGCACCTTCTTCGTACAAATATTTGCACAGACGCATCGCCACGTTGCCCACGCCCTGTACAGCCACGGTTTTGCCTTCCAGCAGATCCGTGCCGAATGCTTCTTTCGCTGCGGCCTTTATGCCCCGATATACACCCCAGGCTGTTGCCGGGGAAGGATTACCGGAGGAACCGTAGCTTGGCGATATGCCTGTAACATAGTCGGTTTCCTGATAGATCAGATTCATATCTTCTTCTGTCGTTCCCACATCCTCTGCGGTGACATAACGTCCGTTCAGTCCCTGAATGTATCGGCCAAAAGCCCGGAATATCGCTTCATTTTTGTCACGGCGCGGATCTCCAATAATTACGGCTTTGCCTCCGCCCAGATTCAGTCCGGATACAGCATGTTTATATGTCATTCCCCGCGCAAGGCGCAAGGCATCTTCAATGGCCGCTTCCTCAGAAGCATAGGTCCACATCCGTGTGCCTCCCAGCGCAGGACCGAGTGTTGTATCGTGAATAGCAATAATTGCTTTTAAACCAGAGGCTCTATCCTGGCACAGTACCAGTTCCTCATAATCGTGATGTTCCATTGCTTCAAACCAGCTCATGTGTTAACCGTCTCCTCCAACCATTTTTGCGATCAATTCGCCTTCTTCAGTTCGTCTTCCATCCTCTATTGTACCCATGATGATCAAGTTTGTGCAAAATCACATCACGATGTAACAAAAAAGACCTTTCTCTCTTCACAGGGAAAAAGGTTCATTTACTCCAGCATGAAATCGGTAAAAAAATCTAGCAACGAGTGATCATGGCAAGGTTTCAACCACGTTGATAGGATGCAGATCCCCACCCACGGCGAACGAAGCTTGACCAGTCTCTTCCGAGACAACCAGCACAACCGCATCCGTCAGCTCACTTAATCCAAGAGCAGCCCTATGCCGTGTGCCAATCTTCCGTTCATGTGCAATGGCCTGCGACAAAGGCAATACATTGCCCGCGGATACAATCTGATTGCCCCGAATCAGCACCGCTCCATCATGCAGAGGTGCACCCGGTATAAACAGCGATTCCAGCAACGCATGCGTGACTCTGGCATCCACTGCAACCCCTGAGTGAATAATCGGTTCAAGCGGTACTTCCCGTTCAATTACAATGAGCGCACCATATCTGCGATCCGACAAATGCTGTACACTGGCAGTCAGCTCGGCAAATTTCTCCGTGAAGGGAGACAGATAACAATCCAGATAGAAGGAAGACGCCAGCACTTCGATCTGCTTGATCTCGGCCCGAATTTCCGCAAAATGGCCCAGCAGACACACACTGTCATGATCAAAGGTGGATAACGTCTGGTTCATTCGATCTGCCACACGATGGAGGTCCCCTTTGAGCTTCCGCCTCATGGTCGAGCTGTCGCAGTCTGCTTGCCGATTCATCATCATTGTCTTCCTCCTCACCTTGGCATCTCACTCATCATTTCATAATTATCCATACGTTTCCCTCTGCTCCGGGCATTTATGCAAAATAAAGCCTGTCCGCAATCGTGGCGGACAGGCCGATTATCCGTATATTTTCCTTACTACTTATCTTACTGAGCTTTGCCGTACGAACCTGCCTTAAACGTTGTAGGATCGTACCATTTATAGCCTGCAGCCGGTACAGCCCATGGCTCGGTTTGCGGCTCGGTAGAAGAAGCCGGAGCTTCAATAGCGAGCAGACTTGTCGGCGTATCCAATGTCAGTCCAGATACCTGAGACAGACTTGTGTAGCTCTCTTTTACTGCAAGCCATTTCACAGTATTCACAAGGAATACACCGTCATTCACTTCTTTGAAGCCATCATACGTTGTTTTGGCAGCGCCTGTTTCTTCACGTAGATATTTGGGCGTAGCATCCTCAACTGGTGAGGAGTCACCGATAAACGCTGCTTTACCTGCCCCGATCTTGGCGATCGCTGCGTAGGCTCCTTCAGCTCGTCCACCGCCATTGTATACGCCCTGATCTACCGCGTTGCCCCATTTGGATACACCGCTAGGCACATACACCAGACCTTTAGCTTTGTTCGGGTCAATAATGGCGAGTGTGGAACCAGCATGCATGGCCACTGCGCTAACTCCAGTTGCAATGCCGAACGACTGCGAAGGTGCAACGATATCTGTGGCATTAACATCTCCAAGTGCATTGTAGCGGAAACGAATACCGAAATTGGATGCCAACCAGTCGGAACTGGTCACGCCTTGCATGGCTGGAGATTCGGCTTCTGCTGACGACATGCCTTTGGCTGGATTCAAGAATGCACCACGGCGATAGCCGTTGAATACTTCGGAGGAATCCCAGCGGTTTTTGTTCCGGTCTGCGTTATAGTGGTCCGCAATGAAGAAGACACTGCCACCATTCTGTACATATTGCAGCAGCGCAGCCTGCTCTGTCGCTTTGAAAGGCACGTTCGCTTCGCCGATAACGAAGACATCATAATCTTTCAATTTATTAAAGGTGATGGCTTGCTCACCGAAGGTATACGGGATGCTGCGATTCAGCTGATCCACGGTAAAGCCTGCGTTTCGCAATCCATTCGCAAAGTCCGAAAATGCCCCATCAATAACCCAGTCCGCAGCCCCGGCTGTCTGAGCATGCGTGTTATCAAACAATACTTTCTTCCCTGTACCATCTGGCAGCGTTGTACCTGGATCAGGATTAGTTGTTCCAGAGGAGAGAGCGATTGAGGTAGGATTCTTAACTCCGGCATAACTGTTGTATGCGCCAAGTGTTCCGGTTACGATAACCTTCTGCCCCACAAGATTCGGGTTGGTGGCCAGTCCATATTGCGAACGGTACGACGCTGGAATCTGCACGTCGAGCAGTTTCGCGTTGGTCTTCTCTGTTGCTGAATCTGCAATCAGGAAGTTAAAATCATTGGCGTAAGGAGATGTAAACTTGGCTGTAAGCGAACCGGTGGCATGTCCAACAATATATCCTTCCACCGTTGCCGTTGCTCCGCCACTCTGGGCAGCGATGGCCTGCGATACCGTAATGGGTGCTGCAGCGGCCTGTACCGGACCTTGTGAACCAGGTTGAAGCAATGCCGTCGCCATCATGATGAAGATCAGGAATCCCCCGATCCAATGCTGCCATATCGCTTTCTTCATACTTGCCTTCTCCTCCTCGTAATTACCTGATAATGGGTTATCCACCTTTAATTTAATCGTTCATATGATGAATTCCTCTTTCTTTTTGTAAAATGTTTGCAAAAACTTTTGGAAATTCTACCAATTGCCCATACTGGTTAACAAAAGTATTCCAAAGGAGACCTGTATGATGAAATTGCTATTTCTTCTGCTCCTGCTGATTATTCCACTGATTATGGTTTTTGTTGCGCTTCGCTCCCGGATGGTGACCCGCATTTTCCATGTACTTGCCCTGCTATGTTTTTATAGTGCGGCGACCGTCATTGCCGGTGATGTGTATGCTACGAATGCCCATATGACGACGTTCACCACAGAAATTCACCATTTCCTGTTGAATGGATGGTTCCTTTATCCCTCTGCATACCTGGGTGTGTACGTTCCCTATCTACTGTGGATGAGCCTTTTTTCAAAAAAAAGTTGAGTACATTCGAGCCTTGGCATTGCATTTTGCCATCGTTCATTGCATAATGATAATATAACTGTGATAATGATTATCATTCTTGAGCCTGTCTCAAGTCTTCTGCCTACTGTACATGACTTAACGATTTTATAGATAAAGGGGAACGAACATCGAATGAATACAACTCTGCAAAAGGCTGATCTGCAGCTTGACGATTATTTGGATCTTCTGAACCTGGCAACCAACCTGGGTGACACCAAATGGCAAAAGGAAATTATTCGCAAGCTGGCTTATACTTATCCCGCAGTTCAATGTAAACAACCACAATAGCATGCTTATACTTACATAGCTCGTAACCCATTCTTTACACGAATCGGTTATTGGGCTATTTTTGTTTTACTATATAATTGAACTAAACATTTACACGAGAAACGGAGAGGACAGAAAAAACCTGAAGAAGCGGAGCGTTCGCCTTTATCCCCGGATTTTCTCCTTTGAAAAAGGGAATCAAAAAAATCTGGGGATAACAGCGATCGGAAGGTTGTTCTGTCATCGAAGTGGCAAGTGTAAATATTCTTTAGTTCACTTTATATAGGAGGGAATAGCTATGCAATTGGAGACCGAACGACTCATCATCCGGGATATTCTGGAGACAGACTGGGAAAGTATACATAGCTACACATCCATGACAGAAGTTACTCAGCATACGGCATGGGGACCGAATACGGAAGAAGACACGCGAGATTATGTGGAATTTGTGCTAAATTCACAGCAAACACAACCACGAGAGGGCTTCGAACTGGCGATATGCTTGAAAAAGGAGGGCATCCTGATCGGTGGTGTTGGCCTTCACATCGAAAAGACGAACGCAGAAATCGGTTATGTGCTCAATCCCGTTTATCAGGGAAAAGGGTATGCTGCCGAAGCAGCCCGAGCCATGCTTGGCTTTGGCTTCAATACACTTGGTGTACACCGCATTTATGCAAAATGCCGCCCGAATAACAAGGCTTCAGAGAACGTTATGCAGAAGATAGGTATGCAGCGTGAAGGTTTGATGCGAGAGCATTGGTTTTACAAAGGGGAATATCATGATTCGTGTCTATATTCGATTCTTGCAAAGGAATATGCAGGTGAGTGAATACCATGGTGCCAGGAGGGCGTTAACGCCTCCTCCTTTGTATCATATATTAGTTATCTTGGATGAGATTCATTAACCATAAGAAAACCACCTAATGATTAGGTGGCTAATACTGCTATCGTATCCCGTTACTTTAATGACGCTTCTCTCTGCATGATTTCTTCCAATATTTTTATACCTGTAGAGTCTATCATCGTTCCTTGTGAAGGCTCTTTTTTTGTCATCCATTTTATGATTTGAGCAAAATAATGATCCATAAGAGAATTTGAGAAAAAAGAATAATTGGATAGCAATACAACTCCTACACGGAGTTCCTTATTGAAAGCTAGATAACTATTAAAACCAGCTGAACCCCCGTTATGCCAGAGGATAACTTTATCTAGAAGATTATCCTCACCCCAGCCAAAATAACGGTTTGAATTTCCGATCGATATAGGGAAATGACTTTTTTGTAGTGTAGAGGCTATCGGATTATCATCATTTAGATTAGCTTGGACAAATAAACTCAAATCGCTAACAGATGACTTAATCCCCCCAGCTCCTACATGTATAGAAAGATCCCAATGAGGGACTCTTTTCCCAGATGAAGCATGTCCATTCAAAAACCTGCTATTCTTTTCTGCATCAAGCATAACGGCTGTCTCATTCATCTTTAACGGACTTGTTATATATTTTTTTAACAGTTCGTCATATGTACTCCCTGACACCTTACATAGTATGTATCCCAGTAAACCCACAGCGATATTGGAATATCCAAACGAACCAATGCTATCCGTGTAATCAGCAGTAGATAAAAAAGCAGTTAAATCTTGCTCGGCATACATTGAATAAGGATTCGATCTTTTTTTAGCCAAATTGTGGTTGGTTGCCAATATAGGTAATCCAGAGGTATGAGTAGCAAGGCTTCTCAAGGTAATCTTATTCAAATATTCGTTTTCAACGTTTTGCACAAACTTACCAACACTGTCATCCGAGGATAGCAGTTTTTCTTTTTCCATTTCTAATAAAATTATGGATGTAAAAACTTTGGTTATGGAGCCGATCTCAAATAACTTATGCTCAGGAGGAATCATGCTTTTCTTATTATTATTATCAAATGAATAGTATTCAACATCTCCCTCCCTAACAATCCCGATAACAAGCTGTAAATGCTTCTTATCTTTTGTGTAATCTGAAACTAAACTTTGTATATCCTTCATAGTAAAAATTACTCCTTTTTATGATTCATTTATTAATCGAATGTTGAAATTACGTTGATCAACCTATTTTGGGTAAACCAAACTATGTATTCGTTTCCATTTCTTGATTTCCTGCCCGTTTAACTGAACCCTCTAAGCTTTTTATTCAATACCACTTCTTCAAGCCGCTCATATCACGCCAAAAAAAGCTGATCCCGAGTTAAATCGGACATCAGCTTTTTTGAATTCTCCGTAACGACCCCAATCGCCATGGAAGGAAACAACCCAATTCAACTTGATTTTATTACAATCGGCACAACTCTACCGGGCAGCTTGGAAATGTAGGACATCCGCACATGCAGCGCAAGGCTGCCAGGTCACGAATCATCAGCTTTCCATCCACGGTGTCCAGCGTCCCCTGTTCTTTCCAGGCTCCCAACATACGCGTTACACTCTCCCGCGTGGCACCAATCATTTCCGACAACTCGGTATGATTCAGCTTCATGTCGAGCACGATGCCATCCGGCGTAATTCTGCCATACGAGTTGCTGGCACGAATGAGCGTCGATGCGAGTGCACCTGCCTTGCCATAGAGCAAAAGGTCACGGAAACGCGACTGGGTGATACGCTGAGCGAGCGCCATCCATTGCAGGAATTTCAAGGCAAGGTCACCGTGTTTGCTGAGCACACTTTCCAAGTCGCTGAGCGAGATGATCCCCAGCTCCCCTTTTTCTGCCATCTCAGCACTGTAGCTATGGGATAATCCACCGATGCCGCCAAACTCTCCAATTAGATCGCCGGTTTGCTGAATCGATAAAATGATTTCTTTCCCATCCTCAGTCGACTTGGTCAGCTTCACTCTTCCCGAGCGAATGTAGTACAGGTATCCGGCTTCATCGCCTTCCAGAAAGAGACTGTACCCCGACTTTACCCGTTTCGGCTGCATCTTTGCTTCGATCAAGCCCCATTGTTCAGTCACGAACGAAAGGATTCCACCTGTCTCCCGTGTCATCTTGCTCGCCTCCGTCTGTTCTTGTTGTGTCGCCTGGGTTGTTCTTTCTGTAAATACCGTACCCATTACCTTCGTCCCCCTCGGTGTTTCCTTATGTATCCATCATACCGCGAATATAGCGTGGGGGTTATCGGGGGATTACCTGAACCTCACGAAGAAACTCCCTGAATTTGCTGTGAGATAAATCACACTTATGAGGTGCCTTTACGACTCTGCAATCGAAAAAAGCCTTGCTGTTCCTGGCCAGAATACCTGTCCATACACAGGATCAGCAAATTGCAGAACGGAAATAGGGGTTTTCCCTGAATTACAATACGGAAAAAAGGGGCTACAATAGAAGCAGCAGCGAAATACCCTTATTTTAAGATTTCCCTGACCACAGGTTAACGATATTGATATTGATTACACCGTAACGTACGGTATGATTCCAAAAAAGGAAGTGTCCTCTCATGCATGATGAACTGCCATCTGGCATTCAGGAGATGATCGACGGCCTGCGCCTGAGTACCTCCAGCGATTTTTGCGGACTGGCCTGTCTGTCCGGTACGATGCTGCGCTGGAAGTATACATCCGGCGCCAGCAACGAACGGGTGAAACGCATGGAGATGCGTCCCGGACAAGATCTGGTTGGCATAGCGCTTCGAACTGGACGCACCGCTCTATCTGATGCACAATCCACCGGGGAGCATACACCCGGCCGTTGCCCGTTAATGCTTGCGGAGCGGTTGGTATGTGCAATAGCAGTGCCTGTGTTCCAGCAAGGAAGTGTTCCTGGCGCAGTGTTGCTCCTTGGCAGCAGATTACCCTGCACGTTCTCACCGGAGATGGTCCGTCAGACCGAACAGGTCGCAATACAGCTGCAGCCAAAAGTGTACGGATAAAGACAGCTGTCTGGAATAAGCTAAAAAGTCTTGTTATTTCCTAATGGGAGTAACAAGACTTTTTTTGATTATGGTTTATTCTTAGTTGGACAAGCGTTAATTAGTCACTTTGCCATCACTACTCTGTGTACGTCGACGTCTCTCTCACAGATTGATATAATCGAGTCCATACATCGATATGTTCAAGATAGAACATACGGCTAGGAGGCTACAGATATGCTTGTACTGACAAATGCCAGTGTGATTCCTTGGGAAGCTGCACAGCATACCGGATTTATTTCCATAGAATCTCCTTCCCTGGTGACTTGTACAGCCACGGTGAACTTCCAATATGGGCAGGTACATGGCGTTTTACATAAAGGCCAGACCCTTTTCCTCTATCCCCCATGCTCCCTGGAGCTTATACATACTCCGGCTTCTGCCTTCACGGTATATCATATAGGCTTTCTGGAATACGGATTAACGAAAGAGTCCCATGAGAAGCGTGTCTATGAACTTACATCAGAGAACTTGCCTGCACATGGGTCAAAGACTGGAGCCAGTTCACAAGGGTTCCGGATTCTTGCCATTATCCAGGAACTTATCGACAAACGTTCAGGTAGCATCCAGACCGAAGAAGCCCGATCCCATTTTCTACTGTGTGAGCTGCTTGAGTTATTCAGGCTGGCGGTGAAACCTGCCACAGAAATGGTGGACAGTGTAATTCGGGATGCTCTTTACTATATTAATCATCACTATGGCGATCATCTCACCCGGGAAGACATTGCCCGCATGACCGGATTTAACGCAAGCTATTTCTCTAGATTTTTTCAAAAACAGGTGGGGCGCAGCTTCCAGGCTCATCTGACCCGAGTTCGGATGGATAAGGCAAAGCAATACCTCCTATCCACACAGGCCACATTGAATGAAATTGCCTTGCTGGTAGGCTATGCTGACGGTTTATATTTAAGCCGCAAGTTTAAGCAGTCCACCGGGATCAGCCCAAGTGAGTATCGATTGCAGCCACGTGCGAGACGGATTGCAACGGTTCAGTATACAGGGGATCTGCTTGCCCTCGGCGTTCAACCCGTTGCGGCCTCCTTTCTTCCCTGGGCCCTTTCTCCATTGATCCGGGATAAGCTGCATGACGTAATTGATCTGGATGAACATGGCGTGGAAGAATTACTGCGCGCTGAACCGATTGATTTGATCATCGCACCAGATTATCTGTACTACTTGCCACACAAGCTTGAACAACTTGAACGTATATCCCAGGTTATTGTTCTCCCTTGGAACCAACTGGATCGACTGGAGACGGTCCGTCTGATTGGCCGAATTGTAGGACGAGAACAGGCAGCTGAAGATTGGATCGAACACTACACAACACGGGCCAGAACCGAATCTGATCGACTAAAAGATTTTATAAAACCCGGAGAAACCGTTGGTCTGTATGAGCTGTGGGAAGACGGCACCATTTGTATCTGGAATGCAACCGCCAGAGCAGCCTATAACGTGTATTATGGACTTCATCTTACTCCCCACCCCAACATCCTCCGTGATGTTTTGGAACCTGACAATCATCAATACATTGAAGAAGACCAATTAACAGAATATGCAGCAGATCATATGTTTCTTGTTCTTCCGGCACATGAAGGTGGCCTGTATCACGATTCAGCAGATAAACTTAGCGAGCGCCCGGGCTGGCGCAAGGTTATGAATAACGGAAATCGTCGCATATATCCTCTGCAACTGGAACAATTCTGGTGTAATGATGCCTTGTCTCTGGAGAAGCAACTTGAACTTATGGTAGACATCCTGATTCGGGAGAATAGCGTAAAGGCCAGGTAACATTTGTCCATGCTCAATGGGTCACATTTTGAGATAGACGATACTTGTGCACAAAAGCTACGATACATAGGAGGTTTTATTGAGAAAGATAATCATTATTGATTGGGGAGAAGCAGAATGACAGGGGTTAAATCAAAATGGTGGGCCGGGCTCATAATCCTTTTACTTGTGATAGGAATTATTGGCTGCTCAGGTCAAGCGGAAGAAACGACAGAAAATAAAGCCTCCGCACCTGCCGTAACAGAAGAACAACCAACGACCAGCGAAGCAGAAACACAGGTCATATCGACGGTTAACGGAGATGTTGAAATCCCCGTGAATCCTAAGCGTATCGTTACGCAAGGTTACCTTGCTGATTTTCTGGCACTTGGCGTCAAGCCTGTAGGCGCGCCAGATTATGAGCTGGAAAGCCCATATGTGCTTGATCTCGTTGAGGGCGTGGCAGACATTGGCCGGATTGACGGCGGATCAGTAGAGAAAATTTTGGCACTTCAGCCTGACCTGATCGTTACTGTGGGTGGAGATGAGAAACTGAACGAGCAATATCGTAAAATCGCACCCACACTCATCATCCCTTACGGAACATACGACAATGTCCATGAGGAAATCACCGCTTTTGGTGAAATCATTAACAAACAGAAGGAAGCCAAAGATTGGTTATCCCAATTCGAAGTAAAAGTGAAGGCCGCCAAAGAGTCCATTCAAGGACTGGTCAAAGAAGGCACAACCTTCTCCAACTTCAGTCTGTTCGGCAAAGAATGGTACATCAATGGGGATGGTGTCAATCGCGGTGGACAGGCCATCTATCAACAGCTCGGACTGAAAGCACCAGACATTGTACAGAAAGAGCTCATTGATCAGGATAAAGATACTGTAGCGATATCCGAGGAAAAGTTGGCCGATTACGCAGGTGACTATATCTTCCTGGATTTGTCCAACGGAGGTTCACTGGATGAGGGCTCAGCAGTTTGGTCATCCCTGGACGCAGTGAAGAACAATCGCGTGTTCAAGCTTGACGGAGAACGCTTCTGGCCCTATGATCCACTTGCCGTGGAAGCACAGGTTCAGGAAATTGCAGACATGATTAAGGAGCGTTTCGGTAAAACAGAGAACTAAAGTTTAATTCCTCTTGTGCGATATACAGAGAAAAGAAGCTATTCAGAGATTCCCCTCTGAATGGCTTTCTTTTTTGGTATGATAAAGACAGAACTGTGGAACCGGACAGGAGGAAAATGATGTGATTCAATTATTAGTTGTCGATGATCATGTAGTTGTACGCTCCGGGCTGATCGCCCTGCTCGACGGAAAGAATGATATACATATTGTTGGAGATGCAGCCGATGGCGATGAAGCTATTGCCAAAGCACAAGAACTGAAGCCGGATGTGGTCTTAATGGATTTCAGCATGCCGCCAGGCAAAGACGGTCTGACCGCTACTGCTGAACTGAAGAAATTGATGCCGGATGTCTCCATTTTGATCCTGACCATGCATGACGATGAAGAATATCTGTTCCGCGCTATCCACGCGGGAGCATCCGGATATATTCTCAAAAGTGCACCGCATGAAGAATTGCTTGCCGCTATTCGTTCTGTAGCAGAGGGTAGCGCCTATCTGTACCCAAGTGCGACCAAGCGGCTGATGAGTGAATACCTGGACAAAGCGAAGCAGGAGAACGCCGGTCCGTACGACACGTTATCTGAGCGGGAGAAAGAGATTTTGTCCTGGATTGCCAAGGGTTACGCCAACAAGGAAATCGCTGAACATCTGGTGATTAGTGTCAAAACGGTCGAATCCCACAAAAGCAATCTGATGGAGAAGCTCGGCCTTCGAACCAGACCGGAACTGGTGAAGTTTGCGATGAAAAAGGGGTTGCTGAACTTTGAGTAGCACACGTAAAAACAGACTTAGCGGATTTGCCGACCAACCTGTGCGTCAGTTATTAGAGGAAATCGACAGTCACATTACAGATAATGAATTCCGCAGCAGACTGAAAGGCTCCCTGCATCAGCTCAGTGATCTGAAGTTTGCCCTGGATGAGTCGTCCATTGTAGCCCTCACGGACCGCAAAGGAAAAATCCAGTATGTAAACGATAAGTTCTGCGAAATTTCACAATATAATCGGGAAGAATTGATCGGTCAGGATCATCGGATCATTAATTCGGGTTATCACGGCAAGAACTTTATGAAAAACCTGTGGGAAACGATCTCTTCCGGACGAGTGTGGAACGGAGAGATTCGTAACCGTGCCAGAGATGGCAGCCATTATTGGGTGAATACAACCATTGTGCCTTTTCTCGATAACGATGGTGAGCCCTATCAGTATTTGGCTGTTCGTAGTGAGGTAACCAAGTTGAAGCGGGTCGAAGCCGAGTTACAGACGATGATGACCCAGGTTATGAACATTCAGGAAGAGGAACGGCGTCGTATCTCACGCGAGCTGCATGACGGCATTGGACAGAGTCTCTTCTCCCTTGTCATTCAGATGGATCGTCTGCTGGCCGACCAACCGCATTCTGGTGTGGAAGCACTGCGAAAACAAGTTACGGGCATTATGGAGGATGTACGCGGCATGGCATGGGAGTTGAGACCCTCCGTACTGGATGACCTTGGTGTCGTTCCGGCCATTCGCACGTATATCGAGAACTATACCCGGCACTACGGGATTGAAGTGGAGCTGGAATGTAATCTGCGAAAACGGCTGGAGATGAACCGGGAGATCGCCATGTATCGCATTATCCAGGAGGCGTTAACCAATGTAGCCAAGTACGCCGATGTGTCAGAAGCTCATGTGACGGTGGAAGATTCGGAAGAGGCAACCGTTGTGAGAATAGAGGACCGAGGCGCAGGGTTCAACAGTACGACGGCTGGTAACGGCGTTGGTCTATTTAGCATGGAGGAGCGAGCTCGTGGAGCCGGAGGTACACTTGTAGTATCTTCGGAGCCTGGCGAAGGAACTGTCGTTACCTTTTGTCTACCCAAAACTGTTCATTAAGTCGCTTCAACCTGTATTTTATATAGAAGACTGTTTACGGATGTGCTCCGTGAACAGTCTCTTTTTCGATCCATGCCTGTATCCTGCTCCCATTCATCATCTCTGATTGGTAAAAATGACAAAATGAAAGCTTTGAATCGGATAAATTCAACATTTACAATAAATATATTGACTCCAATTACGATTCGTCATTAAAATATGAATGCTGCATACAAATTGTACGTAGATCCTATCAAGATTTTTTATTCTATATAGTTAACAAAAAGGATGGTCAATCATGTCAGAGAAACGCTCCTCCAAAGGGGTAGAAATCCCGCAAATGCACAATCTGGATGCAATCGATCGTAAAATCATTGCCGCCCTTCACCAAAATAGCCGGATATCCTACACCGATCTGGGTGCACAGATCGGTTTGTCCCGCGTGGCCGTTCAGGCCCGCATTAATGCTTTATCCGAAAAGGGAATCATTGAACGCTTCACCGTGGTTATCAATCCTGGCAAAGTTGGACTCCAGGTCTCTGCCTTCTTCAATGTCGATGTAGAACCGTTATTCCTGGATGAAGTGGCCGCGAAACTGGACGAAGAACCCGCAGTAACCAGCCTCTATCATATGACAGGCCCGAGTACCCTGCACATGCATGGTATTTTTGCAGATATGGAAGAGATGGAGCAGTTCCTGCTGGAGAAGCTCTACAAGATGCCCGGCATCGTCAAGGTAGAATCACAGCTGTTGTTAAAACGTTATAAAAGCCGAATGGGCATGAGACTCTAGGAGGAAATCAGCATGAGTTGGAAAGATTACAACGGTCTCGTCATTGGGATGGTACGAACCGGAATTTTGGGATATGGCGGTGGCCCATCGGTTATTCCGCTGATCCGTTATGAAGCCGTTACCCGCTATAAGTGGGTGAGCGATGATGAGTTTGGCGAGATTTTGGCCATAGCCAACGCCCTTCCTGGTCCCATTGCAACCAAGATGGCCGCGTATCTCGGGTATAAAACGAAGGGCGTGCTGGGCGCTATTGTGTCTGTCCTGGCCCATATTTTGCCGACGAGCATCGCTATCATTGCGCTTCTTGGTTCCATGTACGCACTCCGCGAATCGAAAATCGTAGCAGGCATGGTCGCAGCTGTTCGCCCGGTCATTTTTGTTATGCTCGGCATGATGGCATACGAATTCGCCAAGAAAGCATGGAAGGGACTCGGTACAACCTTTGCCGCCCTGTTCGGTGTCCTTGCCTTTGTACTGCTGCAGCTGCTGGATATTCACCCCGGTATTGTGATTGCCGTCTTCCTCGGATATGGCGTCTTCCATCTGGATGTGGTCCAGCGTTTCAAATCCAAACGCGATTCCGACAAGGGGGTGTCCTAAGCGATGCTTCAGACATGGTGGGAATTGTTTTGGGGATTTTTTGTAGCCAATATCTTGGGATACGGGGGCGGCCCTGCCTCCATTCCATTAATGCAGGAGGAAGTCGTCAACCACTACAAATGGATGACCACCGAGCAATTCGGTGATGTACTGGCCATCGGCAATGCTCTTCCCGGTCCAATTGCGACCAAAATTGCCGCATTTGTCGGTTATCAGGTAGCTGGCTGGTTTGGCGCATTTATCGCCAGTTTTGCCACAGTTGTACCTTCGGCTGTCGCGTTAATTCTGCTGCTTCGTTTACTGAACAAGCATCGTACTTCACCAAAGGTGAAAGGGATGACGCTGCTCGTACAACCGGTTATTGCTGTACTTATGATCTTACTTACATGGGAATTCGGTCAGGTATCCACTAATTCCATCGGCATTTGGCAGACATTGATCATTGCAGGGATCTCGCTTTGGGTCATGACCAAGACTAAGCTGCATCCAGCCATCCTCATCGTCATTGCTTTTGCATACGGAGCGCTTGTTCTGTCTCATACGATGTAATTCATTGATTATTTAGATTCGGTGAACGTCTTGGAACAATGTGTTTTATATCCAAAGTGGATATATGCACATGTTTCAGGGCGTTTCTTTTTTTGTATTGTTAGTTCTCTTGTATTTTTCCCATTAAAAAAAACGGTGATGCCAGCATTTAAGCTGTCATCACCGCACATAGAATTGCTTGTTTTATCTTCGTACTTGAAGATATTATTTCGCTTCAACGACTACAGTCACTTTGGTTTTCACACCTGCATAAGTCACGGTAATGGTTGCTTTACCCTTACCATTAGCCTGAATGATGCCATCTTTCACCGATGCTGTCGCAATACGGGAAGATTTCCACAGTGCCGGCTTGGATACGTTCGCTTCGCTGCCATCGGCATACGTTGCTGTAGCAACCAGGGTTGCTTTGTCACCAGGCTTCATGGTCAGGGTTACTTTATCGGTTTGCAAATATTTCAGTGTATCTACATCGACTGCAATCGTTACCGTCTTGCTGCCGTACTTCGCTGTAATTTTTGCTTTACCTGAACCTGTCGCTTTTACTTTACCTTTGGTTACCTGAGCTACTTTGTAGCTGTTGGTTTTCCATTCCGCTTTGTCCGTGACATCACGCTCACTGCCATCGCTCAGATATGCAGTAACCGTAAGATCAGCGGAATCACCGGTTTTCAGAGAAAGAGCCGGTTCGGATGCTTCAATGCGTGAAATAACGTCCACTTCAACCTGAATGGTCACTTTGTTGGAACCATATTCAGCCGTGATATTGGCTTTACCACTACTGTTCGCAGTGATAACCCCTTTTTTCACATCGGCTACGCGGGAGTTGCTTGATTTCCATGTTGCATCGGATGACACGTCTTTGGTCAAGCCATCTTCATCCGTTGCTGTGAGTACGATTTGCTGTGTTTCCTTGGAGGACAACACCACAAAGTTCACATCTGCCTCCAGCCCACTAGCCATGCCTACTTCAACAGGCAGAGTTAACGTTTTACCTTCAATTTTGGCTGTGATGGTTACTTTACCTGTTGCAATACCTGTCACGACACCTTTGCTGTCCACTTCAGCGAGTTTCTCACTGCTGCTGCTCCAATCCGCATCTTCGGACACATCTTTGGATGTATCACCGTATACGGCCAATACTTTCACAGACAATGTACCACCAACGGCTACAGAACCTTTTTTCTTGTCCATTTCATACTTGTCCGGAACATCTACATTCACTGTGAATTTAACGGTTTTGCCGCCGTATGCCGCAGTGATGGTTGCTGTTCCCGATTTATAAGCGATCAGCTCGCCGCCAGATACATATACAACATCCGCATTGCTGGATGTCCATGTTGCTTTGGAAGTTACGTCTTCTGTACTTGCATCAATATATTCTGCATTGGCTACCAGTTTCTTGGTTTTGTTATCACCTGTAACGCTCATAGCCAGTTTATCTTCGACACCCGCAATATCTAGATATCTTGCCGTATCAACATCCACAGTGATTTCCACTGTTTTGCCGCTATACGTTGCTTTGATTGTCGTAGAACCCGCACCAATCGCAGTGACTTGTCCCTTAAATACCGTCGCTACCTTCTCGTTGCTGGATGTCCATGTTGCTTGATCCGTTACATTCACATCAGCACTGCTCGGGTAAGAGGCAGTCAAGACTACATTTGCTGTTTTATTGGACTCACTCAAACGGAAGAAAATGCTCTGTTTCTCCACACTCAGTTTGCTTGTCAGATCGACATCCACATCTATGGATACGGATTTCGTTCCGTATTTGGCTGTGATCTTAGCAGAACCTGCGGAGTATCCTGTAATTTCACCTTTTAATGCATCTGCTACTTTTTCATTACTTGACGTCCACTCTGCCAGATCCGTTACATCTTTGGTTGTGCCATCTGGATAGGTGGCTGTCAATTTTACAGTTTCGCTTTTGTTCAAGAGCAGATTGACCTGCTTCTTGTCCACATCCACACGCTTAACAACCTCAACGTTAACATCCACAGTCACACTTTGACTGCCGACTTTACCTGTGATGACAGCTGTACCGGCGCTTTGTCCAGTAACTTTACCATTCACAACCGTTGCCACTTTCTCGTCATCGGATGACCATTCGGCTACTTTGGATGCATCTGCATTCGTCGTATTATCACTGTAAGTTGCTGTCAAAATAATGTCTTTGCTATCCCCTGTGCGCAAGTCCAGCGACTGTACGTTTTTGGATAGGGCTTTGACCTTTTTGGTTACATTCACTTGAACCGTTTGACTCTGAGACAGATACGAAGTTGTAATGGTTGCCGTACCTTCCTTTTTGGCAGTAATGGCACCATTATATACAGTCGCTATCGAAGTATCACTGCTACTCCATGAAGAACTGATTGTTACGTTAGCCGATGTATTATCGGTATATACTCCTGTCACCGTAACCGAACTGGAATCACCCACTTCGAGCGACAGCTCATTTTTGGAAACTACAATTTTGGACAGTTCTTTATCTGCCGCAGCGGCCAAGCCTACGTTGGAAATACTCAGCACCAATACCAGCATCATCACCATGTACTTGGTCAATCTTGGCTTTAACATCATTTCCCCCCGATTCTTATCATTTTGTTCCTTAGTTTAATGTCGGCAAGTTCTTTCCAGATGTTTAGACTTTCAGGGAATTTTCAGGGGAATTCGTGGGAATTCATTCATCCGATCTATCGATTTTCAAATGATTCATACCTGCAAATATTACGCATAACCTATGTATAGTCACTATTTTGAATTCATTTATATGATCGGGGGAGAAACATGAGTCAGCCTTTTGACTACAAAGGATATTGGGAACAAACGTATAGCTCAGGCGAGACATCCGGAAGGGGTTCGTATGGCGTATTGGCTGAATTCAAGGCAGAGGTGGTAAATGGACTGATTCAGCGTGAGGGTATTTCCAGCGTCATTGAATTTGGATGCGGGGATGGCAATCAACTGCAATATATGAATTATAATACGTATCTAGGTGTCGATGTAGCCGGCTCGTCGGTGCGTCTATGTGCCTCCAAGTTTGCTAACGATACCTCCAAGAGTTTCATGTTATATACACCCGGTCTGTGGATTAATCGCGGTTTCCTACAAGCTGATCTCACCGTCTGTCTGGACGTGCTCTATCATATTACGGATGAAACGGATTTTCGCAATACACTCTACGACATTCTGCACTCTACGTCAGAGTGGGTTGTGTTATACACACGTTTGAAAGAAAACGGTAATCCAGGGGTTAGCACCATTCAGGACCGAAATATTTTTGATTATCTGTTCGACTATCCCGAATTCAAAGTACATGAAATTATTCCTCAGCGATATCCCGACCAATCCTCGGCCGACTTTGTCATCTTAAGACGCACACCCGGCATCGAAAATAAAACAGACTGATACCGAGGGTGTGCTCCGCCTCCAAAACAGGAATACCCTTTCCCATTAGGAGGCAGGCACACTCGAACGGCTGTATGGTAGGTTGCATAATCATGCCCTCTCACGCATACTCGCCGCTTGAAGTGTAACATTCTTGATTCCCTGATTCTCGTTCCCCTAAAATAAACCCGGGCGGCCACGCAGCTTCGCCAGCGCCTCCATATAGAAATAATCGCCGTATATAATCGGCACATTTAAGCCACGACCCTCTGGATAATGCACAGTGCCCTGCATGATTAGACCTTCTTCCGCTGCCGTCTCACCGGAGCTGTAGTTCTCATGCAGTCCGCGAAGGATACGCTCTGCCGCAGCTGCATATTCCTCGCCGCGCGGCGACAGTTTCGCCAGCTCCAACAGTCCGCTTGCGGCAATCGCCGAAGCGGACGAGTCCCACGCCACCTGATGCTCGGCAGGTGCGCGGAAATCCCACACCGGTACGATCTCTTCGCCAAGCATGGCGAGGAAGAAATCGGCCGCCCGCTCCGCTGTCTCCAGATAGCGGGCTTCGCCCGTATACCGGAAAGACAGCGAAAACCCGTGCAACGCCCAGGCGGTACCCCGCGCCCAGGCTGAACCTGGAGCATGGCCCTGCCCGCCATGCTCCTGCAGCTTCTGCCCCGTGAGTGGATCGAACTCCACCACGTGGCAGATGGACCCGTCAGCGCGGACGAATTCGCGCGCCACGGTGTCCGCATGCGCTTCCGCCAGCCAGCGGAAGCGCGGGTCGCCGCTCTGCTCGGATGCCCAATAGAGCAGCGGCAGGTTCATCATGCTGTCAATGATGGCTACGCCGCGCGTATCCATGGTTGACGAGCTGAAGTTCCAGGCGCGGATGAATTCACCGCGCACGTTAAAGCGGGCAGCGAGCAGATTGGCGGCGAGCATGCCCCGCCGCCGACCATCTGCGCTGCCGGTCTGGCGGTAGTTGGCTACGCCACTAAGCAGCCAGATGAAACCGAGATCGTGATCCACCGATTCGGGATCACGCAGACAACCTTCCAATTGCCGTTCACAACTTTCGGCAATGCGGGATAACGGAGCGACAGCTTCGTTTTCCGGTGACTCGCCATAGACAAGCCATAACAGCCCCGGCCAGAAGCCTGCGGTCCACCATTCGGGATCATTTCGGTCATATATGCCCTGCGGGGCCGTGTGCGGAAATGTATCCTTGATGCGCTGCGCGTTGCGACCCGTTTTGGCCGCTCCTTGCCGCCAGGCTTCCTCTAGCCATTTCACAGATGTTGATGTATTCATAAACCTATCCCTCCTCTAATTGATACCCAATCTGATCGTAAACGTTATACTTCGCACGCCGCTCAATTCCATCCTTGCTTCCTTCAGCAGCCCGTTGCGGGATGCTACAGGCTGTTCCTTGAGATGAATAGTGGCTCCTTCATCCAGCACGGTGGATTCCACATAAGCTCCCCGGTACTCGCTGCGCACAGCCTGCTTGGAATGAGTGATGACAGCCTGCTCGCGTCCATCACTGAACATCAATGGAATGAGTGCCCCGACAGCCTCAAGCTCACCGTCGAATTCATATGTTACAGTAAGCAAATCCGCCTGCTGTACATAGCGGGTACGCAGTGAATCGAGTCCGGTTAGTGGGCCAAGCAATGTCACTGTAAATGCATTGGCCTGATCCTGATGCTTCCTGTCATATCCCTCTGGGGAGGCTGAATCATCTCGGACCTCTTGATCTACCGTTTCAAATAAAATCGAACCTCCGCCCTCGGCAGGATCAATCCCCGCATCCCGGTCATAATCAATACCTGACGGAATGCCCCCGGCAAGACTGTGCCAGTTTCCATCTGCCGTCTTCCAGACAGGACAATAGCTCAGCGGACCAACTTCCCCTTCCGCAAACTCCGTGAATCCGGATTGCACATGTCCAGCAGCAGAAGGACCGATCAGCCCTGGCAATCCCACCTGTTGTATGCGCACAAGACCGGGAACCGTGTATGGATCATTCATGGCCGTATGCAGAATCATTTGTTGACCTGGTACAGAGGCGATAATCGTTTCAAACCATCCATCGGCCTGCAATACACGGTTACCCACCTCGGAAGGAAGGTATATCTCCGTTACATCTTCACCAGGATCGCTAAGGCAGGCATGGGCCAGCGCTGCTGCCGTCCACAGATTATAACCCGTATGATTCGTATAGATTTCGTAGCCATGACGTGCCTCAGGTGCATACTCGTTGCGAACTATTTTCAGACGTCCATCATCCATCTTCCAACGCTCCACCGCTTCGAAACACCGATTGGCGGCACGAGCGAACGCTCCAGCCATCACCCGATCTCCAGCCTGTAAGGCCTGTGTTGCATGGGCAGAACATACGTAGGCTGCTGCCGCTTCATTCCATTGATGTTGGGAGCTGCGTCCACGCGGAGGAATCTCCCCCAGCGGTGACAGTGTAAGCAGGGTACTGAATGCACCATGACGTAATTGTTCCTTTAACTCACCAGCGCAGGCCCCGTCATATCCCGCTTCAAGCATGACATCCAGATGATAGCGGGTTGCAATATCATAAGAAAATGGACAATTCGGTCGGTCCAGCGGACCGTCCTGATATAGTCCAAGCGGTGTGAAGCGTGGCAGATGATACAGATTCAGATAACGGTCCATCCAATCCGTACCCTCACTGGCGAGATGTTCCCTCAAGCGCAGATATTCTCCGGAGATCATGATGGCGTTCCAGTTGATCATGCGATTGGGATTGTTCATTTTGCTCATTGTAAAAACATAATCTTGTTCTGGCTGTATCTTCTTAAGAGCCTCTGCCCAGATCTTTGCTTGCTCAGGCATATGCGGCTTCAACAGAATGTAAGCTCTCATCATCAACACAGGGAAAAAGTCCGGATGATGATCCGGTGCACAACCCTTCACAACAACATCGATACTGTGTGACAGGGCCGATGCGGCCGAAGCAAGCAGGTCCATATGTCCCGCTTGAACAAGAACCGATGCAGCCATTGCATAAGCTGGTGTGGAATAATATCGCTCGGCCTCCGAGAACGGATCAATAATGGCGCCGCTACTATCCTGGTAAGGGGTATAAGCCCGAGCAACACTCTCCACAAGGGCCAATTTACGGACCTGATTCCAACCGTCTGACGGGGCAGGCCCCGCCTCTTCCGCCAGTTTACAGTAATTCTCGAGTGCATCTTTCCATGGATACGTTGATGCGGCTGTATACTCACTCACGTATGCTCACCTCCATCTTTCACTTTGGTTCAATCGTGAACTTCAGCTCACACACCGTCTCCAGCAGATCGGTTTCATCACTTCCTGCAAAGGAGTTGTCCGACTGCTCTCGCCATTCAAGTGATGTCCGATAGAATGTAACTGGCACATTGTCATGATCAACCGTATTAATGACCTCTATATCCGCCTGCCATTGGTTTGCATCGTACGTCATACATACCGTTGCTCTCTCGCCATGCCATTGAATCTGCCCCTCATGTACCTTCTCAGGTACCTTTCTACTCATAAACCGCTCCGTCACACTCGGCCGTTGCAATTCTCCCACCGAATGTAACGTGCTTGATGAAGACGCCGCTCTGTTTTTCCATTGAAATCGATCCTTCAGACGAAGTTCTGCCACGCTCCCGACATCATTAACAGGAACGCTCCAATGCAGCTGGCGTGTATAACAAGCGAGCGAAGTTGCTTCAGGATAAGCTGCTGTCAGTTCCAAACAGGCATCCAGTGTACGGTCATCGTCCGAAACCTTCGCCTCAAGAATCTGTGCTTGCGCCTCGCGCCCTGAGCTCTGTTCCTTCCCCTCAATCCGGGGCACGCTATGCCCGGACGAACTAATGTGGAACAACTGCTCTCTACCCGGAGCAAAATAGGCTTGTGTGTACAGCCCTGCTCCCGGATCACAAAGAATGTTTTCGCCACCACAATGAATCATAAATTGCCCAAGATCATTATGGTTATGGGGTTCATCGTTATGCCCGGCCTTGACGGAAAAAGCAATAGCTAGAGGTTCATCTCTGGTAAGATCTGCGCTTGGAGAATCAAGTGCTCCCTTGGCAATCATCCAGCCCAAATCTTCAAAATTGATCACTCGTTCCGAAGGAACAACCTCCGCTTCTTGCAAATACATTGCCGGACTGCTCCACATCACGTTGCGCAGCAGGTGAGCCCAACGATGACAGGGATCATCGGTAAACAATGGAATATGAAACGGCAGATCGATCTGTATACCGAAACGAGATGCCAGAAGTGAAAGCAAGCCCGAAGGAATTTCCTGCTGCTCCGCACTATCCGAATAATTCACGAAGGTTCCTCCTGACAGATGAACCCGCAGTGGGAAGGATGCTATCGCCGCTATTTTCGAACCACTCAGCAGATCCAACTTACCTTCACTGTTCTCATGCAGCATGTCGGCATAATAGACGAAATAGCCGAACCCATACACCCAGTAACCAATGCCTTCTGCACAGCCGCCATCCATACCATAGCCACTCAGAAATGACTGCATGGAACGAATCGTCTGACCGACCGATTCCTTCAGAATCGCTTCTTCCTCCAACAGTAATAATCCAGCCATGCCACAGCATCCGCTGCACACAGCAGACCAGTTATGATCTGCATCTTGCCAGTGATAGGTACGTTGTTCCCGATAGAGTGGTGTGAAGATGCGTCGTTCGGCCTCAGCCCTAATCCGCTGGATGATACGTGGATCCAGTCGATCCGCGTGAATGGTCACGATTTCGGCCAGCATATGTACCGTCTCCGCGGCAAACAGATCAATATTACCGGTGACCTGTTCCACTCCCCCCGAACCCAAATGTGCAGGCAAACACCATGTATACTCACCACATACATCCCACAACATATCTTCCAATGCCTCTATCCATCTCGGCGCATTCAAATCCACAGCGAGCAGCGCTATTGCCGCCAGACGTCCCCTGCGTTCAAAGTACGCATCCTCATACAACTTTCGTTCCCCGGTATCCCCAAACTTCCGATAAAGACCGAATGACAGAGAAGGCAAACTTTCGTTCAAGGCACGTTCCCCATAGCTGCTCAGATCTGTGTAGAAAGAAGTTAGCTCTGGTTGCAATAATGCCTTTCCAATGGCATCGATAGAATAGATCGAGGGTGTTGAAGCAAGCAGAGCCTGCTGACTCCTCTTTCTGTCTTGTACCATCTGATGTACAGCCTGTTGAATGACCGTAGAGTCCGGCATGGATATGGAGCTGACTTTACTTTGATTGGTGTTTTCCATTGAATTCACCCTAATCTATATGGAATACGAAACCTTCATTATATGTAACCGATTTCATTTTACCGGATAATGCTATACATTTGAAGAGTTATCCATCATATCCATCCAAATTAACCACACAATTCCTGTTCCAAATATAAAAAAACGAAGAACCCACCTGGGTTCCTCGTTACATTCAGCTTTTTAGCGCAGGCTGGATATTGCTAATTCTATTAACCAATCGCAAGTGGAGAATTCTGTACAACGGACAGCCACTGACGTGCAATCAGCTCATGACCCGCTGCGGTTGGATGCACACCATCCCATAACCAGTAGGCTGCGTCAGCTTGTTCGAGAGCATCGTTGAACGTTTGCTGCAAAGGTACCCAGACCGCTCCGAACTCACTTGCGAGTTCACGGACCAGATTTTGATACTGCCCGATACGCTCCTGCCAAGTGTCCCAAAGCTCCACTGTAGCTCCGGTTTTAAGAATGAACGGCTCCATTAAAATCAGCCCGGTATTCGGCATTACTTCCCGTGTTTCCTCCAGCAAATGACGATATGCACGTCCAAGACGATCCGTCACTCCACTAGGTTCGCCATTCATGGTACGCCATGCATCATTAACACCAATTAGAATACTAATCAGATCCGGCTTCAAACTAAAAGTATCCTCGTTCCAGCGTGCATACAGATCGGAAGCGCGGTCCCCGCTAATTCCTCTGTTATAGAACGTTGGCTGTTTGGCTGCCAGTTCCACACCCAGTTTGCTTGAGATCAGATACGCATAGCCATGCCCGAGAAAATGATTCGGATCATCATTGCGCGATCTCCCTCCGTCTGTAATGGAGTCTCCCTGAAAAAGTATAACGGATGAATGTGTACTCA
The DNA here is from genome assembly GCF_038020215.1 of Paenibacillus sp. FSL F4-0087. Lineage (NCBI taxonomy): Bacteria > Bacillati > Bacillota > Bacilli > Caryophanales > Paenibacillaceae > Paenibacillus > Paenibacillus sp. FSL F4-0087. Next base: position 2,420,153 of record NZ_JBBODJ010000001.1, read on the forward strand.
TAATCAAAACCGTTCCTTCCTGTATGTAAAATGAAAACCTTAACCCTTCAGTCTCCATTTTATCCCTTTCGGGCGCAATAGAAAATAGCGTTTTCAGAACGATTGTTATCAGTTAACTCTCCGCGCTGTACTGCCCACAATGTCACCCGCAGTTCTCTACGTCTATGAGACGTTTCAGGTCTTTAAGATTCCAGGATTTCAGGATTTCGGGTCTTTCGCGACGTATCCTCCGCCCTGATATTCCGTCTCATCCTGCTTATCCGGCGATCCCTTACGTTTCGCTTCTTCCCATAGCTCTGCTGCATCGTCCTCCGGGCGGTACCCAATCTTCTGTGCCAGATATCCAATATCATAATAATTGTCCGTATTCGCTGATGTTCCATATAGATTAACATACTTCATGCTCGAATCCGCCTCAATGCAGCACTGAGCAAGCTGGACCATATCTCTGGGAGAGATCCAAATGTGTGCGGAACGCTCAGAGTGTGGATGTGCATCGCCCGAGAAGTTGCCTATTCGAATATTGAATGACGACAAGTCATATTTATCCACGTAATATCGCCCAAGCAGCTCTATATAACATTTGCTGAGCCCATAGAAACTGTCTGGCCGATATGGATCATCCACTTCGATATCTTCTCCTGTTGGATAAAACCCTGTCGCATGATTTGAACTCGCAAAAATGACCCGCTGTACACCGTTCAACCGTGCAGCTTCATACACATGGTAGGCCCCTGTTACGTTAATCGGCAGGACTTTGCCCAGAAAATCCTCTTCATCCTTGGCCCATGCAATATGCAGCACCGTCTGAACCCCCTGCATTAGCTCTTTCAGTCGTTCTCCGTCGGTCACATCCATCGCTACAATGCCTGCTTGAGGATCATCATGAAGATCGGCAGCCACAATGTCATACTTGCCCTTTCCCCTCAGTCCCTCCAGCAGACTGCGACCAATGATTCCCGCTGCTCCCGTAATCAATATTCTGTGCTTCGAGTTGCTCATGGATTTAGCTCCCTTCGCTCTATTACGATCCTATAGAACATTATTAACCGTTAGAGCGAAGGATTTACCTGATCCAATAAAGGCCCCGTATATTATCCCATCAAGTACCGCAAAATCATCATTGCAACAATACCGACAAGTACGGTTCCGAGCAGACTTCGTGTCCAGATGGCTACAGCAATCGTAGGCAGTGCTGCCCACAGAGCTGGATTATGTGTAATCGGCAGCAACTGGTTGTCCGCCATAAACAGTTCCTGACCAATCAGTGCCGCCATGACCGCCACGGGTACATATTCAAGCCAGCGTAACAGCCACATCGGAATCTGTATTTTACTGAACAGCATGAGCGGCAATACGCGCGGGATGAACGTTAACAAAGCCGAACCCATTATAATCCAGAATACATCCCATCTTACTTCCATCGTTCCATCACTACTCCCATCGTTGCCGCAATGACCGCAGCCACAATGACACTCATGCTGCCAAGCGAAGCCATGCTGGCGAAGATTACACAGATCACGGCGATGATCGCCACATTGATGTGTAATTTTTTATTTTTGCGCTGCATCAGTTGAAGCACTACCAGACCAATAAACATTGCAGGCAGGGCAAAATCAAGTCCAAGCCGCTCGGGATTGGTTATCCAGCGTCCAAAGTAAGCCCCTGCCATATTCGCCACAAACCAATTCAGATATGCTGTAATATTCAGACCGTGCATCCAGCGCTCACTCAACGTTTTCCGGCCAATCGCTCGCGTCATCGCCACGCCAAAGGACTCGTCGGTAAGCAGCGAGCCGATCCACATATTTTTAAGCGGCGTCAGATGACGAAAGTACGGTGATACGGCTGCACTCAGCAGCAGATGGCGAAGATTCACGAAGAATATGGTGAAAATGATAGCAGTCGCTGAACCACTCGAGGCAAGCATGCCTGCGGCAATAAACTGAGCTGATCCAGCGTATACAATCAGACTGAGCAGAGCCGTTTCCGCCAAACTTAAGCCTGCCGTCATTTCAATGACACCCGCTGCAAACCCAATACTTAAATATCCAAGCAGTGTTGGGATACAGTCCTTAACCCCTTGCATAAATGAAGCATCATCCAACACCTCTTCGGTATTTGCGGGCCCGGATGTCAGTGGTATGGATTTATCCAAATCCGGTTCATCCCCTCTCCATGTCATCCACATCTTGCGGATTACTTTTAATTTAGAAATATACCACAGGATAAGACATTCAGGGAGAGACAGATTCACTTTTACAGAACAGATGCGTTTCGAGTCTTCATAAAACGTTGATTAACGAAGAGCACCCACGAGAAAAAGACTGCAGGGTTTACAACCCCACAGTCTCCTTCGAGAAATGCTATTGAACTATAACTTGAATTTCTCAATCATGCTTTGCAGATCTTCAGCCATACGGGACAATGCCGCAGAAGAAGCTGCAACCTCTTCCATTGTAGCGAGCTGCTCCTGAGCAGCAGCTGAACCATCCTCGGTTCCTGAAGCAATCTGATTGGATAATTCAATGGTGGCGTTCACTTCCTTGGACACATGACTCATGCCTCCATCAATCTGACGGGAAGCTGCCGACACTTCTCCAGCTTGTGCAGCAACCAACTGCACAGCACTACGGATATTTTTGAAGGCCTCTCCCGCCTCCGTAATCATTTGCGTACCTTTAATCATGCCTTCTCCTGTAAGGGCAAAGGTAGACTGTACCGCATTTGTTTTCTCTTGCATCTCACGCATAAGTTCATTAATACGTTCGGCAGCACTGCCCGAATTGTTGGCTAGCGATTTTACTTCATTGGCCACGACAGCAAAGCCTCGACCTTGTTCACCTGCTCTTGAAGCTTCAATGGATGCGTTCAAGGCAAGAATGTTGGTCTGTTTGGCGATGTTGGTGATCTCAGCCACAATCTCAACAATCTCTTCATTTTTCGCTCGAAGATCCTGAATGACAGCAGCCATGGCCTCACTCTCATTATTCACCTTCTGAATATGAGCAACCGCCTCTTCCACCGTAATCATACCCGCTTCGGACTTGGAAGATGCTTCTACAGCTATGCGAGCCGTGTCTTCGGCACTCGATGAGATTTCTTTGACACCTATGGACATTTCACCGACGAGTTGACCCGTTGCAGCAAGACTGGCGTTTTGTTTGTTCGTTCCTGCCGCTGCATCCTGCATCAATTCGGCAACCTGTTCCGTCGCTCTGGATGTCTGTTCGGAACTCGCCATCAGCTCCTCAGAGGATGCTGCCAGTTGGCTCGATGTATCATGTACTTCGCCCAGAACGTTACGTAGCGATGAGGTCATGGTATCGAAGCTTGCACCGAGTTGTCCAAACTCGTCACGGCGCTGTAAACCTACACGAACTGTCAGATCACCCGCGCTTACTTTGGATGCTGCTTGCGTTAGTTGCAACAATGGACGATGAATACTGCGAATAATGAACACAAGAAGAATAATACCAATGATCAACGAGGTCCCTACCAGAGTATAGGCACGAATCAAGATCGGTCTTACTGCATCCGCTGCTTCAGAAGGAACCATCTCACCGACAATTTTCCAGCCTGTTTCGGGATTCGTATAGAATACGGCTTCCAATTCTTGTCCATCATACGTGTACTTTACAGTTCCTTGTTCTTTTGTATACATCTCATTAATGTAGCTCTCATTGGACTGCACACCGGATTCGATATTGTAATGGAACAGGAACTTCCCGCCGTTATCCAGCATATACAGTTTTCCCTTTTCACCAATATGTATCTTATCAACGGATTCTTTCAGATGATTGAGACTTACATTAGCTCCAATTACCCCTTTACCATCGGCCAGCTTGGCAGCGGCGGTGACAACCCATTCACCCGTGGTTACCGACTGGAACGTATCCGAAATAATTGGTTCATCCTGTGACATGCCCATCGTATACCAGCTGCGTTCCCGTGGATCATAGATCTGCGCTCCGGGATCAGGTGATTTCATCCAGCTGCCATCTTCAGCACCTACTGTTATTACACCCAATTCTTTGTGAGCTTTGGACATACGATCCATTTGTCTCTGAACAGCTGGTGATTTATTGATAATATCTGTTGAAGTAATACCCGCTGCAAACTGTGCAGCGTTATCCTTCTCCATATCCAGCATTTGAGTAATCTGCAGACTGAGCATTTCCGTTTTGGCCTGTGCAGAATGAATGATTTCTTCCCTGACCTGGTCTGCTGCTTTTAAATAAGACAACCATCCCACGCTAATGCTCGGTACAATCAGGAACAAGAGCAACGAAGCGATCAGACGTTTCTTAACCGTTAATGTAAACCAATTGCGAATCCTTTTCTTCATTTAAATATCCCCCATCATCATCTTCACCCCTTTTTTATCGGACAAACGCAGTAAAAATATTATGTATGGATACTAAAATGAATCGAAATTACATTATTTTTGTTAGGATAATAGAAAATGTTGCTCATTCCCCGTTTTGACCCCCTCTTCGAGATCGTTTACAATATCTCATAAGCTGGTTATCCATGAAACGACTGGAAGGAGAGGATTCGAATCTTACGCAAGTCACATGTGCAACAACCTGTTACCAGATTATATTCATCTATGTTCCGTATTCTGTTAGCCCTCATTCTTTGTGCAGGCCCCATTATGGGACAAACTAGTTTCACGGCATCTGCAGCACAAGAGGCGCAAACAGTTCACATTGAAGTAAATGGTCAAGAACAATCGTGGAAAAATGCTCCCCTTGTATACAAAGGTACAACGTATGTTCCATTGCGAGATGTGGTTACCTCTGTAAATGGCACCTTGAAATGGGAAGCTCGTACCAAAACGGCTACGATTACCGTTGGTCGAGACAAGCTGGTTCATCAGTCTGGCAGTGACTTCATCCAGGTTAATCAGGTTCGTCTGTCCTCCGGTGTGCAATCCCGCACTATTAATGGCACCCTGATGTTACCTGTCCGTGCGCTTGCCAATGCACTCAAGGCGGATATTAAAGTACAACGTACAGCCTCAGGGCAGATGAGCGTTAATATCGAGACGGACAAAGTAAGCCTATTAAATAGTCAAGTCGCCAGTGTAGACAGCTATTTGCGCGAAATTAATTTTCCCGGCATGGCTCTGATTGCCCGCAATGGAGAAGTCCTGCTTCGCCAAGGCTACGGACTAGCGGATGAACAGACGCTGAATCGTCCGGATCAGAAGACCAGAATTGCCTCTCTGAGCAAATCCTTCACCGCAGCCTCCATTCTCAGCTTGGTGGAAAAAGGAAAGCTCGATGTGCAAGATCCAATATCCAAGTACATCTCCGGTATACCGAAGGGAGATCAGATCACGCTCCATATGCTGTTATCTCAGACTTCAGGTCTTCCATCCGCCTTTGGCCGGGGTGAAGGCACTTCATTGGAAGAAACGGTAGAGGAAATACGGCACAAAACATTGAAATTTGAACCGGGTAGTGCCTATTTGTACAGTAACAGTGGTTATGTTCTGCTGGCCTATGTTATTGAACAGGTGTCTGGCATGAGTTATGCCGATTATGTACAACAGACCATTCTGAAGCCGCTCGGCATGAAGAACTCCGGAGAAGCTTCCCGCAAGGTCCATACAAATAGCGGATTCGTTGCGGAGAATAAACAGTGGGTGACTGCCCCTTATTATGTTTCACAATCAGGTTCAGGGACGATCTACTCCACTGTGGACGATTTGCTGAAGTGGGATCGGGCACTGTACACTGACAAAATTTTGAGCCAGGATACGATTGAACAGATGTATGAGCCGTATTCGGATAAAAATTATGGCTACGCTTGGATTCTCAAGGAAAACGATCAGAATCGTACCGTCTTCCATAACGGTAGCGGCGGTGGTTTTGCCACAGCGTTCTCACGCAATTTAACAGACGATGTTACCATTATTCTGCTTGGTAATCATGCGGGTATGGATATGACTTCGCTCATGGATGAAGTCGAGGCTAAGACAGCTCAGGCACTGAATTTGCAATAATTTTGTAATTATTCATTAGATATAGTAGAAGGGACGGTCCATTATAGGATCGTCCCTTCTGCTATATCGGTCTTCATCATCCGGATCATACTTTCGCTCGTTCGTCATTTAACACCTGTCTACTTTATGGATACAGGAAGTTTTCCGGCAAAAGGAATATGCCCCATCAGCGCCCGGGCTGCGCTATCCATGGCAAGCGGCCTGCTCTCATACGCTGCCACATACACCTGTACCTCCGGGATCGCAAGCAGATCATAGGGACTGCGGAGCGCCACAACAGCGAGCGGCTTGCCCAATTGCTGCAGCCAGCCGATCAACCTGCACTGCGGATCACCAGAGGCACTGCCTGCATTATACGTCCCCACCACAATCTGGCGAACGTCGTCCTCTTCGGCAGCTTGAAGCAGACGGGCAGAACGAATGGCAACCTCCTCTGGCGTGACTGTTACTTCGACCGCATCCAGACCACAGTGCGACAATGCCGAACCTAGAGTGACCGCCTGAGTCAGCTGTTCATCGGCAATCGTTGTCACAGATGTAGCAACCGTTATGACCAATGTGCGTTCCGGCTTCAAAGGCAGCATGTTCAGTTGATCACGCACCAGCGTGATGCTGTTCTCACTGATTCGGCGGGCCACCGCTTGGTGTAACGGTTGGTTACGCTCTTGGCGCTTTAATGAAGCTGGATCAGTTGATACCTCAGCGGAGAATGATGTCGACACCACACCGTGCACTTCATCTTCACCTGTGCTTATTTCCTTCTCCAGCAGGCCTCGTTTTGCCTTGTACTTCAGCAACCGGGTTACAGATTCGTCAATGCGAGCCTCGCTGATTCGCCCGCTCTGCACGGCTGCCAGCAGCGCTTCAAACGCCCCTGCCTGAAGATGAGCTGTGTGGCTGATCAACACCAGATCTGCGCCAGCCTCTACCGCCATCACAGTTGCATCGACCGTGCCATAGTTGGCAGCAATCGCGTCCATCTCCATACAATCCGTTACAATCATGCCTTCATACCCTAGCTCCTGACGAAGCAATCCACTTAACACGGTTCGCGATAGTGTCACAGGCAGACGCTCCGCTTCCAGAGCCGGAAAATAAATATGTGCCGACATCATTGCATCAACACCCGCCGCTATGGCAGCTCGGAACGGAATCAGCTCCATAAGCTCTACCCGTTCCCGATCATGGGTGATGACCGGGAGATCCAGATGCGAATCGGTATCCGTATCCCCGTGTCCTGGGAAATGTTTGGCTGTCGCTGAAATGCCAGCATCTTGGACTCCCGCAATGCTCCTGGCCCCATACGCTGCCACGGACTGCGGTGATTCCCCAAATGAACGCACACCGATTACCGGATTGGCGGCGTTATTATTTACATCCAGGACCGGAGCAAAGTTCATGTTAATTCCCATCGATCTCAGCTCCATCCCACTGATATAGGCTGCCTGGTATGCATCCTCGATGGAACCTGCTGCCGCAATCGCCATTTGTCCCGGCATCAGGGCGATCCCTTCGGTAATCCGGGCCACCATGCCGCCCTCCTGATCAATGGATATCCAAAGCGGTACATTATCGCTATCGACAGCAATCCGTTGCAGCCCCGACGATAGCCGCTCTACCTGCTCCGGCGACTCAACGTTGCGCGCAAAATAGATTACGCCGCCAATGGGATACTTTCGCAGAAAAACGTCCACTTCCCCGGCAGCCTCGGTGCCATGAAAGCCGCAAAGCAGCATTTGTCCAATTTTCTCACGCAAGGTCATCTGTTTCAGCTTCAACGCGTATATCTCTTTTGGCTCACTCATTCCATGCCTCCTCCCCATGACAAACATCATCCGTACATTACGCGACATTCTATTGATGAATTTCACTCTTTATGGGTATAGCAAAAACGGCTTCCGCCGTTCCTTCCATTCCTCTGCCTCTGCCTTCCAATCTTCCATCAAGCGTACTAATTCTTCACGGTCATGAATGACATCCCTGACTTTCCTGCCTCCGGTCAACAGATCAATAAAATAACGGGAACCCGGCTGTGGCGGCTCCAACCAGCGAAATTGCTCCGGATAGAGCGATGCCAGTTCATGCAAAAGCACCAGACCTGTATCTACCGCCCGGAATGCCCTGCTGTCTGTCACGAAAATCCTCACACCTCCACACAGCTCACCTGCATGTTTGGAGAAGGTTGGCGAGATGTACACTGGATGCACATGTACACCCTCCAGTTTGTGTTCCCGAAAGCGTTCCGCTAGTCGTTCACCCTCAATCCAGGGTGCTCCAATCCACTCAAATGGGCGGGTCGTGCCCCTGCCCTCCGATACATTGGTGCCTTCGAACAGGCAAGTACCCGCATACACCCGCACACTGTCCAGCGTGGGCATATTGGGAGAGGGCAGCATCCAAGGAAGCCCACAATTCGTAAACTCCATGGAGCGCCGCCATCCTTCCATTGCGATCACATCCAGTTCGCAGGGCACCTCCATCTCACTGTTGACCAACAGAGCCAGTTCACCGACCGTCAGTCCGGTGCGGACAGGAACACGCCAAGCGCCAACGAGTGATTCATACCCCGCGCTTAGCAGGCCGCCTTCTACCTCAACCCCGCCCAGCGGATTGGGTCGGTCCAGCACCAGCAGACGTTTGCCTGCTTCGGCACAGGCCTCCATCATGTGAAACAAGGTTGATGCATACGTGTAATAACGGACGCCCACATCCTGGATATCAAACAGCACCGTATCCACCTTAGCCAGCATCGCAGGTGTAGGTTTCTTGTGTTCCCCATAAAGGCTGAGCACAGGGATGCCCAGACGTGGATGCACTGTATTCCCGAATCGGACACCAGCTTGAAGTTCACCATCCAGCCCGTGCTCGCACGCATAAAGCGCTGTAAGCTTGGCACCTGCCAAGCTGGCACAAACATCCACCGTAGAGACAAAGTCGGCCGTAATACCCGTAGGGTTTGTCATCAAGCCAATACGCGCATCCGTTAACCATGGGTGGGAGAATCCTCCCGACAGAAGATCAACTCCAGTTTTTACACCCATCACACATTCCCCTGGCTGATCCACCCCGTATGTTGGTGGTCATTGCCGCCAGATGTGACAGGTTCCTCTTCCGGTCCCAGCACATTAAGGGCGACCTTATGCTGATAGATAGCAAACATGCCCGCGAACAGCGCTCCGAAGCCAACAACCGTCAGCATTAGCAGAGCCGTCAGACACAGCGCCTGAAAACAGGCTCCCATCGTGTATCCCGGATGACGGAAGAATAGCTTCACACTTTCCCCCATCGCCTGAATGATGCCCATATTCTTTTGCAGAACAAGCTGCCACGTATAGAACTGCGACATCAGCGCCATGAGGACGAAGAACGTTTGGAACATACTCACTGCTGTACCTGTAATCCCGCCCCGTCCGCCGTAATACCACCAGGTAGACCACAGAATGAAGCCGAGCACCGCGAAAAGCACACCGACTGCTCCTCCCGGGATGAATCCCTTCATCGTTCCGTTCCAGATATCCTTAAGCCCATTGCGGCGTTCCTTGCGTTCCAGCCTGTGATGTACGGCATAACTGACACCGAACAGGATTGGCATATAAATCACGGCCAAAAGCAGAACCGCGATTGGCAGCGGAGCAAACATCAGAATGGGTACCAGCACGATGGAGCTGACAACACTGTATAGGGCCACCGGAATAATATCCCGATAGATTTCCGCCCCCGATTTGACCAATACTTCACTCAGCTTACGCATTTTTATTCTCCCTTCTATATAAGTTGGACTAAACATTTACACGATAACAGAGAAGGTAGAACCAATCTGGAGAAGCGATGCGTTCGCCTTTATCCCCGGATTTCCCCTTTGTATAATGGTTCTGACTGCGCAGTGGTACAGTGTAAAATCTCTGATTCAGCTGATATAGCTTACTCCCGTCCAATCGCCAGTTCCGTCTCCGGGTCAAAAAAGTGCGCCTTACGCAGGTCCAGCACAAAATTTTTGTCCATGCCTACATAAGCATGTGTTTCCGGGTGAACCTTGGCCGTAACGGTACGGGCACCCGAATGGAAATACACCAGATTTTCGGAACCCAGATGCTCTACTACCTGAACCCGCGCCTGCAGCATATGATCTGTCGGAATATTCGGAGCGACATCTTCACCAAAAATATGCTCTGGACGCAGCCCCATAATTACCGGCTTGCCTTGATGGCTCTGAAGACGAGCGAGTACATCCTCTGGCAAGGTAAATGATGCACCGTCCACGACAACCTGCGTGCCTTCAATCCGGGCATCAATGAAGTTCATCGCCGGGGAACCTATAAATCCGGCAACAAACATATTACGTGGACTCGCATACAATTCTTTCGGTGAAGCCACCTGCTGGATATCTCCATGATTCATGACCACGATTCGCTCCCCAAGTGTCATGGCCTCCACCTGGTCATGCGTGACGTATACAATTGTGGCACCGAGCCGCTTATGCAGCTCCCCCAATTCCACCCGCATCTGTACCCGCAGCTTCGCATCCAGATTGGAGAGCGGCTCATCGAACAGAAACACCTGCGGATCGCGGACGATCGCACGCCCTACCGCCACACGTTGGCGCTGACCACCGGACAGCTCGCGCGGTTTGCGCTCCAGCATCGCCTCCAGCCCCAGAATGGCGGCAGCATTCTGTACCTGTTCATCGATATAGGATTTTGGCTTCTTAAGATTTTTCAGGCCAAAGGACAGATTTTCACGTATCGTCATATGCGGATAAAGCGCATAATCCTGAAATACCATCGCGATATCGCGATCCTTCGGATGCAGATCATTCACGACCCGTTCCCCGATGACAATATCGCCGCTCGTCTGTTTTTCCAGTCCTGCAATCATCCGCAATGACGTTGTCTTGCCACAGCCCGAAGGACCCACAAAAACCACGAATTCCTTATCTTCTATAACAAAGTCCGAGCCGGCCACAGCCGTGAACGTTCCTTTATGATCGTCTTTGAATTCTTTGCGCACTTGGCGAAACTCCACGCGTGCCATAGGTAGATCCCCCTTTACGTTGTCGCTTGTCCTGAACTATATAAGCTCCACTAACGAATATTTACACGGGCACTCCGATGACAGAACAACCTTCCGATGTAGCTTTCTTTTAGAAAGCTTTTAGGCGAACGCTTTCGCTTCTTCAGGTTATTTCTGTCCTCTCCGTTATGGTGTAAATGTTTAGTTGAACATATATAGGAATTAACCTTTTACTGCACCGATCGTAATGCCTTGTAGGAAATAACGTTGAAGCGAGAAAAACAGAATGATCATCGGCAGCGCGCCAATCGTTGCTCCAGCCATCATTGCGCCGAAGTCCGTTGATTCGGCAAATACGAACGAAGCCAGCCCCACCTGAACGGTGCGCATCTCGTTGGAGTTAGTGATCAGGAATGGCCAGAAAAATTCATTCCACGAAGCTACAAACGTGAAAATCGCCAGCACCGCGATCCCTGGCTTCGCCATCGGCAGGATTACTTTCCAGAAGATGCCGAACTCACTGCATGCATCAATACGTGCCGCATGAATCAGCGATGTGGGCAGCGTTGACATGAACTGTTTCATTAAGAAAATGTTGCCCACACTGACCGCAGCAGGCAGAATAATCGCCGTATACGTATCCCCTAGGTCAAACACGTTGACCATCAGAATGTACAAGGGAATCAGCGTCACCTGTGCCGGAATCATCATCGTGCCCAGCAAGGTCCAGAATACCGCCTGACTTCCCGGAAATTTCAGTTTGGCGAACGCATATCCCGCCAGGGAAGCGAAGAACACATTTGTTACGGTCAGAATGACCGCGATAAGCAGCGAGTTAAATAGCCAGCGCCACGCATCGGTTTTGGCAAAAAAGCGCTCATATGGTGATAACGACAGCTGCTCCGGGATCATCTGCGGTTTGAAGGAAGCCGACATCGCACTATCCTGCACCGAACCGACCAGCATCCAGTACATCGGAATGACCGTCACCAGTGCCCAGACCACCAGCAAAATGGATGCAACGACAAGCAGTGTCTTTTTCTGAGTTGATTTCATGGATTTCATTCACCCCCGGATGCTTAATACTCAATATCGCTGGAGAAATATTTGAACTGTATGACGGAGATGACAATGATGATAATCGCCAGTACGAACGACTGCGCAGAAGCCAATCCGAACTCATAGAACTTGAATGCCGTCTCATAGATCAGATAAGCGATTGTTGTTGTCGCAAAGTTCGGTCCACCCTGTGTCATCAGATACACCGAGATGAACACCTGGAAAGACGTGATCACACCTGTCACGAGCAGATATAGCGTCGTTGGTTTGAGCAGCGGCCATGTAATCTTGCTGAACTGGGTCCAGCCGCTGGCATGATCAATATCCGCCGCTTCGTACAGCGATTTCGGAATACCGCCCATGGCTGCTAAGTACAGAATAATGCCCGCTCCGTGCGATCCAAGCCAGTTCATCAGAATGAGTGAAAAGAGTGCCGTTCCCGACTGGCCTAGCCAGATCACCGGATCAAGGCCGAACAGGCTGAGGAAGCGGTTCAGTAGTCCCGAATCTGTCGGGTCAAAGATCGCCAGCCATACGATGGAGATGGTTACCCCAGATGCTACCGCAGGCAGGTACAATGTTGCTTTGAAGAACGTCTGCCATTTGCTTTTCATCTGGAAGATGAAGTAGGACAGTACAAATGTAATGAGAATATTGACCGGTACCGTACCCACAGTAAAGATGAGTGTATTTTTAATCGACTTCCAGAACGTCTCATCCTTCACCAAACGCTCGTAGTTATCCAATCCAACCCACGTGGAATTCATAATGTTGTATTTCTGAAAGCTCATCACGAGAGCCGTCAGAACGGGATACAGTGTGAAAATGAGAAACAGCAGGACAGGCGCCAAAATAAACAAATACGCCCACCCGTAGTCTCGCCAAAACCGGGCAGCCCGGGAAGTCCGGGGCACAGACGGTTTTGGCGCAAGGGCGGTCTGCATGGCGAATCCTCCTCTCCTAATCAGTGTGGTTTTGCGTTATGTTGTATGGTCCGAGTTATTGTCCAAACATCTGCTGGCCTTTGTTCTTGAAGTCTTCTGCGATCTGCTCCGGTGTCTTCTCACCCGAGAACAGCGCCTGAATGTTAGGCTTCACAACTTGTTCCTTGAATTGTTTTTGCTGTGATGCTTTGTCGATATCCAGTTCCAGTACAACCGGCATAGCGATATTCTCTGCCATGACTTTCGCAGCAGCCAAATTATCCGGTTGACCAAGTTCTTTTCCTTTAAACAGATCTACCTGGGATTGTCTTACGAATGGGAGCGCCAGTTCATTGGCCGAGTTCCCTGCTTTGGCACCACTAAGCGCCTCCATGACCAGGAACGTATTTTTGGCATGCTGCTCACCTTTGTCCTTCTTCTGTTTGAAGGCTACATACCCTTCGCCGCCCATCGTTGTTTCCGCAGATTGATCGTCATTATGCGGTACAGGCAGCAGGACAAAATCAATTTTCTCCCCTTGTACCTTGCCGTCGTCAATATCCTTGTTGCGGTTCTGAATCATCACATCATAATAAGGAATCGCTTTGGAGATGATCGCCGTTTCCCCCGCGTAGAACATATCCGTCCGTTTTGCTGGAGCAAGAGCAGCCGTTTCCTTCGGCATATAACCTTGATCCATCAGATTTTTGATAAAAGAGAGCGTATCCAGAATGCGCCCATCATTCCATTGGAACGTGCCAGCTTTGTCCAGAACATCAATCATGCCGTTGTTTCGGGACAACATTTCAATGAAATCAAGCGAGGTTCCGTCGGTAACCAGTGCATATTGTTTAGCCCCACCATCCAGCGTTTTGGTCAGCTTGGCAGCGACAGCGTTGAATTCGGACCAGGTCCAGCCATTTTGCTGAATGGATTTCCAGTCAATGCCCGCTTCCTCCAGAATGCGTTTGTTGCCACCCCATGCCCATTGGAATTGATACAACGGCAGTCCGTACTGTTTCCCTTGGATCTGACCTAATTCAAGCGTACCTGGCAGATAGTCATCCTTGATCTCAGGTGTCAGGTAGCTGTCCAACTCAAGTGCCAATCCCGTGTTCACATATGTGCCGTCTACACTATGAAAGTAAAGATCCGGCGGGTTGCCCGCATTCAGAGCGACATCGAATTTTTTGGGCCCTTCCGCCCAGGAGAGCATTTCCGTCTTCACGGTAATGTTCGGGTGTTCTTTATTGAAATCAACGATCAGATCCTTCAGTTCATCTTCATATGTCCCATGTACTGGATAAGTCCATACGGTCACCGTATCTTCCGCATTGGGATCATCTGAAGCAGCGCCCCCGCTATTCCCGCAGGCAGTAACCCAGACCATCATCAACAACATTGCCCATACCAGACCCTTCTTTTTCATCCCTTCATCTCCTTCGCGTGTCGTCTCCCGATAATTGCATTGCCTAACCATGCTACCCCTTTTGAAATGATCCATCCTTAAACGACTTAACAGATTATTGAGCGTGGCAGTAAGGAAAATGCACCTCCCTTATGGATTAGACCTGAACGTACGCAGGATTAATCTCTTAAATGCAATATTAACGTCAACTTAGTTAACATTAACAGTATTAATTCCTTCCAAAATTGTAGATTGAGTTCATTATATGAGCTATGAAATAAAAATTCAACATTATTTTTTATTATAAAATTTAATTTTACTTTTTCATTTTGTGCCTCTATACTATGTAAAAAGAAAACTCAAGCAATCGAGGTGAGCCACTTTGCGAGTATATGTAGGCGTAGATGGAGGCGGTACCAATACTGATGCAGCAATCATTTCTGAATCTGGAGAAATTCTCGCCCGGCTCAGAGGCGGTCCCACGAATCCTCACAGCGTACCCCTGGAACAGGCCCTTTCCGAACTGAAACGAGTGCTGGAACAGCTATTCAATCTAAAAAGTGAATTATCGACAAATTGTGAAGGTATATGCCTCGGCATGTCAGGTGTAGATACAGTTCAAGAGCGGCAACTTATAGCCGACGCAGTAAATAACTATATGAAGAGCCGCAATCGACGGGGATCAGAGGATTGTCCAGTCTGGATTGTATCCGAAGGAGAGATTGCTCTGATGGCCACTCTTGGACATACTCACGGTGTATTGTGCATCTCTGGAACAGGGTCCATCGTGTACGGATTTACGCTGGAAGGAGAGCGATACCGTGCAGGAGGCTGGGGTCATCTGCTCGGAGATGAGGGGAGCGGCTATCGTATTGGGCAGCGTGCACTCCAAGTGGTGATGCAGAGCTATGACGGTGTTCTTCCGCCCACCCGTTTAACCCCGCTTCTTCTAAAGCAACTGAAACTTCGGGATATCTCGGAGCTAAAGACACGGGTGTACCAGACAGACTGGGGTAAAACCGAGACAGCATCCATCGCCCGCCTTGCTATAGAAGCAGCTGAATCCGGGGATGAGGCCGCGCGGGCACTGATCATCGATGAATCCGCACAACTGGCGGATACCGCCAAGGCGCTGATTGCCCGTCATCCCGAATTTGCATCCACTCAGGTTGTCCTGTCCGGATCGTTGTTTCGATACGCTGCGCTTTTCCGAAATACATTTATCCAGAAGTTGTCGGGATATTATGGAGAGTTGGACTTTGTATATCGTGAAGATGCCCCTGCTCCAGTGATTGGTGCAGCACAACTGGCAAGAAGACGCTGTTCCCTGAATGAATCATTTTAAAAGAGAGAAGGAGGCCATACGGATGAATCACATGCTGAACTCACTACTAACGGAACAACCCAATCCACTAACGGATCATATAGATGAATTGCCTTCGGCAGAAATTATGGAGCTAATTAATAAGGAAGATCAACGGATTGCAGAGCTCATTCAGCCCCTGATTCCGGTCATTGCCCAAGCGGCGGACCTGATCTTGGAGGCCTTTCAGTCTGGCGGCAGGCTATTTTATGTAGGCGCAGGTACCAGTGGACGATTGGGAATACTTGACGCTTCGGAATGCCCTCCTACTTACGGGACCCCTCCTTCCATGGTGCAGGGTATTATTGCAGGAGGATTCCGGGCAGTGAAGGACCCGGTTGAAGGTGCTGAGGATAGCGAGGAATTGGGAGCCGCAGACCTTGATGAACATGGAATAGACGAAAACGATGTCGTGGTTGGCATTGCAGCCAGTGGCCGGACGCCGTATGTACTGGGTGCGATGAGACACGCCAAGGAGATTGGAGCTACTGTGATCAGCCTGAGTAACAACGCAGGTACGCCGATGACCCTTTTGGCTGATGTGAGCATCGAGGCTGTTGTCGGACCAGAGGTTGTTATGGGTTCAACACGTATGAAGGCCGGCAGCGCCCAGAAAATGATTCTGAACATGCTCACCACTACCGCCATGATTCGTCTGGGCAAGGTTTACCGTAATTTCATGGTCGATCTGAACCCTTCGAACGAAAAGCTTGTCCATCGGGCCAAACGCATGATCCATCTGGCAACCGGAGCGAACGAAGCGGATATTGAACAGGCTTTTGCCGGTGCAGACGGTCATGTAAAAACAGCAATCGTCATGCTAATGGCAGGCGTGGACGCCGTGGAAGCTCAGCGAAGACTTGATCTGGCTGACGGATTTGTCCGCAGCGCCATTGTAGGTCCTTCCTGAGCCGTACAAGGGTATTTCTAGAGGTTGAAAGAGAAGAGCCCGACATTAGTCTGGGCTCTTTTAATATTTTTTTTTATTATAAAAGCCGCTATAATCCGTCAAAAAAATCCCCTCCTGTATAAACAGAAAGGGATTCATATGGCTCTACTTCACTTATGGTCCAGAATAGCCTGCCGGCTCTTCTCCAAATATTCCACCGATTGGTTGTAGTCGCGGCTGGCAATCGCCAGATACAAAATGTCGATCACGTTCAGCTGTGCGATGCGTGACGAAGTTGCTCCGCTCCGGATATCGCTTTCGGTGGAAGTAATCATCAGGGGTACATCCGCCAGACTACTGAGTGTATTGCTCCCCCACTTGGTAATGCTAATCGTTGCAGCGCCGCCTTCACGAGCATGCTTCAGACAGGAAATCACGTTCGAAGTCTCCCCTGAATACGAGATACATACAACCGCATCATCTTCGCGAAGCGTCGTTGCGGACGAAATCTGCATATGCGGATCGGCGAACGAAAAGCTTGTGCGATTGATTCGCATGAACTTGTAGTGTGCATCCAGCGCAATCAGGTTGGAGGCCCCCACCCCGTAGAAAAAGATTCGGTTCGCCCGATGAAGCACATCCACTGCCTGCTCCACCAGACGTGGGTCCAAAATATGAACGGTATCCTTCACCGATTGAATATTATTTGCGGACACATGCTGAATAATGCTCTCCATGGAGTCCTGGGGACGAATCTCCGTATATTGGTATTGCTCACCTGTCTGCAAATCTCCGGCAATCTTCAGCTTCAGCTCCTGAAAACCCGTTACACCCAGTGACTTGCAGAGACGGATAATGGCAGCCGGGCTGCCCCCGCTCCGTTCAGACAGCTGTGCCACCGAGGATTGAACCGTCTCTTGGGGATGATCGAGAATGTAAGCTCCGATCTTCCGTTCCGACGGTGTCAAGTCATCCATTAATGCGCGTAAACGTACAAGTCCACCTTTCATGCCTTCCATCCGCTCCTCCTTTCCGTACTGCCTTCATGTACAAGCATTTTATCCTATAATTCCAATAGAGTCTAATTGATTAAACGTCCTTGCATCACCAACTCATTCAAAAGCCTTGCTGCACTACAATGTCAGGTGGCCCGATATGACGGCGTGTTTTGCGCCGGTCACTGCCGGGAGCGTGTTCGCTCTACCCATAAGTGCCTCATGACCAAGGAGGGCAAATCCAATCGCTTCGCGGGCATCATCCGGTATACCATAGTCTGCTGTTCGCTCCAAACGAATACCTTCCGGGAGTCTCTGACGGATCATCTCCATTAACGTGGCATTGGAAGTGCCGCCACCGCAGGCGAGCATAGCCGATATGTGCACCTTGGGCAGGATAAAATCCTTCACTGCTCTCACGATCGTCTCCGCGGTCAGACAAGTGGCGGTAGCCAGCGTATCTTCCAGGGATAAGGAACGCGCAGCAGCCATCTCCATCAAGCGTGCTGCATATGCCGCACCGTACACTTCACGACCGGTACTCTTGGGAGGCAGCCTTTTGAAATAGGTATCGTCCAAACATATATCCACCAGATCCTGATCGAACTTTCCTTGTGCGGCAATGCTTCCATTTGGATCATAGTGCTGCCGCCCACCTGTTGCCTGGCGTACGATCGCGTCCATCACCATATTGCCAGGTCCCGTATCAAAAGCCGAAATACCTTCATTAGACGACACTGATGGCAGCACCGTAACGTTGCCAATACCGCCGATATTTTGCACCAGACGTCCTTCCTCCGGACTGCGGAACATCAATGCATCGGCATAAGGGGTAAGTGGAGCGCCTTCCCCGCCTGCCGCCATATCCCGTGCCCGCAAATTACCGACCACTGGCAGGCCCGTTCGTTCACGTACAACGGCGCTTTCGCCAATCTGTAACGTGGACACCACTGGAAGACTCTCGCCTGCTGGCCCTGGAAAAGCTGAAGCTACAGGTGCGTGCCATACGGTCTGTCCGTGCATGCTGATCGCATCCACCTGCCCAGAGGGGATTCCTGAGGATCGAATAAGCTCTCTGACACTGTGAGCATACCACTCCGATACGCCAAAATGCGCAGCCGTCAGCTCATCCACACGTGCCGTCTCCGGTGAACATAGTCGAATTAGCACTTCTCTCAATTCATTGGAGTATGGTACGCAGACGAAGTCAACCAGATCGATCTTTTGCAATGCCCCGCTGTCATCTGTCAGAATACGCACCAATGCCGCATCCGTCCCGTCGAGGGAAGTGCCTGACATCAGTCCAATGACGTAATGCTCCCGTTTCACGCGATATTGTTCCCACATCGGATAGCTGCCTGTATCCATCCATTCACAACCTCCCGCCAGACCCGATGAACACGTCATCCTGCCATAATTTCACCCAGTATATGATATAAAATTTTACAAGTCAAATATTTTATGAAATTTAATTACACTATTCCAGCCTTAGCTAGTCTTTGCTCAAACTGGAATGCTCCCAAGAAGTTTTCAATTGAATAAAAATAGATAAATAACGATCAAAAAAGAAACATTTTTACAATTTTACCGTTTATATAACGAAGGTATATTTTGGAATCGATATGTTGAGGGTTATAAACTGTCATCAGCGGAGGGAGATACCAAGATGAATAACGCTGCTATTTGGTTTTCGACTGTGCTATTACTGGGGGGATTGACGGCTACATCTTCATCCATTGTTGGTGCCAAACCAGCTGCACCAGAACGAATCTCACAACTTTCCGTTAATACGACTTCTGTAACTCCTTCCATCTATTCAAGCATCAAACCGTTTAAAAAGAGCAACAGTACCAACAAAATCATCTGGAAAGGAGGAAATATTACTTTAACCGCTACTACATTGAAGTTGGAAGGTAAGCCCACATTTGAACAAAACGTCATTCAATCCATTGTCGTCTCCAAGGGGAGCCAGAAACATACAATTGAAACGAGTAATTTGGAGGACAGTTGGCTCGATATCACAAGTGTTGTTGCATCCAACTCCAATACATGGCTTGCTGTACACGCAAAACGTAGCTCAGGAAACACTCTGATGCTGCTTAACCTTCAAACAGGTGACATGACGGAATTAAATGAACGATTGAAAAAAGCAGGCAAGAAAAACATAGAAACGATTGCCGACTATAACTGGGCACCCAACGAAGATCAGATAGCATTCTCTTACGGAGATCCCTCCAAGAGCTCGCTAGCCATCTACAATGTTCAGAAAGAGAGCTTTATATACCTGCCAAGGACAACCAATTATATTAGTACCAATCTGATTCTGTGGCAAAAAAACGGAAAAGTACTGGATTACATCAGCGAGTACCCATCTGATCAAATGATACTTTATAGGTATAGCATAGAGAGTAACAAGGTGAAGCCTGTTAAGAAAATTAGCCGTAATGAGTTTGCCGAATGGTTCAAGCTGGATAAGTATCCATACAGTAACGATAAATAGTAGAGGTGCATAATGAAGAAAACGATTTTACTCCTGTTTTTGAGTCTGTTCTTTCTGGTTGTACTCCCTCATCAGGGAAATGCCGCTGCAAGCACGTCGAAAATCTTCTTGGACGGCGAGGAATTAATCCTCCCAAGTGACGTTCAGGTGACCATCGTGAATAAGAATGTTATGATTCCGATTCGTGTTGTTGCGGAGAATTTGAAATTCAAAGTGGATTGGAATCAAAATACACGTAATGTTAAGATCCAGCAAAATGACAAAACGATTTCTTTAACCGTTGATCAAAAGCAAGCCATGGTTGCTGACAAGCAAGTTACCTTGAACACAGCCCCACTCATTTTAAATAACACCACGGTGGTTCCCATTCGATTTGTCAGTGAACAAATGGGACTCAACGTGAAATGGAACAACAAGGAGAAGATTGTATACTTAATCAACACCGACACCAGTAAAGTGCCCAATGTTGAGCCGGGCAACGGTTCAGGAAACGGTAACCCAGCAGCACTAACACGTGTTACCGATATCCAATTTGCCAACAATCAGCTGGTCGTGTCTATGGATGGTGAATCCAAACCCGTGATGACGACTTTGAAGAATCCCGATCGTTTGGTCGTGGATCTGCCCGGAGCAGTGTTTGGTGATCTACCGCAACCGTTGAATCAAAACATGAATGGCAAATTGGATGTGGACGCATACCCCAATGTAACGGAAGTTAGATATTCTCTTTTTAAACAAGACCCTGGTCAAGTTCGAATTGTCGTTGAATTGAATCAGGTGAAGGATGTACAGTACAGCCAGAACTTGATTGCCGATAAACTAATTATTGATCTGAATGTTACAGGAGATAATGTCGCCACAGTTCCTGTAACTCCTGTAGGCGATTCAGGACGCAAGGTCGTTGTCATCGACCCAGGCCATGGGGGTAAAGATCCAGGCACAACCAGCATTACCAACAAACCCGAGAAAGAATACAATCTGGCATTGGCTCTCAAAGTACAAGCACTGCTTCTCAATGAACCGGATATCGAATTGGTGATGACTCGTGACGGTGATACTTATCCCACTCGCCCGGAGCGTGTTCGACTCGCCAATCAATTAAACGCAGATGTTTTTGTATCTATCCATGGCAATAATGTAGAGTCCTCGCCCCAGGCGACAGGTACAGAGACGTTCTACTATCAACGCAGCAGCAGCAAGGAATTAGCCAATATTATTCATCAACGTTTAGTTAAAGCCATGGGACTCAAAGACCGTGGTGTGAAAAATGGCAACTTGGAAGTGATCAGAGATACGACCATGGCTGCAGTACTTTTGGAAGTGGGATTCCTGAGTAATGTTATAGATGAAGAACTAATGTCGTCCGATGTTGTTCAGATGAAAGCCGCTCAAGCGATAGCAGATGGGATTAAGGAATATCTGGGTATAAATTAAATGATAAAACATAATGTAAATATGCTGGAGGATGTGATCCATTGAAAACGAAATTGGGATGTGCACTCGTCTTATCCTTCTTAATGATAGTTGGCATTGGTTGTGCTCAGAAACCAGTCAGTGAATCCGGATCGGCCGAACCTGCTGTTCAGGGGGGACAGTCACCAAACCCCTCCGAAACAAAGGTGGATCTGGGCACAATGAACACACAAGCGGTTGAGGTGTATTTCGCAGACGCCCAGGTACTGGAACTTGAGAAAAAAGAGCAGGAAATTGAATACAAGGACGATTCCGAGAAATACAAAAAAACATTTGAAGCTTTACAAAACAATACCGATTCGGAGCTCGTATCCCTCTGGGAAAAAGTCGAATTACTCTCCCTACAGTACGGCGAGGGCAAAGTCACTTTGGATGTTCATATCCCGGATGAGGCCAAATTGGGAACCAGTGGCGAGCTGCTTGCATTGGATGCACTGACCCAGACGATGTTTCAATATGATGAAGTAGAAAGTATCGATATTCTGGTGGACGGTGAAGCCCTGGATAGCTTGATGGGCCATTCAGAGCTGGAGCATCCTATTCAGCGCGAGCCCTAATCTAATTTTAAAAGCCATTGGATGATTTCCGGATGATTCTCTCCTTGAATCATCTCCCGTGCATGATGAGAAGCATATCTTCTCATCATGCTTTTTTTATATAAAAATCCACATTCAAAAAGACGTCCACAGGGACGCCCTACATAGATCTAATCCTTATCAAATTCAACTTACAGATACAGCTCATCTCCAGGAGATAGCGAATGCAAAATCCCTTTCCCCGAGACTGATTTTTCGCTGAGTAAGCCTTCTCTCAGTTTATCCGTCTCTGCCCGGTCCGCATGCACAAGCACCGTATGCCTTGCAGGAACCTGATGCAGCATTTTCTCGACATCCTTCCATCCCTGATGCACCTTATAACGAATTTTCCGTACCTCGCACGCTCCGTGTGTTGCAGGATTCTGCAACAGCCTGTAAGCATAGGTGCCAGCAGAGACATGCCCAGTGAGCAGTACCAGATTATGTTCATCGTCCGCAAACTGGCTATAGTACCAGCGAGCAAGCGAGGACTGCATCATCCCGTCCGGAATGAACCACAAAGAGGCAGCATGTTGATGCAGTAGCCGCTCTCGCTCTTCCTTTGTCACAGGCATCTCCCATCCATGACCCCTCAGGAAACGCCCAATCGCTTCCTTTACAGAGCCCGGAATGTGGTCTTCCTCTTCCTTTAGCCAATATGGCGCACGTAATAGCTGCTTCAGACCGTCCACCAGCCCTTGTTCCACTACAATCGGAACGTCCGGGAACTGCTGCTGTGCCCACAGCATGATTTCCTGACCACGACCTACTGAGGGCATAGGCAATAGCACCTTTCCACCCCGGGCAATCGTCTCATGAATGGCCTGCTCCAGCTGTTCCAGCTTGTTGGCCTGCGTATCGCAATCTGTTCCATAGGCAGCATCCATAATCGCCAAATCCAGAAGACCGGATGAAGATGCATGGATCACTTCTACTCCCTTGGATACGGCATAGGCATCCCTTTGCTGTACCGTTCTACCTGCTGATACGTGAGACCGTACCCCCCCTTCGGATGCAGCAAAAGGAAGAGTCTGCGACGCGGATGGCTCTCCTGTCAAGACATGCCCACCATTCACGGCGGTTCGTATATCCGTTTTCCAACGTTGACTAACTGGAGTATCGAATCCACGCCTGTTACGTGGTAACTTTGCCTGCCAGAGCGTATCCGCTGGACAATCCTCCTGCAAAAGCATGGATTCGGAAGTGTAATCACCGGAATAAAATATGCGCTTATCCTCCATTTCCAGCCCGAACCATACCGATCCTGCAAGGTGCCCACTACGCCCCCACACCACCGAGACGCCAGGAACCATTTCAAACCAGATTCCACCCTCGGCTTCATCCTCCAAAAATCGGTAGCGAATCAGTTGTTCATCGCCTTCTTCGTATGGGAGGGTGTGTCCTGCCCGCTCCATATTTCTTCGCCAAGCTCTGAAGTAGGTGTCCAGTTGCTCTCTGGTTTCCCGCGTCGTCCATACTTCACCCTGATACCCCATCTTATAAAGCAATGGAATAGCGACAGAATGATCCTCATGGGCGTGAGACAACAAAACCACATCTAACTCCTTAACGATTTCCGATTCAATCAACGGATATTCGCCGGCTCCTTCTTTTTTCACGCCACAATCCAGCAAAAGTTGAACCCGGCTCCCTCTCAGGAGATAAGCAGAGCGCCCGTGTTCCCCGGCGCCGCCCCATACCTTCAGTTTGATCATGATGCATTCCACTTTCTCTTCGAATTCAGAACTTCAATGCCGAGCAGCATCAGTACCGTCATGCCGACAGTAACCACGGCCATCGCCATTCCCAATGAAACCTGACCTTGTTCAAATTGAGCAAAAATATACGTTGCCGATGTCTGCATCGATGGAGGCAAAATTAACAACGACCCTACCAGCTCCCGCGTGGCGATGGTGAATGTCATCATCCACCCGGCCAACATGCCGGGGATAATCAGAGGCAGAAGAATGCGCCGCAGAATATATAGCGGTCTTCCGCCAAAGACCTGACCCGCCTGGAACAACGTTCCATCGATCTGGGTGAAGCTTGATTTGACATACTGTACCGTGTACGGCAAGAAGAGTATCACATACGTCAGAACAACCATTCCGTACGAGTTGTACAGAGTGAACGGCATCCATGGTGAATTCCAGAAAAGGATGAGACCCACCACCATGACAATGCCAGGTACCGTATTCGGTAGCAGACTGAACAGGTCAATGACACGCTGCATAAAGGAAGACGATTTACCAATCGCCAGTGCAAAACCTGTACCGATAATAACCGCAACCGTCGAAGCTGCTAATGAGAGCCCAAGACTGTTCCCGATTGCTTTCATACTGACCGATCCCCAGGACAGCAATTCCCGGTAGTGATCCAGCGTCAGATTGTCGAAGGACAGTCCCGCGCCGCGCAACTTCATGGTCGATGCAGCAATAATGGAGAAATACGGAATGCCCACCGACAGAATCAGCAGCAACGCGAGATACAACCCGCACAACCAACCCGCTCCGCCACGTAGGGAGTATCGTTTGGATCGCTGCCCCTTGCCCCCTACCAGACGGTACGTGAACTTCCGACTCATGGCAGACTGCATGTACCACATCACCAGACAGACCGACAGCAGCACCGATGCGAGCGAGGTTGCCTTACCAAAATCAATCGGCCAACTAGAGATATACTTGTGGATTTCAGAGGTCATGACATAATAACCGATACGCCGCCCGAAGGTAGCCGGTGTTCCGAATTCCGCAATCGTTTTGACAAAGACGAGCATGATCCCCATGCCATAGGAAGACAACAGCAGTGGCAAAATAATGCGTCTGAATCGGTATCCCGCACGTCCCCCGTGCACCGCCCCCGCTTCTTCCAGATTGCCTCCAATGCGAATGATTGCATCCCGAAGCAACAGATACAGGAAAGGGAACAGATGCAGGCTCATAATGAGCACCATGCCCCAGAAGCTGAAGAACAACTCACTCCAGTTTGCAGCGGAAGGCACCCATTGCTGCAGGTATCCCCCTTTTTGCATAAATAGAATCCAGCCCATGGAGCCGATATACGGCGGGGTCATGAACGGAATCATCAGGATCACGTCCACCCAGCGATGCTGACCCATGCGGGTCTTCGCCATCATCCATGCCAGTGGCAATGCCAGCAGCGTTGTTACAGCTACCACGCAGATACCCAGCCAGACGGAATTCAGCAGAACCCCGGATAAATGCTGTCCAGTAATGGTTCGAATCGGAGCCATCCAATCCCATTGCCCATTCGGATACACACTTTGCCAGAAAATCAGCAAGAGCGGTACACCAATGCTTATCGTTAGCAGAAAGAGGGCCAGAATCACGCCCACTCTCCGAAAAATACGGTTGTTGTCTACTACAACAGGTTTCACTACAATTTCACCTCACATGACTTCCACAAGACACTCGTCTCTTCACTCTAGTTGCTCTAGTTACTTAATCGTTAGGTCATAACACTATGCTTATTTAAAAGTCTCGGAGAACCGTGCTGCTGTCTCATCTCCGTGTTCACTCATCCAGTTCCAATCCACTTTAAGCTGCGGAATATCTTTCAGATTTGCCCGGTTAGTCGCCTCGATGTCTTCACGACCCGGAATCAGGTAAGCATCTGCAACAAGCTTTTGTGCCTCATCAGACAACAGGTAGTCGATAAACGCCTTGGCATTCTCAACATTCTGACTCGATTTCAGAATCGCTGCCGGTCTTGGACTGATTACAGTCCCTTCCTCTGGATATACGATGTCCAGCGGTTCACCTTTGGCTTTAGAGGAATACGCCATGTAGTCTACACCAGCTGCTACGATGCTCTTCGCTCCCGTAATGACCGGGTCAAGTGCTTCCTGATTCGCTCCTGCCATTGCTACACCATTCGCCTTGTAGCTGTCCAGCAAGTCCCAGCCTTTATCTCCATTCACACTCAGGTATCCCGTAATGAAGTCCAGCGCGGAACCGGACAGTGTAGGATCAGGAATATTCACAACGTCCTTCCAGGCAGGTGTTGCCAGCTCAGCCCAACTGGTTGGTGGCGTGGACACCAGCTTCGTATTGTAGACAATTCCGAGTGCCGAAGCACTGGAGCTGAAATAGTTTCCGTCGGCATCCGACCAGTCCTTGTTCAGCTTGTCTGCATTCTCCGCATCAGGATATGGGAGTGTCAGACCATCTGCTTTCAGTGCTTGTGCCGAAGGCAGAGAGGCTAGAATAACCACGTCCGCTACGGGATTGGATTTTTCAGCTTCCATGCGAGCCAGAATTTTGCCTGTCGTACCCTGGAACATCTCCACTGCAATGCCCGTCTTGGCTGTAAATCCGCTGATGATATTATCCGCCAGCTTCTGAGGTCCTGCACTGTACAAAACCAGCTTACCGCCGGCTGGTTTTGTTGTTTCCGCCGATGCAGTAGCCGTACTGCCTTCCCCAGCAGCTTGACCCGCATTCCCGGTAGTTGAATTACCTGTGCTGCATCCGAACAAACTGATGCTCATTACCGCTGATAATAACAGCATTGCGCTTCTTTTCCGTGTTTTCATACCCAACATTTTCATTCCATCTCCCTTGGTTTCTGATTATATTTGTATTCACGTTTCTGTAAACTCACGCTGTATGCTCATCATGATCAGTTGGCTGCTGCAATGAACTCTCTCGGCTTCACAATCGGAGTGTCTTGTCCGTTCATTCGGCAGATCCGCTCCGGGGCTACATAGAGCTGAACCTTCTCCCCTACGCGTACTCTTCGATCCAGATAGGCTGTCCATACACCCAGCCCCTCCATCTGCACCCGAATTTCATAACGCTCTCCTACATAACTGACGCTGAGCACTACCGCCTGATAACACAGATCGTCATGACCTGTTTTGCTCCAGGAGACATGTTCCGGTCTCACCATGGACTGATTAGGCGTAAGCCAATTGGACTTTCCGATAAACGAAGCAACAAAAGGATCGCTTGGTGATGCGTAGATCGTTTCCGGGGTTCCCTTTTGCAA
The DNA here is from genome assembly GCF_038020215.1 of Paenibacillus sp. FSL F4-0087. Classification (NCBI taxonomy): domain Bacteria; kingdom Bacillati; phylum Bacillota; class Bacilli; order Caryophanales; family Paenibacillaceae; genus Paenibacillus; species Paenibacillus sp. FSL F4-0087. Next base: position 2,447,371 of record NZ_JBBODJ010000001.1, read on the forward strand.
TATACGCCCCTTCTCCATCACCACAATCTCATCGGACATCGACATCGCCTCAACCTGATCATGGGTGACGTACAACGCTGTCAGTCCCATGTCCCGTACCAATGACATCATCTCAATTCGCATCTCTTCCCGGAGCACAGCATCCAGTGCACTTAGCGGCTCATCGAACAGAATAATCCCCGGTCTTACTGCTACCGCTCTGGCAAAAGCAACCCGTTGCTGCTGTCCTCCCGACAGCTGATGAGGATAACGATCCTCCATGCCTTGCAGGCGAACCATGCCAAGTGCTTCGGTCACCTTCTGGCGCAGATCAGATTTCTGCTTTCCGGCTTTCAGGCCGAACGCCACATTTTCGTATACTGTCATATGCGGCCATAATGCAAAATCCTGAAACACCATGCCCAGATTACGCTTATGTGTCGGTACATCTATTCGCTTCGTCGCCGAGTAAAAACTCTTGCCATCCGCGACGATTTCTCCCGCATCCGGTTGCTCTAGCCCTGCCAGCATGCGCAGCAACGTCGTTTTGCCGCAGCCGGATGGGCCGAGCAGCGTCGTAAACTGTCCATGCTGGAGTGTTAAATCCGTGGGCAGCAGCGCGGGAGTGCGATTGAATGATTTTTGAATTCCCCTAATTTCCATTTTCATAAGCATCCCTGCCTGTCTTCTTGTACTGTTCTCAGTCTAACGTCCGCTTTCGCGAGTTGTATGTTAGAAATGTAAAATTGGAATTAACTTTTTAGATGAATTCTGTTGATCTTCATAGATTAAATCTATATAAGGAGATTCAAAGTTACCGGAGAGGAGTGTTGGATTCGTTGAACCTGATTAAACTGCAAATTGTTGAACTCATTGATAAGCATCATCATATGACCAGCGTGGCCGAGCTTCTCGGCATCAAGCAGCCTACCGTTACCTTTCATATGAAGTCTTTGGAGGAAGAGATGGGGGTGCGATTATTCGAATCGCGTAGTGGAAAGACTTTTCTCACCGAGGCTGGACAAGCCCTTTTACACTATTCCGTCAAAATCAATGCCCTGACCCAGGAAGCACGCCGGGTAGTACAGGAATATGACAGCCTCTATCGGGGCACCCTGCACATTGGAGCGAGCTATGTACCTGCAACGTATCTGCTGCCGCCTATTTTGAATACATTTTCTCAGGAATTCCCCGGTATTCGAATTATGTTATCGGTTAAACCTTCACCCGTTATCCGCGAAATGCTGATCCGTCACCAGATTGATCTAGGTGTTATCTCTTCAGAGCCGTTTGTAGGTCCGGTACTGCAAGCAGAAACGCTGTGTGAAGACGATCTGGTATTAATCTGCTCACCACAGCATGCCTTGGCTCAGAGGGATGTGCTGAAACCTGAGCATATGGCACAGGTTCCTTTTGCACTGCATGGGGATGAATCCAGCACTCGACGTTTAACGAACCAATGGCTGGATCAGCATGATATTCGTTTGCGAAGTACCGTTGAGATGGACTCTCTGGAAGCGATCAAGCAGTTGGTTCTACTCGGCGGTCATATCTCGTTCATGTCACGAATGGCTGTACAGTGGGAAGAGCAGCATGGACTGATCAAGGTCCTCCCCATTCCAGGGGAGCAGGCTCCGCGGCATATTTATACCGTCCACAACAAAGATCGTCATCCTTCCGTCCAGGTCAACCGCTTCAAGGAAGTACTGCGGGACATGAGCCACAGCCTCTCTCTTTTTAATTCATGATCCTGCTATCCCATATAAACTATCGCTTGGCATTCATCAAATCTATGCAGGGTTAACGCAACGAGTCCTTCTATTTAATCGCTTTCATATACTCGGACGATAAAGTGGGTCTGTACGTTAATCCAGCCTAGGGAGTGATTGGTTTTGAAAAAATGGAAAAAGGTAACCGCCTCATTCATGCTGAGCATCGTGACATTGGGAAGTGGACTGACGTTTCTGGAAGCACCGCAGGCTTCTGCAGCAGCCAACGCCGTTCCTGCTTATGAAGTGAAGTTCCTGGCTAAGCCGGAGCTGGTATTGAACACAGATGGGACACCACGCAGTGAAGTCATTCAGACGCTTGGCTTGAACTCCACAGCAAGAAACATTAGCGCAGAGTACTTCGACACCAATGCACTCAATCTGAATCAAGCAGGATGGGATGTCCGTTTTCGAAAGAAAGATGACAAGAATAATTATGAACTGACTTATAAAAAGCGCTATCCTGTCATCAATGGTGATGTTAATGCGGCGTTGACTCTGGCTAATCAAGAGGGATTTGATGCGTCAGATGATAACTACGAGGCTGAAATTGACTGGGGATATGGCAAACAAACATTGAGCTTCTCCAACACTAAAAAGGTGGATACCAAAGCTACAGGCGTACAACTTCCATCACAGCAGGAAGCCTTGAGCATGTTGTTGGACAAGCTGCCTGGCAAATTAAAAAACTGGTCCGCCTCCAACTGGGGTAAACAACAACTCACGGCATCCCGTGCCTACGGCCCAGTAACATTCCAACGTTATGAAGGCACATGGAATGGACAGGAACTCACCCTTGAAGTATGGCCGATTCGTAACGCAGCAGGCACAGGTCTAGAGAATATCGTAGAGATTTCGTTCAAAACAGCAGATTCTACAGCTGTTTCGGGACTGCGTACCCAACTGATGCAAGTGTTGGAAAACAAAAACTGGCTCATTCCAGCCGATGGCCTGAAAACTCAGCTTATCTTGGAAAGATACTAAGTGGTTGTTGCTATCCATACCGTATATGTCTAAGTATGGTATCTAGCGGTTTATGAGACAACGAGGAAAATGGACATGTCTTTGTTCTTAATGAAACGAAAACCCAAAACAAAAGGAGATCAGCAGGAACATTCTACTGATCTCCTTTATTTAATATTCCATACAGTTAATATATTTTAAAGGTCTGGGCTGTTTCGATCCCAAGTGCACTCTGAATAAATGTATTGGCGACCCGCTCCACAGGAACCGGATTAAATCCAATAAACACACCCTTATATTTCTCTGCGGATTCAACAAACAGGTTAGGACTAACCGAATTCAGACGTATACCTCGCGGCAGCTCATACGCTGCTGCCTTGGCAAACGAATCAATTGCACCGTTGACCATAGCACTGGATGCGCCTTTCAGAATGGGATGGTCCTGTATAATGCCGCTGACCAGCGTAAAGCTTCCCTTATCGTTGATGTAGTGCTGCCCAATCAAGACGATGTTCACTTGACCGAGTAATTTCCCCTGCACACTAATCATGTTGTTCTCAGGAGTCAGCTCCTCCAACTTCGCATAATGGGTCTGGCCTGCTGCAACAATGACATAATCAATATTAGTTACCGTTTCAAAGAGGGATGTAATACTCTCAGTCGAGGTCATATCTACATGGTAATCCCCGGATTGCCTGCCAGCTGTAATGACTTCAACGGAATATTCCTGAAGCTTCGCAACAACAGCCTTGCCTAATGTTCCATTTCCTCCAATAACCAGAGCCCTTTTCATAATCCGCCTCCTTTTTATCAGTGAAAGCATGATATTGTACATTCATTGATCTCTTCATTTAAACAAAGATCACTCGCATAATCAAACTTACTTCACAATTAAGCCTAATAATCCAACAAAAGAGGCAGCCTGAGCATCAGAGATAATGCATCCGTCCAGGTCCTCAATATCCACGTGTAACCTTTCAAAGCTACAGTCACTAAGGTCCACTCCCTTAAGCTTAACCCCAGACAAAAGAGCTTGATCTATATTGCATTCAGAAAACTCCAGTTTTTGAGCTGTAGCTTGAAAGAAATCGCCACTAACTAGAGAACATTCCGTGTACTTCACCTGTTTAAACTTGGAAAATCGAAATAAAGAAAGGTCAGCTACACAGCCCTGAAAGGTTACATTTTGGAGCCTGCTATTTGAAAAATTAGTACCAAGCAATTTACAGTTTCTAAATTCTGTCCGGTGTAGGAAAGAACCGTTAAAGTCCATATTGGACAAATCACATTTATCAAAAATCACATCAGTAAGCTCGACTTCAGGGAGAGAGGACTGGCTGAAGATCACGTTCTCAAAAACCACTTTATCGAATGAAACCCGGCTGGCGCTCTGATTCTCAATAGAGATATTGGTAAATCGTCCATGTTTGATTTCTTCTTTACTCTCCCATGCTTCTAAAGTTAACGATAACTCTTCGAGTTCCAGGGGAATCTTTGGAGTTTCTATTTTATTTTTCATAAGTCCTCCCACTATTTTCTTATATGAGCTTACTATATCAAAAAGAGCCCTTGCAATAAGCAAGAGCTCTCTTTGTTGTTACCATGAAGCGGGTGATGGGAATCGAACCCACGCTATTAGCTTGGAAGGCTAAAGTTCTACCATTGAACTACACCCGCATATAAAAATCGGGATGACACGATTTGAACATGCGACCCCCTGGTCCCAAACCAGGTGCTCTACCAAGCTGAGCTACATCCCGATACTTATGAAAATAATGGCGCGCCCTGAGAGATTCGAACTCCCGGCCTTTTGATTCGTAGTCAAACGCTCTATCCAGCTGAGCTAAGGGCGCAAATATTGGAGCGGAAGACGGGAATCGAACCCGCGACCCTCGCCTTGGCAAGGCGATGCTCTACCGCTGAGCCACTTCCGCAAAATATATGGTGCGGTCGAGAGGACTCGAACCTCCACGGGGGTTAGCCCACACGGACCTGAACCGTGCGCGTCTGCCAATTCCGCCACGACCGCAAAATATAATGGTGAGTCATGAAGGGCTCGAACCTTCGACACCCTGATTAAAAGTCAGGTGCTCTACCAACTGAGCTAATGACTCAAACTAAAAACTAAAATGGCTGGGGATATAGGATTTGAACCTATGCATGACGGAGTCAAAGTCCGTTGCCTTACCGCTTGGCTAATCCCCATTAAGAAAACATGGGGCGATCGAGGGGAATTGAACCCCCGAATGCCGGATCCACAAACCGGTGCGTTAACCACTTCGCCACGATCGCCATAAGCTATCCCTTACATTCGCTGAGAGTATCTCAGTATTCCCATCTGAAACTACAATATACATTCTATTATAAATTCAGAGGTAAATGCAATAAATGGTGCCGGCGAGAGGACTTGAACCCCCAACCTACTGATTACAAGTCAGTTGCTCTACCAGTTGAGCTACACCGGCACGGTGTAAAATGTTACTTGAGTAAAAATGGCGGAACCGACGGGATTCGAACCCGCGATCTCCTGCGTGACAGGCAGGCATGTTAGGCCAACTACACCACGGTTCCAGATCACTTTCTTCAGAGAAAGTATAATTGCGGGGGCAGGATTTGAACCTGCGGCCTTCGGGTTATGAGCCCGACGAGCTACCGGGCTGCTCCACCCCGCGTCGTTATTTAAAAGTTATATGGTGGAGGCTGAGGGGATCGAACCCCCGACCCTCTGCTTGTAAGGCAGATGCTCTCCCAGCTGAGCTAAGCCTCCATATATATGACCCGTAGGGGATTCGAACCCCTGTTACCTCCGTGAAAGGGAGGTGTCTTAACCCCTTGACCAACGGGCCACAGTAACAAAATTCTATCTGGCGGAGAGAGAGGGATTCGAACCCTCGAGACGCTTTTGGCGCCTACACGATTTCCAATCGTGCTCCTTCGACCAACTCGGACACCTCTCCTGAATGGCTCCCCGAACAGGGCTCGAACCTGTGACAACTCGATTAACAGTCGAGTGCTCTACCAACTGAGCTATCAGGGAATGGTGGAGCCAAGCGGGATCGAACCGCTGACCTCCTGCTTGCAAGGCAGGCGCTCTCCCAGCTGAGCTATGGCCCCATACACTGTGGTTTAAAACTTATATGGTGGGCCCTGGTGGACTCGAACCACCGGCCTCACCCTTATCAGAGGTGCGCTCTAACCAACTGAGCTAAGGGCCCCAATATATTTCCCTTTTCCTTACGAGGGGGGCAAAAAAAATACCCCAAAGGGAATTCGCTTGGCGGCGTCCTACTCTCCCAGGACCCTGCGGTCCAAGTACCATCGGCGCTAGAGGGCTTAACGGTCGTGTTCGGGATGGGTACGTGTGGAACCCCTCCGCCATCGCCACCAAACGCATAGCTTAGCTTACATCTCAGAGTTTATTCTCTGAAAACTAGATCCGAAACGAAATGTGCGATTTACAACGTGCATATTGGATAAGCCCTCGACCGATTAGTACTGGTCAGCTCCATGCATTGCTGCACTTCCACCCCCAGCCTATCTACCTCGTCGTCTTCAAGGGGTCTTACATACTGGGAAATCTCATCTTGAGGGGGGCTTCACGCTTAGATGCTTTCAGCGCTTATCCCTTCCGTACATAGCTACCCAGCGGTGCTCCTGGCGGAACAACTGGTACACCAGCGGTACGTCCATCCCGGTCCTCTCGTACTAAGGACAGCTCCTCTCAAATTTCCTACGCCCACGACAGATAGGGACCGAACTGTCTCACGACGTTCTGAACCCAGCTCGCGTACCGCTTTAATGGGCGAACAGCCCAACCCTTGGGACCTACTTCAGCCCCAGGATGCGATGAGCCGACATCGAGGTGCCAAACCTCCCCGTCGATGTGGACTCTTGGGGGAGATAAGCCTGTTATCCCCAGGGTAGCTTTTATCCGTTGAGCGATGGCCCTTCCATGCGGTACCACCGGATCACTAAGCCCGACTTTCGTCCCTGCTCGACTTGTAGGTCTCGCAGTCAAGCTCCCTTATGCCTTTGCACTCTTCGAATGATTTCCAACCATTCTGAGGGAACCTTTGGGCGCCTCCGTTACTCTTTAGGAGGCGACCGCCCCAGTCAAACTGCCCACCTGACACTGTCCCCGCACCGGATTACGGTACCAGGTTAGAACCTAGATACGATCAGGGTGGTATCCCAACGGTGCCTCCACACAAGCTGGCGCTCATGCTTCAAAGGCTCCCACCTATCCTGTACAGATCGTACCCAAATTCAATATCAAGCTGCAGTAAAGCTCCATGGGGTCTTTCCGTCTTGTCGCGGGTAACCTGCATCTTCACAGGTATTAAAATTTCACCGGATCTCTCGTTGAGACAGCGCCCAAGTCGTTACGCCATTCGTGCGGGTCAGAATTTACCTGACAAGGAATTTCGCTACCTTAGGACCGTTATAGTTACGGCCGCCGTTTACTGGGGCTTCGGTTCACAGCTTCGGATTGCTCCTAACCGCTCCCCTTAACCTTCCAGCACCGGGCAGGCGTCAGCCCGTATACTTCGCCTTACGGCTTCGCACAGACCTGTGTTTTTGCTAAACAGTCGCTTGGGCCTTTTCACTGCGGCCCCCTCGTGCTATTCACACTACCGGGGCACCCCTTCTCCCGAAGTTACGGGGTCATTTTGCCGAGTTCCTTAACGAGAGTTCTTCCGCGCGCCTTAGAATTCTCTTCTCGCCTACCTGTGTCGGTTTGCGGTACGGGCACCATCACCTGGCTAGAGGCTTTTCTTGGCAGTGTGAGATCATGACCTTCGCTACTATAATTTTCGCTCCCCATCACAGCCCAGCCTTACGATGTGCGGATTTGCCTACACATCAGCCTCACTGCTTAGACGGACATCCATCAGTCCGCGTCACTACCCTGCTGCGTCCCCCCATTGCTCATAACGGCTTACGGTGGTACAGGAATTTCGACCTGTTGTCCTTCGACTACGCCTTTCGGCCTCGCCTTAGGTCCCGACTTACCCTGAGCGGACGAGCCTTCCTCAGGAACCCTTAGGCTTTCGGCGGATCAGATTCTCACTGATCTTTTCGTTACTCATACCGGCATTCTCACTTGTATAATGTCCAGCGCTCCTTACGGTACACCTTCAACCCTTATACAACGCTCCCCTACCCCTGATGCAAAGCATCAAGCCATAGCTTCGGTGGTGTGTTTAGCCCCGTTACATTTTCGGCGCAGAGTCACTCGACCAGTGAGCTATTACGCACTCTTTCAATGGTGGCTGCTTCTAAGCCAACATCCTGGTTGTCTGTGCAACTCCACATCCTTTCCCACTTAACACACACTTGGGGACCTTAGCTGATGGTCTGGGCTGTTTCCCTTTTGACAATGGATCTTAGCACTCACTGTCTGACTCCCGGAAGTAAGTCTATGGCATTCGGAGTTTGACTGAGCTTGGTAACCCTTGCGGGCCCCGCACCCAATCAGTGCTCTACCTCCACGACTCTGTTTTCCGAGGCTAGCCCTAAAGCTATTTCGGGGAGAACCAGCTATCTCCGAGTTCGATTGGAATTTCTCCGCTACCCCCACCTCATCCCCGCACTTTTCAACGTGCGTGGGTTCGGGCCTCCAGTGCGTGTTACCGCACCTTCACCCTGGACAGGGGTAGATCACCCGGTTTCGGGTCTACGTCCACGTACTATGTCGCCCTATTCAGACTCGCTTTCGCTGCGGCTCCGGCTCTTCACCTTAACCTTGCACGGGAACGTAACTCGCCGGTTCATTCTACAAAAGGCACGCCATCACCCCTAAAACGGGCTCTGACTTTTTGTAAGCACACGGTTTCAGGTTCTATTTCACTCCCCTTCCGGGGTGCTTTTCACCTTTCCCTCACGGTACTGCTTCACTATCGGTCGCTAGGAAGTATTTAGCCTTGGCAGATGGTCCTGCCGGATTCATACGGGGTTTCACGTGCCCCGCACTACTCGGGATACATCTCGGAGAGAACCAACTTTCAAGTACAGGGCTTTTACCTTCTTTGGCGGGCCTTTCCAGACCTCTTCGTTTAACCGGTTCCTTTGTAACTCCATGTGAGATGTCCCACAACCCCAAAGAGCAAGCTCTCTGGTTTGGGCTTCTCCGCGTTCGCTCGCCGCTACTGACGGAATCACTATTGTTTTCTCTTCCTCAAGGTACTTAGATGTTTCAGTTCCCCTGGTATGCCTCTACATAACCTATGTATTCAGTTATGAGTAACTGGAAATTACCCCAGCTGGGTTTCCCCATTCGGACACCCCCGGATCAAAGCTTGCTTACAGCTCCCCGAGGCAGTTTCGTTGTTCGCCACGTCCTTCATCGGCTCCTAGCGCCTAGGCATCCTCCGTGTGCTCTTAGTAGCTTAACCAATTGCTCCAAGGAGCAAATGCAATCTACCGTTTTTATTGAAACTTGTTTACACAAGTTCAGCTTAAAAAGGAATGTTCTAATTCGCAATTTTCGTTTCGATATCTAGTTTTCAAAGAACAAGCTCCATGCAAAAGCAAGCTGTTTGAGAGTTTGAGCTCTCAAAACTGAGCAACGAGTGAGTAGTTTTTGCAGCTAAGCTGCGGTTTTGAATGTTTCCACTCGGGAAACGATTCTCCATAGAAAGGAGGTGATCCAGCCGCACCTTCCGATACGGCTACCTTGTTACGACTTCACCCCAATCATCTATCCCACCTTCGGCGGCTGGCTCCTTGCGGTTACCCCACCGACTTCGGGTGTTATAAACTCTCGTGGTGTGACGGGCGGTGTGTACAAGACCCGGGAACGTATTCACCGCGGCATGCTGATCCGCGATTACTAGCAATTCCGACTTCATGCAGGCGAGTTGCAGCCTGCAATCCGAACTGAGACCGGCTTTTTAGGATTCGTTCCACCTCGCGGCTTCACAGCCCGTTGTACCGGCCATTGTAGTACGTGTGTAGCCCAGGTCATAAGGGGCATGATGATTTGACGTCATCCCCACCTTCCTCCGGTTTGTCACCGGCAGTCACCTTAGAGTGCCCACCCGAAGTGCTGGCAACTAAGATCAAGGGTTGCGCTCGTTGCGGGACTTAACCCAACATCTCACGACACGAGCTGACGACAACCATGCACCACCTGTCTCCTCTGTCCCGAAGGAAAGGTACATCTCTGTACCGGTCAGAGGGATGTCAAGACCTGGTAAGGTTCTTCGCGTTGCTTCGAATTAAACCACATACTCCACTGCTTGTGCGGGTCCCCGTCAATTCCTTTGAGTTTCAGTCTTGCGACCGTACTCCCCAGGCGGAGTGCTTAATGTGTTAACTTCGGCACCAAGGGTATCGAAACCCCTAACACCTAGCACTCATCGTTTACGGCGTGGACTACCAGGGTATCTAATCCTGTTTGCTCCCCACGCTTTCGCGCCTCAGCGTCAGTTACAGCCCAGAGAGTCGCCTTCGCCACTGGTGTTCCTCCACATATCTACGCATTTCACCGCTACACGTGGAATTCCACTCTCCTCTTCTGCACTCAAGTCACCCAGTTTCCAGTGCGATCCGGGGTTGAGCCCCGGGATTAAACACCAGACTTAAATGACCGCCTGCGCGCGCTTTACGCCCAATAATTCCGGACAACGCTTGCCCCCTACGTATTACCGCGGCTGCTGGCACGTAGTTAGCCGGGGCTTTCTTCTCAGGTACCGTCACCTTGAGAGCAGTTACTCTCCCAAGCGTTCTTCCCTGGCAACAGAGCTTTACGATCCGAAAACCTTCATCACTCACGCGGCATTGCTCCGTCAGGCTTTCGCCCATTGCGGAAGATTCCCTACTGCTGCCTCCCGTAGGAGTCTGGGCCGTGTCTCAGTCCCAGTGTGGCCGATCACCCTCTCAGGTCGGCTACGCATCGTCGCCTTGGTGAGCCGTTACCCCACCAACTAGCTAATGCGCCGCAGGCCCATCCCCAAGTGACAGATTGCTCCGTCTTTCCAGTTCTCTTCAGGAGAAGAAAACAACTATTCGGTATTAGCTACCGTTTCCGGTAGTTGTCCCAAGCTTGAGGGCAGGTTGCCTACGTGTTACTCACCCGTCCGCCGCTAACTATCAGAGAAGCAAGCTTCTCATCAAGTCCGCTCGACTTGCATGTATTAGGCATGCCGCCAGCGTTCGTCCTGAGCCAGGATCAAACTCTCCAATAAAGTATTGAAAAGAGCGATAAGCTCATTTTGAAACTGACGAGATTAAAAATCTCATTTTATGCTCCAGTCGATCCAAGCCAAGGCTTGTCTCAAACTTTTGCGTTCATTCTGCAAGCAGAATGTTTACTCACTCGTTGTTCAGTTTTCAAAGATCAAACTTATTTCATTGCCGCGTGTTGTTCACCTCAGCAACTTTTATATCTTATCACATCCGAACCAACTTTGCAAGCTCTTTTTTTAAGTTTCTTTCGAAGCTTATTTGTTTCGCTTGCCGCACCGTGTTTCTCGTGTTTTCTTGGCCGGAATTAGAATATACCATGTACAGATTTCGATTGCAAGCTTTATTTTTAAAAAAACGTTAGAACCACATTCTCCGTCAGATAATCTCAATCTCTTTCTTCTATAATAAAGCCTTCGTAATTATACCCATCACTTCTAAAGGAACCAAGAGGCAAGACATAACCAAACATTCTTACTCTATAAGGCCCACTTCACCCCCCATCCATTCAAGAGCAAGGGGTGCAACCAACAACTATAGCCAGGGAAGCCAAACATACCTATCTTCACTCAGTCGAAGATCATATGGATGAGTCTGACCCTGGCTCTTATATAACATTACATTATATGATTTAACCATACCTTCTATATCTTCTATATAAACATGGATTCATCCGAACAAGAAATAGTAATACACTCGTTATAAGATCCGTTTACCCAGCAATGAAGCAATCAATTCAACTCCAAGGCGGGCCGTATGCCTGTTCTGATCAAACAGCGGGTTAACCTCCACCAGATCCATCGACGTAACTCGGTTGGTGGAAGCGAGCAGCTCCAGTGCGAAATGAGCTTCACGATAATTCAATCCCCCTGGTACCGGCGTACCCACACCTGGAGCCTCACGCGGATCAAGACAATCCATATCAAAGCTAATATGAATACCATCTGTTCCTTCCCCGACTACAACCAGCGCCTGTTCAACAACCTGTTGTATCCCTATTCGATCAATATCATGCATTGTAAAACTCTTAATGCCAAGCGCTCGAATCTGTTCCTTTTCATACACATCCAGATCACGCAAGCCAATATAGACCAGATTGGAGGCATTAACGAAAGGCCCCGCTCCCGGAATATGAGACAAGTTAAAAGCTGAATGCCCCAAAGCGGCAGCAACACTCATCCCATGCATATTTCCAGATAGACTACGCTCTTCTGTGTTCAAATCCGCATGAGCATCAAACCAGATTACACCCAGATTGGAATAGTGCCCAGACAACCCAGCAAGAGAACCTATCGCTACACTGTGATCCCCACCCAGAACAAGTGGAAAAGAACCTCTCGCTATCGCGCCAGACACTTCACTGCACACTCGCTCACTCACCTGTTTAACCTCGGATAAATATTTCACACGGTTGCGTTCAATTGGAGCAACAGACTCTGAGGGACAATCTACACGGATCTCTTTTGATACATTCAGCCCAAGGCTTGCAATTTCACGTTTCAAACCTGCTGTAATGAGTTCATCCGGACCTAACTCAGCACCACCTCGTGCTCCTCCTAATCCAAAAGGAACCTTAATGATGGCAACATCATTATGATGCAGAAGCAATTGTCTCGTTTCATTAGAAGCATTTAGCATTCCTGCAGATTCAATATCAATGTTTTCCATGTAGGTCAGCTCCTTCGCAGCTTATATGAAGTAATCAAGGAATGAAAGGTATATCAGTCACCCAACACCTGAGTAATCCGCTCCAACGCCCAGTCAATTTCAGCCTCCGTAATGGTAAGTGGCGGTGCAAAACGGATCGTTGTCTCATGAGTTTCTTTACAGAGCAGTCCAACAGACATTAATTTCTCACAATAAGGACGTGCAGGCACATGCAGATTAACACCGATGAACAATCCTCTACCTCGAATCTCACGCACAGCTGAACTGCGAATTCCCTGAAGCTGTTTTATAAAATAATTCCCCAGACGCTCCGAGCGCTCTGCAAGCTTCTCATCTTCCAGAACTTCCAGTGCTGCGACAGCCACGGCACAAGCGAGTGGGTTCCCCCCGAATGTGGAGCCATGAGAACCTGGTTCAAACAAATCCAGTATTTCTGAATTAGCAGCAATAGCCGAGATGGGCATCACTCCTCCACCCAGCGCTTTACCCATAATCCAGATATCAGGTTCAACCCCCTCCCAGTCAGAAGCAAAACGGCGCCCCGTTCGTCCGAATCCGGTCTGAATCTCATCCGCTACTGTCAACACCCGGTGCTGTTTGCACAGCGCAAAGGCTTCAGCAAGATATCCTTCTGGCGGAATGACAATACCGGCTTCCCCCTGAATAGGTTCCACAAGGAAAGCGGCCGTGTTCGGTGTGATCGCAAGTTTAAGCGCTTCAATGTCACCATAAGGAATAATTTTGAATCCGGGTGTAAAAGGTCCAAAGTCTTTTTTGTACTCTTCTGAAGATGAGAAAGAGGTGACCGTCAGCGTTCTTCCATGAAAATTTCCTGAGCATACGATGATTTCAGCTTGATTTTCCTGTACGCCCTTGCAACGATATGCCCATCTCCGAACTGCTTTCACGGCCGTTTCAACCGCTTCAGCTCCCGTGTTCATGGCCAGAATTTTGGGTTTGCCTGTAAATTGCGAGAGCTTCTGATAGAAAAGTGATGCCGCACTGCTGTGAAATGCCCGTGATGTTAATGTTACCCGATCTGCCTGATCTTTCAGCGCCTGAATGATTGCTGGATGTCTGTGCCCATGATTTAGTGCCGAATATGCACTTAACATATCCATATAACGGCGACCTTCGGGATCTTCGACCCATACTCCCTCCGCCTGCTCAATGACGATCGGGAGCGGATGATAATTAGGTGCAGCATAACGTTCCGACCAATCCATTAACATTTTTGAATCTGACATATACTCCCAGCACCCCTTTTTAATTATATTGTATACAAAATACAATATCAATGTATGCTTCGCCACGACTATTTACGACTCCTGCTCACTTTTTCCGCTATCACCTAAAAATAAGTTGCATTGTAATGGAACAACACATTTATACGCTGAAATTCCATAAAACTTAATTTTCCACAACCCTAAATCAACATATCTTTAGATCATTAAGATTGCTTGCCCAACTTCCCCCTCGGTGTTAAGATGATAAAAACTTGAAACTCCCGAACGGCGCACCATTACAGGGCTTACACCCTCACACATTCAATCATCACTATATACAGAAGGGGGGATTCGGTATGGAGGCACCCAAATACCGGTCCTTGAAAGATCACGTTTACGATTATATCGCGCAGAAAATTCAGGACGGGACATTGCTCCCCAATCAGAAGATTAATGAAGCGGAGATTTGCAAAAAGCTGGACATCAGCCGTACCCCTACTCGGGAAGCCTTATTTCAGCTCACTTCTGACAATCTTCTGCAATATATTCCACGTAGGGGATTTATCGTCGCTCCTTTTGATGCTGGCAAAAAACTTGAGTTCTCGCAGGCCATTGGTGCGCTTGAGGCACTCGCTGCTACACTCGCAGCGGACCAACTCAAACCGTCTGAGCTCCTGGAGATGGAGGCCCTTGTTGCACGAATGGATGAAGATATTATCCAGCTAGATCTGGCCGCTTACAGCAAAAACCAATATCAATTTCATAACCTATACATCCAACGCTGCGGCAACGCCACTGTCATCGAGATGTTAAACACGTTAAAAAACAGCTTTATTCGCCAATCATATGTCAGCGACAACAAGCCGAAGCTCTCCAGTGTACTTAATGAAGTAAATGAAGAACATCGCCAAATCGTAAGCGCTTTTCGAGCCAAAGATAAACCGCAACTGGAAGCTCTGTTGAAGCATCACTGGCGCATTATCGACAACGATATGCTGTAATGCTTTCAGCCATAATATGGCGTGGACTATTTTCATTACTCACTGGATTGGATTTAGAGTCCAAAACCAAGAAAAAGCAATCCACTTTAGAGTGGGTTGCTTTTTTAGATGCCAGATTTGGCATCAGCCTAATTTTTTCAAATTCGTTATTGGACTACCCTCTCGCCAACAAGTAATCCTACTCTTTCTGTTTGTTATCGTTAACCATTGATGACTTTGCTTCAAAAACCGCATAACCTAGTCTTTTTCCATATCTCGCAAGCAGACGATCATTGGTACGACCCATACGCTGTACTTGCTCATCCTCAAACAAGCTCATATCCATCTCCCGATGAGGGTCATGATCCACGCCCCATTTGCCCATAGAACGAGATTGTTCCTTGATCAAGACTTCAGTAAATCCACACTGTCTGAGACGTTTCTTCCATGTAGTCATGGTTGCCAATGTCCTTATTCCATAAAATTGTTTCAGCCTTCGGCTCATCATCTCTGTCTTCCTTCCGGATAACACCATCTCCCGATCAATGAATATACCGCCTGGCTTCAATACTCTCTTATATTCCGTAAGGGTACTTCGCCACTGGGTGAAGATAGTGACAGACTCTACAAATACCACATCAAAATAATGATCCGGAAAAGGTAAGGATTTCACATCTGCTTGAATAAAACGAATATCCAAGCGCTCCCGTCTTGCGCGTCGCACCGCTTTCTCCAACATCTGCCGATTAAGATCAACCGCAGTTACCCGATAACCGTTTCGAGCCAGATAACAAGCCGTCCTTCCTGTACCGCATCCCACCTCAAGCACCTTACTATGCGCAGGCAGAGACAGCGTATCCAATAGTTGCATCGTTGCTGTAAACCCTCCCGGATGGGCACTCCCTTCTCCAAGCCGGGCCAGTAAATCATGATAATCCATGAGATCCCTCCCTTTTACTCCCTTCAGTGTATGGAGTAAATATAAAAACGGCTCCTCCCCATCTAATTTCCGGGTACTCGTCCATACCAATCAGTCTTCTTTTTACTATGATATACAAACCGTTGAATTCAAGCGGCAACCGCACCTATTGAGGAGGATTTGCATGTACAGAATTAATCCGGTATGTGAAGAAACGGTTTCTCCGCACGTTGGACGTTCCGTTTGTCTCGTTATGAACGACGGTAAGCATATGTATGGTACGCTTAGTCAATGTCGCGATGGTAAAATTTATTTGAACGGATGTTTCGAAGGACCACGGCTGTGTTCAGTCAAATCCAAACAGCAGCTTGTAAAAAGCAGCAAGAAAAACGCTGTTGCAACAAAGAAAGTTAAATCCTCGGCCTACGGTCCATATGGTTATGGAGGATACGGCGGGGGTTACGGTGGTTACGGCTATGGAGCAGGGATCGATCTGGCTCTTGTAGCAACCCTATTTCTGCTGCCGTTCCTGTTCATCTAAAATTTCTAAACAATCAAAAAAAACCTTCTCGCTTCATGCGAGAAGGTTTTTTGTTTTCGATTTATCGTTACTTCAAACCCTAAATTCAAGTAAACAAATTGCTATAAATTAAAAATATTCCCACTTAGATATTCAACATAATTGGGAAAAAGGTATAAAAAAAGGCATTCGCCAAAACGAATGCCGGGAACTTCATATTTAATACCCTTACCTTTATACAAGATGTCAGGTTCAACTTAAAAAAAAACACCTCGTTAGAGGCGGGTAAGCTATGTTAAATCCGATTTCCTTTAGGCATCGTTTTCAGATTACTATTCGAATTTTCAAGCAATGGCAGCATCCTGGTCGTGCTAACCATCTCAGAAGCACATATCGGACAAGTAGGCACGCTATCAAACGCAAAATTGTCCCGCATCCATCCTTTGCACGTATCACTCGTACATTCCCAGATTGCCGCATCAGCTTGTGGAATCTCTTCCAACGGTTTTTTGCGATTATACATGACTTCTACCCCCTTTGTTATGGAAAAACATCTAATCCGACGTTATTTCACAGAAGCCACTACTTAGCGGAAGTTTTGTCCCGTCCGGACTTCTGTCTCGACAACTATTGGGCCGACTTTCATTATAACTGCTCAAAAAAAAAGAAGCTGCCTTTACCATTATAACATGTTAAAGGCAGCTATGCTTTAATTACAGTTTTACAACTTCTTCTGCTTGAGGACCACGGTTTCCTTGTACAATTTTAAATTGCACGCGTTGACCTTCGTCCAGCGTTTTGAAGCCTTCGCCTGTAATAGCGCTGAAGTGTACGAATACATCTTCTCCGCCTTCAACTTCGATGAAACCGAAGCCTTTATCAGCGTTGAACCATTTTACTGTTCCGTTTTGCATGTGAATTACACCTCCAAATAAAGATTAACATGTTCCTTTGTTCTTTGCAGCAAGCAAATAAAAATTCACACATTGAAAAAGGTACCAGTCATAACCTATAAGTGATCGCCCTTTACAATATGTGAATTAGGTTTTCCACTCTCTACAACTTGTTTTTATTATAACTCCGTTTCCACCAAAAAGCAAATCTTTGTATTTTCTTTTCAAACAGCTTTGGAAATACATGTATTCGCACGCACTGGAACAGGGTTTGTCGCTTGCCTACCGCTCAGTACGGTCTTATGAAAGGATATGCAGATCCGAACCAACTTATACATTTTCTATAAAATATTTTGACATGCATATCCAACACATCCATGAAAGCTCAATCAATTACATAATTACACTCTACGTCCATGCCCACATAAAAGCATCACGATCCCATGCAATCTGCCCACGATGTAGCTTACGGAACGCTTTCTTCACATCTTTTGATAACGAAGTATTTCCATTCTCATTCACAAATACAAATTCTTCTCCAAAATTGGACTTTACATATTCAATTGCAGCTTCCTGATGAAGCGTACCGGTGAATTTAATCTCCTGTACCATCCATTCCGCCACTGCCTGTGCTGTTTTTTCCACAATATCACCTATTTATCTACCCATTGTACGGATGAACGGGCCCCCGATTATGTAACAAGCCTGTCATACCGCCAGACTGAAGTATACCACGATCCCAAGGCTGGCGGTAAACAGAGTTATGTAGCTTCCAATCAAGATCGGTTTAATGAACCACTGAACTCCCTGGTGTACTACTCTCTGACGAAGATGATTTCGTTCGAATGCTAAACGTCAACCATACGCAATAAGCAACCAACACAACCAATATGAAGATATCGTAGAAAAGAGTCCCGGTATCTTGCCGGTCGTTCCCAAGAAATTGAATCAAATTATGTATGAAATGAAACAGGATCAGCGGCACGATATTTCCGTTTTTCAACATTAACAGCGCGAGTGCCGCTCCAAGCAGCAATGCATAGATCAATTGCAGAATGGTATCTGCCATACTCTGACCGGATAATGCATTCATGATATGAGTAATAGAAAATAAAACACTGGATGTGACAACTGCCGCAACCGCACTCTTACGAAGCAAAGTTTTGAAGATCAGTCCACGATAAATGGTTTCCTCCACAAAAGCGACAAGCAAGGTGAAAAAGATAAAAAAGGCGACCTTGGACAAGGTTAACTCTGTAAATCCTTTGAGTGCAAGAGTACCCAGTACAAGGAGTAGCGGAATATAATACTTGGCATGACTTGCCGGGATGGTTCTTAAGGAGCGAAATCCAGTCTCTCTCCATTTGCGTCGTAGGGTGAGATAAATAATGAGCACGAGGGCAATTGGAGTAAATGACATCAATACGGGTGATGTGTAGTCCAGTTGCTTCACGGTTGCAATCGCTCCTGCTACGAAAACCGCCAGCAAGAGGAGTAATTCAATAATCACTACCGTCAGTACCGGTTTACGTACGGAGAAGGATTGGTTTTGCCTGGATTGCGGGGTTTTCATAAATTGTATCGGCCTCATTTCGTTTTTAATTCGTTGTCACACGAACTTATATGACAATTTAGTTGTATCATATCTATAGATATTCCGGTATCCTTTTCTGGATAAAACTATAAAAGTAACAAAAAAGAGAATTCCTCTTACAGCTTTTACCTTACAATCAGGTATGGCTCAAGTGCTAAAATGTCTATTATATTAGTAAAAGAATAAATTAGTGCAGGGGTGCAACACTTCTGCAACGTCATATATGTGGAGAGTTAATATGAAAGCTGTGAAATGAAGAACGAAATCAGGGGGATACTATGAAAGCATTATTTCTGCGCTGGGGACATTTGCTGGCAATCTTATGTATACCGCTTCAAGGTTCCATTTATGTTTTATTGGGCAGTAACACCGGAAGTGATGTCTTCTACAATTATGCCTGGATTGATACACAGATTCCTTTTATCAAAGAATTTATTTATCCTTATGTCAGTTGGATGCCGATTCTGTATCTTGGATTTCTCTACTTGGGTCTGACGAACAAATCGTTATTCTGGCGTATGATAATTACCTATAATGTAGGAGTAATCGCAGCCAATATCGTTTTTGCGGTCTTCCCTACTTACGTGCCGCGGCCGGAAGCTATCGGAACTGGTCTAAGCAGTGCGCTTGTACAATTTATCTATACCAATGATGCTCCATTCAACTGTTTTCCAAGCATCCACTGTCTCACAAGTTATCTGCTCTTCATCATCATTAATCGCCACTTGAACTTCAAACCACTGGCGCGGATCTCATGGTCGATATGGCTGTGGCTGATTATTGCCTCGACGGTGTTTGTGAAGCAGCACTCGCTGCTGGATGTAGCTGGCGGCATTCTATTCGCGGAAGCAGCATATTGGGCTGTGCATGTAGTTGCGGTTCGAGTTGGTCCGGCAAGCAAAAAAGCAAAGCAGCCAATCACGGCTACAAATTCAAGCAGTAACGCTTAGTATATGATTTATATTGCAAAGGGCAGGAATAATTTGACTGTCATGAGACCAAAAAGAGGGCCTAGGCCCTCTTTTTTTGCGTAATTTATGTTGATGTTTAAATGTAAGAACTTTTCAGGACGCAACCATGAGGACCTTGTCCTTCATACAATAGGTGGGCGTTCATGGAGCAAATCAGATGGAGGACTTCCCATTAAACGCTTGAATATCCGGTAAAAATAAGACAGATCACGGTAACCGAGAAATTCTGCAATTTCTTGAATGGAGAGCTGTGACTCGGTAAGCAAATACACTGCCCTTTTCATCCGTTGATCATGAACATATTGGCTGATCGTCTGATTCGTCATGCTTTTAAATAACGCGGCTGCGTAATTAGGAGTTTTACCGATTTCATCCCCGAGCTCTTCTTTCGTAACTTTCTCCCGGTAATGCCGCTCAATGTATCGCTTCATCCGCTCCGCATGGACATGTCTCTCCGGTGGAATAACTCCGCGATCCAGTTCCCTATTTATATAAATAAGCACTTCCATCAATAAGGCTTGGCTCATCATGACATAATAAGACGGACGTTCCTGCCATTGTTGTTGGATGGCTTTCATGCGTTCATGAATCAGTTCATAACATCCGGGCTTATGTCGCAAGGCCTCTCTCCGTTCCAGCGCGGGCAAACCTTGTGCATGCTCCCCCTGTAATTGAACAACAATTTGCGTGTGAGTTACGGTAGGAATACTTTTGCCGTAATACGGAATGCCAGCGGGAATTAGCAACAGCTCACCTTTCTCCATGATCTGCTTCTCTCCGTTCACCCAATATACACATTTTCCATAAGTAACCAAGCTTAACCGCCAAGTTGCCTGTGACTGCACCGCTTCTTCGTACCAACCGACACCATTAATGTGTCGTACTTCTAATGGAGTGACCATAACACACCTCATTATTGGACTATATTCTAATCATTGTACTATAGTTCATACCCTGATTCGACAGAAAACGCTACAATACACATATAAGCAAACATATGAGGAGGAAAATAGCATGTTGAAAACAAAAATTATTTGTACTATGGGACCTGCTTGTGACTCAATCGAATTGTTAAAAGTAATGATTCAGGAAGGGATGACTGTTGCCCGTCTGAATATGGCTCACGGCGAGCTGGAAGATCACGTGGCACGGATTAACAATATCCGCAAAGCGGCTTCCGAATTGAATACGTATGTACCAATCATGATGGATATCAAAGGACCGGAAGTTCGTATTGGCAAACTGAAAGAAGCATCCTGCCATCTGCAAGCGGGTAAAGAGCTTATCCTGACTACCGAAGAAATTCTTGGTGACGCTGAGCGTATTTCGGTAAACTATCCTGAATTAAACCTCGTTGTAAAACCGGGAGATCGCATCCTCATTGATGATGGCTTGGTAGATCTGACTGTACTGTCCGTGGAAGGTTCTGATATTCACTGTAAAATCATCAGCGGTGGCATTCTGAAACCACGTAAAGGGGTTAACTTGCCAGGAATCAAAACGACTTTGCCAGGTGTAACGGAACGTGACGTTATGCACATCGGATTCGGGATCGAAAACGGTATCGAAATCATCGCTGCTTCCTTTGTTCGTAAAGGCGACGACATTCGTGAAATTCGCAGCATCCTGAAAGAACGCGGTGTAGATCATGTACAAATTATCTCCAAAATCGAAAACCAGGAAGGTATGACTAACCTGGACGATATCATTGAAGCATCTGACGGTATCATGGTAGCGCGTGGAGATCTCGGGGTTGAAGTACCAATCGAAGACGTACCTATGATGCAAAAAGAAATGATCGATAAATGTAACCGTGCAGGTAAACCGGTTATCGTAGCAACACACATGCTGGAATCCATGCAAGTGAATCCGCGTCCAACTCGTTCCGAAGTTAGTGACGTTGCTAACGCTGTTCTTCAAGGCGCAGACGTTGTAATGTTGTCTGGTGAATCGGCAGCAGGTAAATATCCGGTACAATCCGTGCGCACGATGGCTGCTGTTGCTCGCCGTGCTGAAACGATGATTGATTACAAAGAACAATTCAACCAAAAATCCGCTCAACAAGTAGCTGATATTACCGAAGTTATCAGTCAGGGTGCAGTTAGTTCTTCCCTCGTCCTGAATGCCAAAGCGATTATCACTTCTACCGAGAGTGGATTTACGGCGCGTATGATCTCCAAATACCGTCCGAAAGCACCGATCATCGCGGTTACACAGCATGAAGAAGTACTTGCTAAAATCTGCTTGCTCTCCGGTGTCATTCCGGTTATGGGCGACAAAGTAACGACAACCGATGAAATGTTCGAGTCCGCAACACGCAATGCAATCAAAACTGGTTATATCGAAAAAGGGGACATCATCGTATTGTCCGCTGGCGTACCAATTGGTCAATCCGGTAACACCAACTTGATCAAAGTTCAACAAGTATAACTCAACACATCGAATTGCATATATCTTTGAACATAAAAAATCCACCGACAGCAGAAATGCACCTCGGTGGATTTTTCTTATGCAATTATTTTATCATTCAACACTCGTTTATAAAGACGCCTTATCAGCGCTTTTTTCATGTTGTTATGATGTTATATTCATATATTCTCTTGATATCTGGCCTTTACCAGCCAAAATTCAGCGTTTCGCCCGTCTCTGCCCATGTCTTGATACTGCTCAATATCATCCACCAGCTACTCTGTGCGTTTGCAAAGGATGGATGGTTGTCCGTAAATTGGTCATTGATCAATATTAACTTCGTACATTCCCCTACCTTCTCCAGCTGGAACACTACTCTGGATTGAAGCTCAGCGTGATTGGCGTGGTAGGAAGGTCCGGGATGCTCAAGATAACTTAACAGGGATAAAGGTTCGAATTCCAGAATATCGCCGTACACATGAACCGTCTCTGCACCATCATTCCCAGGCCCCACATAGGCGAACGGCTGACCCGGTTGGAAATTGGAACGAAGTTCGCTGCCAAAAAAACTGCTCCGTGTACCGTCCGGCGAGATCAGGGCATTCCACACATCTTCCTGTCCGGCATTAATATAGAACTCATATTTCAATTCCATGAACTCACTCCCTTTATGTGTTGTATTGAAGGTACAACTGAAACTTGCTTGCAACACTATCCTATCGTTATACCCAAGCGGTGTATTGTAAAAACGCGACAACAGCGAAAATAAATGATTTTAGATGCCATAAAGCTTGAATGTTTCGGACTTTTCGTCCGGTGCTAAACTTCAACAAATATAGTGCTTTTCCAGGAGATCAGATATACTAAAATGGAATGAAATAACAGGAAATGTATACAAGCTGGGGACGGATAGTTAGCATCCAGAAAGGAACTAAAATATGAACCAAACAACAAATATTATGGGAATCCCATTTCCCAATATAACTATGGATCAGACGGTTACAATTCTTAGTGATGTAGTCGATCAGAGACGATCCGAACTGTTCCATGTCATCACAGGCAATCCGGAAATCGTCATGTCTTGCCAGAAGGATCAGGAGCTTCGTTCGGTCGTGGATCAGGCAGGCATTGTGACCGCTGACGGCGCGGGCATTGTTATGGTATCCCGCTTTCGGGGTGGACAATTGACCGAACGGGTAACTGGTTGTGACCTGCTTTTTCGTTTGTTGGAGGAAGGAAGCAGGAAGAATTGGTCCTTTTATATGCTCGGGGCAGAAGAAAGCGTCAGTAAGCGGGCTGTAGAAGTTATTGCGCATAACTATCCGGGAGTTGTTGTTCCTGGCAGACATCATGGATTTTTCACAACGGATGAGGAGCAAAGCATTGTAGAAGAAATTCAAGAGGCACAACCTGATTTTCTTATTGTGGCCCTAGGAGCACCCAATGCTGAACACTGGATCAACAAATATCGCCATCAACTCAATGCTCGTATAGCCATCGGAGTCGGGGGAAGCCTGGATATTCTGGCCGGCAAAACCAAACGAGCACCTGCAATATGGCAGAAGCTTAATTTGGAATGGCTATATCGACTGCTCAGCGAGCCTTCCAGATGGCGCAGACAACTTATTTTGCCACGTTTCGCTGTCCGGGCGTTGTTGTTCAGAGAGCACAGGTAAAATAAAGGGGGGACTGGTTACGGAATGGTCGGTGAACAATCCAAGATCAAACTAAGGCCAAACAAAATACATATTATCGGCTCAGTCGGCAGCGGTAAATCTACACTGGCCCGCCACTTATCCGCGAGGTTAGACCTTCCTTATTATGAGCTCGACAATATTGTGTGGCACCGTGTACCTCAAGGACAGGATATTCGCAATAATCCGGAGACGCGGGACACACTTCTGCAAAAAGCAGTGTATTCCAATCAGTGGATTATCGAAGGTGTGCACTATAAATGGGTAGCAAGCAGTTTCGAGCAGGCTGATCTTATCGTCTATTTGAATACCCCCGTGTGGAGAAGGAATGTGCGCATTCTCAAACGTTTCACAGTACAGAAGCTCGGGCTTGAACAAGGGAATTACCGACAGACTTTCACTATGCTCTGGAAGATGTATAAATGGAGCTATCAACATGACCGTAAGGAAAAAGCACTAATCATGGCGTGTTTGCAGCCTCACCAACATAAATTGTGCATGGTTCGTAACGAGGCAGAATTGACGAGGTACCTGGAGGAATCGACAAAATGAAACATGCAGATCAAGCTATCAGACCCAGTATGGGTCTTCTGAATCTGGATGAGGGCGACAAAAGATATTGCCTGACACGGTATGCCCCTTCCGAAGCATTGAGTTCTTTGGTCAAGCATTTCTGGATCGTCTCCTGGGATCTTACCGGGCATGATCCATATCCGCAGCATGTGGTCCCGAACCCCTGTGTCAATCTGGTGGTAGAGCGGGGAAACACCTTTTTCTTCGGTCCATCTGGACAGAAATTTTCTTATCTCGTGCGTGGAAAAGGAAGCGTGTTTGGGGTGAAGTTTAAGCCTGGCGGCTTCTATCCATTCATTCGTACTCCCGTTTCTACATTGTATGGGACCCCCTTGGATGTCTCTGGTGTGCTTGGTGTCGATGCTCCACAGCTCGAAGAACGTCTGCTCGGAGATGGATGTGATGCGGACAAAGTCAGTTATATGGATCAGCTTCTCTGTAAACATCTCCCTCCTCCTGATGATCAAGCCATTCTGGTCAGCCAGATTGTGCTGTATATTGAGCAGAATCGGGATATGTTGAGAGTCGATGATTTGTCTGCCTCCTGGAATATGCACAAAAGAAAGCTCCAGCGCCTGTTCAATCAGTATGTGGGCATCAGCCCCAAAATGGTGATCAAGCTCTACCGCCTGCAAAATGCTGCTGAGCTGATGGAGCAGGGTGTAGATTGCGATCTGGTTAAGCTTTCCCAAGACCTTGGATATCACGATCAGTCGCATTTTATCAAAGACTTCAAGTCCATTATCGGCAGCACACCTGAAGAATACGTCCATTCCAGAGGATAAATTGAGATTAACTACAGGCGAAGCAAGCGGATTCGGCTGTAATGCAAAAACCTGTCCTGAAGCCTCAGGACAGGCGAATAACTTCGATGTTATCTCCTGTACGGATGACGCCTTCACGCTCAACTGAGCAGACGATTCCGCGTTTTTTGCGGGCGGCTGGCACGAACTTTTTGCGCAAGCCATCCTGTTCGTAGAATTGCTCAATGATTTTCCCTGGGTGTACACAAGGCAGATTCTCCCCTTCACAGATCAGCCCCGTTCCATCTGGGAACAGAAGTCGAGTCCCGACAGGAAGCTCCGTCAACTTTTCAACACCACGGACCAATAGGTTGGCGCCGAGCCACTCTGGGCGTACTTCCGGAATATTCATCTTCTGTGCTATGAGAGCACATTCCTCTTCTGAGACAATACTGATTTGCCTGCGATTTGCAATCGGCGTTCCCCGTTTGTATATTTTCTGGCGGGAGTCCGCCGGGCGCAACAGACCGTAATGCCGATCACTCGGAATTCCAGCAAGTTCAATATCGATAAAAGGTACGACTCGTGTAACAAACGTTGATGGATCATCCGCCAGCAGGACGAATTGAACGGTTCCCACACCCACGCAAATCCCCCTTTTCCATGAGTAAGTTCACTTCTTTATTGTTCATTATTACCCAATGAATGGATTTTCGACAATCAGCTTATGTTTATCTTTGTACTTAATCCGCGGGCGTCATTATAAAAGAGAATCATGAACTCATTAATAACTCACACAATTAATTTGTGTAAAATTAAATTTTTACTTTCAGTTCGGATGGCAAACACTTATACTGATTAGGACAAGTAAATAAATGACATATAAGAAAGCAAGGTGTTTCTTTTGATTAGTATCATTTTCGTGGCTATTGTAGCCATTGAGCACTTCTACATCATGGTGATGGAGATGTTCCTGTGGACCCGTCCACGCACGATGAAGACGTTCGGTCTTACCCCTGAACTAGCGGATTCCACCAAGTCCCTGGCAGCCAATCAAGGTCTGTACAATGGATTTTTGGCCGCAGGTTTGATCTGGGGACTCGTTTATCCGGATACATCCGTCGGACAGCACATTCAGATCTTCTTCCTGGCATGTGTCATTATCGCCGCCCTCTACGGAGGTGTAACCGCTACTCGGTCCATCATTATCAAACAAGGGCTGCCTGCGATCATTGCATTACTTCTCGTTCTTTTCCTCTGATCACCTGATGGCCATTACCATACCGGATTCATTAAAAGCTCCAATGTGGTAAGATATGGTTATAAAGGCATCGGATTATGCCTGATCACTGTGATTGGTCTGGAAAGGAGAACGTTTTTATGGGACTGTTTGACAAGCTTCGACGCCGCAAAAAGGAACACCCGACCGCAGGTGGAGCCGTACATACTGCTCCATATAGCGAAACCATCGTTGGATTTGTTTTGCTAGAGCACGAAGATTGTAATTTTGATCACTTCATTAGCACGATGAAAAACGAGTGGAATATTGAGATTGAGGAACGTCCGGAGGAAGGCAATCTTTTTTTCGAAGTGGATGGAATGCAAGTGGTGTGTGCTCACATTAATGCCCCTGTCCCTGATCGCGAAGTAGAGGAGAATGCCAAATTAAATGTGCTGTGGCGGGACGCGGTACAAGTCACTTCAAGACATCAATCTCAGATTATTGTCTCTGTACTGAATGCAACTGACGCCATTCAGGCACATATTCTGTTCACCCAAACAGCGAGCGCCTTGCTCCAGCTTGACCATGCGTTGGCTATATATATGGCGCCACTTGTGGTGGAAGCAGGTCAGTACGTGGACATCAGTCGTGGAATCAAGGATGGTGAGCTGCCCGTCTCCCTCTGGATTTTCATCGGACTATTCCAAAGCTCTGAAGGCACATCAGCCTATACTTATGGGTTACGCAACTTCGGGAAAGAGGAGATGGAAATCACTCAGTCCACAAAACCGTTAAGTGAAGTATTTGAAATGATGTATATGACTGCGACTTATGTTGTTGAAAACGATGTAACCCTGCATGACGGCGAGACGCTCGGCTTCTCTGCAGAACAAAAGCTGCCCATCAACCGCTCGGAGGGAATAGCCACAGAGGGTAGCAGTTTGAAGATTGGTTATTAGGCATCGTTAAGAGCCGTCCAGATTCCTCTTTTCTGTTTGTGAGCACAAAGGAAATACGGTGCGATTAATATGAAGTCATATCTTAAGGCGCTTCCCAGAATATAAGGGAAGCGCCTTTTTGTATTTTCAAATCCTCATATGATTGCTTCCAGCATGCTTGCAGTAAGGTCATGGGTTCATCCCACACACCATCGTTACAGATGTGCCACACATGCCCTGTTCGACGAATCCGAAACGCCGATAAAGCCGAATTGCATCGTTATCCGGGTCAACACTGAGCGAAACGGCGTCAATAGCCCGCTTCCCAGCCTCATCTAACGCCGCCTGAATGAGACGGCTGCCTATTCCTTTGCCACGCGCCGTCTCAATCACAGCCATGCCCATCTCGGGTGTAGACGCATTTACGTAACCATATCCCGCATTCTGGTCATTAAAAAACCGCAACGTCACCGACCCCATACGCTTTCCCTGAGAATCCAGGGCGATAAATCCGAAATCCCCCTCTCTCCCCCAGCCTTCAACGTACTTGGACATGCCGGGGCTATGGATGATCTCAGGTTCAAAAGGCTCTTCCCCCTCCCGCTCGAAGATGGATGCAAACAACATCTCCCACAGAAAAGGGATATCCTGCTCCTCAATCGGACGCATTTGATACTCTGTCATTCCTTCCCCTCCTTCAAATTGGTAAAGAGTCGTTCCATTTCATTTAGATTAAAATCATTGGTTATTTCATAATTTTCATGTTGATCTCTCGTTTTGTATCCACTATAGATAGAGACGGCATGTTCATTATAAAACGTAATTCCAAAGCCTTCTGTAAATCGATCTTCTTTCTTCGTCAAAAGCTGCCAGTCATAGTAATATGGGGTCCCCTTGGATCGCTCGGAGATATCTATTTGCTTTACTCTTCTTAATTCGATATCCTTCGCAAGCTTTAACATCTTTCTAATCTCTTGGGGATCTTTAATAGTCACTTCTTCTTGATCATATGGATCGGTGGTCGGTATTTTTTTGATAATCAGAATGTCCAGTGTATCCAGCATACTCATATGATCCGTGACTTCAGCTCGAAAGGTGGTATGTTGTCTCGAAATGTACATTGGTATCGTAATAGCTGCAATCACGATTACAGCGACTACGCCAACAATGGTTTTGGTTCTTTTTTTCATTGAGATCTCCTTTCGCTGTTGGGTAAATCAGGAAATTAAAGATTCCATTATAAGTATACCATCTCATCCAAATATTGTTCTAGATCATTAAAATAACCCACTAAATACAAGTACTTTATAAAGAAAAACCTCTTCATAATCCTTCAATTTTAAATATTATAAATTGCTAACTAACTTGATAAATATCTATATTATCTTTTTGAAAAAAATGTCGATATACTACATAAGCTTTCGGCTTTGCCTATACTAGCAGGGACATCAGAGGGGGAGAATTGGATGAAACTTAAACCGAAATTAATGATGATGTTTCTGGCCGCTGTACTGATTACGGCGATTCCACTGGCAACACTAGGCTTATACCAAACAGAGAAACAAGCCACTCGTAATGTTGATTCCAAATTAACTGGATTAATGTCCTCGGCGGCCAACGAACTGAATGGCTGGATCAGCAGCAATGCCAAAGTTGTGGAAACACTGGGGTTTGTAATTCAGGAAGGAATTCCGGCTGGACAACTGAACGAAGATTATTTTGACATCATGAAGCTGGGCAGTAACAAAGAGAGTCTTTCGGATCTTTACTATGGTTCAGAACAAGATGGTCATTTCATGAATGGTTCGGACTGGACACCTGATGCCGGGTATGATCCACGTCAGCGTCCTTGGTACCAGGAAGCGAAGCAGGCTGATCAACTGGTATTCTCTGATCCCTATCTGGATATGATGTCGAAGCAATACGCGGTGTCCATGGCGATGCCGGTCCTGAATAAAGAGGGACAGCTACAAGGCGTAGTAGCAGGGGATTTGCTGCTCTCTACCCTTACGGATACGGTGGAAAAAATCAATTTGGACGGGCTAGGTTATACATTTTTAATCGATAAAAAAGGAATGCTTCTTGCTCACCCTGACGAGAAACAGGTGAATACGTCGGCCTCTGAAAATGCTGAATTAAAACCACTACTGGCCGATATGCAGGCAAACCCGTCAGGAGAGAAGAATTTTAAATACAATGGTGAGAATTATCTACTGTTCTACAATCAGATCCCCAGCACGGGCTGGGTGGTCGGTTCAGTTATTTCCGAGAAATTAGCCTATTCAGAATACTATGAATTACGAAATAACTACATTCTGATTATCGCTGTTACGCTAATCGTTGTTATGGCGGCAGCATACTGGATTGCAACACTATTCATCAAACCACTGAAAAGCTTGGGGGCGACCTCCAGACTGATGTCGAGTGGTGACTTTACCGGTCAGGTGCAGATCAAAGGAAAAGATGAGTTCGCAGAGTTAGGTACGTCATTCAATCAGATGTCCGCTCAACTCAGTCTGCTGCTGAAACAGGTCGCCTCTTCCGCTAACCGGGTGCAAAGCATCTCGGGTGAAATGGAAGAACATACGGACAATACCAAACGTATTGCCGAACAGATCTCCATCGCCACAGATGAACTCGCGCAAGGGTCAAGCAAACAGGCGGAATCGGTCTACGACGGTTCCAGTCGACTGTCCGAGATGAGTAATAGTGTTGGCGGCATTAACCGCAGTGTTGAACAATCAGTAACCATGATGCGTGAAGCAGGGGAAGCGATGCTTGCCGGATTGCAAGCCGTGGATCAACAGGTGGAACTTGCGGACGGCAATCGGATTTCCATTGATCGGGTGGGTGAGTCGATCACGCTTTTGGCGGATAAGTCGCAGAAAATTGAGGATATTGTCGGCATGATTCGGGGCATCGCCTCCCAGACTAATCTGCTCGCCCTGAATGCTTCCATTGAAGCGGCCAGAGCGGGTGAACACGGACGAGGCTTCGCTGTCGTTGCCGAAGAAGTGCGGAAACTGGCCGAACAGTCTTCGGACTCGGCACAGGATATCATTATCCTGCTGGATGAGATTCAAGCGGCAAGTCGTCAAAGCGTGAGTGAAGTAACTTCGGCTGAACAAGGTATTGAGCAGCAGGTAGCTGCTGTGCATGAGATGCGCGAGTCGTTTACCCGAATCAAACAATCCATTGACGGCATCGACAGCCAGCTTCAGTTGGTATCCTCTGCTACGACCGAGTTGGATGATAGCTCTGGTAAGATTGCCGAAGTGATCTCCAGTGTTGCAGCCATGTCGGAACAGAGCGCGGCTTCTACAGAAGAGGTTGCTTCCTCCACACAGGAACAGTTCAATTACATTACAAGCATTTCGGAACGTTCCAATGAACTGGCGCAGCATGCCAACACGCTGTACGAGGAAGTGAAGAAGTTCAAGATTTAACGCAACAAGCCGCGTTCACCCTTAGGTGCACGCGGCTTTTTTTATGTGGACGACGTATATGTTTCAGGACAGGGCGTAGTCTTAAGAGTGATCTGATACCTTTCCTGTTGAGTCTCTAATGACCAATTCAGGCTCCAGTACAATTTTTTGCGGTGAATTTTCTTCAT
Source organism: Paenibacillus sp. FSL F4-0087 (assembly GCF_038020215.1). Lineage (NCBI taxonomy): Bacteria > Bacillati > Bacillota > Bacilli > Caryophanales > Paenibacillaceae > Paenibacillus > Paenibacillus sp. FSL F4-0087. Next base: position 2,478,232 of record NZ_JBBODJ010000001.1, read on the forward strand.
TTTTTAGCTCATCAATTAATAAATCAACGGCACGACGCCCCAGATCCTCAATAGGTTGGGCAACCGTCGTCAGAGGCGGACTGGTTACCGAAGCCAGAATCGTATTATCGAATCCGATGATTGATACATCTTCAGGTACACGCAGATTTAGTTCTTTGGCAGCTTGAAGCGCGCCTATTGCCTGCATGTCGTTACAACAGAAGATGCCTGTGGCTCGATTCTTTTCTGTGAGCAGCACGAGCGCCTCTTTTTTGGCTGAACCCAGATCGGCAGATGACTCTCTCACCTGATCAGCTTCAAGAGAAAGACCCGCCTTCTCCAATGCTTCACGAAATCCGCGTACACGTTCCTGACTGCTGCTGACTTTGAACGATTCGGACAGGACCGCTACATGAGTATGACCCAATTCAAGCAGATGCTGTGCTGCCAAGGCGCCCCCAAGCCTGTCATCGATGGCAACGGTATGTACCGACAACGACGGCATATGACGGGCAATTAGAGCAACAGGTATCGACTGTTGCAGGAGCGGAGATAGAATCTCGGCATTATCGATACCTGTCCCGATCATCATGCCGTCGACCCTTTTTTGCTGAAGCAGATTCAAATACCGCTCTACCCGCTCGTCCTTATTGTCTGTGCTGCAAATCACGACGCTATAACCCAACTGCCGACTGCGATCTTCTACCGCTCTGGCCAGCTCGGCAAAATACGGATTAGAGATATCGGGCACGAGCAGCCCGAGCGTGTATGTTTGCTTACCCGTAAGTGCAGCAGCAATAGCGCTCGGCTGGTAGTGAAGCCGCTCCATGATCTCCATAATCTCGGCGCGCCGCTTCTCGCTAATTTTACCTTTGCCGTTAATGACCTGTGAGACGGTTGCAATGGATACCCCCGCCTCGCGTGCTATATCATATATGGTTGCTTTCATTGTTATTTCCCCATTTGTGCTATATATAAATTCCTTATATATAGGTAATCGTTATCTTCTCATTATGCAGGGGGAAGTCCGCATACGCAACTTGAAGCCGATACTACTTTTTATTCATCAGCCAATCATGGTCCGGGTCGTTATGAAACTTCCAGATCCGGGTTGGTCCTGCCATCACATTCAGATAGTAGACCTCGTATCCCGGAGGAGCACCCACCGGATGGTATCCACATGGAACAAGCACAACTTCGCCGTTGTTCACTGCAAGCGTCTCATCTACAGCTCGATCATCTGTGTATATCCGTTGGATGGCAAACCCCTGCTCAGGCTGCACTCGGAAATAGTATGTCTCCTCCAGCAATGACTCGTCAGGCAGGGCGTCCCGGTCATGTTTATGCGGCGGATAGCTCGACCAATGTCCATCAGGCGTGAACACTTCAACGACGAGCAGACTGTCTGCTTCTTTTTGTTCCGGCAAAATGTTGTGAATCTGTCGTTCCAGGTTGCCGTAACCACGCGTCTCAACACCTACATCTTCCGGGGCAATCAGACGAGCTGGATACGTGCCTTTACCTGGTGCCGCACATATGGCAATCTCCAATGCGGTAAGAGCGGTGAATTCCACTCGATCTGAACTGGATACGTAAATCGAATACGGAGGAATTTTCTCAAAAACACTCATTCTTTTTCCGATTTTCTCCCACGTATATTCACGAGTACTTACATTAGCCAAGCCGCTAAGAAGCACAAGGCAGAGTTCCTGATCCCCACTCTCACGAGTTAGGGTCTGTCCCTCCGCAAGCTGCACCACCTGAAACCCAACGTATTGCCATCCCGCAGACTCTGGTGTGACCGTCAACAACGTTCCGTCTGCTTTCGGGTTCAACACAGGTTTTACTATACGTTCTGACATGCTTTCTTCCACTCCTTCCGGTATTTCATCCTTAATCCTGATGGCTGTCTATTAGATGAAATGAACTTGTTATGACAATGGTCTTACGGGGTAACCGTCTGGGATTCCACCGATATCCCCGGGACTTCACCCAGCTTCACAGGTCTGCCTTGTTCCATGGACATGCGTGCGGCGAGTGCGATGCGTTCTGCCTGAACGGCATCATTCCCGTTTACGATGACAGGTGTATCGTTCCGAATCGCGTCGATGAAAAGAGCTGTCTCCTGCACGTACGCTTCGTTGTATCTCTCCAGGAAAAAGTGCAGCGGCTTGTCGCGCATCAATCCATTTGCTGTACTAATTTCTGCCGTATTCGGATGATCGTTCGCAGCTGTTGCGCTGCCCAATGAGCCAAATACCTCGACTCGCTGATCGTATCCATATACCGCTTGGCGGCTGTTATCTATGACGCCGATTGCTCCATTTTCAAAACTCAACGTCACAATGGCCGTATCCACATCGCCGTGTTCCGCAAAAACAGGATGAATTAGCACATTGCCCTGGGCATAGACTTCCTCCACCTCACTCCCGGACAAATACCGGGCCATGTCGAAATCATGGATCATCATATCCATGAAGATTCCGCCAGACACCCGAATGTACTCTGCTGGCGGCGGACTCGGGTCACGAGAAGTGATTTTGATAATATGCGGATCACCAATCGTTCCCTCCTGCACATGTGCACGTACCCGTTTGAAGTTATGATCGAAGCGACGATTGAATCCGATTTGCAGCTTTACCCCAGCCTTCTGCACGGCTGCAACAGCTGCCTGAGTCTGATGAAGATCCATACTGACCGGCTTCTCGCAAAAAATGTGTTTGCCCGCCTGGGCTGCCTGTTCAATCAGTGGTACATGCGTATCTGTTGAGGAACAGATCAGCACTGCATCCACATTTGGCATGGCGATCAGCTGGCTGCTATCTGTCGTTACCACCGGGATGCCACGGCTGGAAGCCCACTCCTCCAGCTCGGGTCCTGCAAACAAATCACTGATGCCAACAATCTCGGCATGCGGGTTGCGCAGGAGATTGTCCGCATGAATTTTACCGATACGACCAGCGCCGATAATGCCAATTCTCACTTTATCCTTGCCCATTCCGTTATCCTCCCTGTATGTGTCCATGTGGACTCAACGTTCTTCCATTGGCTGGTATGCCCTGAGTGACTACCAGCGTGCAGTAACCATCTTTTTGCGAGTATAAAATTCAACGCCGTCTGTACCGTTGGCATGCAGATCACCGTAGAAGGATTTCTTCCAGCCGGAAAAAGGGAAGAATGCCATTGGCGCAGGTACGCCCAGGTTAATGCCCAGCATGCCTGCATCAATCGTTTCACGGAATTGGCGCATGCTTGCTCCACTGCGGGTGAACAGGCAAGCTCCATTGGCAAAGTCGGAACGGTTGGCCAATTCCACTGCTTCCTCCAGCGTAGCTACCCTCGCTACCGAGAGCACCGGTGCAAAAATCTCGTCCTTCCAGATCTTCATAGTGCTCTGCACCTCATCAAATACCGTCGGACCAACGAAATAACCGGACTTGCCTGTCGCTTCATCTTTACGACCATCCCGGATCAGAGCAGCGCCTTCCTGTTCTCCGGATTCAATGTAGCTAAGTGTACGTTCCTTATGCGGGCCACGAATGACAGGACCCAGGAATACCCCATCATCCATGCCGTTACCAATCGTGATACGATCTGCTGCTTCCACCAGCTTTTGCACCAGCGTGTCTGCAACATCGCCGACGGCGACAACAACCGAGCAGGCCATACAGCGTTCTCCGGCTGAGCCGAAGGCTGCACTGGTGATTTCTTTCACTGTCAGGTCGAGATCGGCGTCCGGCATAACGATTGAGTGATTTTTGGCACCAGCAAGCGCCTGTACCCGTTTGCCATGTGCGGATGCGGTAGTGTAAACATATTCAGCCACAGGCTGTGATCCGACAAAAGAGATGGCTTGAACATCCTTGTGTTCAAGCAGTCCATTCACGACGTCATGTGCACCGTGAACGATATTGAGCACGCCGTCCGGAAGCCCTGCTTCCTTGAACAGCTCAGCCAGACGGCCTGCCAGCAGCGGTGTGCGCTCGGACGGTTTCAGGACAAAGGTGTTGCCGCACGCAATCGCCAGCGGGAACATCCAGCACGGTACCATCATCGGGAAGTTGAAGGGGGTTATTCCCCCAATTACACCGATCGGATACCGATACATGCCTGACTCCAGCCCAGTGGCGATGTCGGGCAGCTGTTTGCCCATCATCAGGTTCGGGGCGCCTGCTGCGAATTCGACGCATTCGATGCCACGCTGCACTTCGCCGTAGGCTTCCGCGTAGCTTTTACCGTTCTCCAGCGTAACCAGCCGGGCAAGTTCTTCCCAGTGCTCCACCAGCAGCTGCTGGTAGCGGAACAGAATCCGTGCACGGCGGGGAACCGGTGTGCCACTCCAGGACGGGAACGCCTCCCGTGCCGTCTGGACGGCCAAATCCACATCCGCCTGCTCAGACAGCGGTACGTGTGCAATGACCTCTTCCGTAGCCGGATTTACGACCGGCTCCGTACGGGTTGCCGCCGGGGCCACCCAGGCACCCCCGATCCAGTTTTGAACCATTGTCGCTGTTACTGACGCTTCCGAAATCCCTTTTCCCATAGCCCTGTCTCCCTTCGCTTATATGTGCTTGCGTCAATTACGCCATCCACTCCAAGTACTTCAACATGCTTCAAGACACCGTAATTTCGCCCCGATTGCAGCGTTCGATATAGTCATTCACTTGTTCCACCGTTGGCATCGCATCCGAGCAGCTGTGGCTGGAGATAACGATACATGCTGCCGCACTGCCAAACGCCATGCTGCGTTCAATCGTCCATCCCTGCATCAACCCATACAGGAATCCCGCCGCGTAGGAATCACCTGCTCCAAACGTCTTCACCACACGCGCAGGGTAGCTGTCCACTTGATGAGATAGCCCTTCACCTGTATAGGCAATGGAGCCTTCCTTGCCATGTTTGATGACGACAATTTTAGCTGAGAAATCAAACCATTTTTGCGCGGTCACCTGATCGCTATGGTCTGGATTATGGTCAAACGTCTCCATCATGTCGAACTCTTCACGTGTGCCCAGGATGATATCGCATTTCTCGGCAGCGAGGTTATAATAGACCGCCGTCTCTTCGGCTGATGTCCATGTGTAAGGACGATAGTCCAGATCAAACACAATGATTGTGCCATGCTTTTTCGCATACGCCAGCGCCTGGAATACCGCTTCACGAGATGGACTCTGGGCGAGGGCTGTGCCTGAAATGAGCAAAACTTTGGAGTCGGCAATCAGCTGTTCCTGCACCTCTCTCGACTGCAATAGCAGATCAGCCACGTGGTCACGGTACATTAGAATGCTGCAATCGGTTGGACTTTTGATCTCGGTAAAAGCAAGTCCTGTCACCGCTCCGGTATCGTCCGTTACCACATTTGACGTATCGATCCCGTTCCGCTCCAGATAATTGTTGATGAACCTGCCCATCTGGTCATTCGCGATTTTGCCGATAAATGCCGTTTCCATACCGAGCCTGGACATGCCAATCGTGATATTAGCCGGAGATCCGCCCACATACTTCGTAAAGGTCATCGTCTCTTCCATCGGGCGATTGATCTCATTGGCATTCAAGTCGATGCACAGACGGCCAATCGCGGTGAAATCCATCTTCCTGGAATCAGGAAAGGATACGTAAGTCATTGTATTTGAACCCCTTTCTGTGATGGGATTTTGAATGATACATTTATCAAACTCACACTTATAATCTGGTTTACCTCATGGTACGGCTCTCTCCTGATGGCCATGACTTTATCAGCTGTGCTGGTATAAGGACTCCATATATTGCAACGATCGCCGCGCATACTCATACGGATTATGAATCGCAGGGTCCTGTTCCCCTTCAAGCATCGCCCAGCCATCATACCCCCGTGTGACCAACTCCTGCAGAATCGGTGCAAAATCAATACATCCATCTCCGGGAACCGTAAATACCCCTTTACGAATACAGCCCACAAAATCAGACTGTTCCGCCCGTGCTTCCTCCAGCACTTGAGGACGAATATCCTTTAGATGAATATAGGCAATCCTGTCATAATGCTTGCGTAGGAGAGCTAACGGGTCAGCTCCGCCGTAGTAAGCATGACCTGTGTCATAGAGCAAATAAACAAGAGATGGGTCTGTCAGTTCCATCAATTTATCAATCTCATCCGGTTGCTCAACAACGGTACCTCCATGGTGATGGTACGTCAGCTTCAACCCGTGCTCACGGGCGATGGCACCTGCTTCGTTCAGCCCCTCAGCAAGGATGTGCCATTCCGATTCACGGAGTCTCAGTACTTCTTTTTCATGCGGTGTCCGCCTTGGATCAAAATGCAGGGAGCCACCTACTTCCGCCGTGCTAATCACCGTGCTGCCCATCGATTGCAGAAACTCCGCGTGTCTGCGATAGCTGTCCAGCTCAGACTGACGATACGCCAGGTCGGAGAACAATACCGATTTCCACTGGGAGACGAGGCGGATATTGCGCTTGCCCAGCTCCTCCCGCAATGTGTCTGGATCCGTGGGATATTTGCGTCCCATTTCCGTACCTGTCAGGCCAAGTCGCTGAATGTCATCCAGAATCTGTTCACATGTTGTTGCATCACCATGCTCCTTTACATCCTCTCCGACCCAGTTGATCGGATGAATCCCGAGCTGAAATGGCAGCTTGTTCATGGCTCCACGTCTCCTTTTGTGGTTCAACATTTTTGCATCATTCGATTTAACGCGCGCATTCCTATATATCATGCTGATTGAAAGTTACTCTTTGGATTGATGATATGCTCAATTAAATGAGTCTAGCTCTGGCACGGTTTGCCTGCATCGCGTGGTGAGCCGTTACCACCTTTTCCTCGTTGGATACTTCTGGTACGCCCACATTCCACCAGGACTCATATCCGCCTGCATTGGTTCCGGGCACGACTGGAATTTCGATCAGTGTAGTCACGGTCTCATTCCGGGCATCTCTGATCGCCTGCTCCAATTGTTCCGTCGTCTCTGCCTTATAGGCTTTGGCTCCAAGGCTGCGGGCATGGGCTGCAAAATCCATAGGCATGTAATCCCCGGTCAGTCGTCCGCTCTCCGATTCCCGATAGCGGAACTCGTTGCCGAAACCGTCACTTCCATGCTCCCGTTGCAAATTATGAATACACTGAAATCCGTTGTTGTTGAATAGTAAAATGGTCATCTTCTTCTGTTCCTGCAAGCTCGTCACCAGTTCAGAATGCAGCATTAGGTAACTACCGTCACCCACCATGGCATACACTTCACGATCCGGTTCGGCAAGAGCTGCCCCGAATGCCCCGCTCACCTCATAGCCCATACAGGAGAAGCCGTACTCCATGTGGTATGTTTTCGGTGCAGACGCGCGCCACAGACGGTGCAAGTCTCCAGGCAAACTTCCCGCCGCACACACAATGACGGAAGAAGGATCAATGGTCCGATTAATAACACCGACCGCACTCGTCTGCGCGAGTCCTGCCTCATGTAGCAGTCCGTAGAGTCGATCTACCTCGGCGTTCCACTCATCCCGAAGGTCGGCGATTTCAGATGTTCCGTAACCACTGTGATACTGCCGTCCCTGTAAAGCCGTTTGCAGAGCTTGCAGGCCTTCCCTTGCATCAGCTAGAATCGCTTCCCCACCCAATTTGGCGGCATCCATGCCGTTCAGGTTAATATTGATGAAAGCCGCTTCGGGATGCTGAAAAGCAGACCGAGACGCCGTCGTAAAATCCGAGAAACGGGTGCCGACGCCGATTACCACATCCGCTTCTCTGGCAAGCCTGTTGGCAGCCAGCGAGCCGGTAACACCGATGGCTCCCACATTAAGTGGGTGGTCCCATGCCAAGGCACTCTTGCCAGCCTGCGTCTCGGCAACCGGAATGCCAAATGCCTCGGCGAATTCAGCCAGCTGTGTGGATGCCTCGGCATACAACACGCCGCCGCCTGCTACGATCAGCGGCTTCCTGCCACGGGCAATCTGCTGCGCTGCCCGTTCAATTGCCGCCTGGACCGGGGGACGACGGTCCAGGTAATGCACCTTGCGGGCAAAGAACGATTCAGGGTAATCGTACGCCTCTGCCTGCACATCCTGCGGCAGTGCCAGCGTTACCGCGCCCGTTTCCGCTGGGTCCATCAGCACGCGCATCGCCTGTGTGGCAGCAATCATCAACTGTTCGGGACGCACGATGCGATCCCAGTATTTGCTGACCGCTTTGAACGGATCAGTGGCTGAAATCGTATAATCGCCGCTTACCTCCAGTTGTTGCAGCACGGGATCTGGTTCACGCGTGGCAAAGTTATCACCCGGAAGCAGTAAAACGGGAATACGATTGACTGTTGCCGTTGCCGCTGCGGTAATCATGTTCAGTGCTCCTGGTCCGATGGATGTTGTGCAGGCATAAATCTGTCTACGGTTCTTCTGCTTGGCATAGGCTGCTGCCGTATGTACCATGCCTTGTTCATTTTTACCCTGCATATACGTCAAACTTCCAGAACTATGTTCCAGTGCCTCTCCAATACCAGTTACGTTGCCGTGACCGAAAATGCCGATAACGCCTTTCACAAACTTGGTTTCCACCCCATCAACGGAAATATATTGCTGATCCAGATATCGGAGCAGTGCCTGAGCCATCGTCAGCCTAATGGTTGTCATGGAATGATCATCTCCCTTCCCTTTACGGGTTAAGCGCTTAATCTACGTTAAGTTTAAGCGCCTTACCCCTATAGGTTAAGCGCTTAATTGATATAGTATTACAGGCTGAAGGATTAGGCAAGATATTTTTGTAAGCGTTTTACAAAATGGCAAATAAACATAGCTTTATCACTGTGGGTGTTGTGTATTCTCCCACTGTTCATAAGCTATGATCCGATAAGTTACTAACATTGAACTATGTGTTCGAAATCTAATGGAAACGTAAAAAATGCAAAAAAGAGATGGCAGAAACCATCTCTTTTTTGCATTTCTATAAAGCGGGTGATGGGAATCGAACCCACGCTATTAGCTTGGAAGGCTAAAGTTCTACCATTGAACTACACCCGCATGTAAAAATCGGGATGACACGATTTGAACATGCGACCCCCTGGTCCCAAACCAGGTGCTCTACCAAGCTGAGCTACATCCCGTTATCTATACCGGCGAGAGGACTCGAACCTCCACGGTTTCCCACTCGATTTTGAGTCGAGCGCGTCTGCCATTCCGCCACGCCGGCATATGAAGTTATAAATGGCGCGCCCTGAGAGATTCGAACTCCCGGCCTTTTGATTCGTAGTCAAACGCTCTATCCAGCTGAGCTAAGGGCGCAAAATATTGGAGCGGAAGACGGGAATCGAACCCGCGACCCTCGCCTTGGCAAGGCGATGCTCTACCGCTGAGCCACTTCCGCATATAAGGGATGCGCGTGGAGGGACTTGAACCCCCACGTCAAAGACGCTAGATCCTAAGTCTAGTGCGTCTGCCAATTCCGCCACACGCGCATATAATGGTGAGTCATGAAGGGCTCGAACCTTCGACACCCTGATTAAAAGTCAGGTGCTCTACCAACTGAGCTAATGACTCGAAAAACTGGTGGAGGATGATGGATTCGAACCACCGAACCCGTACGGGAGCAGATTTACAGTCTGATGCGTTTGGCCGCTTCGCTAATCCTCCAGGATTACATGGTGCCGGCGAGAGGACTTGAACCCCCAACCTACTGATTACAAGTCAGTTGCTCTACCAGTTGAGCTACACCGGCATATTAAGTTGTGATAAATGGTGGCTCGGGACGGAATCGAACCGCCGACACGAGGATTTTCAGTCCTCTGCTCTACCGACTGAGCTACCGAGCCTTAATGAAGTTTAACCTTGGAACGTTACACTTTATCTAGGGCGTTCGGTGCCATATAGCAGATTAAGTGTGAACAAATTCCTCATATAAAGATTAAAATGGCGGAACCGACGGGATTCGAACCCGCGATCTCCTGCGTGACAGGCAGGCATGTTAGGCCAACTACACCACGGTTCCAGATCACTTTCTTGAGAGAAAGTATAATTGCGGGGGCAGGATTTGAACCTGCGGCCTTCGGGTTATGAGCCCGACGAGCTACCGGGCTGCTCCACCCCGCGTCGTTATTTAAAAGTTATATGGTGGAGGCTGAGGGGATCGAACCCCCGACCCTCTGCTTGTAAGGCAGATGCTCTCCCAGCTGAGCTAAGCCTCCATATATATGACCCGTAGGGGATACTCTCATTTCGTTCGAGACTGCGAAGCCATTACTAACGAAGCTTATCCTGCGACGAACCTTTGGGATTTTCATCCTCTTTCAAGCTAATAAACATAGCAATGACCCGTAGGGGATTCGAACCCCTGTTACCTCCGTGAAAGGGAGGTGTCTTAACCCCTTGACCAACGGGCCTTAATGGCTCCCCGAACAGGACTCGAACCTGTGACAACTCGATTAACAGTCGAGTGCTCTACCAACTGAGCTATCAGGGAATGGTGGAGCCAAGCGGGATCGAACCGCTGACCTCCTGCTTGCAAGGCAGGCGCTCTCCCAGCTGAGCTATGGCCCCATACACTTTAGTCTATCTGGTATTACTATGGGCCCTGGTGGACTCGAACCACCGGCCTCACCCTTATCAGAGGTGCGCTCTAACCAACTGAGCTAAGGGCCCGTATGAAAAATCGAAAAAAAATACCCCAATGGGGTTTCGCTTGGCGGCGTCCTACTCTCCCAGGACCCTGCGGTCCAAGTACCATCGGCGCTAGAGGGCTTAACGGTCGTGTTCGGGATGGGTACGTGTGGAACCCCTCCGCCATCGCCACCAAACGCATAGCTTAGCTTACATTTCAGAGATCATTCTCTGAAAACTAGATCCGAAACGAAATGTGCGATTTACAACTTGCATATTGGATAAGCCCTCGACCGATTAGTACTGGTCAGCTCCATGCATTGCTGCACTTCCACCCCCAGCCTATCTACCTCGTCGTCTTCAAGGGGTCTTACATACTGGGAAATCTCATCTTGAGGGGGGCTTCACGCTTAGATGCTTTCAGCGCTTATCCCTTCCGTACATAGCTACCCAGCGGTGCTCCTGGCGGAACAACTGGTACACCAGCGGTACGTCCATCCCGGTCCTCTCGTACTAAGGACAGCTCCTCTCAAATTTCCTACGCCCACGACAGATAGGGACCGAACTGTCTCACGACGTTCTGAACCCAGCTCGCGTACCGCTTTAATGGGCGAACAGCCCAACCCTTGGGACCTACTTCAGCCCCAGGATGCGATGAGCCGACATCGAGGTGCCAAACCTCCCCGTCGATGTGGACTCTTGGGGGAGATAAGCCTGTTATCCCCAGGGTAGCTTTTATCCGTTGAGCGATGGCCCTTCCATGCGGTACCACCGGATCACTAAGCCCGACTTTCGTCCCTGCTCGACTTGTAGGTCTCGCAGTCAAGCTCCCTTATGCCTTTGCACTCTTCGAATGATTTCCAACCATTCTGAGGGAACCTTTGGGCGCCTCCGTTACTCTTTAGGAGGCGACCGCCCCAGTCAAACTGCCCACCTGACACTGTCCCCGCACCGGATTACGGTACCAGGTTAGAACCTAGATACGATCAGGGTGGTATCCCAACGGTGCCTCCACAGAAGCTTGCGCTCCTGCTTCAAAGGCTCCCACCTATCCTGTACAGATCGTACCCAAATTCAATATCAAGCTGCAGTAAAGCTCCATGGGGTCTTTCCGTCTTGTCGCGGGTAACCTGCATCTTCACAGGTATTAAAATTTCACCGGATCTCTCGTTGAGACAGCGCCCAAGTCGTTACGCCATTCGTGCGGGTCAGAATTTACCTGACAAGGAATTTCGCTACCTTAGGACCGTTATAGTTACGGCCGCCGTTTACTGGGGCTTCGGTTCACAGCTTCGGATTGCTCCTAACCGCTCCCCTTAACCTTCCAGCACCGGGCAGGCGTCAGCCCGTATACTTCGCCTTACGGCTTCGCACAGACCTGTGTTTTTGCTAAACAGTCGCTTGGGCCTTTTCACTGCGGCCCCCTCGTGCTATTCACACTACCGGGGCACCCCTTCTCCCGAAGTTACGGGGTCATTTTGCCGAGTTCCTTAACGAGAGTTCTTCCGCGCGCCTTAGAATTCTCTTCTCGCCTACCTGTGTCGGTTTGCGGTACGGGCACCATCACCTGGCTAGAGGCTTTTCTTGGCAGTGTGAGATCATGACCTTCGCTACTATAATTTTCGCTCCCCATCACAGCCCAGCCTTACGATGTGCGGATTTGCCTACACATCAGCCTCACTGCTTAGACGGACATCCATCAGTCCGCGTCACTACCCTGCTGCGTCCCCCCATTGCTCATAACGGCTTACGGTGGTACAGGAATTTCGACCTGTTGTCCTTCGACTACGCCTTTCGGCCTCGCCTTAGGTCCCGACTTACCCTGAGCGGACGAGCCTTCCTCAGGAACCCTTAGGCTTTCGGCGGATCAGATTCTCACTGATCTTTTCGTTACTCATACCGGCATTCTCACTTGTATAATGTCCAGCGCTCCTTACGGTACACCTTCAACCCTTATACAACGCTCCCCTACCCCTGATGCAAAGCATCAAGCCATAGCTTCGGTGGTGTGTTTAGCCCCGTTACATTTTCGGCGCAGAGTCACTCGACCAGTGAGCTATTACGCACTCTTTCAATGGTGGCTGCTTCTAAGCCAACATCCTGGTTGTCTGTGCAACTCCACATCCTTTCCCACTTAACACACACTTGGGGACCTTAGCTGATGGTCTGGGCTGTTTCCCTTTTGACAATGGATCTTAGCACTCACTGTCTGACTCCCGGAAGTAAGTCTATGGCATTCGGAGTTTGACTGAGCTTGGTAACCCTTGCGGGCCCCGCACCCAATCAGTGCTCTACCTCCACGACTCTGTTTTCCGAGGCTAGCCCTAAAGCTATTTCGGGGAGAACCAGCTATCTCCGAGTTCGATTGGAATTTCTCCGCTACCCCCACCTCATCCCCGCACTTTTCAACGTGCGTGGGTTCGGGCCTCCAGTGCGTGTTACCGCACCTTCACCCTGGACAGGGGTAGATCACCCGGTTTCGGGTCTACGTCCACGTACTATGTCGCCCTATTCAGACTCGCTTTCGCTGCGGCTCCGGCTCTTCACCTTAACCTTGCACGGGAACGTAACTCGCCGGTTCATTCTACAAAAGGCACGCCATCACCCCTAAAACGGGCTCTGACTTTTTGTAAGCACACGGTTTCAGGTTCTATTTCACTCCCCTTCCGGGGTGCTTTTCACCTTTCCCTCACGGTACTGCTTCACTATCGGTCGCTAGGAAGTATTTAGCCTTGGCAGATGGTCCTGCCGGATTCATACGGGGTTTCACGTGCCCCGCACTACTCGGGATACATCTCGGAGAGAACAGACTTTCAAGTACAGGGCTTTTACCTTCTTTGGCGGGCCTTTCCAGACCTCTTCGTTTAACCGGTTCCTTTGTAACTCCATGTGAGATGTCCCACAACCCCAAAGAGCAAGCTCTCTGGTTTGGGCTTCTCCGCGTTCGCTCGCCGCTACTGACGGAATCACTATTGTTTTCTCTTCCTCAAGGTACTTAGATGTTTCAGTTCCCCTGGTATGCCTCTACATAACCTATGTATTCAGTTATGAGTAACTGGAAATTACCCCAGCTGGGTTTCCCCATTCGGACACCCCCGGATCAAAGCTTGCTTACAGCTCCCCGAGGCAGTTTCGTTGTTCGCCACGTCCTTCATCGGCTCCTAGCGCCTAGGCATCCTCCGTGTGCTCTTAGTAGCTTAACCAATTGCTCAGATGAGCAAATGCAATCTACCGTTTTTATTGAAACTTGTTTACACAAGTTCAGCTTAAAAAGGAATGTTCTAATTCGCAATTTTCGTTTCGATATCTAGTTTTCAAAGAACAAGCTCCATGCAAAAGCAAGCTGTTTGAGAGTTTGAGCTCTCAAAACTGAGCAACGAGTGAGTAGTTTTGCAGCTAAGCTGCATATTTGAATGTTTCCACGCGGGAAACGATTCTCCATAGAAAGGAGGTGATCCAGCCGCACCTTCCGATACGGCTACCTTGTTACGACTTCACCCCAATCATCTATCCCACCTTCGGCGGCTGGCTCCTTGCGGTTACCCCACCGACTTCGGGTGTTATAAACTCTCGTGGTGTGACGGGCGGTGTGTACAAGACCCGGGAACGTATTCACCGCGGCATGCTGATCCGCGATTACTAGCAATTCCGACTTCATGCAGGCGAGTTGCAGCCTGCAATCCGAACTGAGACCGGCTTTTTAGGATTCGTTCCACCTCGCGGCTTCACAGCCCGTTGTACCGGCCATTGTAGTACGTGTGTAGCCCAGGTCATAAGGGGCATGATGATTTGACGTCATCCCCACCTTCCTCCGGTTTGTCACCGGCAGTCACCTTAGAGTGCCCATCCGAAATGCTGGCAACTAAGATCAAGGGTTGCGCTCGTTGCGGGACTTAACCCAACATCTCACGACACGAGCTGACGACAACCATGCACCACCTGTCTCCTCTGTCCCGAAGGAAAGATACATCTCTGTACCGGTCAGAGGGATGTCAAGACCTGGTAAGGTTCTTCGCGTTGCTTCGAATTAAACCACATACTCCACTGCTTGTGCGGGTCCCCGTCAATTCCTTTGAGTTTCAGTCTTGCGACCGTACTCCCCAGGCGGAGTGCTTAATGTGTTAACTTCGGCACCAAGGGTATCGAAACCCCTAACACCTAGCACTCATCGTTTACGGCGTGGACTACCAGGGTATCTAATCCTGTTTGCTCCCCACGCTTTCGCGCCTCAGCGTCAGTTACAGCCCAGAGAGTCGCCTTCGCCACTGGTGTTCCTCCACATATCTACGCATTTCACCGCTACACGTGGAATTCCACTCTCCTCTTCTGCACTCAAGTCACCCAGTTTCCAGTGCGATCCGGGGTTGAGCCCCGGGATTAAACACCAGACTTAAATGACCGCCTGCGCGCGCTTTACGCCCAATAATTCCGGACAACGCTTGCCCCCTACGTATTACCGCGGCTGCTGGCACGTAGTTAGCCGGGGCTTTCTTCTCAGGTACCGTCACCTTGAGAGCAGTTACTCTCCCAAGCGTTCTTCCCTGGCAACAGAGCTTTACGATCCGAAAACCTTCATCACTCACGCGGCATTGCTCCGTCAGGCTTTCGCCCATTGCGGAAGATTCCCTACTGCTGCCTCCCGTAGGAGTCTGGGCCGTGTCTCAGTCCCAGTGTGGCCGATCACCCTCTCAGGTCGGCTACGCATCGTCGCCTTGGTGAGCCGTTACCCCACCAACTAGCTAATGCGCCGCAGGCCCATCCCCAAGTGACAGATTGCTCCGTCTTTCCAGTTCTCTTCAGGAGAAGAAAACAACTATTCGGTATTAGCTACCGTTTCCGGTAGTTGTCCCAAGCTTGAGGGCAGGTTGCCTACGTGTTACTCACCCGTCCGCCGCTAACCATCAGAGAAGCAAGCTTCTCATCAAGTCCGCTCGACTTGCATGTATTAGGCATGCCGCCAGCGTTCGTCCTGAGCCAGGATCAAACTCTCCAATAAAGTATTGAAAAGAGCGATAAGCTCATTTTGAAACTGACGAGATTAAAAATCTCATTTTATGCTCCAGTCGATCCAAGCCAAGGCTTGTCTCAAACTTTCGCGTTCATTCTGCAAGCAGAATGTTTACTCACTCGTTGTTCAGTTTTCAAAGAT
Source organism: Paenibacillus sp. FSL F4-0087 (assembly GCF_038020215.1). Taxonomy (NCBI): domain Bacteria; kingdom Bacillati; phylum Bacillota; class Bacilli; order Caryophanales; family Paenibacillaceae; genus Paenibacillus; species Paenibacillus sp. FSL F4-0087. Next base: position 2,493,935 of record NZ_JBBODJ010000001.1, read on the forward strand.
CAAACTTGTTTCATTGCCGTGTGTTGTTCACCTCAGCAACTTTTATATCTTATCACATCCGAACCAACTTTGCAAGCTCTTTTTTTAAGTTTCTTTCGAAGCTTATTTGTTTCGCTTGCCGCACCGTGTTTCTCGTGTTTTCTTGGCCGGAATTAGAATATACCATGTACAAAAATAAATTGCAACCCTTATTTAATATTTATCTATCTCCGTTTGATGAGAACAATAGAACCATTTTATTCCCCTTCTATCTATAATGAATCATTGTCTTGAAATCAAACCCTATCTGCTACACTCATATAGATATGATAATGTTAAACTTCATTAACGTATAGATAGAGGGTAATAGTTACTGTTCATAGTAAACTGACATTCTTTTCGTCTTGAAGAAACACTAACTAGCAGCTAATGGGATACTTAGTTTTGTACCGCACATATCCATTAGTCTCTATAGTAATATATGAATTCAGATTTTAAGAAACCTACATCTACTAGATATTAACTCTCTCCATAATAGATAGGAGTTACTCTAGTATCTACTCTTTCATATTTACATATTGAAACAATAAAGGGATCAGCGTATATTGCTAGCCAACTTCTCACCACCCCCTTCTCCCTTCAGCCCCTGAACCTTCCCATCATAACTGTATCGTAATACCGACCGTCCGCATGTCGCCGATCCTTTTTCAAAGTTCCCTCTATCTCGAAGCCCATTCTTCTGTAAAGCTCCATCGCTTTATCGTTCGTCCCCACCACGTTTAAGGTCATCTTCTCAATTCCATTCGTATCTGCCCAATCTATCGATAGTTCGAGTAATCTCTTGCCGATCCCGTAACCCCAGAACTCTTTCGTTATGCAAACACCAAATTCAACCTTATGAGAAAATCGCTTTAGATCGACTCCCTCACATCTGGAATACCCAACGATTTGTTCTTTTACAATAGTAACGAGAAACAAGTTTCTCTCTTTCTCCGAGTCCAACCGGATTATTTGTTCAAACCCCGCTGGATCAATAAAGCCTTCACCTTGCTCACGATCCATATACTCGGTTTCTCCATCCATCTGTACACGAAGTGATGACAATGCTTCAGCATCCTTTTCCATTGCAGACCTAATCGAATAGATCAATCCTTTTACATTAAACTCCTGTTGATCGATGATCATACGCCATAATCCCTCCATTTTATTTTATTTTATTTTGCATATCCTATTCATGGCTCTACCCCACCTCAGACGGACTCTTGCCCGTAAGCATCTTGAACACCTGACTGAAATACGTCGCGTTGCGGAACCCTGTCATCTCGCTAACTTCGTAGACCATGTAATGTCCTGACTGTAATAGTTCCAGCGCACGTTGAATCCGATACCCGTTCACATAACTCACAAAGTTCTCTCCAGTCACCCTCTTGAACAGCTGACTCAAATATTTGGGGTGTACAAACAGTCCCTTGGCAATGGCTTCAAAACTAATCTCATCAGCATAATGCATTTCAACGTACTGTTTCACCTGCTCCACTAGTTTATTGCTTTTTTTCTCGCCCATTTCTTTACGTATCTGTTCTATCCAGTTTCGAATAATACCATCCATCCAGCATATCAGATCCTGCATCCCATATTTCGATTGAATTTCCCGCAAAAAATGGCTCATCGCGAGCGGTGGTGCCAGCATGGGATAATGTCGGTTCCAACTATGAATTAACGTGTCGAACAGGCTCACGGCCACAACCTGCACATCCTGAATACTGATACCACCCCCTTCGTCCAGCAGATTGCGAAGGTGAACCCATACCTCCTCTGCCAGATCAGTTCTCATATCTGCCCATGACTCACTCCATTGTCGCAGCAATAGCGAGTAATCCGTTGCGCTCGGCGTTAAAGCATCGGATGAATCATATCGATATACACGGCTCCCGCCCTGAAACTCTGCTTTCTCCAGCGCCTCTCTGCTCTCCAGATAGGAGTCCATCACTTCGCATAATTGAACTTTGGACGTTCCAATACCTGCGCTCATTTCGATCTTGAGGTACGTAAAAATCTGATCAATCATCCTTTCAACTATCGACTCAAATTGTTCTAGCGGGTCCTTCTCGTCAAATAGAAGCAGCACAAACACCTGATCCGAATAATCCACGATCTCCACCTGGCAGTCGTTTATTTGCGTAGCCTGCTCTTTGACGGTCTCCTGAATAATATCTGCTGCCCCATACCTTAACAGTTGCCAGTCCCGTTCTTTCATCCTTGTCAGAAATGCAGGCCGATACAACTGCAGACTGATGGCACGCACTTGAGAGGGTATGCGAATGCCCACATAATCCATACGTTCCGCAGGCAATTCCTCTTCCCGATAGCGCGTGGTTAACAGCTCGTGGAGAAACAATTTGCGAAGATAGGGAACCACCCGCCCAATTTCCTGTTTGTACGTCTGCTCCAGCTGCTCACGCCGCTCACGCACATCCTCTTCCAGTAACACTTCACGCAGAACAGACTCAATCTCCTCCACTTCCGCAGGCTTTAGCAAAAAATGATTCACGCCCCAGCGCATGGCCGCCCGAGCATTCTCGAATTCGTCATATCCGCTAAGAATGATAATCGGCAGATGGGGATAGTCCCGTCGCAACGCCTGCGTGACCTCAAGTCCTGTCATTCCTGGCAAATAGACGTCAGTCATCACAAGATCAGGGCGCAGCTGTTGGAACAGCTCCAGTGCGTCCACGCCATTGGAAGCTGTTCCTGCAATGCGGAGGCCAATGGATGGCCAATCAATATGGTCAGTCAATGCTTTTACAATATGCGGGTCATCGTCTACGAGCATAATGGTTTTCATTCATTTTCACCGCCCAGCCATAAGTTTAATTGTTCTTCCGTCTCAATACGTGGTAGCGTAATGGTCACTTCTACTCCGCCTAATTCACCTGCGCATATATCAACGCCGTACCCAGTGCCACAATACAGTTGAATACGTTGATGTACATTTCGTATACCAATGCCAGTCGTCTCCTCCAACTTCCAGCCCTCAGGCAAGCCCTGTCCGTTATCCTTTAAGCAAATGATGATTTTGGATGGTGGAACGTTGCTCTCAGATTCCCGCATATCCACCTGTATGCGAAGTTGTCCTTCCTTCGGCTGCCCATGCATGACTGCATTTTCGATAAAGGGCTGCAAAATGATTTTGGGAATGTAACAGCCTCGCACTCTCGGATCAATCTGTTCCTGATAATCAATGGAGAATGGCAGCCGCTCTGACTGAATGCTGACGTAACAACGAGCATGCTCCAACTCATCCCGTACCCGGATGAATAATCTGCCACCGCTCAATCCAATACGCAGCAGTTTGCTGAGTTGTACAATCATGCGGCTGATGTCCTTGGCCTCATAATCGAGAGCACGCCAGTGGATCATGTCGAGTGTGTTGTAAAGAAAATGCGGTTTGATTTGCGCCTCCAGTAAACCGGTCTGTGCTTCACGCTTCGCTCGGCTCTCTTCCTTGACCTGCTCCATCAACTCCGTCAATTGTGATGCCATATGGTTGAATCCATACGCCAAATGGGCATATTCCTCGGTAAACGAAAGCTGAACCCGGGTATTGAAATCCCCCTTCTCCAGTTGCCTCATCCGCTTGATCAGCTGACGTAAAGGACGAACAATCCGCCAAACGAACAGATACGCAAGTACCGCTGAAAATAGTAACCCCAGCACAGCTATTCCAAGGATCTGCCATCCGGCCTGCCTCACAGGAGATAATAGTGTGTGAACAGGGATGGTCTGAACCAATCGCCACTGAAGCATGGCAGGTCTTGAATACAGAACCAGCTGCGCTCCACCAAGCTTGCCGGAAACCACTTCAAATCCGTCCTCCCCATGTTCAACATGCTCCTGAATCCATGCACGATCGACGACTGGTTCGCTTTCCACAGCAGCAGCTGCATTAGTAGATACATTAATAGAAGGAAAAATTTCCGAGGCTCCATGAATTGAGCTCGAACCCTCACCAGGATTCACCTCTAAATTGTCATCGCCCATCTGCATGACGACGTTGCCTGCGGTATCCACCAACAGTACCTGTCCATCCAGCACCATCGGCATATCCGCAAATCTACGTACAATATCGGCGCGACTCAGGCGGATGAGCACGTAGGCTACCGTACCACCCCGGCTGTCAAAGATTCGTTGGGCGTATCCGATTAGCGATTGGCCTGATTCGCTTTCCCGCAGAGGTACCCAAGCCGCATCCGCATGCTCCAGTGCAGCAAACCATGAAGCACCGGCAATCGTATCCACTGGATAAATGCGGTCGGCCATCGTGACTGTGACACTGTTGAAGGCATCCGTATACAGCTCGATCGAGGTAATACCTTCACTGACTACCACCGTATGATCCAGTATTTTGGACACCTCACGCCGTTGGTGGATCTGTGTCAGCCTTCCCGTTCCCTTCGTTTCAAGCAGATTCGACAGCTCACGGTTGCTCGCCAAGGAGTAAGCCGTCCCTGTAACACCTGTAATAAAATCAAACCCCCGGCGTGTGCTCTCGTTCAGGAGAGCAAGCCGTGCATTGCTGATCTCGGTAAACGTGACGGCAGAGAACGACTGGTATGCCAGCCAAACAATAACCGAGACAAGCAGCAGGTTAAACGCAATAAAGCAAGTCACCATCAACGTGGAGAGCTTGCTTTGTTGCAGCTTATGATTTAGGAATAACGATAATCTTCGTTTCCGCATGGAATCAACTCGTTTCGTCTTGGAATTACCCTTTGAGCCCAGAGGTCGCGATTCCTTCCACGAAATACTTTTGACACACGATAAATACGATAAAACAAGGTACCAGTGACAGCACTGACATTGCAAACATCGGCCCCCAATCGGATTGGGAACTGGAATCGAGGAATAGACGTAAGCCCAGCGGCACCGTATATTTGCTGACATCACTCAGATAAATCAACTGGCTGAAGAAATCATCCCATGTCCACAAAAAGGTAAAGATCATCGTCGTCACCAGCGCCGGAAAGGCAAGCGGAATGATAATTTTAGTATAAATTCGTAAAGGACCACATCCATCAATCGTCGCCGCTTCATCCAGCTCTTTGGGCAATCCCCGGAAGAACTGGACCATCAGGAAAATAAAGAAGGCATCGGTCGCCAGCCATTTTGGCACTACCAGCGGCAGATACGTATTCACCCATTCCAAATGGTTAAACAGAATATATTGAGGAATCAGCGTCACATGGTGTGGCAGCATGATCGTCATCAGCATTAAGCCAAAGCAAATCGCTTTGAACCGAAAATTCAATCTGGCAAAGGCATACGCCGCCATCGAGCAAGAGATGACATTGCCAAGCACAGCGCCCAGCGACAGGACGACCGAGTTGGTCAGAAAACGAGAGAAGGGATTGCCCTGAATTCCTGTCCAGCCATTGATGTAGTTTTGCCAGTTCCATTCTTGCGGCCAAAACCAAGTTTCGGTGAAAATCATATGTCCCGGTTTGAATGAACTGCCCAGCATCCAGAGCACCGGGTACAGCATGACAAAGGCAATGACCGAGATAAGTATATGTTTGGCGACTACCCACGCAGCAGAGTTTCGTTGTCCAATCATGATTTTCCACCATCCTCATAGTGCACCCACAGCTTGCTGCTGCGGAATACCAGCAATGTAAAGACACCGATCAGGATCACCAGCACCCAGGCCATGGCGGATGCATAACCCATCTGGAAGAACGAGAACCCTTTTTTGTACAGGTATAGAGAGTACATTAATGTTGAATTGACTGGCCCCCCGCTGCCGTTACTGATGACAAAAGCCTGAGTAAATGACTGGAAGGAGGTAATCAGCTGCATCACGAGATTGAAAAAGATAACCGGTGACAGAATCGGCAGTGTGATATAAAAGAATCTCCGGAGTGGGCCTGCTCCATCTACGGCGGAAGCTTCGTCATACTCAGGTGGAATCTGCTTTAATCCTGCCAGGAAAATAATCATCGACGATCCGAACTGCCATACCGACAACAGTACGATTGAATACAGGGCATATTTCGGGTTGGCGACCCAATCGGGTGCCTTAATGCCGACCATGGCAAGCACCCCATTGAGCAGACCGTCACCGCCCAGCATTTTGCGCCACAGCATTGCAATCGCGACACTGCCCCCAAGCAGGGTTGGGATGTAATACACCGTACGGTAAATGCCAAGCCCACGAATGCCCTTGTTCAACAACATCGCCACCAGCAGGGCAAAAACTAGCTTGATCGGTACGGATACGGCGACATACGTAAATGTGACTTTGAGCGATTGGATAAACAGTTTATCCGATGTAAACATCGTGGTGTAGTTATCCAGACCGACCCAGGAAGGGGCGGCCAGGATACTGTAGTCGGTGAACGAAATGTATAAGGAAACGAGCATCGGCCCAAGTGTCAGAAACAATAAACCAACCAGCCATGGGGCCAGAAACAGAAGTGCTGCTCCATTATGGGCATATCTCCGTTTCACCCGCCGGGCTGTTACACGCTCAGTTCGTGCTTGACTGACCTGTGTTGTACTCATCTTCGCAACCTCCCCGCGGAATATGAAGTCCGGAACCATTCAAGTGTTATTGACTTGATGCAAGTGTCGCCTTGGCCCCTTCAATGAACTGGGCAATCACATCCGGTGTGTTGTCTTGACCAAAGGCGATCTGCTCGCTTGCACTCTTGAAGCTGGTATCCACTTCGGAAAATCCTTGCGGGTATGGCGGATCAATTTCACTGGAGTTTTTCGATACCACATCGATAAATTGGAAGATGGCTTGCTCCGCTTCTGGCAGCGTAGGCTGCATCTTCTCACGGATGCTGGCATTGACGGGTACTCCGCGCTCCGAGCCGAGTATGGCGGTTGCTTCGGGATCATTGACCATGAAGTCGATAAACATCGCCACTTCCTTCGGATGTTTCGTTTTGGCATAACCGGACAGGAACTGACCTGCTTTCAGGTATTCACCGATTTGCTTTTCACCCACACCGTGCGGAAGTACTTGTATCCCAAGCTTATGATCCTGGTTTTTGTTCACCTGCTGGAACGTCAGCAATTGGTTAGACCAGGCAAAGTCCATGGCGGCTGTACCAAGCGAGATCGGGCGTGTCTCCAGTGCATTCGTAGTGGATGCCGTCACTTCTGCAGAGGTAGCACCCCCGTTCTCACGAAGCGCCCCCCACATGTCAAACCATTGCTGAAACTCCTCGCTGGTCGCTGTCAACGTCCCGCCATCAAATAGTCCCTTGCCTGTTTGCCGGATAAATACCTCAAACATGTTGGTCGTTCCCGATACATCCGCAGAACCGTAGAAACCGTCACCCTTCTCCTCTGCAATCTTGGCCGCTACGTCGCTAAAATCCTTCCAAGTCCAGCTTTCCTGTGGCTCCTCGATCCCGAGCTCCTGGAATACGGTCGCATCATAGATGACACCTGGCGCATTTACACCCAATGTAATCGCGTATAATTTATCGTCAATCGATCCGGCTTTGAGCATGCTCTTGTCATGGTCCTCTGTGCGCAGCTCTTTGCTCTCTGCGTATGGGGTCAGGTCAAGCAATGCACCACGCCGGGCAAAGTCGGTTAGAAAAGCGTAATCCATCTGTATGATATCCGGTGCATTTGAACCGGCTACCTGTGTGGTCAGCTTGTCAAAGTATCCGTCCCAACCGGAATATTCCGGCTTGATGGTAATGCCAGGGTGCTTCTCTTCAAACAGCTTAATCACTTTGGTCGTGAGATCATGGCGAGTCTGTGATCCCCACCAGGTCATACGAAGTTCAATTTTGTCGGAAGTGTCCCCTTCTTCACCTTCATTGGATGAGGCAGAAGGTACTGATGATCCTCCGGAACAGGCTGTAGCGAACATTAACAGGGATAGGCAGAACAGGGTTACCCACTTTTTGGTATTCAACATGAATGAATTTCCTCCCCTTTTGCTTTTATGGAATCGCTTACAAAAACTATTGTAACGGCCTATGGCTGCTCATGACATAAACAAAAGTAAGCTTTCCTGTCAAAAAAGTAAGGGGTTGGGACAAATGTCCATTCAATTGTCTTCAATATTCTTAGTGATTAAATAACCACCAGGAATGATACTCCCGGTGGTTATTCATATATACAGCATTCTTCGTGCGGCGTACTCTACCTCGCTCCATCTCACCAGTGGTCATCCAGCCGTTTGCAATGAAACGTTAGAGTAGATATCATGTAAGATTTCGATCAAGGTATCCTGTAGTTTTACTGACACTTTCAGGATTGCGTCACAGCAGTTGATGACACCTTAGGCTGGGCCAGATGTTTCTTCATCTTCGCCACTTCAGTTCCTGCCAGCATCATAATGCCAATACCGTGATTGTCATTCGTTACCGTGAGCAGGTCCTTATTGTAATATTCTGCGGTAAAGGCATATCTCGAGCCACTGCACACACCATGTACATTACCCTGACGGTCAATCGCTTTACGGGTTAATCCGTTCCATGCCCGCTCAGCCGCTTCAATGTAACGTGCAGGTTGATATAACCAACCAAACCGTACTCCCCGTGCAAAACCATAAGCAAACATCGCTGTACAGGAGGCTTCCTGGTAGGTTTCCGAATCATTCAATACCTGATGCCACAATCCACCCTCTCCTTGCAGAGCTGCATATCCTTCACATAATTCATTAAAGAAGGCAATTAAAGCCGGGCGCTCCGAATGCTCTGCTGGCATAGCTTCTAATACCTCAGACAGTGAAAAGAGCGTCCATCCATTCCCCCGTCCCCACGGAATCTGTGTCGACTGTCCATATTTGAAATCGTATACGTGGGACATGATCTTGAATTCAGGCATGAACAGATACTTCCGATACAATAAAAATTGTCTGGCGGCTTCATCCAGTGCTGAATTATTTTGCGTCAGTCGGGCATACCGCACAAGAAACGGAGTGCTCATATAAAGGTCGTCTGCCCACATCGTATTCTCGGCAAATTCACCGATACACTCGCGGTAAAATGCACCGTCCTCCTGTCGTTCTAACCGAGTCAGCATAAAATCTGCAATCCGTTCGGCAATCGGTAAGAACGTCGGCTCCTGACATTCGGAGTAGGACTCCAGCATTGCGGAGCCAAAAGAGCCACAGTTATCCAGCATTTTCATCATTACCAGTTGCTGGTTAACCGCTGGGAAACCATACTGCTCCCGATCCCATAATGAGTACTCATCCATACGGGTACACGACTGCACATGTTCTGACGCATAACGGGAAATGTCGGGCCGCTGCAAATAACGTCCGGTCTGCAACAGACCATATACGGTGACACCTAATGGATAATCCCAGCGACCATAGTTGGTCACACTGCCTACTGTCCATTTGTTACTGAGCATTGCATTTTCATAATAGGGACGTATCCACGCATCTGGTCTGTCCAGTCGCCAATATATGCGTTCCTTACGTACCTGTTGGCTTCCCGTTTCCTCTGGGTTATCGTTCAATACATTTCCTTTAAACACCCGATCAGTGCGCATTAGATCCTGCAAATCTGGTTCGACGTCCTCCGATTCAAAAGGGCCTAGAAATAACCATGATTCTCCGGAAGCTCCGTGCACACGCTGGGGAAGCTCTAGTTCCAATTGCTCTTCATTCACTGTTGCATTTATTACAAAATTCCATGGCTCAGCCGTATCGCTACATTCACTGCGAATCAACAGGTCATTCCGTCCAAAAGCTGTGGCTATGTTCACCTCGAACGGACCCGCTTCCTTCAATTGCACCGCCGATACGCCGTTCAGCCATATAATCAGTGGCCCGGAAGATTGACCAGACAAACGGATGGGGCAATCGCTTGAATCCCTGTTGACCAACCGTGTCCACGCATAGACTTGCTGACCAGGAAGATGTCCGTATATTCTTTCCAGGGACGGTTGCATCTGTTTTTCCTCTGACCATTGCACGTCAGGCAGCCACTCCAGTTTGTGTTCCTCTTCTGACCCGAGCAGATTCCATTCCGGATGATTCTCCTCCGAACTTATCGGTTTGGAATACACCCATCCGGCCTGTCCTTGTCTCTCCTGGAACGGAGCGAGCACATTCAGAATGCGCACTTTCCCCTCGTCTGAGCCAAACTGGCATCCAAAGCCCGCAGGTGTATACTTCATCTCCAGCAACAACGTATTCCATCCCGGCTTAATGTCGATTCCCAGTTTCACAGTCGCGTCCAGGTTGATCTCATCCATGACCGTGGAGCGATATACCAATTGCTCGTTAAAATAGAAACGAACCGGTCCATAACAGCGGATTAGCACATCCAGATTTCGATCTTCATCCCCCCATACCAACGCTGCGGCATAGGAAATCTGACCTTTCTGTGCATCAGGGAAACGTTTACTCAAATTCAGATCATACAGACCCTTCTCATTTTGCAAAATACCAGACTTCTGAAATACGCGATATACAAAATCGGCCTGCGCATTGGCACCTATATATCTCTCTGCCAGCACCTTCAGCACCTGATCCTGATCTTCTCCGAATCGATAATACATGCTCTGCGGTTCACTGAAATACGTTGTCATTGAATGCCCACATTCCTCTCCAGATGGAATACATAGGTATAGCGCTTAATCCTTGTGAGAAAATCCCTTTTACCGAACGGTGATGATCCTCGTTTATCTTTGGAATAGCCAAATAATAATCCAAGTATAACTGACCTGCTTTCCGGTGGCTACAGATTTTTGATTACGCTTACAAACAAATAATTGTATTGTCCGTCTGACGATAAGACAAAACAACGGACTACATCGTTGTAGTCCGTATCATGTAGATTACACTTATCCGAAAATGTCATATTTAACGAATAGCTTCTCTGTTTCTTCATATACAGATTTGGCTAATCCTTCGCCGTCAGCATCTACGCGAATGATCAAATCATATTGGCCTCTTGTCTCATTCATCTTATTTCCCAATTGCAAAATAATAGGTGTGCCGGATTCTACATTTACTTTAAGCTTAAGCGTATGACCATCAGTACTGATCTGACTGCTATCTATCGTATAATTCTCACCATCAATTTGGTAAAAATCATCTATGCTAAACTGGAACGCATCGGTCCAATACTCGATGGTGCCATCCACAAATTCTTCTCCTACATCGTAGTTTAGAGAAAATGGATTATTCCCATATTGAATTTGAAGATACTTTGTTTTGGAGTTGCTTGAGTCGAATCCAAACTTACTGGAACCTATAGTCGGCACGTCTTCTGGCATCTCTCCGTTCACCAGCGTAAAAGTAAATACATGCGCCGCATCTTTAGGGGACTCATTACCTGCTGAATCCTTGGCGGTAATCACATATTTGTAGTCTCCTGGACTCAAATTATCCAACTTGGTAAGCGCAAGTGAGCCATCCGATTTGCTTTTGGCAAGGGGAATTCCTTCGTCCAACTCTCCTTCATCCACGACTCCATTCGTATTTGCATCAGTCCAACTATAGAAAGTTACAACGGCTCCTTCTTCACTTACTGCTCCAGGATCCCCCTGAACTTGATCCCAGGTTCCGCTGTAATTATCGATAATGCTAAATTTGCCTACATCCACCGTCGGTGCTGTTATATCCACAGGTACAGATGGATTCATGTTCCCGCTATCGCTACTTCCACCTGATGAGGTCCCGCCATTATTCGAACTGGTAGATGGAACCGGCGTAGGCACGGGCGTTGGTGTTACCTCTGGTTTTGGTGTTGGTGTTGGGGTCGGCACTGGTTCGAGTTGCGGACCTGTAGTTTCTTTTATCTTCTGCAGCAATCGAGAAGCCGTCAGTGCCGCAGCTTGACGATCCGCTTGCAAAGCCGGTTTGAACATGTTGTTTTGATCACCGATGATGAATCCGGCTTCCAGCGCCGCTCCAACTGCATCTTTAGCATACTCCGAGATGCTTGCGCTGTCCTTGAACGTTAACGAAGCAGCTTTGCCCGTTATGTCTGTTCCCATCGCTCTCATTAGGGTTACGACCATATCCTGTCTGGATAATGTCTTACCACTCCCGAATTCCCCGCTTCCCATACCTTTAAATATACCTGCTTGATATACCGCTTCAACAGAAGCATAGGCATAGCTGGTCACAGGAATATCTGTAAATGTCGGATTGGATGGGACGTTATTGGTTACATCCAGCTTCAACGTCCTGGCAATCAGGATGGCAAAATCCTGTCTGGTGATCATATCGGACGGATTAAATTGGCCATGACTGAATCCAGTTACAATCCCTTCGTTTTGCAACTCTACAATGGCATCCTTGGCGTAGGATTTATCGATATCGGTAAATGATACTGCAGCGTTAGCCTGTGTCGTCCACAAAGGTGTTGTCAACAAGGATGCCGCGAGAATCGAGCTGATGAAATGATTTTTTTTCAAAAGAATGCTCCTCCAATATGAAGTATATTCGTGTCATTCCAACGCAAAATCCAACTTAAATAATATGGACATGTACGATATTTCCATTATATAGAGAGGTTCTGAACCGATTCTGAACAAATCGCCTTATTTCGACAACGTGTTGAGCATTGGTTTAAAAATCGAAAAATGTTTCCGATATAGGTAGTAGGCTGAAAATTCCACTTTTTGTATGAGAAAGGAACGATGTACCTTGAGTATTCTTGAATCTCTAGTTAATGCTATGCCTTTTGTAAGACAGATGTTTCGTGATGATGTATCCATATCTATTAATGATCATGAGAAAGTATTGTATTTTGCCGAAGCCAAAAGTCTGGAGATCGGTGTAAACGTCGGGGACGAGTTACATGAGGATTATAAGGATTTTAAAATGCTGATTAACAAGGACACACGTACCGTGGCCCGCATGCCCGGTGATCTGCAAGGCAGACCCTTCGATGCCATCCTGATTCCAATTAAGGAAAACGATCAGGTTGTGGGCATACTCGGTGTGAACTACGCACTGGATAACCACATCACACTGGAAACGCTGATTAGCGAAAATGAAGCGACCATTCATGCACTAGTTGGTGGGATTCAGCAGATTGCGGCACATTCGGAAGAACTATCCGCGACTTCGGAAGAGATCTTGCGCAATTCCAAAAAAGCCTCGGAGAACTCCATCAATGTGACTAAAGTGACGAACGTCATCCGTGAAGTATCCGAACAAACCAACCTGCTTGGCTTAAATGCCATGATTGAAGCGGCTCGTGTCGGGGATCTGGGAAGCGGCTTCGGTGTCGTTGCCAGCGAGGTTCGCAAGCTGTCCGATCACACCAAACAAGCAGCAGCCGATATCGAATCTTCCCTTGGCAGCGTTCAAGACTCCATTAAACATATGGAACAGGAGATCGGTCAGATCACCACAGCAACGGTGGATCAGGCTGGGCTGGTAAACGAGTTTATGGAAAGTATTGAACAGCTTAGTGAAACTAGTGCGAATCTGAAAACGTTTGTGCAAAAGATGCTGGCTCTGGAATAAAGCTAGCTTGTGGTCTGAGGAATAGGTTAAACAGGAATGACATGTACATAGTTTAAAACGGGCCTATCTAACATTAATATGGCAAAGGTTGAAAATAAAAAGCCTCTGACTGTACTTTCCTTATAAGGAAGTAATCGGAGGCTTTCGTTTTATTTTGATAAAGAATCGTGTACTAGACTGACTTACTGTTATTAAATCTCCACAGCTACGCCGTAATGGTCAGAGACCACAGGGCCGTTCTTTCCGTTGAGAACTACCGTTGAAGACTTCGCTTGTACCGGACGATTCGAGAAAATATAATCAATACGCAGATCGCGTTTGTTATCCGCCCATCCGGCAATGGCTTTGACCACGGTTGCACCGTCATCCTTTTTCACAGCCGTCGTGTACAGGTCATTCCAGCCCTTGCTCATCATATAATCGTAGCCTTCTCCACGTACTTCTGCGACATTATTGAAATCACCCATAATATACAGCGGCTGGTCCATATATGGAGTGAGCTTGCTCTCGGTCAGTTCCCACTGCCCCTTGAAAGGTTCTTGTTCATCATCCCACCAGTTATAGTGTCCATTCACAAACCAGGTTGCTTCGCCTTGTACTTCAGTCTGAACACCTACAATTTTGCGTGTCCGGTAGTTGTCGTAATCACGCATGTGGGATACATATTCACCAAAAGCCTGAATGATCGGCGTCCGGCTTAGGATGGCCAGCCCTTCATCGTATTTGCGGAAACCAACATGGGCCGGAATCCATGTCCAGTAATAGGTCTCGGTCAGTTGCGTAAGCAGAACGTAGGCGTAGTTATCTTTTTTGATCACAGCATCCGATTCCGTGGCAAAGTAATGTTTCAGTTCCTCCGCAGATAGCGCTGCTTCTTGCATCGATTGATTAACCTCCTGCATGGAGATCACATCGAACTGGTGTGTATTAATAAAATCAGCCAGGTGACTGATCTTGTTTAGTTGGTCTTCTTCTGCCCAAGCGTGCGTATTTAACGTAAGTATTTTCATATGCTCTCTCCTGTTGTTTGAAATTAAGCCGAATCCCGGCCTGCATTGTTCCTGAAAGGAATACATACGATAAGCATACACAAGACGAGCCTATTATGCATGGTTTATGGTAAAAAATAGAGATCGATACTCTTGGGTTTCACCTATCAAAAAGTCTCATCCAAGTTCTCAGAACCGATGCACGGAGCACATGATAACTGATATGATGGATACATGAAATGTACACCATTACGTCAAGACGTGGTGATTACTGAACCTATGATTTCCCAGGAGATGGAATGATGAACATACCTAATGACATGAACATGGATGACGCGCAGTGGCAACAGCTGATCAGGCAGGTCGCTGAACATTTTAACAACCTGACGATTATGCGCGGATTCCAATATTATAAACAGAAACGCGTCGGACCATTAACCTACACCGAACAAAACGGAATTTTGGCTGAAGTGCAGGGCTCCGATGATTATGAGGTAACCCTGAGCTTACAATCGTTGAATACCAGTCACTGTACCTGTCCGGTTGGTTCTCATTGCAAACATATGATAGCCGTTCTAATGAGTTATGCGGAGCAACTGGGCCGACCCGTACACGGCATTGTGAACGCCCACTCCAGTACGGCACTGAAACAGGCTCCAAAACCTGCTGTTATAGCGACTTCAGGACGTTCGGATTACGCAGCGCACGAAGAGGATCTCATCATCCCTGATAATCAGTATAGCCAGATCAAGGAACGTGCAACGGAACTTGCAGAACTTGAAATCACGGAATGGCATGAGCTGTTTCGGGCATGCCTGCAACGACTCGGAATAGGTACGCCAAGTACATCATATGTGCAGGCCGCAGCGGACGAGCTCTATGCCATTAAACCTAAGCTCTCTGCTGGCATGGACCAGTTATTTGAGCTGCATGTTCAGCTATACCTGATTCGCTTCTGTGTGCCTGGCCGCAATTCAATCACACATACACCGGTGTATCTGAGCTATCCTGCTCAACTTGCCGTGGATGCGCTCCAGAAAGGGCTGGAACAGATCTTTAGCCGTCCTTTGGAACTCTCTGGTCTGAAGGGCACGAGGCTTGAACAACATTGGAATAGGCTTGAGGAAACCTCGGCTTACCTGCGTACGCAGATGATATCCGAGACGTCCAGCATGATGTTTTTTACCCCGATTTATCGGCAGCTTTGGTTAAACTGGATCGTGCCAAATCTTCAGGAAAACTTGGAAACGCTGGAGTCAGAGCTGGCGTTTCTACAGGAAATGGAGAATGGCCTGACTACTGCTTCCAAACCCACCAAACCTGGTGAGAGCGTGCTGAGTGTAGCGAATCTGACGGAAAACGGGAGCGGAGCGCCGATTAAGTCTGTCACTCTGCCCTTGCCGCTGGTATTGGCGCAGAGCTGGATATATTTCCATTTGAGACAAGATGAACAGGCTTGGCAGCGATTAATTAGCGGAAGCTCGGCATACGGCATCCCGCCTGAGCATCTACTGCATTTTCTTCATGTGCTTGCAGATTCTCCCGACTGGAAACGGCTGGGCGAGTGGTTAGTGCAGCTCGGACCACTGCTGGCGAACCGACGGAACTCCCCTCTGAATGATTACATGCAGTTATGGGACACAGCCATTCATCATCTGCCTGATGTAGAGCACCGCATGTGGGATACACTGGTCAGCATGCTGCCTCATTCCCGGCCAGCTTATGAAGAAGCAATGCATTCCCGTGGACAGTGGCGACGGTGGATTGATTTTCAACTGAGCACAGAGACGGAGCCGCTTGAATTCCGGGTAGCAGTGCTACAGCCGATTGAAAAGGATGCACCCGAACTGCTTTTACCTTTCTACCATCAAGCAGTGGATCGTTATATCGGACACAAAAACAGGGACGGATACAAAGCAGCAGTGAAACTGTTGAAGCGTCTGTCCAAAATTTATAAAAAATTGAAGCAGGAAGAACACTGGGAGCAGTTTATCACCACTTTGGCTGTTCGCAACAGCCGACTGCGCGCCCTGCAGGAAGAGCTTCGGAAAGGTAAGTTGATCTCATGAGCCTAATGCACCCTTACACCGAAACAATTGAGGTCCATGTTGCATTGACAGGATACGGGGATGCCTTGTTCTATGGAGCGCTGAACACCCATCACTTTGTAACGGGACAATCGCTTAAGCAGCGATTATTTGCTTGGCATGCCCCTTCCTTCTACGGAACAGAATTAGAAACAAGACAGATCGAAGAGATTGAACTTGTCGTCCTGCCTGCGGAAGAAGTTATTCCTTTCTTCAGCGAAATGCACACCCTTCTGCACATTGAATGGAAATGGGACGAGCAGGCTGAGCATTTGATCCGGCTGGCCCCGGTACTTGCAGCATTGATTGAAAATCGTAAATACATCCCTAGCTTCACCGCATTTCGTACCGGACAACTGCAATGGACCTGGGACCCGGACAGCTTGAAAAAGCAGGATCGAACCGCTCTTGGCAAAGCTGTGGAACAAACGGATGAGAGCTACGCCGAAGGACTGAGTGCTGCCTATTCGGCTTCCGTATTCCAGCGCTGGTACAGCACAGAAGAAGCGGCCACCGATCTGCGGCGCGAGTTCCCGCAGTTGTTTCCACAAAGCGGAACAGCTCCACAAACAGCCGGAATGGATGCCCAATCCTGGCTCGTGTCCATCGGCTGGAAAGCAGACGCAGCCCCATTCCGTCCACTCCTGCAATTGCTGGAGCCGGAAGAAGATGAACCGGCATGGCGGCTGCGGCTGGTATTGCAGAACAAACTGGATGCAGCTGTTCTGGTTCCGGTGCGACTTGATTCACGTGGCCGGCTGGAAGGTGAATGGCCAGACGTATGGACACCGTTCATCCTTGATCGTTCGGCAGGATGGCTTGAGCAGCTGCGTGCACATCTGCCCCGAATTCGCCGCGCTATCAGCGGCAGTCGGGATGTGCTCAGTGATCCATTGGGAGATCAGGATGCTTGGCTGTTCCTGACGCAAGACAGCGGGCGACTGCTTGAAGCTGGCTGGCAAGTGCTGCTTCCGGGTTGGTGGGAAGCTGCACGCAAGAAGAAACCCAAGCTACGTGCCAAGGTGAAACCGGAGGAAGGCAGTGAGCGGGGACAGTCTTTCTTTGGACTGGATTCGATCATTCATTTTGACTGGCGTATTGCAATTGGGGATACGGATCTCAGCGAGGAAGAATTCGCTGATCTCGTGGCCCGTAATGAACGGCTAGTCCGCTTCCGTGGAGAA
Organism: Paenibacillus sp. FSL F4-0087; assembly: GCF_038020215.1. NCBI lineage: Bacteria > Bacillati > Bacillota > Bacilli > Caryophanales > Paenibacillaceae > Paenibacillus > Paenibacillus sp. FSL F4-0087. The sequence goes on from NZ_JBBODJ010000001.1 coordinate 2,511,645, forward strand.
TGGGTTCCCCTTGATCCGGCCTTGCTTGAGCAGATCCGCCGGGCCATGGGCGGTGTGGATCAGGAGCAAGGACTGTCGTTTCAGGATATTCTGCACCTGCATCTGCTGCATAATGAGCAGCGAGAATATCGCAACCAGAAACGCAAGGAAGGACAGGAAGAGGACGAAGAACAGCCACAGTCCAACGAGAACATTCGACTTGAGGTGGAACTGAACGAACACCTGAACCGGGTCATAGCACAGCTTGGCGGTGGGCAAGGCGGCGCTCCTTCCCTGCCTATTCCGGCAGGGTTGCATGCTGAGCTGCGTTCTTATCAAAAGGAAGGTTTCGCATGGCTTGGATTCCTGCGGAGATTCGGTCTCGGTGCTTGTCTTGCGGATGACATGGGACTGGGAAAAACGATACAGTTCATTACGTATTTACTTCATCTCAATGAGCATGAGCAGCGCTTGCCTGGGCAGGCCCCTGCCCTTCTCGTCTGCCCCACTTCCGTATTAGGGAACTGGCAGAAGGAGATCAGTCGCTTCGCGCCTTCAATTAACGTCAGTCTGCACTACGGAGCACGAAGACTGACCGGAGAAGAGTTCCGGGAACAGACTGAACAGGTAGATATCATCATTACCTCATATGCAACAGCTACTCTGGATCAGGAGATGTTGCAGTCATATACATGGGCATCGATCTGTCTGGATGAGGCGCAAAATATTAAAAATGCCCAAACGAAGCAGTCCATGGCGGTACGCAGCTTCCCGGCAAAACATCGTATTGCACTGACTGGTACGCCGATTGAAAATCGGCTGTCCGAGCTGTGGTCCATCTATGATTTTATTAATCCAGGCTATCTGGGCAGCGCACGAGCATTCCAGACTCGCTTTATCAGTGCGATCGAGAAGGATAAGGACGAGCAACGCATGCAGGATTTGCAGCAGTTAGTGAAGCCATTCATGCTGCGCCGCAAGAAAAAAGATCCGAATATTCAACTCGATCTACCGGACAAAAATGAGATGAAAACGTATATTCACCTTACGGGTGAACAAAGTGCACTGTATGATCAGTCCGTTCAGGAACTGATGGACAAAATGAAAGAGCTGGAAGGCATTAAGCGCAAAGGTGCGATTCTCTCTGCCTTAACCCAGCTCAAGCAGTTGTGTGATCATCCCCTGCTGCTGACAAAAGAAGCCTTGCCGGAAACGATCTCCTCGGAAGGCTCTATAACAGAGTATGACCTATATAGTCCGCAGGACATGGCCATGCTGATCAGCCGCTCCGCGAAGCTGGAACGACTGATGGAACTGGTGCGCGAACTACGGGACGAGGGCGAACGGTGCCTGATTTTCACACAATACATCGGCATGGGGCAGATGCTGCAACAGGTATTGAGACAGGAGTTGCAGGAACCTGTGCTGTATCTGCATGGGGGTACGTCCAAGACAGCCAGGGATCGCATGATTGACGAGTTCCAGTCCCGGACGTTGCCTGCAGCAGAGCAGCCGTCGGTCTTTATTCTGTCCATCAAAGCAGGCGGCGTGGGCTTGAACCTGACCGCAGCGAATCATGTATTCCACTTTGACCGCTGGTGGAACCCTGCCGTGGAAAATCAGGCTACAGACCGCGCCTATCGGATGGGACAGACGAAGGATGTTCAGGTACACAAGTTTATCTCGCTGGGCACACTCGAAGAACGCATTGACGAGATGCTGGAAAGCAAACAGCAGCTCAGCGACAATATTATCACCAGCTCTGAAAACTGGATTACCGAGCTGTCGACGGATGAGCTGAAGGATCTATTCACCCGGCGCCGCGACTGGTCGGGTTAACTCCAGACTAAATTGTTGCAACATATGTAACCTGGTAAATAGTAGAATACAAAAAGAGCGAAGTGTCGGAAATGCATTCCGTCTTCGCTCTTTTTTTACATTCTTAACGCATGTTTCCGATGATGGACGATCTGGAATCCTGCATTTTCTTGATGAAGTTGGTCATCACATCAAAAGCTTCATTGCGTTTATTAGTCATAGACTGCAAACGCAGCATATCCATTTGTTGTGAGTTGCTCAACGCATCGATTTGGCCTTTCAGTTTTTGAGCTTGGGCAGTATCCCCATTCTGATTAGCTACCTGCAATTGTTCGTTCAGCTCTGCAATCGCTTGATTGCGATTTTGAACTTGTTGAATCTGTGCCTGCAATTGGCTATCCAGCAATTTCGTGCGTTCTTGCTGAACCATCATCAAAGCTGTTTCGATGTCCATGCTGCTCAGATCAATAGCTGAGAGAGAAGACCCCACCGGAGTTATCGTAGATACGCTTGCTGCAGAAGCAGAAGTTACAACGGATACAGCTGCGATGGCAGCAATAACTGTGGAAGAAATGACTTTGCTTGATTTTTTCATAACGTACACCTCCTTTTATATATGTAGATACCCGCCAGTAACTGGCATCTTTCGACATCATATATCGAAGGTCCTAGATCCTACAACCTAAACTAACGAAGTTGAGACTAAATTGATACAGATTGATGGTTGCTTCAACAGAAAAATGTGGTAATTCCCTAAGGTGAAAAAAGTGATTTGCTGTGCTACAATAGAGGAATTGTGCATTCACAGACAGACATGTGGGTAAAGACTTGAATCTATCCCGATTCATCCATTATTTATCCATGACCATGCTGCCATTCTAGGGAGGTTTATGGAACAATCATGCTCATTATTGGTATCGCCGGAGGAACCGGCTCCGGTAAAACGACGGTAGCTCGCTCCGTCATAGACCGTCTTGGATCAGGCAAAGTGACTTTCATATCCCAAGACAACTATTACAAAGACCAGTCGCAGCTCACCCCTGAGCAACGTCGACTCACCAATTACGATCATCCGTTTGCATTCGATAATGATCTGTTAATTGAGCATCTTACCCTGTTAAAACAAGGACAAACGGCATATGCTCCCGTATATGACTTCACCATAGATAACCGTGCCGCTGATGAAACGGTTGAACTGGCACCGAACCATATCGTAATTGTGGAAGGACTGCATGTCCTGATTGATGAACATCTGCGCGCTCTTCTGGATATCAAGGTCTTTGTTGATACCGATTCCGATGTGCGTATTCTGCGCAGAGTACTGCGGGATATGGAAGAACGCGGCCGTACGATTCAATCCGTGTACAAACAATATCTCGAAACCGTCAAACCGATGCATGATGCTTTTATCGAGCCTTCCAAAAAGTATGCAGACATCATCATTCCCGAAGGTGGACATAATGAAGTCGGCATTCAGATGTTATCCATCCTGACTGAGAAATATCTGACCGGTGAAAATTGGAATGGCGCATAACTTTAACATGATGTTGCTGTATCAGGCGTTTTGCTCTGCTCACTATCTGAGTGAGACAAAAACGGGTATCGCTCATACCATATCACCACTAAAATCCAGGTTGCGATTAGCGCAATCTGGATTTTTTGGTTATTTCTATTTTATAATGGACTCCATAGCTGAAAGGAGACATCATAACATGGCTACTTTTGAAGAGTTTATACAGCATGATATCCGCGTTGGTACTGTGGTAGAGGCCGAACCTTTTCCAAAGGCACGCATCCCCGCCATTAAAATGACCATCGATTTTGGCCCACTTGGCCTTAAACGTTCGAGTGCCCAAATTACGAAACGTTACACCCCCGATATGATGATCGGCAAGCAGGTTATTGCAGTAGTCAACTTTCCGCCGCGCCGAATTGCCGGTTTTGTATCCGAAGTACTGGTGCTTGGCGGCGTGCCCGGTGAAGGTGACGTTGTATTGTTAACCCCGGACCAGACATTACCAAACGGAACACCGATTGCCTGATTTTCATCATATCGCTATTCCTGTCTTTGCACCTTAAAGCATTAGGCTATGAATCTTCGGATTCGCGGCCTTTTTTTGCGTTTTTCGAGGTTCCCAGCATAATGAAGCCTACTCACCCTGCTCCATGCTTCTCGACCCTTTCGGAGAAACACCCGTCACTCGCTTAAACATCTTAGAAAATAGTAATGGGTCTGTGTACCCCACAGAGTGGGCCACTTCACTAACCGACAGGGCCGAATGCTGTAGCAGTTCAGCTGCACGGTTCATCCGGTATTCAAGAAAGAAAGCCTGTAGTGACTTGCCATACCTCTCCTTAAAAAGCCCTGATAGATATGTGCGATCCAAACCTACCGCTCGGGCAATATCTAGAATTGAAGTTCTCTGACTATACCTGTTCTCGATAAATTGAACGGCCTGCCTGATGTATTCCTCTTTAGTGGACAGAGGCCGTTGCAGCTGCTCTCCTGCGGGAGAAGATGCAATCAGCTCGGCGATCAGCCTGTATAGCAGGCTCTGGTTGAACACATCTCCCCCGGTACGTGTTGATGCTTGAACCATCTCCGTATAGAGACGATCGAATATGTCTGGATCTCTGGCCTCAAATACAGGATGTTCCGGACTGATATGAGCCCGCTGCATGAATGATTTGGTGTGAACACCTTTGAACCCGAACCAGGAGTAGGTCCATGGCTGCTTCGCATCCGCTTCATAATGAATCAGCGTATCCGGAAGAATGACAAAGCCCTGACCCTGTGTAAGCTCATATTGCTGATCCGCCATAAACACCGTGCCCCGTCCTTCATGAATGTAATGAACAATATAAGCATCCCGAACACCCGGACCCCAATAATGCGATGGATCACATGCCTGCCAACCGAAAAACAACAGTACCAACTCCATCTGTGTCAAATCCATAGGAACCACGTTTGTTTCGATTAATTTCAACATTCCACACTCCCTCTGTTCATCACCACGGTAATTATCTCTACTAAAATTATAACAGGTAATTCATTCAATTATTAGCTGTAAGCGAATCCAAAAATGGGATTATGACATGTTTCAGAGAGGTTGAGCCATAGTTATATAAGTCCGATCCGCCTATATTGGAGGTACACCATTTATTCAGGGAGGCTGAACTTGAGATGAACAAAATTACGTTCCTCGGTGCGGGAAGCACCGTTTTTGTCAAAAATGTATTGGGTGACGTCATGATGACCGAAGCACTTCAGGATTTTGAGCTGGCGTTGTTCGATATTGATGCTGAACGCCTAAACGACTCGGAGCGTTTGCTTACTAGTATGGCCCGCTCGCTAGGAAGCCAATGTGCCATTAAAGCTTATACTGACCGCAAGGAAGCACTGCGCGGGGCCAAATATGTGATCAATGCCATTCAGGTGGGCGGATATGATCCATGTACCATTACGGATTTTGAGATTCCGAAGAAATATGGATTGCGTCAGACGATTGCCGATACGCTCGGGATTGGCGGGATATTCCGTAATTTGCGGACAATTCCGGTGATGCTCGATTTTGCACGGGATATGCAGGAAGTGTGTCCTGATGCGTGGTTCCTGAACTATACCAACCCGATGGCGGTACTGACAAATGTCATGAACGTGCATGGCGGAATTAAAACCGTAGGTCTGTGTCACAGTGTACAGGTGTGTGTGCCGCATCTGTTTGATGCATTGGGGATTGATCAGACGGGTGTGGTCGCGAAAGTTGCAGGTATCAACCATATGGCCTGGCTGCTTGAAGTAACTCGGGATGGCCAGGATCTGTATCCAGAGATTAAACGTCTGGCGAAAGAAAAGCAGAAAGAGCAGCATGACGACATGGTGCGTTATGAGCTGATGCAGCGCTTTGGATACTATGTAACCGAGTCCTCCGAGCATAATGCCGAGTACCATCCTTATTTTATCAAACGAAACTACCCGGAGCTGATCGAACGCTTCAATATTCCGCTGGATGAGTATCCGCGTCGCTGCGTGAACCAGATTGAAGGCTGGAAAGAAATGCGTGAGAAGCTGTTATCCAGCGAAAATATCGAACATACGCGCAGCCGGGAATACGCTTCACATATTATGGAGGCCATGGAGACGGATCGCCCTTACAAAATCGGCGGTAATGTCATGAATAACGGACTGATCACCAACCTGCCTCGTGAAGCCTGTGTTGAGGTGCCTTGTCTTGTTGATGGATCAGGTATCAGCCCGACGTATATCGGGGACCTGCCTCCGCAACTTGCAGCATTGAACCGTACGAATATTAACACCCAACTGTTGACCATTGAAGCGGCGATTACAGGCAAAAGAGAACACATCTATCATGCCGCGATGCTTGACCCGCATACAGCTGCCGAGCTGTCCATTGATGATATCGTCTCCATGTGTGATGAACTGATCGAAGCTCATGGCGACTGGTTGCCGAAGTACACGTCATAAGAAGTCCATTGTTTGCAATTCTAAAAGCACTAGTCTCCTCCTCAACAGGGAGAGGCTGGTGCTTTTTTGAGCTTTCATCTTGTTTCCCAGCCTAATCCTGAAGCAGAAAACGATAGCCGATTCCTGGCTCGGTCTGAATAAAACGTGGACGCGTGGGATCTTCCTGCAATTTTTTGCGCAGATGTCCGATATATACCCGCAAGTAATGACTGTCCGACTCATGATGATGTCCTCCCCACACTTGTTGCAGCAGCTGGCGTTGGGTAATAATTTTGCCTGCATGGGTTGCGAGCACTTTCAGCATTTCATACTCGGTTGGTGTTAACTTTACTGATGACCCGTCCAAATCGACCAGTCTCTGGGCCAAATCAATGGTGAGTGGGCCAAAACGCAATACCGGCTCATCCGTAGTTTTGGCCACGTGGCGGAGGGCAACCCGAATACGTGCAACCAACTCTCCCATGCCAAACGGTTTGGTGACATAATCATCCGCCCCGCCATCAAGTGCAGCAATTTTATCCTCTTCACGATCCTTTGCAGTCAGCACGATGACTGGTACCTGCGACCATTCCCGAATCCGCTGAAGTACATCCATTCCGGACATACCGGGCAAGCCCAGATCAAGCACAATCAGATCAGGATGCACAATGCTCGCCTGAATGACCGCTTCTTCGCCGTCGGCGCATTCGTGAATCTCAAATTGGTGTGCCTGAAGCGTAACCTTCAGCAGTTTACGGATTTGTGGTTCATCATCCACAATTAATATGCGTGCGCCTTGCGATCCCGTCATGTCATTCTTCCTCTCCTTGTCCCATATACGGGAATGATGCTTCAGGTTCCTCAATGGGCAAACCAATGCATACCCGCGTGCCGCCTCCCGGATTCGATTCTGCGGTAATCGTACCTCCGTGAACTTCGACGATTCCTCTACAGATGGCAAGCCCAAGTCCCGTACCTGTCACATGCCGTGACGATTCAGATCGATAAAATTTCTCAAACACCCGCTCTCGCTCTGCTTCCGGAATCCCGACACCCGAATCAGCCACCACAATGGTCATTCGTCCATGCCGCTCATCCACCTTCACCGTAATGACGATTTCACTGTCTTCTGGTGAATATTTGATGGCATTGCTGATTACGTTAACCAGAACCTGCTCCAGCAAAACCTCATCCCCGGATACAAACGGCGGCTGATCCGGCAATTCCACCCGAATGCGACGGTGCTGGATAAATTGCTGAACCTGAGTTAGCACAATGCCGATCATGTCACCCACATCACACCATTTTCTGCGCAGCTGCAACATGCCACTCTCCAGCTTCACCATGCCCAGCAAATTGGTTACCAGTCTGTTCATACGCAGTGCTCCATCTCGGATATTGCCTGTCAGCTCTTTTCGATCCTCCCGGGTAAAAAGAGAATCATTCTCCAGCAAACCTGTCGCTGAACCAATGATGGCCGTAAGGGGTGTACGCAGCTCATGGGACACCGAGTCTAGCAAAGCGGTGCGAATTCGCTCCGATTCAGCCGTCACCTGCGCGAGTCTCGCTTCTTCGGCCAGCTTGACACGAGCAATGGCACTTGCTGCCAGCCCGCCACACGCCTCCAGCAAACGCAGCTCTTCCCGCTGCTCCTGAAGATCGCTGGATTCCAGATTCACAGCGAGCACCCCATGGATCTGGTCTTCTGTACGCAACGGCACATACAGACCAGACGATTCCCGCAGGCTGGAGGAGCCTCGTCCAGCGATTTCGCCATGTTTATACACCCATTTGGCAATAGCGACTTCAGCTTCTCCTTCACCCCAGGCTATTGAATCCGAATCCTCCGAAGAGGATGTAACCTGAAGTTCGCCTTGAACATTGGGAAGATATATTGCCGCCGGAGTTCCAAGTGTCAGTGACACTTGTCTCGCAATGTTGCCGAGTAGAGTGTGCAAATCCGTAACAGCCGTCATCTGACGACTTAAAGCATATAGCGAATTCGTCGTAATCTCGCGTTGTTTTACCACCTCCAGCTGCTGCCGCAGGCGTCCCGCCAGACTCGCCGTTAATACCGCCACTGCCAAATACACAATAAAGGAAAAAATATATCGCAAATCTTCAACCGTAAAACTGAGATACGGAGGAACAAAAAAGAAGTCAAAGGCAACGACGCTAAGACTTGCTGCATATATAGCCGGCCCCATTCCCCAGTACACAGCGCTGACCAATACCGGAAAAAGATAAATTAACCCCACGTTAACCAGGTCATCGCTAATCCCTATCGCATGTAGCAGAATGGTTAGCAATGTGATTCCAATGGTTACCCATATATATTTGGGAACACGGTTCAGCTTCAGCCAGACGTCTTCCCCTTTATTTCGTTCAGACACAGCACATCTCACATCCCGCTCAGATCATAATCGTAGTCCGCAACGATCAATACGTCCATATGTCTGGATAACCGCACCAGCCTGCTGACCACCGTTCCCTTTCCACGATAGCCGTTCAGCCACCAGACCCGTTTCGCTTGACCAACCACCAACTGCGTTGCTTTTTCCTCAGAAGCTTTACCCGCCAAAATACCAGGTACATCTCGCAGCCTCTGGCTATGATGAATATGAAATTTGCCGCCCAGTCGAACGGTCAGCTGCTCCAGCTCCTCCAACTGGCATTTCACTTCGTTATTCATAACTTGACCTACATGAACATGGTGCACATGCCAGACCGCCTTTAACCGGTAGGCTGTACGAAATCCGCGGCGAATCAGCCGCTCCGCATGCTCATCACTGCTTACGCAGACAAAGACCGCCTCCTGTCTGCGCCAGGGACCGCGAAGTGCACTTTTGCGCTCCTGTGATTCAAGGCGTTCATCCACATCATCGGCCAATTCCCGCAGGGCAAGTTCCCGTAAGGCAATCAGATTACCAATGCGAAAAAAATGACCAAGCGCTTGTTCCACCTTGGCTGCTGCATAGATTTTACCTTCCCGCATGCGTTGCCGCAAGGCTTGGGGGGCCACATCGATAAGCTGGACCTCATCTGCCGTTTGCAAAATCTGATCCGGCACGGTCTCTCGGACTCTAATTCCCGTAATATGTTCCACCGCATCGTTCAGACTTTCCAGATGCTGTACATTCACGGTAGTGATGACAGAGATGCCCGCATCCAACAGGATCTGCACATCTTCGTAACGCTTTTGCCGCGTGCTTCCCGGGACATTCGTATGCGCGAGCTCATCCACCAATACCACTTCAGGACATAGACGAAGAATGGCGTCAGTGTCCATTTCCTCGAGCTGCACCCCTTGGTACATCCGCTGCTCTCGTGGAATGATGGATAATTGGCCGATCTGTTCCACCGTCTCCACCCGATTATGCGTCTCCAGCAGACCAATCCGTACATCGATGCCTTTGCGGAGCAGATCATTGCCTTCCCGGAGCATCATATACGTTTTTCCCACACCTGGCGCAGCACCGATGTATACCTTGAACTTGCCACGCCGAATCTGACCAATCTGTGCCTTCATCTCCTGCTCACTCAACCTGCGATATGTTGGAGTCTCTGTATCTGGCAATCGGGTCGGAAGTACCCGCTCGCCCTCATGCTGTGCACGATCCGCGAGCAGAAACAGATCGACACCCCGCATCCTGCGCAGTAAGGAGTTAACAAATGATCCCCTCCACAGCTCCTGCCAGCGACTGTGTCGTGAGTGTCCCATAACAATGCGGGTAATCTGATGCTGGACTGCGTAGCGTGCAAGTGTAGATGGAATGTTACGGCGGTGTAACACAGGCAATTCCTCAAACTGCCCTCCGAATTTCTCCACCAGTTTGATCATGTTGCGACGAAAAACAGTAGCTTCCTTGGTTAGTGGCTGCTTCATATTGCGAAAGGTCACGGCATGCAGATCTCCGTTTAATCTCTTCGCAATCTGCTGTCCCCGCCGAATATAGATGGACCCGTTCCAGTGATATTGGGTGGATACCAAAATGCGTTCCATGATGCCTGTCGTAACCGTAATTCCCATCTCTTCCCGGTGCTCACGCAGTGATTCGTTGACCCCTTCCGCAACAAGTCGGAGAGCCAGTTCACGCAAAATGCCCAAATTGCCATGCCGGAACACCGCTTCACCTTCATGTCCCCGAAGATGTCCCTCGGCAAGGCGGCTTAATACGGTTTCAGGAGTTACATCGATCAGCTTCACTTCATCGGCCAGTTCAAGGGTATCGGCAGGCACAGTATGCTCTGCTGCAATTCCCGTTAGCTGGCGTGCAAGCTCCGTATATCCCTCCAGCTCATACACATTCACCGTTGTAATGACACTGATGTTGTGTCGCAGCAAATACTGAATGTCTTCCAGTCGGGTTGCATGACGCGCCCCTTTTCGGTTTCTATGAGCAAGCCCATCAACGAGCACAACCTCCGGATTACGTGCCAGCAAGGCATCCAGATTCAAATCCTTCATTTCCATGCCATCCTTCCAGCGAGACCAGTGAATGCTTGGAATCCGCTCCAACTCGCCCAGCTGCTCCACGGTCTCCGGTCTTTGCATGGTCGAAACAGCGCAGATAACCACATCGATCCCCTGATGGCGTAATGTGTTTCCTTCCCTAAGCATATGATACGTTTTGCCCGAACCGCTGACCGGACCGATATATATCTTCAAGGTGCCCTGCTGCAGCTTCGTGATCATCTTCAAGATGTCTTCCGGGGACTTCCGCTTGAAGCTGTCTTCCATCCTGTTCACTCCCCCAACATAACCTTTACTTAAAATGGAGAAAGCCCCTTCCGAAGCTCGGAAGAAGGCCTGATACGAACAACCAAGGAAAGCTACATTCCCCGTGGAATTAGCTAATAAAATGCCTGTTATTTTAGCTCAGCCGTCAACGCTTGATTCAGAGCGATCACATTCACACGCGGCTCGCCGAATATGCCCAGCTGTCGTCCTTGTGTATGTTCCTCGACGATCTTGGCAAGCTCTTGCTCACCAAGGCCCGTTGCCTGGCTAATCCGGGGAATCTGTGCTTTTGCCGCTTCCGGTGACAGATCGGGGTCAAGACCGGAACCGGAACCTGTCACGAGATCTGCAGGAATTTGCTGCAAGCCCGGATTCTCTTGCTTGAGCTGAGCAACCTTTTCCTTCATTTCAACTATATACGCCTCCGATGCCACGGCGCGATTGGAACCTGCCGAAGCAGTTCCATCATAATTGGCATTCGATGCCCGGGGCTGGAACAGCCCCGGCGATTTTACTTCCTGCGACAGCAGCGACGAACCGATGGTTTTCTCGCCTTGTGTGATCAGACTGCCGTTCGCCTGATTTGGGAAGAGCAGCTGTGCCACTCCAGTTGTAGCCAGCGGGTAGATAATACCGCAAATCAGCATAAGCACGATAGACAACCGAATGGCGGGCAGTACCTGTTTCATATGAATCACATCCTGAATTTATTATTAGTTAAATTTAACAAATGACTCTACACTAGACCACTTCGCGGTCAGAAGAACCTTTTGATCGCTGTTATCCCCAGATTTTTTTGATTCCCTTTCCCAAGGGATAAAATCCGGGGATAAAGGCGAACGCTACGCTTCTCCAGTTTTGTTCTGCCCTCTACGTTTTCGTGTAAATGTTATTCAAATCTAGAGTTAATACCTCATACCAGGTGAAGCCCCGACAGTACCAGATCAATCAGCTTAATTCCGATAAAAGGAACGATTACACCGCCCACGCCATAGATGAACACATTCCGTCCAAGCAGCCGCTCCGCGGACATGGCCCGATACTTTACACCCCGCATGGCGATTGGGATTAGCAGTGGAATAATGATGGCGTTGAAGATCAGCGCTGACAGAATCGCGGACTGCGGTGAAGCGAGATTCATAATATTGAGTGCCTGAAGCTGCGGCATGGCTAGAATAAACATGGCCGGAATGATGGCGAAATACTTGGCAATATCATTGGATATCGAAAATGTCGTCAGTGCACCGCGGGTAATGAGCAGCTGCTTGCCAATGGAGACCACCGACAACAGCTTGGTCGGGTCAGAATCCAGATCGATCATGTTGGCCGCTTCCTTGGCCGCCATGGTGCCCGAATTCATCGCCAGGCCTACATCGGCCTGCGCCAGAGCAGGAGCATCGTTGGTGCCGTCGCCGGTCATGGCGACGAGCTTGCCCTCCTGCTGCTCTTTTTTGATCGCGGTAATCTTGTCTTCCGGCTTGGCCTCGGCAATAAAATCATCCACGCCCGCTTCCAGCGCAATGGTCGCCGCCGTCAGGGGATTATCCCCTGTACACATGATCGTCTTGATACCCATGGCTCGCATCTCCGCAAACTTCTCTTTCAGCCCTGGTTTCACTGTATCTTTCAGATAGATCACACCATAAATCTGGTCATCAATCGCAACAGCAAGCGGTGTACCCCCAGCCTTTGCAATTCGGTTCGCTATATCGTCCAAATCGCCGGGTATCCGTCCTCCACGGGAGGAAATATGGCGTTTGATTGCATCCACCGCACCTTTGCGAATCTGCTTCCCACCGCTTAGATTCAGACCCGACATGCGGGTCTCTGCGGTGAAGTTCACATGTTCTGCATCTGCATATTCTGTCTCCGCCCAGTTCTCCCCCTGCTTAACAGCCAATTCGACGACCGAGCGTCCCTCTGGTGTCTCATCCACCACGGAAGCTTGCAGCGCAGCCCGAGTCATCTCTTGTGCAGATACGCCCTGAACGGGAATAAACTCCGAGGCCATGCGGTTGCCGTACGTAATTGTTCCGGTTTTGTCCAGGATTAGCGTGTCAATATCGCCTGCCGCTTCCACCGCTTTACCCGACATGGCGAGTACGTTGAACTGCGTTACACGGTCCATGCCCGCAATACCGATCGCAGATAACAGCCCGCCGATCGTCGTCGGAATCAGACAGACAAGCAATGCGATAAGGGTAGCCAGATCGAGCCGGATGCCCAAATAATTCGCCATTGGCACCATGGTCATGATGACGATCAGGAATATCAGCGTCAACACGGCGAGCAGTGTGGTCAGCGCAATTTCATTCGGCGTTTTCTGGCGCTGTGCACCTTCAACGAGTGAGATCATCCGGTCGAGGAATGACTCCCCCGGATCAGTCTGCACACGCATCACGATATAGTCGGAAGTAACCCGCGTGCCTCCTGTAACGGAGGAAAAGTCACCGCCCGCCTCTTTGATTACGGGAGCCGATTCCCCGGTAATGGCGGACTCGTCGATAGAGGCCAGCCCTTCAATAATCTCACCGTCCGTGGGAATCAGTTCGCCTGCTTCTATACGGACGATATCTCCTTTTTTCAACTGGGTCGAAGACACTTGCTTGATGGTTCCGTCTTTCTGTACCAGCTTCGCAGTGGTGTCCGATTTCGTCTTGCGCAGCGTATCTGCCTGAGCTTTGCCCCGTCCCTCTGCCAGTGCTTCAGCAAAGTTGGCAAACAGCAACGTGAACAACAGGATGAGAAACACCGCGATGTTGTACCCTCGTCCTGCCTCGGATGAAACAAAGAGATCCGGATTGATACATAACAGCAATGTGATGAGTGTGCCGACCTCGACGATAAACATCACCGGATTTTTGATCATGACGACCGGGTTCAGCTTCTTGAAGGCATCCAGAGATGCCTGGAGCAGAATGTCCCGACTTAATGTTTTAGTTCTTTTGGGCGTACCGGGATCCGTCCCCGAACCTCTCGTTCCTTTAACCTGGGTTCTGATGATGCCTCTGTCTAATCCTTCCACTGTCTGCTCCTTCTTTCGTTCTACAACATTCATTGTGATAATCCACCTCCGTACTTTACGTCCTTGCTCCTATTCCCATATCCGATCACCGTACCGTCCATCATCGGATCATCGCCAAATGTTCTGCAATCGGTCCAAGCGCCAGTGATGGGAAGAACGTCAACGCTCCAACTACCACAATCATCATCACCAGAATGCCTGCAAAAAGAGGCGTGTGTGTACGCAGTGTACCCGTTGTTACGGGAACAACCCGTTTGGTGGCCAGTGATCCGGCAATGGCCATCATCGCGATCATGGAAATGTATCTTCCAAGCAGCATTACCACACCAATGGCGATGTTGTAAAAGTCCGTGTTAGCATTCAGCCCGGCAAACGCCGATCCATTATTGGCAGCCCCGGATGCAAAGGCATATAACACCTCGGTCAGACCATGCATGCCTGAATTCGAAATTGAAGCGACAGATTCAGGGCGCATAAGCGCCAGCGCGGTCGGAGCCAGAATAATCAAAGGATGAACGAGCAGCGCGATAGATGCGAGCTTCACTTCCTTACCCTCAATTTTTTTACCAAGAAATTCAGGAGTTCGCCCAACCATCAATCCACAGATAAACACAGCCAGAATCACATAGAGCAATCCGTTGAGCAAACCTACTCCTTTACCGCCGAATACGTTGTTGAGCATCATCTCAGCCAGTGCAACCATGCCACCAAGCGGGGTGAGCGACTCATGCATATTGTTCACTGACCCGGTTGTGGCTGCTGTAGTCACCGCTGTGAAAAGCGCCGATTCGGATACTCCAAACCTGACTTCTTTGCCTTCCATATTACCTTGGATTCCCACCGCATCCAGCGCCGGCACACCGCGATATTCCGAAACAAATACCGTGGTCAGCATTACGAGGAAAAGTAAACTCATGGCCGCAAACAGCGTCCAGCCCTGCTTCCGGTTGTTCACCATGATGCCGAAGGCGTAAACCAGCGCAGTAGGAAGCAGCATCATGCAGACGATATGCACCAGGTTTGACAACGCTGTGGGGTTCTCAAATGGATGCGCGGCATTGGTTCCGAACCAGCCTCCACCATTGGTACCCAAGTGTTTGATCGACTCCAGCGAAGCGACCAACCCGCGGCTAATCGTCTGCTGTGCCCCGTCCAGTGTGGTTGCGTCCACCGCTCCCGCCAGTGTCTGCGGCACACCCTGGAATACGAGGAACAACGCCACAATGAAGCTCAGCGGCAAAAAGATTCTCGTAATCGACCGTACCACGTCGACGTAGAAGTTCCCCAGTTCATCCCGGCGGCCTACCAGGCCGCGAATGAATGCAATAGCGACCGCGAAGCCTGTAGCCGCTGAGGTGAACATCGGAAACGTCACGGCCAGCATCTGTGATAGATACGACAGTGCGTTCTCGCCCGTGTAAGACTGCCAGTTCGTGTTGGTCATGAACGATGCAGCTGTATTAAAGGCCTGTGCCGCAGGCATATTGCCAATGCCATCCGGGTTGAGCGGCAAATACTTTTGCATCCGCAGCACCAGAAACATCAATAACAGCATGACGAAGTTTGAGATGAGTACGGCTGACAGGTACTTTTTCCAACCCATCGACTCGTTCTCCTTCACCCCCATCAATCGATACAGCAATCGCTCAGGCCCACCAAATATCCGATCCAGTCCTGTTCGTTTGCCGTCAAACACCTTCACCAGATAACTCCCCACTGGCTTCACCAGTAGTATGATGATCAGCAGCGTCACCGCCACTTGTAATAAACCGCTACTCATATCCGCATTTCCTCCCTAAAATCGACGATCCGAGTGCTTCTGGTTTCGTGCCCCAAGCAACCATCAGAATTTCTCCGGCCTCACTAGCACGTAACCAAGATAGACTACCAGTGCGAGCACAATCATGCCGATGACGATCATACGGCTTCTCCCCTTTCACGCCCTATACATTCATGCTTTCTCACAAAATTTCACAAATCCCCAGAACACCACAAACAACAGCACAACCAGCCCAATTATCGTTGCATCATTCACCATGTGCTCCCCTCCCTCTCTCTACCGTTCTTGCAACCTTCTACATATGAAATCGTAATACGAAACGCTGTAAAAAGGGGGTAAAGAAATCCACGCCAGGGTGTAAAAAAAGCGTAAAAAAGACCCGTTCCCCTCAGCGATCAGCTGAAGGAAACGGGTCTATGTATGTTGGGTGCCCTTTATCCAAACGGATTCTGGGCCCATTGCAGCAGTCTCTTCCGGGTAATTTTCCCGTGTGACGTATGTTGAATAACTTGGCCACCGTCCAGCAGCAGGACTTGAGGCGATTCATGGTGAACCTCGGTATCTTCCGCAATGCGGCGGGAAAGCGAGCGGCTTTCGATGACTTTGACGATCCGGTACTCCATCTTTTGTGCGGGATCTGATGCATTCGAGCCCACAAAGGCCATAAACTCCCTGTATGCTCTCGCACTGACTGGACAAGTCGTACTGTGTTTCAGAAGTAGCACCGGATGATCCTGGGACCGCTCAAGTACCTCTTCCCATTCCTCCTGCTTATACAATTCCTTGACATGTTCACTCAGCATATCATCCAGCCCCGAGCCTGCACGTTTGCTAACGACAGATCCAACCACGACGCCCAATGCCACACCAAAGGCAACCCCCAGGGCGATCTGGTTTGTTGCCACACCAATACTCGTTCCAATGGCAATACCTACCCCAAGCCATAGAGTTTGAGGATTCACTTTTGTGCCCATGGAGATCATCCTCCTTGAAGATATTTATAAAAAAATATTAACTTTTAATGTAGGAACAGTCACTCATTTGCCTGTATAAAATGCCTATGGTAACATAAGAATAGACAATATGGAGAGGTAAAATCCTCTCACGGCGCGCGTCTGTTCAGATGCAGAGCAAATCCCACCACAGGCGTTCAACCTGGTTTAACGGTGGGTTTTTGTTTATGACTTCATTGTGGTAATGCCCACCCGTTGTCTACCGAAAATTATACCATAGGCGCCTATTCAGGCGCTTTTATATTCCTCATCGAAGGGTCCACTTTTGTGATACACTGAGTGTAATTTGGCAACGATGAACATGAAGAACTGATGGGAAAGGCGGAAATTCGTTATGGCATATGCTTTTATGATCGAACCGCAGTATTATACCGCTTTGGAGAACGAAGACGAGTTGATTGAGAAGTGCCAGGAATGGGGCTTACTTTCGGAAAAAGCAACGAAGGTCAAAACGTTCTATTATAAAGGGAATGGGCTGAATATGCCTTGCACCATCATTGGCTTTGTCGATCATATGGCAGCAGTCATTCAATTGGACAATGATCAGAAACACTGTATTCATCCTTCTTATCTGAAAGAAATGCAGGCGTCCAGCTATAATGTAAAAAGTTCGGTTGGAGCAGGCACGGCAAAAGACAAATCTAATGAACCAGTCGTTACAACCAACTTAGAAGAGATCCCTAGCTCTGATGCTGCACAAGATCCTGTTGCTGCCTATTCGGATAAGATTCCATCCGGTATGAGTGACTTTGATTCCGAACTGGATGTGGACACGGATGACGATGATACCTCCTCCGAACTAAAAGGCGACCCTGATGGTCTGGTGGAAGAGTATGTTGGACCCGCAAACGGGGCCACAAGCAGCGCTGCTAAACCAAAGGCAAAAACCGCAGGTAAAGCCAAATCGATCAAGATTGATCTGCCGGAGGGTAAAGTGAAAATGTCCGCTGTTGTAAAGGAATTTACGACCGTGCCGAACCACTTCTCCGACAATGATGATGAAGTCATTATCTATGAAGCCGTTACGATCACCGAGCCCGAAGTTATCGACGTTGGCGAAGCTTGGTCCAGTCACAGTGCCACGATCAAGAAGCAGGAGCTTGAGGTTGGTGATGTGCTTACTTTTGAAGCAAAGATTATCAAGAAGAAACTGACCAGAAATCCTGTTCCTTACAAAATCAACAACCCTTCCAAGATTCAGAAAGAAGTCTAATTTTAGATTAGAAAGTATACACATTCCTTGCAGGTTTTTTCACTTTACCTATATGGCAGAGACACTATCTCTCAATTTACTGATGGTTGGCTGCAACACAGCTGATCTGGAACTGAACGCCAAATTTATCGATAACCATACCGTAGGCTGGACTCCAAAATGTTTCCTGGATCGGCATTTTCACTTCGCCACCGTCTTGCAGCTGGTTGAAAATTGCTTTGGCTTCATCGGCAGTATCTGTGTTCACCGTGACATTCACATGATTACCCACAATATAAGGCATACCAGGGAATGTATCGGATAGCATCAATACAGAACTTCCAATCTGCAAGGAAGCATGCATGATGCGGTCTTTCGCTTCGGGAGGTACGGGGTGATCTGGGTTGGAAGGACCATCGCCAAATGTCTGGAGTGCCAGCACTTCCGCTCCAAATGCCTTTTTATAAAATTCCACTGCTTCACGTCCGTTACCATCTGTTACAAGATACACATTCAAGCTAATTGCCATTCGTGCTTCATCTCCTTGATATCATGTAATTGAACCATTCCTGCCACTTGCGACAAGAGTATATACGAATAGGTTGTCCATTGACAAGAAGGTATTTCCATAAGCATCTCTAAGAACAAGGCCCCCTCTCCAAAGAGGCCCTGACCGCTCTTGATTTAACTCCCAGTGGTGCTGGGAACCAAAGTTCATCCATTGGTAGGATTGTCCTGTAATCCTTATTTTATCCTCGGTGTCTTCGCAAAAAAAAAAACCACTCTCCCGAATCCTGTCGGTAAAATGGCTGCGGTCGATCCTATGAGGTTAGCGCGTTTTTACGATGCTATCTATTTCACTTTTCAACAAGAGGTATCGGTGAACACTTCTCATGATCGGGACCTTAGTTAGTTTATTCTTGTCTACATAAAGTTTCATCTGATCTTTGGTCAGACCGAGCAAACTCCCTGCTTCAGATACCGTCAATACAACCTCGGGATTCGTAGCATTAAACGTTTTTTTCACTTTCTGGTTCCAGTCCTCGAATACCTGCATAGATCAGTGATCTCCCCTATCCATAGCCAGTCATTTTCCAGGCTGAATAGATCTATTATACCATACTTGTGATGATCGTAACTTAATCCTTATCGAGAACCAATTAATGTTAATGAATTTAGGCTTCGCGACCAAACACCTCGAACTGACTTAATGCCGGGAATGGAGAGGGATCTGACGACTTGATCAGTTCGCTTAACGTTACCCATTCCACGTCCTTCGACTGAATTGCGATCGTTTGTGGTTTATGAGTTTGGATCAAACTGGCCTGCTCGGAGCTGCCATCGGAAAAGGTAAGAGTAACCCGCTCCCAGAAATTATCGTGGGGAAAATCTGCACGCAAGGTCAGGACTACTTTGTCGATAGACACCGTACGTCCAAAGTTGACTGTAATGGCAGCATCATCCCGCTGGTTGATCCCCCAAGATTCGTAAGGCCACTCGCCATGTGAATCATTTGCGCTGTTGCCATTAATGGCGTTACGTGCTGCAAATACGGACTCTCCACGGGTTTCCACGTTGGCGGAGGCATGGGGAAAACAGCTTTCGTTTCCATGCTGATCATAAGGATTCAGCGCTACATTTTTATATGCCTCAATCTCTTCACGTGTAGCCAACCGAGCATGTAGAACATGCTTGTCACCCGTAAATGACTTTGGTGAATAGGACACTCGTTTCTCGTCAAAAGGAATGGCATAACGATACTCCTCACCTGTAAAATAAACGAAAGCCGGGTTCATGGAATCCTCCAGCTGGATGATCAGATATACGTTTACATCAGAGCTTCTTAGAACGATGCTGTCCCCTGATCCATAGGCCTGTCTGTACACAAGATTTACTAGTTCACTGTCCGTCCGCGTTTCGAGCACCACACCGTCCACATTTTGAATTTCGAGCGATAAGTTCGTCATCTACATTCTCCATTTCTATTAATATTATTTATAATTTTCTTGATCCGAAAATATGAAAGCGCTTCGCTTTATTATACTTTATCATAATCACGGGACTGGGCATCCCTGAATAATGACTTATTTAACACAAAGACGAGTATATTTTTCAACATAAGAAGTGCAAAAAGAGCCACTTCCTTAAAGTGGCCCCACAATGTAAAACTAAATGATTGCCCTAAGCCTCTTCCCAGAAGCGGCGCAGGTTGCTCATGGCGATTTTGGAAGCAGATTTGCATTCCTCCATGCCCTCAAACTCAATCGTAATGTTACCATCATAACCGGAGTCTTTAATCAGCCTCACAATTTTGCGGATTGGAATATCCCCTTGCCCCACAATGGCACCGCGCAGGAAGTTGCCGTAAGCGGTTGTGAACCATTCCCCTTCACCCGGATGCTCATCATAAGGGCGGAAATAAAAGTCCTTGAAGTGAACCAGAGAAGCGTACGGCAGATTTTTCATGACCCCGATAATCGGATTCTCATCCACGCACATGAAGTTGCCGATATCGAGTGTCGTTTTGAAGTTGGGACGATCTACGGCATGAAGCACACGCTGCACACGGTCACTGGCCTGCACACTGAAGCCGTGATTCTCAATGGTTGTTGTAATGCCAAACTGTGCAGCATAATCAGCAATGATCTGGCTTCCCTTCACCATCAGCGGCAAATTTTCCTCAAACCAGGCAATGGTCATTTTCTCCTTAGGCAAAGTAAACGCCGTTACGTCATGACGCATATGCTTTACACCCATCCGGTGTACAACATCGACATGTCTTTTGACCCGAGCTATCTCTTCTTCAAAAGCTTCTTCCGTCTCCTGCACGAAATTCGCAGGCATCGAATAGTTGGACAGCTCAATACCCGCAGAAGCAGCGCGCTCCCGAATGGCGTCGGCGAGATCAGGATTGTCCTCCACGGTGTAACCATACGGAACCATCTCCATATGCTCGCCACCATTTGCAGCAATCCAGTCGATGATATCCAAAACCGTCATTTCACCCGAATTCAGATCGTTCAACAAGCTATACGTACTCAGGCCCACTTTCATCTGCTCAGCTCCCTATCGGTATTGTTGGATAAATTTAACCGCTTTGCGAATGTCCTGTTCCGGCTGGTCGCCTACCTCGCGTTCAATCGTCAGATAACCTTTATAGCCAATATCCCGAAGGGCTGCAAAGTATGCGTCAAAATCCACACTGCCCTCGCCCAGCGGTACCTCACGGAAGAACGTTCCGGAAGAGACCATTTCGGCAATTTTCTCATGATCCATAGGGGCATATCCCACTGCACCGTATACGTCCCTCGGGTCTACTTCCTTCAGGCGCACACCATCTTTCACATGGGTATGCACAATATAATCCTTGAGCAGATGAACACCTCGTGCAGGGTCATCTCCGGTAACCATCACCATGTTTGCCGGGTCAAAATTCACCGAAACCCCGTTAGTCGACATGGTATCCAGAAACCCTTTCAGGTCTGCTGCCGTTTCCGGTCCCGTCTCAATCGCGAAGTAGGCTCCTGCGCTTTTGGCATATTGGCCCAGTTCCTCACATGCGGCATGCAGTGTGGCATACACTTCGGAGGAGGGATCGTGCGGAACAATACCGATATGTGTTGTGACGATATTTGTACCTAGATCCAGAGCAAGATCCACGATGCGCTTGGACTTCTCTACTTTCCACGGATTATCTTCCTTGACCTGGAACCCGTGACCGCCCAAATCGCCAACCAGGGCAGAAATTTCAAGACCAAGAGAATCGATATAACTTCTTAACTCCTTGCGAGCTGTCGGAGAGAGGTTCTCAGGGTCCATCTCTCCATGGACTGCATAGATCTGTACGCCTTCTGCACCTACATCCTTCGCTTTGCTTAATCCTTCACGTACACCTACACCGAAGCTATCCACGATAACGCCAATCTTGTTTGTTAATTTCATGCCATACCCTCCCGTTAAATCGGTATTTGATTTTTCATTCCTGGTGAGCCTTCATGATGGACGGAATGCTCTATACAATTTTCGACCCCTACCCGGTCACTCCTTTTTCTCCGATCATTTCTTATCCGGTTTCCTGAAACTAATCTGCTGAGACCAACTTCACGGTTTGAATTTCATATGGCTTGAACGTCAGCTCAAACTTCCCTTCATGACAAGCTAGTGGCATGATTTCATCCTCCAACAGATTGACTACAGACGTCTGTATACGCGCGTCAGCCCAGTGAACCTGAACCGTTTCTCTTCCACCAGATGACTCATAGAAACGAAGTACCGTTCCCGTGCCATCCTCGGAAGCCTTGATTGTATCCAGAATGACATGTTCACTATGGAAATGAACCCAGCTGTGCTCTGCTGGCAATGTGCCAGAGTGTCGGTCACTTGCAACAACCCGAACCGGGTGGTTCAGTTCCATCGCACGTCGTACCACACCCGCTTCCCGCCAATCTCCCTGATGCGGCAGCAGGGAATACATGAATTCATGCTCACCCTGGTCAGCATGTTCATCCGGCCATTTAGGAGCACGGAGCAGGGAAAGACGGATCATCTGATCCTTGATGTCATATCCGTATTTACAATCGTTCAGCAGGCTTACACCACTGTTGCCCTCGGAGATATCCGCCCAGCGGTGACCACACACTTCAAACTGGGCTTGCTCCCAGCTGGTGTTGTTATGAGTAGGGCGCTCCAGCGCACCAAACGGGATTTCATAGGCTGCTTTCGCTGATACCAAATCAACGGGAAAAGCCACTTTGAGCAGCTTATGACTCTCCGCCCAGTTCACCTTTGTCTTGAAATCAACACGTCGCTGATGACGATATAGAATGATATCCTGGTGAATCTCGGACTCGTTTAACTTCCAGTGAAACCGAAGGATATCCTGCGTTACTCCACGCTGTACTACTTCTCTGGAGATCAGCTCTGCCACTCCTGCACGCTGCGATTCAAACCGCGGATCAATATCCCAAGCATCCCAATATGTTGGCCTGTCATGGAAAAACTGTAACTCATTCGCTTTATCGCTCGGTTTCAGCCACTCCCGTTGCATGGTTTTGTCATACCATCTGATGATCTCTCCTACATCGTTAAATTCAAGCGTGTAAAAGTCCGTTTCCCAGACAGAAGGGAAAGATTCATCCTGTTTCAATGCAGGAAGATTGGCATCCGGTGCCTGGCGTAGCCATATCGTGGCATACCCAAAGGCCGGAATGGATGGGACATAGACTGACAAGGTCAGCACGTCTCCATTTGCCTCCAGGTCACTCGGCAGACGATTACCCCGATGGTCAAACGCTGCTAAACCGCTCAGTTTCTCGTCGCCTGTAATCGTAACAACTTCTCCCCGCTCCCAGCCTAGGCTATTAAATACAACATAGGGCAGACCGTCGAAGCCATCTGTCGCAATGCGGTCCTCAATACTACTTAGGGTACCATTCATAGCCGCTGTCCCCAGAGCGAATACTTTCGTATACTCTTCCATTGATGTTACGTATACTTCGGGAATGGACGTGCCCGGGATAATATCATGGAATTGATTCAGCATGATCAGCTTCCAGCCTTCATCCAGATCACTTTTCGCCTGTGCTGCTTCAACTCCGGCAAACTGCCCCCAGATTTCAGCTTCCCGATACAACACCTCTGCTTTGCGATTGCTCCTTTTGTTGCGTGCATGAGTTGTATAGGTTCCACGATGCAGTTCCAGATATAAGTCGCCATGCCATTTGGGCAGCTTAGGATTGTTGTTCGAAATTTCTTTGAAAAACGCGCCTGCTGTACTGAAATTGCTAATGGGCTGCCCAACCATGAAATGGGATCGCTCTGCGAACGCAACCATTTCGTTCGTTACCCCGCCTCCACCATCGCCATGCCCATATAGCAGCATTTGCTCGGGGTGTACATCCTTCTGCTTGTAGGATTGCCAGTGCTCATCCACATCCTTGGGCCGGGTATGCTCATTCACTCCGTGATTGAGATACGCAAGCACCGAGGTGCCGTCAATACCTACCCAATGGAACAGATCATACGGGAAAACGTTGGTATCATTCCAATTGAGCTTGGTGGTCATAAAATAAGGAATGTCAGCCAGCTTGAGCAGTTGTGGCAGCGAAGCACAGTAGCCAAAAGTGTCAGGAAGCCACTCGATGTTTGAACGCTTGCCGAACTCCTCCTGATAAAAGTTCTGCCCGTACAGGATCTGACGCACAAGCGACTCGCCACTCGGAATATTTAGATCCGGCTCGACCCACATGCCACCAACCAGTTCCCAGCGGCCTTCGGCAATTCGGTTTTTGATTTGTTCGTACAGCTCAGGATAGTGCTCTTTCACGAATGCATACAGCTGTGGTTGACTCTGCGAATACACGAACTCCGGATACTCATCCATCAAAGTACACATCGTGGAGAAGGTGCGGCTGGACTTGCGCACAGTCTCACGCACAGGCCACAGCCAGGCAATGTCGATATGGGATTGCCCAACCAAATGCATGAATCCGTCTCGATACTCTTCCGGGTCTTCCTCCTGCACCGACTGTGCGAGCCATTCTTCCCAATGCTGCACCCACGCCGCTTCACTCCAGCGCTCAGGCTCGTTGTACATCTTATCCATCACCTGATGAACATCCCGAATAAGACGGGTGCGCTTTAAGTCTTTCTCCGGCAATGTTCGGAGTGATTCTGAAAGTACCGTAATGCTATACATTAGACTCTGTAAAGGCGAATTAACACGAACCAAAGCGGCTCGGATGCCCTGAATTGGCGGCTGGATGACCGCCTGTCGATTCAAGGGGTCATGTGGTTCCGGTATGGGATCATATAGCTCAATCTCCAGCAATGGCGTAGTTCCCACACGGCTCTTCGGTAACGGTACATACCTATGATTGCGGTCCAGTCCGTGATAAGGCACGCCATTCACCTTCAGCAGCCCTTCACCCCTGGCCTCGAAGATCAATCCGACCACATCTTCCTCCCAATTGGCCGGAATCTCTACGGTTTTGCTCAGAAAATAAGTCGTTCCATGGTTACTATGGAGTGGATTCAAGCTTTGAACAGCCGCATTCTTCTGTTCATACTCATATTCCCCTGGCCGGACATACTTGGCTTTCTGCATCTGCCACTCTGGAAGTTCAATAGTATCCCTCCATTGCTGCTGAGTCAGATCCTGAATGAATCTCTGAATTCGAATCATACCTCCACCCCCACCTTCTGGATGTGTAAACTACAAGCAGTCCAGTCTCTGAAGCTGCTACCAACCATCAGTCTGAATTCACCCGGCTCCACAACAGGCTGAAGACGGGAATCGATCAGCTCTAGATGTTCTTTTTGCACAGGGAACGTCACCGTCTGGGTCTGTCCCGGCTCTAGATGGATTTTACGAAATCCCTTCAGTGAAATTTCGGCACGGGTGACCGAAGCCGATACGTCCGTAATATACAGCTGTACAACCTCATTTCCCGCAACCGCTCCCGTATTTGTGACCTCCACCTGCACCTCTGCTTCATCGTCTGGTCCAATCACTTCCGGCACAACTCTTACATTCTCGTACTTGAATTCTGTATAACTAAGCCCAAAACCGAACGGATATTGTGGTGCCAGATCGGTCTCCAAATATCGCTTGCCCCGGGTACGTTTGGCATTGTAGTTGACCGGAAGCTGACCTACATGCTTGGGAATGGAGATGGTAAGACGACCAGATGGATTCACATCACCGAACAGAATATCTGCAATGGCGTTGCCCCCCTCCTGCCCGGGGTACCACGCTTCCACAATGGCATATGCATGCTCATCAATCCAGGGTTCGGCAATGGGCCGTCCGTTAATATATACGACAATAACCGGTTTCCCCAGCTTATGTACTTCTTGCACCAGTTCCAGTTGAACACCCATCAGGTTCAGAGACGATCGGTCTATCCCCTCACCGCATTCCATATCGTTCCATGGATCATCCGTAACAACGGATGCCCCCGTCCGCAGATCAATGGTCCCTTCGCCAAAATCCCGGCTACTTGACCCTCCCATCACCATAATGATAGTATCTGCTTCTTCAGCACAGGCGAGCGCTTGCGCAAAGCCCTCTCTGGAATCCCCTTTGATCCGGCAGCCCGGTGCGTACAGCACCTTTCCGGTGTCAGCACCAAGCTTGCGCGTAATCCCATCCAGTACCGTAACGATCTGTCCTCTCGGCTGCGGCGAGGTGTAGTCGCCAAGCTGGTTGTAGACGTGGTTCGCATTCGGTCCAATGACCGCCAGTTTTGTACTTGTTTTACCGAGCGGAAGGGTGTTGTCTTCATTTTTGAGTAAAATGATTCCCTCCTGCGCGACTTTTCTCGCCAGCTGAATATGTTCTTCACATCCGATCACCTGCTCTGCAAAGTCAGGATCAACGAAAGGTTGTTCGAATAAGCCCAGTCTGAACTTCATCTCCAGTACCCGCCTTACCGCCGTATCCAGATCCTTCTCTTCAATCAATCCTTGCGACAGGGCCTGCCCGAGATGCTTGCGGTACATGTACCCGGACATTTCCATGTCCACCCCTGCCTTAAGCGACTGAGCAACGGCCTGCTCCCCGTTCTCCGCGGTGTTGTGTCCATTGACAAGCATCTGAATTGCACCAAAGTCAGTAATGACAAATCCGTCAAAACCCCATTGCACGCGTAGGAGATCATTCAGCAGATATGAACTCGACGTACAAGGCACACCATCAATCTCGTTATACGCTGTCATGACAGAACATGCTCCGGCTTCCACTGCTTTCTTGAACGGCAGCAGATCCACCTCGTGCAGCTCTCGTAGTCCCATATGCACCGGAGCAGCATTGCGCCCACCTTCCGAGCTGCCATAGGCTGCAAAATGTTTGAGTGTCGCCACAATCGTCCGATTAGAATCGAGCCGGTCACCCTGTAAACCTTTTATCGCTTCAACCGCCAATTCACCGATCAGGTATGGATCTTCGGCAAAACATTCCTCCGTCCGTCCCCATCTCGGGTCCCGTACTACATCAAGCACAGGCGAATATGTTGCCGCTCCTCCCTGGCTCCGAGTCTCCACAGCAATCGCTTCACACATCTTGCGGTACAATTCCGTGTTCCAAGCACTTCCTACTGCTAACGGCACCGGGAATACAGTTGCCCCAATGGCCATATGCCCGTGAGAACACTCTTCCCCGAACAAAATGGGAATGCCCAGCCGGGAGTTCTCCATGGCATACCGCTGAATTTCATTGGTGGCAACAGCTCCCTGCCTAGGCGTCAGGCCAGTCTCCAGCGTCACTTCCGTCCAGGGATCAGCACGAAGTGTTCCATATAAAGACCCAATCCCGCCCTCTGCGATTTCCTTTTTAAACTCATCCGTAACCTGAACCGTACCATCTGCTTCCTTCACATAAGTCTTCCACCCCATCGGCTGGATCAGCTGCCCTATCTTCTCCTCCGTGGTCATCCGCCCGAGCAGATCTTGGGTCCGCTCCTGAACGGAAAGCGAAGCATCTTTATAGTCCATATGCATATTCTCCTTATGAGTTCGGCTTAGTCTGGTGCATGGGCTCACATGGCTTTTCGGTAGTCGCTAGGCGCAACACCCACCACATTCTTGAACGCCCGATTGAAGGAATTGTAATTCGTATACCCAACTTCCTCACTGATCTCCTGAATGGCCTTATCCGTCTCCAGCATGAGCTGTTTCGCCTTCTCAATACGGTGACTAATCAGAAGATCCACGAACTTCTCACCAATCTCGTCCTTAAATAGCTTGCTTAAATATTTCGGATTGATATCAAATAGATCACTTAGATAATTTAGTGACAGGTCGGGGTTGTTGTAGTTCTGTTCAATATACTTGCGAATTTCAAGAATATGAGATCGATGTTTTCTGGAGCAATGAAGCGTCTGCATCTCATCAGCCAGCTCACGGAAGCCTTCCCAGCACAGCGCGCGTAAATCATCCAACGTCTCCCAACCTTCCAACCTAGGAAGAAGTGGTGTAAATACAGATGCCCATCGCTCCTGATACTCTCGTGGAAGTTCTGCGAACTCCCGGTTATAGTGCTGGAACAGCAATTGGACCGTATTCATAATCTCCTGGCGGGAGAGCACGGATTCATGGATCTGTTCGAATAAGCGGTCAAAATGCTTCTCCCACACATCTTCCGAGAGTCGCATCGCCTGTACCAGCAAAGAGATCGTCTTCAGGAATTCATACACATCATTCGTTGAGTTCGGTACCACCCCGCATGGAATGATACGATTCATGCCGAGCACAGCCTTGTATTCCAAGGCATGCACCGCCTCCTTCAGCGAAGCTCTCAGACCACGGACATCCACTGCGACTCTTCCAATACCGATGGTTACGGTGAAGTTCAAATACTGCCCAACCCTGTCAAGATAACCGGAGAGCAGTCTCTGCTCGGTCTCCTCACCTTTCTCCATTTCGGGAATCCAGAGTATGGCATACAGACGCTGATCCGATATCCACTCAGCCCACACTTCGGTGCCCTCGTGCCTTGCACTCTCCTGTAGAATGCTGGATAACACGAATTTCAGGAGGGATTGATCCTGATTGTGGTACTCCTCCATGAATCGGGAATACTGATCGATCTCCACCACCATTACAGCCCATCGATCCTCTAACTGCGGGAGCTTGAACCTGCTCATCTCCGCTGTCAGTTCATTGCCGGTAAAGTCCCGCGTACCCTCCAGCAGCTCCTGAAAGAAATATTTCTTCTGCAAAATCAGGTTCTCTTCATGCTCTTCCTGATATTGCTTGGTTTGATCGATCATTCGCTCCAGCGTAGTCTGGATAAAACGAAACTCGTTATCCTTCGTATAACCCGCCCCTGGCTGTTTCTGCGAAGCCACCGTCTCAATCAACGTGACAATCTGCTGGATGGGCTTGTAATTTCTACGTGTCACATAGATCACCCACACCACACCAATAAGGACAACGGCAACGGCAAAAACAAACCAGATATTATAAAACTTCAGGGCAAATTTGACGATCTTGCCATTGTTCAGCCCCGTCTGTACCTTCCAGCCACTGTAGCTGGATGTAAACTCGGAGAACACTTCACCTGAGTCTGTTTTGGGAGAAACTGCTGTAATTCCACCCTGCATTGCTCCGTCCCACAGATTGCCGCCCGAGCGATTGAAGATATTCACGAAAGTGAATTCAGGGTCATACATCTGCATGATGGATTTCTGCAAGGTCGGCAGATCGACGTTAACAACGACAAGGCCCGTGCCGTTTCCGACACCGCGAATGAGTGTAATGACCTGTTTTCCTTCCTCGGTTGGAAATGCCTTAAAGGATCTCGCCCCCACCCACTTTTGCGTTGCCGCAGCACGACTGTCTTTAATAAACGTTGCATCCGGGAATTCCTCAATCGGCACCGCCTTGCCGTTGCTGAATACCGTATCGTCGTTGTATCTCACCAGATATATGGAATCAATCAGCGGATACTCTATTTTTAATTCATCAATAACCTGGACTGCTTGAATTCCGGCATACACATCCTCGCTTCCGGTTACCGAATAATAATTTTTCAGGTTGGGATTGGTCAAAATATCACGCAGCACCTTGAAGTCGATGGAACGTAGTGAATTGTCCAAATATTGCGTTACCTGTGACGCCAGAAATTCATTGGCCTTGAGTGCTTCTCTCCGGTTCTGTTCATTGAATACCTGAAAGAAAATGATAAACAGGATTGTGGTCACGATAAAAAAAACAGGCAAATACGATAGCAGCAAACGTCTAAACCAACTGTTGTTCATCTCCGAGGCCCCCCACCACTGTTTATACGTATGAGCATTTTGCATAAGCTGGAATGACAACCGCGCCAATCCGGTCGCTAATTTTCCATAAATATTCAGTAAATTATATCGGATGAAGTGGGGTTGTCAAAAGGAGAAGACCATCCCGATTTCTGTGTTGACATCGGGACAGCCTCATTCATGAAACCATTAATCTTTATTGATTCTTCTCAATCGCACGCTGGTAAATCTCAAGGTAATTGCTGAGTCCCAGACCATCAAAACCTTTTACGTACGCGTCCCATTCCTTATCGATGCTCTTGCTGCCGATAATGAATTGAGCCATATTGGTCATCACGTAATCCTTAACGGCCGTCGTGAGCTGCGCAGCGGTTTCTGTATCTTCAGGACGGATAAATACGTTCGCAGGATAGACTTCTTTTGGCGCATAAGGTTCATATACATTGGTTGCTTGCGCCAGACGTGTACCGTAACCCTCCGCTTCCAGTGGATTCTGACCTTCTGCAAACAGATTGCGGAACGTATTGGACAAGTCATGTGCTCCGATCTGTGACCAACTCTCGTTGACTACAACATTTGGGTCACGCTCAGGCAGGTTATAGTAGCTGTATTTGGCAGGCTCACCATTGATGTTTTTCTCATCGGCATCCGCCTTCTTCCAGCCCTTTCCTTCTGTCGGACCGTACTCTGCATACAGGGCACCTTCTTCACTGAACATGTAATCTACAATTTTGATCGCTGCGATCTGTTGTGCTTCGGTCGCTTTATTGGTGATGGCGAACTCGAACTCACCTACGCTTTGCGTAGCGCCTGTCGTCTGCACACCATCCGGCCCTTTCAGTGGAGGCACGATGTCCCAGTGCTGGTGGCGGGTGATATCTTTGTCATACGTGTTCACAAGGTAGCTGACCAGCGCTGTCGTTATAGAGCCGACCACCTCATCCCCTTCCTTGTTACCCAACTGCCCGATTGCCTGATCGTTCTGTGTGAAGGAAGCCGGATCAATCAGGCCTTCTGAATACAGCTTATGCATGTATTCCAGCCCTTTTTTCCACTCTTCCTTGTTCGCTGCAAAGTCAACCTTTCCATCATTCACAATCAAATATTTATCGTTGTCATTATAGATAAAGCTGTTCATCAAATAGGCATCGATGTTGCCATTCCATACGTACTTGTTGGGTGCACCGGTGAGTGGAATCTCATCGGCTTTGCCATTGCCATTCGGGTCTTGTTCCTTGAATGCCTTCAGAACCGTGTAAAGTTCATCGGTCGTGGTAGGCATTTTGAGACCCAGATTGTCCAGCCACTCGGTGTTAATCCAGTATTTCTGAGCGTACGTACAGTGGTAACATTCATTGAAAATCGGCAGAGCGTAGATGTTGCCATCCGGCGCAGTTACCGCTTCTTTGAAGTACGGCTTCTCCTCCATCATCTTGGTCAGATTCGGACCGTACTGCTTGATCAGATCCTGCAGCGGGAGGAACACGCCCTGTTTTCCGTACGTTTGAAGGTCTGAGGTCGTGAACTTGCCATGGAGGAACACTTCAGGATAATCGCCACTCGCCAGCAGCAACTGTCTGCGGTCTTGCAGAGCGTCCGTCGGGGCCAGATCCCATTTCAGGGTAACATCGAACTTGTCTTCGATAAATTTGGTGAACTCATTTTCTTCCATGGACGCTTTACCTTGTGGGGCAAAGAAGGTCATCGTTACCGGGCCACCGCTCTCCCCGCTACCGTCGCTCCCTGTACCCGCATCCTCGGATGAACCACATGCGGACAACAAAGCCATCGAAGCAAAGACCAGAAACAACATCGAAATCCAAGATTTTTTCAATCTGACTCCTCCTTTTTGTTGAAAACGGCATAACATTCTGATTACGTACTCGTGTTAAACCTTATCCCGGAAGCCGGAGTGTTCCCCCACCTCCTTTCAAGTGGCGTAACGGAAGCAGATGACAAAGATCATCCTTTGAGCGAGCCAACCATAACCCCTTTAACAAAATGCTTCTGCACAAACGGGTACATGATGAGAATAGGAATGCTGGCAACTACGATCAGTGCGTATTTCAGGACCTGTTCGAACCCCTGATCTCTTAGCTGCTGGCTCGTATTGGCCAACATTGCTGGGTCTGCCGCGTTAAGAATTAGCAGATTGCGCAGCACATATTGGAGCGGGAACAACTTCTCGGAACGAAGATAAATCAGGGCATCAAAGTACGCATTCCAGTGGCCCACCGCATACATCAGGGTCATGACCGCCAGAATCGGTTTTGATAATGGAAGAACTACGCTGATCAAATACCGGATGTCCCGGCATCCGTCCATTTCCGCCGCCTCCCCCAGCTCTTCCGGGATGGAAGACTGGAAGAAGGTTCTCGCTACGATAACCTGGAACACTGCGAGCGCCCCTGGCAGCCACATCGCCCAGCGTGTATCCAGCAGATGAAGGTCTTTCATCAAGAGATACGTTGGAATCAGACCGCCATCAAAGAACATCGTGATCATCATGAAAATAATAATGGCACCTCGTCCGTAAAACGACTTGCGCGATAGCGGATAGGCGAGCATGACCGTTAGCGCCACATTGATAAATGTGCCTACAACGGTATAGATGATCGTGTTGTAGAAACCGAGAATGAGCTGTTGGCTTTTGAAAATAGAGATGTAGGCCTTAATGTTAAAGTCTACCGGGTACAGCCACACCTGACCGGATGTAACGGCACGCGAGGAGCTGAATGAAGAACTGATGATATACAAGAGCGGGTAAAACACCGTTAGAAGTATAGCGAACAGAAAGATATAGTTGAATGTCATGAAGATACGGTCACCGAGCGGGTCCTTGATCCGGTTACGATTCATCAGGTTGAACATGGATGAGCTCCTCCTTTACCACAAGCTGTTCTGGGATACTTTGCGGGAAATGCCGTTGACGATAACCAGCAGGATCAGGTTGATCACGGAGTTGAACAATCCTACCGCCGAGGAGAAGCTGAAGTTGGCCCCAATCAGACCGACCTTGTACACATACGTCGAGATGACTTCTGAAGCGCTCGTGTTAAGCGGATTCTGCATTAGATATATTTTTTCAAAGCCCACGCCCATAATGCTGCCCAAGCTAAGAATCAGCATGATGACGGTGACTGGTACGAGCGTTGGAAGGTCGATATGCCAGATTTTACGAAGCCTTGAAGCGCCGTCCATCTTCGCTGCCTCATAGAGGGATGGATCAACGCCAGCGAGAGCCGCGATATAAATGATCGATGAATAGCCCATGCCCTGCCATACACCCGACCACACATAGATGGATTTGAAGTATTCGGGAATGCCCATAAAGTTGGTCATCGGGAAACCCAGGAAGGTAAATAGCTTGTCTACAACACCCACATGCGGTGACAGCATCAGAATGATAATGGATACCATGACGACTGTGGAGATAAAATGCGGAGCGTACGTGACCATCTGGACGGTCTTTTTAAAGTATCCTGTTCGGATCTCATTCAGCGCAAGCGCCAGCAGGATCGGAATGGGAAATCCGGCGAGTAACGAGTAGAAACTGATCCCAATCGTATTTTTGATCAGCAGCCAGAAGTTCGGGGATTCGAAAAAGGCTTCAAAGTGTTTCAGTCCAACCCAAGGGCTGCCCCAGATTCCTTTAACGACACTGAAGTCTTTGAAGGCAATCTGTACACCAACCATTGGAATGTACTTGAAGATCAACAGATACAATACGGGAGGAAGCACCAGTAGATACAGCTCCCAATGCTTCTTGAGGCTTCTGATAAATGGATGCTGTCGCTTGGGTTCTGCGTAATTCCTTCCTTGCTGGAGCTCCACCGGTGCAGGTATGCTTTCCGTAGCTCGACTCATTCGCGTCACTCCTTCTACACCTTAAGTGTAATAATACATTACATTTACATCCCTTAAACATCCTTTTCTTTGACTCATTTTTCTGTATTAGCGTCATCGGTGTGAGTAATAATGTCAGGTAACGCTTTCTTAAATCGATAGTACCTTGAGCAGTGTTCTTTTATCAATTTGCAATTTTCTCCCACCTCTCCTTATTCCCAAAACCCTTGCTGGACAAGGGGAAATCGTCCTTTAGCACAGGTATATCGCAAAAATCATCAACCCAAAAAATCCCGAAGGACTGTAGAAGCCCCTCGGGATTTGAAATGTAGGTTTATTGGTTTGTAAACAATCTGAACGTCAGCGTGATAGGTGCTACTTCCGTAACTGCCGCTTGTGGCAACTCTACAACAAGTCCATCTTCCGTCCGTTGGAATGACAGCACATCGTCTGTGCCGACGAGTTCAATTCGCTCCACCTTTTCCACATATGGAATGACTACCTGTGATTGTACTGCTTCGTTCTCGTTTCTATACAAACGGAAGGCATACGATACGTTGAGATCTTCCTTACGTGTAAAGGCCCAATCTCCTGTGAAGTATGGTCCGCAAATTCGCGTGCCATAGATGCCCTCACCGTGAGTACCGGTCCATTCTCCGAGGGCTTTAATACTTCGTACCGCCCCTTTTGGAAGACGCCCGTCCGGTTGTGGTCCAACATTCAGCGCTAGGTTACCACCCTTGGATACTACCTCAAGCAGTATATGTGCCAACTGTCTTGCTGACTTGTACTGATCATCATATCCAAACGCAAAGGAATTGCCCACCGTGATACAGCTCTCCCAAGGAATATTCATTGGATGCTCAGGGATGGTCTGTTCCGGAGTTACGATATTCTCATACGGTCCGCCTACTGTGCGATCTGCTGCGAGGAGCCACGGCTGAGTTGTCTGACGTGCCCGCTCCACCACTTCGCCCAATCGGATATCCTGACCGTGACGGCCTTCACGTACCCAGCCTGCATCCAGCCATAGACATTCGATTCGTCCATAGTTGGTCAGCAGCTCCATAATTTGCTCATGCGTGAACTCCACGAATTTCTCCCACAGCCATGGATACGCTTTCGGATCATAGGATGGTCCACGCCACATATGGCTTCCCCGCTCCATGCCAGGTGTCCAGTAATATGGCGTATGCCAGTCCGCTTTGGAGAAGTAAGCCGAGATCCCGAGCCCCTTGGCACGAAAAGCGTCAAAAAGCGCCCGACAAATATCCGCATACTTATGGGTATGAAAAGGAGTATCTTTGCCCGTGATGCGATAATCGGTGGTATGTGTATCCCACATGCAGAAACCATCATGATGTTTGGTGGTGAACAGGAAATATTTGAACCCATTATCAGCGGCCATCTGTGCCCACTCTTCAGGCTGAAAGCGAATCGGATTGAAGGTTTTGTTGAGATCAAAGTATTCCTGCTTGAAATGCTCCATATCGTCAGTCCAGTCGATATCATTGCGTGACCAATCGCCATCCTCGTCACTTAACGCCCAGGACTCCACGAGTCCAAGCTGAGAATAGGGACCCCAATGCATCATTAGCCCCAGCTTCTGATCCTTGAACCACTCCAGGCGTTCATTCAGCAATGGATCTTCAGGCTTCACCCATTCCTCTTCTTTGCTAAAGTTGTGCACCCCGGCTTCGACCACCTGCTCTTCCTGTTCCAGCACCGTATCTTTGGTTTCGCTCATCCCGTTCATCTCCTTTGGATTGGATGTCATACGCTGTATAAATAGCATTACACTGGACCACTGCGCGGTCAAAACAATCTTCCGATCGCTGTTATCCCCAGATTTTTTTGATTCCTTTCCTAAGGGGAAAATCCGGGGATAAAGGCGAGCGCTTCGCTTCTTCAGATTCGTTCTGCCCTCTCCGTTATTGTGTAAATGTTTCGTTCAACTAAGAAAGACATGTTATGCCTCGTCACTTTGATTGCGGTGCCATCTTCAGATTGCAATACACCTTTTTAAAGTGAAATCTCGCGTCCTTCTCGTGCGGACTCGTAGATGGCACAGAGGATTTTCATGATTTCAACGCCATCCTCAACGGGGCTTAGCGTCTCTTTGCGTCCTTGGGTACTATCGATAAAATGATTGACTTCATTACGGAAAGAACCTGCGAAATCAAGGGATTTGAAATCCACCTGTGGCGTCATGTTCAAAATGGTATCGAATTTCTCACCGATCAGTGAAATTTCCGGTTCCAGTTCAGCGCCACCTTTATCGCCATAGAGTCTGACCGAAGTTTCATCCTGCTTCGCGTGCAGTGTGAAACTTACATCCATCAGCAGGCTTGCCCCGTTCTCGAAACGAATCAGTGCGTTGGCCATATCCTCCACTGTGTTTTTGTTCGCATCATAATCCGCAGCCTGGTAGAACGATAGATTACGGATATTGGCACGGTTACCCAATCGATTGGAGACATTCGCGGAGACGGTTTTCACTTTCGGTTTGCCCATCAGGTACCAGGAGATATCAATAATATGAACGCCAATATCGATCAACGGACCGCCGCCAGAACGTTCCACATCTGCAAACCATCCGCCCGGATTGCCCAAACGCCGCAGACAGGATGCCTTGGCATAATAGATCTCTCCAAGCTCGCCTTCATCAATAAACTTCTTCAGAATCTGCGCATTGTCGCTATAGCGGCGTACAAAGCCAACCTGAAGCAGCTTTCCACTGCGGTGAACAGCCTTCTCCACCTCTAACGCATCTTCTACCGTCTGACAGAGCGGCTTCTCGCAAAGTACGTTTTTCCCCGCATCCAGAGCTGCAATGCTGATCTCGGCATGTGTATCATTCCAGGTACAGATGCTGACCGAATGGATTTCAGGTAGTGCCAGGAGCTCCTTATAATCCGTGAATACATGAGTAGCGTTATATTTTTTCGCCGCTTCCTGGGCACGTGCTTCATTCAGGTCGCATATGGCGTATATTTCAACTTCAGGATTACTGTCATACGCTTGTAAATGAAAATCGGAAATTGATCCTGCACCGATAACGGCAATTTTAAGTTTGGACATGGATTTTCCCTCCATAATCTGTTGAATGATGGTCATATCAGTTGAGTCAGAACATATGATAATCGGCTTAACGTAACTACGGTGAATGTTTGGACTCTCGGCCGCTGTTGTCTACAGATTTCTTGTATCAACTGCTCTCAGCAGTTGAAATCCGCAGACAAAGGCGGACGCTACCGCTCCTACAGTTCCAAACTTCACCTCTGTTACTTCAGCCTTACATATAAAAATTGATTCCACTTATATAGTAGTAAGTAGCAGCTTATGCTTCCTCCCAGAAGCGGCGGACGTTATCCATCGCGATTCGGGATGCTGTTTTGCAATTTTCCATACCTTCAAACTCTACAGAGATAAATCCGTCGTAACCGGACTGCTTCAACACACGGAATACTTCCGGCATGTCGATATCCCCATGGCCCACAATCGCTCCGCGCAGGTAATTGCCGTGTGCGGTCTGGAACCAGCCCTCTCCGGGATTGCGATAGGAAGGTCTTCGATAGAAATCTTTGGCGTGCACCATGGATGCATAAGGAATGTTGTTTTTCACAGCGCTAACCGGGTCTTCATCCACACACAGGAAATTGCCGATATCCAACGTTGTCCTGAAGTTTTCACGTGCCGTCTCATGCACCAACCGCCGGACACGCTCACTGGACTGCACATAGTAACCATGATTCTCCACACTTGTGGTAATGCCGTGACCCGCAGCGTAATCAGCAATTCGCTGACAGGCCTTCACCAGAACAGGCAGATCGGCCTCAAACTGGGCGACAGTACCTTCCTGTGCAGGACGAAACGCAACATCATGGCGCATTCTCGTAACGCCAAGTGCCGCAGCGACATCTACATGCTTCATAACAGTAGCAATCTCATTTTCAAGTGCATCCGGGCCTTCTCCTGTAACGAAGTTAGCACCTATTGCGTAATTGGAAATATCAATTCCCACGTCTTGCGCAGCCTCTCGAATCTGGTCAATTAATTCCGGCTGGTCGATCAGGCTGTACCCGATCGGAACAATCTCCACATGTTCTCCGCCCTGCTCGGCGATGTAACGGATGGCGTCGGGTACAGTCAGTTCCTTGGCATCCAGTGCCTGTTGCAGACTGTATGTGCTGAGTCCTACTTTCATATCCTCTCATCCTCTCCTGCTGGTGTGTGGCTCTACCTTACATATACCTTTTTCCATAAGATCATACAATTACCAATAATCGTTTGCTACTCTATTTTCCATGGGATGAATCCAAAATTGGCTTATCTACAAATGTTACGGCTCAATCGCCAGCTTCATGACCTCTGTTTGCTCAGATATACACCCAGCCAGGACAACGTTGGATACCATCTGGATTCATGAATGGTCAGACGAATGGTTCTGGCGGTAAAAGGTTCGAAACTACAGATTCGTTTGTGACCAACAATCGTACCGCGATACAGCTCCTGCCAATCACCACTCTCTTCCTTTGCCTCCAGCGTAAAGCGTTCAATTCGCTGACCTAAACGGATATGCTCCATGAGAACGACTCGGTCGAACCGCGTTTCCTCCGGCAGTTCTACCTCCAGCCAAGCCAGTTCAGTTCCTTCAGATGGGCACCAAAAAGTATCCGATTCCTCACGCAATACCTGGGTAGCGGCATGTTCTTGACCCATGGTATCCGATGCGCGAATGCTCGCCCCAACAGCCAAACTTTGCCGATAAGTACTGCGCAAAAAGTCTCCGAGTTGCTGCAGCCGCTCAACATCCTGTTCGTGAATAAGGCCGCTTCGATCTGGTGGAAGGTTTAGTAGAAAATTAGCGTTGCCCCCAACCGCTCCATCATAGATGCTAAGCAGTTCCTCCAGCGATTTGACTTGATCGTCCTCGCTCGCATGATAGAACCAACCCGGACGGATGGATGTGTTCACTTCTGCGGGATACCAGATGAGCTTGCCCTCGTGCTGCCGGATCACTTCCCGACTCCCCAAATCGGCATCCTGTGTATTAATTCTGCTCGCAAACTCACCATCATCCACCCGCTGCGATTGCTCCTGGATCTTCTCATTATCTTGCAAGTAGGCAGGTACGACGCTCCATTCCGAAGTCCGGGTATGACCTGCCTCATTGCCGCACCAGCGAACATCCGGTCCACATACCGAGATTACAGCCTCTGGCTGCAACTCCCTGATCAGTGCATAATAGGAATCCCAATCGTAGATCTGCCTTTTCCCATTTGGCCCCTCTCCGCATGCTCCGTCGAACCATACGCAGAAAAGTTCACCATATTGGGTTAACAGCTCACGCAACTGATTATTGAAAAATTCGTTGTATCGCTCTGAATCTCCGTAGGATGCTTCATGACGGTCCCAAGGAGATAGATAGATACCGAACTTCAACCCGCCTTCACGGCAGGCATCGGCAACCTCTTTCACCAGATCACCCGCACCATCTCGCCAAGGGCTGGCGGCTACCGAATGATTCGTGTACTGGCTTGGCCATAAACAAAACCCGTCATGATGCTTGCATGTGAGGATTAATCCGGTCATACCGGCAGATTTGCACGCCTGAACCCATTGCCGGGCACTCAGATGAGAAGGGTTAAAGATATCGGGATCTTCATTCCCGGTTCCCCACTCCTGATCTGTAAACGTATTCATGGTAAAATGAATAAATGCATAGAACCCCATCTCCTGCCATTTCAGCTGACGTTCTGATGGCACGACCTGTGCTGCTGCCTTCACCCAATCAGTTGTATTTACTGGATTCCTCTCCTCTCATGCTGGTTCTCTGTCCGCTTTCCGTCAAATGCCATAAAGGACCGACAGAGCACAGCATCTCCAGCGGTCCTTAATTATGTTCATCTGTCGTTGAAAGTCAGCTTTCTGATTGCAATTCGATCCCTGTTCCACGAAGACTTCACCAATCTCAGCGGAACGATCCACGAACCCTCCTGCTTTCCCCACATCCTGCTCAACACATCCATTGCCTTTTCATGCTTGCCTACAAACCATGCCGCCATAACCTTCATGAATGGGTCTCCTTTCTGAAAATGATGGGTTAGCCATTGGAGTAATCACATTTGTTATTTTCGTTATCATAAAAATGTTATTGTTTTTATTCATAAACAGTCTAAGACGTTATGAATGAAACGTCAATACACAAAAAAGACACCCCTAAGGGTGCCTCTCTCTTGATCGATATCGAATATTATAAGTTCACTTTCGCTTTGCCTTTGTCATTCGATTAAACATGATCAGTGCAGCAATCAACATGGCAACAATTGCGATATTACTTGCTGCATCATGCGACATGCCGAACAGAACGCCCAGATTCGTAACCAGGCCTCTGACAATCAGCGCAACCGCAATCAGCAGAATGGGGCTCCAAAAATTATACCTTCTCATCCTTCGCAACACTCCTGACCAGATTGTTCAGAAATTCCGGATCTCATAACACAATCATAACAGTCGTCATGTTCAGTTACAACAGATCAGACGATCCTGCGTTACACTTGTTTGAATTCGATCCAGTCGATATGCAGACCTGGTTTGGTGAAGTCCAGCTTCAATTCGTACAAGCCTGCTTCCAAATCCACTTTAACAAGTTTTTGTCTGATCCATTTACCTTCAGTACCATTGGTTTGAATGGTCGTCATCAATTGATCATTGAGAATGACATTACATGCACTTTGAGCCAATTCCGGCTCAGGAGACATGATCTGTACAATAATCCGGTATTGACCTGCTTCATCGACTTTCATGTAAACAGGTTCGCCCACAACAGGTTTGACCTGTGCATTATCAGCCAGCGCTTGTGCCTGCTCTGAGGAAAGTGAAGCATTCGCTTGGAATGAAGCGACATTCTCTACAATCTCATGTTTTCTGGAGAAGACAGGTGCATTCATGATGAACTCACAAATATTCATAGCCGAGCGCTGAAGCTCGCCACGTGTCAACGTCCCATTTTCCAGAGATTCGATCGTGTTATCATCCCAGCCGTTGATTTCTGCGCCATAGTTAGGTACAACCATGTACAAATCGTTTTGAGCGCGAACCATCCAGTTGGTGTTTTTCCGATCTGCTGGTCCACCTTCAACGCCATCGTTCATAATAGCCCACCAGTCGGTCATCACGATACCTTGGAAGCCCCACTCCCCACGAAGAATGGTCGTGTTCAGATCATAGTTCGAAGCCGCCCAATGTCCATTAATCGGATTGTAGGAAGTCATGATCGAGTTCGCACCGCCTTCTTTCACGGCAATCTCGAACCCTTTCAGATAGATCTCACGCAATGCACGTTCAGATACAACGGCATCCACTTTACTGCGATGTTTCTCCTGATTATTGCAGGCGAAATGCTTCAGCGTAGCATTAGAGCCACCCTTCATGATTCCTCTTGTGCAAGCAGCAGCAAATACACCGGAAATCAGCGGATCTTCTGAGAAATACTCAAAGTTACGTCCGTTCATCGGACTACGACGAATATTCAATCCAGGCCCGAGCAGTGCATCCACCTGATTTCTCAGCAATTCCTGGCCTTCCATCACATACAGCTCTTCAACGAGTTCTGCATTCCATGTTGCGGCCAGCAAAGTTCCAATGGAAACTTGTGTAGCCTTCTCCCCGCTATCCATACGAATACCGGATGGGCCATCCGCAGTACATGCAACAGGGATTCCGTAATTGAACAGACTGTCACTCACGCCGCCAAATGCGGAAGCTGTACCCGATGTAACTAGTGGGCTGCTCATACCTTCGCCTCTTACGATCGCTGCCAGATCCTGATCACTTAATTGGGCGATAAACGCTTCCAGGCTAACCTTGCCATCCTTTACATCTCTTAGCTTGTAGCCCTGATTGCCGGTTTGCTCCAGCGTTTGTGGCAAGCTTTGTTCAATTCGTTCAGCCATGGATACTTGACGTGTAGGTACATCTGCAAAGATCAACTCGTAAGAACCATCATCTTTGCGCGCTCCCGGCTTCATTCTCGTAAAGCCTTCAGTCGGTGCCATTGCCTCCTGGAGCTGTTCCACGAGTTGAATCGTTTCTACGACGTAGCCATCTTGGCCATCAATGCTGACATGCTCCACATTTTTGACACTGGTTCCCACGTACAAACGATATGTTCCTGCCTCAAGTACATACGCCGATGCATGTCCTGTTACGCCAGCATCATCATAGGAAGCCATGGAATCTACAGGGAAGCTCACAGTCAGACGCTGAGACTCACCCGGCTGAAGCAGATTCGTTTTGCCGAATGCCACCAAAGCTTTTGCAGGTTTCCCCAATTGACCTTGTGGGGCTTCATAATAGATCTGCACTACTTCTTTACCGGCATAGGTCGTGCCCGTATTGGTTACGGTTACATTCACCTTAATGCTATTTTCTCCGTCTTGAGAGATCAATTTTGCGTCTTCAGCCTTGGTTGTGAATGTGGTATAGGACAAGCCGTATCCAAATTCAAATTGTACTTTTTCAGGTCGAAACGTTTCGAAATAACGATAGCCTACGTAGATATCTTCTTGATAAAGGTTCTTAAACTCATTCCCGTAATTGCTTGTGGAAGGATAATCTTCAATGGAATATGCAATCGTATCAGTCAATTTACCACTTGGTGTAACGTCTCCGGCCAGTACATCGGCGATCGCATTACCACCCTCCATACCGCCATGCCACGAGTAAATGACACTTTGGATCGGATGAACGTAACTTTCATCATTCAACCAGCTCATGTCCATGATGTTCGAGACATTCAACACGACGATCGTTTGTTCAAAATGATTCGTGACCTGCTTCAGCATCGCTTTCTCATCTTCCGTCAACCGGTAGCTGCCTGGTGCATCCACATTATCCTGATCTTCGCCTGCTGTTCGTCCAATCACCACAATTGCTTTGCTGGATTTACTTCTGGCTTGGGATACCACTTCGTCCGTTAAAGGCATTTCTTTCTGATTCCAAGGCTCTGCCGCCCATACTTTTCCACCGTCATCAAACGGGTTTTCTTCAATCCATTTTTCATAGACAGCTGCCAATTCTTCATTAACTGTAAGTCCTTTTTTGCTACGCAGACCATCCAGCAAATTGGTTGTATACGCCACATGAACGCTGCCGCCTGAGCCTGTACCACTGCGATAATAGTTGACTTGAATCCGTCCAAACACTGAAACGTTTTCGTCTTTTTGGATTGGAAGCGCTTGTCCTTCATTCTTCAAAAGCACTGCGCCTTCAGCGGCAACCGTGCGGCTAAACTCTGCAAACCCTTCCAATGGAACTCCGATTTGATGTGTGCTCAATGATTTCCCTCCTGATTGTCATCTCCATCTCCACGAATCACTATGTATATTCGTTAATCTGGTAGATTCACTTGTATCTAGTCTCATATTAACAGATTCTATAGTAGAAAATAAATCAGGTTAAACGTTTTTTCTCACAGTGGACATGATTTTGTAATTATCCAACTAAAAAAGCCACGAACGTTATTCGTCCGTGACTTTTAATCTTGTGTGACCTATGCATTAGGTCGTTAATTTGGCGTAGACAAGGAAGAACACCATGTTCTCTCCCACGATTGCATAATTAGGCACCTGATAGATCAGATCCACAACGATAAACGCAGCCATTATCCCCAGCATAAACACCAAGTGACGTGGACGCAGCCGCAGATGAGCATGCCTGTATCGGTGGAACACCAGCGAGGTGGACAGAAAATACAGCAGAGCTGAACCAAATACAAAGGCTAACATGAAACCATAATTAAGTTCATCCAGGTATAACAGCTGAATGGAGGCGGCAATCATGCTCATGGATATATAGATGAACAAATGGCCGTAGATGATTGTTTGCCCGGCGGTTTGGATCTCTTTGCTGACCTTTTTCTCAACATTATCAAAATACTGCCACCATATCGCAATCACAAATATGGATGTAAATGCCGCGAACAGAACAGATCGTACATCCCAGTGATCCATTTGCAGCACAGCAATGATACTGACAACCGACTCACCGAGCAGGATAAGCGTAAACAGAGCGAAACGT
Organism: Paenibacillus sp. FSL F4-0087; assembly: GCF_038020215.1. Taxonomy (NCBI): domain Bacteria; kingdom Bacillati; phylum Bacillota; class Bacilli; order Caryophanales; family Paenibacillaceae; genus Paenibacillus; species Paenibacillus sp. FSL F4-0087. The sequence continues at coordinate 2,555,346 of NZ_JBBODJ010000001.1, forward strand.
TCCAATAAATGATGGGTGTGTATCGGCACCTTCACCAGATTTTTGCGCCCAATGAGCGGGAGAATGATATCCACGGCAATTCCCACGTACAAAATCGCATATCGCAGCCACGAATCAAAGAACAGGGAACCTGTTGAGATCAATATGCCGATAATGAAGCATACACCCAGATAACGGGCGGCTTTTTGTTGATGTTCGCTTTTGGAATTGTGAATCATAAAATATTGAATGGCTGTCAATGCCCTCGAACCGATATAACCCGCAAAGAAGGGAAGATAGTATTGATCAAAATGAACCGAGAGACTCGCCGTCATCACCAGAACAGACAGGAGTTGAAGGATGAGGAATACTCGATGAATGAAGATATCCTGACCATAACGATTAATAAATAGGGTCTGACCGACCCATGCCCACCAGACAGGAATAAAAATTAAAACAAATTTCATCAAATATTCAAACGAAATCACGCCGTGTTCGGCATGCAGCAGGACATGTCCCGCTTTGGAGACCGCTGCTACAAAAAGCAAATCATAGAACAGCTCCAGCCAGGTAACCTTTTTCTCCATCATCCTTCAATGCTCCTTTTGGGGTTAAACTCTTATCAAAAAGATTGCTTGTTTTTTCCTCTTGTTTAACGTGCCATCATAGAATGCGAAGGCTCTACCGTTCTTACCTGGATGGGCTGCAAATTGCCTTCAATTTGGGCGCGATATGGCTCAAACCACTCAGGCAGCATGAGTTTCTGTCCAAGCGACTCCGCAGGCTCATCTTTCGCGAATCCAGGAGGATCGGTAGCAATTTCGAACAGGATTCCGCCCGCTTCTCTGAAGTAGATTGCGTTAAAATATTGACGGTCCCGAACTGGGGTTGGTTGATAGCCGTACTGTTGTACAGCTTCTCTCCACTGCTCGTGCTCTGCAAAATCTTTGGCACGCCACGCAATATGGTGGACCGTCCCTGCTCCGCCTGCCCCCAAAGCCATCCGGGTGACAGGAACATCCACGACATTACCGATATCTCCGACGGACCGGAATCGTACATACTCCTCATCTTCATCTACTTTGGTGAATCCGAGTATTTTGTTCAGCGCATCCATCGTTCTCTGCGGATTGACGCTGAACAGCACGGCACCTCCAAATCCTTTGATGGCTTTATCCACTGGAATGCCTTCATGCACCCAGGTGCTGGCTGCGCCCTCTTCCCGTTCAACCAGTTCAAGACGCAAGCCCTCGCTGTCTTCGAATTGCAGCAGCTCTTCGTTAAAACGAATTGTTTTGGTTACCTCAATGTTATACTGCTCCAGCCGATCCTGCCAGAAGCCAATAGTCCCAGGCGGAATCACATATGAGGTGATGCCAACCTGACCGCCACCAATTTTGCCTCGCGGTGATCCGGCTGATGGGAAGAATGTGATAATGGTACCTGGACTTCCGTTCTCATCCCCAAAGTACAGATGGTAAACGTCTGGTGCATCGAAGTTGATTGTTTTTTTCACAAGCCGAAGTCCCAAGACACCAGCATAAAAGTCGACATTAGCCTGCGGATCTCCCGCAAAAGCTGTAATATGGTGAATACCTGCAGTTTGAATGGTCATCATCATTTCCTCCTAGGTTTATAGATCATTTTTGTATGGGAAGGGTTATTTGTAGATCGTCTTATAGGTGTTTTATTTATATTTATAGACGTATATTATCTTAATATTAAGATAATATACCGAACTGATTCAGTTATTATTTTGTTGGGCCTGTTCCTGTTTCAGTTTATCCGGAGTGACGTCATCGCCGTTTGGATCATAGATGGTTACATTCAGCAGAATATCGTTGATCGAACCGCGAAAGGTTTGCAGATATTCCTGGCGCAGACGAATTTGTTCTGCTTTCTCCATCTCCGTCAACCCTGCCGCGTTAGCTTTTCTTGAAAGTTCATTTATTCTGGTCAATGTTGGAATCATCATCTTGATCTCTCCTCGTAATCGGAATTAAGATATTTGTTTTTTGTGTGTAATTTATATTCAAATTAAATATCTTAATTTAAAGATAAATGATTTATGCTCCGTTGTCAACCGTTTTCTACCATTTAAAATAGAATGGAAAAAAGGGCCTACTCCAAAGTATGATCTTAGAGTAAGCCCTTCTTATATTTAGATATAGGTTAACCCAACTTCTGACCACAGTTTGGACAGAAGTTTGCACCTTCATTCTTGGCGCCACAGTTTGGACAGAAGTTCGGCTTTTTATTGTCTCCAGACGAAGAAGATGCACCTGCATCGCTGTTTTGATTAGCCGCAGGTTTTTGATCCGAATTCTGACTCTGGTTGTTCTGGTTCTGATTCATGTTCTTCATCATTTCATTCGCCATGTTCATTCCCATCATCATGCCCGCCATATCCGAAGCAGCGCCGCCGCCTTTAACTTTACCGGATGAGATGCCATCAGTCATGCTGACCTGCTGATATTTTTGCAAATTGCCGATCATTTCATGTGAAGCGGTCTTCGTAATCATATCCTGGATCTCCTGCGGGTAATTGAAGCTCATCACCTGGAAGCCTGTAATTCCGATCCCGATGTCCATCATTTGCATATCCAGATCTTCCTGAATTCCTTTGGCAATATCCGAAGCATTCGCCTGCAGGTTGAACATGTCCTTACCCTCACGGCTAATCCATTTCATTAGCAACTGATCCAGCACAGACGTGATCCGGATCTTAACATCCTCGACCAGATAGCTCTGCTTGATACCCGCAATTTTATCGATCAATGTAACATAGTCACTCACTTTAAAATTAAACGTACCATTCGCACGAACCGGCATTCCACCTGGAAGTTGAGGAGTTGGAATCAATACCGGACTTTGCGTACCCCACCGAACCGTAAACTCCTTCGTATTCACAAATAGCACTTCGACCCGCATGCCGCTGTTGAATCCGAACTTGAATCCTTTTAAGGTAGACAGAAACGGAATGATCTCGGAATCGATATTAAACGACCCTTCGTCCTCAAAAATCCCTTCCACCTTGCCGTTATTCAGGAAGATCGCATCTTGCCCCGAACGGATAATCAATTTACTTCCCTTCTTGATCTCACGGTTACTCCACTTCCAGAAAATCATATCATCTCTGAACTCTTCCCATTCCACCACATTTGAAAATTGATTTTTGAAAAATCCCATACTCGTTCCCATCCCTTCTATAGTAAGCATATTGCATCATCATGACATAAGTTGAATTGTTGTTTTCCCTGCTAGAAAGATCCTCTACTACCACTGTGCGAATGACCGCCTCGGCTGGTACCTCCGCCCCCGCCGCCACCTCCGCCACCATTATTATTGTTCTTCTCAATTTTGCGTTTGGTTACGGTAGTACGGATATACCGATCCTGACGATCGATTACACTGGAAGTATTCGAATCCTCGTAGGTCGCCCGGTTGACCGTCACACGTCCGCCAGAACGGTAAGTCATAATACCAACAACAACGCCTCCGATTAATACAGATACTCCTAATTGGAACCAACCGTTAAATAAAATATTGTTCGGGTTCACACCAGGTTCATACCCCATATATTTATAGGAAAGCTTAATATATTTCTCAAAAGCGAGTTTGTAATCCCCACTAGATAATTCAGAGGTAATCCTGCTTCGGATTGATTGCAGCCGACCGTTGTCCAGATAATCTTCAGCTTTATAGAATCCAGCCAAATACACTTCCCGATTATTCATGTCCATCGTCAGAATGACCGCATTTCCATTCGCTTTGTCATACCCAAGAGCGTGCTCATCATAGAAATCCTCGGTCAGCAGCTGTACATCCTGATTCTGTGTATTATTCGTTGTCAGAATAACAAAATCCGTCTGCCTCTCCGCCCCATACTCATTCGCCAATGCGTTCAGTTCACTTTTCTCCTGCTCGTTCAGCAGATTAGCTTCATCGTAAATCAGGTCCTTGCTATCTGCTGCCGATGCTACTGACATTGGAATCAATGGAGAAGCGAGGGTAATCACAAATAAAATGAGCGTAGCCATCCATGCCAAATGTTTTCCTTTTCTCACAGGAATCCACCTCCCATCATCCAGGAGACCAGTTTCAATGACAACAAGGAAACGGCTGAAATCCCTGCAAACCATCCGGCAACTTTAGCTTTGCTAATAGGCGGTTTACCCACCACTTTACCTGTCTGACCATTCATGGCAAAGGTATACTGCGAACGATTGTAGTCATAGTAAACCATCCATACCGGGAGCAGCACATAGTCTGCATTTTTTAACGAAGTATCGATCTGTTTATCTGTGTAACTGACACTGTTATAACCTGAAACTGTTGATGCAATATAAGAATCGATATAAGAGCTCGTTTTTTCCTTGGCGCGTGGGTACAGCTCCTCATGCGTATAACTATATTTTTCCGCAATATACCCGGCGAGATACGGGGTTTTGAAAAGCTTTAACTGGTTATACGGAAATGGCTCCAGCTTATCCATCAGTTCATCTTTCATTTTCTCCGATGCATCAATGGGCAGATTCACATAGTTCAGCCGGATTCTCCGGTAAATATCAAAATGCTGTGTTTCCGTGTAATGATAATCACCCTGCGTGTAGGTTCTAATTTTTGTGCCACGGCCATGAACTTCGATTTTGTTATGTAACTCATATAACCAGAAGGGCACGTATATCCCGGTAATGCTCTTGACCCGGTCAGCTGTCATGAATCCGCTAGGTGTCAGTAAGCCGTTTCTGCACCATTTTTTGAACGCCTGCTTGGCCTCATCCTTACTGATCGAAAAGGGTAAGACCATGGCCGGTGCCAGATCTCCCGTCAGTCGATCACTCAGAACAACGGCGGCTCCACAGAAGCTGCATGTCGTTGCACTTGTCTCCGGCTCAGTTACAATATCCGCGCCGCAGCTGTTACAGTGATACTCCTTGACCTCATTCTCCGTGAACACCTGTTTCTTCAGCGGATCGGGGATCTGTTCGATGTTATCCTGTCGTCCGCAGCTGGGGCAGGACAACGCTCCAGTTGCACTATCAAAAAGCATTCCACTGCCGCAGTTGGGACACTTGTACTCGATTACCGGCATTTGCTCACCTCAATGTTTAACGAAATGTATTACCTTAATATATCTTTATTTATCTTCCAATTTCTTCTGAATTGCTGCAAGCTCTTCCTCTGGAGTCGGCGTCACCTGTGCATTATTACCCGCTTCGGCATTCATTTGCTGCTCCAACTGCGCAATTAGTACATCCAAATCATCTTCCTGTGCCCCAGCACGAAGTTCAGCCAAAGCCTCAGCTTCGTTAAGCGCCTGATTCGCCTTGTCTTCCATCGCCTTTAGAGCAGCACTCGCATTGGCAGCGGAAGCGTTCCGTTCATTGGCCTGTTGTTGCGCATTGGCAGCAGCCATTTTGCCCTTCAGCTCCGTATGCCGAGCTTCCAATTGCCCCATATCCGCAACCAGCTTCTCGTGCATATGCTTCATCATTTTGGCTTTGGCAGAAGCCCGATCATAGGCAGCTTGTAATTCATTCCGTTTCTCAGCCTGCTCTGCCTTCTTTTCCAGAAAACCACGTGCCTTGTCTTCATCACCGGACTCCGCAAATTTCTCTGCATACCGCTGTAATTTCTTAATCTCTGCACTGCATTCATCCAAAGCCCTCTTCGCCCGGCTCTCATCCGAGAGAACCGCAGCCGTCTCTGCCTTCACCTGACCCAGATCACTGCTCAAGCTCCGCATATATTCATTCACCGTCTTCTCCGGATCTTGCGTCCGAGCCAGCACATGGTTCACATTCGCTTTCATCACGTCCCTAAACCTCGATAAGATTCCCATCATTCGTTCCTCCTTCGATCAGTTCATATGTACTATAATACATGAATATGAGGTTGAAGGTTTCATTTCCCTTATTCCCAAAATACAATAATGGCGCCCCCCGCTTTTCGGAGAACGCCGTCTTTAGAACTCAATTCATAAATTAGGATGGATTAGTTGAAGAATGAACAATTCTGGCATTTGTACAAGAGAACATTCCAGAAGCCTTGCTAATGTGTATCTTCCCATCTGATTCTTTCATTTTCCCATCTAAAAAGACTTTAAACGCTTGCGCTTCCTGAAGACTCATGACTTGTTCATTTCCTTCCAACCCATTCATGGATAATACATATTCGACGATTGCGTCTGAGTCTGTTATGGAAAGCGAGTCTTCATACACATGTAATTGCACATCAGTAAAGGCATTTTCAAGTTGTTGCTTTCCGTTCTCCATGGAAAATTTCGACTCAATCATGCCAAGAACACTGTCATATTGGCTATCAGGATTAAATTCTTTTACCAACTCTTTCATCTCGGCCATATTTCGTGAACCGATGGTACTTGCATAAAAGGTCCCGCTCTTCTTAAGCACCCTCCCGATTTCGGACAATGCCCTCTCCAAATTCCCAAGATGATATAACATATGATTCGCAATTACAATATCAAAGCTTTCATCGGGATAATGAATTTTCTCTGCATCCATGACACTCCATTGGGCACGTTCCCCAAGATGAGCAAGATTGCGCTGGGCGTCCTGAAGCATCCCCGACGATTTGTCTGTAATGGTTATATCCCAATGATCAGGAATGCGCTCGGCATTGGCCATCCACAATAATCCGTTTCCACCACCCAACTCTAAAACCCTGAGATAATCCTTCTTTGGAAATTGATCAAAGACCCAAAGAGGCCAGGGATATGGATTCGTGCTGTATGTTTTATGCAAATGAATTCTCGCGTTGAATTTACCCGAATTAGCATATTGCTTACTTTGGTCAGGGTTTTCATTTTTGGCCGACATTTGAGTCCGCTCCTTTAGCCAGACGCCATGTACGCATGGAATCCGCATAGTTTAATAACTGTTCGGCAAACATCTGAACCTCACTGTCGTTCCAATCGCGCAAGATATGTGCCAAACCATCAATACTCACTTTCAGGAAATCAGATAATACCTCTTCTCCCAATGGAGATAAGGTAACCAAACTGGACCGTAAATCATTCGGATCTGAGACCGCAACGATATGACCAGACAGTTTCAATCCCTGAATTCTCCGGGTGATTGATGAGGGATTCAAATCTAGTTTGCTGGCAATATCCGTGATCCTCACAGCTCCTTGTTCCTTGACAAACAATAGAATCTCAAACGTTAGACGGTCCAGATCTGACCGAAGGTTTTGTGCATGCGTAAATTCTTTAACTATTCTTAACGTACCGTAAGCCAACTTCTCCAGCTCATCTCGATTACTTGCCAAAAATGATCACCTCCAATCTGATCATAATTTATTTGCTTGCGCAAAGCAAATAAATTATTTTTCGCGCTTTGTTTGGTTGCTTTACTAACTCCGCTGGCGCAGGGATGCCATTCCTCTGCAAGTTGGCTATAATAAGGAAAGCCCTCTGGTCTGATGTACCAGCAGGAACTATGAATGATTTTTATAAAAGGCAGGAAAATTATGCGTACACGAGTTCATATTATCGCCCCTTACGAATCCATGACTACTATTATAGAAGAATGTATTCCGCTATTCCCCCAGTTGGCCATTCAATATGAGGTGGGCGACCTGATGAAAGGCGCCGAATTGGCGGCACAGGCTGAACGAAACGGAGCGGAGATTATGATTAGCCGCGGCGGTACTGCCCAACTAATCAAGGAAGCCGTAACCATTCCCGTCATTGATGTGCAGCTGTCCGGATATGACATGATTCGTTCGCTAACGCTCGCAAGCCAGTTCAACGGCCAAACCGCTATCGTTGGCTTTGCCAACATTACTTCAGGGGCACAGTCGATTATCGATCTAATGGAACTGCCTTTAAAGGTGTATACTATACGCAGTTCCGAGGATGTGGCACGGCTGTTACTGGAGCTGAAAGCGTCAGGGTACCGTCAGATTGTTGGCGATGTTATCACCGTGAATACAGCCAAAACCTATGGAATGGAAGGATTGCTGATCCAGTCTGGCAAGGAATCCATCCTCAGAGCGCTTGAAGATGCACAGTTAGTATATCGGTACTTAAGTAAAAATCACGCGATATCCGTCATACTGAACAATCTGGTTACCCAAGAGCATCCTAATCTTCTTGTTTTAAACGAGCAGAGCGAGGTTGTATTTGAGAATTTGACCGATTTTGAGCAGAATCCACTCACCGATAATCACATTTATCTCACCAATACCAACCTGGATTTCCATCAATCCCAAGTTCAAAATGTGTTCATCGTGGATGATTACCAACTTACGGTAACGGCCTATGAAACAACGTTAAATAACAAAACCTATAAAGTATACTCCCTTGAAAAAGGACAGCCCTATGCTTTTGCACAATTCGGCATAACGGCATATACCGATATATCCATGGAGCCGATCGTTGCCGAATCCTCTGCCATGCAGGCCGTATTGAAAAATATTCGGGCGGTTTACGAGAACCATGAACCCATTTATCTACTAGGTGAAGCGGATTCGGGCAAGTCTTTTCTGGTAAAACATATTCATCAGATGTACTCCAGCGGTGGGCTGATGCTCCAAATCGAGCTTGCTCAGGTTCCTCCAGGCCATTTGCACAAAATCCCCCTCTCCAAAGTTCGCAACGTGGAAATTAATCATTTGGAAGATGGCTCGAAGGATGAGGAATTGATCTCATTCATTCAGACCTGTCTACAGAGGCAGATCGGGGTATTCATCCTGGGGGAGAAGGGATTGAATCCAAACAGAACGCTGGATGTCGAGCTGAATACGATCATTATGCCGAGCCTTGTAGACAGGCAGGAGGATCTTGCGCCACTAATCCAGCATTTCCTCAGTGATTACTACCAGAAGTATGGAACGGTTGCGGTGAAGATGAAAGAGGATGCGTTGCAGCTAATTAGAAATCAAGTTCCGTATATGACAGTGAACCAGTTGAGGCATCTTATCAAACAGGCTGCACTGAACGAACAGGACTACGTGATCTCAGCTGAGACCTTATCACATCTGCTCGGTGAACAACCCTCATCCAATACGATGAAACTCAGTGGTACGCTGAAAGAAATCGAAAAAGAGATTATTCAACTCGTTCTACATGAGGAAAACAATAATCAATCCAAGGCGGCCGAACGCTTAGGGATTAACCGTGCCACGTTATGGCGTAAACTTAAAGAGTAACTTTAGGTTTACGCTTTTTTTACGCTTATATGTGTTGCATATTTAAACACTTATAACTATTACTTAAAATTTACAATAATTAAGTGTTGCTAAAATAAACAATATGGGATAACATAGTCCCTGCAAACGCTTTATAAAAACGATTACTTCATAAGGAGCCACTACTATGAACATTAAAGCAACATTAGATCGTATTCCTGGCGGTATGATGGTTGTTCCCCTGTTGCTCGGTGCAACCATTAACACATTCTTTCCGAATGCTTTGCGAATCGGGGGTTTCACGGAAGCCCTGTTCGTGAATAGCTCAAGTACATTGATCGCCCTGTTCCTGTTGATTGCTGGTACACAAATTACGTTCAAGACAGCCGGTTCTTCGGTTGGTAAAGGCGTTACATTGCTTGTGTTCAAGTGGGCAGTTGGTGCAATATTAGGTTTGATCGCCATCTATTTTGCGGATTCCAATGGTTTATTCCTTGGTTTGGCACCGCTTGCTATTATCGCTGCAATGACGAATTCCAATGGTGGATTGTACATCGCGCTGGCCGGACAATACGGCAAAGAGGATGACAAGGCTGCTTATCCATTCCTCGCACTCAGCGATGGACCGTTCCTCACCATGGTTGCACTCTCTATTTTCGGTGCGATGGGCTTCGCCAACGGCATGTTCTCCCCGATGGCTTTTGTAGCCGTACTGCTTCCACTGATCGTCGGTGTTGTTATCGGTAACCTGGATCGCAACCTTGCTGAATGGCTGCACAAAGGCAGCGACAAGCTCGTTCCATTCTTCGCCTTTTCACTGGGTATGGGAATCAACTTCTCGTCCATCATTCAAGGCGGACTTAGCGGCATTATGCTGGGTGTAATTACTGTATTGATTACTGGCGGCGTCGGTTACCTGCTCTTCAAAGCCATTGGCTGGAATCCCATTGTCGGAGCTTCGGAAGGTTCCACAGCCGGTAACGCTGTAGGTACACCTGCTGCCATCGTGGCGGCAAATGCTTCTTTTGCCCCGATTGCCGAGATTGCTACAGTACAAATTGCTGCGAGTGTTGTGACGACTGCCATTCTACTGCCGATCTTCATCGGATTCCTTTCCAAAAGGCTGGAGAAATCAGGCGGTGTCGAGAAATACAATCAAAGACCATCCACATAAATGCATTAATTTAGCTGACCGGACTTATATTTAATTTGGATTTTCAAGGAGGGATGACTGCATGAAATTAGCCATTATTGCAGATGATTTGACCGGCGCCAATGACAGCGGGGTGCAGCTTGCCCGTCATGGATTAAAGACAAGCGTACTATTCAACATGGACGAAGATAACATTCGTAATTACGATGCGGTCGTGTTTGATACCGATAGCCGTTCCATCACACCGGAGGATGCGTATCAGCGGGTTAGTCGAGCAGCCGAACTGCTGTTAAGGAACGGCTTTGGCACCATTTTCAAAAAAATGGATTCAACCATGCGCGGAAACATCGGGATCGAGATCGACGCTTTGTACGATGTGGTCAAACCGGACTTCATGATGATTGCCCCGGGCTATCCCAAGAACAACCGCACCATTCTTAATGGCACACATTATCTGAACGGGGTTCCACTGGCCGATACCGAGATTGCGAATGATCCGAAGACACCTGTGACCCTTTCATATCTTCCGGATTTGCTCAAGCTCCAGACCAAGTATGAAGTGGGCGAGATTACGGTGAGTGATCTTGAATCGGGTACAGATCATATGAAGACGCAATTGGAAACCTTTAAGGCAAACGGCATTCCCTATATCCTCGTCGACTCGACAGATGAGCAGCATTTGGAGCAAGTTCTGAGTATCACCAGTGAGCTGGATTATTCATTTGCCTGGGCAGGCTCAGCAGGGATCGCGAACTACCTTCCCACTCATTACGGTTTGGGAGCCAAGTCTGCGGAATTAAACATTCCGGCAAATCCAGGTCCGATCCTCACTGTTGTAGGGAGTGTGAACAAAAACTCTCGTGAGCAGCTCAAGCAGTTGCTACAGAAAACCAACGTATCATCCATCCCGTTCCACTCGTTCAAAGCCGTATCGGGATCGGCAGATCGTGAGCAAGAAATCGATCGTGTGTATGAGGAAGTGATGGCCAAAGCCGTGGAAGGTAATGACGTTGTCCTCTATTCAACCGCCGAACAGGTAGATATTGAACTAGCACGTGCTACAGGTGAAGTCAGAGGACTTAATCACACCGAGGTCAGCAATGAAATTGTACGGGCCATAGGTGAAATCTGTGCCAAGCTGCTGGAGAATGGGTACTTCAAAGGTGTATCCATGACGGGCGGAGATACAGCTAAGCAAATCTGTATGAAGTGGAATATCAGCGGTTTTGAGCTGCTTGATGAGCTTGAAATTGGTGTACCGATATCGAAATTTATTGGAATTGAGGATCTGCACGTGATCACCAAAGCGGGCGGGTTCGGCAAGCCCGACGTCTTCATCCATGCGATTGAGAAATTAAAAGGAGGAGTTACCGTATGAAACCAACCGTAGGAATTACAATGGGCGATGCAGCAGGTATTGGGCCCGAGATCATTATGAAAGCATTGGGCCATCAGGAGGTCTACAACAATTGCAATCCACTCGTCATTGGCGATGCAAAAATATTGGAGCGTGTCCTGCCTGTCATCGGATCGAGCCTGAAGGTACATGCTATTCATGAGCCATCCGAAGCCAAGTATGAATTCGGTACTGTGGACGTTATTGATTTGGATCTCATTCCTGCCGATCTGGAGTATGGAAAAGTATCTGCCGTTGCGGGAGATGCAGCATTTCAGTATCTGGCGAAAGCCATTGATCTAGCGAAAAAACAGCACATTCACTCCATCTGCACGGCGCCTCTGAACAAGGAAGCCCTGCACCTGGGTGGGCACTTGTATCCAGGTCACACCGAGATTTTGGCCGATCTGACCGATACAGAAGATTTCTCCATGATGCTGACTACACCCAATCTGCGAGTAATTCACCTTACGACACATATGGGCCTGATTGATGCCATTGCGAGCATCAACCCGGAAAGAACATACACTGTGGTTAAACTTGCTCATGATACGTTGAAAAAAGCCGGCTTCGAAAATCCGCGTGTAGCTGTTTGTGGTATCAACCCGCATGCAGGTGAGAACGGATTGTTCGGTAATGGTGAAGAGGAAGAAAAACTGCAGCCCGGCATCGAACGTGCGCAACAGGAAGGCATTAACGTCGTTGGTCCACTTCCAGCGGACACGTTATTCTTCCGCGCTGGCCGTGGTGATTTTGATATCGTTGTGGCTTGTTATCACGATCAGGGACATGCACCAATTAAGGTCATGGGCATTGAAGAAGGTGTGAACATTACGGTAGGTCTCAAAGGCGGCATTATCCGTACTTCGGTAGACCATGGAACAGCCTTTGACATCGCAGGCAAAAACATTGCCGATGACAAAAGCATGTTGGCCGCCATCCGTTCCGCCATTGAGCTTGCGCCCAAAACGCAAATTTAACAGCACGTATTCACATATAAAGATTAAAAAGCAGCGATTCTGTCGTCACGGAAGAATCGCTGCTTTTTCTTTTGGGTCAGAATATTTTGATTCATCGGCAAGGAACTTGTTCATAATCACTTTATGGACGATCGTACCAATAGCCAGGAATACCTCGTTCCAGACGCATCAACGCTTCAAGATAAAAATAATCGCCCCAGATCGTGTAATCATCAGGTGAATCTCCACCTCTTACGGAGTATGAACCATGCTTCAGCAGACCCTCGGCTGTATCCGAGCCCTGCGTGGAGTAGTGATTAATTAAGGATTTCATGGACGATTCCGCTGCGTTCTGAAAAACCTCCCGCTCAGGATCGGCTTCATCAAGCCGCCCGGCAATTTCCAGCAGACCACAGGCAACAATAGCCGATGCAGAACTGTCCCGTTTCGTATCTGACGTTTGCGGGGCATCAAAATCCCAATACGCTACTTCATCCTCCGGAAGATAAGCAATGAAATAACGGGCAAGACGTTTGGCTGTCTCCAGCATCTCTGCACTTTGCAGATAGCGGCTGCACAGTGCAAAACCATATATCCCCCATGCCTGTCCGCGAGTCCAGGTAGAACCATCATTGTAGCCTTGATGCGTCCCCCCTCGAATGGCCTCTCCGGTAGCCTGATCAAAATAAAAGGTATGATAACTAGAGTCGTCTCCACGAACGAGGAAACGGCGGCTTTTCAGCGCATGCAGCTCGGCGACGCGGCGATACTCCTCGTTATTGGTCTGCTCATACGCCCAGAACAGCAGTGGAAGATTGAGCAGGCAATCGATAATAATTCGCCCTCCGTTATTCACATCACCTTTCCGCCCCCAAGCCTGAATCAGTCCAGCATCCTCCCGCCAGCGTTTCATCAGCATATCAGCTGCTTCCAGCGTGAGTTTCCTTGCAGCGGCGTCATGCTCCACAATCCATTGTGCCTTAGAAGACAACGAATAAAGGAAGCCAATATCATGATGATCGAAAATGATTTTCTGCTCCATTCGCCGACGGAAGTTATCGACGCTATCCACGGCAGCCTCACGAAACCTCTGGTCCTGAGTATACTCCGTGCATAACCACAGGATGCCTGACCAGAACCCTGCCGTCCACTCCGTATTATCGTTAAGCACATAATGCTCATCACCATTACTAACATGGGGAAAGCGCCCATCAAATCGATCTATATTACGTCGGGTGACATGAAGTGCATCTACAATAGCTTTTTTCCACATGGAACCAGTTCCTCCTCTAGGCAAGTCATATTCTTCAACCCTCTTGCTGGACAAGTCTGCTATTTTGCTTATATTGGCCGGGTGTAATTCCCTCATATTTCTTAAAGACACGAATGAACGAATTGCTGTTCAAGAAACCCACCCGCTCGGATACGTCCTGGATCGTCAGTTCCTCTGCCTGTAGAATTTTCTTGGATTGCTCAATTCGATATTGGTTGATGTAATCGATTACGTTGACCCCTGTCTGTTCTTTGAAGTACTTGGAGACATAGGTTGGATGAAAACGAAACCGCTCGGATAAATGGGTCAAACCCAAATTGACATCTGCATAACTCTCATGAATGAATTCCACCAGTTGATCCCTCAATTCCTCACTGCGGGAACGCTTGCGCTCATGCACCGTCTGGCATACCGTCTCCAGTATCCGCAGCAATTCGGACTCGATCTCCTCAAAGGTCTCACATGCAAACAATTGCCGAATCAGATCGTTGCGCTGTGTCATCTCGTTCTGGTCATCTGTCTTGATCTGTTCGGTAGCTTTCAGAAAGGTACCAATCAACTCAAACATTAGACAGCGAGCCAGTTCAACAGACAAGGGCTCTCCCGCAAAATTAGTCATGAGAATTTCGTTCATCACTTCCGTGGAACGGGCATAATTGCCTGTAGCGATATAATTGATGAGCTGTCTCTCCAGATCAAGAGGGTAATACAGCTCCTCCTTGGGCCGACGAATTCGGTTCGGGTCAATAATTTGACCGATCCCCAGAATCAGCCTGTATTCCAGCGCTTCTTCCGATTCCCGGAAACAATCTGCGATCTCCGCAATACGGTGATGAACATGGCTAACGCCAACAGAGAAATACACGCAGAATCGGGAGCCGATGAAACGCTGAGCTTCTTCGACTGCACGAATTAACCGATGACTGGTATCCTCCTCACACTCCCGAATATTGATCAGGAATGCAATTCTTCCATCAATGTCCGCAGAATATACATGACCGATTGAGCCGATCATCTCCTCCAGTACATTGGTCAGAATCAGGTGCACAAATTGGTGCTTCTCCTCCTGGTCCTGCTCACGTACTCTGGAACGGAACAGCCCTTCAACATCCTCAATATGCAAGAGCAATACAGCAAACGACTCCGACTCAAATCGAATACCTGAACGTTCCAAGGTCGATGCAAACTCCTCACCCACCTGTACCCTTCCCTTCATCAATTTGGAGAGCAGACTGCTCCGTATAACGCTTTGCTGATCCTTAAGCCTGTTCGCAAATTGATCCTGCTCTTCCCAAGCTTGGATCAGAACAGATTGCAAAATGCCATATTCATCGTCTGGCTGCTCCAGTTTCCATTTGACCTTATCCGAGATAATGTTCATGATCCGTCCCAGCGGACGGTAATTCCGTCTGGTGAACCACCAGGCTGCCACCCCGCCAAGGATAAGTCCTGCGGCAACGCCTCCAAGCGTAATATCGCGGATTACCGTCAGCTTCTTGGCATAGATTCGGGTAGGTATGATGGATACATACTTCCAGTCCTGGATCTTGGAAGAAATCTGCGATATGGTCACGGATTCTCCGTTCCAATCGATCGTTTCCGTTCTTTTCCCAGCATCATCGAAAAGATTAAGGTCCTCCCCATTCATGTAAGGGGTTTCAAGTGATCCGGTAGAAAATAACGTTTGACCGTCGTGATCCAGAATGAACACGGTGCTCTCTTTTTCCAAACGTACGTTATCAATGGCTTGCTGGAATCGGTTGGGGTCCAGGTTAACAACGAAGGTCGCAGGGCTGTCAGCGCCATTTTGAATAGGAAACGGCTGAATATAGACCAGCGTGTCTTCAATCCGTCGATCTTCACTCCGAACCTCCATCTTTCGGTACATGCTCTTACCGGAATCATGCATAAGCCCGGTCCATGCTTCCTCGGTTACATTGGTGCCCTGATAGAACATGTCGTATAGATAATTTTTTTGAATAAGTGAAGATGAGGACAACGCGATATCGGGTTGTTTGATATAAATGTATAGTTCACTAATCAAGCCGTTTCCGACGCGTGTAGATTTCAGGTTTTTGATCAGATCAATCCCCATGACTCTCCAGCGGGCATCCTGTTCAGATGCATGATTAATGAAGCTCATGAGTTGAGAGTCAGCCATTAATTGATTGCTAATGCTGCCAATATCACCAATCTGGTTATCAATGGTTTCCTGTACCTGAGATAACAGCACCATGTTGGAACGATTAACTTCTTCCTCAAGCAACATGCGAGACTCGGCAAAAACAGCAGCACCGATCACAATCGGTATGAGCAGAATGACCATGTAAGAAATGCCCCAGGATAACAGGATGCTTTTTCTCTTCATGTGTCTCCTCCTCACCGTTTGTTATTTGGTATGGCTTGATAAGGCAACTCTATTCTTTGATTGCTCCGATCATAACACCTTTAACAAAGTATTTCTGCAGAAACGGATAGATGAACAATATAGGCAGGGTCGCTACCATGACGGTTGCGTATTTTACACTTTCCCCGATGGCCTCTTTGTCCATAGCGGTCGCTCCTGTGGTCATCGAGTCTGTACTGTTCTGAATCAGAATCTCTCGCAGCACCAGTTGAAGTGGAAACAGGTTCCGGTCCCGAATATACAGGATCGCACTGAACCATGAATTCCAGTGACCGACGCCATAAAAGAGAATCATCACCGCAATGACGGGCATGGACAATGGTACGACGATCCGCCACAGAATGAGCATCTCTCCTGCCCCGTCTATACGGGCCGACTCTAGTAGACTTTCCGAGATTTCCGCAAAGGAAGTTCGCATAATAATCAGATTATAGCTGCTGATCAGACCGGGTACAATCAGAGCCCAGAGGCTGTTCCCCATATGGAGCGTGTTATTGATCAACAGATAAGACGGTATGATTCCGCCGTTGAAAAACATCGTAAACACAATCGCCAGCATAATCGGATTGCGGAGCATAAAGCTTTTACGGGACAACGTGTACGCACCCAGAATGGTGAACAGCAGATTAAGCGCCGTGCCCACCACCACAATGAATATTGTATTCCGGTATCCGGACAGAATATTGGGGTTGCTTAGCACCAGCTTGTAGCTCTCCATTGTAATTCCTTTGGGGAAAAGCAGCAGGCCTCTATGGGCCATGAGTTGACCTGAGTCGCTAAGCGATGCATTCAGCACATGCAGCAGCGGATACAAGGTTACGATAATCAGCCCTGTCATCAGAATCGCGTTCGCACCGCCAAACAACCGCTCTCCAATGGACCTTTTCATTCGCAAAAGAAATCCCTCCTTTCACCTCGTTCTTGGCTAGAACAGTTTCGTATTGGATATCACCTTGGACAGACGGTTGGCACCGATTAGCAGCGCAAAGTTAATGACTGACTGGAAGAGACCCACCGCGGTTGTATAGCTGAATTCAGCACTTTCACTAATCCCTTTGCGGTAGACAAACGTCGAGATTACATCTGCTGTATCATACACATTCGGATTATAGAGCAGAATAATTTTCTCGAACCCAATCTCCATCAATCCTCCAATGCGGAGTATGAGGAGAATCATAATCATCGGAATGATGCCGGGAAGCGTGATATGCCACACCTGGCGAAGCCGACTCGCTCCGTCCACGTTGGCAGCATCGTAGAGCTCGGGGTTAATGCCGCTAAGCGCAGCCAAATAAATGATGCTGGAGAAACCAAGCTCCTGCCAGATCGATGAGGCGGTATATATGGTACGAAAATTGGCCGGATCACTGAGAAGCGCACTGCTCTGACCGCCAAAATAACCAATGATGGTGTTAAACAGTCCATCTCGGGAAGAAAAATCCACAATCATGCCGCAGATGACAACAATGGAAATAAAGTGAGGAATGTACGAGATCGTCTGCACCGTACGTTTGAAGATTTCATGTCTGAGCTCATTAAGCAGAAGAGCAAGAAGAATGGGAGCCGGAAAACCGAACAACAGCTGATAAAAGCTTAGCAAAAGAGTATTCTTCAGAATTCGCCAGAAATAATAGCTCTGAAAGAAATCACGAAAATGCTGCAATCCGACCCAATCACTGCCCCATATGCCTTTGCCCACCGAGTAGTCTTTGAACGCAATGATGGCTCCGTACATCGGCAGGTATTTGAAGACGAGAAAATATAAAACGACGGGGAGAGCCATCCAATAGATGGCTTTATTCTTTTTGTAATTGAGCCATAACAAGGAAAACTTGTGCGACAACTCCTTCATCCCCTTCCTTTTTCATTCCAAAGAGGGCGTCCAGGGCAGCAAAGCCGTAAAAAGGCTTCATTACCCTTAGACATCTCTTCCTTATCTGGCGTTATACCGATCCAGGGCAGCTTGCTGAATTTCAATAGCCCGTTTCACGTTAAACTTGTTGATCTGATCTACAAACTTGTCAAAGTTCTCAATCGGCTCAACCCCAATGACAAACTTGACGAACATCTCGTCCCGGTAGGTTCCAATATCACTCATAATCTTGCTGTACTCCGTAGATTCTTCTGTTGTCAGACTTGTCGGAGGAAGGCCCACCTTCAATGTATTCTCGCTGTATTTGGAGAACAGAACTGCCGCATCCTTCTGCTGTTGGAGCTGGTAATATTGCTCGTTGTACCGATCGTCATCCTCCCCAACGAAGGGATAGTTCGCAATAAAATGTTTGGCCATGGCTTGAGCAACCGACAGGCCGTCCGGATTTTTCAAAATCTCATCAGTATAGGTCGGGTAACCGTCCTTCATCGTGTAGGTGAGGCCCTCCACACCGAAATTTTTCAGCATATGTCCTTCTTCACTGAAGAAATAATCGAGTGCTTTGACCGTTTCCTCCGGATGTTTGTTGCTATTGGTGAGCACAACACCGCTACTGCTCCACTCCCAGGAACGTCCGGTAAACAGTGGTTCATCGCCCTTATTCAGCACCGGATATTGTGTGGCAGTCAGGTTGGCGTTCGGATCCGTTTCCTGCAGAGCGGGCAGGTAGCGGCCTACACCTCCACCAATAAAGGTGAAAAATGCACCAGCTTGACTGCTCAAAATTTTGGCGTCGTATGTTTTCTGGTCATTAGTAGCAAAATCGGGATCAACCAATCCCTCCTGATACCAGCGATGGAACATCGTGAGAAATTCCTTATATTCCGGCTCGATTGGCCCATAGACCACCTTGCCATCTTTCATGAACGTACTATTAGTGATGCCGTAAGCCTCCAGATATGTCGGTGCGGCTGGTCCCATCGTGCTCATTTTGGGTGGTGCGCCAAACAATAGCGGCGCTGCTACGCCTTTTTTCTCCTTGAAGGCCTTGAGTACCGTCTCCCACTCCTCCAGCGTTTCCGGTTTCTCCAGCTTTAGCTCATCCAACCAATCCTGACGGATGAACGTACCGCCGAAGGTTTTGTATTCCCCTAGACGCAGATGCGGTATTGCATAGATATCTCCGTTGTCGGCTTTTAACTGTTTGGCAACCTCAGGATTCTCTTCCAGGATCTTTTTCAAATTGGGAGCGTATTCATCAATGAGTTCGTTAAGTCGAATGATGATACCATCATTGAATAGCTTGGCGTAATCTCCATTGACAAACATGGCATCAGGCAGCTGATTTGAGGCTATCATGACATTGAACTGTTCGGTCTCGGCACCCACAGCGGGATGCTGGAATTCGATTTTGGTATTGGTTTTCTTCTCCCATTCCTTAATCGCCGTAATTTCATTCATGCTCTTGAGTGTGATGGAAGCATTGGTATTCATCGACATCCAGATTGAAATGGGGGTAGGTCCATCTCCTCCTGCTTCACCTGTACTTCCATTTCCCCCTGAACAGCCCCCAAGAGCAGCAATACTCATCATTAGGCAGATACCAATTGTCAGTCGTTTTCTCCATGACCTTTTCATCACTTCACGTCCCCCCATTGAATGTGTATCGTGGATAAGCAGCTCTGTCATCGCTCTCCATAAAGTTACCGTTTGCCCGCTATATTGGCTATCGTCCATTCTTGCCGACATATCCAAAATTTGATATTTCCTTGTGCTGCGCAGGATTTGCACATGAATGCAAGAGATCAAGATCATATTTCCAGATTGAACGGTGAGCGTGAGCGCAAGAAGGAGATCGATCAAGCCCGTTTCCAAAATCATAAGGTGTTTGACCAGTCGCTGCCACATATATGGAATAAACTAATATCACTTCTTAATTGAGCGTGTTCGTTTTTTTCATAAGGAGCGTCCAACAACGTGAAGGAGGAAACAGGAATGGCGATCCGCTACAGCATCATTATCCCAACCTATAATCGGGCCCATCAGTTATCGCTTACTCTGGCAGCCTTAGAGACACAAACCTACCCGAAGCACCTTTTCGAAGTCATCGTAGCTGATGACGGTTCCACTGATGGAACGAAAGAACAGATCCAAGCATTCCAGTCTTCATATCCTTTGACCTACGTATCGCAGACGGAGCAACGTGGCAGATCAGCGATCCGGAATTTGGGACTTCAGCATGCCAAAGGGCTATATGTTATCTTCTGTGATGCTGACTTTCTGGCATTACCCGAATTTATTCGAACCGTGCGTCAATATCATCGTAAAAATCCCAGAGCCGTCGTTTCGGGTTTTCCACATTCCTTTGCCGATGCTTATACCCACTACTATCCAGACTTCTCGCCATCGGAAAAAGATCATTGCCGTTCAATCCTTACCCCTTCAAACTTATGGCGTCCTGAATTTGATGCAGCGAATGAAATCGTCCCACTGGTCACACCGGAAGATATCATTCATCAGACAGATACATTGTCCAAAGTGATTTTCCCAACCAAAATACCGCCTGGTGTCATCAAACAATTTGCCAGCACCGATGTGGCTCCATGGATGCTGCTCGTCACGCGGTGTGTTTCCATTCGCCGAAGCCTTCTGAATCGAGTTGGAGGTTTCAATGAAAGGTTTGTACTGTATGGGCTTGAAGACTGGGATCTGGGCTACAGACTGCATCGTTTGAAAGTGCCCTTCTACTGTATGAAGGAGGTCGTAGGTTATCATCAAGAACATCCTACACATTTCCGAGGGGAAGTGCTCAATACAGAAAATCTGAAAATCATGCTCGAAACCTATGGATTCAATGATTCCGCACTCAATTTATTCTGCGTAGTACCACCATCAGCTGACCTCCAAACCTACAAAAAAACGCTGCGAATCTTGCGCAGAGGCTTCCGGTCCAGAACAACACGTTCTTCCGCACGATTGTTAAAGAAAACATTGCGGATTGCTGCCAAACACTTCGCGCTTCAAACAGATGTGGAAGCGTATAAAAGATCGCTCGCAAGAATACAGAGAAAAGCAAAAGGCAGAAAAAGTCGGGTGGCTCGCGTTTTACAGGATATGGCGCAGAGATCTAAGGAATTGGTTGAGTAGTTAGCTGTATCACTAACTTCGCCCATATTACTCCTGCTCCAATTGCATCCACTTTTTTAATACAACAAAAAGCCTCCTATCTACATCTCTGTAGAATAGGAGGCTATGTTTCCTTTATACTCATTTTCCCCACCTTACGGTGTATGGCACGTATTCAAATTCAGCAATTTAAAATTCTTCGTATTCACTCGGGTCCTGATTCCACAGTCGTCCATCTTTACGATTATATGAAGAAATGACTTCCATCTCTTTCTCGCTCAGCTCGAAATCGAAAATATCGATATTTTCTTGCTGGTGTTGAAGCGAGCCAGCTTTAGGAATAGGAATTGACCCAAGCTGGGTATGCCAGCGCAAAATAACCTGCGTACCCGTTTTGCCATGAGCTTCGGCAATACGAAGGATCTGCTCATCTTTTACGATATCTTGTACAGCATCATTACCACGACCAATTGGACTCCACGATTCGTTAATAATGCCATGCTGCGAATCCTTCTCCCGTTGATCCGCTTGGTCAAAGAATGGATGCAGCTCAATCTGATTCAGACTTGGCGCTATTCCCGTCTCCTTAATCAGGCGTTCATTGTGTTCCGGAAGGAAATTGCTAACTCCGATGGAACGGATATATCCGCGTTTTTTCGCCTCAATGAGTGCCTGCCACGCTTCCACATACATATCCTGCTTGGGATTCGGCCAGTGAATCAGATATAGATCATAATAATCCAGATCTGCTCTGTATAGAGATTCTTGGACGGCTACAATCGCCTTTTCAAAAGCATGGTAACGCCCTGGCAGTTTAGATGAAATGAGCAGGTCTTCTCTGGAAACGGAGCTCTGCTTAATAGCCTTCCCGACAGTCGCCTCGTTCTCATAGTTATACGCTGTGTCAATCAGTCGATAACCTGCATCCATCGCCGAAGCTATGGATTTAACGCCTTTTTCGCCTTTTAAGCTATAGGTACCGAAGCCAATGGCAGGTACTTTTAAGCCATCATTCAACGTATATTCCGGAATTGTATGATTCATCTGGTAAACTCTCCTTTGCGAAAGATATACTAAAACGATATGGAAAAGGTGATATGCCCTCTCCGTTTATTCTACCCCTCCATACGCGGATGAATCAAATATAAGCCACCACCCCGTTATATGGGGTGGTGGCTTTCTCTTCTAATTTTAATAGAGGCAAGTTGCCTCTTTATTCATGCGAAGAGATCGGCGTGGCCGATAACGACCGATTACCCATAAAGTTCTGAATGGCCATAGCAGCCTGCTTGTACCCGCCAGCATCGCGTAACGTTTTCCCAATAACCTCAGCATGTTCTTTGTAGGAGACATTGCCGAGCACTTCTAATACCGCGTTTCTCAGTACGTCGGGTGTAAGGTTATTTTTATCCACGATGACCCCTGCTCCGAGCTCCTGCACCCGGCCTGCTACACGCGGCTGATCCGAGGTTAACGGGAGCATGACCAAGGGTACATTATAATACAATGCTTCGCTTGTACTGTTCATGCCCGCATGTGTCAGAAAAGCATCTACCCCCTGCAACACTTCCAATTGTGGGAGATAGGGTCTGATGATGAAATTGTCAGGAATGAGATCAGCAATCGGCTCCAAATCAGTGTCCTTCCCTGAAGACAATATAAACTGCACAGACAAATCACCGAAAGCCGTAAAGCACAGCCTATAAAAATCAAGATCCTTATTTAAAATGGTTCCCATCGAAATATAAACCGCCTGTTTATAAACGGCATGCAGAGATTCCTTTGCGAAGGATGGTGCATCCTTACGAGGTGTAATAGATGGGCCCGTGAACACAAAGCTTTCGTCCAGCTTGTCCCCCATGGGTTGAAAATAGCGGCTTGTATAAACAATCTTCAGTTGTCCTGGATGCCCAGAAAGTTCTGACAGAGAAGGAACAGCTACATTGAACTGGGAAGCTAATTGCTGGGACATCTCGATGATGCCGTTATATAGCTTCTTGACCTCCTCATCGTCATCCTTCAGTTGATTTTTATTACCGAATCCGAGAGGCTCCACAAAAACAAAAGTGGTGGTTGAGCATACCGCTGGGATACCCAGCTTTTCACCTAAAATTTGTCCTCCCCAGCCTATTAAGGAGTCAAAAATTAAATAATCATAGGTTTCATTTTCGATCAGATTCAGAACATCTGGAATAAACCGTTGAATAATTTTTTTCAAAACCATATATAAAAATTGGTAAGGGTGCTTGATTTCAAATGGCTTCCTATCTGGATTGTTAAGCAAGGTTGCCTCGTTGAAGGAGTATGCTTTAAATTGTGCGCCTAATGCTTCAATCTTCGTCCGATATTTTTCCGTACAACAGTAGACGACTTCATCGCCGTTCTCTATCAGTTCCTTGATTATTCCGAGCGTCGGATTGATATGACCTTCTGCAGGCATCATTACAACTAATACACGTGCCACGAAATTCACCTCCATTAAATTTTCCAATCTTCAAGCGGGACATTTTATTTCTAGCTTCAAGATAATACGTCTAAAATAAAATCTGGAAATCATGCCCATATAATTATACTATTAATTATTTCCATTTTTGTAAATAGTGTATATGTCACTTTTTGAACAAAAAAAGCACCTTTACGGTGCTTCCTCTGTCGATATTCATTTTGGATTAGGTAAATAACATATCTCAATATCCTCTCGAATACTGGGGGTTTTCTTTTAGTTGCACGATATCATGACCTGTTGGATTTTGGAAAGCACGAAGGCCAAATGTCGGCGCAACGGCGAAGATGTGGTCAAAAATATCCGCTTGAACAGATTCATACACACCCCAGGTGATATCATTGCTGAAGGCATAGATTTCAAGTGGTAGACCATTATCACCAGGCGCTAACTGTCTCACAATCAACGTCATATCCTTATGAATTTTCGGATGATTCCTCAAATATTGATGGATATATTCTCGGAATACACCCACATTCGTAAGCTGTCTACCGTTCACAATGCTTTCCGTATTAATATGGTGTTCCATATTATATTCGTTAATTTCATTTAATTTTGTCGCGAGATAATCCGTAAGATAGTGGATCTTCTGAAATTCCCCAATCATTTCCTTGGTGCAGAAGCTTATGCTGCTTGTATCAATATAGACGCTTCGCTTAATCCTTCTGCCACCAGATACCTGCATGCCTCTCCAATTTTTAAAAGAATCCGAGATGAGCGCGTAGCTCGGAATCATCGTGATCGTTTTATCGAAATTCATAACCTTTACCGTATTTAATGTAATATCGATGACGTCGCCGTCGGCATTATATTTGGGCATTTCAATCCAGTCACCAACACGCACCATGTCATTCGATGATAATTGCACGCCTGCCACCAGTCCCAATATGGAGTCCTTGAAGACGAGCATCAGAACAGCTGATAAAGCGCCGAGTCCACTGAGAATAATCAATGGATTCTGTCCAATGAGGCTCGAGATGACGATAATGCCTCCAATAATGAAAAGAATGATCTTGGCTACCTGAATGTATCCCTTAATGGGTCTGATCTTGGAGACTTCATAAGAACGATATATGGTATCAAAGGCATTAAGTAACGCATTTAATACCGTGATGGTTATGACGATCATATAAGTTAAAGCTGCTTTTTCAATCAAAGCTTGATAGGACGGGAAGACATACGCAGAATAATAGATGATTATCGCCGGTACCAGATGCGATAGGTTGTGGAACACTTTTTTCTCCACGATGATTTTATCCCACGTGTACCGATTGTTGTTGATGATTTGGATAATAATCTTCAGTACGATTTTTTTGGCTATAAAATTGGCCAGTATGGAGACCACAGCTATAAATAACACCATGATCAAATTCGAAAGATATCCAATGGTTTGTTCACTCATGCCAGTTCCGTCTAGTTGATTTTTGATAAAGTCCATTGTATCCTCCTGACGCGGTTTATATTAACTTATTATTATAAATTACATTCTAGTACGAAGTAAAATTTCAAAAAATTACAGTAATCGGTTGATGGGGTAAAGGGTATGCTCCTCTCATGAGTATCACGTCACATAAATGGGCTAATGTGCATAGACTGGGCTAAATATAAACCAGACTCTTGCATTGGAGATGTGAACCTTGAGTAATCCAAAAAATAAAGCTAAGACTCAGCCTATTGCCATGAAAAAGCTTTCCCCCGTAAGCATGGTAACGGAGCTTCCACCCGTACGCGGTAATTTAAGAACATCTTCCTCAAATCCAAATAAGGCCATTCATAATGAAAAGGACACAACATCCGCTATAGATGCATGTGTAGACCGTGCTTTTCGTATTCCTATATTTTTGAGTACAACCAACACGGTAAATGGCCCGCAAGAGCAATTTTTGAACCGTCTGATTAGGGAAATTGAAGATGCACTGCTCTTCCCCCGCACATTGCCCGTTAGTGAACAATACCCGGAAAACATTCTAACGAATATACGACGCCTGGTTTTTTCAAGCTATGGATTGCTCGCAATCAACTTCCGCAGATTTTATGTTCAAATTCTTGAATCCAATGTAGGGGAGCCCCCAACGACCACTCCGTTCTGGGAAGGGTCGACCTTTTCTCAAATCGAGCCTGCCATGGCCTTTCAATTCGGCATTCCAATCTTATTAGTGAGAGAGAAGGGAACGGACGTCAGTAATGGGATTTGGGCTGGAGGAATCACACCTCTCAACATATTTGTTGACTGGGATTCCGATAACCAATCCGTAGACGATTTCTTTAACAGTGTTCAATGGAGAGAGGTCTTTGCTAATTGGACGGCGGAAGTACGGGGTAACTATTTGCTTCGCACGGAACCCTTGTTCAATAATTAAACTTCTGGGGCTGGTCGATACTGGACAAGAAAGAGGACCCTATCATTCCAATGAATGATGGGCCCAATCAATAATTCTCTGTTTATCGATTACTTAGAAAATCTCAACAATTCACTTACCGTGACCAATCGGTACCCTTCCGCGACAAGTTCATTCACCAACACTCGAACCGCCTCCACTGTCTCGGAGCGATCCCCATACCCGTCATGGAATATTAACACACTCCCGGGTTTCACCGCAGACCGGGTATGCTCTAGAATGTGCTCAACGCCGGGATTGTCCCAATCCTTCGCATCACCGTTTACCGCACCAATCGTTTGATATCCGCGCTCCGCCGCCAGAGACAGAATGTCATCGTTTACGCCAAAATAAGGCGGGCGGAAGCAGCGGGTAGGTTGCCCCGTAATTTCTTGAACAAGACTTTCTGCACGTTGCAGTTCCTCTCCGGCTGCTTTCAGCGTCAGCTTTGTCAGGTCCGGATGCGTGTACGTATGGTTTCCGATCTCATGCCCTTCACGGTGCACCTCCGCCGCAATCTCCGGGTGAGCCTTCATCTCTTTGCCAATCATGAAAAACGTCGCCCGCCCACTCGCACTGCGGAATATCTCAAGCACTTGACGTGTATATATCGGATGAGGACCATCATCAAACGTGAACGCCACAACCTTTTCCCGAACAGATTCCTGCTCTACCAACGCGATATTAACCATAAAGCAATGCCCCCTCTCTGCAACTGTCTGTCTACATTCTCCCTTATTATTCCATGATTATATACTCCGGTCTAGTTCAGAGATCACACCTTTACCTGCTCTTCTAATCTAACCTTTGATCGCACCTGCGATCATGCTCTTCTGCACCTGTTTGTTCAACAGCAGATAGATGACTACCGTTGGCACCGTCGTAATCATCAGTCCCGCACCAATTATACCCCGCAAGGAGTACTGATTTATAAAATTTTGGAGGTACAGAAAATAAGTTGTGGTTTGTGCCGGATGGAGAGTGATGCGCGGGATGCGGAGGTTCTTAATACACAAAAGACGCTGATAAACATCTACCTCGATATGTGCATACTTTTGAGCAAAATTACGATATGTACGAGCATAATTCTTGCTACTGACAGTACGTTATGGTAAGAAACAGCGAATCGTGATCAAAGCGAGAATTCGGTAACGCCTTTTTTGGAGGCATATTTCAGTGTGTAGCTTCCTTCTATGCCGTATGGCATCGTAGCGATTTGGATACGTGTGTAATCCAGCCGACTCTCTCTCAGCACTTTTTTAATTAGCGCTATGCTCCGATCCTCGTCCGTTACCACACAAAAAATGTTCATTACATATTCCTTTGGATCAGCCACACGGCTACCCAGATCACATCCATCCACCTCTCCCAAATCCGCCTGAGTTAGAACGGTTTCCAGATATTCCATCACCTTTTCCTTCAACCAATAATCTCGTTTACTGCCCTGCGCACTCTTCAGCGGATATTGCACCACAAGCCAGTATTTTTCACTCATTCAGCTTCACCAACCAATCTTTATATGATAGGGCATTACGTTATGTGTACAGCACTTGGACGATAAGGTGCATATGTTAGCCTTACATTCCTCCAGTTCAAAATGGGCTAGATAATTGACCTTACTGCTTTTTGGAATTGTACTGCCCTTCCATTTGCAGGATGAGGAACATGGTGATGTTTAATGAGATGGGAGCTTAACGTGTCTGCTGACTTTCTGCCAATAGCCACGATCTGAGCATCAGAATTGAGTTGCATACGCTGTCTGGCGAAATAAACACCATCCTCCAACTCTGCCAAAGTCGGCGTTCGATTCGTCATCCTGTTTTCAGAAGATTGATAAGGATGAAAGGGATAGATGTTCCAAAAAATAAAGTCCGTTGGTTTCCACCTTAGACTGGATAACACTTCGCACCATATGATGGATACTGCCGGTTCTGCGAATCCATACAGTTCCTGACTCCGGTTAGGTTTGACGATACTGGGCAGGCTTGTTCGGATGCCCGGCCTCACCTGAAAAAATCATCTGGTGATTCACCAGCGAGTGATTCCCTGTAACCATCCACTCGGACGTCAAAGGTACGCCGAAGAACCTCGCCCCTTGATAGCCCACCGCTTCGGTGCCGATATCATAGCCCGTCACATAATCTCTCCAAGGATTAATCACATTTACTGGCGAGACATATGCTTGTATCCCTGCAACAAACTCGCGGATCTGTTGCTGCGTTTGGTTCATGCTTTTTTGCCTCCTTTGGGAGATTACAGAGTATATCGGGCTTGCATCAGCTTATTTCACAAAGATTATATCATAAACAGAAAAACCACCAACCAGAACGCTGGTTGGTGGTTTTTGACTCTAATGGAGGCGAGGGGAGTCGAACCCCTGTCCGAAGATAACGACACATAAGCTTCTACGGGTGTAGTCACAGTTTTGATGTCACCCGAGTATCGCCCCGTAACCGGCTATACGTTGGGTCAGCCTGATTGTCTTCTTCAGCACACCCCAGGCGGAGATGTGACAGCGTATCCCACTACTTGTTAGCCCCTAATCCTGTCACATGGGCGATGCAGGTTAGAAGCACGCACACAGTTTCTTAGGCTGCGAAAGCGTAGTTTGTTTGTTGTTTGCCGTTTAATAGGCTTTAGCGTTGATGAAGTGGACGCGTCCCCACTACCCGCTACCCATGCTCGTACTATCCCCGTCGAATCCATAAACGCCCCCTCATATAAGAAGGGCTCCAGGATTAATCCGTGAATACGGAGCAAAGGTGCTGCACATCTTTTTCCTCCAAGGTAAAAAGATGCTTCTTTCAAACTCGGCATTCCTGTCTGCTACTAGAACATCATAACACAGCAACAATCACCGATATAGTACAGATTGCTGGAAGACGTTCCAGCAGACTGAGCAACTGTGCAAGTTTAACCAACACACATATGAAGCTCAAGCGT
Organism: Paenibacillus sp. FSL F4-0087; assembly: GCF_038020215.1. Lineage (NCBI taxonomy): Bacteria > Bacillati > Bacillota > Bacilli > Caryophanales > Paenibacillaceae > Paenibacillus > Paenibacillus sp. FSL F4-0087. Next base: position 2,584,492 of record NZ_JBBODJ010000001.1, read on the forward strand.
CTACATATTATACCGCGTCCCTCAAGGGAAGTAAAGTTGAGTACCGAATGCCAACGATTCACAAACAGTTCCACTTAACTATCTTACCCACGATCCGAACAAACTACGCAGCCATCTGCAAACTTACTCCATCAACCTTGCCAATAAACCATACAGTTTTAACTTTTACTAACCTAACATCTTAATAGACAGGATACGTGGCAACAACTGGTGTATCTCATATCATAACCGGCACAATAATTTGACTGGCGCTCGGCAAATGAGCGTGTTGCGCCAAACTCATTACACCGCTTCCCCTTAACAAGGAACCTCTAATCAAAACAAAAAATCCCAAGCTCCACCCAACTACGGGTAAAACCTGAGATCCTAATTTCTAACATAACCTGCATCACTAACTAACTTACCATGAGCAAATCAACACATAGCAATCCGCAAATCCCAATCAACGAGCCACCTTCTGCTTCTCGCGCAGTACCCGTTGAATATCACGTTGTGCATCGCGTTTTGCGGCAGACTCCCGCTTATCATACTGCTTCTTACCTTTACCCAGTCCAAGCAAGAGCTTCGCATACCCGTTACGAATATAGATCTTCAGCGGCACTATACTGTATCCGTCCTGCTTCGACAGCCCTAGCAGTTTGTGAATCTGCACTTTATGCATCAGCAGTTTGCGCGTACGGGTTGGATCAATTGGATTATGACGGTTCCCTTGTTCAAAAGGACTAATATGCATATTGTGAATATGAATCTCACCGTTCCGAATCGTGGCAAATGCATCGCCAATATTCGCACGGCCGTTACGAAGAGATTTTATCTCCGTTCCGGTAAGCACCATGCCCGCTTCATACGTATCTTCAATGAAGTAGTCATGGGAAGCCTTTTTATTCTGTGCAAGCACTTTACTCTGTCCATCATTCTTGCCCATGTCCTCACTCCTTCTCCGTAAAATAAGCCGGTACCTATGCTCTACAGCAGCGCACCACACATTTCCTCAGGTACCACATGCCAGACCTTAATTGTAGCAAGGACCGCTGTTAAAATCAAGAAAGAGGCGGTCTGCGCCGCCCCTTCTCATTACACTCATTTCATGTTCAGCGAAACGCGTTTACTTTTTCTTCTTCCGTACAAAAGCCGCCGTTCCGTTGGCAGGTGCACCTTTATTCTTTTTGCGCTTACGACGTGGTGCTCCACCTTCCTGAACACCGCCTGGTGTAGCTCCTTCTCCAATAAACACACCGCTAGGTGAGGTGTTTTTGCGTCCACTACCGCCTTTGCCACCTTTACCTCCGCCTTTACCGGATTTGAAGCTTCCTTCACCACGACTGCTGCCGCTGTTCAGAGCATTCCCTTGTCCACTAGCTGAAGTGCCTTCCTGACCACCTGCGGTAGAGCTATAACCACCTTTGCCAGATCCAAAACCAAAGCTTACCGCTCCCTTGCTCCGGCCAGCTGATCCGCCAGTATCTCCAGCACGACGCTCACCTCTCGGTTTGCCGCCACCTTTGCCACCTGCGCTTCCTACTGTGTTCGAAGCTCCGCTACGACCGCCACGTCCGCCTTTGCTGCTCTCATCGGCAGATCTGCCACCACGGCTGCCTCCAGCACCAGTAGGGGTGCCTTTACCACCACGCGAGCCACTGAATCCACCGGAACCACTCTTCGCGCCGCCGCGTCCGCCGCCACCAGCAGGACGTCCACCTTTACCGCCACGTCCACCACTGAAGCCACCAGGACGTTCACCGCGAGGTTTCATGTCGACCATTTCAAAGTCAATCGTGTACTCTTCCATGCTCACACGCGCCACACGAATCTTCACCTCATCACCGATGCGGAAGACCTTGGAGGTGCGTTCGCCAATCAGAGCCATATGTTGATCGTCAAAATGGTAATAGTCGTCTGTGAGCGCACTCAGGCGAATCAGACCTTCTACCGTATTCTCCAGTTCAATGAACATACCGAAGCTGGTAACACTGCTGATCATGCCTTCGAACTCTTCGCCGACTTTATCGAGCATGTACTCGGCTTTCTTCATTTTCTCTGTATCCCGCTCAGCTTCAACCGCCACACGCTCACGTTCCGAAGATTGCTGTGCAATATCGGCCATACGTGCAGCCAGATACTCTTGACGGTTCTCAGGCAAAGCCCCATTGTTCTCAATTACTTCCCGAATAACACGGTGAATGACGAGATCGGGATAACGACGGATCGGCGATGTGAAATGACTGTAGAACTCTGCCGCCAGACCAAAGTGACCGGACATCTCAGAATCATACTTCGCCTGTTTCATGGAACGCAGCATCATTGTACTGATAACCGTCTGTTCTTTCGTTTCTTTGATATCCTCAAGAAGGGATTGAAGCGCCCGTGGATGAATCGCGTTGCCACGTCCCTTGACGTGGTGTCCGAAATTCGCCGCAAAGGCGAGAAAATTTTGCAGTTTTTCCTGATCTGGATCTTCATGCACACGATAGATGAACGGAACCTTCAACCAGTGGAAATGCTCCGCTACTGTTTCATTGGCTGCCAGCATGAATTCCTCAATAATTTGCTCCGCAATCGAACGCTCCCGTTTCACGATATCCACTGGTTTGCATTCTTCATCCACGATGATTTTGGATTCTTCAAAATCAAAGTCAACCGCACCGCGGCGCATACGCATCGCACGAAGCTTCAAGGCAATCTCTTTCATCAAGTGGAAATCATCCACCAGGTCCTTGTAACGCTCCAACAATTCAGGCTCTTCACCTTCAAGAATTTTACGAACATTGGAATACGTCATACGCTCTTTGGTCTTGATCACACTTGTGAAAATGTCGTGTTTCACAACCTTCATCTGGTCGTTGAATTCCATCTCACAAGAAAGGGTCAAGCGATCTACTTGTGGGTTCAAACTACAGATCCCGTTGGACAACCGTTGCGGAAGCATAGGAATAACACGGTCCACCAGATACACGCTGCATCCACGGTTGTAAGCTTCCTGGTCCAACTTGGAGTTTTCCTGCACGTAATAGCCTACATCGGCAATATGAACACCCAGACGGTAGTTACCGTTAGGCAGTTTCTCCACGTTGACAGCGTCATCCAGATCCTTCGCGTCTTCGCCATCAATCGTAACGATATTAAGTCCACGCAGATCACGGCGACCTTGCTGGATAATTTCTTCTTCCGTAATGGCATCCGGTGCTTTTTCCGCTTCTTCCACCACTTCATCGGGGAAGGCTTCAGGCAGCTGATGTTTACGGATTACGGACAAAATATCAATACCCGGTTCATCCTTATGACCGAGGATCTCGATTACTTCACCTTCTGCTGCTGCCCGACCCTCTGGATAGCTGATAATTTTTGCAACAACTTTTTGCCCATCTACAGCTCCATTAAAGTTCGTACGTGGGATGAAGATATCTCGGTTAATCCGCTTATCGTCCGGAATGACGAAACCATAAACCTCGTGGCTTTGGAATACACCGACCACTTGCGTGACCGCACGGGTAACAATACGGACAATCTCACCCTCCAAACGCCCACCAGAAGGCCCTTGAGAAGTAACCTTAACAAACACCGTATCTCCGTTCATCGCGCTTTTCATGTCATTGGCGTGGATGTACACATCCGGATGTTCCCGATCCTCAGGGATGAGGAAAGCAAACCCCTTTGCATGAGCCTGCAAACGTCCGCGCACCAAATCCATACGTTCTGGCATACCGTAGCGGTTATTGCGGGTCAACAAAACTTTGCCGGATTCCTCCAGCGTATTAAGCATAATTAAAAAGGCTTTGAAATCAGCCGCATCTTCAATCTCGAAGTGCTGTTCCAGTTCCTGATAAGTCATCGGTTTATAAGCGGTTTCCCGCATAAAGTCGAGCAATTGTTGTTCTGTTATCATTAATATTCACCTCGGGAAACATAAAAGTGTAATCTTGTCTCATCTCTCTATGTATCGGAAACCTTACAAATAGAAAAGCCATTTAACACAGGCCTCACTATCTCATACCCTAGTATACACGAATTCAATCCGGCGCATCCGTACCCTGCAAAATAAACCAAGCATTCATGGCCCCTTGCATAACCGCGCTTTCATGCATCATAACAGCATTTATGCTACATGTGTTTTGCTCTCGAAAAGACAGAAAAGAATCGGCCCAGAACAGGGCGAATATGTAGGAAGGTTACCGAACAGAAGTGAGAAGAAATCGAAGATCGGAATCATGTGGTTCATTGGAAAAGACTGGTCATGGATGAATTTATTAAAAAACCTCCGTTTCTTCTCGAAACGAAGGTTAATCATTCAAGCGTTCATGCTCGAAACTATCGCGTTACATCAGGCACTCCAGCTCTTACTTGGAGACAACCGTAACGATGATAGACAAAATGAAGAATCCTGCACCCAGTACAACTGTTGCACGTTGCAGGAAAAGATCCAGTCCGCGCGCTTTCGTTTTACCGAAAAGATGTTCCGCACCACCGGAGATGGCACCCGCCAAACCAGCGCTTTTCCCGTGCTGCAGCAATACTACAGTGATTAGACCGATCGAAAACACCACGAGCAGCAATTTCAAAGCAATATCCATTCTTTCCACCTCCTACCCATGTGGGCATAACATCTCACCATAAAAACAGTTACTTTAATTGTAACACAGCTATTAACGTGATACAAGTAGTGGCATTTCATCAATTACTGAGATACAGCAAACATTTTCAAGCCCTTAATCTTAAGTAATTAAAATAAAATTAATAAAAAAGACAAGCCGGTTACCCGGCTTGCCCGTGAGTTGTCGTAAGACAACTTATTTTTTGAGGTTGTAGAAACCTTTGAGACCATTGTATTGAGCCAGTTCACCCAGTTGATCCTCAATGCGGAGCAATTGGTTGTACTTCGCGATACGGTCCGTACGGGAAGGAGCACCCGTTTTGATTTGACCTGCGTTAGTTGCAACAGCGATGTCAGCGATTGTGCTGTCTTCGGACTCACCGGAACGGTGGGAGATTACAGCAGTGTATCCTGCACGTTTAGCCATTTCGATTGCATCGAATGTTTCAGTCAATGTACCGATTTGGTTAACTTTGATCAGGATGGAGTTACCGATACCTTCTTCGATACCTCTACCCAGACGCTCTGTGTTCGTTACGAACAGGTCATCACCAACGAGTTGTACTTTGTCTCCCAATTTCTCAGTGAGCAATTTCCAACCATCCCAGTCATCTTCGGACATACCGTCTTCGATTGTGATGATTGGGTATTTCTCAACCCATGAAGCCAGAAGGTCAACATACTCAGCAGAAGTGTAAGATTTACCTTCGCCAGCAAGTGTGTACTTACCATCTTTGTAGAACTCAGTGGAAGCAACGTCCATACCCAGGAATACGTCAACGCCTGGTTTGTAACCAGCTTTTTCAATAGCTTCGATGATTGTAGTGATTGCTTCTTCGTTAGAACCAAGGTTCGGTGCGAAACCACCTTCGTCACCTACAGCTGTGTTCAAACCTTTGGAGCTCAGTACGGATTTCAGGTTGTGGAAGATTTCCGCGCCTACGCGAAGAGCTTCTTTGAAGCTTGGAGCTCCAACTGGAAGAACCATGAACTCTTGAACGTCGATGTTGTTGTCAGCATGCTCACCACCGTTGATGATGTTCATCATTGGTACTGGCAGTGCTTTAGCGTTGAATCCGCCCAGGTAAACGTACAATGGCAGGTCCAGAGCGTCAGCAGCTGCGCGAGCTACTGCCATGGATACAGCCAAGATTGCGTTAGCACCCAGTTTACCTTTGTTTGGCGTACCATCCAAAGTGATCATCAATTTGTCGATACCCAGTTGATCCAATGCATCCATACCGATTACTTCTGGAGCGATTGTTTCGTTTACGTTTTTAACAGCTTGCAGAACGCCTTTACCCAGGTAACGGGATTTGTCGCCATCGCGAAGCTCAACAGCTTCGTGGGCACCAGTGGATGCACCGGATGGAACGATAGCGCGTCCGATTGCGCCGGACTCCAGGTATACTTCAACTTCAACTGTAGGGTTACCGCGGGAGTCGAGGACTTCGCGAGCGTACACGTCAGAAATAATAGTCATGAGTGATAATCTCCTTTAAATTTAAATTTATTAAAAATTAGGACCACTTGTGTTTTCCCTTTTCACTACGTTAGCAGAATCGTCTTCCGATCTCTGTTATCCCCTGATTTCTTTGAACTTATCGTCATAAGTTGAAATCATGTGATAAAGGCGAACGCTCCGCTTCTTCAGACTATTTCTGCTGCCTTCGTTCAGGGTAAACGCCAAACTTCCCAATTTCATATATTGTGGCTAAGCAACTTATTTACGGGTAGCGATGACGGATGTACCTGTCATTTCTTCCGGTTTAGGCAATTGCATCAAGTCAAGAATCGTTGGAGCGATATCTGCGAGGATTCCGCCTTCACGCAGGGTAACGTTAGCATCTGTAACGATGAATGGAACTGGGTTCGTTGTGTGAGCCGTGAACGGACGTCCTTGCTCATCGAACACCATATCCGCGTTACCATGATCCGCAGTAATCAACACAACGCCGCCTTTAGCGAGTACTGCATCTACAACACGGCCCATACATTCATCTGTTACTTCTACTGCCTTAATCGTAGGCTCCAGCATGCCGGAGTGCCCAACCATATCAGGGTTAGCAAAGTTCAGAATGATGGCATCATGTTTGTCTGCTTCAATCTCGCGAACACATGCGTCAGCTACTTCATACGCGCTCATCTCCGGTTGCAAGTCGTACGTTGCAACTTTTGGTGAGTTGATCAGCACGCGTGTTTCGCCCGGAAGCTCAACATCACGGCCGCCGCTGAAGAAGAAGGTTACGTGCGGGTATTTCTCGGTTTCTGCAATACGCAATTGTTTCTTGTTATTCTGTACCAGAACTTCACCCAGCGTGTTGTCGAGGTTTTTAGGCGAGTACGCCACATATCCTTCAACGGTCTCGCTGAACAAGGTCAGGCACACGAAGTGCAAGCCCACAGGGAACTTCGGACCACGGTCGAAACCACGGAAATCCTGGTTCGTGAATACTTGCGACAGTTGGATCGCACGGTCAGGACGGAAGTTGAGGAAAATGACGGAATCGCCGCTCTCCACCAAACCTACCGGCTGGCCATCCGCTTTAACGATAACCGTTGGTTCAACGAATTCGTCAAATACGGATTTTTCATACGATTCTTCAACCGCTTTGAGTGGATCAGTGTATTTCGGTCCATCACCATAAACGATGGCACGATATGATTTCTCAACACGTTCCCAACGTTTGTCACGGTCCATCGCATAGTAGCGACCTTGAACCGTTGCGATTTGTCCTACACCGACTTCCTCGATTTTGGCAATCAGCTTCTGCATGAACTCTTTACCGCTATCTGGCATAACATCACGGCCATCCATGAAGGCATGAATGTATACGTCATTCATTTCTTCTTTTTTGGCAAGATCCAGCATAGCGAACAAGTGGTCGATGTGACTATGTACGCCGCCATCGGACAACAAACCATACAAGTGAAGCTTTTTACCGTTTTGTTTCGCTTCGCGAACAGCTTTAACGAGTGTCTCATTATCGTAAAATTCACCGTCACGAATCGATTTGGAGATACGAGTCAAATCCTGATATACGATCCGGCCGGCACCAATGTTCAGGTGACCTACCTCGGAGTTCCCCATTTGCCCTTCCGGCAAACCTACAGCTTCACCGCAAGCAGTGAGAGTTGTATGTGGGAATTGGCTCATAAAACGGTCATAGTTCGGTTTCTTGGCTTGCGCTACCGCGTTGCCTTCCTCCGTGTTACGAAGACCAAAGCCGTCCATAATGATCAGTGCTACAGGTTTTGGAGCTGTCATTACTTCGCCCCCTCAACAAGCGCGATGAACGAAGCCGGCTGCAAGCTGGCACCGCCAACAAGCGCGCCGTCGATGTCGCTTTGTCCGAGGTATTCTGTTACGTTCTCAGGTTTAACACTGCCGCCGTATTGAATACGAACTGCACTCGCAACCGTCTCGTTGTACAGATCCTTCACCAGTGTACGGATGTAAGCAATAACTTCATTCGCATCTTGGGAAGTGGAGGATTTGCCTGTACCAATCGCCCAGATTGGCTCATAAGCGATAACCACTTGTACCGCTTGCTCTGCAGACAGACCTGCCAAAGCAGCTTCTGTTTGCACTTTGCATACGTCTTTTGTTTGGTTCGCTTCGCGCTCTTCAAGCGTCTCACCAAGGCAGAAGATTGGAGTCAATCCGTGACGGAATGCTGCATGCAACTTTTTATTGACAGTCTCATCGGTTTCCGCAAAATATTGACGGCGCTCCGAGTGACCAATAATGACATAATCCACGCCCAGGTCTTTCAGCATAACGCCGCTGATTTCACCTGTGAATGCACCGTTGTCTTCAAAATGAAGATTTTGTGCACCAATTTTGATGTTTGTGCCTTTAACGGCTTCTACCAGAGATGGCAGATTCGTAAACGGTGCGCAGATAACAGTCTCTACGCCTTCAACTTCCGCTTTTCCTTTAACTTCCTGAATGAAGTCATTGGATTCGGAAACCGTTTTGAACATTTTCCAGTTACCTGCGATAATCGGTGTTCTCATGGTTTTCAACTCCTTCATGCTATAGCTTAAAGCTTACTTGTCGTTCAATGCAACTACGCCAGGAAGCACTTTGCCTTCCATGAACTCGAGCGATGCACCGCCACCTGTAGAGATGTGGTCCATTTTGTCAGCCAATTTAAACTTCTCAGCTGCTGCTGCGGAGTCACCGCCACCAATGATGGTGTATGCCGATGTCTCAGCGCAAGCTTCCGCTACTGCACGAGTACCGTGGGAGAAAGGCTCGATTTCGAATACGCCCATTGGTCCGTTCCATACAACGAGTTTGGAGTTTTTAACAACGTCAGCATAGATCTCACGTGTTTTAGGACCGATGTCGATACCTTCCCAATCTGCAGGAATGTCGCCAACTTCAACAATCTTCGTGTTTGCGTTCGCACTGAAGTCGTCGGAGATAACGATATCAACTGGCAGATAGAAGTTTTTACCCAGTTTTTTCGCTTTTTCGATAAAGCCCAGAGCTACATCCAGTTTGGACTCATCCAGCAGGGATTGACCTACTTCATAACCTTGAGCCTTCATGAATGTGTAGGAAAGACCGCCACCGATGATTACGTTGTCTGCAATGTTCAACAGGTTGTCGATCACATCGATTTTGTCTTTAACTTTGGAACCACCGATAATTGCTGTGAAAGGACGCTCAGGGTTGGAGATTGCTTTGCCCAACACTTCAAGTTCTTTCTCCATCAACAGACCGGATACTGCTGGCAACAGGTGAGCGATACCTTCTGTCGAAGCGTGTGCTCTGTGAGCTGCGCCGAATGCATCGTTAACGAATACGTCAGCCAGTTCTGCAAATTGTTTAGCGAGTTCCGGATCGTTTTTCTCTTCGCCTGCGTGGAAACGAACGTTCTCAAGCAACAATACGTCGCCGTTGTTCAGTTCAGCGATTTGAGCTTTTACTGTTTCGCCAACGGAATCATCCGCTTTAACGACTTTTTTACCGAGCAATTCGGACAAACGCTCAGCAGCTGGAGTCAAACGCATGGATTCAACCACTTCGCCTTTTGGACGACCCATGTGGCTTGCCAAAATAACTTTAGCGCCTTTTTCGATCAAGTAGTTAATCGTAGGAAGCGTGGCACGAATACGTTTGTCATCTGTAATTTTACCATCTTCGAGCGGCACATTAAAATCTACACGGACAAAAGCCCGTTTTCCTGTCAATTCGATATCACGTACACTTTTTTTGTTCATCTGTATTTCCTCCGCACCCATGTATTTGGTGGATCAATCAAGGGCCCAAATCCCTTGTCAATCCTGGTGTTTTTGAGAAATTTGCAAAATGTTGATATATAAAGAGCGGAAACAATAGCATCTGTTTCCGCTCTATGTTATTGCAGATATTACTTGATCATTTTTGCAAAGTGCTCCAAAGTGCGAACCAGTTGAGCAGTGTAGGACATTTCATTGTCATACCAAGCTACAGTTTTAACCAATTGTTGGTCGCCAACAGTCAGAACTTTAGTTTGAGTTGCATCAAACAGGGAACCGAAAGTGATACCTTGGATATCGGAAGATACGATTTCGTCTTCTGTGTATCCGAAAGTTTGTGGATCGGAAGCTTCTTTCATTACTGCGTTAACTTCTTCAGCAGTAACTTTTTTACCCAATACAGTCACGAGCTCAGTCAGGGAACCAGTAGCTACTGGTACACGTTGAGCTGCACCGTCGAGTTTGCCTTGCAGTTCTGGAATAACCAAACCGATTGCTTTAGCAGCACCAGTTGTGTTAGGGATGATGTTTTCAGCTGCTGCGCGAGCACGACGGAAGTCACCTTTAGGGTGTGGAGCATCCAATGTGTTTTGGTCGCCAGTGTAAGCGTGAATTGTAGTCATCAAACCTTGAACGATTCCGAATTTGTCTTGCAGTGTTTTTGCCATAGGTGCCAGGCAGTTAGTTGTGCAAGATGCGCCGGAGATTACAGTTTCAGTACCGTCGAGGATTTCATGGTTTACGTTGTAAACGATGGTTTTCATGTCGCCAGTAGCTGGTGCGGAGATAACAACTTTCTTAGCTCCACCTTTCAAGTGTTTCTCAGCTGCTTCTTTAGTTGTGAAGAAACCAGTACATTCCAGAACGATATCTACGCCCAGGTCGCCCCAAGGAAGTTCTTCTGGGTTACGGTTAGCCAATACTTTAACTTCTTTGCCGTTCACTTTGAAGAAGCCATCGTGTACTTCAACATCGCCATCGAAGCGACCTTGAGTTGTATCATATTTAAGCAAATGAGCCAGCATTTTAGCATCAGTCAAGTCGTTGATTGCTACAACTTCAATGCCCTCTACATTTTGAATACGGCGGAATGCCAAACGACCAATACGTCCAAAACCGTTAATACCTACTTTAATCATGAGTAAGTTCCTCCCAAGTTTTGATTAATTTTTTATGAAGCTTATATATTCAAGACAGACGGTGAAGTCCGTCAAGACAACAATGGTTGTGGTGCATAAAACCTTATTCCATTTCAGCGACGATGACTTCAGCAGCAGCCTCATCAATAATCAGAATATCTTCCTGACCAAATCGAAGAACAGAATGTATGGCAGCAGCCTTGCTCTTGCCACCTGCAATCCCAATCACGACATCGGTTCGTTCAATATCCTGGAGTCGCATGCCCAGCGTAAGCATGGTATGTACCACCTCACCCTGATCATTAAAGTAATAACCGAAGGATTCCGATACGGCCCCTTGCTCCTGGAGTTCATCTATGATCTCTGTCGCAAGTTTGCGGCGCCGTGCCATCTCTACGGCATCACCGATTCCATGAATGACAATCCGGGATTTTCGGATCAGCTGCAGAATCTCCTGAACACTCGGGTCCTGGATTAGTGATTCGTAGGCATGATCACTAAGCAAATCCGGTACATGCAGGAGTTTGTATTGGGCTCCTACCCGTTTTGCCATCGTGGATGCTATCGTGTTGGCCTGAATTTCGAGGCTTTCTCCCAGCCCACCGCGTGCCGGTACAAACCAGACACCTTTCAGCGAAGTTGGCGGAGTCAGTTGCTCTGCGACTTCAGCCGTTGTTGAACCGCCAGTAACGGCGACAACATCGTTATCACTCATAATATTACCCAGAGCCTTCGCTCCGGCTCTGCCCAGCTCCCGTTTGGCAAATGGAGAAATGTCCGAATCGCCAGGAACCACAACTACCTTTTGCAGACCGTAGGCTTGCTTGATGCGCTCTTCCAGTTCGGATAATCCGAACAGCTCTTTGGCGACGGGTTCCAACTGCTGCAGCAATTCATGCCCTGCCTCACTGATCTTCATCCCTGCACTGTCAATTTCAATAAGTCCCTGAGCCTTTAACAAATCGGTCTCAGCCCTCAGAACCCGCTCGGTCATCTGCATGGAATTAGCTAACGTTCTTCGTCCGATCACATCCGATAACATGATCTGGCGCAGAATCGTATACCTCTTCTTCAAGACATCCATGAGATCAGGCAGAAGCTGCTTTTGCACTTCTAAAATCGTTCGCATGCTTTCCACTCCCGCAAGCTTCTCGTTCCAAGCTCTCTTTCATGGCCCTAAAACGTCCCGGGTTAACTTTTTAAGTCCCACGTCTATTCTACCTAAAACTGACGCGACATGCAAGTGTTTCGAAGCGTTATTTCGACACGTTTCAGGCGTTTGTACGCGCCTATTTTCACAATGTCAATCTCCCATGATCGAGAACAACCTGTTCGATACCATATATAGAAGCAAAGTAAAATTCTCATCTACATATTGCTTGCTATTGTCTTTCATATGGCATGTCCAAAACCTCTTTTAGCATTTACCTATTTGCGCTCTTTATCCACTTATCTTCATCATGATCATTTTCAGGGTATTCCAAACCAAAACAGCGAACATCTGCTTGCAATTCAATTGTTCATGAGCTATAATCATTATTGCTGTCACATATTTGAAACTTTTATTTCAAAACTGCTTTTAAGCAACTATGCTCGCAGCAATAATCAATGTGCGCCCGTGGTCCAATGGATATGACGTAGGCCTCCGAAGCCTGAGATCCAAGTTCGATTCTTGGCGGGCGCGCCATTCTTAATTAGTAGCTCATAACACTCTTAACCAATGAAACCGAATAGGTTTCTTTTTTTTCAAACTTAGTTTGACTTTCTTTGACTTTTTGTTTGAAATTGTTTATGATGTGGGTAATACGGTAACAGTTTATATATAAACACCAATTTAACATTTACATTTCCGAGGAGGTTTTTCACGTGAGTTATATTCCAATGGTCGTTGAACAGAGCAACCGCGGTGAGCGCGCCTATGACATCTATTCCAGATTGCTGAAGGATCGTATCATCTTCCTTGGCAGTGATGTAAATGACGTTGTGGCGAATGCCATCATGGCACAGATGTTGTTCCTAGCTGCGGAAGATCCGGAGAAAGACATTCACTTATACATCAATAGCCCAGGCGGATCCATTACAGCCGGTATGGCGATTTACGATACTATGCAATTCATCAAACCGGATGTATCTACCATCTGTGTAGGTATGGCGGCTTCGATGGGTGCATTCCTGTTGAACGCAGGTGCCAAAGGTAAACGTTTTGCATTGCCTAACAGCGAAATCATGATTCACCAACCACTTGGTGGTGCGCAAGGTCAAGCTTCGGACATCGAAATTCGTGCCCGCCGCATCCTGAAAATGCGTGATACGTTGAACCGCATCATCGCTGAGCGCTCAGGCCAACCGCTGGAGCGTATCGAGAAAGATACAGATCGTGACTACTTTATGAGTGCTGCTGAAGCTGCTGATTACGGTATCATCGATAAAGTTATCGAAAACGTAGGTTCCCAAGGCATCTAAGCCGAGCCGAATCGCCAATTAAACGGATATACCATATAGCCAACTCAAACGGCAACGCTCAGTTGAGTTGGCTGTATGAAAAAAGGACGCTCTCGTCAATATGACGAGGGCGTCCTTTTTTTGATGATAATTTAAGAGTGCATAATACAAATTCAATCGATTCACTTAACTTTCATAGAAAATCTAATACTTTACTTGTCTGCTGTTAAGCCACTGAACGGTTCTGTGCCTTTAGGAAGTAGCTCTTTGTATGTGAACGGGAATTCCGGGAAGCCTTCCGCATAAGCTGTGTATTCATACAACTGGAAGAATACAACTACACCTGTTGGTGTTACATAGAAATCCTGATCTTTATTCAGACCTTTATAGCCTTCAAGGTAACCACCACTTGCTTTAAGCTGATCTCCCACTTTTTTACTTACTGTCTCACGTACGGTTTTGTTATTTTGGATCACATCATCCAGACTCAATTCTTTACCGGAATCCAGAGCAAAGGTGTGACCTGTACGGAACGTCATGCCATGTGCGCCCGCATAATCTTGATAACTTTGCGTAATGAGCCCAAGCACACCATTTTCGTTATACGTCACAACATAAGAACTCTCAAATGCGTATGGACGGTTCGCTGCTGCGTCACCAAATTCCTTGGTTTGTTTTTTAAAATCCGCTACGAAAGCATCGACTTCATCTTTCAGCACCTTGTTGATAGCCGCTTCTGCTTTATCGTTAGCCAGTCCGCTCACCTGAGGATATTGAATATCGACTTCAGCGTTCTTGATGCTGACCTTCACTGTTGCCGCTTTGACTGTTACGCTATTTTGCTTCACTTTACTCAGCGTCAGTGTCTTGGCTTTTCCATCCCAGCTGCCCTGAACACCCAAATAATCTCTCATTGCAGAAAACGGAATATACAATCGGCCATTAATCAGCTTCGCTTCCACTTGTGGATAGTAGTTATTAATTCTAACACTCGGTGCCCCATCAATCAGGCTGATGGTCATCGTATTATTAGCTGCCGTTAAGGAGTATTCTTTAGTCTTAGCATCATATTTCAAACTTCCACCTGCTACATCTTTCACTGCGGTAAGCGAAACCCAAGTGGAGCCACCTTGAAGCAGTCCTTTTTGAGTAAGCGTTTTTCCTCCCGATTTCAGAGTTACCTCAGTAGGTGTTGTCACTTTCGTCGATACTGAAGCTGCCTGTACAGAACTATCCTGCCATACAGTCCCGCTCCCCACAATAATTCCTGCCGCCAGTAGTGCACTTGTCCATTTTTTCCATGATGTCATATATAAAACTCCTCTCTCGAATTCAAATTGAGTGTCATTGCGTATGTATCCTGATTTGATCGTATGCCTCATACGCTCACCTCTTTATTATAATTAACCCAATTCCGGAAAGGTTTACAGCCCCAGTTACAATGTTGTTCGATCCAGATGCCTATAATGAAGGTTTTGTTACGAACAAATGGACAAAAAAGATACCAAAAACCAGCAATTCATTTCGTCATATTTCACCTCTTCTTTCCAAACTTCATCAAAGTCCGCCTTTATAACAAAAAAGACGCTGTCCGATGGACAACGTCTTTGTCATTATTGCCTTTCGCCCGCTCAAGCATAACTTTAACGGACATCCAGCCTTCATTTACTTTACTTATTTCATTTCATACGTAATATTCAGCGTTGTGCTTACTTTAACCTGTCCTGTTTCAATTTCTGTGCTACCAGCAGAATCAGCTGTTGCTTTGGACATCAGAGCCTCACTTGCATAGAACACAGGTACATTAGCGTCACCTTGGCTCACGGAGAGAACAGCACCCAGTTGACGTTTAACTGCTTTTGCAATAGCTCCAGCTTTCACATCAGCATTGGCAACAGCTTTTTCAATCACTTGAGCTTCAAAGCTCTCCGGTTTTTCTACCGTAAAACGCACATTCTCAATATTATTGGCACCAGCTTGGGATGCAGCATCCAGGAGTTCACCAATCTTGTCCATCTCCCGGTACGTTACAGTCAATGTATGATGAGCTGTGTACCCTTTGATCTTCTGTCCGTCTTTTTCACTATACGTGTAGTTAGGCTGTACGTAGAACTGGCTGGTTTGAATATCATCCGCACTGATTTTCCACGTACTTTTCAGCAGATTGCTAACTTTTTGAATTTTCGCTGCATTCGCTTTTTGAGCGGAGGCTGCAGTATCTGCTGTACTGTTCACTCCAATGGAAAGATAAGCGATGTCCGGCTTCACTTGAATCTCACCTGTACCCACAACGTTGATCACGTTTTGCTGTACCCCCTGTACCTCAGCAGCATACGCATAATTACTAGGTGCTACCCACGCAGTACCTCCTACAAGCAATGTACCTGCAACCATCACCGCGCCCAGCGGTTTCAACCATAATTTACCCATTACGTTAGCCTCCTTAAGTTTTAACATCTCAAACTCAAATCGATTTGATACCTAACAGACGGGCTTAATTCCATAATGTTGCACTTGACAGCCTTAAAACGCAAAAAAGCCCCTTTCGGGACTTCTTCATTGGGTTCAAATCATATCTTATTGGTTCTCAAGCTCTTCCTTGCTTACCAGACTAACTAAAGCGTTTACAGCCTGTTCGGCGTCCGCGCCTTCTGCACTAATCTGGATTTCCGTACCAGTACTGATTGCAAGGCTCATGATCCCCATGATACTTTTTGCATTTACTTTTTTGTCGTCCTTCTCGACGAACACTTCAGATGAGTACTTATTCGCTTCTTGAACGAACAGTGCCGCAGGTCTGGCATGGAGACCCGTTTTCAAACGGACAACTACCGGGTGCTTTGTCATGGAAACTTACCCCCTATTATGAAATCTGGACATTAAATACACAATTATATTTATAACATTATACCATATAACCAGAGCAGGACACTAGAAGAAAAAACTCAGGGTGATTGGGATGTCATTATTATGACCCATTTTAGCCTTTTTACATCACCTCATTACACCTGAGCAGCTCTCCTGATCCTTATGGGCTGACTTTATACTGACCTTTTGGCGAAAACCAAAACAATCAATTCCCAGACTACCTTAATCTTAATTTAACCGTAACGCTCGGTACGAACCTTTTCTGCCAGCTCATCAATTTTGCGGAGCCGATGATTCACTCCAGACTTGCTGACTGTACCTTTAAGCAGTTCGCCTACTTCCTTCAAGTTGATATCCGGATGGGCGAGTCTGACTTCAGCCACTTCACGAAGCTTTTCGGGCAACGACTCCAGACCAACTTCCTTTTGCAACAGTCTGATGTTATCGATCTGTCTGACGGCTGCTCCAATCGTTTTATTCAGGTTCGCTGTCTCACAATTGACGATTCGGTTGACGGAATTACGCATATCTCGCATAATACGCACATCCTCGAACTTGAAAAGGGCCTGATGTGCACCAATGATACTGAGCAGCTCAATGATTTTCTCGCCTTCCTTAATGTATAGGATGAATCCTTTTTTGCGTTCTATACACCGGGCATTGAGATGAAATTCATTCGCCAGGTCCACTAGGGCCTGACAGTGCTCCTCATACATGGACGCAATCTCCAGGTGGTAGGATGAACCTTCGGGATTGTTGACTGAGCCTCCTGCCATAAATGCGCCTCGAAGATAAGCACGTTTACAGCAGTTATTATTGAACAGTTCTCCACTGATCCCGGGAGTAAACAGAAATCCTTCGGAAACAATGTACAGATCTTTTAGAATCTCCTGTACCATGGTTGGAATCCGAACAATATATACATTGTTCTTTTTCAGCCGCATTTTTTTGCGGACAAGCAATTCCGTATGCACTTGAAAATGCTTTTTAAGCAGAGAGTATGCCCGTCTTGCAATGGCGGCATTCTCCGTCGAAATATCCAAGATGACTTTTTTATTCGATAACTGCACCGCACCAAGCATACGGATGAGGGCTGAAAGTTCCGCCTTTTCGCAGCACGGTTCGCTTTCGATCATCGTTAGTTCTTTTTTGGTCTGTGCTGCAAACGACATGGGACTTCACCTCTTCCGTAACATCCAATTTTGTACAAGTTGATAGATGTGATGGCTCAGCTTGTCGGCATCATGGCGCAGATAAGTTCGGAATAGGACCAACGTATCCGCAACGACTTGATAGCCGGCACTCTTCAGCACATTCATATCCAGCACAACCGGTTTAGCTCCTTTTTCCGCATACTTATTCTGCACCTGCAGCGGAATATCACCATTATTTACAATGACATAGTCGAAAATTTGGTGTCCTACATGTTCATGTACCGCCTTGAGGTGGTCACTCACCGTGTAATTATCCGTTTCTCCCGGCTGTGTCATCACATTACAAATAAACATTTTTACTGCGTCAGCCTCAACGACAGCTTCAGCCAGCTTAGGTACAAGCAGATTGGGCAGAATGCTCGTGTAGAGACTACCTGGCCCAATCAGAATGGCGTCTGCCTGACGAATAGCCTCAACAGCCTCTGGCAACGGCTCCACGTGATCCGGTTCAAGGAAAACGCGTTTGATCCGTAAGCCAGCTTCAGGGATCTTGGACTCGCCCGTAACAATCGAGCCGTCCTCCATCTCTGCATGCAGTATAACGGCCTGCCCGGCTGCGGGCAATACCTCACCCCGAACGGCAAACACGCGGCTAAGTTCCCGCACAGCGGTCACGAAGTCGCCCGATATATCCGTCATTGCAGCCAAAATCAAGTTACCCAGGCTGTGGCCTGCAAGCCCCGCGCCTGTATTGAAGCGATAATTCAGCATATCCGACAACAACGGTTCTACATCAGCCAGCGCTGTAAGTACGTTACGAATGTCGCCCGGAGGCGGCATTTGCAACTCATTACGCAGGATGCCCGAACTTCCTCCGTCATCCGCCACCGTCACGATGGCCGTGATGTCCAGCGGCTTTTCCTTCAAACCGCGCAGCATCACGGATAATCCGGTTCCGCCGCCCATGACTACAATTCTCGGACGTTCTCTTCGTGGTCCGGCTTCTTTCATCCCTTCACCCTCTTCAATGACGGTCCCGGTCGGCGTCGCGATGGCTCACGGTAACAGCCTCAGTTTCGCTGCTTCCCAACATTTTGCCCAAATATTCCGATATTGCTACCGAACGATGCTTGCCTCCGGTACAGCCGATTCCAATAATAACCTGGCTTTTGCCTTCCTTCCGGTATTGCGGAATCAGAAAATGCAGCATATCCAGCAGCTTGGTCAGAAACGCCTGCGTCTCCGGCCATTTCATAACATATTCGTATACATCACTATTCTGTCCCGTATTCGGACGTAAATGTTCAATATAATGCGGATTTGGCAAGAAACGAACGTCAAACACCAGATCCGCATCGATCGGAATACCGTATTTGAACCCAAACGATGTAATATTTACCGACAGCATATGGCTTTCCAGATGAGAAAAGCGGGATATGATGCGCTCTTTCAGTTGAGCAGGCTTCATCGTACTGGTATTCAGTACCTGAGTGGCGGAATTTTTGAGTTCCTCCAGCATCTTACGTTCCAGCCGGATGCCATCAAGCGGCATGCCCTCAGGAGCCAGTGGATGTCTGCGCCTGCTCTCCTTATAGCGCTGGACCAATACAGAGTCTGTCGCGTCCAGGAATAGTATTTCACAATGAATGGTAAAATGATCTTTAATATAGTTCAGTGACTCGGACAAAGCCGTAAAGAACTCACGACCGCGAAGGTCGATAACCAGTGCGACCTTGCCAATTTTGCCGTTCGATTGCTCAATCAACTCCGCGAATTTCGGAATCAATACCGGCGGAAGATTATCCACACAGAAGAAACCAAGATCCTCCAGGCTTTGTACTGCAATCGTCTTGCCTGCTCCGGACATGCCCGTAATGATAATGAGCGTGGCGCCTGTGCCCGGTGAAACTTCACCTTCAAGCATAAATGTCCCCTCCTTATCATATTGCTGTCGGATTATACTGTTACGAGGTTACTAGGAACGCAAGAGAAGACCAGCCGCGCCAACAATACCTGCATTGTTGCCAAGCGTTGCTTCAAGAATTTTAACCCCTTCTTGCAGCGGTTCAGGTGTCAGTTTCGCAAACACAGTCCGTACTTCATCAAACAAAATATTACCCGCTTTGGATACACCGCCACCGATAATGAACATCTCAGGGTTAATCACAGCCGCTACAGCCGCCATCGATTTGCCCAGATAGAATGCTGCACGATTGACGATACGAAGAGCAACTTCATCGCCCGCTTTAGCAGCATCAAATACTTCTTTAGCTGCAATCTTATCCACGAGTGCCAGTGATGTATGGTCTCCACGCTCTACAGCGTCTTTGGCCATACGAATAATTCCGGTTGCTGAAGATACAGTTTCCACGCATCCCATTTTGCCGCATCCGCATTGAATTGCTTCCAGATCAGGAACAACACTGACATGACCAAGCTCACCAGCCATACCGGAGAAACCTTGATAGATCTTGCCGTTCAAGATCAGTCCACCACCAACGCCTGTACCAAGCGTATAGCATACACAGTTGTCCACGCCCTTGCCAGCACCTGCCCAAGCTTCACCCAGTGCAGCCACGTTTGCATCGTTATCTATTTTGACTGGCTTGCCCAGACGTTCTTCCAAAATCGAACGAATGGCTACATTCCGAAATCCAATGTTAGGGGCAAGAACGATAATTCCCTCGCGTACATTGGTGAACCCAGCCACTCCTGCTCCTACACCTTCAAGCTGTTCCCAGCTGTAAGGCGATTCGGCAACGATATGACGGACATACTTTTCGATGTTGGCAATGACCGTGTCAACGCCCTTATCCACTTCAGTCGGTCCTTCATACGTATGCATAAGCTGACCGTGTTCATCACATATACCGACCTTGATTGCTGTTCCGCCGAGATCGACCCCAACGTAGATTTTCTCAGACATGCTACAAGCCACCTTTATCTATCTATAATAGTTTAATCCTACGTACCAACTATAATTGAAGGATACGCCTGGGTCAAGACGATAAGACCTTTGCTGCGATTAGCTTCCTCGCTATTGTGAACAACATCACAGGCTATCTTTGAATACGTATACAACCTCATTTGTCTCTATTAAAAACGCAGGCTTTATTCCTTCCTCCATAGAGGAGGAGGCCTCAACTCATGATATTGCATATCCACTCGTTCCATGCGTAAAAGATGACAATTGTCATCTGAATCTCATGACATTCCTTACTAATCACGTCTAAGGCAGTTCGATAAGATGGAAATATCTTATAGAACAGAACAAGGACGTGATTCAAGATGAGCTCACCCGTTATAAAGCTTGAACAGGTAAGCAAAAGGTATGTCAACAAAGAAGTTGTCAACAATATCTCCTTAGAGATCAGCCGTGGTTCGGTTGTTGCGATCCTTGGCCCTAATGGCGCCGGCAAAACAACAACCATGAAAATGATGCTCGGCTTGTCCACTGCTACATCAGGACTTGTGACTGTGCTTGGCCAAAAACCGAATCACACACAGGTTCGACAGAAAATTGGTGTCATGCTGCAGGATGTGAGTGTAATGGATGGGCTTACCGTTCGAGAGATTATAAGCATGGTACGCAGCTATTATCCCGCACCGCTTCATGCAGACCATATCGAAGAACTGACGGGACTCCCTCCAGCCGACTTAAATAAAAGAGCAGAGAAGCTGTCCGGCGGACAAAAGCGTAGCCTAAATTTTGCCCTCGCCATGGCAGGTAATCCCGAAATTCTATTCTTTGATGAACCTACAGTCGGACTGGATTCGGAAACAAGGAGACATTTCTGGGAACGAATCCGCCAGCTGGCACAGGAGGGTAAAACCGTAATCTTCACAACGCACTACCTCCATGAAGCAGATGAAATAGCGGATCGAATCATTCTCTTGAACCGAGGTACCATTGTTGCAGACGGAACACCAGGGAATATCAAGGCCGGAATCACCATACGAACGATTTCCTTTTCAACTACGCATAGCATGTTCACCAATGATGATGTGTCCAACACGGAGATGGCATCCGTAGTCGATGTCCGTGCACAAATCGAAGAGCTGCCTGATGTAGACGGGATCGAATATCACAAAGATCGTTGCATTCTTCACACCAAAAATACAGATGTGCTGCTCCGTCACCTCATTGAACGCCGGATTCCCGTTAGTGACATCCGAATTGAAACCGGACAGCTGGACGATGCCTATGCAAACCTGATGGAAAGCATGAAGGAGGAAATTTGATATGTTGATGCTTCTCGCTCAATCTCGTGTTGAAATGCTCCGCATGTCCCGCAATGTCTACTTTATTTTCTGGTCCTTGATGATGCCCGTCGCCTTCTATTTTCTTTATACGCGCATCTTCACTACAGGAACAACAGATTCAGAACAATGGAATGCCCACTACTTGATGTCTATGACCTGCTTCAGCATCATGGGATCCTCGATCATGACACTCGGTATCCGACTTGTCCAAGAAAGAGCACAGGGTTGGGTCGCTTACTTGCAAGTGACTCCGTTACCCAACTCGATTTATTTTGGAGGCAAAATGGTGGGACAAACGATAATGCACCTGTTTTCCATCATCGTCATCTTTACAGCTGGATTCCTGATTAATGGTGTATCACTTCCTCCTGCTCAATGGATCGGCTCCGCCCTTTGGATTCTGGCTGGTTCTCTCCCCTTTCTTGCACTTGGTACCTGTATAGGAACATTCCGACGGGTGGACACCGCCAGTGGATTGAGCAACGCTCTCTATCTATCTCTGGCCTTGCTGGGTGGGATGTGGATGCCTCTTGACATTATGCCGAGCTGGCTACGACAGATCGGCAACTGGCTGCCCTCCCATAGCTTTGGCAATGGAGCGTGGGTTATTATAGCCGGAGGCGTGCCTGCCCTGCGCGATATCCTACTTTTGGCAGCATATCTGGTGGGTTTTATGTTACTATCCACATATATCCGTAATAAACAAAGGGAGGCGTAATCTTCAAATATGCTTCAGCATTTCGAGCTTTTCCCAAAGCGATATGGCTTTTACCCGTATATATGGATGATCTATCTGGCTATGCCAATCTATTATTTGTGGAATGCACAGGGACATGAGTCGTACATCGGCGTAACCTCCTTCATCGTATTTATCCTGACTTATCGGCAACTCTACATGACATCAGGTGCCTCACTCTTTTCCTATTGGCTTAGCCTACAGATGCTTTGCGTTCTGGTACTAAGCCTGGTGATCGATCCCAATATGTTTTTCCTCGGATTTTTCACAGCCAATTTTATCGGATGGTACACGGAAAAACGTCAGTTCCGAATGTTTTTGGTCATATTCGCCATTGTCCAGACCATTCCAATTGCTTTAAAAATTCAATACCTTAGCGCTTATCAACTCATTTTTTTTGCACCATTTTACCTTATTATGCTTGCTTCACCCTTCGGGATCCGTTCCATGCTGGATCGACAAAAGCTGGAGGCCCAGCTGGATGAAGCCCAGCAGCATATCAAGGAACTAATCAAACGTGAAGAGCGAATGCGAATTGCCAGGGATCTGCATGATACCATGGGACATACGCTCTCGCTGATCACACTGAAGAGTGAGCTGGTTGCCAAACTCATTGTCAAAAATCCCGAACGTGCCTTACAGGAAGCACGGGAGATTGAGCGCACCTCCCGCGCGGCATTGCGGGAAGTACGCCAGCTTGTCTCTGACATGCGGGCAATCAGCATGGTTGAAGCACTTGCCGATGCCAAAGAAATGTTGAAGAGTGCTGATATCGAGCTTCAATTAATAGGAGAACAGGGCCTATTTCATGATGTTCCCGATCTAACCCAGAACATGGCGAGCCTCTGTCTGCTTGAAGCCGTAACGAATATTGTAAAACACAGCAAAGCCACTTGCTGTGTAATTAAGCTGGAACGAACGCATGATGGCATAAGTATACGGGTTAAAGATAACGGTAATGGCATTAGTCCTGGTGAACATCAAGGCAATGGCCTAAAAGGCATGTCTGAACGACTGAACCTTATCGACGGCTCCCTCCATATTTCCTCGGACTCTGGAGGAACTGTTCTTGTCTTTTCTTTTCCCTTGATCGCCACTGAACACCAAGGAGGAATTCGAGCATGATTCGTATTTTGATTGCTGAAGATCAACGCATGCTGAGAGGTGCACTTGCCTCACTGTTAGACCTTGAAGATGATTTTGAGGTCATCGGTGAAGCAGGTAATGGAGACGAAGCTCTGAAGCAAGTTGGTTCCCTCCATCCGGATATATGTCTTATGGATATTGAGATGCCTGTGATGAGCGGCCTGGACGTAGCGGAACGCATACAACAACTCGGACTGCCCTGTCGTATTATTATCCTCACTACCTTTGCCCGTCCGGGATTCCTGGAGCGTGCCATCCAGGCTGGAGTACAAGGATATTTGCTTAAGGACGAGCCGAGCGATCGTTTGGCAGGAGCTATTCGTCGGGTCATGAATGGTGGACGAGAGGTTTCCCCAGAGCTCGTTTTTGGTGCCGCCAAAGAAACGAATCCGTTAACTGAACGTGAAAAAGAAGTGCTTAAGCTCGCAGCCACGGGTATGAATGCCAATCATATCGCTGCCTCGCTTCATCTTTCCTATGGTACTGTGCGCAACTACCTGTCTGAAGCTTTTAACAAGCTTGATGCCAAGAACCGTATGGAAGCCGTCAGCATTGCAGAGCAGAAAGGATGGTTGTAGAGAATAGCGCGCTCGGTTCATAAGTACCAACAAATGTACTAAATACATCCACTTACATACATCATCCAGTGAATATGGGCAGAGAAAAACGCCTTCCGGGAACGGGAGGCGTTTTTCTCTACTTTTATGAACGTTACCTGTACCTAAACCTATCCTTCAGCAGCTATTCAGCTACTGGTCACAACTTCGTTTCCACTCGTACAGGCTCTTCCGTTTTTTCCATCTTGTTGACGTCCAGAATATCGAGCAGGAAGACAAAGATCGGAATACCGATGATAAGCCCCCAGATCCCCAGAAAATGTTGAGACAGAATCAGTACGATAAACGTGTAGAACATCGGCAATTTGGTTTTGTGCGCCATCAGCTTCGGATTCAGGAAGTACGTCTCCAACGCATGAATGATGACGATCATAATGATCACGATCACACTGAGCTGTAACCCACCCAGTTGATAACCGATTAGACACAGCGGAATCAGTGAGATGATAACCCCCGCAACGGGTACCAGACTCAGCATGAATACCAGAATGGTCAGAGCGAACAAATATGGGAAACCGAGTATCCATAATCCCAGAATCGTCAAAGCTGTATTAAAGACCGCAATCAACAATTGTGCCTCGATCACTTTACCAAAAGAAGATACAAACTTATCTCCAAGATAAGCCACTTCATTATAGAACCAGCCGATCTTGCTTGTTTTGAACTTGGCGGTGAACTTGGAAATCTCCCGCTTCTGCAACAAGAAGAACAGACTCAGAATGATGACCAGCAGAATGAACTCCAACCATTTGCTTAACGCAAAAATATACTTTAAAGCATCGTTGGTATAGTTTTTGATATCGAACGATTGAAGATAACCTGCAATTTTGGAAGCAAAATTATCTCCGTCAGCAGTATCAAGAAACTTCATGATCTCATTCGTCAACTGAACGACCTGATCCACAATCCGTGGTGAATACCTGGAGATGCCCAGTACAATGGCTGCAATAACGATAAGATAGAGCAGGATGACTACAACTTTATAGTTAACCGGAAATAAACGATTCAACTTCTCTGTGATAAAATGCTGCAACCTGTTCATGACATACGTCACCAGGAATAACAGCAAAATCATGTGCAGCATACTCCCCATGCTGAATAGAACCAAACAAAACAACAGCAGAATGAGAAAACGCCGCACTGTTGCATTTTGTAACCAATCTTTTATCATTTCCCCCAAAGTCTTCACCTCACAGCTAATATGCCCATTATGTATACGATCTCATGCCCACTTTGGTTTCAAAAAAAGAGAAGCCTTCCGGCTTCTCACATCATGAGACTTCCCGTTGTCTCTTCTACTTAATTTATGCCAAACCATGCCCTTTTCATGCTTACTTATCCAGTGTTTCGCTCCAGTCATGCACAATACTGCCTTCAAGAAATTTCTCGCAGTCCATTGCAGCCATACACCCTGAACCTGCTGCTGTAATGGCTTGACGATACTTCGTATCCTGAACATCACCGCAGGCGAACACACCCGGAATGTTGGTCTCGGTTGTACCCGGTTTAACGACAACATAGCCGTGTTCATCCAAAGTAATCTGGTTGCTCAAGAAACCCGTATTCGGTGTGTGCCCAATGGCAATGAATACGCCATCCGCTTCAAGCAATTCTTCCTGTCCAGTCTCGTTATTGCGTACCTTAAGCCCTTTAACACCAAGAGCCTCAGGCACAACCTCGAGCGGTGTGCGGTTCAAAGCCCATTTCACCTTCTCGTTGCTGCGAGCCCGATCCTGCATAATTTTCGAGGCACGTAATTCGTCCCTGCGGTGAACCAAGGTAACGTCTGTTGCAAAACGGGTCAGGAAGCTGGCTTCCTCCATTGCGGAGTCTCCACCGCCAACAACGACGATCTTTTTACCACGGAAAAAGAATCCGTCACAGGTGGCACATGTACTTACCCCACGTCCCACATTCTCCTGCTCTCCGGGAATGCCGAGATAACGGGCCGAAGCGCCGGTAGAGATAATGATCGATTCGGCTTCCAGTTCACCGATGCCTCCAACTTTAACCTTGAAGGGCGGTTTGCTGAAATCCACTTCTTCCACCCAACCATTTTTGAACTCAGCTCCAAAACGCTCCGCTTGCTTGCGCATATTGTCCATCAGTTCCGGACCCATAATGCCTTGCGGAAAACCAGGAAAATTCTCAACTTCCGTTGTCGTCGTCAACTGACCACCCGGCTGGAGACCTTCGATAACCAGTGGGTTTAGATTAGCACGAGCCAGATATATCGCTGCTGTCAGACCCGCAGGTCCGGTTCCGATCACAATCGTTCTGTATTTAGACATATAGATACAGCCTCCTTAATAAGGTTGAGAGTGTGTTGAGTGGCGATTAACTTGCTATGATGATATCCTACAGGCATGTCGAGACCTATTCGTTAAGTTTACCCGTTTTCCAGGCTTATGTATCCTTCACGCAATGAAGTCTATCCCAAAGCGAGATTTTCAAGGAACATTTACTGGACCGGTGGGTTGGAATTGCACACTTTATTGATTTGCCGTGCATATTTGCTGACGGTGGCAGCTGATATGCCGTACCGGTCGGCTATGCTTTGGTAGGTCACTGGACGACTATGAATCTTAGCAGCCAGATATTCCAATCCCGCAGCCAAACCTTCAATTTGCTTTGTGCCAGGTACTTCCGGGTGCACGCGAGATACATAGTCTTTCCACAGCCGCTCCATTTCTTGCTGCAATTCGGCTTTGGCTTCAGACATCTGTAATGCACGGTCCACGACCGCCTGCCAATGCGAAGAAGCTTTCGCCTCCGTTTGTTCCGTCAACGATTCCATCTTCGGAATGGTTCGTTGGCTCAATGCAGTTAACGGTCGCAGAACAGGAGAATCATCCTGCTCAGCTCCTTCTGAACCAAGACCGTTTAACACGGAACGAGCGGCTTCCACCAATTCCTGATCTTCACCAGGTTCCTCGATAAAGGATTGCAGTGCCTGCTGCACCTCATAATCACCAATCATGCCAAGAGCATGAATGACCTGGAGCTTGGTAGCCCGATCCCCATGTCGCAACGCCCAGAAGAAAGAGGAACGGATCAATGGATCATTTTTCATCTCTTCAGGTATGCCATTGCCATAGTTCTCCCATTGTCTGAATTGCTCGTCAAATGGCAGATGATAGTGATAACTTAGTTTCTCCGGATCTTTTTCTCCCTGTTTCACTGCCTCAAGACCCGACAGATAGTACCGGGATACTTCCGAACCCGGATCCAGCTTGCCCACATGACGCCACAGACGTTCAGCGGAATCGTAACGTTCGGTATTATAAGCTGCGACTGCTGCATAATGTGCGAGAGCCGGATCCGCAGCGGTTTCTTCATCCTTCAACAGCCGACGGAAATGTACATAAGCCGTATCATGTTGACCTAGGATACCCATCGTGGTAGCCAGCTTGTAGACCTGTTCGTGCTGGAAAGGCACGATGACACGCAATTTTTTGATCAGAAGCAGCACTTGGTCGGCTCGATTCTCGTTCTGATGAAAGATCGCCAGATTACACAGTGCATGCAAATTACCAGGCTCCTGCTCCAGTACCTCGGCAATCGTCTCTTTCGCCTTGGGAAACAGCCCCATATAATAATAGGCAAGCGCCAAGTTGTTGCGAGCAGCTAAATAATCAGGATACTCGGGTGACATGCCTTCCAGCAGCTCAGCCGCCTGTGCAAACTTCCCTTGTTCCAACAATTCCCGCGCCTGATCGTGTTCAACGACACCCTTACGTGATTTGATCCGGTTCAGTTTGGCTGGTCGATCCAGCTCGTAGTACAGAAGCTCCATCATCTCTTCGGCTTCCGTCATAAACTGACCTTGGGTATCCTCCTCCAAATACGTAACAAGCGCTTGCTCAGCTTCTTCAAACCGATCCATATTCGCATAATTGTTCGCCATGTAGAAATAACATTCCGTCATGGACGGATCTACCACGTCGAGCACATGCGCAAGAACGGCATTGGAAGCCTCGTAATCCCCCTTCTCTGATAATATACCCGCCATATTACAATGATTCACCGGATTTTCCGGCTCATATTCAACAGCTTTACGAAAATATTTTAATGCCTTGTCGACGTGATTACGGTCCAGCGAGCGGACAGCTCTCTCAAAAAAGAAAGAAGCATCCAAGTGAATCGGTATTACATTGGCAAGGTGTCCCTCAGCCCGCAGTAGCTTGCCCTTCATCTTCCAAGGCACCTCCTCTTTGCTTTCATTCATACTCTCCAGTATACCACATCTTAAGGCCCACTTCTCAATATGTAGTTTCATGTCGTTTATGCCAAAAATGCGCAAAAAAGATGACACTTCTCATCCCTTTCGAATGAAATGTCATCTTTTTGCTTCATGTACTCTTCCTTAAGGAGAGATTCATCAGAATTACAGCTTTAAAGCCATGGATGGCGAAAGAGAGATATGAACTGTCTTGTGGAAAGGAGTCATAAAGTTAACCAGTACAACCTTACACTTATTAGGCAGCTTTGCCTCACGTACGGTTGCTGCCAAATGCCCTACCTCGCCTCCGATCAGCTCAATCCAGTCATCTCCACAGGAATAACGCAACGTGCCGCTCTTCCACAGATAATGGCCTTCACTTGTCTCAAGCAATTCCCCATGGGAAAGCTCGCCCTCGCTTCCGAACACGAAAGAAAGCTGCACCATAAGCGGCTCCGGCTGCTCTCCCGCCAGTTTCAGGGTCCAGCCATTTTCCGTTCGTAACACTTCCGTCTGTACAAGGAACGTCTGTTCATGGGTGAGATCTCGACTCTGATGGGGCAACAAATACCACGGACTGATAGCTGTTCCCGCCGTCTCAGGCAGTTGACTATCCGGGATCGGACCGTAATAGCCTTTCTTCTGTTCGCCCGTTAGAAGGTAACCTGCTGGCAATCGAGACATGTGCTGCATCGGCACATATCCTGGATTAAAATAGGAGGCCAACTGAACGGCCAGTAGACGTACGGCACCATGACGAAGGGCAAAGAATGAAGGCACCTCCGTCATTACAGTCGCACTTGTATTACCGGAACGAATACGTGCTACAGGTGCGCCGAAGTCCGTATGCAACCGGCTGTGTGAGATGTGTCCATGATGACCTGCCGAATCCATTCGCTGTAAATAGTCCTCTCGCACAAATCGTTCGTTCAGTATGATCTCGTACAGCTCAGGCAGCTGTTCGCGTGTCTTACCTGCCTGCTGCTGAAGATCAGGCTCCAGCAGCAGCCGGACGAGCGCATTGACCGAGCAGACGCCGGGATCTGTTAACATTTCTCCAGCCCAATCCGCCATGCCGGCAAAGATCGGATCACCGTCCAACCGGGCCATAATGGCATACGGCAAGTAATACGGTGATAAATCATGCACGCTCCCCAGATCCTGGCGACCTGAGTAATCCGTAACAACCTCACCTGTTGGATGTACTAAATACACCATCATGCGAAGATTGAGTCTCACCGGGTCCAGCAATTCAGGGCGGTTCAACAGGCGTGCCGCATGAATCAGCATGATGTCGCTAACCGCGCTGTAGATTCCGTTGCTTCGTTCAGTCCACTCCCCATCAGGCGTAATATCCATACCTTCAGCCAGCCACTGCTCTGCACGCTGCACAGCTTCCTCCAGGTCAAACAATTGATGCAGGAAACCGAGCGCCGCGCATAGCACCCAGCGATGATTCGGCGTATGACAGCCTCCAGTCAGCAAGACTGGAACAGTTCGTTCCAGAAACAGGCGCACATTGTCCAGTACAGGTTGCAATGGCTCCCAGTCCTGCTGCTGAAGAAGTTGATATAACTGGGCATATCCCACGACAAGAAATGCGGTATCCGGTGGAGAATGGGAATTGGTCCAACCAGGAGAGATGGAGCCGTCTGCATGCTGATTCCGGAGTACGTACTCCGATGCAAGCTGAAGACGATTTAACAGATCTTCATCCCGATAATAGATCGAATCCGGATTTGCGAGTGCAGCTCCCCAGTAACACATGTCCGTAGGTGTTCCGGTCGTATGGTTGACCCAGGCGATACCTGTAGAGGGGTCAATCGTTCCTCCATAATAGCGGCTGTCCGGATCAAGCGCTTGCCGCGATATCCCTTTTTGCACTGCTCTGTCATTGCTTTCCACCAGTTGTCTGTACATGTCCAGTCCCTCCAAACAAATGCCGATGAACGGAATATTCGGCGCAATAATTCTTGTCATCTGGTTAATCACGATTGGCTTAAGAAAACCTATGATCAGCCCTTAACTGCTCCAAGCATGGCACCGCTAACAAAATATTTTTGCAGCCATGGATAGACGAGCAGAATCGGTACGGTTGCAAAAATAACGGTGGCCGCCTTGAGACTTTCAGGGGTTAATGGAGCGCGATTGGCACCTTCCATCTGTGTGAGCTCACTCACCATGTTGTTTTGCACCATTTGGAACAGTTTGAGCTGAAGTGGATACAGCTTAGGATCATTAATGTACATCAGGGAATCCTGAAAGCCATTCCAGCGGCCAACAGCATAGAACAACGCCAAAGTTGCCATGACCGGCATTGACAGCGGTAATATGATTTTCAACAGTGTATGCAGATGTGAACTGCCGTCAATTTCAGCGGACTCCTCCAGACTTTCTGGTATACCATTGAAAAATGAGATCAGGATAATCAGGTTAAACGGACTGACCAGACCTGGCAGAATTAGCGCCCACGGCGAATTAAGCAAGTGCAGGTCACGAATGAGCAAGTACTCGGGAATGATCCCCCCGCTAAAGAACATCGTAATGATGATCACGTACATGAAAAGCTTGCGGCCCTTCATTTTTTTCTTGGTCAATGGGTATGCAGCTGCGATTGTGAACACCATGCATAACACCGTTGTCACAATCGTTAACAGGGTCGTATATCCCAAGGAATACAGCATCGAATGATCGGAGAACACCTTAACATACGCATCCCAATTGAACTCCTTAGGAAAAATGGTGACTTCACCCGATGTAATGGCACGATTGGAGCTTAATGATATGGCAATCGTGTGCAGAAACGGAGCGAGACAGAACACGACGAACAAGCTAATAAACAGGATGATAACGGTATCAAAAATCCGGTTTGAGGTGCGTTCACTCATATGCGCACAACTCCTTTACTGATGGTATACATATAAAGCAGCTTAGCGTACCTTCTGTTGTTTTAAAGAATTCCTTCACCTGTTGTCTTTTTCGATATATAGTTCGAACCGAGTACAAATATAAGTCCAACGACTGCCTGGAACAGCCCAACGACGGTTGCCAGCGTATATTGTCCCGATTCCAGCCCGACCCGGTATACAAAGGTACTGAGCACATCGGAGTATTCACGTACTGCCGTGTTCCCGATAATATAAGGACGATCAAAGCCGATGCTGACCATATGACCCAAATTAAGAATGAGCAGGGTTACGATGGTAGGCTTGATGCTTGGCAGGGTTATATGCCAGATTTTCTTCAGCCGTGTCGCTCCATCAATCTCTGCCGCTTCGAACAGTTCCTTATTAACACCCGTCAGCGCAGCCAGATACAGAATGGTTCCCCAACCTGCACTTTGCCAGACACCTGTGAACAGGTAAGTCACGAGCCAGGGATTTTTCTCCGTCAAAAATGGAATCGGATTTAAGCCGATACTTTCAAGTACACCGTTTACCATACCGGATTGGTTACCGAATAACTGGTACACAATGCCCCCAATAATGACCCACGAAATAAAGTGAGGGATATACAGAATCGTCTGCGATATTTTTTGAAACCATTTAAACCGGATTTCATAGAGCATGATGGCTAATATAATGGGAGCAGGAAACGAAACGATCAGATCAAGAAAATTCAGCATAAAGGTGTTGCGCAACGTGGTGTAGAAATCTCGCATCCCGAATACCTCACGAAAGGCATCAAAACCGATCCACTCACTGCCGTTAATACCTTGAAACAGATTAAAATCCTTAAATGCGATCTGAACGCCATACATCGGTCCGTAGCGAAACACCACGAAATAGATGAGGGGCAGTGAAATCAACGCGTATAATTGCCAATACCTCTTCAAGTATGCGGTCAAGTCGGTCTCCTCCTAACAACGAAGAAACACTGTGCCGCCTTAACCTCAGCCGACGGCACAAGTCCCTTCATGAATGATGCAATTTCAAGCTTGTGT
This sequence comes from Paenibacillus sp. FSL F4-0087, assembly GCF_038020215.1. Classification (NCBI taxonomy): domain Bacteria; kingdom Bacillati; phylum Bacillota; class Bacilli; order Caryophanales; family Paenibacillaceae; genus Paenibacillus; species Paenibacillus sp. FSL F4-0087. The sequence goes on from NZ_JBBODJ010000001.1 coordinate 2,616,863, forward strand.
TCTTTGGATTCGTACGTTCATAGATTCATATCTCCGACTATTATTTCGTAGCAAGCTCCTGAACCGCTTGATCCAGTTCCTTTTTCAGTTCTGTGCCGCCCAGGGACATGAAATCATTCATTTCCCGTTCATACACTGCGTCGAATTCTTCGGGTTTAGCCATTGCTGTTTTTACGATAATGACATTAAGCTTATCTTTGAGCGCTGTACTGTACTTCATCTCTGCCTGAATCGGTTTGTCAAAAATGATGGGTCCTACCGTGTCGGTGTTAGCAATATTAATCGACTGTTTAAGCATTTCCTGATTGTTTTGCGGGAAGCCCATGACCCACGCTTTTTCGTTGGTAGCCTGATCACCGATATTTTTACCGTTTGAAATAATAGCTGTATCCCCTGCGTTGAACAGACGATCTTTCGCTTCCTGTGAAGCATCCTCTTTGACAACCGGAATTCCGTCTACCAGATCGTAGTTCTCTCCTTCCACGCCGCTGTAAATATCAATCAGGTTATTTTCTGATGCCATCCAATCCAAATATTTGATTGCTTCCACTGAACGTTTGCTGCTCTTCGGAATCATGATGTACATGCCGTTTGAACCGTAACGGGATTTGATATGTTTGTTGTCTACGTTTGCGTTGGTGTACGCATCGACCGGAAGCACCTTACTGCCCTGCGTATTTTTAAGCAAGTTATCCAGAGTGCCATCCGCATAGAAAATGGCGTCGACATCCTCAGACCAATAGCCAATGTTACCGTTCTGTACATCCTTCACCAGTTGAGCCTTATCTTCATCCAAACTGAAGTCCTTGCTGATCAAACCTTCATTGTATAACTTGTTCATGAACTTCATCGCATCCTTGAAGCCTTCATGGAGAGGCAATTCATAACGTTGGGCATAAGTCAGATCCCCGCTGATCGGCTTAATGAATGAGTAAATTAATGTTTCGAACTGAGCTGGCGCCAGTGCCATTCCCATTGGAATGTTTTTGCTGCCAAGTCCACCAGGGTCCTTCTCTTTAAATGCTTTCAAAGTGGTATACAATTCATCCGTCGTCTTCGGTACTGGCAATCCCAGTTTATCGAGCCAATCCTGACGAATATAAGAGCTATATCTGCCTGTGATGGCACGTTTGCCAGGAACTGCGAACTGCTGGCCCTCTAATTGACCAAACTTAAGGGTGTCCTCGCCAAGGAATTTTTTCAGGTTCGGTCCGTATTGATCAATCAACTCTCCCACATCAGTCAGACCACCTTGTTCAGCGTAACGATAAAATACACTTGAGTCATAAACAAATACAATATCCGGAACATCCGTATTACTCGCCATTAGGACATTCAGCTTGGTTACTTCCTCCGAGCGCTGAATCGGTACGAATTGTATATCAATGTTATTCGGGTCGCCGAACCGTTCCTGGATCAGCTTGGACAAATAGTTATTCGTAATGGTATAAGGCGAAGGACTATTCCCGCGGTCAAACACCTCCACTTTTAAAGTGACACGCTCGCCGCTACCTGATGCACTGCCTTCTGATTCCTGATTCGATGCAGATGAACAGCCGGCTAGCAAGGAAACTCCCATTACCATAGTAAGCGCCAATCCCATCCATTTCTTTAGACTCCCTTTGGTTGCTTTTCCTGTCATTTTGTCATCTCCTTAGCATTGCGTGAATGTTTAAAGCTTGCCCAGAGTATTCCACATCTTTCCGTGCTCTGGCAATAAACTCGTTTCGGAAACGCTTACATAAGGATAATGGTTTATCCCGAGCGACGATTTTCGCAGACTGACTATATTCGTAAAGGACCCGAAAACTGGCGTAAATCAAGGGTTTCTTGCATAAGCGCAAGCTTCCAAGACGGAATACAGGCATACACTAGCAGCAAAAAAAGGCGGACTCCTACATGGCTTCTCCTGAGAAAAACCTGCATGAATTCCACCCTGTGCTTAGCACGGTATAATGCGTAGCATGAGCCTTTGAATTACGACTCGGGATCGTGTTGTTCACGTTTCATACGGCGATAGTCTCCCGGTGTAATACCCTCAACCCGTTTGAATACACGTCCCAAGGTTATTCCATTGGCATACCCCACCTTCAAGGCAACGTCCTGTAGGGAAAGATCCGTACTCCGCAGAAGACGCTCCGTTTCCTTCATCCGCAATTCTGTAAGGAAGTCTACAAACTTCATATTGAACTCTGTCTTGAACAAATAACTTGCATGTTTGCCGGTAATCTGGAATCGATCGCTCAGATGTTTCAGCGAAAGATCAGGATTCGCAAACTGTTCCTCGATATAGTTTTTCATTTCATTGACCATCGCTTTGTAGCTCTTGGTTTCGGTTACCGACACATAAGTTCTGAACAAGTCCGTCAGGTCATCAAACAGAATGTCTTTCACACCTTCAAGTGTCTCCGCTTCTTTCATCAGCATCAACCACTTGTTTATGTTTTCCTCCGATAATTTTTCCTGCAGCTGTTCGGACATGACCGCTACTTCCCGGCTGAGCATCTGTAGCATCGCCTGAATCAAGGAGTGAATCTCATCATCTGGCAGCTTATCACGTTCAAAAGCCGCAAAGATCTCTTCCAGTTGATCACGCCACTGACTACTCGACATCCGAAACCGTTTAACAAAATCAGCAATCATCTGCAAATAGGTATAGGTATCAAGCAGCTGCTGCTGAGTTTCTCCATATCCAGCCAGAGCAACATCACCGTCTCTCAGCAATCTGCGGTGCATCACAGTCTCAGCCGCCACGTATGATTCTCGAATAGCCTTGATGCCCTCCGCGATCGGTCCGATACCGAAACTCAATGATATACGCAGATTCTGCTCAACCCAGGATCGGCATTCCTCCGCAACTAAGCGAATTTGCTCCGTCATATCCAGGTTACCGTCTGTGGACAGGAAAAGAATCGCAATCTGATCCGAGCTGACCCATTCTGTCCAGCATTGCATACCCGCATTGCGTGAGAGCTCCTGCAGCACATTCATTAACGCAAATTTGAGTGTATTCTGCTCACCTCTCGTAAACCGTTCCTGGAATCCCTTCTCATATCGGTTGATTTCGCCAACCACAACAGCGAAGCATGACGAAGTATCCACGCCAGTTAACGGGGAAAGATCCTTTAATCGCTCTACCGCATGATCCAGATTCTCCCCATTCAGCAGATCGTTAAATAGTTTGCTGCGCTGCAGCAGCACGTTTTCCCTGCTCTTTTTATCCGAATCCATCATATGGTTTATTAGGTTTTCCAACACGCCATCAATCAATTTCATCTCATCGGTCCGTGAGCCTGATTGCTCTAGCACCCGAATCTGATGCGCCTCAATCCGATTCATAATAATCTGGATGGGTTTATAGTTGCGACGAGTGATATAGATAATATAAACGATCGCACAAATGACGGTAACAACCGCAATAATCACCCATACATAGGAAACCACCGAGACCCAACCATATAAGTTCCCCTCCTTGATCCCACTGGAGATCGTCCAACCCAATCTTTCCAGCGAAAGAGTGTTCAGCTCTTGGCCTTCTACAGCACCTTCACGATCTGAATGCGCATCGTAAACAATCTGACCGTCACGGTCAAGAATGCTCATGAATGAAAGCTGCCCATTAACCATACTATCAATGCTCTGCTCGATGCTGCTCATCTTGATATTAATGACAAGCGCCCCATCGGAGCCAAATGGCAAGGGCATATCCTTATCCACCGTCAACACCCGAATAGGCGTACGCTGATTAACTCCTGCATCGAATTCCCTGACAGGCTGCCAGCCTGAAGTAAGAGAACCAGAGTCGATTCGGTCGATCCACGCCTTGTCTGAAAAGCTGTCTACATCCTTAGAACCACTTGAGGTTAAAACGCTTTCATTTTTCTTGTCATACAAATAAATGGATTGGATCCAAGGGTTGGAACTCGTCAGCTCGCGCAAGCTTTGAGCAATGCTATACACGGTTTCTTCGCCCACCTGGTTCTGGCTATTAAAATAGTACTTATAGGCCTGCTCACTCTGCACCGCTTCCATAACCGACAACTCAATATCCCGGATCGTCCGATCCAGACTGTCCACCAAATAGCTGGAGGAGATACGGTCTGCTTTCCTTGTTTCTTCCCTGGAGATGTCATTAATGAAAACAAAAGCGATAAAAATGAGTACGGTCATGGTAAGAAAGAAAATAGGAAAATAAGAAAACAGTAAACGATAATACCAAGTCCGGGACAATAAACCCCACTCCTCACTCCACGACACCGTTGTATAATAGCCGTGGTTCTACTGTTCATCACATCAGTTACATCTCTGGGATTGAATTCCCTATATACGCAGCCATAAAATCAATTTTAAGTTATTATAGCACAAGCCCCTAGGCAGCAAATGAGTAATCGATTCCCTCTTTCTCCTTGACTCATCCGCATCTCTATCCTAATCCATCATAAAAAATAAAAACCGTGCTGAGCAGCAAACTACTCAAACACGGTACAATACACCTGAATTCGCACAAATCTGTGGTCATGATTAAATCCCTGAATCTTTAAACAATGTCGCCATGGAGCCACCATCCACAATAATGCGAACAGCACGCGCAAGCATTGGAGCTACGGGCAACACTTTGAAGCATTCGGGATGGTCATCCGGCAGTGCGATGGAGTCTGTGACTACCACCTCGGCTATAGACGGGTGATTGAGCTTACTTAGTGCTCCGTCCGAGAACAGACCATGTGTTGCGCATACATATACGTTTTTGGAGCCTCGCTCCTTCAACCCTTCAACAACATTGAGAATTGTCGTTCCGGTATCGATCAGATCCTCAATAATAATTGGAGTTCGACCTTCAACATCCCCAATAACGTGCGTAATAATCGATTCATTGTGGCTTGGACGCTTCTTAATCATAATGGCAAAAGGTGAATCCAGACGATTCGCCAGTTTCTCTGCCATCGAGGCTCGTCCCGCATCAGGGGAAACAACCACCGGATTTTCAATCCCTTTACTCAGCAAATAATCACTGATGAGATCCAATGATGTCATGTGATCCACAGGAATATTGAAAAATCCTTGAATTGCCGCTGCATGCAGATCAATGGTAACTACCCGGTTTGCCCCAGCAGTAGTTAACACATCCGCAACCATCTTGGCAGAGATCGGCTCACGCGGAGCAGACTTGCGTTCCTGACGGGCATATCCGTAATAAGGAACAATAATATTTACCGTACGGGCAGAAGCCCTTTTAGCTGCATCAATCATGACGAGCAGTTCTACGAACAACTCATTGATCGGATGAGATAATGATTGAACTAGAAACACATCACAGTTGCGGATCGTTTCTTCGTAGTGAACGTATATTTCTCCGCTCTTGAACCGGGACAGTTTGATCTTGCCTAGTTGTACACCCAGCTTGTCGCATACCTGTTCTGCCAGCTTAGGGTTCGATGAACCGGAAAAAATACGTAACGAATGCTGCATAATGCCCTCCCGAGGGTTGAAGTCCCAATATAATCCTTTATCAGTCTAAAAGTGAATGTTCAAAAAGGCCGGTTTTCAGTACCGAGAAGATGGGATAAAGCTAGAAATGGAGTAGCGGAGCGTAGGCAAAACTACGTGAGCAACCACAAAGTTTCCGAAGGAAACATTCTTCGTAAGCCTCCCACTTATTTCGGCTGAATTCCAGCTTCGATGCTGATGATGCCATTAGGCATCCTTCGTAATCAAAAGCGGACATTTTTGAACTACCTCTAAAAAGGTTATTTCCTACCCTCATTATACTCCACTGCCTTATACATTTAAAGAAAGGAACGAGCGCTGTCGGCCTTCAAAAACGGCTACCTCCGTACAGCCCAGCTCATGCAAGAGCGCCTCGGCCTCAGGTAGATAATCCCCTAGCTTCAGCGGATCATGTGCATCGGAGCCAAGGGTCAGCGGAATTCCCAATCGAATGGCCTCCGTTAACATCCGGCGACCAGGGAACATCTCTGCGCAGGGCTTCGATAATCCTGATGCATTGAGCTCCATAGCACAGCCACTTTTTGCGATAGCTTGTAGTGCTGCGTTTTCAAGGGCTATACGCTCTTCAGTCTGCTCTGGTGCCGGAGTGAAGCCAAAGCGCTTGATCACATCTGTATGACCCATAATATCGTACATTCCCGTCGCTGCCGCTTTGCTCACAGCATCATAGTACTGACGATAGACTCCTAGTACGTCTTTGCCTTCCCAATGATGGGTCTGGCGAAAATCCGTAATGTCCCATTCCCCGAGAAAATGAACCGATCCAATCACATAGTCCCATGGGTAGCGTTCAATAATGGCCCGGATTTCGGTCTCCCAGCCTTCAATATAGTCGCCTTCCAGGCCGACACGCACATCGATCTGACCACGGTACCGCTCTTTCAGAGAAAAACACTCTTCCACGTAACGCGGCAGCTCATCCATGGGCATTGCCATCTCAGGATAATAGTGAGCGGGGTCTACATGCAGCAAAGGCATGTGATCCGACAGCCCGATCTGCGACAGCCCAATCTCCACCCCACGCTGTACATAAGCCTCCAGCTTGCCAACCGCATGACCACACCGCTCATGGTGTGTATGATAGTCTATACGCACAGGCTCGCCTCCTAATCGCGGCGTGGCCGCTCGTGGCGACGGCTCAGCTCTGACATGATGTCATCCAGCGGCAGCTTGCGCTCTTGCAACAGAACGAGCAAGTGGTACATCAGGTCACTGACCTCAAGACGAAGCTCGTCATTGTCTTTATTTTTGGCGGCAATGATCGTCTCGGACGCTTCTTCACCGATTTTTTTCAGAATTTTATCAACGCCTTTATCGAAAAGGTACGTCGTATATGCACCTTCCGGACGCTCACGTTCACGCTCTGCAATGACCGATTCCAGTTCAGCCAGTACTTCAAAACGACTTCCGGAGCTAGCACTTGCAGTAGTTGCACTAAAATCGCCTGAAGCCTGGTCTGCTGATTGCTCTGGCAAGCCCACGATTTCATTATGGAAACACGTCACCGCTCCGGTGTGGCAAGCAGGTCCATTCGGTTTTACTTCAACTAGCAAGGTGTCACCATCACAATCGTATTTCAATGAAGTAATCGTCTGTACGTTGCCTGAAGTTGCGCCCTTGTGCCACAGCTCTTGACGCGAGCGTGACCAGAACCACGTTTCACCGGATTCAAGCGACAATTTCAGGGATTCACGATTCATATAAGCCATCATCAGAACTTGGCGTGTCTCTGCATCCTGCACAATGGCAGGTACCAAACCATCGCTCCAACGAATGTGTTCCACAACCTGCTCCAAGGATAACTGCTCCTTAATCTCATTGCTTACATTAGTCACGGATCTCCACCCCTTGCTCTCTCAAATGTTGTTTTAACGCCGGAACGGCGATTTCTTTGTAATGGAATATCGTTGCTGCTAGACCTGCATCCGCTTTGCCTGTCGTAAACACATCATAGAAATGGGATTCCTTTCCTGCACCGCCTGAAGCGATGACCGGAATACGTACCGATTCGGATACCGCTGCAGTCAGCTTCAGATCGAATCCGTCCTTCGTTCCGTCCGCGTCCATGCTTGTCAGCAGAATTTCGCCAGCGCCTAAGGTCTCCGCCTGTTTAACCCAGTCCAGCGCCTTAATTCCTGAAGGTTTACGTCCACCATGCGTGTACACTTCCCATTCGCCCCAAGCCTCATTATACTTGGCGTCTATTGCAACGACGATACACTGGGAACCAAAGCGGCGTGCTCCTTCTGCAATCAGCTGAGGATTAAGCACAGCTGCCGTATTTATCGCAATCTTGTCCGCTCCTGCACGCAGAATGCGCTTCATGTCTTCCACCTTGGAGATCCCTCCGCCTACGGTAAAAGGAATGGCGATCTCGCCTGCGGTTTGCCGCACCACTTCTTCCATCGTTTCGCGGCCTTCCACCGAAGCGGAGATATCGAGAAACACCAGTTCGTCCGCACCCTCGCGGTCATATAGCGCCGCCAGCTCCACCGGATCACCCGCATCGCGGAGATTGACGAAGTTAACGCCTTTGACAACCCGGCCGTCCTTCACGTCCAGACAAGGAATGATTCTTTTTGCCAGCATGCTCCTCTTCCTCTCTCCTGATGATCGTTATCGTGCAAATGTTATTTGAGCCTATATAGTATCGCTATTATTTATTTACCGCACGTACCGCTTCAGACAGATCAATACTGCCAGTATACAGCGCTTTTCCTACGATTGCTCCTCCGACACCATCTTCCGCATGTTTGCTTAAACGAAGCAGATCATCCATAACACTAACTCCACCGGAAGCAATCACCGTACGGCCACTTGCCTTCGCAAGAGATACGATCGCTTCCACGTTAGGGCCCTGCATCATACCATCACGAGAGATGTCTGTGAAGATGAAGGTTTCGGCACCGAATGCCGCCAACTCCTTTGCCAGTACCTCAGCCTGGACCTCCGATGTCTCCAGCCATCCACGTGTCGCCACATAGCCATTGCGTGCATCGATACCAATAGCTACTTTGTCTCCATATCGTCCCAGTACTTCTTCTGTAAAAGCACGATCCTCAATCGCAGCTGTTCCGATAATAAGGCGACTCACGCCGAGACCCAGCAGGCGTTCTACATCAGCCACTGTACGAAGGCCTCCACCGACCTGAACAGGCACGTTTACGGCCGAAGCGATACGCCCGATCAGCTCATCATTCACGGGATGACCTGCTTTTGCACCGTCCAGATCTACCAGATGAACGTATGTACCACCTTGCTTCTCCCAGGAAAGAGCAACTTGAACCGGGTCATCGTTATATACCGTTTCCTGATTGTAATCTCCCTGCACCAGTCTTACACATTTGCCGTCCCGGATATCAATTGCCGGATATATGATAAAAGATGACATACAAGGCCTCCTGAATATATTCATATTTGTGCTCTATATAAATTGAAACTAGAGAATATTTACACTTGCCACTCCGATGACAGAACAACCTTCCGATCGCTGTTATCCCCAGATTTTTTTTGAATCCCTTATTTAAAGGGGAAAATCCGGGGATAAAGGCGAACGCCTCGCTTCTTCAGGTTATTTCTGTCCTCTCCGTTATCGTGTAAATGATTAGTTCAATTTATATAGATTAGATTTTATATAAGTTTAGCTACGTATTATTTTATAAGGATGAAATTAAAAAATCATAGGATCGCGAATTATGGTTACGCATTAGGTCGTCCAGTCAACGCCAGGAAGTTTCCAAACAGCTTCATCCCCAGCTCCCCGCTCTTCTCCGGGTGGAACTGCATGCCGAAATTGGAGCCTCTGCCAACAATCGCCGTAACCGGATGTCCGTAATCCGTTACTGCCAATAGATCGCTCTCTACGTCCGTACGTGCATGATATGAATGGACAAAATAGACATGACTTGCCTCAAGCCCCGCGAATAGCGGATTTTCCGGGTGCAGGAACTGCAATCGATTCCAGCCCATATGCGGAACCTTTAATTCTCCCGGTGCGAATCGCACAACTTTACCCGGCAAAATATTCAATCCTTCATGCTCGCCATGCTCCTCGCTAGAGCTGAACAACAGCTGCATGCCCAGACAGATGCCGAGTAGCGGTGTTGGTCCAGCTGCCGCTTCCTTCACCACTGCGTCCAAACCACTCTCTCTCAAGTGAACCATGGCATCGCCAAATGCACCTACACCTGGCAATATCACACCATCTGCACCAAGAATCGCATCCCGGTCACCTGTGACCAGCGCTTCGTAGCCAAGACGTTCGACTGCTTTGCCGACGCTGTGCAGGTTCCCCATACCGTAATCGACAATTGCAATCGCCATCGTCTACAGCACTCCCTTCGTGGAAGGCACACCCGTTACACGTGGATCAATCGTTGTTGCCTCATCCAATGCACGTCCCAGTGCTTTGAAGATCGCCTCGATCATGTGGTGCGTATTTTGTCCGTAGTGCACGATAACGTGCAATGTAATGCGCGCTTCCAGCGCCAGTTTCCACAGAAACTCATGTACCAGCTCGGTTGAGAAGCTGCCCACTTGCTGAGACGGGTATTGTGCGCGGTACTCAAAGTGAGGGCGGTTGCTGACATCGATGACTACCTGAGCGAGAGCCTCATCCATCGGCACAAAAACACTCGCATAACGTTTGATGCCCCGCTTGTCACCCAATGCTTCACGAAGAGTCTGTCCCAGACAGATCCCGATGTCCTCCACCGTGTGGTGGTCATCAATATCAACATCGCCACGCGCCTGTACGTTCAAATCGAATTGTCCATGCTTTGTGAACAGATCGAGCATATGATTCAGGAAAGGTACGTCCGTTTCAATCTCGGATTGCCCGGTTCCATCTACGGCAAAAGAAAGCTGAATGTTCGTTTCATTTGTTTTGCGGTCTACCTCTGCCTGACGTACAGCACCCTTGTTCTGAAGGTCCAAACCATTATTCTGCTTATCCATTATCCGATTCCGCCTTTCCTTCCTGTTCTAACCGTACAGAGATCGCACGGGCGTGTCCTTCGAGCCCTTCATGCCGGGCCAGCTCTATAATAGCCGATCCATTTTGGAGTAATGCTTCCTTGCTGTAATAGATCAAACTCGATTTTTTGATAAAATCATCCACGTCCACAGGTGAACTGAATCGGGCTGTTCCATTTGTCGGAATAATGTGATTCGGTCCCGCAAAATAATCCCCTACCGGCTCCGAGCTATACGGGCCGAGGAAGATCGCTCCGGCATTCTCGATTCGGCCAGCGTAAGCCATAGGCTCCTGCACCATGATCTCCAGATGCTCCGGTGCGAGCCTGTTCACCACATCGATTCCCTCATCGATGGAATCGACCACAATAATTGCGCCATACTGCTCCACGGAAGCAGCAGCGATATCACGCCGCGGCAGCACTTCTAGCTGCTGCCGCACTTCGGCCTGCACGGCTTCCGCCAGCACAGCCGAGGTTGTGACGAGAATGGCCGATGCCATCTCGTCATGCTCCGCCTGCGACAACAGGTCGGCGGCGACATATACCGGATTCGCCGTTTCATCGGCGAGCACCACAATCTCACTCGGCCCGGCGATACTATCGATATCGACTGCGCCGTACACTTCGCGCTTCGCGAGCGCCACGTATATATTGCCCGGTCCACAGATCTTGTCGACCGGGGCAATGCTCTCCGTGCCGTAAGCGAGGGCGGCGATCGCCTGAGCGCCGCCAACCCTATACATCTCGCTCACGCCTGCTTCCGCAGCAGCCACGAGAATGTACGGGTTAATGCCTTCGCCGCCGTTCGTTGACGGCGGCGTCACCAACACAATCTCCGGCACGCCAGCCACCTGTGCCGGAATCACATTCATCAGCACCGACGAAGGGTACGCTGCTTTGCCGCCAGGTACATACACGCCGACCCGCTTCAGCGGCCGGATCACCTGGCCCAGCAGACTGCCGTCCGGCTGCCAATCCATCCATGAGTTGCGTTTCTGCTTCTCATGAAAAGCACGAATGTTAGCGGCGGCCTGACGGATCGCCGTCACGAAGGAAGGCTCTACGGCTGCATAAGCTGCCTGCAGCTCTTCCTGCGGCACGCGCAGCTCCGCGGCCGTCAGCTTCGTGCGGTCCAACTGCTCTGTGTAACGCAGCAGTGCCGCATCTCCTTCCCGGCGAATGTCGCTGACAATGCGCCGTACCGTTTCATTTTGCTCCGGTGTACCATATTCCACTTCCCGCTTCAGATCAAATTCCCGTGCAGGTACAATTTTCATGCGTACATCCTCCCTATCCCTGTAGTGCCTGTGATGCGACTAAAACCCGTTTATGCTATATAATCAATCAGCGATTAGTTACTTCCGTCCATCTTACATGCTTGATTTATCCTCGAAAAATCCCCGCCGACACCTCATTCGAGGCTGGAATGACCTGTTGGAGAGCATCGCATAATGCCTGAATTCGTGCGTTCTTCATCCGATAGCTGACCCGATTGGCAATAAGGCGGCTTGTGATATCCAGAATGCCCGTCATCTCCACGAGTCCGTTCTCACGCAGCGTCTGTCCCGTCTCTACCAGATCGACGATTCGGTCAGCCAGCCCGATCAGCGGCGCCAGTTCGATCGAACCATTCAGTTTGATAACTTCCACCTGCTGTCCTTGCTCGCGGAAATACTGGGAAGCGATTCTCGGGTACTTTGTTGCCACACGCTGCTGAATGCCAGGTGTCCAGTCCGGTAGTCCAATAACAGACATGCGGCACTGGGCGATTCCCAGGTTCAACAATTCGTACACGTCCCGATTTTCCTCAAGCAGAACGTCTTTACCCACAATCCCTATATCCGCTACTCCATACTCCACATACGTTGGCACGTCTACGGGCTTCGCCATGATGAACTCCATCCCCGCTTCCGGCACTTCGATGACCAGCTTGCGCGTATCGTCCACGTCTACCGGAATATCAAGCCCTGCTTCACGGAACAGTTTGGAGGCTTTCTTATAGATTCGGCCCTTCGGCATAGCTACCTTCAAAATATCCGACATCTTAGCGTTCCCCTCCATTTTCAGATCCGTACGTGATAACCTGCTCAGCCTGAATTGATTTGTTTCCTGTTAGAGCCTCTGCCCCATCTTTAGGAAGGAGGTATGTTACTACATTCTGACCAATGCTGCGTAGTCTCGCCGCCTCTGTTAGAGCCTCAGCTCGGTGTTCCGAAGTATATTGAATAAGTACAGGCTTCTTCTCTTCCATCGTAATTCCATGAACACCATCGATAATACGGTTTGTTTTGAGTGCAAATCCTGTAGCCGGTAATGAACGGCCAAACTGTTGTAACAGATTATCATATCGTCCGCCACTGCATACCGGGGATCCGAGCTCTGCCGCATACCCTTCAAACGTCATGCCTGTATAATAGGAGAAATCACCAATCATCGTCAGATCAATCAGCACATGCTCAGAAACACCGTACGCTTCCAACACTTCGAATACTGCACAGAGATGTGCAATGGACTGTGCTGCTTCAGTACTTGAACTCAGCTCTGCTGCGTGTGTACATACTTCTTTACCGCCACGCAGACGCAAAATGGCTTCAAGCTGCTCCTTCAGTTTCGGTTCCAGATTCAATGCTTCAATGGATTGGCGATAACCGACATAATCACGTCCCAGCAATCCTTCTTTCAACTGCTCCTGTTGTACCGTTTGGCCCGGAATGACTTCTTCCAGTAACCCGTTCAGAAATCCCATATGACCCATCGCAATTTTAAAGGAAGATACACCCGCTGCCTGCAAAGAAGCGATCGCAAGTGCTACAACTTCTGCATCTGCCTCTGGCGAATCATCACCGACAAGCTCTACACCTGTTTGAAAAAATTCCGCCTCACGCCCCGCTTCCTCTTCAATGGAACGAAACACATTCGCATGATAGGACAAACGCAGAGGAAGCTCCTCATCCTTTAATAGAGAAGAGACCACCCGTGCAATCGGAGCTGTCAGATCTGATCTTAGTACGAGCGTAGTCCCGCGGCTGTTCAATAATTTAAACAACTTGCGATCCGATGTGGAACTCGCTACACCTACGGTATCGTAGTATTCAATCGTTGGCGTAATGATTTGACGGTAACCCCAGCGTTCCATGCATTCCAATACATTCCGCTCAATGGTTCGCAGCTTGGTCACCACATGTGGTGTATAGTCACGAAAACCTGTCGGTTTTTCAAAGCCTTTTGGTTTGGACATTGGTATTATTCACCCCGAGTCAGTAATTTAAGATTGGTAGACGTTCTATTTCAACAGGATTTATGTAATGTAAATCCCCATTCTATCTTGTAACCTGAATTTTTATTGTTGCTGCCAGGCAGCCTTCAGAAAATGTTTAGTACGTGTTCACTTATTCTTAATTATACTTACTTCTATCTTTTTTCTTTAACATGGTAAAGTGCTAACAAACTAAAGGATATGGGATATGATAACATGAATGACTATCCATCGTCAACAATACAGCCCCTTTGGGGGCTTGTACTATATCCTCCATTTTGATCCCATTGCTGAACATGAGTCTAACTATTTGTATACGAAAAAAGCTGCCATCAGCAGCTTCCTTACTCCAGTCAATTCGACTTATTGCACTCCCCTTGACTGAACCCATTCAGGTTAATTTTCGTCCGTGTATTCTTTGTGATGATCTTTTACAGATATATCCGTGGGCCGTCTCGGCCGTCAACCAAAATCATTACTCATCAGCCTTTATGACAATCTCCTCCGCTGATGCATTCGAGCGAGACAGATCACGAAGTGGATTCCCTCCAACAAAAGCTCCCGGAGCTACATCCTTATGAACAACTGCTCCTGCAGCTACAACCGCACCGTCTCCGATGGTCACACCTGGCAGGATGGTTGAATTTGCACCGATCAGTACATTTTCCCCGATAATCACCTCACCGAGTCTGTACTCTTTAATAAGATACTCGTGAGCCAGGATCGTGGTATTGTAGCCAATCACGGAATTTTCGCCTACCGTAATTTTCTCCGGAAAGAAAACATCAACCATCACCATCAATCCAAAAGCCGTATGTTTACCCACCTTCATGCCGAGCATGCGACGATAGATCCAATTCTTGACCGATAGAATCGGGCAGTACCGTGACAACTGAATCCAGATAAAATTGCGCACGCCTTTCCACGGACTCACAGTCTTATAGATATGCCAAAGTGCGTTATGGCCTTCTACGGGATAGCGGGTTACTTTTCTCATGAACGTTCCGTTTCAATCAGCTTAAGCAAGTCCTTCATGTCGTGCAAAATGTAATCCGGGTTATAGCCGCTCAATACGGCCTCTCCCTTAAGGGACCAGGATACGCCTGCCGAAAGCGCACCCGCGTTCTGTGCCGATTGAATATCGACTGGGCTGTCACCCACCATCAATGTTTTGGAAGGATCCGCACCCAACTCTTCGATCGCCTTCAGGACTGGTTCAGGATGCGGTTTGGGATTGGTTACATCCGTAACTGTCACAATCGATTTCATATACTTCAACAGGTCGAAACGCTCCAGCACCTTAAGTGTAGATGGACGAATCTTCGTTGTGACAACACCCATCACGATTCCTGCCTCATGAAGAGCTTCAACGACCTCAATCACGTGAGGAAACGGCTGAACCATCGCCTCATGATGAACGTCGTTATACGCCCGATATCCTTTGACATACTCCGCAACATCCTCTTTCCCAGAGAACGTACGCATCTGATTCTCCAGTGTCCCCCCCATATGAGGAATGATCTGTTCGCGTGTCCAAGGGGTAGATAACTGCAAATCCTTCATCACATGAAGGAAAGAGTTGATAATTAGTTCATTCGTATCAATAATCGTTCCATCCAGATCAAACAAAACCGTGTCAACCATGTTGCATTACTCCTTTTTCTCTTCAGCTTGCTTCAGATCCTCTTTGGTCGAGACTGGAGTTACCGTGTCCTCTTTGCCTGCAACCGGGCCTGTGTGCACCATATCATCCGATGATTCTGAAGGAACTTTGGAAGATACAATTGGATCGCTATACCTTACATCTGCCTTGCCTGTCATTCTTCTCACAACGATGAAGACTATCGCAACAATAATGATCCCAATAGCCAGCAACTGCGAAATTCTTACGTTACCGTAGGCCGGATCAAGATATCCTTGCTCGAATCCCATAGCTGTCATCGGTGACCATAACCCATTAACCATGGAGGCAACCCATTGCGGAGCCTGGAATCCCAGACTGTCGGTACGAAGCGCTTCGATAAAGAAACGACCGATCGAGTACCAGATAAAATAGGACATAAACAGCTCACCAGCACGCAGGAACTTCTGACGACGAAGCACCAGCAAGATGACCAGACCAACAAGACTCCACATCGATTCATACAAAAATGCAGGATGATGGAATACACCTTCCACATTCATCTGATTAACGATAAAGTCTGGCAAATGAAGCTTGTCTCTCAAAAATGATTCTTCTACTGGACCACCATAAGCCTCTTGGTTTACAAAGTTACCCCAGCGTCCGATCATTTGTCCAACGATCAGTCCAGGCGCACAGATGTCGGCCATACGCCAGAAGTTATACCCTTTACGACGGAAGAAAATGACTGCACATATGATCGCACCAATCAGTGCGCCATATATCGCGATTCCACCATTCCATATTTTAAAGACATCCCAGAAATTATCCTTATAATCGTCCCATCGAAATGCCACGTAGTATATGCGGGCACCGATAATGGCAGAAGGCACACCAAGCAGGACCATGTCCATAAACACTTCCTGCGGAATGTTATACCGTTTGCCTTCCCGGATGACGAGCAGCAAACCTACAAGTGCCGCTGTACCGAGAATAAGCCCGTACCAGTGAACCTTTAACGCTCCAATGGAGAACGCAATGGGGTTCAACAGTAATAATGTATCCATTCATTCACACTCCTATAAATTGACTCATTCACAAGCAGGACCAACTGCTGCATGTCTCCAACACGCTATACAGGAGTAGAACACATCAACAATTGGCCTTTAATGATATAATAGAGCCTTCTCTTCTTAGTCCATGTCTTCCATGTCTTCCGAAATCGTTGCTGTCAGCTTGTTCGTAAATTGCAGCGCAGCGTTAAGTCCCATTTGCTTAAGACGATAGTTCATCGCCGCAACTTCAATAATTACAGCCAAGTTCCGTCCCGGACGAACAGGAATGGTTACCAGAGGTACATCTGTATCGATGATACGTGTTGTCTCCTCATCCAGACCGAGGCGATCATACTGCTTATCCTGCTGCCAAGCCTCTAGACGCACTACCAGGGTGATCCGTTTATTATTACGCACAGCCCCTGCACCAAATAATGTCATCACATTGATAATCCCGACTCCCCGAATCTCAAGTAGGTGACGGATGAGCTCTGGTGCTGTTCCGTGCAGCTGGAAGTCTGATGTTTGCCGGATTTCAACTGCATCATCCGCAATCAAACGGTGTCCACGCTTCACCAATTCAAGTGCCGTTTCACTCTTACCAATACCACTACTGCCCGTAATTAGCATACCGACTCCATTCACATCACACAGTACGCCATGAATCGTTGCCGTTGGCGCAAGCTTACGCTCCAGGAATCCGGTAATACGGCTCGATAAAATGGTTGTAGCCATGTTGCTGCGAAGCACGGCCAGATTCTGCTCCTCACTGATTTCGATCAGTTCCTGTGGTACTTCCAGTCCACGAGTCACCAAGATACAAGGTGTTTCTTCCGTGCATAGGCGCTGCATCCGATCACGACGCTCGGCCTCAGGCAACATGGAAAAAAAGGCCAGCTCTGTTCTCCCAAGCAGCTGTACCCGTTCTTGTGGATGGTATTCAAAATAACCGGCCATTTCGAGGCCAGGACGGTTTAAGTCGTCTACAGTAATGACTCTCTTCAAACCTTGAGCTCCGGAAACGACCTCAAGCTGGAACTGCTGTACCAATTCAGATACTTTCACTTTTTTCGCCATTTGTCTCTTCCTTTCAGCATTCGCTGCCTCTCTATGTACATCAGCATTTTTGCGTCAATTCCATTCCATTATTAGCGCATTCATTTTGTTTGTTTCAGGTTACAGATTTTACAAAACAAAACCAGCCTTCAAATAATCTTAAATGAATTCAGTGTTGAATGCAATCGTGAACCATGGCCGCCCATTAATCAAAAAAGCCCCTTCCAGCAATAACGGAAGGGGCTCAGATTACAATGTATAATTGCGTTAACTGATAGATTCCATCGTTACCGATGAATCTCAGTACTATTAGTCTTGAAGAAGAACGTTTGCTTCAGTCTCTTTGTCAAAGATATGAACTTTGTTCATGTCAATTGCCATTTTAACTGTGGAACCATCACGAGTGTTGGAACGTCCGTCTACACGTGCGATTGTAGTGTCGTTACCTACACCGCTCAAGTAGAGGAGCATTTCGTGACCCAAGTTCTCTGTTACGTCTACGTGTGTAGAGAATACAGAGTTCGGCGATGCTTCCAGGAATACTGGCTCTTCGTGAATGTCTTCTGGACGAACACCCAGAATGACTTCTTTACCAATGTATCCTCTTGATTTCAGCACTTGTGCTTTACCTTGTGGGATTTCAACGTCCACACCAGGAGCTACGAAATGCAGGCTAGCACCTTGCTCAGCCAATTTACCCGAGATAAAGTTCATTGTCGGGGAACCGATGAAACCAGCTACGAACAGGTTAGCAGGGTGGTTGTAAAGCTCTTCTGGAGAAGCTGCTTGTTGGATGATACCATCCTTCATAACAACGATCCGATCACCCATTGTCATTGCTTCGATTTGGTCATGCGTTACGTAGATAACGGTTGTTTCCAAACGTTTCGCAAGTTTAGTGATCTCAGCACGCATTTGACCACGAAGTTTAGCATCCAAGTTGGAGAGAGGCTCATCCATCAAGAACACTTGTGGATCACGGACGATCGCACGTCCCAAAGCGACACGCTGACGTTGACCACCGGACAATGCCTTAGGTTTACGCTCAAGCAAATGCTCGATATCCAGGATTTTAGCTGCTTCACGTACACGTTTGTCGATCTCATCTTTTTTCACTTTACGCAATTTCAGACCAAACGCCATGTTTTGGTATACGCTCATATGCGGATACAAGGCATAGGATTGGAATACCATCGCGATATCGCGGTCTTTAGGAGCAACGTCATTAACGACACGGTCACCGATATAGAGTTTACCTTCAGAAATTTCCTCAAGGCCTGCGATCATACGCAGTGTTGTTGATTTACCACAACCGGACGGACCTACCAGTACCAGAAACTCTTTATCTTTAATGTCCAGGTTAATATCAACTACTGTTGCTTTATCAGAACCCGGGTATTTTTTGAAAATATGCTCTAAACGTACACCAGCCATGATTGTTGCCTCCTCAGAGATCATTTTGTAATCGAATACATTTTGTAGTTTTATATTAACCCATTTGCATGATGTTTGACTATTCGCAAACTGCACAAAAATATCAAAGCTTTTTCGTCACTTTGTACATAAGCAGTAAAAGCCTTACCAGAACAGCACTTTCGAAGTTTCTGACATCATATCCGATCTCCTGTTTGATCTTATCCAAACGATATACCAAAGTATTACGATGAATAAAGAGTCGCTTTGCCGTCTCACTCACATTACAATCGAGATTGAAGAAGGTCTCCAGCGTAGCCAGTGTCTCACTATCACTAAATAACACAGTACCTTTGCCCGTTTCCTGTATAAAACGAAGACGTTGTTGCACAGGAATGCTATCTACCAAACGTTCGAGTTGCAGATCCCAAGGGAGATGGATGTGTTGTGCGACATGGAAAGCCCTGCCCAAGTGCACACTCTCTTGAAGAAGTGCCGTGACAGGAGATAGCTGCTTTGCAGGGGTACATGGTAAGGATGCAGACAAATGAAATACGCCCGCCCATTCACTGGCCACCAATTCATAGAGCCCCTGACAAAAGGCATTCAGTAAATCCTTTCTGGCTTCCGTCGTATCCTCTTCAGCTTCGCCAGTGACAATCTGTTCATCACCTAGAAACACCCACTCCTGCGCTCCCACAGGAATCAGTATAATCTCTTCACCGAAATAACTTTCGAGCAACTTATTCAATTCCTTCGAACGTATGCGATGGGCATCAGGTGTCTCACATTGAAGTAGAAATGGGATTTTCTCTGTATTCAATTCTCCATCCAGTGAAAAACGATCTGGAATAGGCTCCTGCTGGACTGTTTGCTCAATCTGTTTGCGAAGCCATTGTCCCAATTCAGCAAGCTGTTGTTCTCTATCATTTTCATATATCACAGGCTGTTCTTCATCTAAAGATTCCTTATGACTACTAATGAGAAGTTCAATTAAACGCTGAACTTCCAGCGTAACGGCATCAACAGAACATGCCCAATATAAAAGAGTACCTTCTTCCTCGTTCATCCCGACTTTAAAATATATAAGGTCTTGTGTACGCCAACTGCTTACATCCTTAGCCAAACCAACCATCTTCTCATCATCACCTATGAAACCTTCGGCCTCTTTTGTAAGAGTATTATGAGCCACTGGAACAGTTCTACGATAAGCTGAGCTTAATCCATATTGATTCCATTCTTCTATAGTTATCACGGATTCGTCCAATGTAGTACCTATAATTGCTTCGATTTGTTGTTTTAGATCAGGTATGAGCTTCATATAATGAACGCCACCACTCTGCTTTTTTCTATTATTTTATCATATCTTGCGCAGCATCGCCTTTTTCAGTCTTTATTAGAGTTTCCACATTATTAATTTATTTATCTACAACAAAAAAGAGTGATTAATCAAATTAATGATCAATCACTCTTTTTAAAAGATGAGTCATGAAGGGCTCGAACCTTCGACACCCTGATTAAAAGTCAGGTGCTCTACCAACTGAGCTAATGACTCGAAAAACTGGTGGAGGATGATGGATTCGAACCACCGAACCCGTACGGGAGCAGATTTACAGTCTGATGCGTTTGGCCACTTCGCTAATCCTCCAGGATTACATGGTGGCTCGGGACGGAATCGAACCGCCGACACGAGGATTTTCAGTCCTCTGCTCTACCGACTGAGCTACCGAGCCTTATTAAATTTTTAGATTAATGGCGGAACCGACGGGATTCGAACCCGCGATCTCCTGCGTGACAGGCAGGCATGTTAGGCCAACTACACCACGGTTCCAGGCATTAATGGTGCCGGCGAGAGGACTTGAACCCCCAACCTACTGATTACAAGTCAGTTGCTCTACCAGTTGAGCTACACCGGCGTATATGGTGGAGGCTGAGGGGATCGAACCCCCGACCCTCTGCTTGTAAGGCAGATGCTCTCCCAGCTGAGCTAAGCCTCCTGGGTAATATGGTAGCGGCGGAGGGGATCGAACCCCCGACCTCACGGGTATGAACCGTACGCTCTAGCCAGCTGAGCTACACCGCCATATTAATAATATTGATCTTGATTGCTTGTCCATCTTAAGGTAAAGATGGCGGAGAGAGAGGGATTCGAACCCTCGCACCGCTTACGCAGTCTAACCCCTTAGCAGAGGGTCCCCTTATAGCCACTTGGGTATCTCTCCAAATAGACAATCATGAACAATGCTTACAAGGATTGCTCCCTGAAAACTAGATCCGAAACGAAATGTGCGATTTACAACTTGCATATTGGATAAGCCCTCGACCGATTAGTACTGGTCAGCTCCATGCATTGCTGCACTTCCACCCCCAGCCTATCTACCTCGTCGTCTTCAAGGGGTCTTACATACTGGGAAATCTCATCTTGAGGGGGGCTTCACGCTTAGATGCTTTCAGCGCTTATCCCTTCCGTACATAGCTACCCAGCGGTGCTCCTGGCGGAACAACTGGTACACCAGCGGTACGTCCATCCCGGTCCTCTCGTACTAAGGACAGCTCCTCTCAAATTTCCTACGCCCACGACAGATAGGGACCGAACTGTCTCACGACGTTCTGAACCCAGCTCGCGTACCGCTTTAATGGGCGAACAGCCCAACCCTTGGGACCTACTTCAGCCCCAGGATGCGATGAGCCGACATCGAGGTGCCAAACCTCCCCGTCGATGTGGACTCTTGGGGGAGATAAGCCTGTTATCCCCAGGGTAGCTTTTATCCGTTGAGCGATGGCCCTTCCATGCGGTACCACCGGATCACTAAGCCCGACTTTCGTCCCTGCTCGACTTGTAGGTCTCGCAGTCAAGCTCCCTTATGCCTTTGCACTCTTCGAATGATTTCCAACCATTCTGAGGGAACCTTTGGGCGCCTCCGTTACTCTTTAGGAGGCGACCGCCCCAGTCAAACTGCCCACCTGACACTGTCCCCGCACCGGATTACGGTACCAGGTTAGAACCTAGATACGATCAGGGTGGTATCCCAACGGTGCCTCCACAGAAGCTTGCGCTCCTGCTTCAAAGGCTCCCACCTATCCTGTACAGATCGTACCCAAATTCAATATCAAGCTGCAGTAAAGCTCCATGGGGTCTTTCCGTCTTGTCGCGGGTAACCTGCATCTTCACAGGTATTAAAATTTCACCGGATCTCTCGTTGAGACAGCGCCCAAGTCGTTACGCCATTCGTGCGGGTCAGAATTTACCTGACAAGGAATTTCGCTACCTTAGGACCGTTATAGTTACGGCCGCCGTTTACTGGGGCTTCGGTTCACAGCTTCGGATTGCTCCTAACCGCTCCCCTTAACCTTCCAGCACCGGGCAGGCGTCAGCCCGTATACTTCGCCTTACGGCTTCGCACAGACCTGTGTTTTTGCTAAACAGTCGCTTGGGCCTTTTCACTGCGGCCCCCTCGTGCTATTCACACTACCGGGGCACCCCTTCTCCCGAAGTTACGGGGTCATTTTGCCGAGTTCCTTAACGAGAGTTCTTCCGCGCGCCTTAGAATTCTCTTCTCGCCTACCTGTGTCGGTTTGCGGTACGGGCACCATCACCTGGCTAGAGGCTTTTCTTGGCAGTGTGAGATCATGACCTTCGCTACTATAATTTTCGCTCCCCATTACAGCCCAGCCTTATGATGTGCGGATTTGCCTACACATCAGCCTCACTGCTTAGACGGACATCCATCAGTCCGCGTCACTACCCTGCTGCGTCCCCCCATTGCTCATAACGGCTTACGGTGGTACAGGAATTTCGACCTGTTGTCCTTCGACTACGCCTTTCGGCCTCGCCTTAGGTCCCGACTTACCCTGAGCGGACGAGCCTTCCTCAGGAACCCTTAGGCTTTCGGCGGATCAGATTCTCACTGATCTTTTCGTTACTCATACCGGCATTCTCACTTGTATAATGTCCAGCGCTCCTTACGGTACACCTTCAACCCTTATACAACGCTCCCCTACCCCTGATGCAAAGCATCAAGCCATAGCTTCGGTGGTGTGTTTAGCCCCGTTACATTTTCGGCGCAGAGTCACTCGACCAGTGAGCTATTACGCACTCTTTCAATGGTGGCTGCTTCTAAGCCAACATCCTGGTTGTCTGTGCAACTCCACATCCTTTCCCACTTAACACACACTTGGGGACCTTAGCTGATGGTCTGGGCTGTTTCCCTTTTGACAATGGATCTTAGCACTCACTGTCTGACTCCCGGAAGTAAGTCTATGGCATTCGGAGTTTGACTGAGCTTGGTAACCCTTGCGGGCCCCGCACCCAATCAGTGCTCTACCTCCACGACTCTGTTTTCCGAGGCTAGCCCTAAAGCTATTTCGGGGAGAACCAGCTATCTCCGAGTTCGATTGGAATTTCTCCGCTACCCCCACCTCATCCCCGCACTTTTCAACGTGCGTGGGTTCGGGCCTCCAGTGCGTGTTACCGCACCTTCACCCTGGACAGGGGTAGATCACCCGGTTTCGGGTCTACGTCCACGTACTATGTCGCCCTATTCAGACTCGCTTTCGCTGCGGCTCCGGCTCTTCACCTTAACCTTGCACGGGAACGTAACTCGCCGGTTCATTCTACAAAAGGCACGCCATCACCCCTAAAACGGGCTCTGACTTTTTGTAAGCACACGGTTTCAGGTTCTATTTCACTCCCCTTCCGGGGTGCTTTTCACCTTTCCCTCACGGTACTGCTTCACTATCGGTCGCTAGGAAGTATTTAGCCTTGGCAGATGGTCCTGCCGGATTCATACGGGGTTTCACGTGCCCCGCACTACTCGGGATACATCTCGGAGAGAACAGACTTTCAAGTACAGGGCTTTTACCTTCTTTGGCGGGCCTTTCCAGACCTCTTCGTTTAACCGGTTCCTTTGTAACTCCATGTGAGATGTCCCACAACCCCAAAGAGCAAGCTCTCTGGTTTGGGCTTCTCCGCGTTCGCTCGCCGCTACTGACGGAATCACTATTGTTTTCTCTTCCTCAAGGTACTTAGATGTTTCAGTTCCCCTGGTATGCCTCTACATAACCTATGTATTCAGTTATGAGTAACTGGAAATTACCCCAGCTGGGTTTCCCCATTCGGACACCCCCGGATCAAAGCTTGCTTACAGCTCCCCGAGGCAGTTTCGTTGTTCGCCACGTCCTTCATCGGCTCCTAGCGCCTAGGCATCCTCCGTGTGCTCTTAGTAGCTTAACCAATTGCTCAGATGAGCAAATGCAATCTACCGTTTTTATTGAAACTTGTTTACACAAGTCCAGCTTAAAAAGGAATGTTCTAATTCGCAATTTTCGTTTCGATATCTAGTTTTCAAAGAACAAGCTTGTAAAATCTTGTTGGTGGAGCCAAGCGGGATCGAACCGCTGACCTCCTGCTTGCAAGGCAGGCGCTCTCCCAGCTGAGCTATGGCCCCATATTAGATTTTAAGGTATACATGGTGGGCCCTGGTGGACTCGAACCACCGGCCTCACCCTTATCAGAGGTGCGCTCTAACCAACTGAGCTAAGGGCCCACATTATATATCATATTGAAACCCGTAATGGGTTTACGCTTGGCGGCGTTCTACTCTCCCAGGACCCTGCGGTCCAAGTACCATCGACGCTGAAGGGCTTAACGGTCGTGTTCGGGATGGGAACGTGTGGAACCCCTTCGCTATCGCCACCAAACGTTTGAGAGTTTGAGCTCTCAAAACTGAGCAACGAGTGAGTAACTAGCCGACCTGGCTAGATTTTGTATTTGAATGTTTCCACGCGGGAAACGATTCTCCATAGAAAGGAGGTGATCCAGCCGCACCTTCCGATACGGCTACCTTGTTACGACTTCACCCCAATCATCTATCCCACCTTCGGCGGCTGGCTCCTTGCGGTTACCCCACCGACTTCGGGTGTTATAAACTCTCGTGGTGTGACGGGCGGTGTGTACAAGACCCGGGAACGTATTCACCGCGGCATGCTGATCCGCGATTACTAGCAATTCCGACTTCATGCAGGCGAGTTGCAGCCTGCAATCCGAACTGAGACCGGCTTTTTAGGATTCGTTCCACCTCGCGGCTTCACAGCCCGTTGTACCGGCCATTGTAGTACGTGTGTAGCCCAGGTCATAAGGGGCATGATGATTTGACGTCATCCCCACCTTCCTCCGGTTTGTCACCGGCAGTCACCTTAGAGTGCCCACCCGAAGTGCTGGCAACTAAGATCAAGGGTTGCGCTCGTTGCGGGACTTAACCCAACATCTCACGACACGAGCTGACGACAACCATGCACCACCTGTCTCCTCTGTCCCGAAGGAAAGATACATCTCTGTACCGATCAGAGGGATGTCAAGACCTGGTAAGGTTCTTCGCGTTGCTTCGAATTAAACCACATACTCCACTGCTTGTGCGGGTCCCCGTCAATTCCTTTGAGTTTCAGTCTTGCGACCGTACTCCCCAGGCGGAGTGCTTAATGTGTTAACTTCGGCACCAAGGGTATCGAAACCCCTAACACCTAGCACTCATCGTTTACGGCGTGGACTACCAGGGTATCTAATCCTGTTTGCTCCCCACGCTTTCGCGCCTCAGCGTCAGTTACAGCCCAGAGAGTCGCCTTCGCCACTGGTGTTCCTCCACATATCTACGCATTTCACCGCTACACGTGGAATTCCACTCTCCTCTTCTGCACTCAAGTCACCCAGTTTCCAGTGCGATCCGGGGTTGAGCCCCGGGATTAAACACCAGACTTAAATGACCGCCTGCGCGCGCTTTACGCCCAATAATTCCGGACAACGCTTGCCCCCTACGTATTACCGCGGCTGCTGGCACGTAGTTAGCCGGGGCTTTCTTCTCAGGTACCGTCACCTTGAGAGCAGTTACTCTCCCAAGCGTTCTTCCCTGGCAACAGAGCTTTACGATCCGAAAACCTTCATCACTCACGCGGCATTGCTCCGTCAGGCTTTCGCCCATTGCGGAAGATTCCCTACTGCTGCCTCCCGTAGGAGTCTGGGCCGTGTCTCAGTCCCAGTGTGGCCGATCACCCTCTCAGGTCGGCTACGCATCGTCGCCTTGGTGAGCCGTTACCCCACCAACTAGCTAATGCGCCGCAGGCCCATCCCCAAGTGACAGATTGCTCCGTCTTTCCAGTTCTCTTCAGGAGAAGAAAACAACTATTCGGTATTAGCTACCGTTTCCGGTAGTTGTCCCAAGCTTGAGGGCAGGTTGCCTACGTGTTACTCACCCGTCCGCCGCTAACTATCAGAGAAGCAAGCTTCTCATCAAGTCCGCTCGACTTGCATGTATTAGGCATGCCGCCAGCGTTCGTCCTGAGCCAGGATCAAACTCTCCAATAAAGTATTGAAAAGAGCGATAAGCTCATTTTGAAACTGACGAGATTAAAAATCTCATTTTATGCTCCAGTCGATCCAAGCCAAGGCTTGTCTCAAACTTTCGCGTTCATTCTGCAAGCAGAATGTTTACTCACTCGTTGTTCAGTTTTCAAAGATCAAACTTGATAATTTTCTTGCTTTTTCGTCACCATTTTCTCTCAGCGGCGACTTTTATAATATACCATACTTCGTTTGTTTCAGTCAAGCTTTTTTTGAAATTCTTTTTTCGAGTTCTTATCGAACTCAATCATTTCGTCAAAAGCATTTAACCAAGCAAGCAAAGCAACGAGATATAATGTACCATATAAACATTGATGGAGTCAACTACCCAAACAAAGAAATTTTCAAACCCAATAATAAACCAACACCCGGCAAACCCAGAATGCTTACAGTACCTATTGTGGCAGGGTTCAGCGGAATGTAAGTTCCGGTGATCCAACCTGAATAATTAACAACATATATCCCCACTGCAGCCAGTACGAGATGAATCCCGAATGATGTAAAAAAAGATAGCCCAATTCTTTTTCTAAATAAGATGATTATCAGTCCTAGTAACGACACAACAAGCACACTGCCTAATATAAGACTCTTCATACTCTCAACACCTCCATAATTGAATGTCACACCCCCACCTACATACTCACTCCCCGATCACCTATAACTGCCTTATTAATCCCCACACGTTTAGCGCGCTTCAAATGAATCTGATATTTACGCTCCGCGGCCTCCAGTACATAGATCGCATAATCGATCTCATCCTGCCCCTGTGCCTCTTCAAACTGTCTAACAGCCCGTTCCCACTCTGCCTTGGCTTTCTGTATATCTGAATAAATCTGGTCCTCTTCCATCTCCTTGAGCATTCTTTCACGTCTCTCCACCGATCTTCCTACATTTCGCCATGTAAACATAAGCCATCCCCTTCCTGATCAGCACAGCATATTCTCATACATATCAGGGAAAGGACAAACTTAGAACTGAGCTAAATAATTTATTGAATCGTTATTTTAATCTCAACGACATTCTATGAATTCATTACCATACATCAGTAGAAACGAGAGACTTCACATTAAGCAACGTTAGAAAGGGAATTAAAACAAAAAAAGAGAGCCTAGTAGGCTCTCTAAGTAATCCAAACTCATCTATTCTTTTCTTTTTAGGATAACAATCATTATAAACGCATGTTCTTATTAAGAAACACGCATTGCTATCTCATCTCCCTGCGCCCTTCCAGCGCCTTGGAAAGAGTCACTTCATCCGCATACTCTAGGTCGCCCCCAACAGGCAATCCATGGGCAATCCGAGTCACCGAGATCTCAAACGGACGGACCAGACGGGAAATATACATCGCCGTGGCCTCACCTTCGATATTCGGATTTGTAGCCAGAATCAGTTCTTTAACGCGCTCATCGCTCAAACGGGTCAAAAGTTCCTTCAGACGGATATCATCCGGACCTATTCCCTCCATAGGAGAGATTGCACCCTGCAGCACATGATAGTATCCATCAAATTCCTTGGTACGCTCCATAGCCACCAAATCTTTGGAATCCTGAACTACACAGATTACCGAGACATCCCTGGACTTATCCTGACAGATCCGACACGGGTCAGTATCCGTAATATTACAACACACCGAACAGTAATGAAGATTCCGCTTCACACTGACAAGTGCTTTGGCAAAATCAATAACGTCATCTTCCTTCATGTTAAGCACATGAAAAGCTAGTCGCGCTGCAGTCTTGGGGCCAACACCCGGCAAACGGGTGAAGGCGTCAATCAGCTTCGCTATCGGTTCGGGATAATACAATCGATTGCGTCTCCTTTGATAGGATCAATTTTAATTAAAATAATCCCGGAATTTTCATGCCGCCTGTGAATTTACCCATATCCTGGTTCGCAATTTCATCGGCTTTGGTCATTGCGTCATTGACTGCTGTCATAACCAGATCCTGCAGCATTTCTACATCTTCTGGATCAACCGCTTCTGGCTTGATAGTGATAGCCAGCAATTTCTTATGTCCATTAACTTCAGCAGTTACAACACCGCCACCGGAAGTACCTTGGACTGTTTTGTCCGCCAGTTCCTCCTGTGCCTTCAGCATTTGCTCCTGCATTTTCTTCACTTGTTTCATCATTTGGTTCATGTTGTTCATGAATATTCATCTCCTTTGGTATAGTTATCGCGCCAAGCGCATGTATATCTATTCTTTGATCACTACAAGGTCCTCACCAAAGAGCTGGATGGCTTCATCAATCCAAGGCTGCTTGTTGCCTGAACCGCCGTCTTCATGCTCAGGTTCAAGCTTAAAGTCCTCCTTTGGCGTTTCAGTAGCTCCTTCCATCGCTCCAGTCCAATCTTTGAGCATCATCGTCACAAGACGTGCTGAACGTCCAAGCTGTTCAGACAGCACCCGTTCAATTACTTCGCGATTAGCCTGCTTCTCCGTAGTTTCACGGTGGATGTTGTTCTTAAACGCCACCAGAACATTGTCTTCCAGCAGCGATACCGGTTCACCATCCATAAACCAGGCGTGAACAGTTACTTTCTCTTCTTTGACGCGCTGCAGGATCTGCCCCCACTTCTTGCTAACCTCCGCAAACTCAGGAGATCCCTTACGTGCAACGTACTGATCAAGCTGTGCAGGCAGCTTCGCTGGCGAATTGCCTCTCGACACCGGAGCTCGTGTTGCCGGGCGTGAAGGAGCACTTGATGCAGCCTCCCCACCAGACAAACCGCCCTTAAGCGCGCGATCCAGCTTTTTCTCCAGTTCAGCAAGCTGTTGCTTCAGTCGGTTGATCTCCCCACCATCCGCTGGTGTGGTTACAGCAGGAGCCGCACCGACCGAACCCGCCATCTGACCTGATGACGCCCCTTGAGCAGGAATACTGCACAGTTTAAGAAGTGCTACTTCAAATAGCGTCTGAGGCTGAACTGCATATTTCATCTCACTCTGGTACCGGTTAAGGGTATCAATCATCTGGAACAGCTGTTCCTTGGTGAATGATTCTGCCATATCACGGAACGACTCTGGATTAAGCACCCGATCCGTCAGTTTATCTGCATCCGGCACCATCTTAATCATAAGCAAATCACGGAAATAATAAAGCAAATTTTCCATGCACTTGTCCGCACTCTTACCTTCATGCATGAACCCTTCGATCATTTGCAAAATATGACCTACGTCGCCTTTGAGCAGAGAAGCAGCCAACTTTGCAAACTGTTCGGAAGGAATGCCTCCGGTCATATCCATAACCTGCTGATAGGTTACCTTTCCATCTGTAAAGGAAGAGATCTGATCCAGGACACTAAGTGCGTCCCTCATCCCTCCATCAGACAGGCGGGCGATATACTGGAGCGCATCCTGATCGGCTTCCATGCCTTCCTGTTCACAAATCAGCGTAAGTCGTGCTGTCTGTTCTTCCAGGGACACCCGGCGAAAATCAAATCGCTGACAGCGAGAAATAATCGTTGCCGGAAGACGATGAGGTTCTGTTGTTGCCAAAATAAACATCACATGTGGCGGAGGCTCTTCCAATGTTTTGAGCAACGCATTAAATGCCTCTGTCGTCAGCATGTGCACTTCGTCAATAATATACACTTTCTGCCGGACTTCAGTCGGGGCGTATTTCACCTTTTCCCGAAGATCGCGGATTTCTTCAACGCCACGGTTGGATGCGGCATCAATTTCCTGCACATCCATCACAGCACCAGTCGTAATCCTACGGCAAGCTTCACATTCGTTACAAGGCTCAGGCGCAGGCCCGCGCTCGCAGTTTACAGCTTTGGCCAAAATCTTGGCGGCACTCGTCTTCCCTGTTCCTCTGGGCCCGCTAAACAAGTAGGCATGGGAAGTCCGCTGTTCACGAATCGCGTTCTGCAAGGTCTGAATAATATGCTGTTGTCCCACCATATCTTGAAACGACTGGGGACGCCAAGCCCGGTATAACGCGATATGCTCCATGATGCGTTACCTTCCTTCCACTTCGCATTCGAGTCCTTTGTCGTTCCCCCATTATACTATATTCCGGGGTGAATCCAAACTTTATCTGACTCATCATACGTGGTTTTTTTAGACATATCAAAAAGACCTCTGCATACATACAACTGCAAAGGTCTCTACATTTAAATGGTAAGCCGTGCACCTGCTATCGATATTTGCGATCCAAGCGGCACCCCTTAACAACAGCTCGGGCTAGGCGACCCTCCGGCACAAGAGTGATCTCACTTATGGCTGCTTCCTTCCGGACCTGACCAGGTTCATGAGTACTCATTGCGGAGGACCCAACCGTCAACACCACGTTAAGGGACCAAACCTCACATCGACAAAACCTCTAGCAGGAATTCAACCTCGCTGTAGCGGATTGCGAGTTACAGGGCACCGCTACCTCCCCATCTAGCACGGTAAGAAATAGTATAACTTAAGGTTGTCTAAATTGCAACCAGAGCGAAATGAGCAGCAATATAATCATATAAAAACATATAAAAACCCCTGCCGGAACGGCAGAGGTGATTTGGATGTAATAGTCAGACAATCCCCAAGGAATTGCTGAATTAGATTCCGTATTTTTTCTTGAAACGATCAACACGGCCGCCAGCATCGATAAACTTCTGTTTACCTGTGAAGAACGGGTGGCACGCGGAGCAAATCTCTACACGAAGTCCGTCTTTAACCGAACCAGTTTCAAAAGTATTCCCGCAAGCGCAAGATACTTGACCAATCGTGTATTTAGGATGAATTGCTGCTTTCATTACCTTTCACCTCTTTCCGCCCTGAGCCTCAAGCGGACCCAGAGTAAATGGCACAACATCGAAGATTATAACACGGCCTAATGCCGGTTGCAATCCATTATTGTCATGAGGTGATCAGACGTTTGGGACGTGCCATTCCAGCTGGGGGAACGTGCGTATAGGAGCCTATAACGACATCTGGCAGCTCTTCCTCAAAGATCTCAATCATTTGCTTCATGCCCAAAATATCACCTTGTGCTGGAGGAATCAATTCCAGATAGCTCTCCGGGTCTATATTAAGGTTACGCATTTGAATAAGACGCAAATCGGTTCTCCGAGCAAACTCAATCATCGCTTCAATCTCTTCCTCACGATCCGTTACTCCTGGGAAGATCAAATAGTTAATTGATGTATACACACCCTGGGAAGCAGCGTATTTCATCGATTTTTCTACATTGGCAAGTGTATATCCGCGAGGTTTGTAGTATGCATTATAGTGGTCATCCAGTGCGCTGATTGTACTTACACGCATTAGATCAAGCCCTGCATCAACAATACCTCTCATGTGATCATTCAAACCGGCATTGGTATTAATATTGATATATCCCATGTCGGTAATAGAACGCACTTCACGGATAGCTTCAATAATCAATTTGGCCTGTGTGGAAGGCTCCCCTTCACAACCTTGGCCAAAGCTGATAATCGATTCCGGCGTTTTCAAGTGCTCCAGCATTACTTCAACGATTTCGTCCACACGTGGACGGAAATTCATCCGGGTCTGCGGGGAAACGAAGCCACTATCATCTGGTTGCTCGGAAATACATCCGAAACAGCCTGCGTTGCAGGAATAGGATACTGGAACTCCGCCTTCCCAACGATTCAGGAAGGTGTTGGATGAAGTCAGACATTCATATCCGAGCGCACAATTGGACAAATGGGTATAAAGACGATTTTCGGGATATTGCTTCGTTAAACGTTTAACACCCGCACGTACGTCATCCCGATCACAGTTCAGCGGATTCCATTGATCTGGATGATCCGACATCCGGGCAGTGACGTAAAACTGACCATCTTTCCACACAACAGCCGAGTAACCGAACAAAGGCAGTTTGTACTCTTTATCGGTTTTTACATACCCCGGCAGACACAACCGAGTGAATCCTTGCGGAAGCAAAGCCCCAACGGCCTGTGTATCACTAGGCATTGGCAGCATTTCGCCAGTATCCGGGTCCATACCAATCGGACGTGTACTCGGCAGTCCAACCAGCGTTGCACCTTCCGGTAAAGGAATCAGCTCATCCTCCATAATTTCAACGATCATATCTCCACTGCGGGCAAGCCCGTACAGGGATGGGTGATCAAATACATTACCTTTTTCATCTGCGTATACTAAATACATGATGTTCTCCTCACATCTAATGGGTTAAAGCCAAACGACGAGTATATTGTTAATCCAGCAGCAACGCTGCAAAATTCGAGTTAAATCAAAGACGTAAATCTAGGTGGTTGTACCGGACGCCGCAGTCTGTCTTGGCGAGCGCCGAGTCGTAGTCGATCCGGAGTTGCTGGTCGGACTGCTGCCAGCTGTATCAAACGCCGCAAGGAACTCAGCATTCGTTTTGCTATTACGCAGCTTCTTCAAGAAACCTTCGACAAAGTCGTGGGAATCGTTCATGTTTTTACGAATCGCCCAGATTGTATCAAGTTCTTCCTTGCTCAGCAACACTTCTTCGCGACGTGTACCGGAACGACGAATGTCGATAGCTGGGAAAATACGACGCTCTGCCAGCTTACGATCCAGATGAAGCTCCATATTGCCCGTACCTTTAAACTCTTCATAAATGATATCATCCATACGTGATCCCGTATCAATCAATGCTGTAGCCAGGATCGTCAGGCTTCCACCCTCTTCTACATTCCGTGCAGAACCGAAGAAACGTTTCGGACGATGGAATGCTGCCGGGTCAATACCACCACTAAGTGTCCGTCCGGACGGTGGGATGACCAGGTTGTATGCACGAGCAAGACGTGTAATGCTATCCAGCAAAATAACAACATCTTTTTTCGCCTCAACCAGACGGAGCGCACGTTCCAGCACCAATTCCGCAACTTTGATGTGGTTTTCTGGCAGCTCATCGAACGTAGAAGCCACAACTTCCCCTTTAACCGAACGCGACATATCCGTAACTTCTTCCGGACGTTCATCAATCAACAGGACAAATAGTTCAATTTCTGGGTTGTTGGTTGAGATGCTGTTGGCGATTTCTTTGAGGAGAAGTGTTTTACCCGCTTTGGGAGGTGCTACGATCAATCCGCGCTGTCCCAGTCCTACCGGGGCGAGCACATCCATAATGCGTGTGGACAAATGGTTGGGGGATGTTTCGAGAACCAGTTTCTTCTGCGGGTACAATGGGGTTAATGCCGGGAAGTGAAGTCTTTCCGCAGCTGCCGATGGATTCTCACCATTTACAGCGTTGACTTGCAGCAAACCGAAGTATCGCTCGTTTTCTTTAGGTGTTCTACACTTACCTGATACGAGGTCACCTGTTCTTAGGTCAAACTTGCGAATCTGTGAGGCTGAGATGTAGATGTCTTCCGTACTTGGCAGGTAATTGATCGGACGAAGGAATCCGTAACCTTCAGGTAGAATTTCGAGCACACCCTGCATGAACATCAATCCACTCTGTTCAGCTTGTGCACGTAATATAGCGAAGATCAATTCTTTCTTTTTTAAAGTGCCGTAGTAGGGAATTTGATATTTTTTGGCCAGTTTGTAAAGGTCCGTTAGTTTCATTTCTTCCAAATCGGAAATTTGTAGATCCATATAATAACCACCTATTCAATTAATAAGTCCGTGAAATGGATAGTTTCGCTTGATGTTCCGGCTATAAGAGCAGCATCGTTCTGCATTTCTCTTCTGTCCATTGTACGGAATGTAACCGTTATAATGCAAATACTTGTCTTTGAGTGTAAGTTTCCGGGCGGGATAGCCAACTTTCGGCAAGATCCGCTAGTGAGTGAACACGAATACGTGAGGCGTTCGATCCGGGCAGACCGGCTATGGAGCGCAGTTCAAACAAAACCGGGGTTTGGGGAAAAAGAAATGATGTTCTTAAAGCCATATGAAGTCTGACTCAAAAAAAGACCCTCCGGTAAAGGAAACAGGAACATTTCGTCTTATCCCGGAGAGACTGAGAACTCTATTAAAACAGGTTTACCCAATTACTGAAAGGATATGCAGTTCTGTAAAAATAATCACTTGAATACCGTAAAACTCGTCATACAATACAGAATTAATCGGTTTCTCGCCACACATCTGCACCTAGCAGACGCAGATTGGTTACTAGATGATCGTACCCACGATCAATAAACTCCACGCCTGTCACTTCGGTCACACCTTCACTGACGGTGAGACCTGCGATCACCAGCGCTGCTCCAGCGCGAAGATCGGATGCTTTTACCTTGGCCGCATTCAATGCACTGCCTTCAATAATAGCTGAACGCCCTTCCACACGGATTTTCGCGCCCATGCGTACCAACTCAGGAACGTGCTTGAATCGATTGCTATATACAAAGTCGCTCAGGACACTCACACCCGTTGCCTGTGTCAACACACTGGTCATCGGGGACTGCAAATCCGTCGGAAAACCGGGATATACGAGTGCCTTAACGTCTACATGATTGTAGCTTGGTTTGCCAATTACACGAATACTTTCATCCAGTTCTTCAATGCCAACGCCCATCTCCAGTAACTTTGCCGTCAAAGCCTCCAGATGTTTGGGAATGACATTGTCGATCAGAACGTCGCCACGCGTCGCCGCCGCAGCGATCATATACGTACCTGCTTGTATACGGTCCGGAATGATAGAATGACGGCAACCCTTAAGCTCCGACACACCTTCAATACGGATCGTTTCGGTACCGGCACCTTTAATGCTGGCACCCATTGAGTTCAAAAGTGTTGCTACATCTATAATCTCAGGCTCTTTAGCCGCGTTTTCGATAATTGTAGAGCCTTTGGCACGAGTAGCCGCCAGCATGATGTTAATGGTTGCACCTACACTGCTTACATCAAGATAAATCTTTGCTCCGCGCAGCTCTTTGGCATGCAAATGAATGGAGCCATGTTCGTTCGTTACGGTTGCGCCAAGCGCTTCAAACCCTTTGATATGTTGATCAATCGGACGAGGCTCAAAGTTGCAGCCCCCAGGCAAACCAATGGTTGCTTCTTTAAAACGCCCAAGCAGTGCCCCCATCATATAATACGAAGCCCGAAGCTTCTTCACGGGACCATTCGGCATGGGAATGGATTTAATATCGGAAGGATCGATCTTCATCTGACTGCCTTCCCAGTGTACACGAGCTCCGAGTTCCTCCAAAATTTCTGCATAAACCGCCACATCACTCAAAAGCGGCAGGTTGTCCAGCACGACTTCTGACTCGGCAAGCAATGCTGCAGGAATAAGCGCGATGGCGCTGTTCTTGGCGCCGCTTATAGTTACAGTTCCCTGTAACGGACGTCCGCCACTAATCATCAATTTTTCCATAAAGCTTAATGTCCCCCTACGTGTTTTGCAGCCGGTTAACGGCAATACGTGCTGTTGGCTTTCGATGTAGAAATAAGGCGTGAAAATGGAAAGACACCGGCTAGGCGGTGTTCTTTCCACTTACACTGTATGGAACTGGTAAAGAAAAATTACGCTTTGTTGTTGGAACCAAACTCGCGAATTTTACCTTTAACGGTTTCTTTGATTGCATCACGGCCTGGTACGATGAATGTACGTGGATCGTAAGCATCTGGTTTAGCTGCAAGCACTTCGCGAACCACTTTGGAGAACGAAATTTGGTTCTCAGTGTTCACGTTGATTTTGGAAGTTCCCAGAGAAATCGCTTTGTCGATATCATGTTTAGGGATACCTGTACCACCATGCAATACCAATGGAACGTTAACTGCATCGCGAACTTCTTCCATTTCTTTGAAGCCCAAGTTAGGCTCGCCATGGTAAGGACCATGTACAGAACCAAGAGCTGGAGCCAATGTGTCGATACCTGTTTCTTTAACGATACGTACACACTCGTTCAGGTCAGCGTACATGATACCACCGATAACGTCGTCTTCTTGTCCACCAACAGTACCTACTTCGGCTTCTACAGAAACGCCTTTAGCGTGTGCATATTCAACAACTTTTTTAGTCATTTCGATGTTTTCATCGATGGAGTGGTGGGAACCGTCGATCATTACGGATGTAAATCCAGCATCGATCGCTTCTTTACACTTATCAAAGCTGGAACCGTGATCCAGGTGAATAGCAACTGGAACAGTGATTTTCATGTCGTGAATGAGTCCTTCTACCATTTTAACTACTGTGTAGAAACCGCTCATGTGACGCGCTGCGCCTTCGGATACGCCCAAGATTACTGGGGATTTCTCTTCTTCAGCAGCAGCAAGAATCGCTTGAGTCCACTCAAGGTTATTGATGTTGTATTGACCAACTGCATATTTTCCTTCGAGTGCTTTGTTCAACATGTCTGTCATAGATACTAATGGCATGGTTTCAATCCTCCTAGGGGTGTTGGGTTGTGTCTATGGTTTTTAGCCGAAATCACATACGGGCTTATTATACCACATCCCATGTCAAATACTAAACAAGCATTTGCAAAAATGCTGTGCTTTGCAGCACAGTTTTCATAGACACAGCATGACGACGTCCCCATTTCCAATATTCCCCGGATGCTTGACCGAAATACCCTGCATACCCACCCGTTAACTCTCACAGCTTCACACGCAAAAAAATCCTGTATCTACAGGATTCAGCTGCACTTATTCGCGGTATCATTTCGAAGCTGCATATTGACTGCCACACGCATTTCATCGATATCAAACGGTTTCGTAAAGTGCATGAGCGCTCCAAGATCCGTAGCTTCTTTGATCATGTCCAGTTCACCATAGGCCGTCATCATGATGACTTTGATATCCGGATCAATTTCCTTAATATGTTTCAGAATTTCCAGGCCATCCATGCCAGGAATCTTCATATCAAGCAGCACAAGATCAGGTTTGTCATTATTTACTATCTCCAGGGCAATCTTCCCATTAGGCGCTTGGAACGTATTATATCCTTCGCTGCTGAACACTTCCATTAACAGGATTCGAATACCGTTTTGATCATCAACAATCAACACTTTTTTATTTTCCACTGAGTAACCTCCTAGAATTAGGAAAGCATGTACGTCTGAATCTGGATAACAATCCCATAGTCGTCATGATAAGTATTCTACCTTACCCATTGAAATCCTGCTTACATCCCAAAATGCCAAAAACCATTTTCGCTTAACTTTACCCACTAAAAAAGGATGCCCCCAGCACCCTTATCGGCTGCCAAGAACATCCATTTATTTATAACTTAATGATAATACTTATTTTCCAGCGCTCTCCAGAGAAGCTTTTACAAACTCACGGAACAACGGCTGCGGACGGTTCGGACGGGAAGTGAATTCCGGGTGGAATTGTACTGCCAAGAACCATGGGTGTCCTGGAAGCTCCACGATCTCAACCAGACGTCCATCCGGGGATGTACCCGAGATAACCAAACCGGCTTTTTCAATCGCTTCACGGTATTCATTGTTGAACTCGTACCGGTGACGGTGTCTCTCATAGACCAGTTCATCATCATAACAAGACATTGCCAGGGAACCTTCCTGAAGCTTACAAGGATACAGACCCAGACGCATTGTACCACCCAGGTTTTCAATATCTTTTTGTTCAGGCAACAGGTCGATTACCGGGAACTCTGTAGCTGGATTGATCTCGGAGCTGTTCGCTCCAGTCAAACCAACGATGGAACGTGCATATTCAATAACGGAAACCTGCATACCCAAGCAAATACCGAAGAACGGAATTTGTTTCTCACGGGCATAACGAATCGCCGATACTTTACCTTCAATACCCCGATCACCAAATCCGCCTGGTACGAGGATCCCGCCTACGCCGTTCAGCAGATCGCCCACATTCTCATCTGTGATATCTTCGGAATGAATCCAGCGGATCTTCACATCAGCATTGGATGCAAATCCTGCATGAGACAAGGATTCAACAACACTCAAATAAGCATCATGCAAAGCTACATATTTACCTACAATGGCAATCTCCACTGTATGCTTCAGCTTGTTGATACGGTCAACCAGCCCTTCCCACTCGCTCATATCCGGTGCAGGAGTAGTCAGCTTGAGGTGGTTTACCACGATCTCATCCAAACCTTCTTCACGCAGGTTCAAAGGCACTTGATACAATGTGTCTGCATCACGGCATTCCACCACGGCATTTTCATCAATGTCACAGAAGAGAGCGATTTTAGCTTTCATGTCTTTGGACAGCTCATACTCTGTACGGCATACAATGACGTTCGGTTGAATTCCAATACTGCGCAATTCCTTCACACTGTGCTGTGTTGGTTTAGTTTTCACTTCGCCGGCAGCCTTGATGTAAGGAATAAGTGTTACATGGATGTACATGACGTTGTCACGACCTACATCACTCTTGATTTGACGAATAGCTTCCAGGAACGGCAAGCTCTCGATGTCACCCACCGTACCGCCGATCTCCGTAATGACAACATCCGAACCCGCTTCACGTCCTGCGCGGAATACGCGCTCTTTGATCTCGTTCGTAATGTGTGGAATGACTTGTACCGTTCCGCCCAGATATTCCCCGCGCCGCTCTTTGCTGATGACGGAGGAGTATACTTTACCAGTCGTGACGTTGCTGTTCTTGGAGAGGTTGATGTCAATAAAACGTTCGTAGTGGCCAAGGTCAAGATCCGTTTCCGCGCCATCATCCGTTACAAAAACCTCACCATGCTGATAAGGACTCATTGTTCCCGGGTCGATATTGATGTATGGATCAAATTTTTGAATGGTTACCTTCAACCCTCTGTTTTTCAGCAATCTGCCCAGCGAGGCAGCCGTTATCCCTTTGCCCAGGGAGGACACAACTCCGCCCGTCACGAAAATATACTTTGTCACTATTATTACCCTCCTAATATAAGTACAGAAATTCAGGCGATATATGGTATTATCGTAACCCGTTTCCCAGGTAATCATCGTTAAAAAGAGCAATGGCAGAAATTCCCTGCATCTGCGAACTGCTCTTTCATGCGAAGACCGTGTGTAAACAACGTTGTTCTACAGCGTAGAATGGTGCAAACCTTCCGGAAGCCAACTACCGTGCCTGTCCCTAAATAGATATCATTGCATCGATCCATTTGGTGTTTTGGATATACAAAAATAGACCACGGATTGTTGGCCGGGAGCATGCGGAATTCAAATCATTTTGCAAAATTCTGCCTCTAAAAATACAAAAAAAGTACTCCCGCAGGACGGGGCACTTTTTATAAAAAACATAAATATTTTGTCGCTCATTCATAAGCCCATGCAATAGTTTACCCGTTACCCCGTCTGCTGTCAAGGCTGACTATGCGGGGAAAACGGGTAAACTATCGACATCAAAAATGACTGCTACTTATCGGAATCGTCGTCAAATTCACCCTCGTCTTCGGACTCTTCTTCATCGTCTTCATCGAGGTCTTCCTCTTCCAAATCGTCATCTTCAACTAGAACTTCTTCATCGCCATCTTCTTCGTCAAAGATGTCGTCTTCGTCATCATCATCGTCATCATCATCTTCGTCCTGATCATCGTCAGAATTATCGAAGTCTTCGTCGCTGTTATAGCTGTCTTCCTCTTCCCCGAAGTCCTCATCTTCCAGATCATCGTCTTCATCGTTGATGATGCGCGGACGCTTCGCACCCGTCATGGTATCTTCCGATCCAGCTACCGGATACCAGCGCTTCAAGCCCCACAGACTTGTACCGACGCAAGCAAAACGGCCATCGATATTAATCTCGGTATATAGCTGGGCGATAAACTCGTTGATTTCTTCATCAGTCATTCCGCGCTGTTTAGCTACCTCATTCATCAAATCACGGTAGTAATACGGCGTATTGGCCGCTTTCAGCACCATAAAGGCGAGGTCCACCAAA
This sequence comes from Paenibacillus sp. FSL F4-0087, assembly GCF_038020215.1. Lineage (NCBI taxonomy): Bacteria > Bacillati > Bacillota > Bacilli > Caryophanales > Paenibacillaceae > Paenibacillus > Paenibacillus sp. FSL F4-0087. The sequence continues at coordinate 2,656,904 of NZ_JBBODJ010000001.1, forward strand.
GGAATCTCTCTGACCTTTTCTTTATCAATTTTCAAATTGAGCGAGGTACTCACTGACAGACACTTCCTCTCACACAAAATTCACTTTATATCCCTACGAACTGGAACGTTACGTATAACATATCCATTAACAAACCTAAGTAAAACCTATTTAGCCTCAAAAAGCAAGTTTTTATGTATGGATGTCTCATAATTCCAAGAAGCAACTCCAAACGAGCAATGTACAGATCCGTAAGAGACATCTAACTCGCGGGCATATCGTCCTTTGTGCAAAAAAAGCATCATCATATAAAAAAGACGGAGTCCCCTCCGCCTTCTGACTGTATACCCTTGAAGGATCGCTCCTCACCAGGGTCCCCGCAAGAGCCCTCTAGCCCTCCATCCATCATATGTCCCTGCGCCCGTTTTGACACGAAGAGAATGTGTTTTTGTAAAAAAAGGGCAGGTTCCCCATGCGGCGGGATCAATGCATTCATAGAATACCTCAGCATGTTCATCCCGAAGGGGGCTGCCCATTATGGACTATACTGGTTTTCTACATCAATTGGTTGAAGGAATGCAACGTCCCGAACCAGAACAGGGGCGGCGGTACTTGATCCGGTTCGCCAAACCGAAGCAATATGAAGCCTGCCTCGTGGAACTGTCGCGGATGAGGAATGAATTTACGGATCTTGGTATGGTACGCTCCTCCCGGCTGGCGCGCTCCATTATCGCCCCGGTGCATGACCCAGAAGAATTATCTCGCTACAGCGATGAGATTACGGTAGAAGAAGATGTATCCATCTCACTGCATGCCACCGCGCTTCACAGTAAACCGAGCAGTGCTCAGGGCATACCTTGGGGCGTTAAACAGATTCATGCTCCCAAAGTATGGTCCGTATCCACAGGACATCGAATCAAAATCGGCGTGATCGACACAGGTGCCGATTATCAACACCCCGATCTTCGCTATTCGCTGGCACGCGGAATCAATCTGTTAAACCGCAGTCTGCTTCCTCATGATGATAACGGTCATGGCACTCATATTGCCGGAACCATTGCCGCTGCCAATAGTACGGCAGGTATGATTGGCGTAGCTCCTCGCTCCCTGATCTATCCGGTGAAGGCATTCGACCATAATGGTTCGGCTTTCGTGTCAGACATTGTGCTTGGCATCGATTGGTGTGTTCGCAATCGGGTCGATATTATCAATATGAGCTTTGGCATGAAAACGCGTAGCAAAGCATTGCTTGATGTCGTGAACCGTGCCTATCAGGCCGGGATTGTCATAGTTGCATCGTCAGGAAATGACGGCAAACGCCGCAGCATTGATTATCCGGCACGTTATCCGCAAACGATATCGGTTGGGGCAACTGACAAAAACCGGCGTATTGCCTCGTTCAGTAACCGAGGTGCATACGTCGATGTATATGCGCCAGGGGACAAAATTGTTTCATCCTGGGTGCACGGCAAGCACCATGAGATGAGCGGCACCTCCATGGCGACATCGCACGTCAGTGGCGCCATAGCGCTCTTGCTTGCAAAGCATCCCGGCCTGTCGCCAGCCGAAATCAAAACGCTCGTGAAGCGCGCAACCGTACCGCTGCGCGCACGCAAGACCACCACCGCGAAGAGCAAAATACGCGGTGGCGAGATTGACGCCCTCAAGCTAATGCAGGAGGGCGGAGGGTAAAGTGCGCCGCATGCCGGGGGAGCCGTTCCGTGAAGCATCGCTAAGCGCAGCACTGCTGCGAGGTGTGATGCTTCACGGTGGTTGCCCACGGCGGCAGGCGGCGCTGTCTCTAGGTGCCTCGGGGCCGTATGAACTCGGCCGCGGGCACAGCAAAAAGTCTCCATGTCCACGCTGCATTGCAAGCGTGGTGCATGGAGACTCTTTGTCAAGCCACAGGGCGGTTGCACACCGCCAGGGCTTGAATTACATTTTGTCCGGTGCGGATACGCCCACCAGACGAAGCGCTGTTGCGATGACGGTGCGTACAGCACCGATCAGCGCCAGACGCGCCTGGGTTTGTCCCGCGTCTTCCGTAATGACGCGCTCTGCACGATAGTAACTGTGGAACAGGGATGCCAGTTCATATACATAACGAACAATACGATGCGGCGCATATCCCGTAGCGGCAGTCGCGATTTCTTCAGGCAGTTCACCCATTTTGCGAAGAAGGTCATATTCATGTTCCGTGGTCAGCTTCGAAAAGTCGATCTGTGACAATGGCAACAGTTCAATGCCTTGTTCTTCTGCCTGACGGTATACGCTGCATACCCGAGCGTGAGCGTATTGTACATAGAATACAGGGTTTTCATTGGACGTCGAAATCGCAAGGTCCATGTCGAAGTCTAGATGAGAATCCATGCTGCGCATGGTAAAGAAGTAACGAATGGCGTCAATGCCTACTTCGTCCATCAGATCCTCCATCGTTACCGCCTTGCCGGTACGCTTGGACATTTTCACTTTCTCGCCGTTCTGGAACAAGCTCACCATCTGTGCAATCAGCACGACCAATTTCTCAGGATCGTTGCCCAGTGCTTGCATGGCCGCTTTCATCCGTGGAATGTAACCATGGTGGTCTGCTCCCCAGATGTTAATCATCGTGTCGTATCCACGCGCATATTTATCACGGTGATAAGCAATATCCGGCGTCAGGTACGTGTACGTTCCATCGTTCTTAATCAATACACGCTCTTTATCGTCACCATACTGCATCGTTTTCAACCAAGTTGCTCCGTCTTGCTCATAGATTTCATTACGATCACGCAATTCGTCAAGTACACGCAACACTTCTCCGTTATCATACAGTGAAGTTTCGCTGAACCAGATGTCGAAATTGACACGGAAGCGATTCAAGTCACGTTTGATCTTGTCCAGTTCTTTCTCCAAACCGAAGTCGCGGAAGTAAGCCGCACGGTCACCTGGATGCATGGACAGCAAAGAATCGCCTTTCTCAGCCACTAGCTCCTTGGCAAACCCTTTGATATCCTCCCCGTGATAACCGTCTTCCGGCATCTCTGCGTCTTGGCCCAGTTCCTGCAAATAGCGAGCTTCAATGGAACGAGACAGATTAAATACCTGATTACCCGCGTCATTAATGTAGTATTCACGTGTTACATCATATCCGGCATAGTCGAGGATGTTGCAAAGCGCATCACCCACAGCCGCTCCACGCGCATGGCCCAGATGCAGACTGCCTGTCGGGTTGGCACTGACAAACTCCATCTCGACCTTGCGCCCTTCACCAACATTGATTCTTCCATAATTCTCACCCTGCTCATGCACAAGCCCCAGCACAGGATAGAGATAACTCTTGTCCAACTTAAAGTTAATGAATCCCGGTCCAGCAATTTCCGCTTTCTCGATTCCAGCTTCAGCCAGGTTGAGATTGGCAATAATCTCTTCTGCAATCTGGCGTGGATTACGCTTGGCAATCTTGGTCAGTTGCATAGCGGCATTGGTCGCCAAATCGCCGTGTGTTTTCTCGCGTGGTACTTCAAGGGTGATGGTTGGTAGATCCTCCTGCGCAACAATGCCAGCAGTCACAATGGCATTGCCGATGGCTGTACTTACCCGTTCGTTAATCGTATCTAATGGATTACGTGTCATGAAATTGGTTCCTCCTGTATATGCAAACTAATCGCGAAATGTCCGGATTCTTCGTCAAAGCGGTAAAAGTCGTAGCTCCACGCTGCGCGTGCGCTCAATCCCTGAATGGAAAGTTCCAGCTCCTGTGTATGCGTGGACAAGGCAAACGACATATACGGCGAGCGGTAAAAACCAGGAAGCTTGCGGTTTAACTCAAATGTTTGCTCCGATTCCACCTCACCGTGACGTATAATCTTGATGGATTGTCCGCCCAGCTTCAATGTTGTTCGGGTAATTCCGCCCTCGGGGCCAGCCTGTGGCTCTTCATAACGAACATAGAGCACAGATCCCTTCAATACGGCTTCACCCTGCATTTCCTGCAGTACATCTTCACCTTCATAACGGCTGTGCAGCCGGATCTGAACCGGTCGCATGTTCGACATGAATGTTAACCTCCATTATATTCGAGGCGACGCAAAATCAGGCACGGCCGGTGAGAACAGCCCTTCCTGTATTGTTGTGCCGCTATACGCGCTCATATTCCCGGATAGCTCGCTATCCTACACTCTACTGTATAACTATATCCAGTTCACCCGCTCAATTCAAATCCAAATTCAGAGTTTTTGCCCATCGGCACCAAAAAAAGCAGAGCTTCACCTGTAAAGTGCAGCTCTGCCTTGCTTCATTAATAAAGAAATACATTCTGGATCAGGTCCATCGCGGCTCATATGGAAACGGACAGGTCGACTCTACCAGCTTGGCGCGCACCTGTACGAGACAACCACAATAACGGCAGGTTGTACCGTATTGTAACCCTGGACAATTAGAGCAGGTGGATAACCGACGATCATATTCAGCATCATCAACGGCCGGACGTGAGCGTGAGGCCAGCTCCACGAGCCGGTCCATCTTGGCTTCACTAATCTTCACATCATATTGATCATTACATCCCTTGCATGGTTCCCGTTTCCCAGCACTTCTACTCTGCACAGATGAATCCATCTGATTATCCCTTTATAGCGACCACACCAACCGAGGCCGGAGGCAGTACAAAACGCAGTTTGTTATTTTCGAGTGTAATACCCTTCCATTCCGCAGGTTGAACCTGATCCGGCTGTTCAAATGTGTTGAATGCACTATAATCTGCGTGATGCAGAATTCGTCCCGATACAGCAGAAGCATCCGTTGATTCAATCTGACAAACCACTTCAAGCTCATCCGTATGACTAAGGTTACACGCCGTCACATGAATAACGCCTTCATTGCTGCGAGAAGCCGACAAACTCAGTTGAGGAATGGTCTCTTCTCCGAAAGTGTATCCAGGGCTCTCGTAATTCAGTTCCAACCTCTGCGCGTCCATGTGCACCTGATACATATCAAACACATGATATGTAGGCGTAAGCAGCATCTTCTCTCCTTCTGTCAAAACCAACGCCTGGAGAACATTGACGATCTGCGCAAGATTGGCCATATGCACTCTTTTATTATGTTGGTTAAAAATATTCAGATTGATCCCGGCAAGTACGGCATCACGCATCGTATTTTGTTGATACAGGAACCCTGGATTCGTACCTGGCTCAACGTTATACCACGTTCCCCACTCATCCACGATAATACCAACTCTGCCCTCAGGATCATATTTGTCCATAATCTCGGAGTGCTTCACAAGTAACTCTTCCATATATAGCGTCTTTTTCAAGGTGGTGAACCATTCAGCTTCTCCGAAACCTGTAGCCTGGCCTTTATCTGCCCACTCACCTGTTGGGATGGTGTAATAATGCAGGCTGATTCCATCCATAAAACGACCGGCTTCCCGCATTAACACCTCCATCCAGTGATAGTTGTTGTCATTGGGCCCGCAGGCGATTTTATAAATTTCATTTCCAGAATAATTGCGTACATATGTAGCATAACGACGATATTCATCTGCGTAGTATTCCGGACGCATATTACCGCCGCAACCCCAGTTCTCGTTCCCCACACCAAAGTATTTCAGCTTCCATGGCTCTTCTCGGCCGTTGCTCTTCCGCCAGTTCGCCATCGGTGATTCCCCATCAAACGTGATGTACTCCACCCATTCCTGCATCTCCTGCACTGTACCGCTCCCCAGATTGCCACTTATATATGGCTGCGTATCAAGTAGCTCACATAGTCTCAAGAATTCATGGGTACCAAAATGATTGTTCTCTTCTACCCCGCCCCAGTGCGTATTGATCATCCGGGCGCGCTCACTTTTTGGACCTACGCCATCTTTCCAGTGATATTCGTCGGCAAAACAACCTCCAGGCCAGCGAAGTACGGGAATATGGAGTTTTTGCAGTGCAGTAAGAACATCATTTCGGATACCTTCTGTATTGGGAATAGGTGAGTCCTCCCCCACAAAGATGCCTTCATAGATACAGCGTCCCAGATGCTCTGAGAAATGACCATATATATTGCGATTTATTAATCCTTGTTCCGAATCAGCCTTTAAAATAACATCAACCATAATTTCAACCTCCCAAATAGTATTGTTATCGCTTACAATAACTTGTTTCTGAACAGGATTCAACCGTTTTTATTTAAGCAAAAACAAGCCCCTTCCGGCTTCATTTGTCCGAAAAAGGCTTGTTTGTATGCTCTGGCCTCATCAGGCCAAATTAGTTAAGATTTATACTCTTTTAGATTGAAATCGCCTTAAAATTATTCCATGGCATGACGCCATTTACTCGTTTTCAGCGGGCAACAACATTTTTTGCTTCCATGTTGTTCCACCATCTGTCGTCTCATAAATCGCAGGTGAATTGTCGCTTGTTACGACGAGCCAACCTATTTTGGCAGAAGGAAACGAAATGCGAGAGCTATAACCTGGATCTTTCAGTTCAATATTTTTCCACGTGGAACCTGCATCATAAGAACGCCCAATCCCCACTTTGCCTGCTGCAGGTGATCCTGCAGAGAGATAGGCCGTCTGATTACCGATCAACGACATGTTCCCTGGGTGACCCCCCGGGTCTGCGGGGCCTTTTCCATTCCCTGTGCTGCTTGCACCTGGAGCCGGGCCACCACCTGCTGTCGATTGAGCAAAGGCCTGTCTCCAATTCTTGCCCTCATTTCCGCTCGCGTAGAGGGAATACGACTGCTGGGACATCCCTGCGTCGCCATACAGAAGAGCCCATACCTGGTTACCACTTGCGTATAAATCTCCACCGCTCCAAGTTGTTGAGGCTACCTTCAGCGATTGCGTCCAGTTCTTACCGCCGTTACTTGTCTGCATGATACGGTAACCTGCACCAGGAGCCACTATAATGGCATAACCTTGCTTCTCTGTCGTGAACACAGCTCCGCGTGTATTGGCTGGTGTGGAGATTCGATTCCATGTTTCACCGCCATCCTTCGTCAAATAAGCTCCGTTATAGGTGTATCCAAAGCCTTCGTTTTTATTGCGAAAATCAATACGTTTAAATTGTACCCCTTTAGTATCCATCCGTGTCCAGTGCGCGCCACCATCCGTTGAGCGGATGAGATATGTCGTTGGAGTATCCTTTACCTGAGCCAAAGCAAATCCATTCACATTATTCGGGAAATCAAGTTGTGTGAACTGCCATTGGCCTGTATAGATGGACTGCCAAGTGCAACCTGAATTCGATGTACCAATGAGGAATCCCTCACCAGCAGCCCGTCCGGTTGTACTGTTTAGAAAATCGATATCCGTAAATTGCAGTCGTTGGTCTTCCACACCACTGCCTTTTTTCAACGTAGCTGTTAATCCGTGATCTCCACTTCCACATGTTGGGGAGGATGCAGCATTAGCGCCGGGTAGAGTATGTACCGGTCCCAGTCCCCAAGCCAATGTTACCGATAGTGCGAGTGCGCCAATCCGTTTCCATGTCGTTCTGCTCTTTGTTGTCATTGTGACACCTCCTTCTATGTTTTTACCCCATTTCGCAGGATTTAACGTAACAATTTGTTTATCGCGCATGACATTATTGCAATAAAAAAACCACTCATGCCCACATTTTTTATCTCATGGGCATGAGTGGTTCATCATTAATCTCTGATAAGAGCTGAATTAAATGGGATATGTCTTAAAAGCAATGATCACAAAAGTGATACTTAAAAAAAGACACAGGACAAAATGCAGTTTATTGTATTTAAGTGTTTTGATGCTAAAGGCAGCATATAACATGGCGAGATTAGCCAGTATGAACGTTAAATTGATGAACAAAGTCATTGTTATTATAAGATTGATGGTAAATATCATAAGTACCGCTATGAACCATTTGGGATACATGCTCAATTGAGCCCGGATTGCATGCATAACAAAAACCCCTTTCCTCTATTTCCATATTATACATAAATATTAAGATAGAGTCATCCCAAATACGTGTTTTCGCTTAACACCCGGACGGAATCATATAAACACAAATGGTAGAGAGACGGGAACGTACGTGCTATAATTAATATTATGGACTTTGAATTGCAAGCGAAAACCCACCTCATAAGGTCGGAAGCCTGACGTGGGTTTCGCTTGAATATCCATATTTAATTCTTGCACGCCGGGGCAATCCACAGTCTTTCGCGGTCCTAAGAGTCTTTACCGTTGGCGCGGTGGAGGCTCTTTTTTAGTATATGGTCGAACCCAATCACCCTATACTTCACGAATGAGATCAGGAGGCAATCACAAAAAAACGCCCTCTCCTACGCAGGCTTCAACCTGACGCAGACAGAGGACGCTGTTATTTTGCGATTACTTCACGAATCCAAGCAGCATTTCACGGATCATCTTCGCAGCCACAATTTGTGTCTGTTCTGTAGGATCGTAAATCGGCGCTACTTCAACCAGGTCACAACCAACCACATTTACATCTGATCCTGCGATCATGTGAATCGCTTCAAGCAGTTCCTTGGACGTAATACCGCCCGCTTCTGCCGTTCCTGTACCCGGAGCCGCAGATGGATCAAGTACATCGATATCGATTGTAACGTACACCGGACGGTTACCCATTTTCGGAAGAGCTTCCTTCATCGGAGCTGCCACTTCAAACGGATAGAAGTTGATGTTCTCCCGTCCGAATTGGAACTCTTCACGGGAGCCGGAACGAATCCCGAACTGATAAATATTTTTGCCACCCATCAGTTCAGCTGCTTTACGCACTGGCGTTGAGTGAGACAATGGCTCGCCTTCATAGTTTTCACGAAGGTCGGCATGTGCATCAATATGGATCAGGATAAGGTCGGGATATTTTTTGTACATTTGCTGAATGACAGGCCAAGTGACGAGGTGTTCCCCGCCGAGACCAATCGGGAATTTATCGTCAGCCAGCAGGCCACCGATGTATTCTCCGATGACTTCGAGACTGCGTCCTGCGTTACCGAAAGGCAAAAGCAGATCCCCAGCGTCAAAGTAAGTCATATCCACAATGCTTTTATCCAGGTAAGGGCTGTACTCTTCAAGTCCAACCGACGCCTGACGGATATGAGAAGGACCAAAACGGGACCCTGGACGGAAGCTGACGGTGTAATCCATCGGCATACCATAAATGACCGCTTTGGAGTTCTCATAATCCTCTGAACTGCAAATAAACACGTTACCTGAATAAGCTTGATCCAATTTCATCTAATTATTCCTCCTTATTTCGTAAGGTCTTCCACGAATTTAGGAAGAACGAACGCCGCTTTGTGCAGACGTGGAGAGTAATATTTCGTATCCATCTCTGGAATCTGCGTCTCGTCCACCTCGAGCGGATTATGTTTTTTGCTACCCATTGTAAAAGTCCACAGACCACTTGGATACGTAGGGATATTACAGCCGTACACATGTACGATCGGGAAGATTTCTTTAACGTCTTTGTTTACCTTTTGGATCAGATCCGCTTTAAACCACGGGTTGTCCGTTTGAGCAACGAAGATCCCGTCTTCTCTCAGCGCTTCATAGATACCTTGGTAGAAACCGCGTTCAAACAGCGGAGCAGCCGGACCTACAGGCTCTGTGGAGTCAACGATGATTACATCGTATTCATTTTTATGCTCTATAATATGCATGTAGCCGTCGTTCACCAGCACTTCAACGTTAGGCTCGTCCAACTTACCGGCGATTTCAGGCAGATACTTTTTGGAATATTCAATCACTTTCCCATCGATTTCGACGAGAACTGCTTTTTCTACAGCAGCATGCTTAATGACTTCACGGATAACTCCGCCGTCACCGCCACCGACAACCAGCACCTTTTTCGGGTTCGGATGTGTATTCAGCGCAGGGTGAGCCGCCATTTCGTGATAAACGAACTCGTCTTTCACCGTCGTCATCACCATGCCGTCAAGCAGCAACATATTGCCGAATTCTTCGGTCTCTACCATAGCCAGATCTTGAAAATCCGTCTTTTCGCTTACATAGGTCTGTTTAATCTTCGCGGTGATTCCGAATGCGGGGGTCTGTTTCTCCGTAAACCACAATTCCATAATCTCTACCTTCTTTCCGTAAAGTTTATATAGATTATATTGACCAGAGCGTACATAGCGTCTGACTAATCAAAGAATCCAAGCGCTGACAATGGGTACTGTTCGACCTTCCTTGCCTATTGTATGTTGTGCCGAACTGTTACTTTTCATTACCCTTTTGCATTATACGCGATTGACGTTTATACTGCAAAACGGTTTTTTTCTGCAAAAAAGCTATATTTTAAACCGTTGAACGGGCGAATTGAATATCCGTGTCACTGAATTCCCATACTGGAAAGAAAAGAAAGGAGCCCGTTCCATGACCCAATCAAGCCAAAAGACCCGCAAACGCGGGTTCCGCACATGGAAAGTCATCAAAAGCCTAGCTTTGCTCGCTATTCTCGGCCTAATCGCCACGGCAGCAGCATTGGTCTATCTATACGCCACCAGCCTGCCACTGGCCGACTCCGACCGCAATTCCAGGCTGCTGGACAGCCAGGGGGAAGTCATTGCCACTTTCTCGGCAGGCGGCAAAGACTCGGTACCCGTACAGTTGGGAGATATTTCACCTGATTTGGTTAACGCTACACTTGCTGTAGAGGACCGCAAGTTCTATGATCATATCGGCTTCGACATCCGAGGGATGGGACGGGCTGTACTCGTCAACCTGGAACATATGCAGATGTCCCAAGGAGCAAGCACACTGACCCAACAGCTCGCACGCAACTTGTATTTATCGCATGAAAAGACATGGACCCGCAAAGCCAAGGAAGCCATGTACACGGCACAATTGGAGATGAAATACAGCAAGGATGAAATTCTGCAGATGTACCTGAACGAAATTTATTACGGTCACGGCGCCTACGGGATCGAAGCAGCCTCACGGATGTATTTTGGCAAATCCGCCAAACAGTTGACGCTTGCCGAAAGTGCCATGCTTGCAGGGATTCCAAAGGGGCCGACCTACTATTCTCCATATAATCATATGAAGAACGCCAAGGACCGACAGAAGGTTGTATTGAATGCCATGGCTGACGTCGGCAAAATTACGCAAGCGGAAGCAGACAAGGCTTATGAGGAAATGCTTTCGTTTAAACCGGAAAGTGAACGCAAAACTGTGGAAAGTGCACCTTATTTCCGCGATTATATCCGTAATCTGGCCATCAAGGAGTTGGGGATCAGCGAAGCGATGCTGGATCATGGAGGATTGAATATATACACCACGCTGGATTTGCGTGTGCAAAAAGCGGCGGAAGACGCCGTAGCCAAAGGTATGGACGCCAAAAGCGAGCTCGAAACCGCGCTGGTATCAATCGATCCCCGAACCGGTTATATCAAAGCGATGGTGGGCGGCAAAAACTACCGCACCAATCAGATTAACCATGTACTGGCGACTACACGCCAGCCGGGATCTGCTTTTAAACCAATTATGTATCTGGCTGCCCTGGAATCGAAACAGCTCACCAGTGCATCCATGTTTAAAAGCGAGCCGACCCTGTTTCATTATGACAATGATCGCAAGACCTATAAGCCTGGTAACTTCGGAGACAAGTATTTAGGTGAGATTGATCTGAGACAGGCTATCGCCGCTTCGGACAACATCTACGCGGTAAATACGATTATGCAGATTGGACCTGAACAAGTGGTGAAAATGGCCAAAAACCTAGGGATTACGAGCAACATGAGCCCGGTACCTTCCCTTGCACTTGGCACCTCACCCGTTAGTCCACTGGAGATGGCTTCAGCATTCTCCGCTATCGCCGCAGGTGGGCAAAGAACACCTCCTGTAGCCATTCTGCAAGTGACGGATGCCGCAGGACGAGTCATCTATGAAGCACCTCAGACCAAGGCCGAGAGGGTTGTTGAACCGGCTGCCGCTTATGTATTAACACGGTTGATGGAAAGTGTGTTCGAAAATGGTGGAACGGGTAATCGAGTATCAGCAACCATTAAGCGACCTGTCGCCGGCAAAACGGGGACAACCAATACGGATGCTTGGCTAGTCGGCTTTACTCCAGAGCTCTCAACGGCTGTCTGGGTCGGTTACGATCAAGGCAAAGCCATTTCCACATCTGACGGGCGTCGGGCGGCACCCATGTTCGCCCAGTTTACGGAACAGGCCCTCGCCAGTGTTCCACCGAAGATTTTCACCGTACCGGATAATGTCGTCAGTGTATATATCGATCCCGAATCCGGCAAACTGGCTGGCAATGGCTGCGCCGAGAAACGGCTGGAAGTTTTTATTGATGGCACGGAACCGACCGAGGTCTGTCGCAGCGCTTCAGACGACTCGGGTTCAGAGAATGATAAAGACAGTCGCGAAGTGCAAAACCAGCAGGGAATACAGGAAGAGAAACATTCTTGGTGGAAGGATTTCAAACGCTGGTGGGTGGAGTAACCAAAGTGACGTAAATGCGTAATGACGTAATTGCGTCAGCTTCTGTAAAATTTAATTTTAGCATAGAAGCAAAAACCCCGAACCGATCATCTCGGTCCCGGGGCTTTTGCTTCTTTTTTTTGAACAACTTTGAACATTCATAAATTAGGCGAGCGCTTCTTTCAATTCATCCGGAGAAGCGTTCCACCATTCTTCGTTATGCGTAGTCAATAACGTCTTGAGTGCCGCGCGATCCTCAGGTCCAAGGTCATCCAGCATGAACCGGCGCTTCATGGCATAATCCATGCGGTTCACATGTTCGGCCAGCAGTTTCCATCCACGACGCGCTTCTGTATCAATCCACATCTCACACGCTGTTGCTCCACCATAGAACTGCCCCTGTTCGTTACGGTCCACAGCTACCCATACCAGCCATACCTGGCGTCCATTGGGTACGTCCTCACGGTTGGTTGAGAACTTGATGTTGCGCTCCACTTTGCTCTTTGCATGCATCGCACCAATATCGATCTTGGCTTCTCCGTTATCAATAATAACTGGAGAAAGGTTGTTCAGATCTATGGAACCTGCACCGAAGCCTTTGTGTTTGCTCTTTGCACTAACGATATTCAAGGCAATCTGTTTTTTGCCGTTTTGCTCGTTTTGGTCCATGTTTATAGCCTCCAAGGGTTGATACAAATATTTTAACTAATAATCGCTCCAATGCAAACATATACATGCTGTAGATGCTTGTCAACGGGAGGTATTTAACGATGATTCCACGACGCGCCAAGAGCTGGCTCACCGCAATTATAGCCCTGTGTGTAGTTGCCGGGGGGATATGGCTTGGTCTGGGCTCCACACGTTCCATTCATTCTGACTTGCCTGCGCTCGCCCCGGAATCGGGCAAGCCTACGGCACCCGTCAAAACCCAAACATCTCCGGAAAGTATACAGACACCTACAGCTGAAGTGTTCAGCAACCGCGTAGTGGAATATCACATGGATGTGAAGCTGGTAGACGGAAATGTATTGCAAGGGACTCAGACGATAACCTGGACACATCCAGGTAAGAAAACCGTCAGCGAGCTTTATTTTCACATGTATCCCAATGCCTTCTCTTCTGCTGACACCACTTTTATGAAAGAATCCGGGGGGAAACTTCGCGGTGATGTTATGCCCACGAACGGTTATGGTTCTATGCATATTACAGAAATGAAAACAGAGGACGGGCTTTCTCTCTTGCATCGGATGCAATATGTGCAACCGGATGACGGAAACATGAAAGATACTACCCTCATTAAGGTACGGCTGCCCAAACCCGTTAAAGGCGGTGAAAGCATAACGCTTCACACCCAATTTGAGGTCAAGCTACCGAAGATTTTTGCCCGCATGGGAACGGCAGATCATTTTGTTATGGCAGGTCAATGGTTCCCTAAACTTAGCGTATATGAGCCAGTAGGCACACGAGGTCGGACGACCGAAGGCTGGAATCTGCATCAGTATCACGGCAATTCAGAGTTTTATGCCGATTTCGGTATCTATAGTGTGCGTATTCGGGTACCGGAAACATACAAAGTAGCTGCTACTGGATTCCCAACCCAGCAAGCTGTTGTGAAGAACGGCGAAAAAGTATATCAGTTCTATGCCGATGATGTGCATGATTTTGCCTGGTCAGCCTCTCCTGATTTTGTTTATGCGGAAGAACCCTTCTCTGCTCCCAATGTGCCAGGCGTCCGAATCAAGCTGTATCTCGACCCTGCTCATGAGGACCTGAAGGAACGTTATTTCTACGCCGCCAAAGCAGCGTTATCCAATTATAGCAAGTGGTTTGGCCCTTATCCGTATTCCACACTGTCCATCGTTGTCCCGCCCAAATCGGGGAATGGCGCAGGGGGAATGGAATACCCTACCTTGGTCACCGCTTTCGGTGCGGATGATTCTACACCTGGTTACGATCTGGAACGCACGGTTGTGCACGAGATTGGGCATCAGTATTTTTACGGCATGGTCGCCAGTAATGAATTTGAGGAGGCTTGGCTGGACGAAGGATTCACCTCCTATGCAGAAGACAAAGTGATGGAACAGGAATACGGACTTATCCCGAATCTGCCTGTACAATCAGGTCTCATTACTTCTCCAGCCTCTCTGACACAGGACTCCTGGAAGTTCGATTCCCAGAATCAATATGCCGCCAACGTATACACACGAGGCAAGCTTGTATTACTCGGGATAGAACAACAAGTTGGTGCCAAAACGATGGAGCGTATTCTCTCGACCTATGTAAAGAAATACCGTTTCAAACACCCTACTTCGTCTGATTTTCAAAAGGTCGTGGAGCAAGTAACCCGTACCTCCTGGACCGATTATTTTAATCAATATGTATACGGTGACGGCATGGCTGACTTTGCAGTGGAGAAGATCACAATCAATCCTACCCTGAAAGACGGTCAAACGTTGTACGAGTCATCCATTACAGTCCAGAAAAAAGGCAGTGAATATAAGAAGGTGCCTGTTCGAATTATGTTCGAAGATGGGAAAACCATGACGAAAGAATGGGATGGCAGCGAGGAGCGCATTACCTACAAACTGACCTATACTTCCCCTGTTTCCTGGGCCATGACTGATCCGCTGTACACGATTGTGCTGGAGAACCATCATATGAACAATTTTCTGAAAGCCGGACTGGATGAGCCAACCAAATCCCGCTGGAGCATGAGTGCAACCAAACTTATAGAAGCCATATTCGGAAGTCTGTCATGGTGAGGTGGATACAGTGAAAGCGAAAATACGTGAAGGCTGGTTTCTCGTCCGTCAGCATATGTTCATTGCAGCACTCTTATTTCTCTATCAATTAGTATGGGGATACTTTCTTTATCGAATGGTTCAATCAGCTGTGGTTCCGCTACTCCTGCGTTATCCCGACCCTGATGCAGGGGAACTCAGTACAATTTTATTCAAAATGGAGAGCCAACTCGGCCTGACAATGAATCCAGAGGTCCATCGCTATTTATGGATTTTAGGGGCTATGCTGCTGCTACGGATGCTAATTAGCCCTCTCATTCAGGCAGGGCTGCTCTACTCGCTCCAGCATTATAATCATTCGGAAGAGCGCATTCCATTCATTCGCGGCATCAAAAATTTGTGGAAACCAATGCTTCTGCTCCACACTATTCGCACCCTATTGCTGCTGCTACCGGCTTATTGGATCGCACCAAAACTTTATTCCATCCTTATGGAAGGTTTTCATTCCCTCCATCTGCTCCTGCCTGGTATTCCCTATGTTGCTGGTTGGATTGTATACGGGTGGGTTATCCATCATGTCCTGCTGTACATGCAGTTTGGTATCTCGGCTCCTGATGGGGAAGGCGGAGCACGTGGTACGTTTCAAGCTCTATGGATTGCACTACGCCAGGTCATCACTCTAATTGGCATTGCCGTACTGCTGGGTGGCCTTCATCTCCTGGTCTTTGGCGCCTTCACTTCAGCTTCATGGTTACTAACGGGCTTAACTGGTCTTATACTACAACAGACGTATCCACTTGCCCGGTGCTTGCTGAGCTTATGGAAGATATGCGCCCATTTCCGGTTATGGCAGTCCAACTCGGTCAAGGATTAACGTGCACAGTTAAAAATGGTTACCATCTATATGTAAAGTTGTTTTCATCAAACACCTTTAAACAAGCAAACCTCGACCTTTCCCCGTCAAAGGTCGAGGTTTTTTTTGCTAATTTTGCTGTTAAACGTTGCCAAAGTGATATACCTCTGTTACAATAATCGCAGTGAGTTTTTAGTAACAACTTTGTAATCTTTACCTTCATATTTGTAACTACTTAAAATTTAATCGTCATTTCTTGATTTCGCAGGTGCATAACTAGCATAGCCAAATTCCTAGCACCTGGGAAGCGGGGGAACCAGTTATGGGTGAATTGATCTTGCAACAGAGGGATCATAGGGGACCTTCAACCGAATCCTTAAGCTAACCTCGCAGGCATTGGAAGGGGTATATCTCTTGTTTAAGAAGAAATTAACCGCAGCTGTACTCAGCATCACATTCGCATTATCGCTTGGAGCAGGCAGCGCATTCGCAGATTCAAAAATGGACCAAGTCATTGATTCAGCAATGGGAACTACATACAAAAGCGGAGGAACAACGCTTAACGGCTTTGACTGCTCTGGGTTCACAAGTTATGTATTCGACAAGCTGGGTATTGATCTGGCTCGCCAATCGAGCTCGCAATTCGACATGGGTGATTCAGTATCCCGTATGGAAATGAGACCAGGTGATCTGGTATTCTTCAATACAACGGGCAAAGGGGTCTCACACGTAGGGATCTTTGTAGGGGATGGAAAGTTTGCACACTCCTCTTCTTCCAAAGGAGTTACAATCAGTGCATTAAGCGAAAGCTACTGGGCTAACCGCTATGTTGGCGCTAAACGCATTATGAGCACGGACGCATATGAGACATTGGCCATCGACTAGGGACAAGCTGAGCAACGTCATGCTGTAACAATAAAACTACTGTAACGAAGCATAATAGAACCGTCTGGTACATTCTCCGCAGGAATGTATCCGGCGGTTTTTTTGTGCTTCGTTTCCTTTAACGTATTCGGGACAGCTATCAAACCTAACTTTAACTTTTTTTTAAAAAGCTAATTTTCGTTGCTTTGTCCGTGCTCTTATAATGTTTTTACCCATCCCACTATAATATAAACGAAATTACCGGAACTTTTGTTTCACTTTTTTTTCAAAAACGAGGACTTGCCAAATGAACGCCTCTTTTGTAGAGTGGAAACAAGCTTAGATATGGAATGACATATGTATATGGACAAATCAGAATCATTATAGCTTGTTCACAATGAGAGGAGCGTGCAGTTGTATGGATGAAGCCCCTGTGACGTTTCACGTTGTGCCCATGCAAGAAGAACATGCGGAGCTCATCTGCAATTGGCAGTATGACCCGCCTTATAATATTTATAGCTGGCTACCCTGGGAGCAGATGAAAGCACTCGAAGTAGAATTCGGCGATCCCCAGCTGCGGAAGGAACAATATGTGGTGGTGCTGGGAGAGAATCAACAAATTTGCGGCTTCGCTCAATACTTCCCACTTGAAGGTGTCACCCGCATTGGGCTTGGCATGCACCCGGAACGATGTGGTCATGGTCAAGGAACGGCTTTTGTCTCCGCCATTGTGCAGGAAGCCATTCGCCGGAACCCTGCAAACGAAATCGATCTGGAAGTTCTGACCTGGAATGACCGGGCCATTCGCGTCTATCTCAAAGCCGGATTTGTTACGCAGGATACATACGAACGACAGACACCAAGCGGTTTGAAGCCCTTCTACTGTATGGTCTATGAAGGTCCACGCGGATAAAAAGAGCTTAAAATCACCCTAGAAAGTCCCCGGTTATGTGATTAGTTCAAAAAATTACCACAAAATGCTATGATGTCACTACAGGTTCCGTTATAATGATATGGATAGTTTCAAGTTAGATGATCTTTCATTCTGGAGGGGACATAAGGGATGCACAAATGGATCATGAGCGGGGTATTTTTTGCAGCGTGCGCTTTAGCTATTGTACTAATGTTTACGCTTCCAGGGAAAGAGGAAGTTGCAGAAGAAGCGAAACCGACGATGCCGCAAGTTACAATGGATGCAGGACAGGCTGAGGCACTGGTCAAAGCCAACTGTATTACCTGCCACGGTGATCAGCTTCAAGGGGGTATGGGCCCTAGTCTGCAGAAGATTGGTAGCCAGGACGATGTGGAGAAGATTTATACCACGATTGTCAAAGGTAAAAGTGGCGGTATGCCTTCGTTCAAAGACAAGCTGAAGGATGAAGAAATCGCGAATATTGCGATGTGGCTGGCGGAGAAGAAGTAATCGAAGAAGTCTTTCAAGGCGATTAGTTTGTGGCGGTTCATGTATATTGAGTGTGGGTGGCCTTAGTCACCTCTTGCTCTTTATGCATGCTCTAAACCATGCTGACGCTAGACGCACAACGTAGGCAACCCGTATTCGTATTGCAGGGTTGCTGGATTTATCAATGGTTATACAGAGAAGAGGCTCTTACTCTCCCGTACAGGGAAGTAAGAGCCTCTTGCTCATTTCAGGGATGCTCCGATGAAAATATCCACTATGCTGTGGCTATCTAGATGCATTAGCGTATCCTGCCTGCCCTCCGGCCTCTGATTCAGCTAAAGCAAGCATCGATTACTGGCTCTTTGCCTTCTGCTCGGCAAGGAAAGCCTGCACTTCACGTGCGGACGGCATCCCGGACTGGGCGCCGAGCTTCGTCACGGACAACGCGGCTGCGCCCATGGCGAAGCTTACCGCCGCGTCCAGCGTCTCTCCGCGCGCGAGGGCTACTGCCAGCGCGCCGTTGAAGCAATCGCCAGCGCCGGTCGTGTCGACGGCGCTTACGGCGTAGCCGGGCGCACGGCACGCGCCGGCACGCCCTGCCTGTACGCGGCCGCCAGGCGCTGCCGCGTACACAGCCCCCTCGGGGCCGAGCGTCGTGACGACAGCGGCCCCGAGGGATGCGGCGAGCTCTGCGACCGCCGCATCCACGTCTTCCGGCCGGAGATCATCCCGGCCGGTGAGCACGGCGAGCTCGCTGCGGTTCGGCGTGACAACGTCGACGCACCGCAGCAGCTCCTGGGGCAGACCCGGCACCGCAGGCGCCGGGTTGAGCACCACCAATGCGCTGCCTTCAGCCGCCAGTTGGGCGGCGCGGGTGACCGCGGGCAGCGGGATCTCTAGCTGCAGCAGCACCGCTGCGGCTGCAGTCAGGCTTTTTAACGTATCCGCCTCTTCCAGCATCACAGGCACAACCTGCCCATTTGCTCCAGGAATGACAATAATCCGGTTATCTCCTTTGGAGAGCCAGATGGAGGCCGTACCTGTAACGGTATCATCCAGAATGCGAACTTGCGAGGCATCCGCCCCGCTTTCCATTAGACTGTGCAGCAGGCGTTCACCAAAACCATCCGAACCTACCGCACCAATCATCGTTGTCTGTCCGCCCAGTCGTGCAGCAGCAACCGCCTGATTGGCGCCTTTGCCCCCGGCCAAATAGTGCAGTTCCTCCCCGCTCACCGTCTCGCCTTCCTCAGGAATGATGTCCGTCTTCACCACCAGATCCATATTAAGGCTGCCTACGACAGCAATAAGAGGTTTGTTCTGATTATCGTCTGACATGTATGTTTCACTCATTTCCGGTAGTGCGATAATAACCGATCCAGGTTATTCCGACCTCATTTTCTCAAAAGCCTCATTATATTGTTGCGCTTCTTTAATATCTACAGATGTGATGCCACCTTCATCCCATGACGTGAGACGCAGTGTGACCGTTGTATAGTCAATTGTAATGAAAGGATGATGATTGAATGCTTCCGAAATCGCTGCGACCTCATCCACAAATGCAATCCCTTTCATGTAGTTGGAAAATACGAACTTGCGGACAATCCATCGTCCCTCTTCCAGTTCCCAGCCTTCCAGCCTTCCCAGATGAGCTTCGACTTCCTCTTGCGTAAAAACCATACGTTATCTTCCTCCCCATATGATGGCTCATCATAGACAACTGTCCATACTGCCACCGAAACCTTTGGTGCTACCCATAGCAACCCAAACGCATAGGTCCACCGCCCTGCGGTTCGCCCGTTTCATGACTATCATCTTACCACGGACAAGCCTCAAATTCCAATAGTACAAATGGCGCTAGATCCACTAACCATAAGGCTTTAGGGAGATTCTCCAACTCAGGTTTCCATGCCAAATATCTTATGGGTACATACTAAATGAGCGGTACAAAAGTCAGCTCTTCTTCCCCAATTAAGATATGAATTCGGTGCTGATCCTTGTCATGAATGACCACTCCACTTCCTACCGGAATGACCGACTCCTCACCCAGTGCATAGAACAGATCTTCAGCGAGCGCCTCATCTACTTCAAGTTGCTCTGTTACACCAAGGCGTGACCATTCTTCCTCATCCATCTCAAAGAAAACATAGCGGTCCGGTATTCGTCCTATAGCCTCTGTCAAATCTGTCAATATTCCTTCATAATCTCGTCCATGCTTTACGCCCATTGGCTTTTCACTCCTATTTAGCCCCTAAGGAGCAGATTTGATCTTATTATACCTGAAAATAACCCTTAAAAAAAAAGGCCATCTGGTCGATAAATACTATACATGACCGTTTTAACTGTTTCTGCAACCCTAAAGGATGCCTAACATTAAACGGATTGCGGTGTAACGTTCGTCCGGAAGCCCGAATAAAGCCGCTTGAAAGGATTCAATTTTATCTCATGGATGAGGTGTATGATGGAAATTTCAACGATTATCGGACTAGTTTTAGGGCTGGTTTCACTTGTAGTGGGTATGTTCCTGAAGGGTGCGCCCCTTATCAACCTGGTTAACAACCCGGCAGCCTACGTTATTATTTTTGTTGGTACGGCAGCAACTATTTTCATGGCATTTCCCATGTCTGAAGTTAAAAAAATCCCCAAGCTATTTGGGGTACTGTTCAAAAAGCAACAACTGATTGACCGTGTTTCTCTAATCGGCACATTTATGGACTGGGCTTCCACCACCCGTCGTGAAGGTTTGCTTGCACTTGAATCGAAAGTCGAAGATATTGATGATCAGTTCCTGCGCGGCGGTATGCGTATGATTATTGACGGAAATGATCAGGAATTTGTAAGTGATGTACTCATGGAAGATATTCATGCTACAGAAGAGCGCCATCGTGGCGGTGCCTTGATCTTCGCCCAAGCGGGTATGTACGCACCAACGCTCGGGGTACTCGGGGCCGTTGTAGGTCTCATTGCAGCGCTTGCCGATCTCAGTGATATGGAAAAGCTCTCGCATGCGATTGCAGCGGCGTTTATCGCGACACTTCTCGGTATCTTTAGTGGTTACGTGTTGTGGCATCCAATGTCCAATAAGCTGAAGCGGATGTCCAAAAAAGAGATGGAAATCAAGCTGATGATGGTTGAAGGCTTGTTATCCATACAATCTGGTGTATCCACCATTGCCATTAATCAAAAATTATCTGTATTCCTGACACCTTCCGAACGTAGACAGTTGGAAGAGAAGGAGGGCTCATCAGGTGAAAAAGGCTAAAAAACACGAACCGCATGAAGAACATATAGACGAGAGTTGGTTGCTTCCCTACTCTGACTTGATGACGTTGCTGCTCGCTCTGTTTATCACATTATTCTCTATGAGCTCTATAGATGCAACGAAGTTTGAACAGATGGCTTCCGCACTGAGCAGCGCATTGAATGGTGGTTCGGGTGTACTGGATCATACCTCCATGAACCCTACAGAATCTACTATAGATTTGGGTAAGAACAAACAGCAGCCTGAAGATATCAAGAAGACAGCCGCTCAGATTACAGATGCGCAGATGGCTCAGAAAGAACAGGAAGATCTGGAGAAACTCAAGAAACGGCTTGATCAATATATTCAGAAAAACGGTCTCTCCGATCAGCTGAATACGAAGCTGAATCAGTCTGAGCTCAAAATCACGATCAGTGATAACGCCCTGTTCTCCTCAGGCCGGGCTGATGTTAAACCAGAGTCACGCTCGCTGGCCAAAGCCATCTCGAGCATGCTGCAGGAGTTTCCGGAATATGAAGTCGTAGTGTCTGGCCATACTGATAATGTTCCCATTTCGAACAGCCAATATAAGGATAACTGGGATTTGAGTGCCGATCGAGCACTGAATTTCCTCAAAATTCTGTTATTGAATGAGGCGCTGGACCCTTCGAAGTTCACACCTAGCGGTTATGGAGAGTATCACCCAGTCGCTAGCAACCAAACAGATGCTGGACGAGCTCAAAACCGTCGGGTAGAAGTTTCGATTATCCGGAAATATCAGAGTAACAACACGGCCGTGAAAGCAGTCGGAAAAGATAACTAAAGAGTTGTTCGTTGTAGCAAAGTAATGCTTAAGTCACTCTCCTTCATTACAGGGGAGTGACTTTTTTCTATCCACTGATATGAAAAAGCGCTGCTTCCCTTGAGGGAAAGCAGCGCTTTGGATATCATCATTTATTCCATATTATAATCTAGCAAACTGCTTAGTTCCGACTTTTCAGCGGGCGTTAGTTCTCTCCAGTTCCCTGTGGCCTGTTCACCGAGATGAATGTTCATAATACGAATCCGCTTCAACTTCCGAACCTCATAGCCAAATGCACTGCACATCCGGCGAATTTGACGGTTCTTTCCCTCTGTCAGAATAATGCGGAACACCCGCTCTGATATACGAGTCACCGTACAAGGCAGCGTCATTTCGCCAAGGATCTTGACTCCTGTGCTCATGCCTCTTAAGAAACTCGGCGTTACCGCACGATCCACGGTGACAATATATTCTTTCTCATGACGTCCTTCTGCCCTCAAAATTCGATTGACGATATCACCGTCATTGGTCATAAGAATCAAACCTTCCGAATCCTTATCCAGGCGTCCAATGGGGAAAATACGCTCTTTGTGCCCTACAAAATCAACGATATTCCCTTGAATGTGCTGTTCGGTTGTACTCGTTATTCCGACAGGTTTATTGAGTGCAATATATACGTGTTTCCGTTTTTCCTTAATAGGTTGACCATTAATTCTTACATCATCGCCATCTTCTGCTTGACTGCCCAGCTCGGCCTTGACTCCATTAATCGTTACTTTCCCGCTTTCCACCAATCTGTCGGCTTCTCGACGGGAACAAAAACCCGTTTCACTGATAAATTTATTAATACGCAAAAGGTAATCTCACCTCATCTAGTTCTCTTCGTCTGTAGGTTCATTGTCCGTCTTATGCTCTTCCTCCATACTCTCCGGTTGCTGTTGGGAAGCAGGTAGCTCGATAATGACGGTCGTTCCCTTGTTCATGACGCTTTTGATATCCATCATGCCCTTATGTGATTGAATAATGCGCTGGCTGACCATCAGGCCAAGCCCTGTTCCCGATTCCTTGCTTGTAAAGAATGGTTCCCCCAGCTTAGGCATCAATTCTTCTGGAATTCCAGTGCCTTCATCCTTAATTTCAATCCGAACCCGACTATTCTCTTCGTCATGATTGAGTTTAATTCGAATATTACCTCCGTCTGGCATGGCCTCCATGCCGTTCTTCAGCAAGTTAATGAAGACCTGCTTCAACTGGTTCTCTTCACAGTGTACCATAGCTGAATCGGATGAAGCATTCAATACAAATTCAACACCATGCAGATGCGCCTGACTGTCCAGTAATGATATAACATCTCCCAGTATGAAGCGAATATCCCGTTCTTGAAAATGAACCGCCTGTGGTTTGGCCAGTATCAGAAACTCACCCACAATAAGATTAATTCTATCCAACTCGGACAGCATCAAGTCCAAGTGCCGGTGGTTAAGCTTGTTCGTCTCTTGTTGGAGCTGAAGAAACCCACGTAGGGTCGTAAGAGGGTTACGTATCTCATGCGCAACCCCTGCTGCCAGCTGACCAACCGTCGTCAGTTTCTCGGAACGTCTGAGCAGTTCCTCCATACGGTTACGGCTGGTAATATCTCTTGATACGCTGATTAGTGCTGTGATCTCGCCTGCTTCATCCCGGACTGGTGCTGTACTCACGCTGACTTCGACACGGCTACCATCCTTCTTCATCCATGTCGTTTCATTGGACGTAATTGACATACCCTCAATCAACTGGGCATGCTGCTCTTCCATCTCCTCTTCAGTACCAGGAGGGATAATTTTTAACTTACGGCCTTCTACTTCACGACTGCGCCAGCCGTACAACTGCTCAAAGGCACGGTTTACCCGCAGAACATTTCCATCCAGATCCGTAATATGAATCGCATCTGCGGTTTGGTTAATGATCGATTCCAAATGCTCTTTTACCGCACGATTTTCTTCATACATCTGTTTCAGACGATTCGTATAATGGCCCAAATTACGAATCATGGCATTAATGCGATTCGCTAATTGGCCCAGTTCGTCTTTCCTTCTCACTTTTAGACGGAAATCAAAATGGCCATCTGCCACATCATTCACTTTGCCCAGAATAGATTGAATTGGACGTGTAATGTAACCTGCGAGCAAATAGCTGCCAAAGATCACAATCTCCAGCAACACAAGTGAAATGGAGGCATGGCTAACCAGTTGTTCCGATACCATGGAGGATATTTGCTTATAGTCCATGACAATACTAATCACATAAGATGATTCATTGGGGGTGAATATCGGAATGAAACTTTTGAGCACCTTCTGTTCATGAGTTTCACTGACAAAGGATACATTCTGCCCAGTACGAATGGCCCGTACGACTGCCTTGTGATCCTCTTCTGCGGCACCATATTGATAGGTACCGAAACGAATTGGCCTGTTATTCAACTTGTTGTGATTCGTATCCCTTCCGTCATTGCTCATGCTCGAGCTACCGAAGGTCAATGGATTGATGCCTGTAATCTCCAGAATTGAAGGATTCACTTCACGAATCTTATTCAAAATCTCGTCTGGACCAGAGATCTTCACATAGTCGTCAACAGCGGCATTATTATAGAAGGGATTGATTATGTAATTCCTCTTCCCATCATGATAGTAACCCCAGATATCAACATCTGACGGATTGGATGTAGAATATTCGAATCCATCCGACCAAAAATGGTCTAATTTCTGTCCTTGTGAAATCGTAACCTGATGGTTTTCGAATAGCTGTTTAAATGCCTGATACCAGTACGTCATGGATTTGGTAGATAATCCAATCTCCTTTGGATCGGAAGATCGGGTAACCACAATATCATCAGCCGTTTGCTCCATCAATGAAATGTGGGAAACACCAACTTTTTCGCTCATGCGAACCAGGTCTTCATTTGTGATATTATTAATATTCGGGTCTAGTTCTTCCGCTGCCATTACTGAGGCCAGCCATAGATTGTTCCCAATTTGTCGTTTTACATATTCTGAACTGGACTGACTCTGTTCGACAGCGATTGCAATCTGTTTGGCAGTAAGCACCATCTTGGTTTCGCTGTCCTGCCTTAGATTCTCTTCTGTAGTATAATAACTCAGTGCTATATTTAAAACTAAAATGACGAGCACTGAGCACGACATAATCATGGATAATTTCGTTTTAATAGACAACTTTTTCGTTCACCTCTCGGCTTGTACCCTCTGGCGATATATGGCAAAACCTATATCCATCATAACTGTTGTATGTCTATTTGAAAAGGATAATTGACCCTTGTCCAAAAGTTACCGCTTGGCTGAAAAACGCGAAATCAATTGTATTTTGTCATTTCCATGCCTACAATGGGAATAACCTCTAAAAATTATACACAAATCCACAGGCATGTGGATAGTATGTTCATAACTATGTGAGCAACTCGTTGGTTATCCACAGACTTATACACAACATGTTAACAAACGAATGTTTGTTCGCCGCACAAAATGCTCTTTGGAAGGAGTTTTACATTTTAATGAAGGATGACGTTCTCCAATCTGATCTTACACATCTCTCGGAGGAGGCTCAGCATGAGCACTGGATGCGTGAAGCCATCGCTGAAGCGTACAAAGCAGAAGCACTCGGGGAAGTACCGATCGGGGCTGTAATTGTTCAACATAATCGCATTATCGGTCGTGGATATAACTTGCGTGAGACGACACTTGATTCCACAGCACATGCGGAG
Organism: Paenibacillus sp. FSL F4-0087; assembly: GCF_038020215.1. NCBI lineage: Bacteria > Bacillati > Bacillota > Bacilli > Caryophanales > Paenibacillaceae > Paenibacillus > Paenibacillus sp. FSL F4-0087. The sequence goes on from NZ_JBBODJ010000001.1 coordinate 2,682,934, forward strand.
ATGGTAGCCATCCGGCAGGCCAGTGAAGCCATCGGTGCATGGCGACTGCTGGATTGCAGTCTGTACGTCACACTGGAGCCATGCCCCATGTGTGCAGGTGCCATTGTGCAATCCAGGGTGCCTCGAGTGATATATGGTACCGCAGACCCCAAGGCCGGATGCGCAGGAACGCTGATGAATCTGCTGCAGGAACCTCGTTTTAATCATCGAACCGAAGTAGTAGCTGACATCTTGCAACCAGAGTGTTCCACCATGCTGACTCAATTTTTCCGACGTTTACGCAAAAAATAGAATCTTACATCCATCTGGAAAGGAAGTGCATTCCATGCCGCTTACACTATACGACACACCAAAGGGAATAAGTCTCCGTTTACTTACTCCACAAGATACAGAGGCGTATCTTGCTCTTATTCAAATCACACGTCTACCCTACCAAGCTGTAGAGCCTATCCGGGATGATGAGTTCTATACGCTGCATGCACAAACCAGACGCATTCAGGACAGAATGCAGGCGGCTGAGGAAGGAACAGGTTATCAATTCGGAATTTTTACAATCGACGACGGTATTCTGATCGGTCAAGTTAGCTTGAACAATGTCGTTCAGGGCGTTGCCAATTATGCAGACATGGGATACTTCATCCATCCAGATTACCAAGGCGGAGGACGAATGACCGCAGCCGTGAAACTCGCTGTATCCTATGCTTTCCGTGCTCTGAAGTTAAATCGTGTTCAAGCGGCCATTCTATTATCCAATACGGGTTCAAAACGTGTTTTGGAGAAGAATGGCTTTCAAGCTGAGGGCATTGCTCGTAAATATCTCAAAATTAACGGAGAGTATCAGGATCATCAGATCTATGCTGTGCTGGCCGAGGACTTGGGTGAATCTTTACAGTAATTGAACAAACATGGAACAACATACAAAGAGCCGCTCGACCCTAAGGTCGAGCGGCTCTTTGCTTTAACTAATGGATCTAAGAACTTAGTATCCGTAAGATGCGTTCATTAGTTCTTCAAACTGATCCATTGTAATGACGTCTTCGCCAGTAGGAATATTGATTTTGAATGCTGGCTTCTCGTTAATTTTGGTGTACGTGTTCGAACCCGTGAAAGCAAGTTTAACTTCATCCTTGGTATCAGGTTGTTTAATCAACAGATCAGCAACCAATTTTTGATATACCGGGAAATCTTTTTTGTCCAAAGCAAAATCAATGTGGAACTGGTTAATGGTCAGTGTATCTTTCAACTGATCCAGATCTTTAGCCATTTCAGCTTGATCTGCTTCAGTGATTTTCAGATCCTCTTTAGCTTTGTTGATATCTTCCTGACTCATTTGCAACATGTCACGATACTCTTCTTTAGAAATGATATCCAATACTTTTGGCAATGCTTTGGTGACCAGAACAGTAACAGCTTCCTTCACATTGTCATTGTTGACTGAAAATTGAACGACTTGCTTGGCATCCAAACCTTCTGGAAGCTGCGCATCCTTCACGTCCAGGTTTTTAAAGAATTTATCCTGATCGTACTCGCTCAGGACCGCATCCATAACTTCATTGCTCAGCTTTTGTGTTTTCGCTGCATCCATAGCATTTGGATTCCATTCCGTTCCTTCTTGCTCAGCCAGTTCTTTCAGATCCAGCTCCAGGAATTTATTAACAACCGTTTCCGGAATCGGGAAGAACGGAATACTTGGTACCTTAACATATAACTTCTCAGCGGTCATAACCATTGGAATGGTAAATGTCATACCCATATCGCCTTTAAGCTCAATACCTACCGTCATTTCGGTCTGCATTGGCTCGCTTTGGTATACGCCAGTTACATTCAACTGAGCATCCTTCAGCATACTCATAAACTGAGACATCGTTGGATCCTGTTGTGACTCGTCTGCAGCTTTATAGCTCAATTCATTAATAGTGAAGTTAGAACTCATCTCATACGAAGTCAATTTGGAAGCATTGGCTGCCGCCGTCTTCAATGCCTCTTTTGGCTCTTGCTTGCTACTACATGCTGTCAGTGCCATGGATACGGTTAACAGCAACGTAAGAAGAAGCGCCCCCATACGTTTAGTCATTTGTTTCTCTCCTCTCGTGATAACCCCAAAAAAATAATTCAATATCAATGATATACCATTTATTCTGAAACGGAAACACGATTTGGGAAATTTGTGAGCTTTACTCTCTAAATTGGCTACAAAGACCTATGTAAGCTTTAGATATCAATGATGTCCTCCTCTAAATCATGTATGAACGCGCAAAAACCCCGGTTTGTTAACCGGAGTTATAGGTTATAGTTATGCATTGATATGTGCTATAGAAAGGAATGAATGTTCCTTTACCTTAGCCTTGGGGATTGTGATGATCTACATGATTCTGGTTTTTCACTTTTTTGGAGCCTGACAACGGTTCCTGCATGGAAGAATGCTTTTCAGGTTTTCGGTGCTGCACATTAGCCTGAGCTTCGGGCACAGGTGTTGTTTTGGGTTTACTCATGTTGTTCCCCCCTCTTCATTGGATTAGGAATGGGATGGGTCCATATCTTCCGTTTTGTCATGATTCATGGAATCCTGATGCCGACGGTCATTCGAGTCCTGTTGAATTTGTTGGGCATGGTGACTATTCACAGGTGTCTGATCCAGATCTGCGACTACATTTTGCAGGTTTTTATCTGTTCCAGCTTTGGCTTTGCTCACGTATTACCACTCCTTTGACGTCTGCCTAATGTCTGGTTTTGGGTTGCAACGACTGGGCACATTCATGAATATGACGCGTGTAATCCTGAGCCAATTCCTGAATGGGTTCTGTACGCTCATCCGTCGTCCTTCCATCGCGCTCCACATCAATTAGCTGCACACTGACTTCACGAGAATCCACATAGGCACACTTGAAATCAAAAGAGTACATCTGGTGTCCCGCTGTTGCGATGTGAATTCGAATAGCCTGTTGATCAGCCTCGTCAGCCATAACCTGAGCGCGATCTCCGACATTTAGGACCTCAGGCAATCTTTCCTGCCAAGCACCTACAAGCTCCGTCTGATCTATGTTTAATTCGCGGTTCATCTAACCACCTCCACTCTTATATAAAGTGCGGCGATTCGGATGTTTTTATGCATCACACAGATATTGAAACAAACTGATTTCTTGTCGTAAAAATTCTTTATAAAAACAGCATGTATGCGGCTGCGCTAAATGTATAAATAAATGCAAAAAAGGACCTGAGCTTATCGCTCAAATCCTTATCATAATTGTAGTATGGCGGAGAGGGTGGGATTCGAACCCACGTGGAGTTGCCCCCTAACGGTTTTCAAGACCGCCCCGTTATGACCGCTTCGGTACCTCTCCAGGACATTAACTTTTATAAACTTGCCACGAAATAGATCATACCATAATTGTATAGCAGAAAGCAACCTTTTTATAAGATTTATTATTGGATGCATCAAAAAGGAAAATTCCACCTACTAAGTAACCGTAACCAGCGCTACCTAACGATTGATATGATTGTTCAGAATCGGTTCAGCCCTGCTCTGTATAATCGAATTTAGACTTTTTCATTATGGGGTGGTTGATTGTTTATAGGTGTGTATCGTAAAAATGACCCTTTGAACACGTTGCCTGAGGAAAAATCGTATGCGGCAACAGCTGCACACCTTGGACTTGTTAAAGGCTATGCTGATGGAACATTTCGTGCCGATCGCCAGGTCACCCGGGAAGAGTTGGCAAACATGGTTTATCGGGCAATTCAGTATGCAGGAGGAGATTCTGTCGCTAATAGATCAGCTGTGAAATCCTATCCGGACCAAGACTCTATCTCTCCTTGGGCCACAGCCCAAGTCCAGGCTTTGACATCGCTCGATTTGCTTCAAGATACTTTCGGGACATCCTTCGAGCCGAAAAAAGCAGCAACCACAGATGAAGCACTTATGATCTTGGTGCGCACCCTGCGCTCCATTGAGTATGTGAACTAATATTACGCTTTCGCTTAGGTGATAATCATAGCTAACGTATCGTCTTCTTAAACAATAAACTACAAAAAACCGTCGCCCTGTGAAAATGGAACATTCTAAACTTCCATTTGTCAGGAGACGGTTTTTTATTTCATTCATTTAGTTGAACATCCTAGGAACGACGAGCAATTACGCTGACTCCGCCCATATAAGAACGCAGTGCTTCAGGAATAACCACTGTTCCATCTTCTTGTTGGTAGTTCTCCAGAATAGCAGCTACAGTACGCCCCACTGCCAGTCCTGAACCATTTAAAGTATGGACAAATTCCGGTTTCGCTTTTGGCTCTCTGCGGAAACGGATATTGGCTCGACGTGCTTGGAAGTCTTCACAGTTGGAGCAAGACGAGATTTCACGATACGTATTGCTTTCCGGTAACCAAACCTCAATGTCATATGTTTTGGCGGACGTAAAGCCCATATCTGCTGTACACAACGTCAGAACACGGTAAGGCAGCCCCAATAATTGAAGCACACGTTCCGCATTTAGAGTCATGTTCTCCAATTCCTCATAAGAAGTCTCAGGAGAAGACAGTTTCAACAACTCAACTTTATTGAACTGATGCTGACGAATCAAGCCACGTGTGTCCCGTCCAGCGGAACCTGCTTCAGATCGGAAACACGAACTGTATGCTACAAAGTGTTTAGGCAACTGGTCAGCATTCAAAATCTCTTCGCGATGATAGTTCGTTACCGGAACTTCAGCGGTAGGGATCAAATAATACTCGGTATCTTTCAGCTTAAACAGGTCTTCCTCGAATTTCGGCAATTGGCCAGTTCCAAACAAGCTGTCACGGTTAACGATGTATGGAGGCAGAATCTCTTCATACCCATGCTGATCGCTGTGCAGATCCATCATAAAGTTGATCAAAGCACGTTCCAAACGTGCGCCCAATCCTTTATAAAAGGTAAAACGGGAGCCTGTTACTTTGGCAGCAGCTTCAAAATCAAGAATGTCGAGATCCTGAGCAATTTCCCAGTGTGCTTTTGGTGTAAATGAAAAGGACTTAGGCTCTTCCCAACGACGAATCTCCACATTATCATCTTCGGACGCACCAACAGGTACACTCTCGTTAGGGATGTTTGGAATCGCCATAGTCAGATCGTTGATTTTCACTTCCAACTCACGCACTTCTTCATCCATTGCTTTGATTCGATCGGAGACTTCGCGCATCTCAAGGATCAACTCATCCGCATTTTCGCCACTCTTTTTAAGCTTGGCAACTTCTCCGGATACCGTATTCCGGCGACTTTTCAGGTTTTCACTCTCTTGCAGCAACTCACGACGCTTGGCATCCATGTCCGTAAACCCGGCGATTAGATCCAGTGATTTGCCACGTTTCGTCAATGCTTCTTCAACACGTGCATACTCATTCCGCAATATTTTCACATCAAGCACTAAATACCCCTCCTAAATAACACCACAAAGTAGAAACCTTCCTCATTAACTCCTGCCAAAACTTTGCAGCCTTATAACTTCATCATTTCTTAATGGTAAAAAACAACCTATGGCCTCCGGTGCTGCCCTACGCTGCGATTCCCGCTTTGAAAGCAGATACGGGCAACATCAGGCATCTGACCAGACAGCACCTTGCCAGCAAGCCTTGTGAGCCTCTGGAGGACTGATCCGGTTCACCGGCAGTCATAGGTTGTATATCAATCACTATTGGTTCTGTACAGGCTGTTTATACGACCTAGCCATGTCCACAAAGTAAGCATGCAGTCGATAATCATCTGTCAGCTCAGGGTGATAGGAGCAAGCCAGCAGATGCCCCTGGCGGGCAGTAACAATCTCATCCTTGTAAGTGGAGAGAACTTCTACCTCTTCCCCCACACTCTCAATTAGAGGTGCCCGTATAAACACAGCTCTTACCGTCTCCTCAATGCCTTTTACCGGGAGATCCGTTTCGAAGCTTTCCCTCTGCCGTCCAAATGCATTTCTTGAAACGGTCATATCCATTAGCTCCAGATGAGCTTCCTCTTGTCCTTTAATATGTTTGGCCATAACAATCAAACCAGCACAGGTGCCGAACACCGGTTTACCCTCAGCAGCGAATGCCCGAATGGCCTCCATGAAACCATATTTGCGCATCAGTTTGCCAATCGTGGTACTCTCACCGCCAGGAAGAATCAACCCATCCAGCTCCTCGAGTTGCTGAACCTGTTTGATTGCCAATCCTTCTGCTCCGGCACGTTCAACACTACGAATATGTTCGGTGACTGCCCCTTGAAGTGCTAAAACGCCGATCTTCATTTAAAATCCACCTTTCTCTTACCAGCCGCTATCCTGCATGGGCTCGGAAGGTGCAAGTTTGGAATTGGTACCGATCATAGAAGCACCTTCGCCAATCCGGCGAACGCTTCACCCAAGTCCTTGGCGCCATAATGTCCGATCCGCGCTTTGGTCCCTCTTTTAAAGCGTGCTATTCCCGTTTCCATACCCCAACCCTACCATTATGGATGTATCGTTCTTGTCCATGAAAAGGATGTGGAATATGCAGTGTCAGTTAGAAGAACAATAGACTTTTCAACTGAATTATACGTAGAATTCTAACTTGATATTTTACCGGAAAAATTGTAAATATACAATCCATCCAGTCGGAATTAATTGTATTTTGTCAATGGTCTAACGACACTATATTGAAAATGTCATATTATCCCGTCTTCCTTCACCATGTCTATTAGAACAGGTTTTTGATGCCATCAAACAGATCAACGAAGAAATCTTTCACTGCACGGAAGAAGAGACGGAACCAACCGCCTTTTTCCGCTTCTTCTGCGGTGATGAGGTTAACTGTCTTCTCTTGAGGTTCAATTCCCTCTGCTTTGTACGTATAAGTAACCGTACCAACCTTGGTTCCGGCCTTAATTGGAGCAACCAGCTTATCAGCTTCAGTTACATTCGCTTTAAATGTCACGTCCAGGTTTTGAGTACCTTTAGGTACAACGAAACTTACTGCATTATCTGTCACAACAGGTACAGTTGTTTCCTTCCCTTTTTTCAAAGGTACAGCTTCCCAGCCTGTGACTTTAGTTTTGGCAGCAACCGCCTGTTTCACTTCAAAATTGTTGAATCCGAAGTCCAATACTTTCTTCGTTTCTCTGAAACGCGCTGGCTCCGAATCGGTACCCATAACTACACTGATCAGACGCATGCCATTGCGTTCAGCAGTGCCTGTAAAATTATTGCCTGCGTTCGTGGTATGTCCCGTTTTCATACCGTCCAGACCCTCATAGGCATAGCTTTTGAAGTTGGTTATATTTTTATTCGCTTCCAGCATCCAGTTATAGTTAACAATAGGAGCTTTGTCATTGGGACGGAATTTATAGGACTGAATGGTTGTAAAATCTGTGTAGTCCGGGTGATCCATGATGATATATCTGCACAAAATGGCCGCATCTCGCGCCGACATAACGATTTCTTCATCCTTCGTTGGGCGGAAATCCTTAGGCATATCTGCACGATCAAGTCCTGTGGAGTTGATGAAATAGCTATCTTTCATTCCCATACGCTTCGCTTCATCATTCATCATTTTCACAAAAGCTTGCTCGGAACCAGCGATGTGTTCAGCCAAAGCCACTGTAGCATCATTGGCTGATCCTACAGCCATGGCGATGTATAGTTCCTTAATAGTATGCTGATCACCCTCTGCAAGGAAAATGCGAGAGCCAACACTTTGCGCTGCGTTCTTTTTGACTGTAACGACATCATCCCAGCTAAAATTCCCTTGTTTAACCTGCTCAGCCACAATGTACTCTGTCATCATTTTAGTCATACTAGCAGGCGGCATAGCTTTATCCGCATTAACATTGAGTAGAATTTGACCCGTTGAAGCCTCCATCAGTACGGCTGATTTAACATCGAGTCCCAGGGAGTCTGCCGAAGGAATGTCCACGGCTTTTTCGGTCTTCGTTGTTGTAGCTGCCGCGGTCAAGACCTGCCCTGAATCGTTTGCAGCAGCCATAACAGGCATTACCGCAGACATGCAGAGCATATTAATCAGCATAACCGAGGCTACGCTTTTTTTGAGCATTTGACGTTTTTTCTTATTCATTTGTTTGGCTTTCAATGATGAATACTCCCTTCGGTCCGAAGCTTTCTATTGTTTGCTTCAGTACAGCTTGAGCTGCAATATTTTCTTAGTCCCTAACAGGTGAAGATGATGTGTGAGATGTGTGTTGTATATGCGCTGTATCGAAAGAGCAATGTCATTGCTCCTAAAGTTCGAATCGATTGTCACTTAGTTAGCATTAAATGAAATGCTTATGTAAAAGGACGTCCGCGCTTCTTTTTCGCTGGGCAACCTTCAACCTTTTTTATCACTTAAAATTCATTGTCGGAAACAGTTTCATAGACTCACGTCAAAAAACCGCCGCAACGCCCTAATCCATTAAAGGATCATCACCGCTTGTTCTATTCTATCACAGGGGTATCCGCAAAAAAAGACAGGCCCGGCGAAAATCGCCAAGCCTGTCCTGGAAATAATTAACACAATTCAGATTACAACGAGTAGTTAGGAGCTTCTTTCGTAATCTGTACATCATGCGGATGGCTTTCACGAAGCCCCGCGCCTGTAATACGAATAAACTGAGTGTTGTTACGAAGCTGCTCCAAACTGCTTGTACCACAGTATCCCATACCTGAGCGTAGACCACCAATTAACTGATGAATCGTATCAGACAAAGGACCTTTGTAAGCAACACGTCCCTCAATTCCTTCCGGAACCAGTTTCTTGTCATCATCCTGGAAGTAACGATCTTTACTTCCTTGTTTCATCGCAGCCATTGAACCCATACCGCGGTAAACTTTGTAGCTACGTCCTTGGAAGATTTCCGTTTCTCCCGGGCTTTCTGCCGTACCTGCAAACAAGCTTCCCAGCATGACTGCATGAGCACCTGCAGCAAGAGCCTTAGTAATCTCACCAGAGTACTTGATACCACCGTCAGCAATGATTGGTACGCCATATTCACGTGCTACATTTGCACAATCGTATACTGCTGTAACTTGAGGAACACCAATACCAGCAATTACACGAGTTGTACAGATGGAACCTGGACCAATTCCCACTTTGACAACGGACGCCCCAGCTTCGATCAATTCACGGGTCGCATCGCCAGTAGCAACGTTACCTGCAACAATGGTCAGGTTCGGGAAACGTTCGCGCAGCTGACGAACCGCATCAATGATGTTAATGTGATGTCCGTGTGCCGAGTCTACCGTAATCAGATCCACACCAGCTTGAACCAATGCATCAGCACGTTCAAAGGTGTCTTTGGAAATCCCAATCGCTGCTCCAACCAGCAAACGTCCTTGTGCATCTTTAGCTGCGTTAGGGAATTGAATTGCTTTTTCGATATCTTTAATAGTAATGAGACCTTTCAGTGTGTTGGACTCATCTACTAATGGAAGTTTCTCAATTTTATGCTTCTGGAGAATGCCTTCTGCTTCTTGCAGTGTAGTACCTACAGGCGCAGTAACCAAATTCTCACGAGTCATAACTTCGCTAATTTTAATGGAGAAGTCGTGGATGAAACGCAAGTCACGGTTTGTCAGAATACCAACAAGCTTTTGATCTCCTTCAACAATCGGTACACCGGAAATGCGATATTTCGCCATAACCGACTCTGCATCAGAAACCAGATGTTCCGCTGTAAGTGAGAACGGGTTGGTAATAACACCACTCTCCGAGCGCTTAACCCGATCCACTTCCTCCGCTTGCTGCTCAACAGACATATTTTTATGGATGATACCAATACCGCCTTCACGGGCAATGGCAATAGCCAATGTCGCTTCAGTAACAGTATCCATACCAGCACTAATCAAAGGAATATTCAGTTTTACGCTGTCACTCAAACGAACAGATACGTCCACTTCTTTAGGCAGTGTCTCGGATTTCCGTGGCACCAGCAGTACATCGTCGAAGGTGAAACCTTCCTTACCAAATTTATCTTCCCACACGCGGGCGTTCCTCCTTATGTTTGCTCAGCTTTACGGTCCAAAACCCGAAGATCTCAGGCTGTATTTAATGCCGAAAATACGTTTTCTGAAAAATTTATTATTGCCATCTTAGCAAAGCGTTATTTAGACTGTCAAGGGAAACTCCCTGGTTATATTAGGTGTATTGCCTGATGCATACAACTGTATTTTCCATACGGACAGGTTCATTTTATTTATATAAAACGCCACTCATATCAAGTGGCGCTTATCTATGTTAAGTCATTTAGTGCAATGTCTCTAAACTAATAGCTAATCCTGCATTTTTGCTTATAAACAAATAAAAACCACCACCGAATAACATCGGCAGTGGTTCTTTGCTTGGCGGCGTCCTACTCTCCCAGGACCCTGCGGTCCAAGTACCATCGGCGCTAGAGGGCTTAACGGTCGTGTTCGGGATGGGTACGTGTGGAACCCCTCCGCCATCGCCACCAAACGCATAGCTTAGCTTACATTTCAGAGATCATTCTCTGAAAACTAGATCCGAAACGAAATGTGCGATTTACAACGTGCATATTGGATAAGCCCTCGACCGATTAGTACTGGTCAGCTCCATGCATTGCTGCACTTCCACCCCCAGCCTATCTACCTCGTCGTCTTCAAGGGGTCTTACATACTGGGAAATCTCATCTTGAGGGGGGCTTCACGCTTAGATGCTTTCAGCGCTTATCCCTTCCGTACATAGCTACCCAGCGGTGCTCCTGGCGGAACAACTGGTACACCAGCGGTACGTCCATCCCGGTCCTCTCGTACTAAGGACAGCTCCTCTCAAATTTCCTACGCCCACGACAGATAGGGACCGAACTGTCTCACGACGTTCTGAACCCAGCTCGCGTACCGCTTTAATGGGCGAACAGCCCAACCCTTGGGACCTACTTCAGCCCCAGGATGCGATGAGCCGACATCGAGGTGCCAAACCTCCCCGTCGATGTGGACTCTTGGGGGAGATAAGCCTGTTATCCCCAGGGTAGCTTTTATCCGTTGAGCGATGGCCCTTCCATGCGGTACCACCGGATCACTAAGCCCGACTTTCGTCCCTGCTCGACTTGTAGGTCTCGCAGTCAAGCTCCCTTATGCCTTTGCACTCTTCGAATGATTTCCAACCATTCTGAGGGAACCTTTGGGCGCCTCCGTTACTCTTTAGGAGGCGACCGCCCCAGTCAAACTGCCCACCTGACACTGTCCCCGCACCGGATTACGGTACCAGGTTAGAACCTAGATACGATCAGGGTGGTATCCCAACGGTGCCTCCACAGAAGCTTGCGCTCCTGCTTCAAAGGCTCCCACCTATCCTGTACAGATCGTACCCAAATTCAATATCAAGCTGCAGTAAAGCTCCATGGGGTCTTTCCGTCTTGTCGCGGGTAACCTGCATCTTCACAGGTATTAAAATTTCACCGGATCTCTCGTTGAGACAGCGCCCAAGTCGTTACGCCATTCGTGCGGGTCAGAATTTACCTGACAAGGAATTTCGCTACCTTAGGACCGTTATAGTTACGGCCGCCGTTTACTGGGGCTTCGGTTCACAGCTTCGGATTGCTCCTAACCGCTCCCCTTAACCTTCCAGCACCGGGCAGGCGTCAGCCCGTATACTTCGCCTTACGGCTTCGCACAGACCTGTGTTTTTGCTAAACAGTCGCTTGGGCCTTTTCACTGCGGCCCCCTCGTGCTATTCACACTACCGGGGCACCCCTTCTCCCGAAGTTACGGGGTCATTTTGCCGAGTTCCTTAACGAGAGTTCTTCCGCGCGCCTTAGAATTCTCTTCTCGCCTACCTGTGTCGGTTTGCGGTACGGGCACCATCACCTGGCTAGAGGCTTTTCTTGGCAGTGTGAGATCATGACCTTCGCTACTATAATTTTCGCTCCCCATCACAGCCCAGCCTTATGATGTGCGGATTTGCCTACACATCAGCCTCACTGCTTAGACGGACATCCATCAGTCCGCGTCACTACCCTGCTGCGTCCCCCCATTGCTCATAACGGCTTACGGTGGTACAGGAATTTCGACCTGTTGTCCTTCGACTACGCCTTTCGGCCTCGCCTTAGGTCCCGACTTACCCTGAGCGGACGAGCCTTCCTCAGGAACCCTTAGGCTTTCGGCGGATCAGATTCTCACTGATCTTTTCGTTACTCATACCGGCATTCTCACTTGTATAATGTCCAGCGCTCCTTACGGTACACCTTCAACCCTTATACAACGCTCCCCTACCCCTGATGCAAAGCATCAAGCCATAGCTTCGGTGGTGTGTTTAGCCCCGTTACATTTTCGGCGCAGAGTCACTCGACCAGTGAGCTATTACGCACTCTTTCAATGGTGGCTGCTTCTAAGCCAACATCCTGGTTGTCTGTGCAACTCCACATCCTTTCCCACTTAACACACACTTGGGGACCTTAGCTGATGGTCTGGGCTGTTTCCCTTTTGACAATGGATCTTAGCACTCACTGTCTGACTCCCGGAAGTAAGTCTATGGCATTCGGAGTTTGACTGAGCTTGGTAACCCTTGCGGGCCCCGCACCCAATCAGTGCTCTACCTCCACGACTCTGTTTTCCGAGGCTAGCCCTAAAGCTATTTCGGGGAGAACCAGCTATCTCCGAGTTCGATTGGAATTTCTCCGCTACCCCCACCTCATCCCCGCACTTTTCAACGTGCGTGGGTTCGGGCCTCCAGTGCGTGTTACCGCACCTTCACCCTGGACAGGGGTAGATCACCCGGTTTCGGGTCTACGTCCACGTACTAATTCGCCCTATTCAGACTCGCTTTCGCTGCGGCTCCGGCTCTTCACCTTAACCTTGCACGGGAACGTAACTCGCCGGTTCATTCTACAAAAGGCACGCCATCACCCCTAAAACGGGCTCTGACTTTTTGTAAGCACACGGTTTCAGGTTCTATTTCACTCCCCTTCCGGGGTGCTTTTCACCTTTCCCTCACGGTACTGCTTCACTATCGGTCGCTAGGAAGTATTTAGCCTTGGCAGATGGTCCTGCCGGATTCATACGGGGTTTCACGTGCCCCGCACTACTCGGGATACATCTCGGAGAGAACCAACTTTCAAGTACAGGGCTTTTACCTTCTTTGGCGGGCCTTTCCAGACCTCTTCGTTTAACCGGTTCCTTTGTAACTCCATGTGAGATGTCCCACAACCCCAAAGAGCAAGCTCTCTGGTTTGGGCTTCTCCGCGTTCGCTCGCCGCTACTGACGGAATCACTATTGTTTTCTCTTCCTCAAGGTACTTAGATGTTTCAGTTCCCCTGGTATGCCTCTACATAACCTATGTATTCAGTTATGAGTAACTGGAAATTACCCCAGCTGGGTTTCCCCATTCGGACACCCCCGGATCAAAGCTTGCTTACAGCTCCCCGAGGCAGTTTCGTTGTTCGCCACGTCCTTCATCGGCTCCTAGCGCCTAGGCATCCTCCGTGTGCTCTTAGTAGCTTAACCAATTGCTCCAAGGAGCAAATGCAATCTACCGTTTTTATTGAAACTTGTTTACACAAGTTCAGCTTAAAAAGGAATGTTCTAATTCGCAATTTTCGTTTCGATATCTAGTTTTCAAAGAACAAGCTCCATGCAAAAGCAAGCTGTTTGAGAGTTTGAGCTCTCAAAACTGAGCAACGAGTGAGTAGTTTTTGCAGCTAAGCTGCGGTTTTGAATGTTTCCACTCGGGAAACGATTCTCCATAGAAAGGAGGTGATCCAGCCGCACCTTCCGATACGGCTACCTTGTTACGACTTCACCCCAATCATCTATCCCACCTTCGGCGGCTGGCTCCTTGCGGTTACCCCACCGACTTCGGGTGTTATAAACTCTCGTGGTGTGACGGGCGGTGTGTACAAGACCCGGGAACGTATTCACCGCGGCATGCTGATCCGCGATTACTAGCAATTCCGACTTCATGCAGGCGAGTTGCAGCCTGCAATCCGAACTGAGACCGGCTTTTTAGGATTCGTTCCACCTCGCGGCTTCACAGCCCGTTGTACCGGCCATTGTAGTACGTGTGTAGCCCAGGTCATAAGGGGCATGATGATTTGACGTCATCCCCACCTTCCTCCGGTTTGTCACCGGCAGTCACCTTAGAGTGCCCATCCGAAATGCTGGCAACTAAGATCAAGGGTTGCGCTCGTTGCGGGACTTAACCCAACATCTCACGACACGAGCTGACGACAACCATGCACCACCTGTCTTGAATGTTCCGAAGAAAAGGTACATCTCTGCACCGGTCATTCAGATGTCAAGACCTGGTAAGGTTCTTCGCGTTGCTTCGAATTAAACCACATACTCCACTGCTTGTGCGGGTCCCCGTCAATTCCTTTGAGTTTCAGTCTTGCGACCGTACTCCCCAGGCGGAGTGCTTAATGTGTTAACTTCGGCACCAAGGGTATCGAAACCCCTAACACCTAGCACTCATCGTTTACGGCGTGGACTACCAGGGTATCTAATCCTGTTTGCTCCCCACGCTTTCGCGCCTCAGCGTCAGTTACAGCCCAGAGAGTCGCCTTCGCCACTGGTGTTCCTCCACATATCTACGCATTTCACCGCTACACGTGGAATTCCACTCTCCTCTTCTGCACTCAAGTCACCCAGTTTCCAGTGCGATCCGGGGTTGAGCCCCGGGATTAAACACCAGACTTAAATGACCGCCTGCGCGCGCTTTACGCCCAATAATTCCGGACAACGCTTGCCCCCTACGTATTACCGCGGCTGCTGGCACGTAGTTAGCCGGGGCTTTCTTCTCAGGTACCGTCACCTTGAGAGCAGTTACTCTCCCAAGCGTTCTTCCCTGGCAACAGAGCTTTACGATCCGAAAACCTTCATCACTCACGCGGCATTGCTCCGTCAGGCTTTCGCCCATTGCGGAAGATTCCCTACTGCTGCCTCCCGTAGGAGTCTGGGCCGTGTCTCAGTCCCAGTGTGGCCGATCACCCTCTCAGGTCGGCTACGCATCGTCGCCTTGGTGAGCCGTTACCCCACCAACTAGCTAATGCGCCGCAGGCCCATCCCCAAGTGACAGATTGCTCCGTCTTTCCAGTTCTCTTCAGGAGAAGAAAACAACTATTCGGTATTAGCTACCGTTTCCGGTAGTTGTCCCAAGCTTGAGGGCAGGTTGCCTACGTGTTACTCACCCGTCCGCCGCTAACCATCAGAGAAGCAAGCTTCTCATCAAGTCCGCTCGACTTGCATGTATTAGGCATGCCGCCAGCGTTCGTCCTGAGCCAGGATCAAACTCTCCAATAAAGTATTGAAAAGAGCGATAAGCTCATTTTGAAACTGACGAGATTAAAAATCTCATTGTTGCTCCAGTCGATCCAAGCCAAGGCTTGTCTCAAACTTTCGCGTTCATTCTGCAAGCAGAATGTTTACTCACTCGTTGTTCAGTTTTCAAAGATCAAACTTGTTTCATTGCCGTGTGTTGTTCATCTCAGCAACTTTTATATCTTATCACATCCGAACCAACTTTGCAAGCTCTTTTTTTAAGTTTCTTTCGAAGCTTATTTCTTTCGCTTGCCGCACCGTGTTTCTCGTGTTTTCTTGGCCGGAATTAGAATATACCATGTACAGATTTCGATTGCAAGCTTTATTTTCAATAAATTTTATTTTGTCTCTCGTATAGCTATTCACCTAAAGCCTGGCTTATTTAAGGTTGCATCAATTATTATTAAACACTCTCTTCCCAGAACAAACGGATCACCTGTCCTCCATAGATAATCCGCATGATCCTCCCGCCCTATCCACTATATGTTACTTCACTTTCTCCACAGGCATCTTTCGCGGCCATAAGCTATAACTGAAGCTGATTATAAAATCGATCCCCAGTATGATTCCCCATACTCTCATGAGATTAGAAAATGCCGCAGTACGCTCCGCATCCCCAATCCACCAGATCATCGCGAGCAAGAACAAGCTACCTATGCCCCAAGCCAATAGATGTCTAAGCCATCCCACTCTTTCACGACTTGCATGCTCACTGCCGTAAACCTTGCTGCTCCGAGGATTATCGCCACCCTTAAACCAATACAGAAAATAACGATCAGCCCAAGCGATCATCTGATGACCATAGGCAATACTTACACCTATATATATAGCTGCAATGCCATGAACCATACTTGCCGTAGCACCCCGTTGAAGATCCATCACCGTCGCTACCATAAGAAGAACATCCACAATGGGCGTTGCCATTAACAGCGCGATCCCTGTCCGTTTCATGCCAAGCAGATAACGCACACTCAGACCTGCAGCGACAAATACCCAAAAGGCAATCTCACATCCAATAATAAAATAGGCAATCAAATGATCCACTCCTTTTATAACACAAATGTATTAAATTCAATTTAACACGTTTGTATTATAATAATCAACAATGATATAATCCCTTTATGCCTAAAATAGTTGATCATAATAAACAACGTCTGCTCGTAGCCGAAGCGGCTTGGCGTGTCATCCGAAGAGATGGCATGGAGCAGGCCTCCGTTCGAAATATTGCGTTAGAAGCAGGAATATCGGCCGGGTCTATGCGCCACTACTTTTCAACCCAATCAGAACTACTCCTATACGCAATGAATCTGGTGTCCGAACGGGTATCGAATCGAATCACACAGATGTCGTTTGATGCGTCTCCTTTGGAGAATATGAAGATTCTGTTGTTAGAACTCTTGCCAAGTACGGATGAAAAAAGGGCCGAAATGGAGGTGTGGTACGCTTTTACAGCCAAGTCCAAGAATGAGCCCGTTCTCAAAGTGCATGCCGACAAAGTCTATGATGAACTCAGACACGCGATGGCTACAGTTATCACCTACCTGATGGAGCTCAATCTCTCCCGTACAGACCTCGATAAGGAGTTGGAAATTGAACGCCTATACGCACTGGTCGACGGTTTGGGAATTCATGCGATTCTTCGTCCTGACCAGATGAACACCAAGATTATGGAGAATATTCTTACCACGCATCTTGCAACGTTATGCCGGGATGCACAATAACATTCGGTCACAAAATTAAATACAGCTCTATCCTTCGTACCAGCAAGAAACGAGTAATTGCTTCTATGAAACAAAAAAACCGTCATGCATCAATTGGGACTAACCTATTCCATAATAGGGTTAATCCTAGATACGTGACGGTTTTTCTTTTTATCCAATAATAATCCGACCCTCCGGATGGCGATACAGCTTCTTCTCTTTACGTGGACGAAGCGCATATGCAATGGTGAGTGGTCCAATACGTCCGATAAACATCGTGAAGGCGATAATCACTTTTCCCCATACCGTTAATTCATGCGTTACTCCCACCGACAGACCTACTGTCCCAATCGCCGAGGCCGCTTCAAACATAAGTGAAAGGAACGGTGCATCCTCTGTTGTAAGTAGTAGCATTACCACAACCATGAATATGATCAAGGAAACCATAATAATCGTCAATGCTCTCATCAGCAAATCTTTCGGAACACGCTGACGGAAAAATACAATATCTTTATTGCCACGAATCATGGCATACACCGCTCCAATCATGATCAGGAACGTTGTCGTCTTGATCCCACCCCCGGTTGATCCCGGAGATGCCCCAATGAACATCAACAGAATGAAGAAGAACTGGGTAGCCTGCCTCATCTGGGTGATATCAATGGTACTCGTACCCGACGAACGTGTAGAGACCGATTGGAAGAACGAGGCGTATATCTTTTCACTCCAACTTAGAGATGCCAGTGTGTGTCCATTGGTGAACTCAAATACAAACAGTACAATTGCTCCAATACCAATCAGTGCACCTGATACGGACAACACCAGTTTGGACTGCAACGACAAGCGACGGCGCTTGCGGAACTCAAACAAATCATTCAGCACCACAAAGCCGAGTCCACCCGATACAACCAGCACGGAAGCTGTCAGGTTAAACAACCAGTCCCCTGTATAATACTGAAAACTGTTGCCGAACAGATCGAAACCACCATTGTTAAATAATGAAACCGAGTGAAAAGCACCATAGTATACCGCCTGCCAAAAAGGCATCTCCGTTGCCCAGCGTAGTGCCAATATAACAGCAGCCACCCCTTCAATGGTAAACGAAAAAATTAGCACCTTGCGGATAATGCGAACAATGCCTTCCATACTATCAGCGTTGATAGCCTCTTTCAGCAGCAGCCTGTCCTTAAGCGAGATTCTCTTACCCAATACTAACGCAAACAACGTTGCGATGGTCATGAAGCCAAGTCCACCTAGCTGCATAAGCACCATAATCACGATTTGACCAAACAGGTTGAAGGTCGTCCCTACATCCACAACAACCAGCCCGGTCACACATGCGGCAGAGGTAGACGTAAATAGCGCATCAATGAACGCCAAATGTTCACCGCTTTGATTGGAGATAGGTAGCATGAGCAGAATCGTACCGATCGTGATAATAAGCATAAAACCACCAACCAGAATCAGTGGGGGTGATAGGAATTTAGCAATGTGAAGCCTAAACTTCATGAAGGGCACCTCTTTTAACATAATACATACAGGTAGGCGAAGAAGATCTGTCATATATTCATGGCAGGCATGTTGTTTCGAGTGATTTGTCACTTCGATGCCTATGTAAACCTAAAGAGGAACTTGCCACCAGCATCATACTGAACGGCAGGTTCCTCTTCTATTATGAACGAGTTAAACGTTCCTTATTTAATCCTGTGTACGAGGACGCATATGTGGGAAGAGAAGTACGTCACGAATGGACGGCGAGTTGGTCAACAACATGATCAGACGGTCGATACCGATCCCCAGTCCACCTGTTGGTGGCATACCATATTCGAGCGCACGGATGAAATCATCATCCATTTCGTGTGCTTCGTCGTTCCCGTGTTCTTTCTCCAGCAATTGTGCCTCAAAACGCTGACGTTGATCAATTGGATCATTCAGCTCCGTAAATGCATTTGCATGCTCACGTCCAACGATAAACAGCTCGAAGCGGTCCGTGAAACGTGGATCTACATCGCTCTTCTTCGCCAACGGAGAAATCTCAACCGGATGCCCCATGATAAAGGTTGGTTGAATCAACGTCTCTTCTACAAAATGTTCGAAGAATGCATTCAGAATATGACCAAATGTCATATGCTTTTCAACCGTAACCTTATGTTCTTTCGCCAAACGATGAGCTTCCTCGTCCGTCATATGCACGGAGAAGTCCACGCCTACAACATCCTTAACCGCGTCTACCATCGTTACACGGCGCCATTGTGGTGTAAGATCCACTTGATAGTCTGCATATTGGATAACTTGCGTACCAAGCACTTCCTGTGCGATGTGAGCAACAAGATTCTCAGTCAAACGCATAATATCCTGATAATCGGCATATGCCTCATAAAGTTCAATCATCGTGAACTCAGGGTTATGACGTGTCGACATCCCTTCATTACGGTATACACGGCCGATCTCATATACCTTCTCCAGACCGCCTACAATCAGACGTTTCAAGTGAAGCTCGATCGCAATCCGCATGTACAATTCCATATCAAGCGCATTATGATGCGTGATGAATGGACGCGCAGCAGCTCCACCAGCGATGGTGTGCAGCGTCGGTGTTTCCACTTCCAGATAGCCCAATGAATCCAGGTAACGACGCATGGATTGAATGATTTTGGAACGAGTAATGAAGGTCTGTTGCACTTCACGATTCATAATCAGGTCAACATAGCGCTGGCGGTAACGCAGCTCTACATCCGCAAGTCCATGATATTTATCCGGAAGTGGGTAAAGTGACTTGGACAATACTTCGAGATTCTGAACCTTAACCGAAGTTTCGCCTGTCTTGGTTTTGAAGATTACGCCAGATACACCTACAATATCCCCGAGATCGAGCAGGCTGAACGCGGCATATTTGTCTTCCGGTACAGTATCCTGACGAACATAGATCTGGATTCTGCCGCTCAGGTCCTGAATATGTGCAAAGCTCGCTTTACCCATTCCCCGCTTCGCCATAATCCGTCCGGCAATACTGACTTCGATGTGCTTCTCTTCCAGCTCTTCCTTGGTCAGTTCTTCATACTTCTTCAGAATGGAGCCGGCTTCTTCCGTACGTACGTATTTTTGGCCAAAAGGGTCGATCCCCAATTTGCGGAGCTCGTCCAATTTGTCGCGGCGAATTTGTAAAAGCTCACTTAGTTCGGTTTCGGTTTCCTGATTCAAGACTTCATCCGTCATGATCTATATTCATCTCCTTATTTACATTGCAGGCATCTTCAGAGGTGTTCTGCCTCAAATGTTGAAAAAAGCTTCCCTAAGGAAGCTTTTGTCTCCGTACCCGACTGCTTCATTGCTTAATTACTTTTTGATGTCTACAATTTTATATTGAATTACGCCAGCAGGCACACTTACATCAACAACCGTACCTTTTTTCTTACCCAGGATGGCTTTACCAACAGGGCTTTCGTTCGATATTTTGTTTTGCAGCGGATTGGACTCCGCAGTACCTACAATCGTATATTCCGTGATATCACCGAATTCCAGATCTTCTACAGTGACTGTTGCACCCACACTTACAGCTTCGGTATCGATCTCGTCGCTGTTGATAATCCGTGCGTTCCGAAGCAATTTCTCCAACGTAATAACGCGGCCTTCAATGAAAGCCTGTTCGTTCTTCGCGTCTTCGTATTCGGAGTTTTCACTAATATCTCCATACCCGATGGCTACCTTAATCCGTTCAGCCACTTCGCGGCGCTTCACTGATTTCAGCATTTCCAGTTCTTCTTCAAGCTTCTTAAGTCCCTCTGGTGTAAGGATAACTTCCTTATCGCTCATCTCAACCGATTCTCCTGTCATGGGAATAATTTGATTGCACGGCAACGGAACCAGTGCTGTTTACAGAGCTCCGCCCGCATACATCTTCAAAACTATATGAAGTTCTCCAGAGAAACAGAACGTTCCTCCTGATGCACTAGCCTTATGACGCACATGGCGAATTTATACTGTGAAATTATAGGGTAACGGTCTCGAAAAGTCAATGTTACGCCCCCTATAGCTGTAAACGTTTTACAGCAGCAGATCAGGATGCATTTTCGGCTACTGCCGGTTCTGACTCCAGATTGCCTTCGATATGCAGCTGGCCTACAAAGTTCTCCAGAATGTGCACCATCTCATCACGTTTGGTTTCTTCCATAATAACGTCCTTGATGCGGGCAGATCCTTTGAGACCTTTCAGATACCAAGCCAGGTGTTTACGCATCTCGCGAACAGCAACAGCCTCACCCTTCAGTGCGATCAGACGGTCCATGTGCAAAATGGCAACCCGAATCTTCTCTTCCCCATTCGGGTCAGGAAGCAGTTCGCCGGAACTCAAGTATTGAATGGTCCGATACAACATCCATGGGTTGCCCAGGGCGGCACGACCAATCATAACTCCGTCACAACCCGTTTCATCCAACATGCGACGGGCATCTTCTGGGGAAGATACATCTCCGTTCCCGATAACTGGGATGGAGACAGCCTCTTTTACATTTTTGATGTGTGACCAGTCCGCTGTACCTGTATAGAGCTGCTCACGTGTACGACCGTGTACACTTACCGCCTGTCCGCCAGCGCGTTCAACCGCAAGTGCATTCTCAACCACGTAGATATGCTCGTTATCCCAACCGATCCGCATCTTGACTGTAACTGGCTTATCTACCGCATCCACAACAGCGGATACCATTTCATAAATTTTGTTCGGATCAAGCAACCAGCGTGCACCTGCATCACAGCTCGTTACTTTTGGCACAGGGCATCCCATGTTGATGTCGATGATGTCAGCATTGGTTTCTTTGTCCACAATTTTGGCTGCTTCTACGAGGGCTTGACGGTCTCCCCCCCAAATTTGCAGGCTCAGCGGTTTCTCACGCTCATCTACAAACAACATTTCACGTGTGCGCTTATTACCATGCACGATGGCTTTGCCACTCACCATCTCCGCACATACGAGGCCTGTTCCGAATTCTTTTGCGATCAGACGAAAAGCCGGATTACACACGCCAGCCATCGGCGCAAGTACAACCTGGTTTTTCATTTCAATGTCACCAATTTTAAGCATGGTAGTCGTTCCACTCCTTTTTAAATCCGACTCTTGCATGAATCCTGGAATAAAATAAACGAATAATGACGATATCTTCTTGTTAGTAAAAAGCGACCTTAGTTCCCCTGTAACTCCTCAATGCTGATCGAAAGTACCCCGGCAATTAGATTCAGCTCCCGTTCAGCGACTTTGCGGTTGCCTCGTTCAATCATACCCAGAATGGCCAGCGATATGCCCGTCTCAGCAGCGAGTTCCTGTTGTGTTAAACCTTTCAGCTTCCGGAAAGCCCGGATTCGATTGGCCAATTGCACGTTTTCCAAAGCTGTATTCCATCCTTTCCATCCAGTACAGACAACGATGATTGTACAAAGGTATACAAACCTGAATGCTCATCTTCGGTTACGATGTCAGCCAGTGGCACCAATACAAACGCCCGTTCACCCATCCGTGGATGCGGCAGTTGCAGCCGTTCGGTATCACTCGTCTCTCCATCCATCCAAAGCAGATCCAAATCGACTGTACGAGGGCCCCAACGGATATCACGAACCCGCCCAAGCCGTGTTTCAATATCCAGCAGTTCCGTGAGCAGCTGCTCCGGCAAAAGTGTAGTCTGTACCGCAGTAGCCATATTCAGAAACGCTGGCTGGTCCACATAACCTACCGGCTCCGTCTCATACAGCGCAGAACAGCGCAGGACGGATATATGAGGATGTGCATCCAGTAACGTTAACGCTTCAAGCAGGGTCTGTTCCCGGTCACCCAAATTAGCCCCTAAAGCAATATAAGCCTCTGAAGATTCAGAGGTCGAATGTGCAATCATGATCGGTTCTCACTTTCTTGTGCGGCGAAGCTCTACAGTTACGCCCCCAAAATGAATATCGAAAGGCGGATGTGGCTTCGTCACCTTGACTGTCAATGCATTGATAATAGTATAAGTGTCTAGTAAAGAAGATGCAATATGTTCGCCCAAAGCTTCAATTAACTGGAATGATTTATTTTCAACGATCTGTTTTACCAGCTCATGGATCTCCGCATAATTGATAGTTTTGGTCAAATCATCGTTACGCCCAGCTTCACCCAGATCCATATCGATCTCCAGATCAATATAATAACGCGCCCCTAGCTTCCGCTCCTCGGCAAATACGCCGTGATATCCGTAATACTCCATTCGATGCATTACCATTCTATCCATAAGTTCCGCCTGCCCTCTATATATAATGAATTCACGGTTCGATGTTTGTTCCTATTGCCAAACGCTACGCTTCCACTGAACGGGTCACCGGACCCGCAAGTATCATTTCCTCCGCAAGCCTGAAGATGCATAGAACATGGCATCACACATATCCACTGTGCGCCGAATCGGCTTCACATCATGGACCCGGACCATCTGGCATCCTTGGGCTATGCCGAAAGCAACCGTAGCGGCTGTACCCTCCAGCGCATCATCCGCCTGTACCTGTAAGGTGTTCTGAATAAACCTTTTACGCGAGGTGGCAAGCAGAACGGGATACCCCATCTCATTGAGCAACCCAAGCGATGACATGAGCGCCAGATTTTCATTCAGATCCTTCACAAAGCCAATGCCCGGGTCCAGAATAATTTGATCGGGATGTACTCCAGCCTCTAACGCAATCTGTATACTCTCTTGAAGATCACTGACTACATCAACCAAATAGTTGGTATAGTCTCGTTCTTGCCGGTTGTGCATTAGAATCAGAGGACATCCCAGTTCTGCCGCAGTACGTGCCATCTCCGGGTCAGCCTTGGCACCCCACACATCATTGATGATGTGCGCTCCAGCCTGAATGGCCTGCCGAGCAACATCCGCTTTATAGGTATCTACCGATATCGGAATATGCGGAGCCTGCTGCCGCAGTGCTTCAATGACCGGAATGATTCGGCTGAGCTCTTCATCAGCGCCAACGATATCTGAACCCGGACGTGTGGATTCCCCGCCAATATCAATGAGATCCGCGCCGTCTTCCATCATCTGAATGGCGTGAGCCACCGCTCGCTCCACACTGGTATAACGTCCCCCATCCGAGAAGGAGTCCGGTGTGACATTCAGAATGCCCATAATAAGTGTACGTGTGCCAAGTTTTAGCTCTGCTGGCCCCCACGCATAATTCCGTTCATAAATGACTGGTGTAAGTGTCATGAAGTATACCCCGCTTTCTGCCGGTACATACCCAGAAGCGCTTCTGTAACCGGGCCGATATGTCCGCTGCTGATTACTGTTTCTGTTCCATCCTGATCCCTCAACGTAGTAACTGGAGCAAGTTCAGCAACAGAGCCTGTCAAAAAGATCTCATCTGCCTGTAACAGCTCCTCCCAAGGGAAGAATCCTTCCTCGCAAGGTATTCCTCGGTGAGCTGCAAGCTCCAGTACAACGGCTCTGGTGATTCCCGGTAAGATGCCAGTCGCAAGTGCTGGCGTATAGACTACGCCTTGTCTCACCCAGAACACATTGCTGACAATTCCCTCAGCTATGTAGCCCTCTCGGGTGAGTTGCAGACCTTCCGCTCCTTGTACATGCTGCCCGTATCCGTTCAGTTCACGTTTCGCCAGAATGCTGTTCATGTAATGCAGCGATTTAAACCGCACTTCTCCTTCAGGCGTGTTACGGGGCGTCGACAGTCGTTGAAGCATTTTTCCATTTTCGTATAGTGAGGGAGAGGATTCAGGTAGTGCTTTTGCCAATACGATATGATTGGGTTTCACATAATCTCCTGAAGGTAGCCCGAGGGGAGCCTCGCCCGCGGATACCGTATAGCGTACATAGGCATCCTGAAGTTCGTTAGCAAGCAACAGGTTTTTGATCCAGCCCGTTACCTCCGCTGCTGTTACTGTGAAAGGAATGCCTAGTTCACGACAGCCTGAAGCCATCCGCTGCAAATGACGTTCCAATAGAAAAGGAACTCCTTGATACGTCCGAAACGTCTCGAACAATCCAAGTCCGTACAAAAAGCCGTGATCCGTCACCGGAACCACGGCTGCCGCCATATTGACCAATTCTCCGTTTATCGCGGCATATTTCATCTCTATACCTTTACCTGCTGAGACAGGAAGTTACGCAGCATTTGATGACCGTGATCCGTAATGATGGATTCGGGATGGAACTGAACACCTTCAATCGCATATTCCTTGTGACGCAAGCCCATAATCTCGCCTTCCGCCGTCTCGGCCGTAATCTCCAGACAATCTGGCAGACTGCTGCGCTCCACGATCAAAGAGTGATACCGCGTTGCCGTAAAGGGAGATGGCAATCCGGTAAATACGGACGTTCCGTTATGATGCATATCCGATGTTTTGCCATGCATCATACGGTCCGCGCGAATAACATTGCCTCCAAAAGCCTGTCCAATCGCCTGATGTCCCAAACATACGCCGAAGATCGGAATACTGCCCTTGAAGTGATCAATGACCGCCAGACTAATACCTGCCTCATTTGGAGTACAAGGACCCGGTGAGATCAAAATATGATCAGGTGCCAACGCCTCAATGCCTGCCAGATCAATTTCATCATTACGGCGAACTTCCACCGTCTCCCCCAGTTCACCCAGATATTGAACCAGGTTGTATGTGAAGGAATCATAATTGTCGATAACCAGTATCATATCTCTGTTCCTCCTATTCTTCCGCCCACACAGGGACGGCTGCTTGATTATTTTAATTTAACGGTTTCTGCTTCCTCGCTGTAATTGACAGCCCTCATCATGGCTCTTGCCTTGTTGCGGCACTCCTTGTATTCCCGATATGGATCGGAGTCGATTACGATGCCCGCTCCTGCCTGCACATATCCCACTCCATCTTTAATGGAAAGTGTACGAATGACGATGTTCAACTCCATATTGCCACTGTAGTCCATCCACCCAATCGAACCTGTATACGGTCCACGACGCACAGGCTCCAGTTCTTCAATGATTTCCATGGTGCGAACTTTGGGTGCACCTGTAATCGTTCCACCTGGGAACGTCGCTGCAATCACATCAAATGCGGATAGTCCGTCTGCCAGCGTCCCCTCGACTTGAGACACCAGATGCATGACATGCGAATACTTCTCGATCGTCATCAGTTCAGGCACATGAACTGATCCATAAGCTGCAATTCGCCCGATATCATTCCGCTCCAGATCGACCAGCATTATATGCTCTGCCCGTTCCTTCTCACTGTTCAGCAGCTCAGCGGCCATCAACTCATCTTCGGCTTCATCCCGTCCTCTTCTCCGTGTTCCTGCGATCGGACGAGCGCTCACCTTGCCATGATCCACTTTGACGAGCAATTCAGGTGATCCGCTCACCAGTTGGAAATCAGGACTACGCAGCATCCCCATGTAAGGAGAGGGATTCACGAGACGAAGCCATTCGTAGATGTGCTCTGCACTGGACTTCAGACGTTTTTCTTGCCGTAGGGATAGGTTCACTTGAAACACATCCCCTTGCCGGATATATTCCTGCACTGTGCGTACCGCCTGCTCAAAGTCCTCTTGAGGAAAGGAGGTATGCCACCCTTCCGTTTCCCGCTCCGCATCCGCTGATTGCGCAGTGAGATGAATGTGGCTATGGCGATGCTCCAATGCCTGCTGCTGCTCTTCCGCCTGGGCAAATCCCAGAATATGCAACCATCGCTGCTGCATGGCTGCTGCCCGCTCTTCTGCTTCTGCGTACAGCATACGGAGCTGAGCTTCATCCTGATTCGGCCGTACAGCCAGATGAACCATGCAGAACAGTGCCTGCTGCTCATGGTCATACGCCCATATTTCTTCAAACCGCATCCACCAATAATCCGGGAGAGCCGGGTTGTCTTCTGCCAAGGTTGGCAGCTTTTCCAAAGATCTGGCTACGTCATAGCTTAGATAACCTGCACATCCACCGCCAAAGTCTGGAGCCCCGCTCACCTTTGGTGCGCTGTACGGCGCAGCCCATCTTTTTAATACTTCAAGCGGTTTACCACAGTCTGCCCGGGTACTGCCTTGAATAAGATCATCAATAACAGCTTCGTTGCCCTTGCCGGAGATAACGGATACCGGGTTTAATCCCAGAAAGGTATACCTTCCGCCTTTACCATTCTCCAACACCATTGCATAGGGTGACGCCTGCTGCCAGGCTGCTTCCCACGTTAACGGTAAACCGCCATGATACGGTCCCTTATCCGACTTGATCATATACGGCATCATGGTCCAACCTTCTCCGGCCCACTCTGTCCAGTCGGCGTATGTTGTCATCAGGTGTGTCATTGCGGTTTGCCGCCCTCCATCTGTCGCTAGTTCTATTGTCTGATAGTATACTAAAGCGCCGCTGCTTTTAAAAGCATTCAGCAAAAAATCCTCCACACCCGACATACGGGCAAGGAGGATTTGTTTCATCACTTGTTAGGCTTAAGCTTCGAAGTTGTAAAGTGGCGTACTGAGGTAACGTTCGCCGTTACTTGGCACGATCACGACAACGCGTTTGCCTGCACCCAACTGTTTAGCCACTTGCAGACCTGCACGGATGGCTGCACCAGAAGAAATACCGGACAGAATGCCCTCTTCCTTCGCTACCTGACGAGCCGTCTCGAACGCATCATCGTTCTCGATGTGAATGATCTCGTCATAGATTTCCTGATCAAGAATCTCAGGAATAAAGTTAGCACCGATTCCCTGGATTTTATGAGGACCCGGTTTGCCACCTGCCAAGATTGGCGAAGCTGCTGGTTCAACGGCAACGATTTTAATCCCAGGGTAGGATTCCTTCAACACTTCACCTGTACCTGTAATCGTTCCGCCTGTACCGATTCCTGCAACGAAAGCATCCAACGTACCGCCTACAGATTGAATAGCTTCAACAATCTCAGGGCCGGTCGTTTCACGGTGGATCTTCACGTTGGCTTTATTTTTAAATTGCTCAGCCATGAAATAAGATGGATTTTCCTTAAGCAATTCCTCAGCTTTTTTAACTGCACCATTCATACCTTCGGCTCCCGGTGTGAGCACAAGCTCAGCTCCGTAGGCGCGAAGCAGGTTACGACGCTCCATGCTCATCGTTTCCGGCATAACAATAACAGACTTATAGCCTTTGGCTGCAGCCACCATAGCCAGTCCAATTCCTGTGTTACCACTTGTTGCTTCGATGATGGTATCACCCGGTTTCAGCTTGCCTTCTTTTTCCGCTTCTTCCACGATGCTAATCGCGATACGGTCTTTGACGCTTGAACCTGGATTCTGGTATTCCAGTTTCACGAATACTTCAGCACTGCCTTCAGGTACGATACGGTTCAGACGAACAAGCGGAGTACCTCCGATAAGTTCTGTTACGTTATTAACTACTTTAGCCATATGAATGCCCTCCTTAGTGGGATGAATACTACTTAAGTCCTGTTGCCATATACATGTGTGGCCGAGCAGCCTCTAGATGTTATAGAAGAACTACGGAAATCCGTCTGAGTTCATTCCGTCTGCAATAAACCGGACAGAAACTGGGTTTCCGAAGATTTCTTTGTTCATATAAATGGTTTTATTCCGAGTAAATGAGTAGGTTTTTGATTATTTTTATCTTATCAACGTTACACCCTATTGTCAATATGAGTACTCAAAAAAATACTCCGCCTTGGGCCCTAAGGCCGTAGACAGAGTATTTTTATCAAGATGCAGTAGGACATTCGTTTGCAGGATAATCAGGATGCCGGAATTTCAGCGATGATGACAGCTTCATACTTGTTGCGTAACCTTTCCTCCACCTGGGGGAGGGGATCAGCCTGGCTTAGAGCAAGCTGCATCCGAATTTCTTCACGAACCTCTTCTGCCGATTGCACTTGACGCTCTTGTTTGTCATTCATTTTAATGATGGCGTAACCTTCTTCCATCTTCACTGGCCCCGCAATATCACCAACGTCCAGTTGAGCTGCAAGTTTGAGAATTGCTTCGGACTGAAACGGATCGTTCTGCTCAATCCATCCCAGACGACCGCCCGAATCACGGGAGTAACTGTCCGTCGATTCATTACGTGCGGTTTCTTCAAAGTCTGCTCCCTTGTCGAGCGCATCCAGAACTGATTTTGCCTGGTCCTCTTCCTTCAATACAATGATAGACAGATCATATTTCTCTGGGGATACATAGTCTTCATGGTGTTCGTTCCAATAATGCTCGATATCTGCATCCTTGATCTGTATACCGCTCGTTGCGATTTTCTCAAGCAGAAGTCGGTATCCCGCCTCCAACTCAAGGTCCTGCCTGGATAAACCCAGTTGAGACTGCATTTCGTCAAAATAAGCCTTCTCCGAATCATATCCATCCATGGCCGCGGCAAGTTCTTTCGCAATTTCTTTGGGAGTCACCGTCAGATTACGATCGAGTGCTTCCGCATATACGGCTTTGCGATTGAGCATCTGGAGCAGCAATTCACTGCCATAGCGCCGTTTCAATGCCTCGGTCCATTCCTTGTTGGTGATGACCTCCCCATTGATCGTTGCTACGGCATTTCCCTCTTCCTGATTGGTATCCTGAGGCGAATCTGCTCCTTCACGTCCATTTCGTAAGCCTTGCACAACCATAACTGAACCCATCACCAGCATTCCAAGCGTCAAGACAATTACAGCCGTCCATAACCCTTTTTCCTGTCTTGTCATTCCGCGTCCCGTCCCCGCATAAAATCAGTTCTTGGCTTGCTCTAGGATGGTCTCAAGTTGTTCCTTGTTGAAATCGTAAGCCTCATTGCAAAATTGGCAGACCACTTCAGCCTGGCCTTCTTCCTCAATCAATTGTTCCATTTCGGATTGACCCAGACTGATCAACGTTTTCTCTACCCGCTCACGTGAACACTCACAGTGGAAATGAATATCCATTTCGTCCATGACCTGTACATCAGGCAGTACACGACGAAGCAGCGCTTCTAGTTCAAGCCCCTCAGCCAGCAGTGATGTCACTGGCGGCATTGTACCAATGGCATTTTCAATCACAGTAATTTCATCATCCGTCAAACCTGGAAGCAACTGTACAATGAATCCACCGGCTACAATAACCGAATTGTCGGTATCCACCAGTACACCAACGCCTACAGCAGAAGGCGTCTGCTCCGATTTGGCAAAATAGTACGTAAAGTCTTCACCAAGTTCTCCCGAAATAATTGGCACACTGCCGCGGTAAGGCTCTTTCAGCCCCAAATCCTTCGTTACGTTCACGAATCCTTCGGTTCCAACTGCGCCAGCAACGTCCAGTTTACCCATACTGTTGCTCGGCAGATGTACATGCGGATTGCTTACATAACCACGAACTTCACCCTTCGCATTAGCATCGGCAACAATCTGTCCAATGGGACCGTCACCTTTGACTTGAATTGTGAGCTTCTCTTCTCCTTTAAGCATAGCACCCATAATGGATGCTGCTGTAACCGTACGCCCCATAGCTGCTGTAGCCGTGGGAAACGTATCATGTCTTCTGCGCAGTTCCTCAACCAGTTCTGTCGTTTGAACAGCAAAGGCCCTAACCCGTCCGTTCATTGCTGTACCGCGAATTAACCGGTCTTGTTTGTTGTTGTTTTCCAAGTCATTCAGCCTCCTTTGGCGTAATCGCCAGTTATAGAAAAAACGGCATAACATATAAGACTGTAATCTCAGCCCGCTGTTTGCCGTCTCTGTTCTTACCTTTCCCGGTTCCGCTCATAAACGATACGCAGCCCTTCAAGCGTAAGCAGCGGATCCACTTCATCGATGCTGCGTGTTTCTTCTGCAATCAGCTTGGCAAGGCCTCCGGTTGCAATAACTCTAGGCTTGGCTCCCATTTCCTCGCGAATACGCTCCACGATACCGTCCACCTGTCCTGCATAACCATAAATAATGCCGGCCTGCATCGCATGAATGGTGTTGCGACCAATGACTTTCTTGGGCTTCTCCAATTCAATACGAGGTAGCTTGGACGCTCGTTCATAGAGTGCTTCGGTTGCAATATGGATGCCGGGTACGATAGCCCCGCCCAGATAATTTCCTTTCTCGTCAATACAGTCAAATGTAGTCGCTGTACCGAAATCGACCACAACGAGAGGGCCGCCATACTTCTCAACGGCTGCTACTGCATTAACAATGCGATCCGCGCCAACTTCACGAGGATTCTCATACCGCAGGTTCAGGCCGGTTCGGATACCAGGCCCAACAAGTAACGGTTTTTTGCCTACGTATTTCTCACACATGGCTTCAATCACATTCACCAGCGGTGGAACCACGGATGAGATGATCACACCTTCAATGTCGCGTGTTGAAATACCCGACATATGAAATAAATTATAAATCAATACGCCGTATTCATCCACTGTCGACTGCCGGGATGTACTCAGGCGAAAATGGTGGAGCAACTCCCGGCCTTGATACACGCCGAGTACGATATTACTGTTGCCCACGTCTACCACAAGAATCAAAGAGGTTCACCCCTCTTTCTTTTCGTTTAAATCCAGGCTAATATCCAGGCTCTCAAAAGAGTAGGTTAACCTGCCAACTGAAATTACATCCACTCCGCTCTCTGCAATACCACGAATGGTATTTAGCGAGACGTTGCCCGATGCCTCAACTTTCACATGCGGAGCCTGCTCACGAATAAGAGCAACGGCCTCACGCATCCGGTCTGGGTACATGTTATCCAGCATAATGATATCTGCCCCAGCCTGCAAGGCTTCTCTGACCTGTTCCATGTTTTCGGTCTCTACTTCAATGGTCATTGTATGCGGAATGACAGATCGCGCACGCTGTACAGCTTCAGTAATCCCGCCTGCGCCCTTGATGTGGTTATCCTTAATCATGACGGCATCATAGAGGCCGAACCGATGATTTGCTCCGCCACCAACCCGCACTGCATATTTTTCAAGCAAGCGGTGTCCCGGTGTTGTTTTACGAGTATCGACCAGACGGGTAGAAAGGCCTTCCAACGCATCAACATAAGTACGTGTGCGGGTAGCGATACCAGACATGCGCTGAAGCAGGTTAAGGGCCAGACGCTCTCCTGTCAGCAAGCTATGTGTGCTTCCTTCTACCTCAGCCAGAATCGTACCATGCGTAACTGCATCACCGTCTTTTACCATCGGTGTGAACGCAAGGCCAGGATCCACTACCTGAAACACGAGTTCTGCTACCGTAATTCCTGCAATGATTCCATTGTCTTTGGCATGTATCACGGCCTTGGACTGACTGCCGGCGGGAATCGTCACAGTTGTTGTGACATCCCCTGCACCAACATCCTCACGAAGCCAGTTTTTAATTGATTCGATGAGTCCTTCATTATATCCGTTCAGTATCATGACATCAATTCCTCCACAATCGCTTGTTCTCGCTGCTGCAGACTATGCTTCTGCCATACGGCATCGTCACGCTGCGGGAAATCCTCACGGTAGTGTGCTCCCCGACTTTCCTCGCGGTGTAATGCTCCAGTGGTAACCAACCAGGCACAGGTCAAAAGGTTGGCATATTCCATCTCTTCTTTGTGAGTAAACTTCTGATCAAAAAATTGCAGTTCATGTTGCAGTTTCTCTATTGCTGCTTGCAGGTTAGCGCCATTCCGGCGCAGCCCCACTTGACGCACCATCATTTTTTGCAGACGCAAACGTCTTTCGGACACCGGCTTCTGCTCTTCCTTTATGATCCTGCGAATACTTGTTAATGTGGAAATCTTTGTCTGGAGTGAAGCAAGCGGAGGAAGGGATTGAATTCGATCCACGATTCTCCGGCCAAATACGATTGCTTCAGACAGAGAGTTGCTCGCCAGACGATTGGCTCCGTGTACTCCAGTAGAAGATACCTCACCACAGGCAAATAACCGGCTAATGCTGCTCTCCCCACTGAGATCCGTCTTCACTCCGCCCATCATGTAATGTGCAGCAGGAGCAACTGGAATCCAGTCTGTGGTCATATCCAGTCCGTATCGCATACAGGTCTCATAAATGGTAGGAAACCGATGTTTAATCATCTCCGTTGGTTCATGAGTGATATCCAAATATACAAAGGTACTGTTTGTCGATTCCATCTCACTGACAATGGCCCGCGCAACGATATCCCGTGGTGCCAGTTCAAGTTGTGCATGATACCGTTCCATGAAGCGCTCGCCTTTCACATTGCGCAAATAAGCTCCTTCGCCACGTACAGCCTCGGACACCAGGAAACGTGGTGCTCCCGGATAACAAAGGGAGGTCGGGTGGAATTGGATAAACTCCATGTCCCGGACAACTGCTCCGGCACGATAGGCCATCGCCACGCCATCTGCTGTAGCCACTTCCGGATTGGTCGTATATCGATACAACTGTCCAGCCCCACCAGAGCAGAGAACGGTTGCCTCTGCCTTCACAAATACTTGCGAACCGTCAGCCTTCTGTACTAGCGCACCTACACATTCTCCCTGCTCTGTAATCAGGTCAATGACAAAATGCTCATCCCACACTTTAATCCCCGGATGTTCATTCGCCTGTACAGCCAGTGCACGCACAATCTCATATCCCGTTGCATCCCCATTGGCATGCAAAATACGGCGGTGGCTGTGCGCACCTTCCTGCGTCAACGCCAACTCGCCGTTCTCCAGATCAAACAAAGTACCCAGTCGAATCAGTTCTTTCACTCCATCCGGGCCCTCGTTCACCAATGCTTCTACTGCTTCGGAGCGGCATAATCCCGCTCCTGCAACAAGTGTATCCTGCAAATGGTAGGCAGGTGAATCATCCTCAGCGATAACCGCAGCGATTCCCCCCTGCGCATACCGGGTGTTACTTTCCAGTAACGACTTCTTCGTGATCATCAACACACTGCGTTGTTCACTCGCCTTGATCGCAGTAAACAAACCAGCAATGCCCGAACCAATAACCAGCACATCCGTCTCCACCATCGGCAGCGCGGACAGATCAAAATCCACTAAATATTGCGGTATCATGTTATTTCACCTGTCTTGGAGCAAGAGTAACGCATGCTACTTCACCAGTAACATGCGCTCTAGTGATTCTCTGGCTTTGTCGGCAACGGCTGGAGGCACGTAAATTTGCGGCTTCATCGTTTCCAAGCATTTAACCAGCTTTTTCAAGTTATTGACTTTCATGTTCGGACATACGAGGAACTTGGTAGCAAAGTGGAATTGTTTGTCCGGGCTATCGAGACGCAGTTGGTATCCTGTACCGTCCTCGGTACCTACGATAAATTCTTTAGCGGACGAATTCTTACAATATTCCAGAATGGCGGTTGTGCTACCTACGAAATCACCCATCTCTACAACCTCAGGACGACATTCCGGGTGAACAACGAACTCGGCATTTGGATGCTTCGCTCTCATCTCTACCACGTCTTTGACCGTCAGCATATCATGGGTATTGCAGTAACCTTCCCAGATAATCATTTTCTTGTCTGTATGTTGTTGCACATAATGTCCCAGATTTTTATCCGGTACCCAGATGATTTCATCGGAATCAACAGATTGAATGACTCTGACAGCATTGGCCGATGTACAACAGATGTCGGTCTCTGCCTTGATCTCAGCTGAGGAATTGATGTACGTTACAACTTTGGCATTCGGGTGCTGTGCTTTCAATTTACGTAAGCCTTCAACGTTCACCATGTCCGCCATTGGGCAGCCTGCACGCTCGTCGGGGATGATAACCGTTTTGTTAGGGGCAAGAATTTTAGCGCTTTCACCCATAAAATGAACTCCGCAGAAAACGATAACATCCGCATCGGTTTGTGCCGCCTTCTGAGCCAGCAAAAACGAATCTCCCCGGAAATCAGCGACTTCCTGTACCTCGTCACGTTGATAATAATGGGCAAGAATAATGGCATTCCGTTCCTTCTTCAACTCCATCAGCCGCTCGCGCAGCTCCCGGTTCATCTCAGCCTTGCGCTCTAAAGCCAGAGCTTCCACCTGTGATCCTCTCCTTATCGGGACAGCCTTATACGCTGTTTCATATGGCAAATCCAAGTCGTTATTTTCGCTTGAGAAACGAATCACAAGCGGTTTAACACCTAATGTACACAACGTTCACGACTCTGTCAATAAATGAAATCGCCCCAGAACAAGGGCATAACCACCCATTTCCTACGTAGTTCGCCCTATAGCTCCCGGTTATCATTATCTATACAATTTGAAGGAATACATAAAAAAAGAGAGCCCGAAGGCTCTCCTTGTCATCTGCCACTATAAGACAGATGGTGTTATAAATTAAGACGTTGGCTTCGTTCCACCATCATCCGGGTCATTGCTGTTTCCTTTGTCCAGATTCGGAGCTTCGTTAGGAATATCTCCGGCTGGTGGTTCAGGCGTTTCATCTTTGCCTTGGATACGGACGCGTACATCACCGATGTTGTCGATGATCGCTTCTCCGCCTTCGCTAGGCGTACCTTCTCCATCGTTGCTGTTCTCATCTTTTGGAGTCAGGGCACCTGTCTCGATCAATTGCTTGATCTGATCCATTTCCAATGTCTCCACTTCCAGCAACGTGTTCGCAATCAGATGCACTTCTTTAGAATGTTTAACGAGTAAGTCTTTACACTTCTCATAGCATTCGTTGATGAAGCGTTGCATCTCCTGATCGATCTCGTAAGCAATGGAATCTGAGTAATTCTGTTCGTGACCGATATCACGACCCAGGAATACCTGTCCCTGCGAACTACCGAACTGCATAGGTCCCAGCTTCTCGCTCATACCGTACTCCATAACCATGCTACGGACGATACCCGTCGCTTGTTGGAAGTCACTGTATGCACCCGTACCGATTTCACCGATAAACAGTTCTTCGGAAACGCGGCCACCAAGGAGTCCAGTAATTTTGTCCAGCAATTCTTGCTTGGTAACAAGCATACGATCTTCTTTTGGCAACATGATTACATATCCACCCGCACGTCCGCGCGGAATAATGGTAACTTTATGTACCATATCGGCATGTTCCAGGAAGTAGCCTACAATGGTATGACCTGCTTCGTGATAAGCAACAATACGTTTTTCACGGTCACTGATAACACGGCTTTTCTTCTCCGTACCAACAATGACACGGTCAATCGCTTCGTCTACTTCACGCATGGAGATATCTCTGCGATTACGACGTGCCGCAAGCAATGCCGCTTCATTCAAGAGATTTTCCAAATCTGCACCAGAGAATCCGGTAGTACGCTTCGCAATAATGTCCAGCTTCACATCTTTGGTGAGTGGTTTGTTGCGTGAGTGTACTTTCAGAACCGCTTCACGACCTCTCACGTCAGGGCGATCAACCGTGATTTGACGGTCAAAACGTCCTGGACGCAGCAAGGCAGGGTCCAGAATATCAGCACGGTTCGTTGCAGCAACGATGATAATACCTTCATTGGCTCCGAATCCGTCCATTTCAACGAGCAACTGGTTGAGTGTTTGTTCACGTTCGTCGTGACCACCACCAAGACCAGCACCACGCTGACGTCCTACAGCATCAATCTCATCGATAAAGATGATACATGGGGCGTTTTTCTTCGCATTTTCAAACAAGTCACGTACACGAGATGCACCGACACCGACGAACATTTCAACGAAGTCAGAACCGGAAATACTGAAGAATGGCACACCCGCTTCACCGGCAACAGCACGAGCGAGCAAGGTTTTACCTGTACCCGGAGGACCTACAAGCAGTACGCCTTTAGGAATCCGTGCACCTACTGCTGCGAATTTACGAGGGTCTTTGAGGAAGTCCACGACTTCAACAAGCTCCTGTTTCTCTTCGTCAGCACCCGCAACATCTTCAAACGTAACCCGTTTCTTCTCTTCGTTGTAGAGACGAGCACGGCTTTTACCAAAGTTCATTACTTTACCGCCGCCGCCTTGAGCCTGATTAAACAGGAAGAAGAACAGCAGGAACATAATGATCAAAGGAATAAAGGAAGTCAGCAACGTCAACCAGATGCTGTCACCTTTCATAGGTTCCTGATGATATTCGAAATTGTTCGTTTCGCTTGCAGCTACAAGCTCACTAATTGCCTCATCCGTAGGAGGAATATACGTTGAGAAATTTTCTGATTTGGCTCCGTCAGGCGTCTTCCTGTATTGACCGGTCACGAGGTACGTCTGACCGTTGAATTGAACCGTCAATTCAGAGACATTATTGGTCTTGATCGCCGCGCGCAACTGATCATATCTAGGATTATCGGTGGCTTCGCCGCCATTGCTGACGAACTGGACTATCCCCACCACAACTAAAAAAAGAATCAAATAAAAAGCAGAATTCCGGATGAACCGATTCATCCCCTACCTCCTCTCGAGACACTTTAATTATTTTAACATAGCCCAACATGGCTTCTCAACAGAAGCCACCAACAGATATGGGCTTGGAACTAGCTTAAGCATTAGTTGCTGTAAACTTCCGGTTTCAGAATCCCGATGTAAGGGAGGTTCCGGTACTTCTCGGCATAATCCAGGCCATAGCCAACGATGAATGCGTCCGGAATGTCAAAGCCAGTGTAATGGGCTTCAAGTTCGACTTTGCGACCTGAAGGCTTGTCAAATAGCGTAACCACGCGGACGGATTCAGCACCGCGGTTCTGCAAGAGTTCGATCAGATAACTGAGCGTGAGTCCACTATCAATAATGTCCTCTACAATCAGAACCTCGCGTCCCTCAACGGATTCATCCAGATCCTTAATGATTTTAACCACGCCGGATGATTTGGTGGAAGCGCCATAACTCGATACTGCCATGAAATCCATCTCAACAGGTACCGTAATGTTCTTAACCAAATCAGCCATAAATATAAACGCACCCTTAAGCACACAAATGACCAAAGGATTGCGATTTGCATATTCGGCACTTATTGTTGCGCCTAATTCCTTGATTTTACTCTGAATCTCTTCTTCACTGATCAATACTTCCTGAATGTCGTTCTGCAACTGTGCGAACCTCCTAAGTTATACATATGAAAGCCTTACCTGAACCATAACCACTACCCCTGAATCGCTGAATCGCCTACAGTCATGTACAGGATTGCGGAAGTATCCTCCCTGACAGGAGCTACACTAGACCGGCGAACACCCGGTAACCAGATGATATTGCCTGCTCCATCACATACCACGGGAACCCGTGAACGGACAGAAGGGGGAATTTTCTCATCGATGAAAATATTTTTCACCTTTTTGCTTCCGTTTAATCCCATCACTTTCATGGTATCTCCAGGTAACCGTGAACGCACAACCAGCGGCATAAGCAGTTGATCTGCATCAAATGCGGCATGATCCGCCGATTCTGGTACATGATAGTCCTCGGGACTCATCGGAACGATCTGAACATGCCGGTCAATTTCCGTGAGAGAAAGCTCATAGGTTCCGCTCGATTGAGCAAGACGATATTCGTAAGATTGACCCTGTACGTCAGTCCGTACGCCGAAAGAGATCAGATCATACTCCCGGGTGCAGGCGAGTGTCTGTCCTATATCCAGGCTCCAGGTCGTCGCTTCAGGCTGAATAACCTTGCGGCGAATGGTCTCAATACGGGTAAAGTCGACAAAATCACTGTCCAAAGGCAGATAATTCAATATTAGTTTAATCAACCTTCGTTGTAAAGCGACATGTAACTTCAAAAAGGAAGGCACCTCAAAGGTTTGCCTTCCGCCGTTCGCCTGCACTAGACACCTGTATGCGTCATATGCACCTTGTTCCATGAAATCGTCTTCATCGCCCACGATTTCGGCAAGTCGATTCAAAGACGGCGTCAACTGTCCATTATATTGCCCCAAAAATGGGAGCACATCCAAGCGAATGGCATTACGCCGATATTTACGCAGGGAATTGCTTTCATCATTAAAATACAGAAAACCCTGGGTATTACAAGCTTCTACAAGGTCTGTCTTGTTTATACGAAGGCATGGACGAATAAGTTCCACATTTTTTTCTCGTCTTTTAAACTTCATTCCTGCGAGTCCGGAAAGACCACTCCCACGCAGCAAATGGAGCATAACCGTCTCTGCTTGATCATCGGCATGATGGGCCAGTGCAATGCTCGCCGCATCGTATTTGGCAGCCACTTCATGCAGAAATTCATATCGTTTGTTGCGCGCGGCCTCCTGAGGACCTTGACCGGTAAGCTTCATATAAGAAGGTACATCGGCCTTTACCCATTCAAATGCTATGCCAAGCCGGTGCGCAAGTTCTTTCATCATCTCGGCTTCATGATCGGATTCAATCCGAAAACCATGATGTACATGGGCGCAGATCAACTCCAGCGGGACATGCCTGGTACTGATCTCATGCATGATATGCAAAAAAGCTACCGAGTCCGGTCCGCCCGATATTGCGACGACAATCCGATCCCCGGGAACCCATAACTGATGCTCTTCCGCTGCATCCAGCACGTTATTCACCAGCTTGTTCCAGCGTAAAGCCTCCATACCTGTTCCTCATTCCTTACGTTATGTATATGCACTCTCACAGGTCAGAATCGCAGTGCATAGATGAGTACCCCGATAAGTAATATAACGGATACAGTAAATGCATTTTTGAGCCAACGCGGTGTTGTACTTTTGGAACGTCGGCGAAGAGGAGAAGGGCGTGCCATCATCTCTTTCCAGACCTTAGCCGCGTGTCCGGCATCCTGAAACTGACCTCGTAATGCCTGAATAGTCCAGTTTCGAAAGGGGCGAAGACGTTCGCTGCGCTCCACAAGGGCTGTAAGCTGGTTTACACTTCGCAGTTGGGGTAATCCTTCTGCAGCCAGCGCTTTGAGTGCATCAGCTTCAAGTACATGAATCAATAATAGCGCAAAAGCAAACACATCATAGGTACCATCTGCTGTTCGGCTACCCGCATTCCAGAATCCGCGATCATACCATTCAGTAAACTGCTTGACGCTCCGGCCGATAGAAGTCACTCCGCCATAGTCGATAAGTTCTACCTGCCCATAATCCGATACCAGTACATTTTGGGGTTTGAGATCGCCAAACACCCATCCAGCCTGATGCAATTGAGCCAGCTTCTGCAATAGTCTGAGTCCAACCAGAAGTGTCCAATCCGTTCCCTGACGCCGAATGAAGTGGTGCAGAGATTCCCCCCGAACGTAACGCATCACATAAAAGGGAATATCACGACCACGAATGGCGTAGTCATCCACATCTTTCAGATAAGAAGGAATGCCACTCTGTCGAAGGGCCTCATGATTACGCTGTAATTGAAAAGATTTGAGCACATTAATTTCCGATTGCAGATCTACTGGGTCAAATCCCATTTTAAGCGCATAATGTTTGCCATTCTCACCCCGCTGGACAAGAAAAACGATGCCGTTGGCTCCTTTGCCCAGCAGCTTCCGAATCGTATAGCGGCTGCGATTCCATTTCCCTGTGATGACTGTTCCTGGCGGGAAAGAGGCGTCAGACAACGTTGTCACCGAGCATCCCTTCTCTTTCAATGCGATAGTTCCCTTCTATTTCCTGCTGTCCCTCCAGTGTACCATAACGGTAAAAATCAATCACCCTTTGAATCGCAGGACCTGTCGGCGTCGCTCCCTTCATTTGCAAACGTCCAAACAGCGAACGAACACGGCTCGGGTCAACTGTCCAGTCGATGTCCATGACAGCTTCTTCTCCGCTATGTCGTCCAGGAAAATGAAAGACGGAAAGATGGCTCTGACCCATACGTGCCTGCAAGCTAAGCATTAAATCCCGAATCCCTTCCTCCACAGCAGCAAGCTTCGGCTTCATACTGGCACTTACATCAATGAGAAGAACGACTTGAAGCGGTGTTGTCTCCGCCATATCCTCCATCACTTCAACCACCTGTGCACGTTTAGCCGGTTCAAGGTCGGTTACCGTTTTGGGCTCGTGCTCTCCCAGAATTTGTGTTAACTCTCTATTAACCGCCTGTTGAATGGTCTGAACCACTGTTTTTCTTGTCATCATCTGCATCGTATGGGCAAGCTGCCTGGTACCTACGATCTGACTGATTCCACCCCCGGCTTTGGCAATATCCTCGATCTCTCGACTACCTAACTCACCAATGGTTCCATAATCAATAACACCGACCACGTTGACCGTAATTCCCTCTTCCCGCGCTTCCGCCGCAGCCAGCACCGGGCTTGCACCTACATTGGAACAACCGTCGGTGATCAACAAGATTTGTTTCATCCGATATCCCTCCGTTTTGGGTTACTCTCCAACTCTATGACTAGCATTGCCAGAATGAAGAGACTTCAAACAGAGGAATATGCAATTAACTAACGGTACGTGGACGTTCCATCCGGCTTATTCCGGGGACTCTTAATGTCGCCCACTCCGGGCGATAATGTTCTATTTTGCCTACAATTACAGTCATGTCATCATAGATCTCATGTTGCTGATAACGAATAACACTTTCAAGCAGACAGTCTGCTAATTCCTGAGGATCGTCACTATCAATTTCCTGAATGAGCCGCTTCATCCATAGTTCTTTGTTGACGGCATACCCCGGCGCATCATAGATACCATCTGTCATCATAATTAAAACGTCCCCTGGCTGAAGCTGTACGGTTACCAGATCCACCTCAATATCTTTGATAATACCAATCGGCAGATTGCTTGCCGAAACCTGAATAACCTCCTGCCCTCGTTTAATAAAACTTGGAGTCGATCCGATTTTCATAAACGTGGTCTCTGCCGTATATTCATCGATCAGAGCCATATCCACCGTTGCATACATTTCTTCAGGAGAACGCAGCATCAGAACGGAATTCACCGATTTGATCGCCAACTTCTCATCCATGCCCGACTGTAACAACTGCTCCAGTATATTTAGTGCAGCACTGCTCTCCATGCGTGCCCGTTCCCCATTGCCCATGCCATCGCTAAGCGCAACTGCAAAGGTCCCGTTACCCAGTTCAACTGTACTGAAACTGTCCCCGGACATCACATCTCCCCCTTTGGCGGCGGCGGCAACACCCGTTGTTATCTCAAAAGTTTTGGCAGAGCCAAAGGTAACTGTCGCCAGCCCTTGGCGAGGGTCAAGCATCGTCTCATTCAAGACGGCAATATGCTCGTCCAGTACATCTGAGATCAGCGGAGCGATCATTTTCCGGCACTCGTCAAATCCGCGTGTATAGGCATGAACAATCTCAATTTCCACATTCCCCGCTTCCAGATTAATAATTTCAATAGAATGTATGGACAGACCTAACGATTCAAGCGCATCTCGAATCTGCTCCTCTTGTTGTACCATCTCCTCACTTTCCCGTTGAATTTCTTTCGCCAGGTCCTCCATTACCTGGGATACCCCTGATAATTGCTCTGCAACCAGCTGTCGACTATCTATAATCTGACGTTTCCATTGCATGTTATGTTGATGCAGACCATACTGGGCGCGCATCACTTCAAGTACCTCCTCCGGTTTCGCACATACCCTGTTCCATTCCACCGGAATTTGCTTGCCTGACATCTCCGGGTTGGCTTCAATGGAACTCATCACATCTGTCATATATTTATAGGTCTGAATAAACTTCGCATCCCAGCATTGGGCCTTCTTAAAGCAACCCGAACATGTGCCTTCGGCTACGGCATTCATGAAGTGCTCCATCCCGCCTTCGTTCTGTACCGGCTCCCCCGCGCCAGACATCTGATCGAAGCTGCGTGACAACTGACGGAATACCTGCGAGAAGCGGGTAACCCGTTCTGCGGTGACATCACGTATTCTCTTCGCATATTCATGCTGCGACTTCGTATGATCCTGCGTGCCAGGAACATATTTGGATATGGCCGTCAGCATACTTTTTGGCGTTAACATAAACAAAACAATGGCTGCACATGTCTCCCATAAAGAATTCATGACATCTCCCGGTCCACCCAGATATATGGATAGAATAGAGGAACCCAGCAGCATGCCCAGAGCAACAGCCGCACGTTTTCCTTCCCGGAGCATACCTGCCAGCATGCCAGCAAAAGCAAGCAGACTCATCTGATATACCGCCGACATATCGGCCAAACTGAGAATGAGGCCAGTAATGACCCCAACCGAGGCTCCGAGGGGGGCTCCGCCCACCAGCGCGAAGATCAGAATGAGATACCGGGAGAGCATATGCTCTACAGACAGGGACTGGATCGTCCAGCCCACCGCCCCTGTCATCACGGAAGCCAGCAAGATGATCAGACAGAGGATCTCCTCGTTCTTTAGGTTGAATTTTTTTTTGCGATACGTGAAGATCGGTATGGCCTGTATGAAAACCAGGGTAAGCACAAAGCTGAGTACGGAATCCATCGTGAGCATTAACATGGCGTACCAGCTGAAAGACGGCCCAATAACGACGGCGAATAACTTGACCATAAAAGTAGTCGTAAACACCATCGTTGGCGCATAAGATAATTCAGCGCGGTCATAAGACTCCAGTCCTCTGAACAACAGATAGAAGATGGCGAGCTCCGAAGCAACAATCAGAGGTACCGGAAACGGAGCGAAGAGACTTCCTGCCAGCAACGCAGCCCCTACCGGAA
The DNA here is from genome assembly GCF_038020215.1 of Paenibacillus sp. FSL F4-0087. Lineage (NCBI taxonomy): Bacteria > Bacillati > Bacillota > Bacilli > Caryophanales > Paenibacillaceae > Paenibacillus > Paenibacillus sp. FSL F4-0087. The sequence goes on from NZ_JBBODJ010000001.1 coordinate 2,726,328, forward strand.
TAATGTAATCCCTACGCATGAAGGCGATAACCGCAAAGTAAGCAATCGCAAAGGGCGATAATTCATTCAGAATCATGGCCTTGCCCAGCAAAAATCCCATAAAGGTAAGAAGCAGCACCCATTTACGTGCAGCAACGATCTGGACGGCCTTGCGGGAGCTAATCCACTGTTTTAGGCGTACCGAAAGCTCCTCCCGAGCTTCTGTACCTCCTTTACCAGCTTTCATTCCCGGAAATTGAATGACATTCCACTTTTCCATCATCCTCAAGGCACCCCATTCGATTAATTTAATTTTCGTGTTTCGTTCTCGATGGTTCTGATTATAGATAGAATAGAAGACGTAGTTTGTCACAATTGGTGGGTAGGGTCCAAAAACTTTACGACAAAAGAAACAGACGCGGCGCGGTGGTGCGAAACCCCCGGCCTTATTGTGGTTTCATCCATTTGCCCAGACCCTTGCCGACAAGGCACTTGTCTGATTTTGAACCGGACGCGGTTCGTCATCGCCACGATTTGAGCAGGATACCTGTGGAATGCCACGGAAACCTGTCGGTAAAAAATGGTAGACGACAAATGTTCTTATGTACTTTTTTTCCTGCGCAGAAAAACTGGGGATATGGAGCTTCACTTTACAAAAACGGCTATGAATCCGGTTAAATGTCTATATCTGAACGGTTAAACCCCAACATTAAAAACAAACGCAAAAAAACCGTCAGCCCCAAGGCTAACGGTTCTTCTTATATTTTAAATCAGGTTGAACCAGATTACACGCGTTTGGCTCCACGGCCACCACGTTTGCCTTCTGTGTTCTTTTTCAGCGAAGAGATCCGCTCTTCACTATCTTTCAGGAAGCGTGACATTTTATCCTCAAATGAAGGTTTGCCTGCTGCGGGCTTGAAAGAACGGCCTCCGCGGTCACCACGGTTAAATCCACCGCCGCCACCACGACCTTGGCCACCACTTGGGCCTCCGCCGCTGAATCGTTCGCGATCTCCTCCACTGCGTTCCGGTCTAGGAGCTCTCGGGGGTCTGGACTGTGTTTGTTGCTCAACCGGTTTGTCAACAGCTTGCTTAATGGAAAGCCCAATCTTGCCATCCTTGTCAACGTTGATGACCTTAACGGTAACGAGGTCATTAAGCTTCAGGTGGTCGTTGACATCTTTGACATAATTGTCGGCGATTTCCGAGATGTGAACGAGACCCGTGACACCTCCTGACAGATCCACAAATGCTCCAAAATGCGTGATGCCTGTCACCTTGCCCTCTAACTTGGTGCCCACTTCAATTGCCATAGAATAAAATGATCCTCCCTTAAAAATATACAACCCGATTTTTTGAATGCCAAAATCAATGCTGTGCTAATTTAATTATACCTTATGCCGCAAACCAAGGTCAACTGAGCACTACCCCTTAAGGTAGCCTATTTTTTCCGGTATAACGGCTTCAGACATATAGATAACAATCCTTGCTCAATAATGAGCCAAATTACATCAGTTCCCTGACTCTTCAACCTGAATTGGTGTTTCCTCAGGCAGATAGTATCCTTTTTTCCGAGCCAGCTGTCCTATGTATTCGGGATCCTTCAACCGACTGACTTCGTACTTCAATTGAGCCAGCTTCTTCAACGTCTCTTCCTTTGAAGATTGCTGGGCAGCCAGATGAGAACTCTTGTCCGAAATTTGCGCAGTCTGCACAAGGAACGTATATCCTGCCCAAATGATAAACACAACCATAAAGGTCATCCATAGCATGAGACGCCTTTTGGCACCTGCAGATTTTCCTTGGCCTGCTGGAGCTTTTGATTTGTTCATAGGTGTTTTACCCATTATCGGACCTCCTTAAAACCAGCGTTTCCACATCGCTGCGATACTTGAACCCGCACGGATCAGGAAGCGTGGCGTAACCCAATGTTTCAGGATTGGCCTAAACATCCAGCGGAACAACTTGCCGAAAGGTACCAAACATTGCAGCACCAGCTTACCCAGGAATAACAGTATGGCGAGTACAAAACCAAATAATACGCGCACTAGCTTGTATAGTCCTTTAGCGGGCATAACGATCAGGATGTTAAGGATATGTCCACACCAATGAATCAGCGTTCTTGCGAGTTTAATTAACATTACCACAAAACGCTGGGTTGTAACACTTAAAAGCCAAAAATAGAAGCAAACCCCTATAATCAGCCCCAAAAAGACATAAAACCGCAGCTGTCCGTGGTTCCCGGCGTACAGCATCCGGAAGACGAACAGCGCGGAAGCGACCCAATACAACAGATCTAGCGTGTGGACGCTCCATCTCGGGAACCGCAGCTGACCGGACAGTACCCGGTAACTGTCGTAGGCCATCCCCATCACGGCTCCCGACATCAGCATCCACATCAATGTGATCCATTGAGTATCCGGACTCATCGGAACATCTTGCCGAACAGGCCTTTACCGTTTTTGGACTGAGAACCGGGGTCCAGATATTGAAGAGAACTGACAGTGCCCTCGATGGATAACAAACCGTCCTCCAGGCTCAGGTTTTTGATATGTAAATTGTGCCCCCGGATGGTCAGATGCCCAAGTTCAGTTTGCAGCAAAAATTCCTCACTGTCGAAGCTCTCCACATTGGAGACACCCGTCAGATCCAGCAGTTTCCGATTCTGCATGCTCAGATGATGCTGTTTCGTCTTACTTTGCTCAACCATGGCATGTACCCCTCCTTCTTAACCCTAGCTTATGGATCAGAAGTGCAGAATAGAACCAAGGTTGGATGAAAGCAATTGTCCGGAAAAGAGTGGAACACAAAAACGCCCTTCCCTGCACGGGAAAGGCGTTTCTCTTCATTTTGCAATGAATGTTGTAGAAAAGTATATCAGGCATCCCTGTTACCAGTTCAGACCGTTATCCTTGGCGATCGGCTCTTCCTTAACCAAGGTGTAGAGGCTGCTCGCCTCATCCTTCTTGGTACTCTCGGCAAGACGCTCCACCTTCACGGTGACCAGCTTTTGACCGAACTGAACCGTAAGCTCATCGCCCACTTTGACAGCGGCGCTTGGCTTCGCTTCACGTCCGTTCACCAGCACACGTCCCTGTTCGGAAACGTCCTTGGCTACGGTGCGGCGTTTGATCAGCCGAGAGACCTTCAGGAATTTATCAAGACGCATTATTTTACGGCTTCTTTAAGTTTGTTGCCTGCTTTGAACGCAGGAACGGTGGACTCAGGAATCACGATTTCATTCCCTGTTTGTGGGTTACGTCCGGTACGACCGGAACGTTTGCGGGTCTCAAAAGTGCCAAAGCCGATCAGTTGTACTTTGTCTCCGCTGGCAAGTGCATCTGTAATTTCTCCCAAAAAGCCGTTCAATACGGACTCAACGTCTTTTTTAGTCAAACCGCTTTTGGTGGAAATGTTGTTAATCAGATCTGTTTTGTTCATTTTTAAAAGCCTCCCAAATTGAAAAAAAAGTATCTGCGAATCCGTGACAACAGATCTGCTGCTGCTGGCTCCGCGCAAGGTTACTACACATGTATTCTGGCTTGGCATCTGAAATCCTGCCTCGGTCTTCGACTTTTTTCACTTTTTGTCGGTCCTGCCCAAGAACAGTCTAAGTCCAGTACCCGAAACACCTCTCCGTTAATCACACGCTTTCTCGTGCAATTCGCTCGAGATGCTTCGACGACGATACGCATGATGCAACTAATGATATCGGATCAGCGCCCAAAATGCCAGAACCCTTTACAATCCAGCCTTTTTCGCTGCCTGCCAGTATTGCTCCATTTCATCGACATTGCTGTCTGACGGAGTTCTTCCCTGTTCACGTAGACGCTCCTCGATATACTGGAAACGCTGAATGAATTTCCGATTGGTGGCGGCAAGCGCCTCCTCCGGATCTGTATCAATAAATCTCGCAACATTGGCCGCTGCAAACAATAAATCGCCCAGTTCCAACTTCCGCTCTTCCGCAGATTGGTTATGCTGTACCGCTTCTTTTAGCTCTGCCAGTTCTTCCTCGATCTTGGCAAAGACACCTTCCACGTCATCCCAATCGAAGCCAACTTTGGCCGCTTTTTTCTGTAATTTGTACCCTTTCATCAAGGCAGGCAAGTCACGGGGAATGCCGTCCAGCACAGAAGTCTGCTGTAGATCCTGTCCCTTGCGCTTTTTCTCCTCTGCCTTCATCTGTTCCCAGTTTTGCAACGCTTCATTCGCATTCCCTGCCTGTTGTTCACCGAATACGTGCGGATGACGGAAAATTAGCTTGTCGTTCAATCCTTCAATAACATCGTACACGTTAAATGTGCCAACCTCTTCTTCCATCTGGGAGTGCAGCAAAATCTGCAACAGGAGATCACCTAGCTCTTCCTTCATGTGATCAGGATCATCTTCATCAATCGTTTCAATAACTTCATAGGTTTCCTCAATCAGGTTTTTGCGGATCGACTGGTGGGTCTGCTCCTGATCCCATGGACAGCCGCCTGGACTACGAAGAATATTCACGATTTCATGAAGTCGTGCGAAGGAGCGCCGACGAAGCGCGTCATCCGTATTTTTGGGCACATATATCAATGAGAGATTACCGTACCCTTCAATCCGGTCCAGATCATGCAGCGGTACCTTGTGTATGATTTCCTGTCCCTGTACACCCAAGGCATGTCCGACAAATACCGGATAATCGTCAGGGTAAACGTCCATTAGGCACAATTTTACATCGGAAGCGGTAAACACATCATATACTTGTCCAATCAAGGTATGAAGCTGCGGCTGCACCAGTTCCGTATTCAGACTGCTGGCATCGAGAAGCTGAAACCCTTCGATAGGATCGAATCCAAGACGAATAAACGCCTCATCCAGAAAGCTTTCCCCGCCCATAACGCGCAGCGAAATGCCCATTTGTGGGCAGCGCTCCTTCAACAGGCGTACACTCGCTTCAGCGACCATGGGATGCCCTGGCACGGCATAAACGATCTCGGTACCCGGCTCGCCCTTGCGTGCGGCCTCAATCAGCCGGTCTGCAATTTCGTCGTACACTTCCGGAAAAGAATCCTTCGCCTCATAGATGGCATCAAAGGATGTCATCTCCAATCCTTCCTGCTTGAGATCATTCAGTACGGGATGATCCAGTGTGCGTACATACAGCATCGCTGCATGCTTCATTTTTTTGATGATCCCTACCGTCAGCTGATCTGCATCTCCAGATCCAAGACCGACTACTGTCAAAGCTGCACTCATCTTTATAAGCCTCCATCCGAACTATCCTGTTCCGACTTTCCATCCTTGATCAAAGCCAATCACGAATGAGTCATACATAGTACAGAACAGGGCTCTATAATTACACGTATTATACCAGAATTAGACGTTATCCTATAATTGCATTTGCATATGACACGGTGTGACTCATTCAACCTCCGCTGCTCCGCTTTAGAATGCGAGAGCCGGGGTGAATGGACGGCGTGGCGCTAAGTGTAGCAGCGCAACGTGAGGGTTAGCGCAGCACACGCAGTCTGCGCAGCAGCTTGGCCAGCAGCGGCCCCAGCTTGGGCACGGCCGCCAGCTCTGCGGCGGTCAGCAGTCCCGTTCGGGCCGCTGCCAGCAAGAACACGGCCGAGCCTGCAGCTATGCCAAGCAGGCTCACGCCCATCGCGGCCAGCCTGCGGTCGGCCGCGATACCGATGCCGCCGAGCACAGCTTCGGCGGCCCAGGCCGTGCCTGCCGCCGCCACGCTCATGGCGACGATAACCAGCGCCGGCTTCGCCAAGACGGCGCCGGGAGCGGGGCGCAGGGCGACAAGTCGCGCCAGCAGCGCCACATTCAGGCCAGCCGCCAGCATGTAGGCGACTGCGCCTGCCAGGGCCGCGCCGCTGATGCCCAGCGCCGGCACAAGCATGACGTTCAGCAGCGCCTTGACGCCTGCGGCGGCCAGCATGCTGAACGCAGGAGCGCGCACGGCGCCGAGGCCTTGCAGCAGCGCCGCCGCGATAATGCTGACGGTGCTTCCCGCAGCCGTCAGCGCCATGTACCGCAGGGCTTCGGTGCCTGCGGCATCCCCGTACAGCATGCGGTTAATCGGCTCTGCCAGCACCGCCAAACCTGCGGATGCCGCTAGGCCGATTAACCAGAACCAACGCAGCGCAAGGCCTGCTTGCTGCTTCACGGCTTCTGGCCCGCCTTTCAGTCGGGCTTCGGCCATCGCCGGAATAAAGAGCACAGACAGTGACGTGGCAAGCATCGTGACTAACTGAACCAGCGGCAATCCCCGGTTGTAAATTCCGAAGGACACCATGGATTGAAGCTCATCCAGCCCTTCTCGTCTTAACAAGCGGGGTACCGTAAAGGTATCCACCAGATTCATCAATGGCACAGCCAATGATCCAAGACAGACCGGAATGGCATAGATCAGTAGCGTCCGCATCCACTCACCGTTGGATCGCCGCTCTTCAGGCAGAAGGCTGCTCCCCACGCTTCGGTGTTCTTTGTTTTTCTCCATTTGCCCAGCTGCCTCAGTACTTTTCATAACAGCGAGCCTTTCCTCATTTCTCCGTCGATGATGGTACACATATCCAAGCATCGTAACTAACCCGGCAAACCCTCCTGCCACTGAGCCAATCATAGCTCCAGCTGCTATAGTCTCCAATGAAGCGTCCCGTCCCATGAGCCACAACAACAGAACAATCATCACCGTGACCCGTACAGTCTGCTCTACCACCTGGGATACCGCTGTAGGCACCATTTGCTGCAACCCCTGGAAATATCCGCGCAAGCCTGTCATCACCGGTACAAACAACAATGCCATCGAAGCTGCCCGAATGGACGGTACGACACTTCCGTTACCAATCAGGTTTCCAATAAGCGGTGCACCGATATACATTAACAAAGCCAGGGCCAGTCCAATTCCACCGAGCAGCATCGAGGACAAGCGTATAACCCTCCTGCCTTCTTCCGGTCGACCAAGTGCATTCTGCTCGGCTACGAATTTGGATACAGCCACAGGCAGCCCTGCAGCAGCAATGGTAATGATGAGCATATAGAACGGGTACACCGTGTTGTAGATGCCAAAAACACCGTCTCCCCCCAGATTCTGTAGCGGAATCTTCTGAAAAGCACCAATGATTTTGGATATAATGGCGGCAAGCCCAAGTACAAATGCGCCCTGAAGCAATCTTGAGCCTGTAGACAACTGTTTCATATGTCCCTCCTGCGTATGTCCATGCGTTCTTTCTCCAAAGTATACCTAGTTATTATACCTGTCCAAAGGCGCACAGACTAACCCTTCCAGGTATCCTGTCCTTCAGGACATCATCCACACGGTCTACAGCTTCCCTAAAATGCAAAAACTCCTGGTTGCCTCAGGGCACCAGGAGTTAATCTGCTTTTTTTATTGCTCCATCTGTTTGCCAAGGAACCCGGCAGCCGTCTCAGACATTTTGATTTCCATCTGAGACATCTTCACCGACTCATCCTTGTTGAAAAGGATAACCGTTCCGATGGGGTCACCACCCGAAATGATTGGGGCGATAACAAAAGACGATAACGTCTCGTCATGATCTTTGCTAAGCTCATAAGAACCATTGTTGGTCTCCAAAATCGTCTTGCGGTTTTCCATACAACTCTCCACCAGTTGACCTACCTGCTTGTCCAGATACTCTTTCTTGGAACCGCCTGCGACCGTAATAATCGTATCGCGGTCAGAGATCATCGTTACATGGCCTGTACTTTCATACAGCGATTCTGCATATTCTTTGGCAAAATCACCAAGTTCGCCAATCGGCGAGTATTTTTTAAGAATAACTTCTCCATCGCGGTCCACAAAAATCTCAAGTGGATCGCCTTCACGGATACGTAACGTACGGCGGATTTCTTTCGGAATGACCACTCGACCGAGGTCATCTATACGGCGGACAATACCAGTAGCTTTCATTTCACATGTTGCCCCACTTTCTCGAGAAGATTTTTCAACTACTGTTCCTTAATGGGTAGAGGAAAGTCCCAGAACGTTTAGTGTGATATCTTGACCATAGTATTCATCTGTTCCCATTTCCTTATACATACTTTGGAGAATATAGTTGTGTAAACTTCCACAGAAGGCGACCATGTACCCACTTTGCTCCATAGATACAAGCAAAAGCAAGAGGGAGGCCTTAAGTCCCCCTCTTGCTTTTCTGTATGGTTGTCCATATTTGAAGCGTTCAGTGTATCACCCAGACAAACGTATTAGCTGGATGTACGCATTCGCTATCTTACTTACCGCTTGTATCTGTACTTTCATCTGTTTTTGTATCCTTGTCGGTTCCAGTTGTTCCTTGATCCGTTTTGGTATCGGTACCCGCATCGGTTTTTTCACCCTCAGTACCAGTTCCTGTACCGGTTGTGCCTTCGGTAGTACCTTCAGTCGTACCTTCTTCAGCCTTGTCTGTTTTCGGCAGTTTTACTTCTTTTACGATTTTGTCCAGTTCGCTGGTCATGAATGTATCGATCTCAGCAGCGGCCAATTGGCTTTTGAGTGTTTCTTTTTGTTCAGCAGTCAATTTCGCGTAGTCCGCTTCTGTACGTTTTTCTACTTTCATGATGTGATAACCATATTCAGTCTCTACAGGATCACTGATTTTGTTCAATGGCAGCGTTTTTGCTGCTTCCTTGAACGCATCTACCCAGCTAGCTACAGGTGTATCTTCATACAATCCGCCTTTTTCTGCAGAACCTGTGTCTTCAGAGTATTTCTTCGCAATTTCAGCAAAGTCTGCTCCGCCGTCCAATTTGGCTTTCACTTCTTTTGCAAGTTTCAGAGCATCTTCCTTTTTACGCTCTTTTTGCGTTTTTGGATCAGTAAAGTTAATCAGTACGTGACGAACAGACGCCGTTGTGAACTGATCTTTATTTTTCTCAAATTCAGCTTTAATCGCATCTTCAGTAACGCCAGTTTCTTTGTCCTTAATTACCGTCATGATGCGAGTCATGTAATCCTTAATGTTCTGGTCTGTCAGATTCTGAGCTTTCAGCATCTCAGTCCATTGGTCAGCTTGAACAGAAGCTTTCATTTTGTCGAATTGCTCTGTCGCTGTTTTTTCACCTTCGGTTTTGGCTGCATCACTTGCTTTTCCACTCAAATATTCATATGCAACTTCCTGTTTTACCAGGTACTCCTTGAAATCATCCATATCCATCATTTGTGCATATTCCGGATAGAGGAATTTCATGACCCGTTGCTCCATGTCGAATTCATTGGCTGTAATTGTACCGCCATCATACGTAGCGACTACTGCACTTGTATCCTTTGGTTCCGTTGTCGCTTCTTCCTTCTTGCCACAAGCAGCAAGCAGTGATAGGGACAGTACTGCTACCATACTCACAGACAGTACTTTCCCTACTTTTTTATACTTTGCTAACATCCTTTAGTTCCCCCTTTGATTTAAAAGCACTTTTCATGGACTCCAGAAATTTCTCTACCAGCTCCATCAGTTGCTTGTCCCCAAGCCCTTTGCCCTTGACATGAATAAGCATATGGGGTCCTTGTTCAAATTGTACACGTCTTTCGAACTGATTTCCAATGTGTGCGATTTTTGAGAGCTCAAATGCATGTTCTCGGCCTTCATAGAACTTCACTGTAAGATCATCTCCGCGTTGGGAGATGGATTCAATACCGTAGATCTTGCCATAGACTTTCATTCTGGCCACCGCCAGCAGATTGATCACGGCTTCCGGCAGATCTCCGAATCGGTCAACCAATTCGTCTTCCAGTTCCATTGCATCGTCGAAGGAGGCAATAACCGCCACTTTTTTATAAATTTCAATCTTCTGAATACTGTCATAAATATAATCCGACGGCAAGTACGCATCGATACTGAGATCCAGCGTTGTGTTCCACTGATCGGATGGCACCGGCTCTTCGCCAAGCATCGTAACTTTGCGTTTGTTAATTTCCTCTGCCAGCATCTGAGAATACAGATCGAATCCGACAGACGCAATAAAGCCGTGCTGTTCAGCTCCGAGCAGATTACCCGCGCCGCGGATCGACAAATCACGCATCGCGATCTTGAATCCCGAACCCAGTTCGGTGAATTCCTTGATCGATTGCAGACGTTTCTCAGCAACTTCGGTCAGCACTTTGTCCCGTTGGTACGTGAAATAGGCATATGCAATCCGATTGGAACGTCCCACCCGTCCACGCAGTTGGTACAGCTGGGAAAGACCCATTTTGTCCGCGTCATGCACGATCAGCGTATTTACGTTAGGAATATCCACCCCGGTCTCAATGATGCTTGTGCTGACGAGTACGTCATATTCACCATCCAGGAAGTCCAGAATAGTTTTCTCCAGCTCCGTTTCCGACATCTGGCCATGCCCCACACCCACCTTGGCTTCAGGGACCAATTCGGAAATTTCGGCAGCCATCTCCTGAATTCCCTGCACACGGTTATACAAGTAGTAGACCTGACCACCACGAGCTAACTCACGTTCAATCGCTTCACGAACAAGCGCCTGACTGTGTTCAACGACATACGTCTGTACCGGAAAACGGTTTTCCGGCGGTGTCTCGATAACCGACAGATCACGAACGCCCAGCATGGACATGTGAAGGGTACGCGGAATCGGCGTCGCTGTCAGTGTCAGCACGTCCACGTTTGTTTTCAGCTTTTTCAGTTTTTCCTTGTGAGTTACACCAAAGCGCTGCTCTTCATCTACAATTAACAGGCCAAGATCCTTGAAGACTAGATCCTGTGACAATAACCGATGAGTACCAATAACGATATCGACGGTGCCTGCCTTGATACCTTTGGCCGTCTCATTCTGTTCTTTACGTGAACGGAATCGACTAAGTACATGAATGTTGAATGGATAACCCGAGAAACGCTCACGGAACGTTTCATAATGCTGCTGTGCCAAAATGGTTGTAGGTACCAATACAGCAACTTGTTTCCCCTCAATGGCAGCCTTAAATGCAGCACGGATCGCAACCTCGGTTTTGCCGTAACCGACATCCCCACACAATAAACGGTCCATCGGACGATTTTGTTCCATATCCTTCTTGATTTCTTCAATTGCACGCACCTGATCACGTGTCTCATCATAAGGGAACATGTCCTCGAACTCCTGCTGTTCCGCAGAGTCTTTGTCGAAGCCGAAGCCTTTTGACGTCTGGCGTTCCGCATAAAGCTTGATTAGATCATCAGCAATATCCTGTACAGATGTGCGGACTTTGTTTTTAACCCGTGTCCACTCATTACCGCCCAGCTTATATATTTTCGGCTCTTTCTCTTCCGAACCGACATATTTCTGAATCAGATCAATCTGCTCAATCGGTACAGACAGTTTGTCTCCACCTGCATATAGAATATGCATGTAATCCTTGTGAATACCGCCAACCTCAAGTGTGCCGATCCCGAGATACTTACCAATCCCGTGATTCTGGTGAACGACATAATCGCCCACTTTCAGCTCACTATAGGATTTAATGCGTTCAGCGTTGTCCACATTGCGAATCGGTTTGCGCACTTTGCGCTGCTTCTGTGAGAACATCTCACCTTCGGTAACGACAGCCAGATGAATAGAAGGCATTTCAAATCCGGTTTGCAAGTTGCCAATAAGCATCTCCGGCTCAGGGATATCATAGTCCATGAGTACCCGGCGCATCCGATCAAGTCTTTCCTCACCGTTAGCCAGCATGAGTACTTGAACTCCGGCTTTCTGCCAGCGCTCCATTTCTGCTTTGAGCACATTCATCTGACCATGGAAGTCCTGCATTCCACGGCTGATAAAGTTAAGGATATTCTGCGGTTGGGTATGAGGAACCTGACGCAAAAAGATGGACATAAACAGCGTCTGGAATGGACGTTCATAGATCAGATCATCCCCATCTGCCGACAGATGCAGGTCCGGAAGAGTCTTCCCGTTTTGCATCAAATGAAGATTCCACTCCGACTCATCCCGGTCAAGCTGTTTCGACGTCTCAGCGAGCCTTGCTGGCTCGTCGAGTACAAGTAACGTATCTTCTGGCATGTAGTCGTAGATCGTCTTGTTTTCCGGATAGAGCGGTGAAATATATTTATACATTTCAGAGAAATACACATGCTCCCGTAGAAGTTCAATCTCGCGATGAATTTCTTCTCGCAGACGCAGCTTCGCCTGCCGATCCGTCATTTTCTCCAACTGTTGGTCAAGCAAAATAACGGCTGCATCGGCAGCCTTCTCCATACGTTCGCGATCTGCAATTAACTCTTTGCACGGCAGAACCGTCACTTCATCAATTCGTTCAATGGAACGCTGGTCTGCAGGATCAAATGTACGAATGGAATCGATCTCATCATCGAATAATTCCACACGGTACGCAATGGACGATGTGACTGGATAGAAGTCAATAATTCCACCACGCACGCTCATCTCGCCGCGTGATTCTACGCGCTCTACACGTTCATATCCGAGCTTCACCATCTCCAGCAGGAATGAATCCAGCTCCAGTGTATTACCTTGTTTAATTGTAATCTGAGCATTAGCCATCACTTCTGGAAGTGGAACATAGCGCCGTACCCCGGAAAACGGGATAACAACAACGCCCCTGAATCCCTGGGCGCAACGGACCAACACGTCAATACGCTGACCCAATGTTTCCGGACTGGAAACAGCAGCTTCAGCGGCAACAAGTTCGTTGGCAGGATAGAGCAGCACCTGATCTGGTGAAAGCGCTTCCTGTAAATCTTCTGCGATTTTTTGAGCGGAAAACATATTGTGTGTCACAACGAGCAGGGGTCTGTTCATTTCCTGATGTAAGGCAGCCAGCATAATCTGACGTGCCGAACCGGATAAGCCCGAAACCAATTGCTCCTTCATACCGGATGTAATCCCGGCCGTAATGGATCCGAAGTCCGGATCTTTGGAAAAAGCCTGTATAAGTGCTTGTAACAAAAGGGGCACCTCTCTTATAACTTACTTGAGTATCTCACGCCTGCGCGCAGGTTCACCACATTAGAAATTGGATACAAATTCCTTTTTGTCCTGTTTCATCATAAAGGATAAGTCGCTTCTTTGCCACATCCGTTTGATGTAGCTGAAGGGTAATTTCACATATAGTCTGGTTTCATCCCAACTGAAAAGAAGCCTCAGCAGGCTGCCAAGGCTATAAAGGTGGAGCGGTATTCCTCATCCACCATCATCTGTCATAAGTTCTAGCTGCTTGCGAGTTAATTACTGAAGCGGACTCGCAAGCAGGCTCAGCTCAGGATTGAATTCCAGAGCTTCTTTGCAATAATCACATGTAATCCGAACGGTTATATCGCCACCGGAATTATACGCTATTATATCCCTCCGCTCGTCGGGGGTCAAGAAATGAAAGCCCAATTGCGCTTCCGTTATCCGGGCAGAATCGATTCGTCCAATAAAAGTACGGCAATGCCTGCACACATAATTCACTGACATGTTTATGCCTCCTGAACATGGTTTATACGTCCAGTATGCCCATTAAGACTGAATCGAACCCGAATCTAGATCATTTTTCCAGTGTCAGTTGCAGCGGTTCACCCGTTGAACTTGGCCATTGTCTGTTCAAACGTATGATCCAGACTATACTCCAATGCATCACAGGTCTGTTCGATCGTTTGATCGAGTGCTTCCTTTTCGTTCTTCATAAACTTGGACAGTACGTAGTCTACAATGGCATGTCCCGGTTCTGGTCGGGATATTCCCATCCGCACCCGGTTAAAATGCTGTGTACCGGTATGCTGGATAATGGATTTGATTCCATTGTGACCACCTGCACTGCCTTGGTAACGCAATCTGACTTTGCCTGTTTCCGTGTCCATGTCGTCATAGACGACAATCAGGTCTTCCAGACTAACTTTATAAAAATCCATATAAGCCCTTACCGACTCACCGGACAGGTTCATAAACGTCATTGGTTTAATCAGCACCGTTTTGACGCCACCAATTACACCTTCTCCAATCAGCGCCTTGCATTTGCTCTGCGTTATGGAGATATTATGCCGCTCTGCAAGTCGATCAAGTGCCATAAAACCGATATTATGACGGGTTTTAGCGTAGTTCGGGCCTGGATTTCCGAGGCCGACAATCCACTTCATCTTGTTCCCTCCTTCGGATCAGCCTAAGGTGAAGCATAGACTTCGAATGTTATATTTCATATAATATCAACAAAGTGAGATTCGAATTGGTTATATAATTTGAACTAAAGAGTATTTACACTGGCACTCCGATGACAGAACAACTTTCCGATCGCTGTTATCCCCAGATTTTTTTGAATTCTTTATGAAAAGGGAAAATCCGGGGATAGCTTATGCTTCCGATGTAGCTTTCTTGCAGAAAGCTTTCAGGCGAACGCTTCGCTTCTTCAAGTTATTTCTGTCCTCTCCGTTATCGTGTAAATGTTTAGTTGATCTTATATAGTGTTTACATTTATTATTTCATCAACCCAGGAAGGTGAGCGGGTTTTGCGCGAAGACAACGGACAACTGACTCAACATAGCGATTTTATCTATCATCTGGAATATCACGTACCTGTACAGGTATATGACCGCGACACCCATATTGAGATCGGACTAATCACACGTTTCGATAATCAATTTGTCGAAATTGCCGACACTCTTTTTCATCGGCGCCGGTTCCGTTTTATCTCCCGCCCCGGATACTAGAAATTCGGCAGGCACTGTTTCACTTCCAATATAACGGCACGCCGACAGGGGTTACATTTTCCATTGATCCGGAAAACGTAACCCCTCTACTACTTTATGCAGACATCCTTATTCAATTTCAAACAGCTTGCTGATTGACAATTCCTCATGAACCCGGATAATGGCTTCTCCGAGCAAAGGTGCTACAGACAACACTTTAAGTTTGCTTGTCGGGTTAGCATGCGTAATCGGAATGGTATCCGTTACGATAACTTCCTTCAGTGGTGCATTCTCCAAGCGTTCCATCGCAGGTCCGGACAATACTGGATGAGTACAGCAAGCGTATACTTCCTTCACGCCACCTTCCATCAGAGCATTCGCTCCCAGTACAATCGTTCCCGCTGTATCAATGATGTCATCGATCAGAATTGCTGTTTTACCTTCGATGTTACCGATAATGTTCATCACTTCGCTGACGTTCGGCTCTGGACGACGTTTGTCGATAATTGCGAGAGGTGCATTCAGGAAGTCCGCCAGTTTCCGAGCGCGCACTACGCCGCCGTGGTCAGGCGATACAACAACCGGATTTTCGATCTGTTTCGAGCGGAAATATTGAGCCAAAATCGGCACGCCGAGTAGATGATCGACCGGAATATCGAAGAATCCTTGAATCTGCATTGCATGCAAGTCCATCGCAATTACACGGGTTGCACCCGCTTTTTCGATCAGATTGGCAACCAGTTTGGCTGTAATCGGGTCACGCGAACGGGCCTTACGGTCCTGTCTAGCATAGCCATAGTACGGAATAACGACGTTAATCGTCTTGGCAGATGCCCGTTTAAGTGCATCAATCATAACGAGCATTTCCATCAGGTTGTCATTAACCGGCAAGCAAGTAGACTGCACAATATAAACGTGGCAGCCCCGAACACTCTCAGAGAGTTTCACTTGGATCTCACCATCACTGAAGCTGGTTGTGTGAGATTCACCCATAGGAATTCCGATATAATCAGCAATTTGATGGGCAAGCTTGGGGTTAGAATTGCAAGTAAATATTTTTAATTTCGAATCAAAATAAGTCATAAAATAAAAACCCTCCGTGCTGGTTCATTGGAATCTATAAGCGTCTGCGACATGTCGGCACCCCCCGATGTTCGGGAGGCAATTCTTAATATCAATACCCCTTATTCGGGTTTTGCATTTTGTTTCTTAGCTTTGGCACGACCACGAATTTTCTCCGCATATCCAGGTTTGTTCTCCTGGCGTGGGCGGGCAATCGCAAGATCGTTTTCGGGAACAGAATGGGTAACGGTAGAGCCCGCAACAACATATGCGCCTTTTCCTACCGTGACAGGTGCAATCAGATTGACATTGCTGCCTACGAACGCATCATCTTCAATCGTCGTTACAGCTTTATTATATCCATCATAATTCACCGTTATTGCCCCACATCCAACATTTACGTTTTTCCCTACTTTAGCATCCCCAATATAACTGAGATGAGATACTTTGGAGCCTTCATCAATTGTAGCATTTTTCACTTCAACAAAGTCACCAATTTTTACTTTGCGGCCCAGTTTGGTGCCTGGACGCAAATAAGCAAATGGACCTACAGTTGCTTCTGATCCAACCTCGGCTTGTGACAATACAGAATGCTTGATTGTAACCCCATCCTGAATGATACTGTCTTCCACATCTGCCTGAGGACCAATATGGCATGCTTCGCCAATGGTAGTTGTACCTTTGAGTATGGTACCCGGATACAATACTGTATCTGATCCAATGGTAACATCCGCCCCGATATATGTCGATGCCGGATCGATGATCGTAACACCGTTCAACATATGTTTTACCGCCAAACGTTCACGCATGAACGCTTCTGCTTGTGAAAGGGCAAGTCGATCATTAACTCCGATGGATTCCGCGATGTCATCTGACATGTAAGCTTCTACCACTTCTCCATCATTACGGAATATGCCAACCACGTCAGTGAGATAATACTCTCCCTGAGCATTCTGGTTCGTCACTTTCTCCAACGCAGCAAACAACTTGGCATTATCGAAGCAGTACGTGCCTGTGTTGATTTCGTTCACAGCATCTTCCTGCTCCGTGCAATCTTTCTGTTCCACAATACGTTGTACAGAACCATCTTCTCCGCGAATAACGCGGCCGTACCCTTTAGGATTGTCCAGTTCAGCTGTGAGAACCGTTGCTGCTGCTCCACGGCTCTCATGGAGCTTCATTAGTCCTTCCAGCGTCTCGCTGGTCACAAGTGGTGTGTCTCCACAGACAACAATGGTTGACCCTGCTTCACTGCCGAGCAGAGATTTAACCTGCTTCACCGCATGTCCTGTTCCCAATTGTTCAGCCTGAAGCACGTACTCTGCTCTGGAACCCAAAAATGACTGCACCGCTTCGGCACCATGACCGACCACAACGACGCTGCGTTCAACGCCTGCGCGAAGAGCTGCATCCAGCACGTGACCCACCATCGGTTTACCGCATACGGGATGCAGTACCTTGTACAATTTCGATTTCATCCGTTTTCCTTGCCCTGCCGCAAGAACGATTGCCATTCTTTTCAAAATTTACGACCTCCTGTTCTGAAAAACCCATCGTTTGACCTTACCTGTATATATCCGATGAGTAACGTTCAGCCGGCCCTGCGCCGGTCTTGTTCATCGCCTGCTGTCTCTGTAATCACGCGTAACAACGCGGACACCAACAAATCGTGACCTATATGTATACGCCGTGTACCTGCGAGCTTAACCGATTCCCATGATTCCTAAGATGCCGCCCTGTTACCAAGCGCACGCTGCGCTTTTTGTTCTTTCAACATTTTGCAACATTTAAGCTGCGAAAATGCTCTTCTGTGAATAAACTCAATACTGAATATATCTTATTCCGGTCAAAAAGAAAAGAGAGCCATAAGACATGGCTCTCTTTTCCTTCGAACCCCAATAATGTTCTCAGGCACCTTCTTCAATGACTTCTTCCTCAGTTGCTGCGCGATCATACTCAGTCAAAACAGCTGCTTGAATCTTCTCGCGAGTACCGGAAGAGATCGGGTGGGCGATATCACGGAATTCTCCGTCAGGAGTCCGCTTGCTCGGCATAGCAACAAACATTCCGTTATTGCCATCGATGACGCGAATGTCATGAACGACGAATTCGTTATCGATGGTAATGGATGCGATAGCCTTCATTCTCCCCTCAGAGTTAACACGGCGGAGTCTGACATCCGTAATTTGCATGTGTGTGTTCACCACCTTTTTCCATCAGAACTTGGTGTATAATTCCACACAGCACATGCGAACTCCTTCTTTTTATAACCACAAAAATGTCCTAATTTCAGGAATTTTTTTATTTAATACACAATTCGACAATGTTAGTGCCAGGTCGATGGAAAAGAACCTTTCCCGACATGTAATTCGTCATGATTCTACAGGTCAAAATAGTTGCCAGGCTTGACGGAAATGTGTCTGCTCTTCGCATCAACCGCCGTCAGCTTCGCCAGAGATATGTAGTCCGTCAGCAGTCGTTCTTCTGAATCAACCGATCCAGATTCTACTAATACGCCTACCCCGGCTACCGTGGCATTAAACTCGGCCAATAGGTCGATCATCCCTTGGACGGTTCCCCCGGCTTTCATAAAATCATCTACAATGAGCACTCTGGAGTGCTCACGCATTGCCCTGCGAGATAGGGACATGGTATGTAGGCTTTTATGGGACCCGGATACATAATTGATACTTACGGCCGATCCTTCCGTAGCCTGATGGTCCCTGCGCACGAGCACTACAGGCAGATTGAGCTGGGCTCCGGTAGCATAAGCTAGCGGAATCCCTTTAGTCTCGACCGTCATCACCACATCAATATCCATGTTGCCAAAGGCCGTTGCAAAAATCTTGCCGGCTTCATTCATCAATGCGGGCTGTCCAAGCAGGTCGGACATGTACAGATATTCACCAGGGAGTATCCGATCCGGCTGCGCGAGCTGGGTAGAAAGTCGTTCTGCAAAAGCCAGTGCCAGTTCTCTGGACACCTTTGGAATCCACTTTACTCCCCCGGCTGCTCCAGCCAGTGTATGCAGTTCTCCCGAACCACCTTCTTCGAACACTTCCTTGATAATCGCCAAATCTTCACTGATCGACGACTTCGCAGCTCCATAGCGTTCGGCAAATGTGGTCAACGGAATAACCGTATGCGGTCTAGACAATAAGTACTGCGTCATTTCAACCAGCCTTGCGCTTCGTTTTAATTTCTTCACAGAGATCCATCCTCACGATCACGGAAAACATCCAAATCCGAATAATTATTTAAAAATATACCACCTTTATACGTGTTTGTACATTATAAAAGCGAATATTAAGTTAGCATACGTACGGCATACACTTCTTTACAGAAGCCTCGCAGTCCATTGTAGACTCGGGCAACCTTGGACTCTTTGGAGACAAGCCCAAACACGGTTGGACCACTGCCTGACATTAATACTCCGTCTGCTCCAAGCCGAATCATTGCATCTTTCAGATGCTGAACTTCCGGATACAGCTTCAACGTTACGTCCTCAAGCACATTCCCCATCTGCCCGCACACTTCGGCAAAGGATTGATTGCGAATGGCCTGCTCCATTTTGGCAGCACTTGGATGACGAACAATCTTGTCGCTGCGGAAACGTCCATAGACGTCGGCTGTGGACACATTAATCGGCGGCTTGGCCAAGATCACCCAACATTGCGGGGGATTCGGCATCGGTGTCAGCTTCTCACCACGGCCTGTAGCGAGTGCTGTTCCACCTGTAATGCAGAAAGGCACATCAGACCCCAGTTCGGCTCCGAGCTCCTGAAGCTCTTGATCCGGAATGTTGAGACGCCAGAGGCGATTCAATCCACGCAGCGTTGCTGCTGCATCACTGCTGCCACCAGCAAGTCCGGCGGCCACCGGTATTTTTTTGTCTAGATGAATATGAACTCCAGTTTTCACATCATAACGCTCTTTGATAAGCCTGGCTGCCTGAAATGCCAGGTTCTTCTCATCCAGGGGGATATATCCCGCCTGACTGGAGATAAAGATCGTGTCACGAGGAAGCTCAGACATTTCCAGTCGATCGGCAAGATCCACCATCGTCATAATCATCTCAACTTCGTGAAATCCATCTCTTCTTTTATGTAGAACGTCTAGCATCAAATTGATTTTAGCAGGCGCTTTTTCGTAAATTTTCAAGGCGTTCACCCGTCCTCACCTTTTCCCTAAGACAACTTAACATATTATATCAAAATGGGGCTGTCAAGTCATTTCTATTCCGCATCCATGGGGAAAAAGCGAGGTCATTCCTGCCGGATTGCCCCGCTCTCCAAACCGATTGAACCGGATTACGATTTGCGTGCCGCTTCTTCCGCAAGTTGAATGGCCCGTTTCACCATATTGCCCGCATCCTTCGCTTTGATCCCGCCCCAACCTTCCTGCTGGACGGTATCATAGAACCCTAGGTCTTTTGCCAGTTCATTCTTGAGTTCATCCGACATTACACTTCTTCTTCTCCGGCTCATGGGTCATCCTCCTCGAAATAGTTCATTCATAATAAGTCCATTCGTATCCGGGACTATTTGCCCTCAGGCCAAGAAAAATGCCTTGAACCTGTCCAAATAGTATGCCGCTTCTTCTCCAGACTCATTCCTGATCAACTATGCCTCTCCGATGAATCGAGCGGGCTTATTGCAAAAATAAAAAAAGCGACCTGCCCAAGGGGGCAGAATCGCCGTAAATCGATACTTACGTCTCCATGTAGGAGCTATGCGTCTGGCTGCCTGGATCAAATACCATGACTTCCACCGATTCCGTAAGTATATCAGCATAACTGTAGGATACTCGCTTGAAAGTTTCTTGCTCCTCATCAAGCTTGACAATAAAAACAGAAGGGTACGTTTCTTCCAATACACCCGTACGCTCAATGGTCTTACGGCGGCCACCATTAGCCCGCAGCATAATTTTCTGACCGATATGTGCATCGAGATTGCGTTTGATATCCAATAGCGTATTTTTAGCCATTGTCGACGACCACCTCTTTTCTTGTCCATTATACCGGATTTTACAGTCATTGTCAAATCAAAACTAATTATTATATCAGTATCAAAAAGTTGTTGTCAATGAATTTTTTTGCAAACAAAAAAAGCCCCTAAATGGGACTTTTTTCTGCCATCTTCAGACGGCTGATGGATTCACTTTTAACGTGGATAAATCATTCAATCCGGGCAGACCTACGCGATAACTTCCCCTTGTCTCTACGCCGCCCACACCCTGGCTACCACTAATCGTGTTATGCAAAATGTCATTCATGTTCACGGTTTCCCGCACCGACGTGAAGGCTGCCTTGGCTGCCACATAGACTGGATCCAGAGCATGAATGAGAATTCGGCCTGGTGAACTGGCAAAGTTCGCTCCAGCCCGTAGCAAGGCCTCAAAGTGGGACTGACACGCGCCAGCTACAATCGTGAGCGCATCGAGATGACGTTCATACTGCCTAGCCACTTGAATAGCGGACACGAAGTTCTGCGAATTCTTGTAGCTGCCCAGACTATATAAGTCGTAGGGCTGACGAGTCTTGAGTACGCCGTCATGGCCAGTAATCACAACAATATCCGGACGCACTTTCGGCAGCAGACGATATAACGTGTCAGCCATGGCAGACTCATGTACATATTGGCCCTCTGCGGGAACACGAAGCTGCTCATAAAGGTTCATGCTTTTTTTTAGATAATTGGGGTCACCATCCAAGTGCAGCACTTTGCCAGGCATCTCGAAATAAGCCGGTTCTTGTTGCACAGACCATTCCTGAACTATTCCTTCACGATTGCGCTCAGCCTGTTCCATTCGATTCTGCTGCAGGCGTGAGAGCGTCTGATGTGCCTTCACGTGAGCCTGCCTCGTCTTCGCACTCTGCGGTTCATAAGGAACCTGTATCAAATCGTTCACAGGGGAATCGGCTAACAGCCGGAACTCGGTCCCTTTAATGATGGCACCGTCCGACTGGAGGCCTTGCACCCGAAAAGTCACATCTCCACCGTATGACTTTCGAACGACCAAGTCTCCGATATTCATCAACATAATCACCTCTACCCCATCGTATGGGCAGAAACCCGGATTGGTTCATCCGAATTTTACAGAGCTGCGCGTACTCCAGCTTCCCACATTACGGTACAGAGTGTTGCATACTCCTGCAGGCTCAATGTTTCTCCCCGTCTTGAAGGTTGAATACCGGCCTGCTCCAACAGCTGATCAGCCTGTTCTCTGTTCTCCTTTGTGAAGAAACGAGCTTTCAAATTATTTGAGATTGTTTTTCTACGCTGCGCGAAGGAAGCCTGTACCACTTCGAAGAAATGTGCTTCGTCGGGAACTTCAACCGGTGGTTGCTCACGCACCTTTAACTTGATTACTGCCGATTCCACATTAGGTTGCGGAATGAAAACCGTGGGCGGAACAATACAGACCAATTCCGGCATACTGTAGTACTGAACCGCAATGCTCAGACTGCCATAGTCCTTTGATCCCGGTGCAGCAGCCATACGTTCAGCCACTTCCTTCTGGATCATGACTACAATACTGTCTACAGGCAGCTTCTCTTCGAGCAGCTTCATCATGATTGGTGTCGTTACATAGTAAGGCAGATTGGCCACAACACTCACTTTATCTACCGTTCCAAAATCGGTGCGGAACAACTCAGCTAGATCCAGCTTCAGCACATCCCCGTGATGCACACGAACGTTCGGATAAGGCTGCATCACTTCACCCAGAATCGGAATCAATCTCTGATCAATCTCTACAGCCGTTACAGGACCAGCTACACGAGCCAGACGTTCTGTGAGTGCGCCAATACCTGGTCCGATCTCAAGTGCGCCCTTAGACTCGTCCAGATCAGCTGCATTTACAATTTTGTTTAATATATTTTGATCGATCAGAAAGTTCTGACCCAGGCTCTTCTTGAATGAAAATCCGTGTCTTTGAATAATTTCTTTGGTTCGTTTGGGTGTTGCAATCTCTACGGTTTCTTCCATGCCTTTCATACGCTCACAATCCTTCACGTTCAATTTGCGATAATGCTTCGGAGAATTCTTCCCGGGTAATCTGGAATACACTCAACCGCTTGTGGAACTGCTTGCCGTTGCAATAACCTATACCCAGAAGATTGCCCATCTCCATACGACGTGCAGCAGCCTGTGGGTGCACAATCAGTCCCGCCGCAATCAGATCCTCCCAATCGATCAGACTTGGGGCGCCTTCATATGACGTGTGTACACGAGCCAGTGCATGACGAATCGCCTCCGGTGAGGCGTTCTCCACTCCGATATCGCCCTTGCGCGTAGCATCTGCCTCCGGAATGAAAGCATGCTTGCAACCAGGTACCTTATTGGCGATGATTTTACGAATACGTTCACCAGCATGATCCGGATCTGTCAGTACAATGACACCACGTCTCTCTTGAGCAAGTGCAATACGCTTTAGAATGCGCTGGTTGATGGCAGATCCACCAGTCTCGATCGTATCTGCCTGAACCGCACGTCGAATGGCTACGGTGTCATCACGACCTTCTACCACGATCACTTCTTTTATCATGTTCCATTTCTTCCTTTCTAACGCAAAAAGAAGAGGAATATCCTCTTCTCTGCCAAACGGCGGGGGAGACTGAATTCAGACCCCTCCGCCGCATATTCCGCATGAATCATTCATGCTTATATTTTATAGCATTCCCATTTCAAAGTAAAACGATTTTAGTTCGCTTCCGGCTTCACCGGACCAATCACATATACCGTCTTGCCTTTCTTCCGTCCGAAGTTCAGGGCATGCTTCACACTATCATAATACACATCAATTTTGTTGCCTTTAATGGCACCACCTGTGTCTTCCGCACGACGGAAGCCAAGGCCCTCGATATAAACCCACCAGCCAATTGGAATGACTTTGGGATCAACTGCAATGGTACGTCCCTCGGTTACCCGAGTACCTGATGCTGTTTTTGTGCCGATACCGGGCTCTTCAGAAGAGTAAGCCGTCATGGATACATTTTTTAACACTTTAGAATATTTAAAAGAACTTCCTGAGACGGTAATTACTTTGCTGCCCGAGGCAGCGGTTTTCTTCGAGTTCGTGGTTGTTGCTGTTTTTGTCGTGGAAGTCTGCGCTGATACCGTCTGAATCACTGGCTCTTTCACAACAGGTTTGGCTTTGGTACCAACGGCGATCACTTTATCAACGCGATTCGTTGCGACCGATTTACCCACCATTTTTTTGGAGACCAATTCTCCATCCTGGAACACCTTTTCAATATGCTGTACAAGCGTGCCTTCTTTACCGCTCACAATGACACGATTGTCGCCTTTGTACAAGCTAGGGTCAGCCGTTTTGATCACTTTATAAGCAATCGGCTGTTCCACTTCCACCGTACGCTTTGTTACCCGCACTACACGAATTTTCATATCCGCTTCGATAGTGGTTCCAAGCGCCGGATACACTTTGTCTTCACTTGCAATCTGAATACCTGATTTTTTAATCGCATCTTTTACCGATGAATCGGTTGTATACAGAGTCTTGGTGTCTCCGTCTGCCGTAATCTTAACTGGAACGGCCCGCTCAATAACGATGCGGTCTCCATCTGTAATCGCCCCATTCAAGGGCATGGATACCTGATCGTGAGGGCTGACTGTGATTGACTGCTCCTCCAGCATTTCCTGAAGCATTCCTGTACGAGTCTCTACCGCTTGAGCCTTGCCATCAATAACCAGTGAAATTTGTTTCCCGGCCTGACCGTAAACGACTAACAAGATCATGATTGTAAGCGCAATTGAGAAAATCGCGATCAATGCCATTTGACGCATGTTCTCATGCTTCCACCGCAACGCGAAAGACTTACTGGATGATCGTGACTCATGGGTCTCTTCTGGTTGGAATGTGCCCACTTCTCCGTCCTCCTTCATAGCCTCGCCGTCTAAAGTAATGCATGATGTCTTTGACGCGACTATACCAAATTTTCTACAGAACACAGATCGGACCAACATAATCCGGTTCTGCACCATGAATCAATCTTCGCAACATGATGTCATCCTCCTGAATACTTACCGTATGATGACAGTATTTCTTTTATTCAAAAACAAAAAAGCCAAAGAAAGAGTTTAAGAGGAACTCTTTCGTGGCTTCCGAATGATTCTGAATATCGGAAATTCATGCACGAGGTTGCCTCTCTTTTTCCGCTTGCGAGGTTAGCTGTCGGGTTCGGGCGAAAGAGAGCCGCCCTATCTCCGGTCATCCGCTCATGGCGGACGCCCTTGAATTCACCCCGAGACCCAAAGAAGAAATCAAATACGGCTTCGCAGATTCATACGCTGCTTTTGGGTCAGCGCATGTTGCGCATCGGCTGCAAACACCGATGTTTAAGCCCTATTGGTTCCCCCGCTCTCCGTTAACGGAGACTCAGCGAGACTGATTCATGAAAGTAATGTTGTTTCATCGGAAAGTGTCCCTTTGTTCATCCCCCGAACATCTGTCCAATTTTCCGCACAACAATTCACTGAAAAGATGATATCCTGTTTCTATGCATGTTGTAAAGCGTTGTTCAAGTACGTTTTTCTAAATATTTGGTTAAAATATTGTAATATTCTTGATTTATTTGGATCAAAAAGCAAATTAACTCCGCCTAACTCACTTTTTCACCTGTTTTGCTCGATATTTTAACGAATCCCAAATCGTTCCATGGCATTTTTGGTCGTTATTGCTGCAATTTCCTCTACCGAAATGCCTTTAATTTCCGCAGCTGCTTCTGCAACCAGACGTACATGCGCTGTCTCATTTCGTTTTCCACGATAAGGGTGCGGTGTCAAATAAGGGGCGTCCGTTTCGATGAAAAATCGGTCCATAGGAACCTTCTCAAGAACCTCTTTGGGCTGCTTCGCATTTTTGAACGTGATTGGCCCTCCGAAGGAAAGATGAAAGCCCAAATCCAGGCACATCTTCGCTGTTTCCCAGCTGCCAGAGAAGGAATGCATAACACCGCCTACTTCCCCGGCCTTCTCTTCACGCAGAATCTTTACAATATCCTCATGCGCATCCCGGTTGTGAATGACAATTGGCATATTTAACTCACGGGCAAGACCAATCTGTTGTCGTAATACGCGATGTTGAACCTCTTTCGGTGAAGTGTCCCAGTAATAGTCTAGACCAATTTCACCAATGGCTACCACTTTTTTATGCTTGCATAAAGATGCAATCCATTCCAGATCACCCTCCTGCATCGTGATTGCATCCACTGGGTGCCAACCTACCGCAGCATAGATAAAATCATAGGTTTCAGCCAGCTTCATCGTGGACGGAATGGTCTCCCGATTAAAGCCCACGTTAATCATGCGACCAACGCCTGCATCCACGGCACGCTGAATCATTTCCTCGCGGTCCTCGTCGAATTGTGGTGCATCCAGGTGTGTGTGTGTGTCGAACAACATCATGCTGTATTTCTCCCTTCATGTCGAATAAACGACTATCTCTTTTTAATGTATCCTATACATCTTAACCAGAACATAAATATTACTAAATTGGATCATGTTTTTTTATATTTCATTCCATTAGTTTATTGAACACAACATGTAGAACGAACAAGTTTCTTCATATCTATATGTGCTTATTTTTAGCAACTTGGGTTGTATTCTAATTGCTCAGATTACAAAATTATGTCGATCTACATGTACTCTCCATTAAAGCAGATTACTGTATCATGAAAAATAGCTCTTTTCGAAAGCTTTTTTGCATCATGATTCTTGAACAGCATTGCACATCATTTAATGTGAGAAATAGGGGCGAATATGGGACGGTAATTCATGAACAATCGCATCCACCTTATTCTGCGGATAATACAAATGATGTTTTCCGCGATGAAGACCACTGATTGAACGGACAATGTCGGACACCTCTGACAACTCATGTAACTTGTCTTGCCGATCAAGCAGCAAAATCTGCTTGTCCGTGGATTCATCCGGACGAAACACATCATACGGATTATCCGTTGGAAAATCAATTTCTAGATCATACTCGGGATTGAGACCGGCTACAGTGAAGGCTTCCCGAATCTCTTCAATCATGTTTACGTCGATCTGTTCAATCTCTACATACTTATATAATTTGCGATCTATAAATCGTTCGCATAACTCACTTAGAACAGTATCGTCCTCTTTGCGCCACTGCATAAATGCCGTCTGAATCAAAGCTTCGTCCAGTTGCAAATATTCTTCCACTGATAAATCTCCATTGAATAACTGGGGCAGTGGATCAATCATGAAGCGGAATTGAAAACCTTGCTGTATGAGACTTTTTGCCCGCTTAAATATTTGCCGCAATATAATTTCCGAACTCCGGGTAACCGGATGAAAGTAAATTTGCCAGTACATCTGGTACCTGGACATCAAGTAATCCTCCACGGCGTGCATGCCAGACTCCTTGACCACAATTCGTCCGTGATATGGACGAAGCATACGCAGGATACGGTCAAGGTCAATCGTCCCATAATTTACACCTGTAAAGTAGGCATCCCGAAGCAAGTAATCCATGCGGTCCGCATCGAGCGGACTGGTAACCAAATTAACAACAATAGGTTGCTCATACGTTTTTTGAATAACAGAAGCCACCTTCTCGGGAAAATCAGGAGCATACCGTCTTAAGATCGCCCCTACTTCGGTATCACCTGTAATGATCCGACAAGTCCAATCCTCATGATTCATATTGAAAGCTTCTTCTATAGAGTGAGAGAATGGCCCATGTCCAAGATCATGGAGCAATGCTGCGCAAAGGGCTACCGTCTTTTCCTCCTTTGGCCAATCTGAATAGTGACTTCTTTCGAATTGGGAAATAATCTTACGCGTAATTTCGTAAACGCCCAAGGAATGTGAAAAGCGGCTGTGCTCTGCACCATGGAAAGTAAGAAACGATGTTCCCAACTGACGGATTCGGCGTAAACGTTGAAACTCGGGCGTGTTAATCAACTGCCATATAATCGGATCTTGCACATGGATATAATTATGTACCGGATCTTTAAACACCTTTTCTTCCGTTAAACGCTGTTCCATGTCTATTCACTCCTTTAAATATCGTTTGTATTTGTCGCTTTTCAGTATAATACCACCAAGGATTCGACACGATTTGACGAATCTTGTCGAATAAGGTAGTTTTGTCGTTTTCCAAATCGACAAAGCTGACATTGATGTTTAAATACGAAAAATGGCTTCCAATCCCTTACCACTCGTAATCTTATCAAAAACAGCCTTTATTTTAAGCTAATTTTAAGGTTGACTGTTTTGGGAATCGTTGGTATGATGAGTATCATAAAACATAAAATAATGTCGAATAATGACAATGATCGTTAGCTGAGAGGAGCACTGATTATAATGATGAAATCAACAGGTATTGTAAGAAAAGTGGATGAACTGGGACGGGTAGTTATTCCAATCGAATTGCGCCGTACGCTCGGTATTGGTGAAAAAGATGCTCTTGAGATCTATGTTGACGGCGAGCGCATCATGTTGAAAAAATACGAACCAGCTTGTATCTTCTGTGGCAATGCAGAGAACGTTACTTATTTCAAAGGTAAAATTGTTTGTAACGAATGTATTTCCGAAATCCCTGCACCTGTGACAAAATAAGAAATATCCGCTATAATAGTCTTATTAAATTGTTATTTCTAACCTTTTTATATTCCTTGATCGCCTTCCCGGTGTGAACCCCACCGCTGGAAGGTATTTTTTTGCTTTATTATTGGTTTTCATTACCCCAAAAATAGAGCTACGAGTCTATACAACTCCAAAAAGAAGAGCGGTGACGTTCGTAATATATTTTTTTCTCCGCTCTACTCGTTTTCATATTCCATTAAGGTTGGACCTAAGGTTCCTTTAAGTGTATGTTCTCTATTTATTGATTCGTTATTAGATTAACGCGTTATATACATCTCGTTTCGTCAAACCCCGATCTGTTGCCGTTTTCTTCATCGCATCTTTTCGACTAAGTCCTTCATTCTCATAATGGCTCACATGATCCTCCAAAGACAGCAGCTGCCACCAGGCTTCCCGCTCCGCCTTACGCTCCTCTTCCCTGATACCTTCTACAAGCAAACAATATTCTCCAAGGGGCGGATGTTCCTCAAGCCATTCTATGCATTCTTGGATACTGCCTCTTGCGAACTCCTCATGACGTTTCGTCAGCTCACGTGCCAGTACGATCGAGCGATCACCCAAAATCTCTTCGAGATAGGCTAACGTTTTGCGAATACGGTGAGGGGACTCATAAAATAACAACGTACCGTTGGACTCATTAAAAGCTTCCATCACTTTTCGCATGTCTTTTTTCTCACGCGGCAAAAAACCGCCGAATGTGAAACGCTCCGTCGGTAAACCGGATACGATCAGAGCTGATAACGCGGCATTGGCTCCAGGGATGGGAATGACCGAAATTCCAGCTTCAAGCGCAAGTTTTACAAGATCGGAACCAGGGTCCGAAATGGCCGGCAGACCGGCATCACTGACGAGTGCCAAATTTTTTCCTTCTATTATATAGCGTATTAGTTCAGGCCCACTGGCTCCCTTATTATGCTCATGATAACTGAACAACATCGATGGTGTAATCTCAAAATGGGTAAGCAGCTTTCGGGTCTGACGTGTGTCTTCCGCTGCAATGATGTCACAGCTCTGCAATGTTTTAATTGCTCGAAATGTCATATCGTCCAGATTACCGATTGGTGTTCCTACTAAATATAGTTTACCGGCATCATCTGACCGCTCTGCGTAGCTCTTCTGAATATGCAATGTCATCTATAACCCTCCTTCCGTTGTACGTTGTGCATGCTGTGCACCGTAATATATGTCCATAATTTCTTCGCAGTATTTCCCCTCTTCATTGTAGACAATCAGTGGTGGAAGCATGCGTACCTCCGGTTTCCCATCCTTGAGTGCTTCAATCAACACCATATTGGCTTCCAAATGAGCACGGGGATGTACCATCCGAATTCGCTTCGGTTCAAGTTTATACTCACGCATCAGAGAGATGATCTCACCTAAACGCTGCGGACGATGAACCATGGATACTTTACCGCCATTGCGCACCAGTCGATTGCAGGCCTGAATGACTTCCTCCAGCGTACATCCGATTTCATGACGTGCCATGGCCTGATGAGTGTTCATCTTGAGGTCACTTCCATTCAAGGGCATATACGGAGGGTTAACCGTTATAGCATCGTATACAGCATGGCCCGTTTCTTTCACGAGTTCACGTAAATCACCTTCATGGATCGTAATGGATTCTTCCAATGCATTCAGTTGAATGCTACGGCGTGCCATATCTGCCAATCGCGGCTGAATTTCAATGCCTTCCAGACTCGCCTGAGTCCGTGTGGTCAACAGAATGGGAACAACCCCATTGCCTGTACACAAATCAAGCACACGACCACGTTTCGGTACTGAAGCAAATCGGGCCAACAATACGGCATCCATTGAAAAACTAAACACTTCATCACTTTGAATAATCTTCAAATCATGAGAGAGCAAATCGTCGATTCGCTCCGAATCTTGCAGTTTTACTGATATTTCTGTCATATGATACACTCATCCTCCGGTACTCTATATCTCAGACAAGGTTCTTAACCTTGAAAAAAAACCGTAGGGGATCCCTACGGCCACTTCATTTATTCAAAAAAGACAGGCAGAACAGACAATCGCCTTCCGTCCGCAAATGTCCATAATAGACATTGCAGATGTGGAATCCTTCGTGATACAACCGAGCAAGATTATCATACCCTTCACCTACAACATCTTCACCAGTAGCAGGACCCGCAGGCCTTGCTACCGGAGCGAGTGCAGATGCGATGGGCAAATCTGCCGGGGCCTCACGCTTCAGCAGTTTGCGTAACTGCTCATTCTCGATGGTAAGCCGCTGATTATCTTCAAGCAGCTCTTTAACAATCATTTTTAACTCTCCTAAATCACTGTGCAACTGACCCAATTGGGTTTCCATTTCATGAATGTGCGTAAACAGATTTTTCTTTTCCAAGTTTCCACCCCGAAGCAACCTTTATGGTTTACTTGATAACGACGTCATCCAGCGGAAGTTCTTTGACTTTACTGATGTCGAACAGTTGAACATGGACTGTGCGATTACCGGCATTAATGCCGACAACTTTTCCTTCACCCAATGAGGTGACGACCAACTTGCCTACAGCCGGCAATTCTTCTCTCACACTTTCATAGTTATCATGCTCAAATTTCAGACAACACATGAGTCTTCCGCACAACCCGGAAATTTTCGTCGGATTCAGTGACAGGCTCTGATCTTTAGCCATCTTGATTGATACCGGCTCAAAGTCTCCCAGCCAGGAAGAACAACATAATACTCGGCCGCAAGGTCCGATTCCTCCAAGCATCTTTGCTTCATCACGTACACCAATCTGTCTCAGTTCGATCCGTGTCCGGAAAATGCTTGCCAGATCCTTGACCAGCTCCCGGAAATCTACTCTTCCTTCAGCTGTAAAATAAAAAATAATTTTATTGCGATCAAACGTAAATTCCACATCGACCAACTTCATTTTGAGGCCGTGGTCTTTGATTTTATTTAAACAAGTACCGAATGCTTCTTTTGCTGCGCGCTTGTTCTCATCTACGACACGGGCATCTGTCTCGCCCGCCACCCGGATGACCTTTTTGAGCGGCAACACCACATCAGACTCGCCTACTTCTTTCTTGCCAACGACAACCTTACCGTACTCTACCCCCCGCGCTGTCTCCACGATAACGCAGTTTTCTTTTTCAATGGGAAGGTCCAGGGGATCGAAGTAATAAATTTTGCCCGCTTTTTTGAAACGGACACCCACTACACTGTACAAAAAATTAACCCCCTCGTAAGCCAATCCCACTTCGTCTGAAGCCCTGTCTTCTTAGGGAACCCGCCGAAGTTATAACCGTTTGCATATGATTGGAACAAAATCTTCCTCTCCCAGTCTTATGCCAAACCGATCAAAAATTGCTCCAGACAAAGCTGGCCATTGACATTGAAACGCAATTTTTTTCTGCATGCTGCGGCCATATCCATGTAGGAAACCCACTGCTCGGTGCTGCGGGTATGGGCCAACTGAGACAGCATGTCCAACTGATCTATAAAAACGATATGTTCATGCCTACCATACTGGACATACAGCATATCCCTGAACCATAAATGGAACAGGCTAAGCATCGTATCCAGGTGTTCTGAGAGTCCGGTTTTAAAAAGCTTCTGCTGTGCAGAGATCAATGATGTACTTCCTCTACCCAGGGACTCCTTCCCTAATTGTAACATTACGTTTCTAATTTCTGCAAACCAATTCTGCTGGAGAATTTCTCTACATGCTTCCAATCCTGACGCTAAATGGACGGCAGAGCGAGCTAGATTGACAGGGTGCCCTTCCGCAATCAGCGATTGCAGCATCTCTTCCGGATTCAATGCACTGAAAGGAACCAATTGAGAGCGTGAACGAATGGTGGGCAGCATAGCCTGTCCATTATCCGTAATCAAAATGCCTACTGCGGGTACCTGAGGTTCTTCCAGAAACTTCAGCAAGCTGTTGGCCGCTTGGACAGTCATTTTCTCAGCCTGTTCAATAATATATACTTTGGGATGCCCCGCCTCTGAACGGTACGAAAAGATACGCTGCAGATCCCGAATTTGATCAATTTTAATGTTATTTCCATCCGGTGCAAGCATGGTTAGATCCGGATGATTTCCATGTTCCACCTTACGACATTCAAGACACTGTCCGCAGGCATCATCTTCAAGCTCTGTACAGAATATTGCTTTGGCAAATGTGATCGCCGTCTGCAACTGTCCACTGCCGGATGGTCCGCTAAACAAATAGGCATGACTTATGGCATGACGTCTCAAACTGCTCTGTAACATCTGCTTGGCTGCCTGCTGACCCATAATTTGTTGAAAGGACATACTTCCTCCTCAGAAGCTTAAATTAATAAGCATTCCCCGAATTTCTCCTACTTGCTGTAATAACGTAATCTTGCCCTCTTCTGTTTCCAAAAGCTCATCAGCCATGGATAATAAGGCAGAGTCAATCTCATCAATTAACTTGTAACGTTTCCCTCTTCCCCGACGATCCCATCCTCGAGTCTCTTTCATAGACACACCACGACGGACTGTTTCCTCCAGAAATCTTTTTACAAGCTGCTTGTATGCTTTTAATTCTCGAATGGTCATGGAACGTGACAAACGATCACCCTGCATCTGGATTTCACTTAATCGGCGGGTAAGTTCAGCCTGTGATGCCCGTTCACCCTGGTGATTCATCATATCAGAGAAATTTTTGGATTGAACCGGTTTGGAGCCGGAATCGGAAGAACTGAGTCCACTCTGCATCGGTCGGAATCCAGGATTGATTTTCATGAAAACGCCTGCTTTCTACCTTAGTAGGCCAATCGACCATCAGCACAGTGCGCGCTGCGCCTGTGCATGGAGGAGACCTTATATATGTGCTACATCATACTCTATATATAATAGTAGTTAAATATCACCACATGGATCTATTCGTTGGTTAGTCAACCTCTGTCCGAAATAAAATCTTCCCTGATCGAAAAGTTTTTTCCGGACAGAGAACGCGATATCTTGATAACAAGAAGGACGCTCAATAGGATTTATGCGAAATGCATCATTAAAAGTGTTCGAATCGATCTACCGGAAGAACAAACACGGTAGCTCCACCTACTTGAACTTCGACAGGTAGCGGCAGGTAAGAGTCGGTTGTTCCGCTCATCGGAGTGACTGGAGTCACGAGCTGTTCACGAACCTTACAGCTGCTGCGAATGACGTTCATTACGGACTCGACCTGACCATCATCGACACCGATCATAAACGTCGTGTTGCCTGCCTTCAAAAATCCACCGGTACTGGCCAATTTCGTAGCCCGAAAATTTGCTTTGACCAATGCGCTGGATAATCGGTTGCTGTCTTTATCCTGTATAATCGCAACAATCAGTTTCATCCTGCATAACCTCCTTCAGATAATAAGCACCTTGTGAAATGCCCTGTCTATATATTAGACAATTACTCGTCAAAATCCTTCAAAATCCCTGTCTCAAGCGACAAAATCATTGCTGCCAAGACCTCTTCTTGCTTTTGAGAAGCATCGATGACTTTGATCCTGTCAGGAAACTGTTCCTTCAGCAGAAAATAGCCTTCACGCACTTTGCGGTGGAACTCCAGACTTTCGAGATCCAGGCGGTTAACTTCACGTCCATCGTGGGCATCAATGCGGGCGAGCCCTGCTTCAGGCTCGATATCCAGATAGAGCGTGACATCTGGCATTAGTTCACCTATTGCAAACCGATTGATAGCCCAAACATTCTCTACACCAAGACCACGAGCGTATCCTTGATAGGCCAGACTGCTGTCGACAAATCGGTCACAGATAACGGTCTTCCCTGCATTCAATGCAGGCTCCACCTTCTCTGCCAGATGCTGGCTGCGTGCAGCTGCATAGAGCAGCGCTTCGGTTCTTGCATCCATTGCCGTATGAAGAGGATTGAGAATGATGGCACGTATTTTCTCCGCAATTTCAATCCCACCAGGTTCCCGAGTAACTACATATGGTATACCCTGTTCTTCAAAGTAAGAACCTAGCTTACTGATCATCGTTGTTTTGCCGGACCCTTCTCCCCCTTCCAACGTAATGAATTTACCTCTGCCCTGCATATGCTTCCCTGCTTTCTATATCGATAATTGCTCCTAATTGTGCTGCGATAACTACAATCTCGATCCTCCATACACCAGACTATGAATGAACCCGCCCAGAGGTGTATGTTCATGAATTACTCCATAGATTGGTTTGAGAGTATTTCGAGTTTGGTACAAGCTTTCTTATTATAACTACTATACATGATCCCGCGTTAACGGTCAGCTATTCTCCAATATTTCCGTTAAGGCACATAGCCTGATCAGCCGTAAATCAACCATACCCATAGAGGGAGCATGACAGAGCCGGCAATAGCACTGACAATCATGGATACGGAACTCAGTGCTACCGCATTTTCTCCATACTCAAAGGATCTTGCCATGCCCAGTGCGTGGGAAGCCGAGCCGAGTCCGATTCCATACGCATTTTTGCTACTTACTCTGGCCCATTTCAATATCAAGGGTCCCAATAATATCCCCGAAAATCCGGCTATCATCACAAATAACGAAGTGAAGGATGAATTTCCTCCCACCTGATCAGCCAGTTGAATGGCAACAGGTGTCGTAATGGATTTGGGCAATAAAGCGATAACGATATCTTGCGGATAACCGAGCAGCAGCGATATGGCGGCCCCTGTGGACATACCAACGATGCTTCCACCCAAGGTCCCCCCTAATATCGGGATAATATTCCGTTTCAGTACATCAAGGTGTTTCGCCAAAGGAAATGCCAGAGAAACTACAGCCGGCCCCAATAACTCCTGTATCCATTTGCCACCAAGCATGTACGTATCGAGATTAATACCGGAAAGGACCAGAATCAGTACGATTACAGTCGTTGCCGTCAAGACGGGCATAAGGATCGGCCACTTCAACCTTCTATATAGATGAGTCGCCGGAATATATATAGCCACGGTCAAGGCAATCATTCCGATTCCGAGGATGAATGCGAGCATGAGATCGCCTCCTTCTTGCCTTGATGCGTCGATCTCCACGCCATGAGCCATTCACTAATTTTCGCAGACAACAGACAGGTAACCAATGTACTAACGACTAACCCCAGAACAAGCAGCACGGTATTGGCTCTAAAAAAATCAAAATGATTGATTATGCCCACCGTGGGAGGGATAAATAATAATTGCAAGTTCGATTGAAGCCAGGATGATCCTTCTTCGCCCCAGCTTATTCTGATCCATCCCAGTTGAATGACGATGAATAGAAGCAGCATCCCGACAATACTTCCTGTTAACGGCAGATGCAGTACAGCCTGAACCAGGTTTCCTATCCAATAAAAACCGTACATCAGTATGACTTGCAGGACTATTCCCGTATATTTTTTTAGCGGAATATCCAAAGTTTGTTCCCTTCTTTCTTATGTCCAGACAACAATGATGTCCTAACTTGTTTGAGCATTTTGCATGAATTCAAAGCGTGTCTTCTAAACTCAATTATTCCCTGATGATTTTCAATGATTGCAGCGAAGTATCCGATACACCATGAAACCTTGCTCCTTCATCTCTCAGCAGCTTAATACGTGTTATCATAGCTGCACTTATTCGTTCACCAGCGTATACAAGGGGTATACCGGGAGGATACGGAGTGACCATCTCCGCAGAGCGAAGACCTACACAATTATCAATGGATACCTCTGTCGTATCCTCCTCCATAATCGGCTGCAACGTAAACGGGATAGGCTCCGAAAAAGGAGTGCTTTCTTGAAAATTGTTCCACGTGGAAATATAATTTGTAGCCTCTTTTGTTAAACGCTGTGATTGCTCACCAAGAGATTGGCTCTGCTCCTGTTCAAGGCTAATTTGCTGTAAAGCCTGCAACAGGTGCTCGGCATCGCGCAGCGTCGAGCCCAGGCTAAAGAGCAGAACGACGTATCGTTCGTCGCTCATTTCGGGCACGCAGCCGCGCGCTTCCAGCTGCTGCTGCAGCCCATAACCGCTCAGCACCCCTGTGCCGTCATAGATGACGGCCTTGAACGGGTCCTGAGCGGTGTACCCCGCGACTGAAGGCAACGCCGCCGCGGGCAGAGCTTCAAGCCGCCCCGGTGCACCGGCGGCCTCGGCATTACCGCCCGCTGCCGGCTTCGTCCCGGCTGGCGGCTCTTGCTGCAGCAGCTGCGACGGCTGCAGCAACCGAAAGCGCGGCAGCTCCGCGAGGCCACGCTTAAAGGCGTCCACGGCGGCAAGCCCCGCCGTGAAGGCATTCGCGCCCTGCGTATGCAGCAGGCGGCGCGCCAGATCAAGCGAAGCCATCACTGGGTACGATGGGCTTGAGCTTTGCACCATGGCCAAACGCTGACGCAGCAAGGACCGGTTTAACCGTGGTCCTTGAACGTGCAGCATGGCTCCCATGGTGAAAGCAGACAGCATCTTGTGGGTCGACTGCACCACACCGTCTGCTCCGCATGACAGTGCGGAGGCTGGCAGCTCCGGATGCTGCCCATAATGCGCGCCGTGCGCTTCATCCACGAGCAGCGGCATGCCTGCCTCATGGCACACCCCAGCAATGGGCTTCAGATCAGCACCCATGCCATAATAATTGGGCAAAGTCACAAGTACTCCCTTTGCCTCAGGATATGCTTGGACAGCGGCCTGCACCGTCTCAAGCGACGGCATCACCGCAAGTCCACTCGTTGGATCAACCCATGGCTCCAGGAATACAGCCCTTGCGCCTGCCAGCATCAACCCATGAATGATGGACTTGTGCACATTACGCTGTACCAGTACAAGACTATTAGGTTCATTACATACGGTCAGCAGCAAAGACAAATTACCAGACGTACTGCCTCCGACAAGAAAGAAGCTCTCCTCTGCTCCAAAACAATCCGCTGCCAGCTGCTGTGCCTCCAATATAACCCCTTCTGGATGATGCAAGTCGTCCGTCCCCGAGATTTCCGTTACATCCAGCCGCATCATCTCCAGAAACGCACTCACCGGTACTACATCTACATCTGCTTCAGATTCGTCAGTTCCATTCTCAGCATGAACCGTCAGCCCGTGAATTTCATTGCCATACCTCTCTTCCTCAGCTTGTCTGAAGCAATCCTCCCCAACAGGTACTGACCGTCCCGAACTTTGTTTTCCCTTTGCCTCACCCTCATTACGGTGAATTGCAACAGCTCCCCCATCTAACTGCTGCTGGTCCGCTTGCTCCAGTAACCTTCGATAGACTTGTCCATTCTTATGCCCAGGTACATGAAAAGAACGCTGCCCTGAATCACGATACGCAAGCAACGCTTCATATAAAGGTGCGGTATTAGATTTATGCTCCATTGAGTAATCATCCTGTACATTCATAAATTTTGATACGGTCCGTACCAATGCTCTCTCTATAACAACAGAGACCTTTCCAAACTTGTCTCTTTCCTACGATCTGCTGTATTCAAAACGTGTAGGTGAAGCACTTCTCCTTTCATTATATCAGGAATTGTCCAGCCCCCCATGCAAACCACCGTTTCCACCGATGCAGCATCATCATATCCAGTCACCCCATGGGTGCTTATCATGTCCATTTTCTCCTTCTTATTTACCTGATAGAAACAGAAAAAGGCCCCTAGGGCCTCTATGCACATCGATACAAATCAATGTGATGTTCATTAATATGATTTAACGCTCTTTATGCGTTCTTTTGCACCCAAATCTGCTTCATTTGATGAATAAAATAATTGTACTTGGCATCTTGTGCATCCGTATGAACCATTTCTGCTTCGCAAGCGTCACATATAAATTCGGATACAATAAAAATGCCTTCTCTTTTGGTCTGTTCGCAGATAATGCATGTGTGTTCGGCGTGTCCTTCCATCAACCATCCCACCTTGTTTTACGTATTACTATCAGTATTGCACAGTTTCTATTATTTTAAACCTTTTCATAGTGCTTTCTTTCTATAAAATATATATATTCGCTTACCCCTCTGTGGGTGTCTGTACCGAAAACAAACATAAGAAAAAGGCCATTCGTTCTATACTTCAGCGAGACAGCCTGCATTTGTTACCCCTTCTCCTTAACCTTAAAACGTCTCTAAAACCTCGCAGACCTGCAATTTCTTCTATTATATGAAAACCATTTTGGACAGCCATTACAAGAAACATTCCCGCACTTCATTGTATTTGTTATGTAATTATCTCCTCCTTCTACAGCTACGAAAAACTTATATTCTATAATCTTAAAAAAACTTGGATTTTCAGCCGATATATAATACATCACCATTCAGAACCTGACAGCCAGGTCGTTTCAAAGGTATACTTGTATAGAATGATTCTACTTCCATATCTTGTACATCAATCTGGAGTACATACAAGGTTCAAATGTGCAACTCAGCGTCATCCATTTCCTTATTTATGAAAACGAATACCTTTTATGAATGAACGTGATCCCAGAAGGAGGATTTGTAATCGTATGATCGCCGAACCGGAGAATAAAGCAACCTTTTATCAATACCGGCTTCTGAAAAAAAAGGCCATTGCCCGCAGCGTAATCTTCAGCTATCTGTCTTTACCTGTAATTATGCTTTTGTTTAATCTGTTAGCATTCTCCTGGACCGGCCTCTTCTACTTTATCCTGGCAGGCCCGATCACACTATGGATTCATTATGTCATCGCCAGAACCATATTACTGCTGGTCCGTACCTCCTATGCACGTCGTTGGCGATGGAATCTCAAAATGCCTTGGTTTGGCTATATTCCAGACCAACATTTCAGCTACCGTATGTTCGTCCGGGTCCACCTCAATATGAGCTGGATTGGATTATGCATCATTACCGTCTGTTTAATATGGTCACCCTTGTCCTTCACCCTATCGTTGATTTTCTGGCATCTGTGGCTGCTTGTACCGCGTCTATATGTTGTACTTGTTCTGTCACGCGAACGTAAGGACGGGCTTATCAAATTAAATGAACAAGATGTCTCCTACTACCTGCAATAATTGTTCTTCTAACCGTTATCTATAACCTTGCCTACACGCAATATATAGTAGAACCCAGTAATACATAATCGCTAAAGCTAATCCATACCTTCTATTCAAACTGACGCAACCACTCCTATGACACGCTTCTTTGATTACTGCGTCATGCTTCCAAACCTTAAAGGTTATCCACTGTGGATAACCTTTATTCATTTCCCCTCCCTTTCTCCCTTATCCACAGCATGGGTATAGTTAAAATGGTTATCCCCAATAGAGTTCATTCATTTCCGTTCCGTCACTCCCTAGCTTATTGAATACCGTTTCTGATATTGAGTATGTATTAGGCTCATAATCGCTCCTTTCGGTATCTTCTCCCCCTTTTCTATGTTTAGTTGCTCTACAGACGACTGAAACCAGCCTCTACAGGCACCTACTATCTTTGCTATCTATGCCTCATGTCTCCTGTATGAGTGCTGTAAGCCTGCCTCTCTACAGCTCCTGGTTAAGTCACCACCAAAAGAAAAACTCCGAACGATCCATTGCTCATCTAATATGGTTCATGACAGACAAAAATAAAAGCCCCCGATCAGTAATCGGGAGCTTTACTATCATACGGACCATTACACCGTTAATTGTCGAACCATTACATCAAAGCACAACTCATTCAGTCATCATCATCAAGTGATTTTACTGTCGTCTGAGCAGCTTCACTTTTCGGAACCATTACCGTGAAGAAGCCATCATGTACAGCTAGATGTACAGTATGCCCTTCTTTAGCAAATACACGTAGGGAACTTGAGTCATTGGATGTACTCTTGGCTTGCTTTTCTGTCCAACCCCAGCTCTTAATCTCGTCTAGATACACCTCAGGAATACTAGTGCTCTCACTAATACCAGATAGCGTATATCGAACATAATCCATATCCGAATTGTTTTCAGACTGGTCAGATTTATTCGCCACTTTAGGAACCGGGAAACCCTTCTCGTTTACCGCTCCTTCATAAGAAGTCCATGCAGATCCTGCTTCACCACATCCTACAAGCACGCCTACCAGGCCGAGCAAGAGAAACGAATGAAGAACTAGTCTTCGCCAACTTGTCACACACACCCTCCTTTTCACAGCTGCACATTCCAGCTCTGTGGTCAGGTACTTTTAGCATATTTAACATAGTCCTATTATACTGGTTTCGAATGCGTTTTCCGTAACAAAAATGTTACCTTCATTTCAAGACTTTTTAAAGCATTCATTTATCCTCTTTTAAAAGTCAATTCAACCTCTATTTATATCAGCTTCCAACGCCAAATTTCAGTCCATCTTCAAATAGCTAATCCTCTACTTTTGCTTATAAACAAATAAAAACCACCACCGAATAACATCGGCAGTGGTTCTTTGCTTGGCGGCGTCCTACTCTCCCAGGACCCTGCGGTCCAAGTACCATCGGCGCTAGAGGGCTTAACGGTCGTGTTCGGGATGGGTACGTGTGGAACCCCTCCGCCATCGCCACCAAACGCATAGCTTAGCTTACATTTCAGAGATCATTCTCTGAAAACTAGATCCGAAACGAAATGTGCGATTTACAACGTGCATATTGGATAAGCCCTCGACCGATTAGTACTGGTCAGCTCCATGCATTGCTGCACTTCCACCCCCAGCCTATCTACCTCGTCGTCTTCAAGGGGTCTTACATACTGGGAAATCTCATCTTGAGGGGGGCTTCACGCTTAGATGCTTTCAGCGCTTATCCCTTCCGTACATAGCTACCCAGCGGTGCTCCTGGCGGAACAACTGGTACACCAGCGGTACGTCCATCCCGGTCCTCTCGTACTAAGGACAGCTCCTCTCAAATTTCCTACGCCCACGACAGATAGGGACCGAACTGTCTCACGACGTTCTGAACCCAGCTCGCGTACCGCTTTAATGGGCGAACAGCCCAACCCTTGGGACCTACTTCAGCCCCAGGATGCGATGAGCCGACATCGAGGTGCCAAACCTCCCCGTCGATGTGGACTCTTGGGGGAGATAAGCCTGTTATCCCCAGGGTAGCTTTTATCCGTTGAGCGATGGCCCTTCCATGCGGTACCACCGGATCACTAAGCCCGACTTTCGTCCCTGCTCGACTTGTAGGTCTCGCAGTCAAGCTCCCTTATGCCTTTGCACTCTTCGAATGATTTCCAACCATTCTGAGGGAACCTTTGGGCGCCTCCGTTACTCTTTAGGAGGCGACCGCCCCAGTCAAACTGCCCACCTGACACTGTCCCCGCACCGGATTACGGTACCAGGTTAGAACCTAGATACGATCAGGGTGGTATCCCAACGGTGCCTCCACAGAAGCTTGCGCTCCTGCTTCAAAGGCTCCCACCTATCCTGTACAGATCGTACCCAAATTCAATATCAAGCTGCAGTAAAGCTCCATGGGGTCTTTCCGTCTTGTCGCGGGTAACCTGCATCTTCACAGGTATTAAAATTTCACCGGATCTCTCGTTGAGACAGCGCCCAAGTCGTTACGCCATTCGTGCGGGTCAGAATTTACCTGACAAGGAATTTCGCTACCTTAGGACCGTTATAGTTACGGCCGCCGTTTACTGGGGCTTCGGTTCACAGCTTCGGATTGCTCCTAACCGCTCCCCTTAACCTTCCAGCACCGGGCAGGCGTCAGCCCGTATACTTCGCCTTACGGCTTCGCACAGACCTGTGTTTTTGCTAAACAGTCGCTTGGGCCTTTTCACTGCGGCCCCCTCGTGCTATTCACACTACCGGGGCACCCCTTCTCCCGAAGTTACGGGGTCATTTTGCCGAGTTCCTTAACGAGAGTTCTTCCGCGCGCCTTAGAATTCTCTTCTCGCCTACCTGTGTCGGTTTGCGGTACGGGCACCATCACCTGGCTAGAGGCTTTTCTTGGCAGTGTGAGATCATGACCTTCGCTACTATAATTTTCGCTCCCCATCACAGCCCAGCCTTATGATGTGCGGATTTGCCTACACATCAGCCTCACTGCTTAGACGGACATCCATCAGTCCGCGTCACTACCCTGCTGCGTC
Organism: Paenibacillus sp. FSL F4-0087; assembly: GCF_038020215.1. Lineage (NCBI taxonomy): Bacteria > Bacillati > Bacillota > Bacilli > Caryophanales > Paenibacillaceae > Paenibacillus > Paenibacillus sp. FSL F4-0087. Next base: position 2,768,596 of record NZ_JBBODJ010000001.1, read on the forward strand.
CCCCCATTGCTCATAACGGCTTACGGTGGTACAGGAATTTCGACCTGTTGTCCTTCGACTACGCCTTTCGGCCTCGCCTTAGGTCCCGACTTACCCTGAGCGGACGAGCCTTCCTCAGGAACCCTTAGGCTTTCGGCGGATCAGATTCTCACTGATCTTTTCGTTACTCATACCGGCATTCTCACTTGTATAATGTCCAGCGCTCCTTACGGTACACCTTCAACCCTTATACAACGCTCCCCTACCCCTGATGCAAAGCATCAAGCCATAGCTTCGGTGGTGTGTTTAGCCCCGTTACATTTTCGGCGCAGAGTCACTCGACCAGTGAGCTATTACGCACTCTTTCAATGGTGGCTGCTTCTAAGCCAACATCCTGGTTGTCTGTGCAACTCCACATCCTTTCCCACTTAACACACACTTGGGGACCTTAGCTGATGGTCTGGGCTGTTTCCCTTTTGACAATGGATCTTAGCACTCACTGTCTGACTCCCGGAAGTAAGTCTATGGCATTCGGAGTTTGACTGAGCTTGGTAACCCTTGCGGGCCCCGCACCCAATCAGTGCTCTACCTCCACGACTCTGTTTTCCGAGGCTAGCCCTAAAGCTATTTCGGGGAGAACCAGCTATCTCCGAGTTCGATTGGAATTTCTCCGCTACCCCCACCTCATCCCCGCACTTTTCAACGTGCGTGGGTTCGGGCCTCCAGTGCGTGTTACCGCACCTTCACCCTGGACAGGGGTAGATCACCCGGTTTCGGGTCTACGTCCACGTACTAATTCGCCCTATTCAGACTCGCTTTCGCTGCGGCTCCGGCTCTTCACCTTAACCTTGCACGGGAACGTAACTCGCCGGTTCATTCTACAAAAGGCACGCCATCACCCCTAAAACGGGCTCTGACTTTTTGTAAGCACACGGTTTCAGGTTCTATTTCACTCCCCTTCCGGGGTGCTTTTCACCTTTCCCTCACGGTACTGCTTCACTATCGGTCGCTAGGAAGTATTTAGCCTTGGCAGATGGTCCTGCCGGATTCATACGGGGTTTCACGTGCCCCGCACTACTCGGGATACATCTCGGAGAGAACCAACTTTCAAGTACAGGGCTTTTACCTTCTTTGGCGGGCCTTTCCAGACCTCTTCGTTTAACCGGTTCCTTTGTAACTCCATGTGAGATGTCCCACAACCCCAAAGAGCAAGCTCTCTGGTTTGGGCTTCTCCGCGTTCGCTCGCCGCTACTGACGGAATCACTATTGTTTTCTCTTCCTCAAGGTACTTAGATGTTTCAGTTCCCCTGGTATGCCTCTACATAACCTATGTATTCAGTTATGAGTAACTGGAAATTACCCCAGCTGGGTTTCCCCATTCGGACACCCCCGGATCAAAGCTTGCTTACAGCTCCCCGAGGCAGTTTCGTTGTTCGCCACGTCCTTCATCGGCTCCTAGCGCCTAGGCATCCTCCGTGTGCTCTTAGTAGCTTAACCAATTGCTCCAAGGAGCAAATGCAATCTACCGTTTTTATTGAAACTTGTTTACACAAGTTCAGCTTAAAAAGGAATGTTCTAATTCGCAATTTTCGTTTCGATATCTAGTTTTCAAAGAACAAGCTCCATGCAAAAGCAAGCTGTTTGAGAGTTTGAGCTCTCAAAACTGAGCAACGAGTGAGTAGTTTTTGCAGCTAAGCTGCGGTTTTGAATGTTTCCACTCGGGAAACGATTCTCCATAGAAAGGAGGTGATCCAGCCGCACCTTCCGATACGGCTACCTTGTTACGACTTCACCCCAATCATCTATCCCACCTTCGGCGGCTGGCTCCTTGCGGTTACCCCACCGACTTCGGGTGTTATAAACTCTCGTGGTGTGACGGGCGGTGTGTACAAGACCCGGGAACGTATTCACCGCGGCATGCTGATCCGCGATTACTAGCAATTCCGACTTCATGCAGGCGAGTTGCAGCCTGCAATCCGAACTGAGACCGGCTTTTTAGGATTCGTTCCACCTCGCGGCTTCACAGCCCGTTGTACCGGCCATTGTAGTACGTGTGTAGCCCAGGTCATAAGGGGCATGATGATTTGACGTCATCCCCACCTTCCTCCGGTTTGTCACCGGCAGTCACCTTAGAGTGCCCACCCGAAGTGCTGGCAACTAAGATCAAGGGTTGCGCTCGTTGCGGGACTTAACCCAACATCTCACGACACGAGCTGACGACAACCATGCACCACCTGTCTCCTCTGTCCCGAAGGAAAGGTACATCTCTGTACCGGTCAGAGGGATGTCAAGACCTGGTAAGGTTCTTCGCGTTGCTTCGAATTAAACCACATACTCCACTGCTTGTGCGGGTCCCCGTCAATTCCTTTGAGTTTCAGTCTTGCGACCGTACTCCCCAGGCGGAGTGCTTAATGTGTTAACTTCGGCACCAAGGGTATCGAAACCCCTAACACCTAGCACTCATCGTTTACGGCGTGGACTACCAGGGTATCTAATCCTGTTTGCTCCCCACGCTTTCGCGCCTCAGCGTCAGTTACAGCCCAGAGAGTCGCCTTCGCCACTGGTGTTCCTCCACATATCTACGCATTTCACCGCTACACGTGGAATTCCACTCTCCTCTTCTGCACTCAAGTCACCCAGTTTCCAGTGCGATCCGGGGTTGAGCCCCGGGATTAAACACCAGACTTAAATGACCGCCTGCGCGCGCTTTACGCCCAATAATTCCGGACAACGCTTGCCCCCTACGTATTACCGCGGCTGCTGGCACGTAGTTAGCCGGGGCTTTCTTCTCAGGTACCGTCACCTTGAGAGCAGTTACTCTCCCAAGCGTTCTTCCCTGGCAACAGAGCTTTACGATCCGAAAACCTTCATCACTCACGCGGCATTGCTCCGTCAGGCTTTCGCCCATTGCGGAAGATTCCCTACTGCTGCCTCCCGTAGGAGTCTGGGCCGTGTCTCAGTCCCAGTGTGGCCGATCACCCTCTCAGGTCGGCTACGCATCGTCGCCTTGGTGAGCCGTTACCCCACCAACTAGCTAATGCGCCGCAGGCCCATCCCCAAGTGACAGATTGCTCCGTCTTTCCAGTTCTCTTCAGGAGAAGAAAACAACTATTCGGTATTAGCTACCGTTTCCGGTAGTTGTCCCAAGCTTGAGGGCAGGTTGCCTACGTGTTACTCACCCGTCCGCCGCTAACCATCAGAGAAGCAAGCTTCTCTTCAAGTCCGCTCGACTTGCATGTATTAGGCATGCCGCCAGCGTTCGTCCTGAGCCAGGATCAAACTCTCCAATAAAGTATTGAAAAGAGCGATAAGCTCATTTTGAAACTGACGAGATTAAAAATCTCATTTTATGCTCCAGTCGATCCAAGCCAAGGCTTGTCTCAAACTTTCGCGTTCATTCTGCAAGCAGAATGTTTACTCACTCGTTGTTCAGTTTTCAAAGATCAAACTTGTTTCATTGCTGTGTGTTGTTCACCTCAGCAACTTTTATATCTTATCACATCCGAACCAACTTTGCAAGCTTTTTTTTTAAGTTTCTTTCGAAGCTTATTTGTTTCGCTTGCCGCACCGTGTTTCTCGTGTTTTCTTGGCCGGAATTAGAATATACCATGTACAGATTTCGATTGCAAGCTTTATTTTCAATAAAGTTATTTCTTTCTACACTCCCTCTAATAGGGCTCCCATATAAGCCTGATCCTGTATACATTACTCTGCTTAATTTCGTAAGAATATCTCTCCACCTATACATGCTAATCTCATACTCTACTTTAAGTTTAATAAAAAAGCCTTTCCATATTGGAAAGGCCCTGTTCTTATATATGAATTGAAAATTTAGTTACCCAATGACTTCCTGGATATGTAGCTGCCTTTGCTGCATCAGATTGATGATTGTTCCTTCTACTGATACCATCGGCCGTGTAGGATGATCCCGATCTGAGAATATAATCTCACCAATTTGATTATTGCTGAGCTTCACTCGGATACCGTTATGGATCTGTGTGGAACGCTGGACGAATACATTCACGATAGCAGGATCCAATTTACCAAAAGCCTCACTCTGAATTTGTTCAAGTACCAGGTACGGTGACTGTGCCTTACGATAGATCTTTTCCAGAGTCATAGCGTGGAAGATATCAGCGATAGCTACAATTTTGGCATAGATATGAATCTGCGTGCCGCTGAGCTGCAGCGGGTAACCCGACCCATCCACTTTTTCATGATGCTGCAATGCTGCAAGTCTAGCTCCCTCATTGATGGCCTTCGCCTGTTTCAGTACCTGGTAGCCATATTTCGTATGCTGTCGGATCTCTGCCTGCTCTGACGCAGTTAACGTAGAAGGTTTATGGAGAATCTGTGGGTCTACTTTGTTATTACCAATATCATGAAACAATCCTGCAAAAGCTACCTGCATCCAGTCTTTGGACGGAAGATCAATCCACTGGGCCAACTGATAAGACGTAATGGCACTCAAGACGGCATGATGATACACATAATCATGTTCCTGCATCACTCGTGGACTGAAGGTAAGCACATTATACTGTTTAAGATGAACAAACAAAGCTTCCAACTGTGTACGCAATTCATATACAGGTAATTCAGCCGCCAAGGAGGATAGGAAAGCATTTTTGGTCAGTCCCACCATCTTTTCATACTCTTCATGCAGAGACGGTACTGCGGGTGCTGAGACTGCGCTGCTGCCTTTCCCTGCCCGTTCTCCGTTCTTCTCATTAGCTGCATGGACTGAAGAGGCGGATGAAGCTTTAGAACTTGAGCTGCTTGTCCCTGTTCTTTCTTGCTCGATGTCCACTTGATGAATCATAAAGGCTCTGAGTACTTCCACATCTTTAGGCAGAATGACTTTGCCCTTCTGAAACAGAACATTGCCACGAAGCGTTTGTACGTCATTTCCCAGTTTAAGTCCTGGTTTGACTTCAGACAGGGTGATTAATCCCATGTTTATTCCCCTCACTCATCGTTCTTCTATAAGATATCAAGACCATAGTCCCGGTTTTTCACGTTAATTCCCATTATATTACTCAAAAATCAGGCTGTACATCCCAGATTTCGAGGAGAATGGTCCTGGAGCGGTGAAAATAACAAAGGGCCCCCATATGGGAGCCCTCCAATTTCATTGAAATCATGAAATGATTTTCGTTATAGAAAATTAATTCTATACTTCCGAACCTGAATCATCGCCCTCAACTTCAGCATCGGAAACCGCACCCTCATCAAGAGTTGACTCTAGACCTTCAGAATCAGCGGCTTCTGCACCTTCAAGCAATTCTTCGTCATCTGGTTCTTCCTCATTCTTATCAATTCGGCTGACTGTAGCTACGGCATCCTCATCGCGAATATGAATCAGCTTCACGCCTTGCGTGTATCGACCCATCGTGGATATGCCTTCCATACTCATCCGAATTAACGTACCGCTGGAAGTGATGATCATCAGATCTTCTTCCGTCTTAACCATTTTCAGACTGACTACCGCACCGTTCTTATCTGTGACGTTAATGGTTTTAATCCCTTTACCGCCACGAGTCTGCATCCGATAATCGCTGACAGGCGTACGTTTACCGTAACCTTTGGCTGTAACAATCAGAACATCCAGTTCCTGATCTACAACGTCCATACCGATTACAACATCCTGCTCATCCAGTGTGATCCCTTTAACCCCGGTTGCACTCCGTCCCATGGAACGAACATTTCCTTCCGAGAACCGGATGGACATCCCGTGAGCTGTACCCATAATGATCTCTTGCTGTCCGTCTGTCAGCTTAACATCAATAAGGGCATCATCATCACGCAGGGAGATCCCGATCAGACCGCCTTTGCGAATATTCGTATAATCCTCAAGTGGTGTCTTCTTCACAACCCCTTGGCGGGTAGCAAAGAACAGATACTTGTCACTCTCGAATTCCTGAACTGGAATCACGGCATTGACCGATTCACCCTGCTCGATCTGAATCAGGTTGATAATCGGCGTCCCCCTTGCTGTACGGCCAAGCTCTGGAATCTCATAAGCTTTGAGACGGTAAACTTTACCTTTGTCGGTAAAGAACATGAGGTAATTGTGAGAGTTGGTCACAAACAGATGCTCAACAAAGTCGGTATCTTTGGTGTCCATTCCCACAACCCCACGTCCGCCACGCTTCTGACTGCGGTATGTGGATACCGGCAGACGTTTCACATAGCCTGTATGGGTAATAGTGATGATAACTTCTTCACGCGGAATCAGATCCTCGTCCAGAATGCTCTCTTCACCTACAGTGATTTCGGTACGACGATCATCGCTGAAGCGATCACGGATTTCTTGCAGCTCCGTGCTGATAATTTCGAGCACCAGGTGCTCGTTGGCCAAAATTTCACGATATTCCTTAATTTTGACCATCAGTTCGTTATACTCATTTTCGATGCGCTCACGTTCCAGACCTGTCAGGCGTTGCAGACGCATATCGAGGATAGCTTGAGCCTGATCATGACTGAGTGAGAAACGCTCAATCAGACCTTCTCTGGCTGCATCCGTATTGCTGGATGAACGAATCAACGCAATAATTTCGTCGATATGATCCAGCGCGATACGCAAGCCTTCCAGAATGTGTGCGCGTGCTTCCGCTTTTTTCAGTTCGAACTGTGTACGTCTACGTATAACCTCAATCTGATGCTGCAAGTAGTGATACAACACTTCACGCAGATTCAGAATCTTAGGTTCTTTATTTACAATCGCGAGCATGTTAATCCCAAAGGTGGACTGCATCGCTGTATGCTTGTACAGGTTGTTCAGCACTACACCCGGGTTCACGTCTCTGCGAAGCTCAATTACGATCCGCATACCGTTACGGTCAGACTCATCACGGAGATCCGTAATACCATCAATCTTTTTATCACGTACCAACTCAGCAATTTTCTCAACGAGTCTTGCCTTGTTCACCTGATAAGGAAGTTCCGTAACGATAATCCGTGCTTTGTTGTTGTTTTCTTCGATGTTAGTTTTGGCCCGCATCGTTACTGAACCACGTCCGGTTTGATACGCCTGGCGAATTCCGGAGCGTCCCAAAATATAACCGGAAGTTGGGAAGTCTGGCCCGTGGATATAATCCATCAATTCCATGGAAGTGATATCTGGATTTTTGATCATAGCCTGTACGCCGTCAATGACCTCTCCCAGGTTATGAGGAGGAATATTGGTCGCCATACCTACCGCAATCCCGCCGACACCATTGACAAGCAAGTTAGGGAAACGAGCTGGCAGAACGATAGGTTCACTTTCTTCACCGTCATAGTTCGGCTGGAAGTCAATCGTATCCTTGTTGATGTCTCTGAGCATTTCCATAGCAATCTTGGACAACCGGGCTTCCGTATAACGCATGGCTGCTGCCATATCGCCATCCACCGATCCAAAGTTACCATGTCCATCTACGTGCATGTAGCGCAGGGAGAAGTCCTGTGCCATCCGTACCATCGTTTCGTATACGGCAGAGTCACCGTGTGGGTGATACTTACCGATAACTTCGCCGACGATTCTAGCTGATTTTTTATGTGGTTTATCGGGTGTCATGCCTAGCTCGGACATTGCGTACAGAATACGCCGGTGAACCGGCTTCAATCCGTCACGCACGTCAGGTAAGGCACGGCTCACAATAATGCTCATCGCATAATCCATAAACGATTCACGCATCTCGACGCCAATATCCCGATCTTTAATCTGCGAGTTCATTTCTTCCGCCATGCTGGACCTCCTTCTTGTCCTTCAACAAACATTCCATTCAATCATTCAAAATTAATTATATGTGAAGAGCCTAACAAGGCTAAAACCGCACAAGGACGCTACTCTTTATTATATTACTTTCACAAAAGGTAAACAATTAAACGTCCGCTGGGCAATAGCCTTTCTTCCGGGAACTTTAGAGAGTCTGGGGGTTCGCCCTGCCTTCCTCCCCATTTGCACATACAATGCTAGAAAAAGCGGCAATTGTACTGTGTATATTCAGGCTTAGACCGTTCCCGTTCTACGATCAAACTACATCTGTGCAACAAAACCGCACAAAACGCCATATTTCTCTATTATACCACTGAAATCATCTCTTGTCCTTTGATTTCTCCGCGTCTGCCACTCTTATAAACCCCATTAAAACACGAAAGGACTGATGGCTCTTGGGCATCCAGCGTGTCTCCAGCAAATGGACCAAGACAGCTGTGTTACAACGCAGCCGTAATGTGAATGAATATATACCAGTAACACGACAATATAGTCGCCAGACCCTGGAACGGATGACTGAATTATTCGAGTCAAACTATATCAAACCGGATCGGGGAACTTACGGCAATGGCGTCATGCGGGTAAAAACCATCCGTATAAAACAGAACCCGATTACCGATGCAAACACATCGGAAAACGCCGTTGATCCACTCTCCCCATCCGAAGCTGAAGTCAGTGCCGAGATCTCTGCTGAAGTCCCTCTGACCACGTATGAACTTCGATATGGGACGGAGGAAAAACACTTCCATTCCCTCGATGAGCTGGATCTGGCGCTCACTGAACGTATCCAGAATCGCGAATACATCATTCAGCAAGGTATTCCGCTGATGAAACATGATGGATTACCTTTTGACCTGCGGGTACTGACCCAGAAGAATCTAGAACGCAACTGGGAAACGACAGGTATCCTGGGAAGAGTTGCTGCACCGGGCAAGATCATTACCAACATTCATGGCGGCGGACGACTGGCCACCTTTAATGAGTTGGTACGCCCTCATTTTGATCAGGATCGGTTCCAGCAACTACGCAGTGAGCTATATCGTTTAGGCATTCATACGGCGGTACAGCTGCAGAGGTCATTTCCAAGGCTCAAAGAGATTGGTATCGATATCGCACTGGATGAAGATGGACGGCCATGGATTATTGAAGTCAACACATTACCAGGTATCTATGCTTTTGGCCTATTGCCTGATAAGGAAACGTACCGAAAGATCAAGCGTTATGCGAGAGCGTACGGCAGATTACCCTCCAAAAAAGGGAAAACATCTCGCACCTCCCCCAAAGCCCAGGCCTCCACTGCCAAAAGCCGCACACACCGATAACAGGCACTCCAGAGTCCAACCTAAAATCTCTATAGCTTAACCCCATAATGTAAAAGAGGCGCCCTCGCAGGCGCCTCTTCGAATATCGTTAGATATCGAGGTTTTTCACGTATTTTGCATTTTCCTGAATAAAGTCACGACGAGGTTCAACATTATCCCCCATCAAGGTGTCGAACATGGCATCGGCCAGCATCGCATCGCTGATCGATACTTGAAGCATGGTCCGGCTTTCAGGGTCCATCGTCGTTTCCCATAATTGTCCGGCATTCATCTCGCCGAGACCTTTATAACGCTGGATATTGAATTTCGCATTCTCACCGAGAGTTGCGATAATTTCATCACGTTCCTTCTCGGAACCAGCATAACGAATCACTTTATTACGCTCAATCTTGAACAATGGCGGTTGGGCAATATATACATAACCAGCCTCAATGATTTTGCGCATATAGCGATAAAGGAATGTGAGAAGCAATGTCCGAATGTGGGCGCCATCGACGTCGGCATCCGTCATCAAAATGATTTTGTGATAACGTGCTTTGGCAATATCGAAATCATCACCAATTCCGGTACCCATTGCAGTAATGATTGCTCTGATCTCCGCATTACCCAAAATCCGGTCAAGACGTGCTTTTTCCACGTTCAGAATCTTACCACGCAGTGGCAAAATCGCTTGGAAATGACGATCTCGTCCTTGCTTCGCTGATCCACCGGCAGAGTCACCTTCGACGATGTACAATTCGCTGATTGAAGCATCCTTGGATGAACAGTCGGCCAATTTACCTGGCAAAGAGCTGACTTCGAGTGCACCTTTACGACGCGTGAGTTCACGTGCTTTACGAGCTGCTTCACGTGCACGGGCAGCTTGCAGTCCTTTTTCCAAAATGCGACGGGATACGGAAGGATTCTCTTCCAGGAATTCCTGCAGCTTCTCAGCAAACAGGGATTCCACAATTCCGCGCACTTCACTGTTACCCAGCTTGGTCTTCGTCTGTCCCTCAAATTGCGGTTCAGGGATCTTGACTGAGATGATCGCTGTTAGACCTTCACGTACATCATCCCCGGACAGGTTACCCGTGCTGTCTTTGATTACTCCGGCTTTGCGCGCATAATCATTGATAATCCGGGTAAGGGCACTTTTGAATCCGGATTCGTGCGTTCCACCCTCATGTGTGTTGATGTTGTTGGCAAAAGAGTAAATATTCTCGGTGTAGCTGTCATTGTATTGCAATGCAACTTCAACCTGAATGTTGTCTCTTGATCCTTCTACATAAATCGGGTTTTCGTGCAGTACTTCACGCTTCTGGTTCAGGAAGGAGACATACTCGATAATACCGCCCTCATACAGGAAAGAGTTGGTTACACCTGTACGTTCATCGGTTAAAGTCATACCAATTCCCTTGTTCAGAAACGCGAGCTCACGAATACGAGTCAGCAAAGTTTCATAGTCATAAACTCTTGTTTCCGTGAAAATCTCCGGATCCGGATGGAACGTAACCGTTGTTCCCGTTTCCTCCGTTGTTCCGATCGTTTTCAGATCATACTGCGGAGCACCGCGACGGTATTCCTGTTGATACACATGGCCGTCAACCTTAACTGTAACAACTACTTTCGCTGATAGAGCATTGACGACAGATACACCTACACCATGAAGACCACCGGATACTTTGTACCCGCCACCGCCAAATTTACCGCCTGCATGCAGAACAGTCATTACAACCTCAAGTGCAGGACGTTTCATTTTGGCATGTTCACCGACAGGAATCCCCCGCCCGTTATCGACTACAGTGACGCTGTTATCTTCATGAATAGTAACTTCGATATGATCACAATAACCTGCGAGTGCTTCGTCAATACTATTGTCCACTACTTCCCAAACGAGATGATGCAGACCTTTGGCACTGGTGGAACCAATATACATCCCCGGTCGTTTACGTACGGCTTCCAGCCCTTCAAGTACCTGAATTTCATCTGCACCATATGACGGTTGATTCATAGACATGCCTTTCACCTACTTCTATAGATTCAATATCGTAAATATGCGTTAACTAAGAATGCATGCTGAAATGAACATATTCCCTTAATTCCAGTAAGCAATCTAAATAAAGACAAGCAGCAAAAGGTACAATAACTCGTACCGCCGATAGGCTAGAGATCAGGAAAAATGTGAGCTCGCTTCTTGAGCGTAGCTGAGGAAATAGGCGAGTAGTACACAATGTTTTTGGTCACGACAATGGACTTGGCTTCCTCTTCACCAATATGCTCCACTGTTTTTTCCTGCTCGGCATGCGTGACATACTGCTTGGAAATTTTTGAGGATTTTTCAATCGATATATCAAAAATAGCGACCAATTCGGAAGATCGGATAATCTTCTCGCCGCCCAGATGAATGTACATAAGCCCTCACTCCTTAGCGTTCAACCTGTCCGGCATGAACGTGATAAATACTGGCGTCTTTGAGTTTGTCAACGTTCAGACTCTCGATGCCGGTAGCCGTAATAAAGGTTTGCACCTTGCTCTGGAACGTTTCGATCAGCTGCGTTTGACGAAAAGGATCCAGTTCAGACAGTACATCGTCTAGCAGCAGGACCGGATATTCTCCGATTTCTTCATGAATCAGTTCAATTTCCGCAAGTTTAAGGGACAACGCCGTTGTGCGCTGCTGCCCCTGCGAGCCATACGTTTGTACTTCCCGATCGTTAATGAAAAAGGACAGGTCATCCCGATGCGGCCCACTAAGCGTTGTGCCTCGGCGAATCTCCTGCTCTTTCATTTGTGATAATTTTATCATAAATTGGTCCATTAAGACAGCTTCATCTTCCTCAGCGGCTTCGCTGAAGGAAGGAAGGTAGGCCAGACGCAGGACTTCTCCGCCTCCGGTGATGCCCTGATGAATCGTTTCAGCCCACTTTTGCAGTTTCTTTATGAATTGTTTCCTTTTTTTGACGATTTTAACACCATGCTCCACCAGTTGTTCATTCCACACCTCAAGCATGGTCTGCGCTGAAGCGTTCTGCCCCCATAATTGCTTGAGCAGATTGTTACGCTGAACGAGCACTTTTTGATATTGCTGCAGATGATACAGGTAACCTGGAGCCACCTGTCCAATCTCCATGTCAAGAAACCGGCGGCGGACCCCCGGTGTGCCTTTGACAATCTCAAGATCTTCCGGTGCAAACATCACCACATTAAGCGCTCCGACAAAATCACTCAGCTTGCGCTGTTCCAAACCGTTGATCTTTGCTTTTTTGCCTTGTTGCGACAAAGATAGCTCGAGCTTGACCGATCCGTACTTTTTGTCGACCTCTGCTGCAAGCCTGGCACGTTCTTCACCGAAACGAATCAGTTCCTTGTCACGGGATGTACGGTGGCTCTTAGTGAGTGCAAGCACAAAGATGGCTTCTGCAAGATTGGTCTTACCTTGGGCATTTTGCCCGATCAAAAGATTTACAGGACCAAATGAATCCAGTCTCAGATGTTCATAATTGCGGAATTGCTGCAGATCTATGCTGTTTACAAACACGCGGTAACCTCCCTTTTATCCCGTCCGTCAGGAGGCAGCAGGATCTAACTGGTCTTCTTATTGTGCGACAACTTCGAACGAACCTTCTCCGTCCACCTCAACGATATCCCCAGGGTATAACTTGCGTCCCCGGCGTTCCTCAGGCTCTTTATTCACACGTACAAGTCCGTCCTGAAGGAGTGCTTTGGCCATACCTCCAGTTGGTATGCAATCGGCCAGTTTCAAAAATTGGTCAAGCTTAATATATTCCGTACGAATCGCTACTTGGTTCACTATGATCTTCCTCTCGTTAGTTGGTCGTCCGGTAAGGCAATATGACGTACAAGCTGTGACTGTCGTCCAGTGGTTTCAGGATGATAGGACTCATGACGCCAGTGAAGGCGATCATCAGCTGCTCACTCTCCACCACTTTCAGCACATCCAGCATATATTTGGAGTTGAACGAGATTTTCAGCGGTTCGCCGTTAAAGTCGGCAGGTTCGATCTCTTCTCTTACTTTCCCCAGCTCGGAAGAGCTTGATGAAATTTCGATCGATCCGGAATCCATCGTCTGCATCCGCACAATATTTGTTTTTTCTTCACGCGACAGCAAATAAGCCCGGTCAATAGATTCACTTAATTTTTTTGTATCCAAAACGAGTTCTGTTTTGTACGAAGTCGGAATAATTCTAGAAGTATCCGGATAAGTTCCGTCCAAAATACGCGAATAGAACAGAACACGGTCGATTTTGAACAAAACCTGGTTGTCAGCGACAACGATATCCACAAGTGTATTTTGATCCGGCACAATTTTGCTGAGTTCGTTCAGCGTTTTGCCCGAGATCACCACATTGTTGAATCTCACACCTTCTGCATTATCCAGCATTGCTGAACGAGTAGCAAGACGGTGACGGTCAGTTGCCACAAATTTCAGTTCATTGTCACCCAAACTCCAGAGTACACCTGTTAGAATCGGCGTAGTTTCATGAGTGGAAATGGAGAATACGGTTTGTTTGATCATGTTTTTGAGCAAATCTCCTGGAATGGAGACTGTTTGGTTTTCTTCGATGCTTGGTAATACAGGGAATTCTTCCGGATCAAGACCAACCAGTTGAATCTCGGTAGCTCCTGCGGAGATAAAGGTGTTGAAGTTTTCTTTTACCTCCATGTGCACTTCTTGGGAAGGCAGCTTCTTGATGATCTCCACGAAAAACTTGGCTGGTAAAACTACACTACCGGGTTGATCTACCTGAACAACACTTTTATCACCATCTTCAAGCGGGATGAAGGATTGAATTGAAATATCGGTGTCGCTTGCTGTCAACGTCACACCTTGATGATTAACGTCGAATTTGATACCGCTCAGAATTGGGATCGTCGTACGGCTCGAGATCGCTTTGGATACTTGCTGTATGGAATCGTTTAAATAGTTTTTCATTATGCTGATTTTCATGGTTTCACTCCTAGCTGATTTTTTAGGTGTTTGGGTGTTGAAAGGTGTTTTTCAAAGGCCGAAGGCTAAGCTTCGAAATCGCTTATTTGGAGATGATATCTTTTAGATCTTTATAGTAATAATAGTAATAGGGGCACTGAATATGTGGATAAGTGGGTATAAACCCATAAGCCCAAGCCTATCCACATGTGTATACGTTGTGCACAGGCTTGGGACTTATTCAGGTTGGATTCTTAATTTTTTCGGTTAAGTTGTTGATAACTTTATAGAGATCCTGATCGACTTTAATCGCCTGGGAGATCTTTTCGTGCGCATGGATGACGGTGGTATGATCTCGCCCTCCAAATGCTTCACCGATTTTGGGCAAAGAAAAGTCTGTAAGTTCACGAGAGAGATACATAGCAATCTGTCTTGGGAACGCAACGGCCTTGGTCCGTTTCCGTGCTTTGAAATCTTCAAGCTTAAGGCTGTAATACTCGCCGACCTTTTGTTGGATGTCGTGAATAGTGATCATTTTTGGACGACTGGAAGGAATAATATCCTTCAGTGCTTCAGCTGCTAGATGAGTGGTTACATCTTGATTAGTCAGCGAAGAATAGGCAACAACCCGAATCAGTGCCCCTTCCAGTTCACGAATATTGGTATCAATCTGGTTGGCGATGTACATCATCGCCTCATTCGGAATATCCAGGTTTTCCGCACGAGCTTTTTTACGTAAAATAGCAATCCGTGTCTCCAGATCTGGAGGCTGGATATCCGTAATTAACCCCCATTCAAAACGGGAACGAAGCCGTTCTTCCAGGGTCGGAATTTCCTTCGGCGGTCTGTCGCTGGAGATGATGATCTGTTTCCGTTCCTCATGCAGCGCATTAAACGTATGGAAAAATTCCTCTTGCGTCGATTCTTTTCCAGCCAAGAACTGAATATCATCAATGAGCAGAATGTCGACACTACGGTATTTGTTACGGAAGCTCTCCCCGCGGTTATCACGGATCGAGTTAATGAATTCGTTCGTGAATTTCTCAGATGACAAATAAACAACTTTGCTGCCCGGATCATGCTCCAAGACGTAATGTCCGATCGCATGCATCAAGTGAGTTTTGCCGAGACCTACCCCTCCATAGAGAAACAGAGGATTGTATGCTTTGGCGGGCGCTTCAGCGACCGCCAGCGATGCGGCGTGGGCAAAACGGTTGCCCGGCCCAATGACAAATGTATCGAATGTATATTTTGGATTCAGCATGCTGAGTACCGCTTCTTCCTGAACAACTGTAGGCGTTGGCGCTGGCAGTTGAGGGTCCGGTTCAGCAGGCTTGTTCTCCTCGATGACAAATTTCACATCGACCTGTTTGCCAAGCAGCTCATATACCGTCGATCCGACCAGTTTGGTGTAACGGCTCTCCAGCCATTCGACGGCAAACGTGGTTGGTGCGGATATGACGATCGAACGATCATTCAGCTTGGTAGCTTTGGTTGCTTTGAACCAAGTGTCAAAGCTGGGTTTGCTGAGCTTGTTTTGTATGATTGATAAAATTTGCTGCCATAAATCAGAAGTATGGCTGTCCACAGACTGTCACTCCTTTTACATGTTCCAAGTGTGGCTTAAGCCATGATGCAGTGTCGAAATACGAGATATATTGTTGAATTTATCCCCAAACCCCCGCAGGTCGAAAACAAAAAAAGAATGAACAACGGAAAATTGTTCACAACTTTATCCACAGGCTGTTGATAATATTATGGGTCAGATCACATATTCACATCCAAAAGTAATACAATCATAGCAAAAGAAGCCCGGCATTTCAATGTATCGCGTGATTTTATCCACAAATTCAATAACTTGTGTATAATTTTTAATCACAACACAATATATTGTTTATAAATTGTTTAACTTTCGACAAGATGACCCAAAAACCCAAATTATTTTATACACAGGTTATTCGTCAAATGATGCTGAATTGTGTGTAAAAGTATTCTCTGTTTGTGAATAACCTCTCTGTGGATAACCGTAAAGTGATAATGGCCGTTTTGGGGATTTACAGGGGAGTGACTCTTCATACCCTTTTTCCTTTTTTGAAGAGAGGAATTGAGGAAACGACAAAATCAAAGGCAGAGGAGATCAAGAAGAGGGCCTGTTGGTACCAAGGAACGTTTACTGATTTGTATGAATTGAACGTAGGATTTATTCCTAAAAGAGGTAGGATGGATAAGCGTGCTAACCTTGGAGATGGATGTGTCCCCATTGCAGCAGTTTTGCGTATGCCAAAAAGAGGTTGTTCCTGAAGACCGGAATGGTGGTCTAAGAGAACAACCTCTTTTTGGTGGTTATAAAAGCATGATTTACTCGATATGAGCGGAAAATTTACGTTGGAAATCCGCGATATCTGCATATTCTTCTTCCAATTTTCGCGAAATGCGAATAAAGATGGGGAGCAGCTCCTGGTAGATCGATGCATGTTCTTTAATAGGGGTATGCTTGTGTGTTGTACCAACCATCGATGAAACGGCATGAAGCGACTTAATTCGCCCTGTAGCATAAAGACCGAGCACGACGGCCCCCAGACAGGAACTTTCGAAGCTCTCGGGCACAATGACTTCCTGGTTGAATATATCGGACATCATCTGACGCCAGAGTGGGGAACGAGCGAAACCACCCGTTGCCTGAATGGAGGTAGGTTGTCCGATCTGTTCTTCCATGGCCAGCAGTACCGTATACAGGTTGAAAATAACCCCTTCCAAAACGGAACGAATCATATGCTCTTTCTGGTGGTGAAGGGTCAAACCAAAGAAGGAACCCCGGGCGTCCGGATTCCATAAAGGGGCGCGTTCCCCTGAAAGGTACGGATGGAATAGAAGTCCTTCCGAACCGGGGCTGACGCGTTCCGCAATCTTAGTGAGTACATCATAGGAATTGATGCCGAGCCGTTTGGCTGTTTCGACTTCCGAGGCAGCGAATTCGTCCCGTACCCAGCGGAACAGCATGCCACCGTTATTCACAGGTCCGCCGATAACCCAAAGATTCTCGGTGAGGGCGTAACAGAACGTTCTACCTTTTGGATCGGTAACCGGACGGTCAACGACGGTGCGAATCGCGCCGCTAGTGCCGATCGTAGCTGCAACAACGCCAGGTTCAATGGCGTTTACGCCCAGATTGGACAATACCCCGTCACTTGCACCGATGACGAAGGGAGTAGAGGGGGAGAGAGCCATTTTTTCAGCCCATGTGCGATCCATTCCCTCTATAATATGTGTGGTCGGGACGAGCTGCGATAGATGGTCAGGTGTAATGCCTGCAACCTCAAGTGCTTCTGCATCCCAATCCAGTTGTTCCAGATTGAGCAGGCCGGTACATGAAGCGATGGAGTGATCCACGACATATTGGCCGAACAGACGGAAGAACAAATATTCTTTAATAGAGATAAATTTGGCGGTACGTTGAAATAGTTCAGGTTCATCATGACGCAGCCACATTAATTTGGTCAGTGGCGACATGGGGTGGATCGGTGTACCTGTTCGCAAATAGATAGAATGCCCGATTCCATCCTCTTGCAGTTTGGCGGCCCAGGCAGCACTCCGGTTGTCAGCCCAAGTGATACAGCGAGTGAGGGGCATACCATCTTGTCCCATCGCAATAACACTGTGCATGGCAGAGCTGCAGGATACGAACATAATTTGTTCGGCAGCTACGCCGCTTTGATCCATCACGCCGCGTACGGAGCGAAGGGCGGCTTGCACAATTTGTTCTGGATCCTGCTCAGCGACATCGGGAGCTGGGGTGTATAAAGGATATTCCTGAGTCGAGGTGCTTACAACTTCGCCCTGTTCCGTAAAGAGTACGGATTTGGTACTGGTTGTACCGATATCCATACCAATCATATAGTTGTTCACTTTACATAAACCTTCTTTCTTTTGAACCCATAAAATAAAACTCTAATGGTGTGGATTTATTTTCTTCTTCTATATAGGTAGTCAATTTATACGACTGTACTCAGCAGCAAAATAAAGATCAGTCCAACAACAGATAATAGTGTTTCCATAACGGTCCACGTCTTCAACGTCTGAGACACACTCATGTTGAAGAATTCTTTGATCATCCAGAAGCCTGCGTCGTTCACATGAGATAGTACAAGTGAACCTGCCCCGGTAGCGAGTACGACAAGTTCAATATTGGCACCAGGCGTTAGTGCAAGGACCGGAGCTACAATACCAGCTGCTGTCGTCATGGCCACAGTTGCAGAACCGGTAGCAACCCGAATGAGTGCGGCTACAAGCCAGGCGAACAGGATCACATTAATATTGGCATGTGTGGCGACCTCAGCAATGGCATTACCTACACCACTATTAATCAACACCTGTTTGAACGCACCGCCACCGCCAATGATGAGAATGATGGTCGCCGTAGGCGCCAGACATTCACTGGTGAAGCGGGAGATGTCATGTTTGTTGAACCCACGTGAGAATCCGAGTGAAAAGAGGGCGAACACGACGGAGATCAGAAGGGCTATAATTTCATGGCCGATAAATTCACAGAAAACGGTAAATCCGCTTGTAGCGTCTGGGTCTACGATATTGGCGATGGAGCCAATCAGCATCAAAATGACCGGTAGCAAGATGGTAAACAGGGTTATGCCAAAACCGGGCAAGTTGTTACTTTTTTTCGTAGCGAATTGTTCAGCCAGCTCTGCAGGCGGTTCGGTATGTATTCTTTTACCGATAAATTTACCAAACAGAGGTCCAGCGATAATAGCAGTCGGGATACCTACAATAAGGGAGTACAAGATCGTTTTACCCAAATCGGCGCTGAACGCTTCGATGGCAATCATGGGAGCCGGGTGAGGTGGAACGAGACCATGTACAGTAGAGAGACCTGCCAAAATCGGAATACCGATCTGCAGCAGCGACATATTGGTTTTACGTGCAACGGTGAAAATGATCGGAATCAGCAGAATGACGCCGACTTCGAAGAATACAGGAATACCGACGATAAAACCAACAATCATCATCGCCCAGTGCACACGTTTTACACCGAAACGATCCACCAGTGTGGTAGCAATACGCTCGGCTCCGCCGGATTCAGCCATCATCTTACCAAGCATGGTCCCCAGACCGATAACGATGGCGATCGTTCCAAGTGTTCCGCCAAGTCCTCCCGTAATGGAGGAAATGACATCCGCAGGCTTCATACCTGTAAGCAAACCAAGCATTAGTGCGGACAACAAAAGGGTAATGAAAGGATTCCATTTATATTTGGAGATCAACACGATCAGGAAGACAATCGCAATTAATGTCCAGACCAATAACGTTGCATTATGGGATAGCCCAAAAAGAGTGCTCATGAGGTATGCTCCTTTTTTTCTGATATATAACGCTTACAACGGTTCCATGACCAGGTGGAGGGAAGACACTTTTACGATCATGTAGCACGGGCGGCTTGAATCCCTCTTAATATGCCCCAAAAAATTGAAACAAATCGCATTTTGTATACTTGTCGACAAGTTGGAGCGCAATCATTCACAACGGATATGATTGCGAACCCTCTGCACAGATATTCCATGAATTGACGAATGGAATTTCATTACAAGTCATTAAGAATCAAAGCTTTCGTGCAGCGTCTTGCCTGAATCCTGAAAATACGTGCGAACTCCAGCTTGAATGCGTGTTTTATCACCCGATTCAAGAGCCTCGATCAGCAAACGATGTTTGCCGATTACAGCGCTTACTTTCTGCTCGCCTTGAACAAAGACCCTACGGGTGGTGAGCAGCATAACCGTCATGACAACATAACGAATGCTTCTCCATAGATGTAAAATACGGGAATGCTGGGCAGCTTCAATAATAGTCTCGTGAAAAACGAGATCCTGATATGCGAATTCAACCGCATCTTGATGGCGTCCAGCCAAGTCCATTTTGTCTATTACATTACGTAGCTGGGTAATCAATTGATCTGGCACATCCCCCGCAAGCCGCTGCTGCACAAAACTTTCAATCAGGAAACGTACATCGTACAATTCCTCGACATCTTTAATTTTCAATCCAATAACAACGACACCCATACGCTCCAGCCGAATGAGCCCTTCATTCGACAATGTTCTTAACGCTTCACGTACAGGTGAGCGACTGCTGTCAAAATCAGCGGCAATCCGATTTTCTGACAAAATTTCGCCAGGACGAAGGGTTCCGCTAATGATCCGCAGTCTTAGTTCGCAGGCAATGGCTTCCCCGCGGGAAGCTCCCTGAAGCCAGGATGAAGGAAACAGCATAGTGGCTAACGCTCCTATTATAAGTAATCAGTTCAATACTGATCATAGCACAACTATTTTGCAGATTGAGCGATTTACATCAATCCTTATGATGAGAATAAGTGGTTCTATTCTCTGTGCGCCTGCTGAATTTAGGAACGTTATACTGCTTCAAATGGATTTATCAAAGAGCTGGAGGAATAATTGTCTTCCTTTAAATGTGTCAGGATCTATACTGCACTTCCCATAAGTATACTTGTATACAAGATGTGATTTTTTTATCCTACACCTTTCTCGAAAACTTGTAAACCATAAGAATAAAGCGGATACATTAAATTTAAAGTATATCAATTCAAAATCCAAAATATTTGCTCATCTATTGGATCGCTACATCACTATAGTTTTCAGAAACGTAGGAATATTAACCGAAACATGGGCCAATGAAACAGTAAATCAACGTTAAATAATCGTTATCCACATGTGAATAACTTGAAGAGGTGATGAAAGATAAGATTAAGGGGATTCAGGGGTGTGGATAACCGTAAAACTTGATTTTTAGTGAATGAACCGGGACTTGGGGATAACTTTTGGAGCCTCTAAATGATGCTTTATGAAGGTAATAAACAGGAGAACGCATCCATGGCCGTTTCGGTAGGGTGGAATAGGCATTAAAAGGAGAAGGGAGGTACGTGGCTCGCAGTTGACTTTTCCAGGTGTTCGTGGTTAAATGTATAAAGGTGTTTTCTGTGAAGATGAAAGTGATTCATCACATAAGTATTTCCTTGTGAGGAGGTGCAATACATTGAGACCTACATTCAAACCGAACGTTAGCAAACGTAAAAAAGTTCATGGTTTCCGGAAAAGAATGAGCACGAGCAACGGACGTAAAGTTCTGGCTGCACGTCGCCTTAAAGGCCGTAAAGTCCTGAGTGCTTAAATGCATGTGAAGACCACCGAGGTGGTCTTTTTTTTCTTAAATAGGTCATTTCAGACTGGATGCTAGTAAAGGTCAGGTCTGAATTGGCTGCGCAAAAGCATAACTACACATTTATGTTCAATGAATGAGATGTCCGTTTTTTCGAAAACGTTCCTTATATAAGGATGAATGTTTGCTCAGTTGAAATGACTGATCAACAATCATCCCAAATGAAGTTGCCGCCAAGACGGTTTATCGTTATTCAAGAAAGCCTATACTAAATCAGTAATGAGGCCTTCGTCAATAATGTTGGTGGAAAACAGCAAGGAGAAGCGCCGTGTATAAAAGACTGCGTTTACGAAACCGGGCGGACTTTAGCCGCGTATACCGGTATGGGAAATCGTTTGCCAATCATCAGTTTGTGGTGTATGGCTGTCGTCGTAAAGATACAGAACAATTCCGAGTGGGTGTATCCTGCAGCAAGAAAATCGGAAACGCTGTCGTACGCAACCGGATGAGACGCATGATTAAGGAAATTGTACGTCATCATGAGAATGAGATTGTCACGCAGATGGATCTGATCTTTATCGTCAGAAAAGGTGCTTTGGACATGTCCTATAAGGATATGGAAAAAAGCCTGCTGCATGCGTTGCGCAAGGGCTCTCTTTTGAAGTCGGGCAAGCGGTAAGCTTCGGTTTATTTGTCCTCCTAATTATGGTATGATTTACGGTGGAATGGAATGGTTAAGAGAGGGGTTATGAAGTGTCGCGATTGAAGACATCAAAGGGGAAGTGGATTCTCCTCATTGCAGTCATTGCAATGGTCACTGTACTAGCCGGGTGTACTCCGCAAGGTTCGGGGGTTACTACGGAAGATCTGAAGAATAGTGATTCTTTTTGGCAAGCCAATGTTATTTATTGGTTCTCACTGGCGCTCGATACATTTGCCAACTGGTTTAACGGTGAATATGGACTGGCCGTCCTTGTGATGGTGTTAATTGTACGGACGTTAATCTTGCCGCTGACAATGAAGCAGGTTCGCAGTTCCAAGGCGATGCAAGCTATTCAGCCGCAATTGAAAGAAATTCAAGCCAAGTATAAAGATACACCTGAGAAAGTTCAGCAAGAAACAATGAAGTTGTTTCAGGAGAACAAAGTTAATCCGATGGCCGGTTGTCTGCCACTTATCATTCAGATGCCGATTTACATCGCACTTTATAACTCAATTTACGGAAACTCCAGTCTGAGAACACATGATTTCTTGTGGCTACAACTCGGATCACCCGATCACCTGTTTATTTTGCCAGTGCTGGCAGCCATCACAACATTTGTCCAAACGTGGATGATGATGCGTATGAATCCTGCACAGCAAGTCGGACCGATGCAATTCATGCTGTGGGTGTACCCGATATTGATCTTCGTTATGTCGTATCAGTTCCCGGCTGCATTGCCACTATACTGGTTCTACAGTAATATCTACACGATCGTGCAAAACTATTTCCTTTACCGGAATAATGATAAAGTCGTGGCTGAGGTCAACGTGAAGCAGACCAGCTCTTCCAAAAATGGAAATGGAGCTAAACGCAAAAACGGTGGCAAGGCAACTGTCTCTGGAAAAGGTTCGAAAGGGGCCAAAAAATCGAAATGACCAAAGTCATTGCGTCAGGAAAAACCGTTGAAGATGCTGTAAACCAAGGATTGGCTGAGCTTGGCGTGAGCCGGGACAAGGTCGAGATACAAGTGTTAGAGCAGCCGTCAAAAGGATTCCTGGGTTTGATCGGGGTTAAGGCCGCTAAAGTGGAAGTGAAACTTCTGCCTGTGCCTGAACCTGTTTCACAGCCGATCAAGCCGGCCGCACATATACCTCAGGTTGAAGAAACACTTGAGGGTGTGGCTGCTAAAAATCCCTATGAGGAAGCGGCTGCTTTCTTAAAAGAAGTGGCAGCAGGTATGGGACTGGATGTTGAAGTGCATATCAAAAAACAGCGGGATGGACATATCTTCAATATTGCCGGTGAAGACCTGGGCATGATTATTGGTAGACGTGGACAGACGCTGGATGCCCTTCAATATTTAACGAACATTGTAGCAAATCGTTATTCGGAAAGCTTCGTTCGCATCGTACTTGATGCAGAGAATTTCCGTCAACGTCGACGCAAGACGCTGGAGGATCTGGCTGAACGTTTGGCTGGACAGGCCATTCGCACTGGCAAGGAAGTTGTGCTGGAGCCAATGCCGCCACTCGAACGCAAAGTCATTCATGCGAAATTGCAAAATCACTCGCAGATTAAGACATACAGCAAGGGCGAGGAGCCTAATCGGCGCGTGGTCATTACGACGAAATAACACGAAATTGAAGACGCAATGGCTTCCTGCCCGGTGCAGAAGCCATTGCTTTTTTCGTACAGAAGTACTTTTCCAAAACTATAGGGCGACTTCAATAAAGCCATATCAAGATATGAATGATCGATAAGAAGCGTTGTGTAACCGAACAACTGAACTATATATAGAAATTAATATAGCGTCCCGAGGGGCGCAATTTTAAAATAGAGCAAGGAGAGATAACGATGATTAGTGATACGATTACAGCGATATCAACAGCGGTCGGAGAAGCGGGTATCGCTGTAATCCGGGTGAGCGGCCCGGATGCGGTGTCGGAGACGGAGAAGATTTTTCGCAGCAAAACCCCACTAACACAGGCAGCATCCCACACGGTTCATTATGGTCATATTGTAGATCCGGGGACTGGCGAGAAGATTGAAGAAGTATTGGTTACGGTGATGCGGGCGCCACGATCCTTCACAACAGAGGATGTCGTGGAGATTAGCGCCCATGGCGGAGTGGTGTCGGTTAAGCGAGTAATGGATCTGTTGTTGCAGCTCGATATTCGCCTCGCTGAACCCGGCGAGTTCACCAAACGTGCCTTTCTCAATGGACGGATTGATCTGTCCCAGGCGGAAGGGGTCATGGATCTCATTCGTTCCAAATCTGATCGGGCGTTCTCCGTTGCACTCAAGCAAGTGGAGGGCAAATTGTCTTCCAAGCTGCGTGATCTCAGATACACATTGGTGGAGACTCTTGCTCACATCGAAGTAAATATCGATTATCCTGAGCATGACGTAGAGTCACTAACCTCTGAATTTATTAAAGAAAAATCCAGTCAGGTGATGACTGAAATCGATAAATTGCTGGTAACAGCAGAGCAAGGAAAGATACTGCGTGAAGGGATCACAACTGCGATAGTAGGCCGGCCAAACGTAGGGAAATCTTCATTACTCAATACGTTGGCCCAGGACAACCGGGCAATTGTAACGGACATTCCGGGTACAACGCGTGACGTCATTGAGGAGTTTGTTACGATTAACAATATACCGCTCAAACTGCTCGATACGGCAGGTATTCGGGAAACGATGGATGTCGTGGAAAGAATCGGGGTGGAGCGTTCTCGCTCTGCTGTGAATGAGGCGGATCTGTTATTGATGGTTATCAATGCTGCGGAGCCGCTGCATGAGGACGAGATTGAATTATTGGAACAAATCCGCGGTAGACAATCCATAATTATTATGAATAAAATGGACTTAGCGCCGCAGGCGGACCGCGAAGTGCTGCTTCGTTATATCCCTGAGGAACGGCTTGTTCCGATGTCGGTGAAAGATGATCTGGGCGTGGACCGATTGGAAGATGCCATCTCAACGTTGTTCTTTAGCGGCAAGCTTGAGTCGGCCGACCTGACGTATGTCAGCAATGTGCGTCATATTGCTTTGCTCAAAAAAGCGAAACAGTCGCTCATTGATGCCTATGAAGCGGCAGAGCAGTTGATTCCCATTGATATGATTCAGATCGATGTTCGTCTGGCATGGGAGCAGCTGGGTGAGATCGTGGGCGATACAGCACATGATGCGTTGATTGATCAAATTTTCTCTCAATTCTGCCTCGGAAAATAACACCTGACAAACATAGCGGCTCTGAAAAGTAGTATGATAATAAAGTCCATCTGTGGGTGGTCAAAGAATCCGCGAATATGTCTGAAGTATCTATAGACTTGATGGCTTAATATAGATCGAAATGCATTCCATTTAGTGTGAATTGCGTTTCGTAGTTTTTACAGAAAATAGATCGTTTGCATGAATTTAGGTGTGCGGCGGCAAAAAGGAGGTAAACTGGAATGGCTTTTGATGGTGGAAGTTATGATGTAATCGTCGTTGGGGCAGGACATGCTGGTGTGGAATCGGCATTGGCTGCAGCCCGTATGGGTTCGAAAACACTGATGATTACCATCAATCTGGATATGGTGGCCTTCATGCCTTGTAACCCATCTATTGGGGGACCGGCAAAAGGACATGTGGTACGTGAGATTGATGCACTTGGTGGAGAAATGGGACGGAACATTGATAAGACCTTTATTCAGATGCGAATGCTTAACACAGGTAAAGGACCTGCTGTGCATGCACTTCGTGCTCAGGCGGATAAATTCTCTTACCAGCATACGATGAAAGAAACGATGGAGAATGAACGCAACCTGACGATGCGTCAGGGCATGGTTGATCGCCTGATCGTTGAAGACGGACAGTGCGTAGGTGTGGTTACTCAGACGGGTACCGAGTATCGGGCCAAAGCCGTTGTTTTGACAACAGGTACGTATCTACGCGGTAAAGTAATTATGGGTGAGTTGATGTACGAGAGTGGTCCAAATAATCAGCAGCCTTCCCTTAAGTTATCCGAACATCTGCGTGAGCTTGGTTTTGACCTGGTTCGTTTTAAAACAGGTACACCGCCGCGTGTGCATAAAGATACGATTGATTTTAGCAAAACGGAAATCCAGCCAGGTGATGACAAGCCGAAGTTCTTTTCTTATGAAACGGAATCTTCCGATAATGAGCAGCTGCCTTGCTGGTTGACGTATACGTCTGTGGAGACACACCAGATTATTAACGATAATCTCCACCGTGCACCGATGTTCTCAGGTGTTATTGAAGGTACCGGACCACGTTATTGCCCATCGATCGAGGATAAAATTGTGCGTTTCAGCGACAAGCCGAAACATCAGATTTTCCTGGAGCCAGAAGGCAAAAACACATCGGAATACTATGTACAAGGTCTGTCCACCAGTCTGCCAGAGGATGTTCAATTGGCGGTCCTTCGTTCAATTCCGGGTATGGAAAAAGTAGAAATGATGCGTAACGGCTACGCAATTGAATATGATGCAATGGTGCCTACACAGTTGTGGCCTTCACTGGAAACGAAACGTCTGCCAGGTCTGTTCACAGCAGGGCAGATTAATGGTACCTCCGGGTATGAAGAAGCGGCAGGACAAGGCGTAATGGCTGGAATCAACGCTGCACGTAAAGTACAGGAAAAAGAGCCTGTCGTACTTGATCGCTCCCAAGGGTACATTGGTGTTCTGATTGACGATCTCGTTACCAAAGGTACGAATGAACCTTATCGTCTGCTGACTTCTCGTGCAGAATACCGTTTATTGCTTCGTCATGATAATGCCGATATGCGTTTGACGGAAATTGGTCATGATATTGGTTTGATTCCTGATGAGCGTTACGCTAAATTCCTGGACAAAAAGGCAAAAGTAGAACAGGAAGTGAATCGTCTGAAGGCAGCCAAAGTTCGCCCTGTCGAAGTGAATCCGAAGCTGGAAGAGATCGGTTCTACACCGATTCAGGATGGCAGCACACTTCTGACATTGATGCGCCGCCCAGAGATCGGGTATGACTGGATTGAGCAAATCTCATCTTCCGAGGTGGAACTGACCGCTGATATGAAAGAGCAAGTGGAAATTCAAATCAAATATGCGGGTTATATTGAGAAACAATTGATCCACGTGGAACGTTTGCAAAAAATGGAGAAAAAGAAAATTCCGGACACGATTATATATGACGAAATTCATGGTCTTGCTATGGAAGCAAAGCAGAAGCTCGCTACGATTCGTCCAATCTCGATAGGACAGGCGTCCCGTATAGCTGGGGTTACTCCTGCGGATATCTCCATTCTGCTGGTTTACCTGGAGCATTATAACCGTGTAACCGCAGCAAGGGGACAATAATGGACGATATTCAACAGCAGCTACAACGGCGCCTGAAGAAACATGGACTGGAGCTGGATGAACGCCAGTTGGAGCAATTCGAGTTATATTTTCAGGAGCTGGTAGCTTGGAATGAAAAGATGAATCTAACAGGGATTACCGAACGTGAACAAGTATATACAAAGCATTTCTATGATTCAGTATCGCTGGCATTTTATACAGATATGTCGAAGGTAAACAAACTTGCAGACATTGGTTCAGGGGCTGGGTTCCCAGGACTACCACTTAAAATTTGTTTTCCACATATCAAGCTGACGATCATTGACTCGCTAAATAAACGTATTGGCTTTTTGCAACATGTTGTAGATACGCTCGGCTTGACCGATGTAGAATTGATTCATGGTCGTGCCGAGGAACTTGGACGCAAAGAAGGATATCGTGACAGCTACGACCTTGTTACTGCGCGTGCAGTTGCTAAGCTAGCGGTGCTTAATGAATTCTGTCTGCCTTTTGTTCGCAAAAGTGGATTATTCGCTGCAATGAAGGGCGGAGACCCGCGCGAAGAAATGAAGGAGGCTGAATTCAGCTTTAACCAGCTGAAAGGACGGGTAAAAGCAGTTCATCCGTTCCAGCTACCTGTTGAAGAGTCGGCACGGCATATCATTCTGATTCAGAAGTTTGATAAGACACCTTTTAAATATCCACGTAAACCAGGAACACCATTAAAAACACCTTTGGTATAGTTCTTGGCACAACATCGTATGTATTAAAAGGTAAGATGATCATTTTTCGTTTATTTAATGAAGAACTTAGGATAAGAGTAAAGAGGATGTTTCACGTGAAACATCCTCTTTTTGTTTTTTTGATTTTTTATCTAGGTATAGATAGTATCCACATTATGAGTACATAAGAGTAGAGAAAACGGAATCGGAGATTTAATTCATTTAGCGTAGAAGTTTTTTTTGATGGAAAATCCTTTTCTTGTTACAGCTATTCTTGAATGAAGGTCGTTGACCTATGGATAGAGAAAGAGCATCGGCAATAGTAGTAGCTATAGAATAGAAAGACACGTATGAAAGAGTTTATTCTGCCACTGAGGCTATCTTATGAAAATTCATTTTTACATTATTAAACGAGCACACAGCGTAGCTACTAGGAGCAGGTCCTGTTTACAGAGATCTTCCATATCTTAATGGGTACAAACAGGTCATATAGCTAATGTTCATGAAGAAAAAGCAGGAAAATTAGAAGAGTTTAAAGAATAGGTAAACATAGGATTATGGAAGAAAAGATGATAGAATAGAAGTATCCGGTCCTGGATTACAGAGATCATAGATTATATGTATAGATAGATTTTTGAGCATTATTGTATAGGTTA
The DNA here is from genome assembly GCF_038020215.1 of Paenibacillus sp. FSL F4-0087. Taxonomy (NCBI): domain Bacteria; kingdom Bacillati; phylum Bacillota; class Bacilli; order Caryophanales; family Paenibacillaceae; genus Paenibacillus; species Paenibacillus sp. FSL F4-0087. The sequence goes on from NZ_JBBODJ010000001.1 coordinate 2,797,168, forward strand.
CAGAAAGCGTCATGGAAGGCAAAACTTATTCGAAGAACGACAGCATTTGGAAGGGTCGCATATTGAATAAGAAGCACCTGCAGTTCTGCGGGAGCTATTACGAAACTAGGTGGTAATATACGGAATGAAAGAACAATTTTCGAAGTTGTTTGGTTTGGCGGAGCGCAATAACGGAGATGAGATTAAACAAATTCCGGTCAATGAAATTGTGAGCAGCCCATATCAACCCCGTACTATTTTTGATGATGATAAAATTGATGAGTTGTTGCAGACGATCAAGACACATGGAGTTATTCAGCCGATTGTCGTCCGCGTACGAAATGGATCATATGAGATTATCGCCGGGGAACGTCGCTGGCGTGCAGTTCGAAAACTGGGCTTGGATCATATTCCGGCCATTGTGCGTGAATTCAACGACTCTCAGGCAGCGTCCATCGCATTGATCGAAAACCTGCAGCGTGAGGGACTCACTTCAATTGAAGAGGCTGTTGCTTATCAGAAATTGATTGACCTGCACCAACTTACACAGGAAAGTCTTGCGCAGCGATTAGGCAAAAGCCAGTCGACGATCGCCAACAAAATCCGGTTGTTACAGCTTCCGGAGGGCATTAAGACAGCACTGATGGAACGTAAGATTTCGGAGCGTCATGCCAGAGCTTTGCTATCATTGGATACGGAAGAGTTGCAAATGAAATTGCTCGGCGAAATTATTGATAAAGAGTTGAATGTCAAACAAACAGAAGCACGAGTTGCCTTTTACAAGGAATCCTCGAAGATCAAAAAATCCAAACGTATCTCCTTCACGAAGGACGTTAGACTTGCACTTAATACGATTCGTCAATCCATTGATATGGTATCGGGCTCCGGTCTAGACATCAAAACCAAGGAAGCGGACCATGAGGACCATTACGAGATCGTTATCCATATCCCGAAACGCAAATAATTGTTGAAGCTTAAGGCGGCAATGGGCCGCTTTTTCTGTCTATAAAGTTGAGAGTGGCATGAACAGCGTAGAATAGCACCATGAAGAAACGGTAGTTGATGTTTGTGTGGATGATAGCCACCTGCTTTTTGTTAACTGTAGTTCACAACCTACAAGAAAAGACTCCTATTTTATTTGAGGTGAAGTAATTGTCTAAGATTATGGCCGTAGCAAATCAAAAGGGCGGTGTGGGGAAAACGACGACATCTGTTAACTTGGGTGCAGGACTGGCTTCGCTCGGGAAAAGGGTGCTGCTTGTCGATATTGACCCCCAGGGGAATACAACCAGCGGAGTCGGAATCAACAAAGCAGATGTGGCCAATTGTATATATGATGTCATCATTAATGAGGTTCCCCCTCAGGAAGCGATTGTGGAAACCCAGATTGAAGGCCTTCATATCATACCTGCAACGATTCAGCTTGCCGGAGCCGAGATTGAACTGGTATCAACGATATCACGGGAAGTCCGCCTGAAAAAATCACTCGCCATGGTGAAAAAAAACTATGATTACATACTGATCGATTGTCCACCCTCCCTCGGCATGTTAACGATCAATTCGTTGACAGCTTCCGATTCGGTGATCATTCCGATTCAGTGTGAGTATTATGCGCTCGAAGGGTTGAGCCAATTGCTTAACACGGTGCGTTTGGTGCAGAAACATCTGAATACGTCCCTACAGATTGAAGGAGTATTGCTGACGATGTTTGATGCTCGAACGAATCTGGGCATTCAAGTGATTGAAGAAGTGAAGAAGTATTTTCAACAAAAGGTGTATCAGACCATTATTCCGCGCAATGTGCGGCTTAGTGAGGCGCCTTCTCATGGTCAGTCTATCATTACGTATGATCCTCGATCCCGAGGGGCTGAAGTTTATTTAGAGCTCGCAAAGGAAGTGATTTCTTATGAGTAAGCGGCTTGGAAAAGGTCTTGATGCCCTCATTCCTTCGCTTTCAATTAATGACGATGATAAAGTCGTAGAAATCCCGATTAGTCAACTGCGGGCAAACCCTTACCAACCTCGTAAAGTATTTGATGAGGATGCGATACATGAACTCGCTGAATCGATCCGTCAACATGGTGTTATACAACCTATTATTGTACGACCTGTTTTGAGAGGTTATGAAATTATTGCTGGTGAACGACGTTTCAGAGCTTCCCAGTATTGCGGTAATGCCACTGTGCCTGCTGTAGTTCGTAATTTCAGTGATCAGCAGGTTATGGAGATTGCTTTAATCGAGAACCTGCAGCGTGAGAATCTGAATGCGATGGAAGTTGCAGTTGCTTATCAGGGGCTGATGGACCAGTTTGGGTTAACCCAGGAAGAGCTCTCCGTAAAAGTGGGCAAATCACGTTCTCACATCGCTAACTTCCTGCGTTTGTTATCATTGCCAGAAGAAGTGAAAGATCATGTTTCACGTGGAACATTGTCAATGGGGCATGCACGTGCTATCGTCGGCGTTAAAGATGAAAGCCTTGTGAAGCAGCTGGCAAAACAAACTATTGATCAACAGTGGAGTGTACGTGAACTGGAAGAGGCTGTTCAACAATTGGATCGTTCCAAAACGGGTGAAGCGAAAGCAAAATCCAAGTTAAAGAAAAAAGATCCGTTTATTGATACATTGGAAGAGTCTTTACGTGAACGGTTTAAAACAACGGTGAAAATTAAGCATAACAAAGATAAAGGCAAAATTGAGCTCAACTACTACAGCAAACAAGATCTGGAGCGACTGTTGGAACTGTTGCAATAATAGTCATGACTCCATGATCGATGAACAACATGCGGGGCTTTTTCATGTGATGACATATCGCCTCTGTACCATGGAGAAACGATATGTCATTGTTTGTTTCTAGGGATTATATCCAACCATAACAATCAATTAGGGACAGAGGTGGTCATGAGGTGGAGGGAGTTATCTATCTGGATCATGCAGCGACATCTTGGCCTAAGCCACCTGCTGTCGGGGAAGCCATGATGAAGGCTCTGGATGTGGCAGGGGCGAACCCAGGCAGAGGAAGTCACCGGATGGCAGTACAGGCAAGCCGAGTTTTATTTGGTGCCAGAAAAGCGATATCCACTCTTTTGGGTGTTCGTAATGCCAATGATATTGCTCTGGGTTCTAATACCACAGAAGCTTTGAATCTAGCTATTCAAGGGTGGCTAAGAGAAGGCGATCATGTCATTGCTACGATGGCTGAACATAATTCAGTAAGACGGCCACTGGAGTACATGCGCAGATCTCGTAATGTAGAGGTTGATTATGTGCCTGTTAATGCAGCCGGGGAGATCGATCTGGTCCAATTCGCACGCTTGTTTCGTTCCAATACAAGATTGGTTGTCTGTACGCATAGTTCGAACCTGCTGGGGAGTATTCTGCCCATTGGTGAAATTGCACTGATGTGTCAAAAACACCAGGTGACTTTGCTTGTTGATGCTGCTCAAAGTGCTGGAATTATCCCTATGGATGTGAAGCAGCTTGGCATCGATATGCTTGCCTTTCCAGGGCATAAAGGACTGTTGGGACCGCAGGGAACAGGTGGACTGTACATCGCTCCTGAGCTGGATGTGCAACCAATGCTTCACGGCGGCACAGGAAGCCAATCTGAGGCAATTGAGCAGCCACTTGTTCGTCCTGATCGCTATGAGGCGGGTACGCCCAATACCGTGGGTATAGCAGGTCTGGCAGCCGGAGTGCAGCATGTGCTTGAACTGACACCTGAATTCATATATAAACAGGAGTGGGATTTGACTCAGCATATGATGGATGGGTTATCATCAGTACAGGGGATTCGAATGCTTGGCCCTGAAATTGGACAGCCGCGTACGGGATTGTTATCCTTTACTGTTGAAGGGTATGATTCGGCTCAGCTCGCTTTTCAATTAGACCGAAGTTATGGCATCGCTGTGCGCTCAGGTTTTCATTGCACACCTCTTGCCCATGAGTCAGCTGGTACAACGGCAAGTGGGGCTGTCAGAGCGAGCGTGGGGTATAGTACGTCAAAAGAAGATGTCGATGCGTTAATCGAAGCAGTTATCGAATTAACTGCATCAAAACCGGTATGAATCAGCCCTAATAAAACATGAATTTCTATCGCTTGAATAAGCAAAAAGCAAAAGAGGTAAGAGGCTAAAGCGAGTGATTAGCTGTATGGGTTATCTGGTGAATAATAAGGGTAAGCTTGACGGTTACATTAGAGCGTTGGATGCTTTTCTTAGCTGAATGGATCGATGATGTATGATGTGGAGTACGTTTGAAGGTACAAACGTTAACCTGAACAAACCAACAGAGGGGTAGTTGCACTACATGGCTGAATTAAATGAGCTGATTCTGGAACAGCTGATATGGATTATTGGCGGCATGGCTTTACTTTTGGTGATTTTGCTTATCATAAGTATTGCTCAAGGCGCAAAGCTACGGAAGTTTAAACGGAAATATGAGGCCATGATGGCTGGTAGTGGAGTGGAAGATCTGGAGTCTCTGTTAATCAATCTGAAAATTCAGATGGACAGCATTGAGGATGAGCATACACTGCAAACGGATCAGTTACAGACTGTCATGCAGAAGCTGACCCGTATCCAGGGTAAAGTGGGCGTGAAACGGTATAACGCTTATGGGGAGCTTGGCAGTGATCTGAGTTTCTCCATGGCAATGGTTAACGATAGCCAGGACGGTATGGTACTCACTGGTATCTATAATCGAGACGGTTCCTATGTATATGCTAAACCTCTTAAAGGGGGAGAGTCCACGTATACTCTTTCCCCTGAGGAAAAGGAAGCCATTACTCTGGCACAGCAAGCAGAGTAGAACGGGTATGCCATTCGCGAATGGCGGAGTAGAGACTGCTGGATATAATCTCGGACATGCGCATGACGAGACTGAGACGTGTGTTCTGTAAAACAAAGTATTCCATAAAGCCGCCGACGTTAACGATACCTGTAAGATGGATATCGCCGACCGGCGGTAATTCTTTATTTACACCCGCTCCTGGTTTGAGCGGTCCATTCACGACCTGGATACATCCAACACTCGAGGACTGTCCCAGACAGGCATCAATGCCGATCACATAAGGGTTGTGGTGTGTGGTGTGTATTTTGTGAAGGGTGTCCTGTAGGTTCATTGCATGTACGGGTTCATCCAATGTGCCATAGAGATGGAATAGAGGGCTGTCCCACTTGGCAAGCGATGAGCCGACGAGCGGGCCAAGGCAGTCACCGGTAGAGCGATCTGTACCGATACAGACGACAACTACATTTTGCAAAGAATGAGCTTTATAGAGATGGAACATTAAACGATGAATGATGGCTGAGTGAATGCCTGGATCTGTATGTGGGATTTTCAGGCTGGCCATGTCTTGAGATGAGAAGGAATGCGAAATGGGATTCATAGGATCTATCCTTTCCCTTGGAATAGTAGTAACAGTATATGGAAGAATAGAACGTTTTATACTTCGTGGGGACAAGCTTTTTCAAAGGGATGGATGTATCGCGAAAGGAGACGGACATGGACGAGTGGATTGATGATTGGATGCTGATTGCTTTTGATTCCACCCAGCAGGCGCTGCGGGCAGAAATGCTGCTGGAGTTTGCCGAGATTGAGATCGACTTATTTCCTACCCCAAAAGAGATCACAGCGGGCTGTGCTCTATGTATTCAGTTTCCAAAAGAAGATCTGGAGAGAGTGATACAGATCATTCGTAACGAATTTGTGGAGATCCGTGGCCTCTATTTCAAAACCGCTGACAGCTATGATAACATACCCATGTAGAGGAGGTTTGATCTATGTTGCCATTTAAGTTTGCTGGGGGCAATACTAGCCCGGATGTGAAAGGAACAATAAATAGTGCAGTTCGCTGGACAGACCAATTATGGGCTAAAGTCGCTGATGCAGATATGTGGTTTAACATTCTGTTCAGTTCGATCCGAATCATTATTATTTTCATTATTACGCGTATTGTGATCAAGATTGTATCACGTATTATAGATCGCACGATGGCACGAAAGCAGGAAGGCAAGATTCGAGTCAATCCGCGGAGATTTATAACGGTGGGAGAGTTGATGAAAAATGCGACCTCCATAACATGTAATTTCATTATGATTCTGTTACTGTTATCTGAGATCAACGTGAAAGTTGGACCATTGTTAGCGAGTGCGGGAGTACTTGGACTGGCTATCGGTTTTGGTGCCCAAGGATTGGTGAAGGATGTTATTACGGGTTTCTTCATTATATTGGAGGATCAATTCGCAGTAGGCGATGTTATTCAAACAGGTACTTATAAAGGAACGGTTGAGGTCATTGGACTGAGAACGACCAAGCTGGTTAGCTGGCAGGGTGAGGTACACATTATTCCAAATGGTACGATTGCAAGTGTAACTAATTACTCGATGTCTAATTCCCTTGCAGTTGTGGACATTCCCATGAAGGGTGAACAGACCCTGGACGAGTCAGTACACTTGGTGAAACGAGCGTTGACTGGGATTGAGGATCGAGATCTGAACATCGTTAAAGTACCTGACGTGCTTGGTATCCAGTCGATGTCTACCTCGGAATATGTGGTTCGCATTGTTGCTGAATGCTTGCCTAACTCCAGGGCATCTGTAGAGCGCCAAATCCAGAGTGATGTGAAGAAAACACTGGAGTATCATGAGATGAGCAATCAAGCAGCATTAGAGCAAGCAGCAGCTCAGGAGAAGGATGAGGGGGATGGCATTGGTGGAGCGTAAAAGTTTCCAGCTTGGGGACATTGTGCAGATGAAGAAGCAGCATCCATGTGGTAGCAATGAGATGGAGATTATCCGGATGGGCATGGATATTCGTATCAAATGTGTAGGATGTAAACACAGTGTATTAATTCCCAGAGCGAAATTCGAGAAAAACATGAAAAAGGTACTTCGTTCAACAGAGGATTCGTCTGAATCCTAATGAAAAAATGCGGTAATGTTCACTCTTTTCGCACTCCATAATAACGTTTACATGCAGGCACAGCTTAGGTATTGCGTTCTGTAAATGATCATGCTATAATCATTATTGCTGCGGAAAGGTACCCAAGAGGCCCAAGGGGGCTGACTCGAAATCAGTTAGGCGTGTCACAGCGTGCGTGGGTTCGAATCCCACCCTTTCCGCCACTAATAGATCTTGCTTTGTAATTGTAATTGAACAACTTACTCAACGTGTGTTGAGCTTTATACATGCAAAAAAGGCCTTCCATCTGGAAGGTTTTTTTATTTTTAATTTTGTTGATTGATTATCATTTGTAATTGAAAAAAACAAAGAGCCCCTAAGGGCTCTTCATTCGGCGATGCATTCGGTTTGTTAGGAAACAATCGGTCGTAACGATCAGAAACTTGCTCGTGCTTCAGACAAAGGCCTTACACACAACCATCGTGCTTCTTAAATTACGTGATGAATCTCCAACAGTGAATGTTCGGCTTCGTTGTCCAACGGAACCACACCTCTCTCGTGCATCGCCTGATTGTATTATGTGCATTAGTACGTTTTATATACAGCAGTCTGAAAAAAAATCTTTACGCCTAGTGGACGCGGGCTTTGGTAAGCTTTTTCCACTTGCGATTCTGATTGCTTGTTTCAGGGAAAGCTTCGCCCCTTTGGAGGGTTACCCGTTTCGGATTATTAATCTCCGTATGAAAGCTCTTCTCACCAACCTCGGTGTACTCACCATCGTTTGGCGCTTTGTCTCCTGGTTCAAACTCGGTTCTTTCACCCATGATAAAACCTCCTCGGCAAAATGGATTTCAATGTTGCTTCTGTAGTGTGCTCCATTGGAGTTATGATCATGTGTAATGAGAAGAGGGAACGTTTGCTTGCATTGGGGCGTCATTTTTGTTATATTAATATAGTTCGAGTTTGTGCTCGTTCCTTGCTCTCAACCTAGATTGAGGGCCAGAGTCCATAAGGAGGTGAAAATTATGCGCAAATATGAAGTGATGTACATTATTCGTCCTGATGTTGAGCAAGAAGTTGTTCAAGCTACAGTCGATAAATTCCAAGGCATCATCTCCAACGGCGGTGGTGAAGTTACAGCTCACGACGTTATGGGTAAACGCCGTCTTGCGTATGAGATCAAGAAATTCCGTGATGGTGTTTATGTTTTGGTACACTTCACTGCTGAACCAGCAGTAGTTACTGAACTTGAGCGTCTCATGAAGATTTCTGACGAAGTAATTCGTTATCTCATTACAAACGACGTTAAGTCTGCTTAAGACAACTCGTGATCAACGCACCAATACGCTCTGAAGGAGGGGATTACATTGTTGAACCGTGTCATTCTGATCGGCCGGTTAACCCGGGATCCTGAGTTGCGTTATACTCCAGCTGGAGTAGCAGTTACGCAATTTACTTTGGCAGTGGACAGACCGTTTACAAGCCAAGGGGGAGAACGGGAAGCGGATTTCATTCCGGTCGTAACCTGGAGACAGCTTGCTGAGACTTGTGCAAACTATTTGCGCAAAGGACGCCTAGCTGCAGTCGAAGGACGCATTCAAGTACGGAATTACGAGAATAACGAAGGAAAACGTGTATACGTGACCGAAGTCATTGCCGATAACGTCCGTTTCTTGGAGTCAGCTAACCGTGATAATAACGGTGGCGGCGGTGGGCAACCAATGCGTGAAGAGCCTTCTTACGGAGGCGGCGGGCGCGCGAACAATAACAATAATTCGCGTAGCAACAATCAGGATCCTTTTTCCGATGACGGAAAACCGATTGATATATCGGATGATGATTTGCCATTTTAACGTGAACCGACACTCTTAGAGTGATTGGCTAAACGATAGGAAAGGACTGAAAAGCATGAGCTTCAAGCAAAGAGAAGGCGGAGACAACGATAAAAGACCGGCTCGCCGTGGCGGCCGTAACAAACGTCGTAAAGTGTGCTTCTTCACAGCTAACAAAATTACTCACATCGATTATAAAGATACGGACTTGCTTCGTAAATTTATCAGCGAGCGCGGAAAAATTTTGCCACGCCGTGTAACAGGTACTAGCGCTAAATATCAACGCATGCTGACGATTGCCATCAAACGCTCCCGTCAAATCGCATTGCTGCCATACACAACTGAGTAGTCTTACTCAGCATGGATACAAAGCAGTCGGCTTATAGCCGGCTGCTTTTTTGCATCTGAAAATAATCAAGGTGTTTATCTCCTGGTAATTGGATTTCGTAAGAGTTGCGACGATAGAAGCAATTAAGGCGTAAATGATTTATAATAGAGTCTATTATATTGCTGATATCAGGTAGCTTGAGTTCAACGAATATAGATTCCACCATCAGGAGAGAGCATGAATACATCCAAACGTAAAGTAAAACAGAGACGCAAGAGTAGTCTGCGATTTTGGATCGTAGCTACGTTTTTGCTTTCCATTATATATGTGTGGTTACAGCAAAAAGGAGATACCTATGATATATGGCCACGAACCAACGTACAAGAAGCCGTGCCGATTACAGGACTCCACCCGGTAGTCGCGGAAAGTGAGAAGTTGTTGGTTCGAAAGGCAGCTAGACGAGGAATTGAAGTCGTGATTACACATGATTTCCGCAGCATAGACGAACAAGATGCCCTCTATAATCAAGGACGCTCCCTTTCCGGAAATATCGTTACCAACGCCAAAGGGGGAGAGTCCTATCACAACTATGGTTTGGCCATTGATTTTGCGTTACGGACTCCTGAAGGAGATGTAGTGTGGGATATGGAACGTGATGATAACGGCAATGGAAAGCCAGATTGGTTGGAAGTTGTGGAGCTTGCCAAAGAACTAGGGTTTACATGGGGAGGAGATTGGGCTAACTTCCCGGATTATCCTCACTTGCAGATGGACTTTGGATTAAGTATCAACGATTTGAAGCGTGGGAAAAGACCTCCGGACACACACTAAATAGGATATTATATATACATCTATATGTATAAATATTAGAAAAGCCTTGCATTTTGCAGGGCTTTTTTCTTTCTTTTGTAAAATAAATGATAAAAGATGACAATTTGTTCTTTACATAAGCGATTAAATGAAACTATACTATAATAACTAGAAATTTAACTTCAATCCTTTAGTAATATCTAAATCACACCTCTAAAAGTACAGAATTTGGATAGAAACCAATTTCACTTCCAAATAAAATAAGACCTCCACAATTCCCTCATACCTAACATAATAATTTGTTATATCTACATTTCTAACATTTAACTACACAATTCGTGTAATGATAATGTCATATATTTAGATAATCGGTATATTTAAGATTCAAACCTTACCATTGAAAGTATCCGCCTGGCTCTGAAATTCCTTGATTTATTCCCTTTAAAGTATAACTAATACCCAAAACTGTGCTATAAAAAACATTTATACCATAAATCTCAAATTAAGCATTGACGTCATCTAAATTTACACGTATGATTACATTAATTATTTTGCATTATAATCCCGCTAGGAATTGTCAGCATTAATTGACCATCGGTCTAAATAGCAGTAGTCAAAAATGGATTCTCCTAATGATTTGTTATTTTGTATACACTTTCGTTCATTATCTTCAAGAACATGGAAATATACAGTGGATGCATTCTTCTACACATGAATACAGTCTGCGGAAATTATGGGGTTAGGGTGATTGATTTGAATACAGAGCTATTGGAAGTCAGAAATCTAACTACATCATTCAGAATTGAAGATGACTATTATGCAGCAGTTGATCACGTTAACCTTACGGTTAAAAAGAATGAAGTACTGGCTATTGTGGGAGAATCAGGATCGGGCAAGAGTGCTTTTGCTTTTTCCATAATGGGTTTGCATAACAAAGCCAAAATTGAAGGGGAGATTCTATACAAAGGGCAGAATATTGCTGGTATATCTCCAAACAAATTAAACAAACTCCGCGGTAAAGAGATGGGAATGATCTTTCAGGACCCACTTTCCGCATTAAATCCTCTGATGGTGATCGGTGAACAGATCGAAGAGATTCTTACACTGCATCAACCCAAGCTATCTTCGAAAGAAAAGAAAGACAAAGTAATTGATTTACTCAACCAAGTAGGGATTCCGCGTCCCGAACAATTATACAAGCAGTATCCTCACGAACTATCGGGTGGTATGAGACAGAGAGTTGTTATCGCGATTGCGATTGCCAATAAACCTGAATTGCTGATTGCCGATGAACCAACGACAGCACTTGACGTTACAATCCAACTACAAATTCTGGAGCTTATCCGCGAATTGAAGAACGAGATTAACGCAGGAATTATCCTGATCACGCATGATCTGGGAGTCGTTGCCGAGATGGCTGATCGCGTAGCAGTTATGTATGCAGGAGAAATTGTGGAGATTGCAGATATTTATACTCTTATGACGGATGCCAAGCATCCATATACACGGTCTCTACTAAACTCTATTCCTACTATTTCTGAAGAAAAATCGAAGCTTCATGTCATTCAAGGCATTGTTCCATCACTGAAAAATCTTCCTCGCCAAGGGTGCCGATTCAAGGCTCGAATTCCATGGATAAGTGATTCGGCTCATGAAGAAAACCCACAGATGCATGAAATTGCGCCAGGTCATTTTGTACGCTGTACCTGTTATCAGCACTTTCATTTCCCTGATCAAGCTGAGGAGGAATAACATAATGGCATTACTCGAAGTAGAAGGACTAAAAATTCACTTTCCGATTCGCGGAGGGTTGATCAAGCGTGAGATTGGTAACATCAAAGCCGTTGATGATGTGAGCTTCTCCATTGAGCAGGGTCAAACATACGGTCTTGTAGGTGAGTCCGGCTCAGGCAAAACGACTACGGGTAGAGCCGTTATTGGCTTAAACCATGTGACAGCCGGGAAAATTCTTTTCAATGGAAGAGATCTGGCTAAAGAGAGGCGGAAAGATAGACAACTGCAGCGTGATGTGCAGATGATCTTTCAGGATCCGTACTCTTCGTTAAATCCCAAGAAGCGTGTTATCGACATCATTGCTGAGCCACTCCGCAATTATGAACGACTGACGGCTACGGAAGAGAAACGTCAGGTCCGTGATCTTCTGGAGAAGGTCGGATTGAGTCCCGAAGCGATCTATAAGTATCCGCATGAATTCTCCGGGGGTCAGCGGCAACGGATTGGGATCGCTCGTGCGATTGCATTAAAGCCAAAGCTGATCATCGCAGATGAGCCAGTATCTGCACTCGATGTATCTGTACAAGCACAGGTGCTTAACTTCATGCAGGAAATTCAAAAAGAGTTGAATCTGACCTACTTGTTCATCAGTCACGATCTCGGCATTATTCGCCATATGTGTGATCAAATCGGAATTATGTATAAAGGTCGATATGTGGAGCAGGGCACAACGGATGATATATTTGAGAACCCACAACATATCTATACTAAGCGTTTAATAGCAGCCATTCCGGATATGGATCCAACCAAACGTGAAGAAATGGTAGCCTTCCGTCAACAGATCAAATCCGAGTATGAAAATTCATACCGAAACTTCTTTGATGAGGAAGGGCTGGCATACTCGCTCCAATCCATTTCCGATACTCACCGAGTAGCTCTACCTCAGAAAGGTTGAAGGCCATATGTGGAAAACGATAGTACGCAGAATTATCATTATGATCCCTCAGGTTTTTTTGCTCAGTCTTCTGGTCTTTCTGATGGCCAAAGCGATGCCGGGGGATGCACTTACCGGATTGCTCGATCCGAGTATTGATCCAAAAGCGCTGGAGGAACAGCGGGAACGACTGGGATTAAACAATCCATGGTATGTGCAGTATTGGGATTGGATCAAAAATGCTGCACAAGGCGATTTCGGACAATCATTCCGATTCAAAATGCCAGTATCAGATCTGATTGGTCAGCGGGTTGGCAATACGTTCTGGCTTGCACTGGCGACGCTGGTGTTCACTTATCTGATCGCCATTCCACTTGGCATTATCAGCGGACGTTACAACGATACTTGGTCCGATCGATTAATCACAGGTTACACCTACTTGGGCTTTGCAGCTCCATTGTTTATTTTCGCATTGGTGATGGTATGGATTTTTGGATTCAATTTTGGCTGGTTCCCAACTGGGGGAAGTGTAGCACCTGGACTAACACCAGGAACATTTGATTACGTTGTAAGTAAGATCCACCACTTGCTACTTCCAGCAATGTCAATGGCTTTGATTTCTACCGTTTCGACGGTGCAGTATTTAAGAAGCGAAATTATTGATACAAAGCATAAAGAATTTGTCCTTACCGCGAGAGCAAAGGGTGCTTCGGAATCCCGGGTTTACAACAGACACATTCTACGAAACTCCTTATTGCCAGTCGCTTCATTTTTTGGTTATGAAATTGCTGGACTTATCGGTGGTACCATCTTCATTGAAAGCATATTCAGTTATCCGGGTATGGGGCAGTTGTTCCTGAACTCGATCTCATTGAGAGATTTCAGTGTGGTCACTGCACTCGTTCTGTTATACGGGATAGCTACCGTGTTGGGATCATTGCTCTCTGATATTGTTCTAGGATTAGTCGATCCGCGTATTCGCATTAAGTAAGAACTTGAAGATTTCGGGGTGAAAACAAGATGAGCAATACCAATGATGTTGTAGTAACTTCACAGAAGGTTGATAAAAGCCCCTCTAGCTTGAATATATTGTGGCGAGAGCTGGTTAGAGATAAGGTAGCCCTAGTTTCACTCATATTTTTGGGGCTCGTCATCTTCCTTGTATATGGAGCTTCCATGATCCTGGATCAGGACGAAATCGTTAAGGTAGATTTGTTCGCCTTGTACGAACCACCTTCCGCGCAATACTGGCTTGGTACGGATTATGGTGGTCGAGATGTATTTGGCCAACTTGTTATCGGAACACGCAACTCGTTAAGCATTGGAATTCTGGTTACCTTTATGACGGGTATCATTGGTATCTTTGTTGGTGTTCTATCCGGTTACTTCGGTGGAATGATTGATAATCTGTTCATGCGTATTGTGGACTTTTTTATGATTCTTCCGGTCCTGATGATGGTTATTGCGTTTGTAACAGCCGTGCCAAAGTATAATATTATTTCATTTTCTCTGATTATGACTGCCTTCTTATGGATGGGGATTGCGAGGCTGATTCGCTCCAAAGCGTTACAAGAGGGTGAACTGGAATATGTCAAAGCTTCAAAAACATTAGGTTCTTCCCATCTGAAGATCATGGTCTCACAGGTTCTTCCTAATCTTAGCTCCATTATCATCGTTACGATGACGTTAAACCTCGCTGCCAACATTGGCCTCGAATCAGGGCTGTCTTTCCTGGGATTTGGTTTTCCCGAAAGCACACCCAGTCTTGGAACACTCGTAAGCTATGCTCGTAATCCGCAAACACTGGAATCCAGATGGTGGATATGGCTACCCGCATCGGTACTTATTCTGGTATTGATGTTGAGTATAAATAATGTCGGACAAGCCCTGAAGCGTGCGACTGATGCAAGACAAAGAAGAGGTTAAAAAAAGGGAGGAAAGGTTCATGAAAAAGGGATTATTTTCACGGGGACTATTTTTCACGATGATGTTGGTCTTCGTACTTGCGCTTGCGGCGTGCTCGGAGAAAGAGGCGGCAACACCAACGCCTTCTACGAACACAGGGGAAACAAAGACGGAGGAAAAACCTGCTAAAGAAGAAGGCGTTTACTCGATTGAAGATTTCAACAACGTTAAAACGAATGAAGGCACTGCAATTGAGGGTGGATCCATAACATACGGACTTGTATCCGATACTGCGTTTGAAGGAACATTGAATTTTAACTTCTACTCCGGTAATCCAGATGCAATGGTTCTGCAATGGTTTGATGAAGGTTTGCTGACTTGGGATAAAGACTATGTATATACCAACGATGGTGCAGCAACGTATGAAACATCGGAAGATGGAAAAACGTTCACACTGACCATTCGTGATAATGTAAACTGGCATGACGGCAAGCCGGTAACGGCTGAAGATTTGCAGTTTGCTTATGAAGTTATCGGTAACAAAGCTTATGATGGTCCACGTTACGATTCCAACTTTACAAGTGTAGTAGGTATGGATGAATATCACGCTGGAAAAGCAAAAACGATCTCTGGGATCAAAGTTCTTAGCGAAAAACAAATCAGCATTACGTACAAAGAATCTACACCTTCCCTGCTGACAGGTGGCGTATGGACATATCCGCTGGCTAAACATATCTTTGGTGGTATGGATGTAGCGAAAATGTCTTCTTCCAAAGAAGTGCGTGAAAAACCAATCGGTTTTGGTGCATTTAAAGTGGAAACGATCACTCCAGGTGAGTCTGTGACTTTCGTTAAAAACGATGACTACTGGCGTGGTGCTCCAAAACTGGACAAAGTGACTTTGAAAGTAATCAACCCAACAACGGTTGTTCAAGAATTGAAATCTGGCGGGGTAGACCTCGTGGATTCATTCCCGACAGATCAATATAAAGACAATGCCAATATGTCCAACGTTGAATTCCTGGGTGCAATTGATCGTGCTTACACCTACATCGGCTTCAAACTGGGCACATGGGATGCTGACAACGGCAAAGTTGTTACAAACCCAGATGCAAAAATGGCTGACAAAAACCTGCGTAAAGCCATGTGGATGGCAGTGGATAACGATCAAGTAGGTAAACGTTTCTACAACGGTTTGCGCTGGAATGCAACAACGCTGATCCCGCCGTCCCACCCAGAGTTCCATGATTCCAACAATCCAGGTGTAGCCTATGACCCTGAAGCAGCGAAGAAATTGCTGGACGAAGCAGGCTACAAACTGGATGGTGAATTCCGTACAAATCCGGACGGTTCCCCACTGGAAATCAACTTTATTTCCATGACAGGTGGCGACACTGCAGAGCCGCTCGCCCGTTACTACGTTCAATCCTGGGCTGCAATTGGTCTGAAAGTAAACCTGGAAATGATCGAGTTTAACAACTTCTATGATCGTGTAGGTAACACAGGTAAAGATGATCCAAATGTGGACGTGTATCAAGCTGCTTGGGGCGTTGGTATTGACGTAGATCCAGCAGGTCTGTATGGCCGTGATGCACTGTATAACTTCTCGAGATTCTCCAGCGAAGAAAATGACAAGTTGCTGGCACAAGGTGTATCTGCTGAAGCATTTGACGTAGACAAACGTAAAGAGATCTACAACCAATGGCAACAGTACATGGTTGATGAAGTTCCTGTATTCCCGACATTGTACCGTGCTGTTGTAGCACCAGTGAACAAACGTGTAATGAACTACGCGATTGGTGACGGAACAGGTTTATATCTGAATGACATTCAAGTTAATGCAGATAAAGCGGTTGTAGCAGAGTAATAAAAAAGCATTAGCAACAATAAGGATTGGGGTCCTTTTAAGAATTCGGTTGCTAGATCTAATTGAAAAGAATCTTCTAGGTATGAATACAAAAAGTTTTGAAAAACATGGATTCCGTACACTCTGGCATGGGGGTATGGGGTCCATGTTTTTTTGGTGACAAAAAAATAAAAAAAATTTAACTTTTTTTCAAAAAAGTGCAGACAAAATGCCTCTTCACTTCGTCTATATCTGTAAGAGGTGATTTTCCGATGAAAAGATGGTGGATACGGGCAGGAATGCTGCTGGCTCTACTGGTCATTATATATTTGGGTGTAAAACCGGACATGCTGGTGGGCAAACCGGGGATTAAGGCTGAATCGGCTGTATTAATGGATATGAACTCTGAGCAGATACTAATCAACTTTAACGGTTCTGAAGAGATTGCACCTGCAGGAATCAGCAAATTGATGACAGAACTGCTGATAATGGAAGCCGTGATCAACGGACAATTGCGTTGGGACGACCCAGTGAATATCAGCCTGTATGCAAGTTCAGTAGGTGGCACCCATCTGGGTTTGAAACAAGGCGAGCAATTTACTGTGCAGGAGCTATTCCAGATTGTAGCCGTCTATTCCGCGAATGACGCTGCTATTGCTCTGGCTGAACATATTAGTGGGACAGAGCAGACTTTTGCACAAAAGATGAATCAGAAGGCTACCGAGATCGGACTGTCTGACAAGACGGTGTTTACCAATGCAACAGGTTTAAGCGAAAAACGACTCGGTCCGAATCGTCCCAAGGAAATACAAGGCCAGACTGTAATGACTGCTATAGATGCGTGCAAGCTTGCTCGTTATCTGCTAAATAACTACCCCGAAATATTGAGAGTTTCCAGCCAAATGCAGGTATCAATGCACCAAAAAGGAATGTACATGAGCAACACCAACTGGATGCTGTCCTCCATTGGCGGACCCTATGCTTACGATGGCAACGATGGATTGAAGACCGGATATGATGAGGATTCCGGCTATCATTTCGTTGGAACGGCTGAGCGCAATGGCAAGCGGCTGATCTCCGTTGTACTGGGTTCGGATAGTCGTGAGGGACGTTTCATCGAGACACGAAAGCTATTCAATTATGGATTTTCCGGTTCAAAGTAAGGGGGTAATGGAACGTGGGGGCTCTACGCTGTTAACCAATGGTGGATCATGGTAAAATGATTTACGTATAATTCCAAATTATGATGTAATTCACTTTAAAGGGGGGACTAGCTTGAACGCAATGAGTAAAAAGGTATATGCTCTCACGCTTAGCATGGCGATGTCAATCGCTCTAATTCAACCAGTGGTCCAGGCAGCAGAAGCGGTGAAGCCTACGGCGACAGTCGCTGAATCCATTGCTTCGAAGGCAACACAGACACTACAGCAACTGGGATACATAGATGGCACAACAGATGGAATGAGAGAATCACAAACGCCGATTACTCGTGCTCAGGCAGCAATCATTCTGCAGCGTGTACTTAAACTGGATGCTCCAGCGTCTCTTACAGGTTTCGCAGATGTATTGGCTAAGGATGAAGCTGCTCCTGCCATTTACGCGCTGAAGCAAAGTGGTCTTATTCAAGGACAAGCCAAAGGGTATGCACCAGATGCACCTCTCACAAGAGCACAGATGGCATCGTTGTTTACTCGGGCATTTGAACTGAAGGATAATGGCATTCAGGTTGTATACAGTGATATGGCGCAGATTCCGAAGGTACATACGGAGGATGCGATTCGTCTGAAGCAGCATTTTATTATTGAAGGCAGTGCGTTTAATGCCAAAAATTCAGTGACCCATGGTGAGTTTGCTGATGCGTTGTACCTCGCTCTTGGGCTTGATGTACAGTCAGAAGGTCTTACACCTCTGGAAGACTTCTTCAAACAGCCGGCTCAAGCAGGATTCCAAATGTCTCCGGATGGTAAACATCTGGCTTACATGGAGCCGTGGAACAACCGAATGAATATTGTGGTAAAAGAAAATGGTCAGGACAAGTCGGTACGTATCACAAGTGAGACTGAACGCAGTATAGCGGGATTTGTATGGGCGACAAAGGACAAGCTGTTATATGTAAAGGATGAAGCAGGGGACGAGAACTATCATATTTATGTAACGGATATCGATGGGAAGAACAGCAAGGATCTGACACCATATCAGAATACAAGAGCGATCCTGGTAGACTCTCTGGAGAATATTCCAGATGAAATTCTAGTAGGTATGAACAAACGTGATCCGCGAATCTTTGACGTGTACCGGATTAACATCAAGACAGGTGAGGCTGTGCTTGCTGCAGAGAACCCGGGCAATATTACGGGCTGGCTTACGGACCATGAGGGTAAAATCCGTGTGGCCATATCCAGTGATGGTAATGTCTCTTCGTTGATGTATCGTGAATCGGAAGATAAACCATTTGAGAATTTGATGACCACCAAGCTGGGAGAAACATTTGCGCCGGTGATGTTCACGTATGATAACAAAAACATCTATGCAGTATCCAATCTGGAGCGGGATAAAACTGCGATTGTCGAATATAGCCCAAGCAGCAAAAAAGTAACGAAAACCATCTATGAAAATAAGGATGTGGATGTATCCAGTTTCGTTCCTTCTAAAGAAAAAGGCACAATCCTTGCAGCTGTCTATGAGACTGACAAGGTTAACTATGAATACTTCGATAATGATTTCAAAAAATTGATGCAGGATATTCAGGCAAAAGTTCCGGGTAAAGAAGTAAGCATTTCAAACATAAGTGAAGAAGGTCAGGTTCTGTTCATTGCGTATAGCGATAAATCTATGGGCACCTATTACTTCTACGATTCCAAGACAGGTAAGCTGGATAAGTTAGCTGACGCGGCACCTTGGATCGATGAGAGTAAAATGTCGGATGTAAAACCCATTACGTACAAGTCACGTGATGGCTTAACGCTTCATGGTTATCTGACGCTTCCACAAGGAGACGAGACTTCCCAATTGCCACTGGTTGTTGTTCCTCATGGTGGACCTTGGGCGCGGGATTCGTGGGGGTTCAATCCGGAAATTCAATTTCTCGCAAGCCGTGGCTATGCCGTACTACAGGTTAATTTTCGTGGCTCTACTGGATACGGGAAAGAATTCCTGGATGCCGGCAACAAAGAGTGGGGTAAAGCGATGCAGGACGATCTCACAGATGGTGTAAATTGGCTGGTTGAAGAGGGAACGGTTGATGCGAAGCGTGTAGCCATCTACGGTGGATCTTATGGCGGATATGCTGCTCTGGCAGGACTGGCATTCACACCAGAAGTGTATGCCGCAGGAATTAGCTATGTCGGGCCATCTAATCTGTTCACGCTGCTGGATTCACTCCCACCTTACTGGGAGTCGGAGCGCAACATGTTCTATGAACGTATGGGTGATCCGGAGAAAGACAAGGAACTGCTGACAGCTGTCTCACCACTGTTCCATATCGATCAGATGAAAGCCCCATTGTTCGTGGTTCAGGGTGCAAATGATCCGCGTGTCAAACAGGCCGAGTCTGATCAGATCGTGGAGGCTCTGCGCAAGCGTGGAGTAGATGTGCCTTATATGTTAAAAGCCAATGAAGGACATGGCTTCGGCAATGTTGAAAATCAACTGGATTTATATCGTGCCATTGAAAAATTCCTGAATCGCCACCTAATGCAGCAATAGTAGCTTAGTTCAACAAGAAGGCCGTCCCACGGGTTCCATTCAACCTGAGGGACGGTTTTATTTTGGAGCAGGGAATTGAATGAGGTATACAAGCATATTAACAAATTGACATATGAAACCATTCTGTTTTAAAATGACCAGTGAGTCATTAATGTTCGATTTGGTTTAATATATATGTATCATTACAGCCTTACGCTACTGGATTGCAATCTGATTGGGGAGGAAACATGGGATGCAAAAACAAATGAAATGGCCGCTTATCCTATTTGCTATCGGGGTGTTTATGGCTGCGCTGGATAACGGAATTATTACGTCGTCCCTGACGACTTTAAATGCGTCGTTTGGCGTGTCGCCGACGTGGGGAGCGTGGACAATTACGCTCTATACGCTCGGACTTGCGGTGAGTGTGCCGATTGCAGGTAAGCTCTCCGACCGTTATGGACGCAAGAAGCTGTTTCTGATTGAAGTGGCTTTGTTCGGAATCGGGTCTTTACTCGTTGCACTAAGCACATCGTTTACCTTCTTCCTGATTGCTCGTGTCATCCAGGCGCTGGGTGGTGGCGGGATTTTTATCATTGCGAGCTCTTACGTATTAAGCAAGTTCCCAGAGGAGCGTCAGGGCACAGCCTTGGGTCTTCTGGGAGGGATGAACGGGGTTGCGGCGATTCTTGGACCGAATATCGGTGCTTTTATTCTCGACATTACGGGGAATTGGCATTGGCTGTTCTTAATCAATGTACCGATCGCCATTTTGCTGTTTATTGCAGGCATCCGTTATATTCATGAAGAACAGGAGCTGAGCCGTAAGGCGGTGGACTGGAGTGGTATCGCAGTCCTGACGCTGGGTGTGCTTAGTTTGATGTACAGCTTCAGCAACCTGGATGGCGTAAATATGCTGCAAAGTCTTGGCTCACCCACGTTCTATGGTTTCTTCCTGGCAGGTGTGGTCATTCTGGTGCTCTTCTACTTTCTTGAAAAAAGGCTGGAAGGATCACAACGTGAACCTGTTGTATCTACACAGCTTCTGGGCATTGCGTCCTTTCGTTGGACGCTACTGATTGCCTTTTTCTCAGGAGCCATTCTGGCATCTGTGATCTTTATTCCAGGCTTTGTTGAGCAATACCTCGGGGTATCCAACACAGCATCCGGCTACTGGTTTACACCGCTTGCTCTGGCTTCAGGCATTGGTGCGGGTGGTGGTGGTTATCTGGTTGACCGCAAAGGACCAATCTGGACGTTATCTGTAGCCGGATTGCTGTCGGCAATCGGCTTCCTGCTCTTCCCGCTGTGGGTAGAGCATATCTGGCAATTCGTGATTGCGAGTGTACTTGTGGGGATTGGCTTCGGTATGATGCTGGGAGCTCCAGTGAACGTACTCGTTACTGAGCAAGCGGGTGAGAACAACAAGGGCATTGCGGTAGCGACCAGTTCCTTATTCCGTCAGATGGCAATGGCGATCGCCCCTACCATTTTTGCCGGTTTCCTTGCTCGTTCCTTCTCCAACCTGGGATCCAATATTCAGCAGGGTCTTGCAGATCAGGGCATTCAGGTGCCGCCCGAAGCGCTCCAACAATATGCGTCTGGCGGCGGTTCGGCCTCAGGGAGCGATATTTCCAGCTTAACAGAAGGACTGTCCCAAATTCCTGATTCGGGCATTCGAGATGTGCTGCTGCAGGCTCTACATCAGACGACCGGCGAGGGTTATAATGGGCTGTTCTGGTCTGCTGTTATTTTCAGTGTACTCACGCTGGTCGCTGCGGTTATTACAGGACGTCTGCGTCATAAAGAGAAGAGGAATCGGGTGGAGACAGCCTCAACAAACTGAATGGATGGCCATTCCACATCAAGAGAACAGTGCACCTTTTGCCAGTAAAAAAAGGGCGCTGTTCTTTTCAATTTAACCGTATTGTAACTTTTCATCATCCAGCAATGATTACAATAGAACGAGCGTGAGCGGCGTTTTCTTTTCAGATAGAGAAAACTTCAGAGAACACCGTGTCACCAGCCATTGCGTACGTTTAATGGTAAGTATATAAGTTGAACGGATCATTAACACTGTACCGTTGCGGGGTCAGGATAAGTTAAATTCAACTTATATAGCAGTAGTATCGAATTTCATTTTGACAGTGAAGAAGGAATCGATGGATGACAAGCAGAACTAAAGATAAGAAGAAGAAAA
This sequence comes from Paenibacillus sp. FSL F4-0087, assembly GCF_038020215.1. Lineage (NCBI taxonomy): Bacteria > Bacillati > Bacillota > Bacilli > Caryophanales > Paenibacillaceae > Paenibacillus > Paenibacillus sp. FSL F4-0087. Next base: position 2,819,321 of record NZ_JBBODJ010000001.1, read on the forward strand.
GAAGAAAAGGTCTATATATAACGCTCGTATCGCTCGTAGTTTTGTTAATCGGGGGCTATTTGTTTCGTCAGCAGCTTGCTGTAGCGGCCTTCGATCTGTTTCTCGCTGGTTCAGTTGAAGATCAATTGTCCCGTTCCTACGTGCCGCAGGAGGGCAACAATACGCCCGACCCAACAGTATATCGCAAAGAACCGTTCTCGGTGTTGCTGCTAGGCTCAGACAAACGTGCCTATGAGAAAACACGTGGGCGCTCAGACACGGTTATCTATGCCGTTGTTCGTCCGAAAGAATCTCGAGTACTCCTGGTGTCCATTCCACGTGACACCTATGTGCAGATTGTTGGACGTGATGCCAACAAGGATGGCGAGGATGATTATGACAAGCTCGCGCATGCCTACGCCTTCGGTGGGGAGAATATGTCTATCAATACGGTGGAGAAGTTTCTCGATGCGGATGTAGGTTACTATGCAACGATTAACTTTGACGGGATCAAAAAAGTCGTTGATGCGCTTGGTGGCGTGAAGCTGCCGATTGATGAGGACATTGTGAACAAGAACCCGGAACATGTGCAGTTCACAATTGAAGGCGGTAAGCCGATCTATGACGGGCAGGAAGCTCTTTACTATGTAAGATACCGTGAGGATAGCGATTTTAATCGCACCAAGCGGCAGCAGATTTTCCTGAATGCCATGGCGAATGAGATGCTTAATCTGAACGCCATTAGCAAAATCCCGGAATTGATTCAGATTATGGGAGACAGCTTTCAGACGGATATGCAGCCTTCCTTCATTATTGATCTGGCTAAACAGGTACTGACTCAGGAAAAACCGCAAATCTCAAGCTTCACTATTTTGGGCGAAGGGATGCGGAAAGACGGAATTTATTATGGCAAAGCAGATGAGAAAGACGTCCAATATGCCAAAGAGCTGATTAACAACTGGATGGATGAGTCGACCCCAGCCGGTGAAGTGATGATTCCTGACCGGCAGAAGATCGAGTAACCAATTCCATACAGCCGTTATGTTTTTGACAACGATCAGCAGTGCGTTTATTGGCGGGCTGCTGTTTTTTTTACTTTGTAGATGGAATTATGTCCTTTTGGAACATCTTGCGTTCTAATGCGTACTATGTAAGTTGAATGTAATAAGCTGACTGATGAAATTTCACAAGGAGGATACTTAAGGGTATGAACATCGCATTTTTTTTGCTACCCAAACAAGAAGTTACGTGCGTGACGTCGGATTCTACTCTGCGGCAAACGTTGGAACGGATGGAATATCATCGGTTCACGGCGGTGCCCATTTTGAATAAGGAAGGCAAGTATATCGGTACAGTTACCGAAGGTGACCTGTTGTGGTATATGAAGAACGCCGAGGGAAAGATCACATTTGAAAACGCTTCAAAATTTCTGCTCAAGGACGTTCCACTTCGGCTGGATATCAAACCGGTATCCATTGAAGCCAACATGGAGGATTTGATTAATTTGGCCAAAGTGCAGAACTTTGTGCCGGTTGTTGATGATATGGAGCGCTTCATTGGGATCGTAAGACGGAGTCAAATTATTGAGTATTGCGAGGGTATTGTAGCCAAGGAATCCATGAAAGTGAAGTAAGTCGAAACAAATTTCGATATTGTTGCAGCAGCGTGGATAATCACAGCCGTCCGGTATCATGTTAAACTTAAGAAGAGCTGACCAAGAGCGAACTTAAATGAATTTTCGACAAGATAAAATACGAATTCGTTCTACGGGGTCCCCGCAAAGTACCTGAGATAAGTTTCGGAGGACTTCTCCGCTTTTTGGGGTAATTTTGCGGCCCTCCTTTTTATGCTATAATGGAGAATAAAGCTTTTTCGGGGGAGAGTGACTTTCGCCAATATGCCTAAAGAACTGGATGTAGCCAAACGCGCTAAAGTGATTGAATGGCTTAAAACCGAAGTGCTTGATCAGGTATCCCGATTATTCAAAGCGTTATGGGAAGGCAGTACAACCCGAATCGGGGACAGTCTCGCCAGTTTGATGATGAGTAGTTACATATTGGGCCGCAGGCTCGGTATTCCTTTCAAGGATCTGGATGCACTGCTTATTGAGAAATTGAAAAAGCATAAACAGGAAGGTCACCAGTTGGAAGATTGGTACCAGGATATTTCCGCGTTAGAAGATCACATGCGTAAGAGGTGAATTTGTTGAAATTTAGCTTTAAATCAGCTGTCTGGAGCGTAGTTTATCTGCTCTTGCTACTTTCGCTGTTAACTCCTTTATCGGTTCTGGCCATATTTTTCATGATGATACCTGGAGTTATTTTGTTTGCTTCATTACCAGTAAAATCATTCATATGGCATCTCGTCCCAGTGGCGATTATTTTGGTCATATTTAGTCCGATTTATTTGTTATTACTGCTTTTGTTCACCCTGCCCGCCATTGTTATGGGCAATGCGTACAAGAAAAAGAAGTCAGCCCTGTTCGCCCTAATGGTAGGAAGTGGAGCCATGCTGGCCGAATATCTGTTGGTCCTGTTGATTGGAAGTGTAATCTTCCAGTTTGATTTGTCGAGTTATATTGATGATGTGGTCAGATTGACAATTGAACCGCTGACGAATTCATCCAGTCAGATGGTAAATGGGTTTGTATGGACACCTGAAATGACACAGGATGTTGCAAGACAGACGCAGCTGATGATTCCATTCGCCTTGGTGGTCACGTCTCTGGTCATGGCTCTAATCACACATCTCATTGCACGTCCGATTCTGAACGTTATGGGTGTGGTTGTACCGAAATTTCCACCTGCGCGTGAATGGCGTATGCCGCGTGCCCTGATCTGGTATTACTTCCTGGCATTGTTGTTCGAAGTGATATCCAGACAGAGTGACGGATCGTACTGGACCATGATTGCCATGAACTTGTCGCCTCTAATCAATTTGGGCTTCATGATTCAAGCTATCGGATTCTTCTTCTTTCTCTCACATGCAAAGAAATGGAATCCGGTTGTACCGTATTTGCTGGCGGCGGCAGTCTTCTTCATTGGTCCGTTGCGGATTATCGGGATTATCGATCTGGCGTTCCCGCTTCGCGAGGCAATATCGAAACCAAAACGATAGGGTGATGAGTCATGCCTAAATTTCTGAAGAAACGCTGGCACGGCTACTATACCGTATGGGCGTTCATACTGCTGCTTCTGCTTGTTATGTTCGTGACCATCTACAACTGGACGCTTGGTTTGATTAGTCTGATACTGGCTTCGGCGCTGGGAATCGTCATGATTAAGGCGGAGCTCGCGTTCCGTCGTGAGCTTAACGACTACATTAATGGCCTGTCCATTCGGATTAAGCGAATGGAGGGAGAAGCGGTCAGCATGCTCCCATTCGGTATTGTGCTGTACAGCGAAGATCGTACCGTAGAGTGGCATAATCGCTTCGTCGCGGACATGTTCCAAGAGAAGACGATGGTAGGCAATCCGCTGCAAAATTTATTTCCTAAGCTTCCTCAACCGAAGGAAAAAAAGGATGGGACCAAGGAGCCGTCCAAGGAACTTCATGACGAATTCCAACTGGATGATCGATTTTATGGAGTTATCCATAACCCGCAGGAGCGGTATGTATATGTTTACGAAATTACGGAGCTAGCCATTCTTCGTGATAAATATGAGAATGAACGCCTTGCACTGGGCATTCTGGTCCTCGATAACTTGGATGAAGCAGCCCAGGGTATGGATGACCAGCAGCGAACTGCACTGATTGCCCGCGTAACAAGTGAGATCACGTCCTGGGCGAAGCGGTATGAGGTGTACCTGCGCCGCCTCTCCTCTGATCGTTATCTCATGATGCTGAACTATAAGTCTTTGCAGGAACTGGAGCAGAGCCGGTTTGTCATTCTGGATGAAGTCCGGGAGATGACGGCTGATCTTAAGGTGCCGATGACACTAAGTGTTGGACTGGCATTTGGTTCGGATACCATCAGTGAGATGGGGGAACTGGCTCAGTCCAGTCTGGATATGGCACTTGGCCGTGGCGGCGATCAGGCTGCCGTAAAATCTGGACAGCGGTTGTCCTTTTACGGTGGGAAGTCCAACGCGGTGGAGAAACGTACACGGGTAAGAGCCCGGGTTATCGCGCATGCATTGCGTGATTTGATGCAGGAGAGCGACCGCGTGATTATCATGGGTCACAAAATGCCTGATATGGATGCGATTGGCGCGTCTATTGGGGTATGGAAAGCGGCGAGTCTGTACAATGTGGAAGCACGAATTGTACTGGATGGGCCCAACCCTTCCATTGAACGCATGATGGAACAGGTGAATAAGGATGAAAAGCTGTCCAAAGCCTTTGTGTCGCCGGAACAGGCAACCCAGATGATGACGGAGCATACGCTGCTCGTTGTTGTCGATACGCACAAGGCATCCATGACAATGGAGCCAAAGCTGGTTCAATCCGCTACGCGTGTCGTGGTTGTGGATCACCACCGTCGGGGTGAAGAATTCATTAACGATGCAGTGCTGATCTATCTGGAGCCCTATGCATCATCGGCAGCAGAACTGGTGACTGAGCTTCTCCAATATATTCATGACAAGGTGCAATTCACTCCGCTGGAAGCGACGGCGTTATTGGCCGGGATTACGGTGGATACAAAGCATTTTGCACTCCATACAGGATCGAGAACGTTTGAAGCGGCAGGCTTCCTGCGTCGTAGTGGTGCAGACACCATTATGATCCAGCGGCTGATGAAAGAAGATTTGTCAGAATATATTGCTAAGGCAGAAATCATAAAGCATGCTAAAATGGTATACGGGAACATTGCGCTGGCGGTCACAGACCCTGGCAACAAGATTCCACAGATGATGATCGCCCAAGTGGCGGACACATTGCTCAATATGACTGACGTGGTCGCTTCATTTGTCATTAGTGAACGTCCGGATGGACTGATTGGCATCAGCGCGAGATCGCTGGGGCGCATGAATGTTCAGGTGGTCATGGAACGACTGGGCGGTGGCGGACATTTGACGAATGCTGCCGTGCAGCTTGAAGGAACGCTTGGAGAGGCGGAAAAACGGCTGACGAACGTACTGGCTGAAATCGAAAAGGAAGAGGGTTTGTTCGAATGAAAGTCATTTTTATAAAAGATATGAAGGGTCAAGGCAAAAAAGGACAAGTGAAGGAAGTGTCCGAGGGATACGCACAGAACTTCCTTCTTCCACGGGGAATCGCACGTCCAGCAACAGATGGTAACATGAAAACATTGGACAACCAGAAGGCAGCGGAAGACAGACGTAAGCAGGAAGAGAAAGCAGAAGCGGAAGCTCTGGCTAAAAAGCTGGAAGCTGAAGTAACTGAGCTGAAAGCAAAATCTGGCGAAGGCGGCCGTCTGTTCGGGGCAATCACGAGCAAACAAATCGCAGAAGCTCTGGCAGCGAAAGGTCTGAAAGTCGACAAACGCAAAATTGAGCTGGACGAGCCTATTCGCACACTCGGCGTAACACAAGTCACCGTCAAGGTTCACCCTGAAGTGAAGGCTACCTTGAAGGTACAGGTAACGGAAGAGTAAGATGGGCGGCGAAATGTTATTCGACCGGATTCCCCCACAGAACCTGGAAGCCGAACAGGCCGTGCTGGGTGCAATCCTGTTGCAGGGCGAAGCCCTGATTACAGCGATGGAACGGGTGCAAACCGAGGATTTCTATGATAAACCCCATCAATTAATTTTTGAAGCGATGATCCAGCTTGGCGAGGGAAACCAACCGATTGACCTCGTGACACTGACTTCGCTGCTGAAGGATAAAGGCGAGCTCGAGGACATCGGCGGCGTCAGTTATCTGGCCAAGCTGGCTCATGGTGTTCCGACTGCCGCGAACGTGGATTATTACGCTCAGATTATCGAAGAGAAATCCATGCTGCGTCGCCTGATTCGTACAGCTACGCAAATTGTGAGTGAAGGATACACGGGTGGTGAGGATGTCGCGGCTATGCTTGGAGAAGCAGAGCGGCGCATTCTGGAGATTTCCAACCGACGTTCCAGTAGCGGTTTTATAGCCATTCAGGATGTACTGATGGAAGTATTCGACCGCGTGGAGACGCTGCATCAGAACCGGGGAACGACGACGGGTATTCCGTCAGGTTTCATCGATCTGGATAAGATGACCGCCGGATTCCAGCGTAGTGACTTGATTATTGTAGCTGCACGTCCATCTGTAGGTAAGACCGCCTTTGCTCTGAATATCGCTCAGAATGTAGCCATTCGAGCGCAGGAGACGGTTGCGATATTCAGTTTGGAGATGTCAGCGGCACAGCTCGTACAGCGTATGATCTGTGCCGAGGCCAATCTGGATGCGGGTGTCATGCGTATGGGTGACTTCAAAGGTGATGAAGATTGGCAGAAGCTGACGATGGGCATTGCAGCCTTGAATGAAGCAAACATCTACATTGACGATACGCCAGGGATTACTGTAGCTGACATTCGTGCGAAATGCCGTCGTCTCAAGAAAGAGAAAGGCCTTGGCATGATTCTGATCGACTACCTTCAACTGATTAGTGGACGTGGTAAAGCCGGCGAGAACCGTCAACAAGAGGTATCCGAGATTTCGCGTACACTGAAACAGATTGGTCGGGAATTGGAAGTTCCGGTTATTGCCTTGTCTCAGCTGAGCCGGGGTGTAGAGCAGCGTCAGGATAAACGTCCGATGATGAGTGACTTGCGGGAATCGGGTTCGATCGAGCAAGATGCCGACATCGTTGCGTTCCTGTACCGGGATGACTACTATAACCAGGAGACCGAGAAGAAAAACATTATCGAGATTATTATCGCCAAACAGCGTAATGGTCCGGTAGGCACGGTGGAACTGGTCTTCCTGAAAAACTTTAATAAATTCGTTAACTACGAGCGGGCACATAATGATGCCTTTGCCATGTAGGGGACAGGCACAGACTGCTTCGGTAGGGAAGTGAAATCGTCTGTCCCCGACATCAATCATTAGATCATATGAACTCATAAATACGTTGTGAATACGACATATAGCGTTGGATTTAAACGCGTAGCGTATAACCGGGGTTAGCCGTCAAGCAAGATTTGACTGGCTTCGCCGGTTTTTTGCGTCGCAATATAGAGTCAATTCCGAACATTAGAGTTTGACTATATCTAATTGTTCGCCATTTGATTTGACTTTGAAAAAAGGGACTGGTACACTAGTACTGCTGCGTTAAAGCAGCGAAAACCTTCCCTTGGATGTAAACCGAGGGGGATTTTCACTGTCCGTTAGCACGCTTCTCCGCTGGTAATTTCACTTTAAATTCCTGCCGAGATAGAGGACGGACAGACCAATACAAAGGTGCGCAAGGCACCCACGGAGGTATGTACTATGTCAACGGTAGTTGTAGTGGGAACGCAATGGGGAGACGAAGGTAAAGGCAAGATTACGGATTATTTGGCGGAATCCGCAGATGTGGTTGCTCGTTACCAAGGCGGTAACAATGCAGGACACACGATTCTGATCGATAACAAAAAATATAAATTGACGATGATCCCATCGGGTATCTTCTACACAGATAAAGCATGTGTAATTGGTAACGGTATGGTTATCAACCCGAAGGCACTCATCGAAGAAATTAACTATATTCATGACAATGACTTTACGACCAAAAACCTGTCCATCAGCGAACGCGCACACATCATCCTGCCATATCACATGGTATTGGATGCATTGGAAGAAGAGAGCAAAGGCCCGAACAAAATCGGTACAACAGGCAAGGGAATTGGCCCATGTTACATGGACAAATCAGCCCGTATCGGTATTCGTATGGTTGATCTGCTGGATGCGGAAGAGTTCGAACTGAAACTGCGTCATTTGGTAAAAGAAAAAAACCGTGTAATCGAGCAAGTCTATGGTGGCGAGCCTGTAGATGTAGAAGAAATTCTGAAAGATTACCTGGGATATGCAGAAATTCTGCGTCCTTATGTGCGTGATACATCAGTGGTGCTCAACGAATACATCGATGAGGACAAAAAAGTATTGTTCGAAGGTGCACAAGGCGTTATGTTGGATCTTGACCAAGGTACTTATCCATTCGTTACTTCATCCAATCCGTCTGCAGGCGGCGTATGTATCGGTTCTGGCGTAGGCCCAGCTCGTATTCAACAGGTTATCGGTGTGGCTAAAGCCTATACAACACGTGTAGGAGATGGTCCTTTCCCGACAGAGCTGCATGATGCAGTTGGTGACCAAATTCGTGAGACTGGACATGAGTACGGTACTGTAACTGGACGTCCGCGTCGTGTCGGTTGGTTCGACAGTGTTGTTGTTCGCCACGCTCGTCGTGTCAGCGGAATTACGGGTCTGTCCCTGAACTCCCTGGATGTAATGACAGGTCTGGAAACGGTGAAAATCTGCACAGGATACAAATTCCGCGGCGAGGTTATCACTCACTATCCGGCAAGCCTGAAAATGCTGGCAGAATGTGAAGCGGTATACGAAGAGCTTCCAGGCTGGAGCGAAGATATCACAGCAGCGAAGAAGCTGGAAGACCTGCCTGTGAACACACAGAACTATGTGAAGCGTGTGTCCGAACTGACAGGCATTCCAATCGCTATCTTCTCTGTAGGTCGTAACCGTGAGCAAACGAATCAGGTTCTTCCTATCTACGAATAAGCAGCTAGGTTAACTCGGCTATACGAAGTTGAACGTTCATCTAAATGATATGCCTATATAGGCATCATAGAGCCCCAGTTATCGCTTAAATAGCGATGGCTGGGGTTTTTCGCACGCCTTCCTGATATAATCCCCGGATTTCCGTCAATACTGGTTAACAGTAGACTCATAGATCCTGAAACATTGAATGTGATATGGGGTCGGAAAACGGAGGGAGAGAACGGGAATGAAGTTGCTTCAATGGTTCATTAAAATATTGCTTACCGTGATGCTGGTCAGTTCATTGACCCTGCTGACAACCGGATTAATCGTTCAGTCATATGTAAAATCGCTGCTGGCGAGTTTCAATATTCAGTGGGAAGGGCAGCCTATGGGGTTAACGGCCATGTTTCAGGGGGCATTAGGTGGTAAGTCCGGTGAAGAGAAGAAGCCGGGAACGGGCACGACAGATCAGCCAGCAGGTGCGGAGGAGGAACACGTTCCAGAAGATGCGATATCTGTCATGGGCAATGGAACAGAAAGCGGAGAAACAGGCGCGAATACAGGCAACAGCTCAGGACAGGGTACGGGATCAGACGAGGGTCAAGGAGCAGGCTCAGGAACGGACTCCTCCGCTACGGGATCAAATCCAGGGGGCAGCTCAGCCGCGGGAACAGACGCAGATGCTGGTACAAATGCCGGTACCGATTCTGGGACAACAACTGGCAACAATACAGCATCCGGCAACGGAACAGGTACGAACTCCACTGGTACGGCTTCTTCAGGGAATGATGAGATTGTAGTATCTCCGGATGACATCACAGGCAAGAAAGACAAGCTGCCGTTGGAGGAAAAAGAAAAGATTTTCAGCCTGCTGATGAACAAGCTGCCTCAGAAAGAGATGCAGCAAATTTCAGGCGCCATGGAAGGCGGCTTAACGGAACAGGAGTTGCGTGATATTGAGCAGGTGATCTCCAAGTATCTGACGAGCGAAGAATATGATAATCTGATGGAAGTCCTTCAGGCGGAATAGACCAAGTTCATATAGGGTGAGATCCGTAGGTCTGCTACCCTTTGATGAATATTCAAAAAGGGGATCGAGAGATCGAATTCTGAAAGTTAAATGTAGAATCAATTTATTTATTCAAGCCATTTGGAAAATGAAATAAAAGCAGAATTTGGTTAGCATATAATCTAGCCCATATGAGGCACTCTATAGCAAGAGTTCAACGAAATCCCTCACCAGAGTTGATCTGGCGAGGGATTTCAGTTTGTATTTTTATGAAAAAGAAAACACATTTCAGTGGGTCTTAGAACCTAGTCTTAAAAAATGATCAAAAGTACATAGTATACCTGAAGTAGAGGCGTTATGGGGAAGGGTTCTGTTTTGCCATCTTATGGATAATACAGGAAAACCAAGCGTGGCGCGGCTTTTCGCTATGACGTGTACAGTTGAAATGAGTGTAAAACCTGTGTTAAAGTATACGGGTGTGATAAAAGGTTAAAATTTTGACACTTTTACGAGCGCAGCTAAAGTCCTGATTTTCGGACACCCGAATACAAATATCGACAAGCATGGGACAGACACATTGGGTGATGTCTTGACAGAAATGCGAACTGAGAAGTGCTGAAAAGGAGAGAATCATGAAAGGTTTCAGAGGCATACGCCAACCGGGCAAGAACCGGGAACACGAACAATCCGGGGAACACCGGACGGCCGAAGACAAAAACAACATGAGCATGTCCAACTTCAGTAGTAACAAAAAGCGCGTTCTGGCCTCGCGCAAATGGATCATAACAGCAGCATGCGGTTTATTCATCGCTGCATCGATCGGATTCGCAGGCAAACAATACGTTGCTGCAAACACCGTCCCATATTATAAAGTGATGGTTAAAGGAAATGAGATTGGCACCATCACGGATGAGACGCAATTACAGAAATTATTTGCAGACAAAACCGAGGAATTCCAAAATAAATATCCAGAAGCAGAAATGGTGCTGAACACAGACGGCATCACGACCGAAACCATTAAAGCATACAAGCCCGTAGTGAACAGCGATGAGACGCTGGACAAGCTCGGCGATATGCTTACCGCCTATGCCAAGGGTGTAGAGCTCAAGGTAGACGGTGAAGTAATCGGCATTGTGAAGGACCAGGCTACAGCAGATGCGATTCTGGAACAAGTGCAGAACAAGTACATATCGGCATCGGCTGTGCGCAGTTCGCTCAAGACGAAGTCGGTATCGGCAAACTCAACGAAGAAAGCCGACGGGCCGAGTACTACGCTGAAGTCGGTGGGCATCAAGGAAGATGTAGCGACAGATGTAGTGAAGGCTGACCCAAACAAAATATGGGATGTGTCCGAGGCGGTTGAAGCTTTAACCGTTGGTAAAGACGCGCCTGTAACTTATGTCGTGCGTGAAGGAGATACGATTTCTTCCATTGCTGCCAAATACGAAATTACGCAAAGCGAGATTCGCAAACATAACCCGGGCATTAAAGAAACGTCGCTGCAAATTGGGGACGAGCTTACACTGACGGTGCCAAAACCAGCCGTTACTGTTAAATCGGTAGAGCAGGTGGTAGAACAGATTGAGATCAAGCCACAAGTGGAAGTACGCAAAAGTGCTGAGCTCAAAGCAGGTACAACCAAAGTGGTGCGTCCAGGTCAAAGTGGTCTGAAAAGCATGCAATATCGGATAACGAAGGAAAATGGTGAAGTCGTTCAGGAGGAATGGCTTGGTCAGGAAGTCATCAAGGCAGCAGTTACTGAAGTGGTCCTTAGTGGAACCAAAGTGGTCGGTGAAGGTACAGGTGAATTTGCTTGGCCGGTATCCAACGCTACGATGAGCAGCAGCTTTGGACAACGCTGGGGTCGCCAGCACAAAGGTGTCGATCTTGTCGGTAACCGGGACGTGAAAGCGTCTGATGAGGGCGTGATTACTTTTGCAGGACAGAAGAGTGGTTATGGCAATGTTATTATTATTAACCATCGTAATGGATACGAAACACTTTATGGGCACTTGAACAGCATTGGTGTTAAGGTTGGACAAGTCGTCGAAAAAGGTGAGAGCATCGGCGTGATGGGCAATACGGGCCGTTCGACCGGAACTCATCTGCATTTCGAGATTATCAAGAACGGGACGGTGGAAAATCCGTTGACATACTTGAACTAGTTATATCGCAATCCAGGGCAAGGTTGGCACAAGATGCTGGCCTTGTTTTTTGCTGCTGTAAAAATTTTTCAGTTTGGGCTGCACATTGGCCCTGATCGGGATGTGACGGTGCTTCAGGTATGTTAAACTATAGACTATAGGCAACAAGCCATATGATATAGACTATACTCAATGAAATCGTAGAAACACAATTTATATAAGTTGAATAAGAGAGATAGACCGCTCAGGCGGATCAAGCAGGATATAGGGGTGAAGACAGCCGATGCAGGGGAAGATTTTGGTGGTGGACGATGAACAGCCCATTGCGGACATTCTGAAGTTTAATTTGGAAAAAGAGGGGTACGAGGTCATCTGCGCTTTTGATGGCATTCGTGCGGTTGAATTGGCGTTATCCGAGAAGCCGGATCTGATGCTGCTGGACCTGATGCTGCCAGGTAAGGATGGTATGGATGTGTGCCGCGAGGTGCGTGCCCATCTGGAGATGCCGATCATTATGCTGACCGCAAAGGATGGCGAGATCGACAAGGTGCTCGGTCTGGAACTGGGCGCGGATGATTACGTGACGAAACCTTTCAGTACGCGCGAGCTGCTCGCCCGGGTGAAAGCACAGATGCGCAGACGGCAGAAGCCTGCCATTACGGCTGAAGCGCCGGAAGACGAAGAGAAACAGGTCATGCGTTTATTTGATCTGGCGTTTGATATGGACATGTATACAGCTTACAAAGGTGGCGAACCGCTGGATCTGACCCACCGTGAGTACGAACTTCTCTATTATATGGCGAAGCATTCCGGTAAGGTCATGACACGTGAACATCTGCTGCAGGCGGTATGGGGATATGAATATTTCGGGGATGTGCGTACCGTTGATGTTACGATTCGTCGTCTGCGTGAGAAGATTGAGGAGAACCCGAGCAAACCGGAAACGATTCTGACTCGCCGCGGGCTGGGTTATCTCGTGCGCAGTCCCAAAAGCGTGGGGATATAATGGGGCGTTTCTCGCGATTTTCGTTCTTTCGAACGATTCAGGCGAAACTGATTATTATCTATGTACTGCTGATTCTGATTGCGATGCAATTGATCGGCGTTTATTTTGTGAGTGCGATGAAGAACTCGTTGACCAGCAACTTCACTGAGGATTTGCAGGCGCGGGCTGAGATGCTCTCTGTGCTAGTAGGGGAGACGATGGCTGGTGGGGAAGCTGAGGCTGGTGAGGACAAAACGGAAAATCTGCGTGTGTTGGTTAACAACCTGTTCAACATTAACGGCGCCGAGATTCAGGTGCTGGATGCCAGCGGGAAAGTGCTGACCACCTCGCTCAGTTCCCACTCAGACTATGTTGGGCGCAAAAACACCCAAACCGTTGTCAGCCGTGCGCTGCAAGGCATTCGGGACAATGAGGAATATATCGTGGACGAGGATAATGTTCGCAAAAAGGTCGTTGCCAAGCCGGTGCTGTCCGGCGGCAAGATTATCGGCGCGGTCTACATCGCCGCCTCGATGAATGAGTTATATGCCACAATGGAGGGCATTAACAAGATTTTTATCTCCGGCATTTTGATTGCTTTGGTATTAACTGCAGTGCTCGGTGTCATTCTGTCACATACGATTACGCAGCCGATCAAGGAAGTCACCCGAAGGGCGACGGCAGTCGCGGAAGGCAACTTTGATCAGCAGACCCCTGTATTCGGAACGGATGAGATTGGGCAGCTCAGTCGGGCGTTCAACTATATGACCAGCAGATTGCGAGATGCACTCTCCCAGAACGAAGAGGAGAAAGAGAAGCTCACGTCCATTCTGACCAATATGAGCGATGGCGTGGTCGCAACGGACGAATATGGCAAAGTCATTCTGGTGAACCGCCGTGCCAGCAGCATTCTGGGCATGCGTCCGGCGGACATTGAGGGACGACACTTTGCCGTATTGCTCGGCATTGATCCGGAAGATGCAGAAGCGTTAGCCAGTGGTTTTACAGGCTCGACGCTGCTCCAGATTGCGCCTGCGGGACAAGAAGATCCCGTTGTCATCCGCATGACGTTTACACCGGTTCATCGTCGTGAGCTAGGCATTACCGGCACGATCGCTGTGCTTCAAGATGTTACGGAGCAGGAAGAACTGGAAGCATCACGACGTGAATTCGTGGCGAATGTCTCTCATGAGCTGCGTACACCGCTGACTACCATTAAGAGCTACGCAGAAGCGCTGGATGATGGAGCTCTGGAAGATCCGCAGCTCGCTGGACGATTCGTTGGGGTAATCCAGAATGAGACCGAGCGTATGATTCGCTTGGTTACGGATTTGCTGCATCTGTCCAGACTCGATTCCAAGGAAGCGATGCTGCGCAAACAGCCAACTGACATCATGGAGATGTTGGAAGAAGTGTCAGATCGTTTTTCGTTCCAGATGCATCAGAAGGATATTCAACCTGTGCTTTCTGTGGAGAACGGAATTCCAGCAGTTCCGCTGGATCGCGACCAAATTGATCAGGTGCTTGATAATGTCGTGTCCAACGCGCTGAAATATACGCTCGAAGGCGGCACGATTACAATTGCAGCCAGACGCAATGATGATCATACTCTCGCCATATCAGTGACCGATACGGGGATGGGGATTCCACAGCGAGATCTGGACCGCATTTTTGAGCGGTTTTATCGGGTAGATAAGGCTCGTTCCCGCAGTATGGGCGGCACAGGGCTTGGGTTATCCATTGCCCGGGAAATTGTGAAGGCCCATGACGGTAATATCTCACTGGAGTCCGAGGTGGACGTGGGGACGACGGTAACGTTCACACTGCCTATGCGTGAGGAAGGAGGTGAGCACCTTGAAAGAGCGGATTAAATCTTTGGTGCTTGCTTCCCTCGTCGTTGCCAGTTTGGTACAAAGTTACTTCTTAATCTATCGTTTGCCCGGTGGTGGCGATTCGATTGTGACGTCAGAGACGAACTATGTGAAAACCGAGAATATGGGCCAGGAGCGCAATATTGAAGATTTAATTTTCCCGGATCAGATGGTTATTCATCTGGGAGAGGACAAACATACGGTGTTTTATCCGGGCAATACGTTCTATCAGTTGATTTATTCACGATTGCAAGGACGTACGTTTGATGATTTCCAGCGTCGGAGCGTGCAATCGGTCAACTGGGATCAGATTCGTAAGGAGAATCCTGGCTTTGAGCTGTCATTCAAAGAAGGCATCCCTGTAGCGTTGTTACAGCGCGTGATGCGGCTAGGTACAGATTCCCTCTTCCAAGGGGAAACGATTAATCGGATCTCGATCTATACCGCCAAAAATGAAACAAAGGCTCACGCACTGTTCTTCAGCGCCAAAGGCGATGTGGTATATGAGGCGACGCAGGCGGATCTGACAGTACAGGACGTGCAGCAGCATGTCGACTTCGGCAGCAGCTGGACACCTTATACGCTGATGGACGGCGGATATTATATCCCGGCAGAAGCACTGGAGACGATTGAGGCTGACGTGCCTACAGGCCAGTTCACTGTCGAACAAATGCAGCGCAGCCTATTCTTTGATCCAAGCATGACCCGAAACATTCGGGAAAAGGATGGATCGGAGATCTATACAGACAGTAAGCGCAGTCTGCAAGTGAAGCAAGAACAGCGCTGGATTAGCTACACCGATCCGGCGGCACCGCCTGCGGGACAGATTGACGCAGCGAAGGATGCGCTGTCCGCAGTTGATTTTGTGAATCAGCATGGTGGCTGGAAAGGTCGTTCGCGCATGATGCTGGATACAACCGATACGAAGACGAAACTTCAGTTCCAGCAATATTACAGCAGCTTCCCGATTATGGACTCAATGCAGTTCAGGTTCGGCACAATCAGCATGGAGATGCAGCAGGAGACGGTATCCAGCTATGAGCGTTCGCTCGAATATCTGAACGAAGGTGCGGAGACGAAGAAATCGGTCACCCTGCCCGGTGGGGACAAGCTGAAGGCGCTCATCCAGAAGGTGGCGGGTACCAACCGTAAGGTCGTAGACGTGTATCCGGCGTACCGTCCATCCAGCATCGAGGATGGGCTGAAGCTCATCCCGGTGTGGGTAATCCGCTTCGGAAACGGGGAGGAAACCACCGTTTCTTGATGGGTTATAGGATATGAAGACATTTGATATCCGGGCGAGGTTTAGAATCACACGTTAACGGAGGGGGCAGAAATAACCTGAAGAAGCGAAGCGCTCGCCTTTATCTCCGGATTTCTCCCTTGGGAAAAGGGAATCAAGAAATCTGGGGATAACAGCGATCGGAAGGTTGTTCTGACCACGGAGTGGTAAGTGTGATAGTAGTCGTATTTATCAAATGATGGAGGTGGATGTTTTGGATTGGGGACGGGCGAAAAATGTGTTGATCTATGCCTTCCTGCTGCTCAATCTGGTGCTGGGATACCAGATCTGGATGGATGCGCGGGAGACGGCCGGAGCCAATCTGGACTTCACCTCGCTGGCGGAAAATACACAACAGGCGATGGAGGAGAAGGGCATTCAGGTGCTGGCTCCTATTCCAAATGAGACGCCGAAGCTGCCGAAACTGTCGTATGAGTTCATTGAAGATAACAAGACAGGCATTGATGTTGAATTGGAAAATACCGAGGACAGCAAGCTGATCTTCTCGCAAAGCGAGCTGGAGGATGCACTACAGGACGAGATTCCCCAGATCGGTACGTATCGATGGGATCAGCTGATGGCGGAGGATGGGGCATTTGTGCTGCATCCGTTGGTGGATGGCAAATGGCCGCTCTTCAATGTTAGTCTGGAGCTATTCTACAGCGATCAGAAAATTACGGGTTACCGTCAGACTCCGGTGCGGATTACGACAGCGGAGGAAAGCGATCAGCAGGTGCTTCCGGCGTCGAAGGCGCTGGGTACGCTGATCGAGAACTTTTTGCCAAATGATGCGATTGTGAAAGATATTCAGTTGGGCTATTACGGCCAGTTGTTCAATTCAGATATGCAGGTGGCGATGCCGGCATGGCGGTTCGTGCTGGAAAGTGGCGAAGTGTTGTACGTGCAGGGCATCAGTGGGGATGTATTCAGTCCCAAGACAGACAAACCAGGGGAGTAATGCGTTATGGGGATTTATTTTACCGTGTTATCCAGCGGTTCGACAGGGAATGCCACGGTTATACAGCATGGGGGCACGTCCCTCATGATTGATGCAGGTCTTAGTGCGAAGCGGCTGGAGGCATTGTTTCTGGAACGGGAGATTTCGGGAACAGAGCTGGACGGGATTCTGGTTACACATGAACATTCCGATCACATTAAAGGACTAGGCGCGATGTCTCGGAAATATAATTTACCAATCTATGCAAATACCAATACGTGGGCGGCCCTGGAGAAGTCCGTTGGGGCGATTCCAGAGGAAAACCGGAGGGTGTTTGAGACGGGAGAAAAGCATGATTTTGGCTCCCTGCGCGTGGAATCCTTCGGCATCTCCCATGATGCGGCGGAACCGGTAGGGTACACATTCGATGATGGAAGTGAGAAGTTGTCCGTCGCGACGGATCTCGGATATATGAGCGACAAGGTTCGCGATGCGATCTCGGATTCGGATGTACTTGTGCTGGAGGCGAATCATGATGTCGAATTGCTGCGCATGGGGCGGTATCCATGGAACACCAAGCGCCGCATTCTGAGCGACATTGGGCATTTGTCGAACGAAGCGGCGGGAGCTGCGCTTAGTGAACTAATGAACGGACGCATCAAGCGCACGTATCTGGCACATTTGAGCCGGGATCATAATATGATGGACTTGGCGAAAATGACCGTACGTGATGCGATGGAGAGCCGTGGTTGCTTTTATCGGGATCATGAGTTCAAGCTCTGTGATACGTATTATGATCGGCCTACGCCATGGGATAGGGTGGGTGAGCCATAAAGCTGTCGAGTTCGGTAGCTTTGCGCTCCACTTCCTCGCGGGTCAGAATGCCTTTGTCGACGAGCAGTTCAATAATCGTGCTTAGGGCAAGGGTATTGCGGTAATGTTCTTCCTTGAGATCGGCCAGCTTGGCCGCCATATGAACTTCATCCATGGCTGTGAGTGTACGCGTGCGATCCATAATGTGAATCCTCCTTCTATGAAGCTTCGAATTGTCTTTTACTATTATTGTAGTCAGGCTTGATGGAAAACATTCCTCTTTTTGCCGCTATAATTACACGTAAGGGACGTGTATGCTGAACCAGGGGCCGCATTTTGCTTAAGAAGATGAAAAAGTTCACGGGAATAGGCAAAATTGCGCTTAGCGAACTGGATTTTGTGGTGATAGATACTATGGACCTTTATTGTTAAGCGCGTTATAGCGGAAATTTCCGTTAATCTTCGTAATTATGCAACTTTTTAAGATTTGGCGTGTTTAGTATATAAGGAGCTTTTATAGTAGAGGCTGTTTTGCGCGCAAAAAGGCATGTCGTAGAATGCGAGAGCATTTCTGATAGAGTCACAGGCAGAATGGGATATTCGTTCTGTTGTACATAGACGCTTCATTCCGAGTTAATGGGAATGGCAGCGATATGCAAAACGATTATTAAAACATGCAAGAAAGCATGGAAAACCGTTGGGGTCTTCACGTAACGGAGACGGCAGAAGGAACCTGAAGAAACGGAGTGCTCGCCTTTATGAACAAATTTTTACCTTATTATAGGGTAATCAATAAAATTTGTGAGTAACAGCGATCGGAAGGTTCGTCTGCCGGCGGAGTGGGCTATGTGAGAACACCATCGTTGGCCATGCCAAAACGATCGGGCGGCAGTCAGGGTCTTGATGCGTGACAACGAAGGGGAGAGGATCACGATGGGATTGTTTGGAGACGATTTTTATTCAACCAAAGTATCAAGACGCGCCGAACCTGAACAGAAAGGTAAACTTCAGATCATTCGCCCTGGAGGCAGGGGCAGAGGACGGGACCGCTGGCAGAATCCACGCAAGTCACGCTCGGGCTTTAGCTCCACGGTCAAGGTAGCCGTGATCAGTTCGGTAATCAGCTCCATCGTGACCGTTACGCTGTTCAGCTTTATCATGCAGCCTGCATCATTACCTCTGGCGAACGCTGCAGGGAACGGCGGAGGCGGTACACAGACAGCGCAGGCGGCTGATCCGTATGACCGGATTATCCAGGCAGCGGCGAAGGTTCGCCCTTCCGTGGTGAGCATCGTGAACCATAAGACGGGCAGCAGCCTGTCGATGGAGGATTCCGCGCTGGGATCAGGCGTCATTTTCAAGAAGGAAGATGGCAAAGCCTACATCATGACCAACCATCACGTCGTGGAAGGCGCGAGTGATCTGGAGATTGTAACGGTGGATGGGGAAACGCATAAGGCGAAGCTGGTGGGCAAAGACCGGGTGAGTGACATTGCGGTATTGTCTGTGCAAGATGATAAGGGCATCGGTCCGGCCGCAGAACTTGGTGATTCCAGCAAACTTCAGCGCGGTCAAACGGTGCTGGCGATCGGTAATCCGCTCGGCCTTGGTGGCACACTGACATCCGGTATTGTGAGTTACACAGATCGGATCTTGCCGGTATCCATTAATCAGGATGGTGTGTACGACTGGGAACAAAACGTGATTCAGACGGATGCGGCGATTAACGAAGGCAACAGTGGCGGGGCGTTGGCCGATCTTAACGGCAAATTGGTCGGCATCAACACGATGAAGATCTCGGATACAGGCGTTGAAGGCCTCGGCTTTGCGATTCCGATGAATGAAGTGATGAAAACAGTCGATTCCCTGCTGCTGAATGGCAAAGTATCTCGTCCATATCTGGGTGTGTATACTGTCGATCTGAGCAATCCGTACGCCCCACTGGATGACGAGCAGCGTAAAGACTTGAAGCTGCCATCCCACGTGGACAGCGGTGTGGTTGTACTGGAAGCGTCCGGTCCAGCATCCGAAGCGGGCATGAAGCTGAATGATGTCATTACGGAATTTGATGGGCAAAAAATTACCTCTACGCTTGATTTGCGGAAATATCTGTACGATAAGAAGAAGATCGGCGATACGATTGAAATCACCTTTTACCGGGATGGCAACGCTGAGAAGGTGTCGGTGAAGCTCACGGATAAACCGGAGTAAGAGAATTGCTCTCATGTGCATGGCACACAGAAACAGGGTAATAAAAGAGAGTCGATCAACTCGTTGATCCGCTCTTTTTTATTGCACTAATCTTGATTTACATATAAACCAAATTCATAAGGTTACAGGGGGGATTTTGTCGTTTCCCAATGATAGGTTAGGACCAGAGCCAAAGTCTCTGTTATAGAGGGTTTCATTTATGGTAAACTGTTGGGAATGTGTTGGTGATGGGCGGCTGTGCGAGTAACATCTGTTTGTCGATCTGTATTCTCAATCTGGATTGGAAGGGGTTAATTCAATGAAACGTTTGACGAAAACCATGTTGGGGGGAACAGGCCTGGTATCTGCGCTGTTTGTTTTGTCCGCATGTACTTCTGAGGTGTCCCCGTCAGGGACTGCTGATGTTAGTGGTTTACAGGAGAAGATTACAGGTTTGGAGAAGAAGCTTGCGGACCAGAGTGAGAAGAATAGTGAGCAGAACAAAAAGATCGCGGATCTGGAGAAAAAGCTGGAGGAGCTGAGCACCACCGTGATTGCGGTGAATGAGCCTGGCGGTAAAGCACCTGTTGGCTCGGGAAACAACGGATCGGCTGGAAAGGGCGATGGGGTGCTGATTACGTTTGCCCAGTATGAAAAGCTTGAGGTCGGCATGGCGGTGGAGGAAGTTATCGATATCCTTGGCGGCGAAGGCGAGGCATTGAGCGAAGCGGAAAATATGGTGGTCTACAACTATAAGGGCACCGGGGGTTCGGGAGCCAATGCAGTAATCGCATTCCAGGGCGGCAAGCTGCTGACGAAGGCGCAGTCGGGGCTGGAGTAAGACCGATATCCATTGAGTATGGATTTGAATACAATCGGACGATGGATTTCATATGTGTGGTAATCTGAATAGTAACGAATGAGTGGGATAGATTCGGAATTTGGAGAAGTGTTACTTTGGGATGCCAACGGGGTGTCGAGAAGTGACGCTTTTTTGGTTTTTTTTGTGCTGAAATGAGAGGATTGACGGAAGTTGGACACGATAAATGGGGGCTAGGGGTTTCTTTTCCGCGGCAGGTGTGATAGAACAGAGAAGTGGCTATCCTGTATGGATAAGCGGTTGTGAATCGGGAGCATAGCTGGATACAGAAAGGATGCTTGAACGGATGTACGTTGTATGCAAAGAACACGTGGACATCGCCATTGACATGTTTGTTGATGAGTATGAGGACGCTCCGGATATCGTTGATCTGAAGGAGACGGAATTTGCCGATTGGGACCCGCCTGCGAAGTGCGCCGAGTGCGAACAAAAGGCCGAGTATCTGGTCGTCTAGCGTACTGTGTAGGCATCCGCAGTTGGTGCGTCTGTCATGGATGCACTCGCTCGCCTGCCATCCGGTATGAACATCACAGGTAAGGAGCAAAGAGAGCGTGTCGGAGCGCTCTTTTTGTGTTTTTGGCGTGTTTTGCCTGTAATAGCGTGTCTCGGATTCTTTAGATTTTAAAGGAGCCGTAATGAGGCTGGATAAGGTGTGTGGAGTTCGTTAGCTTTAATTATTGGAACAAACGATGCGTTGTAGATAGCATCTTACTTATAGATTATCTCGCAGGACGATTAGGAGGAATGAATCTTCATGTTGATTCAGATTATTGGCGTAGGCAAACTGAAGGAAAAATATTTGACGCTGGGCATTCAGGAATATGCCAAGCGGCTCGCCCCGTACATCAAGTTTCAGATGATCGAGGTCGCAGACGAAAAAGCGCCCGACACCCTGAGCGAAGCTGAGGTGCGGGCGGTGAAGGAGCGCGAGGGTGAACGCATCCTCGCGCATGTGAAGAGCGAGGCGCATGTGGTTGCGCTCGCATTGGATGGCCAGCTCTGGAGTTCCGAGGAGCTGGCAACAGAGATCGACAAGCTCGGCACGTATGGGACGAGCCACGTCGTGTTTGTCATCGGAGGGAGCCATGGGCTCTCCGATGAGGTGCTGCGCCGCGCGAAGCAGCGTTTGAGCTTCGGGCGCATGACTCTGCCGCACCAGTTGATGCGGCTGGTGCTGGTGGAGCAGATTTATCGCGCAGTGAAGATTAATCGAGGTGAACCATATCACAAATAGAACGAATGCAAACGAAAGAGTAAACTTGAATAATTGTATGGTGCTATCTCAAATGCATATCAGTAAACGTAAATGATAGCTCATTTTAACAAAAAATCATGTTAATACTGAAGAAAATAGCGGTCTAGGAGCTTATTCCTTAAACGCCATTTTTGATTTTGGTCAATTACTACTTTCTCAAGCAAGTTATGGTGGGTAAGTGAAATCGCCCTACCTCCACCATGCTTACTGATTTAGTAACGTCATGGAATTTGCAGGATAGCGGTCACTAACAGCCGTGCCTACTGGAATCGTTTTATCTATAAAATCCTTAACATCTTTAGGTAGCTCAATGTCTAGCTCCTATATTTTCTGCCACGTAAGAACTCTTTTTTGTCCCAGGTATAGGAACCAAGTCTTCGCCGTTAGACAGTAACCATGCTAAAGCAAGCTGAGGAGGATTAATATGCAGCTCATTAGCTAATTCTTCTAAACGTTGAACCAATGCAAGATTGTAAGTGAAATTGTCTCCCTGGAATCGTGGTGTATTCCCTCTGTAATCATCTTCTACGAGTGTATCAACAGATTTGATCTTTCCAGTTAAGAACCCACGCCCTAAGGGGCTATAGTGTACAACTGCAATATTAAGTTCACGGCAGAGGGGGAGTATTTCTTCTTCTATATGCAGCAACGAGCAGGACAGCTCCCCAGATGAACTACTTTCGGCCTCGAGCATTAGACCATATTGCAAAAAAACACCCGGATGAAGATGTGACTGAATTGGTCGCAGCTAATTTGGTATTTGAACAGCTCCGTTCATTTCATGTCACATGACATTATGACACTGGCGGATATGACATCAAGATCCATAGAATACATCTACTACTTGGAAAGGATGTGGACTATTTGATGGCCAGAACCGTCGTCAGCTTTGTTCAAAATGGCTATTTCCTGCTGCTTACTTTTGTCACAGGATTGTTTTACTTCAGTTTTTATCTGGTCGCTCTTACATTGGGCGTGAGCCTTTCGTTTACCGTCGCGGGCGTTCCTCTCCTGACTCACGTTATGCGGACGACAACCGCCTTCCTGCAATTTGAACGAGTACAGACCAAAATTTATACGGACATTACCACCGAGCCTTGCGTTAAAACCGTGAATGTCGATGTGTCCAACTGGCTCCAAGTGAAAAAGGAGCTGCTGAATCTACGCAACTGGATCGCAATTTGCTGGCTGCTGCTGAAATTTCCGATAGGGATATTTAGTCTGATCAGTGCGATCTTGCTCTACGCGGCGCCGCTTATATTGATTGCGGTTCCGTTCCTCTATCGGTTCATCGACCTTTCCTTTATGGGTATGCCGGCAGTAGATACGGTTGCCAAAGCCATGATGGTGTCGGCTACAGGGGTCGTATTGATGATGGTGAGCTACAGGCTTACGGACCGCTTGACGCGCCTGATAGGCGGCTACACGGTCCTGATGATCAAGCATGTGAACCGGTAGACGTATGCCGGGCTTCGCTGCATAGGTCGTCGGATGGTAGTTTAGGCTATAGCAGTTTACTCAATACTAGTTACGTAATGTCATACTGAGAGTCTTTAGGGGTTGATGATTTTGTTTGATATGGTCAAGCAATGGTACTGGTACGACTGGCTCATGTTCATAATTCGTCTGATATGCAGCATTTCTCTCATGTTTACGACCATAGGGCTAGAGCAATATTTCACGCTGCCGATTGTGGTTCTTGTGCTGTGGCAGTTGATTGCTTTTTCTGTTCCATGGCTTTGCTTGCAGCTCGATTTTAAATACTACCTGTTTACTGAAATCGTGATCTCGGGCGGGTTGTGCTTATATCTGGCTTCATTTTTTCCACAAGCCTACTTCTCATTCCTGCTGTATGCCTTTTTAATTGCTGCCCACAGTTCGCAAAGGAGTTATCTCTGGTCAGGGCCTATATCCATATTGCTTCTGCCTGCCATAATCAAGTTGCTTGCAGAGCAGAGTGAATACTGGGTCATGGCCGTTCACATTGGGCTGGCGTATATTTTTGGATTTTCCTTCCATTTACTTGCGCTCAATTCTCGCCAAGGCGAAATTATCCGCGACCAAAATGGAGTGCTGGAGCAGTATCTGTCCCAAATTGAGCGCATTACGCTTGCCGAAGAGCGGAACCGGCTGTCCAAAGAGCTTCACGATACCGTCGGCCATGCCTACACTTCGCTGATTATGGGATTGGAAACGTTGCGTCCTGAGCTGACAACGGATACAGGAACAGAAAGGCTTAACTCCCTATTGAACCTGGGCCGCAAAAATATGGAGGAGGTCAGAAGCTACGTGCATCAAATCGAATCGCCGCATGAGGCGCTCCCGCTGCTTCAGTCTTTGAGGAAGCTGGCGGAGGAGTTTCAGGAGCATGCCAACGTGACGGTTCGTTTCCATGCCTACGGGGAGGAATACCCTGTAACGAAGCAAGCGAAGACAGCACTCTATCGCTGCCTGCAAGAGTCGTTGACGAATGCTGTACGTCATGGGAACTCGACAGAGATTAAGGTGTCCGTGCAATTCGAGCCCCAGCAGACGAGACTGGAAATCCAAGATAACGGCCGCGGGATAGAGCATGTGAGAGAGGGCTTCGGCCTCAGTGCCATGAAGGAGCGGGCGATGAACTTGCAAGGCCATGTGGCCGTCTATACGGAGCCGGGAGAAGGCACTCTGGTAACCTGTACGCTGCCTAGACAAACGGAGCCTAAGGATGAAGTCATCCGTCTGTTGGTTGTCGATGATCAGCCCTTTATTCGTGAAAGCCTGCGAACTCTGCTGGAGGAGCAGCAGGATTTGCAGGTTGTTGGGACGGCAGAGGATGGCGAGCAAGCGATCGAGCTGTGCAGGCAGGTTCAGCCGCAGCTGGTGCTTATGGATCTGGAAATGCCGAATATGGATGGAATCTCCGCATCCCGTAAGATAAAAGAATTGTGGCCCGACATCCGCATTCTGATTCTCACCACGTTCGAGGATACCCAACAGGCTCTAGAGGCGATGCGAAGCGGGGTGGACGGGTACTTGTTGAAGTCCATGCAGCCGTTAGATCTGGCTGAAACGATACGCACGGTCTACCGCAGGGGCACGCTGATCGATCAGGGGATGTCGCACAAATTGTTTGCCCAACTGGAAGCGGACAATAACGGGGATGATCCTTCGTTAGTCAAAGAAGCGTCATCGGCCTATGAGTTAACGCCGCGGGAGCTTGAAATTTTACAGTTCGTGTCCAAAGGGCTGCGATATAAAAGCATTGCTTCCAAATTATATTTATCCGATGGTACGGTTCGAAACTATGCATCATCAGCTTATATGAAGCTGGGGGTCCGCAACCGGGAGGAAGCGGTGGAAAAAGCCAGGGAGGCCGGGCTTCTGGAATAACCCCCGAGTTATGTATTATGGTGGCGGATGCCGGCATACGGAGTGATTGTGCTTCGTATGTCGGCATCCGCCATTTAGCTTTTTAAAGGCCGTTTTTTACTTATTCAGAATTAGGGTTTACGTTCATTACCGTTTGGCAATTGGCAATGTGTAGTAATCAAATGCCAGATCCAATAAGGCACTCGCTTCCTGCCGCTTCAGTAGTTGCTTGGAACGGAAGTTGATCGAGCCGTCCGGATTGATCTTAGTATCCGGGTCCATGATGCCTTGGGATACAAGGGTTGTGATGGCTTTAACTGCCCAGGCATCACTTTCGCCACGCAATGTAACCTTCTTGGATCCAGGCTCAGCTTGCCTCAGGTTTTGGATCATCACTGCCGCCATCTCTCTGGTGATAGGAGAATTAGAATTATAATTAGGCACTCCGGACAACATCTGCTTCTTGTTGGGTTCAATCGTATCAGGCATGCTTTCCCAGCCATGGGCGTGTATCAGCAATGCCGAGAACTCACCCTGAGTTAACGTTCCATTCGGATTGAAGCGGGTAGCTGTTTTTCCGTCCATGATCTTTAAAGCATGGAGATTTTGAATATAAGACGCATACTTGCTGCCGGCCGGTACATCAG
This sequence comes from Paenibacillus sp. FSL F4-0087, assembly GCF_038020215.1. Lineage (NCBI taxonomy): Bacteria > Bacillati > Bacillota > Bacilli > Caryophanales > Paenibacillaceae > Paenibacillus > Paenibacillus sp. FSL F4-0087. The sequence goes on from NZ_JBBODJ010000001.1 coordinate 2,845,297, forward strand.
TGAATTTCGCATTCATATTTAATTTTTGTGCATAACCCACGTAGTGAGGAAGTGCCATGTAATAGAAATAGGTGATTTTGCCTGCCCCATTTTTTTGAAAGGCTACTTTATTGCCTGATTCATCCTCAAAGAGTAAAGGATGGATCATTTTCAGCGTACTCTTGCCCAGATCTCCTGTCTCCGTAACCAATTTTCCGTTTGAATAGGAAACGAGGGTCCGCATGGATCCAAGACGCGTGTTTTGGTACAATCCCACGTAGTCCTTGGCCTGCTGCTCACTGATTGCCGAATAGGATGGCTTTGGAGCCGCTTCTTTTCTCGGATAGTAATGATTCATAAATTCCTCATACACGTCGAGACTCATCATGGAGTCGTTATTGTAGGACATGTAGAACGCTGTATTTTTCTCTGGAAGAAGAACAATTAAGGACGAATGACCGGTCACATTTCCCCCTTTGATAACCACATGTTGACCATTCATCTTCTCTTTGAAGTAGCCTTCAAATCCGATGGTTGTGACAGGGTAGTCTTTGTCAGGGAACACCTGATAGGTGTGCATTTGGTCAATGCTCTTGGCACTTAAGATTTGTTTGCCTTTATACGTTCCTTTGTTCAGATGCATCATAAGGTACTTCACCATGTCATCTGCGTTTGATACCATGCCGCCGCTAGGCCGATCGGTTGGTATGAATCCCTCCAAGGGGATTAGCTTGCCTTTAGGATCATAATGGGCAGCCATTTTGCTGAGCAGTTCGGGTTTAAACCGCACATTCGTCGAGTTCATGCCCAGCGGCTTGAAAATATTGTCCTCCATATACTGGGCGTATGACGTGCCGGCTACTTGCCCTACCGCATACCCCGCCAGTGTGAACCCAAAATTATCGTAGGTATACGCTTCCCCCGGAGGTCTGACAATCGTCGGCATATTCGCTTCAAGAGCCTCCTTCATCGGGTAGAATTGCTTCACATATTCCGGCTTCGATCCCGAGAGAATATCCGGTTTGTCAAAGCCGCTGGTATACGTAAGCAGATCGTACATCGTTAGTTTTTTGCCTGTCTTATTCGGTACCTTCATCCCTCCCAGGTATTCCTGGATATCGTGATGCAAATCAATTTTTCCCTTATCGACCAGCTGCATCGCTGCCAATGCCGTGAACTGCTTCGTTACAGAACCAATTTGGAAAACGGTGCTGCTGTCTACCGGAATTTTATTTTCCCTGTCGGCATAACCGTACCCCTTGCTTAATAGCACTTTACCATTCGAAACGACCGCGAAATTAGAACCAACCGTATTATACTTTTTCATCGCATCCGCAAAAATGCCATCTGCAAAGGTCTCCAGTTCCTTGGTATCCCGCGGTCCCTCTAGTTGTTTGGCATCCTGCGGCGCCTTCAGGCTGGTAACCTCAGATGTAACTGGCGGGTGAGTCTGCGGGGCATTGGATGCGTTCCCTACTTGCGTACAAGCGTTAATGACTGTACCCGTTAACACCAGAACAGTTAATAGTAGAACTGCGCGATTCTTGCGAATCCATTTCTTCGTGTTCCTCATATTCTTCGTATTCTTCATAAATGATATCTCCTTAACCATTGGATTTGCCTTTTAACCATCGGCTGAGCCCAGTATCGCAAAGGAGTTGTCACACCAACAAGTTGCATTTCGTCATCTATGACATTCCAGCTATTTAGAAAGCGTCATGTGACAATTCGGCACTAGGTTTATTTACAAGGGAGGCAGTAGGATACCAGGAAGGGCGATGAAACATTCAGGAGACGAAGACAGTCTTCCTTGCCCAAAGCCATTAGAACTGGAGTGTGAACATCATGGCTTTCTTACAAGATATTGTTATCCAGTACGGTTATATTGGCATCTTCTTATGCCTTGCGCTTGGCATTATTGGTTTGCCTGTGCCTGATGAGGTTCTCATGACAATTGTTGGCTATCTTTCTTCAATTGGGCTGCTTTATTTTCCGATATCCCTTGTGATCAGCGTAATCGGGGCTATGACTGGTATGCTGTGCAGTTACTCCCTTGGGCGGAAGTTCGGCAAGCCGTTGCTGTGGAAGTATGGAAAATGGGTCAGGCTCACGACCAAAAGGTTAGAGAAAACAGAGAATTGGTTTCAGCGTTACGGCCCCTGGGCGATATGCATTGGTTACTATATACCAGGGTTCCGTCATCTGACTTGTTATCTTGCAGGGATGAGTGCTATGAGCCCACGGAAATATATACTCTACTCGGGCCTCGGAGCCTTGTGCTGGTGTTCGATTTTTATTACAATTGGTTATTTTCTAGGGAGATATATTGATTTTTCGGATTATTATGCTTCTATTTTTGGATTGTTTTCCTCTTGAGAATAGAGGGCGAAAGGAAGTACAGCGCTATATTGAGTGATGTATGTGAGTATTTTCCAGAAAGATGAACAATAAAAGTGTAGCCTCCCGCAATAGGGAGGCTACACTTTTATTTGCGTTAATATGTTATCCTTTGTTTTTATCCTTCAACATTTTTTCCATGGCTTCTATGACTGTAGTATTGGGTTCTGTATACTGATACGCGTACACGTCAGGATAGTTAGTCTTGTACTCTATGCGGTTTAACATACGAGGTACCATATCTTGATAGTATGACGTTGAATGACAATGGCTCAATATATCCGCCGCTTCATCTCCAGGGATAATTCGAGCAGTATGACCTAACACGGCTTTAATCTGTTCATCTGTAAATTGTTCTTTAATCAAATTTAAGAGGGTAGAGTATGTTGATTTAAAAGCAGAGGCGAAATGACGCGTTCCATTCGCTTCAGTCGATTTCATCAAAGCAATATTCATTGCCGCGGCATCGCGCACATCAACCCCATACAATTGCGAATCTGCCATAGCTCTATCGCCGCGAAGCATGGCATAGATCATATCATTGTGCCAAGGCGCAAAGCTTGGTCCCATGACATGCGTAGGATGGATCGTTGTCATGATTATATTTGTTGTATTTTCATCGGAGCGGATAAATGACCAGGCTGCTCTTTCTTCCATCGTCTTCGATACCATATTGTGGTCGAATAAGCCTTCCCTGTCTTCATTGGTCCAGTCATCCTCTGTAAACGTCGTTTTTGACGGATCATCGTTGCCATAAGCAATAGTTGACTCTGCAGTGGTGTGCACGATCTTTTTAACAGTGCCTGATTGGGCAGCCATTTGCAAGAGCATGCGGATTCCTTTTTCTTTCGTGCGGCCCCTATCTTTAAATGTTTTGTCGTCGGGACTGGAGGCACTCCCCTGATTAAAAATCCACTTTGCTTCACTTAATACTTCATGCCAATTTTCTGTTTCACCTAGGTTTGCTTTGTAAAATTTTACGTTTGGTAGCATCGTTTGAAGCTGCCCCGCTTTTGCTTCATTTCGGTACGTTCCGACAATCTGCGTATAACCTATATCTGTTAACTTTTTGGCAACCCATGCGCCAATATAACCTGTTACCCCAATAATAACAATCTTATCGTTTAGCTCCATTTTTACGTATCCCCTCTCAACAACATTGAATGATAATAATATCTCCTGAGCATTGAGGCTGTATTTCTTCAATATAATGATAAGTGTTAAAGTGGACTTTAAGTCAAATTGTATTTTTTATATAAAGTGAGCTTAGGATATAAGCAATAGAATTAAAGGAAATATTAATATTTCCAAGTGAGGGTAAGGGATACACATCGATTGAAGTTGTTTGTAAACAATGTTACTCTAACAACGGTAAACTCAAAACCTATGTTCATCAATACATCTAATAATAAGCTATATAAAAACATTTCATTCACGTTTGAAGAGGCACAACATTGCGCTTTTATAGGAACAAGTGGCAGTGGTAAAAGTACACTGATTGATATACTGATGGAAAACCATGCTTCAAGATGATTACAGTTATCCTTTTGGTTTTGGGTCTCTCTATATTTTCGCCAAATTAGGGACTGATGAGATACAAGATCTAGTAGCAGGTTTTTGGCAATTCTCATGATTTAGCGCAGGTGTGATAGTCGCCGACTTTCAATATCGTCGATGGTTGTTTTTCTAGCCCTTTTCGCCGATAGGCCCGTTAAACTGAACCGTACCATAAGTGACGGCGAAAAATAGCCTTGATGGGATCCTATGAGACCTTTAGTTTCAGATTTATGTTACGGATGATCCTCCAAGGCCTCTCTTGCTAGGCACATTCATCATCTACGAGCGCTGGGAAAACCGGGATGCCCTCGATCGGAACCTGAGCGCCCCCCGGATGCAGGAACTGGTGCCCCAGTTCTTAGAACTGATGGAGGGATCCATTGAGGAAGGGATTCGACTCCTGCAGCCGTTCCGCCTAGAGCAGTAAAACGCAATGGAGGAGGAAAAACGTTGGCAACGATCGATGATTTTGCAGTACAAGATATTCGTGTCGGAACGATTAAATGCATTCATACTTCAAAGTGCTAAAGAGTGAGATAAAATCTGGTGACAATCTAATTAATAAAAAATAAAGAAGCCACTCCATTTTTCTGGAGTGGCTTTGTACTCAGCTATTATACGGTAAACGGTATAATAGCGATCGTGATAAAGCAAAGGGTCGAGTGTTAAATCAGCCGTATGGAGACTGTGCAAAGACTACATTGTAGCTTGAACGGCGGCTATTTTCTACCTAGTGTCTCCCATATTCCATGGAGCCAGGAATCGAACTCAGTATCTTTGTCGCCCTCGTAAGTATCATAAATATCCAGGCGTGTCTTTTGCAGTTTTTCCTTAAATTGCTCAAATGTGTGACCTTCAGGAAGGCTTTTTTTAATCCGTAGCAAAATTTTGTTAAGACCTTTAAACAGCTCACCTTTGTTTTTGGCAGGCATTTGAACATCTTCATCCAACTGCTTCAGCTTGAAATATGCAGCTTCACGCACCTGGAACACCTGATCATTTGTCAAAACATGCTGCAGTAACTTAATGGTAGGGGCTGTATCCCAGTTCCCCAATTCGTTCACCGCATTTAGTCTGTCTCTCCAGCTCGTCCGATTAGCCGCTCGTTTGAGCTCTTCAAAGTTTTCCGGTAGTTCGTTAACTGCTCCAATATCATGGTTGTTCGTCAAAATTCAATCTCCTTAATCATCGCCATCTCGGCAGAATGATGAATGTTATTTATGTGAACACTATTATAGCACGAACCTGACTAAACTACTCCTATGAAGCCGATTGACAGCCTATACATCACATTCACCAATTCATGTTTTTGTATGTAATCACTCATATATATGTATCAACCGATCTATTCTCCTTGACCATCTTTTTTCTCTTAATGAAGTCTACCGTGTACACCCAACCAATCAGTCCACATAAAACAAAACCAAATGCATGCAGAGATCCGTAAACGGGAATGAAATCAAGTATGGTTAAGAAAAATATCTTTTTTAGTAGCGGATATAAAATGGAAAGCACAACAACCGTGTAAAAGGCTAGACAAGATAGGCCTAAAAAGAAGGTCGCCTTATTATCCAAAGCGTTTTTCCTCAAGTAAGCAAGGAGATAAGCGGTGTAAATCACAATATTACAGGCGAACAAAGTGACACCAATGTATTCAATTGGCTTGGAGAAAATCATACCAATAGCAATCAAGATGGGTCCGATGATATCGATGGCAACGACCCAGGGATACCAGCTTTTCTTCGTCATGATGCGTCCAAGTTCACCAATAAAAATTGGAACGATAGCAGATGAGAAATGAAAGTGAACTGAGCTTAATGCGTGCGTTGCAGGATTAGCTTGGAAGAGGTTCAAATGATATTGATATAAGGTAAACCAAATGCCTCCGATAAAAAAATAAACGAGCCCCGCTCCAATCGCTATTTCCGCTGCTTTTCCTTTAGCGATCACAATAGTGGTCAAGCCATAGATGCCAAGCAGCAGTGTGAACAGTAGCCACCCAAGGGACAGAATCCCTGGGATTGTCGTACTTTCTAACCCCCACATCTTACTACTCATTACCGAGGCTAGGGTAAGAAGCGCAGCGGGAAACTGGAGCCATTTCATAGCAGCATAAACCATTCGTTGATGTTTATTCTTTTCGTCATGGTTCAAAAGTAAAATCACAAGAGGTACAATGACGAATGCCGCAAAAAGTAGAAACTTTTCAACAAGTTCGAATTGAAAGTAATCAAGATAAAATATCAGAATGGTTATGATTCCACCGGGGAACGCTGGTGCTAATAATGATTTTATTAGTTGCTTCAGGGAACGATTCATGGGGTTTCCTTTCTAACTACGTTTATCGTAATAACTGCCTGCATCCAGTTGTGCAGCGTTCTTTAGTATAGATGGGCAATTCTTCTTTTAGTAGTCTAACACATTAATTTGTCAATATATAAAAATAAGCTTATCTTACTGCGGTTGATGGAGTCATGAAAAATAGCCCTAAGAGACGCTGGAGTGATGTCCGCGTCTCTTTTTTCTGCGTTCTGATGTTTATTTATCGAATATATTAAAAAATAAAGGTAAATTTCCGATAATAAATATGCGGTTATATGCCATAAATCGACATTTATCAACATTATCCTAGAAAAGGTGATTTAATATATGTTTTCACCATTCCAAAAGAAGAAGAGTAGACTTGAGCAGCAGCAATCGAGAGAGGACCTTGACATGAGGAGGGACTTGGACGAGCCACAAGAGGAAGTGTCGCTAAATTTGACTCCTTCCGAGGTGAAGGAAGAGCCCTCAAGTTCTGTTTTAATCAATAAGGGTCTTATGGATAAGAGCTCGCTTGATCTGGTATTCGCCGTAGAGCAGATGATTAAGGACAAGCAGCATGTCGAAATGAGTCATAATGATTTGCAGGATCGATTAAACCATTCGAACGGACAAAACGATCGTTTGAACAGAGACCTAAAGAACTTGGGCAAGGTCATTGAGGAACGCGAGAAGAGCATTTTGGAGCTGGAGCGAAAGCTGGCCGATAAGAATCTGAAGGTCGATCAAATAATGGAAGACTTTCGGGAGCTTCAATCCACTATGTCTGGTCAAAATGAGGAGCTTAAAGGTGTAATTGAGCTTGAACGCCAGAATTATGCCGGCCTGCTTCAGAAGCACAATGAGATGATTACCGATAAGAATAAGAGAATCAGCGAGCTTGAGGAGAAGAATGTAAGATATGAATCCGAGCTCACTCAAATGAAACAGAAATTCGATGCTCTTCGCCAGGAGAAAACGCATTTGCTTAATGTTGTAAATGACTTTACTAACAGATTGACATCTCCGTTTGCATCGAACGCAGGAACAACCGAGGAATCTCCAATCGATTAAAGTCATTGCTGATCGGAAGAGAGGACGAATGGTATGGAGACATACATTACGCAGGTAATGGAGCTGTTATCGCTTGGGAAGACCTCGGATGGTGTAAATCAAATCACGGTCGCAGTGTCCCAAGAGGATAGGCAAGCTATATACGAAATTAATATTGACGAGTTTACATATATTGGGCTTGAAATGTTGAAGCCACTAAATGGAGACAGGATCAGACTCTCTCCCTATTCCAAGTGGGATCCATACCGAAATACCTTTTATAGTTCCATAATTAGAACTACAGAAGTTTCCCGGGATGTGCAGTATTTTGCATGCAGCGAAGCATACATAAATGAAATTAAGCGGATCAGGAACCTTCCGCCCGTTCCAGTGGAAGACAGAGTAGCGGAACCCGCTCAGCAACGGACACAACTCCTGCGGCAATTGTCTGCACACATGCCCAAAATTTTGATTCTGTCCCTGGTAACTATCGGCTTTCTGATTGTTCTATCTATCACTTCGAAGGGGAATGACGATTCTGCAAATACGTTTAGCGGATCAGTCGGGGTGGCGATGGCTGGGGAAAAAGACGATGATTTTGAAGCGCCGATGGTGCTTACAGCTATAAGTGAACCATACAAAACGGAAACTTCAGTTACGGCTGCCAGAACAAATCCTATCGTCCTATCATACGTATCCGATCAGCCTGACAGTAATCACGAATCCTTTGAAGTCATCGACATTGATAAAGAGGAGTCTTTCTTTGGTTTACCGAAGGAATATGTGGCTTTAACCTTTGATGATGGACCTTCCACACTCACGAAGCAGTTTGTGGACATTCTGACAGAACAGAAGGTAGCGGCAACATTCCTGTTTGTAGGGCAGAAGGTGGAACGCAATCAAGATGCTGTTATCTATGCGAGTGAACATGGAATGGCGATTGGGAATCATTCCTGGGATCACAGTTTTCTTCCGAAGGACACCCCACAGGATCAGAGCGAGAGCTTGTCGAAGACAAACAGCGTTCTGGAATCATTGACGCATAAAAAGGTTACTTTGTTCCGTCCACCATACGGTGCGGTTAACAACAAACTTGTCTCCGAGGTTAAGAAGTTGAATATGAAGACCCTTCTGTGGAATCGAGATCCAGAGGACTGGAATGCGAAGAAGCCAGAGGATATTATTCGATACTTTCATCAGGTCGAAGCTGCTGGCGGAGTATATGTGCTGCATGAGAACAAAAACACATTAGAAGCACTTCCGGCTATTCTTAAACACTTAAAAGAAAAAAATTTAAAATTCGTCATCTTCAAATAAAATAGACCTCAGAGCAGATTGAAACCCCAAGAACTAACTTTGGTTAAAATCCAGATACAGGTATGTCCTTTCTCTATCAATCTTTAAATTTTTTACATCCATTTAATATATTCTACGACTTTTATGAATTGAACTATGGTAAAATATTTCAGGATCTATAATTGGAGAGGGGTTTTGTTAATTCATGTATTGGAAAAAAGTTCTGGGCCAAAGCACAATTCGTGTGGCAACTGCTGCACTACTACTCACCCAACTATTGGGCGCAGCGGGTTCTGTCTCTGCCGCAGGCAAAGATGTAGAAGTACACTTGATTGGTATCAATGACTTCCATGGTCAGTTAGATACCACATCGATCGTTAGTGATAAAAAGGCAGGAACGGCTCCAATTCTAGCAACCTACTTAAAAGAAGCTCAAGCAAAATATGAACATTCCCTACTCTTCCATAATGGAGACTCTGTCGGTGCATCTGCTCCAGTCTCATCTCTCGATCGTGACGAGCCTACCATGGAATGGATGAATATGATGGGCTTTGATGTAGGTTCTCTAGGCAATCATGAATTCGACCAAGGTATCGCTGCCTTGAAGGCACAAATCTTTGGTGGCCTTGATCCAAAAGAAGGCAAAGTAACTCATGCTGGTGCAAAATTTGATTACGTCAATGCAAACGTCATTGAAACTGCCACTGGCAAAACATTGATTAAGCCGTATGTTATTAAAGAAGTAGGCGGAGTCAAAATCGGATTCATCGGATTAGTGACGAAATCCACACCTGCCAAAGTATCCCCATCTGGGACAGCTGGTGTGCGTTTCTTAAGCGCAGAAGAAGAAGTTGAAGCCGTTAATAAATATGCAAAAGAATTGCAAGATCAAGGTGTAGAAACGATCATCGTTTTGGCACATGATCCAGCAACAACCAAAGAAGGCGTAACCACTGGAGAAGCGGCTGATTTAGCAAAAGCTTTGCCAGCAGATTCCCCTGTTGACGTTATCGTCGCAGGTGACAATCATGCCTTGGCTAACGGTGAAGTGAATGGAAAATTGATCGTTCAAGCGTTCTCTTATGGTACGGCATTTGAAGATATTAAATTGATGATTGACCCTGCTACTGGGGATGTAACGGAGAAATCAGCTACCGTTACAACGACTTTCCAAGAGGGTGTAAAAGAAGACCCTGAAACGTTGGCTATTATTAAAAAATCATTAGACAAGCATCCTGAGTTGACTAAGCCAGTTGGTACAACGGATGGTTCTGTTACCCGCACAGATGCTTATAATAATGAAGCCGCTCTGGGCAACCTCATTGCAGATTCAATGCGTGAAGCAGACTTTGGGGATAAGGCAAGTGCTGCTGACTTTGCATTTATGAATCCAGGTGGTATTCGTGCGGATTTGCCAAAAGGCGATGTGACCTTTGCTGATCTTGCTAAAATCCAACCTTTTGGCAATACTCTAGTGAAACTGGAGTTGACTGGAGAACAAATTAAAACGTTGTTGCAGCAACAATGGGGTACCAACGCTGACGGTACACCAAACACAAAAACTCTACAAATCTCTGGTTTGAAATATACTGCAGACTTCAACAAGCCAGTTGCAGAACGTGTTACTAGCCTTAGTCTGGAAGATGGCACACCTATTGATCCTGCAAAAACATATACAGCTGTAGTTAACAACTTTATGGCTGCAGGTGGAGATAACTATAAAGTGTTAGTAGATGCTAAATCATCCTTGGCTGGTCCTATCGATCTGGATGTATTCTACCAGTACATTGTAGATACGTATAAAGGCGCTGACATTGTGGCTAAAACGGAAGGACGTATCACGAATCTAGCTGCATCTAAAGAAGAAACAGAAACACCTGCAACAACAGAATTTATTTCCCGTGCTGAATTTGTTAGTGCTCTAGTAGACCTGTTGAAACTGAACGAAGTAGCTGCAGCACCTGCATTCAAGGATGTTGCTGCTAACGCTTCATATGCAGATGCAATCGCTGAAGCGACTCACGCTGGATTCATTCAAGGCTACGGTGGTAACTTCAATCCTGATCGTGATATCACTCGTGAAGAAGCAGCTACCATTCTTGCTAAATTGGTGAAAGATCAAGCTTCTGACAAAAATGCGGCTACGATCATTGCAGGTTTTGAAGATGGCAAAACCGTTTCTACCTATGCGGTGAAATCTATGGCAAAACTGATTGACAAAGGTATTCTTAGTGCAGCAGAGAAAAATCTGCTTCAACCTAAACAAGGTCTTTCTACTAACGATGCAAAAGCTTTAATTCAAAAAGCTGTTGCAGCAAAAGCTTCATAATTTAAAAAGAATCTATCATTCTTGAACCACCTGTGTAACAACACAGGTGGTTCTTTTTGTTTTGAGATACATCACGATGAGATGCCCTGTCCTTGCAACCACCGGACAAACGCACTTTTTGTTCCTTGTCCACATTTATACCTTACCAAAACATTTGAAGTGCATTTAATAAAACTATCAATAATAAGGAGGTTTTGATAATGGGAAATAGAAGACCTGGAGGACCAAGAGGTGGTTATGACCCTGTTCAGATCTATAACTCTACTTCGTTTAATGCGTCTGGAAAAGTTGAATATGCATCCATCTTTTGTAGTGACGACAACTATAGTGTTCTGCGTGACGAGACTTGGAGAGCTTCCAGTCGTGGGGCTTGTTTGTTGACTAGAATCACCGCAACGGTTAGAACGCCAAGTGGGAATATTGAAGCCGAGCCGTATACTTCTTCCGGTACTTCTTACAGCCAGTTTGCCATTATACAGGTAGGGGTTAATAAGTTCCAAGTGACACGTGTTACTAGTGCCACGAGACGCCGCAAGTAATAACTGAAGCGATCATCATAAGCATCAAACTTAGCCTAAAAAGACGACTGGCCGTAGAAAAAGGCCGGTCGTCTCTTTTTTTTGCTTTAATGTTTCTTGTACCATAATATTTTGCGATGCATTGAGGAATCTTTCAAAAGCTGGAAAGGCCGTAGGTCCGGTTTATAATTACCTTCAATAATCCAAATTCGACGTTTCCTGTCGATACCTATATCGAACCCGACTTGTCTAAGCTTAGGGTAACGCTCTCCCAGTCGTTTGGCAGCTGATAGTGCAATGTGTTCCGCTTTGACAAGCAAGCTCGGATCTTCGATTCGAGCTAATTTGAGAGCCTCCAGCACTGGAATGGTGCGGCTAGTCACATTCGTGACCAGATACCCCTGCGCCGCAACTTTAGCGTAGGAGCCGGTAACGTTCCAAGTGGCTGAAGAGCCTTTTTTGCGCTGAACAATGATTCGAATGTCGAACGGTTTGTGCCCAATTTGGGCAAGATACAGACGTTTTTGGGCAATGTATCCATGACTTTTGTTTCTTTTGTGGAGCCATTGAAGTACCTTGTTGGTGTCTCTCATGATGACCACATTATTTTCATTTTGAATATGATAGGTTCTTACACTGTTCCGTTTGATAAAAATAATATCTCTTCCATAACTTCCGTTACGAGGTTTCAGTACGACGCTTTGATATTGAAGCAGCATTTTCGTTAAAGTGTCCTTTTTAAGTAACTGTGTTTCAGGTAACCGTCCGGCGAGAGAGGACGCATTGCGGAGGATGCGATACTGCAGCCATTTATCTCTTTTGATTAACATTGGAATCACAGCCTTTTTCCAGACTTCTACGGTAATTCTAATTCAAATCAGTGACCAGCATAAGCGGACATTCGTCTATATTTATAAGAAAAGCTAGAACGCGAAAAAGCTACTGACATTACGTTGTCAGTAGCCCTTTTGTATATTAAGAACATGCGAATAGCGCAGTGCTTTGGAGAAGGGGCGACCTTTCTCATCATATGATTATAGAGGTGGAATTTATTTATGAGCAATGTCAAATGGGAATTGGATCCGGACCACAGCTCTGTTGAGTTTTCGGTGACGCATTTAATGATTAATAAAATCAAAGGTGTATTCGAGCAGTTCGAAGCGGTTTTAAGTTTTGACCCCAATGATGTAGCAACTATGGGGATTCAGGCTTCCATCGACACAAATAGTATCACAACTCGCCAGCGGCAACGCGATGAACATCTTAAGAGCGAAGAATTCTTTCATACTGCCAAGTATCCAGCGATTACGTTTCAAAGCACCAACTGCGTTCTTGCTGGCGAGCGGCAATATGAACTTGCAGGCAATCTAACGCTGCATGGAGTATCAAAACCTATCACTTTTCATACCGTTTTTGAAGGGTTTAATAAAGACCCTCGAGGCAGGGAACGTGTGGGGTTTCATTCGACTGCCAGTATCGATCGTAATGAATTTGGTTTGAGCTTTAACTCGCCTCTAGAAACGGGTGGAATTGTCGTCGGAAATGAAGTAAACATCGAGCTTTATATCGAAGCAATACGAATAGAATAGCATTGTTACATGATATCTGAACATGCACTCGCCATAATTATGGCGAGTTTTTCGTTGTGTATACCACAGTCCTATTTCTAGTATTTTTTGCCTATACATTAATGCGAATGTGTATACAGCTTTTTTACCAAAATATATACAAGTTGTTCGTTTACTGTATACTCTTTCGATGTTATACTCACAGTATTCAAAAAGAATTTGTGAAAATATGTCGAATTGAGGCTTAACTAGGATGATTATAGATAAAAGTGAAGACGGCAAAACGATCATCCTTATTCCATCGCTTGAGCCAGATGAGAGACTTCTAGCCTATGTACGGCAATTGCGAGAATATGGCTTGACCCATATTGTCATTGTGGACGACGGATCTGGTGAGGCGTATCAATCGATTTTCGAAGAGCTGAGTGAGAACGGGTGTGTCTTGCTTCGGCATGCGGAAAATCTGGGAAAGGGTGCTGCACTTAAGACCGGATTTAAGTATATCGGACAGCAGTTCGGTGCGTCTTCATTCGTCGTCACTGCGGACTCAGATGGGCAGCACGCAGCAGAGGATGTATACAGACTTGCCAAAGAAGCCAGACAGCACCCTGATGCATTGGTTCTCGGGGTAAGGAACTTCAGCGAGGGAGGCATACCGCCGAAATCTTTGCTGGGTAACCGGATGACGTCCTTTATTTTTGCTATGCTTTACGGCAAGAAACTGTCAGATACCCAAACCGGACTTCGAGCCTTTGGGCCCGGACTACTTGCTTTCATGCAAGATGTTCGCGGCACTCGTTTCGAATATGAGCTGCAGATGCTCATCTCGTGCATTCAGTCCGGTATACCGATTCATACCATGCCGATTCAAGTCATCTATGAGAATGGAAATGCAGGGACACATTTTAAAGCGATTCAGGACAGCGCTCGGGTAATGAGTGTGCTGTTCTCCAACTTCCTGCGGTTTATTTCCTCTTCCGTTGCGAGTTCTGTCGTCGATTTGGGAATTGCATGGTTTTTGATCGACTTTTTGCGGCCTATATTGGGTCACCAGGATTATCTAAGAATTCTGCTCGCAACCGTGATTGCGAGAATTATCTCTATTGTCGTCAATTATGTACTAAATAGGCACTTTGTATTCCGTAAAGAAGATAGCCAGGGCAGTCTATGGCGCTATTTGACGTTGTGCGGTTTCGTGATTGTGCTTTCCAGTACGGGGGTATATTTGTTCCATACGATTTTCTTCGTGGATGAGAAAATCGCGAAATTTGTCTGTGATGCCTTGCTGTTCCTGCTCAGTTTTCAATTGCAGCGAAGATGGGTATTTGCAGCAAGGAGGAAGCAGCTGTAGTGCAAAACGAAAAAAGACAACATATTTTCTTTGTCATCACCATGATCCTGATGTCGATTTATTTGCTATGGCGGATGTTCTTTACACTGCCATGGGGAGAAGGCGTTCTGAACGTCATCTTCGGCATGCTCTTAATTGTGGCTGAAACGGTAACCGTACTGACCACCTTTGAATTGTTTTTTCAAAAGATGCAAAAGGAACGTACCCAGCTCGACTTTCCCATCGTCCCTCCCGATTTTTATCCTCATGTGGATGTGTTCATTGCCACCCATAACGAGCCGGTTGATCTTTTGTATAAAACCGTCAATGCTTGTACGTTCATGGATTATCCTGACAAGCAGAAGGTTCACATCTATCTGTGTGATGATGGAGCACGACCTGAGGTGGAGGAGCTTGCGAAGCAGTTTGGCGTAGGATATCTGGGTTTTCCCGGCAACAAACATGCCAAATCAGGTAACCTGAATAATGCCCTGAGCAAAACCTCTTCTCCACTCATTGCAACCTTTGATGCAGATATGATCCCGCAACACACCTTTTTGATGAAAACCGTCCCGTATTTCCTGCTCTCCACGTTTATAGAAGAGAACGGGAGATGGCGGCTTCGCCGTGAGAATGAAATAGATAAAAAGTTCAAGCTGGGGCTGGTACAGACCCCTCAAAGCTTCTATAATCCGGATCTGTTCCAGTTTAACTTGTATGCAGAGCAAGGAATTCCGAATGAACAGGATTTCTTCTCCAGAGAAGTGAACATCCTGCGTAATGCCTCCAATGCGGTAGCCTATACCGGAAGTAATACGATCATTTCCCGGCAAGGCATGGAAGACATCGGCGGTTTTCCGCTGAACACAATCACCGAGGACTTTGAGACAAGCATCCGCCTACAGCAGGAAGGCTATATTACCTATGCGACTCAAGAGGTTCAAGCTGCCGGGCAGACGACAACAACAGTCCCGAGCATGATTAAGCAGCGAATCCGCTGGGCAAGGGGGATTATTCAGAGCCTGCAGAATACACGTGCTCCTATATCCGAGAAGCTTCCTTTCTGGACGAGGGTAACCTATTTAAGCAGTTTCTTATACTGGTGGTCCTTCTTTAACCGTTTGATTTTCATTCTGGCTCCTATTTTATTTGCATTGTTTGATTTCAAGATTGTAAACACAACCTTCTGGCAAATCTTAATATTCTGGCTTCCGTCCTATTTCTTCTACAGTGTATCGATGCGTTATCTGTCGAGCAATATTCGGAATCAGCGCTGGAGTCAGGTTATTGATACAATATTTATGCCTTATCTGATATGGCCGGTTCTACTTGAAACGCTGGGCATCCGCGAGAAAAAATTCAAGGTTACGAATAAAAGCAGAGCGAATGGCCGGAAATGGATGTCTGCTCTGTTATATGCACTTCCGCATATCTTTCTGCTTTTGCTTTCGATTGCGGCTGTGATTCGATATGTTAACGGCAAGTATGGCATCGCGCTGTTCTTCAGCAGTATCATTATTTTCTGGCTCATTCATAATATGATTGCGCTGTGTTATGCCCTGTTCTTCATGATCGGGCGTCGTGCGTATCGGGAGACAGAGCGGATTCGGGCGCAGGAGGATGTCATGATCCACGACCAGGACACGAATCTGCGCTATCAGGCCAAGACTGTAGATGTATCTGAACAAGGTATTGCCTTTTATGTCCCCTATCCCATTTATCTACCTGAACAGAAGACGATCTCTCTGGTCGTAAAATCCGAGCGGTATGAGGCCAATCTTCAAGCGGTCATTGTTTATGTGAAACAGGATGGAGAAGGCTGGCGTTATTCCGCTACGGTTCAGCCGATTGATGAGACGGATAACCGTCAATACATGCAAATCATCTACGATCGTAAACACTCATTGCCAGAGCAGATGAACCTTTGGGATACGGCTTACGACGATATGCTTCGCAATGTAAAAAAACGTATTGTTCAACCTAGATCGGATCAACGAAAAATGCCGAGGCTTTCCCTTCAGCTTCCAGTTCATTTCACCAATCATGCTGGATGTACGCTGCGCAGCTTCAATTATCGTTTCTTTTCCGCCACGGGTCTTCATGGTGATATTACGGCAGGAGAGGTCGTTACTTTTTATACGAAGAGTAATATTGAAGTCATCTTGCAGCATACAGGGAAAACAACAGCCAATCGTCGCGAAGTGCTTCTCTCGGTGGAGAATATTGATGATATCGTGGAGCGCGGTTTGATTGATCAATTGCTGAGTGATTTGACCCATCCACATGCCGAGCGTTTCACCAGAGAGGGTTAGGAGAGATAGATATGCTGTATTTGCTTCAATTTGTGATGGGAGTTTTATTGATATTCTCCTTTATGGGTTACATGCAGTTTGTTCGAAAGGCACTATCGATACGTTGGGAGTTCATCCCTGTATTTGTGTTTTCCTCCATAGCATGTATTGTCTTTCTTAGCGGTTTGGCAGGGCAGCTCTACATTGGCAGCCTTGTCCTTCTTTTCGTCGGATTACTATTGTATGGAGGAATGGTGTTTCTCGGAATGCGCCGAGGAGCATCCTTTCGCATTTCTTTTTCCTTATTCCAGTTTTCATTCCTGGCAGGGACGTTCATTTTCTTGCTGGTACTCTTCCATAATCAACTAACGCACTACGATAATTTTTCCCACTGGGCGATTGTCTTGAAGCAGATGCTCAGCACAGATACTTTTCCGACACCGGATTCGAACCTAATTGATTTTAAAAATTATCCGCTAGGGACCTCATCATTTATTTATTACGTCTGTCGCTTCATGGGACATTCCCAGTCCGTGATGCTCCTGGCACAAGGTCTGCTCATCTTTTCCTGTTTTTACGCCATGTTTGGCATTGTATCCGAGAAGAAACGTTTTCTGCTGTATGCATTTCTTGGACTCGGGTTATCTACACTTTCTTTCTTCAACCTAACGATTCGGATTACCAACCTGCTTGTGGATTTCTTGCTTCCTATCTATGCGCTCGCCATCCTGGCGGTCATATACCAATATCGTCATGATATCAAGCGAGCATGTATCATCATGCTCCCACTTGCAGGCGTGCTGACGGTCATTAAAAGCACAGGCATTATTTTCGCAGCCATCAGCCTGATCTTCCTGGTGTATACATGGCTAAAACACAGACAAAAGTTCAGTTGGAAAACTGCGCTGGCTGTTATTGGCACCATCTGCGGTTCACTGATTCCATACTTCGGCTGGAGCTGGCGGATGGCAACGGTGTTTCAGGGCGTCGATAACAAATTCGATGTGGCCACTTCCGGAATTCAATCCGGCAAAACGGCGGAGCAGATGCATGAGATTCTGTGGCTGTTCTTAAAATCGAGTACGGATATTACGACACGGCCGGTCATCGGTATTGTCATTTTCGAGATTGTAGCGATTGCGGCTTCGATATTTGCCTATGTGGTGCTCAAGAAGAAGTGGAATTTGTGGAAAGCACTGATTGCACTGGATGTTGTATTGCTGCTGTATTATGCAGGCATTCTGGCGCTGTATCTCTTCTCCATGCCGATGGATGAGGCGATCGTACTGGCAGGTTTTGAGCGTTATGCCTCGAGTATTGTGGTGCTGTTCGCGGGCGGGCTGGTGCTGTGTGCTGCAATCGACCTGGAGCGTTCATTCCACTATCGGATTGGTGAAGTGCCTGATTATCAAGCCTTTAAGACGGTCGAGACGAAGGGGCACTATCAAAAAGGAATCATCGGCTGTATGGCGATTGCGGCGACCATCCTTTTATCGGAATACAACGGGATTGTCTCGATTGCTAAAACCTACGATACAACGCTCCCTTACAAAATCCATGCGATTACCGGCGATCGCTGG
Organism: Paenibacillus sp. FSL F4-0087; assembly: GCF_038020215.1. Classification (NCBI taxonomy): domain Bacteria; kingdom Bacillati; phylum Bacillota; class Bacilli; order Caryophanales; family Paenibacillaceae; genus Paenibacillus; species Paenibacillus sp. FSL F4-0087. The sequence continues at coordinate 2,863,496 of NZ_JBBODJ010000001.1, forward strand.
TATAAAGATGGGCAGGAGGACAACAACAGATATCTGTTCTACGCCTCGGATAGGGACCAGCAGGTCACGAATTATTACATGCAGTATGTCGGGAAGTATTTCTTGTATGCTCCACATGTGGACGGGATCGTGTTGTTCTATGAGGATAATATGGACAACCTCCTGAGTGGCTACGATTATCTGGTCGTCGTGGAGACGGATCGTAACGCAAAGTGGTTGCTGAAAAAGCACTATGGCATTGACATGCAAGAGGGGATCTACAAGATTACCCGTTCCGGAGAACAGATCATTCTTACGCTGACTTGAGATCTATAGAGTGGATTCTGATTCGGTCAAAATTCTTGGTATAATGTAAATAGCCTGGAAATGAAGGGACTGAACTATGCGCAGATATCAATATCTTAAACCTAACTATTAAATCCTAATGGAGGTAAAAGTATTGATTACAGAGTTACACACAGAACGTTTACAATTGAGAAAAATGAAGGTGTCGGATTCTTCGAGCTTGTTCACCGTTTGGTCTGATCCCGAGGTTACTAAATTTATGAATGTTAGTTGTTTTACTGACGTAGAGCAAGCGAAAGAAATGATCAAACTTCTGGATGATCTCTCTCAAGATCGTAAGGCTATCCGTTTCTCCATAATTAAAAAAGAGTCCAACGAGATTATAGGTTCTTGCGGTTATAATTCTTTGGATTTTGACAACTTAAAAGCAGAAATTGGATATGATATTGCTAAATCATCGTGGGGAAGAGGATATGCTTTAGAGGCGGTCTCTACTTTGGTAGATCATGCATTCTCATCTTTAAAACTGAACCGAGTCGAAGCAAAGGTTGATCCCGAAAATGTGAATTCGATAAAGCTCTTACAAAAGCTCCGTTTCACATTAGAAGGAACATTTAACGATCTCCATATGTATTCAAGGTTAGTAGATACATGAGTTTTATATAAAATTTAAAGAGGCCGTTCCGTAGCTGGAATGGCCTCTTTGTTAATATACAGAGAAACGGGTGAGTCACGCGGTGTCTCATAGGCGAGTTATTCAATGAAGTTTTTCGTTGCGTGATACATATTTTCTGCGTATTCATCGACTTCATCTCGGGACATGCGCAAACGAACGATAGAGGTACCATAGCCAATTTCCTTATGACCCTCCTGTAATCCTTCGAAAATTCCATCTGCAAAGGCATCCAATGGTTCTCCATGCGTGTGCAGTCCTGCTCCACCAAGATCTGTAATTACTGCTGGAGGAGCAACTTCAATGACCTCTACAGACGTATCTGAAAGCTGGTGTCTCAGGCTGATCGTAAAGGAGTGAAGTGCCGCTTTGGTTGCTGAGTATATCGGAGCAATGGCAAACGGTGTAAAGGCTAATCAGGAGGTCACGTTAATCATCGTCGCCTCTTCTTTGGTTGCAAGATAAGGAGCGAACAGCATGGATAGATGAAAAGGAGCCTCAATATTCGTTGTAATTTCTTTGGCAAAATAACTCCAATCATTCTTCGCATCCGCTGTCAGCATATTAAAACGTTGTTGGATACCAGCATTGTTGACTAACACATTTACTTCCGGATAGTTCGCGGTTACCCAATCAAACAACGCTACCCGCTCCGATTCAATATTCAGATCATTCACATACGTAACAAGGCCCGGGTGTGTTTCTTTCGCATGTTGAAGTACAGCTTCACGTCGTCCAGTAACAATGACTGTATTTCCAGCTCTTAAGAAGCGTTCTGCAAATGCTAACCCGATCCCAGAGCTTCCGCCGGTAATGAGTACTGTATTTCCCGAAAGTTTCATTATAGTATCTCTCCTCTTAGGTATCTTTTTCTTCGTTTCTTTCCTGTATTTGACGGGTGTAACGTGTAATTTTAAAATCAATGCCCTTCAGGGATTCCTGCATCAACGAAATTTCATCCAGCACAGCTTGCTTGTGATTTTGCATCATTTCAAGCCTGTCCTCGAGCGTACAGTTCCCTTCGATGATCCAGTCCATATATTGCTTTATTTGACTAATGGGCATGTGCGTGTTTTTTAAACAAACAAGGGTTTCTAATAAGGCCATCTGAACTTCTGAAAATAATCTCCTGCCAGCATCATCACGCTCCATCATGGGCAGAAGTCCTTTTTTCTCATAAAAACGTAACGTTGAATCTGGAATATTCAATTGGGCTGAAGCTTCGCTAATGGAAAAATACTTCATGTTGGAGACCTCCAAATAGGTGTTAACTCTGTCGACAGGAATAGCATACGACTTAAACTATGGTTTAAGTCAATAAGGTAATTAAATTTCTCTTTAGGATGGGATATACCTCACGGGTAAAGGAAAATCGGACTCAGATATAGCTTATAACTATAACCTGCTATAGCTCTTTCATAGAACATTAAATCCGATCGGATATGTTATATTTAATCTTATAATTAATTTACGGGGAGATTAAATGATGAGCATTCAAACAGAACCTAAACAGCGGACCGTCACTCCATTTCGATATGATATTGTAGGCAGTTTCTTGCGCCCAAGCGCGTTGAAAGAGGCGAGAGCGAAATACCAAAACGGTGAAATTACTTCTGGGCAACTAGAGGAAGTAGAAAACGCTGAAATTGTGAAGCTCGTGCAAAAACAAAAAGAAGTTGGCCTTCAAGCTGTAACGGACGGAGAATTCCGTCGCTCTTGGTGGCATTTGGACTTCTTCTGGGGACTTGACGGTGTTGACCGGACCATCATTGATCAAGGCTATGAGTTTAACGGTGCCAAATCCAGACCCGAAACAGCACGTCTGACGGGCAAAGTAAGTTTCAGCAGCCATCCGTTTGTTTCACATTATGCATTCTTAAAAGGTGTCGCTGGCGATGACGTCGTTGCGCGACAATCCATTCCTGCTGCAGCACAGTTCCTGTTTGAATTGGACCGGGCAGAAAATAAAGAAAGTACGCAAGCCATTTACCCGAACCGGGAAGAGTTGCTTACGGATATTGCTAAAGCTTACAAAGAGGCGATTCTGGCTTTGTATGAAGCGGGCTGCCGCAGCATTCAAATTGACGATTGCACGTGGGGAGCACTCTGCGACCAGCAGTTCATGGCATTCATGGAGCAGATTGGCGTAAATGTGGCCGATTATGCGAACGAACTTGCGAAGTTGAACGAGGAAGTTGTATCCGGTTTGCCGGAGGACCTCGTCGTAACGACGCATGTATGCCGTGGGAATTACGTATCAACATATGCCGGTGTCGGTGGAGGTTATGAGCCGATCGCGCAAACGCTCCTGAACATTGATAACTACTCCGGTTACTATCTGGAGTTTGATACCGAACGGGCAGGCGATTTCAAACCACTTCGTTTCCTGAAGGACAACCAACAGGTCGTGCTTGGGCTGTTCTCTTCCAAATTTGGTGAGCTTGAAAACAAGGAAGATATTCTTAAGCGTATCGAGGAAGCGAAGCAATATGTGGATCTGGACCGAATTTGCCTGAGCCCGCAATGCGGATTCGCTTCCACGGAAGAAGGAAACCATCTGACAGAAGAGCAGCAATGGCAGAAGCTTGCGTTTATTAAAGAAATTGCTGAAGAGCTCTGGAAATAGTCCATAAGCTGAAAGCATATTTTCAACCGAAATTAGCCGTACGGATATTGATCCGTACGGCTAATTTGCATTTTGAGCCGTGCCCTAGTATGGCCATTAATGGGTTTATGTTGTTGGGAATCGTTTATTTCAAATTTTCATATTATATAGGCAGTTAAATGAGATACAATGCTATTATAGATAAGGGCATCCAGTTGGATGCCTTTAAATATAGGAATGAAAAGGACTACATACATACCGAAGGTGTCGACATTAATTTAAAGTGGTGAGTGGATGAAAGAATTGTACAGTCAGGTGAACCGAAAAACATATTATATTTCGATGTTAACTCTCATTGCTCTTATGTTATCTGGATTAATCCTATCGACGACAGAATTAAGCGGAATTACAGTGGGGTATGTTATCCATTTTTTTTGTGTGGCCATTCTAGCGGTTTGTTTGTTGATCTACCCCAAGCATGAAACCTATGTTTTCAGAAAGATCATCATCCTGTTTGGCTTTGCTTATTTCTATACCATGTTCTTCTTATATCCAGAGACCTGGACTACGTACATTCTCATTTGTTTGATTCCCTTACTTGCCATTTTGTTTTTTGATTTAAAATTGTTTTATTTCTCCATCATTCTGAATGGAGTTTTAATTGTGATCACGTTTGGCTATATCATTCTGATTGATCAAGGTAAAATATATTCGTATGTACATCATGACATCGTGGGGAACCTCATTAATATTATAGCGAGTCAGGTATTATTATTTCTCATTTTCCATTTGTCCTTTAGTCGTATGAAAAAGCAGCAGCTCTATCATGAACAATTACAACAATCGGAGCGTTTAAAGATGATAGCCCATTTGACGGCAGCTGTGGCGCATGAGATTAGAAATCCAGTCACCGTTGTCCGAGGTTTTTTGCAGTTATACAGAGAAGATCCTGCATTTGATGATCCAATCAAAAAGAAGTTTAATTTAATGATTGATGAGTTAAATACCGTTGAACAGATTACCTCTCAGTTTCTAACCCTTTCCAAGCCCAATAGAGATCAGCAACCAGAAAAAGTGGATGTGAACGATGCTCTTCAGAGCGTGACAGGTCTGGTTCGTTCCTATGCGATGTTATCTGATAATCAGCTGAATATCGAGGCAGAGGAGAATTGCTTCATTTTTATTAATCCAATCGAGTTTAAGCAGCTGATGATGAATCTAATTAAAAACGCTTTGGAAGCCTCGACTATGGGGAAACCCGTCACTGTGATTGCCAAGAGGAATCATCATTATATCGAGATCAAAATCATTGATGAAGGAAGTGGAATGTCAGAGGATGAGGTGAAGTCACTCGGGACTCCGTTTTACTCATTAAAAAGTAATGGAACCGGATTAGGATTAATGATCTGTTTTAATATTGTAGAAAAATATGACGGGGAAATTAATTATGAAAGTACGAAAGGTGTTGGAACAACCGTTACGGTACGTTTCTTGGCTACGGATGGGAAGTAAAGGATACATGAAGGGTCTTATGTTAAAAGCTTACGATAAATGAAGGGCAAGTTAGCGTCAGTCGTGACAACGGCGCTAACTTGCCCTTTTAAGGTTAGAGATCTGTTGGGTTTAAATCCTGTTAGGAAGTTACCTCATGATTCACATGATATCGCCCTTTTGGTACAACCATCGGAGATCCCGAAATCGGGTCATCAATTACCGTGCAGTCCAGGCCGAAGATGTCTTTGACCCGTGTGCTTGTAATGACCTCTGAGGGTACTCCTTCAGCGACCAGCTTACCTGTATGAAGTGCGAAGATATGATCTGCATAACGTGCGGACAAGTTGATGTCATGAAGCACCATGACGATCGTTGTTCCGTGTTTCCGATTAAGCTCCGTGAGCAGGTCAAGAATCTCGACTTGATAGGTGATATCCAAAAAGGTTGTTGGCTCATCGAGAAACAGGATGTCCGTTTGTTGCGCTAATGCCATGGCTATCCAGACACGTTGTCGTTGGCCGCCTGAGAGCTCATCAATATTATGATTGGCAAACTCGGTGATATTCATGATGGTCATTGCTTCGGCAACGGCCTCGTAATCCTTTTTGGTCCAGCCACTGAACAAGGATTGGTGAGGAAACCGTCCTCTGCCGACCAGATCTGCTACAGAGATCCCTTCCGGGACAATGGGAGACTGGGGTAGCAGCCCCACCACACGAGCTAACTGCTTGGGTGGGATTTTGGATAGGGGCTTACCGTCTAAAGTGACCTTGCCGGATATGGGCTTGATGAGCCTGGCCATCGTTTTAAGAAGCGTGGACTTACCGCATCCGTTGGATCCGATAATAACGCTTATCTTATGACTGGGTATAACGAGGTCCACACCATGTATAATCGTTTTGTTCTCATAGCCTGCGACGAGTTGTTCGGCTTGAAAAACATGTGTTGCTTTCATTATAGTTCCCCCTTTCGATTCATTCGGATTAACAGGAAGATCAGATAAGGCGCTCCGAGTAATCCGGTAATGATGCCTACGGGGAATCTGTACTCAAAAGCAAATTGTCCGATAAGATCGGATGCCAGGACAAGGTTGACGCCAACAAGACCTGCCGGAATAATATTGGAGGAGCCCACACCGACGAGTCTTTTGGCAATAGGGCCCGAAAGGAATGAGACAAAAGCGATCGGGCCTGTGGTAGCCGTAGCAATCGCAACCATACAGACAGAGCTTACAATAAGTGCAATTCTGGTCTTGTCCGTGTCTACACCCAGAGAAAATGCCGATTGTTCTCCAAGCTCCAATATGCTGAGATGTTTGCCCAGCAAGATGATGATCGGCGAACAGATGATGACGGTGATCACAAGAGGCGGAAGCTCGTGCATCTGTGAACCGTTAAGACTACCTGTGAGCCATCTGAGCGCTGAGGGAACATCCTTCTCAGAACTAACCAGAAGAAGATAGGAGATGACAGCATCAAGCATCGCTTGTATGCCGATACCGATCAGGATCAATCGTCCGATGGAAAATACTTTTCCTCTTGATAGTACATAAATGAACAGAACGGTGACCAGGCCTGCAATTACCGCAGCGAAGGACACGACGGCTCCACTTGCATGAAGAATGACGATGCAAAAAACAGCAGCAGCACTTGAACCAGACGTGATCCCGATGACATTGGGGTTTGCAAGGGGATTCCGCAACATGGTCTGGAACGTGTAACCTGCAATACCGAACGCAAATCCGGCAAAAAGGCCGGTCAGCATTCTGGGTAGACGTATGGTACTCACGGCAAAAGAGACACCCTTGATTTTTTCACCGGAAAGGGCTTGAATGACGTCCTTCACCGGATATATCGTGTTTCCTAATAAAAGCATGGCGCAGCATAGAATGCATGCCAGTACGGCAAGGAGACTAGTGACAAGGATCCATCGGCGGCGTCTTTGACGTCTTCCCGCCATAATAAATTCAATAGAATGGTTGGTCATAATGAACGCACTTTCGATCGCATAGCTAGAATAATGAGTATGGGAGCACCTATAAATGCAGTCACTACGCCGACTTCAAGCTCGCCAGGGTTACTAATGAGTCTGCCCCCTACATCGGAGATCGTCAGAATGATCGCACCAGCAATGGCTGACATGGGTATGACGAAGCGTAAATCAGGCCCAATAATAAGGCGTATGACGTGAGTGGATAACAATCCGATAAAACCAATAGGTCCAGCCAGAGCGGTAGCCGCTCCGCATAACAGTACACCCGCAAGGGCGGAAATAAGCCTCAGTGTTCCGGTTCGAACGCCCAATCCCGTAGCCACATCATCTCCCAGCGCTAACGCGTTAAGTGCCGGAGCGGTAATAAACGCAATGAGAATTCCGATGATCAGAAATGGAATGAATGTGCCGATCCCACTCCAGGTTGCCGAGCCGACGCTTCCCACTTGCCAAAACCTGAATTGGTCCATGACATACGAGCGGGGAATCATGATGGCGGTGACCAGAGATGAAAGAGCAGCGCTTACAGCAGCACCTGCCAAAACAAGCTTAATGGGCGTGGCGCCGCCACGCCCCATAGAGCCGATTCCGAATACAAACACTGCAGTAATCGCAGCCCCAGCCAAAGCCAGCCATATATATTGCCCCGCGCTGCTGATGTTCAGGAACGCAATGCCGCATACCACAAACAAAGATGCGCCTGTGTTAACACCCAATATACTTGGATCAGCAAGCGGGTTGCGTGTGACGGCTTGCATAATTGCTCCCGATACTCCGAGTGCCACCCCACATAATAAACTGAAGACAGTTCGGGAAATCCGCTTGCGCACGATGTTTGCCCCATAGGAGTCTACTTCCGGGTGAAATAATCCGTCGATTAGTTCATGAAACCCCACTGGCCGAGAACCGAGGACCAGTGAGGCTACCACACTTACGATGAGCAGGATAAAGCAGATGACCAGAACCAGCCCGAAATTTTTCGGGATATTCAAGCGTGGTTGATTGTTATTCGGAATCGATGAACTATTCATTTAATTTATCAATAGCTCCGCCGATCAGTTTCAGATAATCATCGATCGTATAAGAGATCGACAGTGGGTTTGGCGTTCCAGCAGCAACCAAAGGTGTATCTGCTTCAATGAATGCTACTGAACCACGTTTAACTGCTGGAATTTTACCAAGAAGCGGATCAGCCTGAAGAGCTTGCAACAACTCGGCATTTCCGTATCCAACAAGGATATCCGCATCATTAAGGGCTTCAGCATTCTCAGCACTTAGACTTAGGGAGTAGCTGTTAGGGTCCGTAATTTGGCTAGTGATGCTTTCTGGAACAACCAGTCCCAACTCATTCAGGAATGAGACGCGGGAGTCTACAGGTGTATAAATATGCAGTTTAGACATATCTTCAGCTGAGAAGTTTACCCAAACCACTTTTTTGTCTTTAATCTGAGGATAGGCGCTTACTTTTTCATTAATCATAGCCTCAGTGTCTTTAATCAGTTGCTCGCCTTCTGCTTTCATGCCCATACCTTCGGAATTGAAGAGAACCTGTTCACGCCAAGTTGTTGCCCAAGGAGCAGTCGGATAAGCTACAACTGGAGCAATCTCACTAAGAAGATCGTAATCTTCCTGAGTAATACCGGAGTAAGCTGCAAGAATAACATCCGGGTTGGAATCGGAAATGGCTTCAAAATCAAGACCGTCTGTGTCCTTGAAAACATTCGGGTCTGTTACGCCGAGATCTTCGAGTTTTTTCGCAGTCCAAGGCAGCAATCCGCTGTCATCTTGAACGCCGAAGTTTGCCGCCGAGAAGCCTACAGGAACTTGTCCAAGAGCGAGAACGACATCATGGTTAGCCCATTGAACCGTAGCTACACGTTCAGGCTTTTTCTCAATAACGGTTTCTCCCAAAGCATGCTTGATCGTAATCGGATATTCGGTATTCTCATCTTGAGCGGCTGGTGTTTCGGTCGTTTCGGTCGTTGCTGAATCACTCGCAGCCGGACTCGCTGCAGGAGTTGCTGGCTTGCTTCCACAACCTACCAGGGCTAGGATCAGCACTACCGAAATAAGTAGTGTCATTAAAGAGAGCTTTCTTTTCGTGTTCATGTGTTTCCCCTTTCTAATCTGTAATATATTTGTTGAATCTGACTTTCAGGCTGTGAAAACTCATCAAAGCAGATGAATATAAAACGTTTTACATATGAGAATGATTATCAACATCAATAAATATATCTTTATTTGAAAGGGAGTGTCAATGAAAAATTTGTAAATGGTAACCTCCGGTTAAGTATCAATTTCTTCATTAAACAAGTGAAAAAGTTTAGAAAAACAGACGCAAAAAGCTCCGTCCAACATATTGGTGGATGGAGTCGTGATACTCACAAACTGTGTAGAGCTTTTCGTCGAACTCAAGTTTAATATTTGCCTGGATAGATAAAGGGTTATACCTTAATTTACATCAACCAAACCTCGGTCCCAATACTATTCCAGCACAATTTCTTTGACTGTCTCTCCCTCAATCAGCACGGACTGGTAGTAAGTGTTGGTGGGAAGATCCATTTTGCCCTGCAGTTTCTTGATGCCCAAATCTGCCGTTTCAGGGTCTACTGTTCTGGTTGTGGAGATGGCGGCGATTTGACGAAACGTATTCATCATGGACAAAGTTGTAGAAAGGAGGTACCATCGTAAAAGATGTAGTTTTCTGGGAATTTCATATAAACATATGACACATAATCTAAGATGCTTAAAGGAGACTGAAATGCCTACTCAATTCGTAAAAAATATGATTGTATTTTGTTTGGTTCTCATATTATTACCGGCAACAACCATGTCGGCTGCACCTGTTATTAAAGATGTGGCTCTGTCAAAAGTTATTCGGGCAACATTGAAGATATCATCTAAAAAAGAAGTCAAGACGAGCGATCTGAAGAAATTAAAATCGTTATATGCCGAGGATACCAAAAACAAGATTTCCAATTTGCAAGGACTTGAACATGCCGTTAACCTAGTGGATTTAATTATGCCTGGTCATAGAATAAAAAATATTACATCGCTCAGCAAGTTGAAAAAACTAGAGTTTTTAGTTCTTGAAGGGAATCAGATCTCAGATCTATCCCCACTCTCCGGGTTAAGTAATCTAGAAAGTCTCTTGATTAGTGGTAATCAAATTAAAAATCTAACACCATTGAAAAATTTACATAAGTTGACCAGTTTGCTTGCCAGTGGCAATCAGGTAGCAGACATAAGTCCTCTTCAGAAAATAAATCTAGAGTGGATCATTATGGATGGAAATAAAATTCAGGATTTAAGTCCGTTAAAGAACCATCCGACATTGGAGTATCTTTATGTGGAGGATAACCTCATTCAAGATATTGCAGTGCTCGACACCATACCCCATTTAATAGAGGTATCGTTGGCCGGCAATCCGTTGAATGAACAGGCGGAGCAGGTTATAAAAAAACTGGAGAAGAAAGGTGTCATTGTAAGTTTGGAATATGAAAATGAAGCTGAAACGAAGTAGATTCAGTTTCTCCTCGGTGGGAGTAATTTAATCACTTATATATGGATAGAGGCCGTTGAACAATTCAACGGCCCTTTTTTCATGCTTAGTCCCAATACTATTCCAACTCAATCTCTTTTACTGTCTCACCCTCAACCAGCATGGGCTGGTAGTAGGTGTTGGTGGGCAGATCCTTTTTGCCTTGTAGTTTCTTGATGACCCAATCCGCAGCGTCACGGCCCATTTGCTCTTGGGGATGAGTTAACGTCGTGAGTTTGATGTTGGCGTTCTTGGCGATATAAGAATTATCCTGGCCGATAATGGATAACTCGTCTGGAATGGAAATGCCCAGCTTTCTACATGCATGTACGACTTCTAGCCCCACCTCATCGTTGTAACAGACAAGGGATGTTAGCGCATCTCTGTTTTCCTCCAGGAACACCTCCAGATTAGTGGAGAGGTCCGGCTTCGATGCCGTATCGAACGAAAGCACTTGCTCGGGATGAAACCGCAACTTGGCTTCGCCCAGCGCTTTGATATATCCCTTCATCCGATATTTCCCTTGTAAATCATCCATTTTCGCGATAATGCCGATCTGGCTATGTCCCTTGGCGATCAGTTCCCGAGTAGCTAGGTAGCTGGACTGCACGTCATCCAGACAGAAGAAAGGCACCTCCAGCTCTTCATAAAAGGCATTAATCATTGTAAACGGTACATCCTGCTCTTTAAAGGAAAGGTAGTACGCTATGTTGGGGTTGTACAGATTACTCTTGGTCGGTTCGACGATCAGGCCATCCACACCGTAAGAGAGCATCATCTCTAGCGCTTTTTTCTCTTGTGCAACGTCGTTGTTGGTGCTGGCTAACAGCAACGAATAATTGTCTTCATTTAATCGGCCTTCAATGCCGCGGATGATGGAGGGGAAGATGTAATCGGAAATATACGTCGTGATGACGCCGATTGTTTTTTTCATCGTGTTCCCGCCGGTTCTGGATCGATACAGATTGCTTACATAGGTGCCGGAACCTTTCTCACTTCTCAAAAAGCCCTCGTTTGATAGCTCCAAAATGGCCTTTCGCACCGTCTGGCGGCTCACGTTGTAACTGTCCTGAAGTGCGGATTCGGTAGGGATTTGTTCGCCTACGCTATAGGTTCCCGATAGGATATTGCTTTTGATATCGTCAATGATGACCTGATACTTTGGCTTCACGCAGTCCACTTCTTTCATCGTTACTTATCTATAAAAAACATCGTCATATTCATAGTTGTACGTACATATTTTATCATGATTCGAATGGAATGGCTATGTAACAGCGAGTTTTACAGAATAAACCGTACAATTCCCATCCTTAAACAGAAATGTGTACCCTACAAAATAACCTTTTAAGCACAGAAATGAGATCGTTTAGACGTTATATCTTAACTAATGTAAGTATAACTATTATATATTATTGACAAATGTACGTACAAAAAAATATACTAAGGCTGTCAGAAAAGGAAAGCGCATTCTTTTCAATAAACCGAAATATGAATCCAATTTAATCATCTTTAAGCCAATTATATTTTTACTTTTACCTAATGTGGTCAGAGAGGGGACTACGTGATCATGAGTCATGTGGATATGAAAGAAGCGATTACCAGGGGAGCCACTTCACTAGGCATCGAATTTGGATCGACGCGGATCAAGGCGGTGCTGATTGACGAACGTTTTGAGACCATCGCGTCAGGCAGTTATGAATGGGAGAACCTCCTGAAAGACGGATATTGGACGTACAACCAAGAGGATATTATCACAGGTCTTCAGACTGCGTATCGTGAGATGAAGCAAGACGTAGAGCGGAAATACGGAATCACGTTGCAAACGGTAGGTTCCATCGGATTCTCCGCTATGATGCATGGATATATCGCATTGGATAGCGAAGGAGAACTGCTGGTACCGTTCCGGACGTGGCGTAACGCGACCACCGGGAGGGCTGCGAGGGAGCTGACGGATCTTCTACAGTTCAATATACCGGAACGTTGGAGCATCGCTCATTTGTACCAAGCGATCTTGAACGAAGAGACCCATGTACCTCGCATCGATCACCTGACAACTCTGGCTGGTTACATACACTTGCTGCTGACGGGCAATAAAGCCATCGGTATCGGCGATGCTTCCGGCATTTTCCCAATCGACGAGTCTACGCATAACTATCACCCATCCATGATCAAGCAGTTCGATGAACTGATCGCAAGTAAAGGTTATCCGTGGAAGGTCGAGGACCTTCTTCCCAAGGTTTATCTCGCTGGTGAGAATGCTGGTGAGTTAACCGAAGCGGGAGCCAAGCTACTCGACCCTTCGAATGATTTGCAGTCAGGCATTCCGCTCTGTCCGCCAGAAGGCGATGCCGGAACGGGCATGGTAGCAACGAATAGCGTGAGGAAGCGTACGGGCAACATCTCCGTCGGCACGTCCGTTTTCGCAATGATCGTCTTGGAGAAGGAATTATCCAAAGTGTATCCCGAGATCGATATGGTTACGACGCCGGACGGCAGTCCGGTAGGCATGGTGCATGCCAATAACTGCTCCAGCGACATCAACGCCTGGCTTGGATTATTCCGTGAATTTTCAGAGGCGATGGGATACGAAGTGGATACTGGCAAATTGTTCAGCGTGATGTTCAATAAGGCGTTGGAAGCTGACCCGGATGGTGGCGGTTTGCTGAGCTACGGTTATTACTCGGGTGAAAACATTACGGGCATCGACAAAGGCCGTCCATTGTTCGTCCGCTCACCGGAAAGCAACTTCAATCTGGCGAACTTCATGCGTACACATCTGTTCACCGCGTTTGGTGCACTCAAGCTCGGCATGGACATTTTGACGAAGAACGAGCATGTGGCGATTGACAGCATTTTGGCTCATGGTGGTCTGTTCAAGACCCCTGTCGTCGGTCAGCGGATTGTAGCCGCAGCGATGAACGTGCCGGTGTCAGTCATGTCTACAGCGGGTGAAGGCGGCGCATGGGGTATGGCGCTTCTGGCCTCGTACATGATCAACAAAGATCAGCAGGAGAGTCTGGATGTGTTCCTAGAGCAGAAGGTCTTCAGCGATGTCCAGGGTGAGGAAGTTTCGCCGGATGCATCGGATGTCAAAGGGTTTGAAGCATTTATCGAACGCTACCGGAATGGGCTTGCGATTGAGCAGGCAGCTGTAGATCATCTGGTAGAGAACGGGAGGGAATAACGTGTTAGAACAACTGAAAGAAGAGGTTTATGAGGCGAATCTGGAACTGCCGAAGCACGGACTCGTGAAGTTTACATGGGGTAATGTCAGCGCGATGGATCGGGATAGTGGCCTGTTTGTCATCAAACCGAGCGGTGTCAGCTATGACAAGATGAAGCCAAGCGACATGGTTGTGGTGGATCTGGACGGCAATGTGGTGGAGGGCGAAATGAGACCTTCTTCTGATACCGCGACTCACGCGGTGCTGTACAAACATTACCCGGAAATCGGTGGTATTGTGCATACTCATTCCACCTGGGCGACCATCTGGGCGCAAGCTGGTCTGGACGTACCCGTGATGGGGACGACGCATGCTGACACCTTCTATGGTGCCGTACCTTGTGCCCGTTTCTTGAACCAGGATGAAGTTGATCGCGGATACGAAGCGGAGACGGGCCGCCTCATTATTGAAACATTTGAACAGCGCGGGCTGGATGTGATGGCAATCCCGGCAGTTCTGCTTCATGGACATGCGCCGTTTACATGGGGGAAAGACGCCAAGTCGGCGGTAGTGAACAGCGTCGTGCTGGAGGAAGTGTGCAAAATGAACCTGTATGCGCGGCAATTGAATAACTTTGCAAAAGAACTGCCGCAAGGCATTTTGGATAAACATTATTTGCGGAAACACGGAAAAGACGCCTATTACGGACAGAAGTAATTTGGTTATGTAGCGATCGGTTCATAATAATTCAAGCGAATAAGTTGTTTGTTACTACTACCAATGAAGTTGTATCAAACTTTTACACGATAACAGAGAGTGCAGTACTAATCTGTAGAAGCGAAGCGCTCGCCTTTATAACCGGATATCATCCTTATTAAAATTGATCAAAGAAATCCGGGGATAACCAGCGATCGGAAGATGGTACTGCAATCGGAGTGGTAAGTGTAACCCATTTGTTCAACTATAAAAATGAAATGAGGATGAATATATGTCAGCAACAGCAGCTAAACAGTTTTGGTTCGTCGTAGGTTCGCAGCATCTGTACGGGGAAGAAGCGCTGGGTGAGGTTAAAGCCAACGCACAGAAAATTACGGATGCCCTTAATGCAAGTGGCGTTCTGCCATACCCGCTCGTATTGCAGGATTTGGCCGTAAGCGCAGATAAAATCACGAGCATTATGAAAGAAGTGAACTATCGCGACGAGGTGGCGGGTGTGATCACCTGGATGCATACGTTCTCGCCTGCGAAAATGTGGATTCGGGGTACGAAATTGCTGCAAAAACCGTTGCTTCATCTCGCGACACAATTCAATGAAAGCATTCCATGGGCGACCATCGACATGGATTTCATGAACTTGAACCAAGCGGCTCACGGTGATCGCGAATATGGCTTCATCAATGCACGTCTGAAAAAACAAAACAAAATCGTGGTTGGCTACTGGGAGCGCCCGGAAGTGCAACAGCAGGTTGCAGACTGGATGGACGTAGCGGTTGCCTTTAACGAAGGCTTCAACCTCAAAGTTGCTCGCTTCGGAGATAACATGCGCAACGTTGGCGTGACCGAAGGCGATAAAGTGGAAGCACAGATCCAATTCGGATGGACAGTCGATTATTTCGGTATCGGCGACCTCGTGCAATACGTGAATGCCGTAACGGAGCAAGAAATCGATGAACTAATCGCTCAGTATGCAGAGCTGTATGAATTCGATCATGGCACGAACAGCAAAGAAGCTTGGGAAGCTAGCGTACGTGTACAAGCAAGTTATGAAATTGCGATCAAACGTTTCCTGGACGAGGGTGGATACAGTGCCTTCACCACGAACTTCGAAGATCTGCATGGCATGAAGCAGCTTCCGGGTCTGGCTGTTCAACGCCTGATGGCCCAAGGATACGGCTTTGCTGGAGAGGGTGACTGGAAAACGGCTGCACTCGATCGCCTGCTCAAAGTCATGGCCCATAACGAGAACACGGGCTTCATGGAGGATTACACGTACGAGATGGCAGCTGGTCAAGAGGCTATCCTTCAATCCCACATGCTTGAAGTTGACCCGACACTCGCCAGCAACAAACCTAAAATCATCGTGTCCCCACTGGGTATTGGCGATCGTGAAGATCCTGCACGTCTCGTATTCGATGGCAAAGCAGGAGAAGGTGTCGTGGTATCCATGGCAGACTTCGGAACGCATTACAAACTGTTGATCAACGAAGTATCCGCATTCGAGCCAACGGTTCCAGCACCTAATCTGCCGGTAGCACGTGTATTGTGGAATGTGAAGCCTAACTTCCAGGATGGGGTTAGAGCTTGGATTGAGAATGGCGGCGGTCACCATACCGTAGTATCTTTGAACCTGACTACTGATCAAATCGTGACCTATGCGAAATTGGTGAACCTGGAGTACGTTGTGATTAAATAGTTTTGTTATTCAGGAACTTATACAAATTCTTTCCTTATGGCCGGGGGGTTCCCCGGCCCTTTGTCTTGCCATGAGGCGCATGGTGTATGGCCTGAAACGGATCTTGTGCTCTCTCCAATACAAAGGATAACGTTAGTACCGTCGTCTACGCTCTATTTTGCTATAATAGCCCAAAGGAGGTTATCTATTCATGATACATACCCAAGAAAGTTTGCTCCACCAACTGCGCCAGCTTGGCATTGACGATCAAGGGACGCTGCTCGTTCACTCTTCCATGAAAAGTATGGGCGAAGTCGAAGGCGGTGCGGATACGGTGTTGGATGCATTGACCGAGTATATGAAGGACGGACTGCTGGTATTGCCAACCCATACATGGTCCACGATCAATGCGGACAATCCGATGTTCCACGTGGAATCTTCGCCATGCTGCGTCGGTATTCTTCCAGAACTATTTCGCAAACGACCTGAAGTAGTACGTTCTTGGCACCCTACACATTCGGTAGCCGCTCTGGGACACGACGCCGAAGCATTTACGAAGGACGATCATCTTTTCGATACACCATGCGCACGAGGCTCAGCCTGGGGCAAGCTGCTTGATCGGAAGGCAACCATCTTGTTGGTCGGCGTTGATCTGAAACGGAACACGTTTATCCATGGTATCGAAGAATGGGTCGACATCCCGGGCAGATTAACGGATGAGCCTGAGATGTTACGCACGGTTTTATCCGATGGAACCGAAATTTCGGTGCCTTCCCGGAGACATTGCGGATTATCGTGGTCAGAGCATTTTTGGAAAGTGGATGACGTTCTAGAACGTAAAGGTGCGATGCATAAGGGACAGCTTGGCGATGCGATTGTCAGAGTGTGTGATGCAGCCTTGTTGACGGAAGTGATCACAGGCATGCTCCAAGATAATCCGGATTTGTTCTCTGACAATTTGCCTTTGGCTTCTGTACACGAATGAGGAGAGGGCCGTCCGGTGACGGAGGGCTCTACATACGTACCTGCTTGCCTCTTACGACAGCTAACAAGGTCTTCTTTCCTCCCGGTTTACATCTAAACGTTCAATTTCATTCACAAAAACGCAAAAATTGCGCAAAATTCAATCAGAGGTTGGTTGGTTTGCCATTGTATGGGCTACTCACCCCATTAGCGGTGTGATAAGATGTGGTTAAATTAACCAATAGCAATAATATAGAAATATCTTTTATAGGTTTATCGAAGGTTCACATAGCGTTAAGGAATAACCCAGTTCAATACTATCTTCGTTGTCGCATGCAAAAAGGAGAAGATTCGTGAGCCCATTAGTATGGTATGATCTCTTTCTATTCGTCCTATTGTTTGGTGTATACGTATATGTTTTTGCAACGGTTAGAATTACGAACTTACATAAGGTTTACTTTTTGTTTCATGGGTTGATGATGCTCTGGCCATTCTGTCAATTTGCGAGTACGTTGACGAAGGACCCCGGCTTGCAGTTGTTCTATGTTACGTTATCTTTTGTCGCCGTTTCCTTACTAGGGAGTGGTTGGCTGCTGCTTACGATCTTCATTACGGGTGAAGCGGAGCGATTAGGCCAAAAAAAATCCTTCCTATTGTTCATCCCTGCGGTTATTGGAGCGGTTGGCGTGGTCCTGAACCCGTGGGGCTGGTTTGTAACTCCGCTGGAAGGCGGTTATATCGAGCGGGAATATGGACACTGGTTCTGGGTTGTCATGGCTATACTCGTGAGTTACTTTGTAACGTCCCTCTTTATTTTATTCCGGGCACTTTATTCTTCTCGAACGTCCTCCATGATTAAAAATCAGGTGAAAGTTACGCTATGGGGCATATTCGTGCTGGCTGCTTTTGCAACAATCGATGCTCTGCTTAATGTGGTTCTAAGAGCGTATTTACCGTTCATCATTCCCGGACTGACTTCGCTGGGGATTTTCGTGTCCGACCTTTTCTTCGTCTATGTTATTAAAAGGTACAATGTGTTGGATCTGGTTTCCATCGCCCATGAGGATGTAATCAATACCATTCCTTACGGCATCCTTGTACTGGATGAGAATGAGATGATTATTGAATTGAACAAAGCCTCCCGATCCTTCATGGATCTGCATGTGGGGGATTCTTTTGATATGGAGGCATTCCTGGGTTCTGTTCGTGTTGAGGGCAGCCGCCAGAAGTTTCTGGAGGAGTATAAGCAAAAGGACAATACCTTGTCTCAAATTGAAGTACTCGTGGGGCGGGATGACATCCGTCACTATATCCTCCAAGCGTCTCCCATTGTTGATGCTGCTCGCGCGCCCATTGGTCATATCCTTACGTTCCAGGATGTCTCTCAAGAGCGCTTCTATGTAAAAGAAATGAATCGGCAGAATGAGACGCTTCAGGAGCGTAATCATGCCCTGGATCGGATTCGCCTGGAGTTGTCCGAGGCCAATCGCAAGCTGGAAGAACTCGCCCTGACGGACAGTCTAACCAACTGCTATAACCGTCGTTATCTGACCCAACATCTGAATCACGAGGTCATCACCAACATTCAATATAAAACGCCGTTTTCACTCATACTGCTGGATATTGACTACTTCAAAGCGATCAATGATCGCTACGGACATGTCATCGGCGATGAAGTGCTGCATCGTACAGCTCAGGCTGTCAAAGAATCCATTCGGAGCACCGATATTCTAACGCGATATGGCGGGGAGGAATTTATGATCTACCTTCCGCACACGGAGCATGACGTGGCTAATCAAATTGCAGAACGCGTGAGATTGTCGGTGGAGTCAAACCTCATTGTGGTGGATCACGAGATTGAACAGGTGTCCATTACGATCAGCATAGGCATTCTGTCGATTGAGGATTTTGAATTGGAGCATGTACCGGATAACCCGGAGGGATATCTGATTCAGCTGTTCGCTGCGGTAGATAAGGCATTGTATCAGGCGAAGCAGAATGGGCGTAATCGGATTGAATTTGCGGAGTTTGAGCGGGTTGTTTTGTAGATTCATGAAATTAAAAAAGAGTGTGAGGGTTACTCCACTCTTTTTGATTTCGATGCTGATGTGTTTAATCAGAGCTTTTTTGTAGCTTTTCTATAGTATTCAGAATCTCTTTATTGATTTTCGTTAATGATGCGATTTCATCTGCGCTTTTACCACTTATTAATGTTATATGTTCATCCAAAGCTCTTTTGTACTCGGATTCTTCGTTGAATTTGAAGATTTCTTCAGCCGGAACCTGAAATCCATTTATTATTTTTTCTAGAGTCTCCAGAGAAATATTTCGATCTCCCCGTTCAACCCCACCAATATAGCTGTAATGAAGACCTGCTGCTTCTGCTAGTTGTTCTTGAGTCCAACCCTTGGCCTTTCTTAACTCGCGTATTCGATTCCCTACACTTTCTGGTAAATTCATATGATCACCTCCACTTAAGGTTAGAAGAGGTTATAGAATCGTTACAGACTAACAGATACAAATTGATTGTGAATATAATAGTACTTATAAGTACAATTTATATTGATCTTCTTTTGATTTAACTATACAATTATTTGATAATGGATAATTAAGGAGGAATCCCTTTTGCGAACTTCTATCCTGAAATCACTTAAACCGGACATTATTGTTGAAATGTTGGACATGGCTTATGCTTTTGAAAATTGGAGCAAAGTGATGGAGAGGGCGGACATGTTGTACCAGTGTGTGCAGTGCATCCATGAAGAGCGACAGGAGCATCGAACCAAGGGGTTACCTTTACCCTATATTCATACCGAGCGTCCGTTTATCTATTATCACGGGTTCAGTCTCCAAATGCGGGGCGTGGCTCACCAGAAGATGGGGGAGGTAGATCAGGCGCGGGCGTGTATTGACCAGTATGCAGAGCTGGGCTGGATGGAAGAGCTGGATGAGACGGGAAGGCAGGTAATGCAGGAGTTTAGGCATCGAGCACAGGTGAATCGGTATGCGCTGGAGATTGAAGCAGGGCATGCAGAGATGCTGGAGGAGTATGTGAATATTCTGCTAGAGCATCCAGAGGAATGTATAGCAGGACTGAGAACGATTGTGGAGGCGGCGGTTCGGTATCGTTGGCAGATTGATCGAGTTTTACATATATTTGCGAGTCAGGTTCAGGTTGTCGGCAGAGAAATAGGTTCTTCAAACAACGTAAATATGTACCATTACTGTTATCACCGGGCTTTATACGAACAATGCATGGGAAGGCAAAAGAAAGCGGTGGAGTTCATTTTGCAGGCAATCAGATTAGCAGATGAGCTTGAGATGAATCGGTATTTCAAAAAATGCTTGGCCCTATTGGAATCGTTGCGGGAATGTGCGACGGAGGAGCAGGTTGGGCGGTATCGGGCGTTTTTGGAGGAGATAGGGTAAGGGGATTATTGGCTGATGATAAGTGCTTTGAAATGGGTAAAGGCATATAGGACCATAGCACCGATGAGGGGTACAGCATCTGTTTTAAAATGGTCAAATCAGGATGTTAGCCGGATGGTCTGTATTAAAAACTTCTGCTAACATAGGTTAATCATATATTAAATGAGCGGAGAAACGTATGAGTACAATCAAAGTAACCCCTGAACAACTACATCACGTATCGAATCAGATGGATCAGGCCAGACAACAGTTGGAGCATATACGGGGTGATCTGACGAGACAGATCATGTTCATTCAGATGATGTGGATGGGTGTGACGCAGGAGCGGTTTTACTATGAGTTTGAGCAATCACGCCTTATACTGGATAAAGCGCTGGAGAGTATGGTGAATACATCCAAGGAATTGAAGGACATCGCTACGCGCTTCCAGGATGCAGATGCTCAGTTGGTAAGTCTGGGTGGTGCAACTGGAGCAGTCGGTGCCGCAGCAATCATGACCAATTCAGCAGGTGATTCAAGCTCGGGTGATAAGGGATATCGGATGGCACGAATCAATATGTTTGGAAAGTGGGTGTGGATGCCTGTCAACGAGGATGGTGATGCGGATCAGGCTGCCCTTCAGGCGTATGAGAAGGATCATGGACATCTGGATGTTAATCGCATGGAAGGTGTGAAGGTTGAACCACCTGGGGATGATATATTTTCACTACAGATCAAGGCATTCCAGAACGGAATACATCCCTATACAGGAGAAACTGTCTCTGATTCTTATGCTCGAACCATGGTTACCTCTCTAAAATTTGCCCAAGTGTTTATGGCGATTCAGATGGTTCGTGGGAGTGTTCCCGGTGGCAAGGGGCCATTTCGCTTACCATCATCTAGTTCAGCTGTGGCGAAAATTAAGCAGAATATTGAGGCTGCAAGTACAGGTGGTAAGAGCCCGAGAAATATAGTATCATCACAAAAAATCAATAATAGGTTTCCTGATGATGCTCAAGCTGGGAAAGAATTCACCTTTAGTATAGAGAGCGGAAGACTGAAAGATGTAAATGGACTTAATGAGATGGATTTTGTTGTAGACATGAAAAACAAACTTCATATAGGAAGAGGTCATTCTTTTCTAGCAAATGGTGAGTCTGTTCAAGCAG
Organism: Paenibacillus sp. FSL F4-0087; assembly: GCF_038020215.1. NCBI lineage: Bacteria > Bacillati > Bacillota > Bacilli > Caryophanales > Paenibacillaceae > Paenibacillus > Paenibacillus sp. FSL F4-0087. The sequence goes on from NZ_JBBODJ010000001.1 coordinate 2,885,182, forward strand.
CAGGGAAGCTAAAGATAAATGCGGATGGACAGGTTAGAAGAATCACTAACTTATCTGGACATTACACGCCCTCAGTTGAACAAACAAGAGCATTTCCACAAATTCTGGAACAGGCTGGGGTAAAAACCAAAAATGCATGGTTAGAAATATTCTCTATAGATACAACTCCTTCAGGATATGTTAATACCAATGAACTTGTTAAAGTCTCAAGTACGAAAATTTCAGGGAAGTAGGAATGACTTTGGAACAGATAAAACAGATGAATAAAGAAATATTCAAAGAAAATTTATTAAAGACAATTCAAGAAATCTCGAATGAAATTGGGTTAACATCTAATGAATATAGATTCATTATCGAGCCTGTTAGGGAAAAGGATAAGCCTTTGAATAGTGCAGATGATATGATGCGATTGAATATTTTGAGTGAGGATAATATAGGAGGAAAGCAGTTACCGTTAATCAATACGGTGAATGTTCTTTGCGGTTTAGAGCCAATGGTGCCTATATGGATTAATGTAATCTTTATAGGTTTAGATGAAGCAACAGCGATCTTTAAATTACAGTGTAGTCTAAGGTTTAGAAAGCCTACTTTGTTGAGAAATGTTGAAACAGGACATGCTCCCTTTAAAGCGATTATTGAAAGAACAGATTAAAGATAATGACTTTTATAGTCAACTAACCCACATAGATACCGATGAGGGGTTGTGAAGAGATTATGTATGAATATCATGGCTGGGCAACCATTAGAGAAAGTGCGTCGTTTGAAGACGATGAGTATCACTATGGTTTAGTTATTCAACATCTGCGGAAATATGTAGAGGAGCTAAATTGGCCTGCGGGTGTTTTGGACTTGAGAGCGGTTAATGGTGACTTTCAACTATGGATAGCGGGCCTAGATAATCGCAAACCTGTATCAAAGTATGATCCCGCCGAAGTGTTGAAAAAGGTAGGCGAAATAGCTCCGGGCTCCTATGGAATTCTTTATGTAAGAGATAGTGATGATACGGAATCCTTCAATCAGTTTAAGGTCTACACTTTAATCCGAGGTAAAGTAAGGGAGAATGATGATCCGTTTCTCTCCCCATTCATACCTAACATAGAGGATGAAGAGCCATAAAACAAGAGTTAGATCTTAAATTTGAGCTTCAAAAAAAGTGGTTAGAGACTAGTGGTCAAGAAGGTGAGAAGCTACGATTACGGGAAGTTGATTTTCAACATTATGAGTTATCTGGTGTGTGTTTGGAACAATCGTATATGACTAGCTGTAATATCGATAATCTTAGTCTGAACAACATGGATTTCCATGTCTCAGTTTTAAGTTCGGTGGCTGATTACGATTGGGTCTTCACCTGGGAAGATACACAAAAGATACATTCAATGAGTTATGACTCTGATTGGTGCTATAAAGATCCGAAGATGATTTAATATTACAAATAGAGCTGAACCTTTTGTTTATCTTTGAATAATAAGTTAATCCTGCCAGCGGGAGAGTAGAATAAATGAACAAGCCAATTAAAGAGATTTACGCACTAAATCAAAATATTCAGACCGAAGAATCTGAGTATCCTTTGGATCAGTGGTACAACAGACTTATCGATAAAACAATAGATGAGATAGAATTAGAAGATGTTAGTAGAATGCTAGCTCAAAATGTTTTTATGGATCTTGGTATAAAAAAAGCTTTGGAAATTTTAAAAGGTGATCCACTTGCTGGGGAAATGTATGATGGTCATTTATTAAAAATACTCTACTCGATTGAATTAAATCAATTTGAAGAATTATCACAGCTTGCATCTTTGCTCCAGGATATTAACAGAAACCTGTCTAATATTGAATGGGCTGACGAAGAGGATCAGGAAGAGTATACTGAATTATTGAATAATTTCATGAAAAAATTAGAACTTTATCAGGGATAACATTGGAGAGTAGCATCTTGATCTTTTTTTAGGACGAATTATTAAAGGCAAAGGTACCAACACGCCCAACTTTCAGAGACAATTCAGGCTACGCAACCAGAATTGTCTCTTTTTATTGAACAAATTAATCTTTCAGCCCTATAACCGGGTTATCTATCTGACATAAACTAGCGTATACTGATGGAATAGCAAATATCTTCAAATTGCATATTTAAATTGACCCATATTATTGATACACTAGATCAAGGTTATATCATTCAGAGAAGGGGCGGGCCTGTTCAAGAATGGGGCTTGCTGCAATGCCAAATCGATAACGCTTACATCCTTTTGGCAAATATAGGATATAAGGACGGTAGACATGAGCCAGGGACAAACGAGTACAGATGTTATCTTGATTGGTGCCGGAATTATGAGTGCAACTTTGGGAACTTTGCTTAAACAATTGGCACCAGACTGGAATATTAAGGTTTTTGAGAAGCTCGCCAGTGCGGGGGAGGAAAGCTCCAACGAATGGAATAATGCCGGAACCGGGCATTCAGCATTGTGCGAACTTAACTATACCGTTGAACGACCAGACGGATCCGTAGATATTAGCAAAGCGATTAAGGTGAATGAGCATTTTCAAATCTCAAGGCAATTTTGGTCCTATCTCGTCAAAAGCAATCTGATTCGTAATCCACGGGACTTCATTATGCCGCTCCCTCATTTGAGTTATGTGCATGGAGAGCAGAATGTCCAGTTTCTAAAAAGACGCTATGAAGCGTTATCGAAACATCCGTTATTCGTAGGCATGGAATTCTCGGATAATAAGAAAAAACTGGCGGAGTGGATTCCGCTTATGATGAAAAACCGCACGGGCAATGAACCGATTGCAGCCACCAAAATTGACTCCGGTACGGACGTTAACTTTGGTGCTTTAACGCGTATGCTAATGGAACATTTAAAAAGCCAAAACGTGGATATCCACTACCAACATAGCGTGAAGAATATGAAACGCACAAGCAATGGATCTTGGGAATTAGCCGTGAAAAATCTGAAGAGCGGAACCGTCGAACGGCACACCGCACAATTCGTTTTCATCGGTGCGGGCGGCGGAAGCTTGCATTTGCTGCAAAAAGCCGGCATTCCTGAAGGTAAACATATTGGCGGTTTCCCGGTTAGCGGCATCTTCATGGTGTGCAAAAATCCGAAAGTCGTGGAACAGCATCATGCCAAAGTATATGGAAAAGCTTCGGTGGGTGCTCCGCCAATGTCTGTTCCGCATTTGGACACCCGATTTATTGAAAATCAGAAGTCGCTGCTATTTGGACCGTTTGCCGGGTTCTCGCCAAAATTCTTAAAAACAGGCTCCAATGCCGATCTGATTACGTCCGTGAAGCTGCACAATTTGCTCACGATGCTCGCGGCAGGCGTCAAAGAAATTTCACTAACCAAATACCTGATCCAACAACTCATGTTATCCAAAGAACAACGCATGGCCGAATTACGTGACTTTGTTCCAGATGCGAAGAGCGAGGATTGGGATATGGTACTGGCGGGCCAGCGTGTGCAGGTGATTAAGGATACGGCTCAAGGCGGCAAAGGAACGCTTCAATTCGGCACGGAGGTAGTTACTGCGGCGGATGGCTCGATTGCAGCATTGCTCGGAGCTTCACCGGGTGCTTCAACCGCGGTTCACGTGATGCTGGAGATCCTCCAGAAGTGTTTCCCGCAGCATATGAATGCCTGGGAACCAAAGATCAAGGAAATGGTTCCTTCCTATGGCGAGTCATTGGTTGAAAATCTTAGTCTTCTAAACCAGGTACATGCGTCAACCGCTCGGGTGCTTGGGCTGACGGCTGAGAAATCAGTCGTTCGTATGTAACGAGCTGTATGTAACCTGTTCTATAGTAGGTGTGAGAAAGAGCTAAGCCGGCTAAAAACCGTGCTTAGCTCTTTTTTATGTACCATCAGTTGTATGCCGTTCTTCAGTACTACTCCACACAAGTCAGAGAATTCCCCCTTAGTTTCGCATGTCGTAATACTTTCGCCCTGTTGGGAGATCGTGGAATCTGAGATGATGGGTTCATCAAAGGTTCGGGTCACAAACTTCGGACCTTTGGCCTTCAGGCTATGGCGATCCTTCCTTCTAACTTCATTGGCGAACTTAGGGTCGCCGCTTTCCTGAAGATCTCAATTCAGAGAGGAGGCGTCCAGGCTATCATATTCCTTCCTTCTACAGCAGACCACCAATTGTAGGGATATGGCTTTCCTGGACTCTTTTATCATGAACAATACCATCTATTTGCGCAGAGCGAACAAACTCATGATCGAGCAAGAACAAGGGGAGAAACAGCTGCCGAAGGTTTATTTGGCGACTGCCCTTCAAAATATAGAAACGCTTGGATACACATTCTCGGATGAATTGATGCAAGCCGTGCGAACATTATCCAAGGAACAGTTTGAGGTATTGGTTGCCCAGGTTGTGGCTGATCTGAGAATCATGGTCGGCGCCCATGTGGACTACAAACCGATGTACCCTGGATTCCCGGCGCAGGTGATGGAGGAAGATGAGGTGGAGCTTTACCTGAATGCCATCCTTCATTATCTGACCTTGTTATATCCGAATCGTGAACCGGTGGAAAGGGTACCTTTGCTGGGTAAAGTAAACCTGAAAGTCATTGGCCTCGGCAACAAGGCTGACTTTCAGACGCTCATGCGCCAACTGATCGAAGCGAAGGGCTCTATCTCGGAGACAGACAAAGCAGACATCGATACGGTGCTGGAGCATGCAGAACCGGATGAAGTAGATGCGCTGTTGCCAGCCGAGATTCCTTTCAAGGAAAATGTGGGGTTCGTGGTAGCTTCCTTATTAACGTTTGAAAAGGCCAATATCGACCGAATCGGGCCGTATTTCAGAACGGCAACGGATGTGCTTCGTCTTGCTGTGGCTTGGTCAGGTGGCGATGTCAGTCTGGCTCTGGCTTCGCCATTCCGTAAATTCAAGCGCCGTGAAAGACGCCTGTTGCTTGGTCTTCTGGAGCAATGCGGTTCAATTACGGAAGACATGCTTCGTTACAAGGATCGCTGGATTCGACTGGGCGAAATTCTGCATCCTTCTGAATATAAGCTTCGTTACCCGCGATGCGAGGAAGCTTTTGATATTTTGCGTAATAACAAGTCGTTTACGACCTTTAACGGGAGTGTGGAGCTTGCCTTCCAATACCAGAATGTGTGGAGTTTGATTGAGCTGCTGAAGCAGCGCCCTGGTGAATTTGCGAGAAGATTGGATCACTTGTTGCGCTCTACCACGGATAAGGAGTATGTATTGCTGGCGTTCGGAGAAATTCTGGAGCACGTATCGACCCCGGTTTTGTTGCAGGTGAGGGAGCATTTTGCCCGGCGTAATGAACCGCAGGATCTGCGTGTATTTTTCCCGAAAGGCAATGTAGCGAAGGCTTTCGCCATTCCGAATCAGCTTCCCGAGATGGACGATGACACTTGTCGTGCCGTCGTGCAGATGTGTGAGCAGGCGCTGGTGCAGCGTTTCGCCGCCCTTCCTTCGCTTGGAAAGACGTATGTTGATCCACAGCTCCATGATTATCTGGTTCCCTTTTCCCAAAGATCGGCGAGCAAGGCCCTTCATACGATTGTTCGGGGAAGCCGGGTGCCGATGGCCGAGGGAGATACGATTCGTTTCTTCAACTGGTGGAAGGAAGGCACCGTGAATGGTCAAGCAACGGGGCGTGTAGATATCGATCTGTCTGCGGTGATGTACGATGAGAACTGGAACTATGTGGAGCATATTTCCTATACGAATCTGCGTTCATCCAACTACAAGGCCGTTCACAGCGGGGATATCGTGACAGCGCCTCATGGTGCGAGTGAGTTCATTGACCTGCATATTCCGTCGATTGTTGCTTATGGTGGGCGTTATGTGGTGGCGAGTCTGCTTTCCTTTACGAGTCATCCATATTGCGATTTGCCGGAATGCTTTGTGGGCTGGATGATGCGTAAGAAGCCGGGTTCTGGCGAGATCTTCGAGCCGTCCACGGTGGCAAACAAGATTGATATTACGGCAGATACACAGATTGCCATTCCCGTCATTATGGATCTAGTGGAGCGTACGGTCATTTGGACGGATCTGGCACTGACTAGGCACCCGGAATATTACAATAATGTCGAGGGTAATCAAAAAGGGATGGTCCTGATGGGCAAAGCCTTGACCACACTACGCAAGCCGGATCTATACGACTTGTTCACGCTTCATGCCAAGGCCAGAGGTGAACTGGTGGATACGTTGGATCAGGCCGATACAATTTATTCGGTGGAGCAAGGAATTACCCCGTTTGATATCGAGCAGATTATGGCCGAGTATTTGGCTTGAGTCCATCACATATGAATACCGGGATCGAGAAAAGAGAAGAGCAGCGAAATGCTGCTCTTTTTTTGATATTCAACCTGCCGTTAACAGAATCATCGATCTGTAATTGCTAAATAAAGTTATCGGGTTGGCATATAAATTTTCTTGGGTTTCTCACTTTCAGCACTTTAACATTTCTTGTTAAAAGCTCTTTATCGCTTACGATCCACGTATGATCTTTGGAGTTCCTCCTGCGAATCGCAAGGAAATGGGATGAACCTCCTGAATAAATTTTATAGCCCTTTGCCAGGCTGTCCGAACAAAACGTCACGCATTCTCCTCGATTCTGGTCGGGAAAGCCAACCTCGCTTATGACATGTCGTTTTACGAGCAGGGTCGCTCCTTGAATCAGGGGAACATATTGATTCGCCTTGGTAGGGTAACGTAGCAGAAAGAGTTTTTTGCTGCTCAAGTACATGTAGTGGGCTCGTTTCCCTACAATATCTGCTCTGGTCTTTCCCAGGGTATGCACGCTATCTGTTAAATAGAGAGGAGCATAATAATCATCGTCATCAAACTTAGCGATGAGATTGAAATTAGATAATGAAGCTCCATAATTTAGGCAATGTCCAAGCGATACTTGTTCCGGCAGAGAAACTACCCTTACATTTCTATATTGTTTTGCCGCCTGGATATATTCGTTTACACGCAGATTATTATTATTTAATATGATGATAAGCTCTTTGATCTTGTAATTCTGTCTGCTGTAGTTACGAAAAAGGTTGCCCATGCATTGTCGTCGTTTGGTACAAACAATGATAGAAACTCCATTCAAATCACGAGAACGGTCTGGGTTCACCATTATAATAAGCCCTTTGGCTTTTTCTGCACATATTTCTTGTAGTTCGTAACAGAAGGTATTTTTCGGCTCTGAGAGATCAGTTCTTTATCGCTAATGATCCATGTATGGTTGGATGAGTTTCTCCTGCGAATCGCGACAAAATTATTTTTTCCAGCAGAATAAACGCGGTATCCTTTTCGTTTGCTTCTAATGCAAAAAAGATCATCCTCACCGACGCTTTGATTTGGGAAAGGAACTTTGTTTATTACCTTGCGTTTAAAAACTAGCGTTGCGCCAGGGATTAGAGTCACAGGTCGATGTTCATCTTGTGGAAAACGAAGAATAAACGTCTTTGACCCACGTAAATACATATAATGAGACCGCTTGCCAATGACATCGGCTTTGGTTCTTTGAAAGGTCAGCAAACTTTCCGTCAAATAATAGGGAGCGTAGTAATCATCATCATCAAACTTGGCAATATAGTTGTATTTCGTTTTCTTGATCGCGTAATTAAGACAGGCACCTAGGGAGGTACGTTCCGGAAGACGATATACGTGTACGTTTGGGAACTTTTTCGCTAGACTGAGATAAGGCTTGAGGGGGATGTTATTGTTGTTGATAATAATGATAAGTTCTTTCTTGGCGTGGATCTGTCGGCTGTAGTTCTTAAATAGGTTTCTTATATAGCTTTGGCGTTTCGTGCAGGCAATAATAGAAACTCCCTGCTTTTTGATAGAGCTTTTTGGCATGACTCCCATGTGGACCGCTCCCCTTATCCGTTATGTTCAAAACTATCTCTCTTCAAAATATGTGGACAGCAAATAAGAGGAACGGCATATCTACAAAATGGAGAATTCGCACATAAGGCTCTCTTCAACTAATAGTGGTGAAATAGGAAACTCCATTTTACAATTGGTGGTGAGAGAATGGAACGATTAAAGAACAGTGGATTTTATAAACTGAAATTTTTCATTACGCCTGAAGAGCTCAAAAGCCTGCTAGCCCTTTTCGAGCAGAAACAGGTTCAATTTATCAGACCCAATCATGCGCAGACCAAGTATGATTATGATCAGGTATATGAAGCGTATAGCCGATTTTATCAATCTTTTACTGCTACGAAGGAAGAGAACAGAGAGGAGATTCCCCCTCATTTCGTATATTCGCTCTTGAGTAAGCTGGATCAGGGGAAGTCTGGATTTTTCTTGAAAAACGAGGGTGTCTGCTTCCCGTATCTTGGACAATGGGCGGAGGATGAATTGCCGTCTATCGTGCTATCGTTTCCTAAAGGGGTCCAAATGGATTTGGAAGATGAGATTGGGAAATATTATATATACGAGGATATTCGGGAGCATCGGCCGTTAACATATGGGTTATATCATGAAGTGGCAAATGAAATAAAAAAAATAACCAAATTGCTGCGGTTTTCCGTACCTGCACCAGAAGGTTTACACGAGCAAAAGACTTCTGTTCGGGTTAGCAAAGAAGCTATGAATGATATGAGGGAGTCCTGGATTTTCAATAAATATTCGCTTGTTATGAATACCAAATAGGTTACAGCAAGGTAGGCGTAAATTATCGATATCTATCATTCGATCACTTCACGATGATTATTGTTCGCAGCTCGATGAAGCTGCGTTTTTTTTATTCATAATTTATTGATATAATTTCTACAACGAATAAGACAGGGAGGCAAGGTCAATGAATGATGAACTCTTGGAACGGCTAGAGGCTTGGCATGAACAGGATGAGTATGAAGAGATTATAGATGCGATTACAGAGGTTCGGGAAGAGGATCGGGATTATATTCTGGTCAACCATCTGGGTAGAGCCTTGAATAATATGGAGCGTTACCAGGAGGCGGTGGAGCAATTCCTGTCGGTTGAAGAAGAGGGACAAAATGACCCGCTTTGGCATTACCGCATTGGTCTGGCGTATTATTATTTGGAGCAATATGAGAACGCGCGTGAAGCTTTCGAAGCAGCGGACCGATTAGAGCCGGGAGATGAAGATACACAGGAGTTCCTGGAATGGATTCGGAATAAAACAGCAGACGAGCTCACAGAAGAAGCGGTAGAGGAGCCCGTGGATACAGTCCATTCAATCAATGAAACCACCATCGAAGCTGCACCTGGTATCCACCCCGAATCGACGAGCTTCTGGAATGACAGTCCAGCAAACGTCGATCAATATGTGTTGTCCCCTCCTACCGATGAGCAAATTGAAGCAGTGGAGGATCAATTGGTGTTCAAGCTGCCGACATTCTATGTGAACATGATGAAACTACATAATGGTGGTGTGCCCCACTATCGTTATTTTCCGGTTAGTCAGGCGGAGAGTGATGGGAAGATTCAAGTTGAAATTTTCAATATCCTGGGTGTTGGACGGGAAAAGGCACATTCACTGTGTGGAGAAGCGGGCAGTCGAGCGATCATAGAAAAAGGGGGTTATCCTGAGATTGGTGTCATTCTATGTGAGTGTTCTTCCAATTCAGAGGTCGTGATGCTGGATTATCGTGAATCCGGCAATGCCGGCGAGCCCGAGGTTGTCCATGTGAATAAAGCAGAAGGCTACAAGATCACTTGGCTTGCGCCCAATGTTGAGACCTTTATTCAAGGTTTGGTGAATGAGGGAAATCAACCTGCAAACCTTGAGGGTTCACTGTAAGAAGGTGATAGCTTCCTGTGATATAAAATATTGAAGAGGCTGCATCCGTAACAAAGGGTGCAGCTTTTTCAGTTAAAACCTCTCATTCATGCTGTAGAAGAAGAACGTAATGTTAATGGTGAGATCACCGGTGTATTGTTTAGCTGCGTTCAGGTAGCTCAGTCGTCAGATCTTCCCCATAAAGCTCGTTCAAATGATCGATGTGACCCTCGCCCCAATCATTCATGGCCTGTAATAAAGGGGTCATTCGTTGACCGTACTCCGTGATGGAGTACTCTACTTTGGGAGGTATCTGCTGATAGACCTCACGATGGACGATGTCATGGTACTCCAATTCCCTTAATTGTTGGGTGAGCATTTTCTTGGTAATGTCAGGGATGGCCCTCTGAAGCTCGCTAAATCTCATGGTGCCATTGGCGAAAAGCCGAAGTAAAATCACCGGTTTCCATTTTCCAACAAGAATGTCCAACGCCGTTTCAAACTTGCAGTAAGTACTCATATGATGCCCTCAACTCCTTTATTTATCTAAGGTTTCTTTTTGTATACTATGTTTAGTTTAAGTGCCTACTTCCAAATAGTTAACCCATAAAATATTATATGCCTAGGTATTGATCATATACAAGAAGAGGGGCTTACGAGTTATGAATATGGCGTTATGGATTGTTCAAGGTATATTGGGTTTAGGATTTATTTTCTCGGGATGGATGAAGGCATTCCAGTATGAACAGGCAAAGAAATCGTGGCCTTGGGCAAGCGAAGTTTCGAGAGGGTTAGTATTTTTTATCGGGATCTTGGAACTGGTTGGGGTCATTGGACTTATTGTTCCTCAAGCAACAGATATCGCCCCTGGATTGACGCCACTGGCGGCCATTGGTCTTGCTGTCGTTGTACTGTTAGGAGCCATATTCCACATTGCCCGTAAGGAGTATAAGCAAATTGGCGTGAATATCGTGTTCCTGGCGTTAGCCGTGTTCGTAGCGGTAGGCCGCTTCTGAGTTTCAAGATCACGATAGGGACAATGAACAAATATTTTGGATAACGGGAAGTAGAGGCGAGGCGATTGATTTCCGGTAGGGTTACGGAGAGCGGTCGCTATTTTTTATCTGGATAAGATACAAAAAAACAGAGAGAGATTACGGCAGGCTGATAGCTATTTTCATTGCCACGGTATGTAATATAATGGTATTATTTTAATGATATTACCAGTAAGTTGGATCTATATTATTCCTATACAGGAGGTGGTGGTATAAGAGACTGATATGGAAGAAAGTTGACTCCATGGATATGCCGCATGCAGCAAGAATACCGAGATGAGACATAGGCTCGTTTGTCATACATTATAATGTAAGCGCTTTACTTCTGATTCAGCTATCACATATACGATATTTAAATCTGATTTTGGCCCATTACGAAAACGTTAAAAAAACTATTCCAGGGAGGGATTAGCTCGTGAGCAGACGTTTAATGAAGAAGGCATTCAGTTCGTTTCTATTACTGGTGATGATGGCAGCAGCGGTATTATATCCAACATCCACCGGACACGCGGCCACCATCTATGTTACGGATAACGGGTCGAGGATTGAAGTGAACACAGGAGCAGGGCTGGTATACACGGTGAATAAAACCAATGGAGATATCATATCTGCCAAAATGAACGGAACGGAGCTGAACGGCTCCAGCAAGGCGTCCCATATCGGCTCTGGTTTGGGCTCAGCCAATGTAACCTGGAACACATCTCCTTCGGGATCAACTGTATTGATCACCGTATCAACCAGCACGCTTACCCACTATTATGCATCACGGGGCGGTGAGAACATTATCTATATGGCAACGTACGTCACAGCAGAACCGTCTGTGGGTGAGTTGCGTTATATTTTCCGGGGCAACGGCAGCGTATTAACAGGAGTTCCGGCCAATTCGAATAATCGGAATAACACCGGCGCGATTGAGAGCCAGGACGTTTTTGGTTACGCTAACGGACAGAGTACATCGAAGTATTACGGCAATGATCAAGCTAAGGATCTGACCATTCGAGGTGTTACGGGTAGCGGCGTGGGTGTGTTCATGGCCTATGGCGACCGAGAGAAAAGTTCGGGAGGTCCGTTCTTCCGTGATATTCAGTTCCAGAGCGGTGGAGATACGGAGGTCTACAATTACATGAATTCAGGACATGCCCAGACTGAAAATTGGCGCATGGGTCTGCATGGGCCGTATGCCTTGATTTTCACCACCGGTGCAACGCCAAGCGTACCTGATTTTAGCTGGATGTCGGGTCTGAACCTGATAGGTTGGGTATCCAGCCGAGGTAATGTCGTGCTTAATGGGCTCTCTGGCATGGATACGGGGTATGCGTATACAGTTGGTTTTGCTAATAGCAACGCCCAATATTGGGTGAATTCCTCTTCGAGCGGGGCAGCTGCCAAATACAGCATGATTCCGGGTACATACACCATGACGGTGTATAAGGGGGAACTGGCCGTCTATACGGAAAGTGTGAACATCACTGGAGGATCAACGACAACGCTGAATACGCGTACGATCAACAATGACCCAAGTAAAGCATCCAGCATCTGGCGTATTGGGAATTGGGATGGTACGCCATCGGAGTTCCTGAACGGCCAGACGATTCCAATCCGTCATCCTTCCGATAGCCGTAATCCAAGCTGGGGTCCTGTCAGTTATGCCACCGGCAGTGCAACCAACAAGTTCCCAGCGATTCAGTTCCGGGGACAAAACTCGCCCACAACCGTTACCTTTAGCCTGAACTCTTCCCAAGCGGCATCTTCGCATGTACTTAACATCGGTATTACGGCAGCATACAACAATGGAAGACCCAGCGTAACGATTAACGGTCAGACGTTAACCAATCCGGCAGCTTCCTCCCAACCGAACTCTCGCAGCTTTACGATTGGGACCTATCGGGGCAACAATACAACCTTTTCCTGGAATATCCCGGCTTCCTATTTCGTTAATGGGTCCAACACCGTGACCATTACGCCAATCAGCGGCTCCAGCGACTTGGGCAATTGGTTAAGTGCCGGGTGGGTGTATGACTGTGTTGAATTGCTGAATTAATTTAGTCGGGGTGCTGAGGGAGGTTTATCTGCATACGTTCATATATATTAAATAAAGCCGGTGACTGTATGTCTGGCATCAAACATTGTTCAGGAATATTGCACGTAGTGAATATTCTGGCTTTGATTCTTTTCTTGACGGCATGTACTTCTTACACCAACGTCTCTTCAGAAGAAGTCAAATCTTTTCGGCAGGATATCGAGCAAGATTTTCCTGTTATTCAAAAGACGGAGATTCGTTATTCCACACCTCGGGTCGAAGTCGCATATACGGTCAAAACAGAACCGGATGAAGAAGAGATTCATCGACTTTTCACTCAAACCACAGTATTTATGACCAGCCCTTCTTTTAAAAGTGAAATTATTGATGAACAGTACCGTAGGAAATATCCAAGCTGGGGCGACCCGGAGCTTGCCGTGACTGTAACCTTACGCGGAAAGGATATATCTGCTTACCAATTTACTTGCAAGCCAGAGAAATCCGAATCCGATTCTGGTAACGCGACAAATGCTCAGTGGTACGTTCAGACACCAGATGATACGGTGGGCAAGCCTTATCCTGACTCTGGGATGGAGAATGAAAAGTGACATTATCAAAATTTTCAGAAAACTTGGATCAATTTATTGATTAAGAGACTTGATGCTATACAGCCCTCAAATCCATGAGGGCTGTATTTATATAACACTTCGCTTGTTTCGCTAAAGGCATCCAAAATAAGGATACAGAGCCGTATGCGTTGCAGAAAGACCATTCCTCTGTTATTATTTAGACATCTAATATTTAGTCATCTAAATAACTAAATAATAGAGCTGCTATTCATTTTCGGTTTCTTTATGAAAGGAGCTTGAGAACCATGTTGAGAATGAAAGACAAAGTAGCCCTTGTAACTGGAGGTGCTTCTGGAATAGGATTGTCCGCAGCCCAATTGATGGCGAGAGAAGGAGCGAAAGTCGTTATTGCTGATTTCAATGTCAATGGGGCAAAAGAAGCGGCAGCGAACATTCAAGCTGAAGGCGGAGATGCAGTAGCCGTTTTTGTTGATGCGGGAGACGAATTTTCTATTAAGGAAGCTGTGGAATTTACGGTCCAACAATATGGTAAACTCACGAGTCTGTTCAACAACGTTGGCCTGACCAACCTGAAGAAGGATTTGGACGTGGTTAACGTAGATCTGGACGAGTGGGATCGGCTGATGAACGTGAATCTGAAAAGCGTGCTGCTCGGCTGTAGATTCGCCATCCCTCACATGATTGAAGCGGGTGAAGGTTCCATCATTAATACGGCCTCCATGGCTGGCTTTACAGGCGATGCGGTTCGGGTTGCTTACGGTGCCTCAAAAGCAGGAGTAGTGAATCTAACAAGGTATATTGCCACCCAATATGGCAAGCATAACATTCGTTGCAATGCTGTCGCACCTGGATTGATCTTGACCCCGGCAACCCAGAATAATATGCCTCCGGATGTATTGGATATGTTCGCAAAGTATAACGTACTGCCTTATCACGGGGAACCCGATGATATTGGATACACCGTCGTATTCCTGGCCTCAGATGAGTCCAAATTCATAACCGGTCAGACCATCCAGGTTGAGGGCGGCCATTATATTGCCAACCCAACCGTTCCGGATTTTGAACAGTTTATGAAATCACACAATACGCCTAGCAACTAAAGCAGCGTCGTATAAATAAATTACGTTAGGAGCGTTTCATATGGGAAGATTAGACAATAAAGTAGCTATTATTACTGGTGGAGCATCAGGAATTGGTGAAGGCATGGTGGATCTCTTTGCAAAGGAAGGCGCCATCGTTATTGCTGCAGACATTAATGAGGAAGCACTGGAGAAAGCAAGCCAAAAAGAGAATGTGTATGGAATGAAGTTGAATGTTTCCTCCGATGAAGATTGGGAGATATTAGCGAAAGTAGTTAATGAACGTTTTGGTAAAATCGATATTCTGGTCAACAATGCAGGTATTTCTTCAGAGAAGCCATTTGAGGAGATCAATGCGCAGGATTGGCAGAAAATGCTCTCCATTAATGGCTTTGGCCCATTTGCTGGCATGAAACATGTAGCTCCTTATATGGCAGCACAAAAGAAAGGTTCCATCGTCAATATCTCTTCATACACCGCATTGATTGGACAAGGCTTTAACCACTATTCGGCATCCAAAGGGGCAGTACGCGCATTATCCAAAGCAGCGGCGACAACCTTTGGTCGTCAAGGTGTTCGGGTGAATGCTCTCTTCCCTGGGATCATCGAAACACCAATGACTCAAGCCTTGAACACGTCGAAGGAATTGCTTGATCGACTCGTTCAGGCAACGCCTTTGCAACGTCTGGGGCAGGCTATCGATATTGCCAACGCTGCATTGTTCCTGGCATCGGATGATTCTTCGTACATTACAGGATCTGAGCTGGTTATCGATGGTGGATACTCAGCCCAATAGCGTGTAAAATGATGACAGCCCTTAAGTAGAATGAGGGCTGTTGTTTTATTTTTGCGAGGAGGATCACATGGAAGAACAGAACATTTTTGAGCTCATACACAACATGGACAATTTCACCAATAAATTGATTATACAGTGGAACAAATCGTTTAATGAGGACCTCGGCGTCTCTCATGTGCTGGTACTCAGTCATCTCAATCAAAATGGAAAAAGCCGACCTTCGGATATTGCCAAGCTATTGGGCCTGACCCCACCTACGCTCAGCTATTTAGCTGATAAGCTGGTTGCCAAGAAATTAGCCGTCAGAATGGTAGATGAAGCTGACCGCCGTATTATATATTTGAACATTACTGACAAAGGGATCGAAGTCCTCGAAAGAGCAATATTGGAGGGGCAGAAGCTGCGTAAAAATTTATTCCAGAAACTGACCCAAGAGGATCGAGCACAATTAGTTAATATTTTTGAGAAGATGAATCGGGATGATTGAAGAATAGCCTGAACCTTTGAAATAAAGGAAGCAGGCTATTTTTTTGTAACACTAATACCTATCCAGTCAGAATTTTAGTTATGATATAAGGATAAGAGGCATTTTGCCAAGCGCTTCTAGTTCAATAATGATCCAGCGCATCGCTGGTGTGCAAAATACAATTTGTTCAGTATGCACTGAATTTTGGAAGGGGGTTAGAAGCTGATATGCAGGAACCGATCAAAGTATATAACACTGCAGTTGAAGCCCTTCTTGAAGTGATTGGCGGCAAGTGGAAGCCAGTTATCTTATTCCATCTTACCTTTGGCAAGAAACGTAATGGCGAACTGATGAGGCTGCTACCATCCATTACACAGAAAGTGTTGACCCAACAGCTTGGTGAACTGACGGATGCGGGTATTATTTCACGTATTTCCCATCACCAGGTCCCGCCGAAGGTGGAATATGAGTTAACGGAGTATGGGTGGAGCCTTAAAGAGATTCTTCATCTGATGTGCAGGTGGGGTGATACACACGTGGAAAAAGTTTATGGTGATCGAGGAAAAATTTTATTCAAGCCGCCGACATCTGACCATTAACGGTGCAAAGCCGATTCTTTGTAACAGGAATCGGCTTATTGTGCATGCTATATCTATTACGGAATGATCTTGCGCTCGCGTAGATTTTCAAATATATCCATAAACATAGTCTCTGTATCAACGAAATCGTGAAATCCGAAACGACGGGCTTTGGATCCATCCGCGAAGAAATCATAATCCCAAGAGAAGACAAAATCACCGAAGGACCAGGAGGATACATCCTCATAGGAGGTCTTCATTAAATCATACTTTTCAATCATGGAATTCCAAAGCACCTCTTTATCTGCCATAACGGTTGCAAGCGAGAGAGGCAGGGGTGGTGCCGTTTCCAGTTCGAAAAATGCAGCAATTTTGGGCCAAAGTTCATTCCAGCGAAACAGATCGCCGTTGGTGATATTAAACGCTTGATTGGCACAGCGTGGATCGGTTGCTGCCCAGACAGTCGCACGAGCGAGCAGTGATGCATCGGTCATTTCAAGCAGGGAATGGTAAGCTCCGGGTTTCCCGGGAAAACGAAGTGGCAAGCCAAGTTCCTTAGAAATGGATGCATACACCCCAATAACCATGGCGAGGTTCATTGGATTACCCAGAGCAAACCCACATACAACGGATGGCCGCAGGGCTGACCAGGTCCAACTGCTTCCAGATTGCCGTTCCTCGAGAAACTGCTGCTGGTCGATATTGAATTCAGGGGGCATATGATACGCATCCGTTTCCCTGGCAGGTGTTTTAAATGGGCCCAGATGTGCACCGTACACCTTATAACCTTGCATTAGACTGATATGTTGGAGATTGGGGGCGATCGGTTCAATGGTATTCACGACATTGACGAGCATGTCGAGATTGGGCTGGACCAATTCGGCCCAGGTCGGGCGATCCTGATAAGCTGCGTAGAAAATATGAGTAACCGATGTTAACTGGCACAGTTTGGCCTGAGTATCTGCTTCGTTTAGCAAATCGGCCGATATATATTGTAACCTAGGGGCATCTTCCCCTCCGCGACGTGATACACCAATAATATTCCATTCCGGAAGTGTCATTAAATAATCAATAAGGTTTCTTCCAATGACGCCTCCAGCACCGATGACAAGCGCAGTGTAACGGGTAACAGATTGATTGGGTTTCAATGGGCATGCTCCTCTCTTCTTCTGTCATTATTGTGGATCAGAAAAAGAAAGGTGAGAAGTACGCACCTCAAAGTGACATACGCACTTGAGAGTAATATATGGGCCAGGGGTAGGTTGTAGAGGCTCTTTAGCGTAATAAGTACTTCCCTTATTTTTATCATTTCTAATGAATTCTTCATATGTTAGTATGTTTAACGTCTTAAGCGCAGATGAATGAGGAGCGCTAATCGAGGGTATGATGGGTGGAATATTATGCGCAATTGGGTTCGTAATGAAAGTGTGCAAATGACTGCAGTTGCTTTTGCGACTGCTGTGGGGGCGCTTTTTAAAATAAATCCTTTTCGGGAGGATTACTTCCGGATTGGTCTGGGTGTAAGTATACTTTTATTTTTGCTGATGCTTATGCCGCATCTGTCTTATGTAAAGACAGGGATTTTGGCGGGGATTGCGAATTTCATTTTTCAATCGGCTGATTTACTGAATCATGTGAATTCGATCTCAATCGTCGAAAGCATGCAGGATAATCTGGGCGCGGGAATATATTATGTCGTGTTCACCTATGGCCTCAGCAAACTCAAGAACAGATTCCATGAGATACCGCCTCTTGTGCTGGGTGGATTGATTACGTGCATTGATTTTTCCTCTAATCTCGTGGAGCTATTCATTCGCGGTGTGTTGAGTGGGACAAATATCTTTTATATGAAAGAATGGCTTTATCTGCTGGTGCTCGGTGGTTTGCGAAGCTACTTTATCATCGGGCTGTATAACAGCTTTGCGGTGAGGCAGATGCGATTGCTACATGCTGAACAGGAGAAGCGGATGGAGCAGATGCTGAGCGTTAACTCTGGTCTGTACGGTGAAGTCTTTTATCTGAAAAAAGCCATGAATACAATTGAAGGCATTGCCGTAGACAGCTACGACCTTTATCGTGATCTCAGAGAGCAGGAATTGAACCATTATAGCCAGCGAACGCTCGGCATTGCTCAACAGATTCATGAGGTCAAAAAGGACTCCCAACGTATCCTTGCAGGTCTGTTGAAATTGTACGATAGCGAAAAATCAGTGAATATGAGCCTTTCCGAGGTGCTGAACTTTGCAACCAAAGGAAATCGGAAATATAGTGAAATGCTGAACAAAAAGATTGAGATTCATATCGACCAGCAATATGATTGCGACTCCCCTTACTACATTCCTCTCTTAACTGTAATGAATAATCTGATCGCCAATGCCGTGGAAGCCATTGAGAACGACGGAACAATTCGGATTCGAGTATTGGAAGAGGGGGCGGATGTGCAATTTGTGGTTATCGATTCTGGGAAAGGTGTACCCGAGGCGAAGCGAGACGTGATCTTCGAACCGGGTTATACAACTAAATTCAATGAAGTGGGCATTGCAGCAACCGGAATTGGCCTGTCCCATGTACGTGATATCGTTCAGTCTCTGGAAGGCCGAATTGGCGTGAAATCAGCGCCGCAAGGCGATAGGGGCTCCGCGTTTGTCGTATCGATTCCGAAAGCTAATCTTGTTAAGGAAGATGGTGCAGACGATGCTTTCTATCCAGATCGTGGGTGATGAATATAGGGTGTTATTTTGTGGCAGTCTTTATATTTCAAAAGTAAATGTATTCCCCGTCCTCAGGAATCACGACTGAATCTAATAACTGCTGCTGTTCTATGTACTGTAATAGATCCTTTCTTGATGAAGTACAATGTCGGATGGCATCCATATGTACAGCGACAACTTTGGTGGAGGGTGAAGTCTTCAGGATTGTACCGATATCCTCGGGTATCATTGTAATGACTGAACCAAATAACAATTGAGCATTCGGTGCATTGACGATGCATATCCGAGGGTTGTGCTGCTCAAACACTTGCTTAATCTGATCTGTAAGGACACAATCACCCACAATATACAACGATCTGTCGTCAGGTGTATTCAGGATAAACCCGGATACGGGGCCAAGCAGTTTGGAGATGTTTCCTTTTGCGTGCTGACCACGAATTCTTGTAAAATCTATCCCCTCCCAGTGTTTGAACTGCTCGATAGGGAATACATTCTCGAACCCCCACGATAAAATGCGTTGTTGATCTTCCGGCTGGCAAAGTACAGGTATCTTTTTGTTGAGTATTTTCTTTGCCGTTTTGTCAAAGTGGTCAACATGTAAATGTGTAACGAGTATCGCATCAATGTGTTTGAAAGTTTCTAGTGGCACAGATAATGGGACGGTTGGGTTTCTGCGAACGTGACGTGTAAAGGGAATAGGCGGAAGTTCTCCCGTATCACTTAACATTGGATCGAGTAGAATCGTTTTTCCTTGTATGGTGATCAGGGAGGTAGCATGGCGGATATGCTGAATGGTTAGCGTCATGGCGAATATTCTCCTTAGATGAAACGTGTATTTGTTTAATAATACCGACCGGTCTGT
The DNA here is from genome assembly GCF_038020215.1 of Paenibacillus sp. FSL F4-0087. Taxonomy (NCBI): domain Bacteria; kingdom Bacillati; phylum Bacillota; class Bacilli; order Caryophanales; family Paenibacillaceae; genus Paenibacillus; species Paenibacillus sp. FSL F4-0087. Next base: position 2,905,080 of record NZ_JBBODJ010000001.1, read on the forward strand.
TTTAAAATAACATAAACTACGCTCCTCATGCAATATCCTTGAATTTCAGTTTTCATGTACAGCATATGTATGAATACATGCTTGTATTAGGCCATAGGCGTATGATATTTTAAGACCAATCGGTATGAATGGAAAAGGAGGGAGCATTGTGCGCAAAGGCCAAATCACCAAAGAACATATTATTCGTGAGTCGGCAGCACTTTTCAACACGAAGGGATACACCGGTGCCTCCCTGTCTGAAATTATAGAACGATGCGGCGTTCGCAAGGGCGGGATTTATAATCATTTTGAAAGTAAAGATGAGATAGCACTGGCTGCTTTTGATTACTCGGTATCACAGATGCTGCAATTCCACTCACAGGCTCTTGAAGGCGTCACAAGTTCCAAAGACAAACTACTCGCCATATGCGGTGTTTATATTGATATGATGGAAAACAATACGCTGGAAGGGGGATGCCCCCTACTAAATACTGCGGTTGAAAGTGATGATGCACACCCTTTGCTGAAAGAAAGGGCACAGCATGCCATGACCAATCTGCTGAATGAGCTGACACAGGTTCTTATTCAGGGTACGGAGCAAAAGGAATTCAGAACAGATATTGCACTAGAGGAAGTGAGCAGCAACATCATCGCCATTATTGAGGGAGGCGTTATGTTAAGCAAGCTTTATGAAGATAGCAAGTATATCCGGCATGCCGTACTTCATATCACTCAATTTATGGATGACCGAATATTAATCCAATAATTTAATAGGGGAAAGGTGTGGATTAAAATGAATATAATTATTGATCAACAGGGCAGCTCCAAGGTCGCTATCATCGAAAGCAATGACATCGTTATTAACAATGTTCAAGACGCTCTCGATCTGATGGCCTCAGTGAACTATACAGATGACGCACATAAAATCTTGATGGATAAATCCAACCTCACCGAAGATTTCTTCGATTTGAAGACCAAACTTGCAGGTGATATTTTGCAGAAATACGTGAATTACCAGGTGAAACTTGCTATAGTCGGAGATTTTGAAGGATACAACAGCAAAAGCCTCAGAGACTTCATCTATGAGTGCAACCATGGCAAGCATGTTTTCTTTTTGAGTAACAAAGAGGAAGCGCTTAAGGCTTTGCATAATATCGATTAATTCCTTATGGAGGAGGTACATTATGATTGCAGATTTGAAGCGAGTGCCGAATGGCACGATAGCTTGTTTTGAACGTCATTGGAAGCACGCTGCGGAGGATGTATGGTCCTTTTTGACGGAAAACGAAAAGCTTGCAAAATGGTTCTCCGAACTCGAAGTAACGGATCTTCGGGAAGGGGGAAGCATCAGGTTTAATATGCCGGATGGCACCTTTATGGAACTCAACATTATCGAGCTTATCCCTGGCTCTGTTCTCGAATATACCTGGGCAGAAGACCGGGTTCGGTTTGAGCTATATCCAGAGCCAAATGGATGTCGTCTGCTGCTGCTCGAAACCATTCATCACATCACAAGCCATACACCTAAGGATCTAGCGGGGTGGCATGTCTGCCTAAACGTCATTGAGGCATTACTGGATGGCAGTACCCTGGAATCTCGTGAAGCAGAATGGAAAATCTGGTACGGGAAGTACCAGAAGCATGTAGACCATTTTCTCAAAATCTAGTCATATGAGACTGCCCTTTGGGGCAATAATCATGCGGGAGGAATAGATCGTGAAGGCTAATGAGAAATTACAGACGTACGCGTTATCTGATGTCAGCAATCTTAAAGTACATGGCAGAACGACAGGACAACGGTCGCCCCTAACCTTGTTTTGGACTGGAAGTGCGGTTGAACTTAATGTAAAAGGCTCTGAGTTGTGGGTGGAATTCGAATCTGATTATGACCTGTATGAACCTTGGATCAGCATTCTGATTAACGGTGTCCCGGTGAGCAGACAGATGTTAACGGCGGGAAGGTATTGGATCTGCGTATTCCGAGGAATGAACGAGAATGTGGTGAAAAATGTACGCATCGTCAAAGATGTACAGGCCATGAATGGAGATCCGGGCTGTTCCTTGCAGATTCATGCAGTGAAGTCCGATGGTGTCTTCGTGCCTGTTGAGGAGAGACCGTACAAGATTGAATTTATCGGCGACAGTATTACATCCGGAGAAGGCGCAATTGGAGCCAAAGCGGAAGAGGATTGGATTCCGATGTGGTTCAGCGCCATACATAATTATACGGCCATGACAGCAGAAACGCTGAATGCAGAATACCGCGTCATCTCACAGAGCGGCTGGGGTGTGCTGACGAGTTGGGATAACAATCCGAATGCAAATATCCCTGCTTATTACGAGCAAATCTGTGGATTGGTGACCGGAGATAAGAACGCAGCGCTTGGGGCAGGGGACAAGCATGATTTTAACGCCTGGCAGCCAGATGTAGTGGTGATTAACCTGGGAAGCAATGATGGAGGAGCTTTTCAAACCCCGGCATGGAAGGACCCCGCTACCGGACAGGTGTACAAGCAACGCCTGAACGAAGACGGGACTTACCATGAAGAGGATCTTGCTGTTTTTGAGAATGCTGTGACCCGATTCCTAATTCAACTTCGAAAAAACAATCCTGAGGCGCATCTCGTATGGGCATACGGCATGCTTGGGTTCCCGATGATGCCAGCGATTTATCGTGCTGTTGACGCTTATACGAAACAGGCTGGAGATACGAAAGTCTCGGTTTTACAGCTTCCCAATTCGAACGAGGAGACGGTAGGCGCCAGAAGCCATCCGGGTGAGTTATCTCATCGAAGAACTGCTGATGCGTTATCGGAATATCTAAAGGAAATTTTAAAATAAATTTTAATTTACATTTGAAATCGGAAGAGCCAGACCTCTCTTAGTTAGAGAGGCCTGGCTCTTCTTTTAGTACACCTTATACATCGAAAGGGATGTGTTAACTACGCTAAAGTTACTTCCCTTGTACCTGATAGCGGATCGAAATGATCTGCCCCAACGTCTGCGTATGAACCATTTTGAAATGGGTTGGTACCGTTCCTGTTGGAAATAGGGGGATTCCTTTGCCGAGAACCTTCGGAATAATGGCAATCTCAACCTCATCGAGCAAGTGTTGTTCCAGAACGGCCTGCACCAGCTGGCCTCCGCCAACAATCCAAATGTCACCGCTGGAGTCCTGCTTCAACCGGGGAATCAGGTTCTCTACAGCTTCGTCCGTAAATTGTACGTGTGGAGCAGGGGCTTGTTGGGAACGGGAAAGTACATATGTCGGGCGATCCGCATAGGGGAAATCCTCTGACAGCTTGAGCACCTCTTCATACGTAAGACGTCCCATAACCACCGATCCAATCGTTGAATAGAACTCGCCATACCCGTTATCGCCACCATCACCTTCCACATCGAACAGCCAATCCACCGAACCATCCGGTCTTGCAATGTATCCATCCAGACTCATCGCAATATATAGCACAACTTTATTGTTAGACATATCAATCGCTCCCTTCTGAAATGTATGATACACTCCAACTATGACAAAAGTTGACGTAGTTAGGTGGGGTGAATATGAATAATCGAAAACTCGCATTGATGCGACTCATGGATTCGAGAAAGAAGTTTACGGCTCGTGAATTGGCGGAGCGTTTTCAGGTGTCGATCCGTACGATCCAGCGAGATCTGAATGATCTGCAGGAGTTGGGCTTTCCTTTGTATACGGAGGTTGGAGTGAACGGGGGTTATCGAGTGCTTCCTAATCGGATTTTGCCACCTCTTCAACTCACACAGCATGAGGCGTTGGGTTTGTTTATGATGATTGAATATTTGGAGAACGTCCCGGATTTTCCGTATGGATCGATTCGTGAGCATCTCGCCGAGGAATATTATTCAACTTTACCTCAGGATGTACAGGATCTGATTACACGGATGAGGAAGCACATTACGTTCCTTCAACATCATGCTGTGCAGGTCGAGGCACTAACAACAGAGATATTAAGCGCGGCAGTAGATAAAAGAGAGATCGAATTTATATATCATTCCCGGCAGGGACATAAAAAAGTACAGGCTTTCCCCATAGGCATCTATTACGATCACGGGTATTGGTATATGCCAGCCCGGAGGAAGGATCGGGTGCTGTTGTATCGAGTGGATCGAATGCAGGAGCTGGTTATGCTGGATTCTATCGACGAGTCGGTTCCTAGTTTGAAAGAGTGGCTGAATTATAAGGAAAACAGAAAAAGCGTAGAAGTGGTGCTGCAATTCACGGATTTTGGGGCGAGAATGGCAGGATCAGATGTTCTGTTCAAGTCGGTTGAAGGGAATGAGTGGAGAGGACTTGTCCCGCCTGAGGAGTTTCCTTTTACAGCGCGGAAGCTGCTCTCCTACGGACCAGAAGTGAAGGTGGTTGAGCCTTTGGAGCTGCAACAACAAGTGAGAGAGTTGCTGGAACGGAGTTTGAATCAGTATTGAATGTTGTAAAAGGATATCGTGTTCTCATATGGAACATATAAGAGTACCATGAAAGTAACTTATATAGGATTCACCGAATGGGGGGCTACCATGATTCAATTCATAAGAAGTTTAACGATCCGCTCTATGCAGAGTCCATGCGATGAACAACGGCGGTTGTTTGTATAGAGCTTGAAATCTATTTCCGCCATACCACTATAATGCGTATAACAAGTGTTCATCGATTGACTCTGCTGCCTTAAAGATCTTAACTTTTAAGGAGCGGAGCAAATATGAAATATATTAACGCAGACACGATCTTTCCGGAATCATTGCTAAAGGAGATCCAGCGCCACATTCCTGGTGGATTGGTGTATATCCCTAAACCGAAGGAAACCCATCAAAAGTGGGGCGAGAATTCGGGCAGCCGGATGATTTTGAAGCAAAGAAACGATGAGATTCGCCAACTATTCGCTGCGGGCATGTCCATCGACCAGCTCATAGAAAAATATTGTTTGTCCATCGACAGTATCAAGAAAATTGTATATTCCAAAAAGTGATTTAAGGGTTAGAGCTGCATTCGAGATATCGAATGTGGCTTTTTGTGTAGGGATTAGTTTAAATGGTTTGCTGCCTATATTGTGCGAAAGGAGACCAATACAATGAGATTATAGAACTGTTACTAACAAAACATTACGTTATCTGTGGGGGGAACAACATGAAAATTGAAGTACAGTTAGCGCATAACCATGAGGCATATATCATCAAAAACATGTATCCTCTATACCTTCATGATTTATCCGGACATTATGGGCTGAAAACAGAACACACTCCGAATAAACATGGGATTTTCGAAATGGGTGATGATTATAAAACGTTGCAAGATCAATATGATGTCCAGAACATATGGTGGGAAAAACCGAATGTCCTCTATGCATTTTTGATTAGAGTAGATGGCGTACCAGCAGGTTTTATATTTGTTGCTACTGCGCCGCATTGTTCGGCAGACACGGATTTCTTTGTACATGAATTCTTTCTAATGCAGCCATTCAGAGGTGTGGGGATTGCAGAGCACGCTGCAAAAGAGGTATTCCAGAGGTATCGGGGTCGGTGGGAGTTGTTCACGAATCCTTCAGAGAAAAATAAAGTAGGTCAACACTTTTGGCGAAAAACTGTATCGAACTATACCCAGGGAAACTATGTGGAGCTTCAGGACCAAACGCATGATGGAGAAAAGTTGATCTTCAGATTTTCAAACCGTTAATCGTTATTTTAGATAATATATTTGATTATATCTAAGGGCCTAAAAAGTAATCTGGTAGGCTCTTTTTTTGTTTGTGGATATTTCTACGCTTTTAACCGGCAGCATTCGCAAGGTTTGTCCTTCCGGAATATGATATAGCATGCCAAGGTCGCAAATCTTCATTATTCTTCTTAGTTTCATCGACTGCTTCTTCAGATATGAGTTCTATACGGATCTCAGAAATCAACTTAGGGGGTCGGACAGCATGGAATGGTTATCCTTTTTGAAGCAATACATCCAGGGTCCCCGATGGATTGGAGCAATTGCCCCCAGCTCAAAATATCTAGCAGCAAAAATGGTGAAAGACATCGCATTTGACCGTGCATCATGCATTGTGGAGTATGGGCCAGGCACGGGGGTATTTACGGAAATGCTGCTTGCGAACATGCAGCCAGGGACGGTTCTGATCCTGATTGAAAACAACGCCCGCTTCTGCCAGTTGCTTCGCAAAAAGTACGGTCATCTTCCGAATGTACACATCATTCACGATTCTGCCGTGCATGTCGATCAGCACATACGACAATATGGACTGGATAAGGTTGATTACATTGTATCCGGACTGCCTTTTGCGAGTCTGCCTGCGGAGGTATCACTGGACATTTTATCTAAATCAAGGCAATATTTGAAACAAGATGGCAAGTTCATTACTTTTCAGTACACGTTACTTAAACGGGGATTACTCAAGCAATTTTTCGAAAACGTAAGCATGACAAGGGTGTACCGTAACCTGCCGCCTGCTTATGTATTCAGCTGTAGTCAATAACAAGAACGCACAGGATGGAGGATGATTTTGCGTAAATTAAATTATATCATCGGAACAGTTACTCTGATGTCTGTCGTAATGATGGGGTGTAACGAGTCCCCAAAACCCGAAAGTATTCAAGAGCCAGCTCCATCTTCAACGAGTCAGTTGAGTATATTGACGAACCAAAAGGCATCTGCCCAGGAAGAACAGCAGGCTCTTGAAATGACCTTGGAATATAAAAAGGCGGAGTTTGCAGTCGATAATACGGAGAGTGAAGAATTATTAACCGTAGAGAAGATGCTAGCCAAAAAAGAGATCTTGAAGCCTTTCCTGACTGAACGGAACTTTGAAAGAAATAGCGTGGGTTTGCCATTTCAGGTGGCAGACAAAGAAGATGCGTCACTTCATACGGAAGATATAAAGGCAAAGATGAAAGAAAGTAAAAATGATTGGATGCTCGTGGAGTACACGCTAAATTTGGTATTCACGAATTATGATGGAGTAGAAACGAAGACCATTCCGTTAGAAGGGGAGATTACCTTTTTACAAGAACAAGGAGAATGGCGTATTCAGGACGACACATACAATATGAAGGCATTCTTGGATATCGTCAATAAGCTATAATAATTCATTTAGAGTCTGTGAGTCCGGTACGTTGTGTACTCCCCATTTGCATATTTCCTCGAGAATCGGCATCAGGCTCTGCCCTCTGAGTGTTAATGAATACTCCACCTTTGGTGGTGTCTGGTCATACTCCACTCTTTTCACAATATCATCGCTCTCCAGATCATTCAGTTGGGAGGTTAACACCTTATACGTAATTCCAGGGACACGTCTCTTGAGTTCTCCGTAACGTGTAACCCCATGAAAGGCAAGTTGATACATGATCTTCATCTTCCACTTTCCGCCAATGATGGACAAGGTGTAGTCAAATGGAGTCAGTGCTTCCTCCTTGGTTGTACTTGGTTTATCCATCGTAGATACGCTCCTTCGAGTAGGTACGCACTTTGAAGTGCGTACTTTTTTTGTACTGAACATGTGTATATTCTTAAATCAACTATATTTGTCCCATTGGAGTTTGTAAACCGAAGGAGCCGTGAATGGGAGTGGAAGAAAGGACGAGAAAGATTGCCAAAACATGATGCTAATGAGTTTGTAACAGCAGGTCTCTCTGTAGAGGAAATGTATAAATTGATGATCGGGTCCGTGGTGCCAAGGCCTATTGCATGGGTTTCCACGAGGAGTAAGGATGGGGTTCTTAATCTGGCGCCTTTTAGTTTTTTTACCGTGGCTTCGCGCAACCCACCCACACTGCTCATTTCCATTGGACCAGGCGTAGGCGATAGGGAGGGTACCGTCAAAGATACACTGGTTAATATTCGGGAGACAGGTGAGTATGTCATTAATATGGTCTCATCATCGTTGGTAGAGTCGATGCAGCAATCGTCCGCTGATGTGTCATCGGGGGAAAATGAATTCGAACTGGTAGGAGTTACGCCTAATCCGGGCAAACGTGTGAATGTGCCTTCCGTGCTTGAGGCTCCTATTGCCTTTGAACTTACACTGGATCGGATTATTGAGGTGGGTACAGATCATCTGGTTCTTGGAACAGTAGAGCAGGCTCAGGTTGATCATGAGGCTTATGCGGGTGATTATAAAATAGCAATAGAAAACTGGCGGCCGGTAGCCAGTCTGGCTGGAGATTATGCCTTAATCCAACCTGCATTCTCAATCAATATAAAATAGGGTAATTCCAGTCGGAATTAAAAATTTTTTAAAGCCGAAAGAGGCTATGTCTCCAGTTAAGATTCCTGAAGAAGCAGCCTCTTTCCCGAGATGTGGATGCTCATTCTCATCTCCAATTTCTAAACTAAAAATCAGCTCGCCCAAACGTGGCATCACTCTTCATCGTTGCACTACTGGAGGCATTGATGGCATCCAGCTGCAATACATAGTCGTAATGCCGGATGTAGTATCCGGGCTGGCTGTACGACTGGAGGGATACTTTGGAGCTGTCAGCCCAGCCGGCGCTGCTCAGGAAAGTGGCATCTCCTTTGTAGGTGGCGGTATCCGTATACGCTTCAAGTACGATTTTGTTGCTGGCATTGCGCTTCAGGAAGTAGCCAGGGAAGTTGATGGACTCCAGGGAGATGCCTGTAGAGCTGGCCAAGCCGGGTACAACGCGGAACTGGGAATCCAGTACAGGTGAGACGTTGGCGTCGATCCGTGCAGTGAAGTTGGAATGACGGATGTACCGATCCGGATAATTGAAGGAGCTGAAACGGCTGTAATTCGTCGCATCAGGTGTTGCTGGGCCTAGCATTTTGACCTCGTGCAGGGTTGGGGTGTACCAGTTACCCGGATTGTTCCACAGGACAGCGTTGACCATATTGATACGTACATACCGGGCGGTAAAATGAACAGCGTCGGTCGTAAACCCATAGGTGGTATTGCTGGTTCGATCCAGCGAAGAGTAGTTGACGCCATCGTTGCTGATCTCAATTTTGTACTTATAATAGCCTTCCGATCCTTTATACATAAACCAGGAGATATCGATCTCCGTGATGGTCTTCGGTGCACCGAAATCGACCTGCCACCAGGCTGGCCAAGTATTAGACGACGCTGCCCAAGAAGTCTGATAGTTGCCGTCATTAACATTGGATGCAGTTGAGCCAGAGGCTGTGGAGATGGCGGTAGCTGTTTTGCCTTGGGCGTGATTAACAAGAGAAGGTGGCGTTACCGTGCCTGTTACAGCATCGATATTCCACTCTTTGTACCATTCCAGTGAGGCGGTTCCGTTTGAATCATTCAAGGTTAAAGGAAGCCAAATATGTTTATGTTCACCGAGATTAAGTGGATTCCAGCGGTCGCCCATATAAATATAGGATGTGGTGTTGCTGCCTGTAATCGTGGCAATATCATGGATCTGGGAGCCGAAGGCCGATGGATTGCCATAAGGTGTAAGAGCGGACCATGTGCCTGTCATGGACGATGCGGTTGCATACGCGCCCTGATTCGGATACCAGCCAGCAGCCTGGGAGGTGAAGAGGTAATATCGATTGCCCTTTTTCACAACGGCAGGAGCTTCGCGATAGGCGTTCTCGAATTGCCAACCCACAAAGGATTCCACACCGGTATAGCTGGCATTCATTTTGAAAATAGCCATGGTATCATTGGCCCCGCCATTCTTGCGGGATGCTGTGATCAGATAACCTGTACCGTCTGTATCTACAAAAACAGTCATGTCGCGTGACTCGTAATCCAAAGGCCGAAAACTTCCCTCATACGTGAATTTACCGTTTGGTGTGCTACTCGTTGCTACCGCGACCCGTCCCAGATTGTAATCTGTACCGTTCTCGTAATGTGCCCATAGCACATACTGCTTTGTGGCGGCGTTGTAGATGACTTTGGGACGTTCGATTTTGCTGGAGGCCAGCTCGGTGGCTGAATCCTTGGTCAGAATGGCATTGCTGAACGTCCAATTCTTCAGATCGGTTGAAGTATAGACATTAACGCTGTCAAACTTGCCGCTGACCGCATGCTCGCCGTACCAATAATACGTGCTGCCGACTTTCAGAATGTTTCCGCTATTGGCCTGAATGGGGTTGCCTGCGGTATCCAGCCAATCGGAACCGTTAGTGATGGTCACGCTTGCCGCACTGGTCCGTTCGGGATGAATGCCAAACATGGTTAGCGTGAGCGCGAAGACCAGAAACCAGACTGCTTTCCTGTTGCCCATTACACACACCTCCTAATTTCGGTCCTTTGTGAAGCGTTTACATATTTAGTGTAATTAAAATGGAATCTTGTACAAGTGAACAATGTGTACCCTGATGAACAAATGGAACTTTATCCCGAATATAGCGGCGATAGCGAGTCATTTAACTCATTTCAATATATAAAAAAGGGATCGTAGACTTATAAAATAAGCTACTATCCCTTTTGGAATAACACTCTATTTAAACAGATTCAAAACCTATTTATGACCTTTGCGAACCTTGAGCTGCATCTTTTTGATCGTTGTAGTTTGCATCACCTCAAGCACGAGTGGGCCTTTGCCGTTCAGAATTTCCACATCGGTTACATTATCCAGAATGGTAATAATCCCGATGTCGTCTGCAGTGACGCCTTCAATCTTGGCGATGGTGCCCACGAAGTCTACCGCACGGAGTTTCTTTTTCTTGCCTCCGTTGAAGTTCAGCTTCATGATCTGTTGATTCAACTGTTCACGCTTGTCCTTTTTGCGTTCAGGCACGATCTTCAAACGCTTCTCGAACTCTTCCCGACGACGGTCAACAGCTTCCTCGGAAGGAGCTTTAACGACAGGGATCTCAAATCCGATATACGATTCGATCTCGGCCAGACGTCTGCCATCCTTCGGGGTAACCAAAGTAAAGGCTTTACCTGTTTTACCTGCGCGACCCGTACGGCCTGTACGGTGTACGTATCCCTCTTTTTCCAAAGGAATATCGTAGTTGATGACATGGGTAATATTCGTGATATCAATCCCGCGTGCGGCTACATCCGTTGCAATCAGATAACGGAATTGTCCTCTTCTGAATGCATTCATCACTTCGATGCGCTCATCTTGTTCCATCCCTCCATGGATGCGATCCGCTGGATAATCGAGGTCAGCCATGACACGGAACAGTTTATCCACGTTCTCCTGCGTACGACAGAACACGATACAGCTATCTGGATTTTCAACAATAAACAGGTCTTGAAGCAGCGCCGTTTTGTTCACCTCTGGCACGTGAATCACGGCATGTTCAATCGTGGCTGTGGTAAGACCACTTGCCTTGATCTCAATCTCCACCGGATTGTTCATGTATTTGCGTGACAGCTTGGCCACATCTTCAGGGAACGTCGCGGAAAATAACATCGTCACTCGCTCGCTAGGCAGTGCTTGAATAATGGATTGCACCGTCTCAATGAAGCCCATGTTCAGCATCTCATCGGCCTCGTCAATGACAAGGTATGAGATCCGATCCAGCGGCAGGGTGCCACGTTCGATATGGTCCAGTACCCGTCCCGGTGTGCCTACAGCGACATGCGTTCTTTGTTTTAACTCGGCTTTTTGAACATGAAAAGGAGACTGACCGTATAGTGCGGTTGCTTTAATACGCTTAAAGCGTCCGATATTGGTGATATCTTCGTTCACTTGCAAAGCCAACTCGCGGGTTGGCGTGAGAATCAAAGCCTGCGGTTTATTTTCGTTCCAATCTACCAGCTCACAGACTGGAATACCGTAGGCGGCTGTTTTCCCGCTGCCTGTTTGGGATTTGACTACAAGATCTTTATTTTCAAGGGCTACTGGAATAACTTTGGTTTGAACCTCCGTTGGGGTTTCATAGCCCAGGCTATCCAGTGCTTTTACGATTTCTTCGCCAAGTCCATAATCTTTAAATTGTTGCTTACTCATCGTTAACCTCTTTTACGTTAGTTTTGAATACAAGAGCATATTGCATAATTCTTTAAAGCGACTTGTACACGGGACCGTTTGGAATCGCATTTTGCGATATGCTTACATATAAGCATTGCACCGTACATTTATCGTATACCTCTTCATTATACTCTATATATAGATGCGCTAACGGAGTAATTGCTATAAGCATCTAGTTTAATGCTGCCAAACTTCATTTTCCGAGAAAAACTGTGAGCAGCACCTATGGGAGTGGCTTACCTCCGAAGGGGGAAGGTGTATCAAAGCGTTCCACGTGAAACGAAATGTATCGGTTGTTATGTTCTCTATTCATAAATAACCATCTTCAAGGCTGTGGTCTGTGGGGGAAAAGATTGAGCGATAGACGGGCCTGTCCACACTTCAGCTCTGCGTCCAACCAATGTTCCATCCAAACGGGCAGCAGCGGTTTTACCATTGATGATAAGTTCCGCGTTCGTATGAAGTGAAATTAAGATGGGACCTGATCCAACACCGCTATCTTTTTCATTATCGATGAGGACCTGTCCCTTTTCTTCAACAAAATCCGTGATCACTCCGCTAACAGGAGCTTTCCCCTCCTCCTTTTCCGCTGATTCTTCTGAACATCCTAGCGTTAACAGAAGTAAAATGAGCGGCATTAGGGATAATTTTCGCACAATGGACATTCGTTGCTCACCCCATCCTTTGTAATGTATCTATTAGGTATGACGGTTTTTGAGCTACCAAGGTTCCTACACATCGCTTAAAAAATAACAGAAAAACTGCTATTTAAGCTGGAACTAGAAAATGGAATATGTTAACATATGGTTAACTTACGGAACGGAGGGATATGTGTGGTAAATTTTTTCCGATTGAGATAGTATGGCGAAACGTTTGTTTGCGCTTGCTGTGTTTCTGCCTGTGTGCAGCTCATCGGGATCGGTTTGCCTATTTACACGTATGCCGCTATTCGTTGAAGAATCGCTCCAATAGAGTAGTTCTTTAATGTACTACTATTTTTTTGCGAGCATTCAGGTATACCCAATATCCAAATGGACTGCACAGGCATGAATGTCTGTGTTTTTTTATTTTATTGAAGAAAAGGGGAGTACCTAATATGACCAAATTAACTTCAAATGAGCGTCTGGAATTTCAAAAAGAACTATGGTCTTTGGCCGAACAGAATGGGCTTCATATTGCTGAGGAATCCATGAAAATTAACGAGTCCGGTATGGACTTTCGGGTAGCGTTTGCCACCGATGAACAGGGACAACAGTGGATACTGCGCCAGCCACGGCGCGAGGATGTGTGGGAAAGGGCTGAAAATGAGCGCAAGGTGCTTGAGGTTGTAAAAAGTCGTCTACCGGTAGAGGTACCAGAGTGGCGGATTTGTACGCCGGAACTGATCGCTTATCCTTTACTTGATGGAGAACCGATTGCGGTCGTTGATCCGGCAGGGGGAGGATACGCATGGCGATTTTCACAGGATAGCTTATCCGATGATTTCTTCGAATCGCTCGCTACTTCACTAGTGGCATTGCATAACATTGATCCTGATGAGGCGATAAAGGGCGGAGTGCGCAGCAAGACGCCTACAGAAGCTCGTAAAGCTTTTGCAGCCAATATTGAAGAGATTAAACAAAGCTTTGAGGTGCCAGAACAACTGTCCAAGCGGTGGGAAGCTTGGCTGACAACGGACAGCTATTGGCCTGAACACTCAACGTTCAATCACGGTGATCTGCATCCGCCGCACATTATCGTCGACGATGCCCAGCGGGTTACCGGGCTGATTGATTGGACGGAGGCAGAGATTGCCGACCCGGGTAAGGATTTTGTCATCTATTATGCGCTCTTCGAAGAGGAAGGCTTACGGAATTTGCTTAATCGCTATGAGAAGGCAGGGGGAAGGACATGGCCGCAGATGCTGGAGCATATTCGGGAGCAGTGGGCGGCATACCCGGCAATCGTTGCGCAGTTTGCATTAATCACTGGGGAAGAATCCAATATGGAAATGGCGAGAGGCATGCTTGCGAGCTGGGACGTTAAGCGGGATTAATATAAGGTTGAGGAAACGCTGGGAGGAGAAGGGTGCGTGACACAACTTCGTGTAGTGTGTTGGTTGTTTGCAATCACGTTAACATTCGGTCTATTGGGTTGCTCGGCCTCTTTTTCTAACTCAGATGATGATAAATCAGATTTTTTAGATGTTCTCTCTCAAGACCGGTTACAGGAACTGAGGGTGGCGTACCCATTATCGCCACAGTCTCTCGTGACTCCATGGATGAAAAAAGTGACCTTTAGAGAGATCATGGACTTCTCAGATGCAGTTGTTGTGGCAGAGGTTGTGAGCGTTCTTCCGGATTTCAGCATGTTGATAACCACTGAACCAGATACACCCGAACGCAAAATGGCAGAAAAGCAGGAGACTACGGGAATGACTCCCTACGAAGCTGAGTTCGTCTCTTACGAGGTAAAGGTGCACGAAGTAATTGTAGGAGAAGATGTAGCCAAGGAGACATTTTTGTTCTATAACGCAGCGTTTGCGGCGTTCGATCCAAAACTTATGCCTGGTCAGAGAATAGTTACAGCAATCAAAAAGGGAGTAGAGTCCGAGCAACGAGGAGGTTATTACTCCTCTCGTTATGGCACGTACTATATCGTCGATGGGGATTATGTCCTTTCTGCCTACGAAGGGTTCTCCAATGAGGCGCTTGAATTCACCAAACAAACGAATGGAATCAAGCTGGATCAGTTTGTGAAAAAGGTTCGAAGCTTGGCGCAGGAGTAGGTGAACACGTACGTATTACTCTAAAATCCAAAAAAGAAAAGACCTCTTCCACATGCATTGTGGAGGAGGTCTTTCAATCTATTTCAGCATACTTACATATTTTCCGTAGACATAAGCTACGCGTCCATCGAGTTTCACTTTGACCCAACCATACTTATCTGTACTGATTACTTCAAGGACGGTGCCTTTCGGTACGGCAGTAACTACTTTGGCTTTGGATGAAGCGCTAGAGCGCACGTTCAGGTAGACTGCAGTAACCTTGGCTTGTTTACCTTTTACGACTGTACCCGGTTTACCTGTACTTGGTGATGTAGATGGTTTGTCGGGTTTCGATGTGTCTGGTTTCGGTACCGTTGGTGTTGTCGGCTTCTCAGGTGTATTAGTCTCTTCCTCAGCACTGCCAGTGGACGCCTTGCGAGCTTTATTCAGCTCTTGATAGAACTCACCTTTGGTTTTCACGCCAGAGAATTTCGCGATACTTACGTTCGCTTTGGCGGCAAGTGCAGTCATTTCTTCTTCAGTCACCACATCCAAAATGTTAATGGACGCAATATTGGTATACTTGCCATCTTCCGTTGTCGGAACAGACAGGATGCCATCATTAATCAGCTCTACAATATCTGTACGTGCAGGTGCTGTCAGATCCACACCGGTGATTTTCCAGTTGTGCTGGATCTTCGGTTCATAAACGCCTTTCATCACGTCTTTGAGATAAGCAATGGACAGATTACGGATCGTACCTTGAATCTCGCCAAATGCCGAAGCATCCTTGGAGGACCACAATTGCTTGAACTTACGTCCTTCCAGTGCCCCACCTTTGGCAATCAGGGCTTCCATCCGGTAGGCATTCATGCCGAGCTTGAGTGTATCTTCTTCTTTAATCACTGTGCCATTGCTGTATTTGAGGTTCGTAATCCGACTGCCGTAAGGCTTGGTCAGGTCAATTTCATACGTCACCCCGCCAAAGAAATCGTCGGTGCTGTATTTGGAAGCACGTCGTTTCGGATCAAAACTGATCGTCACATCACCAGGGCGTGTGGAGTTAAAATAACCCGCAGACCATTCCATGTAATCCTTCAGATCACGTCCGGTCACTTCATATACCGTTACTTCACCAAAGGTAAATTGGTAGTTGAACGCAATATCCTTTTTCTTGATCGGTCCGACATCCAGCTTGGCCTTATCGTTATCGATCTGGTGCGAGACTACGTCGGCATCGCTATAGTGCAGCATGACTTCAGTGAAGAAGTCAGAGAGTGGTGTCTCCTGAATCTGCACAGCAGGAATGCCTTTGATCTCATCTGCTGGTACCAGGTTGGTTCCTTTTAGCTCAGCTACTTCAATGTTGGCATCGGCACGAGCGAACTCGTGGAACGGATGCAGTGTATCTTCCAGTCCGGGATCGGACACTTCATAAGAGCCATCAGCTGCTTTTACAGCGAGTGCTTGTGCTTCCTTGCTTTTCAGTACAACCTTGTCGCCTTCTTTGGCAAACGTGAGGTCAATCCGTGAAATGTGTGAACCATATTTGTTCGGCTCGGAGATCAATACGCCGTTAACCGTTTGGGATTCAATCAGCGTATGCATGTGTCCGGCAAAAATAGCAGCCAGCTCCGGGTTGGCATTGGCAATATCCGTAACCCCGGTGCCCGGGTTCCCGTTCTCGTTATCGAGTCCCATATGCATAAGTCCAACCATGACGTCCACTTTGCCTTTCAGCTCAGCGATGGCCTTCTTGGTCTCCTCTACCGGGTCTTTGACAATGATGCCGTCCAGGTGATCCGTACCTTTCTCGAACTCGGTAATCATAGGTGTGTTCATTCCGATGACGCCAACCTTGATACCGTCCTTCTCAATAATCGTATAAGCAGGCATGTAGCGGTCGCCGTTTTCTTTGAAAATGTTACCTACCAAGGGTTGTCCCTTGAACTGTGAGGAAATCTTCTCTAATACGTCCAATCCAAAGTTAAATTCATGATTCCCCATGACCCATGCGTCATATTTCATTTCGTTCATTGCGACCATCATGGGAGATTGGGGTTGATCGTTGAACAGTTCAGCAGAATTGTCCTGAATCATATCGCCTGCATCCAACAGAATCGTATTTGGATTCTCAGCACGCACTTTTTTCACGATCGTGTACAACTGCGTCATGCTGCCGGTTGGATTTGGACCGTCCAGTGCATAGTCCCACGGCATAAATCGGCCATGAATGTCCGATGTTCCCAACAATGTAATCTTGGTTTCCTTGTCTGCTTCAGCAGCCTGAGCCGGAGTGGAGGCAAAAGGTGCGAAGAGGATGGAGGCACATAAGAGGAATGATAAGGGCCATCCGGCGTAACGTTTCGGCGAAAATTTGCGCATGTTGTAATCTCCCTTGTTATCTAGTGTTATGTAAAGATATGTGTCATTGGAGTTAATACTAGATAAACATTTGGTAAATGTAAACCACAAAATGACATATAAAAGAGACTACTCTGGATCATTCGATAGGAATTCACTGGAAATGATTAGAGTAGTCTCTACACGTCTCTTTATATGTTTAAACTTCTTCCTCAACACCACCCAAATCATATTTGATTGTAGATGACGCTGGGCACTTAACTTTTAAACCGTCTCTATTGAACTACGACTACGAGAGGTGAAAAATTTTATTTTGACAACGATGGATACCAAAGCAAGCAGACCAAAGATTATTCCGCTCCAGATGACCTGATGAATTCCAAGTTGGGCAATGAACCAGCCACCGATGGAGGTTCCGAGGGTAATCCCCAGATTAGAGAAAGAGACAAAGAGGCTATTTCCGAATTCAGGTGCTTCCTGAGACTCCGTCGTAAGCCAAGTTTGGCTGACAATCAGACCGCCAGAGTGAATCGCACCCCAGACGAACACCATGATAACCATCGGAATGAAATAGGAACCTGCATAGAAAACGAGTAAATAAGCCGCCATGTATAGCACCGGGAAGAGGAGAACAGTTCTCGGAATATTCCGATGCAGAAGCTGTCCGAATACCAAATTTCCGGCAATCATAATAACACCAAAGGCCAAGAGCATCACACTAATCCATGAACCGCCCATTTGGGTGACTTGCCCTAGGTATTCGGCGAAATAACTGTATACGGAGAACATCGCTGCAAAAATAAAAATGACAGTAGCAATATTTAGCCACAGCGCAGGTTTACGCAAAATGCGGATCTGTTTGCCATAAGACATCTTCTCTTGCACAGGCATCGAGGGCAGCCAAATCCATATACCGATGAAAGCAATGAGACTGACAACCGCTCCGAACCAGAACGCAACCTCCAACGAGAAGCGTTCCGCAAGGTAGGAAGTTAAGGGCACGCCAAATGCAAAGCCGGCAGTGATCCCAGTAAACACTTTGGCAACGGCCTGACTGCTTTTTTCCGGTGGGACCAGCTTGGCACCCGTGACGAGAGCAACAGAGAAGAAGACTGGATGGAAAATGGCCGGGATAATCCGAAAGATTAGCATCATGTCGAACCGGGTTGTGTAGACATATACTACATTGGAAATGGCAAATAACAGCACGGCAGTTAGCAAAATGGTTTTACGATTGATACCAGATACGAGTAGGGTCAAGAATGGGCCAGAAACGGCAACGACGAGAGCGAAAATACTTACCAGCCACCCAGCTTGTGCAGCGGTGATGTTGAATTTCTGTGTGATCAGCGGAAGCACTCCGATAATGCCTACTTCTGTAGTGATGATGGCGAACACACCCAGCGCCAGAATGAGGATGAGTAACGGATTAACCTGTTGTGATTTCAATTTCATGTAAAGTGTAGACCTCCAAATTAATTTATATATATAGAAAAATAGATATAATGGACTGAAAAAGCCTCCTTACCTATAGAAAAATATACGGCCGATATAATAGGTTCTCAGAATTACATTATATCTATATTTATAGATTTGTAAATATAATAAAATGTAACTCAATTTAGATAAGTCACCATTTTAGTGCCCCAACATCTATACTTTCTGAGGGACAAGCTATACTTTCTACATGGATAATTACATATTTATCCAGTAAAATGGAATTTGTAAGCGCTTACTAATAAATCGAATACTAATATTCGAAGGAGGAAGATCATGTTCAAGTCCAAATGGTTCAAGACTGTCGGTTCACTGGCTTTGGTAGGTGTGCTCGCTACCTCAGTAGCCGTTGGCAGTGTGAGTGCAGGTTTGGCCAAAGGAAGCAAGTTTTTGGGCAATATCATTGCAAGCAGTGTTCCCTCCAATTTCAGTCCCTATTGGAACCAGGTAACGCCGGAGAATTCAACGAAATGGGGCGCAGTTGAAGCCACGCGTAACAATATGAACTGGTCTCAGGCGGATATCGCCTACAATTATGCCAACAACAATGGATTTCCGTTCAAGTTTCACACGCTTGTCTGGGGAAGTCAGGAGCCAGGTTGGATTAGTGGACTCTCCGCTGCAGATCAGAAGGCTGAAGTAATCCAGTGGATCAAGGCAGCAGGCCAGAGATATTCCAAATCAGCGTTTGTCGATGTAGTCAATGAACCATTACATGCCAAACCTTCCTATCGTAACGCCATTGGTGGTGATGGAGCGACAGGGTGGGACTGGGTTATTTGGTCTTTTGAGCAAGCAAGACAAGCTTTCCCGAACGCCAAGCTTCTGCTGAACGAATATGGGATTATTGGCGATCCGAATGCAGCTGATCAATACGTTCAGATCATCAATATTTTGAAGAGCAGAGGCCTGATTGATGGCATCGGCATCCAGTGTCATTACTTTAATATGGATAACGTTTCTGTCAGCACAATGAATACCGTATTAAACAAACTTGCGGCAACCGGATTGCCGATCTATGTATCCGAACTGGATATAACCGGCGATGATAACACACAGCTGCAGCGCTACCAGCAGAAATTCCCTGTCCTCTGGCAGCATTCGGCCGTTAAAGGTGTGACGTTGTGGGGCTTTAATCAAGGTCAGACTTGGGTGAGTGGTTCCCATTTGGTGAATACGAATGGTACAGAGCGTCCAGCGCTGCAATGGCTGAGAAATTATCTTGCGAACAATCCTTAAGCTAGGCAGGCAGAACCATTCACAGAATCATTTCTTTCCATAGCTTGACAAAAATATAGCGTCATGTGCCCACATCAAGTAGGGCGACATGACGCTATTTCGTGGTTTGAATGGGTATTAGGATTGAGGAATGATAATACTGTTGAAGGAATCCGCCTCCAGCTCGAACCGGAGTGTCTGTCCTTCATACGCCAAATGCAGGTCCCGGCTGTCCTTGAACGGATTGTTGATGACAATGACGAGACTATTGTCCGGGTTGCGAAAAGCCACGGCTTTGCCACTCCAGGCTCCAGACAGTCCGACTCTTCGTGCACCAGGCACGACATCATGAGCAAAATGCTTCATCACATAATACTCGGGATTCCGAATGATTCCTTTGGCATCCGGGTCTACCGTAATCATAGAGTTTTGCTCCCACCCCCATGTGCTGCGGCCTTTTGGCTCCAGAACCATGTTCCAGTAAATATACGCATTCACTCCATTACTGAAATAGTGCTGGTACAGATTAAATACATACTTGGCGTAGTTCCACGAGTTGTTACCGTCACCGCACTCATTCTCGGTCTGCATGTAACGAAGCTCCGGGTAGCTCGCGGCTGTACGTTGGATGGCATTTTTGCCTGCCCATTGATAACCGACTCCCTTGATATAGGCGTAGGCTTTGGGATCACTAAGCACCAGTCCGGCATATTCGTCAAAATCATTTGTTTTCTTTTTGATCAATTCTTCCCATGGATCAGGTGCGTTGATCGTTCCCAGCCAGATTTCCGTGTCCAGACCGTGCTGATCAAAAGCAGGGCCCAGGTAATCGGCGATAAACTCACGCAGCTGCTCACCTGTCCACATGCAGGAAGGGAATTTCTGATCCGCGATGACTTCGTTTTGTACATGGACCTGATGGATGGTAATGCCAGCGTCCTTGTACGCCTTTACGAATTTGACGAAATACAGCGCATAAGCTTCCAGGATATCCTTCTCCCAGCGCAGCGTTCCATAGTTATAGGCTTTCGGTGACTTCATCCAGGTAGGCGGGCTCCACGGTGAGGCGAAGAATTGCAGATTCGGATTATATGTCAGGGCCTCTTTGATGTATGGAATCAGATATTTGAAATCACGTTCGATCGAAAAATGTTCCATGGTCACATCGCCGTCCACCTCATTGTGACTGTACCATTGCTCTGCATAATCACTCGCGCCAATGGGCAGGCGACAGATGTTGAATTTATGTTCTCCTTCCGGGTGGAAGAGGGAATGAAATACGTCATGACGCTGCTCATCATTCAAGTGGGACAAGGCAATATAACCAAGCTCATTAAAGCAACCGCCAAATCCTTCTACAAGCTGATGCTGTTCACCTGTGAGCTTTAAGTTAGCGCTTTCATTTGTAGTTGTATAAGAAATCTCTTTCCACGCATGATCTGGTGTAGTGGAATAACCATGTAATGTCAGGGACATTGGAATTTCCTCCTCGCTTGAATCTCAGGTATGATGTACAGTCAGTATATCAAGTCCCTTTGCAAAAGAAGATACGCTGAACCGCGTAAAATTTGCCCTAATCCAAGGTGGTGAAATGCATGATCATTCCTGAACCATACCGTTCTTATCTATCTCCGGAGAGCCGATGGCTACCTGCGACGGACTGGAACGTCAAGCTGTTTGGTGCTCATATGCAGAAGGTGAAACAGGGCTGGCAAGTGCCGCTGGAATCGCATTTGGCCTTTGAATTGATATTGATTCTGGAAGGGTCGCAGACGACGATACTGGAGAATATTCGTTATGATCTCCACGCAGGAGATATATTGCTCATCCCGCCTGGGTGCAAACATACCAATGAATGTAATCAGGAGCAAGGGCTTACCTACTTTATTGCCCATTTCAATGTTGATGAGATTCTGTTTCGCCAGGAGATGAGTAGACATGTGCAGATGTTGTTTCCATGTGACGGCGAGGATAATCAGCGATTAACGGAAGTCATGATGAAATGGGTGGATCTGCTTCAGCACAAAGAAGAATATACAACATCAGATTTGTTCCGTATGCAGGCTGGTTTGCTGGAGATTTTGGCGATATTGGCAGAGCAAAGCTCGTCCCGTTCCCAAGAAACCGTATCGCCTACTGTGGCGCACTATGCAACACTGATTGCCGAGGCAATCAAAAGCCGTTTCAATGCCGGGAATATCCAGCGGGAAGGGCTGGGGGATAAGGGGATTCGGATTGAAGAGATTGCGGCCTCGCTTCAAATCAGCCCTGGATATGCTCTGGAGACTTTTCAGAAAGTATACGGCATCTCTCCGCGCAGATATTTGTCCGAACTGAAGCTTCACGAAGCCAAGCAGCTGATACACCAGCCTGATCTTAACCTCACTCGGGTTGCCACCATGCTTGGGTATTCCAGTCTTGCGCACTTCAGTCGTCAGTTCAGAAGATGGACTGGCATGAGTCCCAGTGAATACAGGCAGACCCTGTGCAGCATCCGTTTTTTTGATTAAATAATCGCCATTCCGCCAATCGTAATGTCGCCAGTGTATCCTGTATACTGCTCACCAAAAATCCCCGCTGATGTTCAGACGGGGACTTCGCTGTGCATGTAATTGTGCATTGAGAAAAGTTGAGATAAGTGCTCGGTGCTTGATGATGCTTGGCTTAATTAAGGCTGTACATTCTCGGCCTGCGCTTTGTTTTCGAAGATCAGAATCGTTTTGCTGCTTCCGATATACGCAATCGTCGTATTGAATTGCTCCGAAATAAAACGTACCGGGACAAACGCCTTTCCATCCTTCATCAACAGTGGTGCATCGTTTATCGCAAGTGTATCGTCTACAATCACCTGTTTGTTGCCCACGGTCCACCGAACCACTGTACCATTCTGCGCAATCTGAACCTCCTGTGTATCCGGATTCCAGTTCACGCTGGCATTCAATTGCTCGGAGACAAAGCGGAGTGGTACATAGGTCCGTCCTTCATCGATAAAGGGGGCAGCCTCCAGTGCGTAAGCACGATCCCCGACATAGGCTGTGGTAGATCCTTCAATAAGCCGCTGGAAGCTGCCCTGTGGAGTACGTTTCTGCTCCCGCACATTCATCTGGTTTAGCAGGCGCATCGTGTCACTGCCGCTCGCAACATCCAGATAATTATTTTGTACCGTGAGTCCGGCAGGTTCCGGTTCAGAGACGACCGAGGTCTGCGTACCGGAGGATAAGGAAGTGGAAGCCGAGATATCCGTTATCGTATTTGTATTTGCAGAGCTGTTTCTTGTAAAAGTAAAACCGGCAATCGGTGACAGATCCCACACCCGGTTATTGGACAGTTTCAGTACTTCCAGCTTGGACAGCTGGCGTAACGGCTCCAGATCATAGATCTGATTGGACTCCGCATTCAGTTCTTTCAACCCTACCAGGTCTTCCAAGGGTGCCAGATGCTGAACCTGATTCCCGGAGAAGTCTAGCGCCTGCAGGCGTGTCAAATGCTTCAAGGGCATCAGATCGGAGATCTCGTTGCCTGCCACATTCAGCTTCTGAAGTGTATTCGGCAGATCAGCCAGTACATCCAGTGTATGAATGTGGTTGTTGGCCACATTGAGCTGTTTCAGTTTTCTTTTATCCGCCAGTGGTGTCAGGTACGTTATCGCATTATTCGAGATTTCAAGCCATTGAAGATCATCTGCATCCGCCAGTGCGGAGAGACTGGTAATCTGGTTGCCGCTGGCGTGAAACGTATGTAAACGGGTGAATCCACGTACAACTTCTATGGAAGAAATGGAATTGTTGCTGATATACAGCCGTCCCAGGTCTTTCAAATCAGCGAGTGCATCAATCGATGTAATGTAGTTATTGCGAACGTCAACCTCGCGAAGCTGAGTCAGATGCGCCAGCGGTGTTAGGTCTTCAATCTCATTGCCATATAACCGGAGGTGTGTCAGATTCGTGGCGTATTCCAGGCCGGACAGGCTTTGAATGCCTGCATTGCTGAGATCCACTACGTTCAACTGCTCCAGATCGGAAGAGGTTAGCGGGGAATCTACCGGTTTGTTCAGAATCAGCTTCAGTCCGTTCTCTAGTGCAGGATCTTTGATGATTCCTTCGCCCAAGTCTGCCGTAGTATAGGCCATCGCTTGCCCAGCCGCCCCGAGACTCAGGATGAAGACTAGAAATAGTAGAGTCATTCTTCTCATTGCATGAATTCCCTCCGATTCCGATTTTGATGATAGGTAAGTGTACCGTTCTTATGTAATTTGTGAGTACCAATTTATGTCGGTAAAACTACTATAGTTACGATATGGACAGATATAATAGATAAACACATCTATAGTTATTAACCCATCATGGGGCAAAAGGAACAAGAAATTCATGACAGGCAGAACATCTACTTCTATTCTATATGATACAAACCCCATACTGCACTCTTCCAGCCATCTTTTTCAAAAAAAATTGTACAACTCCCCCAGATGCTATTCAACTCCATGGCAGAAAGGGTATAGATGAAGTAAGAAAGCCATTTGGAGGAGAAGATGCAGGTATGCGCCAAGCCATGATCATTAGTAATCCATCGTCGGGTAAAGAAGAGGCTCAGCAATATGTGTCCCAGGTACAAGAAATTCTTGAATCACAGCAGTATGAAGTGGTGGTCAATGAGACGGCTGGTGAGGGCGATGCGACCAACTACTGTCTGAGTGCCTGCAAAGATGGCTGTGATCTCGTCATTTCCATTGGAGGGGATGGGACGCTGCATGAGACGATTAACGGCATGATGGATCAGGAGCATCGTCCCAGACTGGGTGTGGTGCCGCTGGGTACAGTGAATGATTTTGCGCGTGCGCTGAATATCTCGCTTGATCCGGAGGAAGCCATTCGGCAGTTACGTTCGGAGCAGATCCATAAGGTGGATCTTGGTAAAATCAACGATCGTCTGTTTGCTAACGTGGTGGCAGCGGGTTCATTGGCAGAGGCGTTATTCTCGGTATCCTCTGAAGAGAAGTCGAAGCTGGGTTCATTCGCTTATTTGAAAGAAGGATTGAAAGATTTGATGAACACACCGGCCAAGCCACTCACTATTGAGTATGATGGGCAGTTCTGGGAAGGGGAGTCTCCACTTTTTCTCGCGGCACTGACCAATTCGGTTGGAGGTTTTGAGAAATTGTCCCCGGAAGCAGCGGTGGATGATGGATTAATACATTGTTTTGTAATCCGTAGCATGAATGTCTTTAATACGGTAACACTCGGAACGTCCCTGTTGTTTGGCAATCTGAAGAATCATAAGGATGTTGATTATTTTACGGCAAAAGAAGTTCACGTCCGTTCTACAGAAGCCATTCGCACAAATGTGGATGGAGAAGAAGGGCCCTCTCTGCCCATTCAAATCAGTGTATTGCCTCGGCATATTGAAGTGATAGTTCCGGAAGAAGTATAGGTGGAGGAACGATGCAGAAAAAAACCTCCATTATTCCATATAAGAAATCTAAAATTCCATTGAAACCGATTGCAGTTCTGTGTCACAATCATAGACGGAAGACAAGTATATACTAGTTGGCAAAGATCATGAGAATGAATGTACGATACTATTCGAATATGGAGGGAAATCATCTTGAGAACAATTAAACTTGGCAGCAGCGCACTTGAAATACCGGTTGTAGCCGTTGGCTGCATGAGAATTAATTCATTAAGCAGCAAAGAAGCTGAACATTTTGTTCATTCCGCCATGGAAGCAGGCGCGAACTTCTTCGACCATGCTGATATTTATGGAAACGGGGCTTGTGAGGAGATCTTTGCAGAGGCTGTGCAGATGAATCCCCAAGTTCGTGAAAATATGATTCTTCAATCCAAATGCGGTATCCGCAAAGGCATGTTTGATTTCTCCAAAGAGCACATCTTGAATTCGGTGGATGGCATTCTGCAACGCTTGAAAACCGATTACCTGGATGTTTTATTGCTGCATCGCCCGGACACCTTGGTGGAACCGGAAGAAGTAGCTGAAGCCTTTGATCAGCTGGAACGCGAAGGCAAAGTGCGTCACTTCGGGGTATCCAACCAGAATCCGAACCAGATCGAACTGTTGAAAAAATACGTTAAACAGCCACTGGTAGCCAACCAGCTGCAGTTGAGTATTACCAATACCACGATGATTGATAGTGGAATCAACGTAAATATGGAGAACGATGCCGCGGTTAACCGTGATGGCAGTATTCTTGATTATTGCCGCCTGCATGATATCACGATTCAACCATGGTCCCCGTTCCAATACGGATTCTTCGAAGGTGTATTCCTGGGTAGCGATAAGTTCCCGGAACTGAATGCGAAGATCGACGAGATTGCTGCAAAATATGAAGTGAGCAACACGACCATCGCAATTGCCTGGTTGCTGCGTCACCCGGCACAAATGCAGCCCGTGACAGGTACAATGAACATCCAGCGTTTGCAGGATTGCATCAAAGCTGGCGATGTTCACCTTACACGCCAAGAGTGGTACGAAATCTATCGTGCAGCTGGTAATGTGCTGCCTTAAACCCAAATCAATACATAGCAGAATGATCTGCTGTATTGCATGTAAAACACGAGCGTATATAGCGCTCGTGTTTTTATTTTATCCTTTATTTGATGCTTATTCATTCCCGGTATAAAATAAGGATAGGGCCTCTATTTTAACAAAAGGATTATTTTGTAATTAATACAAATTAGTTGAATTTATCTTATTGACCCTTGCTTAATTATTACATATAATTACTTTTGCATACCGTTAATCCTGTTTATGGTTTTTTATTTTGGAGGGTGGTGTTAGTTTGGAGCCGACAACCACGATACGCGATCATTTAGAGAGTTATCTGAAGCGTGAGCAGATGTCCATTAGTCTTTTTTCGGAAACGTCAGGAATTAACTCGGGTACGCTGAGCAACATTTTGAACAAGAATCGTCCGATTGCGATGCAGCAGCTGGATCGAATCACTTCAGCTATGAGACTTGAAGAAGGTTACTTCTATGAATTGTATATAGATGAGTGTTTTGTCCATGCTGCCCCTGACTGGCGAAGACTGGGGCCATTCCTTCATCGATGTGCAGAATTGAATAAATTGAATTGTATTGAAGATGTTATCCGGTTGATGATGGATAATCTATCTTATATTCCTTTGTTATTTGATCTGGCTGAAGAATTCTACCATGCTGGTAAATTTAAACCGGCCGTTCTACTATATGAAACGATAGCCGAAAGTGAGAAAATGCAACACTCCGAACGGCTTGCACTATGTCAGTATCGACTATTCAGATTGGGGCTGAGCAATGATCAGCAACGAAATCTAATCATTGCGGCCCAATTCGAATACTATGTGGATCGGCTGGATGAACGCTATCAGCTGGATGCGCTCAACGAACTGATCAATGCCTTTGGTGCCTTGCACAGATGGAATAAAGTTCAGGAGCTGTCCGAGAAGCTTAGGGTGAAAGCAACCATCCATTATGAGCTGAATGGAAGAAGGAAACAGGAAGAAACCAAAAGACCAATTGTGTTTTACATTCTGTATTCTTATTTGGCTTCAGGTAGTGCGTGCTATCAACTTAAAGACTATCAAGGCGCCCTTAAATATGTTTCTTTATACACGGATAACAGTTGGGTTAAGAACCCTAATCAAGACGAGATGGTAGTTATGAATCAGTTTCAGGAATGGGCTGAGGGCAACCGTTATATATATCAATTAATGAGCGGACAGTTTGATGTGTTGCCTGAATATTTGAATTACATCTCAACAAAAGAAAATGAAATTTTCCCGGCGCTTTGTGATATTGTGACTGCTGCCAATCGCTATGATAAAAATATTGATGATGTGCTCGAACAGTATGAATCATACTTTACGTACCAGGAACAGAGCAACCGAATTGGAAAGGTTAGCAGACAGGTTACAGATGATCGATATTTACGTCTTTTAGCAGATCTCGCTGCGTATTATCTAAAGAAAGACGAGTATTTCACAGGAATACAATTTGTTCTGGATAGTTTACGATTCTCTATTGAAATTAGCAGTGGACGAGGTATGCTTAGAGGTGTCGGACTGTTTGAGCAATATAGGGAGTTTGCAACTGAGACGGCGAAACAGCAATACAAATTGATCATTAGTGAGGTGCAGAAACTCAATGAAGAGAAAGTTGGCTTTGCTGATAGCTACATGTAGTATTATTATTTACATTGTAGCTCCTGCTACGGAACCTGTCTCAGGCAAGGAAGTTCCAGACCCCGGAATTATGAGAACTGCTGACCACGGATTCGGAACTTAAAAAATTGGTAAGGGACGCTTCTGAATATTCATTCAGAGGCGTCTTTTTTTGCGTCTGGTGGAAGAATAAGTATGTCGTACCCCTTGCGGCCTATCGATTGGCATAATAAACTAAAATATGACAAAAAGGAGGGGTACTATGGATTGCCTGGAGTTAATGTCTCAGATCGAAGAAGCCAGACAACAGCTTCACCGCTTGCAGTCGGAATACGGCAGTTTGCTTCATCCTGAAGTCATCCAGCAATCTGTAGTTCTGGACGGTCTTATTAATCAATACAATCGAGCCAAAATGAAAAAGTTGATTAATTAGTGCTTCGCCTATTTACATATTGGTTTCCGTATACTATAGTTAGTTACATGAGTAACTAACCGACTAACTAATTAACAATGGATGAAAGTTGGAATCGCATGAAATCGAATTTGGATGAATCTCAGCCTATTTTTCATCAGATATCCATGATGATTATGGATGACATTGTAGACGGCAGATTGAAGGTGGAGGAACAGGTCCCTTCAACCAATGAACTCTCTCGCTTTTACAATATTAATCCAGCCACGGCACGCAAAGGGCTTCAAATGCTCGTGGACAAAGGTATCATTTACAAACAGCGAGGTGTTGGAATGTTTGTTGCGAAGGGAGCCAGGGAAGCATTGCTTGTTGAACGAAAGCAGCATTTCTACGAAGAATATATCAAACCTTTACTTGAAGAGGCCAGACGGATTCACATGAATGAGGACATGATTATCGATTTGATCCGGGGCAAGAAAGATAAGGAGAGTGAGTTATGATTCAGATCGAGCAGGTGACCTACAGCTATCAACAGACGCCGGTGCTAAAAAACGTGACGTTACATGAGAGTGAGCCGATCATTAGTGCAATGTGGGGAAGAAATGGTGCAGGCAAAACAACCCTGATGAGTCTGCTCGCAGGCCATAACCGGCCTGATACTGGAACCATTGAAGTGATGGGCCAGGATCCATACAACAACTTGGCTGCGCAGGAGAATCTGTGTTATATCCAGGAGAACCATCCCCTGGGTAGAAATTGGACGATCAACGACATGGTTCGATTCGGTCAATACTTCCATCCTCAGTGGAATCAGGGTCTCGCCGAGCAACTAATCGACATGTTCGAACTGCCAGTGAAGAAGAAGATCACCAAATTCTCAAAAGGCATGAAGACCGCCGCTCAGATGATATTGGGTCTTGCCAGTAACGCAAGAGTAACGATTCTGGATGAGCCCACCAATGGACTTGATGCTGAGAAACGTAAATATTTCTACAATACTTTACTGGAGACGTATGAAGATAACCCGCGTCTAATCCTAATATCAAGCCATCATATTGAGGAGATTCAGCCTTTATGTGAGTCCCTCATCGTTCTGCAAGCCGGGGAAGTGTTATTTAATCAGCCGATGGAAGAGATGCGCGAAAAAGGAGTTCTTCTAACAGGGAGAATTGAAGATGTCAATCGAGTCACCGCAGACGTGAAGGTCATAGAATCTTCCCAGATGGGATCGACCTTGAAAGTGATGATTGATGAGCCATACTCGAAAACGTGGAAAGACATCGCTCATACGCAGGGGCTTTCCATTGAGAAGGCAACATTACAGGATTATTTGGTCAACAGGACGCGTAATCAGGAGGGGATTAAGCGATGAACTCGGTGAAAGGTACGAATCGGCTGATTCTGGACGATATGCGCTGGTATTTAATGATTTTCTCGTCAATTACACTCATGCTTACAGTTGTCTATCTGGCCATTGGATTCATCTTTGATGTGACGTATACTACTCAACTATTCGGTCCAATGTACGGAGGAATCTGTGCTTTTGCGGTCGCGGGCATCATCACATTGTTTCCGGTTGCGATCGGTATGGGCAGTACACGAATACAGTTTATGAAATCCTTTTATATCATTTCGGTATGGATGGTCGTAGGAACAATTACGATACTGAACGTCATCTATTTCATTATGCATCTTCTCCATGAATATGGGACGCTTGGCGTAACCTTTTATCAACCAGGTATGCTGTATTCAAGTGAATATCATTTTTTTTCCTATCTATGGTTTGATCTGATGATTGGTTTTCTGGTGCTGGGGTTATCCATCTTCTCAACTGTTTGTTGGATTAGATTGGGGATGCGCAACTTTTTTGTCCTGTTCTTTGGGGTTAGCTTAATCGTTACGCTGGTAATTGTTCTATCAGATCTGAGCACGTGGGTCCAGTGGTTTACAAATGTCAATCTCATCGCATTGTTCACCACTCTGGGGGGCATTGGAGGTGCTTTGCTTCTGAGCACGTACCCGATGATGAAGAATGCGCCGCTTACAATGAAAGGCAGAAAAGACTGATCAGATCAGAAAAACACGAGTGTGTACATACACGCCTCGTGTTTTTTTGTATAAGTTAGGCTTGAGCTTGTGGTTTGAATCCTTCTTCTTTGAGATACTCGCCAGCTTCGCTACGTGTTTCGAAAGCCATATCCAGATTAACACCGGAATACACATACCACATGTCATCTTCATATTTTAAAGTCAGCGTATGTCCATCTTCATCGACCCATGTTCCGCCACCTGTAGAGGTTGTAGCCAATGCAGGAGCAGCAGTTTTTACTTGTTCTGGCACCTCGAATTCAACTGCGTTGGGATTGTGAGACATCGCTTTGATTGTCTCATCTAATAATGTGCGTAGATCTTCTTCGGAGTAATCACGAATATTGACGAATCCTTTAGCATCGGTCTCATAGTTGGGCAGTAGCCCTGCATAGATATAACCGTTACCGTTAGGGTGAATATGGAGAGCAACAATCTTTTTATCATACGCACTTTCTTCGTAGTGGAAATTAACACGACCGAGAGAAACATCTTTGCGTTGCAGTTGGGGATACGATTGTAGCACTTCAAGCTTTTGTTCAACGTTAAGCATATTTTCCTCCTGTTAGTGTTGGGTAGTGGTGATTATAACATACATAGGTGAAAAGATAAGCATCAAAAAACAGGCGCAGTCTAGCACCTGTTTGAGGATTCACATCATAGATGATCGCTTATAATAGTAGCATTAATTGAATATCGTGAAAAAGTACGCTTCCCTCTGGTGAAAAATGAGAAGCACGCCTTTGTGTTAGTTTCCAGATAGAATACTTTGTCCCAGTTCTTTCAGGTATTCCATTGCTTGCAGATAAGGATAAGGCCCATAGCTTACGCGTGCCACACCCAGCCCAGCAAGTTGTTTCGGTGAAGGCTCATGGGATGTAACCATCACGTTGACCGGAAGCGACGAACATTCACACAATTCCTGAATCAGTTGTTGATTCTGTAAGCCTGGAACGAACAGACCACTGGCGCCTGCTTCTGCATATGCCTTGGAGCGAATAAGTGCTTCTTCCAGGAGTGCGTGATTGTGTCGTTCAGGTGCATTTTGCAAAAAGATATCTGTGCGGGCGTTAATGAACAGCGGAATGCCTGCCTGCTCCGCGGCTTCTCGGGCAGCCGACAGTCTCAGACATTGCTCCTCCACAGCGTACAGTCCTGCGCCAGAAGGGAGCTGATCCTCAATATTAATTCCTACCGCACCGTGATGGATCACTTGGCTCACATTTCCCTTCACTTCTGACGCAAACCTGCCATACCCTCCCTCAATATCGATCGTAACAGGCAAATCCACGCTCGCTGTAATCCGGGCCAGATTGTCCAGTACCAGCTGGAATGGCATCGCCTCTCCCACCGTGGGCAGCAGATACAGACCAGCTTCCAGTAGCGATTGCTGCTACTCCAGCAGATTGGATGGCGAGTGCACTCCCGGCATCCCAGACATTGACCAGAATCAAGGGATTGCCTTTCGTATGGGATTGGTGGAACATCGCCGCTTTTTCTTGTTGCGTACTCATAAGACTTATCTCCTCCGTTACATAGCTAATCCTCTTCATACCACATGCCGTTCATTTCATATCTCTTGAGTTATTCAGGAGCCTGCTTCTCGTGGGTTAAAAGCCAGTTTTTGCGTGTCAGGCCTCCTCCGTATCCTCCCAGTTCTCCACTGGCATTGATCACACGGTGACATGGAATAACAATGGCCAGCTGATTGGCTCCATTGGCCTGTGCTACCGCCCGACATGCTGTAGGTTTACCCAGTGCATTCGCGATATCTTGATATGACCTCGTCTCGCCCGGTGGGATCGCAATCAATTGCTCCCATACACTCTTCTGGAATGGTGTTCCTAACCAGAACAACGGGGTATGGAATACAGTTAGCGTGCCCTCAAAATACTGCGCAAGTTCCCGTTCAATGGAACGAATCGGTTCTGTTACTCCAGGTACAATGGCTGACTTCGTTCGTTTGCGCAAACGTTCTACCTCACACTCCAGACCTCTGCGATCCACGAATTCGAGCAGATATAGCGCCTTCTCATCGGCTACAGC
Source organism: Paenibacillus sp. FSL F4-0087 (assembly GCF_038020215.1). Taxonomy (NCBI): domain Bacteria; kingdom Bacillati; phylum Bacillota; class Bacilli; order Caryophanales; family Paenibacillaceae; genus Paenibacillus; species Paenibacillus sp. FSL F4-0087. The sequence continues at coordinate 2,937,516 of NZ_JBBODJ010000001.1, forward strand.
CATCATGGGTCCAAGACGTGTGTCGATCCAGGACGCCTTCAAGACATTTTGTTCATCTACTTGTGTGGGCGCTGCGCCCATGATTCGCGAGAAGGCATCCCGGAACCCGCTGCCGGACTCGTAACCGGTGGACAGCTGGGCATCAATGACCGTTCGACCGGAGCGAATATTTTTCAGGGCCAGTCCCATACGACGGGCACGGGCATACTCCACAAAGGTCATGCCAAATCGCTTCTTGAACTGACGTCTGGCCGTCGATTCGTCGATAGATAATGCCTTGAAGTCCTGGCCTTTCCAGCGTTTCTCCGGATGGTTCTCCACGGCTTCCACCAATACGCGTACCACATCAGATACCTGATTGGGATGAGACAACGGGCGGCAGCGCTGGCAAGGACGATACGAAGCAAGTAAAGCCTGCTGAGCCGTCTCATAGAATTCGCAGTTTTCGAACTTGGGCTTCCGCGCGGGGCATGTAGGCCGGCAGAAAACACCCGTCGTCTTGACGCCTACATAGAATAAACCTTCGTATTCCGAATCCTTAGCCACAAGAGCCTCATAGTATTGTTCTTTCAGTTCAGCAGAAATCATTGGGCGCACGTCCTTATATCAGTAAAGTTTATACTTGTTGATATTATAAAAAAACGATGCACTGGGCATCGCCGAAATTCAGGCATGAATATTTTATTTTATCAATACGTCCTTATTATTTGCTCGTCCAGTCCAGTGTACCAGAAAGATCCCCAGGAATATGCATAGCCCGCCCATATAAACGTAATCCCGAATGACTTCGCCCAGAAGTAGCCAACCTGATAAGACACCGAAGAAGGGAGCAAGAAACAAAAACGCACTTGTCTTGCCCGGATCGCCCTTGCTTAACAGGTAAAACCACGTAGCAAACTGCACAATAGAACCGAGGATCGCCAGATACAGAATCACCCCTATGGATGTGGTGTTCAGAATGAGTTTGGTTGATTCCATGGTAAAACTGAGCAATAACAGTGTTAATCCGCCGAATAACATCTGATATGCCGTTAGCACCCATGTGCTGAAGCGTGAGCCCCATTGTTTGACCAAGAGAGTAGCGATTGCCCAGGACAAGGCAGAACCCACACCCAGTAACGTTCCTCCGGAGAATTGAAGATGGAATCCAAGCGTGATGAACACCCCCGTTATACCGATGAGCACCCCAAACCACTGGTATGCCCGATATTTCAAACCAAGAAATATACTTCCGAGAAGAACCACCAATAGCGGATTTGTAAACGTGAGAATGGACGTCTGCCCGGAAGGTATGGTGCGCATACTCAGGAAAATGCAGGCCATCACGCCCGTCGTCTGGAACAGACCGATGACGAACAACCGGAGCCAGTCAGGCGAGGTTACGGGAAGGTTTTTATTTCGTACCCACAGCGCCATTAGTCCTCCAGCGAGCGTAAATCGAATGCCAACCAGCAGTATGGGTGAGATATAAGCCAGTCCGATTTTGCCCACAGCAAAGGATGAACCCATAAGCGAAGTAGCGAGTATAACAAGCATCATAAAAGCAAAGCGATTCAACCTTTTTCCTCCCTCATATAGCTTATTTTTTAACTCTTTCAGGGTAACACGTCAACATTTCAGGGTTCATCGAAGTGTATTAACGAATTGAATTTAGTACTCATTTACATAATATGGAGCTTAATGTGAGACGATATGGTGTAGTAATTACTATAGAAGGTGCTGATTGGAAAGTTCTCTTTGGATGAATGCATCGTGCTTGTTACTTTAGATCAATGGAGGGAGTTCCAATGATGAAAAATAAAAAAAATAAATCTATTCTCTGGGTGTCTGCTCTATGTATTCTGCTGTTGACCAGCGCATGTGGGGCGAAAAATAACAACGAATCCGTACAGGAACACGCCTATCCACAATCAAAGCAGCCCATAGAGGAAGCGGGAAATAGTTCCGTTCCCAATATGGAGGCGAAGAATAACAATAATCAGGCGAATGAAAGTGGGAATGAAGGCAAGCCTACGGCCCAATCGGAATCCGCTGATGCGGAAGGACAGGTCATGATCGTCATTGACCAGACGGATAAGCCGTCCGAGGGTAATAGCTTTGATTTTGCGATAAAACAAATTCCTGAGGGCTATGCTTTATCCGAGATGCGCTGGACGTCCAACACGGTAACGATTGTGAATTCCTACAAGGAAGCGATCGAGCATGGCGCGAATGGGAAAGAAGGATTTTATATCAGTGGTGACGGGCAATTCTCCGGATTTATCTATTCGGATGAGATGAAGGGTGAACGCGGCAAAGCGACGTTTGTGTTTACCAATGAAGAGGGGAAAGAAGTGACCTCGGAGAAGGAAATTAAATTAAAATAATCAGGCATATCATAGCCGTGTTCGGTGCTTTCTGTTAATTCAAAATGGAAAATGAAATAGGCACATTATACGTATGCCTTCATTTCTCCCATAAATGAGTAAAAGCAGCCGTAAAGGCTGCTTTTTATTGATGACGCGAGCTCTCACTTTGTTCTATCGACTGAGCGTTTCCGCACCTCGTATCTGTAACAGATACTGCTGTTCCTACATAAAGTCGAAGAAATAACGCACCACGTGGAACATGACTGGAGAGGTGTACGTCAGGCTGTCGACCCGGCTCAGGTAGCTTTTTTTCAGCGCATCGAACTTATTGTCATCCCCAATTAACAAATCCCGCTTCAGAACAGAAACCGTCAGACTTCCGAAGAACCCAGCCAGAGCGATTAACACACCGATGAAAAGCGCGAAACGTGCATCAAACGGAGTCAGGTAAGGGTGAATGAAATAAGAGGCGGTGGTGGTTACAACGAATGCACAGGCGAACCCTTCCCATGTCAAAAAAGGATTGGCCGTGGGCACCACTTTTCGTTTGCCCAGATAGAGCGAGGCCAGATAATGCACCACATCATTCAGTTGGGTTAACACGACCAGGAACAGGACCAGCTTTGAACCATATTCCGGTGTTGCGAACGGGAAGTAGGCCAGATGACTAAGTCCAAATACCATTAGCATCAAACCCCATTGCGTCGAGCTAACACTGCGCAGGAAACCAACCGTGCCCTTATTAATTAGACGTGGCAGGGGTAACACCAGGAAGACATAGAGCGGAATAAACACGATAAACATCCCATACCATCCAATATAGATCCAGTAGAACTGTACCGGAATCGCCAGATACGCCCATAGAAACAACCTGCGATCAGCTTTGCGGGTGCTACGGATCATGGAGAAGTACTCTTTCAGCGCGAAAAAGGTAAGTACCATGAGGGAGATCAGGGAGACAATCGGATTGAAGAGGGTGGCGAGACAAAAGATGACAAACATGCCCCACCAGGTTTTGATTTTGTTGCCAATGCCCGAATAATCCTTGTCCGGCTGAAGCCTCGTAATGATTTTGTACACGATATGTATGACCAATAAAGCAATAAAAATCAGTGTTAAGGTAAAGAGTGAACTACCCAAGTACAATCACCTGCTTATCCAGAAATAAGATTCCAATATAGGGTACCTATGTTATTATGAAGGAATAGTACCAACTTGATAAGGGGAAATTTCGTTATGACAGAACCACGCTCCATCTATATCCTACTTACGAATACGGGAACGTTGTTTACCAAAGTCATTCAGAGTTACACCAGAGCACCATACAATCATGCCTCCATCTCATTTGACCGGGAATTGTCCGAGCTGTACAGCTTTGGGCGCAAGCATCCCAGCAATCCGCTGAACGGCGGGTTCGTGAAGGAAGATATTCAGACAGGTACATACAGTAAGTATCCAAATACCACATGTGTGATTTATGAGCTTCAGGTGACGGAGCGTGAAGTGGAAAAAATGAAACGAGTGCTGCACATCTTCATTCGCAGCCGCCAGAAATATATGTACAATCTGCTTGGTGTGATTGGCATTACGTTGAAGGAGCCAGTAGAGTTCAGCAACTCCTACTTTTGCTCGCAATTTGTTGCCGAGATTCTGCAACGTTCAGGCATCAAGCTGTGGAACAAGCTGCCTGCGCTGGTGACCCCGGATGATTTTCGCCAAAGTGAACAACTGCAGCTGGTGTATGAAGGGAAGTTAAGCGATTATACGCCGGATTGAAGAGAGGGAATGAGGGCAAGGAGTATGTCTTATGCCCATACGCTCGCTGTCCTATTGCTCAAATAACATAGTATAAAACAGCCTGCCGCCACGGATATCCGGGCCACAGGCTGTTCGGTTTGCATGACGCTAGATAGATGATATAGAGGAACGGTCAAAATCAACCTCTTCGAGGAATTCGATCACTTCACCATTCGGGCTATGCACAACCGCATTTCGAACTTGAAGCGGGGGTTCACCAAGTGAGATCCAATCGGGTTGAATATAAGGTTTAGCACCATGAGCAAGCGCTCGCTCGTAGATCTCTTCCACATGGTCTACGTAAAAGGCGAAATGCAGCAATGCCCCATGCTTCACTGCTTCCGGAGAGTCTGCTGGTTCGCCTTCGGCCGCGATTACGGCTCCGGGGTCAAACAGTTCAATGCAGGTGCGTTGATCCGGTGAGATCAGCATGCACGCCTCGGTAATTTGAAAGGCGGGCAGACTCCAGGAGTGACCAACTTTAAATCCTAATACATCGGTATAGAATGAGAGGGTATCCTCATAATTACGTGCTTGAATGGCTACGTGAGCAAGTCCGTTTACACTCATGCTCATCACTCCTTCTACAGATTGTTTTCTAAAGTATAAAGGGAACGCTGCATTGGAACCATGCGATATCAAAGGATATAATGGGGTGAGAGTTGCAATTTATGAGCTCTTTTATCTCAAAAAGCTTATTAAATTAGCCTGATGCTCAGGAGGGTCTACAAATGGGTTATGTTATAGATGAGATCGACCATCAAATTATGCGACTGCTGCAGCACCATGCACGCATGCCAATTGTACAGATTAGCAAAGAGGTGAACATGTCCCAACCTTCGGTCAAGGAAAGAATCCTCAAACTGGAGGAAAATGGGGTCATATCGGGATATTCAACCATCTATGATCTGGCCAAACTAAATCGTGGGACAACGACTTTTATTTTACTCAAAACAGAGCATTGTGAGGAATTCGTTCACTTCTGTGAACAGGCTATTGAGGTCACGGATCTATATCGGATTAGCGGTGAGTACAATTATCTGATCAAGGTTCAGACGGCAACCATTGAAGAGCTTGCTGAGTTCCAAGACTCGCTTATGAAGCTTGGTCCATCCAAATCCCATATCAGTATGAAAAATATAATGGAACACCGTGTGCTGCTCTAGGAAGCAGCGATTCACGTTAGTGTAATGGTGGCAGAATATTCGGTCTTGCCACTATTCGTTGTGCATATGCACAATGAATTTCGTCTGATCATCAATATTTATTTGGCTCACCAGCAACTATAATGAAAGCGTGTTCAACAAGTGCATGGGGGGCAATGAACAATGGAACCTTTAACAATTAGCTGGATCGGCGCGCTGGCAGGACTTGCAATTGCGATTATACTGATTCTGAAGAAGCTTAATCCGGTCTACTCTTTATTTCTGGGCGCAATTGTAGGCGCTTTAATTGGCGGAGCTAATCTAGAAGAGACTGTAAATATACTAGTGAACGGCACTCAAAGTGTCATGGGCACCGTGCTTCGTGTACTGGCTGCTGGGGTATTAGCTGGAGTCATGATGGAGTCGGGGGCAGCAGAGACAATCGCCCAGGCCATCGTACGAAAGTTTGGCGGCAGTAAGGCCATTCTGGCTTTGGCACTGGCAACGATGATTATTACAGCCGTTGGGGTATTTATTCCCGTGGCCGTCCTGATCGTAGCGCCAATTGCGCTGTCTGTTGGTAACAAAATGGGTATATCCAAGCTGGCCCTTTTGCTTGCTTTATCCGGTGGAGGCAAGGCGGGGAATATTATATCCCCGAATCCGAATACGATCGCTGCAGCACGGGGGTTCAATCTGGATCTCAGCAATGTCATGCTGGCAGGCGTGATTCCAGCCATCTGCGGATTAATTGTAACCGTTATCGTAGCTTCAATGCTTAGAAACAAAGGTGTAATGGTAACCGATCAGGAAGCAGAGCAGGGTGAAGTGGACACTTCACAGTATCCACCACTGAGAAAAGCGATTGTGGCACCGTTGGTTGCGATCATCCTGCTGATGATTAATCCAATCGGCTCCATTACAGGTATCACAGCACTATCCACATTCAAAGTGGATGCGATGTATATTCTCCCGATTGCGGGTATTATCGGCATGCTGGCGATGGGTCAGGGCAAAAACATTGTGAAATACACGACATCCGGATTGAATAAAATGACTGCCACCGTGCTTATTCTGATCGGAGCCGGGGGCATCGCGGGACTGATCTCTGCATCCGATCTGTCTGGTCAGGTGGTTAGTCTTATTGAAGCGTCCGGGATATCCGGTACCTTTCTGGCGCCGATTGCTGGTATTCTGATGGCGGCAGCGACGGCTTCCACCTCGACAGGAGTTATCCTTGCCACCGGTTCATTCGGAGATGCAATTCTGAACATGGGAACCGCTCCGCTCGCAGCGGCGGTTATGGTGCACACGGGTGCGACAGTTATCGATTCCCTGCCACAGGGAAATTACTTCCACGTCTCTGCTGACAGCATGAAGATGACAATCAAGCAGCGGATGGGCGTTATTCCTTATGAAGCAATCGTGGGTGGAACGATGGCGATTGTAGCGACGTTAATTTACGGATTTATCCTTTAATAACACGGATGGGGTGGGAGAAGATGAGAGAGACGACATTTGTACTGGCGCCGGATTCATTTAAAGAGAGCATGACAGCGAAAGAAGTATGTGTGGCCATGGAAAAAGGATTGCGTAAAATTTATCCAACCGCCAACTATATTCATGTACCGATGGCTGACGGAGGCGAAGGCACCGTGCAGTCGCTGGTGGATGCTTCTGGCGGCGTAATTCACCAGAGAGAGGTGAGCGGGCCACTAGGGCAGCCTGTATCAGCGCAGTATGGCATTCTGGGCGATGGGTTAACGGCGGCGATTGAGATGGCATCGGCGAGCGGCATTCATCTGGTGACCAAGGAAACCCGGAACCCGCTTCGCACGTCAACCTATGGCACGGGAGAGCTGATTCGGGCGTGTCTGGATCAGGGTATTCGTAAAATCATTATCGGAATTGGTGGAAGTGCGACCAACGATGGGGGTACAGGCATGGCCGAAGCGCTTGGTGCAACGTTTCTGGATGCAAACGGACAGCCACTTGCACGTGGAGGCGGCGAACTTGATCAACTGGCGCATATCGATGTGACTGGGCTGGATGAACGATTGCAGGATGTGGAGTTCATTGTCGCCTGTGATGTAACGAATCCGTTATGCGGAGAGCATGGCGCCTCACGGGTGTTTGGACCGCAGAAGGGAGCTACACCGGAGATGGTGCAGGTGCTGGATGCTAATCTTTCCCATTATGCAGATGTGGTGAAGCAGCAGCTACACAAGGATATACGTGATGTGCCGGGTGCTGGTGCGGCAGGTGGTTTGGGCGCAGGGCTTTTGATTTTTACACAGGCTGTGTTGCGCAAAGGCATTGAAATTGTCATTGAATACACTGGATTGCGTGACAAGCTGGTACATGCGGATGTGGTGTTTACGGGCGAAGGCGGCATTGATTTTCAAACGAAATTTGGCAAGACACCTTACGGTGTAGCGCGTGCTGCAAAGGAAGCGGGTAAGCCAGTTATCGCCATTGCAGGTTACGTTGGTGAAGGGATAGATACGTTGTACACTGAAGGTATTGACGCGGTGTTTGGTATTGTGCCGGGGGCGGCTGATCTGGAACGACTTCTGCGCGAAGGCCCAGAGAATGTGGAGCGTACAACCGAGAATATTGCGAGAGTGCTGAAATTGGGTCTGATTTCTTAACATTCTGTGGTTCGGTTAGTGGGGTTCGAAGAGTATAAAGAGACTGAACGTAGGGACGTCCACAAGGGACAGGGCATTCCGGTTCAGTCTTTTTTTGTTGTGGACTCTACTGATAAGACGCGAGTAGTCCGTGCGTAAGTTCAATGAGCTCCAGCCAATTGCGCGGGTCTTTGCCTGTAAGGGTTTGGATCCGTTTGAGCCGATATTGCAGTGTATTGCGGTGGATGTTGAGATCCTCTGCAGTCGTTGACATGCTGCCATTGTGATGAATGAAACTGCGAAGCGTGTCAAGCAGATCGGCTGTGTCCTCCAGTTTACTGACGACGTTGTTATGGCGAACTAGGTTGGCCGTGCTGAAGCGCACCAGAAACTGCACATCATCATAACGGATCAATGGTGCCGCAGGTCGAAGCGCGAGCAAGATGTTCATTGCAGATCTCGCTTGTTCGTAACAGATGGCAATACTGGCGTCACGCCTACTAACAGAGATGAAGGCTTGAGGTTGTTCCTGATGTACAAGCTGGATTATCGAATCAACGTCCGATTCGCTCTGGATCAGAATAAGCTGCACGTGGCCATCCTCCTCCATTGAGAACGAGGGAAGCTGTAGGAATACCCGGCTTGTCTCCGTGCCAAAATCAGGGGCTTCATGGGGAAAGCGAATGTATAGAAGAACCGTTGGCAGCTGCAGATCGATATGGTATTGCGCCGCTTCCCGCCGGATCTTCTGCGAATAGGAACCCGAGTGGGCAAGCAACCGTTCCAGAAAGGCTTTTTTCCGAGAAGCTTCATGGGCCAGACTTTCCAATTGATTACGTTGTTCGATCAGGAGAGATACGGTTGTGCGCACAATGTTGCAGAACGGACGGACTTCATCCGGATGCCCGGAAATGCCGATGACACCGACATACTGATGATTGATCCGAATCGGTTCGTTGGTGCCCATCTTTTCCAGTCTGCCATCCTGCCAGACTTCGACGCGGTCTCCGGTGGTCAGGGCACGGACCGCTCCCTGGTGAATCGTGCCTACGCGTTCCTTCTGTCCGCTTCCAATGATAATGCCCTGCTCATTCATGATGTTGATGTTGTACGGAATGTCCTGCATCATTTTATCGACAATATCCTGTGCCTGTTTTTCCGAAAGTTGCAACATTACATATCCCCCTCTCCCGTTGTGCATCTGAACGAAAGTATAGCTGACGTGCTTGTCTTAAACAAGTTTGTTTCCTAAATGGTAAAAGGCTAAGAGGGCTACCTTGTTGTTTTTTTATTAAGCTTTTGCCTCGTTATGGGATTCCCCGGCTAATTTCTCTGCATTAATCATCTGCTGATTTCCGTTCAAGTATTCCAGATGCGCCTTGCCCCAGCCGCACATGCCATCCAACAGCGTACCAATCGTCTGCCCGTGTTCGGACAGTCTGTACTCGACCTTCGGTGGAACATCGCCATAGAGAGTGCGCACAATAATCTGATCCTGTTCCAGCTCGCGCAGCTGTTTCGTTAACGTGCCCTGCGCTACATCAGGAATCATGCGTCTTAGTTCACCAAACCGTTTCGTGCCTTCCTTCAATAAAATAAACAGGATGAGTGGTTTCCATTTTCCATTAATGGCTTCCAACGTAACAAGAACACCTTGTAACCGTGGCTCCTGCAAATCCATAGTATTCACCTCGATTTAAACAACTATATATAACTCCATCATACCTGATTTTTTCGCGTTCCGCTTGTTTTGTCTATGTGAATAGGGCAGGAATAACTGTGTCATCTGGTTCCAATAGTACGAATTTTCGTACCTGGTACGATCCAATTGCGTACTGTTCAGCGCTAATCTTTTCAATAATAATGAACAAAACAAACGCTGGTACAACGAAAGTTCTGGCGCTACGAGGAGAAGATGCAGAATGAGTCCATTTACATTGGAGAATAAACGTGTCGTGACTATAGGAGGAAGCTCTGGAATTGGACTTGCAACAGCCGTGCAGGCTGCTGAGGCTGGTGCACATGTAGTTATCGCGGGACGATCGGAGAACAAGCTAGAGGAAGCAAGGGAGCAGATTGCGCAAGTCGCAGGCGAAGGCAAGACTGGAGCGTTATCCATCGAAGTTTATGTGTTGGACAATCAGGATGAACAGCAAATCGAGCAATTTTTCATTCAGGTTGGCAAATTCGATCACCTGTTTACCCCTGGAGCTGCATACACCCGTGGTCCGTTAACTTCAGATCGGGAGACGGCCGAAAGCTGCTTCAAGGGCAAGTTCTGGCCTCAGTATTTTGCTGCCAAATACGCAGCTCCATATCTATCGGCTTCGGGTTCGATCACGTTAATGTCGGGTGGCTTCAGCCAACGCCCACTGGATGGTGGCGCTTCTTACGCAGCGTGTAACGGAGCGATTGAAAGTCTGGGCAAAGCACTTGCAGTGGAGCTGGCGCCTGTTCGCGTGAATGTCGTATCCCCCGGAACCATCTGGCGTGAGGGGCAGGAGGGTACACCTCGCGGCGAACATTTCAAAGACTATGAGAAACTGTCTGTGCTCAAGCGTGTGGGCTACAATGAGGAGATTGCACATACAGTTACGTATCTTATGACAAATACATTTACGACAGGCAGTACGTTATTTGTGGATGGCGGCTATACGATGATTTGATGCGTCTACTTGTTTGTTGTGCTAGGAGCGGTGGGATGAGTACAGGGACGACGTGACAAGAATCTTGAATTTTATGGAATATAGGACTCTATAATTAAATACAGAAGTAAAAATGATGAATAATGACGAAAAATATTTGAAATCCGGCCTGTTTTTCACCTACAGGCCGGATTTTTTTCCGTTTATTGGAGTGAATGTTCAGAATTCGTTCAGAGCTATGTACTACAATAGGCCCATATTTCGACAAGTGAGATTAGGGAGGAAGGCGTATATGCAATACAGAAAAATAATTAGCATGTTGCTCATTTTAGTGTTGGCAGCTCCATGGTTAGCAGCACCAGCAGGAAAGGTAAGTGCAGGGGCATCGTATCCGGTACCAGGGAACAATGGTCTATTAACGATAAAGTATGTGAACGAGAACTCAATAGAACTTCAGTGGGAGTATGCAAGATCCCAATCTTCTACACCACCTGATGTAAATTACCAGGTTTACATATCTAATGCTCCTGATCTTACAGACATGCAACAAATTAGCGGAACATCAGGACATTCCTACGGTGATCCTATTAATGGTTCAGAATCTACAAATGGTACATATTCAAAAATAATTACAAATCTAATCGAAGGCGATACGTACTATTTCAATGTCGTTGTTAAAGATCGATATTTGGAAGCTGCGTATCAAATGCAATCCATTGAATTCACTGTGCAGTTGAGTGAGCTGGATCAGTATAACGAGCTCAAAAAGAAAGCAGACCGGGGTAACAGCAATGACTTTATCCAAGATGTTATTTTGTTGCTTCGTAATAAGCAATTCATTGGTACGCCTGATTATGAATCTTTGCCTGTAGAAGATCAGGAGGCTATTGCAAAATACTTATTAGATATCGAGGCACCAACAAGCAATGGATACGAGAACAAGGGGCAAGTTGAGTTCTTGGTGCAATTAGCTCTGAAAGCTCTTGAAGTGACTCGCCAAATCGATGGACCGAATGCATTAGTTGCACTTAATGACCTGTATAGTAAGCAAGCAGAAAGAATAAATCATTTTGATTATCCGAGTGCTGAAGATAATTTCTATCCACTCATTGCTGCATATAGCACTGCCTCCGAGATTGATAAACGAACGACTGCTTATCTGTACGAACTTAGACTCAAAAAAACACCGACCATTTCTCGAGTTTTGAAATATACAGACACAGCTGTAGAAAAAACGCCATTCATTAATCGTGCAAACACGACTGAGGAAATGTTGAAATCGTTGGAGAAGTTCCGTGACCTTGAGAAGGAGAGTATCTCATACAACACTGCGAATCCTGAAAACCCGATGATGAGCTTTCCTCTGGGTATCAGCAAAATGGATAACCTTACAACCGAAGAGCAGGAGAATTTGGCTGATCATATGCTTAATCAAAGACCGCTTGGTGGGTATGCCAGCTATGAAGCCATTCAGACTGCATTTGATCAATTTTTCAATGATGATGATAACGAAAGCGATCCGTTGGCTGCCGTAAATACTGCAAGGGTTAACAAAGATATAGACGCCATGCGTCTGGCTATGGAGAACCCTGATTTGGGTATTACTTTTCCAAATCAATACGGTTCTTTATCTAAGGATGTCAAGGACTATGTGGCTGGATTCCTGATTGATAATATCAAAAGAAACTATGAAAATAAGGAACAAGTTCAATATATGATTGAGCTTGCTGTACAAGCTCAGTTGATCTGGGAGCAGAGAGGGTTGGGCGTACTTCAGGACAAGCTGGACCTATTTGCGCAGAAACTGTCTGAAGGACCCGATCATTTTAAAGACCCTGAGACAGATATGCTTCGTCAAGTTGGAGATCATCATCTACAATTAAGCGAAGTAAACAAACCAATTTTCGCTTTTAAGTACCTGCATTTATTGGGATTGGAACGCATTGCAAAACAGGCTCAAGTAGAGATTGCAGATCCGCGCTTTCTGCTGGCACTGCTATCAATGCCTTTCCAGCCTCTTGAGGAAGCCACCACTATAGATCAAATGGATCAGTGGCTTGAGACAACTATGAATGAACAGTTTAACGGACACAATTTCTTTGACCAATACAAATTCAATCTTACAGGTGAACTTGATTTATCCAAGAGAGCTGATCTCAGCCCGGAAGGCAAGAAAGAACTGGCCGAATGGGTACTTAATGAACAAGACCGCTACGAGGATGTTGGGAATTTACAATATGTATTCAACCAATTTTTCACGGCCCCTAATGTAACGGGAAATGATATCAACAACACCATAACTGGCTTGGATGACACGATGGAGATCTCTCTTAACGGCAAACTGAACTGGATTGATGTTGCTTCCATTCAGAAATTTGATTTTAGCGGTGACAAAACGGTATGGGTTCGTTACAAAGCCATCAGTGACTTATTACCAGGACGCGCGGTGAAGATTGTCTTCACGGCAAATGGCGATAGCAATAATGGAAATGGTTCAACACCTAACCCTAACCCGGGTGGAAACACAGGTGGAGGATCGTCAGCGACTACACCTGTAACGACTACACCGACGACGAAGCAGGAACAAATCGTTGTGGACGTGAACGGAGCGAATGGCACCAATTTGACCAAAACGCCAATTACACGTACAACCGAAGTCGACGGCACGATCAAGGACCTTGTGAAAATGTCTGAGGCGATTGCCAAGGAATCAGTGGAAAAAGCGAAGCAATTAAACATGAACACTGCACGCATTGTCATCCCTGACGCCAAAGATGCTGTATCTGAGACACGCATTGAACTGCCAAAAGCAGCGGTGAAACAGCTGAATGATGGTGGGCTTAACCTTGAGATTTCCACAGAGAACGCTATTATCTCGGTTCCAACGAAGTCGATTGCCGGATTCGACCAGGATCTATACTTCCGCGTCGTTCCGTTGAAAAAGGAATCCGAGCGTAAAGAAGTGGAAGAACGTGCGAAGAAGGAGCGATTGATTCAACAGATTACTCCAAATTCAAACGTGAAAGTACTGGCTCGTCCAGTTGAAATCGAAACCAATATGCAAAGCCATGAAGTAACACTGACATTGCCGCTGCGCGACAGTCTGCCAACTGATCCTGCTGCCCGCCAGCAAGCTTTGGACAACCTGGCTGTGTACATCGAACACAGTGACGGTACGAAAGAGTTGATTCAAGGCAAACTGGTGAAACTCAGCGATTCCAGTGAAGGCATCGAGTTTACAGTTAACAAATTCAGCACGTTCACGCTCGTTGTGGTGGATGGGCTGAGAGCTTCCCAAGGTTCGCACAACCCGTATATCAACGGATTTGGTGCTGATTTCCGCCCGGATGAATTCGTAACCCGTGCGCAAATGGCAGCGATGCTGGCTCGTAATCTGTCTGATGATGCGGGAACTGCATCTGCGAACGTTGTAAACTACGACGATGTATCTGCAACTCATTGGGCAGCAAGCGATATTGAAAAAGCGCAATCCGCAGGCATCATGAACGGTATGAACGCTACTCAATTTGTGCTAGAGGGTTCAATTACCCGTGCACAAATGGCGACCATTGCATACCGCTGGATACAGCAACAAAGCGCAGATGCATCAAGCAGCACAACACAAGCAACAGATGGTGCTGGATTTACAGATGTGTCCGCCGACCTTTGGGCTTCCGATGCGATTGCTTACGTACAATCTGCTGGCCTGATGACCGGATATAACGATGGTACATTTAAACCGGACAGTAAACTGACCCGCGCTGAAGCAGTGAAAGTACTAAATGTACTGTTCAAACGTACGCCGGCAACAGGCGTAACTACGCCAACTTTTACAGACGTACCAGCAACACACTGGGCTTATGCAGACATTGAGGCTGCGGCGCAGAAATAAGATAACCATATCTATAACAAAAGGGGAGCCCCAACCATGAAAACATGGCGGGGCTCCCCTTTTAATTATTTAAAGCCAGCTCAGCAAGCACATCGTTGCTCGCTGAACTGGCTTTTGTAGTTTAACGAACGGAGTGAATGCTATTCATAATAAGGCGGATATGATTCCTTAGCGTAATTAATCACTTTCATGTGGAGCGTCTTTGTAAAAAACACCATCCCGCAGTTGGTCTACAAATCCCTGCAACCAATCATAATACTGCTCGGCATGCTGAAGTTTATGCAAATCCCGCAAAGCGTCTTCCCGTTCCTCCGGCGGAGTTGTTCTGGCGAGAATAATCTCCGATAACTGCGGAATGACCTCCCGGAGGCTTTCCTGCATCACGTCGATTTCCCGTTGAAGCTTGGCCCCGAAGAAGTTCTGAAACGTACGGAAAAAGTTGGTTTCGGCCAGATACTGATCCTGACGTTCCCGCTTTTCCTCCAATTTATAGATCATCTGAGATTCGGTAAGCGAACGTACAGCATAACTCATATTACTTTTGCTCATGTTCATGGACGTTTTCATCTCTTCCAGCGTCATCGGGCGATCTTCAAAATACATAATGCCATACAGTTGACCAAATGAATGATTGACTCCATACAGATCCATGGTATTGGCAATGGCGTCAATGACTTTCTCCCTCAGCTCGGGCCGATAGGACAACGAGGAATGGTTCTGGTCCTCGGCAGCTTCTTTTCCCACAATCTCACCTCTAGTATATGGATGGGACTCCCTGTTTCCTTTTCATATTTTACATGACCTCGCGTTATTTTAACATAACCCGGAATTAGTTTTTTCAAATGTATTATACAATCATTTTTGTACAGAAGAGATTAAAGGGAGTTTGAAGGCATGATTTTTAGAAAAATTAAATAAAATTTGGACGATTAGGAGTGTGCAAATTGCGTGTGAAATTATGGAGGGAGACAGAAGCGGTTCTCTTCACCCTTCCTGCCCTTATCCCATTACTCATTTTCTGGCTGGGGCCTTTGGGATACATTGTATATCTGAGTTTTACGGATTGGGACTTCATGAGTCCTGACAAATTATTCGTCGGTTTGGATAACTACAGCTATCTGCTAACCAATTCTGAATTTTACCGTTCATTAAAAGTTACGCTGTTGTTCGGTCTTGGAAGTGTAGTGCCTACGATTGTGGGTGGATTGGCGCTGGCCATGCTCATGAACAGCAAGATTAAGTCCTCCGGCCTGTTCCGGACCCTGCTATTCTCCCCTTGGGTGACCCCGACTGTCGCAGTCTCCATTGCGTGGTCCTGGATTTTCGAGCCTGAAGTGGGGCTAGCCAACCTGTTGCTTGGATGGGTCGGCATATCCCCGATCGGCTGGCTGAAAGATCAGAACTGGGCACTGGTAGCTGTGCTCATCGTCACGCTGTGGAAGTCGATTGGCTGGTCCATGGTATTTTACCTGGTTGCATTGCGTAATCTGCCATCCGATTTACTTGAAGCGGCATCGATTGATGGGGCAGGCAGTTGGGACAAGTTCCGAAGCATTACACTGCCGTTGATTTCACCTACCACGTTCTTCCTGTCCATCATCCTGACGATCCAGTCGCTTCAGGCTTATGACCAGATTAACGTGATGACGCAAGGGGGACCGGCGGGATCAACAAGAACACTGCTTTATATGTATTATCAATCTGCATTTGAGTCCTTCAATGTGGGCGAGGCTTCTTCCATCGCCGTCGTTATTATTCTGATCTGCGTTCTGCTGTCGGGAGTATCCTTCCTGCTCGGTCGACGCCTGGTGCATTACTAATGAACATGACCACTTTAACCAACCAAACAAGAAAAGATAATAGTCGTGAAGAAGTGCAGAAACGGAAGGTCCCTCGTGCAGGAAAAGGATTTGCTACCGCAATTCGCTATCTGCTGCTTGCTCTGGTGAGTCTGACGATGGCATTTCCGTTCTACTGGATGGTCATTAGCGGTTTCAAAACGAATGACGAGATCTGGCAGTTCCCGCCAACCTTCTGGCCCGAAACGTTCCGTTGGAACAATTATGTGGATGCGTGGCAAGCTGCTCCGTTTGCCCGTTACATTCTGAATAGTACAGGGGTAGCGGCTGCGATCTGTCTGATCCAGGTCATTAACTCCAGCATGATGGCCTATGCACTCACCCATATGCGATTTCGTATAAAAGGGGTACTCACCGGACTGATTCTGGTAGGCTACATGATTCCGAGTACCGCCGTTTATTTGCCCAGTTATTTGGTGCTCAGCGAACTTAAATTACTGGATTCCTACACCGGACTGATTGTGTCCAACTGTGTCAGTGTGTTCTCTATCTTCCTGATCCGTCAGGCGTTCATGCAGGTATCCCACGAGTTGGTGGAAGCCGGCCAGTTGGATGGAGCGTCGCACTTCCGCATTCTGTGGACCATTATGACGCCGCTGGTTCGATCGTCATTTGCCGTGATGGTGTTGATTACATTCATTGACCAGTACAACAACTATTTCTGGCCGATGCTCATTACCAAAGACCCGAATCTACAATTGGTATCCGCAGGTCTGCGCAGCTTTTTCGTGGAAGGTGGAGCCTACGGTCTAGCATGGCCGCAGATCATGGCTGCCAGTGCTTTTACCATCGCACCGCTGCTTATCCTTTTCTTGTTTACCCAGAAAACGATCATGCAGAGTGTGAATATTACTGCCGGTGTGAACAAGAACTGATTTTCACAACATACTTTATATAGGAGGAATCAAAATGAAATTGGGTCAAGCGAGTATGAAATGGCGGAACAAATTAAAGCTCAGGTGGAGAGGGGGCATGTCGCTGGTACTGGCTGCGAGTTTTGCCCTGATCACCGCGTGTGGTTCCTCTGCCGATAGCGGCACAGGCATGGGTTCAGATGCAGCTGCTGCGAATGGAGCTGATTCTGCATCAAGTAGTCCGGTCGAGATTGAGTTCTGGTATGGTCTGGGTGGTAACCTGGGAGATAACATGAAGAAGACGATTGACGCCTTCAATGCATCCCAGAACGAAGTTATTGTGAAAGGGATTGTACAAGCAGATTACACGGAGACGGAACAAAAACTGCAGGCAGCCATTGCGTCGAAAAAAGTACCCGCCGCTGTACTAAGCTCCAATATCGACTGGGCGCGCAAAGGCTACTATGCACCTCTGGATGAGCTGATCGCTGCCGATCAGAGCTTTAACAAGGAAGATTACGTGCAAACCTTCCTGGAGCAGGGAAAAGTAGACAGCAAGCAATATTTCTTACCGATGTACGGAACAACTCAGATCATGTATTACCGTATGGATGCGCTGAAAGATAATAATATCGACTCTGCCACTCTGACCACGTGGGAGGCACTTGCTGAAGCAGCAGCTAAGATGAGCAAGCAGGAGAATGGCAAGACAACCTTCTATGGCTGGGAGCCGATGTGGGGTAGCGATAATATGATCGACGCCGTGCTGGGTAAAGGCGGGAAAATTCTGAGTGATGACGGCAAGACCGTAACGATTGATTCACCAGAATGGGTAGAGACGTGGGAGCTGTTCCGCAAGTGGATTAATGAGGACAAGACCATGGGTATTCATTTTGGCGGCCAAGGCTGGGAGTACTGGTACAAAACCATTGATGATGTGATGAAAAATAAAGCAGCCGGATACACCGGTTCCAGCGGTGACCAGGGAGATCTGGATTTCAGCATCGTTGCAGCTATGGAACAGCCAGGCTGGGAAGGTGTAGGCCAAGGCAAACCTGTAGCGAGTGCAATCATGGCTGGTATCCCGGCCGAAGCAAGTCCGGAACAGCAGCAAGCAGCTTATAAGTGGCTGACGTATTTCTCGGAAACAGCGAATACAGCAGCTTGGTCCATGAACACAGGTTACATTGCAGTTCGTCAATCTGCTCAAGAAGATCCTGCTTTCAAAACGTTCAGTGAAGAGAACCCGCAAATCAAGGTTCCACTGCAGCAGGCTTCCCATGCTTCGGCTCCGTTCCAGGACCCGACTGGAGGCAAAATCAATGACGCACTGAAGGATGCAGCAGATCAGGTACAGATTAATAACATTCCAGCGGCACAAGCGCTGAAGGAAGCCAAAGAAAAGGCTCAAAAAGAATTGGATCGCGTGAAATAACAAGGGAAACAAGCTTAACTTGGAGGAGCGGTGCAGTCATGTGCCGCTTTTCTGACTTAGTAATTCAGCAGACAAGGAGCGTAACCGATGCCCGATTTAATGCTGGGGAGCCTTTCTACCCCAATTGAGGCTATTTTATTTGACAAGGATGGGACATTGCTTGATTTTACAGCGATGTGGGGCTTCTGGACCGATCGTGTGATGGAGAACTTCCGGGAAGAGCTTGCTGCCCGTGGCCTTCAGTTCAATGCAGCAGAGATTCCTCGTATATGGGGAACATTCCATGATGAGCAGGGACGAATGAACGGTTATGATGTGCGAGGCCCCCTTGCTATGGGAACAATGGAGGAAGTCTACGCCGTATTAACTTGGCATGGCTATCGTGCAGGATTAAGCTGGGCGGAAGCGAAAATTATTGTGAGGGAATGTTTGCTACAGGCAGAATATGCAATGAATAAGGAGCGCCCTGCTCAGCCCCTCCCAGGCGTCCTTGCCTTTCTTGAGCAGTGTCGCAGCAAAGGACTGAAAATGGGCGTCGTCACAGCGGATGAGACAGAAAATGCGCTAAGTCATTTGAAGTGGATGGGGATTGAATCTTTTTTCACCGTAGTTGTAGGAACGGATCAGGTTGGACGGGGAAAACCGTTTCCTGACATGTTGTTGCTGGCGTGTGAGCGTCTGGGTGTACCTACTGCAAGAGCTGTCGTGATCGGCGATACGGATGGTGATATGGAGATGGCTCGTGCTGCCGGAGCTGCCTGGAAGATTGCTGTCGGTGAACCTGCTCATATCAAGCTCGCGGACCTTACGGTTCGTTCGTTTGATGAATTGCTGGAAGTCGAGGTAAACCGATGACGAGTCATTCGTATACGGGATGGATACTGCTTGCCCTAGCGATTGGATTGGAGCTCAGCGGTACGATTCTGATGAGGGTCTCGGATGGTTTTACACGCGTATGGCCTTCCATTCTTATGTTTGCCTGTTATGGAGCGAGCTTCACCCTGTTGAATTTTGCTGTGAAGTATATGCCGCTGGGTGTTGCTTATGCCATCTGGTCGGGCGTAGGCATTACATTGATTGGGATCGTGGGACATTACTTTCTGGGTGAACGTCTGAAGGCGATGTCGATCGTCTGGATGGGCTTTATTCTGATTGGCATTATTGGACTGAAATGGAGTGATTCCTGATGGGAAATGAAAATAAACACGAACAACCGATAATCAGCTTCCAGGTCATCACAGACACTCATGTGAGAGAGCAGGCTGATCATATCCATAACCGTCATCTGGAGAAAGCGCTGGAAGACATCGCAACGTATAGCCATGGCAGCAGCGGAATTATGCATGTGGGCGATGTGACCGATCGTGGACTGCCACAAGAATACCAAGAGTTGCAGCGTATATTGGAGGCTCAGGGCGAATCACTGCCTCAAATACGTTACACCGTAGGTAATCATGATATCGGAGCCATTCTATGGGGAGATCCGCCGCTGAACTTGACCACAATGAACCAGCACGAGGTAGGCGAGGTGTTGGGGCATTCAGACGATGTAGGCGAAATAAAGGTTCAAAATATTGAGAAACCCCAGAATTCCATCTCAATTGAAGAGTTATGGCAGAAGCGGTTGAGCGATTTTACAGCAATCACAGGTATGAACGGATCGTATCACGACCACTGGATCGACGGATATCATTATATCTTCCTGGGTACGGAGCAGCCTCATCCGAAAGATTGTGATATGTCTGCAGATCAACTGCAATGGCTGGAAACGAAACTGTCGGAGCAAGCATTGCCGGAGCAGCCGATTTTTGTTTTTCTCCATCAACCACTGATGGATACAGTCGCGGGTTCCATGAAGGAACAGGGTTGGTATGGCGTGAGTCAGGACGCAGCAGTAAAGGCTGTGCTAAGTCGTTATCCGCAGGTCATCCTCTTCTCTGGGCACACCCATTGGCAATTAGAGGCTAAGCATACCATCTACGAAGGTGGCGGACAGCTGCCAACGATGTTTAATGCTTCCTCTGTAGCTTATCTCTGGACGGATGAGGACGAGCATCTGGAGGGAAGTGAGAGTTTGCATGTCGATGTATACCGTGATCGGGTTGTCGTTAAGGGACGTAATCATGTGACCGGGAGCTGGATTGAAGGCGCAGAATATACGGTTCATTATCCGATAAAAGTAAACGGCGGTAATTGATCCATACATCGGGTAAGTTGATGAAATATGCAGGGCAACAATAGAAGACTTCGCTCGTTAATTGAAGCGGAGTCTTTATTATTGCTGTAAAAGTTCCACGTGAAACGTAGCAGTGGTACTTGAATCTGGACAAACTTGTAAATGGGTATCGCGGAGATCTATACTCAAATAGTGGAAACGCGCCAGCTAGTACATACGAGAGGGCGTTGAAGCAATAGAAGGTTATTCTTTGTGTACGTTATTAAACAAACCTTGAGACAGAATTTCATCAGCTCAAAGTTACACCCAGATCTGAACAATACCAGTCGTAAACTGGAACTATCGATCAGTAGAGAGGATGTATATGCGCATGAGGGAACTTCAAGTGAATACAAGATATGGAACGGTTCAAGGAGAGCTTCTGCATGGAGCGAGTGTATGGAAAGGCATTCCTTATGCTACACCACCCGTGGGTGAATTACGCTTCCAGGTCCCGGTCTCACCCGAGTCGTGGGATGGAGTCAGAGAGGCGACGCAGTTCGGCCCTGAAAATATACAGCCAAGAAATCCCCAAACCGAGGCCATATCCGGACAGCCGCCGGTGGAATCGGAAGATAGTCTTTACCTGAATATCTGGGCACCTGAAAAAGAAAGCCATGATCCACTTCCCGTGATGGTATGGATTCATGGCGGATCGTTCGTTTCAGGCGCTGGCAGCCAGCCCATGTACGATGGAACACAACTTGTTCTCCGGGGAGACGTTATCGTCGTGACGATCAACTATCGTCTGGGGCCGCTAGGGTTCTTGCATCTGGCTCCGCTTGGGGAGGGTTTTGCATCCAATGTGGGTTTACTGGATCAGATTGCTGCACTGCAATGGGTACAGGACAACATCGAAGCTTTTGGCGGTGATTCGCATAACGTCACTGTATTCGGGGAATCTGCGGGCAGCATGAGTATTGCGTCTTTGATGGCGATGCCAGCTGCCAAAGGATTGTTCCATCGTGCCATTATGCAAAGTGGAGCCTCACAAGTCATGCCAGCAGAGCAGGCTTCAGCCATTCGTGATGGTATGTTGAAGGTTCTGGGTGTAACACCAGATGACCTGCACAAACTCAAAACCATTCCAGTGGAGCAAATCATCGCTGCTGGCGAGACGGTTAAACAACAAAGCGGTGCAGGGATGGCCCTGTTGTTCCAGCCCGTACTGGATGAAGTTACACTTCCGAAGTCGCCTCTTCAGGCGGTAGAAGAGGGCGCGGCACAGGATATCCCTGTACTGATCGGAACCACTTTGCATGAAGGCTCGTTGTTTATTCAACCTCAGGTGCCTTACTCCGAAGAGATCAACATGGTGAAGGCTGTTGATTTCATGACACCTGATCTGGAGAATCGGATAGCAATTGCGGCCAGTTATCCCAAAACTGCAGATGGCCAGGCCCAGGTGATGACGGATCTGTTCTTCTGGCGCTCGGCTGTGCAATATGCGGCAGCTCAGCAGAAACATGCACCTGTATGGATGTATCGCTTTGATTGGGTGATGCCGGAGCACCCACTGCTGCATAAATCAATCCATAGCATCGATATCTTCTTTGCTTTTAATACGTTACCTGTATTGAAGTTTATGAATGCCGCACCGGATGCTGCCGCGGTAAAACTTGCGGGTAAAGTGCAGGATGCATGGATTTCGTTTGCCAAGCAGGGCAAGCCTGAGACATCGGGAGTAGATTGGCCTGCCTACGAAGATAATCGCGCTACGCTGATATTCAATCATGAAGTAGAGGTGGTCCATGACCCGGAAGCTTCCAAACGTGAGCTGCTGGGGCTATAGTTCGACCCTGTTTGGACTTCATCTCAACATAGACAAAAGGTGTGTCTCGTCATTGGCTGACGAGGCACACCTTTTTTACGATGGATCAAACTTGCCGGCTTTAATGGCAAACGATACAGTACTATCTTTCACCTAAACTTATGTGCTGTGAGTGGAATGAGTCCAGCATTTATTTTCGGGATGCTCTTGTCTTAGACACATCATCACAGTAAAAGGCTCGCTTGCCCCGGGAGAACAGCACCAGCATGACATGAACGAACAACACCAGAAGAATCAGCACATGCAAACCAACAATGCCGACAGAAAGCCATATTTTATAGGGCTCAAGCATCGCATTTTTGTTTAGCAAAGCATACTCGTTTATAATTTGAGCAATGGTCACAAACAGCCAAGGGACGTAAAGCGCGAGCAATCTTTTGAACAGGGAAGTGCTGGAAGGATCGCCTGTCCGTTGATCAATATATCTGAATCGCATCAGGGCTGAGCCTGGTGTTTTGCCTTCTCGCAGCGATGGGATAAAGAAAAATACAACCAGCATCGCAATCATGGTATTTAGCATACTAATCATGGCATTTGTATGGGATAGATTGAAAATGGACATCAGATTGGACAGGAATACGACAACTACACTGTCGATAATGAGTGCGAGTAGTTGGGCTACAGGGTAGACCTTGTTTTGTTCGATGATTTGTTCGCTTTTCGCCTGAATACTTGCACGAGATGGGAATAAGGCAAGCGCGATGGGTGCTGCGAAAAATCCCAGTACCGTTCCTGAAGTATTCAGCAGCAGGTCATCCACGTCAAACAGCCGATACGGGCAATCATAATAACCGTAGAAGCCGGTGATCTGGGTAATCTCAAAGAACAGGGATAAGCCGAATCCGCTTAACAAAGCCTGTTTCCAGTAAGATCTCTTTTGCCAAAAATAACGGATATACACGCCAAGTGGCATGAGAAGCAATACGTTGAACAGAACTTGCAGAAAAGCTCTGCCCTGAATCATTCCCATATAGCTGGCGGGTTGAGACCAGACAATTGGTGTTTCTTTCATAATATCTTTTACAAAGGTGAATGGAACAAGGTTGTAATAGACGGTATCCGCTGCTTGCTGAGCACATGTATTACGAGTCGTCGGGAAAGGAAGAATAACCAGACAATATGCAGCCAGTAGGTAGAAAATAAATGAAAAGCTGACGCCAAACCGCGACCAGCTAAAAAATCCATCTTTTCGATATCCGTAGATTAACCAAGGCACCAGCAGAAACATGGCGATAAGGACAAAAATAAAGAAAGCCGTTTGGACAGGAAAAACATAGGGTGACATGAGCAGAAACTCCTTTTATAGGATGTATATCAGCATTTCGTGTGAGACACGACTTTTAAGAATAGTATTTCGTTGTGATACTCCACCATTTTTCTTCTATAGCTTCAGTATAAGGAACCTTCCTTAAATCAGGGGGCGGGGCAATCTTAAATTTAGTTTAAAATCAATTAACCACTGTGGCCTATGTGGAACAATGGACTGCATTCCCGTATACTTGCGAGGAAGCCACAAAATGAATGGAGAGTTTAATACATATGTCTAATTTGCCTAATTGCCCCAAATGTAATTCCGAATACACTTACGAGGACGGTAATCTGTTGGTGTGTCCAGAATGTGCGCACGAATGGGCGCTAGCATCAGAAGAAGAGAATGCGGAGGAAACTAAAGTAGTACGCGATTCCAATGGTAATGTCCTGAATGATGGCGATACCGTTACGGTCATTAAGGATTTGAAGGTGAAAGGCAGCTCGCTGGTAGTTAAGCAGGGAACCAAAGTCAAAAACATCCGACTGATTGACGGTGACCATGACATCGATTGCAAAATCGACAGCCTAGGCGCAATGAAGTTGAAGTCCGAGTTTGTGAAAAAAATCTAGCTTCTCTTTAGGCACGGCTGGATTGCCATGTTAGTGGACTTGTCTTAAACCATAAAAGAACGTTCATTTCTGCAATGATGTGGAAGTGAAGGTTCTTTTTTGTTGGGTGGAGAAAGGACCCCAGATGAATAAAGTAGTATTATAATGTTATAATTAAGTGATTATAATGATATCGGAGGGAAGTTATGCAGATCAAACCATCAACTACAATACGCAAGGACTATAATGGGTTCTCTAAATATTGTCATGAGCTGGATGAGCCCGTGATACTTACCCGCAATGGAGAAGCTGATTTAGTTGTGATGAGCCATGAAGCGTACCGAAGAATGGAAGCCAGAACCGCGTTGCAATCCAAACTACTCGTCGCTGAGAAACAGGTGGCTGAAGGTGAAGAGTTGCCCAGTCACGAGCAAGTAATGACACGATTACGGAGAAAATTGGATGCTTCCAAAACAGAGTAGCATCCGATATACTCCTGCTGCTGTTGATGATCTCGACGAAATTTTCTCTTATATATCTAAGGACAACGTAGAACAGGCAGAGAAGATGCTTGATAAACTGGATGAAAAAATAAGGAACATCGCCGATTTTCCCAATATAGGTTCTGTTTTGTCAGAGGATGATTACAACCTGATCCAACGAGGATACCGGTTTATCGTCGTTTCTCCCTATCTGGTTTTCTACCGCATTACTCTAGAGGGTATTATCATTTATCGCATCTTACATGGGCGGAGAGATTACCTCAGAGATTTATTTGAGATGAATTGACAGGAAATATTTAGAAGTACTATACTGGATAAAATTTAACAGTCAAACGCAATGATCAGGAGTAATAAGGCTCAAGGTTTGGTCCAGAGAACTGTCGTTATGGTGCAAGGCAGTCCAACCTTTCCCCAACTCGCCTGTGAGCAGCAGGATCGAATCGTAGTAACGTAAGTATCGTCGTTGTGCAGCACACGAAAGGGCTGGATGTTGAAAATGATGCTATACGCTGACTTCATGTAGATCCTGACGGTTAACCTCCGTCATCAGGTCCTGAGATGTTATGGCAGGATAGGTTGGAGTATGATGTTTCCAATCCTGTTCATGGATCAAGAAGAGTGGTACCGCGAAGGTCAGACCTGTCGCCTCTTAGTTGAGGTGGCAGGTTTTTGTTTTTTTATATGGCCTTAATGTTGAGAAAAGGCAGGTGCAGAATCATGGAAAGATCACGTGTGATTGAGTATTATTCCAGATTTGACGAGTGGGGAAGGCTGGACCGAGAACCGCTGGAATTCATCATTAATATGCATTATGTCCGAGAGTCACTTCCGGCAACCGGACTTGTGCTGGACAATGGCGCAGGACCAGGCAAATATGCCATGGAGCTTGCCAAACTTGGATACCATGTCACGCTGTCAGACTTGACCCCTGCATCTGTGGATTTGGCTCGACAGAAGGCAAAGGAATTGGATTTGACACAGCAGTTTGACGGATTTCATGTGTTGGATGCGACCCATCTGAACGATATTGCAGATGAGACATATGATGCGTCTCTGATGCTGGGGCCGTTGTATCATTTGCAGACGGAAGAAGAGCGAGTGGCTGCGGTACGGGAGCTGCATCGGGTCACCAAGCGTGGGGGAACTGTGTTTGTAGCGATGCAGAGCCGTATGCGAATGGGCATTACCTCTTTACAATTCCCGCAGCAATGGAAACCACATGACCACATGGAAGCTATCCGGTCTTTTGTGGAAAAGGGTACATTCGATCATCTGGATCAAGGGCGGTTTACAGGGGCGTACTATTTCAACATACAGGATATTAACCCTTTTATGGAGCAGCACGGATTCGAAACGGTAGACCTGATTGGATCGTCCAGTCTGAGAGCTATGCTCACAGAAGAGCAGCAGCAATATTGGAAAGAACGCGGAGAATACGATGAGTTGATCCAGTATATGATTGAGGCGGCCAAAGACCCGTCAATACTGGGAATCTCGTCTCATCTGCTGTACATTGGGAAAAAGAAATAATTATGAAATCATTGGATTTTGAGAAGAATATGTCACGAAAGTGCCCTCTGGAGAACAGGGGGCACTTGTATTTTTCATCAAAATAGTTCAATATTAAGATAAATAACAAAAGGTGATCTACTTACAATAGGTTAGATGAACGACGGATCGCTTCATAACAGGGAGGAATAGACAATGGAAATTGGAATCAGTACATTTGTGGAGACGAACCCAGACGTAAACACAGGAGAACTTATAAGTCATGCGCAGCGTATTCGCGACGTCGTTGAAGAGATTGTTTTGGCAGATCAGGTGGGGCTGGATGTATACGGCGTGGGAGAACATCACCGTGCCGACTATGCCGCTTCATCACCAGCTGTTATTCTGGCTGCCGCAGCTTCACAGACCAAACGCATTCGCCTAACCAGCGCTGTAACGGTGCTATCTTCGGCTGATCCGGTACGGGTTTTTCAGGATTTTGCAACGCTGGACGGCATTTCGAATGGGCGTGCAGAGATTATGGCAGGGCGGGGATCATTCATCGAATCGTTCCCATTGTTCGGTTATGATCTGAATGATTATGATGAATTATTTGATGAAAAATTGGAGCTGCTCTTAAAGCTGCGTGATTCGGAAAAAGTAACTTGGGAAGGCAAACACCGCCCTTCCTTTAATAATCTAGGCATCTACCCGCGTCCGGTACAGGAAAAACTTCCGGTATGGATCGGCAGTGGCGGTAACCAGGAATCGGTTGTCCGCGCAGGTCTGCTTGGATTACCGCTTGTACTCGCCATTATTGGTGGTCGCCCCGTTCAATTTGCACCACTGGTGGAGTTGTACAAAAAAGCAGCTGCACATGCAGGTCACGACGCTTCCAAACTGACTGTGGCTTCCCACTCTCATGGGTTCATTGCGGATACAACAGATGAAGCCGTGGAGAAATTCTTCCCTCCAGCTCAGGCTGTAATGAACATACTGGGCCGTGAACGCGGCTGGGGACACTATAGTCGTGCAACCTTTGACGCGGCACGTAGTCTGGAAGGTGCGCTGTATGTAGGTGATGTGGATACCGTGGCTCAGAAGATTATCTATCTGCGCAAAGAAGTTGGTATCACTCGCTTCATGTTACACACTCCCCTCGGCACGATGCCGCATGAGGAGGTAATGAGAGCGATTGAACTGCTTGGCAAAGAAGTCGCTCCCAAAGTCCGTGCTGAAATCTCGCGTTGGGAAGCTGAGAATGAAGCCGGGCGTTAATTAGCGATAGTAATCCCTTATATATAATGATAAAAAGGAGCAGGTCCTTCATCGCTCGGATGAAGGACCTGCTCCTTTTTTCGTTTCCTTATCAATTATGGCTTAGCTATGTCCACAGCTGACATACTCCACTGGCAGCGTCTCTATTTGAATAATCTTCAGTAATTCACTACTTCATAGGTCATGCTGCATCCAGTAGCGCCCATTGCAATCAACGGGGCGTTCAATCTCAACTCAACCTGCGAACAGTTTCAATTATTTCGTACCTTGCCAGTCACCTGATTTCCGTTCTTAATCAGAGTGTAGCGAATGAGCTCACCACTCCAAAAGTGAAATGTCAGCTCGATCTGTCCATCGTGCAGTTCTTTGAGCCAATCGGGCTGTAGCTTAATTTCATTCGTTTCATAAGAAGGAGCAAATGTTGTCAAGAATTCCTTATACGGTGTCCAGTCCTGTGGCGCTGTGTTCTCACCGGATGTATACACAGCTTCCATCGTGGCAAGCTGATCACCTTGAAACTGGGTGGGAATGGAGAAGGAGTCTACTTTACCTGTTGCGTGGCCCAACTTGGGCTCCGTGGACACAATCACATTCCATTTCCATTTTGCGCCCTGATTGAACTTCGCTGTGATTATCCCATTGTTCCCAAGCTTCTGAGTTGAGCTGATCATCCGGGATAACGCAGTGGATTTGACGGTTAAGGTGTTGCCAATGAACGAATAATCCGTGCCAGCTTTCAGCAATTGATCACCCGCATACAGGGCAACTAACTTGTTTCCGTTTAATTTGATCGTCAATTGTCTGTCTCCTACAGGCGAACCTTGTCTGAAATAGAGCAGATCGCTTTCTCCTGCGGCAGAACGTCCTGTCCAGGACGCTTGGATCATCTGAAATAAATCCGGGTCAGCCCACTGGAATGTTAGTCGATTCAGATGCTGACCGTTGTCCCATAACATGGACGTGATCTTTTTTTCTTTTAACTGATGACCAATGAACTCAAAATATTTCAGCTTCTCTCCCTGTTCGATGACATCCGTATGTTTGTCAAAACCGAGCAGGCCGTATTCGCCCAGAATAACCGGAATGCCCTGAATAACCAGTGTGTTGTACACATTATTGAACGTGCTGGCCGCATCATTTTTCGTATCCGTATCGAAGGTGGTATGCCCTGCAATGTTAACGCTGAACGGCCAATATCCGTAATAATGCACCGTAGCAATCAGATTGTGATCCTTTAGGCCAGCTATCGTCTGTTGCAAACTGTCGAGTCTTACCTGTGTTGGTGAACTTTCCAGCGTAGGCAGGACCAACGGGCGCTCGCTGTTATTTCCACCTGTTTCTCGTACCAACTTTACAAATGCAGTGTTCAATTCATGCAAAAGCTCTAACTGCCGTGCCTCATCAATATTGCTGCCTGAGCCCATGTCGCCTGCATTTGTTGCTCCGCGGTGAAAGCGCGGTTCGTTAACACTTTCTAACATCAGCTTACGTGGTTCATCTTTGAACTGCTTGGCAATCTGAGTCCATACTGCTTTATAACGGGAAAGCACCTGATCATGGTCCGTCTCCAGTTGGCTGATCCAGAGGTAGGAATCATGGTGAACGTTCACGACGACATAGAGGTTGGCATCCAGCGCCCATTGGACAACCTCCTGAACACGACCCATGTAGGCTGGATCAACAGTGTAGTCTGGTGCGTCCCCAATA
The DNA here is from genome assembly GCF_038020215.1 of Paenibacillus sp. FSL F4-0087. Classification (NCBI taxonomy): domain Bacteria; kingdom Bacillati; phylum Bacillota; class Bacilli; order Caryophanales; family Paenibacillaceae; genus Paenibacillus; species Paenibacillus sp. FSL F4-0087. The sequence goes on from NZ_JBBODJ010000001.1 coordinate 2,967,003, forward strand.
TGCCCATCCCATGTGACGGGAATGCGAATACTTCGGTATCCCTGAGCAGCGATCTGCTGTATCAGTTCGCGGGTAACTCGCGGGTTGCCCCAATACGTTTCATCAGTTCCGACCGTATCCAGGGAATTTCCCAGGTTCCATCCCGGCTGCATCCCGTCAACATCGCTTTGTAGCGGACCAAAGGCCGTCATTTCATGTTGTCTGGCAAGTTCAGACTTGGCTGCAGATGCAGGCAAAGGAAGCAGAATAAACAGACACAGGGTCATGCAAACAAGCGTCAGGATGAAATGGTGGCTAGGTGGGTTCATAAGGGCTCCTTTGGATGGGCGTACATCGTTAATCTCGTGTGTGAAGCTTGATGTATTGCATTATATCAAAATGAACATCTGCATGAATCATGTATTTTCACCCATGCTCCTGCGCGTTCTCCGACTCGTACTTCTCCCGATGCTTCTGCTTCATTTTCACATAATCCGGGTCCGTTTTGGCGATCTCCCATTGTGCTTTGAAAATGGCTGCTGATTCAGCCTTCACCTTATCATTCTGATAAGGCAGGATGGAGCCGTCCTCCTTCGAATATTTGCGTCCACCTTTATGATTCGTATACCGCCGGGCCCGCGTATAGCCCATTTGCAGAAACTTGCGTGCCATATCCATACCGACAAAGTCATCCTTTTTCTTATACTCCAAAAATAGTTCGTAGATCTTCTGCGAGGATTCTTTCGCAATTTCAGGTGTTTTGAACCGCCAGTGCGGTAGAATCTCGCTTTTGTAGGGCTGCACCATTAATACCCCTTGCTCTCCCCGGCCAACGGTATATAGTTCAGGTTGCTTGCGCAGATCAAGCTCCTCGTAATTGAGGCTGTAATCAAACTTTTTCATGGATTCCGCTCCTCCTTGAAGATTATTGTTCCTTTCCACCTCTTTACCCCGATTCTTGTACAACATGCACGGTTAATGGGAAAGAAGAGAAGTATATACATAGGAGGGATAAGGGTATGGGCATGTCCGGCAGATATCTTGTTGTCACCAATGAATTGGTCGCATCCATTAAGTCAGGTGAAGTCAGTGTACATGATTGTTCGGTCGAGCTGGATATCGATAAAATGTGGCAGATGCTTCAGTTTACGTTGACTGGTGAAGTGGTAGAGGGGCAGCCTCCTCTGGGATATGTGGTCCCTTTGGCAGGCGAACAATATCTGGGCAACTATTCAGACATGGATCTGTTCCTGCTGAATAATGAACAGGTGCTCGAGGCGTACATGGCGTTAGAACAACTGACACCTGAAGAATTGAAGAAACGGTTTAGCCTGGAACAAATGGTAGCTGAGGGCGTGTATCCTGTCATGGAGGATTGGGACGCAGAGGAGACATTCCAGGAGATCGTTCAGACACTGAATGATGTTCAGGCTTTATATCAGGCAACGGCTGCAAGCGGAAACGGAATTGTCTTTTATATTTTCTAAGTTCCCACCTCTGTCTGTTTAATTTGTCATTATTCCGGTTATTGATAGAAACAAGGCACAGACTGTGCCTAAAATCCGGTAAAAGAGAGGGAATACGATATGACACAAGACCAGAATGAAGAGAACAAAGCCATTCAAGACGACGAACCGGATCAATTTGAAACCCCTGCACGTACCGATGGTAAAGAATCCGATGAGGACACTGAGGCAGAGGATACGAAAAAAGAATAAACTTAACTGTTTATGATTGGACTAGGCATAGTGTTGTTGAAGCCAATTACACCAAATTTTAAATATACGTCATACCCGAGGTCGGACCATTGTTCGGCCTTTTTTTGGTATTTATTTATGGATCCGGTTTACAACAATTACCTATAACCCTCATAATAGGAGTGAACCACATTTTTCCTAAGGAGGAGATCGTATCAAAAATCACAAGCTATTGAAGTGGATTGCCGTACCACTCGTTTTGATGATGGTTGCGCTTACGGGATGTCAGGCCGTAGGTGGCGTAGATATTGGCAAAGCCGTTGTCAATAGTACAACCGTCAAGTCCGGTGAATCCAAACAGTCCATGCATATAAAAATTGAACCTACAGCAAACCTCGTCGATGAGGATGCGCTTCAAATGATTGAACTCATTAATTCCGTTTCATTGGATATTGAAGATGCCAAAGTGAAGGACTCCAACACGGCGTCTGTCAAAGGCACACTGAGTATGCAAGGAAAGAAATTGCCTTTCCATCTGTCGATGGATAAATCGGAAATGGTCATTGATGTAGACGGAGCGCAAAAGCCTCTATACATATCTTTGCAGGATGACACACTTCCTATGCTAGATACGAAGGCGTTGGAGAAGCAGATCGAGGAGCTTTCCCCGAAATTGCTGACCTTTGCGCTGAAGCATTTGTCCAACCCGAAAAATATTTCCGTAACCCCGGTACAGGAATCGGTTAATGGTGAATCGCTGAGTCTCTCCAAGCTGCATGTGGAGATCAGTGGAGAAGAGCTTCTTGCCATGGTTAAACCGTTTCTGACAAGTGTTGCTCAGGATGAGCAAGGACTCAAGGATCTGATTGGAGATCTGTATGATGTGTTCTACCCTATCCTCGTTACATTCAACACGGTTGATATTGGCGACGGCAGTGCCCTTCCTTCTACGATTAGCGAATCACGGGATGCCGAAGTTGCTTCATTGTATGAAATGATTAAGGGCGGTCTTGACGAGATTCTTGCTAATTACGACAAGGAACTAGCCAACTTGTTGACCGAAACACCTGAATTGAAGACGGTGTTCGGAACTGAGACCAATCTCAAATTGGACTTTTATCTGGACAGCGCACTGAATATCCGTAAACAGAATTATGATTTCAAAGTAGCGTTGCCTGCTTCTGAAGATCTGCCGATCAAATCGGTATCCGTATATGGTGACAGCGAACTTTGGAATATTGGTGGACCAGTAACTGTGGATGCCGTGGACAAAACGGCTGGTGCAATTGATCTGATGCAGGGAGATATCACGCCAGGTCAGATGTTGCGCAATTTTGATTCCAATTCACTTGTGTATCAGCTGTTGAAAGATGAAGCGGGAATCACCCGTAAATATGTCATGTTGTATCCGGACGACGAATCCTATGGCGCAGTCACTGTTAAAAATACAACATTTGTTCCTCTTCGTTATCTGTCCGAGGAATTGGATGCTGAAGTGAAATGGACCAAAGGGTCGGATAAAATCGTCGTTATTGACGATATCACCGGCGATGAGATTGTCCTGACTGTAGGTTCCAAGAAGGCCACCGTTGCAGGCAAGGAAGTAACGATGGTTGAACCCGCCTATGTGGGCAAAAACGGCAAAACTTACGTCCCGCTGCGCTTTATGGCTGAGTCTCTTGGGGCATCTGTAGATAAGGAAAAAGAAACAGGCTGGATTTTCATCGACCGGCCATAAGTAAGATTTGTATGTGAGTCTTAGGTTGAGAGGGGATTTCAGAGTATGCCAGATTTCTCGTAATGATCATGAAAGAACACAATGAAAAAATTCCGTTAGACCATTAACGGGATACGTGTGTCCTTTTTGACCCATTACGAGGAGCTTCGGCGTTTCTGAAATGATGAAACGAATCGGGGAGTGCCTCTATTAGAGGTGCTCCTCTTTGTCGTGTCATCCCAAATAGATCCCCAGAGGTGTTATATATGAAAAGTCAATTAATCATCCAATCCAGTTCGATTACATTACGTCCACTAACGCTGGAAGACCAGGACGCGCTGTACGCACTAATCCGACAACCTGAAATCACGGATATTCTTCCCGAATGGAGGATGACAGAGGAACAGCTGTATGGTTTTCTGCAATTTGTTGTTGGCAGTTACGAGCAGTTCGATCCAAAAGATGTACGGATCATGCTGGCTGTTGTACACAACAAAGACCAGCAAATCATTGGTTGGTGTGGTGTGTTTCCCAATGACATGCTGGATAGTGATGATCGTGAAGTGGCTTACGCCATTTCACGGGATTATCGGAATAAAGGGTATATCACAGAAGCAGTGAATGCCTTAACGACATACTTGTTCGAAAATACTCTGTTGGACCGAATCGTGGGTATTGTGAAGCCGTTTAACCAGCCTTCACGCAAGGTGCTTGAGCATGCCGAATTTCGTTATGTCTCTCGCAGAAAACTTTCGGATCAGGCAGATTACGATTACTTTGAGCGACATAAAGTACAGCCGGCACCAGCATCTTCACTGGGGCTGCAATCTCAAGTTCAGCTTCGTCGTGCATGCCAAGAGGATGCTGAAGTGCTTACGGAGATATGCACCAGAGCCTTTGACCATGCGATTAGAGTCTGGGCTAAAGGAGACACAGTTCCGGACAGCAACCTTTGTCCACCAGGCTATTCGTCTGTTCGTATGCACAGTTACGTGATCCGTGAATGGGACTATTACGTTATAGAATGGGATGGGTGTACCATTGGTGGAGTCAGTGTCAATGTATTGGGAAGTAGGCATGCGAGACTGGATAAAATCTTTATTGATCCCGTTTGTCATGGTCGGGGTATAGGATCTCAGGTCATCAGGCTTGTTGAAGCCGAATTCCCCGAGATTGGGATATGGAAGCTGGAGACCTCGGGAAGACAGCGGGATAATCATCATTTTTATGAGAAAATGGGTTATATCTGTCTCTATGCGTCTGAAGATGAATATGGATATGAGAAAATCATAACAATAGAGCCTGTAATTCAGCTCCCATCCGAGGAATTATCCAATGTTAAGGGTGAGACGGTTACTGAATTTTACCAAGCTGATCTCGGTTCACTTCGCTTCAGCACCAGCAATCTTCGGGATATCCGGATGACCGATTGCAACCTGAGTGGGGCAAATTCACCAATCTGAATATGACGGGCATATTATTGGCCGATTTGCGTTTAACAGATAGCAAGGTTGAATTCTGTGCTATGGATGGTGTTCATTTTCAGGATACACATCTCGGCCAAGACAGAGTACCCATGCGTTGGGAACATTGTGATCTCAAGGGCAGTCATTTCAATGACTGTGATCTATCCGACGTACAGTTGGAACAGTGTCAGGTGGCAGGAATGAAGATTAATGGAGTGGCTATAGAGGAGTTACTTGCTGCGTATGAATCCATGAAGGCCAAAAGATAAATTACTTATAGCGAAATAGAGAACGCCCGTTTCCGACCTTTGTGTTGGAAATGGGCGTTTTTTTGATGTTACTTTGCAAACAGTCAGCTATGCTGCAAAGCCTGCGGCTTTTTGCTAAACCCGGTGCTTCCCGCGGTAAAGCCCATCTGTTGGTAGAATTTATGCGCATCTTCACGATCCGGGCGATTGCCGCTGTTCAGGGATAAGGAATCCACGCCATGAGTGGCTGCCCATTGCTCTGCTTCCAGAATAAGCTGACGACCGATGCCGGAGCTTCTGAACTGGTCATGCACGATAAGAGCCATAATACGGCAGTGCTTTCCGTTTTTTTCATATAGATAAGATGTTTGGAGTCCGATCAGTCCAACGACACGGCCACGGACTTCGGCAACCAACGTTGCAAAGTTTGAATCCGCAGCGATGTGCGAATAACGCTCCTTCATCTCAGCATACGTGGTTGGATAACCGAGTTGATCCATAAGAATGACCATGTCCTGCAGATCTTCAGGGGTACTGTTACGAATTGTTATATTCAGACTCATGATCGCGTTGCCTCCTTTTGACGTTCTTTTAACGAGAGATCAATGATGGAATCCAGCAAACCGGCAAAGGAGATACCAGCCGCGGCTGCACTTTTGGGCAGCAGGCTATTTCGGGTAAGACCTGGTAGCGTGTTTACCTCAAGCACATATGGCATGCCATCCCGAATCATCATGTCCACACGGGCATAGACACTGCATTTTAACACCCGGTAACAGGTTAGTGCTGCCGCTTCTACACGTTTGTGCAAATCCGCAGGCAAATGAACGACTTGCTCATCAGCGCCGCCGTCATTATATTTGGAAGTGTAATCGAAAAAATCAGCATTTGAACGAATCGAGATAACTGGAAGCATCTGACCATCCAGAACGGCGCAGGTAATCTCCTCACCCTCAATATATTGCTCAATCATGACGACTTCGTCCCAGACGAGTGCCGCTTCTACAGCCGCGTGAAGAGTCGAGGGTTCCTGTACCACTTGCGTACCAATGCTGGAACCGCCTGAATTGGGTTTTACTACAACGGGATACGTTAACTGCTGCACAGCGGTTGATGACAATTCATCCAAACTGCTTACCTGAAGCCACTCGCCAGTAGGTACACCCGCATGCTGGATGAGGCGTTTGGACATATCTTTGTCCATGCATACGCTGCTCGCGAGGACACCACAGCCTGTATAAGGAACACCCAGCGACTCCAACGTACCTTGAATCGTACCATCCTCGCCATATTTGCCGTGCAGAGCGAGCAGTGCCACATCCAATCCTGCGGCTTTCTCAATGAGATCACGTTTGCTGTTGATCTCCACCGGAATAACCTCATACTTCTGTCCATCCAGATGGTTGATCATCTCCTGTCCGGTGAGCAGAGAAACATTCCGCTCCGAAGATGTGCCACCCATTATCACGCCAACTTTCATGTGTAATCCTCCTCATTTCATTTGAGCAACCGTCTCGCCAATGATGCGAATACCTTTGCGAATGTTCTCATCGCTGACTCGGGAGAAGCCCAAACGCATCGTGTTTTGTCCCTGGCCAGGTTCAAGATAAAAAGTATCCCCGGGCATGAAGGTAACGCCTTTTGCCTTGCAAGCCGCCAGCAGCTCCCTCGTGCGGTATTCTGGTGGAAATTGTACGAACAGGTGAAGTCCGCCTTCACCGGAAACCCGGCACATCGGCAGATACTGCCGCAAGCAGCGGACGACCAGCTCATATTTTCGCTTGTACTCCGTGCGAGCCCGCTTCAAATATTTCTCGAAATTGCCGTTGCTCAGATATTGATAGAGCAGGGACTGATCCAGCGTCGAGGTATGAATGCTGCGCGCCCGTTTCATGCTTTCAAGATAATCAATCAGTGCCGCATCCGCAATGACCCAGCCTACGCGTAATCCCGGAAACAATACCTTGGAGAAGCTGCCCAGATACACGAGTCCGTTCCCTTTGCCCACACTGGCAATCAGAGGGGAGACATGGGAACCGGAATAGCGCAGTTCCTCGTTAAAGCCGTCTTCAATTATCGGCACATGGTACTGGTTCATCAGTCGAATGATCTCTGTCCGTTTGGCAGGTGATGTGACGATCCCAGTTGGATTGTGGTAGGAGGGCACAAGGTAGGCCAGATCATACGGGTTGGCTGCAAGTTCCCGTTCCAACTGCTTCAGGTCCAGACCATCTGATTCCATATCCACACCGGTGAGATGGAATTGATGAAGTCTCAGATTTTTAACAGCGGTATGATGTGTCGGGTTTTCACACAGAGCCCTGCCGCTTTTTTTGCGAAGTGCGCCCAGTACCAGATCAAAACCTTCCGTAAATCCGTTGGTAATCAGAATATCCTTGCCGGATAGGTCGACACCTTTATTTTCCATATAACGCAGTAGATACTTCATGAGAGGCCTGTAGCCTTGCGCATATCCGTAATTCAGCAGCACTTCACCTTCAAGCGACATCCGGTCGAGAAAGGCTCTTTTGACATTGTGCATGTCAAACAGCTTCTCATCCGGCGCAATGCTGGTAAATGAAATCTCACCACGCTCTGAGCCAGAGCCATGTTTCATCAGATCATACTGCTCTGCCTGGATTGCATAATCGCTGACACGTTCGTTCCAGTCCAGCTGCCACCCGGATGTTGCCTCAGGTGCATCAATGGTGGAGCTTACGTAATTGCCTTTGCCTTTGACCGCGTAAATCAGGCCTTCCTCCTCAAGTTCAGCATAGGCCAGCAGAATCGTGCTGCGGCTTACTTTCATGAGTGTACTGAGTTCGCGGGTGGAAGGAAGCTTTTGTTTGGCTTGCAGGCCGCCTTTGAGCATCAATCGCTTCATATAATCTTTGACTTGTATATATACAGGGCGGTCCTCCGTCAGTTGCAGATCGGAATACATCCCATCACTCCCTTATTTGCTATCTTGCCATATTATAACCCCCGCAGAAAGAACCACGATACCTCTGTTTCCCTGCGGAGGTGGTTGGTTGTTTGCGCAAACGTAAAAAAGCCCTGGCATCATGCCGGGCTGGGGTGAAACGTGATCCATCTTTTATAGTGCTGCTGCTTATAACTTTCTAGGTTGGCGTTGCATGACTAGTCTCTCTAGGATCGATAGCTATCTGTCCTTCTACGTGTGTCTATTTACTCTCGTACGGCTATAATTGCAGGCTTTCTAGGTCAATCCAGTTCTATACTATCTTCGTAAAGCTAGGATCTTTCTACGTTTGCTTGCTGCAAGGGTCGAATAGATGATGAATCGTAAAGCTATAAAGCTAGGTTCTTGCTAACTGTACTCTTGTCGTGCGCACGTAACAGAATTCAGTATGAAAAAGATGATCAATCATAGGGTACAATAGACGGAAGTAGATATAAAGACATATGTCTTAGTGCCCAAATTCTTCCTCATACCCCTATAGTACCACTTTGAATCAGGGAAGTTAACCTTTTTTTTGAAATATTTGTCGTAATAGTTGAAAAAAGCTTGAATCTTGCTTCTTATTAATGAAATGGTTTCCCTTTATAATATATGATAGGATGTAAACCTATAGATAATGAGGAAGTGAACCTATTGATTAATATTACTGTGCCAACACCAGATGTCATCATCACGAAGCAGGCTGATCCACAGCTTAGCCACATTTATGGATTTACCGATTTCCACCTGATTACACGGGAAAAAGGCGGTATCTTCATGTTTTACAATGCCGATGATGAGTTGTTATTTGTCGGGAAAGCACGAAAATTAAGACCGCGCATCAAGAAACATTTTGAAGATACGGTATCACCAATGAAGTCACACCGCGAGGAAGTAACTACCATCGAAGTGTGCGTAATTGAAGATCCGGTGGACCGCGAAATTTACGAGACCTATATCATCAACACGTTGCGTGCGAAATACAATGTAGATAAAGTGTTGTACAAATAAGTATCTCGAATGTGCCCCAAGAGCGATAAGAATTGGAATCAAATGATGGAATGTGCTGAATAAAGTGTAAAGTATTTTCGCAAAGTTTTGGGACATATAGCCTATGGCTTGCGTCAACAGACAAGGATGTGATCTGCGGATTGCATCCCACGTCTGCTTAAAAGCATTAGAATTTTTATTTTTCAATATGTAATTTAATATGTAGTTCGTAGAAACAGCAATGTAGAACCTAGAGATGGTAGTACAGGATTAACCAAATACATAGAAGAGGTGATTGTTTTGATCGGACGTAGCGGTAACCCTACACTCAAAGATAGTACGTTTGAAGACTCCAGAGGTTATGGAGATGATCGGTATCAAACCAGAATGACGATCAACGGTACGGTAAACAAAGCGTTTATTACGTTGGTAATTTTACTGGGCAGTGCATTTGCATCCTGGATGATGTTTTTCAATGGGCAGGAAGTGCTTCCTCTTGCATATGGAGGGGCAATCGTCGGTTTTATCCTCGCATTGATTATTTCATTCAAACCTGTTGCGGCGCCTTACCTTGTGCCGATCTATGCCGTTGCGGAAGGCATGTTCCTCGGAGCACTCTCGGCTACGTATGAATACTTGTATAACGGCATTACGCTGCAAGCTGCTTTGCTGACCATGGCCGTCTTTATTGCTCTGCTGATGGCATACAAGACAAGATTGATCAAAGCTACGGAGAATTTCAAGCTTGGGGTTGTCGCAGCAACCGGAGGCATCATGATTATGTATCTCCTCAGTTTTGTTCTTGGTTTTTTCGGGATCACCGTTCCCTATCTGCATGACAACAGCCTGATCGGAATCGGCATTTCTGTCGTTATCGTCATTGTGGCCGCACTGAATCTGGTACTTGATTTTGATTTTATTGAAAGTGGTGCCGACAACGGTGCTCCGAAATATATGGAGTGGTACGGTGCATTTGGATTGATGGTTACGCTGGTATGGCTGTATCTTGAAATTATTCGTCTACTCGGCAAGCTGCGGAGCCGGGATTAATTCAATTCAAATTTTTGCAAACTTAACCATGCAACTCATCATCAAAAGCTAACTCGTGCCCCAAACACGTAGTTGGCTTTTTTACTGTTTACTGGATAGTCCTAACATCGAACTGTGTACATTCTTCCATATATGGATTGACTGAATGGAAAAGAATGTGATATTTTAATTGATAATGATTATCATTTTCGTTAGTCTAATATAGTACCGGCTGTATTGCCCTTTACATTTCATATCAAACCGATCAAGCAGATCGAAAGGAGTGGCCTTATGTTACTGGAAAATGATTCGCAGACCCCTGCGCACTTGCCCGTTACCGGCCGCAGTCCCAAGACGGATCTTGCCAAGGTAAAAGTATATATGGACGAGCACTATGACGAACCATTGTCTATTGCAGATCTCGCCCACAAAGCCAATATCAGTGCGAAATATTTCGTGGATCTATTCAAGAAGACCTACGGGCAGAGTGCAATGGAATATCTGACCGATCTTCGCATCAATCGTGCGAAACGATATCTGAAAGAAACAGGGTACAAACTCCGTGAAATCGCGCTGAGAGTAGGGTATAGCGATGAGTATTATTTTAGCCGCAAATTTAAAAAGGAAGTGGGCGTATCTCCTTCAGATTATGCCAAAAATGCGAGAAAACGCATCGCCACCTGCTCCTCCAGCATCATTGGACAGTTGCTGGCGCTTAATGTCATGCCTGTCGCTGCGCCGATTGATCCCAAATGGACCGCTTATTATTATAACGCGCACCGAACAGAGATTCAGTCACATTTGAGATTGACAGACCCGTATACCAGCTTGAGATTTGAAGCCAACGTGGAGCGTTTGGTTCATATCCGGCCGGACGCTATTGTCGGTACGGATCAAATCAGTGACCAGGATCAGGCCAAACTTGCTGAGATTGCACCTTGTTGTTTTGTACCGAAGTATCACTTGGATTGGCGTGCGCAGTTACGCATGATTGCTGCTTTTCTGGAACGGGAAGAACAGGCAGAGCAGTGGATTGGTGTATACAATCAGCGAGTCGAGAAGGCACGGGATTCCGTAAAACAGAAAGTGGGCCGAGAGAAGGTCATCGTTGTCCGAGTGTATGGGCAGCACCTTTATCTGTATCGAAATCCGGGTATTGAAGAGGTGTTGTACAACAATGGTTTACAACTGGAGACGTTCCCCGATGTTCAGGCCAATACACGGTTAACATTGGAACAACTGGCTGCGCTAAATCCAGATCGGATTCTTGTTATGGTGTGTCCTGAGGCCGCATCGCGTGCATACTGGCTCAGTTTGCAACACTCGCCAGTATGGCGTCAGCTTAAGGCAGTAAGGCAATACCAGATTCATCTGATTACAGGTGATCCCTGGTTTGACTACTCTGCCGTAGGCGTGATGCGTATGCTGGATGAAGCGCTGCTGATTTTCACGGGATATTGTCCAAATGTATATCTGGATAACGTCCATGGTGATTCTCGGGCTACATGACATATAATCCATCTATCTAAATGAGAATGTTTATCAAGGGGGATATGTCATGTTTCAACAGAAAAAAGGTCACGGACACCGTTCCGTTCGTCCATTTCGTAGTGCCGGATTTTCGGCCTTGCTCGTACTGGTATTGATTACGGGTTTGCTATCTGCCTGTGGCCCAAAATCAGAAAATGAGGGGGAAGCACAGAAAGAGCAGCCAACGACGGAGGCTTCGACCACGGCCACATCAGGGACTGCTGTAACCGAAGAGAACACGGAAGAAACCAAAGGAGAACGAACTGTCAAAGATGATCTGGGACATGATGTTATCGTTCCTGAGCATACGGAGCGTGTTTTTGCACCTTATCTGGAAGACTCTCTGCTGACACTGGGTGTCAAACCGGTAGCTCAATGGGCGAGTGGTACGCAAGGTCATGTCTACCTCCAGGACCAGTTGAGCGGAGTGCCAACACTTGATTTCTCCAGTGGTTTGCCTTCTCCTGAAGCACTAATGGCGTACAATCCGGATTTTATTATTCTACACACGGCCCAATATGCCGAGAACGGTGTATATGAGAGTTATTCGAAAATTGCACCAACCTACGTATTTACGAATGCTTCGGGTGATGTCGAGAAGTCTTTGCAGGTAATTGGTGATCTGCTGGGCAAAACGGCTGAGGCCGAAAAAGCCATTGCAACGTATCATGCGAAGGTAGACGATGCTAAGGCCAAGCTCGCCAAAGTTACCGAGGGCAAGAAAGCAGCGATCATTCGTTTTGCACCTCGTGGGATCAGTATGATGGGTGGTAACTACTTTAGTGGTTACGTGGTATATCAGCAATTGGGACTCGGCAAACCAACACTGGTACAAACGGAGAACAGCGCAACGGTATCGACCGAGGTGTTGCCTGAGATTGATGCCGACTTTATTTTCACGGTGGAACAGGGTCCGGGGAGCATGAAGGAAATGACAGATACAAAAGTATGGAACAGCATGCCAGCCGTTAAAGCTGGACATGTGTACGCAGTAGAGCCAGCTCCGTGGCTGGGCGGCGGATTGATTGCTTACGGTCATGTCATTGACGACACGCTGAAGGCGTTAACGCAATAATAGAGGCAATCCATTGATGTATTGATCACAATATGAGAAATGTAGCTCCCTGCGGAGTGCCAGAAACCGGACATATTCCAGCGTTTCAGGTATTCCGTGAGGGAGTTTTTTTATTTTAGGGGTAACCAAGTCAGTTACAGAAATGTGGGAATATGGAGATAATCAAAATCATTTCTGGATATCGTCCATGGGACAGCCGGATTTACTCTTTTATAATTGGTAATGAGAATCAATCTCATACATTTCAATAATTATATTAAACATAACAGTATAAGTTGAGTTTATGAACTACACAGAAACGGAGACGTCAGAAAAAACCTGGAGAAGCGAAGCGTTCGCCTTTATCTCCGGATTTCTCCCTTTATAAGAGGGGATAGAGGAAATCTGGAGATAACAGCGATTGGAAGGTTATTCTGACGGTGGAGTGTATGTGTAGTTCAGTATTCAACTTATATACGCAGAACAACGAGGAGGAACCATCCGTAATGACGTTTCAGCCCAATCAATCCGCATCTGGCACCCTTGAACATATCGCACGCAGTACCGTACAGATTCCACGCGCCGAACAATGGACGATGAAATCACGCCACGGCAATCATTCCTATCAGATCATGGTATTCCAACCAGCAGAAGCGCCACCGCCTTCGGGGTATCCGGTGATCTATCTGTTAGATGCCAACTCGGTGTTTGGCACGATGGTCGAAGCTGTTCGTGTACAGGGCCGCAGACCGGAGAAGACCGGAGCACTTCCGGCCATTGTTGTTGGCATTGGGTATCCAACAGCGGGCCCTTTTTCGCCGTACCGTTACTATGACTTTACACCGCAGGCCACAACGGAATATACCCAGAATTCGGATGGAACGCCTTTACCGAAACAGGGTGGAGCCGATGAATTCTTGCAGTTTATTGAAGAAGAGCTGAAGCCGGATATGGAACGACAGTTCCGGATTGACCGGAGCAGACAAGCTATTTTTGGTCATTCCCTTGGTGGATTGTTCGTATTGCATACGTTGTTCAAGAAACCAGAAGCTTTTCGCTATTACATTGCGGGTAGCCCTTCCCTTCACTGGAACCAGAACGTCATGTTGGCGAAGGAACAGGAATTTGTCGCACGGCTGGAGCAGCATCCCGTAAACGTCAAGGTGTGGATTGGCATGGGTGAACAGGAGAAGACGCATCCTGCCCGCAACAATGATAAGGCTTCGAGTCTTACAGAACGGTTATCTGCGCTGAATCAGCCGGGTCTGGACATCAAATATACCGAGTTTGAAGAAGAAAACCATGTATCCGTATTGCCATTTCTGATTAGTCGTACGATGCGTTTTGCCTGCAGCCCGGAGTCGTAGGAGGAAAGAGACAACGATTTCATAATTAGAGGTATCAGTATGGGAGATTGGACGAAAGACAAGTGGACCGAAATGTTACGGATTTACGGATGATCCAATCGGATTCAGTAGGCTAACACATCTCTCCAACAGGAGAGGGAGCAGTAATGCAAGGGAGGAACAGGAGTGAGTTACACAGGGATTGATGGAAAAGTAGCCGTAGTCACCGGTGCTGCACAAGGCATTGGTGAAGCCGTGGCGAGATTGCTTGCCGAGCAAGGCGCTATTGTTGCAGCTGTCGATATACGAGAGGATCAGTTGAATCAACTGGTCACAGATCTGCATAGTCAGGGTCATCAGGCAACAGCCTTTCCTGTGGACATATCTAATCATCAATCCGTTGAAGATGCAATCCAGCGTATTGAGGAGACATTAGGTCCGATTGGCATTCTGGTGAATGCAGCGGGAGTACTATACACGGGGGCTGTGAGTGAGCTCCGTGATGAAGAATGGACAAGAACTTTTGACGTGAATACACACGGTGTATTTTACATGTCCCGTGCTGTGGTGCGATACATGGCCGAACGTCAATCAGGGGCGATTGTTACTGTCGGTTCAAATGCTTCTGGCGTGCCCCGGATGCACATGTCTGCCTACGTGGCCTCCAAAGCGGCTTCAACCATGTTCACCAAATGTTTGGCGCTTGAATACGCCTCAGACCATATCCGCTGTAACATTGTATCTCCAGGTTCGACGGATACCGATATGCAGCGTGCATTGTGGGCAGATGAGCAGGGAGCACAGACCGTTATCGCCGGTTCCCAGCAAGCATACCGACTGGGCATACCACTGAACAGGCTGGCGTTACCATCGGATATAGCGGATAGTGTGCTTTTTTTGGTATCGGATCAGGCTAGACATATTACGATGCATAACTTGTGTGTGGACGGAGGCGCCACGCTAGGTGCCTGAATCAAGATAAGGAGATGATAATCATGTCAAAAGCGGGTACGGTTGCTGCAACTTCCGCCTTACACCTTCTGGAACAATATCGGGAGGGGACGTCCTTTTTCTGGTCTTCACCGCAACATACCCTGTTAGCTCAAGGGGGGCAGATTCGATGGTCTGCCATGGAGGTATCGGAAGAGAATACAACTGATTTCATGGGCGCGGTTAATGGTACTGAACAAAAGCGGAATGAAGAAACGCAGCTTTTCATTAACCAGATGGAGCAGTTGATGGAAAAGGCGAGACGCTCGGGCCAAACGAAACCGATTGTGGTCGGCGCCATTCCGTTCGATCCGATACATTCTTCTGCAGAGCTATTCGTGCCAGAGAAGATCCAATGGGCTGAACCCCTATCCCCGGACTCCAGAGCAGCGGTGGAAAAACGCCCGGCCGCAGTGGGTTGTGAGGTGCGTGAAGAACCTGCCGGAGCCATATTCCAGCAAAGTGTAAACAACGTTTTGAGGGATCTGAATCAAGGCGTTCTCCACAAAGTGGTGTTATCCCGTACACTTCATGTGACTTCACAGGCGTTCGTGAACACGCATCAGTTACTCCGTAATTTGTTCAGGGATAACACACACGGATATACATTTGCTGTTCCGATGACGAAACTCTCTCTAGCAAAAAGTAATATAACAACGGATAAACGCGCTTACGTGGAGGCGGAAAAAGAAACTCATCGGACTTATATCGGAGCGAGTCCCGAATTGCTGGTTACCCGGAAAGGGTCCAAAGTGAGAGCCAATCCACTCGCTGGGTCTGCTGCCCGGAGTGATGATCCGGCTGAGGACCGCCGCCGTGCAGAAGCACTGCTGGCTTCCGCCAAAGATCGCCATGAACATGCAGTAGTCATTGAGGCTGTGGCGGAAGCGCTGCGTCCGTTGTGTAAGCAGCTATCCGTCCCGGCAGAACCCTCCTTGATCCAAACACGAACCATGTGGCACTTATCTACGGAAATTCACGGGGAGCTTGCTGATGTGAACACATCATCACTGGAACTTGCGTTTGCTCTTCATCCTACACCAGCAATTTGTGGAACGCCTGTACAGGCCGCTCGGGATGCCATCCGAGAACAGGAACCGTTTGAACGGGGATTATTCACCGGCATGGTGGGCTGGTGTGACAGTGAGGGTGACGGCGAGTGGGCTGTAACGATCCGATGTGCGGAAGTGGAAGGGAATACGCTTAAACTGTTCGCTGGCGCGGGTATTGTGGCAGGTTCTACAGCCGAAGCGGAGCTGGCAGAGACCTCAGCGAAATTCGGAACAATGCTGCTCGCCATGGGTTTGGATTCATCTGTGTCCAGTATGAAGGAGGAATGAATGATGCTGTCAGGATTTCAGGCCTGGCCTGAGGAAGTTGCCGAACGTTATCGTCAGGAAGGCTGCTGGGAAGGAATTACGTTTGGAGAAATGCTCCGCCAGCGCACAGAACGATATGGCAATCGAGTAGCCGTTATCAGTGGTGAACAACAATTAACCTATGCGGAGCTGAACGATCGGGTGGATCGTCTGGCCGCTGGCTTATATGCCAAAGGAATACGACAGCATGATCGAGTTATTATCCAGCTGCCCAATATTACGGCGTTTATCGAGGTGTGTTTTGCCTTATTCCGCATTGGTGCACTGCCTGTATATGCACTTCCCTTACATCGGAAGAGTGAGATTACGTATTTTGCCCGTTTCTCTGAGGCCGTAGCATACGTGATACCTGATCAGGATGGAGGGTTTGATTATCGCACACTGGCCGAAGAGGTTCAGGCAGAGGTTCCGGGACTTCGGCATGTATTCGTGGCTGGAGAAGCGGGGCGATTTACGGCTTTGGAGGATGTTTATACAGCACCAGTCACACTGCCGGATGAGCCAGTTTCTTCGGATGTCGCTTTTCTACAGTTGTCTGGTGGAAGTACCGGGCTGTCCAAAATGATTCCCCGTACTCATGATGACTACATCTACAGTTTGCGGAGAAGTGTGGAAGTCTGCGGACTTACCCCAGATAGTGTCTACCTGGCCGTTCTGCCTATAGCACATAACTATCCCATGAGCTCACCCGGCTTTCTGGGTACGTTGTATGCGGGTGGAACCATTGTACTGTCACGCGGGTCCAGCCCGGATGAAGCTTTTCCACTCATTATGCGCCATAAGGTAACCATAACGGCTCTTGTACCACCACTTGCACTCATATGGTTGAATGCGGCGGCTACCCGGGGGATTAAACTTCCTTCACTTGAGGTGCTTCAGGTTGGTGGAGCCAAATTCAGCGCCGAGGTGGCTGCGCGTGTCCAACCCGTCCTAGGCTGCACCTTACAGCAAGTGTTCGGCATGGCGGAGGGGCTGGTGAACTACACCCGTCTGGATGATCCGTTGCATGTGATTGTTAACACTCAGGGCAAGCCGATGTCTCCGTATGATGAAGTACGAATTGTTGATGACGAGGACATGGATGTGGAACAGGGACAATCGGGGCATTTATTGACAAGAGGACCTTATACGATTCGAGGTTACTACAAGGCTGATGAACATAATGCCAGATCGTTTACCACGGACGGTTTCTATCGTACCGGAGATATTGCCAGTCTCACGGCTGATGGATATCTCGTTGTGGAAGGACGGGCGAAGGATCAAATCAACCGTGGCGGTGACAAAGTGGCTGCCGAGGAAGTGGAAAATCATCTGCTGGCCAATCCTGCCGTACATGATGCGGCATTAGTATCCATGCCGGATGAATATCTGGGCGAGCGCTCCTGTGCATTTATCGTGCCGAGCGGTGAAGCTCCGTCAGCTGCCGAAGTAAAATCTTTTCTGCGTAACCGGGGCCTGGCGAGCTATAAAATACCGGATCGGATTGAGTTTGTGCAGTCTTTTCCCAAAACTCAAGTTGGCAAAGTAAGCAAAAAAGCGTTGCGTGAGATGATTACGGCTAAACAGCCCATCTCCTGATTGTAACGACTGATAGATAGCCACTGTACACTGTAGCGCAGTGATGAACATGATTGTGATAAATAAAGCTGAAAAGAGGGATATTCATGGCACTTCCAAAGATTCAACCCTATGCAATGCCTATAGAGTCGGAGCTTCCTGTCAACAAGGTAACATGGACACCGGATACGAAGCGCTCGGTACTCCTGATCCATGATATGCAGCAATATTTTATGAACGCCTTTACGGCAGGGCAATCCCCTGTTGTGGAGCTGATCGATCATATTTCACAACTTCGTTCAAAGTGTCATGAGCTGGGCATTCCAGTGGTCTACTCCGCACAACCGGGCGGACAGACTCCGGGGCAGCGCGGGTTACAGCTGGACTTTTGGGGTGCGGGAATTGATGGAGGACCTGTGCAAAAAGAAATTATTGATGCGCTCGCACCCGCTGCGCAAGATACGTTCATGACCAAATGGCGATATAGCGCCTTCCAGAAAACAGACCTGTTTGAACTAATGCAGAGGGATGGCCGCGATCAACTGATCGTTTGCGGTATTTATGCTCATATCGGATGTCTGATGACCTCTTGTGAAGCCTTTATGAGAGACATTCAGGCGTTCCTGGTTGCGGATGCAGTAGCTGATTTCTCGGCGGAAAAACATCGCATGGCCCTGACGTATGCAGCAGAAAGGTGCGCGGTAACACTGACAACCGGACGTTTACTTGAATCGCTAAATGATTCTGCCGCTGACGGAAATGAAGGAGCACTGAAATCCGAAGTGGGTGAGCAAGGGGAGCGCTCCTATGCTGCATCTGCTCAGGTGGCTGGTTCGGAGGCTGAGCAGCAAACGGCATCCGCAGCAGAGCCAATTCAGGACGGAAGTCATGGCATTGAACAAGTCACGTTGGAAGCGTTGAGAAATCAGGTCGGAGAGATGCTCCAGGAGCAGCCTGGCAACATTGGAGAGCACGATGATCTGATTCAGATGTGGGGACTGGATTCCATTCGTATTATGAGTCTGGCTGAGCGCTTTCGAGTGGAAGGAGCGGGGGTAACGTTCGTGGATCTGGCGGAGCTGCCTACATTGGCTGCATGGGCAGCATTGCTGGATAAGGCCAAAAATAAGGTGCTCCCGAACGGAGACTACTTTTGAGCGGGGCCGTGCATACGTCGCACAGTCGGGACACGGCTTGGCCCCTGTCCTCTGCACAGTCCGGCATCTGGTTCGCTCAGCAGTTGAATCCGGACAATCCGATGTACAATACAGCCGAGTATGTGGTCATCGAGGGTAGCGTAGACAAAGGACGCTTCGAAGAAAGTGTGCGTCAGACCGTTTCGGAAGCAGAGTCGCTGAATATGGTTTATGGCGAAAATGAACAAGGTCCATGGCAGTCGTTGAACACCAACCCGAATCATTGGACATTTCATGTCATCGACGTGAGGGAGGAATCGGAGCCCCACACAGCAGCACTAAACTGGATGAAAAAGGATCTGGCCAATCCCGTCAATCTGGCGACAGGTCCACTCTTTACGGAGGCATTGTTCCAGCTGAGCCATGATTGTTATTACTGGTACCAGCGCATCCATCATATCGCGATTGACGGATACGGTGTTTCGCTGATTACCCGCAGGGTGGCGAGCCTATACTCTGCAAGGGTAAGAGGAGAAGGTGTAGATCAAGTCCAGCAGGGGGCGTCGTTTGGCTCATTGACGGCTGTACTTCAGGAAGACGAGGCTTATCTTGGCTCCGTGGATAAAGAACAGGATCGTCAGTTCTGGATGGATCGATATGCTGATGAACCGGATGTTATCAGTCTGGGTGAACGGGCTCCGCGAACCTCTACCTACTTCCTGAGACAGAGTTGTCTGCTTACACAGCCGCAGCGCGAGCAAATGCAGGCGGCAGCGGCAAGGTTCGGTGTGACCTGGCCGGATTTGTTTGTAGCGGCAACAGCCATTTACGTACACCGCATGACAGGGGCGACCGATGTTGTGCTGGCCCTGCCCGTGATGTGCCGATTGGGATCAACATCCTTGCGGGTTCCGGGTATGGTCATGAATGTACTTCCGCTGCGTCTCAACGTAGAGTCAAATCTGACCGTGTCAGAGTTGCTGAAACAGATTGTCCAGGAGATACGGGCGGTACGCAAGCATCAACGCTATCGCCACCAGGATCTGCGGCGTGATCTGAAGCTGCTTGGAGAGAATCGTCGCCTGTTCGGACCCATGATTAATGTCATGCCATTCCACCATGAATTAAACTTTGCAGGGCAGCGCGGCATGATTCACAACCTGTCCACGGGCCCGGTAGACGATCTGTCCATTCATGTGGTGGACCAAGGGCATGGTCATGGGCTGAGTATTGATTTTGATGCGAATCCGTCTATCTACAATGATTCCGAACTGCAGAACCATCAGCTTCGTTATATGCAGCTGCTGAACTTGGTAATGCAGGAAGGCATGGAGACGGAGACGGTGGGACGACTGGAATTGCTGCTCCCTGCCGAACGTGAACAAGTATTGGTGACATGGAATGGAACGGGAGGGGTGACGGCCGATAGCAATTCAGCAGCACTGTTTGAACAGCAGGTCCGCCGCACACCTTCTGCAACGGCGCTGACATTCGAAGGGGAGTCCCTGACATATGCGGAGTTGAATGAACGAGCGAATCAGTTGGCTCATGAATTGATACAACGATATCAGGCAGGACCGGAACAGCGGGTGGCTATTGCTCTGCCTCGTTCGCTCGAAGTGGTCATCGCCATTGTGGCTGTCCACAAAACGGGGGCCGCCTATCTGCCGCTTGACCCTGACTATCCCGAAGAGCGTCTGATCTACATGTTGGAGGATGCCAAGCCTGCTTGTGTGGTGACGGTGATGGACCATGTTTCCAGTCTACCGACAACATCCAGTGTACCGATGATGGTCATGGATGAACCAAATACTGCTATGGCAGTGAGTCGCCGGCCTGGAAGTAATCCCGAAGGTGATGATCTGACAAGTACAGCTTCTCTGCACAATCCTTCGTATATTATCTACACTTCAGGCTCCACAGGTAAGCCCAAGGGCGTAGCCGTAACCCATCTGGGGCTGGCGAATCTGCTTGAGGATATGAAGACGAGACTACAGGTTGGTCCGCAGGACCACTGGCTGTCGGTGACTACGATTGCTTTTGACATATCCGTACTGGAAGTATTTCTGCCGCTTACGACGGGTGCCCGGCTGGATATTGCACACAAAGAGACGATTCTTGATCCGGTAGCTCTGGCTGGGAAGATGAGAGAGCTGGGAACCACCATCATGCAGGCTACGCCTACGTTATGGCAGTCTTTGGTGACGAGCCGGCCAGGGCGATTCGATGGGCTAACCTTGATTACTGGAGGAGAGGCGCTGACGGAGGAACTGAAGCTTTCTTTGCAGGAACTGGGGTGTCACGTTAATAACCAGTACGGCCCAACCGAGACAACCATTTATTCCACAGCTGCCTCGTTCGACACAGGGGAAATGGGGAAACCGTCGATTGGTGGTCCGGTTCGCAACACGCAGCTATATGTGCTGGATCAAGGCTTAAAGCCAGTACCCTCGGGTGTAGTAGGGGAACTCTATATCGCAGGCGAAGGGCTTGCGCGCGGGTATTTGGGCAGGCCTGATCTGACTGCAGAACGCTTTGTAGCCAATCCCTTCGGTCAGCCAGGCAGTCGGATGTACCGTACAGGAGATTTGGCGAAATGGCTGCCGGATGGTTCTATCGATTATTTGGGTCGTGCAGATCATCAGATCAAAATTAGAGGTTTCCGGATAGAACTGGGCGAGATTGAATCGGTAATCTCCAGGTATCCTGGCGTAGCTCAGGTCACGGTCATGGCTCGCGAAGACCAACCGGGAAACCAGCGATTGGCAGCGTACGTAGTGGGTGAGTCTGAACTCGAGAATCGTATGGATCTGGCAGAACTAAGAGCTTACGTGGCGGATGCGTTGCCGGATTATATGGTGCCTGCTGCATTCACACTACTGCCTGAGATGCCGTTGACACCGAATAAAAAGATCGATCGCAAACAGCTTCCTGTGCCTACTTTGCTGTCCAATGCCAATGGACGGGAGGCGCGCACGCCACAAGAAGAAATTCTATGCAGTCTGTTCGCTGAGATTCTTGGTGTTGGTCGTGTGGGCATTGACGATGATTTCTTTGAACTGGGTGGGCACTCCCTGCTGGCTGGACGAATTACAGCACGTATCCGTGATGTATTCGGTGCAGATCTAACGATCGGCAATGTATTTGAAGCTCCAACCGCAGCAGGCCTAGCCAAACGATTGGATCAGGCGAAATCGGTGAGACCTGTTATTCAGCCTGTTTCACGTCAGGGGGAGCTTCCGCTCTCCTTTGCCCAGCGGAGGTTGTGGTTCATGTATTGTCTGGAAGGCGCCAATCCGACGTATAACATTCCGCTGGTTGCCCGGTTGGCCGGGAAGCTGGATACGGATGCTCTGGAGAACGCCCTGCAGGATATTGTAGACCGTCATGAGACATTACGAACGTTGTATCCGCCTGAAATGGGTTCTGCGAGCCAGCATATTCTGAATGCTGCTGACGTCAAAGTGAAATTGAATATAACCGCTGCTACGGAGCAGGAGCTTCCCGAGCTTCTGACAGAAGCGTCACGCTACAGTTTCCAGCTTTCCACTGAACCAGGCATTCGTGCCGAGTTGTTCAGAATCGGCGCTGATGAGCATGTGCTGTTGTTGCTGCTGCATCATATTGCCGGGGATGGATGGTCATTGTCACCGCTCATCCGCGATCTGTCGGTGGCTTATGCATCACGCTTGCGGGGTTCTTCACCTGCCTGGGAGCCGCTGCGCATTCAATATGCCGACTATGCGGTGTGGCAGGAGAGATTGCTAGGGAATGAGAAACAGCAGGACAGTCTGATTGCAAGACAGATGGAATTCTGGAGCAACCAGCTGGCCCATTTACCGGAGCAGGTTACATTCCCTACGGATTACGCACGTCCAGTCGTGTCCAGTTATCGCGGTGGGTCAGTGCCTTTTACGATCAGTCAACGTTTGCATGAGCAATTAATGATCATCGCACGTGAGAATAAAGTCAGCCTGTTCATGGTGCTGCACTCGGCACTGTCCTTGCTGCTTACCCGAATGGGTGCAGGAACGGATATTGCGATAGGAACACCGATTGCCGGACGGAGCGATGATGCGCTGGATGAAGTCGTAGGTATGTTCATTAACACCCTTGTGCTGCGTACAGATACTTCAGGTGATCCAACATTCCGTGAGCTGCTGGCTCGTGTGCGGGAAGTCGATCTGGCTGCATATGAACATCAGGATCTGCCCTTTGAACGGTTGGTTGAAGTATTAAATCCGCCTCGGTCGCGTTCCAAACATCCGCTGTTCCAAGTGATGCTTGTGCTGCAAAATACACCGGATATTCGTCTTGATCTACCGGGTATTGCGGCGGAAACCTGCATGCATGGTGTGGGTTCATCCAAATTTGATCTAACCCTTGAGCTGACAGAGCAGCGTGAGCATAATGGATCTCCAGGCGGAATTGAAGGTGTGCTGGAATATAGTGCAGATCTCTTCCGGGAGTCTACTGCAGGTGAACTTGTGGTCCGATTGATGCAGGTGCTTGAAGATGCAGTGCAGCAGTTGGATGAGCGAATCAGCAGATTTCATGTCGTGACCCCAACAGAGCAGGCCCAGCTTGAAAAAGAATGGTCCTTTACGCTGAGTGAGGATGCACAACTGACCATAGCCGAGCGCTTTGAGATACAAGCAGCTGCTCATCCGGAAGCGACTGCCATGACCTGTGAGGATATCACCTTGAATTACAGGGAGCTGAATGCAAGAGCCAATCAGCTTGCCAGATTACTGATCGCTCAAGGCGTGGCACCGGAACAAATGGTTGCGCTAGCCTTGCCTCGTTCCGTTGAAATGGTTGTGGGCATTCTCGCTGTGCTAAAAGCAGGAGCCGCTTATCTACCACTTGACCCCAATTATCCGGCAGATCGGTTGACACATATGCTGACAGATGCAGCACCGAAAGTAATGGTAACGAGTACAGAGGTATACACCTTGCTTCCGCAGGTGGCAGAAATTCAGTGTATTAATATGGACGATTTGCATACTTTGCAGCAATTGGAGATGCTGGATGATCGAAACCCTGCGGATAGTGAACGCAATGGGCGTGTAACACCTCTGAACCCGGCTTACATGATCTATACCTCGGGTTCGACAGGCAAGCCTAAAGGGGTCGTTATTCCGCATGCCAATGTCATCCGTTTATTGGATGCCACGCAGCACTGGTTCCATTTTGACGCGAGTGATGTATGGACCTTGTTCCACTCCTATGCATTTGACTTCTCCGTATGGGAAATCTGGGGACCGCTGCTGCATGGAGGGCGATTAGTCGTTGTTCCTCATGAGATTAGCCGTTCACCTGGAGCGTTCCTGCAGTTGCTTGCTGAGCAAAAGGTGACCGTATTGAACCAGACGCCATCCGCATTCTACCAACTCATGCAGGCTGACAGGGAAAATCCGGCCTGGGGACAGCAGCTTGCACTCCGTTATGTCATTTTTGGAGGTGAGGCACTGGAGCTTGGGCGCTTGGATGATTGGTATGAACGTCATGCTGATGATGCGCCAAGACTCATTAATATGTATGGCATCACTGAGACGACGGTTCATGTCAGCTACCAGGAACTGCATGCAGGCAGTTCTACGGAAGGCGCGAGCAGCTGGATTGGATGCGCCATACCGGATCTTCGGGTATATGTGTTGGATGATCAGCTTGAGCCTGTACCAACAGGAGTAACCGGAGAGATGTATGTAGCCGGAGAGGGTCTGGCTCGTGGTTATTGGAAACGACCTGATCTTACAGCTGAGCGATTCGTTGCTGATCCATACGGTCCACCAGGCACACGTATGTACCGGACAGGAGATCTGGCGAAGCGTCTGCATGATGGCTCGCTTGATTATTTGGGGCGGGCGGATCAGCAGGTGAAAATACGGGGATTCCGCATTGAGCTTGGCGAGATTGAAGCGGTGCTGGCAAGGCATTCAAGCGTGGCCCAGGCTGCTGTAATTGTCCGTGAGGACCAGCCGGGGGATAAACGTCTTGTAGCTTATATCGTTCCGGCTTCGGACACAGGGACGATACCGGAATCGACTGCCTTGCGTCGTCATGCGTCTGCCAGCCTTCCGGATTATATGGTTCCATCTTCGGTTGTAGCGATGGAGAGCCTGCCGCTTACAGCTAATGGAAAGCTCGATCGCAAGGCACTACCCGCACCGGAAATGCAATTAACGACAGGTGGCAGAGCGCCTCGCAACCCGCAGGAGGAGATCCTCTGTGATTTGTTTGCCGAAGTATTGGGCATGCGGAGTGTGAGTATTGATGACAGTTTCTTCGAGCTGGGTGGCCATTCGTTACTGGCTGTTCGCTTGATGAGCCGCATTCGTGAAGCGATGGGAAGGGAGCCGGGCATAGGCATTTTGTTCGAAACAGCTACCGTAGCGGGACTAGCGGAGCGACTGGAGATGGATTCGGATTCCGGAAAAAGCTCGCTTCAAGTGCTGTTGCCGCTCAGAACGCATGGGGAGCATCTGCCTATATTCTGTGTCCATCCTGCAGGAGGACTTAGCTGGTGTTATGCTGGACTGATGAAACATCTGGGCATGGAATATCCGCTCTACGGGTTACAGGCCAGAGGAATTGCTGAGTACGAGGAACTTCCGTCTACACTGGAAGATATGACAGCAGACTACATCCGCCATATCCGCTTGGTACAGCCTGAGGGACCTTACCGTCTGCTGGGCTGGTCTCTCGGAGGTAACGTAGCCCAGGCTATGGCGGTACAACTGCAATCGGAAGGGGAAGAAGTGGAGTTTCTTGCCATGCTGGATGCGTATCCGAGCCACTATCTGCCGATTCGCGGAGAACCGGATGAGGAAGAAGCCTTAACGGCATTGCTTGCACTGGGTGGTTATGATCCGGACAGCATTGGGGATGGGCCGCTGGATATGGCAACAGCTATGCGCATATTGCGCAGTGAGGGCAGTGCACTGGCAAGTTTGGACGAAGATACGATCATGAAGCTGCGGAAGACCTATGAAAATTCCGTACGGATCTTGGGGGCCTATACGCCATCCCGATTCGAGGGGGATCTGATCTTCTTCCGTTCCACCATTATTCCGGACTGGTTCGACCCGATTGAACCGGAAATGTGGAATGCGTATATCGGGGGCCAATTGGAACGTCATGATATCGCTTGCCGTCACAAAGACCTCTGTCAGCCTGTACCGCTGGAGGAAATCTGCCGAACACTGGCCGCCAAGCTGGAAGAGCTGAACAAGCGCGAAATTCAACATAAATAGGAGGATAAGGCGATGAGCAACCCATTTGAATATGAAGACAGCAATTATCTGGTGTTAATCAATGAGGAGGGGCAATACTCCCTCTGGCCTGCATCCCTTGAAGTACCCGTAGGTTGGACCGTGATGCTTGGCAAGGCCAAGCGCCGGGTGTGTCTCGATTACATCGCCGAGCAATGGACAGATCTGAAACCGTTAAGCCTCTGTGATGAAATCGGTATGCCTGGAGCCGTTCATGAGGCTAGCAGATGAAATTCGGTCTGAATCCCAAGGTCATTGTCAGCATCGTCTATGTGTTAGCGATGTTTATGGTGGCTATGGATGGAACGGTCTTGAACGTAGCATTACGAACCATTAGTGAGGATCTGGGGATTCCCCCGGCTGCTTCGGGTACCTTGAATGTGGGGTATTTGGTGAGTTTGGCTGTATTCCTGCCTGTCGCCGGGTGGCTTGGTGATCGATGGGGAACGAAACGAGTTTTCTTATCGGCACTGGCACTGTTTACGGTATCCTCTGCATTGTGTGCGACGGCCGATCAATTAAGTACGCTGACGTTCTTTCGCATTTTGCAGGGTGCAGGGGGTGGTCTGCTTACTCCAGTAGGGATGGCGATGCTGTTTCGAACCTTTCCTCCCCAGGAACGGGCTAAGGTATCTCGAATGCTCGTACTGCCCATCGCGCTGGCCCCGGCCCTAGGGCCGATTGTGAGCGGATTGATTGTGGACCAGCTCTCTTGGCGATGGATCTTCTATGTGAATCTACCCGTAGGCATTCCAGCGGTAATCTTCGGAATGATTTATCTGAAGGAACACAAAGAACAGGGAGCCGGTCCACTGGATGTACCGGGGTGGTTATTATCTGCTCCAGGGCTCGCTCTGACGATGTACGCTCTTAGTCAGGGTCCGCTGCGAGGGTGGACTTCCCCTCTTATTATTGGAGCTGGTCTGACGGGAATCATCCTGCTCACGTTGCTCGTGGTTGCCGAACTGCGCGCGAAGCAGCCTTTGCTTGATCTACGTTTGCTGAAAGACCGTTTATTCCGCTATTCCGGTCTGGTGTCCGTATGTGGAGCAGCGGGTCTGCTGGGCATGTTGTATGTATTTCCACTGATGTATCAAAACGTGCTAAACGCCTCTGCGCTGGAGACAGGACTAACCACATTCCCTGAAGCTCTGGGACTTATGATCGCTTCGCAGCTTGTGCCCTGGACATATCCGCGACTGGGTCCGCGTAAGCTGATATCCATGGGTTTGATCTGCACGGCTGTGATTTTCATTACGCTTAGTCAGATTACAGTGGATACGAATCCGTGGTTCATTCGTTCATTATTGTTCGGCGTGGGGATCTTCCTGGGGCAGACGGTAGGCGCGGTACAGATTGCTTCTTTTGCCCGAATACCGCCTCCTTCAATGGGACGAGCTTCCACCTGGTTCACGGTGCAAAATCGGCTGGGCTCCGCCATTGGAATGGCTTTATTGTCTGCTGTTCTGGCTGGCGTAGGTACAACGACGGTTACTGCGGCTGGAGCGCTGGAGCCGAATATGCTGGCGTACCGTTTGGCTTTACTGGGTGCTGCTGCGTTTCTGTTGATTGGTTTATGCTTTGCCCTGAAAATCATCGATGCTGACGCGGCTGCAACGATACGGAAAAACAGCGGTCAGGGTCTCTTCCGGAGGCAAAAGAAATCACCATCATTGACGCAGGAATCGTCTGTACAATCGAAAGGTTAAGTCCTGTAGCCTGGCAGTTGAACATGATGTCTCTTCAGATCAGAGTGCGTGAATGCAGTGCATTTGAATCTTAAAAAGTCCCTGACGGGTTCGCCAGGGACTTTTCGATATTTCTACATGCGTGCGTGTTAGTTCATAAATCTACAATAAAACTCTAAATTGCTATGTTGGTTACATTCTTTTCTAAGTTTATGCTGCTCGAGCAATAATCTGATTTCTCTCAAGAACCGCTTGAGACTCAGCGTTTGCAGGACGGTAGCCTTTTTCCAGCAATTCTTTAATGTAAATTTTGTTGTAAACGAAGGAGAATACGATTCCACTAACCCAAGCTCCGAAACCCACAGTGAAGACTCCAAGAGCAACACTAATCAAAAACATGATGGCAGCCCATTTCAAATCACCACGGAAAAGAGCAGGGAAAAAACCGAAAAAGAGTGTTGTCCAGCTGAAACCAACCTTAACATTTTTGGTCACACCTGCATTGTTTTGCAAAAAGATATGCATTTGTCCACTTCCTTCTAAAATAATAAATGGAGAGAGAATCGAGCATTAACAAGTATGTACTGTAGAAATTAGTTATAAATACCTGATCTATATTACCTACTTCTCTTCCTTTTGGTCCTATAGTACCATTAACTGGACAGAATGTTAATCATTTTGTTTGAAAATTATGGTTTGAAAAGGGATTAATGCACTTTTTGATAAAATGTAAAAAATGAAGGAAGGGTTTGTAACCCCTCCTTCATAATAATGCTTGATACAACTTTTCGATTGTGATGACATCCGGCTCAGTAGGTAAAGCTTCTCCTGCGGAACAGGCTGCTAACATATGCCCGTGATCCAGTCGCAGGCTGAGGAATGGATAAGCGGCTGCTTCTGGCGAGTGCCAGTTCCCGTCAGCATTACGGATCATGGAGAATGAATCAAGTGGCATGGACAGGCCCATGCCGACGGCCTTGATGTAGCTTTCCTTTAACGTCCATAGACGGTAAAAGGTCTCCAGCTGCATTTCGGCGGGCTCCGCAGCCAGGAGTCCACTCTCCGTGATAGAGAAGAAGCGCTCGGCAATCTTCATGTCGATGGGCGATATTTTTTCCACATCCACACCCAGATCAGCGTCACCGCCAGAGATTAAAGCAATCCAATCGCCAGAGTGCGAGACATTAAATTGAACATCAGCATAGTTACTGAGACTGAGTGCAGGTTTGCCGTATTTGTTACGTGTAAACGAAAGTTCCCCCGGCCTCAAGCCAGTTAACTTGCTCAGCGTTACACGGGTCAACACTTCACCCAGTACAGAGCGATAAGCATCCACCTGATGTACAAAACGTGCAGCTTGTCCTCGTCTTTCCTCAGATACGTAAGACAAAAAAAGGTTCCAGTATGTCTCCGGCAATTCTGCCGGAACTTGAAGAACTTGAATCGTTATCATCATTTATCACCTGACGATGTATTCGGCATGGATTGCACACTTTCCTTTATAATCATCGGTTTATCGGGTCTGCCCGTGCCGGTTTATACCTGCTGTGTTCTTTTCCATTCTTCATGTGCAGCCTGTACCCGTCCCCACATTTCTTTGCGTTCAAGTTCTGTGTAATTCACCAACGGTTCGTGGAATTTCTCAGCCAATACGTCTTTCCACTCGGTGTAGGTTTGAATTTCCTTTTTGCGGATACCTTCACGGTCATGCGTCCGGAGCATACATCCACGTAGTTCGTTGCTTTGGAGAGCATGCCTCTGACGGAGTAAAAATGCGTTATGCCAAGGCGAATCGGCTGACTGGCTGTAGAATTCATGCTTGGGAATGAACTCCTCCATGTTGGTAAGCTCTTCGGGAGCGAAGTCGACACCCTCACTTGGCCCGTTCGGCTCATATTCAAGTCGCCATCCGCCAGGGGCAACGGATGAAGGCATTAATGTATAAGTAAACGGGGCTGATCCGTAGGTTCCATAACGAAGGGGAAGCGGTTCAAAGGGCATGCCGCCCAGACCGACGTCCACAATCCAACGTTCCACATTCGGGTCTGCATCTAGCAAAGAGACGGAAAGACCGAGATGGAACGAGTTCACACGTGGCTGCTCTCCGAATGGCTGAACTCCGGCACGATGCCAATGCACCGTATATCCCAGAGAGCGAAGCAGAACGCTGAAAGCGCCATTCAGATGAAAACAGTAACCACTGCGGCCTTGCAATATAAGCTGGACCGATTCTTGAAGATCAATGCCCGTAGGTCGACCTGCAAAAATATCGACCGTTTGCCAGGATAGATACTGCACATGTGCCTGCTGAATTTCAGATAGGAATGCCAGTGTGGGTTCCTTGATATCATGGATGCCTATCCGTTTCAGGTAGGCCATTATTTCAGTTGGAGTCAATGTAACATTCATCCAGATCACCTCGAGTCATGTAGTGAGCGTGTTATAAACTGCTGCCCTGAATTCATTGTAAAAGTGAACGGATGAAATGAATACACTGGTTTATTTCAATTGTACCGGTACAGTCTAAGAAGACACATACACATCTTTCCATCAATGGGAGCGTTATTTCTTTTTCTTGGTATGTTAACCGTTTGGAGTGGATATAGGTTAGAATATAGATAGAAAGTAGGATTAGGAGATGGAAAAAATGGCTAATGATGAAGTGATTTTGACACAGGAAGGCTTGGAAAAGCTGGAGGACGAACTGAGGGAATTAAAGACGGTGAAGCGTAAGGAACTGGCGGCGCGTCTGAAACTCGCGATCAGTTACGGTGACCTGAAGGAAAATAGTGAGTATCATTCAGCCAAAGATGATCAGGCTTTTATGGAAACACGCATTTTGATTCTGGAGAAAATGCTGACCAAAGCAAGAGTCATCACTTCGGACAATATCGACTCGAACAAAGTAAGCATTGGCTCAACCATTCTGCT
This sequence comes from Paenibacillus sp. FSL F4-0087, assembly GCF_038020215.1. Taxonomy (NCBI): domain Bacteria; kingdom Bacillati; phylum Bacillota; class Bacilli; order Caryophanales; family Paenibacillaceae; genus Paenibacillus; species Paenibacillus sp. FSL F4-0087. The sequence goes on from NZ_JBBODJ010000001.1 coordinate 2,997,976, forward strand.
TAATGATATTGAATTCGCCGAGAAGATTGAATACATGTTGGTTGGTCCAGCCGAGGCGGATGTTGCTGATAACAAAATATCGTATGAGAGCCCGCTTGGTAAAGAACTGATGGGCAAAGAGGTAGGCAGTGTCATTCATGTAAATGCGCCTATGGGCATTATCAAATATGAGTTGCTTGAAATTAAAATTTAATCCAAATAGAGGTGTTTCGGTAACCATGTAAGTGGTTGCTGGAACACCTCTTTTTTTTATTATTGCAGGATCATATTCAGCTACGTTTCTTCCGTCCATTCAGAACTTCACGGGTCATGGCATATACAACCCAGAGCAGAATCACGATATGGATCCCAGTCACCTTTGGAATTACCGATCTACAGGGCAGGGTTGGCATGCTCCTTTTTATCACATACTGTATATTAGAAAGTTCAGTGGACAACACGTCGCTGGCTGCTTCCTATGTTAAATGAAGAAGCAAGGGCCAACCTATTTATTGCATAAGTACCTGTAAATAAATAACATTTCGACAAATTTCGATTTTCGAATGACCTGACACGTGGAGTAGTATATAATTACGGGAAAACTTTAAAGTGATGGAGTAGATACGATGAATTTTAGTAAGCCTAATCTGGATCAAGACGGACCCAACAAAGGTGAACGCTTCTCGCAGGCCGGATTTATTCTGGCTGCCATTGGTAGTTCAGTGGGTCTCGGCAACATGTGGAAGTTTCCTTATATTACGGGAGAGAACGGGGGAGCGGCGTTTTTCCTGCTCTTTATCGTTTGTCTCCTGTTGATTGGTCTGCCCGTATTGTTGGCTGAACTTGCGATTGGTCGCAGCGGCAGAGGAAGCGCGGCTACGGCCTTTATTAAAGCGGGTGGGCAAAAAGGTTGGCTTGCGGCTGGATTGCTGCAAGTACTGACGCCATTTATCATTCTTTCCTTTTATGTGATCATTGCAGGCTGGACGCTGCAGTACGCAATCACGTCCTTTAGTGGCACGTTGTATAACAATCCGGATTATGCCGGACAGTTCGGTGACTTTGTTGGCGGCTATATGCCGATTGTGTGGCAACTGGTTTCGGTTCTGATTACAGGTTGGATCGTAGCCAAAGGGGTATCGAACGGAATCGAGAAGTTTAACAAAGTGCTGATTCCAGCGATGCTGGTTCTGCTCATTATCCTGATGGTTCGTGCAGTGACTTTGCCAGGAGCTGGTGCGGGAGTTTCCTTCTTCCTGAATCCAGACTTCTCGCAACTTACGACCGAATCTGCGCTGGTAGCGCTTGGACATGCATTCTTCTCCCTATCACTGGGTATGGGTATTCTTGTGACATACGGTTCATATGTTGATAAAAATCAATCACTGGGTGCAGCAACCGTTGCTGTTGGTGCGGGTGATCTGATTTATGCGTTCATTGCAGGTCTGATCATTTTCCCAACGACCTTCTCCTTCGGGATTGCACCAGATCAGGGTCCATCGCTGATCTTTGTGGCTTTGCCGGCAGCCTTCTCGGCTATGCCGCTAGGCTTCGTGTTTGGCGGGTTGTTCTTCGTGCTTCTGGCGATTGCGGCGTTAACATCGGCTGTATCCTTGCTGGAAGTTCCGGTGAAATATTTCATGGAGAGACTATCCTGGAGCCGGAGTCGCTCGGTATGGACCATCTCACTTGCCGTCTTCATCGTTGGGCTTCCTTCGGTATTGTCGCTCGGATTGTTCCCTGAATGGACGATTGGCTCGAAGAGTGTGTTCGACTGGATGGACTTTATGGCGTCCAACATTTTACTTCCGATTGGTGGATTGCTCGTTACTATTTTTGCCGGATACTTCTGGAAAAAGGCTGCTGAAGCATCCGGCTTGCGTGCAGGCTGGTTCCGGGTATGGCTGTTCATGCTGCGTTATGTAGCGCCAATTCTGGTGCTTCTGGTTCTGCTGCATACCTCAGGTATTATTCACTTCTAAACGGTTGGGCATTGGAGTGAAGCAGTAAGTTACTGTGCAGATTTGCCATTGATAAAACCTCTTGGAAGAAATGCAAAAGCCCTTGTGTTCCCTCGTCAATTTTGGGACAATACAGAGTAGAGGTTTTTTCGATAGACCGATGAGCCATATGCTTTTTGCGAAAAGAGGACAATAACATGATTAAATCATCCATATATGGATTAACATTAGAGCAATTACGTGACTGGCTGCCGGAGCATGGGCAGAAGAAATCCCGTGCTTCCCGCATCTGGGAATGGTTATATCAGGAGCGAGTGCATGATTTTACAGAGATGACGGATGTGCGTCAGGAATGTCTGGATGTCATTTCCGAGCATTTCACGATGAACTCACTGAGTGAACATGTGAAGCAGGAATCTGCTGACGGCACGGTGAAATTTCTGCTGCGTATGCAGGACGGAAATCTGATTGAAACGGTTTTAATGCGCCAAAAATACGGTCTCACTGTATGTGTAACTACTCAAGTGGGATGTAATATTGGTTGCAGCTTCTGCGCGAGCGGGCTGATCAAGAAAAGTCGCGATCTATCTGGTGGTGAGATTGTCGAACAGATTATGCACGTACAACAGTATCTTGATGCAGCTGGTCAAGGCGAGCGGGTAACTAACGTGGTCGTGATGGGAATTGGCGAACCGTTTGACAATTTCCAGAACATGACTGACTTTATTGAAGTGATCAAGCATCGTAAAGGGCTGGCGCTTGCGGCCAAACGTATCACCGTATCCACGAGTGGGCTGCCTGACAAGATCAAGGAATTTGCAGACAGCAGTCTGCAGGTAAATCTGGCGATCTCCCTGCACGCACCGAATAACGAACTGCGGACACATATCATGAAGATCAACCGGGCTTTCCCAATTGAACAATTGATGGACGCGGTGGATTATTACTTGGCTACGACGAATAAGCGTATTATGTTTGAGTATATTTTGCTTCGGGACGTCAACGATCAGCGGGAACATGCGGCCGAACTGGCTGAACTGTTGTCTACCCGCAAGAGTATGGTCAGTATCAATCTGATTCCGTACAATCCGGTGGATGAGCACAGTCAGTATCAACGGAGTACGGAAGAGTCCATTCTGGGCTTCTATGATACATTGAAAAAGAATAACATTAACGCAACTGTACGCATGGAACATGGTACCGATATCGATGCGGCCTGCGGACAATTGCGCAGTAAACAGATGAAAAACAACGCCGCTGAATCTCAGCCAGGTCGTCTGGCTTTGGGATAAGGATGTAAGCCAAGAAGTCAGGTTAACGCCTGGCTTCTTTGTCATCTTATTTACATAGTAAATACTCTCCCAATGTGGCGCTACATCTAACGAACTCTTCGCACCTAATTGCGGCAAAATACGTGAATTAGAAATGCTAACGAACTTCAATCAAGTTATTTCAGTCAAATTCACATTAAAAAGGTGCAAGTTAGGTTGCAAAAACAGAAAATAAGGTTTGTACGATTCGTTACACTCCCAAATAATTGAATCTCCATTAATAGCACGGGCTGGGTTCATTAGAAACCAAAAAGAGCATCCCAAAGTCTTGTTCTTGAACTTTGAGGATGCTCTTTTTGGTATTTATTTTAAGTTCTTGGTCATCAGTAGATGTGGAATGCCATCTTCCATGAATACGTCCGAGGCTGCCGTGTATCCGAGACGTTCGTAGAACCCTGAGGCCTGTACCTGTGCATGCAACTTGGCCTTCTCGAGTCCTTGGGCGAGTGCCATTTGCTCCAGCTTATCGATCAGCACACGACCAAGTCCGTGTTTCCGATAATCGATCATGACACAGATCCGTTCCAATTTGGCAACATTTTCGACCACACGCAGCCTGGAAGAGGCAGCGGGAACGCCGTCTACGTAGAGCAGAATATGTTTTGCTTCCGTCTCCAGTGCATCATAAGCATCGAATTCGTCCTCAGCCGGCACCCCTTGCTCTTCAACAAAAATAGCGGTACGAATGGCGAAGCAGGCGTCGAGCAATTCCTGGTTATTAGCTTCAACAATAGTTGTATTCATGAATGTTTCCCCTTTAGTCAATAGTAATTCTATTATGGCATGGTAAACTGGTAGATAGCATGAACGTATACCTGTTCCATGTGTTATCATGGTTAAAATTTAAACTGATTTAAATCAGTTATATCATCAATTATGTTGCGAATGCAACAATTTTATAGAGGAGTGAATCCATTGACTGAAAAAAAAGAAGTGTTGCGTGAAATCGGCATGATTGCCCGCTGTCTGGATTCGATCAGCAACGTTGAATTCCAACATCTAAACTTGTCTCGTGGACAGTATTTGTATCTTTATCGCATATGTGAGAATCCAGGTATTATCCCCAACCAGCTCGCTGAATTAATCAAAGTGGATCGGACCACTGCGGCTAGAGCCATTAGCAAACTGGAAGCGGACGGGTTTGTCGTCAAACAGTCGGCAATGGGTAATAAGAAGAATAAGCTGTTATATCCGACAGATGCTGGTCTTGAAGCCTGGGAGTTCATCCGCAGGGAGGGTGTTCATTCTGATCAAGTAACGCTGGAGGGCTTAACGGAGGAAGAGATCGAGATTGCGGTTAAGCTTCTGCGGCGGATGCGCCACAACATTGAAGTCGATTGGAAATTCGTCAAAAAGGGCGGCCGCCGACCTTATATGGACCAATCTGAATGAGCGAAGAGTGATATTCCAGAGCTGTAACAACACAGGAGGGAAATATGCAGGTCATGAACCGGAGAAGACTGGTGTGGTTGGTCATACTGGCGGTTGGTATCGCGGCAGCATGGATTATTTTTATGAAGGAGCGGTTTGTGATGAACGATCCATCCCCGACAGCTTCTTTTGTACAGAAACATATGACCAATTCGAATGGCACACTGGCCACCTATCTTCAGGATGCTTCGTCAGTAGATCCAAATATTGTTGCAGGTCGGGAGGCTTTGTCTGAATCCATCGGACTGTGGATGCAATACGCCGTAGCCAAGAACGATCAGGTGTTATTTGAGCAGAGTTATGATCTCTTAAAGACCTATTTCCTGATGCCTCAAAACTATATTGCCTGGAAGCTGGATACGGAAGGGAAGTCTCATGTGACCACCAATGCGCTTGGCGATGATTTTCGAATCGTTGGGGCATTATTGAAGGCGGCAGATCAATGGGAGCAGGGCCGGAAGGAGAAGCTGGCAACAGCCAATCATATTGTCCGTACACTTACGCAGTCCGTTCAGACCAAGGGGTATTATGTTGATTTTCACGATTTCGCCAATGGACATTCACCGGATATATTAAGTCTGGTTTATGTTGATCTGCAGGCGCTGCAAGCGATGGAAGAGCATGAAATGCTGGAACCAGGAATCTATACCAAATACGAATCTCTGCTGAAAAGCATGCCGGATGACGGCATATTTTACCCTAAAACCTTTAATGTTGAAACGAAAGAATATACATATGATGATACGGTCAACCTGATCGATCAGCTAATTGTCGCCAACCATTTAACGGCAACCAACCGGACGCCGGACAAGCTTATTTCTTTTCTGAAAACTGAATTCAATACCCGTCATCAGTTGCCGGGCCAATATAAACGTACGGGGCGTACACCCGCCGTATCCTATGAATCTCCATCCGTTTATGGACTCGCCATGCTGCTCGCTGTTCAAACAGGTGATCCAAAATGGGCCAAACAGCTGTATAACCATATGATCAACTTGCGCAGTCTGGATAACGCTTATCCAGGAGGGTACGTATTTGATGGCGATACACATATGTTTGATAACCTGTTCCCTTTGCTTGGTGAGACTGAATTACAAAAGTTTCTTGAAAAATGATAATTCTGTCATTTTATGTGTTTAATATTGTGTTAGCATAATATTTGTCTATTCATGTCGTAATTTGTTGAATTCTAATGATCACTATTAAATTCTACTGGAGAGAAGGTACTTATGAGGAATAAAGCACCCATTCGTCGTATTGCATGGGGATATGCCAGTTTGATCGGATTAGCCGTGATCCAGCAACTCGTTGTCTATCTTAAAATTTATATGAATCAGAGTTATACCACACTGGATGTGGTGTTTAGTATCGCAACGCTCGGTGCGCTGGTTCTTGGTTTTGCGATACCTGTCGGAGTGTCTGTCGTCGCCGGATTTGTATATCTGGTCTCTTACTTTGTCTGGCTTGTTACCTATGCAGATGTGAATGTGCTTACGTTCTCATGGTGGCTATTAATTCCGGCTAATGTGGCTGTGGCTGCTTTTATTAAGGCAAGTCTTGTGCGCAGTGCCCGTGTCATGGAACGTCTGCAGGAGCTGCAGGAACGTAATCCGCAGATTGATCCGGATACATCCTTGGGCAACAAGGAAGCTCTTACCGATACGGTCATTAAACAAAGCAATCTTGCCAGACGTTATTCGGAGCAATATGGGTTCAGCATGGCCATGTTCAAGATTGATTTTTTGCCATTGGTACTGGAGTCACTTGGTTCCGTAAGATATGCACAGTTTCTGCTGGAGCTGTCCAATACGATCCAGAAGCAAATCCGATATGAGGATTACAAGTTTTATGTGGATCGGGGACGGTTTGTGATCATTTGCCCGATGACCGATGTGGGGTACTTGCCAGTGCTTACAGGACGGATCAAAAAAGCGATGATGGATCTGCAGATGATTGATAAAAAAGGAAATGAACTACAGACGGTTATTCGATCCGGTGCATTGGTATTCCAGAAGGAACAGTTCGGCAAGTATGAGGATATTGATGCTGTTATTGCCGCGCTGGAACGGAACACGGAGACAGATCTCATTGGAGAGTATATCTAAAACTAGCGTGAAAGGAGAGATGCTCTGTGGACTACATGTCATGGTTCATCCCGATTTGTATCGCCGTCAGCTGTATGTTCGCGGTTTTTACAATTGTATTAACGATTGCCACTCTTCGCTTTCGATCCAAGGTGATTCGTAAGTACGATCGGAGGAAGGTAAGTGGCTGATTTTATATTACTACTATCCATATTTAGTATATGGATTGCCGTATTTGAATCGATAGTCATTATGGCTGGAGCCGTTCGTTTTATTCAAAAACAGGACAAAAAAGGGATTCAGATTCCTAAAAACATGGATCATTATCCAACCGTAACCGTCATGGTACCTGCACATAATGAAGGATTGGTTATTGTAGCTACCGTGGAGCATATCCTGCGTCTAAATTATCCTGAAGATAAGGTTCAGGTCATCGTTATTGCGGATAACTGCACGGACGATACAGCGGAGAAGCTGCGGACATTTCTCAGCCAAACCAGTTATGTACATCGGAATGTGACCGTTATGGAGCGTAAGGGTACGGGAGGCAAGTCTGGTGCGTTAAATGACGGCCTGGAGATATCCACGGGTGAGTGGATTTGCATCTTTGATGCAGATGCTGCCCCTGAGCGAAATTCCCTGATGTTTCTGACACAGAAGGCGTTGGAAAACCCGGAGCAATACGGTGTCGTATTTGGCAGAAATAAAGCAAGGAACCGGGGGCAGAACTTCCTTTCCAAATGCATTAATCTGGAGATTATCACATCTCAACGAGTCTACCACACAGGGCTGTGGGAATTATTCCAGCTCGGTTCCATTCCGGGGACTAATTATATTATTAAAACGGAGCTGATTCGTGAGATTGGCGGCTGGGATGTTACCGCGATCACGGAAGATACGGCTTTATCCTTTGAGATTTTGAATCGAGGGCAATTCGTTGCCCTTGCGCCCCAGGCAGAAGCCTATCAACAAGAGCCAGAAAAGGTCAGCGTGTATATGAAACAGCGTGAACGATGGGCAAAAGGGAACTATCAGGTTGTTTTGGATAATATCCATAACCTGTTCAACCGGTCCAGCTGGCGTAACAAGTTGTTGGTTATCTATTATGCGGTCAGTTACTTTTGGTTTATGCTTGCCATCATTGTATCGGATATTATCTTTCTCGTTAATCTGGTTTACCAGATCATTGCGATGTTCAAACCGGGAGTGAGTTCACCGTTCCAATTTGCCGGAGATGCGTATGTATTTCTCGTCATTGGATGGGCGTTTATGTACTTTATATATGTATTGCAGATCAATCTTGCACTCGCGGCAGACATTGGACAGAGCAATACTCGTAATTTCATATACGCCTGTGTATCCTATTTTACGTATGCGCAGCTGTTTATTCTCATCTCGATCAAAGCCTTTTACTCTTTGGTCATGGACAAGATCAAGAAACGTGAGAGCAAATGGTACAAAACGCAGCGCTTTGGCTGAGCCAGTATAACGAAAATTTACTAATGCATAGGGCTGTCTGCTGGATTATTTCGGGCAACAGCCTTTTTGCTGTAGAAACCTATGCCGATATTCTGTATAATCTTCCAGGCTGAATATGAGAGCTGGCTTCATTCCAGTAACGGAGGGGTTGCGCAATGATCGAACGGGGATCGGATTTTTACGACGATGGGGCCAATTTCGAGAAGTATATGGAACGCCGGCAGTGGCAGGAGAATGCCAATGATACGTTGGAGAAGCCTGTAATGCTGGAGTTAGTCGGAGACGTTGGGGGCAAGAGCATATTGGATCTCGGCTGTGGTGATGCGAGGTTCGGAGCAGAACTGTTGGGTCCTGAACATCGTGGTGGCAGTTATACGGGAATTGAAGGTTCAGTGAATATGATTCAGGCTGCCCATGAATCGATAAAGGGTCAGAACGCCCAGATTGAGCAAGCGTATATGGAAGATTGGAGCTATCCTGCAGATACATATGATCTGGTCATATCCAGACTGGCGATTCATTATATTGAGGATGTGGACAGCCTATTTCGCAAGGTATACCACACGTTAAAAGAGAATGGCACATTCGTATTTTCGGTAGAGCATCCTGTGATCACGTCGACGCTGCAGCCTTCGGGAGTCCGAACCAACTGGATCGTCGATCAGTATTTTGTGGAGGGATTTCGGGAGCAGCAATGGCTTGGAGGTACGGTGAAAAAAATGCATCGCTCCATCGAATCCTACTATATGGCATTACAGCAGGCAGGATTTCAAGTACAGCATCTGCGGGAATCGGCGCCTCAGCGTCAGCATTTTGTGAACGAGGAGACGTACCTGCGAAGACAGCGGATTCCGTTGTTTTTATTCCTCTCTGCCCGGAAATAGTACACAGAATACTGTGGATAATTCATAATATAGCCAAGCAGCCCAAAAACCTGTCCACATGTGGATAAGATTTTGGGCTGCTTCGACTGTTCTGACTGTGAATAGATATAGAAAATTATTTATACGATGCTCTGACATAGACACGTTCTCCATGTCGATCCACATCCACAGGTGCTTCAAAAAAGTTACTCAGTACGTCTTTGTTCATCAACTCGCTGGTTAATCCGCTATTCACGATCTCGCCCCGCCGGAGCAGCAGGCTGTGACTGAACACAGGCAATATTTCCTCCGTATGATGAGTCACGTAGATGAGCGAAGGGGTATCCGGCTTCTGCGTTAGCTCACTGATACTTTCAAGTAGCCGCTCTCTGGAGAACAGATCGAGTCCATTGCAGGGTTCGTCCAGAATGAGAACACGCGGGTTAGCCATCAGGGCTCGGGCAATGAGCAGCTTCTGCTTCTCCCCCTGAGAGCAGGTGCGGTATTCGCGATCCCACAGATGCTGACAGCCGAGTGTATGCATCAATTCTCGTGCCTGATCCAGATCATCGTCTGAAAGTTTATCGTACAGTCCGATCGTGGCGTGTTTGCCGCTGATCACGACATACTGGGTGCGGTCGGTGCCATACAATTTCTCCTGAAGGGAGGAGCTGACCCAGCCAATCGACTTTCGCAGCTCACGCAAATCCACATCCCCGTAACGGTGTCCGAGCACGGATATCGTACCTTCTGTGGGCCAAAGATATCCGGTGATCATGTTCAAGAGTGTGGTTTTACCGGAACCATTCAGGCCAAGCAATGCCCAATGTTCGCCTTCGTTTACATGCCAGCTGACATCGTTCAGCAGGGTGATGGGTCCCCTTTTCCAAGTAACATGCTGTACATCAATGATCATGGGTTATTCCTTCCTTCTAATTAGCCTCTGTCTCGATTATCCTGACCTTATTGTAGTCACAAAACGACTGACGTTTCAATGCATATTAGGCGTTTCTTGGCCGATCCCGGCGCAGGAATACAGCACACACCCCTAGCAGCGGCAAAAAAGAACATAGCTTGATGACGAATGAAATGCTGGTCACATCAATCAGGGAACCGAGCACAACCGAGCCGAGTCCCGCCATGCCGAACGACAGGCCGAAGAACAATCCCGATACCGTCCCAATATGACGCGGAAGCAATTCCTGTGCGTAGACAATGATGACACTGAAGCCGGACATCAGAATCAGACCGATGATGCCGCATAATACCATGGATAGAGCAGGTCCCGCATAAGGCAGCAACAGTGAAAATGGTGCAGTACCCGCGATGGAGAACCAGATCATCGGTTTACGTCCATAACGGTCAGCCAGTGGGCCGCCGAGCAAGGTTCCAACCATACCCGCAAATTGTAGAACGAACAGGCAGATCTGGGCCCGCGAAAGAGGTAGGTTATACGCATCCGCGTAATAAAAGGCATAGTACCCGGTCATACCGGCAATATACACGAATTTGGAAAATAGCAGCAGGATGAGAATACCCATTGTAAAAGCGATAAATCCCCGACTTAAGGGCTGGGCAGTAGGCTGCACAATGCCATTTGCCTGTACAGACTGTTGCTGACGGCTGCGATTATCCGCCAATTTGTCTCTATACCAACGGCTAACGGAAGACTGGATAATGATCCCGATTAGGGCAAAAGCCATTAGCCACAGAAAACTAAGCTGTCCATGCGGGAGCAGGATAAAGGCAACCAGCAACGGGGCGAGAGCCTGACCTGTATTGCCACCGACCTGGAAGATGGACTGTGCCATTCCACGTCCTCGACCTGCCGCCAGATGGGCGACGCGTGAGGATTCAGGATGCAGGATGGATGAGCCTATCCCAATCAATGCTGCGGAGACAAGCAGCATCCATAACTCAGAAGACAAGGCAAAGCCGAGAACACCGATCAGGGAGAACAACATGCCTCCGGGCAGTAGGATTGGCATGGGCTTGCGATCAGACATATAACCGACCAGCGGCTGTAGAACCGATGCGGTAATATTCAATGTGAAGGCAATCCAACCCATCTGGGCGAAACTGAGCTGCATGGTCTGCTGGAACAGCGGAAAAGCAGACGGAACAACGGTCTGCATCGCATCATTCAGCAGATGGGCGAAGCTGACCCCGGCAAGCGCCCAATTGGCGGAGTGATTGATTTGCATTTTGCTTACAGCGGCTTGTGCCACGGGAGATCACCTCGAATTATTTTTTACCATGATAAAAGATACGGACAGATATTGTCTTTGTGAAAAGTGCTTGGAAAGTGAGCACGATTTGCTATAATGTCAGCAGGTGAGGAAACGATGGAATTAAATATGATGCTGAATGGATTGGAATTGTGGAAGGCCTCTGGCGGATTCGCCAATGAACCCCATGTGCATGATGATTGGTATCAGGTTACGTTGCCTGTAAGAGGACAATGTCATCTAGTGCAGGAACAGCATGCTTATCCACTACAAGCAGGACTAGGGATTATTGCACATCCCCGGATGGAGCACTTTTTCGAGATTGGTTCGGATTCCGCGGTTATCGTTATCAAGTTTCGTAATCCGCCAGTTGGCAGCTTGGAGGATTCAGGGGGGCAAGGGGTGCAGACCGAATTTCGGACTACGCAAACCTTCGATCCTGCTGAAATTAGCAGACTGTTTCGAGGCTGGAACGCCATTTTGCTTGACGATGCGCCTGAACCATTGCAGATACAGGAAGCAGAGCTTGCAGTAGAGACATATCTTAGACGGATGCTGACTGGTCAACCGGATGGGAGTAACCTGACGCTGGCAACCGCAGGAATAGGTGTGGCGGGGAGAGTGGGGGCTGGCCTGGTTTATGGGCAGCTTCAGAATCTGTATCAGCAAACAAGCAGCCACGGCGGCGCGTTCATCGACCCCCATCTGCGGCGCGTGCTGGAGTATATACACAGTGACTATACAAGTCCAATGGACATTGAATCGATGGCGGCGGTTGCGCACCAGAGCAGATATCATTTTATGCGTTCCTTCAAGGCGCTGACAGGTTCAACGCCGTATCAGTACGTACTGAATTTGCGTGTGGAGGAAGCCACCCGACGACTGCGCCATACAACAGATTCAGTGACCACCATCAGCTTTGGGCTGGGGTTCTCCAATGTCAGTCAGTTCTACAGGGCGTTTCAGCGCGTGACGGGTGTAACACCGATGGAGTATCGAAACCAGATGTAGAAGCCGAAGAGGTTGAAACCAAGGGTGAACGTTTCAAAAATAAAACAATCCTGCGCTGTGCCAGAAAGCTGGCTTAGGCAGGGTAAGAACCGGGCAGAACGAAAGAAATACGTTCATTGCCCTTTTTTCGCGCCTTTTTTGCCCGCTAACATGTCTCCCAGATCGGCAAAAGCATGTAGACCTCTTCGCAATTAAACACTGATTTTTGTTGTTGCCAAACCAGTTGGTCTTTGCTAAGATGGGAAAAATAGTTTTTTGTAAGCGTATACATTTAGGGTAAAATTACAACGTTGTAATTTTGGTTTTGTGTTTATATCTACGTATTCAATCGTTTGTTATTTGTTCTAATATTCTATTTTGAAAGGGGTTTTATGGATTCTTTGTTTAAGGGAATGATCTGAATTGTGCATGAAGTGGCATGTTTATGACTGAAAATTCAAACGTTGTAATTTTAATGCGAAGGGGAGTCTAAAAGGTGAAGAATCGCATGTCCACGCTGTTCAGCCTGATCAAACGGGATAAGTATTTGCTGCTGATGTTCTCACCCATTTTTCTGTATTACGTCATCTTCATGTATGTTCCCATGCCGGGCATGCTGCTGGCCTTCCGCAATTTCATGCCTGGGCAGGGAATGTTCAGCGGGGAATGGGTGGACCTAAGGTGGTTTGATCAGTTTGTGAATTCCATCTACTTCTGGAGGCTACTGCGCAATACGTTTTTGCTTGCCTTCCTGCCGCTCCTGTTCGGATTCTCCATCCCCATTCTGTTCGCCGTCTGTATTGTAGAAATCAAGAATCAGACGTTCAAGCGGTTCGCCCAGACCGTCACCTACCTTCCGCATTTCATCTCGACCGTCGTTGTCGCGGGCATGATTATTAACTTCCTGTCACCCACGGATGGGATCGTGAACACCCTGATTGCCAAGCTCGGTATGGAGAAAGTGAACTTCATGATGGATGCCGGATGGTTCCGAACGATATTCACCAGCTCCGATATCTGGCAGAGCTTTGGCTTCAGCTCCATCATCTACATTGCGGCCATTATGGGCATTGACCCCGAAATGTACGATTCCGGTAAAATTGACGGCGTCAACAAATTCCAAGAGCTATGGCACCTTACACTTCCCAGCATCAAACCAACGATTGTCATCCTGCTGCTCCTGTCGCTTGGCGGCATTATGAGTGTAGGCTTCGAGAAAGTATATCTGCTCTATAACGGCGCTACCTATGAGACTGCAGACGTGTTATCTACCTACGTGTACCGGATGGGGATTGAAGGACAGAACTACGGATTTGCGACAGCCGTCGGCCTGTTCAACTCTATTATCACCTTTGTGCTTGTGTTCGCGGCTAATACGATGACCCGGCGTCTGACCAAGATGTCACTCTGGTAAGACCACATCCCGACCCAAAGGAGACCTGTATGCAAAAATCAAGAAGTGACCGGTTATTCTATGGATTTGTCTACCTGCTGACCATATTGGCAGTCGTCGTTACGCTGTATCCTTTTCTGTACGTGATCAGCATTTCATTCAGCTCAGTTGATGCAATCGACAAACAAAAGGTTGCGTTGTGGCCGGTAGGATTCACTTTGTCCGGGTACAAAATGGTGCTCCAATACCGGGAGTTGTGGGTGTCCTTCTATAACACCCTGTGGTACACCGTTATAGGTACTCTCCTGAATATTGTTGCTACGTGCCTCGCAGCATTTCCGTTATCCAGGCAGCAATTTTTCCTGCGCAGAAAGCTAAACTTTTTCATTGCCTTCACCATGTATTTCTCGGGTGGACTCATCCCGGTTTACATGCTGATTACGTCATTGGGGCTATATAATACCCGCTGGGTAATGGTGCTCCCTGTGCTGGTCATTACGTTTAATGTCATGATTTGCCGCTCAGCCTTCGAGGGTATTCCGAATGAAATCTTCGAAAGTGCAAGCATAGACGGGGCCAATGAACTGACGATGCTGTATCGTCTGGCGATACCCATTATCAAGCCAACGCTTGCCGTGCTGACGTTATATTACGCCGTATTCCACTGGAACAACTTCTTCTCAGCCCTGTTATATCTGGGCAAACAGGATATGCAGCCTTTGCAAATGTTCCTGCGCAGGGTGCTGATCATGGCATCACCGGAGGTCATGCAAAAAATGGGCGGCACGATGACCACGGGCGCGCTTGCAGTGTCCACACTTCAGGTTCGGTATGTGTCGATTGTGGTCAGCATTCTGCCAATCGTTACGATCTACCCTTTTATCCAGCGGTACTTCGTCAAAGGGATTACCCTCGGAGCCGTGAAAGGATAGCCTTATCGATCACCATGCATTACCCAAGGTTGTTCATAATAAGGAGGAATAACGGATGATAATCAGAGGGGCCGGAAGAAAAAGTGTTCTCGCGGTGATTCTTGCTATCAGTCTCGCCGGATGCAGCAGTAGTACAGGAGCAGGGGGAGATAAGGGCAGTGCTTCACCAAGCTCGGAGCCAGCGTTCAACTACACAGGGGCAGGTCCGGTAACGGACCAGAAAGATGCCAAGCTGTCGATTCTCGGGACCAACGCATGGACGACCAATGTGGATCTCTCTACTGCGGAAATTGTGAAGAAAATTGAGAGTAATGCCGGGGTAACAGTCGATTGGGATCTCATTCCGCCGCAGAATTATGCAGATGCAGTGAATCCAAGGCTTGCGGCCGGAACAGGATTGCCAGATATCGTCTATCTGCCGGATCAGGATCAGCTCATGAAATACATTAACAGTGGTCTGTTTATTCCGCTGAATGACCTGGTGGAGAAGTATGGTGTGAATCTCAAAAAAATATACGACAAATCCCCCTCCGTCAAAGCCAGTTTAACGACGCCAGATGGTAAAATGTATTATGTTCCGCAGCAAACGCTTACGAAAAACTACATGCCCTTGTTTATGGTGAATGAACGCTGGCTGAAGAAGCTGGGATTGAACGAACCTGCGACACTGGATGAGTTCACAGCGATGCTGCGCAAATTCAAGACAGACGACCCGAACGGTAACGGCAAGGCGGATGAAATACCGTTGTCCATGGAATCCAAGTTTGTGCCGATGGCATTTGGTCCTGCTTTTGGTCTTGATCTGTCCAATCAGTTCTATGCGGATGACCAGGGTAAGGTACATTTCAGCTATTATGAACCTGCCTACAAGGAATATCTCACATACCTGAACGGGCTGTACAAAGAAGGACTGCTCGGGGTGGACTATGCCAGTACCACAAGTGATCAGGTGACCTCTCGCATCTCGCAGGATGTAACCGGAGCCACGTTTAATTTTAGCTGGTACATGTCGATGGTCTACAGTCCGTTGTTCAAAGATTACGATCCGGTGGAGCCCATCTTTAAAGGCATTCTGCCACTGAAAGGACCGCATGGAGACCAGTTTTATATTGGACGTACGCCTGTGAGTGGAATTTTTGGAATCTCCAAAGATAGCAAAAATCCGGAGCTCGCCTTCCGTTTCCTGGATTATGCGGTTAGTGAAGAAGCGCAGACGTATTATACGTGGGGAATCAAGGACGATACGTACACCGAAGAGAATGGCGTGAAGACATTCACGGACAAAGGCAAAGATAATGACTATATCCAGAA
Organism: Paenibacillus sp. FSL F4-0087; assembly: GCF_038020215.1. Lineage (NCBI taxonomy): Bacteria > Bacillati > Bacillota > Bacilli > Caryophanales > Paenibacillaceae > Paenibacillus > Paenibacillus sp. FSL F4-0087. The sequence goes on from NZ_JBBODJ010000001.1 coordinate 3,013,958, forward strand.
ACTCGGCATTGGTCCCGTGAATCTACCGAACATTCAGTCTACCGATTCGGCGGATTCCGTTGTGGCCGAATGGCATGCCAAGCTCGACAAGGAATTGGAGCCTTACATCCACGAACCGTTCCCATTTGTATATGCTTTGCCAGATGAGGCGAGTGTAGAGAGCATGTCCATGCCGGATATTACGACATATGTGGAAGAGATGAACTTCAAATTTATAAGCGGAGATGACAGTCTGGATCAGTTTGACAGTTATATTGAGACTTTGAAAAAAATGAACATTGAGCAGGTTATTGCCGGCAGACAGGCGCAATATGACCGGTATAAGGCTGCACAGCAATAAGCTTCCCAAGGGTTGAGAGGTGTTGATTGATTTTGATAACCATTAAGGACATTGCCAAACTGGCGGGAGTGAGCTACAGCACGGTATCCAAAGCGCTAAACGGTGATCCCCGCATCAAACCGGCGACGCGGCAGAAGGTGCTCGCGGTTGCGGAAAAGCATCAATATCGAAAAAACATTATGGCACAGCAGCTTTCCACCGGCAGAAGTAACATTATCGGCTTTGTTCTTGATGAACTGAGCAATCCGCTGTTCTCGAATATTTCGGGCAATCTGCACGCGGAGCTGAAGAAGCGGGGATACCAGATGATTTTGGTCGTCGCGGATGATGGGCTGGATGTCTTCAGCCAGCTTCGCGTGGATGGATGTATCCTGTGGGATTATGCTCTGGACAATCGGGATGCCTTCTGGAAAAAGTTCGCGACACTCAACATGCCATGTTTTGTGCTTGGTACAGATGAAGCCCCGAATTCCCCTTACATCAAGATTGACCGGAAAGAGGGTATATACAAAGCGGTTGAGCATCTGAAATCACTGGGCCATAGCCGAATTGGTTTCATTGGAAACTCCCAAAATATCAAGCTTGAAGGGTATCGGGAAGCGTTGCAGCGCACAGGCCTTAATTTCGATCAACGCCATGTGCTGCCTGCACATTCCTCCTGGGAGGACGGATATTTTGCCATTCGGAATTATACGTTTGAACCTGATTCACCAACGGCATTTATTGGCTTGAACAACCTTGTAACTCGAGGTGCATTGCGGGCTTTGCTGGAAGCTGGCTACAATGTGCCAAATGATATCTCGTTAATCGGTTATGATGATCTGCCGGATATGCAGTATGCCGAGGTGGCGCTAACAACTATTGGTCCACCACTGGATGAACTGGCAGCACAGGCAGCAGAATTGATCGTATCGTTGATCCGTGATGAGCAGGTGGACTATCCGGTGATTATCCAACCGAAGCTGAATCATCGCAACTCGACGGCGATTTGTCGGCAGCAAGTGTCTGAGTATTAATGATAGGCTGAGTACAACATTCAAGGTCCAGGGAGGGTTCTTTTATGCAGGTACAGACGCAGTTATCTTGGTCAGAGCGAATAGCGGAGATGATTTACCAGCAATGCGATGGAGAGAGCTATCATGTGTTTCCTTCGGAACGTTGGGCATATGTTCAGGGGATGACGTTAATGGCGATGTCACGCACTGGCAAGCAATACGGCAAGGACGAGTATGTTTCTTTTATGAAAAGACATATGGATCTGTATGTTCAGGAGGATGGTTCCATCGGAACGTATTCCCTGGAAGAGTACAACCTGGATCAGATCAATCAGGGCAAGAACCTGTTCGAACTGCTGGAAGCCACCGGGGATCAGCGATACGCTGAAGCTGCGCATCTGCTCGCAGTCCAGCTCGCAGGACAGCCCCGAACTTCAGAGGGCGGATTCTGGCACAAAAAAATCTATCCCTTCCAGATGTGGCTGGATGGATTGTATATGTCGTCGCCTTTTCTGGCGCAATATGCCAAAACATTTGACCGGCCTGATCTGTGGGATGAAGTGGCTCATCAGATTTTGTTAATCGAACGCAAGACGCGTGATCCTCGCACGGGTCTGCTCTATCATGGCTGGGATGAATCGAAGGAGCAGATCTGGGCGGACTCCGTAACCGGATGCTCCGCACACTTTTGGAGCCGGGCGATGGGCTGGTATGCGATGGCGATCGTGGATAGTCTGGAGCACTTCCCGATCCATCATCCGAAACGGGGCACAATCATTGGCATCTTCGAACGCATGTGTAATGCATTGGTACGTGTACAGGAGCAGGAGAGCGGGCTCTGGTTCCAGGTGCTGGACCAGGGATTCCGCAAGGGCAATTATCTGGAAGCTTCCGGTTCAAGCATGTTTGTGTATGCTATGGCGAAGGGCGTTCGCTTGCGTTACCTGGAGCCGCATTTCAGGCAGGCCGCAGAGAAGGGATGGCATGGACTGACATCCCGATTGATGGAGGAAACGGAGAAAGGCGTGAAGCTGGACGCGATCTGTCATGGGGCAGGACTCAGTCTGGATCGGGATGGTTCATACAGTTATTATGTCGGCGAGCAGATTGTGAGTGACTCGTTCATGGGTGTGGCGCCGCTCCTGCTGGCTGCGCTGGAAATGGAGCGATTGCCATGAACAAACCTCTGTCATGCGGGTCAGATCTGGATCTGTACAGGAATGGTTACCTGGTTGCTGCGGACGGAAGCGGCGATTTTCCCACCATTCAGGCTGCCATTGATGCGATTCCGGCCAACTACACTGAAAAGTATACGATTCGCATAAAGCCAGGCACCTATGTTGAAAAACTGCATATCGAGAAGCCGAGGGTTCACCTCGTCGGTGCAGGAGCTGAACAGACTATCATCACATATGATGATTATGCGCTCAAGAAGTTCCCGAACGGGGAGTTGTATCATACCTTTCATTCGTACACGGCCTTTATTGGTGCAGATGATTTCACCGCTGAAGGACTTTCCTTCATCAACTCGGCTGGGCCTGGTCGTGAGGTGGGTCAGGCGTTGGCTGTATATGTGGATGGGGATCGGGCAGCCTTCCGGCATTGCCGATTTATAGGTCACCAGGACACGATCTTTACCGGACCATTGCCCGAGCAGCCAATTGACCGGAGTTTCTTCGGGGGGCCGCGTGACGGGGCAGAGCGGCGGAAGCTGCGCCAATATTATGAAGATTGTTACATTGAGGGAGATGTCGATTTTATTTTTGGCTCGGCTACGGCTGTGTTTCAGGGCTGTGAGATTTTTGCGAAGAATCGGTTGAGCGATGCTGCTGCAGAGGGAGAAGTGAATGGTTGGATCACGGCTGCTTCCACACCAGAGGGCGCACGATATGGCTATGTGTTTATCGATTGTGACCTGACCAGCAACGCCCCCGCTCAGTCCGTATATTTAGGCAGACCGTGGCGTAATCATGCCAAAGTCTGTTTCCTGAACTGCTGGATGGGGGCACATGTGAAGCAGGAGGGCTGGCATAACTGGAACAAGACCGATGCGGAAGCAACAGTTGTGTACGTTGAATATCATAGTGCCGGACCTGGTGCAGGAAGTGTGATGGGGAGAGTTCCGTGGGCGAAAATACTCAGTGATCAGGAAGCGGCCGAATATACTGTGCCTGTTATTTTATCCGGTGAGGATGGGTGGCAACCTTTCGAAGGTATGTTGTCATTTGAACTATCCTCCTCGAAGTTATAACAAACTTAGGAATACATCCGTTAATTTATAAAATGAAAGTAAAAAAAAGGCTGTCTATCAATTCTCTTAATGACCTGATAGACGGCCTTTTTGCGCGGTATATTACATTTTTCGCCCCCCATAGAAATAATTTATCCCTTATCTCAATTGCATTTTACTGATTAAATACAGGGTGAGGATCTGTAAATTCCCTGTAAATTTGGATGATGTCTGCAAAAAAAGAAAACGAGAGGGAAGGTCCATTTTGATAAAGAAAGGGAGTGAAACGATACTCATCGTCAGACGGCTTTATAAGCTCTAAGATTACGGATCACATGTAAGTGCACCAGTGAAGCTTTGTTTGCAAGGTGAAAATAATCTGAATACAGGAGGGATTTTGCTTGAATCAAGCTGTTCGATTCCGCCCGGTCATTACATTCGCTTTGGCATTTCTTCTGATTATTACGTGGTTTGCACCAAGAGCAGACGCCGCTGCCCAGTGGCAGGCAGGCACCGCATACAAACAAGGAGATCTAGTAACCTATTTAAATAAAAATTATGAATGTATTCAGCCCCATACGGCTTTGACCGGATGGGAGCCCTCAAATGTGCCTGCATTGTGGAAATACGTGGGGGAAGGTACGGGAGGAGGAACTCCAACTCCGGATACGACACCACCTTCCGTTCCTGCAGGTTTAACCTCATCCTTCGTCACGGAGACATCGGTCAATCTTACCTGGAACGCATCCACGGACAATGTAGGTGTAACCGGATATGAAGTGTACCGGAACGGTACTCTCGCGGCGAACACTTCAACGACTACGGCTGTAGTAACAGGACTGACAGCCGGCACCACATATGTTTTTACAGTCAAAGCAAAAGATGCGGCAGGCAATCTGTCCGCAGCAAGCACCTCTCTCAGCGTTACCACTTCCACCGGAACTTCGAATCCTGGGCCTAGCGGCAGCAAATGGCTGATCGGCTACTGGCACAACTTCGATAATGGCTCTACCAACATTAAACTGCGCAACGTGTCAACAGCCTATGACGTTATTAATGTCTCCTTTGCCGAGCCGATTTCACCCGGCAGCGGAACGCTCGCTTTTACTCCGTATAACGCTACGGTAGAAGAGTTCAAGTCGGACATTGCGTACCTTCAAAGTCAAGGGAAGAAGGTACTGATATCTATGGGAGGAGCCAATGGCACAATTGAGCTCACAGATGCGACCAAGAGACAACAGTTCGAGGATTCCCTAAAATCCATTATTTCGACTTACGGATTCAATGGTCTCGACATCGATCTTGAAGGAAGCTCCCTGTCTTTAAATGCGGGCGATACCGACTTTCGCAGTCCAACGACTCCGAAGATCGTTAACCTGATTAACGGCGTGAAAGCGCTTAAATCACACTTTGGTGCCAATTTCGTCCTGACCGCTGCACCGGAAACGGCCTACGTACAGGGCGGATATCTGAACTATGGTGGTCCTTGGGGGGCGTATCTTCCAGTGATTCATGCCTTGCGCAATGACCTGACCCTGCTTCATGTGCAGCACTATAACACCGGTTCGATGGTGGGGCTGGATGGACGTTCTTACGCTCAAGGGACAGCCGATTTCCATGTCGCCATGGCCGAAATGCTGCTTCAAGGGTTTAACGTAGGTGGAAGCTCGGGTCCATTCTTCAGCCCTCTGCGTCCGGACCAGATCGCGATTGGCGTACCAGCTTCCCAGCAGGCGGCTGGAGGCGGCTATACGGCGCCAGCTGAGCTGCAAAAGGCATTGAATTATTTGATCAAAGGAGTATCATACGGCGGTTCCTATACCTTGCGCCAGCCTGCGGGCTATGCCGGTCTCAAGGGCATCATGACCTGGTCAATCAACTGGGACGCATATACGAATAACCAGTTCTCGAACGCACATCGTCCGTTCCTGAATGGGTTTAGCACGCAAAAGACAGAGGAGGTTGTGTATTAAATGATAAATTTAAATAAACACACTGCTTTTAAGAAGACTGCAAAGTTTTTCCTTGGTCTGTCCCTGCTCTTATCCGTCATCGTACCTTCCTTTGCGCTCCAACCTGCTACGGCCGAAGCAGCAGATTCTTATAAAATTGTTGGTTACTATCCGTCCTGGGCTGCGTACGGGAGAAACTATAATGTAGCTGACATCGATCCGACCAAAGTGACACATATCAACTATGCATTTGCTGATATTTGCTGGAACGGCATTCATGGAAATCCGGACCCTTCGGGACCCAATCCTGTAACCTGGACCTGTCAGAATGAAAAAAGCCAAACGATCAATGTACCGAACGGAACAATCGTGCTCGGCGATCCATGGATCGATACGGGTAAGACATTTGCAGGGGATACTTGGGATCAGCCTATTGCGGGTAATATCAATCAGCTTAACAAGTTGAAACAAACCAATCCTAATCTGAAGACTATTATCTCCGTTGGAGGATGGACGTGGTCCAACCGTTTCTCTGATGTAGCCGCGACTGCTGCAACCCGAGAGGTCTTTGCTAACTCTGCCGTAGACTTCCTACGGAAGTACAATTTTGATGGGGTAGATCTGGACTGGGAGTACCCGGTATCAGGCGGACTCGATGGTAACAGCAAACGTCCTGAAGATAAGCAAAACTACACATTGCTCTTGAGCAAAATCCGTGAAAAGCTGGATGCGGCGGGAACTGTGGACGGCAAGAAGTATCTGCTTACGATTGCAAGCGGTGCGTCTGCAACCTATGCTGCCAATACGGAGCTTGCAAAAATTGCTGCCATCGTCGACTGGATTAACATTATGACATACGATTTTAACGGCGCTTGGCAAAAAATCAGCGCACATAATGCGCCATTGAATTATGATCCTGCAGCTTCAGCTGCTGGCGTGCCAGATGCCAATGCATTTAATGTGGCAGCCGGAGCACAAGGGCATCTGGATGCAGGCGTACCGGCCGCTAAACTCGTGCTTGGTGTTCCATTCTACGGTCGTGGCTGGGATGGATGCGCACAAGCAGGCAACGGCCAGTATCAGACGTGTACGGGTGGTTCTTCCGTTGGAACATGGGAAGCAGGCTCCTTTGACTTCTATGATCTGGAAGCCAATTACATCAACAAAAACGGATATACACGTTACTGGAATGACACCGCCAAAGTGCCATATCTCTATAATGCGTCCAACAAGCGCTTTATCAGTTATGACGATGCGGAGTCCATTGGATATAAAACGGCTTATATCAAGAGCAAAGGACTCGGCGGAGCGATGTTCTGGGAGCTCAGCGGTGACCGTAACAAAACACTTCAAAACAAACTGAAAGCCGATCTGCCTACCGGAGGCACAGTGCCTCCAGTAGATACGACAGCACCAAGCGTACCCGGGAATGCCCGTTCGACAGGCGTGACAGCAAACTCGGTGACGCTGGCCTGGAATGCTTCAACGGATAATGTAGGCGTTACCGGTTATAACGTCTATAATGGCGCTAATCTTGCGACATCCGTCACCGGAACGACAGCAACAATTAGTGGACTTACAGCGGGTACCTCATATACCTTCACGGTAAAAGCAAAAGATGCGGCAGGTAATCTGTCTGCAGCCAGTAATGCTGTAACCGTAAGCACAACGGCTCAGCCGGGAGGCGATACGCAAGCACCAACTGCACCAACGAACCTTGTGTCCACCGCGCAAACGACATCCAGCATAACGCTGAGCTGGTCGGCATCCACTGACAATGTGGGTGTAACGGGTTATGACGTGTACAACGGAACGACACTGGCAACAACGGTAACCGGTACGACCGCAACGATTAGCGGGCTTGTGGCGAATACCTCGTATACATTTACAGTAAAAGCAAAGGATGCGGCAGGCAACGTATCTGCAGCGAGCAACGCGGTAAGTGTGAAGACAGCCGCCGAAACGACGAATCCTGGTGTATCCGCGTGGCAGGTCAACACAGCTTATACTGCGGGACAATTGGTCACATATAACGGCAAGACGTATAAATGTTTGCAGCCCCACACCTCCTTGGCAGGGTGGGAACCATCCAACGTTCCTGCCTTGTGGCAGCTTCAATAGTTAAAAATTGAAATACAACATTTTTAATTGAAGCGTGCAGTGTTGGCGAGCTTAGTTAATGGAAAGAGAATATGACACATGGATTTTTTCTCGGCGCTAAACAGAAATTGATAAGAAAAGGGAAGACCAAAAACCACCGGATCTTGATCCGGTGGTTTTTGGCTATGGTATGTCAAAGCAGGCTCCAACATGGATTTGCCCTACTTATTTTATCTGGAATTTTATACTGACATAATTAGAATCTTCAATTAGAAATCAAAGTTGTCCGGGTCAGGTCCAACGCGAACATCTTCGTTCAGAGCGCTAATACGCTCCATCTCATCATTGGACAATTCAAAGTCGAAGATGGAAGAGTTCTCAACGATACGTTTTTCCTTGGTAGACTTCGGAATAGTAATAACACCGTTCTGCAAGTCCCAGCGCAGGATGATTTGTGCTACCGATTTACCTTTCGCAGTGGCAATCTCGGTCAGAACCGGATTGTCCAGAAGTTGACCCTGCATCAGCGGGGACCAAGCTTCCAATTGAATTCCGTTTTTCTCACAGAACGCTTTGAGCGGAGCTTGAGTCAGACGAGGGTGGTACTCCACCTGATTAATGGCTGGCTTCACTTCAGCATCCTGCAACAGATCTTCAAGGTGATGAATCTGGAAGTTACTGACGCCAATGGCTTTAATGCGGCCTGCTTTGTACAGCTGCTCCATCGCTTTCCATGCGCCTTTATATTTGCCTTCTTTTGGCCAGTGAATCAGATACAGGTCCAGATATTCCAGTCCCAGTTTGTTCAGCGTGACATCAAAAGCAGCAAGAGTTTCCTCGTATCCGAGGTCTGCATTCCACACTTTGGACGTAATGAACAGTTCTTCACGTTTCAGATTATTCTCTTTCAATGCCTCAGCAATGGCTTGTCCTACACCGGATTCATTGCCATAGATAGCGGCTGTATCAATGCTGCGGTAGCCGTGAGCAATCGCTTGTTTAACTGCCTCGATTAATTCAGATCCTTCTTCTACCTGAAATACACCAAGTCCGAACCAAGGCATATGAACGCCGTTATTTAAAGTTACTGTAGATTGCAAATGTTGTGCTGTCATGTGAAGTCCTCCTCATATTATGAATCAAAATGGTAGTAACGATGTAAACGATAAATCCTAGTATCCTTCATTAAGTCATAGTAGATTAAATTCGAATTAACGTATTATACTAGATTACAATAAAAGGCGAAACCGGTTCCGAGTTGTAGCTTCAACACTGGAAAGATACGTGTTTACGCTGATCTCTGACTGAACCTGTCTTACGTCTCTGATGGGGAATAGGGATCTTTACGATCAAGCGCTCTTGCCCAACCAGTTAGAAGAACAGCAGCCAGAACCATAATTGCACCAACCCATGTGGTATGAATCAGACCGATGGAATCTGTGATTACACCACCCAAATATGCACCAATTGCGATACCTGCGTTAAAGGCTGCGATGTTGAAGGCGGAGGCGACGTCTTTGGCTTGTGGAGCATAACGTTCTGCGAGCGTCACGACGTACATCTGAAGCCCTGGCACATTCATGAAGGCAAGCAGACCCATGCCGAGTATGGTGAGTAACGCTGCCAGCTTAAATGGAACTGTGAAATACAGTATGCCCAAAATGACGGTCTGAATGATAAACATATAGAAGAGTGCTTGGAGTGGATTACGGTTGGCGGCTTTCCCTCCGATAATATTGCCGATAGCAATGGCGATCCCGTACAGCAGCAGAATTCCAGCGACCGTTTTCTCGGAATACCCGCTGATATCATGCAATAGTGGGGACAGGTAAGTGAATACCACAAACGTTCCCCCATATCCCACGGCTGTAATGGCAAAAGCCAGCAGCAACCGTCCGCCTGTCACCAGCTTCAGTTGTTCTCGGAATGCAGTTCGCGTTCCACGTTGCAACGTGGATGGCACGAGAAGCATGTTGCCGATGAAGGCCACAACACCTACGACAACGATAAGAATGAAAGCTGCGCGCCAGCCCCAGTTTTGACCGATGAGTGTACCCAGGGGTACGCCAGTTACTGTAGCAATGGTCAAACCAGAGAACATGATGGCAATAGCGCTCGCCCGGCGGTTTGCAGGAACCAGGTCTGCCGCAATGGTGGAACCAATGGACATGAATACTCCGTGTGCTAGAGCGGAGACAATTCGCGCAATGAGCAGCATGGTAATTCCACTCGAGAGCGCCGCCATGGTGTTACCAGCGATAAAAACAACCATAATGGCAAGCAGCAGCGTCTTGCGTGACACCGTTGACGTCAATGAGGTCAGAATCGGTGCCCCGAAGGTTACGCCTAATGCATATAAAGTAACGGTCAGTCCCGCTGTCGTTACGGAAATGCCCAGGTCATCTGCAATAAGGGGCAGCAGACCAACGCTGATAAATTCAGTGGTGCCGATGGCAAACGCACTGATTGCCAGCGCCAGCAGTGCCCAGGTACTGCGTTTTGAATCTTGTAGCATGTTTTGTTCAACTCCCCAGAATGTAGATTTACGTACCGGCAAATGCTATTATGAGTTATTCGACATAAAATGAATAGTACGTACTTTTTAGTACCCTACGTACTTTTTAGTGCCTATATAGCAATTGCTTTTATGAATAACAATTCCAGGGAGGACATTCAGCATGATCAGAAAGAAATATAATATCTCAGTTGAAGCGACGCTTGAAGTCATCGGTGGCAAATGGAAATGCGTCATCCTCTGCCATCTGACACACGGAAAGAAGCGGACTAGTGATCTCAAGCGTATTATGCCCGCAATTACGCAGAAAATGTTAACGCAGCAGCTAAGGGAGCTTGAAGATGACGGGATAGTGAACCGCATTGTGTATAATCAGGTACCTCCCAAGGTGGAGTATGAACTGAGTGATTATGGGCGAAGTTTGGAACCAATTCTGAATGCCCTATGTAACTGGGGAGATCAGCATATTATTAAGGAATACGGAGATAAATTCTCTGTGTTGGAGGATAATGGGTTAAATGATTTTAACACGGACAACAAGGAGCTGATGAAGCCATGAACTATGAAATTCTATATGATGGTGCATTTGCGATGCTTAAAGTGCAATTGCAACGGGGAGAACGGTTCAAGGCAGAAAGCGGGGCCATGGTATCCATGACACCAACCGTTGAATTGAAGGGATCTGCCGAAGGCGGTATGTTTGCCGGATTTGGACGTATGATCAGCGGCGAGAAATTCTTTTTTCAGGAATTGACGGCTGCAGGCGGATCTGCGGAAATTCTGTTGTCACCTTCCAGTATGGGGGATGTGGAGGCCATTGAACTGGATGGTTCCTATTCGCTCTACGTACAGAAAGATGGATTTCTGGCCGGAACGGAAGGCATCCAGGTGAATACCAAAATGCAAAACTTAAAGAAAGGTCTCTTCTCAGGAGAGGGTTTCTTTATTATAGAGATCAGTGGGCGAGGAACAGTGTTCCTATCATCCTATGGTGCAATCCATGCGATCAATCTGGCTGCGGGTGAAGAAGTGATCGTGGATAATGCCCACTTGGTTGCATGGCCCAATTATATGGATTATCGCATTGAGAAAGCTTCACAAGGTTGGTTATCCAGCGTGACCAGTGGAGAAGGATTAGTATGCCGATTCCGTGGTGAAGGGACAGTCCTGATTCAGAGCCGTAATCCGCATGGATTTGGTCAATGGGTCAAGCAATTTATTCCTTCGCGCTAATGTTTTCTGATGAAAATGTACAATGTTGAAACGCATACGTTCCGACAAGCGTTATAAGAAATGATGAAGCTCAAGGTGTAATGATGGAGGTATATTGAGATGGAAAGCTCACGGTATAAAAATGCTCAGGAAAGTCCAGGATACTTGCTATGGCAGGTTACTACAATGTGGCAAAAGGAAATACGCAGGGTGCTCGAGCCTCTGGAATTAACACAACCCCAATTTGTATTATTGCATGCCTGTGTGTGGCTCAATGAACGCGACACAGAGGGTAAGGGCGTAACTCAGGTCCAGCTTGCGCAATTTGCCAATGTGGATGTTAACGTTACTTCTCAAGTTCTCCGTGCTCTTGAAAAGAGAGAGTTGATAACTCGGAAGCGTCATCTTACCGATACCCGTGCGAATATTATTACAACAACGCGGGAAGGAACTCGCTTGGCGCTTGAAGGTATTCATCTCGTTGAAGCCGCGGACAAGGTTTTCTTTGATAATATAAGTGATCGTAAGGACGAATACATGGAAATTATGCAGGAATTTATTCGATATAAAACAGATGTTTAAACCATAGAAAGATTTTTTCTATGATTTATTAGACTACAATGTGTAGTGAAGTTGTACCTCCCGGGCTTTTTAGCCGGGAGGTTTTTTCTGTTGGTTCAATCCAACCGATAAGTCGCGAATGGCTTACCGTGACGGAAAGAGTCGCTGAGTTGATCGAGCTCGGAGATCATATCATCGGTCAGTTTCATGTCCAGGCTAGCCAGATTATGCTCCAGCTGTTCGGTACTCGTTGCCCCAACGATAACCGTTGAAACAGCAGGGCGGGCCAGTAGCCATGCAAGCGACAGGACACTTGGGGAGCAGCCATACGCCGATGCCTTTTCACTGATCTGCTCACCTAATTTAATATTGTGTTCCAACAAGAAACGATTGAAGGCTGGATCAGTATCCGCTCTGGAACCGGAAGGCACGCCAGCTTCACCATTGTATTTTCCTGTCAGAATGCCACCTGCGAGCGGAAAATACGGGATAATACCGACGCCTTGATCAAGGCACATCGGTACAAGTTCAAGCTCAGGCGTGCGATCAGCCAGAGAGTAGCTGGTTTGGGTCGAGATATAGCGTAAATATCCTTTTAGTTCGCTGGTACCAAGAGCTTTCATCAGTTCCCAGGCTGCATAGTTGGAAGCTCCGATATAGCGGACTTTGCCGGAAGTGACCATATCGTCCAATGTGCGCAGCGTCTCATCCAGTGGTGTATGCGGATCAAAGGTATGGATCTGATAGAGATCCACATAGTCCGTTTGCAGACGCCGCAGGCTATGTTCAAGCTCTTGCTGCAAATGATAGCGGGATGAACCGCGTCCATTAGGACCCTCATGCCGGGGAAGTCCGGCTTTGGTAGCAAGCACAGCGTTTTCACGTCTGCCCGTCAGGGCTTGTCCAATAATCCGCTCCGATTCCGTTCCGGCGTAGATGTTGGCGGTATCGATAAAATTGATTCCCTGATCCAGTGCCGCATGAATAATGCGGATAGAAGTGGGGGCATCCGCCCGTTTACCAAAGGCATTGGTACCGAGTCCAAGTGCGGAAACGCGCAGACCACTATTCCCTAAACGTCGATATTCCATCGTTCATCGCTCCTTCTGTGTCATTTCTTGTATAGCAGATTATAACGTAATCTATTGAAAACGTGTTATTAATATAGTTAAATGATTCTAAGACCGTTATTAAAGGAGATATGATGGAGAACAGTGCCGCACATTTAACCAGACGGAAGCCGAAGAAACCAAAGAAGAGATGGAAGAAACCTTTGATTATCATCCTGAGTACTTTGATTGTGCTGGGGGGACTCGGATTTATCTATCAAAAGCAACTCGTTGTGTTTGCGTTTAACCTGTTTGCTTCGGAAACCGTAAAGGAAACGCTCGATGAATCCTTCAAGCCTGTTGGCGATAAGGATGCACCCGTTGTAGAACATACCGATCCATTCTCGCTGTTGTTGTTAGGAATTGATCAACGAGATAACGAACCAAGCCGTTCGGATACCATGATCTATTCTGTTGTGCGTCCGGAAGAAAATAAAGTGTTGCTGCTGTCGATTCCACGTGACTCCTACACCGATATTATCGGCCGGGATGTGAAGTCGAAGATTAATTCAGCCTATGCACATGGTGAAGCCAAGATGGCGATGGATACCGTGGAGCATTTGTTGGAAAACAAAGTCGATTTCTATGCCGCGATTAATTTTAACGGACTCAAGGATATTGTTGATGCGGTTGGCGGTGTTGAATTGCCGATTAAGAAAAATATTGAGAACAAATTGAAAACGCATGAGAAGCTGTTTGTTGAAGCGAACAAACCGATCTACAGCGGCGAAGAAGCGCTGGGCTATGTCCGTTACCGGGAAGATTCCGATTTCAATCGGACGATGCGGCACCGTCTTTTTCTAAGTGCCTTCATGAATCGTGCGCTTGAGGTCAAAAACCTGACCAAGATTCCGGACGTTATCCAAATCGCTGGATCGAATTTTACAACCAACATGAACTCGGATTTCATCGTGAAATTTGCCGAGTCTCTATATATGAAAGACAGCACGCCAACAATCAGCAATTACATGCTGAAGGGTGAAGGCGCAACGCGCAGCGGCACATGGTACTATGATTTGTCAGAGAGTGATCTGCAATATGTGCGAACCCTGCTCGCGAACTGGCTAGACCCGGATACTACTGAAATTATGGAGCCGGAGACGGCGGATACGAAAGATCCGGCGTAACTTTTTAGCAACAGACTTCCATTAACAATATACGTTTTCAGGACAATTTAGAAAGAAGCCCAAAGAAGATTAATATTTCTGGGGCTTCTTTTCTTAATATTAGTTAAAATATATTATGACTAATATTAATTATTAATAATATTTCAAGAGTATTAATATTTGAGTTAGCAGAACTGGAAAATACAAATACAATAAGGATTATTAACTAAAAGAAATTGTCGAAATATAGTCTTTTATGATTAATTTAACTATTAATGTACTAAATTATAATTTTTTGTTATATGGTTAGTTGGCTCAAAAAAATACAGATGGAGGTTTTTAAGTGAGAAAAATAATGAAAACTTTGTTGGTAGGAGGGCTAGCATTTAATCTATTTGCGATTAGTGCTTTCGCCGATTCGGTTAGTGAAGATGATACGCACTACCGAGCTCCAGTAGAAACAGTTATAAATGGGCAGAAGTACATAGATGGGCTGCCTTATTACACACAAGATGATATCAAAAAAATTGATTTGGAACAGGCTAAAAGAAACATTAAAGTTGAAAAGTTAAATGAAGATGTGATTAGCACAATGGGAATTAATAAATGGACACTTGTTAGTCAGTCATCTTATTACACGGGGCATGATTACGATACAACAAATAATTATAGTAAAGAGCCAGCGAAATTGTCTGTAAGCACTACATCATCTATGACTGCTGAATTATCAGGTAGCACAAAATTTGGTTTTTTCAGTGTTGCAGAGGTAGATATGTCCATGAAGGTAGGCGCAACATTTAGTAGAACTACTAATATTGAGGTAACTGTACCGGGCTATAATGTTACTCAACTTAAAACAGCAGTAAAAGCTGTTCAAAGAAATTATATGTATACTGATAATTATTCTGATGATGGATCAATGGGGCCTGAAATTCGTTTATCGGCTTCAAGTTATGACAATAATGGTGGAATTGAAAAATGGATATTTACTCATCCAATGTGAGAAGTTTTATTAACTTTAGTCCTCCTTTTCATACAGGAGGACTAAAAAGATAAGGATGGTAATAAATGAAAATATTTAATAAACTAATTTTTCTTACAATATTTACAGTCATTTTTATAAATGGATGTTCTACTAAAAGCGAAAATTTATCAATTAAAGAGACTAGTCAGTCTTCGGAACAAAATGAGTTGTACAACAAACTAAGAAATTTAGATGTATCTAACGAAAATCATTTCATTTATAATGCAGATTCTTTTGAAAAGAAGAATATAACTTTGACATTTACATTCGCCATTGAGAATTTAGATATAGATCATATTTCACTTTATGCTGATAAAGATGAAGTCATGAAAGACGTAACGATCATTAACAAAGAAGAAAATAAATTAGTTATACAGTTAAATGAATTCATACCTTATTTCAATAATGTCTATATAAATTTAAAAAATGGTACTGATCTAAAACTTGATGTGGGTGAGTATTATTTAGAGAAGTTCAGCATGGATGATTTTTCTAATTACAAAAGTGATCTAATGACTATAGAACAATATCACGATAGTTTTGAAAAAGGAAAGTACAATATGTATGCAGTGATTACGAAAAATGATCAATCCAAGATTAATTATATATTACCAAAAAAAACCATGCCCTATATTAAAAATTTAAGATTTACACAAAAAAATTTAAGTGATGAGACTGTTAAATATTCCTTGAGTTTTGAGATGGATAAAGGAATAGTTAGTGATAAGAAATTAGACGAAGTATATTCAGAAGTAGCTTTAGTACAGAATTTTATGGATAAAAGATGGACTCTTGTCAAAAGTAGTATTTCTATTCGAAAAACAGATTTTATAGAGTAAAATTCATAAGTTTACTCAAAACTGTTTTTGCCGAACTAATTTTATTCTAATGAGAACTGGAAATTTTGGGGACGGGAACTTAGAAGCGAAGCATTAGTATATCCATAAGTTGTTTAAGAGACAACAGGATGCTAATGTTTTTTTATTTATTCTTTGGGTAAGAACATCTTAATTTGTTCCATAATATAGTAAAATATAGGGAACGACATCAACATCACCCAACGGAGGAAGCTCATGAAAGAGTTCAAGGATCGGCTTCACCAGGTTCAGGAGCAGCAGAAGCAGCTGGTAAAGGAATATAATGCACTGCTTCAGGAGTATCAATCCGATGACCTGATCGTGCAGAACGAACAACTGAGAACGCAATATGAAGCGCACCAACTGAAGCTGCAACATCTTGAAGTACGCACACGGAAAATGGAAGAGGAGAATGCCCGTCTTCGCATGGCTCTGTCTGAACAGATGCTGGATGAGAAATTGAATCTCATTCGTGTATCCCAGGAGAAGATGGAGACCTATTTTCGGGGAAAGACGAGTGTACATAATGATCGGCTTGCGGCGCATGAGCACCGCGCCAAAGTGAATTTGAATGCCATATTTAACAGGGCCTCAGAGGAACTTCAGGGTGACGCCAATGAGATGAAGGAGAGAATTGCTCATCTGGCTACTGAGGTGCAGGAACGAATTGAGCTGCACAGACAGGTCCTGTGGGAGAGAGAAGAGGCGCTACGCGGGCAGATGCAACAAGGATACGAACATATGGCGGAAGAAGGCTTAAGCGAAGAGACCATTCAGCGGCGTATTCGCCAGAACCGGATGGAGATGAAGATTGGCCTGAGCTGGATCAACAAGGTCGCCATCCTGCTGATCATTCTTGGCGTTGGTGCAGCCTTTCAGTACTCCTACAAGACCTGGTTCAACGATGAGATGAAAGGTGGCGCGTTTTTCCTGCTTGGTGCGCTCATGCTTGCCGGGGGTGAGTGGCTGTTCCGACGCAAGCGTCAGACGTTCGCGATGGGGCTGCTGGGAGGCGGGATTTCCGTTCTATTTGGCTCGATCTTCTACAGTTACTTTTTACTGCATATGATCGGGTTATATACGGGACTTGTCTTGTCGGTGTTAGTTTCGGCCATATCCGTGCTGCTATCGTTGAGGTATCAGTCCAGGACCATCTGCTCACTTGGTTTGGTTGGAGGGTATTTACCATTAATCTCCTACATGGCCTATTTCGGCCTTCAAGGTTCGGCTGTGTATGTTGCCATGATCTATCTTCTGCTCTTAAACGGAATTATTGTTTTAATTTCATTTGGTAAACGGTGGCCGATTGTGCATTATATCAGTTTTCTGTTCAACACACCGTCCATGCTCATCCTGTTATGGCTCTCACCAAGTGAGAAGATCGGCATGGTGTATTCCATTGTGACATTTGCATTATATCTCGGCATTACACTGGCATATCCCTTCAAACATCGCGTGAAGTTAACCTGGTGGGACTTCGCACTCCTGGCCATGAATACGAGCATCAGTTGCCTGATGTTGTATGTATTGTTCGATAGCGCGGGATGGAATGACGCAAAAGGCTTGCTTGCTCTGATTTTCGCTCTGGTCTATTTCGGGCTCGCCCGTTTTATCCAGCAGAGGATGCCTCAGGAAAAGCAGACCCTTCTATTGTTCTACGTGACTTCCCTGACCTTTGTCATTCTGATTATACCGTTCCAGTTTGGTGCGAAGTGGCTGTCTATGGGCTGGCTCATCGAAGGAGTTCTGCTGGTTACGCTCGGACATCTGAAGCGGTTCAAGTTGGTGGAACGTGCTGGATGGGGAATCGTGCTTCTGTGCATGTTCACCTTTGTGTACTATGACGTGCTGGTGCTGTTCTTCATGGGGGAGCAATCCTATTTTATGCTAAAATACTCCTGCATTACGCTGGGTGCGCTGCTTATTACGCTCTATTACGCCTTGGATCGCAACGGCTCCCTATCCGGGGAGAAGTATCATTATAGCCAGACAGAACTTGGCTTTTTGAATGCATTCAAGTACGTCACACTCGCCAATCTGTGGTTATATGTGCTGTATGAATCGAATGAATTGTATATAAAAGCAGTCGATGACTCATTCCTGTTATACCTGTTCTACAAATGGCTGTTGTTCGCTGCGCTGACCATTGCCATGGCCTATGGATTGGGTAAAGTGAGGCTTTTGCGTGATCGGATCGTGCAGGGTTATATCGTCTTCCTGCATGCGGTGGGCTGTTGTATTGCACTGGCAGTAACGTTATCCATGCCGGCACTTCAGCCGGATGTTCAGCAGCACACAGCGGCTGAAGTCGTAGGTTTACTCGTATTAATCATCTTTAATGTGGGCGTGTTCTTTGCAGGAAGGGATCTGCTGATAACGGCAATCCGCGGGCAGTTCAAAAGCATTGAATGGTATCCGGTTATCGCAGGGGTCTATCTGCTGGGTGTCATCACCGTGTTCCTGACGATCCAATTCCAGTGGGGAGATGTAGGGCTGTTATTCAGCCTAATCTATCTACTGCTTGCGATCCTGTACATTGCCTATGGGTTCCGCAGAAAATATGTAATGATTCGGCGCCTCGGTCTAGGCCTGACGTTGTTTTCCACCGGGAAAATGGTGTTCTATGATGTAGGATTGCTTACATCGGGCAGCAAGATTATTGCCTATTTCAGCTTTGGCGTACTGCTGCTTGGAATTTCTTATCTGTATCAGAAGGTGTCGAGCCGGATGGAGGAAATTCAGGCTAGAGAGACCGTACAGTCCAATGAATCCGATCTGCCGGAGGATAAAAATAACCGATTTTAGGATAATTGATAACAGCATTCACAATCTTTGGGGGAGGGATACAACATGGGATTTGATCTGAGTATCATGTTATGGCAATTATTTTGGATTGCTGGCTCTGTAGCTCTTATTGTGTATGGGTGGAGGAAACTTGGTATCAGGAAAAAGCGGCGTTAAGTGCAGAGAATGCCGTTGCAACATCACTTTTGACATAATTTATTATCGGATGAACTGATTGGTATCCATATCATAAATATGCATTAAAATGAGGCTCTTGAGCGCTGGTTGGTAGCGTTCAGGGGCCTTATTCTGCTGAACCGATTATGATCTGTTCTTCATTCAGGGATGGCATGACCCAGCATAAGATGACATTCGTGAAACGTTTTTTCCGTTGATCACGTTATAATAGAGTATACTTACGGCTGGGTATTCAGTTGCAACCATGATGTTTCGGTTGTGTTTATGCCTTTCAATGATTCTCCGCGATCATCATTGATGCGGGAGAGCACTGTTAATGTAATGGACAGGGTGAAGGCGAGCAGCACATATATGAAAATGTTTTTTTTGTTCATGATGAGGGACCTCTCTTGTTGATTGGGCTAAGACATGCATACGACGGTTATGAGAAAAAAGGCACAACGTCTGGTATAGTAGAGAAAAGCATATAACGATGCCTGTATACACTATATAAATTGTTACGGATGCAAACAATGGAACAAATCTGATGAATTTATCATTATTTATGAACGGAAGGCTCATAGAGATAGAGTGATATTTGAAGGTGGGAGAATAACATGCGGGAGACGGCAAAAATCGTCATTCGTACGCCAGGGCAGGAAAGTGACGGTTCGTTCGCTTATGTCAGCCAGGGGCGTTCCATTACTGTGGGGCGTTACACGGGTGGAGATGAATTGGAATTGTCTGTCTACAATCAGTTGATATCGAAGCGGCATTGCCGCATTCATTATGATGTGCAGCAGCAACTGTGGATTGAGGATCTGGATAGCAAAAATGGAACGGAATTGAACGGGCAACGCCTCGTTCCTTATGAGAAATATCCGTTTGCCGAAGGAGACAGCCTGACGCTGGTCAACGGCTTGATTCAGCTTCGCGTAGAAGGGGATCTCGAAGAAACGAGAGAATATCGGTTATCTGACCTGCTGGGCGAAGGCGTGCGTTTACAGGATCACCTGCAAACCGTGCAGATTGGAGAAGTGGAGATTCCACTGTCCAAGAAGGAGTACCAACTGTTCAAGCTATTGTACAGCCAGTTGGATCACTTTGTGACACGGGAGCAGATTGTCGGCCAAGTGTGGCCGGAGCGAAGCATGCTGGAGAGTGAGCCGGTGGGCATTGACGAGATTAACTCGCTCATCTACCGGACAAATCGCAAGCTGGGCGTACATTTTACAATCAAG
Organism: Paenibacillus sp. FSL F4-0087; assembly: GCF_038020215.1. Classification (NCBI taxonomy): domain Bacteria; kingdom Bacillati; phylum Bacillota; class Bacilli; order Caryophanales; family Paenibacillaceae; genus Paenibacillus; species Paenibacillus sp. FSL F4-0087. The sequence goes on from NZ_JBBODJ010000001.1 coordinate 3,034,161, forward strand.
TCGGTGTACAAAAAGGGTGTATACATGAAGTCCCATGTGCCGGACTGAATGCGTGAAATGAGCAGCGGGATGGAATGAGATTAACCCAAAATAGAATAACAAGCAGGAAGCTTCTGCCAGGCTTTTTTAGACCTGGGGAAGCTTCTTTTGTTATGATGAAGGTGCAAATGCCGCCTCTTAATTAAAATCCAAAGGGTTGAGGTTATGTTCATATTTCAATTTATACCATGGCTCATTGCTGTGGTGACACTTATATCGGTAGTATCCATCGTGCTGGTCAGTTGGAAAAATGGAATCTCACCGATGCCTACATCCAGCATCGTCAGGCAGACAGTCATTCAGGAGGTCAACCGCATTCCCGGTTACGGCGATGTTATTGAGGCAGGCTCCGGGTGGGGAACGCTCGGACTGGATGTGGTGAGGCATTGCCCAGGTAAACGGCTTACGGGGATCGAAAATTCAATCATTCCCTTATGGGCCTCCCAATTCATTGCTTTTCTAAGTGTCCGCTTACGGCGAGCGAAGGGAAAGCGTCATTCTCTGGAGGGGCGGCTGCGATTCATCCGTGGCAACATCTATACCAGTTCATATGAACACGCAGATTGCGTCATTTGTTATTTGTTCCCTGGAGCAATGAAACGTCTCGTCGACAAATTCAATCGGGAGCTTCCGCCGGGAGCAAAGGTGATTAGCGTTTGTTTTGCACTGCCAGGCAAGGTACCGCTACGGACGATTACATGCCGGGATACGCTGCGTACCAAGGTGTATGTATATACGTTTTGAGCGCTAACGAATGTACAGCATCTTAAAAGATGGATATCAAGGGATGCAGCATTTAATGAACATCAGCAACGTTATTCCTTCACAGACCTGGGCAATTGAGAGCGAATAGCGTGTACCAGCTTCTATAGAAAAAAATAGCAAAAATAAGGGATGTCCCTCGTCATATTCATGACGTATGGGACATCCCTTATTTTTAATTGTTTAATCGTTAGCTTTTTATAGCCTGAATCTTAGCTTACTTGGCGGTATCTGTAGTGCCCGTTGTACCTGTAGTGTCTGTTGTTGTGCCCGATGTACCGGATTGCGTTCTGTTTCTACCGCCTCCGAATCCACCTTGGCCACGGCCTCCGCCTGGACCACCCATACCTGTATTGGCAGTTGTAACACCAGATTCATTCACCCAAGTTACATTGCTTGTGGATTGGAAGGCAACCACTTTGGTTCCGCCACTATACGTTCCGTCTGTATAGAGCCCATCCACAGCTTTACCAGTCGATGATCCGCCGGAATAGATCACGTAAGAGCCATCTTTTTTCAGATCCGGGGAGCTGACTACCACCGTTTGATAATCTTTCGCTGGAGCAAAGGTCAGGATATTATTGCCTTCGCTGTCTTCCACGTGTACCAGTGTTCCTGCTTTTTGCGTTTCAGGGAACGTCATGGCAATAGTATTTTGAGTCGATGATTCAGATGTTGCCTGAGCCATACCGGAGCTGCCAGCTGAGACCAGATATCCACCGCTAATCTCGAAGTTACCGTCATAATCCAGTGCTCCGTTGCCGCTGTCTGTAGGACCGTTCACAATGACCGTACCGTCTGTCATATAGATGGAGCCATTCGAATCCAGTCCGTCGCCGCCTGCATTGACAGTGAGGGAACCGCCGTTGATATGAAGCTCACTGTTGCTGGCGGATTCACCCGGCATACCACCTGGAGCACCGCCTTGTGGGCGAGTATTGCTATTCGCGTCTGTACTTTGATTGGCCTGATCCGTAGTTGATGTTGTGCCAGTCGTCTCTGTAACAGAAGTGTTGGAGACTGCAGTTGTATCGGTATCGGCTGCTTGAGTGCTGTCATCTGCAGTGGTGGTTGCATTTGCATCAGTTGCAGTTATTTCACCGGAAGCATTCACGCCATCATCTGATGCAGTCACATCTACATTCCCATCGTTCATAGTGATAATTGCACCTTCAAGTCCTTCATAGCTCTTGGCAATAGTGATCGTTCCGCCGTTAATGGTAAGCGCCTGATCTGCATGAATACCGTCATCACCGGATTCAATGCTGAACTTGCCGTCATTGACGGTCACATTGTTGTTGCTGTGCAGGGAATCATCCATGGAATCAATCGTATACGTACCGCCATTAACGGTAAGATCTGCTCCTGCTTTAAGTGCTTTGGCACTCGTTGTTTCTTCTTCTGCAGCTGTTGTGCTTGTGTCTGCATCTGCATTGGAATCAGCAGGTGCTGTTGCATTTGTAGAGCTGGATGGTGCTGCGCCTGCTGCGTTCGTTCCATTATTGTTCGGCATATCAGCAGGTGGTTCCCCATCCGGTGGTGTGCCCATATCGGTTGGAGGTGTACCGCCACCCCATCCGCCGCCACCGCCGCCAAATGGTCCTTCTTCTACTTTTTCTGGTGCATTTTCACTGCCGCCTCCGGTTACGATGTCAAATGTGCCGCCATCCGTAACCAATGCGGTTTCCGCTTGAATGCCGTCGCTGCCGCTCTGGATGTTGAATGTGCCTCCTGCAATGGCAACGAAGCCTTTGGTCGTATCCGTATCGTTTGTAGATTTGATGCCGTCACCTTCTGAATTAATGGTAATGGTACCGGCTTGAATCGCCACCATATCTTTACCTTTGATGCCGTCATCGGCCGATTTGACGTTAATTGTGCCGCTGACGATTTTCAGGTCATCCTTGCTCGTAATACCTTCATTATAGTTACCCGTAACTGTCAACTTGCCTGTACCATTGAACGTCAGGTCTGCCTTGCTGAAGATGGCTGCATCCGGCTCATCTGTTGTTGCGTCGGCGTATACGTAAGTCTTGCCATCCGAGACGGCATTCTCGGTTCCTTCCTCCAACGTAATAATGGCTTTGCCCGCTTTCTGGATATAGATAGCTGCACTGTCGTTATCATTGATGGTTGCCCCGTTTAATACGAGATGTACGGTGCCCTTATCAGCAACATTGACCACAATCTGTCCATCGGTAAGCTTGCCACTAAGTACATAGGTACCTGCTGCGGAGATGGTTACCGATCCGTTTGCTGCTTTTGCACCCGATCCTGTGATGGAAGCGGTCGTACCGTTCAGCTTAATCGTTGTGGAATCTGTTGCACTCCAGCTAACGTTGGTATCGTCTGCATCCATCGTGACCAGATCGGCATATTTCACTGAGGTTTGCTCACTGACGGATACGGTTTTGGTTGTCCCTGTCGTTGACACTGCGGCGTTTGCAGTGCTGCTGGTTGCTGCCGGGGCGCTGCAAGCCGTAACCATTGCAGTAATCATCGCGACGGACCACAGTTTGCTGCCAGTTATGATTTTCTTTTTCATAGTATATCGTTCCCTTCGGATTCAATTTAGTATTCTGGTGTTGGACTCATCGTTAACGAGATATCCAGATTTCCGTTTCGTGTACGAATCGCGTCCAAGAATTCCTTTTGGCTTACACTTTCGTGAATGGTAACACTGTAGACAAGCTCGTACAGACTGCCGAGTTCGGTCGTTCTGATTTTTTTGAGATCAAAAGGTACGTTGAATTTATGGAACACTTCGTTCAGTGCTTCTTCATAGCTCAAGTTTTCCGGAATGGTTACTTTCAGCGTTTTTTGCTGGGCTTTCTTCCCTCCGAAGTTGAAGCGGCTCAGGACAAACATCAGTACACACAGGATAATGGTGAACATTACAGCATAACCGAATGCGCCTACACCGCAGGCAAGACCGGAAGCCATGGTGAACAGAACATAAGCAATGTCTTTCGGGTCACCAGGCGCACTTCTAAATCGGATGATGGAGAAGGCACCGGCGAGGCTGAATGCACGGGCAATATTGCTGCCGATCAGAAGAATGATGATGGCTACGATGACTGGCAAGACGACCATAGTTAGTGTGAAGCTTTGGGAATATGTGCTTTGATTTGTCTTCATGTACGTCAGGCTGATGATGACCCCCATGATGATGGCAAGTCCGATCGTTAGAATTGCATTACTAAAAGTTAGGGTGGTATCTGTTAAAGCTGAGCTGAAAATGGAATCAAGCATATACTACACGCTCTCTTTCTGTGATTGTTTTTTCTTGTTCTATGGATGGGTTGAAATCGGTACCCGGCAGCAATTCTCGTTCAGTCTGGTAGTTCAGGTTGGTTGTTCTGGCCAGATGTCTGTACTCATTGCCGTATTTCGAGAATCCGGTGCGATATAGGCCGTGTTCGGATAACAGTTGAGAGAGCCACATCGGAACGGTTTTCTCGGCTTTGACTTCCATCAGCCAGCGTCCATCTTTCACCAGTGGTTCACCGTAATCCCCTTGCTCCAGCTTCAGATCGTATCTGCGACTGCGGATGTTGGTATCAAAGGTGATGCGAAGATCGCGGCTGTTCTTGTCGAACAACGCTTTGCGTTCATACGCCAGATATACTTTTGGTTCCAGATCGTACAGCCGGAGGAAATACTTGATCTCTTCGACAACCTGTTTGTTCATATAATCAGCGAGATCAGGCGCTTTGCCTGTCCGTACGAATTCGTAGGCTTCATCCAGCTTCAGGGCAGTTCGGCGTTTGTTCACCAGGCCAAATACTTTCTTTTTGATCTCCAGATATACCTTCGCATTCTCTTCAGGAATTCCGTATGCCCGCAGTCTCAGCTTCTCCTTGTATTTGGGTTTGGAGAGACTGGCGCGGATCAGGGAATCCTGCGGAGTATCAAAGTACAGGTTGCTAATGGAGTAAAACTCGTGTTTTTTGTTATAGGCGTCCAGCTCCATATACTTCAGCAAGTCGGTGTAGAAGTTCTCGTACTGCTCATCGGTGAGGAGATACTTGCTCTCATATCGGTTGAATACTTCAATTGCCATGGGGGTTCAGTCCTTTCATCCATGTTTTGTATGTTTTGTTGCATCGTGTATTGCTTCCATGTCTGTATCTTAGAGCCCCAACCTTGAATGAATCTTAAATGATTTTACATTCCGTTGATCTTTTTTTACCTTCCTTTAATAGTTCGCGAAAAAAGTGGAATTAAGATTGATTCAAGGTTCGGTTGTTACAATCGTTGGTATAATAGATTGACATATATCGAAACCAATTCATGCAGAGGAATGAAGAACCGATGAGAATACTTATTGCGGAAGATGAGGTTCATTTGGCAGAAGCCGTATCGCAAATATTGAAAAAACACAATTACTCTGTAGACATGGTGCATGACGGGAGATCGGGTCTGGATTATGCGCTGAGTGGAATCTATGATCTGTTGCTGCTGGACATCATGATGCCGGAAATGGACGGGATTACCGTGCTGAAGAAACTGCGCAGCGAAGGCAATCATACGCCTGTCATTCTGCTCACAGCCAAAGGAGAAATTTCAGACAAAGTGACCGGGCTGGATTATGGAGCCGATGATTATATAGCAAAGCCCTTTGCCACGGAGGAATTGCTCGCACGGATTCGGGCAGCCCTGAGAAGGAAGGGAGAAGTCGTTCCAGAGGATGGACTGAAGTTCGGTGACGTCGAATTGAACACCACGCAGCTGAAGCTAAGTGTTCAAGGTAAGGAGATCAAGCTGAATCTGAAGGAAAATGAACTGCTGGAACTGTTAATCACTCGCAAACAGGCCATCACTTCCAAAGAGCAGATTATTGAGAAGTTGTGGGGTTTCGATTCGGAAGTGGAGTATAACAATGTGGAGGTGTACATCTCGTTTTTACGCAAAAAATTAACCTTCCTGAACTCCGCGGTCCGCATCAATACGATTCGGGGTGTGGGGTACGTACTTGAGGTGACGTCCTGATGTTCAAGAAACTCAGAAATCGATTTCTGATCGTGAACCTGGTATCCATCTCAATTATGATGCTGGTTGCCTTTGCTACGATCTACATCATTACGTACCAGAATGTACAGAGGGAAACCAACATGGAGCTGTTCAAAGTGTCGGATTTCTATCATGGTCCGTACAACTCCAGCAAGATACCGCGTGGTGATGACAGGGATTCAGTGACAGGATCACAACCATCGGATTCCATTGCGAATGGAGCACCGGGAAGTGATCCGAACTCACCGCCAGGTCGTTCTGTATCGTTCATGGTCAAGACGGACAGTGAGTGGAAAATCACGGATGCACACTCCAGGTTTGATATGGATGACACGTTCTATACTGAAGCTTTGCAAAAGGTGGACAAGGTTAACGATCTGGATCGGAAAACCGGACAATTTACGCTGAATGGAACGGACTGGGCTTATGTGATCGACCCGAGCAGCACAGGGCACATGATTGTGTTCATCGATGTGACGGCCCAACAGGGCATCCTAACGAATCTGATTTATACTTTTGCCATCGTAGGTCTGATCATGCTGATCGTCATCTTCTTCCTGAGCCGTTATTTCGCCAATCGTTCCATTACCCCGGTCAAGGAAGCCTTTGAGAAGCAAAAGCAGTTCATAGCCGATGCTTCACATGAGTTGAAAACGCCGCTGGCGATCATTAATACCAACACGGATGTGCTGCTCGCGAACCGGGAGGACACGATTGAGAATCAGGCCAAGTGGCTGCATTACATCAAGTCGGAGACGGAACGCATGTCGGGACTGACGAATGATCTGTTATATCTGACTCAAATTGACGATTCGCGATCCTCGATGATTCATGCCAAATTCAATATGAGCGATGCGGTGGAGACGATCATTTTGACGATGGAAGCTGTGATTTTCGAGAAAAATATATCCTTGGACTACAGCATTGAGCCGCAGCTCATGGTCCATGGCAACAGCGAACAGATTAAGCAAGTCATTCTGATTTTGCTCGATAATGCTGTGAAATACTCCAGAGCCAAAGGCTCGGTCAACGTTTCGTTGAAGAAACAAAATAATGATGTTGTGCTGGCCGTTTCCAACACGGGAGAGGGCATTGCGGCTGAACATCTGGACCGGATCTTCGATCGTTTCTATCGCACGGATGCCTCCAGAGCTCGGAAACATGGTGGACATGGATTGGGTCTTGCGATTGCAAGGTCGATCGTGGAGCAGCACAAAGGTGAGATTTACGCCCGCAGTGTGGTAGGGGAAGGTGCAACATTTTACGTTCGTTTATCCTAGGGGTAAGGAATAAGGCATGACTGTTGTGGGTTAACCTATGCTACAATGACAACAGAACGTATGAATCAAGGAGCTGACTTTAACGTGACTGAGGCAAATTCAATTAATGAACAGGAAATGAAGGCATATATTGCAGAGAAGACAAAGGCAAGCGAAGCGAATATCGCTCTTGTCCTGAAGCACGAGCAGGCATACATTAACAAAGCACATGAAAATGCCAAAGGCGACGTGGATATCGACGGTGATGATCTGGCCGACTACATTCTGAGCCGCAAAGATGTGAAGCTGGACGAGCTGACCGTTGAAGGCATTCTGGATGCTGAAATGGACTACTTGATGGAAAAAGGTCTCGCAGGCTACGTGGATTAAATTTAAATCAATCTATTAAGAAAAATGACCTCAGCTTCCACGTTACTGTGGAATTTTGAGGTCATTTTGGATTGTGCTTTGGGAATTACCTTTTAAACAGCCAGCCCGTTGGGCTAGGCCCATTTTCCTTATTGACCCATCATACCGCCATCGACAGTATAGAGGGAAGCGGTGACATACGAAGCTTCTTCGGACAACAGAAAGTTCATGATGGCTGCGACTTCTTCCGGTTCACCATAGCGGCCCATCGGAATTGCGGATACGGTAGCGGATTGATAATCTTCCACATTACCGGAGTTTGCTTCGATTTGACGCATCATACGGGTATTAATGGTGCCTGGCAATACCGCGTTAACCCGAATACCATGAGGCGCGAGTTCATTCGCTGCTGTGCGGGTGAGGCCAATCACGGCATGTTTGGACATAATATATGGAGATACGGCTGGAGCACCCATCAGACCTGCGAGGGAAGAGGTATTCAGAATCGCACCAGATTTTTGTTTTTTCATGACAGGGATGACGTTCTGCAAACCAAGGAATACGCCGCGCACATTGACGTTATATACGAGGTCGAGCGCTTCAACGCTCAGATCCTCGATCAGTCCGGTTGGACCTTCAATGCCGGCATTGTTGGCAAAATAATCGATACGACCAAACGTATCAAGTGCTTGCTGCACATAGTTTTTCACGTCGGCTTCTTGAGATACGTTTGCTTTCACTGCAATGGCGTGCTCTTTGTCGAGTTTCAGATCCGTGATGGTTTGCTGGATGGCTTCTTCGTTCAGGTCGACCAGCACCAGATTAATTTTACGTTCAGCAAGGCGGCGTGCCAATTCTTTACCGATGCCTCCGGCTGCTCCTGTAATAACGGCTGTTTGGGTATATGATGTACTCATCATGTATTCGCTCCTTATAAAATGAAATCAGGTGAACTGTGAGTGAACGTTCAACCTGTGGTCTATCGTTCCTATCTCAATGTTAAGATATACATAGAAATGTGACAATCATCATTGACAGCGCATATGTCAGCTATCGGACAGAGATGTAAGCGGTGTTCATTTAGGTTACAATAATGGACAGAGGAGGTGGAAATGTTGATTATCGAACACCCTCAGGATCGGAGAGCACGAAGAACGCAGGATGCCATCATCGCTGCGGCAGTTTCTTTGATATTGGAAAAGGGAGCTGAAGCCGTCACGATTCGTGACATTACGGAGCGGGCGGATTATAACCGGGGAACGTTCTATTTACATTTTCCTGGTAAACCCGAGCTATTGCAATTCATTCTGGATGATTTCATGCAGGGCGTGGGACAAGCTTATGCATCACCTTATGCGGAGTTAAAAGAAGTAGATATGACAGCATTACTGCCATCAACGATGCCTGTATTTGAATATATTGAAGCGCATCAAGACATCTTTCGAGCTTTAATGACGATGCATGGGGATATGGGAACCAGACTTTGCAACATGTTCAGAACATATTTAACCGAAGATTTTGTATTGGTGACCGAAGACAGCGAGTACACCATTAATTACGACATCATGCTAAGTTACCTGGTATCTGCAACCGTTGGTGTGATTATGCATTGGGCGGAGATTGGGTTCAAGTATTCTTCCCACTACATGGGAGAACAGCTGACCGCGCTAATTAATATCAAACCGACGCGTCTCCTGATTGAACCAGGGCAGAAGGGTCGGACCATTCATGAACGTATGCTTCAGGACTGAATAGCGCGCGCGGTTCTTTTATTCCCAGGGGTAACTAACGGTGAGGAAGTCGGCGAAGTTCTTGCTTTCTTCTCGCCGTTGTTTCCGCATGGCCGCGCGGGCTGGGGCAGTTTCGTATAATTTCTTCTCTTCCTCCGTCTCCGGAATGATGCGAGGAACAATGAGTTTACGGTTATTTTCATCCAAAGCGACAAAGGTAAGGAATGCGGTCGCCGCAATCTTTTTCTCCCCCGTCTTCAGATCCTCGCGGATCACCTTAACAAAAATCTCCATTGAACTTCGTCCCGTCCACGATGCGAAGGATTCCAACGTCACCGAATCCGTCGGATTAATCGGATACAGGAAATCCACCGAATCGGTCGAAGCCGTGACGGTATTGACCCGGCACAACTTGGATGCGGCGATGGATGCAATGTCATCGATATAGGACATGAGTTTGCCGCCAAACAAGGTATTATGGTTGTTTACATCGGTTGGAAATACTCTTGCCGTCTTGAAACAACGTGTTTCACGCACATACTTTCTCTCCACTTGATCTAATTCCGTAGGTTTAGGTATCTCTCTCATTCTTTGTAGTCCTCCTGACAGTATGGCTGATGGACGCTGCAAGATATGCCGCGTCCATCCTCTCTATATGTTAGTTCTAGTATAGGTGTCGGTCACTTCTTCCTCGCCATCAGGAACCAGTTCAAAGCGCAAGCCAAGCGCAAAAGCCACCTTCTGGAGCGTATCGAAGCGCGGAATCTGCGCGGAGCTCTCCAGTCGGGCAATAGCCGACTGCTTGAGTCCTGCTCGTTCACCGATATTATCGGAAGCTAGGGCGCTTTTAGCGTCGACGACATGCCGTCTGATGTACCAATATAATAGACTGTCATACACTGTTACATTTCGAATCCTTTTTTGTGAATAATCAGTCGTAACGGATTTCAATGTTTTATGCGTTAGCTTCAGTGACGCTATTGGAAGCGAATGCAGACCACTTTGCATTTACACCACTGGAACAATGGAATGAGATGGTATAATCACCACCGCGCATACCTTGCGGATAATCCGCCGTGCTTCTCCAAGTATATGCTACTCCCGGCTTAACAGTAGCTGCAATATACTCTAATCCTGATGAGTGTGTCATCGTAACAGTTAGATTGCTTGTTCCATTGTTTAGGAAGTAGAATTTACCATGTCCGTAACCAGCTGGAACCGAGAAATAAGCGGGGACGATAGAAGTAGCAGCGCTCACAGTTGTGAGCGGCTGTTGGTTACCAACAGAGAACGGAGTAACAATTGGTGGCGTTGTCTCATCTGCCGGATTTGCTTGGACGCTATCAGCGCTAACTACTGCTGGGATCGCCAAAGTTGCGGCTAGTGCTAAGGATAAAACTGCGGATCTTGCTTTGTTTCTCATTTGTTATAAACTCCTTCACCTAGTAGAATTTTGTATATAACATGTTAATATTATACTTTTTTTCAGAAAAAGAAATAAAAAAAATGGTAAAAAGTAAAAAAGAAGCTGTATCCCTATTCAAGTGAAGCATGATTCAAAAAAACCGCCAGGCGCGGACCGGCGCGCTGGCGGTTTGATGCTGTATATTAAGCCTTGGGTCTGAAAATGCCAGACGGCTTGCCGATAGGCAAGAACGTATAGCCGAAGTGAGCGTTCAGTACGGAAGCACCTGTGCCGTACAACGACACGATTCCGATTCCCATTTCAGCATAAGCTGCGATGGTATGGAAGATATGAGGAGCTACGCCGAAAGCGTCAAAGGTCAGGCCAAGGAACAGGAAGTCAATGAGAATGAAAATGATGAGCAATACTTTGTTGGCTTCCACGGCACCCAGCGTCATGAACAGGGTGAACACGAGGTATCCGGCAAAAGCAAATCCGAGCTGCTTTCCATCTGCCTGTTCCGCAAGAGTGGAGCCAAACACGCCCATTTTGATCAGCCAGTTGGCACCCATGGCGAACCAGAAGAATGCATATGCGCCGAAGGCAGTTGTGCCAAAGGTGTTGTTACGTTTGGAATCTTGAATACAAGCGAACAACTGGGCAAAAGCACCTAGGAAAATCGCCCAAGGAATGGCGTAGCTAAGGCCGTCTGTAATGCCAAGCTTTTGGGAAGAAGCGACCAGAGTGACGATGGCCAACCCAAATAATCCCATCGCGCTGGGATCGGCGTTTATGATTTTGACTTTAGTCTGTGAATCGGTTTGCATGGTGTTGATGAGCCTCCAAATAATCAAATCAGGATGATCCGCTCGAACTGAATCGTCCTCTATACTTCTTATTTTGTATCCGCCTGGTCCGGACACACACATCGCCCTATTGTACCTGAATGAATTACGTATGAAAAGGGATTTTATTACCTTTTGGAGCAAGGTGGAGAAAAACGGAAAATTACATGTTTATTCTTTAAAGTGAACTGACGAAGAAGCACCTCTTTATCGAATAGGGTTACCCCTTGGGTAAGCCTGTAGATTGAGAGGGTTTTTTTGGTTTTTTAACATACACAATAATGACACAACTGTTTGAATATGAAGTTAGTGGGGAAAATTTGCTCGTGAAATTGTAAACCAACCTTCAATTAGGCGTTGCAGAGCCATTTTCGGATCGTCTTGTAGAGATGGCTATAGAGACTTTCAAAAATTGGAGAAGGATACAAAACATCCATGCGAACTATGCCATATGTTAATCCAACTATAGATTGACAGGAAAACCTAAAATGTAACACAGAAATAGGGAGGGATTAGACGCGATGGTTATGAGTTTGGAATTGAAAAATCAAATAGAGAAAGCCAGACATAACCTTCATATGTTGGTAGAGCATAACGAGGGTAGATTTGGACATCCCGATGTGCTTCAGCAGTCCATGGTACTGGATGAATTGATCAATGAGTATAATCGAATGCACTTAAGCAAGCCGAGGGCTTGATGGATATAGATGAGCTATTTTTTGCAATCATGCGCACATGATAATAGCTGGAATAGGCAGCAGGAAGAACGAATGCTGTATCAGTTCCAGTTCGATCATGAGCGCATGTTTTTTTTACTCTTTAATGCAACAGCCGCTTGGCTTCCAGATACAGTACCTGAACGAACTTTTTGGTGTTAATGCGGGTCTGGGACAAGGAGGGCTCCACATTGTTTTGCAGTTCCAGCATTTTCTTGCGAATCTCCGTAAAGTCAAAGAACTTTGACGCGTAATTCTCGAACTTCGGATGTGTGTAATCCGTGAGTCCGAGCGATACGACATGGCTTAATGTTTGGAAAATTGCCCGGCGAACGCGCTGCTCGGATGCCTTGATCTCCTTCGTTATTTCCGCTGATGTGGCATCGGAACCCAGTTTGCGTATGGCTACATTCTGGAAGATATCCTTAAGTGACGGGAACGTGTATGGAGAGAGTTTATGTTCCTCCGTTTCAATCTGCTCCAGGTATTCCAGCATGTCCAGCAGATCTCTACTGCCGGCTTCTCCGATCATGCCCATCTCGGATAACAGGAAATGTCCTGCTGTCGTGATCGTTTTGTCAGGGGCCGGTGTTGAAGCACGTTCAGAAGATTGTAATCTGGACAGTCCTTGCAGCGTACGCTGAATATCTGCGATGGATTGCTGCATACGCAGACGCTCGTCCACCAGTCGCAGAACAGACAGAATCTCCAGTCGATTAATCGGCTTCGTAATATAGTATTCGATGCCAAGCGAATAGGCTTCCCCAATCATATTTTTCGACTCAATCTGGGAGATCATCACGATCTTGCCATCGAACCTTCCTTCAAGCGCACGTATCGTCTGAATCCCGTCTCGCTGCGGCATGAGCAGATCAATCAGGAGTACATCCACCTTATGCAGCTCCAACAGTTCAGCATGAATATGAGCCCCATCTTCGGCTTCTCCCACAATCTCACCGAGCCCCTCATCTTCAATAATATCCATTAGCATGGATCGAACCCCAGGATCATCATCCACAATAAAATAACGCATTTCCGTGGTCCTCCTTTCTGATTAAGTTCACTCCTATATATTTCGTTCTCTGCTCTATAAATGATCTTTCCCTGCTATTAATGTCCCCTATTATCATACTTGGTTGTATATCCCGATGTGAAGACCCGTGTATGCTGACGGATATGTCAGATAAAGTAACAGTGAATGGATAAACGTTGCTTATTTATAAAAAATTTAAATGTTTCCGTGTAGGTATTTGTCGGTTTCCGTAGATGACCCTGTAGTATAGGTAACATCCGAAAATGTGGATTCCGAGATGTGCAGAATGGTGCAAACGATCTCTTAACTATTGTACTGCAGCAGAGATCTGTCCGTCTGGAGCGATAGAACTGTATGCCTTTATGAAGTAGTATGAGAATTTTTCGCTCAGTCATACAGCTGGGGAACGCTTTTTAACGAACCGTCAACGAAAAGGGGCATAGCCAATGGAGCAAACAATACAAGATATTATTGCAGTTTTCAATGATTTTCTGTGGTCCAAGCTGTTAATCATCTTGTTGGTCGTATGTGGTTTGTATTTTACGACCAAGACCCGGTTCATGCAATTCCGCATGATTGGGGATATGGTGAAAGTGCTCAAGGAGCCGAAGAGCAAGGAGCCCGGCAAAATTTCGCCGTTTCAGGCATTCTGTATCAGTATGGCGGCCCGCGTGGGAACCGGGAATATTACCGGTATTGCACTGGCAATCGCACTGGGGGGACCAGGGGCTGTATTCTGGATGTGGGTTATCGCAATTTTTGGTTCAGCTTCGAGTTTTGTGGAGAGTACGCTTGCTCAAATTTATAAAATCAAAGATAAAGGCGGATTCCGCGGAGGGCCGGCTTATTATATGGAGCGTGGCCTCGGGAAACGATGGATGGGGATATTGTTCGCAATTCTCATTACGTTGTCGTTTGGTTTGGTCTTTAATGCTGTGCAGTCCAACACGATTACAGTCGCATTTAAAAATTCTTTCGGCATCGATCGGTTGACTGTAGGCATCATTATGGCCGTTGTGTTCGCAGGAATCATTATGGGTGGTGTTAAACGGATTGCCAAGGCGTCTGAATACATCGTCGTTGTTCTTGCTGTGCTGTACATTGGTGTGGCTGCATTTGTTGTTCTGTCGAACATCACACAACTTCCGGCCATGATTGCGCTGATTGTGAAAAATGCCTTCGGCATTGAACAGGTCGCGGGTGGTACACTTGGAGCCGCGCTGATGAATGGTGTCAAACGTGGTTTGTTCTCCAATGAGGCGGGTATGGGTAGTGCACCGAATGCTGCCGCTACGGCGGATACAACACATCCGGTCAAACAAGGGCTTATTCAGGCATTTGGTGTGTTGACCGATACCTTGGTTATTTGTACAAGCACGGCCATGATTATTTTGTTATCTGGGGTGTACAAAGGTTCCAATCTGGGCGGGATTGAATTAACTCAAGCGGCATTAAGTGTGCATATTGGTTCATGGGCATCCGGATTTTTGGCAGTGATGGTGTTCCTGTTTGCCTTTAGTACGCTCATCGGGAATTATTACTACGGGGAAACCAATATTGAGTTTATCAAATCCAATAAAGTATGGCTGTGGGTATACCGTGTATGTGTCATCGCGATGGTGCTGTTCGGTGCCGTTGCCAAGGTACAGTTGGTATGGGATCTGGCCGACCTGTTTATGGGACTAATGGTTGTGGTGAATCTGATCGCCATCCTGATGCTGTCCAAGGTGACATTCGATGCGCTGAAAGATTACAAGAAACAAAAGGCCGAAGGACGTGACCCGATCTTTACTCGGGACCGTATTCACATTCCGGGAGAAGTGGAATGCTGGGAGTCGGAGGCCGAGGTAGTAGGGACTCCACGTACACCGCGATAAAAAGACAAATGAAACAGGACTTAGAATTTCCGTCACGGGGACGGGGATTCCAAGTCCTGTTTATTACATCTAAATTAGTTATTATTCAAAGAGTACTGGTGGAGTCGGTAACCATCCTATCGGGAGATGCACATTTTCTTAATCGTTCACAGAGTAACTGATCAGTTGCTCAGACAGGGCTTTCATGCGTTCTCCCGCTTCATTCAGCTTCTCGATGACATCCGTGAACGAAGATACGAGCGTAGCTTGCTCCTGAGAAGAAGCTGCAATCTGAGATACTTCGACTTCCATCTGTTTAATAACCTGTTGTACATCCTTCAAGCTAATATCAATATCGCTGGTAGCTTGTTTGGCATCGACAGAAAGTTTGCGCACTTCCGTTGCGACCACACCAAAGCCTGCTCCGGCTTCACCTACACGCGCAGCTTCGATAGCGGCATTGAGCCCAAGCAAGTTGGTCTGTTCCGAGATTTCACGAATGAACCCGGCAACCTTGTTGATCTGAGACGAATTCTTTACCGCCAGGCGTGTATTCTCCAGAATCTGTTCGCTGGTGGCCTGCAATTCCTCCGCATGAGCGGCAACGTGCTGGACCATTTCAACCAGGTTTCCATTAATCGTTTGGTTTTCTTGTATAATAGCTTCAAGCTGATTCTGGTTCGATTGATCATATGATACGCAGAAAATAGCAACGACCTGATGATTATCATCAAAGATCGGTACATTAAGGATATCAAGCTCGATACCGTAGTATTCTGCCGGCAGGTGGGTCAGAGAGGCTTCGTTTCCGTTCGTGAGAGCGGTGAAGTTCTTATATCCATCCAAAAGAGGATCACCTTCGTTGAATCCAAGATTGAACTTATCGGTGGAGACAGAATACAGTACCTTCTCGTGATCATACACCGTTAGACTGGCTGGTTCTCTAAGAATCATACGGATATAAGGCATTACTTTCAAAAGAGCATCTACAACGTTCATAACAGGTAGAACCATCCTTTCTTTATTTGAATTCTAAATTAGCAGTTGTAACTATGCTTATTGCTTTATCTTTCATCGGATAAGAGTGCGCTATCATGTACTTCTTTTTTCATAAAATATTGTCATTTTGAAGGCTGGATTTTAAAGTGTTTCCCATTTAAATGAATGTATTGGATATAAGTTCTAGTTGTAACTATTTTTACATCAAGATATTTGTACTGATCTATATCGTTTATGGGACATGTGTCCAATGCATATGTAGATCTACACAGGGGGGTTCCGAGATGAGAGAAATCATGGACTTTGGATTGCTGCGCCAGCTTGCGCGGGAGCATGGCCTGGATCAGGTGCTCGACGAGCCTGCACTTGCTGAATTAAGGTTGCTCGAAGCCTCCAAAGGCGAGATTATATGTGCCAAAGGTGAACGTCCCGAACGATTATATTTTCTCGTCCAAGGTAAGCTCAAGATTTATACAACACTTCCGAATGGCAAGTCTTTGTTGCTGCGTTTCAGTATGCCTCCTGCGCTGGTAGGTGATCTGGAGCTGGTCAATGGTAAGGAAGCCAAAAACACGGTGGAATCCGTCAACAAGAGCCTGCTGCTCGGTGTAAGCTATCGCTATCTCAAGAATACATATGCTGAAAACCCGAAATTTCTCCATTTTATGCTTAGTCATGTGACCCACAAATTATATACCTTCTCGAATCTATCGAGTCTTAATCTGCTTTATCCTGTAGAGAGCCGTTTTGCAAGCTATTTGTTGTCCACGATGGAACAGGGGGAGCAGATCACAGAAGAAATCCAGACCTCCAAGTTAACAGAGCTGGCCGATATGCTGGGCACGAGCTATAGACACTTGAACCGGGTCATCCATGACCTTCGTGACCGTGAAATCATCCGCAAAGAACAGCGCAACATTGTCATCTGCAATCTGGAGCAGCTGCGTGAAATTGCGGGAGGTAATATGTACGAATAAGTAGGTTAGATGGCAGTACCTCACATCGTTTTACGGTAAAAATGTAAAGACACCCTCTGCAGATCAGAGGGTGTCCAGTGCCTCCACTTGTCAGGTGAAGGCTTTTTTTCTTTGTCGTTCTATTAATTTAGATATGGTTTAAACATCTCCACGCTGTTCGAATAATTGAGCGATTTCCACGATGACCTGTGTGGCCTTCACCATATTATCCACCGATACATATTCGAATTTGCCGTGATAGTTCTCTCCGCCAGTGAAGATGTTGGGTGTAGGCATACCCATGTACGAAAGCTGGGAACCGTCTGTGCCTCCCCGAATTGGGCGGATGACAGGTTCGATATTCAGGCGAGTCATCGCTTCGTGTGCAATATCGACGATCTGGCGCACAGGTTCGATTTTCTCACGCATGTTATAGTATTGATCATTTAATTCAATGGAGATACTTTTCTCGCCATATTTGTTTTTCAATTCGCCCACGACATCCAACAAATACGCTTTACGTTCCTCAAACTTCTCCCGGTCGAAGTCCCGGATGATGTAACTCATCTTAGTCAGTTCGACGTCTCCCTCGATAGATAACAAATGATAGAATCCTTCATAACCTTCTGTGAATTCGGGTGCTTCCTCCGCAGGCAATCGGCGGTTCAACTCCATCGCAATTTTAGCCGAATTGACCATCTTGTTTTTGGCTGTGCCCGGGTGCACGTTGGTGCCCCGTACTGTGATTTTGGCAGCAGCCGCGTTGAAACTTTCGTATTCCAGCTCGCCAAGTGGTCCGCCGTCCACCGTGTAGGCATATTTGGCTCCAAAAGCAGGGACATCGAACTTATGCGGCCCACGGCCAATCTCTTCATCCGGGGTAAAAGCAACACGGATCTTTCCATGTTTTAATTCCGGGTGTTCAATCAGGTAGGCCATTGCTGTCATGATCTCGGTAATACCGGCTTTATTGTCCGCGCCAAGCAGTGTTGTGCCATCTGTTGTAATCAGAGTGTGGCCTTTATATTCACGCAGTTCTGGGAAATCAGTGGTGGATAACACCACATCCAATTCCTGATTCAGCACAATGTCCTGTCCATCATAGTTGTTGATGACCTGTGGTTTGACATCTTTGCCTGTGAAGTCGGTTGCTGTATCCAGATGAGCCAGGAAACCGATCACTGGAACATCCTTGTCTGTGTTGGATGGCAATGTCGCCATTACGTAGCCGTTATCATCCATGGTCACTTCCTGCAATCCAATGGATGTACATTCTTCAACTAGGTATTTACCCAAGACCAGCTGGCCTGGTGTGGAAGGGCAGGTCTCGCTATTTTCATCGGATTGTGTGTCCATTTGAGCATAGGTTGTTAGTCTTTGAATTAAAATATCTTTCACCAGTAATCGCTCCTTCGGCTCGGTTAGTATATAAGTTGACCACTTATTTTACACTATCACTACGAGGTCAGAATACCCTTCTGATCGCTGTTATCCCCAGATTTTTTTGATTCCCTTATTAAAAGGGAAAATCCGGTGATAAAGGCGAGTGTGTGCTTCCGATGCAGCTTTCTTTCAGAAAGCTTTTAGCTTCGCTTCTCCAGTTTATCCTGCCCTCTCCGTTTTCGTGTAACCGTTAGGTACAACTTATATAAAGTGGGTATAGTATAACCTGTATGTCTGTATGGCTATCATATCATGTTTTGGGTTCATTTCGAGTTGTGGTGAATGCACAGAAGAAAAAGGCCAACTAGGTATAAAAAAGGGTACTATCTTACAAAAAAGTACGTACTTGTATTTCTATAGGTTAGGTTCATAATAGTTATTGAGGATTTGAAGCAGGACAACTGCGGCAAGCATGGGCAGCTGTTTTCCGATCTGGAAAACAAGGAATTGCCTCAACATATATCAACATATTGAATAGGAGATGGAATTGAAATGACAGAGAAATTATTTTCCCCTTATCAATTCAAGGGACTTCAACTAAATAACCGTGTCGTTATGGCACCGATGTGCCAATATTCCGTTACTGCTAAAGACGGCATTCCGAACGATTGGCATCAGGTACACTATGTAAGCCGTGCGGTTGGGGGTACAGGGTTGATCGTGATCGAGATGACGGATGTTGATCCGGACGGACGTATTACTGACAATGATCTGGGCATCTGGTCAGA
Source organism: Paenibacillus sp. FSL F4-0087 (assembly GCF_038020215.1). NCBI lineage: Bacteria > Bacillati > Bacillota > Bacilli > Caryophanales > Paenibacillaceae > Paenibacillus > Paenibacillus sp. FSL F4-0087. Next base: position 3,053,314 of record NZ_JBBODJ010000001.1, read on the forward strand.
TGAACACATTCCTGCCTTTACCAAGCTGGTGGATGGCATTCACGCTTATGGCTCCAAGGTGGCGATTCAGATCGCGCATGCTGGACGTAAAGCAGAGGATGCGGCTCGACCTGTAGCTCCATCAGTGGTTACCTTCCCTGGAGAGAGCTTTAATACACCACACGCTTTAACTACAGAGGAAACACAAGCCATGGTACAGAAATTTGCGGACGGTGTACGCCGTGCAGTAGCTGCGGGGGTCGATGCGATTGAGCTGCATGGTGCACACGGTTATCTCATTCATCAATTCCATTCTCCACTGATGAACCATCGCGAGGATGAGTATGGACAGGATCTTTCCCGTTTTGGTGTCGAGATTATTCGCGCAGTGAAAAAAGAAATGCCGGAAGATATGCCGCTGATTATGCGGATTTCGGCAGTGGAATACGCTGATGGCGGGTATGACATTGATCATACCATTGAGATTTCCCGTGCCTATCAGGCAGCAGGCGTGGATATGTTCCACATTAGCTCTGGCGGTGAAGGACCTTCCGGACAACGTAAACCGGGTAACTACCCTGGTTACCAAGTGCCGTTTGCTCGTCGTTTCCGTGAAGAACTGAACGTTCCTGTCATTGCGGTAGGCATGCTTGAAGATTCAGCTCTGGCTCAAGCGGTTATCGGCAACGGTGATGCAGATCTGGTCGCGGTTGGCAGAGGTATGCTGCGTGATCCTTACTGGGCGACTCATGCAGCTCTGGAACTGGGTGTTAGCAAAGATAAAGCGGCTATCGCACAGCCATATTCCCGCGGGTACTGATCTTAATTAGAACATTTTTAATTAGAACATTTATATAAATTCAATTAAAAAGGGATGTCCCATAAGTCATGAACATGACGGAGGACATCCCTTTTTAGCATCATTACAATTTAATGAACCGAGCAACTGTTATTAGCTGCAAATTTTACAGGTTTACGTATTAACGAATCGTATGCACGTTACTTCCTCGATCTTGGATCTTACCCGGTGTGGTCGATTCGTTAGCGCTTTGACCTGAAAGTGAATCCACTTCCGAGGGTAGTCCTCGTGTCGCTTCAAACACAAATTTCTGATCAGAACGCGAAGGTTCCTGGTCGGGATCGAAGTCTGCATATACAACAACGTCGACGAAACCGATCTGTTCCAGAATCATGCGCAGCTCCTCCACACCGTACCAACGTAATGCAAGCTGTTGCAGTTCTGTGGCTATGAGGGTGCCATGGCGCCACTTTTCATAGCGAATTAAACTTACTTTGTACTGCTGAAGCATATTGACTTCGATGTCTTTGCTCTCCATTGTAATCGTATCGCCATCCGGTAATTGAACAGTCGAGGTACCTGAGTAGTGTGAAGTCGTATTCGTTACATCGGGTAGAAAGAGGTCCAGCACAAGTCGGCCTCCAGGTTCCAGATGTTGATACAGATTACGCAGGGCCTTTATGGAAGCCTGTCTATCTTGAATAAGCAGCAGGGAGCCTGCGGCGATGATAATGACTTCATACCGATAAGGAAGATCAAGTGTCTCCAGATCAGCAGCGAACAATTCAGGCAGGGGCAATCCTCGCTCGGTACAAAGAGCCCGGCATGAATCGAGCATATCCGTTGAATAATCAAGACCGTCTACGTTCAAACCAGCCTCAAGTAATGGAATCAGCATTCGACCTGAACCAGACATTGCTTCCAGGAAGCGTCCATTGCAGTTCATCAGATAATCACGGTAAAATTCAATATCGCCTCCGAGGGATTGGCCAACGGGTTTGGTGGCATTATAAACCTCGGTACATAACGGACCATAATAACTAAAAGACATGTAACGTTTCCTCCACAACATAATTAGAATAGAATGTGGAAGGGACTAGCTACGAAATGTTTATCCCTTCCGGCAACGGTTGGAATTGAATTTTTCAGAGCAGACTATCATAAGAAATCACGCACCTTTTATGTAATATGTTCCAATTATAGATTTGTTTTCAATGCCGGTCAACAGAGTACCTGTTGTTAGCAGAATATATTTGACACATATCATCTAATCTTGAACAATGAGTTATATCCATTTAGAAGGAGAGATATCATGGAATCTTCAAGTGCATTGCCAGATATTCGGGAACAACTGTTACTTCACGCACCTGTGGAGAAAGTGTGGGCGATTGTATCGACGTCGAAGGGCTTGGAATCATGGTTTATGCCAAGCAATCTGGAGCCGGTGGAAGGGCATGAATTTATATTGGAAGCAGGACCCTTTGGTAAATCACCGTGCAAAGTCACGGAAGTTCAGCCGCTACATAAGCTGTCATTCCAATGGGGTAAGGACTGGACGCTTACGTTTGAACTAACGGAGCAAGGACAAGACACTGACTTTGCATTGATTCACAGTGGCTGGGACGCGGACAAACTGACTGAATTTGGACAGGCTCATGCCATGGTTCGTGAACGGATGGAGCAGGGCTGGGCTGGAATCGTGCAGAAACTGGCCCAGGTCGTTGGACAAGCGTAAGGAAACGAGAGAAGTAAAAAAGATAGTCAACAAATTCAAAAAGTCACGGGTCTTACTCCGGTCTTCATTCCGGTAGCTGAGCCTGTGGCTTTTTTGGCGTTAAAATATCATGTAAGAACTATTTCCGTCAGCAACAGAAACGTGTAACATGGAGTTATAGGTATAAAACGACAAAATTAGACGTCTCTCGCCATGGAGGCGGAAGGATTACATAGATGAGAAAACACTGGATTATGCTCACCATTAGCTTTATATGTATTGTTGCCTTTCCTCTGGGATCCATTATTCAAACGTTAATTATTGAGCGCGGCAACCCTCATGCAAGGGAGGGGGTTATGGACCTGACCAGCTGGAACTTCGACAGGCATGGGGCTGCGTCCCTGAATGGTACTTGGGATTTCTATCCGGGTCAGTTGTTGAAGCCCGTTGATTTTGAGGCGGACGTATCCGGACGCAAGCCGCTTTCCAAACCTCTACCTATCCATGTCCCCTCCCGGTGGAATGGGACTCTTGGAGAGGCGCACGGGTATGGGACCTATCATTTACGTGTTCGAATTCCCCCTAGAGCAGAGAAGAACGATTACGGAATCCGCACTCAAAATATCCGTATGGCCCATCGTTTATTTATAGATGGCAAAGAGATTGGCGGAAAAGGGCTACCAGGTACAACGAGAAATACCGATGTTCAGCTCAATTTGCCTTTTACAGGATTTACTTCCATAGAAGGCGACGTTGCAGATATTATCATTCAGGTATCCAATTACAGCTACTCGTCTGGAGGCATTATCGCATCCATTTTGTTTGGAGACGAGCACAGTATCCTGAAGAGCCAACAGCAGGATTGGCTTAAGGATCTGATGACACTATTCGGATTTATTTTGCCAGCGGCCTTCTTCCTGATGTTATTCCGGCTGCGGCGCAGTGAGAAAGAGCTTCGGTATCTAGGGTTATTCAGCCTGTCCGGTGCAATGTACGCATTAACTCATGGAGAGAAGTTGCTGGGAACCCTGTTACCATTCTTACCGAATAATGATATTCTGCGGCTGCAATTACTCAGCGCGGCTCTTGCGTATTATTACTTGCTACGTTACATGGATGCACTTGTTCCTGGAGCGGTACATCAATGGTTTGTTCGCTTGGGTGTGGTTCTGGTAATAGTCCAATGCGTGGTAGGCCTTACATTGTCTCCTGTTCTATTCTCATTGTTGGAGCTGCCTATGCTGCTGATTTCACTGGTGGTGATTGGTTACACGCTGCGAGCTATGCTCCATTGGCTGAAAAAGCAACCGAACGACGGTCATTTTGTCCTAATGAGCATGATGAGTATATTTATGGTGGTTGTGCTGCACACCGTTGGTGCTTTCACCACCGTGGATACGACATTTCTTGCGCTGTACGAGCTTCTGTTATTCGTCTTTGCACAGATGATTCTAACAGCGACCCGATTCGCACAATCATTCCGTGAAGTTGAAGCGTTGTCTGAACGTTTGCTTGCCATTGATATTCTCAAGGATGAGTTTATGGCCAATACGTCACATGAACTGAGAACTCCCCTACATGGCATTATTAATATTGCTCAATCGATGCTGGAAGGGGCGGCAGGAGCGGTTACACCCAAGCAGGCTAAAAATCTGTCCATGATCACCTCAACTGGAAAGCGGCTTTCACTGCTGGTAAACGATATTTTGGATTTTTCCAAGCTCAAAAATGGTGAAATTGAATTAAAACGGAATGCTGTGGACCTTGAATCAGTTGCCCGAACGGTGGTTGAAGTCTCTGGTTTTACCTTTGAAGATAAACCGATTGTGCTGATTCAACAATGGCCTCCAGCGTTGCCGTTGGTTGAAGCGGACGAGGATCGCCTAAGGCAGATTCTGTACAACCTGCTGGGCAATGCGTATAAGTACACGAAGCAAGGTGAGATTCGGATCTATGCCCGTGTGGATGGAGCTATGGTGACGGTATCTATCGCCGATACAGGTGTTGGTATTACCCCAGATAAACTGGAAGACATATTTCAGTCTTACGAACAGGGCAACGGAACAAGTGAGAGGGTTAACGGAGGAACTGGTCTTGGACTGAGTATCACTCGCAAACTTGTCGAGCTTGGGGGAGGGATCATCTGGGTAGAATCGGAGCCAGGTGAAGGTTCGACCTTTCATTTTACCCTGCCTGTTGTGCAGTTTCCTTTGCTGCAAGTGAATTCGAAGCCTGTTGCGGCTCAATATGTATCTACCCAAGAAAGAAGAGCGCAGGATACGGCAGCAGCAGTGGATTGGGATGAGACGGATGATAGTCTGGAAGCAGAGCATACCATTCTGATTGTGGACGATGATCCTGTGAATCGACAGGTATTGTTCAATCTTCTATCAACGGAACGTTACCGTGTCATTGCAGCGGATAGCGGGGTAGCAGCACTTAAGCTTCGTGAAGAACACCCCTCCATTGATCTTGTCATTACAGACTGGATGATGCCACAAATGTCCGGGCTTGAGCTGTGTCGCAAGCTGCGTGAGAACAGCTCCTTGTCCGAGCTGCCTATTCTTATGCTGACAGCTCGCGGGCTGCCTGAAGATATCAAAATGGGGTTCCAGGCAGGAGCAAATGATTTTCTGAGCAAACCTGTGGATGCAGGTGAACTGCGTGCAAGAGTGCGGACGTTAATTGAGATGCGTACCTCGGTACAGGAAGCTATTCGTACGGAAATGGCCTTTTTGCAAGCTCAGATCAAACCGCACTTTTTATATAACGCGCTCAACGTCATTATTGCAACATGCGCCGTCAATCCGGATAAAGCGACCGATTTGCTTATTGAACTGAGTCATTACTTGCGGGGAAGTTTCGATTTCCAGAACCGCGACCAACTGGTTCCGCTAGCGAAGGAACTGGAGTTAGTGGAGTCCTACGTACATCTGGAACAAGCTAGGTTCGAGGAACGTTTGGTGGTCCATTATGATATCGACCCAGATGTGCGTCTTTACCTGCCACCACTCAGTATTCAACCACTTGTGGAGAATGCGATTCGTCACGGGGTGATGGAGCGTGCTGCAGGCGGTACGGTTAACCTTGGTATTACCAGGGAAGATGAGCACATCGTCATTGTGGTACAGGATGATGGAGTAGGCATACCTCCTGAGCGTTTGGCTCAAGTAAGTTCAGGGCGAACTGAAGGTCCTGGAGGTGTAGGGCTACAGAATATTAATCGACGCCTGTTGTCTATATATGGTCAAGGGCTGGAGATTCAGAGTCATTCGGGGAAAGGAACGCTAATACGGTTTCGCATACCTGTGGAGAAGAGAAATGGTTCCAAATAATGGGCCGAGCTGGGCGGATTTGGTTAACAGACTATTAAGCGGGTGCCAAGATAACCGGTATTCCCATTGAATAATTCACGGCAGGAGGCTGGAATAGCGATGAAAGCCATTGTAATCGATGATGAGAAACCGGCGCAGCTTCATCTGGAGCGCCTGTTACGATCGGATGGGCGGATTACACCCGTGCAGTGTTTTTCAACAGCCCGTGCCGGTCTGGATTTTCTGGCAAAAGAGCGTGTGGACGTAGTGTTTCTGGACATTGGCATGCCGGAAATGAATGGACTGGAAGCGGCTGAATATATACAGCAATTGGACAGCAGTATTCGCATTATATTTATAACGGCTTACGCGGATCATGCGGTTGAAGCCTTCGAACTTCAGGCGTTGGATTATGTGCTGAAGCCGGTAAGTTCAGTGAGGCTTGGCAAAACGATCGATCGCATTGCCGCAGGGATGATAGCCTCATCCCCTCAGGTTGCTGCAACTGCTGAGGTTCAGGAATCTGAGGCTGTGGAGTTGGATACCCGTGTGCCTGGATTGCTTACTTTTAAACATCTGGATATCTACAGAAGTCTGGATCAGGAAGCACAGAAGCATAAGTGGCGTACAGCCAAATCGCAAGAACTGTTTGCTTTTATGTTTCACCATAGAGGGGATTGGGTAAGCAAAGAGATTCTGCTCGATAAGCTGTGGGCGGATGTTTCGCAAGAGAAAGGGCTTACGCATCTGCATACTTCCGTTTATCAGATACGCAAACTGCTGAAGGAATGGAACATGACGGGCAAACTGGAGTACAACATGAACCGCTATCGTTTGTTATCGGGTAATCTGGTGAGTGATGTAGAGCAATTTGAGCAAGGTATGGCCTATGATACCGTTACGTCAGACAATGTCGATCAACTGCGGGATATCGTCCCGCTCTACCGCGGTGATTATCTGGAGGAGCATGATTATCGCTGGGCTCAAGCCAAAGCTAGAGAACTGAAAAGTAAATATGTAGGACTGGTTATGGATATCGCCGAATGGGACACGAAGCATGGACGGAGCAAGGAAGCGATGGAGCAGTTGAACGAACTACAGGAACGGGAGCCGTATGCCGAAGAGATCTGCCGATTAATGATGAGAGTATGTGCATCCATGGGTGATCAACAAGCCATACTCAGAATATATCATTCATTTACGCTGACCCTGCTTGAAGAACTGGGACATCAACCGGAGCAGGAGACAATCAGGCTGTATGAAGATTTAACGGCAAAGTAGGCAGAAGTTCAGCAGGAGGATGAAGCATGAAGTTATTCATACATCGCAAAGATTTGCGTACAGATGATCTAGTCGCATTTGATTATTTGCGGAACCAGGAGGCAGAGAGTCTGCATGTGCTCATCTATGATCCATTTCTGCTGCGGCAAGGTCGCGAAGAGGAACATAGTGGAGTGAACTTTCTACAGCATGCTGCTGAGCTTGGTAAGCGGTACCGCGAGTCAGGCCGCAAGCTGCACGTTCTTTATGGCAAACCAGCTGAGGTGATTGAACATATCCTCGATCGGATGCAAAGTCGTATAGATGAAGTTGTAGTTCATCGGGATATGACGCCATATGCAATCGAGCGTGATCGTGGAATACGTAAGGTAACGGAGGCACGAGAAGTCACGTTTACGCAGCTGACGGATCATTTGCTGATGGACCTGAAGGGGTTCGCTGATTATACGGGTAAGTCCGAGCCTTACAAAGTATTTGCTGCCTTCCACCGACGCTGGGTGGAATTCATGAATGAGCATCCTAATCCAGCTTCAACCACTACGGTTGCGGATGTGCAGGTCAGTGATCAGCAGATAGAATGGCCGGAGACCTTCCAGGTGCCACCTCAATTGTTGTCATATGATGTATCGGATTTGGAGGAACCTCATCAATTGTTGGATGGATTTTTATCTGACAGAATTGCCGATTACGGAGACCATCGGGATGAATATGAAGCTTATGAATCGAGTCGGCTCAGTTCTTATGTAGCTGTGGGGGCTGTTTCCATCCGCAAGATGTACGATGCTGCAAAACGCACGGAGCATTCGGATGAATGGATCAGACAATTGTGCTTCCGCGACTTCTATCTGTATCGGGCCGTATATGAGAGTCATTATTTTACATATGAAAAAGTTTATGATCTGTCGGCGCTCAGTGAGGTCCACTTCGAACAGTGGTGTAAGGCCGAAACGGGCATTCCGATTATCGATGCAGCCATGACGGAACTGAATGAGACTGGACATATGCCGAATCGGCTTCGTATTCTGACCGCGATGTTCCTTACCAAAAATCTGCGATGCCCGTTCACGCTGGGTGAAGCGTATTTCAGACGCAAGCTTCGTGACTATGACAATATTCAAAACCGGGGCAACTGGCTGTGGTGTGCATCACTTGGCGAGAATGCAGCTCCATACTTTCGGGTGAACAATCCGGTGACACAGTCAGAGAAGTATGATCCCCAAGGGGATTACATCCGCAAATGGCTGCCTGACTTGAAGGATTTGCATAGCAAAGAGATTCATCAGCCTCGGCAGGGTGCAATTGTGGATCTGAAAGTCTCAAGACAATCGGCTATTGAGGTCTATAAACAAATTCTGGCCAGTCGTCAGCATTGAAGTTTACCATTTTCATCCCAGTGAACCAACAATATTTTGGACAGATACGAAACATGCTTAAAGGCCGCGTCATAGCGGTCTTTTTTACATATATAGACATGAAAAAACTGTGAAACATGTTGAAAATTTAGGAACTTTTAAGAATTTGGACTACCCATATTAAGCTTTATGCTTTTTAATAGATAGTGTGCTTATCGTATTAAGTCATCTTAGACATATCAACGAAACATATTAAGGAGAAACGCTAATTATGAGTGAAACCATCAAAAGAGAGCGAATCCCAGAGCTGAATCTCGTACGGGCAATGGCTATCATCGGTGTGCTGTGTGTGCATTCCACTTCATACGCGACGGTGGACATGACAGGTTCAGGGTATTACTGGCTGTACAATTTTATTAATATTTTTATGAAATATGGTACACCAACGTTTATTTTCATGAGCAGTTTTGTACTGTTCTATAATTATTATTCTCGTCCGCTCGATAAGAAGCTGGTCAGCAACTTTTACAAAAAAAGATTTGTTTACATTTTACTGCCCTATTTCCTATTTTCATTAATGTATTTTGTAATCCTGCACTTCACCCACTATCAGGGCCGTCCGTTCGGTGAATCAGCAGTAAGTTTCATAACGAAACTGTTCACGGGCAAGGCGTATACGCATCTGTACTTTGTATTTATCAACATGCAATTTTATCTGTTATTCCCGTTGGTATTGTGGCTGCTTAAGAAATATCCCTCAGTCGTCAAATGGTCGGTACCGATTGGGTTGCTCATTCAGTGGGCATTTATCGTAAGTAATAAATATGGCTTCCAGGTGCCGAACAAGGGAAGTTGGGCATTTTCGTACTTTTCCTACTTCATGCTGGGTGCTTTTATCGGAGTATATTTTCCGAAGATTAAACAATGGTTTGTCATTAGTCGGGAAAATGCAACCAAGGCTCGTGTAGTTTCATGGATTGTGCTGTGGGCGGTATGGATTTTTGCCGGACTCGGCCATGTATATATTTATTATCTGTTGCGCCTGAAGATTGCGACGTATAACACGCTGTGGTACGAGTTTTTCTGGAATCTGCATACGTTCGCCTGTGCGCTGGTGCTCATTCAGATTGCGTACCTGCTTTATCGTAAAGGACCATCGCTGATCGTTAAGCCACTCAATCGGCTTGGGGCATTGTCCTTTGGTATTTATCTGATACATCCATTCTTCCTCTTGGTCTATCGGAATTATCCACCACAAACCGGGGTTTCCTGGCTGATTCACCTCTGGTACGCGGGAGGATTTGGTGTGGCGTTGATCGCATCTTGGATTGTGGTTGGACTCACTGCAAGATTCGTTCCATTTGCATGGGTGATTTTCGGCAATTTGCCAAAACCAAAGCCTCGTCTGGTACCGCAACAAAACTCGGGACAACTCGACGTTCGTTAAAATATTTATGCCAATACAGGAATAATAAACCGTTTCTTGGTCGACCATTAGGGTTGAGCAGGAAACGGTTTTTTGATTGCGGATTTAATTCATATATGGGGAACGGATGTTTCTTTTTTGCACGCGAAGGGTAATGAGAAGGCGGAACACATTTTATCATTTGATAAGCAGATAACTTTAAGAACAGGATTAAGGTGAGAACAATGACAACATGTGAACAATGCGGGAAACCGATGCAAGATATATTGGAATACGTGGAACACATCCTTCACGAATGCGTGGGGCAGACCCAGGAGTACAAGACAAAAGACTATGGGACATCTGGCTATGAGTGTGTTGGCGAGCAGATGTGATACAATAGAAAGAAACCGGATTCATACGGAACCGAGGTGACAACATGGAGATGGGCTCGGCCCCTTTCCGGCAGGAAATGACGGAACATGAAGCGCAACTGACCAAGACATGTATGTACTGCGGGCAAAAGCGTCCTTTGTCCGAATTCCGACGAAGAACCGGAAAGCGGGCTGGCCCTGGAGCCAGACGTGGCGCTTGTCGCTACTGTCGTCAGCTCGGTGGACAAGCGGATAACAATAACAACTCACTCCGGCCTGAGGATGAGTCGGTAAAGAGTCATAAAGGTGCTGGGACTGCCCGACCTTCTGCACCTGCAAGTCATACAGCAGAACGGAGCGTCGATCCAGCAATTGGTACGCCTTCTGTTGCTGCTGCTTCAGAAGGACACGGCGAGTCACAGCCGCCGGTGGGGTCATCTTCTTCGATGGAAGGTGAAACGGCTGAATTCGTTGCTTCTTCAACTGTCTCTTCGTCTTCGGGCAACCGCAAGAAGAGGAGAAGGAGGAGAAAAGCAAAGCGTCCAGAGCTTCAGTCTGGTATAGAGCAAACGGAATCGCTCTCCCGAACTGACAAGGAGAACGAGACTGTAGATCAGCCTCAGACGGGGGCTGATCTGCAAGACAGGGATTCGCAGGTGCATACAGCGAATGCTGATCCATCTGCGAAGCGTGCCCGCGCGCGTCTAGCCGCTGGCACGGATCAGGCCGCCGAGCAGGAGATTGCGGCGGCCAAGGCTCTGCTGCCAGCTAAGCCGCAAGGCCCGGCAGCAGAGCCAGGGGCTGCGGATCAGCCGACCGCAGCCAAGCGCAAACGCAAGCGGCGCCGCAAACGTGCTGCCGCGCTGCCGTCCGGCGCAGGACAGGCCCGCAGCATAGCTGAGGCCAGTGCGCCGAACCTGAGCGACCGTGGCGATGCCTCGGTCGCCGGCCCCCCCGCAGCGGCCGCACAGCCTGCCGCTGCTGCAAAGCCCGTGCCCGGCCAAGCACCGGGCACGGACATGGAGGCTGCGCCTCCTGCACCCGGGCGCCAGCCAGGCTCGCCCGGGTCGAAGCCGCGCTCGGCACGCAAGGAGCGTGCGCCCAAGGCGGGCGGCGAAGACACAGCCCGCGCCGGATCATCCGGGCAGCGGGCGCCAGTACATTCCAGCCGCAGTCATGGGGCTGGAACGGAAAGTCGTACCCGCCGTCATGCACCGGCGGTGCCTGTAGCGATTGATCCGGAAGATCCGGCATCGCTTCGGACGAACCGGCAGGGCATGGTGCGCATGCGTGGCAAGACGGACAAAGGGCGGCGCTGGCATCAGGAAGTGGATATGGAGCTGGCGGTCACGCTGGTCAAGGAAAAAGCCGCTGTTGTAGTTAATCGGTACACGATCCGCCGATTGTTTAGCAACAAGGATTTCAAACGGTTTATTTTGACCCGTGATAACTATACCTGTTACTTCTGTGGATCGTATGGAGATACGATTGACCATCTGCTGCCGCGAGCCAAAGGTGGGCATACGACCCCACTTAACTGTGTCTGCGCCTGCAATCTGTGCAATCAGTCCAAAGCAGCGATGGATGCCGAGGAATTCATGCGTTCCGGTATTCCCGAGTGGAATGCTGCGCATCAGGAAGAGCTGAATGAATTGGCAATGCAGGAAGCTCAGCTAGAATAAACGGTTTATGCGAAATACAAATACTGCCCCAAGCTTGTTGACCAATGGTTTCAAGTGGGTATCCGATATATAGAGCACACCAAGACTGTACAGGTCCGGGTGTGCTTTTTTGTTTTTCAGCGTCGCTGGTGAAATTTCTTCAAATTGACAACGGTACAGCGCTCATATGTACGTTATACTGGGGAGAAGTGAGTCGTGAAACTTCACATCGGTTTACCAGATGTATTTTATAATGGGCACCACATCTTTAGAAAATTTGAACTGAATAGATTGGAGGGAAGCAGATGAACCCGGCATCTTTGGACATCATGTCCTATATTACGGAAGAGAATATTCGTTTTTGGCTGGAGAAGTTCCGCTCCCTGGGCCCTTTACCTGCAATTTTGCTTACCTTTATGAAATCATTCGTGCCCCCGCTGCCTACACTGCTCATTGTTGGGGTTAACGGAGCAGTGTATGGGCTATGGGCAGGGTTTTTATATTCATGGATCGGGATGGTCCTGGGATGTACCGTTACGTTCCTGATTGTACGAGAAATTGGGAAATCGGCTTTTGTGGAACGTTGGGCCAACAAACCCCGTGTGCAGCGCAGTATGGTATGGATTCGGCGGAATGCGTTCAGCTATGTGTTTTTGTTGAGTATATTTCCAGTGGGTCCGTTCGTGATTATCAATGTTGCGGCAGGTATCGCACGGATGAGATTAATGTCCTTCCTGCTCGCGGTGAGTTTTGGCAAAGCCATTATGATTTTCTGTGTGACGTATATCGGTTCCAATGTAGCTCAGTTTATGGAACACCCTGTGCGCTGGGGCGGCGTGTTGCTGTTTATCGCAGTATCCCTGTGGGCAAGTCGGAAGTTGGAGCGGCACTTCACCCGTTCGTCATCCAATCGTGAGGAAATGAATGAACGGAGTCACTCCTCTGGAAAGTCTATTTCTTCGTAAACTTACGATGATACAAATACGTACTCGATTTTGAATGGTTAAGTGTGGAGATGACCATCTGTTCAGACTGTTTAGAGGGGGATAAACATGATTGACAATGTCTTTGATTTTGATCAGGAGCTGTACCGTATGGATGAGGAAGAGCTGCGTTCGTTATTGCGTACGCTCTATCTCAGCGCAGATATGGCAGTCAGTGATCAGTCAGCGGAAGAACATTCTGTTCATTTTGCAACAAAAATTCAGTCGATATTTAATACATTGGACGAGAATCGGAACCGGGAGAAAGCGGAGCAACAGGCACTAAAGGCACAAAAACCACGTGAAATTCATATAGCAATTGGAGAATCGCCGCTAGGCAGCATTAAGGTTGCGATGGGCAAAGTTCCAGGGCGCTCGGAGCGGCGGTTTTTCTCTATGAATGACTACTATGCGATCGGTCCATTGGGCGATTTGACGAACAAGGCGGATTTACACCGCAGGCACCTCTGGCTACTTGAGAAATTCTATTGGAATGAGCATGGAAGATATGCCGTCCAAGGCATGGATGAGCTGATTCAATTAAACAACATGTTGAGTTCAATTGATGAAGATACGCGAATCATCATCTGGTATGCGAATAATGCTCATGAGAGAACGGGGCTTTTATATGCCATGCATTTGCTTCGTAAAAGGCTGGGGCCTATTTATTTGATCGATACCGGTGCATTATATCGGGAATTATTCAAACCTTCTGAAGTTCAGTATGATGTTCCTAGAACAGGTGAAATTTTTTCCGAGAAGTTGTTAGCGATGTGGCAACACCGTGTGAATGCTGAACCGTTGTCTGTGGAGGAACGAAAACACATGGAGCAAGAGTGGGGGAATCTGGCTGTACAGCCTGGACTTCTGCGATTAATGAAGGATGGGCAGATTCAGAGCGTGCCCGAAGACGCGATTGATGAGTACATTATGCAGAAGGCTAGGGAGGTTACGTTAACCAGACAGCCTGGCGAGTTTATAAAATCAGCCCGCGTCGTAGGTGAGGTGCTGGGCCATCTCGAACAAGCTGTCGGAGACGCATTCATTGAATACCGTGTTCGACAGTTGATCTTACAAGGACAGCTTGAGATGGAAGGGAAGCCGCATGCCATGCGATTATACAGTGTGAGGCTCCCTCAGTGACCGAAATATGGACTGTTCCCGGTAGTTTTTTTATCCCGGAGCAGTCCATTATTCTTTCATGTCTTATTCTGTTTCCATAACTCCAATAGTGGCCCCTCTTGCCCATAGACCGGATCGGTATCCGGGGTGGGAACCTCCTGAATTTCACGCAGAACTTTGGGACGCTCTCCCGGTTCACCCGTTCGGGTATTATAACTCATGCCACCTGGATAGGCCCCTGCAATGCGGAAATCCAGGCTCGCACTCCGCCGCTTATGTCCGGTTCCCGCAGGTAATACGACGACATCTCCTGCCTGAAGGCGCACAACCTTTCCATGTTCTCCACCAAGGATGAGCTCAACCCAACCACTCACCACTGCAAGTGCTTCGTGAGCATTGCTGTGATAATGATGATAATCAAACACGCCGTTAATCCAGCTGTTTCCCCATCCGTTTTGGTTCAGCAACGACTCTGCACGAGAGGAATCTGTTGCCCAAATCCCCTTATACAGAAGTACAGGCAGACTTGGATGATTGGGGATCACACCATCGTCCTGGAACAACATTGTCTGTACATTGTTCATGTCCTCTTTCATCGTAAATATCACCTCTCTATGGCATTACCCGTTTATTTCTGGAGAAGAACAAAAAACAATTGTAAAATGATACAAAATGTATCACTATAAGGTTATAATCAGAACATAGACTCTCTTCAGTGAACTTGTTGTATTAATCCAAGGGGGAATGTGCTTGAATATTGTCATTACAGGGGCTTCTGGATTTGTAGGATTTAACCTTTCTCAGTATTTGGCGCAAAAAGGACATCGAATCACCCCGGTGGACCAGGATGATTATTGTCAGAGGCTTGTTCACAGCTCTCCACTTCATGAGATGGCTTTTATCTGTTGTGATCTCGCGAAGGACAGATTCAGCTTGCCGCACGAAACAGACTATATTATTCATCTGGCAGCGATGCCGCACGTAGATTATTCGTATCATCACCCCGGAGAAGTGTTTCGTAACAACACCCTCAGTACACAGGCCATTCTGCAATACGCTTCCGATCACCATATTCCCGTGGTACTGGCTTCATCCGTTGAGGTATACGGAGGGGAGATGGGCAGAGTGTATCACGAATCCGATGAATATGCTCCGGTATCCCCTTATTCCGCTTCCAAAGTAGCCTGTGAGATGCTCGCAAGATCCTACGCTCAATGTTACCAGCTTCCTGTAAAAATATTTCGTTTAACCAATCTCTATGGTCCTTGGCAGTTGCCGGATCGGATTATCCCGCGTAATTTTGGCCGAATGATGGACGGCCTTCCTCTGGATATTCAGGGATCAGCTGTACGTGATTTTCTGTATGTGGATGATGCGCTGCGAGCGATTGAACAGATTATGCTGAATGGACAAGATCAGCAGATCTATAACATTTCGACGGGGCAAGGAACGACCATGCAAGAGATCGGAGCTCAATTGCAACAATTGCATACTTCTAATGGAACGGCGGAGATTCGAGAGCAGGAGCCCACCCAGTCCAGGGGTTCGAGTCTGGTCGTTCACTCTGGAAAGTTACGATCAGAGACCGGATGGTTCCCCCAGACGACGCTGGAGCAGGGACTGGAGCAGACCTTTCGATGGTATCAGGAACATCCCGAATGGGTAAGACAATTCAGCCGTGAATACCACACGACAAGAGAAGCACGCAGTTTTATTATCGATATGGCAAGATATGCAGTTCCGGCTATCTAAATAGGACAAAAAAAGCCAGGGAAGGGTGTAGTGAATAACACCTTCCTTGGCTTTTTTGCGCCCCCGTCGAATCCCGGCTTTCAACCGATATGGACGGTCGGGCAAAGATTCTATATTTACTGCACGAATCGTCGTGCGTGTTCACGTTTAACGAATGGATCTAGTGATGTTTTTTTACATCAGCAATTTTGTCCTGCACAGCACCTTTGGCTTTGTCTTTTTTACCCTCAGCCTGAAGGGATCTGTTGTTAGTTGCATTACCGACCTGATCCTTCACTTCGCCTTTGGCCTTGTTTACGCCTGCTTTGATTTTATCGCTAGTTGAATTACTCATATCGAACATCTCCTTCGTTTCTGGTGTAGTCCTTATTAACCGGGATGTCTGCATTCTAAACGTTCGCTAGTTCATGCGGGCAAAAATTTGTTCTGAATATTCTGTCAGAAATGATCTGTACGAAGAGTCAGTATAAGTATAGGCATTGCATGATCGCGTGCTTCATTAAAGAAATGAGAGGATGTTATGATATGAGCAATTATATTGGAAACGGTGCATATTGCTACGCCAATTCAGCTTCAATGCTGCTGTCGTCCATTGGAGAAAAGGTAGACCCTGGTCTGCTTGAAACCGTCGGTGGCTTTTCACTAGGGGCCTTTCGAACGCAGGAAGACCTTCTCTTTTTTGATAATTGTACCTCTAGTCCTGATCTGGCCATCAGCAAAGCGATGAGCATTCTGGGGTTTAGTGTGCGTGAAAGTGTGCAATCACGGGGTACAGAGATGCCTGTAGATGAGCTAAGAGAGGCCTTGAAGCAGGGTCCTGTGATGATGGGTCCGCTGGATATGGGCAAACTCGTCTACAATCCCAACTTTCCCAACCTGGGTGGTTGCGATCATTATGTAGTGGCGTTGAGCATGGAGGGCGATGAAATATGCCTGCATGACCCGGCTGGATTCCCGAATGTCTTCCTCACATTGGATACACTTGAGGAAGCATGGAAGTCTGAATTCCCGTGGAGTAGCGGTGTGTATCGACGATGGTGGAGTCCTGAACGCATGGAACAGCCTGATCTGGAGGAGATTAACCGCCGCGCTTTTACTTGGTTCAAATCAAGCCTTACAGAACAGCTCAATGATATTGCTGCTCAGGAAGGACGGACAGGAGCTTCAGCAATTCTGCATAAGGCGGAACAGGTTCGTGCTGGATCAATCGATGGTAATGAGTGGGCTCATTATGTGTATTTTGCTCTGCCAGTAGGCGCGCGTCGTGCCCATGATTTTGGCTTGTTTTTTAAAACAATCCATCCTGATCTTTCTGCTTTGAAATACGCACAATCCCGCCAATTCGGGGAATGCCAATCCCGTCTTGTCTCCCGGAACTGGGAGGCTGCTGCGACAATCATGGAGGCGCTTGCGGAGACAGAAGCCATGATCGAAGCTGCTATTTTGAAGATGGAGTAATGGAAGTGAAGCGAGGCTATGAGAAAGGAAAATCACATGGATGAATTAACTGTTAATCATTTCCATATCAGCTCAGGGCAAGATGAAACATTCGAGAATCGGCAAAAGGAGTCGGACATCGCGCTTATCCAACGAGCCCAAACTGGGGATACAGAGGCCTGTGGTGAGTTGATTCACCGTTACCGCGGACAATTGTTCCGTTATGTGCGAGCACTTACGCATGATTCTTATCTCGCAGAAGACATTTTACAGGATGGGCTTATTCGTGCGTTCATTCATATGAGACAGCTTCAGAATGCTGACCGTTTTATGGCCTGGATGCAGCGCATTGTGCGTAATCAGGCGTATTCACATATGCAGCGCCGAGAGCAGCAACGGGAACAACATTTTTCTTCGTTCTTTGCATTTGGATTTGGAGCCGATGATGCCTCATGGAGCGATCAAGACTCGCTCGACATGACGCTGAATCATTTTTTGAATGACACCGATCGGAGATCCTGGGAGACAGGCTATGATCCGTATCAAGCTGTTGCTCAGCAGGAAATGAGGAACAATCTCCACAAGCTGCTAGGTTGTCTGAATGAGAGAGAGCAACAGGTCTTTACATCGTATTGGATGGAGCAGCTGTCGCCGCAAGAAATTGCCTGCAAATTCAATCTAACAAGTGCTAATGTGTATCAAATTCTGTCCCGTTCACGTAAAAAAGTGTCGCAGCTTCATATTCATTTATCTGTAGAAGAAATGCTGGCAGAGTGGCATTCAATCGGACAAAATCGATTGATTTTGGAGGAACCCCTTTCATTTCGAGCTCCCCAAACCTGGAACTCGGCAGCAGCATCCATTCACGAGATGTTAGGTTATATCGGTTCATCTCCATCTCTCCCCATGGTTATGGGGATGATTGGACTTTCTTTTCGTCTGACCATCCTGCCTCAGGACATACATATCGCTGGCCCCACCGCCTATAACTTCAAAGAGGTGCTTACCCGAGGATTGCGGCATATGGGTTATCGTTCCCATGCGGTTGAGGCTTTGGCGAGCGAAGCGGGGCTCAATGCCAATCTGGTCGATCCCTCGATGCTAGAGGAGAAAGCGAAAGGGAAAAGGGTGCTAAATCCAAGACTAGTCCGCGCCCTCTCCCTGATTCGTTACTCCATTCATCGGGGAATTCCGGCCGTCGTATGGGACCTGAATATTCCCGAATTCGGATTGATCTATGGCTATGATGATGCAGTTCGAACCTTATACGGTACAGATTTCATTAAATCAGGAACAATTCCCTATGATCATGTAGGGCGGGGTGTGAATCAGGAAGTATTTGTAATGACAGCGGAATCAGATGGCATGATACGAGAAATGAACCTGCGCGCAGCACTGACAGATGTTTTGGCTCATTATCGTGGGGAGGACCCGTATACCTTGCCGAACACGGTCAGTGGTCTGGCTGCCTATTCGGTCTGGAGAGAAGCCCTAGAATATAGACGGGTAGAACCGAACGGTCATGCCTATAACCTTGCGGTTTTGTGGGATGCAAGACGTTATGCAAGTGAGTTTTTCAAAGAACTTTCTGTAAAGTGGGCTTCGACTCCCCTCCATTCCAGCTTGATTCCACTCTGTCTTCAGGCGGAAGAGTTATATCGAAACATGTCCCAAAGGTTAAATATGCTCAAGCAGTGTTTTCCTTTTCCAGATGGAGGACTGCCTAATGAGAAGCTTCATGCCGATCAGGCTATCTCGATACTTCTGGAGGTGGAGGAATTGGAGCGGGCTGCTGTCATTGTAATACAAGCGTTGCTTGAAGAAATGGATCAGCATTCCCCAAATGGTTATGGTGTGACCTACATGTAACGATCAGATCAGGCAAACAGTGAAAGAAATATCAGAAGGCCGGACGATCCGTCAGGCCTTCTTTCTGACTTTTTTGCTTTCATGCCCGGATAGGTTCATACTTGAACAAGAAATGATGTCATTTCAGGAATAAGGCTGCACCCATAGCTGCATAATAACGACAGTGACCAATTTCGTTGCATGAAATTCATGGTTTTGGAAAACAATTCCTGTAAAATTCAGTTGAAAAAATCCTTCCTTGTGTACATATCGCACATATGGTCATATGGGGTCTTGTCTTCATACCACATGTGGTAGGATTACGGATCTGGGACAGGAGAATAATCGATTTTAAACCGACCGCAATGCTTGACAAAAAAATCGATTTTGTTACAATGTTCACAATATCTTCACAAGTGTAAAAAATTTCTTTTTCATGTTCATGTGTAAGAGGTGTAATATAGGGGTATAGAGTTCGGTTTCGGCCTGCTTGTCGTTTTGCGTCAACACATGTTGTCCGCAATAGACCCAAGATACAATACACGATGTGGGAACGGCCCTTGGGCTATGCTCATTCTATTGTGTGAAATTTGGTACATTTAGTTGTATTGGATGTATTTGTGGTTCGGCTCTGCTTGACAGGCATCATGAAAGTCGCGGACTTCTATCCCAAAGTAAAGGAGGACTTTCTCTTATGTCACAATCGCCTACTCAACAAGAGGTGCCGGTTACAGAAGGTGCCGACGTTTCCCAACGCCAGTCCTTGGACGTACTGGATCAACTGATGAAGCCTGAGGTACAGGAGTCTCTGACCGTTCTGGTGGAGAACCTGCCTAAACTGGCTGAAATGGTCACTGCAATGACCAAAGCTTATGACTTTGCACAAAGCGTAGCTACAGACAAAGTTCTGATCAGCGACACAATGAGCGCAATGGGCGAGTTTGCTAAACCTGTTGTAGACAAAGCTAAAGGTGTAGCTTCTGCTGCCATCGAAGCAAGTGATCGTGCGCAAGCCGAGCAAACTTCGGTTGGTTTGTTCGCTATGCTCAAAATGCTTAAAGATCCAAACGTACAACAAACGCTGCGTTTTGCTCAATCATTCCTGAGCATCCTGAACGAGCGTCAACAACAGCAACGTTAAGATTAGAAGAACGGAGGATGGATATGTCGAAGCAAATTTTGATCTTGGGCGGAGGTTACGGTGGTCTGTTGACTGCGCTGACTGCGCGTCAATACCTGACACCGGAAGAAGCGACTATTACAGTCGTGAACCGTTACCCTACGCACCAAATTATTACGGAACTGCACCGTCTTGCAGCAGGAAGCATTGCTGAAAAAGCAGTTGCCCTTCCACTCGAAAAATTGCTGAGTGGTAAAAATGTGAACTTGAAAATCGATACGGTGGATACAATCAAGCCGGACGAGAAAAAAGTTCTCATGACCAGCGGTTCTACTTACTCTTACGATGCACTCGTTGTTGCCTTGGGCAGTGAAACGGCATTCTTCGGAATTCCGGGATTGCAGGAGTACAGCTTCACGCTGAAATCCGTTAGCGATGCTAACCGCATTCGTGCACACGTGGAAGCTCGTTTGGATGCTTACAAACAATCCGGCAACAAAGCAGACGCTACGTTTGTTATCGGTGGCGGTGGTTTGACAGGTATCGAGCTTGTTGGTGAATTCGCTGACCTTCTTCCGGCTGTATGCCAAGAAAAAGGTATCGACTTCAAAGAAGTTTCCCTGTACACGGTTGAAGCAGGTCCTTCCATCCTGGCAGGATTCCCGCCAGAACTGGTTGAGCGTGCAAAATCGAGTCTGGAAAAACGTGGCGTTAACTTCATCGTTGGCGTAGCGATTACCGAAATGAAAGAAAATGAAGTTCTGCTGAAAGACGGAAGCTCGATCCCTACGAACACACTCGTATGGACAGGCGGCGTTCAAGGTAATGCAGTTGTTGCCAACAGCGGAATTGAAGTGGATCGTGGCCGTGCGAAAGTTACGGAAGTACTGCAATCCACTTCCCATAAAGACGTGTTTGTTGCTGGTGACAGCGCAGTGGTCTTCCCTAGCGAAGGCGCTCGTCCATACCCTCCAACAGCACAATTGGCTTGGCAAATGGGTGAAACTATTGGTCACAACTTGGGCGTAATGTTCAAAGGTGGCGCAATGGAATCCTTCACACCAGTATTCTCCGGTACACTGGGAAGTCTGGGTCGTAAGGATGCTGTCGGCATGATCGGTGGCAACCAGACTCGTCTGAAAGGTCTGCCAGCAACCATGATGAAAGAAGCAAGTAACATCCGTTACCTTGCTCATATTCACGGTTTGTTTGCACTGGCTTACTAATACCTGTACGCCATGCAGCAGAAAGGCACCCCACTTGGGGTGCCTTTTTTTATTTTTAACCAGCATCCGTTTGGCATAGGGGCTAAGTTCCATGAAGTGAATGCGGAAGTATAACCGTTGTTATCAGAGATGTTTTGAAGAAAAAAGTGCTCGGTATAACCGTATAGGGTGTATGGTATATTAAAGGAAAGACATGTTATCCGCATCTTGCCAGATGCGCTGAACGGTAGTAATACATAGCAGCCGGCGCTTAGAAGCGTCGGCTTTCGTTTAAATTAAAGACAAGTCTGTTTTATAAAAACTAGCTTATAAAAGGAAAAGCGAGAGGGGAATGACATATGAACGTATTAGTCATTGGAGCGAACGGACAAATCGGCAAATTTCTGGTGCAGCAACTGGTGGAGGAAGGGAAACATCAGGTCACCGCGATGATTCGCAAACCGGAGCAGGCAGACCTACTTAAGCAGCTTGGTGCCAATGTCGTAATTGGCGATTTGGAAGGCGGCGTGGATGATCTAGCCGAGGCAATGAAAGATCACAATGCCATTGTATTTACAGCGGGTTCCGGTGGATCTACGGGCGAAGACAAAACATTGCTCATTGATCTCGATGGTGCAGTGAAAACAATGGAGGCTGCACAGCAGCAGGGAATTACCAGATATATTTTGGTCAGTGCGTTTGGGGCAGATCAACGGGAGAAATGGTCGGACGCCATTAAGCCGTATTACGTGGCGAAGCATTATGCTGATCGGGCGTTGTTCGCAAGTGATCTGAATTACACCATTATCCGTCCTGGCGGTTTGAAAAATGAACCGGGCACCGGCAAAATCTCTGTAGGAACAGATCTGAAACCGGGAAGTATTCCACGTGAAGACGTGGCTCGTGTCATCGCTGCTTCCCTCCAGGAGGAGAAGACGTATCGAATGGCTTTTGATCTGATTGCTGGGGATGACTTGGTAGAGGATGCCTTAGGTAAATTGTAATTCGTATTGTAATATAACGGGAGAATGGAATGACGGAATGAGGGGGAGCTCTGCATGAATGAAGCCGTGCTGGTGATCGAGGATGAGCCCAAAATTGCACGCCTGCTTGAACTGGAATTACAGTATGAGGGATATCAGGTAGGCAAGGCAGGCAGCGGAACGGAAGGGCTGGAGATGTATGGGGACGGGCAATGGGATCTGATTCTGCTGGATATTATGCTGCCGGGTCTGAGTGGGATTGAAGTGCTGCGGCGGATACGTGCCAAAGATGCGACCGTGCCCATACTGATGCTCACAGCCAAAGACTCTGTGGAAGACAAAGTCTCGGGACTCGATCTCGGAGCTAACGATTACATTACAAAACCGTTCCAGATTGAAGAACTGCTCGCGAGAGTGCGTGCTGCACTGCGCCTGAGTGCTGCATCGGCTGCTGCCCACTCTGCCACTTCGGTCCCACGGGAAACGGCGCAATCATCAGAGCACACGGCGGAAAATGAGACAGGCTGGCTTACCGCAGGTGGATTGAAGCTGAATGAAGGAACCCGTGAGGTATCCAGGGATGGCCAATCGATGGAGCTTACCCCGCGAGAGTTCGATCTATTGGTGTATCTGCTGCAAAACCAGCGCCAGGTGCTGAGCCGGGATCAGATTGTTCAGGCCGTCTGGGGATACGATTATTATGGAGATACCAATGTGGTGGATGTGTATATCCGTTATGTGCGCAAAAAGGTCGATAACGGATTCACACCACCCTTAATACATACCGTTCGGGGTGTTGGTTACGTCCTGAAGGAGCAAGTATGAGCCTGCGCAGCAAAATCTACGGATACTCGTCCGTATTGTTCGCCGTACTGCTGATTGCCGTCAACCTGTCGGTGTATATCGTGTTTGAACGAATGTCGATCGATAACGAGATCAAGCGGGTAGAGGCTGAGGCCGAGTCTATTGTAAAAGGAGTGCGCCAGTCTGCCGGTTCCATTCCGCCGGACGACTTGCTCCGGGCCTACGCGCCGCTGGACGGCATGCTGCGGATCGTCAATGAAGACGGCACCAGCTCCCCACCGGTGACGACCTCGGCTGAGGAGCAACTGAGCAAGCTATCCTACAAGTACGAAAGCGAAAAAAAATCCGAGTATACCCAAGTTGAGCAAATCGGTTATGTCTGGGTCTCTGTTCCAGTGATCTGGCCGGACGGAGAAGTGGTGAATCTACAAGTCACCGAGAGCATTGAGGATACCGAGAATCGCCTGTCTGTGCTTCGTACGGTTCTTGTTGCCGTGACCATCATCGCGCTGATTCCGGCCATCATCTCCAGCCGTATTCTGGCGAACCGGATGACACGGCCGATCCAGCAGATGACACGTACGATGAGTGATATCCAGTCGAGCGGTCAGTTCAAGCGGCTTCCCCTCGACGAAAAATCCAAGGACGAGCTGAAAACGATGGGGCAGACGTTCAACCGCATGATGGATCTGCTCGAATCCAACTTCGAGCGGCAGGAGCGCTTTGTTTCCGATGCTTCTCATGAACTGAAAACGCCACTTACCATCATTGAAAGTTATGCCAGTCTGCTGCAACGAAGGGGCAAGGAACGACCCGAAGTATTCGATGAGGCGGTAGAAGCGATTCTGTCCGAATCCGTGCGCATGCGAGAGATGACCGAGCAGCTGCTATTGCTGGCAAAGCAGCCAGAGCAGTGGAATGTACAGCTGGAGCGGGTGGATATCACCCGGCTTGCGCTGGATTCCACACGTGCATTTCGCGAAGCCTATCATCGGGAAGTCCACTGTGATGATCCAGGCAGGATATGGGCGATTAGCGATGTGAGCAAGCTGAAGCAGCTGCTTTTTATTTTGCTGGACAATGCTCGTAAGTATAGTGAAGATGCTATTGAAGTGCGGCTGGAGGCAGAGGGGCAGGAATGTCGGATACGTATTGTGGATAAGGGGATCGGCATGCGTGAAGCGGAATTGTCCAAGGTGTTTGACCGTTTCTATCGCGTAGATCAGGCCAGAACACGCAGCGGCGGAGCAAGCGGTTCGGGCTTGGGACTGTCTCTTGCCAAAGATATCGCAGAGGCCGTGGGCGCACGCATTGAACTGAGCAGCACCGAGGGCAGGGGAACCGAGGCTTCCATTATTTTGCCCACATCCGTACAGAACGGGTCACTCTCATGAAAATCTCATTCTTCTCTTATATACTGGTGAACACGGTACAATTTCGGATCATAAGAGAGTACGTAAGGGGGAACCATGATGGAAGAGCATGAGGGGCGTCCGGAAATGAAACGGGAAAAACAACGACGCAAAGGATGGGCAAAGCCGAGACATTCATTTTGGTGGGGTGTGGGGCTACTGGCTCTCCTTGTCGTTATAGTGGTCATGTGGTGGAAGTCATGGCAATCAGACCGCGTGATGTTAACAGCAGATGCAGCCGCCCAATCGGTCTTGGATCAATATCCGGGAGAAATCGTGAATTCCACGTTGAAGGACGGAACCTACATCATGCAGCTCCGCTCAGAAACCGGACTGTATGACGTACAAGTTGATGCGGCTACGGCAACTGTGAATTCCATTAAACGGCTGGAGTCCAACCCACAAGCCGAGGAGAAGACGTTATGGAGCCGGGAACAAATCAAGACGGAATTGCTGAAACAAACGGATGCCGAACTGTTGTCGCTTGAACTTGTCGAGCAGCAGGGAATCCCGGTGTATCTGGCGGTATTTAAGATGAAGGACAATACTCGGGAGCAATGGACCATCGATCCCTATACCGGAGAGAAACAGTCTTCAAAGACGCTGGAATCCTCTTCACCCGACCCGACGACAGGGGAAGGCACTAAGACTTCATTTCTGAGCGAGAAAGAAGCAGAGCAGAAGGCGCTGGCTAGGATTCCTGGTGAAGTGGATGATATCGAACTCCGTGGAACGAATAGTGGCAATCCGTATTATCTGGTTGAAATTGACCTGGAAGACGGCCGTGAGGCCATTGTGCAGGTGAATGCCATTTCAGGCGCGATTCGTTCGGTCACTTGGGATGATGACGATGATTAAAGGAATAGAAGCCATTCTGTGAGGTTCTCACTCATTTTCTCATCAAATTCTAATCTAACTCTCGCTGAACTCTCATTCGTACAGGTTATTCTATAACTGTAGACGAGAACGAGAACAACAACGAGGAGATGAATGATGATGATGAACAAACATAAACTATGGATTGGCAGCTTGTCGGCAGCGGTGTTGCTCGGAGGATCAGCCGCTCTGGCTAGTGGGAGTGTAAACGGACAATCGGTACAGCCTACGCAAACGTCCACTACACAATCAGTAACACAGACCCAGAACACAGGTAAATTGCTGACGGTCGCACAGGCAAAAGAAGCAGCCTTGAAAGCAACGGATGGTAAAGTGGATGATGTGGATCTGGAGCGCAGAAACGGCCAAACGTTCTATGAAGTTGAAATCGATAAAAAAGGTAGTAATGATGTTGTCGTTCGTTTGGATGCTTACACAGGTAAAATCCTTGCAGTAGTCGATGATGAAGATTACGATGACGACGATGATTATAATGGGACTGTGGCAGGTACTTCTTCTAATCAAGCTGCTTCAAAACAGGTTAAACTGACAGAAGCACAAGCTTCGAACATTGCCCTGAAACAGGTGACAGGCGGAAAAGTAACCGAAATCGAACTGGATCATGATAACGGCCGTTATGTTTATGAAGTGGAACTGAGAACAGCAAACGGTGAAGCCGATGTAGACGTCGATGCCAATACAGGCAAAGTGCTTTCGTTTGACCAGGATTTTGACGACGAAGATTAAGAAATAACATATATTATAGGGATTTGGCTTGTGTATAACAGAGGACGCTTCGGATGAAGCGTCTTTTTGCTGTTCGCTCCATAAGTTCAGTGTTTAATCGTACATGTTCCGCCGTATTGTTCACTATTCGAGCAGGAGGATCGTGGATACAATCGTAATCAGGAGGTGAGTGCCGAGCCAGTCTGAGTAACGGTAATCTATGAAATGCATCATTGATCGGAGGAAGAAGAGACGTATCGATTTTATTGTAAGCGCTTTATAAATAAATTACGGAGGTGTATTGTTCTATGAATGAGGGTTGGTTGAAAAAGAAAACAAAAACACATCGTTTCACTCGTCGCCTTTGTTATCTGCTTGCTCTAATCTTGGCGCTACAATCGCTAGGTATGCTGGTCGCTCCAGGACAACAGGCTTCCGCTGCTCCACTCAGTGTGACCAATGGGGTACAGTTCAAGGATACAAACGGCAATGTCATTCATGCCCATGGGGGCGGGATGATTAAGGCTAACGGGTATTATTATTGGTTTGGAGAGAACCGCAATCCTAATGGAACGTTCAAGGCGGTTTCCGTATATCGTTCAGCAGATCTGAAAAACTGGGAGTATCGCAATGATGTGCTCACCAGCAGCTCGGCTGCCGAGCTGAACATTTCCAACATCGAACGCCCGAAGGTCATCTATAACAGTGCAACAGGCAAGTATGTTCTTTGGATGCATAAAGAAAACGGGGTCGACTATGGTGAAGCCAGAGTGGCGGTAGCGACCTCAAGTACAGTGGATGGAAATTATACGTATGTAGGCAGCTATCGGCCTCTTGGCTATGATTCGAGAGACATGACAGTTTACAACGACAACGGAACAGCTTATCTCATCTCAGCGACCAAAGTGAATGCCGACCTGAATATCTACAAGCTGACTCCAGATTTTCTCGGTGTGGAATCGCTTGTAACGACGCTGTGGCCGGGTCAATATCGTGAGGCACCTGCCATGTTTAAAAAGGGTGGCGTCTACTTCCTGATCACATCCGGGGCTACGGGATGGAATCCGAATCAGGCCAAGTATGCAACGGCTACCAGCATAACTGGCACGTGGAGCGGCCTGAGCAACTTTGGGGATAGTACAACCTATGGTTCCCAATCGGCGTATGTGCTTCCCGTGGAAGGCTCACAGACAACATCCTATCTCTACATGGGCGATCGCTGGGCGGGCGCCTGGAGCGGGCCAGTGCAGGACTCCAAGTATGTGTGGTTACCGTTGTCTTTCCCTAGTGCAACCAGTCTGGCAATGAACTGGGCAAGCACGGTTACCATCGATGCAGCCACGGGTTCCGTAACTGGAGTGGATAACACTAACGTATGGGACCCGAATGCTTCGTACCAGTTGATTAGTCGCAAAAGCAATAAATTGCTTAATGTCATCGGTGGTTCTGCGGATAATGGTGCCGATCTGGAGCAGCGGGCAGACGGCGGAACGACCAGCCAGCAGTGGCAGATCACGGATGCGGGTGGCGGTTATGTCAAAATCATCAACCGATCCAGCGGCAAGCTGATTGGTGTTGAGAATGGCTCTACTGCAGATGGAGCTGTTATTGAACAGTGGAACGATGGCGGCTGGGCCAGTCAGCAATGGCAGTTGGTTAGTGTGGGCGGTGGTTATTATAAATTGAAAAACCGCAGCACAGGCAAGGTGCTTGATATTTCGGGACAATCCCTGGCAGACGGGGCAGATGCCATCCAGTGGACCGATAATGGTGGTACGAATCAGCAATTCCAGATTGTTAAGGTTCAATAAGGATTTATTGTTGGTCAGTTAATCATCATATAGATTCACAATTAAACCCTTGTCCCTCATTATGAGTGGGACAAGGGTTTATTGTGAAAAATATTAAGCTATATAAGCTAGAGTTGAAACATTCCAATTGAATCTTTTTTCTAATTTTAGATTATCAAAAGCAGAAAAAAGGTATTAGTATAAATAACGGAAAAGCTTAATTTTCAGGACGATTACATTGCTCAGATATATTACTGGTAGGACCCTGCCACAAAGTAAAAAATGGTGAAACATGAGTTCGAGTTAGGAGGTTAGCAAATGTACGTTTTTCTTCCTTTTTTGTTATCGACATTAATCTCTGGGTTGCTAGGCTATCTAACCTATAGATTATTATTGAAAAATAGAGCAGGGATTATTGTGACGTTGATATCATCCGCGTTTATAGCTTATACTTTTACAGATTTATATGCTTTTTTTGGGGTGATAGGAGGGGTGCTGTTTTACCTTTTATTAATAAGAATTTCAACTAAATAAAAAAATAATAATTACCAGGCTTAATTAGTAAATTAACAAAAATTGTATTCTGTTTTATAAATTTTGGACCTTTGTTATGCATTTCTTTATGCAGAGCAAAGGTCTTTTAATTTTTCTTTATCCCTCTCTGTTAATCCAATCTGTGGTAAACTAGTAGAATTGTAGAAAAAGTTGAGACAGGGGCTGGATAACGAAGTGAGTGAAAAACAAGTACTGTCAATTGAAGGCTTGCGTATGCGGTATAACGGGCGTTATGTGCTCAATGGGATTGATCTGGAAGTGAATCGGGGCGAGATGATCGGATACATCGGTCCGAACGGTGCGGGTAAAAGTACGACGGTCAAGATTTTGCTCGGACTGGTTGAGGGATATGTGGGTACGGTCCGCATCTTTGGCAAGGATATCGCGGATGGTGACGCGGAATATAAGCGCAGAATCGGTTATGTACCGGAAGTCGCGGAGCTATATGAACAATTAACCCCGGCAGAATATCTGACCTTTATAGGAGAATTGTACGGATTGTCCTATGAAGATTCCGATTATAAGGCGAAGCAGTTGATGGACTGTTTTGGACTGGAAAAATCATATCATTCCCGCATTGCTACCTTCTCCAAAGGCATGCGTCAGAAAGTGCTGCTGATCTCCGCGCTTCTGCATGACCCGGATCTGTTGTTCCTGGATGAACCACTTAGCGGACTGGACGCTAACAGTGTGATGGTGGTAAAAGAGATTTTGACACAGCTGTCAGCCAAGGGCACAACGATATTCTATTCGTCACACATCATGGATGTGGTGGAGAAGATCAGCAGCCGAATCGTTCTGATTGCCGAAGGACGTGTGATGGCGGATGGTACGTTCAGGCAGCTTCAGCAGCAATCCATGGAAGGCTCACTGGAGGAAGTATTCAACCAACTGACGGGCTTCAATGAGCATCGGGCAATTGCCGAACGTTTTGTGTCCATCGTGCAGGAGGTGTATTGATATGGCGGAATCCTCGGACTTCCGCACGCTGAAGATTCTGGACCGTTTTCGCCCTATCATCGCCAAAACAGGAGCGGATTATGATGTACTGCGTTTGATTCTACGGGTGAAGTTTCAGATGGATCAGCGCAGGGTGCCGACGGTATTGTCAGCGCGTAATGGCAATAAGAAGCAGAAAGAAGGCAACCTGTATCTGCGTTCCCTCTGGTTGTATGCACTGATGGGGCTGATTATGGTTCCTTTTGTTGTCTGGGATACGGGACACTTTATGCTCCAGATGGGTCTAGTGACCGCCATGCTGATGTTTATGATCATGACCTCCATGATCTCCGACTTTTCTTCGGTACTGCTTGATATCCGGGATCGTAATATCATCATGACCAAGCCGGTAAATGGACGCACTGTTGGCTTGGCTCGTGCCATTCACGCAGGGGTTTATTTGCTGCTGCTGACAGGCTCTCTGACGGCTGCACCGCTGGTAGCCGGATTGATTGCCCACGGGATCGGCTTTTTCCTGCTTTTTCTGGTGGAACTGGTGCTGATTAATATGTTAATTCTGGTGACCACGTCCCTGATCTATCTATTCATGATGAAGTTTCTGGATGGTGAGAAGCTGAAGGACATGATCAATATGATGCAAATCCTGCTTTCCATCGGGATTGCTGTAGGTTATCAGCTGGTCATACGTTCGTTCAGCATCATCGACTTTAATATGGTTTTCACGCCTGCCTGGTGGCAGTTACTGCTGCCTCCGGTATGGTATGCAGCGGTTTTTGAGCTGCTGTTCGGTGGCGGGGGAGATGCATGGCTTTATACTTTCTCGGCGTTTGCTGTGATTGTTCCAATGGTCAGTCTGTTGGTGTACGTGAAGCTGATGCCTTCCTTTGAATTGTATTTGGAGAAAATGGCACACGCAGGTCAGGCAACTGGACGAAGACGTGGGGGTTGGGATCGCATCATGGCGAAGGTATTCTCTCGTTCGAGAGAAGAGCAGGCGTGCTTTCGTTTGTCTGCCAGTATGATGCGAAGTGAAAGAGAGTTCAAGCTGAAGGTATACCCGTCGATGGGTTTATCTTTTGTATTGCCCTATGTATTCTGGTTCACTCAATTGCAGAGTTCTTCGTGGGCAGAATTCAGGGAAAGCTCCTTCTTTTACACGCTATATATTTTGCTCTTGCTGATTGTGTCTGTTGTGACCATGCTGAAGTATTCCGGACAATACAAGGCGTTTTGGACCTTCCGGGCAGCCCCTCTGGCCAACGAGAATGTGCTATATAGTGGAGCGCTGAAGGCTTTCTTATGTAATATGTTTCTACCTGTATTTATATTGAACACTATCATATTTGTGTGGACCTTTGGGTTAAGAATTCTTCCTGATCTGATCGTAATATTTTTGGTGGCAACTGCACTAATTCCGCTGTCTGGAAAGTTGTTGATGCGAAAACCGCCGTTCTCCCAATCCTTCAGTGTGGCCGGGCAGAGTGACGGCTGGCTCGTCTTTGCCTTCTTTCCGCTCATGGCACTGTTATGGGGACTACATGTATTCATCCGCACCATACCAGCAGGCATCTGGATCTATATAGCGCTACTAATCGTGATTAATATGCTGTTCTGGACGATGCTGCATCGAGTGAAGCGGGCCTCTGTAATGGGAGGTTAAGGCGGGCGGTAGCAGGTTGAGGTTGCCTGATGAAGTTTAGCAGATGGAATTATGAGAATTATGAAGAAAAGTTGATTAAAGCCAATCCGGTGTTGATGAATCGGATTGGCTTTTTTACGTTTTTTCTAATTCTTTACGTGATGCGATGTACTTTAAAGATGGAGAAAATAAATGATATGCCGAACTGTAACAGTGATCTCGATTCTGGAGCACTTAAAAGATTGGGAGATTGAATTAGTGTGATAAATCGGTATCGGTATGCTAAGCATGGGGTTTTCCGCTTTGTAGGACAGCTTCTGCCAGCTGATCGGCTGCATCCGCCGTGGAGAGGGCAGATTGCTCTGCTATCGCATAGACCTTGGTCAGCGTGCCCGCAATCCCCGCCACCTTTTGGCGGATTAGGTCGGGCCCTGCGCCCTCCAGCTCGTAGGCGGTGCTGATGATTCCGCCTGCATTGAGCACATAGTCAGGCGCGTACAGGATGCCGCGCGCCTGCATGCCGCGAACAACCAGCTCCCGGTGGCTGAGCTGGTTGTTCGCCGCCCCGGCAACGATGGAGCAGCGCAGCTCCTCCACCGTTGCCGGGGTCAGTACGCCCCCTAGGGCACAGGGGGCGTACACCTTGCAGTCAGCGGCGTGAATATGGGCCGGATCGGCCGAAATAGCGCCGCTGAACTGCACAAGGGCACGTTGTACACGTTCGGGTACAACGTCTGCCACAATGAGCCGTGCCCCGGCTGCATGCAGGTAACGGCACAGGGCATACCCGACCTTGCCCAGTCCCTGGACGGCAACGGAAATGTCCTGCAAGGCGTCGATGCCTTGGTGACGCAGCGATGTCACAATGCCAGTGTATACACCGTAGGCGGTCATCTCGGCTGTGAAATCATCCTGTGCACCAAGCGATCCGGTCGTATCTGTCACATGTACCGTCTCCAGCCGGATCTGGTCCATATCTGCCGCCGTAGTGCCCAGATCCAGGCCCGTCACATAACGTCCGTTCAGTCGTTCCAGATAGCGGCCCAGAGAACGGAACGTTTCAGCACGCCGGGAAGCTAACCGGTTGTTTTTGGATGTCGTATCTAACCCCTTATCTAATCCGTTCGATGTATCCTTGCCTTTAATGATGTTCGTATGGGGTCCGACATCCTGTTTGCCTTTTTTGGGATTCAGATGGTTGTCTGGGCTGGCTACGCCCCGTTGGGTGGCCAGTTCGGCGGGCACATCCCACACCACAGCTTTGCCCCCGCCATAAGGCAGACCGGAGACTGCCGACTTGTATGTCATGCCCTTTGCGAGTTTGATGGCATCCCGAACCGCTTCTTCCTCCGATGCATACGTCCAGCAGCGGCATCCCCCAAGTGCGGGACCCAGTACTGTACTATGGATGGCGATGACGGCTTTAAGCCCGCTGCGTGGATCATGGCAAAATATGAGTTCTTCCATACCTTCCCGCTCCATTTCGTGCCACAACTGCATGACAGTTCCCCCCTTTTGGTAGCCGTCGTTTCCCGAACCTGTTTGCCTGTACGCCTTAATCTACCTGTTGTTGGTTCAGCATATTCAGTCAAGCCGATTTT
Organism: Paenibacillus sp. FSL F4-0087; assembly: GCF_038020215.1. Classification (NCBI taxonomy): domain Bacteria; kingdom Bacillati; phylum Bacillota; class Bacilli; order Caryophanales; family Paenibacillaceae; genus Paenibacillus; species Paenibacillus sp. FSL F4-0087. The sequence goes on from NZ_JBBODJ010000001.1 coordinate 3,086,006, forward strand.
CGCCCCTGGGTCTCATGCCGGGTTGATAATGCGCAGAAAGGGCTCTATAATGGCAGTTCCGGCAAGGAACTGCAGCCCGATTTACGTTCCACCGTTTAAAATGACCTCATAACGTCCAATGATGGAGATAGAGTAAATACGCAGAAGCGTAAATGACATGCAGAGGAAGCGGAAAGAAGGCGTGCATCAAACGGCCCATTCCGTTGTGAAAGTCAGGAAAGAGGGATTGCGATTGTTTAAAATATTGGTATTTATCTTTTTGATCCAGATTGTGTATGTATCTGCCTATACACTTCGGATGATTCTGACGCTCAAAGGACAGAAATATATTGCTGCGCTCATTAGTATGGGCGAAATTGTGATCTACGTACTCGGCCTGAATCTGGTACTCAAATATCTGACCCAGCCGTCTGCGTTAATTGTATATGCCGTTGGTTATGGGCTGGGGGTATTGCTGGGTGCCTGGATTGAAGAGAAGATTGCACTCGGTTACGTTACCGTTAAGGTTATTTGTAACCAGATGGGCGGGGATGTAGCGAATGCATTGCGAGATAAAGGTTACGGGGTCACCGCTTGGGTTGGTAGTGGACGAGATGGAGATCGGCTGGTTATGGAGATTTTGGCGAAACGCAAAAACCAGAAACTGCTCTACCAGACGATTCTCGGGTTAGACCCCAAAGCCTTCGTTATTACGGTGGAGCCAAAACAATTCCATGGTGGCTTCTGGACACGTTCTATTAAGCGATAACTTGTAATGATGCAACATGGTAGAATCAAAAAACTCGCCAATGACTTTTCTGGCATTGTTATATTGCATAGTCACTTCTTTAATTTTTTGAATAAGATACACTATTTATCACACCTGTAGGTTATATGTTATGGTTAATGTACCACTTCAGGGTGCATTTATAACCATAAATTTGTGTGCTACCATAACCGCGAACAAAAAGGAATCCCGGCACATCATGTCCGGGATTCCGTTTCATTTATGAATGGGAGAGATCGCACAGCTAACGTATCACTTGTTCAGAGAGAGTACCGAAGCATCTTTGATATCATAGAGAACTCCGTCAGGGGTACTTTTAACGAGTTGGATAATCTGTCTGTAGGCATCACCGTCTGATGGGGCGATGGCATCAAATACAATCTCGTCTGCTTTCAGTTTATCAGCTATTTCTTTAATGCTAAAGGAAGACAAGGGGAGTGACTCATGGACAGGGGCATCGGTAATGAATATAATCCGTTTGGCGTTGTCGCTGCTGAACTCCGAGAGCTTATTAGTAGCTAAGTTAATAGCCTCCAGTCCCGATTCTCTTATATCCCCTCCGCCAGAAGCCACCAATGTATTCAAATCCCCCTTTAACTTATCTTTATCCTGGGTAAAATCAAAGAACTTCAAATTGTAATCGCCATTTCTGTAAATGTTAACGTCCCGATAGGTGATAACCGCAAAATTCGAACCGGCAGGTACGGAATCAACGAAGCTCTTAACCGTTTCTTTGATATAGTCGATCACTTCACCCATACTGGCCGTCACGTCTATAACAAATATAATATCAGACGGAGTATTAATTCCCTTCGATATATTATTTAAAATAGGCGAGGTACTTGAAGACCCAGATTCTGTTGTTTTTGTTGCTCCCGAAGCCGGTTCTTCGCTTTCAGCAGATGTAGGAATGGATGGCTTATTTAGAAAAATGGTAACCGAACCAGCTTCTCCGTGCCACTCTACTTCTCCTCCGAATGCTTCACTGACGAACCGTAGTGGCACCATGGTTACGCCGTTAATGATCTGTGGTTTTGCACTTAAGGTTACAGCGACACCGTTAATGTAGGCAATTTTAGAGCCGATCGTCAGCACGATAGTCCGGCCTTCTCTAATTGCCGTAACCGTTTGAGTGGAACTGTTCCATTTAACATCGGCTCCCAACGATTCGAAGATTCCTCGAAGCGGCACGAGCACACTCCCCTTGAAATTAGTCGGGGGTTGCTTGTAAACCTGCTTCTCACCTTCAATAAACACCTGAATATTCGTAGGCTCATGGTTGATTATAACGAATTGAGGAATAGAAGCAGACAGTTCACCTGACTGATTGGCCGATTTTAGGTAAAAATAATATCCGCCTGTTGGAAGCCCCATCTTTCTTAGTGTGAAACTGAAGGTCTTTCCTGGCTCAATCTTTATTTGCCTAACCACCTGCCCGCTTGCATTTTTCACCATTAAATAGGAGGTGTACCCGGAAACGGAGGCCGATTCAGACAGTTTGATGGTAATGGTATTGCCTGATCTGATCGTAATACTGCCGGGATAGCGCTCTCCTGTTGGAATTTGAACAAGAGGCTCCGATGGTTTGTTTGGACTCGGACTCGGACTCGGACTCTCAATCACTTCTTCGGAAGGAGAGGGTTTACTGGAAATAGAAGCCTTAGGGATATAGAAATAGACTTTGGCACCGGAGTGCGGAACCTGCTGTTTTTCGGATAGGGTTACGGTATTCGTTGTTGCGTTGAAGGTAAATCGGGACGTGGCTACCTTCGTTAGGTCAATGGAAAGACTGATCTGTTTGGTTGAATTTAGCGTATAGTTTAACGACACTGGAAAATTCCGTGTGGAGCCATCTCCCTCAGGCAAGGCAAAACCCATATTGGCACCTTCTTCCCACTCAAATCCGGGAATAATGCCGTATTTAATATGAATCTCGGCACCTCTGTCGGGAGCTTTATTGAAGGTGATGCTATAGTTGGCATAATCCACAACATAGTCCTTGGAGTCCACTTCTATCGCATTGACATACAAGCGCAAAGTGGTATTGGATGCGGTCAACTTGTTCTTCGTTGTAAATCCGAAGACGCGGTTTTCTCCATCACCATCTTTTAGAATATTGATTAAATCATCGTGCTCCCTGAATTCAAGGGAATCAGCAGCGTGCACAATTACGCTGTGAAGGCCCAAATTGCCAAAAATAAAAATAGAAATAAACGATATCAAGAGCATCTTTCTAAACTTCATCTGTTTCACTCCATTTTATGTAACTTATAGATAAGTCAGCCGCTGTTTGTCCTATTAATACACTCTATCCACAATGTGGAATTGCCTGCTGCTCTCTTACTTTATCACAGGAAGTAGGACTTAACTATATATATCGGAAATGTAGTCATCCTGAAACCAAGTTAAACCTATACGATTCATAGTTGATTACAGTATAACCTCTTACCAGATTGGGTTTTTCCACATGGATGTGAGATTAAGATTATTGTTGTAATCGCTTTCAAAATATACAGTGAGGACATGTCCTTCATGACACGGTATGGCAGCGAGGGACGAGCCTTATCAATTATGAAATGGGAGGAATGAATGGGATGAAAACAAAATTAAGAAGCTGGTGCAGTGCAGCCGTGGCTGTAACGTTGGGGATCACACTAATGTCGGGTCCTGCAAGTGTGCAGGCAGCAGGGAATGCAGATTACAATCTCACGGGATTCTCCCAAGGTAACACGGGCGGTGGCATCATCAGTGAGTCGAACACGTCCACGTATAAGAAGGTATACAATGCGACTGACCTGGCACTGGCGTTGAAGAAGAACTCCGGCGTCAAAGTGGTGGAGATTATGAATGATTTGAATCTAGGGTGGAACGAAATTCCGAGTGCCGCGCAGACATCACCTTTTGCCAAGCATAATGATGCCTTAACGCATCCTGTATTGAAACAGACTGGCGTAAGCAAGATTACAATTGACGGTTTTAATGGACTCACTATTTTCTCCGCTAACGGTTCCAAAATCAAACATGCTGCCATTAGCGTGAAACGAAGCTCCAACGTCATTATCCGTAACCTCGAATTTGATGAGCTCTGGGAGTGGGATGAATCCACCAAGGGTGATTATGATAAGAACGACTGGGATTACATCACTCTTGAGGAGAACAGCAACGTATGGATTGATCACTGTACCTTTAATAAAGCCTATGACGGGCTTGTCGATTCGAAAAAAGGAACAAGCGGTGTGACCATTTCCTGGTCTCTCTTCAAAGGCGATGACGGCAGCTCAAACAGCTGGGTTACTCAGCAGATTAACGAGTTGGAGGCGAACAAGGCTTCCTATCCGATGTACAACTACCTGCGCAGCAGCGCGGTTGGGCTCAGCAAAGCCGATATCATTGCCATTTCGTCTCCTCAGAAAAAAGGTCATCTGGTGGGCTCGACCAGCTTCGAATCAGCCAACGCCAATCTGTCCATGACTTTGCATCACAACCTGTACAAGGATATCCAGGATCGGATGCCACGTCTGCGCGGAGGTAATGCGCATGCCTACAATATTGTGATGGATGCGACAGGGGCGCGTGCGGCCAAATCCAGAATCACTTCTGCGATGGCAACGGCAATTTCGTCCAAAGGGTATCATTTTGATATCATTGGCAATGGAGCTATTTCCACTGAAGATGGTGCAGTGCTGGTCGAAAAATCCGTGATTAAAGACGTACTGTTCCCGGTCCGCAATAACCAGACGGATCCGGCCGATGCAACGTATACCGGTAAAATTAAGGTAACTGACACGATGTATTCTCTGGATGGAAGCTCATTCCGTGGAAACAGTGATACATCCGGCAGTCCGCTCAGCCCGGTTCCGGCCGCAGTGAAAGCTTTCTCCTGGAACGGATTCTCGGCACTTCCTTACAGCTACACTACCGATGATCCAGCGACGCTGAATGCACGCCTCACTGGTTCAAGCGGAGCAGGTGCAGGCAAATTATCCTGGTCCAAAGATAATTGGCTGAAGACGAGTTACTAGGCTGTAACAGGAGTTTGTATTTGGAATCGAGTGGAGTGTGGCCGTGATCTATAGTGGTTACTGACCACTTTCTCTTTTTTTCATAAGCAAAGAGTGCTCCTGCAGCCGTAATGGCCGGGAGCACTCTTTTTGTGGAACAGGGAGTCTAGTTCCTTTTTAGTTAGGTACGTCATCCGAAAGGGCAGGTGCAGCACTCACCGAATCACGATAAATGATATTGCCCTTCACGTGTACGCGGCCGAAGCTGCGACTCGGGTTATCGATCTTTTTGAGCATGGAATGAACCGCAGTACGCGCCATCTGTTCCACATCGACCTCAACCGTTGTTAATTTGGGATCGGAGAGTGTGGCATAGATATCATTATCGAACCCAACCACAGAGCATTGTGCAGGCACCTGAATACCCAGTGAAGTCAGTTTCTGAACGAGCAGATGGGCAACCTGATCACAGTTGCATACAAAAGCCGTAGGCAGCTGAGCTGGCAAATCAATTTCAATAAACGTACCTCGCTCATCGCGGTCATTAAGCACGAGATCCGGATTCATCGGTAACCGATGTTCCAGCAATGATTTGTAGTAACCGAGGAATCGGTCCTGAATGCTGCTTGTAGAATAGAGATTCCCCACATAAGCGATGCGGCGGTGTCCCTGTTGAACAAGAACATTTGTCAGCTCATAAGCAGCGTAAAAGTTATCGGTAACGACAGAGTCGATATCAGAATGCTCATCGTAGAAATCGAGAAACATTTTGGGAACGTCCATCGATTGGACCAGCTCGATATATTCCTTGCTGACTTGTCCCAGCACAATGAAACCATCCACTTTGTTGTCACTATAGAGCTTAGGCAGGATTAATTCCTCTTCGTCCTCCACATTCAGAATATGCAGAATACCGTAGTACCCCTGATCCTCCAGATGTTTGGTGATGCGCTGGAATACACGTACATAGAACGATTGTGTAGGTCCGGTAAACCGCTCCGGGATAATAACACCAATATTATGAGTCAGGCCTTCCTTCATCGAACGGGCTGCGGCGTTATACCGATAGCCCATCTGAACGGCAAGCACTTTAATTTTTTCCTTCAATTCGCCACTGACGCCATCTTTATCATTTAATGCTTTCGAGACCGTCACACTGCTAACTCCGAGCTTGTCGGCGATATCCCGCATGGTGATATTGTTCTTCAGCTTTGGTCGCCTCCTTCAAGCCGGTTTACGTACAATGTGCTGTCATTATGGTTAGCGCTTCCTTCAAACATAACAACAATCCATATTAGTATACATCGTTACCCACATGGAATAAAGAAATTCTGGTTAGCGCTACGCTAATTTTTCAGCATGCTGCATTTTCCGCCTGAAGGCTGATCTTCGGTTTTAAACCAATTGCTTTTGGAGAAGCTTCTCATTCCGCTCAATTAGGTCACCGCGCTGGATGGCACAATCCAGGGAACGGTACGGATCAGCCGGAGTATTAAAGGTGTAATCGACCAGTTTATCCAGCGTCGTTGTGGCCACATGACAGCGGGTATCGCTGGATGCATAATAAATGAAAACATCACCTTGTTCGTTGACCACCGCGCCGTTGCAGAAAATAACATTGGACACATCGCCAACGCGCTCGTCGTCATAAGGAGCGATGAAATGTCCGCCCGGCTTGGCGATAATGCGTGCCGGATCATTCAGATCCGTGGCGAACGTGTACAGCACATAACGAAGGCCCGCTGCCGTGTTGCGAACCCCGTGGGCAATGTGAATCCAGCCGCGATCGGTTTTGAGCGGAGCAGGGCCTTGGCCATTTTTCACTTCGTATACCGTATGGTATCTGCGTTCATCGATAATTGTCTCTTCATCAATCACCGGATTTAGAATGTCATCACACAGACCAAAGGCAATCCCGCCGCCGCTGCCTGTGGAGATAAATCCGTCTTGAGGCCGTGTATAGAACGCATATTTACCCTCTACGAATTCGGGGTGCAATACAACATTGCGCTGTTGAGGGGAGCTGGTCGTGATGTTGGGCAGACGCTCCCAGCTGAGCAGATCGCGTGTCCGGACAAGTCCGGCCTGGGCTACTGCACTGGATGTATCAAATGCCTGAGCTTCTGGGTCTTTGCGCTCCGAGCAGTAGATGCCATAGATCCAGCCATCTTCATGCTGAACCAATCGCATATCATACTGGTTGGTTTCGTCGGCATCGATATCTTCCCACACTAATGGTTTGCCTGTGAAACGAAATCCGTCGATTCCGTTATCACTCTCAGCTAGGGCGAAGATGGATTTACGGTCCAATCCTTCGGTTCGGATGACCATCACGTATTTGCCATTGAAAAAGATGGCCCCCGGATTAAGCGTAGCGTTAATGCCCAGACGCTCTATGAAGTGGGGATTTGTCGTTTCGTCCAGATCAAATCTCCAGTGCAGCGGTACATGATGGCGTGTGATTACCGGATAACGGTACCGATCATATACGCCATTGTAGAAGGAAGAATCAATTTCATTTTGACGCGTAAGCAGCTGCTCCTGTTGCTCCAATAATTCATTGTATTTGGGGTGTATCATCGTTATCCCATCCTCTCAATTAGTTCAATGCAGAATCGGCTATTGTGATACGGGCATTTCCACGGTCCGGCGATTTCACTTTGATCAGGTGTGCCGTTTCCGTCTACCGACCAGTACCATTCCCCGCCAGCACGGTGATCGATAATATGTTCCTTCGTATATGTCCACAAGCGTTCTACTCTCTCCAAAAACAAAGGGTCACCTGTACGCTCATAGGCATTATAGAATCCGACCATCGCTTCGGCCTGAACCCACCATATCCGTTTCTCATCCACATGATCGCCCTCTTGTTCATTCATCAGGGAGCCATCGTCCTGTACAGCCACATTGGAAATGTTATAGGCAATATCCGTAACCATCGCGGAATACTCCGGGTGTTTGTCCAAGCCCATCACTTTCAACGTTTCGTCGATCAGCCAGCTGGCTTCAATGTCATGCCCGAATGAACGCAGATCGATGATGGATTGCCATTCCTTGTTAAAAAATACACCGAGAAACTTTGTGTTCTTGTCATACACCCGTTCATATAAGATGCCGAGCAGGCGTTCCAGTGCCGTCTTCACCTGTTGATCTGGCCACACTCGGTAGAGCGTGGTATAGGCCTCCAACACGTGGATATGCGTATTCATCGTGTAATCCGCAATCACACCATTTTCGCTCAGCATTTCATTGGGCTGTTCCTTCCAAAGGCGGTCAAATTGTTCCTTATATGCAGGTAGTTCGGCATTCAGCCCTTGATCCTCAATGAGAGCAAAAAGCGTTTTCGCAAGTTCCAAAGCAGATGCATCCCCGGTGGCACGATAGTACTCACTCAGTGAGTAGACGCCGAAGGATTGGGTATACACATGTTTGCTTGTGTCCAATGGTTCTCCATTGGCATTGACCATCCAGTACATTCCGCCGTATTCCATATCCATCACATGATCCACAAGGAAACGGTAAGCATGTTCAGCGTGATCACGCCAGATTTCATTTCCGGTTACCCGGTAGGCAGCTGCAAAGGACCATAATTGTCGTGCCGTGGCGATTCCGCCCTTGGGAGCGAGTGGATCGACCTGAAGGTCATTGCCAACCCAACCATAGAATCCGCCGTTGTTATGATCTTTGAGGGCAGACCAGAATGGCAGAATATGACCTTCCCAGTGTTCTTTTATTTCAGTTTTGATGTCATTGATGTGAGTCATAAGTGAGCGCTCCTTCAAAGTACAGGGATAAAGTTTAATTAAGTTAACGTTAACCTTATTTTATAATACTAGTGTCGGGAAAAAGCATTGTCAACGCGTCTGGGGATAAAAACTTGTTGTTAAGTAATAAATAATTTAATTGACAGGTAAGCGTTACCATAATAAAATTCATTTTGTAACCTTAACGATAACTTAAATTAACTTAAGAAAGGGGTCAAATCAATTGAATAAAAACAAAGGTTGGATGGTGCTGCTCACCATGCTGCTCATCACTTCTCTGCTCGCAGCATGCTCTTCTGGAGGTGGATCCTCGCAGGCAGGAGAGGAAATCAGTACAGATCCTGCAGATATCAAGGGCGAGATCACCGTTCTCACGCAGCGTACAGATATTGTTGATACGGTATTTAAAGACTATGCTGCGGAGTTCAATAAGGAATACCCGGATGTCAAAGTAAACTTCCAGGCGCTGGCTGACTATGAGGGACAAGTGAAGATTCGTATGAGCACCAAAGATTATGGTGACGTGCTGATGATCCCCACCAGCGTACCGATTGCGGACATTCCGGACTTTTTCGAACCGTTGGGCACGTACGATGAGTTGAAAGATAAGTACACAGCCATTGAAGAGCGTATGGTTGACGGCCAAGTCTATGGTATTCCAACCGTTATCACGTTCTCCGGCATCATCTATAACAAGCAGGTGTTCAAGGACGCTGGCATTGCGGAAGTTCCCAAAACACCTGAGCAATTCCAGGCTGCACTGCAACTGGTGAAAGACAATACAGACGCGATTCCACTGTACACCAACTATGCCTCCGGTTGGGCTTTGACACAATGGGAAGCAGATCTGCCGACGGTTGCAGGCAGTGTGGACTACGTAAACATTGATCAACCGAACACGGATGAAAACTTTGTGGCTGGCAAGCCGCACTATGAATTGTACAAAGTGCTTTACGACGCAGCCAAGAATGGCCTGATTGAGAAAGATCCGACCACAACCGACTGGGAAAGCTCCAAGGCTGATCTGGCGAACGGGAAAATTGCAACGATGGCACTTGGATCATGGGCAATTACCCAAATTCAAGGCTTGACGGATACACCAGATAATATCGGATTCTTGCCATTTCCTACGAATGCAAGTGATGTGGTCGTTCCGCTCGCAGCAGACTACAACATCGGCATGAACGTGAACAGCGAGAACAAACCTGCTGCGAAAGCGTGGATTGACTGGTTCCTGGCGAAATCGAATTACGCGGTTGAGCAAGGCGGGGGCATGAGCGCAGACAAAAATGCGGAATTGCCACCGATTTTGGATCAATACAAAGACGTTACATTCTCCACACTGACTCCTGCCAAAGAAGGACAGGAAGGTCTGGTTGACAAAATCGACAACGAAGGCGAGATTGGCCTCTGGCAGCCTGACTTCAAGAAACGCATTATCGAAGCTGCCATCGGTAATCGCAGCGAATCGTACGACGACATCATGAAGAATCTGAATGAGAAATGGGTTAAAGCACGGACAGAAGTCGCGAAATAAACAGATTGCGGGGATACATCGATCTGTAAAGTTGCTACCTATGTCCGACCACCGCTGACATGCAGCGAGGCACCGCGCCTTGGCTGAGGGGAGAGGATCTCCCTTTTGATACGGCATTTTGCATCTGGATGCAGCATATCGGATGTGAAATGCCACCTTCGGTGGTTGATTACTCAGGCATTTGTGATTTGGACGGGAGTCTTTCGATATAAAAGCGGCAGAACCGCTTGGAGGTGTGGAGAGCATGAAATACTTGAAGATTTCGAATTGGGGCTACTCAGCGCAACGCATATTTATCATCTGTGCCTTCTCGATCATTCCGCTGGCACTGCTGTTCACGTTTGCTTATTTACCTGTCATTAACATGTTCAAATACAGCTTCACCGATTGGAACGGATACAGCAAAAGGTTTGATTATGTGGGGTTTGAGAACTACACACGGATATTCAGTGACCCTGAGTATTTTAAAGTGTTTATTGTCAGTTTGTATTATTTTGTGGCTACCTTCGTACAAATGGGTCTGGCCCTCTACTTTGCAACGATTCTGAGCTTCAAAATCCGCGGCAAAAACTTTTTCAAAGGCATATTGTTTTTTCCCTATCTGCTGAATGGCGTAGCCATCGGATTTATCTTCCTCTTTTTCTTCAAGCCGGATGGTACCCTCGATACACTCATGCAGGCCGTAGGGCTTGGACAATACACCCAGCTCTGGCTTGGGAATCCGAACATTATTAACGTGTCACTCGCAGGCGCATCGGTATGGAGATACATGGGCTTTAACTTCATTATCTTCCTGGGTGCGATCTCTTCCATCCAAAAAGATGTCTATGAAGCGTCAGATATTGACGGGGCCAATCGCTGGCAGCAGTTCCGCCATATCATCCTGCCGAGCATTACGCGTATCCTGCAGCTCAACCTGATTTTGGCGATTAGCGGCGCAATCAGTGCGTTCGATATTCCATACATTATGACAGACGGTTCCAATGGCAGTGAGACATTTGTGATTCAAACCGTTCACTTGGCATTTAAGTACGGCAAGCTGGGCTTGGCATCAGCAATGGCTGTTGTGCTGCTGTTTATTGTCATTCTTGTTACGCTGGTTCAGCGTGTCACCATGAAAGGGGAGGAATGAACGTGCAATCATTCAAATACACCCTAGCGAGCATATTTAAATATGCTTCACTCATTCTCGCAGCGTTCATTGCGCTTGTACCCATTGTTGTGGTGCTGTTTGCATCGCTCAAAACCAATGCAGAGTACGCGACCAGCAGTCCGCTTGCCCCACCAGCCAATTGGCTGAACTTTGCGAACTATACCAAGGCTTTTGTGGACGGCAACATGCTGGTCGGTTTCAAAAATACAATTATCATCCTGATCATCTCTATCGTGGGTGCCACTTTGACGGGTTCCATGATCGCGTATGTGCTGGATCGTTTCAAATTCAAAGGTAAAAAGATCATGGTCGCCGCATTTCTGCTCGCTACCCTCATTCCAAGTGTGACGACGCAAGTCGCTACATTCCAGATCATCAATGCGCTCGACCTGTTCAATACCCGTTGGGCAGCCATTGTGATGTACCTCGGTACAGATATCATCGCGGTATATATCTTCCTGCAATTCCTGGGTTCCATCTCAAACGCATTGGATGAATCCGCCATGCTGGATGGCGCTTCCTACTTCACGATCTATTGGAGAATCATTCTGCCACTCCTGAAACCGGCGATTGTAACGGTCATTATCGTGAAGGGTGTCAACATCTACAACGATTTTTACACACCATTCCTGTATATGCCCAAGACAGACTTGCAGGTCATATCCACGGCTCTTTTCAAATTCAAGGGGCCATTCGGATCACAGTGGGAGGTTATCAGCGCAGGGATTATGATTGCCATCATTCCAACGATGATCATCTTCCTGCTGCTACAGAAGTACATCTACAACGGCTTCGCACAAGGCTCCGTTAAATAAAAAAACAAAAGGCTATATGAAATGCATATGAGAATACACAGGAACGAAGAGGACAGAAAAAAGCTGGAGAAACGGAGTGGACTCGTGTAATTTCAAGTATTCATTTCATATAGCCTAACCGAAGGGAGAAATGAAACGATGACAGTTGTTGATATGAAAAACGTACACATTGTTGGGGATGCATTGCCGAATATGCCTTGGGAGGATAAACCGGAGGGCACGGAAGGTCCGGTATGGAGACACTCCGCGAATCCGATTGTGCCTCGTAACCCGGTCAAGGGAATTGCCCGTATTTTCAACAGTGCAGTGATTCCTTATGAAGGGAAATTCATCGGCGTATTCCGCGCAGAAACCATTAATGGACGTCCACACCTGCACATGGGGTGGAGTGAGGATGGATTATCATGGACGATTGAAGAGGAACGTATCGCCTTTGTGGACGAAAAGGGCGATCCCTTCATGCCGAACTATGCATACGACCCACGTCTGGTGAAAGTGGAAGATACGTATTACATCATCTGGTGTACCGATTTCTACGGTGCAGCGCTGGGGTTGGCCAAGACGGAAGATTTCAAAACGTTTTTACGTCTCGAAAATCCGATGCTGCCGTTCAACCGCAATGGGGTGTTGTTTCCACGCAAAATCAATGATAACTATGTGATGTTGTCCAGACCAAGCGACAGCGGACATACGCCGTTCGGGGACATTTTTCTGAGCGAAAGTCCGGATCTCGTGTACTGGGGCAAGCACCGTCATGTCATGAGCAAAGGCGGTCAGGGCTGGTGGCAATCCGTCAAAATTGGCGGCGGTCCCGCACCGATCGAAACGTCCGCAGGCTGGCTGATGTTTTACCACGGCGTAACGGGTACGTGCAATGGTTTTGTTTATAGCATGGGTGCGGTCATTCTGGATCTGGATGAGCCATCGAAAGTAAAATATCGTTCCTCGAACTTCGTACTGACACCGGAAAAATGGTATGAGGAGCAAGGGTTTGTAGACAATGTCGTATTCCCATGTGCCACATTGCATGATGCGGAGACCGGACGAATCGCCATCTATTATGGCGCAGCTGACACATACGTTGGAGTGGCTTATACTACTGTCGAAGAAATCGTGAACTACGTCATCGAGACCGACGAAGTCATTGCCGGAGACCGTGAGGAAGGAAAATTATAATTGAAGTGAAACAATTTTAAATAAATCTGGAATTTACACAATAACGGAGAGTGCAGAACTGATCTGAAGAAACGAAGTGTTCACATTTATCCTCGGATTTCCCCTTTCATCAGAGATTCAAAAAAATCTGGGGATAACGGCGATCGGAAGATGGTACTGCAATCGTAGTTGGACGTGTATACATTCGGTCATTCATTTTACATTAATTGAAAAAGGGGCATTGCGGAACAATGCATATGGAATACATCAAGGGATTTACATTTGGCTGGATGAGTGGCAGGGGAGACTTCCGCAAGCCGGAAGCGAAAGAATCCTTGCGTCTGATGGCTGAACGCACTGGCAGTTCGCATGTTATTTTTGCACTGGCGGCACATCAGGATCATCCGCAGGCTGTAGAAGTCAAATATGAGGGTGAACATATGGTGGAAGACGATGAATTGGTGGATATGATCCGTTATGCCCGTACGCTCGGACTGCGGGTCATTCTGAAACCAACCGTCAATTGCACCGATGGCACATGGCGTGCACACATTAACTTCTTTGATATCGATGTGCCGTGTGAGCCGAAATGGAAAGACTGGTTCCGCAGTTATACCGTGTATCAGAAGCATTATGCAGCCATTGCAGAGCGAGAGAAATGCGAGATGTTCATCGTGGGCTGTGAGATGGTGCAGTCTGAGCGTCGGAGCGAGGAATGGCGCGAGGTCATCGCGGGAGTGCGTGAAGTGTATTCCGGGCTAGTATCCTACAACACCGACAAGTATCAGGAAGGGCAAGTGAAATGGTGGGATGCCGTAGACGTCATTTCCTCCAGCGGTTACTATCCGATTGGGGATTGGGAGGCGCAGCTGGATCGGATTGAACAGGTCATTGCACCTTACGGCAAACCTTTTTTCTTCGCAGAAGCGGGCTGCCCTAGCCGTAGTGGATCGGCACAGGTGCCGAATGACTGGGGGTTAGAAGGTGCGGTCAGCGCGGAGGAGCAGGAGCAGTTCTATCAAGCCATGTTCCGTCATGCAAGTAAGCGGGACTGGGTGCGCGGATTTGGTCTGTGGGACTGGAGCGCGCATCTGCATCAAGAGAAGGATGCCCTGAGCGATGATGGATACGGAGTTTACGGTAAACCAGCCGAGAAGGTCATTCGTCGGTTCTATGAAGGCATTGCCGTGAAAGCCTAGTCTGTATTGGAGTTAAGTTATCCCATCTACTTGAATAGCGTTCATCTATGGACAAAGATACTGCGGTGCTTATGCACGCAGTATCTTTTTTGGTTAAGTTTAATTTCTTTCTATTAAATGTAAATAGTATCGACTATAAATTGTTAGGTGAATATATCGTTTAATTTATTGATAACATTAAATGAAAATCCCTTCAAGAACGAGTTGTTTTTTACCCCAATTTCCGTCCAAGCTGCTCAATTTTCTCGAGCCATTTCTTTCTCTGTTCCTCGGACTGTTTGCCCACCAGATCTACAGGTGTTATGCGTACAGGTTTGATGCCTGTCAGAGCAAAGGTGGAGATCTTCATCATTTTGTGTGCAGGTTCACCCTGGAACCATTTGTAGTACCAGTTCGGACCATCCATGGTGGTGATCATGCGTGCGGTGCGACCTTTGAGCAGTTGATCCGGGAAAAGTTTACCTTTGTGATACTTGAAGGCATAGCCTGGCATGAAGATGCGGTCGATGAATCCTTTGAACAAAGCTGGTGGTCCTCCCCACCAAATCGGAAACACCCATACGAGATGCTCTGCCCATTTAATCGCCTCTTGGGCTTTCAGTAAGTCCGGTTCGAGCGGCAGTTTATTACGATAGCCTCCCTCTAAATTCATGTTGAACTCCAGTTCGTTCAGGGTGATCATGCGAACCTCGGCACCTGCCTGCACAGCGCCTTTACGATAAGCTTCGGCGATTGCGCCATTGTAACTTGGGGAGACGGGGTTTCCTTGAATAATTAATATTTTCTTCATAATGATGACACGTCCTGACTATTTTAGTTAATGAACACTAACCTCATGTGCAAAAAGAAAAGGTCACGAATGACCTGGTGAACATTCAGAAATATCCTGAAGCTGGATGAAGCCGATCTTGTATATAGGTGAAAACTTATACCAATTACCAATGATTATTGCCTGTCTGATCGGAACGAATTCGAGATGCAATCCATCGGGTGTTATCCGAGCTCAGCTGTTACCTGGCCCAACATCAACGCAAGTCGGTGAACGGTTTCTCCGGTGTAAGGAACAAGCAGCTCCGGCAGTTCACCTTGCATACTGGATACGGCCAGGCGCGTAATGGCACCAATGACCAGAACGGCCGTGAGCCGTGAATCCTGAGCGGGTAGTTCACCTCGCATAATCCCCTGATCGATTAGATCAATCAACGCATCAAGCGGCTGACGGTAATCCTCACTGCTTCCAGCTTCAATGAAAATCTCATGATTTTGTGAAATCAGCAGCAGTCCGTAGGGATCTTCATCATGCAGGTGGAGAACTTCGGTAATCAGTTGCCGGAAGCGTTCGAGCACCGGACCATCCTGGCGAACATACCCGTCAATTAATGCAGTATAGTCTGCGCAATATTGGGTGAAAGCCTCAAGGGCAACGGCATCTTTGTTTTTAAAATGTTTGTAGATCGCCGCATCCGTTACTCCGGCGGCGTCACCGATCTCTTTGACGGAAATGCCGTCAACGCCTTTGGTTGCAAACAAGCGCATCGCCGCTTGTAGGATGTCTTTCTTTTTGCTGTCTACATGAGGTTTGTTCTTCATGATTGTATAGTAAGTGATTACTAACTAAATTGCAACTGCCATTTCAGAATCTCTTATTTAACGCTAGGAAAAGTGCTTTCGCTCAAAGCTTGCAGGCTTATGAACGGCAACGTATGATGGATAGAAATAATAACGGATAGGCGGGCGCGGAGCGTGGGCAGAAGTAGGATGCAAAGGCAAACATGACTAGCACCAGCTCCAGGCCTGGGAACGAAATGGATGGTGAATGGCGTGAATGAAGACGTGCAGGCGCATCGCTGGGTGACTCCCGAAGGGACGTTAAATGAACAATATGTAACAAGCAGAGAAAGGCTCTACAAAGGCATGAATGGTAAATATGTGGAGCGTTTCACTGTTCGTACCGGGGAAAGTTATATTTTCAAACCGCTGACCAATCCTGCACAACATGGACGTGAACAATGGATGTCCCAGTATGTGCTGTCTGTATTGCCGCCTATTTATCCAGCGCTAATTGCTGCATCAGACCGTGAAATTAACGCGGAACAGAGCTGGATCATCTATGAGGATCTGGGCGAACTGGTGCATGATTCGCGGGAAGAGACGATGCTGGCTGCTGCTGTACATATGGCGGAGTGGCACTCCTTATCTGTTGCTGATTGGGCTGAGCTGCCCCGGGTGGGTCAGAAACCGCCAATCCGGGACATGCTGGATGATCTGCTTGGGCAGAAGGAATCCACTGCTGATTTGTTGTCCAAGCTGGAGGTCTCGCTGTCACCATCGGATTGGCACAACATCTCCTCGCTAATCCATACAGCAGAGGAGGAGTTACCTCGTGTCTTGTGTCACGGAGATCTTCATCCCGGCAACATGGCGGATGTGAATGGCAGGCTGGTGATTATCGATTGGGAGCATGCGCATCTGAATACGGCTCTCTGGGACGTATATCATCTGGTAGATCTATCGCATCCGCTGTTCCCGAGAACCGTTACGCCCGAGCTGCGGGAGCAGATTATCGATGTTTATCTGGACGGGCTGGAACGCCATAGCGTTCAGGTTGAACGGGTTTCTTTTAAAAGGTGGTACTGTGCATATGCCATTGTATTCTCGCTCTGGATGCTGCGTCTGATTGATGGGGATCTGAGAAGTGCAGACTGTGTATGGCCGGAGGAACAGCTGCGGAACCAGTGGCACGAGACGGCAATGACACTGAAACAGTGCATGAAGCAGTGTTGAAGGGAATAGAAATGAGGGGTGCAGAACATGCGTAAAGTAGGACTCGTAATGCGTAAAATTCAATTCACGGAGGCACAGGGCCCGCGCGTATTTGCGGATCGGTTGAAGCAGATCGGGCTGGAGCTGGGCGTGGAGATTGTGTTCATCTCGCCGGAGCGCCATGTCAGCGGGTATGACTGGTTGCCAGGTTATGAGCATGAGAAAGGCGACCTGGTGAACTATGATATCGTACTGGACCAGATATATAGCCAAAATATAGAGCATGTCATCTACACCGTATCCGGGTTTACGTTTTTGAAGATGTTTTTACCGAAGAGTGTGTTGTTCCCGCACAGCTTTCCCGACCCGGCGCTGACGGGGTATGAGATGATGAAGCCATTTTATACGATGGTGGATAAAGCGATTGTGCAGACAGAGTTCCTAAAAACAGAACTGGGACGCAATTTCGGTGTACATGACGTGAACGTTATCCCGATTGGCTTTAGCGAAGAGCTCGCAAACCGCCACTACGACCCAAGTCAGGTTGTGCATAATCGTGTGCTCTGGATCGGTCGGGATGAAGCGAATCGTCGCCCGGATCTGGTGCTGGAATACGCCCGGCAGAACCCGGACAAGGAAGTATACATGGTATTCGGCGGTCGCCGCTATGAGGAAAGCATGAAGAAATACAACATTCCGGACAACGTAAAATTGCAATTCGCGCTGACACAGGATGAGGTATTTACCCTAATGAACTCTTCCAAGGTGTATTGGAGCTGTTCGGCATTTGATACGTTTGCGATGCCGCTGACCGAAGCTATGGCGATGGGCAAAATGGTTGTGAAACCGGAGCATGCCTGCTATGGACACATCCGTTCCACGCATGCTTTTGCAGGAAATGAGGATAACTGGTTTGAATTGGTGAATATGGCTGCTGCCGCTCCGCGTAGTGTTTCCGAAGACAACCGTGAGTATGCTTTTGGTGCTTTTTCGCGCACGATCATGAAAGAAGGATACCGGGAGTTCTTTGCCAACTGGTTGAAATAATGAGAGGTCTGTAACGAAGGCTCTAACCATTCAGCAAGAAGGAGGAGAATCTTATGGAAGTACTCATCCTATGGACGCTTGGCATGTGGGCAGTGCAGCTGCTGATTGAATGGCTCATCTATCGGTTGCAGGGACGTCGAATGACCGGGGTTCAATATATACTGCCATGTGTGGCCTTGCTCGGCGGAGCCGTTGTGATCATGATTAGCATTGAGATTGGCGGGTGGAACGGTATCGGTTATGCCTTGCTTGGTGCATCGCTGGGTGCAGCGGGAATGTTGACACTAATTACGGTGGCGATTACGGATGGAGTGTTTCGGCGTCGGAGACGGAATTAATCGGAGGGTTAGCTGCTGTACAGTAAGAGTGAATTGGACGATCGGACGGTTGCAGGAATGCATTCGTCTGTGATATATTGACATTAATTATGACAAGGGAGGTGAAGACAGGTGAATCACGAGATGCTTAACAACCGTATTAGCCAGCTGCCGATTGCTATGGCTGGCATTGTTCATACTTTTCTGACCAACGGGAGAAGTCTGTCCAATTTTGAATATACGGAAGTTAACATTTGCGAGAAGATGCCTGCCTTGACCTCATTCGGACGATAAGCGATATTGCTTGAATTCTGAAGGGCCGCGGAGCTAACCTCCTGCGGCTCTTTTTGTGTTGCGGTCAGGATCTTCCAATCCATAGGAGGAACCTTATTATGATGATTATTAGTGCGCAACAACTGACTCAATACCACGGAGCACATCTGGTGCTGGACGGCATTACATTTGAAATTATGGAAGGCGACAAGGTCGCCCTGATTGGCCGCAACGGAAGCGGAAAAACGACATTGATGCGTCTGTTGGCACGACTGAGCCAGCCGGATGAAGGACAATTGATGATCAAGAAGGATACACGTATTGGTTACGTCGCTCAGGTGCCGGAAGGAATGGACGATTACACAGTGCTGGATGTGCTGAGTCTTGGATTCAGGGAGCTTATGGCGTGCCGGAGTCAAATGAAGGATATGGAGCAGCAGATGTCCGATCCGGAATGTGCATCCGATCCGAACCAATTGGAGCGACTGTTGAAGCGGTACGCGGCATTGCAGGACCAGTTCGAGCGCGAGGGTGGATATGAAATGGATGCCCGGATCGATCAGGTGGCGGACGGTCTGGATATTGCGAAGGAGCATTACGGATGGCGGTTTGGTTCGTTGTCTGGTGGTGAACAGACCCGGGTTGTGCTGGCTTCACAGCTAATTGTAAGGCCTGATCTGTTATTGCTGGATGAGCCGACCAACCATCTTGATCTGGAGCGGGTGGAATGGCTGGAAGGATTTTTGCGCGAGTACACAGGTACGATTATCCTGATCTCACATGATCGCTACTTTTTGGACCGTGTAGCATCCCGGACGTTAGAACTGGAGGATGGAGAAGCGCAGACGTCAGCTGGTGGCTATACGGAATATATGAAAGTGAAGGAACAACGACTGCTGCAGCAATTCGAGGAGTTCAAGGAGCAGCAGAAGGTGATCAAAAAAATGAAAGAAACGATCCGCCAACTGGAAGAATGGGGCCGAGTCGGGGGTAATGAAAAGTTCTTCCGGCGTGCAGCTTCGATGCGTAAAGCAATCGAACGGATGGAACAGGTGAAGCGCCCGGTACTGGAGCGGCGTAACGCCGACTTCGATGTACGCCCTACAGACCGTACGGGAAAACGAGTGGCCGTTATGGAACAGGTCGAAAAGGCTTATGGAGAACGTCCGATTCTGCGCGGTGTATCAGGATTGCTCGAATATGGCGACAAAATTGCCCTTATTGGACGCAATGGTTCAGGCAAAACGACGTTGTTCAAGCTGTTGCTGGGCGAGGAACAACCCAGTGCAGGCAACCTGGAGTGGGGGGCACGTGTAGATGTTGGCTATCTGGCCCAGCAGGAGGAGCCTTCCAATCCGAAGCTGAATGTGCTGGAGTACTTCCGTCAGGAAGCGGGCGTGGAAGAAGGAGAAGCACGCGGCATTTTGGCCCGATATCTATTCTATGGAGCAGATGTATTTCGCTCGGTAGGACAGTTATCTGGTGGGGAATGGACGCGGCTAAGGCTGGCTCTGCTGGTTCAGCGGAAGCCGAATGTGCTTTTGCTGGATGAACCGACCAACCATCTGGATATCGCTTCAAGGGAAGCGCTCGAAGAGTCGCTCGTTGATTTCGAAGGAACGGTGCTTGCCATCTCGCATGACCGTTACTTCGTCAATCGACTCGCTTCCCGCGTGTGGGAACTGGAGAATGGGCGGATGACCACTTATCTTGGAGACTATGAAGCCTATCGCGAGAAGAAGCTTGATCTGCAAGCCCGCGCAGCTGCGGCAAATCAGCATGTAGCAGTTGTAGCCACTCCATCACGTGGAAGTTCAAAACCGAAACTGGAGACGGAGTCGGGTAGAACGCCTGATACAACGTACACTTCTAAAAAGCTGTCCGCTGAACAATTGGAGCAGCGACTGGCTCACCTTGAAGGGCAAATCCAGGAGATGGATCGCCAGCTTGAATCTGTGCAGAACAATCCAAACGAGCTGGAGCAAATGTGGAACGAACGCGAGCGATTGTCTGGTGAATACAATGATATGTTGGCCCAGTGGGCAGAGCTGTGAGACAGGTCAGATTACGGAGCTTATCTTGAAATAGATCTTGAAATAGATAAAGGAGGAAAGAAGGCCGGAGAAAGATCTCTGGCCTTTTTGATTTTCAAAGTTAGCTTCATAATGCGATGATATCCGCAGTAAGTGGCTAGATATGCTGTGTATTGATCATGGGTACAAGATCTAGACGAATAGATTCATTTCGATCCATATCTTGCTGATTGAAAACTACCCTCGGGATTTATTTAAAATGCTTTTTTACATGTCATCGGGAATAGTGTAACTTTTTTCCTTCTCATGCGTTTAATACGTTTGTGTGTATGGAAACGGCTCCTCTTAGAGCTCACAGAAAGGCAGGTTATCGTTATTTATTATTCAATGACTTATCGGAACTGGTCGGATGACCGGCAGGTGGAGACAGGGGTACTGGAGCAGGTATCGGTTACTCGCGATGAGCTGTTCATGCGCAAGCTGGTCGATGCGACCCTGATGAAAAATAAGCTTTGGGCGCATCTATCCAATGAATGTGAGGATCGTCGGGAGCATGCGGTCTACGTGACCGAGTATGACAACCAAAAACCTGCCGAATACGGTACAGCGATTGCGGACGCTGCACTGGCAATGTGTAAAATGTCCTCCATGTACAGTGCGGAATATATGCTGTGGAATGGGAGTGCATTTCAGGAATTGGACTTGGCAGAATCCTCCTCGTACACGGTGGAGCTTGCCGAGCAACTGCTGGACCATTACATGGTCCGGGGCGGCATCACCTATGAATTTGTGTATTCCGTGCTGGATGCGGATCGCAAGAAAGTGTTGTTTTTGATGAAGGAGGTGGATCTGTAATGGCCGAAGATTCCAAACCCAAACCTGGATCACGTGCCAAGCTTGTTGCCTTCTCGCTAATGCTTGCGGTTCCAGCTGTATTATCCGGTTGTAGCAGCAATAGCGACGAATGTGACCCGGAATACGATACTGGATGTGAATATGACTCCAGTAGTGGGCACTATTACTACGGTGGCGGATCGTCCTATCGGAGCAACAAGGATAGCAGCTCCTACAGTAAATCCAGTTCAAAATCGAGCGGCTTTGGCAGCTTTTTCCGCAGTTCGGGAGGTTAGAACCTGATGAGGCATATATACCAACTGCCATTCAGTCATGAAGAAGTTTTCAGGGGCAAAGCAGGGCAGCAGGTTCCTTACCATCGCATGTATGGCAAGCAATATTGTGTGCCTGCGTTGACAGTCTTTTCCCCAGCGGAGATGCAGGAATTGCGTACGGCAGTTGATGCTGTAGACGGAATCTACTGCAAGGTGATGCGTTTTATTCAACAATACATGCCCGACTCTTTTCTGGAGCAGCAGTTGGGCATTCATCCCGGCCTGATTCAGGCGGCGCGTATGGAGATGGTGACAGGCGGCATCACTCGGCAGGACTGGATTATTGGGGAAGCTGGGCCTAAATGTATTGAAAATAATACGGATACCCCAACCGGCATACCTGAAGCAGCTGCATTGGAAGGTATTTTGGTGGGGATGGCTGAAAAAATATCGCTCCATGCTCCTTCCAAAGGAATGGATGAATGTATCCGGGAATGCTTTCGCCGCTGGCTGGATGCTTACGCCAAGCAGGGTTTGCTGGGCCCGGTGACCTTTACTTCATTTGGGGAGCATGTGGAGGATCGGACCAATACGGAGTATCTGATGAAGCTGTGCCAGGAGGCGGGGTATGAAACGTTCTACGCGCCACTGGAGGAGTTGGAGATTATTCCTGGGGAGGCGCTCTACCATCATGGACGCGAGATCAACCTTCTGTACCGGATCTATCCCCTGGAATATCTAATCGATGATCGAGATGAAACGACCGGCGTGGACATCGGCGCAGCACTGCTTGAATTGGTTCAGGATGGACGCCTGGGTCTGATGAATCCTGTACAGCATGTGCTGATGCAGAGCAAGGGCTTCATGGCTGCGATCTGGTCACTCTATGAACGCAATGAACAAACCCCGGAATATTGTGGATTTCGGCTGTTTAACGATGCAGAGTTAGCTTCCATTTCACGGTATCTGCTACCGACTTATTTCGAAGCTGGGCCTTTCGAATGGAGCGCAATACCTTATGTAGCCAAAAGCTATTGGGGCCGCGAGGGTCGAGGCACATCGCTGCTGGGTGAGGAATCGGATCATCATGGGGGCCAAACGGCTGCTTCTTATCAGCTGCACGCTCCTATGAACTCCAACACAACAGACGAACTGCAAGAAGATGAGGAGATCGCAGCCTATTATAATAATCAGCCTAAAATATATCAGCAGCTGGTACCGATGGAGCAGGCCGTAATTCAGACAGAGGATGGCGAATACAGCGGTTATTTGCTTACAGGGGTGTTTGTCATTGGTGGACATTTTGCTGGTGTGCTACCTCGGATCGGGGAGAAGGTAACCGGAGATATGGCCTATTATTGTGCGGCTGTGGTCAATGAGCGGATGGATGACGAGGAGGAGAAGGAATGGACAATTTGGGATTAAACCTGCTGAATGTAGCGGTAGGTATAGGCATTTTACTGGTTGTATTGGTATGTGGGTATTTCGCTTTTAGCCAATTGACCCGGTATAACGATAGCGAGGAAATCGCGAAAGGTAACGAGGCGGCAGGCATGTATATGGGCAGCAAATTGCTGGGCCTGTGTATCATTGTGGGCATGGTGTCCTTCTCCACGCATTCATGGCTGGATATGCTGCTCTGGTCGGCGCTTGGAATCATTATTTTGTGTCTGGTCTATATTATATTTGACTTCCTGATTCCCAAGATGCGGGTATGTGACGAAATCGCACGAGGCAATATGGCGGTAGCACAGCTGCTGCGTTCCATTATCATCGGCGTTTCCATCGTCATTGGTACGTTTTTGATGTAAAATAAACCCTAGTGTTTATTTGGAATGAATATCAATTCAATGAAGAAGGAGCGCGGCATCATGAGAAAAGTCATCATCGATACAGATACAGCAGGAGACGATACGATTGCCATCCTGACGGCACTGCACCATTTCCAGGTGGAGGGCATTACGATTACAGGCGGAAACGTACAGTTTGACCAGGAGGTTGAAAATGCCCTGTACACGGTTCAGGTTGCTGGACATGGCGGCAAGGTGCCTGTGTACAAAGGATGCGAACGCCCATTGATGGCCTATGGCAAGGCGCAGCACCGCACGGTGGAAGACGTACATGGCGATGACGGCATGGGCGGAGCCCATTTCCCGAAGGCAGACCAGCGTCCAGAGGCAGGGCATGCAGTTGATTTTATCATTGAAAAGGTACACGCACATCCGGGCGAAATCTCGCTTCTGGCCATTGCACCTCTAACTAATATTGCGATGGCAATCCAGAAGGACCCAACCATTATTCCGGAGATTGCTCACCTCTACATCATGGGTGGAACGAATAATGCATTGGGTAATATCACACCAGCCGCGGAGTATAACTTCTATGTAGATCCGGAAGCAGCCAAAATCGTATTGCATGCCGGCATTCCGACCACCATGGTTGGCTGGGAAATGTGTACGCAGTATTCTGTTATGGATGATGATGATCATGCAGAGATTGCAGCATTGGGTACATCTGGTGCTGATTTCTTCACAGCCATCAACAAAGTGGTTATGCAGTTCAATAAATCGGTACATAAACTGAATGGCACCACTCACCCGGATACGTTGCTGATGGCTGTTGCCGCAGATGAGTCGCTCATGACCAAATCCGGTCAGTATTATGTGGATGTAGAAGCAGCAGGAGAGTTAACACGCGGATATAGCGTTGTGGATATCAATGGACGTTTCGGCAAAGAGCCAAATGTACGTGTCTGCGAAGCCATTGACCGTCCGAAATTCAAATCCATGCTGCTGGATGTGCTCTCCGCTATTCAATAAAATGGTGGATTTCAACTCCAATAAAAGTATTTATCATCCGTGCCTAATCCAGGCACGGATTTTTTTTGCCCATTCCATTCCTATGAGTGTATGCCAAGCGCGTGCTCAACCCAGTTGGTGACAACGCTTCGGGTGTGTTAAAGTGAAGGAAATGTTACAGCGGAGACCCTTTAGTTTAACTTTTGAGCGTCCGGCAGGAGGAGTGGCACATGTTATTTTATTTTGTAGCACTGCTGGTTACCTTGGTTGATCAGGGAACCAAGATGGCGGTGAGGATGTATATGGAAGTTGGCGACACGATGAGGCTTGGCGACTCGGGAATGCAATTGCAGCATTATGAGAACAGTGGAATGGCAGGCAGCCTGTTTCAAGGGAATGCGCGTCTGTTCGGTGTGGTTGCCATTCTGTTCGTGGCGGGCATAATGTATTATCGAAGAAAAGGTGAGATTCGCGGTTTCTGGATGCAGGCAGGTGCCGGTTTCATGGTTGGTGGTGCTTTGGGTAATGCAATCGATCGGTTTATCTACGCACGCGTAACGGATTTTCTCGTATTTCCGTCGGGGCGTGGTATTCTCAATTTGGCGGATGTAGCAATAAATGTTGGTGTGGTTATGCTCGTTATCGGCATGTTAATCCGTGCATTTCAGAGTTACCGAGCCAAGCGTTTACGTAATGCTTTGCCGAAAATAGAGCGTTGATAGAGAGTTAACAACAGCTTTGATGTAAGCACGTAACTGAATACATGATGGACATTGGATATATTCCGATGTCCTTTTTTTGTTATATCGATGAGCGGACTCGCTCTCAGTGGGACTGATTCAATTTTACCGAAACCGTTTTAGGAATAATAGGACACATTATAGTCAACGCTCTAAGTATAAAACGGTGGAAGGATTAACCACGTGGTTACTTCACTAATTTAATGGGTAAATCTTTACGTATATAAGCTGAGGGAGGTACAACATGAGAACATCGCTTACCAAGGCACTCGGGTTAATACTGCTTTGTGGAATAACGGCTGTACTTCTGTCTTCTTGCACCAGTGGGAATAATGCCAACGGCAAAGTGCAGGTTGAATTTTTTCAGAACAAACCCGAAGCCAAAGGAACCTTTGACGAATTAATCAAAACATTCAATGCCGAACACTCCGATATTCAGGTCACTCAGGTGAATCCACCTGACGCGGAGACGGTGCTGAAGACACGTGTGGTGAAGAACGATGTGCCAGACATCATGGCAATGGGGGCAACCGATACCTATTCCATTCTTGCACAGAGTGATATTTTCGCCGATCTGACAGACAGTCCACTGTTAAAAACGATCGATCCCAACTACATAAAGATGCTGAAGGATGTCACGGGCATGGAAGAAGTGACAGGCGTTCCTTACGCAACAAATGCAAACGGCATCATGTACAACAAAACGTTGTTTAAGGAAATGGGTCTGGACGTACCCAAAACTTGGGACGAGCTGATTGCTACAGCCAAAAAAATTAAGGATGCGGGTAAAATTCCGTTTTACTTCACATACAAGGATGACTGGCAGACGAATCTGCCGTTCAATGCACTCGGACCTAACTTGGTTGGTATTGATTTCTACTTGGAGCGTCGCGAGAACAAGGTGACCTTCAAGGAGAAATACCGTGAGGTTGCGGAGAAGCAGTTGGAGCTGATGAATTATGGTCACGGTGACAACTTCGGTAAAGCGTATTCGGATGGTAACCGTGCTTTTGCTAATGGCGAAGCATATATGTACATCCAGGGTACCTGGGCGATCTCCGAGATTCGCAAAGCCAACCCGAATGTGGACATTGGTTTCTTCCCATTCCCGACAGGGAATGATCCGAGCCAGATTAAGCTGGTGAACGGAATCGACTCCCTGTTTACCATTGCAGCGGATACACCGAACAAGGAGCAGGCAGAGCAGTTCATCGCGTTTCTGCTGGAGCCTGAAAATATAGGCAAATACATTGAGGAACAGACGCTGTTCTCTGCGGTGGAAGGTGTAAAACAAGATGATCCTGCTGTACAGGAACTGACACCTTACATTGAGCAGGGCAAGGTTATCGATTTCGCCGATCACTATATTCCGGCTGCGGTGCAGCTGAATTCCATCGTACAGTCCTTTTTGCAGAACAAGAACATTGACAACTATCTGGATACACTCGACAAAGAATGGGACAAGGTAGCGAATCGGCGATAACGCCTTGTCCGAAGGAGGATGGAGTATGAACAAGCGCATCGCGCCTTATTACTGGATGACGGTTCCGGCGGTAATACTGTTCTTTGTATTTATGACGCTGCCGGCCCTCCAGGGGATCTATTATTCATTTACGAACTACAACGGATTCGGTAAAGGGTATGATTTTGTTGGATTCAAAAACTATTTCAATTTGTTTCAAGATGACAATGTAGGCAACGCCTACTGGTTTACCTTCAAGTTTGCGATCGTTGTAACGATCCTCACGAATATTCTAAGCCTGCTCATTGCACTTGGGCTGAATGCCAAGATCAAGTTCCGTAACTTTTTCCGTGGCATCTACTTCTTGCCGAATATCCTGAGTGTATTGATCGTAGGTTACATATTTAACTACCTGTTCTCCAACGTATTCCCGATATGGGGACAAAACCTGGGCATCAACGCCCTATCCACCAACATTCTGGGTAGCGAAAGCCTGGCATGGATTGGGATCGTGATTGTAGCGGTATGGCAATCCGTCGCGTTGAATACGATTCTGTATTTGGCGGGCTTGCAAACCATCCCTACGACATTGTATGAAGCATCCAATCTGGACGGCGCCGGCAAATGGCGTGAATTCTGGAGCATTACGTTTCCGCTTATTGCCCCGTTCTTCACGATTAATATGGTGCTGGCGATGAAAAACTCACTGATGGTCTTTGACCAGATCGTGGCCTTAACGAATGGTGGACCGGGACGGGCAACACAGTCCATCTCCCATCTGATCTACACGGGTGGATTTGAAGGCGGCGAATATGCATATCAATCTGCGAACTCGGTTATCTATTTCATCGTTATTGCGGTGATTTCGATTCTGCAAATCCGGTTCCTGCAAAGAAGGGAGACGGATCTGTAATGAGAAGCCGTTTACGTACCAACTGGCCCGTTATGTTGTTAATTGTTCTGGGTACCTTGTTCATTCTGTTCCCTTTATATATGACAGTTACAATCGCATTGAAGAATCCGGAGCAAATGGCTCAATCGGTATTTGCTATTCCGACAACGCTCCACTGGGAGAACTTTGCAAGTGCAATAGACATGACCAACTTCTTCCAATCGTTCCGTAACAGTGCCATTGTTACTGCGTCAACAGTCATTCTGACCTTGCTCAGTAACTCTATGGTTGCTTACGCGATTGCCCGGAATATGGAGAAACGGAAGTTTTTCAAAGGGCTGTACTATTACTTCGTCAGTGCGATGTTCATTCCGTTTCCAATCATCATGCTGCCGATTGTTAAGTTGACTGCATCACTGGAAATGACCAATCTTCTGGGTCTTATCCTGCTGCATACGGTGTATGGGCTCGCCTTTAACGTATTTGTGTATGTAGGTTACATTCGGTCCATTCCGGTAGCGCTGGAGGAAGCAGCCTTCGTAGATGGAGCAACAACCTGGGGTACATTCTGGAAAATCATTTTCCCATTGATGGCGCCGATCAGTGCCACGGTTGGTATTCTAACTTGTCTGTCTACCTATAATGACTTCCTGCTGCCACTCATTATTATTAGCGACCCGGCACAATACACACTACCACTGGTACAATATGTGTTCCAGGGTCAATTCAATACCGACTTCAACCTGGCGTTTGCATCGTACCTGCTGGCGTTGCTGCCGATGATCATCATTTACCTGTTTGCACAGAAATGGATTATCAATGGTGTAACACAAGGTTCAGTGAAATAATGAAGAAAAGGGCGGACTCATGGAGTCCGTCCTTTTTTTGTTTTCATGAGCTTCCGGTTTGTGGAGCTGCCCTATATTTAAATGATTGATAAAGATAGGATTCTGTGCTATTTTTTAGTCGTTAGTTTAATCACTAAACAAAGATCGGTGAAGGAGATCAACGAGCCAAAATGTAAACGCTTCAATAATTGGCGATGATGGATTCCGGCATACTTGTACTCAATCGTCACCCAAGATGAGAAACGGGTGGCGATTTCTTTTACATGCGGGGAGGAGAATGGGGTTTGCGAGTGAATTGGGGCAGATGGAACTCGTTGCGCAATCAGATTTTTGTTGGTTTTGTACTGGTGATGTTGGTGGTGTTATTTATTGCGGGAATCGCTGCCTATGACCGGGTATCCGGTTTGCTGAAGACCAATGCGGAGAAGCATATTCATCAAACTGCTGTTCAGGCTAACGGCAGACTGGACGCCTTAATCGCACAAGTTAACTCGTTGACAGCTCAAGTGGCAGATGATTCTTATGTGCAGCGTTTACTGAGCAATGAGAAAGGTGGGGAACAGGCTACGTTTAATCAGCGCCAAGCGCTCTTGCAGGTTGTGAGCAGCTATCCATCCTTTATGAGCGGTGTGCAGAGTCTGGAAATTTATACGACAACTTATAGCAGAATATTTCCCATGGATGACCGATCTTTGGATGGAAGGCTCGGACGTAACTGGATAGCGGAAGCAGACGCAGAGAAGGGAAGGCTGGTCTGGGTCGGTCCTGACCCGGAAGATCCGGGGGTTATTATGGCTATTCGGCGAGTCAGCCTCATGGACCGGGCTTTTGAACCTGGAGGTTATGTCGTGGTGCGGATGCAGCGCAGCTTTTTTCAACTGAATGACTTGGATGCTGAGGACGATGTGGAGGATTCTATTCTTCTGGTAGATGCGGCAGGAAGCGTAGTTACTTCCAATCTGGAGGCTAGTCTGGATGTGAAGGCACTCCTAAGCAGTGACAGTTCTGTAGTCGAGACCCGGGAGGAACCTTATATCGTCGTTAGACAGCATTCCGAAATGACGGGATGGACGCTCGCGGTTCTTACACCTGTTAGCGAGACAACGGAGGGTGTGTCCATTCTTCGGACGGCACTGCTTATTTCCGGTTTGTTTGGCGTCGTGCTGTTCCTCATTATGTCCTTTCTCTTGTCGACCATGATTACACGTCCCATCACCCGGCTGATGAGGGCCATGCGCAGTGCGCGGCCAGGAGCCATGAAGCCCAATATTATGTTCAGCTCAACGATGGAGATTCACAGGCTTAATGAAGTATACAATCAGATGGTTTATCGGTTGAATGAGTTGACTCAGGAGATATATGAGAAGGAAATTATGCAGTCAAGAACAGAACTGAAAGCTCTGCAGTCGCAGATCAATCCTCATTTTCTGTTTAACACGCTGGAGGCGTTCTATTGGTCACTTGATGACAAAGGAGACGAGGAAATGGCGCGTATGGTTGTGGCGATGTCCCGCCTATTCCGCTACATCATCTCCAGTCCCAATCAGGATGAATGGGTTACTATGGCCGATGAACTGGAGCACGCGGAGCGTTATCTTCGAATTATGGAGATGAGGCTGGGAGAACGGCTGCAATGGGAGATCAGACTGAGTGATGCGATGCGCACCGTGAAGATTCCCAAATTGCTCATACAGCCCTTGGTGGAGAATGCTATTCTTCACGGGATAGAGAGCAAAATTGAACCGGGAAAGGTAAGCATCCATGTAGATGCTTCCACGCAGGATGGGCTGGTTCACATCGAAGTTCGGGATGATGGACCTGGCATGGATGATTCCCGGCTTCAATCCGTTGTTCGTGCATTGAATGGTGGACCTGCTGTTTCCGACAAGGGAACAGGCGTGGGGCTAATTAACGTGCATCGCAGGTTGAAGCTTTATTTTGGCAGTCAGCTTGGCGAATTGTGCAGACTTTCCATTACGAGTAAGGTCGGTGAAGGGACTGTCATTCGCTTTGAGATTCCGAAGGATACGGAGGGTGCATATGATTCATGGCAGAACGATTCTAATCGTTGATGATGAACCGCGTACACGAGAAGGAATTCGCAAGACGCTGGAAGGCTGGTCAGCTGGTCGTAACGAAATTCGAACTGCGGCAAGTGGAGTCGAAGCTGCAGCATGGCTCCGTGAACAGACGGCGGACCTTTTAATTACTGACGTTCGCATGCCGGAATTCTCTGGCCTGTCCCTCGTTGAAGCCGTGCAGCAGTTTCCGAGCAAACCAGTTGTATTGATTATGTCAGGGCATGCCGACTTCCAATATGCCCAGCAGGCCATCAAACTTGGCGTGGTAGATTATTTGCTTAAACCGATTGAGAAGGAACAGCTGATTCAGACGGTAGAGAAGGCTTTGCAGCTTGGAGACCAACAACGGCGTATTCAAATGATGCAGAAGCTGGTTGACCCCAAGCTGCTGGATGCCAAAGAACGGGGAGACGAGAGACTTAATCCCCAGATCAGTGAAGCTGTTGCTTACGTGGATGCCCATCTGAGTGAACATGTTACCCTGCGGGAAATCGCTGATATGCTGCACTTGAACTCCAGTTATTTTAGCGTTTTGTTCAAGGAGCAGATAGGAATTAATTTTAGCGAATATCTGACCCGTACACGTATTCAACGGGCAAAGGAGATGCTCGTTCAGACGGCCCTGCCCATCTCGGAGATCGCCGAACAGGTAGGCTACCAGACGGATAAATATTTTATTAAGGTATTCAAAAGTCTCGAAGGGCTTAGCCCAAGCAAATATCGTCATTCCATTGGGATTCGTAAAGAGACTAAATAACCATAAAATAGTGGAGTTTTTCCAAATCATCCTGGTCTTATGGGGGAGATGTACCCATGCTACAATTTTATTAAAGCGGTTACATCAACCGAATAACCATTACAGGGGGTTAGGAATATGAGAAAAAAGCCAATAGCCATGCTACTGACATTGACACTTGTCCTCGCCGTGTTTTTATCCGGATGCAGCAATTCAGGTTCTGACGGAGAGGGTGAAGCGAGCGGTAGTGGCTCTGACGGAAAAGTGACCCTCAAGTTTATGCATCTCTGGCCAGCAGGCAGCTCTGCACAGCAGAATAAGCTGGTGAATGAAATCATCAAACAGTATCAGACCGATCATCCCAACGTGACCATCAAACAGGAAGTGCTGGAGAATGAGCAATATAAGAACAAATTGAAAATTCTGTCCGCTTCCAATGAACTCCCGGATGTAGGCGTAACGTGGGCAGCGGGTTTTCTTGAGCCTTATGTAAAGGGCAATTTGTTTGCTCCACTGGATGACCTCCTGAGTGGTTCACTAGAAGGGAAATTCATTGCCGGAACAACCGAAGCATATGCTGTGGAAGGCAAAACCTATGCGCTCCCGATTGAACTGAACATATCTCCGATCTATTACAACAAAGACATTTTCGCCAAATATAATCTGCAGCCCCCGGCAACATATGATGAATTTCTGAATGTTGTGAAAATGCTGACAGACAATGGTGTGGTTCCCATCGCTCTCGGCAACAAGGATCGCTGGACCGGGTCTCTCTGGTATATGTATCTGGCCAATCGATTGGGCGGGGATGCATTGGAGAAGGCCATCAATGGCACAGGCAAGTTTGACGATCCAGCCCTGATCCAGGCGGCAGCCGAAGTACAGAAGCTGGTGGATATGAACGCCTTTAACAAAGGTTATAACGGCTTGTCCAATGATGAAGGCAAATCGGAATTCATGAATGAGAAAGCTGCCATGTACCTCATGGGCACCTGGGAACTGCCGAACTATACCACCAATCCGGATGTACCGCAGGAGTTCAAGGATAAAATCGGATTTTTCAAATTCCCGACAATGGATGGTGGCAAAAGCGATATTAACAGTTGGGTCGGCGGCCCGGGTGTAGGCTTGTTCGTCGCACAGAACTCCAAGGTGAAGGATGAAGCTCAAAAATTCGTTCAATATTTTGTGGAAAAATGGGGCGAAAGCTCTGTAACCGAAGCGGGTGTTATTCCGGCAACGAAAGTGGACACAGCCGAGGTACAACTGCCGCAGCTTTATAGTGACCTGCTGAATGAATTGAATCAGGCCAGCAGCCTGACATTATTCGCCGACGTGCAGATGAAACCGACCGCAGCTCAAGTCCATCTGGACATGATCCAGGCACTGTTCGGAAAAGCAGTCACTCCTGAGGAATTTGTGAAGAATCATCAGGAAGCGATTGATAAAGGCAACTAACGTACAACGCTCATAGGGAGGATATTGTGATGGATAAAGTCATGTCCAACCGTTTAGTCGCTGCGTTGTACGTGCTTCCCGCACTGCTGCTGTTATTGGTACTGATCTATATCCCGATCGTGCTGACCGGATATTACGGATTGATGCAGTGGGACGGGATCGGCGCAATGACCTTTATCGGTTTTGAAAATTATGCAAGATTGCTTCATGACGCAACGTTCTGGCAGAGTGCATATCATACCTTTCTACTGGCCTTGTTCTCTGCACTGAGTCTGATCGGTTATCTTATGATTGCCCTGGTGCTGTCAGGCAAAATTAAGGGTGCCAACCTGTTCAGGAAAATATATCTGATTCCGATGCTGCTGTCCTCCGTAGCGATTGCCCAGTTATGGTTGAAGATTTACCATCCCAGCAATGGTGTGCTTAATACCTTTCTGGAATCTGTCGGTATTGCCAATCCGCCA
Organism: Paenibacillus sp. FSL F4-0087; assembly: GCF_038020215.1. NCBI lineage: Bacteria > Bacillati > Bacillota > Bacilli > Caryophanales > Paenibacillaceae > Paenibacillus > Paenibacillus sp. FSL F4-0087. Next base: position 3,119,417 of record NZ_JBBODJ010000001.1, read on the forward strand.
GCCTGGCTGGCGGAGCCATCCCTGGTATTGTATGCGCTGTTCGTACCGATCTTGTGGCAGTATGCGGGATTCTATATTCTGATCTACTATGCTGCACTCAAGAATATCCCGGAATCGTTGGTTGAAGCAGCGCGGATTGATGGTGCAAGCCCTTGGCAGATTGCATTCCGAATCAAGCTGCCCCTGATCACGGAAGTGATCAAAGTGACGATCGTGCTGGCTGTCGTTGGTTCGTTGAAGTACTTTGACCTCATTTATGTGATGACGGACGGTGGACCGAATGGCTCCAGTGAAGTGATGGCTTCTTATATGTATCATCAGGCTTTCCGTGGATTCGACTTTGGTTACGGGAGTGCTGTCGGCTTCTTCCTGCTCGTGATCTGTCTGGTCGTAACCTGGCTGCTTCGAAAGGCTACGGCATCCAAGGACACCATTCAGTATTCTTGAGTGAAGTGAAATGAAAGGAGGTCCATCCCTGTGAAGACCGATACCACGGTTCGGTTGCCAGCCTATCCCGGAACAGGCGCGGGACCGACAGTGCTGAGAAGGCTTGGCTATGTCCTGCTCTACATTCTGTTGATTCTGGTGGCGCTGCTGCAGATTCTGCCCTTGATATGGCTGCTGCTGTTCTCCCTAAAAAACAATCAGGAAGTATTCGATATGGCACCGTTCGCCCTTCCCGCGACTCCGCGTTGGGAGAATTATGTGAAGGTGTGGACGGAAGGCAACATTAGCTTGTATTTCTTCAATAGTGTCTGGATCACAGTGGTGTCCGTTGTGTTCACCGTACTGTTCGCGAGTCTGGTCACCTTCGCGATAACCCGCATGCGCTGGAAAGGACGTTCTCTGGTGCTCGGACTGTTCATGGTGGGTATGATGATCCCTGTGCATTCTACGCTGATTCCGTTGTTCAGCCTGTTTCTGAAGCTCCATCTTACAGATCATCCATTGTCGGTCATTCTTTCATACATTGCGTTTAATATGCCGATCACCATTATGATCCTGCTTGGTTTCTATTATGCCCTTCCGCGGGAAGTGGAGGAAGCAGCGGTGATGGACGGCTGCTCTGTCCATCGGATTTTCTTCCGTATCGTCCTGCCGATGACATCCTCGGTGATCGCCACGACAGCGATTATCAACATGATTTATGACTGGAATGAATTCATCTTCGTGAATACGTTCATCAGCACAGATGCGTACAAGACGCTGACTGTTGGGGTACAGAATTTTATTGGACAGTACACAACGGATTGGGGAGCGATTGGCGCGACACTGATGATCAGCATCCTGCCGATCCTGATCGCTTTCCTCGTCTTGAGCAATCGAATTGTGGAGGGCATCGCTGCAGGATCGGTAAAAGGATAGACCCATGTATTCAATATGATTAAATGGCTAGCTTAACCTTGGACCCTTACATATCCCGGTCCAAAAGGGATGTGTTAGGGTTTTTGTTCATCGTCTCGGACTTCGTATATCTCCTGAGAACATGTATTTAGAACGACTATATGAATGTATTTCTTCTCTATAATGCAAATTAAATGAAAGAACTGAAAATACCTATTATTGGAATTTCAAAAAACTTTCAAGTTTTTTCGCAAAACTACTGCATTTTCAAACTACCTGTGCTAACATACCCTAAGAATTAAAGCCCACACGGGAAAGGTGAGAAAATGACAGCAATATCCTCAACCAAAGAGTCCTTGCGTTCGGATGCCAAAGATCTGAATCTGATTCGGCTAACATGGCCTATTTTCCTGGAACTCTTCTTGTTTATGTTGATGGGGAGCGTGGATACGTTCATGCTCAGTTCGGTGTCCGATAATGCAGTATCCGGAGTCGGAGCAGCCAACCAGATTATTTCCATTGCGATTCTTGTATTGGAAGTCATTGGACATGGTGCTGCTATTGTTGTGGCACAATATATTGGTTCGAAGAAGTTGAGTGAGGCGGCACAGGTCACAGGTAATGCGATTACGCTTAATCTGATTGTTGGACTAATCCTGAGCGGAAGCTTCCTTCTGTTCGGAGGACATCTGCTTACACTGCTTCATATCCAAGGTGAAATATACGATTTTGCCCGTTCTTATATAAGTATTGTCGGAGGCGGGATCTTCCTTCAGGCGCTGATTAACGCGCTGGCCGCGACGATTCGTACGCATGGTTACACCAAAGAGACGATGTATGTTTCTGTTCTGATGAACGTGATTCACGTCGTTGGTAACTACGCTCTTATTTTTGGCCATTTCGGCATGCCGAAGCTTGGTGTAGAAGGGGCAGCGATCTCAACGGTCGGAAGCCGTCTGATCTGTTTGATTATTTTCTTCTGGTTGCTCTATCGGGTAATGGATGTAAGGGTGGAGTTTAGCTATTACATCAACCTTTCGAAGAAATTTATCAGCAAAATCTTGCGAATTGGTATCCCCTCTGCGCTGGAATCCGTTGTATATCAGTCCTGCCAGCTCGTCTTCACACTGTATGTGACCTATCTGGGTGCTGAAGCGATGGCGACCCGGCAATATGCGGGTAACATTTCAAGCTACATCTATTTATTCAGCATGGCTATCGGAATGGGGACATCCATTATTGTTGGCCGACTGGTCGGTGCACGGCGCAAGAACGATGCATACAAACGTGTATTCGACAGTGTAAAATGGGCGCTGCTCGCAACGGTTGTGATCGATGTAATTATTATTCTCTTCCGTGTTCCGCTGATGAGTGTGTTCACGGATAATCCGGAAATTATAAAACTGGGTGCACAGGTCATCCTGCTCAGTCTTCTGCTGGAGACTGGGCGAACCTGCAACATTGTGATTATTGGTTCTCTTCGTGCCGCAGGTGATGCGAAGTTCCCGGTATATATGGGACTGATCTCCATGGTCTGCATGAGTCTGCCGCTGGGCTATCTGCTGGTGTTCAAGCTTCACATGGGGCTCGCCGGTGTATGGCTTGCGATTGCCGCAGACGAGTGGACACGCGCTGTCATTATGTATTTCCGCTGGAAGAGCCGGGCTTGGGAGAAACATGATCTGCTGGATCATGAGGAGGAAGTTGGAGCTCAGCCTGTGCCAGCAGTATGATGATGGTTTGGAAAATAAATTCGATTTGAGCGGAGTATAGAAATAAAAAGGCGCCGCACTTGGAGCGGTTAGTCTTATTAAAGAAGAGCCAATCATGGGATGGAGCATTTCTCCTGATGATGGGCTCTTTTTGTTGTGTTTGGGGTATAAAAAAAGTGGAGCGAAGTCCAAGCTGGGAGGATACAGACGTTTCTAGCGTTTCTCGCAAATCGAAAAGTCCTCCATAGCTAATCAGGCCATACCTTGTTAACATAGATCCAAAGAATAAGATAACTCATGACACATATAGAGGATGATTCCGATGAATAAAAAAGTGCTGGTCGTGGATGACGAGTCAAGCATTGTTAGTGCCATTGCTTACGCGCTGCGGCGCGAAGGATATGAAGTAGAGACAGCAAATGACGGCGAAGAAGCGCTGGTCAAGGTAGCTTCATTCCATCCGCAGGTCATGATTCTGGACGTGATGATGCCCAAACTGGATGGATACGGCGTATGCCGCAGGCTGGAGGATCGGGAGGATATCGGCATTATTTTGCTCACTGTCAAAAATGATATCGTGGATAAGATCGTTGGCCTGGAAATGGGCGCGGATGATTACATGACCAAACCGTTTGAGATCCGCGAGCTGCTTGCACGGGTAAAGGCACTGATGCGCCGCGTGGAGAAAAGCAGTCCACCATCTGATGATTCCAAGAATCAGGCTATCGTCAATGGAACGCTACGTATCCATATCGCTCACCGCACCGTGACGGTGAATGAGGAGAAGCTGGATTTGACGCCAAAAGAGTTCGATTTGCTTACCATTCTGATGTCCAACCCTGAGCGTGTATACACGCGGGATGATCTGCTGGACCGGGTGTGGGGCATGGAATATGCCGGGGGTACACGCACGGTGGATATTCATATTCAGCGGCTGCGCAAAAAAATCGGCGATACCGACCAGCAAAAATTGCAGACGGTATACGGCATTGGCTATAAGGCATCAGCCCCTGAACCGGGCGGCTTGGTATGAGAGTCAGCATCAAGCTGAAGTTCAGCGTTTTTCTGGCCGCATTGCTTATCCTGACCGTCGTTGTGCTCAGCTCCCTGGTATTGCGAGGTATTGAGCGCAACCAGCAGACGCAGATCGAGACCATTCTGTCCCAGCAGACCCGACTGGTGAATCTGAATGTGCGGCAGTCTTACTATACCGAGTCCGTTCGTCTGGAGCAGGAGGTTTTTTTACAGCAAAATGGCCGCAGGCTGGCTCAAGAGCTTGCAAGCTCCACAGGTCTGCCAATCGCGCTCTATGATATGAAGGGACAGCAGGTTGGTTCATCGATCATGTCTGAGGAAAGTGCAGATATCACAGCTACGCTGAACTATGCGCTGCAAAATAAAATCGCTTATCACGAACAGGGGGATACCCTGCTCTACATAGCACCGCTGGACGGACCGGATGGACAGATGGGTGCTGTGCGCATGCAGTATCCGGTTCAGAGCTATCATGAATTTTATGCCCGTATCCTTCAGTTGTTTATGTGGGCAGGGATTGCGGTTGTTGGACTAAGCTTCATTCTGGGATATCTCTTCTACAATCGTTTTGCCGTTGCCATAACCCGCTTGAAGAGGTCTGCCGATTCCATCCGTGAAGGGCATTATATTACTGAATCACCTGTGAGACGCAAGGATGAATTAGGTGAGCTGGGACAGGGCATTTATTATATGAGCACATCGATTCAGCAAAATATTGAAGCCATGCATGCGGAACAGCAGAAGCTTCAGCTTGCCATCGAGAAGCTTCAGGCCCTGGAGCAGCAGCAGAAACAATATATCGGCAACATCAGCCATGAGTTCAAGACGCCACTTACGTCGATTAAGGCGTATGTAGAGCTGTTGGACATGTATAAGGATGATCCACAATTGCTGAATGATGCCACGAGCAATATTGGCAAGGAAACCGAGCGGCTGTACGAGATGGTTGAGAAGGTATTACATTTGTCTGCTCTGGAGAAATATGATTTTGAGAATCAGGCAGAAGACGTGGAAGTTCGTGCTCTACTGGAGGATGCCTGTGGCCGGATGCGGGGCAAAGCCGAGAAGTTTGCATTGAACATGGAGCTGGTGTTACTGCCTGCGGTGATCCGCAGCGATCGGGAAAGCCTGATGCATATTTTCATCAATCTGTTGGATAATGCGATCAAATATAATGTGCCGGGAGGTGTCATCCGGGTAAGCAATGAACTGCGAATGCAGGAGCGACAAGCGGTGATTTGCATCTTCAACTCGGGTACGCCCATTCCGGACGAGGCGCGCGAGAAAATCTTTGAACCCTTTTACACCGTCAATAAAGACAGGGCTAGAAAAACCGGAGGAACCGGGTTGGGACTATCACTCGTCAAGCAATTTGTAGAGAAGCAGGGCGGCACAATCTCATTGTTGCCGGGCGATCCGAAACACGGAGAAGGGACAACGTTCCAGCTTATTTTCCCGTTGGCGCATTCAAGTTTACAAGTTGGAAACAAGTCTGAATAACTTTGGAAGTATGCGATGTGTATGCTTGGTCTATAGAAAGCACTCAGGAGGGACCATGATGAATTGGAAACAGGCGGCTATGGGCACGCTCGGGGCAATCGTCCTATTATCGGCAACAGCATGCGGGGGAACAACGAAACCAGGGGATCATACACAGAACGGGAAATCAGGCACGGATATTACGGTGAAGGACAATACAAATACGTCGGTATACCAGAGCTTTAAGCTGGAGAAAATCGATAAACTGTCGAATATGCGCGGGGTAGCGTGGCTAAGCAATGACTGGATTTTGTCGGATAAAGAAAACGAATCCATGAAGCCTATCACGGTTGAGGGTGAGAAACGTTACCCGCATAACTTATACATGTATGATCTTACGAAGGGCACAGATACACCCGTGAAGGAAAGTGAAGTGAGTCTGGGTTCACCACTCGTGTCCCCGGATAGTCAGTATATTTTCTACAGAGAACCAGAGGAATCGACAGGCAAAGGCTTTATTCTGAACCTGCACAACGGGGAAGTGGTACCTGCGGGCAAGGACGATGGATTTGTCTTTGAAGGAGCATGGCTGGATAAGGAGCATGTTGTTTTTCCAAACATGAATGGGGATATCATATCAGCTAGTGTGGATGGAACGACCAAAGCGCTGGTCAAGACGGGAAACTTCAATGTAAGCAGCGTCAGCGTTTCTGGGAATGTGATTTACTACATCACAGGCACGGACGGACAGTTGAATAGCTACGATACGAAGACCGGTGAAGTGAAGCAGGTACTGAAAAGTGTAGAGAGGGTAATTCCATCCAACGATGGCTCAAGACTGGCGATTGTGAAAAAAACAGCCGATACCAAACGGGCGCTGGTGCTGACCGATCTGGAAGGGAATGAAAAAGCCACGCTTGCCAGAGGCACGCAGATCTTCGGCACGAGCTGGTCTGGTGACGATTCCAAAATCGCCTACACGATCAATTCGGAAAGTGATGATGAAAAAGGGCTATTTGTCTCCAATACGGAATCGGCGGAGCAGTTCCAGATCTCAGCTGAAATGGATAACGCATCTGATCCATTGAGCTGGAGTCCGGAAGGCAACCGGATTTTGCTGTCGCAGGCAGTGCAGGAAAATGAATCATACCACTTTGTTACCTCGGTCATTACGATTTCGCAGTAAATCATCATCGAATAAGAAGCAAATCAGCAGGGCGGGCCTGACTCATATCGAGTTGGGCTTTTTCTGTACCTTTAACGCTGGTTTTCTGGGTTATACTGAAGAGACGAGAAGTAAAGGGGGAACATGATCATGGATGAAAAGGACTGCCGTCTGCTGCTGAGCGTTTCCGAAGAAAGCAGTCTGACCAAGGCTGCGGAGCGCATGTTTATGACCCAGCCGGCTTTGACATACCGTTTGCAGCAATTGGAGAAGGAATTTGGCGTGCCACTTATCGATAAAACGTTAAAAGGCGCCAGATTTACTCCCGAAGGAGAGCATCTCGCGATCTATGCCCGTAAAATGCTCAATGAGCTTAACCAGGTCAAGGAGCAGCTGTCTAACATTCGTAATGAGGTTAAGGGAACGTTGCGCCTTGGGATTGCCAATCATTATTCGTTGTACAAGCTTCCTCCCTTGTTAAAGCAGTTCAAGGAGCTGTACCCTGAGGTTCAGTTTGCTGTGACCTGTGCACTAAGTGTGGAGGTTATGGAACTGTTGATGAGGGACGAAATCCAGGTGGGTGTCATACGGGGGGAGCATCCCTGGTATGAGGGGAAACATCTGCTGCACGATGAACCGGTCTGCATTGTATCCCGTGAACCCATTAATCTGGATGAACTTCCCGAGCTTCCGCAAATTGCATTTCAGGAGCCCCTGACAAAAACGGGTGGATCTCCTGTGAACCCATTCCGAGAAGGAGTAGCGGCCTGGTGGTATGAGCGCTATGAATGTTCACCAACTGTAGCGATGCGTGTGGACAGCTATGAGACATGCAAGGAAATGGTGCGATACGGGCTTGGTTATGCCATTATTCCGGGTATTTTCGTATCTGCTTCGGATGGTCTTCATCAGCAGGAACTAATCCGACAGAATGGACAGGGAGTGCGGCGTAACACGTGGTTGGTGTATAAGGAAAGTGTGCTGCAACAGGCAACGGTTGGTCGCTTTGTTGATTTAATGAAAACGGCTGGAACACAGCATGTTGTGGATGGAAGCTAGATACAGACGTGGTGGTGCAGGTGCTAGGCTTATGCATAATTATCCGATATTTCCTTATCAAAACAGGAATTTTATTGCCATTTGGCAATGTTATTTTTATGGGGGGAACTGATTCGAAGGATGTATATAAGATTAAAATGTATACCGATGCTGTCTTGGTTAATATGTAAATAAACCAGTATTATACTGACATCTAATGATATCCATATGTTATTATCTAGCGAGTCCATAAAATTTTTTATGGGCTATTCCTTAATTTTTTCGAATTTACTTATAGCTTGGTCACACATACAATATATCCAATCTGATTGTATATTTATTCGATTGAATTGAATATAGAAATGCTGTATTTGAAGAAAGGCGGCAAAACAATATGTATTCTGACCCAGCTCTTATGAAGCAAAAAATCAAAGAAACTGTAGATCGGCTAGACCCCGACTTGCGGGAATTATCCCTGCGTATTCACGCTAACCCTGAACTTAGCTTTCAGGAAATCCAAGCACAACAGTGGTTAACCGAACCGCTGGAAGCAGCCGGATTTCAGGTGGAAAAAGGCATTTCAGGCCTCGACACCTCGTTCCGCGCTGTATGGGAAGGTCAGTCAGGTGGACCCACGATTGCACTGCTCGCTGAATATGATGCGCTGCCCCGCATCGGACATGCCTGCGGACACAATCTGATCGGAACCTCTGCTGTAGGTGCAGCATTGGCGCTCAAGGAAGCTTGCCCTGAACTTCCGGGACGAATTGTCGTACTTGGTACACCGGCTGAAGAAGAGGGCGGTGGCAAAATCATCATGGTGAACGATGGCGTATTCAATGAGATGGATGCCGTCATGATGTGTCACCCGCAGCAAAAAACGATGGTACTGAGAGGTGCGCTGGCTTGTGTGGACGCAACCTTTACGTTCCACGGCAAGCAGGCACATGCTGCCTCGTCTCCTGAGAAGGGCATTAGTGCGCTAGATGCCTTGGTCAACGCGTACGCGGGAATAAACTCGCTGCGTCCTTATTTGAAGGATGACGTTCGGGTGAACGGGATTATAACCAAGGGTGGAGATGCGCCCAACGTGGTGCCTGAGCTCGCTGAAGCCGTATATATCATTCGGGCAAAGACAGTTGAAGAACTGAAAGTCGTCATGGACAAAGTTTACCGCGTCGTGCGCCATGCTGCGGAAGGCGTTGGGGCTACGGTAGATATTACAGAAGGCCTGATCTATGCCGAGCGGAATAACAACAAGACTCTGGCGGGTCTGTTCCAGCAGAACCTGGAGGATATGGGCATTGAAGTACATGATCCACCGCAAACAGGCGGTGTGGGTTCCTCGGATATCGGTAACGTAAGCCAAATTACAGCCGCAATCCATCCGTATATTCGGTTAGGAGATGCGACAACACACACTCCTGAATTTGCCCGGCTTGCCGGAGCAGAGGAAGGCATGATTGAACTGAACCGTGCGGCGAAGGCACTTGCACTGACAGCGTTCGATTTGTACGCAGACAAGGCAGCATTGAAGCAGGTACGTGATGAATTTGAAGCATGGAAACAACAGAAGGACGAGGGATGATGAATTGGAAAACATAACAAAACAACCACAACAACGGCGTAAATGGTTCAAAATGCCTCACACCTTCGTCATCTTGTTCATTTTGGTGCTGGTAGCTACTGTCTTGACCTATATTATTCCCGCAGGGGAATTTGATCGGGTCAAGGATGAAGCAACAGGCAAATCCTTGCTCGTTCCAGGTTCATACCATCATGTAGAGGCCAATCCAACGGGATTGTGGGATATTCCCAAGTCCATTGTTCGCGGACTGGTTGATTCCGCGGACGTTGTATTCTTTATTTTCATCATCGGCGGTGCATTTCAGATCATTACGAGCACGGGAACGATTGAAGCTCTTACAGGAAGGGTAGCCCGTTCTTTCGCTAATAAAGGATTATGGGTCATCCCGGTATTCATCACCTTGTTCTCCGTTGGTGGGTTTACGATGGGCATGTCCACGGAGGTTATGGTCTTTGTACCGATCGGGATCGCCATTGCGCGTGCGCTAGGGTATGACGCTCTAACAGGTACGGCGATGATCTCGCTGGGGGCCTCGTGTGGTTTTACCGCGGGACTGCTCAATCCGTTCAATGTGGGACTAGCTCAAGCTATTGCAGAAGTTCCGATTTTCTCAGGTATGTGGCTTCGTGCGATTATCCTGGTGTGTCTCATCTCCGTAACAAGTATCTATATTATGCGGTATGCGTCCAGAGTGAAGTCTGATCCAACTCGTGGTTTGGTGCATGAGCTGGAACAGGAGCAGGCAGCAGATACACCTGCAGTGGATCTGAATAAACTGCCAACGATTAGCATCACACATATTCTGACCATCATTACGATTGTAGCTGGCTTTGCCCTGTTAATCTGGGGTGTATCCAAAGAAGGCTGGTGGATGGAGGAACTGGCGGCTCTCTTCCTGAGCATGGGCGTGATCTCTGGTCTCGTGTCCGGGTTCGGTCCTAGCCGAATTGCAAGTGAATTCGTCAAAGGCGCAAGTGGTATTGCCTATGGTGCCTTTATCATCGGTCTGGCAAGAGGAATTATGGTTGTCCTCGATCAGGGTAACGTTATTGACTCCGTAGTATACGGAATGTCTACAGCGGTTGGCGAATTGCCGTCCTCCGTGCAGGTATTGGGTATGTATTTCTTCCAAAATATTATGAACGTGTTTATCACGTCAGGTACAGGTATGGCTGTGACTACGATGCCGATTATGGTTCCATTATCGGATCTGCTCGGGGTTACCCGTCAGACAGCCGTACTGGCGTTCCAGTTCGGAGACGGCTTCACCAACATGATTCTGCCAACGTCTTCTGCTTTGATGGGCAGTCTCGCGGTATCCGGCATTCCGTATCAGAAATGGGTTAGATTCTTTTGGCCGCTGATGGTCATGTGGATCGCTATGGGTATTGTATTTATGCTTATTGCCAATGCTATTCAGTATTCTTAATCGTTCAATTAAGATAAGTAACGAAAAATGTATTCCATAACTTACATTCCTTTCTATACATTTATATTGACTAAGCTATTCCGCTTCCGATAAACTAGAATGCAGGAATAAAAGTCGAATGTTCAAAGCAGCAGTTCGAGACATTGTTTCGGGCGGCTGTTTATTTTCTTTTTAATGAGCAAGGTTGCAACGTTGTAGTCTTGTCGGATGATCCGGCCAATAACAACATGGAATAGGAACAGGTGATACACATGTGTAACAGCGCGTACCGCGTGCTTTTATATTATAAGTTCGTGAAGATAGAAGACCCTGAAACGTTTACGCAAGAGCATCTGCAATACTGTAAGGACCTGGGTGTAAAAGGACGTATTCTGATTGCCTCAGAAGGCATTAACGGAACCGTATCCGGTACACCAGAGCAAACCGAGCAGTACATGAAGGATATGCATGCCAACCCGCTGTTCAGCGATATGGTATTCAAGATTGATGATGTCGAAGAGCATGCGTTCAAAAAAATATTTGTTCGTCACAAAGCCGAGCTGGTTACGTTCCGCGTGGACGAAGACTTGGACCCGAACGTCATTAGTGGTAAACGCTTGTCCCCAAAAGAATTTTACGAGCATCTTCAACAGGAGGATGTTATTGTAATTGACGGCCGCAATGACTACGAGTACGAGATCGGTCATTTCCGAGGCGCGATTCGTCCAGACGTTGAATCGTTCCGCGAGTTCCCGGAATGGATTCGGGAGAACCTGGGTGACATGAAGGACAAAAAGATCATTACCTACTGTACTGGCGGAATCCGTTGTGAGAAGCTGACTGGGTTCATGATTAACGAAGGTTTCCAGGACGTGGCACAACTTGATGGCGGAATTGTTACCTATGGTAAGGACGATGAGGTACAAGGTCGTCTGTTTGATGGCAAATGTTATGTATTTGACGAGCGTATTTCCGTGCCGATTAACCGGACGGATGAAGATATTGTGATTGCTAGCTGTTATCACTGTGGAACGACACATGACCGTTATATTAATTGTCCAACCTGCAACCTGCAGCATGTATGCTGTGAGGATTGCGAAGAGACGCATAACCGCTTTTGCTCGGATGCTTGCCGGGAGGCAGCACCGGTAACCGCATAAGCAGGGAGAGCAGGTGCTGATCGTGAAGCGCGAAGAGGAACGAACGACGCGTGAACGGATTTTGTTCATGCTCAAGCAGCAAGGCACAATGACCGCAAGGGAAATGACAGCTGAGCTTGGTCTGACCGGCATGGCGATCCGCCGCCACCTCACGGCACTGGAGCAGGATGGTTGGATTGAGGTTCGGGAAGCCAGAGCGACAGCAGGACGTCCATCCGCTGTGTACCATCTGACGGTACGTGGGGATAGCTTTTTCCCAAAATCATATTCATCACTGACCCTGGAACTGCTGGAGGAACTGTCGGATTCAGCGGGCAGCGGTGTCGTGGATGCATTGTTCGAGAGCCGTCGGGACAAGCTGCTTCGCAGCGGACAGCCACAGATGGAAGGTCAGGATCTGGCCGGACGTGTCGAGGAACTCGCGCGCATTCAGAATGCAAACGGATATATGGCCGATGCCTCCAAGGAATCGGATGGCACCTATGTGCTTACCGAGCTGAACTGCCCCATTGTGCAGGTAGCGAGTGTCTATAAACAGGCTTGCCGCTGTGAACTGGAACTGTTCCGTTCATTGCTGCAGGCTGATGTGGAGCGCACCGAATGTTATGCAGACGGCGGCAAAAAATGCACATACCAGATTCGCGAGGCGGCTGGGAATTAGAATGTATAGAGATTGTTTCGATCACTCGGAACAGTCTCTTTTTTTGTTTTATGTAATGTTTTCTCTCACGTATCTGCAATGAATGCAAATTGGAAGCGGTTCAACCATTGACGGGAAACAGGTCGCACCTTAATATTAGGGAAACAATAAAATACCAACACGAGTCATGGACTTCAGTCGCATGAGAAAAGTCTATATTTGTCTGCTTTTGTCGATCAAAGCAACAATGCGTTGAAGCGTTCGTTTTGTCCCGCCCTATCGTGTCACTTGGATAACGATGAGGGCATCAACATTTTAGAAGATGGAGAGGGGTTCTCACACATGAAAAAGAAATGGTTAATGTCTCTGATGATGGTTGCATCTATGGTTGTAGCGGCTGGTTGCGGAAATAACAGCGGCGGTAGCACAACGACCGAGGGATCTGGTGGCACAACAGGTGAAGGTACGGCAGAAAAATCGTATCGCATCGCGATCTCGCAAATCGTCGAACATCCATCGTTGGATGCCACACGTGAAGGATTTATTGCAGCGCTGAAGGATGCTGGTCTTGAAGAAAACAAGAATCTGACGATTGACTACAATAACGCGCAAGGCGATTCAACGAACAACCTGTCCATTGCCCAGAAAATTGCCGGGGATTCCAAAAATGATCTGGTCCTAGGGATTGCAACACCATCCGCACTGGCACTGGCTCAACAAGTAAAGGACAAGCCACTGCTGTTCGCAGCGGTGACAGACCCGCTGGGTGCCAAACTGGTGAGTGACATGGACAAGCCAGGTGGTAACGTAACAGGTGCATCGGATACGAACCCGGAGGCGATTGTGCAATTGGCTGATTTTATCGCCAAAAATTTGCCGGATGTAAAGACGGTAGGTCTGGTTATTAACGAGGGCGAACCAAATGCTGTTGTGATGGCAAACAACGCGGAAAAAGCGCTCGCAACACATAATATCAAGCTGGTCAAAGCACCAGTTACGAACACTTCCGAAGTAAAACAGGCGACCGATTCTTTGGTTGGCAAAGTAGATGCCTTCTATATCACGCTGGATAACTCGGTAGTTAGCGCAGTGGATACAATCATCCAGACAGCGAATAAAAATAAAATTCCGTTCTTCTCCAGTGACCGGGATACCGTGGAAAAAGGGGCTTTCGCAACCGTTGGCTTCAAATACTACGATCACGGATACCAAGTGGGTGAAATGGCTGCGGACATTCTGAAAAATGGATCGAAACCAGGCGACTTGAAAGTCACTGTGCCGGACAAGCTGGATCTGATTCTGAACCTGAAAGCGGCTGAAGCTCAAGGTATCACTGTTACCGATGAGATGAAGGCAGAAGTGAAGGACCAGGATAACAACATTATTCAATAATCTGACTGGAGATCCTCCGGCAGTACGGATGCGAGGCGGACGTGCAGGCGGGTTCGCCTCATTCTTTTCGATAGACAGGGAGGAAGCAATGTGAATTTGACTTGGGGTTCAATTGAAGGGGCAATCGAGCTTGGATTGTTGTATGCACTGATGGCATTGGGTGTATATATTACATTCCGCATACTGGACTTCCCCGATCTCACCGTAGACGGAAGTTTTACAACTGGAGGCGCAATCGCGGCGGTCATGATATCCAACGACTTCTCTCCTTGGCTCGCTTGCTTGGCAGCAATGGCTGGAGGAATGGTGGCTGGCGCTTGTACAGGTCTGCTGCATACCAAAGGCAAAATTAACGGGCTGTTATCCGGTATTCTGATGATGATTGCCTTGTATTCGATTAATATGCGTATTCTCGGCGCACCAAACAAATCCATTATGGGCATGGACAACCCATTTTCGGGTGAGCATGTCATGATCATCATAATCGTGGTTGTGCTGGTATTCAAAATCATGCTGGATCTGTTTATGAAAACAGATATCGGACTGGCACTGCGCGCCACAGGTGACAACAAACGCATGATTCGCAGCTTCGGTGCGAATACGGATGTGACCACCATTGTTGGTGTCAGTCTGTCCAACGGACTTGTTGCGCTGTCTGGAGCATTTATTGCACAGCAATCTGGTTTTGCAGACATTACGATGGGAATTGGGATGATCGTTATCGGACTGGCCTCCGTTATTATCGGGGAAGCGATTCTGGGTGCAAGAACCGTATTCTGGGCCACTCTTGCGGCAGTTGTCGGTTCAATTATTTACCGGATTGTGGTCGCGATCGCACTCCAGGTCGAATGGTTCGATACATCCGATCTGAAGCTAATCACCGCGGTGATCGTTATTATCGCACTTGTTTTCCCAACCATGCAGCGCTCCATGAAGCAGAAAAGTCTGGCTCGCAAACGAACCGAAGAGCTTATGGGCTCGTCGAGTCAACAGGCGAAGGGAGGCATGTGATTATGCTTGAGATTACACAAGTGACCAAACTGTTTAATCCGGGAACGACGGACGAGAAGACCGCACTAGTTGGTGTAAATCTGACCATGAATCCGGGAGACTTTGTGACGGTGATTGGCAGTAACGGCGCAGGGAAATCAACGTTGATGAACATTATTTCAGGCGTCATGAAGCCCGATATGGGCGATGTGCTGATTAATGACCGTTCCATCAAGAACCTGCCCGAGCATAAGCGTAGCAGCTGGATTGGCCGTGTGTTTCAGGACCCGATGGCGGGTACAGCACCGCATATGTCCATTGAGGAGAATATGGCGATGGCGTACAAACGCGGCAAGGGCCGGGGACTGGGCTTTGGAGTTACCCGTGCCAGACGGGAGATTTTCAACGCCCAGTTGGAGAAGCTTGGTATCGGGCTCGACAAACGTCTCAATGCTAAAGTGGGCCTTCTATCCGGCGGTGAGCGTCAGGCGCTCAGCCTGCTGATGGCCACATTCACCCAGCCGCAAATTTTGCTGCTGGACGAGCATACGGCTGCACTTGATCCTTCTCGTGCGGAGCTGATCACAGAGCTGACAGAGACGCTTGTACGTGAGATGAGACTTACAACGTTGATGGTTACACATAATATGGAGCAGGCCATACGTTTGGGCAATCGTCTAATAATGATGGACAAAGGCCGAATTATTTTGGACGTTAGTGAAGAACGTAAACGCACGCTGACCGTACCTGAGTTATTGGGTGAGTTTGAACGTATCAGTGGTAAAAAAATGGCCGATGATCGCGTGGTGCTGGGTTAAATCCAAGGAGCACCTTGCGATCACTGAAGAGAGCCAGTACATCACATTACAAAACCTTTTGCGTTCTCGCAAAGGGTTTTTGTGGTATGTTGAACAGAATAAGGACCACAATTAGTAAGCATACATAGGAGGGCCGTGCATGTCGTTACAATTCGATGAAGGAACATACAGCGTAACCCGGCGTACCGATTCCATCCGCCTGCTGGCGAAGGAATTTGCGCTGCTGCATTTTTTGTATGAGAACAAGGAAAAAGCCTTTACTCGCAGCCAACTGCTGGACCGGGTATGGCCCTTGGAATATCCGGTTGAACGCACCGTGGACGACCATGTGTATCGACTGCGCAAGAAACTGAAACGTTGGGAAGAAATTGCACTGGAGACCGTGCGTGGTTATGGTTACCGGCTTAACATCCGATCGAATATGGCGATATTGCCCTCTAACCCTTCCGCCCAAGATCAGGAGATGCGAGAAGTGATTCATGGATTGTTCCGCAAATATCATCTGTATGGGCAGGGCAAGTCGATGCTCACGCTGCTGGATCAGCAAGAAGCGCTGGGCATTGAGATTGATCCATTTTATCAGTTGTATATCCACTTTATTCAGGGAGATCTGGAATGGCTGATTACAACAACGGAAATTCCCTTCGAGGAACGTTTGTATTGGCTGCTCATTTTTACACATACCCTGATTGAACCATCGGAGAGTCTGCTATTGTACGAAAAGGCTCTGAATTCATCCGCTTTGTCTGCCGAACAGCTTCGTGAACTTCGCATTCTGAACATTGTTGAAGTCTACGCAGAGGTGGGCCAGTATGAGCAGGCCAAAGCTCGACTTATTGAAACGTATCATGTGATGGAGCAAGATGAACTGGTCCATTTCAGACTTCCGGTAAAGCTCTCAGCGTTGTATGTGGAACTGTGGGGTGGCAGCGGCGAAGAGGTAGAAGATCAAATGGCTTCTCTGCGTTCCGGGTTGAAAGATGCGCCATACTTGCGGGAAATCGGACGTTTTCAAGTAATGGAAGGCCTATGGCTGCTCAGACAAGGGAGAATACGAGAGGCAGAGCCGAGAATGGACGATGGTCTGGACGTATTGAAAATGACATTGAACGCACCGCTATATCTCAATTCGGCATACCAGATATTGTTGTTCATGGCACATCACCGGATAGAGGGGCGTCTTCGCACTAAATACCTTCAAATTCATGCGGATATCTCCAAAAGTTACGGCGTACCTGTTTATGGACAGCAAATTGTGGATGAAATCCGCACATTTTTATCCCCGTTTGCTCCATCCTCTGATCTTCCTCTGATATAACTCCCTTATGATTACAGCCAGGAACATACAAGCCAGCAACAAGGCTGTAATCAGGGGAGGAAGTATAACGTATGACCGTCGTTTCAAATGAACCCAATCCATCATCCATTTCGTCCAATAGCGCCTCCAAAAGCCTATGGACCAACTTCCGCTTCATGCGAATGTTTATTGCGTATTCGCTTGCAACCTTTGGAGATTGGTTTGACGCGCTCGCCATCCAGATCATGGTCGCTTATCGTTGGGGTGCTGATCCGCTGATCATTGCCCTTATTCCGGTATGTATGGCTGTTCCGGGTATCGTACTTGGCTCAGTGGCAGGTGCACTCGCTGATCGTTTGCACAAGGTGAAAATCATGATGATATGTGATGTGATCACCGTTGTATTAACGGTTGCAATTCTGTTCGCACCAAGTGCGGCTTGGCTGCTACCGCTTCTTGCTTTACGAGCGCTAATGGGAGTATTCCATGTTCCTGCGCAGCAGGCACTCACCCGCCAAGTAGTAGCAGAGGAGCATTTGTTCCAGGCATCGTCATTGAACGGTTTTGTGAGCCAATGCTCCAAAGTAGCGGGACCGCTGCTGGGTGCAGTCATTGTGGCCGTATTTTCACCGCAAGTTTGTATTTTAATCAATGCTTTTACACGTCTGTTGTCCGGAGCCGTATTATGGCCTTTACGGCGTCTAACAGAGAATCCAGAATCGTCTTCATCGGACGGGAGTCCTTTGGAAACGGGGGAGACCACGGAATCTTTATTCAGCCAATGGCAGAAAGGTTGGCGTTTTATTCAGAGCAGCCGCATCCTTCTGAGTACGATGCTGTTTGGTTGCTTTGGATTAATGGCGATCCTCATGATCGATTACCAGTTTACGACGCTGTTTCGGGAGATCAAGCCTGGCAACGAAGCCCTGATTGGCTGGCTGGGATCATCCGCTGGGGCAGGTGCGGTTGTGATCATTCTCCTGTTGAATCGCCTTCCGCGAATTGGTTATGGCTGGGGGCTGGGTGGAGGATATTTGCTGATTGGTGCGGGAATTGCTGCGCTTGGTTGGGTTAGTTCTCAAACGTCCGAGTTCTGGATCATCATCTGGGGCTTATGCATCGGAGTGGGCAATGGTCTGTTCATGGTGACGTTGAATTACTTGCTACAAAAAGAAACTCCGCCTGCCTATGTAGGCCGTGTATTCGGTATTCAAAACTCACTTTCCAGTGTCGTGCTGGTCGTTGCTCCACTTGCTGGCGGCGCCTTGATTCGGAGTGTAGGACCCAGTCCCACATTTCAATATATCGGCATGGCGACACTGGCCATTGGTTTGGCAGGCATGCTGCTGCAACGAATCTTATGGGTGGGGAAACAAGCGCATCCGGTAGAGTCGACTGGAGAACTTGGACAGAAGTCAGTCAGACAGCCATAATTGCCATTGTTACGGTAAAAAGAAGATCGAACGATGAACAGCCGCTACGGTTACTTATCCGTAAGCGGCTATTTCTATTTAATAGGGCAGTACATCATGCTTCCCACCAAGAGAAATAGGAAGTGGAGGCCATCAGCCCACCAACAGACAGGGATCCGCTCACCGACAGGTTAATGGACTGACCGGGAGGAACCACGTAACGTCCTAACTCGTTGGATAGAAAGGGCCCTACCTGCAAGGGCATAGCCAATAAGGTTGTGGTACCCGTGGGAGCGGCAGCGGAGAATCGTACCGTTGCAATGCTCGTATTACTGCTTGATAAA
This sequence comes from Paenibacillus sp. FSL F4-0087, assembly GCF_038020215.1. Taxonomy (NCBI): domain Bacteria; kingdom Bacillati; phylum Bacillota; class Bacilli; order Caryophanales; family Paenibacillaceae; genus Paenibacillus; species Paenibacillus sp. FSL F4-0087. The sequence continues at coordinate 3,138,239 of NZ_JBBODJ010000001.1, forward strand.
TTATTGTTTACCGGTGTGAGTGTGCTCGGTGATGTCAATGTTCCATTTGCAGACAGAGTCATGGTACCACTGAAGGAAGAAAGCAAGTTGAGCGCGACCGTGATTCCACCGGAAAGCCGTGATATATACACATTTTTACCGCTCCCGACTGGGTTGGTCAGTTGGACAGTAGCAATAACACTGCCCCCCAGCAATCCTAGTGTTGTGGAGTTGGTTGAGCCTGCATTGTACAGATTGCCAGTACTACCTGCATTATTCTCAGGTGGAGCCACAATGCCGGGAGAAGTAAACGTATTCGTAATGGACGTATAAACGGGACGGTTTAGCGGGTTGAACACGTGATCATTCGGCATTGTGCACACTCCTTTTCTAAATGATATGTCAGAATTCCCACCAGGAAAGATTAATGGAGGCGGTTTGGGAACCCGTTCCCGCACTGATGGATAGTGTCTGCCCTGGAGGGACGATGATAGAACCGTTCAGGTTTAACATATACATGCCCGCTGTAAGAGGAATGCTTAACAAGCTTGTTAATGTTCCCGTTAATGAGCCGGTATTTTGCCTTGTTGTCATCACACTCGTATTGGTATTGCCCAACAATGTATTGACTGGCGCAGGTGTGGTACCACCTGTAATGGTTCCGCCGGAATAGACAATGAGTGTAGCAGCTGCGGTTGTACCTCCGCTGATCCTAGAGACGTACAAGGTACGCCCACTGCCCGCTGCATTAACGACCTGCAGCAACAGATTTAGTCCAGCACCTACACTGACATTATTGGTAGTCAGTGCAAATGAACTGCCTGCGGCTGCCGCACCGCCCTCTGGAGTGGACTCAATGCCGGGGGCAGAGAATGTATTAGTTAGTTGAGTATATAAGGGGCCGTTGGATTGATTAAATACATTGGAATTGGTCATATAATCCACCTCCAATCTGCTTGAATAAGTAATCAAAGCGATTTTTTTGGAATGAGCTGTTTCTATGAAAGTTTGAAAGAGAGCCGTGAAGAGGTTGTACTTGCAGTGTATGTGGGAAACAAGGGAAGGGTTTGGGATATGCATAGTAAATCCTCAAATAACGGCGCATGCCGTGCCCGTATTTTACATGCAGGCATACGATGCGGAAGCACATTTTTTAAGGGGAAATCGATATGAGTCGAACAGCGAAGCGTAGCAAGAAGAAAACGAACCAAACAACTAAATATGTCAGCCGCCGCCAATCCCGTCGTTCCTGCCGCGCTAAATTGCTGAAACCTCCTTGTTCCCGGATTACTCGTCCCCGGTTCAAGCAGGGTAGTTCCTCACGTACGACACTCCCTGGTGCTACTCACTGTTTTACAGAGCATACGTATGTCGGAGCCGAGACAAACGGTAGTATGAATTCTCTTCCGGCTCAAGACACCTCATCGCTCAGCATGTACACATATGGCATTGTAAATCGGGGCGAACATCCGGCTCTTGTGCAGATCCAGATCAGCCCTAATGCCAGAGACTATGCTGTGGACAGCCAGGAAGTGATTGCCGGAGGTCAAACCAAAGCGCTGGTGCCGCTGCGATTTCTGCGTTATACCCGGCTGGTTATCCAATCGGTTGAACCGGATCAGCCAACCCGGCTCGATGTATATTTTCAGGCGCAGCGTATGCCGTAAGAACGTGGAATACAACCGATTTGACCAGGGAGGAGGACGAGGCATATGCCTAACTTTACAACGTTTAATACGAATCCGGATAATCTCAGGACTTTGATTTTTGGTCATGATAGTACAGGTGCTGCCCAGCCGGTTCACACCGATACAAGCGGGAACGTACTCGGAATTATTTTGGATGGTACGATTAGTAATATATCAGGTCTCACTACCGTTACCATTAATGCCGGAACCATCACAAATATTCTGAACGGAACGATTACCAGCGTCCTCGGAGCAACGATCACGGCGGGTACCATTAACAGCGTGCTTGGCGCAACCATCACAGCCGGAACATTAACAAACCTGCTGAATGGTACGATCACCAGTGTTCTGGGAGCTACCATTACTGCCGGAACGATCACAAGTGTGCTCGGGGCAACCGTTACTGCGGGGACATTAACAAACCTGCTCAATGGTACCATCACCAGCGTGCTTGGAGCTACAATCACCGCAGGAACGTTGACCAACTTGTTGAATGGTACAATCACGAGTGTCCTCGGAGCGACGATTACAGCAGGAACAATCACCAGCGTGCTTGGAGCCACAGTGACAGCGGGAACACTAACCAACTTGCTAAACGGTACAATCACGAGTGTCCTCGGAGCGACAATTACAGCAGGAACGATCACCAGCGTGCTTGGAGCCACGGTGACAGCGGGGACGCTGACAAACTTGCTGAACGGTACAATCACGAGTGTACTTGGGGCGACAATTACAGCCGGAACAATCACCAGCGTGCTTGGAGCCACAGTGACGGCGGGAACGCTGACGAACTTGCTAAACGGTACAATCACGAGTGTCCTCGGAGCGACGATCACCGCAGGAACGATCACCAGTGTGCTTGGAGCAACAATCACTGCGGGTACAATCACCAGTGTCCTTGGAGCTACGATTACCGCAGGAACACTGACGAACTTGTTAAATGGTACCATCACCAGCGTATTGGGAGCTACCGTGACAGCCGGAACGTTAACGAATTTGCTGAACGGTACGATTACCAGTGTACTGGGTGCCACCATTACAGCCGGAACATTGACGAACTTGTTAAATGGTACCATTACCAGCGTATTGGGAGCCACCATTACAGCGGGTACACTCAGCAGCGTGACGTCCATTTCGCAAAAGAGCTTTCAGGAATCACAGCTTCTTAGTACGCCGACGGCAAACACGTTTACACCGCTTCCGGCGGTCACGACGAGTGTATTCGGCACTTATTCTTTCTTTGTATATAACAGGGGTCCGGGGCTTAACCGGGTTGATGCCCGCGTTGAAATCAGTGCCAACGGTACCAACTGGTACGATGATGTGGACACGGTGACCGGGATTTTGCCAGGCTCGGTGGATGTTCTGGTGCCACAGCGTTTTCTCAAATATACACGTCTTTCCTACCGCTCCAGTCTGCTGGGAGCACCCAGCACGATTGATGTGTTCTTCAATGGACAAGGCACATAATCTGGCTAGTTGTCATATAGGTACATGGAGTCCCTTTGATGGGCTTCATGTACTTTTTTGCATTGGAGGTGGCTGCATATGCAGAACAGGTTACTCGGAATTCATATGATTGTGCAAAATGAAGAACATCATCTGGCCCGCTGTCTCGACAGCTTCAAGCCGATTGGCAGCGAATGCTTCATCACAGATACCGGCTCAACAGACCGTACACCGGAGATCGCCAGACATTATGGAGCAACCGTGCTTCACGCCCGTTGGGAAGATGATTTTGCACATGCCAGAAATATAAGTTTGCCTCTCGCGAGCACAGAATGGATTCTGTGTCTGGACGCGGATGAGTATGTCATACAGGGATTGGAAGAGCTTTTGGATTATCTACCGAAGGTCCATAAGAGCGTTTTGAGACTACGGATTACGATAGAGAACCGAATTGGCGAGGGAGCGGGAGAGCGTGTGATCTTCCAACCTGTGCGTCTTTTTCGCGCCCACAAAGGATATCGGTATGCGGGGCGTATACATGAGCAATTGGTTCGTGGAGGAGCAAAGGATAATGGAAAACAAGAAGAAGGGGCTCTGGAAATAAACGACTCCTCTACCCGTGAGGAAGACGGTATCGCTGAGCATGAACCCTTGGCTCCACTGCGTTTGGTTCATGATGGTTATTTGCCGTCCACGATTGCTCTAGGACATAAACCTTTGCGTAATCTAAAGCTTTTGCAGCAGGAATTAGCTGATCGTCCGGGGCAACCTTTTCACCTCTATAATGTGGGGGTGACATACTGCCAGTTAGGGAATATCGAACAGGCAGCAGAAGCCTTTACTGAATCCTTTCTTCATACACCGCTGCACGCTCCGTATCGCTCCACCCTGGTTCGGGACTATGCCAAGGTTCTACTGGCAATGGGGCGTTATGACGAGGCTCATGGATTATTGGCGGTAGAAAGACAGCGTTATGCGGGGTATGCCGACCTGCATCTGATATATGGAGAGATTTTGGAGCAACAGGGTCTAGAGGAGAGGGCCTACAAGTCCTATGCAAGAGCAACAGATTGCCGGGAGGGCTTCAATGGAGCTGATCTCAAGGACAATAACAAGGCAGAGATTCGAGGCATACATCAGCAAGCAATCGAGCAAACAGATAAACCGGGAAGCGATGAATTACGTGAGGGCAAGTCCTCTGATGATGTTCACAGAGAGCCAGCCCGATTGGAAAGACATTACGTAACGGATATAGGTAGCGATAGCTACAAGGCCTATACAGCCATGGGAAGGCTTGCACAGAAAAGAGGCTTTCTGCAGGAGTCTGCTCATCTGTACAGCCTGGCTCTGGGGAGTGAGATCACGTATGCTCCTGCATGGACAGGGTTAGCCGATGTATTGCAGCAATCCGGAGAGACGGATGAAAGCATAACAGAGACACTATGCGCACGCTGGAAAGAGCATTCAAAGAAAGAGGATCCAGATCTGAGCGGAGTCACATACGATGATGGTCAGGCATATGTGGTGTATGCACTTGCTTCCAGCGGAGCGTATGGGCAAGCATTAGACTTGCTACATGGAGATGCCCGAAATACGCGTATAAAACATGAAGAGTACCTGTATTGGATGTTATGTGACAACAGGGTATCAGATGCGTTGCAGTTCGTGCAGAAACAATGGAGTGACGAGCAACGTGCGGGCGTAAACCTCCAACCTGAGCAACGACTAGACTTGGCATTGACCTTTTGGGCAAATGAGTTGTCTGTATCCGAATCATTTATGGCAGCAGCAGAACCTCAGGAGAGGGAAGGATGGAGATTGCTGAATGGCCTGCTGGATACGGGAAAACGGGTGCATGCCGAGGATGACAGAGATGGGGAAATAGTTCACCAGACGCTTCAGGCTGCAACGGAGCTGAGTAAGAACATATTGATTCGGGCAGTACAAATGGGACAACTGGCGTTTGCCAGGAACCTGTACGAGAAGATGGCTGCAATTAGCCCTGAACACGATGGAAATGGTGTTCATAGCCGTTGGCTGGCCGCTGTTCTTTACCGCCAGGGATACACCATGGCAGCCGCAGAGCTGCTGATTCAATGTATGTCACAAGGTGATTTGGATGCGGAAAGCCTCTTTTACCTCGGGGAAGCCGTGTATGCTAAAGGGCATTATGATCAGGCATTGATTCTTTTCCAGCAGGCATTGGAGAAGGACTCAGAACAGCGGCAGGCGAGGGCTGGAGCTGCTGTCTGTTATATGCGGCAGGCGCTAGGGGTTATCAGACACGAACAAACTCGTTCTCCCGCTGACAAAGAACTTATGGCACAACAGACTGTGCTGGAAACGCAGCTACGAACCGCCGAAGGCATTCCTTGGCGTACGGTGTTCCATGCGAAGGAGAGGAGGAACCAGCTTGCCGACCAAACACATTCACATTTCATTATGCATGATCGTGAAGGATGAAGAAGAACTGTTGCCTCATTGTCTTGAAAGTGTCCGCGGGGCGGTGGACGAGATCATTGTTGTGGATACCGGTTCGTCGGACCGAAGTGCTGCCATTGCCAGGGAATATGGGGCAGTGGTTGTGCCGTTTGTGTGGAGCGACGATTTTGCCGCGGCACGAAATGCTGGGCTGGAGCAGGCTTCGGGCGAATGGATTCTTTTTCTCGATGCGGACGAGGCGCTGGATAAGACAGCACGGGAGCAGATCAGAAGCTGGACGGCAGCCAGCGGATGTGACGGATTGTTTTTAAATATTCATAATTATACAGGTTCTGGTCAGCAAGGGGTGACGGTAAATCCAGTATTGCGCCTCTTCAGGAACGAGCCGGAGCATCGGTTCGAGGGTCGGATTCATGAGCAGATCGCGGTGGCAATTTGTCGGAAAAATCCACAGGCTGCTTTTCACGTGACAGACATGATCATCCACCATTACGGGTATCAGACGGCCATTGTGGAGCGCAAAGATAAGGTGAACCGGAATTTGCGTTTGCTTCAACAGGCGGTGGAGGAAGAGCCAGATCAGCCGTTCCATCACTATAACCTGGGTGTTGAGTATTTACGGATGGGAGAAACGGAACAGGCGCTGAAGACGTTTGGGGTAGCAAAAGCGGGAATTGATCCCACCCTGACAAGTTATGCACATCTGTTGTTCAAATATGAGATTCGCTGTTTCCAGAATTTGAGTCGCTGGCAGGAAGCATTGGATCACATCCATGCTGCTCTTGAACTCTTCCCAGAATACACGGACCTGCTGCATCATCGCGGAGTATGTGAGGAGGCGTTGGGCGAGACCGAAAAGGCAGAGCTATCACTGCGTGAAGCTGTTCGTATGGGACCGCCGCCACCCATATTTCATACGGAAGAAGGAATCGGAGCCTATCAGACCTGGTATACCCTGGGGAGGCTGCTGGAGGGGCGGGCGGACCTTGAAGGCGCAGTGGATGCTTATGTGGAAGCAGTCCGTGCCAAATCGAGCCTGCTGCCGCCCTTGTACCGGATTTTTCGGATCATGCGGGTTTCGGGTCAAGAGCAACACTTGGTGGAACTGATTAGGGAGCGATTTGCAATGACTTCAGAAGAGGCAATTCAGAAAGTATTGGGCATTCTGGAGCAGTGTCGTTGCTATGATACAGCTGTGCAGTTGTTGCCAGACATATCTTCAGACCTTTCAGCGGAGATGAGGGGGAGGTTATCCATGGCTGAGGCTTTGCTTCAGATTCAACAGAGGAAATGGAACAAGGCACGCCTTAAGCTGGAGACGGTACGGCGAAAAAAAGGAGAGCTTTCTGTGTCAGCTACCCATTGGATAGAGCGACTAGACTGGATTGAAGGTAGAACGATCGAGGGGAAAGATCAACTGACTTCTTGGCTGTACCGTCATTCGCAACCGGGTACGGAGTCGGAGCGATATCAACAGGCAGAAAGAATCAGTAGTTCACAAGCCGTTGCCCAAAATGACGACTCAAACGTGGGTGCTGGAACAGCATATAATGGCTGGCAGGCACTTGGACTGATGATGGAAGGATGTGTGCAATCCGGGAAATGGGATGTGCTGCATACGCTGGTCCAGCTTGGTCAGGGGCAGTTGGCAGAAGGAGTGTATCCATTGGTGGAAGGAGCCCGGCAGGAAGCGGGAGAACCCTTTCCCGGAGCCTCCGATTCACGTGTCGGAACGAGCTGGCTGGTGAAAGGGCTTGTCAGTGCTGCCGATCATCATTTGGAGGCATATGCTCAAGGGACAGAAGGACAGCGAGATCGTTGTTGGCCTGTGGTTCAACAGATTAGGCTGGATTTACCGGGGCCGGATGGTTTTGAGTTTTGAAGATTGAATGAAAGAGAGCAGAACCCCGAATAGGAAGGAGGGAGGATGAACATGCAGACAGGAATCAGCCTGTGCATGATCGTGAAGGATGAGGCCCGGTCGCTTCAGCGATGCTTGGATGCTATTCAGGATGTTGTGGATGAGATCATCGTTGTGGATACGGGATCAACGGATGAGACGATCCACATTGCCCGTCGTTATGGTGCGGTTGTCATCAGTGCAGCATGGACCGGAGATTTTAGTGCTGCCCGCAACCTGTCCCTTGCTGCTGCCACTCATCCTTGGATTCTGGTACTGGATGCGGATGAAGTCTGGATGCAGACCGAGCACAATCTGGCCGAGATGAAGCGGCTGCTGACCTCAAGTCAGGACGACGTATGGGGATACTGGATACAGGTCACGAGTTTGCTCGGAATGTCTGGAGAAGAGCGTGTGACGGATGCCGTGTGTCGTTTATTTCGGAATGATCCCCGGATTGCTTTTCAAGGCATGATTCATGAAGAAGTGGCATCTTCGATTCTCTCCTTCGCTCCGTGGGGTGTGGTCGATTCCGGGCTTGAGATTATTCATTATGGCTATCTGGAGCACGTTATTGTTGGCAAAAATAAACCCGAGCGCAATATGCGGCTAATTCGCTCCGCTCTTGAAGAGTCACCGGATCAACCGGAACTGTTATATGCGATGGCTGCCGAGTGGTTTCAGCAAGCGAGATACGATGAAGCGCTCAAGTTGTTACAGCCTTTGCTGGCAAAGCTTACGCCGGAATGCGGATATCATTCGGATCTGGTACTCAAAACGGCTTATGCCTGGCGGGAACGTAGCCGCCCAGAGAGAGCACTCGCTATCGTTGAGGAATGGAGGCCGGTGTATGCTGACTTCCCTGACTTGCTGGAGCTTGGTGCTGTGTTGGAGCTCGATCAGGGACGGGATGCTGCGGCGCTTGACTGGCTGAAGCAGGCCAAAGCGGCAGCATCCACAGCCAGTCGATATACGTCTGTTTCTGGTGCCGGAACTTATCGCAGCCTGACTCTGGAAGGCATGGCCCATGAACGGCTGGGCTGCTGGCAGGAGGCAGCTAAGGCTTATACATCTGCGCTCGCTGTACAGCCCGGCAGCTTGTCAGCATGGCAGCGGCTGCTGCTGCTGGCCGCAGCTAGCGGGCGGCCGAACGCCATCGCAAGCGCAGCCCAGCGGATAAGCCTGCCGCCTGCGGCCTGGCAGGCGCTGATCCCGGCCGCGCTGGATGCGCATCGGCCGGAATGGCTGTCGCGCCACGCGGCCTCGCTGGCCGCCGCGCTGCGGGCGCAGCCCCTCGCCGCTGGGCTGGCGCTGGCCCAGCTCGGCGAGGACGCCGCTGCCATGGCGGCTTTGCAGCCCTGGGCAACGCATGCGCAGCACGAGCCGGAGGCGGCGCTAGCGCTGTGGGCGCTCGGCCACAAGCAGCCCGGCGAGCACCGCACCCGGGCTGCGGCGGGCTTAGCGCGAGGCGTCGCAGCGTCGCCGTCAGCGCGACGTAAGGCCCGCCAGCAGGGGGCCGCGCCAGACGCAGCCCGCGCAGCGGAAGCGCTGCTGCGCGGCGGCGCCCCGGCTCGCTGCGCCCCGCCAGCGCCGCAGGCCGTGCACGCCGCGGCGCTGGCGCTCGCGCGCGTAGGCGCCTGGGCCGCATGGCTGCGCCTGCTGCAGGCCCTGCCGCCCGGCCAGGCGCCGGCGCTGCTCGCGGCGCTTCCGCCTGCGGCCCGCTGCGGGCTGCTGCGCGCTCCCGCTAGCGTGCGTGAAGGGCTGCATGCGCTGTTCGGCACGCCGCATGGCGCCCAGCAGCCCTTCACGCACGAAGTGCCCGCCATGGTACTGGCGGGCACGCTCGCTTTGCTCGCAGGGCGGCAGCGCACTGCGCGTGATTGGGCCGAATGGGCCCAAGTCACTGCACGGCAACCCGCCGCCTCCGGCAGCCCGGCGACCACCGTCCCGCCGGGCCTGCACACCCTGCTGCGCCTGACATCACCCGGCGCAGCATCCACCGAAGCATACGCTAACCAGTGCAGCATGCTGCTGGTTCATCTCTAACGGCTTCGGTATCCAAAGGTTTAAGGATTTGGAGTTAATCTCAATCTATGCCCTCATCAGTGATCCCATTTATCCATCCCAATTACTCCTTACGAATAACAGCACGAAAACAACGGATTGCCGGGCCATACATGTCAGACCAGATGGCATCCTCCGGTTCTTTCACGCTCAGCTTACCTTCGATCGTCAGTCCAGTGACAGCCATAATGGTCTCCAGCAGATCAGGGCGCATCTCGGGTACATCAAACGTGGCTATCAACCGTCCGTCCGGCTTCAGCACCCTGGCGAACTCGCGAAAGGCGCGCAGCATCGTGCCTGTATCCAGATGCTCCAACACAGAGATGCAGAATACGCTGTCAAACATCTCCGGTGCATACGGAAGCTGAGCCAGATTGGCCTGCGCAAGATGCAGTCGGTCCAGGCTCAATTCCGGCAGGTCGCGTGCGGCCTGTTCACCAAAATCAGAAGCGATATCCAGCCGGATCGCTTCTCTGGACAAAATACGCTCATCCCAATCACAGGCATGAACTTCCCGGCAGTGCTCTGCCAGCCAAAATTTGAATGGATGGGATATACCACAGGCGGCGTCGAGTACGACGTCTTCTTGACGTGCAAACTGGCGTGCCCATTCGTACTCGTACGGACGGCTCCACCACGCAGGATGCAGTGGAAAAACCAATGTATCCGTTTTGGGGTCGCCCTCCCGAATGTATCTTGATTCCGTGAAATCCGTTGCATTTGGCGTATCCATCATCCCCGAATTCCCTCCTTTAATCCTGCTTCTGCCAGAAAAGATTCCAATACCGTACTCCATCTGCGCCGCCAGTGGGAGATGTCGTAGGATAGCGCCGTCTCGCGGGCATAGATACCCAGCCGCTCCCGCTCGGCCCGGTCTTGAACGAGACGCACCAGCGCGGCGGTCAGCGCTTCTTCCCCTGGAGGTACCAGCAGTCCGTTGAAGCCATCCTGAATCAGATCATTCAATCCGCCAACATTGGAAGCAACAACCGGAAGTCCACAGCTCATCGCCTCCAGACAAGCGTAGGATGTTCCTTCCGAGAAGACTGTCGGGATCACCGCGATATCTGCCTGATGGTAGGCCTCGCGAATATCCCGAAAATCATACGTGCGCTGTATAATTCGATCCGCATGGGGGTGCGTACGATGCCAATATCGGAAGGATCGACCCACCGTACTGCCTTCAACCAGCTCTCCCGCAAATTCGACCTCCAGATCGGGAAAGGCACCGAGCAGTCGGTCTGCTGCCAGCATCATCGGAATAATGCCCCGTTCCATGCTGATGCGGCGTGGATATAAAATGCGCAGTGGACGTGAGGGGTTCACATTAGTTGCAGCCGGTGTGTCGTCGCCCTGATCCTTCAAATGTTCATCCATCAGCTCATTTGGCTGCCGACCAGTGCGGCCCTGTTGGATATCCCTCGAGTCCAGTTCTTCAGCGATTACTGTCACCTCGGATTTGTCCGCCCGCACCATGCCGTTTCCAACGTTTCTTTCCCCCACGGATGACGCAGCATTCAACCCCGAGATGGCAGCTTCAGCATGCTCTTCATGGCCTGCAAGATCTTTCTTCCATGCAGCCAGCCATTCTTCTTCCTGTTCAGGCTCAAACGTACGCCTTGGCGGAGCAGGTGTGAAGTAGGAGGTATCCACCGCATTGGGAATAAGCACGACCTGACTGGCATCCGCAAACGTACAAGCAGCACGGCAAAAGGTCTGAAAATGGGAATCGACCGACACGATGCGTACAAGTCCATCCAGTGCCAGCTGAATATGCTCAGCAACTTGCTGCTTGGTTTCGAGTGGCAGCGCGGGACGATCCCAGTTAATGCCATGGCAGATACCGAGGCTGCCCGGCTTGTAGGCAATGGGCTGCCACAGGCAGCTTGCATAGATCACAGGCCCTCGCGCTGCCGCAGCCATTCGGACAAAAGCTTCGGGCACATCATTCATATCGTAGGCATACCCATATACATCGATCTGTTCCGTGCGGGTATGAAAAGCTTCAAAATAGGACAACTGATGAACCTCGGGGATATGTCCCAATCCGCGGATTACACTGCACAAATCAAGAACGTAACGCTCCAGACCGCCCCCGAACACCCGGCTGAATTCCCGGTTATATCCATCGGTGAAGCTGTGTGTCAATATGCTGACCACGCCCATCTCACTGCTCCTCCTTCCACGGAATCAGTCGGGGCTCCGGATCAAGAATTGATTCATAGTGTTCCAGGCTGCCCCACTCGCCGTGTGGATCAATTCGTTTATAACGCAAATATTTTCGAACCCGATCCTCCAGACTTCCTGCCCAGCCAAGATGCTGGACTTTCAATTCTGTGCTGATTCCGGGCAGTACAGTGCAGGGTAAGGGAAGGCGAGGCACATGATGATTTTGCTGCGGATAAAAGTAAGGATAACCCGGCATATATCGAACCAGAGAAGCGGTATGACGTCGGTGAAGCCCCCAAAGCTCATCTTCCCGATAGTGAGTTCGTCCGCCCCACATATCGTAGAAGCGGAAAGCGATCCAGTCCGCATGGTCCTGGTTAATCAGAGCGCGTATCGCTTTCTTCGCTTCCGTGCTATATAGCTCATCGGCATCAACCGAGAGCAACCAATCCGGCGAGGTACCTGCTGCTGCTTGCCATAGTGCATTGCGTAATCGCCATTCCTCCGCAAATAACGGCTTTTCCAGCACTTCCAGACGAACGACCTTTGGATAGGCTCTGCATAGATCGGGTGTTCCATCTGTGCTGGCATCGTCCACAATGACGATCTCATCCACAAACTCACTTAAATCGTCCAGCACTTCCTCCAGATATCGCCCTCGCTCGTTACGTACCTGAAGCATGGCGGTCAGTTTATTGCCCTGACTTTTACGAACCCGACGAACGGAAAACGGCTCTCTGAATAGGTCTGTATCCTGGTGTTTTGCAGCATGCTGCTGATCCCCTTGTCCCTCTGGGTCAGCATGCAGCGATTCCAGCGTTTCCGTTGGAGTATGAGTTGTTTCGGATCGTATATCCTTATGCACCATCGGTCCATTCACATGTAGTCTGCGCTTCTTCGGGTCCAGCATCATGGCACCTCCCCCAGCAATTGCTGGACGGCTTGATCCAACAGCTCCATCTCGACGATTCGCGCAAGAGCATCTTCATCCTCCAGTGCTGTCTCCAGAAATTGTCTCACCGCCCCGTGACGTTCTCCCCGCAGAGCCAGAGCTAGACCTGATAATTGCCGATAATCCTGTCGGCTGGGGCTATCCTGAATATCCACTGCATGCACCAAATCTAATGCATCTTCCACACGTCCAGTCTCCTGATAGATACGAAATTTCCAATGCCGTGCCGTTTCGCCTCCGAGTTCATCCAAAATGTGCAATGCGTTTCCATAATCATCATTCAGACGCAGCAGTTCTGCCCGGACAAGCTGTTCCTCTCCGGCCTCCAGCCAGCGACAGAGTTGTTCATAATGGTGCCGTTCCTGCTCGTTGCCTGCGCTGATTCCATAAACCTGCAGCGCATTCTCGATTTCCCCGGCCCTTGCATGAATGGCGGAGAGGAATCGATAGTGGGAGCTTACACAATCATTGCGCCCGTTTAATACCGCGTGGGAGAAGGCCTCCTTGAGTGAAGCGGCCGCTCTCGAATCCTCTAGCACATACTCATAGGCTGCCAGCAAAAAGGAAATTGTCTCATGCGCTCCTGCTTTGGATCGAAGCTGACGATAGAAGTCGGCCCGCACACTGCATTGCAGCTGGGTGACCGTATCCTGAACACCCGAGAGGGTCTGCCGCAGCGCATGCAGGAATAGCAGTTCATAGTCCCGGAGAGGGACCTCGAGGTCATCCTTTTGCATGACACCAGCAGGGGAGGAATCCTCACCATTCAGCCAGATGGCGCGTACACCCTGGAATACCAGCTTCATGTAGCGTGTTTCTGAAGTGGTGCCCACCAGATCGGCGATACCGACCAGTCTTGAAATACAGCTCTCCCATAAGGGGGACTCGGCTTCTTCACCAACCGGCTCGGGAAGAAGTACAATACAGAGCTCCGGATGGAGCGAGGCTGTGGCGGTAAGCCAGTAGGGATGAGCAACCACAGCAACCGTACGGGGCTCCTGCAGCAATTGTTCTGCTTCGGGAAGCGTGATGACGGTGATATTCGCAGGCATTTCCTCGGAGCGCTCCAGACTGCTGACATAGTAGACAGGCCCTTCCGCAACCATCAGAGCAGCGATGTCTGGATAGGGAAAAGCAGACCATCCTCCCTTCCGGGGGAAAAGAATATAACGAAAGGCAGACAGGTCCGTACTTGGCTCTTCTGCATCTACCCCTTGATGAGGCTCCGGGTCCGGGATCGGAGACAGCTCTTCCATCGATGAATCACCTCACTTGATTTACATTTTGTCCGTTCACGGATTGAAGCATCACCACCTGATAAACATCAGATTGGCGCTGCTTTGAATGATATCAATGAATCCAATAATTCAATATGTAATGCCCATTTTGCCCAGCGTATTTTATGCCTGACACTAACATATGGGCGTTCCGTCCCAAACATGAGCATCTTCCGTGAATAGACGAAGCTGGCAAGCTCAAAGATTAGGTTTATTTTTTTCTATTGTGTGACCATCGTCACTTTTTTTTGCTGTCATGGCAGGGTTTGTGATAATTGTCACATGTATAAAATAGTCTATCTGGCACAATACGTTCATCAATACGTGTTTGGCTGACAGAAACGGAAGAAGGGGCTTCAATGCCAAATACGAAAACTGCGATATGAACAGAAAGAAGGGGTAACGGTATGGATCCGATCATGTTATCGCGTATCCAATATGCGCTCACAACGATTTTCCATTTCTTTTTTGTACCGCTGTCCATCGGTCTTGTGCTGCTGGTAGCCATTATGGAGACGTTGTACGTAGTGAAGGGTAAGGAAGTTTACAAAACGATGGCCAAATTCTGGGGCAAACTGTTCCTGATTAACTTCGCCGTTGGGGTAGTAACAGGCATTCTGCAAGAATTCCAGTTCGGCATGAACTGGTCGGAGTACTCCCGTTTTGTCGGGGATGTATTTGGTGCGCCACTGGCTGTAGAAGCCTTATTGGCGTTTTTTATGGAGTCTACCTTTATTGGACTCTGGATTTTCGGATGGGATCGTTTGTCCAAAAAGGTGCACTTGGCGTGTATCTGGCTTGTATTTGTCGGCACATTCCTGTCCGCGCTCTGGATTCTGGCAGCCAATTCATTCATGCAGCATCCGGTTGGCTTCGAGATTAATAATGGCCGCGCCGAGATGAATGATTTCTTTGCACTGATAACGAATGGTCAACTGCTGGTAGAGTTCCCGCACACGATCTTTGGTGCCCTGATGACAGGTGCATTCGTCGTAACCGGGATTAGTGCCTACAAGTTGATGAAGAAGCAGGATGTGGAAATATTCCGCAAATCGTTCAACATTGCCATCATTATTGGCCTGGTTTCCTCGCTGGGGGTTGCCTTCTCGGGTCACTTCCAGGCGCAATATCTAGTGGAGACGCAGCCAATGAAAATGGCAGCCAGTGAAGGAACATGGACGACGACGGAAGACCCTGCACCATGGACCGTGGTAGCCTTTATCGACCCGAACAAACAGGAGAATTCCGGCGAAATCAAAATCCCTGGATTGCTCAGTTATCTGTCCTATAGCAAGTTCTCTGGCAGTGTCAAAGGCATGAAAGAATTGCAGGCGGAGTATGAGCAGACGTATGGTCCAGGAGACTACATTCCTCCGGTACGGACGACGTTCTGGAGCTTCCGCATCATGATTGCTGCGGGCGGCTTGATGATTCTGCTTGCTTTATACGGTACCTATCTGGCGATGCGCCGCAAGTTGGAGGGGGCAGGAAAATGGTTTATGCGCTTGATGGTGTTTGCCATTTCCCTTCCGTTTATCGCCAATACGTCGGGTTGGATTATGACTGAGGTGGGAAGGCAGCCGTGGACAGTATTTGGTTATATGACAACCGCAGCCGGGGTATCTCCGAACGTAAGCGCAGGCCAGATTTTGTTCTCCACCATTGCTTTTACAGCAGCGTATACGGTTCTCGGCATTGTGATGGTCTACCTGTTCGTTCGTGAAATCAAGGCAGGGCCATGTGCAGTCGAAAAGCCGGAGGAGCATGATGAATCGGCCGATCCGTTCGGCGTGGATGGGGGTTATTCTGTTGTCACTAAGTGAGTTGTGGTTTTTGCTGATTGCCGTCTTGTTTGTTGGTTTTTTCTTTCTGGAAGGTTTTGATTTTGGTGTGGGCATGTCCACTGCAATGATTGGAAAAACGGATCGTGAACGTCGTACCCTGATCAACTCGATCGGTCCGTTCTGGGATGGCAATGAAGTATGGCTGATTACGGCAGGGGGTGCAATGTTTGCAGCCTTCCCGCACTGGTATGCCACGCTGTTTAGCGGGTTTTATCTGCCGCTGGTCGTCGTGCTGCTGGCCTTGATCGGACGCGGAGTTGCCTTTGAATTCCGCAGCAAAATGAGACATGAACGCTGGCGCAAAACATGGGACATCATCATTGTAGTCTCCAGTGCGTTACTACCATTCTTGTTCGGCGTTGTTTTCGCTACCTTGATGAAAGGCCTGCCTATTGATGCGCAGATGCAGCTTCGTCCCAGCTTCCTGGACATCGTCAATCCGTATACGGTGGTAGGTGGGTTGAGCGTAACGTTGTTGTGTCTGGTGCATGGTCTGCTGTTTGCTTCCTTGCGGACCGTCGGAGATCTTAGAGAACGTGCCCTGAATAAGGCCAAAAAACTGATGTTGCCGCTGGCCGCGATCCTCGCGATCTACGCTGTGATGACATACTTCATGACCGATGTGTTTGCCGTACGCGGCTGGGCTCTCTGGATTATGGTTGTCCTTGGCGCTGCTTCATTGGGGCTGGCCGCTTACTTTGTGCGTCAGAAACGTGAAGCCTGGGCCTTCGGTATGACGGGAGCCTTGATTGCAATTGCGTTTGCCTCCGTATTTATCGGTCTGTTCCCAAGGGTCATGGTGAGTTCAATGGGTTCGGCGTTTGACCTGACAGTCTATAATGCTTCATCCGGTGCATATTCGCTTAAAGTGATGACGATTGTGGCTTGTACGCTGCTTCCGTTTGTACTCGGCTATCAGATCTGGAGTTATTACATTTTCCGCAAACGTCTGAACGATCAGCATCACCTGGAGTACTGATATGGGACGGGGGCTGCTGAAGCTGCCGGGCATCCGGCCAGTACTTGCGCTGGCCTCAGCGCTAGTACTGTTACAGGCGATGACGATTATCATGCAAGCGAAATGGCTGGCACAGGCGATTACGGCATTGTTTCAAGGTTCGCCCGTAACGGAGCAGTACCCGGTGCTGCTGTTGTTCCTGGCCGCTTTTGCCGCCCGCTATGCCCTGTCATTCTGGTTGCAGCTCATCGCTTCGCGGTACGCGGAGAAGACAGGAAACGATCTGCGTAGACAGATGGTGGAGCAGTGGTTCCGGCTGGGACCGCGTTTTGCCAAAACGGAAGGAACAGGGCACCTGGTAACCTTGGCACGCGAAGGAATAGCCCAGTATAAGACGTATCTTGAACTGTTTATTCCCCGAATGCTGGGGATGGGGTTCACGCCAATCGTTATTCTGTTCTATGTCTTCAAGCTGGATATGATGTCCGGGGTTATTTTGACGCTGACGCTGCCGATCCTGATTGTGTTTATGATTTTGGTGGGGTTGGCTGCACAACGCAAGATCGATGGACAGTTCAAGTCGTACAAAGCGCTGGCCAACCATTTCGTAGATACGCTCCGTGGGCTGGAAACACTCAAAACACTGGGACAAAGCGGTAAGCATGGGGAAACGATCATTCGGGTCAGTCAACGTTATCGCAAGGCTACGATGTCTACGCTGCGTATGGCTTTTCTGTCCTCCTTCGCACTTGATTTCTTCACCATGCTGTCGGTGGCTTCGGTAGCGGTTGGATTGGGGCTGCGCCTGACGGAAGGACATATGCTGCTTGGACCAGCGCTGACCGTACTCATTCTCGCACCGGAATACTTCCTGCCTGTACGAATGGTAGGCGCAGATTACCACGCTACACTGGACGGCAAAGAGGCCGGGGAAGCGATCAGCCAGATGATTGAACGAGGGAAAATGGCCGAACGTAAGCAAAAGGAAGCATACACAAGTGCTGTTCTGCATGGTGTGTCAGAAAAGAACGGAGAATCCTCTTCTTGTGAGCTTTCTTCTGGCCTAAGCGGTGTGGCTCCATCCACCATACGGGTGGTTTTACGTGAGGTGGATGCCCGAAGTGGCGTGGCTGCTTTCTCATCCAAACCCTCTTGGGAGGCAACGAGCAGACTGGCGCTCACTAACGTACAGGTACGGCATCAGGAATACGGGCCATGTTCGCTGAATGATGTGACGTTTCAGGTTTCTGGTCTTGGTAAAGTAGGGATTATCGGAGCGAGCGGAGCAGGGAAATCAACCCTGATTGATGTGCTGGCAGGTTTCCAGCAGCTTACTTCAGGTCAGATCTTATATAACGGCCAGCCCTTATCTCCAGAGATGGAAGATTGGAGAAAACAAACGGCGGCGATTCCGCAGCATCCAACTATTTTCAGTGGCAGCTTGGCGGATAATGTTCGGTTCTATATGCCTGAAGCTTCGGATGTGGAGGTGGCTGACGCCATTCACGCAGCAGGTCTGCATAAGCTTGCCTCCTCCTTGCCGAATGGGTTGCAGGAACCGATTGGGGCTGGGGGAAGGCAGCTCAGCGGCGGGCAGGAACAGCGGGTGGCCTTGGCGAGAGCTCTGCTTAGTGCCCGCCCGATCCTACTGCTGGATGAGCCGACTGCGCATCTGGATGTGGAGACCGAGTATGAACTGAAACAGACCATGTTACCGCTGTTTGAGGGTAAGCTGGTGTTTCTGGCAACACATCGACTGCATTGGATGCCGCATATGGATCGCATTATCGTGATGGATGGCGGCACGGTTGCAGAGACAGGAACACATGAGGAATTGTTGGCCCGACAAGGCGTATATTACCAGATGATTCAGGCCCAGATGGAGGCGGTGTAAGATGAAAGCCGGTTATGAGCTGACAGAAACAGCTCGGAGCGGGGGCAAAAAGAATAGCTGGATCACTCCGTACGTGGCACAGTACCGCTGGAGACTCTTTGCAGTCATTGCGCTGGGGATATGTGCTACATTGTGTGCTGTGCTGCTGCTCTTCACCTCCGGGTTTCTGATCTCCAAGTCAGCGCTCCGTCCTGAAAATATTTTGATGGTATATGTACCTATCGTGGGTGTTCGTGCATTTGGGATTTTCCGTGCCGTATTCCGGTATGTCGAACGTCTGGCGGGTCATGATGCGGTTTTGCGTATACTCGCGGATCAGCGCGTGAAGCTGTACCGGATTTTGGAGCCGCAGGCACTGTTCCTGCGCTCTCGTATGCAGACGGGAGACGTACTTGCTGCTCTTGCAGAGGATGTAGAACGACTGCAGGATATTTACCTGCGTACAGTATTTCCGGCGGTTACGGCGCTCATGATGTACGGTGGAGCTGTTGTGGCCTTTGGCAGCGTTGATCTGGGTTTTGCAATGTGGATGGGGTTGTATATGCTGTTTCTGGTTGCCGTGCTGCCAGCCATTTCCCTCCGAGTGACTTGGAAGTTGCGAGTGCGGCTGAAGCGGGAAAACGCCAAGTTGTACACTCGTCTGACCGATGGTGTGCTTGGCCTCGGAGATTGGATAGCAAGTGGACGAGCAGAAGAATTTGTGCGTCGGCAGGAAGAGACTGAAGGCCAGGCAGATATGATTCGCCTCCGCTTGCGGCAATGGACCCGCTGGCGTGATCTGGTTGCCCAATGTGTGATCGGACTAATGGTAGTATCCGTGACCTTATGGGCGGGAAGTGCGGCTTATGCCGGGCAGCTGCCTGCGGTTATGATTGCTGCATTTGTGCTGGTACTGTTTCCACTCACAGAAGCACTGCTGCCCGTAGGAGATGCGGTGGAGCATATTCCGCAGTATCGTGAATCGCTGGAACGCTTGCAGCATTTGGAAGGTGAAGAGCATAAACCAGAACAGTCTGGAACCGAAGGGGCGAATGCAGCAGCCGGAGCCAAAGCGGATATGACTTTAGGTGTATCAGGTAGTAATCTGGTAGCTGGAGAGCAGCTGGATTCCCTGAATCGCACGGAAAGAGCTTCGGATCGACGCATCCGCTTGCGCATTCCGCCCAGGCTACGAGCTGACATTCAGATCGATCAGGTGAGTTATCGTTATACGCCAGATGCTCCTTGTGCGGTGCAGGAGGTATCCCTTCATCTACCTCAGGGTAAACGCTTGGCTATTCTCGGTCGCAGTGGCGGTGGGAAATCAACCCTTCTGAAGCTCATTCAGGGAGCATTGCTCCCATCCGCCGGGAACGTATTCATCAATGATCTTCCAGTACAAACGGTGGGCGAAAATATAACGGATGTCATTGCGGTGCTGAACCAAAGTCCACATCTATTTGATACAACGGTAGCCAACAATTTGCGAATTGGCCGTCCGCATGCAACAGACGAAGAAATCCAGCGAGTGGCTGCGCAAGTAGGTTTATCCGATCTCATTGAATCCTTGCCGCAGGGTTATCATACCCCGATGCTGGAGACAGGACTTCGTTTCTCTGGTGGAGAAAGACAGCGAATTGCACTGGCCCGGGTGCTTCTTCGCGAAACACCTGTCGTTATTTTCGATGAACCAACGGTAGGACTTGATCCTGTGACGGAACGAGCCCTCATGCGGACGATTCTGGACAGCATGCAGGGCAAAACAATGATCTGGGTCACCCATCACCTGATGGGAGCGGAACGGATGGATGAACTTATTTTTATGGAAAATGGACAGATCACCATGCAGGGATCTCACGAACAATTGCTAGCCCGGGAAGAGCGTTATCGCCGTCTCGTTGAACTTGATCGACCGGGTTGGGCAGATGGGCAGCAACCTGCGGTCCCGCTACCACCTGTAGCCTCAAGATAAGAGCGAATATAAGGTGCAGGTGCAGGCAGGGGCGGGTATCGGAAGGGTAGGAGGCGTTTGCAGAGGCTTGTGCACGACAGTGTAGCTGTTACCCTCTTAAATGTTAGTTCAATTCATCAGCGACATAGCAAAGAGACGAGCCACAGGATCAGTGGGCTCGTCTCTTTTTTTACACCTTTTGTTGAAACGTTTGTTACTAATATTACATCTCCACCAGCATCAAAATAATGGACGAGAGGCAAAGGCAGGTACTGATGAGATACAGGACGCCAACCACCTGATTGTGATTCAGACCTGCACGCAGCAAGCGATAGTGAGCTTGACTTGCATCTGCCTGATAGATGGCTTTGCCTTGAATGAAACGTTTGATGACCACAAAAATGTTGTCGAAGATCGGTACGCCGAGTGCCAGAATCGGGATGAAGATGGACAACATGGTCGCTTGTTTGAATGCACCGTCCAGGGCGATTACCGCCAGGATAAAGCCGAGAAACGTAGCCCCTGCATCTCCCATAAACACTTTGGCTGGAGCTTTGTTATATTTCAGATAACCAAGGGTTACACCCACCAGCGTAATGGCCATGAGGGCAGAATCGGTTTGGCCTTTGGTTATTGCAACGATAAACAGTGTAATGGCTGAGATGGCGGACAAACCACCTGCCAGTCCGTCCATGCCATCCGTGAAGTTAATGACTGTCGTTACACCGAAGATCCACAGGATCGTCAGAATAAATTGCAGCCAGATCGGAAGCATAATGTATTCGGAGTTGAAGGGATTCACAAATCCTGTGAACGCAATGCCGGAAGCAAAAACGAGTACTGCCGCCGAGACTTGAATGATCATTTTAGGCAGGGCAGGGAAGTCTTTGCCTTTCGTTTTGTACCAGTCATCGACTGTACCAATCGTTAATAGAAGCATTCCGCCGGCGACCAGGGCCGCCGTTTCCCAAGAAATTTCTTTCGTAAGAACAATGTATGTCAGGAAGAATCCAGTAAATATCGCGTAACTCGCCGTCAGTGGAATGGGCTGCCTGTGCAGCTTACGCTCCACATCTTCTCGGGGCTTGTCCACAAAATCGAGCCGATGTGCCAGTCGACCAAGCGGCGGAATAAGCAGAACCACGACAGCAAAAGACAGCATAAAAGCCAGTATGTATACCATAAATTCGCTTGATTCACTCCTATCTACCAATTTCCCCCTATTATACGAGCTAAACAGGAAATCTGTCGATGTCATTATTGTAACCTAAGCTTCTACCCAGATAGTTTAGTATGTCCTCCCCTTTGTGAAAAACCAACCACCGGCCACGAAAACGATGAAAAGCACAAGATTAAATCCAACACCCTTGAGTAGTGAGCTGTTGAATAACAATGCTTCAAAAAAAGAAACAACATGAGCGCGTAGCGCAGGAATGGCTGTTCCGGTTGGAATTGCCACGATGAATAGCACCCACAGCAGCCAACCGGCAATGTGGTGGTAGCCAGAGATCAGCATGCTTAAGAGCGCCATCGTCATCAAATAAAAAATGGTTTGATAGAGGAAAGAACCTACAACGCCAAATTCATTCCAATGAAACGCTTCAATAAGATTTACGGTGTTTTTGTGGAGTACATTCACTTCAAGGACAGACCATAAAGAATTGAATAAAGCAATGGCCACTGCCCACACGATATAAACGAACTGAAGCCCGAAAAAATATTGTTTCCGGCTTGCTCCTAAATGTACGATGCGGTTGTAATAGCTAAGAGGAAGTACGATTGCGAAAATGAGCAAAATAAGTAGCAGCAGGTTGCCATCCGCGATTCCTGTGTTTTGACTGCTGTCTATGAAGAGGCCAACTATAAATTCCGCCAACCTGCCAAGGAGGATTAAAATAATGACCATCCATATATATATCCTCATTTGCAAATAAGTCGCCTTTAAATGAACGGTCAATGCACCCAATTTAACGACCTCCTTCGATCAAATACGAAAAAAACTTCTGAAGCGTCAAATTTTCAATAGTTATGTCTAGTTTGCGGGCCTGCAACCTGTCCTCATCGTTGAATTTTTCGTAGATGGCGGCAAGCTTTCCGTGGCCATAAGATTCTGTATGTAATACTCGCTTTCCTTTTGTGAACAATGCTACGGCATCTGAATTTCCACGAATCAAATTAGCTGCCATCCGTATCTGATTCATCTCGTCATGAAGCAGGAGGGAGCCCTCATCAATGATATAGACTCTTTCTGCGATTGGGGCGATTTCATCAATCAAATGCGTAGAAAGTAAAATCGTACGGGGATGATTGGCGTAATCCTCCAAAAGCTCCTTGTAAAACCTTTCCCGCATCAATACATCAAGTCCAAGCACCGGTTCGTCAAATAATGTCAACGATGATCGGCTAGACAGACCGATGATGTTTCCTACGAGTGATTCTGTGCCTCTTGAGAGCTGTTTGATTTTTTTGTTGGGATCAAGCTCAAACGTTTGATGAAGCTTATGAGCAAACGTCCAGTCCCAATTGGGATAGAAATTTGCAGCGAACTGCAAAATCTGAATCAATCGAGCTCCTCCAAATAGCTTGTTATTCTCCCGTACGAAACAGCAATCTTCTGGTAGGGCTCCTTTACCCAACTTTTTACCTCTTATCTTAATGGTGCCTTCGTTCGCGAAGAGTCCACCTGCTATGATGTTTAGCAAGGTTGTTTTGCCTGCGCCGTTTCGTCCGAGCAAGCCGTAAATAACGTTTTCCTCGAGCTGTATATCCAGATCCCGTAATGCATAGGTTCGACCATATTTCTTATTTAATTTGTCGCAACTCACCAAGATGCTCACAATGAATTCATTCCTTCCTTAATTGTTTAATCATCTCAATGATATCCTCGGTTGCCAGTTCAAGTTTGTCAGCTTCACAAATGAGATTGGACAGCAATTCTTTATAAAAACGATTTCTTCGCTTATTCTTAATCTTTTGTTTGGCATCAGACGAGACATACATGCCAAGCCCTCTTTTTTTATACAATATTTCTTCATTTACGAGCAGGCCAATTCCCTTCACAACAGTCGCTGGATTGATTTGAAAGAGCTGAGCAAACTGAGCAACGGAAAGAATCTGCTCGTCCTCTCGGTAAGTTCCGTTGAGAATATCGTCCTCAATGATATCTGCTACTTGTTGAAAAATTGGCTGCTTTTCGTCGAAAGTGACGCTCATTACCTCACCACTCAGCATTGTAGTTTGTTACACATCTAGCAGAAAAACATAACTTATATGCGAAAATTTGTCAATAAACAATAATTCTTAGGGGTGTATGATGATTTTTTTTACATGGAGTCCAGTTATTGACAATTGTTTGCAATGGAATTATAGTATGCTACATGAGTGACATACTCATACACTAACATACTTACATAAATAAAAATATACTTGCCAAAGGGAGCACCAGAAGTATGACAAATATATAACGGGGAGAGAGAAATTTATGAAAACATTGATCGAATTTAAAAGTGTAACAAAAGAATACAAAATTGGTGAAGTGCCGATCAAAGCGCTGAACGGTGTGGACTTTTCCATTAACGAGGGTGAATTCGTTGTTGTTCTTGGTGCAAGCGGAGCAGGTAAAAGCACGATTCTCAATATACTTGGTGGCATGGATACGGCCACCTCGGGTAAAGTGACTGTTGGCGATAAGGATATTACTAGCTTCAACGAAAAGAAGCTTACGGGATATCGCGCCGAGAAGGTAGGTTTTGTCTTTCAATTCTATAACTTAATCCCCAATTTGAATGCTTTAGAGAACGTTGAATTCGCCACTGAAGTATGCAAAGACCATTTGGATGCCAAAGAGATATTAAATAAAGTCGGCTTGAAGAATCGGATAAAAAACTTCCCGTCCCAGCTCTCCGGAGGAGAGCAGCAGCGAGTTGCTATAGCACGCGCCGTTGCAAAGAACCCTCTGCTATTGCTATGCGATGAGCCGACTGGTGCGTTGGATTATGTAACTGGCAAGTCGGTTTTGAAGCTGCTTCAGGATTTGAATACGGAAACGAAAAAATGTGTTGTGCTGGTCACGCATAACTCTGCGATTGTGCCGATGGCGGATAAAATCATTCGGGTGAAAAGCGGGAAAATCGAAAGCGTAACGGTCAATGAGCATAAACAAAGCGTTGAAGGGATTGAGTGGTGATGAAATTATTCAAAAAATTGATAAGGGATATCAAGCAATCAATCGGTCAATTTCTGGCCTTTGTATTGGTTATCACCATAGGCGCTTTTTTCTACACGGGGCTGGTAACGTTAAGTGATAACCTTAGCTCTTATTCAAAGAATTACTTTCAAACTCATAATTTAAGTGACTTAAACGTTTACTACGACCAAGTATCCAAGCAGGATATGTCGAAGTTGAGTGGAATTGAAGGGATAAAAAAGGTGGAGGGACGGTATACCTTTGATGCGATGCAATCATTTGGTGATACTAAAGCGGCTTTAAAAATCCACTCCATCCCCGCAGTTAATAATATTAATACATCTGCAATAGTTGAAGGTAAGATTCCATCCAGCATGGATGAAATCTTGCTGGATTCCCATTACGCCAGAGAACATCAGTACAGTGTTGGAGATCAAATAAATTTGATTGTTAATAACGCAAATATGCCATTCACCATTAGCGGCTTGGGCGAAAATGTGGAATATGCCAAAAAGAACGAAACTCAGGACCATAAAACTTCCGGATTCGCATATGTCGCTGAAGCGGGAATTCCTCGAATCGCAGGTAGCCTTTATTATAATGAGGTTTTGATTGATGCGGAAGAAGGATACGATATAGAACGATTAGGCAAAAACGTTGAAGCGCAGTCCCAACAACTTTCTTATGTAAGTCAAATAAGTAAAGAGCGAACATTCAATTACTCGCAGCTTCAACAAACAGTTTATAACAATAAATTGATGAGTAGGGTTATTCCGCTGGTTCTCTTTATCATCGAAGCAATCATTCTCTTCCTCACCATGTCTCGGATCATCGATTCGCAAAGGAACCAGGTAGGAATTATGAAGGCTTTAGGAGTGAAGAACAGTAGCATCATGCTCCATTACATGGGATTCCCGATACTTGTCGGTATCATAGGCTCCCTTCTTGGTTGTATCGTTTCGGCAATCATATTTGTTCCAATGATTGAGGCGTCAAATGCCAGATCCTACTCATTACCGAATATAACATTCTCCTTATCCCCCTTCTCAATCATTATGCCTGTTCTATTCTCGAGTGCATTCGGCATGTTGGCTTGTTACTTGAGCGGCATAGGGATTCTGCGAGAACACGCAGCACAGGCCATGAGGCCTAAACCGCCGAAGAAAATGAAAAAACTGCTTATTGAGCGGCTTCCGAAAATGTGGGGAAGTATTTCCTATAGCAATAAACTTATTTTGAGAAACATCTTTCTTAACAAACAAAAGGCAATAGCAAGCTCCGTAGGTGTTGTGGTGAGCACGGTGCTGTTGATCACTGCATTTGGTACTCAAACGTCCTTACAAAGGGTCGCGGACCAGATCGAAGAGGTGAATACCTATGATCTGAAGGTCGAATACACGAAAGGGGCAGAGCTTGGAAAGGTGGAGTTACCCACTGGGATTAAAAGCAGCTATGTTCAATCGACCTTTCCTGTGGAGTTTACCAAGGGCGATGAACATGAGAATGCCACGTTGACCGTTACGGAGAAAGATAACACTCTTATCCAATTTTTTGACGAGAAAGACAACCCGATGACACTTATGGACAATGGCGTGCTGATACCCAAATCGTATGCAAATCAATATAAAGTTAAGGTAGGGGATACGATTCAAATTCGATTTACCGATCCGTCGTTTGAAAATAAAACAGTCGATATGAAGGTTGCACAAATATCCAATCAGTATTCCAATCCATCTTTCTTTAGTTCGATAGCGTATCTGAATAGTTTTAACATCGACTATAAGCCAACATCGATTCTAGTGAAAGCCAACAATGCCGCAGATCTTCCTAACGTTCGACAGTTTTTTGAACAAGATAAACAGGTAGATACAATCGCGGATAAAGATGATTTGAAAAAGTCCGCACAATTTATTTTGAAGCAAAATAGTTTTATCTTCATTATGTTTATCATTAGTGCGGTTATTCTTTCGTTCGGCGCCATTTACACCATATCCTCCATCAACATTTATGAAAGAAATCGCGAGCTGGCTACTCTTAAGGTATTGGGTTATCAAAAATATAAAATAAATCGACTTATCTTTTCCGAGAACATGATACTGACTACCTTTGCGGTCATTATAGCACTACCGATTAGCGTCTACATGTATTCCATTATAATTGAGGCGCTGTCGAGTACGCATCAACAAATCCCGGATCAAATAAATATGTTTGTTATGCTGATATCAATCACGATTGCATTTTTACTTACCGGGCTCTCTAACTTGATGCTTCGGAGAAAGGTATCCCGAATTAACATGATTGAATCGTTAAAAAGTTTAGAATAAAACGGGCAGTAAAGAGTGGATTATTGCCAATTATATAAAAACGACAAGTGTGATTTGATTTCACACATAGTAAGTCGTTCTTCAAATATGTCTTGATGCCTATTGGAAAATTAACGGTAAATTTTTGGTGAAACACTGCAAGCCTTCGAGCTGTAGTGTTTTTTACTATATCCACCTAAGTATTTGTTTGTTATTCATATAACCGGCTTAAACAGATCTAGAGCTGGGCTGGTTAAGGGGTTAGAGTTTCTGGGGCAGATAGGAGCCAAAGAGGGAAAT
This sequence comes from Paenibacillus sp. FSL F4-0087, assembly GCF_038020215.1. NCBI lineage: Bacteria > Bacillati > Bacillota > Bacilli > Caryophanales > Paenibacillaceae > Paenibacillus > Paenibacillus sp. FSL F4-0087. Next base: position 3,165,574 of record NZ_JBBODJ010000001.1, read on the forward strand.
CGCCGCATCTGCGCTATAACCGTCATCGCCCTGCCAGGTTGCAGCAAAGTGGAAGTCGCTGTAACTGCCTCTGCTTTTTCGTGGCGTATCCTGCGGCACAAGCAGACCGGATGCACCCCAGATTTCGAGGATGGCGTCGCGTTCCTGTTTGCTCGAAGGAAATAAGCCTTTCCAGCGTTTCTCTAACCCGCGTGCGCTGTCGTGAGGCTCGCAGGTTTGCGCTGCTTCAAGCATGCTCACAAGTATAGCGATGTCTGCGTCAGTCACTTCATAGATGGCTTCCTTGCTAGCCAGCAGTAGATCCAGATCCATCAGGCAGTATAACAGGTTGTTGTGGCGGACTCCGCCCCATTTCACCCGTTCAAAGTTCAATACGTTCAGATCGACGTCCGTGTACGTCTTGTCCGATTGCAGGCGCAGGAAGTTACAATCCCCACAGGAGCTGGTGTTGGCATGCAGTGCTCGGCGTTCCTCATAGGTATGCAAAGGCAGCTGCGATGTTAAAGCCCAGCTGGAAAGGGCGCTGCGCAGATAACCTTTTTTGGTAGATAAACTGTGTAAAAATGCTGATACTACCCGTCGCTTGATGGAGTTGTCCTGATGAATCTCATGCAAACGCGCGACGATCTCATCATGGGTAATGGTCAGTGGATCGAACATGACACCTCTGCTTTTGGCATATTCAAAGTCATCCCCTGAGAAGGGAGCAGATATTGTTTTCCAGCCGCCGCTTCCCCAAAAGGTGCCTAGCAGGATTTTTGCTGCTTTTTTATCCAAGAAATAAACCTCCTTTATACAATCGATAAGATGATGGATCGCATGATTAAGCTTCGTTTTCCTTAATGTACATATTCCTTGGTTGTATTCAGAATCAGTTCAACAAGACCTGGAAAACGGGAGTTCAAGTCTTCTTTTCGCAGAGAATAGAAGTGCTGCTTACCTTCAATGCGAGGCCGGATAAGGCCTGCTTCACGTAAGATTTTGATGTGATGAGACAACGTTGATTTGGAAATATGGTCTACTTCGAAGGCGGAACAGTTTTTCTCGCCAGAGCTGGCCAGACAGTGTGCAATTTTCATCCGTACCGGATCACCGAGTGCGTTGCAAACCGTGGTCAGATTCAATTCCGAAGCCATAGGTATCGTTGGAGTTTTCATATCTATGACGGTAGCATATTCGACAAGCTCTTTCAATGTTTGAATTTTTTCGAACTGAGGGTTGTTATTGATGCAGAAAGTATGTTACATTTCATCTCAGTTAGTTTGAAATTTTTCGAACTTAAATCGAAATCGGCTTATATACCTCAGGAGGAATACCCATGACTACCTTGTTAAACAACTATTTCCGTCTATTTGACGCTTCCCGTACTGACGAACGCGCGATGCAGGATCTATTGTCCCTGTTTACACCCGATGCAGAGATTGTGCTTAATGGAACCAGCAGAACAGGATTCGATGGTTTTATGAAAGCTTTCTATGAATACAATAGCGATGTGAAACACATGTGGGACCAATGGAAGCTTCAGCCGGACGGTAGCTATCAAACAAACTGGGCGGTATGCGGACAAGCTGCGGACGGAACGGTGTATGCCAAAACAGGCATCGATATCGCTCGTGTGAATGAGGCGGGGAAGATTGTATATTTGGAAAATGTGCAGGCAGATAAGGATGCATTCAGCAAATATAATGGATGATTGCAATAGTTAGCATATGGATGCATACATTCTTTTCTAGTTCTTTTTAATGAGATACTTCATTATCTATCTTGTATATCATGTCACCATTGCTGATGGTGTGGTGGGCAATGCAACTATGGTACTTGGGGTATTTGTACAAAAAAAGTACATGAAGAAGGGCCACCCATATGTCATAGACATAGTGGGATGGCCCTCTTTAACGTGCAGCGATTCGTTGCCGTAGCAAGTCACTTCTGCATCGTTTTATTCTGAAAAGCAGCGATATCGGCATACTCTTCTTCAAACTTGCGGGAGATGCGGATGAAGATCGGCAGCAGTTCACGATAGATGCGAACGCTATCTGGGTCTGGCTGATGACGATGGGTCGATCCAATCATGCCGGAGACGGCGCTGAGGGAATCGATGCGGCCAAGAGCATAAAGCCCCAACACGGCTGCCCCAAGGCAGGAACTCTCGATACTCTCGGGAATGATGACATCCTGGTCAAAGATATCTGCCATCATCTGGCGCCACAGCTCAGAGCGGGCGAAACCGCCTGTCGCCTGAATCTTTTTGGGACGCCCGATTTTCTCTTCAATCGCCAGCATGACGGTGTACAGGTTAAACAAGACACCTTCAAGAGCAGCGCGAATCATATGCTCCTTCTTATGATGCAGCGTCAGGCCGAAGAATGAACCACGTGCATTCGGATTCCAGAGTGGGGCCCGCTCACCCGTCATGTACGGATGGAACAGCAGGCCTTCCGAGCCTGGAGGTACATTTTCGGCGACGCGGGTTAATACTTCATACGGATCAATTCCGAGTCGTTTCGCTGTCTCTACCTCGGATGCCGCAAACTCATCCCGAATCCAACGGAATATAACCCCGCCATTGTTGACCGGACCGCCAATCACCCACGCATCCTCAGTGAGCGCATAACAGAAGAAACGCCCTTTCGGATCGGTGACCGGCTTGTCCACGACGGTACGAATCGCTCCGCTGGTCCCGATGGTAACCGCTACGACGCCTGGATCAATGGCGTTAACGCCAAGATTGGAGAGCACGCCGTCACTTGCCCCGATGACAAATGGTGTCGAATCCGCAATACCCATCTCCTTGGCATACTCAGGATTCAAGCCTTTCTTAAGTACATGTGTCGTCGGCACGAGGCGGGACAGGTGATCCGGAGTGATGCCTGCGACATGGAGAGCTTCCTCGTCCCAGTCGAGCTTTTCGAGATTCATCATCCCCGTGGCAGAGGCCATGGAGTGGTCAATTACATACTCGGAGAACAATTTATAAAATACGTATTCTTTCATTGAAATAAATTTGTGCGTCTGTTTGAACAGTTCCGGTTGATCTCTGGTTAGCCACATGATTTTGGTCAGAGGTGACATCGGATGAATCGGTGTACCGGTTCTCAAATAGATTTCGTGACCGTTCATTTCGGTTTTGAGTGCTTCTGTCCACTCGGCACTGCGATTGTCTGCCCAAGTCATCGCCCGCATCAGTGGTTTGCCGTGTTCATCAACAGGCAGAATGCTGTGCATGGCTGAACTGAACGATACAAACAGGATTTCATCCGGTTTGATGCCCGCTTTGGAGGTCGCTTGTTTAACTGATTCTACTACGGCTTTGAAAATATCTTCTGCATCCTGCTCTGCAATCGCAGGAGTAGGGGTATACAGCGGGTAATCGGCACCGCCTTGAGCCACAATGGTTCCGTTCTGTTCGAACAGGACAGCCTTGGTGGAGGTGGTGCCGATATCTACGCCGATCATATAGGGTGAAGAAGCCATTTTGTCCTCCCTCTTTCTAGAATATATAAGTTAAATGAATGCTGTTACACGTTTACACTCCGGGTACAGAAAGCCTTCCGATCGCCGTTATCCCCAAATTTCTTTGATCCCTCTTCAAAAGGAGAAATTTGGTTATAAATGCGAAGCATATGCTTCCGAAGTAGCTTTCCTCTGGAAAGCTTTTAACTTCATTTCTTCAGGCCTTTTCTGTCCCCTCCGCCCACGTGGCGCTATTCACCTAACTTATATGGCATCTGGTATTTATCTATAGATAAGAATATCAGACTTGAGGGATGGATCAAAATGCGCTATCCCTAATCCTTTACAGCACCTGCGGCAATATCGGAGATAAACTGGCGGCTGATGAACAGGAACATCACGATCAGCGGAATAACAGCCAGCAATGTACCCGCAATAACCATCGCGTAATCCGTATTGTACAGTCCGTTTAATTGAGACAACGCAATCTGCAGTGTATACTTTCGAGCATCCGTCAGGACGATCAGGGGCCAGAGATAATCATTCCATACGCCAATAAATGTGAACGCACCGAGGAAAGCAAACGCAGGCCGCAGAATGGGCAACGCTACATTCCAATAGAGCCGGAAAAAATTACAGCCATCGATTCGCCCGGCGTCCAGCAGGTCATTCGGTATGGACTCCGTGGCATATTGGCGAATCCAGAAGATGCCGAAGGCGTTCACCATGCCCGGAATAATGAGGGCTTTGAAGGAACCGACCCATCCGAACGTGGCCATGAGCACGAAGGAAGGGACCAGCGACAGCTGGGAAGGCACCATCATGGTGGCGAGCAGCAGGACGAAGAGCCATTTTTTACCCGGGAATTCAAACTTCGCAAACGCAAACCCTGCCAGTGAATCAAAAAACAGTACCAGTACCGTCACCAAGCCCGACACAAACAACGTATTCATGAATGCGCCCCAGAAATCAATCTGCTGAAGCACCCGACTGATATTGTTCCACAGTTCGCCCCCGAACCAGAGCTGAGGTGGGAACTTATAAATGTCGGACGTCGTCCGGGTAGACATTACAATCAGCCAATAGAACGGGAACATGGAAATGAGCATGCCCCCGATAAGACCGATATACAACACCAGCGATTTGAGAGATTTGGACGTCATGAGCGCTCCCCCCTTGTCACATCAGGATGACTTGCCTTGAACGAGCTTCCAGTTCACAATCGAGAACAGGGCGATAATGAGGAACATGCCCCAACCAACCGCAGCACCGTAGCCGAAGTAGTTATTAATGAAAGATTCGCGGTAAAGGTACAATACAATGGTCATCCCGGCTGCACCTGCGCCGCCATCGTTACCCACGAGAATTTGTGGCTCGGTGAATAGCTGCATGCCGCCGATTGTTGATGTGATCACAGTGAACAGAATGACGGGACGCAGCATTGGAATCGTAATTCGGAAAAAAGACTGTATCCCGGATGCCCCGTCAATCTTGGCAGCCTCGTACAATGTCTGCGGGATGCTCTGAAGTCCGGCCAGATAGATGACAGCGTTGTATCCTGTCCAGCGCCAGACCACCATGGAGGAGATTGCCACTTTGATGCCCCATGGCGCGTTCAGCCACTCCACCACTGGAAGCCCGACGGACTGGAGCAAATAGTTGAGAAACCCGTAGTTGTTGGCAAATAGGGCACCGAAGATAATGGCGACGGCCACGATGGACGTCACGTTCGGCAAGAAATACCCTACCCGAAACAGCGTACGGAACTTCACAAAAGGTGCATGCAGCAGAAACGCAATGATTAGGGCAAAGAACAACATCGGGATGGTGGAATAAATCCAGATCATGAACGTGTTACCCACCGCTTGCCAGAATTCAGCATCGGTCAGCATATATTTAAAGTTGTTTAGTCCGTTATAGGTCATCACACCAATGCCATCCCATTTGTGAAAGGCCAGATATAAGGAAAAACCGATTGGAAACAGTCCAAACACGGCAAACAGAATGTAAAACGGGGAGATCGCCACATAGAGTGCACGATGTTCCCACATCCGGGACAAGAGTGATTTCTGCCGATCCAAATCCGGACTTACCTTCCCCGGATCCGGAGTGAGGCGAGGTTCGGTTACAGCCATATGAATTCCTCCTTTACGGATTGCCATCTCATTAGAGTGTCTGAATTAACGCTGTAACTCCCGCTCAACACGGTGAACCGTATCAGGCCAGACCTGCTCCGGGTTGGCATTTTGCTTCGCAATATCATTCAGCCGCCGAGTAATGATGTTGTGCACCGAAGGGTATCGTTCACCAAAGAAAGCCTCGGGCACATGCTGTGCCGATTCGGCAAATACAGGCCCTGTTGCCTGTCCGCCGAAGAAGGGTTCTTCTTCTTTCATCGCCGGTGTATCGAACACACCAGGTGCCGAAGGAAACAGGTTCAACGTCTTATATTGTTCAAGTTGGTTATCCGGGCTTTGCAGCCACTGGATGACTTCGAACGCTTCTTTTGGATGTTTGCTTGACTTCAAAATGGACAGGAATGATCCACCGTTATTGCCGTCTCCACCAGGAGCGCGGGTGACTCGCCACTTGCCAGAGGTATCCGGCGCGGCTTCCTGCAGTACCTGCTTCATCCAGACGGCTCCCACAAAGGAAGCGATCTCACCATTATTCATCGCTGCGTTCCAGCCAGGGGTCCAGCCGTCTGCATTAGCGAGCAGCCCTTTTTGCTTGAAGGATACGGCGGTATCCCAGCTCTGCTTGACGAGTGGAGAATCCATGCCGATAAACGAGCCGTCAGGACGGAAATACCGTTCGGTTCCTTGCGATAACACTTGATTGTAAACGGTTCCAATATTGTCGGTTAGAAATACCTTGCCTCCGAACTTTTCCTTGATCTTTTCTCCTGCAGCAGAATAGGCATCCCAGTTGTTGATCTGACGAGCCACTTCTTCAGGCTCGGAAGGCAATCCGGCCTCTTTAAATAGATCTGCACGGTAGAAGAGGGCTGTCGGTCCCGTATCCATAGGGAAGCCGATCATTTGTCCACCCGGTGTAACGCCTTGCTTCCATTTCCAATCCAGATATTGGTCTTCGACGTCACCTGCGCCGAGATCATACAGATTATAGAAACGGTCCTCGCTGGGAAAGAGCTCCATGATCCAATCGTTCAATGCGACAATGTCGGGCTCACCTGAGCGCGCAGCGAGTGTCGTTTTGAGTTTTGCTTTGAAATCACCACCGATTTTCTGGGCGGTCAGTTCAATATTGGGGAACTTTTCCTTGGCCTTGGCAATCAGCTTATCATCGATGGAACGGTTCCAGTACCACAATGTAAGCGCTACCTTTTTGTTGCTCGATGAATCGTTCTGTCCCGGCCATATGGAGCATCCGCTCACCAGCATGACACAGACTAGCAGAATGGCTGTCCAGCATGTTCTTTTCCGGCGGATCATGTGATAACCCCCTCATCGTTAAGTTCGAGGCATGAAGTGCGATGGACTACAACATAAGTGTATGAGCAGTTTATAAACTCATACCCAATATTCCTGAAATGAAACACAAATTTGTGTCGGTTACGTATCATAAATTTATTAGTTACTTTAAAAACAAAAGTTACTTGACACAATATAATTTTTATTTTAAACTTGCTTACATAAAGTAACTAATGATGATGACAATAATATAGATACGTATGATATGCAATCCAGTGATCCATTTTACGTCTGGATGCGAATCAATTCATAACCAAGATGGTTTAACAGGAGGAAATTACTAATGATTAATTCACATATTATTCAACTGCTTGCCCCCAAAATTCAGACTTTTCCGAGTGGAAAAGAATTCATTCACCTCGTTGGACCGATTAAACTTCCGGTGAATCTTGATGGAGAGACACATACCTTCCAGTGGTACAGCTGGATGAAATCGGAGAAAGCTATGGAAAGCCGCGAGCTGATTGAATCTCTCGCTACCGCCGAACTGGCTGAACGTCAGCAATCCAGCGTATTGGTGTACGGTGAGTTTGCCGAAGCACAGGAAGCGTTGATTCGGATGCACAGCATCTGTCATACGGGCGATATCTTTGGCAGCAAACGTTGTGACTGCGGCTTCCAACTGGAGCAATCGATGAAAATGATTGCCGCCCATGGAGCAGGCGCACTCTTCTATCTGGCAAACCATGAGGGCCGTGGCATCGGTCTGTTCAGCAAAGCGATGGCATACCTGTTGCAAGAGGAAGGTCTGGATACCGTTGATGCTAACCTGCAGCTTGGATTTACAGACGATGCTCGTAATTATGATGATGCCATTGCCGTATTGCGGGCACTTCGTACAGCTCCCGTAACATTGATCACCAACAATCCACGCAAGCTCGCTGCTTTGCAGGAAGCGGGACTTAATGTGGGCGGACGTGTGTCACTGTGGGGAGATCGTTCGTCCTTCAACGAAAAATATTTGCAGACCAAAGTGAGCCGTTCGGGTCACTTGGCAGAAAATGATGCATGGGCTGGCGAAGAGACCTTGCTTCCACACGCCCAAGCCTAAAAGGTTGATCTCGATCCCGATCGATCGTTCAATATGATTTTGGCATAACGCCTGTTTGCCATACTGTCCAATAGACAGGACAATTTAAGCTGTTTGTGTATGCTCCTTCTGGGGTAAACATGAACAGCTTTTTTGAGTTTAGGAAATAGAATGGCCCCGTCGTCTCACGCCAAGAATTAATCTGACGGTCCTGACTTTGCTTGCCGTTCATACCATACGAACTATACAATATAGGCATCTGATTTATGCGGGAGGAACGAAGGTGCCATTTGAGGGACAGTATGTGTTACCGGCTGCCAAGAGCATGAAGCAGTTTGAAGCAATGATTGAAGGCCCATACACCTATGGGGTTATGCTGGATACGCATATTGCGCAGCTTCATAGTCTGCTGGAAGAAGCACGGCGACGTGGCAAAAAAATAGTTCTGCATGCCGATCTGGTGCAGGGGCTGAAGAACGATGAATATGCCGCAGAGTATTTATGCCAGCATATTCGTCCGGCAGGACTGATTTCGACGCGAGCCAGTGTAATTCAGAAGGCGAAACAGAAAGGGATTACAGCCATTCAGCGTGTTTTTCTGCTGGATACAAATGCGCTGGAGAAAAGTTATCTTTTGCTGTCCAAGACCCAACCAGACTATATTGAAGTACTGCCCGGTGTTATCCCGCATATTATTGCAGAAGTATCCATACGGACAGGTATACCCATTATTGCAGGTGGGTTGATCCGCTCAACGGAAGAGGTTGAACTGGCGCTGGAAGCCGGAGCTACCGCAGTAACCACTTCCAACATGGACCTGATTCGGCACTACAAGAAATCGCATACAGAATATAAGCAGTAATCCCACAACAGGAGGTTGTCTGTATGGAAAAATATATATTGGCTCTAGATCAGGGGACGACGAGCTCCCGGGCTATTCTGTTTAACCGGAGCGGTGAGATTGTGCATATTGCACAGCAGGAATTTCCGCAGTACTTTCCCAAGCCGGGCTGGGTGGAGCAGAACGCCAATGAAATTTGGAGCTCCATTCTGGCAGTGATGGCTTCGTGTCTGGCCGAAAGTGGAATTAAGCCGGTCCAGATTGCCGGCATCGGCATTACGAACCAGAGGGAAACGGTTGTGGTATGGGACAAAGAAACGGGCCGTCCCATCTATAATGCAGTAGTCTGGCAGTCCAGACAAACGGCTGATATTTGTGATGAGTTAAAGGCGAAGGGATTGGGTGATCTTTTTCATCGAAAAACGGGCTTACTCATTGACCCTTACTTCTCGGGAACCAAGGTGAAATGGGTTTTGGATCATGTGCCTGGCGCCCGGAAGCGTGCAGAGAAGGGTGAGCTTCTGTTTGGTACGATCGACAGTTGGCTGATCTGGAAGCTGAGCGGTGGTACTCATGTCACTGATGTATCTAATGCTTCCCGCACATTAATGTACAACATCTATGATCTGCAATGGGATGATGAATTGCTGCATATTCTGGACATTCCCAAAGCGATGCTGCCAGAAGTGCGCGGTTCATCCGAGGTGTACGCACATACGGTTGACTACCATTTCTTTGGTCATCGGATTCCAATTGCCGGAGCAGCAGGAGATCAGCAGTCGGCATTATTCGGTCAGGGCTGTTATACAAAGGGAAGCATGAAAAATACGTACGGCACCGGCTGTTTCATGCTTATGAATACCGGTGAACAACCCGTACAATCCAACCATGGCCTGATTACAACTATTGCATGGGGCATTAATGGCAAAATCGAGTATGCGCTGGAAGGCAGTATTTTTGTCGCAGGTTCGGCGGTACAGTGGCTGCGTGACGGCTTACGGATGCTTCGTTCCTCAAAAGACAGTGAGGACTATGCGGCACGTGTACCCTCTACAGACGGCGTTTATATGGTTCCTGCATTTGTAGGTCTGGGAAGCCCTTACTGGGACAGTGAGGTTAAGGGAGCGGTGTTTGGTTTGACAAGAGGAACAACCAAAGAACACTTTATCCGTGCAACCCTGGAAGCACTGGCGTATCAGACCAAGGATGTACTGGAGGCAATGGAATCCGATTCAGGTATTCCGGTGAATGCCTTGCGCGTAGATGGGGGAGCAGCGGCCAATGATTTTCTGATGCAATTCCAGAGTGATATTCTGAATATCCCTGTGGAGCGCCCCAATGTGAACGAAACGACAGCATTAGGTGCGGCTTATCTGGCAGGACTTGCAGTAGGCTATTGGAATAGCGCGGATGAATTGGCGAATCACGAGAATACGGAGCGTGTCTTCCAGCCGGTTATGGCTGAAGAAGAGCGTACAGAGCTGTATGCAGGGTGGCAACGTGCAGTGAAGGCAGCGATGGTGTTCAAATGAGTGGATTATATTTCAAATGGGCATTTGTACTTTTTTGATAAAGTTCTACAATAAATGATATTTATTGGTGGAAAATGATGCATAACTTACAGGGTTTATTTTCCTGGAGAAGAGAAAACATATACCCACTATAAGGAAAAATAAATGATTAGTGGATCAGTTTGAAATTCCATCCGCAGGCAGAACAACTTTTTGAAATTTTTTTGAATAATGTGTCATTTCAGGCCTTCACGCCGCCTTAAATGTGTGATAGGATTAAGTCACAAGTTAAAAAATGATGTCTGGAGATCGGGAGAGACCACGTACCGCTCAGCAATTGCTGAAGCGAATGACGTGGTCTTTTTTTTGTGCTTTTGTGGGTAATACAAAGGTAATCAATGGGAGGAATCGGGATGACAACATCGTTCTCAGCGGAAAAACGAACCGAATATCTGGATCGGATGGCGAATGCACATTTTGACATATTGATTATTGGTGGGGGAATCACGGGAGCCGGGATTGCGCTGGATGCAGCTTCCCGCGGATTGAAGACAGCGCTGGTGGAAATGCAGGATTTTGCGGCAGGCACATCCAGTCGTTCGACCAAACTGGTGCATGGCGGTCTACGGTATCTGAAGCAGTTTGAAGTGAAAATGGTGGCTGAGGTGGGACGGGAGCGAGCGGTGGTGTACGAGAATGGGCCACATGTGACGACACCCGAACCGATGCTTCTCCCCATCTATACGGCGGGTACCTTTGGCCGCTTCAGCACATCCATTGGTCTGATGGTGTACGACCGGCTTGCCGGAGTGAAGCGTAGTGAACGACGCCAAATGTTAAATGCCGGTGCCGTCTCAGACAGTGAGCCTTTGCTGCGGAAGGAAGGACTGCTGGGTGGTGGACGTTATGTGGAATACCGAACGGACGATGCACGGCTTACCATTGAAGTGATGAAGGAAGCGGTGCGGCGCGGCGCACAGGCAGTGAACTATGTGAAGGCAGCAGCATTCCTGAAGGAGAATGGGGTCATTACCGGAATTCAGGCTGTGGACCAGATCAGCGGTCAATCTTATGATTTGCGGGCAACCAAGGTGATTAATGCTTCCGGTCCATGGGTGGATGAGCTGCGCAAGATCGATGGGTCCCGCCAAGGCAAAACGTTGCAGATGACGAAAGGTATTCATTTGGTATTCGACGGTACGCGTTTCCCGTTAAGGCAGGCTGTATATTTTGATACACCGGATGGACGAATGGTCTTTGCTGTCCCGCGGGATGGGAAAACCTATGTGGGAACCACGGATACCGTCTTCGAAGATGATCCCGCACATCCGTTAATCTCTGAGGCAGACCGGGATTATGTCATCGATGCCGTCAACGGCATGTTCCCGGACGTTAGGATTCGAGCTGAGGACGTGGAGTCCGGTTGGGCTGGAGTACGCCCCCTGATCCATGAGGAGGGTAAAGGGCCTTCCGAAATTTCGCGCAAGGATGAAGTCTGGGTAGCCCCTTCGGGGTTGATCACGATTGCCGGGGGAAAATTAACCGGGTACCGCAAGATGGCAGAGATGGTTGTTGATCTGACTGCTCGCCAATTGGAGCAGGAGACGGGGAGATCCGCTGGACCATGTATTACGAAAAAGATGCCGATTTCTGGAGGCCATGTTGGCGGTTCCGCCGCATTTGGTGCGTATGCTGAACGCAAGATTAAGGATGGAGTAGCACTTGGACTCGACAGATCTACTGCGGAACGATTAGCCAGAGTGTATGGTTCCAATGTGGACGCACTGTACGAGCGGATGCCTGATCCGCGGACAAAGGCCGACCTGCATGGTATGTCACAGGAGCTGCTGATAATGCTGCGTTATGCCATTGACGAGGAGATGGCTGTGACACCGGCAGACTTTTTTGTGAGACGCACCGGAGACCTGTTTTTCCGCATTGATGAAGTCCGCCAGTATAAGGCAGTGGTTATTCACTATATGGCTGAACACTTGGATTGGCGGGAGGAACAAGCGATACGGTTTGCGAATGAACTGGATCAGTTGCTCTTGGAAGCATCGGGCAAAATGTAATGCAGGATTTCGCATCTGGGGGTCGAATGGAACATGTAAGCGTGTAACAAGGAGAGGGGTTTACATCTATGACTTTACAGATCGGAATCATTGGAACAGGTTGGTTCAGCAAGGTACATGCAGATATTCTGGCACGAATGGAAGGTGTTCGTGTAGCAGCTGTCTGCGGAACAACGTTGGAGAAGGCAGAGGCTATGGCTTCCGTCTATGATGCTGTTGGCTACGGTGAACTTGAACATATGCTGGATGGTGAAAAGCTGGACGCAGTCTATATCTGTATTCCTCCGATGTCTCATGGATCGATTGAAGCTGAATTGATTCGACGGGGTATCCCGTTCCTGGTGGAAAAACCGTTGAGTACAGGCATGGATATTCCTCGTCAGGTGTTGGATCAGGTACAGAAATCCGGATTGTTGACATCGGTAGGTTATCATTTCCGTTATCAGGAGGCTGCACAGGTACTGAAAGAAGCGATGAAAGAGCAGACCGTCGGCATGGCGCTTGGACGCTGGATGGGCGGAATGCCGGGAGTCGCTTGGTGGCGTCGCCAGGAAGGCTCCGGGGGACAGTTTGTGGAACAGACGACCCATATCGTGGATTTGCTGCGGTATTGTGCTGGTGAAGTGACAGAGGTATACGCTGTAGCGGCCCAACGCAGTATGCATGAAAAGCATGAGCATGTCACGGTAGCTGATGTGGCAAATGTAACGCTTAAGCTGGAGAGTGGAGCGATTGCAAGCATTGCCAACACCTGCCTGCTGCCAGATGGTGAGGGCGGAGCAGGGCTCCAGTTCTACACGGATGCCGGAGTATGGGACTGGACACCTGAACGTCTTCTTCTGCCAAGTGCTGCCCCTCATGCGATGGCAGGTCTGGAGATTCCCGCAGGGCATAACCCTTATGAGCGGGAAAATGAAGCGTTCATTCACGCCCTTCGTACCGGAGATCGTTCACGGATATTGTCCGATTATGCGGATGCCTGCCGTACACAGGAAATTACAACGGCGGCGTTGGTTTCGGCAGATTCGGGATTACCGGTACAGCTTCAGCCATCCAAACACCTCTCGCATTAATCCTTTTATGACGTAACCAGAAATATAAACGCGTGAAAAAGACGCCTGAATCTGGACTGATCCAAAGATCAGTTCAATTCAGGCGTCTTTGTGTTGTACATGAATCAGAATCTGGCTACTTAGTAGACTGCTGCTGTTTCAACCAGTCTGAGGACCAGTTGTAAATCTGATTGATGACGGGTTCGATGGCTCTGCCTTTGGGCGTCAATTCATACTCAACGCGGGGAGGAATTTCAGGATACATATGCCGGGTTACGATACCTTCCATTTCCATCTCCTTCAGACGTTCGGACAATAACCGACCGCTAATCGCCATTTCTGCTTCCAGCTCTGTGAATCGTTTGGGTCCGGATAACAGTTGGTACATGATGAGCAGTACCCATTTCTTACCGATGATATCCATGGCCTGAGTAATGAGACAGGGACTTGGTGATTTTACTTTTCTCAGCTTCAACGTGTTCACCTCGATTCAAGTATTGATGGATTTCTTCGTATATTCGTATATATAAAAGTGCGTGGCTTTCTGCCGCTCTGACCAAAGTAAGGGACAATGAAGTCAAACATGTTACTACAAAATGTACTGTAACATACCTTTTGTATGTATTATACACTATTCGTCAAAAAATTACTTGAATAAATAATGTTATTATTATATACTCACTTCATAAAAGTAAGTTAATGATTATTAATATGTATAATATCAGCACATACCAATTTTGCAGTACAAACTGCCCATTTTAAAAATAGAGTTACGTTGTAACTTTTACATAGATTGCTTTTTATACAACAGATGAATATGGACATTCATTTTCAGGAGGATTATACATATGAACAAAGGCATAAGAATTTTAGGATATATTGCGTTGGTTGTTCTTGCAGGTATGTTTGTAATGGCAGGCTTTAACAAGGTTAGTGGAGCAGAGATGATGGTGCAGACTTTCGAAGGGTTCTCCTATCCTACATGGACGATGTATCTCATTGGGGTAGTAGAGCTGCTCAGTGCGGTAGGTCTGTTGATTCCTCGTACTCGTATTCTGGCTTCAGGAGTATTGACGTTCATTCTGATTGGGGCTGTGGGGAGTCATCTAATTTACGGACAATACGCAGCTGTTCCTTTCCCGGCGGTGTTGCTGGTTGCCAACATTATCGTTCTTATTATGGGGATGCGTAAATTGGAAGCAGAAGAAATGGATATGGATCTCGTGCAGGTCTAAGAGTTAAACGCTGGAGTTAAGAATATTGAAAAAGATGACCACTGTGATTAAGCGGTAGTCGTCTTTTTTGTGGTTTATCTCAAAAAAAAGAAGAACCCACGGAGTTCAAAGGGTTCTCTTGCAACGGGACTTCTTGAAACGGAAGGTCTCCTGATTATAAATAATCGAATAAATTCCTATTATAGTAGTTTTTTAAGTTGGGAGACGCGTCCTTGGCTAATGCCAAGCTTTTCCGCAATTTGCTGTTGAGCCAAACCGGGATTCTGTTCAACAATTTCCTTCATCTGTTGCAGCATGCGTGCCGTCTTCGGCCGCAGGTCCGGATACTCTTGGTTGGCAGCTGTAGCCCCTTCTTCCCAAGTGGGAGACGAAACTGTGGCGGATTCGGTAGCAGGACGCTCCACGGGTGCAGGAGCCTGTTTGTTCTGAGGAACGAACCAATCGGGAGTGTCATCCGGGTGTTTTAATTGAATTGCACAAGTCCGGCAGATGAATTGCTCTTTGAAATACATTTCCGTATCCACATCACCGCAAAACACACACAATGTTGATTTATACTTTCTCAAAATCAACTCTTTCCCTTCAATGAAAAACTCGAGCGGATCGCCGATATGGATTTCCATCGTATCCCGCATTTCTTTGGGAAGGACAATTCGTCCAAGGCGGTCCAGAGATCTCTTCATTCCGGTTCTTTTCATCGCATCTCCCCCGCAATATTCACAATTAAAACCTGTCCTTATTGTAAGGAAGAAAGGGCTTTAATACAACAATAATATTTCAAGAAATAGGGTTAATTCCATCTATTATGGGAAAATAAGTTTAGATAGCACGGGTGCAACCGCTAATGTGAACAATGCGGCCAGTACCATGGAGATACTGGAGATGGTTCCTGTCAGTGAACTGAGCTCAAAAGCCTTGGATGTGCCTGTTCCGTGGGCACCGGTTCCAAGCAGCGTTCCACGCGCAATCTCGCCATCAATACGCAGCATTTTCACAATGGATGGTCCCATAATTGCCCCCAGCAGACCGGTCATGATGACAAAAACCGCCGTAACCGCCGGAATGCCTCCAATAGTCGCCGATACATTCATGGCAATAGGGGTCGTGATCGATCTCGGGATCAGACTATGAATGAGTCCGGAGTCCAGGCGCAACCACTTGGCGAGCAGGGCAGAAGAGAGGACCGCCACGACGGAACCCGTCATAACGCTGAAGACGATCTCGGAAATATGTTTTTTGAGTACATGGAAAAACGTATAGAGCGGTATGGCAAAGGCCACCGTTGCCGGTTGAAGCAGCAGACTTAGCCATTTACCGCCACTGCTGTAAGCTGCGTAATCCGTGCCTGTTGCGAGCAGCACACCAACGACAAGAAGCGGCGTAATCAGCAGCGGAGACAGATAAACTTTGGGCAGGTTGCGATACATGCGTTTGGCGACCAAGTAAATACCGACGGTTAACAAGAGACAGAGGAATCCAATCATCCGGTGTGACGCTCCTTTCGTTTGGCGATTCGGGTGGCAACAAGGCCTGTGCAGGCCATGACCAGAAACGTGCTAAGCAGAACAATAAACAGAATTTGCAGTCCGTCTTGCTCCAGCATGGGCATGTAGTTCATAATGCCAACGGCTGACGGGATGAAAAATAGCAGTAACTCACCGAGCAGCCAGGCAGCTCCAATTTCGATCCAGCGCAGCTTCACGACCCGGGTCTGAAGCAAAATGAACAGCACGATCATACCGAGTATGGAACCTGGTACAGGTAGATGGAGAGCACGGGCCAACTGGTCCATGAGCAGTGAAAAGGCCATCAAGAGCGCAACTTGCAAAATTCCAAGGCCCCATTTCTTCACTTCAATCCCTCCTTGTATAATGAACGTGATGATTTTGAGTTGTTTATGAAAATGATTCACTTGTTATCACAAATTTTACATCGCATTCTTTCATGAGTAAAATGCATATTAAGAATGTTTATCATTCCATTTATCTATGAGAGATGGGGATCAGACGATGGATATCCGCCATTTGCAATATTTTCTGGAAGTTGCTCGGCAGCAAAGCTTCACCAAAGCGGCCGAAGTGCTGTTCATTACACAACCGACGATTAGCAAAACCGTCAAAAGCTTGGAAGACGAATTGGGCGTAACGCTGCTGGATCGTTATGGCAAGAAGGTAGCGTTAACGGATGCAGGGCATGTCTTTTTTCGGCAGGCGCTGGAGATTGAAAAGTCATTTCGCAGCTTATCGTCCGAGCTGGACGACCTGATGAATCTGAAGAAAGGACACCTTCGGATTGGTTTGCCACCGATGATAGGTTCAAGCTTTTTTCCGATGATTATCGGTGAATTTCATAAAGCTTACCCACAGGTAACCATTCAGCTCTTCGAGGACGGTGCCAAAAAAGTAGAGGCCGATGTGATTAGTGGTGCACTGGATATTGGTGTCGCCGTTCTGCCTACTGTGGATGAACTTGTGGACCACTTTGTTTTTGTGGAAGAGAAACTGAATCTGATCGTACATCCTTCACACCCGCTTGCGAGCAAAGAGTCTGTCGCGCTGCGCGAGCTGGAGCATGATGCATTTGTGCTGTTTCGGGAAGATTTTGCGCTGCATGACCGGATTATCGCCGCCTGTCAGCATGCGGGGTTCCAGCCTCGGGTGGTGTATGAAAGCTCCCAGTGGGACCTGCTCAGTGCGATGGTAGCGGCCAATCTGGGCGTGGCATTGCTGCCAGAAACGATCTGCCGTGAGGTGGATCATATGCGTGTGCGCATTATACCCGTGATGGAACCTGTGATTCCGTGGCAGCTCGGCATGATCTGGCGGAAGGATCGATATTTATCCTTTGCAACCCGGGAGTGGATCGGATTCACACAGTCCATGCTCAGTGAATAGGAAATCGGTGTAAATGGGGAAGAGGGGACGGGATAAAATCGTTATTTTAACTCCACTGAAAGCTATAGAATCATATTAAAAAGGCCCTCAACACGTGTTGAGGGCCTTTACTTTTTCTGTCTATTTATAAAACGAGTAATATTAATACTCCTCTATATGAACAATAACAGTAGCTACAACATACATGCTAATTTACTGAAGCTCTGGCTGTGTTTTTTTCAAATATGCACGCCAGGTAATACACCATTGTTTCGGGTCGTCCAAAGAGGATTCGTCATTGCGATGCACCGTGCTGTTATGCGGAGCTGATTTGACGATATCTGGCTGAGTATAGGCTTCATTCGAGATATGCTCCAGCGCATGGATATATTCGTCGAGATCCTCCTTGGAATAGGATTCCGTTGGCTCCAGTGTGAACGGCTGTGGAACAATATACGGGTGATGAGAGGTCCAGTAATGCAAGCCAAAATCGCACATTCTCCGCGTAATATCCTCCGTCGTCACTCCGGTCTCATCCGTGAGCTGTTTCCAGCTGTAGCGTACCTGTTCCAAACGGCGTCCTTGGACATACGGGGCACTCGCTCCACGTATTTGAACAATTTTATGATATAGATAGTTGTTATTCAGCACCGCCACCTGGGCGACATCTTTCAGACCGTCCGGTCCGAGGCTCATAATCCAGGCGTAGGAGCGGAGTACAGTTTGGGCTACACCGTGAAAACTCCGTACTTTACCGATGCTGACTTCCGTTTGATCTCTCAAAATATAACGTCCGTCATCTTCCTTATCCACCAAAGGGCCGGGCATGAAATTCTTCAATTCTTCCGTCACACCGAGAGCGCCCGTAGCAGGACCGCCGCACATATGGGGCGCAGCAAAGGTTTTATGAAGATTGAAAAAGCACATATCAAAACCCGCTTCCTTCGCTCGTGTAATCCCGAGCAGGCCATTGGCGTTAGCCTGATCATAGTAGCAGACACCACCAGCTTCGTGCACCACATCCGTAAATTGGCGGATACGATGATTGTAGATGCCTGTGTCCTCTGGGTTAGCCACAACAAATCCGGCAGTCCGCTCGGAGACAACGTTCTTCAGCTTCTCAAGGTCCGGGAATCCATCCTCGTCTGGATGCAACGTAATAATCTTATATCCCTTCACGGCAGCTGTAGCAGCTTGTGAAGGATGAGAGAAGATCGTTGTAATGATCTCATCACGTTGTTCACCTTCACCGCGCGAATCATGATAGGCGCGAACGATGGAGGCCATAGCCAGAAGTGCTTGGGTTCCGCTACTTGGCTGAAAGGAGAACGCATCCATACCGGAAATCTCTCGCATTGCCAAATCAAGATTGTGGAATATCTCCAGCATCCCCTGAACAGAATCCACATCCTGCAGCGGATGTAGCTCGGTCATACGTGGATTGCGGATAAGCATTTCGTTGATCCGTGGAATATATTTCATCGTGCAGGTTCCCTGACCAATCTCCACGTTCATATCCGATCCCAACGTTTCCTGGGATAATCTCAGATAATGCCGCAGTACCTTAGCCTGCCCGATTTCAGGCAAAGCGGGAACAGTGCGCCGCCACATGGATGCCGGTATGTTGTCTTCTGCGGAGCCCACTTCAGCAGCTACAGCCGCTTCCGTTCCCGGTGGGACGACACCCCGCTCTCCGGGCCGGTGAAGTTCAAAGATAACGGGCTCATCCCATTTAGCTTGATGAAAATTACGGACCTTATGATCTCTGCGAATCCGTTTCATGGCATTCAGTCCTCCTCTATATGATCGTTATGATGTGCTGACAATGGAACGAAGAGTATCGACGAGTCGGTCCAAATCGGCCTGGGTATGCGTTTCCGTGACGCAGTACAGTGCACATTGACCCCATGATGGGTAGGATAATGACAGATTCTTACCACCGAAAATTCCTGACTCCATTAATCTCTGGTTAATCCCCTCAACGGTTAGACCTGTACCATTAAAATCAACAACAAACTCTTTGAAAAAGGTGCCATTTTCGAAGCGGAGTGACACACCTGGAATTCGTGATATCTGTTTCGCAGCGTAATGCGATTTCTGGATAATAGTGCTACCAACCTCCTGCATCCCAGCAGGACCGAGGAGGGCCAGATATACTCCTGCTGTAATGCCCCATAATGCGGTCTGGGTCCCTACCGATTCCTTACCTTTTTCCCGAAGAGCGAATGATGTACGTTCATAGGCAACGTCTCCGAAGCCGTATTCGCCTTCCACTTCGGTTGGCACGATGCCAAATAGCCGGGAAGGGTATTCCATGACGTATTTTTCCTCATCACGTGTTGCAATGAAGCCAGCCTGCCCACCGCCAAAGTTCATATGCATACCCAGCGGCTGTAAATCTCCGCAAATGATATCGGCCCCGTAATGGCCCGGAGGCTCCAGAACTCCAAGTGATATGGGATCAACACCTACAATAGAAATGGCATTAATCTTATGAGCCAGTTCAGATATCTCGGCACCCTGATCCTCAATGATTCCAAGATAACCTGGATTTTCAAAGTATACTGCCGCCGTATCGTCACTTAATTTGCTGCGCAGATCATTCAGATCCATTCGTCCTGTTACCTGATCGATGTCAACATACTGAATATCCATGACTGGAGTACAGTAATTACGAATAATTGCCGCCTTATCCGGGTCTACGGAACGCGGGAGCAGCACGATTTTGCGCCCTGTAATACGCCCCGCCATCCGAATCGCGGTTGAAGCTGCCTGAGCCCAGTCAAAGGTTGGTACATTCACGACATCCATGTCCACGAGCTCGGCAAGCAGGCTCTGATACTCGAATAGGGCCTGGAACCGACCATGATCTTCGTAAGGCTCACCGGCATAGGCCGTCACGAATTCAGAACGCTGATTAATCTCGTCGCATACAGCTGGAATGAAGTGCTGCCAGCATCCTGCACCCAGAAAATTAAGATAATCTCCACTGTGCTTGTTCTTTGCTAGTAGTCCGTCAATATGTCGGCGCAGTTCATACTCGTTCATGGCTGGCGGAAGGTCCATCTCCCGCTTCAGCTTCAGGCTGTCAGGGATTGCGTCGTGGAGTTGCTCCATAGACGTTAAACCAATCTCTTTCAGCATCGCGTCCCGGACCTCCGGAACGGTATTTGGGATATAGGGATGGGCATATGTTTTGTTGTCAGCCACAATTAACGCCTCCGTTCATATGTTGGGAAAAAGGTAATTCTTATCGTCCTAAGCGATTCCGCCTCCGTCAACAACGAGAACACTGCCTGTTACCCATGAGGATAAGTCACTCGCTAGGAACAATACTGCATTCGCGATATCACGCGGTGTACCTAGACGCTCCAGCGGTCTGCCTCCTGCAGAGGCAACCAGAAATGCTGACTCATCCTGCTGCAGCTGCCTCGCTTCGTCACGCAGGAGAGGTGTATCCGTATCCCCTGGTGATACACAGTTGACTCGAATGTTCGCCGCTCCATGGTCGATAGCCATGGCACGTGTCAGATTGACAACGCCTGCCTTTGCTGCGCAATAAGCTGCTGCGCGGTCTCCACCTTTCAGTCCCCAACCTGAGCCTGTGTTAATGATGCTGCCTCCGCCGCTAGACTCCATAATGGGAATTACATATTTAGAAAGGAGAAAGACACCTTTGAGTGAGACATCTAGTACAAGATCCCAGTCTCTTTCATCCAGCTCGGTAACCGTTTTGCGGCGAATAACCCCTGCGTTATTGAACAGGACATGAATTCCTCCAAGAGTCGATTTGATCTCTGAAGCTGTGCGTTCACAATCTGCGGCAGAGGTCACGTTGCAGCAGTAAAAGCTGGCCTGACCTCCCTGTTCACGGATACTGGCGACTGCCTCGTTACCCGCAGCCTCATTAATATCAATCAAGACAGCATGTGCCCCGAAGCTCGCCAGAAGCTCAGCGGTGGCCAGCCCAATGCCTGATGCCCCACCAGTAACGACGGCTACCTTGCCAGATAAATTCAAAACGTCCTGTGTATTAAGCATCTTTATCTTCCTCCATTTCATATTGCATCGCTTCTGTACTCATTCGGCGGCTCAGCCTTTCAGGAGAGCTATCCTCCGCCATATACGCCTGAAGCAAGATACGGAACCGGAACGCTTCCGGTTTAACTGTATTCTCAGGCGACTGTGCTGGGCCGCAGCTATTACTTCCCAGTCCGTTCTGTCGGTAATCCAGATTCAGAGTAATGAAATCACGAGGTGCCAAATCGCTCATATGCTGCGCCTTCTCCAGATCACCATCCGTGTAACGTCTAGCGCTGAAATCAAGCGTTGGCGCTCCTGCCGCCAGCAGACCGATTCCTGCTCCATCGGCAATCGAAACCCATCTTACATCTGTCCGATTTCCATTCTCTTGGGGATAAATATACGACGTGAACAATCCATCTACACTGCTCTGATATACGCCGAAGCGTCCGGCCTCCCGGCTATCCGAATAGCTCTCTCCCGGCCCACGGCCATACCATTTCACGCGATCTATATCACCGGGAACTTTCATCTGAAGACCGATTTTCGGGAGCATAGCAGGTGGTGTTCCTTCCGGCATTCCCTTCACATCTATAATGATTAGTCCGCCTGCAGTAACCGTATAGGACGTTTCACAGCGGAAGCCCCAATCGTAGACAGGAGGTGCTATGCGTGAAGTCCAAGTCATACGCACAGATGTTTCATTCAATCGATTCCAGCGGAAGTGATCTATTCGCTCGGTCAGTCGATCGAGGTGTGCCTTGCGCCAATCCGGGAGCACATACATATCGTTATCAATGGGAGCACGCCAGAAATTCAGTCGTGGTCCATGTTGAATGAGTTCCTTTCCGTTCAGGTGAAGTGAGGTGACCCCTGCACGTAGACGATTAAAAGAAATACGGAAACTGTCATTCGTAAGGATTAGCTCTCGCCCTTCTTCGGAAACTGACAACTTCTGCTCTACAGACAGCAGGGATGAGGGAGATACGGCTGAGGTGGAATGATTCGGCAGTGCAAACTGCGCCCAAGCCACCTCATGCCCCTGTTCCGCCCAAGCGCAGTCTGCTGCCAGCGTAAATCCGACATTCAGCCACATCTCCGTACCCGGCTCAAGATGAATCGACTGTTGATCTGTTAAATTCAAATGTGGAATCAATACGTTTGCGCTATCACCCGGACCAATCTGAGGAAGTACGAGTGCACCACTGTTTATGGTTCTTCCATCAGCCGTGACGCTGTAGTGAATCTGCAGATCATCTAATGTCACAAAGTCATACCGGTTCGTTACGCGAATCTTTCCTGCGTCTATCATTTCGACCCTTACAGGTTCGATGATTTTTTTATATTCAATGAGTCCCGGAGAGGGGGTGCGGTCTGGGCGAACCAGTCCGTCAATAACAAAATTACTGTTATTCGGTACATCTCCATAATCTCCACCGTAAGCGTAGTCAGCCTTGCCATCGATTGATTTTCTGCTGAGCCCATGATCGATCCATTCCCAGACAAAGCCGCCTTGAAGACGCCGATAAGTATCAAAGGTGTCAAAATACGTCCGTAACCCTCCGGGTCCATTACCCATCGCATGGGCAAATTCGCATAGAATATGCGGCTTCGGATGTTCGGTTAGCTGGCCGAATCCTTCCATTTTCTCGACGGAAGAATACATCGTGCTCACCACATCACATACTTCCGCTTCACGGTCTTCTTCATAATGGATAAGACGTGTAGAATCATTGGCTTTGCACCACTCAGACATCGCACGGAAATTGCAGCCGAAACCCGATTCATTGCCAAGTGACCAGAAAATCACGGAAGGGTGATTCTTGTCGCGCTCGACCATACGGCGGATGCGGTCAACATAAGCATCCTTCCAAGCGGGGTCGTCGCTAAGTCGTGAAATATTACCCAGCGGCTCAAAGCCGTGCGTCTCCAGGTCCGTCTCTTCCATAACGTATAATCCATACTCATCACACAGATCATAGAAACGCGGGTCGTTCGGATAATGTGCCGTCCGCACCGCATTGATATTGTGCTGCTTCATCATTTGAATATCTTCGAGCATGGTGGATACCGTAACGGTTCGTCCCGTATCTGGATGATGGTCATGCCGGTTTACTCCTTTGAGAAGGATCGGTACTCCATTCACCAAGAACTGTCCATCCTTGACTTCCACACGGCGGAACCCAACTCGCTGGGCAATCGTTTCTATAACCTGATTCTTCGAATCAACCACTGAAATGATTAGATGATATAAATAAGGAGATTCAGCATTCCATAAAAAAGGCTTTGCCACAGGCAGATTGAACTCGACACTCGAAGGATGGTTTAGATTCTTCTCAGCAGACAGGATCTGCTCGCCAACGTTATTCAGCAGTTGCAACTGTACCGTGCCCTGAACTTCTTCTCCATCCAGATCTAAGCGGACCGACAGTACCGCATTGGTAAACTCTGTATCTAGCTCCGTTACAATTCGATAATCTGTAATACGGGATGCTGAAGGCTCGGAAACCAGATAGACATCCCGGAAAATGCCACTCATCCACCACATATCCTGGTCCTCCAAATAACTACCGTCAGACCACTGGTATACCCGGACCGCCAATCGGTTAACTCCCGCCCGAAGGAAAGGGGTCAGATCGAACTCTGATGTCAGGCGGCTGCCTTGGCTGTAGCCGACAAATGAACCATTCAGCCATACATGAAAGGCGCTATCTACACCGTCGAACTTAAGTGAAACAACTCTTCCGTCCCAATGGTCTGGCAGCGTAAATTCCCTTATATAGCTGCCCGTTGGATTATCATTAGGTACATGAGGAGGATCAACAGGGATTGGGTACTCGAGATCCGTGTAATGCGGATTTCCGTAGCCTTGCAACTGCCAGTGGCCAGGGACACGAATATCATCCCAACCTGAGGTGTCATATTCATTTTGATAAAAATCCGGGGTGGCCAGATCTGGCCCCTCAGCAAATTGGAACTTCCAAATACCGTTCAGCGATTTGAACCATGGAGAGCTTCCTCTGTCATAGCTCAGAGCACTTTCTTTATTGGAATGAGGGATAAAATAGGAGCGACTCTTCGCACGGTTTCTCTCCAGCACGCTGAGGTTATCCCAGTCGCGCTCAATGTTCATAACAGTCATGATCGTCATTCCTTTCCTCTATCTGTGTGTCCTATCCTTTAATACCTGTCGTGGCAATTCCGCCGACAATGTAACGCTGGGCGAAGAAGAAAATCGCAAGTGGCGGAATCGAAATTAAGCAGGTGATGGCCATGATGGATTGCATATCAACACCGTACATGCCCTTAAATTGAGATAGGCCTAGCGTTAACGTATATTTCGTCTGATCATTAAGGAAAATGAGAGGCCCCAGATAGTCATTCCAACAACTCATGAACTGGAATACGGAGACCAGGATCAGCGAAGGTCCCATTAGCGGTACGATGATTCGCAGTAGAATCGTCATTTTACTAGCGCCGTCAATTGTCGCTGCTTCATCCAGCTCCCGAGGGAGGGTCATAATGAACTGCCGCAACAAAAAGATATAATAGGCAGAGCCGAACCACGATGGAATAATCAGCGGTTTGAGTGTGTTAATCCAACCCAAATAGTTAAACTCCATATACTGCGGAATCATCGTTACTTCCCAAGGGATCATCATGGTAGCCAGAACGACAAGAAACAGGAAATCACGACCCTTGAACTGGAATCTGGCGAAGCCGTAAGCGACGAGCGTACAGGATATCAGCTGTCCCAGGGTGGATAAAACCGTAACGATCAGCGTGTTTTTCAAAAATAAATTAAAGGGCTGGATGTTCCATGCTTCTGCGAAGTTACTGAATTTCCAGACGGACGGAATCCATTTGGGAGGAAACAGATAGAGCTCCTGCGGTGATTTCAGTGCCGTGGTTACCGCCCAGAACAGTGGGGCGATGAACAGCAGTGAGAACCCAATCAGCAACGTGTATGCAACTATTTTTTTCATCAGGACCGCCCCCTTGTACTGGCCTTAAGTTTCTTCTGCGGCTGCTTTTTCATTTCACCTTCATAGAACACCCAGGCTTCCGAAGATTTGAATACCAGAAATGTCAAGGTAAGCACGATCAGAAACATAAACCAGGCGTTGGCGGCAGAGTAACCCATCTTAAAGTATTTGAAAGCGTTCTCATACATGTACATCGCATAGAAATAGGTTGATTTCATTGGCCCGCCTCCCGTAAGTAGCAGGGCGAGAGTTAACTGCTGAAATGCTGCAATAATTGATGTGATGAGATTGAATAGAATTGTTGGCGTAATCATCGGAATGGTTACACTCAAGAACTTTCGGATTTTACCTGCTCCGTCGATTGATGCCGATTCGTACAAGTCCTTAGGAATGCCTTTAAGTCCAGCTAGGAAAATAAGCATCATCGATCCTTGTCCCCAGAGGCTGGCAACGACCATTGCAACAAGCGACCAGTTTGTATCATTCAGCCAATCGGGTCCCTGAATGCCCAGGACAGACAAGAAGTAGTTCAGAATTCCATAGTCTCCGCTGTATACCCAGGACCAGATCATAGCAAGCGCAACACCTGAAATTACAGAGGGGAGATAAAATGCCGTACGGAAAATGGCGCTTCCTTTAACCCTTTGGTTGAGCAGCATGGCAAGTCCGAGTGCAACTACAATATTGAGCGGAACGAAGAGGGCTGCAAATTTAAGTGTGACAAATAAAGATTTCCAAAAAAGTGGATCATTCGAAAACATCTCTACATAGTTGTCTATCCCTATAAAAGTTACCTTACCGACGATTGGCCAATCAAAAAATGAAATGACCAATGAGAACAGCAGGGGGCCTAAAGTGAAGAAAACAAATCCAAATATCCAAGGGAAGATAAAGAGGTAGGGTGCAAGCCCACCCCATCTACGTTTTTTCAAGGCCTTAAGGGTAGCTGTCGGTTCTGATGTATTCTGCAGGTAGGTCTGAGCCATCTCCTAACCTTCTTTCTACAAGTGTTATTTCAAATATCGTTCGCTGTCCTTAACCGCCTGATTCAGCGCTTCTTGGGCATTGCTGCCGTGCATAACTGCTTCCACTGCAGCCGACAGCTGTCGGTTCACTTCATTCCACTTCGGATTGAGTAGAAATGCAGGTGTATTGTCCGAACGCTCAAGCATGGTGTAATAAGGTTTGTAGAGCGGATCTTGATCCTTCTTGAGTTCGTTTACAACACTTTGTCGTACTGGCAGGTCAGCAACACGCATTTTGATCGATTCATTAGAAACATAAAATTTAACGAATTCCCATGCCAGATCTTTGTTCTTGGAGTCTTTGGCAATAGACAGGGCAGATTCTGCAAGTACACCTTTAACCGGTTTGCCTGGAAAAGTCGGAATTTCGACCGTACCTACATCAACTCCCGCTTGTTTGAATGATTCGAGCGGCCAGATTCCGCTTTCCCACATGGCGATCTTACCGCCTTTAAAGATATCATCACCGCTTTGCTGGCCTTTACCACCTGTGAGCACGGCGGTGCCGTCCTTCACCATATCACCAAACATTTGGATAGCTTCAGCGGTTTCTTTACTGTTCATGTAGCCTTCGATGGTTTTACCATCCGGGGAAATAAAGGAGCCACCGTTGCTCCAGACAAAGCCCTGCAAGTCATACGTATCATTCTCGGCACGTGCACCGAAACCGTACTGCTTCTTAGATGGATCCGTCAGCTTTTTAGCGATATCCTGGAAATCGCTCCATTCCCATCCGTCTTTAGGATAAGGGACACCCGCAGCATCAAAGAGCTTTTTGTTATAATAGACGACACGAGTCGTGAAGCCTGCCGGAATGCCGTATAGCTTATCGTCAATTTTTCCGTAGTTGAACAATCCTTTGTAAAAATCATCTATCTTCAGGTCTTTATCTTTTTCTGCGAAGCTATCCAGTGGTTCAAGAGATTGATGGTAAGTAGGGAAGTCCCACATGTACATGACGTCTGGCGGGTTACCCGCTCCAAAGCCTGCGGCTAGCTTCTGGTCAAATCCGTCCGCATAGGCCTCAACCTGCACCTTTGTACCGGGATGTTCTGCTTCAAACTTCTTGGCGATATCCTGCTCAATTTTGAGCGCGTCTCCCGTATCCCAGGTTGCAAAACGAAGCGTCTTCGTCTGATCCGAACCGCCGTTCTCCGGATTGGCTGTTCCAGCGTTACCGCTGCATGCAGACAGTATAGATACCATCAGCGTCGTTGCAAGGACAATGTGTGAAATTCTTTTTTTCATATTGTCAGCTCCCTGTCAGTGAGGTTTATAATAATTGAACCGCTTTCATCGTAACGCGAATGAAAGCGGTTCAAAACGTGTATCTATTCGAATGTTGTTGTGATTTTGTTCGAATTATTGAAGCAGGTGTCAATCTGTTCGGGACCCTTCGTCTTTTTGTTGGGAACGGTAATGACTCGGTGTCTGACCCGTACAGCGTTTGAACCATTTGCTAAAATATTTGCTATCTCCTAGTCCTGTTCGCTCCGCAATTTCCTGCATAGTTAGATGTGTATCCCGCAATAAACCATAAGCAAGGCGTAGTTTCCGTTTATATTGGAAGGCAATGAAACTATCACCGACAGCCTTCTTAAAGAGAATGGAGAAATGACTGCGGCTGAGCCCAACCTCTTCCGCCAGTTCGCTGGCTGACCAGTCAGCTGCGGGATTAGCATACAGTAGATTCACGGCTTTCCAGATCGGATCTGGCCAATGATTTACGGATATCCCATACAGCTTCTCTAGCTCAGCTTCTTTATGAAGGTTTTGGAATGCCAGCTTCAGATCATCGCTGTTGAGCAAGGATTCTTTACGAGTCCACTTCAACTGACTGCATTTGCTCTTACTCTCTACCAGAAGGCCGTCTGCAGACCCTCGCAGCGTATCAGGAACGATCCAATAGTAGTATTCTTCTCCATAAGGAATGATCGTACCCTCGCGCATGCTGCGGTCATTTTTCTCAGCTTCTTGTAGCAGCTCGGTCCAAGATGCTCCGCATTCTGCCGTTCGAATGAGATATATCAACAGCGGCTGACCATTAACATGCGATTGACCGCCATGCAGCTTCTCCAGCTCCTCTGGAAATTTACAGCTATGTCCGTTCAGCCATGCAAAGAGCAGTGTTTCCATACGTTCTTCATCTTTTAGAGAGGGGGGAGCGGAGACAGATAGTTCCTGCTGGAACTTCTTTAACATGTCTTCAAGTTCTTCGTCCTCAAAAGCGGTCTTTAAAAGATATCCGGATGCCCCAAGTTGAATTCCCTGCTGTGCGTATTCAAAGTCGCGGTGACAACTGAGCAGAATTATTTTGGTCTTCGCCGCCATCTCCTTTATCTTGCGAGACAGCTCGATGCCATCCATCTCTGGCATTACAATATCTGTTATTACAATTTCAGGCCGATGCTCCAGAAAGGCTTCCCAGGCTTTTTGTCCATTGGGCGCGTCAGCTATAACTTCCATTCCAAATTTCTCCCAAGCTACGGTCGAACGTAGGCCTTTCCGTACAATGCTCTCATCATCTGCAATCAGCACCTTAATTCTCTTTGCTGTATCCATCCGGACGCTCCTCCTCTTTGGGCCAATGAATGACAATCGCTGTACCTTCACCCTTAGTCGAAAATACTGTAAGTCCGTACTGCGAGCCGAAATGCAGTTTGAATTTCTGGTCTGCGTTCTGGACGCCTAATCCTCCGCGACCACGACGTTTCTGATCTGGAACAAGCAAACGCTCCCGTTTTTCTTCTGTCATACCTGCTCCATTATCCCGGAGAGTCAGCAGAAGTTCATTTTTTTCCACGGTGACATCGAGCTTGATTACACCTATTCCATCCGTGAAGCCGTGGAAAAATATATTTTCAAACAGCGGTTGTAGAGTCATACGCGGGATCAGATACTGCTTCAGTGAGTCCTCGCAATTCAGCTCATAGCTGAACACATTTCCGTACCTGATCTCCTGAATTTTCAGGAAATGCTCAATCATGCGTAGTTCTCTGCCCACCGTGATCAGTTCCTGCGATATATCCAGATTTCCTTCCAGCACCATCGTTAAGTGATATAACATCTGACGGATATCATCAGCCCCTTCCAGACGGGCCTTCCACTGAATGGAGTTCAACGTATTGAACAGCAGGTGGGGGTTAATCTGATAATGGAAAGCCTTCAGTTCTGCTTCCTTCTTGAGTCTTTCGCTCTGTTCCACTTCTTGTACAAGCGATTGAACGCCACTTACCATCCGGTTAAAACTCATATCAAGGCTACCTAGCTCATCTCTGCCTTCGATCGGCATTCGTGTATCCAACTTACCGAAGCTGACTTTCTGCATCGAATCCTTTAGCGTGCGAATACGAGCTGTAAACCTCGACGAGAACAGATAGGCGAATCCAAAGGCAAGCAGACATGAAATAACGGCCACGACAATGGTATTCGACCGAATAATGCCCGAGGACAGGTAGAAGGCTTTGGCAGGTAATCTCGCTTCTATGGTCCACTGGTTCACGGCAAGCGTCCGAATCCATGTAATATCACTATCCTTCTTCGTGAAATCGGGTGCGCTTTCATATATAATTCTTCCGTCCGAAGCTTTAATGGTCAGATGCGACTTCGTATCTGTCTCAAACAGCTTGAACATATGGATCAGTTCCTGCGCATTCTCCTCTATGAGTATGGTGCTGCCGTTTTGCGTTCCGTTGGAATTATGAATCGGAACAGCGAGCCCAAGAACGGGAAGATTCGAATCGCCTGAACTGCTCATTGCGTGATTTTGCATATAAAAGCCTAGCCAGTATAGTCCTTTATAAGAAGCCGGTTTTGTCTTCCATTCTGGCATATTTCTCAGCTTGGCAACGTCCAAATTGTTCTCTCCATAATAATAGCCTGAGGGCGTAATGATATAGATTCCTGCGGTTTGGTCTGTCCACAGCGATTTCAGTAGGGCTTCAAAGTCATTCTTCTCAATGATTTCGCTATAGCTTACAGGTGCCTGGTTCCTTAGATCGGTATGGGCGGGATCAAGCAAATACGAGTAGATCGTTTCACTCATTTGTTTCATTCGGCCTAAAGATGAGCTCGTTTGTTGTTCCAACTGCGCTACAGCATTTTCACCATATTTGCCAAACTGGGAATTAATGATTTTGGCGGATTGGTAATAGGACAACGCACCAAGCGAGAGCAACGGAATCAGAGTCACGATGAGAAAACAGAAGAGCAGCTTGGTCCGTATACTGCGGTAGGAACCAGAGAAAATGCGTTTATTTAGCTGCCTGATCCATTGGATGTTCATAAACGGTTTCCCCTCTCGCTATAACTACATCTACCTGCATTCTAGCACGGACAGGTAGCCTATAGAAGAATCCAATCATTTCATGGTAACGCTTTCAAATTACGGATTGCAAATAAAATTTTTCGGGTGAACGGGAAAAGCACCTCCCCGGAAAGCTGTTTAAAACAGCAGCCAGGGACGTGCAATATTGGTTTTAGATTGTGTACTCGTGCCCCAGAACCAGGAACACACTCGATGTCCATGTGAATGCCCTGTCACGTAGGCCTTCACCAGTCAGCGCATCGAAGTTCTCCGCCATACCACTCCGGCTAAGCATATTGCAGAAGCGGCGGGATACTTCTCGAGCCAGCTCCAGGTCACCGGCAGCAGCTACGCCCTCCACGAGCAGCATGGTTGATGGAGCCCAGATCGGTCCACGCCAGTACCCGTCTGGTATATAGTAAGGGCTGCTTATGCTCTCGGTTGCCCAACCATTTTCCGTCAGGAAGCGATTCTCCTCCCTGAGCCCTTCCAGAAGAAGATCTCTGATGGGTTCAGGCAGGCGTTTGCCCAGTAGAATCGGAATGAATAACAGCAGACTGTCTCCAGCTGAAGGTTCATGTGTACCTGAACGTAAGGAGATAAATCTATCCTCTTTCCAGAAGTGGCTGATCATCTTCTCCAGCGTATCGTCCGCCAGTTTTCTCCATTCAGAAGATTCCGTGGTAAGCCCAAGCAATCCAGCAATTTCAGCCAGAAGCTCTGTCTGGATAATCAGAAAGGCAGCTAAATCCGGACTTTCTACAGGAATGCCATTATTAAACGCGGTGCTGTTATCCCAGCCGGAATCATTACCGTGGTTATATTGGGGAATCCCATCACCATCATCATCACGATACCGGAACCACCATTTCGTCCACTTGGACAATGGGCCGTACACTTCACGAAGCTGCGCCTCGCGAATATAATCCGTACGTTGCATCATCCAAGCCAGTGTCCATCCGTGAATAGGAGGTTTGTTGCAGTTCCACAGCTCATATTTATCGTTCACAAAGTCAGGAATTAATCCACTCTCATCTTGCCGATCAAAAAAGATCATGAACTGGTCCCACGCCAGCTTTGGATCATGGCGAACAAGCGCCATCGCATTGAAACAGTGGTCCCAGCTCCATATATTTGTCATCCAGTTCTTTGACATATACATAGCTGGACGCGTCAGACAACCCTCCGCCGGAACGAGGCAGGACCAAGTAATGTAAGCCGCAAGCTCCCGCGCATCCTGCCAGCGATCAGGGATCGCAAGACTGCTGTCCAGCCAGTGGCTGAATTCAGTCCGAACCGCTTCTACGTCATCATCAAAGGACTCCCATTGTGGGCGAGGCTCCCATACTGTGCGGAACTCCTCAACGGCAAACTCAGCTGTATTCGTGTCTGTATCCGGATTGAACTCTGCGATTACGCGTGAGCTCTTGATTTTATCCCACGGCACTTCCAGCTTCATGTCACCTACAATTCCAGTCAGCATGAAGCGGCATTCATGGGTGAAGCTATTTACTTCCCAGCTGTTCTTATTCACCTCATATGCATAATCATAAGTTGACGGGATAAAGGTCAATCTGATCCCGCACCCTTCCGAACGGAATCGGACCGTGCGACTATCCGAAATACAGATTTCCGCAAAGATTGCGGGCTCTGGTGAATTCAGCTGGACAGTTTCTGGAGAAGCTTCTGTCGTGAATGGAATCGTCTGATTCTGCTGATCCAACAGTTCGATACGGAACGCCTCGCCAAATTTATCATCCCCACCCCGCACAGTTCGTAGGTAGAGGCCCTGCTGTCTATTCTTGCCTTCAGGCAGAAGAGAGACGGCAAGGAACGACTCTCTGCGGCTGAAGGGTACAAAGTTCAGATCGAATTTCATAATTCTCCTCCTTCAACAAGGAATAATACGCTTTCATTGTAAACCGCTGCTCAAGGGACAGGAACGTCCAGGTGTCTTCGCTAAAGAGGGGAATTTGTTGGCAATGGATGATTCGGGTGGTTATAGGTGTCTTTTTGTTAGAAAGTTGGGGAGAAAGGTGTTAGATATAGAGGTTAAAAGGAATGGAAAGAGCCCATGAATCAGGTCATTTCAGACCTATCATGGGCTCTTGTCTTTTTCATCATGAATTAAAAGTGAAAGATAATTTCATTGTGCATGTTGTATCATTTCACTGCATTTCGATTCGGTAACTGACTCAGATAACTGTTGGATAAGTGGAGAAGATCCAAAGCCCGTTCGTACTGTTCTTTCGTAATAAATTCGGAAGAGGTCGAGCCCTCTTCGGTTGGTATGGCAGATGCGGGCACGGCCGGTTCATCCTCTAGACTGTCCGGAATCGTCCCCTTCTCCTGATCAGGCTCTGCCGAAACGACATCCTGTCTCCCGGCATCCGCAAGAGAGTAATGAGTACCATCACCGTACCCCGTCTCAGGAACGAACAGTGAAGCATCGTTCAGTACGGAACCGGAGGGCAGATAATAGCGCTCTGGCAGCAGATTATTTCCCTCACGCAGCAAATCCTGCCCGAAATACAGTTGGTTCTGGAGAGAGGAACCGGTCAACCCGGCGATCGTTGGCAGAATATCCACCTGTCCTCCGATCTGTTCCAGCTGAGCTCCTGGCGTGATGCCAGGAGCCGTGACGATAAGTGGAATATTGATCATGTCCGCAGACGTGTACTCCCGACCGTAGATTTCCTGCATCAGCTTCTCGTCAGTCCGATCCAGCGAGTAGATAGGCAGACCCAGATGGTCACCATAAACGACCAGCAGGCTATTTTCCCATAGTCCACGTTCCTTAAGTCCCTCAATAAATTGTCCAACCGCCTGATCGGCATAATGCTGGGACACAAGATAATCCCCAGGCAACGTATTAACGTAGCGTTCCGGCAACGTCAGACTTTTTTTATCTTCTGGCAAATGGTAAGGATGGTGTGCAGACATGGATATGATTTGTGCATAGAAAGGTGACCCTGATGCCTGCATGGCCTCGAGTTTATCCAGTGTCTTGCTGTACAGCACTTCATCCGATGCCGAGAAGGCGATGGAATCCTCTGTTCCGAAATAATTGATGTCATAATACTGGTCGAATCCAAGCGCCTTGTATAACTGATCCCGATTCCAGAAGTGCACATCATTCGTATGGAATGTGGCTGTCTGATAACCGTTCGCGGACATTAGCCTGGGCAGACTTGGCAATTCCTTATTGGCATAGACGGTAGTTGCAGCCCCGTTGGGCGGCGTGTAAAACGATGTATTTACCACAAACTCGGCATCCGACGTATTTCCCTGTCCGACTTGCTGATAAAAGTTCGGGAAATACAGGCTTTGTCCCGCCAACTTATTCAAATTTGGGGTAACTTCTTGTCCGTCCACCTGCAATCCGATCAGGAAGTTCTGGAATGATTCGAGCTGGAGGACAATGACGTTGCGTCCTTTGGCTGCACCCTCCTTCACAACAGCGGGCAGTGCTGTCGTTTGTTTAATCTCGTCGATATGATTCTGATCGATTTGATCGAGGGGCACGGGTTTGTCAGGCCGATCAGCCAGGATGGTGTACGCTTCGTAACCAAGAATACCCATCTGCTCCGCCTGTGTAATCTCGCTCATACTCGCCCGATTGGGGTATATGTTGAGCATGCACAGCATCATCGATAGAATCAGAATGACTGAGGCAATCCGTCTTCTGGCCCTTCGTTCAAGCGGCACTCTGCCTGGACGTTCAGTCCCGCCGAGCTTGATCCGCCGACGAATCAGAATCCCCGCGATAACCAGAATATCTGCAAAAATAAACAAATAATACGGATCGAGCAAAGAGAACATGCTGCTCTTGACCGAGGTTACCTGATTAACCTGTGCGAGTGCGTGATAATTAACAATGACCCCATAATATTTGTAATACATGATCGCTGCGAAGAAGATGCCCGATAGCACCAGATTTAGCCCTAGATAGAGCCACATCCGACGCTTGGCTGCAAACCACTCAATCAGACAGAAGCAGATCCAGATCAGCGGTAACTCTGTCAGCAGCGGTTTCCAGACGGGGATGTCATCGAAGATCACAATCCAGGCCAGAGAGCTTTTGATCATCATAATAACGGTGAACACTATAAACGGTCCGCTTAGAAACCGGGTGAGTGAATTGCGTGACAAGTTACCGCCTTCCTTCCTTTCCGAAGTTTCATTTAACAAGTATTATGCTATCTCATGGTATGTCGTGTCAAAAGCACCGAACTTCTTGGTTGCTCATTTCTTTCAATTATTGGAAAAAGGAGAGAGGCGCTTGGGGTCATTCATGACCTCACATATACAAAAAGCCCCTTCCATTGAGGAAGAGGCGGAAGGGGTTGCATTTTAAAGTGAACTTAATTAAATGATGCTTACCCAAAATGTAATCACAGTATATCTGTAGACTTGCATACAGGTCCTGGAGCATAACATCAGGTTTGTTCCCGTTTGTTTACTCTATAGTGAAGGTCGTGACGAATGAAGGTCTTGGAAACATGGTGGGCTTCTGTGCAGTCAGCCCTTCACTCGTGCTGCGGTTGCGGTGAACATGGTTATAGGCTTGGGACTGCTGCCAGTTTTTGAAATGATCTTCGGACTGCCAAAGTGTAAGTACGACATACGTATCGTCCTTTAAAGGACGAAGCACACGAATGCCGACAAAGCCGGGTTCGTCTTCCACTTTGCGTGCACGGTTCTTGAAGCGTTCCTCAAAGTCATTCCGTCCATCTTCGGTTACGGGTATATTGTTGAGAACGGCATAACCGCCGCCTGTCCAGGAGCCTGCGGCATCGAAGGCTTCATACGCCGCTACGTTGTCATCGGACTCGATGTTCATCAGACGTTCTGTCGATTCAATAGCTAAACGAACTTGTTCCTCACTGCGCAACGTCAGATGCGGATATGCAGCAAGTGCATCCGGAATCGGTGAAGGAACCAAATAGATATACATAGAAGATGCCTCCTCATTTAAGTACATTCCACTTCAACATAGCATATGGGAAGGGACGAGTCCAATCCGCTGATTGGCTGGTTTGAGCACTGCTTTTCGTGATAAAGTATAGTCACTACAAACAGAACGGGTGATCGCATGACAACCGAAATTCGAATATCAGTCAGGCCTTTGGTGGAATATGTGTACCGTAGTGGCAGCATACGTCCAGGGTTCCGCACCAATGCATCGATGCAGGAGGGAACTCGGATACACCAACGGGTGCAGAAGGATTACACAGAAGAGGATTTGAAAGAAGTGGTTCTCGAAGTGGAACTGCAGCACGGAGACTTGACCTACGTGGTGGAGGGACGATGTGACGGACTGATTCGTCTGGATGGTCAACTGACGGTGGATGAGATCAAATCAACTGCCGGCAATCTGGACGATCTGGGCGATGGGGCCCCAGTACACTGGGCGCAAGCCATGATGTATGCCTATATGTACGCCGTTCAGCATGATGAACCCCGTATGCAGGTACAGCTTACATACGTGCACACCGTGAATAATGAGGAAAGACGATTTCGGCGGATGCTGGAACGGCAGGAGCTGGAACAGTTTGCAGCTGAGCTGGTCGCTGGCTACGCGCCATATGCAGAGATGATCGTGGAATATGAAGAGAAGCGAGATATAAGCGTGCGCGAGCTGCCTTTTCCTTTTCGCAAATACAGGGAGGGACAGCGCAAGCTGGCAGGAGCTGTATACAAGACGATTCGTGAGGGACAGGGACTGATGGCGAAAGCGCCAACGGGTATTGGCAAAACGATGTCTGTACTGTTTCCCACGGTCAAGGCGATTGGTGAAGGAGAAGCCAAACGTTTGTTTTATCTGACCGCTAGAACGACGACGCGAGTGGCGGCAGAAGAAGCTTTTGCCCGGATGCAGGCCGAAGGATTGAAGATGCATGTGATCAGTCTCACCGCAAAGGACAAGATCTGTTTCAAGGAAGAGGAAGCCTGTGATACGGGACAGTGCGGCATGTGCGAAGGATATTATGACCGTATTAATGGAGCGGTGCTGGATATGCTGGAACATGAGACGTTAATGACACGCCCGGTTATTGAACAGTACGCGCGCAAGCATCGGGTATGTCCGTTTGAATTTTCACTGGATGCTGCGTATGCCGCTGATGCGGTGATTTGCGATTATAACTATATTTTCGATCCACGCATCTCGCTCAAACGCATGCTGGAGGAGCAGAAGCGCAAGACGGTATTATTGGTCGATGAGGCACATAATCTGGTTGATCGGGGCCGAATGATGTTTTCGGCAGAGCTGGAGAAGGCCGTCTTTCTGGATGTCAAAAGGGAGTTCCAGACGCTGGGCAGCAGTGTGACCGCTGCCAAAGCCATCGCGGATCGTACGGGTGCCATCGACAAATACCTGATTACGCTTCGCAAAAACGGCGGGGATGAGGGCAAATTGCTGCAACAGGAGGCGCCGGAGGAGCTGATTGAACTGCTGGAGCCTTTTGTCATGGTTGCGGAGCAATGCCTTGTTGAAGGGGGTTCGGGAAATGCCGAGACGGATGAATTGCTGCTGACAGCCTATTTCACCGCACAGAATTTCCTGCGTATTGCCAAGCTGTATGATGATCGCTTCATTACCTATATGGAATGTGTGCGAAGTGAAGTACGAGTGAAGCTGTTCTGCCTGGATCCGTCTGTGCTGCTGCGCCAGACTGCCAAAGGGTTCCGTTCTACCATTCATTTCTCTGCGACATTGTCACCTCTTGGTTATTACCGGGATATGCTAGGTGCGGAGGAAGAGGATTATACCTTGCGTATTGCTTCGCCTTTCCAGCGGGAGCAGCTGGATGTGAGATTGCTGCCATTATCGATTCGCTATCGGGATCGTGAAAGATCCAGACAGCCTATTGCCAGTATGCTGCGCCAGTTGGTTGCCGAGTGGCCCCATAGCAACCTGCTCGTCTTTTTCCCATCCTATCCTTATATGCGCGAAGTACATGCGACGTATATGGAACAGCCGGGCGAGGCAGAAGTCATGATGCAGGAGCAGGGCATGAGTGAAGAGGAACGGGAGGCGTTCCTGAACGCGTTCCAGCCAAATCCTGAACGAACACGGTTGGTATTTGCCGTGATGGGCGGTGTATTTTCCGAAGGTGTGGATCTGCCGGGTGATCGTCTGAATGGAGTTGTGGTGGTCGGTGCTGGATTACCCCAAATTGGTCTGGAGAACAACGTACTCCGTGATTATTATAGTCGTACAGGGCGAAATGGATTCAATTATGCCTATGTTTTCCCAGGTATGAACAAGGTATTGCAGGCAGGTGGAAGGCTGATACGTACGGAAGAGGATAAGGGCGTACTGGTGCTGGTCGATGATCGTTTCACCGAGGAACCTTATCGTTCATTGCTGCCCGAGGAGTGGCAGGACTACACACGGATTTCACCCTAATAACGATTTATAGCTAAAAGATCGATCGTAGACTTTTCAGCTTTCTTTGCTGTGCATGATTGAAGGGTAGGCCGAAAAGGGTATTACTTGGATAGCATACGAACGAACAAGGACGATACAGATCCGTGCCGTGGTCCGCTTCGAAAGCAATCAAGGAGGTCGGTTGGGAATGAAGAGAAATCATACGATGATGCAGTTTTTTGAATGGCACCTGGCCGCAGACGGAAACCACTGGAAGCGATTGGCCGAAATGGCGCCAGAGCTAAAAGCCAAAGGCATTGATTCGGTGTGGGTGCCTCCGGTGACCAAAGCCGTATCTGCCGAGGATACCGGTTACGGTGTATATGACCTGTATGATCTGGGTGAATTTGACCAGAAGGGCAGCGTGCGCACCAAATATGGCACCAAACAGGAACTGGTCGATGCAATTGCCGAGTGCCAGAAGAATGGTGTTGCCGTCTATGTCGATCTGGTGATGAACCATAAGGCGGGTGCGGATGAGAAGGAAGTCTTCAAGGTGATTGAGGTCGATCCCAATGATCGGTTGAAGGAAATCTCCAAACCGTTCGAGATTGAGGGCTGGACCAAATTTACATTTCCGGGCCGCGGGGATCAATACTCCTCTTTCCAATGGAACGCCGAACATTTCAACGGCACCGACTTTGATGCCAAGGAAGAACGGAGTGGTGTGTTCCGCATTGCAGGGGAAAACAAGAACTGGAATCAGAATGTCGACGATGAGTTCGGTAACTATGATTACCTGATGTTCGCCAATATTGATTACAATCACCCGGATGTTCGGCAGGAAATGCTCCAATGGGGAAAATGGCTCATCGATACGCTGCAATGCAGCGGTTTTCGACTGGATGCGATCAAGCATATCAACCACGAATTCATCAAGGAATTCGCTGCTGAGATGATCCGCAAACGGGGGCAGGATTTCTACATTGTGGGCGAGTTCTGGAACTCCAATCTCGATGCATGCCGTGAATTTCTGGATACGGTGGACTATCAGATTGATCTGTTCGATGTGTCCCTGCATTACAAACTTCATGAAGCCTCTCTGGCTGGGCGGGATTTTGATCTTTCCAAGATTTTTGATGACACCCTGGTGCAGACACATCCAACGCATGCCGTAACGTTTGTTGATAACCATGATTCCCAGCCACATGAAGCGCTGGAATCATGGGTTGGCGATTGGTTCAAGCCGAGCGCCTATGCGCTGACGCTGCTGCGTCGTGACGGTTACCCGGTTGTCTTTTACGGTGATTATTACGGCATCGGAGGTCCCGAACCTGTCGAGGGTAAGAAGGACATTCTGGACATTCTGATGTCAGCCCGTTACGACAAAGCTTATGGAGAGCAAGAGGATTACTTCGATCACGCGAACACGATTGGGTGGGTACGCCGCGGGGTGGACGAAATCGAAGGCTCCGGTTGTGCAGTAGTTATCTCGAATGGTGATGATGGTGAGAAACGGATGTTGGTTGGCGAACACCGTGCTGGTGAAGTCTGGACCGATCTGACGCACAGCTGCGAGGATAGCATTACTATTGAGAAAGACGGCTGGGCCACCTTCCATGTATGTGGTGGGGGCGTCTCCGTGTGGGCTCTCCCGGATCAGGGTGAGGATCGTGTAGATGCTGAGTAATAGAATGAAATATCGACAGTTAACTGCAGAAACGTACAGATAAATATGAAAAACAGTATACAGATCGTTAAACCACCTGAACAGGCTCATATGTTCAGGTGGTTTGCATTTTCTCAAGTACGACTAAAGCTCCATCCTAACGAACTCAGCGCACCTTATTTCCACTAAATTAGCGTTACGGGAATTCTAACGAATCTCAGTAACTTTATTTTTCATGAAAACGATTAAAATAGTCCCAATTGGAGCAACACCATTAGACTAGAGTGTCTGGGATTCGTTAGAATATCGAAACCTCGAATTTAACTCGGATAAGGCTTCTCATGTTCGTTAGAGGCTAAAGGCAGAGATTGACAACAATATAAGCCATAGTTATACAGATATGTATATAAAAAATCTCCTATGGGCCGAATGATCAGCGAACAGAAGATTATTTTTATGTAGGCTGAGCCGTCTCCGAAGGCAAAAGAATATATATATAAAGTCATGGTAGAAAGAAGAATAAAAAAAGGCAGCACCCACCAGTTCCAAGTTAGGAAGTTGAGCAGGTACTGCCTGTTCAGGTAACTAAACATTAATCATGTACTTTCAAAATACTGATTCATCGTATCCCACATTCGATTGAACTCACTTCGTTCCAGTGAAAATGCTCCAGGCTTTTCAGGTTTATGATGAGAAGTAGGCTCAAAGTTTAAGTATTCAGTGTGTGTAGTACATTCATAGTTTTTGCTGTTGACAAGGAATTCAAATCTATCTTTAAAGGGTCTGTCCAATAATTTAACAACCATGATGTCTCCACTACTTGTGCTTCTTGCAGAAGAATATATCAAAAAGTAACCTTGTTCAAATCGATACTCCATAGCACTTACCTCCATTAGAATACAGAACAATTACGGTACCTATCCAATACTCTCTATTTACGCATTATCCAGTTCAAACGATTCCAGCGTGCCCACCATTCTTAGATCATGTTCTTGGTTGAAATGTGCCCGTTTGTCCGCATCAGCGTAGTCATCATGATAATGCATGAGCACGGTTTTCTGTCTCACTTCGGCAGGCAGTTGTTGCAGATCCTTCAGTGAGGTGTGTGATTTGATCACCAGATCATGCATATGACATTCATGGAAAATCAGCTGTACGTCCGCGGCATTCCGTTCCACCCGTTCCTGATCCAGTGTGCTGTCCGCACTATAGTAGAAGTAGGGCTTTGCAAGAAGGCCATTGCTGACCATACCCGGCACGTGTTGTGTTCGAAAAGTCTCAAATGTTACGCCCCCCAGCTCAAATGTGCCTCCATCCGGTAAAGGTACAATATCATAATAGTCGCTCATCGTACGCTCCCCATCGGTTGTATAACGCATGCCTGGGGATAAAATATTCCATAACGGATCAACCAGTTCTTCGTGGATAAACAGGCGTGGCTTGCGGTCGCCCACAATCTGTGAATAATATCCGAGCATCTGTACTCCGTTAATATGATCTTCATGCAGATGGGTGATAAACACATTATGAATATCTGTCATGGGATAGCCGTATTCCTTTAATGCTTTTGCGTTGGATTCCGGAAAATCAATCACCAGATGTGTATCGCCGAATTCGGCCAGCATACTGTTGTGGTGTTGCTCTACACTGAACATGTCCCCTGTACCGAGAAATGTAATTTTCATCCATTTCATCTCCTTCTATCATCTTCAGATCAGCATCAATTAGATTAAAACCAGTATACCTTGTTCCAGTAAATATGCCTAAATCAACCTTTTGTGATAACGCTATCATTTTATATTGAACTTTGCGGGCAAACAGTGTAGCGTAAAGATTGGGAAGTAAACCCATATGAACGTAAACTCACCTAAAGGGAGCGTGCGAGGCGAATGAAGTCTTTTCTGGATGAACAATTTTTGCTG
The DNA here is from genome assembly GCF_038020215.1 of Paenibacillus sp. FSL F4-0087. Taxonomy (NCBI): domain Bacteria; kingdom Bacillati; phylum Bacillota; class Bacilli; order Caryophanales; family Paenibacillaceae; genus Paenibacillus; species Paenibacillus sp. FSL F4-0087. The sequence goes on from NZ_JBBODJ010000001.1 coordinate 3,207,441, forward strand.
CACAATGAAACGGCGATCAAGTTATATGAGGACTATGCGAAGGACATGCCGATTATTGACTATCACTGCCACCTGAGTCCACAGGAAATCTACGAGAATAAAACCTTTGGCAATATTACAGAGGCTTGGTTATACGGTGATCACTACAAGTGGCGGCTGATGCGCGCAAACGGAATTGAGGAGCAATACATTACGGGTGGAGAGGGCGTAACCGATTACGATCGTTTTCTGGCGTATGCCAAAACCGTACCGATGATGATTGGTAACCCGCTGTACGCGTGGTCCCATCTGGAATTACAGCGTTATTTCGGTGTCTATGAAGTGTTGAATGAGACGAGCGCCCCGGCCATCTGGGAAAAAGTAAATGCCAAGCTGAACAGTGACGGATTCGGTGCACGTGATCTTATTACCAAATCCAATGTTACCGTGGTATGCACGACGGATGATCCATGTGATTCCTTAGAATATCACCTGAAGATTCAGGAGATTGAAGGATTCGATGCCGCAGTATTGCCTTCATTCCGTCCAGATAAAGGATTGGAATTGAACCGTGACACCTTCTCGGAATGGGTAGGCAAGTTGTCGCAGGCAGCCGGTACGGAAATTTCCGATTATGACTCATTCCTCTCCGCTCTGGAATCACGGGTAGAGTTCTTCCACTCCGTAGGAGGCCGGGTGTCTGACCATGCACTTGATTATGTACCTTTTGGTGCGGCTACACGGGAGGAAGCAGCGGCTATATTTGCCAAAGCTCTCTCTGGGCAGATGGTCAGTCGTGAGGAAGAGGACAAGTACAAGACGGTAACGTTGACTTTCCTCGGCAAACTGTACGCAGATCGGGGCTGGGTGATGCAATTCCATATTAATGCTGCCCGCAACAATAATAGTCGGATGTTCGCACAGCTTGGCCCGGATACCGGATATGATGCGGTGAATGATACGCCACTTTCTTCAGCAGTCATCGGCCTGCTAGATGCACTTGATCAGGAGAAGGCGTTACCTAAAACAATCCTGTATTCCCTAAACCCTCGGGATAATGAAGTGCTTGCAGCGATTATCGGCAGTTTCCAGGGCGGCGGCATTCCAGGCAAAATTCAGCTTGGCGCAGCCTGGTGGTTCAATGATACGAAGGACGGTATGCTTGCTCAAATGAAGGCGCTGGCGAATGTCGGTCTAATCAGCCGTTTTGTCGGCATGCTGACCGATTCCCGCAGTTTCCTCTCGTACACAAGACATGAGTATTTCCGCCGTCTGGTCTGCAACCTCATCGGTGAATGGGCCGAACAGGGCGAGGTACCGCATGATATGGAGCTGCTTGGACAGATCGTACAGGGCATTGCCTACAACAATGCGAAGGAGTATTTCCCTTTTGCTTCCGCACTCAAAACTGTTTCTGCTTCACAGTCCTGATTCTTCTATATTTGGTTCAAAACCGTGGCTTTAAAGTCACGGTTTTTTGTTGTGCATTTGCTGTTTGACATTCAACTTTTGCAGGAATATACTTAGTACACCTAATTAATTGATTGGCTATTTAATTGGAATGCTATTTAATAGATGTCCTATGATGTTGGACCTCTATGGAATGATAATGAAATTAAAGGGGGGACAATAATGACTGGCATAGATCCGGTTGCCCAGAAGCTTTTGTATTCCATTATGCAGTTTAATAAAGGCAAATGGAGGCAACATAAACCACACGGGCGCAATCACAATGAAATTATGGTTCTGGGTTGTTTGCTCCACGGCATGCATCCGGGGGAACGATTGAATTGGCAGGATAATCCTCCTAATTTCAATGACACGCTACAATCGAATCATCCAGGACTGAAAGTATCAGAAATTAGTGCTTTGTTGCGTGTGAAATCGCCTACGATTACTCCTGTCATTCGGGGGCTTGAAGACGAAGGCCTGGTCGAACGAACGATGGATCCAGAGGATCGTCGCGCAGTCCGTATTACCATTACTGAAGCAGGTCGTGAAATTATTCGGGCGGCTCATCAGGAGCGTATGGAGATATTCAATAAGCTCGTTGAGCATCTGGGTGAGGAAGACAGTCTTCAATTAGCGGAGTTGTTGACCAAGGTGTACACCTTTTTTGATACAAAGGTTTCCCAACAGATGGATGCGTCCACACAAGGAGATGATAAGCCATGATGAAATTGTTTCGCATGCTTAAGCCTTACCGAGTTCCCATTTTCTTCATATTGGGTCTGGTGCTGTTACAGTCGCTAGCTGAACTGTATTTGCCAACCCTGATGGCGGACATCGTTAATGGCGGCATAGTAAAAGGAGATGTTCCGTACATCTGGCAGATTGGTGGCTGGATGCTGTTAATTGCTGTAGCAGGCACGGCCTGTTCTGTAACAGCCAGTTATCTTTCCTCCCGTACAGCGGGTGGATTTGCCAAACAGCTGCGCAGCAGAGTGTTCCGCCATGTGGAGAACTTTTCGCTGCAGGAATTTGATAAATTAGGTACAGCCTCGCTGATTACCCGTACCACAAATGATATTACGCAGGTTCAGAACGTATTAACGATGATGCTGCGCATGATGGTTATGGCACCGATGATGTGTATCGGTGGTATCTTCATGGCGGTATCCCAGGATGCCAAATTATCGACCATTTTCCTGGTGGTCTTGCCTGTACTGGCTGGGGCTATCGCCCTGATTGGTGCCAAAGGTCTGCCTTTGTTTAAACAAATTCAGAAAAAACTCGACCGACTCAACTTGGTCCTGCGTGAACAACTAACAGGAATTCGCGTGGTGCGTTCCTTTAATCGTGGGGAACATGAGCGTGTTCGCTTCAATGGAGCCAATACGGATCTGCGAGATGTTTCCATTAAAGTGAATGTGCTCATGGCAACACTAATGCCCGTCATGATGCTGGTTATGAACTTTTCAATGATTGCCATCTTGTATTTCGGTGGACAGCGTATTGACAGTGGAAATATGAATATTGGTTCATTAATTGCCTTTATTCAGTATGCGATGCAGATCATGTTCTCTCTCATTATGGTCTCCATTATCTTTGTCATGATTCCAAGAGCTTCGGCTTCGGCAGAACGGATCAACGAGGTATTGGATATGCATCCGGATCTTAGCAATCCAGAGCAGCCTCGTCATATGAAATCTCTGCAAGGTACGATTGAGTTCGATAACGTGACATTCCGTTATCCGGGTGCAGAAAATGCTGCGTTGTCAGGTATTTCATTTACGGCACGCCCGGGTGAAACCACAGCCATTATTGGGGGTACGGGCTCAGGTAAATCCACATTGCTCAGTCTCATTCCACGTTTCTATGATGTAACGGAGGGTAGTGTACGGGTAAATGGAATAGATGTACGTGAGCTGCGGCAGGAAGATTTGCGTGCCAAAATCGGATTTGTACCGCAAAAAGCGGTTCTTTTCACCGGAACGATTACGGAGAATATCCGGCACGGGAAGGAAGACGCGACCATGGAGGAAATTGTTCGAGCCGCTCAAACGGCTCAGGCAGAGAACTTCATCACGGAGATGAAAGACGGTTACGACAGCGTCATTGCGCAGGGAGGTAACAACGTATCCGGTGGACAGAAGCAGCGTTTGTCCATTGCACGCGCACTGGTTCGCCGTCCGGAAGTATATATTTTTGACGACAGCTTCTCGGCACTTGACTTCAAAACCGATGCCAAACTTCGTGCTGCCCTGAAGTCCGAAACGACTGAAGCAGCAGTGCTTATTGTGGCTCAGCGCGTAAGTACGGTTATGGATGCAGATCGCATTCTGGTTATGGATGAGGGACGGATTGTCGGTTCGGGAACACATAAAGAGCTGCTGGAGCACAATGAAGTATATCGCGAGATTGTATCCTCCCAGCTGACAGAGGAGGAGATCGCATGAGTGAACGTACAGAACGCAAGTCATCTCGTCCCCCTGGCGGGCCGGGTCATCCCGGAGGCGGAATGGGCATGCGGCCTCCCGTGGAGAAAGCGAAAGACTTTAAAGGTACACTGCGGCGCTTGATGCGTTATCTTCAACCCCACAGCTATCGTTTGCTGGGTGTGCTGGTTGCTGCAATTCTTAGTACCGTGTTCAGCATAATCAGTCCTAAGGTTATGGCAGAAGGGACGGATATTCTCAGTAAAGGTGCTATTGCCATCCTTCAGGGTGTACAGGGGGCCGGGATTGATTTTCCTGCCTTGATGAAGGTTTTGTATCTGCTTGGGGGACTCTATCTGTTCAGTGCAGCTTTCATGTACATTCAGCAATACCTGATGGCTGGTGTAGCTCAGCGAGTTGTGTACGACATGCGTGAGCAGATCAGTGCAAAGGTTGGACGTCTGCCGCTGAAATATTTTGACTCCCGTACCCACGGAGAAACATTAAGCCGGGCGACAAACGATGTGGACAACATCAGTAATACACTCCAGCAAAGTTTGGCGCAATTCATTACGTCTGTAGTTACCATTGTCGGAGTTATCATCATGATGTTGACCATAAGTCCATGGATGACCCTCATTACCATTTTGACACTGCCATTAAGCGTGGTAGTAGTTATGCTGGTGGCATCCCGTTCACAAAAACACTTTGCAGGCCAGCAGAAATCACTTGGTGAGTTGAACGGTCATGTCGAGGAAATGTACACCGGACACAAAGTGGTTAAAGCCTTTGGACGGGAAGAACATTCGGTAGAACAGTTCGAAAAAGTGAACGAAGAGCTGTATGAATCCGGTTGGAAAGCCCAGTTTATCTCAGGGATTATCATGCCACTGATGACGTTTGTAGGTAACCTTGGTTATGTGCTGATCTGTGTGGTCGGCGGGATCTTTGTTACACGTGGTGCCATCTCCATCGGGGATATCCTTGCATTCACACAGTACTCCCGTCAGTTCACTCAGCCGATTAACCAGATTGCCAACATCTCGAATATCATTCAGTCCACTATCGCTTCAGCGGAGCGGGTATTTGAATTGCTGGATGAAGAGGAAGAGGTTCCAGAGTCTTCGAAACCAGTACAATTGCAGCATCCACAGGGTGCCGTTGCATTCCATGGTGTGAATTTTGGATATAAAGCGGATGAGTTACTCATTCAAAATATGAATATTGATGTAAAACCGGGACAGACGGTAGCCATTGTCGGGCCGACTGGAGCGGGGAAAACAACATTGATCAACCTCCTGATGCGTTTCTATGAAATTCAGGACGGCCAAATTACGATTGATGGCGTTAATATTGTGGACATGGAACGCGGCAAGCTGCGCAGCCTGTTTGGGATGGTACTTCAGGACACATGGCTGTTCAACGGAACGATCCGTGACAACATCGCCTATGGTCGAGAAGGCGCAACGGAAGAGGAAGTCATTAAAGCAGCCGATGCGGCCCATGCTGATCACTTCATTCGTACCTTGCCTGATGGATATGATACGGTGCTGAATGAAGAAGCCTCGAACATCTCACAGGGCCAGAAGCAACTGCTGACGATTGCGAGAGCGATTCTGGCGAATCCGGCCATTCTGATTCTCGATGAAGCGACGAGCAGTGTCGATACACGGACCGAAGTGTTCATCCAGAAAGCGATGAATGATCTGATGAAGGATCGTACCAGCTTTGTCATTGCCCACAGATTGTCCACCATTCGCGGAGCCGACCTGATTCTTGTTATGGATCATGGTAACGTGATTGAGCAGGGTAATCATGAGGAACTGATGGAGAAGCAAGGCTTCTATGCTGATCTGTACAACAGTCAGTTTACGGAGCAACAGCCACAGGCGATCTGATCCTAAATGGCGTTAACATAATAGCCGGGTGCACCCAATGGGTACACCCGGCTATTTGTTTCTACCGCGGCTAGTCTCACGGTATCGTTTTTCTTTCCTTAACCCTCTTTCGAATCTTCTGGAGCTTTGCCTTCGTTTACGCCGGATGATGTCTTTACTTCCAGCTTCGTATCTTCGCCTGCTTCCTCAAGCGCAGAAGGTGCCGGTTCGCCCGGTATTAATTCACGCTGCTCAATCATGCGTTTTACGACCTCATAACAGTCCTCAACATGTTTGTTGCCAACATATCGCATGGCCGTGAAGCTGAGCGCGGCTGCCAATCCCTGACCTGCAAAAGGGACGAATTTGGCGACCGATTTGGTAGCTACGCGTACTCCGACCCTTTTCAGAACCTGTACGACCAGTTCTTTGGTTACCATACGTCCGATGACTTTACTTCCGATGGACATGACGAATCCGTAGATCATGGATTTGGTCTCAGGGTCCATACCGTCGAGCTGCTTTTGCGATAATCCGAATTTATTGTTAATGGCAGGCAGTAGCTGCATGAGCATTCCCACATCAGCCAGGACGTCTGTGCCTGGAAGAGGAACGAGTGTTGTACCGGCGGAAGCGGTAGCTCTCTTTTTGACCATGGTGCGGCATTCCTTGCGAACTTGCTCCAATTGTTCCAACGTTGCCGGAATCATAGGGAATCCCTCCATTCGTATATGGTATAGATATAACCGTTTTGACTCGTTTTGAATGGTGTTTTCTTCAGTAGAAATTGGTGACCTTGGCATATGAGTGTAAAGTAACCTTTTTCCTCAACCGTACGTCTAGTAAAAAAAGGAAATCAGTGAATTGCTATGACGGGTATCTGAGTATTACGGATGAGGGGGGATTTCGATGCATGCACGGTTAGGAGTATTACTGTTATTATGCTGTATAAGTGGGCTGATCATTACGAGCTGTTCAGCAAAGGGGGACCCAAACAAGATGCAATCTAATTCGAATCAGGAGTTATCCGAGTCAGAACGAAAAGCTGTTCTGAAAGAGATCGAACCCGAAAGAATCCAAGCCATGAACACCATAGGGCTGCATATTCTTCAACAGATGGGTACAAAAGAAAAAGCTGACGGGAATAATCTGCTGATCTCTCCTTACAGTATTACGGCGGCAATTGGCATGGCATATAACGGCAGTGTAGGTGAGACTAGGCAAGAGATGGCAAAGGTCATGGGCTGGTCGGGGCTAGAAATGGAGCAAGTAAATGCTTTTCAAGCGGCTTTGCAGCAGTTGTTGACCCATCCGGGAAAAGGAATACAGATCGGTATTGCGAACTCCATGTGGGTGAAGGACGGAATCCCGGTAGAGGAAACGTACCAAACAGCCGTACAGCAAACGTATGAAGCCGAAATCAGGACACTCAATGTACAACCAGCACAAGCAAAGGAAGAGATTAATCAATGGGTGAAGCAGCACACCAACGGCATGATTCCAAATTTGATGCAGGAGCCGCCCGAAAAGGAAGCTCTGATGATTCTGGTGAATGTCATTGCATTTGATGGTAATTGGATGGATGAGTTTGACCCGGAGTACACGACGGACGAAGAGTTCAGGCTGGCCAATGGAAAGGACCTGTCTGTGCGGATGATGCATCAGACAAAGCAGTTCCAATACTCTGAGAATGAGTATTGGCAGGCGGTTAGACTGCCTTACGGAGATGGCCAGATGCATCTGCTTGTCGTTTTGCCGCGAGAGGGGCGTACGCTGGATGAGGTTCAGCAGCAGTTGCTGGATGACCCAAAACGGCTTGATCGCGGCTCAGAATATAGCTTAGTTGAGCTGTCTTTGCCACGTTTTCGTGTAGAGTATGGAATGAACCTGAAAGAAACGTTGCAGCAGATGGGGATGGAAATGGCCTTTGATCCGTATGCCGCCAATTTCACGGAAATGATTTCTCCCGGGCCGAACTTGCAAGCATACATTGGTCAGGTACTGCATCGTGCCGTGATGGAAGTGAGCGAACAAGGAACTGTAGCTGCTGCTTCAACATTAGTGGGAATGGCGGCTGGAAGTGCTCCACCAACGGATCCGGTGAGGATAGAGGCCAATCGTCCATTTATGGTTGCTGTAGTGGATAAATCCACTGGAGCATGGTTATTTGCCGGGAACGTAAACCAACCGGAAGAAATCCCCTCCCGGTAGCACGTAGTCTTCGTTATCCAAGTCTACTGACATGCCGCTCTCGAAATTCATTCTCGAGCATGCTCATCTGAATGGCATCGTGATATTGATGATTGTAATACAAGGCCTCTCGCCGTACACCTTCACGTTGAAATCCTAGTTTCTCATATGTACGAATCGCACGTTGATTGAAGGCATACACTTCAAGCTCGATTCGGTGCAGATTGCAGATACCGAAGCCGTAATTCAGCATAAGCAGCAATGCCTCGCTGCCATACCCTTTTCCTTGATGCTCTATATGATCAATGGCGATCCGGATGTGCGCACTGCGATTTTTGGTATGCATGTCCATCAGGGCAATCTCTCCGATGACCTGGTCATTTTCCTGCAAGGCAATCAGCAGCATCAGGCGTGAGTCATCCTGGGCCGCGTTTTCGATGTAGCGTTCTACTTGGGTACGGGTGAAGCTGTTTTGTGTTCCAGTAAGTCTGCGCATCTCGGCGTCAAACAATCCGGGAAAATAGATATCAACATCAGTCGATTCAAATGGACGAAGATAGATGCGCTTCGTTTCCAACAGACGTGGGATGCGCGGGGATGGTGTTGGTTGAGACATGGGATATTCCTCCTGTGAGTTCAAGTCGTCATGCAGGACCGATCGAGCTGATGTCGCGGCATTGGCAAAAGCATGGAGAGATCTTTAAGCCTTGTGAGCAGCTCCGTCCAAAAATAAAGCTACCAGCTCACGTGCCAGATCGGCAATCGTTGCATGCATGTCGCGTACTCCTTCGCGGTTTGCCAGCATCAGCAAGGACGTGAACGCATGGGCAAGCAGCATCGGATTGGCAGATCGCAAATAACCGTTGTCCATCTCCTGCTTAAAGTGGGTGGCGAGGACTTCATAGATGCGTACTTCGGCTTCACGGATCTGGGCCAACTGATCTGCATCCAAATAGGTATTGGCTTCACGCATCATGGTCTCGGTATCGACGTGAGATTGTTGCATCCGTCCTTCCGCAACTTTCTCCAGTCTTTCTTGTAATGTACCGGGTGCATCCATACGGAGTGCTGTCTGCTGCATGCCCATGGCCATCATACTGGTGATGGCGACGGTGAATAGCTGCGGCTTGCTGGAAAAATGATAATAAATTGATGCTTTGGTCACGCCGCATAGCGAGGCGATTTGCTGGAGAGAGACGGGCTCATACCCGTATTCCATAAATAGCCGCGAGGCGGTCATCAGTATTTTTGACTGGGCTGATGCCTGATCGGCATCGGCTTTGGGCCTGCCCGGCGAGCGGGGAGGGTTCGTTTTTTTGCTCATGGTTGCATACCTCTTTACTTATTCATGTTGGCTGTACAAAAGTGTTCAAAAATTAGTATTTGCAATATTAACCTTCCGGTATATATAATTAAGTCAATTATACTATGACCCGTGGTTCATTTCTATATTTATCACATAAAAACGGCTTCATAGAACCAAAATAGGGAGATGAAGAGACAATGCAAGAAGGTTCGGGCTACGGCCGCTGGGTTGCCGGCAAACGAAGCAAATGGATTACACTGTTGGTATGGATTATCGTCGCGGTTGTACTTGGTGTGGTGTGGCCTGCTGTTGGTGATCGTGAAACGAACAACGCGCAGGATCTGAGTGATTCCAAGCCATCGGTGCAGGCGGCAGTAGTTGCCCAGAAAGAATTTCCCGGCGGCGAAGGTGTCCCCGCCCTCATCGTCTGGCGTCAAGCCGGCGGTCTGACGGATGAACAGATTAAGAACATTCAGGCGTTAACGGAGCGACTGGATCAAGATCCGGTGGAGCAGCAGCAATCTGTGGTTCCGCTATATCAGTTGCCGCCACAGGCTCTGAAAGGTCAGCTTTCGGAAGACGGAAGCACCTTGGTTATGCCTCTATTTTTCAATCAGGAAGCTGATTCGTCACAGTTGAAAGAGGGCATTGCAGCGCTGGAGCAGAAAACGAAAGACATTTTTGGCTCCGACCCATTTGACGTTGCCATTGATGATGCCAGCGCACTAAGCGCGCGGGTTACAGGCCCGGTTGGGATATCAATTGATGCAAGTGGATTATTCTCATCTGCGGATGTATCCCTGCTGATTGCAACAGTTGTACTGGTACTCGTGCTGTTGCTGTTGATCTACCGTTCCCCAGTACTGGCGATTATCCCGATTATTGCAGTTGGGTTCGCTTATATGGTCACTAGTCCGATTCTCGGATTTATGGCGGATCAGGGCTGGATTACAGTGGACGCGCAGTCCATCTCGATTATGACAGTGCTGTTGTTCGGTGCAGGTACGGACTATTGTCTGTTCATGATCTCCAGATTCCGTCAAATTCTCTATCATGAGTCGGATAAAAAGAAAGCACTCTTCCAGGCGATTACCGGATCGTCCGGTGCGATTGCCATGAGTGGATTTACAGTTGTTGCAGCACTGCTTGTACTGCTGTTCGCAGAATATGGTGCCTATCACCGTTTTGCCGTACCATTCAGTTTATCCATCTTCATCATGTTTATTGCGAGCCTGACGCTGGTTCCGGCTTTGCTGGCGATCTTCGGTCGGGGTTCATTTTACCCGTTTGTACCGCGTACGCATGATATGGAAGTAGAACGTGCGAAGAAAAAAGGCAAACCAGTGCCTGCTCCGCGTAAAATCAAGGAAAGCTGGATTGGCCGTACAGTAGTAACCAAACCGTGGACAGTACTGGCGATTACGCTGGTGTTGTTGGGTGGACTGGCTGCTTTCTCTAGCCAAATAAAATTCACGTATGACTTGTTATCGTCCTTCCCGGAGAATGTTGCATCTCGTGAAGGTTTCAAAGTCATTGGAGAACAGTTCTCGGAAGGTGAACTCGCTCCGGCGAAAGTGATTATCGATACAGAAGGCAGCGAGACAGATCTGAAACAACGTCTGGAATCGCTGGATTACGTAAGCAAGGTAGGTGAAGCGCAGCAGGGTGCTGAGAATGCAAACATCACCGCTTACGATGTGGAATTCAATCTGAATCCATACTCGATGGAGGCGATGCAACATATCCCGGATCTGCGGGCAACGGCTGAACAGGCATTGAAAGATGCTGGAATAACAAGCGTGGACAGCCATGTCTGGATCGATGGTCAGACGGCTGAGCAGTATGATATCGAAGTCACTGGAGAGCGGGATGCCAGCATCATTATCCCAGTGGTAATCGGAATGATCACATTGCTGTTGCTGTTATACCTGCGTTCCGTCGTAGCGACGGCGTATCTGATTGCCACAGTAGTACTGTCCTATTTCTCCGCACTGGGCCTGGGCTGGCTCATTATCCACTATGGACTGGGGGCAGACGCCATTCAGGGAGCGATTCCGCTGTATTCCTTCGTATTCCTTGTGGCGCTGGGTGAAGACTACAACATCTTCATGATCTCAAGCATCTGGCAAAAACGCAAAACGATGCCACTTCGCCAAGCGATCAAGGAAGGTGTGGGTGAAACCGGATCTGTAATTACTTCCGCAGGTCTGATTCTCGCAGGTACATTCGCCGTACTGGCAACACTGCCTATACAGGTGCTGGTGCAGTTCGGTATTATCACGGCTGCGGGTGTCTTGCTCGATACGTTCCTTGTTCGACCGTTCATGGTGCCAGCCATTACTACGTTGCTGGGCAAATGGGCTTTCTGGCCAGGCAAGTATGTGCCTGTTGCAGAGAAAGCCAAAGAGAAACAAAAACAATCCATGTAATTAATGGATAGATTCAGACAAGGACAGTGGGGGCCTCAAGCCCACTGTCCTTTTTTACCATTTTTATATTGGAGTGCAGGTTGATCCGGGTATATGCTGAGATGGAATGGAGGAACTGTAAAATATCCGCAGAAACAGATCTGCCCGCTATTTTCTTTGTACGAGGAAGGTTTACGTGGCCAAGGGTTTTGGGACATAATAGAGGTAACGTCAGCCTTAGGCAGACGGATGGGATGAACATCAATGGGACAACCAGGGGGAAGGATGAAATCAAGCATGACGAACCAACTTAATGTGTATTTTAACCATGACGGCGGCGTAGATGACCTCGTATCGCTGTTCATGCTTCTGCAAATGGACAATGTAAATGTAACCGGTGTATCGGTTATTCCGGCAGACGGATATCTGGAGCCAGCTACAGATGCCAGCCGTAAAATTATCGATCGCTTCGGCACATATTCCGTAGAGGTAGCGAAATCCAACTCCAGAGGGAAGAATCCGTTTCCTGCGGCATGGAGATTGCATTCCTTCTATGTAGATGCACTTCCAGTACTGAACGAATCCGGCAAAATGGAAGCTCCTTTGTCTGCCGTTCCGGCTCACCAGCATCTGATTGAGAAAGTGCGCAACACCGAAGGCAAAACGCTGCTCCTGTTCACAGGACCGCTGACTGATCTTGCGCGTGCACTGGACGAAGCACCGGACATTGAAGAGAAAATCGACAAGCTTGTGTGGATGGGTGGAACGTTCGAAAGAGGGAACGTCGAAGAGCCTGAGCATGATGGTACAGCAGAATGGAACGTATTCTGGGACCCGGAAGCGGCTTACCGTGTATGGCAGACCGGCATTCAGATTGATCTGGTAGCCCTGGAGAGCACGAACAAAGTACCTCTGACACCTGCTGTACGTAACCGTTGGGCTGCAGAGCGTCGCTTTGAAGGCGTTGACTTCTTGGGTAACTGTTACGCAGGATGTCCGCCACTGGTATACAGTGAAACGAACTCCACGTATTATCTGTGGGATGTGTTGACTACGGCTTCCGTTGGACGTGAAGACATCGTGAAGAAGAAAACGGTGAACTGTATTGTTATCCCGGATGGTCCAAGCCAAGGCCGTACGGTGGAACAAGCAGACGGACGTCCAGTACAACTTGTGTATGATACTGATCCAGAAGCGTTCTTCACATACATGACGGATTTGGGCAAAAAAGCTGCTCCGCAGCGTTATTAATTCAGGCAGCCGCAAGGCCAGCCTCCATTAAATTGACAACAATAAAAAGCCGCAGGCAGAGTGAGCAGGAATGGGGTAAACCCCATGTTCCTGTTCCCTGCATTGCGGCTTTTTTTGTATTCATCCGGTGGGCTCCATGGATTGCCCATCTACAATCGGATTTATATTTTGAATCGGCTTATCAACCCATTCAATTCACTGGACAACACACGAAGGGATTCCGCAGATGTGCTCATCTCATCCATCGATTTCAGCTGCCCGTCAGTTGCGGCGGAAACCTCCTGAATGCTGGAAGAAGACTTGCGCGAAATATGTTCCATATCCTCAACGGAGGCGGATACCTCTTCGGCACTGGCGGAGAGCTGTTCGGAAGCGGCGGACACTTCGTGCAGACGTTCATTCATCGTCTCAATGCCGGAATGAATGGACGTGAACGAACGTCCTGCTTCTTGTACAACAGCAAGACCGGCCTGAACTTCTGAGGTACTGGCCGACATATGCGAAGATAAAACGGCAGTCTGACGCGTCATTTCGGCGATCAGTTCAGTCACATGCTGGGAAGATTGCTCTGATTCCCCCGCAAGCTTCCGAACCTCGGAAGCAACAACGGCGAATCCGCTGCCATGTTCCCCGGCCCGAGCAGCTTCAATGCTTGCATTCAATGCCAGCAGACTGGTCTGGGAAGCGATGCCCTTCATCATGTGGGCTACCGATTCAATTTTGCTGGAGTATTGCGCAAGCTGGGAGGTAGATGCTTCCATCTGTGTGTTGGCCTGATGGATTTTGTCCATGCGGTCAATCGCTGTGTTGATGTTGGTCTGACCCTGTATCGCGTTATGGGTCGTCTCCTCGGATACATCAGCCACCATGGAAGATGAATTCGCAATATGCTGCATGCTGCGTGTAATTTCCTCCATTGCTACAGTAACTTCGCCTGCCCGTGCAACCTGCTCCGCAGCGCCTTTGGCTGTGTGGTCTGTGTGCTCAGCAATGCGCTGGCTGGCTTCCGCTGTCGCCAGCGAGTGTCTGGATACCCCTTCGGCTGCTTGCAGCAGGGAATCGGAGCTTTTGCGGATGCCTGTCATGACATCTCTTGTATCTGTGACCAGATGTTTGAACTCCGAAGCCAGTTGTCCAACCTCATCCTTCCGTCCAAGCTCGACATCGACGGTCAGATCACCTTTGCCCACCTCAGCTATGATCTTCTTCAGTTTCACCAGAGGACGGGTCAAATAATGAGCAAATCCATAGACTAGCAGCACGCTGAGCAATACGATGGCAAGGGCAGTCCAGATCATGGTCATCCGATTGCGTGTCATTAACTCGTAGACGGCGGTGGAGTCGAGGTCGGCGCCAACCAGACCAAGCAGTTCCCCATTAGTCCCGTGAATTGGTACATAGGCTGTAATCGTTGCGCCGTACTCATCCTGGGTCAGATCGCCCCGGAAAGGTTCGTTTTGCGCAAAGGCTTGCAGCATTCCCGCATATTGGTTCTCTTCAGGCGACCCGTAGGGAGAGAAATCATCCTCTTCCACATCCGGAGCAGCGCCATCCACTACGTAATAATACGATGCGGCTCCGTTCTCTTCACGCTTACCAAGTGTATACAGATACTTCAACCCATTGGCCTGACGAAGCTGGCTGAGTTGTTCGCGCAAGGTATCGTAATACTCGGTTTGATCCTGTCCTGTACTGAGCGGCGCATACAGGGAGGTATCGATAGATTGTGCTGCTCGTTCGGCAACAGCCTGTGCCTGCATGCCCATCGATTGTTCAACCAGCTGTGCGGATGAGCGATACATAGTAATGCCAAGAACGGCTCCTGCCGCCAGCATCAGACAAGAAAAAAATAAAAAGATACGCATAAACAAACTGTTCATTAGTAGAAATGCTCCCCCTTGATATATAAAACTATGAATTCTTATATTGAAGTTGGATGAATCGTCATATTGGAACTGCGTTTCCTTCTTTGCTAACGTACATATGTATTTCATTTCTATTTAAAATATCGGCATCTGCATGATAAAGAATTAGCCCCCGGATCAAGTAGATCCAGGAGCTTATCTTGTTTGAAACGTATAAATGGATATCTCATCTCTTGGACTCCCCTTGATTGAAGGAACCCTTTGCTGTTATTACTACAAAGAGGGGGGCTTTACATCGTCCCGCCACCCTGGCGGATGGAGGCAGGGATCTTCTCTGGTCCTTGGTTAATATATTTATTAATAAAAGTGCCTACTTTGGCATCATCGAATTGGTCCAGCTTCATGGTTTTGGTCCATGCCGTCACAACGACCTCACTACCCTCAGGGATGTCCTTGTTCGGCACTGCCAGGATACCTGATCCAGCTTTGCGGAACTTGGCAAGGTATTTCAGATGCTGCTTCAGCTCATCACTTGCGTTCTCACGATAATAAATGATGATATCCCCATGCTCCAGATTATGTACCAGGTATGGATAGCCGGGGAAATCGGTGTAAAATCCAAACTTGATATCATGCGGGTTATGAGGCCCCGACGTTGGGATGGTCATCTCATATTGAATCGGCTCTTCTGTATGATCGGCTCCGTAGTATTTATCGTCAGTCACTTCGATCGCAGCACCGGCATTCAGATCCGCAACATCATACTTGGTAAGTGCGCCCTGCATGAAGAAAAGAACAAACGCAATGATCGACACCCCCAGTAGTGCATGTGCACCCAGGCGGATGGATCGGGTTTTCTTTTTAATCACGGCTCGTTCATTCTTCTTCATATGTGCCAGTACAGACTTCTGGGTGCGTGCAGACCAGATATAAGCTGCGATGGAGAACAGTAGAACGACTGCTCCAACGATAAGCCATAGGTAGGATGTGCCTGCCTCGTGCTCCATTTGCATATGATTCATATTCATGTCCATATCGATTCCCTCTACCCTTCTTAATAAAATGAATGATCACAACGATTCACTACACAATGTAGTGTTGATGACAATGGTGCAGATCAGATATAAGCATGGAGCGCTTCTTACCTCATATCCTTACGTAAAAAAGGACATACCTTTTACACTACACATTATAGTGTATGGAACGTAACGAGTGCAATCTGCTGACGTTGAAAACAAAAGAAGACCCTCCTCGCATGAGCAGGGAGAGCCTTCGTAAGAGCTTTTGAACTAGATGCTACATACGACCAAATGGAGAGAACATAAGGCTGATCAATCCCATGATCATTGTGGCCAACAAGCGATATAAAATATAAAACAATACAACATTGGCAATCAACACGCTGTACATGCTATCGATGGCTGCCTTCGTACGATTCAGCGGATACTGGAACAGTACCGTGTTAAGAGATACAAAGATAATCAAAAACGAGACAACGAGGAAGAAGATAGCGATGGAATACGAGATAACAATAAACAGATTCGCCAGGACGAGCGACGCTACAGCGGGCACAAGCAATGTACCGAACTGGGCAACCAGTGTTTTGGGGCGGAACGTTATTTTTTCAATCTTCAAAATGGCATACATCAATGCGATAGCTACGACCAAAGAAATGGCGGTGAACAACAGCGGTCTGATAAACCCGCCAATGAACAATCCGTCCATATCCATCCGGCCGAAAGTAATCAAAAAGTATGTAGAGGATAGAACCGCAATCAGAGCCATCGTGATCCAGCCGTTAAGAGAATGCTGTTCACCAACAGTTTTCATAGTTTGATAAGGACGGGTGAGCACACTAAGGAAATAGGATAGATACTGTTTGCTTACTTCTTTGGCTTGCTGAACTTTCTCATTTTGTACGATGTTATTCCACTGATTGGTGTTGTTGTCTCCTGAAGCTGAAGCGCCCTCTGTGCCGGAAGAGTCTGAAGATTCGGAAACATGTTGTACAGGTCTGGGAGCAGAAGGTGTGTTGGAAGAAATGGGAGCGTGAGAAGGTGTCGCCTGTGTGCTCGACCAACGGGTATATTCAGGTTCGGCAGCAGCGGATTGTTGCTCCTGAGCAGAATTTGCATTAGGGGAGGAAGGGATTAGATTAGCGCCGCACCTCTCGCAAAAACTGGCATTTCCATTTTCATGATTACATACTGGGCATTTCATGGCATGAGCCTCCAATTTCATAAATTAAAATAATCTAGACATTTTGTCTCATTTTAACGGCTGATGACGAAGTTTGTCTATGTTTTCAAGGGAATTAATACCCGGTATTTTCCACCTGAGTATGTGGTTAAACCGGTCCCCTTATTTTCATATTGACATAAGTATGCGCCGGAATTATGATGTCTTTACCGAAATTGATAATCATTATCATTAAATGAACGTTAATCTAAGGGTTTGTACTCATCGACATATTTATCGTAGGTGTACAACCATATCAGTTTAACCAATGGGGAGTGTATCGTGTTGAAAAAAATATTGGCACTGCCGGCTGTTGTGCTGGCAACTTCGGTTTTACTCGCCGCTTGCGGCAATAATGAAGCTGGTTCGGACAAGCAGGCGGAAACGCCCGTTGCTCAAAGCGAAAATCAAACTTCCACAGATACCACGGATGCAGCAGATCAGGAAGCGGCCGGGAGTGATTATACAACCGCAGTGGATGGCTATCGCGCGTTTGCAATCGAGCAGATCGATGAATTCGTGAAGCAAGCGGAGAAGTTCACCGATGCCGTGAAAGCTGGTGATCTGGAGACTGCCAAATCATTATATGCACCAGCTCGTATGTATTATGAACGCATTGAACCAGTAGCCGAAGCACTTGGGGATCTGGACCCGAATATCGATGCTCGTGACGGGGATGTGGAGGCTGCCGACTGGCGTGGATTCCACCGGATTGAGAAAGCACTTTGGGAAGACAAGACGACCGAAGGCATGACTGACTTTGCGGATACATTGTTAAGTGATGCGAAGCTCCTGCGTGCCAAAGTCGAGACGATGGACATCGATGCGAGTCTAATGGTAACGGGTGCGGTAGAACTGCTGAATGAGGTTTCCTCCAGTAAGGTAACGGGTGAAGAAGAACGTTATTCCCATACGGATCTGTATGATTTTGCAGCGAATGTAGAGGGAGCACGCGAGATATATAACCTGCTTAAGGATGATCTGGCTGCCAAAGACAAAGATCTGAATCAGCAAATTGCGGACCGATTCGATGCGCTCGAGAAAGAACTTGCTCCATTCAAGGATGGAGACGGGTACGTTTCCTATGAGAAGCTGAAGGATGAGGACGTGAAGAAGCTGAGTCAGAACCTGGATGCATTGGCTGAGCCACTGTCGAACATGGGACAGGTACTGGGAGTGTAGAACGATGACCGAGCAGAAAAAGGATTCGCTGAAAAAGCCGTTGTCACGGCGTGAAATGCTGAAGCTGACCGGCGTGGCCGGATTGGGTCTGCTCTTGGGCGGAGGCGGTGCCAGCGGTCTGATGGCGCTGGGCCGCAAAAGCAGTTCGGCGGCATTGGATGTGAACACGCCGGACAAAGCACTGCCCTTCTATGGCAAGCACCAGGCAGGCATTATTACCCCGGCTCAAGATTTCATCTGCTTTGCCGCCTTTGATGTGACGGCGGGAAGTGCGGATGACCTCCGCCGTCTGTTCAAGAACTGGACGGCGGCCGCCGCTGCCATGGCCGCCGGAGAGATGATTGGCGAACATAATACAACGCTGAATACGCCCCCTACCGATACGGGCGAAGCGGCAGGCCTGACACCGTCACGAACTACGTTGACGTTTGGTGTGGGGCCATCTTTGTTTGACGGGCGCTTCGGGCTGCAGGGCCGGAAGCCCAAGGGCCTGCGCGATCTGCCGGCATTCGCCGGAGATGCGCTGGACCCGCAGTGGTGTGGTGGCGACCTGTGCGTGCAAGTCTGCGCAGACGATATGCAGGTCGCCTTCCATGCTATCCGCAATCTCGCGCGCATCGCACGCGGGCATGCGGTATTGCGCTGGACGCAGGAAGGTTTCCAGCGCACAGGCCGAGCTGACCCTGCAGGTGGAACACCGCGCAACTTGCTCGGCTTCAAGGATGGCACCGGCAATCCGGATACAACGGATGCCGTGCTGATGGACCAGACCGTCTGGGCGCAGCCGGCTGACGGTCCAGGGTGGATGGCCGGCGGCAGTTATATGGCCGTCCGCCGGGTTCGCATGCGTGTGGAGGTGTGGGACCGCTCCACATTGAAAGACCAGGAGGCGACTTTTGGACGCCACCGGGACAGCGGAGCGCCGCTCGGCAGCCGCGGCGAGTTCGATCCGGTAGATCTGAAGGCCAAGTCTGCCGATGGGCAGCCTGTCATTCCTGCAACGTCACATCTGCGTCTCGCCAAAGGAGATGGCAGTCAGCAAATTTTACGCCGCTCCTACTCGTATTCGAGTGGGCTCGATGCCAAGACCGGACAGCTGGATGCAGGTTTGCTGTTCATTAGCTATCAACGGGACCTGGAGAAACAGTTTATTCCGATTCAGAAACGACTGGCAAAGAACGATAAGCTGAATGAATATACCGTGCACACAGGCAGTGCTGTATTTGCCTGTTTTCCTGGGATTACGAATGGCGGATATATTGGGGACACCTTAATTTAATGGGGAGGATGACAATGATGGGCAGGATCGCAGATCGGAAGGCGCAGAAGCGGCTGCTGTACAAAGGAAGGTTGATGCGTTCCTTGCTGATGCTGCTGGTGTTCCTGATGGTGGGGTCCGGGGTGATTCGTTTACCGGGCATGTCACACGCTTCTGCTGAGGGGCTCCAAAACAAAGAGCAGTCTGTGCAAAAACAACTGGATAGTCTGTTGCCGCCTGTGGGCAGCGCCTTGGTTGAAGTCGGACAGGGCAAGCTGGCAGAAGCGACGGAGGATGTCGCTGAATTCCGGCAACTGTGGGATACTGCCAGCACGTTGGTGCCGGAGCAGAACGCAGATCAGGTTGCGACGGCCGCCAGCGTTGTAAGTGATGCCCTGTCCAAAACGGAACAGGCACTGTCTGGCAAGGATTCTGATACTGCCAAGAAAGCACTGGCTGATCTTGCCCGTGCGACCAATCAGTACATTGAGGCGTTTCAGGGTGCGGAAGAGAGCAGCGATGCAGGCCGTAAAGCGGCCGAAAGGCTGCTGCCGGACGCACGTAAAAGTTTGAGTTTAATGGAACAGGGCGATTGGACCCAGGCAGAGCTTGCCTATAAACGGATTGTTACGGCCTGGAAAGGCACCGAAGCTCCGATCCGCCAGGATCATTTTGGTGTATACAGCCAGTTGGAGAAAGACATCAGCCTAATTCGTATTTCAATGCAGGCCGAGCCGCGCAAGGAAGTACAGGCAACAGCGCGTATGAAGGAACTGGTCACGTTGCTCACAGACTATAGTGCAGGGACACTCAAGGAAGGGGAAGTTGAGGATACGTCAGCATCCTCTGGTGTTTCTTCTTTGTCCGACCTGCTGAAATTACTGGAGCAAGTAGAGCAGCAGATTCAAGCGGGGGATACGACTTCTGCCGCATCGGGATTGGAGCAGTTTATTGTGTCCTGGCCTTTGGTTGAAGGTCAGGTACAGATATCATCTCCAGCTTCATATACGGCCATTGAGAATGAAATGGCGGAAGCATCCGGATATGTCGTCTCCAATCCGCCAAATACGGTGAAGGCAACCGAGGTTGTAACCCGAATGATCCATCGGCTGGAGCCGTTAACGGCTACTACCTCATACACGGCATGGGATGCAGCATTGATTCTGCTTCGCGAAGGATTGGAGGCCATTCTGGTACTGGCTGCATTGCTGGCTTATGCCAAGAAGAGTGGCGAGACTGCGGCCCGGCGCTGGATCTGGGCTGGTGCCGGTAGTGGTCTGCTGCTTAGTGCGGCGCTGGCCGTTGTACTGTCGCTGACCCTTGCTGTGGCATCATCGGGTAGCACACGGGAGATGATTGAGGGGTATACGGGGCTTGCAGCCGTTGTACTAATGTTGACGGTTGGACATTGGATGCATAGCAAATCAAATACCCGCTCCTGGAATAGCTATGTCCAGAGACAGGTAGGTGGTGCGCTTGCCCGGGGAAGTCTGTGGTCACTCTTCGCTGTGGCGGGTCTTGCCATATTGCGAGAAGGTGCGGAGACTGCGATCTTTTATATTGGTATGGCGCCTGCAATTGAGACCTCGCAGATGTTGATCGGCATGGGGGCAGCATTGCTCATCCTGATTGTATTGGCTGTGGCCATTATTCAGTTCAGTGTACGTCTGCCTGTACGATGGTTTTTCCTGACCGCTACGCTGCTGATTTATTATCTGGTATTTCGTTTCCTTGGAGAGAGCATACACTCCCTTCAAGTTTCGGCAACCCTTGGGGCCCATGTCGAACCGAGTCTGCCGACGATGGGCTGGCTTGGCATGTATCCGACATGGGAGACCTTTATTCCACAACTCGTTGTGCTGGTCTTTATGATCTTCAATTTGATTCGTACAGAGGTACGTTCGGCCAAAGGAGCATCCAAGGCATCCGTGTAGCATGGAGCTACGAATCCCAATTAGAGGCTGCGTCCTGTTCGCATCATATGGTGATTGCCATCATCAAAGGGTATTTATAAGTTTTTATAGAAATAGCCGTATCCTTCACGTTCTATTCTGCGTGAAAGATACGGCTATTTATTTTTTTAGAGATCTATGAGATAGGTTAAACGGTTTGTGGATTGGCTTTCATAAGTGTGGGTGTGGACTCCCGTATGATCGGTTTGGTTACGATATGCGAGACCTGATAAGGCTGGGATGGATTGTCAATCCGGGATAACAGCATCTCCGCAGCCTTGATTCCCATTTCGTTACTGTAGATATGCACAGTTGTTAATGGAGGCTCAATAATCCGTGATTCAGGCGCATTATCGAATCCGCATATGACAATATCCTGCGGTACAGTAACATTCCTCGCTCTCAACGCTCTGATCAGTTCGACTGCGATAAAGTCGTTGGCACATACATACGCATCAGGCAGCGACTTCAGCTCAGCTACTCGCTCGTTTAACCAGCCTGGCTTCGAGAAGAACAGGCGGTCATCATCCACAATGCATTGGGATGGATCGACCTGCAGCCCCGCTTCCAGCATGGCCCGCTGGTATCCTACCCAACGTTCATTGAAGCTCTTGCAATGATTGTAATCCCCGGCAAATCCAATTTGGTTGTAGCCACTCTCAATTAATTTTCTGGTTAACTGATACGTGCTGTGCTCGTTCTCCATTAGCAGCAAATCGGCATGAAATTCCGGATAACAGATGTCGGAAGCGCTATCGATGAAGATCGTGGGAATTCCAAGATCGGTAATAAGCTGAGTATATTTGAGATCGAACAATTCAATGCAAATGATACCGTCCACGTTGGAAATATCAAAATTGTTGGGAAGTGTAAGTGAATCCTGATCAACCTCACGCACGATATGAATGGAGAGATTGTAGCCCTCTGCGCTGATTCTTTTCTCCAGACCACTGATTAACATCGAACCAAAGTGAGATGTATTGGGCAGATTTTCCGTTAACAAGGCGATATTGCTTGGAGCCTTGGTTAGAACATGCTCATTTTCCATATAGGCAAACTGTTTATATTTAAGTTCAATTGCTTTTTTAATTACACGATTACGTGTCTCATCCGGGATATTTCCGCTATCATTCAAGGCTTTGGAAGCTGTATTCCGGGAGATGCCCAAAGCATCCGCGATGTCCTGTATCGTGACTTTTTCTTTTGCCATCTAGTGCTTCACCTCTAATGATCATATGGTCGTCGATAGTATTATCTTAGTCAAATGTATAATAGATCGGAACAAATAGCAATCGCGATTTTACATATGCACAATTTAGTTTACATTTTTAATTCAGATAATGCGCTATTATTTGTATTCAGTAGTTTCGTTGCAAATGATAATTAGTTCGAAGTATCCTGCTGATGATAAGAGGGGTGACAGGTTGAAGAGGAATAAATAAACGTTGTATATACAATTTAATGTACATTTCGAACTCGAAAAACATACAAAATGAGATCAAATGCACAATTATTTTTTACATAATGTATTGACTAATGCCTAGATTACCTGCTAAATTGTAAATTATTAAATGAGCAATTGTAAATATTGAAAGCCCTTACTACAAACAATTGTCAACTTCAGGAATGAACGGAGGTCATGTGTTGGATAACACAGTGGATACCAAAAAGGGTACAGAAAGGGCGTTGAAAGAGAGGACATCAACCGGCAGGATGCAGCAGTTCAAAAAGAATTATTTTTTGTACTTGTTACTCGCACCAGCTCTGATCCTGACCCTTATCTTCAAATACATCCCGATGTACGGAGCCATTATTGCATTTAAGGATTTTAGTCCGATCAAAGGCATCATGGGCAGTGAGTGGGTAGGCTTGAAGCATTTTGAGAAGTTTTTGGCTTCGCCCAATTTTGACGTCATTTTTATGAATACGCTTAAACTCAGCTTTTTTGGATTGATATTCAGCTTTCCGGTCCCGATCTTGCTTGCTCTCATGCTCAATCAGGTACGTAAAGCGGGAGTAAAGAAAAACATCCAATTGTTTCTGTATGCACCCAACTTTATCTCGGTGGTTGTCGTTGTGGGTATGCTGTTCATCTTTTTATCCCCAACAGGGCCGATTAACCAGTTCGCCACCTGGATTACCGGTCAGCCAATCATGTTCATGTCCGAGCCGGAATATTTCCGCTGGATATACATTTTGTCGGATATCTGGACCGGAGCGGGCTGGGCTTCCATCATCTATGTCGCTGCTTTGGCCAATGTCGATCCGGAACTTCACAATGCAGCCAATCTGGATGGAGCGAATCTCATTCAACGTATTCGCCACATCGACCTTCCGACGATTCGACCGATTATGGCCATCGTATTTATTCTTGCCGCTGGCGGGATCATGTCGATTGGATTTGAGAAGGCCTACCTGATGCAGACGTCCATGAACCTGCCTGCCTCCGAAATCATTGCCACGTATGTCTACAAGGTGGGCTTGCAGTCCGGAGATTACGCTTATTCTGCGGCAGTGGGATTGTTCAACTCGGTCATCAATGTCATTTTGCTGGTGACTGTGAATCTGATCGTGAAGAAATTGAATGAAGGCGAAGGCCTCTATTAGGAAAGGAGTGTTATCCATGGTTGTCAAACATACGGGACTGGATCGTCTGATCCTCGCACTGAACGCGATTTTTCTTACCTGTGCCGTACTGGTTGTGGTTGTCCCCCTGATTTATATCGTCGTTGCCTCATTCATGGACCCAACGGTGCTGCTGAATCGCGGGTTGTCCTTCAATGTGTCCGACTGGAGTCTGGACGGGTATCAGATGATTTTGTCCAATCCGGCCATGATTCGAGGGTTTGCCAATGCGGTGCTGTACTCGGTTTCTTTTGCACTCGTGACGGTGACCGTCTCGATATTTGCAGGGTATGCCTTGTCTGATGAAAGGCTGGCTGGGCGAGGATTTTTCATGATTATATTTATCATCACGATGTTCTTCGGTGGCGGATTGATCCCGACCTATCTGCTTGTTCGTAATCTCGGCATGCTGGACACGGTATGGGCCATTATCATCCCTGGCGCAGTCAACGTCTGGAACAT
Organism: Paenibacillus sp. FSL F4-0087; assembly: GCF_038020215.1. Taxonomy (NCBI): domain Bacteria; kingdom Bacillati; phylum Bacillota; class Bacilli; order Caryophanales; family Paenibacillaceae; genus Paenibacillus; species Paenibacillus sp. FSL F4-0087. The sequence continues at coordinate 3,231,912 of NZ_JBBODJ010000001.1, forward strand.
CATTCTCTCCAGAACCTTCTTCAAAGGGGTACCGCGAGAACTGAAAGAAGCCGCCAATGTGGATGGTGCCTCCGAGATGAAGATTTTCTTCCAGATCGTTATTCCGTTGTCGAAACCTATCATTTTTGTCCTCGCGTTGTACGCGTTTGTGGGGCAGTGGAATTCCTATTTTGACGCCATGATCTATCTGGATAATCCAAACCTCCATCCTTTACAGCTCGTACTGCGCTCCATTCTGATTCAGAATCAGGCTGCGCCGGGCATGATCAGTGATCAGCTTGCGATGGCGGAACTGAAACGGCTCTCGGAAATGATCAAATATTCAGCCATTGTCATTTCGAGTCTACCACTCATCATCATGTATCCATTCTTTCAGAAATATTTCGAAAAAGGTGTCATGGTAGGTTCACTCAAATAGTGAACAGCCTGAAATAAAGCACGTTCGACCCAACACAATCCACGGAGGTCATTATTATGAAAAAAGTGAACAAGTCCAGAAAAGCCGCTACAACGGCATCCATCTCCATGTTGTCAGCCATGCTCCTGCTCTCGGCGTGTGGTGGGGGAGGAGGCGGTGCGGCAAGTGAAGCCCAGTCACCTGATGGCAAAGTGACATTGAATTTTATAACACAGAGTTCTCCGCTGGCCCCTGCTGATCCGAACGAGAAGCTGATTAACAAGCGACTCGAAGAGAAAACCAATGTGCATATCAACTGGAAGAACTATACGAGTGACGTATTTGCAGAGAAAAGAAACCTGGCGGTAGCCAGCGGTGATTTGCCTGATGCCATCTTTGACGCAGGTTATGGGGATTATGATCTCCTGAAACTGGCGAAGGATGGGGCCATCATTCCACTGGAGGACATGATTGAGCAATACATGCCGAACCTACAAAAGGTGCTGGAGGAAGCTCCTGAATACAAGAGCATGATTACGGCTCCAGACGGACATATTTATTCCTTTCCCTGGATTGAGGAGCTCGGAAGTGGCAAGCAGCGCATACAGGCGGTGGATGACTTACCTTGGATCAACGTGGAGTGGCTGAACAAGCTCGGACTGAAGATGCCAACGACAACCGAAGAACTGAAACAAGTGCTGATTGCGTTCAAAACTCAGGACCCGAACGGCAATGGCAAGGCTGACGAAATTCCGTTGTCCTTCATTAACAAGCCGGGCGGAGAAGATCTGACATTTCTATTTGCAGCATTTGGACTCGGGGAGAACTGGGACCACACGGTGGTGACCAACGATGGAAAAGTGGTCTTCACTGCAGCTGATGAAGGTTACAAAGAAGCGGTCAAATACATTCACGAACTGGTCCAGGAAGGTCTTGTGGATGTGGAAGCATATCAGCAGGATTGGAATACGTATCTGGCCAAGGGCAAAGACAACAAGTATGGCATGTACTTCACTTGGGATAAGGCCAACATTACAGGTATGAATGATACCTATGATGTTCTGCCTCCTGTCGCCGGACCGAATGGAGAAATTAATGTCGCACGTACAAACGGTATCGGTCTAGACCGGGGACGCATGGTTGTTACGAGCAGCAATAAAAATCTGGAATCCACAGCGAAGTGGGTGGACCAATTGTACGATCCGCTCCAGTCCGTGCAGAACAACTGGGGAACTTACGGTGATGAGACACAACAGAATATTTTTGAATTGGATGAAGCTAAAGGCATGCTGAAGCATCTTCCGCTGGAAGGCGCTGCACCTGTTGAGCTCAGACAGAAAACGAGTATTGCAGGACCGCTGGCTATTCTCGACAGTTACTATGACAAATACACAACCAAACCGGAAGATGCTGCGTGGCGTATGGAACTGCTCGATAAATATATGGTTCCACACATGAAAGCAGAAAACGTCTATCCAAGCGTGTTCTTCTCAATCGATGAACTCGACCGCCTTTCCACCATTGAGACTGATCTGTTCGCCTACGTGCTGCGTATGCGCACGGAATGGTATCAGAATGGAAAGATCGATCAGGAGTGGGATGCTTATCTGAAAGAGTTGGATCGTCTTGGCTTGCAAGAGTGGCTGCAGATTAAACAAGCGGGATATGACCGCAACACCCAATAAAACAAACTGGATGAGGGGCTTTGTCGCACATAGCATTAAGTTGCGTGAGTGAAGCAAAGTTACCTCTTCAACGGTTTGAATCAAAGGAGTAAACCAATATGTCTACCATTTCAACAACCGATTACCGGGGCGTCTATCACTTCTCACCCAAGGAGAAGTGGATGAATGACCCCAATGGCATGGTATTTTTCAAAGGTGAGTATCACTTGTTCTATCAGCATCATCCGTTTGGCACAACATGGGGGCCGATGCATTGGGGACACGCGGTGACGAAGGATCTGGTGACCTGGGAAGAGCTTCCTGTGGCTTTGGCGCCGGATGAACATGGCATGATATTCTCCGGCAGTGCCGTGGTGGACTGGAACAATACGTCCGGATTCTTTGACGATGAGCCAGGACTGGTGGCTATTTTTACCCATCATCAGGAGGTGCCAAACGATCATCCGATTCAGCGGCAGAGTCTCGCATATAGCAAGGATAGTGGTAGAACATGGGTGAAATACGAGGGCAATCCGGTACTGGAGCATGAGTCGTTCGTGGATTTCCGTGATCCCAAAGTGTTCTGGCATGAGCAGACCAAAGAATGGATCATGATTATCGCTTGTGGTCAGACGGTATGTCTGTACCATTCTCCCGATCTGAAGGAGTGGACATTGGGCAGTGAATTCGGCGCCGGGATCGGTTCGCATGATGGCGTCTGGGAGTGCCCTGATCTGTTCCCTCTATCCGTGGATGGGGATGCGAGCCAGGAGAAATGGGTGATGCTCGTCAGCATTGGTGCAGATCCGGCCTTCAAGGAAGGCTCCAGAACGCAATACTTCACCGGAGATTTTAATGGGATTACATTTGTTCCTGATGAAGCTTCCCATACCGTTCGCTGGTTTGATCATGGTCGGGATAACTACGCAGGGGTTAGTTGGTCCGACATTCCGGCAGAAGACGGCAGACGCCTGTTTATGGGCTGGATGAGCAACTGGATGTATGCCAATCAGACACCAACCGAAGGTTACCGCGGCGCCATGACCATTGCGAGAGAGCTGACATTGGAGAAAAGGGACGGGGAAGTCCTGCTGGTTCAGCGTCCTGCACGCGAGCTCGAGCACGCCCGCACACCAGTACTATCCTTACAGAATGCTTCCATCAGACAAGTGAGTGAGCAGTTGAACACCTTGCGCCTTGTAAACTATGAGATTGATGCGGAATGGGCTTCTGATCAATCTGTTCAATTTGCATTACGAAGTGGTTCAGACAATGAAACGCTCATCGGTGTGGACGCTAGCCAGAATGAGGTATATGTTGATCGCAGTCGATCGGGTATTAGCGATTTCCATGAACATTTCCTGGGCCGCCATGCAGCGGAATTAAAAGCAGTGGACGGCAACCAACATCTGCGTATTTATGTGGATTACTCATCCGTAGAGGTATTTGCCAATGACGGTCAAGCGGTTATTACGGATCTGATCTATCCGGATGCGGGTTCCGAGGGAATCTCTGTTCAGTCCGAAAATAAGGATGTAGTATTTTCTTCGCTTCATATCTACGAGCTATCTCCCATCCGAGTTGAAGGTCAGTCGGAATAATCGCGAGGGGGACAGTAAGATGCGTATAGGAGCAATAGAAGCCGGTGGAACGAAGTTTGTATGTGGTGTAGGTAACGAGCGAGGGGAAATTGAAGATTGGTGCAGCTTTCCAACGGAACATCCCGAGACCACACTGGCGAAGGTCATCGACTATTTCAGGGACAAAGGAGTGGCGGCGATCGGGATCGGCTCCTTTGGTCCGATTGATCTGCAACCCGATAGCCCCACCTATGGTTACATTACAACAACGCCCAAGCCAGGGTGGGAAAACTGTAATGTTATTGGATCATTGAAGCGCGAATTGCCGGTTCCCTTCGGATGGGATACGGATGTGAATGCAGCGGCCCTTGGAGAAGTCACGTGGGGAGCAGCGAAGGGACTGGACAATTGTGTGTATTATACGATCGGCACAGGTGTTGGGATTGGACTTGTGGCGGGAGGCAAACGTGTGCATGGATTGCTGCACCCAGAGGGTGGACACATCCGGACGAGACGCCACCCGGAAGATCATTTTGCCGGATTATGTCCGTATCATGGCGATTGCCTGGAGGGAATGGCTGCGGGCCCAGCCATTCAAGCCCGCTGGCAGAGCCCTGGAAGCGAACTCCCGACAGACCACTTGGCCTGGGAGATCGAATCTTTTTACATTGCGGAGTCCATCACAACGGCCATTCTGCTTCACTCCCCTCAAAAGGTCATCTTGGGCGGAGGGGTGATGCAGCAAAGTCATCTGTTTCCCATGATTCGGGATCAGGTTGTACGGAATCTGAATGGTTATGTGAATGCAGCCGCAATAACGCAACATATCGACCAATATATTGTTCAGCCTGGATTGGGCCAGCACGCAGGACTATGCGGCGCCCTCGCATTAGGTTTAGAAGCATTGCAGCATGAAACATATGCTTTATAGCGTTTGATATGTATGGACGTCCCAGAAGGGGCGGATGCAGGTTCACTTATCTAAGAGACTGCGCCGTCCTTTGTGGGATTTTTGTTCATCTACTAATATGAAAAGAGAGAATGCTCATGAAAATCATCTTCCGTTCCATTGGTTATGTTCTATTATCATGTGTCCTTGGATCTTCTTCTGCTGGAGCCTATTCCACAGCATCTGTTAAGGAGACAAATGCCTCGCAAAGGATAGAGCAGACCTCCAAGGAATCAGCAAAACAGGGGGAGACGGTTCAAATGTTAACCAAAGTGTCTAAGGCAATAACGAATTTGTCAGACTGGACATTGCAAGGTAGAGGTAATCTGGAAGATACGGATGAAGGACTTCGTCTGACTTCGGACGCCGGGGAGAATGTGATGGCCATATCGGCCACACGAGCCGATAATTTTATCTATGAAGCTGATTTGATGATTCAGGATATGAAAGCAGATACGAGTCTTATTTTTCGATCCAATGATACAGGCTGGTCTTCATATATGCTGCAAGTGGTTCCCCAGGCTGGTGTGATACGTCTAAAAGATGCCAGTGGAAAGCCGGGAACGTTAAATGTAGAACATAAAGCAAACCTTCAATCTGGAGGTATCTATCATCTGAAAGTGAAAGCGGACGGAGAGAGTCTTCAGGTATATTGGGATAATCGGTATGACCCGGTGATTGATGTGAAAGACAGTACCTACTCATCAGGGAATCTTGGGCTTCATGTGTGGGATGGGTCGGCTTTGTTCCAGAATGTGCAGGTTAGTACCATGAATGGTAATATTGGCAAAACGATTAGCAGCGTAGGTGAATGGCAGCCGGATTTGAAAGGATATAAAGGGAAAGCAAACGCGCAGGGGAAAGGAAGAGTCATCTACGAGAAAGCGACATCTGATTTTGTATATGAAGGAAATATATCGCTTGCCAATGCGAGTACCTCAGCAGCGCTGCTATTCAGGGCAAATGCAGATGGAACGAATGGATATGAAGCAGCCCTGATTCGGGAAGGGGAAGAAGTTCGGGTACAACTTCGAAAAGCGGACGGTACCGTGCTCGTCAGCTCGAATCGCAAGTTTCCAAGCCAACCGGGAGCGAGGCATCACATCGAAGTTATAGCCTCTGGCAGCTTGATTCAGGTCTATGTAGATGGGTACACGCCTGCGGCTGTTGAGGTGACAGATAAAAGCTACGCTAATGGAAATGCTGGACTTGTCGTTCAGGAAGGCATCGCTTATTTTCAGGATATCTATGTAACGGAAGAGTCGGTGTACTATAAAGAGAACTATCGTCCCCAGTACCATTATTCTCCGATTCGAGGATCGGCAAGTGATCCAAACGGGCTGGTCTATTACGAAGGAGAATATCATCTGTTTCATCAGGATGGAGGCACCTGGGCTCATGCAGTCAGTTCTGATCTGGTAAATTGGAAGCGTTTACCTATTGCGTTACCTTGGAATGATCAGGGCCATGTATGGTCGGGATCAGCAATTGCTGATCTGAATAATGCCTCCGGTCTGTTCACGGATTCGGGCGGAAAAGGTCTGATTGCGTACTACACTTCCTATCATCCAGATAAACCTGGTGGCAATCAGCGTATCGGCCTCGCCTATAGTACTGATCAAGGCCGGAATTGGCAATACGCCAAAGATCGTCCGATTGTCATTGAGAATCCGGGCAAGAATGGTGATGATCCGGGAAGCTGGGATTTCCGTGATCCGAAGGTCGTCCGGGATGAAGATCACAACCGTTGGGTGATGGTGGTGTCCGGCGGGGATCACATCCGGTTCTTTACTTCAACCAATCTGCTCGATTGGACCTTAACCGATAACTTCGGATATGGCGATTATGTTCGAGGTGGTGTGTGGGAGTGTCCCGATCTGATTCAACTGCCTGTAGATGGAACGGATCAACGTAAGTGGGTGCTAATGATCAGTACAGGGGCCAATCCGAAGACCCAAGGGTCAGATGCGGAATATTTTGTAGGCCAGCTAACAGCTGATGGGAAATTCCTGAACGATCATCGGGCTGGTCAAGTGTTGAGAACGGACTTCGGTAAGGAGTTCTATGCATCGATGTCCTTTGCGAATATGCCAGATCAGCGGAAAGTCATGCTTGCATGGATGACGAACTGGGATTATCCGTTTGAATTCCCAACTTCCTCATGGAAGGGACAACTGACCATACCGAGAGAAGTCTCTCTTCGAACCACGGATGAAGGAATACGTTTGGTGCAAACACCAATCACTGAACTCCAGACACTGCGGCATAACCTGTATAGTGCACAGCAAATGGTGGTGGGACCAAAAACAAAAAATCCGCTTGATGGCCTAACGGCGGGTGCGTATGAGATTGAAGCTGAAGTGGAAATCCCAGCTAACAGCTCTGTAACCGAGTTTGGTTTTCAACTGCGTCAAAGAGAAGGGCAGAAGACCACTGTAGGATACAGAGTAAATACGCAGAACATGTTCGTGGATCGCACCGCTTCGGGAGACGTAAGCTTCTCCGACTTATTCACCAAGGTAAACGAGGCCACGTTACAACCTGAAAATCGAAAGGTGAAGTTACGTATATTGGTCGATGAATCCTCTATAGAGGTCTTTGGCAATGATGGCAAGGTGGTCTTCTCGGATGTCATTTTTCCAGATCCGGCGGGAAGGGCAATGGCTTTTTATAGCCTTGGTGGGGAAGTGAAGGTGAGCTCCATGAAGGTGTACGCCTTAGATAACATCTGGAGAAAGAGCACTTCCTCCAAGTCTCAGGTTATTGCAGATATACAAAGAAGAACGGCGAATGTTGGGCAGACACAAACGCTGTACGCCACGGTGGAAGGCAGACCCGGAAAAGGCGTCACTCCAGCGTTGAAATGGAAGGTAAGCAATCCTAAAGTGGTGCAAATCATTCATTCTGATAAAACGAAAGCGACGGTTCGAGCTGTGGGTGGAGGCGAAGCACTAGTAACGGTATCAACGGCAGACGGCAAAGCTTCTGCCCACATACCGATAACGGTATCCAGTGGCATATTCCATACCAACTTGTCCGGCTGGAAGTCGGATAAATCATCTGCCCAATGGCTTATTTCCAAACAAGGCATACAGGGCAACTATAGTGGAGATACACAATATATCGCACAGGAAACGGCAGGGGATTTTCAATATGATGCTGATCTGACGCTGGGAGCACTGGGTGGAGCAGGGTCTATTGTATTCCGTGCAAGTGAGGATGGACGAAGCGGCTACTATTTGAATATGGACCCAAACCTGAAGTCCATCCGATTATTTTATAAAGAGAATGGAAAAAGCGAAAATCGACAGGTACTTGCTCAAATCCCGAGATTCGTTCGTAAAGATCATACGTATCACATCCGGATTCAGGCGAACGGTCCTCGAATTCAGGTTGATGTAGATGGTGAGCGAATTCTGGATCTTCAGGATGGAACGTTTGTCGAAGGACATTTTGGACTTCATGTGTTCGGTGGGAATGTGTCATTCCAGAATGTGAATGCAATCCATAGGAAGAACGCAGAATTGGAGCAGGTGATGATTCATAACGCAGGACGTCCCGTTGCGTTGCAGGCTGTTCCATCTGAAGTAGGAGAAGTGATAAGAGTTGCCGACGAGGCAGAGAGTGCGAGTAAAGGCTTCAAATGGGTACTTGTACCGACAGGCGATGATTCCGGCTCTTACTCCATTCGAACCTTGAGTGGAATGTCTCTTGATTGGGATGTAGGACAGAATCGTATTCAGCTCTATTCGTATCTTGGTTATGCGAATCAACGCTGGAACATTTCAAAGAATGCGGATGGGACGATGCGCATTACAAGTTCTCATAACGGGAAAGTACTTGGCATATCCGAGGATGGGGCTAAGCTGGTAATGGATGAGTATCGTCAAGAGAATGAGTATCAAAAATGGGTTATTAAGCAACAATAATAGAGAAAAGGGGTGCAGTTATCTCCAAGCACGCTCACGGTGAACATTTACGAATTGTTTTCGCTAGTTTTATGCCTATCGTTCGCTTTTATGTGTTATTTACATGTTAACTATATCTTTTGGGTTGCCTAAAATCGTAGATATATGTATAATCAATCGTGTTAACACGTCGAACGTACGGTAGTAAATGATGTGGGTGAGTTCATGGAACTGCTGGACAGCAATGAGAGCAAGAAGAAGATGTGCCAGTATTATAACGAAATTTCGAAGGAACTGTTCGGCTTTGGCACCACTCTCCTGAGAGTGACCATTGATCAGAACATTGTGACCTTCTACGCGAAGCACCGACGTTCACCGCGCTCTGACGCCCTGGAAGGGGAGGCCCCCGGCTTGAAGCTGGAAGTGGACTTCCGCATGTCTGTCTTGTATAAGAAGAAATTCAGGGAGAAGTTGGAGCAGCACATGGGTTTGCCAATCGAAGCTGTATTACGGGATTACGATGCGTCCACGCAGTGGGCCATTACGAATGTGATATTGGAACAAGCATAGGATGGATCGACAGGTTCGATGCATGCGTTGCACACAATTCTAATTCATCATTCGGATTCCGAACAATTTCATATGATGGCGTCTGACTTCGGATTGATTCTGAAGCAGAAACCGATGATGTACCGGCAGCGGGTGTCGCTTTCCTTTGTTTACGAAGAAAAGTGTTCTTGTTTATACAAGAATGCTTTTCTTTTTGTTTTTTTAAGTTGAACTATATAAGCCCAACTAACAAAGATTTACACTGGCACTCCGATGACAGAACAACCTTCCGATCGCTGTTATTCCCAGATTTCTTTGATTGTATTTAGAAAAGGTGAAATCCGGGAATAAAGGCGAAGCGTATGCTTTCGATGCAGCTTTCTTTCAGAAAGCTTTTAGCTCCGCTACTTCAGGTTTCTTCTGTCCTCTACGTTATTGTGTGAAATTTTTAGTTGAGAATATCAAGCTAGTTCAACTTAATGGTTTGGGTTGTTAAAACACACATATTAGGGGGAATCAGGATCATGATGAAGAAATGGATTAGCGGTTTGGCGGCAGTGGCAATGACATCGGTATTACTTGCAGGATGCGGCAGCAGTACAGACAACGCAACAGGTGGATCAGGCAGCGGAGGCACGGCGCCAAACAAACTGGTCATCTCCACTTGGGGGTTCTCGGAAGATTTCTTCAATGAAGAAGTATTTGGTCCATTTGAAAAAGAACATAATGTAGACATCGTGCTTGAAGTGGGTAACAACGCTGAGCGTTTGAACAAAATCCGCCAAGGTACATCCAATGTTGATGTGATCTATTTGTCCGATTACTATGCACAACAAGGTATCGATGAAGGTCTGTTTGAGAAAATCGACCGTTCCAAAATTCCAAATGTAAATGACATTTATGATATTGCCAAAGCACCACTTGGTGAAGATTATGGCCCGGCCTACACGGTTGGACAGCTCGGTATCGCTTATAACCCAGACCTCGTTAACAAAGAAGTCACTTCATGGGCTGATCTGTGGGATCCAGCGTTTGCGGGTAACCTGACCATTCCGAACATTACGGCAACAGCAGGCCCAATGGTATTGGATGCAGCTTCACGTGTAGCCGGAAACGAAACATTTAATGAAGATGCAGCTTTTGCGGAACTGAAAAAATTAAGCAGTAACGTTGTTAAATTTTACACGCAAACCTCCGAATTCGTGAACATGTTCTCCCAGGAAGAGATTGCTGGCGGACCGATTATGGAAATGTACTTCAAAGATTTGAAAGCGGCAGTGCCAAATGCGAAGTTTGTTACGCCTAGCGAAGGTGCGTATGCCGTCATGAATACGATCAATGTCGTGAAAGGCAGCAAGAACAAAGAACTCGCCGAAGAATTCATCAACTGGCAGCTCAGTCAGGATGTACAAACCAAATCCGCCAAAGCTAAAGTGGATTCCCCGGTAAATACAAAAGTTGAATTGAATGCCGAAGAAGCTGAAGGTGTAACGTATGGTGCGGACGTCGTTGGCAAGCTGAACAAGCTGGATATGGAATTTGTGAATCAACAGGCTAAAGCATGGACAGATCGTTGGAACCGCGAGATTGCACAATAAGCATAATTAGCGTTAGAACGATAAGGTTTAGAGACAGGTATAGATTGAGCGCGACAAACAAAAATTTGCAGCAAGCATTATTTTAACGGCAGAGGAGTTGGGCATGTATGAGTGAAACAGGAAATCGCATCATTCTGGATGTGGATACCGGTATTGATGACGCGCTGGCGATCTTACTGGCCGTCAAGAGTCGGAAGCTGGACATTCTCGGGATTACCACCGTCTGCGGGAACGTATCACTTCAGCAGGCAACGGATAATACATGCAAAATTCTCGAGCTGGTGGGAGCACCCTCCATTCCGGTCATTGCCGGAGCGGCTGGGCCACTCACACGCAAATCTCACTATGAGCACCGGGTACATGGACAAGACGGATTGGGTGGTGCGCTGCCCGATCCGGCCGTGTCCAAGCAGGCGGATGAAGGTTTTGCCCCCGACTTTATCGTTGAACAAGCGAAGTTGTACCCAGGCGAACTAACACTGATCATGACCGCGCCGTTAACGAATCTGGCTCTGGCGTTAATGAAGTGTCCTGAACTACCTACATTATTGAAGGAAGTCATCTTCATGGGTGGTGTCGTTCGTGGGCATGGCAACATTACACCTACTGCGGAGTACAACACGTACGCTGATCCCGAAGCCGCACGCATTGTATTGCATGCTGGTTTCGATAAGCTAACGCAGGTGGGCTTGGATGTTACCCGCCAAACGCTACTGAATGAAGAAGCCATCGGACGATTGAGTGATCCGGTATTGCGCGAATACGTGGCACAGAGCACAGAGATTTACATCAAGCGGTATGAAGAAATGAACGGCATACGCGCCTGTGCCCTGCATGATCCACTGGCCGTTGGCGTCGCTCTTGCCCCGGAACTGGTTGGACGCAAATCGTATTACGTCGATGTAGAGACGGCTAGCCGCCTGTGTGATGGTCAGATGGTATGTGACTTCCAAAATCGTTTGGGCGAACAACCCAACACATTGGTATGCGAAACGGTAGATGCCGAAGCATTCCTTGAGTTATTTATTAACGCATTAAATTCTTAATTGCTCGACCCAATAAGATATTTATACGATTGCGGAGAGTGCAGAACCGATCTGGAGAAGCGAAGCGTTCCCCTTTATCCCCCGATTTTCTCCATTGATAAGGAATAAGAAAAATCGGGGGATAACAGGGATCGAAGGACGGTACTGCAATCGGAGTATCCGAGTATAAATCTCTAATTCTTATGTCAGGAGTACCGCGATGAAGAAATCAGTATACTGGCTATTGCTGCCGGGATTTGTGTTTTTGGCGGCATTTATGATCATTCCGATTGTCCTGACGATCGGATCGACGTTTTTTCAGGAAAACTCCTTCACGTTTGAAGGATACATGCATTTTTTCAGAGACCCTTACTTTTTGAAAATATTGCTTACGACGCTGCAGGTCAGCGTGGTCACCACCATCGTCTGCGTGGTGCTCGGATTCCCGACAGCTTATTATATTTCACAGAAAGCGCCGCGTCGCAAAGGCATTCTGCTCGCGCTGGCAATCTTCCCACTTCTTACGAGCCCGGTTGTGCGCTCGTTTAGCTGGATGATTATTCTCGGACGTAAAGGGCTGATCAACAACGCCCTTGTTGGACTTGGTATCGTGGACAAGCCACTGGATATTCTGTATACGCCGGCAGCCATGATGATTGGTTTGACCCATCTGTTCCTGCCGCTCATGATCATTTCCCTGGTCGGTGTGCTTGAGAACATCGATGGTGATCTGCTCAAGGCAGCGCAGAGCCTGGGTGCATCCCGCTTCACGGCATTCCGCCGGGTGGTGTTCCCGCTGGCTGTGCCAGGGCTTGTTATCGGAGCCGTACTTGTTTTTGTCGGTAGCCTGACGGCTTATACGACGCCTGCACTATTGGGAGGCAAACAGCGCGTAATTGCGACGTTCCTCTATCAGAACGCCATGACCCTGAACGACTGGTATCTGGCCTCGGTCGTTGCTGCGATTATGATTGTCATTACGTTTGTCGTGGTCGGTGTCATGAACAAAATGGCCAAAACTTTAAATCCGAAGGGGTAGACATATGCGGGAGAAACATATCGGGCTGGGCCTGTTCAGTCTGCTGGTCTTTATCTTTCTGCTGGGCCCGCTTCTGATCATCTCGGTGACTTCGTTTGAACCGGGGACGGTACTCAAATTTCCGCCGGAGGGCTTCTCCCTCCGCTGGTACGAGAATATTTTCAACACAGGCGGTTTCCTCCGCACGTTCCAGACGTCCATCATCATTTCCCTACTGGGAAACTTGTTGGCGCTGTTGCTCGGGGTTCCGGCTGCGTACGCACTTAGTCGTTATGATTTCAAAGGCAAGTCGGTGCTGAATGCATTGTTCCTGTCTCCGGTACTCATTCCGGGAATCGTGCTTGGTTTTACATTGATGAAATACCTGATCGTGATCTATCATTTGCCGATGTATCTGGGTCTGCTAATCGGTCACACGATTATTATGCTTCCATTTATCATTCGCGTTATCGCATCGAGTCTGTCGAGCTTTGACTTTGCGGTAGAAGAAGCAGCCCTGAGTCTCGGCGCAGGACGGGTTAGAACGTTCTTCCAGATCGTGCTGCCTAACATTCGCTCAGGGATTCTCGCGGCGGTGCTGATTGCCTTTCTGGAGTCGTTCAACAACGTGGACATTTCCGTGTTTATGACCGGACCAGGGGTAAGCACATTGCCAATTCAGATGCTGACCTATGTAGAAAATTATTTTGACCCAACCATTGCAGCCATTTCCGTGCTTTTGATGGTATTAACTGGACTTTTAATGTTCGTGATCGAACGGATCATGGGCGGATTCTCATACTTTACTAAACGTTAATTGGAGGCGCAGAACGCTATGGCATTGCTGACATTGGATCGCGTATCGGTGGCTTACGATAACCAGACGATCCTGAAGGATTTTCAATTGGAGCTGGAAAAAGGTAAGCTGCTCTCCCTGCTCGGACCGAGCGGTTGCGGCAAAACAACTACGCTGCGCCTCATCGCCGGATTCCTGGAAGCAACACAGGGCAAGTTTATGTTCGGCGGCAAGGATTACACGAAGGTTCCGGTAAACAAGCGGAATTTCGGATTTGTATTTCAGAGTTATGCGCTGTTCCCGCATCTGTCTGTCTATGACAACGTGGCCTTCGGCCTGCGGATGCGCAAGGTAAAAGATAAGGATATTTCTTCACGCGTAATGCGCATCCTTGAAGTGGTGAACCTGAACGGCTTCGAGAAACGCTTCCCGCAGGAACTTTCCGGTGGACAGCGTCAACGTGTGGCGATTGCCCGCGCACTCGTCATTGAACCGGATTTGCTGTTGTTCGATGAACCGCTTAGTAACCTGGATGCCAACCTGCGGCTGAATATGCGGGTGGAGATCCGCCGGATTCAGCAGGAACTGGGCATTACGACACTTTATGTCTCTCATGATCAGGAGGAGTGCTTCTCCATCTCGGATCAGGTAGCGATTATGAACAAAGGCGTTGTCGAGCAGCTCGACCGTCCGGAAACCATTTTTAAATACCCGGCCACGGAATTTGTAGCCCAATTTATCGGCTTCCACAATTTTATTGAATTCGCAGAGCGCAGTGATGCAGGAGAGGTGATCACGCTGAAAGCGGGTGGTCGTTTGTTCACGGCAACAGCGCATCCCGGAACAGCACGTCCCGGTGCACGCAAAGGTGCGATTCGCCCGGATGATCTGATGGTTAGTGGAGATACCTCTGGTGACATGGCGAATGCTTTGCCAGGGATTATCAAAGTAAGCACGTACCTTGGACGCAGTTATCAGTACGTCATTGAGACAGAACTTGGCGACTTCACAGCCAATCAGGAGATGGAGACACCTTATCTCAGCGGACAACGGGTTAATCTGATTTTCCCGCAGGATAAACTTGTCCTTGTGGAATAGCAGCAGGAAGCAGAAGCAGCAAAAGAGGCATTTATCAGCTGAATCCAGAGCAATATAGCTAGTTGTAGCTGCTGCTCTGGATCGCTGTAAGATGCTCATGAAGAAGGAGATTATGCCCCATGCGTGCAGATCAACTAATTAAGAATGTACATGTGTATAACAGTTATTATAAACGATTCGAAATGAACAACGTGGCTGTATTGGACGGTAGATTTATGTATGTTGGTCCAGGCGGACCGGAGATGATTGAAGCCGATGAAGTGATTGATGCACGTGGACGTTACATGATCCCGGGCCTTATTGATATTCATCTGCACATTGAGAGTACAATGGTGACACCAGCAACCTTTTCCCATGGCCTGATCCGCTGCGGAGTAACGTCCATTGTGGCGGAACCGCATGAGATGGCGAATGTGTTTGGGCTGGAAGGTGTACAGGAGATGATGTCGGCAAGTCGTGAGACAACGGTGGACATGTTCTACGCTATCCCAAGCTCCGTTCCGGCGACACCGATGGAAACAACAGGTGGTTCAATCGAAATCGAAGACATGGATGTGCTGCTCGCTACTGGAGAGATCATCTGTCTCGGTGAGATCATGAACTATGTGGACGTCATCCGTGATCCGGAATGCAAGACCAATCAGATTCTTCAGCATATTCGCAAAAACTATCCAGATCTTGTAATCGAAGGTCATACACCGAAATTGCTTGGGCTGGATCTGCACCGACTGATCTATGCGGGCATCGATTCGGATCATACACATCAGAGCATTGAGGGCTTGCAGGCGCGAATTGCGGCCGGTATGTTTATTGAAATTCAGGAAAAATCGATGACGTCAGAAGTCATGGAATACCTGATCCAGCATGATGTCGCTCAGCATTTCTGCTTCGTAACGGACGATGTTATGCCGGATTCGCTGGTCGAACGGGGACATCTGGATCATATCGTACGTAAAGCTATTCGGATGGGTATGCGCCCCGAAGATGCGATTTACGCTGCAACCTCAACCCCTGCATCCCGGATGAAAATGACTGATCGCGGTAGCATTGCCCCAGGCAAAGTGGCGGACTATGTGCTGCTGTCCAACTTAGATACACTTGCAGTAGAGCAGGTATACAAAAATGGCCGTAAAGCTTATGACGACTACGAACCGTACAAGCAGGACCGAATTAGTGGACAGTTCCCACCTCACTTTTACAAGAGCGTACAATTGGATCTGCTGGGAGCCGAGGATTTCGCAATCCGTTTGTCTGATCCAAAGGTGAATGGGCAAAGTGAAGCATCTGACTCAGACGCGCAGTTATCTGAAAATGGTTTAAAAAACTGCCGGGTTATGATGGTGAAGGATGGTTCAACCTTTGTGGAAGAACATATTGCACAGGTTCAGGCTGCGAATGGTGAATTGCTCTGGGAAGAGAGCGAATATGGACAGATTGCGACCTTTGAACGTTATGGAGTGAACGGCAACCGAGCACATGGATTGATTGGTGGAGACACGATTAAGCGTGGTGCCATTGCGACAACATATTCACATGATAACCACAACCTTTTGGTCGTAGGGCGCAATCGTGAAGATATGATATTGGCAGCTAACACGGTAATTTCGAGTCAGGGTGGGTTCTGTGTGGTGGAAGACGGCAAAGTGTTGTCTCATCTCGAACTTCCAGTGGGTGGCATTTTGACGGAGGAACCGCTGGCGGTAGTGTCACACCAAGTGAAAGAACTGCGTGCAGCGATGTTGTCTCTTGGTTACGTGCACTATAACCCAATCATGTCCATCAGTACCCATTCTCTTGCGGTAAGTCCGGCTCTGAAAATTACGGATCACGGCCTGATTGATGTGAATGCAGGTAAGGTTGTACCGTTGATACTTTAATTGGAATACACATAATTCGTGATGTATAAAAAGAAAAGTCCAATACCCCGTTTCGCCCACGATGAGTGGTGTGACGGGGTATTGTTCTATAACCAAGGATTCAAAATCAAAATTCTAAGCGCTGAGCTTGGCAAGAGGAACATTGAGCTAGATTTTGATCATTCCTTTTAGCGACCATTCCATATATTTGGATACCGATGGCGCAACCCATTTTCGGCTGTCATTTTCATGATTCCATACAAAGACGTCTTCTTTACAGATTCCATCCCCCGTCACTGGAAACGCGAATAAATCGCCAATTCCACTTTCACCGAAAAAGACCAAGTTATCAAATGGCATATAATATTCTTGGAAGTGGTCGTCCCGATAGTGTTTGTTTTCATTCTTGATTCGATCTACTGGCCAGATTAGTCCTAAATCATAAATGGCTCTTACCCCATTGGTTTCCAACAATATTTCCTTTAGTTCACGGGGCAGAGTGACATGGAACAAGCTCTCAACCTTTGCAATTTCGTCTCTGGAAGCTGGAGAACTGAAAGTGTACTCTTCTGAAACTCCCCTGAAATAGTCTTTCCACATGAAGGAATCCTCCTCACATTATTGAATCATGATTTGTATGTAAACCGGCGTATTGTTCAATGAAAAGAAGCAGCACTTTATAGACTGGCCCTACTGCTGATACAAAATAACAATAAGGAGAGTCTTTAGGGCTGCCTCTTCTAACTCTAGCTTACCAAGTAAGCCAACCACTCGTTCGTTTATAATTGTGAAGGAGATCGTATTGCTCGCTGTACATCAACCGTTTCATTCTGGTTCTATACAGACGATAATCATGTTTTCGATCCATTTTACTTTCTTTGTTGAAATGAACGCTCTGGATTCCTTTGCGGAAATCTTTGAGCTTCTCTTTTCTGGGATCAATGAACTTCTTGCTGTTTTTCAGACTAAGCGATTGTTCCTTTTCCCAGGATCGAATCTCTTCCAGTGTAAACATCTTCATCCCCGTTGTGCCGGGTTAAATTTTGGCTTCGAGAGCCATGGCCTTAGACACAACTAATAGAAGAAGAATTTCGGATTGAACATAAGCATCACCTCTGAGATTATTCATCCTTATTTTAACATATACGTGGTAAATCATGTTGGAGTATGAATCCTTGTTTGGACGGAGAAGCGGAATACATATATAGTTGGAAGAGTATGTTTTGAGCCAATAGCAGGAGGATTAACAACGATGATAGATAAAATAAATGCAGCTAAAGCCATCTTTTTCGATGTAGACGATACCTTGTATGATCACTTGCAGCCGCTTCGTGGTGCATTACAGCAAGTTCTTGGTCTGCCAGATGATTTCCCGTATGGGGAGGCATACCATCGCTTCCGTTTTTATAGCGACTGGCTATCTGCCCAAGAAGACTTGTCTGCTGTACCCGAACCGGAGGCGGTTGAACGGATGCGTCATCGCAGATTTGAACTGACCATGGCGGAATTTGGGTATCCCCTACAACCGGGGCAGGCTGAAGAACTGCAAGCACAGTATTTGAGTAGACAGTTTCAGATCCAGCCCTTTGATGGAGCATATGAACTTATCCGAAGACTTCTTGCAGAAGGGCATATGGTGGGATTAATTACCAACGGAGAAGGAAAACATCAGCAGCGGAAGCTCGAAGCGCTGGATGTACTCAGTCTTATTCCCGAGGAACGCATTTTCATATCGGGTACCCTTGGTTACGCCAAGCCCGATCCTAGATTATTTGAGCATGTAAGCAGGCAGACAGAATCGGATTCAGGTTCCAGTTATTACATCGGCGATTCCTGGCGCAATGATGTTGTTGGTGCGGTGGATGCCGGATGGAAAGTGATTTGGTTCAACCATCGTGATGCTTTGCCAGAATCAGAGCATCAGCCTCATCATGTTGCTCGTAGTTATGAAGAGGTAAGCTGTATCCTTACATCCGAGTTGATTCAACAATAAAGCATGAGCTATGTGCATTGGTGCTGCAGTCCTGATCCTCCATGAGGATTAGGGCTGTTTTTTGTTATATACGACGTGAGGATTGTCATTGTACATCGGTGAAAATCGAGGTATAGATACTGTGTGTAAAGGTGTTTAAAAGGGTCTTCCTACCCAAGCCAAACATGAAGTGTAGCTTCATGGAATCTTCATTCGAAAGAGTAGGCTAAAGCCTTCACAAAGGATAAGGGCAGTGTTATAATTAAAACAAGATTTAGATTAAGTCTAAATTAAAAAAAACGGAAGTAAGTTAAATTACGTGATCATAATCAAAACTATATCGTATTCGAGAGGGGATAAATTCCATGAGCACAATCCAAACTAGAAACAATACTTTTGCAAACCACGCCACTGAACTTCAAGAGGTCCTGAACCGCCAGATCGCAGGTTGGTCTGTACTGTACACCAAATTGCACCACTTCCACTGGTATGTGAAAGGTCCTCATTTCTTCACACTGCATGCCAAATTCGAAGAGTTGTATAACTTGGCAACGGCGAATATGGACGAAGCCGCAGAACGTCTGTTGGCAATTGGTGGACGTCCGGTCGCAACGATGGCTGAACAACTGCGGTTGTCACCTGTTGAGGAAGCACAGGGACAGTTGTCGGCTGAAAAAATGGTAGAAACCGTAGTTGCTGATCTGCAAGCGATGGTGGGTGTTATTAACCAGGGTATTCAAGTAGCAGGCGAAGCTAAGGATAATGCGACTGAAGATATGCTGATTGGATTCACCGCTGCCTTGGATAAAGAGGTCTGGATGTTAAACGCATTTCTGGGCAAATAAGCTAAGTTACCCTGCATCCTGAACAACGATATGTAGAGTCCGTGAACAAAGTGCCCGTTCGCTTACAAATCCGGTGTGCTTGCCGTATAATGATGGCATTCAAGATGTATAGATTGGTGGAGTGAATAATGCGGACAGACCTGGAAGAACTGCGGGATGAAGCTGAACGGTTTATATATAGATGTTATGAAGAGCTGGGCCATTCGCGTGAAGACGCGCAGGCCCGGCTTGTTGCAGTTTTGAACGAGATCGAGCACACAGGCACATATGTGCATACTGCGGATGAATTGGAGCATGGCTGTAAAATGGCATGGAGGAACAGCAATCGCTGCATCGGGCGGCTATTCTGGGATAAACTGCGCATCGTTGATGCCCGTCATGCAGATACGGTTGGAACGGCAGCGGATGCTGTGATGACGCACATCAGAGCGGCCTCCAACAATGGGAAGATTATTCCCATGATTACCATCCTTCCACCTGATGGACCAAATGGAGCCCCCGTGCGGATTTGGAATCACCAGTTGATCCGTTATGCCGGATATGAGACAACGGAAGGCATTGTAGGTGATCCTGCATCCGTTGAGCTAACGAAGACAGCAATGTCGCTTGGCTGGCAGGGGGAAGGTACGCCTTATGATGTGCTGCCATTGATTATCCAGGCTCAGGGACAAGCTCCAGAGTGGTATCCTGTACCTGAGGAAGACATCGTGGAAGTGAGGATCGAACACCCGGAGCGTCCCGAGATTGCTGAGCTGGACATGCGCTGGTACGGTGTACCGATGATTGCCGATATGCGGCTGGAGATTGGCGGCATATCCTATCCGGCAGCACCATTCAACGGCTGGTATATGGGGACTGAGATTGGCGCACGCAATCTGGCGGATACGTTTCGTTATAATAAACTACCAGCGGTAGCGGCAGCACTTGGCCTGAATACGTCGAGTGAAACGACACTTTGGAAGGATCGAGCTTTGGTAGAGCTGAATGTAGCTGTGCTGCATTCATTCAAGAAAGCAGGCGTTAGCATTGTGGATCACCACACAGCGGCAGCGCAATTTGCCTTGTTTGAGCAGCGGGAAGAGAAAGCCGGGCGCGAACTGACAGGTGATTGGGTCTGGCTGATTCCGCCTGTGTCGCCGGCAACGACGCATATTTTTCACAGTTCATACCGTAATGAGATTGTGAAGCCCAACTTTTTCTATGGAGATCATTCCTACAAACTAGATACAGAGAAATTGGAAGCTGAACGGATGGACAGGGAAAAACAACACACCGAGGGGGATCAGCAGCCTCATGCTGAGAACCAACCAATGAAATGCCCGTTTGCACACTGATGTGTGAACGGGTTGTTTTTTGCTGTTTTTTTCATCAAAGCACGGATTCTAAAATAGGAATTATAACTGAATATTATTTCTCTATATGGAAATTAATTGAACTTCTATAATAAGGATCATGACTTAATATAGGAGGCCTACCCATGGGTTACATTGAATCGCTTCGAGAAATGGTTGGCAATGCACCAGTTATTCTGGTGAGACCGAGTATTCTGATATTGAATAAATTAGGTGAAATGTTGTTGGTTCGACATGTGGATCATACCTGGGGAGTACCGGGTGGATTTATGGAGTTGGGCGAATCGGTGGAAGAGTCTGCGAGGCGAGAGGTCAAAGAAGAAATTGGAATAGAGATCAAGAAACTTGAGTTGTACGGCGTCTTTTCGGGAAAAGAGTTATATACGAAATTAAGAAATGGACATGAATATTATAATGTGGTTATTGGTTATATTTGCACGGAGTTTGAAGGCGAGCTGAAGCCCGATGGGGTGGAAGTTCTTGAAGCGAAGTTTTACAAGCCAACGGAATTGCCTGAGAACACAGACCTTTATTTAAAAAGTAAAATCGAAGAAAATGCACTACATATCGCAGCGCTATTGGGTAAAAAATGATTGGAGGCTGCCCACTGATGTGGGCAGTTTTGTGCGTCTACACTCGTTTCGATCTGTAACGGCTGCGCATCACAGCCTGAACGGCAATGGCAGCAGCAATCAGAAGCAAATTGAACACAAACACGGTATACAGCGATCCACGCTCCACAAGCAGAGCAGCCACCAGAGGGGACACGATGGAACCGATCTCTGCCACAGAGACAATTTTGCCTATGACGGAGCTTCTACCCTCGTCCGTGATATGATCCCCGATATGAGCAAAGAACGAATCCATGTAACATGCACCGCCTACACCGCCGATCAGCATGCCCACGTAAACCAGCACATATGAAGATGTGCTCAGAAAAACGACCACTTCGATACCAATCATCAGCATGCCGAACATGCAGAGCAGCAGACGATCACCCATCCGATCAGACAGATAACCGGCTACCGGAGCAGCCGCGAGTGTAGAGATACCAACGACGGTAAAGGCAAGACTGATCGCAAACGGGTCCCAGTGCATGATATGAGCCGCATACAATGCAAAATAAGTCAGAAACACGGCATAAGCGCTCATCTCCAGGAAATGAACCGTACCGTAGCCAATCAGTTGCTGCCTCCGGGTAAGTCCGGTGGATGGTTCAGGAGTGATTGGGCTAGGAGTAGTGTTTACTGGAGAAACTGTATAATCGGCAGGCGTTTGCGTTGGTTTGGAATCAGTTGGAGACTCCCTTAAGTCGTAGGCGTCCGCCACATTTTCAGATAGAGGATTGGGCTTTGCGGCTGTCTTCATCCCCATTGCTGCAACCACAGCCATCAGGCAGCACACGGTAACGAGTAAAAAAGGCACCGATAAAGGCCAATGCAACGAGAGCCAGCCGCTGATGACCGGACCCAGCACCATGCCCCCGCCTTCACTGCTGCTGATGTAACCGTTGTACAGCCCCCGGTTGTCGACATTCCCCTCATCCCCGATGATGGAACGCACGACGACTGTAAGCCCGGTAGAAGCGAGCCCTTGCAGCAGCCGCAGCAGACCGAATACGAGCGCCGCAGAAGATACAGCGAAACCGCCCATACAAACAGCGAGCAGCAGCAGCATGGCAATAAGTGCCCGCTTGCCCCCAATTTTTCGATAGAGTGCCGCAGCGGGCACCCCGCCAATCACTTTGCCGACATAAAAGAGTGCAAAAATAACCCCCATCATCCAGCCGGACAGGCCGAATTCCTCAATAAATAAAGGGAACAGGGGCAGGATCATGAAACCGCCCATCTGACTCAGAAAACAAATGATCATCAGCAAAGGCAGGTTACGGCGAATATCCACGAACAGGACTCCTTTCACATGACTTGATTCCGAAATCCTCATGAAATCGCTCTACTTGGATGCGTAGATATCGACATATACCCGTAATGTATGCTGTATTTGTGAGAATAAGAAGAAATAACACATGGCGTTTACATCAAAACCATTGCGGATATAGCTGAATCATATATAATAGATGGGATTTGTAATGAAGCATGCATGAAAAGAAGTGTACAGGCTCAAGGTATACCTCAAGTTTAAAGGGGGCGAAATGAAGCATGTCAGAACAACAACCGATTATCCGGTTCGACCGGGTGACCCAGCAATACGATCAGGATGAAGCCGTATTGAAGGAAGTCAGCTTCGAGATTGAGCGGGGTAAATTTTATACGCTACTCGGCCCGTCAGGCTGCGGGAAAACAACGATATTGCGCCTGATCGCCGGCTTTGCGGAGCCGACACAGGGCAGTATTTATTTTAACGGTGCACTGATTAACCAAGTGCCGGCTCACCAGCGGCAGGTGAATACCGTATTTCAGGATTACGCGTTATTTCCACATTTGAATGTATTTGAGAACGTAGCTTTTGGTTTGCGGATCAAAAAAATGAAAACCGCTGAAATTCGCGGCAAAGTGCTGGAAGCACTCAAGTTCGTCAATCTCTCCGGTTATGAAAACCGTGAAATTGGAGAGATGTCTGGCGGACAGCGGCAACGTGTCGCCATTGCGCGGGCGATTGTGAATGAGCCCGAGATTTTGCTGCTGGACGAGCCGCTTTCGGCGCTCGATCTGAAGCTGCGGACCGAAATGCAGTATGAACTGCGTGAGCTGCAACAGCGATTGGGCATTACGTTTATTTTTGTCACGCATGATCAGGAAGAAGCCCTGGCGATGTCGGATGAAATTTTTGTCCTGAACGGTGGCGTCATTCAACAAACCGGCACGCCGAATGATATCTATGATGAGCCGATTAACCGTTTTGTGGCGGACTTTATTGGTGAATCGAACATTGTATCCGGCAAAATGAAGCAGGACTTTGTGGTGGAATTCGCTGGCGCAGAGTACGAGTGTGTCGATCAGGGTTTGCAGCGGGACGAGCCTGTGGAGATTGTGATCCGTCCAGAGGATATGGAGATTACAACCGAGGAACAGGGCAAGATGCAGGTCAACGTGGACTCCCAGCTGTTCCGTGGGGTGCACTACGAGATATCCACATACGATGATGCTGGTAATGAGTGGCTGGTGCATTCCACGAAGAAAGCCGTTGTAGGTGCTCGTATTGGACTGTATTTTGACCCGGAAGCCATCCACGTCATGCGCTTTAACGAGACGGAAGAAGAGTTCGATAAACGTCTGGAAGCCTATCAAGAGGCCGTTCATGCAGACTAAGGCGAGTACACGCAATGCGTATCTGATTCCATATGTATTATGGATGGTGTTGTTTGTAGTTGCTCCGGTTCTGCTGGTGGTGTATTACTCGTTCTTCGATGTGGAGGGCAATTTCACGCTGGGTAACTACGCTCGCTTCTTTACACCTGTGTACATGCAGATGACCCTGAGCTCGTTCTGGTATGCATTTCTGATCACGGTGTTCTCGCTGTTGGTCTCGTATCCGACGGCGTATTTACTAACTCGTACAAAGCACAAGCAGCTGTGGCTGCTGCTTATTATTTTGCCAAGCTGGATCAATCTGTTGTTAAAAGCGTACGCCTTTATCGGCCTCTTCGGAACGTATGGCTTGACCAATTCCCTACTTGAAGTGGTGGGCATTGGCACGCAACAGATTTTGTTCACCGATTTCAGTTTTATCTTTGTCTCTGTGTACATCTTCATTCCGTTTATGATCCTGCCGATCTTCAACGCGTTGGAAGAGATGAATCCATCGCTGATCTATGCAGCACGGGATCTCGGGGCATCATCATGGCTGACGTTCCGCCGGGTTATCTTCCCACTGACGCTCAGCGGTGTGAAATCCGGCTGCCAGGCCGTATTTATTCCGGCGCTATCCTTGTTTATGATTACCCGCCTTATTGCGGGAAACCGGGTAATTACGCTGGGAACAGCGATTGAGCAGCATTTTCTCGTCACCCAGGACTGGGGGATGGGTTCGACGATTGCCGTCTTTTTGATTATTGCGATGGCGATCATTATGTTCCTGACCGGATCAGGCAAAAAGGAGGTGCGTAATGGGAAGAAACGGAAAGCTGTCTAACGTCTATCTGGCCGTTGTATTCGCCATACTGTACGCACCGATCGCGTATCTGATCTTCTATTCCTTCAACAGTGGCGGGCATATGCGCGGCTTCGAAGGATTTACATTGGAATGGTACAGGGAAGTATTTGCCGATACTCGGCTGCTGATCATTGTACTGAATACGTTTATTATTGCGCTCCTGTCCTCGGCGATCTCTACGATGCTCGGTGTGGCAGGAGCACTGGCGATCTATCATGTGCGGCGCAAACGGACCAAGAATACGTTGCTGTCACTCAATAATGTGCTGATCGTTAGTCCGGATGTCATCATTGGTGCATCCTTTCTGATTCTGTTCACCATGATTGGCATCAAGCTTGGATTCACTTCGGTATTGTTGTCACATATCGCATTCAGCGTGCCGATTGTCGTGATTATGGTGCTGCCAAAGCTTCAGGAGATGAGTCCAACGCTGATGGATGCGGCACGCGACCTGGGTGCTGGATCGTGGCAGATTCTGACCCGTGTGGTGCTGCCATACGTCAAACCGGGTATATTTGCCGGGTTCTTCATGGCCTTGACGTACTCGCTTGATGACTTCGCAGTAACGTTCTTTGTTACAGGGAACGGATACTCCACACTCTCTGTGGAGATTTATTCAAGAGCAAGGCAGGGTGTGTCATTGTCCATCAATGCGCTGTCCACGCTGCTGTTCCTGCTGACGGTGCTGCTGGTGGTTGGGTATTACTTCATTAACCGCCGTGCCGCGCGTACGCCTGCCGGAAGGGGGCTGCGTCCATGAAGCAACTGGTACGGACATTTGCAATTGTATTTGTGGCTGCCTTTGCCTTGATGATTCTCGCTTCGTATCTGAACAAGAGTCAGGGATATTCCGGCGGCAACACGTTGACGATTTACAACTGGGGCGATTATATCGACCCCGATTTGCTGAAGGAATTTGAGCAAGAGACCGGCATCAAGGTGATCTACCAGACGTTTGATTCGAACGAAGCGATGTTAACCAAGATTGAGCAGGGCGGAACGACGTTTGATGTGGCGATTCCTTCCGAGTATGCGATTAGCAAAATGAAAGAGGAAAACCTGCTCATTCCGCTGGATCACAGCAAGCTGCCCAATCTGAGCAACATCGACTCTCGGTTCATGGACCTATCCTTTGATGAGGACAACAAGTACTCCATCCCTTACTTCTGGGGTACGGTAGGTATTGTATACAATCCTGAACTGGTTGATGGGTTAACATTTGAGAGCTGGAACGACCTGTGGGACCCACGTTTGAAAAATCAAATCTTGCTGCTCGACGGTGCCCGTGAAGTCATCGGTATGGGGCTGAACAGCCTCGGGTATTCGTTGAACGATACGAACGAAGATCATCTGCAGGAAGCTTTGAAGAAACTGTCCACCCTGACGCCTAACGTCAGAGCGATTGTCGGAGACGAGATCAAAATGCTGCTGGCAAACGAGGAAGCGGCGGTTGGACTCGTATGGTCCGGTGATGCGTCAGAAATTATGGATGAGAACGACAAGCTGGATTACGTGGTTCCGGAGGAAGGCTCGAACCTTTGGTTCGATAACATGGTCATTCCGAAGACTGCGAGTAATATTGAAGGCGCTCATCAGTTTATTAACTTCATGCTGGACCCGGATCATGCGGCTCGTAATGCTGAATATGTCGGGTACTCTACACCGAACGCCGAGGCATTGAAGCTGCTGCCAGAGGATATTTCGGAGGATGAGCGATTCTATCCAGATGAGACGCTGACGGGTAAGCTGGAAGTATACAATAATCTGGGCAAAAAAATGCTCTCGCATTATAACGATTTGTTCCTTGAATTTAAAATGCATAGCAAATAAGAAGGCGTTTCGTATCTGAATATGCTGTTATATTGCTAAGCTAACAAAAAAAGCAGTAACCATCTCCCAGTACAAATCGGGCGAGGGTTGCTGCTTTTTTTTGATTTTTCCTTGCTGATGTTGTGTTGAATGTACCTTTGCTACTACATAAAGGATTCTTGTCCTTTATGTTCTCGTGTATATAGGTGTTCAATTTATATAGCAAGAACCTTACTAAAATGTTGTACTTATTAATTATTTTCTTTGCAAGGATACGAGAAGCGGTGGGTTTTTGATACGTGCAAACATGACCATGACTGTGATGAGTGCAATCAAGCTAGCCGTTATGATAATGGGAACAGGGCCAATATCGGTAAGGAAGTCGAAAAGTACCTTAACCTTCAACCTTACTTTGTAGCTTTTGCCTGGTTCCAAAGGGTCAGAGGCAAGATAAGCAAGAATAAAAGCAACAGCCGCTGTTATAAACAGTGTAAGTAAAGGTTTGAAGGCGGATTTCAGCGGAGAAACCTGTTTTTCTTCGTATGTATGGCTTTCGTTTAGGTAAGAATGCAATTTTTCGAGAAATTGCTGCTTGATCTCTGGTTCGTCGATGAAAAAATAGAAGTTGTACTTTTTGAGTGAATTATTATCCAAATCCATGTCTACCATCGAATCTTTTTTGTTGGCTTTTACACGATGGATCGAGCTTAAGTGAACAACATCTTTGGAGTTGACGTTGTCAGTCCACTCCCAGTTCCCTTGCTTACCTTCTGTAACAAATCTTAGTGCATCTTCTTTGGGAATTTTCACATACAGATACTCGGGAGTAAGAATTAATGTCCTGTTTTTGTCCATGTCGAAGCTCTCAATAGTCCATTCCTCTGTCATTTAATTAAATCCTCCTTAGCTAATATCTATATATTTATCGGAGTTTATCAATTAAAGTTAAATGTTTACAAAATAAAAAAAGAAATCTAATAAAGGATTAATTTATTTTATGGATTTGCCGATGAAATAGGGATGCTTATACAAAATTTTGGAGGATAAGGAAATGAAAAGTTGGCGCAGCATAACAATTGTTCTGAGTATCGTTATGGTATTAAGTGGTTGTACCAAACATGAGATTGGCAAGCCGAATGCGGACAAGGTAAGTCCTAACGAGGGAATTAGTACATCGGGGGATGTACAGACAGAACAATCTGTATCTGAAGATCATAAAGACAAGCTTAGTGAAGCTGAGGCAGAAGAACTTAAAATGAACAAATATAACGCCTATATCATGCTTAATAATATTATAACTGGGCGGCTGAACGATGTAATGGAGCATTATTTAAAAACATTTAGTAGCAAGCCTAATATTAAATTCAACAAAAAACATAACTATTGGGTAAGGTCATTTGTGGACAGGGATGAGACATACATTAAGAAAGCCTTTGAACTTGCTCGTCAAGAACCGGCATTTGACCCGTTGGATACAGCCGCTCTTAATTTGGAACCATCCATGAATAAGCTGATTGGGTACGTCAAGGAAGCGCATGACTATTATGATTTGAAAATGTATGTGGATGACCAGTTCGAAAAAGGCAAGCAACTACATAATCAGATTCTCTCATCCTATGATGAGTATGAGAAAGCAACGGAGGTTTTCATTCTGGCATTGAGTAAGATGTCAGAACAGCATCTAAAGGAAACGATGGAACAATTGAAGGAGAACGATCAGCTACTCCGATATAGCGCGTTGCAATTTATAAGCGATGCTAATGCGTTAACGGCAGAGATGGATGAGCAGGGCATCAACGCAAGCAATGTGCTAGATATCGATATGAAGAAATTCAAGAAGATGTACGATTCTCTAAAAAGTACCATGGAGTCCTTGATCCAGTATTCCTCTGACGATACGAGGGTGCGGTCAGAAGGTTTTTCACCGAATCAGTTGAACATGTTCATGGATAATGCCAAAGCAGTGAAAGTGGCTGCATCTGAAATCATCGAGCGGATCAACGATAAGAATAAAGTTCCCGATTATAAGTTAAGAGCGGAATTTGCGCTTAAACATGAAAAAGGAACGCCTGAAAAGTATAACGCTGCGGTCATTGCGGCAATTAATATATACAATCAGGGAATCTATTGAGAGGCTAACTTGCAAGCTCAAAGTATACGCAATATAACGATTTGTTCCTCGAATTTAAAATGCATAGCTAATAAGAAGGTATAGCCATGCGGAGTATTTCATATGGCGAATATATATCACCATACATGCCTCTAAGCCAAACATCCCCTGATCCTTTAATGGACCAGGGGATGTTTGGCTTTTTCTTTACCCTACCTCAGAGCAAATAGCTCAGGTAGGTTTTCTTATCTTTGTTTACACGTTAACGGAGGGGACAGAACAAACGAAGGAAGCGAAGCGCTCGCCTTTATCCCCGGATTTTCCCATTCTAGATGGGATTCAAAAAAATCTGGGGATAACAGCGATCCGAAGTTGTTCTGTCACCGCAGTGGTCAAGTGTAAACGACATAAGATTTACATGCGCTTTTTGCGACCCACAATGATCCATGCCCCGCCCATAATCAGCACAATGGCCACGAACGGCTGGACAAAGGACAGACTGTTCAGCATCGTGCCAATCGACATGACGGAGAAGAATAACAGTGAGATAACCGTCAGAATGTTGATTGGAATCAGCAACCATTTGTTACGGCCACCGAACCAATACAATTCAAACAAACCTACCGCTACCGCAAGAATGAAGCCAGGCCACATCGTGCTCCAGTTACCAAAGAGCATGGCGATCTGGCTGACAATACCTGCCGTAAGCAAGATGCCCCCGGGCACCAGCAATCCGATCCCTCGTCCAATCATGGAGAAGTACAGCCAGTGGAAGAATAGCCCCAGTGGAATCACAAATAGGGTGGGCCAGAACGTGGCGAAGATCGTACCCGGACCGAGTGAACCTCCCTGGTTCAAAATCAGGTATACGCCGAGCAAAATAAGCACAGGCGCAAGGATGGTGCGTTTAGCCATAATATCTCTCCTTTTCAATACAAGATCAATTCCCGAACGGTCATGGAGTATGTTTTCTCGTTATTCACAGCATACCATGAACCGCAAAAGGGTATCCTCGGTCTTTGGAGTTAAACTGAACCTAGACTAAAGTCTAGGTTAAATACATGCAATCGAGATTAGTCCAATCAAAGGCTCCACTGAAACGTTCCGTCTGAAATGGCTGGATAAATTGATAAAGATGGGCATGAAGCAAGGTGGCAGAAGTAAACCCCATGCCGGTCACTCAGCGAATGCTAACCAACAAGTTTAGCTCAACTTTAGCAGCCATGGAGTTATATTAGCTATGCCGCGTTGTTTGCTATGTGAAGAAGCCCACTCCGCGAAGAGTGGGCCCTTTTCTATTATTAAAACAGGACAATCCGTTATTTCAATACATCAGAATGCTTCTTGCCCCAGCTGTTCACGCCATCATCTTCGATAATCGAAATGGCCGCATCAGCGATGTCCGGATCTGTCATTAACTTCTCTTGGATACGGAACTTGATATCATCGGCATCGGCAAGACTCAATCCTTTGGTCAGTTCAATCAGACCTTCTACGTGATAATAACGACCTTCCTGAATAATGCGCATCATCTGGATATCTGCAACATGAGAGTCTGCCAGAATGGTCTGGGATACTTTATCCTCAACATCCTGTGGAGCAGCTACACCAATCAGTCCGATCATATTGTCATAACCGACACGGAAAGCGACAGCGATCATCAGGCATCCAATAATGGTCGTCACGATTCCATCGAGCAATGCAAAATTGGTCAGTGCAATGACGACGACAGAGACCAGTGCGAGTGTCGCACCGAGTACCGCTACAATATCTTCGTAAAATACAAGGCGTGTTGGCGGTGCGGCGCGTCCTACATTTTTGATCGCAGCAGGGAACAGGGCGAGGCCTGACGCTTTGGGCGCACGTGCTTCGTGTAGAATTTCTTTCATCGCTTTAATTAAAATGGCTCCATCAATCACAATGTTAAGCACCAGCACGCCGATGTTAATCCAGATACCGCCTGAATGAGCAGCCGGATGCAGTAACAAGTGAATCCCTTCATGGATCGTTTCATACGCCATAATGGTAACAACGATAACGGCAATCATACAGAAAATGTTGATGACCCGCCCGAATCCGGTCGGAAAGCGGCGTGTAGGTTTTTTCTCGGACAACACACTTCCGACAAAGACAAACCCTTGGTTGATGGCATCGGCTAGAGAGTGCATCGCCGAGGCGAACATGGCGCCACTGCCACTGAATAGAAAGGCTCCTCCTTTGCACAGTGCAAGTACAGCATTTCCTGCCATAGCTACAGCCGAGGATGTGTTCCCTTTTTTGACGAGAGACATTAAGCTCTCAGACTTTGGTTGTTCAGCCACTTCGAATGTTCCTCCCAGAAAGATGTGATAGGTGTAGAAAGAGTATTCCTTAATTACAGCTTGGTCATTTCCACTAAATGTTATTATAGCTTGCTTTACAAATCCCAGCATTATGCAAAAAAGGTCATATCACTAAAAACACCCGTGCGAGTTCGCACGAGTGTCTGGTTATTTTTATATAAGGTGTTATATCAATGAATCAATCAAATTTCCAGCAAGACAGGCTCAGGTTGCCATACTGATAGGCTTTGAACAGGAGTGATGCCTGCTTGTTCTGATCTCCCGCACCCATGGCGAGCAGCAATGGTACAAAATGCTCTGGCGTTGGCACGGCTGCTTGGGCTGATGGCGCCAGTTTGTCATAGGCGAAGAGGGACTCTGTATCCCAACTCACCAGTTTGTCTTGCAGCCAGTTGTCAAACGCCATGGCCCAAGGGTCAACGCCTGCGCTTTCCCAGTTTAACTGACGCAGGTTGTGTACCGTTCCTCCACTGCCAATCACTAGAACGTCCTGCTCACGCAATGTAGCCAGCGCTTGTCCTACCTGATATTGCTGTTCATTGGACAGATATCGATTCACGGATAAAGCAACGACCGGAATGTCCGCATTCGGATAGAGCAGACGAAGGACGACCCATGCACCGTGGTCCAGACCGCGAACGGAGTCACTTTCTAAAGGAATCCCAGCATTCGCGAACAGGCGCTGGATTTCCGCTGTTGTCTCTTCATGTCCTTGAGCAGGATATTTGATCTGATACAGCTCGGGCTGGAAGCCGCCGAAATCATAGATGGTTTCGTAATTGGCTACTGAAGAAACCAACTGAGTTGTAGATTCCCAGTGAGCAGAGAACAATACGATCGCTTTGGGTTTCGGCAGTTCCTGTCCAAGTTTTTGCAGAAATTCAGTGTATGCATTTTCCTCCAGTGCAAGTGATGGCGCACCGTGAGCAATAAACAGGGATGGCATCATTATGAATTCAGTCCTTTCGGGTCTTCGGCAGTCAGCTTGGCATCCGTCCGAAGCCATTGTTGAAATTGTTGATATAAGTCGGGGGTGGCTTGATGTCCACCGTGATATGGAACGTACGTAACGTTATTGGTCTGTTCACGGAAGAAGCTGGCGTTATCTTCACCAAGTTGAAGCGGGAAGAGATGATCCTGATCGCCATGCGATATAAATACAGATAACTCCGAGTTGGGCTTTATCTTGTATTCGTCTTTCACAAATTGCGGAATGTAACCACTCATAGCTACAATTCCCTTAATTGCATCTCCCATAATCAGCGAGAGCGTCATCGCCATAATGGCTCCCTGACTGAACCCAGCGATATAACGCCGTGCGGGGTCAATGGTATATTTGGCGGACAGGTCAACCATTAGCTGTTGCAGTCCCTGAACAGAGGCGTCGAACAATTCACGGACGGGATTGCCAATGCTTTTAATTTGAAAATAGGCGTAGCCGCTCCCCTGAACAATAGGCCCACGTACGGCGACGATAATAAAATCGGACTGAAGAGGCTCCATTAAGCGAAGCATATCCTGTTCATCCGAACCCATGCCATGCAGGGCAAAGATAACGGGATATTGTTGTTCTGTATTGTAATTGGAAGGAAGCCGAACCTCGTAAGTCAATGAATAATTCAATGCAACCACCACCTGATAAGAAATAAGTAATCAAAATAAAGTTCACTAATATGAAATTAATATTCTTATTGATGAACAAAATTTATCATGATTCCATTGTAGGGTCAATATTTTTTTTGTATTATGAAAATATGTTCCGTATAAGAAATCTATAATGATCTATAACGATGTAGCAGGCGGATCGGCAAAGTAATCCATATATTACTCCCAAGGACGTGATAATAATGCTCAACGGAATCGTACCTATTCTGAGGATATTTGATGAAGACAAGGCGAAAGAGTTCTACCTGGAATATCTGGGTTTTCGATTGGATTGGGAACATCGGTTTGAGCCAGATTTGCCGTTATATATGCAGGTATCTTTGGATTCCATTCAATTGCATCTATCCGGACATCATGGCGATTGTACGCCTGGAGCGGCTTTACGAATAGAAACGGATGCGCTTGATGCATTATGTGAGGCGCTCAATCGGAAAAAGTACAAGCATTCCAGACCTGGCATTACCGACACGCCGTGGAATCTCAGGGAAATGACAGTGATTGATCCGTTTGGCAACCGGATTGTTTTTTATGAACCAAACGCAGAATAAGATGGAGTAATGAATATACAGATCGGATATACAGATCAAAGGGGGAGGATTGCAGCATGGATATTGGTCTAGCCATTCGTACGATCCGCAAACAAAAACAGATCACGATCATGCAAATGTGCGAAGGTACGGGGCTATCCAAGGGATTTATCAGCAACGTGGAAAATAATAAGACATCACCGTCCATCGCGACGCTCGAAAGTATCGCGGATTATCTGGAAGTGCCACTGCCATACTTGCTGCTGTCACCGGAACAGCGGATGAACGTGGTGCGCAAGGATGAGCGCAAGGAGACGACTGCCGGAAGTGGGCAGATCAAAGTACAACATCTAACAGCCAAGGGCGCCATGCGTATGTCCATTGTGGAGCTGCCAGCAGGTGCATCGACTGGAGTTAATAAGCACGCCGGAGAAGAAAGCCATCTGGTTCTGCAAGGCCGAATTCGCGCAGAGCAGTGTGAGGATGTAGAGATTCTGGAAGCGGGGGATTCATTCAGCTGGAATGCCATCGTTCCCCACGAAGTAACCAATATTGGGGAGGAGCCCGCGGTAGTACTGATCGCCGTGTCCAAGGAGTTGGATTTGGATCATTTGTGGAACGCATAAGCAGAGGATCTTGGAATGGAGAAGGAGAGAAGTAACGCTGCATTAATCATAAGGATAGAGAATCAGCGTGATGAATCGTATTCGGACACTTTGGCGGCTACTGAATATATAAAAGGCCGCCCAGAGGTTTCTCGGGCGGCCGGATGGCGACGGAGTGCATCATTAGAAATGGTTGCTTCGTCATTCATTGTTCTTTATAAATGGTCTGGCTACTCCTGCTTACTGTGGGTTAGTTGTCCAGATGCCTGCGGCTTTAACAAATACACGGTCCGACAGTTTGAGCGTCGCCAAAGCCAGTTCAGCTACGTCTTCCGCTTGCATCATGCGGTCTTCGTCTCCAATTTTGAGTCCGGCATTCGTTGCCAGCTCCGTGTTCACTGTACTTGGTGTTAACGCAGTAACCCGAATATTGGATTTGCGAACTTCCTGCATCAGGGATTCGGTCATGCCGAGCAATGCGAATTTGGAAGCACAGTAAGCTGAGCCTGTAGCAAATCCACGCTCGCCTGCGGTGGAGGCGATGTTGATAATGCTGCCGCTGCTTTCCTTAATCATACTTGGCAGTACAGCACGAGTTACATAATATGTACCCATGACATTAACATGCAGGATACGTTCCCACTCTTCCGGGTCCATGTCCAACAGTGTGCCGAAGCTTGCAATGCCTGCATTGTTGATCAGAATGTCGACTGCGCCAAGCTCCATCTCAATCGCAGCTACGGCTGCTTCAGCCTGAGTACGATCGGAAATATCCGCAATGGCACTGGTTACTTTTACACCATATTCCTGGCTCAGCGATTGCTGGAGAGCCTCCAGATCGGAGGCCGTCCGAGCGATCAGTCCGAGATGCACACCTTCCTTGGCAAGTGCTTCAGCAATGGCACGGCCAATACCTTTACCGGCGCCAGTGATGACAGCCGTTTTATTTTTAAGTTCCATGTGGGTAACTCCTCCTTATAATTGGACTAGCATTTAATTATACTATATTACCCACAGTTCGAATATTTGCTTCATCATGATTTATGATGATTGTTTGATTTTGATGCTACCTGAGGTAGTGCGAGCTTTGATGACTTCGCGGCTTACCATGGGTGAATCAGGTATATTCACATCACCGGATGTGGCCTGTGCATCGTAAATGCCGTCAAAATCAGGCGCTGCCTGTATGGAGATATCTCCTGACTGTCCCGATACATCAATTGGACCGGAAACTTCTTGCTCAATTTTCACACTACCGGAAGTGAACTTAACATTTGCTGCACCGTTCAATTGCGTAATTTTGGTATCTCCCGACTGTACACTTCGGGTCACATCGCCATCAATGCCATTCAGCGTGAAACTTCCGGAAGTTTGTTTGACTTCCATATCTCCTGCAATTGCTGCAGCTTTAATGTCTCCTGAAGTTAGATCGAGTTGAATGGTTGGTGCGGTAATGTCCTGAAGGTGAATGCTTCCAGACGTAGTGTTAAGGTCCAAGGTATTGGCATGCAGACCCTTCAGATCCAGGTCACTGGAAGAAGAGACGATGTTAACTTCATCCAGCTGATGTCCTTCAGGTAACGCTACTGTGATCGTTTGCTGCTGATTATTCCAATAAAGGGTGAAAAATTGCAAACGCAAACGCTCTTCCTGATTTAACGTAAAGGTTCCACCCTTGATCGAAGCCTGTTTAAAACCTTCAATTACGGCCGGGTCCCACTTTCCGTCGACTTCAATGTAGCCATTGGAATCCGGACTGACAATGAATTCAATATCTGCGCTTAAGTTGGCATTCATCATGATATTGTGCAGCTCATCATTTTTGAATTCCCAACGTTTGGAGTAGGGTTCTCTCTTGTCTCCGAACTGAACTCCGTAAATGGAGGTTCCGAGCAAACCGATACCGATACATAGTATGGCTAAAGCAATCCATTTTTTGGTGCTCATGACTAGACATCCCCTTTCATCGTCTTTTGATTCCATCTTATATACTGAAGAGTGATTGACTTAAAGGCTTTAAACACCGATTTTGTTGCAATGGCGAATAGAATGCCTACGCCGAATACTCCAATCGAAACGAACAATTCAGAATACTCAAAATGGCCGAGATATAAGAAATCCACAGCAGCAGCGACCGGGGCTACTACCAGCAGCGACAAACTGGCAATGGTGAGCCATACCGACCACAGAGTCAGTCCTAGCGGAATCGCGAGTATGATGTTCAAGAAAAAAAGTCCGATGGCCGTGAAGAAGTTGCGTGCAGCCCGATTCCCCTTCTTTTGCTGTGAACGCATTTCTTCGAATGTTGGCGCATAAAACGGATCAGATCCTGGCGTGTGTGCATCATATCGGTCACCTAACGCTTCTTTGGCAATCTCGATCGGATGCCCCAGTTCCCGTGCAATCTCTTCTTCTAGTCTTCCTTCTCTTAATCCCATCTCAAAATGCTGTTCATAATCAGCGAGCAATTCGGCCCGTTCCAGCGGGTCCATCGGTCTTAGATGAATCTCCATTGCCTGCATGAATTGTTGTCTATTCATTTGGGGTACCTTCCTCTATAAGATTTGCGACATTGCGCACAAAACTATTCCATTCATTCGTGAGAGTCTTCATATAGTCACGGCCGGTATCAGACAGTTTGTAGTACTTACGTGGTGGGCCTTCACTGGATTCCTGCAGGTAAGTCGTACAATAGCCGTCATTGACCAATCTCCGCAAAAGGGGATACAGCGCACCTTCCGCCACTTCAATATGCTGGGATACAGCCTGAGCCAGTTCGTAGCCGTAACGATCCTGGCGGTTGATCAGCACGAGGACGCATAGTTCCAGCACCCCTTTTTTGAATTGAATATTAACATTCACTTGGGTTCCTCCTTGTTGCTCTATCCAATCACTAGTGTGTATTGTTCAGTAGTCGTGAATTCATCATAGCACCCGGTACTGTTTAATGCAAGATAGTGATTTTAAAATAGTTCCGTATCACGATGTCCCGCTGAGTTGGACTAACTTCGTTTTCTCGCTAATTAATCTATAGATCAGCATACGCAAAACCCGAATCGGTTACTTCCGTCTGAAGACGGATTCCGATCCGGGTCTATGGGATGAAGGTATACAACGATGGGGGTATCAGCTTAGTTTATTCTTGTGCTTCCAGCATCTTAAGGTCTTTAACAGCAGGGCCTTCAATGACTTTGCCTGCGTAATCGAAGCGTGAGCCGTGGCATGGGCAATCCCAGGAACGTTCCCCAGCATTCCATTCCACTTCACAACCCAAATGGGTGCAGGTGGTATCCACCAGAAAGAGTTTCCCCGTCGGGTCCTTGTAGGCGCCAGCACGTTTACCATCATGGCGAACAACGGCCCCTTCATCGTTGCCGAGTTCTCCCGTGTTCTTGTGAATAATGCCGACTTTGCCAGAGATCAGCTCCGCGGCTACATTGACATTCTCTACAAGGAAGTTTTTCACACCAGGGTCTACCTTGAATCTTGCAGGATCGAATACAGCAGCGTAAGCGTTGTCGCGTCCGGTAATCCGGTCCGTAAGGATATGACCAGCCATCGTTCCTGTGGTCATGCCCCATTTGGCAAAGCCGGTAGCCACATAGACACGTTCATGTCGTCCTGTAATTGGCCCAATGTAAGGGACCTTATCGATGGAGATCAGATCCTGGGCTGACCAGCGGAAAGGGATGTTGCGAATGCCAAATGTTTCTGCTGCATAGCGCTCCAAATTTTCATAATGACCGACAGTGCAGATGCCCTGTCCGGTTTTGTGATTTTCCCCGCCAAAGAGGATGTGTTCCTTCCCTTTATGAATGACAGTACGCAGGGATCGATAGGGTTCATCGTCAGAGATATACATACCACCGGCGAAAGGTTTCTGAGGTTCTACAACGACAGCATAGGAACGTTCAGCGTGCAGCCGTGAAAAATAAAATCCGGGGTCATAGACCGGAAAATGGGAGGCAACAACGACATGTTCGGCTGTTACGGATGGACCATTCTCATATGTACGCACATGTAGCGAGGCATCTTCCTCTACATCGGTTACCGTTGTATGTTCGTAGATGCGTACACCTTGCTTGACTGCGGATTCCAGTAAGTAATGCAAATAACTGAGCGGGTCAAAGCGAGCTTGTCCCGGCATCTTAATCCCTGCCCTGGACGGAACTGGGATGGGAAGGGGATCAACCCATTGACCAGGAATATTCAGCTTGCCATAGGCTGTCAGCTCAATCTCCAGCTTCTTGAGATTTTCCTCGGATTGAATGTAGACATAGGCATCTTCCTCAGCCCACTGGCAATCAATCTGTTTTTCTTTTACTAGGTCGCGCATCCACTTGGCAGCCGTTGCATTGCCTTCATAATACATGCGGGCCTGTTCTTCTCCAAAATGATGAAGCAATTCATCAAATATCACGCCATGCTGTGCCGATACCTTGGCCGTTGTATGGCCTGTTGTGCCATCCAGTACTTTTCCGGCTTCAAGCACGACCACGCGCATGCCCTTCTGGGCCAGCAAATAGGCTGTTGTAATGCCTGCAATTCCTGCACCAATAATGGCTACATCGGCGGTTGTATCTTCTGTCAGTTTCGGATATTCATTGAATGGGTTTGTTGCTCTCCACAGCGATTCCGGGATGGAGGGCAAACCTGACGGGGATTGTTGATGGTCACTCACTCGATTTTCCTCCTTCAATATTCTTCTTCATTGAGGACTACGCCTAGCTCAATAAGTACGTCATATCTATACTCCTATCCATGATTACCATACTGTGCCAGAATAAAACGATTGCCCGCATACTTTCCTGAGGAAAGTTCACATTTTCCTGTGAAGCCCCCCTGTCTTTTTTACTAAACATGCTATATGATAGATTTACCGAAACCGTTTTAGTAAACGAAAATAAGAGTTAACGATGACTCATAAAGTGCTTATTCTAAAAGGTTAAATCTTCGAATTTTGAGGTCGGATACATCAAGAATTACATCGTATTAATTTATCGGTTATGTATCCGCTATCATTCTAAATAAATCAATGAATTACCAAAGGAGATTCCATATTAATGACCAACCAAACGAAATATCCTTTCCAGGATACAACGCTCGAACTGGATACACGTGTAAAGGACCTCGTGTCCCGTCTGTCGGAAGATGAGAAAATCGAATCGATGCTGCAATATCAACCCGCAGTGGAACGCTTGGGTATCGCAGCATATAAACACGGTACAGAGGCAGCTCATGGTCTGGCCTGGCTTGGCGAAGCGACTTCCTTCCCGCAGCCGGTAGGGCTAGCATGCACATGGGATGCGGATCTGATGAAAGAGATCGGCTCCGTGATCGGAGACGAGGCACGTGTATTTTACAAACGCAATCCAGCAGTAAACGGTCTGACTCTGTGGGCACCTACGGTTGATATGGAGCGTGATCCACGTTGGGGTCGGAACGAAGAGGCTTATGGTGAAGACCCGGAACTGACTGCTGAGCTGACAACGGCCTTGGTTAAGGGAATTCAGGGCGACCATCCGAAGTATTACAAGGCAGTTGCCACGTTGAAGCATTTC
This sequence comes from Paenibacillus sp. FSL F4-0087, assembly GCF_038020215.1. Taxonomy (NCBI): domain Bacteria; kingdom Bacillati; phylum Bacillota; class Bacilli; order Caryophanales; family Paenibacillaceae; genus Paenibacillus; species Paenibacillus sp. FSL F4-0087. The sequence goes on from NZ_JBBODJ010000001.1 coordinate 3,271,251, forward strand.
CTTGCTAACAATAATGAAGTGGACCGTGGCAGTGGTTCATCGAGCATTGATCCACGCAACATGCGTGAATATTATCTGAAGGCATTCGAGAAACCGTTTAAAGAGGGCGGCGCACAGTCAATGATGACCGCGTACAACTCAATTAATGGTACACCAGCATTGCTGCATCCGTTTGTAAACGAGATTGTGAAGGGCGAATGGGGCATGGATGGCTTCATCGTGAGTGATGCAGGGGATGTTATGGGGATCAAGAACGATCATAAATACTATGATTCCCACACACCAGGAACAGTAGAGTCCGTCAAAGCCGGAATTGACAGCATTACCGATGATGCGGATCTTTCGAAAAAGGCACTGCGTGAAGGGCTGGAGCAAGGCACACTCACAATGGAAGACATCGATCTGGCGTTGTTCAATACGTTCCGTGTGCGTTTCCGTCTGGGTGAATTCGATCCGGCTGAGGGCAATCCATATGCTTCGATTGGTGAAGAAGCAATGATGACGGAGAAAGCGAAGGCCCTGTCACTGAGAGCAGCAAGAGAACAAGTGGTACTGCTTAAAAATGATAAAGGCACGCTGCCGCTGGATAAAACAAAATCCGGCAAAGTGGCTGTGATTGGCCAACTGGGCGGAACAGTCTATCGTGACTGGTATGCAGGCACCATGCCATATAGCGTATCCCCGCTTGAAGCGATCAGTGGCAAAGTAGGCGGCGACAAGGTTGCATTCAAGGATGGCAATGACCGCATTACATTGACTTCAGTGGCAAGCGGTAAGGCTGTCGGATTGGCTGAGGATGAGAAATCATCCATCATTGCTTCGGGAAATGCGGAGACATTTACACTAAGTGACTGGGGCTTTGGCAGTTACACGCTGAAGGCAAACAGTAATGGGAAATACCTGACGACGGATGAAGAAACGGTTACGGCATCAGCGGATGAAGTATATGGCTGGTTTGTGAAGGAAGTATTCCATCTGTTGCCACAACAAGACGGAAGCGTGGGGCTGACGACTTGGAACGGTAAAACAGTAACGGCACCCAATGGTGGAAACGATGTGTTTGCGGTATCCGAAGAGTTAAAATCTTTCGGTGCTACGGAAACGTTCAAAAAGGATATTGTGGTGAATGGATTGGAAGAAGCGGTTGCGGCCGCGAAGGAAGCGGAGACGGCGATTGTATTTGTCGGCAACAATCCGCTTGTAAATGGTAAAGAAGAGATCGACCGCCCAAGTCTGGACCTGGCTGAATCCCAGCAGCGTCTGGTTGAAGCCGTGTATGCAGCGAATCCAAATACCGTTGTAGTTATCGTGGGAAGTTACCCGTTCACGTCCAACTGGGTGCAGGAGAACATTCCGGCTGTATTGTATACATCCCATGCAGGACAAGAGTTGGGGAACGCTATAGCTGACGTATTATATGGCGGTTATGCACCAGCAGGCCGCCTGAATATGACATGGGTACAATCCGCAGATCAGCTAACTGATATCAGAGACTACGATATCATTCAATCCGGACGTACGTATCAGTATTTTGAAGGTGATGTACTGTATCCATTCGGACATGGATTAACGTATGCATCGTTTAAATACAGTAATTTGGAGCTGAACCCGGCCCAAGCTGGAGTCGAAGAGATCATTACTGTGCATGTGGACGTGACAAATACAGGTACGATCGCCAGTGATGAGGTTGTACAGTTGTATGTGCGTGCCGGACAGTCCCGTGTGAAACGTCCACTCAAAACGTTAAAAGGTTTCCGTCGTCTTCATATTGAAGCTGGAGCTACAGTAAAAGTCAGCTTCACACTGCCAGTTCAGGAACTGGCGATCTGGGATGTAACCCGTGATCGTTATGTGGTCGAAAGCGGCACCTACTCCATTATGGTGGGCAAATCTTCTGCCGATGTTCAGCTTGTTGCTGACCTGACAGTACAAGGGGAGACCATTCCTGCACGTAATCTGGGTGTGGCTACGCGCGCCGAGAATTACGATGCATACTTCGGTGTAGATCTGGATGAGAGCAAGGAAGGCGGAACTTCTGTCCGTGTGATTGGTGAACAAGGCTGGATTGCCTTCAAAGATGCAGATCTGGGCAGCAATGCAGCAGCGCTTGAAGCACGTGTATCATCAGAACAGGCAGATGCGGTATTGGAAGTTCGATTGAGCGCACCTGACGGTACACTGGCAGGACGCGTGGAACTGGCACATGGTGAGGCACAGCAGTGGTCCACGGTTAAGGCAGACCTGAAAGGCGTATCAGGTCAACAGGATGTATACCTTGTGTTGTCCGCAGGAGTACGTGTCAGTCATTTCGAGATTCATTAAGTCGGATAAAAAGACCTTTCAAGATAAACAAATAGAATGATGGTAAATGATAAAAGCCTCCGAAGGATTTCGGAGGCTTTTATTTGCATTCACAAGCTTCGTTTAGATTGAGGAATCAGCGGTTACTCGTTCTCTTGCTGTACGAGCAGCGTCCACCATGATGCTCAATGCATCTACAACTTCGGCTTTACCACGTGTTTTCAGTCCGCAGTCAGGGTTCACCCAGAACAGATCTGCTGGCAGCACCTGAAGTGCACGCTCAATCATATTCAACATCTCGTCCTTGCCTGGAACACGCGGACTGTGGATATCGTATACACCGAGTCCGATGCCTTTGTCATACGTATTCTGCTCGAAGCTGCCTACCAGTTCCCCATGGCTGCGGGATGTTTCGATCGAGATCACATCTGCATCCAGGTCGCTGATGGCTTCAATAATATCATCGAACTCGCAGTAGCACATATGGGTATGCACCTGCGTTGTTGGTTTTACGGTTGCAGTAGCCAAACGGAAGGATTCCACGGCCCATTGCAGGTACTCATCCCACTTGCTTCGTTTGAGAGGAAGTCCTTCACGCAGAGCTGGCTCATCGACCTGAATCATCTCAATGCCTGCTTGCTCTAGCGCTTCAACCTCGTCCCGAATGGCGCGAGCAATCTGGTAGGATACTTCACTGCGTGGTATATCCGAGCGGACAAAGGACCAGTTCAGGATCGTTACCGGACCTGTGAGCATGCCTTTTACCGGTTTGCTGGTCAGTGTCTGGGCATAGGCTGTTTCTTTTACCGTCATCGGTTCATTGAACAGCACATCTCCATAGATTACAGGTGGCTTCACGCAGCGTGAGCCGTAGGATTGTACCCAGCCATTTTTGGTGAAGGCAAATCCGGTCAGCTTCTCACCGAAAAACTCGACCATATCGGTACGTTCGAACTCACCGTGTACCAGCACATCCAGACCAATTTCCTCCTGGATGGTAATCCACTCCTGGATCTGTTCACGAACATAGGCATCATATTGCTCCGCATTCCACTCCCCTTTACGGAAGAGTGCACGTGCTTTGCGCACATCCGCCGTTTGCGGGAAGCTGCCAATGGTTGTTGTTGGCAGCAGTGGGAGCGACCATTTTTGCTGCTGCAATTCGCGTCGCTCTTGGAATGACGCGTTACGAAGCAGCTGCTCATCAGCGTGCACCCCTGCAGGCGCGCCACTCAGGCGTGTCCGTGATTCGGACTCGCTCAGCAGGCGCACCGCTTCGGTGCTTGCCTGGGCGCGGCGGCTGGCTTCAGCCAAAGCCGCTGCTTGGTCCGCCTGCTTTGCACCGCCGGACAACAACGTGCCGAGCGTCGCTATTTCCTCCAGCTTCTCGTCGGCAAAGGCCAGGGCATTGCGCAGTACCGGATCAAGCGCGCTCTCTTGAGCGGCAGTAACCGGTACATGCAACAGGCTGCAGGAAGGCTGAATGATCAGCTTGCCTTCGGCTGCGAATTCAGCTACCTGCTCCAGCAGCTTCGCCGTTTCTGCGAGATCGGCGCGCCAGATGTTGCGCCCGTCGATGACACCGGCGCCCAACCATTTATCCTGCGGGAAGCCATGCTCCCGCAGGCTGGCGAGGTTGCCTTCATAGCCGTGGACCAGGTCCAGGCCGATTCCGGCAACAGGCAGAGCTGTCACGACCGGATAAGCTTCCACCGATTCGAAATACGTTTGAAGCAGCAGCTTCAACTCCGGTGCAGCTTTTGCCAAGGCAGCATACACCTGTTGCAGCAAAGCTTCATCTTCGGAAGAGACGGCCAGCGTCAGAGCAGGCTCGTCGATCTGTACCCACTGTACGCCTTCTGCTTGAAGCTCAGACAGAAGCTGGGCGTATACGGGAACGAGGCGAGTGACGATTTCTGCGAAGCGTTCCGCGTCATAGCCTTTGGCGAATCGTACATACGAGTACGGACCGACAACGACTGGTTTACCTTCCAGCCCAAGCTCCTGCTTCGCTTCGCGATAGGCGGCAAGGGGTTTATTTTCAAGCAATGCAAATGCAGTATCATTATGAATCTCAGGTACGATGTAGTGATAGTTCGTGTTCAGCCACTTGGTCATCTCACAGGCTGTTGCCTGATCATTACCCCGGGCCATGGCGAAGTAAGTAGATACGGATACGGGTCCGCCTGAATGGTTAAAGCGCTCAGGAACGACGCCAAACATCGCGGATACGTCAAGAATATGATCATAGTAGGAGAAGTCGCCCACAGGAATCAGATCGAGCTGCTGTGCCTGCTGTTTCTTCAGATCCTGCAACCGAAGCGTGGTTAGCTCCTGATGAAGCGTAGATTCATCGATTCGGCCAGCCCAGAAGGACTCCAGTGCTTTTTTCCATTCGCGTCCCGCACCGATGCGGGGGTAACCGAGGTTGCTTGTCAGTACTTGTGGCTGTTGTTGCTGTGATTGCGACATGTAAAATTCCTCCTCATTTATAATAAGTGAACCCATCAAGTTGAAGCTATTGTGGTGTGCTTCTTTTGAAAGCATCAAAAAAAGGCATTCCTTCCGATTCCATACCCCGAGAAACAGGCATCATGAATGACGACTGTGCACAAAGATAGAATGGGAAAGAACACCTGCTATAAGTAGTTGTAGCGGCTGCTCCAACACCTCCCTATCTTCCGTAGGTCATGCGATGCTGTCGAAACAGGCAGGTCTCCTGGCTTGCGGATCATGGCCATATGCATTCCTTCCCGGTGGTTATACCAGTGGATTATATGCATAGACTCCCCGTATACAGTGGCGGGACCGCGACGGACTTACACCGTGCTTCCCTTTTAAGCCTGACCACGCATGTAGCGCGGTCGGCACCTGTTTCCGTGTGCGGAAATGTGCGTACACATCTCCGGCTATGAAATTGGCGACCAAGCATAGATGATAGATTGTATCATGATGTAATCGTCGTATACTTGCTCTTCTGCTACCAATCATAGACGATAACCAACGGGCTTGCAACATATATCATTAATCCGATCGGAAATAAAATAATGTTCTATTAAACCTTGATTTATTGGTAGATTTGGCTCCTTAAAATGAAGCAAATCATCGCCCACGCTGTGCTTGGTTCCCCTAAATAAAAAAAACGTTACCATGCATCTAACTGCATGGTAACGATTGTCTGGTCTGCCATTGTTGCACCCACATTAACGATGCGCTGATTACGACTGCCGCGAAAAGGAAGAGACACATCACGCTCAGCTGCAATATAAGGCCCATCGATAATGACGTCGCATAGCCGGGATAACTCCGCCCGCGACGGGTCTGTAATCAGTTCCTCATACACAAACCCCGTGTATGCCCATACAGTCAGATCAGGTCGAGTAGCCCGAAGCTGCCGAACCCAGGAGGCGCATTCTGTGGCAGAGAAAAAAGGATCACCTCCGCATAACGTTACCCCTTCCAGCAAGGGGTGTGAGGTCACTTCATGCAAAATCTGCTGCTGACGCTTCTCCGTAAATGGTTCGCCTGCACGGAAGCTCCATGAGCCGGGGCTGAAACAGCCCGGACAAGCGTGGCGGCATCCGCTAATGAACAACACGGCACGCAGGCCTGGCCCCTCATTCACTGATTCCGGGATGTAACCATACAGATTCACCGATGATTCACCCGGTCTCTCACTTCGGCCTGCTTCGCGCCATTGAAGCGCACTTTATAGTCACCGGTCAGATAACCCGTAACCCGGCGCAGTCGCTGGAAATGCACATGGTTTTCATGAGCCTCACATCCGGGACATACATCTCCAATAACGCCCTCATAGCCACAGGACGGACAACGGTCAATCGGGTGATTAATGGAGAAATACCCGATATCCTGGGCCAGCGCGTATTGAACGATTCGTTGGAAAGCGGCGGTATTGGCCCTTACATTCCCGTCGAGTTCGACATATGAGATCGCTCCGGCATTACATAGGGAGTGGAAGGGAGCTTCCAGTTCAATCTTGCGATAGGCAGGAAGCGAATGATAGACCGGAATGTGAAATGAATTGGTGTAGTATTCCCTGTCGTTGACCCCTGCGATGTTGCCGTATCGCTCCCGATCGATCTTGGTGAATTTGCCGGATAGGCCCTCAGCGGGCGTAGCGAACAAGGTGATATTCAGGTTATGCTGCTCACTCATCCGGTCACAGAATTCTCTCATCGTACGAATGATATTCAAGGCTTCTCGATGTACATGGATGTCTTGTCCATGGTGACGGCCATATAGAGCGGTCATACATTCGGCAAGTCCGATAAAACCAAGGGATAACGTACCATGTTTCAACAGATCGGCCACCGGTTCATTCGGAGCCAATTGTTCACCGCCTTCCCATACTCCTTCCCGCATCATGAAGTCCGATGCTTTGGCAGGTTGGTTCATCTGAATTCGATACCTGTGTAGCAGACCGTCCGTAGCATTGTGCATGACCGATTCCAGCGCAGTATAGAAGCCAGCCCGGTCAGCAATGGCTCTTGCTCCCTGGCAGATCCCGTATCGAATGCCGAGCTTGACCAGATTGATGGTATTAAAAGACAGGTTCCCTTTGCCGCTCTGACGATTGCGTCCGAAGCGATCAGCCAGTGTGCGTGTCCGGCATCCCATCGTCGCAATGATCGTATCGGGATCTTCCGGTTGATAATAGGGCAGGTTGAAGGAAGCATCCACATTGACAAAGTTCGGATACATGCGCCGTGAGGAGCAGGTCACAGCAAGCCGGAACAAATCATAATTCGGCTCTCCTTCAGATTGGTTAATTCCATGCTTGCACTGGAAAATATGTTGTGGGAACACGGGAGTTTCTCCGTTACCCAGTCCCCGAATGGTCGCTTCCAGCAAAGACCGAGACACGAGTCGACCTTCGGCTGAAGTGCACAGTCCGTAGTTCAGCGAAGTGAACGGAATCTGTCCCCCAGCACGACTGCTCATGGTGTTCAGATTATGGATCAGGGATTCGGCGGCCTGTTCGGTCTCCAGTTCCGTTTCTTCACAGGCAAAGGCAAAGGCTCGAGGACAATTCTCCTTTGCTTCATCGCTATCCAGATGCAGTTGCTCATCCTCAATTGAGGTGATTTCCCCAAACAGCCGTTGTCCCTTCCGGTAATGCTTACGGAACGAACGCTTCACATAAGGTGCGAGATCCCAATCGATTTTATTGGCGGATACCCCGCCGTACTGGCTGTTCTGTTGGGATTGAAAAATAATGGCTACCAATGCCATGGCAGACATGATTGTCTGTGGTGTACGAACCGAACCGTTGCCGGTATTGAATCCGGAGGCCAGCAGCCGGTCAAACGGAATAAAGATACAATTAGTCGTTCCAAGAGCATACTGATCCAGATCGTGTACATACAGATCGCCGTTCTCCACAGCTAGAGCGAGCTCCTTAGGCAGCACATGTCGCAGAGCATGCCACTTCGCGGTCTCCGAACCGAGCCTGCTCATCTTGCCGCTGAATGAGTCTCCGTTCAGATTGGCATTCTCCCTCAGCGTATCGGCATCTTCAGCACCAATAATTCGTCTTCCCAGGTCAGATAGCAGATCGGATGCCGGTGGAGAGGCATACTCAAGCATGTTCATATCAGTTCCTCCTAAATAATAAAATTGAAATGTATGGGATAATGTCCATTCATTGAACACTACATGTAGAGTTTCTTTATCCATTTATAAACTATATATTGTTATTTAGGTGTGATAATGATCACATGGGAGAGGCTGATTGACGGTCATGATTTATAGCCCTGAATGATAAAGGTTTTCAAAGCTGGAGGGTAAGCGTATAATTTCTATTTACTGTGCAAGTTCAGTTGACGATGCTTGAAAAAAAAGGATAGAAAACTTCATATATGAATAGTTTGTGACAGCTGTTTCGGAATATTTGAACCCTCGTTAATCGATTGAATCATACTGTGGAATACGGATTTGAAATGCAGCTAAGACAAGAGGGGTGAGTCATGGGAACGGTAAGCATTACAAGGGGCTTCTATGAAAATATACAGGAAGCCGCGTCCCATATTGTTGACGTATTAAGCGGAATCTTAAAGGTGAATACCATCTTCGTTGCCACGAATAATGGCGTGACCAATGTTATTATCGAGGCTTTTAACCGTGAGGAAGAGTTGATCGCCAAAGGTAGTGAACTTCCATTTGAAGCTTCATATTGCAGCCTGGTATTAAGAGATAAGGGCAGCAGTCTGATCATCACGGATACATGTGAACATCCTCTTACGAAATCAATGGACGTAACAAGCGGACTGGGCAATCGTTTCTTTGTGGGGATTCCCATCATGCGGAGGTCCGGGGAAACGTTCGGTACGATCTGTCTGATGGATAATCCTGATTATGTGATCAGTGAAACGGATATGAAAACACTGCAAGCCATGGCCGTTTTTCTCGGGTATGTGGTGGATCTGGAAGATACGCTTCAAGTTCAGGAACAGAAGCTGAATGATTCGGAGCAATTACAAGAGCAATTGCAGGCAGAGAAGGAACGTGCGGAGTCTGAGGCGATGACCAAGACGCAGATGCTGTCGCTGATGAGCCACGAGATTCGTAATCCCCTGAACGGCATTCTGGGATTAACCGACCTGATGCGTACACCGGATATGTCGGACGAGCAGACAGAATATGTGAATATGATTGAAACCAGCGGTAACATTCTGCTTTCCCTGTTGAATAACATGATGAGTTTTAATAACGTCAATGACGCAGGCAAAACGGTCGTACATGATGATCCATTTGATCTGGTAGCGACGATTGAGAATACCGTTTATCTCTATGCGGGACTGGCGCTGAGCAAGAACATTGAGCTGGGATTGAACCTTGATTTGAATGTGTCCCAGGTTTTTGTTGGGGATGAAATCAAGATCGGGCAACTATTGGCCCATGTCATTCAGTATGCTATAGATTCAACACGGACAGGCTCGGTATTGATTACGGCAACCGTAGATGGTGGAGATGCAGAGGATGAGGGTATCCTTCAACTCCAAGTGAAATACACCGGACGCATGTTGTCTTCGGACAATAAGCTTAGAGCAATTAACAATTTGGACGGAAATATAAGTACACAGAAGCTGGTTGGAACCAATCTCGGACTGGCGGTCAGCCAAAACCTCGCCATCCTTATGAATGGTCGTATTCAGGTGCATGGCATGGGAGACAAGGAGACAGAATTCGAGATCTGCCTACCGCTCCGCAGACATTGGGAACTGCCTCAGCTTGCCAATATACAGCATCGACTGAAGGGCAAAAAGGTGCTGCTTGCCAAGGACCCTGACATTCTGCAAGGGGCCTCGTCCCTGATGCGCAGATGGGAGATGGATGTGCATATGACCTCGGTTACGACAGAAGCGTACGACTGGATACAGGATGGCTTTAAGCCAGACGTGGCCGTTGTGGATATGGGACTTCTGGAGGGCGGTGCTGTGGATTTTGTACACAAGCTGAAGCGCCTGGTTACAGATTCACCGGTCATTGTTCTGATTCCGTATGGTATGCATATCGATCCGCATGAAGCGGAAGTCTTTGATGCGGTCCTGACCAAGCCGGTGAAGCAGGCTGATTTGTTGAATGCGTTAAGCATCATTGTGCATTAAGAACATGAGAAAATATATTAAACTAGGCGCACCTGTCACAGGTGCGCTTTTATGTTGTTATTTTGAAGGAAGATGAAGCTCGGACAAGCAGCTCCGAGTCGACTTTAAATACACGTTTATCCTGAAATTCATTCGTATTCATCGTATCAATCATCTTCTCCATAAGAATGGCCCCCATCGTATACTTGGGCTGGTTCACCGAACTTAGCGTAGGATGGATGTATTTGCTGATTCGATTGTTATCTACACCTACGATAGCCAATTGCTCGGGAATGCGTATTCCGTATTCCGTACATGCTTTGTATACACCTAGCGCCATCTCATCATTTGCTGCATATACAGCGGAGAAGGACAGGCCTTTGTTAAACAATCTTTTGATAGCCTCGTACCCACCTTCCTCATTGAAGTTCCCATTCTCGATCAGTTCGGGACGGAACGGAATCTGATGATTGCGCAGGGCCTTCAAGTAGCCTTCTAGCCGTTCATAGCTGTCGATCGCTTCAGGATAACCGTTTAGGAAAACGATATTCCGATGTCCCGCCTCAACGAGATGCTGAACAACTTCCTGGGAAAATTTCACGTTGTCCGTATATATACACGGGATCTGATCATGTTCGATGTATTTACCAACGATGCCAATACGATATCCCTTATCTGCAAGCTGGAATAATTCCTCATCCGCCAGCATGGGCGTGATAATGATGACACCGTCAATGGTCCGATCGAGTAGCAAATTAAGATAATCGACTTCTCGCTCTTTCAGGTTATGGGCATCACATATAATGACCTTGTAATGGCGAGCGTAGGCGATGTTCTCAATGCCTTTAATAATTTCGGCATAATAGGAGTTGTTAATATCCGGAACGATGACGCCAATCGTCATGGTTCTCTGTGAACGAAGATTCTTGGCTGCTGCGTTGGGGTGATACCCCAGTTGCTCTATGGCGCGCATCACCTTATCTTTGGTCTTGGTGCTTACTTTGCTGTGCTGATTAATGACCCGCGATACGGTTGCCGGGGACACACCTGCAATGGCAGCTACATCAATGATTTTGACATCCATATTCTTCACAACTCCAAATAAGTGATTGACAATTAATTCAAATTCATTATAATTCCAATTGAAAACGATTACAAGTTATAACCGTTTGAAACAATAATTGGGGATAGTGGAGAGATAAAGGGTTTAATATTCAATAAAATGTAATCGATTTCACCACCCCTTCACTTGTGATAAATAGCGGACATCCATGGATCGTACCCCCCGTATACCCGCTGTTTATATAGCATTATCGTTACCCGTCGTGAGTGCTGCATCCTGGTTCAGTCATACCTCAAGATATGACCATTTAAGGGAGGCGTCAACATGTTGAAGAAGAGCACTATCATGCTGTTGTGCAGCTGTCTGCTGCTGGGCCTGCTGGCTTCGGCCGTAGGTTCACCGAAGGCCAGTGCGGCTTTTGGATCAGGGGATTTCCTGAAGGCTAACGGGACGGTTGTCCGCAATAATTCGGGAACAGGCAATGTGGTAAATCTGCGTGGAACAAATTTGGGTGGCTGGCTGCTGCAGGAAGAATGGATGACGCCCTCTGGAGCGGTAGATGAGTACACGCTGCGTCGCACGTTGACGAATCGTTTTGGGGAATCGGGTGCACAGAGTCTGATCAATGGATATCAGGATACCTGGATACAGGCTGGTGATCTGGATAACATCAAGAACTGGGGCATGAACGTTGTGCGTGTGCCGATCTATTGGGAGGATTTTATGAACACCAGCGGTGTCATGAAGCCTGATTCGGTTACGTTCCGCAAACTGGATTGGCTGATTGATGAAGCGGGCAAACGAAACCTGTATGTCATTCTCGATCTGCACGGTGCACCGGGAGCAGCTTGTCCATGGCATTCCTGCGGTCAGGAAAATTCCAACCAACTGTGGACCAATTCTACATACCAGAACTGGACTATTCAGATCTGGGAACGGATGGCAACACGTTACAAAGGCAATCCAACCGTTGCTGCGTACGACTTGCTCAATGAACCTCTTGTGACCATGGGAACGGGTGAAAATGCTGCTCAAATCAAGCAAAAGATGGATTTCTATGACCGGATGTACAAAGCCGTCCGTGCCAAGGATGCCGATCACATGATCATCATCGCGGCATTCTTCGACTGGTGGGCAGCTTCTCCACCAACGACTTATGGGTGGACGAATGTGATGTATCAGACGCACCATTATCAATTCACGGATTATAACAACTGGGATTTGACCAATTCGGAGATGGATCGCTGGCTGAAAGATATGGCGTCCTATCAGAAGAATTGGAACGTTCCGGTGTTAGCGGGCGAGTTCTCGTTTGGTCAGGATGATCTGACCGAGAAGTGGCTATCCGGTCTGAATTCACTGAATGCTTCATGGACGAACTGGAGTTATAAGGTCAAAGGGGGCGGAACTTGGGGCTATTACAATAATAACAACAACCCGGCGCCGAACCTGAATACCGACAGCGCGCCAACAATTGCTTCAAAATGGAGCAAGTTCACTACGGCGAACTTTGCCTCTAATACCTCGTTCCAGAATGTGGTCAAGAAACATACGGGAACGGCTTCCTTTACAGAGACATGGTCCAATCTAAAAGCCAACGCCAATGGCACTTTTGTCAGCGCAGAGAATGGCGGTGCAGATGCGCTGGTAGCCAATCGGGATACTGCCGGACATTGGGAAAGGTTCAAAATCATCCAGAATTCGGATGGTACGGTATCTTTGCTGTCGATGAGCAATATTAAATATGTGCAAGCCGATCTGAATAATGGCGGGCGTTTGATCGCCTCGGCCACATACCCATCTACATGGGAGAAGTTTACCCGAGAAGAATTGGGCGGAGGACTGGTTGCCTTCAAATCCGTGGCGAACGGTAAATATGTCAGTGCGGATCTGAATAACGGAGGCGTGCTGTATGCCAATCGTAACGCTGTGGGCGGAGCATGGGAACAATTTATCGTAACAGCTAACTAAGACAAACTAGCGCCCAGTCATAAATAATATGAAGTAACCGTAACATAGTGACTTGTATCGTGGCTCCGCTATTTAGCGGAGCTTTTCATATTCACCCCTATCTATTTCCCAAATTCTGCTCCAAAGCCCTTTTAATCCGAGCCGAATACGATACAATAGAAAGGGAACTTCATCATTAATCAGTTTAGAGGAGGATGTGCATTCAATGGAATACCGTAGATTAGGTGGAAGCGGACTGAAAGTAAGCGAGATTAGCCTGGGAAGCTGGCTGACATATGGAGGATATGTGGAACGTGAAAACGCGGTGAAATCAATTGAAGCCGCATTCGATGAAGGCATCAACTTTTTTGATACAGCCAATGTGTACGAGCGGGGTGCAGCAGAAGAACTGCTGGGGCAGACGTTGAAAGCGTATTCCCGCGATTCCTATGTCCTTGCAACCAAGGTATTTGGTAAAATGGGTGACGGTCCAAATGACCAAGGGTTATCCCGTAAACATATTAAGGAACAATGCGAAGCCAGCTTGCAACGGCTGGGTGTTGATTATGTAGACATATATTATTGCCATCGCTATCATACCGAAACACCGATTGAAGAGACACTGCGAGCACTTGACGATCTGGTGCGCCAAGGCAAGGTGCTCTACGTAGGTGTTAGTCAATGGACCGCGGCACAAATGGAAGCTGCGTTGGGTACCGCTGATCGCCTGTTGCTTGATCATATCGTGGTGAACCAGCCGGTGTACAACATGTTTGACCGCTACATCGAAAGTGAAATCATCCCGTTGGGTGAGCGCAAAGGAATTGGACAAGTTGTCTACTCCCCGCTGGCACAAGGATTGTTGACCGGGAAATACACTTCGGTGTCCGATATTCCCGAGAACAGCCGGGCAGCGAAGCTGGGATGGGATGAAGGGAAGATTAACGCTGACCGGATCGGCAAGGTTCGCCAGTTAATTGAAGTGGCAGACAAACTGGACCTGAAAGTCGGCCAATTGGCTCTGGCGTGGATTCTGCGCCAGAATAACGTGTCCAGTGCGCTTGTTGGAGCAAGCCGTCCTGAACAGGTGAAAGAGAACGCAGCCGCTTCCGGAGTGAAGCTGGATGCTGCCATCGTTGAAGAAATCGAACAAATCTTAGCTTAAGGCAAACTCAACTCCACAGGTTGTTCTTGTACCCATAAGCGAGTTGATTCGAAGGATGCAAAATGTGAGATAAGAAAGGGATGTCCTGGCTAGCCTGTAGGCTATGGGGACATCCCTTTTTGAGTATGAGATTAGAATGAGCTTTGGCCGCTGGAGAGCGACCTGGAACGCAACGGAATGGCACATACCCGGTTCCGGCCCGTATTCTTGGCCTCATATAATGCACGGTCTGCCTGTTCAAAGAAATCGTTATCATCCCGGTCGTCACAGTGATCTGGAAAAACAGCGACCCCGATAGAGATAGTCAGCCGGATCGTATTGCCATCAGGCAGCGCGAAATGGTACTTCTCAACCGATTGTCTGATGGACTCGGCAATGGCCATGGCTTGGTGATGACCACAATCGAGCAATAGTATAGCGAATTCCTCGCCTCCGTTCCGAGAGACGATATCTGCTGAGCGGGCATGCTCAATGAGCAATTGTCCGAGTTGTTTTAGAACCGCATCACCTGAAGTATGACCGAAAGTGTCATTTACTTTTTTGAACCGGTCGATGTCGATGACTAGCAGCGATAGTTTTTGTTTGTACTCACGTGCCCGTTCTAGTTCAAATTCAAGTGATTTCTCAAATTGTCTGCGATTACTGAGGTTGGTAAGATGATCGGTGGTCGCTTTGCGTTCGAGCAGAAACAACATCTCATTCGATTTATTAATGAATTCTGCGATGAAATAAATAAAGATTCCACCGACAAAAGAAATGGTCATCTGTAAAGGATATACTTTCAATAGTGAGTTCATGCTGGTTGTATTCAGCATTAGGATCACAAAGATCAGCGTCATACCCAGCAGGTTCATGGTAATAATTTTGGTTAATCGCGACCAGGGAGCATAGGCAAAATATACACCGGACAGTCCGATGATCGTCATGACGAATGCTGCATCGATGGCAGCGGATGACATTCCAAACATGATAATACGCAGGATGGAAATGACAAGTCCCGAGATGACCGAAGCCAGTCCTCCTAAATATACGGCGGCTGTGACAATAGCCAAATGACGTAAATCTACAATGGTAGTTTCATTTAAAGGAAAGGAATAGTTCATCAGTACCGTTCCATAGATCCCGAACAGCAGACCACCGATCATCTGAACACGCATCGAGGGAAAGGGAACGCGGATACGATAGAATTTGGCTATGATTCCGGACACATACATGAACGTGATCATGACACAGAGATTGACGAAAAACGTGCTTAGCAACAAGCATCCCTCCTTTAGCGCACATTACTATATTTTAGCTGAAAAGCAGTATAGTAGCGAACCATATTATCCCAAGTAGGGGCGATGGCTACGTAGAAGATGGTTTGGATATCACTATTCATGAATAAAATAGTCGGATATTGACTTCATTATACAATGAGATTTATACTTAATCTAAATCAAAATTGATTTTGATGTTTCAGGGAATCATAGCAATCAGTAGATTGCTGTGTCATCTTATATACTATTGAATGGGTTAATAAAGGAGAATTGCTGGTGAGAACTCTAAATCTGACGATACAGCGTCAAGCCGTTTACGATGTAGTCCGTCATTCCGAAGACCATCCAACGGCAGCAGAAGTGATGAACCGTCTGGTGGAGCAAGGTTATAATTTGGCTTATGGTACGGTATATAATTCACTCCGATATTTAACAGATAAAGAATTGATTCGGGAGCTCAAGTTGGGCGAAACGGCCAGTCGTTATGATGCCCGCATGGACGAACATCAACATATTATGTGTGAAGTATGCGGCAAGGTAGATGAAGTCATGACGGAAGTTCCTCCCCAATGGATGAAGCAAGTTGCGGAGGAGACCGGGTATGCGATTGATCACGCTCATGTGGTCTTTGGAGGTGTCTGCGCGGAATGCAGAAACAAACGGGTCAAGTAAAAATCAACCTGTCCGGCCGTCGTCTGCCGCTCCGGGTCAAGCCTGCCCTTTCGGATTCAACTCCCCTTGTGGATAATTGCCCGGTCACGAGACGGGTCATTCTGATCAGTCCGATGCCCGGGCAGGTACATGAACTGGTCAAGGCTTTGACGGACAGCTGCTTCGATGTGCTGGTGTTCCACCGCTGGGAGCCTGATTTGCATGAACGGCTTGTATTTGATCTGTTAATCTATGACCTGTCTGTTGCTGGAACCATTGATGCTTTTGCGGGAATCAGCAGCCGATTGAATCGTGAAGCAGAACATGCAACACCGTGTCTGTATCTGGTGGGGGAGAAGATGATTGGCAGTGCCAGTGGACCGATGCTTCAGGAGGAATTGCTGGTCTGGCCGGCCCGTCCTCAGGAAGCGTTGTATCGTGTGCAACGCATGATTGGCAATAGCCCTGCAGCACCGAAACGCGGATTTCTCCCTCAGGAAGGCCAACGCATCGCTTTCAAGGATCTATGGCTGGATCGTGAGCGGATGAGTGTGCATCGCAATAATGACCGTATTCATTTGACCAAGACAGAATATGATCTGCTGCTGAAACTGATTGATGCCAAAGGTGCAGTGATTTCCCGTGAGGAGATGCTCAGCGATATTTGGGAGACTGATTTTACAGGTGGAAGTAATGTGGTGGATGTTCATATCAAAAGCTTACGCAAAAAACTTGGCGATAACGCGGCTTCGCCTCAATATATAGTAACGGTAAGAGGAGTGGGCTACCGCCTGGCGGATTAGTCCGCTTTTTTTTGTGCACACAAAATGCTGTTCATGTCACTCGTATGCGGGTATATCCACTAGATGGAGTAGATCAAGCCAATCGGAATGGCTCAATGCTCATCTTACTCCAAGTTGATGTTCATATTTCATTCATGAAATGAGCAAGAAACTCATCTTAATCTCATACGAACCTCATGCAAGGGGCGAGTGGGACATGTTAGAATCAATTTAACAGTTAGATCAAGTCTAAATGTATATTTAATCCGATGGCGAATATGATTTTAATAGAGTATATACAGCAGGCATGAGACCAACATGAGGAGGATAACGATATGACAGAACGCATGACAACCAATCAGGGCGCACCCGTAGGTGATAACCAATACTCTCGTACCGCAGGAAGAAGAGGCCCCACATTACTTGAGGATTATCATCTGCTTGAGAAGATCGCACACTTTGACCGTGAGCGTATTCCGGAACGGGTCGTTCATGCGAGAGGTGCCGGTGCACATGGCGTGTTTACGCTGGAGAAGAGCATGAAGGCTTATACGACAGCCGATTTCTTACAAGACCCGGGAACAGAGACGGATGTACTGGTGCGGTTCTCGACTGTAATTCACGGCACGGGTTCGCCGGAGACAGCGCGTGATCCACGTGGATTTGCCGTGAAGTTCTACACTCGTGAAGGGAACTACGATATTGTGGGTAACCACTTGCCCGTCTTTTTCATCCGTGATGCCATGAAGTTCCCGGATATGGTTCATTCCCTGAAGCCTGCGCCGGATACGAATATCCAGGACCCTGCACGCTACTGGGACTTCATGACACTATCACCCGAGTCGACTCATATGATGACCTGGTTGTTCTCCGATCTGGGTACACCAGCAAGTTACCGTGAAATGGATGGATTCGGCGTACACGCCTTCAAATGGATTAATGCTCAAGGGCAAGTCCATTATGTGAAATACAAGTGGGAATCGGCCCAAGGCGTACGAGGTTTCTCACGTCAAGAGGCAGCAGAGGTGCAAGGACAGGATTTCAACCATGCCACCCGGGATTTACACGATCATATCAAAAACGGGCAATATCCGCAGTGGAAGCTACAGGTACAGTTGCTGAAACCGGAGCAGATGGATGATTTCGCCTTCGATCCGCTCGACCCAACCAAGACTTGGCCGGAAGATGTACTGCCGTTCCAGACGATCGGAACCATGACATTGAACCGAAATCCACAAAACTTCTTCGCAGAAGTAGAGCAAGCAGCCTTTTCACCAAGCGCTTTGGTGCCTGGAATTGAGCCTTCCGAAGATAAATTGCTGCAAGGCCGCCTGTTCTCCTATCCGGATACACAGCGCCACCGGCTCGGACCAAACTATTTGCAGATTCCGGTGAACTGCCCTTATGCTCCGGTTCGCAATCATCAGCGTGATGGATTGATGAATGTGAATCAGGACCCGTCCCCGGTAAACTATGAACCGAATAGCTCAGGCAACAGCCCGGAGGAAGCACCTGAATATCGTGACAGTCAAGCTCCGTTACAGGGCCATGTTACGCGTGAGAAAATTGAGAAAACTGATAACTATACGCAGTCAGGGGAGTTGTTCCGTTCATTCACGGCGGTGGAGCAGCAACATCTGCTTGATAACCTGATCAATGACTTGAAGGCAGTACCGGAACAGACCCAGCTACGTGCCTTGTGCCATTTCTTCCAGGCAGATGGACAGCTCGGTGGTCGTTTGGCTCATGGACTGGGTGTGGATATTTCCGCTTTTATGCCCGCACAGGATCGTAAATAAAGCACTGATCTCATCATTATTTCAGAAATGAATAATCGATTTATGAATTAGACCGGGCAGGACTGCAGAATAGCAGACCTGCCCGGTCTTTAGGTTTTTTTAACGCTAAGCTGATCTTGTGCATCCAAATAATATTCTGAAATGGAAAACATATTTACAAATCATTTACAATAAATAGCTGACATAGAGGTTGACTTCTCGTTTGTTGGCACTACAATGGGTAGTGTGAGGGGTGTCTGAACATGAGAATACACAATTTTAAAGTGGGTGAGCGTGGACTGAACCGGTTTTTCGGTCCGCTTGAGGCGAAGATTATGGACATTTTGTGGGCGCGTCCAGGCAGTAGCATTCGCGAAGTGCAAACCGCATTAGAAAAAGATAAAGACGTTAATTTCAATACTGTCATGACGGTGATGAATCGCCTCGTGGACAAGGAACTGCTCCACAAGTCGCAGAAGGGCCGAACGTCACTGTACCATCCGGTACAGAGCAGGGAGGAGTTTATGAACGACCAATCCAAGGAATTGTCACATGAGTTGGTGGATGAATTCGGGGTACTTGCTGTGAATCACATGCTGGATGCGCTGGATGAAGCAGATGCAGGGTTGATTGAGCGTCTGGAGCAGAAGATTAAGCAATGGAAAAAGGATAGCGATTGACATGTGGAAGGCCCGCTCGAAGCTGTTGTTTACCGTCGGGTTTGGCATTCCGTTATTCGTGTTCATGCAGATGTTCATGTACGCGATGTACAAAATATTCGGTTGGGACATTCCGTTTAATCTGCTCTGGCTATGTAATCACTGGATGAGCAGGCTGGGCTGGTTATCCATGGGGCATGTTCTTATGGCACTGGTTCTCCTGACTTTTGCAGGTACAGGCTGGTTGCTATTCGATCGGATGATGAAGACACGTGCAGCGGTACGGAAGCTTCGGTCAATGGAAGATAGAGCCATGTCCCAGGATCTTCAGGCGCGGTACCGTCATCTGAAACAACCTGGATTCATTGTGGTGGACAAGCCGTCACCGGTGGCATTTACGATTGGTCTCTGGAAACCTTGTATTGTACTTTCCACAGGGCTGCTCACGATGCTGGATGCTGAAGAAGAAAGAGCGGTTGTGTATCATGAAGTGCACCATCTGTGGCATCGTGATCCACTCAAGACGACATTATTGTCAGTATTTGCCGTGATGATGCCTTATATTCCGGTGTTGAAGCATACTTCAAAACATTACAAGATCATTAGAGAAATACTGGCTGACAATGAAGCAATTGAACGTACAGGGAACGCTGCGGGCATTGGTAGTGCACTGCTCAAACTGATCCGGGCTTGCCCTGAACCTTGGAGAATTAGAGAGACAGCTATTCAATCGTCTTTTGCCGATACTTCGGTGAATGTACGTATTTCCCGTTTATTAGACCCGGAACAGGATGTTTCACTGTCGCTTCCCCGCTATGCGGTATTCATTTCTGCCACAGTGATCCTGCTGCTGTCTGTTTTGTTTGTTTGGTCAATTGGGTGAAAGGTAACGTTGAACTTAAACTCCAAGGAGGAAGATGAATATGAATAGAAGTGTGGAGATCGGTTTGTTTTTCTCAAGGATCATGATTGGTCTCATCTTTGTATTACATGGTTGGAGCAAATTCGAAGGTGGAATTAGTGGTACAGTCGGTTTCTTTGAAAGTATCGGCATTCCTGGTTTTCTGGCATCTGTTGTAGCGATCATTGAGCTTGTGGGTGGTGCAGCCATGATTCTGGGCTTGGGAACACGTGTATTTGCTGCATTGTTCATCGTAGTGATGGGTGGGGTTCTGCTCACTGCCAAAGTGGGACAGCCGTTCATGAGTGGTACCGAGTTTGATTACCTGCTGCTGGCGGGTTCGTTGACACTGCTCTTCACAGGCAGCCGTTTCCTAGCGGTGGATCATTTCTTCTCCAGACAAGGGAACGCTCGACAGAATGTGAGTGCATAACGGGTTTATATCCATCCAATAGGGATAGATAACAAGTTCATTCAAGTAGGTATATCCTGCATAGAGGCCTTTTCTCGCTAGTTCGGATTACGCGTAATTATACGTGTGATCCGTTCGAAGCGGGAAATGGCTTTTTGTTTTGGACGACAAGCCCATCGATTTGGTACAATGAGAATAAGTATGCAACTAAGAAAAAATAAGAGGATATAAAGGAGGGTGCGCTTTATGATTAACGTCATTCCATCCGATTCCCGCTCCAGCTTCGACCGGGGCTGGCTGCGCGGCAATCACAGCTTTTCCTTCGGTGAATATCAGGACCCGGAGAATACTTCGTTTGGACCCATGCGGGTAGCTAACGACGATGTAATTGCTCCTGGTCGTGGTTTCGGTGCACACCCGCATAGTGATATGGAGATTGTGTCCATCGTGTTGAACGGGAAACTGCGTCATGAAGATAACCTGGGCAATGTAGCTGTAACATCATTTGGTGGGATTCAGCGCATGTCAGCAGGCAGTGGCATGATCCATACCGAACACAATGCCTCGGATTCTGAAGAAGTGCGTATATTACAGCTTTGGTTCATGCCACATACGAAAGGGCTTGAGCCGTCTTATGAGACAACTTCTTTTGATCCAGACGCACTTGCGGGAGCACTCGTACCCGTGGTATCCCCTGAAGGTAGGGGGCGTATTGCATCCATTCATCAGGATATGACCATCTATCTTGGCCGATTGGCCGCAGGCAAGGCATTAACATATGAACAGGCGGAAGATCGCCGCATGTACATTTTTGCTATAGAAGGCAAGCTTAGCTTGAACGGAGAGTATCAGTTAAATGAAGGGGATACGGCTCGTGTGGAACAGACGACATCCATGAACCTGGATGCAAGCGAGGACTCTTTCTATATGTTGATCGATCTGCCCTAGATTACCGAAATAGATTGAAACTCCAAGATCAAAGGAGGATGTACTTTTATGACGCAGCAGGAATGGTTCATGGTTAAGCATGCAGTGACTGGGCGAGGGCTGGTTAACAGCAAAACAGACTCGATGTCCTATCGTTATCAAAAAGAAGGCACTGGTTTTGTTTTTACCGTTACGGGTCTGGAACAACAGGTGGTGGATAGCATTATGGAGCTTAGACAGGAGCTCAATGTGTTTCGCTTTGTACAGCGTAAAGATCAGCCCTTGGTGAAGCACTGGTATTACGTTCAGGGAGACCAGGTGCAGTATGATGGAGAACGCCATACATTGACTATATATGCGGAATCTGAGATCCGCTATATTCCTGAAGATTATTTTGCCGACTAACCGAATGATTAAAAAGACCTTCCAATTGGAAGGTCTTTTTCCTTATATACAATTAATTTTGAATTATATGTGTTTCAGGTTGTTTCATGAAATTTAGCAAAGGAGAAGCAAAGGAAGGTTGACATAACGAAATTAATATCGATATAATTACCCTAATTGATAATGAGTATCAATATCAAATGACACGAAGTAGAACAAGTACAAGTGTTTTACGGCTATTGGTGAGGGGATTAGTAGAGAGATGAAGTTAGGCTATATGTTGATCGTACTGGCTTTTTTGTCTATCGTATACCTGTTTATTGGCAATTCAGACATTTCACCCATGGATATATTTCATTTGACCCCAGTCCAGCTTCAGGTGTTACAAGTCAGTCGTTTTCCCCGCCTAATTAGCATCCTTGTCGCAGGTATCAGTATGAGTGTTATTGGACTAATCATGCAGCAGCTGACTCGCAACCGTTTTGTGTCTCCGACAACGGCCGGAACAATGGACTCAGCCCGGTTGGGTATCCTTGTTACTTTGATGTGGTTCCCTGGAGCTTCTCCACTGCAGAAAATGCTGGTTGCTTTTGCCTTCGCACTGGCTGGAACGCTAATCTTTATGCGGATACTGGAGAAAGTCAAATTCAAGGATACGATATACATCGCTCTCCTCGGTTTGATGTTTGGCAATATTGTAAGCTCAGTCACGACTTTTTTTGCTTACAAGAACGATTTGATCCAGAACATGTCATCCTGGCTGCAAGGTGACTTCTCCACGATTATGAAGGGACGTTATGAACTGATCTATATCAGTATTCCGCTGCTCATTATCGTATATCTGTTCGCTAATCGCTTTACACTTGCAGGCATGGGTGAAGATTTCTCAACCAACCTTGGACTGGCTTATCGCAAAGTGGTTAATCTCGGACTGATTCTGGTTGCCATGGTTTCAGCCGTCGTCATTATTACGGTAGGTACAATCCCGTTTCTGGGTCTTGTAGTACCGAATATTGTGACGTTGTATAAGGGTGACAACTTGCGGGATACATTGCCTCATACGGCAGTGCTCGGTGCGATTTTTGTTCTGGTCTGCGATATTTTGGGTCAATTGATTATTTATCCTTATCAGCTCTCCATCAGTTTGACTGTGGGCGTTGTGGGCAGTGTGTTGTTCCTGTATTTACTGCTTCGAAGAAAGGCTTATGAATCATGAGAATGAAGTATACGGCGAATACCTGGAAATTTGGCATTTTGATTACAGCGGCAGTGCTGTTGATTGGTGTATTTCTGGTCATTCAATCCGGGGGCAATTGGGATTATATTCTGCCTCGCAGAGGAAAAAAGATTCTTGCTATTGTGCTCACGGGTGCTTGCATCGCGTACTCCACTGCCATTTTCCAAACGATAACCAACAATCGAATTCTTACGCCTGGCATTATGGGACTCGACTCCCTGTATATGTTGTTTCAGACCTTTGCCGTGTTTGTGTTTGGGAGCACGCATATCAGCTTTGTGAACAAAAATCTTAACTTTGCGGTATCTGTCCTGTTAATGACCTTGTTTGCCTTACTCCTGCATCAGTTCATGTTCCGTAGAGAACGGGGGCGCAATATCTATTTACTGCTGCTCGTTGGCCTTATTCTGGGTACGCTGTTTCAGAGCATGTCCTCCTTCATGGAGGTACTGATTGATCCAAATGAGTTCCTTGTACTGCAGGGCAAGATGTTTGCAAGTTTTAACAATGTGAATACGGATCTGCTGATCATCTCAATGGTGGCTATTATTTTGATCCTGCTGTATGCACAGAAGTTTACTAAGTATCTCGACGTACTGTCTCTTGGTAAAGATCACGCGGTTAATCTTGGGGTGGACTACCAATACATTGTGAAAAGGTTGCTGCTGGTTGTGATGGTTCTGGTGTCAATCTCCACAGCGCTTGTTGGACCAATCATGTTCCTGGGACTGCTGGTCGTGAATCTGGCGCATCAGATATTCCGATCACATCGTCATAAAGTGCTGATCTGGGGTTCAGTCATTATAGCCGTGGTTTCATTGGTCGGTGGACAGCTCATTGTGGAGCGGGTATTTACTTTTGCCACTACAGTAAGTGTCATTATCAATTTTGTAGGCGGTGTGTACTTCATCTATTTACTGCTAAAGGAGAATAAGTCGTGGTAGAAGTCAGAAATGTAACCAAACAATACGGCGGCGTCCGGGTAGTGGATGACGTATCACTGAATATTGCCAAAGGGAAAATCACTTCATTTATTGGCCCCAATGGTGCAGGCAAAAGTACACTGTTATCCATGATCACCAGGCTAATCAGCAAGGATGCAGGACAAGTCCTGATCGAAGGGCAAGAGATCGAAGGCTGGAAGAACAAGGATCTGTCGAAAAAAATATCAGTACTTAAGCAATCTAATCACATAAATATCAGGTTGACGGTGGAGGATCTGGTTGCTTTTGGGCGTTTTCCATATTCACAAGGAAGACTCACGGCAGAGGATCGGCAGTGGATTCAGGAAGCCATCGATTATATGGAACTGGCGCCATTCCGCAAAAAGTATTTGGATGAGCTAAGCGGTGGACAACGGCAGCGGGCTTACATTGCCATGGTTATCGCGCAGAACACCGAGTATATTCTCCTCGATGAACCCTTGAATAATTTGGACATGAAACATTCCGTGCAGATTATGAAGGTGCTTCGTAAAATGGTGGATGAATTGGGCAAGACGATTGTTATTGTCATTCATGACATCAATTTTGCCTCCTGTTACTCAGACTATATCGTGGCACTCAAAGATGGGCGTGTCGTGCAGGAAGGTAAAACGGAGGACATCATTAATACGGATGTATTGCAGAAAGTATATGACATGCACATCCCTGTGCAATGGATTGATGGGCGTAAGATTTGTGTGTATTTTGCTTAAAGTTAAACCAATATAGAGAGAGCGAGAGGTGTCTATTTATGAAAAAGGGTTGGTTGTTTACGTTGCTTGTCGTGTTGTCGGTTGTTCTGGCAGCTTGCGGTGGAAATAAAACAGCAGAAAATACAGGTTCCAGCAGTGGCACAGGGTCAGAAGCGAATGCAGCAGCAGATCAGTCCAACGAAGAAATCGTCATTAAACATAAACTTGGCGATACAACAGTGAAGAAGAATCCGGAGAAAGTGGTTGTGTTCGACTATGGGGTGCTGGATACATTGGATCAGCTCGGGGTAGAGGTTGCCGGTGTACCTCAGGAGGGAGTTCCTTCTTATCTGGAAAAGTATAACGATGCAAAGTACGCCAATGTTGGCGGTTTGAAAGAGGCTGATTTTGAGAAAGTAAATGCCCTGAAGCCTGACCTGATTATCATCTCAGGACGACTGCAAGACTCATATGAAGAGTTGAGCGAGATCGCACCAACTATTTATATGGCGGTAGATACAGAAGATTATATGAACTCCCTGACTTCGAATGTGAAGACACTTGGAGAGATCTTTGGTAAAGAAAAAGAAGCAGAAGAGGCACTGGCATCAATTGATACCTCTGTTAAAGCTTTGAAAGATAAAGTAACGGCTGCTGGAAAGAATGCACTGGTTGTTCTGACGAACGAAGGTAAATTGAGCGCTTATGGTGCAGGTTCCCGATTTGGTATCATACATGATGTGTTCGGTTTTACTCCCGCAGATGCAAATATTGAAGTGTCCACTCATGGGCAGAGCGTTTCATTTGAATATGTTATGGAGAAAAATCCAGATTATCTGTTCGTGGTAGATCGGAGTGCGGTGGTTGCAGGCAGTGGTGAGGCAACTCCAGCCAAACAGGTTATTGAGAACGATTTGGTCAAAAATACGAATGCTTATAAAGATGGACACATTGTTTATCTTGACCCGGATTACTGGTACTTGTCCGGTGGTGGTTTGGAATCCATTCAAGAAATGATTAAAGAAGTGGACGAGAGTATCAATTAAGTGAATGAAGATTGACGCATTAGTTTAATTAGGCCCGAAGGTCTCTGTTATCCATACAGAGGCCTTTTTTTGTTGCCCTAGTTGAAGAAGGTATCTGGATTTTTATAAAAAGATCACATAATTCTGCGCGCTCTGGCACAAGCTACCTTGTATAAAAAAACAGGAACGGAGGGCGGCATATGGCGGACAAAACATCAGGGAAAAATGGTTCCGGGGATTCAGAAAAGAAGAAACACATCCCTTTGGGGCTGCCGTCTCCCCCTATTTTGAGGCAACCGATAAGCCTTTCACATGAAAGCCATATGTTGGCACTGGAAGACATTTTCTCGGATTGCTCGGATGTGGTCTTCCGCAATGTCAAGATTTCATCTGAAGTGGAAGGACTGCTTGTATACATCGAAGGCATCGTGAATTCGACGGACATTCAGGATCATATGCTTCGGCCTCTCATTCGGGGTCTGATCGAGCAACGTACTGATGAACCTGCGGCTCCTCTGGATGATACACGAATTGCTCTGACGCAGGTGAAGAAAGTGGATACCTGGGCAGACGCAGCGGAGGGTGTGCTGGAATCCTCTGCACTGCTGTTGATCAACGGAAGCAAAGAGGCTTGGCTATTTAACGTTAAGGGCGGTGTAAGGCGCGGTGTCGAGGAACCCCAGACCGAGTCGGTTATCCGAGGACCACGCGAAGGCTTCACCGAGACATTGCGGGTGAACACAGCTTTACTTCGTTTCAAGCTGAAAACACCTGCACTTAAGATGTTAAGCATGACGATTGGAACTGAGACCAAAACCAATGTCGTACTGACCTACATCAGCGATATTGCTGATCCCAAGCTGATTAAGGATGTCAAAAAACGACTCAACAAGATCAAGATCGATGGGATTCTTGAGTCCGGTTATATTGAGGAATTGATAGAAGATCATCCGTATTCCCCTTTTCCGCAGATGCATTATACCGAACGTCCGGATACAGTGGCGGGCAACTTGCTGGAAGGACGATTTGCCATTTTTGTGGATGGTAGTCCGTTTGTCCTTATTGCCCCAGTAACCATGTGGCAGATGCTTCAGGCGAGTGAGGATTATTACGAACGGTTCTTTATCAGCAATCTGGTGCGGTGGATTCGGTTTTTGTTTGTAGCTATCGCTCTATTTCTGCCTGCACTCTATATCGCCATTACAACCTTCCATCAGGATATGTTGCCTACCACGCTGATTCTGAGTATTGCCGGGGCAAGGGAGGCCATTCCATTCCCTGCACTGGTTGAAGCCCTCATTATGGAGCTATCATTCGAGGCTTTGCGAGAAGCGGGGGTCAGGTTACCCAAAACGGTAGGTCAGGCCGTCAGTATTTTGGGGGCACTTGTGATTGGACAAGCAGCAGTTCAGGCGGGGATCGTGTCGGCGCCCATGGTTATCATTGTATCGATGACAGGGATCGCGTCGTTCACCATCCCACGTTTTAACTTTGCCATTACGGTTCGGTTGCTGCGTTTTCCCATCATGTTGCTTGCCGGTGCGCTTGGCTTATATGGCATTGTAATCGGACTGGTGCTGATCTCGGTACATCTAACACAAATGACCTCTTTTGGAGTACCTTATCTGTCAGGTCTCAGCCCCTATAGCAAGACGGATACCAAGGATATTGTTATTCGTACACCATGGTGGAAGATGATCAATCGTCCTTCAACGGTTCATCGTGACCAGCAGCGGATGAATGAAAAGATCAACGGTTCGCCTGAAGCAGAAGAAGGGTGGTGAGCACATGGTTCTCATCCGTAAACGACGGGCGGTAGCCATACTGCTCCTATGTACTATTTTCATATCAGGTTGCTGGGATCGGAAGGAGATTAATGATATCGCTTTTGTCATTGGTCTCGCTATCGACAAGGAAGAGGATAATTTCAGAACCAGTCTGCAAATTGCCCTTCCCGGCCAGTCCGGTTCCTCTGGAAGTGAAGGCGGTGGTGGGGGCACAAGTGGCGACAAATCGTGGTTCATGTTATCCACTACAGCCAAAACCTTGCGCGGGACTTCAATTGAAGGCCAAAAGGCACTTTCCCGTGAGCTTTATTATGCACATCGACGTACCATGCTGATCGGAGAAGAGCTTGCACGTGAAGGTGTTGCTCCCATGCTGGACTTACTTACACGTTACCCGCTTAACCGACTCTCTGCGCTACCGATTGTTACCAAAGGATCTGCGTACAAAGTGCTGGATACCGATGCGCCAATTGAAAAATTCCCTTCTGAAATGGTACGCGAACTGTGTTTCCTGAATATGCGCAGACCACGTTCACTCAAGACATTTACGGATGCGATTCTTTCCGAAGGAGTAGATCCATTTCTACCGGTGGCTTCGACTGCTGACAATGTGCCGAGTAACTGGAAGGACGTTAAGACGAACATTAAGTTAGATGGGATCGCAATTTTCAAGAAGGACAAACTGGTAGGCATGATAGAGAAAGCTCCCGCTGATGCGCTTATTTTAGCCATGGGCGAAGCCAATGAGCCGGAAGTGATGGTAAAGGCTCCGCGTGGAAAAGGTGATGTGTTCATTAAATTAAACGAGAATAACTCCTCCTTGCATCCTCATGTTGAAAACGGGAAAGTCACGGTGACGATCGAGTTGTATGCGAAGGGAGTCATGGTAGATAACGAATCCAATTATGGTGATTTGCGAGACCAGGAGATGCAGAGCCTTACTCAGGCCCTTCACCAGAAAATTGAAGATGACATTAAGGAAGGGATCAGGCTGATTCAAAAACAATATCCTGCGGATATCTTGGGTCTGGGTCGTTCCATTCATCAGCAACTTCCTCGGGAATGGAAAAAAATGAGGGATCGGTGGGATGATATCTATCCGGATGTAAAGGTAATTATTGAACCACACATCATAATTGAAAATGTAGGGGTTATCAATAAACCGATTGGATTACAAGAGGAGGATATTGTCCATGATTAAGCCGCTGTTGTTCACTTATTTGGGTATGGTTATTGCCGTAATCATCATGGACTTCAAACATGTGAGGCAGGCAGCGGCCATTAATCGGTGGTTATCCTACGGAATAATCGCCATCAGCGCCGGGATTTGGTTCTATGTGACTAATTTGAGCAAAACCGTCTTTATTTCGGCTTGGCTAACCCAGTTAATTCAACGTTGGCTACCGTTACCTTAGGCTTTTCAACGAATTTTGAAGCATAAGACAGAAAGGAGGTATTCCATGAATCAAAAAGTGACCAGTCGTCAGTTGGTGCTGCTCATCATGCTGCTCGGAACTACAGGCACGTTGATGCAACCCCATGCACAAGCCATTTTTTATGCCGAACAGCACGCCTATTTATCTTATATCCCTGTGTTTCTTGTCATGGTGGCATCACTATGGATGTTAAGCCGTGTTCAGCGACGGTTCCCCGATCGTGATCTGTTTGAATCTCTAGTGGAGCGTTTCCCCTTTTTGGGTCGTGTGACAGGTCTGTTGTATATCCTGTTTTTTCTCTTTATATTTGCCCGTGATATCCGACTAATCGGTGACTATGTAAGTATTACCTTGCTGGAGACGACCCCGATTTCCATCATTGTATTGAGCCTCTTGGTTATGGTTGTTTTTATCGTGAGGGGAGGGTTGGGGTCCTTAATAGGGATGTCCGAGCTCTATGTTACGTTGTTTGTGCTGAATTCATTGATTTTGCCGTTTATGCTCATTCAGCAAATAAACATGGATAATCTTATGCCCTATTTTGACATCGATGTTACTGGTGTTGGCAGGGGAAGCTGGTACATATTTTCTTTTTTTGGTGAGATGATTGCCATCCCCTTTGTAATTAAAGGCAGTGATTTTCGATTCAAGTCGGTTATGTGGGGGATTACGATCACAGCACTGATCATGATGCTGATTGTCATCGAAACCATCTTGGCGGTGGGAGTACCCATTGCATCCAGACTGGTTTATCCTTCCTATGAG
Source organism: Paenibacillus sp. FSL F4-0087 (assembly GCF_038020215.1). NCBI lineage: Bacteria > Bacillati > Bacillota > Bacilli > Caryophanales > Paenibacillaceae > Paenibacillus > Paenibacillus sp. FSL F4-0087. The sequence goes on from NZ_JBBODJ010000001.1 coordinate 3,301,015, forward strand.
CTTGCAAGGCAACTGCAAATTAGTGATTTCCTTGATCGATTTGACCTTGCGCTAGCAGCCGTAACGCTGCCTACGTTAATTACAAAGATCGCATTTGATCTGTATTTTGTCTGTTGGGGACTGAAACGAATGATTCCGAAGGTCTCGGGAAAAGTCATGACAGGGCCAGTTGCTTTGATCGGATTTGTCTGTGCCTTCTGGTTTTTCAAAAACGCTGTTCAGCTCTTCCGCTTTACACGTGAATGGACATGGATCGGGATTGTGTTCGAGGTGCTATTTCCCATCATACTCTTCGTGTTTCTTCGTCCTCGCAAAAAAGGTGCGAATGATCGACGGACAACAGATAACCAGAAACAAAAGCAGCAACCAAAAGAGGACAAACAAGGGAAAACATCACAGGACAGAGAGAATTCCGACGGGGACAAACATGAAGGGCTTCAGGGTGGAGAACTACAGCCTTCCTGATATATCCCATCAAAAATCGTTATAGATGAACCACTGAAAAGAGGGGAAACTCGGTTTCCCTCCATAGAAGTACCCTGTATACTGTAGTCAGACTGATGACATTCGGCTGAATTAACGGGGGGAACATGGATGGCTCAACATTTGGCAGGTATACGCGTAGCATTGACAGGACCACGAAAATCCAAAGAGATGTCCTTGCTGGTTGAGAAAATGGGCGGGATTCCACTAGTTCGACCTGCACAGGGAACTGTTTTTCTGGACGATCGTAATATTCGGGATGGTCTCGTATCCTGGATATCCGACCCGCCAGACTGGACGGTATTAACCACGGGTATGGGATTGGACGCTATTTTTGATATGGCTGAGGATATGGAGATTGCTGATCAATTGCTGGACGTTTTATCGGAATCTTTGATTGCAGCAAGAGGGTACAAAACAGTCAATGCACTCCGAAAACGTAAACTGACCCCGCTTGTGCGGGATGATGATGGTAGCACAGACGGGCTGATTCGTGAATTTGCGCCTCATGAACTTAAGGGACAGAAGGTCATGTTGCAACTGCACGGGGAAACCGCGCCCAAGTTGGTCGGTTGGCTGGAGGAACAAGGAGCTCAAGTACGTCAGGTGCTTCCTTATCGTCACGTCCCACCCGAAGAGGGTGAACTGGAACAGTTGTTGAATGAGATTTTGCGGCATGAGGTTGATGCTGTCGCGTTTACAAGTGGACCGCAAGTACGTTTTTTGGTTGAGTATGCGGCATCAAAGGGCAAACTCGAATCCATGCAGGAAGCCTTCCGCCAAGGCGTGGTGCCTGCTTCGGTGGGCAGGGTTACGGCAAACGCGATGCGTGAAGAAGGGATTGAGGCGCTCGTAGTTCCGGAGGATGAGAAGATGGGAGCACTAATCGTTGAGTTGGGGCGTTATTACGCTGCCCAATCTGCGGACAAGGCTCATCTTCTGCAGTAACATGTGATCCCGTCTGGACTCATATGGATGCGTTGAATAAAACGCATTTAAGATGCCTCGTTGTTCCCGGTTCTGATCCGCTATACGGGTCAGAACTTTTTTTGTTTTTGTCTCTGTGACCGGTTCACTTTCTATAAGCTGAACGACTCTGATTCAAGGGAATCGACCTGAGACTTTGGTCGTGAAGTTAGTTGTACCCATTCATAATTAAAGGTTTTTGGATAATAATGTGGAATGAATTAAAGACAGATTAAGCTTGTGAGGGAGGGACAGCATGATGAAAACCGTATGTGTAACCGGGGCGGCCCGGGGACTGGGGTTGGCTCTGACGGCACAAATGCTGAAGAGAGGTTATATCGTTTATGCGGCAGGGTTGGACATGGAAGAGTCCCAAGGGATTCGTACTTTGACGGATGCCTATCCAAAACATTTACGCGTCATTGAACTGGATATTGCGGATGATCTGTCCGTAGCTTTGTTCACGGAGACACTTAAGCTGGATACTGAGCATTTGGATATGCTTATCAATAATGCGGCTATACTAGGAAGTATTACGGATCATATCCGCGGACCGTTAAATATGGCGGAGATGGCAGAAGTATTCAACGTAAATACCTTGGGGACATTGCGTGTGACTCATGCCCTGTTGCCCCTCCTTCTGCAAGGGACAAACAAGCTGATTGTCGATATATCTTCGGAGGCAGGCAGTATTGAACAGTGCAGCCGGGATGGATGGTTTGCCTATTGTATGTCCAAATCTGCGTTAAACATGCAGGCTCGCCTTGTGCACAATGGTCTGAAGAATGAGGGTGGGCAAGTGATGCTGATACATCCCGGCTGGGTACAGAGTTATATGAGCGGGGAATTGAATACCGATGCAGACCTCACACCAGATCAATCGGCTCAATATATCACAGCACTCATCGATCGCCATAAAGAGTTCATGGGAGATCAGCCTGCGTATGTAGATTACAAGGGGGATACCCTTCCTTGGTAATTCTGTTATAGGTAATTTGAAAGGAGTTTTTATTGATGGATCATCGTAAAAAAGCGTTGTTACTTGGTGATTATACTCATCCGGACTGGCATCCGCTGCAAGGTGTGGATGCGGAAATTAGTCGGATTTTTCACGATACTATGACTGTGCAGTGCAGTGAGAATCGCAACATGCTGCTGCAAGAAAATATAACCGGATTTGATGTGTGTATCTGTTACATGGATGATTGGAAGGGAAAAGTCTCTCCACAGCAGACAGCAGGCTTATTGTCCTATGTTAGTAATGGAGGTGGACTGGTCATTATACATAACGGAATTTCGCTCCAAAATCGTTATGAGCTGAAGCAGATGATCGGTGCCAAATTCCTGCATCATCCACCTTATGCCCCGTTGGAGTTCACAGTAACGGCAGAGAGCCATCCAGTGACGGAAGGCATTTCGGGATTTACGATGGAGGAAGAGCCTTATCAGTTCGAGTTCGGTTCATTTGCAGAAACGAAAGTTCTGCTGGAGTATCAATCCGAAGAAGGACCGAAACCTGCAGCATGGGCGCATAGATATGGTCTTGGACGCATTGTTTACCTTATGCCAGGACATCATGTACCATCTTTTGCCCATGAAACCTATCGTCAGTTAATTCTGCAGGCAGGAAAATGGGCTGCGCGTTACGTATAGCCGGACCGTTTCTTTTGTGAGCAGCTGATTAGGGTTATACTATAGAGATCAACGAAGAGGAGGATGACAAGAATGAGCGATTTGTTCAAAAAGGCAATCTCGTTAGGGCTCGGTCTTACTGTTGTAAGCAAGGAGAAAATTGAGAAAACCGTGGATGATCTGGTCAAGCGCGGGGAACTGGCGCCTGGTGAATCCAAAGCATTGGTTGAACGCCTGATGGAACGGGGCGATGAAGAGCAGGGCCAGTTCAAAAGAATGATTCACGAACAGGTCAAGCGCGTCCTTCAGGAAGTGGGCGTTCCATCCGAGAGTGATGTAACCAGTTTGGAACAGCGTGTTGCCGTGCTTGAGAAAAAGCTTGCGGAACTGGGTCACACACCACAGCTTCAACCTGATGTATCCCCAGCTCCACTTGAAGTTCCTCCTCTCAAAGGAAACGAGATCGAGTAGATGGCTGTGCGAATCAAACATGTCGGCAGATACCGGGAAATTGCCATGGCGCTGGTGCGTCATGGCTTCGGTTATATGGTCGAGGAGCTGGGTTTGTTCCAGTTGCTGGCCATACCCCGGCGGTGGATGTCGCGTGAAGCCCACACCACCAAGACATTGAGTGAACGCATACGACTCGTGCTGCAGGAGCTGGGGCCAGCTTTCGTTAAGCTGGGGCAACTGGCAAGCACAAGGGCAGACTTGTTGCCTGAGTCTGTGATCCGGGAATTGGTGAAGCTGCAGGATCAGGTCCCGCCGTTTTCCTCGGAGACGGCACGGGGTATTTTGGAACAGGAATTGGATACACCGCTGGAGGAGATCTTTTCCCGGTTCGAGGATACCCCTGTGGCTGCGGCTAGTATTGGACAGGTGCATCTGGGTAAACTCCGAAGCGGTGAGGCCGTAGCTATTAAGATTCAGCGGCCCGGCATATCGCGTATCGTTCAGCGTGATCTGGATATTTTACGAGAATTGACAGCGATGGCGGAGAAACGCTGGGATTGGGTGAAGCAATATCAGATCCCCCAAATGGTAGAAGAGTACGCCCAGGCACTGATGGCTGAGCTGGATTATACCGTCGAGGGCCGTAATACGGAAAAGATTGCACAGCAATATCAGCAGGAAAACAAAGTGAAAATACCAGTGATCTATTGGGATCAAACTTCTTCTCGTGTGCTCACTATGGAGTACATTGAAGGCATCAAGCTCAATGACCGTGATGAGTTGATTAAACGTGGGCATGATCTCAATAACATTGCTCAGCGACTGGTAGATTCGTTGTTGAATCAGATTTTCATTCATGGGTTCTTTCATGCCGATCCACACCCGGGCAATCTGATGGTTCTGAAGGATGGCAGGCTTGCCTTTATCGATTTTGGCATGGTAGGCAGTCTGAGTGATGAGATGAAGCAGCACCTGGCTTCGCTGATTATTGGTTTGATGCGCAAAGATACGGATAGCATGATCCGGGCGATTGAGAAGCTGGGCATGATGCCGGATGATATGGATCTGCGAGGGCTTCATAGCGATCTGGACAAGCTGCGCAGCAAATACTACGATATTCCCTTTTCCAAAATCAGCGTGGGTCAAGCATTGAATGATCTGTTCGGCGTGGCTCAGCGTCATCGGGTTGTGATGCCTGCCGACATTCTGCTGTTAGGGAAATCACTGCTCACGATGGAAGGTGTTATCGAACATCTTGATCCTTCCTTGAGTATCGTGGATATGGCAGAACCCTTTGGTCGAAAACTTATCAAGGAACGCTTCAATCCTGGGCGGATCAAGAATCGTCTGTTCCGCAGTGCTGCGGATATGGCCGAAAGTGTCATGGGTCTGCCTGGGCAGTTAAGGCAATTGTCTTCCATTATTAGCAAAGGTAAGTTGAGACTGGAGATCAGTGTCCCTGAACTGGACGCGCTCATGCGCAGAATGGACCAGATCAGTAATCGGCTGTCTTTCAGTATTGTACTGCTCGCATTTTGTATCATTATGGTTGGATTGATCATCGGTTCTTCGATTAGTCATCAATCAACCATGCTGTGGGATATTCCGGTCATTGAGATCGGTTTTCTGGTAGCTATTCTGATGGTAGCCTTCCTGCTTTATTCGATATTTAAATCGGGGAGATTTTAGTATAACAACAAGACCCGTAAAGAGACTTTTTTAAAAGGATCTTTGCGGGTTATTTTTATTTGTGAAAGGGAGAGGCTTGTTTGAAAAAGATGATCAGTAACTTGATTTCATCGTTTTTAACTGGAATTTTTACATATTACGTAATTGCTCGGACCATAACCATGAATGCCATATTTGTTTGTCTAGCAATTACAGGAATTTTGGCTATGTTTTATCTGGTAAGATATTTATTAAATAAAAACGGTCGGGCTAAAGGATAGAGTCGCAACAGATTTTTATGAGAATAGTTTGTTTAAGAAGAGAGTATGTTGGAGGAAAATAACGCAATATTAAGATAATACGAGATATGCTTCTGTTTTTTCAGTTTATTTGTATTAGTAAATATCGCTTACTATGACTATAATAATAGGTCAGTACATTAACGGACCCGGTTTTTCTGAGAGGGGAAAACCTAGAGACATCATGATTGATTCACGATTTCTCGGAGGCAGGACACCTGAATGTTGGAGTGGAAATAAGAGGTACACACTGGAACGGACGAGACATGTACGGACATGGTATCGGATGCCTTATCCAATATCATGGTTAATCCAACATGTAATTTAACTTATATAGACGAATTTTTGCGGAGGGTATTCCGCTGTTTTGTGTTGTCTGTTGTAGTTGGTCAGTGACGAACCATTTCCATTGCCGTTCAGGTGATAAGACAAATTTGAGTTTAAATACGTAGGAGGACCGGCAAAGGACGATATGAATACTTTAAAACAACAATGGTTTGGTAACATTCGCGGAGATGTGCTGGCAGGTATTACGGTAGCGCTGGCGCTTATTCCGGAAGCCATTGCCTTCTCGATCATTGCAGGTGTCGATCCGATGGTCGGATTGTACGCTTCAATTACGATTGCCATCGTGATCTCGATTGCAGGCGGAAGACCGGGCATGATTTCGGCAGCAACGGGTGCTATGGCGGTACTGATGGTGGGACTCGTCAAGGATTATGGCGTGGAATATCTGTTTGCCGCTACAATTCTGACAGGTATTATTCAGTTTATTCTGGGGATTTTCAAGGTGGGTCGGTTTATTACATTTGTGCCTCATTCCGTATTGACCGGGTTTGTGAACGCACTGGCGATTCTCATCTTTATGGCTCAGCTTACCCATTTTACGGGCGCGAACTGGATTATGTATGCGATGGTAGCGGGTACGCTGGCGATCATTTATATTTTGCCACGTTTTTTCAAAAGCGTTCCGGCTCCACTGATTGCTATTGTAATCATGACGATCATTACGGCGCTATTACATCTGGATGTCAAAACGGTAGGGGATATGGGGAATCTCACGAGTACCCTGCCTATGTTCCATCTGCCGAATATCGACTGGTCTCTTAATACGCTAATGATCCTTCTGCCTTATTCGTTCACGATGGCTCTGGTAGGTTTGCTGGAATCTTTGCTGACTGCAACGATTGTGGATGAAATGACCGAGACCAAGAGCAGCAAAAACCGTGAAGTACGTGGTCAGGGGATTGCCAACTTTGTTAATGGCCTTTTCGGCGGCATGGGTGGCTGCGCGATGATTGGACAGTCGGTTATTAATGTGAAATCTGGTGGTCGAGGTCGATTATCCACATTTACGGCTGGCGCTTTTCTGGCCATATTGTTGTTATTGCTTAGCGGTGTGGTGAAAGAGGTGCCAATGGGCGCGCTCGTAGGTGTGATGTTTATGGTGTGCATCGGTACGTTTGACTGGAGTTCCATCAAGAACATTGCGCGTGTGCCACGTGCGGAAGCCTTTGTTATGGTAGTCACAGTTGCTATTGTAGTGTATACCCACGATCTGTCTATTGGTGTAATGGTCGGCGTTGTTCTTAGTGTGCTTCATTTTGGTTGGAAACAGACCAAGATTCGTGTGCAGGCAAATGAGGAGCAGGGGCAGAAGGTGTACCGTGTCCACGGACCATTCTTCTTTGGTTCATCTTCCCGCTTCGTCGATGAGTTCAATGCTGAGGCTGATCCGCAGGAAATCACAATTGATTTTGGTGGCTCACATATTTGGGATAACACGGCGGTTGTTGCCATTGGTAAAGTTAAATTCAAATATGCCAAGCTAGGCAAAACGGTACATCTGCGCGGACTGAACGAGGAAAGCTCTCGTTTGCTTGAAAAAAGTGGATTTGCCACGGTGCAAGGGCACAGTTCGTAATTTAATAGCTATAGCTGAATCCAAATGAGTAACATTGATAGATGATAAAAGGTGCTGTCCTGCAAGTCATGATGGATCATGACAGGGATGGCCCTTTTTTGTTATAGGGTAGCAAAATGCTTAATTAGTTGAGGTCTAAGGACCCCTACAAGTCCTATTGCCTGTAATTTCAAGCTTCCGATATTCTAACGAACCGTAGGCGATTATATGCCCGCTATCTGTATTTTTTCGCTAAATCTAGCCGGAATAGCAGGGCTGAAGTTCGTTACAATTCCTTAGAGTGTCATGATTGCGGTATAAGGTCTGTATGATTCGTTAACGCTTTAAACACAACGATCCGGGACATTTGTGGACAAATGCAGGAAAGTAACGCCCGATCCCCTTTTGTTTTGCTTGACTAACGTGTAAACTACAGGGTATGGAGAAGAAGAGCAACGGACCGATTGCTTTTTAAAAAATTCATTTCATAATCATGATTGATATACGGAAAACTAGTCTTGATTGAAGCCAAGTGAAAGCAATTATGAAATGGACTTATCTAAATGAATATACAGAGGTGTAACGATTGGCAAACTTTGAACAACTGGGCATTCGCCCGGAATGGTGCGAGATCCTGAAACATCAGGGTATCGCCGTGCCGACTCCGGTACAGGAGCGTTCGATTCCGGTATTGCTGGGTGGGCGCGATATTATTGCTGAGGCGCAGACGGGAACAGGGAAAACGCTGGCTTTTTTGCTGCCGATTATTCAGAAAATTAATGTATCCGACCGCTCGCCGCAAGCACTGATTATTGCCCCTACGCGGGAACTGGCGCTGCAAATTACGGAAGAAGCGAAGAAGCTGACTGCAAACGACGATAAGCTACATGTTCTCGCGGTATATGGCGGACAAGATGTGGACAAACAGCTCCGCAAACTGCAAAACGGTACACAGATCGTGATTGGTACGCCGGGACGTCTCCTGGACCATCTGCGTCGTGGCACGTTGAAGCTGGATAATGTGAAAAAACTGGTGTTGGATGAAGCCGACCAAATGCTGCACATGGGCTTCCTAGATGATGTGGAGACCATCCTTCGTGAACTGCCACACAAACGTCAGACGATGCTGTTCTCGGCAACGATGCCAAAAGGCATTCGCATCCTGGCGAAGAACTATATGAAAGACCCGGAAGATGTGAAGGTATCCTCCAAGTCCGTGATTCCGATCAATCAGATTCGCCAGCAGGTGCTGGAGTGCACGGATCGTGGCAAACTTGAGGCACTTCGCGGCATGATTGATACGTATCGCCCGTACCTGGCGATTGTTTTCTGTCGGACCAAACGCCGTGCCTCCAAGCTGAATGAAGATTTGCGTGAAGCAGGTTATGCGAGCGATGAACTTCATGGGGACCTGTCCCAATCCAAACGTGAGAATGTAATGAAAGCATTCCGTGACGCGAAATTGCAGATCCTCGTTGCTACGGATGTTGCTGCACGCGGACTGGATGTTGAAGGCGTAACGCATGTATTTAACTACGATATGCCGCATGATGCGGAAAGCTATATCCACCGGATCGGCCGTACGGGTCGTGCAGGTGGCACGGGCCTTGCCGTGACATTTGCAACACAACACGACAGACCGGAGCTTGCTCGTATTGAGGAAGGCACCAACCAGAAGCTGTCCCGTATCCAATGGACAAGTGAAGGTCCGGTAGCATCAACTGGAGCCAATAGACGTTCCATCAACAGTCAGGGTGATGAAGAACGTTCTGGCGGACGCTCCGCTGGGACAGGCAGTGCCCGTCGCGGCGCAGGTCGTACCGGCCGCAGCGAAGGCGGACGTGGTGGTCGTGGTGGTTCCCGTGGCGGCGAAGGTGGACGCAGCGGTGGTCGTAGTGGCGGCCGCAGTGGCGACGAGCGCAGCGCAGGCCGTGGTTCCGCGCGCAGCAGCGACAGCAGTCGCGGTGCAGCGGGTCAAGGCGGACGTGGTGCAGGTCGCAGCGGCGATGAGCGCAGCAGCGGCTGGGGCGGCCGTAGCGCCGACAAGCGCAGCTCCGGGCGCAGTGAAGGTTCACGCCGACCGGACACCGCAGGGCGCGGGCCGGCCAAGAGTGACCGCCGCGATTCTCGTCGCGGGCGGTAAAAACGATAAAACCCATGGCAAGTAGTCTGGAAGGACGCCATATATTTTCCAAATATCAAAACACCTCATCCTAGACCTAAGGATGGGGTGTTTTTTCGTCGAAGCTTATATGATAAAAACTATACAATGTCACGCGTGAATCCAATATGCATGCAGGGGTAAATGAATTTTGGTTCGTCTATATAACAGGGATTGAGTTTGCACTAATGTACATTTCGAGACCATTTACTACAGTTCTACACACGAACATCTGCGTACGAATCCCGATATTTCTCGTTATAGACCCGACCAACCGACTCCGCCAGACCACCGCGTGCCTTACCAGGATACAGCTCCAGAGTTCGATAGAGCCGCATAAACCGATCTTTGGGCATAAAGCGCGCGTAGCGGGTAATAAGACTTGGGAACAACTCAATATATTTACTTTTCCGTACAGCAGCGGCAGCTACAGCTGTCAGAATCTGAATCCCGTTGTGCAACTGCAAAATATTCACTTCGTACGTGGCGATATACCTGATCGCATCTTCACGGACCAATTCGGGCTTCAGCCGTGCGATTTCACCGATATATTCAGCGAGCAGCCGCTCGAAGCTGCGCAGCAGCAGAGGTTTGAGCTGCAGATCCATATCACTGCGCAGTACAAAGGATTGCAGCAGCGCAACCTGCTGCAGACGAATCCGGTCGTTATAGACGAGTGAACCGATTTCCCTGAGCATTTCATAGGCGAGCGCTTCATCCTGCTTGCGCGCTTCTGCGACAAGAGCCCAATTCCGGTTAATGCCTTGGCGAATCGCTTCCTCATCCTGACGCAGCATGCGTTTAAGTTCACGCTGCTGTTCGACTTGGAAGGATCGCTTTTGCATGAAGATCAATCCAGCCAGAAGCAGCAGGGAGACGCTGGCCGTCGCCATCGTTTGGTCTATGGTTTCACCAAAATAGGTAGCAACCGCACCAAGAATTACTGTGATGAACAGGTCGCGTGCGATCCGGCGTTTCACGCGGGAAGAGGCGCGTTCTTCCACTGTAGCAAGGGTGCCGCGCCCACAGGCAGTACAGTGATCCTCCCACAGGCAGGTATACTGGCCGCACCGCTTGCAGACACGCAACTTTTGAAACGCATGCGTTGTTCTTATAAAAGGTCTGATGGATACAACTTGTTTAGTGCTCATGCTCAATCACGCTCGCCATTCAGAATAGTGTAGAGGGTTCGATCGGCATCTTCCCGGGAAACGGGTTTGCGCCGATGAAGCAGGAACGCAACCACCTTTATAATGACAAAAAGAAACAATATGGCGAGGCATCCGTATGTAACCATAATCCGTTCCTTTCTAGGCATAGTTAAAATATGCGTAGTTATAATGTTTACTGATCAAGTCGTTATATTGCAGTTTGCTGGCAATAACTATATCATATTTCCATAGTTGGAACTTTCATGCCAGTTAATGACGTGAATTCGTCGATTTTTGTCAGTCATTACAAAACTGTAACTGAAGATAGGGGTGCTTTTCAGAATTTATTAGTAGACTGTTAAGATTTCCTTAAGGCTTGACGCCTATAATAAACTATTCCCATTTTAATCTCAAACGTGAAGGAGTACACCCAATGCTGCGGACAAGCAAAATACGCTGGCTCAGCGGAACTCTGGTTCTGCTGGCATTTCTAACGCTGCTGCTACCTCAGGCGTTGCTGCCACATGCTGCAGCGGCTCAGGCACAGACAAGCGGAATCGATGCGGTACTTGTAGCCGATGTAAGTAATTCAATGAATACAAGTGACCGTGACAAGATCAGCAATGAAGCCATGAAAATGTTTATTGATATGCTGCCGGTCCAGGGGGACAAGGTAGGGATTGTCGCTTACACCGATCAGGTGGAGCGGGAAAAGGCATTGCTGGAGATTCAGTCCGATGCGGACAAGAGCAGCCTGAAAGATTTTATTGATCAGCTCGGCCGAGGGCCATATACCGATATCTCTGTCGGAGTGGCTGAAGCAGTGAATGTGCTGAACCATGGGGCAGACGCATCTCACTCACCAATGATCGTGCTGCTGGCTGACGGCAACAACGATTTTAACAAAACGAAAGGTCGCACCCAGTCTCAATCCGATGCGGATCTGGCAAAAGCCGTCAAGGAAGCACAGGATCAGGGGATTCCCGTCTATACGATTGGACTGAACGCAGACGGCAAATTGAACAAGGACGCACTTGCAGATCTGGCTCAGCAGACCGGAGGCAAGTCTTTTATCACAGATACACCGGATGATCTACCCCAGATTCTGAGTGAGATTTTCGCTGATCATGCCAAACTGAATGTCGTGAAGCTGCCCTCCATTACAGGAAACGGCAGTTATCAGGAAGTTACCGTGAACGTACCGAACGACAGTGTACTTGAAGCCAACATCTCAATTATGTCTTCAAAACAAGTCCAGATTGAATTGACCGATCCTTCTGGCAAGGCCGTAGATCTCAACTCTGACGCAGCCAAGCTCTCGACTTCGAAGAGTTATTCCTTGGTGAAGCTGCTCAAGCCTCAGGAAGGCGACTGGAAACTTCGGGTAAAAGGGGCTCCGAAAGACAGCATCGATATCAACCTGTTGTTCAACTATGATCTCCAGCTCGTTGTGGACCCAATTAAGACCAAGTCCTATACGAAGGGCGACAAAGTGGATCTGACCGCCAAGCTAGAGAATGGAGGACAGCCTCTACAGGATAATGATCTGTATGCCGATATGAAGGCGACATTGGTCGTAAACGATCAGGATACAGGCAAAAGCACGGAGCAGCCGCTCGAAAACACGGGCTCCGGGTTCGCCGGAACGTTCGAAGTGCCGGACAACCATAACTACGAGCTTGTTATCCGTGCAGAAGAAGACAGCTTCTACCGGGAAAGTGCTCCAATTACGATCAATGCGGGCGGAGCAGCCGGTAGCGGAACTCAGCCAACGACTCCTGCGGGCGATCAGGACAAGCCGTTTCCATGGATACCTGTTATTTTGGGCGTGATCGCCTTGATCGTGGTAGCTGTGGGTGTATGGTTCCTGTTAGGCTGGTTGAAACGCAAAAACCGTGGATTTGTCGGACAGATGGTTGTCGAAATTCGCGATGAAAATACCGGGGACAAGTCGTACCCGCAATATAAAAAGCTGGCATCCTTCCGGGGCAAATTCCATCTGCACCAGCTGTTACAACTAGACCCTGAATTGAAGGAAACCGAGAAATATGTATTTACGCCCAGCAATGGGGATCGAATTATAATCCGCAACACCGCAGGCGGAACGCTGGAGAAATCCGGCCGTGCCGTTGATGCAAGCTCAGGCGTTGAACTGAAGAACGGTGACCGACTGAGCATCCCGCTGCAACAGGCGGATAAGACCATTTTAATTGAGTATCTGGTGTGAAGAATTATGGCCTAAGTGAATGTAAGCTATATAATTTGATCTAACCATTTACACAAGAACGTAGAGGACAGAAATAACCTGAAGAAGCGGAGCTAAAAGCTTTCTGAAAGAAAGCTGCTTCGTAAGCATATGCTGCGCCTTTATCCCCAGATTTTCACCTTTGTAAAATAAATCAAAAAATCAGGGGATAACAGCGATCGGAAGGTTGTTCTGTCATCGGAGTAGCAAGTGTAATTATGTTGTAGTTCCGACTGCGTTAATCTAAGGAGGACAACGAATGAAACCGATTGTTAGAGAACATATTCAGCAACTGGATGTATCGCTTGGCGGAGGGATTGTCAGTGAGAAAATCAGAGTCGATACGATTGATAACCCGATTCTGATTATCGGTCTTGGAGGAACAGGTATTGATGCACTGTTGCGTCTTAAATACCAGATTAACCGACGTTTCAAGTTGCCACAGGACCCGGTATCCAAGAAGAAAATGGACAAACCGTCCAACGTGGAGTTTCTTGCTTTTGAAACGAACGAACAGGATCGCGCCAAAAAGTATAAAGGCATCGGACTCGATCCAATTAATGAATTCGTATTGCTGTCCAATGCCGAGATTGGTGGATTGCTTCAGAACCGCAGCGTATTGGAGCCGTATATTACGGACTGGCTGTCTCCAGAGCTGAGCATCACCGATGGCATGAACGGCGCCGCAGGGGTGCGCCAGGCTGGACGACTGCTGCTTTTCACGAAGATTAACCAGGTCGTGCAGGCGATCGACAAAAAGATCAAAACATTATCTGTAGGCACCAACAAGAAACTGATGGTGTTCCTGCTGACAGGTCTTTCCGGCGGTACGGGCAGTGGTTGCTTCCTCGATATTTCCTATATTGTGCGCGGGATTATCGAACGTGATCACGGCTCTGCCGGGATTGACCGCGTGAACACGCTTGGATATCTGTTCACCCCAGACGTGAACCTGTCCAACAAAAGCTTGAGTGAGCACACTCGTGAGTACATCCGCAAGAATGGATACGCTGCGCTCAAGGAACTGGATTATTGGATGAACGTGGATAGCCGGGGGGAGCGTTTCTCTCAGAAATACGGCAACATTCTGACGGTGAATTCACCGTTGCCACCGTTCAACTTGTGTCATCTGATTTCCGCAACCAACACGGAAGGCAAACTGCTGGAGAACGCCTATGATTACTGCATGAACGTCACCGCCGAGAACATCACCAACTTTATGGCGAGTGAGGAAAAGCAATCCGGCGAGGAGTTTGCCATCCACGATTATATTAGCAACATTCGCACGAACATTGCACAGATGAACAAAGCCTATCCGGCCAACTATGATTACAACATTATCGGTGCATCCTCAGCGGTACTACCGATTGAAGAAATGACGACTTATCTGGCTTACCGCATGTTCGACAAAATGAACACCATGTTCTCCAAAGCGCCGAACCAGGAGGATACCGAGAAGTTTGCCCGCAAGCTGGGCATTGATCTCGAAAGTGTGGTCAAGTCCTTTGAAGCCCGTGTGCCGGAGCCGCTGCCAGGTTATCAGAACAGTGAGCGTCTCTCCTATGGCAATGTGGTGAAATCACAGGTCGTGAACATGGACACCGAACTGGAGCAGAACTTCCTGGCTCGTGCCCGTGAAGAATATATCAAGGCGAAGAAGCAACTGCCGGGAGAAATTGCGGGTCAGTTCACCGAACAGATCCGGCGTATGTTTTTGCATCCTGAACAGGGTCCATTCTATGTCTCCCGTCTGATCTACACGGAAAAAGGCTTCTGTGTGCTGAAGATGATTCAGTCATACATTGAAACCTTGCGTGAGAATGCCTTCCGCATTCCGCGTGACATTGAGGCCGCTCAGGAGCAGTCCGAAGAGAAACTGGGCGATGCGAAGAGTGCGTTCGTCTCCAAAGAGAAGAAGAAGAATGCTTATATTGAAGCAAAAATTCATGAGTACTGGCTGCATGCTGATGTAGAACGCAATGATCAGATGATCGAATTCTACGAGGACCTGTACGAATTGCTGAACCAGGAGAACAGCCGCATTTATAACGTATTTACTGAAACGCTGAACGCACTTAGCTCGATCTTCTCCAAAAACGGGGATATCCTGACACGCGGCGAAGAACAGTCCGATCACAAAGGCAACAAAACGTATTACTGGAACGTTGTAAGTGTGCCGGATATCGTCAGTGTGGTGGACGGACTGCTGGACAAGCGCGATACGGATGATCTGATCCGTGACTTCTCGCGTGAATTGCTGGAGAACTCCAGCCAGTGGGTGAAAGAAAACGAGATCGATATCGTCAGCTCCATCTCTGATTTCTTGACCGAGAAGTTCGGAGATCTGATTACCCGCTCGATGGAGGACTTCCTGGTTATCAAATATGGACAGGACGAGTCGGTCGAGAAATTCGTGGAACGCTTCATTGCAGGCAAACTGGATGATGAGGCAGTTCCGGTGTTCAATCTGAGCAACAGCACAGGCAGTCTGCATTTCCCATCCTGGGGATTCGTATCGGTGCCGGCACAGGCGCCGGGCATTCTGAGAGGGATTCGCAATTATCAGAATAATGCGGTGGGCAAATCTCATTTTACCGTTAAGGAAAGTGAAGTGCGCAACCGGATCTTCTGGCTGAACACTCGCAACGGGGTACCATTGTTTGTGTACACACCACTCAAAGTATATGAGGAAAGTTATGAACGTACCATTTTGGACAAAGAAGGTATCGGACGCCATCTGGTGCAAACCGAAAAGAATAACTGGACCTATCTGCCGTCGCCAATTCCAGAAAAGTCATGGGGAGATGTGTACGAGAACGCCCGGGTGAAGCAGTACAATGCCCGTGTACGTACCGAATTCGAGCAGGCGCTTGGATACAACATTGTGACAGCCAAATCCATTGATGAGAATACAAGCAACCGCTATGCAATTGTGACAACGGAACCGTTTGACCTGTCTGCGAAGCTGGGTGCCTACGACATGCGCCTGACGTCCACCACCCCGAACCTGGGTGAAGTGAAGCGGGCAGTCATGGAATTGAAACGCCTGCAATCCGAAGGATTGCCACGGGTGTCGGTGAAGGACATTTTCGGAAGTATTAATGAAGATATGGCCAAAGAAAACCTGGTGCGTTCCCCGCAGCTGATCGCGCGGGTACGTGAAGAACTGGCGAAGATGAACGCCATCTCGGCCAAAGTCGCCGAGCTGGAAGGCATTCTCGCCCAGCATCAGGACGAGGAGCAGTGGTATGACCGCTTCATCGAAGCACTATACACCGATACCATCGTGAAGAAAGGCGCGCTGTACGTCTATGATCGTGATCCGGAAGAAGACGCGTGGGAGCCGTTTGCGAACCTGATGAAGAGCCGCAACTTTGCCGAATATGAAGTGTTTGGCAACTTCCGTGGATTGGCAGAGAAGGATCGCAGCACATTGCTGCGCAAAGCGTCCCGCCGCGATAACGACCTGACCGCTTCCGAAGATATCACGCCACTGCTTACGAAATTGGATGATCTGGCTGCATTGTTCATGGAGTCCCGTGATCGTCTGGAATACGAGCGAGTGGAACTGGCGAACGGGGAAGATATCTATCAGTTCTACAGAACGATGTCATCGAAACTGAATGACATTCGCAGAAGGCTGAAGTAAGATGGCGGCCGGGATGGAGTTCAGCTCGAACTATGCTCTGAAACGCAATCTGGAGAAGTATGCAGCACAGTATGCAACTGAGCAGGAGCGTCAAGGCATCCTGGGTGATGGTCGCAGCAGCATCCATTACCCTGCGTTGTTCCTGTTTGTGGGTGACCAGGTCGCTCCGGCAGTGTCTGCTGTCCAGGAAATCAACCGGCTGAAGTGGGATAACGGAGAAGGTGTAGTCTATGTACAGATTGGAACGGAAAATCAGGAGCATGCCCAACATCGTGACCATGACCCCGCGCAAACGAAGCATGACCATTACAGTGCGGGTGCTCATTCAGGATATGCGCGTGTTAACGGCTTAAGTGATGCAAGGAATGGCAGCACTTCGGATGATGGTCAGGTGACACGTCACGTGCTTCCCTTGTCCACCATACAGACAGATCGACCTTCCAAAACGCTTCGCAAGGATGTTCATCGCAGTTTTCACGATTCAGATCAGGCACTCTTTGGTCTGAATCGTACTTTGCGGCGGGTGAGTAATCGTATTGCCGAATATGGACGCCTATATTCATCGTTCGATCGAATCTACGTGACCGTTGTGACCAGAGCAGATGATCCATTGAATGTATTGTTGCCGGAGCTTACCAAGCTAACTGAGACGATACTGGCTCAATCCTTCAAGTCGGTACAGACCGATTTGCATGTGCTGGTCAGCGAGATGGAGCAGGTCGATTCCTTTGGATATGCAAGCGCGGCGGGACTCGCTTTTCTGCGGGAACTGGATTACATGCAGGGGCTGGACTATACGTTCAATGGCAATCTGCTGGTTACGGAGGACGGTATCTCCATTCCGGTTGTACATCCCGCTTCTCCACTATTCGATCTCGTATATATTTTGTCAGACAAAAACGAGCGGGGAACTGGCGTACCTGGCGGGTGGATCGAAAATGCCGAGATCATCTGCCGAATCTGCCTGCTCAAGAACCGGAAGCAGGATGGAGATAACTCTGGTTCAGTGACAAGCACAGGGGCCAACACGTATAACAATACATCGTTCAAAAATAACATTCGTACGACCTCGGATCAGCATGGTTATGCCAGTGCAGGTTTTGCCGAGATTAGACGGCCGAACAAACCTATTGCACTCGCGGTGTTGTATCATCTGTATCGTTATTTGCTTGAGCGGATGCAGCAAGAACCTGAGTGGAGCATCAAGGACAAGCTTGCCTTTTTTGGACTGGATGGGGCTTCGGTAGAGCGCAAAGTGGAAGGGATTCTTCCCGATGAGGATCTGGTGAGCGGCATGAGCGGCATAATGACGCATAACGTCAGCTTCTCCGATCTGAAGCCGCTCTCGCTGCGTGAAGCGGAGAGAGCACTGTTTGGGCAAGGCGCAGAGGCGTACTTCCGTGATAACGTGGTCCGTCTTGCCGAGGAACGAGTACGTCAGCGCAGCACAGAAGACTCCCTTCGTCGCAAAGCTGAGCAATCACGTACGGAGCATCCTGAGGTTGGCTATTTTCAGTGGGCCGCCTGGAGTGACAATGGGTTCGGCAGCGTGCGTGAGGCTTTGCTTGGACTGATTCGTGATAAATCGGTGCAGCTTGAATCTGCACGTGCCTTGCTTGAGCAGCGTCAGCAGGAGCGGGTAGAGGATCAATCGTTCAAACGGGCCTTGTTCCGTGACAAACAGAACGTGCGCAACTTAATCGATTGTTTGCTGGAGCGCGTTTATGTGCCCAAAGTTGAATTGCTGCGCCTGGAGAATGAATTGCAGCTGCTTCGTGTCTATGACACAGAGATGGAACAGCTGCATACGTTCAGCCGCAGCGTGACGGATACTCTGGTAACGCTGGAGCGTGTTTTGCGTGAGACAGCGGTAGAGAGCATAGCGGCTGCAGATGAATATATCGGTCAGAACGTAATGGAGTACTATGGCAAAGTGACGGAAGTGTTAATCGCAGATTTGGAAGCGAAGCGTGGACGGGATGTCTGGTTCGAGGACCGCTATATGGGGGACATGAACCGGCTTGCCACAGAAGGAAACGAGCGACTCCTGCAACGCCTGATGGAGGTATGTCATGTGATGCTGCTTACAGCAGAACCGCTCCGGGTACCTTTCGAAGAAGAATTGCTGTTACGGGCGAATGTTACCATTACGTATGGCGACAAAAATGTACTGACCCGTGATGATCTGTTCCGCCGATTGTATCGCACACTGGAGGAACAGGCAGTCGTTCGGGTAAGAGTATTCGACTATACGCAGGAACATCGTTATGAAGAAAAATATTTCTTTGGTGATCATCATAGTGCCTTCATGGACTATGCGGCGCATGCCGAAGAAACGTCACGGATCTATAAGCTGGGTGTGGTATACGAAGAACGGAGCAGTGGTGTGGAGAAGCTGAATCTGATGGGAGGCTTCCATCTGGAAGACCTGATGGTGTATCGCAATGGTCGGGTGTATTACGATTCGTATACGGAGAATGGTTACGAGCTCCATCCCTCCGATCTGGCCGAGAAGCTGTCACCCATGCGTTAAAACATAAGGCTGTATCTTATATGGACGGAAGGGAGGTACAGATGGATGACGGAACCAGGGGCCTGAAGCCGGGCAAAGTGCATCTTATTGGCTCGCTGTATCCGGGAGTGGCTTGACGTCGTCGATCTGTTTCCGTTCATGAACATAAAATTTCTTGTTTTTCTTCATCCGGTTTCGTATTAATTCAGCCGTTCATCGGCTGGTTTGGAAAGGATGCATGCAAACATGCAGCGAAAAATTAATCTTCTCCTGGTCCTGTTCAGCCTAATTGGCGGAGCTGTGGGCTTTGCGGCTGGAGAAATCATGCTGCGTCAATGGCTCGGGGAAATGCCCCGTCTATTGCTGATGGGACTATACTTTGGCGTGTTGGCGCTTAGCGTCGGATTATTCTGTTTACTCGCAGAGATGATCTCGCCAAAGCTGAACGGAGCTTCCTGGAAGCTGCGATATCTGGGACTATCTTGGAAACTGCTTGTTCCAGCAACGCTGGCGCTGTTGTTTGTCGTCGGACTTGCCCTGCAATTGCTGTATCAGATTAACCCAGGCGGTGTGAAGCAAGTCAAGGATATCGTGCTGATGATCGATAACTCAGGCAGTATGAGTGAGACAGACCCGGATAACGGTCGCTTTGAAGCGGCCAAAACACTGATCAGCCAAATGGAAAGCGATAAACAGGTGGCTGTGATTACCTTTGATGATCAACCCGAGCTGCTTCAGTCGTTCACCCCGTTGGACAGCGAAGCTGCCAAAAAAGAGGTGTACAGCAAAATAGACGGCATCGTGACGACCTCGGGCGGAACTAATTTCGATGCAGTACTGCGGGAAGCGATGGAGCAGATTAAGGGCAAACAGGACCCGAAACGCGGAACGGTAGCAATCCTGTTATCCGATGGATTCAGTGATGCAGACACATCCGGCATTTTGTCTGAGTATGCGAATGAACAGATTGCCGTCAATACGGTAGGTCTGAGTCTGGTGGACCCTTCCGGAACCGACTTGCTTCGTCATATCGCACAGCAAACGGGCGGTATGTACTATGATGTGCCGGATTCCGGGGGACTGAATCTGGCATTCCAGCAAATTTACGATACGATTGATGAACGAACGCTGGTGACCGAACGTACAGGCATGATGGAGCACAGTACGTATCTGGCTATTTTCCGAGTGGTTGCCTTACTGTTAATTGGTGTCGCACTGGGCGTGTCGCTAGGACTTGTATTCGATAATCGTCATCTCGCACTCAGTTTCGGAATGGGGGGTGCCGTGTCTGGTTTATTGGCAGGACTTCTGCTCGAATGGGGCCTGGACGGATCAACGGTTGGCGATACATTTGTAAGATTCGGAGCGATGCTCATCTTATCTGGTGTGTTAACCCTGTTCAGCTGGATCATTCCGATCAAGGAAAATACACCGCGGAAGACGCGTGGACGCCGCGATGCTGGCGGAGGAACCAATTCGGTGGAAGGATTCGGTCAGCGGGCAAGAGATTCGCGCAGCAAAGGATTTTAACGTCTGGAGGTAGGCGATAGATGCGTTTTACGGATGCAGACCCTTCAGCGCCCCTGATTCGCAGACTGACACTTGCAGTGGATGAGAGCCAGTGTACACTTCGCTGGCTCTGGCCAGAGAGCGTGGAAGCTGTATATGTTGAACGGCTGGAGCTCGATATGATGGGTGATGATCGTACCGGGGAGCAGGCTGCACAGGGCAAGCTGAAGTTATACACAAAAGAAGAATATAAGGCGAGCAATGGATATATGGATCGAATCACGGGTTTTGGTGCCATCCGTTATACAGTGTATGTGTGTCAGATGGAGGAGGAAGGGCCAGTTCTGGTGCGTCAGCGTGATGGAGACAACACGGTAGTTGCCAGTGCAGGCAAGGCGGATATTCGCTTTTCGATCCGATACAAGAGCGGTTTTTTTCAGAAACGAAAAAGTGTACTGATGACCGTCACAACGGAAGCACCTGTTCCGAAGGAAGCACTCTGTTATGTCCGCAAGCAAGGCGGGGTTCCGTTGAATAAGGAAGATGGCACGGTGTACCCTTTTGTGAGTGATTTTGCTCCCGGGAGAAATGAGATGCCACCCGTCGAGGTAGCCAAGGACGATTACGTGAGGTTATTCTTCACGGACGGACCAAAGTATGGAGCCGCCTATAGGCTTATATCAGACTAGATAGTTAGGCTTTTTGTCTAACTGATCAGGGGAGGGGAGCGGCTATGAGCTTTTTTAGTCGGTTTTTGAAGAGACAGCAGCCGGAAGAGCGGCCGTTGTTTTACGATATCGTATGTCCGTATTGCTTCAGCAAGTTTTCACCGGAGGAGGTTATGTTCCGGGCTGCGCATCATCGCGACGATGATGAGGACTACGCACTTGGGGAAGATGCGAAGCTCAATCGATATCGCGAACGGTTTGGACTGGATACGGTGTTTGATATGGAGGCTGTGCTGGCTCCGCATGATGTACCTGAGGAACATCGCATTTATTCGGACAATATTGTGATGGGCCTGAACGATCGTTATGGTGTGGTTACACGGCGTCGGCTGTGTCCACAGTGCCATAACGAGCTGCCTGTCACAGCAGGCAAAGCACCAAGCAATATCATTTCCATTATCGGTGCATCCCAGGTGGGGAAATCCGTCTACATGACTTCATTGATTCATACATTGCAGCATTACACAGCCGATCATTTTGATGCGGCCTGCATGCCGCTGAACGCGGAGATTAGCCGCCGGTTCCGTGCCGATTATGAAGAACCGCTATTCGAGCGGGGCGATTTGCTGGATTCAACGCAGAAGGAGAAGCTGCAGGAGCCGTTCATTTTCCAATTTGTATTCAAGGATGAAGATAAAGCTCCGCTTACACTGGTGTTCTTTGACGTCGCTGGTGAAGGTATGGTGGAGCAGGACTATCTGGGACTTCACGGGCAGCATATCAAGAACTCGGCAGGTATTTTGTTCATGGTGGACCCGCTTCAGATTCGTTCTATCCGGGACAAAATCCGCATCAACCTTGGCAACGAGCCAGGCGAGTGGACGCCAAGATACGATGAGCCGCGTGATGTGGTGTTAACGATGTTCGGTGACTTTATCGCGTACCAGGACAAAGCCAAGACGAATATTCCGACAGCCGTTGTACTCACCAAAAGTGACATGCTGCACTCCCTCAAGGACGAAGAGGGCGATTATATCAAATCGAACAGTAACGTGTTCCGCAACATGGTGCACCGCGATTGGTTTGACTTAACCGAGTTCGAAAATATCGACGGGGAGATCCGGCGTTTTATCGAGAAGGTGGACCGTCCGTTTAAAGGCACGATGGATGTGTACTTTAAGGATACGGCTTACTTTGCGGTGTCTGCGCTGGGAAGCAATCCGGTGGATATGAAGCTGCAAGGCGTGGTTAGCCCAATCCGTGTCGATGAGCCATTCCTCTGGCTGTTGTACAAGCTGAAGTACATTGAGGGGAGAGTGGGATGATGCGTTCTTCCGTAACCCCGCCAATTGAACAACAGCTGTATACTCGAGAGCGGCGCGGGGTGTTCCGCACAACGGAGGGGTTCGATACGGTTGCCGCATCGCCGGGACTGGACCCTTCTTTCATCAAAAAAGTGCTTCATCCCTACTGCGTCTATGACGCTCCAGCGGAGCTGACTGGGCGGAGTGAGAAGGATGAGACGAAATTCCCGCCGTCCATTCATCTGCTGCATCTGGAGAGTGGTGAGACGATTCTTGGGCAAAATGTGTACCAGTCCGCTGATTTCACCGGGCTGCGCAGCGCCTTTTTTGCTCATAACTATGTCTTGTCTCCTGAACGCTCGGAAGAGCAGATGAAGCAAGGCGGCTGGCTGGATGCTGTGTTCGCCACGTCCTATGACATCGAACAAGGCACAGTACTGCCTGCGCTTACTGAATTGCCACGTGCAGCTGGTGTTGGACAAAGCTCCCCAAGCCAGATTCTTAGTGCTCTGAAAATGGACGAGGTGGTATTCAAGCGCTTGCTCTACGCCGTAATGCAGTCTGTAGCGACACGCAGAAAAGTATACATTGCGCTGGACCTTCCCGCTGAGGAAGTTACTGCCGGAGCCAAGGGACTGCTGCGTTTGTTATATACGGCGCTGCCTTACGCGTTCCGGCGGCAGCTCGGCTTTATGACGTTTGCCAAGGAGCCGCAGGCGAAGAAAGGCATCCACCTCCAGTTTGTGGAGCGGGGCACGCTGCGTCCGAAAGATCGGAATACGGAGAAGGATTTTACCTTTGATCTGGTATCGGGCAGAGTTACCCATGCAGATGCATCTGTGGCGAAGCTTCCATATGCGGAATTCGCCTGGTCACTACTGCACGAGCCTGCGGCTGCCGATTCATTTTATACTTTTGCGGATGAGATGCTAACTGGAATGGAACCTGGACGGGAGCTCTCTATTGAAGCATACGGGGAACTTTCAATGTTCTATCGTCTGGAGCAGGGGATGGAAGAGTTGTACCTGGATAACAAAAGCGATGTCCTAAGTGGATTGCTCACCTACTTGAAACCGGAAGGCGGAGCGCATCAACGTTCTCGTTTGAATGAGTTGTTCCTGACGTTGCTTAGTCGTGAGCTGGACAGCGTCAAACGGGAGAATGTACCTGATGAATCAGTTGCAGCACGCATCGGGGAGTATTTTCGGGTCGCTGCGCCAGTCGTACAGTCCCGAATTGTGGATTATTTCATCTATGGCATTAATAACGCCCGTTCGCAGAAACGTATGCGTGCCGTGCAGGAACTATACGGCTTGCTGGATCGGGACAGCCTGTTAAGCCGTGCTTTCTTCGACAAAGTGCTGGCGAACGAATCACTGACCAAACTGTTGTTTGAGCCCTATCTGGATAATCAGTTGAAACGCACGGATTCAGCTGCGGATGTTGTTGAAGTGATTCAGAGATGGATTACATCTCACCCGTCTGCCATTCACAATAGTTTCTTGCTGGAACGGACTTCAACCGAGCTGCGTGAACGTTTGTGTTCTGCACCCAACCCTGTTCAGTCTGCCAATGAGGCACTTAAGCGGGTTAGTGTATTGGATCGTGTACCAGTTGCAGGCTCCCTAGACACGGGTATTACCGCCCGGATTGGACAGTCTGGAGCTTCAGTTCGCGCTAACCAGAAAGGTGGACCTGGGCCCGCTGTCCAACCACCAGCGTATCAGGAGGATTTAACCCGGCTCGCAGATAAGCTGGCTTACGTTATTAACTTGTTTATGATCCAAGATCTCGATCTGGAGCGGGTTAACCGTGAACAGCTGTTAAGCATTGATATTTTGTTGCACGGAAACGAGGTTCGGGACTGGGCTGCTCGCCAGGGCTCAGATGTATCTGCGCGTACAAACATGATGCTGGCAGCGAGAGCATGGCTTAGCGGTGAAGGGCGTGAGGAAGAGGAACTGGAATCCCTCTCTTTGGCCGAACGTAATGAGCTCCAGCGCTGGACGCGTCGCTGGCTTGCCGGAGAGCTTCGCGAGCGCCCGGATACGGCTTCATTTGAAGCACTGCCACTGGCTTTCTATCGCGGTGGTAGCGGCAGCAACAGACTCGATTATCCAGGCCTGATTGAATTTATCTACAGTAGTTCAGGACGTACAGAAGTGTTGTATCAATTTATGGAGTGGTCGGGGAATCAACGTTTGTTTATTCGCGGCTCCAACGCACATAAGGGATACTCGGATGCAATCGTGGCTTATTTCAAGTCCCATGATCGCGAAGCTTTCAAGTCAAAGTCAGCTTTCAAACCCTATTATGCCAGAGCAAGCAAGACGATGAAGCCGGCCTACGACCGCGCCAAAACAGAGTTGGCTTCCCCGCTGGTGCGCATGCTGACAGGTAAAAGGAAGAACCTTTTTCTGGGATCGGTCATTGTCATCCTGATTCTTGGTATAGCTGGAGGCACGTACGCTTTGATGAGCGATAAGGCGGGGACACCTGCGGCATCACCTCCACCGACACAGGAGCCCGTTGTTCCCGCTGAACCGGTGGTGGAGCTCGCTGAACAGATCGCCTACCTCGTCCCTGCATCCGAAGCGGACGACGGTACACAGACGCCTGCCCAGTTGGTGATCCGTTACAGAAACGAAACGGACAGCAATGCTTTGCAAACGGACACTCTCCAATGGAACTTGAAAGATGGTACTACACAGAAGCTCAATGCTGAGGGTGAATGGGAGAGTTTCAACCGAAATGAGGAGCCCGATGGCGAAGGTATAGCTGGTGACAGCTCAGAGGGCACGCCTGATGGAAGCTCAGCAGGTTCTTCTACCGATAATGTGGACGATACTCAGCAGAGCGGGGAAGCCGAGCAGGGGGCAGATTCAGCCTCAACGGAGGGCAACACTTCAGACCCAGCAGCAGGGAGCACGACGGATGCAGGCACAGGACAGGGAGATGCAAACGGCACGGCTTCAGATCCATCTCAGTCTACGGGAGCAGATTCATCTTCAGTGGAAAACCTGACTGTTGCCGAAGCAGATCGTCTGTATCCTTATGGGCACCAAGTGGCGCTTCCGGCCGATTTTGATCTGAAGGACATCGTGAGTGTCCAGAGTGGAACGACTGTGATCAACCTAGTCCCGGAACCGAAGCTCTAAGTGGCATTAATTGAATATGTTATTAATTCGAATACAGCCACCTCGAAGAATTTCGTAGGGGCTGTATTTTTGTTTTTGTTCAAGCGATGGAGAATGACAAATATAAAAATGAATCAATATAGGTCTATTTTTCACAATTCGGACACATTATTCAGATGTTGGGCAAGGATGAACATACGCAAAGCGATGAAATGCACGTACACGATGAGAAAAGCTCTCACATAAAGTGCGGACAATCTGACTGATTTCTAGTAAAACATTTCAAAAATAGCTCTTAACCGTCATGGAATTTGGTATTTACTGTTGACAAATGATAATGATTATCAGTATCTTTAGAGTATAAGATCTTGTTGCGCCGGAAATACGCTGAACTACAATTTCGTTTTCGTTGTCATAGCCGGAATACATAACCGGGATAAATGAGAGAGGGATGATCGCATGTTTCGTCTGGAGACGTCCAAGTTGGATATCGCTTATGAGGAAAGACTGATTGTTGAAGATCTGAATATTCAAATTCCCCAAGGAAAAATTACAGCACTTGTTGGAGCCAATGGTTCAGGAAAGTCTACCATCCTGAAAACAATGGCACGGATCATGAATCCAAAAGCAGGTAGTGTATTGCTCGACGGGAAGTCCATCCATAAGCAGTCCACGCGTGAAGTAGCCAAGCAGCTTGCGATTTTGCCACAAAATCCAACAGCTCCTGAAGGACTTACTGTAACCGAACTTGTGTCCTACGGACGGTTCCCTTATCAAAAAGGTTTTGGTTCGATGCGTGCTGAAGACAAACGCATGATTGAATGGGCTATCGAAGTAACAGGCATGACGGAGTTCCATGATCGTCCAATCGATCAACTGTCCGGTGGACAGCGTCAACGTGCCTGGATTGCCATGGCTCTTGCACAAGAGACAGACATTCTGTTCCTGGACGAGCCAACAACGTTCCTGGATATGGCTCACCAACTTGAAGTACTGCAATTGCTGGAGCAACTGAATGCCACAGCAAACCGTACCATCGTTATGGTTGTGCATGACTTGAACCATGCTTCCCGTTATGCGCATCACATGATTGGTATTAAAAAAGGTAAAGCCATCGCTACAGGTTCACCTGTAGAGGTTATGAACTCCGATGTGCTGCGCGAAGTATTTAACATTGAAGCTGATATCGTGATTGATCCTCGTTCCGGTGTACCGCTCTGCTTGCCTTACGCCCTTGCGGGTGAACGTCAGCAATCAGCACCTCCAGAACAAGTGCTCATGAACAGTGCAATGGTTCATGCTGGAGGACGGACAGAGCAACGCGTTCGTCACGCGACAGGAAGTTAATGAAACGGGCCATATGTGGTCCTAAACTATAGAATGAAGCCGCTGTGCGTTATGCACGCGGCTCATTCGCATTCTAGGAGGTCTACAGGAATGGGAGCAATCAACTACACCTGGTTACAGCAATATGGACGAATAACAACCGGGACGATCGATGAATCGGTCTTTGGCATGCCTTTGACGGCATTGAAACATCCGAAGCAGGCCAAACTTATGCTGGAAGCTTATAATGAGCATCTTCGGGCCGATTCTCTTCGCTCAGCGGCAGTATATTTTATGCATTCGGTTCGTGGCCTGATGATTGGGGTTCACTACATGACGGCGTTATGTGACACCTATCTGGATCTGTCTCTGGAGAATATAGATATGCAGCTGGAGTTAAAGGATGGCCGTCCAGTGATTGGTTTTCAACTGAACAATGCAATCGAGCAATCACATTCAAATCTGATGGACGGATCTCAAGTCGTTCCATCCTCCTGGCGTAATGATGTATTAACCGCATATTACGGTGAGCAGCTGCGTCCACTGATTGAAGGCGTGGCTGTTGCTGGAGGAGCAAATCCAGGCCAGATGTGGGCACAACTCGCATCCATGCTGAGATGGTTCAAAACGACAGCGTTACAGATGAACATCACGGAGACGGAACGTGAAGCGGTTATACAAGGGTATGAGCATGTAATCGCAATGTCTCCAGAGATTCTGGGGTTGAAGAAGAACCTGCTAACCTTCAAACCGGTGGAGATTGATAATCCGCATCAACCTGGAGAAACGATGCTGATGAAACCAGTCTGCTGCTTACACCATCAGGTGTATGGCGGTCAGAACTATTGCTACAGTTGTCCCAAACTGACAAAGGCAGAGCGGCAAGAGCGTTATGATGCTATTATGGCGGCGAAATCAGGCTAAAAGGGAATATGTCCAAGTTGATGGATGAAGATTACTTCTACCAATGAACTCGGTCAGGGTTTAATCACAGATTTGGTAATTAATCGCCTCAGGTCTATAATATAGAGATAGGCTGTGTGCCGCATGGTCATTGGGTACATACATACAGCAGCCCAACCTACATCATAATCATGGGAGGAATCAGTCATGTCCGTATATTCGTATCAGGCGGTAACGACCGCCAATCAGGAAGTTCCACTCGATCTGTATCAAGGCAAAGTGTTGGTGATTGCCAATACTGCTAGCAAGTGTGGACTGACTCCACAATACGGTGAATTGCAGAAGCTCTATGATCGCTATCGTGATCAAGGCTTGGTTGTACTGGGTTTCCCTTGTAACCAGTTTGGCGGCCAGGAGCCGGGTACCAGTGAGGAAGCAGAATCCTTCTGTCAAATCAACTATGGTGTTAATTTCCCGGTGTTTGCCAAGGTCGACGTAAATGGTGAAGATGCACATCCTTTGTTCAAGTATCTGCGTGAGCAGCAACCTGGTGTTGGCGAAGACAATAGCATCCAATGGAATTTCACCAAGTTCCTCGTGAATCGTGAAGGTGAAGTTGTAGGGCGTGTTGAACCAAAAGAATCCCCTGAAGCCATGACTGCAGAGATTGAAAAGCTGCTTGGCGTATAAAATGAATGAACGAAGAAGCCTGCCTCCAGATTGGAGGACAGGCTTTTTTTGATACAATTTTTAGTACGAAACATCCTCTCCATATACGTGTCTCCGCGGTAGTTGCTACGCTTATTTTGAGCATAAACCAGCCATAAGCAGGGAAAACTGAAGTCAATGAAGATGAGTCGATGACTCGCCTGATCGTAAAGAAAACCACATCCGACGAATTTACTTTGATTAACCTATTGCAATGTGAAAAATATCACATTATAATAAGTGTACAAAGTGAAATAAATCACATAAGCATTATTCGCTTAGAAGTGAAATATTTCACAACCGAAATGACGTTATATTCAATTTTTTATTTATATACTCCAAGGGGGAACCTTATCATGAAAATCGCAGTTATCGGATGTACACACGCAGGGACCGCAGCCATCGTTAACACCGCCAAATTGTACCCGGATGCTACCATTACAGTGTATGAGCGCAATGACAACATCTCCTTCTTATCATGTGGCATTGCGCTTTATGTAGGTGGTGTGGTGAAAGATCCAGACGGACTGTTCTATTCTTCGCCAAACCAACTGGCCGAGCTCGGTGTCGTTACCAAAATGCTTCATGAAGTGACGTCAGTAGATGCTGCGGGTCACAAACTTCAGGCTAAAAACTTGAAAACCGGGGAAGAATTCGAAGATACCTTCGACAAGCTGATCGTGACCACGGGTTCATGGCCTGTCGTACCGAAGCTGGAAGGCATCGAGATGGATAACATTTTACTTTGCAAAAACTACAACCATTCCAACACGATTATTGAGAAAGCCAAACATGCCAAACGTATTACCGTGGTAGGAGCAGGTTATATCGGCATTGAACTGGTGGAGGCTTTCCAAATGAACGGCAAGGAAGTTACACTGATTGATAGCGTGGACCGGATCTTGAACAAATATCTCGACCCCGAGTTCACGGATGCCATTGAAGAAACGTTGACTGGACACGGTATCAAGCTGGCACTGGGCCAAACGGTTCAGAAGTTTACCGGAGAGAATGGCAAAGTGAACAAGGTCATTACATCCAAAGGAGAGTTTGATACAGACCTCGTTATTCTGTGCATTGGTTTCCGTCCAAATACGGAACTGCTCAAAGGCCAAGTGGATATGCTGCCAAACGGCGCAATCATCGTGGATAAATATATGCAAACCAGCCAAAAAGACGTCTTCGCTGCTGGAGACAGCTGTGCAATTCATTACAATCCAACCGGCAAGGCTGCGTACATTCCACTGGCAACCAACGCGGTGCGGATGGGTACACTCGTAGCACGGAACCTGGTTCGTCCTACGACACGGTACATGGGTACACAAGGCACATCAGGTATTAAAATTTATGAGCAAAATATTGCAGGTACAGGTCTGACGGAAGCATCTGCTGCGGATGAGGGTCTGGTGGTTGAAGCTGTAACGCTTGAAGATGCTTACCGTCCAGAGTTCATGCCAACAGCAGAGAAGCTGCTGCTCAAAGTAATCTATGAACAGGCTACGCGCCGCATTGTTGGTGCGCAGGTCATGTCACAAGCTGATCTGACACAGTCGATCAATACGATCTCTGTGTGCATCCAGAACAACATGACGGTAGATGAGCTGGCCTTCATCGACTTCTTCTTCCAACCACATTACAACAAACCATGGAACTTCCTGAACTCGGCTGGTCTTCAGGCGTTGCCTCCAGTAGAAGTAAAAACACCAGCGATGGTTTAACCGAAATATCCGAGAACTGCCGCTTCGTGCGGTAGTTCTTTTTTGTTTTTTAAAATAATCGGAGGTAGTTAGGGCTGGGAAATGGTGCTATATTATCAACTGTAACGTTATAAACGCAATGGAGTTGAAATGAAGGAGAGTGGCGCAGGCGTGCTTACAGAATCCGTATCCCGGTTGAACGTTCTCTTGCAATCGGTACCTCAGGAGTTCCTTGCAATGAATCCGGACGAGATTGTTCCACCACGAATGGAAGGAAAATGGTCCCGTCTTCAAATTTTGGGGCATTTATGCGATTCGGCTCTGCATAATGTCAGCAGATTTGTACAGATGCAGCACCAGACCGAACCTTTTAGTATAACTTCGTATCAGCAGGAGCAGTGGGTGGAGAGCCAACAGTACAAGAGCGCACCAATTGAAGATGTATTAAATCTCTGGATTAGTCTGAACCAGTCCGTTATTCGTGTTCTCTCCGTCTCGGTAGAGATGGGTCAATCGCAAACATGTATCCTCTCTGATGGAAGTGTGGTAACGCTAGAATGGCTGGCACAAGATTACGTTGAGCATCTGGAACATCATTTGCAGCAAATTTTCGGTGAGCATGAGGATCTGGGGACGGCGTAAGTAACCACCTCATCGATCGCACATCAAGTAAACTAGAACGAAACGTGAAAATGTAGTTTTCAGACTTTGTGATAAAAGTAACAAACCTCTTGAAACCTTCGCGATACAATGAACATATCAACCAAACAAGTTGAATTATGATGTTCATGAACTGTGAAGGAGAGGATCGTTATGGCAGCAAAAACACCTCTTGAGGTTGCACAATATACGGCGCATACGGGGATGAAGAAAGCTCAAAATCCGGTGTCCTCCGTATTGATACTCAGTTTTCTGGCAGGAGCTTTTATTGCGCTCGGATTTCTGCTGGATATTCGGGTTATTGCCTCTGCTCCGACCGAGTGGGGCAGCTTGGTTAATCTGATTGGTGCAGCAGTGTTCCCGGTAGGATTAATATTGGTGCTGATTGGCGGTGGGGAACTGCTGACAGGTAATATGATGGCCGTCCCACTTGCGACGATTGCACGTAAACTGTCCGCGGGCAACATGTTGAAGAATCTCACCTTAGTGACGATAGGTAATTTCCTTGGAGCGCTCTTTGTGGCCTATGCATTTGGGCATGTGCTCGGTCTGACGGCAGAAGGTGCCTATTTGACCAAAGTAGTGGATATGGCTGGACACAAGCTGGAGGACAGCTTCCTTCAGGCTTTTATATCCGGGATCGGGTGTAACTGGCTGGTAGCTCTCGCAGTATGGTTGTCCTACGCATCGGATACGATGAGTGGAAAAGTACTGGGCATTTGGTTCCCAACGATGGCCTTTGTGGCTATTGGATTCCAGCACGTTGTCGCCAACATGTTCCTGATTCCTGCGGCGATCTTCGAAGGGCATTATTCGTGGGGGCAATACATCATGAATTTCATTCCGGTATGGCTTGGCAACCTGACGGGAGGGGCGCTATTTGTGGCGGCTGCTTACTGGATGGTGTACCTGCGCAAGCATGAGCCGGAAGTGAAGCCTGAGGTGGCAATGGCGGTGGCCCAGCCTGTGGAGACAGAAGCCAGACCGATGTGGAGCAAGCAGGCGTAGCGACATTTTTTCGAGTAATCGAGTAGCGTTGTAACCACGATAAGCCAGCAAAGACGAGTGCGAAGTTAAACAGGAACAGGGAAGTTAAACAAAATAGCAACAGAAATTGGCGAATCTAATCTCGTTCAAGTCATGGCTGTCTGCTGTGATGGGCGGGAGAGGAGTCGCTTTTTTTTATGTAAAAGTATGCACGCAAAATAAATTCGCCATGACAAGGTTCGGGGGAACGAAACCTGTTCATGGCGAATTTCGGGAGTGGTCCATGATATGGCATGAGGAGGAAGTGGGGAAACACTAGCCTAATGCCTTATTTTTAATTTACCCTTGAATTTCGAGATTGAATCAAGGGGAAAAAGATTTTTTTTTGAAAAAAATTTGGAGCGGTTGTGGCAGTAAAAAAGACTGTTCTCTTTACGCGATTACCATGAAGAAGATATGATATGAGGATAACTTTGAAGGGGGAGGAACTTGTATATGATCGATCAGGAGAATGGCGTATTCCCGGCAGTTTGCCCGCTCGATTGTCCGGATACTTGCGGCCTACTGCTTCATAAGGAGAACGGTAAGATCGTGAAGGTCGTGGGCAATCCGGACCATCCGATTACAAAAGGCGCCATCTGTAACAAAGTCCGAAATATGACGGAGCGGGTGTATCACCCCGAGCGGTTGCAATATCCGATGCGACGCATCGGAGCCAAGGGCGAAGGCCAGTTCGAGCGAATCAGTTGGGACGAAGCCATCGAAGAGATTACGGCGAGATTTAGTTCGCTGGCAGATACCTACGGACCGGAGAGCATCCTGCCCTACAGCTTCTATGGAAACATGGGCATTCTTGGTGTGGATGGCATGGATCGTCGATTTTTCAATGCGCTAGGTGCGAGCAAGCTGGAACAGACCATCTGTAATGCAGCGGGAAATACCGGCTGGAAATATACGATGGGTGCGAACCGGGGAACCTTGCCCGAGGATACAGAGCATGCGGATGTCATTCTGGTGTGGGGAGGCAACATCGTCAGCACCAATATGCATCAGGTTGTTCTGGCCGAGAAAGCCCGCAAAAAGGGCGCCCAAATCGTCGTTATTGATGTCCATCGCAATCGGACCGCCCAATGGGGAGACTGGTTCATTCCACTCTACCCCGGTACAGACAGTGCATTGGCACTCGGATTAATGCATGTATTGTTCGAGCAGGAACTGACGGATGAGGCTTTTATGCAAAAATATACCGTGGGCCATGAGGCACTGCGTGATCATGTCCGCAGCTACACCCCGGAGCGCGTTGCACGTATTACAGGCGTGCCGGAGGCGGACATCGTGAAGCTGGCTGAGCTGTATGGCAACGCACAGGCAGCCCACATTCATATCGGCAATGGCCTCCAGCATCACGACAACGGTGGCATGAACGTCCGCAGCGTAGCCTGTCTGCCTGCCATTACAGGGCAGTGGCTGAAGCGCGGCGGGGGCGCTATTCGTACCAACAGCTACGCGAGCACGAATAGCGATGCGCTCGAGCGTCCTGAGCTGCGGCAGAACCCGGAGCCGCGCGTGGTGAACATGAACCGGATTGGCGAAGCACTGCTGGAAGCGGAGCAGCAGATCCGGGCGTTGATGGTCTACTGCAGCAATCCACTGGTGGTGGCACCAGATACCGAGCGGGTGGAGCGAGGTTTTGCACGGGAAGATCTGTTTACGGTAGTCCATGACCTATTCATGACGGATACGGCGAAATACGCGGATATTGTGCTGCCTGCGACGTCTTCATTTGAAACGACAGATCTGTATACGTCCTACTGGCATCAGTATGTTCATTTGCAAGAGCCAGTCATTGCGCCTTTGGGTGAGAGCAAGAGCAATGTTGAATTGTTCTCTTTGCTTGGACAGGCGATGGGGTATGACCCGGAGATTTTCGGGGAGACACCGGAACAGATGATCGAGGAAGCACTTCAGGGTACGGGTAATCCCTACATGAACGGTGTAACCTTGGAGGGGCTGAAGCAGCATCATTTCGTCAAGCTGGATATGTCTGCACATGAGTCCTATTTGGATCAGTTGCCCACGCCTTCGGGGAAAATTGAGCTGTATTCGGAAACGATGGCACAGAAGGGATTGCCTCCTTTACCTACGTATAGTGCTCTCGTTGAGGGGTATGACGGGGAAAACCCGGCTGGACCTGCGGATGTCTATCCGCTGATGTTTCTGTCGCCGCCAAACCATAATTTCCTGAATTCCACCTTTGCCAATTCGGCCAAACATCAACGTTTGGAGAAGATGCCATTATTGCAAATGCACCCGGAGGACGCCGCCCGCAGACAGGTGGAAGACGGCGATGCGGTGGTCGTATGGAACGACCGTGGCCGGATCGAGCTAACCGCCAAGGTGAGTGAATCCATGCTGCCAGGAACGGTGATCAGTCAAGGCTTATGGTGGGATGGCAATGGCAAAAAACAGCGGGCGAATTCGCTCACGTCCAATCGTCTGTCTGACATGGGGAACGGGGCCACATTCTTCTCGGCCACTGTCGAAGTGAAGCGTCAATGAATGTGCTTGCAGATCGGATCTTTTCAGGTAAGATGAACAAAGGATAGATCGTAAGCAGAATGATAAAGAGCAAAATTCGGAATTCAAAGTACTACATTCTAAATTTCTAAATTCAAGTGGCCTTCGCTCTGGCTAATTATGCCGTCAGGGCAAGGGTCTATTTTTTATGGCAATATGCTTTTTGAAGGTACTAAGGAGAATAAACAAGATGATGAGATGGCTGGATACGTATCCAAAAGAAGTGAAAATATTTTTGCTGGCAAGTTTGGTCAATGCGACAGGTAGTGCCTTGATGTGGCCGCTGACCACGATGTATGTATTTGACGAGCTTGGACGCACGATGGCGAACGCGGGGTTTGTTATTCTGATTCAGTCGCTGGGCGGCATCTTCGGGCAATTGCTCGGCGGTGCATTGTACCACAGGGTGGGCGTCAAGAAGCTGATCATCGGATCGCTGGCGTTAAATGCGGTAGGGCTATTTGCTCTGCCGTGGATTAGCGCGTATTGGGTTGTATTTATATGTGCCATGGGCTGGATCGGTCTATTCAGTTCATTGTCGTTACCAGCGATTCAAGCCTTTATTGGCTTCCGGTTTGCGGAGCGACGCGGGGAATTGTTCAATGTGATCTATGTCGCCAACAATATCGGTGTGGCGATTGGTACGGCGCTCAGTGGTTTCTTGGCTGACTTTTCCTATCATCTCAGCTTTGTACTGAACGGGGTGACCTCTGCCGGGTTTGCGATTTTCTTCTGGTATTATCTGTCGCGGGCGGAGCCCGATCAGGGCGAAGTACATCTGACCAAGCGCAAAACGGTTCCCGATGGGCCAGGCGTCTGGGCGCTGCTAGGAAACACCAGATTATATCTGTTCATGAGCCTGGGCGTGCTGTTCCTGCTGTTCGGTAATTCCATCTGGAATACGGGTGTGTCTCCGTATATTATTTCCGAGGGTATGGAGAAAAGAATGTACGGTCTGCTCTGGACCCTAAATGGGGTGCTGATCTTTGTGGGACAACCCTTTACCAGCTGGGTTAAGCGTACGATGGCCCGTACATCGACCGCTCAGATGACTGCAAGTGCGGTGTTTTATGGCATGGCTTACATCGTCATGATCACCATGTATAGCTATCCGGGTATGGTGCTTGCAATGGTACTGGCTACCTTTGGGGAAATGTTGATCTCACCTGCTACGCCGGCATTCATCTCAGAGCATGCCGGAAGAGCGGCACCTTTCTACATCGGGATCTCCGGTGGGATCGGTGCGGTTGGACGGGTTATCGGGCCGTATGCAATGGGGGTCATGTACGACAAACAGGGACTGATCCCTGTAGCGTGGCTGGCGACTGGCACGGCGGTTATTGCGGTGCTTGGTTTTGTACTGCATGCGGTGCTGAACCGCAACCGTGAAGTGAAGGAGTACGGATTGGACGCTTAGCCTTTTCGGGTTGAGTGGTATGAAGGAGGAAGAGGGCAGATTGGAGTGGAGGGACAAAGAAAGCCACTTGAATCTGTCGGATCATCCTGTAGATTTAGATTGACAAAAAAATCTTTTTATGCTATAATTTACATATAAAAATATTCCGTATATACTAAGGTTCTCCTGGCCAGGGGGAATCTTATTTTTGTTTGTACGGGAGGATGAAATATGAAGCAAAATGAATCCAGCATCACATCCTTGATTTCGGCTTTTGGCCGAGCCTACCACTGCCAATACGACACACCTCTTATTTTCGATGATTATTTAGCCAAAGAGCTTATCACTCCTCAAGAGTTCGCGGGTATTCGCGAGAATATGATTCAAGGCATCCATTTTTTCAACCCGGACATGGCTCATCTGATCAAGGACGACCCGGATGAAATACTGAGGTGGTTTGTACAAACTCAGCTTGCTCCAACTCCCTTGGCACGTGCCGCATATTGCGAACGGGTGCTGCTTCATGAAGTGGCATTGGGAGGCACGCAATATGTAATACTTGGAGCCGGTCTGGATACGTTTGCGTTTCGGTATCCGGAATTAAAGGATAGGCTGAACATCATTGAAGTGGATATCCCGGTCACACAGCAATTCAAACGCAGTCGGCTGTCGTCCGTGAAACTACCTATTCCATCCAATCTGCACTTTGTGGCTATGGATTTGACCGATAAGGGCTCCCTTTCAAGGCTCGTGACTGAAGAGTTAAGCAGCGAGAAATCCTTTGTAAGTCTACTTGGCGTCTCTTTTTACTTGACCAAGGAAGACTTGTCCCGATTGTTGCAAGTGTTGTTTACGAAACTGCCTTCTGGGAGTTCAATTGTTTTTGACTACGCTGACGAACATCTTTTTGATACGAAGGGCATATCTAATCGCGTGGACCATATGATCCAGATGGCTGCGGCTGGCGGTGAGCCGATGAAATCGGGGTACGCCTATGGGAAGATGGAGGCCTTGCTGGATGAAGCAGGACTGCTTATCTATGAGCATCTGACTCCGGAGGCGATTCAGGAACAGTATTTCCAGGATCGAATCGATCATCTAAGGTCATTTGAAACGATACATTTCATTCACGCGGTAAAAAAATAAATCGATCCGGGCATGTATGGTCACTTATATAGCCCACATTTGCAAACCAAACAACCTTCATCCTGAGTCAGGGTGAGGGTTGTTTAGTTAGAACGAAGGATCAACATAGACCATGATTCGGTAGTCAATATTTTCGCATATGATACAACTGTTCAGATATCCGACTTGTTATGTTTCAATTCCATGTCATTCAACGTTCTTCCCTCTATTTGTGCATAATGCCCATATAATAGAATGGAACTGGTTAAAGGCAGGAGGATGCATACGATGTACAAGGTTTTGTTGGTTGATGATGAATTTATGATCTCGGACGGGATCTCCAGCGTCGTGAACTGGTCCCGATTAGGAACAGAACTGATCGGCATTGCTCAAGATGGATTGGAAGCGCTTGCTTCGATCGAGCGGCAACGCCCGGATATCATTATCTCGGACATTCGCATGCCGGGAATGGATGGGTTACAGCTGGTTGAAGCTGTGGCGGAGAAGTATCCAGATGTCTCGTTTATCCTGCTCACAGGGTTCACAGAATTCGAATATGCGAAGACAGCGATGCAGTATGGCGTGAAGCACTATTTGCTCAAGCCTTGCAGTGAAGAGCATCTCGTACAGGCTATTAGTGAATTGGTCAGTGAGAAGCGGGAGTGGACAGATCAGGAGCGGTTTGTACAATCGATTCAATATAATCTGGAGCGTGTACTACCACATGCCAAGGAATATTTTCTGAAGGAGCTGGTCACTAACAGAACGTACGGGGTCAAGGAATGGAAGTATTTCGGAGAGCTGTTCGATGTACAATTTCAGGATCAGCGTGTGCGGTTGCTGTTGGTAGAGATTGAGGGAGATCATGAGTATTTGCACTTGTTCGCGGTCAAGAACATTGCCGAGGATATTTTTCATAATCCGATCTTAAGTGCCACGGTTGGAGGTCATGTGTTACTGATGATGGAGGACAAGCTGACTGAAACGCAGTTGTTCCATAATATTGATGAGATTCGTGCCACATTTACCCGATATTATCATGATGATCTTACGATTGCGCTGAGCGAACCAGGAGATCTTACGCAAGCACGGCAATTGTACATGCAGACGCTCGTTTATCTCAATTACCGCTTTTATCTTGGTGAGGGCAGTCTTATTATGGAGCGGGATGTCTACTCGCCAGGCGAGCGAACTCTTCCTGGATTCGAATATGATCCAGAGCGGATGGCTACGGCGATCAAGGCTGGACACTGGCAGGAAGCCGGAACAGAGCTGAACAGAGTGTTTCAGCTGCTCGCCGACTTGCGATACGATATATCTCAAACGAAGTCCTATCTTATTCAAATATTTATGGAAACGATTCGGCTCAGCGGCTCTACCGAGATGAAAAGGTATATGGACCAGTTGCCAGGTATGATTCAATCCAGCACGTTGCACTCTTTTCAACAGTTTCTGCTTGCCGTTGCCAAGGAAATCACGCTTCGCCGCTACGAACAACACCGCTCCAGACAATCACAGATGGTGGGCAGTGTGAAGCAGATTGTGGAGAAGCGTTACAGGGACGAAACACTGACGCTCCAATCCATCGCCGGAGAGATATATATGAACCCGGACTACATTGGTAAAATGTTCAAAAAAGAAACAGGTGAGAAATTCACCAATTATGTGTTAAGTTACCGCATCCAAAGAGCATTGGAGCTGCTGGAGCAGGACGGAAACTGTACCGTATCCTGGCTTGCCGAACAGACGGGGTTTGGTGCCAACTGGCCGTATTTCAGCAAAATGTTTAAGAAATACACGGGCTTCTCGCCTTCCGAGTATAAAAAAGTACCCTAGGCCAGCGTTGCTGTCGCTTCTACAGCAATTGAACTAAATATTTACACGAAAACGGAGAAGACAGAAATAACACGAAGAAGCGGAGCGTTCGCCTTAAAGCTTTCTAAAAGAAAGCTACATCGTAAGCATATGCTATCCCCGGATTTTCCCTTTTGCAAAAGGCAATCATAAAAATCTGGGAATAACAGCGATCAGAGGGTTGTTCTGTCATCGGAGTGGCAAGTGTAAATATTCTTTAGCTCGATTTATATAGATAGCAACCTCTATATCCGATCTACGAGTGAGCCCTGTTTGCCTTTCATCGGCAGCAGGGTCTTTTTTTGTCGGACGGAACTCGGTTTTGAACATCCATTTAACGGAAATGAGCATGGGAAGAAAAGGCGCTCGCTTCTATCATTAGAGGTGTCATGTTAATGAATGAACATCGAGAGTGGAGGTTGAGTGGATGGAGCTGAATCGAAGCCGGGGGATCGAACCTGGGCGTTTGAAGCCAGCTGGCAAATGGAGTTCAGTGAAAAAGGAGCTTGTCCGCAACAGATACGTGTATCTGATGCTCGTTCCGGTTGTAGCCTACTATCTGATTTTCAGCTATGGGCCGATGTACGGGCTGCTGATGGCATTTCAGGAATCCTACAGCCCGGTCAAAGGAATCCTGGCAGGCGAATGGGTGGGTTTTGACAATTTCACCATGTTTTTTGAAAGTTATTATTTCTGGAGACTGATCAAGAACACGCTGATTTTGAGTTTTTACAGCATTGTGTTTGGTTTCCCGGCTCCAATCATCTTGGCCCTGTTACTGAACGAAGTACGGAAAAAGTGGTTCAGAAGCACGGTGCAGACGATTAGTTACATGCCACATTTCATCTCGGTTGTCGTCGTGGTCGGAATGTTGAAAACGTTCTCCGCATTGGATGGCGGACTATTTAACGTCATTCGTGACTTTTTCGACCTGCAACCCATCATGTTTCTGGCGGAGAAGGATATGTTCCGTCCGATGTACATCCTGTCCAACATCTGGCAGGGGGCGGGCTGGGCATCGATTATCTTTTTGGCGGCGCTCAGCGGGATTGATCCACAGCTGTATGAGGCTTCCAAAATTGATGGTGCAGGCCGCTGGAGACAGCTGCTTCATATTACACTGCCGGGTATCATGCCAACGATTGTGATCATGTTGATTTTGCGCATGGGGGCAGTGATGAACGCTGATTTTCAGAAAATATTGCTGATGCAAACGGCACCGACCTATGAGACATCGGATGTCATATCCACCTTTGTCTATCGATCGGGTATTTTGGAGGGGAACTATACGTATTCAACCGCCATCGGACTATTTAACGGCGTCATTAATTTCGCGCTGCTCATTATCGCGAACGCGATCAGCAGAAAGCTTAACTCAACCAGTCTCTGGTAATTGGAAGGTGAAGCGATGAAACAGTCTATAGGGGAACGAGTTTTTGATGTATTCAATACACTGCTGCTCGTGGTGATCATGATTTTATGTTTTTACCCGATGCTGTACGTGTTCAATTCTTCAATTAGTGATCCGGATCAGATGCTGCGTTCCCGGTCACTGATGCTCATTCCTGAAGGCTTCCAGCTGGGAGCGTACAAGTCGGTATTTCAGGATACTCGCATCTATACCGGATATATGAACACCTTGTTCTATGTTGTGGTCGGCACGGCCATCAATCTGCTCATGACTTCGCTGGCAGCCTATGGCTTATCACGCAGTGATCTGATGGGCAGAAAAACGCTGATGAAATTAATTACGTTTACGATGTTTTTCGGCGGGGGAATGATCCCGACTTTTCTGTTAATTCAGAATCTGGGGATGGTGGATACCCGTTTAGCGCTTATTATTCCGGGTGCCATCAGTACATTCTATTTCCTCATTATGAAAACAAACTTTGAAGGCATTCCGATCAGTCTGATCGAATCGGCGAAGCTTGATGGTGCCAATGACTTTCTGATTCTTTTCCGGATTGTACTGCCTTTGTCGAAACCGATCCTGGCGGTCATGATGCTGTATTATGCGGTTGACCATTGGAATGATTATGTCGGACCGATGCTCTACCTGCGCAGTCAGGAGCTATATCCGATCCAGATTATTATGCGTGATATTCTGATCAGCAGCAGTACGGAGGCCATGGGCGCTGGCGCCGATACCGGCTTTGCCATTGGGGAGAACATCAAATATGCAACCATCATTATCTCTACCTTGCCGATTATGCTGGTATATCCGTTCATCCAACGTTATTTTGTTCAGGGAGCTTTAATCGGTGCTGTGAAACAATAAAAAATGTATCCTATGGAGGCGAATTGCGTGAATAAAAGAATGGGGTCCATCCTGTTGTCATCGTTACTAACCATGTCTTTACTGGCAGGCTGTACGGGTGATAAGGAGCCAGGAAATGCAGAACCAGCGGAGGGGACAGAACCTGCGGTTCAGGCATTGACTGAGATACCGCTACCGA
Source organism: Paenibacillus sp. FSL F4-0087 (assembly GCF_038020215.1). Taxonomy (NCBI): domain Bacteria; kingdom Bacillati; phylum Bacillota; class Bacilli; order Caryophanales; family Paenibacillaceae; genus Paenibacillus; species Paenibacillus sp. FSL F4-0087. The sequence continues at coordinate 3,342,444 of NZ_JBBODJ010000001.1, forward strand.
TTACAAGTGAGCCATTTACCATTGATTACTGGCGCGCCAATGATGCCAAACTGACAGCTTCCTTGAACAATTTTGGCGATATGGCGGCTTATAAGGAAAAGGAGAAGCTTACAGGTATCAAAGTGAAGTTCACGCATCCTCCGCTTGGACAACAGCGGGACCAGTTCAATCTGCTGATCTCCACGAAGGAGCTGCCGGATGTCATTTATTATAACTGGGCGGATGCCGTTGGCGGACCGGAAAAAATGATCAAGGACGGCCGGATCATCCGGTTGAATGAATTGATCGACAGTTATGCACCGAACTTGAAGCGGATTATTGAATCCGATCCGGATGTGAAGAAGCAGATTGCACTCGATGATGGAACGATCTATATGTTCCCGCTGCTGAAGCTGGATGCACTGAAGCTGAATGCCACTTCCGGTTTAATTATGCGCCAGGATTGGCTAGATAAATTAAATCTCAAAGTACCGACCAACATTGATGAGTGGTATACGGTGCTTAAGGCATTCAAGGAACAGGACCCGAACGGCAACGGCAAGGCTGATGAGCTTCCTTTCACCGGAAACTGGGGTCCGGGTAACCTGACCAAGCTCCATGATTTTGCAGCGGCTTTTGGCGTAATTGGTGGCTTCCAGATGAATGGGGACAAGGTGGAATTCGGACCGATTCAGCCGGGCTACCGTGATTTCTTGGAGACCATGGCCAAGTGGTACAAGGAAGGGCTGATTGATCCCGAGATCATGACGAATGACGGCAAAGCATTCGACTACAAGGTCACCAGCAATCTCGCAGGTGCATATCAGGGTGGCGTATTCAGTGGCATGGGGAAATACTTCAATCTGATGAGAGATACGGACCCGAACTTTAATGTAACCGGCGTACCATGGCCTGTATCTCAGGATGGAACGTCCTATGCGACATTTAATCTGGATGCCAAAGTGTTGACTTATGGTGAGGCCATTACGGCTTCTGCAGACGAAGACAAATTAAAATATATTGTTCAGTGGATGGACTACAACTATAGCGAAGAGGGTAGTGATCTGTTCAACTTTGGTATCGAAAATGACAGTTATGTTCGTGAAGGGGAAGGTGTCAAATTCACAGATACCATCATTGATAATCCGAACGGTTTGACGTATGACCAGGCACTGGCTTCCTATGCCTTATCCATTATGGACGGTCCGATCAATCAGGATAGCCGTTATCTGGATGCATTATTATTTGACGATGGACAGCGTGCGGCGAATGCGGAATGGATGAAAGCAAGCTCGGCATTAACACTCCCGCCAATTCGTTTGTCAACAGATGAGGTAAGCACAAGTACATCCATTATGAGCCAGGTGAATACGTACTTGAATGAGACAATGACTGCGATCATTAGCGGACAGAAGCCAATCACCGAATTTGACACCATGGCCGAAACGATCAAGAGCATGGGCATTGACCGGGCGATTGAGGTTCATCAGGCGGCCTATGATCGATATCAGTCCAAATAATACGTGAGAAATCGAGCGCTAAAACTTTGGGAAAACCTTCCTGCATGTGATATACCTAGTAGTATCACGTGGTTCAAAGGAGCGCTTTGGTCATGACAGCCTACCGCAAACTGAGCATCAAAATGAAAATGTTTCTGATGATTATGTTCATGATGGCGTTTATTATCATCCTGGCGTTTGGTTCCTTGTATTATACGTACTCGGTGTATGACAAACAGCTGTTTGATAAGTCGTCCCGACTGCTGAACCTTTCCTCGTCTACAGTGGATGTTGAACTTCAGAAGTTGGAAGCGTTATCATTAAACATGATCTCCGATACTCAAATTCAAAGGGCCTTGAAGTCCTTGCTGGATGATGATAGCGCATATTCAAGCTTTATTGAACGGAAGAAGATCACAGACCGGCTATGGGAGCATATTAGTGGGGCTGCACGATATGTGCAGTCCGTTCATCTGATTGATTCGAGGGGAAGAGTGAATAAGTACGGCGAAACACTAACCGTATCCCCGGAAAAATATGATCGGATGATTGAGGCTGCGGAGCAGGCGAATGGTGCAGTAAGGTGGCTATACCCGGATGATGATGATCCGATGCTGGTTATGGTGCGTCAAGTGCGAGCCTACGAACCGATGACTCTGGAACCGGTAGGCATACTGTTTCTGCGTATTAATATCGAGCGACTCGTTGAGGAGTATGCGGGCATTGATAGCCAGGACAGTGACATTATTTTAAAAGCAGGCAGTGATGTGGTCTATCCTTATCGCCAGCTTCCGGAAGCGGTGTCCGCCGGACTGAATCCACTTCCAGGCAGTGGGGGATATGAGATCAAAAATCTGGATGGGAGGGAGATATTCCTTTCCCAGAAGAAATCCTCTTATACCGGCTGGGTTTATTACAATATGGCCTCTTATGATGAAATTTTTGAACGTATTATATGGTTGAAAAATAGTTTGATCGTCGTTTATCTTATCGCCATTCTGGTTGTTCTCGCGCTAGGTATGGTGTTCGCACGCAGTCTGACGAGGCCGATCAGGCAGCTCATCAGTCAGATGAAGGAAGTGCAGTATGGGGATCTGGAGAACATAGATGCCAATCTGACCATTCCCACACACCAGCACATGGATGAACTGGGGTTACTACAACGTACGTATCGACTGATGATTACACATATTAATACATTGATCAAAGAAAATTATGCAAGCCAGCTGGTTATTAAGGAAACCGAGTTCAAGGCGCTTCAGGCGCAGATCAATCCTCACTTTCTGTATAATGCGCTGGATTCAATCCATTGGCTCGCCAAAAAGAACAGGCAGGAGCAAATCTCCAGTATGGTGCTATCACTCGGATATTTGCTACGTTCCTCCATCAGCTTCAAGCAAAATATCATTACCATTGCCGAAGAGCTGGAGATCGTCAATCATTACATCACCATTCAAACCTACCGTTTCCGGCAGCGACTGGATTTTCGCTTGGATGTGCCCGCTGACTATCTGGGGTGTGCCATTCCCAAATTGACCCTACAGCCCCTGCTGGAAAATGCCATTCAATACGGATTGGAACCACAGGTTGGATCATGTCTCATTCGAGTGTCTGCCGAGATATCAGGTGGCAAGCTGGCCCTTATCGTGGAGGATCACGGTCCCGGTATGGAGCCCGAATATGTGGAGCAAGTGCTTCGCGGAGAAGTGAAAACCAGAGGAACAGGCATTGGCCTGCTGAATATCAGGGAGCGGGTGCGTCTGGCTTTTGGCGAAGAATATGATGTACTGCTGGAGAGCAAGCCAGGGCTTGGAACGAGAGTAACGGTATTGCTGCCACCCCCATCACCAGGTAAGGAGGAGAGGCTGTGAGAAGATTATTGCGAACCATAGGCATGATCTGCCTTATGCTGACTCTTCCTGGCTGCGTGAACCAGCTGAATCAAAGACCAGGTATGATTGTGGACGAAGAGCCGATTACACTGCGCATCGCTTGGTGGGGTGGGGAGTTCCGCAACAATGCAACGATAGCCGTTATCGACATGTATGAGAAGTTGAATCCACATGTGAACATTGAGTACGAATATAGCAGTTTCAACGAGTATTGGAGAAAACTTGCCCCACATGCAGCAGGCAATGCGTTGCCCGACATTATCCAAATGGACATCTCCTATCTGTCCCAATACAGTTCGCTGCAACTGTTGGAGGATATGACCCCGTACATGCAGAGCGGGCTGATTGACACGACAGATATTGAGAAGGAACAGCTGGAGAGTGGTAGCCTGAATGGAAAAACCTATGGTCTCAGTTTGGGGGTTAACGCCATGCTCAGCATCTATGATCCGGAAGTGTTAAAGGCCAATGATATTGAATTGCCAACGGATACGTGGACATGGGCGGATTTTGACCGGATGGGCGAGCAATTGCTCGGGAAAGGCATCTATCTGGGAACCTATTTTACGCCCGAACAGTTTTTTGCGTATTACTTGAGACAGTATGGTTCCAAGCTGTACGCGGAGGATGGCAAGAGGTTGGGGTATGAGGATGATGGGCTGTTTATTGAATACTTTGGTAGGATGCAGCAGCTCGCAGAGAAGAAGCTTATTTTTGCACCGGATATTTGGACCTCAGATATTGGCCAGCCTGATAACGACCCGTTTTATCTGGGAGAGGCTTTGTTTAGCTGGGGGTATTCCAACCAATTTATCAGCACCGCTCAGCGTTATGGCAAACCCTTAACCATCTCCCCGATGCCTGGGCCAAACAGCCAGGATGGATTGTTCTTGAAGCCAGGCATGTTTTTCTCCATGGCGGGCAATTCCAGACATAAGGAGGAGGCTGCCAAGTTCATCAGCTTTTTCGTGAATGATTTGGATGCCAATCTGCTGCTCAAAGGGGAGCGGGGTGTGCCCGTCTCATCCAGTGTCAAAGAGCGTATGAAGCTGGTGGTTGAGTCGGAACTGGCGCAGGTGTTTGACTATATTGATTGGGTTGCAGATAACAGCAGCCAGATGGACCCGCCTGATCCTGTAGGTGCACCTGAGGCCACTGCGGTGCTACGTGAGTTGTATGATCTCCTGTTGTTTGGCAAAATTACGCCTGAGCAGGCGGCTAAGGAATTCCGTGAGCGGGCGAATGCCATTCTGGGTGGGCAGTTATAAGAATGGACTAGATCATATATGTATATAATGGGCTTGGGGCTGTTGTCGTTCACAAGCTCAACCTTCATTCTACTCGGGTGAGGGTTTTTGTTATGGAATGGTGTATATTTCCTCTAGTATAATAAAAATGGGTAGTCGTCTATCTGTAGATCAGATAGATTCTATCCATATATTATTGGATGAGGAGTGTCAGGACATGTCCATACATCAGATAGGTCACAAGGTGTCTTTTGCTGATATCAAAACGAAGTTGCCTCAGGAAAGTTGGATGTACACTCAGAATGAAGCGCACAACGGTGAATTTGAAGCCGAGGAAGTATGGTTACATTCTGGTGACCTTCATATCAGTGAACTGTTGTTGGATGAAGGACCTTTTTTGATCTTGGTTGAAGGAAATCTGACAGTGGATCGTTATATTGGAAATACAAGTTCCGACGCGGCCAGTTCAAATCTGGTTGTACTTGGGAATCTCATAACGCCCTATATGATCGTGGGTGGGCAGGAAATATATATTACAGGTAATCTCTATGTGGAGGATATGTTCTGGGGGGATTATAACCATGGAGAATTGACAGTGAGAGGGAATGTAGAAGGTGGATTGCTGGTAAGTACCGAGCAATATATGATTCAGGTTCAAGGACAGCGTAATGTGAAGCGTCAGCTTGAAGAATGGGAGGATCTCGGACCATGGCGGGGCTTTGACATGTTGGCGTTATTGGTTCCTGAATGTGTGATTGATGAAGATACAGAGCCGTTTCCTTGGCGAGAAGAAATGTTAAAGAGGCTGCAGCAAGGACGACCTGTAATCAACCGAAAGTACATTCACGCTGATGAATCAGAGCCAGATGTGCCGGATTGGTTCGAAGATCATCGTATTACCGCTGAGAACATAGAGCGTCTTACTCATTCATCTTTGTTGCCTGTAAGAGAGGAGGATGAGTTACTCAACAGCTATGAATTTTGGTTGAACGAGCAATTTTGCCGAGTATCGGTCTATGGAGATGAGCACACGGAGGGGTATTTCCGCAGTCTTTATTTTCAGGATGACCATAACTGTGCATTGTTGCTTAAGATGGAGCCATCAGATCAAGGTTCCAACTCTCCTGATAAACATATCCTACAACCGGGTAAATCTGTCTGGATGATCTCAGGTGCATATCGTTATCTGCACAATGAGAATTCGGAATGGAACGTATTTTCGGAGAACTCACCTGCTGATATTCAGCAGTTAAGCGAGCAAGGATGGAGCACCTTGTTGCAGTCTGTATCGAATTATCAGTATGCCCGTTCCTTAATTTCGCATCAACTGATCCGTGATTTATTAGCTTTGCCGATCGTGGAGCCATATGACGATTATTATGATGACGACCGGCATGGGCTGTGGATTGGAGACTTGTATTATGCATTTCGACAAGCAGGTCAGCTGAGTGATGGTGTTCCCCAGCCAGCTATGCTACGTATTGGAAGAGAGTATAAGGATACTCAAGGGGAGACGCAGGTGGAGAAATACTATTATACCCTGCACCAACATGAGGACGGCACGGAAAGTGTGTTGATCGAATACTCGGCTCAGAAGGACGAGGGTGAGGAAGAAGAACCGGTGTTGCTTGAACTTCATTATATAGGCGGCTCTCAATTACTACATGCCGTTCAATTGCTCGAACGTGGACGCCAAGTGCTCATTCAAGCAAATGAGGATTTACTGAATGGGGAGCTGCCGTACGCTGCTGAATCATTTGCGAAGCGATTCTGGAAATCAAAAGGATACCTGAAATGAATAAAACAACCTTCACCTCTAGTTCTGAGGGAAGGTTGTTTTGTCGTTGTATTTACCCAAACTGGGCTTGATGCAGTCGGCTGTACGAGCCTTTGCGTGCTAGCAGTTCTTCGTGACTTCCTTGCTCAGCGACGCTGCCGTTCTCCACGACTACGATGCGATCGGCGTGTCTGATGGTCGCCAGTCGATGGGCAATGACCAATGTCGTACGTCCCTGCGCCAGCTCGGACAAGGCCAGTTGAATAGCAGCTTCTGTCTCTGTATCGAGTGCGGAGGTGGCTTCATCCAGAATGAGAATGGGCGGGTTTTTCAGGATCATTCTTGCGATGGACAACCGTTGCTTTTGTCCGCCGGACAATTTTACGCCACGTTCACCAATCATGGTGTCCAGTCCGTCTGGCTGGGATTGTACCAGCTCTTCCAGTTGGGCTCGGCGAATGGCTTGCCAGATTTCTTCATCGGAAGCATTCAGCTTGCCGTATGCAATATTTTCACGAATCGTTCCGTCAAACAGGAAAATATCCTGCTGCACTATCCCGATATGGGAGCGCAGTGATTCTAGCGTCATGTCCTTCACCGGAATGCCATCGATAGAGATATGCCCCGCATCCACATCGTAGAAACGTGGGATCAGACTGCATAACGTCGTTTTACCCCCGCCCGAGGGTCCAACCAGAGCCACCGTCTGGCCTGCCTGAACATCCAGATTGACCTGAGACAGCGTAGGTTTGTGTTCCCCATAAGCAAATGAAACGTCATGGAAGGCGATGTCGCCTTTCACATGTGGGATGGATTTGGCTTGTGGTGTATCATCCACATCGGGCTCGGCTTCCAGCAGCTCCAGATATCTTTTGAATCCGGCAATGCCTTTGGGATAGGTTTCGATGACGGAGTTAATCTGTTGAATCGGTCCAAGAAACACATTGGATAACATGACAAAGGCGATAAATTCTCCGTAGGTCATGCTGCCCTGAATGACAAACCACGTACCGCACACCAGTACAAACAGCGAGACAAATTTCATCAGAATGAAGCTGAGCGAGGAATTCCATGCCATAATCCGGTAGGTGATCAGTTTGGTAAGACGGAAGCGTTCATTATTTTCGACAAAACGTTTCACTTCATGCTTTTCATTGGCAAAAGCCTGTACTACACGAATTCCGCTCACATTGTTCTCTACGCGTGCGTTATAGTCTGCAATATCCGCAAACATACGCTTGAACGCTTTGGACATTTTGCGGCTGAAATAGAGAGACAGGAAGATCATTAGCGGTACGATGATGAAGGTCATGACAGCCAGTTGCCAGTTGATACCAAGCATTATGCCGAAGGCTCCGGCCAGCGTCATCAGGGCAATGAACAGATCCTCGGGTCCATGATGGGCAATCTCACCAATATCCATCAGATCGTTGGTCATGCGAGAGACGAGGTGCCCAGTCTTGTTGTTATCGAAAAAGCGGAAGGATTGCTTCTGCACACGCTGGAACAGTTCCCGCCGCATATCGGATTCGATGTTAATACCCAGCTTATGCCCCCAGTAGGTGACTGCATAATGGAAAAAGGAACTGAGCAGATAGATGCCCAGCAATCCGGCACAGGCTGATAAAATCATGGACCAGTTGCCTGCGGGAAGCAGCTGATCGACAACTTTGTTTACAGCCAAGGGAAACGCAAGCTCCAGCAGTGCAGCCAGAATGGCACAGGAGAAGTCCAATATAAAGAGTCCCCGATAAGGACGATAATAGGCCATGAAACGGCGAAGCATATGTAAGTCCTCCTCCATATAACGCAAATGCCCGGACAGGTTCCATAGCCTGACCAGACACTTGCATCTTTCATATGTTATTTGCGATTTTGCTGTGCACGTTCTACGATCATATCAGCGAATTCTTCAGCCTGACCCTGAATCGCAATCGGGTCGAAGTACCAGTAACGGTCTTCCAGCAATTCGTACACCTGATTGTTTTTCACTGCCGGCAGGGATTGCCAGATGGAGTCGCCTTGATAATTTTTATTGTTCTCCCCAACGGTCAAGAAGATATGATCCCCTGCATAATCACCAACAACTTCACGCGAAATCTCTTTCCACTGGGTATCACCCATCAGTTCTTTTTTGGTGATCTCGAGTGGGGCAAGTTGCAAAGCACTGTAGACCGCTTGTCCTCCTCGACCAAAATTGTCTCCATATCCATAATAACTCTTGTCGGATACTTCAAGGATGGAGAAGGTTTCCTCCGGTTTGATGACGGTTTTCACCTTAGCACGAGCGGCTTCAATCCGTTCGTCGTACGTTTTCAGCCAAGCTTCGGCTTCTTCGGATTTGTTCATCAGCTCTCCGAATCCCCGAATTTCGTCATGTACATTGGTGAATGTACCATAAGGAATCACTACGGTAGGTGCGATCTTTTGATAACTCTCAATTTCGCTGGCCTGGTCGGAGTAGGTAATGATCAGATCCGGGTTCATGGCAATGACATTCTCCATCGAGACTGCTGCCCGATCACCGATACTTTCAATGCCCTCCACCTGATCTGCATAGAACGGGTTTTCCAGATAATATTGAACAGCGCCAACAGGCTTTATACCGAGTGCGAGCAGATCACTTACGTACATATCCGTAACAATCCGTTTCGGTTCAGCCGGAATTTCCACATCTCCACTTAATGACTTGTAGATCCGCGTAGCACCGGAAGAGTCGTTATTTGTTTCGGTCGAAGCTGTTGTCGATTCTGAACCCGCCGCTGTTGGTTCCGTTGTGCCGGAACCCGTACCACTGTTACAGGCAGCCAGGATCATGATGATGGCGAGCATGAGCAGCAAGCCAGAAAAGCGTTTTTTTGCAGCAAACATATAATTGTTCCCCCTGTTATTTAATCAATAATGATTATTATTCTCATTACTAACATAGAGGATGACGTAACATTTGTACATGGACATCTATGATGACTAATGCATGGACAGATGTGATGTCAGTTTGTGTATGATGTGCTGTAATTGCTCCATAATCGAGATGGGATCGAATCCATAAAACATATTCGCTTCAATCTCGTACAGTCGCCCTTCTCGGACCGCACTCAAGTTGTTCCAGGACTCCTGAGCGAACAGCTTGTCCACAGCATCTTGCTCCGATGGCTCCCTGGCATAGTCAATAAAAATATGATCTGCAGCGTACAAATGAATTTCATTTAGCGGAACATGGATGTAACCTGTGAGCAGCTGACCATCCTTTTCCATTCTTGCAGGAGGGGCGAAGCCAAGCGAGTGATACAAAATATGAGAAGCTCTACCCCATCCGTGACCATAGATGTACGCTCCACTCTCACCAATCATGAATATGCATACTGCTGATCCACGCACACCCATCATTTGATCAAGTGTACGATTGGCCTCTTGCTGAAGCGTATCATATTGGTCTAACAGCGCACGAGCTTTGGCTTCCAGGCCTGTGATGCGTCCCAAATGAATGAGTTGCTCCTGCCAGTCAAGTTCTTCAAAAGGCATCAAAATCGTTGGTGCAATCTGCCGTAATTCATCCATGCCGGAATGAGGTGCATAACCAAGGATGACATCGGGATGAGCGTCTGCGATTAGATCCGGATGATTAATAAGATCATGCTCATAGCACTGATCAAATTGGTCTTGTCCATTTTCAATAAGTCTACTTTTCATCCATTCTGCAACGGCACCCAGATGCGGGATGTGGCCCAGTGCGAGCAAGGAAGCGGTATAGTTGTATGTAAGACTTGCAATTTTTTTTGGCGTTTTCCGATAGAGAGTCGGTGCACAACCTACCGTTTGTTTAAATTTTCGACTTAAATAAAAGGTATCCCTGTATCCCGTCAACTGCGCAAGCTCTTGCAATGTGGGATTGGCAAACAGCAGGTGCTCCTGGGCAATTCGAATTCTTAACCGGGTAACATACTCCACGAATGTAAATCCGGTGTATTTCTTGAATTCTCGTGAAAAATGCTCTGGACTCACATTAACCTCTCTCGCTAATTGCTCACGTGTAAAAGAATGAGTAACTCTTTCATGGATACGCGCGAGGACAATGTCCAGCCAGGAATGATCTTCATGAGCCAAACGCACAGCGTGATCTCGCAACGTATCCAGCAGCTGATAAAACAGCATATGAGGTTTGAATGGTCCCGACTCATCGCGTTTGGAGCTGGACTGAACCAATTCGGAGATCAGCTCGGCAATAAGGCGGCTTGTAACGGGAACAGGATGTCCGAATGGCCAGAGCCTTTGTTCGTTATCTGCAAAATCAAAGGCTATTGCAATACCCTGAACCGGGGAAAGGGAGCCACGCTTGCTTTCATGCTGAAGCAGAGTTCCAGCTTGGCGAACGACAGCTGATCCGGTATTTACCATCAGTTGACCATTCGAACTGATCAGTCTTGCTTGACCAGAGGTGATGACATAAAGAACGTGCTTGCTGCTCCACAGTTCATCGATACGGGAGAAGGCTTCCCGATCATGGAGCTGCACCAGATGACACAGTTTGAACATTGCGGGAGGCACGGTTGTGATTTGCTGCAAGCGGCCGGGATTGTTCACGGATGATTTATGAAAGCTTAGATCCAGATTGCTCATAACATAATGGACTCCTTATAGAGGATTGGACTAATAAGCAGTATAATACCACAAAGGTGTAATGAGGACCCTTCGAATCATTCACTTCACATATTTCTGTGAAAAATGGATAAAGAGGTTGAAATCGCTATCAACACCGACTATAATGAAAATGTCGAAACGTTTCAATCTATGGTTTACAGGCGTGTTCATTGTGATTTATAATGAATTCTTCCTCTTGTCTAATATTGGAATGTTGTCAATCGATTAAGCTATATGTACAATAAAAGGGTATATGATTCAGCAGTGATGCTTAAAAGACGTGAAGAGAAATTTTTTTTGAAAACACTTCGAAACGTTTCGATAAATGAGAATTGATGCCATTTCTAATGGATAATGCATAGGAATGTATGGTTGTTGCAACCATTTACAGTATAAAATGATAGGTAACAAGAAAGTTAGAAGGAGCGAACGTGGAATGGCAACGATTAAGGATGTGGCAAAGCTGGCAGGCGTGGCGCTCTCGACCGCTTCCTATGCACTGAATGGGGACAGCAAGGTAAGTGCCAAGACCAAGGCAAAAGTGCTGGCGGCAGCACGGGAACTGAATTATCGCAAAAACGGCTTTGCCATGGACCTGAAACGGAGCCGGACGAACACGATTGCGTTGATTCTTACTGATCTGTCGGGTCCGTATTACTCCGAATTGATTCGCAGCGTACAGGACGTAGCGCTGGCTAACGGATATGATCTGATTGCTTGCAGCTCTATGGGAGGACGCGACTCCACAGCGGTTCGTTTCTTGCGGGAAAAAAGAGTGGATGGCGCTATCATCCTGGCCCATAACATCCATGATGATATCCTGGTGGAATCTGCAGGTGAACGTTTCCCTATCATTGTGATGGATCGGCAGCTGTCGAGTAGCCATCTGGTCAACGTGCTGGTGGACGGGGAGCAAGGTGGTTACCTCGCTACACGTCACCTCATTCAGAAGGGGCATAAGACCATCGCCTATATCAGCGGGCCATCCAATTCTTATGATAATGCTCTGCGTTATCAAGGATATTTGCGAGCAATGCAGGAGGCGGGCCTTGAAGAGAAGTCCAAATGGCGTCTAAGCGGTAACTTTGTACGTGAGGGTGGATATAGTGCAACCAAGATGATGGTTATGCAGGGCGAGCTTCCATCTGCTGTATTTTACGGGAATGATGAAATGGCGATTGGTGGATTAAAAGCATTTGAAGAGAGCGGCATTTCGGTACCGAATGACATTTCGGTCATCGGATTTGATGATATTCAACTGTCCGAATATGTTCATCCTCCGCTTACGACGGTGCGGCAGCCCAAGCATGAAGCAGGTTCATTGGCAGGGCATTTGCTCTTCCAGATGCTGAACGGTGAAGCTGTGAATACATCGTATACGTTAACCATTGATCTGGTTGAACGCGAGTCTGTACGATCGGTACAGGTTGAGTCAGGAATTCAGCCGGCCTAGGAAGTAACTCGTCTGATGGGATATGGTTTGGATACTGCTTACAGAAGTCATACCATATCCGGTCTGTATAGATTTGTGAAGTTGTTCTTTTCTAACTCGCGTGGTTGTAAAAGGGATTGGCCCTCTTTGAATTAAGAGTTGAATGATGGGGATCACCGTCCGAATTGGCCAGACAAAGGTCATTTCGCAGAGGACCCCTATTCTTTTTCAGATTTATCGAAACGTTTCGATTTTATACTAATTGAAGGAGTGAATAGTATGACAACGATGATTAATGAACCAATCCGGCTGACTGCCGGGGATTTATCCTTTACCTTTTTGAACAGTGGGGACCTGTACCAAGCTAAATCTGGTACGACCATGTTGAATCAATTGCTTAGCAACCAGATCGATGGATCTTTGAATAACCTGTATCTGCGTGTACACGAGGGAGAGAAAATCAGCTCGTTCCCACTGCTGGGTGTGCGTTCGAACAGCAAAGTGATTACAAGCAAAGCGAATTCAAGCAATCAACTGATCTGGGAAGGTACAGTACAGCTTGAAGGCAAAGAACGAGGCATTGGCTATCAGGTTGTGTTTACAGCCACAACGCAAGGCGTCTGGTTCTGGGATGTGAAGCTCACAGGGCAACAACATAACGTTGACGTGGTATATGGACAAGATGTAGGTCTTGCTGATCCGGGTGCAGTACGTAGCAATGAAGCCTATCTGTCACAATATATTGACCATACGGTGTTCGAAGATGAAGCGAAGGGATATGTGGTATGTTCGCGTCAAAACCAGCCTCAGGGCGGTGCTTTCCCTTACATGCAACAAGGTTCTCTGACTAAGGCAGTTGGTTACTCGACAGATGGATTCCAATTCTACGGTCTGTCCTACAAGGAAACAAACCAGCCTGAAAGCCTGAGCCATAATACATTGGCAAATGAGACGTACCAGTATGAATTTGCTTACACAGCATTGCAATCGGAGCGCGTAAGCTTGGACGGTGAAGCCAAAGTGGTCTTCTACGGACTGGCCAAAGCAGATCATCCTGCCGGAATCTCCGCACTGGAATTCGGGGATGAAGTGACTGCAGCATGGAACGAAGTACAAGCATTGACTGTGGAGCAAGGCGAGACGTTGGAACAGGTGAAACTGTCATCCTTCTTGGGTGAACCACTTGCTGCGCTTGATTTGACACAAGATGAGATTAATGATCTGTTCCCTGATCGCCATCAGGAAGAGCGTAGCGGTGATTCGCTGTTATCCTTCTTCACGGGCAGTTATGAACACATCGTCCTGAAAGCGAAAGAATTGCTCGTAGAGCGTCCGCACGGCCATATCCTGATGAGTGGTGGCAATGTACAGCTTGGTGCGCAGGTTATTACGACGACATCGTATATGTACGGTATTTTCAACTCACAACTCGTTATTGGTAACACCAATTTTAATAAAATGATCAGTAATGCCCGCAACGCATTGAACGTGCCGAAGACGGCTGGACAACGCATTTATGTGGAAATGGATGGACAATATCGTCTGCTGACGATGCCTTCGCTGTTCGAGATTGGCTTCAACTATGTACGTTGGATCTACAAAACCGAATCGGATACCATTATCGTGACCAACTACACTGGAGCACACACCACTGAAGTGAGCATGAACGTACGCTCGACAAGTGGCAAAGCATATCGTTACCTGGTAACCAACCAAATTACGATGAATGTAAATGAATACGAGTATCCGCTGCATATGACGCAAGATGGCAACACGCTGATCTTCAAGGCTGATCCGCAAGCGATTAGTGCTGGAACGTATCCTGACCTGCAATACCGCATGTCGGTGGATGGAGCAGCCGTAAATGTTGGGGACGAAACGTTGCTGGCGAGTGGCATCCGCAGTGGATCTGCATCGCTGGTTACACTTAGTCTGGAAGAGACTGCAGAATGGACGCTGAAGGTACAAGGCGTATTGGAAGGTCAAGCTAACGAAGCAGACGGTTCTGTAGCAGCAGGATCCAGCCTTACTTTTGAAGAGGAAGTTCAGGCGTACCGCGAATTCTTCGCAGGCGTAATGAACGGTTTCCGTTTGTCTCGTGGGGAAGGCCAAAGTGCAGAGGATCTGTTCAAAGTGAACGCACTGGCTTGGTGGTACACACACAACATGCTGGTTCACTACTCCGTACCTCACGGATTGGAGCAGTACGGCGGCGCAGCATGGGGTACTCGGGATGTATGCCAAGGTCCGGTTGAATACTTCATGGCAACGCAAAAATATGAGCAGGTTCGCGATATCATCAAAATGGTATATACCCACCAATATGAAGATGATGGCAACTGGCCGCAATGGTTCATGTTTGATAAATACTTTGCAATTCAGCAGGAAGAGAGCCACGGTGATATCATCGTATGGCCGCTGAAAGTGCTGGCGGACTACCTGACAGCGACTCGTGACTATGCGATTCTGGATGAGAAAGTACCGTATACCGTTAAGCATAGCTTCGGGTTCACGGAAGAAACAGCGACTGTATTGGATCACGCGAAAAAAGAGATCGAATATATCCGCTCACACTTCCTGCACGACACATTCCTGTCTTCTTACGGTGATGGGGACTGGGATGATACGCTCCAGCCAGCCAATGCACAGCTCAAACAATATATGGTGAGCAGCTGGACCGTTGCTTTGACTTATCAGTCCGTAAATGTGCTCGCACTGGCGCTGCAGCATAAAGATGCTGGATTTGCACAAGAACTGGATGTTCTGGCTCAAGGCATCCGTGAAGACTTTAATCGTTACATGTTGGGTACAGATGTGATCCCAGGTTTCGTATACATGGAAGAAGCGGATCAGGCGAAGCTGATGCTTCACCCAACAGATACGGAGACAGGCATTCAGTATCGCCTTCTGCCGATGACGCGCAGCATGATCGGTGAATTGCTGAATGCAGAACAGGCAGAATCGCATTATGCGCTGATTCGTGAACAGTTCCTGTGCCCGGATGGGGTACGTCTGATGAATCGTCCAGCTCAATATGCAGGTGGTGTGAGCACTCACTTCAAACGGGCAGAGCAAGCGTCCAACTTCGGTCGCGAAATCGGTTTGCAGTATGTACACGCTCATATCCGTTACGTTGAAGCGATGGCGAAGCTCGGTAAGACGGATCAGGTGTGGAATGGTCTTGCCATGATCAACCCGGTTGGCATCGGCGAAGTTGTACCTAATGCCGAGATTCGTCAGGCGAACGCGTATTTCAGCAGTTCCGACGGCAAGTTCAACACGCGCTACGAGGCGCAGGAGCACTTTGACCAACTACGCAAAGGAACAGTACAGGTGAAAGGTGGATGGAGAATCTACTCCAGCGGCCCTGGAATCTACATGAACCAACTGATCTCCAACGCACTTGGCATTCGTCAGGAAGGCGGAGATTTGGTTATTGACCCGGTACTGCCGGCTGAGCTGAATGGCATGCAGTTCGAATTCGAATATGCAGGAGAGCCAGTAACATTTATCTACCATCTGAACGAAGGTTCGGTTAACCGTGTAACGGTAAATGGCAAGGACATCCGCACCGAGCAAACGGCGAACCGTTACCGTCAAGGTGGGGCTCGTATCGCGCTGGATGAGTTCAAACAAGCGCGTAATGCTTCGGAGCGCACGATTGTTGAAATTTATATGTAAATTCAATACAAGCTCGATGTTTCACTAGAGTGGAAGGTCATCCTCCTTAACAGGCAGGGTGACCTTTTTTTATTTGAGAAGGTTTATTGGCAGATCAGGGGGAACTCGTTACGATACGATGATCATTCTAACGCAATGGAACGGCCAGCAACGTGTGCAGAAGCGCATTATGGCGTATATGTTTCGTCACATAGCCTGCGTCCTCCAGCGAGCCGCACAGGACGTCCAGCAGCGGGAAATGACGTTCCTTTATTGTTTGTAACTGGTCCTCATGACCTGCTGCCTCAGCCTGTTGGATATACGTCTTGCGGTGAGCTACATCAACAAACATGAGGTCTGTCAGGCAGATTCGTCCACGTGCAGTTAACACCCGCTGCATTTCCTGTAACGCCAACTGCTGCTGGTCTGGGCTCAGATGATGGAAGGCGAAGCTGGATACGACAAAATCGAAGGACTGGTCAGCGAAAGGCAACGCCAGAAAGTTGCCAAGCTTCACATGCATCTCTGGATATTTGGTGCGGCATGTACGCAGCATCTCCCGGGATTGATCGATGGCAGTCATCGCTGCGCCGCGCTCTAACAGTCTGCCAGCCAAATTTCCCGTGCCTGTACCGATATCAAGTCCTTTTTCGCCAGCAACAGGAGATATCCAGCTTGCTGTCTGCTCCAGCGCCTCATCATAGTTGTCATATATATTGAACGGTCCTGCACCTACTCTTACTCCCAATTCTTCCAATCCTGATCCTACGTCTTCTGGATACGTTGTATCGCTGTTTGGCCTGTGTGCTGTCCGGCTATTCTTCTGGCTGCGAACTTCATCGCCGTTATGAACTGGTCCGTCTTCTCGATCCGACTCAACCGTTGTTTGCATGGCTTCAGGTCCCGAATCAATGCTGATGTTTGAGTCGGTTTGTCTCGGCAGACGGTCATTCGCCGCTTGTACGCGCTGATCGTGGATGGCTGCTTGCATATCGTAATTCCAGCGGTCATGCCAGTTCTGCCGAGCTTCCCTGAGGCGGCGCGAACTGTCTGCAAGATCATGCAGATGGCTGACATCCAGTGGGCCGTCCTGGCGGTTGAGATCAATCATGCGCTGGGTTGTATCCAGCATGCGCTTTAGCTCGACCCACTGGGCATACATGACCGCCTGCTGCAGCTCCAGATATTCTTCCAGCCGCTGCTGATTACCCTGGTCAATCTCTCCGAGCGCTTGGGTGATATCCTGAAGCGACATCCCAATTTCGCGCAGAGCTGCAATGGTTTGCAGCCGCCAGATGTCATTCTCGGTGTATGTACGATATCCGTTACTTGTCTGTTTGACAGGGGAGATCAGTCCTTTTTCCTCGTAAAAGCGAATGGCTCTTGCCGATATGCCGAGTCTGTCCGCGGCTTCTTTGATGTTCATCACGTGCACCTCCTTATCAATTCAGTATAAACGATGACGTTACGGCAAGGTTAAGTGTTCATTTCTTTCCACTGGGTGAAATTTTAGTCAAGTCTGAGGCTATGCTACAATATAAAGCAAAGGAGCATTTTGCATCGCATTCAATTGCAAAATGTTGAAATAAATAAGGTATAAGACATTTTTTCTAACGCTGCTGTGCGCAGTGTTATCGACTATTGCACGAAAGGTTGAATTTTTATGCTTATCAGCCATACGTATACTATTCGGCCATCCGAGATCAAGGATGCCGCCCAATTGATGGAACTGGATGCATTGGTATGGGATAAGCATACCTCTCCGGCCCCGTTTCAGTGGCGATCCAGACAACAATATTTGCAGCATTGTCCGCCAGGCAGTCAGCTGATTGCCGTTCAGGGAGAGCGGGTATGTGGTTATGTAGGCTTTTATCTGCCGACAGGAATGCCTGTTAACCGCCATGTATACGAGATTAATATCGCTGTTCATCCCCATGATCGGCGCTGTGGTATTGCTACAGCTCTGATGGATGCCATGAAGCAGCATGCCTTTGAACAAGGCATCATCAAACTTAGGTTGCGGGTGTTATCTAGCAATCCAGGGGCGATTGCTTTTTATACACAGTGCGGATTTGTGACGGAAGGCAGACTGGTGTCGGAATTTTATATCGCAGGCAAGTATGTGGACGATATTCTTATGAGTTATTTCATCCAGGCCAAAGGATAGAACAGAGTAGAAGGAGGAACAACAATGGACATGGGACTTCGGGGTAAAAAGGCGCTGGTGCTTGCATCCAGTCGAGGACTGGGCAAAGCGGTAGCCGCTCAATTGGCGGCAGAAGGCGCTGATGTCATGCTCGCCAGCCGGAGCGAAGAGAAGCTTGCAGCGGTGAAGCAGGAGCTGCTGGAGCTCGGTGGTGGCGGACGTATCGAATATTGTGCAACCGATGTGACAAGCAAGGAAGATATTGATGCCCTGATTCGCAAGACAGGCGAACAGTTTGGGCAGATTGATATTTTGGTGAACAATTCAGGTGGCCCGCCTTCAGGAACATTCGAGTCATTGACGGATGACGATTGGGAACGTGCATTTGAATTAAATGTACTTAGCTACGTCAGACTGATTCGCGGTGCGCTTCCTTACATGAAGGAGAATGGCGGACATATCGTGAACATTGCCTCCACCTCTGTGAAGCAGCCGATTCCCGGTCTGATTCTGTCCAATACGTTCCGTACGGGTGTGTTCGGATTGGCCAAGACCTTGTCACGGGAACTTGCGCCATATGGCATTCTGATCAATACGGTTGCGCCGGGTAGAATTGGAACGGATCGGATACATGAACTGGATGCTGCGCGTGCAGAGCAGAACGGAATAAGTGAGGAAGAGGTTGCCGAACAATTTCGTAAGGAAATTCCTCTGGGACGTTATGGTCAACCCGAGGAGTTTGCCAAAGCAGTTGTGTTCCTCCTATCAGGAGCGAATACGTACATTACAGGTACATCCCTTGTGGTGGATGGTGGCATGGTACGTGCGCTCTAAGAAGAAGTCGGATCTAGAGATTCGAATTTATATGGATGCACAAATGCGCAAATAAGATAAGCCCCTCCTTATTCTCCACATGTTGTGGAGTAGGAGGGGCTTTAAGGGTTGATGTATGCATTGTGGAGGGCCGTCATTCGTAATGGAAGCTAGTCCTCCAACCATTCAAATTATGTAAGTCTAATTTAGCGTAAAAGTTCCCATTCATGCTGCAGCATACCATACACCGCATGGTTAACATAGCCCTTAGGCAGTTTCTCAGCCTGGCGAATAACGCCTTCAAGGACGAATCCAAGCCGTTCAGGGATGGCCCGGCTCCGCTTGTTGTTGGTTGCTGAACGAATCTCGACACGGTTCAGATCCAGGGTGACGAGAGCGTAGTCGACCAGAACACGACATGCGCTGGTCATCAAGCCTTGACCTTCAAAACCTTTGCCAAGCCAGTATCCGATGCTTACCGAGCGGTTGGTCCAGTTGATTTCGTGGAAGCCGATGATGCCTGCAAGATCGCCTTTCAGCCAGACACCTGCGGTGAACCCGCCGTTGTCAGCGCCCTGTTTCAATGCATTGCTGATAAAATTCGAAGTATGCTCAATCTCGGTCACGTTGTCCACCCACGGTAACCAATGCCTCAACTGATCCCGCGAGCGGTCCGTGAGTTCGAACAACGGTTTGGTGTGCTCCATGGCAAGTGGGCGGAGTTCGGTATATTCATCCAATGAATAGGTAAACATGAGTGCAACCTTCTTTCTTTGAAATAATGTATTATCGGGAATTCTTCGGTAGCTTGCGCTCCAATGCAAACAGGTCTTCTTCCATCGAGGCCATGCGTTGATTCACCGTAGTACGGGCGTCACCCAGTGCCTGATTATATATGAAGGGAGCCAACTGGGTCATGAAAAGATCCAGCACACCCCAAGCTGCCAGATCGCCCAGTTCTTCGCCGCGTTCCTCTTCGAAATACGACTGGATGGTACGTATGGCTTCATCCTGTTGTTCTTTGGACAGTTTTAGCGCGTTCAATGGGAAACCCTCCCTTAAATTCTGTTTTTCTATCATGCTACATGATTCGTGCGAACCCGTCAAAATGGTTTTGGGCCTATCTTGTGTTTAACTGATCCTGATTTTGGGGCGTTATTTATTGAACTCCTTCCTCGTTAAAGGTATATTTAAATGAAACGCGTACGAAACTTTCCAAGAAAATAGATTTTTTCAGGAAATGACTTCGTTATAAAGGAATTTTAGCCGGAATTGCTGCAATTCCTGAAAGCTCCAATCAATTCATGAAAGGTTTGATACCTGTGGACAATCGTACAACCCCACCTAACTTTATCAAAAATATTATTACCGAAGATCTCCGGTCAGGGAAAGTCCAGGAAGTCATTACCCGTTTTCCTCCGGAACCGAACGGTTATCTGCATATCGGCCATGCCAAAGCGATCTGGATTAACTTTGCACTGGGTGGCGAATTTGGCGGCAAAACAAATCTGCGCTTCGATGACACGAATCCGGTCAAGGAAGATGTAGAGTATGTTCAATCGATTCAGGAAGACGTGAAATGGCTCGGCTATGAGTGGAGCGAGAAACGTTTTGCTTCCGATTATTTTGATGAAATGTACAGCCGCGCGGTCTTGCTGATTCAAAAAGGTAAAGCTTATATCGACGACCAAAGCGCTGACGAAATCCGTGCAATGCGCGGAACGCTCACTGAGCCGGGCAAGAACAGCCCGTATCGTGACCGCACTGTAGAAGAGAATCTGGACCTGTTCACACGGATGCGTGCAGGCGAGTTCCAGAACGGTGAGAAAGTGCTGCGTGCCAAGATTGATATGGCTTCACCGAACATCAATCTGCGTGATCCGGTCATTTACCGTATTGCTCATGCACATCATCATAATACGGGTGACAAATGGTGCATCTATCCGATGTACGCATTCGCACATCCACTTGAAGATGCAATTGAAGGAGTAACCCACTCCCTCTGCTCCCTGGAGTTTGAGGACCAACGTCCATTCTATGATTGGGTTATTGCCGAATGTGAGATGGAGAACCAACCTCATCAATATGAGTTTGGCCGCCTGAACCTGTCGCAAATGGTGACAAGTAAACGGAAGCTGAAACTGCTCGTGGATGAAGGACATGTGGATGGATGGGATGATCCGCGCATGCCAACGATTTCGGGTCTGCGCCGTCGGGGATATACACCGGAAGCCATTCGTGATTTCGTATTCGAAACAGGCATTTCCAAAAGCCAAGGCGTTATCGACCTGCAAACGCTGGAGCACTTTGTACGTGAAGACTTGAAACTGAAAGCTCCGCGCACAATGGCTGTCCTGCACCCGCTCAAAGTGGTCATTACCAACTACCCTGAAGGGCAAGTGGAATGGCTCGAAGCAGAGAACAATGTGGAGAACCCTGAGATGGGTAATCGCCAAATTCCGTTCTCTCGTGAGATTTATATTGAACAAGACGATTTCATGGAGAATCCGCCGAACAAATATTTCCGTTTGTTCCCTGGCAACGAAGTTCGTCTGAAACATGCGTATTTCATCAAATGTAACGATGTCATTAAGGACGCAGAAGGCAATGTGACTGAAATCCATTGTACCTATGATGTGGAAACGAAGAGCGGCAGTGGATTCACAGGCCGTAAAGTTAAAGGTACAATCCACTGGGTAGAAGCGACTCAAGCGGTGCCTGCTGAATTCCGTCTGTATGAACCTCTGATCGCCGCAGAAGCACCGGAAGCCGATATCGAGCCAGAAGCTGCCGTGGCAGGCGCTGAGGTGGAGGTTGTGGAAGAGCAACCGGAGAAAACGTTCCTGGATCAATTGAATCCAAACTCTCTTGAAGTCGTTCAAGGGTTTGTGGAGCAAGAGATGAAGGAAGCGAAAGCACAGGATAAATTCCAGTTCTTCCGTCACGGTTACTTCAGCGTTGATCCGAAACATTCCGAGCCAGGCCGTCCGGTATTTAACCGGGTTGTATCCCTGAAAAGCTCGTTCCAACTGCCAAAAGCTTAAGGTAAAGCATAGAGGTAGAACAATAGGTGAAGTTAGAGGTTTAGGGTGAGAAAACAAGTTAGGGTTATACGCCTAAGCTGTAAACCTAAATCAATAAACTTTAATCTATAAACGTAAAAGGCGTCTCCAGGGCAATAAGCCAATGGAGACGCCTTTCTTTTTACTACTACTATTCTTAATCTTTTGTTTGATTGTTTGAACTTTATTTACACCATAACGGAGAGGACAGAATAAAGCTGGAGAAGCGTAGCGTTCGCCTTTATCCCTGGATTTTACCCTTTGAAAAAGGGAAACCAAAAAAATCCGGGGATAACAGCGATCGAAAGATTGTTCTGTCCTCGTAGTGCTCCAGTGTAAATCTTGAAAGGTTCAACCTTTGCCAACAAAAGATTATCTTTCACCCATTTCCGTCAGCACTGTTGGCTGATAGCCATTGCGGCGGTTCGAGAACCACATGATTGCAAAGCCAACAGCACCGATCAGGGAGAAGAATACCCCGATGTTATACATCACTTCAGCACCAAAGCTCTGGAACAGCCAGCCGCCGAACAGACCGGCAATGACACCAGAGAGGCCGCCCCAGGCCATCGTATACACGGCCTGACCAGAGGAACGGTACGGCCTTGGAATGAACAGCATCGTCAGTTGAGTCCCTACATAGAAATACCCGCCGAACGTAATGGAGTGCATGAGCTGAATGAACACAATCTCTAACGGATTGTTCGCCAGGGCCATGAGCTGCCAGCGGATGGCGAACAGCAGACTGATCAGGATGAGCGACGAGAGAAGCATGCCCATTTTGCGTTTGAGAAAACGGTCCAGGAGCAAGAATACACCCACTTCAAGGATGGATGATGTGAAGATGGCCCAGCCAACCATCTGTTTATCGCCCCCCATTTCCACGATGTATAATGACATAAATGTACTGTTCATGGCGTTGGGTACGGAAACGAGTACCCCAAGCCCGATAAAGATCATAAAGTACGGATTGAACATCACCTTGCCGAAACGTCGAAAGCTCACAACAGGTGTATCTGAAGCGATCGGCTGTCTAGGTAGAAACAAGGCAAAGACAAAGGCAATGACAATCATGAAGGCAAATACAATCGATACACTGCCTGCTCCCAAGCGGTCAATCAGCGGTCCGGCAGCCGCAGCAGTCAGAGCCCAACCCAGCGACCCCCAGAGCCGAAACGTACCGAATTTCTGAGTCGTGCCATCGATATAACCGAGAATGAGGCTGTTGGTTTGGGCAAACAACGGACTTTGAAAAAAATAAAAAAAGATCATGGCTGCATAGATCCAGGCATACGTAGGCGCATAGAATACGGCCTGAGCAAGCACAAAGGTGCCACCCATCATCATCATCAGAATAATGCGAATATTGCGTGATTTATCGCTCCAGAAGCCCCAGAACGGATTAGCAAACAAGGATACAAACGGACCAATCGCCATCAGACTGCCAATCTCCAATTTGGTCATCCCGATTTCCTGCAAATACAACTGAAGAAAACCGGCGAAGATTGAAATGGCTCCATAAATGAAAAAGTTATATAGTTTCAGCGAAACCAAAGAGGGATTGCCTCTTCCGGGTGCATATCTATCCAATAGAGCCATTCCTTTCAGAATCATATTCTTCAATGTATCATTTGTTGAAAGGGTATTCAATGTATAGAATAAGTTTATTGAACGAGGAGGATTACCGTGAGCACGATGGAATGGACAGGTATTATATTGGCTGGAGGTTTATCCCGCCGTATGGGTTCTAATAAGGCATTATTGGAATGGAATGGTTACAGCGTGCTGGAGCAGGTCATCCAAGCGATGGCACCAGCTGTGAATGGTATTATCGTTTCCGCAGGAACCAACACAGCTGCATACAACGCATTGCCCTACGACTGCGTTCAGGATGATTACCCCGGAAAAGGGCCGCTCGCAGGGCTGCATGCCGCGCTGGGAGCCTCGGAAACAGACTGGAACCTCATCTGCGCCTGTGATATGCCACTGCTAAATTCATCCTTTTTCAAAGGTATGAAGTGGCTCGTCGAATCAGGTCAAGAGCATCACGCGATCATTCCGCGACTGGCAGGGCGTGTTCATCCGCTTGCAGGTGCATATCATAGACGTGTTCTTCCCGAACTTGAACAGCGCTTAATAGATAATAGACTGAAAGTAACGCAATGGCTTGAAGAGATCGGCTGCCGATATGTCGACGTTGATGAGTTGGAAAGCGTTGGTGTCCACGATGTGGCCATTCAGCTTAGTAATATGAATACCCCGGAAGAGTACGAGCATATTCGTAACCGATAATCCGGCCAGCCCATCAGTTCATTCATTATCTCATACCTTTCTCAGTCCGATTTGATCTCCCAACTCTGGTCCACTGGACCCGATTCGTTGGATAGATCCTGAACGGCGTTACGATATTGAAGTGGACTCTGGCCAGTCCATCGCTTGAATTGCCGACTGAAGTGCGACAGATGGGTATAGCCCAGCTTCCATGCGATTTCCCCCAAAGAGAGCTGCGGCTGTTCGATCAGCACTTTGGCTTCCTGCAGCTTCAGGCTGGATAAATAGGCCCGTGGAGATTGTCCGTACACCCTGCGGAAGATCTGCAGCCCATATCCCGGACTGATACCAAATGAGGATATGATCTGCTCCACTTTGACGGTGGATACATTGCCCTCTTTGATTCGGAGCTGCGTATGGAACGCCTGTTTGATGGCTTCTGCGATGGCCCCTGCATAATGCATGGCTGCGGGAGCTGGAGCATTAGGCGAAGCATCAGATCGGGTAGGCAGCGGTTCACGGTCAGCTGCCTGGGACAGCAGGGCAAACAATTCAAACATGCGTGCCTGCATGATAAATTTGTCTGTGGAAGTGTATGCCTCTGATGTTCTGATCATGTTCATCCAGTTCTCCAGGACAGGGCGCATTTGCATGTTATCTGTGGTGCCTGCCTCATAGATTCGGCTGTGATGTGACATCAGCTTCAGGGTAAATACGGGATCATCTACATTGAAATGAGCACTAAAATATGTCATGCCCTCTGATGATACACATTGGTTTGTATGTTTGAATCCTGGTGGAATCAGCAGAATCGAACCTTCCTCAACCGTATAGGTATACCCGTGAATTACACTCTCCTGAGTCCCCTTTATAATCAGCATAATTTCAAAGCCCGGATGGCATTCTTCCGGCATCGCCCAACCGTATGGAACTTGTTGGCTGTGCGCTCCATAGAATTTAATGTTACAGTCGATAATAGGCAACCAGTGAGCCAATGTATGATGTGGCATTTCTCGAAGCTGCGATCGGATATCCATGACATTCACCTCGGAAAAGGGTAAAAACAACTCGCCTTGTACAATCGGCACGCATAGTATACTTCATTATAATCAGTTTAACGCCAACATTGAAAATCGCAGAACAGGAGAGCGTTCGACAGATTGCTAAGTCTCTGATGTACTTCAATAGATAATAATGTAAACGTTATCATTTTTCAATTGCATCATTTCATTTTGTATAAATGCCAAGAGCTTCATACTTCCGGATGAAAAGGGGATTTTAACATGGACAAGTTATTGTACGGGGTAGCCTACTATGACGAATATATGCCTTATGAGCGATTGGACAAGGATATTCAGATGATGAAAGATGCAGGCATCAACGTGGTGCGGATTGCGGAATCAACCTGGAGTACGCATGAACCACAGAATGGCGTATTCGACTTCTCCTCAGTAGATCGTGTACTGGATGCCATGCATGCAGCGGGCATTCAGGTTATTGTGGGTACACCTACGTATGCTGTTCCGACGTGGATGGTCAAGGAGCACCCGGATGTTCTGGCAACAACGGCACAGGGACCGGGAAAATATGGAGCACGGCAGATCATGGATATCACACATCCAACGTATCTGTTCTACGCGGAACGCATCATTCGCAAGCTGATTTCCCGTGTCAGCAAACACCCTGCCGTGATTGGCTATCAGACGGATAACGAAACGAAGCATTACAACACTGCCGGAGATAATGTACAATTGCAATTCGTCAAATATATGCGTAACAAGTTCAGCTCATTGGATGATCTGAACAAGGAATTTGGTCTCGACTATTGGAGTAACCGTATCAATAGCTGGGAGGATTTCCCGTCTGTTGTTGGTACAATCAATGGCAGTCTGGGAGCTGAATTTGCTAAATTCCAGCGCCAACTGGTAACCAACTTTCTGGCGTGGCAGGTCGGAATTGTAAATGAGTACAAACAGGAAGGTCAGTTTGTCACCCAGAACTTTGACTTCGACTGGCGTGGATACTCGTACGGCATTCAGGGGGATGTGGACCATTTTGCCGCATCCAAACCTTTTGATATCACTAGTGTGGACATCTACCATCCGTCGCAGGATGATCTGACCGGCATTGAGATTTCATTCGGCGGTGACGTGGCACGTTCCACCAAACAATCGAACTATCTTGTACTGGAGACGGAAGCGCAGGCTTTCTGGCATTGGGTTCCCTATCCGGGACAGCTTCGCCTTCAGGCGTTTAGCCACCTGGCCTCGGGAGCAAACATGGTTGCTTACTGGCACTGGCATTCCTTGCATAATTCGTTCGAGACGTATTGGAAAGGGTTGCTGAGCCATGATTTTGAACCGAATCCGGTCTACAATGAGGCCAAAACAATCGGTAGGGATTTTGCCAGACTTAGCCCGCAACTGGTGAATTTGAAGAAAACGAATCGGGTAGCTATGCTGTTCAGCAATGAGGCGTTGACGTCGATCAAGTGGTTCGGATTTAATTTTAAGAGTGACAAAAAATACAACGACGTTATCCGCTGGATGTATGACGAATTATACAAAATGAATATTGGTTGTGATCTGATTGATCCGTCCGTGGAGAGTTATGAAGGCTATGATGTGATCGTTGTGCCTGCTTTGTACGCAGCTTCTGATGCCTTGCTTGAGAGGCTGAACGAATTTGTACAGGATGGTGGGCATGTCGTTTACTCCTTCAAGAGCGGATTCGCCAATGAGCATATTAAGGTCCGCTCTACCCGCCAGCCTGGACTGATCAGTGAGGCTTGTGGCATCAGTTACAACCTGTTCGTTGAGCCGAAAAATGTGTCGCTTCGAGATGATCCGTTCGAGGTTGGAGAGGAACAGAATCAGATTCACACCTGGATGGAACTGATCACACCAACAACTGCAGAAGTGCTGGCCTGGTATGATCATCCTCATTGGGGAGAATATGCGGCAATTACCCAGAATGCCTATGGCAAGGGCAAAGCAACGTACGTTGGATGTTATACCAGCTCCGAGGTGATCCGCAACGTGTTGGAGCGTGTCATGAAGGAAGCCGGACTGTGGGGAACCGATCAGGAATTGGCTTTTCCAATTATCGTTAAGAACGGAGTGAATGAGCAAGGGAATACGATTCGGTATTTCTTTAACTACTCCGATCAGGCGACTTCGTTCGTATATGCTTACGGGGACGGAACGGAACTTTTGGCAGGAACAGCGGTGTCCGGAGGGCAGAATATGGTGCTTGAACCATGGGGGTTCTGCATTATTGAGCAATAATGGGAAATCATAAATGAATTGACAAGTCTGTTTTCAATGATTATAAAAAGAATACCAAGACCAAAGCGCCCTCGGCTTCATGCTGGGGCGTTTATCTTATTTTAGCTCATAGCTCAGGAGTGGATGCCTCGTGTTTACCGAATTATATCGGAAGCTTACTGATCCGTTCAAACGCAGCATTCGCAACAAATTAATCCTCACCATGACGTTTCTGGCCATTCTGCCCGTAATTGCCATGACAGTTGTAGCAGCAGAAAATACCCGTTCTTCCATGGAAGAAGAGGTCATGGAGACCAACCGTGCGAATATGAATTGGGCCTCCATCTATTTGGGTGAACAATTCGCGCGGATGAACAATCTCATCTATTCCATTCAGATCAGTGATGAGCTGCATCAGTATTTGGCATTGAATCAGGATGCTCCAGCTGCCAGTCGATTCGATGAGCAGAAGGCTATGTTCAACATGCTGAACAGTGTATATTATTCAGCTGGTAACTATGTATTTGGCGTGGAATTATACCTGAAGGAACTGGACACGCTGTTCACCTTCAACTCAATGGAAAGCCGAATTCGATCGGTCCCGGACATTCCTGCGGCATACCATGAACTTTTTGAGCAGCATAAGGACTTTACGATTATTAATGATTCGAATGATCCGGAAAAGTTTCATATGACCCGCAGCATGAACCGTTTTGAGGATCAGGCGCAGATCGGCGCAATCAGTCTGGAAGTCAAGTGGGCCGAATTCAATCAAACGCTGGAATTGCTGGACAGCCGGGGCGATTATGCGGTGTACATCGCGGATAGTACAGGAAGCCCGGTTTATCAGCCAAACAAGGAGATACAGCCTTCAGCAGAGGCACTGGAAAAGCTTGCAGCTACGAAGGACAGTTCCGGCTTCATTCGAACAGCCAAGGAATATGTATTCTATCATGCCATTGATCCGTCAGGGATGCGTCTGATCAAAATTGTTCCTTCCCATGTTATCAATGAGAGTGCACTGGAAACGATGAAATATGGTCTTGTTGTAGGTGGGCTGGCTACCGTGGTTTCGGTGTTGTTGGCAGCATTTGTGGCTTGGCGAACATCTAAACCGATTGTCAGACTGGCGAATTCCATGAAGGGAATCCAGTTGATCAAGGACAAGGAAGTGGTCCGCAGTGGTCGGGTGGATGAGATTGGCCTGCTGGAGAAAAATCTGCATGGTATGGCAAGTCGCATTCGGGAGCATATCCGGGATAACTACCTCATGAATCTGGAGAAACAGACGGCCGAGCTCAAAGCGCTTCAGTCTCAGATTCATCCGCATTTTCTGCAAAATACGCTGCAGATGATCGGAGGTATGGTGTACTCACAGAAGCCGGCAGACAGTTACAAAGTTATTCGTGCATTAAGCGAGATGTTCCGTTATATTGTCAGAGCGCCGGATGGTCTCGTGCCATTGCAGTCCGAATTGGACCAACTGGAGCATTATATGCTCATCCAGAAGCAGCGTTTTGGCAGCAGACTTGAATATAAACTGGAGATTGAAGGCGGGCTCAGTGACTGCTACATTCCGAAGTTGTCCCTGCAACCGATTGTGGAGAATGCATTTGTCCATGGTCTGGAGAAAAAGCAGGGAGAGTGGAAATTGAACATTCAAGTTGTCCGGCTAGATCATGAGGTAACCATCCGCATTTCCGATAATGGGGTGGGCATGGATCAAGAAAGGTTGGCCGAGATGCAATCGAGACTGTCCAAGCTGTCCCAGCAAGGAGACAGAGTATGGAGCTCGAGCACCAGCATTGGCCTGGTCAATGCCGCATCACGCATCGTGATGCACTTTGGGCCTGCATACGGTATGAACATGGAGAGTGGGGAAGGACAGGGAACGAGTGTCACTGTTCGAATTCCTTGCCATACAGGAGGCGAGATCACGTGAACAAAGATCATTATAGAGTGCTATTAGTGGACGATGAGCCATGGAACAGAGATATTTTGCGCAATTTGGGCACGTGGGATGAGCTTGGCATGGTGGTAACAGGTGAGGCAGAGGATGGCGGAGAGGCGATCCGGTTGGTCGAGCAGCATCAGCCCCATATTATCATTACAGACATGCGTATGCCGGGTAAAGACGGGGTGGAGCTGCTTCAGACGCTAAGTGCACAATATCCGCATATCAAAGTGATTGTGGTTAGTGGATATGATGATTTCAATTATGCAAAACATGCGATTCGTCACCGTGCCGCTGATTATCTGCTCAAGCCGGTAAATCCCGATGAATTGAATAACGTTCTGGCCAAGTGTAAACGTGAATTGGAAAAGACCGAGTCCGGGCCGGAGTCATGGGAACCTTATCCTTCCGCTTTTTCTGGCGAGTTCTCGTTGTTCCAGCAGCAGGCACGCCTACGTTTTAACGACTTGAACGTTCAGGGATTGCATGAGCTGTTCGGGCAGCTGGAGCACCGACTTGATACCAGTGATATCCGAAGACCGCAACAGCTGGGGCGGATTGCATATGAATTGCAGACGCTGCTGGGCGAGCTTTGTGTTTCCAACGGCTTATGCGAGCAACCTGTAGCAGCTGTACTCCCGCCGCCAACTGCTCTGGCGTCCATCACATCGGCAGTGGACTGGATATCAGCGCCTTATTATACTTCGTTGGAGCAGCTGATTGCGCAGCGCAAATTCAAGAACAAGCTGAACCTGGATGAGGTGAAGCAATACATCGAGCAGCATTGCATGGAGATGATTACGCTGGAGCAGCTTGCCCAGATCTTTTTTGTCAGCAAAGAATATCTCAGCAAGGTGTTCAAAAAAGAATATAACGTGAATGTGACCGACTATATTGTCCAGTTACGGATGGCAAGAGCCAAGGAATGGGTGCTCGATGATCAGATTCCATTCAAACATATTGCCGAGATGACGGGTTATGAGGATGTATCGTACTTTTACCGGGTGTTCAAGAAACACTTCGGGGTTTCACCTGGAGAGATGCGAAAGGGACAACCTCGAATATCAGGTAACAGCCCTAAATAATTCATTCACAGAGAGTTTACTATTGGATTAAGGTTTAAAATAATCCAATAAACGAGTCTAATAATGTCCAATGAAGCGCTTTCATTTCGTGATATATAATGATCCTATGAAAGACAAACCAGTTACACCGGGAGGTCATAAGAGATGAAAGTATGGAAAAGCGTAGCAAGTGCGGTACTTGTGAGTGTTCTGCTCGCAGGCTGCGGTTCCAATGCGGGTACGGATGGTAAGGAGGAGGGGACTGCATCGGGCAGTACGGTGTCCCTCAAAGTATTCATTGCACAGCCGCGGCTGAAAGAACATTACGATAAATATATAGAACAGTTCAAAGCCAAGGAGAAAGCCGAAAAGAATATTGAGGTCAATGTACAACTGGAGATGCCGCCAGCAGATAATGCGCCGCAGATTCTGAAAACACGACTTGCCTCCAATGATGCACCGGACGTGTTCGCACTTCATGCGGTCAATGAAATCCCACCGTTCAGCAAAGCGGGTTATCTGGAAGATCTGTCGGGTCAACCTTTTGTCGATAAATTACTGGATTCCGTTAAGCCTTCCGTAACGGATGCGTCGGGTAAAGTCGTGGCCGTTCCTTTGGAAACGTTGTCTTGGGGATACCTGTACAATAAGGATATTTTCAAAGAGCAGGGGCTAGAGGTTCCTACCACCTTGACGGAAATGAAAGCGGTCGTGGAAAAGCTGAAAGCAGCCAACATCACACCGTTTGAACTGTCCTACAAAGAGGCCTGGATTCCACAACTCTTCTTGCCACTTACAGTAGGTGCACTGACTCAGTCAGAACATAAAGACTTCTTGGATAAGATGAATCAGGATCAAGGTTCCTTCTCGGATATGAAATCCTTGTTCGACATCTTCGATCTCGTCAATGCCAATGGAACGGAGAAAGCGCTCGAAGTGGGCGGCGATGATGGATCGGCAGCCTTTGCAACAGGCAAAGCAGCAATGTGGATTCAAGGACCTTGGTTCGCAGAAACCATCCTGAAGTCCAATCCGGATATCAACTTCGGCGTAGCTCCACTGCCGATCAATGACAACCCGGATGATACCAAAATCAACCTGAGCACATCGACTTCACTGGCCGTATCTTCCTCCAGCAAAAACAAGGAAGTGGCACTCGACTTCGTAAACTATGTTCTCGATGACAAGGATTCAAGTGCATTCTACGAAGCACTGAAATTCAATCCGGTTGCCAAAATTCATGACTTCAAAAGTTTCCCTTGGGTAGACGATGCCCTGAAATATGTTAATGAAGGCAAAGCGTATCAGGATCCATCCATTCCTCAAGCGGTTAAGGATGAATCAGGCAAAGCGCTGCAAGGTTACTACTCCGGACAACTGGATCAGCAGCAGGTGATTGATGCGCTCGACAAGGCGTGGAAATCCTACAACAAAGTCAACAAGTAAGCAGATGAAACGGCTGGCAGAACGGTCTTCGTTCCCCCGTTTCCGCGAGTCTGCTTATAGTGAAAAGGGGGAGAACCAATGGCTACGAATGTATTCAAGAAGTATCTGTCGCTGCTAGCGTTCACTGCGCCTGCCTTTATCATCTATGCCATTTTCCTGCTGTATCCTACATTTAGCGGCTTGTTCTACAGCTTGACGGACTGGAATGGTCTGAACCGGGATTATAGTTTTATCGGTTTGGGAAACTTCGTGGAGCTGTTCAAGGAAGATCCCGACTTTCTGAATTCCCTATGGTTCACGTTAAAATATGTGGTGTTTATGCTGATTCTGCAAAATGGAATTGCCTTGCTACTCGCCGTGTTCATTGAGACACGGACGCGCAGCAAGGGGTTATTCCGGACCCTGTTTTTCATGCCGAACATGATCAGTACGATCATCAGCGCCTTTATGTGGACATTCATCTTCTCCCAGGTGCTGCCGCAGCTGGCCGAGAAGTTGGCGGTCTCCTTTTTGGACCAACAGTGGCTGGGTGATCCGAAATTTTCATTCTACTCCATCCTGATCGTATCGCTCTGGAATGGTGTGGGGTACATGATGATCATCTATCTGGCTGCACTCCAGGGTGTGCCGAAGAGTCTGAAGGAAGCAGCTGTTATTGATGGAGCCAACGCGTTCCAGGTACTGCGTAATGTCGTATTGCCAATGATTACTCATGCGGTTACAATCTGTTTCTTCCTGACACTGAACGGTGCCTTCAAAGTATTTGAAGTTGTGTACGGTCTGACAGGTGGCGGTCCAGGCAGAGCCACTCAGGTCATTACGATGAATATCTATGAAGAGGCATTCTCCAACAATTTTAGATACGGATATGCCAGTGCCAAGTCGGTTGTGTTATTCGTCATCGTGCTCATCTTCACGCTCATTCAGATTACGGTGATGAAGAAGAAAGAGGTGGAAGCATGAGGATGCAACGAATTAACAGCTACCTTATTCGACTGCTGCTGGTGCTGGGCTCCCTCGTCGCAATGCTGCCAATCTACATGGCGATTGTGAACTCATTCAAAACACAAGGCGAAATGTTCCAGTCCTTTATAGCTCTCCCAACAACATTTCATTGGGAAAACTACTCGGATGCATTTCACAAAATCAATTTACTGGGCAGCTCCTTGAACTCGGCGATTGTATCCTTCCTGGGGATTGGCGGTATTGTATTCTGCGCTTCATTGGCCGGCTACAAGCTGTCGCGTACTTCAGGCAGATTGAGCAACCTGATTTTCTTCCTGTTCGTGGCATCCATGCTCGTTCCTTTTCACTCGATCATGATTCCGCTGACACGGGTTGCCAAAGGACTTCATGTCCAAGGAAGCACATACGGATTGGCCCTGATCTATATCGGACTTGGTGTGAACATGGCGATCTTCCTGTATCACGGGTTTGTTAAGTCCATCCCGCGTGAATTGGAAGAATCGGCACAGATGGATGGATGTAATGAGTTCCAGACGTTCTTCCAGATCATCTTCCCACTGTTGCTGCCAATTACGGTCACCATCGCCATCTTGGACTTCCTGTGGATCTGGAATGACTTCCTGTTGCCGCTGCTCATGCTGACGGATGTGAATCGTTATACGCTGATTCTGTCCACGAACATGCTGTTTGGCGAGTACAATAAGGAATGGCCGTTGATTCTGTCCTCCCTGGTACTTACCGCGATTCCGGTGGTTCTCATCTATGCGTTCTTCCAAAAGTTCATCATGGAGGGTATTGCAGAAGGTGCGGTAAAAGGGTAAGGAAAACCTGTCTGCGATCTAGACGAGACGTATCTGTCTTATTAATAACAAAACATGAAAGAACCGCCTTGATCTGAGGGATGTCACTCCTTCCGATCATGGCGGTTCTTTCATTTCATGATGACATCAGCTTCTTGACTGCCTGTGCCAGCAAGTGAAGACCACGCTCCATCTCATCCGGTGAAGCATAGGCATAGGACAGACGAATGTGCTCTGCATCTAGGCGGTCATAGAGATAACCCGGATGAATCAGCACATGATTCTCCAGACAGGCATGGAACAGTTCGCGAATGGATAGAGGACTGGCGGTAAATCGGAGCCAGATATAAAAGCCTCCGGCAGGTATGCTCCACTCAGCGAGTTCACTGAAATCGCGTTGCAGAAGCTCAAGCATAAAGTCTCTGCGTTTGCGAAGTTCTGGCCGCAGGCGATCCATATGCTGCTCGTGGTATCCATCCGCAAACCAGAGTGCAGCAGCCTCCTGAGCGAGGGAGCTGGTGCCATAATCCGTCTGCATCTTGATGTCTGCGAGGCGACGGATGACCGGCTCCGGCCCAACTAGCCAGCCGAGGCGCAGACCGGGGCTGACCGCCTTGGACAAGGTGCCCATGTGCAGCACCCGTCCTTCTTTATCACGCGCTTTCAGTGATGGCGGCGGGGGCTCGTCCAGCCACAGGTCGCTGTACGCGGCATCCTCCAATATGGAGATGCCGATGTTCCGCGCTGTGGCGAGCAGTTCTTCCCGGCGGCTGTCACTCATGACGGAGCCGGTAGGATTGTGGAAGCTCGGAATCGTATAGAGCAGCGAGATGCTTTCCCTGTTTGCATTATTCTGTACGGCATCTTCCAGACGCGGAGTGTGTAATCCCTCGGCATCCATCGGAATGCCACTCATTTTCAATCCTGCCGATTGGAAGGCATGAATGGAGTACAGATAAGATGGTTTTTCCAGCAGGACTGCCGATCCGCGGGGCAGAAGCCCAACTGAAATAAGGTGCAGTGCCTGGAGAGAGCCTGATACGATCAGAATGGAGTCAGGGGAGGCTTGGATGCCTCTTGCTTGCAAGTAAACGGACAATGCCAGACGGAGCTCCAGACTACCCTGAGGTTCGAGGTAGTTTAGTGTACGAGAACGACTGGATAGAGCAAGGAGGATGTCGTTAAAAGCCTCCTGGGGCATCAGCTCAGGTGCAAGCTCACCTGTACCAAGCCTGATGATGCCTGGCTGGAACTCAGCCCGGTTAATCTGCTGTACCTCTGGCAGATTGGGGTAATACCAGCCTTCTTCGATGGCTTCCTCCCAGTTGGGTAGGGCTCCGTGAGCCAGCGCATGCCAGCCAGAGCCACAGACATATGTTCCGCCGCCATGTCTGCCTTCAATCATGCCTGAGGCGGCCAGGTTTTCCAGCGCAGTAACCAGCGTGCTGCGATTCACACCCATGGATTGAGCCAATGTTCGTTGTGAAGGAAGCCGATATCCTGCTGTCCATTCGCCGGCAGTAATTTTCTCACTGATATAGACTTCAATCTGTCGGTACAGAGGTAGGGAATGGGAGGGGTCCGGCTTCCAGCTGCCCCCCTGTCGAGAATCGGAACGATTCATGGGCAGGTTTGCCTCCTTTATAGAATGAGTGATGGGATTTACATTTTCTCTTATTTTGAATACTATATCATTTGGTTGGGTCCAGTGCCATCCAAGTGGTTGGTTACGCCTGATGTTATCTCTACTACTATGGAGACATATCTAAGGGGGATGAACGATGGGGGTAATTATTCACGCGGTGGTGCTGGCATTTGGCCTGATTTTGCCACTCGGTGTACAAAATGTGTTTATTTTTAATCAGGGCATGAGTCAGCGAAGTTATGCACGGGCGCTGCCAGCGATAGTAACCGCAGGACTCAGTGATACGTTGTTGATTGGAGCAGCCGTCGGAGGGGTGTCCCTCATTTTACTGCAATGGCCGGTGCTGGCGAATGTATTGTATGCAGGAGGGAGTGTGTTTTTGCTCTATATGGCATGGAGCATTTGGAAGTCTTCCGGGCCTGCGAATAGTTCAGCAGCAGTGCTGTCTGCGGGAAGACAGATTGCCTTTGCTGCTTCCGTTTCCTTACTTAACCCACATGCCCTGCTGGACACGGTAGCCGTAATCGGCACCAGTTCACTTCAATACGAGGGGGTGGCACGCTTTTATTTTGCAATAACGGCGGCAGTGGTATCATGGGTATGGTTTCTGGGACTGGCAGGTGCAGGCAGGCTAGTAGGTAGAACAGATCGTACAGGCCGGATCAGTGTTTTCTTCAATCGATTGTCCGCTGTAGTCATGGTCGGAATGGCAGGCATGATGCTGTGGAAGCTGATCGTATCGTAAAAATAGAAAAGAATCCCCTCACGGTAAACGTGTGGGGATTGTTTATATGCTGGCCTTATAGTTAATGCGCCAAATGAGTATTTTATCTTATTCTGCCTTCAATAGCATGGATTCAATAAAAGCTTTGAGATCCTGAGATGCATTGTTCAGTTGATCAATCACCTCGCTGAACTCGGTGACGAGTTCGGCCTGCTGGTTGCTGGATTGGGCGATGGATGTAATCTCCTGTTCCATCTGACGAATGGAATGTTGTACTTCCTTCAAGGAGCGTTCAATGTTCACTGTAGCTTCTTTGGTTCCGGTGGATAATTTGCGTACTTCGGTAGCAACAACGCCAAAGCCAGCGCCTGCTTCTCCTGCTCGAGCCGCTTCAATAGCAGCGTTCAGACCCAGCAGGTTCGTCTGCTCCGAAATTTCACGAATGAATGAAGCGACCTTGGTGACTTCACTGGAATTTTGCACCGCCATCCGTGTGTTGTCCAAAATCTGTGAAGATGAAGCGGTCAGTTGCTGGGATTGAGCCGCTACGGTCTGAACCATATCGGTTAACTTACCGCTGATTTCCCCGATCAATTCGGTGAAGTGCCCCAGTTTTTCCTCGTTTTTGAGTGAAAATCCAATGGCTAATGCGCCTACGATCTGGCCTGCTTCATCGCGAAGTGGGGTAGCCGCAGAGTTAATGGGAGTCCCGTAATGATGCGCTTCAATACGATTGGCTGAAGTCTCACCATGGATAAGCGCCCGGCGTAGTGTAGGATCTTCAAGCGAGATCGGATCTCCAGCCTTGATACCCAGATCAAGATCTTCGCTCCGTACGTAATACCGGAACTGCTCCATATCGGTAACAGCAATCATCAAATCATTTTCCTTGAGCATGATTTTAAAATACGGGCTTGCTGCAACAAGTGCTTCAACAATATTCAATTGGATCAACTCCTATATATGTGTGCGTATGATCGTGATGTATTGTATATTCATCGTCAGAATTGCGTGATTCTTGAAGGCCTAAAGAGGGCAAAAAGCAGATTAATTTTATTTTAATTTTGGGATCAGGAAAATTGATCAACAAGGTTAGACAAAAGAAGAATACATGATAAAAAAGCTGCTGAGGATCATCTGACCTCAGCAGCTTTTAGTACATCGATAATGGCTGTATTTTGTGAAGTATATCGGGTGCTTACGTTTGTTATATCTGCCTGCTCTGATGCACATAAATATGGATGTGTTACCCGCCACATCACGCTGGCCTATCCACCAATCTGGGACATGCGTCGTACAGTCGGTGTATGACTTTGCATTTTTTGCTCCAGGGCAAGCGCCATTTCATGATTCTTCGGTTTGGTGCCAAGAGCCTTGAGGAAGAGAGCTGCCATAGCATCGGGGGCATCTACGAAGCGGCGAACATTGTATTCATCCGACCAGTACAGACAAGCTTTGATATGCCCGTCTGCTGTCAGGCGGAGTCGGTTGCAGTTATCACAGAAGTGATCACTGACCGGATGGATTAATCCAAATGTTCCTTGTGAACCGGCAATCTTCATGTTTCGTGATGGACCATTACCTGCCGGACCTGCCGTACTTTCCACCGTCCAGCCAGCCTCCGCGCATACATCGGTGACTGCTTCCAGCGGCAAATACGATTTGCGCCATGAATCTGAAGCCTGCCCAATCGGCATATATTCAATGAAGCGCACATGCAGTGGCTGATCTATGGTCATGGCAATGAAATCTTTGATCTCATCATCATTGATGCCCTTCATTAAGACGACATTCAGCTTGATCGGAGCAAGTCCAACTGCCGTGGCGGCTTCAATGCCTTTCAGCACCTTATTTACATCCCCGCCGCGAGTAATCATGGAGAAACGGCTCGCTTGCAGGGAATCCAGACTGATGTTAATCCGGTTCAGTCCGGCGTCCTTAAGGGCCTGAGCCTGTTTGTCCAGCAGCAATGCATTGGTAGTTAACGCAATATCTTCAATCCCGTCAATGGCCGAGATCATACTTACGAGTTGATGCAGATCTTTCCGTACCAGAGGCTCGCCTCCGGTCAGACGGACTTTGCGCATTCCCATTGGAGCTAGCACTTTGAGTACCTGTGCGATTTCCTCGTAGCTCATAATTTGGTCATGCGGGGCAAATTCCATGCCTTCTTCGGGCATACAGTACACACAACGCAAATTACAGCGGTCCGTAACAGAAATACGGATGTAGTCATGTATTCTGCCAAAAGAATCCTGGAGCATTTCCATGCAGACCACCCTTTCATTGATTCAAATTGGAAAGCTTCTATATGAAATGAACCGACAATATCTAAACGAACAGTTGCATCAAATTTTAGCTATTTCTCCAATCCGCGTCAATGATGACCTCAGATA
The DNA here is from genome assembly GCF_038020215.1 of Paenibacillus sp. FSL F4-0087. Classification (NCBI taxonomy): domain Bacteria; kingdom Bacillati; phylum Bacillota; class Bacilli; order Caryophanales; family Paenibacillaceae; genus Paenibacillus; species Paenibacillus sp. FSL F4-0087. Next base: position 3,381,121 of record NZ_JBBODJ010000001.1, read on the forward strand.
ATTACGTTTTTATCGGGATGGGTCAGTTGGAATTGTCCGACAAGCTGCTGCAAGAAGACCGTGATGGCTTCCACATTGTGCGATGAATGCTGAACGTGCAGCATGTCGTTAATAAGCTCGACCATCTCGGCTTCCACCTCCGAAGACGTGGAACGATTTTTGTGGCTGATGGCAGCGATATTCTCCATCAATACCACGACCTGATCCACAACCTGTGTTCTTTGAGGTTCTTCAGCCGTCGCACTTTGGAGTAACTGCGAAGCAGCCTGAACAAGCGTTGTGCCTTCAGCCAGCACCTGATCGCCTTCCTTGATGGATTGCGAGGCTGCTCCTGCCGCTACAGAGATATTATCCAGAATCTGATGAATATCTTCCGTGGAGGAACGGGATAATTCGGCCAGCTTGCGGATCTCACCAGCAACGACGGCAAATCCACGTCCGAGTTCGCCAACATGAGCTGCTTCAATGGAAGCATTCAGTGCGAGCAGATTGGTCTGTGCCGAAATTTCATCAATGACAGCAAGTGCGCGGTAGATGTCCTGCATGGTCGCCATAAAGGATAAAATCGTATGGTTGGTGTCGGACACGGCTCCCGAGATCTGGGTCATTTTGTCTCCGATACGCTCCACTTCCTGACGGGCAACGTCAATCTGCTCGGTGGCAGACACTTCAAGCTGCTGAAGGGTGAGGCGCATTTCGTCGGCGGCTACTTTGGCCTGATCCAGGTCCTCAAGCTGTTTGCGTATCCCCTGAATCATGGAGCCAAGTTTGAGATTTACACGTTCGGTTGTTCCCTGTGTAGTTTCCGTTGACGTCCGCATTTGGTGCTGGTTGTTCATCACATCCACGGTGGCAAGCTGTACTTTGAGCATAATTCCTTCCAGAGAGTCAATCATATTGTTGATCCATTTCGCCAGTTCACCTGATTCATCCTGGGCAAAAGCCGACGTATCCAGACGCTGGGTCAGATCGCCCTTGCCTTCTGCGTTAATTCGAATAAATCGGCTAATGCGGCGCAAATCCTCATGGACCCGTTGAACATGTTTCCGTTGCAGCTGGTTTGCGGTCAGAAATCCATAGATGATATTAAAGGCAGCGATGGCTGCTGCGCTCCATGCACTTCCAGTCAGCGCATATACAATTGCCGCTCCTGCAATGCCTGACAACAGGATGTATAAGCTGTGCTGCTTGAATTGGCGCCAGCCAATGCTGCGTATACGATAAACTTCCTCCAGATCGCCTTCACACATCATGCCCCACAGATCCGGACAATGGGGGAGCTGGAACGTGATGCCTTTACCAATAACTGAAATATGACGATAGTCCGAATAACCTGGAAAAGCCACAAACAGATTGGAGCCATTGCAAATGGTATTCGCTACACCAGGATGAAGTTCGTTGGTGGAAGGATCGGTAAACATCAGTTCCAATTCGGTATGTTCTTTAACAGATACAACGCCCCATGCGGTGGTTACGCCGTCTTTCAGATTCTCCCCATGAGTGAATGTATGATCCTCGAAGCGGCTGCGGGACAGGGCAGTCCCGGGTTGAAGCGTGGGCCGCAGTTTTGATTCAGCCATAAAAAGATAATTATCCCCCGAATCAGGGTAGATGTGGCCTGATTCACGCTGGATCAGATCACCCAATACATCATTAGGCACACGACTGCACAGGGAACCGATGTAACGGCCGTTTTCCATGATCGGTACGATAAACGTCAAGGTTACATCATCGTGAAACGTGGAAGAACGTGGTCCAATTTCTAGTGTGAGCGGATCAGAATAAGGTCCAAACAGGCACTTTTGTCCGTTGATATCCGCTTGGGTATACCTTAATCCTGGCCCGATCAAAGCATTTCCATCTTCGTAGACTTGTCCAATATGTTTCTTATATGTAGAAAATACAACCTGATTTTGCTCGTTAAGCATAAAAAGCTCAGTACAATCCGTAGCGCGTACATAACTTGCTGCGAACCATACCTCCAATCCGTGTACATCTTCTGTGCCTTGTAACATACCTTGCGGATGAACAGCTCGTACCTGCTGAAGCAATCGATCCAGATGATTCCACTGCTCCTCAGCCCAATCCATCAAGAGCTGCCGCCGGGTCTCGGCGATGCCCTCAAAGATTTCCTCTACGTCTTGCTTCATATTTTCATTCAACCGATACGACCGCCACAGCGGCCACCCTTTTCTCCATCCCAGCCAATCAAACATACGGACCACCCCGATTTCTGATTTTAAAAATCTTTTGCGAGACTGTTCGGAAACGCGATTATCCAGCCACTATGGGTGGTGGACGGGAATCAATGACACCGCCTTCATGATCCCAGAACCAGACACCGTATCGGGGCGAGATTTCACGTCCTTCTATATGAGCATTTTGCAAAATGCTGTTATCAATGTTTATACAAGAAAATCAACAAGAATACGAGGGTATATGTCATATTTTCCGAATATTTATTCAATAAATACAAATGATTATGCGCCTTTACTTGGATATTACAAGAGTTCTGTGTGAGTGAAGCAGATGTAAGATAACATACACGGACATTGACATGTTTAGGACTGAGAATCGGTATCATTTTACAATGTGTAACATGAACAGGCCCATACTCAAAACAGTCTGTATAATGTAATCCCCGCCCAAAGATATATAGTATTACCTAACAAGCAAAACCTGTTACGTTCGTGTATATAAACCTTCCATTCAGCCTTGGTGTGAAAAGATTGCGAGCTTCCCGCGAAAAGGAGAATGCCCATGTCCTCAATCATCGTCCCAGACACCTGCCATATTGAGCTGGATCACGTGTCCGTTGTATTTGGCAGTGGAGCACAACAAGTTACCGCCCTGTCCGACGTTTCGTTTCAAATCCATTCCAATGAATTTGTCTCTCTGCTTGGCCCCTCGGGGTGTGGCAAGTCCACACTGCTGCGACTCGTAGCCGATTTGCTCCAGCCAACGAAAGGCAGCATCCGGGTTGCCGGGGAAGAACCAGAGCGGGCGCGGTTGCAGCGCCAGTTCGGTATTGTCTTCCAGACTCCAGCTCTGTTCGATTGGCGCACGGTACGCCACAATGTGGAGCTTCCCCTGGAGCTGCTCGGCACAAGCAGGAAGGAGTGCCGCCGCATAAGTGGTGAACTGCTTGAAATGGTCGGGCTGACCCGCTTTGCTGACCATTATCCGTGGCAGCTCAGTGGGGGCATGCAGCAGCGCGTTTCCATTGCACGTGCACTCGCGCTTGATCCGCCATTGCTGCTTATGGATGAACCTTTCTCCGCATTGGATGAATTCACGAAGGAGAAGCTGCAACTGGAACTACTAGATATTAAGCGATCTACAGGCAAGACATTCCTTTTTGTTACACACAGCATCCCCGAAGCCGTATTTCTATCTGACCGCATCATCGTCCTTTCCGCACATCCCGGTCAGGTGCACTCCATTCATTCCGTCAACCTGCCAGCCGAGCGGGATCGAGAGCTGAGGGAAACCGAAGCCTTTTACCGCATGATGACCACCATCCGCAATTGTTTCTATGAGGAGCGTGATCCAATCCATGTTCCTGCACACCAATAAGCTGGGTTTTCGCTCCTGGGTAGTGATCTGGATTTTGTCCGTATTGCTGCTGTGGGAAGGTATCGCCTGGATTCTCCACTTGTTCTTGTCACCCCAGCAGGCAGCATCCCGTCTTCCTTATCTGCACGAGGTTCTAGCAGCCTTGTTTCGTTACTCAGGCACATTGGCTGAACAGGGGGCCGTAACGTTTGGGAATGCAGCAATTGGTTTTGCCGGTGGAACTGTGTTAGGCCTGTTGCTGGCCCTGCTCATGAGTGTGGCGGTTTGGGTGGAGCGTACCTTATCTCCGTATGTCATCTCTTCCCAGATGGTGCCCGTAATCGGTCTTGCGCCCATTGTCTATGGCATTATCCATAACGCCGAGTGGGCCCGAATTATAATGGCGGCTTACGTTACGTTCTTCCCGATTATCATCCACACACTCAAAGGATTAAAAAGTGCAGCGCCGGAGCATCTGGAGCTTATGCGTTCCTGTGGAGCTTCCCTGCCTGCTCGTTATATCAAATGTTTGCTGCCTTCTGCGCTACCGGGTCTGTTTTCCGGTATGAAAATAGCTGCTCCACTTGCAGTCACCTCTTCCATTGTGGTGGAGCTAATGGGAGCGCCGGATGGACTTGGCGTACTGATGGTCAGTTCCTTGTATTACGGCAGTGCCCAAATCGGCATGTTCTGGGCAACCATCATGCTCAGCATTGGCATTGGACTCATCTCGTATCTTGCCATCAGCCTTGCTGAGCGCTGGCTAACCCCATGGCAGCCTGAATTCAGGGCCAAGGGAGGGCATGCTGCATGATGAATGAACGTGTGATGGTAAGCCGCAAAGGTGAGGAGGGTGCGACGGCAGCTGTCTCAAGCACGGCATCTATTGGGGAGTCTATCGCGGATTCGGTTAGGGTACCATCTCCTTCAAGTACGGATATCGATGGACATCAGGGACAAGCCGCACAGAGGCCGCTGGGCAGCAGTGTTCGCAAAAGATCAATTGGATTGCGCCTACTGCCGTGGCTTGCCGGAGCCTTATTTCTAACCCTGTGGCAGCTTCGATTGTTCCATCAGTTATTCTCGCTTGAAAGTTACCAACTGCCTGTTCCGTCAGCGATTGCAGCGTCCATCAGGGAAAATGCAGAGATGCTTTTCCGATACGCGATGTATAGCGGAACCGAGATGCTGGGTGGCTTTCTGCTCGGCTCCTTGCTGGGAGCCTTGGCCGCTGCGGGTGCATCCTTCTTCCCGACGAGCGGCAGGGCGGCGGTTGCCGTGATGTCAGCACTGAACGCCGTTCCGATTGTTGCGCTGGCCCCGATTATGAACAACTGGTTTGGGGATGGTATCTGGTCTCGAATTGCCGTCGTGGCTGTAATTACGATGGCTGCCATGGCTGTGAGTTTATTCAAGGGCTTGACCTCGATTCAGCCGCAATACAGTGATCTGATGGGTGGTCTTGCCGCCAGTAGGATGCAGTTTTTCTTGAAGCTACGCTGGCCACATGCGCTACCTTCCCTCTTCGCAGGTCTGAAAATTAATATGTCGACCAGCATTATTGGCGCCATTGTGGGTGAATTTTTCATCGCCTCCCAGGGGCTGGGTTACTTGCTCTCAGATCAGATCCGACTGGCAAACATGCCACTTGCCTGGTCCTGTATTGTTATCGCCGCCGTGCTCGGTATTGTGTTGTATGAAGCCGTCGTTCTGGCCGAGAAACGGCTGACCCCGTGGAATCGTGCACATACAGATCCTTAAAGCTCATTAAGATACCAACCTTCCACAGATCGATTGACTCGTGAAGCAGGCTTCACAGTACCTGATTGAAGATCCTTATATAAACAGGGGGTTGTTCTGTATATGTACAAAACGTTAAAACCGGGTTTTCTGGTGTTGGTCCTGTTGGTCGTTGCGATGCTGGGAGCGTGCTCCGCAAAATCAGAGCCGTCCGTCACCCCTGCTGCTGCCAGCTCGGAGGGAGCGGAAGGGTCAGATCAGCCCTTAACCAAAGTGAAGATTCAGCTCAAATGGGTGCCTCAGGCTCAGTTCGCCGGGATATACGCCGCTAAGGAGAAAGGTTTCTTTGCAGATGAAGGTATTGATGCCGAGATCATTCCGGGTGGCCCGGATATCGTGATCGAACAGCAGGTGGTTAACGGCGCAGCCGATGTGGGTATCACCGGGGTGGACAGTTTGCTGGTCAGCCGGGATAACGGTCTTCCGCTTGTCTCCCTCGCCCAGATTTCGCAGAAGAGCAGTTATCGATTGATTGCGAAGAAGTCCGTGGGTATTACCGATCCCGCCCAGATGAAAGGCAAGAAAGTGAGCACATGGTTCGGCAGTCAGCAGTTTCAGGTTCTCGCTTTTATGGAGAAGAACGGCCTTGATCCAAAGAAGGATATTGAACTGGTGAAGCAGGGCTTCACGATGGATCAGTTCTTCAACGATCAGGTGGATGTCGCCACGGCAACGATCTATAACGAATATCACGTGGTACTTGAAAGTGGGACGAAGGAGTCCGACCTGGATGTATTCAACATTGAGGATGCCGGGGTAGGCATGCTGGAGGATACGCTGATCGCCAAGAAGGATTGGGTGGACAGTAATAAAGAGCTCGCGGTGAAAGTGACCCGTGCCGTTCTGAAAGGCTGGAACTACGCCATCGACAATCAGAGTGAAACGGTAGATATCGTGATGAAGAACGTAACGGACGGCAGTACGACCCGTGAACATCAGGTGACCATGCTGGAAGAGATTGCGAAGCTGATTCGCCCGGAAGGGTTTACGGAGAAACAGGTGGGCAGTTTTGTGGATGAATCGTTTACCCGGACTGCGGATATTGCCCTGAAGTATGGTCTGATTAAGAAAGCCGCTAACCTGGACGAAGCACTGGAGAAAAGCGTCTATGAAGAAGCGGTGAAGGATGTGACGAAATAAATAAGCGTGGAGCGTTCGGAATGGGGCACTGCAATCGGAGTGGTCAAGTGTAAAGTCCATAGGTTCAGGTTAGAGAGGAGGATGACGAATGAGCTCAGTGGATCAGCAACCCCAACCGATTGGTGGTACAAAGGAAGAGTGGCTAGAAAAGGATCGCAAATATGTGTGGCATCACATCTCGCCTCATAATGATCATCCGATGATTGCCGTTAGCGGGGAAGGCAGCTGGATCACGGATCAGGATGGCACACGGTATCTGGATGCGATGTCGGGACTGTGGTGTGTGAACGTCGGGCATGGACGCGAGGAAATTGCTCGAAGTGCCTATGAGCAGATGAAAGCTCTCGCGTACGTGCCCATGACCCAGAGTCATGAGCCGGCGATTCTGCTGGCAGAGAAGCTGAATGACTGGCTGGAGGGGGAGTATCGCATCTTCTTCTCCAACTCGGGTTCAGATGCCAATGAAGTAGCGTTCAAAATAGCCCGTCAGTTTCATCACCAGAATGGTGAGCCAACCCGTCACAAATTCATCTCCCGTCACCGTGCCTATCACGGCAACTCCATGGGCGCGCTGGGCGCTACCGGGCAAGCCGCCCGCAAAATCAAATACGAGCCGCTAGGTGTAGGCTTTTCTCATGTACCACCTCCTTATTGCTACCGCTGTCCATTTGGACGAAACAAGGATGCATGCGGACTGGAATGCGCCACCATCTATGAAGAGGTTATTCGCTGGGAAGGGCCCGAGACGGTAGCTGCGGTCATTATGGAACCGGTCATTACAGGGGGCGGCATGATTGTCCCGCCTCCGGAGTATATGGGAACCGTACAGGAGATTTGTGAGCGTTATGGTGTGCTGTTCATAGTGGATGAGGTCATCTGCGGGTTTGGCCGCTCCGGGCAAAAATTCGGTCATCAGAATTACGGGGTGCAGCCCGATATCGTCACGATGGCAAAGGGCATGACGAGCGCGTACGCTCCACTATCGGCGACAGCCGTTCGAGCGGATCTGTATGACACGTTCAGAGAACCCGGACCCGATTCACACTTTCGTCATGTGAATACGTTCGGGGGCAACCCTGTATCCTGCCGCGTGGCACTGGCGAATCTTGAAATTCTGGAACGAGAGAATCTGGTCAGCCGTGCTGATGAACTTGGATACCTGCTTCGGGATAAGCTGGAGCCGCTGCTGGAGTTATCGGTGGTTGGAGATATCCGCACATTTGGCTTTGCCTGCGGGGTGGAGCTGATTGAAGCCGATGGTTCGCCTGCTCATGCGGATAAGGTCATGAAAGTACTGGCAAGCTGCAAACAGGACGGTGTCCTGATTGGCAAGAACGGCGATACCGTGCCGGGATTTGCGAATATTTTGACCATCTCACCGCCGTTCGTCACCACTGAGGAAGAATTGGACCTGATCGCTGGCAGTTTGCTGGCTGCACTACGCAGTCTGGATGCAGGGTAGTGATGGAGGGCGAAGCGGAAATCTAGGTGGGATCTTCATTTAAATCGTGCTTATGAATATGCGTGAGGAGGCGATGGAGGATGCAGACCACCACCGGGAAAATCATCAATCAGCTGCGTCTGGATGATCGAATTGAACAGTTGTCCCGTATTGGCCGAATTGTGGAGACGGGTGTCTGCCGACTCGCGTTGACTCCGGAAGATATGGAGGGCATTATCCAGGTTCGCCTCTGGATGGAAGAGGCCGGGCTTGTGACTCGGCTTGATCCGTTTGGCAATCTGATTGGTCGCCTTGAAGGTACAGATTCGTCCCTGCCGATCCTCATGATCGGTTCACATATCGATTCCCAGCCGTACGGCGGTCGGTATGATGGGGCCATCGGCGTCCTTGGCGCGCTGGAAGCTGTACAGTGCCTGATGGAACAAGGCATTCGCCCTCGGATGCCCATTGAGGTCATTGCTTTTTGTGATGAAGAGGGCTCGCGTTTTAACAAAGGATTATTTGGCTCACGTGGCATAACCGGACAGTTGGAAGAGGGAGAATTGGAGCGAAAGGACAAAAATGGGGTGACCCGACGAGAGGCATTGGAGGCCTTTGGCTGTGCACCAGAACAATTTGCCGAAGCGATCTATCCGGCTGGCTCTATTGGCAGTTATCTGGAACTGCATATTGAGCAAGGACCTGTTCTCGAATCGCTGGCCGCCCCGTTAGGTCTGGTGACTGGCATCTCTGGCCCGCTGTGGCTCACGGTGACAATGAAAGGCATGGCAGGGCATGCCGGTTCGGTACCGATGGGGATGCGTCATGATGCGCTGGTGGGCAGCGCCAAGGTCATTGCGGCTTTTGACGATATGGTCAGAGAAGAACCGGAAGCTCCGACAGTAGGGACCGTGGGGAGCCTCAGTGTCTTCCCGGACTCACGCAACATCATTCCTGAAGAAGTCAGCTTTACGGTTGATTTGCGAGATATGGAGATGGAACGCAGAAATCGGCTTGAAGGAAGGTTAATGAGCCTCTTGGATGACGTTAGCTCGGAATATGGGCTGACCTACTCCTTGACCGAAGATACCAACAGTGAACCGCGATATTGTGCAGAACGAATCAAAAATGCCATTCGCTCGTCTGCCGAAGAGATCGGCCTGCCTTTACCAGAGCTGATGAGTGGTCCGTTCCATGATGCACTTGCCCTTTCTTACGTGTGTGACTATGGCATGATCTTTGTTCGCAGCAAGGATGGGGTCAGCCATCATCCAAGTGAGTATTCTTCGCCCGAGGACATTGCTCTCGGTACAGAAGTGTTGTACCGCACGATCAGGCAAATGTGCAGCCCGGAAATTGCGAGTAACGGGACGGACATGTAAAAGCTGTTCATATCAAACCATTTCCCAGGGAGGCGATGTGACATTATGGGTAAAATCAGTATCGGATTGATTCAGGCTTCGCACGAGGTTGAAGGCTCGGCCCCAGTTGAAGTGCATAAGGAGGCCGCCATTCAGAAACACATTGCGCTGGTACGTGAAGCGGCTGCTCGAGGAGCACAAATTATTGGCTTGCAGGAAGTGTTCTACGGACCATACTTCTGCACGGAGCAGAGCCCCAAGTGGTATGCATCTGCCGAGCAGGTGCCGGAAGGACCGACGACTAGGCGTTTTCAGGAGCTTGCGAAGGAGCTTGGGGTAGTAATCATTTTGCCTGTATATGAGGTAGAAGGAATCGCTACGTACTACAATACAGCTGCTGTTATAGATGCGGACGGCTCCTACCTGGGGAAATACCGCAAACATCATATTCCGCATGTGGAAGCAGGCGAAGGCACGAATGGATTCTGGGAAAAATATTATTTCAGACCCGGTAATCTGGGCTATCCGGTATTTGATACAGCCTACGCCAGAGTGGGTGTGTACATTTGTTATGATCGTCATTTTCCGGAGGGAGCACGACTTCTTGGGCTGGCTGGTGCGGAGATTGTATTCAACCCTTCCGCAACGGTAGCCGGAACATCGGAATATTTGTGGAAGCTGGAGCAGCCTGCCCATGCGGTAGCTAATGGCTATTATGTGGCTGCCATTAACCGAGTGGGAGTGGAATCGCCATGGAATATGGGTGAGTTTTATGGTCAGTCGTATCTGGTGGACCCGCGGGGCAGGATGGTTGCTATGGGCAGCAGGGATCAGGATGAGGTCATCATTGGCGAGATGGATATGGAGTTGATTCGGGAAGTACGCAATGTGTGGCAATTTTACCGCGATCGACGGCCTGAGACCTACGAACATCTCGTTAACCTGTAGCAGTGGCCTGGAATGAAAATTTGGGGATATCAGAGATCTACCTTGGAGGTGTAAGACATGATGAACAGCGCAGGAGCAACGTTGTCCGATTACGGATGGGAGAGTCGTTTTACCGAAATGAAGCCTGCAATGACAGGCAAGGAAGCGATGGAGGAATCGAACCGCTGTCTGTACTGTTATGATGCACCGTGTATCAAGGCGTGTCCAACCGACATTAATATTCCTTCGTTTATCAAAAAAATCTCGACAGGTCACCTCAAAGGCTCGGCTCGGACCATTATGGAAGCCAACCCGGTTGGTGCTAGCTGTGCACGGGTCTGCCCCACAGAGGAACTGTGTGAAGGAGCTTGTGTACTGAACGAGTCATCCAAGCCGATTCGGATCGGTGATTTGCAGCGATATGCAACAGACTGGGCACGGACGAAGAATGAACCGTTATTCAAGGCAGCGCCTGCCAACGGAAGAAATGTTGCAGTTGTAGGCGCAGGGCCAGCGGGATTGTCTGCGGCTAGAGAGTTGGGGCGTGCAGGGTATGAGGTGACGATCTATGAAGCCAAAGCGAAAGGCGGAGGGCTGAACACGTATGGTATCGTGTCCTTTCGCCTGCCAGAATCCGTAGCTTTATGGGAAGTCGAACAGGTGCAGGCACTGGGTGTGCAGATTCGGTATGGTGTGCGTATTGGGGTGGATGTGTCCGCTGAAGAGTTATTGGAACAGCACGAAGCCGTTATTCTGGCTTGCGGGATGGGCGCTGTTCCGATGCTTGGCATTGAAGGAGAGACGCTGGAAGGTGTCTATGATGCCATTGAGCTAGTGGAATCCACGAAGCAGGGTGTGCCTCCGGCGCTGAACGGTCTGAAGGTTGCCATTATTGGTGCGGGCAATACGGCAGTGGATGCAGCGACCTGTTCGGTACGCCTGGGGGCCGAGCGTGTGCAGATGCTTTATCGACGCGGGGAGAGCCAGATGACAGCTTATGCCTTTGAATATACATTTGCGAAGCAGGAAGGTGTGGAATTTCGCTGGTTCACTATGCCGAAGCGCATTATTGGAGACGAGAATGGGCGAGTTCAGGCTATAGAGTGTGTGAAAATGAAGTTGGTTACATCACCTGGAGGTGGTCGGGCACTGCCTGTGCCGATAGAGGGATCGGAGTTCATGCTTGAATGTGACACTGTTGTTCGAGCCATTGGACAGAACCGTTTGCTGCCATTAATTGAGGCATTTGGCCTGCGTCATCACTGGGGCGTTGTTGAAGTGGAACCACAGACGTACCGTACGTCCCATCCACAGATCTACGCGGCAGGAGATGTTATCTTCGGACAGGGGCAGGGCGAAGCGATGGTGGTCTCCGCTGCACAGCAGGGCAAGCTGGCGGCTGCATCGGTGATGAAGGCGTTGCCCGGACAGGTGGAAGAGACGGCATGAGATATATTTAGTTATAGCTAACGAATCTTATGCACCAAGCCTTCTACGATTCGTTAAAACGCTCACCTACCGCATGTGCACCAAACAGAAGGTGCACGGTTCGTTAGAATGTACACCAACAGTTTATAACAGCAGGTTGGCAACACCAATCACTCATACTAACCCTGATCAAGCAGGATTCCTGGGTCATACGAGAGATTCCAGTCTATCTTGTGAAGTTCAAACAAACACCATTGTGAGTTCAAACCACACCAAGGAGGGATCGTTATGGCTGACTTATCTATTAATCTGGCAGGTATTCGATCGCCCAATCCATTCTGGCTGGCCTCGGCGCCGCCGACGAATACCGGATACCAGGTTCAGCGCGCCTTTGAAGCAGGTTGGGGTGGTGCCGTCTGGAAGACGTTGGGCGAGCCGATCATTAATACCTCTTCGCGATTTGCAGCCGTTCATTTTGGCGGACAGCGCGTCGCGGGTTTTAACAATATTGAGTTAATATCCGACCGTCCGCTCGAGGTGAATCTGCGGGAAATTGCCGAGACCAAAAGGCGTTTCCCGGATCGGGCAGTGGTTGCTTCACTCATGGTTGAACCGAAACGGGAGAAGTGGCATGAGATTGTGAAGAAAGTCGAAGCTGTCGGCGTAGACGGGCTGGAGCTGAACTTTGGGTGTCCGCACGGCATGGCTGAGCGTGGTATGGGAGCAGCGTCTGGTCAGCAACCGGATCTGGTCGAATTGCAGACGATGTGGGTGAAGGAAGTGGCGACCACACCTGTCATTGTGAAGCTAACGCCTAATATCACCGATATTACGGCGACTGCCCGGGCGGCGGTGCGCGGCGGTGCGGATGCGATTTCCCTGATTAATACGATCAACTCCCTGGCGGGTGTGGATCTCGATTCCTGGAATACCGTGCCGCATGTAGGTGGTAAAGGGGCGCATGGCGGCTATTGCGGTCCGGCCGTGAAGCCGATTGCGCTGAACATGGTTGCTGAGTGTGCGCGCAATCCTGCAGTTGGTGTGCCCATCTCCGGTATCGGAGGCATATCCGATTGGCGGGATACCGCAGAATTTTTACTTATGGGCGCGACGGGGGTCCAGGTATGTACTGCAGCCATGCATCACGGCTTCCGTATCGTGGAGGACATGATCGATGGCTTGAACGATTATTTGGATGAGAAAGGTCTGCGAAGTGTATCTGAATTGATTGGCCAAACGGTTCCGCGCTATTCCGATTGGGGCAATCTCGATTTGAATTACAAAGTGGTAGCCCGCATCAACCGCGATGTCTGCATCAACTGCAACAAATGCCATATCGCCTGCGAAGACACCTCGCATCAATGTATTGATATGCTGTCTGATCCCTCTGGCTCCTATCTGGAGGTCGTTGAGGAAGATTGCGTCGGATGTAATCTGTGCTCGATTGTCTGTCCGGTGGACGGCGCAATTGAGATGGTAGAGATCGCACATGAACAGGAACCGTTAACCTGGAATGACCGTCAGTCTGCGATTGCCCTGCTGCAATCGGCCAGAGATCAATCCACCAAGGAGGCGATATCATGAGTACCCGCAAATTGATTCGTAATGGAATGTTGGTCACAGCTTCGGATACGTTTGAGGCGGATATCTACATTGAAAATGGAAAGATCGTGCAGATTGGCATGGGACTTGTGCCGGATGAACGAACGGAGGTTGTGGATGCGTCTGGCTGTTATGTCATCCCTGGCGGGATTGATCCGCATACTCATCTGGATATGCCGTTCGGCGGAACGGTGACGGCGGATGATTTTGCAACAGGAACCGCAGCTGCTGCCTTCGGCGGCACAACGACAGTCATTGATTTCTGTTTGACGCAAAAAGGCCGATCTTTGCTTGAATCCCTACAGGAATGGCATACCAAAGCCGAGGGCAAAGCCGCCATTGATTATGGGTTTCATTTGATGATTGGCGAGATGAATGATCAGGTGCTGGAGGAACTGCCACAGATCATTGAAGAAGAGGGTGTGTCTTCCTTCAAGGTGTTCATGGCGTACAAAAACCAGTTCCAGGCCGATGACGGCATTCTCTTTCAGACGCTGCAAAAAGCCAAAGAGTACGGTGCACTCGTCATGGTGCACGCTGAGAATGGCGATGTTATTGATCTGCTGGTCCGGCAGGCGCTGGCGGATGGAAGAACCGAGCCGATCCACCATGCACTTACCCGACCTTCCATGTTGGAAGGAGAGGCTACAGGGCGTGCGGCCCGATTGGCAGCACTTGCCGATTCACAGCTCTATGTGGTGCACGTCACCTGTGCTGAAGCCGTGGAGCAGATCGCGCGTATGCGAGACATGGGTTATCGAATCTGGGGCGAGACCTGTCCGCAGTACTTAACCCTGGATCAATCGAAGATGGATCAACCGGATTTTGAAGGTGCGAAGTATGTCTGGTCCCCACCGCTGCGTGAAGCCCCTCATCAGGAAGTGCTGTGGAATGCGCTTAAGAGCGGTCAATTGCAGACCATTGGCTCGGATCATTGTTCGTTTAACTTCAAGGGACAGAAGGAACTGGGACGGGATGATTTCAGCAAAATTCCAAATGGCGGGCCTGTCATTGAAGATCGGCTCAGCATTTTATATTCCGAAGGGGTAATGAAGGGGCGTATTTCGCTTAATCAGTGGGTGGATTTATGCTCTACACGGGCAAGCAAGTTATTTGGGTTATTTCCGCAGAAAGGAACCCTTGCTGTGGGGACAGATGCGGATATCGTTATTTTTGACCCATCTATCTCAAGGGTGATTTCGGCAGCTACCCACCATATGAATGTGGACTATAGCGCCTTTGAGGGCATGCAGGTTCAGGGATGTCCAGTGACGGTGTTATGCCGCGGGGAATATGTGATTCGGGACCGGCAGTTTGCCGGAGTGGCAGGCGCGGGTCGCTATGTGAAGCGTGAAAAATATGATGCCGATGCACCATTACCTGTAACACAGCCTGTGACGGCAGTGAATGGAGGGTGAGGCTGATGTCTGATCATGAAGTATTTGAAGCGGAAAAGATAGCGATTGAACGAATGGTGGCACAGGGTTATCGCATTTATGCCGTTCGGGAACATCTGGAGGGTGCTCATGTCGTGTGGGGGCACCCCGACCTTCCCGGAGAAAAACAGGAGCAATATGTGGGTACGGCGTCTGGGCGGAAGTGGTTCAGTCATATCCTGATCAGGCAGCTTCAGGAGCAAAAAGGAGCGTAGAAGGTCACGCGAATGGTCCATGGACGTATTCGTATGCATAGATAGCCAGTTCGATGGCGACACGTTTCTCGGGGAGGGTGTAGTCATCACCCAGCAGTGTCTCAATTTTGTGCAATCTGTGATAAAGCGTCTGTCGGACAATAAACAAAGCCGTGGCCGTCTCCTGCTTGGAGCAGCATAGAATAAAATATTGTTTAAGCGTACGTAACAACTGACCGCCTTTTTCGGCATCATAACGAATGACTGGCCCGAGATATTCCTCAATGAAATCATCCAGACTGCCGCTCTGCTTCATGCTGGCAATAATGCGGTAACAGTGAAGATTGCTGTAAAAGGGCTGCTGCATCACACCGATGTCCTTCTGAATGCGCAGGGTATCCTTGGCTGCCTCAAGACTGTCTTTCAGACGTGATAGATCAGCGCAGCTGTGACCGATGCCGAACAGACCCGAGAAGAGGCGATGGGTCTGTTCCTGCTCATGCTGCTGCAACTGTTCAATGCAGCGCCATAGACTGCTTTTTCGCTGAGATCCAGGCAGAGGGTCAACAATAATCAGAATGATCTGGTGGTTTAAAACCGTGCTGTACAGTGCAAATCCTTCCCGCGAGAACACGGAACGGGCAACGATGTTACGTTGAATCAGCAGTTTCTGTAGCTTGAGACTGTCTGTGTAGCTGGGATTGCTATCGAACAAAATGACGGTACCTTTTCCAGAAGCAAGCTGGGCGTTGGCAGCAGATACATATTCAAGAATTTCTTTCGCAGAATGATGTCCGTTAAGCCAGTCAATGACCCACATATCTTCCTTGTAGCGTCGTTTTTCCTCCATGTATTTGGTACGCATCCAGTCCTGAGCAATGGCGGCTGCACAACGTTCCAGAGCCTGGATGATGAACTCTTCAGAGGGTCTGTTATGCAGATCCTGATCGTGATCCGACAGCTTGTCGAGCATCAGCACCAGATCGGCAAATGCATAATCAAGCGCCTGTACAGGCAGAGTGAGTGCATCCGGTGAATGCACCGAATGATTCCTCTGCACGGAATGATCTCCCAAATGCTCTCCCTCGTCCGAATGACCACGACGTGACAACCACTCCTGTCGACGAATCTCCAATTGGGCTGGAGGGCAGTAGGGAACGGCACTTGCTTCCCCATCCAGTGGATATAGCGCTACAGGGTAACCCGTTGTTCGAGACAACAGTCGGAGCAGTGGTTGTACACCGTCTCCATTCAAAAGAAGTTGGTTGAACGAGGTAGTGAGGCTGTCGAGATCAGCGAGCATACGCTGGTGGCTGCGAATCAGGGCGAAATGCAGGTCCTGTGTAATATCGATATAACGTACTTGTTCGTGGAACCAGATCAGTGGAAAATCCTCTTCTGCTGCAAGTTCCTTCATAGGTCCGAGCTGGGACTTGGTGTGAGCCCCCAGTTCGATACAGAGTCCCGCAGCTCCACGAGCAATTAACTGGCGCATGAAAGACAGTCCCTGCTTTTCATCATCCTGCCAGCCAATGCCAGTCGTTAGCACCAGTTCCCCGCCATTCAGCAAGTTGCCTACTTCGGTAACCTCCATAATGTGCACCCAACGCACATATCGCTCCAATGCCCGTTCACTGGCGAGTACCTCAGCCTTGCGGAACACTGGACGTTTCAGCATGTCTCTCATCTGAATATGCAGCGTCGTTTCCCCCACACAACCACCGTCCTTCCCTCAAATACATGCAGTTTACATACCCGCTTTGTAAGTCGAGCTTCTGAAGAGCGTTTGTCTTGATTATAAGTCTGTTAACAACAGATGAGCTGAAATCTCACGTTCATTTGTTTTATTTCACAAAATGATCTCTTCCTTTTATGAAATAAAACAAATGGGATTATTCCTATGTAGATCTACCTAACATCTAGATGTTTCTATGACCGATGCTAAGAAATTATAGTTAAATGTAAAACACCCCTTAGCCGGAGATCAGAATGTACAAACCATTCTAATGCGGACTAAGGGGTGTTCTATGTTAGAAGTTCATCTTAATTCTGAATGATGATTTATTCGATCAACAGAAGGTGTCGATTAATCTTCAATTCTTTTCTTTTTGAACTTCATCAGGAACTCATACACGATTGGCACGATAACCAGAGTCAGCAGCGTGGAGCTGATCAGACCGCCGATTACGGTAATACCGAGACCTTTCGAGATGATCCCTGCGCTTTCTTCAAGTCCTGTCACCAGTGGCAGCAAGGCACCAATGGTAGCCAGAGCTGTCATAAGAATTGGACGCAGACGCGTTGCTCCGGCTTCCAGCAAGGCTTCACGAGTAGGCATTCCTTCTTTTTCCTTGTGAATAACACGGTCGATCAGGACGATGGCGTTGGTGACCACGATACCGATCAGCATCAGTCCACCCATCATGGCAGATACGTCAAGCGTACCCCCAGCTACGAACAGGCCGACCATAATACCAATGACGGTAAATGGCAGGGAGAACAGGATGGCAAATGGCGCCAGTCCACCGCCGAACGTAACAACAAGCACAAAGTACACAATCGCAATGGCTGCCAGCATGGCCAGACCAAGTTGGGTAAACGTGTCATTAATCTGTTCGGTTGTACCACCAAATTTCACTTCAACACCATCTGGCAGGTCCAGTTTGTCGATGTTCGCCTGCAAGTTTGATGATGCTTTTTGCACATCGGAAGCCAGAATGTTGGCTGATACCTGCACAACGACTTTGCCATCAATACGCATGATGGAGTTCGGTGAAGTACCTTCTTCCACTTTCGCGACATCTTTGATTGGTACTTCAATGCCGAGTGGTGAAGTGACTTTTTCGTTTTCAATATCAGCAATGCTGGTAAATGTCTTTTTGTCAGTCTCTACATAGACTTTATACGTTTTGTTATCGATATCCACTTCTGTGAGCACAGGGCGTTCACGTGCAGGACTGAGCGTCATAGCCAGTTGGCCAGCTGTCAGACCCAGCGAGCTCAGTTTCTCCTGATCCGCGACGAGCGTGTATTGCCCGTAGGTATCGGAGAGCGTAGTGTCGGCTTTTTCAAAAGATTCGGTATCTGCTTCAACCAGTTTCAGAATTTCATCCGAGACAGGTTTGATCTGATCTACATTGTCACCATAGATGGAAAGGCTCAAGCTGCTGCCTCCCAGACCCCCGGACATATCAAGCTCATTCCAGGTTCCTACAGTCACTTCTTTCTTCAGACCTTCTACAAGCTGTTCTTTCACTTTTGTAAAGTCTTTCGTATCTTCGTTATATTCGATATAGAAGAGAGCAGAGTTGGAGCTGCCTCCACCCATGCTGCTCAGTGGATTACTGCCGCCTATGGAATACTGCATTTTCTCCAGACCTGGCTGCGTCAGCAACCATTTCTCGGCTACGAGTGCTTCTTTTTCTACATCTTCACGCAAAGCTCCAGTTTCCGGGCTGTACGTAATGGTCACATATTTATCCTGTTGTTCCGGCAAGAAACTTGCACCGATGAACGGATAGAGGAACAAACTACCAACGAGCAGCAATACAGCAACACCGACGGTGATAAGTTTGTGTGACAATGTCCAGTTCAAGAGTCGTTTGTAAGCTTCGGCCATCTTGCCTGGTTTTTCCTCATGATTCTGCTTGTTCTTCAGACCTTTGCGGAACAGCGTGTGTGCCAGCATAGGTACAATCGTAACAGCTACAATCAGGGATGCCAGCAAAGCAAAGACCATCGTCAAGGCAAATGGCATGAACAGCTCACCAACCATACCACTTACCAGTGCCAGCGGCAGGAATACCGCAATGGTTACGATCGTGGAAGAAAGGATCGGAATGAACATTTCACGAGTAGCTTCCCGGATCAAATCACGGCCTTTAAGTTTCTCTCCCTTGAGTGTCAATCGACGATAGATATTCTCGATAACAACGATGGAGTCATCGACAACCCGTCCAATCGCAACCGTCATGGCACCCAGGGTCATCATGTTCAGCGTAATGTCCATCATATTCAGTGCTGTCAATGCAATGAGCAAGGAGAGCGGGATGGAGATGATGGAAATAATGGTGGAACGAATATCACGCAGGAACAACAGAATAATCAAAATGGCGAACAAAGCACCAAACATCGCTTTGAACAACATCGTGTTTACGGAGTCCTGGATAGGTTTACCTTGGTCGAGCAAAACAGTCAACTCTGCGTTTTTGAATTGCGTCTGCAACTCTTCCGCTTTGTCTTTAACCGCCTTCACGACATCAACGGTATTGGCATCATTGGACTTAACGATGGAGATCCCGATGGATTCCTTACCGTCTGTGCGGGAAATGGATTCCGCCTGACCAATGACTTCAATTTTGGCGATCTCGCTTAATTTAACCGTTGGAATTCCAGGTGCATTAGCGGCACCTGAAGTGCTGCCCACACTGGCATTTCCGCCAGTAGCTTGTCCTGCAGCCTGGTCAGAACCTTGTGCAGAGCCTTGAGCCCCGCCAGCTTGTGCGCCGGCGCCTTGTGGTGCTGTGGCCGAACCACTGCCTGCTCCTGCACCGCTTGGTACAACCGGAATGGCGAGATTTTTCAAATCATCCAGATCGATGATATTGCCATCAACAACAACAGCTTTCTGCGCTTTGTCCAGTTCGAACAGTCCGAGTGGTACACGGACAGAAGAGCCTTGAACGATACCGTTGACTGTATCTTCAGTCAAACCGAGTTCATTCATTTTTTCCTGGTCAAACTTCAGTTGAACTTCCTTAACATATTGGCCGGAAACTTGGACTTGAGCTACACCGTCAATATCTTCGAGTGCTGGCTGGATATCCGTTTCAACCAGTCGAGTCAATTGTTCCAGATCGCCGCCGTCCTTGTCAGACAAGCTAAGCGAGACAACCGGGAAGGAGTTGATGCTGAACTTGGAAATGGTTGGTTTCTGTACACCATCCGGCAACTGCACCTCATTCAGTGCTTCGCGAACCGCTGCGGTAGCATTATCCAGATCGGTACCATAATCAAATTCGAGGGTGATGGAAGAGGCATTCTCCATGGAAGTGGAGGTGAGTGTCTTAATTCCCTCTACATTTCTTAAGGTCTGTTCGAGTGGTTTGGTGACATCCTCGACAATACCTTCAGGAGCTGCCCCTGGATCAATGGCCGTAACACTCAAGAATGGCACATTGATGTTTGGAATGGTCTCCTGTTTCATCGTCAGTCCGCTGTACAAACCGGCGAAGGAAACGATGATGGTCAGAATCCAGATCGCAAACTTGTTGTTCAGTGAAAAATTAATAATTCCTTTCATACGATGGTTTCTTCTCCTCTCTGTTTCTCCCTATATTTCTTTATTGTTGTGACGAGTCAGCTTGGATAAACCGGCTATACATGGCATCCATAATATGCTGAAGCTCGGAGTGCAATGGCTGGATGACAGGAATGTGATCCAGGTTGCGCATCATGCCCAGAATAATGGCACGTCGCGGTGTGAATTCCATCATTTCCTGTCTCAGGATGGCGATGGTCTCCAGCGCGTCATTGCGTAATTGCCCTGGAGGCATATCAGAAGTGATGATATCCTTCATTTGTTTGATGATATGAATGGGGTGACGCATCATTGTCGAATCTGTATCTGAATCGCTGCTCCATGCTGGCCAATGTTCCAAAGGAACCAGAGGGGCGGGGCGTTGATCGAGCAATCCGCGAGCTGCATAATCAATCGTTTGCAGCATGTTGCTTGCCATCTTGGATACGGTAAGGGAAGGCATTTCCGTAAACCAGATTTTGACGTAGGAGAGGAACAGACCATGCGTGAGCATGATAAGGTCTATGGTATAGGGTTCAATCTCCGGTCCGTACAGATCCTCCAGTTTGTCCTTAAACCAGTGCAGGGTACGGATCTCCAGATCCTTGTTTTTCGGTTTGCACTTTTCCTTGCGATGCTGCTCTTCATCCATCATCATGCTGCGCATTTGCACGCGTAAAAATTCCTTCAGCTCGGATACATGGACAAGCAGTGTTTCAATCTGTTTGTGCAGACGTTCTCTCGAAGTGAGCCCAGCTTCATGTTCAATCTGGGACATTTCGTCCATGAGCGTGAATATGCAGTATTCCATCGTGCTGGCCTCTAATTCCTCTTTGGATTTGAACATGAGGTAGAGGCTTCCTTTTGACATCCCACATATCTCTGCAATCTCCTGCATGGAGGTTGCAGCACTGCCTTTGGCTGAGAACAGCTTGAGTGCTGTGGTAATAATGAGCTTTTTCTTCTCATTCATTTCATGGATAGGGTTCATTAACGATACATCCACCTCACCTGCGGAACTTACGAGTTCTTGAATTGACTTTAGGGTCAAACCAAGTATAAACGATAAAGACAACGGAATTCAAATGGGAGAAAAATGGAAAAAGAAGAGGCGTAATATGAGGGGATTGGAGCATTTTTCCTATAACATGTAGACGCCATAAAGGTTATATAATGAGCGACGAATGTTCATTGCAATATGTATGATAAGTATGAGTACTCAGGTTAGTTAGGGCGAGCAAGCTGAATAGGATGAGTTCAAAATAGTCTATATCAGGCTCCGCCCTTAAAGACGTAAATGGCTAGAAGGATGATGGCTACAAGAGCAAACAAATAAAAGGCTCCGACAGCGATCAGAAAGAAGTAACCGGTAAAAGAACCCATGCGCGCGAACAATTTCTTCATCATCACGACATCCTTTCTTACGTAACAGAGTGTGAGGAGGTTTCCTTTTATATCATATCCCAAAAAGACGACTTCCTGAACGAAGTCGTCTTTATTAATAATTAAATATTATAAAAAATATAATGAAGGTATTTACGTAATCAGTTTCAATCCGATTGCCGCCACCAAAATCATGGCAATAAACAGTAGCCGCTTGGTTTCCTTCCGCTCACCGAACAGGAACATCCCTGTTAACGTACTGCCTACCGTACCAATTCCAGTCCACACCGCATACGCGGTACCCATGGGAATAGACATCATCGCATAGGATAGTAGGGAGAAGCTGAATACGAACGATACAAGCATGAGCACGATATAAGGCCAGCCCTTCCGGGAAGAAGCACCATTAATGCCGATGACGCCAAAAATTTCACATATGCCTGCACCCACAATTGCCATCCAAGCCATTATGCTTCACCTCCTTTTGCCGATTGTTGATCCGTGACCAATTTCAGTCCGACCACACCACATAGCAAAAGACCGATTAGCAAAACTTTGGCGAGTGAGAATGCTTCACCAAATAGCAGCATTTCAGTCAGTACCGTACCTGCAGTACCAATCCCCGTAAATACGGCATATACCGTACCCACAGGCAATCTTTTGGAAGCAGCGATGATTAATCCAAAACTGAGGATGATGGCTAGGGCCGTCAAAGCCCACTCCCAAACATTGGAGGCGTGTTTCAGCCCACTTACCCATACAATCTCAATGAGTCCTCCGATAAATACATATAACCAGTTGCGGTTCATGATGATGAATCTCCTTTCGGCACAACGGGCTGTGCCTCTTGTTTCAGATGATGAATGCCATGCCAGTAGACTGGCCAGGAAGCTTCAATCCGTCTTCGGTATCGACGTGAACTTCCATAAATAATCTCAACTGTGATGCCATCGAGAAAAGTCATATAAGTAATCGCAGCTTGTTCTGCTGGAACAGCCTGTAGTTCTCCCCTGCGCGTCGCTCCTTGCAGCATTCGTGTCAGTGACCGCTCCATACCGTCCAGGAACGGATAAACGAGATCCATCACTTCGCTATATAGCGAAAGCGGCGGGAAGTAACACATACGCAGCATAAAGCGGGCAGAGGCATTACAGTTATACTCCTGCTCAAACCATATCAGTAAACCCTTCAACCTTTGTTCCAGTGGCAGATCGGCGTGATCACGAAAATATTCCAGCGTTCGACGCTGAACATCCTTAAACGCATGCGCAAGGGTTTGCAAAAACAGGTCATCCTTGCCGCTAAAATGTGCATATATGGACGGTTTTTTAATCCCGACTTCGTCAGCAATTGCTCTTAAGGAGGCTCCTTCATATCCATCTCTTGCAAAATGGAACAGGGCTGCATCCCGAATCAAATGTGCAGTCATTATTCTCACCTTCCTAACGGTCGTTAGGTAACCTATATTTTCACACTTTATATTCCCTGTCAAGCCACAAAAAACGCCTGCACGATAGTGTACAGGCGGGTTTATGCTAGAGATTTTATTTTCAATTAGAAGGTCGTTAAACCCAAAATCAGCTGCAGCTTATATACGATTTCTTTCAAAAATGTAGTCTTCTCCTGAAATTCATCCAAGTCCAGGGTGAACTCGGCATCTTCATTATTCCATATCCGGTCAAAATAATTCGCGACATCATGAGTGAATGAGTTGTCTGGTGGGGCAGCAACCCAGAGGTCATTTTCCAGATTATAATCATTCATGTTTCTGGGGGTGAAGTTGGTCGATCCTCCAAGGACGATATGATCCCCGGTAGCTTTGGCAATATACATCATCTTGGTATGATACTGCTCCTTGGTAGTGTTATACCAGCGAATTTGGATTTTGCCATCTGATTTATCATGTAACTCAGCAGCTACAGGACGATTGGGAATACCAGTCTTCTCCTGACCAAAGGCATTTTCATTCGGGTCGAGTACAAGCCGTATCTCGGTTCCCCGTTTTGAGGCTTCGAGCAGGGCGTCCAATACTTTGGGGGAAGCAATGTAGAACATGCCCATCCACAAGGTGTCCCCTTTTGCCGATTGATTGATCTCATGGAGCACCGCGTCATTCACTTTGCCCTCCGTTAGATAACGAATTCGCAAATCTCCCTTATTCGGATCTGTAGAAGGAGCTGTATAGGAAGGAAGTTTTCCCCCGCCTGAGAAATTCAGCACAGCCTGTTCCGACTCAAGGATATCGCCGATGATCGGTCCAGTTATTTCAAAAGCGATGTTTGAATGGTAGGCACTGGCATCATGAATATTACCCGAAGAGACGATGGCCGTTTTTTCACTGACCACCACTTTACGGTGATTGGCTTTCACATTGAGCAACTTAAGGTAGGAACGCACAGTGACATCCGGTCCGTCGGTTGCCATCAGGTTCGGAATCCATCCCTTCCCGGATTGGCCAAACCATTGGAAGAAGGTTCGCCAGACCGCGGAGTACACGGGAGTGGAATCGCGTAAAGGGTCTACATCTGTGATCACTACATGAATTCCAGCCTGTTTCATCTGCTCTAGCAGTGGATTGGGTGCAGAGTTATAGTTGGTGTTCACTTCATCCGTAATGAACCAGATATCCATGTCCGGGTTCTGATTTTTTTTGGCGACGAGTGTTTCCGTGAACTCAGTGCTGACGGGTGGAAAACTCTGACCTTTGTGCTGGTAGTTATTGAATAAAAACATATCAACGACGACGAACTGTTCCGCGTCTTCAACGATCTGTTGCATGCGCTGGAAGATCTGCTGTTCGTGCTCCATCTGTCCGTCAGCAGAGGGGTAAGTCAAATCATGCAGAAATTGCACCTGATCCACACGGTATTCACGACTTTCATAGGAAACGCCGGCTGGTAAAGGTTTATAGGTCTGGTAGAGCATGACGGCGATGAGCCATAGAACCAGTAGTACGAGACCTGTTCGTATGTATGGAAATTTGCCGCGTGAAGACTTGCGGCCTGATGTCTGGCGGCGATAATAAGAAAACAACAATAACTCCCCTTTCTGAACTTGCTGACTTCTATTACCACCCGGATGACAACATTGAAGCAGTGCAAAACCAATTCGATCGATTCAATCGACATGCATATGAGCGTTGTGTATAATGAGTGTATTATTTTTGTGGAATGTTCGGATTTGCATATACCTGACAAGGGCGGGATAAGGATTCGTTTAACCTATGAAAGTCCGGCTATTTCAGGAAAGAAAGTAGGTAATAAGGTGTATTCCATCAAACAAGTCGCTGCCATGCTGGGTATTCCGACGGTAACGCTCCGGGCTTGGGAGAATCGGTACAGTGCGGTCACCCCTGAGCGGACGGAATCGGGTTATCGCTTGTACACGGAAGAGAACGTTGCAGATCTGCGCTGGTTGAAAGAGCAAGTGGAGCAGCACCAGACCAATATTTCGGAAGCGGTACGCATGTTGAAGGTGAACAAAAGCAGTTCACAGGAAGCTGCTGCAGTGCCTACGTCATTTACGCCACCAGTACCCACGATGGAAGAAGCATATGTACGTATAGCCGATCAGATCTACGACTCGTTATACAACTTTCAGGGCGAACGGGCCAATGGTTTGATTGATTTTGGCTTCACCATGTACGGATATGATTCAATGTTTTATCATGTGCTGGTGCCAATTCTCGTTCGTGTTGGGGATGCGTGGGAGCAGGGCAGGGCTTCGGTCGCTCAAGAACATTTTATGACTCAATTGATTTCTCAGCGCTTTTATCAGTTTTTCCATCTGTTCCCGATCTATCCGCATCTGCCCAAAGTTCTAGCCTTGTGCCCGGAAGGGGAGCATCATCAGGTTGGCTTATTGTTGTTCTCCCTGTTTATGCGTAAAAATGGTGCAGAAGTGCTCTATCTCGGAGCTAACACACCTGAAGAAGGAATATATCCAATTATCCGGGAGCAGAAAATTCGGTTGATTTGTCTTTCGATTACCAGTTCAGAACTGCTTGAACGGTGTGATCAACTCATAGGACGAATTTTGGACGAGTTCCCTGATATGCGCTTTGTACTTGGAGGGAAGGGCTATGAGCGTGCAGAGAACGCACGTTATCCGCAGTGGATTATGCCCGGAGATTCAGCGGATTGGCAATCATGGATGGAACGTGAGTATTTTGTTGAACATTCGCCTGGGCGAAGATAACGGATTCGTATCTTTTTGAAAATGTATTTTAAAATAAAATGTATAGGTTTAGATATACAGGACATCCTTTGACGCAAGAGCGCGGAGGGTGTTTTTTTGCTTTCTAAAATATCTTAATAAAGAATTTGACCAGCGGGTCATTTTTTGATTTAATAGGTTGTATAATATTTGTACTACATTTGTATAATGTTTTTGCGTTTACCCGCTTGAACAGTTCAAGGGCGGTTTAATAATAGGTTAGAGACTATAGTACTAGAGATAGTTCTTAACATAGGAAAGGTGAGTGGCATGATACCGAATCAGCAACGTAAACGTGCAGCAGTCATTGGTGCAGGTCCGGGTGGACTTGCAGCAGCGATGTTATTGTCCGGCCAGGGGTACGAAGTAGATGTATATGAGAAACAGCCAGTCATCGGGGGACGTTCTTCCAGACTGGAGCTGGGCGAATATCGGTTCGACCGGGGTGCGACGTTTTTGATGATGCCTCAGCTGATTGAAGAGATGTTCGATGTTGTGGGACGCCAATTATCCGACTATGTGGAGATGAAAGAGCTAACTCCGCTATATGCACTGAACTTTGGCGATAAGGTGTTTAAGCCTTCCCGTAACCGTGAAGATACAGCCGCACAGATTAAGGAGCTTTTCCCCGGCAACGAGGACAATTACCTTCGATTCATGCAGGAAGAGGAAGTGAAGTTTGGCAAAGTTATGCCTTTGCTGCGCAGACCTTTCGGCAAGTTGGCGGATTATTTGCGAAGAGATGCCATGACAGCTCTGCCAAAACTCGATATTAACAATACGGTCTATGGCATTCTGTCCCGCTATTTCACGGATGAGCGCTTGCGCTGGGCATTCACGTTCCAATCCAAATACCTTGGCATGTCTGCATGGGATTGCCCGGGTACGTTTACGATTCTGTCGTTTATTGAGCACAACTATGGTTTGTTTCACCCTATTGGCGGCGTCAATCGCGTATTTCAAGCTATGGCTGATGTCGTTGAAGAATATGGAGGACGAATACATACATCCTGTCCGGTCAAACAGGTCATTGTTCGCAATGGTCGTGCAGAAGGCGTATTGCTTGAAAATGGCGAACGCATTGAAGCAGATCATGTCGTCGTTAATGCGGACTTTGCGCATGCCGTGAACCATCTGTTTGAACCTGGCGTACTTAAGAAATATACACCGGAGAAAATGAAGCGTAAAAAATTCTCTTGCTCCACAGCCATGCTGTATCTGGGTGTGGACGGTGAAGTGGATTTACCGCATCATTCCATCTATTTTCCCGAGGACTATCGACTGAACGTCGACGAGATTACGAAGCATAAAGTGCTGTCTGCGGATCCATCCCTCTATATTCATAACCCTTCCAGACTCGATCCGACGCTCGCACCGGAAGGAAAATCTGCATTATATGTTCTCATGCCTACGCCGAACCTTACCGGAGACATCGATTGGGAGGTAGAACGGGAGAATGTGCGGGAGGCGATGATGAAGCGGATGGAATTGATTCCTG
Source organism: Paenibacillus sp. FSL F4-0087 (assembly GCF_038020215.1). NCBI lineage: Bacteria > Bacillati > Bacillota > Bacilli > Caryophanales > Paenibacillaceae > Paenibacillus > Paenibacillus sp. FSL F4-0087. Next base: position 3,408,400 of record NZ_JBBODJ010000001.1, read on the forward strand.
AGTTGTCAGACATCCGCAGTCGTATTGAAGAATCCATGATGTTTACACCGCTGGATTGGCAAAATGAACTCGACGTGTACCGTGGAGCAACATTTAATATGGCTCATAATCTTGGGCAGATGATGTACCTGCGGCCGCATAACCAGTTTGAAGAGTTGAAAAGGGTGTGGCTGGTAGGTGGTGGAACACATCCGGGCAGTGGATTGCCGACCATCTTTGAATCAGCTCGAATCAGCGTGAAGCTGATCCAGGAAGAGGACGCTCGCAAGCGCTCAAAACCATCCTCGTATGTGAAAACGGCGGAAGCAGGAGGCCATTCATGAAACGGGCAGCCATTGTAGGTGCAGGTATTGGCGGACTGACTTCAGCGTTGCTTCTGAATCGACAGGGTTGGGACGTAACCGTATATGAACGGGGTTCCAGAGTTGGTGGTCGTATCGGCTATGAGCAGGAAGGGGACTATCGGATCGATCAAGGCCCGACCATCGTACTTCTGCCTGAGATGCTGCTTGGCATTTTGGAGGAAGCAGGGGTGGATCGTTCGAAGATTGAGCTGCTGCGTTGTGATCCATTGTACAGGGTGCATTATAGCAGCGGTCGTGTGATGACCAAAATGACGGCACGTGAACAGCAGGCCGAAGAGATTGAACGTCTCTTCCCTGGAGAAAGTCAGGGATTCTCAAAATTTATGAAAGATATGGACACGCTGTTTCCTGCGGGACGGGCTGCGTTTCTGGAACGGGCTTTTCCGCGAAAAAGGGATTTCTTCACTCCGTCTCTGATGTCCTTGATGGGCCGATTACGCGCACACAAGAGTGTACGGAAGGCTGTAGGTGATTATTTTCAGCATGAGGAACTATTGGATGCATATTCGCTGCAAAGTCTTTATATTGGCGGATCTCCCTTCGGTACGCCGGGAATTTACTCCCTGCTTCCTTATGCAGAGCACGAATATGGCATCTGGATGGTGAAAGGTGGCTATGCTGCATTACCTACCATACTGGAACAGGAACTGATATCACGTGGTGGTCGCATCGTATTAAACACCGAAGTGACGGGACTGAATATTAAAAATGGTGTATGCGAAGGTATAGAAACCGCCGCAGGCGCAGAAAATGTGGATGCAGTTATCTACAATGGCGATTTCCCCCATCTGTCGGGTCTGCTTGGTCAGACGCCTGATGGTTCACGCAAACGAAAGCCATATCGTCCCTCATCGGGATGTGTGTTGATCTACGCGGGTGTAGACAAAACGTGGGATGATGCAACGACGCATCAGTTTTTCCTGCCTCCAAGTCTGGACGGCAGTTTGCGGGAAGTGTTCGACCAGCGCCGTATTCCGGCGAAGTCCTCTTTTTATGTATTTAATCCGGCTGCATTGGACGAGACGGCAGCTCCGCCAGGTCAGAGTGTGTTGTACTTCCTCATTCCGGTGCCGGATGCCGATGGTGTCGACTGGTCTCGGGAGAGCGAGGCGCTGGCAGAGCGTGTACTGGAAGAAGCGGAGCAACGCGGATTTCCGGGACTTCGTGAAGCGATTAAGTGGCAAAAAATACGTACACCCGCTGACGCTGAGCGTGACGGGATGTATGGCGGCGGCAGCTTTGGCATCGCACCCGTATTGTTTCAATCCGGTGTATATCGTCCGCAACCGAAGCCGTTCCCGGCAATCCGGGGACTATATGCAGCTGGAGCTTCTGTACATCCGGGAGGCGGGGTTCCTATTGTGATGCAAAGTGCACGGATGGCAGTGAATCTACTCATGAAGGAGATGGAAACATGAATGAAGCGATTTTGAACAAGTGTGAGGAATTAATGCAAAAGGGCTCGTCATCTTTTTATCAAGCCTTCAGAGGTCTGCCCAGCCCACGCCGCGAGGCCGTGTACGTGATCTATGCTTTTTGCCGTATGATCGATGACAGTGTGGATGAGCCGGAGCAGTCGCCCTATACGATTCATGAAATTCGCCATCTATTCAATCTGTTGGAAGAAGCGGAAGGACACTTTATTTGGCCGGCATTACGATGGCTGTTTACAAGTTTCCCTCATCTAGACAAGGGACCTTTTTTTCGTCAAATGGACGGTCAATTAACCGATCTTAAAGTAACGCATTATACATCAATGGAGGAACTGGAGCAGTATTGTTATCTGGTTGCCGGAACCGTGGGCGAGATGTTGCTACCTGTATTGCGGGATGATAACGGTGCAGACGTTGCGATGAACGGGATTGCGCTGGGCAAAGGTATGCAGATCGTCAACATTATCCGTGATGTGGGTGAAGACCGGGCAAGGCTCCGCCGCTATGTTCCGCTGGAGTTGATGGAGAAGCATGGATATTCCGAACAGGATTGGGCTAACGGTGTTGTTGATGAAAGGTTTAAAGCCATTATTCATGAATTAAAAGCAGCTGCCCTGGGCTGGTTCAGTATCGGTATGGACCGTCTGGATACGTATCCAACCGAAAGTGCATTTGCGATTGAGCTGGCAGCAGCCTTTTATTCGACTATTCTGCATGCGGTTGAGCGCAACGACTATGACGTGTATACGAAGCGTGCATTTGTCAGTGATGAACTGAAACTGGAGATGCTGGGTGCCATTGTGAAACGTTATCCAATGCTGGCTTACCATGCCTCCCGCACGGCGGTATCCTGATGGTTCAGGGCCTGTACTGGGCGTGGTATATCATCGGAGCGGTACTGATGCTGACGATCGGTGTTCCGGATGTACTGTCCTTCTCCAACGGATTGTTTCTAATCTTCTATGCACTGTATGTGCTGGATCTGATATATCAAGGACGGAAACGGTCAGGGTTGTCCGACCAGTCAGTCATTTGGATGAAACCTGAACTCTGGGTGGTTTCCTTTATTATATGGCTGGGTGGCATGGGGGTAGAATGGGTCGGCGTGCATACACACTGGCCCTTTGGCGAATATTCGTATTCGGACTTCTTCGGAATCCACCTGTTCAGTGTACCCGTTACATTAGGCTTCGCCTGGATTGCCGTGGTAGGTAACTCGGCTCTGCTCAGTGGCGGTGGATCGACCTGGACTGGCAAGCTGATTCGGGCGGTTAAGACCGGATTTTGGGCTATCGTGCTCGACCTGGTGCTGGACCCGGTTGCGCATGCCAGAGGATTCTGGCAATGGCAAGCTCCAGGTGGATTCTACGGTGTGCCCTGGACCAATTACATAAGCTGGTTTGTAATGGGAGCGTTTCTCTCTTTGTTTCTTCCCGCAATGCCTTCAGATCGAAGCTCATTGCTGCGTGCGAAGTGGTTGTATCAGCTGTTTATTCTTTTGTTTGGGTTGTTAGCTCTCAAAGAAGGAATTACGGGCAGCTTCATCATTGCTATTGTAGGTGTGCTTCTTGCTGAGGGGAGCTGGCTATATGATTCGCGCCGTAAAATCAAAACCGTTTAACCGGATTTTTTCCTTATACAATCATTATTATTTGCTGCGGAGACGTTTTCGCTCATTTACACTATCAGGTTCATTGGACCCGCTGTTACCGAATACGGGTTCACCAATGGAACCGGATCAACCGGTCATCTATTTCATGAACCACAGCTCCTGGTGGGATGGTCTACTGCTCTATCATGCATCGCAGCAGACTTCCCGAGGCGATCATTATGTCATGATGGAAGAAGAGCAGCTGCGACAATATGCCTTTTTCCGTAAACTGGGCGCGTATTCAATCAACAAGGAGGATGCGTCCGGTATTCGAACCTCCTTGCAATATACGACCGAGCTGCTTCACTCCGGCAAAAGGGTCTGGATCTTTCCCCAAGGGGAAATTCTGCATCAGGATGCCAGGCCAATTGAGTTTCGCCCAGGCATTGGTTTGTTGCTACGCCGCTCTCCACGCGCCATAGCTGTACCTGTGACTTTGTGTCATGGCATGGTTCAGCATGATTTGCCGGAGGTATCGATGCAGGTGGGTACGCCTTTGATAGAAGAATGGAAGGCATGGAAGAGTGAAGAGATTGCGACCAGATTGAGCAGGGTGCTGGAGAAGCAGTTGAATGATCATAAATCAGAGCTGGTACGCATCGGGCAGGGGAGTTTTCCGGGTGCTTTTCCACTGATTCGGCATGTGCGTTCAACAAGTGAAAAATACGATGCGGCACGAAAGCGGGTGAACCGTTAGCGATGAGTGCATCTGAAATAGGTTGGATCATACTGACTTGTGTATTGGGCGTTCAGTTGATGTTTGCAATATGGAACGTCTCCTGTCTGCCCAAAGTACGTTCATTCAACGCAGATGAATTGAAAGACAAGGATATCCTGGTATCTGTGCTAATTCCTGCCCGCAACGAGAAACTGCACATTCAAAGATGTGTGGAAAGTGTGCTTGCCAGCGATACATCCGGATTCCAGATGGAAGTACTGGTGCTGGATGATCGCTCCGAAGATGAGACCGCAGCCATAGTTCAGTCGATTGCCGATCATGATCCACGTGTACGCCTGCTGCATGGTGTGGAGCTTCCCGCAGGCTGGATGGGGAAATCTCATGCCTGTCACCGACTGGTGCAGGAGGCCAAGGGTGAATGGTTTATGTTCGTGGATGCCGATGTTCGCTTGGGACCTGAGGCCATCCGGCAGACTATTGCTGCGGGGTGTGAGCAGGGCGGCGGCCTCGTAACGGGATTCCCCTATCAGGTGACGAAGACCTGGATGGAAAAGCTCGTTGTACCCATGATGGTGTTCACCATCATCAGTCATCTCCCCATTTTCATGATACGCAGATCATCTAATCCGATGTTTGTAGCCGCTACAGGGGCGTTTTTGCTCATTCACCGTTCCAGTTATAAGGCCTCGGGTGGACATGCTGCAATCCAGGCTGATCTGGTCGATGACATGAGTCTGGCGAAGGCGGTTAAGCGTGCGGGACATCCCGTTATGCTGGCCGATGTTCATGATGTGACAAATACACGAATGTACCAGAATGGTGCAGAAGTGTGGAACGGCTATAAGAAAAACATGTACGAAGGTATGGGGCGCAAAGATGTGCTGCTGTTAGGCACGATACTGATGTATACACTGATGTATATTGTGCCTCCGCTCGGTCTGATGATCGGTTTGTTGACCGGGAATTCTACTTCCATCATCTATGGTCTTGTGGGGACCGTACTCGGGATGGCAGTTAAAAGGGTATCGGATCACGCTGGAGGACAACCCTGGTGGCTTGCTATCCTGCAACCGATTAGCATGGCCTGTGTCATTGCGATCGGTATCGCTTCCTGGCAGGCAGGCCGTTCCGGCAAGGGGTATGTATGGAAAGGTAGGCGGTACAGTTGAAGGGTAACGTCATTATTATCGGAGCAGGATTTGGAGGTCTATCGTGTGCTATTCGTCTAGCTTCGCAGGGCGTACGGGTCACCATTTTGGAGCGGCAGGAGCGGGTTGGTGGAAAGCTGCAACAGATTGAGCAGGATGGATATCATTTTGACCGAGGACCAAGTACGATCACGATGCCCGCAAGCTTCCGTTCCGTCTTCGATCACGCAGGTGTAGTGATGGAGGATTACGTGCAGTTATACGAGCTGGAACCACGTACACGTAATAGTTTTGCAGATGGGACCGTGGTCGATTTGTCGGGCAATCGAGAGAGGATGAAGGAGCAGATTGCTGCCTACAGCGCAGAAGATGCGGCTCGTTATGATGCATTTATGGATGAGTCTGCTGCGCTGTATGCGGAAGCTAATCGTCATTTTCTTGGAAAGCTACTGTTGTCGCCAAAGGATAAATATAATCTTCGAATGCTGCGCAGTCTGCTGCGCGTACGACCTACAGTGAAGCTGGATAAGCTGCTGCGTTCTTATTTCCAACACCCTCATACCCTTGCGATGTTCGGTCGGTATGCTACCTATGTTGGGTCATCACCATATCAGGCGCCTTCAATCTTTGCCATGATGGGTCATGTGGAAGCAGAAGAGGGCATCTATGGGGTCAAGGGTGGAACCTATCAACTAATAGAAGCAATGACACGGCTTGCACAGGAAAAAGGGGTGCAGATCGTTACTGGCATCGAAGTCCGGCAAATTGTTGTCAGGAATGGCAAAGTAGCAGGTGTGGATACGGATCAGGGCTTCCGGGAAGCTGATCAGGTTGTTGCCAATGGAGATGTGCTCAGCGTCAATCGGCTGCTGCTTGCGCCAGAATATCGCAAACAGATGAGCGATGAGCGAATTCGCAAGTATGAGCCGTCGATTTCGGGGTTCGTGACACTGGCTGGTGTGCGGAGACAGTATGAATCCCTGCTGCACCATACCGTCTTTTTCCCGGAACGGTATGAACCGGAGTTTGATCATATTTTCCGTGACCGAAAAATGCCTGCCGATCCCACGATCTACATCTGTTATTCCGGTTATTCGGAAGCGGGTATGGCTCCAGCGGGAGCCAGCAATCTGTTCATTCTGGTGAACGCTCCGTATTTGTCGGACTCCTGGCATTGGGATGAGCAGATGGATCGTTATGGAGAATTGGTGTTGGAGAAGCTGGCCGAGCGGGGGATTACGGGATTGAAGCAGTCGGATGTCCTGATCCGGTACACGCCACAGCATATAGAACGGGATACCCTCGCCCATCAAGGGTCGATTTACGGCATCTCGTCCAACTCCGTGAAGCAGACCTTCATGCGCCCCGGCAACAAAAGCAAGGATGTACAAGGACTGTGGTACGTGGGTGGCACGACGCATCCGGGCGGCGGAACACCGATTGTGACATTGTCCGGGCAACTTGTTGGAGTGCAGCTTGCATCGGAAATCGTAACGTAAGTTATAGAAGAGATTCATTTAACAGAATGACTTACCCAACCTCCAAATATCTGAGTAGCAAATACGAATTGGACCTCGAAATTCAAGTTATTGTTGGGTTTCGGGGCACCCTTTCCATTGCCGGGCCGGAACGTTATACTGGTAGAGTTGACGCGTTGAGTGTGACTATTATTTATAATATAGATCCAAATCATACCGTTTGTACGTTACATAATAAGAATTAATATTTCTGAGAATCTCTCTGCTGTATCGGGCAAAATCCTGAACGGAACCTAGCCGGAACTGGCAATTATCCTGTCCATCAGCACTATTCTCACATAAGGAGGTCTCATCATGAATGAACAAGAGCGAGCCGGCGAACGGCTGCTTCCCGAGGTGGCTACGGGGGAACGGAAGCTGGAACATGTGCGCCTCTGTCTTGAAGAGAATGTTGCAGGAGAAGGGGTAACCAGCGGAATGGAGCGGTATGCTTTTCGTCATAACCCGTTACCTGAATTGAATTTTGAAGAGGTAAGTCTGGAGACTGCGTTTATTGGTAAAAGGGTGCGCACACCCCTGCTCATCAGTTCGATGACGGGTGGAAGCAAGACAACGGGCGCCATCAATGAGCGCCTAGCCCGTGTGGCGAACGCCCGAGGCTGGGCACTCGGCGTAGGTTCAATTCGGGCTGCCGTGGAACAGCCCGAGCTGGCAACGACCTTTGATATGCGGCGCTGGGCACCGGATATTCCGGTCATCGCGAACCTTGGAGCGGTGCAGCTAAATTACGGCTTCAACACTGCTGATTTCCAGCGGGCTGTTGAGATTGCGGGAGCGGACATGCTTGTGCTTCATCTGAACAGTTTGCAGGAGATTTTTCAGCCGGAGGGAAATACAGACTTTAGCGGATTACTTCAGCGGATCGAGGAGTTGTGCCGTCAATTGGATGTACCTGTTGGCGTGAAAGAAGTGGGTTTTGGCATCGATGGAGTAACGGCACAGCGATTGTACGAAGCAGGTGTGGCCTTTATCGATGTGGCTGGAGCAGGTGGTACAAGCTGGGTGCAGGTCGAGAAGTTCCGGAATTCTAATCCGGTTCGTCGTGCGGCTGCAGAAGCCTTTGCAGATTGGGGTATTCCGACAGCTGAGTGTATTCAGGAAGTGAGAGCGGTAAACCCGGAAGGTGTTCTGATTGGCAGCGGTGGACTGTACTCAGGCGTTGATGCGGCCAAAGCCCTCGCGCTCGGAGCCGATCTCGCTGGATTTGGACGATCTCTGCTCGAATCCGCGGTTGCTTCCGATGATGCGCTGAATGAGCGGCTGGAACAGGTTGAATTCGAGCTGCGTACCGTGATGTTTGGTATTGGTGCAGGACAGATCGAGGATTTGAAGCAGACGTCACGTCTGGTGGAACGGCGTTGACTCGATTTGGTTATATGTGAGCTGAGCTAACGAATTGGATGCATTTTATTATGTGCATTTGCTTGGGATGAATAGACTAACGAACCTTAGACACGCTATTCCTGCAAACCGTATGATGTGACATGCAAAATGAGGGTATAAAGCGTATGTGGTTCGTTACCCCGCCAATTCTGTGCAATTAAGATCTAATAGAACGTGTGTGATTCGTTACAAGTTGATAACTTTAACGTGTTAAAAGTGGCACCCCGTCAGGTCATGGCGTATTGGGGAGCCTCTTTTTGTTGTTAAACCAGGGAAAAAAGGCTACATACATTCTTCTTTCACAGTTATCGTTTCGTTGGTTACAGTTACATAGGAGTTGCCAGACAAGTATTCGGTATAACCGCAAACCGTCTTGTTATAGGTTTCACCACGGCTATCCGTAAATTCCAGATAGATGGATCCTTCACCGGAGAGTCGCAGCTGTGGAGCGAACTTCACTTGTTCACTGCTGGGTACACCTTTCTTTAAGGTGTATATCTTACCCTCTTTGTTTGTATTGGACGAGTCAATGCCGCTGCTCACGCGAGCTGTGATATTTGAAAGATCATAATCGGACTGATTATAAATTGTGATCCTTAAATGTCTAAAGGGGTCCATCGCCTGGTAACCCATAGAAACAACCAACCCAATGAAGAGAATCACTGTAGATAGGATGATTATTTTCCTTTTTGAAAAGGGACGACGCGTATTCATAAGTATTCTGCTCCTTTCTCTTATATAGATATAGACAGAGGGAGGTAACTAAAAGTTGTATAGGAATTTACAGATGAACGTGGGAACAGGGGCTTGAATTGTGGATTGCGCATTAAAATGGATGTTATAATAGGGCCGTTCGGCTCCGGATTTAGAATGAAAGCCTAAAAATAGACCGCTTCCTTTTGCCGAGGGCGGTCTATTTCCGTTTGTTTGTAAGTATCAAGACAATTAGAGTCGCAAATGAAATCATTAGCGTCATTTTGTTGAATAGGATAACATATTTAGATAAGGCTCTAATGTAGTGAATACATCACCAGAACTGTATACATATTTATGAATGTGGAGGGATACTCTGTGAAGCTAACCGCAATGAATCAAGAAGAATATACAAGTTTCCGTGTTCGCTCGATTAAAGATTTTGCAGAAGAGAAAGTGGAGGTGGGTACTTGGGCTGCGGAAGAGGCGCAGGGACTTGCGGAGGCAGCCTACGATAAGTATTTGCCTGAAGGGCTGAATACACCGGGTGCTTACCTCTATAATCTGGTACATGCCGTGGACGGGAATGTGGGTTATATCTGGTTTAACGTTACGGATAACCGCCGTGGCAAAGACGCTTTTTTGCTAGATATTGTGGTCGAAGAAGCCTATCGGGGCAAGGGTTATGGTACAGAGACGATGGAGGCACTTGAAAGGGAAGCCTTGAGTCTTGGCGTAGATCGCATTGGTCTGCATGTGTTTGGACATAATGTGCGGGCAAGCAGCCTGTATCGCAAGATGGGGTACGAGGTAACCGATCTAACGATGTACAAGGAAATCAAAGGGTAAACCTGAACACGGATAATCGAAGTCAAACGTATGATCTACGCAAAACGAATCGTCCGCAGTAACCGGGGATTTCGGGAAGTGGATAGTACTCTGGTCGAATTGGCGAAGTTCCTTGATGCCTTGGGGTTTGTCATATATAATGTATAGGATTATCCATACCGAACAAGTAATCAATGAGGAGTTGTCATATACATGGCTTTGAAAGCTGGAATCGTGGGCTTGCCTAACGTAGGTAAATCCACACTGTTTAACGCAATTACACAAGCTGGTGCTGAATCGGCAAACTATCCGTTCTGTACGATTGACCCTAACGTGGGGATCGTTGAAGTACCGGATGAACGTTTGGACAAATTGACAGAACTCGTTGTACCGAAAAAAACGGTACCAACGGCGTTTGAATTTGTAGATATTGCAGGTCTTGTTCGTGGTGCGAGCAAAGGCGAAGGTCTTGGTAACAAGTTCCTTGCACACATTCGTGAAGTAGACGCGATTGTACATGTGGTACGCTGCTTTGTAGACGAGAACATCACACACGTCGATGGCAAAATTGACCCGGTAAGCGACATCCAAACGATCAATCTGGAGCTGATCCTGGCTGATATCGAGAGTGTTGAGAAAAAAATCGATCGTTCCAAGAAAAACATGAAGGGCGGCAACAAGTCAGCTGCTCAGGAAGTGGAAGTACTGGAGAAAGTGAAGGCTGTTCTCTACGAAGACAAGCCAGCACGCAGCATGGAGCTTACAGACGAAGAACGCCTGATCGTACGCGATCTGCATTTGCTTACGCTGAAGCCTGTTCTGTACGCAGCCAATGTAGCTGAGGACGAAATCGGTGATGTGGCGAACAATGCTTATGTGCAAAAAGTAAGAGAATTCGCAGCTGCTGAAAATGCAGAAGTGGTGCCGATCAGTGCGAAGGTTGAAGAAGAAATCTCGGAGCTTGAAGGCGAAGATAAACAAATGTTCCTGGAAGAGCTCGGTATCGAGGATTCCGGTCTGAACCTGTTGATCAAAGCTGCTTACAAATTGCTGGGCCTGTATACGTACTTCACAGCAGGCGTACAAGAAGTTCGTGCTTGGACAATCCGTAAGGGTACAAAAGCACCTGGCGCAGCGGGTGTCATTCACACCGACTTCGAGCGCGGATTCATCCGGGCAGAGGTTGTTTCCTACGACGATCTGGTTGCTGCTGGTTCCATGAACGGTGCGAAAGAACGTGGACAACTTCGTCTAGAAGGTAAAGAGTATGTTGTCAACGACGGCGACGTTATGCACTTCCGCTTCAACGTCTAATCTCGATAATCTAGATAAGAAAACATACTTGAATATAGAATATACGAGTATAGTAGCTCTGTCGTCTTCTTTTGAAGATGGCAGGGCTTTTTACATAGGGCAGAATATTCTTCAATAAGCCTAAAGTATTCAATAATAAAATTGTCTGTATATCCTGTACGTCCTACTGGATTGTTTACTCGCTCTGGATATAATAAAGGGAAGAAGGCTCACGGGAGGTGGCAAGTTGGAGAAACAGTCGAAGTACGTTCGATATAACCAAACGCTTGTGCAAACAGCTCGTTTGCCTGAGGAGACGGAGGAACTATTATTGAGATTCGGCTTGCCACAGCTCCGTCTGGATGATGAGAACTTGCTCGGTATACATTTTAAACCTCTGACAGAACAAGGTCTCATAAGGACTCGGGATGATCGGAAAACGTTACTTCCTATTGGCTATGAGTATGAGGAGACGTCAGCTATATTGGGACTGGAAACGGATGTGGGTACGCTCTACAGGGTGGATGTGCAAACGGGAGAGTACAGCCTCATGAACTCCAATCTGACTCTATTTATCGAGTTTCTGCAAAGGTATGTTGCATTTATTAATGAGAATTCGGAGAGCTACGAGCCAACTGTGATGACGCTCGAGCAAGCACAGGCGAAGCTGGCTGCTTTTCGGCGGGGTGAGATTATACCTTCACAACAATCTTCTTCTCAATCGGCGAGGAAGCTTGTGTTAAAGCAACTTCGTTTATTATTTGTGGAAAAGGACCCGATGAGTGTCTTGAATGAGGATACATGGTGGAGTGTTGTGCTTGAGCAGCTGGAGGATGATCTCTTATAGTCCTTTGCAAATCAATTTGGTTGCGTAGAATAAGTAAATCAAAATTTGGATGCAGGATCCGCAAACAGTTGCTATTCAGGAACATAAGAATATGCTATAATTAAGAGTCGTATACCTATGTTGAATTTCACGCTCGGCTGAATGAGTTGAAGCGGGTTGATACCGGGTACGCGATTTCTTTTATATAACTTAAAAGTAAAGGATTTGATGACGTTGTAGCGATGTTATACGTCGATCATAAAATGAATGTTACGGTCAGGGATTTCTGAGAACTCCGTGCCTTGTGAAATATAAATGGTCTGATGATGCATGAAATGCATGCCTATCGGAATCGAATGAAATTTGAATGCTGGAACGAAAATAACGCGTGAGGTGACTATACATGTTTGATAAATTACAGGCGTTAGCCGACCGTTACGAGAAACTCAGCGAGTTGCTGTGTGACCCGGATGTAGCAAGTGACAACAAGAAGTTGCGGGAATATTCCAAAGAACAATCGGACCTGCAGCCTACCTATGAAGCATACAATGAGTACAAACAGGTAAGCCAGGATCTTGAAGCTGCGAAAGAAATGCAGGGCGAGAAACTGGACGACGAGATGCGTGAAATGGTCAAAATGGAAATTGATGAACTGAGCACTCGCCAGAAAGAACTGGACGATCTGATTCGTGTTCTCATGCTGCCAAAAGACCCGAATGATGATAAAAACGTCATCGTTGAAATTCGTGGAGCTGCTGGTGGGGATGAAGCGGCACTATTTGCAGCGGATCTCTATCGGATGTACACACGTTATGCCGATACGCAAGGCTGGCGCGTCGAACTGATGGACGTTAACACAAATGATCTGGGCGGCTTCAAAGAGGTTGTATTCCTCATTAATGGACGCGGCGCTTACAGCAAAATGAAATACGAAAGTGGCGCACACCGTGTGCAACGTATTCCTACAACGGAATCGGGCGGCCGGATTCATACGTCTACTTCCACAGTAGCGGTTATGCCTGAAGCCGAAGATTTTGATATTGAAATCCATGATAAAGATATCCGTGTAGATACGTTCTGTTCCAGTGGTGCTGGTGGACAATCGGTTAATACCACGAAATCGGCTGTACGGGTAACTCACGTTCCAACGGGAATTGTGGCTACGTGTCAGGATGGTAAATCCCAGAACTCGAATAAGGAAAAAGCATTGCAGGTTCTGCGTACGCGTATCTTCGATATGATGCGTCAGGAAGAAGAAGCGAAGATTTCGAGTGAACGGAAGAGCAAAGTGGGTACAGGTGACCGCAGTGAGCGGATTCGTACTTATAATTTTCCACAAAGCCGTGTTACGGATCACCGTATCGGTTTGACGATGCACAAGCTGGATCAAATCATGAATGGTGAGATTGCGGATATCGTGTCTGCGCTGACGATTGCCGAGCAGACGGATATGATGGATAGAGGAGAATAATGCTGTGACCCGCGCGCAGTTTGTCATGACGCCGGAACAGAGTTGTCGGGAAGCCTTCGTGGAGGCTTCCTCTTTTTTGGAGAAGTGCGGCGTGTACGAGCCGCACAACAATGCCCGGCTGCTGCTGGAACATATACTCGGCCGCGAAGGGGCCGAGTACTATATGATGCAGCCGGAGCCCTTTCCCAGCGATCTTCGTAGTCGCTGGGAAGACGCCGTCACGCGCAAGGCTGCGGGTGAGCCGGCGCAGTACATTATCGGCAGCCAGGAATTCTACGGGCTGCCGTTCGAGGTCACGCCGGCCGTGCTGATTCCGCGGCCGGAGACTGAGCTGCTGGTCGAGGCTGTGCTGCGCGAAGCCGACCGCGTGTTTCCCGGCGGCGCTCCGCTCGCCGTCGACATTGGCACGGGCAGCGGCGCCATCGCAGTGACGATGGCTTCGCAGCGCCCGCGCTGGCAGGTAGGCGCCGGAGATATCTCGGCGGCTGCCCTGCAAGTGGCCGCGCGGAACGCGGCCGCGAACGGGGTACAGATCGACTTCCGTAAAGGCGATCTGCTGGCCCCGTTCGCAGGGGCACGGGTGGACATCCTGGTGTCCAACCCGCCTTACATCCCGGCGGCAGATATCGCCGGGTTGCAGCCCGAGGTGCGCGACCATGAGCCGCGCACGGCGCTGGACGGCGGCCCCGATGGGCTGGGGCCGTACCGCATCATGCTGGATCAGCTAGCGCTGCTGCCTGCACTGCCGCAGATCATCGGTTTTGAGCTGGGTCAGGGTCAGGCTGGGGACATCGCAGCTCTGCTTGAATCGGCCGGATATTGGCCGGAAATTATCGTCGTGCCAGACCTTGCAGGCATTGAACGGCATGTACTGGGTGTTCGTACTTCGGAACAGGTGACGAAAATGTAAGGTTCCACGGGTTTTCTTTTTGACGTGAAATCCTCTACAATGAGATATACCGAAGATTGCTGAATGCTTGGAGGAACATAACTACATGCTGCATAAATTCAAAAAAATAGACTATTCGATTGTTTTTATATTGCTCATTCTGATGGTCATCAGTATCTTGTCGATCTACAGTACTACCTTCGGCAGACCGAAATGGGAAGCCTTCCCCAAAAGAGCCGTAATATTTTACATTATAGGTTTTATCGTCTTTTTCGGGATGTCCATGATCAACTACAAAGTGATTATTAAAAATTATCTATACATCTACGCGGTAGGCATGATTTTGCTTATCCTGGTCATGTTTATCGGTCAGGAGTATTACGGTGCTCAAGGATGGTTGTCCATATTTGGCCTGAGCTTGCAGCCTGCCGAGCTGTTCAAACTATGTCTGATTGTCTTCCTGTCAGCGCTTCTGGCGAGGAAGAAAAACAGGCCGTTGTTTTTTGGACGAGATGTCATCCCGATTTCACTCTGTGTGCTTCCCCCGTTGCTGCTCGTCTTGCTTCAAAATGACTTGGGGAATGCACTGAGTTATGTCGTTATCCTGGTAGGGCTTCTCTGGATAGGCAATATCAAATTCACGCATGCCCTGATCGGTTTTGTCATAGCCGTGGCCGCTTTGATCGGTGGGACACAAGCCTATATTCATTACCATGATGAAATTGTAAAATTTCTGAAGGACATTGGTCGCTCTCACTGGGCAGATCGTTTCGACCCTTGGCTTGTACCGGATCAGACGTCAAGGGACGTGCTCTGGCAGACCTACAATGCCAAGTTGGCTATAGGTTCTGGAGGTATTAGTGGTAAAGGATACATGGAAGGTACCACGATTCAGTCGAATCGGGTGCCGCTGGCCTACGCGGACTCGATCTTTGTGCAGATTGGTGAAGAATTTGGTTTTGTTGGAGCATCGGTGTTGCTGCTGCTCTACTTTATCTTGATCCACAGGCTGGTGCTGATTGCACTGGAGTGTAAGGATAGGGCAGGGCCATACCTGATTGTCGGTATTATAGCGATGCTGCTCTACCAGATCTTTGTCAACATTGGTCCGTTCATTGGTCTGATGCCGCTGACAGGGATTACACTGCCGTTTATCAGTTTCGGGGGAACCTCGCTTGTGCTCAACATGCTTAGTATGGGACTTGTGATGAGTATCAAAGTGCATACAGAAGAGAACGAGGATATACTCGGTTCCTCAGAACAGCCAAGCATTACGGAACTGGTATTGAAATTATTTAGACGCAAATCAACACAGCAGGAGCAATAGTTTTGATCCTAGGCCAGACTCTTTGCAAGTGAATACGATATAAGCTAACCCTGGAATCAACAGATTAGAGCAAGATGGATCTGTGGGTTTCAGGGTTTTTCGTTATTTATTTGACGGATTTCCAATTTGTCTTCCAATTCTATACAATGGTAATATTAAAGACTAATGGAAATAATTATTGGGTATTAAACCTCAGGGGGATATGTGGGAACATGCTGAGAATGCTGAAGAAGATGGATGGGGTTATTCTGTTTGTGTTGTTGCTGCTTATGGTCATGAGTGTATTTACGGTGTACAGTGCGATTCAGTCCGATCCGAAATTGGGCAATCATCATATCAAAACCTTGCTGTTTTACGGGATTGGATTCCTAGCCATCATCGGTATTGGATTAGTGAATTATAAACTGTATATCCAATATGCATTTTATATTTACGCAGTGGGGATCATTCTACTGGTTCTTGTCAACTTTATTGGCGGACCTATTAATAATGCGAATGGCTGGATAAAGATTAATGATTATCTTTCTTTTCAACCGGCAGAATTGTTTAAAATGATCTTAATTCTGTTTCTAGCTCATTTATTGGTCAAAAGAAAAAATTCTACGCTTCATTTCTGGAAAGATATCGTGCCCATTGGTTTATGGACGTTCGTTCCCTTTGCACTCGTAATGATTCAGAATGACCTGGGCAACGCCCTCGGATACATCGTGATTCTGGTTGCTGTGTTATGGATAGGGAATATCAAGTGGTCTCATGCATTAATTGCTCTTGCTATTGTGGGAATCACCTTTTTTGGATTCGTCAAAGCATATACGTCGTATCACGATGAGATTTTTACCTTCTTGGAAAAGGCGAACAGGGAGCATTGGGCCGAGCGAATTGATCCCTGGCTTGTACCGGATAAAGCAACGTCGAAAGCTTCCTGGCATACGAAAAATGCGGGTCTCGCCATAGGCTCGGGAGGCATAACAGGCAAAGGTTACATGCAGGGCACATCCGTCCAATCGGGGCGTGTACCGTACACATATTCAGATTCCATTTTTGTGGTCATTGCTGAGGAGTTTGGTTTTGTAGGTGGATCTGTTCTGCTCTTAATGTATTTTATCCTCATTCATCGTATGGTGTTAATCGCATTACAATGTAGAGATAGGGCAGGACCTGTCGTGATTGTAGGGATTATCGGCATGTTGTTATATCAGGTATTTGAAAATATTGGCGCTTTCCTCGGGCTGATGCCGCTTACGGGCATTACGCTACCGTTTATCAGCTATGGGGGCACCTCGTTGCTTATTAATATGGCTTGTATCGGGCTGGTGATGAGCATTAAATTGTATGGTCAGGAAGACGAGGACGAGCTTCTTATGGGAGAACAACGACCTACCTTGCTGGAACGTTTATGGAGTATGGTCAAAAAGGAAAAGACAACAGCGTGAACTTAAACTTTGGTATGATTCAACTTTGCCTTGGACATCCATCTTCCCAAGGGTGTTGGAGTATGTTATGGAGCAGTAAGTGATTTGTGTGCTAGTCCGATCTTTGCCTGCGGCTGTCAGGTGAAGGTCTTTTTTTGTTTTTAAAATAGATGTGAATTTGTAACTTTGGAAGAATGACAAATTTAATTTTTATTGACAAATATTTCAATTCTGTATTATCCTAATTTTAACTAGATTATATCAGTAACTTGCCCGCCTACTTATACACTCTACACGTTAGACAGTAATCAATACTTTGAAAGTGGGTTATGAACCTACTCCTCATCCATACACCCAGTCATGCCAATGATGAATGTAACCGTAATTCGCTGGTGTGTTCTTCCCTAGATTATCAAAATATTTCAGCTATAAAGATCCTTTGATATCCCATTGCCCTTCAGCTTAATGTACTATGATCCTATTTAAGTTAGCCTACTTTTATCTGCGAATCTATTTATTCCATCCATGATTTTCTGCGAACCAGATTTCTTTTTCTCATAAATGAAATCGATTACATTTAATTGTAAACGCTTCCTTTGATTCTGATTTGATTGGAAAAGAGAGGGTGAAAAGGCGATGTGGATCAACAAACATAGTCTTTCAGCGGCATTAACGAGAGAAGTAGTAGGGAGTACAGGGCGTGATCCTCCTGCTAACCAAAATGTAAGGGTGCTGCTGAATTCCTAAAATTAAAACCCCAAAGGAGAGTTATATAATGAACCTAAATCGAGTTGGTACGATCCCTTCATTTGTAAAAGTGTTCATGCTCTTGTTTTTATCTTTTGCACTAACTGTTTCAACATTTGCCATCGGACCAGCGAAACAAGCTGACGCAGCTCCTCTTCCGAAGAAAATTATTGCTTATGTGGCTGGTTGGGCCAACTGGACCGCGAATGATATCAAGGCAGAACAGCTCTCTCATATCAATTATTCCTTCGCTCTCATCTCTAACGGCAAAGCAACAATTACAAATTCAGATCGTACCAAACTGCAAATGATGGTTGGATTGAAATCCAGAAACCCTGATCTGAAGGTGTTATTGTCTGTTGGCGGTTGGGGAGCTAACGGTTTTTCAGACGCTGCGCTAACGGATGCCTCACGCACAACATTCGCCGACAGCATTGTGCAGTTAGTAACCTCCAACAATCTGGATGGTGTCGATCTGGATTGGGAATATCCGACCAACCCTGCTGCTGGTACAACTGCGCGGCCGCAGGATAAACAAAACTTCACACAACTGCTCTCGAAGGTGCGGGAGAAGCTGAATGCTCAAGGACAGATTAATGGCAAACAATATCTGCTGACCATTGCCGCCGGAGCGAGCAGCAGTTATCTGAACGGTGTGGAGATCAATAATATCACGCCTCTGCTCGATTGGATCAATCTGATGACTTACGATTTTCATGGAACCTGGGATGCAACCACTGGGCATCATACGAATCTGTCCGGAAGAGATATTAGTGTAACGTCTGCGGTCAATCTGTTCAGAAATAGCGGTGTTCCCGCGAACAAACTGGTCATTGGCGGAGCCTTTTATGGCCGGGCCTGGACTGGGGTTCAGAATTCGAACAATGGTTTGGACAGGCCCGGTTCAGGTGGTTTTGAACCCGACTACAACACTATTGTCAGCCAGTATTTGAATAAAAACGGATATACACGATACTGGGACAGCAGTGCCCAAGCTCCTTATCTGTTTAATGGAAATACCTTTATCTCCTATGATGACCCGCAATCACTCAGCCTGAAGGTGCAATATGTGAAAAACAGCAATCTGGGTGGCATCATGTTCTGGGAGTACAGCAATGACCGCTCAGGTGCGCTGCTTCAGGCTGTATATTCAGAGGTTACGGGTGGGGGCACAGTGCAGCCTCCGAATCCAAGTGGGTACAACTATCTGGTTGCTCAAGCCAATCAGCAAATCGTCTCTGCTGATAACCAGGGCAATGACCAGCTTGTCGCCAATCGGACGACGGCAGGAGACTGGGAGCTTTTTGAATGGATCACGAACTCCGATGGAACGGTGTCTCTCAAGTCCAAGATCAATAATAAATATGTCACAGCAGATGTTAATCTAGGTGGTGCCCTGATCGCAAAAGCCACAACCATTCAGCAATGGGAGAAGTTCAATCGTGTAGATTTGGGTGATGGAACAATCGCGTTGCAGGCTCTCGCCAATAACCTGTATGTGACCTGTGATCTGAATAATGGCGGTAAACTTGTAGCGAGCCGCAATTCGGTTGGCGGGGCTTGGGAAGCTTTCCGGGTGAATAAATAACCCAGAAGCCGAGAAGCAAGGGTATTCAAACAGCATGCTAAATGGAACATCAAGGCTAGGATAGAGTTTTAGATTAATCAAAGAAGTGCCAGCCGAAAAGTGTTCCATAGGCAGGCGCTTTTTTGACTTTTCGCCAGTTTCATGAGGGAGATAATAGTCCTTTCGTTTTAAGTCTTACCCGCCTATTAAAATTTTAGTAGATTTGTAATCTAGCAGGTTTACTTCCGTCTCTTCCGGGCATACTGATAGACATGAGAGAGTTACAGGGATCATGATCACGGGAGCCGAGGGGGAGAATGGAATGAGCAGAAGAATCGTGAAACAAATTGGACTTATAATTGTATGTCTTATGATGATTATTATGATGTGGGAAGGTCAGAAAACCGATGCAGCTGTGGCGGCCACAGCGATTCCGGAACAATCCATTCGTTTGCGTATTCTCGCAAACTCGGATGCAGCGGGAGATCAATTGGTCAAACGCGAGATTCGTGACGCCGTCGTTGCCCAAATGAATGAGTGGGTAACCGAACTGGAGAATCCGCAAAGTCTGGAAGAAGCGCGTGGGGTCATTCGTCAGCATCTATCTGAAATAGAGGATCGTGTGGGAGAAGAGCTTGCCAATCGTGGCTTAACCTATTCATATCAGGTGGAACTGGGGGTAGTTCCGTTTCCAACCAAATTATATGGTGGTACCGTATATCCTGCTGGAGATTACGAATCAGTGCGGATAACACTGGGAAAAGGTGAAGGACAAAACTGGTGGTGTGTGTTGTTTCCACCATTATGCTTCATAGATGCAGGAACAGGTGATGCACTGGCGAAGCCTTCAACAGCATCAGCAGCTGCTGAGCCTGGGGACGCACAAGCTTCTGTGCAGGCAGCTACACCGGAAGCACGTTTCTTCCTGTGGGATATGGCGATCAAATTATGGGATTGGGTATCGGGATTGTTTGTATAACATGGTGCTAGATATAAACTTTATCAGGGGGACTTCGATTCAGGGAAGTGCCCTTTTGTTTTATTATGGGTTCGAGTCAGAGACTATGTGATGTTAATCGCTGGCAAGATTCAGACCGCATCCTCGGGCAGAGCAGATATGTTATAATTATAGGAATCAGAAAATATAAGCGAAGAAGGCATCGCGGAAGCGGGATGTCTTGCATTAACTACCCTACTGAAGTTTAGGAATGATGGATATATGATGAGAGAAAACGAGCAATTGCATCAGTCTTCCATGAAAGGTATGGAGAACGATGAAAGTACAGAGAAAATGGTTACAAGTATGTGGGATGTCAATGTATTGGTAACCAATGAGAACAAGGATGAGGCGGCAAAAGGGAGTGCGTATAAACAGGCTCTTGCTGACCTACAGGATGCTGCAGCCTGTCTTCGTCAAGGGCAGACCGTGGCATTCCCAACCGAGACGGTATACGGTCTGGGTGCAGACGCTCGCAGTACAGCTGCGGTGGAAGCTGTATTTGCAGCCAAGGGGCGGCCTTCAGACAATCCGCTGATTGTTCATATTGCACAGCGTGACCAGTTGGATTCACTGGTCACGGAAGTGAATGGCACAGCGGAGGCTCTGATGGCAGCCTTCTGGCCGGGGCCGCTTACGCTTGTGCTGCCGGTTAGGCCAGGGGCGGTATCCCCGCGGGTTACCGCTGGTTTGGACACGGTGGCCGTGCGGATGCCGGATCATCCGGTGGCCTTGCAGTTGATCGCGGCGGCGGAATGCCCGGTTGCCGCGCCGAGCGCTAACCGCTCCGGGCGGCCAAGCCCGACCCTCGCTGCACATGTGAGCGAGGATCTGGCAGGCCGCATCGGCGGCATCGTGGACGGCGGCCCCACCGGGGTGGGCGTCGAGTCCACGGTGGTGCAGGTCGGTGACGACGGTACCGTCACCATCCTGCGCCCTGGCGGCATTACGGCGGAACAGCTGTCCGCCGTTGCCGCCCGTGTCGCCACGGACCCGGCGCTGCTCGCCGAGGGGCCCGGTGGCGATGATAGCCCGGCGCCGCGCTCGCCGGGCATGAAGTACACGCACTACGCGCCCACAGGTGCGCTGTGCGTGGTGGAGGGGCCGCCCGCAGCGGTGGCGGCCTGGATCAGCGCCGCCCTCGCAGAGGCGGCGCAACGCGGGGAGCGCACCGCGGTGCTGGCGTTCGCCGAGCACGCGGAGCAGTACCGCGCCGATGCCGTGTTCTCGCTGGGCGAAGCCAGCGAGCTGGAGGAAGCAGCGCGTCGGCTGTACGCCGCGCTGCGCAGCTGCGATGAGCAGGGGGCCACATATATTGTGGCTGAAGCCTGCTCGCGCGAAGGGCTGGGAGCAGCCGTCATGAACCGGCTGCTCAAGGCGGCAGGTCACCGACTCATTCAGGTCGGTAACCGATAGCTCCCTTTTTCCATAATATCGCTATGAATACTTCCCCTTGGCACCCGCCCTCTAGCCACGACTAGCCATTCATTTTTTGAATGCCAGCCATGCAAAAAGCCTTATCAGGTCATGTTTGTGTTCTTGTCCGCATATGGTGTACAAGAACCTTTACGTGACTTGGGGGTATGGGGATGTGGGATGTGTCTGCCCATGTTGGGCAGTTGGTAACCATTTTGATTATGGCCGTCGCTCTCGGACTCGACGCGTTCTCACTCGGTATCGGGATTGGCATGAAGGGTATTCGTCTGAGAGACGTATTGCGAATCAGTACCGTAACGGCCCTGTTTCACATCATCATGCCACTCATTGGTATGTATACGGGCAAATACGTCAGTTCCCTGCTTGGTGACATTACGACGTATGCAGCTGGCGGTCTGCTGGTCCTGCTCGGTGCCCATATGATCTTGAACGCTTTCCGGGAGGGAGACACCAAACTGGTGGATCATCGATCTTTGCTCGGTGTGATACTGTTCTCACTGAGTGTCAGTGTAGATTCGTTTTCCGTTGGAGTCTCGCTCGGCATGTTCAGCAGTGACTTGGTGTTAACAGTACTGGCTTTTGGTGTCTGTGGTGGAGCGATGTCCGTTATGGGTCTGCTGTTGGGACGGCGTGTGAGCCAAAACATGGGCGATTACGGGGAAGCGGTTGGCGGAGCGATCTTGCTCGCTTTTGGACTTTTGTTTATATTTTAAAAAACGACGTTAACCATGATTACAGCCTAGTGCAGTCTTCAATATATAGTTAAGAGGTTCATTTGTTCAGATTTGGTTTCAAACATGATTCGACAACATTTGCAAAATGGGGAGGCTAACCACAATGAAACATATTTTGTTTGTATGTACAGGGAATACATGTCGCAGCCCCATGGCGGAGGGACTTTTACGTAAACTGGCGTCTGAGCGGGGCATTCAGGTGGACGTTCGTTCCGCAGGTGTAGCCGCCACAACGGGCATGCCGATTTCCCGTCATGCGGAGGCCGTATTAAGGGATCACAACGTGGAGGGACCACCTCATTCGACGCTACTTAGCTCCAACCTGGTCGGTTGGGCCGATCTGATCCTCACATTGACACGCAGTCATAAACAGCATGTTATGCAGGTTTTTCCCGACTCTGTACACAAGACCTATACCTTGAAAGAGTATGTGGAAAATGATGAACAAGTCCTGAATGATCTTCAGGAATTGGACAGCCTGTTTGCGACATTGGAGATGAAACGTGCGCTGGGTCAGGAGATTTTGGCATCTGAACGTGAGCGGGCAATCGAGATCAGACAGCGTATTCCGAGTTTTGATATTTCGGACCCGTTTGGCGGCAGTCGCGACGATTACAACATCGCTGCGGCAGAGATTCGGACCGCGCTCGACAGACTTTTGGACAAGCTGGGTTAATTGGATTCGTTTAATCATTCCAGCTACCGGTGGATTACCATATAAAAAAACGTACACGGGATGTAAATTACCCGTTGATTTTAAACGCAGGTTGTTTTATGATGGATGGGAAAACAGGGATCCGGTGTAACTGGCGACGAAGTGGGCATAACCACGATGGAGCACCGGAACAAACGGCCGGTCGCCTGGGCAAAAGAGCAATTCTGCGTTACCCGCAGACTGCTCTTTTTTTCGTCTTTCATCTGATTATTCGCTATAATAGTACCTGAAATGCCATGCAAGAATACCAAGGGCACCAAGAGGAAGCCGGGCATGATTTTATCGGGAGGCGATAGGATGACTATTGAATTAGATTCGGAACAACCCGGATTGCATGAACAGACCGCATCCATTCTGCGTGAACTGGCGCTTGCCGGACAGCTTGGAACTGGACAGATCGTTGTGATCGGTACAAGTACAAGTGAAGTCGCAGGCAAACGGATTGGTACAGGCGGTGCGGTTGAAGTAGCGCAGCAGCTTCTTGCGGGTATACGCGAGGTGCAGCAGGAGTTCGGTTTTGATGTTGTATTCCAATGCTGTGAGCACCTGAACCGTGCACTGGTTATGGAGCGTTCACTGCTTACACGTCTTGGATTGACTGAAGTGGGTGCAGTACCTGTGCCCAAAGCAGGTGGTTCCATGGCATCCGCAGCGTATCGCTCGCTGACCGATCCATGCCTGGCTGAACATGTGCAGGCCCATGCGGGACTGGATATTGGGGAGACGATGATTGGCATGCATTTGCGGCATGTGGCAGTACCCTTCCGCACAGCACTCCGCTACATCGGTGATGCCCGTGTAACTACAGCATTGACTCGTCCAAAGTTGATTGGCGGCGAGCGTGCAGTGTATCGTATGGAAGAGCAACCAGATTCGACATTTTGTGACTAACGTATAAACCGAAACGATTGGTTACACTCCTGACTTCGATTGCATCACCATCTTACGATCGCTGTTATCCCCAGATTTTTTGAATCTCTTATATAAGGGGAAATCCGGTGATAAAGGCGAACGCTCTGCTTCTCCAGATTGGTGTTGCACTCTCCGTTTTCGTGTAAACATGATTTCGCTTTATAACTTCACTTATAACTGGAGGAATTTAATCATGGAACAATTGCGCAAGAATGACCCGGCAGTACTGGAAGCGATGAATCTTGAACTAAAACGTCAACAAAACAACATTGAGCTGATCGCGTCCGAGAACATCGTAAGCGAAGCGGTTATCGAGGCAATGGGATCTGTACTTACCAACAAGTACGCTGAAGGATATCCGGGCAAACGTTACTATGGTGGTTGTGAGCATGTGGATATCGTAGAAGATATCGCGCGTGATCGTGCCAAAGAATTGTTTGGAGCAGAACATGTGAATGTTCAACCTCACTCCGGTGCACAAGCGAACATGGCAGTATACCTTGCGGCTCTGAAACCAGGTGATACCGTTCTGGGTATGAACCTTGCGCATGGCGGACACCTCACACATGGTAGCCCGGTTAACGCTTCCGGATTGCTGTACAATTTCGTGGCATACGGTGTACAAGAAGATACATTCCTGATTGATTATGATGAAGTGCGCAAAGCTGCATTTAAACATCGCCCTCGTATGATCGTTGCAGGTGCAAGTGCATATCCGCGTACCATTGATTTTGAAAAGCTTGCTTCCATCGCTAATGATGTAGGTGCTTTGTTCATGGTGGATATGGCTCACATCGCAGGACTGGTTGCTGCAGGCTTGCATCCAAGCCCGGTTCCACATGCGCATTTCGTAACGACAACTACACACAAAACGCTGCGTGGACCTCGTGGTGGTATGATTCTGTGCCGCAAAGCTTGGGCAGCAGCGATTGATAAAGCGGTATTCCCGGGTTCCCAAGGTGGACCTCTGATGCACGTGATTGCTTCCAAAGCGGTAGCATTTGGTGAAGCATTGCAACCTTCGTTCAAAACGTATGCACAAAACGTGGTAAAAAATGCACAAGTATTGGCTGAAACACTGATTGCTGAAGGATTGAACATCGTATCCGGCGGTACAGACAACCACCTGATGCTGATCGACACACGCAGCGTGAATATCACAGGTAAAGAAGCCGAGCATGTACTTGATTCCATCGGCATTACCGTGAACAAAAATGCAATTCCGTTTGATCCAACTAGCCCGTTTGTAACGAGCGGTATCCGTATCGGTACACCTGCTGCTACTTCGCGTGGTATGAACGAAGAAGCGATGGTAGCTATTGGTAAAATCATTGCTAAAACATTGAAAAACCCTAAAGATGCAGCTAAATTGGACGAAGCCCGTGCTGAAGTAACGGCACTTACGGATCAATTCCCGCTGTACACTGACCTTAAATACTAAAAAAACTTGCTCATGGTGTTTGTATTTGAGATGTTCTTATGTAAACACTCAGACGGGGAGCAGACAGAATGAAGACGTAGAAGCGTAGCGTTCGCCTTTATCCCCGGATGTTCCCCTTAATAAAGGGGTTCAAAAAAATCCGGGGATAACAGCGATCGAAGGGTCATTCTGTTTGCGGAGCATCATTGTGTTTACATGCATTTCATCATCTCAACTGACATAACAGCGAGAGCAAAAAGGACCGGAAGACTCATTTTTCCGGTCCTATTTTTATAGGATTCGGTTTTCTGTAATGATTGAGTGCCCTTTGATGGTGTAATTCGGTGTAGGTGATGATATAATATACAGGATTTATCGGGGCCTATGAATGATGATTAGGCATATTTGGTAATGCTGAACATGAAGAACATACCGGAGGGACAAATTAGATGGGAAAATTAGTAATATGTGATCACCCTTTGATTCAACACAAACTGACGTTTATACGCGACATGCGTACGAATACGAAAGATTTTCGTGAATTGGTGGATGAAGTGGCAACACTGATGGCTTATGAGATTACAAGAGATGTTGAGCTGGAGACTATTGATGTACAGACACCAGTAGCTGAAACACAAGGAAAAGTCATTTCTGGACGTATGCTTGGGCTGGTTCCGATTTTGCGTGCAGGCCTTGGAATGCTGGATGGTGTTGTTAAATTGCTGCCAGCGGCAAAAGTTGGACATGTAGGTTTGTTCCGTGACCCGGAAACCCTGCAACCTGTTGAGTACTACACCAAGCTGCCTACGGACGTTACAGAGCGTCAGTTGATTGTCATCGACCCGATGCTGGCAACTGGCGGTTCTGCCATTGCTGCTATTGACGTGCTCAAAAAACGCGGCTGCACGCAAATCAAAATGATGAACCTGGTGGCAGCTCCTGAAGGAGTGAAAGCTGTTCAGGATGCGCATCCGGATGTAGACATCTACGTTGCTGCACTGGACGACCGTCTGGATGATCACGGCTATATTGTTCCCGGACTGGGAGATGCAGGAGACCGTCTATACGGCACTAAATAAGCATATCGCATGCTTGTAATCGGAACTTATAGAAAAGGGGCTTTGCTTCAATGTCCAAGAAAATTAAAGTCATGACGATATTCGGGGTGCGCCCGGAAGCCATCAAGATGGCTCCGCTTATTTTGGAACTGCAGAAACATCCCGAATCTATTGAATCGATCGTTTGCGTTACTGCACAGCATCGTCAGATGCTGGATCAGGTTCTTGAAGTATTCAATATTCATCCAGACTACGATCTGGATGTGATGAAAGATCGCCAGACGTTGAATGAAATTACGATTCGTGTGCTGGGAGGCCTGGAGCCGGTTTTGCGTGAAGCAAAGCCGGATATCGTGTTGGTTCACGGTGATACGCTGACAACGTTTGTAGCCAGCTATGCTGCGTTCCTGCAGCAGATCCAGGTGGGTCATGTGGAAGCAGGTCTTCGCACATGGAACAAGCTCTCTCCATACCCGGAAGAAATGAATCGTCAGTTAACCGGAGTGCTTGCTGACTTGCATTTTGCGCCTACGGACTGGTCGTCTTCCAATCTTGCCAAAGAAAATAAATCGGAGTCTAGTACGTATGTCACAGGCAACACGGTAACAGATGTGTTTCAATATACAGTACGGCAGGATTACACACATCCGGTACTAGATTGGGCACAGGGTAAGCGTCTTGTGCTGATGACAGCTCACCGCCGTGAATCCCAAGGCGAGCCTCACCGTAACATTTTCCAGGCCGTCAAACGGATTGCCGACGAGTTTGAGGATATTGCCATCGTGTATCCGGTGCATCTAAGTCCTGCTGTGAAGGAGCCGGCTCACGCGATTTTGGGGAATCACCCCCGTATTCAACTTATTGATCCACTAGACGTGGTGGATTTGCATAACTTTTACCCGCATACTCACTTGATTTTGACAGATTCAGGTGGTTTGCAGGAAGAAGCGCCTTCGTTTGGTGTACCGGTTCTCGTTCTTCGGGATACAACGGAGCGTCCGGAAGGAATTGAGGCTGGAACACTGGAGCTGGTGGGTACCGAAGAGGAACGTGTGTATGAGCGGACCAAAGCTCTGCTTACAGACGAAACACTGTATGCAAGCATGAGTCAGGCTGCCAATCCGTATGGTGATGGACATGCTTCGGAAAGAATTGTCAATGCGATTTTGCATCATTTTGGTGTGAATAGTGAACGTCCGGAATCATTTCACAGAAAATTCAAAAAATAATTCATTTTTTCTGATGGATTAATAAAGGGTACAGCATACAGTTAAACTGTACGGTTTACGCGGGTTTATGGGCTCTGATGGCCTGTAATCCCGTCGTTTTCCCCTTTAAAACGCTAAAATCATTCAATTGACAAAGGCTCTCATCATTCAGTAAAATTAACTGGGATTGCAAGGGTGGCGTGGAAAATGGCCGATTCGAACAAACCAAATTCATCCCGTAACCATGATGATAATGTGTGGAAAGCAATGGGGCTCGTGACAGCTTTTGGAATCGAGATTGCCATTCTCGCTGTTGCCGGATATTACGTTGGCTCCTGGTTGGACAAGACCATCGGGGGTAGCGGAATATGGATCGCCGTAAGCGTTCTCTTTTTTTTGGCAGCAGGCGGCGTAAGCATCTACTTTATCGCGAAAAAATTCATGGGGGAAAGTGATGAGTGAACTAACCAGATACCGCAGAATGATGACTGTTTTCATCATGTACTTTCTTATGATTTGTTTTCTCGCAGCGGCCTTTATGCCACGTGTGGAGACAATTGCTTTGGGACTGGCCCTGGGTACAGGAATTAGCTGGATCAATGCATTTTACCTGGGCTTCAAAGTAAGGAAAATGTCTGATGATGCGGCAGAAGGTAACTTGAAGCGTGTGAACCTGGGATTTTTGACAAGAGCGGCACTCGCAGTGCTCGGTATCTTCATATCGATGCGCTTTCCGCAGTACTTCAATACATATGCGGTTGCAGGCGGTCTGGTCATTGCACAATTTTCCTTACTGATTATAGGGATCGTCTATTCCCGCAGAGCAGAATGATGTTAGGTGCTGCAGCTTTCAAGTCGAGAAAGGGGTGAGAAAAATATGCATGAAGCTCCAATTATTATGCTTGGCGGATTTCGACTGGATCTATCGGTTCTGTTGATGCTGGTGGTTACAGGTGCACTTGTTTTCATTTTTGCTGTACTAGCAACACGTAGATTATCCGTTGAAAACCCCGGCAAGCTGCAAAATTTTATGGAGTGGGCAGTAGAATTCGTCCGCAATCTGATTTCCAGCACGATGGATATGAAGAAAGGGAAACATTTTATCTCTCTCGCTCTTTCCATGATTATGTTCATTTTTGTAGGTAATATGCTAGGTCTTCCGTTTCAGGCGGTTACTGAAGTTACGGAGGTTAGTCAGGCGCAGGTATTCAATCAACCGATTGTCACTGCTGTTGATGCGTTTAATGAAGCGCATGCCAAAGACCCTGAAGCACATCCACACGTTGAACTGGCTTGGTGGAAATCACCGACAGCCGACTTGTCTGTAACGATGGGACTGGCACTCGTAGCATTCCTGGTATCTCATGGACTCGGATTGTTCCGTAACACAAGAGGATATCTCCAGCATTATCTTAAACCGTTCGCCTTGTTCTTGCCGATCAACCTGATAGAGACGGCATCCAAGCTGCTGACACACGGAATGCGTTTGTTCGCGAATATTTTCGCGGGCGAGGTACTGATTACAACGATCCTGAAGCTGACCACGTTCAAAGTGTTTGGTGCCATTGCAGCGATTCCGTTGCTTATGGTGTGGCAGGGCTTTAGTATCTTTATCGGCGCAATCCAGGCATTTGTTTTTGTAATCTTGATGATGGTGTACATTTCACAAAGCATCGAGACGCATGACGAACATTAAGTTTCAAGCCCTACGAAGATTTCTTCACCAGGCTGAACAATAAAAAATTCGATTTAACATTTTAAGGAGGATATACAAATGGGAGCAATGGCATTAATCGCAGCAGCAATTGTTGCAGGACTGGGCGCGTTTGGCGCAGGTATTGGTAACGGTATGGTAATCAGCAAAACGGTGGAAGGTATCGCTCGTCAACCGGAAGCGAAATCCACTCTTCAAACAACAATGTTTATCGGTGTAGGTCTGATCGAGGTATTGCCGATCATCGGTGTGGTACTGGCGTTCATGTTCTACGGTATGGCTTAATTAAATCGATACAGGTTTGGCGGGGAAGGCCATAGCCATCCGCGCCTTCTTTTTAGGTAATGTCCGTTCTAACGGATGACGTTTCAAGGATACCTCCAGGAAGGAGTGAACAGATTGAGTTTCGTATGGGAAAATACGCTTCTTGCGATTATTGCATTTGCAATTTTATATTGGCTGCTTAGCCGTTATGCTTTCGGGCCTTTGTTCTCCATTATGGAAAAACGTCGTGAACTCGTGATGACGCAGATGAATGAGGCTGCTCAGACTCGGGAACAGGCCATTGCCTATGTGGAGGAACAAAAACAAGCTCTGGAGCAAGCGCGCAAAGATGCTTACGACATCATTGAACAGTCCAAACAAACGGGCGGTAAACAAGCCGAATCGATCTTGGCTGATGCGAAAGCAGAAGCTAATCGTCTCAAAGACGATGCTGTACGTGAGATTGAGAGTGAGAAGAACAAAGCGGTCGCAGCGCTTCGCAGCGAACTGGGTACAGCTTCCGTTCAAATCGCTTCCAAATTGATCAAAAAAGAAGTTGAGAACGGTCCTGCACAAGAGGAACTTGTGAACCAATACCTCAATGAGGTAGGAGGCCGACAATGAGCCGCGATACGATAGTTGCCAAGCGTTATGCGAAAGCATTGTTCGAAGTTGCTCTTCAGCAGCAGCAGGTACTTGAAGTTGAACAGGAACTGCGTGTGGTTGTCAGTGCATTGACTGGGGATGCTGATATCGAAAAATTCATCGTATCTCCCAACATCTCGGACGAAGCAAAGCAGAATGTCCTTCATTCAAGCCTTGATGGAAAGGTGTCCGAGCCTGTCCTTCGCACAGTTCTGCTGTTGATTGAGCGCGGACGCGTTGAATTGCTGGAAGCTTTGCTGAATGATTATCTGAAGATCCAAGGCGAGTCGCTCGGCATAGCTGATGCGCGCGTCTACTCGACTTATGCATTGAATGATGAAGAAAAAGAAGCGGTTGCCCGTGAATTCGGTGGCCGTGTGAATAAAAAGATTCGTATCGAGAATTTTGTTGATCCGACTCTGCTGGGCGGATTGAAAGTCGCCATTGGCGATACGATCTATGACGGCAGCTTGGCTGGCAAGCTCGAACGTCTTGAGCAGTCTTTTAACAGACGAGTACAGTAGATTGGGGTGAGGACACTTGAGTATCAAACCAGAAGAAATCAGTACATTAATTAAGAGCCAGATCGAACAATACAAAACCGATATCGATGTAGTCGAAGTCGGGACAGTTATTGAGGTCGGTGATGGTATTGCTCGTGTATACGGACTTGAGAACGTAATGTCCAACGAGTTGGTTGAATTCCCAAGCGGTGTTATGGGACTCGCCATGAACGTGGAAGAGAGCAACGTTGGTGTCGTTATCCTAGGACCTTACTATGATATTCGTGAAGGCGACCAAGTAAAACGTACCGGTCAAATCATGCAAGTGCCTGTTGGCGAAGCATTGATTGGACGCGTTGTTAACCCGCTCGGTATTCCAGTGGATGGCAAAGGGCCAATCGCTACAACGGAATTCCGTCCGGTTGAAGGTAAAGCACCAGGCGTAATGGATCGTAAATCAGTTCATGAGCCGATGCAAACAGGGATCAAAGCGATTGACGCAATGGTTCCAATCGGTCGCGGACAACGTGAGTTGATCATCGGTGACCGTCAAACAGGTAAAACATCAATCGCAATTGATGCGATCCTAAACCAAAAAGGCAGCGGCATGAAATGTATCTACGTTGCTATCGGTCAAAAACAATCTACAGTTGCACAAGTCGTAGAAACTCTTCGTCGTAAAGGCGCAATGGAGTACACGATTGTTGTAACTGCAGCAGCATCTGATCCATCACCATTGTTGTACATCGCACCGTATTCCGGTTGTTCGATGGGTGAGTACTTTATGTACAAAGGTGAGCACGTGTTGGTTATCTACGATGATTTGACCAAACAAGCTTCCGCATATCGTGAACTCTCCTTGCTTCTTCGCCGTCCACCGGGTCGTGAGGCTTATCCGGGTGATGTCTTCTACTTGCACTCCCGTTTGCTGGAGCGTGCAGCGAAGCTGAATGATGAGCTTGGTGGTGGTTCTTTAACCGCACTGCCGTTCATTGAAACACAAGCTTCCGACGTATCTGCTTACATTCCGACGAACGTAATCTCCATTACGGACGGACAAATCTTCTTGGAAGCTGACTTGTTCAATGCTGGACAACGCCCGGCGATCAACGTAGGTATCTCCGTATCCCGTGTTGGTGGTTCTGCTCAGATCAAAGCGATGAAAAAGGTTGCAGGTTCCCTGCGTCTCGACCTCGCTCAATATCGTGAGCTTCAAGCATTCTCCCAGTTCGGTTCCGATCTGGATAAAGCGACTCAGGCCCGCCTGAATCGTGGTGCTCGCATGATGGAAATCCTGAAACAGGGTGTGAACCAGCCTTTGCCTGTAGAACAACAGGTTGTCAGCTTGTACACAGCGGTTAAAGGATTCCTGGATGAAATTCCTACAGGTGATGTGACTCGTTTTGAACAAGAATTCCTCGCGTTCATGGAGAGCAGCCATCCTGAGATTCTTCAATCCATCCGTGATACTAAAGAATTGACTGCAGACAATGAGAATGCTCTGAAGGGCGCTATCGAGAAGTTCAGAAAGAGCTTTTCTGTCTCCGTCTAAATAGATGATATGCAGTTGCGGAGTTGTTTAACCGATTCCGCATGTCTGCATGTATAACTTTGGCTCCGCCAAAGGTAAGATTATGCTTACGAAGTAGTTTTGACTTGGTCAAAACTATTGAATGCTTACGAAGTAACTTTGGCTCTGCCAAAGTTTAAGTTTGAGCTTACGAAGTAGTTTTGACTACGTCAAAACTTGAAGGTGGTGAAATCATGGCAAAAGGCATGCGCGAAATAAAGCGGCAAATTAAAAGCGTACAAAGCACCAAGCAGATCACCAAAGCAATGGAGATGGTTGCTGCTGCAAAACTGCGTAAAGCGCAGGAAAAAGCGGAAGCAGCTCGTCCATATTCGGAGAAACTGAAAGAAGTTGTGGCTAGTATTGCATCAAGCACGCAGGGAATTCAACATCCGATGCTGGAGAGTCGTCCGGTCAAAAAGACAGCTTATCTAATCATTACATCGGACCGTGGTCTTGCGGGTGGTTACAATGCAAATATTTTGCGTCAGGTCAATCTGACACTCAAAGAAAAACACAACTCTCAGGATGACTACGAATTGTTCGTCATAGGGCGTAAAGGACGCGATTATTTCAGACGGCGCGAAATTGCGATCGCATCCACTACAACGGATCTATCCGATTCACCAGCATTTGCAGATATCAAATCTATTGCACACGAAGCTGTTCAAGGATTTGAGCTGGCTAAATTTGATGAATTGTACATTTGTTATAACCGCTTTGTGAATGCGTTGACCCAGATTCCTACGGTAGAAAAACTTCTTCCGATGGAAACACCTGAGGTAACTGCTGCGGAAGGACCGACGGCAAGCTACGAATACGAGCCTTCAGCTGAAGCTGTACTGGAAGTTTTGCTACCGCGTTATGCGGAAACGCTGATCTACGGTGCACTTCTGAATGGTAAGGCGAGTGAGTTGGGTGCCAAAATGACTGCGATGGGTAATGCAACCAAAAATGCATCGAAACTCATCAACGACTTGTCATTGACCTATAACCGTGCTCGTCAAGCGGCGATTACGCAGGAGATTACGGAAATTGTGGCAGGTGCCAACGCAGCACAAGGCTAACCGTTTTTTATTAATGAAGGCTTGCAGTGCAGAGATAACAGAGAACGGAACTTTATTTCTGCAAAACTAGCAGGCTTGTAGGAGGGGAACGTTAAGATGAACAAAGGACGCGTTGTGAGCATCATGGGTCCGGTTGTTGACGTCGAGTTTGATCGCGGCGGTCTGCCGGAAATCCTCAATGCCATTACGATCACTACAGTAAGCGAAAGCGGCGTAAGTGTGAATCTGACACTCGAAGCTTCGAAACATCTGGGTGACAACCGGGTACGTTGTATCGCGATGTCCTCCACGGACGGACTCGTTCGTGGTATGGAAGCCGTAGATACAGGAGCTCCAATCTCTGTACCTGTTGGGGAAGCGACACTGGGTCGTGTATTTAACGTACTCGGCGAAGCTATTGATACTGGCGGCACTGTAGCTGCTGCACATAAAAATCCGATTCACCGCTCGGCTCCTGCATTTGATGAACTGACTACCCAGGCTGAAATGCTGGAGACAGGAATCAAAGTTATCGACTTGTTGGCTCCTTACGCCAAAGGTGGTAAAATCGGTCTCTTCGGTGGTGCCGGTGTAGGTAAAACTGTAACGATTCAGGAATTGATCAACAACATCGCACAAGAACACGGCGGTATCTCCGTATTCGCAGGTGTTGGTGAGCGTACACGTGAAGGTAATGACTTGTATCACGAGATGAGTGATTCAGGCGTTATCAACAAAACAGCAATGGTCTTCGGACAAATGAACGAGCCTCCAGGCGCACGTCTTCGTGTAGCCCTCACAGGTCTGACCATGGCGGAATACTTCCGTGATGAAGAAGGCCGTGACGTGTTGCTCTTTATCGATAACATCTTCCGTTTCACCCAAGCAGGTTCAGAAGTATCTGCCTTGCTCGGACGTATGCCTTCCGCGGTAGGTTACCAACCAACGCTGGCAACGGAAATGGGTCAACTGCAAGAACGTATCACTTCGACCAAAAAAGGTTCAGTAACATCCATCCAGGCCATCTACGTGCCTGCGGATGACTATACTGACCCGGCTCCAGCAACGACGTTTGCCCACTTGGATGCAACGACGAACCTGGAGCGTAAAATTTCAGAGATGGGTATCTACCCTGCGGTAGATCCGTTGGCATCCAGCTCCCGGATCTTGTCCCCTGAAGTTGTAGGCGAAGAGCATTACAACGTAGCTCAAGGCGTTAAACGCATCTTGGCGCGTTACAATGAATTGCAGGATATTATTGCGATTCTGGGTATGGATGAGTTGAGTGAGGAAGACAGAGCACTCGTTTACCGTGCTCGTAAGATTCAACGTTTCTTGTCCCAGCCTTTCCACGTTGCTGAAGCATTTAACGGTATTCCGGGTAAATACGTTCCGGTTAAAGAAACGGTGCGCAGCTTTAAAGAAATTCTCGAAGGCAAGCACGACGATCTTCCGGAAGCAGCTTTCCTCTTCGTGGGTACAATTGAAGAGGCAGTGGAGAAAGCCAAAACACTGGTATAATCTGAATCCAGGATTGTCCTTATGAAGCGAGCTATCCTTCGGATAGTTTCAGGAGGGATGGAATTGAGCACCTTTTTGTTGGAAATCGTAACACCTGAGCGTCTGGTATATTCAGAACAAGTGGATAGTATCACGGCTCGTGGTATTGAAGGGGAGCTGGGCATTCTGCCAGGTCATATCCCTATGGTTACACCTTTACAGATCGCACCGATCTATATCAAAAACGGAAAAGAAAGCAAACGCGTCGCTATTGGTGGCGGGTTTATCGAAGTCCGTAAAGATAAGGTTGTTGTGCTCGCAGAAAGTGCCGAATTCCCGGAAAATATCGATGTGGACCGTGCGCGTGCGGCGAAAGAGCGGGCAGAACGCCGTCTCAGCAGCCAAAGCAATCAGGACCATTTTGATCACCGCCGGGCAGAGATTGCTCTGCAAAAAGCGGTTAACCGGATCAACGTATACGGCAAATAAACTACTCATCGGAGCCTGGCGGCTTAGTCTGCCAGGCTTTTTTGAGTTTTTGGAGTGTTATCTTTTCCAATTACAGTAAACTATATGGACATTATCTACGGTTGAAGTACTTGATTTAACGGCAAATAAAGTTAATTGCATTCACCGTTTATGGGCAGTTGAATAGAATGTAGGACTAAAGTCGTGGCGATAATGATCACTGTTGGAACCATTTTTAACGACGGAAATCCAAATTATTTCCGAGGAAATGACAGGATCGATATCGAAATAACGCTCTTTTATGTCGTTTTAGTCACAAAATCCCGACATTTTGAATTTAAAATAATATCAAAGTGGAAATCAATGTAATTGACAATGTATGATGAAAGAGCCTATATTCCATAGAGTCAGCAGATGCAGGAAGCTGCGTTGATGAATTCCATAGTCATTCACAGCCAGATTGTTTGCTGCTCCGTGATTGGGCATCCAGATTTCCTGCATGGCAGGAGTAAGTCTGACAGTAGGCTCAGTACGTTGTGTTCAAGTCATTCCATTGTTCTAACAAGTTATGGATGCCAGGCATAATTATGCTGATCGCTGCAACAAATGTGGAGGTAATGAATATATGGATACTGACCTGACGAATCAGTTGAACCAGACATTAAGTACGAATGGCTTAGTCTCAATTATCGTCTCTCTTTTATGTATAGCGTTGTCGTGGTGG
Source organism: Paenibacillus sp. FSL F4-0087 (assembly GCF_038020215.1). Lineage (NCBI taxonomy): Bacteria > Bacillati > Bacillota > Bacilli > Caryophanales > Paenibacillaceae > Paenibacillus > Paenibacillus sp. FSL F4-0087. Next base: position 3,444,565 of record NZ_JBBODJ010000001.1, read on the forward strand.
GCTTTGCAGAATCTCAAGCTGGATTTAATCATCAGGCAGCCACGAGGAGCACAGGGAAGACTGTTACACTTACTGTTGGCCATTATACTTGGGCATGCTGTTTCAGGCTTTGTCATTGACTATTTGTCATGGACACAAATGTTGCGCCATTTGTTTTAATGTTGAGATGGTTGGTTAATCATCTGTTAGGTTCTTCAAGCAGTTCAATGTCGAATAACATCGATTAATTGTGTTAACAATTAGAGTATGAGTTGTCGGCAAATGAATTAAGAAAAAAGTGTGACGTGGAATTGGATGAATTTGAGATGTTTTATGTAAAAATGCTTGTATCGTACAATTCAACAATGTTATGATGGAAGTTAGGGAATTCACAATTGTTCACTTATTTTGTGGTTATAAACGGGATACCCGGTTGAATCCGGCTAATAATCATCCCATTCTGTCTGTTCAGATGCTTGCTGGCCTGTAAGGCATTACATTTACAAGTCGGAGGGCATCATGCAACGCACGTGGTATCATCAATATGGATTATAAACCAATTCTTTTCTGAATAGACATCAAGGGCATTATTTGCCAGGCTATGTCGAAATTCCACACACAGCAACAGTCTTTTCTATTACAGAAGGGCTCACGTATTCCGGAATGAAGAAAAGGGAATAAAAGCGCGGAGGGAACCATGATGAGCAAATTTATCGTCCGCGGTGGCAAAAGGTTGACCGGAAGTGTCAAAGTTAGCGGCGCTAAAAATTCTGTTCTTCCGATCATCGCTGCCTCTCTCTTAGGGGAAGAAGGACAAAGCGTTATTATTGACGCTCCTCCTCTAGACGATGTGATGACGATTAACAAGGTGTTGGAATCGCTAGGAGCGGGTGTTACATACCGGGACGAAGTGATTACCGTAAATGCGGAGAAACTTACTTCCTGTGAGGCACCGTATGAATGGGTAAGTAAAATGCGGGCGTCATTTCTGGTCATGGGGCCATTGTTGACGCGTATGGGTCATACAAGAATTTCGCTTCCTGGTGGATGTGCCATCGGTACACGGCCTATTGATCAGCATTTGAAAGGTTTTGAAGCCATGGGCGCTGAGATCAGCTTGGGCCAAGGCTATATAGAAGCTCGCAGCCAAGGACGGTTGCGTGGCGCGAAAATTTATCTGGATGTGGCTTCCGTAGGTGCCACTCAAAATATTATGATGGCTGCAACATTGGCTGAAGGTGTAACTGTTCTGGAGAACGCGGCAAAAGAACCAGAGATTGTGGATCTTGCCAACTTCCTGAATGGAATGGGCGCCAAAGTACGAGGTGCCGGAACAGGAGTCATCCGCATCGAAGGTGTGGAGAAACTGTCTGGCGTGAAGCATACCGTCATTCCTGACCGGGTTGAAGCAGGTACCTATATGGCTGCTGCTGCAATTTCCGGTGGTGATGTGTATATCGAAGGTGCGATTTCAGACCACTTGGGTTCTGTTATTGCGAAGCTGGAAGAAATGGGCGTAACCATTCATCCTGACGAGAATGGCGTTCGTGTCATTGCAGATCGTCCGCTCAAGGCTGTGGATGTGAAAACATTACCATACCCAGGTTTTCCTACCGATATGCAATCCCAAATGATGGCCCTTTTGCTTGCGTCTGAAGGAACTTCTGTTGTAACAGAGACTGTTTTTGAAAATCGCTTCATGCATGTGGATGAATTCCAGTTGATGAATGCGGAGATCAAAGTTGAAGGACGTTCGTCCATCATCACGGGCAATGCCAAGCTGAAGGGTGCCAAAGTAACAGCTACCGATTTGCGTGCGGGTGCCGCACTTATTATCGCGGGTCTTGTTGCTGAAGGTACAACGGAAGTGGGCGGTGTTCATCACATCGACCGTGGCTACGTACATCTCGCTGAGAAGCTTAACGGACTTGGAGCCGATATTTATCGTATTTCGGTTGAAGAGCCTAAGCTGGATGCAGTTAAAGCTTCGAATGAAAAAGTCGGGGAAGAAGTACCACTGTTCAAAGTACAACCGACTTGGGCATAACATCGAATTAGACAAATAAGCGTTGCTCTCTAGTATGAATCATACATCATTGTAAATTGCGGAGACGAGAGCATGCGTACTGTCATTTAAATTCAGATCAAAAGCTAAGCCATCTGGCTTGGCTTTTTTTGTGTTCAACAATCAACTGAATCAGTACCTGATTCTATTAATAGCTGGTCTTAACTTATATAGCATAACATCGTATTCTGTACCAATTCTGAACAAATGAAAGAGCATGCTTTTTGAGGAACGGATGGTACCTTATGGAACCGGATTCCGCGACAGATCAATGTTTTTTAATAATACATAACAGAAGTAAGTTAGAAATCGCCACATATGGAATGCCTTCGTTTCTCTTAAATCAGGTTCTATCAGATCCACGCAGCTCATACCCTAAACTATGGATTTGAACAAAAGGACCGGCGCTTGACCGGCCATGGACAACGGAGGGTTATATCAAAATGAAAGAAGCCCGTGTGCAGGTTAAGGTACCTCTTGTCCCTCGTCCACTAGTGAAGGAGCCAGAAGAGATTGCTGGTTTCGGTGTGGAAAAAGACAAGCTTGCTTCAACGAACATCAGAACTGTTCCAGATGAGCCCATAACAACATCTCCTAGAGGGGCTGCCACCAAACAGGAGTCAGCTCAACACACTACGGCACGTATACACATACCTGTCATTGAATTAGACCAGTTTCGCCGTGTGAAGCGCCGCCGAATGCGTACGTTCGGCCGAGGCCGCAGATGGGGCAAGAACAACACTCGCTGGCAACCGGCAGCGGCTGTATCGGCAGTACTGGCACTTGCGCTGTTGATCCCCGCCATTCTAGTCTGGCCGCGGACGGATGATTCTGTTAAACCGATCCCTGTCCCACCTGGTACAGGCAGTGTAACGACTCCAGCACCTTCTCCAGCTGTACCCGTTACCTACCCTGAACCCCAAGTAAGGGTATACCTGTCCGCAACCGGTACAACGATGAATCTCCCGCTTGAAGATTATGTTACCGGAGTAGTCGCTGCCGAGATGCCAGCGGAGTTCAGATTGGAAGCTCTGAAGGCACAGGCCATTGCTGCAAGGACATTTATTGTGAGAAGACTGGCAGCCAACGATACAAGCGGTGTACCTTCAGGAGAAGCGGATGTAACGGATACTGTGAGTCATCAGGTATTTATACCACCAGAACAAGTAAAAGCGGACTGGACACGTCTGGGGAAAGCGAAGGAATGGGAGAAGCTGCAGCAGGCTGTCCGCGAAAGCAAAGATTCCGTCATGACATATCAAGGCAAGGCAATTACTGCATCCTTTTTCTCCACAAGTAATGGGTATACGGAGAATGCTGAGGATGTCTGGGGGAACCCTGTTCCTTATTTACAAAGTGTAGCGAGTCCGTGGGATAAAAATCTGGCTCCCGGTTTTGAAGAAACCATCACCATGAAGCGCAGTGAGATTCTCCAAAAGTTGAATCTGGGTGCAAATGCTATCCCTGTGAGTGCGCAGCAAAGCGGTGGCTGGATGGAAGTATTGTCTACAACGCAAGGCCATCGCATCAAGGAGATGCAGATTGCAGGTAAAACGTTTAGCGGGCCGGAAGTTCGAAAGCTGCTTGGGCTTAGATCTAGCCAGTTCAGCTGGAAGACCGATGGAGACGAGGTTCAAATTACAACGTATGGATACGGTCATGGAGTCGGCATGAGCCAATGGGGAGCCAACGGCATGGCACAGGAGGGTCACACCGCAACCCAGATTCTCAAACACTACTACACCGGCATCTCCTTCGGACAGGCATCCAAGATGCTAGCCTCCAAATAGACCAACATGGAATTCGGTATCAACCGGACAATTTGGATTACCAACCGTTAGTCTATTAGCAGTATTGGGCCACTGATAATATAAAGCGAGCCCTCGCAGACACTCTATGAAGTTGCTAAGCCTAGAATTAAAACCCACCGTTAGCTCTACCAATGAACTTAAAACTATATCGCCGTGCTCAATCTCACAGTCGCACTTAATAAGGATTGGCTGCTAAATCCAATCCATGCATTTCTGTCCACCACCCCTTCCGGAGCTTTCAAAACTTGGCTATATATGCGGAGAGTGTCGAGCGTATGGAGAGCGCAGGGGACAGAAAAGGCCTGTAGAAACGAAGTGTCCGCCTTTACTCCCGGATTTCACCTTTATAGAAGGTGATAGAAGAAATCTGGGAGTAACAGCCGGTCGAAAGGTTTTCTGGCCCCGAAGCGGTGCACGTACTAACACTCATCTCAGCATATATAGCACTCTTTGAAAGCTCCGTGAAAATAATTAGAGTCGCGCGTGTATAAAAGAGTTGCACCCGGTAACACTTGTTACTGAGGTGATTAAGATGAATGAACAAAACAAAAAATCAGTCCAAGAAGAAACTCCTAAAACAACTCAAGGAGTACCGGCTAGCCAGCCCTCTTCATGGAAAAGAGCAATGTCCAAACGTTGGGTTTTCCCGGCAGCCTACATCGCAGCAGCAGGCATTATACTAACCTTAGTGTGGGTCTATCAGGGCACAGGCGACAAAACGCTGAACTCGGACCCTGCTAACGGGGTAGTAGAAACAGGCGCATCGGCGGGTACAGAAGAAACAGCGGTTAACGGAGAACAGGAAAGTGTGGAAGTTGTTGCAAAGTCGGAGAATTTTGTATGGCCAGTAGCGGTTCCGTCAGAAATTTCGGTAGTAAAACCTTTCTATGACAACGAAGCTTCAAGTGAGGAACATGAAGCAGCGATGGTGCAGTACAATGACACATTTATTCCGAACACGGGTGTAGATCTGGCACGTGGGGATAACAAAACGTTCGAGGTTAAAGCGGCACTCGGCGGAAAAGTTACCCGGGTTGAACAAAACCCGCTGACAGGTCAAGTTGTGGAAATCACGCACAGTGATAACCTCAAAACCGTATACCAAAGCCTGGCTGACGTCAAAGTGAAACAGGATGATGAAGTGAAGCAAGGAGATGCAATTGCATCGGCTGGCGTTAATGAACTGGAAAAAACGCTGGGCAACCACCTTCACTTTGAAGTTTACGAAGACGGACAACCGGTTAACCCGCAAGGATATCTTACGGAAAAATAAATGATTATTACCGCAGCAACATGATGGGCAGAGGGAATTCTCCTCTGCTCTTTTTGTGCTTTTCAGAAAATAATGGGACCTTCGAAGCTTGTCACACCTTTAAACCGCGAATATATAGGCATGCTCCTCATATAATGTACCAAACTATCCACACAGTAGGGAGGCGGGAGCGTGCACGATTACATCAAGGAACGGACCATAAAAATTGGTCGCTGCATTGTTGAGACGAGGAATACGGTCCGTACCATAGCCAAGGAATTCGGCGTGTCAAAGAGTACTGTGCATAAGGATCTGACGGAGCGTCTGCCGGAAATCAACCCTGATCTTGCTGACCAGGTGAAACACATTCTGGAGTATCATAAGTCCATCCGTCATTTGCGGGGCGGTGAAGCGACCAAAATTAAATACAAAAAAACAAGCGGTAAAAAACGCGAGGTGTTGGCTTCCGCTAAATCGTAGGGACCTGCGGAAAGACGTAGGCCAAAAAGCTCACACATGCATTGAATCCCTCCCCTGAAGTATGATATGTTAAAAGCTGGTACAGGATCGAATTATGACATCTTATCAGCCCGATTTTTACATATATATGTTGCACTTTGTCGAACGAGCGGTGACGTGATAAGGGACTCTTTTTCACAGGATACGCTGACCAAATAATATCACTTTGGGGGCTCTTTTATGTTTAGCAAGGATATCGGTATTGATCTTGGCACGGCGAACGTGCTTATTCACGTGAAAGGAAGTGGGGTTGTCCTCGATGAACCTTCCGTCGTGACCATTGAAAGCGATACGAAGCGGGTCCTTGCTGTTGGGGAAGAAGCGCGTCGTATGGTGGGGCGTACTCCAGGTAACATTGTTGCCATTAGACCGCTGCGTGACGGTGTTATTGCGGACTTCGAGATTACGGAAGCAATGCTTAGACATTTCATTAATCGTGTGGGGGCAAGAAGCTGGTACAGCCACCCGCGTATTCTGATCTGTGCACCAACCAACATTACCTCCGTGGAGCAGAAGGCTATCCGTGAAGCTGCTGAGCGCAGCGGTGCCAAAGAAGTATTTCTGGAAGAAGAGCCGAAAGCGGCAGCGATCGGTGCGGGAATGGATATTTTTCAGCCGAGCGGCAATATGGTCGTGGATATCGGCGGCGGAACGACTGACGTTGCAGTCCTGTCTATGGGCGACGTAGTCACCGCCTCTTCTATTAAAGTCGCAGGGGACAAGTTCGACGAAGCGATTATCAAGTTTATCAAAGCCAAATACAAACTCATGATCGGTGAACGTACAGCCGAAGATCTCAAAATTGCGATTGGTTCCGTACATCCGGGCGGACGTCAAACAGAGATGGACATTCGCGGTCGGGATATGGTATCCGGGTTGCCTGTTACCGTAACGGTGTCGGGGAATGAAGTGCAAGAGGCGCTATGGGATTCCGTGCAATCCATCATCGTTGCAGCTAAGTCGGTATTGGAGCGGACGCCACCGGAATTGTCAGCGGACATTATTGACCGAGGTGTCGTGTTGACAGGAGGAGGCGCTTTGCTGAACGGACTGGACGAACTGTTGTCCAATGAATTGCATGTACCGGTATGGGTTGCAGAGGATCCGATGCATTGTGTCGTGAAGGGAACTGGCATTATGCTGAATAATTTGGATCAAGTGGTTAAGAAAAAGTTCTAATCTGCCGATATAAAAAGCAAAGGTTCGCCCAAGCTCGGGAAGCAGAACGGACAAGCAGCCATCCTGTAATGAAGGACAAGCGCTTGAGGAGAGGGGTTAATACATGTTAAGAGGTCTGTACACCGCTACCGCGGGAATGATAACGCAACAACGCCGCCATGACACCGCAACACAGAATATCGTAAATATGAACACAACGGGATATAAACAAGTGAACAGCGTAAGTCGTTCTTTCCCGGAAATGCTCATTACTTTGGTAGGCGGAGATGCTAATCTTCCGACAAAGCGGCTGGGCAAGCTGAACACGGGTGTGTTCGCGGAAGAAAGTTTGTCCATGAATTTGCAGGGAGCCATTATGGAAAGTGGGCAAAAGAGTGATTTTGCCATTTCGTCCAATCTGGCCGTGAATGATCCACAGACAGGACAACCTGTCCCGTTTGACGGTTCAGGCAAATTTGTACGAGCTGATGGCACGGTAACTTACCAACCTCAGGCGTATTTTACAGTACAGGATGCAGAAGGCAACACAAGATATACACGTGATGGGCACTTCGAGATTACAGGAACTGGACAGCTGCTCAGCTCAACAGGTTCACAAGTTCTGGATAATAATGGACAACCTGTTGTGTTGACAGGCTCGGTAGACCAATTTAAAGTGGATGAGCAAGGTCGTCTTGTTAATGCAGAGACGGGTGCACCCACAGGTGTTACATTGGGAATCAGTGTCATCGATCAACCCAACCAACTGGTACGTCAAGGCGATGGTAATTTCAGCCTGAATGATCAGAATGGAGCAACGGCCCGGATGATGGCTGCCGGTGATAATGTGCAGATCCGTCAGGGCTACCTGGAAGGTTCGAATGTAGATGCATCACAGGCAACTGTAGATATGAATGCAGCATTTCGTGCTTATGAAGCGAACCAGAAAGTCGTACAATTCTACGACCGCAGTCTGGATAAAGCCGTCAATGAAGTTGGGCGTGTATAACGCCAACGTATAATATAGCCGTGTAGCGGAGAGCCAAACGCCCTTTGCGAAGCAAAGCAGAGAGGCTCACGCGAAGCGCAAGCCAAAACGCAGCCGAGCTTATATGAGGATTGCGTAGCATTATCCTGAGCGCAGCGACGGTCTCGACAGTACTTTGCGAAGCAAAGCAGGGAGAGACCACGCGGAGCGCAAAGGTCTAAACGCAGCCGAGCCCGTGCGAGGATTGCGCAGCATTATCCTAAGCACAGCGAGGGTCTCGACAGTCCTTTGCGGAGCAAAGCAGGGAGAGACCACGCGGAGCGCAAAGCCAAAACGCAAACGAGCCTATGCGAGGATTGCGCAGCATTATCCTAAGCGTAGCGAGGGTCTCGACAGTCCTTTGCGGAGCAAAGCAGGGAGAGACCACGCGGAGCTACTCGCCGCATAAAGAGCGTGCCCAACTAATATTTAGCCATGTGAAACTATGGCGTAAATATTAGTTGGGCAGTCGCGGCACACACACACCACCGTCGCTTAGCAAGATCATACCCCACGCACCCACTCCGCCTGTTTCGGGAGTCCAGAGGGCAGCGCCATCTGGGGCCCTCCCTACCAGGGAGGGTTTGGGAGGGGAGAACCAGGGAGGGTAACCACCGAATGAATAATTCCATGATTAGTGCAATGGTCTCCATGACCGGAATACAGCAACGTCTGGATGTCATTTCCGATAATATTGCCAACGTAAATACGGCAGGCTATAAGAGTAAGCAAGCAGCCTTTGAAGATGTACTGACACGTGTGCAGCAGCAACCGGACAAGTACAAGCTTGATGGACGCTCGACCCCGATGGGATACAACCTCGGGTTTGGCGTACGGTTGGCTGATGTGACAAAGGATATGACTCAAGGTACACTCAATGAGACAGGCAATCCTACCGATCTGGCGATTGAAGGCAATGCGATGTTTGCCGTTGAAGCAAATGGTGAGAAAATGTGGACGCGTCAGGGTGCATTCCATTTTGTCCCTGATACAAGACCCAAAACGAATCCCAATGCGCCAGACATGATGGTATTGGTCAATGGCGAAGGCCACTTTGCATTGGATCGTCAAGGTAATCGCATTACGGCACCGAATAACAGCAAGGTTGCATTTGATGAAAAAGGCAATCTGTTGATCCGTCGTGGCAATGAAGCCAATGCAACGATTGGAGCCCAATTGCAACTCGTTGATATCGAGCGCCCGGAAGGGCTTGTGCAGTATGCGGATAACCTGTTTGGTCTGGATGCGGGTCTGACCGAGGATGATGTATTTGGAGCCAATGCAGCTACACGTGAAGCGACAGCCATGATCCGTGCAGGCTACATTGAACAATCCAACGTGGATTTGACACAAGAGATGGCTTTGCTGATGCAAGGACAGCGGACTTACCAACTGGCGGCACGCGCACTGACATCCAGTGATTCCATGTCGGGTCTTGCCAACAATATGAGAGCATAAAAGGTGAATGTGATGACAGATACACAGCAGCAGAACAGCAAGCCGGATAAGACGAAAGTCAAGAAGAAGAAGAGTGGATGGCGCATCGCAAGATGGTTTTTGGTTCCGGTCCTGCTTGTTCTTGCACTCGCTGGCGGATTGGTGGCTGGCTACGTGGTACTGGGCAAACAGGATATCGGTTCCGTATTGCAGTGGAGTACATGGGAACATGTATATGATTTGGTATTCGCTCCGTAGATGAACGATATATGCGAAAACTCCTGCGCAGGCAGGAGTTTTCTTTTTGGCGTTGAAAACAGTATAATGATGGATGACGTTTGACGTCAAAAGAGGCCTCCCCTGCGAAAGACATTCGTCATCGCGAAGAGAGACCCCTTATCTCAACCTTCACTACTGCAGTCATGAAGGATATAACTAGTGTTAACTGAAAATATGCTTTTCATACAATTTAAAATGAAAAACACATTTATATGAGGTGCATTATCATAATGTTTGTTTCACCACCGGCGTAGTGGAGGGAACGGAATCGATCCTGAAGAAGCGAAGCGCTCGCCTTTGTCTCCAAATTTTAACCTTTCTAATATTGCATCTAGAAAATTTGGAGACAACAGCGATCAGAAGGACGATCCGTAACCGTAACGTTCAACACGCTGGTAGTAGGCAATACATTATGTTGGGGATGACCCTCGTATAAATGACCCTGAGAGGAGATTATACTGTGCTCGATATCAAACAGATCCAAGAAATTATTCCACACCGTCCCCCGTTTCTGCTGGTGGACAAGATTGTAGAATTAGAGGATGGCAAACGTGCCGTTGGTTTGAAAAATGTAACCATTAATGAACCGTTCTTCATTGGTCATTTTCCAGAGTATCCGGTAATGCCGGGTGTGTTGATTACAGAAGCATTGGCACAGGTCGGTGCAGTAGCCATTCTTAATTTGGAAGGCAACAAAGGCAAAATCGGCTTTTTGGCGGGACTGGACAATTTCCGATTCCGTGGACAAGTTGTGCCTGGAGATACATTGATGCTGGAAGTGGAGATTACACGTCTCAAAGGTTCAATTGGTAAAGGCAAAGCTACAGCCAGAGTAGGCGACAAAGTGGTAGCTGAAGGCGAGATCATGTTCGCACTGTCTGACCCAAGCTAATGATTGTATCGTTCAGCATTTAATTGAATTTTATATAGAAGGAAGGGGTTTGCAGGAATGGAACAGTTAAGCGCAACAGCAGCACAAACATTGCAGCAGTGGTTGGAGGATGCTTCGATTGATGAAGCGACGAAACAGGAGCTTCGTGATTTGCAGGATCAGCCGAAAGAGCTGGAGGATCGTTTTTACAGAAATCTGGAGTTTGGTACAGGTGGATTGCGTGGTGTGATCGGAGCGGGAAGCAACCGGATGAACCGTTATACCGTGGGTCGTGCAACGCAAGGGTTTGCCCGTTATTTGCTGGAGCAGCATGGCGACAAAGAAGGTAAACCTTCTGTAGTGATCGCACATGATTCCCGTCATTTCTCACCTGAATTCACACTGGATGCTGCCTTGGTTCTGGCTGGAAATGGCATTGTGGCTAAGCTGTTTACTTCCCTGCGTCCTACGCCTCAGCTTTCCTTCAGTGTACGTCATCTGCAAGCAACCGGCGGTATTGTGGTGACAGCGAGTCATAATCCTCCTGAATACAATGGCTACAAAGTGTACAACCACGAGGGTGGCCAACTGGTACCACACGAAGCGGAGAAAGTCATTCAATACATTCAGGAAGTTCCTTCCCTCGCGGATGTGAAAAAGCTGACGCAGGAAGAAGCCGAAGCTCAAGGATTGCTCGTATGGCTTGGGGAAGAGGAAGATCAGGCATTTGTTGATACCGTTGCCAGCCTAAGTCTCAGTCGTGACCTGATTCAATCCGGCGTTGGCCGTGATTTCAAAATCGTCTTCACTCCACTGCATGGAACAGGTAATGTGCCTGTACGTCGAGTGTTGGAACAGATCGGTTTTGAGCAGGTTCACATTGTGGCAGAACAAGAACAGCCTGATGCTGAATTTTCCACAGTGAAGTCCCCTAACCCGGAAGAGCGCGAAGCATTTACGCTTGCAATGAAGCTGGGTGAAACCGTGGGTGCGGACATTCTGATCGGTACAGATCCGGATGCTGATCGCATGGGTGCGGTAGTGAAAGACAATGATGGCAAGTATTTCGTACTTTCGGGTAACCAATCCGGAGCTATCATGGTGCACTATGTGTTGAGCCGCTTGCAAGAAACAGGTAAACTGCCGAAAAACAGCGCGGTTATCAAAACGATTGTAACAAGCGAGATGGGAGCGGTCATTGCTGAGCATTACGGTGCAGAAGTGATGAACACCCTGACAGGCTTTAAATATATCGGTGAAAAAATGAACCAGTTCGAAGCAACCGGCAGTCATACGTTCTTGTTCGGTTATGAGGAGAGCTACGGCTACCTGGCAGGCAGCTACGCACGTGACAAGGATGCAGTCCTGGCTGCAATGCTAATTGCTGAAGCAGCTGCTTATTATAAAAACCAAGGCAAAACGCTCTATGATGTCCTGCAAGAGCTGTACAGCCAATTCGGATATTTCCTGGAGAAGCTGGAGTCCCGTACGCTGAAAGGCAAGGATGGCGTAGCTCAAATTCAGGCGAAAATGACCGACTGGCGTTCTAATCCGCCACAAGAAGTAGCCGGCATCGCTGTACAAGATGTGCTGGATTACTCCCTTGGCTTGGATGGCTTGCCTAAAGAGAACGTTCTGAAATTTATTTTGGCAGACGGATCATGGTTCTGCCTGCGTCCTTCGGGAACAGAACCGAAGATCAAAGTATACTTCGCCGTGCGCGGAGAGGACCTGGAAGACGCCGAAAGCCGTATTGAGCGTTTGGTTACTACGGTGATGACGCGTGTAGACGCACAATAAATACGAATGCAGTACTGAGCAAGAACATGAGAAAGCCTCTCCGCACCGTAAGGTTGGTTGGCGGAGGGGCTTTTCTTTTAGGTAAAAAGGGTGAATTCCTACGTCTATTTTGGATGAATTGCGGATAGATGCACGTTTGTTGACACAAGCTGTTTGTATCCGGTATTTATTCACTATTATGCAATGAAAATCATGAGCTGAACGTGCATTTGGTTCCAACACTTGAGGAGGTACATGTAGTGCGTCAAAAATGGCTTTATTGGAATACCGCTTCACGGAAGTGGCTGTGGATTGTTGTCATTATCGGTTTGATTGCTTCCATCCCTGTCATCAGTGATCGGGTACAGACGGAATCTTCCGCCAAAAAGGTGGAGCTTGTCTTCAATTATCGGGGGCTATTGGATATCTCGGCTTATCAGGCCCATCCGCAAGACTTTATGAATGAACAACTGACTCGGTTGAAAGACGCCGGAGTGACAACCATGGCGGTGTTCGAAAGTACACTGGATGAGTTGAAGAAGTCCCGCCGTCTGATGGTATATAACGGGCAGGATCTTGCGAACATGACCAAAAATGTCATTCCTGCTAACGATAATTACACGTATGTGTTATTCACAAACGAGGAAAATGCACAGACGTATACCCCTATCATTGAACAAACGTTCGCCGATCGGGAGATTCCTGTGCTTCCATGGGAATATGAAGGTCGTAGCGGCTTAATATTGCAGACTCCACCGGAGAATGCCAACATGCAGCCTTTGCAACCAGATCCGGTTGCCGTGAAGATGCTGCGTGATAAAGGATTTTACATTTTGCCACGGATCGCAGACAGTGTTCCTTACAATCAGGAATCCATGGAACGCCTGCTTACCTTCTTCGAAGAAAATGGGGTAAAGCGCATCTTGTTTGATGGCGATGCTGTGAAAGGGTACAATGATAATGCAGAGATGAAGAGTATCGATATGTTTGCCCAGTTGCTGAACAAGCACCATATTGGACTGGCGGCTATTGAGAATTTGAAGAAACCACAATCCGGTTTTGAGACTCTCTCCTATAAAATTGACTACAATGTAACTCGTCTGTACTCCTTAAGTGACGGGGATGCCAATCTGGATGTAGACACCATTGCTGACCGTTTTGTTTTGGCTACCAAAGACCGCAACATTCGTATGCTCTATATGAATGCTTCGCCAAGTCGGAATACAGCCAAAGCTATGATCACCAATCCGATTGATAATCTGATCAACAGTTTGGGTGAGCCAGGTCATGCGATTGAACGTATGGGCAAACACGGCTTTGAACTCGGACAAGCTGAAGCGTTCACGGTTAAGGATTCTTCCATTCAGCGTTATGCCAAGCTGGTGGCCTTGATTGGTGCAATCGCAATGATTACGCTTATGGTTTCCTATTTTGTACCACTACTGACATTGCTGGTATTTGCGCTGGCTCTGGTGGGTAGTGCCGGGTTATTCTTGCTCAAACCGACGTTGCTGGAGCAAGGAATTGCCTTGCTGGTCGCAATTAGCGCGCCAACCATTGCGATGGTGCTGGCGGTTCGTACAGTGAACTATCAGCAACAGCGTCAGCCAGACGCGCCTGCGGGTCGTCGATTGGCACAAACGATCTTCTTATATGTAAGAACGTCGATTCTTTCGTTCCTGGCGGTGCCTTTTGTCATCGCATTGCTGAACAGCATTACGTACAGTCTGGTGATCAACCAGTTCCGAGGCGTGAGCCTGTTGCACTTTGCACCTATGGCGCTGGTAGCGATTTATATTGTGTTTTACCGTGGTTCGGGTACGTTCTCCATTAAGCAAATTAAGAACCTGCTTCGTACTCCGATTACCGTTGTGATGGTTGTATTAGCACTTGTTGCTGCCGTTGTTGGGTATTACTATTTGAGTCGTACAGGCAACTCGGGTTCGGTTACGCCTTTCGAGATGTTCCTGCGTGTTGTGTTGGAAGACACGTTCGGCGTGCGACCAAGATTCAAAGAATTTATGCTGGGACACCCGCTGTTTATCGTTGGCGTGTTCGCCGCTTTAAAATATCGTAAAGTCATCTTTGTGCTCATTATTGCAGCAATTGGACAATTGTCCATGGTGGATACGTTCGCGCATATCCATACGCCAGCTGTATTGTCACTCATTCGTGGAGTGATGGGATTGGGACTTGGCTTAATCTTCGGTATCGTTGCTGTGGGTGTGTGGCAAGTAGCGGAAGGATGTTGGAAAAAATGGTCACCACTTCTCAAAAGTTAGTCATCTCGGGATATTACGGATTCCGCAACAGCGGAGACGAAGCGGTACTAAAGTCAATTTTGACGGCGCTGGAAGAGGAGAGTCACAGATCGAATGTCACGATTGAGCCGATTGTGCTCTCCGGTGACCCGGAGTCGACCACTTCAATGTACGGTGTACGTTCAGTACATCGGATGAAGTTGAAGGAGGTTCGCGAAGCGATCAAGGAAAGTGACGGTTTAATTAGTGGGGGAGGAAGTCTGCTGCAGGATGCAACTGGACTGAAATCCATCCCTTACTACTTGGGTGTTATCAAACTGGCACAATGGTTGAAAAAACCAACATTTATCTATGCGCAGGGCATTGGACCTGTAAATCGCAAAATGTTCAATCCAATGATTCGTTCGGTCTTTAAGGCTTGTAATTATGTATCTGTACGTGATGAACAATCTGCTGAATATTTGCGCGGACTCGGATTGCAGTGGAATCAGATTCATGTGGTCCCTGACCCTGTGATGGGTCTGCCACTGCCTGAAGTCCAAGCGGAAGAAGTAAGTTCAGTCGCGGTTAATGCTCAAGGAGCAAGCGTTCATACCAAACTCCCGGTGATCGGCGTATCCGTACGTTTCTGGGAGTCGGATCGGAAAGAGCTTACAGCGATTGCTGCTGGATTGAAGAAGCTTTGCTCCAAAAAAGCCGTTCACTTGCGCTTTATGCCATTTCACTTACCGATTGATGAGCAGGCTTCGCGTTTTGTCATGGAAATGCTCGGTGACCTCGGTAACAAGGGTAGCGAAGTAAGTATTACCAAGGATCTCACCGATCCGCAGCTGATGCTTCAGGAAGTCAGCAATTGTGATGTCGTTATCGGCATGCGTCTGCACAGTCTGATCTATGCAGCATCACAGTATGTTCCACCCGTTGGTATCTCGTATGATCCGAAGATTGATCAGTTCATGCTGCGTCTGGATAGTGAAACTGTGGGCAGTACGGATGCGCTGGATGGGGATAAACTGGCGAAGACGGTGGCTAACCTGTTGGATCAACGTTCACAGTGGCTGAAGGAACATGAAGAAGGCATCACCGAATTGAAGCAGGAAGCCAAAGTGCCTGCTCAGCAAATTATTAAATATTTAGGCCGCAAAGGGTGAAATAAGATGAATCAGACCGGACCAATACCTACCGTTTCAATCTATGGTATTCCTTTTTCCAAACTAACGATGAAAGAAACGGTGGAGGTTCTACGCCAAGCAGTGCTTACAAAACAGCCGCACCAAGTCATTACAGCCAATCCCATCATGGTCATGGCCGCGCTGGAAAACCCGGCGATGATGAAGGTTATGCAGTCTGCGGAAATGATTGTAGCCGATGGAACAGGGGTTGTATGGGCTGCCAATTATTGTGGGGAGCCTGTGGCAGAGCGGGTACCTGGATTTGAGCTTTTACATGAATTGCTGCGTGTTGGAGAAAACTATCGGTGGGGCGTGTATCTGCTCGGTTCCACACCTGAGGTGATTCAAGAAACGGCAGTTCGGTTACAAGAGCAATATCCGGCGATTCGAATTGTAGGTTATCGCGACGGTTATTTTGGTCCGGCTGAGGACGATCAGGTTGTCGCTTCCATCCGTGAAGCTGCACCTGATCTCCTGTTTGTTGCACGTGGGGCAGACACACAGGAACCGTGGATTCACAAGTACAAAGACGCGCTTCAGGTTCCCGTTACCATGGGGGTTGGAGGCAGCTTTGATGTGATTTCGGGCAAAACCAAACGTGCACCTAAAGTGTTCCAAAAGTTAAGACTGGAATGGTTTTATCGTCTACTTCGGGAACCTAGCCGGGCTGGCCGAATGCTTGCGCTTCCGAAATTCGCTGTCAAAGTGATGCGGGACAAAGAAAACGTGACTAAAGTCCGTTAAAATTAGGCTATTACGAGTAAAATGCACGTTTTTGCTAAAAATTGAGGTTGGCATTTCGCCTGTGATCAGCGTATAATTCATTCCGGATTACATGTGTGCCACTCAAATAAAAACTTATAGTTGCACATGGTCACTCCGATGTCAGAATAACCTTTTGATCGCTGTTATCCCTGGATTTCTTTTATCCAACCTTTGTAAGGTTGAAATCCCGTGATAAAGGCGAACGCTTCGCTTCTACAGGTTATTTCTGTCCTCTCCGTTCTGGTGCAAATGGTATTTTTATTAAAAGTGACGAACAATAATTTATATATAAAAAGAGATCAGGGGATTTATAATTTCTTACAGGTATTATAATTGGGGGTCGAATGTTCAAATGGTAGCGATCTTTATCATTGGATTTATCGTGTCAATGGGACTGGCTCTTGCCCTGACACCACTTGTCAAAAAGTTCGCAGTCAGAATCGGTGCAATGGATACGCCGAATGCTCGTAAAGTGCACACTCGGATTATGCCACGTCTTGGTGGTCTAGGGATTTTCCTGGCCTTTGTCATTACCGTTGCTGCACTGCTTCCGTTTGTGTCAGCATGGTTTACGACAAGAGATATGAGCTTTGTCAGTGCTTTTCTGATTGGTGGATCGATCATCGTACTGATTGGTGCATTGGATGACCGTTTTGAACTGTCAGCCAAAGTCAAACTGCTCGGACAAATTGTTGCTGCTGCTGTAGTCGTATTCGGATTCAATATCCGTGTAGACTTCGTCAATATTCCTTTTCAGGATGCTTACTCTTCACTAGAAGCTTGGGTTTCCATTCCACTGACGATTCTCTGGATCGTTGGTGTAACAAATGCGATTAACCTGATTGATGGTCTGGATGGTCTGGCTGCCGGTGTATCCGGTATTGCCATTGGTACCATTGCTGTGATGTCCTTCCTGATGGGTAATATGATGATTGCCTTGATGTGTCTTGTACTGCTTGGTAGTATTGTTGGTTTCTTGTTCTTCAACTTCCACCCAGCCAAGATCTTTATGGGGGATACGGGATCACTATTCCTTGGTTTCTCTCTGGCAATGCTGTCCATGCTTGGTTTCAAACAAATTGCTGTCGTGTCCTTCATTACACCGTTGATCATTATCGGTGTGCCGCTCTCGGATACCTTCTTCGCGATCATTCGTCGTGCGGTACAACGGAAACCGATTTTCTCACCGGATAAAGGTCACTTGCATCACTGCTTGCGTGAGCTTGGATTCAGTCACCGTCAGACAGTGCTGATCATCTACGGTATTGCCGCTTTCTTCGGTGTACTGGCGATTATCCAATCTTCCGCTGCGATGTTCGAAGCCAACTGGGTAACGTTCGTCGTGATCTGTATTATGATGTTCTTCCTCCAGGTTGGAGCAGAAGTCATCGGACTTGTAAGCAAAACCAGAAGGCCGGTCATTAACTTCCTGATGCGTATGCGCGTCAAGTTGAACCCGGAGACCCGCTCGAAATCCTAAATAGAAACGCTCGTTTACTGATCTTATTGAATATTCTTTCAACCCAAACCTTGTCCCTCGTGGACAAGGTTTTTTGTTTATTTTGCTGTTTTTACTAAATAATTGGAACCTTTCGGCCGATAAAAAAGTTAACTGACTTAAAAAGAGGAGAGATGATTGCATGCAGCGTACGAAGAAGCCGATAATTTGGCTGATGATGGTGGCACTGGTTGTATCTCTAATACCAGCAGGCCTTGCACCAGTCGCATCGGCGGCGGACAAACTGACAAGCTATTTCACCCCCGATGTTTCTGATCTGAGAAATACAGTTGATTTAACATTGACGGCAGGGGACAATCAGATAACGAGAGATAAAGTATATAAAGTTACCGATCCGCAACAAGTGATTACTGGCACGTATACCAAAGTAACAGGGTCCACATTGGGAGCTAACATCCAACTTCTGAACTGGGATCAAAGTGGAAATCGTTGGGTGGAAGACCCCACACGTGTTGCTCCTGCGGTAGTTACCCTTGATGTTGATAGACCAGATAACCGCTTCAAAGCAAATGTAACATTATATCCGGGTATGAACCGGATTACTTTTACAGGTGCACAAGGACAGAATGAACGTTCAGAGACGTTCTACATTTTATTTGACCAGGTACCTTATGTAGAGAAGCTGCAGGTACTAGGCGGTTCAGATAATCTGGATCTTAATGAAGGTACACAAATTGTAGTGAATAAAGATGAAATTACTCTTCAAGGTAAAGCCATGAACGCAACCAAAATAACTGTATCGGTCAATAATGGGCAGGCTTTGGCGACACAGCTTTTACAAGATGGCACTTTTTTTTCACCACAGCTTAAGCTTAACCCAGGTGTCAATGACCTGAAGTTGGTGATACAAAATGGTTCGGATACACTCACATTTAACTATTCCTTATTTTATTATGATGAAAAAAATCCGATAGTTAAGCTTGATTTGCTGGATTCAAACGGGAATGGACAGAGTTTGCTCGGTGTTGAGCCAGTCTTCACAGAAGATACAGACAAGGCCAAAGTGCATGTGCAAATGCTGATTCCTTATGATGAAGTGAACAAAAACAAATTCAGTGAAGGTGCCGAAATCATTGTGGATAATAGCACCACGAAAGAAACGCCTATCTTCACTGAGGAAGTGTTTGTTCCAAGTTTGAAGGATAATACGCCATCATACTGGTTAGTCTCCTTTGATATCGATGCTGTGAATTTTAACAAAGATACTAATGGTGAAGTTTTGGTCGATCAAAATCATACGTTATCCGTAACTTATGGAACGAAGACTATAAGTAAAAAAATGGATTTCCAGTACATGAAGGGTCAAACGGTTATTACTGACTTGAAGTACCTCAAAGGGTACAGTGGAACGGGCATAACGAATCTGCCAACGGGAGAACCCCTGAACGGAGCTAAAGTGGATTCAGGTGACTTCTACATTATGGTGACAACAAATGGCAAGCCAGCTAATCCGGAAACAGGGTTGAAAGCAAACTATCTTCCACTGGGAACAAGCTCTATCCCTCTGCAATATGTAGCAACCGTATCAGATACTAGATATATTTTTAAAGTAGCCGGGTTGAAAAACGGTAACCAGACAGTCCGTTTCAATTACGATGGTTCTACAGCATATAAAGATGTGACGATTTCTTATGCTTCCAAAAACTTTATTTATGTAGAAAACCTTACTGATGGACAGACTTACAATGTAAGTTCCGGAAATACCCTTGCAGTTAAGGGGCAATACATTGATTTTGATGATACTATTAATAGTAACTTTTTCGTTGCAGAAGTATTTGCGAATGGTGAGAAAGTAAGATCTACTAATACTTCAGAAGCTTTGCAACCCGATTGGTTGAATAAAACGACCGGAGTATTTAACATTAATCTCGATATTTCTTTGGAGAAAGGACCTTTGGTCTTCGGAGAAAACCGTATTATTCTGACAGGTATAGGTAAGGACGACAAGGGCCAGGCTCGGGAAATCAGAAAAGAATTGCGTATTTATATTGTCGATAACAATGTATCTACCATTATGAACTTTCAACCGGCTGTAGGTAAAGACCGCCCAAGCTTCCCACCGAAAGAGTTCAGCGCGGATAACCCGCTGCTGCCTCTAATCTTCAATCTTACACCTGAATTTATCTTTAATGATAATAAATACACAACGAGTTTGAAAAACTATGATGTGGTCCTGCGTGGTAGTGGGGCAGTTAAGATGAATCTGAATATGGGAACCAAGAATATTCTCTCTGTTGACCTGCCGGTTAACTCGGTAAGTAATGCTACGGTTACATTTGCAGGAGATCGCTACACTTATGATTTTGCTGGTGATCAAAAGGACTTTATCATGCGTGTTCAGGATCTGGTTGCAGATGCACCGGGTACTTATGTGTACACTCTGGAGTTGATTAATGAGACCGGAGCAAAGACAACACAAAGATTAGAAATTGTTAGAGAAGTAAGTGCGTATCGCATTCTTTCTCCACAACCAACGGTTGGTAATCAAATTGTAGTAAACAAAAACTTTGTTCATTTTGATATCGAAGCAGAGGGAGCAACGCAAGTATTAATCGGCAAAGACCCTGCTGTGAAACGTACAGATTTAGGGGACAACCGTTTCGTATATGATTATGTAGGATTGAAGCAGGATAAGGAAAACAAAATCAAAATTACGATCACCCGTGCGGGTACAAGTATCAATGATACGATTGAAGTATTCTACACGGGAACAGTAGGTGTGGATGCGCAGTATATGGCTCCGAAGGTAGCAACCAAGTATACCGTCTTTAATAAAGGGTTACAGTTGAGTTTCCCGAAAGGGACAGTCATGCAAAGTACGAATACAAGAGGAATTACGAAGTACTATCCAGATACGAAACTGCTGTTTGGTATTGCAGATCCGACTACAGGTATAGTAGAACGTCGTAATGACTACGGTAATGTAATTGGTTTCCCTGGAACGGGTGAAAGTAGTGGTGCACCTGCATGGAGCATTCCGGATGAGTATTTGCTTAACTTTGGATCCACGAGTGCTTCGAGCAACTTCGGTCGTATATCTCAGATTTTCTGGGTAAATGGTGGTTTGGGTGAATCTGGGGATCTTGGTTCAGCGACATATGCTGCCCCAACTGACGGACTTGCTCCATACTCTGTAGAAGGCTTGTTCGGTAATCCACAGACTCCTGCGGAACGCAAAATTACACCTTCACAGCGGGGGACACTTACGTTGTCATTTGACTCTAATGTGGTTGACGAAGCAGGTTCGACGATTACAGTATATCGTTACACAGCTAATCGCCAGTGGGAAAACATTGGTGGTGAGGTAGATACCAAAGCACATACAGTTACTGTACCGTTTGACGAGTTTGGTTATTATAAAGTTATGAAATTAAGCCGCAGCTATAATGATATAACAAATCATAACTGGGCTCGTAATATCTTGAATGGACTTTATTCCAAAGGATTCATGAATAACTTGCGTTTTGAGCAATTTGGTACTGATGATCAGACAACTAGAGGTGAGTTTGCTACCTTGTTGGTCAAAGGACTTAATTTGCCAATCAACTCTGACAATAACCGTACCTTTGTGGATCTTGTACCAGGTGCACGCTCTGCAACGTGGGATTATGATCGAATTGAAACTGCAGCAAGAGCGGGCATCGTAACTGGACTGACTGATGGGGTATTTGGGCCGGATCAACCGCTGACACGTGAACAAGCTGCTGTTATGATTGCACGTGCTTTGAAACTAAAGCTGGCGAACAACGATAGCAAACTTGAAGCACAACTTGCCAAGTCATTTGTTGATTCGGGTAAAATGGAGAAATATGCAGGCCCTTCCATTATGGCCGTGTCCAAAGCGAAAATTATGGAAGGCTCCTCTTCCACAGTAGCTGGACAGAAGAAGGCACAGATCAGCTTCAACCCGAAAGGCAATCTCACCCGCGCGGAAGCTGGTAAAATTGCAGTGGAGTTACTGAAAAAAAGCACTAGTGTTTTCCCTAAAAACTTGAGCTAATTCATGTAAGTTCATCTATGCATTAGTGCAAGACCTGTCCCTTGTGCAATTGGGGACAGGTCTTTTATAGCTGTATATCAAACTGGAAAAGAGCACTTTTATAATAGAAGGAAACTGTTTTTTACCAATAACTATTTTTGTAATTTGCTAGAGTTTAAGATACAATAACGGTAAATACACAATGATCTAGAGGGTGAAGTTAGCTAATGAAACCGATTTATTCGAAAGCCCAGCTGGGCTACATGAAGGCAAAGACACAGTTCGAGAAACAAGCAGTCATTCTGGAGAAGAAAATAGAAGATACACGTAAAACACAGGAAGTTTCCCAAGAAGTGATGGAAGGGCTTGTACAGGCGACTGGCTTCCATGATGCGTATAACAATTTGGTTCTGGCTGAGAATGACTTAATTGAATGGTCTCACACCACGATGAAGCATGAAAAGACGTACCGGGAAAATAGACAACCCATTGATGACATGTATCTGAGATTGAACAGTGATCCGAATATGCGTGCTCAAATTATTGATCTTGCGATGAAAATTCGCTAAGGAATAGAAACGAAACTTTACGAAAGGCATTCCAAATGGAGTGCCTTTTATTTATATTTTACATTTAGAAGAATTTGTCGCTTCATGCAGCGGGTTTAAGGGTATAAATAAACGTCCCCATCCATTCATACACCATATAATTTCAAGCAACATGCTTATTTTTCACTGAATTTATGGTTTTGAACATCAAAATTACCCGCACTGTATCAATACATAAATAAGTTCAAAACTTTTTTTGAGGAATCCGCAACTTTTTGAAATCTGCTGCGTTTAAGATGTAGAGTCAAAAACATTGGGCCTCTTACCAAGAATGACCTCGTGAAGAATCTTGTCTATTTATTAGAAAAAATTGCTTTACGGCAAGAGTAACCCATTGTATAATACGTTAGGTAGGATTAGGAAACTACTCTATTTTCGTATGATTCTATTATTATAATTGTTTACAAGTTTCTGTGATATGCTCACAGACATCATTTATATTAACTTGCTCACAACTCTGGAAAGGGGGTGCAACAATATATGAGGAATACGAGCGACCCTATTAAAGAAAATTCAAATGTTATGAACGCCCAAGGAGGAGAAAAAAAGGTTATGAAGAAAATTTTATCCGTAGCATTGTCTACAGCAATGGCATTCTCGATGTTTGCATCTGTAGCATTCGGTGATACAGCAGTTTCACCACAACAACAGTTTGATGCATTGAAAGCAAAAGGTGTTTTCACTGGTTACCCAGATGGAACAGCTGGTTTGGACAAAGAGATGACTCGCGCTGAGTTCGCAAAAGTTATCACTAAATTGCTTGGCCTGAAAGAAATTACTGGTGTATATTCTTACAATGATAAAAACTACAATGCTAAAAACTGGGCTGCTCCTTACATTGAAGCAGTAACAGCTGCAGGCATCATGGAAGGTAAAAACGTTGAAAAGAAAATCTTCGACTTCAACGGTAAAGTAACTATCGAAGAAATGGCGAAAGTTCTGACAATCGCTTTGGATCTCGAAGTTCCAACTGAAACTAACAACTCAGCAACAGCTTGGGCTAAAGGTTATGTTCAAGCAGCTATCAACGCTGGTCTGCTTGATTCCAGCTTGAACTTCCAATCCAATGCTTCCCGTCAATTGCTTGTAGGTGCTGCTTACGCAATTGATCAAGAGCAAAGCTTGAAAGTTGCTTCTTACGATGTAACTGAAGCTGGTAAAGTTGTTACTTTCAAAATGAGTGACGGAGAATCCGTTAAAGTGACTTTGGATAAAGCTCTCGAAGCTAACAAAGAAACTGAAGTGAAATTTACTTACAAAGAAAAAGAGTTCACTGAGAAAGTTACTTATGTAACTACAGTAGCTCAAGCAGTATCTTCTGTATCTGCTACAAACCTGAAAGAAATCACAGTTAAATTTGATGGTACGGTAGATCCAGCTACTGCTGAAAGCACTAATAACTACGTTGTTAGCGGTTTGACTTTTAAAAGTGCTACACTGTCCGACGACAAAACAACTGTAAGCTTGTTGATCTCTGAAGGATCTTCCAAACTTACAAACCAAAGAGCAACTAGCCTGCAAATTAACAACGTTAAAAACGCAGATGCTACTAAAACTTTCTCTCAAAAAGTAGAGTTCACTCCACTTGATGTAGCAGTTCCAGAAGTTAAAGAAGTTAAAGCTTTGGGAACAAAAGCTTTCAAAGTAGTATTCAGTGAGCCAGTAAACTCCGCAACTGTTAACGCTACTTCGTTCCGCGTTGACAACAACGTAATTGCAGCTTCTGTTAAGTATGTATACCCTAACACAGCAATTGTTACTACAGATTTGACTGCTGGTGAACACACTCTACGTGTGAGTGGCGTACAAGACTTCTCTGGTCTGTCAATTGTTCCTGTAGAAAGCAAATTCACTGCTGCTGAAGACACAGCTGCACCACAAGTTGTTTCTGCTAAGTCTAACGACTTGAAAGAAGTAACTGTTGAATTCGATGAAACAATCAAAAGTGTTGCAAGTGCATATGCTAACGTAACAGGCAATGCAGCTAAATCTATCGAGATCAACGATAATAAAGTGACTCTGAAGTTCGATAGCCCATTGAACTACACTGAGAACACAATTCGTTTGACTACTGTAAGTGACTACAGCAACAACACTGCTTCTGTAGACGCTAAAGTAACTCCAACACTGGATACAGTTCGTCCTACTGTTGTTAGCACTGATTTCTACGTAGAAAATGGAAACTACTATGCAAAACTTCAATTCAGCAAATCGTTGAAATTGGATTCTGCACAAGATGCTTCCAACTACGTGTTGAAAAACTCTGCAGGTAACGTACCATCTATCGCTGGTATCGATGCAGATGGTCACCCAGTAATCAAACCAGTTTACAATGATACTAACAAAACTGTAACTGTAAACTTGGGAAGCAGCTTGAGCGCAGATGCTACTTACACATTGACAGCATCCGGCATTGTTGATACTGCATATGTTGGTAACGTATTGTTGCCATACACTGCTACATTGAATGCTACTACAGCTCAAAACGGTAAAATTACTCGCGTGTGGTCTGATGCAACTGGTACTAAACCAGGATACATCTACATCCAATTCAACAAAACATTGGCAACTTCTGGTGAAGGAAGTGCACTGGAAGCAGCTAAATATACAGTTACAGTTGGTGGTGCTTCTTACCAAATCGCTAAAGAGAACAATGATATTAACTTGATCTCTACTAACACTGTACGTATTGCTGTAACTAATGGTGCTATCCCTAATGACTTGACTTCGACACAATGGGGTGCTGCTAAAGTAACTGCAAGCTACATTAAAGATTCCGAAGGTAACTACTTCAATGACAACGGATTTGCTTTGACTGCTGGTTTGAGCGCTTCTACAATTAAAGCAGCTACTGACGATGTATATGCTACTAGCCGTAGCGAAGTTAAAGTGAAGTTCGATACTGCACTTTCTAACGTATCTATCAGTGACTTCAGCTTGAATGTAAATGGATCAACTTATGCTCCAACTAGCTACACTCAAGCTGATAACAACAAAACACTTGTGTTGAAATTTGCGGATAATGTTATCCCACAAAACGTTGCTAATGTTAAATTGAGCACAGTTGCAAACAACACTCAAGATGGTTTCGGTAACAAAATCGAAACTTTCACAGCTGTAGAAGTACAAGATGGAATTGTTCCAACTACAAGTGGCGGATCCATTACTAAAGCTGCTGATGGTACATTCACAGTAACAGTTAATGCATCTGAAGCTCTTAAATTGAACCTTGCTTATGATGATGCATATCGCAATGGTCTGTTCACTTTGAATGTAGGTAGCGCTAAAGCTACAATCACTAAGGTAGAAATCGTCAATTCTGCTGCTGATAATACAGATCAAAAAGTGATTAAAGTTACAGCTACTTACACAGGTGAAACTGCTGGTAAAGTTGTTCAATTGACATTCGACGGTGCGAAAAACAAAGCCGCTGAAGCAATCACTGACGAACATGATAATGCACTGGATGCATTCACTGTTGGTCAACAGTTCTAATATTTAACTAGTAACAAAAAGCCTTGCATTCATTTGCAAGGCTTTTTGTTTTATAAAGTAAAATCTTTGAAACTTCCTCTTGCAGTAAAGCGTCTATAATAAAGTTATATAATGGAATTTAACTTTTTGGAGGTTTCAAGTGAAAAATAAATTGAAGAAAGTCATAATCGCGAGTACCGTGCTTGGTTTGGCTCAAACTGCTTGGATTAACAATTTTTCTATGGTTCAAGCAGCAACACCTAGTAACACAACCCAAACACAAAAAGTTGTCAAAACGTTATCTAATGTCCCGGCTGTCAAGCTATCATCCAAAAGCAGTGTTAGACTTACAGATGTTAACGTTCTTACTCAAGATGAAGGCAAGTTGATTACGTACACCCTCACATATACTAACAATGAGAAAAAAAGCTTGCAGTTAGTCGATTACTGGACAAAGGTTAGAAGTAAAGGTGGTACAAGTTATACTTCCAAATTGCTGACGCAAGATGCAGAGAAAAAGAGTGTTGCTGCTGGCTCTACTTTATCCGTTACATATGTGACGACTGTCGGAAAAAACGTACAGCTCAGCAATCTGAATTTCGAAATTGTAAAATGGGACTTCAGCAAGCCAAATTATGAAAGCATTCTGGGGAAAATCAATATTCCTGCCTCGTACACGGTGGCTACCCCAGTGAATACAGTCAAAAAGGTACGGATTAATGATATTCCAGTAAAAATAAAAGTTCAGGGTTTACAGACATTCTCTGCCTCAGACACATCCAATTATGCAAGTGTGAAAATTAATCTGCATAACGTTGGCTATAAGGGATTGGAAAATCCGAATGTGAAGTGGGTTCTGAGAACAAAAGGTGGTAGCAGCTATCCACTTACTCTGAATTCGAACGATACAACGTACAGCTTACAGCCTCAAGAGTCCAAAAGCATAAACTATATAACAACTGTTCCCAAGAAGGTAAAGCTGGATGGGGCTGAGCTTATTATGGTTCAAGAAAATGAAGCTGAGAAATCGGTTATTCCACTCGCGACCATGCAAACGCCAAAATCAACTTCGCTGCAAAATACAGAAATTAAGGTTGGAAAGGTCCACACAATAACGCTCGACGACAATAAAGGCAAGATGGCTACTAGTGTGGGAGACGTCAGTGTAAGTCAGACTCATGGCAATAATTACTATACCGTTAACTTCAAATTTAAAAACACAGGTTCACGGGAAGTTTCAGTGCCTAAATATGAATTCTCTGTTCAAAACAAAAAAGGGAATGATTATCTATTATCTACCAAGGCACTGGATAATTTAAAGTTGAAACCGGATGAAGAGCGGTTAGTACGTCTGACATTTAGTTTGCCTTACGATGAAGCAGATGGAACACTGAAATTGGTTATGAATACACCAAAAGCTGAGGGTGCAGAGGGTACGGAAAGCAAAGAGATTAAATTCTCCTATCCTGCCGGAACATACATCCTGCCCAAAGCCAACTCCATGCAGCAGTCCATTGGTACAGAGAGCACACTTCAGATTGAGAATGGAACATTGGGTGTAACATGGAATTCTGTTCAGCGTCTTCCTTGGGATAACGCCGATGTCCTGTCAGCAAGAGTAACTTTACGCAATATATCTACGAATACAATTAAGCTTCCTGAGCTAAAAGGGATGTTATCAATAGATTCGGCAGATATACCAAATACTCAGCTACTCGTAAGTCAAAATTCTGCTTTATTGGGACCAGGGATGTCGGTCGATATACATTTATTAACTTCGCTTCCTACCAATTTGGATGTAGCTCAATTACAAGTTGCATTGTCTGAAGTAGTAGGTGAAAATTCATCTGAATTGATTAGACTTACACACATTGGACAGCTCCCGCAGGTTCCTCAAGTAGAGTTGGGAACTAACTATGCATTGAATACACCTGGGAAGAAATCTGAACTCCAAGTGAAAAGAACACTGATCTATCCAGGAACGTCTTCCGATATTGTTTACACGGAGCTTCAGGTGAAAAACATTGAGGATCGGCAAATTGATCTAGCCAAATTAACAGGATACTACGAATCCAAAAATGGTGAGTATTACAAAACAACAGTTAAACAGATTGATTATCCAGCAGGGCCTGGTGATTCTGCATTAGTAACTATGTGGTCCAAGATTCCCAGGAAAACGGTTGTCTCCGATATGAGGTTATTGATTGGTGAGACTGTGAGTGGGGAGAACACAGGGAAAGAGGCTACTGGTACTGGCGCGGGATATGTTGATGCAGCTTCATTCGAGCTTAAACCTGATCAGGAGTCCACATCAAGCACAATTAAAAATCTTGCAATCTATCCTTACTCGCTTCAAACGAGAGACTTTAAAGCTTCTCTTAGTGGTGGATCAACGGTGAACCTCTCATGGAATTATGATGCTGCACGAAATAATGAGTTGAACTTGCCAGAAAGTGAGCACAAACTTATTGTGCAAGTGATTGAACCTACTGGAAAAGTATTCGATAAAGAGATTGTATTGGACAAAGATTTGAAAGAAGGTAACAACCAATTTTTGAATTGGACGATTCAAGATGTTGTTTTTGAAGATCGACGTAGTGGTGCTTATAGCATTGCTATATATGATGAGTTCCAGGGTCAACGGATCAAGCTGGCAACACAGGCAATGGGTTTTGTTCCAGCTGTCGGAAATCTACCAAGTGCAGAATGAGTCATAGATTAAGCATCGTTGTGAAATCTTTCTATTAAAGATATGATAGAGAATGACGACAATTATATATTTAGATTATCTTTATAG
This sequence comes from Paenibacillus sp. FSL F4-0087, assembly GCF_038020215.1. Taxonomy (NCBI): domain Bacteria; kingdom Bacillati; phylum Bacillota; class Bacilli; order Caryophanales; family Paenibacillaceae; genus Paenibacillus; species Paenibacillus sp. FSL F4-0087. The sequence continues at coordinate 3,473,317 of NZ_JBBODJ010000001.1, forward strand.
AAAGGAAGGTATACTAATTAATGAAACCTTATATGAAAGTATCCCTGGCTGCGTTGGCGATTGGTGTTGGCGTGTGGGTTGGGTCTGTATACAGCAATACGGCAATTGGTGCAGGTACAAGCCAACCGGGAACAGCAGATGATCCGGTAGTGACGAAGAGTTATGTGGATCAGCAAATACAAAAGGCTTTGGGTGGAAGCACGAACACAGGGTCTGGAAGTACATCAGGTAGTAACAGCGGATCTACAGGAACGGGCAGCACGGGTGGAGATACAACGCTTCCTCCATTGGTCTCTGGAGCCTCTGATGCCGTTGAGATTGTGACCGTGAAGCCAGGTCAACAGCTGATCGGTGCATCTGGCGCGGAGTTCATCGTGCGTAGCGGTAAAGCTGTGATCGTCAGTGAAGGTACGAATGGTGTAGCTGATCTGACGGACGGGGTTGATTTGACGAATGGTCAGACAGCACCGACTAATCACTTGCTCTCTTTTCCAAGAGATGGACGGGGTATAACGGTATTGGATGGTAACAAGTACAGCTTGACTGTAATGGTACGTGGTGGATATTCTCTGAAATAGGATGAGCACTTGTCAGACTTTTTATTCATTTCATTTGTTCAGATTAACCAGTTCTAACAAACATTAATACGGCTAGCCAGCCCTGTTCCTGCTCACTCTATATAACTGTACACAACCAATAATCGGAGGTGCAGGAATCATGGCTAGAAGCAACCGCAAAGTGGTACCCGAAAGTCGTCAGATGTTGGATCAGATGAAGTATGAAATTGCCGCTGAGTTTGGTCTGAATGTGGGATATGGTGGTAGAGGTCTTGCTGGTGCAGATACCGAATTTGGTTCTGAACTGGGTGAGGTGAGTGATCACTCTTATGGGCAATATAAAGGCTGGGGCCATCTGACTTCTCGTGAGAATGGATCGGTCGGTGGAGAGATTACAAAAAGGCTGATTCGCCAGGCACAGCAGCACTTATAGGGTGTTTTCCTTATCCCAATCCGTTTGACACGTCTTGACAAATACGTTAAGATGGCAGTTGAGGTACGCAACCTTTTCCGCTAGGGAAAGGTTGATTTTTTGTTGAGGCCATTACCTGAAAAATCCTTATCTTCGTAACTGCGGACCCTGCGTCCTTATTCCGCCCGGAAAGCTTTCGAGGGTACAGTGAACGAATCAACGTAAATGTTTTGTTCGGGCAATCGCCATACTACTCGTTATGGGAGGTTGAAACTTCAATGTCTATTAAAGGCCGACATCTATTCACATCGGAGTCTGTAACTGAAGGACATCCGGATAAAATTTGCGATCAGATCTCGGACGCCGTGTTGGACGCGTTCCTGGCGAATGATCCAAACGCTCGTGTAGCGTGCGAAGTTTCCGTAGCTACAGGCCTTGTGCTTGTCATCGGTGAGATCAGTTCAGCTTCTGAATACGTGGACATTCCGTCCATCGTTCGTAATACGATTAAGGAAATTGGGTACACTCGTGCCAAGTTTGGTTTCGATTATAATACTTGTGCAGTCCTAACTTCTCTGAATGAGCAGTCTGCTGACATCGCACAAGGCGTTAACGCAGCTCTGGAGAACCGTGACCCGGAACAAATGGCTCGCGAGACAGAGAACATTGGTGCTGGTGACCAAGGTCTGATGTTTGGTTTTGCAACGAATGAAACACCTGAACTCATGCCTTTGCCAATTGCATTATCCCACCGTATCGCTCGCCGTTTGGCTGAAGTGCGTAAAAACGGTACATTGGAATATCTTCGTCCGGATGGTAAAACTCAAGTAACGATTGAATACGACGGTGACAAACCGGTACGTGTTGATACAATCGTCGTGTCTACTCAGCATGCTGAAGAGACTCTACTTGCGCAGATCCAAAAAGACATCAAAGAACACGTAATTCTGCCTGTCGTTCCAGCTGAATTGCTGGATGAGCAGACTAAATATTTCATCAACCCAACTGGACGTTTCGTTATTGGCGGACCTCAAGGAGATGCAGGTCTGACTGGACGTAAAATTATCGTAGATACCTACGGCGGTTATGCACGTCACGGCGGTGGCGCGTTCTCCGGTAAAGATCCAACAAAAGTAGACCGTTCCGCAGCTTATGCAGCTCGTTATGTTGCGAAAAACCTCATTGCTGCAGGTCTTGCCGACAAAGTGGAAATCCAGCTCGCTTACGCGATTGGTGTAGCCAACCCGGTATCGATCAACGTGGATACATACGGAACAGGCAAAGTCAGCGAAGAGAAATTGGTAGAGCTTGTGCGTAACAACTTCGATCTTCGTCCGGCTGGTATTATCCGTATGCTGGATCTGCGTCGCCCAATCTACAGACAAACGGCTGCTTATGGTCACTTCGGTCGTACAGATCTGGATGTACCTTGGGAACAAGTGGACAAAGCAGACGTTTTGAAAGAGCAAGCAGGTCTTTAAATTAAACGTAACAGTCATAAATAGAAGCCCTTGGTTCCGATAAGGAATCAGGGCTTTTTTACATACATAAGTAATTGGGTCATAAGGAGGATTTACCGAACTAATTAATATTCCTTTTATTCCCTTTTGTCTAAATAAAATGTCTGTTGTAACCGACATACATAATGAGGTCTGTACATTAGACAGGAGAAGAAATATAAGTTGAGGGGGACGAATCGGTGAGTTTAAAACGAATGGCCAAGAAGAGTATAATTGGGCTTTTAATCGTAATATTAACCGCCCAAGGTTGGCTGATGGGCCTGCTTGGAGTGGAAAACACTGCTTATGCTGCAGTTGACTTAACTACGCTGGGGGTCGCGGCAACGTTACCTGTAGCAGGAGAGAAGAATGTGAACGGAGCAGCCCCATTGGAGATCGAATTTGATCAGCCCATTCGAAAAGCAACGGGGACTACTAGTGGATACATATCTATAAAACGTATGGCTGATGATTCCGAGGTTATTCCACCTATCTTAGTGGATGCTGCAGAATCAAGTAATGTTAGTATTACACCAGATAATTCCAGTGTTCCGGATGTGGGGAAGAAAGTGACGATTAATCACACACCTCTACCAGGTGGGACATATTATATTCAAATCGACAAAAATGCATTTGTTTACACCGATGAGAATAATACAGCTTTCAATGGACTGAACAAAGAGTGGACGTTCCATACACAAGGTGTAGGCACAGCATCCTTGGTAGAGAAGGTTCCAGCGAATGCAGCAATGCAGGTATCGCCTTCATCTAATATAACCATGACATTTGATAAAAAGGTTTTTGCAGGTGCTGGGAAATTGCAGATTTTTCAAGGGACTACTTTATTTGAAGAGATACCCGTGAATGCAGGTTCTCCACGCATTACTGGTTTGGGGACGACTACCATTGTGATTGATCCAGAGAAAAACTGGAATAGTAGCAGCACATATTATGTTGTCATGCCAGAAGGCCTTTTAAGGGATGAACTGGGGAACGACACAAGAGGAATAACCGGAACCGAGTGGGGGTTTGGCGTAATCTCGGATCCTACTGCTCTCACCGTATCATCTATTTCTCCAACGAACGGTACTACGAATGCGCCTTTGACGGGAGAACTAACGGTTACTTTTAATAAAGAGCTTGATACCAATTATCCAGGCAATGCGACGTTGAGAAAGGCCAATGGCGGAACTGTAGCCGTAACAACGACTATTAACAATTCAAACAATAGACAGCTGCGAATTGTTCCGCAGAGTACACTGGAAAGCAATACGAATTATTATGTGGATATCCCTGCAAATGTGTTCCGGGACAAAGCAGGTAATCTCTTTACGGGATTGACTGGAACCAGTTCTTGGGGCTTTAAGACGCTAAGCAGAGATACTACGGCACCAGTCCTCAAAACAGTCAAGATGTATAGCAACAATACGATTCGACTTACTTATGATGAAAGTCTGTTCAGCGCTAATCCGGCTTACAGCAGCTTTACGGTAACAGTAAATGGGGAAGCACGTAATGTTAGCACTGCTTATGTATCGGGAGATACCGTGTATGTTGTACTCGATACAGGTGTAGCCGTAGGGCAGGTTGTCCGGATCGGATATACGCCTGGACTACGTCCAATACAGGATACTTCCATGAACCCGGCTGCTTCGTTTGCAGCACGAGATGTGGAAAATACACTTGACTCTGTCATGTCCAAACCACGGGAAGGTACTGTATATTACAGTACAATTAATCTATACTACCCAGAGACGGTATATATCAATTCCAGTGATGCTGTGTCACAATTCAGTGTGACTGCAAACCAGTCTTCGGTAGGGATCAACAGTATATCCTTAACTAATAGTTCAATGGTTACATTGAATCTCAGTCGTGTCATCACGGATGGAGAAGTGGTGCGTGTCTCGTATGCACCAGGCTCTTCCCCTGTGAAAGATAGTCGTGGACAAGCACTTGCTGGGTTTAGCGGATTCTATGTTCGTAATAGCATCGATACCAAGGCGCCTGAATTCCAGAGTGCCGAAGTGAGTGGCTCTAAGCTATGGATACGTTATAACGAACCACTTAGAACAACCAACAAACCGTTAAAAAGCCAGTATTCTGTCCTTGTAGACGGAAAACCATTATTTGTGAATGATACAGATATTGAAGATGATACAGTCACGTTGACTTTGGCTTCAGCTGTAGGGACGAACCAGAATGTAACACTTTCATATGTACCTGGTGCATTGCGTTTGACGGACCTAAACGGTAATCCAGCTGGTTATATCAACTTAACACCAGTAAGCTACACAGCGGGTAATGGTATGGTGAAATCAGCTACATTGCAAGGGGACACCGTAACTATTACCTTCAGGGAATCTCTGCAGTCACAGACCCTGCTTACCCCTTCTCAATTCGGTGTACAGTTGGGAGGCTCACAGGTAAGTGTGGTTTCTGCTACATCGTCTGGAACGACGTTAACTCTGAAGTTAGCCAGTTCAGCAACAAGTGGACAAACGGGAACCATAAGTTACTCACCGGGAGTGATACCGTTACGTACACTTCAGAACGTAATTGTTGAGGCTTTTGGACCTTTGTCATTGAGCCAAACTCAAAGTACGGGATCAACCACCAACACTGGTAGTTTGAGTGGCAACCTGCCATCATGGTTAACCGTATCGGATACATCCGCTTTTAACCAGTCCATGTATGTCATGAGCACGGATGCAGCGACGACATCTTCTGCCCAGTCGCGCAATAGTCGCTCTACTCGTCAGTTTAATGTGGATGCTAGCAAGTTGAATCAGGCATTCCAATATGCAAACTTAAGCAATAATTCAAGTCGCATGATTGTATTTGAAGTTCCGTCAACGGAATCTGCAGCCTATGTAGGCTTCCCGATTGATACACTTACGGAGATAGCAACACGTGAACGCTTTGCATTTATTGGTGTTAAATATGGTGACCGTCTATGGTCTGTACCTTTATCGGATCTGAGTCCATCTAATATTGGGCAAAGTATAAATGCAACTTCAGGGTCAGGTACATCTTATTTGTATGTTCAATTGGAATCTGTACCAATAACCATGTCCAGTACGATGGACGGCATGCTGGCTTCAGCAGGGGCGCAAAGAGTTTCCGACATTACCGATGTGTACCTTTCAGCCTACAACGGTTATAGCGGACAGCGAGCAGAGCAAAAAATCAAAAGCCAATTAGCTCTTAGATTACCTTCAACGACATCAGGAGCAAATACAGGGTTAGTATATATTGATCAAGGAACCTCTTCACTTGCCAATATTCCTCACATGTTTACTAATGCATTGGGAGCAGTCATGGTAAGAGGACAATTAAGTGGTAACCAGACTGTAGTGGCTGCATCACACCCAGTCGTCTATCGCGATACGATGTCTCACTGGGCGAAAGATGTCATCAGCGAATTGTCTGCAAAGTGGATTATCAACGGACAGAATGGAACGCTGTACGTACCGGAACAAAAGATCACACGTGCAGAATTTTCCACCTTGGTCGCTAAAGGGCTTGGTTTACCCGGTGACTACTCCAGTGTGCAGCAGTTTAAAGATGTACGTTATGGAGATCCAACCGGTGCTTATATCGGAGCAGCTGCTAAAGCCGGAATCATCACAGGCAATACAGATGGCACCTTCAGACCGGATAGCCTGATTACTCGCGAACAGATGGCCATAATGATGGTTCGGGCACTGGACTATGCGAAGCAACCGACAGTGTTAAATACGTCTGCCGCTTCAACATTGTCCAAGTTCAAGGATAGTAATCGGATTCAATCCAAGGAATTGGTTGCCAAGGCAGTTCAGGAAGGTATCATCCAGGGGATGACTACCCAAACCTTTGTACCAACAGGCAGTGCAACTCGTGCACAAGCGGCAGTTATGCTGAAGCGTGTATTGAATAAGTTGAACTACCTTTAATTTTTAAATCAGATCTAAACGAAGAGGAAACCTATCAGAAAACTAACTGATAGGTTTCCTCTTTTTGAACATGTGGAGGTGAATAAAAGCATTTTATGAAAGGCAATGTAGCATCCTGTCTGATTTGAGAAAATATTATGGAGATAGATCCCAGGTCTGGAGATGTAATACCGAGCGTGGGCTCTTTTTTTACCATGAATAACCTCAATGTTGGCTCGAGGCGTAACTTTTTCCACGAAAAGCAGTCTATTAATAGAAGAGTATACTAGAAATCTCGCTATCTGCTGCCACGTGGCAGAGATCGTGATATCTAAGATTGATATACAAGATGGGAGAGACGTTTCAAACATGCTGGGGAAACAAGGGAAACGGCTGAACGACGTTAAGGGTAGCAAGGCGAAGAAATGGGCGATTGTGACGCTGGCAGGCGTGATCTGGATTGCACCGGTTCTGGGAGCGGGACAACAGGTGTGGTCGGGAAGTTCATGGCAGTCGGTGGCTGCAGCAGCCTCTACAACAACAAGCAAACTGAGTGAAGAAATTCTGACTTCGGGTGCGAAGTTAATGAAATACAATTATACAACAACACGTTCCGGCTCAAAGGTGAACGTACTGGCAGATGTCATTCAAGTGGATTTGCAAAATCCCTATGTGAAGCTGGATGTCATGACAGGCAAGGGTGGCAATCTGAACAGTAAACAAAGCACGGGTGGCATGGCTAAGGAAAACGGAGCAGTAGCCGCCGTGAACGGCGATTATTTTAATGTATCCGGGGAACTCGCTCCGATTGGTGGACAGGTCTCTGACGGGGTCCTCGTATCTACTCCATCAGAGCTGTCAGGGATGTATGCCCTCACCGTAACCAAAGACGGCAAGCCGATGATTGATGAATATTCATTCGATGGCACCGTGAAGGCAGATGATGGTTCAACGTTTGCTTTGCGTGGGATAAATAAAGAGGACTACACGGTCGAATCAAGCTCGGTGAAATACAGTCACGCCAATTCGATGTATATTTATACACCGGCTTGGACGTCCACGAAACGGCCGAATGATCCTTCCACAACACCAACTGAGGTACTTGTGCAGAACGGTGTGATCACCCAAATTTCGGATAAAAAAGCGTTAAACATGACGGTGCCGGCAGATGGGTATATTTTGCGTGCGCATGGAACGGCAGCGACATGGATTATGACTCACCTGGCGGTAGGACAGACGCTGAATGCAGATTACAAGCTGAAAGCCAAAACGACGGGGGAGACCGTTGATCCAAGCAACCTACAGATGATGATCGGTGGACATACCATTCTGGTGAATGGTGGCAAGGCGGCTACGTTTTCCCGTGATATTGCTGCTTCCGGTATCGGCGGCATTCGTGCGAGAACGGCAGTTGGCTACTCTCAAGATGGTCGTTATGTCTACATTATTGCAGCGGAGAAAAACAGTAACAGCAGCGGTTTGTCGCTGACTGAACTGCAATCCTTCATGACCAGCATTGGTGTATGGAAAGGCATGAATCTGGACGGAGGCGGCTCCACAACGATGGTAACTCGTCCGCTTGGCGAGGAGACAGCAGGGCTTACGTTCAACACGGAGTACGGTACAGAGCAGCGTCAGGTTGTAAACACGCTGGGCGTGTTCTCTACGGCTCCAGAAGGTAAGCTGAAAGGCTTTGCCGTGAGTGGCAGTCAAACGTTGCTGGTAGGGCAAGAGGGCAAGTATACAGCCAAAGGATATGACACTTACTATAACCCAATTGCGACAGGCGATATCAAGATGACATGGAAATCGAGCAACAACGGCATCGTGAGTGTAAGCAATGGAACGATCAAAGGTGTGAAACCAGGTACAGCGACGCTGACTGCAACAAGCAATGGAGCTTCATCTTCCATTAAAGTTACCGTGTTGGGCGGAAGTGAACTGGCTTCGCTGACAGCAGGATCTGGCTTGGGATCGCTCCAAGCGGGTACAACGATTTCCATTCCAGTAACGGCGAAGACCAAAGACGGACAAAGTGTGACAGTTCCGGCGGATTCGCTGACATGGGAGTTTATTGGATTCAAAGGTAAAGTGGTTGCAGACCAATTAACCGTATCCTCTGTGAACTCCGGCGCTCAAGTTGGCTATGCGATCGGTCGTTATGACGGCTACAGCACGGTGGTTGTGCTCTCCGCTGCGGCAAGTGAAACAATATGGGAGAACTTCGAGAATGTAAGCTACCCGATCAACTTCACGACCAATGCATCAGGTGTAACTGGATCGGCTTCCGTGACAGCGGGAACAGGTGAAAAAGCTGGCTCCAAGGTGCTGCAGCTGAACTATGACATGACCGCAGGAATAGGGAAAATGTATGCTTATGCCCAATTGAACGGTTCCACTGGCAAAGAAGTATCTGCAACTGCGACATCCATGTCAATGGATGTTATGGGAGATAAGAGCCTCAACTGGTTGCGCGCCGAATTTACGGATGCCAGTGGCAAAACGGTATATGCCGATCTCGCAAAGGCAATTGATTGGGATGGGTGGAAAAAGCTCAATGTGGATCTGAATGGGCTGAACATTGCTTATCCGGCGAAGCTGAAACGGGTTTATGTGGTGAATGTGGAAGAAGGTCAGGATGAGCGTGCGAAGACGGGCACGGTTGCTTTTGACAATATTGCTTTCACCATGCCATCCAAATCCAGTGAAGTGGGCTTGCCTACAGGAACTGCTTCATTAGTGCTTGGACAGAAATCCATGACCGTAAACGGAACGAAAAAGGCAATTGATGCTGCGCCAGTACTGAAAAATGGTACAACATATGTCCCAATCAAGCATGTATTGGATGCTTTTGGTGGGCAGGCGAGCTGGGATAGCAAAAATCAACGGATTACCGTTGTACGTGGTGGCAAGCTAATTGATCTGGTTGTAGGCCAGAAAGAATTCATTATCAATGGCAAAAGACAAAGTGCAACAGTAGCACCTTACGTATCTGGTGGTAGGACTTTAGTCCCTCTTAGACTCGTTTCGGAGCAGCTTGGACTGACTGTAAAATGGGAACAGAACACGAAGACCGTTACCATCTCATCGTGATATGGTATGATATATACCGGAAACGATAGAAATGGAGTCGAACAAACGTGGATTTACAAGCCGATGCCATAGACCGCGTCATAAAAAACGCCATACAAGTCATGGAAAACAGTAAATATCAAATGTTTGAGATTATGGACTCGACTCGGAATGAGCTAAAAACGCTGAACGAGGAATTGAAGTCGGTTTTGAAAGAGACGGCGGAAACGATCGAGAAAGTAGATCAATTGGAGCTGAACTACCGCCGCTCTCGAATCCGGCTAACTGAGGTTAGCCGCGACTTCGTCCGTTATTCCGAGCATGATATCAAGCAGGCGTATGAGAAAGCGACGCAGTTACAGCTGGATCTGATGATTTACCGTGAGAAGGAAATGTATCTGAAAGCCCGTCGGGATGATCTGCAGAAGCGTGCCAAAAATGTGGAAGCTTCCGTGGAGCGCGCCGAGACGATCGGTTCCCAGATGGGGGTTGTACTGGAGTATCTGTCGGGTGAGCTGGGTCAAGTGACCCGCATCATTGAATCCGCCAAAAATCGACAAATGATTGGTTTGAAAATAATTTTGGCCCAGGAAGAAGAGCGGAAACGTATTGCCCGTGAGATCCATGACGGACCTGCGCAGATGCTCGCAAATCTAGTACTTAGGACGGAAATTGTAGAAAGAATGCTCATAAAGCAGGATTTTAAGATGGTCCAGGCCGAAATAGTAGATTTGAAAGGCCAGGTTCGTTCGAGTCTTGGAGAAATGAGAAAAGTTATTTTCAATTTGCGTCCTATGGCACTGGATGACCTGGGATTGATTCCAACGCTTCGGAAGTACGTGCAGGATTTTGAAGAAAAAACAAAAATCCGCTCGCTTTTTGAAACGAGAGGTAAGGAACACCGTTTATCTTCGGCAATGGAGGCTGCGATCTACCGCCTCGTGCAGGAAGGTCTGTCCAATGCTGCAAAGCATGCTTATCCCACTTATGTTGTAGTGGAAATTACATACCAGGCTCAGCTCGTTAAGATTGTCGTGCAGGACAATGGGCTTGGGTTCAAACCGGAGCTTCTTGCGAAGAAGAGCAAGGATCATACCCACTTCGGTCTGATTGGGATGAGAGAGCGGGTTGAACTGTTAGAAGGAAGAATTGAGATCGAGTCCGCGGAAAATCAAGGAACCAAAATAGTGATTCATATCCCGACAAACGTGGATAAGGGAAAGGAGTAGCAGGATGGAAAACCGTGATACTGGAAAGACATCAATTAAAGTTCTTTTGGCTGATGATCATCAGCTGTTCCGTGAAGGTCTGAAACGCATTTTAAATATGGAGGACGACATTGAGGTCATCGGCGAATGCGGCGATGGGATTCAGGTGCTCGAATTCTGTAATCAGGATAAACCGGACATCGTCTTGATGGACATCAACATGCCTGTGGAAAACGGGGTTGAAGCGACGGAGAAATTGCGTGAGCTGTTCCCGGATGTCAAAGTCATTATCTTGTCTATTCATGATGATGAGAGTTATGTGTTCGAGACGCTGCGTAAAGGTGCTAATGGCTACCTGCTGAAAGATATGGAGGCCGAGTCCCTGATCAATGCGATTCGTTCTGTTCATGAAGGGCATGCATTCATCCACCCTAAAGTAACTGGCAAACTGATCATGCAGTTGCGTCGTATGACGTACCTTAATGAGACAGGGGCAATGAGCGAAGGAGCTTCGAAGGAAGCAGGCGTTAAATTTGTCGCTGGCGATAATAATCCGCTTACTCGTCGTGAGGCTGAAGTATTGCGTCTGATGGCTGAAGGTAAGAGCAATAAAATGATTGGTGAGTTCCTGTTCATCAGTGAGAAAACAGTAAAAAACCATGTCAGCAGTATTCTGCAGAAGATGGAAGTGGACGATCGTACACAAGCGGTTATCAACTCGATCAAATATGGTTGGGTTACCCTCTAATATACGATTGTATTTAGATGCAGTTTGATTATAGCAATTATAGGATTCTGTTTACTCGCGCCCATTCCAGAATGTTGGACTGGTTAGCGGGTTAATGGACTTTATTACTGCAAATGAGCAAAGTATGAAGTTAGGCGAACTTATGTTCAAGCTTCGGCATGAATGAGTGAACGACCTGGCCTGTCTTCTTCGTCCGGTGTCGATCAGAATGGAATATGCGCTTTAGGATTTGCAAGTGTAACCCTTCGGGGAATGCAGCATATACTGCTGTATACAGGGATGTTCGCCATGGGTGAGCATGACCTTCCGAGGAGGTGCAGTTGCCATGGTTGCTCATCTGACTATGATTCTGCTCATATACTTCCTGGCGGCAATGGCCGTTCATGCCATGCACCAGCGCCATCTTTCCCGTCCGGACCCCGAGGGCTACGAGCAGATTATGCTCATTCCTTCCAATCAGGAGCAGCGGATAGAAGGCATTGTAAGAGCGCTTTGCCGGGAATTATTTTACCGTGGAAAGAGCTTCACATTGACGGTTGTCGCTGATCGTACGGAAGCCGAAACGGTTCGTATTATTGAGAAGCTTATGCTTAGGCAAGGAATGGAGTTATCCTACTTGTCCGCTGTCCCTACTGATATGGAACAGTGGAATCAAACCGGGAGTCATTCTATTCGCCTTATCGATTTGCGTGAGCCAAAGCAGTAGATGCTTTTTTGCAACAGTTGGGTCCATTAATCGTGCAAGCTGCTGAGACAGACTGGCTAAAGCGTGTCATCAGTCAGAATGCACTTTCAATGAAGTCATGCCAGCTTGCCAAAATAAGCGTGAATTTCATCATGTTTAAGGTTAAAGATTACAGCTTATGCTGTAGTCTTTTTTTGTCATTGTAGCCAAGCTTGCTGTTAAATTAAATATGGGTTTTTATGCAATCTATGGTTATTGTCCCTGTTGGAGCCTTGTGGGAATCGCAGCAAGAACCTTTTTGAAATCAGAACTCTTAAGTTAAAAGTATAGACGAAGCAGATTGGAAAAAGTTTCGCGTGACCAAAGAAAGATTATCGCTACTCATTGAATGGGTAAAATGATCGTAACGATTGCTTTTGGAAACTACACGACTTGTGGGACAACTGCATAATTGATATAGTGATAATACAAATGGATAGTGAATAAATGAGATATGGACATGAAGCACATGCTCCGACGAATAGTCGGTTGGCATGTGCTTTTTTTCGTTTAGAGACACGAGGATGAGGGAGGAGAGCGAATGAAGGTTGGGTTGTATATGTGCCGAGTGAGGGAAGAGTGGAAGATGATGCTGTCACTGGATGTCCGAGTGGATGTAGCGTGGTGGCTTGAGGGGGCGAGCGGACAGCGGGTGTTGCGATGGTTGCTGTTAGGCAGGGAGGTGCCTTTAAGTCAGGCATCTTGGATGGTAGAGAATTTTGAGGTAGAGGGGGGGATGGATCAGTGGGGAGAGAAGCAATGGCAGGCGTATATGCAGGGCAAACTGGAAAAGTACGAGCGGGCTTCCGGGGAACTGGAGGCTAGGGGAGAGATGGCGGGCAAAGCGGGGATTGGCGCTGAAAGAGGTACGGAGGTGGGCGGGATGCCTGAGCCTTATCCCGCCGGAGACTGGGTTCAGCTGGAGCGGGGCGCGGCCCTGCTGGCTGAGCGGCTTCGCGGCCGCCAATTGCTGGCGGCCGAGGCAGAGGCGCTGCTGGCGGACACGTCGCCGCAGCTTGCCTCGGTTTGGCGCGCGGCTGCGCAGCTCGCGCATCTGTGTGGGCGGCTGAGCATAGCAGCCGCCCTGGAAGGGCCTGCCACGCGGCGGCAACGCCTCGCGTGGCTTGGTCGCGCGCATAGCGCGCCCCGCTGCCGCCGATGCGGCAGCTTTGCCGGGCAGCGCGTGCCCTGCGCTGCCTGCGGCCTGGCGGCGTGCGCCTACTGCGAGGCTTGCCTCGCGCTGGGGCGCAGCCGTGCCTGTGCGCTGCTGCTGCGTAGCGCAGCTCCAGGGGCCGTGCCACACGGTGCATCGCAGCGTGGCACGGCCGTTGCCCCCACCGAGGGCGGACTTGCCCGGTGGGGGCTCAGCCCTGCGCAGAGCGCGGCAGCTGCCGCGGCACTGGCGTTTTTGGCCCAGCCATCCGCAGGGGATGGGCCGGGGCGGTTTTTGCTGTGGGCCGTGACCGGGGCCGGCAAAACGGAAATGATATTCCCTTTGCTCCAATACATATTGGAGCACGGTGGACGAGCGCTTGTTGCTACGCCGCGCCGGGATGTCGTGCTGGAGCTTGCCCCTCGTCTGGCAAAGGCATTCCCTGACATCTCGCTCGCTACGTTATACGGAGGCAGCACCGAGCGCTGGAAAGACGCACAGCTCACACTCGCGACCACGCACCAACTGATGCGTTTTTACCAGGCATTCGATCTGGTTATTATCGATGAACTCGACGCATTTCCCTACCATAATGATCCCATGCTCGCTCATGCAGCTGCGTCCTCATGCAAGCCTGATGGTCATTTTGTTTATCTGTCCGCTACGCCGCCATCTAGGCTGCAGCGGGAAGCAGCGCAAGGGAAACTCACTCACGCCAAAGTTCCGGTCCGCTTCCACCGCTATCCTTTACCTGTACCGCGGTTACTGAAAATGCCTACCGTCGCCGAATGTATCCGGAAGCGAGAGCTGCCCGCCACACTAAAAAAGAGTATTCAAACCTCCTTACTGCGGGAAGCTCAGGTATTTGTTTTTGTGACACGGATCGCTCAGATTGAGGCATTTGTAAATCTCATGCGTCGCATGTTTCCACAAATCCATATCGAAGGAACATCATCCCAAGATCCGGATCGGGCGAGCAAAGTTATTGCTTTTCGTGAACGGACCATACGTCTGCTCGTGACCACCACTATCTTGGAGCGGGGCGTCACCATTCCGCGCAGCGATGTATTTATTTTGGATGCGGATAATGGCCTCTTTGACGAAGCTTCTCTGGTACAGATGGCGGGTAGAGCAGGTCGATCTATGGATGATCCGGCAGGAAGAGTCGTCTTCGCATCATCCCGTCGTACGCGTTCCCAGGTGAAAGCGGTGGCACAAATCCAAAAGATGAACACCATCGCAAAACGCAAAGGCTACCTTTACCCGCCAACACACCCATAGATACGAAGGGAGGCAACAATCTAATGTCGAACTGGCTAAGCAGCATAACAGACCACGTGCACCAACTCACCCATCGCCTGCATGGATTGCTCGCTCCACCCGGAGCAACTTGTCTAACCTGTGGTACACGAGCGATATTGTCTCCGATCTACCCCGGCATCTGTCCGCGTTGTGTGCAGCAAATTCCATGGATTCGTTCCATCCGCTGTCTGCGTTGTGGTCGAGGGATCGGCTGCCCGGACTGCGTCCGCCCACACATGCAAAACCGCTCTTTCATATGCAACCGCAGCGCCGTCCAGTATAACGCTTTAATGAAGGAATGGATTGGGATGTACAAATTCAGAGGCCACGAGCGATACGCGCCACTGTTAACGGCTCTTACTGTTCAAGCATTTCAAGCAATGAGTGAAGAACTCAACCCTGTTGTGGCAAAAGAGACCCTGACTCCCGTGGCTCATCCCGCCACGCCTGCTCAATACCAGGTGGATGTTGGTTCACACCCACCCGGCTCGAGCGCGACAACAAACGCACTCCTTCACCAACCTAGCGGGCGCGTAACAGCGCACACGCCTGTTCAACCACTTGGCTCGCGTCAATCAATCAGCGAGCCTGTTCACTCACATGCCGTGTTTGCGCCCGCACATACACTCGCGCAAGACAACAAGCCCAGCTCAGACGCGTATTACGCGCACGCTCATCCCGAAGCAGCGACGCGCAGCCGCCAGTCTCTGCTCCAAAATAATAAGCCGCGATGGCGGCCAGACGCGGTGACCTATGTCCCCGTCAGCAACGAACGCCTTGCCGAGCGCGGCTTCAACCAGGCCGAGCGGCTCGCAGCAGGACTAGCCGCAGCCGTCCGCCTACCTGTTGTTGATCTGCTCCAGCGTCGGATCAACACCACCAAACAAAGCTTCAAGACACGCGGCGAGCGTATCCAGACGATGCAGGATGCATTTGCAATTCAGCCAGGTGGAATAGATATGTTGCTTGAACTCTATAAAGCGGCTTCTCAATCCGTTCAAAAGAACATGTATTCACGAGCAGCTAATTCATACGCTAATGGAGAAGAAGGGTCTTCGCATGTCACACCAACAACAGAAGGTCGGCCGTTAACTCCCTTACGCTTGTTACTAATTGATGATATTTACACAACGGGTAGCACCTTGGATGCATGTGGACAGATGATCTTAAACGCTGGATATTCTATTAACCTTCCAATAGAGATTTACACGCTGACTTTGGCTAGATCCTGACTAGATCAGATAGCTTGAGCAGATAGATAGTTACTTAATATTCATTTGAATATGAGAAGCAAGTTACATGATTACAATAATTAATAGCTTTTATATACAATTGGAAATGTATGTTCCTATTATGTATAACGTTATCACTTTTATGGATTTTCATATACACACATATGATTTGTATATCTGTTGTTTAACGAAATTATAAATATATATTAAATAAGAATATGTTTACATGTAAAAAAGAGGAATTGATTCTGCCATGTAGAATAGATAGTTCTGCCGTTCGCCATAGGTGACAGCACAGGGAGTGGCACAACATATCTTTTGAAGGAGAGAACAACAGTGGGAGCAGGAAAAAGAAAAAATGGGTTTTACTTATGGACCGTCCGTTTACTGGTGATAATGCTGGTATTCGGACAGTTTGGCGTGTACGGGGGGAACCGGGCACATGCCGCATCAGTTCAAGGAGGTGTGCTTTCTTCCAGTAATGATTCTCAGTTTGTTCTGTATGTCCAAGAAGGTAAATTAAAATCAAATATGAATCAAGTTCAATTACGGTGGCAAAGATCTGAGAATATTCCAACGTCAACGTTACCTTCCTTTAAAAGCCAGTTAATTGTAGGAGAGACTAACGATATTTCTCAAGTTTCTTTTGGGAAATACCATTCAACTTATACAGGAGAAGTTAAGCATGCTTTTGTTGTTGAATTCAATAAGCTTTGGGAGGAATATCACCAAGTTGATTTTGTGAATGGAGATTGGCTATTTTCTGAAACCGATCCAATAGGAAACGTGACTCCGATTAATGTTTATAACACGCAGGTCGAACCTCTGAGTCTTGTGATTAATGCCGAAACAGGTCAAGTCGTAGATTTGGTTTCCAACATTAATCCATACTATCATTCGAGTGAGGAAAATTATTCATTTATACCTGAAACAGTAGAAGTGGAAGAACCTACTGTGCCGATTGAAATCCCGACCGGATTGGTAGCTAAAGTAAGTGATGGTTCGGTTGAACTTAGTTGGGATAAATCAAATAAAGCCACTGCTTATGAAGTAGAAGTGAATGGAACTTTAAAAGGACAATCGTACATAAATACGTGGGTTGATAATTCTTTGAATTCGAACTCAGTCTATGACTATAGGGTAAGAGCAGTGAATTCGTTTGGAGCAAGTGAGTGGAGTGATACTTATTCAGTAAAAACATTATTAAGCAAGCCTTCTCTGAACGTTATTCCAGTGGCAAGAAAAAATACAATTCAATGGTCACCTACAGGTGATGCAGATTTCTACCAGTTGCAAATTGATGAGGATGAACCGATTCAGCTGAATAATACGAATTCATATGATCATGCAGATTTGGTACCGGGGTCCAACCACTCCTATAAACTCAAGGCGTTCTCTTCTGATAACGAGAGTCTTTGGAGTAATACCTATACACAACTTACTGTATCCGATTATGAGAGTGGTTTGAAGATCATAGAAGCTAATTCCAACCAAATTAAAGTCAGTTGGCAGGCTGTGAGTGGTGCCACGGGGTATGAACTGGAGATCGACGGCAAATTAGTTTCAGTATCAGGCACATCCTATACGAAGACAGGACTTACACCTGATTCGCAGCATACTTTCCGGGTAAGAACCAAAAACAAACTGGAAGTAGGAAGCTGGAGTAATTCTGTATTGGGTTTGACTCAATTAGCGACCCCTGTACTAAAGATAAATTCTTTCTCATCAAAAGACACTCAATTATTTTGGCAACTCATTAAAGGGGCTTCATATTACGAAATAGAGATGGATGGGAGCGTCGTTGGCAGATCTATTGATCCTACGTACATTGTTGAGGGATTAAACCCGGGAGAGTCACATAAATATCGTATTCGTGCATTAAGTGATACTAACGATAGCGCTTGGACGGGAATCATTTCTCAAGTGACACAACCCGACGTTGTAACCGGATTAAACGTTACTGCCTCTACCAATAAATCCATAACACTAAAATGGAATGCTGTTAAAGGTGCAACTGCGTATGATTTGGAAGTGGATGGCGTTACTATTTCTGTATCCGGTACAAGCTATATAAAAAGCAATCTTCTACCTGACACGGATCATGTTTTTAGAATACGATCCAAAAATGCAGCAGGCGTAAGTTCATGGAGCGAACAAATTTTGGGCTTAACCAAACTTGTAACGCCGATATTAAAAGGGAATCAGACGAATGCGTCCATTACACTGACGTGGGTTGCTGTCCCAGGCGCTACATCTTATGAAATTGAAGCAGATGGGAATACTGTAGGGATCACAGACGAACACTTATTTGTACATTCTGGATTAGTTGCGGGGAGTGCACACAAGTATCGCATTCGCGCAATAAGTGGTTCGAATTTAAGTGACTGGACCACGTTACTTAACGTGAAGACATTAAAATAAACATTCCATTTTGAGGAATAGGTTGCGCATTGACGCAGCCTTTTTCTCATATTTTTGATATGATATTAAAAAGTAGACTTGAAAAGACGTTATAAAGTAAAGTATACGTAGTAGAAGTTTGAGAGGGGCGTTTTAGCAATGAATCTGGGTAATTGTCCTCGCTGCGGCAGATTATATGCGTTGAATTTTCGGGATGTATGTTCGAACTGTATCAAAGAAATTGAGCAGGAATACCAGACATGTGTAGACTACCTACGTGAGAATAAGGGTACCAATATACAGGAATTATCTGATGCAACGGAGATTTCGATTAAGCAAATCACCCGCTTTATTCGGGAGGGTCGGATTTCCATCGAAAACGCCCCTAACATGATGTATCCTTGTGAAGTATGTGGAACGCTGATTCGTGAAGGACATATGTGTGATTCATGCCGAAGCCGCTTGACCAAAGATTTGGCAGGAGCAGCCCGTGAAGTAGGCCAGAAGGATAACAATAATATAGGCGGGCGAGCCTACAATGCTGTCGACAAACTGCGCGATTCATAGGAGCGAGGGCTTAAATACAGTTTTTGCTATAACAAATGTTTTGGAACGTACCGATAAACTTATTAAAGATTATCGGTTTTTTTTATTATCCGAATTGTTCGCTATGATCAAGATAATGTAAAAATCCAAAGGCGAAGGAAGTGTAGTTCGTATGAAAATCAATGAACCGAATAGAATTGGTGCTATTAATTCCTACCAAAGGAACATTGAATCCAATCAGCAGGCTGACGCTAAGAAAAGCCGCCGTAAGGACGAAGTATCCATTTCTCCGGAGGCGATGAAGATGCTTGAAGATCAAAGTCGTACACAGGATGCAGCACGTACACAGCGCATTCAGGAATTAAAGGAACAGGTAAATTCGGGAACGTATCAAGTAGACAGCCAGAAGCTCGCCGAGAAGCTCGCTCCATACTTTAAGAACTTCCCTAATCAATAGGAGGACACATGGCCATTGAATCGATAATCGATGTACTTGAACAGCTGCAAGCTGCACATGAGGATATGCTGGAACTGGGAGAACAAAAGAAGGAAGCGGTTGTTGCCAACAAAGTCGAGACACTGATCGCTCTGATCAATCAAGAAACCAAATTGGCTAAAAAAATTGAGATGATCGAGCAGCAGAGACTTCAGGCGGTCCATCAGTTCCTGGAGGAACGTGGAATCAAGTCGAAACTGAATTTAACGATCAGTGAGTTAATGAGACTTGTTTTTGATGCTTCCGAGAAGAAGAGACTCCTTCAAGCTCAAACCTCATTAACAGATGTGCTGCAAAAGGTGAAATTTCTGAATGAAGCCAATCAACAGCTGATCAAACAGTCACTCTCGTACATCGACTTCTTTATTGAGACAATGTCATTTCATTCTGAATCAGAGGCCACTTATCAGAATCCTTCAGAGAAGCCTTACGGTATGGCTCGCTCCGGACTCTTTGATACACGGGCTTAATAATGGGGGATAAACAACATGGCTTCAACATTCCATTCAATTGAAACGGCCAAACGCAGTTTAATTACGCAAACCGCCGCTTTGAATACAACAGGACATAACGTTGCCAATGCAAATACACCGGGTTATTCACGTCAAGTTGTCAATATGACTGCGGCAGACCCGATTGATGCTGTGGCCTTTTATCGCACGACATCTCCAGGTCAGCTTGGAACAGGGGTTGAGTTTAACTCCATTATGCGTGTGCGTGAATCTTTTCTGGATGGCCAGTTCCGTAATGAGAATACATCACTCGGGGGCTGGACTGTCCGAAATAGTACACTGGAAAAGCTCGAGACAATCATGAACGAGCCCTCGGATACAGGGATCCGTACTGTCCTGAATAATTTTTGGAACTCCTGGTCCGATCTGAGCCAAGATCCGCAGGATATAACCAACCGCAAGATTGTTAAGGAGACAACGTTGGCGCTAACAGACGGTTTGAATCAGATCAGTCTCCAATTGGATGCACTGACTAATGATCTCACCAACAACGTTTCATTAAAAACAACCGAAATCAATTCATATCTGCAGTCCATCGCGGATCTGAACAATAATATCGTAAAAGTGGAGCAGCTTGGAGACAATGCCAACGATTTGCGTGACCAGCGTGATTATGCAGTAGATCAGCTTTCTAAGATTGCCGGCGTTCAGATAACAGAACTGGATAGCGGCTACCAGGTAACGCTTGCAGGCCAAGTAGCAGTTACTGGAGCTGCGGTTGTTCCTGTCACGGCTGATATTTTGGAAAACGCCTATCAAGCGGGGACTTTGACTGGCGGCGAAGTCTACGGAATGATCCATTCCCGTGATCAATATGTAGCAGACTATCGAAACCAGATCAATCAACTGGCGAATACGCTCGCAACCGGGGATATTGAGATTACCATTCCAGCTGGATCCGTATTGCCTAGCGGCACGGTTTTCAACAACGTGACCTATTCCGATGCCAATAACAATAGAACGTTAACATCAGATTTGAAAGTGACGGTACAAGGGATTAATGGACTGCACAAATTGGGTTATACGCTTAGTGGTAATACGCCAACAGCGGGTGGAGATTTCTTTACAACCAAAGACGGTTCAGGAACGATCACGGCTGGGAACATTACCTTAAGTACGGATATCCAAAATGATCCGAATAACATCGCAACTTCGATGCGTACGGCCGGAACAGGTACAGGTGAAAGTGTAGTACTGGGGAATAACAGCTTGGCGCTGGCTATGGCTGGATTAAAAGATGTAAAGTTTGATTTTGGTACTGGACTGTCCAAACCAACAACGGTGGACGACTTTTTCGGCGGAATTGTAGGACAACTTGGTGTCCAGACCCAAGAGGCTAAACGACAAGCACAAAATGCTCAACTCCTCACGGAGCAGGTTGACTTGAATCGTCAATCGGTAAGCGGCGTATCTCTCGATGAAGAGATGAGCAACTTGATCAAATTCCAGCACGCGTATAGTGCAGCTGCCCGTTTCATGACTGCCTACGACGAACTGCTAAATAAACTGATTAACAGCACCGGTGTAGTAGGGCGCTAAGACATAGAGAGGAGTAACCAATAATGGCTATTCGCGTAACCTCAGGTATGATGAGCACTCAGATGCTCAGTAACCTGAACCGCAACCTGAACCGAATGGATAACATGTCCAACCAGATTTCCACTGGGCGCAAAATCAATAAACCATCCGATGATCCCGTTGGTGTGACTTACGCGCTTCGTTACCGTGCAGAGCTGGCGGCGAATGAGCAGTAT
Organism: Paenibacillus sp. FSL F4-0087; assembly: GCF_038020215.1. Classification (NCBI taxonomy): domain Bacteria; kingdom Bacillati; phylum Bacillota; class Bacilli; order Caryophanales; family Paenibacillaceae; genus Paenibacillus; species Paenibacillus sp. FSL F4-0087. The sequence goes on from NZ_JBBODJ010000001.1 coordinate 3,494,846, forward strand.
CAATCCAATACGGATGCAGCAGTAAGCTGGTTGGATGCGACGGATTCGAATATGCAGCAAGCATTGGATGTAGTGAAAAGGTTAAAGGAGTTGGCTGTTCAAGGTTCTAATGGTACTCTTCCGGATAACGGAATCGAAGCAGTTAATCTTGAAGTAGAAGAACTGAAGAAGCATCTTGCGGAAATTGGAAACTCGCAAATTCGCGGAAAGTATATCTTTAACGGACAAACTTATGACAAACAGCCTTATGAACTATCCTCTAGTGTAACAGAGTATTATGATGTTGAGACCGATAATCAAGCCGTTATGTATTCGATCAGTGAGCAAGTGAGTTTTCAAATCAACACTCCCGGCTCAGATTTTTTCGGGGGTAAAGGTGAAGCTGACAACATATTTAAAGTTATTGATAATCTTTCGACCGCATTAGCAAGTGGCGATCAGGCTGCTGCACAGCAAGAGCTACAGAATATAGAATCTAGGTCAGTAAAAATGCAATCCAGCTTATCAGAAGTAGGTGCTCGTAGTAACCGAGTTCAATTAGTACAGAATCGTTTAAGCGATGAAAGCTTGAATTTCACAACTCTTCAATCCAAAATTGAGGATGCTGATGTTGCAAGCTTGATGATTCAGGCTTCGTCCGCACAGACGATCTATGAAGCAGCTCTTAAATCTTCTGCTCAAATCATGCAACCCACACTAATGGACTTTATGAGGTAACATTTGATTTTAATCATAGATACACCGTAAGCTATGGACAGAGAACAGTCCGTAGCTTTTTTTACTAATTTGGGAGGGTGAACAAAATGAATCAGGACAATAAAGTTGGTACAACTGAAAAGCAGACCTTAAAAGAAACATATACTTTTGTTAAAGGAATTCCAGGATTTGAAGAACTAAAAACGTTTGATTTGCAGCAGCATGACGAAGTGTTCAGTCTCTTCAGTTCAGTTAAAGAACCGGCAGTAGCCTTTGTAACCGTAAATCCATTTGATTTTCATCCGGAATATGAGTTTGAACTTTCACCTGAAAACGTAGAAGATTTGGGTGTAACAGATCCAGATGACGTAGGGGTTCGATGTATTGTCACACTACACGATGAGATTCGAAACGCAACCGCAAACTTACTGGCTCCAATTGTGTTCAATAAACAAAAAAAGATAGGCAAACAGATTGTGCTGCAAGATACGGAATACACAACTAAACATGCATTATGGAAAGATGAAGATTCTCTTAGCAAGGATGGTGACATCTAGTGCTGGTACTTACACGGAAAAAGGGTGAATCCATTGTCATTTCAGAAGATATCGTGCTGACGGTGCTATCCGTAGATGGAGAAAATGTGAAAATTGGTATAGCAGCTCCAAGAGATATTGATATCTATCGTAAGGAAGTTCTTGACGCGATTGAACAAAACAATCAAGATGCGGCGATGCATTTGGAAACACTGCAAAAATCGATAGAAGAGTTTGGGAAAAACAAATGATTCTACTCAAAAGTTACTTCAATTCTAAAATGTTAGATAGAAATTAGAAAAAAAGTTGAGATTACTATAAACAAATTATGTCATGCCGTCGATATATATATTAAGGCGGTAATCTTCAGGGCGGCCGACCTGTGAAGACGCTAATACCACATGGATGTGGGCATATAACCATTTCAGGGAGGAAATAAACAATGATTATCAATCACAACGTACCAGCTTTGAACACTCACCGTAACATGACTTTGAATAACACAGCTGCAAGCAAAAACATGGAGAAACTGGCTTCCGGTCTGCGTATCAACCGTGCTGCTGATGATGCTGCTGGTTTGTCCATCTCCGAGTCCATGCGTGGTCAAATTCGTGGTCTGGAGCAAGCACAACGTAATGCTCAAGACGGAATTTCTTTTGTACAAACAGCTGAGGGTGCGATGAATGAAGTATCTTCCATGCTGACTCGTATGAAAGAACTGAATGTTCAAAAAGCGAGTGGTACTTACGGAACTGAAGATAAAGCTAACATTGATGAAGAGTTGACTGAATTGACTGGCCAAATCGACCAAATCATGACTACTACTAAATTCAATGGTAAAGCGATCACTGGTGGTGCTGATATCATCGTTAGCGATGACGGTGCTACAAAAATTGCTATTGGAACAATTGATACTTCCACTTTTGTTGGTCTGGATGCTACTAAAACCACTGCTGACATTGAGACGGCTATTAAAGGTGTTTCCACTGAACGTGCGAAACTGGGTGCTGTTCAAAACCGTCTGGAGTACACTTCCAACAACTTGGGTACTACTGTTGAGAACTTGACTGCAGCTGAATCCCGTATCCGTGATACAGATATGGCTAAGGAAATGGTTGCTCTGTCCAAGAATAACATCTTGTTGCAAGCTTCCCAATCCATGTTGGCACAAGCAAACTCTGCACCACAAGGCGTTCTTTCCTTGCTTCGTTAAGATATATAATCAACTCAGAGGTCTTGATTTTCAAGGCCTCTTTTTTGTTGCGTTTTGAGGATGAATTTTGGGATTTCTCTATATTAGCCTAAATTAAGTCGAGATTTAACCGATATATATAGTAATTGAAACTACATACCGGCATTTTTTAAATCAATTTTGATGATAATAGGAGGATGAAATATGGATACGAAATTATCAACACAAGCTTCATTAAATTCTATACCCTCAATTAGCCACTCGTCCGCTTCATCAACTGGATCTTCTTCTTCTGATTCAAAGGAAAACCAGAAGATTAGAACCTCTACTTCAGGCAGTGCTCCTATGGACCAAGAAAAAATAATTGCTGATCTTCAGAAAGCTATTCGTGCAATTCAAGGGCCTCAGAAGGCATTTGAGATTTCTATGCATGAACAAACTCACACAATTATGATCAAAGTGTTGGATAAGGAAAGTGGAGATTTGATTCGTGAGGTTCCTCCGGAAAAAATATTGGATCTAGCAGCACGAATGATGGAAATTTCTGGATTAATTATTGATGAGAAAATCTAAGGGGGATAACAAGCTATGAGACTGACAGGTCTTGCTTCAGGTATGGATATTGATTCGATGGTAGCTAAACTAATGAAAGCCCAAAGGTTACCATTAGACAAGCTTAATCAGCAAAAGCAATTGGTTGAATGGAAACGAGAAGGTTATAGAGAAATTAGTTCGAAGTTCATTACATTCTCAAATACGAACTTAATGAATTTGAGTCTGAGCAGTTCAACTCAAACGAAAAAGGCTGAAGTTAGTGGAACGGCCGGTGTATTATCTGCTTCAGCCACAGGATCGGCGAGTACGGGTTCACTTGATATTAGTGTACAACAACTAGCTAAAGCGGCGAGTACTGTAAGTGCCACTGGAATTGGTAATAAATCAGGATCCACTCTCATTTCCGACATTTCAACTGAAACGAAGATTACAATAAACGATATTGAGATAAACTTTGATGCAACAGATACAATTGATTCCATGGTCGCTAAAATCAACAACAATAAGGACGCCGGGGTGACAGCTGTATATGACCCGACACTGGGTAAGCTTTCATTAACAAACAAAACCACAGGAGCTGATGCACAACTCAGTTTTAGTGGTGATATTATTGATCAGTTCAATTTGGCATCACCAACAGGTGGCCAGGATGCGAAATTAACAGTCAATGGAATTTCTATGCAACAAACATCTAACCGTTTTACTTTGAATGGTGTAGAAATTAACTTGACAGGAGTTCATTCTACTGGGCAATCTTCCAAAATTGAAGTGGTACAGGATACTGATAAAATCGTAGATAACGTTAAACAATTTGTGACTGCATATAATGAAATATTGGCAGCACTTAATAGCAAGAGTGATGAAGAAAGGTATTTGAAATATACACCGCTAACTTCGGAACAAAAAGAGGATATGAAAGAAGATGAGATCAAGCTCTGGGAAGATAAAGCTAAGAGCGGAATGTTGAAAAACGATAGTATATTAAGACAAGCAATTTCCGACATGAGATCAGCAATTATCGAGGATATTGATCTTGGCAATGGAAAAAAAATAAACCTTGCCGATCTTGGTATTACTACAGGAACTTGGTCTGAAAAAGGGAAGCTATATTTGGATGAAGATAAATTAAAGCAGGCTATCGCTTCAGACCCGAATATTGTTGCTAATGCGTTTAGTTCAGGCAAAATTGGTTCATCCGGATCAAGTCAAAGATATGATGCCACGGATGGTATATATACACGACTACGGAAAATCTCTTCATCCTCTCTAGAAAGCATGGCTCAGAAGGCAGGAACTTCCAAAACAAACAGTGATCTGAATGCATCATTTCTGGCTACTAGTTTAATGGGAGTGGAACTTAGAAATATTGACAATCGAATTACGACTATGAATAGTCTCATGACAAGGAAAGAGACACAGTACTATAAACAATTCACCGCCATGGAAGTGGCAATTAATAAGTATAATAGTATCTCTGGCTCACTTACCAGCTTCTTGTCTTGATTATAAGGAGGGCATATAATTGATTACTTCACCGTATCAAAAGTATCAACAGACGCAAGCGCAGACTGCCTCTAAACCTAAATTACTGATTATGTTATATGATGGAGCCATTCGTTTTGTCAATATAGGGATTGAGGGTGTAGATGAGCAGAATATAGAGAAGGCTAACAATAACTTCTGCAAGGCTCAAGCAATTATTAATGAATTAATTGCATCTTTAAACTTTAATTATTCCATTTCTACTGACTTGTTGTCCATATATGAGTACATGTTGAATCGGCTCGTAGAAGCTAATATAAAAAAGAATAAGGATATAGCTATGGAAGTATTGGAGCATCTTTCTGAACTAAGAGAAGCATGGGTAGAGGTGGCCAAATCACCAGGGATGATAGCGGAGGGCTAAACATGAATTTTCAGGAACTCCTAATGAAATTAACATTATTAACTGATCAAATAGTAGACAGGTTAAGCGAAGTGACGTATGAAGAGTTAGAGAGCTTTACGGGGGAGAGGGAGTTACTCGTTCAACAACTTCTGGTTCTCCAAGAGAAGCCTACCGAAGAAGAAAAAGAACAGATTGTGTCTATTCTTAACTACGATTCTCTAATAAAATCTCGGATGGAGTTTTTTAAAAATGAAGCTTCTGATTTCCTGGAGAAGCAGGGTGCAATCAAAGCTCAGCAGGTGGCATATCAGACAAATTACATTCCAGACAGTCTATTCATTGATGATAGAAAGTGATGAAGTTAACCGAATTTTCATTGAAAATTCGGTTTTTTTGTTTTTTTTGCTCTTCAACTGAGTTAATTATCTGAGTCATGTATGCCGATATATTAAAATATGAATGAAACTTTTGATGTTTTTATAGGTCAACCATTCCTATAGAAGAGAAGTCATTCAAACATTAAGTCTCAGTTTATTTTACTAATATGTAAATAATAATAAACAAATTCATAATTAAGGAGTGGAATAATGATGAGTAGTTCAGCTGCACTTGTACCGAAATATATGCTGGATTTTAAATGTATCGGATCTGAATGTGAGGATAGTTGCTGTATAGGATGGAAGGTGCAAATTGATAAAACAACCTATACCAATCTTACGAGTGTGTCACAAAAAGCATTAAGGGATAGCTTTAGAACGGGTATTGAAAAGATTGATACCCCTTCAAGAACAAATGAACAGTTTGCAAGAATGAAAATGGATGGTGACACTGGATGTTGTTCCATGTTAGACGAACAAAAGCTATGTACTATACAAGCTTCGCTTGGAGAGAGGTATTTGGCGCCCATATGTGCTACGTATCCACGTAATATATTCTGGGTAAATAACGAGCAGGAAATTTCTGCAGTGATGTCATGTCCAGAAGCGGCCAGATTAGCATTGTTGAACCCTGAAAAAATGGAGTTTACACATACTGAGGCTATGTTGCAAAAAAATGCTCAATCGAAGGGTGAAATCATTACTGATCAGGGAAATCCCACATTCATGAATTTTTTCTGGGATATCCGGATCTTTGCTATTGAAATTATTCAAAATAGGAATTACAGTTTCCCACATAGGTTAATCATAATGGGTTTGTTCTGTGAACAACTGCAACGGTTGATCAATCAAAAGCAAGAAAGTGAAAGTGATATTAAAGGTTTGATTGAAAATTTTAAAGAGATGATTAATAACAATGCAGAGTTACAGGACTACGGAACTTTTCCCCAGGATCATGAATTTCAATTTATTACACTAAACAATATTATCTCTAAAAATCTTGGGAACATAGGTTCAAATGCAAGATTTGCGTCTTGTGTGCAAGACTATTTGGATGGACTCAATGAGCACAAAGAAACAGACGACAAACTAGATTTAGTTGATTTTTACCAGAAAGGTTATCTGTCCTATTATAAACCCTTCATGGATGAATATGAGTATATTTTTGAAAATTATGCCGTTAACTTTATATATTCGCATTTATTCCCTAAAAGTGAGAGTGGAAATGTATATAAGATATATATAATATTGGTAAGTCATTATGTCTTGTTAAAGCTTCTTCTCATTGGAATGTCAATTAAACATAAAGGATTAACAACAGATAAGGTCATAAAACTTATTCAATCGTTTACTAAGACATCAGAACATACAAATGTATATGTGAAAAATATAATTGAATTTCTTACTGAGAAACAATATTCCTCCATGGGACATTTAAGTTTACTAATTAAAAATTGATTTAAACTAACTACTGTGGTTAATGATTGAGAACACAGCTAAACAGCTACTTGAGCTCAGAAGGGAGCTATAAAGATTAAGGGTCCATCCGTGTTCAAAATTAAGCAACATAAATCTACAAAAAATTCCAAGAAAACATTTACTTTACCAATTGACAATGGATAACTTTGGATGGTATTATCTGAGTTGTGGGCAAGGGTCTTTGACACAACCTCACTTCATTTGATGACGAAGGGAATGTTAGTGCATGCAAGGTAAAGTAAAATGGTTCAACGCAGAAAAAGGTTACGGTTTCATTGAAACTGAAGACGGCGGCGACGTATTCGTACATTTCTCCGCAATTCAATCCGAAGGATTCAAAACTTTGGAAGAAGGTCAATCCGTAGAATTCGACATCGTCGAAGGCGCGCGTGGACCGCAAGCAGCTAACGTAATCAAATTATAATCATCCGGACAATCCGACCTACATATATGGTTAGATGGTTACCAATTGAATTATCGCTAGCATCAGACTCCGGTTTTTCCGGGGTCTTTTTTTGTTTTAATAGATTCGAAATTTGAGAATCAGCCATAGAACATTATTCATATAAATTTGATAGATTCAAGACATAGTTTGTATTCATTTTACATAATAGATTGAAGGAGCTCGGAAACGGTTAATTACATCATCAAGCGCCTAATAAGACCATCCATGTTAATTAACGATTATGCCTCAAAATGGTGAAATATCGCGAAATATGGCGGTAAGCCTATGTTGGCTGATGTGGCTTGAACAGATGTCATTATTCGGTCACCGGGAGTTTTTACATGGCGCTTACATTCGTGTTATAATGAAGTGGCAAAGGAAAAGGAGGAGTGCCCTATGAATTTAAGTATTCGAGGTCAACAAATCGAGGTTACCGATGCTTTGAAGGATTATGTCGACAAAAAGTTGAGTAGACTCGAGAAGTATTTCGATGCACCCCTTAACTCTGACGGTGCTGTTACCCTGAGCACGACGAGAGGCTTGCATACAGTAGAGGTGACGATCCCTTTGAAAGGCATTGTGCTCCGCGCCGAGGATGAGAGCGACGATATGTACGCTTCCATTGATTCCGTGGTGGACAAGCTGGAACGTCAGATCCGTAAACACAAAACGAAAATTAACCGTAAGTTCCGTCAGGAAGGCAGCCTGAAAACGCTCTTCGTCGAAGATCCGACAGGTACAGTAGCTACCGCTGAATTGGATACGGAGACCGAAGATGATGATTTGGAAGTGGTGCGGACGAAACGGTTTATGTTGAAACCAATGGACGTGGAAGAGGCTATCCTCCAAATGAACATGGTCGGCCACAATTTCTTCGTATTCTCCAACATTGAGAACGAAGAAGTCAGTGTTGTGTACAAACGGAACGATGGTAAATACGGTTTGATTGAACAAGGTTGAACCAATGAATTGAAATGAAAAATGATTCCTTAATGATAACGAATGAAGACAGGGATACGTTGGATTCCTGTATTGGATTAAACTAACAAGAGCCTCCATCCTTTATGGGATGGGGCTCTTTTGTGCGTGGATGGGCTGGGGAAAAGTCGCTGAAGCAAGATAGTGAAACTATTTCCCATGTTACTGCGTCTAATAGATAGTAGGAATGAGACCAATCCGTGGAAAGTGAAAGCAAAATTTTCAGTGCTTGCGGAGAAGTCGTTAAAGGTGTATTCTTTTTCTCTATATTGAGATTTTAATCCAAATTTACCACCAAAATTCGTTAACATGCCTTATCTAAATGGAAAATGAAACGATAGAATCCAGGGCTTCCGCTAACGACTATGATTTTTTGCACTTAAACTCCATCGGAGAGGCTTTAGAAGTTCAAAGAAGTGTGCTGTGGCGTGTTGCGGCGACCCTTACAAACTGTTACAATTTATGCAAGAGAATCATTGTCCTGATGAGGAATTGTCAACGAATGATCGCTAATCATAATCAATGACAGGCACAGCACCATGAACATGATTCATAAGGCTCGGTATTCGGCTTATTTCTAATAACCGGATCCGGTTGAATACCGAATCAGCTTCATGAGGAACCTTGGCAAGCCTGGAGTTGATTCATTTATATTATTTTTTATATCGTTTGTCACCCCCGGGCAAGTGGATACATATCCATCCGATGGTGTCGCGCGGCGGCAGCAGGGGGTCTATTCTGTTTTGCACGAAAGGGGTATACCATGCTAGGACTTGTCAAAAAGATCTTCGGCGACATGAACGAACGTGATGTTAAACGTCTGATGAAGACAGTCGATGTGATCAATAAACTGGAACCACAATTTCAGGCTCTGTCTGATGAACAACTGAAATCCAAAACGGAGGAATTCCGTGCCCGCATTGAAAAGGGAGAAACAACAGATGAACTTCTTCCAGAGGCATTTGCAACCGTACGTGAGGCATCTCGCCGTGTACTGGGCAAACGTCACTATGACGTACAGATGCTCGGAGGCATTGCCCTTCATGAAGGCCGGATTTCAGAGATGAAAACGGGTGAAGGTAAGACACTGGTAGGAACACTCCCGGTATACCTGAATGCATTGATGTCCAAAGGTGTACACGTGGTAACGGTCAATGATTATTTGGCTCAACGGGATAGCCAGGAAATGGGACAAATTTATGAATTCATGGGCATGACGGTAGGGGTTAACCTGAGCGGTATGGACCATGCTTTGAAACAACATGCTTATGCATGTGATATTACGTACGGTACGAATAACGAATTTGGCTTTGACTATCTGCGTGACAACATGGTGTTGTACAAAGAGCAGATGGTACAACGTCCATTGTTCTTCTGTATCATTGATGAAGTGGACTCCATTCTGGTCGATGAGGCACGTACACCTCTGATCATTTCCGGACAAGCTCAGAAATCTACGGATCTGTACTATGCAGCTGACCGTTTCGTGAAACGTCTGGTTCCAGAAGAAGACTTTACGGTGGACATCAAGGTGAAATCCGTAGCGCTGACAGAAGCTGGTGTAGCGAAAGCTGAGAAAGCATTTGGTATCGAAAACTTGTATGATCATGCCAATGTTACGCTTAACCATCACATCGTACAGGGATTGAAAGCCAATGTAATCATGCGTCGTGACGTCGATTATGTGGTGAGTGATGAAGAAGTACTGATCGTCGATGAGTTCACAGGCCGTCTGATGGCAGGACGTCGTTATAGCGATGGATTGCACCAAGCGATTGAAGCCAAAGAAGGCATTGAAGTACAGAACGAGAGTATGACACTTGCTACGATTACATTCCAGAACTATTTCCGGATGTACCGTAAGCTTGCGGGAATGACGGGTACAGCGAAAACCGAGGAAGAAGAATTCAAAAAAATCTACGGTCTCGAAGTATTGCAGATTCCAACCAACCGTCCAAACAAACGGGATGATATGGCTGATGTGGTGTACAAGAGCATCGATGGCAAGTTCAACGCGGTTGTGGAAGAAATCGTGGCACGTCACAGCAAGAACCAGCCGGTTCTGGTTGGTACGGTTTCCATTGAAAACTCCGAGCGTATTTCCGATATGCTGAAACGCCGCGGTGTCCGTCACCAGGTACTGAACGCCAAATATCATGCTGAAGAAGCGGAGATCATCACAGGAGCTGGACAAGCCGGTGCAGTAACGATTGCAACCAACATGGCTGGACGGGGTACGGATATTATCCTGGGCGAAGGTGTAGCTGAAGTGGGCGGCCTTCATATCATTGGTACAGAGCGTCACGAATCTCGTCGGATTGATAACCAGCTGCGTGGACGTGCAGGACGTCAGGGTGACCCTGGTTCTACACAGTTCTACCTGTCACTGGGTGACGAGCTGATGAGACGTTTCGGTGCAGACAATGTACTGAACATGATGGAGCGTCTTGGTTTTGAAGAAGACCAACCGATTGAGAGCCGGATGATTACCCGTGCGGTGGAGTCGGCACAAAAACGGGTTGAAGGTAATAACTTTGACGTACGTAAAGTCGTTCTCCAATATGATGATGTCATGAACCAACAACGTGAAATTATATATAAACAGCGCCGCGAGGTGCTTGAGTCCGAGAATATCAAACAAATCGTTATGGATATGATCAAGCCTTCCATTGAACGTATTGTAGAAGCTCATTGCAGTGATGACATTCCGGAAAACTGGGAACTGCAGGAAGTCGCCGACTACATGAACAGCAAATTGCTGGATGAAGGCTCTGTAACGAAAGATGATCTGTGGGGCAAAGAAGCAGAAGAGATTATCGACTACCTGTTTGAGAAAGTTCAGAACAAGTACAATGCACGTGAAGAGCGAATCGGTGAAGAGATGGTTCGTGAATTCGAGAAAGTGGTTGTACTCCGTGCAGTAGACAGCAAATGGATGGATCATATTGATGCGATGGATCAATTGCGTCAAGGTATCCACCTGCGTGCCTACGGCGGTACAGATCCACTGCGTGAGTACCAGTTCGAAGGCTTCGAAATGTTCCATCAGATGATTGCTTCGATTCAGGAAGAAGTGGCAACCTATGTGATGAGAGCACAAATCGAGAGCAATCAGGAGCGTCAAGCGGTTGTTGATGAAAGTCAGATCTCGACAAGCGGCGAACCTACGGAGAAACGTCCGGTAAAAGTGTCTGACCAAATCGGACGTAACGATGCGTGTCCATGTGGCAGCGGCAAAAAGTTTAAACACTGCCACGGTCAAGAGTAGTTAAACGACTCTCTTATATTACCCTGTATATAAGTTCGATCTAAATTTTTTACACCATAACGGAGAGTGCAGAAGCAACTGGAGAAGCAACGCGTTCGCCTTTATCACCGGATTTTCCCCTTGTGAAAGGGAATTAAGGAAATCTGGGGATAAGAGCGATCGGAAGATGCTACTGCAATCGGAGTGGTAAGGTGTAACGAATGTTTGACCAACTTAAATAGAATGACATGAACGGCTCCTTGCAGCCGGGTATTCCAAATGATCAAGTGAAGGATGCATAACCTGTAATTGGTGCATAGTTATAACTATGTGACCATGATCAAGGAGAGGAGGATTGCCGATATAAAGGTAACCTAGACTCCAAGGTGAAGCATCGGATACTTGATCTGGAGGAATGCCCTGGATGCGGGGAGCTTATCTTAATGAAAAGAGGAATTGCACATGATCGATCCAAGCGTGAAGCAGGACCTGCGTGAAATAGGCAAGAAACTAACAAATCTTAGGGGGTCTCTTTGACTTAGATCTTAAGCAAGAGATGATTGAGAACTTCGAAGTGAAGATGTCCGCCCCTGATTTCTGGGATGATAATGATAAGGCACAATCCTTAATCGCCGAGCTGAACGCGGTGAAGGGATCTGTGGATCAATACACCAAGCTGCAGCAGGATTATGACGATGCGGTCATGATGGCAGAACTGGCTGACGAAGAAGGCGATGATGATCTGGCCGTGGAGATCGGTAACAGCGTGACAGCCATCGTGAGCAAGGTAGAAGAGTTCGAGCTACAACTTCTCCTGAATCAGCCGTATGACAAGATGAATGCCATTCTCGAGCTTCACCCAGGTGCTGGTGGTACCGAGTCACAGGACTGGGGACAGATGCTGATGCGGATGTATACACGCTGGGCCGAGAAACGTGGCTTCAAGGTTGAGGTGCTGGATTATCTGGCAGGAGATGAAGCAGGAATCAAGAGTGTCACGCTATCCATCAAGGGGCACAATGCTTATGGGTATCTGAAAGCCGAGAAGGGTGTCCACCGATTGGTGCGAATCTCACCTTTTGACTCCTCAGGACGCAGGCATACTTCCTTCGTATCCTGTGATGTGGTGCCTGAGATTGATGACACGATTGAATTGGATATTCGAACAGAAGATCTCAAGATCGATACGTACCGTGCGAGCGGCGCGGGTGGACAGCATATCAATACCACCGACTCAGCTGTACGGATTACTCACCTTCCAACAGGTGTGGTTGTAACGTGTCAGAATGAACGGTCACAGATTAAGAACCGTGAGCGAGCGATGACGATGCTTCGTTCCAAATTGTATGAACGTAAAATTGAAGAACAAAAACAACAGCTGGACGAAATCCGAGGAGAACAGTCGGATATTGCGTGGGGTAGCCAGATTCGGTCCTATGTGTTCCATCCCTATAGTATGGTAAAGGATCACCGTACGAGCGTGGAGACTGGAAACACAGGAGCAGTAATGGATGGCGACCTCGATGGATTCATCGATGGTTATTTGCGCAGCCAGATTAAAGTAGATACCGATTAATCAAAAGTTCCTGTATAGACCCGATACGTGTAGGCGTATGCTGGGTGTATACAGGGGCTTTTTTTTGAGCATATATACAAAAAAGGAGAGCAAGATGACATGCAACAGCAACAACCGTTACACAATAACCGCAAGAAGAGGCTAACCACGCTCATTCCCCTGAACGGCCCATGGAGAAACGTTGTAGATACCGTATCCATTATTTTAGGTTCGTTTTTGATTGCCGTGGCCTTTAATTTATTTTTACTTCCGAACCAGATTGCTTCAGGTGGGGTATCCGGGTTATCAATATTGGGCAAACATTGGCTGGGGCTTGAGCCGGCATACACCCAGTGGGCTATTAATATTCCGCTTCTGATCGCGGGTTTTCTTCTGATTGGCAAGCAGTATGGAATACGTTCTGTACTCGGCAGTATTGTACTGCCACTGTTTGTATACCTCACGAAAGACTGGGCCATTCCAACAACGAATCCGCTACTTGGTTCACTCTATGGAGGAATTGGGGTTGGTCTCGGGATTGGAATCGTATATCGGGGTAGAGGTTCAACAGGGGGCATGAGCATTCTGGCCAGGATCGTACAAAAATATAGTGGACTGAGTTACTCTCTTTGCGTTGTGATGATGGATGCTACGGTCATTATTATGGCTGCCTTTGTATTGTCATTGGAGCAGTCACTCTTTGCTCTGATCGGATTATACGTTACCGGAAAAGTCATAGATGCCGTAGAGATGGGGCTTGGTAACTCGAAGGTAGCTTATATTATTTCCAACCAGACCGAACCGATTACGAAGGTGATTCTGGATGATCTGGATCGCGGACTGACGAAGCTGGAGGCAAAAGGTGGTTACACCGACGATCAGCGTACTGTACTGATGGTGGTGGTCGGACAGAATGAGGTGCCTAGACTGAAAGCTTTGATTAGGTCCGTGGACCCGGGGGCTTTTGTCATTATTAGCAATGCGCATGAAGTACTGGGCGAAGGCTTTAAGCGTGGGGAATTGTAAGGTACAGCGAGTAGGACACTCTAGCAATGAACTTAACATTCACATTTACATGATAAAGGAGAGCAGTGTAGAGGTCATACGTTAACTTATAATAAGAAAGTAAATTTATAATCTAAAAAAGCAGGTACTCCTTCACCAGACATAGCTGGAAAGGAAGCACCTGCTTTTTGTTTTGTCTTTTGACTGATAATCCTTCTATTACTACTGTATCTAGAGAATCGGAGACAGCAGACGAGAAATCGCTTCTTTAAATTTGATCTTCACACTGCGTTTATTGTATTCCTCTAACGTCATCTCACGGGATACAAGAAGATCATGCTCAAACGTCTGCACAAGAGTAGTCGCAATCGCCTCGTCATACATAAATGCATTTACCTCAAAGTTCAATCGGAAGCTGCGGTAATCAATATTAGCGGTTCCCACGGATGCGACCATACTGTCGATAATGAGCGTTTTGGCATGAATAAAGCCGTTATCGTAGATGAAAACAGTTGCTCCCACCTTTAACAACTCACCGATATAAGATAGCGTAGCCCAATATACGAAGGCGTGATCCGGTTTATTTGGAATCATAATGCGAACATCGATTCCTGACAGGCACGCAAGACGAATGGCTTCGAATACACTGGCATCTGGAATAAAATAAGGCGTCTGAATCAGAATCGAATGTTTGGCTCCATTAATCATTTTCAGATAACTGTTCTTGATATGCTCTGTCTCTGCATCCGGTCCGCTGGATACAATCTGCATAGCAGTTGTTCCTGTGCCCTCAATATGAGGGAAATGCGCCGGAACATACGGTGTATCGTGCTGCTTAGACGCTTCATTCCAATCGAGAAGAAAACGGGTCTGAAGAGCATGAACAGCATTACCCTGAATACGCAAATGAGTATCGCGCCAGTAACCGAACTTGGAATTCAAGCCGAGATATTCATCCCCTACATTAAACCCGCCTGTATATCCAAGGTTGCCATCAATGATGACGATTTTACGGTGATTTCGGTAGTTCATACGCAGGTTGATCAGACTGAATTTGGATGGAAAAAAGACCTCAACCAAACCGCCTGCTTCGCGCAATTCTTTGAAAAAGCGTTTGGATACCCGCCGCGATCCCAGCGCGTCATACAGCAGACGAACTTTGACACCTTCGCGCGCTTTACGAATAAGTGCATCCCGGATTCTTTTGCCGAGTCGGTCACCTCTATAAATGTAGTATTGCACGTGAACATGATCTTTCGCTGCCTCGATATCATCGAGCAACCGCTGGAATTTGTCTGTTCCGTCGGTAATAATCTCGACCGCGTTATCTTCGGTCAACAGAGCATCGTTTTGCTTCAGGTTCATATAAATCATGTCCTGACTACTCTCTGTCGCTTGATTACGGAAAGGTGTTCTATTGTCTTGCAGCTGTGCAAGCTGGGCAGCAATACGTTCTTCAAGCCCAAGCTTCTTGCGCTCTTTCCACTGGAAAAGTCGGTAGCGCGTCAGGTTTTGCCCTGTTAATAAGTAGAGTACAAACCCGAATACCGGAATAAAGTTCAAGACGAGCAGCCAAGCCCAGGATGCACTGGCATCCTTTCGTTCGAAGAAAACGACCGCTGCAGCGAAAATAATATTCAGGCCCAGGAGTACAACAAGTAAAATGGATTCGATATGCACTGTAGTCCCCCATGTCTCATAATGACCATCATGAATCCATTCATAAACCCTTCATCGTGTAGATTGATTATGAATTAGACCCTGGTTGTAATGTTTCCTATAATACGTATTTTAGCAGAAGTATACGGGTTCGTCCGCAGATGTTGGAAAGATATGTTCGGAAGCGATGAGAATCCATGTAAAATTGATGATAGAGTGTTGTATTTATATAACTAGAGTCGTATAATAATACACAAATATGCATAGAAGCGACGGAATTGCTGTATGAAAGCTCATTGGGAGCAGGAGAACAGTATAAGTAGCGCATACGACAAGATTGGGGGAGCGAGAGTGAATAACAAATTAAAAGTGGCAATCGTCGGTTCCACCGGCTACGGCGGGGTGGAGCTGATTCGTTTTTTCCAGAACCATCCGCAGGTTGAAATTACTTCGGTAATCTCTTCATCCAGCAGTGGTGAGTCCATCGCAGATGGATTCCCGCATTTGACGGACGTGATTCAGAGGCCACTCGACGGCGTGGACCCGGCTGAGATCGCAAGTCGTGCAGATCTGGTGTTCACAGCAACCCCGTCTGGTGTCAGCGCAAAACTCGTTCCGAGCCTGCTTGAAGCAGGGCTTAAGGTCATTGATCTGTCTGGAGACTTCAGACTTAAGGATGGAACGGTGTATGAAGAGTGGTATAAACATCCGGCACCTTCTGCTACATTGCTGGAACAGGCGGTATACGGCATGGCAGAGGTGTATGGCGACGAAGTGAAGGGCAAGAACTTTATTTCCAACCCAGGCTGCTACCCAACGGCTACGTTACTCGGATTGATTCCAGCTGTTGAGGCAGGATGGATTGACCCTTCCAGTATCATCATTGATGCCAAATCCGGTGTATCGGGTGCGGGACGGGGAACAGCTCTGGCGTATCATTATGCAGAAATGAATGAGAATTTCAAAGCATATAAACTGAACAAACATCAGCATATTCCCGAAATCGAGCAAGTGCTGGGAAATATCACTGGCACTTCAGTCACAGTAACGTTCACAACTCAACTGGTGCCGATGACGCGTGGAATCATGAGTACGATGTATGCCAATCTAACTGGTGAACACAGTGACCGTGAAATCGTTGATCTGTACCGTAAATATTATGAAAATCGTCCGTTCGTGCGGGTACGTGAGCCGGGGATCTGGCCTTCAACGAAGGAAGTGTACGGATCGAACTATTGTGATATCGGATTTGCAGCTGATCCTCGTACAGGTCGTTTGACGATTATTTCGGTCATCGACAACCTGGTAAAAGGTGCATCCGGGCAAGCCATTCAAAATATGAACCTGATGATGGGATGGGAGGAGAACCTCGGGCTGAACATGACTCCAGTATATCCATAAGGGTTGAATCATTGGGAGAGCGTCTAGGCGCAATTCCGATACAATGTGGGGAAAACGGATCAGGCAAAGCAAGCGGACAATCGGCATGCAGCCGAACGCATAACGGGGGATAACATATGGGAACGAATGTGGAGCAAAAGGCTTTTACTATAGTTGAGAACGGAACGATTGTAACCCCGCTCGGGTTCACTGCTGGTGGACTGCACTGCGGATTGAAAAAAACGTCTCGTAACGACATCGGAGCGATTCGCTGTGACGTGCCGGCAACTGCAGCTGCGGTGTATACAACGAACGTATTCCAAGCCGCACCTCTGAAAGTCACACGTGAGAGCTTGAGCAATGGACGCCTTCAGGCAGTCATCGTGAACAGCGGGAATGCCAATGCATGTACTGGACAACAAGGTGAAGAGGATGCCTACGCCATGCGTACGGCGGCCGCACGTGAGTTGGGTGTAGCAGAAGAGGATGTTGCTGTAGCTTCTACAGGTGTCATTGGTGAATTGCTGAAGATGGACGCTGTACACTCGGGGATTAGCGGACTTCCGGCACATTTGGGCAAGGAAGCAGAAGAGGCGGAGCATTTTTCCCAAGCTATTCTGACAACCGATTTGGTGAAAAAAGAAGCCTGCGTCTCCGTTGAGGTGAACGGCAAAACGATTACGATTGCGGGTGCTGCCAAGGGATCAGGGATGATTCATCCGAATATGGCGACGATGCTGGCTTTTATGACTTCTGATGCGGTCATTAGTGCAGAAGCGTTGCAGCGCCTGCTGCGTCAGGCGACCAATCATACATTTAACATGATTACAGTGGATGGAGATACGAGCACGAACGACATGCTTGTAGCCATGTCCAGCGGTCTGGCAGGGAACGAAGAACTGACCGTGGAACATCCGGATTGGGATGCTTTTGCTGCCGGATTCACTTATGTGTGCGAAGTGCTTGCCAAAGCCATTGCGCGCGATGGCGAAGGAGCAACCAAGCTGGTAGAAGTACAGGTAACGGGTGCCGTAAGTGATGAATCTGCGCAAGCTATTGCAAAGACCGTCATTGGGTCCAGCCTGGTGAAATCCGCGATGTTTGGTGCGGATGCCAACTGGGGACGCATTATTGCAGCCGTAGGGCGCGCGGGACAGCCGGTGAACCCGGAGACGGTGGATATCCGTCTTGGAGACATCTCTGTACTTGAACAATCCCGTCCAGTCGTATTCGACGAAGAAGCGGCGCTGGCCTACTTGCAGACCGATACCGTACGGATTGTGGTCGATCTGCACCACGGCGAGGGAACGGCCATCGCATGGGGCTGTGACCTGACGTACGACTATGTACGAATTAACGCGGCATACCGCACGTAATATTTTGTGGTTAGTTTTAGTTAATCTAGCAGCTTTATTATTGAAAAGCTGCTTTACAAAAATATGTAGAACATCTATAAGGATTAAACTTTTTGAGTTTGATCATTGACGGGGATAGTGCAAAAGTCGGAATCGATTCTGTAGAAGCGCAGCGTTCGCCTTTGTCTCCGAGTTTTTCCCTTAGAGAAGGGGAATCCAAAAAACTTGGAGACAACAGCGATCGAAAGAACGATCCGAATTTGTAACAGCTAGACCCGTCTAATCTGGATTTATTAAGTGTTAGGCCTTTTAGAATATTTGAACGAAAGGAGTGCCCTCATGAATTCAACATTGCAAAATGAGAGTATCGGAACAGAGGCTGGTGCTGAGAAGCAGACGTTTGTAATGAAATGCGGAGGCAGTACGCTGGCGGCGTTGCCTGAATCCTTTTTTGCAGATCTGCGTGACTTGCAGTCCCAGGGAACTCAGCCTGTCATCGTACATGGCGGCGGTCCTGCGATCTCGGATAACCTGGCGAAGCTGGGCATAGAGACCGAGTTTGTGAACGGATTGCGCAAAACAACGGAACCTGTGTTGGACGTCGTGGAAATGGTTCTTGCGGGGAGTATTAACAAACAGATCGTCCGCCTGATCCAACGAGTTGGTGGACACGCGCTGGGATTGTCGGGTGTGGACGGTGGTCTGATCCAGGCAAAACCGGTTAGCAACCATGCAGAGATCGGTTGGGTAGGTGACGTGACGGGCGTTAATGCGGCGATTATTCAAGGAATCGTGGATATGGGTTATATGCCAGTTATCGCGCCAGTTGGTGTGGATGCCTCTGGCCAGCGTTATAACATCAACGCAGATACAGCCGCAGGTGCGGTAGCTTCCCATCTCGGAGTGAGTCGGATGATCGTAGTGACCGATGTCCCTGGCATTATGAAGAATGTAGGTGGCGAGAAAAAAGTGCTGCCATCCGTCTCTGTACAGGAGATCGAGGATATGATCCAAACCGGAGAAATCTATGGCGGCATGATTCCAAAGGTACGTGCAGCCATCGCTTGTATTCACGGCAAAGTGCGTGAGGTCATCATCGTAGATGGCAGTGAACCACAGATTCTGAGCCGTGTGCTTGGCGGAGAAACGATCGGAACCCGAATTATCCGTATGCAGTAATTTGCTCTCAGTGCGCTAGTGTCTTCATGGTCTTATAGTAAATAAAAAAATATGTGCATCGCTTTTTTATATAAGAAATCTAATATTACACACACAATAACGTAGGGTGCAGAACCAATCTGAAGAATAAAAATGCATAACGTAGAGGACAGAAATAACCTGAAGAAGCGAAGCGTGCGCCTTTATCCCCGGATTTTCCCCTTTAAGGATCAATCAAAAAAATCCGGGGATAACAGCGATCGAAAGGTTGTTCTGTCATCGAAGTGGAGTATGCGTACGTTCAAAAGATGGTCCTGCAATCGGAGTGGTCTAGTGTAAATTATAGCTCTTATATGATTGCCGTTGCACCAACCAATAGGAGTGATAGGTGATGGCAAAAGGCAATGAACTGCCAGGTTCTGGCACAGCAGTAGCGGGCGTAGCAGCGACAGGTGTAGCGGCACAGACGGAAAGCTCTCTTTTCCAAACGTATGCACGTTATCCAATCAGTTTGGTCAAAGGTAAAGGCAGCTGGCTGTGGGATGATCAGGGCAATCGTTATCTTGATTTCATGTGCGGGTTGGCTGTAACGAGTCTGGGCCATGCACCGGAGAAAGTCGGAGCCAAGCTGAAAGCTCAGATTGATGAGCTGTGGCATGTCTCCAACTTGTTCCAGATTCCCGGTCAGGAAAAAGCGGCAGCTTTGTTGACAGCAAATACGTGCGCAGACGCCGTATTCTTCTGTAACAGTGGTGCAGAAGCGAATGAGGCGGCAATCAAATTGGCTCGTCGTTATCACCAGAAGGTCAAAGGCACAGGTCGGTACGAAGTCATTACATTTGCCCAATCCTTCCACGGACGGACACTCGCAACTTTGACAGCAACTGGGCAGGATAAGGTGAAAGAAGGATTTTTGCCACTGCCAGCCGGATTCGTAACCGTACCATTGCATGACACAGCGGCTCTCGAAGCGGCAATCGGACCCAATACAGCAGCGATCATGCTGGAGATGGTGCAAGCCGAGGGCGGCGTGCATCCGGTCAAACCAGATTTTGTCCATCACGTTCGCAAACTTTGTGAAGAGCACGGACTGCTGTTGATTGTAGACGAAGTACAGACCGGAATGGGACGTACAGGCAAACTGTTCGCGCATGAGCATTATGGCATTGAGCCGGACATTTTCACGGTAGCCAAAGGTATTGGTAGTGGATTCCCTGTAGGTGCGATGCTAGGTAAAGGTTATCTGAAGGATGCGTTTACTGCAGGCAGTCATGCAACAACATTTGGCGGTACACCGCTTGCTTCCTCCGTTGTCATTGCAACGATTGAAACCATGCTCGAAGACCACCTGCCAGAACGTGCAGCTGAAATGGGCGAATACCTGATGAACTCTCTGCGGGAGCGTTTGGCTGGTAATTCGTTTGTAAAAGAAGTTCGGGGTATGGGGCTGCTTGTTGGAATCGAATGTGCTGAAGCGGTAGGCGACATCGTGCTTGCTGGTCAGAAACGAGGCATTCTCTTTGTATCCGCAGGACCGAATGTCATTCGTCTGCTTCCAAACTTGTATGTGAGCAAGGAAGAGATCGATGAGGCGGTATCCTTGGTAGCTACGTTGATTGAAGAGCATGTGGCGGCGAAGAACGCCTAAAAAGACTTTATACAACTTTTCTGACTCGGGGCCTTCGCGGGCCTCGAAGCGGAACAAAATGATGAATCATGAATCCCTGTAGCCGCGCGGTAAACTAGCGGAAGATGAATGTGAGCAGCCGGATGGCAAGATCTCAACCTTCTACACTCTTCTGCCCATGCGGGTGCAGGGAACCGGAAATAAGGAGGACAACACTAACATGACACAAGCGCAACAGACGGAGAAGGTACAGAAGGTCGATCTTAGAGGCCGTGATTTTATTGAATTTACAGATTATACAGCGGAGGAAATCCGTTATTTGCTGGATCTTGCGATTGAGATTAAAGGCAAACAAAAAAACGGTGTGCCGTATCAGCCACTGCAAGGCAAAACGATCGGACTCATTTTTGAAAAATCATCTACGCGTACGCGTGTATCCTTTGAAGTCGGCATGTTCCAACTGGGCGGACACGCGCTCTTCCTGAGCAAAAACGATATCCAACTTGGTCGTGGGGAAACGACACATGATACAGCCAAAGTTCTGTCACGTTACCTGGACGGCATCATGATTCGTACCTTTGGACACCATAATGTGACTGAACTGGCACAACATGCGGATGTTCCGGTTATTAACGGTCTTAGCGATGCAGCGCATCCATGCCAAGTACTCGCAGATTTCCAAACTGTGCTGGAGCACAAAGGAAAGCTGGAAGGGCTGAAAATGGCTTATGTCGGAGACGGCAATAACATGGCGCATTCCCTTATGCTTGGTGCAGCGAAGATGGGTATGCATGTTGCAGTAGCGACTCCGGAAGGCTATGAGCCTGACAGCGCAGTTGTAGAGCAGGCGCGCAGCATTGCACAGGAGAGCGGCTCACAGGTGACTGTAACGTACAGTGCACAGGAAGCTGTGAAAGATGCGGATATCGTGTATACGGATGTATGGGCGAGCATGGGTTTTGAAGAAGAACAGAAGATTCGTGAACAAGCATTTGCTGCGTATCAGGTGGATGAGGAACTGATGAAAGGCGCGAAGCCGGATTATATGTTCCTGCATTGCCTGCCAGCTCACCGTGGAGAAGAAGTGAGTGCTGGAGTTATTGACGGGCCAAACTCCCTGATCTTTGATCAGGCGGAGAACCGACTGCATGCGCAGAAAGCATTGATGGCTGCGTTAATGAGTGAATAGATGCTGTTTGCCTGAATGGGTTGATTTTAGGCACAGATTTCGCGATGATAGATTAAGCAACTGAACTTGGGGAGGACCATCGAACATGGCTAAGGAAAAAATTGTACTCGCTTATTCTGGCGGGTTGGACACATCTGTAATTTTGAAATGGTTGAAAGAAACATATGATGCGGAGATTATCGCATTTACGGCGGATATTGGACAAAAGGATGAACTGGACGGCCTTGAGGAGAAAGCTCTCGCTACAGGCGCTTCCAAAGTGTACATTGATGATCTGCGTGACGAGTTCGCCAAAGATTTCATCTATCCAATGTTCCAGGCAGGCGCCCTTTATGAAGGACAATATCTGCTTGGCACAAGTATCGCACGTCCACTGATCGCTAAACGTATGGTCGATATCGCTCGTGCAGAAGGCGCTACAGCGATTGCTCACGGCGCTACGGGTAAAGGGAATGACCAGGTTCGTTTTGAGCTGAACGCAGCTGCGCTGACACCAGATATTGAAGTCATCGCGCCTTGGCGTCTGGAAGAATTCCGCAACCAGTTCCCAGGACGTGCGGAGATGATCGCTTACGCTGAAAAACATGGCATTCCGGTAACCGCATCGGCGGCTAAACCTTACTCCACAGACCGTAACCTGCTGCATATCAGCTATGAGAGCGGCGTGCTGGAAGATCCTTGGTTCGATCCAAGTGCGGACGAGAACAAAGACATGTTCCTGCTCAGCAGTGCACCTGAAGATGCACCGGATCAAGCGGAATATGTTGAACTTGAATTCGAACAAGGCGACTGTGTTGCACTGAATGGTGAGCGCTTGAGCCCACTACAAGTGATGGAGCAACTGAACGAACTTGGTGGCAAACATGGTATCGGCCGTGTGGACATGGTAGAGAACCGCTTCGTCGGCATGAAGAGCCGTGGTGTATACGAGACACCAGGTGGAACAATTCTGTTTACCGCTCACCGCAAAATGGAATCCATCACGATGGACCGTGAAGTCATGAACCTGCGTGATAGCCTGATCACACGTTACAGCACACTCGTATACAACGGCTTCTGGTTCGCACCGGAACGTCTAGCGCTGCAGGCGCTGGTGACTGAAAGCCAGAAAAATGTAACAGGTACCGTTCGTGTGAAACTGTATAAAGGCAACATCATCGGCGCAGGTGTGAAAAGCCCTGTCAGCCTGTACAACCCGGACATTGCCACAATGGAAGCTGATCCAACACAAGCATACGATCAAGGGGATGCAACTGGCTTTATCCGCCTGAACGCATTGCGTTTGAAAGTAAATTCCGGTGTGGAACAAAACAAAAACTAATTTCATCATGTATATAAAGCATCACGATAATAACTGACAAGGCGGGCCGTTCTTGCACATCTGGCAGGAGCGGCTTTGTCCATGAGCGAAAGGGGAGTACTCACTGTGAGCAAGCTGTGGGGAGGACGTTTTACCAAACAAACCAATCACCTGGTTGAGGAATATACCGCGTCAATCAACTTTGACAAAGCGTTGGCCGAGGAAGATATTCAAGGAAGTCTGGCTCATGTCACGATGTTGGGCAAATGTGGAATTCTGCCAGCAGAGGATGTAGAGACGATCAAGGAAGGTTTGATCACTGTTCTTCATAAAATCCGTGCAGGGGAAGTGGAATTCTCCGTATCGGATGAAGACATCCACATGAACATTGAGAAAAACCTGATCGATACCATCGGCCCTGTAGGTGGCAAATTACATACAGGACGTAGCCGGAATGACCAAGTGGCGACGGATATGCACTTGTACTTGCGTGAGCGGGTAGTTGGATTTGTTGGCATGCTGCACTCGTTGCAGGAAGCGCTGATCGGACAAGCCAAAGATAATCTTGATACGATTGTACCGGGATATACGCATCTTCAACGTGCACAACCGATTCTGTTCGCTCATCACCTGATGGCGTATGTATCGATGTTCCAACGGGATGCAGAGCGTCTTATGGACAGCTACAAACGCATTAACGTGCTGCCACTGGGTGCAGGTGCGCTTGCAGGCACAACGTTCCCGATTGACCGTCATTTTGTGGCGGAACAGTTGGGCTTTGATGGAGTATATGAGAATAGTCTGGACGCAGTAAGCGACCGTGACTTTATCGTGGAGTTCCTGGCAGCCGCTTCACTGATCATGACTCACTTGTCCCGTCTGAGTGAAGAGTTGGTCCTGTGGAGCAGCACGGAGTTTGGTTTTGTTGAACTGGATGATGCATTCTGCACGGGCAGCAGCATTATGCCACAGAAGAAAAATCCAGACGTACCGGAACTCGTTCGTGGTAAAACAGGACGTGTGTACGGCAACCTGATCGGTTTGCTGACAGTACTGAAATCTCTACCGCTCGCTTACAACAAGGACATGCAGGAAGATAAGGAAGGCATGTTTGACACAGTAGCGACGCTGGAAGGCGCACTTCAATTGTTCGCTCCGATGATTGCAACGATGACGGTTAACAAGGGTCGGATGCGTCAAGCGGTCAATCAGGATTTCTCGAACGCTACAGATATTGCGGACTTCCTCGTGGGCGAAGGTTTGCCATTCCGCCAAGCGCATGAAGTTATCGGTAAGACGGTATTGTATTGTATCCAGAACGGCAAGTATCTGCTGGATCTGACCATCGATGAATTCCGTCAGTTCTCCCCGTTGTTCGATGAGCGTATATACGATGTGCTGCAACCAGAAGCGGTTGTAAATGCTCGTAATGTGTACGGCGGAACGGCTTCGAACCAGGTGGCTGAGGCGATTGGACGTAGTGAAAAGGTGCTGGAAATTACGGAGCAATGGATCACCAATCGGGGTTAATAACGCATTTACTATAATGAAATAAAGATATATAACGAAAAAAGCAGGCCGAGAACTTCTTCTCAAGGGCCTGCTTTTTTGTGTGTGACAACGATTTAGATATGTTAAATTTCTCGACTACTTACGTTCACGCAAAGGCAACCATTTCAGCACATTCTGGATCTTCTCGTCCCAATATCCCCAGTCATGTCCACCGGGTTCTTCCTCGTACGTCAGTTGGAAATCGGTTTGTGCACAAGCTTGACGGAACGCTTGATTCTCGTCATACAGGAAGTCCTCTGTCCCACAGCATTGGTAGAGCAAAGGTTTTGGACCCTGACTTGCTTTGCTTTCTTCGAGCAGATGCAGCAAGTCATTCTCCGAACCTTTAATTTCTGCTCCGAAAATCCGCTTGAATTCAGCATCACTTAATGCCTTAACAATTCGGTTATCCATATGCGCTACCATGTCGAGTGCTCCAGACAAACTTGCCGCAGCGGCGTATTGCTCCGGTTTGTGAAGTGCCAGCTTGAATGCTCCGTAGCCACCCATAGACAAGCCAGCAACAAAGTTGTCCTCACGTTTGTGTGATAGCGGGAAGAAGGAACGTGCAAGTGCAGGCAGCTCTTCACTGATGAATGTCCAGTAGCGTCCGCCTTCCGCCATATCTGTATAGAAGCTGCGATGTACCTGAGGCATCACAACGGCAATACCAAGGTCCGCAACATATCGTTCGATGGATGTACGGCGCAGCCAGATGGAGTCATCATCCGATAGCCCGTGCAGCAGATACAGCGTGGGATGTAACCCTTGGCCGGATACGTTCTCCATGCCAATCTGATTGTGGGTCTGTTGTGGAAGAATAACATGCATACTGGTGCTTAGACCAAGCGTGTCAGAGTAAAAGTCACATTTAATAAGTGCCATATATATGAGAAACCCCTTTCATAAGTCCATTAACGATGTGTTTGACCCGATTCAATAGGATGGGATCTGAATCCATAATGGTTCCATAGTGTCTATAATAAACAGGTTATACGCAAAGTCTTTTCATTGCAATAATAAGAAATTCACAACTAGTTATTCACCTTATTTACAACGAAACAATGTTATGTTACACTGTTTTCAACACAAAGGGGGACCATATATGACGGATGATTTGATCTCCAAAAAAGAATTGCTGGACCTGACGGGTATCTCCTACGGCCAGTTGTACCGCTGGAAGCGGAAGAATCTCATTCCGGAGGAATGGTTTATTCGGAAGTCGTCCTATACGGGACAAGAAACTTTTTTTCCAAAACAACAGATTTTACTGCGGATTGACAAGATTCTCAATATGAAAGACGGCTTGTCGCTGGATGAACTGGCAGATGTGTTTTCACCAACTTTGGGTGAAGTGGAAATGTCCGCTCAACAGCTGTTAGAGCGAAACATTGTTTCGAACATTTCGCTTGAGCTGTTGAAAGAAGCAGGCCGGGAGCGGCCGTTGTATGCTTTGGAGCAGATCATGATGCTTTATGTACTTGATAAGCTGCTAATGAGCGGAGATGTTACCCGCCAGGAGGGTACGCTGCTGATCGATGTCATGTCCGAGCATTATTATCGTTTCACAGGCAAACCAAGCGAACTGGTGCTTATTCGCAAGATGGGTGTCCCTTCGTTCATGCTGGTAACAGCAGGAACAGAGCTTTGTTTTGATAATGGTGTGAAGGTCGTTCTCAGGCAGTCGATGGGGACGTTCATGGAAGAGTTAAAACTCAAATTGGGATAAGGAGAGGATCATATATGGAGGAACGTAATTTGCGCAATGATCTGAACGTAGCGGGCATGAGCCAAACGGCAGGCGGGAATTTTCACCGGGTATCTATCGATGGCATGGCTAAAGTAAACGGTAACCTGGACTGTACCTCCATGAATGTGAATGGAACATTGAAGATGCACGGTGCTTTGAGCTCTGAGAGTGCAACGATCAACGGTATGTGCACGCTGAACGGCCCCTTGATTAGTTCTCGTGTTCGTGTGGATGGTTTAACAACCATTAACGGAGACCTCCGAAGCCCTGAGCTCGAAGTCAACGGGAAGTGTACTGTTCGTGGACGGGTTGATGGGGAACGCATTGATATTGGTGGCGTGATCGATATTGAAGGCGACGTACAATGTGAGTCTTTGAACGTACAGGGCAATATTAAAATTAGTGGCTTTCTGAATGCCGGAACGGTAGAGATCAGGCTGCATACATCTTCTTCGGCGAGAGAGATTGGCGGGGAACGCATTGATATTCGGCGTAAGGAACAGACTGGTTTTTGGAAAAGTATTGGCCTGGGCGGTACCCCATCCTTCAAGACATCCTTGATTGAGGGGGATGAAATCGTGCTGGAAGATACCGAGGCTGATATTGTTCGTGGCAGCAAGGTTCATATCGGTCGTGGCTGTAACATCAGGTTGGTCGAATATTCGGGTGAACTAGAGGTTGATCCAGACGCCAAGGTGGGCAGCAGTCAGCGGATTTAAATTTTAATTTAAGTTTTGACCTGGAGAGAAAGGGATGTGATCGATTTGAATAACCATTTTGCTGGTTCATTGGATAAAAAGCATGACATTAGCATCATCGGCGACGGCAGTTCTTCTGGCGGTGTGTACGGCAAGGTCAAGGTAATGGGAGATTCCTCATTTAACGATAATCTGTTCTGTGATCAATTCAAATGCACCGGCACATCCGTTATATATGGATCTCTTGAATCAACCGATATCAAAATTACGGGAACCCTTACCTTGAAAGAGCGGTCTGCTGTTGGTTCCGATGAGCAGGAAGACAATCATGCTTCTAACCTGTATGCAAAAGCTGAACATATGAAAGTGGTAGGCGAGCTTCATGTATCAGGTGATTGTCAGGTGGAGAATATGAAGTTGAATGGCCGTTTTACGATAACGGGTATGCTCAGTGCCGAAAGTATGACACTTAAAATTATGGGTCCATCCGAGGTCAAGGAAATGGGCGGTTCCATCATTTCAGTGAAGAATTCGCGGGGAAAACTGCTGGAGGGTTTGTTCACTGGTAACAAGTCTATTCTCAAGGCCAATCTAATCGAAGGCGACGAAATTGAACTTGAGAACACGGAGGCCGAGGTTGTACGAGGAGATAAAATAAAAATTGGTCCAGGCTGCCGGATTGGTACGGTAGAATACCGCTCTTCTCTGCAAATTCATCCGCAATCGGAAGTTTTGGTGCAAAGCAATCGGTCCTTGGACTGATTATCCGCCGTAACTTTTCGGATATACTAATTCAGTCATATGAATCGGATGTGAATGGGAGAGATTGAGTAGAATGGCTACACGTAAAAATAATATTGGATTGGTGCTGGCAGGGTTACTGCTAAGCATACTGATGGCTTCGATGGACAATACCATCGTGGCAACAGCTATGGGCGATATTGTCGGGAAGCTGGGTGGGCTCGACAAGTTCGTCTGGGTGACCTCCGCTTACATGGTGGCCGAGATGGCGGGTATGCCAATCTTCGGTAAGTTATCCGACATGTACGGACGGAAAAAGTTTTTTGTTTTCGGAATACTGGTTTTTATGCTCGGATCTGCATTATGTGGAACGGCAACATCAATCGTTGAGCTGACGATGTACAGAGCTATTCAGGGTATTGGTGCGGGTGCATTGGTGCCGATTGCCTTTACAATCATGTTTGATGTGGTCGCACCGGAATCACGGGGTAAATTGGGCGGTCTGTTCGGAGCCGTGTTTGGTTTATCCAGCGTATTTGGTCCACTACTGGGTGCTTACATCACGCAGTATGCGACATGGGAATGGGTATTTTATATCAACCTGCCGCTTGGTCTGATCGCGTTTGTGTTTATTGCATTTTTCTACAAAGAATCCCATCAGCATCAATCCCAACAGATTGACTGGCTGGGTGCAATCACACTGATTGGTGCGGTAGTCTGTCTCATCTTTGGGCTTGAACTGGGCGGCAAAACGTATGCTTGGGGCTCGTGGCAGATCCTCGGTTTGTTTGCCGGATTCGTGGTGTTAGCATTGCTCTTCCTGTTTGCAGAAACGAGAGCCAAGGAACCCATTATCTCCTTCGGCATGTTCCGCAACCGGGTGTACTGGTCCAGTAACGTTATTGGCATGTTCAGTGGTGCGGCGTTTATTACCGCATCCGTGTATATTCCAATCTTCATCCAGGGGGTACTCGGTGGCAAGGCGACCAATTCTGGTCTCGTATTATTGCCAATGATGCTGGGGTCCGTTGTGACGGCTTCCATGGGTGGGGTACTGATGACCAAAATCAAATATCGCAACATTATGATTCCTACGCTGGCGTTGCTGGTGGTTGGTCTTGGATTGCTGACAACGCTGGATGAAACTTCGTCTCTATGGACGATACGTATATTCATGGTGATGATTGGACTCGGTGTCGGGGCGTCATTCTCGGTACTCAGCAATGCAGCCATGAACGCGTTTGAACCGCAAAGACGCGGAGCAGCAAGCTCCACACTTAACTTCCTGCGTTCGCTTGGGATGACGATGGGCATTACGATTTTTGGTATCGTGCAGAGCCAGGTATTTACGCGTAAAATGAATGATGCCCTCGCCGGATCAGCGGCAGAAGCGGGTGGCGCTGGTGCTCCTGCAGGCGGTATGCCTCAGGGAGTGGATCTGAGCGATCCACATGCGCTGCTGTCGCCAGAGCTGAGAAAGGCGATTCCGCCTCAGGTGTTGGACACCATTACGCATGCGTTGTCTTCATCCATCGTGCAGCTCTTTGCCTGGGCTGCGATCCCGGCCGCACTCGCGTTGATTGCTGCTTTCTTTATGGGTAATGAGAAGATGGTTATCGGCGAGGAGCAGAAAGAGTACACAGGCGGACATTAAAGGTATCAGTCTAATCAAACCTAATATGTATCTGTAAAATAAACCAAAGACACATCTCTCAAGGGACCCAGAATGGGGAACAGGAGATGTGTCTTTTTCTATTTGTTATTACGTTTGCTGAGTTGAGCCTATCCTATCCATGTGCACGCATGTGAAAGTAAGATTAAGGCTGTTTCGTGTCGCTGATGCCATCCTCTACGACAGAAGGCTCCTTGGGATCAGGCAGGTTAGTATGACCAGAGCGGGCAATCAGGCGATTCTGGGCTTTGTATGTGTCACGTGTAATGGTCTTGGATTCGACGATTTTACCATCCACCTTTTTGGTGCGCATCGTCTCTACAATATATCCAGGTTGACCGTTCTGGAGCACCTGCTGAGCACCGTCAGGCAGTACGTTGCTCGATACATATTTCACGGGAGCACTTAATGTCTCAATTGTACGGGATTCCAGTGCATAACTGACGTTCTCCGGGAAGGTGCCGAAAAATTTGACCGTTAAGCTTCCACCTTCCACTTTGGCATGAATGAGCAGGGACTTGCCAGTATTGTTTTTGAACCGAAAATTGATGGAACCTGAGGCAAACGTGGCATCCAGTCCCTTCGGCAAATATTTGACGGGCAAGGAGTGGTTGCGGCGTTCTACGATGTCCAGTCCGGTCAACAGGGCTGCATTGTAAACCGTACTCGATACCTGGCAGATACCGCCCCCAATACCGGGGGTCAGTTGCCCATTCACGATAACCGGGGCTTCCCGGAAACCATAGTCTTCCTCGGCCTTCTTAATGACCTTCTCATAATCAAAAGTACCATTTGGCGGCAAAATCATGCCGTTAACGGCTTGCGCTGCTGCGCTGACGTTATGTATCCGGCCTGCACTGCTGTTTCCAAGGCCAGTGGAGAACTGAATGATCTTCCGGTCAATTCCCTCTTGGCGCAGCGAATTGAGAGTCACTTCGGGTTGCAGCGTATACAACGGCAGCTGAATCAACAGCGGGTTCGGCTTCGTATCATGGTCCAGTGGAGCGAAATCGCGGTGCAGTTTAGCCTGCATCAGGCTCGCGAGTTCATCCCAGGCGATCCGGCGGACGCCCTTTTCCGGGATGTACTGGACCTTGTCACTTGCGGTAATGCGGCGAACAGCGTTCGCGGGTGTACCGAAGGTTTCCTTTTCCCAGGCAGGATTAAGCTGCTCTCTCAGTGATTTTGAATTATACGTCAGCTTGAGGGACCACTCCTTAATGAAGTGATATCGGGCATAAGCGCGCTCCCACAGATTGCCTTCATCCAATTGCTGGACAGCTGTCCGGAAGTCGTCAGCACTGTAGCTGGCGCCTGTCTGGGCGGCGGTGAACATCAATGTTTTTGGTGTAGGATCGTCAATTTCAAGGGTGATCGGCCATGCTTCCATTTGTTTTAATCGTTCATCCAGTGCTGGTAGAACTTCCTTGCGATTCACGCCCTCAACCGACCACTCCCCAACACGTACACCTTCTGGTAGCGCGGGTTGGTTCACGTACATATACAGCAATCCATAGGACGCGGAACCGATTAAAAGGATGGAGAACAGTGCAATGACCATCAAATGTATTTTTTTCATATCCGAACGCTCCTTTGTACTTCTGTTGTTCCGCATTTCGTAACACTTTCCATATATATGATCCAATGATGGAAAACTTTCGGGTACTCAATAGGTAACAAATTTGTTACAATAAAATTCATATGAATCCATGCTTCACCATCGAAAAAGGGGTGAAATGGATTTTCCCTGATGAAATTCAGGTCTTTTTAAAGGAAATGCCGGGATTGTGTCGAAATGATAATGGCTAACTATGCAACGGGAAGTGATGATGTGATAGAAATGCAGGACGTGTGGAAGACCTACGCCAATGGTACCCACGCATTACAAGGGGTGTCGGTGAAGATCGACCGCAATGAATTTGTCTATATCGTCGGTCCGTCCGGCGCAGGCAAATCGACATTTATGAAATTGATGTACAGGGAAGAAGTTCCGACCAAAGGACAAATATCCATTAACGGATTTAATATCGGAAAGTTAAAGCCACGCAAAATTCCTTACGTACGCCGGAATATCGGCGTTGTGTTCCAGGATTTCAGGTTGCTGCCACGCATGACGGCATTTGAGAATGTGGCATTTGCCATGGAAGTTATTGAAGCACCGAAGCGTCACATTAAGAAACGAGTGATGGAAGTGCTTGATCTGGTTGGATTGCGCAGCAAGGCGAATCGTGAACCTTCACAGTTGTCGGGTGGGGAACAGCAGCGTATTGCCATCGCACGTGCCATCGTGAACAATCCGTCTGTTATTATTGCGGACGAGCCTACGGGTAACCTTGATCCGGAGACGTCATGGGGCATTATGCAGCTGCTGGATGAAATTAATTTCCGCGGAACCACTATTGTTATGGCGACCCACAACAAGGATATCGTTAATACGATGCGTAAACGGGTTATTGCGATTGAACGGGGACAGATTGTACGGGATCAGATGAGAGGGGAATACGGTTATGAATTTTAGTACTCTCTTGCGCCATTTACGGGAGGGATTCAAAAACGTATTCCGCAACGGCTGGATGTCCGTGGCCTCCATCATGTCCATTATCGTGTCATTGCTCATTCTGGGCGTGTTCATGCTGCTGGTGCTTAATGTGAATTCCATGGCCAACCAGGTGGACAGTCAGGTCGAGATCAGTACGTTTCTTGAGCTGAACGTGGATGAGAACCTGCGTAACACGCTGGAGCAGGAAATCAGTGCGATGCCTGAAGTCAGTGAAATTCGTTTTGTTTCCAAAGAAGAGGGACTCAAGGAGTTCCGTGAACGTCTCGGAGAAAGTGCAGACAATGTGCTGAGCGGTTTCGATGTGGATAACAATCCACTGCCGGAGACCATTGAAGTAGAGGTCATTGAACCGGAAACCGTCACTTTTGTGGCGCAAAAAATCGAAGCATTGAACGATAAACACCCGGAGAAGCCGATCATGAAAGTGAACTACGGCAAGGAAACGGTGGAAGTATTGTTCAAATTTACGAAGCTTGTCCGTAATATCGGATTTATTTTTGTTGGGGGACTGGGGTTAATGTCCATGTTCCTGATCTCGAATACGATTCGCGTAACGATTCTGGCCCGGCGCCGGGAGATCGGTATTATGAAACTGGTTGGTGCAACCAACACGTTCATTCGTTGGCCTTTCTTTGTCGAAGGGGCATTGATTGGATTGATCGGTTCGGCGATTACGGTAGCAGTACTGTTCTTCGGTTACAGCCGCCTGATGGCCACGATTGGTCAGGATGTATTTATGCAGATGCTTAATTTGATTCCACTCGGTGATATTTGGTTGCTGTTTGGAACACTGTTGATCGGACTCGGTGTGCTGGTTGGTATTTTGGGAAGCACATTGTCCATCCGCAAATCTCTTAACGTTTAATCGAAAAAGAATGGCAAAGCAGGTTCACAACTGAACACTGTTTGACGATATGTAGTAAAGACGGAGTCTTTAGTGTAAAGAAAGCAAAGAACATGCTGTTCACCACCTGTGCAGGTTGCTTTCTTGTGAATTCATAGGATGGGGGATCACATTTTGAAAAAAACAGCTTCGCTGCTGGCTCTAACGTTATTGGCCAGTTTGACGCTTCAACCTTCTGACGGATATGCCAAGAGTAGCATTAGCGACATTGATCAGCAGATTCAGCAACTGGAGAATAAGGCGGCTTCGGCCAAAAAGGAGCAGCAAAAGGCTGCCAGCAATAAAAAGGAAGCCCAGCATTACAAAAACAAGACCAATGCTTACTTGAAAGTCGTCATGGAGCAGATCAATGTGGTTAGTGATGAGCTGGCAAACGTATCGTTGCAGATTGAGAATACGGAAGAAGATCTCCGGACAACGAAAAAAGATCTGCAAGCCGCAGAAGAACGTATCGTTGCAAGAGAGAAATTACTTGAATCGCGTGTACGGCTGATGTATACAGACGGTGCCGTTTCTTATCTCGATGTGTTGTTAACTTCCACAAGCTTCTCTGATTTCTTGACTCGTGCCGATTCACTGAAAACGATTGTGGATCAGGATCAGCATTTGCTGGATGAACACAAAAAAGACAAGCAGCTCGTCGTGGACAAAAAAGCAGAACTAGATGTGCAATATGCAGAAGCCAAGAGTCTGTATGCGCAGAAGAAACAGCGTAAGTCCCAATTGAATGAGAAGGAACAGGAGAAGCAAGTGCTTCTCGCTTCTTATGATGCTAAGATTGAAGAGTCGGAAGAGCTGACGCAAGAACAGGAAGACGTATTGATGCAGATTGCCAGCAAACGTTCGGCCCTTCTGCAAGAGAAAAATAAATTGCGTGAGCAGCAAGCGGCGGCGGCAGCCAAAGCAAAAGCAGCAGCAGCTGCACGTGCCGCGGCAGCTGCGAAGGCGGCGACCAAGGTTAGCTCCAACAGCAGTAGCAGTAGCACGTCATACTCCAGTGGTAACGGTATCTTTGGCATGCCAGTATCAGGTGCGCGTGTATCTTCCGGTTTTGGACCTCGTATTCATCCGATCACGGGTGAAGTAGGTAAAATGCATGCAGGTGTAGACTTTGCTGTTGCTCAAGGAACGTCCGTTCATGCCGCTTCAGGCGGGATCGTCATCATGGCTGAATGGTATAGTGGATATGGTTACACCGTCATTGTTGACCACGGAGGCGGATTATGGACGCTATACGGTCATTTACGTGAAGGCGGATTTAAGGTTAGCAAGGGTGACACGGTAAGCCGTGGCGATATAATTGCTGAATCAGGCAGTACAGGCAACTCCACTGGACCGCATTTGCATTTTGAAGTACGTGATAATGGAACAGCAGTGAATCCATTTAACTATTTGTAGTTTTTAGCCAACAGTTGGAATGGAACAAACATATTCCGTACAAGCTAGGCATATACTAAGCTGGCATGTTCAGGGAATGTTTCACGGAGCAATTGAATTTGACACGCTTCAATACTAAAGGCGGTGACAAACGGATGATGAAGAAAAGATCGGCCCTGCTGCTTGTCATTGTAGCCCTTCTCGGAGGCAGCCTGCTTACGCTGGTGCTGATGAGTTCACCTGGTCTGGCACAAACGACACCTGGTGAAGGATTGCTCGCCAGCGTTACAGGCAGTTCGCAGCAGAAGAACGATTTGAAGAAGATTGAAACCGCGATGGATTTGATCTCAAGCAACTATTATAAAGACGTGGATCGAACCAAACTGATTGATGGTGCGATCAACGGCATGATGGAATCCCTTGGTGATCCGTACTCCAACTATATGGGGCAGGAAACAGCAGCCCAGTTCGAGGAGTCGATTGAAGGTTCATTTACCGGAATCGGCGCAGAGGTATCCTCACAGGATGGAAATGTGGTAGTGGTATCACCGATCAAAGGATCACCTGCCGAGAAAGCGGGTATTCGCGCGAAAGACATGATCATGTCCGTGAATGGTGAATCCCTGCAAGGTTTGGAACTGAACAAAGCCGTTAACAAAATCAGAGGTCCAAAAGGCAGTGAAGCGAAGGTACAGGTTAAACGTGCTGGATCTTCCGAGCTGATTGAATTTGTCATTGTGCGTGATGACATTGATCTGGAGACGGTGTACGCCCACATGGAGGATAACGGTGTTGGTGTGATTACAATCACCCAATTCTCGCTGAACACAGGAGATCGCTTTAAGGAAGAACTGGCGAAGCTGGAGAAGCAGAACATGAAGGGCCTGATCATTGATGTTCGTAATGACCCGGGTGGTGTTTTGCAGGTCGTTATTGATATTGCAGAGCAATTTGTTCCGAAAGGCAAAGTTATTGTTCAAGTCGAAGACAAGAACGGTAAAAAGGAACAAAGCAAATCGAACGGATCAGGTAAATCGTACCCAATTACGGTATTGATGAACAAAGGAAGCGCGAGTGCGTCGGAAATTTTGGCTGGTGCATTGCAACAGTCGGCAGGCGCAACGCTGGTTGGGGAAAACTCCTTTGGTAAAGGCACCGTACAGACGAGTTATGACAAGCAAATGGGTGATGGCAGCCTGCTGAAAATCACCATCGCGAAATGGCTGACTCCGAACGGAGACTGGATTCATGAAAAAGGGATCAAACCCGATATCGCGGTGAACCAGCCGGATTACTTCTCGGTGGCACCAATCAACAAAGAAAAATTACCTTTGAAATACGACAGCAATAGCACGGATGTGAAAAGTGCGCAGACGATGCTGAGAGGACTTGACTTTAAGCCGGATCGTGTAGATGGATACTATGACCAAAAGACAGAAGAAGCGGTCAAAGCATTCCAGAAACAAAAAGGCATTCAGGCAACTGGCCAGATTGATGAGAAAACCGCGGAATCACTGGAAGCGGCTCTGATTGAACGCATTGCCAATCCTCAATATGATGCACAGCTGAAGCGCGCGATCGAAAATGTCTCAAAGGATATTTCGTCCGCAGTGTCGAAGCCATAAAGAAGGCTGATTTTCAGCCTTCTTTTTTTCTGAACCGGCTGAAGGAGAGGGGTGACCGTCCACAATGGAATGGGCTTGGCCATGGTTGACCACATTAGGAGAAGCATTGTTGCAGTTGTTTATTCAGCCGTTTTATTATATTGCGGTAATCTTGATTGCTCTCGTTTATCATCGTCAACTCTTACAGGAACGTAAATTGTTCCACGTTCGTTTGCAAAGCTCGATCACACAGACCATTCGTGCAGTACTTGGAGGTATTGTAATCGGTGTAGTGGTCTCCGTTATATCGCTGTTTCTCGGGGCACATCTTACACTGAGCAGCCTGATCTGTATATGGGCAGCTACGTTATTCCTGGCATTATTCCGTATCCGATACTTATGTTTTGCTTATGCTGCAGGTTTGCTTGGTGTGTTGCAGTTTGGTTTAAATATGGCTTCGGGCTGGCAGCCGGCAGGATGGATGGGAAGTGTCACTGAAGCATTACGTGCACTGGATATGCCCGCACTGCTTGTGCTCGCAGCTGTATTACATATCGGTGAAGCATTGATGGTACGTATGCAAGGGGTATCCATGGCATCACCTTTGCTCTTCGAGGGTAAACGCGGCAAGCTTGTTGGAGGCTATCAGTTGCAGCATTTCTGGCCGATTCCGTTACTGATTCTGGTTCCTGTTACGGGCGGGGCTGAATTGCCATGGACCGCCCTGATCAGCGGAGGGAATAGCTACATGCTGGTTGCGCTGCCGATTATGCTCGGATTTGGAGAAGTTACGCAAAGTATGCTCCCCGGGAAAAAAGTTCAGATTTCCGCAAAACGATTGCTGTTATATGGGACAGGACTTCTTGTGCTCAGCCTCCTGGCTGCATGGTGGTCTCCACTCATGGTTGTCGCAGCATTGGCTGCTTTCATTGGGCATGAGTTCCTGGTGTGGTACAGCGGCTTTGAGGAGCAAAACCGCAGCCCGCTGTTTGTACACCCTGAGCACGGCTTGAAGGTGCTGGGCGTCATTCCTGATAGTCCCGCGGAAGAACTGGGGATTGAAGCAGGGGAGACCCTGTACAAGGTGAATGGCGTATTGGTGCATTCGCCTGAGCAATTACATCGCGCATTGCGGATGAATCCGGCATTTTGTAAGCTGGAGGTACGTAATCATCAGGGTGAGAGCAAGTTCATGCAACGGGCGATCTATGAAGGTGAGCATCACCAGCTCGGGGTGCTTATGGCTCCGGACAATCATGAAGCCTGGGCGCTCCGCTTGCGTCCGCTAACTCTGTTTCATATCGTAAGTCTCAAATTGTTCGCACGACGTCGGAAAGATCAGCTTGATGTTGAGGCTCCACTGGCACTGCCACCCGCCCCGGCGGGGGAGCAAAGAACTGTAGAGATGTAATGACGAAAGGGTATTTCCTCCGCCTAATTAGGCGAGGGAAATACCCTTTTTGCTACTTTTTTAACATGAAAATGGCGATCTGAGTCCGGTCGCGCAAACTAAGCTTGCCGAGAATATCCGTAACATAGTTTTTGACTGTGCCCTCACTCAAGAATAGTTTTGCGGCAATTTCTTTATTGGACAGCCCTTCTGATATAGCCTCTGCAACAGCCATTTCCATACGGGTTAGTCCGTAAGAGTCAATGGGTTCATGTGTCTGAGGCGCTGCAGCAGGACGGAGTAGACTCGCGAGCTTACGAGCAATATCGGGATGAATCAACATATCCCCGTTATGTACAGTCTTGATGCCCTGAATGATCCGGTCAGGTGGCACATTTTTAAGTAAATAACCGCTGGCTCCGTTTTGCAAAGCCTGGATAATATACTCATCATCGTCAAACGTAGTAAGCATCAGTACACGCACGTCAGGGAAACGTGTTTTAATGATTCGGGTACCTTCAACTCCATCACAATTTGGCATGCGAATATCCATAAGTACAACGTCGGCAATTGTTCCGGACTCCAGCAGTTCCAGAGCTTCCCGGCCGTTTGAAGCTGTACCTGTAACGGTAATGCCGGGATCGAGTCCAAGCAGGACTTTGAGACTTTCACGGATAAAGGAATCATCATCCGCAAGCATCAGCCGAATGGACTCAGGGTGAACAGAATGGCTCGAGTTATTTAATTCATTCAGGTCTGACATGAGCAAATCACTTCCTTTTTCAGATCAGTTCAGCTTTGTTCGCCATAGGCAGGCGTGTAATCACCGTATAGGGATAGTCCGACTTGATCTCCAGTTTCCCACCAACCAACTGTGTGCGTAGGCGCATTCCTTCAAGTCCCATGCCGAGTCCTGTAGACTCTGCTTTTAAGCCCGGGTTAGCACGTGATCCTTCACGTCTGCCTTTCGTTTGTTCCTTGGTGGTAAAGGTATGGATCTTCCCATCGTTGCTGATGGACATACAGATTTCTCTTTCTCCAAATTCCAGTTCCACCGTAATCGTAGTAGCATTTCCATGTCGGAGTGCATTGGTCACGGCCTCTTTGGCATTTTTGTACAAGACAATCTGCATACTGGGATAGAGTGCATGTGAATGCCCACGCACTTCGTAACGCGTTTTCACACCTGTTTCCCGGCCAACGTCTTCAAGCAGACGATCTAATGCATAGGCATCGGATTTATAAGAGTCAGGCCGCAATTTGTGAAGCGTGGTGCGCATGTCATCCATACTGGAGGCCAATTGATCCCGAATCTGTCTCACCATTTCTGTGCCCTGTTCAGGATGTATAGGGAGGGTCAAGAGGGCTGCCTCAGACATCATTTTAGTACGAATCAGGCGATGACCAATATCATCATGAAGCTGTCGGGATATCCGGGTACGCTCCTCAACCTGTGCCGCTCCTTCAAGCTGCTTCGTGAATTGCAGCAATTGTTCGCGTGCCTCCTGAAGCTCGTAATGTTTACTTCTCAGCTCATCGTACACCTGTTCAAGCTGCCCACGACTGCTCGCGCTTCTAGACCCCTGCCAAGAGAGTGTTGCGGTGATGAGCAGGAGCAAGTTACCTGCAACCCGAGCCATTGTCTCTTGGGTGAAGCTAAAAGGAATGGCCGTGTTGGTGTGAAGTGTAAGCCACGCATGAAGCTCCTGTGGTGGGGCGTAATACCAATGTAGCGCAATATTGCTGGCTATAAGCTGAATGGCGAGCATTAACCATCGCTGGGTCCTATCCAGTCTGTACATGTACACATAAAGCGCAGATAAGGAGAGGAAAAACATAAATGGGCCATATAGAGCGATCAGCCAGCAGCTGAAGAGGATTTCGGCCGCGAGCAGCAAAAGCTGCATACTTGAACGGGAGAAGTCTTTCCACACCGCGAGTCCTAGCGCAATGATAATATACAGAGTATAGCTATCTTCTTGTTCCAGGGGTAGCACCAGAATGTACAGGACCGCAGGAACTATGAGTAAACCGTATTGCAGCAACCGCATCGGCATATGTCAAAGACATCCTTTATTTTAGAAGTGAAGGTATACCTTCCGGTAATGTATGTCGATTATATCATAGGCAGTTTTCCCAACCGAAGATGACTTAAGTCACCTTTGTTTCATGACCTTTCGTACCTTCGCAGAAGATCACAATTCGTTACAATACAGATATGAAAATCCAGTCGCAGGAAGCTGGACGGAAGAGGAGTGTATAATCTATGGCTATGCTTGAAGTGGATCACGTCGTGAAACGATACGGTAGCAAGCTGTCAGTGGATCATTTAAATCTGAGTGTCGGTAAAGGTGAAATTTTTGGATTGCTTGGACCCAATGGAGCTGGGAAAAGTACCACCATTAGCATGATTGCTGGTCTTTTAAATATGGATCAGGGTGAAATTCGGTTGGATGGCATATCAGTCAAGGAGCGGCCGCTTGAAGTAAAACGCAAAATCGGGCTGGTACCACAGGATCTGGCTCTATACGAAACGATGACCGCTGCGGAGAATGTCACTTTTTTTGCCCGACTATATGGACTCCGTGGAAAAATGCTTAAAGAAAGGGTGCAGGAATCCCTCGAATTTGTAGGTTTGCAGGACAAAGCGAAGGATGCCCCGTTCACTTTCTCTGGCGGTATGAAACGCAGGCTGAACATTGCGTGTGCCATTATGCATCGGCCGGATTTAATCATTATGGATGAACCAACAGTGGGCATTGACCCGCAATCACGGAATCATATTTTGGAGTCGGTCCGTACGCTTAATCAGATGGGGTCAACCATTATTTATACAAGTCATTACATGGAGGAAGTTGCTGCAATCAGTCACCGGGTAGCGATTATGGATCGGGGGCATATCATCGCCTGCGGCACCGAAGCAGAACTGAGAGAACGGGTTGCATCTGAGGAAAAAATAGTGCTCACCACTTCGGGCATTGGTCACGACGTTGTGGAGAAGTTAAAACTTCATCCCCGTGTGCGTGCGGTAGAAGTATCAGACAATACATTGACTATTACGCTGCCTTCTGCACAGCAGGACCTACAGGATATGCTC
Source organism: Paenibacillus sp. FSL F4-0087 (assembly GCF_038020215.1). Classification (NCBI taxonomy): domain Bacteria; kingdom Bacillati; phylum Bacillota; class Bacilli; order Caryophanales; family Paenibacillaceae; genus Paenibacillus; species Paenibacillus sp. FSL F4-0087. The sequence continues at coordinate 3,535,811 of NZ_JBBODJ010000001.1, forward strand.
TTCATTTGCAGCAAACATGAAATCTCCATTCAATCGCTCAAGGTTGAAGAGCCTGATCTGGAAACGCTCTTCCTTAATCTGACCGGACGTACGCTTCGGGACTAGGAGGATGTCAGATGAACATATGGCATATTTGCATCTTTGAATTGAGACGGATTCTGAGAATTCGTTCCGTTCTGCTGAATCTGTTTATTCTGCCACTGCTGCTCATCTTTATATTGGGTACTGCTCTTTCCAGTACAATGGGGTCGGCAAATGAAGCCATTCCTGACCCGGTGAGAGTAGGCATCATTCAAACTGAAAAGAATTCCGGTTCTGGAGCGATCAGCGAAGCTTTAAATACATTTGTGACATCTTTGGCAGTAAGCGAAATGATGAAGGTACAGAACATACCTACGGAAAAAGAGGCTGTAAGTGCACTGCGACGTGGTGATCTGGATTTTGCTGTAATCGTCCCATCAGATCTGGAAGAGCAGGTCATGAAGGGGGGAGAGGCAAGGTTGCAATGGATACTGGGGAAAGATGGCACGCTCAATGTTGTAGGTGAGACTTTGTTTACGCGGTTCACGGATGAACTGAACAGACAGGTCGCTGCTGCGAAAGTGTTAGGTCCTGACGCAGTAGCTGCAATGGCTGAGCATTCACAGACCAATAGAACGAGCTCTTCATATATAGCCGTCAGCAGTCCCGGAGAAGTGGGTACCTCTTATAGTGCTTCACAATATTATGCAGCTTCCATGCTCGCCATGTTCATGCTTTACTCAGGTATGACAACCAGCAACAGTCTGTTTGGTGAGAGAGACAAAAAAACGCTAACTCGCTTACAGGCAGCTCCAATCGGCAATGGGGTCATTTTTGGAGGGAAAATTGCAGGCAACAGCCTAATTGCTTTCTTGCAGGCCATCATCATCGTACTGGCGACACATTGGTTATATGGTGTGAACTGGGGCACACATCCCTGGCTAATTGTTCTAATCTGTGTGCTGATTACGCTGGCTTCCATGACTCTCGGCGTGATTGTTGCCCTGCTTTTCAAGAATTCCGCATCCGCAAGCGCCGCTCTTCAAGGCATCATTATTGCCATGACATTTATTAGCGGTGGATTTACACCCATTGCCGTTGGTTTTGTACAGCGAATAAGCGAATTTACGGTAAACCACTGGGCTTTGCAAAGTTTTCTGCGGATGATGCTGAACGCTCCCTTAAGTGAGATTATGTACAGCATCATGATGCTTGGTTCGGTATGTGCAGTAATGGTGGCGGCAGCGGGACTGATCTATAGAAAGGCGGGATATCGCTATGAATAGCCTGAATATTGCCTGGCTGATGATCCGGCGCACGATATTGCGCAAACGTGGTTTCATCACATTCTTTCTTCTTCCTTGCCTTGTCGTCACAGGAACAATTGCGCTGTTTGGGAGCGAGGAGGGAACACGTGCAGTCATTCCTTATGTAAACGAGGATCAGGGTGCAGCAGGCAGATGGATCTTGGATGAGCTTGGCCGCAAAGAGGAATATTTGCTCAAACCCATGAAAACCGTTGGGGAAGTTAATGAAGCCATCGCGCAGCAAAGGGGGAGTTCAGGACTCGTCATCCCGGCGCATTACACGGACAATTTACTGCAAGACAAACAGCCTGAAATCCAGCTGGTAGAACTTCGTGTCAGTGAAAGCTCTTATACGCTTAGAGCTGCTGTTGAAGGTTTGGCGGCGGGATTGAATCAATCTGCTTCGGCAGTATTGGCAGCAACAGATGCGGCATCGGGTGAGACTCCTGATCCAGCTCTGGCCCAAGCAAAATTTAAAGAGCTGTTAATTGAACTTGGTAAACATCAAATTTCGGGTGAAGCAACTGAGCTGAAGATTTATCCAAAACCGGGTTTGAACAACGTAACCGGATTTACAATTATGTTCATGATGGGTCTGCTGACCAGTACAGTTGCTGTTATTATGGAAGACCGCAGGAAGCGGACGATGGCCAGAGTCTACACGGCGCCGGTCCGCGCTTATGAAATTGCACTGGGCAATTTTTTGGGAAGTTTTGCGATCGGTTTGATCCAAATTGTTTTGGTGCTGGTGATTAGCAGATGGGGGCTACATTATGATGCGGGGCTTCCATTTGGCATCCATCTTCTCATTCTGGCCGCATTTATGCTGGTCTCCATGGGGATTGCGAGTACGGTTGCCGGTTTGATTCGTGAATCCAAAAATGCAACTATGCTGAATTCACTGATTATCACACCGACGTGTATGATTGGTGGCTGTTTCTGGCCGCTGTCGATCATGCCGGATTACATGCAAAAACTTGCTAATTTTGTTCCGCAGAAATGGGCGATTCAAGCGGTGGAAACGATCTCTGCTGGTGGTACGTTGTCAGATATTACAATGCCGCTACTGATACTGTTTGGCATGGCAGCTATTTTACTGACGGTGGGTTCTGCGATTCTTCGTCCCAGCCAGCCAGGCGTAGATGCGTAATGTGTTGATCGTTTGTATGATGAAGGTAATCACATCGTGTGCCATTGCTGTACAACGAAGAAAATAAGGATCTGTCGTTTAGCAATAAGAGATAGAAGTATAAAAAAAAGCACGTTCTGCTGAATCGAATTCAGTAAGAACGTGCTTTTTATAATAAAGCAAGGATGCTTCATAGGAAATGTTGGAGATTAAGGCTGGAGTTGACGTAAAACGGTGATTTCCACACGTCTATTTTTTTGCCGCCCTGCGGCGGTAGTATTATCCCCAGTTGGGCGCGTATCCGCGTATCCGGCATATTGAAATCCGTCAGGGTCAAGCTTTTCTTTGTCGAGAAAAAATCGCAATACAGACAGTGCACGTTCCCCGGAAAGCTCCCAATTGTCTTTATAGGTTGCGTTCGCTCCGACAGGAACGTTGTCCGTATGTCCTTCAATGCTGACAACCGTGCTCAGATCACGGAACAGGCTTGCCAATTTGCTCAGTGTGGGTGCAGCATCACTTTTGAGTGCGGCCTTTCCCTGATCAAACAGGAAGCGGTCGCTGAGTGTGATAGAGATGCCTTGCGGCTTGTCCGCAACAAAAATCTGATTTTCCAGTTTATTGTCTTCGATATACTGGGTAATCACATTGAACAGATTTTGCAGTTCCTGCTCCTGTGATCTGAATTGCTCTTCCCGCTCCGTAAGTGGCTGATCTTCATCATCTGGCGTACCTGTCTCGGAGCCGGAAGGAGAACCTTCGCCTTCTCCGGGATCTTCACCCTGAATGTGAGAAGGTGGATTTTTGGTAATGGCTTGTCCAGCAGTACCACCAAGGCCTTCCCCTTGATCAAGCAGGGAATTGGATTGGTTGAAAGTATTTTGCAACGATTGAGTAACCACATCGTATTTACCAGAATCCAGATTGCTCATGGCATACATGATCACAAAAAAGATCAGTAGCAGGGTAATGAGATCGGCATAGGTAATCATCCAGCGATCTCGATGATCTCCAGGTTCACGTTTTCCGCGCCGTTTACTGCGCCGACTCATCCAATCCCTCCTTCACTACAGGACGTGTAATTTGGCGGTGAGTAAGTGTAAAGGACTCGAGCCGTTTACGCACAAGCTGAGGGTTTTCCCCGTTCTGGATGGATAGTACGCCTTCGAGCAGCATTTCCATCGATTGAATTTCGTCTGCTCCACGGGATTTAATTTTAGAAGCAATGGGTAAAAAGATAAGATTGGCACTGGCGACCCCGTAAAGGGTTGCGGTAAAGGCAACAGCAATTGCTGGTCCGAGTCCGGTAGGATCGGTCAGACTGCCAAGTACCTGAATAAGTCCCATCACGGTACCAATGATACCCATCGTTGGAGCATAACCGCCTGCTGATTCAAAAATTTTGGCATAACCTTCATATTTTTGTTCGACGGAATCAATCTCCATCTCCATGATCTGGCGAACTACATCCTGATCTGTGCCATCGACAACCATTTGAATACCATCTTGTAAAAATGGATGCGGATGGTCTATCACTTTTCGTTCCAGTGCAAGTACGCCTGAGCGGCGAGCAATTGAAGACATATCTACAAGTTCTTCAACCCACTGGCTTGAGTCATTGTTGTTACGCCCAAAGGCCATGCGGAGGGCAGCAGGAATCGTACGCAGCCGATGTGCAGGGAAACTGGCAACAACTGCGGCGATCGTTCCACCAAATACAATTAGAGCAGCGGTCTTTTGCATCAGACCGGATAATTGGCCACCTTCCCATAAGAAACCACTAATGACTGCGGCAATCCCGGCAATAATGCCGATAAGTGTCGCAATATCCATAAATTAACCCACTCCTATCTTTAGTTCGCGATTGCATCACTTGCACAGACGAGGTATAATTAAACGGGAACAAATATTCTTATTACTATAAGTTTTCCCATATGTAAATTCGGGGAACTTCGACAATATATAGTGACTATTATTTTAGACGATAGGGTGAGATACGGCAATGAGCGATATTATAATGAGCGACAAAACGTTCGAAATCGAGTCAGAGTTTTCTCCCCAAGGTGATCAGCCTGTAGCCATTGAAGAATTGGTGAAGGGTGTTCAGGAAGGGAAGAGATATCAGACGCTGCTGGGTGCAACCGGTACAGGTAAGACATTCACCATTGCACAGACGATTGCCAAGCTGCAACGTCCCACGCTGATTATTGCCCACAATAAAACGCTGGCAGCACAGCTTGCAAGTGAGTTCAAAGACTTTTTTCCGAATAACATGGTTGAGTATTTTGTCAGTTACTACGATTACTTTCAGCCAGAAGCCTATATTCCTTCCTCGGATACGTATATCGAGAAGGATTCAAGTATCAATGAAGAGATCGATAAGTTGCGCCATGCGGCTACGAGTTCATTGTTTGAACGCAGGGATGTCATTATTGTAGCGAGTGTATCCTGCATCTATGGTTTGGGTTCGCCGCACTCCTATTCCAGCATGCTTCTGTCCCTACGGGTAGGGATGGAGAAACCACGCAATCAGATTTTGTCTCGTCTGGTAGAGATTCAATATCAGCGTAATGACATTAACTTTGTGCGTGGCACGTTCCGCGTTCGCGGTGACGTTATCGAGATTTTCCCTGCATCAAAGGGTGAACATGCGATTCGGGTGGAATTGTTCGGTGATGAGATTGAAAAGATTACGGAGATTGACGTGTTAACTGGAGAATTGGTTGGCGAACGTGAACATATCGCCATCTTCCCGGCATCTCACTTCGTAACCCAAGAAGAGACGATGCGTGTCGCGCTGGTGAACATTGAGCGTGAACTGGAAGAACGTCTTGAAGTGCTGAGAGAACAGGGGAAATTGCTGGAGGCTCAGCGACTGGAGCAACGTACACGTTACGATATCGAGATGATGAAGGAAGTAGGGTTCTGTTCAGGGATTGAGAACTATTCCGGACCACTGACGTTCCGTGAACGAGGCGATACACCTTACACACTGATGGACTATTTCCCAGATGATATGTTGATTGTGGTCGATGAGTCCCACGTGACGCTGCCACAGATCCGTGCAATGTATAACGGTGACCAAGCACGGAAGACTGTACTTGTTGATCACGGATTCCGTCTGCCATCTGCACTGGATAACCGTCCGCTCAAATTCGACGAGTTTGAAGAAAAGATGAATCAGATCATTTATGTATCCGCGACACCAGGTCCTTACGAGATAGAGCATACGGATACGATGGTACAACAGATCATTCGTCCAACCGGTCTGCTTGATCCAATTATTGAACTGCGTCCAACGAAGGGGCAGATCGATGACCTGATCGGTGAGATTAACGACCGGATTGCGAAAGACGAGCGGGTTCTGATTACAACATTAACGAAGAAGATGTCCGAGGATTTAACAGATTATCTGAAGGAGATCGGAATCAAGGTTCGTTATTTGCACTCCGAGATCAAGACGTTGGAGCGTATGGCGATCCTGCGTGATCTAAGGCTAGGGGTTTTCCATGTCCTTATCGGAATCAACTTGCTCCGGGAAGGTCTGGATCTTCCAGAAGTTTCTCTGGTAGCCATTTTGGATGCCGACAAAGAAGGCTTCCTACGCTCGGAACGCTCACTGATCCAAACGATTGGTCGGGCAGCGCGGAACAGCGAAGGTAGAGTCATTCTGTATGGTGACAAAGTGACGGATTCGATGGATAAGGCGATTAAGGAAACGGAACGCCGTCGTGCAATCCAGATTGAATATAACGAAGAGCATGGCATTACACCACAGACGATACGTAAAAAAGTGCGTGATGTGATTGAAGCAACCAAAGTTGCCGAATCCAAGAAAGACTATCTTACAGGCGCTGCCGAGAAGATGTCGAAGAAGGAACGTCAGTCACTTATTCAGCGCCTAGAGGCAGAGATGAAAGACGCAGCCAAAAACTTGCAGTTTGAGCGTGCTGCTGAACTTCGCGATGCATTGCTGGAACTGCGCGCAGAATAGCTTATTAAGCAGACTGTAGAAATATAAGATAGAGGCACAGTAATGAATGTGTCGCAGCAAGGATAGATCTGCAACAAGAGAACGGCCGGGTGGCCGTTCTCTTGTTGAGTCAGGAAATCAGTGATGTCTACCGATAATTAGACATGTTGAAAACCTAAAATCAGGTCTATACTGATAGAAAAGTTGAAATTGGTTAAAAGGTTTATAGGAAAACATTTGGAAGTCGTGTACTCGGGAGCCGGGCCGAAGGCAATGGCGACCATCGCGAGCAGGCGAAGCCGTGAGCGCCCTGGTGTTTAAGGGGAGCCGAGCCAAAGGCAATGGCGACCTTCGCGAACGAGGCAAAGCCGTGAGCGTCCTAGTGTTTAAGGGGAGCCGAGCCAAAGGCAATGGCGATCTTCGCGAACGAGGCGAAGCCGTGAGCGCCCTCTCGTGGTAGAGCGGCCGTCCAAGAGACCAGCGATCGGCTGGGATCTTGGACGAAGCTGCGGGCACACGACAACCTTCACATAGCAAGACCCGACCATTCACCATTGCACCGCTTGTTTCGGGTGTCCAGAGGGCTGTGCCCTTTGGGGCCCTCCCTTGGAAGGGAGGGTTTGGGAGGGATCGAAAAGCCTTTAAAAAAGGTTGGAATTTCAACATTGAAAGGATGAATACCATTGGCGAGCGAGAACATTGTCATCAAAGGCGCGCGAGCGCATAACCTCAAAAACATTGATATCACCATCCCGCGTGACCGTTTTGTTGTATTGACCGGTCTGAGTGGCTCAGGCAAGTCCTCGCTGGCTTTTGATACGATATATGCCGAAGGACAGCGACGTTACGTTGAATCATTATCGGCTTATGCACGACAGTTTCTGGGGCAGATGGAGAAACCGGACGTTGATTCCATTGAAGGATTATCCCCGGCTATCTCCATAGATCAGAAAACGACAAGTCGTAACCCGCGTTCTACTGTGGGAACCGTTACGGAAATCTATGACTATCTGCGTCTGTTATTTGCACGTGTGGGACATCCTCATTGTCCGGATCATGGCGTGGAAATTAGCTCCCAGACCGTTGAACAAATGGTAGACCGCATAATGCAATATCCTGAACGGACCCGGTTGCAGATTCTGGCACCGATTGTCTCGGGACGCAAGGGTGAACACAAAAGTGTGTTTTCCGATATCTCCAAACAAGGTTTTGTCCGTGTTCGAGTGAACGGAGAGTTACGTGATCTGTCCGAAGATATTCAATTGGAGAAGAACAAAAAACATACGATTGAAGTTGTGGTTGACCGGATCGTGATCAAGGAAGATGTGCAATCACGTTTGGCCGACTCTATTGAGACTGCACTTAATCTGTCCGGTGGACAACTGCTGGTAGATATTATGGGTGAAGAAGAACTGCGCTTCAGTTCCAACTTTGCCTGCCCGGTGTGCGGGTTCAGTATTGAAGAGCTGGCGCCGCGCATGTTTTCATTCAACAGCCCATTTGGCGCCTGCCCGGATTGTGATGGATTAGGTGTCAAAATGATTGTTGACCCGGACCTGTTAGTACCGGATCGTAGCAAAACAATTGAAGACGGTGCGTTTGATGCTTGGACAGGTGGCACATCCACCTATTATCCGCAGTTCCTCAAATCGGTATGCGAGCACTTTAACATTCCACAAAACGTACCTGTAGAAGATTTGCCTGCTGAACAAATGAACAAGCTGTTGCAGGGTACAGGTACGGAGAAAATTCGTTTCCGGTACGAGAATGATTTTGGACAACGGAAAGAAGCACTGGTTACCTTTGAGGGTATTGTGAATAATCTGGAGCGCCGTTACCGTGAGACAGCATCCGAAGGTATCCGTGAATTCATTGAAGGTTATATGAGTGCTAAGCCTTGTGGAACATGTAAAGGTCAGCGACTGAAACGTGAAAGCCTTGCTGTTACGATTAACGATCACAACATGGCTTATGTGACAAGTTTGTCCATTGGAGAAGCTGGTCGTTTCTTCGACTCGCTACAATTGAGTGAAAAAGAAGAAATAATCGCTAAGCTTATTTTAAAAGAAATCAACAGCCGTCTCGGCTTCCTGGTAAACGTAGGATTAGATTATCTGACCCTGAGCCGTGCTGCAGGAACGTTGTCCGGTGGTGAAGCCCAGCGGATCAGACTGGCGACACAGATTGGTTCCAGCCTGATGGGTGTACTGTATATTCTGGATGAGCCGAGTATCGGTCTGCATCAACGGGATAACGATCGTCTGATCTCAACTCTCGCTCATATGCGGGATATCGGTAACACACTGATCGTGGTTGAACATGATGAGGATACGATGATGGCAGCCGATTATATTATCGATATTGGTCCTGGGGCAGGTATCCACGGTGGTACCATCATGTCTCAGGGCACACCGGAAGAAATCATGAATGACGAGAACTCGTTAACGGGTCAATATCTGAGCGGGCGCAAGTTTATTCCGGTACGTACGGAACGTCGTAGTGTCGGGGACCGCTGGCTGGAAGTGCGTGGAGCGAAGGAAAATAACCTGAAAAACCTCAATGTAAAAATTCCAGTGGGTGTATTCACCGCAGTAACGGGTGTATCCGGCTCGGGTAAATCAACGCTAATTAATGAGATTTTGTATAAAACGCTGGCGCGTGATTTGAACCGCGCACGAGTACGCCCAGGTCAGCACAAAGAGATTCGCGGTCTGGAACATATCGATAAAGTCATTGATATTGACCAGTCTCCAATCGGACGGACACCACGCTCCAACCCGGCTACTTATACAGGCGTTTTTGATGACATCCGTGATCTGTTTGCACAAACCAATGAAGCCAAAGTGCGCGGATACAAAAAAGGCAGATTTAGTTTCAATATTAAAGGCGGTCGTTGTGAAGCATGTCGCGGGGACGGCATTATCAAAATTGAGATGCACTTCCTGCCAGATGTCTACGTGCCTTGTGAGGTCTGCAAAGGCAAACGGTACAATCGTGAAACCCTTGAAGTCAAATACAAAAATAGAAATATTGCAGATGTGCTGGAAATGACGGTAGAGGATGCAACGCAGTTCTTCGAGAACATTCCGAAAATTCATCGCAAAATGCAAACCTTGCTCGACGTGGGGTTGGGCTATATTAACTTGGGACAGCCTGCAACAACCTTGTCCGGTGGTGAAGCACAACGCGTGAAGCTTGCTTCCGAGCTGTATCGTCGCAGTACGGGTAAAACCATCTATATTCTGGACGAGCCAACGACTGGTCTTCATGTCGATGATATTGATCGTCTGCTGAACGTCCTGCACCGTCTGGTGGATTCCGGAGAATCGGTACTGGTTATCGAGCATAACCTGGATGTTATCAAAACAGCCGATTATATCGTTGATCTGGGTCCAGAAGGTGGAAGTGGTGGCGGAACCATTGTTGCGACAGGTACGCCAGAGGATATTATTAAAGTGGAAGCTTCATATACAGGTAAGTACTTGAAGCCAGTATTGGAGCGGGATACGGAACGAAGCAAGACGTTGCAATTGACGGAGTAAATGCTCCAGTTTACAGCTTGTTTTTAAATATCTAACCCTTCTTTTCATGAAGTAGGCGCATCGATGTATGATTCGATGTCCTCTTCTTCCGAGAAGAAGGGTTTTCTGATATTTTGCCGTTGTGTCAATCTTATATGAAATCGGTGAAAGTGTTTACATATGCGGTAGAGCAAGCATTCCAACAATCTACTGCCAAACTGGATTTTTTTCATTTTTCTGGATGATAGGGCTTGCATTACAAGCAGGGTACAGATAACATAGAGGAAGATATTAGGGTATGCGTTTAGCTGTTCAACTATGGTGAGGAGGTCTGTCTATCCATGCTGTTTGCAGAAGCTGCCGCGGCGAGTACTTCAAATTTTAATGCGTTTGATATTTTTGTCATCTTATTTACGATCCTGATTTTCATCGGAGTGGTTCGTCTGCTTCGCGCACCGAAGAAGAATTTGTTTGCTATCGGATTTGCAGTGGTCAGTCTGCTTGTATTCCTTTTGACGGACTATGCCATGATTACCGGTTGGTTTGGTTCGTAGACAACGTTGAACTTATTTGAAAACAGCAAGTAGAAGAACAGACAAACACTTTCCATGGAATTTAGGAGGGTGTTTTTTTGTGTTTTGCAGAGTGGTGTGGATAATACGGCCTTCTCTATAGAAATTAGGTCTTAAAGCGATTGTACAGGAATAATTTGTATGTTAAATTTGAGGATACCGGTATTGCAGATAATAGAGAAAGAGATTCAGTGTTGGATCCTATGGTTTCGGTTGCATAACGGAGGATATATAGAGAGGGTTAGGTGAGAGAATGAGAGTGTTGGGGAAAAAGGGTGTAGCCATACTGATGGCTGCTGTGCTCTCGATCAGTGTTGCAGCAACGGCTGGAGCAGCGGAGTCTTCATCAAGTATGCAAGCCAAAGTGGTAGATGGACAAGTATATGTTAATTCAAAGGATTTAGTCAAAGCGCTCGGAGGAACTGGGCAATATGACGCCAAATCTGGAACGTTTCAGTATAAGGGCAATGAAGCAGTCCCGAAAGTAATTGAAAAAGTATCTCCGTCTGTTGTAGGCATCATCGGCAAATCTACTGAATCACAGGATGGCGTCACATCGGACCGTTATAACCTGGCTCATGGCACTGGCGTGATCATCCGCTCTAACGGCTGGATTGTGACGAACGCCCATGTAGTTGATGGATTAATCGATCCGTTGGTCGTGACGACCGATGGCAATACATATAAAATCACCAAAACATACAGTGACCCGTTAAGCGATATCGCTCTAATCAAAATTAATGCTAAATCTCTTAAACCGGCGACCTTTGCCAAAGCTTCACAAACAACCGTTGGAGAAACCGTCATTGCCATCGGCACACCGATCTCCTTCTCTTTGCGTAACTCGGCGACAGTAGGCGTAATCAGTGGGCTTAATCGGGGAGTGGAGGCCACCTATCGGTTGATTCAAACAGATACGGCCATTAATCCGGGCAACAGCGGCGGACCGCTGGTCAACCTCAAAGGTGAAGTTGTTGGTATTAACTCTATGAAATTTTCAGCGGTGGGTATCGAGAGCATGGGATTTTCAATTCCAGTAGATACCGTTCAATATATTATTAATCAGTTCTTTGAATACGGAAAAATCAAGCGTGCAAGCCTTGGACTGCAACTGGAAGAGAGCTGGTCAGCGATTGTGGGCCTGCCTACAGATGATCCTTTGACGATTACGGGTGTGCTGTCAGCTCAAGCGAAGAAAGCCAAAATCAAAGAGGGAGATGTGTTATACAGTGTGGCAGGCACACGTGTGTCCTCTGTGGTGGATATCAATGAGCTGCTCAAAACGTATGTGCCAGGACAGAAGGTCAAACTGTTAATGCAAACGGACGGCGATATTGTCACTCGTACGGTGGTCCTTGCTGATCGAGCGGATATCCAAGACGATGAGATGAGCAGTTCACTGTAGATGAAGATCAATAAAGCCCGGCGAGCAATCCGGATCCAGAGAGGACGAATGAACGGAATGAAAAAATCATTTTTACGTGTGCTGAGCACAGGAATGTTAGCCGGGATGCTGAGCATTGGAGCGGCATTGCCTGCGTGGGCATCCGATCTTATAACAAGTGAGCTGCGGATCACAGCGGGTAGTACGAGCGCCTATATCAACGGCAGCAAGCAGGCAATCGCCAAACCATATAAGTTCAAAGGGGTTACGATGGTTCCTGTCGGTGTATTCAAGAAAGCTTTTGGCAGCGAGATCCGACTGGAGAAGAATGATGTGGTCAAGGTTAAGGAAGGCCCGCATACTGTCACCTTAACCATTGGCAGTTCGATTGCCTGGGTGGATGGAGTCAAAAAAGAGATGGGGGCTGCCCCAAAAATGGTAAATGGCGTGCTCATGGTGCCACTCCGACCGGTAGCCGCAGGGATTGGCGCTACACTTGCCCCAAGTAGCTCTGGAGAAATGGTCATTCGATTATTGCAAACGGATGAATCGACGGATGAAGACGAGGGCGGCCTTAATCTGGATGAAGGCAAAACGAGAATTGGTAACAGTTATTACGACTGGTCCATTAATTACCCATCCGACCTCATGATTTTGCAAACCGGTGAGCAGGAGCGCATGATGACATTTGGCGCGGAGGACAGCAGTTATTATCTTGAAGTGTACGTGAGTGACCAGGATGTGAATCTGGATTCGGATGATTTGTTACAGCAGCTTGTTCAGGAAGCGAAAGAGAGCGGAGACACGGTGCTCGATCGGGAATCAATTGACAAAGGAAAAAACCCTTTTGCCCGGATTGTGGTTAAAGATGCGGACGGGGTGTTATGGGAAATGCGCCAATATATTCATGATGGTCGCCAATATGACGTATACCTTGCCGATTATGAAGCACTGAATTACAAGGATCTGGGCAAACGTGCAGCGCTGCTTAATTCATTCCAGCCTACTTATGCACAGTCCGATCGTACAATTAAGGATCTTTCAACCGTGGATGAGGGTATGCGCTCTACCTGGAATGACGATTATGGCATTGAACTGAAGATTCCAGCAGGTTGGTCCATGGACAACACACAGATGATATACGAAGCCAAAGATGGTGCATATCTGCAGCTGCGTGTTACATCTGCACCGAAAGGTGCGACGGTCAAAGAGTGGAGCGGTCAACTGGACAAATGGATGCGTGAGACGTTCACGCGGGAAAGTTATGAACCGATAGGTTCGTATACGATGGATGTATCAGGCGAGACTGCTGAGGTGAATGAGTTCCGTTATAACTTTGGCGATGGATGGCAGACGGAGTTTGATGTTCTTTTGCAAAAAAACGGCTATCGCTATTATGCAGAGTATACGTTCCCTGAGGAGCAAACGAAGGATCGTGAATGGTTTAAGAGTATCATGAAGAGTGTCGAGATTGATTTTGATACCGTATCCGATAATTTCGGACAGCTGGATGAAGACCCGTATTTGACGGATAAAACAAAAGCTGTGACACGAACGTCCAAACGTTATCATTACAGTGTAGATATTCCGCGTTACTGGACGCCGTACAATGATCGGTTTGAGTATTCTCCTGTCGTGTATACCTTCACAGGTGGCCAATTCTCCATTGCCGCAAGTGAGGACAAATCCATTGAAATGACCGTCAGCCAACTTAGAGAGGCCTATGCGGAAGCAACCAAAACGCGTAAAAACTTCAAGTTGCTTAGCAGTGAGGAGTTGACGTTTGCGGGTGTGCCTGCGTTTTCCTTTATCTATCATGAAGTGGACAATGGTGTGCCGTATACCGGACGTCAGATCGTATTTGAACAGAATGGAACGACGTATACCATTACGAGCGGGCTGAATGACGCCAACAAGACAGAAGTCCAGGCAGCGGCGCTGGAAAAAGCCGTGAACTCATTTACTTTTATCAAATAATGCGAAATACTGAAATAAAATAGATGTGTGTTGCCGGAGGGTCAAGAGACCTTCCGGTTTTTCATATTGAGATGGAAATGAAAATGATAAACGGTTTTTTCAGGAAAGCGTAGAAGAGTCGTTGCAGAAGTGGTACACTATACTAGTTCAGGAGTTATGACTGCTGTTCTGAAAAATAAGAATGACTGTAGGCTTGGGAATCAGGCAATACAGACATAATGTATAGATATAGCGATATAGTGATAATGCAGGCGTATGGAATTAAGTACAGGATTTAGCGTACAGGGTACAGGGATGAAATCCGGCTATGCCGGTTATGGGGAGGATACACATGAAAACAGCAACAATACGAAGAGAAGACGTTGAGCTTCTGGCACCCGCAGGTGACTGGGATTGTATGCGTTCGGCGGTAGCCAACGGCGCGGATGCGATTTTCTTCGGAGTCGAAAAATTTAATGCACGGGCACGGGCGAACAATTTCCGTATGGACGAGCTGCCAGAGATTATGGCGTTTTTGCACAGTTATGGCGTAAAAGGTTTTTTGACCTTTAATATATTGATTTTTGAAAATGAATTGACGGATGCCAAAGAACTGATTGATGCTTGTGTCGATGCAGGTGTGGATGCCGTAATTGTACAGGATTTGGGTCTGGTCAAAATGATTCGCGAGATCTCGCCGGATTTCCCGATTCACGGTTCCACCCAAATGACGATTACGTCACCGGAAGCGGTGGAGTTTACGAAGCCGTTTGATATGGAACGTGTCGTGCTTGGACGGGAGAACAACCTGAAGCAGATCCAGAAGATCGGAGAACAGGCGAAGTTGCCGATGGAAGTATTTGTTCACGGTGCGTTGTGTGTATCTTATTCTGGGCAATGTTTGACATCTGAAATGTGGGGTGGACGCTCCGCCAACCGTGGGGAATGTGCACAGGCTTGTCGTCTGCCGTACGACCTGATGGTGGATGGCGAGCATAAACCAATGGGCGATGTGGCGTATCTGCTGTCTCCGAAGGATCTGGCTGCGATTGACTTGATGCCGGAACTGATCGAAGCAGGCGTAACTTCCTTCAAAATCGAAGGACGTCTCAAAACGCCGGAATACGTGGCCAACGTGGTTAGTAAATACCGCAAAGCGATTGACCGTTACTTTGATGGAGATAATACTCCTCCAAGTAAGGAAGAAGTTCGTGAATTGCAGCAGAGCTTCTCTCGTGGATTCACACACGGCTTCCTGGATGGAACGAATAATAAACAGCTGGTTGACGGTACATTCCCGAAAAGCCGTGGCGTCTATCTGGGTCGTGTAGACCAAGTATTGCGTGATGGTGTCGTCCTGAAGCTGGATGCACCAGTGAAACGTGGAGACGGAATCGTATTTGATGCCGGAGATCCGACGAAGAAGGAAGAGGGCGGACGTGTCTACGATGTACGTCGCAAAGGCGTGAAGCTTGAAGGCGAAGCCGAGGAAGGCTGGATCGTGGACGTTGTACCAGGCCGTAGTGACGTGGACCTGCGCCGCGTGAAAGTTGGCGACAAAGTATGGAAAACGAATGATCCGGCGCTGGACAAACGTCTGCGTCAGAGCTTTGAAACCGAGAAGCCTTATCGCATCTTCCCGGTAAACGTAAAAGTTATCGGCAGCCCAGGCCAGCCGCTTAGCACATGGTGGACGGACGTGCAGAAGGGCACGACAGTCCGTGTGAATTCCGAGATGGAACTGGATATTGCCCAGAAGCGTCCAATGACGCACGAACTGCTCGAAGAGCAATTCGGACGTCTGGGCGGCACTGTGTTCCAGCTGGAAGAATTGGACGTCAACCTGCACGGTGACGTCATCATCCCGATGCGTGAGTTGAATAACATTCGCCGTCAGGCGGTGGAACAACTCGCGGGCGAGCGCCCTAAACCGCCCGTTTACGTGAAACGGGCGGTGGAAGTCTACGGCGATGCGGTTAAACCAGCAGCGCCAGTTGCCCGCGGTCATGCGGAGCTGACCGCGCTTTGCCGCAGCCTGCCACAAGTGGAGGCAGCGCTAGAAGCGGGTGTCGGCATGATCTACGCCGACTTCGAGTTTATCAAGCAGTTCCCGGCAGCGGTGGAAGCTGTTCGTGCCGCAGGCCGCAAGATTGCGTTGGCAACACCACGCATTCATATGCCTGGCGAGAACGGGTATCACAACAACATCCTGCGTTTACAGCCGGATGCTGTGCTCGTACGTAATACGGGTGCATTGTACTTCTACTTGCGCCACCGGATGGAGAACCCGGATGCGAAGCACCCGGAATTGATCGGTGACTTCTCACTCAACATTGCCAATCACAAAGCAGTGGAACTATTCCTGGAAGCAGGTTGTGACTGGATTACACCTTCTTATGACCTGAACATTCAGCAAATGGTTGATTTGCTGGGACACTCCCGTACAAGTCAGACGGAAGTTGTTATTCATCAGCATTTGCCGATGTTCCATACTGAGCACTGTGTGTACTGTACGTTTATGAGTGAAGGAACCGACTTTACGAACTGTGGACGTCCATGTGAAGATCACCGGGCTTCCTTGCAAGATCGGATCGGTATGTCTCACCCAGTACGTGTGGACGAAGGCTGCCGTAATACCGTGTATAATGCGGTGGAACAATCCGGTGCAGAATACCTGACCAACTTCATGGATCTGGGTGTATCCCGCTACCGTGTTGAATTCCTGGAAGAATCCCCTGAGCAGGTGCGCGAGGTTATTGATCTGTACAATCGTGCTCTGCGTGGCGAGATCAGTGGTACACAAGTTTGGAAAACACTGAAAGCAACAAACCAGCTTGGCGTAACGCGTGGTCAACTGGTGAAATAATAGGATCGTAGGCTGCAACTATTAGGACGGCAAGCATAATAGCAAGTAACAGGTTACAAGCATGAAGCAACCCCAAACTCTGCTTTACGGAGCTCTTGGGGTTTTTTCTGTAAAAGGGACAGGTGGATTGAGAGATATCATACCCGTCAGAACGCATAAGGAGGCGAAATACGTGGCGCCATTCACCATGATGGATATCAAATTGCTGTGCGGGGTCACGGCATTTAAACGAGGGGAAGCCTATAACCAGTCCGGCAGGGTGAGCAATCTGATTGTCAGTGACGATCAGCATCATTATGAAGCCATGGTGCGTGGCACGGAACGATATCAGGTGAAGGTGGATTTGGACGAAAAAGGGGAAGTTGAGGCAAATTGCACTTGTCCAGGTGATGGCCGGTATTATGACTATTGCAAACATGTCGCTGCAGTATTGCTGGCGATTCATGAATGGGGTGAACTGCAGGAGCTTAACGCTGCGGGTACCAGTAGTTCGCAGGAGTCATCCAAACCTTCCTCAGGGAATCCTTCTCGCTCTGGTGTAGGCCCTGCTTCCAGAGTAGGTACGCTGGTGGAAGAGAAGGAGTGGGAGCGTCCCAACTCTTCTTCAACCTTAGACTCGGCTAGGAATGACAATCCGGAACGACACGAAGGTTCAAGTTCAAAACGATATACGGAGTCCAGTACGAGTACAACATCACTTTCTTTTGCACAAAAGAATGGATCCTCTGCTTTCGGACTTAATTCCGCTGCTGAAGCGGATCATCAACCGGTTGTCCATTTTGCCCAGGCAGGTCGCCCGAGTTCCGCTCCAGGCTGGGGACGTTCAGCAGACAAGCCTTCGTATCGCACAGCTGACCAGATTCTGTCCATCTTTGCCAAGGAACGCAGTCCCTTACATGCGGGTGAACGTAAATATACGGCACCTGTCACCCGCTCATCGCTGCGAGAAGAGCTTCAGGTTCAGTTTATATGCAAGCTCGTTCAGGTTCACAAAGGGGGAGCCAAGCTCGCGCTGGAGCTTAAGGTCGGAAGTAAACGACTATACGTGGTGCAAAAGGTGAAGCAATTCCTGAACTGCGTTGAGAAGGGCGAGCCGATGTCGTTTACCAAACTGTTTTTCTATGATCCTTCCATGCATTATTTCAGCCCTCAGGATCAGGAGATTCTGTCCATGTTGATTCGTATGAGGCAGAGCGAGGAAGCGTATCGAGAATCCATCTCCGGTTATCTGGGGGCTTCGGATGGGCGGGATATATTGATTGCGCCGCTGGTGTGGAAACCGCTGCTGGAATTGCTGCTTCAGGCCGACAGCCGGATGGAAGGTACGGGACTCGCGAACGGACCGCTCACGTTGGGTGAAGGGGCACTGCCTCTGTTTTACCGGATTGCCCAGGGAGACAATGAGGGGTATCAGCTCGAGATCTCGGGTTTGCGCGAGTTGATTCTTCTTCCGGCCTATGATGCTGCTGTGGTCGAAGGACAACTTCACATGCTGGAGCCGATGCAGATGCGCAGTCTGGAAGACTTGAGCAGGGCGCTCACTTCGTATGGGATTAAGGAAAGTATCGATATTTCCTCCCAGCAAGTCGATGAGTTCGTGCAGCATGTGGTGCCGGAACTCCGTACGCTAGGACATCTGTCGATCGACTCCCAGGTGCGTGAACGAATTGCTGAGCCGGAGCTTGCGCCGAAGCTCTATATTGATTTTTACCGGGAACGGATCACTGCGCGTCTGGAGTTTGATTATGGTGTAATGGTGATTAACCCGCTGGCGGAGTATCTGATCGACGAAGAAGAGAAAAAGGTTATTCTGGTGCGTGACCGTCATGCCGAGCGGAATCTGATTGAGCGACTGGATCGTTCCTTCCTGGAACGGGAAGGCAGCGTGTGGGCAAGTGAACGTGAAGATGCCATCTATGATTTAATGTATCATTTGGTGCCTGAATTGGAGAAACAGGTGGACATCTATGTCCCGAATGCAGTAAAGGCCATGATGCAATCCTACCCAACCCCTCCCAAAGTCCGGGCAGATCTCGGGAAAGGACTGGACTGGCTGGAAATTTCGTTTGAAATGGAAGGCGTGAACGAGCAGGAACTTCAGGAAATCATGCGCAGCATTGTGGAAAAGAAACCGTATTTCCGCTTGCGCAGTGGTGTCTTTCTATCGCTTGAAAATGAAGGAGCTGACAGCTTCGCCCACATGGCGGATTCGCTGGGACTGGGAGCGGGCGATATCAAAGGCAGCCACATTCGGCTGCCAGCCGTTCGAGCGTTACAGCTGCCGGGCCGGGATGAGGTTTCCGGACATGTGAAGTGGGGAGGTTCCCTGAAGCGTTTCCTGGATGATCTTCGTGATCCTGAGCGGATGGATTTTGCGCTGCCGAATGCGCTGGCTCCCGTGTTGAGAGATTATCAGGCCAGTGGATATCAGTGGCTGCGCACACTTGCCTTTTATCGTTTTGGCGGGATCCTGGCAGATGACATGGGACTTGGCAAAACGTTGCAAAGCATCGCCTATATCACGGCTGAACTAAGAGAGAACCCGATTTTAGACGGAGATGTTGGAAGACCAGATCGTTACGGGAAAAACGGGATACTGCGAGAGGGTGCTTCAGAGCCTGCTTATTCAGGGATTGATCCTGTAACCGGATTGCCATGGGATGAGGCGTCTCTGGTGGGGCTAGGGGGTAATTCCCATGCATCGGGAATATCGCAGGATAGCTTAACCATTCGAAGCCAAGCAACCCATCCTCCAGTGCTTGTCGTAGCACCTGCTTCGTTGACCTACAACTGGGCGAATGAATTTGCGCGATTTGCCCCGCATTTACGCGTCCTGATCGCTGCAGGACAAAAGGAAGAGCGCGCCAACATGCTCGCGGACATGAATCAGGCGGATGTCATCGTAACGTCTTATCCATTGCTGCGTCGAGATCTGGACATGTATCTGGTTAGAACATTCCATACGCTAATTCTGGACGAGGCTCAGGCGATCAAAAATTCTTCCTCTCAGACGGCTCAGGCCGTCAAGCAGATTCAGGCCCCGCGGCGCTTTGCGCTCACAGGGACGCCTGTAGAGAACTCACTGGATGAGCTGTGGTCCATCTTCGAAGCGATATTTCCCGGTCTGTTTCCAAGCTATCGCAGATTCCGGGACCTGCCGCCTGAGCGCATTGCCCGGATGGTTCGTCCGTTCATTCTCCGCCGCCTGAAGAAGGACGTGCTGGAGGAATTGCCGGATCGCATTGAGACGGTACAGCGCTCTGAGCTAACAGTTGAGCAGAAGAAGCTGTATGCTGCCTACCTCTCCCAGCTTCAGGATGAGACATCCAAGGATATGGAAGAGAACGGTTTTCAGAAGAATCGGATCAAAATACTCGCAGGCATCACCCGTTTACGCCAGCTGTGCTGTCACCCGGCTCTGTTTGTTGAGGGCTATCAAGGAGATTCCGGGAAGATGGAGCAGCTGCTCGAAACGGTTCAGGATTGTCTGGCAGCAGGCAAACGAATCCTGATCTTCTCCCAGTTTGCAAGCATGCTGAATCTGATTCGGCAGACATTGGCTGCGCAGGGCAGGAATCTATTTTATCTGGATGGGCAGACACCGACTCAGAGTCGCGTCGACATGTGCCGCAGATTCAACGAGGGGGAAGGGGAGCTGTTCCTGATCTCGATGAAAGCTGGTGGTACCGGGCTGAACTTAACGGGTGCAGATACCGTAATATTATATGATCTGTGGTGGAACCCCGCGGTCGAAGAACAAGCCATTGGCCGCGCCCATCGGATGGGGCAAAAGCAAGTCGTTCAGGTTATCCGACTGATTACGGAAGGAACAATAGAAGAGAAGATTCTGGAACTGCAGCAGCGCAAGAAGGATTTGATCGCTGAAGTGATTGAGCCGGGAGATGGGGGATCAACGACCTTATCTGAGCAGGATATTCGGGAGCTGTTGATGGTATAAGTAAGCTGTTGTGGTGGCATAGGGTGGTACAGATTGTTAACTTGTATCACCCTATCATTTTATTAAGAAAGAAGATTGATATGGACGAGAAGTGTAACCTGTTTAGTATAGTATGAATAGAATACTAGTAAAATCATCTTGAATATACAAAACATGCATTTATATATCTGATATATTATAATTAACTATTTTAGACTACATAGCCTGATGATTAATGTATTTTTGCAATTTTGCACTTTCGAGAAAAGAAAGAATAGATATACATATCATCTACTCTATAAAGAGGGAGAGTTAAATCATGAGAATTCGTAAAGCTATAATTCCGGCTGCTGGTCTGGGAACCCGTTTTCTGCCAGCAACCAAAGCTATGCCCAAGGAAATGCTGCCTATTGTTGACAAGCCAACGATTCAGTACATTATCGAAGAGGCTGTGGCCTCAGGTATTGAGGATATAATTATCGTGACAGGTAAAGGCAAGAGGGCGATTGAAGACCATTTTGACTACTCTTTTGAACTGGAGCAAAATCTGGTTGATAAACAGAAATGGGATCTATTAAATGAGGTGCGTAAATCTTCTGAAATGGCAGATATCCACTATATTCGACAAAAGGAACCTAAAGGACTGGGACATGCGATTTGGTGTGCCCGCAAGTTTATTGGAGACGAACCCTTCGCTGTGCTGCTTGGAGATGATATCGTTGAGTCAGATAAGCCTTGTCTTCAGCAGATGATGGAAGTGTATGATGAATACCAGTCTCCAATCGTGGGTGTTCAGCCAGTCGATTGGAAAGAAGTATCCCGTTACGGTATTGTTGATGGCGAGCAAATCATGAAAACCAACGACCGAGTATTCCGCTCTAAACGTTTAGTTGAAAAGCCAAAGCCTGAAGATGCTCCTTCAAATCTTGCTATTATGGGACGATATATTCTTACACCGGATATCTTTGAGATTCTTGGACAACAGTCCGCAGGTGTTGGTGGCGAAATCCAGTTGACCGATGCGTTATCTCGTTTGAATGAGCAGAGAAGAATATTGGCCTATCATTTTGAAGGCCTTCGTCATGATGTGGGAGAGAAGTTGGGTTTTATAGAGACAACGATTCATTATGCACTTCAGCATGATGATCTGCGGGAAGATTTGTTGAATTATTTGAAGAAGATTGTGGCATCAAATTAGTATTTACTTTTAATTTTATATACAAAAAAGGTTTACCCTCAAGGGTAAACCTTTTTGCTTTGATCTAACTTGGGACAAGTTAGAAGGTCAGTTCAGCAATCTGTTTAATCTCGTCAGCTTCATTAGGTGCTACAGCAATCAATTTATCATACACCGCTTGATCCTGTTGTCCGTCCTTCGTCAGAGCTGCGAGGTACCAACGGGCAATTTCACGGTTGGTCGCATCGGACAGATCCTCAGCAATTCCACCCTTAAGAACCGTTGCAGCTCCGGCGGAATCATTTAGCATGTATTTCATCTTCCCTGCATTTAGAATCATTGTTGAAGTTAGCTCGAATGGCTTTCCTTGAAGTTGCCCTTCAGGAAGAGTTTTTAGGTGCTCTACTCCATCAACAACATGCTGGTAAGCATCCAGACCTGATGTGAAGTAGGATTCTTTTTTGGCTGTATCGCCTTGTCCGAGTGCTTGATATCCTAGATCGAACGAACGGCTAATTAGCGCCTCGTACCATTCCATATCCCAGATATAGTTGTTGGCATATTCTTTTTGGAGAGCATACGCTTGGTCACTATCACCTTTAAGCTCATAAAGTTGGATTAGCTGTTTAACCATACTTTTGTTGTAGGGTTCTGCTTGTAGTCCTTTTTGCAAAAGATCTACACCAGCCATATAGAACTGGTCATCCTGCGTCTGCTCGAAACCCTGCTGATACAGAGCAGATAGCGTCAAGAGAGAGTCAGAGTGTGTACTACGTATGGCCAAGTCTTTGTCCAATACAGTCTTAATCTCTTCAAAAGATTGGCTAGTTTGTGCTACTTCTTTAGCTGTATTCGCATATTGATTTGCTTGCAAGAAGCGGACGGATACGATCAATAGTACAATGATTGAAACTCCGGCGATTGCAGTATAGATCCCTCGTGCAGCCGATGGGCTCACCTTCAAACGTTTAACAGGCCGTGGTTCGATTACCGCTGCCATACCTCCAAACCCGATAAACACCAGCATACCGATGAAAACATAGCTCATATTGAAATCGAGTAGACTCAGTACCAGAATAGTCATAGATAAAATAAAAAAAACAAAATGAGACTCTCTTTCGCTTTCATCTCTTCGCAAGTAGCTGCGAACGAATTGATAGAAGATATACAGAATAAATGCCATGAAAATGATAAATCCGATGAGTCCGACTTCTACCAGATACTGCATGAAGAAGTTATGTGCCTGGGCACTGACGTATGGATTGTTTTGATACTTTTCGTACAGTGCAGTCCAAGCGCCACCGCCAGCACCAATCAAAGGATAATCCGCGATAACCTTGGCGGCATCTTTGTAGAAGGTGAGTCGTTCCAGGACACTATGCTGCTGGAAGTTGATGTTTTCCAGACGCGTACTGATGCTGTCCGGCAAAATGTTGCGAACGCTGGTACCCAACAACAGCACTGCTGCGATAATGGCGAGCAGCACTGAGCCAAGCGGGATCCAGAGGCTTGCGCCTTTACGTTTACCCCAAGCTTGGAACTTGGCTTCAAGCTTTGGAGCGATCCAACGTTGGATCAACCAGTTGATAATCGCTACAACGATGGATGCGGTAATCAGATAAATCCAACCTTTGGCTGCAAGTCCTGCAGAAAACTTTTGCTGTAATTCGAGTCCAGCGGTATTGACTGGATTCAGGACAGCAAGCGTACCTATTCCTGGAATAGTGAGATAAATGAACCATAAAATCTGTTTTGCTGGTTTAAGTAACAACAGGATGATTACAAAAACGACTGGCATCATCACAAGACCAGTCCGCGACAATGTAAGCAACAGGGACAGCAAGATGGGAACAAGCATGAACCCATGAAACATCTGTATATAAACCTTTTTGGTGCGGATTAGGCTAAAGATGCTAATGAATAGAAATGCCATAAGGAACGCTGCGTATGTATTCGGGTACTGAAACACGGAAGCAAGCCGTGGTCCGTTGGCATCGTTCCAGATCGCTTGATTGTATACCCCATTGACTACTCCTGAAGAGAACCAGCCAACCAGCTTGCCCGCAAAACTGAAGGCTCCCAGCCAGTTCAACAATCCAAAACCTACAATTACATATGCAATTCCTATTAACGAAGATTGTATGATATGATTAATTTGTTTGTTCTGGAGTAGTGACATCGTCATGACGAAGAGCATGGCATAAATGCACTGGATTAGAATCATGTTGACTGCCAAGTAATGCGATGCTGCACTAATAAGTGACAGTATGTAGGTAAGTGGCAGCAAGAGGACGGCTAATTTTAGCCAATCTCTTTGGGAGTCTAGTGTGATATTTTTGTAGTAGACTACAGCCCATATGATGAACAGGAGGGTTGTAATTGCAAGCGCCCAGTAAATGGGGCCTTCGAATTGAAGTAACTGTCCGTTAAATAACGCAACTTGGAACGAGGACCAGAGTGAAAATAAGATGACTCCTATGGTAAGAGACCATAGCAGCGGCGAAGTTGAGCTAGCACTTGCCTTGTTCAGTGTCTTTTTTTGTTTACCGTATATTGGATTCGACAAAGCATGATTCTCCTTTTCTAGTATTTGCAAATGCGTTGATAGAAGTAGAATCTTTACTAACGTTTTGTATCTTTTTTTTTGGTCTTCTAACACCATTAAAGCAGGTTTTTAAGTATCATACTTTTAAAAACATTAAGGAAATAGTGTTGATTTTTGCGGGAAGTGCCTGGGAATTGTAAGGTGGACTTTTTCGAGCATTAAGATTATTTTGATTGGTATTTATCGCATATTTCAACGGCAGGTCCAATTTCTTTGACTTTCCCCTGATCTAGCCATAATACTCGATTACACATGCTCTTCATTTGCTCTATAGAATGGGATACAAATAACACGGTAGTCCCTGAGGACATGAGAGACTTCATTTTAGCCTCGGACTTCTCCTTGAATTTGTAATCCCCAACAGATAGTACTTCGTCTACTATTAAAATTTCTGGCTTAACAAGAGTGGCAATTGAGAACCCTAATCTGGCTCTCATACCGGAAGAGTAGTTTTTAAGTGGTGTATGAATAAACTTTTCCAGTTCCGAAAATTCAATAATTTCATCTGCTTTTTCCTTGATAAATTTCTTGGAATATCCCAAGAGCATACCGTTCAAATATATGTTTTCAAACCCGGTAAGCTCTGCATTGAATCCTCCGCCAAGTTCTATCAGAGGAACCAACGAACCCAATCTTTCTACAGCCCCCGATGTTGGTTTAATAATACCCGAAACAATTTTTAGTAATGTACTTTTCCCAGCTCCATTCAAGCCGACTACACCAAATACTTCTCCTTTTTGAATCTCGAAACTGACATCTTCCAGAGCAGAGAATTCTTCATACGTGATATTACGAGTCATGGCATTGATGAAAACCTGTTTTAATGAGTTAACTTTCCCGCTCATTAATTTATATTTCATGGAGACATGATCCACTCTTACTGCTACGTCTTTCATTCTTTCATCTCCAATCCCACTACAGGTAAAAAATAAACTTGTCCTGCTTTTTGTAGAAAGTGACCAATCCTATAACAATTAACACCCCTGCATATCCAATACAAAAAAGATGAGTACCAAGTGCTGAAGTAGTATTATAAATAAGAGATTCTCTGACCATTTCGACGATCAAAAAAATCGGATTCAGTTGTATGAACGGCATAATTTTGACTGGGATGATATCTACCGGGTAAAAAATTGCCGATGCATACATAACAATTACAAGTGCCAAAGAGTATATATGCTGTAGATCCCGGAAGAAGACATAGATTGTTGACAGGATCAAACCTATTCCAATGCAAAATAGAAATAGATAGAACAATGGAAAAACAATCATTAGGTTGACCCAAGTAAAATGTAAACCGCTAAAAAGCATGACGGGGATAATTGAAATCATAGATAATAAGGAATTTGCAAATGATGAACAAACTTTGGACAGTGGAAAGAAGTACTTCGGCACATATACTTTCTTTATTAATGAAGCATTTGTAAAAATGGACTGCATCGCAAAGTTCGTCGTTTCTGAAAAACATACGTAAATTAGGCGACCGGTCAGGACATAGATGGCGAAATGTTCGATTGTTGTCGAAAATAGCTGGGAGAAGATAACTGTTAAAACAATCATGAACATAAGTGGATTCAAGATGCTCCATAACAAACCAAGAAAGGAGTTTCTGTACTTAAGCTTAATATCTTTCCTAACCAATTCAAACAATAAGTCCTTATATTTGTACAGATTCAAAAAATATGTATGCATTTCATAATCTCCTTTTATACTTGAGGGCAATACGTCACAAGTATGTTAACATACTTGAATCAGCTTCTACAATCTGTGAGGTACTTGAAGGGACTTGTCATACCAGAAATGAGGAGAAAAATTGTCATTATTCGTGCTATAATGCACTATTATGTAGAAAAATAAATTCAAAAACTTGCTATTTATATAATCAATATGATTTCTCGGAGAATAATAAGGAGATGTTACTTTGAAATTATGTGTAATCGGTCTTGGCTATATAGGATTGCCAACAGCTATTATGTTTGCCAAACATGGCGTTGAAGTCCATGGTGTTGATATTAATCCCGATGTTGTTACGAAACTCTTGGATGGTCGAATTCATATTGAAGAACCGGGACTTCAGGAAATGCTTGAAGAGGTGATCCAATCCAAACAACTTAGTTTCGGAGTTATGCCGGAGCAGGCAGATGCTTTTATCATTTCTGTTCCTACTCCGATTAATGAGGATAAAACTGCAAACGTCGATTATGTAATTGATGCAACGAATTCCATTGTACCTTTTCTCAAGAAGGGCGATTTAATTATTCTGGAATCGACCGTTCCACCTCGAACAATTGAAGATGTGGTGATACCCATCTTGGAAGAAACCAAGTTTGATATTGGAAAAGAACTATTTGTTTCACATTCACCTGAACGGGTGCTTCCCGGTCAATTACTCGTTGAACTCGTTCAAAATGATAGGATTGTTGGGGGGATTAACCAAGAATCTTCGGAGCGAACGGCAGAGTTGTACAAAAGATTTGTTAATGGGAATATTCATATAACTGATGCAACGACAGCTGAGATGGTCAAGTTGATGGAAAATACTTATCGTGATGTTAATATTGCTTTTGCAAATGAAATGGCGAAAATTGCTGAGCGTGTAGGCTTTAATGTTTGGGAGGCCATTGATCTGGCAAACTGTCATCCGCGAGTTAATATTCATAAACCTGGACCAGGTGTCGGAGGTCACTGTATCGCTGTGGATCCTTGGTTCATTTATGAATCCGCTCCTTCCTTGGCAAATTTGATTCATATATCCAGAACAACAAATGATGAAATGCCTAATTTTGTAGTAAGCCAAATGAAACAATTGTTGCCTACTGAAGGTAAGAACACCAAGAAAGTAGCTGTACTTGGTTTGGCATTTAAAGGGAATATTGATGACATGAGAGAGAGCCCTGCAGTTGAGATTGTTCATCAATTACAGAGCCACTACGACCTGCAAATTTTTGACCCACACGTCAAAGAGTATATTTTAGGGAAAAAGGATACGCTAGCTGATGCGATTGAAGGTGCTGATGCGATACTAATTTTGACCGATCATAATGAGTTTAAACAGATTGACCCCAAAAAACTAACATCGCTGGCACGCGGGGCTCTTGTGTTCGATACTAGACGGGTTGTAAATCACAAAACTTGGACGGAAGCTGGTTTTCTTTACCATGTGTTAGGACAACCATTAATCAGTCCTGCGAATTTGAGGAGTGGATATATTGAAGCCGTTAGATAAGGTTGCCGAAGCATATCATGGTGGAATGGGAGATCAGTTTTCTAGAAAAACACGAGAACGAATTCATTGGATTTGTTCTAAAGTGGCAGGTAAGTCTGTTCTAGATGTCGGTTGTTCACAAGGCATAACGGAGCTTATATTAGCCAGAGAAGGTAAACAAGCAGTAGGTATTGATATTGAAGAAAGCTCAATTTCTTATGCTAATAACTCGCTAGAAAATGAAAGTGAATCCGTTAAACGGAATGCAAGATTTTATACAAGTAGTATTTTTGAATTCGAAAGTGAACAGAAATTTGATACTGTCATTCTTACTGAGGTGATGGAGCATTTCACGTCCACTCAATCGTTATTAGTAAAAATCAAAAATCTACTCGTAGACAATGGTACCATAATCATAACAGTTCCTTTTGGTATTAATGATTATTTTGATCACAAGAAGACATATTATATGCTTAATTTGCTTGAAGAAGTGGAGCCTTATTTTAAGGTCAGAGAAATTAAGTTTTTAGGTAAATGGATAGGGATAGTGGGCTGCTCTTTGTCAGGTGAGGGGGAATCGGGATTAAAACTCCCTAGAGAAGTCGTCAAACAGCTTGAAGCAGCATTCTATTCTGTCGAAAGAACCTTAGTAGACGAACTTAATTCAAAGACAACTCTTATTAATGAATATAATGAGAAGATTAAGGCGGGAAGGGAGCACTTAACTCGTTTACAGAAAGAGAATGATGAATTAAATCATTTTCATCATTTAGCGCAAAATGATCAAGAAAAGAAAAGGGTAAATGATCTAGAACGCAAAATTGGAATATTAGAAGAGGAAAATAAGGAACTGAAAATTATCAAGGAATCAAAAAATAAAGAGTTGTTGGATCGATTGGATAGTGAGGAATCTACTTTAAAAAAATACGAGGAGGCTATCTTTGATTATAGCCATCTAGAGGCGAAGTATGCAAACATCTCTAAAAAGTATGATTTACTTAGTAATGCTAAATTGGGGAGACTTACACTGAATTACTGGAAACGCAAGAAGAGAATTCCTAAGGACTTCTAGTGAATAGCACTTGATGAGTGAGGAGAATTTATTTATGAGTATGGAATACATTGAGCAGAAACTACGTGAGATTCAAATAAGAAGATCTGAACTATTTAAAGAAATGAATATTGTGAATGTGACGAAGCATGGTAATGTGTCCCTTACAAATAATATGTTAACTTTTCAAAGATCTTTTAACGATACAAAAAATATGAAAATCGCTTGTATTATGGATGAATTTACTTTTAACTCTTTTGAGCCTGAATGCAGTTTGTTACAAGTAACTCCTGATAATTGGTTAAGAGAGATCCAGTCCTTCAACCCTGATTTGTTTTTTCTTGAGTCAGCTTGGCGTGGAATTGATGGATTATGGAATAGAAAAGTACCTCATCTAAGTAATGAACTAATTGATTTGTTAAGTTATTGTAAAAAAAATAAAATTCCTGTTGTGTTTTGGAACAAAGAGGATCCTGTACATTTTGATACTTTTTTAGCAACTGCTAAATATGTGGATTATGTCTTTACTACAGATATTGATTGTATTCAGCAGTATAAAACATTACTGAATCATAATCGTGTTTATTTGATGCCCTTCGCAGCTCAATTAAAAGTTCATAACCCAATTGAACTATATGATAGAGAAGATAAGTATGCGTTTGCAGGAGCGTACTATAAACGATATCCAGAACGGATAAAAGATTTAGAAACATTTATTGATACAATAACTGAGAGTAAGAATTTAGACATTTATGATCGTAATTTTTATGAAGATGATCCTAACTACGCATTTCCAACTCAGTATAAGAAGTATATAAAAGGGAATTTGAAACCTTTTGAGATCGATAAAGCATACAAAGGGTATCGCTTCAATATTAATATGAATTCTGTGAAGCAGTCACAAAGTATGTGTGCACGCCGTGTGTTCGAGCTATTGGCATCAAATACGGTTACAGTAAGTAATTATTCTAGGGCTATCCGAAATATGCTTGGTGATTTAGTAATTTGTACGGATGACGGTAAATATCTTGGAGACCAAATTGACAAGTTTACAGATATGGAATATTACAATAAGTACAGGCTGCTGGGGTTAAGGAAAATACTGACTGAACATACTTACACTCATCGATTAGAATACTTGGTTAATGTAGTATATCAGACTAAGTTGGAACTTAGTCGTAAAGGGGTTGCCTTAATTTCTAAGGCAAGCACAGAACAAGAGTTGCAATATGTAATTAATCAATTTAAACAGCAATCTTATGATTTTAAGGAATTAATAGTCATTAGTGATATAAAGGATAGTTCACTCATCACAGAAGGCATTCAAGTTGTAGAGAGTTTGAATGAAGATACTGCTAATTATATTGGAAATAATTTTAATTATATAGCGTACCTGTCATCAAAAGATTATTACGGGAAAAGTTATATTGAGGATATGGTTTTGGCAACAAAATATACAGATTGCTCTGTGATATGTAAGGGTGCATATTTCTCAAATGATGATACTAATGACATTAAGAAAAATAATGAAGGTAAGCAATATAGAATGGTCGGATCTTTTGACGTGAAAAGGGCACTTTTAAGGCTAGATAATTATCCGAACTCAAAAATTATAGATTTTTCTGAATCAATAGAAGAGAGTAGGATCAATGAAGATTGCTTCTCCATTGATGAATATAATTATTGTGAGAATTTCAATGATGATCATTGTTCTGTTGTAGATGACTTAATTATTAATGATCAAGGCATAGCAATGTCGCAAATATATCAAAAGGCTGAGGAAATAAAACCAAGTAAAAAATCTGTAAATGAGATTAGCATTTCCTCTGATGATATCTTTAATCAAATACATGGCTCTAAGCAGATTAATTTGAAGAAAGAGAACGACTTTATTTATGTAGAATCAAAGTTAAAGGATACCCATGAATATATATATTTAAACAAGGAATATGGAACTGACAAATTTAATTCTAATACAAATGTATATCTAGACGTCGATTTTATGTCGAAATTCTCTGTAGATATTGTTATTGTACTTCTTGACAATAATCGTAATAAAATCGAGAGCATGGTAAAACCATGCTGTCGTAAAGTTAGTGTTCAACTTAATAGCAACGTTAAATATATGAAATTTGGATTAAGATTTTCAGGGGAAGGCACATGCAAAATTAAAAAATTGATTGTTGGTGATATTAATCTTGATCGGGGTTATTTTTTGAATAAATCAAAGGTACTCCTATTAGCTGATAATTATCCAGACTATCAGAACTTATACAGGTATGCTTTTATCCATAGCAGACTAACTGAATACAAAAAGAATGGATATAACGTAGATATGTTCAAACTTAATGAGCGAGATCCAGCGGGATATACTGAATTTGGCGGAATTGATGTGACAAGTGGATATTTTGAAAAATTCAATAATGTAGCTAGAAGTGGAAATTATGATACGTTTTTAGTTCATTTTTTAAATGAAACGTTATGGAGTGGCATTCAAAAATTTGCAACATCAAAAAGAACTATTGTATGGATTCATGGCGCTGAAATCCAACCTTGGTGGAGAAGAGAATATAATTATACATCACAGCAACAGTTGGATAGGGCAAAGATAGAATCTGAAGCTAAAGTTCTATTTTGGAAAAAGATTTTTAATGGAGCAATAAATGAGGAATATAATCTTCATTTTGTTTTTGTATCTGATTACTTTGCCGAAGAAGTATTTGAAGATTTGAAGATCAGATTGCCGGAAGATAAATATAGTATTATACACAACTATATAAATAGTGATTTGTTTAATTATAATGAAAAGGGCTACGAACATCGTAAAAAGATACTATCAATTAGACCCTTTGCTAGTAATAAGTATGCTAATGATCTGACTGTTAAAGCTATACAAAGCTTGTCAAAAAAGCCTGTTTTTAAAGAGTTACAGTTCACTTTAATCGGAAAAGGAGAATTATTCCATTCAACTGTAAAGCCGATAAGAAAGTTTAAGAATGTTAGATTAGAAGAACGATTTTTAAGACAAGAAGAGATTGCTGAGTTGCATAAAGAATATGGAATTTTCTTAATACCGACTCGATGGGATTCCCAAGGCGTTTCAAGAGATGAGGCAATGTCCTCTGGCTTGGTTCCGATTACCAATAATGTAGCTGCTACATCAGAGTTCGTAGATGAGACATGTGGTATGTTGGTAGAAGCAGAAGATTATGAAGGGTTGGCCAGTAATATTGAAAAATTGTATAACAACCCCGAATTATTTCTTGATTTATCCCTCAAGGCATCTGAACGAGTTGCACGTCAAAGTGGACTTCAAACCACTATTATCCAGGAGATTGAATTAATCTCTAAGTAGGAGGAAAAGAGGACTTTGCGATTTAGTTTTAGGAACAGAGGTACTTATGTCGCTACTACTCTACTGCTTGTAGTTGCACTAGCTACAGCGGTAGGGATAAAACTGAACGAAATGGAGAAAAATGCGATTGCTAATAATTTTGATAGTGAAATTCAACAATATGTACCTATATTCATGACTGATGGTATTACAAGTGATGAGCAATATATTGATTATGCAGATGCGTTACTAAACGATAATCTTTTTGTTAATGATAAAATAAATTCTGGTGTTCAAATATTATATAATATTGATAATATTGATTGGAATATAAGTGCAACTAAGTCTCCAAATACTTTTTCCTTGTATTTACAAACCTTGAGGCCTATATATTATTTAAGTAAGGCTTATACATTAACAAGTGATGATAAATATCTGGATGCTGCGGATAAATTTGTATTGTCATGGGGTGAGTATGCTCAATCTAAAGCAAAATTAAATAGGTATACTTGGTACGATCATTCTGTAGCAGAGCGAGTAGAAAATTTAATTTATCTTTCTAAGGTGGAAGAATCTGTTGGAAATAAGTTGAGAGTACAAAAACTAGATATACTGATTCAAAATAATAGCGAATGGCTTTATGATGATACAAACTATACAAAAAATCACAATCATGGCATTTTTCAAGACGGTGCCTTAATTAAAGCGGGGTATTATCTAGAAAATAATAATTATGTTGAAAAAGGAATAGAGAGACTGGACAAGCAACTTCAATATGCTTTCCCTAATAAACATGTTCATATTGAGAATTCAACGGGGTATCATGTAGGGATTATTAGTTATATAAAAGGAATATCGGAATTTTTGAGTAGTAGTCACAATGTTTATGCTGAAATAGCAAATAGTTACTATAAAGGAGCACTTGAGTATCTGGTGTATGTTTATAAACCAAATCTATCCATACCATTAATTGGTGATACACTTGGTACTTTTACAAGTAATAATCCTTCAATTATCAATAGCTTTAATGACCATTCTTTAGAATATATATTTTCAAAAGGGTTCAATGGGACTCAACCGGAGTATAACACAAGGCTATTTCAAAATGATGGGACTATAATTTTCCGAGAGTATTGGGATTCTAACAAATATGACCAGTCTACATGGGCGCTGTTTAAATCAGGATATTCGTCTAGTACTCATAAGCATGCGGATGATCTATCTTTCCTATTATATTCAAAGGGGCACGATATTTTCATAGATCCAGGTATGTACAATTATATGGTTGGAGATCCGATTTATGATTATATTAATAGTAATTCAGCTCACAATACAATAGTAGTAGATGGTAAAAGCTATTCAATTAGTATGTTTAACTCTAAAAAGGTAGGTATTTATTCTTATTCTCAAGAAGAAGGGTATGAATCTGTAACAGGTTTCAATAACATTTTTCCAGGTGTTAAGATTGATAGAACAATTAATTATCTTGATGGAAATAATATAATTATTCACGATGATATCGTTTCTGAAAAAGTCCATGATTATTCTCAGGTATTCCACTTGTCAAATGACACTGAGATTAAGCAATTAACTCCAAATCGTGCAATTTTAAAAATTAAAGACACAAACTATTATGTATTATTAGACCAACTAGCAAATGTGGATCAAGTTAAAAAAAATATAGGACAAAATGAAGATAACAATCTAAGTGTAATTTCTTCTGGATTAAATCAATCAGTGCCTAGTCAATCTATTCTTTTTAAGAAGTCAGGCAAAAGCACAGAATTTGTAACTAGCATAAGAATAATTAATGAGACAGATTTACCTAGATATTTGAAACAAAATCTTAATTATGATGGAAAACAAGTTGAAATTAACGATGTAATTGTACCTATCAAATCGAGAGAGAGACTTCCTGAGAGTCAAGTCGAAGCTGATATAGTGGGGAGTAACTTAAAAATCAAAAATTCAGCAGAATCTTATGAGCAAGAACTCTCATACTCTTACTATCTGATTGATAAAGTTACAGGGGAAAAATTTACATCAAGTTCCTATTCGGGTGAAAATCATGAGGAATTTCATCTAGAAAAAGGTTACTCTTATGCAGTGATAAGCTATTTGCGCAATAAGGCGAAAGAAACTACGAAAAAGATAGTAGGGTTTGTTGAATATGAAGGGAATAAATTTATATATAAGCCGATTTCTACTGATCAACAAGAACCTATTGTTAGTAATAATCACATAATGGATGAGGGCAACAATTCTTATAAGTTTACTATTGATTTATCTAATTTTTATGGCGGGGTATCGTCAAGGTGGTATGTATATAAGGATGGAGCAAGCTATGATTTTATCAATAACAAAAGCAACGAATTTAGGTATAAATTTGTAGAACCTGGAGAGTATACTGTTATTTATAGGATTAATGATAAATATTTTGGAGAAGTTGAATATAATCATTTTGAGAAAATACAGATTACTAGTTGGAAGTGATTGATATGGATTTTATTGGAAGAATCATTAAGGATTTCTCATCAACATTGATATCATGGTGTATACCGGAAGATGATTTTTTGCTAATTGATCCATTTGAAACTGAATATAGTGAAAATTACTCTTCAGCAACTGCTGCAGTTTTGTTTGCGTATTTATATACAAAGACAAGAGATTTATCTTATTATGATTATTTTTCTAAATTAATTGAACGTAGTATCGTATTATGCAATGACAGGGGTGTTTCTTCTTTTTGTAAGGTGTTTCTAATACATTATAGTTTATTAGCTATACATTATTTGCCGGAACATGAAAAGAAACGATCTTTCGCTAGATTTGAAGAGTTTTATTCTTCTTTTGAAGATAAGTGTGGACAAATTAATACAAATTGTGCGGCCTTACAATGGGGGAGTGAACTTTTATTATCTTCTTTAAGCGGTAAGAGCATGAACAGCGAATACTGTAGATATTTATTAGACCACATTGAGAAATCTCAAAATAAACTCGGATTTATTGATGATGCTGTTTCTGATCATAGAGGTGTAGAGGACGGTAAGCCAATTGCATATCATTTATTTATTGTATTTATATTATTAAGTATTGTTAGTACAGTGAGGAAGGATTTTGACCATGATCAAACAAGAGCAATAAAAATAATTCATAAAGGAGTTTTATGGATTTCTAATATTATTGCAACTGATAGTTCATATGCTACTCTGGGCAGGAGTAGTAATCAAATATTTACATGGGGATGCATGCTACTTATTTATAAACACTCCACAAACAATGGTATGGAGTTTAATTCACTTCTAGATCTATGGCTGAGATATGAAAAAAAAGATGGTAGTTATAGTTGCACTCCAAACTATTTCCCACATAGCCTCCGGGTAGGTTTTGAGAAGTATACTCACGTCAATATGTATAATACTCTTTCATTAGTTGGTCTAGTTATTTCAGATTGCGTTAGAGATGAGGATTTATTAAATATTAATGTAGACCTTACTGACACTACTTTTGTAGATGAAGAGAGTGGTTACATCTTTTTTAGACAAGGTAAAAGTTTTTTCGGTTGTTCGTTAAGAATGCATTCACATAAATATGTGCCGTCAATGCAAGGTTTCCACTATAGAGTTGGTGGGAAAAGAATGCCACTTCTTGAACCTAGATTAAATATTGATGCAGCATCAGATAGTATATTTGAAGGATATATAATTAAGGGTTACAACGGTGAAATTATATATCCTGATAGTATTCAGAATGCTAGTTATAGTGTTGTAGACAATGGAATAGATTTATATGTGGAGGATTCTAGCATTTGTGTTAATAAAAGTATTAGAATCTTTGAAAATGAAATAGTATGGAACTACAAAATTAAGGCAAATAAGGATTTGTTATCATGTGAACATATTATTCCTATACTCTTAAACGATGGGAAGCATGAAGCCAAGCTATTCAAACGTTCAGATAATACTGTGAATATTTATTTTGATGGTTCTCAGTATCAACTAACATGTAATCGTAGTCTTAACAATAGTATTTCACTACATCGCTCCCTGTGCTCAACATCAGGTATAGGGTCTGTAAATTCTTTTAGAATCACATCAAATATAAAGAGAGATCAAGTGATAGAATGGAGAACCTCAATTAAATTATGTAGTGCTGAGCTGAATGGCAAGAAATTACAACAAAAAATTACTGCTAAAGATGTGATCCCTGTAATAAATAATATCACTTTAGAGGAAAGTACTGCTTCAAAAAGTAAGGAAGTTAAGTTTACAGTAGAAGCAGTTGGGAACCAGTTAACATATGCATGGTATCTATATAAAGATAGTGAAAAAATAGAAGTGAAATGGTATTCTGAAGTGAATTATTATCAGACTAGATTATCTGATGCTGGTAAGTATCAAGTCAGAGTATTTATCAGAGATGTTTATGGTAATCAAATCAGTAGACTAGATAATAATATTGTAGAGGTAGTGCAATTAAATATCTAGTGAATCTATATAATTTCGAAATAAGCGGATTATAGATAGGAGTATCCAATGGGGATATATAGTGAATTTACTATTTTTGGAAGTTGTGTGTCGAGAGATGTTTTTCGAATTGCTCAACATGAAAAAAAACTTGAATATTATGCAAGATCATCTTTAATCAGTTTGTTATCAAATCCTCTAGAAGTAATTCAAAAGGATATTTCATTAGAATCCGAATTCCAAAAAGGGATGATTGTGAAAGATTTCTCGAATACCTTCTTAGAAGAATTGAAACAAAAAAATCATAATACGTTCATCATTGACTTTGTTGATGAGCGCTTTGATTTGATGAAGTTAGACAATTCTTATGTTACAAGATCAAATGAATTTGTTAACGGTAATCTTGAAAATTTATACCTTTACGAGAGTTTCACGGTTCAACGATAGAACGCATTTACTCTGGGAGGAGTCATGCGATAAATTCTTTACGTATCTTTTATCACATGTATCAATAAGTAAAATAATTGTTCACGAAACTTATTGGGCGGATCATTATATTAATGAGGAGTACCATCTATGTGAATATCCTAATTCTCAAAACATACAACGAAATAATGAAGTGTTGGAAAGATATTATAGTTATGTGAGGAACAAATATCCAGAAATTCGATTTGTTTCGAGCAACCGAGTTGGTAGTGCTTCGCATAAATGGGGGTTAAGCCCTGTGCATTATACCGACGAATATTACTTGGATATATTTAAACAAATAGCAGATTGTAAAAAGTAGCTAATGTATACTATTATGCACACATTCAATCTTTTCGAATTACTAAGGGGATGATATCTTGACAACCAGAACAAAGATAGCTTATCTCATGCATGTGGACTGGAATTGGATCAAGCAACGTCCCCATTTTTTATTCGAAGAATTAACTCGATACTATAATGTGGACTTGTTCTATATCTATAAATTTAGTGACAAACATAGGAATACCATTCTTAATTCTAGAACAATTAGTACTTATTCAAATATTAATTTGATAAGAAAGGTTCCGATGTCGGGGCGAGTTAAGACTATTCAATGGATTGAAAGATTTATAAATAGGAATGTTATTCGTTCTTATGAGAATTTTGATTATATATGGATTACTTCTCCAATTATTTTGGATTTTGTCCCTTTAGATCGATTCAAAGATAAACTTGTTATCTATGATTGTATGGATGATTTTTTAGGTTTTTACGATGATTCTAATAAAAGAATTAATCGCTTGCGTTTATTAGAGATCGAATTAGTACGAAGAGCAGATTTTATATTTACGTCTTCTAATTATTTGAAGAATAAAATAGTATCTTCTTATAAAGAACATTTAAGAAGTATTCCTGTTGTAATTAATAACGGGATTAGTCCTTCTATAATAAATTCAACTAAACTCACTACTATACAGGGAAATTCCTTACATGCACAAGAAGAACAACAACGAGGAATATTCAACATTACCTACATCGGAACTGTTGGAGCGTGGTTTGATTTTGATACAGTTTTATATGTACTTGATCAAATGTCTAAAGTGAAGTTCACTATAGTAGGTCCCATAGACACTAAGGTTCCAGTTCATCCCAGGTTAGAGTTTATCGGGATGGTAGAACATGAGAAGTTAAAAGATTATGCTGATAAGGCTGATGCGTTTATAATGCCTTTTGTATTAAGTGAGTTAGTTAGGGCAGTTGACCCTGTCAAAATTTATGAATATATCCTCTTTTGTAAGCCTATTTTTTCTATTAATTATGGAGAAATGCATAAGTTTCTTCCATACGTACATTTATACTCACATAGAGAGGAATTAATAAAGCTTATAAATGATTTAATTAATAGTAATATTGAGATGCATTCAAAGGAAGAAAGTATTCAGTTTTCACTTGGAAATACATGGCGCGCTAGATGCCGACAAATTGTTGATGCAATAGAAGGAGTCTAATTTATGAAAGCCATAATTCTTGCAGGCGGGACAGGATCCCGCCTTTTTCCTCTAACCAAGGTAACCAATAAACATCTGCTTCCTGTAGGCAAGTATCCGATGATCTTCCATTCTGCATACAAATTGAAACAAGCTGGCCTTACCGAGATCATGGTGATTACCGGCAAAGAACATATGGGGGACGTCGTAAATCTACTCGGTAGCGGAAGCGATATAGGTGTTTCGATCACTTATCGAGTGCAAGATGAAGCAGGAGGAATAGCTCAAGCACTCGGATTGGCAGAACAATTTACAAGTAACGATCAAATGGTGGTCATCCTTGGTGATAACGTGTTTGAGGACGATATTACTGAGTATGTGTCCAATTTCCGCGAGCAAAAGTCCGGAGCTAAAATATTGATACAAGAAGTCACTGATCCCCATCGCTTCGGAGTGCCCGAGTTACATGACGATCGCATCGTATCCATTGAAGAAAAACCGCAGAAACCCAAAAGCAAATACGCGGTAACAGGCATATATATGTTTGATAGTGAGGTCTTCAAGATCATAAAGACATTAAAGCCTTCTGCAAGAGGCGAATTGGAAATCACAGACGTAAACAATGCATATATTGAACGAGGAAATCTTACCTACGATATACTTAAGGGTTGGTGGACAGATGCAGGTACTCACGCGTCGTTGGCGCGGGCCAATGAATTGGCGCGAGATGTTGCATTCGGTGACGCGTACGGGAAGTTAAAGTTATAGAAGAGAAGGGATGGCGAAATAATTGAAAATCACTCCTTCCAAGCTGACAGGTGCCTGTTTGATTGAACCGGTGGTTCATGGGGATCACCGGGGTTTTTTTATGGAAAGTTACAATGAGCAGCTCATGGATCAACAAGGAATCAACTACAGGTTTATTCAGGATAACCAATCCTTATCTGCTCAGCCGGGTGTGTTGCGCGGATTGCACTACCAACTTAATCCCAAAGCACAAACCAAGTTAATTCGGGTTATTTCTGGTGTGATTTACGATGTTATCGTGGACATTCGTCAAGGATCACCCACCTTTGGACAGTGGGAGGGCTTTATCCTGAGTGAACATAATCATCGTCAGTTATTGGTCCCCAAAGGATTTGCCCATGGTTTTTGTACACTTGTTCCGAATACCCAAGTCTTTTACAAAGTGGACGAATACTATTCCCCTGAGAACGACCGCGGCATATTATGGAGTGACCCGGCTCTTGGAATTGATTGGCCTACATTTAGTCCGACTTTGTCAGATAAGGACCAAAGACATCCTTTACTTCAAGATGCGGAGATCAATTTCAATTTCTAAGTGAAGTAATTAGGAGGTTCCAACACTATGAAACTGCTCATTACCGGCGGGGCCGGTTTTATTGGAAGTAATTTTGTGATGTATATGCTGGAGCAGCATCCTGATTGCGAAATCATCAATGTGGATGCGCTGACGTATGCAGGTAACTTGGAAAACTTAAAATCACTTGAAGGCAACGTACGTCATACCTTTGTCAAAGCAGATATTACAGATGCTGCCGAGATGGATCGCCTCATCGGCCAAGGTGTGGACGTTGTCGTTAACTTTGCCGCAGAATCTCATGTGGATCGCAGCATATTGGAACCAGATGTATTTGTGCGAACAAATGTGAATGGTACCCAAGCACTGCTTGAGGCAGCCAAAAAACACAATATCTCCAAATTCGTTCAAGTATCAACGGATGAGGTGTATGGCTCGCTTGGCCCAACAGGCTTATTTACGGAAGAGACACCATTACAACCTAACAGCCCTTATTCGGCATCTAAAGCAGGCGGAGACCTACTTGTGCGTGCATACCATGAGACCTTTGGCCTTCCGGTAAATATCACTCGCTGCTCCAACAACTATGGCCCTTACCAGTTTCCTGAAAAACTGATCCCTCTGATGATTTCACGTGCCCTGGCTGATGAGGCTCTGCCTGTATACGGAGATGGATTAAACATTAGAGATTGGCTCTATGTTGAAGACCACTGCAGCGCCATTGACTTGGTAATTCATCAAGGACGTAACGGTGAAGTATACAACATCGGCGGCAATAATGAACGAACTAACGTGCACATCGTGAAAACCATTTTGGAGCAACTCGGCAAGCCGGAATCCTTAATCAAATACGTGCAAGACCGGCCTGGGCATGACCGCAGATATGGCATTGATCCGGTCAAAACGATGTCTGAACTAGGCTGGAAACCAAAGCATACGTTTGAAACTGGGATCAAGGAGACTATTCAATGGTATCTGGATAACAAGGAATGGTGGACTCGTATTCAGTCGGGAGTCTATCAACAGTACTATGCCAAGCAATATGGCTCTCGATTGGGAGACGTGAAGTAATTGAAGGTTTTGGTTACAGGAGCAAACGGACAACTGGGTCGGGATGTCGTTCTTCTTTTGGAGAAGGAGGGGCATTCTGTTCTTGCTTGTGATCGGGATCAGATGGATATTACGAATCAGGCACAGTGTAATGTAGTCATCTCCTCTTATCATCCTGAAGTGGTCGTTCATTGTGCAGCTTATACAGCCGTAGATGCAGCGGAAACAGATATCGATGGTGCATATAAGGTGAATGCGGTAGGAACACGCAATGTTGCTGTAGCGGCAGAAAGAGCAGGAGCTAAACTAATTTATATTAGTACGGACTATGTCTTTGATGGCAACTCGTTAAATCCCTATCAGGAGTACGATGATACGAACCCGCAAAGTGTGTATGGCAAGTCCAAACGAGCAGGAGAATTACTGGTACAGTCTTTGTCCTCCAAATGGTTTGTTGTGCGTACTTCTTGGGTTTATGGTCTGTATGGGAATAACTTTGTCAAAACGATGCTGAAACTGGGTCAGGAAAAACCAAAGTTACAGGTGGTGCATGACCAAAAGGGGTCACCTACGTATACCGTAGATTTGGCTGGATTCCTGCTGAAGCTTATGCAGACCGAAATGTATGGGATATATCATGCTTCCAACAGTGGTACTTGTACATGGTATGAATTCACGGAAGCTATCTTTGCGGAAGCTCGAAATGTTGGAGGACTTTCCATCCAAGCACAATTGGAGCCTTGTACGACAGAGCAGTTCCCCAGACCTGCTCCAAGGCCGCGTAATTCGGTAATGGATCATCTATCCATTCGGACCAATGGTTTGACGGATCTCCGCCCATGGCGGGAGGGCCTGCGTGAATTTATCAGCTTATTGTCTAAATAGGAACGTCCATAGTAGCACGATGTAACTCTCGCTCTTACTCTTGAGCGGGAGTTTTCGTATATAATGAAGAAAAGTCAGATTTTGAGGTGGCACGTGAATAAATCTAAAGTATGCATAATGCTTTCTACATATAACGGAGTAAAGTACATTGAGGAGCAGATGGAAAGCCTTCTCGCACAACATGAAGTTGACGTGCAGATTAGTATTAGGGATGATGGTTCATCTGATGGAACTGTACAAAAATTAAACGAATATGCCAAGTCTCATCCGGACCAAATCCGATTTATTAAAGGTGAAAATTTGGGCGTGATCGGGAGTTTTTTTGAACTGATGTGCCAAACGGAGCCTGTATATGATTTTTACGCTTTTTGTGATCAGGATGACGTGTGGAAGCAGGATAAACTTATTAGGGCAGTAACTAAACTAAAGTCGAGACAATCAAACGTACCACTTATGTATTGTTCTTCTACACAGATGGTAGATCAGGATCTAAACCATATAAATGTGTGGCCAACACTCCCTCCGAAGGCGCTAAGCATGTATAATGCCATGGTCGAAAACTGCTGCGTGGGCTGTACTATAGTCATCAATCCTGTCGCTTTTCAGCAAGTTAGGGCTAGCATTCCTTCCGATCTAACTCAGGTTATTATGCATGATTGGTGGATCTATCTTTATGTTAGTGCATTTGGCGAGGTCATTTTTGATGAAGAGCCGATGATTTTGTATCGACAACATCAAAATAATGTTTTGGGTGGGAGCAGCGAAGGCTGGATCGCGAAATGGAAAAATAGATGGAGTCGATTCGTGAATGGTAAAAATCATTTTATATTAAGCAAACAAGCAAAGATGTTTCTACATCTTCATAAAGATCGTTTATCTGCTCAGCAACTAAAGGATATACAGAGCTTTTTAAACCAACTGGATAGCCCTTGGATAAAACGTATTAAATATGCGTCCCAAATGCCCTTTTATCGTCATGCTTCTCTTGATAACCTTGTTCTTAAACTCATATATGTCTTGAAAAAGGTATAAGTTGTAGATTGGCTATGACTTCCACACCTTCGCCCATAATATGCTATACTTTCTATAGATAAACAAAGCATTACAAAGTCAGGAGTTTTACAAAATGGTCGAAACAGCAGATGTTCCCTTACAAGGGGGATCGAAAAATAATAAGAACTATAGTCCTTATGTCAGCATCATCATCGTAAACTACAATACACGTAAGCTGACATTGGACTGTCTGGCATCAGTGTATGATTCCCTTACTTCCTTTCACTATGAGCTCATCGTCGTTGACAATGCATCTCGTGATGGCTCCGTGGAAGCAATCCGTGACGAATACCCAGATGTACGGTTAATTTCAAATCGTGACAATACGGGTTTCGCCGTTGCAAATAACCAAGGCATGAAAATAGCTAAGGGACGCTATATTCTACTGCTTAATTCGGATACAGTCGTGCAGCCGGATACACTGGAGATCATGATCGGATTCATGGATCGACATCCAGAGATGGGGGCATCCGGTTGTAAGGTGATCCTTCCTGATGGCTCCTTGGATAAAGCGTGCAAGCGGGGATTTCCAACGCCATTGGCATCATTTTGTTATGCATTCGGTATCTCACGCATGTTCCCGGATCGTCCACAGTTTAACCAGTACCAATTGGGGCATCTCAGCCCGGATGATGAGTATCCGGTAGACTGTCTTGTCGGTGCGTTCATGCTCGTGCGGCGTGAAACCATCGATCAAGTGGGCGGATTGGACGAAACCTTCTTTATGTACGGCGAAGATGTTGATTGGTGTTATCGTATCAAAGAGGCGGGTTGGGGCATTTATTATTATCCGCGTACATATATTGTGCATTACAAAGGTGCGAGTGCCCGTCGCAAACCTATGAAAATCATTTATGAGTTTCATAGGGCAATGTGGGTTTTCCACCGTAAACATTATGCCAAGCGCTATGGCATCTTTACCAACACGGCAGTATGGCTCGGCATTTCACTAAAATTTTCATTGTCTCTGATCCGCAATAAGTTAGTTAGATCGAAACCACAGAAAGAATTTTCATCAGGTCGTGCGGCAGATCGGAAGACATCCTCCGAGGTGAACACATGATTCGGCGTAATCAGCGATTTCTGACTCAATTGTATATAGCTACTGATTTTGGAGTCATTCAGCTTTCGTTCTTGTTCGCCTGGTGGTTAAAGTTCGAGAGTGATTTATTGCCACATCATCATCCATTACCTATTGAAAAATATATGTTATGGAGTCTTGTGTATGGAGGGCTTGCGATTGCAGTTGGCATAATGTCCTCTTTATACACTCCCAAGCGTAAGAAACGTTTCACAGACGAACTTTGGAGGCTCGTGCAATCTCACGGTGTGGCCTTCTTTATGTTATTGAGTCTCATGTTTATATTTAAAGAAGTTAATGTTTCCCGAACTTACTTGATCCTTTATATGATGGGGAACTTTACATTTATACTGATTTACCGTTATGTTATTAAATTGCAGTTAAGGCGTTTTCGCAAAAAAGGCTTTAACCGCCAATTTGTAGTGATTCTCGGGGCAGGTACGTTGGGCAAGAGATTTTTTGATAAACTTCAGAATTACCCTGAGCTGGGTTATGAAGTTACCGGTTTTTTTGATGACTTTCACCGTTGGGATCGGACGGAACAGGGGAAATACAAACCAATCCTTGGCAGAATAGACCAGCTGGAAGAGTTTTTGTCCACTCATTTTGTTGA
Organism: Paenibacillus sp. FSL F4-0087; assembly: GCF_038020215.1. Classification (NCBI taxonomy): domain Bacteria; kingdom Bacillati; phylum Bacillota; class Bacilli; order Caryophanales; family Paenibacillaceae; genus Paenibacillus; species Paenibacillus sp. FSL F4-0087. The sequence continues at coordinate 3,580,273 of NZ_JBBODJ010000001.1, forward strand.
TGAAGTCATTCTGGCATTACCTCTGGATGCTCATGATAAGTATTCGCATATTATCAATGTGTGTGAGCAAGCCGGTGTACGGACACTGATCATTCCTGATTTTTTTGATTACCTGCCAGCTCGACCATATTTCGATAACTTCGCAGGGATGCCGATGATTAACGTTCGTGATATTCCACTGGACATTGCTGTTAATCGTCTGATGAAAAGAACCTTTGACATTGTGTTCTCTCTCGTCGCCATCCTGCTAACCTCACCAGTGATGCTCGTTGTTGCGGTGGGTGTCCGAGTGACATCATCCGGTCCAATCATCTTCAAACAGGAGCGTGTTGGGCTCAATCGTCGTAACTTCATGATGTATAAATTCCGCTCCATGAAAGTCATTCCAGAAGGCACAATAGATACAGGTTGGTCAACGAAGAATGATCCGCGCCGTACGGCCTTCGGTACATTTATAAGACGCACTAGCCTGGATGAATTGCCTCAATTCTTCAATGTGCTACTGGGTCACATGAGCGTAGTTGGCCCAAGGCCAGAACGCCCGTACTACGTGAATCAGTTCCGGGATGAAATTCCGAAGTACATGATTAAGCATCATGTCCGCCCGGGAATTACGGGATTGGCGCAGAGCAAAGGATTAAGAGGAGATACCTCGATTGAGGATCGGATTGAGCAGGATATCTTTTATATTGAAAACTGGTCCTTATTATTTGATATCAAAATCATATGGGAGACCATTCGGAATGGTCTCAAGAATGCTTATTAATCTTCGCTCAATTCCAATGATCCACCATTTAACAGTCGCCTTCGGGCGGCTTTTTGTTTTACACCTCTCCAATCAGGGTAGTTAGCTATCAAAAAGGAAAAACCGCACATGCTTCGTCATATCATGATAATCATACTCTTTTTCTCTTTCCTACCACCCTATTAAGGATGTGAACGCCATATGAAACGAATTGCCGCAGTCATTACACTACTCATCGTAACCGTGGGCACACTCTTTTTTGCCTATGACAGTCAGAGCGAGGAGCAGCACGATGGGTTTACGGCCTATCGACTGATTGCTCATGCCATGGGCAGTATCCGTGAGCAGCCTTACACGAACGCCTATGAGGCGATGATTGCCAATTATGAGAAGGGCACACGTGTGTTTGAGATTGACTTTATGCTGACCTCGGACCGCAAAGCAGTAGCCAGACATGAATGGACCGCTAACATGAGCAAAATGCTGGGACAGGACGAGGAGTTACCCCAGGACAAACAGGCTGGGGCGCTGACACATGATGAATTCATGAATACGCCCATTCTGGGCATGTACCAACCGATGGATGCCGACGGCATTATGGATGTATTGGCCAAGTACCCGGATATGTATATCGTGACCGATACCAAAGAACAGAAGGACGAGGATATTCAGCAGGTGCTAAAATCACTCGTGGACGCAGCCAAGAAACATGACCCTTCAATTCTTAATCGGGTTGTAGTTCAGATCTATAACGAGCCAATGCTCGAAACCGTGAAAGAAATCTACGCGTTTCCTTCTATTATCTATACTCTTTACGCTACGCAGGATACTGAAGCCCAGGTGGTTGATTTTGTACAAAAGAATGACATCGATGCCGTAACCATGCCGGAATATAAAGTAAACCAGAATTTCGTTGCCAAGCTGAAGCAGGCTGGAGCCGTCACCTACGTGCATACCATTAATGACACCGATCAGGTAGCGAACTATGAGAAATGGGGCGTGTACGGTGTGTATTCGGACGTATTAACCGAGCAGGAACTGGATGAGATGAACACACGTTTTGCCTGGAAACCTTGAGTATTAAATGTTGATTCAAAGGATAGAGTGTCTCTACTTTGAGACTTTGGATCCAACTCTACTCAAGATATTGTTGTTCGAACTGGCAACAGGCGCTGACTTTAATTCTGTAGCATCACATCCCTACCATCTAAAATTACAGGCTTCTCCTGCAATTCCAGGGAAAAGTCTGTGATTTTTTGTTCCCCTTTTTATACGAACATTGACACTCACTCCCTGCTGACTTAGACTTAGTTTACAAGCTTTTTAGGATGCAGAAGAACCTCTGGAGGAATGTTCGTTGATAGACATGATTAAGCAGTGGAGACATGTATTTAAGCTAGACCCGGACCGGGAAATATCGGATGAAGCACTCGATCTGATCTGCATGTCGGGAACCGATGCCATTATTGTTGGTGGGTCATCGGGAATTACCTATGACAACACGGTGGACCTGATGTCGAGAGTACGTCGCTACGAGCTGCCCTGTGTACTTGAAGTATCCGAGCTGGAGGCAGTTGTGCCCGGTTTTGACAGATATCTGATTCCGATGGTGCTGAATGCAACGGATAGCAAATGGATGATCGGACAGCACCAGCAAGCCATCGAGCGTTACGGTTACTTGATCCCATGGGATCTGCTTATTGCAGAAGGTTATATTGTCCTCAATGCCGACTCCACTGTTGCCCGAATGACGGGAGCGGATACGGAATTAACGACGGATGCTGCGGTTGCTTACGCCCAGGCTGCGGAACGTCTGCTAAACCTGCCTATCGTATATATGGAGTACAGCGGAACGTTTGGAGATATGGAGCTGGTTGGAGAGACACACAGACAACTCACCAAGGCGCATCTTATCTACGGCGGCGGGATTGATAGTCCGGAGAAAGCTGGACAAGCTGCACAGGTAGCAGATACCGTAGTGGTTGGCAACATTGTTTACAGTGATTTGAACAAGGCGTTGGAAACGGTCCAAGCTGTGAAACAATCCGTTTAATCGGTTTAGTTTACCATTCCCCCAATTTCCCCTCTTGATCTGTTAAAATAGAACTTTGGCTTTGCTATTATAGAACAGTTTTTATAAGAATTAATTATCTTTTACACTAAAACGGAGAAGGCGGAATCGATCTGGAGAAACGAAGTGTTCGCCTTTATCACCGGATTTTCCCTTTGATAAAGGGAATCAAAAAATCTGGGGATAACGACGATCGGAAGATGTTGCTGCAATCGTAGTCCAAGTGTAACCGATAGATCAGTTATACCGACCAACCAACGAAAGGAGCATGCATGCATGCAACCTGTAAATATACATGATGCCGTTGCACGGCTTAACACCCCCCAACGGCAAGCCGTCGAGGCGACGGATGGACCGCTACTGATAATGGCCGGAGCGGGCAGTGGTAAAACCCGGGTGCTCACACACCGGATTGCCTATCTTATTGCAACACGAAAAGCACCCCCGTGGGGCATTTTGGCTATTACGTTTACGAACAAAGCAGCACGCGAGATGCAAGACCGGGTCTCCCAACTGGTTGGCGGCTCTCAGGGTCGTGACATCTGGGTATCAACGTTCCACTCCATGTGCGTGCGTATTCTGCGCCGTGATATTGAACGCATCGGCTTCACCTCCAATTTCAGCATTTTGGATTCATCTGATCAATTATCTGTCATTCGTAGTTGTATGAAAGACCAGAACATCGACACAAAGAAATTTGAACCAAAAGCCGTTCAATCGATGATGAGCACCGCGAAGAATGAATTGATCAGTCCGGAGCAATATGAGAAGCAGGCTGCTGACTATTTTGAAGGCATTGTGGCGAAGGTATATAAGATGTACCAGAAACGGCTCCGTGCAAACAACTCGCTCGATTTTGACGATCTCATCATGGCGACCATTCAACTATTCAAAGAGGTACCGGAAGTTCTTGATTTTTACCAAAAGAAATTCCAGTACATTCACGTGGATGAGTACCAGGATACCAACCGTGCGCAGTATATGCTGTGCCGTATGCTCGCTGATAGTCATCACCGCATTTGCGTCGTAGGGGATAGTGACCAATCAATCTATCGCTGGCGTGGAGCGGATATTAGCAACATCCTGAATTTTGAGAAAGACTACCCTGAAGCCAATACGATTTTGCTCGAGCAGAACTATCGTTCCACTTCGAATATCCTGAATGCAGCGAATGAGGTAATCGGCCTGAACACTGGGCGCAAACCGAAGAAACTGTGGACGGACAAAGAGGGTGGCTCAAAGATCAAGGTGTACCGTGCGGATTCCGAACATGATGAGGGGTATTTTGTAACTTCCGAGATTAGTAAAAATGTGAAGAATGGCAAATCCTATCAAAACCATGCTATTTTGTACCGTACCAATGCCCAGTCCCGGGTTATAGAGGAAATTTTGATCAAGTCTGATATTCCATATCAGATCGTTGGCGGCATCAAGTTCTATGATCGTAAAGAGATTAAGGACATTCTGGCGTATCTGCGCCTGCTTTCCAACCCTGATGATGACATCAGCCTTACCCGGATTATTAATGTACCGAAACGCAGCATTGGTGATACAACGGTCGCGAAGCTGGCAGCTGCGGCAGGAGAACGGGGGATTTCAATATACCGTGTGCTTCAGGTCGTGGATGATCTTGGTTTTGCCGGTCGAACGCGGAATGCGCTGGTGGAGTTCTATGACATGATCGCCGCGCTGCATCAGATGGTAGAGTATCTGTCTGTGACCGAATTGACCGAGAAGATTCTCGAAATGAGCCAGTACCGGCTTGAGATGCAAAATGAAAACACACTCGAATCCCGTGCACGGCTCGAGAACATTGATGAGTTCCTGTCCGTTACCATGGAATTTGAGAAAAATAATGAAGACAAAACACTCGTCTCGTTCCTCACCGATCTCGCACTGATTGCGGATATCGACAGCATGAACGATGATGAAGAGGATCAGAGTGACGCAGTTACCCTGATGACGATGCACAGTGCCAAAGGTCTGGAATTCCCTGTCGTCTTTATCGTTGGTATGGAGGAAGGAGTTTTCCCTCACAGCCGGGCCTTTATGGATAACGAGGAGCTGGAGGAAGAACGCAGACTGGCTTATGTGGGCATTACGCGTGCGGAAGAACAACTCTTCCTGTCTTGCGCGCAAATGCGGACCTTGTTCGGACGCACAACGGCGAACCCGCCATCACGCTTCCTGGATGAAATTCCGGATGAGCTAAAAGAAGATACCTCCATCGCTCGTGACCGCTACCGTCGTGGTAGCAGCGCAGGTGGATCATATGGTGGCCGTGGACTTGGTGCCAGTGGAGGGAGTAACTTTGGTGGAGCAAGCAAGTTGTTTGATCGTCAGAGCCAAAGTGGTTCTTCCGCTTCGTCAGTTACTTCCTCACGGGTTACCATGAGTACGTCGTCCAGCACATCCAGCACGTCTGCCCCGTCGTCAGCATCTAAACCGGTCGCTGCCGGAGCTGGTTCTGATGGTTTCAAAGCCGGAGATAAAGTACAACACGGCAAATGGGGAACAGGTACCATTGTTGGGGTGAAAGGCACAGGTAATGACACAGAGCTTCAGATCGCATTCCCGGCCCCGGTTGGCCTAAAACGTCTGCTTGCAGGCTTTGCTCCCATTACCAAAGTGGAATAGATATTCATGAACGAATGTAGAGCTTGCTCTAACGTTCGTTCTACATAGATCCAAATTATAATAACGGAGGGATGGCCCTTTATGGACCCGATGCACCGGATGGAGCAACTCGTTACCGAGCTGAACCAGCATAATTATCAGTATTACACGATGGATCAGCCGCAGATCAGTGATAAGGAGTATGATCTTCTGTACGATGAACTGGTTACGCTGGAACAGGAGAGTGGCATGGTTTTGCCTGATTCTCCGACACAGCGAGTAGGTGGTGAACTGCTCAAAGGCTTTACACCTCATCGCCATTTATCCTCATTGTGGAGCTTGGACAAAGCCCAGAATATAGAGCAGCTGCGAAACTGGAATACTCGTGTGCTCAAGCTGGTCAATGACTTCAACACCAAAAATCCTGACAATCCGTTGCCCGAACCTGGCTATGTGATTGAACTGAAGTTTGACGGTTTGACCCTGAATCTAACGTACACAAACGGTGAGTTGGTTCAAGCCTCTACGCGTGGAAACGGAACCGTAGGCGAGGGCATTTTGGCTCAGGTTAGAACGATTAAGTCGGTTCCCCTCAAAATCCCTTATACAGGCGGCACGATTGAAGTCCAGGGTGAAGGCATCATGAACCTGTCTGTATTGAATCGTTATAATGAAACAGCAGCAGAGCCGCTCAAAAATGCCCGGAATGCCGCAGCAGGAGCGCTGCGCAACCTGAACCCGAAGACTACCGCAGAGCGGCGGTTGAACGCGTATTTCTATAATGTAGGTTATTCGGATGATATTCAGTTTGCCAACCATCAAGAGATGATGGATTTTCTCCGTGAGAATCGATTCAAAGTTAATCCATCCATTACATATTTCCATGAGTTTGATGATGTGATGGAGCAATTGGCTGCGATACAAGAAAGTCGTGGTCAACTGGACTACCTGATCGATGGAGCTGTTATCAAAATTACAGACATGCGCACCCGTGAGGCATTGGGTTATACGGATAAATTTCCTCGTTGGGCGGTAGCGTACAAGTTCGAGGCGGAAGAGACCACGACCGTTCTGAACTCTGTTGTCTGGAATGTGGGCCGTACCGGCAAAGTGACTCCACTTGCTCGAGTTGAACCGGTTGAGCTAGCTGGGGTAACGGTACAGAACTGTACATTGAATAACGTGGGTGACATTGAGCGGAAAAATTTGAAGTTTGCCTTGGGTACACGTGTCTTTATCCGTCGTTCCAATGATGTCATTCCTGAGATCCTGGGTAAAGTGACTGAAGAGAGTGATGGCGAGGAAATCGTGTTCCCTGAGCAATGTCCGGCATGTGGATTCCCGCTGGAACAGCGTGGAGCGCATTTGTTCTGTAACAACAAGCTGGCGTGCAAACCGCAGACGGTGGCCCGGATTTCTCATTTTGCTTCCCGTGATGCAATGGACATCGAGACATTCAGCGAAAAAACGGCGATTCAGCTGTACGATGAATTGAACGTGCGTGAGCCCGCTGACCTGTATACATTGCAATTCGATGATTTGGTGAAGCTGGAGCGGTTTGGTGAAAAGAAAGCGAACAACCTTATTGCTGCCCTGGAGCAGAGTAAGGATCGTGACCTCGCTTCGTTCCTATATTCACTGGGTATTCCGAATACAGGTAAATCGACTACACGTATGCTGGCTGAACATTACCGCGACCTGCATGCCATTATGAATGCAACGACAGAGGAACTCGTTGAACTACCCGATGTTGGCGGCATTGTAGCTGAGAGCATTGTGACTTTCTTTGCAGACCCGTTCACACAGGCAGCTATAGAGAAGATGCTGAATTTGGGCGTGAAAGCCCAGGCGCCTGAGGCACCAGCAGCGATTGTGGAAGATTCCTTCTTCAGTGGCAAAACGGTCGTGCTGACTGGAACACTGCATCAACTCACGCGGGAAGAGGCAACACAACGACTGGAAGCACTTGGAGCGAAGGTAACGGGCAGTGTCTCCAAAAAGACAGACCTCGTTATTGCCGGAGAGAAGGCAGGTTCTAAACTGACCAAAGCTCATGATCTCGGCATTCCTACTATTGAGGATGAGGATGAACTTGTACGTCTTTTGAATCAAGAGGGATAGATTCTGAATGTGAGTAGGCTTTGATTAAATCGCAGCGTATATCGAATAAGTAATAGATAACTTAAAGACCCCTGTACCACGCATAAGTGGAACGGGGGTCTTTGGTTTGCACATTTATTTAAATTCAACTATATCGGCAGTAACTCCAATCAGGAACGCGCCTGAGAAGCACCAGTAAGCCATGCATCCTTGTCGTATCCTCGTTCTTCCCAGTAGCCGATATGTTCGCTGTCGATCAGTTCAATCCGATTCAGCCACTTGACGGACTTATAGGCATACATCTGGGGAATGACCAATCGTACCGGACCGCCCAGATCTGCTGGAATCGGTTTCCCATCATGCATGACAGCTACCATTATATCCTCCATCTGTGCCTGATCCATCGTTATCGCATCTGTATATACACCGTCTCCTGAGTAGAACTTGACGCTGTGTGCTTCGGGTTTTACTCCGGCTTGGGTCAATAGTTGCTTAAGAGATATGCCTTCCCAGGTGTTCTTATAAACAGACCAGCCTGTTACGCAGTGGAAGTCACTGACCTGAACGGTACGAGCAAGCTTCACAAATTGCTCCCAGTTCCATACCTGTGCGCGTTCAACAAGCCCATCAATCCGGAATGACCAGTTTGCATTGGAAAAGGAAGGTATCGGTGTTACTGTGTATACGCGAAAATGACCTTCGGCCCCGCCTCCGATGGGAGGTGAGGAAGCTGGTAGTGCTTGGGGTAAGGGCACCATGTGATTGGGATCGTTCTCCAGCATGCTATCAATACTGTTGTCTAGTTTGAGGTTTCGTCCAACCCATGATATAAAAGTAGGCCCCAAAGTCACAGCTAGCCCCACTCCTACAGCAGACCGAATAAATGCCCGCCGTGTATATACGGGTTGAGGTTTCTCTGTTTGATGGAGAGGACTCTCCTTAATGGTACGTATAGATTCGGTAGAAACGACCGCTGCTGGCGTCGTATTTTCATTAGGAGCATCAGTTGGATTCACTATATTTCTACCCTCTGCTACAACTGTCGTTGCTTTTACTGCACGGCGTGCAGGGTCTTTTAACCATCTCGTTCGCGTGATGGAGTGGTAGATAATATAAGGCAGGCCAACCCAAGTCAGCAAATCATGAACAAGAAGCGCGGCATTCGACCATCTCGGCCCAGCGAGCTTGAACTGCCATAACACAACTCCTGACAACAGCCACCCTACCAGCAGTGCAAGAACAACGATTGTATTTGCTCTCTGCCAAGGCCGATTACGAATTTGTTTCCAGTGCTTTCCGGCCAAAAGTAAGTAATATACCACAGGCGCCAGCATAGCTATCCCTACGACAATATGTAGCCACTTTAACCATACACGTCCGATCCCGAGTAACTCACGCCAGAAACCACCGACCAACATAAGGCCTGATACCGCGAGGATGACAACAATCCAGGCATTCCAGGCATGAATGGAAACGAGCTTTTTACCATAACCCTTTCGAATGTTCTTCAGCCATTGCTTCATATGCGTTCACCCCATATAGGTTATTCATCAGAGCATCTTCGATATAAATGAAGCCGATTGTGATTAGAGAGCGGGTTCTGAATTTAGTATTATTGAGTATTGTGTCAGCGCCTCCTTGTACGGGAGTATCCTATTCATTCCTTATTCTATATTATATATACCTTATTATAGAGCGTTTGGATCACTTGCATCAAAAGTGTAGGGGATGACACTTCTTATATAAAAGTATCCTCTATATGGTTATCTATTACTATTTGTTCACAAGTAGATGCGCCCATCTGTTTTAGTAAATAGAATTCATTTATCCAGTAACCCTAAGTATCTGTATGTAAATAGAGTGATCCTGCTGCATTCATATAATCTGTCGATTGATGTAGTTGAGAGCTCCTTAGTTAGAGGGATTGTGGATTATAAAGTATTTATATAAAGCTTATTAAAAAGTGCTTGCTAAATAAATTAGATCATGATATATTATTTCTTGTCGCCTCAAGCGAATGATTGTCGAAACGCTTTGAACGCTGACGAAAAAAAGAGTTGACAGTTAGTTAGTCAACATGATAAGATAAGATTCCTGTCCGGTTGACAAGCATTAACACAAACGGACAACAAGTTCCTTGAAAACTGAACAAATGGATAGTAACTTTTGATTCATAATGAATCGTCAGTTTCAAAATGAGCTTATCGCTCTTTTCAATACTTTATTGGAGAGTTTGATCCTGGCTCAGGACGAACGCTGGCGGCATGCCTAATACATGCAAGTCGAGCGGACTTGATGAGAAGCTTGCTTCTCTGATGGTTAGCGGCGGACGGGTGAGTAACACGTAGGCAACCTGCCCTCAAGCTTGGGACAACTACCGGAAACGGTAGCTAATACCGAATAGTTGTTTTCTTCTCCTGAAGAGAACTGGAAAGACGGAGCAATCTGTCACTTGGGGATGGGCCTGCGGCGCATTAGCTAGTTGGTGGGGTAACGGCTCACCAAGGCGACGATGCGTAGCCGACCTGAGAGGGTGATCGGCCACACTGGGACTGAGACACGGCCCAGACTCCTACGGGAGGCAGCAGTAGGGAATCTTCCGCAATGGGCGAAAGCCTGACGGAGCAATGCCGCGTGAGTGATGAAGGTTTTCGGATCGTAAAGCTCTGTTGCCAGGGAAGAACGCTTGGGAGAGTAACTGCTCTCAAGGTGACGGTACCTGAGAAGAAAGCCCCGGCTAACTACGTGCCAGCAGCCGCGGTAATACGTAGGGGGCAAGCGTTGTCCGGAATTATTGGGCGTAAAGCGCGCGCAGGCGGTCATTTAAGTCTGGTGTTTAATCCCGGGGCTCAACCCCGGATCGCACTGGAAACTGGGTGACTTGAGTGCAGAAGAGGAGAGTGGAATTCCACGTGTAGCGGTGAAATGCGTAGATATGTGGAGGAACACCAGTGGCGAAGGCGACTCTCTGGGCTGTAACTGACGCTGAGGCGCGAAAGCGTGGGGAGCAAACAGGATTAGATACCCTGGTAGTCCACGCCGTAAACGATGAGTGCTAGGTGTTAGGGGTTTCGATACCCTTGGTGCCGAAGTTAACACATTAAGCACTCCGCCTGGGGAGTACGGTCGCAAGACTGAAACTCAAAGGAATTGACGGGGACCCGCACAAGCAGTGGAGTATGTGGTTTAATTCGAAGCAACGCGAAGAACCTTACCAGGTCTTGACATCTGAATGACCGGTGCAGAGATGTACCTTTTCTTCGGAACATTCAAGACAGGTGGTGCATGGTTGTCGTCAGCTCGTGTCGTGAGATGTTGGGTTAAGTCCCGCAACGAGCGCAACCCTTGATCTTAGTTGCCAGCATTTCGGATGGGCACTCTAAGGTGACTGCCGGTGACAAACCGGAGGAAGGTGGGGATGACGTCAAATCATCATGCCCCTTATGACCTGGGCTACACACGTACTACAATGGCCGGTACAACGGGCTGTGAAGCCGCGAGGTGGAACGAATCCTAAAAAGCCGGTCTCAGTTCGGATTGCAGGCTGCAACTCGCCTGCATGAAGTCGGAATTGCTAGTAATCGCGGATCAGCATGCCGCGGTGAATACGTTCCCGGGTCTTGTACACACCGCCCGTCACACCACGAGAGTTTATAACACCCGAAGTCGGTGGGGTAACCGCAAGGAGCCAGCCGCCGAAGGTGGGATAGATGATTGGGGTGAAGTCGTAACAAGGTAGCCGTATCGGAAGGTGCGGCTGGATCACCTCCTTTCTATGGAGAATCGTTTCCTGTAACGGAAACATTCAAATCGCAGACTAGATCTGCAACAGCAACACAGTTACTTATCCATTTGTTCAGTTTTGATGGAATTTGAGGGGCCATAGCTCAGCTGGGAGAGCGCCTGCCTTGCAAGCAGGAGGTCAGCGGTTCGATCCCGCTTGGCTCCACCAAAGAATTTCGTCTATTTAGCTTGTTCTTTGAAAACTAGATATCGAAACGAAAATTGCGAATTAGAACATTCCTTTTAGGGATGAATGCTTGTTTGGTTCAAGTAACCGAAACAACAATCATCCTAGCTGAACTTGTGTAAGCAAGTGAAGTGTTTATAAGGTAGATTGCATTTGCTCCTTGGAGCAATTGGTTAAGCTACTAAGAGCACACGGAGGATGCCTAGGCGCTAGGAGCCGATGAAGGACGTGGCGAACAACGAAACTGCCTCGGGGAGCTGTAAGCAAGCTTTGATCCGGGGGTGTCCGAATGGGGAAACCCAGCTGGGGTAATTTCCAGTTACTCATAACTGAATACATAGGTTATGTAGAGGCATACCAGGGGAACTGAAACATCTAAGTACCTTGAGGAAGAGAAAACAATAGTGATTCCGTCAGTAGCGGCGAGCGAACGCGGAGAAGCCCAAACCAGAGAGCTTGCTCTTTGGGGTTGTGGGACATCTCACATGGAGTTACAAAGGAACCGGTTAAACGAAGAGGTCTGGAAAGGCCCGCCAAAGAAGGTAAAAGCCCTGTACTTGAAAGTCTGTTCTCTCCGAGATGTATCCCGAGTAGTGCGGGGCACGTGAAACCCCGTATGAATCCGGCAGGACCATCTGCCAAGGCTAAATACTTCCTAGCGACCGATAGTGAAGCAGTACCGTGAGGGAAAGGTGAAAAGCACCCCGGAAGGGGAGTGAAATAGAACCTGAAACCGTGTGCTTACAAAAAGTCAGAGCCCGTTTTAGGGGTGATGGCGTGCCTTTTGTAGAATGAACCGGCGAGTTACGTTCCCGTGCAAGGTTAAGGTGAAGAGCCGGAGCCGCAGCGAAAGCGAGTCTGAATAGGGCGAATTAGTACGTGGACGTAGACCCGAAACCGGGTGATCTACCCCTGTCCAGGGTGAAGGTGCGGTAACACGCACTGGAGGCCCGAACCCACGCACGTTGAAAAGTGCGGGGATGAGGTGGGGGTAGCGGAGAAATTCCAATCGAACTCGGAGATAGCTGGTTCTCCCCGAAATAGCTTTAGGGCTAGCCTCGGAAAACAGAGTCGTGGAGGTAGAGCACTGATTGGGTGCGGGGCCCGCAAGGGTTACCAAGCTCAGTCAAACTCCGAATGCCATAGACTTACTTCCGGGAGTCAGACAGTGAGTGCTAAGATCCATTGTCAAAAGGGAAACAGCCCAGACCATCAGCTAAGGTCCCCAAGTGTGTGTTAAGTGGGAAAGGATGTGGAGTTGCACAGACAACCAGGATGTTGGCTTAGAAGCAGCCACCATTGAAAGAGTGCGTAATAGCTCACTGGTCGAGTGACTCTGCGCCGAAAATGTAACGGGGCTAAACACACCACCGAAGCTATGGCTTGATGCTTTGCATCAGGGGTAGGGGAGCGTTGTATAAGGGTTGAAGGTGTACCGTAAGGAGCGCTGGACATTATACAAGTGAGAATGCCGGTATGAGTAACGAAAAGATCAGTGAGAATCTGATCCGCCGAAAGCCTAAGGGTTCCTGAGGAAGGCTCGTCCGCTCAGGGTAAGTCGGGACCTAAGGCGAGGCCGAAAGGCGTAGTCGAAGGACAACAGGTCGAAATTCCTGTACCACCGTAAGCCGTTATGAGCAATGGGGGGACGCAGCAGGGTAGTGACGCGGACTGATGGATGTCCGTCTAAGCAGTGAGGCTGATGTGTAGGCAAATCCGCACATCGTAAGGCTGGGCTGTAATGGGGAGCGAAAATTATAGTAGCGAAGGTCATGATCTCACACTGCCAAGAAAAGCCTCTAGCCAGGTGATGGTGCCCGTACCGCAAACCGACACAGGTAGGCGAGAAGAGAATTCTAAGGCGCGCGGAAGAACTCTCGTTAAGGAACTCGGCAAAATGACCCCGTAACTTCGGGAGAAGGGGTGCCCCGGTAGTGTGAATAGCACGAGGGGGCCGCAGTGAAAAGGCCCAAGCGACTGTTTAGCAAAAACACAGGTCTGTGCGAAGCCGTAAGGCGAAGTATACGGGCTGACGCCTGCCCGGTGCTGGAAGGTTAAGGGGAGCGGTTAGGAGCAATCCGAAGCTGTGAACCGAAGCCCCAGTAAACGGCGGCCGTAACTATAACGGTCCTAAGGTAGCGAAATTCCTTGTCAGGTAAATTCTGACCCGCACGAATGGCGTAACGACTTGGGCGCTGTCTCAACGAGAGATCCGGTGAAATTTTAATACCTGTGAAGATGCAGGTTACCCGCGACAAGACGGAAAGACCCCATGGAGCTTTACTGCAGCTTGATATTGAATTTGGGTACGATCTGTACAGGATAGGTGGGAGCCTTTGAAGCAGGAGCGCAAGCTTCTGTGGAGGCACCGTTGGGATACCACCCTGATCGTATCTAGGTTCTAACCTGGTACCGTAATCCGGTGCGGGGACAGTGTCAGGTGGGCAGTTTGACTGGGGCGGTCGCCTCCTAAAGAGTAACGGAGGCGCCCAAAGGTTCCCTCAGAATGGTTGGAAATCATTCGAAGAGTGCAAAGGCATAAGGGAGCTTGACTGCGAGACCTACAAGTCGAGCAGGGACGAAAGTCGGGCTTAGTGATCCGGTGGTACCGCATGGAAGGGCCATCGCTCAACGGATAAAAGCTACCCTGGGGATAACAGGCTTATCTCCCCCAAGAGTCCACATCGACGGGGAGGTTTGGCACCTCGATGTCGGCTCATCGCATCCTGGGGCTGAAGTAGGTCCCAAGGGTTGGGCTGTTCGCCCATTAAAGCGGTACGCGAGCTGGGTTCAGAACGTCGTGAGACAGTTCGGTCCCTATCTGTCGTGGGCGTAGGAAATTTGAGAGGAGCTGTCCTTAGTACGAGAGGACCGGGATGGACGTACCGCTGGTGTACCAGTTGTTCCGCCAGGAGCACCGCTGGGTAGCTATGTACGGAAGGGATAAGCGCTGAAAGCATCTAAGCGTGAAGCCCCCCTCAAGATGAGATTTCCCAGTATGTAAGACCCCTTGAAGACGACGAGGTAGATAGGCTGGGGGTGGAAGTGCAGCAATGCATGGAGCTGACCAGTACTAATCGGTCGAGGGCTTATCCAATATGCACGTTGTAAATCGCACATTTCGTTTCGGATCTAGTTTTCAGAGAATGATCTCTGAGATGTAAGCTAAGCTATGCGTTTGGTGGCGATGGCGGAGGGGTTCCACACGTACCCATCCCGAACACGACCGTTAAGCCCTCTAGCGCCGATGGTACTTGGACCGCAGGGTCCTGGGAGAGTAGGACGCCGCCAAGCAAAGAACCACTGCCGATGTTATTCGGTGGTGGTTTTTATTTGCGTTTTTTTACTATAGATCAGGTGGAACAATTATAATACACGAAAAAAATATTCCCGAGAGATGCCAGCGCATCTCTTGTTTGACTTTGTCCCGTTCCTCTGACACACTCATAAATGGATACATACATCACGTATCAGGCCATGATTTGAAAGATATCATAACTTAGAGAACGGGGTGCAGGACGATATGGAAATTCAGAAATTAACCGTTGATGATTTTGAGCCAGCGATGGCACTCTCCGAGTATGCTTTTCAAGTGGTAATGAGTGAAGAACAGACGGAGAAGCGACGGAGTCAATTTGATTCTCAGGATATATGGGGTGTATTTGAGGAAGGACAATTGGGTGCCAAACTTCACATTATTCCTTTTCAAACCTATATTCATGGGAGATCGTTCGAGATGGGCGGTATTGCGGGAGTAGCGACATGGCCAGAATATAGACGTAAAGGCTGGGTAGCTGGACTGTTGAAGCATGCGCTTGAGGAAATGAACCGTAAGAAACAAAGTATATCGTTTTTGCATCCGTTCTCTTTTGCGTTTTATCGGAGATATGGTTGGGAGACGTATGTTGAGTTTAAACGATATAAAGTGCCTACAGCTCATCTGCCTGCGAAAAAGGCAACCCCTGGAACAATTCGTCGTGGCGATCCGGGACTCAGCATATTAAAGGAAGTATACAGTTCGTATGCTGAGCGCTATAACGGAACTTTGATCCGGGATGATGCGAGATGGGAGAACTCAGTTCTCACTAATGGAGCCAGCCAGAAGGCTGTATATTATGATGAAGCTGGTAAAGCACAAGGCTATGTTTTATATGAGGTTAAGGAAAGAAAGTTTACCATTAGAGAGATCATTTACTTGAATGAAGAGGCAAGACAAGGTTTATGGACCTTTATTGCGAACCATGATTCCATGATTGAGGAAGTAACTTTACAGGCACCAGCCAGTGATATGCTTGCTTTTCAATTAGACAATCCGCGGATTCAGCAGGAAGTTATACCATTCTTTATGGCACGTATTGTGAGTGTAGAACAATTTATTTCACAGTATCCTTTTGCGAGCCCAGACTCACCAGTACAGATTAATCTCCAGGTAGAGGATGCACACGCACCATGGAATGAAGGGGTATGGCAGTTGAATGTGGCGATGAACGGTACAGCTTCGATTTGGAAAACATCTGAGCCGGCTGCTAAAGATCAAACTGTTAAAGTAGACATTCAGGCGCTCACCGCAATACTGATGGGGTATCGCAGGCCCGCAGAGATGGCTCAAATAGGTAGAATTGAAGGACCAAATGGAGCGATTAAGGCTCTGGAACAAGCGATTCCTAAACGGGAAACGTATTTACTTGATTTTTTCTGATCCTCATAGAGTAACGAATATTCTAGGATCAATTTTGTAGATTTAACTTGTATAGCAATACGTTGCTAGTGTGAGACAAATGGACTTCTCCAGCTATTTTGGAGAGGTTTTTTTGTGTCAGCCGAATATTTCGTGTAAAATCGTAAAAAATGAATAGTGCTCCCTCTTGGCAAAACCACAAAATATGCTATAATGTATATAAAGTCAAAGAAAGTCAAAGTCAACTAAAGGTTAAATACTTACGTAGCTTTCTTTCTGCAATCCGGTGGTGGGAGCCATTTTAAAGGTAGTGCACATCAGCGGATAAAAGCAATATTAAAGGACCTTCGAGCGTCCTTCGCTCTCCCGTTAAAGACCGTTGAAGATCAGTTTCGCTGTTTCCTTGATTGGTTAAATGGGTTGAGAAGGTGTACTCTGTAGGGGCGTGTGGGTCCTTATTGACTTAACGTTTCAGACAGTGGAGGATGAGTGGATGCGTAATATCTCTGATATTATCGAACAATATCTGAAGAGTATTTTGCATGAAAGTCCCGAAGGAATGGTCGAAATTCAACGTAATGATCTGGCTGACCAATTTTCATGTGTGCCTTCCCAGATCAATTATGTCATCAGCACCCGATTTACACTCGAAAAAGGTTACCTTGTAGAGAGTAAACGTGGCGGCGGCGGTTATGTTCGCATACAGCGGATTGAATTGCCGGCTCACTCGGCTCTGCATAACCATTTGCACCATAGTATTGGAGATGAGATCGGGCAGACAGCTGCCGAAGGTCTGATCTACCAACTGGAAGAAGCACGTTTCTTAAGCAAAAGGGAAGCCGGGTTGATGCGGGCAGCTGTATCGAGAGAGATTATATTGGTCAAACTTCCTTACCGGGATCAAATTCGTGCCAGAATGTTAAAGGCGATGTTAATATCTTTGCTCGGTAAATGAAAACTATCGGGATCAAGGGGGTACATCATTATGCTGTGCCAAGAATGCAACAAACGTCCGGCAACACTCCATTTCACGAAAATCGTGAACGGAGAGAAAACGGAATTCCATATTTGTGAGTCATGCGCTCGTGAAAAAGGGGAAATGATTCCGGGAACATCCAACGGATTTTCCATTCATAACTTATTGTCCGGGTTGCTTGATTTTGAGCCTACAGGCAAAAATGGCAGTGCAGGAGCAACACCTGCGCAATCCCTTCGTTGTGAAGAATGTGGGATGACCTATTCACAGTTTAGCAAAATTGGCCGCTTTGGCTGTAGCTCATGTTATAAATATTTTGACAGTCGTTTGGATCCGCTATTCAAACGGGTTCATGGTAGCACTTCCCACGTGGGTAAAGTGCCTGCACGAGCTGGTGGTCGCATCAAGGTGAAACGACAGATTGCTGATCTGAAACGGGATCTTCAGGAGAGCATAACGCAAGAGGAGTTTGAAGAAGCTGCTCAAATTCGTGATCAGATCAGGGAACTTGAAAAAGAAATAGCTCAGGAGTAAAGTTTGTGATGAGTAGGAGGGATGCGTAATGCCTAATCTTCGTTTTACAGAGAAGGCGCTCAGCGACTGGATGCGCAGTGATGCGGCTGATTCCGAAATCGTCATTAGCAGCCGGGTCCGGATCGCACGCAACCTGCAGCATTATCCGTTTCCGATGCTGGCTTCCAATGAGCAATCGGAAGAAGTGCTGAATAAGCTGAGCGAAGTACTTCAATACGATGACGTTCATGCCTTTGGAGATTTTCATACCTTGGATCTGATTGATATCGATGACCTTGACAAACGGGTGCTGGTAGAGAAACATCTGATCAGTCCTAGTCTTGCGAACGAATCCAGAAATGGTGCGGTTATTCTCAGTGAGGATGAATCTGTCAGTATTATGATTAATGAAGAGGATCATCTTCGTATCCAGTGCCTCTATCCGGGGTTCCAGGTGAAAGAAGCCTGGGAGAAAGCTTCCGCCATAGATGATGCTTTTGAAGCGCATGTGGATTATGCTTTTGATGACCGCAGAGGATATTTAACCAGCTGTCCTACGAATGTAGGTACAGGTGTAAGAGCATCTGTCATGATGCATTTGCCCGCTCTGGTGATGACACAGCAGATTGGCCGCATTTTAACGGCAGTCTCCCAAGTCGGACTGACTGTACGGGGAATTTACGGTGAAGGCAGTGAGGCGATGGGTAACCTGTTCCAGATCTCGAACCAGATCACACTGGGGCAGACGGAACAAGAAGTCATTGATAACCTGCATAGTGTTGTTTTACAGATGATTGGGCATGAGCGTACTGCTAGAGAACGGTTAATTACCGACTCTAGGCTGCGAATTACCGACAGGGTTATGCGTTCATACGGCATACTGTCCCATGCAGCCATCGTCGATTCTAAGGAAGCTGCACAGCGTCTGTCTGATGTTCGACTTGGCGTAGATCTCGGCTTGTTAGATGGCTTGTCCATAACCGTGATGAACGAGTTGAATGTGATGACACAGCCGGGCTTTTTGCAAAAAACATTTGGGGAAGACATGCGGACAGATGAGCGTGACATATATCGGGCTCAGTTGATCCGTGATACGATCAGTGCAGCCAATCAATCTTAGGTTGATCAAGAGTTGTTTATAAAGGTTTCACGCCGCATCTGCGGCTTTTATATAATAGAGCATTTCTATAAATGAATGCTGAATGATTTTATTCGCAGCATGGCTGCAAACAAAAATGATATGAAGAATACGGTGGGATCCTTTTAACAGCCCCCGTTTTATCCAAAACCATGGAGGTGCAGGAGATATGATGTTTGGAAGATTTACGGAACGGGCCCAAAAGGTGCTCGCATTGGCGCAGGAAGAAGCTGTCCGTCTTGGTCATAATAACATCGGTACAGAGCACATTTTGCTCGGCCTCATTCGTGAAGGCGAAGGCATCGCAGCCAAAGCGCTGATCGGCCTGGGACTCGGATTGGAAAAAATTCAAGATGAAGTAGAAACGCTGATTGGCCGTGGCCAAGAGCAACCTACGAACATTGCATATACGCCTCGTGCGAAAAAAGTAATTGAACTGTCTATGGATGAAGCTCGCAAATTGGGCCATACCTATGTAGGCACAGAGCATATCCTGCTCGGATTGATCCGTGAAGGCGAAGGGGTTGCGGCACGTGTGCTGAACAACCTGGGTATTAGCTTGAATAAGGCACGTCAACAAGTACTGCAATTGCTTGGCAGCAGCGAAGCTGTATCCAGTCATAACGGTACACCTGCCAATGTCAGCACACCAACACTGGACAGTCTGGCACGTGACCTTACGGCGTATGCCAGAGAGAACAACCTGGACCCAGTGATTGGACGTAGTAAAGAAATCGAACGTGTTATTCAGGTACTGAGCCGTCGTACCAAGAATAACCCGGTACTGATTGGTGAGCCAGGTGTAGGTAAAACAGCCATCGCTGAAGGACTTGCACAAAAAATTATCGCCAACGAAATTCCGGAGACTTTGCGTGACAAACGTGTCATGACATTAGATATGGGTTCGGTTGTTGCAGGTACAAAATATCGTGGTGAATTCGAAGATCGTTTGAAAAAAATTATGGATGAAATTCGTCAAGCGGGTAACATTGTCCTGTTCATCGACGAATTGCATACCCTGATTGGTGCAGGCGGAGCGGAAGGTGCAATTGATGCTTCGAACATTTTGAAACCGGCTTTGGCCCGTGGAGAATTGCAGTGCATCGGTGCAACAACACTTGATGAATACCGCAAATATATCGAGAAAGATGCTGCCCTGGAGCGCCGTTTCCAACCGATCACGGTGGATCAGCCTTCTCCAGAAGAAGCAATTCAGATTTTACACGGCTTGCGTGATCGTTACGAAGCGCATCACAGGGTGAAAATTACGGATGAAGCGATTGTGCAGGCGGTTAAACTGTCTGATCGGTACATTACAGACCGTTTCCTACCGGATAAAGCGATCGACCTGATTGATGAGGCGGGCTCCAAAGTAAGATTGAACTCTTACACGATCCCACCAAACCTCAAACAATTGGAAAGCCGTCTCGAAGATATCCGTAAGGAAAAAGACGCAGCGGTTCAAAGCCAAGAATTCGAGAAAGCAGCAGCTCTGCGTGACACGGAACAAAAAATCCGTGAAGAGCTGGATGTAACGAAGAACCAATGGAAAGAAAAACAAGGTCGCACGGATTCTGAAGTAACGCCTGAGGATATCGCGCAAGTGGTAGCCAACTGGACTGGAATTCCGGTGAACAAGCTGAAAGAAGAAGAAACACAACGCTTGATGAACCTGGAGTCTATTCTTCATGAACGTGTCATTGGCCAAGATGAGGCTGTGAAGTCTGTCAGTCGTGCAGTTCGTCGTGCTCGGGCCGGATTGAAAGATCCGAAACGTCCGATGGGTTCATTTATCTTCCTAGGTCCTACCGGGGTAGGTAAAACCGAGCTCGCTCGTGCACTTGCAGAAGCCATGTTTGGCGATGAAAATGCAGTGATCCGGATCGATATGTCAGAGTATGGTGAAAAGCATTCGACTTCCCGACTCGTCGGAGCGCCTCCGGGATATGTGGGATATGAAGAAGGTGGACAACTGACAGAGAAAGTTCGTCGCAAACCTTACTCCGTCGTCCTGCTCGATGAGATCGAGAAAGCACATCCGGAAGTATTTAATATCTTGCTGCAAGTGCTTGAGGATGGTCGTCTGACGGATTCCAAAGGTCGCGTTGTTGACTTCCGAAATACTTTGATTATTCTGACATCCAACGTGGGTGCTGAAGCGATCAAACGTAACTCTACACTCGGCTTCACAGCAGTTGTGGATGCAGGGGCGGATTATGATAACATGAAGGGTAAAGTCATGGATGAGCTGAAGAAAAGCTTCCGTCCAGAGTTCCTTAACCGGATTGATGAAATTATCGTGTTCCACTCTCTGGAACAGAAACACATTGCAGAGATTGTTACCCTCATGAGTGAGGAGCTTCGGAAACGGCTACGTGAATACGAGGTTGACTTCGAACTCACCGACAATGCCAAGGATTTCCTTGCTAAAGCCGGCTTCGATCCAGCTTATGGTGCTCGTCCGCTTCGTCGGGCGATCCAGAAGCATATCGAAGACAAATTGTCTGAAGAGTTGCTCACGGGTAATGTGACCAAAGGTGATTCGTTGCTCATCGATGAAGAGAACGGAGCATTGTCTGTAACGAAAAAAGACGTTGTTGTTCCTTCCACTGAGGAAATTGAAACGAAATAAGTGACACTTAACTTGTGAGATAACTAATGAGTCTGATATATAAAACAAAAATCCTTTCTGACTTTAGTCGGGAAGGATTTTTGTTTTTTTGTGCCAGTCAGAGCCCCAAAGCTGTTGTTTATCAGAAAACAAACATTGAACTGGCTACGAACATGTGTAAAGTTTGCGATAATCCTTTACGAAAAATCTCAAACAATGGTAAACTTTTATTAACCCTGCACGTCAGGGAGTTTAGGCAAAATTCGTCGAAAAATGCAAAATGCTGTTATAAAATAAATCCTAGGAGTGCTGAAGTGGCCAAAGTTAAAACCAAGTTTCAGTGTACGGAATGCGGCTATGAAGCCCCCAAATGGTACGGCAAATGTCCGGGTTGTCAGTCTTGGAATTCAATGGTGGAAGAAACCGAAACGGTGGTCAAAACACAAGGAAGAAATTCCCCTCTTTTTGAGAGTAAAGATAAACCACTTCCCATCATAGATATAGATAGCGGTCAGGAACCGCGTGTACAGACTGGAATTGAAGAGCTGAACCGGGTTTTGGGCGGCGGAATTGTTCCAGGATCTCTCGTTCTGGTGGGCGGAGACCCCGGAATCGGAAAATCAACGTTGATGTTGCAGACATCTCATGCATTGACTCATTCAGGTTTGCGCGTGTTATATGTCTCAGGTGAGGAATCAGTTAAGCAAACGAAATTGCGGGCTGACCGTCTAGGTGCGCTGTCTCCTGAGTTATATGTACTATGTGAGACCAATATGGAGCGGGTTGAGGAAGCGGTGGAGCAGATCCAGCCGCATTTTCTAGTCATCGACTCCATTCAGACCGTATATCTGCCAGAAGTCACCAGTGCTCCCGGCAGTGTAGCTCAGGTAAGGGAATGTACATCACGGTTCATGCGGATCGCCAAAGGGCGAGGCATTGCAACTGTACTTGTGGGGCATGTTACGAAAGAAGGTGCTATTGCCGGTCCACGTATGTTGGAGCATATGGTGGACTGTGTTCTTTATTTTGAAGGAGAGCGGCATCATACGTATCGCCTTTTACGTGCGGTGAAGAACCGTTTTGGTTCGACCAATGAAATCGGTATTTTTGAAATGGGTGAAGATGGACTTCGTGAAGTAGGTAACCCTTCTGAGCTCTTTTTGTCAGAACGTCCACTGGGTGTGGCGGGTTCTACCGTAGTTGCCAGCATGGAGGGCACACGTCCTCTACTTGTGGAATTGCAGGCATTGATTTCAACCACACATTTCCCTTCTCCTCGACGTATGGCGACAGGGGTAGATCTCCATCGATTAAATTTGATTATTGCGGTACTGGAGAAACGGATGGGCATGTTCCTGCAAACACAGGATGCTTATCTGAACGTAGCTGGTGGCGTGAGATTAGATGAGCCGGCAGTGGATTTGGCGGTTGCTGTAAGTATCGCATCTAGCTTGAGAGATGTGCCGACCAAGCCAGATGACGTCATCTTTGGGGAAATCGGTTTGACGGGTGAAGTTCGGGCCGTTTCACGGGCTGAACAACGTGTGAAAGAAGCTCAAAAATTGGGCTTCAAGCGTGTCATTTTACCAGAAAAAAGCTTAAAGGGCTGGAAACATCCTCGCGGGATACAACTGATCGGTGTGAATACCGTGGCAGATGCACTAGCGGTTGCTTTAGATTAGGGGGCATAACAAGATGAAAGATTCGAGCCAACTGGATAATATGAACGAATTGTTAAGGCTGATCGCACCAGGTACACCTTTCCGCGAAGGTCTGGAGAACGTGCTGCGCGCCAAGACGGGTGCACTGCTGGTTGTAGGATACAGCCCTGAAGTGATGGAAGTAGTGGATGGAGGATTTTCGATAAACTGTGATTTCTCCCCGAACTATCTGTATGAACTCGCGAAGATGGACGGTGCCATTATCCTTAGTGAGGATTTAAAGCGTATCCTATACGCCAACACTCAGCTCATTCCTGACTCATCTATCTCTTCATCTGAGACGGGGATCCGTCACCGGACGGCTGAGCGAGTCGCGAAACAAACAGGCAAATTAGTTGTATCTATATCGCAGCGCCGGAATATTATCACCTTATACCAAGGAACACTACGGTATTCCCTCAAGGAAATCGGGGTTATTTTGACCAAGGCGAATCAAGCGATTCAAACCTTGGAGAAATACAAAGCTGTATTGACACAGTCCCTTACGAATCTGAGCGCCTCCGAGTTCGAGGAACTGGTGACGATTCCAGAGGTGGTCAATGTCATTCAGCGTACGGAAATGGTTATGCGCATCAAAACGGAAATTAAGCGTTACATTCATGAACTCGGCAACGAGGGACGTCTCATCTCCATGCAGATGGAGGAACTCGTCGGTACAACAGAAGAGGAAGCATGGCTACTGTATAAGGACTATGCCCGTGATGACAGTGATGACAAAATCCGTGAGATTATCGTTGGTCTGAAAAGATTGTCGGACGATGAATTGCTGGATGCACATCATATTGTACGTCTTCTGGGATACCCTTCGTCAGCTGCTACGTCCGAAGATTCGGTTGCACCTCGCGGATATCGGGTATTAAACAAGATACCCCGCCTGCCGAATGTCATCATCCATAACCTGGTCGATCAATTCGAACAATTGCCTCATGTCATTATGGCTACAATTGAAGAGCTGGACGAAGTGGACGGGATTGGAGAGGTGCGTGCCCGTACCATTAAGGAAGGTCTCAAGCGTTTGCAGGAGCAGATGTTTATTGACAGACAAATGTAAGGGTTTGCCTATAACGGCTTGAAAATAATGAGGTGAAACAACGATGTTAACCAGATTCATTCCGAATCTCTTTACCTTAGGTAATCTGTTTCTTGGAATGATGGCAATCCTGCTTGCAATTGATGGGAATTATAGTTTGGCTGCCATTTTGGTCATTATTGCGATGTTGTTGGATGGTCTGGATGGCCGTGTGGCACGTGCACTTAATGCCCAGAGTGAGTTTGGTAAAGAACTGGATTCTTTATCTGACATGGTTTCATTTGGTGCAGCTCCAGCCCTAATTATATTTATGGTCTCGTTCCAGGACGCAACTCCGGTTTTCGCCTGGATCGCAACCGCAAGCTTTCCCATTTGTGGAGCCATCCGGCTTGCCCGGTTTAACGTTCGCCCCGGCATCCCCGGGTACTTCACAGGTTTGCCGATTCCAGCGGCCGGAGGAGTTCTGGCAACACTGTCCCTGTTTAATAAGGATATCGGTCCTGTGAGTATGATGATTGCGACTTTGCTGTTATCTTATCTGATGGTAAGTTCGCTGAAATACCCCAATTTCAAAAAGGTTGGTCTGCCGCGCAAAGCGATCTGGATTGCACCTTGGGTTATCGTCTTCGCAATCGTGGTGGCGGTCATGTTTCCAGAACAATTGTCCAAATTGATCTTTATTCCACTGGTGTTATACGCTCTATATGGGATGAAGCATAATATGCGGACAGTAGCCTCACGCAACCGGGCCAAAAAGCGTAAAGAAGAGAAGTCTTCCCGTCCTTCCGATCGCTAGGCATTCCATCATTTTGGAAAATACAAAGAAAGCACGTACGCTCCTGACAGGAGAATGCGTGCTTATTTTTGTTTTTCAAATCTATAAGGTAACTTAACCATTTGCAACGAAATACGTATTGTTTACGACAAATTGAACATCCCTAACGTCGAACATTTCTGTGACTCGTGATTTACGACCTCTTCCATGTTGATGTCCAGCAGATTGCAGAGAGCCGACATATAAAACAGGTTCCGCCCCAGTTCAGAGCTGATAACCTCTTTGCAATTCTCGCACAATTCACCTTCCACATGCGTTTCCAGCAGGCCTTTTGATTGAGCAATATCGCTCTCTGGGGCATATTTCTGCTTGGTGGCGTGCAGCTCAATGCAGCCGCATTCGGTAATGGCCTTTGACACGGCACGGTTGACAGAGGCGCCGGCTTGTCCTGTTTTGGACAGTACATCAATCAGGCTGCGATGACGCAGCAACAGCTCGGAAACTTGATCCTGAAAAGCCTGTAAACTTAGCGTACTCATTTTGCTACTCACCTCGGGATATGAATTGAATTCATTATATGCCAATAATTTACCTTCTTTCAACTGACGATTGCAACATTTCCAAAAAGTTCTTCAAAAGCGGGATTAGCAATCAGGGAATTGGATCATACTGGATATAAAGATGAAGATATATTGAAGGAGGTGCAGGGACTTATGTGGAAAAAAGGCATTTTAACTTTTACAGGATTGTGCGGTGCATGGTTCGGCTACACGGCATATCATCTGGCAGGAAAATCCGTCCCTTGGATGGCAGAATGGATTCAATCAGCAGGATTGTTGGGGGCTGGGGTATCAACCCTACTAGGTGCTGTATTGTTTATGTCCGTGTGTAACATCGGTGGGACATTAATGGCAACCAGACTGCATAATAGTATTGATTCTTTGGCCAAAGTACCGATGAATGAATTGGCTGCAGGTGCAGCGGGTACAGTTGCAGGACTGTTGGTGGCCTTGCTGTTATATCCTTGTGTGGCATGGCTCGGGACGGCCGGAGAGGTGCTTCAGGTGGCGCTGACGGTCGTAAGTAGCTATACAGGCTATATGCTTGCCATGGCGAAGAAAGACGATCTGGCGGCCTTCTGGATGTCAGGACGTTGGGGTCATCCCGAGGTGGATGAAGACAGACGACTGGAAGAGCACAAAATTTTGGATACCAGTGTAATTATCGATGGTCGCATCGCAGATATATGCAAAACCGGATTTATCGAGGGCACGATTGTAATCCCGGAATTTGTTCTGGAGGAATTGCAGCACATTGCCGATTCATCGGACTTGCTCAAGCGGAACAGAGGACGGAGAGGGCTTGATATCCTGAATAAAATTCAGAAGGAATTGGACGTCAAAGTTCTCATTTACGAAGGTGATTTCGAGGAAATTTCCGAAGTGGACAGCAAGCTGGTCAAGCTCGCCAAGGTTCTTCAGGGCAAAGTTGTCACCAACGACTTCAACTTGAACAAGGTCTGTGAATTGCAAGGTGTATCCGTGCTAAATATCAATGATCTCGCCAATGCGGTTAAGCCCGTGGTATTGCCAGGTGAGGAGATTATGGTGCAGATTATCAAAGATGGTAAGGAACACGGTCAAGGTGTAGCCTATCTGGATGATGGCACGATGATTGTTGTGGAAGGCGGACGCGAGTATATCGGCATGATGATGGAAGTGCTGGTGACCAGTGTGCTGCAGACGTCAGCAGGACGAATGATTTTTGCCAAGCCGAAACTGTTGGAAAAAGCCCAATAAAGCGGTATGATGGGTAGTGTATCGTTAGAGTTTATAATATAACTGTATTATATCTCCGAACGGTAAACTGACAGACAAGGCAGGGATTGCGGCATGGATAAAGGGTGGGGTGTTGTCATTGTGGCGGCAGGTCGGGGGACCCGGATGGGAACAACCGAGAGTAAGCAGTTTCTGCTGCTGCAGGACAAGCCCGTTTTCATACATACGCTTGAAGTGTTTGCGGCTATGGACGAGGTCAGCGAAATGGTGCTGGTCACGGGAGCTACCGATGTTGAACGCTGCCAGGAATGGGTAAAAGAATACCGACTGGAATCACATGTCCGTATCATCCCCGGAGGGAAAGAGAGACAGCATTCGGTCCACGAAGGCCTTAAGGCACTAGGGACAGACTGGGTCCTCGTTCACGACGGGGTACGTCCTTTTATAAACCGTGAGCAGATTATGGGATGTATGAAGGCCGCCATGTCGGGTGGAGCAGCTGTACTGGCCGTTCCAGTGAAGGATACGATCAAACAAGTAAATGCGGATGGAATCGTTACGGCGACGCCGGACCGCAGCAGTCTGTGGAGCATTCAAACCCCGCAGGCTTTTCGTCTTTCTTCCCTGATACTTGCTTACGAATCGGCGGACCGGGACGGATTTCTAGGAACAGATGACGCAATGCTGGCTGAACGCCAGGGAATGTCGGTCAAGGTTGTGGAAGGCAGTTATACGAATATCAAATTAACGACGCCGGAAGATTTGGAATACGCCGCGTTTTTGCTCAAGGGAGAGAAGAAGCGATGATACGTGTAGGACAGGGATTCGATGTACATCAACTGGTAGAGGGACGTCCATGCATTATTGGCGGGGTCACGATCCCTTATGAAAAAGGACTGCTGGGTCACTCGGACGCAGACGTGCTGCTGCATGCCATCAGTGATGCCATTCTTGGTGCGCTTGCACTTGGGGATATTGGCAAACACTTCCCGGATACCGATCCGGAGTTCAAGGATGCGGATAGCCTGAAACTGCTGGAGCATGTGTGGCAGTTGGTGAAGGATCGTGGATACCGTCTGGGGAACATCGATTCAACCATTATTGCACAGAAACCGAAGATGGCACCTTACGTTCCGCAGATGGCCGAGGTTATTGCCAAGGCACTTGAAGCGGATGTAACTCAGGTGAATGTCAAAGCGACAACAACAGAGCAACTCGGATTCCCCGGACGGGGAGAGGGAATAGCTGCCCAATCGGTTGTTTGCCTTGTTCGCGTGTGATATCATCAACCAATTAGAGACGGAGGGGATATTATGAGCACCGAAGTTCGCGTGCGCTACGCGCCGAGTCCAACGGGACACCTGCATATCGGGAACGCCCGTACGGCGCTGTTTAACTATTTGTATGCCAAACATAATAACGGCAAATTCATTATTCGTATTGAGGATACGGACGTGAAACGCAACATTGCCGGTGGTGAGGAAAGTCAGCTGAAATACTTGAAATGGCTCGGAATCGAGTGGGACGAAAGTATTGATGTCGGCGGCGAGTACGGACCATACCGTCAGACGGAACGTTTGGATATCTATCGTAAGTATACCCAGGAGCTGTTGGATAAAGGTCTGGCTTACCGCTGTTACTGCACGGAAGAAGAGCTGGAACAGGAACGTGAGGAACAGACAGCACGTGGAGAAACTCCGCGTTATTCGGGTAAACACCGTGATCTGACACCGGAGCAACAGAGCGCATTTGAAGCGGAAGGTCGTGTGGCGAGTATTCGTTTCCGTGTACCGGAAGAACGCATCTATACGTTTGATGACATGGTCAAAGGAACAATTTCATTCAACAGCAAGGAATCCGGCGACTTCGTTATAGTGAAAAAAGACGGCATTCCCACGTACAACTATGCAGTTGCTGTGGATGATTACCTGATGAAGATCTCTCACGTCCTGCGTGGCGAAGATCACATCTCTAACACACCGCGTCAACTGATGATTTATGAAGCGCTTGGCTGGGAGCCGCCGCAATTCGGTCATATGACGTTGATCGTGAATGAAAACCACAAAAAGCTGAGCAAACGTGACGAGTCCGTTATTCAGTTTATTGAACAATATGATCAGCTTGGCTATCTGCCTGAAGCGATGTTTAACTTCATCTCCCTGCTTGGCTGGTCCCCTGAAGGCGAAGAAGAGATCTTCTCGCAGGAGCAGTTAATCTCCATTTTTGATACGAAGCGTCTGTCCAAGAGTCCGGCGGTATTTGATACCCACAAGCTGGCTCACTTGAACAACCATTACATCAAAAATGCGGACCCGGATCGCATTGCCGAAATGGCAATTCCACATCTGCAAAAGGCGGGACGTATTGCTGCTGAGCTCTCACCTGAACAGAAAGAATGGGCATATACGCTTGTTCATCTCTACCAGGAGCAAATGAATTCTGCCTCCGATATCGTGGAATTGTCGGAAGTGTTCTTCCGTTCCCACCTGGAGCTGGAAAGTGAAGGAGCTGCTGTACTGGCTGAGGAGCAGGTACCAACCGTTCTGAAGGCATTTGCTGATAAAGTACAGGCTAGCGACGAATTTACACCAAGCAAAATGGCTGCGCTGATCAAAGAAGTTCAGAAAGAGACCGGATTTAAGGGTAAACAGTTGTTTATGCCGATTCGTGTAGCTCTGACAGGACAGACTCATGGCCGTGATCTGAACCAAACGATTGTACTGCTTGGTCGTGATACGGTGATTGATCGATTGCATGCTCAGGTAAAAGGTGCATAAGAAACGCCCCTTTTAGAGTCTACTTTGGACTTATGGATAGAACTTCGTTTATACCGATATGAAGGAAGATTGTTGTCAGTCCATAACCTTTTCGCTATAATAGCAACACAAAGGTTAAATGGTATGATTTTATCATTCATCATAAAAACAGCAAAGACCGGGAGAAGTAGGCTGAACCGGACAGATTCAGAGAGGATGGCCCCGCAGTAAAGAACAGGATTCTTTGCTGCGGTGGCTGTGAGCCATCCGCTGTCCGTCAGTCGAAATGCACCCGTGAGCTGCATAGCCGAATCCGGCCCCGCCTCTCGTTATGTAGGAGAGAGGAAAACGTCAGGATAGGTTGTGACGGTTGGTTCCCGTTACGGAACTGTTGAGGGTTCATTCTTGTGCAAGGATATGAGGAGGCTATAACAAACTTCCCAGTTCTTGTATGTTAAGGCATGAACCGAGCAGAGTGGGACCGCGATAAACGCCTCTGCAGCTTAATAGCTGCAGGGGCGTTTTCTATTTAGGTCGAGTCGGAAGTACACTACCATGAGGGCCGCGCCGTCCGGTAAGCCGGAGGACGAAGACCTGAACAAGAGGGGAACGAGCATGTTTAAGAAGATCAGATCAGATATCCAGGCGGTGTTTGAAAACGATCCGGCGGCCCGGGGATGGTTTGAAGTTGTATTTACCTACTCGGGGCTGCATGCGATATGGGCGCACCGTGTGGCACACTTTTTATACAAGCGGAAATGGTTTTCTTTCGCCCGGTTCATTTCACAGGTCAGCCGTTTTATGACAGGCATCGAAATCCATCCCGGGGCTACAATTGGCAATCGGTTGTTTATTGACCATGGCATGGGCGTCGTGATTGGGGAAACATGTGAAATTGGCGATGATGTTGTCATCTATCAGGGGGTCACACTTGGTGGAACGGGTAAAGAAAAAGGGAAGAGACATCCGACAATTGGCAATAATGTGGTTATCTCATCCGGGGCGAAGGTGCTAGGTTCCTTCAGCGTGGGGGATCAATGTAATATTGGTGCGAACTCTGTTGTACTGAAGGAAGTTCCTTCGAACAGCACCGTTGTAGGCATACCGGGCAGAATTGTGAAGCAGGATGGCCGCCGGGTGGACCGTCTGAATCAGCAGCTTCCCGATCCGGTCATCGATTCCCTGCGCACGATGCAGCAAGAAATCGAACGATTGCGTGAAGAAGTGCGTACTCTGCAGAGTACACGTGAAAGTGAGTATTCCCGTGGTACAATAGAATAATGATGGAAACGGATGAAAGGAAAGTGACTATGACGCTTCAAATTTACAATACGATGAGTCGTACCAAAGAGAATTTTGTTCCTCAAGAGCCGGGGAAAGTGAAAATGTATGTGTGCGGGCCGACAGTATATGATTACATTCATATCGGGAATGCACGTCCAGTTATCTTTTTCGACACGGTTCGCGGATACCTGGAACAGACAGGTCATGAAGTGAACTATGTCGTGAACTTCACGGATGTGGATGACAAACTCATTCGCAAGGCCGAGCAGCTTGGTACGGATGTTCCTCATGTCGCAGAAAAGTTTATTGCAGCTTACTACGAGGATCTCGAAGGGCTGGGTATTCCGAAGGCAAGCAGTAATCCAAGAGTGACGGAAAACATGCCGCTCATTATTGATTTTATCCGTGAATTGGTTGAAAAGGACTTCGCCTATGAAAATGGCGGTGACGTATATTATCGTACAGGCAAATTCGCGGAGTACGGGAAATTATCTAAGCAAAACCTTCAGGAATTACAGTTTGGAATCCGCATTGGTGTAGATGAGCGCAAAGAGCATCCGGAAGACTTCGTACTCTGGAAAGCTGCGAAGCCAGGTGAGATATTCTGGTCCAGTCCATGGGGGGATGGTCGTCCGGGCTGGCATATCGAGTGCTCTGCCATGGCACGGGAATACTTGGGGGATACGTTGGATATTCACGGCGGAGGACAGGATTTGCAGTTCCCTCACCATGAGTGCGAATGCGCTCAATCCGAGGTGTTGACTGGTAAACCACTGGCAAACTACTGGATGCATAACGGATTTATTCGTATTGATAACGAAAAAATGTCGAAATCACTCGGTAACGGAGTGCTTGTTAAAGACCT
The DNA here is from genome assembly GCF_038020215.1 of Paenibacillus sp. FSL F4-0087. Classification (NCBI taxonomy): domain Bacteria; kingdom Bacillati; phylum Bacillota; class Bacilli; order Caryophanales; family Paenibacillaceae; genus Paenibacillus; species Paenibacillus sp. FSL F4-0087. The sequence goes on from NZ_JBBODJ010000001.1 coordinate 3,611,900, forward strand.
TCGCAATCAATATAAACGCGAAGCCATTCGTTATTTCATGTTGTCTACTCACTATCGCAATCCGTTGAACTTCACTGAAGATACGATGGAACAGGCACAGAATAGTGTGGACCGGATTGCCAATGCTGTAGGTAACCTTAATCATCGCTTGCAAGCTGTGAGCGTGGATCAGGCTGTGTCAGCAGAGTTTGCAACGAGACTGAAGCAGATTCGTCAGCAGTATCATGAGAAAATGCAGGACGACTTCAATACGCCTGATGCGATTACGGCACTTTTTGAATGGGCTGGGGAAGCTAACCAACTGTTGCAGCAAGATGTGGTAAACGCTGCGGACATTCGCGCCCTGCTGGAATTATTCAGTGAGCTGAATGCGGTGCTTCGCATCTATACCGAGGCTGAACCGGAGCTTTTGGACGAAGAAATCGAACGTCTAATTGAAGAACGTAACGAAGCGCGCAAGTCCAAAAACTGGGCGCGGGCTGATGAAATTCGGGATGAACTGTCTGCGCAGGGCATCTTGCTTGAGGATACAGCTCAAGGAATGAGATGGCGCCGCAAATGAGCGAAGAACAACTGAAAAAGTTGTCTGAAACCGTCGAACATGCCGAGCAACGGGAGGAACAACAGACAGATGAACAATCTCTGAGCGTTGACCAGGGAGGGTGGTTTCCTTATCCACCCTCTCGGCCTGCACGGTTAATTCCTCCCATCGCTCTCGCTTACATTGGTGATGCGGTATATGAGGTAGCCGTACGCCAGTATCTGTTGTCCAAAGCCAATATGCGTCCCAACCATCTACATCGTAGTGCGACGGGTTTGGTATCGGCGAAGGCACAGAGCCGTATTCTCACAGGTATTGAGGCTGAGCTGACCGAGGAAGAACGTGACATTGTCAGACAAGGTCGTAATGCCAAGTCTGGCAGTATTCCCAAAAACGCAGATGTTTTGGAATATAGACATGCCACAGCTTTGGAGTGTCTGATCGGTTACCTGTATAGCAGTGGTCGGCATGATCGCATGATTGAATTAATTCGCAAGGGCATCCAGCATGCGGAAGAACATTCGCAATCACCGACAAAATAATATAAATTACAACAAAGCCGCTTCTGTAAGATGTGCCGAATAGGGTGCAGTGTATGACAGGGCGTTATAGAGAGGATCGAGCAAAGATGGAAGAAGAATGGATCGCCGGTAAACACTCCGTGACGGAGGCGCTGCGTTCAGGCCGGACCATTAATAAAATATGGATTGCAGATACAGCGCAAAAACATTTGACGCAGCCCATTATTGCGGAAGCAAAAAAACTAGGGATTGTCATTCAACACGTGGACAAGCGTAAACTGGATCAAACGGTTCCGGGCATTCAACACCAGGGCGTGGTAGCACAAGCGGCTCCTTACGCTTATGTGGAGGTTGAGGACATTCTTGCTGCAGCGGCTGCAAAAAATGAACATCCATTTTTGATTTTGTTGGATGAGATTGAAGATCCACATAATCTTGGATCCATTTTGCGGACGGCTGACTGCACAGGTGCACATGGTGTCATTGTACCTAAACGGCGTTCAGCTGCAGTTACAGTGACCGTATCCAAAACATCAGCAGGTGCGGTGGAGTATGTGCCAGTGGCTCGTGTAAGCAATCTGGGTCAAACCATTGACCGTCTCAAGGAAGAGGGTGTGTGGGTCGTAGGTACCGATGTGGCTGCTCAGGAGAGCGTGTTTGGTAACGGAGTCTTTACAGGCCCAGTAGCCCTCGTGATCGGAAACGAAAACAAGGGAATGGGACGACTCATTCGTGAGAAATGTGATGTGCTGATCAAATTGCCGATGCAAGGTCAGATTAATTCCCTGAATGCTTCCGTGGCAGCGGGTGTTGTCATGTATGAAGTGCTCCGCTCGCGCCAAGCGCAGGACTAGAAGATATGGCTGATTCCCGTGATGTGCTTCTTGTAGACGGGTACAACATGATTGGTGACTGGCCGGAGCTATCTAGATTGGCGGAGAGTGGATTGGAGGAGGCCCGCAACAGGCTTCTCTCTCGACTAGCCGACTATCAGGCATTCTCTGGCCGGAGAGTCATTGTTGTTTTTGACGCCTACCTCGTGCCTGGACTCGGTAAATCCTTTACACAGAGCAAAGTGCAGATCTTTTTTACAAAGGAAAAAGAGACGGCAGACGAATGCATTGAGAGACTCGTTCGGGAACTAAGCACGCGAAGACGCCAAATCTATGTGGCTACAAGCGATATGGTAGAGCAGCATGTCATTTTTGGACAAGGAGCTCTGCGTGTATCCGCAAGGGAATTGCTGATCGAAGTAGAGCAGAACGAAAAAGAGTTACAGAAACGTCTGGAAGAAGATCAAGCTAAAGCAACGCGAAATACACTCGGCGGCAAGTTAAGTCCGGATGTTTTGAAGCAATTTGAGCGATGGCGCCGGGAATAACAGCACGCTTTTACAAAAATTAGAATTTTGAAACTCTTGACAATTATGTTATTGATGTTCTTTTTTAGGCAGAGCGTGGTTGACGGTGTGAGGTACCATCATATATACTGATCCTATATTTCATAGAGTAGAGTAACGGGGTACCTTGCGTTGCAGCCGGAGGGATTGTCTGTGAGTGTCGACCTCAAAGATATCATGTTATCCAAGTATGATTACCAAAGTGACGAAGACATTGTCGAAGCGGTCCGTGAAGGTGAAAGCGAAGCGCTGGAGTTTTTGATTAACAAATATCGTAACTTTGTACGCGCCAAGGCAAGATCTTATTTTCTGATTGGGGCTGACCGGGAAGATATCATTCAAGAAGGAATGATTGGACTCTATAAATCTATTAGAGATTTTAAAGGGGACAAGCTCGCTTCTTTCAAAGCCTTCGCCGAGTTGTGTATTACACGACAGATTATTACGGCAATCAAGACAGCAACACGTCAGAAGCATATTCCGCTTAATTCTTATGTATCACTGGACAAACCTATTTATGACGAAGAGTCCGATCGTACGTTACTCGATGTGATTTGTGGAACACAGGTCAGCGATCCGGAAGAACTTATCATCAATCAGGAAGAGTTTGTGGGCCTGGAAGATAAGATGTCTGAGATTCTGAGTGATCTGGAACGTAAAGTATTGATGTTGTATCTGGACGGGAGATCTTATCAAGAGATTGCAGTAGATTTGGACAGGCATGTAAAGTCCATTGATAATGCACTTCAGCGCGTTAAGCGTAAACTTGAAAAGTACCTGGAAGTTCGAGATAATTGAACACATGTTGTCGTTGACGGAAAAGGCTCGGGGTTTGAGTCTTTTTTTGCTGCCTCAAGTTTATAAAGTTAAAGAATGATTATACTAGTAATCGCTTGGTCCATGCAGGAGAAGAGAAAAACAGAGATGAGAAACTGAATGTGTTTGATAGGAACTTTTTACCCATTGATGAAAGGCTATTCTTTCATTGACATGGTTATACCCTTATGATAAAGTGTTTTAGGTAGGCCTAAATTCGCGGCTTTTTTTTAGGATCAATTTAGAGACTCCGCTTGAATGTGGAAGTCTTCGGGAGGTGTACATCATGCGGGTAATTATTACTTTGGCTTGTACAAACTGCAAACAAAGAAATTACACTACGACAAAAAACAAGCGTAATCACCCCGACCGCATGGAGATGAAGAAATTTTGCAAGTTTTGTAACGAGCAGACTTCTCATCGCGAAACCAGATAGTTTTTTGGAGGTGTAGTCGGCGTGAAACGTAGTTTCAAATCTCTGATTTCCTTTTTCTCTGAAAGCTGGGCTGAACTTAAAAAAGTTCGCTGGCCTAATCGTAAAGAGCTGACCAACTACACATTGATCGTTCTTGGTACTGTTGTGGTTATGACGCTGTTTTTTTGGGTCGTTGATATCGGCATCTCCGCTGTGATCGAAGCGATTATTTAAGAAGGGTCCCAGGTGGCTTGATATGGAAAAAAGATGGTACGTCGTTCATACCTATTCAGGGTATGAGAATAAGGTCAAAGCCAATTTGGAAAAACGCGTAGAGTCCATGGGCATGGAAGACAAGATTTTCCGCGTTCTTGTTCCTATGGAAGAAGAAGTGGTAAACAAAGACGGTAAGAAAAAAACCGTTATGCGTAAAGTTTACCCCGGATATGTCTTGGTGGAAATGGTCCAGACGGATGACTCTTGGTATGTTGTTCGCAACACGCCAGGTGTTACGGGATTTGTCGGTTCGACAGGTTCCGGGTCCAAACCAACAGCCTTGCTGCCTGAAGAAGTGGAACAAATTCTGAAGCACATGGGCATGGTTGAGCCGAAGCCTAAAATTGAATTCGATATTAAGGAATCCGTACGTATTAAAGTTGGTCCTTTTGCGAATTTTGTGGGCTCCGTGGAAGAAATCTTGGTAGACAAAAGCAAGTTGAAAGTGCACGTGAACATGTTTGGACGGGAAACACCGCTTGAGTTGGAATACACGCAAGTGGAGAAGATATAGTCTCTTCAAGTTTCTTGTGGGAGGGCTGTGAGGCCCGTTAACCACTATTTTGCAAGGAGGTGTCAATCATGGCAAAAAAGGTAATTAAAATGGTAAAACTGCAAATTCCAGCAGGTAAAGCGAATCCAGCGCCTCCGGTAGGTCCAGCTTTGGGTCAAGCAGGTGTCAACATCATGGCATTCTGTAAAGAGTTCAACGCTCGTACAGCCGATCAAGCGGGATTGATTATTCCTGTTGAAATCACAGTATTCGAAGACCGTTCCTTTACTTTCATTACTAAAACTCCACCAGCAGCAGTTCTGTTGAAAGTGGCAGCTAAAGTAGAAAAAGGATCCGGCGAACCGAACAAGAAAAAAGTCGCTACCGTTAAACGTGATGCGGTACGTCAAATCGCGGAAACAAAAATGCCTGACCTGAATGCTGCTGACGTTGAGTCTGCAATGCGTATGGTCGAAGGTACTGCCCGCAGCATGGGTATCACCATCGAAGACTAATTTTTCATCTGAAACATGGCTTCGTAAAGCCGGCCGATTCGCGGCCGGTTGATGTGGGAGGTATATCCGCTAACACCACAAAGGAGGAATATAACATGGCTAAACACGGTAAAAAATACCTGGAAGCTGCTAAGCTGATTGACAGCGAAGCAACTTACGAGCCTTCAGAAGCTGTAGAGCTTGTGAAAAAGGCAGCCACTGCAAAATTCGATGAAACTATCGAAGCAGCAGTACGCTTGGGCGTTGACCCACGTAAACAAGACCAGGCAGTACGTGGTGTTGTTGTCTTGCCACACGGCACAGGTAAAACACAACGCGTATTGGTATTTGCAAAAGGTGACAAAGCGAAAGAAGCGGAAGCGGCTGGCGCGGACTATGTTGGTGATGCAGACATGATCAACAAAATCCAACAAGGCTGGTTCGAATTCGACGTCTGCGTAGCGACACCGGACATGATGAGTGAAGTAGGTAAATTGGGCCGACTGCTCGGCGGTAAAGGTCTGATGCCTAACCCTAAAGCCGGAACGGTAACTTTCGATGTATCCAAGGCTGTTCAAGAAATTAAAGCCGGTAAAATCGAATATCGTCTGGATCGTGCAGGTCAAATTCATGCACCGATCGGTAAAGCTTCTTTCTCAGCAGAGCAATTGAATGAGAACCTTAAAGCTCTCATGGATGCTTTGACTCGTGCTAAACCGGCGGCAGCAAAAGGTGTTTATCTGAAGAATGTAAGTCTTTCTTCAACGATGGGCCCTGGCGCACGCGTGAACGCAGCATCTTTTAGATAATATCACTTGACAGGCTTGTCCTGTTCTGATAATCTATAAAAGTTGTGAGTCCGAGTGACTGACCGTTGACATTTGAATATGCTTACCGTAGACAGTAGGTGCCTTTATGGCTTAATTTCCTGCCGAGGTGTGATTATAGAACTTAGAACGATGAAAATCGGTTATGAGTATATATCAAGCCTTCGTGATTCTACGGAGGCTTTTCTTAATGGGATAAATTTGATCAGGAGGTGTACAGTTTGGCAAACGCAAAAGTGATTCAAGCAAAACAAGAGTCCGTTGATGCAGTAACAGCAAAATTGCGCGAGAGCGCTACTAGCGTTGTTGTTGACTATCGCGGTTTGAACGTTGCCCAAGTAACTGAGCTGCGTAAGCAGCTTCGTGAAGCCGGAATCGAATTCCAAGTGCTGAAAAACTCGTTGCTTCGCCGCGCAGCAGCTGCAGCAGAACTGACAGAACTTAACGAAGTACTGACAGGTCCTAGTGCAATTGCATTCAGCGTAGACGACGTAGTGGCTCCAGCCAAAATTCTGAACGACTTCGCGAAAAAGAACGATGCACTGGAATTGAAAGGTGCAGTTGTAGAAGGTCGCGTAATTGGAGTACAAGAAGTCAAAGCGTTGGCAGAATTGCCATCCCGCGAAGGTCTCCTTTCTATGCTCCTCAGCGTGCTTCAAGCGCCAGTGCGCAACTTCGCGCTTGCGGTTAAAGCTGTTGCTGAAAAAGAAGAACAAGGCGCGTAAGCAACTTGATCTGAATGCTGCTTAGGCAGTGATGAAATACAAAAAAATAATATTATATATGGAGGTTCAATCATGAGTAAAGAGCAAATCTTGGAAGCAATCAAAGGCATGACTGTACTGGAATTGAATGATCTCGTTAAAGCAATCGAAGAAGAATTCGGCGTAACTGCTGCAGCTCCAGTAGCTGTTGCAGGTGGCGGAGCTGCTGCAGCTGAAGCTGAGCAATCCGAGTTCGACGTAATCTTGACTAGCGCTGGTGCTTCCAAAATCAACGTTATCAAAGCAGTTCGTGAAATCACAGGTCTTGGCCTGAAAGAAGCAAAAGAAGTGGTTGACAACGCTCCAAAACCACTGAAAGAAAAAGTAAGCAAAGAAGAAGCAGAAGCGGTTAAAGCTAAGCTTGAAGAAGCAGGCGCTTCAATCGAAGTTAAATAATTTAGCTTTCATTAGCTAGATGAACAAAACAACAAACCCCTTGACTTATATCAAGGGGTTTGTTGCTGTAATTGTATAAGGAAAGTGAGTGAGGACATGTCCAATCATTATTATTCGGACAAACCGCAAGTGGCACATGACAGACGGGCTACAGAAGCGGAGCTACGCGGATGGAAATTACGACTCGTTACGGATGCAGGGGTATTTTCCAAAAACGGAATCGATTACGGCAGCAGAGTGTTGATTGATGCTATAGAGTTGCCTGCTGGAGCTCATGTACTGGATGTGGGCTGCGGATATGGACCCATTGGTCTTACGGCAGCTAAACTTGTACCGGATGGACATGTCACCATGATCGATATCAATGAGAGAGCGGTTGAGCTTTCCAAGGAAAATGCAAAAGCGAACGGCATAACGAATGTAACAGTTATGCAAAGCAATCTTCTGGCTGAAGTTAAAAAGGAAGACTTTGACGCGATTCTAACCAATCCTCCGATCCGTGCGGGTAAGGATACCGTACACACGATCTTTGAACAGGCTTATGGTCATTTGAAGATGGGCGGAGCGTTATGGATTGTCATTCAGAAAAAGCAGGGGGCACCTTCGGCAAAAGCGAAGCTGGAATCTCTCTTTGGACGAGTGGAGGAAGTAACGAAGGATAAAGGCTACCGAATTTTCAAAGCGGTAAAATTGGAAGAGGCGCCTTTAGGCTAAATCCTAATTTGTAAAGTAAGCAGGGCAGCATTTTTTTTGCAATAGGACTATTGACTTGAAATTCAGGTCGTGGTATTATTGTAAAATGTCAGTATTAAGATGCCCTATTTGGCTTTAGCTAACTAAAAATGTCAACCTTTTTTACGCCGAACGGGCTTATTATGCCTACGTTTGGCGTATAATATGTACATTTTGGGCAAACTGGGGATAAGTATGATTTGGAAAGACATCCGCCGATCAAAGTTGCTCTTTTTTCGAACGACATTCGAGTAAGGGCTTTTCTTTATTTGTGGATGCATTGCTTTGCTCTGTATGTGTACCATTATAAGGTTACAAACAGAGGTTCGCAACGAAATTTTTAAAGTGAGTAGACATTGAGGGGTGAGTTTAAGTTGGCAGGACATCTTGTTCAATATGGTCGACGCACTCGGCGCAGTTATGCACGAATTAACGAGATACTCGAAGTTCCGAACCTGATTGAGATCCAACAAAAATCTTACGATTGGTTTTTGGAGGAAGGGTTGCGCGAAATGTTCCAGGATATCTCGCCGATCCAGGATTTTACAGGTAACTTGATTTTGGAATTTATCGATTACAGTCTCGGTGAACCGAAGTATACAGTAGACGACGCGAAAGAGCGTGACGTTACTTATGCAGCACCGCTTCGGGTCAAAGTCCGGCTCATTAATAAGGAAACCGGCGAAGTCAAAGAGCAGGAAGTATTCATGGGAGATTTCCCGCTGATGACCGACACCGGCACATTTATTATTAATGGTGCGGAACGGGTTATTGTCAGCCAGTTGGTTCGCTCTCCTAGCGTTTACTTCAGTACTAAAGTAGATAAAAACGCCAAAAAAACGTATACCGCTACAGTTATTCCTAACCGCGGCGCTTGGCTCGAACTGGAGATGGACGCGAAGGATGTTGTTTACGTCCGGATCGACCGTACACGTAAAATACCGGTGACGGTTCTCCTGCGTGCACTTGGTTTTGGCACAGACGCTGAGATTCTGGATCTGCTCGGTAATGACGAATATATCCGCAATACACTGGACAAAGACAATACGGATTCAACGGAGAAAGCGCTGATTGAGATTTATGAGCGTCTTCGTCCGGGCGAGCCACCAACGCTTGATAATGCGAAAAGCTTGCTTGTAGCTCGTTTCTTTGATCCAAAACGTTATGACCTGGCTAATGTAGGTCGTTACAAAATCAACAAAAAGCTGCACATCAAGAACCGTTTGTTCAACCAACGTTTGGCTGAGTCTCTTGTAGATACCGAAACTGGCGAAATTATCGCTGAAGCAGGTCAAATGATAGACCGTCGTCTGTTGGATGAAATCATGCCGCAACTAGAGAAGAGTGTTGGTTTCCGCACATATCACGTTGCTAACGGCGTTTTGGATGCCAATGATATCCCGATGCAAACAATTGATGTGTTTTCACCAATTGAGGATGGTAAGGTCGTTAAACTGATTGCCAATGCTAACATTGATAAATCAGTGAAGAACGTTACACCGGCTGATATCATTTCCTCAATCAGTTACTTCATTAACCTTCTGCATGGCATCGGAAGCACAGATGATATCGATCACCTGGGTAACCGTCGTCTCCGCTCGGTTGGTGAACTCTTGCAAAACCAATTCCGTATCGGTTTATCCCGTATGGAACGTGTAGTTCGTGAGAGAATGTCCATCCAGGATGCTAACGTAATCACGCCTCAGGCTTTGATTAACATACGTCCTGTTATCGCATCCATTAAAGAGTTCTTCGGTAGCTCGCAATTGTCACAGTTTATGGATCAAACGAACCCACTGGGTGAGTTGACGCATAAACGCCGTCTGTCCGCACTCGGACCGGGTGGTTTGACACGTGAGCGTGCCGGCATGGAAGTCCGTGACGTGCATCCATCCCACTATGGCCGGATGTGTCCAATCGAGACACCAGAGGGACCAAACATTGGTTTGATCAACTCCTTGTCGACATTTGCCCGTGTGAACGAATATGGATTCATCGAAGCTCCTTATCGCTGGGTCGATCCGAAGACTGGTGTCGTAACCGAGCAAATCGATTATCTGACAGCAGACGAAGAGGACAACTATGTAATTGCTCAAGCGAATGCGAAGCTGAATGAAGACAGTACTTTTGCTGAAGAAGCGATCATCGTACGTTACAACAAGCAGTCGGATAACATCCTTACGATGCCGAGTGAACGTGTTGACTACATGGACGTATCTCCTAAGCAAGTTGTATCTGTCGCTACAGCGCTCATTCCGTTCCTTGAGAACGATGACTCCAACCGTGCGCTCATGGGATCGAACATGCAGCGGCAAGCCGTTCCACTCTTGATTCCTAAAGCTCCGCTGGTCGGAACAGGTATGGAACATAAAGCCGCGAAAGATTCCGGTGTATGTATTGTCTCCAAATATGACGGGATTATTGAACGTTCTTCTGCGAATGAGATTTGGTTGCGTCGTGTTGAAGAAGTTGACGGTCAAGAAGTCAAAGGCGATATCGTTAAATATAAATTACACAAATTTATGCGTTCGAACCAAGGAACATGCATTAACCAACGTCCGATTGTCAAAAGAGGTGCTGTTGTCAAAGCTGGCGACATCCTTGCAGACGGTCCTTCGACGGAAATGGGTGAATTGGCACTTGGACGTAACGTAGTTGTTGCTTTCATGACTTGGGAAGGTTACAACTACGAGGATGCGATCTTGCTCAGCGAAAAACTCGTTAAAGAAGATGTGTATACATCCATTCATATCGAGGAATATGAGTCAGAAGCACGTGATACTAAGCTCGGACCTGAAGAGATCACGCGTGATATCCCGAACGTAGGGGAAGAAGCGCTTCGTAATCTGGATGAGCGCGGTATTATCCGTATCGGTGCTGAAATCAGTGCTGGCGACATTCTGGTTGGTAAAGTAACACCAAAAGGTGTAACGGAACTGACTGCAGAAGAACGTCTCCTGCATGCGATCTTCGGTGAGAAAGCACGTGAAGTACGTGATACTTCCCTGCGTGTACCTCACGGTACTGACGGTATCGTAGTTGATGTAAAAGTCTTTACCCGTGAAAACGGTGATGAACTGCCTCCAGGTGTTAACCAACTCGTTCGTGTCTATATCGCTCAAAAACGGAAAATTTCCGAGGGTGATAAAATGGCCGGACGTCACGGTAACAAAGGGGTCGTGGCCCGTATCCTGCCGGAAGAAGATATGCCTTTCCTGCCGGACGGTACACCAGTTCAAATCGTTCTTAACCCGCTGGGCGTACCTTCCCGGATGAACATTGGTCAAGTACTTGAAGTTCACTTGGGTATGGCAGCCATGCAGCTCGGTATTCACGTAGCTACTCCTGTATTCGACGGAGCGAAGGAGTATGACGTCTTCGATACGATGGAAGAAGCAGGTATGCAGCGAAATGGTAAAACCGTTCTGTACGACGGTCGTACGGGAGAAGAGTTCGAACGTGAAGTTACTGTCGGCGTCATGCATATGATCAAACTGGCGCACATGGTTGATGATAAAATCCATGCTCGTTCCACAGGTCCTTACTCACTCGTTACGCAACAGCCTCTGGGTGGTAAAGCCCAGTTCGGTGGACAACGTTTCGGGGAGATGGAAGTATGGGCGCTTGAGGCTTATGGTGCGGCCTATACACTGCAAGAAATCTTGACTGTTAAGTCCGATGATGTTGTAGGTCGGGTGAAAACGTATGAGTCCATCGTCAAAGGTGAGAATGTTCCTGAACCAGGTGTTCCTGAATCATTCAAAGTATTGATCAAAGAGCTGCAAAGCTTGGGTATGGACGTTAAGATTTTGAGCGAAGATGAGCAAGAGATTGAAATGAAAGAAATGGACGATGAAGATGACGCTGCGAGCGATAAGCTCAGCCTCAACCTTGAGGGTACAGAGGTCGGAGCGGAATAACCGCTTCGGGCGCATGATGACCGGCGTTTTTCATCAGGCTCGCGTCTTGCTCCGGCTTCGGCCGGAGGGGGCGTAACCTAGAATACAGGACTTGGTTAAGGAGGGTTGCTCCTTGTTGGACGTCAACAATTTCGAATACATGAAGATCGGGCTTGCTTCCCCAGAAAAAATTCGTTCTTGGTCCCGCGGAGAAGTGAAAAAACCGGAAACGATCAACTATCGTACGTTGAAACCGGAAAAAGAAGGGCTGTTCTGCGAAAAGATTTTTGGCCCTACAAAAGACTGGGAATGTCATTGCGGTAAATACAAACGCGTCCGTTATAAAGGCGTTGTCTGTGATCGTTGTGGCGTTGAAGTGACACGTGCGAAAGTACGCCGCGAACGGATGGGCCATATTGAGCTCGCTGCTCCGGTATCGCATATCTGGTACTTCAAAGGTATTCCGAGCCGCATGGGTCTCGCTTTGGATATGTCTCCAAGATCTCTCGAGGAGATTATTTATTTTGCATCATATGTAGTAACTGATCCAGGAGAAACTCCACTGGAGAAAAAACAGCTGTTGTCCGAGAAAGAATACCGCAGCTACCGTGAGAAATACGGATATGGATTCCAAGCTGGCATGGGTGCAGAAGCGGTTAAAAAACTGCTTCAAGACCTTGATGTGGATAAAGAGCTTGAATTCCTGAAGGAAGAGCTCCGCACTGCACAAGGACAACGTCGTAACCGTGCGATTAAACGTTTGGAAGTTATCGAAGCATTCCGCAACTCGGGTAATAAACCTGAGTGGATGATCATGGATGTACTTCCTGTTATCCCACCGGAACTTCGTCCGATGGTACAGCTGGACGGTGGACGTTTTGCAACGTCTGACCTGAATGACCTGTATCGCCGTGTAATCAACCGGAACAATCGTCTGAAACGTTTGCTTGACCTGGGCGCGCCAGACATTATCGTACAAAATGAAAAACGGATGCTGCAGGAAGCTGTTGACGCATTGATCGACAATGGCCGTCGTGGACGCCCTGTAACGGGTCCTGGTAACCGTCCATTGAAATCCCTCAGCCACATGCTGAAAGGTAAACAAGGACGTTTCCGTCAGAACTTGCTCGGTAAACGGGTTGACTATTCGGGTCGTTCCGTTATCGTAGTTGGACCTTACCTGAAAATGTATCAGTGTGGTCTGCCTAAAGATATGGCACTTGAACTGTTCAAGCCTTTCGTTATGAAAGAGCTTGTAAATAAAGGGCTTGCCCACAACATCAAGAGCGCTAAACGTAAAGTTGAGCGTGTAAGTCCTGAAGTATGGGATGTTCTTGAAGAAGTAATTAAGGAGCACCCGGTTCTGTTGAACCGTGCCCCTACGCTTCACAGACTCGGTATTCAAGCATTTGAACCGATTCTCGTTGAAGGTAAAGCCATCCGTCTTCACCCGCTCGTATGTACGGCATACAATGCCGACTTTGACGGTGACCAAATGGCCGTGCACGTTCCATTGTCTGCTGAAGCTCAAGCAGAAGCACGTATCCTGATGCTTGCATCAGGTAACATTTTGAACCCGAAAGACGGTAAACCGGTTGTTACCCCTTCCCAGGATATGGTGCTTGGTTCTTACTACCTGACCATGGACAACAAGGAAGAAAAAGGAACAGGTATGATTTTGCGCACGGTAAACGAAGCTGTATCCGCGTACCAACGTGGAACTGCTGGTTTGCATGCGCGTGTAGCGATTCCGGTTAGAGCGCTTGGCAAAACAAGCTTTACCGATGAACAACAAGATGCAATGTTGCTGACTACTGTTGGTAAAATCATCTTCAATGAAATCTTCCCGGCAAGCTTCCCTTACATCAATGATGCAACTCGTGCGAACCTTTACCAGGGTACAGCTGAGCATTCATTTGTTTATGAGAAGGGTGCTGACCTTAGAGAAGCGATTATGAACGCTCCTTTGGCTGGTGGTGTCGGTAAAGAATATCTCGGTTCGATCATCGCACGTTGTTTTGAAATTTATCATACAACGGAAACAGCCGTTATTTTGGATAAAATCAAACAACTCGGATTCACATACTCCACTCGCGCTGGTATTACGGTTGCGGTATCGGATGTTATCGTTCCGGAAGAGAAAACCGAAATTCTTAGACAGTCGGAAGAAAAAGCACAAATCGTTACGAACCAGTACCGTCGTGGTCTGATTACGAACGAAGAGCGCTATGACCGCATCATTGATATCTGGTCGAAATCGAAAGATGATATCACCGAGATTCTGATGAAATCGATGGATCGTTATAACTCCATCATGATGATGGTTGACTCCAAAGCACGGGGTAACAAATCACAAATCACCCAATTGGGCGGTATGCGTGGTCTGATGGCCAACCCATCCGGTCGAATCATTGAACTCCCAATCAAATCGAACTTCCGTGAAGGTCTGACGGTACTCGAGTACTTCATCTCGACTCACGGTGCCCGTAAAGGTTTGGCCGATACGGCCTTGCGTACAGCGGATTCAGGTTACCTGACTCGTCGTCTCGTAGACGTGGCACAAGACGTGATTGTGCGTGAAGATGATTGTGGTACAGATAAAGGCTTTACGGTAAGTCGTATCCAGGATGGTAAAGAGGTTATCGAGGATCTCTACGACCGTATTGAAGGCAGATACTGCTTCGAAACTGTTCGTCATCCGGAAACAAAAGAAGTTATTGCACATCGCAATGAGCTGATTGATTCTGATAAAGCAGAGGCGATCATCAAAGCTGGCGTAACCAAATTGCAAATCCGTTCCGTCCTCAGCTGCCGTGCTCGTCACGGTGTCTGCAAGAAGTGTTATGGTCGTAACTTGGCGACTGGTAAACACGTGGAAATCGGTGAAGCAGTTGGTATTATCGCAGCACAATCCATTGGTGAGCCAGGAACACAGTTGACAATGCGTACGTTCCACACCGGTGGTGTAGCCGGAGACGATATTACGCAAGGTTTGCCGCGTATCCAGGAGTTGTTTGAGGCTCGTAATCCTAAGGGTCAAGCAACAATCAGTGAGATTGATGGTGTTGTCAAAGAGATTCGCGAGGCGAAAGATCGTCGTGAAATCGAAATTCAAGGTGAAGCAGAATCCAAAGTTTACTCTGTTACCTATGGTTCCCGTGTACGCGTAAGCGAAGGCATGGAAATTGAAGCTGGTGACGAGTTGACAGACGGTTCTATCGATCCAAAAGAAATGCTGCGCATTAAAGGCGTACGTGGCGTACAGAACTACATTTTGCAGGAAGTACAGCGCGTATATCGTAACCAAGGCGTAGAAATCAATGACAAACACGTTGAAGTTATGATCCGTCAAATGTTGCGTAAAATCCGTATCGTCGATGCAGGGGACACTACGTTGTTGCCAGGATCGTTCGTGGATACGCATGAGTACGAAAGAGCTAACAAAACAGCGATTCTGAGTGATAAAGAGCCAGCGGTTGCGAAACCAATCCTGCTCGGTATTACGAAAGCATCCCTGGAAACTGACTCCTTCCTCTCAGCGGCATCGTTCCAAGAAACTACACGTGTCCTGACAGATGCAGCGATCAAAGGTAAAGTCGATCAGTTGCTCGGTCTGAAAGAAAATGTAATCATTGGTAAATTGATTCCTGCAGGTACGGGCATGAACCGTTACCGCAGCATCAAATTTGCTGAGCCAGAAGATGGCCAATCTTCAGTAGAAGAACTTGAGCCAGTTTCGGTTGATTAAATGGATTTGCTAACTTTATTCTGATGAATAGGATAAGTTAAGGTTTTGTATGCCAGGGGGCGGACGACTGTTTTATGCAGACGGACGTTTCCCGGTATAGCAAAACTTGCAAATAAATGTTTTAGGATTAGCATTGACATTGCTTGCGCTAGATGCTAATATATCAAAGGTGCGTGGGCAGCTGATTGTATATGGTCCTATTCGGAGGAATGAACAATGTCTAATGAAAAAGGTCTGCAAGATGCTCATGTCAAAATTGGTACCAAACAGACCATGCGGATGGTCCAGTCAGGAATGGCTGCTGAAGTCTATGTGGCTGAAGATAGTGATCCGCAGCTCACTTCCAAAATCATTGCCTTGTGTGAACAACATAATGTGAAGTACACGAAAGTGGACACAATGAAAAATCTCGGCAAAGCTTGCGGGATTGGAGTGGGAGCAGCAATGGCTGCTGTCGCAAAATGATAGAGTAAGGAACGTTTTTGTCCGAGAACTTTTAGGGATTCTCCAAGGCAAAAACTTTTCATTTGTCTTTTTATGAACCGCCTGGGTCTGTGGACTTAGCGTAATGAGGTTTATAAAGAAACATGAACAATTGAGGAAGGGGGTGGCAATCACATGCCAACTATTAACCAACTGGTTCGTAAAGGACGTCAAGCTAAAGTTGATAAGTCCAAATCGCCAGCTTTGCAAAAAGGGTTCAACGCTTTGAAACGTGAATCTACTAACATCAGTGCCCCACAAAAACGTGGTGTCTGCACTCGTGTAGGTACAATGACTCCACGTAAACCAAACTCTGCACTTCGTAAGTATGCCCGTGTTCGTTTGACGAACCGTCTCGAGGTAACTGCTTATATCCCGGGAATCGGACATAACCTTCAAGAGCACAGCGTTGTGTTGATCCGCGGAGGTAAAGTTAAAGACCTTGCAGGGGTTCGTTATCACATCGTTCGTGGAGCTCTTGATACTGCAGGCGTAAACAACCGTATGCAAGCTCGTTCGAAATACGGTGCTAAACGTCCAAAAGCTAAAAAAGCCTAAAACATTATAAGTAGCGATCCTATATACCTTTTGGATTAATATCTGAAAGTGTTGGATCGGCTCAACAAGAAAGAAAGGGGGATATCCATGCCACGCAAAGGTCCAGTTACGAAAAGAGACGTGTTGCCAGATCCGGTATACAACTCCAAGTTGGTTACTCGTTTGATCAACCGCATCATGCTCGACGGAAAACGCGGTGTTGCTCAAAGCATTCTGTATAATGCGTTCAAGTTGATTCAAGAACGTACGGGTAATGACCCGATGGAAGTATTTGAAGCAGCAATCAAGAATATCATGCCAGTCCTGGAAGTTAAAGCTCGCCGTGTCGGCGGTGCCAACTACCAAGTACCAATCGAGGTAAAACCAGAGAGACGTACTTCTTTGGGATTACGTTGGCTCGTGAACTACTCCCGCAACCGCGGTGAGAAAACAATGGAAGAACGTTTGGCGGCTGAGATCATCGACGCTTCCAACAACACAGGCGCTTCCGTTAAAAAACGTGAAGACACTCACAAAATGGCTGAAGCGAACAAAGCGTTTGCTCACTACCGTTGGTAGGATTCAGTTCACAATAATAACTTCAATTTTGAAGGGAGACCCAATTCATGGCAAGAGAGTTCTCCTTGAAAAATACACGTAATATCGGGATCATGGCTCATATTGACGCGGGTAAAACCACTACAACTGAGCGGATCTTGTTCTACACAGGCCGTACGCACAAAATCGGTGAAGTTCACGAAGGCGCTGCGACAATGGACTGGATGGAACAGGAACAGGAGCGCGGAATTACGATTACTTCCGCTGCGACTACCGCTGCTTGGAAGGGCCACCGCGTTAATATCATTGATACCCCGGGACACGTTGACTTCACTGTTGAAGTTGAACGTTCCCTTCGTGTATTGGACGGAGCAGTTGGTGTATTCAGTGCGAAAGAAGGCGTTGAGCCTCAGTCCGAAACCGTATGGAGACAGGCTGACAAGTACGGCGTACCTCGTATCGCTTACGTAAACAAAATGGATATCATCGGTGCTGACTTCTTGAACGTTGTATCTGACATGCGTGATCGCCTTCAAGCGAACGCTGTTGCGATTCAACTTCCAATCGGCGCTGAAAATGATTTCATCGGTATTATCGATATCGTTGAACAAAAGGCTCATATGTACAAAGATGACCTTGGTCAAAATATCGAAGAAACAGAAATTCCTGCGGAATTCAAAGAGCAAGTTGAGGAACTCCGTAACGAATTGATCGAGCGTGTTGCAGAACTGGACGAAGATTTGACAATGAAATACCTGGAAGGCGAAGAAATCTCTATTGAAGAGATCAAAGGCGCTCTCCGTAAAGGTGTTGTAGATGTTAAGATCTTCCCTGTTATCTGTGGTTCCTCATATCGTAACAAAGGTGTTCAACTGATGTTGGATGCTGTTATCGACTACTTGCCAGCTCCAATCGATGTACCAGCTATCACTGGTCACCTCGAAGATGGAACTGAAGCTATTCGCAAGTCTTCCGATGAAGAGCCATTCTCTGCATTGGCCTTCAAAATTATGACTGACCCTTACGTTGGTAAATTGACATTCTTCCGCGTATACTCCGGTGTTCTTCAATCCGGTTCTTATGTATTGAATGCCACTAAAGGCAAACGTGAGCGTATCGGTCGTATCCTTCAAATGCATGCGAACAGCCGTCAAGAGATCACTGAAGTTTACTCCGGTGACATTGCAGCTGCCGTAGGTTTGAAAGATACTGGTACAGGTGATACACTGTGTGATGAGAAAAATCCGGTTATCCTGGAGTCAATGAACTTCCCTGATCCGGTTATCGAAATCGCCGTTGAACCTAAAACCAAAGCTGACCAAGATAAAATGGGTGTTGCTCTCGGTAAGTTGACTGAAGAGGATCCTACTCTTCGTGCTCATACTGACGAAGAAACAGGCCAAACAATCTTGGCAGGTATGGGTGAGCTTCACCTTGATATCATCATTGACCGTATGCGTCGTGAGTTCAAGGTTGAAACTACTGTGGGTAAACCACAAGTAGCTTACCGTGAAACATTCCGTGCACCAGCGCGCGTTGAAGGTAAATTCGTTCGTCAATCCGGTGGTCGTGGTCAATACGGTCACGTATGGGTTGAGTTCGAACCTCTCGAGCCGGGTACAGGCAGCCAGTTCGAAAGTAAGGTTGTCGGTGGTTCCGTTCCAAGAGAATACATTCAACCAGCTCTTGCAGGTATCGAAGAGCAAATGAAAAACGGCGTTATCGCAGGCTTCCCGCTTGTTGACGTTAAGGCTACAATCGTAGACGGATCTTACCATGATGTCGATTCCAACGAGATGGCATTTAAAATTGCCGGATCAATGGCGCTGAAAGCTGCGAAAGACAAATGTAGTCCAGTTCTGCTTGAGCCAATCATGAAAGTAGAAGTAACCGTTCCAGAAGAGTACATGGGTGACGTTATGGGTATGCTTAACTCCCGTCGTGGCCGCATCGAAGGTATGGATTCCCGTAGTGGAGCTCAAATCATCCGTGCTAAAGTACCTTTGTCTGAAATGTTCGGATACTCTACAACTCTTCGTTCCGGTACTCAAGGACGCGGCGTATTCTCCATGGAGCTTTCTCACTATGAAGAAGTTCCTAAGAGCATCGCTGAAGAGATTGTTGCCAAAACAAAAGGAACCGAGTAGTTTTCTCTCATTGAATGAATGTGCATAAGAGTCATGAATTCTTTGCACTTCATTTAGTGAAAAACATAAAATTATAATTTTAAGGAGGCCACGTTCAAATGGCAAAGGCTAAATACGAACGTAATAAACCCCACGTTAACATTGGTACTATCGGTCACGTCGACCATGGTAAAACAACTCTGACTGCTGCAATCACAACTGTATTGTCTAAAACTTACGGTGGTGCTGCTGTAGCATTCGACCAAATCGACAAAGCTCCAGAAGAGCGCGAGCGCGGTATCACAATCTCCACAGCTCACGTTGAGTACGAAACTGACACTCGTCACTACGCTCACGTAGACTGCCCAGGTCACGCCGACTATGTTAAAAACATGATCACTGGCGCGGCACAAATGGACGGAGCTATCTTGGTAGTATCCGCAGCTGACGGCCCAATGCCACAAACTCGTGAGCACATCTTGCTCTCCCGTCAAGTAGGCGTACCTTACATTGTTGTATTCTTGAACAAATGTGACATGGTTGAAGACGAAGAGTTGTTGGAATTGGTTGAGATGGAAGTTCGCGACCTTCTTAACGAATATGAGTTCCCAGGTGATGATACTCCAATCACTCGTGGATCCGCTCGTGAAGCTCTGCAAAACCCTGATGGTGAGTGGGCTCAAAAAATCGTTGAGATGTTCAAAGAAATCGATACTTACATCCCACTGCCTGAGCGTCAAACTGACAAACCTTTCTTGATGCCTGTCGAGGACGTATTCTCCATCACTGGTCGTGGTACTGTTGCTACAGGTCGTGTAGAGCGTGGTACTGTTAAAGTCGGCGAAGAGATCGAAATCGTTGGTATTACTGAAGAAACTAAAAAATCCGTAGTTACGGGCGTTGAAATGTTCCGTAAATTGCTGGATTCCGCTCAAGCGGGTGACAACATCGGCGCATTGCTGCGTGGTGTTGATCGTACTCAAATCGAGCGTGGACAAGTTTTGGCAAAACCGGGTTCTGTTAAGCCACACACAGAATTCTCTGCACAAATCTACGTTTTGACTAAAGAAGAGGGTGGCCGTCATAAGCCTTTCTTCACTGGATACCGTCCACAGTTCTACTTCCGTACAACTGACGTAACTGGTATCATCAACTTGCCAGAAGGTACTGAAATGGTAATGCCTGGTGACAACATCACGGTTACTGTTCAACTGATCTCCCCAATCGCGATTGAAGAAGGAACTAAGTTCTCCATTCGTGAAGGTGGCCGTACAGTAGGAGCAGGTTCCGTAGCAACTATCCAAAAATAATTCAGCTTATTGCTGAGTAAGTATATGCAACAGTGTGCTGGAACGAGTAACATTGTACTGTAACGAAGCTTCGGAAGAGTTCTTTATCCGACATCGGATAAAGAACTCTTTTATTATGTAATAGTTTCGGAACCTGCGTCATACGAAATGAACATCATTTACGAATGTAGAAGGATTGGTAAGGCAACATGTATATTGGAGATAACACTGCACTAAACGAAGTCATTTCATGAGAAAAGATTAGTTTAAATGTTTTTCTTAAATATGCTTGCAATATGCCCATCTTTTCTATATAATAATGAATGTTGTTCTGTGACGTTGCGATGATGTGAGAGGTTACTGGCACACCCGGCCCCTTTGCCATGGGACAGTGGCCAGAAAATTTTCACGGAGTATGTCCGATAAAAAATTGGGCGATAGAAGGAGGGACTAAAATGGCAAAGCAAAAAATTCGTATTCGTTTGAAAGCTTACGACCACAGAATTCTTGATCAATCCGCGGAGAAAATTGTTGAAACAGCAAAACGTTCGGGTGCAGGTGTATCCGGTCCGATTCCGCTTCCTACTGAAAAACAAATCATTACTATTCTTCGTGCGGTGCACAAGTACAAGGATTCTCGGGAACAATTCGAACAACGCACACATAAGCGTTTGATCGACATCGTTAACCCGACTCCACAAACTGTGGATGCCTTGATGCGCTTGGATCTGCCGTCCGGTGTAGATATCGAAATTAAATTGTAATACAAGCTGCAACAAAGACCATGTATAAAGGAAAAGAGGTGTCAACATGAAAGCAATCTTAGGAAAAAAACTCGGAATGACTCAAGTATTTACACCTGAGGGTAACGTTGTACCAGTAACGGTTATCGAAGCAGGCCCTTGTGTTGTTTTGCAAAAGAAAGACATTGAGAATGATGGCTACGAAGCAATTCAAATCGGTTACTCCGATAAGAAAGAGAAAAATGCTAACAAGCCAGAAGCAGGTCACGCTAAAAAAGCGAACACTGCCCCTAAGCGCTACGTTCGTGAAGTTCGCGGTATCAACATCGCAGAATATGAAGTTGGCCAAGAACTGAAAGCTGACATTTTCGCTGAAGGCGAATTCGTTGACGTAACGGGTGTTTCTAAAGGTAAAGGTTTTGCCGGCGTTATCAAACGTTGGGGACAAAGCACTGGACCTATGTCTCACGGTTCGCGTTACCACCGTGGCCCTGGTTCAATGGGTTCGATCCAAGCTAACCGCGTTCCTAAAGGCAAACGCCTGCCAGGACACATGGGACATGATACTGTTACAATCCAACGTCTTGAAGTAGTTAAAGTAGACGCTGAGCGTAACGTGTTGCTCGTGAAAGGTTCCATTCCTGGACCGAAAAACAGTCTCATTAAAGTTAAAGAAACGGTGAAAAAATAACCACTGAAGAAAGGAGGAACACAAAATGCCAAAAGTATCAGTTTACAATGTAGATGGTAGCCAAGTAGGCGAAGTTGAATTGAACGATGCGGTTTTCGGAATTGAGCCGAACCAACACGTTCTATACGATGCAGTTCTTATGCAACGCGCTTCCCTTCGTCAAGGTACCCACAAAGTAAAAGGACGTTCTGAAGTACGTGGCGGTGGACGTAAACCTTGGAAACAAAAAGGTACAGGTCGCGCTCGTCAAGGTTCGATTCGTTCTCCACAATGGAAAGGCGGCGGTATCGTATTTGGTCCGACACCACGGAGCTATGCATACAAACTGCCTAAGAAAGTTCGCCGTTTGGCGATTAAATCAGCTCTTTCATCCAAAGTGATCGACAATGACATTATCGTTCTGGATGCTCTCACGCTGAGCACACCTAAAACAAAAGAATTTGCTGCCATCTTGAACAACTTGAAAGTTGGACGCAAAGCTTTGATCGTAGCTCCTAGCTATGATGATAATGTGGCTCTTTCCGCACGGAATATTCCTGGCGTGAAATTCGTAGCTGCTGACGGCATTAATGTTCTTGACGTGCTTTCGCACGACAAATTGATCATTACGAAAGAAGCAGTTCAGAAGGTAGAGGAGGTGCTCGCGTAATGAAGGATCCTCGTGATATTGTAAAACGTCCGATTATTACGGAACGTACTGCTGACATGATGAATGACTTGAAATATGTATTTGAAGTCGATATCCGTGCAAACAAAACCGAGATCAAAAAAGCCGTAGAAGCTATTTTCAACGTAAAAGTGAAAAACGTGAACACTCTGCGTGTTCCAGCTAAGCCTAAACGGTACGGACGTTATTCCGGATATACAAGCGAATGGAAAAAAGCGTTTGTAACGCTGACACAAGACAGCAAAACGCTTGAGTTCTTTGAAACTGTATAATTGAAATTTTTGAAGTAAGGAGGGAAACCTAGTGCCAATCAAAAAGTATAAACCAACATCCCCGGCAAGACGGAACATGTCCGTTTCTACATTTGAGGAAATCACCACAGATAAGCCGGAGAAATCGTTGTTGGCCCCGTTGAGCAAACAAGCAGGCCGCAACAACCAAGGTAAAATTACAGTTCGTCACCACGGTGGTGGACACAAACGTAAATACCGTATCATTGACTTCAAACGTACTAAAGATGGAATACCGGGCCGCGTTGCTACGATTGAGTATGACCCGAACCGTACATCCAACATCGCTTTGATTCACTACGCTGATGGTGAGAAACGTTACATCATCGCTCCTAAAGGTCTGAAAGTTGGCGATCAAGTATTCTCCGGTCCTGACGCAGACATCAAAATCGGTAACGCACTGCCACTTGAAAACATTCCAGTAGGTACCGTTATCCACAACATCGAGTTGAAACCAGGTAAAGGCGGACAATTGGTTCGTGCTGCTGGTACAGAAGCTCAATTGCTTGGTAAAGAAGAAAAATACGTATCCGTTCGTCTCTCTTCCGGAGAAGTTCGTCGTATTCTGAAAGTTTGCCGCGCAACAATCGGATCTGTTGGTAACCAAGACCACGAGCTCATCAAAATCGGTAAAGCCGGTCGTAGCCGTTGGTTGGGACAACGTCCTGAAGTTCGTGGTGTAGTAATGAACCCTAACGATCACCCACACGGTGGTGGTGAAGGTCGTGCTCCAATCGGACGTAAATCGCCAATGTCACCATGGGGTAAACCTACTCTTGGTTACAAAACGCGTAAGAAAAATAAAGCTTCTGATAAATACATCATTCGCCGCCGCACGAAGTAATACACACTGTGCATAACTTCGTGAGGCATCTGCGGATGCATAATAGCTACGTTTGAAGGGAGGATCTCCACATGGGTCGCAGTTTGAAAAAAGGGCCATTCATTGATGGCTACATGCTGAAAAAGGTAGAAGAGATGGAAGCATCCGGTAAAAAGCTTGTTATTAAAACCTGGTCCCGTCGTTCTACAATTTTCCCGCAATTCATCGGACACACATTTGGCGTATATGACGGTCGTAAACACGTACCAGTATACGTAACTGAGGACATGGTCGGACACAAACTGGGTGAGTTCGCTCCAACCCGTACGTACAAAGGCCATACTGATGATGATAAGAAAACAAGAAGATAAATGAACATCTTTAATGTTTGAGAGGAGGTTACACAATGGAAGCAAAAGCACATGCTAAGTTTATCCGGATTGCTCCTCGTAAAGTTCAACTCGTTGTTGACTTGATTCGCGGCAAGCAAGTTGGTGAGGCGGTTGCCATTCTCCGTCACACTCCGAAATCCGCTTCTCCGATTGTTGAGAAGTTGCTTAACTCCGCGATTGCAAATGCGGAACATAACTATTCTTTGGATGTTAATAACTTGGTCATTTCGCAAGCTTACGTGAACCAAGGACCGACAATGAAACGTTTCCGCCCTCGTGCAATGGGACGTGCAAGTCGTATTAACAAACGTACTAGCCACATCACTTTGGTGGTATCTGAAAAGTAGAAGGAGGGGAAATGTGTGGGCCAAAAGGTAAATCCAGTCGGACTCCGTGTCGGAATTATCCGTGACTGGGAATCTAAGTGGTATGCAGGTAAAGACTTCGGCGATCTTTTGATGGAAGACGTGAAAATTCGTGAATTCCTGAAAAATAAATTGAAAGACTCCGCTATGTCTCGTGTTGAAATCGAGAGAGCGGCTAACCGCGTAAACGTAACGATTCACACTGCGAAACCAGGTATGGTTATCGGTAAGGGTGGTTCTGAAGTTGAAAATCTGCGTAATCAAATTACGAAAATCGCAGGCGGTAAAAAAGTACACATCAACATCTCTGAAATTAAGAACCAAGACCTGGACGCAATCCTGGTAGCTGAAAGCATTGCACAACAATTGGAACGTCGCGTTTCTTTCCGTCGTGCTCTGAAACAAGCTATTCAAAGAACTATGCGCTCTGGTGCAAAAGGTATTAAAACTCAAGTGGGCGGACGTCTTGGCGGTGCTGAGATTGCTCGTTCGGAAGGCTACAGCGAAGGAACTGTTCCACTGCACACGCTTCGTGCCGACATCGACTACGGTACAGCAGAGGCTCATACAACTTACGGCCGTATCGGCGTAAAAGTATGGATCTATCGTGGAGAGGTTCTTCCTACGGCTAAGAAACAAGCTGCTAAGGAAGGAGGCAACTAATCATGTTGGTACCAAAACGTGTAAAACACCGTAAGCAACAACGTGGACATATGAAGGGCCAAGCTAAAGGCGGAACTACGCTGAACTTCGGCGAATACGGTCTGCAAGCTACGGAACCGGCTTGGATTACGAACCGTCAAATCGAAGCGGCTCGTATTGCGATGACTCGTTACATCAAACGTGGTGGTAAAGTTTGGATCAAAATCTTCCCAGACAAACCAATCACTCAAAAGCCTCTCGAGGTTCGGATGGGTAGCGGTAAAGGTAACGTAGAAAAATGGGTTGCAGTTGTGAAACCAGGTAAGATCATGTTTGAACTTGCTGGTGTACCGGAGGATATTGCACGCGAAGCAATGCGTCTTGCCGCTCACAAACTGCCAATCAAAACGAAGTTTGTGAAACGTGAAGAATTGGGTGGTGAAGCAAATGAAAGCTAGTGAATTTCGCAACCTAACCTCTGCTGAAATCGAGCAAAAGATTGCCGGATTTAAAGAAGAACTCTTTAACCTCCGCTTTCAACTCGCTACCGGTCAGCTGGATAACCCGACTCGAATCCGTGATGTGCGGAAAGAAATAGCTCGTGCTAAAACCATTATCCGTGAAAGAGAATTGGGAATCGGTTAATTAGGGATCGGATGTCTAATCCGTCCGTAATCAGGAAGGAGGCCAACAATGAGCGAAGAACGTAACGCACGTAAAGTGCAAACAGGTAAAGTAGTCAGTGATAAAATGGATAAAACGATCGTTGTTGCTGTAGAAACTTACAAAAAACACGACTTGTACCATAAACGTATCAAGGTTACTAAAAAATTCAAAGCGCATGACGAAGAAAACACTGCGAAAATCGGTGACACGGTGAAAATCATGGAGACTCGTCCGCTTTCGAAAGATAAACGCTGGAGACTTACTGAAGTCGTAGAAAAAGCGATTATCATCTAATGCATCAGCAGCATAGCTGAAAGGAGGAATACTAAATGATTCAACCATTTACACGTTTGACTGTGGCCGACAACTCCGGTGCGAAGGAACTGATGTGTATCCGCGTACTCGGCGGTACGGGACGTCGTACAGCTCAAATCGGTGATCTGATCGTTTGTTCGGTAAAACAAGCAACACCAGGCGGCGTTGTCAAAAAAGGTGATGTAGTTAGAGCGGTTGTCGTTCGTACTAAACGTTCTGTACGTCGTAAAGACGGTTCCTACATCGGTTTTGATGAAAATGCAGCGGTTGTTGTAAAAGACGACAGAAGCCCACGTGGAACACGTATTTTCGGACCTGTTGCTCGTGAACTCCGCGAGAAAGACTTCATGAAAATCGTTTCCTTGGCCCCAGAAGTTATCTAAAGCTTAATCTCGTGATGTTAGAAACAGGAGGTGTACGAAATGCCAAGAGTGAAAAAAGTTCTGGAATCCCATAACAATAAACTTCATGTTAAAAAAGAAGATACAGTTATGGTGATCAGCGGTAAAGACAAAGGTAAAAAAGGCCGTGTCATCGCTGCTTATCCTCGTGAGAACCGCGTCCTTGTGGAAGGTGTTAACATGATTAAAAAACACCAGAAGCCTAACCAGCAAAATCCGCAAGGCGGCATTATCGAGAAGGAAGCTCCGATTCACGTTTCCAACGTAATGCACATCGATCCGAAGAGCGGAAAAGTAACCCGTGTAGGTTACAAAGTGTTGGATAACGGAAAGAAAGTGCGCGTTGCAAAACGTTCCGGAGAAATTATCGACTAATTGAACCGAATGAGAAAGGAGGTCTATGATTCATGGCAGCAAGAATGAAAGAACGTTACCTGAACGAAATTGCTCCTGCTTTGATGCAGAAGTTTAACTATACAACGGTAATGCAAGTGCCGAAAATCGAGAAAATCGTTATCAACATGGGTGTGGGCGACGCAGTTCAAAACTCCAAAGTGTTGGATTCCGCAGTAAACGATTTGCAACTGATCGCAGGTCAAAAACCTGTAATTACTCGTGCTAAAAAATCTATCGCAGGTTTCAAACTGCGTGAGAACATGCCTATCGGTGTGAAAGTAACATTGCGCGGCGAGCGTATGTACTTCTTCCTCGATAAACTGTTCAACGTTACGCTTCCTCGTGTCCGCGACTTCCGCGGTGTATCGAGCAAAGCTTTCGACGGACGTGGTAACTACACACTGGGTCTGAAAGAACAATTGATCTTCCCAGAGATCGAGTATGATAAAGTAGACAAAGTCCGCGGTATGGATATTGTCATCGTAACAACGGCGAAAACAGACGAAGAATCCCGTGAATTGCTCACGCAACTCGGAATGCCTTTCGTAAAATAATGTTGCTATAACGTTTCCGGGTGTCTGGAAAGACTCCCTTTTCTCCGAAATTATTTAGGAGGTGTCAGGCTAAGTGGCAAAAACTTCGATGAAAGTTAAACAACAACGTACACCAAAGTTTAAAGTACGTGCTTATACACGCTGTGAGCGTTGCGGACGTCCACATTCGGTACTGCAGAAGTTCAAAATTTGCAGAATTTGCTTCCGTGAATTAGCTTATAAAGGCCAGATCCCTGGCGTGAAAAAAGCAAGCTGGTAAAAAGTCCTGAACGGGAAGGAGGTTAACTCACAATGACTATGTCTGATCCAATTGCAGATATGCTTACTCGTATTCGTAACGCGAACACAGTTCGTCACGAAACGGTAGAAATGCCTGCTTCGACAATGAAAAAACAAATCGCCGACATCTTGAAGCGTGAAGGTTTTATCCGTGACGCTGAAGTTATCGATGATAACAAACAAGGGATTATCCGTGTTTTCCTGAAATACGGTCAAAATAACGAGCGTGTTATTACTGGTCTGAAAAGAATCAGTAAACCTGGTCTTCGTGTTTACACGAAAAGCAACGAAGTACCTCGTGTACTTGGTGGTCTGGGTATCGCTATTATCTCGACATCCAAAGGTATCATGACGGACAAAGAAGCTCGTCAATCAAAATCCGGCGGAGAAGTCGTCTGCTACGTTTGGTAATATAACGTCACAAGATAGGAGGTGCAACATATGTCTCGTATTGGTCGCAAACCAATTACAGTACCAAGTGGTGTGGACATCACACTGGACAACACCGTTATTACGGTAAAAGGACCAAAAGGATCTTTGACTCGTGAACTTCATAAAGACATGAAGGTTACAGTTGAAAACAACGAAATTACAGTTGTGCGTCCTTCCGATAACAAAACTCACCGTTCTTTGCACGGCACAACGCGTAGCGTTGTAAACAACATGGTGAGTGGTGTTACTGAAGGATTCGCAAAATCTCTGGAGCTGGTTGGGGTCGGATATCGTGCAAGCAAATCCGGAGATAAAATCGTTCTGAACGTTGGCTACTCTCACCCGGTTGAAATTACACCGGAAGCGGGAATCGAATTCGAAGTTCCTTCGAATACGAAAATCATCGTTCGCGGAATCGATAAAGAGCGTGTAGGTGCTTACGCTGCTAAAATCCGTTCCGTTCGTGAACCTGAGCCGTACAAAGGTAAAGGTATTAAATATGAAGGCGAGCGTATCATCCGTAAGGAAGGTAAAGCCGGTAAGAAGAAATAAGATTTTTCTTACCGCCTTTGCGCGGTTTTCGGCTTGCTTGCTTCTTGTGTTTCTAATATACCCCGTGGCTTCCGGTTTGAAGCCAGCGAGGTAACCTGAAAGGAGTGAATCCCTGAGATGATTACGAAACAAGATAAAAACAAGGCTCGTCTGAAAAGACACCTGCGTGTTCGTAAGAAAATCCAAGGAACGGCAGCACGTCCTCGTTTGAACGTATTCCGTTCTGGTAAACATATGTATGCTCAAATCATCGATGACGTAGCTGGTGTTACGATCGCTTCCGCGTCTACTGTAGACAAAGAATTGAGCGGCGACATCAAAAACGGCGCATCTGTTGAATCTGCTCGTAAAGTTGGCGAACTCGTTGCTAAACGTGCAAAAGACAAAGGCGTTTCTAACATCGTATTTGACCGTAGCGGTTATCTGTACCATGGTCGTATCGCAGCATTGGCTGCAGCGGCTCGTGAAGCAGGACTTGAGTTTTAAGATATTTTTCAAAAGGAGGTTAACGACTTGCGTGTAGATCCGAATACTTTGGAACTGACTGAAAGAGTTGTAAATATTAAT
Organism: Paenibacillus sp. FSL F4-0087; assembly: GCF_038020215.1. Classification (NCBI taxonomy): domain Bacteria; kingdom Bacillati; phylum Bacillota; class Bacilli; order Caryophanales; family Paenibacillaceae; genus Paenibacillus; species Paenibacillus sp. FSL F4-0087. The sequence continues at coordinate 3,640,989 of NZ_JBBODJ010000001.1, forward strand.
CGCGTAGCTAAAGTAGTAAAAGGCGGACGCCGTTTCAGCTTTAGCGCACTGGTTGTAGTCGGCGACGGCAACGGCTGGGTTGGAGCTGGTATCGGTAAAGCGGGCGAAGTACCTGATGCAATTCGCAAAGGTATTGAAGACGCTAAGAAAAACCTTGTACACGTTCCACTCGTAGGAACTTCGATTCCTCACTTGGTAACAGGTAAGTTCGGCGCAGGACGCGTGCTGTTGAAACCAGCATCTGAAGGTACTGGTGTTATCGCTGGTGGTCCTGTACGTGCGGTTCTCGAACTTGCTGGTGTGGGTGACATTTTGACAAAATCTCTGGGTTCTTCGAATTCCATGAACATGGTCAATGCGACTTTGGAAGGTTTGTCCCGTTTGAAGCGTGCTGAAGACGTGGCAAAACTGCGCGGCAAATCCGTCGAAGAGCTTCTGGGTTAAGGAGGGAATCTCATGGCTAAATTAGAAATTACCCTCGTCCGCAGCTTGATCGGACGTCCGGAGACGCAAAGAACAACTGTGAAAACATTGGGCTTGCGCAAAATCAACAGTAAAGTGGTTCAAAACGACAATCCTGCCATTCGTGGTATGATTAACAAAGTAAGCCACTTGGTCGCTGTTAAAGAAGTAGAAGCTTAAAAAAGGGTTAATCCCACAAATCTTTAAGGAGGTGCAACGAACGATGAAGTTACATGAGCTTTCACCATCTCCTGGATCCCGCAAAGAACGTAAACGTCTTGGTCGCGGTCCAAGTAGTGGTACAGGTAAAACATCAGGTCGCGGTCACAAAGGACAAAACGCTCGTTCTGGCGGTGGAGTACGTCCAGGCTTCGAAGGTGGACAAAATCCATTGTATCGTCGCTTGCCAAAACGTGGTTTTGTAAACCCAACTCGCAAAGAATATGCAGTTGTGAATACTGAAGACCTGAACAGTTTTGCTGCGGGTACTGAAGTAACTCCAGAATTCTTGATGACGAACGGCGTAGTTAAAAACGCTAAATCCGGAATCAAAATCCTGGGTAACGGTGATGTCACTGTGAAGCTGACTGTTAAAGCTAACAAGTTTTCTCAATCTGCTATTGAGAAAATTGAAGCTGCCGGCGGTACAACTGAGGTGATTTAATGTTCAAGACCCTAAAGAATATCTGGCGGGTTGAAGATCTGCGCAAAAGGGTATTATTTACCCTTTTTGTACTGATCATTTACCGCATCGGCTCCTTTGTCCCCGTACCGGGAGTTAACAAAGATGTGTTCGAAGCGACAAATTCTGCGGGTAAAGAAGTTTTTGGACTTCTCAATACGTTCTCGGGCGGAGCGCTCTTTCAGTTCTCGATATTTGCGCTCGGGATCGTGCCTTACATCACTGCGTCTATCATAGTACAGTTGCTTTCCATGGACGTTATTCCTAAATTAGCGGAGTGGGCTAAGCAGGGTGAACAAGGTAAGAAAAAATCTGCACAACTGACCCGTTATTTAACGGTAGGTCTGGCATTGATTCAAGCGTTTGGTACGTCGATCGGATTCAACCGCTTGTACAATACAGAAATGGTGCCTAATGCAACATTTGCAGATTATATCTTGATCGCCATTGTACTTACGGCCGGTACTTCATTCCTAATGTGGCTTGGTGAGCAGATCACCGAGAAGGGCATAGGAAACGGGATTTCGATTTTGATCTTTGCGGGTATCTTATCAACGGTGCCTAACATTATCAAACAAACGATCGAGTCCGACTTCATCCAAGCTGACCAATTGTTCATGAACATTCTTAAAGGGGTAATCGTTGCAATTGTTATTGTACTGATTATCATAGGTGTCATTTACATCCAGCAGGCGATTCGGAAAATTCCGGTACAGTACGCTAAACGCGTCGTAGGTAACAAAATGTACGGTGGACAGAACACACATATCCCGCTGAAGATTAATGCAGCAGGTGTTATCCCTGTCATCTTTGCTTCATCTCTGTTGATGTTCCCATCGATCATCGCAAACTTCTGGGCTGATCGTGCATGGGCACAGTGGATCGGAGCCAACCTCACTACACATAAACCTTTGGGTATGTTACTGTATGTAGTGATGATTTTCGGATTCACATTCTTCTATACTTTTGTACAGATGAATCCACAGCAGATGGCTGACAATATGAAAAAGAACGGCGGTTACATCCCAGGCATTCGTCCGGGTAAAGCAACCGAGAAATATCTGACCCGTGTCATGACTCGTTTGACAACGGCAGGTGCCATCTTCTTGGCAGTAATTTCCGTTCTGCCTGTAATCTTGGGGGCACTTTCTGGTTTGCCTCAATCTGCGCAAATTGGAGGAACATCTCTCCTGATCGTTATCGGTGTTGCGCTGGATACGATGAAGCAAATCGAAAGCCAATTGATCAAACGCCACTACAAAGGTTTTATCAATAAATAGGCAATAGGTACCGGTCAAGCTAAGATTTACTTGCCGGCACCTATTGTGCTGTTTGTTGATGTAGGGTAGTCTTGGAGGGAGTGACATAACGTGAACATCCTATTCATGGGCCCTCCGGGGGCAGGAAAAGGAACGCAAGCAGACGTCATTGTGAAAGAGTTCGGTATTCCCCACATTTCAACAGGCGATGCATTTCGTCTTGCGATTAAGCAGGGAACTCCCATTGGCCTGAAAGCCAAGGAATATATGGATCAAGGATTGCTCGTACCAGATGATGTAACTATCGGCATCGTTGAAGAACGTTTGCAGCAGCCTGATTGCAGAGAAGGTTTCCTCTTGGATGGTTTTCCAAGAACCCTGTCTCAAGCAGAAGCGCTCGATGGTATTCTGGATCGACTGAACTCAGGTCTCGATCATGTAATCAACCTGAAAGTGGACCGCAACAAATTGCTCGCCCGTTTGACGGGTCGTCGTATTTGTAAGAACTGTGGCGCCACCTATCATGTCGTGTTCAATCCGCCCAAGCAGGAAGGTATTTGTGATAAATGCGGCGGTGACTTGTACCAGCGCTCTGATGATAATGAAGAGAGCGTAGGCACACGTCTCGACGAATATATCAACAAAACAGCACCACTCCTCACATTTTATGAGAACAAAGGCCTTCTTCGTCAAATGGACGGAGAGCAGGATATCGATCAAGTTTCTCATGAAATTGTGTCCCTGCTGCGAGGTTAATTGAATGATCATTGGTAAGTCCGAAACGGAACTGGGCTTGATGAGGGAAGCGGGGAGAATTGTTGCGGAAACGCATCGTCTCTTGGCAGAGCATATCGCTCCCGGTATTACGACTGGAGAACTTGACCATATGGCCGATCAATACATCCGCAGTCAAGGAGCTGTGCCGTCTTTCAAAGGTTATAACGGTTTCCCTGCCAGTGTGTGCGCTTCAGTGAATGAAGAGTTGGTGCATGGATTTCCCGGCAAACGAAAGTTGAACGAGGGCGATATCGTTACGTTTGACATTGGCGCGCAGTACCAGGGTTATCACGGAGACTCCGCCTGGACTTATCCAGTCGGCCGTATTTCCGAAGAAGCCCGTCGTCTTCTGGACGTTACCGAGGCTTCGTTATACGCAGGTCTGGCGCTGGTTAAACCGGACGTTCGCTTGTTTACAATATCTCATGCGATTCAGAAATATATTGAAGATGAAGGGTTCTCAGTAGTACGTGAATATGTCGGTCACGGCATAGGAGCGGATCTGCACGAGGAACCACAGATTCCGAACTATGGTCTTCCTGATCGGGGACCACGGCTTAAAGCGGGCATGGTGCTGGCCATAGAGCCGATGGTTAACGCAGGCAGACGGTATGTGAAAACGTTGGAAGATAACTGGACTGTCGTCACTGTTGATGGATCGTTATGCGCCCACTTTGAACACACCGTAGCAGTTACACCAGAAGGCATGGAAATTTTCACAAAACTGAATGCGTAGGTGATAAGGCATGAACAATCAGTCTAATCCGCAGCTCGGTCAACTTGTGAAGATCCGTAAAGGCCGCAATGCGGACCAAGCCGCAGTAATTGTTGCTATAGCGGACAGCAGGTTCGTATATATTGCGGATGGAGACAAACGTAAGTTTGATCAACCCAAGAAGAAGAATATTCTTCATCTTGAACTCCAGCCGATGATTAGCAGCGAGGTCGTAAACAGTTTAAACGAGAGTGGTCGGGTGACAAACGGAAAGCTCCGCTTCGCGGTTCATTCGTTTCTGGAATCCACCAACATTCAAGCTGAAGAGAAAGGAGACTGACTAATGGCCAAGGAAGATGTCATTGAAGTGGAAGGTACGGTTCTCGAACCGCTACCGAATGCAACGTTCAAGGTTGAGCTTGAGAACGGTCATCAAATTCTCGCTCACGTTTCCGGCAAGTTGCGGATGCACTTTATCCGTATCCTGACTGGAGACAAAGTGGTTGTTCAGTTATCGCCTTATGATTTGACAAAAGGTCGTATAACTTACCGTAAATAGTAGTAGACAGTTGCAATGAACTGTGAAGCTTATGAAGCGGGTTTTGCCCGGCAAAACTTGCGAAAGCTTCGAAGCCGGTTTTACAATAGTAGAACAAGGTCAATGCTTACGAAGAGAGTTTTGCTAAGCAAAACTTTGAGGAGGTAATTCACATGAAGGTAAGACCTTCGGTCAAGCCGATTTGCGAAAAATGCAAAGTCATTCGCCGCAAAGGGAATGTTATGGTTATCTGTGAAAATCCGAAACACAAACAAAAACAAGGTTAAAGAAGGGGGTGTAGCGTAAAATGGCACGTATAGCTGGTGTGGATTTGCCACGTGATAAGCGCGTTGAGATCGCCTTGACTTATATTTTCGGAATCGGTAAAACGACTTCCCAGAAAATTCTGAGCACAACAGGCATCAATCCGGACACTCGTGTTCGTGATTTGACGGAAGATGAAGTCAGCAAATTGCGTGAAAGTATCGACAAAGAGGTCAAAGTAGAAGGTGACCTGCGTCGTGAAATCTCTTTGAATATTAAGCGTTTGACAGAGATCGGTTGTTACCGTGGAGTTCGTCATCGTCGTGGTCTGCCTGTTCGTGGACAACGTACGAAAACGAATGCTCGTACTCGTAAAGGTCCTCGTCGTACTGTAGCGAACAAGAAGAAATAATAAGGGGGGATAAGAGAAAATGGCTAAACCGAAAAAAGTCGTACGTACTAAACGTCGTGACCGTAAGAATATTGAATCTGGCGTGGCGCATATCCGTTCCACTTTCAATAACACTATCGTTACTATTACGGATCCTCACGGAAATGCAATTTCGTGGGCAAGCTCCGGCGGCCTCGGATTCAGAGGTTCCCGTAAATCGACTCCGTTTGCTGCACAAATGGCTGCTGAGACTGCTGCCAAAGCTGCAATGGAACATGGGATGAAAGCCGTTGAGGTTATGGTTAAAGGACCAGGCGCAGGCCGTGAAGCAGCGATCCGCTCTTTGCAAGCTGCAGGTCTTGAAGTTAACCTGATCAAAGACGTAACTCCAGTCCCGCATAACGGATGCCGTCCTCCAAAACGTCGTCGTGTCTAATGAGATTTGCCCCTGCGTGTGGTATATTTCCGGCACAATCTGCTAATAATGGTTGTTTAGGCATACTACTACATGTTTTCGCAAGAGAAGGTAAATGTTTCATAGAGGACCGACGTTTTGAAGGAGGGGTATTGCAGTGATTGAAATCGAAAAGCCGAAAATTGAGACGGTAGACGTCAACGATGATGGCACCTATGGGAAATTCGTAGTAGAACCGCTTGAGCGCGGATACGGTACGACGCTTGGAAACTCGCTTCGCCGAATCTTGCTCTCGTCACTGCCGGGTGCGGCAGTGTCTTCGGTTCAAATCGATGGCGTTCTGCATGAATTTGCTACAGTTCCTGGCGTAATGGAAGATGTTACGGAGGTCATTCTTAACCTGAAAGCTTTGTCGCTTAAAATTCATTCTGATGAGGAGAAAGTGCTCGAGATTGATGCTGAAGGCGAAGGAGCAATTACGGCTGGAGATATCCGTGCTGACTCTGATGTGGAAATCCTTAACCCGGATTTGCACATTGCTACGCTCGGACCAGGTTCGAGACTTCACATGCGTATTTTTGCCAATCGCGGTCGCGGCTACGTCCAGGCAGATCGGAATAAACGCGATGACCAGCCGATCGGCGTCATCCCAGTCGATTCCATCTTCACCCCGATCAGCCGCGTTAACTACGCTGTGGAAAATACGCGTGTTGGCCAAGTAACCAACTATGACAAGCTCACGTTGGAAGTTTGGACTGACGGAAGTATTCGTCCTGAAGAGGCTGTAAGCCTTGGCGCTAAAATTTTGACCGAGCATCTGATGCTCTTCGTGGGTCTTACAGACGAAGCGAAAGATGCAGAGATTATGGTCGAAAAAGAAGAAGACAAAAAAGAAAAAGTACTCGAAATGACGATCGAAGAGCTGGATCTCTCTGTTCGTTCCTATAACTGCCTCAAACGTGCTGGTATTAATACCGTACAAGAGCTGACTACGAAAACAGAAGAAGACATGATGAAAGTCCGTAACCTCGGACGTAAGTCTTTGGAAGAAGTTCAAGAGAAGCTTGAGGAACTTGGTTTGGGACTCCGTACAGAAGAATAGACAGCCGAGTGCTTGAAGTGAAGGAGGGAAAACAATGGCATACCAAAAGTTGGGCCGTAATTCCAGCGCACGTAAAGCTTTGTTCCGTGACCTGGTAACCGACCTGTTCTTATACGAACGCATTCAGACAACTGAAGCGAAAGCAAAAGAGGTTCGCTCTATTGCTGAAAAACTGATCACTAAAGCGAAAAAGGGAGATCTTCATGCCCGTCGCCAAGTGGCAGCTTATGTTCGCCGCGAAACAATCGATGGTGAGCAAGATGCAATCCAAAAACTGTTTAGCGAATTGTCCGGTCGTTACGCTGAGCGTCCAGGTGGATACACTCGTATCCTGAAACTGGGACCTCGTCGTGGTGACGCTGCGCCTATGGTTTACTTGGAACTGGTTGACCGCGCGTAGAACAGATGAGATGAGGAAAGGGGACAGAATCGTTGATTCTGGTTTAACCCTTTTTTTCTCTTCATTTCGGATTTCGTGCTGTAATAGAAGCTCCGAAAGGGGCTTCTTTTGCTGTTCGGGATAGGCACATGTATAGTATGGAACAAAGGTGTGGTATTGATGCGCAACTTGTGTATGACGTTAACTTATGATGGCACTGCCTATTACGGCTTTCAGGTTCAGCCAGGAGGGAATACCATTCAGGATCATCTTGAAGATGCCATTCGTGCTTTAACTGGTGAGAAGGTTAAAATCACGGGTTCAGGCAGAACGGATGCAGGCGTTCACGCACGCAGACAGATCTTCAATTTCCCTACGGAATCCCAGATCCCGATTGAACGATGGTGTATGGCGCTCAACTCCAGATTACCATCCGATATTATCGTTATTGATGCGGTTGAAGTACCAAACGATTTTCATTCTCGCTATGCTGCGAAAAAGAAAACGTACCGGTATACCGTCAATGCGAATCAATTCCCGGATGTATTTAACCGGAGGCTGCAGTATCATCACCATGCCAAGCTGGACATTGCGGCAATGCAGGAGGGGTTGCGTCATTTTATTGGTACGTATGATTTCACCTCCTTTGCTTCACGCAAGTCTCAGAAAGAAAATCATGTACGTTCGGTATACGAAGCATGGATAGAAGTGGACCGTTCAATGTGTAGGGACCATCCGCGCGATCAGGGTGTCATTCACATCTATGTGAGTGGTAACGGCTTTTTGCAGCATATGGTTCGTATTATTGTAGGTACACTGCTGGAGGTCGGAGAGGGCAAACGGAAAGCCTCTGATGTACCGAATATGATTGCTGCTTGTAATCGTTCTGCTGCAGGACCTACTGCGGTTAGCTGCGGTTTAATGCTCTGGGACCTTGAATACAAAAAAGATTAAATTTGCAAAGTGAAATGCTTAATTAACACTTGCGATTTAAGCTCCTATCATGTAATATAAAAGTTGTGTTTTCTTAATGGCTTTCCCACAGCCCCAATTAAGAGGGTCACAACGAAAGAACTATCCATCAACACCTAAAGTTATCACTTAATGAATGAAGATAAATGAATATAATGATGTTGAACATTTTAAGGAGGAACTTTTCATGCGTACCACGTACATGGCGAAGCCTAACGAAGTTGAGCGCCAATGGCACATCATTGATGCCGAAGGCAAAACGCTCGGACGTTTGGCGAGCGAAGCAGCTGCTTTGATCCGCGGCAAACATAAGCCACAATTCACTCCACATGTGGACACTGGCGATTTCGTTGTTATCATCAATGCAGAGAAAATTGTATTGACTGGTAAAAAAATGCAAGGTAAAAAATACTACCGTCACTCGATGCACCCAGGTGGTTTGAAAGTAACTACTGCTGAAGAGATGGTTAAAAACAAACCGGAACGTATGTTGGAATTGGCTGTTCGCGGTATGCTTCCAAAAACTCGCATGGGCGAGAAAATGAAGTTGAGACTTAAAGCGTACAGAGGCACTGAGCATCCACATGCAGCACAAAAACCAGAAGTTTATGAACTTCGCGGTTAATTAAAAGGAGGACAGTTTCATGGCACAAGTACAATACTATGGGACAGGTCGTCGTAAACATTCGGTAGCTCGTGTTCGCCTTGTACCGGGTGAAGGACGCATTGTCATCAATAAACGTGATATTAATGAATACTTCGGTTTGGAAACACTCAAACTGATCGTAAAACAACCACTGAACCTGACAGAAACACTCAGCAACTATGATGTTCTTGTTATCGCTCATGGTGGCGGAATCTCCGGTCAAGCCGGCGCAATCCGTCATGGTATCTCCCGCGCTCTGTTGAAAGCAGATCCGGAATACCGTGCTTCCCTGAAAAAAGCAGGATTCCTGACTCGTGACCCACGGATGAAAGAGCGTAAAAAATACGGTCTCAAAGCCGCACGTCGCGCACCTCAGTTCTCCAAACGTTAATATGCATTACAAGCCTTTGGCCTCGGTCAAAGGCTTTTTTGTATTCTACAGACCAATAGATATATTAAATGTTCTTTACCTCAGAAGATGCACCAAAGTAGCTTCAGGTTCCTCTGTAACGGTTAAAGTTTTTTCCTCCATCGAATACTCCAGTAAATGCGACCTACCTATAACCATTAATCAAATTTGCAGTTTTAGAACTTTATAATGGTTGTAATCATTCATTTTTCATTCTCAATTTTCATCAGTTTTTCTTATGGTTTTGATAAAGGTCACTTACTATTGAAGAATAGAAATCCCGCATTTATCTCATTATTAAATCCTTCTCGTTCTTCTATATTCGTTTGAATCTATAGAGTTTTTCTATACTTCGTTTTATGAAATGAACACCATAAACCCAGTTGGGGCAAAGGATTTCAATGATGAGGAGATAAGGATAAGGTGGAAATGGATGTTGCTACACTTGGATTATTTTATCCACAATCCTATTAAATGCATAATGAATACCAAATTATATTCGAAATGAACAACAAAAAAATGGGCCAAAACGGATGTATTTTACCATATGGCAGGCATTGACATCCCTCATGAAAGATTTATACTATACATAATTCATATTAGATTAGTCGGCTTTAGTGATTGTTGAAATGCAGAATGGGGGAAATGCAGACATGAACTTGTTGGAGAAAGAAGAACTTGCACGGACGAAGGCTGAAGAATTGGAAAACGCAAGTCCAGAGGATATTATTCGTTATGCTATTGAGACTTTTCCAAATATCACTTTTGCATGCAGCTTCGGTGCAGAGGATGTTGTACTTGTAGATATGCTTCAGAAGATCAGCCCATCCACGGATATATTTTATTTAGATACTGATTTTCATTTTAAGGAGACTTACGAAACTCGCGACAAAATGAAGGAGAAATACAATCTAGATTTTGTACGTGTTGCTCCGAAAATTACACCTGAGGAACAGGCAGCTCAACATGGGGAACAATTGTGGAAGTCGGATCCTAATGCATGCTGTAATATTCGGAAGGTTGAGCCGCTGACACGTATTCTATCTCAGTATGATGCCTGGATTACCGGTATTCGGAGAGATCAAGCACCGACGCGTGCAAATTCCAAGAAGGTCGAATATGATGCTAAGTTTGGGCTTATGAAGTTTAACCCGATTGCCCACTGGACTACAGAGGATGTATGGGATTATATTCGTGCCAATAATGTCGTGTACAATCCGCTGCATGATCAAAATTATCCGAGTATCGGTTGTGAGTATTGCACACGTCAAGTTATGCCTGGAGAAGATCCACGTGCGGGACGCTGGTCTGGGAACGATAAAACGGAATGTGGTCTTCATAAATAATTTATTCAGAATAAGTGATGGATTTTATAATGCACTGGATTCATTCTTGATGATATAAAAAATGGTGAAACAGGGAGCTGACAAGATGACTTCGATTCTGCCTCATGGAGGTACGCTGATACAGCGTGTCGTACAAGGAGAAGAACGGGAACAATTATTACGAGAGAGTGAGAAACTGCCCTCTTTACGTATAAACAGCTGGACAATTTCGGATTTGGATCTCATTGGTGTGGGTGCATTCTCACCGCTTCAAGGTTTTATGAATGAAGAAGACTATCTTTCGGTTATATCTCGTATGCGTCTTGCTGACGGAACAGTCTGGAGTATCCCCATTACCTTAGCTGTAGATGAACAGCAGGCTGCATCGCTCCAGATCGGTGAGACTGTGGCACTTATTGGCGATAATGACGGAGTAACTTATGGATTGCTTGAAGTGAAGAGCTTATACAAAGTAGATCAGGGTGAAGAAGCACGTCGTGTCTTCAAGACGGATGATCCAGAGCACCCGGGTGTGAAAAAACTGCTGGAACGACCTGCAACGTATGTAGGAGGTCCGATTCAAGTGCTGAATCGCCCCAAACCGGCCAAGTTCGAACAGTTCTATTATGATCCTGCTGAGACACGGAAAACGTTCCAGGATAAGGGCTGGAAGACGGTTGTTGGTTTCCAGACGCGTAATCCGGTCCATCGTGCCCATGAGTACATTCAGAAGAGTGCAATGGAGATTGTGGACGCCTTGTTCTTAAACCCGCTTGTAGGCGAAACGAAGTCTGATGACGTGCCTGCAGATGTAAGAATGAAGAGTTATCTCGTTTTGCTGGAGAACTATTATCCGGCTGATCGTGCGTTTCTAGGCGTATTTCCGGCGGCAATGCGGTATGCTGGTCCAAGAGAGGCCATTTTCCACGCGATGGTACGTAAAAATTATGGTTGTACTCACTTTATTGTAGGCCGCGACCATGCAGGTGTGGGTGACTACTACGGAACGTATGAAGCGCAGGAGATCTTTAATAACTTCACACCGGAAGAACTCGGTATCACTCCTTTGTTCTTTGAACATAGTTTTTTCTGTACCAAATGTGGCAACATGGCATCCAGCAAAACTTGCCCGCATGATAAAGAACACCACATGGCTCTGTCTGGCACGAAAGTACGTGGCTTGTTAAGAGATGGCCAATGCCCTCCACCTGAATTTACGCGCCCAGAGGTAGCTGAGGTGCTGATAGAAGGAATGGCAGAGCAAGTCCGCTCCTAACGGTATATTTGTCCATCTTGTCCCATATAGATGATTAGAGTCATTTATAGGGACGAGGTGGTTTTTTTATGCGTAAAAATATGGGGAAGCACTTTGTGATCTGGATTAGGTTACGCACCATGAAGAGGGTCATGTTAAGCCTTTGTTTGCTTGCGATGTTTGTGGCGGTGGTGACGTATGAGTTGCCCTCCTCCAAAATGTCCGGTTACTGGGGGCTGCCATTAGCGGGAAAAGTCATAGCCATTGATGCAGGACATGGTGGGCCAGATGGGGGAGCAGTGAGTAAGCAGGGAGTCATTGAGAAAGATATCAATTTATCCATTGCGTTGTACGTACGAGATTATCTGCAGCAAGCAGGAGCCTTGGTTGTGATGACCCGTGAAATCGACACCGATCTGGCTACTACAGATACTAAGGGTTACTCCAAACGCAAGACGGAAGACCTGAAACAAAGAGTAAGAAGAATCGAGGATAAACAGGCAGACCTCTTTATCAGCATTCATATGAACAGTGTACCTTCGAACCGCTGGAGTGGCGCTCAAGTTTTTTATACACCCAATCATCCCGATAATGAAGGATTAGCCAATCTGCTTCAGCAAGAAATGATTCGTAATCTGGAAAATACAGATCGAATCGCGAAAACGGTAAATACCGTTTATTTGCTCCAGGCGTTAAAAATTCCCTCGGCATTGGTGGAGGTCGGTTTCCTTTCTCACCCGGAAGAGGCTCGTCTGCTTGCTGATGAGACCTATCAGCGCAAAGTTGCTGCATCCATCTATAACGGGATTCTCCGTTATTCGTCAGGAGAACGTCCTAAAAGTTAGTCACAATGAGAAAGGTAATGATATAATTGGACCAGCATACCTAATTACATGCCAATAGATAAAGCTGAGGTGCTGTCTGATGTTATCAAAAGAACAGATACTTGAACTATTGCAGCCGTTGCAGGAACCGCAATTGGGCGTAAGTTTGACTGAACTGCAGTGGGTCCGTGATGTCATGGTTAAAGAAAATCATGTTGCTCTTACTATGGTGACGCTGGAGAACCGCACAGAGGATACAACTGCTCTAAGCGATGCCGCTCGCAACCTGTTGTCCCAACACGGAGTGAATGATGTACATATTCGTCTGCGTGCAGCGTCAGAGCATGAGCGTGAGAGCCTGAACATAGGACAAGCGGATCATGAGGAAGACCAGGACGAAGTGCTTGTCAAAGGCCATGCAGCAGGGCTGGACGGACATGAGTTGTTAAGTCCTGAATCCGGCGTGCGTTTTATTGCTGTTGCTAGTGGTAAAGGCGGCGTCGGCAAATCGACGGTAACCGTTAATTTGGCTGCGGCTCTGGCACGTCAAGGCAAGAAGGTTGGCTTGATTGATGCAGATATATATGGCTTCAGTGTACCTGATATGATGGGCATTGAGGAATATCCAGTCGTTGAGGACGGGGTTATCCAACCGGTTGAGCGTTTCGGCGTAAAAGTGATGTCGATGGGATTCTTTATTCGGGAGAATAACCCGGTGATCTGGCGTGGACCTATGTTGGGCCGGATGTTGCGCCAATTTTTTACCGATGTAAACTGGGGAGAGTTGGATTATATGCTGCTTGATCTGCCTCCGGGTACGGGGGACGTCGCACTAGACGTACATCAGATGCTGCCTCACAGCAAAGAAATCATCGTTACAACACCGCATGCAACCGCTGCCTTTGTAGCTGCACGTGCAGGTGCCATGGCCATTCAGACGGAACATGAGCTGCTTGGTGTCGTAGAGAACATGGCTTATTATGAATGCAGCAAATGCGGAGAGAAAGATTATGTATTTGGCCGAGGTGGTGGGGGGACTCTTGCCGAGAGTCTTCATACAGAACTGCTTGCGCAGATTCCACTGGGAGCGCCGGATAATCATATTTCGGAGCCGGATTTTTCCCCATCCGTGTATAAAGCAGATACAAGCATCGGGGCGATTTACGACGAGGTTGCCCAGTCTGTTGATGCCAAGTTTTAGTTTTCTTATGATGTAAAATATATAAAAAGGCCCACATCCATGGATGCGGGCTTTTTTCAACACTCGATATCTTTTAACTTTAAAGTATTATCGACTTACGATCCTCCATTACTTCCGTCTCCACCACTGTTACCATCACTACTGCCGTCTCCGCTGCCACTTCCGCCATCCCCATTGTCATCTTTGCTTTGGCCGTCCTGTTTGCCGCCTTGTTCTGTTTTGGGTTGCAACTCATCTTGGACTACCTTTTTAAGCAAAGTCAGTACTTCCATCCGAAATAAAGGATTTTGCATGACTTCCTGCATAACGGTCATCGTTTGTTTACGATATTCTGGCGTTTTGGTCATATCCATGAACATCTTGGATACTTCAGGAGATTTCATGACATCCCCAATGGATTTTTGATACGTTGGATCTTTGATTAACTGCATATGCAGTTGCTTGCTTTGAGAGTTAATTACTTTGGCGAATTCACCTGCAAATTGTGGATCCGTCATAATTTTCTCGAATTCCTTCTGGTATTCAGGAGCCGTGATGGTATCTTTTACAGCTATACGTATTTGTTCTGAAGATTGCATAGGCATTAACATTTTCATACCCACTGTCCCAGATCCACCGCCAGAAGCTCCACTTTGGCCAGAAGCGCCGCCTTCCCCACCACCAGAAGAACTTTGTCCAGTGAGTGCTTCCTCGACCGCCTTTTTGCCTTCGTCACTTTTGAGAATATCCACGACCATCGTTTTCATCTCTTTATAACCGCCCTGAGGAGGCGAATAATTCTGATCTGAGCCACAGCCGGCGAGCATGACGGATAGTCCAAGTACGACACAGCATAACTGCCACAAAGGCCGTTTCATGTGCACAACCCCTCCTTGATTAGATACTGGATGTAGTATGTGATGGGAAACCGCTAAATATGTTGAATGATGATGGTTTTTTGCTGTGAAGGTTGGTAAAATAAACTCTCGGGGGTGGAAAACATTTGAATTTACGTAAATGGTTTTTCCTATTTTGGTCAGCTTTGCTTATTGGGGCTGCGGGATCATTAGTGACGGGTCTAATTATGATGTTGGTTAATGGAGAAAAAACGAATGGAATGACCGATTTTTTATTTTATCTCCTGATCTTGTTTGGTTCCGGTATTATGATTAGCGTGTATTCGCAAATGGGTTTTTTCGCATACTTGATATTGAACTATATGGGCAAAGGTGTATTTTCGAAACGCAGTTGGCAAATTGTACAGATTGTTCTAACCGTGTTGGCATTACTTGATGTCATGTTTTTACGTTTGTTTGTTGGTGGGGAACGAGAACGGCTATCCGATATTGTGCTTGGAGTCATTATTTTGGCAGCTGGAATTGTTACCGTTTACGTAAAAGTGAAACAGACACATATTTCGGCGTTGGTACCTACACTCTTTTTCATGGTGGCTGTTACCGTGGTGGAGACGATCGGTGTTTTACGAATTGATGTAAATGCGGCTACCATCTTTATTGTGGTTCCACTGTTAATCTGTAATGCATACCAAATGCTGATATTGCACAGGCTGGTAGATGGGTCCATGGAGCAGCGGGTGAGTGGAAAGACCGAAGTACAAGAAAGTCATGCGTAGCGATTATCTTACAAAAAAACGCCAAAAAGAGCTAACCTGGTTAGCTCTTTTCATTTATGCGCTTCAGCGCCATTTACAGGACGTGGAGATCTTCGGAAGGCAAGTATACAGTTTGCATCACCAATACTGTTTTAATTAACGCTTACTGTGCACTGGCTTGGTCGCGAACTTCCGTACCTTTGACACTTGAATGGTTAAGCAGCTCAGAAACCGTCACGAACTCATACCCTTGATTTTTTAACTTGTCGATTATCACAGGTAATGCTTCATGCGTTTGTTTCGAGGAATCACTGGCGTGCAACAGAACAATGTCACCCGGGTGCGCCTTACTAACAACACGATCAACAATGGTCTGTACACCAGGGTTCTTCCAATCCTGCGAATCGGTGTCCCATTGGACTACTTGATAATTCAAACTGCTGGCAACTTGGAGAACGCGTTTGTCAAAGTCGCCATTAGGCAGGCGTAGCAATTTCGGTTCTTTTCCCGTTAAATCGGTTAAAATGCTATGAGCTGTCGAAATTTCCTTGCGGATTTCTTCTTCAGTCAGACTGCTGTAATTATCATGCTTGTGACCATGACTGCCGATTTCGTATCCTGCGTCTTTGATGGCTGTAACAATCTCGGGGTGTGTCTTACTCCAGGGGGAGGACAAGAAGAACGTTGCCTTCTGTACTTTATTATCTTGGAGGACCTTCAGAATAGGCTCTGTCCTTTTATCTCCCCAGCTAATGTCAAAGGTGAGTGCGATAACCTTCTTCTCGGTTGGAACGCTGTATACGGCGGATGGTGCATCCTCCGAGAATACAGAAATATTGCCGCTCTCCAGATAAATAATCCCGATAGCAAAGACGGCAGCAACCAGCACAATCAGGAAACGTTTGATCTTTTTGCCGCTAAATACATAGAACGAGTTCATTTCAATAAGCGCCCCTCTCCCATAAGAAATGCTTGTTTACTCTCCAATGTATGCTCGTACCTCGCAGTTATTCGTATCAGACGTTTGTTTGTCCAACATCTTGGTTTTACAGGAGGATATTATGTTAAAATTCAGTACATTTCTTAGAGCTTTAGGTTCCATTCGTGGTGCATTAATATGGTCGATTGTATTGTTTGTTGTCGGAATAGGCACGGGATGGGTGAGTACAGGAACACTTGAGGATATATTGTTGAATCAAATCGGGGGGCTAAGGGAGGTTAGTGAGCGGCTGGAGCAGGGGGACAATGTGCAATGGAACTTCTTCCTCTTTATCTTCTTTAATAATGCCATCAAAAGTGTACTTGTGATCTATGCTGGTATCTTCTTTGGCATTCTGCCTGTCGTTTTCCTGTTGATCAATGGCATGGTTATCGGATTTCTGGTACACACCACAATGAACTATGGGGCTAGCTTCTTTGATATTGTTGTGAAAGGACTTCTTCCACATGGCATTATTGAAATTCCGGTAATTATTATCGCATGCGCATTTGGTCTAAGGTTTGGTGGATTGGTTCTCAAAAGTCTTGGTCAATTTAGCGGGGAGAAACGAAATACGATTGGCAGCCAGTGGAGTGCGTTTATGCGTACAACGGTAACTGCATCCTTCTGGATTGTTATTTTGCTTTTTGTTGCAGCGATTATCGAAAGTACACTTACCTACAGCCTGGTGCGAGGATAAATTTGTATGGGATGACATTCATAAATTTTCAGAAAGTTGACCATAACAATAAAACGGGTTTCAGTAGCAACCACAAAAGGACAAACAAAGATGATCCTAGGTTTGCTACTAAAACCGGCGCTGTCCAATATATGGCCTGAATTAAGGGGCTCGAATATGACATACAATGGGACACGCCATTATCCATATGCAGAAAAAGGAGAACTCTAATGCTGGGTATGCTGTTTAACGAGAAGGAATGCAAGGAACTGGATTATGTGCTGCGCAAAGAGCTCGACGAAATGTTGTTCGACTTAAGTGACAACCGTCTCGATCAAGAAATTAAATACGCCATAGCGAGTCGCTACAAGACTGTGTTCCGTATGTATGCACGCTTTGCCCCACCCAAAGAGCTATCCAAATATGCTAGAGGTGGCAAACTAAAAAAATCCAAGCCGTAATGATGTGGTAGTGGGATGCTAAAGTTCACCAATATAAGAGAGGTGCGGCCCGTAAAGCCAGCGCTGTACCTCAGACACCATGAATCAGGAATAGGTAGAATAGACGGCTTTGAAAAAGGATATGAAACAATTTGTCGAAAAAGGGTTGACCTTTTTTGTTCAATATGATAAATTAATTTTCGTTCCTTTTTTAAGGAAAAGTTAACTGAAACAAGCGCTGAAATAAAGCGATTGAAAATAAATCGAAAAAAAGTGCTTGCAAAGTAAACTTAAACATGATATATTATAAAAGTCGCCGCTGAAAATACGGTGACGAGGAAAACCGAAACAAATTGAATGTTTGATCTTTGAAAACTGAACAACGAGTGAGTAAACATTCTGCTTGCAGAATGAACGCGAAAGTTAGAGACAAGCCTTGGCTTGGATCGACTGGAGCAACAATGAGATTTTTAATCTCGTCAGTTTCAAAATGAGCTTATCGCTCTTTTCAATACTTTATTGGAGAGTTTGATCCTGGCTCAGGACGAACGCTGGCGGCATGCCTAATACATGCAAGTCGAGCGGACTTGAAGAGAAGCTTGCTTCTCTGATAGTTAGCGGCGGACGGGTGAGTAACACGTAGGCAACCTGCCCTCAAGCTTGGGACAACTACCGGAAACGGTAGCTAATACCGAATAGTTGTTTTCTTCTCCTGAAGAGAACTGGAAAGACGGAGCAATCTGTCACTTGGGGATGGGCCTGCGGCGCATTAGCTAGTTGGTGGGGTAACGGCTCACCAAGGCGACGATGCGTAGCCGACCTGAGAGGGTGATCGGCCACACTGGGACTGAGACACGGCCCAGACTCCTACGGGAGGCAGCAGTAGGGAATCTTCCGCAATGGGCGAAAGCCTGACGGAGCAATGCCGCGTGAGTGATGAAGGTTTTCGGATCGTAAAGCTCTGTTGCCAGGGAAGAACGCTTGGGAGAGTAACTGCTCTCAAGGTGACGGTACCTGAGAAGAAAGCCCCGGCTAACTACGTGCCAGCAGCCGCGGTAATACGTAGGGGGCAAGCGTTGTCCGGAATTATTGGGCGTAAAGCGCGCGCAGGCGGTCATTTAAGTCTGGTGTTTAATCCCGGGGCTCAACCCCGGATCGCACTGGAAACTGGGTGACTTGAGTGCAGAAGAGGAGAGTGGAATTCCACGTGTAGCGGTGAAATGCGTAGATATGTGGAGGAACACCAGTGGCGAAGGCGACTCTCTGGGCTGTAACTGACGCTGAGGCGCGAAAGCGTGGGGAGCAAACAGGATTAGATACCCTGGTAGTCCACGCCGTAAACGATGAGTGCTAGGTGTTAGGGGTTTCGATACCCTTGGTGCCGAAGTTAACACATTAAGCACTCCGCCTGGGGAGTACGGTCGCAAGACTGAAACTCAAAGGAATTGACGGGGACCCGCACAAGCAGTGGAGTATGTGGTTTAATTCGAAGCAACGCGAAGAACCTTACCAGGTCTTGACATCTGAATGACCGGTGCAGAGATGTACCTTTTCTTCGGAACATTCAAGACAGGTGGTGCATGGTTGTCGTCAGCTCGTGTCGTGAGATGTTGGGTTAAGTCCCGCAACGAGCGCAACCCTTGATCTTAGTTGCCAGCACTTCGGGTGGGCACTCTAAGGTGACTGCCGGTGACAAACCGGAGGAAGGTGGGGATGACGTCAAATCATCATGCCCCTTATGACCTGGGCTACACACGTACTACAATGGCCGGTACAACGGGCTGTGAAGCCGCGAGGTGGAACGAATCCTAAAAAGCCGGTCTCAGTTCGGATTGCAGGCTGCAACTCGCCTGCATGAAGTCGGAATTGCTAGTAATCGCGGATCAGCATGCCGCGGTGAATACGTTCCCGGGTCTTGTACACACCGCCCGTCACACCACGAGAGTTTATAACACCCGAAGTCGGTGGGGTAACCGCAAGGAGCCAGCCGCCGAAGGTGGGATAGATGATTGGGGTGAAGTCGTAACAAGGTAGCCGTATCGGAAGGTGCGGCTGGATCACCTCCTTTCTATGGAGAATCGTTTCCCGTAGCGGAAACATTCAAATACAAAATCTAGCGAGGTCGGCTAGTTACTCACTCGTTGCTCAGTTTTGAGAGCTCGAACTCTCAAACGTTTGGTGGCGATAGCGAAGGGGTTCCACACGTTCCCATCCCGAACACGACCGTTAAGCCCTTCAGCGTCGATGGTACTTGGACCGCAGGGTCCTGGGAGAGTAGAACGCCGCCAAGCGTAACCCATTACGGGTTTCAATATGATATATAATGTGGGCCCTTAGCTCAGTTGGTTAGAGCGCACCTCTGATAAGGGTGAGGCCGGTGGTTCGAGTCCACCAGGGCCCACCATGTATACCTTAAAATCTAATATGGGGCCATAGCTCAGCTGGGAGAGCGCCTGCCTTGCAAGCAGGAGGTCAGCGGTTCGATCCCGCTTGGCTCCACCAACAAGATTTTACAAGCTTGTTCTTTGAAAACTAGATATCGAAACGAAAATTGCGAATTAGAACATTCCTTTTTAAGCTGGACTTGTGTAAACAAGTTTCAATAAAACGGTAGATTGCATTTGCTCCTTGGAGCAATTGGTTAAGCTACTAAGAGCACACGGAGGATGCCTAGGCGCTAGGAGCCGATGAAGGACGTGGCGAACAACGAAACTGCCTCGGGGAGCTGTAAGCAAGCTTTGATCCGGGGGTGTCCGAATGGGGAAACCCAGCTGGGGTAATTTCCAGTTACTCATAACTGAATACATAGGTTATGTAGAGGCATACCAGGGGAACTGAAACATCTAAGTACCTTGAGGAAGAGAAAACAATAGTGATTCCGTCAGTAGCGGCGAGCGAACGCGGAGAAGCCCAAACCAGAGAGCTTGCTCTTTGGGGTTGTGGGACATCTCACATGGAGTTACAAAGGAACCGGTTAAACGAAGAGGTCTGGAAAGGCCCGCCAAAGAAGGTAAAAGCCCTGTACTTGAAAGTTGGTTCTCTCCGAGATGTATCCCGAGTAGTGCGGGGCACGTGAAACCCCGTATGAATCCGGCAGGACCATCTGCCAAGGCTAAATACTTCCTAGCGACCGATAGTGAAGCAGTACCGTGAGGGAAAGGTGAAAAGCACCCCGGAAGGGGAGTGAAATAGAACCTGAAACCGTGTGCTTACAAAAAGTCAGAGCCCGTTTTAGGGGTGATGGCGTGCCTTTTGTAGAATGAACCGGCGAGTTACGTTCCCGTGCAAGGTTAAGGTGAAGAGCCGGAGCCGCAGCGAAAGCGAGTCTGAATAGGGCGACATAGTACGTGGACGTAGACCCGAAACCGGGTGATCTACCCCTGTCCAGGGTGAAGGTGCGGTAACACGCACTGGAGGCCCGAACCCACGCACGTTGAAAAGTGCGGGGATGAGGTGGGGGTAGCGGAGAAATTCCAATCGAACTCGGAGATAGCTGGTTCTCCCCGAAATAGCTTTAGGGCTAGCCTCGGAAAACAGAGTCGTGGAGGTAGAGCACTGATTGGGTGCGGGGCCCGCAAGGGTTACCAAGCTCAGTCAAACTCCGAATGCCATAGACTTACTTCCGGGAGTCAGACAGTGAGTGCTAAGATCCATTGTCAAAAGGGAAACAGCCCAGACCATCAGCTAAGGTCCCCAAGTGTGTGTTAAGTGGGAAAGGATGTGGAGTTGCACAGACAACCAGGATGTTGGCTTAGAAGCAGCCACCATTGAAAGAGTGCGTAATAGCTCACTGGTCGAGTGACTCTGCGCCGAAAATGTAACGGGGCTAAACACACCACCGAAGCTATGGCTTGATGCTTTGCATCAGGGGTAGGGGAGCGTTGTATAAGGGTTGAAGGTGTACCGTAAGGAGCGCTGGACATTATACAAGTGAGAATGCCGGTATGAGTAACGAAAAGATCAGTGAGAATCTGATCCGCCGAAAGCCTAAGGGTTCCTGAGGAAGGCTCGTCCGCTCAGGGTAAGTCGGGACCTAAGGCGAGGCCGAAAGGCGTAGTCGAAGGACAACAGGTCGAAATTCCTGTACCACCGTAAGCCGTTATGAGCAATGGGGGGACGCAGCAGGGTAGTGACGCGGACTGATGGATGTCCGTCTAAGCAGTGAGGCTGATGTGTAGGCAAATCCGCACATCGTAAGGCTGGGCTGTGATGGGGAGCGAAAATTATAGTAGCGAAGGTCATGATCTCACACTGCCAAGAAAAGCCTCTAGCCAGGTGATGGTGCCCGTACCGCAAACCGACACAGGTAGGCGAGAAGAGAATTCTAAGGCGCGCGGAAGAACTCTCGTTAAGGAACTCGGCAAAATGACCCCGTAACTTCGGGAGAAGGGGTGCCCCGGTAGTGTGAATAGCACGAGGGGGCCGCAGTGAAAAGGCCCAAGCGACTGTTTAGCAAAAACACAGGTCTGTGCGAAGCCGTAAGGCGAAGTATACGGGCTGACGCCTGCCCGGTGCTGGAAGGTTAAGGGGAGCGGTTAGGAGCAATCCGAAGCTGTGAACCGAAGCCCCAGTAAACGGCGGCCGTAACTATAACGGTCCTAAGGTAGCGAAATTCCTTGTCAGGTAAATTCTGACCCGCACGAATGGCGTAACGACTTGGGCGCTGTCTCAACGAGAGATCCGGTGAAATTTTAATACCTGTGAAGATGCAGGTTACCCGCGACAAGACGGAAAGACCCCATGGAGCTTTACTGCAGCTTGATATTGAATTTGGGTACGATCTGTACAGGATAGGTGGGAGCCTTTGAAGCAGGAGCGCAAGCTTCTGTGGAGGCACCGTTGGGATACCACCCTGATCGTATCTAGGTTCTAACCTGGTACCGTAATCCGGTGCGGGGACAGTGTCAGGTGGGCAGTTTGACTGGGGCGGTCGCCTCCTAAAGAGTAACGGAGGCGCCCAAAGGTTCCCTCAGAATGGTTGGAAATCATTCGAAGAGTGCAAAGGCATAAGGGAGCTTGACTGCGAGACCTACAAGTCGAGCAGGGACGAAAGTCGGGCTTAGTGATCCGGTGGTACCGCATGGAAGGGCCATCGCTCAACGGATAAAAGCTACCCTGGGGATAACAGGCTTATCTCCCCCAAGAGTCCACATCGACGGGGAGGTTTGGCACCTCGATGTCGGCTCATCGCATCCTGGGGCTGAAGTAGGTCCCAAGGGTTGGGCTGTTCGCCCATTAAAGCGGTACGCGAGCTGGGTTCAGAACGTCGTGAGACAGTTCGGTCCCTATCTGTCGTGGGCGTAGGAAATTTGAGAGGAGCTGTCCTTAGTACGAGAGGACCGGGATGGACGTACCGCTGGTGTACCAGTTGTTCCGCCAGGAGCACCGCTGGGTAGCTATGTACGGAAGGGATAAGCGCTGAAAGCATCTAAGCGTGAAGCCCCCCTCAAGATGAGATTTCCCAGTATGTAAGACCCCTTGAAGACGACGAGGTAGATAGGCTGGGGGTGGAAGTGCAGCAATGCATGGAGCTGACCAGTACTAATCGGTCGAGGGCTTATCCAATATGCACGTTGTAAATCGCACATTTCGTTTCGGATCTAGTTTTCAGAGAATAAACTCTGAGATGTAAGCTAAGCTATGCGTTTGGTGGCGATGGCGGAGGGGTTCCACACGTACCCATCCCGAACACGACCGTTAAGCCCTCTAGCGCCGATGGTACTTGGACCGCAGGGTCCTGGGAGAGTAGGACGCCGCCAAGCGAACTCTTTCATCCTACATAGAAAACAGGCTCTGCATGTTAACGTTGTATGATGAATTGCATTTGCCCTGCAAATGCATATTATTCCCTGATAGCTCAGTTGGTAGAGCACTCGACTGTTAATCGAGTTGTCACAGGTTCGAGCCCTGTTCGGGGAGCCATTTGCTCTCATAGCTCAGTAGGTAGAGTGCATCCATGGTAAGGATGAGGTCACCGGTTCGATCCCGGTTGAGAGCTTTGGAAATGGGGCCCGTTGGTCAAGGGGTTAAGACACCTCCCTTTCACGGAGGTAACAGGGGTTCGAATCCCCTACGGGTCATAGCTATATTTATTAGCTTAAAAAAGGGATCAGAATCCCAAAGGTTCGTCGGAGGATAAACTTCGTTAGCAATGGCTTCGCAGTCTCGAACGAAGTGAGAGTATCCCCTACGGGTCATAGGATGGAGGCTTAGCTCAGCTGGGAGAGCATCTGCCTTACAAGCAGAGGGTCGGGGGTTCGATCCCCTCAGCCTCCACCACTTAACTTAATGGGGATTAGCCAAGCGGTAAGGCAACGGACTTTGACTCCGTCATGCATAGGTTCAAATCCTATATCCCCAGCCATCTTATTTTTCAGTTTGAGTCATTAGCTCAGTTGGTAGAGCACCTGACTTTTAATCAGGGTGTCGAAGGTTCGAGCCCTTCATGACTCACCATTATATGCGCGTGTGGCGGAATTGGCAGACGCACTAGACTTAGGATCTAGCGTTTCACGACGTGGGGGTTCAAGTCCCTCCACGCGCATAGGTTTTGCGGAAGTGGCTCAGCGGTAGAGCATCGCCTTGCCAAGGCGAGGGTCGCGGGTTCGATTCCCGTCTTCCGCTCCAATATTTGCGCCCTTAGCTCAGCTGGATAGAGCGTTTGACTACGAATCAAAAGGCCGGGAGTTCGAATCTCTCAGGGCGCGCCATTATTTTCATAAATATCGGGATGTAGCTCAGCTTGGTAGAGCACCTGGTTTGGGACCAGGGGGTCGCATGTTCAAATCGTGTCATCCCGATTTTTATTTGCGGGTGTAGTTCAATGGTAGAACTTTAGCCTTCCAAGCTAATAGCGTGGGTTCGATTCCCATCACCCGCTTCATGATTCATTGAAAAGTCTCTGTATATACAGGGACTTTTCTTTTATTTATAGAAACAACACCTCATTATAATACCAATCTCCCCTATATTCGTTTGATAAGTGAAAGAATAACTCAAACCTCTTCATTAAATTCTGCTATAAGAATCAAAAAATTATAAAAACACTCTTTAATTTATTGCGTCACTGTGATAAAGTATACAAAAGCTTGCTTTGCCGGTCATGTTTCTTTATGTTTCGTCTGGTTTGTAATAATGGAAATCATGCAGATACGAATCCATTCAGGTGCAACGAACATTCCAAGTCTAACTGTATATTTATGAAAAATTAAGAATAGGTATGAGTTATTCGAGTAATGAAAAGTACGTGAAAAAGGTATCATGCGACAGCATTTGACCATTAATCGAAGCAGAACAAGAAAATGAATAATAAAGCGTGTTTTTGTGCTGTAAATCAGGGTAAATCCCCATTTTTACTAGTAGAAAAATAAAGATTTTCGTACCATTTTATTGTATGATGTTATGAAGGTGTCAAATTTACGTGTACGAATGGAACGATCAGATGGGAGGATAAGCATGACTGAAACTATGGTAACCGCCAGCAAAAGCCAATCCAACAACCTGCTTCGGCGAGACGTGCGGTTCCTGGGCAATATACTCGGAGAAGTTCTTGTCCATCAAGGAGGCACGGAACTTCTAGATATCGTTGAGAAGATTCGGGAAACGAGCAAATCGTTGCGTGCAGAGTTCTTGCCAGAACTTTATGCAGAGTTCAAAACGATGATCCAGGAATTAGACTCAGAAAATCGCCATCAGGTGATTCGAGCTTTTGCGATTTATTTTCAATTAGTTAATATTGCTGAACAAAACCATCGGATCCGGCGTAAACGGGATTATGAACGTTCTGCAGGGGACGCTGTGCAGCCTGGATCGATTGAAAAAGCAGTACAAGATCTGAAGGAACGTGGACTGTCTCACACGGAAGTAGAGGATATTCTAGAAGATTTATCGCTGGAATTGGTGATGACAGCTCATCCAACCGAAGCCATGCGTCGGGTTATACTGGACATCCACAAACGGATATCCGAAGATGTCATGTCACTTGATAATCCTACGCTGACGTTGCGTGAACGTGAACAGTTGCGGGAGAAGTTGCTGAATGAAGTCATTACACTATGGCAGACTGATGAGCTTCGTGACCGTAAACCGACTGTGCTTGATGAAGTACGGAACGGAATGTATTACTTTCATGAAACGTTGTTCCATGTACTTCCGGATGTATACCAGGAGCTTGAACGCTGCCTGAATAAATTTTATCCTGACCATGACTGGCATGTGCCGACGTATTTGCGGTTCGGTTCCTGGATCGGTGGAGACCGGGATGGAAATCCTTCGGTAACTTCAGATGTAACATGGCAGACACTGTTGATGCAGCGTAAGCTCGCTTTACGTGAGTATCAACGGATTATGATTGAACTTATGGGACATCTCAGCTTCAGCACGAACATCATTCACGTATCGGATGAGCTGGTTCAGTCGATTGAGCAAGATCGTAGTTGTGTAACGTTGAAAAAAGTGGACATGTGGCGGAATGAAAAAGAGCCATATCGCATTAAATTGGCTTATATGATTGCCAAGCTGAACAATGTTCTGGACGAGAACAAAGTAGGACAGCCTGACCGCTATGACAGCGCTCAAGGACTGATGGATGATCTGATGATTATCGATCGCAGCCTGCGTCATCACTTTGCAGACTATGTAGCAGATACGACCATTCGTAAAATGATTCGTCAAGTGGAGCTGTTCGGATTCCATACAGCTGCATTGGATGTGCGTCAGCACAGCAAAGAGCATGAAAATGCGATGTCGGAGATTTTGGCCAAGATGAACATCGTAGAAGATTATGCTCGTTTGACGGAAGATGGCAAAATCGATTTGCTGGCTCGTTTGCTGGATGATCCTCGTCCGCTGACTTCCCCTTATCATCAATACACTGAGGGGACCAAAGAAACTCTGGATGTATTCCGTACGATCAAACGTGCTCAGAGCGAGTTTGGGGCCGGCTGTATCACAAGCTACCTGATTAGTATGACCCAAGGAGCAAGTGATCTGCTTGAGGTTATGGTATTTGCCAAAGAAGTAGGTTTGTTCCGCAAAGAGCATAACGGTGAAGTGGTATCTACGCTTCAAGCGGTTCCATTGTTTGAAACGATTGATGATCTTCATGCCGCTTCGGAAATTATGGAGAAGCTGTTCAATCTTCCGGTATATCGCGCAAGTGTGAGTGGACGGAATGAACTGCATGAAATCATGTTGGGTTACTCGGACAGCAACAAGGATGGCGGGGTTGTTACAGCCAACTGGGAGCTGCGCGTGGCGATGAATGCTATCACCGCTGTTGGGAATAAACACGGCGTTAAACTGAAGTTCTTCCATGGTAGAGGTGGAGCGCTTGGACGTGGGGGTATGCCTCTCAACCGTAGTATTCTTGCTCAACCACCACACACCATTGGTGGGGGCATCAAGATTACAGAGCAGGGTGAGGTTATCTCTTCCCGTTATTCCCTTCAGGGAATTGCATACCGCAGTCTTGAGCAGGCTACATCGGCTTTGATTACAGCTGCACTAAACGGTCTGGAGCCGCAGGAGTCGGACTCAGAGCGTCAGTGGGACAGCATCATCAAAGATATTTCTGAAGTATCCCTGACAAAATACCAGGATCTCATCTTCCGTGATCCAGACTTCTTTACTTTCTTCAAGGAATCGACACCGCTGCCTGAGGTTGGGGAACTGAATATTGGTTCACGTCCATCCAAACGGAAAAACAGCGACAAGTTCGAGGACCTGAGAGCGATCCCTTGGGTATTTGCCTGGACCCAAAGTCGTTATCTGCTTCCCGCATGGTATGCGGCAGGAACGGGACTTCAAAGTTACTATCAGGATAAAGAAGAAAATCTGGTTGTCCTGAAAGAAATGTATGAAAACTTCCCATTCTTCCGTACACTAATTGATACGGTACAGATGGCTGTTGCCAAAGCAGATCTGGTTATTGCGAAGGAATACTCGGCCATGACTTCCAATGTGGAAGCACGTGATCGCATCTATGGTCAGATTGAATCTGAATTCAAACTTACCAAAGAGCTGATTCTGAAAATTACGGGAGAAGCTGAAATTTTGGATGATGTACCGGTGATTCAAGAGTCGATCCGACTTCGTAATCCATATGTCGATCCTTTGTCCTACATGCAGGTCCAACTTCTGAGTGAGCTCAGAGACATGCGTGAGCGTGGCGAGGATGACACAGAGTTGCTGCGTGAAGTGCTGCTTACAATTAACGGCATTGCTGCAGGACTTCGGAATACGGGCTGATCATTAACCTGCTTAACAATATATGAAGTGAATTTTCCAGCCATATAGATAGTAAAAGCTTAATTCTTTCCTCAGCTTGAGTGAGAGATGAAACGGGACTCCTTCGGGAGTTCCCGTTTTTACTGTTTTTGGCGGTTATTTTCCGGCACAGTCTTGATTTTTGACCAAAGTTGATTTACGATTTGATTGGTGAATTACAAGTGTGGACGGGTATCAGAAGGCGGAAGACCCATCAGCATGTCTGGGGGAATAAGGGTGGACAATTTGGAGAACAGGCTTGTTAA
Source organism: Paenibacillus sp. FSL F4-0087 (assembly GCF_038020215.1). NCBI lineage: Bacteria > Bacillati > Bacillota > Bacilli > Caryophanales > Paenibacillaceae > Paenibacillus > Paenibacillus sp. FSL F4-0087. The sequence goes on from NZ_JBBODJ010000001.1 coordinate 3,668,826, forward strand.
GCTGGTACTGAAGGGTGACCAGCGAGCCTTTGCAGAAATCGTTGAATTATACAAGGACAAGCTGTTTCATCTGGCATACCGGATGCTGAACAATCGTCATGAAGCTGAGGACGTTGTACAGGAGACGTTTTTACGTGTGTTTCGCAATATGGAGAAGTATGATCCGAACCAGAAGTTCTCAACCTGGATATACCGGATTGCAACCAATCTGTGTATTGACCGCTTACGGCGGAAGAAACCTTCTTATTCATTGGATGCAGAGCTGAATGATCAGGAAGGATCTGATGGTTATGCAATGCTTCCAAGCGATGATCGTACACCAGAGAGTGAAGCACTTTTGTCTGAAACACAGACACTAATCCGTGAAGCGATTGACAGTTTGCCGGCCAAGTATAAATCAGTCATGATTTTGAGATATTTACAGGACTTGTCGCTACAGGAAATCAGTGATGTGACAGGTATGCCCGTAACAACGATTAAGACTCGTGTTCATCGGGGCCGTGATTTTTTGCGTAAAAAACTGGAGTATAAGTTATAAATGTAAAACGTCTGTATTTTGGGCGAAATTATTTGAAACATATCCGAAACGGATGCGTATGTAATGTATGCAAGTCTTATGCGTGCTTTTTGGCAATGCAAGGACTAAGTGATCTAAGAAAGGATTGGCTCTCATATGGATTGCAACTCGGCCGTCTCTTTAATGCATGAATGTTTGGATGAGTCGTTGTCCCCGGCCCAGAAGGTTGAACTGAAAAGTCACCTTGTGACCTGTCCGGATTGTCGCATGCGCTTTAAAGAGTTGGAACAGACGGAAATGCTACTCTTTGCCATGAAACACTATTCACCGTCTGCCTCGGATGAGCTGACCAATCGAATTATGAATGCTCTGCCCCAGCCCAAGAGACAGCAAGTATGGCTCAAATGGGTCAAAGGACATCCCGCGCTGACGGCGGCAGCCTTCTTTTTGGTCGTGATGCTCTTTAGCGCCTGGAATTTCTGGAATCAGAATAACGAAATGGTCGTTAAGGGAAATAATCTGGACCAGATCGTGATTGAAGGAAACACGGTTATTGTTCCGGAGGGCAAGTCCATTGCTGGCGATCTTACGATAGAGAATGGAACTGCTCAGGTATACGGTGATGTGAATGGCAATCTTACGGTCATCGACGGACAGTTGTATCAGGCTTCAACGGCACATATTTCCGGTCAGGTGAAAAGTATTGATCAGGCGCTGGACTGGTTCTGGTACAAAATAACCAATATGGTAAATGAAGTGGCTTATCGCTAAAACAGAGTAAATTCTTCAATGGTATATACCAAGCAGGGTACCTCCAGATTGCTGGGGTACTCTTTTTTTATCTGATAACTTTGTAATTTATGGGATTTGTGTTGTTTATGCGCAGTTTGTGACTCCCGTAACTTGCAACATGAACGTTAACGTTATAACCTAGATACTAAAGAGAACATACTACTACATATAGATAAGCTTTTTGCATAAATCCAAAGAGCGTCTTTCAATCAGCAAATTATAGATCGAAATGATTCTGTTCGTCTTTACGCTGATTAGATCAGAGTGTTCGTTTCTGGCCAACTTTTGTACCTGAGAGTGAGTCTGAATGGATTATGCAAATGCGATAAAGGATTAATTAAATCCTAATGGGTTAATATGAGAGCAGGGTTTACTCATCAATGGGGATAGCGGGGGCAGGCTTATGAACTATTTTGCTGACTTAACGTGGAAAGAGTCCATTAAGGACGTTATCGATATATTGATCGTTACCTATATTATGTACAAATTGATTTTGCTTGTGCGGGGTACCCGTGCGGTTCAGCTGCTTAAAGGTATTCTGTTCCTTGTAGTGATCTGGGCACTAAGTACGTGGCTAAATCTCTATACGCTCAAATGGCTGATGAACCAGATGTTTACGTTTGGTGTCGTTGCGGTCTTTATTATCTTTCAACCGGAACTTCGCCGCGGTCTGGAGCAATTGGGTCGAGGCAAACTGTTTGGACGCTCGGCAGCAGCAAGTGATGAAGAATTAACGGTGTTAATTGGTGAGATTATTAAGTCCGTAAATTATTTGTCACGACGTAAAATTGGTGCACTGGTTGTATTCGAACGGGAAACGGGTCTGAACGATTACACAGAGTCCGGGATCCAGATGCAATCTCTGGTCAGCTCAGAACTGATGATTAACATTTTTATTCCGAATACACCGCTCCATGATGGAGCCGTCATTATACAGGGCAAACAGATTTCGGCGGCAGCCTGTTATTTGCCTTTGTCCGAGAATCCGTTTATTAGCAAAGAGCTAGGAACGCGTCACCGAGCAGCCATTGGGATTACCGAGGTTGCGGATGCGATCTGTTTGGTTGTTTCGGAGGAGACAGGACAAGTGTCACTTGCGATGAATGGACAGGTTGTTCGTGATATTAAGGAAGAATCGTTGATTGCCAAACTGTACGAAGAACTGCGTCCAACATCCAATCTGACTAAAAAGAATGGTTGGACTACCTTCTGGAAACGGAAGGGGGGACGTAAAAATGGATAAATGGTTCAATAACAACAATTTTGCCAAGATTCTCGCTTTAGCGGTGAGTTTGTTGCTCTGGTTCATGATACATCTAGATGAAGTACCAACTACGCCAACGATCACGACAGGGACAACTAATAAGGTTGTGGAGCGTACTGTGCCTGTTCAGCCTTATGGACTCGACAGTAACTCCTATGTACTTACTTCATTAAGTACGGATGAGGTACGTCTGGAGATTAAAGGGCAACGTTCGATGTTAACTTCGATTTTTACGAATGATGATTATAAGGTGCTAGTGGATCTTAGTCAGGTGAAAGATGGGTCCAATACGTTACCGCTAGTACCCGATCTGCCTTCCGGGGTTGAGGTAGTTAGCATGGAGCCTTCCATGGTTACGGTCAACGTGGAGAAATTGGGCACCAAATCCTTCAATGTGAATATTGTACCCGAAGGAGAACCATCCGCCGGATATAACGCTGGAACGCCCGTTGTTGAACCTTCAGAGCCAGTTAAGGTAACTCTGCCGGAAGGGCAGCTTGACGCCGTAGCGAAGGTTCAGGGCAGTGTGAGCGTGAAGGATGCGAAGGATGACGTAACGCAGAAAAAAGTGAAGCTTCAGGCATACGATGCCGAAGGCAAGGTCATTGAAAATGCGATTGTTACACCAGAAACCGTTGAAGTCCGTATTCCGGTCAGTCAGCCCTATACAACTGTGCCCTTAAGAATCAAATATTCGGGACAGCTGCCGGAGGGGATGGTGCTCTCCACGGTTGAACCAAGCGTGAAAGAAGTCTCGGTTTACGGAACAGAGGATGCGCTTGCGGGTATACAGTCCTACGACCAAGTAACCCTTGATCTTACACAGTTCAATGAGGCAGGAACGTCTACAGTTAACGTGGACTTGACGCCGCCTCCCGGTTTTGAGAAAATCGAGCCTAGTTCGATTCAGCTTAAGGTGACGGTATCGCCTTACGATGAGCTTCAGGAGACGACCAAAGTCTTTCCGAACGTACCCATTACGCTTACTGATGCGGGGAACGGGCTGGAAGGGACACTGGTGACTCCCAAAAGTGGCGGCTTGAATATTACGCTTAGAGGTTCTTCCACGATGCTTGAAGGTCTAAGTAGTGATGATATCAAGCTGACTGCGGATCTTGCTGGACTTGCGGTAGGCACACATGAAATAAAGCTTGAGGCTGACTTGCCTCGTTTTGCCAAACTGGATGAATCATCAGTTGATCTGAGCGCTACCGTCAAAATTAGCGAAAAGGCTGATGATACGACGGTTGCTCCCGGCGAGGATCCGAATGATGAAGGAACGCTGGGGCCTGATCCTTCACCAGCCGAAGTCGAGAATGGAGATACCGAAACTGCTCCTGGAGAAGAAGAAACAGAATCGAATACGGACAATCAGGAGCAGAGCCAGCAGGGGAATACCAGTCGAGGTAACTCCAATAACAGCGGTAGCAGTAATAGTGGCTCCAATCCGTAAAGAAAATGTTCAGATCAGAATTTTAAAAATAACGTTTATGCTCTTATATGATGCGAATAGAAGGAGTTAGATCATGGGGAAATATTTTGGTACAGACGGCGTAAGAGGTGTTGCCAATAAAGAATTAACGGCGGAGCTGGCTTACAGCATCGGACGTTGTGGTGGTTATGTGCTTGCAGGCGGTGTGGAAAGACCGAAAGTGGTTATTGGTATGGATACCCGAATCTCGGGGCTTATGCTGGAATCCGCACTGGTTGCAGGTTTGCTGTCCATTGGCGCCGATGTAATTCGTCTGGGTGTTGTATCCACTCCTGGAGTGGCGTATATTGCTCGTCTGCTGAAAGCCGATGCAGGGGTAATGATCTCGGCTTCTCACAATCCGGTTGAGGATAATGGAATTAAATTTTTCGGGGGAGATGGCTTCAAGCTGTCCGATGAGACGGAGAACCGGATTGAAGAACTGATGGATGCAGAAACGGATCAATTGCCACGCCCAGTAGGTGGTGGTTTGGGGACCGTTACTGTGGATGAAGAATCCCGTTATCGCTATTTGGACTACCTGAAAACAACGGTAAATGAATCGTTCTCAGGACTCAAAATTGTTCTGGACTGTGCTAACGGAGCAGCTTATGAACTGGCACCCAAGTTGTTCAGAGAACTTGGTGCAGAAGTCATTGCCATTGGCGCTGAGCCTAACGGCCTGAATATCAATGAGCAATGCGGATCAACTCATCCAGAGCATTTAAAACAAGAGGTGCTGAAACATAATGCGGATCTGGGCCTTGCTTTTGACGGGGATGCGGATCGTCTGATTGCTATTGATGAGACAGGAGCTGAGGTTGATGGTGACTTCATTCTGTGCATCTGTGGTGATGCGATGAATCGTGCAGGCAAGCTGAAAGACAGTACCGTGGTATCTACCGTAATGAGTAACATCGGATTCTACAAAGCAACGGAGAAACTGGCACTGAAAACAGCTAAGACTGCTGTGGGTGACCGTTATGTGATGGAAGAAATGCGCCGTGGGGGTTATAACCTGGGTGGAGAGCAATCCGGTCATGTTATTTTCTTGGATTACAACACAACAGGCGACGGCATGCTGACAGCGATTCAGCTTGTGGACACGATGAAGGCTTCCGGTAAAAAACTGAGTGAACTTAAGGCGCTGATGACCCAGTATCCACAAGTATTGGTGAACGTGCGTGTTGAAGATAAGAGTAAATACGAGGGCAATTCCGCGATTGAGCAAGCCATTGCTACAGTAGAGCAGCATCTGGGCGATAATGGACGTGTACTTGTTCGTGCGTCCGGGACCGAATCCCTGATCCGCGTTATGGCGGAAGGACCAGATAAAGATGAACTTGAACAATTCGTATCTCAAATTGCAGATGTTGTGCAAAAAGAACTGGTATAGGACCTGATCCATAGGCCTTCCAAACACGGTTGTTTCAAGGGAATCACTGTCTCATAAGGTTTAATCTAACAGGGTTTATGCCATACAAACCCATATTCCTACGTCCCGGCCTAGTGAGACCATGGGTCTGTTTATCCGGTCGGGATTGTGGGTAAATATGCCGAAATTGTCACAGGTACTTTGCTCCATTGCAAAATGAACCTGACGTGCATATAATGAGTGGAGTCGTCATTCAGACACAGAAAGTGAGGATCGTAAGGTACTAGTTACACAAGCGCCAGAGCTTGAAGTTGCGCGGGAAGGATTTTGATCAGTACTAATCTTGAAACAATAAAGATGTTACTGAGCAAGACCGACGGCAATCAAGCTGACGAGGTGGAGGTGTTCGGATTGTTCGGCGGGGACCTCCCGGTGATGCACCAGAGCCGTAAACCGGATTGCGGAAAATGGATGGGTGACTGTCCACACAACGCGCCGGTAGGTGCAAGATTCAACTAAAATTCAAATGAATGTGCGCGAAGAGCGTGAACAGTGCGCGGACGGGAAAATGATGTACATTCATGATTGCATCTAATAACAGCTTATGACTGCGGAGCGGCAAGAGGCTGCTCTGATCATTGATAATTGAATAATTGAAAGTTTTCATGATACGTTAGGCAATCATTTTCATTTTTTCGATATGCCGTGCCAGCCTGTTTCTCTTCGTGACACAGTATTCATATACAAACGGAGGAAATAAACTATGTGCGGTATTGTTGGATATATTGGTAATAAGAACACTCAATCGGTATTGGTCGAAGGCTTGAAGAAACTCGAGTATCGTGGTTATGATTCTGCAGGTATCGCGGTATTCACACCGGAAGGTCTGCAAATCACGAAAGCTCTTGGTCGTCTTGCGAACCTTGAAGCTAAGCTGGATGGTGCACCACTGGTAGGTAATGCCGGAATCGGACACACACGTTGGGCAACTCATGGTAAACCATCTGATGAGAACTCTCATCCACACACGGATGGAAGCCAGAAGTTCTCTGTTGTGCATAACGGTATTATTGAGAACTACCTGGATCTGAAGGACGAATTGATGGCTCAAGGTCACACGTTCACTTCCGAGACAGATACTGAAGTTATTTCTCACCTGATCGCACGTGAATACAATGGTGATATCGTTAAAACAGTGCAAAAAGTGATCACGTTGTTGCGTGGCGCATTCGCACTGGGTGTATTGACAGAGCATGAGCCTGAGAAACTCGTAGCTGTGCGTCAAGCAAGCCCATTGATTATTGGTATTGGTGAAGGCGAGAACTTCATTGGTTCCGACATCCCGGCAATTCTGGAACATACACGTAACGTGTACATTCTGAATGATGGTGAGATGGCTGTATTGACACATGATGCTGTCGAATTGATGACGATTGAAGGTAACTTTATTTCTCGGGAAATGATTCGTGTCGATTGGGATGCTGTAACCGCAGAAAAAGGCGGATTCGAGCACTTCATGCTGAAAGAAATTCATGAGCAACCAAAAGCATATCGTGATACAATGCTGGGTCGCATCGATAATGAAAGCAAAAAGGTTCAACTTCCTGAGTTGAAAATGACTGAAGAACAAATTAAAAATATCCGTAACGTTCAAATCATCGCTTGTGGTACAGCGTACCATGCAGGTCTGGTTGGACGTACAGTGATTGAGCAATTGGTACGTATTCCGGTTGAAACAGATGTTGCTTCCGAATACCGCTATCGTTCCCCGATCGTAAGCAAAGATACACTTGTGATCGTGGTGAGCCAATCCGGTGAAACGGCTGATACACTTGCTGCACTGCGTGAAGCACAGTCAAATGGTGCACATGTACTCGCCATCACTAACGTTGTAGGTAGCTCCATTGCACGTGATGCGGACGATGTGATTGCAACACTGGCAGGACCGGAAATTGCAGTAGCTTCCACCAAAGCGTACACTTCGCAATTGATCGCGTTCAACCTGCTGGGTCTGTACCTTGCACAAGTTCGCGGCACACAAACAGCAGAAGAGATTGCTCACACGCTGGCAGCAATGCAAGCATTGCCTGAGCAAGTTGAATCCATGCTGGAGCAAGCGGAAGCTATTAAAGGATATGCAGAACAAATCTCCAAACATGAACATCTCTTCTTCATCGGCCGCGGTCTGGACTATGCAGTAGCACAAGAAGGATCGTTGAAACTGAAAGAGATCTCTTATATTCACTCCGAAGCGTATGCTGCGGGTGAGTTGAAACATGGTACGCTCGCATTGATCGAGGACGGTATCCCTGTCATTGCTTTGGCAACGCAGGAGAACGTGCTGGAGAAAACTGTGAGCAACATCAAAGAAGTGAAAGCACGTGGCGCAGACGTACTGGCAATTACGTACGAAGAGCACGTAGCACCATTGCTGAAATCCGTTGACCAAGCGTTTGCGATTCCTAAGACGTTGCCACTGCTCAGCCCGGCTCTGTCCGTTGTAGCATTGCAATTACTGGCATACTACGCTTCCCTGGCACTAGGTCACGATGTGGATAAACCACGTAACCTGGCGAAAAGTGTAACGGTAGAGTAAGGGATTGTTAAATTCTTATATTATTTAAGTTTATATTAAAAGGGTCCTGATGACAGTTGTCATTAGGACCCTTTTTGTTATGAACCTTTCCATTATGAATCTAACGTTAAAATTCTTATGTCGAAATCAGTAGAGGGCACATTTATGAAATCCTTTGACTGAAGCAAAGTTTATAGGGTAAGCACTCTGGTTATAGGGGCCAAACAGAAATTTTATCTATTTTTCGAATGGAATTAATTAATTTTCATTGTTATATGAACATAAATCTTTAATCCAGAGATAATACATCTTAAAGACTCTCTGCACGATTAGTTTTAGTTTCTAACGGTAATACCCACGAGCAACAGGATAATTTGAAATGAGTTTAAAAATGATGCTCATAAATAGAGTTTTCCATTGTCATGTTTGTTTTAGAATTTACTATTGGTTACGCCCAAGTCGTAATCGTTTCAACTGGGAGACGATAGGAAGGGTAGCCATCTTTGGCTGCTTTACCTATGGAGATCAACATCACGGGCTGGAAACGCTCTTTATCTAGTCCGAAGGCTTCAGAGATCTGGTCTTTATCATAGCCGGCCATAGGGTTCGTATCATAGCCATGGGCACGGGCAACGAGCATGAGTTGCATGGATATGAGACCTGAGTCAATGAGATTAATATCACGTAGTTGGGAAGCGTTTATGTTCGCATAATAAGGTTTTACCTGCTGCATTTGCATATCCATGATGTCTTGTGGCATGTATCCAAGTTCCACTGATTTATTGAAAATCTCTTCCATGTATTCAACGTTATTGGCATCGTAAAACACGGCAATGACAGCCGAGGACGTTAGTGCCTGTGTCTGGTTAAAAGAGGCTAGTGGTGCAAGCTTCTCTTTGCCTTCAGCACTGTCGATGACAAGAAAACGCCACGGTTGCATGTTAATCGCCGAAGGGGCACGTGAAGCTTTCGCCAGTATCTCTGTCATCTCCTGGCGGCTGATTTTGACTTCAGGGTCGTAGACCTTAACGGAATGGCGCTCCAAGACGATGGTATCAAAATCATTTGTTTTGTTGAATTGGCCGGTAATTGTATTCATATGGATATCTCTCCTCATATCTAATATTGGTGAGAGTGGGTTATGGGGTTACCTCAATCCGTCTCACTATGAGGATTGTAAACTATGAAGTATACTTTATAGCAAGAAAAAGAAACGAGGGCGATCCATATGAAAATTAGTGAAGTAGCCAAGAGTGTAAACCTTCCGATATCCACTATTCGTTATTATGAGAAGATAGGTATTATCACGGATGAACATATACTGAGAGATAAAAATAACTATCGGGTATATGCCCAGAGCATTATTCAGCATCTGGAAGTAGTTAAACAATGTTTAGCTGTTGGTTTTACGATCCATGAGATCCAATCTATGATCTCTAAACAGGGATTTTCAAGTAATGAACAAGCAAGCGTTATCCAAGCGAAAATAACAGAAATTGAAGAGGCACAGAAAAAATTAGAGAATTCCAAACAAAATCTGTACGATATTCTTAAGGCGGATATCACTTGTGAGGATGGTTTTGGCAAGTATTGAGCCTCACGTCCCTATTGAGCTTATTATTCAGTACACTCTAACATCAAATCGAAACAATGGAATACAGACCGTTCTGTATACGTAGACTACCGGGTTGCCCCGTTTCAACTTTTACCTCCGTGGCGAATACCCCGGGATTGCGTCCGTCTGGGAACCATGGCGTCTCTTTGTCAATTACAATAAACATGCCTTCCGCGTCCCCGATGGGGGCAAATTGTTTTCCGTCTCCGGCAAAGGGTTCAAGGTGATACTGCCCATTCATTTTGCTTATGGTATCGGGTACATCATCGACAGGCAGACCAATCTCGCTAATGCATAGTAGCTGCCTAGAATCAAAGGTTTCTTCGACTGCATTATCCAACGAATGGTGTGCGATGAACTCCATCAAATTACCACTCGGGTCATAGAAATAGATAGCTGTTGCGTCCCAGTAGGGGAAATAGAACTCATCTTTATCATCTTTAGAAAGCAAAGGAATGTTTCGATCTTGAACCCATTTCTTGGCTTCAGCAAGTTGGTTTGTCGGAATCGTAAATGCCACATGATAGAAGGGCTTTTCCTGATCAGGAGCGTGCTGAAATGAAAGGACCGAATTTCCTGTGCGGAACGATACGGATGATGCACTCTCATCCAGTAGCTCCAACTCCAGTAACGTACCGTAAAACTGCTTCATGGCCTCCATTTGATGGGTGAACAAATTAACCTCTTTTATTTGCATTCAAGTCACTCCCTCTGAACTTATCCTTGATTAAAATAATCAATGGTTTTCTCAATAAATGCTTTGGCAGATTGGGTCAGGTAACGGTCGGACCGATGAATGATCTCAAAATGACGGTAAGGGGCATCGTCCGTAATTCGGATGCTGCGTAGTGTTGGTTCATTCATTGCCTTGATCAGTGGATATGGCAGCACTGTTCCGCCAACGTTAGCTTTGACCAGACTAATAATGGAGGTTGCCGAACTTGTCTCCATTATTGTATTCAAGGTAAAGCCATATTTGCGGCAATAGCCATCAACCAGTTCTCTGCCCGTGAATCCTTCCGGAAACATTACGGTCTGAATATCGCGCAATTCCTTAATTCCAATCTCATTTCGTTCAGCCCAAGCGTGGTTCTCCGAAACGACGAGTACATATTCTTCGCTGCACAAAGGAATGCGGACAAGACGGTCATCAGAGTTGGAAGTGAGCTCGATGCCGATGTCGACTTCGTTATCCAACACTTGATTCAGTACATAAATCGAAGAAACAACCTTTAATTTTACCTTGGGAAAATGGGCATGAAAATTAACGAGTAATGGAGTAAGACGGTAGTCCAAATCGGAGGGTAGGACACCAATCACCAGCTTGCCTCGTTGATCATTGCGGAATTCAGCTAATGCATCTTGGGTATTCTGTAAATGCCGAACCATTTGTACACAGTGCTCTAGAAATAGTGTTCCCGCCTGCGTCATCACAATCTTTTTGCCTACCCGGTCGAACAAGGGAACGCCCAACTCATCCTCCAACGCTCGAATCTGTTGACTCAAGGTAGGTTGAGAAATGCCGATTTTATCTGCTGCACGTGTAAAATGGAGTTCCTCACAAACGACGATAAAGTTCTCCATTTGGCGAATTTCCATATGCTTCTCCTCATATCATTGGTTTTTATAATCATTTTAATAGAAACTATTGTATTGTTCAATCATCTTAATACTTCTATACTAGTCTTGCACCACAAAAAGATCTACAGCCTGGATCATTAGTGAATGCAGCTATATAACAATACATGAGGTGATCCATAGTGAAACTATTTTATATCGTTCTGGCGCTTATTCTGGCTTCATTGAATTTGCGACCACCCATTACATCCATTTCACCACTAATGAGTACCTTACAAAGTGATCTAGGTATTAGCGGAATTACTGCAAGTCTGTTAACTACGCTTCCCGTATTATGTATGGGTATATTCGCTCCATTTTCCGTAAAACTGAGCAGGAGGTGGGGGAATGAGGGCGCAATTGTTTTGGCATTAATCCTTATTGGAATGGGTACGGCATTGCGGTTGTTCGTGGGTGCAACGCCTCTGATGATGTTTACTTCATTTCTATCCGGTGTAGGGATTGCATTGGCTGGTCCGTTGTTGTCCAGCTTTATCAAGCAGTACTTCCCTACGCGAGTTGCTGCCATGGTGGGGCTTTACTCTACAGCAATGGTCGTGGGGGCCAGCTTTAGTGTTGGATTATCGGTTCCCCTTCAAAATATCCTGGGAGGGTCGTGGAGGGGATCGTTAGCGATTTGGGCATTGATCGCCGTCATTGCTTTGCCCGTCTGGATGAGATTAGCCTTGGTAGCACGAAAAGATCGACAATCGGGGCAGATTTCTACTGTGAACGTTGAAGCTCTTCCAGTGAAAAATAGTCGAGCATGGGTGCTGACGTTGTTCTTTGGACTGATGGCAGCGATCTTCTATTCATTGACTGCATGGCTTGCGCCTGCGATCCAGAGCCAGGGATATACGAAAGAGACTGCCGGAAGCATCCAAACGTTATTTACGTTAATTTCATTGCCGTCTACGTTATTCATTCCAATGCTCGTTCACCGTTACCAAAGACGTGTATTCTGGCTTGTTGGATGTGCGTCAATGGAGTTGATAGGAGTCTTAATGCTGAACCTGTCCGTCAGTCCTTGGTTGGCTGCGATCCCACTCGGCATTGGTGCCGGGGGACTGTTTCCGATCGCTCTGATGCTGCCCATTGATGAGACGAATAACGCTCAGGAAGCCAGCGCCTGGTCAGCCATGACTCAATCGGGCGGTTACATTCTGGGCGCGCTCGGTCCACTGGCGCTCGGTTGGCTCCATGATACCACGGGCAGCTTTGTTCAAGCGTTCTATGGTCTGGCTACAATCATCGTGCTGCAAATCATAGTTCAGTTGGCGATAGGCAATAAAAAAAGCTCTCCAGCAGTTCATGATAAATCAGAGTCCAGAGTTTGACGAAAAAAGATGGATATCGATGTGCAATGAGGTCTCTGGAGGTATCATCTACATGCTGGTTCCTGTTGCGGGCACACATTGCAAATGGTTAGTTGTTGGCGGTAGTTAAATGTGGTCCAGCAAATCCAGATAGTGCTGTCGTAAGGATTCCTTTAGGTGATCTGGCTCCAAGATCTTAATGGACTTGCCGAAGCTTGCGAGATAGCGAATGATGAACTCAATCTCATGGTCTTCATACGACCCGACTAAATAGGCGTATCCAGTTTGTCCAGTATCAGTTCCAGATTCGTTAATAATCCGCATGGATGGAAACTGTTCTTGCTGGAACAGCTCAATCCCGGCTTCATTGATCAGACATTTAAATGGGATAGCGCTCTCTGATGGTTTCCATAACGAGTGGGTATCCTGTAGATTGAGTTCATTAATATGTGGTATAGGTTCGATGTCTGTCACCTCAGACGAGGTGATTCGGTCACATCTGAACACACGGTAGGCCTGTTTATCAAGATCATACGCCTGGCAATACCAGTAGCCTTTCATGGCATAGAGGGCGATGGGCTGAATGGTGCGTATGCTGGGCTTAGTTTTATCGGGATTTGAGCTGTTATCTGGGTTAATACTACTGCTGCGAATATGTTGATACGTAATCTGTATCACTATATTCTGAACAGCGGCCATTAATAGAAATTCCAAATGCTCACTATCCCGGATTTGCTCGGTGTGTCGAAAAGAGACCCGATGCTGGATTTGTTCAATATCCTGTCTCTGGTTTTCGGATAGGGCACTTAGAAACTTCTCGTGAATGGAACGAAAAGAGATCTGAAAGGGCAGGTTGGTAAAGCTGCGTAATGCCTGCATCGCAAAGTAGAGAGCATGAAGCTCACTCGTATTAAACGAAATGGGGGGCAGCTGCATCTGCTGAAGCAAACGATACCCGCCATAACGTCCATATTCGACATAAATGGGAGCACCGATTTCCTCCAATGACGCGATGTCTCGTAATGCAGTTCTTTTGGATATCTGAAACTCCTGCATGAGATCTTGCAGGGTGAAGTGCTGTTTTTGATTGATAAAGCGCAGCATCTGGTTCATTCGTTCCGATTTTTTCATAATAGAACCTCTCAATGGTGCCATAGATTGGCACCTTTTTTCGTTATAGTAAATAGTGTAATCCAATCAAACGAAGGAGGCAATACAGATGAATTTTGAAGTGATCCCGTTTCTGTCGATGAATGGTGATGCTGCGGCAGCCATTGCTTTTTATGAGAAGTACCTGGGGGCTAACGTATTATTCAAGAAAAATTATAAAGAGATGAAGGAAATGAATCCGGGGTTTGAGTATCCTGAAGGGCAGGATGAATATATTACACATTCGGTACTCCAGATCGGGGTAAACAAATTGATGATTGCTGAGGAAGAAATGGATACGAGTCGCCCTTGGCAGCTGGGAAACAGTACATCATTATGCATTCAATCGAAAGATAAAAGTACGATGACAGAGCTGTATAATTCGCTGGTACAACATGAGCAGGTTAAGGTGCTGGTGCCTTATGAACAAAACGAGTTTAGTCCGGGGTATGGAATTGTCCGTGATCCGTTCGGAATCGTGATTCAGCTTTGTGTGACGGTGCATGATTTTTAATTAGGTAAAAATGAATCCGTAATGAGCCTGAAGGATGTATATCCTTTAGGCTCATTACGGATTCTTTAGAAGTTGTGGTTTCCTACTCCCTAAACTTTCTGTAAACGGGTAGCGTCCAGTTTGGCAAGACGTTTCATCACTTTCTTCAGCATCACGGAGGCTTTGACACGGAGAGGAAGATCGTTGGATATTTCGATACTGTACGTACCAGCGAGAACCTGCTCTTTGAGCTCGGCAACCGATGCACATGGACGATCCAGCACATTGAATACACTACCGTATTGCAGACACTGGTGGGTATCGCTTCCGGCAGTGACGGGTTTACCGAGGGACTGGGCGAATGGTTCAACCTGCCCACGGCACGTCTCGATGCCGTATTGATACATATCCTTGGCGTTCAGATCAAAAGCATCCAAACGTCCCAACAAATCACGGTCCAACTGATACAGCGGGGTAGACTCGCGGAAAGGGTGTGCGCCAATTTTGAGCAAAGGCCAGGCTTCGGCCATATTCAGCAACTCGGCAAAAGGAATGAATGAACCTTTGGCTGTATATGGTTCCAGGCCGCTGCGGACGGCAAGGATATGTTCTTTTTGGCCCACTAGCAAAATATGTCCTGTCTCCTGAATATCCACTTCCATGCCGGGAAAAATGCGCAGTCCTTCTGCCTCGTAGTACTCTCCGTTGTATGGATAGAGACGATCCAGCGTCTCATAGACTTCGTAGAAGTTACGGGTGTTAAAATGTTCAGTGAGTGCGAGGGCTTCGAGCCCGCTGGCCTTGGCTTCGTTGACCATTTCGGTGAAGTAATCAACCGAGAAATCAGAGTTTTTGGATAATTTTCCGTGAGTATGAAGATCAATGCGAATAGAAGACACTCCTTTATTCCATGAATGGTTAATGGTATGAATAGTTACAGCATTTTATTTTGAATTACAGAATCTCGTAATACCCGCCGACCCAAAACAGCAGTGCAACATAGATTGCCGATCCGGCGAGAAATCCGAGGTCACGTGAGGTGATTTTCAGATGGGCGAGCTTCAGGCGTTTGGATTCGGGATGCTTCATGCCGTACGAAAAACCGCGTGTCTCCAGTGCTTCCACCGTTGTGCGGGAACGTTTGGCGGTAGCCAGCATTAGCGGGAAGAAAGACACAATGAACAGCTTCATATAGTAGACAACGAGTCGCCAGTAGAGCCATCCGTGCCGGGAAGGAACCTGACCCCGCAGTCTGTAGGACAGCATGATGTTGCGGAATTCACCGAACAGCACCGGCAATATGCGATAAGCATAAGAGAGGCTGAAAGAGAACGTAGCAGGCATGCCTAGCGCAAGCAACCCATCACCAATCCGTTCTGGGTCCATGCCGGAAAAGACGGTGATACTCGCTAGCGAGACGATGGACAGCTTCAAGGTGAGCAGCAGCAGGGGGAATGCAGATTCCAGATTGCCGCCGAAGAACAGTGAGATGATAAACATCCACCCGACCTGGCCGATTAATCCTAGGCAAAGAATGATAATGATAAAAGGAGCGGCTCTGGACAGTATGGTGGTCGTCACCATCAATAGAAACATGCCGAGCAGCACAGTCCCGTTATGAACAAACCAGGGAACGATGGCAAAAAAGAGATACCAGATCAGCATGGCACGGGGATCAATCCGCGACAGGCTGGCATGTCCGCTGCCATATACAGTATTCATCAGCTCAAGCTGAATGCGTTCAATGGATATTTTGTCAAACCAGTTGCGGACAAGCTGCATGATGCATATCCTCCTTGGTGAGTGATTGATTCAACAGGCTATCAACAAAAGCCTCGGTTGTTGATGAAAGTGTAGGCAGTCCCATACGGTGGGAGAGCTCCATGATCTGTGTAAGCGCAAGTCCGGAGCGGCGCAGAAGGGATTCATCTGCAAACACGTCGGCAGGTGTGCCGTCTGCTTCCACCTGACCATTGTGAAGCACGATAACGCGACTTGCCCACTGGGTAACCAACTGCATGTCATGTGTGGCAATGACGGTTGTTCGCACATGCTGATCCAGCTCATCCAGCACACCTATCAGTTCCTCGCGAGTGGCAAGGTCCAGATTAGCGGTAGGCTCATCCAGCAGCATAAGTGAAGGCTTCATGGCTGCACCGATCGCAAGTGTGACACGCCGCTGTTGTCCACCACTGAGAAGCCGGGCATCCCGCTCTTTCAGCGGAGTAAGCCGGAAACGCTCCAATACATGTGCAATTTGCTGGTCAGCATCCGGGATGCGACGGTTCTTCAGGAAATACGCGACTTCTTTGCGGACACTGTCCTCGATAAACATTTCGGAAGAGTTCTGAAAAATATAGGCGACTTTCCCCGCCAGCTGCTCCAAAGAGGAACGGTGCGTAACTTCGCCCAGAACACTGACACTGCCTTCCTGAGGTAGGCTAATGCCAGCCATCATCTTCAGTAAGGAGGATTTGCCGGCACCATTATTGCCAATCAAGGCAATCCGTTCTCCTTCATGGAGTGAAATATTAACACCACGAATGACTTCATGTTCTTTTTTGCCCAGTCCTCTGTAACGTAGTCGGGTTTGATGAAACTGAACGATAGGAATCAACGGTTCAGCAGTAGAAGCAATCGTTAGGCGCTCGGAATTCACCATCTGATTGGGAACGTCGTGTGCCAAGTTTGAATAGGATGAAGGTTCATTTTGCAAAGAACCGAATGGCATGGATGGGTAGTGCTCGGCAAAATAAACTTTTGCTTCTTCCACAGTAATTGGGAAGCGTTGTCCTGAACTTGAGGGGGCCGCATTTGTTCTTTCTCCCTGCGATAATTCCGCAGCCTGAACAGCTGCCCGTGTCACCTCAGGAGGCTGAATGCCAAGCCGCTCCAGATCGGTAATGCGATTCAAACCTTCCTTGACGGGAAGATTCCACAAGACTCTGCCTTTGTCCATCAGTACCACATCCGCGCAAAAGTTGGCGATAAATTCAGTATGGTGTTCGATGACGATAATCGTCTTGCCATATTCCGTATTCAATTTCGAAAGGCACTCATAGATAAGTCTTGCATGCTGCGGGTCAAGCTGTGAGACAGGTTCATCCACGATCAGGATATCCGGGTCGAGCGACAGAGCTCCGGCCAGAGCGAGCAGATGTTTCTGCCCACCACTCAATTCCCAGATGTATCGGTTATGAATGGCATCCAGACCACACATGGCAAGTGCGCGTTCACCGAGCTCCCGATAGTTGGGCAGTCCGTAATTGAGTGGTGCAAAGCAAGCCTCGTCCAAGACGGTGGGTCGTACGAGCTGGTTGTCGAAATCCTGATAGACGTAACCAATCTTTCTGGACAGGTCTGCAACACTTCGGCCTTCGGCAGGCATGCCGAGTACATGAACTTCACCGGAGAAGTCCCCTGTGTAGAATTGAGGAATAAGGCCATTAAACAACTTGCAGAGGGTGGATTTGCCGCAACCGTTGCTCCCGATAATGGCTGTAAAACTACCTCGTGGGAGTTCGAGCGAAGCTCCATTCAGTACAGGCTCTTCCGAGCCAGGATACGTAAAGATGACATTTTGAATGGAAATGGCAGAATCCGATGCGGGAACAGAAGCTGATGTGGACATTTCATTATGCATAAGGGCGATTCTCCGAACCGGGTACCGTTTTATTTTTGCTCCGTTTAGCGCGCATGATCAGTAATGTCACCACGGCAACCAATGCAGCAGCTCCGATACTAATCCATATTGAAGCCGAACCATATTGATCTGCATAGTCCGTCTCCCAAACAGCGAAGTTGATATCCATTTCGGATAGAGATTCCGCACCAAAGGCAAGTGCAAGCAGCAGCACACCAATCAGGATCAGTTTCGGACGGAAGAAGCCGATACCTTCATATTTCATCCCTGGATTACGAGGTTTGATGCCGAGCAGTGGTTCAATTTTGCCATAGAGCAGTGGGACGAGATACAGCGTAGGCAGCAAAGCGAACAGGATGCCTGAGAACAGTACGTCATTCAGAAAGCCAACCCCTTCGATCAGCACAACACTTTCCGCAAGTCCAGGGACGGCATCCAGCTGCTCTACACCAATCCACACTTTACCGATATCCACCAGTGAACTGAGGAACTGATGAATGATGACACCTGTCATGGCTGCAATTCCGACCTGTCTGCGATTGCGAGGATCACTGACCATACGTCCTGCGACATACATGGCAAAGGCAAAGGTAATGAATTTCTCCAGCTCGCCCAGTCCGCCAAATTGCCCCAGCATCAGCTCACCGAAGATCACTTCGCCAAGAGCCGCACCAAGTGCAGCTATCATGGGGTGGAACAAAATGCAAAGTGTCAGCGGAATGAAGGCAAAGTACTCAACAGACAATTCAATCGGTCCAAGCTGGAGCTTGGGAATAAGCTCTGTGAACATGTTGGACAAGCCGTACAGTGACATGGAAAGCACAAACACCATCATTTTCTGTGAAGACGTCAGCGTATAACGCTCAGTCATCTTCTTCATCGTTACATACCTCCCTGAAAGTTGGTGATCATCATAGCCACAGTCTAGGGGCAGAGTATTAACGGGAGAGAAGACATTTGTAAATCAAATGTAATTTTTATTACACAATCTGAAATTAATGAAAAAAATATTACATACATAACCCACTTCTTATTCTCTCAACTGATATACTGAGTGCAGAGCGAGAAAAGGAGTGCATACGGAATGAATTTGTTTACTCATAAAGAACAGCTATCACCAGGCCATCTGAAAATTGCTGATTTTGTTGAACGAAATCCGGAAGAGATTCTGTTCATGACGGAACAGGAGATTGCCGACAAGCTGGGGGTCAGTATTGCGACCGTATCCCGTTTCTGGCGTGCGGTTGGATATGATAATGCCAAAGCATTCAAAATCCGGCTTCGTACATCCGAAGACACTACACCTGCCCTCAAATTAAATAAAACCATATCCCGCATGGATACGGATAGCCTTCCTGTTCAGTTACTGGAGGCCTCTGTTAGCCATTTGCAGGAGACGTTGTCCCATATGAAGCAGGGGGATCTGGAGCACGCAGCATCCAACCTTGCTGAAGCACGAAGAGTATACGTATATGCTCCAGGGCCCTCCGCTGGTTTAGCGGAATTATTGTCCTTTCGGCTATCCCGATTCGGATTGACGGTCATCCATCTCGCCGGAGGTGGTCATGAATTATTGGAATCACTGATGCACATGCAGCGGGAGGATGTTGTGCTGCTGATGTGTTTTACAAGACTCTTGCCTGAAGCAGAAGTCATTCTGGATTATGCCAGAGATACAGGCAGCAAAGCCGTACTTGTAACAGATCGGGAAGACCTGTTATATGGATTGGCGACGGAGTTATCTTTTTATGTCAGCAGAGGGGAACTTGGCGAATTTCATTCCATGGTTACTCCACTCCTGTTAATGGAGCAGCTGGTGCTGGCGGTGGGATTGAGGCAGAAGGAGCAGGCGCTGTCCAAGCTGGAACGGCTGGCTGATCTGCGGAGTCGGTACGCAGACAAATTGCCGCGAGGCTGATGGATGAAAATAGTAGCGTAATACACAGTGATGACTACAGATAACATCAAAGGTATGGAAGGTTATACCATAATTAGGGGCGGTTAAACCGTCCCTTTTTGTGTTAGCATTTGTTTATGAAATATAATGTTTAGACAGTTAGTTTATTGGGTATAAAAAGGCAAACCGTAACCGAATTGTTATAAATTGATTTGGGAGTGATCCAATTGACTGCAATTGGAGTATACAATAATAGAGTCGTCTCTATTCAGTTGAATACATAATTGCGATACAACAGGAACTGCCAAAATGAGAACGGTTTAATCATGGGAAGAGTCAGGGAGTGGGGATCGCTTTGCCTATAGTAGATGTAGAAAATAAAGATGTTGTCACCGATGCATTGGTCATTAAGGCGATGGAGAAAAGTCTGGCTATCATTCGATTCGATATGGATCGCCGGGTTACGTATGTAAATGAAGTCTTTGCCCAGACGATGGGCTATACCGTAGCAGAGATGTACGGCATGCAGCATGAGCAATTTTGCTTTGACGAATTCGCGAAGAGCCCCGACTATAGCGCATTTTGGAGCAGTATATTTAACGGTACCAGCTTCCAGGACAAGGTTGAACGCAAGGATGCAAAGGGAAATCCCGTATGGCTTGAGGCGACGTATATGCCTGTCTATGATGAGTTGAATCAGAATATTCTGGGTGTATCCAAAATAGCTACCAACATCACAAACCGTCAAAATAATATTTCAGCTGTAGTTAACGAACTGAAGACGATGTCACATGATCTGAACGAACATGCTGATATTGGTATTGAGCGAAGCCGTGAGCTGATGTCCAGTATCACATATATATCTGAAGTTTCTGCCCACAACCGAGCGACACTGAGTCATTTGCAAGAACAGGCTCGTTCTATTCAGGGAGTTGTTAAAACGATCCGCGAAATTGCATCGCAGACTCAGCTGTTGGCCCTGAATGCTGCGATTGAAGCGGCACATGCGGGCGAATATGGGCGCGGGTTCGATGTTGTAGCAAAGGAAGTACGCAAACTATCGGCTATGGTCGAAAATTCCATTAATGAAATTCGGGATAGTGTGAATGGGATAACCAATGAGATTACGAACATCTCTGGCGGAACACAGAAGGTTGAGGGATACGTGGAGCGAAGTCAGCAGCAGATCGAGGTAGCGCTGAATGATTTTACAACCATTGCGGCGTCTGCACACCTACTGGATGAAAAGGCGCAGCACGTAACCAAAATCGTTTAGACAAGTTAAATCCATACCCCATTAGGGAAGCGGGTGCCAGTAGTGGCATCTGCTTTTTTGTTGTTTAAAAAACGGGAATTATTGTGAGCAATCAGGGAAACAATACTCAATGTTACCAAGAAAGTCTAGATAATGGGGTGAACCGGATGTGGTCGAAAATACTTGCTTATTTGCCGGAGTGGCCGATGTGGGGACAGGCCTTTTTATTATTTTTGATACCGATATTGTACATGAAAGGGTATCAGTGGTTGCGATCATCCTTAAAAAAAGGGACCTTTTCAAATAAAGATCAACAAAATCAGGATGCATCAACCAATTCTTCTTCGGACGAAGAGACTGGAAATTACGCAAATATAAGGCTGACCGGGGACTATGCTAAGGATCTGATTAGTGTAAAAGCAACGTTTGGCCAGAACTCAGATGTACGTATACGAGAGTTTATGATAAGAGGAACGAATACACCGGCAGCTGTCATCTTCGTGGAAGGGTTAGTTGATCATGATCGTTTAGATACTCACATCTTCACGCCCCTTATGATTAGGGGGGTTCCCGATACAGAGCGGACTATATTTGAAGAACCGAAAGATGAATATGAGCTCAAAGCTTACGTAAAAAGTAGTCTTTTGCCTGTTGGTGAACTTCAGGAAGCGAAGACTCTGCAACAAGCGGCGCAAGCGGTTCTTAACGGCAAAAATGCTCTATTTGTTGAAGGAGTGGCCAGTGCTCTTCTTGTTGGCTCAGCCAAGGGGAAAAGTCGTAGCCTTGAAGAGCCGGTATCTGAGGCACTGCTTCGCGGGCCAAGAATCGGTTTTACCGAGCGGTTAAGTGATAATACCGGAATATTGCGGCAATTCGGAGGTAACAATGAGTTGTTTATGATCAAACATCAGGTGGGAGCCAGGGTTAAGAGGGATCTGGTTATTGCGTATATCGCAGATATTGCCAATGCCGATCTGGTCACTGAGGTGGAAAAACGAGTCCAGAACCTGGACATGGATATCATGCTTGAATCCGGTTATGTGGAACAACTGATTGAAGATGATGAATTGAGTCCTTTTCAACAGATTCAGAATACAGAGAGGCCCGATCGTGTAGTCAGTGGGTTGTTAGAGGGACGTGTAGCTATTTTACTGGATGGGACACCATTTGCATTAATAGTGCCATCGACCTTTAGCATGCTGCTTCAATCTCCCGAAGATTATTACGAGCGCTGGATTCCGGGGACGTTTCTGCGTATGCTTCGTTTCTTGGCGGCTACGATTGCACTGCTAGGACCTGCTTTGTATATCTCCTTTATCTCATTCCATCCGGGTCTTATTCCGACCAAGCTAGCTTTAACCATTATTCAAACTAGACAAGGTGTGCCTTTCCCATCTGTTATTGAGGCACTGATTATGGAAACCTCGATTGAAATTTTGCGGGAAGCAGGCATTCGTCTACCAAAGCCAATTGGACCAGCTATGGGTATCGTAGGTGGTCTAATTATTGGGGATGCCGCAGTGCAGGCCGGAATTGTCAGCCCGTTTCTGGTTATTGTTGTGGCAGTCACTGCAATTTCTTCGTTCTCCATCCCTACATATAGTGCCGGGATAACACTTCGTATATTGCGCTTTGTAGGAATGTTCAGTGCGGCAATATATGGATTGTTTGGGGTAGTCATGTTTTTCTTGTTGCTCTGCAGTCATCTCGTTCGGTTAAAGAGCTTTGGAGTACCTTATGTCACTCCGGCTGTGCCTTACAGCCTGTCGGATTGGAAAGATTTCTTTATTCGAGCACCTTTAGGAATGATGAAGAAGCGTCCAAGTATGATGCATCCAAAAGACCCTGATCGCAAAAAGTAGGCATATCGGATATTCAGGAGGTGAACCATGAATCGTAAACAAGACCAACTGACGACAGTTCAAGCTGCAGCCTTTATCATCAATTACATGTTGGGTGCAGGGATCCTCACACTTCCTCGCACCACGGTGACGGCTGCAGGTACGCCTGACGTATGGATTTCAATAATATTGTCCGGTCTGTTAGTTATGTTGATGGGTATAATCCTCGTAACCCTGTGCCGACGATTTCCAGGAAAGACCGTTTTCCAATTCACTGAAGAAATTACGGGAAAGTGGTTTGCTTATATCTTGGGAGTAATAATCATCGCATATTTCATTACTATCTCTGCCTTTGAAATCAGGGTGATGGCTGATGTCACCGGTTTATATTTATTGGAGGGAACCCCAGTATGGGCCATTGTCATGGTGTTTATGTGGATCGGTTTTTATCTGATCTCGGGAGGTGTCAACTCCATGGCTCGCTTGTATGAAATCATTTTGCCCATTACGCTAATTCTTTTTGTGCTGGCCATTTTTCTGAGCAGCGATCTGTTTGAAATTAATAATTTGAGACCTGTGCTGGGAGAGGGGATTATGCCTGTTATTAAGGGACTTAAGCCTACAACTTTAGCGTATACAGGTTATGAGATCATGTTTGTAGTAATGGCTTTTATGAGAAATCCGGAAAAGGGAAAGAAGGCCATGGTCTGGGGAATCCTTATTCCTATGGGCATCTACTTTATCACCTTGGTGATGGTCATTGGCAGCTTATCCATTGAAGGTATGAAAACAAGAACGTGGCCAACCCTGGACTTGATGCGCAGCTTTGAAATCGAAGGTTTGGTCTTTGAACGATTTGAGTCCTTATTGCTTGTAATCTGGATTATGCAGATTTTCTCTACTTTTACCATTACCCATTATGCTGCTTCTCTCGGATGTTCGCAATTGTTTAAGAATAAGCAGCTGTCATGGATGCTCATTTTGCTTCCCATTATTTATATCATTGCTATGCTACCAGAGAATGCGAACGACACGTTTAAGCTAGGCGATGCTGTCGGATATGTTTCCATATATTTGTTTGGTGTTGTACCACTTTTGCTTCTGCTGTTGAGTATGATCCGAAAAAAAGGAGGAAAGTACAATTGAACAGTTTCAGAAGGCAATTAACCATTTTGTTAACGTTGTTGCTGCTAGTGTTTACTTCAGGGTGTTGGAGCAGTAAAGAGATCGAAGATCTAAGTGTTTATGTGGGTCTGGGGCTAGACGTGGCTGAAGAGTCGAAATTTGAAAAGAGTATTAATGCACAAGGAGGCCATTATCCCAAAAATAACAATTTTACAACTACCGTACAGATCGTTCCGCGGATTGGACCCAAACAGGCAACTCAAAAAAGTACCGGTGCTTCCGAGGGACAATCTTTTTTGAATGAAAGGTTAACTGGAGATTCTCTGTTTCAGATCTTTCGTCAATTTGCTCTAAGAAGAGACCGTCCGCTCATTGGTCATCATTTAAAAGTTATTGTTGTTTCCCATGAGTTGACCAAAAAATATAGCTTGGAGCAGTTACTTGATTTTATTTTGCGAGATAATGATATCCGTCCCAGTTCCCTTGTTCTGGTGAGTCATGGAACAGCCTTCGAAGCTCTTAGCTCCATAGAACCTGGGGAAATCCCAGCCTTTTATTTAAAGGGAGTGGTTGCTAACTCGTACCGTTCCAATAAGATCCTCCCTCCTGTATCTCTCGCGAAACTTGACGGGAAAATGCAATCAGGAGCAAGCTTTGTTCTGCAGAATGTCATTACAGCTGAGGGGGAACATAAATTTTCAGGGGCAGAGATCTATAAAGGAGAAACGAAAAAGTGGATCGGCTCCTTTAACCAGATTGAGGTTGAAGGATTGTCCTGGATCACAGGGGAGGCTCAAGAAGGAGCTGTGAAATCGTACGCTTCACCTAATGGGCATACGGTGACTTATGAAATCAAGTCTACCAAGAGTAAGATTACTCCAATAATCCAAGGTAATAACATTTCTTTTCATGTAAAGATTGAATCAGAGGGCCAACTCATGGAAGATTGGAGCGCTCCAGAAATCCCTTCAACAGACAAGTACATTCAGGAATTGGAGGTAAAGTTTGCTGATACAATAAAAGAACAAATACATCAAGTTATGAGCAAAATGCAGAACACCTATCGGGTGGAAGTGGCCGGATTCGGAGAGCAGTTACGGATCAAACATCCGAAGGTGTGGAAAAAAGTCAAAGAAAATTGGGATGAAACGTTTAGTCAAATTCCTGTGACATATGATGTGAAGTTGAATATTAAAGATTCCGGTTCATCGACGGATTAAAAAAATGAGGGGGAAGTCCGAATTCCCCCTCTTGGAATGCTATTCTTTTGCCTACGTTACTCAATAACCAACATACGAGGGGATGCTTCACGAATATCTCTGGATGATAACCAGGAGCCAAGAGCTGCTGCGCCAATGCTTAGGAAAGCGAACAGAATAATGCCTCCCCAATTTAAAATAAGTGGAAGATGTACAATGCCATATCTAGAGAGAACCGTCTCAAGTAGCATAGGTAGTACATACACACCTACTACGGTACCCAGTACCGCTCCAATAGCGGACAAAATCGTAATTCCCAAAGCAACCGACAATCGAATACGACGAGATGTCACGCCAATGGATTTGTAGATTCCGTACGTTCTGCTTTCTTTGCGGATACTGATCCGGCAGGTACTGAAAATAATGATGAATGTAGCAAGGATAAACAATAACCCAATTAAGCTCATGGGATAGACGAGGATGTCAGCGGCTTCTGCATAGACCGAATCGAGCAGTGTTTTTTGGGTTACGACTGAAGCGGAAGCTTTGAATTGCTCATTTAATTCCCCTGCAACCACATCTGCTTGAGCTGGATGTATTAAATTGATGAAAATGGTATCGAAATCACCGTAAGACGGGTTCACCGTTCTCATGGCATCAATGGTAATCCGACCTGATACTGACATGTTGGAGATCGCTTGATAGATTCCGGTGATGATGAAAGTGCGTTTTTCTCCCTCAATGTAAAGGTCTATGAGGTCACCGAGTACTTTATTTAATGTCTTAGCGACACTTACACCAATGGCAACTTCATTCGCTTGACGAGGATTATCTCCTTTTAGCGTCTCAAACCCAAGCTCCTGATAACTTCCGTCGAGTACACTCAGATATAGGCTGGTGGATTGGCCCTGCATTTCTGATGTAGACTCTGGACTAACTACTCCGGTAATGTTTCCTTGCCAACCCACAGTTCTAATCCTCGAGTCTTTTCCTAATACTTGCTTCAACTCAGCCTGGGGAAATGTATTTTTGTTAACAACTACAGCTGCGATATTGGCATTGTCATAACCCCATTGAGCGGCAGTCTGATAAATTCCAGTGATGCTGGTCAATAGAACATACCCCAGCACCAGTACGGATGAAGCCATCGTAGTCAGCAGCAGCATCAATACAGAACTTTTGGTGTTCTTGATCAAATTGCGGATTCCGATGACCACGGCTACAGGCAATTGGGCAAAACCAATCCAGTTACCTAGTGGCGAATTTATTCGGTTTGCCAAGCGAGCATGATCCGTCTCTGACATTCCATAGCGGATGGCCAGCACCGGCTGAATGCTGCGTGTTTTTTTGGCATACAGAATGACGAATAATATTACCAGTGCAAACAGGCACACACCTACTAACATGGTTTCACTAATTCCGTTAATCGCAATATGACGATTGCCTACCTGAAGGGAAGACACGGAGATATTAATGATAAATTTCGATACCACCACGCTCAGTGGGAGGCCTGGGAGAATGGCAACAACGGATAGAAAGGAGTACTGGATAACATATGTACCTATGGTTCTGCTTGAAGTGAGGCCCAGTGATTTCAGAATCCCGATCGTTTTATAGTTGGCCAGAATGGCATCCGAAATCGTGAATCCGATAGTAATAAGGGCGATTACAAGCATAACAGTACCTAGGAATATCATGATGAATCCAATAATCTGATTGATGATTAGATAGAAAGAGGAGATGCTCTCGAATTCCATCTTGGTTTCCAGGAAAGGAGTTCCCATCTCGCTCGCATAACGTTCCCAATAGCTTGAATTGGTGCTGTAATCGTTGAAATGGATACCCATCATATAATTGTCTTTACCCGCGATTGAATCGAAATCCGTTTGATAATCTGTGGGATTCATCCATACGCGTGCTGTGTTGGTGAAGGGGGCTCCATATGGCACATCGACCACAATGCCAGATACCTTCAGATCGAGTGTGCTGGAACCTGTCTTGAAGCCTATTGTATCTCCTGCCGAGATATTGTAGGCATTAGCCAATGAAGTGGGAATCCAGACCGTACCTCGCTCAGGAATAGCTTTTGAAGTTCCGTTTGAAAAAATGAGTTCATCCACACCCCATGGGGGTGGAGGGGTGTTAAGCATGTAAAGATATACGTTGGGAATATCCGTATCCTTAAAGGCGATGCCTGATAATGTGCGATAGGTCAGCAATGGAGATACTTCGATTCCTCCCTGAGCAGCCCACCATTGATGTGTTTCGTTGGGATCATTCAACCCTTTCTCAAACGTCAGAATCTGATGAGATCCATTGGTTTGATCATGCATATCTTTAAATTGATTGCCTGTGTTGGTCAGGATGATGACTGCCGTAGATACAAGGAGTGTAGAAAGAAGAATCAGCAGAGCGATAAATAGGTTTTGGATTTTACTTCTGCTCAGGTAGGAGAGGCTCAGTTTCAACATGGCAGCCATAAATTACTCCTTCCCCGACACAAAAGCAAAGACCATCGATTCCCGATCATGGATCTGATGTTCGTCATATTTCTCAAACTCCATAATGCCGCCAACCTTACCATCCCGGATGAAAATAAGCCGGTCTGCCCGACAGGCTGCCTTGATATCATGTGTAACCATGACAACGGATTGTCCTTTTCGGTTGATATCCGTCAGGATATCCAACACGGCTTTGCCATGCTCATAATTCAAGCTTCCAGTTGGTTCATCGGCAAAGAGAATATCCGGAGAATTAATTAGAGCACGTGCAATGGCGGCCCTTTGCTGCTGTCCTCCCGAAGTTTGAGAAGGAAGTCGATTGCGCTGACCGTCAATATCCATGGCATTCATGAGTTGAGCGGTTCTTGTTTGTACTTCGTTTTTCTTAGTTCCGGCAATGTACCCCGGCAAAGCGATATTTTCTTTGATGGAAAGGTCGGGGACCAGGTTGATGCTCTGATAGATATATCCGATCCTGCGAATACGGAAGTCGGACATTTCCCGTTCACTATAGGCGTCAATACGTTGATCCCGAAAATAAACCTCGCCGGCGGTCACATGGTCAAGCCCGCTCATCAGATAGAGTAGCGTTGATTTGCCAGAGCCAGAATTGCCCATGATGACCGTGAAGTCCCCTTCATAAATATCAAGATCGACGTTACGAATGGCATGATATTGTTCACTGCCTGTATTGTACGTTTTGCATAGATTCTGTGCACGAATGATGTTTTTTTTCGCCACGTATGATCACTCCCGATTGTAATATAGGATTCATTCTAAAGGAGGGATATTGATGAAGCCTTATCAAATTATGAATAAAGTATTACAGGCACCATATGGCCAGACAGAGTCTCTTATTCGCTCAGCAGATCGGGAGATTAAACTGAAAGATTGTCCCCTGTCCTTCTTTGCTTGAAAAGGAGATATGTCCTCCGTGCGCCTCAATAATGCTTTTGCAGATAGACAAACCTAGGCCTGTCCCTTCGTGAGCGTTTCTGTTTGACCAGGAAGTCTGGCCTTTAAAATAACGTTCAAAAACAAAAGGCATGTCCTGCGCACGTATTCCCTGACCTGAATCAGCGATTGTAACATTGAGTTGGTCACCTTTTAGCTCTACGTTTATACGAATGGCGTCTCCCGGAGCAGTATGCTTAAGAGCGTTTGAGACGAGATTGGATATGACTTGTTCAATTCGAACAGGGTCCATTTGGATTAATACATTTGGAATGTTTTTGGGTGCTTCATAGATCATTCCACTGGTTAGAACAACATGTCCAATCGGTTTTAACATACGCTCAAAGGCGGGGCTGCTATATACTTCATAAGGCTCCACAGAAATCTGCCCCAGTTCCTGCAATGCATGAACAAGCAGGTCCTCGACAAGACGAGCTGTTTTGTCCGTATTGGTCTGCATGACTTTCATATACTCCATCAGAGTTTCTTTATCGGAGCATATTCCTTCCAGAATAGCTTCTATGTAGGCTTTTACTGTTGTAATCGGTGTTTTGATATCATGAGAAATATTGGTAATAAGTTCTTTTTGTGCAGTTTCCTGCCGGATACGAAGTTCGCTTAAATGCATAATTTCTGTACGCATCAGATCAAACATGGCGTATAGTTCGCTCATCTCATCCATGCGGTTATACTGTATCGGTTCACTATATTTCCCTTTGAGAATGGATTCAGCATGTTGCTTCAACTGATGAATGGGGGAGAGCAGCTGTGTCTTAAATTTTCTCTTCATCAACACCAGATAAATGCCAAGAACCATAGAGGTGATCAAAAGCGTACCCAAAATAAAGAAAGGGAATATCACCGTTTCTTTCACCGTAACCATGGCCTTAGGAATCGTGAAGAGAGCATTGCCAATCTGGCTTCCTTCGGGACCATTCATAACAGGAAAAGCGATGTTAAGCGAATCGTTTCCGTTCGTGGCCTGTACGGCATGATTTAGATCATAATGCAGGGCTGATCGCAGATTGACTTGTTTTCCTTCGGAGATGGGAGAAGAGGACAGCAATATCGTCCCATCCAATCCAACATAGGAAAGCTCAACCCCAATTTCCTTGACGATGGAAAGAAGATATTCTCGTACTCTTGTTTCCTGCAGGAGATGAATGTTCTGCTCCAGGTTGAGCAGGATGGGGTTAACCCGGAGACGAACTTGCTGGATCGACAATGTAGACTCAGTCGAATTTCTGGTTTCAAGCATATTAAGAAATAAAACCAGACTGCATCCGACCAGAATAATCAGGAGGATGAATGTTGTTTTGAGCCATCGTGCGGACCATGTGTTTAGTGACAAGTTGCCTCCTCCAATCTTTGCCTATTCATGATTGAATTTGTATCCGACGCCCCAGACGGTCTTTAGAACAGCAGGATGGGAAGGGTCTGCCTCAATTTTTTCTCTTAGTCTGCGAATATACACGGTCACCGTATTTTCATCTCCGTATGCAGCATATCCCCAGATCGCATCCAGCAATTGAGACTTGGAGAAGACCTGGTTTTTATTGCTCGCCAGATAATGCAGCAGCTCAAATTCCTTGGCGGAAAGAGAAACCTCGTTACCGTCTAGGCTAACTTTATAGGCTTTCTTGTCAATTTCCAGGTTAGCCAAACGTAGCAGATCTGTTCTGTCCCGCTCGCTCGCTAAAGTTAAACTGTCATATCGTCTAAAGTGCGCATTAATTCGTGCGAGTAATTCGCTCAGGGAGAAGGGTTTGGTCATATAGTCATCCGCCCCAAATCCCAGGCCGAGTACCTTGTCGGTATCACTGCCTCGTGCACTCAATATGAGAATGGGAATGTTGTTTCTCCGCCGAATTTCCCGGCATACATCGATCCCGTCCAGATCCGGAAGCATGATGTCCAGAATAATATAATCCGGCTGCAACATGTCCATCATCTGCAACCCGTCTTGTCCATTGCTGGCCACTGCGGCTTCATACTGATTTTTGGTCAAATAGTCTCGCAAAATGCGCGAAATATCATGTTCGTCTTCAATAATTAAGATTTTACGTTTAGTTTCCATTGAAATCTCTCCAAATAGTAGAGTGGTAGAGTATAAGACTAACTTATGTATGAATCTGTAAGAATACTATATTTTAACTATACAGGTTTGTTTTCGTGAAGTCATGGGAACTAGTAGAGGTTTTTTTGAAAGAAAGCAGCCGATTGAAAATCAGCTGCTTTCATCATGAAGAAAGAAGAGGATCGAGCACAACTACACTTATAAATGCTCTAAATCGATGGATTGATGAGCCTGGGATTTGAGATATTCGGCCGGGGACATTCCAAAATGGGATCGGAATACCCTGTGGAAATAAGAATAGCTTGCAAAACCACATGTTTCGGCAATATGCTCTAAGGTCATATCACTGTACTTCATACGCTCCAAGGCAGCGTTCAGTCGAATTTCAATCGCATACTGGATCATCGTTTGGCCATAGTGCTCCTTGAACAATCGCACCGCACGAGACAGGCTTAGTCCTGCGTATCGGGCGGCTTCTTCGAGTTTGAATGTGACAGTAGCATGCTCTTCAATGAATCGTTTCAGCTTCAGTGTTGAGGAAACAGAACGATCCGTCTGGATATTCTCCTTGATGGCCCGATCGATATACAGACACAAACCGCGCAGCAGTGCATCACTCAGTTCTATATTTTCCTCCAGCGGTCCACGGCGTTTCTCCAGGAGCATACTGCGCCAGAGACTGACCAATTTATCATCCAGCCCAATGTGGCTCACCGTGGATCGATGGTGACGCTTCCACCAACTATCAATCCATTCCCCTTCACAGAACAAATAATAGTCTCCGCTGGATAACCTGCCCTCCTTATGAGGTTCTTCTACCACGAGGTGATAATCGTCTCCGGGTTTAAGCAGTAGTAAATCGCCGCCAGTCATCTTAAATTCTTCATCCTGCACATATACCTTGCAAGAGCCTTCGGTTTGCAGACGGAACAGATAAGTCTGCAACTCGCCCTTCATATTATGGTTAAACGCCTTATAGTGATAGGAATAGTCACAGATCAGTACTGAGGTTTCCAAAAGATGTAATCCTCCAAATTTAAAAATTTGATCAGATAGTTCATGTTCTGACGATATTGTATATGTTCATTCTAGCCTGTTTTGCGTTAGGATGATACCAGATAGAGCAATGAAAGCAAATTTGAGAGCAGAGGTGCATCTATTATGAAAAAACTTAATATTGGTTTGCAATTGTTTACACTCCGTGATGAAACTGCAGCAGATTTCCGTGGAACTTTGCGCAAGGTAGCAGAGCTTGGTTATGAAGGTGTCGAATTCGCCGGATATGGTGACATTCCTGCCGAAGAAATGAAAGCGCTATTGGATGAACTTGGACTGAAAGGTTTCAGCAGCCACGTTTCATTACATGCTATGCGTGAAGATCTGCAACAACAAATCGACTACCTCAAAACTATTGGGGCTCAATATATGATCTGCCCTTACCTGATGCCTGAAGATCGTCCAGAGAATGCAGAAGGCTGGACCAAACTGTTCAACGAATTGCAACAATATGGTGCAGAAGCGACTAAACAAGGTCTGATCTTCGGTTATCATAACCATGATTTCGAATTCCACGGTCAGGTTGGCGACGAAAATGCCTTTGATGCAATGTTTGTACAAACGACACCTGAAGCAGTTCAAGTGGAAATGGACGTATGTTGGGTACAATTTGCTGGACAAAATCCGATTGAGTATATCAACAAATATGCAGGTCGTCTGCCGTTGCTTCACTTGAAAGACTTCAGTAAAGACGAACAGGGCCAAATGAAGACATTGGAACTGGGACAAGGTTCCGTTAATCTGCCAGCTGTTATTGAAGCAGCTACGAGTGCAGGTGTAGAATGGCTGATCGTGGAACAGGACGTTTGCCAGAATCCACCGCTTGAAAGCGTAGCCAACAGCCATAACTGGCTGAAGCAGAATTACTTGAACCAATTCTAATTTATTTGTCAAAGGAGACATTTGTACATGAGTAAAATTAAAGTTGCTGTATTCGGCTGTGGAGCCATTGCCGAGCGCAGACATATTCCAGAGTACGCTGCCAATGAGAACGTAGAACTTGTCGCTTTTGCCGATCCGATCGTGGAGCGTGCGGAGAAGATGGCCGAAACTTACGGCGGTAAAGCTTACTCTAGCTACGAAGAATTGCTTGCAAGCGAAGAAGTGGATGCAGTCAGCGTTTGTACGCCGAACTACCTGCATGCCTCGATGGCCATTGCTGCTGCGAATGCCGGTAAACATGTACTGGTGGAAAAACCGATGGCGGTTACTACCGAAGAAGGCGAGCAAATGATTGAAGCTGCCAAGAAAAACGGTGTGTATCTGATGGTTGGACACAACCAGCGCTTGATGCCTCCACACGTGAAAGCCAAAGAAATTCTGGACTCCGGCAAACTGGGTAAAGTCCTGAATTTCCGTACTTCCTTTGGTCATCCGGGTCCGGAAGGCTGGAGCGTAGACGGTGCAGAAAGCTGGTTCTTCCGTAAAGAAGAAGCGATTATGGGTGCCATGGGTGACCTGGGCGTGCACAAATCGGACTTTATCCGTTATTTGCTGGATGATGAAGTATCCGAAGTTGCTGGTTTCATCAGCACACTGCACAAGGAAAACACCAAAGTGGACGATAACGCAACATGCCTTCTTCGCATGAAGAGCGGTGCAATCGGTACGCTGGTAGCGAGCTGGACACAATACAGAGCAGGAGATAACAGTACGGTTCTGTGGTGTGAAAATGGTGTGATGAAGATCGGAACGGTAGATGGTGACGAGGTTATCGTTGAGCTGACTAACGGCACGGTTGAAACATACAAAGTTGGCGCAATGTCTACCAACGAGAAACAAGTACCAAGCGGCGTTATTGATGCTTTTGTAGAATCGATTGTAACGCAAACACCTCCAAGCATTTCCGGTGAAGAAGGTTTGCGTTCTCTGCAAGTGATTCTGGCAGCATTTGAATCTGAGAAGACTGGTCAGATCGTGAAGCTGTAATCGTAAGGATATCATTATCATTACTTTAATTAGTGTGACTATCTCATATTAAAAAGGGGCTTACCTCCAGAGAAATATTTCTGGCGGGTAGTCTCTTTTTATTACTTTTTTCATGACAATCAGCTATACGTATAGAGGACAGCGGAACCCGGTGTTTGGCGATATGCGGGGC
The DNA here is from genome assembly GCF_038020215.1 of Paenibacillus sp. FSL F4-0087. Lineage (NCBI taxonomy): Bacteria > Bacillati > Bacillota > Bacilli > Caryophanales > Paenibacillaceae > Paenibacillus > Paenibacillus sp. FSL F4-0087. The sequence continues at coordinate 3,702,659 of NZ_JBBODJ010000001.1, forward strand.
ATAACGAGCAACGATTCGTTGTTTTACAGATAGTTACTATGTTTGAACCGTTAACTGGCATTTCAAAAAGGACTGACCACTCCGCTACATCGCGGAAGAGTCAGTCCCTTAATCTTTACACTTAATTCAAAGCGTATATATCTGTATTAGATACTAGGCTTCACATCACTGCCGAGATCCAGCCATGCTAATTCTTCAGGAGATAGGGTGATACGTGATCCTTCGTCACAGGAGAGCAATTCTGCCTGATTCTGGGCACCTATCAACGCACAGGTTGGAAACGGCTGATTCAATACATAAGCGAGAGCAATCTGGATGGGAGAAGTCTTTTTCGACTCGGCCAATTGTTCAGCACGGTGCAAACGTTCCCAGTTACCGTCACTGTAAAACACACGAACCAGATCTTCATTGTCCCGAACTTCAGGTGTGAATCGTCCGGTAAAGAAGCCACGAGCCTGGGATGACCAGGACAGCAAAGGAAGCTTAGTGCGTTCATGCCATGCCAGTGTTTCTTCGTCTGCCGATACACAGCCGGCCCAGAACGGTTCGTTCGCTTTGGCGAGACTGAGATTTGGACTGCTAAATGTAAAACCTTTCAGACCGTTAGCAGCAGCATATGCGTTAGCTTCCTCCAGCCGCTGCCAGGTCCAGTTGGAGGCGCCGATTGCGCCGATTTTGCCGGATTCAATATGTTCATTCAACGCTTCGAGAATCGCGCCAACAGGGATGTTTGGATCATCCCGATGCAGGGCATAGAGCTCCACATGTTCCGTTTGAAGCCGCTCCAGACTGGTAAGAAGGTCACTGCGGATAGCATCAGCATTAACACGTGGGCCGTTCTGGTCATGATGCGCACCTTTGGTCAAAATAACGATCTCGTTACGGTTACCCCGTTCCTGCATATAACGTCCGAGCACTTCTTCACTTTGCCCGCCACAATAAATATGCGCGGAGTCAACGGTATTACCGCCAATCGCCAGGAATGCATCCATGTTCGTAGCTGCTTTTTCATAGGAATCATGGTAAAAATAATCGGTTCCTTTAATCAATCGGGAGATAGGTTTACCTGCACCAGCAATTTCAATGTATTCCATAATTCAGTTCATCCTCTCTTCTTATAGTGTAATACGTGTACGTTCTTCTGCTGAACGAAGGCAAGCTTCGAGTACTTTCATATTGGCTATAGCATCGGATGGATCGAAGCGCAGAGCTTTACCTTGAAGCACAGCCCGTGCCATATCGTCGCCCTGGAGGGAGTAGTGATTGACCTGTGGGACTTCAATCTCCTTACGCTCACCATCAACAGTTACGAAAAAGTTGGAGCTGCGATCCCGATTGCTGATAAAAGCAGAAGGAACCTCAATGATGCCATCCGTTCCAAGTACCTCCAGTGTGTTGCGGAAGGCTGCCCACATGCTGCTGTCAAAGGTGACGCCAATATGATTGTCGAACTCAAGCAAGCCGGAAGCCATCATATCCACATGATCATGTTCAGGGGAGAACATGCCAATGACAGTTGCCGCCGAAGGCTCTTGGCCAAGTATCAAGCGTGCTGCACTGATGGAATAACAGCCGATATCATATAGCGCGCCGCCGCCCCAATCACGCCGAAAGCGAACATTACCTGTTGAGCCTGAACTGTTGAACGAAAATGTACTATGAATGCCGCGGATCTCACCAATTTCTCCGCTGGCGATAATATCCTTAATCTGATCATAACGTGGATGATGTCGGTACATAAGAGCTTCAGCGAGATGCACACCAGCGTCTTCGCAGGCTTGCACCATTTCCTGAGCTTCCTGCTCCGTCAGTGCCAGTGGTTTCTCACACAAAATATGTTTACCAGCTTCTGCGGCACGGAGTGTCCACTCCCGGTGCAGATGGTTCGGAAGCGGGATGTAGACCGCATCAATGGAATCGTCAGCAAGCAAAGCTTCATAGCTGCCATAAGCTTGAGGAATGCCGAGTTTGTCAGCGGTTTGTTTTGCTTTTTCTTCATCTCGACTAGCAATGGCAGTCACTTCATTCAACTCGGATTGCTGCAAACCTGGAATAACGGATCCTACGGCAATGCTAGCGCTACCAAGAATTCCCCAGCGCAGTTTTCGATCTGAATTCATTTGTTGTTTCCTCCTATGAATGAATGTATATTGTGATTATAAGTAATAGAGGGATGAATGAAAATGATAATATATTGAAATGAGTTAACACAATATTGTTTAGAAAAGAGAATGGGCCATGATGAGACAGACTGTACTGCTAACCTTGCAGGATATTCCATACTTTTGTTATCCAGAATCTGTTGGACTTTATGTTGACCACCCTGAGCACACCGTATTACGTGAGGCTGGCGCACTTAACAACTTCAATATTCACTACGTTGCTGCGGGCAAGGGGTACGTGGAAGTGGAGGGAGTAGTGCATGAGCTTCGTGCGGGTCAGGCTGTACTGTATTTCCCGCTGCAGCGGCAGCATTACTACAGCAGCGAAGACGATCCTTGGGATGTACGATGGGTTCATTTTTACGGTGAACGGCTGCATGATTATATGATAGAGCGGGGGCTGCACCGCAATCTGTTGTGGACGCTGCGGCAGCAGGCTCCATGGGAAGAAGCACATATGGCCCTACTAAATGAAGCCGAGCAGAACCGGATGCTGCGTCCTGCCCAGCTATCTACCCTGACCTACGCTGTGCTGGCTGAGTTCGTACAGCATGCGGTTCCACTGAAAAGCACACGCACAAGCAAGGCTGAGAGTCGTATCCTTGGACTGCTTCCACAGATGCAGCAGGAGGCATGCCAACCGTTTTTGTTACAGGATTGGGCGGATATGGCGGGTGTGAGTTCGTATTACTTTTGCAAAATGTTCAAGAGTGCCGTTGAAATGACCCCGATGGAATTTATAACCCGTTCGCGGTTACAGATGGCGAAGCAGTGGCTGCTGGAGCGGCCAACGGCCAACATTGGACAGATCGCAGAGGAGGCGGGGTACCCAAATGCCAGTTATTTTAACCGCCAGTTTTTAGCCCATGAAGGCATGACTCCGACCGATTATCGCGGGCTTTACCACAGTTAAAGGTATGTTGTCCGTTTGTTGATTCTGTGGAAATCTTCGACGTTTGACAGAGCGTTCAATCAAGTCTATTATAGATAAATTAAATCCGTATATAATGAGGTGCCCTCATGAAATATTCGAAAGCTACAAACTATGCCCTGCACACCATGCTTTTCCTGGTTGCAACCGAACCGGAACAACTGGTCAGTGTACATCAATTAGCTGAGATGCAAAAAGTATCTCCAACCTATTTGTCTAAAATATTGACCAAGCTGGTCAAAGCCGGCATGATCGAATCGACCTCGGGTGCCAATGGTGGTTATCGGCTTAGCCGGAAGAATCCGGACCCTTCATTTTTGGAGATTATCCATGCCATTGAGGGACAGGCTTCCCTGTTCGAATGCTCGCAGGATCATAACGAAGGCTGCCTGATTCAGCAGGTGATGGTCCGTGCGGAAGAAGAGATGGAGAGTTATTTGCACAATAAAAAAATGTCTGAGCTGGCTGCCCAGATGAAAGCTGCACATTCCGTATAACCTGAATCGGAGGTCCAGTTGATCCTATCGCTGCGCCCGTTGAACAGCGAATTTAAAAACCTTCCTCCCCGCTTAAGGGGGATGGAAGGTTTTTTTGCTGTACTCGGATGAGGATTGAAGTTGAAGTTATAAGTCTGCAGAGGACTCTAAAAGAGAGAGCAATGCAATGTATACCCTCGACATCAGAGTGCTTCAACGATAGGAGAAGATAGTTAATATACAAACGTATAATATGCCATTGTACCTAATATAAGTGGAATGGTACAATAAGGAAGAAATTTATTAATACATATTTGCTTACATCTTAGATTTCTGGAGGGACAACACATGAGCCAATTACCCATTACAGAACTGGAACAACTGCTTGCACTGGAAAACATTCGGAACACCAAAGCGCGCTATTGCCGTTATATTGATACGAAGCAGTGGGATACATTAGGTGAAGTGTTCGCTCCGGATGCCGTAGCTGATTTCAGTACAGAAGGCAATCCAATCCCGGTATTAACAGGTCGGGACACCATCGTTCAAGTATTCCGGGATTTGGTGGATGTTGCCGTAACTGTGCATCATGTACATAGCGCCGAAGTTGAATTTGTATCCGAGAATGAAGCCAAAGTCATCTCTCCAATGGAAGATTGGGTGACGTTCCCTGAAGGCAATGACAATAAATCCTTTCACGGATTTGGACATTACCATGAAACGTTTATCAAAATCGATGGTCAATGGCTCATCCAGTATACCAGCCTGAAGCGTCTACGTCTGGATCTTTTTGAATAGTGTTTGTATTCATATAAATGAATATTGAAACGATGATAAACAAAACCCCAAGAGCGCTATAGCTGCGTCCTCATGGGGTTTTGTTTTGTTCAAGCTGTTACCTTCACTCAGGATTGCATGCGGATTGCTTAGAGTGAAAGTGTCTGACGTTTTTCTTTTGATAATTGTTGTGTGACAACAAGCATACCTAATGAAATCAGAACAAGGAGTAGACATACCCAATAGGAATTTCGATACCCCCACACTCCGGCTGTCCATCCCCCGACCAGACTACCAAATAATCTTCCCAACGTGGAAGCATTGGAATAGAGAGTTGATGCATAACCTGGCATGGACGGAAGCAGATCCTGCATGTAACTGATCCCGATAGCAGAGATAACGGCGACAAAGAATGCGAGCAATAGTTGTCCGGCCAGCAAGTGCCACAGTTCCGTGGAGAACAAAACTATTACATAATAAGCGGCACCCATCAGGGAGCCCCATAACATGAGTGAGCGGTTGGGATATTTTGAGGCGAGCAGACCCAAACCTAGCATAATGGGAATTTCAAGCCCCGCGCATAAACTGGAGATCCAGCCAACTTCCCGGGTTCCCCCGCCCAGATGGTGAATAATGAACAGAGAAGCATTCAGGTTATTCATCCAGTGTGCCATATACAGAAGTGTGGTAATGAGAAACGGCATGTAGATTCTTGCATCCTGATGCAATTTTATGTGTAAGCCACCCGAAGATGCACCGATAGAAGGAGGCTCGGGAGCTTTTTTTAGCAGAAAGAAAAATAATAACGCATTGATCAAAAAAATAAAACACGTTGAGCTGAAAATGCCGATGTACCCAATATAGGCAATCAGTAAAGTTCCGAGTAAAGGTCCCGTAATAAACCCCAATGAAAACGCGGAGCGCAGGGTTGAATTGGCCACAGCATGATCGACGTCTGTTGCGGAATTAACCGCTTCTCTTGCAGCTGCGAACAATTGTGGCATAGCGGGAGATCCGAGCGCAGTCAATACCGTCATATAGATGAATAATAAAATGAAGTCGTGAATCCACAGATACCCGGCAAATGCAAGAGCATTGCAAATCATGGCAGACACCAGAATTTTTTTGCGAGCCCCTGGTTGATCCGATCGTCTGGCGATCCAGGAACTGAACAGCACACCCGCCATAAGTGTTACTGCAGTGAATAATCCGAATGTTGCGATGGATACTTCGAGGCGGGTTGTAAAGTAGACCGCAAGAAAGGGCGCGCTGATTGAAATAGCCATTCCTTGCAACAACATACAAACGAGAAACAGCCGGTATGTAGGGATACGAAATAGTGAATTAAACTGTTGAAGCTTCATGTGCAAAAGACATCCCCTTGATTTTATCATTTTCAAAATATCTATACGATCTGTTTATAATATAAGAATAACAGAGATAAAGTAATACGTATTGATATCTTATAGTCTAATAACAAACAAAAAAGCCAGAGATCAGACTCTATCGGTCCAATCCTGGCTTTCTTATATGAAGAATCTATTATAAGTAAGAACCTGTATAACCTGTTTAGTGTGCAGCAACGTTTTTCTTCCGTGACTGCATTCTCAGATACACCTGGGAGAAAACAATGGATGCCAGAGCAACCACAGTCATGCCCCAGAAAATATTTGTATAAGCTGATGATAATGGCAATTGCTGCATGGCTGTCAATGCCACGCCAGTTACGGCAACACTAAATGCTCCACTGAAGAACTGGCTAAGCTGGAACAGTCCCATGCCTGCGCCTACCTGATCCATCGTCAGATTGCCCGACAACTCATTGGATACACTCGTTGTCAGTGCAGAGAAGCCTACGCTAAGCAGAATGTATACGGCCATAATGGCATAGATGCTGTCGTCTGCAAAAAGAGCAAACAATCCGGCAGCAGCGAGCAGCAACCATGGTGCGAACTTGAGCAGTTGTGTATTGCCGTGTCGGTCAATCATGCGGCCAATCCGATTGGATAACAGCATAGATACGATTGCACCCGGGAAGATGACAAGCCCGGACTGGGCCGGAGTCAGGCCATACAGATGTGCCAAAATTTGCGGCAATAGGAACAGCGTCGAGAAGTTGTTAATATACGATACAATCCCCAGTGAGCTGAGCATCATATATTTTTTGTTTTTGAACAGAGCTGGTTGCACAAAGGGATCAGCCGCACGGCGAATTCGTAGCCAGAACAGGACGAGTGCAGCCGCACCAACAACGAGGGTTACCCATTCACGTGAAGTCAGGAATAGCAGGACGCCGGTTGTTCCGATCGCCAGTAACAGCGCGCCGAGCAAGTCGAATGAACCCTTTTGCGGCATCTCACTTGGAAGCAGTTTGAAAAATACAGGGATCAGAAACAAGGTTAGTCCGGTAACGATAAACAGATCATGCCATCCGAGGAACTGTGTAATACTGCCACCGATCACAGGCCCGAGTCCAAGACCCAGTGAACTGGCCGACATGACAACAGCCATGGATTTCCCCCGGCGGTCACTTGGAATGTAACGAGTAATAAGAACGATAGCTAGCCCTGGTACAGAAGCTGCACCCGCAGCCTGAATCAGGCGCGCAATGAGCAGAAGGATAAAATGGTTACTGAAGAAACCAAGAACGGATGCCGCACCAAGCAGTGTAAGACCGGTCGTAAACAGGGTGCGAATTGGCACAAAATCCGATAGACGTGAGAACGTGATCGAGGAAATAGCAAAAACGATGGAATAACCGGTGACAATCCAGGAAGAAGAGACGGATGAGAGCATAAATTCAGCTGCAATTTTGGGCAGGGCCAGATTGAACATCATCGTATTCATAACGACAAGCACAACCGTGAATCCCAGCAGACTTACGATTAACCCTTCCTGTATTCCTGCTGTCCGTTCCCCAGATGATGCAGTTGCGGTGTTGTTCATAAAAACCTCCTAGATTGATGTGTATTTCGCAACATTTCAGAAACGGTGTGGAACATTTGCAAAATGTGGTATAGAGTGAATCCCATGCTTGGCAGCAGGGGATACATAAACGAAATATGTTTGTAAGTTCGATTGGTATCGAACATTAGAAATATATCATGGAACTATGCTAAAATACAATGGATAGTCTGAAAAAAAGGAGACTACAACGATGAAAATTTTGCACCATCCTCAAGTGGAGGATATTGAACTTTCTTCCGTATTGTACGCTTTAAGTGATCCCATCCGTCTTGGGATCGTAACAGAAGCAGCCAGAAATGGTGAACAGCCATGCAGTCATTTTCGTGCACCTGTTGTGAAATCCACGATGTCACACCATATTCGGACCCTGCGGGAAGCCGGAGTCATTCGAGTGAGAGTACAAGGTACACAGCATTTCCTGACGCTAAGATCCGAAGATCTGGAAGTGCGTTTTCCTGGTCTGTTGCAGCCTTTGTTACAAGCGGCAGCTCAGTCCGAAATACATGATTCCTAGATAATGTCCTTTCTTCAAGTTGAAGAGGGGACATTTTTTTATGTTTGGTATATTCCATACTGCTGCGACATTCTATGTCGTACCACGTCCTCTATAATAACGGTGAACACACAAACCATATCGAAAAGAGGATCACAAACGTTGGCAAAAACAAAAAGAGGACGCGTCCTGTGGAATCTACCATCCCGAGGAAGAGGAACTTGCCCGGTGTGCAGCAGCACCCGGATTAAATTGTTGTATTCGCAAACGAAAACAGATGGTACGAGTTTGAAAGTATGCAAAAAATGTTCCAAAGCTGTGCAGTCCAGAGTGGATAAGGCAACCGTATAACATAACAGGCCTGTTCTTCGGAACGGGCCATGTCTTTTGGTATAATATAATTACGAAATACGGAATGAGCCAGGGGGCGGGGAAATGAGTAATATGCATCGTATTCACTGGTTTGACGAGCAGATTCGGAGTGGACGTTTTCCGAACAGCAGCTGGCTTGCACGTGAATTTGAAATATCCCGGCGCCAGGCCCAGCGTGATATTGAATATATGGCGATTTCTCTGCGTGCCCCTCTGGTGTATATAGCAAAATATCGGGGGTATTGTTACGAGGATCAGACCTACCGGTTGCCCCATTTATATATGACGGAAGAAGAACAGCGGGTGCTTAAGTATCTGGCGCATCGTTATCGGCATTACAGTTATGATCAGTCGGATGCGGTAAAGCGTGTGGCGCATTTACTGGAGCGTTTTACGCTCGAGGAACAGCAAACAGGAAGTAGTCAGCTTCCTGTGTTTAAAGCAGATCCGCAGCAGCTTCAGTTCTTTGAGATTTTGTCCCATGCGATTGCCGAATCCCGCAAAGTACATATCCATTACAGAGATCATACCGGAGAACGGCAATTTACCTGGTGTCCATTGAAGATGCTGTCCCAGTTCAACGCCGATTACGTGGTTGGTTATGAAATGGACCCTTTACAGCAAACGGCCATCCGGCTGGAGGGTATGATTCATGTGCAGATGACGAACGAGACGTTTCAGTGCCAGACAGACGGGTTGCTGGGTGCATGGGAAGAGGCGCTGCCTGTCCGTAAACCGTTTGTCGCTGAGATAAGACTGAGAGAAGTGCAGCAAACAGAGCTGTGGCAAGGATATCGGATTCGGGAGAAGCAAGATCAGGTTCACTGGATTGAATTTTATGATACGGATGCTTTCCTTCAGCATTTGTTCATTAGCGAGTGGGAGGAACTGTTGTCTCCAACGTGGCTTAGACGAAAGTTTCAGCAAAGTGCTGAAAGCATAATCGATAGGCTTGCCATGATCTCAAAGCAAACCTGAGTTAGTACAACCATAGAGAGGAGATTTTTTTTGACTGAAGTTGTGTTAGACAATCTGATCATGAAGCGGGAGTCCAAATCGTATGTGGATAGCCTACACGCTGTATTGACCCATGCGGGTCTGTTTCAGGGTTCCAAGTATGTGCTCGCTGGATATACGGGTATGGCATTCAAACTTTCAGTGCATCGCAGACTACTGCCCATGTCGGTTACAGCCTATGGTCAATGGGGAGAATCTCATCGCCCTGGGATCGATAACTTGGGGATATTCACGATCTGGGATGGGGGACGGACACGTCATCCCACATTTGGGTATTACCAGCGGGATGCGGTAAATTGGGTGAAGCGCAGTCTGGATGAAGGCATCGGGGTGATCTACTGGATTCCGGAATTTGGTGTCATTCATGGGTATGATGACAGTGATCGCATCTTTTACGTGCAAGATGGCTGGGGCAAGGAACCACAGATTATGCTGTATGACAATTTCGGATTAAACTTCACCGGGTTTTGGTATTGTCAGGTCTTTGGTGACCAGGTACATATCCCTGAACAAGAGATGCTGTTGGAATCATTGAGATTGGCAATTGAGGATTGGGATATCCCTTATCGTCTACTGCCTGATCGGAATATCGTTTCGGGCAGAATGGCTTATGATGTGTGGGTGCAAGCCCTTCGGGGTGGAGATTACGATGCATCGGGTGCTGCGTATATTTTGGAATCCTATTGCCAGTCCCGAACTGAAATTCAGATGTATTTGCAGGATGTGCGGGGGATATGGCCCGAACTGGACCAAGCCTATGCATGTTATGAACAGCTTGGAGCATTGATTATACAGATGAAGGCATGCATGATTCAGGAACATAACAGAAGGATTATGCAGGCAGACGCCACAGAGAAGCTGGCACAGGTTTTATTGGAAGCGAAAGCATTGGAAGAGCAGGCTGTTGATTATTTTCGTTTGATCTCCTCGAAGTATCCTGATCGTAAACGCAACACTGTACCACGGTGGGGAGCACATTCAGCAAGGTAGGGGGAGGGAGGATAAGGTGATGAGGAGTAAAATACTGCCGGATTTGATTCGTTTTCCACAGACTCAGAATTTGGCAGATGAACAACGATCCTGGAGCGGTGCAGGCTCATACATCGATGCGATGTATCGCATTCTGATGCACAAGCAGTGGACGGATTTACCGCGTCACATGATTGCGGGTATGACCGCAAGTGTATTTCGATTAGTAGTGGATCGGCGTCTAACGACAGAATCGATCTCAGCATACAACTGGATGGCCGAGAACTTTGTAGCTTCTGATTTCATTGGCGTCACGACCGGACAACACGGGGGATTTTCGTTCGAGCCGATCTTTCCGCTCTATCAGAAGCAGGCCCTGCTGGATATCAAGGCTTCTATTGACCGGGGTGTGGGCGCTATTCTGTGGCATGATCAGTTTGTTATTTGTGCTGGATATGATGATGGTGAGCAGATGCTGTTCATTTGTGAGAGTCAAGAAAATGAAGTCATTTGTCTGCCCTATGATTCTTTTGGTCGGAACAGAACACCATACTGGTACTATCAGGTGCTTGAATCCCATACAACCGTAGACATATGGGAAGTGTGCAAGGAATCATTAATTCAGGCTGTGTACAAATGGGAGACCCATGATTACATGCTGCCACCTCAGGATTACGCCTGCGGAGCTGCTGCATATGCAGCCATTGCTGATGTCCTACAATCTGGTGCATATGAAACGGATCAAGCTGCCATTGTTTTGCGCTATTATGCCCAATCGAGAAAGGATATGGCTTCCTATGTTGCAGAGCTTAAGCATTTGTCCAGTCAGATGAATCATGTGGTGCAGGCGTACGCGTTACTCGCAGACCTATATGCTCAGATGATGGAGAAGGTTGAGGATTCAACAGCTTGGGATGCGAAGGAACCAGGGCATCTGTTAAGGGTAATCCATCTGATTGAGCAAGCAGGGGAAACGGAACAGCGTGCCATTGATTCCATTAAACTGGCTTTCCCAGAGACGATTGGTAACCGTTTTGAGGATATTGGATTAAGATGAATGGGCAGCGCATGGGTACAAAAAATACCGGATAAGGCTGATAGGCCTATCCGGTATTTATTTGTGTTTTGCCACATCTTAGTCCATTGCTCGTCCTTATTTCAACCTGGACAAGAAAAAATAACCATAATTTCGATTTTGGGGTAATGTGCAGCTCCCTTTGTTCCGAATATTATAATAGATGGTCTTTTTTGGATGGAGGATATTGAAGGACAACAGGGGGCGGGAGTATGGTGCATAATCCGGAAACCATTCAGGAATGTATCGAAAAGGCACGACAGAGGCTCTACCAGATTGCAAACGCTCATAAAGAACTGTGGCATCCGGAGGTCATTCGTCAATCGATGGTTCTGGATGAACTCATTAATCAATATAACAATGCCATTCGCGGAAAATCATCCCGAAGTAAATAACAGCGCGTTATAAACCTCGGGATGAAATGATACGAATGTATTCAGGTTCAGTATACGAACCCTATTCTTTAACAGCCCCAAGCACAATTCCTTTGACAAAGAAACGCTGCAAGAATGGATACACGAGCAGGATTGGCAGTGCCCCAATAAAGATCTGGGCTGCGTTAACGGTACGCTGCGACATGTTCTGAAGCTGCGTCGCATCAACATTCATATTGGAGAAATCCTGTTGCACGATAATGGTCTGCATTAACGTAGCGAGCGGATATTTGGCTGCGTCATTCATATAGATCAACCCGTCAAACCAGGAATTCCACTGCCCCACCATGGTGAATAGGGAGATCGTAGCAATGGCCGGCATGGATACAGGCAGATAGATGCGGAACAATGTGGTGATATGGTTGGCACCATCGATGAACGCCGCTTCTTCGAGCTCTTTGGGCACGTTACGGAAGAAGTTCATCATGAGAATCAGGTTCCAGACCGCCACAGCGCCCGGCAAAATCAGAGCCCATAGGGTGTTGATCAGTCCCAGCTTCTGAATCAGGATATAGGAAGGGATCAGACCGCCACTGAACAGCATCGTGAAGATGAAAAACCACGCATACAGCGAACGTCCCTTGAAATTCAGACTTTCTTTGGACAAAGGATATGCCGTCAGGATGACCAGCACCATACTAAGCAGCGTTCCGAACACGGTACGTTGCACTGAGATCCAGAGCGCGCTAAGAAAGTTACTGTTACCAAACGTTTTGGTATAGGCATCGACTGTAAAATCAATCGGCCAGAGCGTTACCAGATTGGCGGAAGCTGCCGCTTTACCGCTGAAGGAAACCGCCAGAATGTGGACAAGCGGCAGCACACACAGCAGCGAGACGGCCGCGATGAAGAAGAGGTTGAAGCCGTTAAATATACGGTATCCGGTCGTTTTGTGATACACCTTAATTCCTCCTTAGAAAATGCGGTAATTAGCGATTTTGTAAGCCATCCGGTAGGCAGTAATAACGAGGAACATGGCAACAAAGGATTTAAACAAACCAACCGCAGTTGCAAAGCTCATTTTGCCATTCAAAATACCCATCCGGTAAACAAACGTGTCAATAATATCGCCTTTATCATATACAAGTGGATTGTACAGGTTGAAAATCTGGTCAAATCCAGCATTAAGAATATTCCCCAGTGATAGCGTTCCCACCACAATGATCATCGGCACGAGTGCAGGCAGCGTAATGTGTAGGGTCTGCTTAAGCCGTGTTGCCCCGTCAACTTCGGAAGCTTCGTATAGAGCAGGGTTAATGCCCGCAAGGGCTGCAAGAAAGACAATGGTACCAAATCCGAATTCCTTCCATACATCACTGATGACCACGGTTACACGGAACCAGTCGCCATCTCCCAAAAAGAAGATCGGTTCAATGCCAACGGCCGCCAGAACCTGGTTAATCAGTCCGCCTTCGGGGGAAAGCATGTCCAGCAGGATGCCGCCCAGTACAACCCAAGACAAGAAGTGGGGCAGGTATACCAGCGTCTGTGAGAACCTTTTGAACGTGGAATTGCGTACTTCATTCAGCAAAATGGCAAACACAACCGGGGCCACGAGTCCGGCCACAATCTTCATCGCGGCAATCAGTACTGTGTTCCAGATGACTTGAACACTATCCGGATATTCGAACATGAATCGGAAGTTATCCCATCCTACCCATTTGGAGCCGGTGAATCCCAGCCATGGTTTGAAATCCTGAAACGCAATAATAATGCCGCCCATAGGCACATAGGCGAACAGCAATGTGAGCAGTACCGAAGGCAGCAGCATCAGATGCAGCGGCCAATTGCGTTTGAAATTCCAGCGGGTACGTTTGCGTGGATTGTGTGTTGCCTGCCGCACCGGCGTATTGGTCGTTAGTGGTTGTTCCATAGCCATCAGGTCCCTCCTTTATATCGTCCAGCCTCTGCATAATGAGGCCAGTCAGCCTCTGCAAATAGTGGAGCAACTGAATTATAACAATGGAAACGGGCGGGCTATAGAACAACATTTCAAGGCGGATGTTGATTTATTAACTTGTTAAAAACGTGTACCAAATAGTGACTCATTTGAAATTCAGTATAGATATGTAAGGGGTTTCAATATAAAATAGGACTTCGATGTGTATCTTTACTTTAATTCGGGACAGGGTGAAGCAATGAAATTTACAGTATTCTCAAAAACAGTTATGCTGCTGGTCTGCTTGCTGGTACCTATCTTGCTGCTCTATACCTACGCGAATCAGGCGAACGTGGACATGATCGTCGAGGAGAAGCAGCAGTCCAGTTTGAATCAGTTCAATTATTTTAGCTCTCAGGTGGATAAAAATATTGAACAGCTCTCACTTTACGGGCTGACTTTACTGCGTGATCCAAGCATTCTACACTATCGTTACATGACAGAATCGACAAGCCAATATGAGAAAAACAGCATCTATCTCGATATTCTCGACAAATTGTCACTATACCAGTCCACGAGCCGCTGGAAGAACGATATTACCATTGTGCTGCCTCAGGCAGAGCTGGTATTGTCCACCATGTCGAACCGGACGGTCTTTAATGAGAAGATGTTGAAGTTTCCACAGCCAGGCCGATGGCAGTTGAACGAAGGCAGCTTCACTTATTTCTTTACGGATAACTACGAGTGGAATGAAAAACCTGTGACCACGGATGTACGAACGGTGATGGAGATTGATTTTGACCCGATGAATATTGTTGCCATGCTGGATGATTTCAAGGAGGCACAGGGAGGAGATCCATTTCTACTCGTCCCGGGCAACGAGCCTCTATTAAATCGTAGTGCGGACCCTGAGCTCGTGGAAGCCGTGATGCGGGACATGCCATTAACCGAATTGGATAGTGAAGGCAACCATCAGCTTGAGGTGGGGGGCAAGAAGTACTTGGTCAGTTATGTGCTCTCCAAACAGCTGAACGGAATCTATGTTAACCCGGTGGTGCTGGATGATTTGCTTACGCCGATGGACAAGAGCCGAAATATGTTTATAACCTCAATTTTGCTGCTGCTCGTGCTCAGTATTGGCGCTGCCCTATTGTTATACCGAAAGGTACAGGTGCCGATACAACGGCTGATGAGAGGTTTGCAGCAGATTCGCAAAGGACAGCTGTCCACACGAATTCCGGTCGATCACTCCCGTGATGAATTCGCTTATTTGACGCAGAGCTTCAATCACATGGCTGAGCAGATTCAGGAGCTGATCGAAAAAGTTTACGAGGAACGTATCCGTTCGCGGGAAGCGACGCTGAAGCATCTGCAATCACAGATCAATCCTCATTTCCTGTATAATTGTCTGTTTTATATTAAAAATATGACGCAGCTCGGCAACCGCGAAGCGGTTATTGCCATGTCGCTCAGCCTGGGAGATTACTATCGCTACATCACACGTGATGAGAACGATATGACGACCGTGGAAGAGGAAATCCGGTTGTTGGACAATTATTTGTCCATCCAACAGATGCGTACCAACCGTTTGTCGTATGAGATCGCCGTACCGCAAGAACTGATGCAGCAGCACATTCCAAGGCTGCTGATCCAGCCTATCGTGGAGAATGCAGTCATTCACGGCATTGAACCGATGGAGGGTAGCGGTCACATCGTAGTTACAGGCATGGCAGCACAAGAGCAAATCGATGGAAGGGAATACACACGATACAGTTTGTTTGTCGATAACGACGGTGTTACTTTGACGCCCGAAGAGATTGCTAGTCTTGAGCGGGAAATCAATGAACCGATGGGTGAAGAAATAGGCACGGGTACCTGGAACGTACACCAGCGGCTCGTTACACGATATGGTCATTCTTCAGGGCTTCATTTTGGAGCGATCCCTTATGGGGGTCTCAGTGTGGAAATACGATGGTTTGAGGAGGAATATCCTAATGATGAATCTAATGGTCGTGGATGATGAACATTCAGCGGTGGAATCGATTGCA
Source organism: Paenibacillus sp. FSL F4-0087 (assembly GCF_038020215.1). NCBI lineage: Bacteria > Bacillati > Bacillota > Bacilli > Caryophanales > Paenibacillaceae > Paenibacillus > Paenibacillus sp. FSL F4-0087. Next base: position 3,718,259 of record NZ_JBBODJ010000001.1, read on the forward strand.
GCCTCCATACCGTGGAGAGAGCATGGGATTGGGCACGTATATAAGGCGTACTCGGTGAAAGAGGCATTGCAGCAAATGGCGGCACATCAGGTCCATATTATCATCACTGATATTCGTATGCCGGGCTTATCCGGTCTGGATTTGGTGAGTCATATTCGTCAAAAGTGGGAGCGGACTAAATGTATCATTTTATCTGGACATGCATCCTTTGATTATGCGAAGCAGGCACTCCGTCATGGAACAGTGAGTTATCTGCTGAAGCCAGTGCGGGATGAGGAGCTGATTGAAGCCGTGCAGCAGGCCTCCGTCCAGATTCGGCTGGAGGGAGAGAAACAGTTGATGCACCAGCGCGCCATGTATTCGGTGAGGGAACATTTACCGGAGAAGCGGGCGGGCTTAATGAAGGATGTACTGCTCGGACATAAATTTGCAGAGAGCGAACTTGTGGAAAAGTTGGAGCAATTGGAGATTGGGTTCCGTCCCCAGGATAAAATGCAGCTGCTGCTTATCCGTTATGATGACCCACAGCCAACGCACAAAGCATTCCGTTTGATGAAATACGCCATCTCCAACGTCGTGGAAGAAATCTTTGGCAGCAGCTATCATCTCTGCCATACAGACGATGCGTATGATGATCTCGTCTTCATGGCAAGTCCAAAACAAGCACAGTCTGAACCCGAACTGCTGATGGGGCGGCTCGGAGAACGGCTGCTTCACAGTGTGAAGCAGTATTTAAACGCGACGATTTCACTGTCAGTCAGCCGGATAGGCCGTTTTCCGGAACAGGTTCCCCAGCTTTACCATCAAGCTGTAAGTGCATTGCGCAAGCAGGCGGAAGCAGGCAAAGGTCTGCATCTCAATGCGGCTGCCGGCTCCCATGGAGCAACATTAAAATCACTTGCGGCGCTGTATGAGCCACCTGGACTGACCGCACTACTGGAAGCAGGACGGATGGAGGACGCTAATCGCAAGATTGATTCGATTTTCGCCGAGTTATCGGATAGTGTGTTCCCGGAGCATGTCTATGTTGCTTTTCACTATCTCGCAGCAGCTTTCTCGTACATGGCTCATCGGGAGGGCAGACAGTTGTCCGATGTTCTTGGTGAGCAGTATCAGCAACTGCTGAAGGACGGCTACGGCGTGTCACTTCGGAGTCTGGAAGCATGGACCCGGAGTGTGATGGAACAATGGGCTCTAAGCACAACCGATACAGGCCAGGAAAGTGGATCGAACATGATCAGACAGGTCCAACAATGGATTGACAACCATCTGGGCGAAGATCTTTCCTTGCAGGTTATTGCAGGGGAGGTTCATCTGCATCCGGTGTATTTGTCCAAAATGTATAAACAATCAACGGGTGAAGGCATCAGTGACTACATTATCCGTTCCCGAATGGAACGTGCTGTTCACTTGTTGAAACACACGGCTATGAAGATTTATGAAGTCGGTCAAGAAGTGGGATATAACAATACTCCTTATTTCATTCAAGTATTCCGCAAACATTATGGCTTGACCCCGCAGGATTTTCGGAACGGTTAACAAATCAATATGAACATTGAAATTGTGATATATGTTTGCTTCCCCGGCTGCACTATCCTTTTCATGTAAGGGCATTCAAAGTGATTGAGGAGGGGTTTCATGTATAGAAAAATGATGACTGCATTGCTTGCACTGACGATGGTTGCCGTAACGGCATGCAGTTCGGGGGCAAAGGAAGAACCATCCAAGGAAGCGGCTACGCCACTTGCGCTGCAAGACGGTAAGTATGAACCTGCGGTTCAGATGAGCTATTTGCGAGCCTGGAATGATGATACAAAGTTCAAGAACGGAGAGACTGCACAGAACAACGTGCACACCAAATGGGCCAAAGAGCGTCTGGGCATCGACCTGACTACACCTTGGGCTGTGTCCGTGACGAATGATGCTTTTTACACGAAGCTTCGTCTTTCCCTGTCGGCTAACGAAGAGCTGCCAGATATCGTCTCCATCCGTGGTGACTACAATCTGGTGCGTGAGTTGATTGAGTCCGGTAAATTCGCCGATGCAGGTGAACTGTTCGATAAGTATGCATCCGACACATGGAAAGGGGCTGCTGAATCCGCACCGGAAGAGTGGTACCCGTATATGTATGAAGGTAAACGGTATGGCGTCCCGATCTTTGACTATGCTTACAACGGAGACCCGGTAATGTTTATCCGTGAAGACTGGCTGAAGAAGCTTGGACTGGAAGAACCAAAAACGATTGATGAGCTCGTTACGGTGATGGATGCATTTACGAATCAGGATCCGGATGGAAACGGTAAAAAAGATACGTACGGTCTGACGGTCGGTATGAAAAATGCCCTCAATACCTGGATGACCGAATCCGGCTGGATCTTCGGAATGTATAACACGATGCCAGGACAGTGGAATCTGAATGCAGAAGGAACACTGGAATACGGCTCGGTTCAACCGGGTGTGAAAGAAGGACTTGCAACGATGAAAGACTGGTTGTCCAAAGGCTATCTGCCGAAGGAAGCCGGCGTATATGATGAGATTAAGGCAGCTGAACTGTTTACAGCAGGCAAAGCGGGAATCATTGTGGGACCACACTGGATGCCAAACTGGCCGATCGATGATGTGAAGAAAAATGTGGACGGTGCTACCTACAAAGCTATTGCCCTGCCAACCGGACCGACTGGCGAGAGCCATCACCACGGTTCAGGTGCTAGCAACGGGGTCGTGTTGATCAACAAGGATATGGAAAACCCAGAAATTTTCTTCACATATCAAAATTATTTGTTTGATAAATTCGCTAATCCAGAAGTGGGTGGGGAGTTCGAACATGGCTTTGCCCAAGGATATGACTTTGATATCGTAGATGGTAAAGTGCTTGGTGAAGCTGAAGTGAAAGATGGGGTATCCCCGCTCAAGTACACAATTACGTATGACGGTGCACGGATTCCAAACCTGATGATGGATACGTTGGCAGAACTCGCTACAGGTAAGGAAGCGGAAACACCTTTCGAGAAAAATACGAAAATTGCCAACAAACCTGAAGTGTTTGCTGCGGCTCAAGTCGTGGTAGCTCATAAGGATGATGCAATCAAGAACAAGTTCACGGGTGCACCTACGGATACGATGAAGATGAAGAAAGATGCGCTCGACAAGCTGGAGAAAGATACGTTCAGCAAAATCATTTATGGTCAAGTCGGCATCGATGAATTTGACGCATTCGTGGCTAAATGGAAATCTATGGGCGGCGATCAAATCACAACGGAAGTCAATGAATGGTTCAAAACAGTTAATTAATACCGTGAATAATTCACAAAATGAATCATACTAAAGTAATACAAGAAGGAAGAAGTATTTCGTGAATACACCGGATTTGGGCGGAAAGTCGCCTGAATCCGGTGTTTTTGTTTTGTGTACGGATGCTTAGACATGTAAATAAGAAATTTATCTATTAATTTCTCTGCGTACAACCGTGCGTAAGACTTATTGTTTCGCAGATGCGTGAGAGAGTAAGATAATAGGTAATATACGAACATCAATACGTATTTTTAGCATAGATGGTTTGAAGAATGATTTGATAAATGGAAAGGCGGTCGAAGCATGAGTACACTCTATGATCAGGCAATGGAAGAGATGATTGAGGTCATTGAAGAATGGTTTAGTGAACAGATGAAGCGGGATGACCTGGAAAAGGCTGTGAAGCGAACAACGCTGCAAATGGGGATCTTTAATGATATTTTGCTGGATTACAGACCTGGAAGGACCACGGTAGACAGTGTGGATCTTGGATTGGATGAGGGATTGAAATCGAAGAATCCCGGTCCCTTTACGGAAGAACAAGTGCGGAATGAGATCCAGCCCAGGCTTGTAGAAGTGATTCAAGAGAAATTGGACAAGCTGGCGGATACACCGTTGATCGACTATCGGTTTACCTTTCGCGGGAAATTCCCAACCACAGAAGGAAAGCTGCAAGTGACCATACTCGAATATATCAACGAAGAGAAAAGGCAGCAGTTGCTTGAGCGCATTCATACATATGTAGACCAGAAGCTGCTGAAAGGTTCATATCCAACAAAGCCGTTGGAATCCTTTTTTTTGACGCGTCACCTGCTTGATCCGAAATTGTTCCCTGAACTGGACGTAGCGTGGACTATAGCGCAATATGATCGCATACAGGAGTTAAATAAAGGGCGTCAGGAAGCTCTGGCGGAACATCGTGGTGACATTATTCGTGCGATAACGTCTTGGGCGGAGAATCATTTTTTGCCAGGCTACTTTGATGTACAGCCTTCTGCGTACAGTGCCAATGTATATACACATAAGCCAGGTGCTTCTTTGGAGGAGGACGAGCCTCAGAGTGAGCATGGGCAGCAGCTGGCACAACCTATCGATCTGCTGTTATATGCAGCCATGATGATTCTTCGTTATGAGCCTAGTTACAGTAAACCGAAAGGCCTTACTTTCTTGGAACTGGCCAAACAATTGGGTAGTAACCGTGCAGCGCGAATGATGGTGGAAGGTAGCGGAGCCTATGCCAAGGAAGATATCCATTTGAAAAATGAGCAGGTGGAGTGCACCGCGAACGATGTGTTCTCGATCATTACTATCATCATTCGAAAGGAAGAAGTGTCTGCGTATGAATAGGCTATTGCTTTTATCACCCGTTTGCTGAAGCAGGGCTTCCCCAAAAGTTACAAGATCAAGCTCAAGTCCAGCGTGAAGCAGTATCTGCCGATTAAAGGGCTTGCGAAGTCGGATACGCATCGATTTTTCGCAAACGCGCTGGAGTACCCGGAGCTGCGTCCGCTGCTTGAAGACTATGCACGTGTAGCGATCGAAGAGTTCGAATTTTATGCAGATACAGAGGGTGAAAAGAACTGTATGCCAGGCAGTTATGCAACCTTCGGACTTGGATTGGCAGATGAGCGGTATTTCCCGTTGGTTGAATATTACATGGGTGAAGTGGATGATGAGCACCAGTTGGTGCAGGATAAATTCACCGTTGCCTTTGCTGAGACACATGGTGTAACGGCCGGTTCCATACCTGCATTAGTTACCTGCCTGCGTCGTTCTACGGATTCCTTGAAGCTGAAGATCCAGCCTGAACTGGAGAATGAGGAGAAGCTTGAACTTCTGGTCCGATCGCTGCAAGGATTGGAAACTTATGAAGTGGAGCATGTGCTGTATCCGATCTGGGGCAAGGTAGAGAAGCTTGCCACGCTGGCACGCAAGGCTGAGGGAAGACGGAAAGAATTGCTGTTAGAACTGTTAAAGGGCGCAGGGAAATAAGGAAAGGCCCATGACGGCTTTTCAAGGTTGATGTGATGTATAACGATACAATTAAGGTGGATGAGTATATGGGACCATTGAATCGGGATGTATGGGAAGAACTGTCCGCTCAGGAAAAGGAGGAGCGGCTGCGTAATTTGGTCAGTCATTTTCCCACAGGTATGAAATATGAAGGATTGGAGATATTTGAACGATTCGGTCAGCGAATCGAGACAGGTGTATTTTCGTATGATGCGCAGAAATTTGTGTTTGTGCCTGGTGATCAGGTGACACTTGGCTGGAATCGCTGGCAGGGTGGAATGAATGAAGAGACTTCTGCGGATTTGCTGGAGACGGTTAGTGAGTATGGTGTGGATGACGTGGATTCTTTTTTAAGTAGCCAGATGTCTCCGGTCAGGGAAGTGCACATTGCTCCTATGCTGGTGGAGTGCAGCAACCATTCACTTGGTTGGATTGAAGTGACGGAAGCTGAAGCGATGGCGCAAGAGAGTGCCTTTTTTGCAGAAGAGTTGGAGAAGTTTAAGTTGTCCGATCTGAACCAGTATGAGCTGCATCAAGAGTTCCGTCTGGTTCGTCAAGGCGATACAGTACAGATATTTTGGTTCAATGAAGATTTGACGTTGGATTATTTAATCGATGAAGAAGCAAAAGCGGGTTTTGGTTTGCTTACTGAAGATGAGTGGGAGTATCTGTACGGAGGGGGCTGTCGCACGTTATTTCCATGGGGAGACAGCTTCGACTACACGATGAAATTGAAGCATTTTGGAAGCCTCGAAGAGGTGGAGGGAATTGTGGATGAATCGGCAGAGCCGGACCCTTCTCTAGTAGTTGAGAATGACCGTCCGTATGATCTGGAGCTGCCCAACTTTTTTGGCGTCCAGTTTGCTGGAGATCCCTATAACTATGAGCTCACGCTTGATGCGTCTGGAAACTTGATGCCCAAAGGTGGCGACGGTGGCGCGATGATCTGTGGCGGCAATGGGCCATTGGTTGGGTTTCTACCCGCTGCAGCTGTATACTATCGTGATGGTAATGCAGGGGAATTGGACTGGGAAGATATGATCGATTATATGAACTATCGGAGAGTGATTCGTTTAGCGGATTGACGGCTGTGTTTACAGCAAGAAAATAAGTAGGGAAGGGGAACCAGAATGATAAAAGGACCGGGATTCAGCTGGATAAAACATTTGGGTTTCAATTGGCCCGAATAGATGGTACGCAAAAATCATTCCCCACAATCCCTAAACACAGATACGTCTGCTAGATACAAAGGAACATCCTATCGGCAGGATGCGTTTAATAAGTATCTGGTTTGTTATGCTGCGGAGGGCATTCGTTTCAGTGTAGGTACGCTGGTGTTCTTCTTTCTTAACGTATTTCTCCTTATTCCAATATTCAGTGTTCCGTTCCAATTCTTATATGCTTCTATTCTACTGCCAATTCTAGCAGTTATGAATGTATGGGCCATAGCTCTAATTATCGCGCCCCGTAGGCTGCAACTGAATTATGTCCTGTTTCGCGGAGTGTTTGGGGTCGTCTGTTCATTAGGCTTTATCATTATGGTTCAAAAGTTCGCCTATGGCATGTTGGGATTGACAACACCGTGGTATGCGATTGCTTCGTTTACTTTATATGGTTTGACCTTATTTCAGTATTCCAAGTTTCATTTGCGCAAACTGCAACAGTCTACCCATGAGGAAAAAGCGCGTGTAAGCGCCCAAATGCCCCTCACTACGTTAGCCCTGCTGACCGGAGCAGGATATATACTGGCTAATATTTCTCTTGCTTTTGTCACGCAACAGACGGTTGTTGTTGTACTTATATGTGTGTATAGTATGTTGGCGTTTGTTGTTTTTCATTTTATTATGGATTTGCATCGCTATTACTGGCTGCTGCACCATCGTCTTAAATAGGACAAAACACACATCGAATTTGTCCCCTTATCACTGGAGGATCAGAATGATGTGTGTTTGTTATGTTGTATGATTTTTAGTGTGAATTTTTGATTTTAGCTGCGAAATTATTTCACTTTTTGCACAGATACAGCCATTTGCTCCAGCTGTGTGTGAGTCAATGCATTATTTGCCGAGCTGAGAGTCACATAGCGATCATCCAGTTTGAATGTCAGCATGTCGGTTTGATCCGGTGTGTACCATTTGGCGGTAACGCCGTTTGGCAATTTAACATTTTTACCGTCATAGCTGAAGGAATAGTCTTTAGGCGACACAGTGACATTCATGTGATTGAAAACAAAGTTTACACCATCGCCGCCAGCAGCCACGCTTTTGAATGAATCTCCGGCAATCATGTGTTGTGGTGCGTATGCAGTCTCGAATCCTTGGAATTTGGCAAAGGCTTTGCGGATGGCAGCTGACTGCTCTTGGGTATATTTCACATCGGCAAAGCCTGTAACACCCTGATCATTGCCTTGAACCTTTTGCACAGATACAGCCACTTGCTGCAGCTGAGCCTGAGATAGCTTATGGTCAGGTGAGCTTATTGTGACATACCGATCATCCAGTTTGAACGTGAGCATACCCGTTTGATCGGGTGTGTACCATTTGGCTGTGACACCATTGGACAGTTTTACGTCTTTGCCATTGTAACCGTCCGAATAGTCTCTTGGAGACACATCCACTTTCATATGATTAAAAGTAAAGCTTACTCCATCTCCGCCAGCGCCTACATTTTTAAACGTATCACCTGCAATCATCTGTTGAGGAGCGTATGCTGTCTCGAAGCCGTCGAACTGTGCAAATGCCTTTTGAATGGCTTCTTTTTGCGCTGCGCTATAGGTTACATTGCTCAATGTAGAAGGATTGCTTGGAGCTTCGCCGATGATCACCTGTCCTTTTTTACCGTCATACGATACAGGTACATGCAGCGCATCAGCAATGGCACGTACAGGCAGATAAGTTGAATTGTTGTAAGTGATTGGAGCGAGTTTCTTGCCATTGCCATCCGTTGGTGAGTACGCCGCACCGTCTACATTGAAACTGATCCCATGATTGAGATATGCCGAGATTTTCTCCAGTTGAGTACCTGCGAATACGCCCGTTGCTCCTGTTAATGTCATGCCCAGTACCATCATCGTTGCTGCGGATTTCTTCAAGTTTTTCTTCATGTGTATAACTCTCCTTTAAATTGTGTTATTTATAATGGTTTGCTGTCCTTATGGCTTTATATTACCCGCTGAACATATCCAGAATAATTCTGAATTATCTCCAACTTGTAAACATGTGTAAGGATCTAGGCATTTGGAATTTGTTATTTAGGAGAGCATTCACATTATAGATGTTGTAGAAGCAAGGAGAGAGAAGTGGGAGAGATAGTAGATGACTCTGAGCAGGGATATACACACGAAGATAATTCTTTCAGCAGGAAAAGTCTTTACGAACAATTACATACGTGGGTGGTACGTGGACTCTTGGCCATCATATGAGTGAGGGGAATGGTTCGCCAAACCATCCCATATGTACAACGTAACCTTGAATTAATCAAAAAGTTCAAAAATGTACTTTGCTGAGAGTATGCACTATTCAGTTCACTAAATAAAGGATGAAACCGCCTATGCCGAGAACGATGGCACCAACGTATACATAGGTAAGTTTGCTCAGATTTTGCTTGGTCCTGCGATCATACTCGGGATTGCTGGTCTGATTCGCTTTTGAATTCCCGATGATCATGGTAGCAATTCCACCGAACAGGGCAATTCCAACAATTAAAATATAGGGCAGCAATGTCATGCGATGACCTCCTTCATTGAAATCAATCGTTCTTTTCATTGTACTTCAAGTTTACCTTGGATGTAAGCTTTTATTGATAAATTAAGGAAAATAAAGTCCTTCACTTACAGTATGTATGCAGTGCTGAAAGGAGTGGTTCACTATAATTTTAAAATTTTAAATTTGAGATAAACCTTGTTGTGGCGCGTATTTGCGGCTTTCCTGGACGGAGGCTGCAATTTTTTTTGCCCAGAGAGGTGATCCAGATTGAAGAACCTTGCGTTACACCCTATGAAGACGACGACGAGGAAACAAAGGATAAACAAAACTAACCGAGGAGTGACCACGTAATGAAAATGAAAATGAAGAAATTTATCGCACCCATGCTGAGCTTGACGTTATTGATGCCGGGAATCGCAGGGGCTGCAGCAGCACCACAGACACCAATGACTACAATGAAGGCAAGTGTGAATACACCTGCTGCTGACCTGAGAGCGAGCCTGGATCACCTATTATCCGAACACTTTGCACTCGCAGTAACCGCAATGGCGAAGGCATATGACGGAGCAAAAGATGCAGACGCAGCTTATAAAGCACTCGACCAAAATGCATTGGATATGCAGCCGGCAATCGCTTCCCTTTACGGTGATGCAGGAGCCAAAGAATTCGAACGGATCTTCCGCGCTCATAACAAATATACAGATGATCTTGTGAAAGCAACTAAGATGAGTAACCAGGCTGGAATCAAACAGGCACAGAATAATATCAACGGTTTTGTAGAAGAATTCTCTACATTCCTGAGCACAGCAACGGAAGGCAAATTGCCAAAAGCGGCAGCTAAAAATGCTTTGAAAGTACATGAAGATCTCGTGCAAAAAGTATTTGATGAATATGTCGCTGGTGACTACACCGATGCATACAAAGCTTACCGTGAAGGTTTCAAAGAAATGTTCGATGTGAGTAAAGCACTTTCCACGGCAATCACAACACAAATGCCTGAGAAATTCGAGAACAGCAAAGCAGATACACCAGCAGCTGATCTGAGATCTGCACTGAACCACTTGGCTTCCGAGCACTTCGCATTGTCGGCTCTGCAAATGCAAGAGCAATATGATGGCCGCACAGCAGCATCCAATGCACTGGTTACAGCTGAAGCTGGAAACACAGCGGATTTCAAAGCAGCGATCGCTTCCATATACGGTAATGACGGTGCCAATGCGTTCGAGAAAATTTGGGTAACCAACCACGTGAATGCACAAAGCGACTATGTAACAGCCGTTAAAAACAATGATGCAACGGCTCGTGCAGCTGTCGAGAAACGTATTGACGGATTCACAACAGAGTTCGCGACATTCCTGGATTCGGCAACAGCGGGCAACCTGCCAAAAGCTGCCGGACAACAAGCATTGACTACACATGAGAAGCAAGTACAACAAGTATTGGATCAGTACGCTGCGGCTAACTACGAGGGTTCGTACACGACTAACCGTGAAGGGTTCAAAGTAATGTTTGGTGTAGGTCAAGCCCTTGGTAATGCAATTGTGACGCAATTCAATGATAAATTCCAAGAGCAACCCACTACACCAACAATGCCTGAAACAGATACAACTACCGTATGGATGCAGCTGAACAGCAAAACGCTGAAAATCAATAACAAGACAACCAACATGGACACCACGCCAATGCTCTGGAAAAACACAACCTACATTCCACTGCGCTTCTTGAGTGAAGGAATTGGTGCAACCGTGAAATGGGATAAAAAAGCACAACAAGTAACCGTTATGGCTGGTAATGATACATTGAAGTTCTGGGTGAACAACAACGTTATGGAAATGAACGGTATGAAGAAAAATGTGGGTGCAACGGTCTTTGTTAACAAAGACGGACGTACACAAGTGCCACTGCGTTTCATAGCTGAGCTTCTTGGCTGGGATGTAAAATGGGCGCAAAAAGATGGCTCGATCACACTGACTAAATCCATGTAATTACTATTTATAAAAGAAGAACGAAAAAAGCTGCCCCATACGGCAGCTTTTTTCGTTTTCAATTCAGTGTCTATACCTCATCATACTTGGTGACCCTGCAATCCAATCTGTATCACATGGACGCAAAAAGGCCACATCAAAATATTCAAATATTTGGTATAATCAAGACAGTCAGCAACCTCGCCGCAACGTGTTATTGATCACGGTACGGTGGTGGACTGTACATAATCGTAATGACTAGCCCGTTGGAGTCATGTATGTTGTATTATTATTCGGTATGATCAAACAAGAAAAGGGGGTTCAAGCGGATGGACACAGCTTCAAAGCCTGAGCGACGGGCAAAACATATTGATACCCGTCTGTTTATTGCCTGGGCCGTATCAGTCATTGCGACTGGAGGCAGCCTTTATTTTAGTGAGATTAAGGGATACATACCCTGCGATCTATGCTGGTTCCAACGGATCTTCATGTATCCGTTAACGATTTTACTTGGTATAGCCTACTTTAAGGATGATGTGGGAATCACCAAGTATGTTCTTCCGCTGAGTTTTATTGGAGGCGGAATCTCGTTATACCATGTAACGATTCAGCGTATTTACTCGGCTACGGGGAGTTCAGTGGCATGCGGCCAAATTCCGTGTTATACCGATTACTTGAACTGGTTTGGTTTTATCACAATTCCGTTACTTGCACTGATCGCATTTATCATCATTATTGTTATGCTGTGGGGAATTGGCAAAACACCAAAATCTTCTTCATAAGAAAGGACAGATGATTGATGAGCGGACAAGTCCGTTGGTTCATGCCCTTCATCTTTCTGATCCTCCTGACTGTGGGTTGTTCGGAACAGAAGCAGTCCCAGTCAGGTGAGATGCCGGAGATGATCAAGGTGAAGCTCATGGTACCGGACAAGGTGTCCATTAAGGAAAATGTCTCCTTGCAGATCCAGCTTACACAAGGGGGGCAGCCTGTGAATGATGCGGACCATGTGCAGTTTCAGATCTGGAATGAACAGGATGAACCCGAGGCACCATCTCTGGAACAAGGCATGATGAGTGCAGAAGAGCTTGAAGCCAAGGGAGCCATCACCGCGAAATCAGCAGGTGAAGGTTTGTACGAAGCAAGCTACGCGTTTGAGCAATCCGGAGTCTATATCGTTCAGGTCCATGTCACTGCTGGTGCAATGCACACCATGCCCCGAACGAAGGTAACTGTGGAAGAATAAATCGATAAATACAGCCCGATAATGTTTACGTACAAGCCACTTCCGGCTGCGTCGTTTATCGGGTTTTTGCATGTGTAATTCGTAATTATAAATTTCTCATTTTTATACCTTGACCTTGAAGTATACTTCAAGGTTTATCCTTGATGTATTACAACATGTTGGAGGTAAGTCGATGAGAAATTTGGAATGGATATTGGTCATTGTGACGGTTATTAGCGCAGTTGTCATGTTGATGGCTCCCAAACGTCAGGCAGTGAAAGTGGGTACGTTGTCAGCACTGGCACTGGTTATTCTATTGCATGGGGTAGTCGATCATTTTCGTGTGCAGCTGCTGCCCACCTATATCGTAGCCCTTGTTTTACTGATTGTATTGGCGATTCAACTACGGAAGTCGGGACGCCGTATGCAGAACACACAAAAATCGAAACGTCGTTTGTGGTTCAAAACCATCTTGGCATCGATTCTAGTGCTGGCTCTCAGTGCAGGTTCAATTGTGCTGACGTCGCTTTTCCCTGCATTCACGATGCCTGAACCGACAGGTTCATTCGCCATAGGTACCTATTCGCAGCAGTTAACGGATGAATCTCGGGAAGAGACCAAGACGGCTGAAGCGGGTGATAAGCGAGAACTTATGATTAATGTCTGGTATCCTGTAGATCAGGAAACAGCCAAAGAATTACCACTAGAACATTATCCTGCCGAGTTGGGAGAGGCGATCAGTCTCGTATTTGGAATTCCACCGATGGTGTTCAATTATCTCGATACAATTCCCACGCATGTGGTTAAAGGCGCTGAGGTGTCTGCCGCACAGAGCAAGTATCCAGTATTGCTGTTTTCACCTGGAATACGCTCTGCACGCTTTCAAAGTATGACCGCGATTGAAGAGCTGGTCAGCCACGGCTACATTGTTGTTGGGATTGACCATCCGTATACCTCTGCTCAAGTGACATTCCCGGATGGACATGTTGCTTCTTATGAGCCGGATCCTGACGATCTAACGTCAGAGGAAGTGTATCAACATAATATAGAAGGTGTTGGCATTCGTGCAGCTGACGCAAGCTTTGTACTGGATACGCTCACCCAGTGGAATAAACATGATCCGAATCAACTGCTCGAAGGCAAGCTTGATCTGGATCATGTGGGTATCTTTGGACACTCCTATGGTGGTGCGACAACAGCGGAAGCACTGGCCCAGGATAGCCGTTTCAAAGCAGGACTCAGTTTGGAAGGCGGATTCTGGGGAACTGTATCCACGACAGCCTTGCAACAGCCGTTTATGTATATCATGTCAGGTGGAACAGCCAAAAGTTTTGACCCGAACGCCACTGCCAAGGATAAAGTGTTTTATCCCGAGTTTGAAACGGATTTGGATCAGGTGATGACAAGCAGTCTCAATGACACGTATTACTTGACCGTGGATCATTTCTTCCATCAGAGTTTCACGGATATTCCGTTAATTTCACCTAAACTGTTTGCCAAAGGCATAACACCAGAGCATAATGTGGACATTACAAGATCATATACATTGGCCTTCTTTGACCGTTATTTGAAGGGAGAAGGGCAGCAGCCTTTGCTGGAAGGGCCGTCAGAACGTTTTCCCGAGGCGACTTATGATACCAAGTATACCAAGCTGCGGAACTATCAGGCCGAATAACGTGGAGATGGATGGAGGAGTAGCATGAAAACCATGACAAGAGGAGAGTTAGCCAAACGTACGGGTGTGAGCATGGCAACGCTCCGGTATTACGAGGACAGTGGAATTCTGCCTGCTCCCCGTCGTTCGTCCAACGGATATCGTGTGTATACCGAGGATTATCTGGTTAAGGTCAAATTCATTAAGGATGCTCAATCACTGGGTTATTCCTTAAAGGAAATACAGGATACGTTGCAACTGCTCAGCCAGGAGGACATGGAGAGTGAAGCACTAAAAACACTTGTACGTGATCGAATTGAAGAGATTCAGCTGCATATCGATAACCTGCAGCGGATGCAGACACTTCTTGCCGGGTTGCTTCTGACGCCAGAGCATGATATTCACAATTACATTGAATCTTTCCGAATCAACAAGGAAGATGGAAATTCATAAGATAACCCTTAAGCCAATAAACACCTTCGAAGATCATCTCTGACGCGTTTGGCGTGAGAAATATCTTTGAAGGTGTCTTTATGCTTCCGGCTATTTATAAAGATTCAAGCAATTCAAAACAGGCCTACTTCGCGCAGGAAATGGTGCACAATTTCCGTCTGATACTTGATCCGGTCTGATCGGTTCAGACTCCAGCAGGTCTCCACGGTAACGGAGCGGGCTTGAAGCAGGCGAGCTGCGGCTGTTCGTGCTGAACCGGGCAACTCATGCTGCTTCAGATTGAAGTGCCTGTCACGAATGGGAATCGACCGATTCATTCGTCCTATAATTCGTTTGCATACCGGAACAGCCTTGCTGCCTGGATTGGTAATCAAGGTTTGTCCCAGTACCCGTGAGCTGCGTTGGGATAATCCATTGGCTTCATGCAGGTCCAGCCACCAGGCAGGCCCATATTGACTGGCAAGTTGAAAGACAGCCGAAGCAAGCGGATGTTTGGCTTTGCCAGAAATATGCCGCGGGAAGGTGCGATTTAAATCAGGTTTTCCTCGGCTTTTGTTACGATAAGCCTTCTGATTCACTCGTGGAATAATAATGAGGAGTCCGCGAACCACGTGTCGACGCCCGGCCATGCAGTCATTAGCCAGCTTCTGCGCAGCGGCCATGCTCGCGGTTTCATTTCCATGAACTCCCGATGTAATCATGATGACGGGTCCGGGATTCGTGCCTCGAACGAGGTAATAGGGAGTGGCGTGTGCACTGGATGCAGCAAGTGTGTGTTTGGTAACAAGCATGACACTTCACCTCCGCTATTACAGTACGTCATGTCCTTCCCGCATGTAACGGCATTTGAACAGGCCCTCATCCAGTTCTGAATAAAATAGGCCAGTCAGTCAGTACACTCGATGAATAATATCCTCGAAATCCGGTTCCTTCATCTCGACATCCTCAATCTCGCCCCATTGTTCGAGCTGCTTCAGAATGTCCATCGTGCTCCACTCTTTTCGATTTACCTCCACAGTGACGATCTGGTTCTCTGCCCCTGTGATCTGAATGGCGGATGATATAGCGTCCGGGATGTGATACGAACCTCGATACGTAACTCGAATAAGTGTTGGCAGACCGATGGTGTCGCGCAGAGAGGGGATGGAGCCGTCATACGTAAGTTGACCGTGATTGATCACCATCACCCGATTGCATAGTTGCTCAATGTCGTCCATGTCATGGGTGGTCAGCAGAATCGTTTTGCCAAACTCTTCATTTAACGTACGAAGAAATTGACGAATGTTCCGCTTTGCGTTCACATCCAGTCCAATCGTCGGTTCGTCGAGAAAAAGCAATTCCGGGTCATGCAGCATGGAAGCTGCCAAATCAGCACGCATCCGCTGTCCAAGCGAGAGCTTACGGACAGGCGTAGCCCAGAACGATTCCAGATCCAGCAGCTCGGCGAACTGGGCTAATCGTTTCGTTTTGTCCTCGGCACGGACTCCGTACATCTCGGCCAAAATATCATACGAATCCTTCACGGGCAGATCCCACCAGAGTTGGCTGCGCTGTCCGAACACGACACCGAGGCGTCCAACCGTGCGACGTCTTTCCTGGTGTGGATTCATACCACCGAGCAGCACCTCACCCGAGGTCGGATGAAGGATACCCGTCAGCATTTTGATCGTGGTGGATTTGCCAGCCCCATTGGGGCCGATATATCCAACAAATTCTCCTTTGCCAATATCAAAGCTAATGTCTCGAACCGCTTCCTTGGACAGATACTCACGTGAAAACAAGGTGCGAAGCCCGGAAAACCGGCCCTCGCGTACCACAGGGGTTTTGAACTCCTTTTGCAGATGCCGCGCTGTAATCATAGTCATGACGATATTCTCCTCCTTAGCTACCTGTACTTTGATATTTGGTTAAACCAAATTTCCAGAAACGCAGACTTGCGGCCAGACTCAGGACGGCCACAATGACAATGGCACCAAGAACCCATGCACCTAGTTCGCCGCGAAGCAAATAGAGTGACGGAACATAGTTGACGAAACCCACCGGGATTACGGTCAGTAGAATGCCAGACATCCATTTGGGATACAACGTCAGCGGATATTGGGCAGCCGTACGCGCCGCATCCTCGGTGATGGTTTGCAATTCCTCAATGCGTGTGGTCCAAAATCCAAGCGTTGCCGTGGCAAGCCCAATCGAAAAAAGAATGATGGCACCGGTCAAGATGACGAGCAGTGAGAAGGGGATGACAGTCCAGCTGATCTGTCCGCTATGCATCATGCCTGCCAGAGACCAACAGAGAATAAACCCGCCTTGTAACACTTCACCAGCCATGATGCGGAAGTTTTGTGGCAGTAAGGCATGCAATACGGGCATAGGACGGGTTAACAGTTGATCGAGTTCGCCGCCGACCAGATATTTTTCCAAATGATGTACTTCGTTGCCAAACGTTCGATATAACGTCTTGGACAGGGTCATGATCGCGAAGAGGTAACCAATCTCATGAAGGGACCAGCCTTTAATGGCTCCGAATTTGTGCAGCACCAGAGCAACCATCAGAAACTCGGAGATTTGAATCAATGCGGCCAGAACGGAGGCCATGACGAAATTGAACTTGTATTGCATCCGACTGCGGATGCTTGTTCGAATGAGCATTTTATATAAAGTGAACCAGGAAATTGTTTTCATCCGCCCTGCACCTCCACTTTACGGCGCAGTACCTGGGTGATCGCCAGACAGACGAATGTCATGAGGACGCACCAAATCAAGGTTCCCCATAGTAAGGAGCCATTTTCATAACCCAGATAGATTCGGGTCGGGACATAGAGCAGGAAAGGATAGGGAGATAACCAAGCAATTCGTTCCAACCAGTCTGGCAGCCATTCCAGCGGAATGAAGAAACCAGCGAGCAGATTCATCATGGCGTGATTGCCCCAATGCAGCCAGGAGGACTCCGTAGTCCACATCGCGGTGGCGCCAATAATGTAATTCATACAGATGGATAAATAGGATGCGCCGGCAAGACCAATTGCGGCAAATAACAGGGTTGAAGCTTCTGAGGGCCATTGCAGAGAAAATACGATGGAGAAAAGTAGGTAAATTGGAATGCTTTTGTACACGAACTGGTAGGCAATCTGCCCCCATTCACGTGCCATCAGGTGGGTGAACAGATGAACCGGCCTCATGAGATCAAGCGCGATCTGCCCTGTCCTGACCGTGAGTGGAATACCAAGTCCATTGGTGAGAAAACCCGAGATCCAGAGAGAGGATTGCGTAAATGCAATGTAACTGATCATCCCCTGTGTCCCGTATTCTCCGAGAGAATGATCGGCCCCGATGCCAATCCAGAGACAGGCATACATGTAGCCGAACATGGCGCTTGCCAGGTTATGTACCATGTGGGCCCCGCGGTATTGCAGGTTCCGGGAGTAGGCTTTGGAAGCCAGAGTGAAATAAAGCATGTGACACCTCCGATAAGTTGGTTGAACGGCGGTTCCGTTCACTTCAGTCAAGGCGAAAAAGAGAGAAGGACAACAGCATACCAATATATTCCTTCACAGGCAAGACATTTTTTTGGCATATACCGGAAGAAAAGAGGCTGTTCAACAATGCGCCACAAGACAGTGGTTTGTCCGTTCCTTTATAATTGGGGAGCAAAGACGCAAACGTTTACAATATGAACTATTCAAATTTTAAATAATCCGCCGGGCATGTGCCTGACGATTGAGGATACAGCTTCAACAATCCGGCAAGAGAGAAGGTTGGAATGAGGAAAATTGCATGGGTCACGGACAGTACGAGCACACTCGATCCGCTATTTGCTGAGCAGAATCATGTGTACATCGTACCGCTGCGCATCGTTTTTGGAGAGGAATGTTATCGGGAGACAGAAGACATCTCGTCGGAATTGTTCTATGAGAAACTGGATGGGGCTTCACGCGCAAGCAGTTCACAGCCGCCGATTGGTGAATTTATTGAACTGTATGAGTCGTTGAA
Source organism: Paenibacillus sp. FSL F4-0087 (assembly GCF_038020215.1). Lineage (NCBI taxonomy): Bacteria > Bacillati > Bacillota > Bacilli > Caryophanales > Paenibacillaceae > Paenibacillus > Paenibacillus sp. FSL F4-0087. The sequence goes on from NZ_JBBODJ010000001.1 coordinate 3,736,553, forward strand.
GGACCAGTACGATGAGATCATTACCATTCATTGCTCCACTGCGCTTAGCGGTACGCTACACACATCAATGCAGGCTGCCGAGATCGCAGGTGTGACGGTTACCGCCATCGATTCCAGAGCAGGCGCTTATCCGCTGCGGGAGATGATTTTGCAAGGACTGGAATGGCAGAAGCAAGGCCATACAGCTGCCGAGATCAAACTTCACATCGAACAGATGATAGATAACATGTCCTTTTACCTCATTCCGGCCAGTCTTCAGCATCTTCACCGCAGTGGACGTGTGTCGGGAACCCAGCTTATTCTTAGCCAATTGTTGAAAATTCATCTGCTGCTTCGATTCGAAGAGGGCAAAGTGGTTGTGAATGAGAAAATTCGTACGTTCAAACGGGCCAAACAGCGTATGCTGGATGTGCTCAAGGTGGATATGGGGAAAGTGAAGCATGTATGCATCATGCATGCAAACAATCAGGAAGAAGCCGTTACAATCAAACAGCAGATTGCTGATCTGCTTCCCCGCCTGAAGACGGAAATTATGCCTTTTATACCTGTGGTAGGAATTCATGCAGGTGCGGGAACGATTGGGCTGTGCTGGATACGAAGCGAGACGGTATAAGGTTGTAAATGAGACCTGGCAGGAGGTTCACTTTGAAACATGAAGTGGCGATCCTGTCGGGTTTTTCGTATTTCATTGCCAATTGATGCAAACTGTGAGGTAATAAAGGAAAACGTTCATGTTGGAGGGAATAGCGTGTCAAGTTATCGCTTGCTGCTTGTTGAAGATGATCGCTCAATTAGTGAAATGGTCGGTCCTTATTTGGAAAAAGAGGGCTATGACGTCTCTTATGCATATGACGGACTGGAGGCGGAACATCAATTCAGCCAATCACCGTTAGAATATGACTTGGTCATTCTCGACCTGATGCTGCCACACAAAAATGGGATGGAAGTGCTCCAGACCATCCGTGCTACCAGTCTGGTGCCAGTGCTCATCCTGTCTGCTAAGGACGGAGAGGTGGACAAGGCCCTCGGCCTGGGATTTGGCGCTGATGATTACTTGAGCAAACCATTCTCGCTGATCGAGCTGACCGCTCGGATCAAGGCGGCTATTCGTCGTGCCAACTATACCGCACAGCCTGCAACGGAAACTACTCCAAAGCCACAGCGCATTCACATTGGCGGACTTGTGGTTGATACGGAAACGTATGAGGTCGAGCGTGATGGCATACCTGTAAAGCTTACTTCCAAGGAATTTGGTATTCTCAAAATGTTTGTCACCCACCCTGGCAAAGTATTTACCAAGGCTCAAATCTACGCTTCTGTCTGGAATGATCATTATTATGGCGACGAAAATATCATTAATGTTCATATGCGTCGTCTGCGCGAGAAGCTGGAAGTTGATCCCTCCAACCCCCGGTATATTAAAACATTGTGGGGTATCGGTTATAAGCTGGAGGTGGACCCTGCGTGACGTTGATCTTTACCTTTTCTACCGGGATATTGGCCCTTATCGTCATTCTATTAAGCATAAGGCTGCATAAACGTAGTACACATCTAACTTACATACATGAGAAATTGACCTCTATTATAGATAAGAACACATTTGAACGCCTGCTCGTCTTCAACAGTGACCCCCAGATAAGCCAGCTCCTTAAGGACATGAATCAGTTACTGGATCATGCTCATCGGGCTGAGGCGGGTTATGCCAATCAGGAGAAGGAGATGCGCAACATGCTCTCCAATATCTCACATGATCTGAAGACGCCACTTACGGTTGTGCTTGGTTATAGTGAAACGCTGCTGCATAGCAATTCACTAACCGATCAGGAACGTGTGATCATGACCGGCAAAATCCAGGATAAGGCGCAGGAAGTGCTGCGTCTGATTCATTCCTTTTTTGATCTGGCGAAGCTGGAGTCGGGGGATAGCGAGCTTGCTCTGACCAGAGTTAATGTAAGCGAATTGTGTCGATTGAAGATGATCTCTTTTTATGACATGTTAACGAATCTGGGGCTGCAAGTGGAGCTATCCATTCCGGAAAGTGATGTCTTCGTGAAAGGCAATGAGGAAGCGCTGGACCGTGTGCTGGATAATCTAATCACAAATGCTATGAAATATGGAGCAGATGGCAAGGTACTTGGCCTTTCACTGGAGTATTCAATAGGGGAACAGGTGACACTTAACATCTGGGATCGGGGCAAGGGCATTCCTGAACAGGAGCACAGCCGTGTATTTGAACGTATGTATACGCTGGAGGATTCTCGTAATCGTCTCTATCAAGGCAGTGGTCTGGGTCTGACCATTACGAAGCGGCTGGTGGAGCGGATGGGCGGAAGTATTGAGTTGCATAGCGTACCTTTTGTACGAACTGTATTTTCGGTTTCTCTGAAACCTTGTTAGGTGCATTTTGTAGTTTTCACGATAAGCTTAAGGTTTTTGTAAGATTTGATTAATAAAAAAGAAGACTTTTCTCTTTACAATACAGATATAAGAACCCGTCAGGGACGAACGTAAAGGAGAATATGAACATGACCTATATTGCGCGGACGATAGGTGTGACCAAGACGTATGCAGGGGCAGAGGTTGTATCAAACGTCAATATGAGTATCAAGCAAGGGGAGATCTACGGGTTTCTTGGTCCGAATGGAGCGGGGAAAACAACAATGATGAAGATGCTCACCAATCTCGTGAAGCCGACTATAGGTGAGATTGAATTGTTCGGAGAAAAGCTCACGCCTACTTCCTATGAATTGCTGAAACGAATGGGCAGCATCATTGAATATCCTTTTTTTTACGATAATTTGTCCGCCAAGGAAAATCTGGATCTCCATTGTGAATACATGGGGTTTCATAACAAGAAGGTCATTAACGACATGATGGAAAGTGTAGGTCTCAAGGACACAGGCAAGAAGCCTGTTCGTGACTTCTCTCTGGGAATGAAACAGCGTCTGGGCATCGCTCGTGCGCTGATCACAACACCGGAACTGCTCATTCTGGATGAACCGATCAACGGGCTCGATCCCGTAGGCATCAAGGAGATGCGCGATTTGTTCAAACGTCTCAGCTCCCAGTATCGCATTACCTTGTTGATCTCCAGCCATATCCTCGGGGAAATCGAACAGGTTGCAGACACCGTCGGGGTCATACGAAATGGGCGTCTGGTTGAAGAAGTATCGATGGACAGCATTCGTGGGAGCCACAGCGAGTATATTGAGCTGCAAACGTTGGACCCGCGTAAAGCGACCTATGTAATGGAACATCAGCTGGGGTTGAAAAATTATAAAATGATCGATGACCATACCGTACGTATCTATGATCCGGGCATTGCTCCATCGGAATTGACAAGCAAGCTGATCGGGCATGGCGTTGAGATTGAATCCATTTTCAAACGAGCTCATTCATTGGAAGAACACTTCATGAGCTTAATGAAAGGGGATGGGGACGTTGCTTAAACTGATCCAGCTGGAACTGCGCAAACATCGGTTTGCCCGAAATTTCAGAACGGCAGGTATCGCCAATCTCGCCCTAATCCTGTTTCTCATCATGATTGGATTCACCGATCAGGGGGCTGAAGATTACGCTTTTGCCGATTACCACGTCTCCTTCATGTTAATAGATACGTTTGCCAGAGCCGTGTTTATTATCTTTGGCGGTGCGCTGATAGCGAAACTGATTATTAGTGAGTATCGAAATAAAACGATGAACGTCATGTTTACCTATCCAATCAAGCGCCAGAAAATTATTGCTGCCAAACTCATCATTGTCTTTGTGTTTACCTTTGTAATGATTTTGTTTACCGATCTACTGATGGGAGCCTTGCTGGTTATCACAAACCAATTCTACTCCTTCATTCCCGACACCTTGACGATGAGTGATGCACTGGTACTGCTGCTGAAGTACACGATTAGTTCCTTGTCCGCTGCGGCCATGGCTCTGATCCCTCTATTCTTCGGAATGCGCAAACATTCGGTCACGACCACACTGGTATCATCCATTCTGCTTGTACTTGTGGTGTGTTCAGGATTCAACGGGCCTACGTTCTCCATCAACACACTTATCGTGATTCCATTAACACTGGGGGCAATCGGACTGTGGATTGCTTCGCTGTCCATGATTCGTCTGGAGACAAAAGATGTGAACTGATTCCTTTGGAAACCATACTCCGTATGGCTTCACATGCCATTGACATCTGCTCGTACAAGGGATAGGATAATGTCAACTGAAGGACGAAGGAGAATGCAACTACCATGACGATTCCAAAAACATTAACAATCGCTGGTTCGGATACGAGCGGCGGTGCTGGGATTCAAGCAGATTTGAAAACTTTTCAGGAGCTTGGTGTGTATGGCATGACTGTGCTGACTACTGTTGTGGCTATGGAGCCTGATACGTGGGATCACCAGGTCTTCCCTGTGGAATTAAATGTAGTCGAGGCTCAACTGCGCACCGTTCTGGATGGTATCGGCTTTGATGCAATGAAGACGGGTATGCTGGGTTCTGTAGACATCATTGAATTGGTTGCGAAGCACATCCGCCGGAGCGGACTGCCACAGATCGTTATCGATCCGGTAATGGTCTGCAAAGGTACGGACGAAGTGCTGCAACCTGAGAATACAGAAGCAATGATCGAATTCCTTTTGCCGGGTGCTGATCTGGTTACCCCGAATCTGTTTGAAGCATCGCAGCTCGCGAAAAGTGGACTGATCCGCTCCAAGGAGCAGATGGAAGCTGCAGCAGCTGTCATTCATGATCATGGGGCGAAACATGTCCTGATCAAGGACAGAGGCGTTATTAACCCGGGCAAAGCAATGGATCTTCTCTATGACGGAACGAACTACGAATGGTTTGAAGCCGATGTTGTTGGCTCCGGATATACACATGGTGCAGGCTGCACCACATCTGCGGCAATTACCGCAGGTTTGGCGCGCGGTCTTACTGTGAAAGAGGCTGTTCGTGAAGGTAAAGCCTTCGTGACCAAAGCGATTGCTGGCGGATTCCCGCTGAACCGCTTTGTTGGCCCAACGTTACATGTAGCACACCGACTGGAGAATCAACGCTAAGCGGTGCGCACATGTAGTGTGTAATCGCGGAGAAAAACGTGGTCTCAGCCGGAAGTAGCTGTCAATGAGCAGATGATTGCTCGTTGACGGCTTCTTTTTTGTGCGAAAACGTATGGAATTTAGTAACTTTTGGTATATATTAATCGTATATAAGATGGAGTTCATTCCAGAACATGGCTGGACACACGGACGACACACGGAATCGTTATGTTAACAACAGAATGCTAAAAGGAGAGTCGGCCATGGTCAGAACAGTGCTTCTGGTGGAAGATGAAAGCCGCATTCGTGAGATTGTGGCCGATTATTTCATAAAAGAACAATGGAACGTTATTGAAGCAGAACATGGGGTAGAGGCGCTGGAATTGCTGGCACTGCATGAAGTGGATCTGGTCATCCTGGATGTGCTGATGCCGGAAATGGATGGATGGACCCTCTGTGGGCATATTCGTTCCCAGTCGACCGTACCTATTATAATGCTGACTGCCCGATCGGAAGATGATGACAAGATTCATGGCTTCCAGCTCGGCGTGGATGATTATGTTACGAAGCCATTCAGTCCTCGTGTACTGGTGGCACGTGCAGAGACATTAATGAAGCGAGTAGAGGGTGCCGTTAGCAAGGAGCAGAGTGTAATTCGGTTTGGGTGTGCCACACTTGATCCCTGGGCGCGGCGGCTTGAGAAGGATGGAATCGAAGTGGAGCTTGCTCCCAAAGAATATGACCTGCTGCTGTATTTAACTCGCAATCAGGGAATTGTACTGTCCCGTGATGCCATCCTTAATCGGGTATGGGGGTATGATTTTGAGGGTGATTCGCGTGTGGTGGATACCCATATCAAAAAGCTTCGCAGCAAACTTGGGGATGAAGCCAAGTGTATCCGAACGGTTATCGGTACCGGATATCGATTCGAGGCCGAGGCATGAGACGTAACGGTGTAACGATGAAACTGTTTCTGGTCATGGCTGGATTTCTGCTTCTTCTATATGGAACAACCGTGATTGCCCAACTGGTCTGGTTCCCGGACTTTTACCAACATCAGAAGATCAGCAGCATTAAGAAAAAATTGACGAAATTCGAACAACAATATTCCACTGGACATTGGAACGATGTGCAGCTGGCCAAGGAAACCGGGAAGTTCATGCGGCAGAATCAGTCGCATCTGGTCATCCTGACGAATACAGGTAAGCTGGTTAATGACCCATTCCACATCGTGCTTTTGCAAGAGGATGGCAAGCAGGTAAATATATCGCTGTCGTTGTTTATCAACAGTGAGAACGCAGGATGGCTTGCTTCACACTTGAAGTATGGTCAGCAATTGACCGTTACAGGTTCGGCAAGTGGAATGAATGATCCTATGGTTTATCCGCTGAAGATAAAGGATCAGAGCTCCGTAGTCAGCGGAACGGAAGATTTTCAGGAGTTAACGGAGCCGGTAGAAGAATGGTCAGGAACATTGAAGGATGTTGTTCTTCCCAACCTGGGGACATGGAGTCAGAGACAGGGTCTGCTCGTGCAGGCGCTGGATAGCCGCTTCCCACTATCTACGGAAGACCAGCTTAGTCTCGCCAATGGGAAAATGATTAATGAGGAATGGACCGATAGCTGGAGTGGTGTACGAAATGTGCTTACCATTGCTCCGGTGCACAGCTCGGGACCTCAGCAGCAACTCATTTTTTCCCTGACGTCCCTGCAGGAGATGAGGGAGGCGAGTGAAGCTACACAACTATTTTATGCGTATTTTGGTATTGCTGCATTTGTGCTGATTGTGTTCCTTTCACTGCTTCTGTCCCGAATTGTCACCAAGCCGTTGCTTGCCCTGAACCATGTTGCCAAAAAGATGTCGACCCTTGATTTCACTGTGAAATCGCCCATCCGCCGCAATGACGAGATTGGCAGTCTGTCCAATAGTCTCAACGCGCTGTCCACGACATTGGGTCAGACTTTGGAAGAACTAAGGCAGGCGAACAGTCAGATGCGCACTGATATGGAGATGAAGCAGCGAATTGAACAGCGTCAGCGAGAGTTTTTTGCCGATGCATCCCATGAACTCAAAACACCTATCAGCATCATCAAAGGGTATTCCGAAGGGTTAAAAGATGGAGTCAGTGAGAGCAAACGTGAGCGTTACATCGAGATCATTGCCGATGAAGCGGTCAAGATGGAAACGATGGTTGAAGAGATGCTGGATCTGGTACGGTTGGAATCCCAAGCGATTAAGCTGAACACCGATGCAGTGGCTCTTGGAGATATGATTGAAGATATTGCCGGACGTCTGGGTCCACAACTGAAGGAAAAGGAACTGGAAGTCGTTTTGGTCTCCACCACCGAACAGACCGTTGAGGGAGACCGCAGCAAGTTGGAGCAAGTCATCTATAATATGATGATGAATGCTATACGACATGCTGTCCCTAAGACTGATATTATGATTGAGATCAGCAGGCCGGAAGGGCAGGTTCGAATCTCCATCGAGAATCAGGGTGAGCAGATCTCGGAAGCGGAGCGGCAGTACATCTGGGAAAGATTCTACCGCGTGGAACGCTCGCGTAATCGCAAAATGGGGGGGACCGGGCTTGGCCTGGCCATCGCGAAGCAGATTCTCGATTTGCATGGATGCAGTTATGGTGTGGAGAACACGCCGGACGGAGTCCGTTTTTATATTATTTTTCCTAATGCTTAGTACGAAGGGGAGTCAAGTCTATGAAATCTTTACCGTCCATTCTAACGTTGGGCAACTTAACTTCAGGCATGTTGGCTGTCATTATGGCTATTCATGGCGAGTTTGCGCTAGCCGTGACGATGATCTGGGTAGCCATGTTCTTTGATCTGTTTGACGGGTTTGCAGCACGCAAGCTGCATTGTGAGGGGGAATTCGGCAAAGCGCTGGATTCACTGGCTGATGTTGTTTCGTTCGGCACCGCACCCGTGTTGATCTTATATTTGAACTCCATGAATGAGGTAAGTGCACTGGGTATGGCGCTGACAGCATTATTCCCGGTTTGTGGTGCATTGCGTCTCGCCCGTTACAATTGCCAGAAGACAGCAAGCCATGGTTTTGTGGGTATGCCGATTACGTTTGCAGGCGGTCTTATGTCCTTTTTCGCGCTCTGGAGTCCTTATTTTACTCATGGTGTAGCCTATCTTGTCATTATCGTATTATCCGGTCTAATGGTTAGCCAAATCCGATTCCCGTCTCTAAAACAAGTGCTAGCCCCCCATGAGAAGGATATTGTGGAACCGAAATAAGGAGCGAGTCAGTATGGAATTTGCAAGAGAATTTATTGGTCAATATGGTTATTTCGCAATTTACGGACTGCTGGCTCTTGGCGTGATTGGCATGCCTATTCCGGATGAGGTGATGATGACCTTTGTCGGTTATCTCGCCTCCATCTCGGTGCTGAATTATTCGGTGTCCATCGTTGTCAGTTTTGGTGGAGCGTTTACTGGAGGTCTTCTGAGTTACACCATTGGCAAGAAGGCCGGCCGACCACTGGTTGAGAAGTACGGTAAATGGGTGGGGGTCAACGCCAAGCGGCTGGGCAGGGTGGAGTCCTGGTTTTTGAAATACGGGTACTGGTCCATTATACTAGGCTACTTTATTCCAGGTATTCGTCATCTGATGTGCTGCTTCTCCGGAATCAGCCGCATGGCAATAGGACGATACGTCCTTGTCTCCAGCATTGGCGCGTTTATATGGTGTGTTGTCTTTATATCGATCGGTTTTTACGTAGGTGTGTTAACTTAAAATGGGACAGCCTGTTATGAACAGGCGAGGATAAAGACCTTTTGCATGTGAAGGGGTCTTTTTTGTTTGTGTATTAATTTTAAATAATCCTGAACTGCAACGAACGATAGTCTAGCCTGCCTCAGCGAGCTTGAATACACGAGTACGGTTCTGACTGAAAGAACTTTGCAAGAGTGTGTAACGAGAGTATATGCATAAGCCTAAGTGCCTTTCAAAAGTAACCTTTTAGATTGCATCAATACTAACGAACTGGAATGCGCTTATTTATGCGATTAGGATACTTTTTAAATTCTAACGAATCCTATCATCCTTATTTCCATAAAAAGTTTGATATATGGCTGTAATTGAATCAATTTCGCAGAAATAAGGTGGCTTGGATTCGTTAAATGATGGAGATGATGAATTCTGGTGGAATAGAGTGTCTCAGGTTCGTAAGGCATACGATCGATATCGTTGTCTACCACCCACAACGTGCAGCATATGCTGCTCAACCAGCCTATGCAGAATTCTGCGAGAATGTTGATCGGTTATTCGCAAATGGACTGCTAGTTCGGAAGGGGTAAAGGGACGCAAGAGACGTCTGGCATAACGGATACACTCCGCTTCAAGCCAATTTAAAGATGCGGGGGTATCCGTGGTAACGAATTTCCCCATAAAGGAAAGTACCAGCTGTTGGCAGCGTTTGGGTTCTTCCTTTATTGACAGATAGGCTATAGGCAAAAATGTCCAATCATCAAGTGTTAGCAAACAATGCCGCCAACAGAGATCCTTAAAGCGCCGCACATCGAGATCACGGGCGTGGGGCCCATATCCTTGTATCTCTATACCTCCCTTAACTCCGTTACCTGGCAAATAAGCCAGATCAAGATATCGATAGCCGTTATGAAAATCCCGAACCTCCCATTCTGGTTGCAAATGGTTGAAGTTCCTGACAACGGGAAACCAAACCGAACGTAGAAATTCCAAAGTACCATGCTCGAGTCCATTTTCTATTCTTGAACGCACTCTAAGGTTCGTTTCCTTCTCCAGAAGTGAGTGTATCCATTCTTCATATGCCTGTTCAAATCCATTGCTCATCGTAATTATTTCCTCCTTATGTTCGTCGAACGAATATTATAAAAAGCAAAAAGCCGCTCTGAACATTTCCGACCTTCTTAATCGAAGGTGAAAAATGTATCAAAGCGGCGTGTGCTTCACGACCTAGGTTTAATATTTAAGAACAAGTATAACGTTAATGACCGAATAAATTCAACACTCTAAAAATTGACTCATCGATACAGCTCATGAATATCTTTTAATGCACATTAATATCCCTATTTCATGTGGTACTTCAGTTCTGGTTATAAGGTATAATTCCAACATCTTACTGAGGAACAATATGGGGTACTGTGAACTATATTGTACAGCATCAGTACCTACATCTAATACTTACATCTGCATTAATAACTCGTACCCCGATTTTTATTTACCCGCTTAGATGGGATTCCTCAATGCCTTTTTCAACACGAGTTTCCCCTTTTTTGCGTGCAAAGGTGATTTTGAGTAACGGTGGCGTTACCAGCGTTGTAACGATAACCATGATAACCACACTGGTGAAATACTCAGCGTCGAGCAATCCGGAAGCAAGTCCGGTGGAAGCAATAATAAGAGCAACTTCACCCCGGGAAATCATGCCTGCTCCAATGGCGAGAGAAGATGAGCGATCAAATCCGGTCAGACGCGCACCTGCTCCTCCGCCCAGAAGCTTGGTTACAATAGCAATCAGACTGATAACGATAATGAACCAGATTTGTGAACCCACGCCGTCAAAAGTCACGTTCAAACCGATGCTTACAAAGAATACTGGAACAAAAATCCCGTACGCGATCGGTTCAAGTTTCGTTTCGACCTCATGTTTGAAGTTCGTTTGTGAGATGGCGATACCTGCTGCAAAAGCCCCGATAATGCCTGCAACACCCATCCATTCCGCAAAGTACGAAAAGCCAAAACAGATGATTAAACCGGCTGTAATAACGGTCTCCGTGACCTTCAGTGGTGCCATCCACTTCATAATGCGAGGAACAAGGAACCAGCTGGCAGCGATAATAACAACAAAGAATAGCAGCTTCTTGCCAATGAGCAGAGGGATTGAAGTATCAGTTGCCCCTGTTCCGAGCAAACTCATCATGACTGCGAGGATGACCACAACCAGTACATCATCGACGACAGCGGCTCCAAGAATCGTTGTACCCTCACGAGAGCTGAGCTGATTCATATCTTTGAGCGTTTGAACCGAGATGCTGACCGAAGTGGCACAGAACAATAGTCCAAAGAACAAAGCGTGTGTCTGCGACATGCCGAACGCAGCGGCAGCGCCATAACCTCCGATGAATGGCAGAATGATACCACCCACGGCAACCGCAAAGGCTGCCTTCCAATTTTTCTTCAATTGCTCCAGGTCCGTTTCGAGCCCAGCAATGAACATGAGTAGTAATACCCCAATTTCGGCCATATAGTGGATGAAATCATCCGGTTGAACCCAGCCGAGCAGGGCAGGTCCAAGAATAACACCGACGATCAATTTACCCAATACGGATGGCTGACCGAGTCTTACCGATAAATCCCCAGCCAACTTGGTAAAAATCAAAATAAGTGCAAGAACCAAAATAAATTCCATAGGTGTACTCCTCTCCAGCAGTAGCGTTTATAGGATTACCAGTCCAAGGGGGGATCATTCCAGGCCTAGAAACAGAAAAAGGCATAAAACGGCGTATGTCAGCGTGCCGCTTTATGCCTTAAAAAAAGACAAGGAGGGCCCTTGGTGACAGGCTCCTCCAGTTCAACGCGTATGTGATTAATTGCATTAATTATACCATGAATACAGGATGGGGTAAACCAGTGATGGTGGGCTTTTAATGAAAATGGCCTGAAAGGGGCACTTTAAAGGTACCTGACGAGGCTTTTTGTTCAGAGTGTTGTCACTTAACAGTCGAGAAATGGCAAGATATAATGAGATAGAACATAGAAGTTAGGATATGAGGAGGATTTTTCATTGGGCAAACAGGACAAAGGGGACCCGAACATTCAATCCAATCAGATTGCCCCGACCAGTAATAAAAATTTTGCAGGTCTCATTATTACCATTTCCATTATCGCCAATGTCATTATTTTATTGTTGTTCTTTGCACCGTCCATCGGATACAAAGGCGATGTAGCCTTTGACATTACAGTGTTGCCGCGGTTTAACGCCGTGTTCAACAGCTTCACCTTTATCTTCCTGCTTGCGGCCTTGATTGCCATTATCAAGCGGAATGTGAAATTGCACAAACGTTTCATCCTTGCTGCATTTTCAACGACCCTTTTATTTCTCGTTACGTATTTGTCGTTCCACTATTTGTCTCCGGAAACGTCCAAATACGGTGGAGAAGGCATTATTCGTTCCATATATTTCTTCATTCTGATCACACACAGCATTCTGGCAGCGATTATTGTGCCGCTTGCTTTGTTCACTCTGGTATGGGGCTGGACGAATCAATTGAAGAAACACCGTAAAATTGCTCGCTGGACGATGCCAATCTGGCTCTACGTGAGTTCCACGGGTGTAGTTGTATATCTGATGATGGCACCGTACTATTAATAATTTCACATATCATGGGCATATCCGGCTCGCCTTGCGGGTAATGGTTTCATGGAAGGAGGATTCACGCTTATGTACAGAGTCGTATTGATTCGCCATGGACAGAGTATGTGGAACGTGGAGAACCGTTTTACCGGTTGGACGGATGTGGATCTGACGACCGATGGTTACGGAGAAGCGCGTAAAGCGGGAAAGATCCTGAAGGAACAGGGTTTTGATTTTGACTACGCTTATGCTTCGGTACTTAAACGCTCCATTCGAACACTGGATATTGCACTTGATGAGATGGACCGGATGTGGATTCCGATCACGAAGACGTGGAAGCTGAACGAACGTCATTATGGTGCACTGCAAGGACTGAACAAACAGCAGACTGCGCTGAAGTACGGTGAGGAGCAGGTGAAGGAGTGGAGACGCTCCGTTAGCGTATCTCCTCCTGCACTGGACGAAACTGACGAGCGTTATGTTCAGGATCAGGACAAGTATGAGCGACTGGGCTGCACCATCCCGCGTACCGAGAATTTGATGGAAACATCGAAGCGGGTGCTGGAGTATTGGAATGCAGAGATCAAACCGGTTGTGTCAGCGGGCAAAAGGGTACTTATCTCCGCGCACGGCAATACGCTCCGTTCACTCGTCATGCATCTGGACCAAATGTCCGAAGCAGACGTAATGGCGCTTAATATCCCGACAGGCATTCCACTGGTCTATGAACTGGATGAAGATCTGCATCCGATCGGGCATTTCTACCTGACTGCGGATGGATCCACGTACAAACATGAGGAAATGACTCATGTCGCACCGCCGTCCGATTGACCGGACGATTGTTATGACCAAATAGGTTATACAGTAGTAACGATGATTTCGACTTATACTTATACTGCACGTTAGAAGATGGCTCCTGAATTCTCAGGTGGCCATCTTTTTAAGTTATAATAGCCATTCTCTAATTTTAGCGATTGCATCTGACGTTTCGTTTTTCTCCTAGAGGGTAATCTCAAGCAAGACACGATGTACATTAATCCTGAAGGAGGAACAACATATGTCTAAAAAAAGTGGAATTATTGTAACAGCCATTGGAGCAGGCGTGACTTACTTGATGAGGAACAAACAAGCAAGGGATAAGCTGTTCAGTACGGTGTCAGGACTGATGAAAAATTCAGGTTCATCTTCAAAACCGTCTTATGGAAGCAAAAAAGGTTCACGTGTGATTTAAAATAGATTTTGATATAGGAGTCAATTAGCATGAGGAAGCCCGGAGCTGGTATGGTCCCGGGTTTTTGTATGCGCTCATATGTTACATGCGATTTTTGCCAGCAAGAATGATACAATGGAAACTTGCAGAACGTATGGAAGGGGATGTACAACATATGAAGAAAAATCGTCTGGGTTCATCCGAACTCATGGTAGGTGAAGTTGGCCTAGGCTGCATGTCGCTTGGAACCGAAGTGAAACCTGCCGTAGCCTTGATTCATGAAGCATTGGATCGTGGCGTTAATCTTCTGGATACCGCTGACCTGTATGATGCAGGATTAAACGAAGAAATCGTGGGCCAGGCTATCCAGGGACGCCGGGATCAGGTCATTGTGGCGACCAAGGTTGGTAATCGTCGCATACCAGGAAAAGAAGGCTGGTCATGGGACCCGTCCAAAGCCTATATCAAACAAGCTGTACGAGACAGCCTGAAACGGCTGCAGACGGATTATATTGATCTATATCAGCTGCATGGTGGCACTCTGGATGATCCAATCGAAGAGACGATCGAAGCCTTTGAGGAACTGAAGCAGGAAGGTCTTATTCGGTATTACGGCATATCCTCCATCCGGCCTAACGTGATTCGTGAATATGTGCAGAGAGCTTCCATTGTCAGCGTGATGAATCAATACAGCGTTGCGGATCGCCGAGCCGAAGAGGAAGTATTACCTTTATTAGAGCAAAAGGGGATTAGCGTTATCGCTCGTGGACCCGTGGCAAGTGGTGTTCTCGCCGATTCTGGTGCTGCCAAGGCAGATAAGGGTTATTTGGATTATACTCCTGAGGAGTTGCACATCATACGAGAAGGCCTGAGCCGGTTGGTTACAGACAATCGCAGCATGGCTCAAACGGCCATTCGTTATGCTTTGGCACATCCCGCTGTTGCGGCTGTCGTGCCAGGTGCCAGTTCGAGAGAGCAGTTGTTGCATAATATTGCTGCTTCGGAATCTGTACCACTTACGGCTGCGGAGATTAACGAAATACGGGAGCTAAGTCCCGCCAATCTCTACAAGCAGCACCGTTAAACGTTGGTAGCCTATTTTCAATTGTAACTATACGAGGTACAATGAAGGTCAACCATAAAGAATCAATTAAGGGAGAGAAGACATATGGAAAGAATTCAAAGTGAACAACAATATCGCGATACAATCAATTCTGACGGGCTGACCGTCATTAAATTTGATACAACCTGGTGTCCGGATTGCAAAAACCTGGATCGCTTTATCGGGGACGTGATCGACCAGCATGCGGATAAAACCTTCTATGCTCTCGATGCAGAAGAGTTCCTGCCGTTTGCGGAAGAGAACGGTGTACGCGGTATTCCAAGCCTGCTCGTATTCCAGAACGGCAAGAAAATTGCGCATCTGCACAGCAAATGGGCAAAAACGCCTGCTCAAATCTCGGAGTACCTGCAGACTTTGGAGTCCAAGGTATAACCATAATCAGTTCGTTTAGATCGCAGTAGTTATATGGAACGCCTCCTATCGCTGATAGGGGGTGTTTATGTTATCTGGACGAGGGGGTAGGTGTGGTTCACAAATGAAATCGTTTGTTGATGAGGTTGTGCAAATTAAAAATGGCAGCCTAGTTCCGAAGGGAACAGGTTGCCATTGGCTTTATTGTTACAGGACTTGAAGATAGGGTTACATCATTAAAATGATAAAGAATACGGCTGCCAGCACGAAGCGATAGACTGCAAAGACGGTCAGACTCAGTTTTTTCAAAATGGATAGGAACGTCTTAATGGCAAGCATGGCTACGATAAATGCGGCAATGAATCCAATCGCGAAGATCGGGAAATCGCTGGTATTTAGATGATCGATACTTTTGTATAGATCATATCCTGTGGCTCCAATCATAATCGGCACAGAGACCAGGAATGTAAATTCTGCTGCAGCAACCCGGCTTACCCCTGCGAACAGACCGCCCGAGATCGTCGAACCGGAACGGGAGAAGCCTGGCCATAATGCGAGAATCTGAAAAAGACCCACTACAAATGCCTGTTTATACGTAATATCGTCTACATCATGGGTTGTAATGCGTTCGCTGCGGTGGCTCCAACGTTCAGCGACAATCATCAGAATACCACCAATAACAAGACTGTACAGCACCGTTTGTGCTCCAAACAGATGCGCCTTGATCCAATCCCGGAATACAAGTCCAATGACCACGGCTGGAACCATCGCCAAAAAGATATGTATGAGGTTCAGGCGGGAGGTGTAACTCCTTTTGCCTCCGGTGAAGCGGAACATATCAATGAATTTGTTCCAGTACAGCACAACGACAGCTAGTACAGCTCCGAGTTGCACAACCACCTCAAACGTTTTGACTGACTCGTTGTCCTCCGATAATCCCAGCAAGTGGGCAGTCAGAATCATGTGTCCGGTCGAGGACACGGGCAAAAACTCAGTCAAACCTTCGATGATGCCCATAATAATCGATGATATAAAGTCCAATTCTCTTCCTCCTTGAAATGCAGATGACAGCATATAGGCTGTCCTGCGTGACAATGCCCGCTCATTAGAACAAGGCTATCATCTATTATGATCACAAATGCGCTCAACTTCAACTTATGCTCGTAATGAATTGTTTAAAACCATATTGACAAAAACCTAGTTATCCAATAGGATATACATTAACTGACTGACTGATCAATCGGGAGGATAGGCAAATGTCCAAAAACAATCATTTGGAACCCGGAGAAGAACGCCGGGACCAAATTATACGCATAGCGATGGAACGTTTTGCGACCCAGGGCTACCATCAGACGAAAATTTCCGATATCGTCCGGGAAGCGGGCGTCGCGCAAGGCACTTTTTACTGGCACTTTAAAAGTAAGGAGGCCATTGCCTCGGAGATTGTGTTAACCGGCAGGGAGAAGTTGCTTGAAGCGATTGGACAAGGCTACCGCAAGGATGCCGGATCGGTTGAGGATATGGTAAGAGCTTCGGAACGACTGTTTACCGACTTATTCTCCTTTGCAGAGGACAATCGTTATTTTATGGAGTTGTTGCTTAAAGGTATCGTGTCGGAGGATTCGGTACGCCGTCTGGTCGAGGAGACACGGGGGGCAGTAGAACAGGCGTTTCGCCACAACATGCAACGGGCCATTGAGCTGGGCATGCTGCCGGATTCCATGAATGTACCGCTCCGTGCTGCGCTCCTGGTTAGCATGATTGAAGGCATGATTACGCGCTGGCTGTTTGGTTCGGAGCAGCTTCACAGCGAGTTCTCATCAATGTCAGCAACGACATTAGCTGCGGAGGCGGCAAGCTTTGAATTTTACGGACTGCTCGGCACATAAAGGTGTGCTGGCCCTGGAGCTTTATTTTCAACAACTGGATTAATTATTCACATGATTAAGCCAGCAGCAGGGAATAATGGGTACAACTGCGGTTTAGGAAGACAGGAAAAAGAAGTTTCAACAAGACATGACTACATGGATGAGAGGAAGTTAATGACATGAATAAAACATATGGAATGAAATCTCGCAAAGGCTGGACTTTAACAGCCCTGCTGCTAATGACGGTGCTGGTGCTCAGCGCTTGTGGCAGTAAAGCTACGGACAATGGAAGCAGCAATGGAGCACAGGCGAACAATGAACTCGAGCAGATCAAGTCTGCTGGCGTCATCAAAGTGGGTATGATGGGCACGTACGCTCCATACAACTTCCTGAACGATAAGAAAGAAATGGACGGCTACGATGCAGATATCGCACGTGAGGTTGCGAAGCGTCTTGGGGTTAAGGTTGAATTTGTATCCCAGGAGTTCTCCGGCCTGACACCAAGTCTGCAAGCCAAAAAGCTGGATGCCATTATCAGCCAGATGACGATTACCGATGATCGCAAGAAAGTACTTGATTTCAGTGATCCGTATATTACGAACGATGTGAAAATCATTGTCAAAAGTGATAAAAATGACATTACCAAGCTGGAAGATTTCAAAGGTAAAACGATTGGTGTAGGCCTCGGTACCAATGATGAAACTTATCTGCGTAACGAAGTGCTACCTAAAGTCGGCAATTTCACTATCAAGACCTATGACGATGTTATCACATCATTGAAAGATCTGGACGCTGGACGGATCGATGCAACGATCAACAACCTGTACGCGCTGAAACCGATTGTAGATGCTAACGGCTTCAACATCAAAGCCGTAGGTGAACCTATCAAGAGTGATCAGGCAGGTATTGCTGTGCGCAAAGACAATCCAGAACTCGTAGCAGCACTCAATGACGCTCTCAAAAGCATGAAAGATGATGGTACGTATAATACCATCTTCAAAAAATGGTTTGGTGAAGAGCCTGCGCAATAATGAACCTGCAAGGCGAAGGGAAGTTTGATCTATGGAACTGGTATTTGAGAATATCCCCTTCTTTCTGAAGGGGGCTTACTATACGCTGTATGTAACTGTGATCTCCATGTTTTTTGCCTTTATTATCGGAGTACTAGTCGCTATCGCTCGTCTGAAGGGGCCTATGTGGCTTAGGTTGATCGCAAGGTTTTATGTATCCATCATGCGGGGAACCCCGCTGCTGGTGCAATTATTCGTTATTTATTTTGGGTTGGTTGATTATGGCGTAACTTTAGGCTCCCTAACGGCAGCTTGTCTAGGGCTTAGTCTTAATGCGGGTGCATTTCTGTCCGAAACGTTCCGCGGAGCAATTCAAGCTGTACCAAAAGGGCAGACGGAGGCCGCATATGCTACAGGCATGACACCGGCTCAAACGATGAGAAGGATTATATTCCCCCAAGCGGTGCGTATCGCGATCCCTCCAATGGGCAATACGTTTATCGGCATGCTGAAAGAAACATCACTTGTGGCAGCCCTAGGGGTTACGGAGTTGCTTCGCTCGGCACAGCTACTGGTCGCGCAATATTACGTTAATATGCCGTTTTATCTGGCGATTGGCGTGATCTATTGGATCATGAGTATCGGATTCTCGGCCATTCTGGAACAAGTGGAGCGCCGGCTGGCCCGGGCTTACTGATAGGAGGGGAGAACCGGTGATTACAACTACAGGATTGACCAAACGTTTTGGGGAAAATGAAGTTCTCACAAATATAGATCTGCATGTCGATGCGAAAGATATTGTTGTTCTGCTGGGACCCAGTGGATCAGGCAAAAGTACGCTGCTGCGCTGTCTGAACGGCTTGGAGGAACTCTCTGGCGGCAAGATTGAAGTAAATGGTGTTGTAGTAGACAGTACCGACTCGCAGCGAATCCAGCGGGCACGGGTACTTGAAATCCGTCGGCAGACTGGCATGGTATTCCAGCAGTTCAATCTGTATCCGCACAAGACGGTGCTTGGCAATGTGATGGAAGGGCTCGTGACTGTGAAAAAAATCAAGCGGGATGAAGCGGCCGAACGTGGCCGGATTCTGCTGGATCGAGTAGGCCTATCGGACAAGCAGGATGCATATCCATCCCGTTTGTCTGGTGGACAGCAACAGCGCGTAGCAATTGCCCGCGCACTGGCCATGGAGCCTGAAGTGATGCTGTTTGACGAGCCTACCTCAGCCCTTGATCCTGAACTGGTGGGCGAAGTGCTCTCCGTTATGAAGGAGTTGGCACAGGAAGGCATGACGATGCTGGTCGTTACACATGAGTTGAAGTTTGCCCGGAATGTGGCTAACAAAATTGTCTTTATGGCGGATGGATCGATTGTGGAAGAAGCAAGTCCACAGGCCTTTTTTGAACACCCGACCCAAGAGCGGACACGCCGTTTCTTGCAGCAAATTACTGAATTCTAAGAAAGAAGGATAACATCATGAATGTAACAACGGTATGGAAAGGCAAACGCGCGTTTACTTCCGAAGGACCCTCTGGCTACGCAGTTGGCATGGATGCCACAGCAGCTTATGGTGGTGACAGCAAGGGTGCTACACCCATGGAATTGTTACTGGCAGGTCTCGGAGGTTGTATGGGGATCGATATCACGATGATTCTGGATGCTTTCCTGGACAAAATTACAGGCATTGAGATTGAAGCACAGGGTACACGCAGTGAAGGTATGCCGAAAGGTTTTACGGCCATTGACCTGATCTTCAAGGTAGACGGTGATATCCCGGATTACCGGATCTGGAAAGCCATCCAAATGGCTGAAGAAAAGTATTGTGCAGTTTCCGCTTCACTTAGCGCAGATATTCATCCCAAGCTAATTCTGAATGGGGTAGACACACCACGTCCATAACGGCATATGGATAACTCCTAGTTAATTTATATAAAAGTATATACTGAAGAGGCGCTTCCAGGTATGGGAGTGCCTTTTTTTGAAGCCCTCTTGCAGGGCTTTTGCTGTTATGTGGTATGATGAATTGGAAGGGCAGGCGCAATATGTACTGACCTTTATATGTAAGCGCTTATAAGCGACGGAAGGTGCAGATATGTTTAGAAGGCTCATTCAAACATCCAACAATCTTAAATTAAAGCATAAATTGCTCATATCCTATGTACTTGTCGTCATGATTCCAGTACTGATTATTGGACTTGCTGTAACCGGATACTTTCGTAAGCAAGCGCTGGACAATGCAATAGGACAGACGATCAACAACGTGGAGAAGGTCAAGAGTCAGACCGCAACACTGCTGCGTGTACCCACAGATATTTCCAACATTCTGATGTTCAACAATGAATTGAAGGAAATTGTGAACAAAAGGTACGAAAGCGTTGTGGAGCTGACATCGGCGTACCTCGCATACAAAGATTTTCAGGAATACAAGCGTCTGTACCGTGAGGTTGCAGGCATTCGGTTTTACTCGACCAATCCGACGCTGATCAACAATCTGGAGTTCATTCCGGTGGACAAGCAGACCGAGGAGAGCTACTGGTACCAGAAAGCACTGCAAACGACGAGCATTGGTTGGTTCTACATTCCTGACAAGGGAGATAATCCGGTGCACAAGCTTAGTCTGGTACGTAAAGTGCCTTTTGCCGAATATCGGACCGAGGGTGTACTGATGATTGTAATCAATCAGGATGAGCTGAATGGATTGTTACGTCAGGAACCGTTCGAGACGTTGATTACGGACGAACAGGGTTATGTGGTTGCTGCCAAGAATACCGAGCTTGTAGGCAAGACGCTGGACGAGCTAGATTTTGGTGTAGATCTGCAAAACCAGGCCAAAGGTACAATTGAAGCTGATTTTCAGGGCGAGCCGTCCAACATTATCATTGATGAGATCAGTCCTGGATCGAGCATGAATAGCCTGAAGATCATTTCCGTTTTTGCCACCAAAAATATTGTCAAAGATGCGAATACCATTAGCATGATCGGTATGCTCTTTATTACGTTAGTGTTGGTCATTGCATTGTTGCTTGTATATATCATTTCATTTCTCACATCGAACCGATTGTTACGCCTTAGCAAACACCTGAATAAGCTCGCGCTGGGCGATCTTAACGTTACTTCCCGCATTGATGGAAATGATGAGATCGGGCAACTGTCCAGGCAGTTCAATTACATGGTGAAGAGCATTAATGAACTGATGACTCAAGTGGTAGAGGCAACGGAACAGAACAATCAATTGGAAATCGCGCAGAAAGAGATTAAACTGAAAATGATGGCCAGCCAGATCAATCCTCATTTTTTGTTTAATGCACTGGAGTCGATCCGCATGAAAGCCCATATCAAAGGTGAGGCGGAGATTGCCAATATTGTTAGGCTGCTAGGCAAACTGATGCGCAAGAGCCTTGAGATTGGAAGCGGCAAAACGACGTTCAGAGCCGAGCTGGAGATGGTACGTTCTTATCTGGAAATTCAAAAATTCCGTTACGGTGACCGTCTTGCTTTCCAGATCCATATCGATCCGGAGGTAGAGAAGATATACATCCCTCCTTTGATTATTCAGCCTCTGGTTGAGAATGCGATTGTGCATGGTTTGGAAAATAAAGAGGGTACGGTCCGTGTGAATATAAATATTCGTTTGGTGGAGGATGTTGTTCAGGTGTGTGTCGATGATGATGGAGCAGGCATTACGCCGGAGCGTCTGGCTGAAGTGATGCAGTTCATCTGTGGACCGGAAGAACAGGAGAAGAGCCGGATTGGCATGCGTAACGTACATCAACGTTTAACGTTGACCTATGGAGAGCCATACGGGTTGCAGATTAAAAGTGTATACGGGAAAGGAACAGAGGTTTCTTTCACCTTGCCAGCAGGAGGAGACCAGCATGTATAAAGTGTTATTAGTAGATGATGAACCGAGCATACGTGAAGGACTGACAACGATCATTGATTGGGAAAAATACGGCTTTCAGGTAATTGCTACAGCTGCGAGCGGGCGTGAGGCTATTACCCGTTTCGAAGAGTTGGAACCGGACCTGACGATCATTGATATACGTATGCCCGGCATGACCGGACTGGATGTCATTGAGGAAGTGCGGCAGCACCATCCGGGTTCGCACTTTCTAATCCTGAGTGGGTACGCCGATTTTGATTATGCCAAGAAAGCCATTAGTTTTGGCGTGGATGGATATCTGCTCAAGCCGGTGGATGAAGAGGAGATTATCAGTGAGCTGGAGCGGATCTCTGTGATGCTGACACGGGAACGTGAGACACTGGCCCGCCATGCTGGTGAGGATACGGTCTACCGGGAGCATCAGATTGAAGCATTGCTTTTTGATAGTCTGGAAGGTACAGAAACGATGGAAGCAAATGCTCTAGGGTTGAACTGGTCGCAGTATCAGGTCGTGCTGCTGGAGATGCATGCCGAACCTGATTTACAGCGTGGTAGTGTGGTGAAACGCAGACTGGCGGAAACTTTTGACCAGAAAGATCGGGGCATTGTGTTTTCGTTCCATTCCGGACTGGGACTGTTATGTAAAGAGCCTATTTTGACTGTACAATCTGCCCAGCGTTTATATGATGAGTTGGAAGGGCTGCTGGGAGAGTGGAATATTCTCATGTACGCGGCAGCAGGTGAACCAGTAGACTCCACAGCAGACATCGCTCATTCCTATAATCAGGCCAACAGCATATTGGGCGGACGTTTCCTGTTCGCGGAACAACGTATTATGTTATGGAACGAAGACGAAAAGAGCAAGATTTCTTCTGCATCCATTGTTGTCAATGAGGAAGAAAGCGGTGAACCGGATGAAGCGGAGCTGGCGGACAAGCTGTATTATGCGCTCGACATTCGAAGTAGCGAGTCCGTGATGCGTGTGCTGACGGAGATGGAGGAACGACTGATTCCACATCACCAGACAGAACAGGCGATTAAGACGGCGTTCTCCCAAGTCTTTTCATTGGCGATTAACAAACTTGCAGCAACCAATCAGCATATGCAATCCCTTATGCAAGAGCATTCCGTTCTCATTACGGAGGTTTATCATCAATTAACGTTACTGGATCTCAAAGTGATGGCTGCTGAACACCTCAATCGGCTTATTCAACGCATGGGTGGAGGCAGCAAAGATACAGTACTGAAACAGATGATTGAATTTATCCGACGTAATCCGGGCGAAAATCTCAAGCTTGAGGTTCTAGCAGAGGTATTTAACTACAATAGCAGTTATCTGGGCAAGTTATTCAAAAATCATACCGGGGAATATTTCAATGCATTTCTCGATAAGGTTCGAATGGAGAAGGCAAAGGAACTGCTCGATGAAGGCTTAAAGGTGCATCAGGTTGCCGCGAGAGTGGGGTATGCCAACGTGGATTACTTCCACGGCAAATTCAAGAAGTATGTAGGGGAATCACCCTCCGCTTACAAACATGCAAGAGAGCTTGCGAGATCACAGTCGAAGGATTCTTCAGGAGAGCCGGAACGGGAGTAGCCCATGTTCGGAGGGGAGTAGTGCCTCTTATCGTTGGGATTTCTCCTGATTAGGTAAAAAACGTTTTCGAACTTATAGTCTATTGAAAGGACCCTTGAGGTCCTTTTTTTTTTGATTTTACATAAAGTAAACGATTTCTATAAAACGTTTTCGATAATTACCATTTTCAAATTAATTTCCCTTTTAATTTCATTAATAAATAATAGACAGCGTCATTATCACTAATTTTATAGATATAATATCGGATTTTATAGGGGTATATCTAATTTTTATATGATTTTCTCTAAAATCCAGCTGGTATTTTGAAAACGCTCTATCAGGTATGATTATTTTATAAATCAGAGGAGGGGGAACGGAGATGGAAACGCTAACAGAAAAATCCGCTTCCGCGAAAAAAAGCAGTGACCCCAATCCGTCAACACAAAAACGGCGGAACAGAATTTGGGACAGCATGAAACAGCAAAAGTATCTCTATCTTATGTCATTGCCATTCGTAGCTTGGGTTTTTGTATTTAACTATCTGCCACTATGGGGATGGACGATGGCTTTCCAAAACTATAAACCAGCTAGATCATTCGGTGATCAAGAGTGGGTTGGTTTTAAACACTTTGTAGAGCTGTTCAGTGATGATCGCTTCTATCTGGTACTTCGAAATACGCTTGCAATGAGCTTGATGGGACTGGTTGTCGGTTTTATCGTGCCGATTTTCTTTGCGATTCTCTTGAATGAGATGAGAGGCATGTTCTTCAAGCGCGCCGTGCAAACGGTATCATATCTGCCTCACTTTGTATCCTGGGTCGTAGTGGCAGGGATTATTACCAAGATGCTCTCCACCGATGGCGGGATTATCAATGACATTTTGGTAAACCTAAACATTATCGATCAGCCGATCCAGTTCATGGCGAAGGGGAACTTGTTCTGGTACATTGTAACCGCTTCAGATATGTGGAAGGAAACCGGCTGGAATGCCATCATCTATCTGGCGGCCATTACCGGCATTGACCAAGAACTTTACGAAGCTTCCCGTGTAGACGGGGCGAACCGTTGGAGACAAATGTGGCATATCACGCTGCCAGGCATTCGGACTACAATCTCTGTACTGTTCATCATGTCTATCGGGCATTTGATCAGTATCGGTTTTGAGAAGCAATTTTTGCTGCAAAACAGTCTGGTGCTAGACTACTCGGAAGTGCTTGATCTATACGCGCTCAATTATGGTTTGAATATGGGACGATTCTCGTATGGTACAGCCATAGGCATATTCAACTCCGTTGTCAGTATCATCCTTCTGTTTACAGCGAACGGATTGTTCAAAAAATTCACCAAAGAAAGCATCATGTAGGGAGGGGACGACATTATGGCGAACAAAGCATTCAATGCTACTCGGGGCGATAAGCTGTTCGATATATTCAACATCCTCGCGATGACCCTGGTGCTGATTGTAACACTGTATCCATTCCTGAACGTACTGGCTATCTCACTTAATAACTCGACAGATACCGTACGTGGTGGAATTTACTTGTGGCCACGTGATTTCACATTGCAAAACTACAAAACGATTTTCCAATACGATGGATTGCTGCAAGGTTTGCAGGTATCCATTCTACGTACCATTGTAGGTACGTTGCTCGGCTTGATCAGTTCCTCAATGATCGCATTTACACTGAGTCGTCCTGACTTTAAGTTGAGAAAGTTTGTTTCCACTGCACTTGCACTCACGATGTATTTCTCCGGTGGTCTGATTCCGGTGTACATCCTGATGCGTGACCTGAACCTGATCGGTACGTTCTGGGTATATGTATTGCCAGGTATGATCAGTGCGTTTAACGTGTTCATTATCCGTTCCTTCATTGACGGCTTGCCGTATGCCTTGCAGGAATCTGCGAAGCTGGATGGAGCGAATGACTTTAAGATCTACTACAAAATCATTTTGCCGCTCTGTAAACCGGTTCTTGCAACCATCGCGTTGTTCTTGGCTGTAGGCCAGTGGAATGCTTGGTTCGATACGTACCTGTATAATGGTTCGAAGGCGCATCTGACCACGCTCCAGTACGAGCTGATGAAAGTACTGCAAAGTACACAGCAAGGCTCAGGTGCCGGACGTAACGCCAATGATATGGCTCAGCAGATGACACAGATTTCACCGGAATCCATCAAAATGGCGATCACGATCGTTGTTACGGTTCCAATCCTGATTGTGTATCCATTCCTGCAAAAGTATTTTGTAGGTGGTATGACACTGGGTGCAGTAAAAGCTTAAGCAAGTGTATACAGGCCGCCACATAGATAGAGTGGCCGTATAATAAAAGAAGCATCAGAATGCCCGAAGCGCAGCCATTTGGCCTGCGCTTCACCGTATAGGGCTGCGGAGTGGCACTCATGAAGCTATAGACAGGGACAAAAAAGTCCCGGATAGACAGACATATGAAACGGGAGGATTACCATTATGGCAAGAAACAAAATGAAGATTGCACTGGCTCCAGTGCTTGCGATGTCTTTGCTCGCAGGTTGCGGTGGAGGAAACAGCGGCGAAACGTCGTTTAAGGACACTAGCGGTGATACGTCTCCGATTACTTTTGACTTTTTTAGCGTCGATCCTAGTCCGAACTGGAACGGTATGAAGGATGAAGTGGGGAAGGTCCTTACAGAGAAAACAGGAGTAACCCTTAACGGTGAGTTTGCCGTCAGTGGTGGTCAGGATAAAGTATCCTTAATGGCAGCAAGCGGAGACTATCCGGATATCGTGTCACCCAAAGGAGAGCTAAGCAAGCTCGTGGATGCTGGGGCAATGGTTGATCTGACTGATCTGATCGAGCAATATGCTCCCAATTTGAAGAAGCTGTATGGTAATTACATGGACCGGCTGAAATATAGCAATGAAGATCAAGGGATTTATGTACTGCCTACGTATTATGCGGTAGACCAGAAGTATTTTGATGCAGGTGGCGGATTTGGGATTCAGCAGCGTGTATTGAAAGAGCTGGGATACCCTGAAGTGCGTACACTCCAGGATTATGAGAATGTACTGAAAGCATACAAAGAGAAACATCCAACAATTGACGGTCAACCAACGATTCCGTTATCCCTGGACGCAGATGACTGGAGAATCATGATTACGGTAACGAATCCGGCCTTCCAGGCAACAGGGGCTCCGGATGACGGCGAGTACTATATTGATCCTGAGACATATGAGGCAAGTCTGCATTACAAACGTCCGGAAGAGAAAGAGTATTTCCGTTGGTTGAACCATATGTACGCAGAAGGACTGCTCGATCAGGACAGCTTCGTACAGAAAACGGATCAATACAAATCCAAAATTGCAAGTGGACGTGTACTAGGTGTCATTGACCAAGATTGGGGTTATTCCGATGCGGAGAACGCATTGAAAGCAGCGGGTAAAGATGAAGCGACATATTCACACTTCCCGGTAACTCTGTCTAAAGATATCAAGGATCATTCCTTCCAGGACCCTGGTTTTGTATCTGGATGGGGTGTAGGGATTACAACATCGAATCCGGACCCGGTTCGTACAATTAAATTCTTTGATTACCTAGCTTCTGATGAAGGCCAAGTGCTGATGAACTGGGGGATTGAAGGTAAGCAGTACGAAGTGAAAGATGGTAAACGTGTGATTCCGGCGGATATTCAGGACCAAAAAACGAATAATGCTGCCGTATTCCAGAAAGAAACAGGTATTGGCCTCTATACCAATATGTCTGGTCACTATGGAGATGGCGTTAAAGATTCCACCGATAACTATTACACAACGAATTTCCCTGAGCAGATTGTAGCGGCCTATTCCGATGCAGAGAAAGAGACACTCAAAGCATACGGCGCAACAACGTGGAAAGATCTGTTCCCAAGTGAAGATGAGTTCCCGGTTAAACCATGGGGAGCAGCGTACAATATGCCGACTCCAGGAGACTCGAATTACAACGTTATTTTCCAAAAAACACAGGATATTATCCGTAAACGGATCCCAGAAGCAATCCTCAGTTCACCAGAGCAATTTGATGCCATCTATGACGGTATGATTGCTGAACTTAACAAAGCAGGAGCAGAGGACATGGAAAAACAATACACCGAGCTGGTGCAAAGCCGTGTTCAATTGTGGAGCGGTGAAGAGAGCAAGTAATACGTTTTAGCAGAATAGTTTTTTCGAAAAAAAGGGCCCAGGAAACTGGGTTCTTTTTTATACCTAAAACGTTTTCCAAAAAACGTTTTCAATTTTGTGAATTGGCTATTGACAAGGACTTTTAGAGGGATTATTATTCAAATATGAAAGCACTTTCATTGCTGATTTATCAAGGCATGTACACAAATCTTTTCAGTCAAAAGGAGTAAGGATTGGTTTCTCAAATTACTGGATAGAGTGAGTGTTTTTCACTTCATTTAGAAAACGCTTTTTATGTTATAAAATCAAACGTTTTACAATTAGAATCACCCGATTACGGTATGTGCAGGTCAGCCTGTTCTACAATAGATAGCTTCATTTTATCCATAAGGGGGATTACACATGAAGGGCAAAACACCAAAAACATTCGCAATGCTTCTGTTAGCCAGCGCTCTTGCCATTACAGCAGGATGCAGTGGTAGCGGAGGAGGAACTACGGCTTCAGAGACACCAACGGACACTGGGGATACAACCAGTCCAATCACCTTTACGTTCTTTGGTGCTGACGCAAGTCCAAACTGGAACAATATGAAGGACGCAGTCGGCCAAGAAATTACGAAACAAACAGGTGTTACAATTGAAGCGGAGTATGATGTGAATAATGGTGGCGACCAGAAGATACCTTTGATGGCTGCCAGCGGTGATTACCCTGATATTATCTATCCTAAAGGTAACTTGTCTAAGCTTGTGGATGCAGGTGCGATGCTTGACCTGACCGATCTGATTGATCAATATGCACCAAACCTGAAGAAAATCTATGGGGACCAGATGAACCGTCTGAAATACAGTTTGGAAGACCAGTCCATTTACACGATCCCAACGAACATGGGTGTAGATAATGTTGCGTTTGACGCTACAGGCGGATTTGAGATTCAGCAAAAGGTGTTGAAAGAACTTGGCTACCCAGAAGTGAAAACGCTTGAGGATTATGAGAAAGTACTGAAAGAATACTATGCTAAACATCCAACTATTGACGGACAGCCAACCATTCCGCTGACCCTGAATGCAGATGACTGGAAAATTATGATCACTGTAACGAATCCAGCCTTCCAGGCAACCGGTGGACCGGATGACGGTGAATATTACATTAACCCTGAAACGTATGAAGCGGTGCTGCACTATAAACGTCCAGAGGAAAAAGAATACTTCCGCTGGTTGAACAAAATGTACAATGAAGGCATCCTGGACAAAGATACATTTGTGCAGAAGGATGACCAATATAAATCCAAAATCGCAAGCGGTCGGGTACTGGGGCTGATTGACCAGGAATGGAACTATGGCGAAGCTGAGAATGCGTTGAAATCAGTGAACAATGGTGAGAATACGTACGCTCACTTCTCTGTATCCCTCAACAAGGATATTGTGGACCATACATTCCAACCAACTGGATTTGATGGATACGGCATCGGTATTTCCACAACTGCGAAAGACCCTGTACGTATTATCAAATTCATGGATTGGCTCGCCTCGGATGAAGGTCAGGTGCTGAGAAACTGGGGTATTGAAGGCCAACACTACAATGTTGAAAATGGCAACCGTGTCATCCCTGCTGATGTGCAGGATCGCAAAGTCAATGACAACTCGGCGTTCACCAAAGAAACAGGTATCGGAATGTACAACATCTTCAGTGCTAGATACGGCGATGGTGTCAAAGATTCCACAGGTAACTACTACACAACGAACTTCCCTGAACAGATTCAAGCAGGTTATACTGCCGCAGAGAAGGAAACATTGAAAGCCTATGGCATTACAACGTGGAAAGATTTCTATCCTTCTGAAGATGATTTGAAGTTGAAAGATTGGGGCGCAGCATATAATATGCCAGTACCTTCGGATACGGATTATAACGTAGCGTTCCAGAAAACACAGGATATTGTCCGCAAACGTATTCCTGAAGCGATCCTTGCCAAACCTGAGAACTTCGATAAAGTGTATGATGATCTCCTTGCTGAGCTAGATAAAGCTGGTGCGGTAGAGATGGAGAAACAATATACCGTTTGGATCAAAGAACGCGTAGCTCTGTGGACAGGTAAAGACGTGAAATAATAGTGAAAACAAGACATAATATATGATCATTTTCATAGCAAAAAAGGTCCCTCGAAAGGGGCCTTTTTTATTGTTGACGAAAGGGATAGGATAGCATATAATCGTTAATGTAAGCACTTTCAGTAAGCGTTTTAAATTATTTTACGAAAACGTTTTACGTATTTTGAAGAGAGTTTTAAGAGTTTAGGTTTTGAGAAAAAAAGAGTACAAAATTAAATTTTTAGTAAGCGCATACAGAAATGTGTCTTACGAGCGGTATCCTCAGGCTTAAAGCCTGTTATACAGATAAAACCTTCATAAATAATAGGGGGACTAGACAATGAGAGGCAAAATGAAAGGCAATACACCCAAGACGTTTGCAATGTTGATGCTCGCAAGTGCAATGCTGGTTACAGCTGGCTGCGGAAATTCGGGAAGCAAAGAAACCTCCGAGTCCAGTGGAACCGAACCGGTTACCATTACATTCTTTGGTGCGGACGCCAGTCCAACCTGGAACAAAATGCAGGATGCAGTCGGTAAAGAGATTACCAAGCAAACAGGCGTTACAATTGAGGCTGAGTATGACGTGAACAATGGTGGCGATCAAAAAATTGCGCTTATGGCTGCTAGTGGTGAGTACCCTGATATTGTTTTTCCAAAAGGTAACTTGTCTAAACTTGTGGATGCAGGCGCGATGCTTGACCTGACCGATCTGATTGAGGAGCATGCTCCAAACCTGAAAAAAATATATGGGGACCAGATGAACCGGCTGAAATACAGTTCGGAGGATCAGGCCATTTATACAATCCCAACGAATATGGGTGTTGATAATGTTGCGTTTGACGCAACTGGCGGATTTGAAATTCAACAAAAAGTACTGAAAGAGCTCGGATACCCTGAAGTGAAAACACTTGAGGATTACGAGAATGTATTGAAAGAATATGTGAAAAAACACCCAACAATTGACGGACAGCCGACTATTCCATTGACGCTGAATGCAGATGATTGGAAGATTATGATTACGGTAACGAACCCGGCATTCCAGGCAACAGGAGCACCGGATGATGGAGAATATTACATCGATCCTGAGACTTATGAAGCTACGCTCCATTACAAACGTCCAGAGGAGAAAGAGTATTTCCGCTGGTTGAATCATATGTACAATGAAGGATTGCTGGACAAAGATACATTTGTGCAGAAGGATGACCAATATAAATCCAAAATTGCAAGTGGCCGTGTACTCGGTCTGATTGACCAAGAGTGGAACTACCAAGAAGCTGAAAATGCACTCAAATCAGCAGGCAAAGATGACAGCACATATGCTCACTTCTCTGTATCTTTGAACAAGGACATTGTGGACCATACATTCCAACCAACTGGATTTGACGGATATGGTATCGGAATCACAACTTCTGCCAAAGATCCGGTTCGCATTATCAAATTCATGGACTGGCTCGCTTCGGACGAAGGTCAAGTGTTAAGAAACTGGGGTATTGAAGGCCAACACTACAATGTAGAAGATGGTCAACGGGTGATTCCTCAAGATATCCAGGATCGTAAAACCAATGACAACTCCAACTTCACCAAAGAAACAGGAATTGGGATGTACAGCGTGTTTAGTGCTAGATACGGTGATGGTGTGAAAGATTCCACGGATAACTATTACACAACGAACTTCCCTGAGCAGATCCAGGCTGGTTATACGGCGGCAGAGAAAGAAACGTTGAAAGCCTATGGTATTACAACATGGAAAGAATTTTATCCTTCTGAAGATGAGTTGCAACTGAAAGATTGGGGCGCTGCATACAACATGCCTGTACCTTCAGGTACAGATTATAGCGTAACGTTCCAGAAAACACAGGATATCGTGCGCAAACGTATTCCTGAAGCTGTTCTGACAACAACTGCGAACTTTGATAAAGTATACGATGATTTCCTCGCTGAGTTGGACAAAGCCGGCGCAGTTGAAATGGAGAAACAGTATACCGTTTGGGTTAAAGATCGTGTTTCCCTGTGGACAGGTAAAGACGTAAAATAACTTATGTTTTAATTGAATAGGCTGAGATAAAAAAAAGGCCCTGAGATAGGGTCTTTTTTGCTGCCATGTGATGTTTAACATTGACGCAAATTTCGAAATCAAATATAATTTTCATACTGTAAGCACTTTCAGATAAACGAAGATTTAGCCTTATAGGTAAGCGGGTTAAGTACAAGTAAAACAGCATTTATAGTGATTATTTAGTTATATCGAAAACGTTTTAGTATTGATTGAAAAATAGCTGATTCATGAACAGGAGTTATCTATGTCCCCATTTAATGAGAGAACAAAAGAAAATCGTCTGTGGTACCGTCAGCCCGCTACTCGCTGGGAAGAGGCGTTGCCTATCGGTAATGGTCGCCTTGGCGGTATGGTATATGGCGGAGCAGCGGATGAACAAATCCAGCTGAATGAAGATACATTGTGGTCCGGATTTCCGCGCGACACCATTCAGTACAGCAGTCAGCGGTATCTGAAGCAGACCCGTGAACTAATTATGTCCGGGCAATATAGCGAAGCTGAACAATTGCTGAACCGCGAAATGCTGGGACGTGATGTGGAAGCTTATCAGCCGATGGGCCACTTTAAGTTGCAGCACGATGAACTGGATGGGAATACGTACGATGAGTTTGAGCGGGAGCTGAATCTCCACACCGGCATTACAACAACGAAGTATTCATATAAAGGCATTCATTATGTACGTGAAGTATATGCCAGTGCGCCAGATGATCTCATGATCTGTACCATCACTGCTGATCGTAAGGGATCTGTAAACGTAAGTGTTACGTTGGACAGTCCACATCCTTATCATGTTCAGGCTTCTGGCGATGCACTTACTTTGTTCAGTCGCTGTCCGAGTCATGTTGAATCGAATTATTTCAGGGATCATCCGGAGTCTGTCATCTACGAAGAAGATCGGGGAACGGCTTATGCTGTGCGATTGGCCGCAACTGCGACGGGAAAAAATTTCGAAATATCGGTTATGGATGGGAAACTTCATATTGAGGGAGCGGACCAGGTTGTTTTTTATCTGGCAGCGGCGACTGCTTTTGAGGGCTATGATGTGACACCTGTTAAGGATAGTATGCTTCTAGATCAGGAGTGCAGTGAGGTAATCACTAAAGCGATGGCTCATGGCATGAAGGCTCTTCGGGAGCGACATGTGATGGATCATGGAACTTTATTTTCAAGAGTATCAATTGATCTTGGCGCATCAGCCAAAGAAGAATTACCTACAGATGAGCGACTGCAAGCTTACCAGGCTGGAGCCGATGATCCCGGCCTGGAGGCACTCTATTTTCAGTATGGCAGATATCTGTTAATGGGTAGTTCACGTGAAGGAAGCCAGCCAGCGAATCTGCAGGGAATCTGGAACCATCAGGTGGAGCCGCCTTGGCACAGTGATTACACGATTAATATCAATACGGAGATGAATTACTGGCCGGCAGAAGTATGCAATCTGAGCGAATGCCATGAGCCACTGTTTGGTCTGTTGGAGGATTTAAGCGATACCGGAAGAAGGACGGCGCGCATTTTGTACGGAGCACGCGGCTGGACAGCCCATCATAATGTGGATATTTGGAGAACATCCACGCCTACAGGCGGAGACGCAAGTTGGGCGTTCTGGCCAGTGGGTGGCGTGTGGTTGACTTCACATCTATGGGAGCATTATCTGTTTACTCGTGATCAGCAGTTTCTCGCGGAACGCGCGTATCCAATCATGAAGGAAGCGGCACTCTTCTGTCTGGACTGGCTGGTAGAGGGGCCAGACGGATATCTGGTTACCGCTCCATCAACCTCTCCGGAGAACAAGTTCCTTACTGAGGAAGGAGAGGCTCGCAGCATCTCCATGGCTTCGACGATGGACATGACATTGATTCGTGAGTTGTTCGATCGATGCATTGAGGCAACCAAACAACTGGATGTGGATCAGCAACTGGCGAACGAGTGGAGCGAGGCACGTAGTAAGCTCTATCCATTCCAGATCGGAAGCGAGGGGCAACTGCAGGAATGGTTTAAGGATTTTGCCGAATCCGAACCGGGGCATCGTCACGTCTCCCATCTGTATGGTCTATATCCGGGGGAGCAGATCAATCGACTGGATACGCCGGAACTGGTGGAAGCAGCACGAGTGTCACTTGAACGTCGTATCTCACAAGGTGGCGGGCATACAGGTTGGAGCTGTGCCTGGTTGATCAATCTGTATGCGAGGCTGCTGGATAGCAAGCTTGCACATCAGTTTGTCCGTACGCTGCTGGCTCGATCCACGCATCCTAATCTGTTCGATGATCATCCGCCGTTCCAGATCGATGGCAACTTTGGTGGCACTGCCGGTATTGCCGAGATGCTGTTGCAAAGCCACTTGGGTGAATTACATCTGCTGCCAGCGCTGCCTGTGCACTGGGCCAATGGCAGTGTGAAGGGACTTCGGGCACGTGGTGGATACACGGTGGCAATCGAGTGGACAGAGGGCAGACTCTCAAGTGCCGAAATTAAGGCTGATCACACTGGTTCGATAACCATTCGGAGTGCATGCCCACTGCGTGTGGAAGGAAACGATCAGGTCAAGGCGCAGCTTACACCTCAGGGTGATTATGTAGTTATTTTAACCATGACCGCAGGACAGATGATCCGCGTGTCATATGAGACGGAGGAGTAAACGATGACAATTTTTCAATTCCCACAAGATTTCCGCTGGGGAACAGCAACAGCTTCTTATCAAATAGAAGGGGCAGCGCAGGAAGGTGGACGCGGGGTATCGATCTGGGATACGTTTGCCCGTACGCCCGGCAAAGTTTTTAATGGAGACAATGGTGATGTGGCTTGTGACAGTTACCACCGTTACGAGGAAGACATCGAGCTGATGAAAAAGCTTGGGATCAACACCTACCGATTCTCCATCGCCTGGCCGCGTATTATTCCTGATGGAGATGGCGAGATCAATCGGGAAGGATTGGATTTCTATCATCGATTCGTGGATAAGCTGCTTGAAGCAGGAATCGAACCTTTCTGTACACTGTATCATTGGGACCTGCCTCAGACACTTGAGGATATCGGAGGTTGGGGCAATCGCAGGACGGTGGATGCATTTGTAAAATATGCTGAAGTTATCTTCAAGGAGTTTTCTGGAAAAATTAATTTCTGGCTGACTTTCAATGAACCATGGTGTATTGCGTTTTTGTCCAACCTGCTTGGCATTCATGCGCCAGGAAATAAGGACCTGCAAACATCCATTAATGTTGCTCATGGATTGCTCGTTGCTCACGGTAAAGCCGTTCAATCGTTCCGTCGCTTAGGCACAACAGGACAGATTGGTATTGCACCCAATGTATGCTGGG
Organism: Paenibacillus sp. FSL F4-0087; assembly: GCF_038020215.1. NCBI lineage: Bacteria > Bacillati > Bacillota > Bacilli > Caryophanales > Paenibacillaceae > Paenibacillus > Paenibacillus sp. FSL F4-0087. The sequence goes on from NZ_JBBODJ010000001.1 coordinate 3,771,571, forward strand.
CTGAGCCTTACAGCAAATCTCCAGAAGATCAGGCAGCCTGCGACCGTTCCATTGCACTGAATACCGATTGGTTCCTAGACCCGATTTACAAAGGATCGTATCCACAATTTATGGTGGACTGGTTCGCAGAAGCTGGAGCTACCGTCCCAATTCAAGAAGGCGATATGGAAATCATCTCGCAACCCATTGATCTGTTGGGCATTAACTATTACACCATGGGAATCAATCGTTTCAATCCAGAGGCGGGTGCATTGCAATCCGAAGAGGTGGATATGGGACTTACCAAGACCGATATTGGCTGGCCTGTGGAATCACGCGGACTGTATGAGTTCATGCACTATTTGCAAAAGTACGGAAATGTGGATGTCTACATCACAGAAAATGGAGCTTGCATCAATGATGATTTGGAAAACGGTAAAATCAATGATGATCGCCGGATTGCATACTATGAGCAGCATTTGGCCCAAATTCATCGGATTATCAATGACGGCATTAATCTGAAAGGGTACATGGCTTGGTCTTTGATGGATAACTTTGAGTGGGCGGAAGGATACCGTATGCGTTTTGGTCTTGTGCATGTGGATTACCGTTCGCTGGTTAGAACACCTAAAGAAAGTTTCTATTGGTATCAGAATGTGATCAAAAATAATTGGGTGGAAACACGAATTTAGGCTGCTCTTCAATGTTGAGGAAGTAACGTTGTGAACTTATCTTTAAATAAGTAATTTAACGTTAGTTCAATTGTTAAATGCAGGGACAAACGTGTTTAATTAGATAGAAGGCGGTACATCGGAAATCCGATGCACCGTCTTTTTTTGTTATTTAATTTCAGCGAAGAGAGCACATGTTCATGAAGGTTTCATAAGGTCTGGGCTGTTTCATGTTATGAGAAGAGCGTTTTTGGGTTATAAGAAGTAAGAAGAAGTGATCTGGTCCTTGTCAACAGTTAAAATACAAATAAAGTGTCCAAATTGCGAAAGAAATTTGAACATTTGTTGACTAAAAATCATACTGATGTGGTATATTGGTATAAGGAAAGCACTTACAAAAAGGGAAAAGGAAGTGTTTACTATGGCATCGAAGACAGCAATGGTAAGCCAATTGGAGCGCAAAGATAAAAATATGCGGCGTGCAGTGTTAACGATGACAGTTCTGGCTTGGGTTGCCCTCATTACGGGAGTAATCATGTGCCTGATTAACCTGAATGATTTTAATGATCGTAACCTCGGATTAATGGTGGGTATCGGTTTCTTGGTGGGTAGTGTATTTATTTACGTAATTGCCAAATCGATTGGACTTGTTCATACACGCCGGGAAGACGAAGGCGCCGATTAAATAATCTAGCGTTATTTCGTTCATAATAAGACTGGATAAGCTCCCGGAATCCCAGTCAATAAAGCCCTTTGCGGATTCGTTGATACTGTTCAACGGGACTGCAAAGGGTTTTATTTTGTGACTTGAAGTGTAAAGATTACAATGAGGAAATATCAAGTGTGCAAGCGATTTGTGAGAAAAAATTCACACATTTAAGGTGCAAAATCGACAAATTTGTTAACATGAACAAAAAAGTTGCTCATTTCTGATATCTTTAGAAGGAAGAGAGTAGTATACTGTTTTTTCAGTATGAGCGAATTTAAGGAGAGGGGATCAAGATGAACAAGAAACCTAGGTCGCTAATTCGGATAATCATTCCGGTTGTCCTGACGTTGGTTACAATTGCATTGATTGTCTGGCCAATGCTGGCAGGCGGGCAGTACGTTGTTCTGGATCCGAAAGGGCCTATTGGCGCTTCGCAGAGAGATTTGATTGTCATTTCGACAATTCTGTGTGCAGTCGTTATTGTGCCTGTATTGATTTTGTCTGCTGTAATTGTATGGCGTTACCGCGACAAACCGGACAATAAATCTGCTTATGAGCCTAACTGGTCTCATAGCACTAAAGCGGAGGCTATCTGGTGGACCATTCCGATCATTATTATTGGGTTGTTGGCGGTTGTAACCATTCGCTACACCTATGATCTGGAACCTTCGAAGCCATTGGCTTCCGAGAAAGCACCGGTGACCATTCAAGTATCTTCACTGGACTGGAAATGGCTGTTTATGTATCCGGAGCAAGGTATTGCAACGGTCAACACGTTGAATATCCCGGCAGACCGGCCCGTAAAATTTGAGCTCACCGCGGATTCACCGATGAACTCGTTCTGGATTCCGCAGCTTGGTGGACAGATTTATACAATGTCGGGTATGGCGATGACCTTGTACTTGCAAGCTGATCATGAAGGTCAATATTGGGGTTCAGGTGCCAACTTTACCGGAGAACACTTCGCCCAAATGCGTTTTGACGTCAATGCCACATCGGAGGAAGACTTCGATAAATGGGTGACTGAAGTGAAACAACAATCCCAACCGCTGACGCAAGAAACGTATAAAACACTGGCGGAACCGGGAACAAGCAATGTAGCTTATTATTCTTCCTTCCCTGAAGGACTGTTCCAAGACATCGTGACCAAGTATGTTATTGACGGTCAAAGTGCTCACAGCAAGCACGGTGAAGCTTCAGGTGTCAAAGAGATTACTACGCAAGACGTGGACAAGAGTGCTAACTAAAGATTCGAAAGGAGGCCCCCAATGTTAGAGAGACTTAAGGAGTTTGCATCGGAGTTTTTCGTTACCGGTGATCCGCTGATTTATGGTGCGGACGTGGCGATCGGAATTACGATGATTACCATCGTAGCGGTGCTGACTTATTTCAAAAAATGGGGCTGGCTCTGGCGTAACTGGTTAACTACCGTCGATCACAAAAAGATCGGTATTATGTATATTATTGCTTCCATAATCATGCTTTTCCGTGGTGGTGTGGATGCACTGATGATGCGTCTTCAGCTAGCTATGCCTAACATGGATTTCTTACATCCCGAGCATTATAATCAGGTCTTTACGACTCACGGTACCATCATGATCCTATTCATGGCGATGCCGTTTATGTTCGGTTTATTTAATGTTATTGTACCGCTTCAAATCGGGGCAAGGGACGTTGCGTTCCCATTCCTTAATGCACTAAGCTTCTGGTTATTCTTCCTGGGAGCAATGCTGTTCAACCTGTCCTTCGTTATCGGTGGTTCACCGGACGCAGGCTGGCTCAGTTATCCACCTTTATCGGAGCTATCGCATAGCCCGGGGGTGGGACAAAACTTCTATATATGGGGTATTCAGATTTCGGGTATCGGTTCCCTGGCTACCGGTATCAACTTCCTGGTTACCATCATTAAAATGCGTGCGCCAGGCATGAAATGGATGAAAATGCCGATGTTTACATGGTCGGTATTCTCCACTTGTATTATCATTCTGTTTGCATTCCCAATCTTGACTGTGACACTTGCATTGCTCTTCCTCGACAGGTTTGCGGGGGCGCATTTCTTCACACTTGATCTGGGCGGTAATCCGATGATGTATATCAACTTGATCTGGATGTGGGGTCACCCTGAGGTATATATCGTTGTCTTACCGGCATTCGGCGTGTTCTCCGAGGTTGTAAGTACATTCTCGAAGAAAAAATTGTTTGGTTACAAATCAATGGTATTTGCGATGCTGATCATTAGCTTCCTGTCCTTCTTTACATGGGCGCATCACTTCTTCACGATGGGCTCGGGAGCAGACGTCAATGCATTCTTCGCCGTTACCACGATGTTGATTGCCATACCAACAGGGGTTAAGATATTTAACTGGCTGTTTACCATGTTCCGAGGAAGGATACGCATGGATACCCCGATGCTATGGACAATAGCATTTATACCATGCTTTATCGTCGGGGGGATGACGGGGGTTATGTTGTCCGTTGCACCTGCTGACTTCCAGTTCCACAACAGTTACTTCCTGATTGCCCACTTCCACCAAGTATTGATCGGTGGTGTAGTATTCGGATACTTTGCAGGTCTGTACTACTGGTGGCCTAAAATGTTTGGATTCCAACTACCTGAAAAACTGGGTAAATGGGCTTTCTGGACTTGGAATATCGGTTTCTATGTCTGCTTCATGCCGCAGTACGCTGTCGGTTTGATGGGTATGACACGTCGTCTGAGCACCTATGGCTGGGATACTGGCTGGTGGGAACTGAACTTTGTATCCACAATCGGGGCATTCCTGATGGGTGTCGGTTTCTTGTTCCAGGTTGCACAAATCGCAGACGGCATTCGGAAATACAAAACACTCAAAGCTTCTGGCGACCCTTGGGGTGGTCGTACGCTCGAGTGGTCGATTCCTTCACCTGCTCCTGAATATAACTTCGCCATTACACCGCGCGGAGATGATATTGATGAGTGGTGGGAAGAGAAAGAACGTCGTGCCAAAGGAATTTATCCACCTGAACAGCCGCTTGAGCCGATTCATATGCCTAAGAACTCCGCGATTCCGTTCATCATGTCTATATTCTGGTTCATCGCCGGTTTCGGCTTTGTATTCGGATGGCTGTGGATGGCAATTCTTGGACTCGCTGGCGTAGGAATTTGCATGATCGCTCGTTCATTCTCATACGATACGGATTATTATATTCCGGTTGACGAAATTAAGCGTACCGAAGCGTCGTTAAGGGGGTCGGTATAAATGGCTCAAGCAGCCGCGAAGCACGGTCATGACCATGCACATGATCATGACCATGGTCACCATGACCCGCAAGAATTGAAAATACTCGGATTCTGGTTCTTCCTGATTTCCGACGTTATCCTGTTCTCCGTATTGTTCGCAACCTTTATTGTGTTGCGTGACAATACGGCGGGCGGACCAGTGTTGTCTGAATTGATCAAAATGCCTGGCGTTATTGCCGAAACATTTATCTTGCTCACAAGTTCATTCACAAGTGGACTTGCAGTTCTTGCCATGAATCAGGGCAAGGTGAAGCAATTGATCAGCTGGCTGGCAGTTACAGCTGTTCTGGGTGCGAGCTTTATCGCCCTGGAAGTAACGGAGTTTATTGAGCTGATTCACGAAGGGTTCAGTTATACAACGAGTGCAGCTTCTGGTGCATTCTTCACCCTTGTGGGTACTCACGGACTTCACGTATCTCTCGGTCTGATCTGGATGATCGGATTGATGCTGCAACTGAAAAAACGTGGAATTACCGATGTAACTCGCGGTAAAATCAACGTAATCAGCTTGTACTGGCACTTCTTGGACGTCGTCTGGATTTTCCTCCTGTCGATCGTCTATCTGATGGGGGTGATGTAGATGGCAGAGCATAACTCACATGAGTCCCATGGCCACGAACAGCATGGTTCACTCAAGTCCTATGTCATCGGCTTCATTCTGTCCGTTGTCCTGACCATTATCCCTTTGGTAGTGGTTCTGAATGACATGATGGGCAGAACAGCAGCGCTGAGTGTCGTTCTGGTAACAGCAGGACTTCAGTTTGTGGTTCAACTCTTCTTCTTCATGCATATCCGTGAATCGGAGAAGCCACGCTGGAATGTAATGGCTTTGATCTTTGGTCTGTTGATCATGTTGACCATCGTTATTGGTTCCATCTGGATCATGTTGAACAATACAGTTGCACATTAAGTTTTAGGCAATAGCTTAAGGGATCTCCCGACTTTATTTAAAAGTCGGGAGATTTTTTTTTACCCTATCTGATTGCACGCAATGCAGGTAGAATAAGGTAAGGGATAGACGAGTTCCAAAAAGTCGAAAATAATGTCGAAAAAAGTTCTTGATTTTTCTTCTCGAATCCGTATACTCAGAAATATAAGTAATCCGAAACGTTTTGGAGGAAAGCAATTGGCTACAATCAAAGACATATCACAAATGACGGGATTTTCGATTACGACCGTATCCAGAGCTCTGAATGGGTACTCGGACGTCAGCGATAGTACGCGCAAACGGATTAAAGAAGCCGCCGAAAACCTGAATTATAGTCCGAATGGTCTAGCGAGAGGCCTGGTCATGAAGGAAACCAAAACGCTGGGGTTGCTCGTATCAGGCATGACGTACAAAAACATCGATAACAACTTTGTTTTCGAAGTGCTTTGCGGAATTAATGATAGCGCTGCCAATTCAGATTATGATCTGATTTTGTTCAGCACGAATACAGCGAAGCAAAAGATGAAAACGTACACACAGCTGTGCAGGGAACGAAAGGTGGATGGCGTCATTCTTCAGGGTGTGAAGACGGATGATCCGTATTTGCAGGAAGTATTGGATAGTGACATTCCTTGTGTATTAATTGATATCCCCATTCACAGTGAGTATGTTGGTTTTGTATCAACGAATCACAAACAAAGTGCACAGACTGCTGTAGAGCACCTTATCAGTTTGGGTCATCGGCAGATTGCCATGGTGAATGGTTACCCAGAGGCTTTTGTTTCCAAGGAGCGCTATGAAGGATATTCCGATGCAATGAGCAGCGCAGGATTCAGCTTGAAGCCTGAATGGATCGTAAACGGGAATTTCACGGAAGAGGAAGCACAGCAGCAAGCAGCAGAGTTGTTGAAGGCTTATCCGGAAATTACAGCAATCTTTTGTGCAAGCGACATGATGGCTCTGGGTGTAATGAAGGCTGCGAATGAACTAGGTATCACTATACCGGATGAATTGTCTGTAGTGGGATTTGATGACATTCCGACAGCCGCTTATTTTCAACCACCACTCACCACCATCGGACAGAACATGTATCAGTTGGGACATGAAGCTGCAAACCTGCTGATGGGCATGCTGAGATCGGAAAACAGCCCCAAATTTAATATTTTGCAAAATGAATTGGTTTTGAGATCCTCGACAGCCAAACCAGGTCGCTGAGTTTAGCTGAGAAATACGGTTCGCGAGGGATTGCAAAATTACCGAAATGAAGAGAGCACCGAAATGTTTTATAAAATCCGAAACGTTTCGGTATTATTTTCACTCAAATCCAAAACGTTTCGGATACATCATAAGATAGACATAGGGGGAATACACATTGCTGAAATACGATGCAGGACAAGGAGAATGGAGTAACTGGCTGGTAACTGAAACCGGGTTTGATCCGGCTCATCAAGGGAAAGGCGAAGCTGTACTCTCACTTGGAAACGGCTACATGGGACTTCGCTCCGCAACGGACGAGAATTATGTTGGACAAGTGCGGAACTGGTTCGTAGCTGGAACCTTCAATAAGTTTGACGAACATGAAGTAACTGAACTCCCTAATGCAGCAGATGTGACGGAGCTTTCAATCACCCTGAATGGGGAAACCTTCAGCTTGGAAAAAGGAAGAACGATCAGCTACAGTCGTCAACTGAATCTCAAAAATGGTGAGCTGACTCGTAACGTGGTATGGCAGAGCCCAACAGGAGAAAGCTTTGAACTTCAATTCCGTCGTTTTGTTTCCTTGAGTAACCGTCATTTGGTTGGTTCATCCGTAAGCATCAAGCCACTGGATGGTCAGGCGCGTGTTCACATTGCATCCGGTATTAATGGACAATGGACGAACTCGGGTGCGCAGCATTTCACAGAAGGCGAAAAACGGATATTTGAAAAGACATATATTCAAATGACGTCAACGACGACACAATCTGCTATTGATTTTGTAACTAATACGGTGCACCACTGGCAGCTGAATGGTGAAAAGGTTGAGCCGGAACTGCGTCAAACGATGGGACGTCGCAAGGTTGGCATCGAAGGCACAATGACCGTGGAAGCTGGACAATCGGTAACACTGGAAAAAATCTCGAATGTGCATACTAGCCGCGATCTGGTGTACAGCAACGGTGGATATTCACTGGATCAAATGCGTGAATCGGCGCTGACAGAGCTGAAGCAAGAGTCGCAAAAAGGGTATGATCAGCTATTTCGTGAAAGCGCTAACTCCTGGGCGGATACTTGGTCCACGTACAACATTGAAGTGGACAGCACAAGTGGTTATGACCAGCTTGCCATCCGTTTTGCCATCTATCACCTCGTCATTATGACACCAGCGCATGATAATCGCATGGGCATCGGTGCGAAAGGATTAAGTGGTGAAGGGTACAAGGGACATTCCTTTTGGGATACGGAAATCTTCATCCTTCCATTCTTCATCTACAGCAACCCCAAGATCGCAAGATCCTTGCTGGAATATCGATATCAGGGGTTGGATGGAGCTAGAAGTAAAGCCAAGGAGAACGGATTCGAAGGAGCCATGTATCCGTGGGAAGCAGCCTGGATCGAAGATGGCGAAGTTACACCGGTATGGGGAGATGTAGATATCGTAACCGGAGAACAGACGAAGATCTGGTCCGGCTTCATTGAACAGCATATTACCTCTGACATCGCTTATGCCGTTTGGCATTACGTCCAGTCTACAGGTGATGAGGCGTTCATGGATCAATGTGGCTACGAAATCATTTTTGATACAGCAACGTTCTGGGCCAGTCGTTTGGAGTGGGATGAGGCCAAGGGCCGTTATCATATCAATGAGGTTGTTGGACCGGATGAGTATAAGGAACATGTGGACAACAATGCATTCACCAATCATATGGCTCACTTCAATATGGAACTTGCCATTCAATATTATGAAAAGCTTGAGCAGGAAAAACCTGAGTTGCTCAAGGCATTGTCTATGAAGCTTGACCTGACATCCGCTCGGGAAGCGTGGAACAAGCTGGATCAAATGTATCTGCCAGGGCCAAATGAACAAGGACTTATTCCACAAGATGATACGTACTTGCAGAAGAAAGTCATTGATCTTACCCCTTATAAAAATCAGACGAAAGTCGCCAGTATCTTCAATGACTACAACCTGGATCAGGTTGGTGAAATGCAAATTTCGAAGCAGGCTGACATTATGATGCTTTTCTTCCTGCTTGAAAATAAATTTGAACCCGCTATCAAACGTGCGAACTATGACTACTACGAGGAAAAAACATTGCATGATTCCTCACTGTCCCTATCGACGCACAGTATCCTTGCCAGTGATTTCGGTGATCGTCCGCTCGCATATGATCTGTTCCGCCGGGCTTCAGAGATTGATCTGGGGCCGCATATGCACTCTTCGGATGCAGGTATCCACTCAGCTTCGCTGGGCGGAATATGGGAATGTGTGGTGATGGGATTTGCCGGAGTTCGCATGTTGGATGGCCAGCTTCATCTCGATCCAAAGCTGCCTGAGTCCTGGAACAGTCTGAAATTCCCGCTCTACTGGCAAAACCAGCTGTTGCATATCACAATCACGTCCGAGGGTATTCTAATCGAGAGTGATGCAGAGGAAGAAATTTCTCTGCTTCTGTCCGGTCAGAAAGTTACTTTCAGCAAACGGTTTCAAACCTTGGTTTAATATAAATCCATGTGGGAGGTCATTTAAATGAAAAAAGGGTCCGCAAGTTTGGTCATGATGCTGATTTTGGTATTAGTGTTATCCGCGTGTTCTTCAGGTGGAAGCAACAGTGCAGAAGGTGGAAAAGGAGAAAAAGTAAAACTCACCTTCTCTGTATGGGGAGATGTCAACTCCGGTGCGGATGAAGTGAAGCTTGCGGAAGAGTTCAATGCTGCACACCCGGATATCGAAGTGAAATTTGAGCCTATTCCAAGTGAAGGTTATGGAACAAAACTCACTACATCCCTGGCAGCAGGTCAGGCACCAGATGTATTCCTGGTTGGTGAAGGTGACTACTATAAATACGTGGATAAAGGTGTAATTGAGCCGCTTGACGATTATTTGAGCAAAGACACCGCGTTTAATCTGGATATTTTCCAAAAGGATCTCATTGAAAATATGAAAATCGAAGGCAAACAATACTACTTGCCTAAAGATTTCAACCCACTTGCTCTGTGGTACAACAAACGTATGTTTGACGAAGCGGGAATCCCTTATCCAACAGATGAATGGACTTGGGATGACATGATTGCAACTGCACAAAAACTGACTAAAAAAGACGGCAATAAATATACTCAATTCGGATTCAACGCAGGCAAATGGGAATATCCGATCTATACGTACCTGTGGGATTACGGTACAGACATTGCGAATGACGATGGAACAGCTGCAGAAGGCTACATGAATAGTGAAAAAACGATAGCGGCAATGGATAAATACGTCTCTTGGTCCCAAGGAGATAGCCGTGTATCCCCGACGCCACTGGATTCCGAGACGCTTGGCGGAGATTCATCGATGTTCATGACAGACAAGCTCGCTATGATGATTACAGGTCGTTGGATCAAAGGTGACCTCGACAAATCCGATGTTCAATATGGTTCTGCACTTATTCCGCAAAATACGGATGGTACTCGTTCAAGCATCATCGCAAGTGCGGGTTGGGCGATCAACGCAGCCGGTAAAAATAAAGAAGCGGCTTACGAACTGGTGAAATGGCTCTCGGGTACAGATGCACAGAAGCTTCGCTCTGCGAATGGTAAAGTACTGCCAGCGACTGTGAAGGAATTGGACGAAGTCAAAGCCAAAGAAGTAGCAGACAAACCGGTCATCGAAATGATGGATTATGCGAAAAAACCGGTAACTATGCGTTCTACAAACGGACCTGTGTTTGTTGAAGAATTCACCAAGGCGCTGGAAAAAGTGCTGCTTGGCAAACAGGATGTCAAAGGCGCTCTGGATGAAGCTGCGAAGAACGTTGACAGCAAAATCAAGTAAAAACCATGCGGGTGAGTCGGCTGCCATGCTGATTCACCCTCTTCATCAAGGAGGCTGCTATGCGTAATTCTAAATCCGAGCGTGCCGGGTATTGGTTCATATTACCCTGGCTTATAGGCTTGTTACTCTTCACCATTGGTCCAATGTTGTTTTCCCTGCTGTTGGCTTTTAGCAAATGGGATATTATTACCGGCGTACAATCGATCGAATGGGTCGGTCTGGATAACTTCAAAACGATGTTTCATGACGAGCTGTTCTATCAATCGTTGAAAGTTACCTTTATTTTCGCTCTGGTATCCGTACCGCTGTATCAGGTGGCATCACTGCTTATCGCTTTACTGCTGAATATGCGGAACAGAGGGATGAAATTTTTCCGATTGATCTATTTCATGCCTTCCGTTATTCCGGCTGTTGCGGCATCAATGATGTGGATTATGATTTTTAATCCGGAATACGGCATTCTGAACCGGGCGCTTGCCTTTTTCGGCGTACAGGGGCCAGCTTGGCTCCAAGATCCGAGCTATGCGCTGGGCGCACTGATTGTCATGGGTTTGTGGGGCGTCGGCAATACGATCATCATTTATTTGTCGGGCTTGCAGGGAGTTCCCGAAGAGCTGTATGAAGCTGCCAATCTGGATGGCGCTGGACCGTTTCAACGGTTTTTCAACATTACATTGCCTATGATTTCTCCAACGGTGTTCTTCAACGTAATTATGGGGATTATCGGCGGATTCCAGTATTTCACACAAGCATTTGTTATGACCAACGGGGGACCGCTGAACTCGACCTTGTTCTATAACTTGTATCTGTACAATAAAGCTTTTACCGATTTTGAAATGGGTTATGCTTCGGCATTGTCCTGGGTATTGTTCATCATCATTCTGGCGTTTACGCTGCTGGTCATCCGCAGTTCTTCGATGTGGGTCTATTACCAGGGCGATAACGAAAAGGATTGAGAGGAGGACAAATGATGAATCAAGCAACGACACGGAAACCGGTCTACTCGAAACTATTCTCTATGCTCATGCTTCTTGCTGGTGCGGCCGTCGTGCTGATCCCGCTGTTATGGACGTTTGCAACATCTCTTAAAACACCTGCGGAGGTGTTCAAAGATGATTTTTTCCCGGCTGTATGGATGTGGTCTAACTATAAAAATGCCGTTCTGGCCATCCCGTTTTTTACATTTTTGAAAAATACGCTGATTATTCTGATTCCGGTATTAGTCGGTACCGTATTCTCGTCTGCCCTATGTGCGTATGGTTTCGCCCGGTTTAACTTCCGCGGCAAACGCACGCTTTTCCTGGTGCTATTGGCGACGATGATGCTGCCTTCACAGGTAACGATGATCCCGATGTTCATCATGTTCAAGGAAATCGGCTGGGTTGATACATTTTTACCACTCATTATCCCTGCATTCTTCGGGGGCGGAGCATTTAACATCTTCCTGATCCGCCAGTTCATGCGCGGTATTCCACGTGATCTCGATGAGTCCGCTTTTGTGGACGGAGCAAACAAAATGCAGATTTTCACTAAAATCATGCTGCCACTTTCCATGCCGCCACTGATTGCCGTATCGATCTTTACCTTTATGGGCGTATGGAATGACTTCCAGGGACCACTCATTTATTTGAACTCCAGTGAGAAGTATACGCTGGCACTTGGTTTGTCGATGTTCAAAGGGCTGTATAACGTGGAATGGAACATGCTCATGGCTGCAACGATGCTAATTATGCTTCCGCCACTCCTTGTGTTCTTTGTTGCACAAAAATACTTTATTGAAGGCATTTCTATCTCTTCTGCAATCAAGGGCTAATCGTCTGTATTAATAGAAGAGATAAGCGGTGAGCCAAACCACAGAGGAGGACTACCATGGCCACATTAACAAGCAGACATCCATTTAATTTGTATTATAACGCAGGTGAATATGTAAAGATTTGCGGTACCCAGGACGGATACTTTCCTGATTTTGGGCATCATATGGCTAACGAAATGGGCGGTATATGGCTGCATCCGATCAAGCTGCTGGACGGCTTCTGGCTGAAGGTAACCGATCTGGATCGCAACATTGCGGTATGGGCAAGGGCAGACGGATTCACAAGTGAATCCTGGGGCGGAAGCCGGTTCGATTATGATCACGGATTAAGCCACATTCCGGTATCCATTGAACGCAGTCAGTTTGCCCCCGATTATGAAAAAGGCATGGTCGCAGAATATGAGATCAGTGCATACGGCAAAGGAACAACCCGGCTCAAGCTGGAGCTGCTGTCACGTACCGATCTCCGTCCAGTGTGGTATTCCGATGAGATCGGAATTTTTCCAGGAGCGGGTGAAACGGCAGAATCCATTTCTTCGCGCAAGGTTATCGTCAAAGATCATGCCCAAGACTGGTATGCCATGATTGGAAGTGACCTGCCTGGAGTGGAAATGACAGTTGGTCCTGAAATTTACGGACCAGAACTGACGGCAGGCAAGGGAATAGGCATTTCTTTTGTAACCGAATGCGCACTGGAGGAGAAGGATGTGTTCCGCTTCCGGTTATTTGTTGCCGGTTCGGAGTCATCCCGTGAAGCCTGTGAGCAGACTTATGCAGTTATCGAACGTAACCATGTCAGCTTGAAAGAGCAGAAGCAGCAGCTCTACGACAAGTTGGATCAGCGCGCAGTGCTGACCATTGAAGGCGAAGATGAGCTGAACGAGCAATTTGCCTGGGTGAAGCGCAATAATCAGTGGCTGGTGCAGCAAGTGGACGGAATTGGTCGTGGTTTGACGGCAGGTGGACCCACGTATCCGTGGTGGTTCGGCTGTGACAGTACGTATGCGCTTCAGGGTGTTCTTGCTACGGGAGATCATCAACTGGTGCGGGATACGTTGAATCTGTTGCTGGAGAAATCCAAGGAAGCGAACGGCAATGGGCGTTTTGTGCATGAAGTGACCACGATAGGTGCGGTGTCTAATCCCGGCAACACGCAGGAGACGGCACACTATATCGCCTTTGTGTGGGAAATGTTCTTGTGGACCGGAGACGATGCACTTCTGCGCGAGCATTATGACTACTGTGTTCAGGGAATCGACTGGCTGCTGGGTGAGATGGACCCGGACGGAGACCTCTTCCCTTCCGGTTACGGCATCATCGAGATTGCCGGATTGAATATGGAACTAATTGATAGTGCCGTATATACAGCCAAGGCACTTCAGGCGCTGGAGCATATGAGTCTCTATTTGGGTGAAACGAAGCGGCACGAAACATATCAAAAACTGGCCGAAAAAGCGATACGCGCAGTGAATGATGTGTATTGGTCTGAAAAAGACAGCCTCTATGCGGATGCCGTTGCACCTATTTCCGATATTTTGCCCAAGGTGGATTACATGGTTTCTCTCGCTGAAAAGCAAGGGATCACAGACTACCGGGAGTACGTGGAAGGATTGCTTGCCGATGCAGGTGAGAATCAGAAAGACCGCGGTTGGCTGCTGAACAAAAACTGGGTCATTGTCACTCCAATGGAAGCAGGAATTGCCGATCAGGACAAAGGACAGCGTGCGCTGGAAGCGATGCGAAACCGCGACTTCATCGGTGAATACGGTACGTATCTTGCTGCCATGTATCAACAGGGCACGATGACAATCTCTACCGGAGCACATGCAGTTGCAGAAGCGGCGTACGGGCATCCGGATCATGCACTGGATTTACTGCGCCGAATGGGGAAAAGCTTCTCACGTGTAGTGCCGGGTTCATTCTCGGAGATGTCCCCGGACTACGGCTGTGTCGTGCAGGCGTGGACCATCTATGCACTGGCTGTACCAGTAGTACGACACTTCTTCGGCGTTCAACCGGAAGCACAGCACCGTCGTGTAACTTTATCACCTGATATGCCGCAGGCATGGGGCAACAAAACATGTACTCTGGAGCATCTGATGGTAGGCGATGCGGAGTTTGATATTCATTTTGAATCCAGTGAGGGCAAACGTTATGCGAGCATTTCCAATGCATCAGGCTGGACGGTTGTTCTGGACTGGAAAGGCGAGAGACGTGAAAGCAACGAGAAACGAATTGAATGGCAACTAGAGCAATAACATGGGGAGGAACGGGTAATGAAAGGGAACGGAGCACTTCAAGCCGTTATTTTTGATTTGGATGGTGTCATTACCGACACGGCGGAGTACCATTATGTAGCATGGAAAAAGCTAGGGGAATCGCTGGATATTCCGTTTGATCGGGAGTTCAACGAGCAGTTAAAGGGCATTAGCCGCGGAGAGTCGCTGGCGCGCATTTTACGTCTGGGTAGCAAAGAAGATGCGTATTCGGCAGAGGAAAAGGAAGAATTCGCAAGCCGTAAAAATAAACATTACGTCTCGTTGCTGGACTCGCTGACACCGGAGCACACCTACCCTGGAATTCGGGAATTGCTGCTTGAGCTGCAAGCCTCCGGCATTCCTGCGGTGATCGCATCGGCCAGCAAAAATGCCCCTCAAATTCTGAAGGCGCTGGAGTTGGACTCGCTGTTCCGCTATGTGGTACATCCGGATTCCGTACCTCACGGCAAACCTGCACCTGATCTGTTCCTGCGTGGAGCAGAAGAAGTGGGTGCTGACGTTAAAGCCTGCATCGGCATCGAGGATGCGCAGGCAGGTATTGAGGCCATCAAATCCGCAGGCATGATCGCCGTGGGTATTGGTGAAGAAGTTGTACTTAAAGGTTCTGGAACGGACGTAGTGCTGAAAGATACTACACAGCTCACGCTGTCCTTCCTGGAGCGTACGTTGCAGGAGCACAGCCATTAAGCGGAAAAGGGGAGATGCAGCATGAACCGGGCATGGTGGAAAGAAGCCGTGGTATATCAGGTGTACTGGCGGAGCTTCCTGGATGCGAATGGGGACGGCATCGGGGATTTGGAGGGCTTGATGCTCAAGCTCGACTATATTAAAAGTTTGGGTATTGATGTCATCTGGCTTAATCCCATTTATGAATCGCCGGATAAAGATAACGGATATGACATAGCGGATTATTACCGCATCATGGCGAAAGCCGGAACGATGGAGCAGTTCAAGCAATTGCTGGACAAGGTACATGAACTGGGCATGAAGCTCATTATGGATCTGGTGGTCAATCATACATCAGAGCAGCATGCATGGTTTGAAGAATCACGTTCATCTGTCGATAATCCGAAACGCGACTGGTATATATGGAAGCCAGGGAAACCGGATGGCCCACCGAACAACTGGCGCTCCTATTTTGAACCTTCAACGTGGACTTACGACGAGCGGACGGGACAGTATTATTTCCACTCCTTTGCCAAGGAGCAGCCTGATCTGAATTGGGAAAACCCCGAGCTGCGTGAGGAGATTTACCGGATGATGCGTTTCTGGCTGGATCAGGGCATTGACGGCTTCCGCATGGATGTAATTAATCTGCTCGCCAAGCTGGAAGGTTTCCCGGATGCGGAGCACCCGGACAACATTGATTATCTGGGCAATAATCCAGGCATTCATGAATATTTGCAGGAAATGAACCGGGAGGTTCTCCAGCATTACGACATCATGACTGTAGGAGAAATTCCGTTTGTCACACCAGAGGATGGCCTTCTGTATGTGGGGGATAACCGGAAAGAGTTGCATACGTTATTCCATTTCCAGGTGGCGGATGACATGCCTACTTGGGATCTGAAACGGTACAAGGAAATTCAGGAGAGCTGGTATGAAGCTTTCCGACATGAAGGTTGGAACTCCCAGTTCCTGAACAATCACGATCACACAAGGCAGGTTTCAAGGTACGGGAATGATGGACAATACCGTGTGCAATCCGCCAAACAACTGGCGACCATGATTCATACCCTTCCGGGAACACCGTATGTATTCCAGGGAGAGGAGATCGGCATGACGGGTGTCCGGTTCTCTTCCATTGATGAATATCACGATATTGCAATGAAGAACAAATATAAGGAAGAAATCGGTAAAGGCCGTGCGCCAGATGAAGTGCTCCACAGTCTTCAGCCGCTGAGCCGGGATAATTCCCGCACACCCATGCAGTGGGACAGCAGCAAGCATGCCGGGTTTACCGAAGGGCGGCCGTGGATGCAGGTCAATCCCAACTATGAAGAGATTAATGTGGAGCGGGATTTGGCTGCGCAGGACTCCATATTTGCATATTACCAGCAGCTGATTGCCCTGCGTAAAACACACGCGGTTATGGTCTATGGAGATTATCGTGACCAATCGGCAGGGGAAGAGCATGTATATGCCTATAGCCGCAGTCTGGATGGAGAGACATGGCTTGTCATTCTCAATCACTCGGACTGGGAGCAGTCCTATCGTCTGCCTGCTTCAATTGCTGATCGAGCCACGAATGCCCACTTGATCATTGGCAATCTGGATCGCTCAACCTCGGATGAGGTTAGAGAAGGCCACCTTCGTTTACGTCCTTATGAGGCGCTCATTTACTCCTTATAATATATAGCGAGATCACAAGAGCCTGGCGGGGATTTTCCCGTCGGGTTCTTTTTTTATAAAAAAAGGTACACAAAAGATACAAAATGAACTAAAATGAACTTATATGAACATTATCTGACTAACGAAAGGAATGGATTAATGATGCAAAACCGTTATGCTGCACACCCGAATGAAGTGAAAAACTACGATACATCCCGTCTGCGCGAGGAATTCCTGATGGAGCAATTGTTTGCCACAGATGAATTGGTAACCGTTTACTCTCATGTAGATCGTTATATTGTAGGAACGGCTGTACCTCAAAGCAAGGATATTGCACTTGAAGTGAATCTGAAGGATATCGGAACGAACTTTTTCCTGGAGCGTCGTGAAATCGGTATCATTAATGTTGGAGGTCATGGAACTGTGACAGCTGACGGCCAAGGATACGAGATTGGTGCGAAGGAATGCCTGTACATCGGCAGAGGTGTAAAAGAAGTTGTGTTCAAGAGCAACGGCAACGATCAGCCGGCTCAGTTTTATTTTGTATCTACACCAGCTCACCACACGTATCCAACAGTAAAAGCAACGCAAGAACAAGCTCAGCCGAACCACCTCGGCAGTATCGAAAGCTCGAACGAACGGACAATCTACCGCTATATCCACCAGGGAGAAGGCGGAATCCAGAGCTGTCAGCTGGTGATGGGCATTACGGAACTTGACAAGGGCAACATGTGGAATACCATGCCTGCACATACCCACAACCGCCGTTCCGAAGTATACTTATATTTCAACCTGCCGGAAGATGGTGTCGTATTCCATATGATGGGCGAGCCAAACGAAACACGGCATTTGGTTGTACGTGACCGTCAGGCCATCATCTCTCCTAGCTGGTCCATCCACAGTGGTGTCGGTACGAGCAGCTACACGTTCTGCTGGGCAATGGCTGGTGAAAACCAGACGTTCGAGGATATGGACGGCGTGGCGATGAAGGACCTGAAATAGGCGCGTAAATTTCAAAGAAACAGGAAGTTGATCTGTGATGAATCCATTGAAAAGACATGAAAAAATTATGGAGGCTCTGCTGGAACGGCAGGAAGTCACCGTGAGTGATCTGAGTGAACTGCTGCAAGTGACGGGCAAGACCGTACGGGAGGATCTCGATAAGCTGGAAGGCATGGGATTGCTCGTACGTGTCCACGGGGGTGCGATGCTGGCTCAGAACGATCAGTACGGCATCCTCACAAGTCGCGGGGCTACGGAAAAGCATCATTCGGAGAAAACGGAGATTGCCGAGCGAGCCCTTGCTTATATCCGGCCAGGAGATATTGTTGCGCTGGACGGCGGAAGCACTACATTGGAGATGGCGAAGCGAATGGACAATCAGTCCATTACTGTGGTTACCAATGATTTGTTCATTATTGCTGAGTTGACCAAAAAGGAGCAGGTACGACTGGTTGTGCCCGGCGGAGCAAGAGTCCGCAATATGCTGGTGGGAGACGATACGGCTGCCTTTATTTCCGGTCTCAACATTCACAAAGCGTTTATCTCAACGACGGCACTTCATCCGGAATTTGGACTTTCCATATATACAGGAGATCTGGTGCCACTAAAAAAAGCGATGATCTCTGCTTCTCAGCAGGTTTATGGCGTCGTGGATCATTATAAATTCGGACAATTTGCCCTTCGGACTTTTGCACACTGTTCGGAGTTGGACTGCATCATCAGCGACAGTCGGCTGGATGAGGAGACAGCGTCCCTTTACAGGCAAAATGGTATCGAAGTGGATTATCAGAGCTGACCTTCAGTTCCACAGTGGTTACGTGACTGCCGAGGCTGAAGAACACGGCTTGCAACCCAATAACCATGCGGAGGAATCATTCATGAACCCATTTGATTTAAGCGGACAAGTTGCACTTGTCACTGGTACATCAGGAGGTCTGGGGCAAGGAATGGCGATTGGCCTCGCTGAAGCCGGGGCAGATGTTGTGCTGGTGTCTTACTCCAATCCATCGGAAACAGCGCGTGCCATTGAGGCTCTAGGACGCAAAGCGTATGTGATTGAAGCTGATTTGAGTCGTGAGGACGAATTGACCGGGGTTTTTGAAAAGGCATTAGCTTTTCAAGGGAGAATTGATATTCTTGTTAACAATGCGGGAATTATCCGTCGTACACCTGCAGCCGATCACGGTCAGCAGGACTGGCATGATGTCATAGGTCTTAACCTGAACACGGTATTTTTCCTGAGCCAGTTGGCCGGCAGACATATGATTGAACGGGGAAGTGGCAAGATCATAAACATTGCCTCCATGCTGTCTTATCAGGGCGGAATTAACGTACCGGGATACACGGCCAGTAAACATGGGGTTGCCGGTTTAACGAAAGCACTCGCAAATGAATGGGCAGGCAAAGGTGTTCAAATCAACGGGATTGCACCAGGCTATATGGAAACAGACAATACGACTCAGATTCGCGCCGATGAAAATCGGTACCGTGACATCACGGCACGGATTCCGGCTGGACGCTGGGGAACACCTGAGGATCTGAAAGGTCCGGTTGTTTTTCTGGCGTCGGCGGCTTCGGATTATTTGAATGGTCACGTACTGAATGTGGATGGCGGCTGGATGGCTCGTTAACGCTGTCAGCGATCGATGCAAAGGAGGCAATGACATGAAACTTGGTATTCTTGCGCATACGTTTGGTAAACAGCCTACAGCACAGCTTGCACAGACCATCGCAGATAACGGATTTAATTCTGTCCAGCTGGCATTAGCCAAGGCCTTGTCGGATGTGGACTCGGCCAACGGCAAGCTGAGCCCTGGACTGGCGAACGAGATCGGAGATCAATTTGCACAGCGCGGAGTCAAGATTGCGGTTCTGGGCTGCTACATTAACCCGATTGATCCTGATCCTGTGGCCCGTCGTGCAGACATTGATCGATTCAAGGAGCATCTGCGTTATGCCCGGGATTTCGGTTGCAGCATGGTGGCAACGGAGACCGGGGGCCTGGATACGTATCGAGACTCTCATCCGGACGGATATGAAGAAAAGGCATGGACGGTGCTGCGAGAGACGGTAGAGGAACTGGCGGAAGAGGCGGAAAAGTGGGGCGTTCATGCGGCGATTGAGCCTGTATCTACTCATACGCTTCATACACGTGAACATATGATCCGCCTGTTTGAAGAAATTCCTTCAACCAATCTGGGCATGCTGTTCGATCCTTGTAATCTGATCAAACAGCCGCATGTGGCTGACCAGTCTGCATTCCTGCGTGAAGTGATGGAAACGCTGTATCAGCGGATCATTGTCATTCATGCCAAAGATGTGGCTTTCAATGCGCAGGGTGAGAAATTCAATCCGGTGCCGGGTGAGGGCATTCTGGATTATCCGTTATTCTTTGAACTATTGAAGACCTATAAACCACATATTGATATTTCACTAGAAGGGGTAACGGCGGAGGAAGCTGTCCCGGCGGCCAAGCATTTACGTGAGATTTGGAGTGGCGTTCGGGTATAAACGGTACAAATTCGCGCAGAAGTTCAGCAGGTAATGGTTGGAAAAAATCCTTAAAACCTTTGCTCCCGCAAAGGTTTTTTTGGTGTAGCAGTCTTCATCATACATATTTAATATTTCTCATCGGAAAAATCGGAAATATTTCTTTTCAAAAGCGACATCTTGTGAGAGAATATGGAAAACATACGCCACCATGTCATGACATCTAGGGATTTGCCAAACGTATAAGTTAAGGGAGGAAACAGATTTATGTCAAACGAACGTGAGCTTTCATTTGAAACATTGGCAATTCATGCCGGCCAGGAGATTGATCCGACCACCCATGCACGTGCAGTACCGTTGTACCAAACAACATCCTACGGATTCCGTGATACGGAGCATGCAGCCAATCTGTTTGGATTGAAAGAGTTTGGCAATATCTATACACGTCTGATGAATCCGACCACGGATGTGTTCGAACAACGTATTGCTGCACTTGAGGGAGGCGCTGGTGCTCTGGCTACTGCTTCCGGTCAGGCAGCGATTACGTTCTCCCTCTTAAACATCGCAGGTGCGGGAGATGAGATTGTTTCCGCAGCGAGTCTGTATGGAGGAACGTACAATCTGTTCTCAACCACACTACCGAAACTTGGCTTAGATGTAAAGTTTGTAGATTCCAGTGATCCTGAAAATTTCCGGGCGGCGATTACGGACAAAACAAAAGCATTGTACGCTGAAACGATTGGTAATCCGCAAGGCAACGTACTGGATATTGAAGCTGTGGCAGCGATCGCCCATGAACATGGCATTCCTTTGATTGTAGACAATACATTCCCAAGTCCATATCTGCTTCGTCCAATCGAACATGGAGCTGATATTGTCGTTCATTCGGCTACCAAATTTATTGGCGGTCACGGTACTTCCATTGGTGGAGTTATTGTGGACAGCGGTAAATTCGACTGGAAAGCAAGTGGCAAGTTCCCGGGACTGACAGAGCCGGATTCCAGCTATCATGGTGTTGTATATACGGAAGCGGTTGGGCCGATTGCTTATATTATCAAAGCTCGTGTACAATTGCTGCGCGATTTGGGTGCTACGATCTCACCTTTCAATTCATGGTTGCTCATTCAAGGACTGGAGACACTGCATCTGCGTGTTGAACGTCATAGCAGCAACGCACTGGCTGTGGCGCAATATCTGGAGAAACATGAGGATGTGGAATGGGTAAGCTACGCAGGTTTGCCGAGTCACCCTTCCTATGAACTGGCACAGAAGTATTTGCCGAAAGGCCAGGGAGCTATTCTGACCTTTGGTATCAAGGGCGGCGTGGATGCAGGACGCAAACTGATTGAAAATGTGAAGCTGTTCTCTCACCTTGCCAACGTAGGTGACTCCAAGTCACTGATCATTCATCCGGCAAGTACGACGCACCAACAGCTGACAGAAGATGAGCAAACCGCAGCAGGCGTTAACCCTGAGCTGATTCGTTTATCTGTAGGTACAGAGAATATTCAGGATATCCTCTACGATTTGGAGCAAGCCATTAAAGCTAGCCAGCAATCAAGCGTTAGTGTTTAATTCATAACGTTAATAAATTTAATTCACACGAGCCGCTTGTCCTTATGGACGAGTGGCTTTTTTTATTTTACATCGGCTAAGGTGAAAAACCCATTTACAAATACAGAGCACAGACATATAATAAAGCAAAAGTTGTATTGGGTAAAAATAATTGCATAAGTACAAAAATGATTATCATTCTCATTCAAAATGATTTGAAAATCATTCGATAACCATGCTGCTGCGGGATTCCCGCAGCAGCATGTGTCATTTTTAGGGTATTAACAATGGCTCTCATTCTCAATACGACTTCAATACAGGGGACATGGATGCAGCAAAGTGCAATCCACAACCCGACAATCAGAAAGGATTGTGATTCATATGCAAGCGATACACCAACCCATTCAAACCCAGGCCAAAGCTGAACAGCGTTCAGCTAATACACCTGGCCCAGGCCGGGGGCGCAAGCCAGACTTTCGGGCTATGCTGCGCAACAAAGAAATGCAAGCTGCTCTGGGCAGTGGACTTTTGATGCTTATTGCCTGGGCGACGGCCTCATGGTCTAACCCGTTATCCGTACTACTATATATTGTTGCTTATGCCATAGGTGGATGGACCAAGGCTAAAGAAGGCATTGAGACACTGGTCAAGGATCGTGATCTCGATGTGAATCTGCTCATGATTGCAGCATCGCTCGGAGCAGCAGCCATCGGCTACTGGAATGAAGGCGCCATGCTGATCTTTATTTTTGCGTTAAGTGGTGCACTGGAAAGCTATGCAACGGAGCGCAGTCACAAGGATATTTCATCACTGCTGGCGCTCAAACCGGAAACGGCGCTGCGTATTGAGGACGGGAAGATGAATCGTGTATCCATCGATGATTTGCAGCCTGGGGATCTGTTGCTGGTGAAACCGGGCGAACTGGTTCCGGCGGATGGTGTCGTGTACCGAGGCAGCTCTTTTATCAATCAGGCCTCGATTACAGGTGAATCCTTACCTGTAGACAAAATTGCTGGTGACGACGTATTTGCAGGTACTGTGAACGGCGAAGGTGCCCTATATGTGGAGGTGACCAAATCCGCTGAAGGATCGTTGTTTGGCAAAATCATTAAACTGGTGGAAGAAGCTCAGACGGAAGTGCCGGATTCCCAACGCTTTATTGAGCGATTCGAGGGGATATATGCCCGTATTATTGTCGCCGTAACGGTGCTGGTTATTGCCGGAACACCGCTATTGCTTGGTTGGACGTGGAACGAGGCGTTTTACAAAGCAATGGTCTTTCTGGTTGTAGCTTCACCTTGTGCCCTGGTTTCTTCCATTATGCCGGTCATGTTATCAGCAATGTCCAGCAGTGCTCGCCGCGGTATTCTCTTCAAGGGTGGCGCTCATGTGGAGAATATGGCCCAGACTCGGGTGGTTGCTTTTGATAAAACAGGGACATTGACGATGGGTACACCACAGGTGACCGATGTTATAACGGCAGACGGATATGACCGGACACAGTTGTTGGGCGCGGTAGCTGCGATTGAGAACCTTTCGGTGCACCCGCTGGCTCGGGCCATTGTGGAGCAGGCAAGCAAGGAGGACATCAACCTCCCGATTGCTGAACAGGTTCAAGCTCTGACAGGCTGGGGGATTGAGGGGAAAGTAGACGGCGTTCTCTGGAAAATTGGCAAAACGGATGAGTTGGATACGTATCATATCAGTGAGGTAAATAATGCAAATGATATAGAGAAGCAATTGGGTGTTTCTGATATGAATGATCTTGCTGTATGGCTTGGCATACGTGCCCAACTTGAGGGAGAAGGCAAAACCGTGTCTGCCATCACAGCGAACGGGGAGATGGCCGGACTGATCGCGATGAGGGACACTGTGCGCCCACAAGCGGCCTCAGCGGTGAAAAGGCTGGAAGCGATGGGTCTGAAAGTGGCTATGCTGACAGGTGATCGTCCCGAATCGGCCGCAGTGATCGCCCGGGAGACAGGTGTGAGCCTGGTATACGCAGGTTTGTTACCCGAAGATAAAGTGAAGCGGGTGCATCTGCTTCGCGAACAGTACGGGCAAGTGTTGATGGTTGGGGATGGTGTGAATGATGCGCCTGCACTTGCAGCGGCAACGGTTGGCATGGGCATGGGCGTATCGGGCAGCGGCACGGCACTGGAAGTAGCGGATGTTGTACTGATGAATGACAATATTGAAGAAATCGCCTGGGTGATCAGGCAGGCTCGCCGGGCCCAGCGGACGGTGAAGCAGAATATGTTTTTTGCCATCACGGTAATTCTGGCTCTAATCGCGGGCAACTTCCTTCAAGATGTTGCGTTACCATTGGGCGTGGTAGGCCATGAAGGCAGCACGATCCTGGTTATTCTGAATGGACTAAGACTGCTGCGATAACTAAATTCATTTGAAAAAGCCGGCGTTTGAACCTTGGGTCAGCGGGTAATGAATCGAAGAGACGATTCCAGAGGAACATTCTACATGAAATATGACTAAGGGAACGTTGTTATTGGAACATTACCATGCAGTGCGGCAAACTGCCGCTGCAACGAGATGACAATAAGGGAGCTGTGAAAAATGGGACGTTACGTACAAGTGGAACCGAATGTGAGTGTATTTGTTGAAGATATTGGCCAGGGCACACCGGTTGTCTTTTTGCACGGCTGGCCAGTTAATTATAAAATGTTTGAATATCAATTAAATGTACTGCCGAATCATGGCATTCGTGCCATTGCAATAGATTTCAGAGGTTATGGTAAGTCGGATGCTCCGTCCACAGGTTATGACTACGACCGGATGGCGGACGATGTTCGTGCCGTGATTGATGATCTGGAGTTGACCGACGTGGTGCTTGCAGGCTTCTCCATGGGTGGAGCGATTGCCGTGCATTATATGGCCCGCCATGCGGGACATGGTGTATCCAAGCTGGCGCTATTGTCTGCGGCGGCACCTGTGTTCACACAGCGCGACGGTTATCCGTATGGATTGACTCCAGCGCAGCTCACCGAGCAGATTATTGAGCCGATCTTCGCAGATCGTCCGAAGCTGCTGGAGACATTTGGCGGCATGTTTTTCGCGAAGCAGCACAGCCAGTCGTTTATGGATTGGTTCCATGCACTCGGCATGGAAGCTTCGTCTTACAGTACGATTAACAGTGCGATTGCCTTGCGCGATGAGGATCTGCGAGGTGACCTGAGTTCAATTCAGGTACCTACAGCGATTTTACACGGGAAGAAGGATGAGATCTGTCCGTTTGAGTTTGCCGAGGAGATGCATAAAGGCATTGCCGGTTCTCAATTGATTGCTTTTGAGGAGAGTGGTCATGGGGCATTTTATGATGAATTGGAAAAATTCAATGCCGAACTGATTCGATTTATCAAATCCGAATTGTGATCGTAGAACGACCTTTACAGATCGTTCCAATTATTTCATTTAATCTTCATTTGTGAACAAAAAAAGAACCTGGAAGTTCAGCGATCCGCTGTCCTTTCAGGTTTTTTGCCGTCCATTCTTGTGTTCATGTGAGGGCTGTTCTTTGTTCTTTTCCATTAAAAGAGTTCAGTTAGACCAATCATCGTGATCAGTCCAAGCAGAAAGGAAACCGTTGCCGCCCGTGCATTGCCGTCGCCGTGGCTTTCGGGAATCAATTCCTTGTACACGATGAACATCATCGCACCTGCTGCAAAGGCAAGACCATAAGGGACGAGACCTGAGACCAGACTACTGAGAGTGTAACCAATCATAGCTGTAACAATTTCAACTGCACCCGTCAGCGTGGCGATACCGAGCGCCTTGAAGCGACCGATGTTCTGATTGACCAGGAAGAGGGCCACCAGGAATCCTTCCGGCGCATTCTGCAATCCAATGGAAAAGGCAATCAGATTGCCAAGTCCTGCGTCACTGCTTGCGTAGCTGACACCTACTGATAGCCCTTCGGGCAGGTTATGCATGGTGATAGCTGCAATGATCATGAAGGCTTTGGCTTCAATTTTGAAAGGCATCTTCTCGGGATTTTCCAGATCCACATGGGGAATCTTCATCTCTAGCACAAGCAGAACCATGCTGCCCAGCATGATACCAAGGGCAAGTACGAACAAATTGGATTGCCCGAGTGCTTCCGGTATGAGATTGTACACCGAGGCAGAGGTCATGATGCCTGCTGCGTAAGCAAGCAAAATATCACGCAGGCGGTGTGTTACTTTGCGCATAAATAGAATAGGTATGGCCCCAAGGCCGGTAGACATGGCTGAGATAAAGCTGCCAATGAGTGCATCGTTCATGCTTCCATTTTCCCTCCTGATGAAGACTTCTTCATAATCGCTGCCGAGCATTGACACCGTACATAAAAGAGATCATAATGAACAACAGATTAGAATGATTATAAATTAGAATTCCGTTTCTGCATAGGTTAATTGTCATAACGGGCAGTTCATGTGGACATGATGTAGGCTTTCGTTCTAGTGTATGCAAAAGCCTTTGCTTTTGATGCCGGAGAGCCTGACCTTTTTGTAGAACCCGGGGGAGGAACTATACATGTATAAATCAATTATTATTGGAACAGGCCCTGCAGGGCTGACAGCAGCAATCTATCTGGCACGTGCCAACTTGAATCCACTCGTTATTGAAGGACCGCAACCTGGTGGTCAACTGACAACAACAACAGAAGTGGAGAACTTCCCAGGTTTCCCTGACGGCATTATGGGTCCTGAACTGATGGACAATATGCGCAAACAAGCAGAACGCTTCGGTGCAGAATTCCGTACAGGCTGGGTAAACAACATCGATATGAGCGAGCGTCCATTCAAAATTCAGGTTGAAGGCATGGGTGAACTCGTTTCCGAAACCTTGATCCTGTCTACAGGCGCATCTGCTAAATACCTCGGTATTCCTGGAGAAGAAACGAATGTGGGCCGTGGTGTCAGCACATGTGCGACATGTGACGGATTCTTCTTCCGCAACAAAGAAATCATCGTTATTGGCGGTGGAGACTCCGCGCTGGAGGAGGCGAGCTTCCTGTCCCGTTTCGGTTCCAAAGTAACCTTGGTACACCGTCGTGAAGAACTGCGTGGTTCCAAAATCATGCAGGATCGTGCACGCAGCAACGAGAAAGTGGAGATGGCATTGAACCGTACCCCTCTTGAAGTGCTGGCTGGCGACAACGGCGTAACTGGATTGAAAGTACTGAACAACGAAACAGGTGAAGAAGAAATCATCCCTGCTAGCGGTGTATTCGTTGCAATTGGTCACACACCAAACACTGGATTCCTGGGCGGACAGATCACAACCGACGAACACGGTTATATTCTGACTACACCGGGCACATCCGAAACCAATATCCCAGGCGTATTCGCTTGTGGTGATGTACAGGATACTCGTTACAAACAAGCGATCACAGCTGCAGGTAGTGGATGTATGGCTGCAATGGATACAGAGAAATATATTGAGAGCTTGGAGCACAGCGCTGTAGTCCTGTAAGGAAGAGCTGTTTTGATCAATAGATTAGCTATAAAAAAACAATATGAGGTGAATAAACATGGAAAACGTAATTGTATACACATCAACCAACTGCCCAAACTGCAAATCAGTAAAAAGCTTCTTGTCTGACAAAGGCATCTCTTATGAAGAGCGCAACATCGAGACAAGCGATGAGTTCGCACAACAAGTATGGGATATGGGCGTACGTGCCGTACCTCTGACTGTCATTGGTGAACACCGTATTCTGGGTATGAACAAAACTCAATTCGCCAAAGCGCTGGACGCTTAATTTACCCTGTGTAGGGTAAGTTCAAGTCACATGCAGCTATTCCGGTTCGCGCGAGCCGTTTGAATATATATTGGAGAAGCCTTAGTCCGAATCAGGACTGAGGCTTCTTTATTTGATTCAGATCTACTTCATTAATCTTCGAATTGTCCAATGAACAGAAGTGCGATATTCTTTTCTTAAGTCGTAAGCATTGAGGTGAACAGTCAGCATGATTATAGAACAACAGGAGCATTTTCGCTTCTGGGAACAGGCGAATATACGAGATATTCATGTTGAACATGCTCTTCTCGCAAAAGGGCAAAGAAAATTATTCACGATTCAGTCTAGCAGTTTTTTCTGTATTAGAAGAGGTAATTTGCTGGTACTGCTCAATCAAAAGCTCTATTCCATCAATCATTTTGAGATTATTCATGCTCCTCCCAAAAGCAGGTTTGAAGTTAACGCAGGTTCAGAGGGAGCGGAGTATATCGTGATTTCGTATAAAGCAGAATGGGTGCCAACGTACGGCGATGAACCGCTGTTATTAGACAAACACAGAAATCCAACCTATGTTACATACCGTGTGACACCAACTCAGCCGATGATGATATATGAAATTACAGATCGTATGCTGGAAATTCAGGAGCAGCAGGAGCATGGGCCTTCGGTGCCACTTCAACTCAAAGCATCATTCTACCAATGGGTTTATCACATGGTGCATGATTTTTATCTGCAGTCTCCGATTGTAAAAATAGCTAGTCCTGTTGAATTGGTCACACTTACTCTGGAATACATGTTGAAGAACTATGCGAAGCCTCATACGTTGGATTCTTTGGCTATAGTAATGCAACGTAGTCCGGGTCATCTCTCTAATTGTTTCAAACAAGTGCTGAATCGTGGACCGATTGACTGCCTAATCCGTTTGCGTATGCAAAAAGCGTGCAAGCTCTTAGTCGAAACAAAGCTTCCCTTACGGATTATTGCCTCTTCTATTGGGTATCAAGATGCATATTACTTCAGCAACGCCTTTAAAAAGTATATGGGAGTTTCCCCACAGAAGTACCGTAAGCAGATTGTAGAGGAAGATGTTACATCCTTAGCAGGAAGAAATCATATTGTTGGCTCTTTACCCCCATGTTATATTCCTTTATGTGATAATGATAATTATTATCAACACCTAGATGGAGGGTCTGACGATATGTTAAGAAATATAAAGAGAGTTCCGATAGCTTTGCTAATGGCTTTTGGGTTGCTGTTAAGTGCATGTAGTGGCGGTTCTTCGGGGAATACAGGGGCTGCAACTGGAGATGGAAGTACAGCTCAATCGGATGCACCATCTTCCCAAGTGAACAGTACAAGCGAAAATAATACAAATGAAAATACACAAGCGACGACACGTAAAGTGAATAGTTCCATGGGCGAGGTTGAAGTGCCTGCTAATCCGCAGCGTGTCGTAACAGATTTCTTCTTGGGTCATATTCTGGCCTTGGATGTAAAACCTGTAGGAAGTAATGGCGTATTCATGCAAAACCCTTATCTGGAGGGCAAGGTTTCCGGTATCGAGGATATTTCGGACAATCTTGAAGCAATAACTGCACTGAGCCCTGACCTGATCGTTACAGGCGATGCCAAAAGTTACGATGCTTATTCCAAAATCGCCCCAACCGTCTTTCTGGACAACTCAGCTCCGGTTCGTGATCAGGTTAAAGAGCTTGGCGTTATATTGGGAAAAGAGGCTGAAGCATCGGCATGGCTTACCGATTTTGAACAAAAGGTGACTTCGGCCAAGGAGCGTTTAAGCAGTATAATCAAAGAGGGGGAAACCGTTACTGTGTTTGACGGAGGCTTGAGCAAAGACATCACGCTTTATGGTAATGCGCATACGGGCAGAACGATCCATGGTGAATTGGACTTGCCTATGAACGAGAACGTGGAACGCAGCATTGATCCGAAAGTGGGCTGGGCTACGATCTCCAATGAGCTCGCCGATTCATATGCTGGTGATTACGTATTTATGGCCGTGAATGCCAAAGCGGAATCATACGACTATGCGAGCGATCCGGTGTGGGGAACGTTAGATGCGGTCAAAAACAATGAGTTATACGAAATTGACGGTTACAAATTCTATTTCTCGGATCCGATTTCTGTCATGGGACAAATTCAAGACATTGTGGAAATGATGGAAGAGCGCAATCAAGAGAACTCCAAAAGCTAGTGAGTATGATCCATTTAAATAGGTAATATGAAAAATCCCCTTTCACAGCTACAACAGAGCACATGTTTTCATGAACTCTTTTGTGGATGTAAAAGGGGATTTGACGTTAAAATTAAACATATTTTATCTTATCTAAAAAAAGATACTCATAAAGGTCTGAAATACTACATACACCAGTACGCCTGACAGCATGTACATGAAACCAGCCTTCTTTTTGCTCTGAAACAATCGAAGTATGCCAAGGCTGAACAGCGGCGCAAGCACGATCAGGAACAGGAGTACGGTGACAAACATTTGCGCCGAGATATCTGAAGTATCCACGTAGGTCACGAATTTTCACTCCGTTTCGTCATCGGAATTAACATGGCGACATTCATGCCGCCATGACAAAAATCACATAACCCTATTATACCTCTGGATTTCTTTAACAAAAAGGGAGGAAATGGGGCAAAATGATGTCAATTTTCATCAGTTATTAGACGGACACTCTTATTTTACCTAGAAATTGGGAGATTGCTGAATAAGCGGCACCAACACGTGTGGACCGACTGCCTAGAGCAGCCCATTCAATCTGCAAACTGCGACGGTGATAGGGCAATGTACGCTCCTCCACCACTTGTTTCAGCGCCGTTTCAATCCATGGTCCTGCTTCAGAGAGAGGGCCGCCGATAATGATGCGTTCAGGATTGAAACTGTTGACGATATTAGTGATGCCAACCCCCAGTTTGCGGCCGATTTCTTGGTATAACTTCAATACATCTTCATGGCCTTGCTGTGCATAATCAATCAATTCCCGTGTCGTATGTGCCGGCAAAAGCAACTGATGATCCGGGTGCTCATAAGCTTTCTCTGAAGCATATAACTCCCAGCATCCACGATTACCACAGGAGCATGGTCTGCCTTCTGCTTCAATGGACATATGGCCGGTTTCTCCGGCATATCCCCAGGCTCCTTTGTACAGCTCGCCATCCACCATAATACCTGAACCGATCCCGATGCCTGCACTAATGTAAATCAGATGACGTACACCGATACCTGCACCAAAATTCAATTCTCCATGCGCACCTGCATTCGCTTCATTGTCGATCGTGACAGGTAACTCGAATACTTCTTCCAGCATGGCACGCAGGGGAACCTTCTCCCACCCCAAGTTGGGTGCAAAAAGCACCGTTCCTTCCTCGTCCACCATGCCCGGAACCCCGATTCCGATTCCAATTACCCCGTGAGGGGAGGGAGGGGCTGCATGAATCAGATCTTCTGCCGCAAGTTTCAACTGTTCAAATACAGAGGACACATCATGATGTTCCAGTTTCACAGCGTACTCTGTGATAATATGACCTTCCAGATCGGTGAGCACACCTTTTAAGTGGGTCACGCTGAGTTCCAAACCTACGGCATATCCCGATGTACCGCGAAACAGCAACATCAGAGGTTTACGTCCACCGCTGGATTCCCCAGGGCCAATTTCCTGCAAGAGTTCATCATTGATCAGATCGGCAACTAGATTGGATACCGTTGCTTTGTTCAGCCCTGTAATCTCGGATACCCGCGCACGAGAGAGGGGGGCATGACGCCGAATCGTATCCAGGACGATCGACTTGTTTATTTTTTTGACCAGCATCTGGTCTCCGGTAATTTTCATATCCATAAGGCACTCCTATTCTTCTATAAAAGGGTTCAGACCCGCAATCCGTAAACAAGCTATTCGACTATTATAGCGTAAACAAACGTGCAAAAAACATTTTTATTTTTACTTTGTTTAACCAATAGACAAAGTATAACCGATGTGTTAGGATAACGTTGTAAACGATTACTTTCAAAACTATTGAGGAGGCATTTTACATGGCCTATTTTGAATCCGTTAATAAAATTTCGTTCGAAGGTAAAGATTCCACGAATCCATTTGCTTTTAAACATTATAATCCGGAAGAAGTTGTAGCCGGCAAATCGATGGAAGAGCACTTCCGTTTCGGCATGGCTTACTGGCATACATTAACAGCGGGTGGTAGTGACCCGTTTGGTGCGGAGACTGCTGTTCGTTCTTGGGATAAATACTCCGGTCTGGACCTCGCGAAAGTACGCGTGGAAGCAGCATTTGAATTTTTGGAAAAAATGAATCTTCCGTTCTTCTGTTTCCACGATGTGGACATCGCACCAGAAGGCAACAGCCTGCGTGAGTTCTACAGCAACATCGATACGATCGTTGACCTGATTGAAGGCCACATGAAATCCAGCGGCAAAAAATTGCTTTGGAATACAGCGAACATGTTCTCCAACCCACGCTTTATGTTTGGTGCAGCTTCCACTTGCAACGCAGATGTGTACGCTCATGCTGCAGCGCAAATCAAGAAAGGTCTGGAAGTGGGTAAACGTCTGGGCGCAGAAAACTATGTGTTCTGGGGCGGTCGTGAAGGGTATGACACATTGCTCAACACAGACATGCAACTGGAGCAAGACAACATTGCCCGTATGTTCCACATGGCAGTAGACTACGCGAAGGAAATTGGCTTTGATGCACAATTCCTGATCGAGCCTAAACCGAAAGAGCCAACCAAACACCAATACGACTATGATGCAGCAACTTCCATTGCCTTCCTGCAAAAATACGGTTTGGACAAACACTTCAAACTGAACCTGGAAGCTAACCATGCTACACTGGCTGGTCACACATTCGATCACGAGATCCGCGTTGCCCGCACAAACGGCATGCTTGGTTCCCTCGATGCAAACCAAGGCGACATGCTGATCGGTTGGGATACGGATGAGTTCCCGGTTGATATGTACGATGCTACATTGACAATGTACGAAGTATTGAAAAACGGCGGTATTGGCCGTGGTGGTGTGAACTTTGACGCCAAAGTACGTCGTGGTTCCTTCGAAGCAGACGATCTGTTCCTGGCACACATCGCGGGTATGGATACGTATGCTAAAGGTCTGAAAGTAGCAGCGAAATTGATTGAAGATCGTGTATTCGATGACTTCATCGAAAAACGTTACAGCAGCTTCAGCGAAGGTATCGGTGCAGATGTGGTTGCAGGTAAAGCAACACTGGCTTCCCTTGCAGAGTACGCGCTGAACAACGAAAGCCCACGCAAAAACCAATCCGGACGTCAGGAATTGCTGAGAGCAAAACTCAACCAATACATCCTGGCTGACTAATACCGGGTCTCATCTGTGCAAGGCATGGCATGTGACGACCATGCCTGCCCTGTACAAGCTTGTACCACGGAACGCCTGAACAAGCATGACATTCGGACCGTTCCCGACTTTCCCCTGGGAAGGCGGGGACGGTTTTTTGATACCGAAATGGATTGAATTTCATGAGTATCAAGGTTTGCATGTCCATTACTAATGACAGATATATGTCGTTGGCACGATTTTCAGCTACAGAGACGAGTACGTTTTACTCGTTTCATATCCATGTGTGTTCATGATTAAGCATGCAGAACGGAGTGAGCAGAAAGGACCCGGAGGAAGCGAAGCGGTCGCATTTATCCCCGGATTTCTCCCTTGTTAAAGGGATGAAGGAAATCCGGGGGTAACGGCGATCCAAGGGTTTTCTGATCACGGAGTGACTCTCATGTAAACTTGGACTCTTCGTGGATATAACCAGAGATAAATGAGAGGAGTTAACCCATGAGTTACGTAATTGGTGTCGATCTGGGAACAAGTGCAGTTAAAACTGTGCTGGTTAACCGTGAAGGGAAAGTGGCGTTTGAAGCTTCCGAGGCTTATCCGCTGTACCAACCCAAAGCTGGATACAGTGAGCAGAATCCGGAAGATTGGGTAGAGCAGACAATTGTTTCGCTGCGCAAATTGCTGGAGGTGTCCGGCGTACATCCTTCGGAGATCGAAGGACTGAGCTTCTCCGGACAGATGCATGGCTTGGTGCTGGTGAATGCCGAAGGTAAACCGCTGCGCAATGCCATTCTATGGAACGATACACGGACAACGGCTCAGTGCCGCCGCATTGAGAAAGTACTGGACGGGAAATTGTTAAGTATTGCCCGCAACCGTGCGCTCGAAGGTTTTACCCTGCCCAAAATCCTGTGGGTACAGGAGAACGAGCCGCAATTGCTGCAACAGGCAGCGCTGTTCCTGTTGCCGAAGGACTATGTGCGGTATCGCCTGACAGGTGATTATGCCATGGATTATTCGGATGCAGCGGGCACATTGCTGCTGGACGTTGCAGGCAAGCAGTGGAGCAAGGAAATCGCGGAAGCTTTTGAACTGCCAGTATCCTTGTGCCCACGTCTTGTGGAGTCATTTGAAGAAGTAGGCACATTGCTGCCTGAGATTGCGGATCAAACCGGACTTGCAGCCGCAACGAAAGTCTATGCAGGCGGTGCGGACAATGCTTGCGGAGCCATTGGCGCAGGCATTCTGAGTGAAGGACAGACGATGTGCAGCATCGGAACGTCCGGGGTAGTGCTTTCTTATGAAGAGCGTAAAGATCTCGATTTCGAAGGCAAAGTTCACTTTTTTAACCATGGCGAGAAAGATGCCTTCTATATTATGGGGGTAACGCTTGCGGCAGGATACAGCCTGTCCTGGTTTAAGGATACTTTTGCAGCTGACAAATCATTTGATGTGCTCTTGCAGGGCATTGATGCGATTCCAGCGGGAAGCAACGGGTTGTTGTTCACGCCTTATATCGTTGGCGAGCGTACACCGCACCCGGATGCGAACATTCGTGGCAGCTTTATCGGCATGGATGCGAGTCATAAGCTGGAGCATTTTGGACGTGCTGTGATGGAGGGCATTACGTTCTCGCTGCGCGAGTCCATTGATATTCTTCGTAACGCTGGCAAAACAGTCAACGAAGTCATCTCCATTGGCGGCGGTGCCAAAAATGAAGCTTGGCTGCAAATGCAGGCCGATGTCTTCAATGCAACCATTGTGAAATTGGAAAGTGAGCAAGGTCCAGCAATGGGCGCGGCGATGCTGGCAGCTTATGGCTGTGGCTGGTTCCCATCTTTGCAAGAATGTGCAGCAGCGTTCATTCGTCCTGCGAAATCTTATGCGCCTAACCCGGAAGCGGTTAAGGTGTATGACGGACTATTTGCACTGTATCAGGATGTGTACGGGCAAACACGCAGCCTGAATGACCGTCTGGCAGCATATCGTTGATTATTCAGACCTCTTTTATATCGATCTGAATAGGTTCATTAACAATTAAACCAATGAAATATTACATTAACGAGGCACCTGCGGAAGCGGGTGCCTTTTTTGTCGTTGTCCAAGAAAAGAAGAACATATCGTTTTTGAAGGTTCCTAAACGTCATGAAAGGTTTCCCTGCCAGACATAACCCTGTTCCAGACGCGCATAGATTAGATATTGAGGTTAACCGGGGTTCTGCCATTTTAATCATCCATAGCACATCAGTTATTACGCGTGACAGACTCAGCCTGGAGGTGGGGAGTTGGAAGATCGTGAAGCAACCACGAGGCCGCATGTCACCTTGTCCATGATTGTCCGCAATGAGGAGCACAGGTATCTCAAACAAGCGTTAGAGACTCACCGGCCGTGGATTGATCGTGCAGTAATCATTGACGATGGAAGTACAGACCATACCGTTGCTTTATGCCAGGAAATGCTGGAGGGAATTCCGCTTACGTTGATTGTGAACCCGGCCTCCTTGTTTGCAGATGAGGTGAGTTTACGGAAGCAGCAGTGGGCGACAACAGTGGCTACCGGACCGGAATGGATTTTGAATCTGGACGCGGATGAAATTCTGACAACGGATTTTGGGACTGTTCGGAATCAACTGTTGGGTGGAGCGGAGGACGCCATTTATCTCAGGTTGTTTGATATGTGGAGCGATACACATTACCGGGAAGATCAATACTGGCAGGCTCATGCGTATTATCGGCCATTCCTGGTCCGATACCGACCGGAATGGAGCTATGAATGGAAGGAAACTCCGCAGCACTGCGGCCGTTTCCCGCTAACCATTCAGCATTTTGCCTATGGATGCCACTCGCCTCGGGTGAAGCATTATGGTTGGGCACGTGCAGAGGACCGAATTCGTAAATACGAGCGCTATCAGGCACTGGACCCGGATGCAAGATATGGCTGGAAGGAACAGTACGAATCCATTTTGGATGCAGAGCCCAGACTTTTGCAATGGTCGGAATAAGGGAAGGAGGACAATAGAGTTGAAGAAGGAAAAAGAAAAAGGTAAAGAAGAGCCAAAGGAAAAGATTCTTATCGCAAGTCCTATTCGGCAGACAGCCCCGGTACTACGTGAATTTCTCCAGTCCTTGGAATCGCTTGAGCGAACGACGGTGACGACAGACTATCTGTTTGTGGACGACAATGAAGAAGAAGCGGCATCCAATATGCTCCATGAGTTTGTACTTCGGCATGAAGGCAGTCTTTTGGATGCCAATGTAGATGAAGCAGATACCAATCAGGGAAAAGGAGTATACAACAAGGACGAGGGTGGGCATTATTGGCGCGACGAACAGATCTGGCGGGTAGCCGGACTGAAAAATCGTATTTTGGCATATGCCCGTGACCAGAAGTACGATGCCGTGTTCTTGATTGATTCCGATCTCGTCCTGCATCCACGGACATTGGAACAGCTCGTATCGAACAGGAAGGAGATCATCTCCAATATCTTCTGGACACGATGGCAGCCGGGCACAAGGGAAATGCCACAAGTCTGGTTGCAGGATGAGTACGCCCTGTTTCGCAAGGGAGGCAAACGCAACTCAGGGGAGGAAGCAGAGGACGAAGGTACACAAACGGATGCATTCCTGAGGCAATTGCGTACTCCGGGTTGTTATGAAGTGGGGGGACTGGGGGCGTGTACTCTTATTCGCAGGAATGTATTGGAGTCCGGGATTTCCTATGACCAGATTCCGAATGTATCGTTCTGGGGAGAAGATCGCCATTTTTGCATCCGTGCTCAGGCATTGGGGTTTCGTTTATATGTGGATACACATTTTCCGGCCTATCACATTTACCGACTATCGGAATTGCCGGGAGTGGCTGCTTTTAATCGCAGAGCCATACGCGGAGAGGAATCGATCAGTATTTCGCTGTGTATGATTGTGAAAAATGAAGAGGCTTCCCTTGCCAGATGTCTTGACTCGGTTAATGGGATCGCTGACGAGATCGTGATCGTAGATACGGGTTCGACGGACCAGACACGTCAGATCGCGGCTCGTTATACGGAACGCATTGTTGATTTTGAGTGGGTGGATGATTTTGCGGCAGCACGGAACTTTGCCTTTGAACAAGCAACCAGTGAATATATATTATGGCTGGATGCAGATGATGTGTTTGAACCGGATGACCGGGTGAAGTTCATTGAATTGAAGCGTTCCCTGGACCCTGCTGTGGACAGTGTCACGATGGATTATCATCTGTCGTTTACAGCGGAAGGAAAAGTGGCATATAGTCTGAGACGGAACCGACTGGTGCGCCGGGATCGGAATTATCGCTGGATTGGTGCCGTGCATGAATATCTTGAAGTGGCCGGTCATTTGCTGCATAGTGATGTGGCAGTCACGCATAAGAAAGATAAGGAATACACGGATCGCAATCTAAAGATTTATCGCAAACGCGAACAGGCAGGGGAGGAATTCTCTCCGCGTGATTTATATTATTTTGGCAATGAATTGAAAGACCACGGGCATCTTGAAGATGCAGTGCATTACTATGGAAAATTTCTGGATACTGGGCTGGGATGGGTGGAAGATCAGATTGCGGCATGCCAGAAAATAGCTGATTGCGAGGCAGCACTTGAACATTCCGAAAAGGAAGTCTCGGCATTGCTGAGATCCTTTGCCTTTGATTTACCGAGGGCCGAGATCTGCTGCCGATTGGGTGGATATTTTGCTGACCGTGCCGATTACCGCAAAGCCTTATACTGGTATGAACAGGCGACCCGCGCCGTACGACCGACTGATCCGATGGTCGTATTGAACGAAGCTGCATGGACATGGATGCCGCATTTACAATTGTGTGTGTGTTATGACCGGATGGGCAATCGGGCCAAAGCCAAAGAGCACAATGACATTGCTTTGATGTACCATCCGACACATCCCAGCATGTTGTATAATGATAAGTATTTTAAGGATCTGGAGAAGGATAATGTGCTGGAAAATGCTTAGAACAAACCTCTCTAATGGAACAAAGAGGATGAATAATCCCTTTTTCTATGGAGAGGTTTTTTGTGTTCCTATTTAACTTTATACCGGAGATGTTGGTGCACACACTCTCACAAGAAATTGGATCAAAAGATTTCATCCAGGGGACGATATGCTTTACAATAGTGACTAACGGAAAAGCGGTGATAACGAATACTTGTCCTCGGCTGCCGAATCTATGAAACAAGGGGAAGTTGGCATGAATCTGACGGAAGTATTATTGGAATCGAGACTGGTGGCTATTGTTCGTGGTATTAGCCGGGAATCTGCTCAGGCAGCAGGGCAGGGAATGACCGATGGTGGAATCCGACTGATGGAAGTGACACTTAACACACCTGGAGCACATGATATTATTGCAGACTGGCGCGAACGGCATGAGGGTAAGGCTTATATCGGAGCAGGCACGGTACTGAATGTGCAGATGGCCAAAGAAGCCGTTGCAGCAGGTGCTCAATTTCTCGTGTCTCCGAATGTCGATCTGTCTGTTATTGAATATGCTGTAGAACATGGAGTGGAGATCTGGCCCGGTGCGATGACTCCAACGGAGATTGTGGCTGCATATGAAGCAGGAGCAAAAGCGGTGAAGCTGTTTCCAATGGCGAGTATGGGTATTCCGTATTTACGTGAAATCAAGGCTCCATTGAATCATATTCCACTGCTTGCAACAGGAGGAGCCACGCTGGATAACATTGCAGATTATTATGCTGCTGGTGCGGCGGCAGTGGGCCTTGGAAGTGCACTTTTGCCACGAGAAGCACTTGCGGCAGGGAACGATGAGCAGATTGCTGCTTGCACTCGTGCATTTGTAGAAATAGCGAAAATCGAGGGTTGAACATTGTAGCTAACGGAAGTGGACTAGACACACCAGGGTATATATATGAAGAGCTTCTGAACCATTAGATAATATAAGAAGTGATATGGATTAACGTCCGGTTAACTTTGCTGTCGTATGATGGAGTTAGACCAGAAAACGGAGAGGAGTGACACCAGTGAAAGCTAAAACGATGATTGGCGGGATGATTGCTGTTGCCGCTGTAACTGCGGGTGGTTTATGGAAGGCAGCTGTGAAGAGTCAAACCCCCAAAAAGATTCCGATTACGCTCACACCGCCCATGCCATTTGAGGATATAACCTTCGAGAGTGGAGGGGGGCGAGTGCATGGCTGGTTCATTCCGGCTGGAGCTCATCTCCCGAAGCCTTGGCCGTTGGTTATTATTGCACATGGCTGGGGCTCCAACCGATCCCGTGTCCTCCGTTATGCACGTCCCATTTGGGAAGCGGGTTACGCCCTCTTTATGTACGATGTTCGAAGCCATGGAGCCAGTGACCCAGTTAAAGCGGCTTCAGCTTACCTGTTCCGCGATGATCTGCTGTCTGCATTGCAATATACGTCATCACGCCCGGAAATTGATCCTGCTGCAATCGGTGTGCTTGGGCATTCCTTGGGTGGGCTAGGCACGATCCTCGCTGTAACGGAGGGCATTCCTGTATCAGCGGTGATCACGGACTCTATGCCATCCCAATTCGAGGTTATCGTCAGTTCGGAGCTGAGACGGCGCCGTCTGCCTTTGTTTCCACTGGCCCAGCTGATTCCGCGAATCTGGTTCTGGCGGCTTGGAGAATCTCTGAAAACGTATCGACAGCGTGATCCAGTCATGCTGCTGAATGAACGGCGCAAGGGAATGCAGCTACCCATGCTTATGGTACATTCCAAAGGTGATAACTTTATTCCACCTAGCGAACTTGAATATTTTATGTCCAAAGCGGATCCGCCCGTGGAGCATCTATGGGTCAATAGTGGAGGCCATAGCTGTTCAGAAGAAGATCCTGCGTTCTGGAATACGGTGATTCCTTTTTTGAAAACACATGTAAAGGTGCAGGCTCAGACCAACAAATCTGTTATGCCGAACGTCAATATAGAGAAAATTCAGCCCACTTGATGCTCAGGCTGATCGTCGAAACGCCAACCCAGTTGGCGTTTTTTTGCTGTTTCTATAAAATATGCAGAAATTCACATTTGTAAAATTGTTGGGAAAATGACGATTAAAAAGGAAGCTTATGGTATCATAGAATAGACTGGCAATATTCATGCGAGGTTATTTTCATGCATCCTTGTATGAAATTGAAGGGAGAGGTCCAGATTTGAGTTTTGAATGGAATTTTAATGTACGATTCAAAATGTTTACAACCAAAGCGGCTACAGCAGCCATGGCAACTTTGCTTCTGGCATCACAGACACCAGGGTTTGCAGGCAGCGCGTCGGCAGCGACAGCGGAACAGGTAACAGAATCCGCAGCGGGGGAAACGGAACAACAACTTGGATTAACAGACAACGAGGTGCCTGAAGGAGCCAAAATCTCCTCCAAGCAAGCCAGCGAGAATATACTGAACTTATTTCCATTGTTAAAAAAGGCGACGATTTCATCCGTACGATTCGATTCGCCTAACTCTTACCCACCGCCAGATTACAAGGCGTGGGAGATTGGCTTTCAAATTGTCGAAGGAAACCATACGATGGGATTTAGCGCAACGGTACATGCGGGCACGGGGGAAGTGCTAAACGTACATTTGCCTTCTGATTTACTGGATAAGCAGTCTACTGATTCTGATGTCAAATTGACCAAAGACGAGGCTGAGGTGCATGCAGAGGCATTACTGTTCAAAGCTATTCCCGGATTGAAAGAAAATGAATATGCTTCTCTTGGAGATGTGTATCAATTTACAGCACAGCAATCTTTGTTTGGCAGAACGGAATATCGATATGGCTACCAGCTCAAGCATGAAGGGTTGTTGTCTGAGGCAGAGACGATCTACATAAGTGTGGATGAAAGTGGCTTGGTGACTGGCTATTCAAGAAGTACAACCGGAGCTGAATATCCTTCATCGAAGTCGGCAGCATCGGAAGTGAAGGCCAGTCAACGTTTTGAGGAGCAATTTGATGTACAGCTCGCCTATATCTCGACTGATCGTCTATCCTCGCCCAAAGGACAAAAGTATTATCTTGGTTATATGCCGAAGAATTCCAGCATGGTTCCGCTGGATGCTAATACACTGGAGCCGATTAACGAGATGACTGGAAAAGCTATTGGTGATGAAGATTCTTTACAGCAGAATAAACCTTTAAAAGGAAGTGTAGCTCCTTTTGCCGCAGCGAACGGTCAGAAATTAAATGCACAACAGGCCGAGAACATCATTAAAAAGAACTTTGATATTCCGAAAGGTTACAAGTTGGAGCATAGTCAGTTAAGCAAAGGTGAGTATGCGAGTCCTAACAATCAAGTATGGAGCCTGAGCTGGAGCAATCGAAATGCAAATGTATCCTACATGTTCATGCGAGATATTTCAGCACAGGTAGATGCGCTTACTGGACAGATTTATAGTTACAGCTTGTATCAGCGGGTGGAGCCGGGTGCTGCGCAGGAGAAACCATCGGATGAGAATGAGACTAAGTCCGTAACCCGGACACAAGCCGAGAAACTTGCAATCAATAAGGTGATTTCATTGGTTCCGAGTGCATCAGAACAATTCCGGTTGTCCAGTGTGCTTGAATTTGAAGGTGCACGTACATTTATGTTCCAGCGCTACATGAACGGAATTGCGGTTATGGATGATACAGTGCAAGTACAAGTCCTGAAGGATGGAGCCATCAACGAATTTTATACAAGGATTGCTGCAACGCCTGAACAGTTGCCTGGAAACACCAAACCAGCCATCAGTTATGAACAGGCAAAGGCAACCTATCTGGAAGCATTCAAGTTAACACTGGCTTACTCCCGCTACGGTGGTTATGCCATGAGTAACGGTCAGGTCGTTCCCTCGGGTGTAAACCTGGTTTACCAGCCTACACGAGATGGAAATTCGATTTCCGCCAGTTATGAAGTACTTGATGCTACTACTGGAGAATGGAAGTTTTTATATGGTAGTGGAAGTGCCACAGCGAATGTTGAGCCTAGTGATATTTCGGGTCATGTGGCGGAGGCTGCACTTCGGAATATGACTCAACATGCCGTAATTCTTGCAGATGAGCAGGGACGTGTATTCCCAGACCGGGTCATCACGAAGGGTGATTGGTTTACCTATCTGGCAAGAGCGGTTAACCCGAATATGGATATGTATTACAGTGGAAACGGGAGCGAGAAGCTATACGCTGACATTACCCCGGAGAGCCCTTATTACCAAGCTGTGCGGACATTGATCGATCAGCGCTGGTTAGCGGGTGCCGACTCTGAAACGAAGCTAAATCCAGAAGAGGAGATGACTCGTGAAGAGCTGGCGGTATTGCTCGTGCGCATTTTGCGCTATGAGAAATTAGCCGGATTCTACACATTGCCATCGGATCTTCCCAACCTGGCAGATGCCAGTGCAGTCAACAACAAGGGAGCTGTCTCCCTCAGCATCAAGCTGGGATTGTTGCCTTCGATTGAAGGACGATTCATGCCTGCACGCAAAGTGACGGTTGCCGAAGCGGCTCAGGTATTGGAACGTCTGGCCAAGCTTCAGGGTAAGACGGATACCTTTATGAGCGGCAATCGTTTATATTGATTTGAGTTTGTTGCATAAATGCCCGGAAGAGTCATATGATGAGGATAACGGGTAGGTTAGGTTTGTTTTACTGAAGACAGGGGGACCTTCTACGGAGGGTCTCTTTTGATGCTTTTCGACAAAACTAGAAGCCTGCCGTCAATCCCTTTTGTGATACAATGAGGCATGAGAACTTTGCAAAGAGAGGTGGTATCCTTTCATGGGCAAGCACGGAAAACGAGTGATAACCTTGCTATTGGCTGGCTGTCTCGTCGCTGTGGCACTGCCACATGCGGTTGATCTGGATCAGCTGTACGCGGCGTCGGGAACATCGGACATATCCACGAATACGGATCTGCGCGAGACGTTGCTTAATGCGATGTCCCAGCGTACAGAGGAACTTGTTTTTACATACAAAGGCAATGTGAAAGGCCTCAAAAAACAGTTGCAGAGCTCCATTGACGAAGCAATGACCAGTGATCCTTATATTCAATATACCGTTAAAAGTTACGCATTTAATTATAAAGGCTCCAATGTATCCGCAGAGGTACATGTGAAGCTGGCATATCGGGAAACGAAGGAGCAGACCGATTATGTGAACCGTAAGGTGACCAACGTGCTCAAAGAGATTATATTGCCTGGCATGACGAATCATGAGAAAGTTAAAGTCATTCATGACTGGATTGTACTTAACCTGTCCTACGATACATCCTTGCAGAAATATACTGCATACGATGGACTTGTTACCGGCAGTACTGTATGTCAGGGGTATTCATTGCTGGCTTATCGCATGCTGGAGCAGGTAGGTATAGAGAACCGGATTGTGGAAGGAACGGCTGGTGAGCAATTACACGCCTGGAATCTCGTCAAGCTGGATGGTAAGTGGTACCATATGGATACGACGTGGGATGACCCTACTCCTGACCGTAAGGGCAAGGTAAGTCACAGTTATTATTTACTCAGTGATGATGAGATGGCACGGGACCATGTCTGGACAGCTAAAGGCAAGTATCCTGCTGCATCTGCCCCCTATCGTGAAGCTTTGCAAACTTTGGTGAAGTCGGGAGGCAGCAAGGCAACCGCGTACCAGAAGCTTTATCATACACTGGAATACTCGCTCTATGATGAAAATGATGCAGTTAGTGGTCATTCCGCGCTAAAAACAAAAGTTCAGAGTGTGCTCAAGGATGGCGGAACCTCACTGACTTTTAGATACAAAGGTACTGAGACAGGACTAGTAGAGGATTTGCAGGATCTGTATCAGCTTGGCATGAAGTCAATATCGTATTACGTGTCCAACATGGAGGATACCATCGATCTGCGTGTGAAGATTACCTGGACCATGTGACAGCAAACTTTGTATGAATGATTATAATAGGACACACCTTATGGTGAAAAAGGACGCTCATTCATGAGCGTCCTTTTTTGCTTGAGTGATAGCTATCCCGAAACTTGGACGAACCAAATAGGCACCCTCTTTCCAGTGGAAAGAAGGGTGCCTATGAAATAACGTTATTCGTTTGTTGTTGTAAAATCACATTCCTGTAATGGTACAACTTTTGTTTTCTTAATAAATTTATAACCCAGCCATAAGATCAGGAACAGCGGAACGCTTAAGTAAGCGACGAGGGCTCCGCTCCAATCGATCTGATCGCCCGTGAACGCCTGATAGTTCTGTCCAATAATGACGATGATACATAACACAAAAGCAAAGATCGGCCCAAATGGGAACCAGCGTGCACGGTAGGGCAGATCGTTCAAATCCCGACCTTGGGCCACATACGCACGGCGGAAACGA
This sequence comes from Paenibacillus sp. FSL F4-0087, assembly GCF_038020215.1. Taxonomy (NCBI): domain Bacteria; kingdom Bacillati; phylum Bacillota; class Bacilli; order Caryophanales; family Paenibacillaceae; genus Paenibacillus; species Paenibacillus sp. FSL F4-0087. The sequence continues at coordinate 3,816,058 of NZ_JBBODJ010000001.1, forward strand.
TAATGGCTGATGGCAATGCCGAGCCAGGTGATAAACCCACACATCCCGGATGCATTAAGCAGCCAGGTATATACAATACCATCACCGAATAGGGAGGCTAGAAAAGCGAGCATACCCACCGCTGTGGTCAAGAGCAGGGCATTCATTGGAATGCCCTTTTTGTTCAGCCGACCCAGGAAGCGAGGCGCTTTGCCATCCCGGGCAAGAGCATACAGAACACGACTTGAAGCATACATGCCTGAATTCCCGGCAGACAGTACAGAGGTCAGAATAACGGCATTCATGACGGAAGCAGCAATGGCCAGCCCCGCTTTTTCAAAGACAAGAGTAAACGGACTGACTCCGATGTTGTTCAGATCACCTTTAAGCAGATTCGGATGTGTGTAAGGAATGATCAGACTGATGACTGTAATCGCCAGAATGTAGAAGATCAGAATACGCCAGAACACTTGCCGAATAGCACGAGGGACATTTTCACGCGGATTTTCGCTCTCACCGGCTGCGACACCAATGAGCTCTGTTCCTTGGAAAGAGAATCCTGCAGCCATAAATACACCCAGAACCGCAAAGAATCCGCCATGGAATGGTGCGTCTCCAACAGTAAAGTTGCTGAATCCTACCGTTTCTCCACCGATAATGCCGAAGATCATGAGCACACCAACGGTAAGGAAGATGATCACTGTAGCGACTTTGATAATGGCGAACCAATACTCCGACTCTCCATACCCTTTAACGGACAACACATTTAGGGCAAAGATTAATACGAGGAACAACAGACTCCACAACATGGATGAACTTTCAGGGAACCAGTATTTGATGAGTACGGTTGCCGCAGCGAGTTCTGCCGCAATGGTGACGGCCCAGTTGTACCAGAAGTTCCAACCCATGGCAAACCCAAGGGCTGGATCGACGAAGCGGGCCGCATACGTATTGAATGAACCGGAGTCAGGCATGAAGGTAGCCAGCTCTCCGAGACTGGTCATTAGAAAGAAGACCATGATGCCGACGGCAACGTAAGCAATCAGTGCACCGCCGGGGCCAGCATTGGAAATAGCGGTTCCGCTTGCGAGGAAAAGTCCTGTACCAATGGATCCACCGAGTGCAATCATGGTCATATGCCGTGCGCGTAATCCTTTTTTCAGGGTAGGTCCTGTGTTAGTTTGGTTGTTGCGGTCTTGCATGGAAACACTCCTTCTTTCAGCGTACTAATGGGTTCAGAACAATGGAAATAACCAAAAGACCGCAGGCATTAGCCTGCGGTCTTTATTATCAATCGTCCGCACCTCGTCCCAGATGTTTAAGATAGCTCAACACAGAAGAAATCATACCCTCCGAGGAAGGCATCATACATCTGTGACAGTTCTGCACCTTTCGGCAACAGCCCCAGCCGCGCTGGACAACGTAAGGAACCGTCCTGCGGGCTTCGGCGGGTGCACCTTTCGGCTGAATTCATAAGCGGCTCCTTAGCGCCTCCTTCAGCGTACTGATCGCACCCGCGACCTCTACCTCATCATCATGGATGAGGTGTATCTATTGTCTATGAAATTATAAATCACAGAACGTAACACTCAATGTTCTGTTTAGTAAACAGACAATCAGTATAACCCCCATGGTATTCCAGTGCAATAACAATTGTTGGATATGAATCGAAAGGACTATTCCGACGTCTTGTTACGCCCAGCCATCTGCTGCCATACGGTTCCGGCTGCCTGTTCCCCGGATTCAATCCGTTCCAGTGCCATTTTGGCTTGCAGGCTGACTTCAAACTCAGGATCTTCGGCTGCCTTCCGCAGAGCTTGCTCAGCTTCTTCAGTTCCCACTTCGTATAGGAAACGGGCTGCACGCCAGCGTACAAGCTTGCTTTTATCCGATAACGTAGCTGTCATGGCTGCAGTTGCTGCAGGATCACCGATATCGGAGAGGGTATCTCCGGCAGTCCGACGTACAGCAGGTGAACTATCCTGCAGAGCTTCGTACAGCAGTTCCATCGCTTCCGGTGTACGGATATCACCTAGATATACAACAGCCAGTCGGCGAATCTGCATTTTACTGTCATGGAGTGCATGGGCAACGAGTGGCAGTCGTTCTGCTGTAGGCTCCATACCATCAAATGCAGCGTAGCGAACATTCCAGTCCTCATTATGCAGAGCCTCTTCAAGCTCGGCACCATCCAGCTCGCGGCGACGTTCCACGAACTCTTCGGAATTGGTGCCGTGCTCAATGGCTTGTTGAATTACGCGTTCCAGACGCTCAGGGGGATATGCTGCTTCCAGCTCCTGTTCAACTTCTCTTGCGATTTCAGGCAATTCCCCGTAGCGGACGCCGTAATCACTCAGTTTCCGTTCCTTGATCAGTGTTGCGCTGGCGACTTCAGTAACGGCTTTGACGAACCGATCCGAGAGCGAAATCCGCTCTTCCTTGGCGCCGGCTTTGACCCGAATTTGCATCGGCACACCTCTGAAGAATTGAACGAATACCTGTGCTTCACCGAAGTGTTCGCCAGAGGCGTCTTCAGATTCAATCCAGTCCAAATCGATTCCCTGTTGGCCAAGACGACTTTGGACTTCGCCAAGTATGACGGACCAATCCGCATTTCCCTTGCGGTCGAGCGCTACGAAGTCGGTTGTGTGGAATACACTTTTTACTCCGGGAATATGAAGCATCTGGCGAATAAACGCCGGAGCAGATCGTTCGTTATCCAGTGTATATGTTCTGCGGATCCCGTCCTCCAGACGTTCGTCCAGATGCAGCATCATCGTATTGGGACTGGGTGTTGGTTCAATTGAAACAATATTCATCGGTTCATAACCTCCTGTACCGGATTCATTTCTTAAAGTTCCCGCAATTAGCACGGGCATATCCCTATTTTACATGAATTGTCGCAAACTGCGAAATGGGTAATGAACCTTACACAGTTTGTGAAGAAGTACGAAGATAGTTAACACTTCTTTTATGTTCATACACGAACATTTTTAAATGAAGATTGGCACAATAAGAAGAGAGAATGAACTGGAGGTTATACCTATGGAACCCATTACCGTACTTTCGGACGGAAGTCGTGGTATTGATTATGACAATATGATTGCATTGTTGAATGAATGGATAACAGACGAGCAGAGGGAGCATGCAATGAAGAGAGAAAAGAATGTGAATAACGAGGAGGGGGAGGAATGGGGCAAAGCTCATTATTGTATTGTCGATTATCAGGACGCCGGGCAAGCCGTATCAGCAGCCAATGCCATTCGGGCATTTATGCCTCAGATTCCTTTGCTGGTAATTACGGATTTCCAATCCCTGATTCGCAAGCGCCATTTGCAGCTTATTACGGGTACGGGTCTGATAAAGATGATCCTTTGGCATGAGAAGGAACCAGACAGTCTGATCGTGGAAATCCAGCGGTGGCTGCATTCTTTTGCATACAAAACAAAAACAGCTCAGCCCTCAACTCAGTCGATGAGACGATGACAGAGAGAGGACATGAGCCATTATTTCATTGCGGCGTGTACTAAATGACGTATTTATATCCCGTTCCCCAAACCGTCTTGATGTACCTTGGATTTTTGGGGTCGGGTTCAATTTTTTTACGCAGACTGGAGATATGTACATCGATTGTGCGGTCCAGATATGCCCGTTCAGAGCCTTTAATTCGATCCATGAGTTCATTGCGGGTGAACACTTTGCCGGGATTTCGGTACAATTCCTTCATGATTTCAAACTCAATATGAGTAACCTCGATTTCAAGGCCATCCACAAACAAAGTTCTTCTGTACTCATTCACACTGACATGTCCGACAACTTCAGTAGGTTTGTCCTCTTTTATCGGTTTGTCCGGGTAGAAGATAGCCGATCTGCGCAGTAATGCCTTAATACGTGCATCAAGCTCTTTCAGACTAAAGGGTTTACAAAGGAAATCATCTGCACCATTATGTAACGCTCGGAGCCGATCATTCAGCATGGTGCTGGCCGAGATCATCAATATGGGTACAGTCGAGTGCTGGCGAAACGCATCTACCAGATCATTACCGTCTGTTTCAGGCAGCATCAAGTCAGTCACTACAATATCGGGCTGGAATCGTGGGAAAAGTTGAAGTGCTTCGCGTGCATGATGAACCCGTTCAGTTATGTAACCCTCCTCCTCAAGAAAGAAAGCAATCATGTCGGCCAGATTTTTCTCATCTTCTATAAGAAGAACTTTGATAGACATTGAGGTCACACTCCTGATGAAATGAATTTGTTAAGAAACTTCTAGAAAAATGGCGTAATTTGTGTGGGAATGCTGCAAAATTTTTAATGTTTGTATTCCAGAATATAGGATGCATATGTAGTAAGTTCTATAGAGTTGAGGCCAAACTTCAGTATTTTACCATGAATGAAGCTCATTTGCCGATCATTCAAAATTTCCCAAAGCTACATCGAGTAGTAATTACAGTATAATGTATCAGAACGGTTTCAGGGAAATAAAGTAGATCTTTTGAGCTTTAATCCATAGGAAATACCAACGTTGTTGTTGAATGCAAACATAGAAATCAATCATAAGGACGGATGCCTGTGGACTACATAAGGATAAATAAGGTGTTGGAGTGGATGGTAATCAAACTCCGTATTCCGTGGTTGGGTACGGCTATACTTATTATCCTGGGTACGCTGGGAACGATATTTCCGTTGACTCTTTTTTACGGGGTACAGCTCTTGTTTGGTACAGCCGCAACGTTTATTGCCTTGCGCTTACATGGAGCCGTATACGGATTCACTGCTTTGATAGCAATCTGTACCTTGGGTGTGTTATTCGGGGGTCTAGTCCCAAATAGTTTTTTTATGATTGGCGCTCATACAATTGAATTAATCTGGATGCTGGGGTGGCAGATCCGATGGAAGAATGGAAGTGTCATGAAGGCAAATGCTGCATTCTGGGTCGCGATGTTATTGCCAGTGACCTGTTATGGGTACATTATGGGCATGAATCTTGAAGAATTAAAATATACATACATGCATGTCGCTGTGACCAGTATGGTTAACGCGCTGATTGCAGGTATTGTGGTAGACTTCTGGATTACCAATGGCGAATTGAAGTCGAAACGAACAGGAACCATTCCGCTCACACGAATTGCATTTAAATACGTCGTATCCTTTGTAGTCGTTGTCTCTCTTGTTCTGTTATCGGCCGACAGTCGGAGACAGCTGGGTCAGATCAATAACTCCATCGTATCTAATCTAAAACACGCTGCGAATGCCGTGATCAAGGATTTGAATGAACAATATCTAACCGAAGAGAACATGCACCAGAGCATGGAGCGTTATCATCATCTGCTGGATGTAAATGTCATCGTTCTGGATCCAAATAATAAAGTTGTAGCTTCTGGATTGGATACGCTTCCGCAGGGAGATTACCTGGATATCAACAAGTATCGTTTACTCAAGCCAGGGGAGAACAGTATCCTATTCCATTCCGGGGATGCTTATTATAGCGATGTGCTTACTCACTGGAAACAGGCGTCGTTTATGTATGAAGCAGATATGACCACAAGTACTCCTTATCGAGTTTTTGTTGAGACCAACTCAGCCAATTATTACAAACGTATTGAGTCGATCTATCTGAATACGCTTCAGTCTCTGTTTATCATTTTCGTGGTTTCCATGATTGTGGCTGCTCCACTTAGCAAGAAAGTCGTAAGTCCAATGAAACGCCTCACACGCATGACAGGCTCCCTTCCCAGACTATTATTTCGTAATGGTAAGATGGATTGGCCGACCAGCCACGTCACCGAAGTGCAGATTCTAATTGGCAATTTGCGCAAAATGGCCGATGTGCTCCTTGAACAATTCGAGCAGATACGTCAGGACAAGCTTACGCTGGAAGACAGGGTCAGAGAACGAACCAAAGAGCTGAAGAATAGTGAAGAAATCAAACGGGCAATCATTGATTCATCTATTGATGCTATTATTGCTGTGGATTTAAACGGACTGATTATAGAGTTTAATCCCGAAGCCGAAAGAATGTTTGGATTGAAACGGGAAGAGGTTGTTTTAGAAAAAGAGGCCCCATCCCTTTTTCAGGGAGCGAGCTGTATGGAAATTAAGGAAATGCTGAAACAATGTGAGTATATTCAGGGCAAACGGCATGTCATCGTGGAAGAAATTTCAGGCATTCGCCGGGACGGTTCGGTTTTTCCGATTGAGTACAAAATTGTAGAAATTCAGCTGGGAAATAACGAAACGCTGTACAACTTATTTATCAAAGATATTACCGAGCGGACAAGAGCTGAAGAAGACCGTGTACGTCATGCGCTGGCTCTGGAGAAGCTGAATGCGGAGTTGTTTCATGAAAAAGTTGCCATCCAGGAACAGCGGGATATCAGCGAGCATTTCATTGAATCGGTTAGGGAAGGTCTGGTCATGTCTGATCGTTTCGGCACCATTACGATAGTTAACAGAAGAATTGAAGAAATGTTTGGCCTCCGAGATTTTTCGGGCAGATCTATCGTAGATTTAGCCAATGCCATTGATACTCTTGTGTTAACTGCTGATTTCAATTTGGTAGAGCAGACTCGTGCTTTTTTAAACGGAGAACTGGCCTTTGTGGAAACTGAATTTATATTCAATGATGTGGAAAAGAGTGTATTTTCCCTGTACATGAAGCAAATGGATGTTCCCGGTAAAAACCATGGATTTCTTCTGGTGTTCCGCGATCGTACAGAGGAAGAACGACTGAATCGGATGAAAAACGAACTGATCAGTGTGGTGTCCCACGAGCTTCGTACCCCTGTAGCGACCATTATGGGCTATGTGGAACTAATGATGATGTATGATCTTCCCGCTTCACAGCGTCAGGACTTCATGGAAACCATTTCTTCGGAAGGCGCACGGCTGAGCAGTCTGCTGGATGATGTACTTGATATTCAACGTCTTGACAATGAAGGCATGACCTATCATAAGACGTATGTACCGTTGCTTGAGTTGGTTGAGGGTGTTGCTGAGCAATGGAATATGCAATCCATTCAGCGTATATATGTACATGCGTTTAATGGAGACTTTTTTGCTTACGCGGACCAGAACCGGATGGTTCAGTTGCTGCACAATTTGGTTGGTAATGCAGTCAAGTACTCACCTGGAGCAGACCGAATTGATATTACGCTGTGGGAAGAAAAAGAATGGTTATGCATCGATGTACGTGATTATGGAATAGGAATTCCAGAGAACGTGCAGGACCTGTTATTTACGAAGTTTTATCGTGTGGACAATTCGGATCATCGTCAGATTGGCGGGACTGGACTGGGACTTTACATTTCGCGCAAAATTGTAGAGGACCACCAGGGAACACTTACCTTTATATCCGCGCCGCACAAAGGAAGCACGTTCAAGGTTCGATTGCCTAAGCAAGACGAACTTTTGTAAGGCAAGAGAAGCCCTTATCTAATAGGATGCTTTTATCCTGAAATAGATAAAGGCTTTTTTTGTTTTTCAAAATTTCCCGGATAAAAAAACAACTTCTTTTGCAAACTGTCTATAGAGCCATAATTTGCATGCCATGCAAAAGGAGGACGGCAGGTCTATGTTCCGTAAACAAGAGAAAACCCTTATTATCGTCTGCTTGGTTGCAGCCGTGATCGTGCTGTATGCCGTTGTCAAAAGTATTATCCGAATTATGAGTTATTGAGGCATATTGTCACACAGGCGATATGAAGTCGTACATAACGATTAAGTGAAAGAGGAGTGTAACCCATGTCATCCCTGGACCCTGTTCTGCTCAGCCGGATGCTGACCGGTCTAACCTTGTTTGTGCACATCATTTTTGCCTCCATCGGTGTAGGCGTACCACTCATGATTGCCTTGGCTGAATGGCGCGGACTGCGCACCAATGATATCCATTACACCTTGCTCGCGCGCAGATGGGCGCGAGGTTTCGTCATTACCGTTGCCGTAGGTGTGGTTACAGGCACCTCAATCGGTTTACAGCTCAGCCTGCTGTGGCCGATGTTTATGCGGGTAGCGGGGCAGGCCATTGCCTTGCCGCTGTTTATGGAGACATTCGCTTTTTTTGTGGAGGCGATCTTTCTTGGAATCTACCTTTACACATGGGACCGTTTCAAAAAGAAATATACGCACATGCTGCTGCTGATTCCGGTGGCACTGGGATCCTCTGCTTCTGCGATATTCATTACAACAGTGAATTCTTTTATGAACCAACCTCAGGGGTTTACCCTGATTAATGGCATCATGAAGGACATCCATCCGATTGCTGCAATGCTGAATCCAGCTACCCCGACCAAGGTATCTCACGTGCTCGCCTCGTCATACACATTGAGTGCGGGTATATTAGCAGGTATTGCTGCATTCAGCTTGCTTCGTGGGCGGGATCATGTGTATTACAAAAAGGCACTTAAGCTCACAACGGTATGTGCGCTCGTATTTGCGGTCAGCACCGTCATGATTGGAGATTCTTCCGGTAAATTTCTAGCGAAATACCAGCCGGAGAAGCTGGCAGCAGCAGAGTGGCATTTCAAAACGATGACGAAAGCGCCGCTGGTCTATGGGGGAATTCTTGACGAGAACAATGAAGTGAAATATGCCATAGAGATTCCCTATGCACTTAGTATACTGGCGGGAAACAGACCGGATACGGAAGTGAAAGGGCTCGAAGAATTTCCGGCCGATCTGAGGCCGCCGTTGTCCATTCACTATATGTTTGACCTGAAAGTAACGACTGGCGTGATCATTCTGCTAATTCCGGTGCTTTATGTGTTCCGTCGCTGGCTGCCGGGGCGCAAACCTTATCCCAAGTGGCTCTTGCTCGGTATCGTCCTGCTTGGGCCCTTGGCCATGATTGCCATTGAGCTGGGCTGGATGTTCGCCGAGGTTGGCAGACAGCCATGGATATTGCGCGGGTACATGAAGGTGTCGGAAGCAGCAACAACATCATCCTCAGTAGGCTGGATGCTGGTTCTGTTTATTCTGCTGTACCTGATCCTTTGCTTCTCAGCGATTCGGGTACTCAGCAAGCTGTTTCGTAACAAGGAAGCAGAGAAGGAACTGGAGTCTCTCGGTCTGGAAGGAGGGATCGTGCATTGAGCTTTGAAATAGCGGGCATCGCGATTTTGTGGACGTTTCTGTTTGGATATCTGATCGTGGCTTCGATTGATTTTGGAGCCGGATTTTTCAGCTTTTACAGCATATTAACCGGACACGAGAACAAAATCCATAACATTATTCAGCGCTATCTCTCACCCGTGTGGGAAGTGACGAATGTGTTTCTGATCTTTTTTGTGGTTGGTTTGGTCGGTTTTTATCCGGATAGCGCTTTTTATTATGGGACAGCGCTGCTTGTTCCAGGTTCATTGGCGATTGTACTGCTTGCCATCCGGGGCGTGTACTACGCCTATAATACCTATGGGAACCATGGGCAGAACAGCCGGATCTATATGGCATTGTACGGAGCAACGGGATTGCTGATTCCGGCGGTGTTTTCCACCATTTTGGCGATATCCGAAGGTGGAATTATTGAGCAGGTGGGAGATCAGGTGTTTTTTCGCTGGCGTGAGTTTTTGACGAATCCGTATACCTGGTCTGTTGTATTGCTTGCACTGGTAAGTGTGCTCTATATATCCGCGATGTTTCTTTCTTACTATGCCAAGCGGGCAGAAGATGAGACTGCGTTTGAGGTTCTTCGGGAGTATGCACTCCTATGGAGTCTGCCCACGATCTTTGCCAGCTTCCTGGCATTTTTGCAAATTAACAAACAGAATCCCGCACACTTTGAGCAGATGTTAAATATCTCATGGATGTTTATCGCATCTTTTATCTGTTTTGTGATCGCCGTCTCGCTGGTATGGAAACGTAAATATTTGGGATGGTGCTTTATCGCCGTCATGCTGCAGTTTGCCTTTGCCTGGTACGGCTATGGGCGCTCACATCTTCCATACATTCTGTATCCGTACATTAATATTTACGATAGCTTTACGAACAAGACGATGGGGATTGCGCTCATTACGGCGTTCAGCCTGGGACTGCTGGTGCTCATTCCTTCACTTGTGCTCATTATGAAGTTGTTTCTGTTTGATGCCAATTATGTGCGAGGTAATGCTGGCAAAAAGAAAGGATGAGTCCGTTGATGCTTCCCAACATGCTGTTCATCATGATTCCACGGTTACTTCTCAGCTCTGACGAGGGAGTGAGGGGTATTCCCGGTATAACGGGATTAAGTTTTTTTGAGACCTTTACAATTATGTACGCCCCACCACTGATTATCGTGGCTGCAATTGCGTTTTTGTTCGTCTACTTGGCGAAATGCAAAAATCCAAAGGATTGATTCGTTGGTACGTACTTTCCAATTCGGGGTAATCTTTTGTTAAGATACGAGGAGGGGAGGAGGGCCCTTTCATGCCGAAAATCCGTTATAACAACATTGATAATGTAAGTACGGACAAAACGCTGAAGGAATTCAAGCAATGGAGGGAGCAACGGCGCAGCAAAGTTAAGGATTATTCCTACACCGTGCCCAAGCACCCGCCTGAACTGGATTATCTGCACGCCAACCGGGCTGAAACCACGATTACCTGGATTGGTCATTCCACATTTTTCATTCAATATCATGGACTAAACATCGTGACAGACCCGGTCTGGGCCGAAAAAATGGGATTTCAGCGCAGACTCGGTGCCCCTGGCATTCCGATTCAGGATATTCCGCCTCTGGATGTCATTTTGATCTCGCATTCACACTATGATCATTTGCATCTCGCATCGCTGCGGAAGTTGGTCACAGCCAAAACACTGCTCATCGTTCCTGATGGTCTCAAACGCAAAATGGTGCGCAAAGGGTTCCATCGGTGTCATGAGATGAAATGGTGGGAACATATTACGCTTGGCGGGGTCAAAATAACCTTTGTACCTGCGCAGCACTGGACGCGCCGAACCCTATTCGATACCAATACGTCCCATTGGGGCGGTTATGTTTTGGAACAGAATCACCCGGCACTCATTCCATCGGAGGAGAGTGCTGCGACGAGTGAAGACGAAAATCATAAAAATTCCCGAGCAGCAGGAACGGATGATCCAATAGAAACTTCGGCTGATCATTCTCTCGGCGGTCCGCCAGTGATCTATTTTGTAGGGGATACAGGATACTTCCAGGGATTCAAAACGATCGGAGAACGCTTCGACATCGGTGTTACCCTGATGCCAATCGGTGCGTACGACCCGGAATGGTTCATGACATCCCAACATGTGACGCCGGAAGAAGCGCTGCAAGGATTTGTAGAAACGGGTTCCCAGCTTATGGTTCCCATGCATTATGGAACGTTTAAGCTGGCGGATGACACACCCAAGGAAGCACTTGATCGAATGGAAGCTGAACGAGAACGGCTGGGAATTAACGAAGAGCGCATTCGAGTGCTAGGACATGGCGAGACACTCCGCATCCGGCACGAAGAAAGTAAACAAGACTAACAAAAGTGATCTAGATATGCTAATGTAAGGGTATACCCGCATGAACGGTACATTTACCAAATCTTTAACGATTAAAAAGCGGCCAATTTTCGAATTTGCCGCTTTTTTGTGTTATAATATGGTGCCAGAATAGGCTTCGGGATATTGAATCCATGATTGATGCAAGTTGCTATTCATGCAGTATGCAGAATATTAAATAAAGGATGGTATGCTTAATGATTAGTACAAGCGGCATCACGCTCCGCTACGGAAAACGTGCACTTTTTGAAGATGTGAATATCAAGTTCACGCCAGGCAACTGTTACGGTCTGATCGGCGCCAACGGAGCCGGCAAATCAACATTTTTGAAAATTTTGTCCGGTGAAATTGAAGCAAACTCGGGAGAGGTGCACATCACCCCGGGCGAACGCATGGCCGTTTTGAAGCAAAACCACTTTGAATATGACGAGTATCCGGTTCTCGAAACTGTAATTATGGGCCACAGCCGTCTTTATTCCATCATGAAAGAGAAGGACGCGTTGTATGCCAAAGCGGACTTTACTGAAGAGGATGGTTTGCGTGCAGGTGAGCTTGAAGGTGAGTTTGCTGAGTTGAATGGCTGGGATGCTGAGCCGGATGCAGCGGCACTCCTAATCGGTCTGGGTATTGAACGTGACATGCATGAGAAGAAAATGGTTGATCTGAGCGGTAACGAAAAAGTTCGTGTCCTGCTTGCACAAGCCTTGTTTGGTCGTCCAAACAACCTGTTGCTCGATGAGCCTACCAACCACTTGGACCTCGAATCCATTCAATGGCTGGAAAACTTCCTCATGGACTATGAAGGTACTGTTATTGTAGTATCCCATGACCGTCACTTCCTGAACAAAGTCTGTACACACATTGCAGATATCGATTTCGGTAAAATCCAGCTGTACGTAGGTAACTACGATTTCTGGTATGAATCCAGCCAATTGGCACTTGCTTTGCAACGTGATGCTAACAAGAAAAAAGAAGAGAAGATTAAAGAGCTGCAAGCCTTTATTCAACGTTTCTCTGCGAATGCTTCCAAATCGAAGCAAGCGACTTCGCGTAAGAAACAACTCGACAAAATCACGTTGGATGATCTTCGTCCATCGAACCGGAAATATCCGTTCATTAACTTCAAGCCTGAGCGTGAAGCGGGTAAACAATTGTTGACCGTTGATCGTATCAATAAAACAATTGATGGTGTAAACATGCTGAATGATCTCAGCTTTGTAGTGAATAAAGGGGATAAGATTGCCTTTGTTGGCCCGAACGGTAATGCCAAATCGTTGTTGTTTGATATCCTTATGGGTGAAACGGAAGCGGATAGTGGTGAATACACGTGGGGTATTACTACAACTCAGGCTTATTTCCCGAAAGATAACTCCAAATATTTTGACGGAGTAGATATGAGTCTCGTAGATTGGCTTCGTCAATATTCCAAAGATCAGGATGAAACGTACCTGCGTGGATTCTTGGGTCGTATGTTGTTCTCAGGCGAAGAATCCCTGAAAAAAGCAAGTGTACTCTCCGGGGGTGAGAAAGTTCGTTGTATGCTGGCGAAAATGATGCAAACAGGCGCCAACGCCCTGATTTTGGATGAGCCAACGAACCACTTGGATCTGGAGTCCATTACCGCACTGAACAATGGTATGATTGATTTTGACGGCACTATGCTGTTTACATCCCATGACCATCAGTTCATTCAAACCATCGCTAACCGGATTATTGAAATCACGCCAAACGGCGTTATTGATCGCCAAATGAGCTATGATGAGTATCTGGAAAGTGACGAAATTAAAGAATTGCGTAACAAAATGTATCCGGTAGAAGCTTAAGATAAGCTAAGCTGTCTACATTGAGTATGGTTAACGTAGTTAACTATTCGTTTTAATATAAAAAAAGAACCGCAAGCTCTCCAGAGGAGGCTTGCGGTTCTTTTTTGGTCATACAGGGTGATCCTGTAACCATAGAAACATCTCATACAAGAGCTTCTTGCGGTCTAGGATCCGCCAGTACGGCGGCGCTGATTGTTAGGCTTTTTGTTGTTTTGGCTCTTCATTGCTTTAGGGCCGCCTTCAAAATAGGCACTGGATTGGTTACCGGTGTTTGCCTGTTCTTTCTTCTGTGCCAGTTTCTGGCGTATAGCATCCTGCAAACTGACCTTTTTCGGTTCGTTATTATCGCTCATCGTTATTTCCCTCCCGGTCTTACAGTAAGCCGTCCAAATTGGACGGGATGTACTCATTTTATACGTTTTACAAAAGCCCCACAAGGGCAACCTGATAAAATGCTGAAAACCTTCACTTTTTTGACTGGGCCAACATTTTTTCTCTTTACCTACAGCCCTGCGGTCTGGCAACTTTGTTTCGGCATCCCTACAGCAATGCAGCTTGGCAACACTGTTTCTATAGACCCACACGGTACGCATTTGGTAACATTGAACAACCGTAATACGAAACGTTAAAGGAGTGTCGCCCGGTTTGAACGCCTACGAAGAAATACGCAAAGGAGAGCGCGGAGCTTGGGTCAGTATTGTGGCCTATCTGGTCTTGTCTGCTTTTAAATTGATCTGCGGATATTTGTTTGCTTCCAGCGCATTGCTGGCGGATGGTTTTAATAACCTTACAGATATTGTTGCGTCTGTTGCGGTATTGATCGGACTCCGCATATCCCAGAAGCCACCTGATTCCGATCATGCCTATGGTCACTTTAGAGCGGAAACGGTCGCTGCCCTAATTGCTTCATTTATTATGGCCATGGTTGGCCTACAGGTATTGGTTGAAGCGGTTCGTTCCTGGTATGAAGGAAACTTTGTAGCACCAAACCTGTGGTCAGCAGCAGTTGCTGTTGTCTGTGCGCTGGTAATGCTGGGCGTATATCGTTACAATCATCGTCTTGCCAAACAAATTAACAGTCAGGCCCTGATGGCTGCGGCAAAAGATAATCGTTCGGATGCCTGGGTCAGCATAGGTGCTGCGATCGGAATCATCGGTGCACAATTTGGCCTCCCTTGGTTGGACAAAGTAGCTGCAATTGCTGTAGGTCTGTTGATTTGTAAGACAGCATGGGAGATTTTCCGTGATTCAACACATCGTCTGACAGACGGATTTGATCAGAAAGAACTCACTGACCTAAGATCATCTGTGGCGCGAGTTCCTGGTGTGGAAATGATCAAGGACGTGAAAGCACGTGTGCACGGCAGTCATGTACTGGTGGATGTGGTTATTGAGGTGGATGGAGGACTGAGCCTGATCGAAGGTCATCAGATCTGTGACCGGGTCGAAGAGCGCTTGAAACGTTCACATAATATTATGCATGTACATGTGCATGTAGAGCCGAAGATGGAAAAAGGCACGACGGGAAGCCCTTGAAATCGGGAGGGACAAACCGGAAATAAACATATTTGAAATGAAAAAGAGGACAGCCGCTGCCTGCGTGCTGTCCTCTTTACTTATCGTCAGAACGATTATACGATACTATTGAATAGCAACGTGGATCCAAGCTTTACCTTTCCACGTATACACTTGTACCCATTGACCACCATCGAATCCATCTACAACTTCACCTGTCGTATCAATGACTTGGGAACCCAGTGCACCGATTGGTTTGCCATTAGGTGCATCATAGAACCATGTGCGCTCCAACAGGTTGAGCAGCATTGTAGGGACCAGAACCTCATCTCCTGCTTTCACAACAGGCTCATCAAAGATTTTGTCATCCTTTGTTGAAGTTGTTGTTTCAGTAGTCGTTGAAGTACCTTCTGTACCCGTTGTGTCTACTGTTGTGCCAGTTACGGTCTCAGCTGTGCCTTCTACAGTGTCTACAGCAGGTTTGTTCACTTCAACAGCCGGCGTTGTTGTGGTTGTGGGAGTTCCCGTTTCTGGAGCTACCGTTCCGGTAACCGCTTCCTCAGCACCTGCGGCAGCAGCCATGGAACCCATCAAAGTCAGAGCAGCGGCAAAACTTACGATTTTTTTCATTTGTTTTTCCTCCTCGGTTAGGTATGTAGTTTGTTGTCCTGTGTTAAAAGTAACCAAGCAAGCTTACTTATGAATCACAAATTATAACAATATTTTCTTGGATTCTCCAGTGTCAACTGGAGCATATGTGGGTATAAGGAGAGCCTGTAAATATCATACTTCGGTGGGAGAAAACCGGGTTGGCTATGTCATAATGGTCCTGTTTTTATGATGTAATCGGGGAGAAGCGATGGAATAGACCAGAAGGGAGCGTAATACATAATAGAGATAAGTCGTAATGTGCGGGGGGAGAATTGTTGCAAAAAGAGATTATGAACGCACAAAAGCCTACCGGCTTTTGCAAGCTCGATAGGCTTTTGTATGTATCGAATGCTGTTCATAATTGGGAAGCGTCATTCATCGCATTCGGCTGCGTCCCGTAATCAGGGAGATGACGAACAGTACAACAAAGATGAAGAAGAGTACTTTGGCAATCGAAGCAGCTGCCTCAACAATACCGAAGAATCCGAAAATACCTGCAACAAGAGCAATAATTAGAAATAGTACCGACCATTTCAACATGGGTATCATCCTTTCGTTTATAGAACTTGGTAGCGAGAAGTGTTCGTCTCACTGCCGTGTGTAGTTGTTCTTTAACCGAGGCCTATCGGGTTGAAACATTGCGATATTTTACCAGGAGAAGTTGTTTTTACAGTTCATATCCTATTTGTTTCGCCTCGGAATGGGTCGGGTAACTAAGCAATAACAAAACCGATTTATACTGGAAAGTGAGGTTCTTTTATGATCTATCAAATTAGTGTGGCTTTAATTGCAATTGCATTTGCAGTACTTGTATTCTTCTTAATTCGTACCTTGAAGTCCGCTCAGGGTTCACTCGACAATGTGTCACAGACACTGCAGGAAGTACAGAAGACCATTGATGAGCTTAGTTATGAAGTCAAACAGACAGTAAGGCATGCCAATGATATTACAGTTGATGTGCAGCACAAGATGAAACAAATTGATCCTGTTATGGAATCTGTACAGAATCTGGGTGAAGTGCTGAACGAAGTGACGGAAGCAGCAAAGCAGGTGTCATCCACTTTGATGGCCAAGTTTCAGACGAAACGCAGCAGCACTGAACAGAGTAAGCGCTCAGAAGTAGCGAATGTAGTACAGACACCGCCTGCTACACCGACAGATCGGACACTGCAATCCTATGAAGCTACATATCATGATGATGCCAAAGGAAGCAAAAGCTGGCTGAAATATGTGGATGTAGCTGCTAATGTATGGCAACGTATGCGGAAATAGCATGACCGTTTTGTAATGAATAGAAGTCTTCAGAGCGGTGATGAACCTGATGAAAGGGTGAGAATCATGATGAAACTACTGCTTGTTATGTTTAGCGTAATTTCTCCCTTTTCCGTTCAACCGGCAGCGGTACCCGCTGCTCATGATATGCAATGGACGGTAGTGGAAGAGGAGACACCAGAGATTATTCTGGCTACTGATCGATCCGGACCTGTCCAGCACTTTCGGACTCTGAATGACATTTCTCTGGATGACAGCATCGATGATATTTTAGCCAATAAAGGCCAGCCGATTCATAAGGAACATGATCCATACCTGGGTTGCCCTGAGTATCAATTCAAAGATGTAACGGTTGGGCTCTGCGAAGATACAGGAGTGGTCAATTATGTGCATATTGATGCTTCCGAGAAACGTCTAAAGCTTAATCAGGAATGGATTGATATGAACATTGAGGCCATTCGAGATGTTTTGGGCAAGCCGCATTATGTAGCAGAGGATGGAGAAGTATTTCTTCGAGGAAGCCAGGCGCTGAAAGTATATATGAAGCCAGGCTCCAATCATATTGAAGGAATGGACCTCTTTGATGAATCGGTTTCCTAGGATTGGATAATTCACAAGCGTTTCAACCTGATATCGTATGGTTATATACTAAGTAGCTCGATAAAGAAGATCAATCAGAGGAGAGTGGAAACGATGAATTCAACCAATGCGCAAGCTTATGCAAAAGTGGTAGAAAACGGAGTCCAAGCGGTAGAAGCGGTGAAAGAATTGCAGATTACCGGATACCTTGCTGATCATATCTTCGTTCTAGCCCATGAAAAGGATCGTACAGATCGAATTGCCGATACGGCAGATGCCAAAGAGATTGGTATCAAGGAAGAAGGGGTATTTGATTCCTTGGCGAACCTGTTCCGCTCCCGCGGTGATGAACTCCGGGCCAAAATTGTTTCGATGGGATTCACCGAAGCTGAGGCAGATTTTTACGAGAGTGAACTCGATAAAGGCAAAGTACTTGTGATTGCCAAAAAGAAAGAATAGCTTAGACGATCCAAAGCGTAAGCTGGAGCCTTCTGAGAATGGACAAGCTTCAGAATCGAGTATTTTGCATCATTCAAAAGAGCTTTCAAGTTGATGAACGCAGAATGCTTAACCAAAAACATAGATAAGGAATGGGGATATCCCCATTCCTTATCTATGTTTTTGCAAGTTTGGAAGCGGGATCAGAACGCGGCAAAAACAGGGTAACCAGCGGGTGAATTCTCCTGCGATGGTGCCATTTACTGATAGAAGTTTTCTGATAATACGATTATAGTTATACTAGGAATTATTATGTCTACCGCTGTGTTGTATGCGAAATTTGTATAATTAAGGTTGTTAGCTGACCTGATAAGAATCGACAAACCCGGACGCCACAGATAAGGAGATAGAAATGAGAATACTTATTGTTGACGACAATCCGACGAATGTCATTATCATTCGAGAAATTCTGAAAAAAGAAAACTATCGTGACATTGTAACGGCAAGTTCTGCGATGGAGATGTTTGAAGTCCTTGGGATTGGTGAGGAAAACAATGAACTTCGTCCCAAGCCGTCGGATATTGACCTGATTTTGCTAGATATGATGATGCCGGAGATGGATGGAATCGAAGCATGCAGTATTGTGCAGAAATTTGAAAATCTCAAGGATATACCTATTATTATGGTAACTGCGATTGGAGATTCCAAAAAATTGGCCGAAGCGCTGGATGCAGGTGCATCCGATTATGTGACCAAACCAATTAACAAAGTCGAATTGATGGCCAGAATTCGTCTTGCGCTTCGCCTAAAACAGGAGAAGGACTGGCATAAAGAGAGGGATCAGCGGATTCAGGATGAACTGAAACTTGCGGCTATGGTACAGAATGCTGTGCTAAGCCCAGCAATTGAAGATCCGTTATTCCACGTTAATGCAATTTACAAACCTTCGTTTGAACTTGCGGGTGATCTGTATTCCTGGTACCCGCTTGGTGAAGGCAGATATGGAGTCCTGCTGCTGGATATGATGGGGCATGGGATATCTTCATCCCTATTTACCATGTTCATTGCTTCCGTCCTGAAAGACACGGTTACAACGTATGTAGACCCGGAGAAGGTTATTCAGGAGCTGAATCGACGCTTTAATCAGTTGCATCTGGAAAAACAGCTGGTGCAGTACTATTTTACAGCGATATATCTGGTCGTAGATACACGAATGAAGAGGATTGATTATGTTAATGCAGGCCATCCGCCAGCACTCTTTTTCCGTCACGACGGAAGTGTGACAACGTTTGACAGCGTCTGCTGTCCCGTTGGTCTGTTTGACAAGATGGATATTGAACCACAGACCATTCACTACGAAGGCGATGGGCACATTGCACTTTATACGGATGGGCTAACCGAAGCCGTTCAGGGCGATCAGGAAATGCAGCAGGCGTTTCTGAAGGAAAAACTGGCGGGTTCCCACCAGTGGGATGAAGCATCCATGCAGGCGTTGTTCTTCGATGATGAAATTCCGCAGGAACGGGAAGATGATAAATGTTTGGTGTGGATTACCTTAAATAAAGGGGTCGAAGCTGAATGAAGATCAGAAATAAACTGCTGATTGGCTTTACGGCCCTGATGGCCATCATGATTGTACTTACGTTTGTGAGTTACGAACGGCTGAACAGCAGCAATCAACAGATCGATCAGATGTATCAGGAGCGATACCTCAAAGTCAGATATACTTCTTCTGCACGTGGAGAGGTCAATGATATAGCCAAAGTGCTGGCTAACTTGTTGCTGAATCCCAACAATTCGATTAGTGCCGCAGACAGTGATTTGAAGGCCATGCAGGAAAAGGGCGAACGCTACCTTGAGGAAGTGCGGGATCGGGCAGACAGCGCACCAGAGCACCAACTGGTAGATCGTGTGAATACGGCCTGGGAAGCTTACAATGCTTATGCCGCGAGACAGGTCAGCTTAATGTCCCAGAATCGGGTGGAAGATGCCAATAACTACCGGAATGCAACCGGCTTGGCGGTGCAGAAGGAAGCTGTAGACAGCTTGAACGCCCTGTCCCGTTTTCAGGACCAGGAGATAGATACCGAGATTAAAGATGCGAATGCAGCCTATATGCGCGCGGTTCAGATTACAGTAGCCATCATGATTGCCGGATTGTTACTAGCATTGGGTGTCATTATGTGGGTGCTGCCAAGTATTACACGGGGACTGAATACCGTTTCCATGATGATCACCAGCTTTGGAAAAGGCCGTTATCGAACCATTCGCCGCATTCAGGTGAAGTCTACCGACGAAATTGGTCAGATTGCCAGCGTGTTCAAGGATGTCTCCAATGATTTGGAAGAAAAACTAGAAGTCGAGAAAGCTTATTTGCAAGCACAGCAAGATCAGAACTGGATGAGTTCCAACATTGCCAGAGTTCCAGAATTGTTGCGTGGTATAGGGTCGATTCGTCAGATCTCGCAGATGTTTATCAGTGAATTCACACCTGTACTTGGAGCTCAACTGGGTGTCGTATACCTAATCGATGAAGAGAAACATCCAGACGAATTGAGACGTTATGGTGCTTATGCATTTGAAGAGAATGAAGATGTTGGCAAAGAGGTATATCGTATCGGCGAGGGACTAATCGGCCAAGCCGCATTGGATATGACGCCAATTATTCTCGAAAAAACGCCAGAGGATTATGTGAACATCGGATCAGCAACGGGATCATCGCGTGCTTCTGGTGTGATGATCTATCCTGTCGTATTTGAGGATGAACTGATTGGCGTTGTCGAACTGGCATCGTTTGAAGGATTCACAAATTTGCATACTCAGTTATTCTCGCAGCTGATTATGAATTTGGGTGTCATTCTCAACAACGTTCGACGCCGTTTGCGGGTGGAGGAACTGCTGCGTGAATCCCAGGCGCTCACGGAGGAATTGCAGGTGCAATCCGAGGAGCTACAGACACAGCAAGAGGAGTTACGCCGTTCCAATGAAAATCTGGAAGAACAGACGGGAGCCCTCAAACGTTCAGAAGAGCTGTTGCAGCGTCAACAGGAAGAATTGGAGCACTTCAATACCGAGCTGATTGCGAAGACTCGTGCACTGGAAGAACAAGTGCGAGAAGTGGAAGAGAAGAACGACGAGATTGAGAAAACCAAAACACAGTTGGAACAGCAAGCCATGCAATTGTCGATGACAAGCAAGTACAAGTCGGAGTTCTTAGCAAATATGTCGCATGAATTGCGTACACCACTTAACAGTCTTTTGATTCTGTCTCAATTGTTATCGGAGAACAAGGATGGAAACCTGAGTGTTAAACAGCAGGAATATGCCCAGACGATCTATATGTCTGGTGCAGATTTGCTGAAAATGATTGATGAAATTTTGGATCTGTCCAAGGTGGATGCGGGCAAAATGGATATCAATTATGAAACAGTGCGAATGGAAGAACTAACCAGCTTTGTTCAACAGAATTTTGGCCCAATGGCGAATAAAAAAGAACTCAACCTGAACATTGAGTTCGACAGCAATTTGCCGGAATGGGTATATACCGACAGCCATCGCGTCAAACAGATTTTGCGTAATCTGTTGTCGAACGCGTTCAAGTTTACCAATCGAGGATCTGTTAGCCTGATTGGACGAAAAATGAAAACAGAAGAGCTTCCTGGGTACCTGAATACGAACCAGGAATATGTAGGCTTTACCGTGAAGGATACCGGGATTGGAATTCCATCAGACAAAACGGATCTGATCTTTGAAGCATTCCAGCAGGTGGACGGTACAACCAGCCGCAAATATGGCGGAACGGGCTTGGGATTGTCCATAAGCCGCGAACTTGCCCGACTGCTTGGGGGTGCTATCAAGGTAGAGTCTTCCGAAGGTGTGGGCAGTTCCTTCACCTTGTTCCTGCCGGATAATCACGAAGATGAGGTTCAGGTGGATGACGCGGTAAGAGAAGCCGCAGTTGCTTCTGAGATTGAAGCCTTCGGGAGAGACTCACAGACGATGCGTTCGGGTAGACAAACCGTGCTCACACCTGACCCGGATAGCACTTCGTTCATGGAGTTGCCTCAAACTGATTTACCTGTGTTGGCACAGCTGGAGGATGATCAGGAGAACCTAGTGGAAGGTGACAAGATTCTCCTCATCATTGAGGATGATGTGAATTTTGCGCATATTTTGATGGATATGGCGAGAGGTAGAGGATTTAAGGCTATTGTGGCGCTTCAGGGAGACAAAGGACTCGAAATGGCCCGTCAATATTTGCCGGATGCGATTATCCTTGATATTCAGTTGCCTGTCATGGATGGCTGGGCGATACTGGGTGAACTGAAAAGCAGCTCGGCGACACGTCATATTCCGGTACATGTCATCTCGGTTATTGATGATATGAAACAAGGTTTGATGATGGGAGCCATTGCTTATCTGAAAAAACCTTCCAGTAAAGATTCGTTGGATAAAGCTTTCTCGCATATCGAATCCTATACAGAGAATCAATTGAAACGTCTATTGATTGTGGAAGATGATGAAATACAGCGGAAAGCAATTATTGAACTGATTGGCCATGATGATGTCGCTATCACAGCAGTGTCCACTGGCAGTGAGGCTTTGAATGAATTGCACAGTCAACGCTATGATTGCATGGTGCTGGACTTGATGCTGACAGATATGACTGGATTCGAGCTGCTTGACCAGATTCGGGACGACCAGTACCTGAATGATCTGCCGATTATTATTTATACAGGCAAAGAGCTCGACAGCAAAGAAGAGATGAAGCTTCGCAAGTACGCGGAATCCATTATTATTAAGGACGTGAAGTCACCTGAACGTCTTCTAGATGAGACGACATTGTTCTTGCACCGGGTAGAAGCTAACCTGCCGGAAGATAAGCGTCGAATTCTGCAGAAACTGCATAACAAGGAAACCTTATTTGAAGGTAAGAAAATACTTCTTGTGGATGACGACATCCGTAATGTATTTGCCCTTTCAAGTGTGCTTGAAGGCTATCGCATGGATGTGACATTTGCGGAGAACGGCCGTGAAGCTCTGGAGATTCTGGATAAGAACCCAGAGATCGATCTGGTATTAATGGATATGATGATGCCGGAAATGGACGGTTATGAGGCCATGACACGGATCAGACAGATACCGAAATTCGAGAAATTGCCAATTATCGCCTTGACCGCAAAAGCAATGAAAGATGATCGTGGCAAGTGCATAGAGGCTGGAGCATCCGATTATGTAAAAAAACCGATCCAAACGGATCAATTGTTATCCTTAATGCGGGTATGGCTGTATTCGTAACCCGATAGTTTGGGTAATGAAAGACAATACATCTATTACGCAAGTAACAAATGAAGAAGTGGAGAGAATATATGACACCGTGGGAACCTACCGAGGCGGAGGCAGAATCGATCCGCATGCCGCAAGATGAAGAGCGTGAACTGATCGAGATCGAATTGCTATTGGAAGGTATGCACCGTTTATATGGATATGATTTCAGGAACTACGCGTTACCGTCTTTAAGACGCAGAATCTGGCATTATGTACATGCCGAGGGACTGAAGACCATTTCCAGTCTACAGGATAAGGTGCTTCATGACCGTTCTGTATTTGATCGTTTTGTACAGAATTTGTCCATCCCTGTAACGGAAATGTTTCGTGATCCAACCTTGTTTCGGTTCTTCCGGGAACAGATTATTCCTGTACTGAGGACTTATCCATATATCCGGATATGGCATGCTGGCTGTTCTACAGGAGAAGAAGTCTATTCCATGGCGATTATGCTGCATGAGGAAGGACTGTATGACAAGGCAAGAATATATGCAACAGATATGAATGATCGCTCATTGCAGCAGGCCAAGGAAGGCGTATATGGCATTGAGAAAATGAAATTATATACTACAAATTATTTGGAAGCCGGGGGCACCCGCGCGTTTTCGGAGTATTACACCGCGAAATATAATTCCGTTATATTTCATCCTTATCTACGGAAAAATATTATTTTTGCCGAACATAATTTGGCAACAGACCGGTCATTTAACGAGTTTAATGTAATCTTCTGCCGTAATGTCATGATTTATTTCAATGATGAACTGCGGAATCATGTGCACGGACTTTTTCATGAAAGTTTGAGCCACTTCGGCATCCTTGTTCTGGGGTCTAAAGAATCGATACATTTTACGGAATTCAGCGATGCCTACGAGCCGTTAGACCGGACGGAAAAAATATACCGGAAGATTAAATAGGGGGTTAGGCTTAGTCATGGGGCTCAATGAACCAATCCACATATTATTGGTAGATGACCGCCCTGAGAACCTGCTCGCTCTCGAAGCGGTTCTGGAATCGGAACAGTACAAGCTCGTCAAGGCAACCTCCGGGGAAGAGGCACTTCGCTGTTTGCTGAAAGACGAATTTGCGGTCATTGTACTGGATGTGCAGATGCCTGGGATGGACGGAATTGAGACAGCAAAACTAATCAAGGCGCGTGACAAGTCCAAGGACGTGCCGATTATTTTCATCTCTGCAAATAGCAGAGAGGCAGAGCATTTATTTGCAGGTTATTCCGCTGGGGCCATTGATTATATGGTCAAGCCGTTTATCCCTCAGATTTTGAAATCCAAAATCGAGGGCTTTGTAGAAATGTTTATCACGAATAAACGTTTGAAAACACAGACGATGCTGCTGCATCAGAAGACGCAGGAACTGGAGAAAATGAACCAGCAGCTCGTTCAGGCCAAAGAGGAAGCGGAAATCGCTGCAAACGCGAAGACTGAGTTTCTTGCCATGATGAGTCATGAGATTCGTACGCCGATGAATGGCGTTATCGGTATGGTTGATCTGTTGATGGAAACCGATCTGAAAGAAGATCAGAAGGAATACGCGGACATTGTACGTCGCAGTGCCGATGCACTCGTTACGGTGATTAACGATATCCTTGATTTCACCAAGATGGAATCTGGCAAAATGGAGCTGGAAGAGCATCCGTTCGAACTTGTGTCCTGTATACGTGAAGTACTGAGGCTCTTCGCGGTTGAAGCTGGCAAAAAGAATATTGAGCTGGAATATTTCCTGGAAGATTCGGTACCCGAACTGATCTATGGAGATATGGCAAGGCTGCGCCAGGTTTTATTGAATCTGATTGCCAATGCCATTAAGTTCACGGACCACGGTGGCGTGTATCTGATCGTATCCGTTAATGAGGAAAAAGACGGGCGAATGACGCTGGAGTTTGCTGTAAAAGATACAGGAATAGGCATAGCGCCAGACAAAGTAGATCGTCTATTCCAGCCGTTTTCCCAACTGGATACATCCATGACGCGTAAGTATGGTGGAACCGGACTGGGGCTGGCTATATGCAAAACGCTCGTTGAAATGATGGGTGGAAAGATATATCTGGATACGTCGGAGCTGCGCGGTGCTACGTTTGTATTTACCATTCAGGCGCAGCGGTATGTCGAGACTGAGCTGACGACAGGTATGGGGGAAGATCAGCTTACGGACATTAAAAAAAATTATGAAATGCATCCAAGTGTATTAATCGTTGATGATCACCCTATTAATCAGAAACTAATGTCTATTATGCTGGGCAAGCTAGGACTCGTCGCAGATATCGCCGAAGATGGCAAGAAGGCGCTGGAGATGGTTTTGGCGAACCGCAATTATGATTATATATTTATGGATTTGCAGATGCCCGTGATGGATGGATTGGAATGTACTCGCAGAATTCGTGAGAGCCTTCCTCAAGACCAGCAGCCGGTTATTGTAGCGATGACCGCAAATGTCATGGATGGTATTCAGCAGCGATGTTCTACTGTGGGTATGGACGATTACATCAGCAAACCTGTGAAAATGGGCAATGTGAAACAGAAGTTGTCCCGATTTCAGGAAGAAAGGCAAGGGTTCAAATCCAACACCTCGGCCATAAATCAGGCCAATTGAAATATTTGCTAATTCGATTACTGTTTCATATGTGCTGTAGATGGGTTATTAGGTAAAGAAACCATTGATCAGGAGAGAGATGTCTAATGAATACAAATAAAAATGAAAAATTCAATGCAAGAACAGAAACACATGACGGCGTGTGCACGGTGTATCTGACTGGCGAACTGGATTTGTCGGTTGCTCCTGAATTCCGTTTGGTAATGGAGCCGTTAGTGGACAACAAGGAACAAGATTTGATCATTAACATGCAAGACTTGAAGTACATCGATAGTACAGGGATTGGTATCCTGTTATCTGTTCTGAAAGCACGGCATGGAATGGAAGCTCGCTTTGAAGTACAGGAAGTTCCTGCGCAAATTCAGAAACTTTTTGATATGACGGGTATTGCCAAATTCTTTGTCTCACAGAAGAATTCCCAATAGGAAAGGATCGAAAAAGGAATGAATGCAGAAGTTCAAAGAGTCACCCTTAATTTACCGGCGACAGCTGATTACGTTGATATTGTAAGACTCAATCTTTATGGTGTTGCGTCCAAAATGGGATTTTCTTATGAGGACATAGAGGATATGAAGGTTGCTGTATCCGAGGCCTGCAATAACTCTGTACTGTATGCTTACTCACACGAAGGCGGCATGGTTGAGGTTGTGTTCGAAGTGGATAATGACACGCTGGCTATTACCGTCAAAGATGAAGGAGCCAGCTTTGAGAACATCAACCCGGCGGTATCCCGTGCAGGCCTTCACGACAAAGAGCTGACAGATGCCCAAATCGGTGGACTTGGTTTTTACCTGATGCAAGCTCTGATGGATGATGTCAGTGTGGAAAGTGAGACGGGCAAAGGTACGAAAGTAGTACTCGTAAAACGTCTTGCAAGAAGTGAGGAGAAAGTATGAATGAAAAAGTGACTCCCCCAGAGTCCATGTCTGAAGCAATAGGTTTGATCTGGGAATACCAGCAAACCCAGGATAACGAAATTGCAACAGTTCTTATCCGCAAATATGAACCGATGGTGAAGATGGCAGCAGGTAAAATTGCGCGGAATCGACCCGATCTGTATGAGGATTTGTATCAGACCGGGCAAATGGCCCTAATTCGTTTGCTTAAGCAATACGATATTAATCTGGGTATTCCGTTTGAACCTTATGCCATGAAGAGCATGATCGGTCATATGAAGAATTATTTAAGGGACAAGTCCTGGTACATTCAGGTGCCCCGCAGAATTAAGGAAAAGGGAGCACTTGTCCAGCATGCTATTGATGAATTGACAGTGAAGCTGGAGCGTTCACCAGGTGTGAACGAGATTGCTGAATATCTGGACTTAACCCCTGAAGAAACCATCGAAGTCTTAGCTGGTCGGGAATGTTATCACTATGTGTCACTGGATTCTCCGCTATCACAGGATGAGAGTGCAGCCACTTTAGGCGAACTGATCAGTTCTGATGTGAATGACTTCGATTCGGTTGAGAAGCGGATGGACTTGCAACAGGCATTGGGACAATTGAAGGAACAGGAACAAAAAGTGCTTATTTTAGCATTTCAGGATGGTCAGTCGCAGCGGGCAATTGCTCAGAAATTGGGAGTCTCCCAAATGAGTGTATCCCGTATTCAGAAGCGAGCCACTGAGAAATTAAAACAGATTATGTCGAATGCTTCATTATTATGAGATGTAGATCGGTGACGATATTGAGCACGGCATAGAGAAGGACACGTGATTCCAATGGAATGCATACGTGTCCTTTTTTTGGGATCAATGATTTTTAATGAACAGTATGAATGCAGGAGTGGATGTTTGTGATTGTGGATAAAGTCAAGCTGGAAGCGCGTCGGGATAAGCTTACCTACTCAGACCATTGGGAATGGTGGGATTGGGTGGCACCTGATCAGGAGAGTATGGCTGATGCCTTGGAGGAACTCACGAGCGCATTTCCAGAAATGCAGTACTGGCTTCGCAAAATACCGGAGGTAGAGTCCAACTACCTGTCCGTCCGCTTCATGAACGGCACGGAGCCCGTGATATTCGGGTCATTATTATATGCGGTCAAGAATGAAAGAAACGATCAACGTAAAGATAATCAGATGTTTTTCTATGTGGATCAAGAAAGACTGGTTACCTTGAATGTAGATGACAATACCAGAGGTATTATGAATACAGGTGAACGTGCAGCCATGTTACAACAATGCAGTGAAGCCCGGGACGGCATGTTTGTGCTCTTTCGGGCGATATTGCATTATTACCATGTGGGTATGGATCATTTTGAGATGAATCTGAGGGAATTGGAGCGGACGATGGAATCCCGTAATGCACGCACGTTGATGGATCAGATTCTTGCGGCCAGATTTGAGCTGTTGTATTGGAGTAACCTATTCATTCCGTATTCCGAATTGATGGCTGCCGCCAGGGAGGCTTACCTGGATGAATTGAAAGAGAATCGCTTTTTCCAGCAGCTTCAGCACCGGATCGAACGGATGGAGCGTTTGTTCAAACATTATGAGACAGAGATTGATACACTGATCTCCATTGATAATGCCATTTCAGGAGTACGGGGCAATGAGATTATGAAGACACTGACCCTTGTAACCTCGGTATTCACGCCCGCAACGGCTGCAGGAGCCATCTGGGGAATGAACTTTGAGAATCTGCCTTGGATCGACAAGACATGGGGTGTTGTACTCGTCCTTGCGCTTATAATCATTAGCATGATTGGCATGTATGTATGGATGATGATGAAGGGCTGGACAGGGGATCTGCTCAAAGTGAAGTCCTCCCAACCGTCGGCCAAAGAAACAGAGAAGCGTGCCAAGGGCAAACGAAGGCGATGACTTTGTCAGCCTCACCCTGTGCCTTTTATTTTTTATAATCTTCAATGTATCCCAGTAAGTCCGCAATATATTGTCCCACAATCGGCATGTTTACGAATTGACTGAGAATAAAAGCGAGCAGACCAAGAACGACGAAGGTCCCTACCGTCAAACCCAAACCACGCGCCATACCAGCGGTGAAGTTGGTAATGATACGTTTTTTGGGACTGCTGTAGTTTTCGATAATATCCTTGATTTGAGATTTTTCCAGACTGTCTGCAATCTGATCCAGTCTTGTGTTCAGACGTTTGACCTCATGTCGCAATTCAAAAGGGTGGTCGCTGGTATCATACTGTTGTGCAGGTTTTCCTCCGGTTATAGGCGTATTGCCGTTCATTGTGACTTTACTCATGTTCTTCCTCCTTTAATCTCGCAGTGGATAAAAAATAGCCAGCTGGAATACAGCTGGCTATTGGTCACTCGATCCAAAGCCTTACAGGTTGGTCGAGTTCAATTCTTTACGTGCATCTTCCTTCGCTTCTACAGAAGCGGCAGCCACTTCGTCTGACGCTTTGGATGCTTCATTCGCCACATCAGCGGAAGCTTTTCTTACGGAGTCCATAACGTCATTACGGCCTTGGTTTACCGTTTTTGCAATATCAGAAGTTTTGGAAGAGACCGTTTTAGCCAGTTCGGAAGCTTTATCACCAACAACCGCTGCAACTTCTTTTGTGCGATCTGTAACGATCCCCACTTTCTCGGAAAGGTCACCACGCAATTCGCGTCCTGGTTTAGGGGCAAAGAGTAGGGCTGCAGCTGCTCCCAGCAAACCTCCGATGAAAATTCCTTTGGCGAAAGTGGAACCGCTTTGTACAGGATATTGTTCTTCTGCTTTATTCATGTCAAATCACTCCTTCTTCAAATTTAAGAAACGGATACGAAACAACGAACACCTTGTTGGACCGATCAGGCAGCCTGTCTGAACAGTCTGGACACAAGCCCCAGCAAAAAGACAAAGACCGCTGTTCCAATGATGGCAGGAATTACGGCAAAGTTACCGATGACCGGTCCCCAGTTACCAAGCAAGAGTGCTCCCAGCCAGGCTCCGGCAAATCCGGCAACCATTGCACCGATGATTCCTCCAGGCATGTTATGACCGGCAAGTGCATCACCGATTACACCGATAATGACTGCCATAACAATGCTGATAATGATACCCCACATAACAACCGCCTCCTTTGTGCTTGATGTAGGATGGTGTCTGTTCGCGTTTGCTTACTTCGTATATAAACGCCGTGCTTCCAGGTGAAACAATCAATGTAGAGAGATCTGTACTGGAAATTATAGGATAGTGCAATTCAGACGGAACGTTGAATCCCTTTAATCATACAGAAGATCCAAGCCAGTCCAGCAGCAAATCCGGTGAAAACGTCAGTTGGAAAATGTACACCCAGCATGATACGGCTGAGGCCGACTAGAAATATAAATGTAATTCCGCAAAGGACAGGTAGTGCAGCTCCAGACAAACGTTGATGTCGTTCAATTGCCCAGATGACAAAGAGCATGCCATAAAACCCCATCGAGATCATCGCATGGCCACTTGGAAAACTATATCCGTGAACAACCAGTAGATGTTCCAGCTCAGGTCTGCTGCGCCTGAATATTTCCTTCAATAAGGTGTTGAGAATCCACATCATGGCAAAACTGCTGAGTAACGCATAACCATATATGAGGAAACGGGGACGACGCTGCCACAAGAAAAGAATGGAAAAACCGATAGCTGCGATGGCAGAAAGTCTGAAAGAACCGAGCGCAGTAATGAATGAAATGAAAGGTAGCAGATAAAGACGTGAATTCGAGTTCAGATAAAATAACTGCTGGATCTGGTCATCCAATGAAACGATAACATCGTTACCCAGTAACGCTCCCAGAGCTGCCAGTAAGAAGACAACCGAAACGCTGGCTATAATTCCAACACCAACCCAGTTGAGCAGTGGACGTACCGAAGTTTTGCGAGCTAACCCGGAAGTGGGTAATTGCGTTTTGCGCAGCATATATGAGTATCTCCTTCAGTGAGGGTAGTAGGTAGATAAAGATTGATAAAGGATTACCCGAAATGTCTGTCGAAAAAACTGTAAAAACGTCGCTTTTGTACTATACTATTTAAGATATCCCATGCGGCGTCGTGACGCAAAGCAGAGATGAATTCGGGAGTATAAAGGAGAGAACTCGCATGGAGAGTGCCCTGTTAATTAAAGAATACCGTGCGGGCGTTATGGAATGCGCCCATTACGGACACATAAGCATTACGGATGAGAACGGCAATGTTGTATATTCAGCCGGCGATCCTCATTTTAGAGCGTTTACCCGTTCGTCCGCCAAGCCTTTTCAGGCTATTCCGGGAATTCGTGCTGGTATTGCCGGGCATTATGGTCTGACAGCTCAGGAGATTGCCATCATGTCTTCCTCGCACCGTTCGGAACCGATGCATATTCAGGTGCTGGAGCAGATAGAAAGCAAAATAGGATTGGGGGAGGAGTGCTTGATTTGCGCACCGAGTTATCCCCTCAATGAAGAAAGCCGAAATCAATGGCTGCGCGCCCAAGGAGAGAAACGTCGTATTCTACACAACTGCTCCGGTAAACATCTGGGCATTCTCGCATACACTCAGATGAAACAGGCCGATTTGGGAAGTTATGCAGAGCCAGAACATCCGGTACAGCGTGAAATTCTCGAGACCATGGCCTATATGGCAGGGATTGAACAGAAAGAGATTAAACTTGGGACGGATGGCTGCGGCTTTCCGGTATTTTCGTTGCCGTTATCGGCATTGTCGAACGCATATCTGAAGCTGGCTTGCCCGGATCTGATCGAGGACCCATCTACACGTTCGGCGGTAGAGACCATTACTGGAGCCATGAACGAATATCCGTTAATGGTAGGAGGAACGCAGCGAGTGGATTCCGTGCTGCTTGAAGATAGCAACATTGTAGCCAAAGGTGGCTTCAAGGGTGTGTTTGGTTTTGCCCTGAAAAAGGAACGCCTCGGAATTACGTTCAAAGTGCTTGACGGTTCGGAAGAAGAATGGGCCTATATTGCCCAATCCATTCTGGAGCAGATTGGATATAGCAATCGGAAAACCATTGAACGACTGGCAGAAGTATATCCACCTGACATTCGGAACGACGCCGGTAAAGTCGTAGGGCGGGCAGAGATCGAATTCATGCTTCACTCACCTGAGGAGAGCGTATAACCATATGCAAGGGGCGTGATTAGAATTCCCGGACCACGGGTAAAGATGACATACCAACTGGTATTGATCTATAGAATTCTAAATATACACGCAAGAACTGCTGCGATAGTGCGGCAGCTCTAAACTCTTGGAGGTGGATGAACATGATTAAAGTAGTGACATCGGAAGAAAGGCACACGTCGGATCGAGGTTGGATACACAGTGAATTCAGCTTTTCCTTTGCGGACTATGATGATCCAAGCAATGCCCATTTTGGTTGTCTTCTGGCTCATAATGACAACACACTGATGCCGCAGGAAGGCTTTAAGCGACATCCACATCATGACTTGGAGATTGTTAGTTATGTCATATCAGGTACGTTAAAACATACGGATAGCATGGGAACGGAGCAATTGTTGGAACCGGGAACGGTTCAGGTCATGAGTGCGGGTACTGGCGTAGAGCATTCAGAGACTAACCCGTCAGAGGATGAACCTGTACGCTTTCTACAGATGTGGTTCCTGCCATCCCAGCGCATGTTGAAGCCCTCGTATACTAATCGTCGTGTAGAGGCTCAGGAGCATCTGAACCGTCTTTGTCCGATTGTATCAGGGCAAGGGGGAGAAGGAGCAGAGGGAGCATTGCCTATTTCACAGGATGTGACTTGCTATCTATCCCATCTGGAATCCGGTCAAAAATTAATGTACCCTCAACATGAAGATAGGCGTACACATCTCTTCCTTATTAGTGGCCATATCGAGATTGTATGTTCGGATGGCAACTTCAATCTCAAGCCGGGTGATGCTGCACGAATCCGCAAAAGCTGTGATCTGCAAATTTCAGGTACAGGCAGCGAGACTGCTGAATTTGTATTGGTGGATTTGCCTTAACGAAAAAACAAAAGTAAGAGGACCTGTTCCCACTGTGATGTGGAGAACAGGTCCTCTTTTCCATGGGCAATGCCGCCCTAGGATTTGCGGAGATTACCCAGTTCGGAAGCGACAGCTTCCACTTCAGAGATACTCAGATGTTCCTTGCTCAGGACCATCTCATACAGGTCAAACAAATCTTCATACTTCTCAAGTGGGAAAGCCGAAGCTTGCATGGCAGCTCCACTGGCCATCCGCAGCTTCGTTTTGATCGCTTCAATCATATATTCCATGTTGGCTGCGCTTGCTTGCGTTAAATCCATCGTTATGTCCATCCCTTCCGTATCGGAAACTGTTGTCATTGTATCACGATTGGACAGGCCCAGGCCAATGCTTTTGCGGCGAAATCAAGCATCGGGTAAAATGAGGAATATAACAATAGAGCCTTAGGTAGGAAGTACATGTGTAAAGGAGGTAAGAGATTGGCAGTATATAAGCGGGAATTGGTTAGGCATCAAAGTAGGGAAGCCCGCCAAAATGTGCAGGGAGAAGACTTGGTATTGTTTTTTAAGCACATCTATAAGCTTCATTCACCGGATGAAATCACCTTTGTCTGTATCGGGACGGACCGTTCCACCGGAGATGCTCTGGGCCCACTGACAGGCAGTCTACTGGAGGAGTATGGAGTGAATCATGTTATAGGGACGCTGGCTTCTCCTTGTGATGCGGATACGCTGGAGAAGAGGCTGGCGCTTGTCCCGTCACATCATGCCATCATCGCCATAGATGCTTGTCTGGGTCCAAAACAGGCAACAGGTACATACTATCTTGCGGAACATCCACTTATTCCGGCAAAATCGGTTGGAGGCAAGCTGCCGCCAGTTGGTCATTACAGCGTGGCTGCTGTAGTGAATGCTAATGGACCGAGACCTTATTCCATTCTACAGATGACCTCGCTTCATTTCGTTATGGGCATGTCCAGATCGATTGCGGAGGCGGTCGCTGAAGCAGTGAAATACAGATAAACGTTTCATTAATGATATGCAGGCTTAATAATATACAACTTGAATTAATTTAATTCGCGCAGAGAGAGGGATTTATATGGAAAAAGTGATGTGTGACGGAACGACGATTTGTTATGCCGAACAGGGTAAGGGAGAAGCACTCATTTTGCTCCACGGATACTGCGGCAGTTCATCCTACTGGGATGAAATAGTGCCTGAGCTTGCACGCAGCTATCGTTGCATCGTACCCGATCTGCGTGGACACGGTAAAACGGACGCACCAGTAGGTAGTTATACCATTGATCAGATGGGCAATGACGTATTGCAATTAATGGATGAGCTAAAGGTGGACAAGGCTTTTCTGCTCGGTCACTCCATGGGCGGATATATCGCACTTTCTATCGCACAGCGCCACCCAGAACGATTGAATGCCTTCGGCTTGATTCATTCCACAGCCTATCCAGATAGTGAAGAAGGCAAAGAAAAACGCCTTCGTGCAGTATCCACCATTCAGACGGAAGGCATTGTTCACTTTGTAGATGGGCTGGTTCCCGGTTTGTTTGCACCAGAACATGTTGAATCGCTATCGTCACAAGTGACACGTGTGAAGGAAATTGGTTACCAGACAGCGCCGCAAGGGGCAACTGGAGCTGCACTGGCTATGCGTGAACGGCCGGACCGCCGTGATGTATTATCAGCTACACCGCTTCCTGTCCTGTTGGTTGCTGGTCAGAAGGATGCTGTCATTCCGCCGGAACGAACATTCACAAGTGACAAGCCACATATTACACAAGCCGTGATTCCTGGAGCAGGACATATGAGCATGTATGAAGCTCCGGAAGAATTAATTCAGGTCATTAAACAATTTTTGACGGGATTATCGAAATAATAATGGTACATGAATAGAGTATCCGATGATTTCGCCTCCTTGGCGGAGCGTCGATACCTTGCTAAACCCCTGCACCGTTCGCTCAAGAACGGCAGGGGTTTTAGTTGTTTAGGGCCAGAGCATAGGGCGAGCTATAGACCATGTTTTGGCTTTTTGTCATGGCATGAATTAAAATGATGAGAATGGATCTTGCAAGTGAAACTGGAATGTACACGATCGAACGATGAGGGGGCACATAGCATGTTCAGGAAAGATTATCTGCTCCGCATGATGGAGGAAATGACAGAAGCGATCGGCAAAGTATTTACACTTAAACAACAGCGAAAACACACGGAGGCTCTGTCCGAGCTGGACGAGCTACTGCGTAGGCAGTTTGGACTGAATTTATCTCTGCTGAACTCACTGCCGGCCGAAGATGTCATTGAAATGTTCCGTTTTCGCGGCGTCATTGAAGTGGACAATCTGCAACAAGCCGCCAGGCTAATTGAAGAAGAGGCGTACATTTATAATGAAAAGGCCAAAGTAGAGGGCATAGATGATCAGGAAAAAATGGAGTCGGAGAATGAAGCACTTATTCGTCTGATGAGAGCACTTCATTTTTACCTGTACGCACTGAATAATGGGGCTAATCCGAAGCTGCTGGATGCACCAGATCGTGTGGAGGGAATATTGGAGCAGACGAAACAATACGAACTTCCGGCACGAACGGAAAAGCAGCTTGCCCTGTATCGTGAACAGCAGGGGCGTTATGATCAGGCTGAGAATAGCTGGTACAGACTGCTGCAGGTAGACGACAGCCATCCCATTCAGTATCGGGGTGAGGTACAGGCTTTCTATGAAAGGTTAAGACAACTGGAAGATGAGCAATTGCTACAAGGTGGCTTGCCTCGTGAAGAAGTGGAAGAGGGGCTTGCCGAGCTGAACCGTTAAACCGATGAATAGGCCCGTTTACTTGGAGAGGGAACGGAATTGTGTTATGGTAACGGTTGACCAAACCAAACCGAAAGTGAGATGTACCCCCGTGGATTCATTGCGAAAGCTTATACAAGACATCTTTGAACAGAATTCGCTGATTACAGCGACCTGGAGCCAGCTGCGCAGACGGGACAATGTCTCGTATACGAAAGTGCAAGTCAAGCCGGTAACGCTCAAGAATCAGCTTCATTATCAATTCGCATTTCATTATACCAACAAAGTGCTGCATGAGAATTTGACTCCGGATGAAGCGGCAGAGCGCATGACTTTGCTATGCGAAGAGACGTTTCGTCAAGGACTGCTCTGTACTACAGACGCAGACTATCAAATTTTGATCAGCAAAAAATATAAAGTGTCCATCCTGACCAAGTCGGCTTCCAAAACTGCGGTGGACCTCTCGCATAATCGCAAAAAGCAATATGTGCTGGAAGATGGAGTTCCCGTTTCGTTCCTGGTCGAGCTGGGGATTATGAGCGAGGAAGGCCGCGTTTTGGCTCGTAAGTACGACAAGTTCAGACAGATCAACCGTTTCCTCGAAATGGTACAGGATGTCATCCCGCATCTGCCGGAGGGCCGTCCATTGACCATTGTTGATTTTGGTTGCGGAAAGTCTTATCTCACCTTTGCTTTATATCACTATTTGTCCGTACAACAGCGCAGATCGCTCAAAATTATTGGACTCGACTTAAAAGCCGATGTTATTGAACACTGTAATGATCTAGCAAACAAATTGCATTACGGTGATCTGAAGTTCCTCGTTGGGGACATCGCTGACTACGACGAGCTCAATGAGGTGGATATGGTCGTAACGCTGCATGCCTGTGATACAGCAACCGATGCTGCTTTAGAGAAAGCTGTTCGTTGGGGCGCTTCCGTTATTCTATCTGTACCGTGCTGTCAGCACGAACTATTTGACCAGATTGAATCCAACGTGATGAACCCGTTGTTGTCACACGGTATTCTGAAGGAACGCTTCTCCGCTTTGGCAACGGATGCCATTCGGGCCAAGCTGCTCGATCTGATGGGATACAAAACGCAGTTGCTCGAATTTATCGACATGGAGCATACGCCGAAAAATATATTAATCCGTGCCGTACGAGGCCAGGCTGGACAGACTGCTGACATGTGGAAAGAATATACTGCATTCCGTGATTTCATTCACGCGGATCCTTATTTGGAGCGGGCATGTGCGGACTTGCTTCCAGGTGACGGCAAGCTGAAAGAAGCTGCGCCGAACCATGGGGCAGATGCGAGCCAAGAGAATTCAAATGAGGAATCGATCAAAGGTGTCACCCAAGATGCCAGCCACTGTGATCACTGTTGAATGTACGGGATAATGAAGAGTGAAGCATGATGTTTGACGGCAGAAGGTAAAAGGGATAGATACATGATTGAGTTATTTGATCCTTTGAGACGATACAGTTCGTCTGTCATCGCCGTTGACGGGACATACTGGTAAGAGGGTCCCGTGAAAATATATATAATGTGCCAAAGGCATGAAATCAGGCAGAAGACCCTATTGGGAGCTTCTGTCTTTTTTGGTTTGAAATTAATTAAGAAGAATACGGAGACGGGAGAAAGGAGGGAGGCGCATGAAGGAGGCGAGATCAGATAAGAAGACTAATCGGAGCAAGATTAGTGATACAGATAGGCTGGACAAGGTGGACGGAGGAAATCAGGAAATTGTATTTTCCGGATTATCAGAAACGGCATTAACGACAGTTTTAGGTTTAATTGCAGTGGCTTTACTGTTGGCAGGATGTCTATGTAGGGGATTGTTTTATGCTACGGACGTATATCCCATGGTACTCATGGCATCAGGAAGTGTACTTATTTGGTTTGTTTTGTTCATTATGTGCTTTAATGCACCGAAGACGAGAGGGCAGTTAGGGATTGCTCAGTGGTTGGATTACCTCAAACGACTATATGAGGCAATTATGCAGTATGCTCACTTCCGCTGGATGCTTTGGCCCCTGGGAATAACAGTCTGGTTTGGTCTGCATGTAGGGATGGACTCTGTCAGTGTACAGGGAAGCTTGGATGAGATGCTGCGCTGGAGCCTTTTGGCGATATTTGCATTGCTAACAGTTATGTTGGCCGCACGCGCGAACGGAGCGAAATGGTTTGCCTGCGGTTGGCAATTGGCAGGTGGCCTGCTTATGCTTAGCGGAGTGCTCGCGGCGTGTGGTGTGCTACCGCTGCCTTATGGGGTCATGCGAACCGCTGACCCGGAGATCAGCTCCGCCGGAGCCCGGCTCGGCGGATTGCTGCAGTACCCCAATGCGTACGCTGCCGTTGTTGGCATGTACGCATTGGAGCGGCTGGCCGCCGCCGCGCGCGCCATAGCCCGGCCGTTGTCGGCCGGGCGGCTCATCGCGGCAGTGCTGCCGCTCATGCCCGCGCAAGCCGCGCTCCTGCTGAGCGAGTCGCGCGGCGCTTGGCTGGCGACCGGCTGCGCCGCGGTCGCCGCCTTCGCTTTGCAGCGGCGCGGTGCCCGCGTGCCGCTGCTGCTGGCCACGGCCGCGCCACTGGCGTGCGCGGCCTGGCTCTACCGCCAGCTGGCTGCTGCCCAGCTGGCGCCTGCACCCGTGCCCGGCCTGCTGGCACTGGCCGGGGCATGGGCAGCTGCGCTGCTCGGCACGCTGCTGCTGTGCCGTTTGTGGCACAGCGGCGCTCGTGCGCGCGCCGCTGCCCTCACGGCAACAGTGCTGGCGGGAATCACCGCCGCCACTGTTGCCGTGGCCTCCACCGCCGACCGCATGGCGGCTGGTGTTGGCACAGGGCTGTCCCGCCTTCAGATATGGCGGGACGCCCTGAAGCTTTGGACCGAGGCCGCATGGCTGGGCCACGGGGGAGAGACATGGCGCAACATGTTTCGCGCCATCCAATCCTCGCCTTATGTCGGAGGCGAGGTCCACAACGGCTTCCTCGATCTGGCTCTCGATACAGGCGTGATCGGGTTGCTGCTCATCGCCGGATGGTTCTTTTTCACTCTGCGGACGATGTGGAGGCAAGCACCTCAGCTGCTGCCTTCGGTTATTATTTTTGGCCTCCATGGCGCAATGGACTTTGACTGGAGCTTCACCTTCCTTTGGATGATATTCATTTGGCTGGGGGGCTGGGCCCTCTCGTCACCAACTCTACAGGAATCCGCGGCTGACAAAAAGCGGTCTCGTTTTCTCCGTCCGTTAAGCCCGTGGCCTCAACGGATATTAACCGGACTGTTCGTCATGTTTTGGCTTGGCGGCACAGTCTGGCTTGCTGGACAACAGGTGGCGGCAGAACAACAATATCGTCTAGCCATGTCAAAAGATTCAGGAGATACTGAGCGTAAAGCGCTACTTACTGCGGCGTACAAGTTTAACCCCTACAGGCCGGATATCGCCATCTCCCTGTCCCGTACGCTTCCAGCGAAAAAGGCTGAATCGATATTGGTGCAGAGCTTGTCCTGTTCCCCTGTTTCACCCCAACTCTACAGAGAGCTGGGGCGGTTAGCCGCTCAATCGGGTAGAGGAGAATCGGCTGGGAACTATTTTGAACATGGCCTGGCCCTAAATCGTTTTGACGCGTCCAGCCAGTCCCAAGCCTTGTATTGGATGGAACAGGCATCACGGAGGGAACTGGCGGCAGGGTATGCTGAACGAGGGAGGCAGACCGCTGCTGCTGGAGTAAAGATATACGAACGTTATAGACAACTGGCTGAAGAAGTGGCAGCAGGGGAGGAGAGAAATGATCGACGTTTTGGGCTTGGAGAAGAAGCATCACGTTATGGGGATAATCTGCGCCTCCTTGCTTTGGATCCACTTGCTTCAGAAGTGACCAGAAAGAGTCCCTGAATATCTGACCTCACGTAACGCCGATGGTGAACAAAATCCATGAAAACATTGATTCAATATTTAACATGATGAACGATCTCGCATGGATCCAACGAAAGTATTGCCTTACGCCTCAGTTCAGGTTATTCAAAAATCGAGCAATATGCTGTACGATTAGCTGTTCGACTACCTGTTTGTTGCTCTCAACCTACAGGCGGTATCCGCCAAACGCATTCTTGAAGGCAGCTTGCAGCGGTTCTACCTCTACACCCCATAGAGTCGCAATCTCTAGGCTGACATCCGCGTTCCACCATTCGCATAATTTTTTACGATTATCCCGATTTTCTCCGATCCAGAGCAGATTGGCGATGACCTTCCCATAATACAATTCTTCCGCTTGCTTCATCAGCTCGGGGGAGATATATACCTTTAACTTTTTGGCTGTTCGATACAGCTCTTTGCTGCATGCTCTTCGGATACCTCGGGCAGAAGGCAGCTTCTGGCCTGGGGTGTTATGTTTGACCGGGGGAGTACCGGGTGCTGATTTGAATGACATCTTCTCACGCTCCTCTCCCGATACCATATGCAAACGGCTGCCTGCGGGACACTATCCCAGACGGGTGAAGTAGCAACAGCTAGAGGCCTGTGATAAAATAGGGACGAACATCCATGGTGCGGAAGGGCACTGCCAATCAGGATGAAGAAAGAGGGTCGAGATGGACGTTATTCATAACATTGTCAATCAATTATTCGATTGGATTCAGAGTCTTGGATACTTTGGAATTATGCTTGGACTAATGCTTGAAGTTATTCCGAGTGAAATTGTACTGGCATATGGAGGTTTTCTCGTTTCACAAGGCCATATTAATTTTTTCGGTGCAATGATTTTTGGTACCGTGGGCGGTGTCATAGCCCAGCTATTTATTTACTGGATTGGCCGTTATGGCGGAAGACCTGTACTTGAACGCTACGGAAAATACATATTGATCCAGAAAAAGCACATCGACCATTCCGAAGAGTGGTTCCGCAAGTATGGGACAGGTGTCATTTTCACGGCGCGTTTTGTTCCGGTCGTAAGACATGCCATATCGATTCCTGCCGGTATTTCCAAAATGCATACGGGTCGATTTATTTTGTTGACAACCCTCGCTGTTATACCTTGGTCTGCATTGTTTATATATTTAGGGATGATACTTGGAGATCAATGGCAACATATTAACGAGAAAGCGGCACCATATATTATGCCGATTCTGCTCGTTGCTCTCGCACTTATGATTGTTTATGTACTTATTAAATGGATGAATGCTCGTAAAAAGAAGGGAAGTGTCTAGTTATGGGAAAACCAAACTTGTCTCACAAATTCGGTAAAGGTCTGCCACCGAAAGAATTCATTGAGAGCATGACGAAGAACCAAAGTGAGTTCCAGGCAAACTATGACAGCTTTGCATGGCCAAGCGAGGATGATCGTGAATTTTTCGAAAGCCTGAATCACCGCGATGATTTGCGTGTGTTAATTTTGGCTGCTGACTGGTGTGGCGACGTGGTACGCAATGTTCCAGTCGTGTTCCAGGCGCTGGAAATTTCCGGCATTCCAACTGAAGTTCTAATTTTGGAAAATCACCCTGAAGTGATGGATGAGTTCCTTACGCTGGGCGGACGCTCTGTCCCTGTCGTTATTTTTGCAGATACGGGCGGACATGTACTGGGTCAATGGGGACCTCGTCCACAACATGTGCAGGAAGTTATGGTTGAATTCAAACGTAACAACCCAGATCGTGAAGCGGCAGATTATCAGGATAATTTGGCTGTTGCACGTCAAGAGATTGGTAAACGTTATGGGGAAGGAACGGAGTCCAATGCAGCTATTATTCGTGAGTTGCGTGAACTGATTTCGGGTTACTGAGCCGATATGCTTAACATTCGTACATTTTCTTTGGGACCGCTCCAGACCAATGCGTATCTGTTGCAGGGTGATGATTCAGGTAAAGCCGTAATCATTGACCCGGGAATGAATCCGGGCCCATTACTCAAAGCTATTCAAGACCTTGAGATTGAAGCGATCCTGCTCACTCACGCGCATTTTGATCATATGGGCGGCGTGGATGAAATTCGCAAATTGAAAGGCTGTCCCGTTTATTTGCATGACTTGGAGAGTGATTGGCTCACAACGCCGAAATTGAATGGTTCTTTGAACTGGCCTCAGGCTACCCCGCCGTTATCGACAGATCCAGCTGAATATGCCTTGGACGAAGGTCAGGCGTTGAACTTTATTGGTCATACGTTCAAAGTGTACCATACACCAGGACACTCACCAGGCAGTGTAAGTCTGCTATGTGGTGAGGATCTGTTTGCTGGAGATGTTCTGTTCCGTATGGGTGTAGGCAGAACGGATCTGACAGGAGGCCGTGAACGCGATCTGATTGATTCAATCCAGAACAAATTGTACACCTTCTCGGATGAGGTCAAAGTGTATCCAGGTCATGGTCCCAAAACGACAATCGGTTATGAGAAGAAGAACAATCCCTACGTGTCTGCAAGATGATCCGACAATTTATGTGAAGAAAGTCTGGACAAGTGACAACTTTTTCATTAGAATAGCAATTAGTTGTTACAAGCGTTAAAGCACCATCTAACTGAAGCAATACAAAGAAACACCCTAACTTGCGAAGCACGCAGACTGTGGTCTATACCCGGTTTGCGTTCTTTTTTTGTTTTCACTCACTTTTTTTATCAAAGTTACATCCGTTTAACCCTACATACAGTTCGTTGACAAGTATCTACAGAAGATCGTTCTAGTCCATTTAGCAAGTCGAATTATAATGTGCATGAGATGATAATAGTCAGAAGAATGATGAAAGAAACAATAGCTAATGAGAGCGAGGAATTAGAAGTGGAGAAAAAGCGAGTGATCCAGTTGGGACAACGTTCCGAGAACCTGATCATCGAAGAAAACCGACGAGCAATGGAAAGTGGCAGAATAGAAGCAGTTACCCAGCGTCCTCAACTACATAATTACATGAACAATGAGATGAATCCAATCAAGGATCAACAGCAGAATATATGGAGAAGTCGTTTATTAAGCAGCGGAGCCCGCAACCAACCGTGGTTCGACAAACTGCAAGATTACCGAAATGAAGTCTGATTGCCCGGGAAATTGTCGGCTTCAGATTTTTTTTGGATTGAATTGAACGTTTTTGCAGAGCCTGTCGTAATAACATAAGACTGAGCGGAGAGCAGGTGATGATTCAGATGGAGGCAGCCGAACTGGAAGAGGTACAGAGAGCGATACAGGGAGATGACAGTGCGCTGGCAGAACTGCTGCAGCGCCATTACGCTTTTGTGTATAAGTATCTTGTCAAAGTAACGATGGACCCCAACGTTGCTGAGGAGACGGTGCAGGATACGATGATTCGATGTATGGAAAATATTCATAGATACGATGGCTCGTCTGCCTTTTCGTCATGGATGATTACGATTGCCACCCGTATATATATCGACAAGACTAGGCGCAGACGAAGAGAACAGATTTGGCTGGAAGCCATTCGTAATCAGGCTGTACGGAAATTGCGGTGGCAATTTGAGAGCCGGAATGAAGAATGGACAGATGTCATGGATGCCATGACAAGGTTAACCCCAGAACATCGTATTACTGTCCTGTTGAAGCATTATTATGGCTATGGCTATGATGAAATTGGTGAAATGCTGGGTATTCCATCCGGAACGGCGAAGTCTCGAACTGCCTATGGTCTTCGTCAATTGAGAAAGGAGCTGGGTTGAGCATGAGCAGATCTGAGGAACAGGATGAACAAGAGATTCTGATGCGAATGCGACAACAGATGAAAGTGCTCGATGATGCGTATGAACCTGTAAACATTCCTTCATTAGCCTCCATTGAAGCCCAAGTCAAGGAACGAAAACAAATGAAACGACGAGCCAATCGGATCGAAATGATTTTGTTCTGGATTGTGGGACTGTTCATTATTGCTCTTGGTGTCTTGTTGTTCCATTCGGCTCCAGCTCTATATTTGGGTATCCAGGCTATAAGCTTGTGTGCAGCGATTGCCGTGGCAGTAATCTGGTCAGGGCGACGCCGGAAGGAGACTCGTCATGAATGATCTGCATTATTCTTTAAATGAGATTCCTCTCATATGGCTTATTCTGATTGCCATTCTCTTGCTAATACAGGGAACATGGATCTTTCAGGATGCACGCAGACGTGGCCGTTTGCCCTGGTTATGGGGATTGTGGGGCATTACCGGGTTCCCAACACCTTTGATCATATATTGGTTTATTGTGGTGAGAGCAGATCGCAGACCACCTAAGCGAACGTCGGGCAAATCATAGAGTTAATGGCTTGAAAAAAAAGATTTTGCACAAATGTTTTGTTTAATTCTAGTAATCGTAGACATCGCTATTCTTTTCTAGTAGACTATACAAATAATAAAAAGATAGACTACCAGGAGGTTAGACGATGCTGCGATTAGGAGAGAAGGTTGTCATCGTCGCGGATGCGTTTGAGCAGAATCTTCCTGTGGGGGAATATGGTTTCATCATCGCTTATGACCGGAATCCGGACAATGCGTTCGATTACGTGCTTCGAGTGCCGCAGGTGAATCGGAACTTT
This sequence comes from Paenibacillus sp. FSL F4-0087, assembly GCF_038020215.1. Taxonomy (NCBI): domain Bacteria; kingdom Bacillati; phylum Bacillota; class Bacilli; order Caryophanales; family Paenibacillaceae; genus Paenibacillus; species Paenibacillus sp. FSL F4-0087. Next base: position 3,859,938 of record NZ_JBBODJ010000001.1, read on the forward strand.
TTTGTTCCATCCGGCGACGTCGATCTAGAAGAGGTTCTGCTGAAGCAGGAAGCTGAGCGGGTCGAGCGAGAAGCGTTGATAGATTACGCCCTTGCGACACACAATGAGAAACTGTTTCATCATCTGATGAACGGAGATTTTCAAGCTGTGGAAGAGGAAGAAGAAACCGCGAACGATGTTATGTCACAGGCGGATTTTATAAAGCAGGTTAACCTGCGTGCATGGATTTAGAATTTTAAGAGTCGGCTGATGCCGGCTCTTTTTTGATTAGATTGGAACATATGAATTTTGAATCCCCTCATTATCCTAGTTTTGCACGTAAAAATTCAGTTAATTAGGTTTTGAAATTTGTATTAAAGGAGGACTCCACCGTTTGGGGTTATTTTGCATATTCGGTAACTCGGGTCATTTGCATTGAATTGTCGAACTATCTCACCTATAATGAAAAAAGTTATCTTGGACTTTAGCCCGTTAAACGGTCGATTCGTTTTCGGCGGTTTCAGGAATTAGAACGAATGAAGGAGGCATCCGGAAATGAGTATTTCGAATAATGACGTTCAGCATGTGGCCAAGCTGGCCCGGCTTAATTTGACTGCTGAAGAAGAGCAGACCCTGACAGGACAGCTGAACGCGATTTTAAAATATGCTGAGAAGCTGAATGAACTGGATACAGAGAACATTGAGCCAACCACTCACGTGCTGCACGTCAGCAATGTGATGCGTGAAGATGAGACGAAGGAAAGTCTGTCGATTGAACAGGTCATGCGCAATGCACCAGATGAAGAAGACGGGCAATTCAAAGTGCCTGCTGTAATGGAATAACGGATAACCGGAAGGAGGACGAATTACGTGAGTTTATTTGAACAATCGTTGCCGGAGATACATAACAAGCTGCACGCCAAGGAGCTGTCGGTCAGCGATCTGGTGAATCAGGCATATCAAAACATTGGTGAACGGGATGAAAAGGTTAAGGCTTATCTGGCGTTGGATGAAGAGCAGGCACGTGCACGTGCACGTCAACTGGATGATCGTCTCGTCAGCGGTGAGGAGAAAGGTTTGCTTTTCGGTCTGCCTGTCGGCATTAAGGACAACATCGTTACGAACGGACTTCGCACAACATGCGGCAGCCAGTTTTTGCGCAATTTCGACCCGGTGTATGATGCAACAGTTGTCGAGAAGCTGAAAGCGGCGGATACCGTGACGATCGGGAAGCTGAACATGGACGAATTCGCCATGGGTGGGTCCAATGAAAATTCAAGCTTCTACCCTGTACGTAATCCATGGGCACTCGATCGTGTTCCGGGCGGCTCAAGTGGTGGATCTGCTGCGGCTGTTGCGGCAGGAGAAGCTTATTTCACATTGGGATCAGATACAGGCGGCTCCATCAGACAGCCTGCATCCTATTGCGGCGTGGTTGGCTTGAAACCGACCTACGGACTCGTTTCCCGCTTTGGTCTGGTTGCATTCGCATCTTCTCTGGATCAGATTGGACCTTTGACGAAAAATGTCGAGGACTCTGCCTATGTGCTGCAAGCCATTGCTGGTTATGACGCCAAAGATTCGACATCCGCGAAAGTGGATATCCCGGATTACTTGAGCGGACTCACAGGGGATGTCAAAGGACTTCGCATTGCTGTTCCGAAGGAATACATTGGTGAAGGCGTTGATCCTCAAGTTAAAGAAACCGTCCTGTCTGCACTGAAAGTCCTCGAAGGACTCGGCGCAACATGGGAAGAAGTATCCCTTCCGCATACCGAATATGCGGTAGCTACGTATTATCTGCTCGCTTCTTCAGAGGCTTCTTCGAACCTGGCTCGTTTCGACGGCGTACGTTATGGTGTTCGTGCAGACAATCCGGAAAACTTGCTGGATTTGTACCACCAATCCCGTAGTCAAGGTTTTGGTCCCGAAGTGAAACGACGCATCATGCTTGGAACCTATGCACTCAGCTCGGGTTACTACGATGCGTATTATTTGAAAGCTCAGAAAGTGCGTACGTTGATCAAACAGGATTTCGACGACGTATTTGCCAAATATGATGTCATCATTGGGCCAACTGCGCCAACTACGGCATTTAAACTTGGTTCCCAAGTCGATGACCCACTTACGATGTATCTCAATGATATTCTGACTATCCCTGTCAGCCTGGCTGGTGTACCTGCAGTTAGCATCCCTTGCGGATTCTCGGACGGACTGCCTGTCGGCATGCAGATTATCGGTAAAGCTTTTGATGAAACAACCGTACTGCGCGTAGCGCATGCATTTGAACAAAATACGGAATTCCACAAGCAGCGTCCGCAGCTGTAGACTGTCCGGAACGGAGGAATATAGAAATGTCCGCATCTAAATATGAAACGGTCGTTGGACTTGAAGTCCATGTCGAGTTGCATACAAACTCCAAAATCTTTTGCGGCTGCTCCACTGCCTTTGGAGCTCCGCCAAATACACATACTTGTCCGGTCTGTCTCGGACATCCAGGCGTATTGCCTGTATTGAATCGCCAAGCTGTAGATTACGCGATGAAAGCAGCCATGGCCCTTAACTGCACCATTGCTGATGTCAGCAAGTTTGACCGCAAAAACTACTTCTACCCCGATTCTCCGAAAGCTTATCAGATCTCACAATTCGATCAACCGATCGGTGAGAATGGCTGGATCGATATTGAAGTTAACGGTGAAACGAAGCGAATCGGGATTACGCGTCTTCATCTGGAAGAAGATGCAGGGAAGCTTACCCACGTTGACGGCGGTTATGCTTCATTGGTCGATTTCAACCGTGTGGGTACTCCGCTCGTGGAGATTGTGTCCGAGCCGGAGATTTCTTCTCCGGAGGAAGCTCGTGCATACCTGGAGAAATTGCGTGCCATCATGCAGTACTGTGATGTATCCGACGTGAAGATGGAAGAAGGTTCATTGCGTTGTGATGCCAACATTAGTTTGCGTCCGCATGGACAGGAGAAGCTGGGAACGAGAGCCGAACTGAAAAACATGAACTCCTTCCGTGGCGTTCAGCGTGGTCTGGAATACGAGCAGTTCCGCCAAGCTGAAATTTTGGACGACGGCGGTGAAGTGGTTCAGGAAACTCGTCGCTGGGATGAGGCTCAAGGGAAAACACTGTCGATGCGTGGTAAAGAGCAGGCGCATGACTATCGTTATTTCCCAGATCCGGACTTGGTGAAGCTGCATATTGATGCAGCCTGGAAAGAACGGATTAGAGCTTCCATACCGGAGCTTCCGGACGAGCGTAAAACCCGTTATACGGCTGATTATGGACTGCCTAATTATGATGCAGAGGTTATTACCTCATCCAAAGCGGTCGCTGATCTATTTGAAGACAGTCTGAAATACACCAAGGATGCCAAAGCCGTATCCAACTGGATTATGGGCGATTTGCTTGGTTACTTGAATACCAGCAACCTTGAATTGACTCAGGTGCCACTGACTGGCCAAGGTCTGGGTGAGATGATTGGATTGCTTGAAAAAGGTACAATTAACAGTAAAATCGCCAAAACGGTATTTAAGGAAATGCTGGAGAGCGGCAAGCTCCCGCAGCAAATCGTCGAAGAAAAAGGTCTGGTCCAGATTAGTGACTCAGGTGCCATTCTCGCCATTGTGGAGCAGGTTGTTGCGAACAACCCGCAATCCGTGGAAGATTACAAGGCTGGGAAGCAGAAGGCCATTGGTTTCCTCGTTGGTCAAGTCATGAAAGAAAGCAAAGGCAAAGCCAATCCGGGACTAGCCAATCAACTGCTTACAGATGTACTGAACCGCTAATCCATCCGGTGAGGCCGGACAGAAAGAGGCTCGTCCCTGTGACAGCCTCTTTTTGTTAGGGGCACAAGTTTGATTTTATTGTCCAGGATTCCGTGATGTATTAAGGAGATGAGGAAGGTATGAAGATTCAATCTTTGTCATTGAGTGATGTGGAGACCGTAGGTCAGCTCTGGCGACTGCAGCATGTAGCTTATCGACTCGAAGCCGAAATCATCGGTTTTCAGGAAATTCCGCCTTTGATGGATACGATGGAGACCCTGCAGAACTGTGGAGAGATCTTTTATGGCTATTTGGACACGGATGGTGAATTACTTGGTGCGGTCGCAGTAGATGAGGAAGAGATCAATACGTTGACGATCACACGCATGATGGTGCACCCTGATCATTTTCGTAAAGGAATTGCTGCTGCTTTGATGACGTATGTGTTTGAACAGTATCCGGATCTTCCGCGTTATATCGTTTCCACAGGGACGCTGAACCAGCCAGCCGTGAAATTGTATACCAAATTCGGTTTTAAGCCCGTGGAAGTTGTACAGATTGCACCTGGAGTGGAATTAACGACATTTCATAAGAATAAAGATTAATGATGTGAACAACTTGGAGGAGGAATACCGGCTTTGGGCAATCCCTGGTTAATAGATGAGTGGCACATTTTATTGCGATTATTACTGGCTATGCTGCTTGGAGGGCTTGTAGGCCTGGAGCGGGAGCGTTCCAATCATGCTGCTGGTCTGCGTACCCATATTCTGGTATGTCTTGGATCTGCACTAATCATGATGTTGTCTATTTATGGTTTTAAAGATTTTGCAAATGAATTAAACGTAAGGATTGATCCGGCCCGTCTGGCTACAGCCGTCATTACAGGCGTTGGGTTTCTCGGAGCGGGCACGATTCTTTTTACTGGCAAGTCAATCACCGGACTGACAACGGCAGCTTCCATTTGGGTTGTGGCAGCCATCGGACTGGCAACAGGCGCGGGATTCTTTTTTGCCTCCATCGTGTCAACAGTCTTGGTATTACTTAATCTCTGGGTATTCAACAAGTTGGAACTTAGGTATATACGGGGAAACAAACTACATGTTGTTACACTTCATACCTTGTCTGAGCCCGGTTTTCTGGAACAGGTATCTTCATTTATGGAGCAGGAGAAGATCAAAATCCGTAAAATAACGGTTAATGAGCAGGATTTGGCTTATGCAGAAATGGTATCGGTTGAACGCAAAATTGAAATTGTGTTGCATGTCTACATGCCACATGAGTTCAGTGCAGTGCAGCTCGTATCCAAGTTAAGACAGTGGGAACATGTAACAAAAGTGTCGGTCGAATAAATGAATTAAACCCTCTGAGGCCTTTAGTGCCGGAGGGTTTTTGCCCATAACCATATTTCTTCCAGTTACTCTCCAGGCTCTTTAGGGTACTATCTAACCAAATGCATGAAGAGCGGGAACATCAGCCCGGAAGAAAGGAGTCGTTTATGAAACGGAAACGTCAGTCAAACCATAATTCGAGCGGAAAGCGCGGAAAACCTGTCCGAAATCGGACCCACAAGTTTATTGCCGGGTTACTAAGTGCGGTTATTCCGGGTCTGGGCCATATTTATCTCCGACTATACATGAGAGGTCTGACTTTCATGATGCTTGTGCTTCTGGACCTGTCAGCACTTTTGTATTTCTCAACTATTGGAATACAGATCAATGTACCATTGCTTATCCTACTGGCATTGTTTATTCCGGTGATTTACTTTTACAATGTATTCGATGTATTGCAATCTGCGGACTGGGTGATGATGCGCAGGAGAAGAGCGGTTACGCACAATAGCTCGGACAAGCCCATCCCTAACGAACGTTCTGCAGGGGAAGCTATGATGGTGTGGGAGAGAGGCATTTCGTTTGGATTACTTCTGATTGTTGGAGGATCGCTGCTGGTATTGTTCTTTCGCAAACCGCGTTGGTTTAAAGAGTTAATCGCTGTGTATGGCGGATACACTTTTGCTGTTTTGATGATCGCAGGAGGACTAATCCTTTTCGGACGGGAAATCTGGGTCATGCTTCGCAAAAAGAAAATCTAGTGTGAACTATTCAAGGAGGGATGGCCATGAACCGTAAAGTCCGGGTCGGCCGCTATACGGCTGCCGCCTTACTCGTAGCTGTCGGTGTGTTGTTGATTTTGGATAAACGGTGGGGAACGGACTATGTATATGAGATGGTCGATTGGTGGCCCCTCTTGATCGTTGTGTTAGGTGTAGAATACATACTGTTGTTCTTAGTGACACGTCGAAGAGGGAATGCAGCTTCAGACAACCAAAGTGAGAAAATTAAAATGCGCTTCAGACCCGATGCGAAAGGAATCCTGGCGTCCCTTGTCCTGACGGCATCTGTTTTTATCGTTTCTGAGCAGGATCATTATATGCATTTGTGGAACAGGGTGAGTCTTAATCTAGGAGCAGCATCCATGGACTATAGTCAGGCAGCAGGATATATGGAAGATAAGGGCACGATTCGGGTGCCTGTAGGTATGGATACGTCGGACCTCGTTGTTGAGGGAGTGAACGGGGATATCTCGGTACAGCGGGGGGACACAGAAGAGATTGAGGTGCGTACGGTAGTTTGGGTGGATCAGACAACTGAAGTGCAGGCCAAAGCAGTGGCAGACGCTTCCTTTGTTGAGGCAGACGGGACAAAAGTGATTCATATCAAGACTACAGGCAAAACGTATGGAGAGAACGAGAAAACACAGCCGCGGATGAATATCACCATAACGATCCCGGATGATCGTCGTTTCAATCTCGATATTCGAACGTCCAATGGAGCCATATTGTTGAATCGTCCAGAAGCCATTAGTACCATTTTGGCTGAGACAGGAAATGGACGGATACGAATTACGAATGCGGTAGGTGATATTTCTGGTAAAACCCTGAATGGTGATGTTGTTGTGACAAATGCGATCGGAAATGTGGACTTGAACAGTAATCGAGGCGATATGAAGGCCCGTGGGGTTTCTGGAAATGTGAATCTGACTACACAAGTCGGAAGTATTAGCATCACGGACTCCGTCGGAGAGATCACGGCGGATACCCGAAACGGCAATATCAGTGTAGACGGCGCAAGTTTGGCAGTCAAAGCTCAATCCCTCAATGGCAGTATAAGTATTGTATCCGCCAAAGTAGGCGGTGACTGGGACGTTTATAGCGCTGTAGGTGCTATTAACATTTTGATTCCGGAGCGGGGGGATTATAGTCTCAGTGGTTCCAGCAGTTATGGAGATCTGCAAACGGATCTGCCGTTTAAAGTGAAGAATAAAACGATTGAGGGCCAGCTTGGTGAAGGAGAATATACGGTTAAAGTTGAGGGGAACAGTGACCTCACTATTGATCGTAATCCTGCAGTACCTCCTGTTGGAACGAATTCACTGGATTCGGAAGATACGGATGATAACTTGGAACAAATGACCGAAGACGGACAGAATTCCCAAGAACAAACGTCCGAAGTTCCCTGACTGACGCGTTGACAATAAACTTGCAATCGCCGTACAATAAATATAAACTGGCAAGGTTACACGGCAGGGAAAATGTAAAGTCGTTGTTCCAGCCGAGGATCAACTCTGAATGAAGAGGACATGTGATCACACATTCTGTCTCTGCAGAGTAATGAAAGGTAAGGCGGTGGGTTTTATGGCAACACGTGTCCAACATGCGTTGGAGCATCTGAAAACGACCGGTGTCCGTATTACACCCCAGCGTCATGCCATATTGAACTATCTGATGGAATCCATGGGGCATCCAACAGCCGATGAAATTTACCGTGCGCTTGAACCCCAGTTTCCCAGTATGAGCGTGGCGACTGTATATAACAATTTGAAGATGTTTCTGGAAGCCGGCATGGTTCGGGAATTGACATACGGAGATAATTCAAGCCGCTTCGATGCCAATGTGACGGATCATTACCATGTTATCTGTGATAAATGCGGCAAAATTGAAGACTTCAGTTATCCTTCGTTAAAGAGCGTCGAGCTTCAGGCGGAGTCAAGTACAGGATTCGAAGTACATGGGCACCGATTGGAAGTATATGGTGTTTGTAAAAGTTGCAGGGATTAAGAGAGTTGAATTACAATATTAACGTGCAGAATTCAGATTGGATTCTTCACGTTTTTTGTTTTTAGGACGATAGAATGGATATAGTCTCAGCAGCAGTTTAGCTATTTCATGATTCAGCATGATTAACGGAGGTAGACGTTTGAGTAGAAAAAGCAGATATACACGTCAGAAGCGCCGCTCGTTCTGGCCTGGATTTTTGGCTGCCTGTGTTGTCGCAGGCGGTGCTTATTGGCTAATAACGAATGTTTGGCTTAATCAGATTCATGAAGACCCCGACTGGATTGGCATGAATCAACCTATTTTTGTGGACGGACAATTAATGGATGGCGAGGCGTCAGGAACGGGAGATCAGCTTAAATTGCCTGTATCGGTACTACAAGAGGCGATCGATTCCGGAATACGTTATGAAGCTGACACAGGAGATATCATTATTGCAACACCGCAGCGAGTACTCCATATGAAGGAAGGTAGTACGAAGGCGGAACTTAATCATCGAGATTATCCCATGACGGTTAAACCAGAGGTGGTTGGCGGAGAAGCTTATATTCCGCTCAAACCTTTAAAAGAAGTATATGGAATAGCTATACAGGAAGATGCTACAACGGGTGCCGTGCTGCTGATGCGTGGAGGTGACACCATTCAGTATGCGGAGATTAATACATTGTCTTCCAAGGCAGACAAAACCGTTCCTCTATACAAACGCGGAGGGGAATCTTCTCCCATCATTGCCGATATGGAGCAGGACGCGCGAGTAAGGGTATGGCAGACTGGTGATGATCAGAGCTTTGTTCAGTTGGATAATGGTTATGCCGGATATGTGGCTAATAAGTATGTCACTCTTACCGAGAAAAAGGAACTGGACAAGCCTAAGTTCACCCTGACCGCGGCGGAGAAAAAGTGGCAGAATAAACCGGTAAACCTGGTTTGGGAAGCCGTATACAATCGACAGCCTGATGTGTCTTCGATTGGTAAGATGCCTGGAGTTAATGTGGTCAGCCCCACGTGGTTCCATATTACAGATGGACAAGGCAACGTAAAAAGTAAAGGGGATAAAGCATACGTCAACTGGGCTCACCATTCCGGCATGGAAGTGTGGGGCTTGATGGATAACAGCTTTGATCCGGATATTACGAAAGAAGCCGTGGCCTCATATGAGACACGTACGCATATTATTGAGCAGATGCTGGAGTATGCACAGACGTATCATTTGGACGGTATTAACATTGACTTTGAAAATGTCTATACAGATGATGGACCGAACATCACTCAATTTGTCCGCGAAATTAAGGCGATGGCTCGCATACATGGCTTGATGCTCTCGGTTGATGTGACGCCGAAATCGAACAGTGAGATGTGGTCTGCTTTTCTGGATCGTCGCTCGTTAGGCTCTTTTGCCGATTATATTGTCGTTATGGCATATGACGAACACTGGGCTGCAAGTCCAAAGGCCGGTTCGGTTGCCTCGCTTCCTTGGACCGAGTCTTCTATGAGAAGGATCCTGGAAGAGGATGAAGTACCATCGAACAAATTGATTATGGCTGTGCCTCTATATACTCGAATCTGGACGGAAGAGACTAATGATCAAGGAGAAGTAAAAGTGTCTTCCAAAGCGGTAGGCATGAGCACCATCGCAGATCTGATTAAGGAAAAGAAACTCAAACCTGTTCTGGATAAACAAAGCGGACAAAATTATGTGGAATATTCCGAAGATGGGGCCACTAAGAAAATTTGGATAGAGGATGCCGTTTCGCTTCAGGCACGTGTTGATTTGGTTGCTTCGTTGAAATTGGGTGGAGTAGCTGCATGGAATCGAAGCTTCGCCAATGCATCGGCATGGGAAACGCTAAAACAGGCAGGGTATTCGAAATGAAATAAACATGAAATAGCTCAATTGAACTTATATATTAATTAATTTAATGTCTTTTTGAAATTCAAAAAAAGGTCCGGTGAAGATACCGGGCCTTTTTTCTGTCTCTGGGCTTTGATGAAAAGAGCATCTAGCTGTTGGAACTCATGCCATGATCTGTGTCGGAAGGGGATGGAGGTGTGGAATGCGCTTTCAGTTGTGAACTGGTTGTATTGGCCTGATTAGGGTCCAGGGTAAGGATGGTATGACAGAACATACAACGATCCGTCTTGCCGAGCATTTTGGTTAACTTGCCACATTCCGGACAGTCTACTTGTACTGCGCTGGTGGAAAGCATACCAGCCCAGAAATAAATGGCCAGACTAGCCATCATGGCAATCAGGCCGATGACGAGTCCCACAGCGGCAAATACTTTGCCTGCGTGTCCCCAGAACACAATTCCGGCAGTTCCCAGTACCATTAGGCCCATGCCTAGCATGGTAAGTAGTAGTCCCCAAGTGCGAAAAGCATTAATTTTTGCAGATTTAAAAATCATGAAAAATGCTCCTATCGTATGAGTAGTATCGGACCTGGATAAGAAGGAAACCTTAGTCTGCATGTAGAATTACATTATAACTGACTTGGCGCTTATCTGCCATGAATTGTATGGAGGGAATCGTGGAACTAAAGAACCTTGCTTTTTTGTCCGAACAGTCGGAAGAGACAGGGGCAGTTGGGGCTATCGCTTATTCCCACCCGGGAGAACGATTCCACGGCTCCCTAATCCAGGATTTTGAATTGCTTGTACTTGTTGTGCATAATACCGACCAGTTGATATCCAAGGTTGGACACTACAAATATGGTGATCTTCGTTATCAAATGATCTATGTCAGCCGTCATGAGCTGCAGAGCAGTGTAATCACGGGGGATAACAATAACATCATGCAGTGCCTGATTGAAGGTGAGATCATCTGGGAAGCAGATAATGCCTTGAGCGATTTACGAGAGGAACTATCTGCTTTTGGAACCGAATTGCGTGAGCAAAAGCTGCTGCATGAGTTCGCCAGCTTTTTGAAAATGTATGTGGAAGCCAAACGTTACATTCAAGAGGGCCATGTTGTTGATGCCTATTACAATGTACTTGAGGCTCTGGGGAACTGGGCTAGAATTGTACTTATTGAACAGGGGATCTACCCGGATCATGCCGTCTGGACACATGTGCAGAGTTTGGATCGTGCTTTGTGGAAGCTCTATCAGGAGCTTACAGTAAGTTCAGAGACTCTGGAACAGAGAGTTGAGCTTGTGCTGCTTGCTTGTGAATTCTCAGTGATGTCCAAAATGAGCGATTGCTCCGGTTTACTTCTGCGTGTGCTTGGAAGTCGAAGGGAGCCGTGGAGTATGGATGAACTTGTCCATCATCCACAGTTGAGATTTGTACGGGAGGATCTACCGCTCATCCTTCGCAAGCTGGTGTTTCGTTCTATAGTAAAAGAATCGGCAGGCTGGCCATCCTTTATAGGAGGAGATGGACGGGAAATCCGCTATTGGATTGAGGCGTAGATACTCGAGAAGACTGTCATTAAATGGCTTATAATGTGGGAGGGGAAACCTTCCTTTTTTGTTTGATTAATAATTTATAAAAAGAGGTTGACTCTTATTTAGGAAATATGATACATTATATTTCGTTCCTCAAACGAGCTTATCGTCAACAATTGATAAATTCTGCGGAGGAATTAGTGAAGAACAAAAGCTTCAAAAAAAGAAATTAAAAAAAGTTCTTGACGAAAACAAACGAAATGTGATACATTATTTAAGTCGCCGCCGAAAACACGGTTGAGACGGAAAAAGAGTAACACAAATCGAGTTTGATCTTTGAAAACTGAACAACGAGTGAGTAACGATCTTGCTTGCAAGATCGACGCTGAGAAATTGGTACAAGTCTTCGGACTGTATGATTTCAAAGCAAAAATGAGATTTTTAATCTCGTCAGTTTCAAAATGAGCTTATCGCTCTTTTCAATACTTTATTGGAGAGTTTGATCCTGGCTCAGGACGAACGCTGGCGGCATGCCTAATACATGCAAGTCGAGCGGACTTGATGAGAAGCTTGCTTCTCTGATGGTTAGCGGCGGACGGGTGAGTAACACGTAGGCAACCTGCCCTCAAGTTTGGGACAACTACCGGAAACGGTAGCTAATACCGAATAGTTGTTTTCTTCTCCTGAAGAGAACTGGAAAGACGGAGCAATCTGTCACTTGGGGATGGGCCTGCGGCGCATTAGCTAGTTGGTGGGGTAACGGCTCACCAAGGCGACGATGCGTAGCCGACCTGAGAGGGTGATCGGCCACACTGGGACTGAGACACGGCCCAGACTCCTACGGGAGGCAGCAGTAGGGAATCTTCCGCAATGGGCGAAAGCCTGACGGAGCAATGCCGCGTGAGTGATGAAGGTTTTCGGATCGTAAAGCTCTGTTGCCAGGGAAGAACGCTTGGGAGAGTAACTGCTCTCAAGGTGACGGTACCTGAGAAGAAAGCCCCGGCTAACTACGTGCCAGCAGCCGCGGTAATACGTAGGGGGCAAGCGTTGTCCGGAATTATTGGGCGTAAAGCGCGCGCAGGCGGTCATTTAAGTCTGGTGTTTAATCCCGGGGCTCAACCCCGGATCGCACTGGAAACTGGGTGACTTGAGTGCAGAAGAGGAGAGTGGAATTCCACGTGTAGCGGTGAAATGCGTAGATATGTGGAGGAACACCAGTGGCGAAGGCGACTCTCTGGGCTGTAACTGACGCTGAGGCGCGAAAGCGTGGGGAGCAAACAGGATTAGATACCCTGGTAGTCCACGCCGTAAACGATGAGTGCTAGGTGTTAGGGGTTTCGATACCCTTGGTGCCGAAGTTAACACATTAAGCACTCCGCCTGGGGAGTACGGTCGCAAGACTGAAACTCAAAGGAATTGACGGGGACCCGCACAAGCAGTGGAGTATGTGGTTTAATTCGAAGCAACGCGAAGAACCTTACCAGGTCTTGACATCCCTCTGACCGGTACAGAGATGTACCTTTCCTTCGGGACAGAGGAGACAGGTGGTGCATGGTTGTCGTCAGCTCGTGTCGTGAGATGTTGGGTTAAGTCCCGCAACGAGCGCAACCCTTGATCTTAGTTGCCAGCATTTCGGATGGGCACTCTAAGGTGACTGCCGGTGACAAACCGGAGGAAGGTGGGGATGACGTCAAATCATCATGCCCCTTATGACCTGGGCTACACACGTACTACAATGGCCGGTACAACGGGCTGTGAAGCCGCGAGGTGGAACGAATCCTAAAAAGCCGGTCTCAGTTCGGATTGCAGGCTGCAACTCGCCTGCATGAAGTCGGAATTGCTAGTAATCGCGGATCAGCATGCCGCGGTGAATACGTTCCCGGGTCTTGTACACACCGCCCGTCACACCACGAGAGTTTATAACACCCGAAGTCGGTGGGGTAACCGCAAGGAGCCAGCCGCCGAAGGTGGGATAGATGATTGGGGTGAAGTCGTAACAAGGTAGCCGTATCGGAAGGTGCGGCTGGATCACCTCCTTTCTATGGAGAATCGTTTCCCGAGTGGAAACATTCAAATACAAAATCTAGCCAGGTCGGCTAGTTACTCACTCGTTGCTCAGTTTTGAGAGCTCAAACTCTCAAACAGCTTGCTTTTGCATGGAGCTTGTTCTTTGAAAACTAGATATCGAAACGAAAATTGCGAATTAGAACATTCCTTTTTAAGCTGAACTTGTGTTAAAACAAGTTTCAATAAAAACGGTAGATTGCATTTGCTCCTTGGAGCAATTGGTTAAGCTACTAAGAGCACACGGAGGATGCCTAGGCGCTAGGAGCCGATGAAGGACGTGGCGAACAACGAAACTGCCTCGGGGAGCTGTAAGCAAGCTTTGATCCGGGGGTGTCCGAATGGGGAAACCCAGCTGGGGTAATTTCCAGTTACTCATAACTGAATACATAGGTTATGTAGAGGCATACCAGGGGAACTGAAACATCTAAGTACCTTGAGGAAGAGAAAACAATAGTGATTCCGTCAGTAGCGGCGAGCGAACGCGGAGAAGCCCAAACCAGAGAGCTTGCTCTTTGGGGTTGTGGGACATCTCACATGGAGTTACAAAGGAACCGGTTAAACGAAGAGGTCTGGAAAGGCCCGCCAAAGAAGGTAAAAGCCCTGTACTTGAAAGTCTGTTCTCTCCGAGATGTATCCCGAGTAGTGCGGGGCACGTGAAACCCCGTATGAATCCGGCAGGACCATCTGCCAAGGCTAAATACTTCCTAGCGACCGATAGTGAAGCAGTACCGTGAGGGAAAGGTGAAAAGCACCCCGGAAGGGGAGTGAAATAGAACCTGAAACCGTGTGCTTACAAAAAGTCAGAGCCCGTTTTAGGGGTGATGGCGTGCCTTTTGTAGAATGAACCGGCGAGTTACGTTCCCGTGCAAGGTTAAGGTGAAGAGCCGGAGCCGCAGCGAAAGCGAGTCTGAATAGGGCGACATAGTACGTGGACGTAGACCCGAAACCGGGTGATCTACCCCTGTCCAGGGTGAAGGTGCGGTAACACGCACTGGAGGCCCGAACCCACGCACGTTGAAAAGTGCGGGGATGAGGTGGGGGTAGCGGAGAAATTCCAATCGAACTCGGAGATAGCTGGTTCTCCCCGAAATAGCTTTAGGGCTAGCCTCGGAAAACAGAGTCGTGGAGGTAGAGCACTGATTGGGTGCGGGGCCCGCAAGGGTTACCAAGCTCAGTCAAACTCCGAATGCCATAGACTTACTTCCGGGAGTCAGACAGTGAGTGCTAAGATCCATTGTCAAAAGGGAAACAGCCCAGACCATCAGCTAAGGTCCCCAAGTGTGTGTTAAGTGGGAAAGGATGTGGAGTTGCACAGACAACCAGGATGTTGGCTTAGAAGCAGCCACCATTGAAAGAGTGCGTAATAGCTCACTGGTCGAGTGACTCTGCGCCGAAAATGTAACGGGGCTAAACACACCACCGAAGCTATGGCTTGATGCTTTGCATCAGGGGTAGGGGAGCGTTGTATAAGGGTTGAAGGTGTACCGTAAGGAGCGCTGGACATTATACAAGTGAGAATGCCGGTATGAGTAACGAAAAGATCAGTGAGAATCTGATCCGCCGAAAGCCTAAGGGTTCCTGAGGAAGGCTCGTCCGCTCAGGGTAAGTCGGGACCTAAGGCGAGGCCGAAAGGCGTAGTCGAAGGACAACAGGTCGAAATTCCTGTACCACCGTAAGCCGTTATGAGCAATGGGGGGACGCAGCAGGGTAGTGACGCGGACTGATGGATGTCCGTCTAAGCAGTGAGGCTGATGTGTAGGCAAATCCGCACATCGTAAGGCTGGGCTGTAATGGGGAGCGAAAATTATAGTAGCGAAGGTCATGATCTCACACTGCCAAGAAAAGCCTCTAGCCAGGTGATGGTGCCCGTACCGCAAACCGACACAGGTAGGCGAGAAGAGAATTCTAAGGCGCGCGGAAGAACTCTCGTTAAGGAACTCGGCAAAATGACCCCGTAACTTCGGGAGAAGGGGTGCCCCGGTAGTGTGAATAGCACGAGGGGGCCGCAGTGAAAAGGCCCAAGCGACTGTTTAGCAAAAACACAGGTCTGTGCGAAGCCGTAAGGCGAAGTATACGGGCTGACGCCTGCCCGGTGCTGGAAGGTTAAGGGGAGCGGTTAGGAGCAATCCGAAGCTGTGAACCGAAGCCCCAGTAAACGGCGGCCGTAACTATAACGGTCCTAAGGTAGCGAAATTCCTTGTCAGGTAAATTCTGACCCGCACGAATGGCGTAACGACTTGGGCGCTGTCTCAACGAGAGATCCGGTGAAATTTTAATACCTGTGAAGATGCAGGTTACCCGCGACAAGACGGAAAGACCCCATGGAGCTTTACTGCAGCTTGATATTGAATTTGGGTACGATCTGTACAGGATAGGTGGGAGCCTTTGAAGCATGAGCGCCAGCTTATGTGGAGGCACCGTTGGGATACCACCCTGATCGTATCTAGGTTCTAACCTGGTACCGTAATCCGGTGCGGGGACAGTGTCAGGTGGGCAGTTTGACTGGGGCGGTCGCCTCCTAAAGAGTAACGGAGGCGCCCAAAGGTTCCCTCAGAATGGTTGGAAATCATTCGAAGAGTGCAAAGGCATAAGGGAGCTTGACTGCGAGACCTACAAGTCGAGCAGGGACGAAAGTCGGGCTTAGTGATCCGGTGGTACCGCATGGAAGGGCCATCGCTCAACGGATAAAAGCTACCCTGGGGATAACAGGCTTATCTCCCCCAAGAGTCCACATCGACGGGGAGGTTTGGCACCTCGATGTCGGCTCATCGCATCCTGGGGCTGAAGTAGGTCCCAAGGGTTGGGCTGTTCGCCCATTAAAGCGGTACGCGAGCTGGGTTCAGAACGTCGTGAGACAGTTCGGTCCCTATCTGTCGTGGGCGTAGGAAATTTGAGAGGAGCTGTCCTTAGTACGAGAGGACCGGGATGGACGTACCGCTGGTGTACCAGTTGTTCCGCCAGGAGCACCGCTGGGTAGCTATGTACGGAAGGGATAAGCGCTGAAAGCATCTAAGCGTGAAGCCCCCCTCAAGATGAGATTTCCCAGTATGTAAGACCCCTTGAAGACGACGAGGTAGATAGGCTGGGGGTGGAAGTGCAGCAATGCATGGAGCTGACCAGTACTAATCGGTCGAGGGCTTATCCAATATGCAAGTTGTAAGTCGCACATTTCGTTTCGGATCTAGTTTTCAGAGAATGATCTCTGAAGCATTATTCCCTGATAGCTCAGTTGGTAGAGCACTCGACTGTTAATCGAGTTGTCACAGGTTCGAGCCCTGTTCGGGGAGCCATATGGAGAGGTGTCCGAGTTGGCCGAAGGAGCACGATTGGAAATCGTGTAGGCGCCACAAGCGTCTCGAGGGTTCGAATCCCTCTCTCTCCGCCATAGCAAGGCCCGTTGGTCAAGGGGTTAAGACACCTCCCTTTCACGGAGGTAACAGGGGTTCGAATCCCCTACGGGTCATATCTAACTTCGAAAAAAAAGAAGTTGATTTACACAGCAGTTTTATGATAAGATCATAAATGTGTTGTTCGGAGGCTTAGCTCAGCTGGGAGAGCATCTGCCTTACAAGCAGAGGGTCGGGGGTTCGATCCCCTCAGCCTCCACCATATAAATTTTAATAACGACGCGGGGTGGAGCAGCCCGGTAGCTCGTCGGGCTCATAACCCGAAGGCCGCAGGTTCAAATCCTGCCCCCGCAATTATACTTTCTATCAAGAAAGTGATCTGGAACCGTGGTGTAGTTGGCCTAACATGCCTGCCTGTCACGCAGGAGATCGCGGGTTCGAATCCCGTCGGTTCCGCCATTTTAATCTTTACATGAGGAAGCTGTTCACTAAATCTGCTATATGGCACCGAACGCCCTAGATAAAGTGTAACGTTTCAGGATTAAACTTTATTATGGCTCGGTAGCTCAGTCGGTAGAGCAGAGGACTGAAAATCCTCGTGTCGGCGGTTCGATTCCGTCCCGAGCCACCATTTATCACAACTTAATACGCCGGTGTAGCTCAACTGGTAGAGCAACTGACTTGTAATCAGTAGGTTGGGGGTTCAAGTCCTCTCGCCGGCACCACTTATGGAGGATTAGCGAAGTGGCCAAACGCATCAGACTGTAAATCTGCTCCCGTACGGGTTCGGTGGTTCGAATCCATCATCCTCCACCAGTTTTTAGGGGCATAGTTTAAAGGTAGAACAACGGTCTCCAAAACCGTTGGTGTGGGTTCAATTCCTGCTGCCCCTGCCAATTAACTTTTAAGAACATATTGTATTATGGCGATCGTGGCGAAGTGGTTAACGCACCGGTTTGTGGATCCGGCATTCGGGGGTTCAATTCCCCTCGATCGCCCCTTTGTTTTTTTTGGGGATTAGCCAAGCGGTAAGGCAACGGACTTTGACTCCGTCATGCATAGGTTCAAATCCTATATCCCCAGCCATTATGCGGACGTGGCTCAGCGGTAGAGCATCGCCTTGCCAAGGCGAGGGTCGCGGGTTCGATTCCCGTCGTCCGCTCCAAAATATGGCGCCATAGCCAAGTGGTAAGGCACAGCTCTGCAAAAGCTTTATCCCCAGTTCGAATCTGGGTGGCGCCTCCAGTATTTTCATAAAAACTTCATATGCCGGCGTGGCGGAATGGCAGACGCGCTCGACTCAAAATCGAGTGGGAAACCGTGGAGGTTCGAGTCCTCTCGCCGGTATTCAAGCAAGTATGGAAAAGCTCATTAGATGCAAAATCTAATGAGCTTTTTTTATTTGTCGGAATGAAAGGTGACGTGCGGCAATTAAGCAAAGAGGGGCTCCTGAATGGAATTTTGTAGGTCATCACAACACCATTACTGCAGGGGAGTCCAACATGATGGGCTTGGGTAAATACGCGACTATCTTGTATCTCTAATTACTCAATTTCATTCCCTGATCTCTGGCACTCGGATTATGGCTTATAGAAGGAGATGGAATTATTTTTGTTTACGTATTGACTCATAACTTTAATCAGTATATTGTGGATATACAAAGTCTCTAATATTACTTCGTTTAATTATGGATATTATAGCTCTTTTAAATTCATATAAAAGATGCTTATCCAAGCAAGCTAGTATCCTTTTGCGTGTAAATTTATATTTTATAAAAGAAACGGAGTGAAGCAACGTGTCTGAGGAAAAACATGTATTAAAACATTCTGAAATTTTATTTGATCGTTCTGTGTGGGAAGAAGCGTGGAAGAATCAGTCGACAGCTTCAAAATACAATATGAAGAGTACGGCGTTTGACGCAACAGGAGCATTTGAACGATGGGCTAGAGAATATCACCAACAGTCGTTTACTGACGATGGAAAGAAGCGATCCGATCGCATCACAGGCTGGATAGAAAATCAGGGTGTGAGTTTTGACGGGTTATCCATATTAGACATTGGAGCAGCGTCAGGCATCTTTACGATTCCTTTTGCAACCAAAGGAGCGACCGTTACAGCTGTAGAGCCCTCTGAACTGTTAGTTTCATTAATGAAGGAGACAATTCCTGCATCCCTTACATCCAGTATTGATATCGTTTCAGAGCGGTTCGAGGACATATCGATTCAGGACAAAGGTTGGGAGAAGAAATATGATTTTACATTTGCATCCATGTGCCCGGCAATGTCGAATTGGGAAACGATTGAACAGGCGATTAGCACTGCCCGAAAGTATGTTTATATTAGTACGATGGCTGGACCGAGAGAACACACACTAATAAATGAGCTTAAAGAGGTACTAGGTGTCTATCCATCATACAACGCCGGAGATATGGGATATATACAACAGCTGCTGTACCTGAAAGATTATTCTTACACCACCTTAATCACTAAAGAAACAAGTTATATGCAGATGCCTGTTGAGGAAGTCGTTGATAAGCTTCAGGAGTGGCTTAGCACGCACGAACTGCCAACGGATGAAGGTTCACTTGCCCTGGCTGAGCAATATATCAGAGACACTTACAAGGATGGTATGGTTACATTCTCACGCGGAGGGAAGTTCGGTAAAATTCTGATTCAATTGGAGCAACAGAACATGAAAGTGGTACTTACCAAGTAACAGTAGACCCATTTCAGCAGGAACAATTTAGATAAAGTTTTAAAAAGGAAAAGGGAGCAGTATAACTGCTCCCTTTTTGATGGTCAGATATAAGACATCTTATTCTTCGACTAAATAACAAACGTTCTTCTTCTATAAATAGAAATTGATATAACTCTCATACTTCATCCTCCAAAGAGCCGTTATTGCTTTATGGATAGATCAGGCTTATGTTTACGTTCCCTATACTGTCCAGGCGTGATCCCTTCCCATTTTCGAAAAGAACGGATAAAGTTCTGCGGGTTGTTATAACGAAGCCGTGCGGCGATATCCTTGACCGTCAGCTCGCTTTCGTCGAGCCATTTTTTAGCTATACTGAAGCGGTACTTTGTCAGATACTCACTGAATGAACATCCTGTCTCTTTGCGGAACACACTACTTAGGTAGTTGGCATTGTAATGAAGTCTGGATGCGCATTCCTCCAACGTCAGATCCTTATCGTATTCTTGCTGAATGATGGCAATCATTTTCTCGGATATTTGCTGATATTGGGCGTACTGTCTTTCTTTCAAAATGAGAATGATCGGTATGATGATATGTTTGTTAAACCATTGCTCAACCTCAGCTGCATACTGCAGAGCATGAAGTTCATTGAAAATAGACCCATGGCCTTTGGAGATCTGTCCCAGTCGTATACCGGATTCCTGCATCATCTGCAAAATATGTGTTAACAATCGGGTAAGTGCTACCTGATATTCTTCCGGTGTGCATTCCATGCCAAAGAGCACTTTAAGCAACTGATGGAGATGAGAGGAGGCCAGGGCTTCATCGGCATTTTGGATAGCTTGTATCAGCGTATATTCCAGTGATTCGGGATATGGCAGTGTCCAATGGGAAGTACGATTGTCTATCGCCTCAAACTGAAAGATGATGCCTGCTCCCAGTTTCATTCGATGCTTAAGTGCCTCAAAGGCCTCTGTATAAGCTTGTGGTATCTGAAATAGGGAGTTGTGAGGCTGACTGAAGCCAATGCTTACTTGAAGACTAAGGATCACACTGATCTGATGTTGGAGTTGTTCGGTTAACGTGTACAGATGTTGTGAAAAACGAACACGGTCTTGCTCAGAGGTACCGATGATTGTAACGACAGCCTGTTCATATACCACAGGAAGTAACTGTTGTTCTGCATAAATACTCTCCTCCAGTATGTTCTGAACGGCAAACAACAACAGATCCCGATCCTTGGCATGATATTTGGTGTGATTCATAAGATCAGTCTGGATTGCAATGACGGCTATTTGTTGCCACTCTTGAAGCTGTGAACCATAACCATTCTCTCTGAGTGTGTCATGAAGAGTGGACGGTGCATTTTTACCCAGAAGCAGGTTGATTAGAAAATGAGTGCGTATCTGCAACTTATATTGATTTAGTTTGCTTTCAAGCTGGGATTGAGAAGCAGAGAGCTGCGAGACGCCAGCTCTGATTTGTTCGAATTCGTCTATATGAAGTGTAGACTTGGTTCCAAGGCGATCGGGTAAGCGTTTATCACCGAGTTGTGCAAGAAGCTTGCGGATGGGCATATGCATTCGTCTCGAACCTACCCAAGAGAGCAACAGTGAGAGCAGTAGCATAGCAACACTGATATACATGGTGTGCAGCCCAATCTGAACATACTCGTGAGTAAGAATATTCGTAGGCGAAATGAGAATATATGTCCACCCTTTTAGAGAAGAATGCGCATAGGACAGCGAGTAACGTGTATCTGCAATATGCACCTCTCGTTGACCAGAAGAGGCAGCGAAACCACGCTTAGATAACAATTCACTAAAGTTGGCCTTCGAATCGTTGTCCCATATTCCTGCTGAAGCTAATGGCTGACCAATGTATTCGGGATCGGGGTGGACCATGATGCGTTGTTCACGATTCAAAATGATAAGTCCGGCTGTAGAGCTGTCGGGTGCATCCTCTTCCAGTGGTTTTTGTAGTGAGCATGCGGGAATTCCCGCAATCAGGGCAGCGTCAGAAGAAACATTTACATCGGGTATCGATCTGGCGAGTGCAATATGATAGATACAGCCTGAATTCACCGGGCGCTCATTATTGTTAAACACGGATGAGGGTGTAAGCTGCCAACCGGATGTGAGCGTGCTTGATAATAAGTCTTTCATCGGCAGAGCCATTGGGAAATCAGTATTCAGGTATAGGCCAGCATGATCGATAAGCCAATCCTGGGTCTGATTTACGAGCGTAATATCCATTAGAGGCTCCCATGACCTCATATTCTTGAATTCGGTCTGTAACTTCTCAGCAAACAAAGGCCCGGTACCCTGAACCGATGATGATGAAGTTAGCGAATGGAGCGTGTCCGGTGACCGAACGGCCTGATCGAGCATATAGCTTACGGTTGCAAGTTTGTGCTCCACGTTGGTTTGCATTTGGATTAACAGTTGTTTATTGGCTTGAGCACGATGTAGCTCTGATTGTTTTGAAGAATAGATAAAAGCAGCGATTCCCGTCAACAGAATGGGCAGGGTACTTAACAAAATTCCGAAGACTATCATTTTATGTAGATAGCTGAATGATCGCACAGGTCCACTCCTGACTTATGAATTAGTAACACTTTCTATTTTAGTAAACGCTTACATATAGAACAATCTAAATTTTGTTTATTTGGATAAAAAAGTAATAAAAAACCAAGCGGAAATTAAGATCATGAAATCGTTCAAATTATAATAGAGGTCGTTTTAGCTTTAATGGAAGGCATAATGGGAAACGTCAGTCGAGGGAGAACGTAGATAAGAGGTATGGAAGTCGTATTATACGGGGTGAAACGGCTTTGAAGAAGGATATTAAGGGATATCTAAGGCCTTTATTCGGTATAGTGGCCAATGGTCTGATCAAGGGACAGTCAAAGGTCCAACCCGATCCCCGACCTGAGTCTAGGATGAAAAACCGTCCACGGTCTGTTTTGAAAAGTCGCAATTTCCCCTAGAATAAGGACATAAGGTTAAACAAGAAACAAACGAACAAACACACAAACCAAAATTAACGAACCGAAAGGGTGGTGAACAATAATTATGAGATGGAATAAAGGAAATGGCTGGGCGGTTGTACTGATTGCATTGGGTGCACTCCTCCTCTTCGGAAAGTTAACTCCTCTACTGGGACATTTAATGGGTTATCTAATTCCGATCCTGATGATTGCACTTGGCTACTACGGAGTTAAACGAGGAAATGTACTGCTTGGATGGATTGTTCTCTTCATCGGTATCCTCTCATTGCTGGGTAAACTGGCCTGGCTGATCGGACCGATCATCGCGATTGGGTTAATCATCTTCGGATTCTCCATGTTGAGTAATAATCGCAGTCGTCGTGGCCGTTACTAAGCTTTCACGATTATGATAAGGAGGACAGACAAAATGAGTGTATTTCGTCGAATGCGGGACATTACCGTAGCTAATTTAAACGAACATCTGGAGCAAAGTCAGGATCCAGTCAAACTGATTGATCAGTTTCTGGTCTCGACCCGCCAAGACATCGGTGAAGCCGAGAAGCTTCGTCATCAATATGCAAGCCATACCAGACAAATGAAACAACAAGCGGATCAGGCAGCAGGTATGGTACACAAACGGGAAGAACAAGCTTCCATGGCTCTGAAAGCAGGCGAGGAGCATTTAGCCAAACTTGCTTTGCAGGAGAAAATTCTCCACGAGGAAAAAATGGAGCAATACAATGAATTGTACGCACAAAGCAATGCGGCTTTACAGGAACTGGACGAACAGATCGACCAACTGAAAGTGGAGTATCAAAATGTATACAGCAAACGCCAATATTACTACGCTCGTATGCAGACGATTCAATTGCAGCAACGAATGAATCAGAGAGGTCACTACAACGGTCAGAATGTACCCCGTATGTTCAACCGGCTGGACGATCAAGTTTCTGATCTCGAATATGAGGCACAAAGTCTCCGGGATTTGCGGCGGATGAGTCAGGATGGGTCAGGTACGTCTGGCACCATGTCATCCTCTACGCTGGACAAAGAACTGGAACGGCTGAAACAAAAGCTGAACAATGACAGAAAGGAGTAGACACATGAATAAACTTTACCGCTCATCGCGTAATCGTATGCTGACAGGTTTGATTGGCGGCATATCTGAAAATCTTGGATTTAGTTCCACGCTGCTGCGTATCATTTTCTTCATCAGTATTTTCGCTACGGGGGGTACATCATTGTTGATCTACTTCATCGCTGCATTGGTAGTGCCAAAAGAACCCTATCACGCTGATCCATACACTTATGGTGCTGATCACGTAAGAGGATACAAGTAAAAGAAAGGAGTAAGCACATGAGCAAATTATATCGCTCAACGCGTGACCGGATGTTGACTGGATTATGTGGTGGGATATCCGAGTCGATCGGCATGGATTCAACCTTGCTGCGTATCATCTTCGTCATCAGTATCTTCGTAACTGGCGGCACGTCGTTGTTAATCTACTTCATCGCAGCACTGGTGGTGCCAAAAGAGCCATATCCACCTTATGATCCATACGGCTATGGTCCTGGCCCTGGTCCTGGCGCTGGTAGAGGATACAACAACTTTGATCACGAGCCGCCAAGAGGTCCTTTCCAAAACAACCATAATCAAGGCCCAGGTAACTTCGGTCCTGGCCCAGGATACAACAGCAGACCTCAGTCTGGTCCACGTTCTTACGACAATAACGCTTACGGAGCAGGGTCACAGCAAGAAAGTGAACTTGATTCCATGATGAAAGATATTGAGAAAAAAGCATTGAAAAAAGAAGTTGAAGAGCTTCGCCAAAAATTATCTCGTTACGAGAAGGGAGAAAAGTAAAATGGGAGTATTTAAACGGATTAAGGATATGACTAAAGCGTCGGTAAATGATATGTTGGATAAAGTGGAAGACCCGATTGTAATGTTGAACCAGTACTTGCGTGACATGGAGGCTGAAATTCATGAGGCAGAGGTAACAGTTGCCAAACAAATGGCGAATGAGCGTCGCATGAAACAGCGTCTGGACGAAGCAGAACGTACATCGGTACAACGTGAGTCTCAGGCAGAGGCTGCACTGGCTAATGGTCAGGAAGAAGTGGCCCGTAAATTGCTGGAAGAGAAAATCTACTTCGATCAAAAAATTACGGAATACAGAGAACTTCATGCTCAATCCGAAGCTCAAGCCAAAGATTTGCTGCAACAGCTGCATGACATGAAAGATGAGTTCTACAAAATGCGTAACAAACGTAATGAACTCGTATCCCGTGCACAAATGGCGAAAGCCAAAAAACAAATGTCCCAAATCAACAGCTTGCACTCCATCGAGAGTGGTGGCGCATCCCTTGGATTCCACCGCATGGAAGAGAAAATCATGCAAATGGAAGCTGAAGCTGATGTGATCCGTGCACCTTATCGTAATACACAATCTACGTACACTAATCCTGTAGATACAGAAAAGCAATTCAAAGTGGATCAACAGCTGCAAGCTCTGAAAAACAAAATCGGCAATGGTGCCAAAAATGAAACGGGCGGTACTTCAAAAGAATAACTGTTCGCTCAGCAGACAATATGATATTCTATAAATCGTGAATAAAGAACGGTTTCTAGAACAAAGGTTAAGCCATACAGGTGTTCAAAGCCTGATATGGCTTTTCCGTCGAATTGGGAAGATCAACTTACAGAGGAGGTGCGGCAGAGATGAATAAGAAGGGTCAATGGCTTGCTGTTGTAATCATTGTCATCGGCATGCTGATGTTACTGAACCGAAGTATTAACCTGCTGACCGTCGCCGCACTGATTCTGTTAACGATAGGTATGGTTCAAGTTCGTAAGGGTGACACACATAAAGGCTATCGATACCTTGGTATCGGTGCCGCTCTGTTGTTGCTTGATAATTTAATGATTGTATTTTTAATTGTACTGGCCTCACTAGCCTATTTTTATTCCAAAAACAAAAAGATTCATCTAGATGGACATGTCATGCGGAAGCAAAATTTCATGGCTCGTTACTATTGGGATCAAGCACCATGGACATTGCGGAGTATGAGCCTATGGCATGCCATGGGTGAGATTAATGCAGATTTGTCACTTTCCCTCCCGGAGGAGAAACAAACGATTGTACTTTTGCAGGGAGTTATGGGGAATGTTCGTCTGATACTGCCTGAAGATTATGGTGTTGAAATTGAGGCATCGGTACTCTTTGGACGGATTAGCCTGAATGGAGAGCAGGATAGTGGCATGATGAACAAATTGGTATGGAGAACTCCTGGATATGAGTCCAGTGAACATAAAGCAAAATTTGTCATTTCTTATATTGTTGGCGACCTAAACATCAGTAATCCGTAATAAGTTAAATAGGTGAAGAAGGAGGAGACCGGATGAAGACAAAACGACATACCGACATGGTAACCCGAAGTATGGGTGAAGGGATCCTCCTTGTTTTCATTGTGCTCATTGTAATCTTGTATGTATTGTATACATATGGTTATCTTGCTCCGTTTGCAGGGTGGAGGCATCTGATTCAATCGGGTCTGGCGTTACTGCTGCTCTTGATCGGTATGGGTGCGGCCTTCGGCTTCTATCAGAGCTACCGGGTCAAACGAAGGCTTGAACTGTTGCGAGAGACACTGTTGCAATGGGAAAAGGGCTCACTCTCACGTACAGTGCCAGACCTTGGTATTGATGATGTCGGCCGATTAAGTGAGCAGCTTGGACGAATCGGCAAAAAGTGGGAAGATCAGGTCTCCTCGCTGCAGAGGCTGTCTACGAATAACGCTCAGCTGGCTGAACAGGCCAGAATAACGGCCATTGTGGAAGAGAGACAGCGCCTGGCACGAGAATTGCATGATGCGGTATCACAGCAGCTGTTCGCCATTTCCATGACCGCGACCGCGGTTGGACGAAGAATGGAAAAGGATTTTGCGCGTGCTCAGCGGCAGGTGGCCCTGATTGAAGAGATGGCGTCGGTAGCTCAGTCCGAGATGCGTGCATTGCTATTGCATTTGCGACCTGTCTATCTGGAGGGTAAACATCTCGAACAAGGTTTGCGCGATCTTGTGATGGAGTTGAAAACAAAAGTACCTATGGACATCGTACTCGAAATGGATGAAGACATTCATTTGATCAAAGGCATTGAGAATCATCTGTTCCGTATTATTCAGGAAGCGATGTCCAATACATTACGTCATGCGAAGGCAGAAAAGATGGAAATTCGGCTTCAGCGCCGGATGGATGCCATTCGGGTACTGATTCGTGATGATGGTCAGGGATTTGATCTCGACGATCAGAAACAGGCCTCCTATGGTTTGACCAATATGCGTGAACGTGTGACTGAAATTGGAGGAGCCATTCAATTTGTAACGGCGCCGGGCAAAGGAACACGAATTGAGATTACAATACCTTTGATGAACGATGAAAGCGAGGAAGAACATGTCAATGGAGACGGGAATAGAAACGGAGACGGAAGCGGAAACGTCGATCAAAGTGTTGCTCGTGGATGATCATGAAATGGTACGTATTGGCCTCGCTGCGGTGCTGGATACCGAAGATGGCATTGAAGTGGTGGGGGAAGCGGGCAGTGGTGAGGAAGGCATTCGGTTGGCACAGGAGTATAAGCCTGATGTTGTCCTGATGGATCTCGTTATGGAAGGAATGGACGGGATTGAAGCCACACGGCAGCTGCTTAAAATGTATCCGGAATGCAAGGTCATTGTGCTGACCAGTTATCTGGATGATGAAAAAATGTATCCGGTTATCGAGGCAGGAGCCTTCAGTTATCTGCTGAAAACATCCAGAGCCAATGAGGTGGCAGATGCAATCCGTGCTGCAGCTCGGGGGCAATCGGTTCTGGAGTCACAAGTGGCGTCCAAAATGATGAATCGTTTCCGACAGCCGCAGGCAGTGGCACCAGCTCATGATGAATTGACTGATCGGGAGATGGATGTACTTCGGTTAGTAGCTAAAGGCAAATCGAATCAGGACATCGCAGATGATCTCATTATCGGGATCAAGACAGTCAAATTTCATGTGACGAACATACTAGCAAAATTGGGCGTGGATGACCGTACACAGGCAGCCATCTATGCTTATAAGAATGGACTTGCGGAATAGAAAAAGAAGCGTGTGAAGGTTGAGGCATGCACTATGATTTTGCTGAGTAGATAAGGTGAAGTTAAGAAATCGGTGGAGCACGATTCGAAAGTTTGTTCTGCCCATAAGATGCTATAAGGTCCGATCAGCCATGAAGATGGTGGATAGGGCTTTTTTTGTGTGCCAAAAAGAAGTTTAGCAAATGAGTAATGGGGGCATGCTGTTGATAGATTCATAGAATGTAAGAAAGAGCGGAGGATTCAAATGTTAAATCGATGGATGACAGCAGGCATACTGGCATTAGCAATTATTATACTTGTAGGCATGACTCATGTGTACGCTGAGAAGACGGAATCCGAAGCAGGCAAGCTGGAACAATTGATGAAGACCGCCGATACAGCAATCGATCATGTGGACCGTCTAGTCATTAAATGGCAAGGTGAAGGCCGTGGAGATGCAAAAGAGCAGGCGGAGTTGCTTGCTCATCAGTTAGGATTGCAACAGCCTGAACGCGGTGTTCAGACGGGGCATGATGTGTATCGTAGTGAGATGGTTGCTGACGCTCAGCATGCAGGCATTCTGGTCAATGTTGTCGTGACGGGGGAAAAGGAATACTACACGATTGTCCAATTAACAGGCAATGAACATACAGACCAACGTTTATTGACCACATTACATGAACAAGTATCCCAGTTGCTCAACGATTCGGGAATGAAAGCAGCATGGAATTTCGCTGTGCAGGGCACAGGTGCAACTGAAGAAAGTGGCGCCAGCAGTCAATTGCAGCAAATCGAGGAACAGCTATCTGGAGATATGAATATGCAAGCGATAGAACGTTATACAGATAACAGCACTGCCAGTGTGTCATATGAGGCATCGGATCTGCCCATAGCGATTAAGAGCGGTAAACATCACTTGAACATGCAGCTTGCTGTCCATCAGGATGACGAAAAGGGGACTAATCGAGTTACAGTAGGTTTCCCTGTTATCACGATCGAATATTAATGCAATATTCAAGCAGGTTTATAAGTCTGATCATGAATTTTTATAGATGAAATTTCCATGAATTGTGGAAAAATAGTGATAACATTTCTCAGGAAAATTAGTGCAACCCATGGGGCTTTATGCTAAAATGGCATCACATCCAAGAAGGAAATTTGCTGGTAATTGACGGTTGTATGTTGCGTATATAACACCATTACATAGCTCGGGGAGAGTGTGGAGATATCTTCCCGGAAAGAAAGAGGAGCCCATGGTCGAAAAACAAATGCAAGATGAAGTGCAGACACCAGGTGCAGTATTTTTCATTTTTGGAGCAACGGGTGATTTGGCTCGCCGGAAGCTGTTTCCGGCGATCTACAGTCTCTACCGCGAAGGCAAGTTAGCCGAGGATTTTGCGGTTATTGGTGTAGCGCGTCGTCCGAGGTCACCAGAAGAATTCCGGGAAGACATCTATGAATCCATTAAGGAGTTCTGCCGCTATCCGGCGGGGGAACCCGATGAGTGGAACGCTTTTGTCGAACATTTTGAGTATAAATCACTAGATATCAATAACGTAGACGGTTTCAAAGAATTGCGTGAGCAGACAGAGAGTCTGGAAGCGAAGTTTAACACACCGGGTAACCGTCTGTTCTATCTGGCACTGGCACCTGAGCTCTTTGGCAGCGTGTCATATAGTTTGCGTGATGGTGGAATGTTGGAGAGCCGCGGGTGGAATCGACTTGTGATTGAGAAACCATTTGGATATGATCTGCAATCTGCGGAGCATCTGAATGAGCAGATTCGTGAAGTGTTCCGTGAGGAAGAGATTTATCGGATTGACCACTATTTGGGCAAGGAAATGGTACAGAATATCGAAGTTATTCGCTTTGGTAATGCCTTTTTCGAGCCGCTTTGGAACAATAAACATATTGCCAACGTTCAGATTACTCTGGGAGAGACGGTTGGTGTGGAAGAACGTGGTGGATACTACGATCATTCGGGAGCATTGCGCGATATGGGGCAGAACCATATGCTGCAGATGCTGACGATGATTGCCATGGAGCCGCCAAGCCGTCTATTCCCAGAGGATATCCGGGATGAGAAGGTTAAGGTACTGCGTTCTCTGCGTGCATTTACCTCTAATGAAGAAGTAAGCACTAACGTTGTGCGCGGGCAGTATACGGAAGGGGAGTATCGTGGTAAGCAGCTTCCCGGTTATCGCCAAGAGGACAAGGTTGATCCGGAATCCAATACGGAGACTTATTTTGCCGCACGTGTATTTGTAGATAATTTCCGCTGGGCGGGAGTGCCGTTCTATATTCGGACAGGCAAGCGCCTTCCGGTGAAAACGACCGAGATTGTAGTTGAATTCAAATCCATGCCGAGTAACGTTTATCTGGGCAAAAAGTATAAACTGGAGCCGAATTTGCTCGTCATTCGGGTAAACCCGATGGAAGGCATTTATATTAAAATCAATGCTAAGAAGCCGGGTTCAGACTCCGAGATTCAGCCGCTGGCGATGGATTTCTGTCAGAGCTGCATGATTGGAATCAACTCGCCTGAGGCGTATGAACGATTGCTGCATGATGCAGCAGAAGGAGACTCCACCTACTTTACCCGTTGGGACGAAGTGGCTACAGCATGGTCCTTCGTTGACCGGATTGCGGCGGCTTGGGCGGAAAATCACGGAGAGCTGCACACGTATCCAGCAGGTACGTGGGGGCCGGAAGCAACAGGCAAACTGCTGGAGCAAGATGGGTTTCACTGGTGGCCGGTGAACGGTCAGGACGAAGACAGTGTCATCTGGCAAGTGAACAATTAATCGCGGGAAGTATCACTTATGAGTGGCAGCGATTTTGATTAGAGCGAAATCATATTATTGGTGAGAAGACTAACACTGTTACAAATAAGGCTTGGGAAGAACGCAGAGATGCGATCTTTTCAGGTCTTTTTTTCGATAGAGAAGTGGGGGGATGTAAAAATGTACATATAATAAAATAAGTTATTGACAAAAAGTAAGTATATAACTTATACTCAATTTAAGAGATAAAGAAATTACGCAAAGACATACGAAACCCGATGACGAATCGGATACGTACATCATTCATGAGATAAAATGTGAACCAGGTGAAGGGGTTACGAAATACATTCATGAAGAAAAAATTTTAGCATAATATCTTTAATCTAAGAATACTATTTTGTATATATTGAATGGAGGAAAAGAAAATGTTGGATGTAGGATTGTTGTTGATTCGTTTGGTGATTGGATTGTCGTTCATGGCGCACGGGGCTCAGAAACTGTTTGGATGGTTCGGGGGATACGGAATCAAGGGAACCGGAGGCTGGTTTGAATCAATGGGGATGAAACCAGGCGCATTGGTAGCGTTGCTGGCAGGGCTCGCTGAATTCGGCGGCGGATTGTTGCTGGCTCTGGGTCTGCTCACACCGGTAGGCGGCATTCTGATTGCTTTGACTATGGTTATTGCGATTGTGAAGGTTCATGGTGCGAACGGATACTGGTCCACACAAAACGGGTTTGAATATAACCTTGCGATCCTGGTGGTTGGTGTAGCACTAGCTTTGACAGGTGGAGGACAATACGCACTGGACGCATTAATTTTCTAAGAGCGGTAAGCGAAATGAATAATGAGTACCTGGACGCCATAATGATGGCGGAAGGGTGCTCTTTTTTTGCTAACGGAAAAGAGAAGAATCTGCTGTACGTAATCGGTTATTTTCGGTAAAGATTATGGTACAATAGGAAAGTTGGATACTAAATCAGGTCTACGGCATGAATGAAGCACAATGCTTAGGGAGGATGAACTCCGTTGTAAATGTGTAAAATTAACATAGGATGCTTAACTGCCTAATATGCGAAATGCGAATGTACAATCAACCGGCATAGCCGGATTGCATAAAGATTGAATGGTAGACCGGCCTCGCCGGATTAACGTGAATGAACGGACGAAAGGGATAGAATCTATGAGCAAAGCTGCAGATAACATTCTTCAACAGGAAGTGGACAAACGCCGGACGTTTGCCATTATTTCTCACCCGGATGCGGGTAAAACGACATTGACCGAGAAACTGTTGCTGTTCGGGGGCGCTATTCGTCTTGCCGGTACAGTAAAAGCTCGGAAAGCAAGCAAACATGCAACAAGTGACTGGATGGAGATTGAGAAACAGCGGGGGATCTCAGTAACATCTTCCGTAATGCAGTTTGATTACCTGGGTCATCGCATCAACATCTTGGATACACCGGGTCACCAAGACTTCAGTGAAGATACGTATCGTACACTGACAGCTGCCGATAGCGCAGTAATGTTGATTGACGTGGCCAAAGGTGTCGAGGCACAGACTATTAAATTGTTCCAGGTTTGTGCGAAGCGTGGTATTCCGATCTTTACCTTCATCAACAAGCTGGACCGTGAAGGACAAAGTCCGTTTGATCTGATGGAAGAACTCGAAAACGTACTGGGCATTCGCTCCGTACCGATGAACTGGCCGATTGGTACAGGTCGTGAACTTTGTGGCGTGTACGATCGGATGAAAAATCAGGTGGAATTGTTCCAAGGGGACGATCACTCAACGATTAAAGTACAAAAAGTGGATGGATACGAAGATCCGATCATTCGTGAGATGGCAGGAGATTATCTGCATGATCAGCTGTGTCAGGATCTAGAGCTTCTGGATGTTGCAGGAGACCAGTTCGACATGGAGAAGGTACAACGTGGTGAACTGACACCTGTATTCTTCGGTAGTGCCATCAATAACTTCGGCGTGCAGACGTTCCTCGAGAACTTCTTGCAGCTCGCACCGAAGCCGGAACCACGTCGCAGTACAGCGGGTGAGATTGAACCAACGAATGAGAAGTTCAGCGGTTATGTCTTCAAAATCCAAGCGAACATGAACCCGGCACACCGGGATCGTATCGCATTCCTGCGGATTGTATCCGGTAAGTTCCAACGCGGTATGAGCGTGAAGCATAATCGTGTGGGCAAAGAAATCAAACTATCGCAGCCTCAGCAATTCCTGGCACAGGATCGGGATATTGTAGAAGAGGCTTACGCAGGCGATATTATTGGTCTCTTCGATCCGGGTATCTTCCGGATTGGCGATTCATTGAGCCAAGGTAGTGAGGTTATTTTTGACGAATTGCCAACATTCTCACCAGAGATTTTTGCCAAAGTTACGGTTAAAAATGCATTGAAACATAAACAGTACCAAAAAGGGATTGACCAGTTGACCGAGGAGGGTACGATCCAGGTATTCAACACCGTTAGCTTCGACGAGACATTGCTCGGCGTAGTGGGTCAGCTCCAATTCGAGGTATTTGAATACCGGATGAAAGGCGAGTACGGGGTAGACGTGCAGCTACAGCGTATGCCATATCAATTTGCACGCTGGATCGTGGACGAGAATCTGGACCCAAGTAAATTCCGGATCAACTCCGCTCTGGTGAAAGATAAAAAAGGAAATCATGTAGTCCTGTTCGAAAATGAATACGCGATGAGAACCGCAATGGACAAAAATCCAACGGCGAAATTCCTGGAGACAGCTCCATAAGTCGTTTTTTCCTAGAATAGTAAAGACAGAAGAAAAAAAACCTAAATCCCTGATCAGAGGGGTTTAGGTTTTTTTGTCGTTCCCAGCGTTTATAGCTCATTAAGGATTTCGCCGCAAATATAACATTCAGTCATCGTTCAGTCTTAATTGAGCGGCTTTTTCCTTTTCTAAAACACGGGTATACACAAACAAGGTACAGCCTCCTGAGTTTTGCTCAGTGGCTGTACCTTGTTTGGTTGGGGAGCCTAATTAGTCTATAGGGATATAACTGCCTTGCTCTTGGAGCAAGGCATCATCCAGACCAATGAGCCAAAATCCTTCTTTGCAGACAGAACAACGTGATGATGGTACCTTTCCCTCCAAGGCTTCAGTTATCTGATGGGTTGAACGGGAATGGTGTGCAGATGCTCCTGCGCGATTTGAATTAATTCTTCCTGCTTGGCAGGTTCCGTGTTCTTCCAGATCATTTCGAAAATGGCACCAAGTCCGGGTAATGCTGCTTCCGGTCCATCTACAGAACCTTCGATCATCTCCCGGAGCTGATCATCACTTTTATCATGAACCTTATGAACAATCGCTTCACGCAGGCTTAATGTAATTGGCATCGCAAGTCCCTCCTCGTATATTCGGCTGCTCTAATACTGTTCCCTGGGAAGCGTGAGCGCATTCAAGTTTATTGGGCTTTGTGGTATACTACGAAGGATATTTACATTTACCCTTTAATTGAAAAATGGACTACCAATAGATGCGTAATGCTGAAGTGCAGCGGGAGGTTAGACCCTAATGGCAAAAAAACAATATGCCGTCATTGGCATGGGACGGTTCGGATCAAGTGTAGCCAATGCGCTGAGCGGCATGGGATTCGACGTACTGGCCATTGATGCGGACGAGCAGCGGACCCAGGAAATGTCCAATGTGGTGACTCATGCCGTATCGGCAGATTCGACGGACGAAGAAGCGCTGCGTGCGCTGGGCATACGAAATTTTGATGTCGTCGTTGTGGCGATTGGCGAAGACATTCAGTCGAGTATTCTCACGACCCTTATTCTGAAGGATATGGGTGTACCTGTTCTGATTGTAAAAGCACAAAATGAGCTTCATGGTAAAGTATTGCAGAAGATCGGAGCAGACAAGGTTATTTATCCTGAACGGGATATGGGACTGCGTGTAGCCCATCATCTGACATCTCCAAACATTCTCGATTACATCGAGTTATCTGAGGATTACAGCATTTTGGAGATGAGAGCGTCCGAGCAAATGATCGGTAAAAATCTGCTGGAGCTAAATATTCGTGCACGTTTCGGTTGCAATGTGATGGCGATTCGCAGTGGGAATTCGATGAATATCTCTCCGTATGCGGAGGATCGGATTGCGGACGGGGATGTGCTGATCATTGTTGGCCATAAGGACCATTTGACGAAAATGGAGCTTGCATATCCAAAGTAATAAGTACGTTGATGGGATGATGGAACATTCTTTGGTCGGATAATTTCAATTCGTCATGTTAACATGTTGATAAAAAATCCCGCAGACGGGAAGGATGGAAAGATGGATATTGTATCACCGCAAAATACACGTGTGAAGGAATGGGCACAGCTGCTGGAGAAAAAGCACCGTACCCGTCAACATAAATATATTATTGAAGGCATTCATCTCGTACAGGAAGCGCTGCGTGCCGGGGCAGATCTGGAATGTATCGTTTACGATGGGGAGCAGGGTGTACCCAAGGAACTGGCTGGACAGGAGGCTACACTTCAGCGTGTGGAATGGATCAGTGTATCCCCTGCGGTTATCGCCAAGTGTACGGATACGATGACCCCCCAACCTGTTTTTGCCGTTGTACATAAAGGTCGTGAGCCGCTGCAAAGTTTGTTGTCGTCCTCCAAGGGGCTGGTCGTTGTAATGGACAATGTTCAGGACCCTGGTAATGTGGGAACGATCATTCGCAGCGCGGATGCAGCGGGAGCGGCAGGTGTTGTGCTCGGTGCGGGTTGTGCTGATG
This sequence comes from Paenibacillus sp. FSL F4-0087, assembly GCF_038020215.1. Taxonomy (NCBI): domain Bacteria; kingdom Bacillati; phylum Bacillota; class Bacilli; order Caryophanales; family Paenibacillaceae; genus Paenibacillus; species Paenibacillus sp. FSL F4-0087. The sequence continues at coordinate 3,894,949 of NZ_JBBODJ010000001.1, forward strand.
TCTATAATCCGAAAACGATCCGTTCAACGATGGGGTCATTGTTTCATTTGCCGATTGTAGAAGGGCAGTTGGAATCGTTACTGCCTGAAGCAAAGGCTGCGGGTATAAAGTTGGTTAGTACGTCTTTGCAGGCAGAGTATTCGTGCTACAGTTATGATTTTACACAAACGGTGTGGCTTGTGATCGGTAATGAGGGCAAGGGCATATCGGAGTCTACTGCACAACTGGTGGACGATGCGATTACGATTCCAATGCAGGGACAGGCTGAGTCACTTAATGCCGCGATGGCGGCAACGATCTTGTTGTTCGAGGCGATGAGGCAGCGTATGGTTTAGCCGATGAATAATATACTTCGTTATCATATGAGGTAAGAAATATAAGCTTATTCCTACTTGAACGATGAGTGGGGAATGGGCTTTTTTGCATGGTCGGAGAAAGTGGAAATAAATAAATCGAACGATATGGAGCTGGTATGCCAATATATAGTGTAAGGAGGAAGGGGATGGATGATGAGTGAGGCAGAAAAGTACATAAAACTTGTGGAATTAACCCGGGCTGGCGATTACGAAGCATACGGGGAGTTATATGAGCTAACGGTGATGGATGTGTATCGCACTGTTCGTTTTCTGATTCGTGACTCATCTGACGCGGAAGATCTGGTACAGGAAATTTATATTCAGGCATACAGGTCATTAGAGCGTTTCGATTCGGAGAGAGCGTTTCGTCCATGGTTAATGGGTGTGACAATGCGACAGGTCCGAAGTTACCGGCGCAGACGATTGACGCAATTTCGTTTTAGCAAGCGGATGGAAAAGTCTGATACGGGGCTGGAGTATGATTTTTCCGGTGACTTAATCAACAAACTGGCAAATCGTCCACTGCTTGAGCAGGTACACCGATTGCCATACAAGCTGCAGCAGGCCATCACTCTTCACTATTTGAACGAGTACACGCAAGAGGAGATTTCATGCATATTGGACATTCCGCTAGGAACGGTGAAATCGCGTATTCATGCGGCATTAACCAAGCTGAGGCAGAATCAGAAGTTGGACCTAGGTATTCGGGGAAAGGTGGAGGATTTGCATGAATCTCGATGAACAGCTGCGAACAGCCTACCAGGAAGAGACCAAAGACTGGACAATTCCTGAGAGAACAAAACATAAAATCATGAATGCTATTCGAAGTGAATCAGTTCTCAAAAGACATCGGAAAAAATGGCTGGTTACTTTGCTGCTGGCTGCTGTGCTCATCATTCCTACGGGAGCCTATGCGGGGTATACCTATTTGGCTAACGAAATGTATGGTTCACAGGAGAATATATCAGCGGTGGGTGGAACATCGGAGGATTATATGAGACTGGAAGAGAAGCTCCAGACAGCCAAAGCACACTTAAGTGAAGAGGAATTCATTCAATTTATGGATCTGATGAAGCAAATGGGGCAAATGGCTTTGAAGAATGCGGATCAACAGGGAGAGATGCACCCCGAGCAATGGAGTGTCACAGAACAGACGGAATTTAATCGTCTTACTGCAGAACTGGAACCTTTTTTTGAAAAGCTGGAAGTAGCAAGTGTAGACTCTCCAAAAGAACCTTTGGACCAGGAGCAATTTTGGAAGGAACAGCTAGCAATTGCAGAGACGAAGTTTTCCAAGGAGCAGTTTACCGAGTTCAAATCGTTATATGAACAGATGAAGCAGTATGAGGCCATGGTGATGGATCAGGATGGGAACATGCATGAAGACCGATTGTCTGCGGAGCAGAAAAAAGAACTGAAGCAGGTACGTGAGCAGATTTTTCCCTTCTTGGAGAAGTTGGGACTGGATGTACGCAAACCGGGTGAGTAGCTTAGGTAGTATTCAGGGGCTGAGGAGCGAAAGGATTTCATTCCTTTTGCTCCTTTTTATTTTGTAGAGATGATTTTGTAGATAATCTTCTTATCTGCGTTGCATATTCAGCCGATACTGATGCGGCGTAGTGCCTGTTGCATTGCGGAAGACTTTGCAAAAATAAGATGGGCTGGACATGCCTACACGGTGGCCTATTTCCGGAACAGCGTGTGTAGTACTCGTGAGTAACACACAAGCATGACGAATACGGGTAGCCTGGGCGTAAGCAACGATGGTAGTTCCGGTAGTTTTTTTAAATATATGGGACAGATGATAAGGCGAGAGATGCAGTGTATCTGCGATATCCTCCAAATGAAAAGCTTCATTGTAGTGCTCTTCAATCCAATGCATGACAGCCTCAGCATGAGGATGCAGAGCGGAAGAACCCGTTGGGAGCGCAGTAGAGTTGGGAAACCGCCTGTCTTTCCAAAGGTAGCGAAGCTGTGCGAGAAGTCCAAGTAAAAAAAGTCGTGTATCCTCTTCCGCTTCATGTGGAAGCAACGTAGGCAGAATATCGGCAAATTGCTCAATCATCTGGACCAGTGGGGATGAGGCGGAAAGACGGATAGGTTGAAGTGGAGACGTATGTTCAAGAAGGTCCAATGTAAAACGATTGGATACGGCAAATTGCCGAGAGTGCGAGTTCAGCAGATGCTGCTCATACATCAGGACGCTGCGAATAAAGGGATGTTCTTTCGTGACTTGAATCTGGATCTGATGCAGCTGAAATGGACGGAATATCATCAGCGTACCCGGTTCAAGGGAGAAAGCCTGACCCTCGGTTATAAGCTGTCCATATCCATCATGGATATACGTGATTTCCATCTGTGAATGAGCGTGAAAAACTTCTCGGAACGCAGTGGTGGAGGTTCGACGGCATGCCAGATTAAATTGATCCTCAGTGATGATGGGCATTAGGAATGCCTCCCCTTCAAGAGCGCAATATAGTTTTATTTTATCACAAGATGAACGCATAAAAGCGCTTTATTATTGTGTATTGTGAAGGGAATAAGGGAGGTATGCATTCATGTTAAAAGTAGCCATTATTGGAGCAGGCGCCATCAGCACAGCGCATATTACAGCGTATTTGGCATTTCCTGAACGATGCCAGATCGTAGCTGTGGTGGATATGTACACGGAAAAAGCACAGAAACGAATTAACGAATACGGATTGAAAGGAGCGCAAGCTGTTACCGATTACCATGAATTGCTGGATCAAAACATTGATTTGGTTTCCATCTGTACCCCTCCATATACCCACGCACCGATCACATGTGATTTTCTGCATGCAGGTACACATGTGCTTGTCGAAAAACCGATGGCCTCTTCTTTACAAGAGGCGGATATGATGCTGGAAGCGGCGCAAACGAGTGGTAAGCTGCTTTCGGTGGTGGCGCAGAATCGCTTTACAACACCGATGATGAAACTGAAAGATGTGCTGGATAGCAAACTTATGGGTCCCATTGTCCACGTACAGGTCGATTCGTTCTGGTGGCGGGGCCATAATTATTATGATCTGTGGTGGCGTGGTACATGGGAAAAAGAAGGCGGTGGCTGTACACTTAATCATGCGGTCCATCATATTGATGCGATGCTTTGGATGATGGGTCCTCCGGTGGAATTGCAGGCGATGATGGCGAATACGACGCATGATAATGCCGAAGTAGAGGATATTTCCATGGCGATGCTTCGATTCCAAGAAGGAGCACTTGGTATGATCACCAGTTCCGTGGTACACCACGGAGAGGAGCAGCAGTTGATTTTTCAAGGTAAAGAGGCCAGGGTATCTGCGCCTTGGAAGGTCGTTGCTTCTACGGCACGAACGAATGGATTCCCAGCACCCAATCCAGATTTGGAACAACAAATTCAGAAACTTGCTGACGAATTACCGGATGTTATTCATGTGGGGCATGCCGGACAAGTGGAGAATGTGCTAAACGCCATTGAGACAGGATCAACGCTTCTGGTGGATGGGAAGAGTGGTCGGAATACACTGGAACTCATTGTTGGTATCTATAAATCGGCTAGTACGGGAGAGAAGGTTACTTTTCCACTAGAGGGAGAGGATGCTTTCTATACAAGGGAAGGGATTATGAAAAATGCGGTGCACTTTTATGAAAAAAAGACAGCCGTAGAGAACTTCGAGGATGTGGAAATAACGTTAGGGAGAAAGTTGGAGTCTTAGTTAAATAAAAAAAGAGGCCAGTCCCACAGATATTGTGAGATCTGGCTTCATCTTATTGAAATCCTATTTACAAAATAAAATCAATACACCCGATGTTTCCATCCATTTAATTTTGCGATGGCTTCCAGATAATAATAATCTCCATAGATCAGGGAGACATCGATGAAGGAATTGCCGCTGCCTGTGGCGTGCAGCAGAATTGATTCATGCTCTGGCTGATTCCAGACCGCATAGTTCTCTGTTAAGGAACGCAGAATTCGTTCGGCTGCATCGGCATAGAGTCGTTTCTCACCTTCAGGAACGGCGGCGGCCAGTTCCAGCAGACCGGATGCGGCGATTGCTGCGGCAGAGCTGTCCCGGGATTGATCATCCAGGGTAGGAAGTCTGAAATCCCAGTAAGGTACATGATCCTCTGGAAGCGCAGCAATAAAGTAATGGGCGATTCGTTTCGCTGTGTTCAGGAAACGCTCATCTTGGGTATAACGATACGTATTAGCGAATCCATATAACCCCCATGAGGTACCACGACTCCATGAGGACTCAGGAGCATATCCCTGTCCGCCAAAACATTCAATATAATGACCATCCACCGGGTCAAAGGAAAGGATATGTTTGGTTGATCCGTCTTCACGAACACCATACTGCATGGTCGTCTCGGCATGGCTAATGGCAATATGTTTGTAGCGGGGATCTCCCGTCACTTCTGAAGCCCAGAACAACAAAGAGATATTCAGCATGCAATCAATAATGGCCCAGCCATATTTGTCTTCATTCCACGCACGAATGAATTTGCCTGCCGGATTATAGCGTCCTGCAAGGAAATTGGCTGCCTCCAGACCACGTCTGAGAGCATCATCATCACCTGTAAGTTTATGTTTGATTACAGCAGTAGAGAGAAACTGAAAGCCAACATCGTGATGAAGCTCTCCTGTTGGTTTTACAAACCATTGCTCCAAAGTTTCATCCCACGACCATGCCGCATCCCGGTAGCTTTTCTCTCCTGTCATATCGTACATAATCCACAGCATACCCGGCCAGAAACCTGAAACCCACCAATCGGTGTTGATGTTATCATACTTCCCATCATCGCCGGCAAAATGAGGACATTTATCCCCAATGTTTTTTTTCATCTCTGGCAATTTGTTTTCCAGCTTCTGCATGACTTCCTGCCAATATGTCGTAGTTACAGCGGATTCTGCCTTGGCCATGAGATAACCTCCTTAGGGTTAATTAGAAAGTTAAGATAACGCTTTCCTATAAGGAGATTATATCTTTTTAAAAACCTTAAAAGTTGTGTTAGGATATGAAGAAATGTTGCTCTGTTGTCATTGTGAAGAAGGAGGAACGAGAATGTTTGAACGTGTGGACTTTGAGGGAAATACTTTGGTGTGGGATTATCAAATTAAGTCGGTGAACGACTTCAAAGGATATTATCATTGGCATCAATGCGGAGAAATCCTCTATGTCCATGAAGGGCAAGGCATTGTGGTTTTGAATAATCATACCTATCCCATTCGTAAAGGCATGCTCTTCTTTTTTCAGCCCTATCAGCTGCATCACGTTTATGCCGAGGTGCATTCAGATAAACCGTATGAAAGGAATATTTTCTATGTAGAACCTATTGTAATGGATCGATATTTGGAAGCGTTCCCGTATCGCCGTGCTTTTTTTTCAAGGTTATGGAAAGGAAGAAATCAACAGCAGGTTTTTGATCTAAGTTCATCTATGGAACAGGTGGATTGGATATACAAAAGTTATCACCAGTCACGCAGTCGAATTGGGGGAGAGTGGGAGGAATCAGTGCTGTTTTTGCTTCAACTCCTGAATGTTTTGGATCAACAAAATGATGTGGAACAGGAGAGGCAACCATACTTGGTCGAATCACGTCAATTAAGACATGCGGAGAAGATGATGCATTGGATTGAAGAGCACTATATAGATGAAATCAGATTGGATCATATGGCGAACGATATCCATTTATCCAAGTCTTATGCTTCCCGTATCTTTCAGCAAGAAACAGGAAGCAGTATTACGGACTACGTCACAGCCCGAAGACTCAAGCAAGCTTATCTTCTGCTGGAAACGACAACAATTTCCGTTGAAGAGGTTGGCAGAAGGGCGGGATTTCCCAATGGCTCTTATTTCATTCAATTATTTCGCAAGTCGGCGGGAACTACTCCGCTTCAGTATCGGCAGCATTTTGAACGCAGCAGCAGACATTAAATCACATGAGTGTAACTGCTGATGTTATTAAAAGTAGCGTCAGAACATTATCGTAATGAAATTTAAAGTGCTATTTTAAAATTGCAATGTATTCGGAAGTTAAAGCGAAAATGAAGTTTTCTCTTCTAAAATAGAATGAATTTCTATACTTTCCTCAAAAGTACGTCCTACAGCCACTTATCGGCCCACCGTTCTACGGCGCTTAATGCGCGCCCCAACTCTGTGCCTTTGCGGGACAACATATATTCTGTCCGAACAGGGCGCTCCGTAACCACATGACGCACGACCAATCCCTCTTCCTCAAGTTCCTTCATCCGTTCGTTAAGTACCCGTTTGCTCAGGTCCGGGATATAAGCGTGAATTTCACTGAATCGTTTGGGTTCTTCCATCAATGTATGAATAATGAGGGCTACCCATTTCCGGCCAATGATCTGATAAGACTGTTCCACCTTTTCGCATATTTGCTTGGCATTCTCATCATCGCTCATAATAGTACTCCTTTGATTTAGTTATGCTTATTATAGCATTAGTATACTTATTGTAACCTGAGTGTCCACAAGCCCTATGTGTAAAATGTCACATACCAATTGTTCTTAATGTTACCACATAAAGCGTTAACATTAAATAAAAACCCTATAAACACTGGTGTTCACAGGTTGGACACGATTGTTGACGAATTGTGACGACAGGTGTAAGATGGGTAACGTCAATTCAATTGGTTACAATTTATAACCTTGATTAAGGTTGTGGAGAGAAGGAATGTTCCATGTTTAATTCAGGTCAGATACACAAGCGGAGGTAAGGCGGGGAACTCCCCCACTAATTCCGTCTTTTGTCATGCTTGGATTTGAACATTTTGCATCATCATATACTATACTGCACAGATCACAGGAGGCACTCCAATGGACGCAATGACATTTGTCCTCTTCGGGGCAACAGGCGATTTAGCCAAACGTAAGATTTACCCTGCATTATATAATTTGTACATTGATTCGAAAATGCCGAAATCCTTCTCCGTTATCGGTCTTGGACGGCGTGAATTGTCGGATGCTGACTTCCAGGCGAATGTTGAAAAGTCACTGCATACCTTCTCCCGTCAAACACCGGAAGAAGAAGCTCAAGTTCGCGACTTCATTGGAGCTTTCCGTTATTGTTCTTTAAATAATACGAAGCTTGAAGATTACACCAAATTGCTGGAACTGGTTCAGAGACGTGAACAAGAGCTCAATATTCCTGAAAATCGCATGTTCTACATGTCGGTTGCACCGGAATTCTTTGAGCCAATCGCACTGAACATTCAAGAAAGCGGCTTGGGTAACACCAAAGGGTGGAAGAAACTTATCATCGAAAAACCATTCGGACACGATCTGCAATCTGCTCGTGAACTGAATGAGAAACTCAGCAATACCTTTGCAGAAGAAGAAATTTACCGCATTGACCATTTCCTTGGTAAACCGATGGTTCAAAATATTGAAACCCTCACTTACGCGAATCCAGTCATTCAGGCTTTGTGGTCCAATCGATACATTGCCAATGTACAGATTACGGCAAGTGAAACGGTTGGTGTTGAAGAACGTGCAGCTTATTATGACCAAAGCGGTGCCCTTCGTGACATGTTCCAAAACCATATGCTTCAGTTGCTGATGATGATTGGTTTGCACTTGCCAAAACGTTGCACACCGGAGGAAATTCAATTCAAAAAACAGAAGATCGCTGAAGCTCTTCGTCCATTGACGAAAGAGAATATTGCTGCCGAAGTCGTTCGTGCCCAATATGCAGCAGGCGAACTACAAGGAACTTCTGTTGTTGGATACCTGGACGAGCCTGACATTCCAGCTGGTTCTCAGAATGAGACATATGTTGCCGCGAGACTGTGGATCGATGATCCATTCTGGAGTGAAGTTCCATTTTACATTCGTACAGGTAAACGCATGGCTGAAAAATCAACCAGAATTGTTGTTGAATTCAAGGCTCCACTGAAAACAGGTCATGAATCCGAAAATACAACAGAGCCTAACCTGCTGACAATTGAAATTGGACCGAAAGAAAGCATCTCGCTTCAATTGAATGCGAAAAACCCACTCAACCAAGGTGAAGTGGAACCGATGCATATGAACTTCAACTCAGGTGAACGCAACATTCCGGAAGCTTACGAAAACTTGATCTTTGACGCGATGCGTGGAGATTCTACATTCTTTGCTCACTGGAACGAAGTTGAACTGGCTTGGCAATGGGTACAGCCGATCTTGGAAGCATTCCAGGAGGGTAGTGTGCCACTTGATACGTACAGCGCTGGTTCGCAAGGACCTGAGTCAGCAGATCGTCTGATTGCAGAGAATGGCTACCGTTGGTGCTAAAAGTAATGTAAGAGCAGCATCAGAGAAGAGAACACTACAATACGTTCTGCTCAATAATATACAAATTTTTATGAATTACACCGTTCCAATTTTGCATAAGTCCTTCCGGTAATACTCGGAAGGCCGCGAAAATTTTTGATATAGATTAGTTGGCTCAATCTAAATCAGTTCGTAACAATTACGCGCGGGTAGTGTAGGGGACGAAATCGATTCTGAAGAAGCGAAGACTGCGCCTTTATCCCCGGATTTCCCCCTTGAGGGTAATGAAAAGAAATCTGGGGGTAAGAGCGATCGAAAGAACGATTCGTAACCGGAACGGCTACTGCGCCAAGGTTAAGCACTTATTTTGGAATTGGCCAGATAAAAATTAGAAATGTTCATAACAGGAGGAACTAGCAATGAAACTTGGACTTATTGGATTAGGTAAAATGGGATTGAACCTGGGTAGAAACTTGATTGACCACAAACATGATGTGGTTGCTTTTGACTTGAACGCTGAAGCTGTTAATGAAATGAAAGAATACGGCGCAACAGGCGTATCTTCTTATGCAGAAATGGTGGCTTCCCTTGAATCCCCACGTGTATTGTGGATCATGGTTCCTCACAACGTGGTTGACGCTGTATTGGCTGAAGTAAGCCCACTGTTGTCCAAAGGCGATATCATCATCGAAGCCGGTAACTCTCACTATAAAGAGTCCATCCGTCGTTACGAAGAAATGAAACCTAAAGGCATTCACTACATGGATGCTGGTACATCAGGCGGTATGGAAGGCGCACGTAATGGCGCATGTTACATGATCGGTGGCGATCCTGAAGCTTGGGCTGTAGTTGAGCCTGCATTCAAGGATACTTCCGTTGAAAATGGTTACCTGTATGCAGGTAAAGCGGGTAGCGGTCACTTCCTGAAAATGGTTCACAACGGTATTGAGTACGGTATGATGGCTTCCATCGGTGAAGGCTTCGACGTATTGGAGAAAAGCGGCTTCGATTTCGACTTCGAACAAGTTGCTCGTGTATGGAACAACGGTTCCGTTATCCGTTCTTGGTTGATGGAATTGACAGAGCGTGCATTCTCCAAAGATGCTAACCTGGATGAAATCAAAGGGGTTATGCATTCTTCCGGTGAAGGACGTTGGACAGTTGAAACAGCATTCGACCTGCAAACAGCTACGCCAGTTATCGCGTTGTCCCTGTTGATGCGTTACCGCTCCCTGGAAACAGACACGTTCACAGGTAAAGTTGTCGCAGCTTTGCGTAATGAATTTGGCGGTCACGCTGTAGAAAAAAATTAATTTATATATAACTGTTAACATATACGGATAATCGGGTAATGATGAGTATAGTTGTTTACAAAATTCATCAAGTGGAGGGAACATATTATGAAATTTTTCTTAGATACAGGTAATGTTGAAGAAATCAAACGGATCGAACGTCTTGGTCTGGTGGATGGAGTCACGACCAACCCGTCTTTGATTGCCAAAGAAGGTCGCGTATTTAAAGAAGTGATTCAGGAGATCTGTGGGGTTGTTAAAGGCCCGGTCAGTGCTGAAGTCATCGGACTTAAAGCCGAGGATATGTTGAAGGAAGCTTATGAAATTGCTGAGTGGGCACCGAATGTAGTGATTAAACTACCGATGACCGAAGATGGACTCTATGCTTGTCATGAACTGACCCAAAAAGGAATTAAAACCAATGTAACGCTGATCTTCTCTGCAGCACAGGGCCTGATGGCAGCGAAAGCTGGCGCAACTTACATCAGTCCATTTGTTGGTCGTCTGGATGATATTGCGGTGGATGGCATGAAGCTGATTCGCGATCTGCGTCTCATTCTGGATACGTACGATTTGCCTTCCGAAATTATTGCAGCAAGCATCCGTAATATCAAACATGTGGAGGATGCAGCCCTTTCCGGTGCGCATATCGCGACCATTCCGGGTTCGCTCCTGCCAACATTGTGGAAACACCCACTGACAGACAGTGGCATTGAGCGTTTCCTGAAAGATTGGGAATCTGTTCCGAAATAATAAAATGTGGATAGGGTCTGATTCCTCAGAGCCATATTTCATTAAAAAGCCTTTCGACTTGCAGATAAACAAAATCTGCTGGCGAAAGGCTTTTTTAGTTGTAAGTGATGAGATCCCCGTACGAGCAGGTGCTGTCCTTCTTTTTCGGGACAACAGTGCATAAGGATAGTATATAGCCTATAGCTCATCCCGCAGGGGAGGGACGCCCGATGATGAGAAGACGATGGCGAAGCCGAAGACGCCGCAAGCCGCCAAGTGGCAGGCGCAAAATGTGGTTGATTATTTTATTGGTAACAGCGTTTTGTTTGATGCAGGGTTTCGCCTATGTAGACAAGAAAATGAAACCGCCCATCATGCATCTGGCCAAAATCAGAGTGAAGCAAATTGCAACGGAAGCGATCAATAAGGCAATTACTGCGCAGGTTTCCGAAGGTAAATCCACCGAAGGATTGATTGACTGGAAAACCGATACGGCTGGGAAAGTGTCCGGATTCATGCTGAATTACGATGAGCATATGCGGATCACTGCGAGTACGATGAACATCGTGCAATCCACTTTGCAGAACGTGCATATGTTAAAAGAAAAAATTCCGCTGGGGCAGGCGTTGGGCAGCCCGGTACTGGCATCCTTTGGTCCAAGTATACCGGTTCGTATTGAGCCTCAGGGGGCCGTCAAGGTGGATCTGAACACCCGTCAGCAGAACGCCGGTATAAACATGATTCTGGTTGAAGTGTACATTCACATCATTGCCGAAGTCGCGGTGGTGGTGCCCTTTGACATGGAACCCGAGACCGTTGATACGGAAATTCCGATATCTTACCTGTTGGTGGTCGGGGATGTGCCGATGTATTACTATGATAATCAGGGCAAGCCGGTGGGCAGCAACGGTAGCAACGCACCCGCAATTGCACTTCCATCCGGTCAGACTGGTGTTTCGAGTGGTCATGGAGGAGCACCGAATTCAAACTCTTCCAACCAGCAGCAGGCTCCAGCAAACGGTCTGAACGGAAATGGACTGGAGGTTGAGCCGGATTTGTCTGATCCGAATGGGGGATTGCAGCTTGACGTAGATGTAAACCACTGATGAGTCAAAGGCAAATATCGAATAAAAAAAACGGGGCCTCTATATGAGGTCCCGCTTTGCATTAAAAATCATCTCAATACTAAATAGATACTTCTTATCTTTTGTTCCAACCTCATTTTGCTTCATTTGCTTTTGGCTTTTTTCTGTTTGCGTTCTTCCTGCTCCCAATGCTTTAGATTCGGGTAAGGGTCAAATGACCATTCATTCAGCCCGCTATCACGATAGATCCCATAGTGCAGATGAGGAGGAAACTTGCCTTGTGTACCCGGTTTTCCATACCCTGAACTACCCACCCAGCCCAAAACCTGACCAGGGGTAACCACTTCGCCGATATGGGCGTTTTTGTCGAAGCCGGATAGATGAGCATAATAGTGGTAATGGTTGTTCAGATCACGAATACCGATACGCCAGCCGCCAAACGGATTCCAGCCTTTAATCTCCACGACACCGTAACAGGTACTGCGCACAGGCAGGCCATGTGGTGCAAAAATATCCGTGCCTTCATGAATGCGGTACCCACCCCAACTGCGTTTTGTCCCCCAGGTGCTGCGGTAAGAATAGTTGGTTCCGAGAGGAACGGGGAAGGCGTGATCAAAGAGATCGAGGTTGTCAAAATGCTCATATAATTTCGCGAATTGCTGAATGCGCTGCACCGCACGGGAGTTATGATAATATTCCCATAGAGCAATGTTGAAGTCCTCCGGCTTGTTCCCATAATTCTTAATAATGGAAGCCATGCTGTAGAGTACGTCCAGGTCATTATTGGCATCTGCTACACCATCACCAGAACCGTCACGACCATAACCATTGAAAAAGACAATGGAGCCCGGATGTTGATCCGTCTCATCTGGATTGAGCCAGCCTCTCCAGGCTGGGGAGGTCATGAATATGCCGGTCAACCGTTCCGGATGTTTACGATCTTTCGGATGTGCACGCGAGATGGTTCGTTCGTATTGATCAATTGCTGCGAGCCTGTACCAGGGAATTTGGGTCATCTGACCAATGCTTTCATATAGATGTCGGCGTGAAGCGAAAATTTCCGCTGGTTTTTGCTTTACAGCCTGTGGTTTGGAATCAACGGCGGTGGGTTCACCGTAAACATCAACAGGCAAGAATGGGAGAAGCAGTGTGCCTGCAAGCAATGTTTTGATCCAAAAGGAATAAGTTAACCGCGATGTAAAGCGATCTTGCACAGGGAAGCAGCCCCCTTTCCAATGAGATGATGCACATGGTGCCCGGTGAACCAAGCTATAACCTAGCGTTCTTCAAAAGTCTTCATTTTATCCATGTAAGACATGAATGCACAAGATGTGACAAATGGGGGTTTTTCCAGCGCTTTCATGGTATAATATGTTCCGAGCAACAGCCTAACTTCAGTAGAAAGAAGGTTTATGCATTGGCTAAACGTGTTAAAGAACCGAAACCGGACTGGATTCGGATCAAATTGACAACCGGCGATAACTATCAGGAAATGAAAACGATGATGCGTTCCAAAACGCTGCATACAGTATGTGAGGAAGCACGGTGCCCAAATATTTACGAATGTTGGGCCAATCGGACGGCTACTTTTATGATTTTGGGCGACATTTGCACACGGGCATGCCGTTTTTGTGCGGTGAATACTGGCTTGCCGACGGAACTTGATTTGCAGGAACCAGAACGCGTGGCAGAAGCGGCAGAACAGATGAATCTGCAGCACTGCGTAATTACGAGCGTGGCGCGTGATGACCTGAAGGATGGAGGAGCGACGATTTTTGCGGAGACGGTGAAAGCCGTTCGTCGTCGTTTGCCTTTATGTAGCGTAGAAGTACTGATTCCAGACTTTTTGGGTGACCGGGATTCCTTGCAGATTGTCATGGATGCCAAACCGGACATCTTGAATCATAACATTGAGACAGTAGAGCGGCTATCGGACAAAGTTCGTGCGAAGGCAAAATACAAGCGTTCACTCGAACTGCTTGCTCGTGCCAAGGAAATGCAGCCAAATATCCCGACGAAATCGAGCATCATGCTTGGTGTAGGTGAGGAATATCATGAAATTTTGCAAACGATGGATGATCTGCGCGCTGTGGATTGTGACATTATGACGATTGGTCAATACTTGCAGCCATCTGAGAAACATCTGTTTGTGGAGAAGTATTATCCGCCAGAGGAGTTCGCATCATTGAAGCAGGAAGGACTGAAGCGTGGATTCAGCCACGTGGAATCCGGACCTATGGTCCGCAGCTCCTACCATGCCCATGAACAAGTGAAATCTGCTGCGAAAAATAGTGAAAAGGCGGCATCTCACGCATGATGGAGGAGACAGGTTTGGAAGAAGAAAAAAGTTCAGAACAGGTTGAGGAATCGGTTCAGGAGCCTGTACAGGACAAACCTAAAGAACCGGTTATTGTTCAAATCGGCGGAAAGAATTATGAAATCGTGCAGAACCACAAGGAAGGCTGGAATCCTGAAGTCTTCCGTGACCGTTACAGCGAAGTGCTGGAGCGGTACGATTACATTATTGGGGACTGGGGTTACAGCCAGTTGCGGTTGAAGGGTTTTTACCGGGACAACCACCCCAAAGCAACGAAGGATTCCACAATCTCTAGCATGGTGGACTATATCAATGAATATTGCAATTTTGGCTGTGCGTACTTTGTGCTTCAGAAGAGCAAAGATCAGCCTCAAGCCAAAGCAAAAAGCGGTTCCTGAGAAGGACCGCTTTTTTTGTTGCATACATTTAGTCCAAAAAAGCTGTGCGAACCCTGTTCCAAAACGGATACGGCCGGAAACGAGCAAAGCTGACCTTATGACGAGCCACTTGGCAGCGTACGGATATGAGATCTTCCACCATAACGTTTACGTGGTCAATGGTAAGTAGCAACCGCTGATCCTTACGTGAGAAGATATCACAGTGATGGTGCTTGGGCAAAATAACTGGTGAACCCAGCGTCCGATAGACGCGGTTATTAATCGATGCAATCTCGGCGATCTGAATGGCCTCGATCGTGGGATGCACCATGGCGCCGCCAAGCGCTTTGTTGTATGCCGTACTGCCTGAAGGTGTAGATACACAGATACCGTCACCCCGGAACATCTCAAACGTCACATCATTAATGTCGACCTGGGCAACCACCGTACCGTCTACACCTTTTAACGTAAATTCGTTCAGTGCAATATAAGAGGTATTGCCCGATTTTTTACGAATCTCAAGCTCCAATAGCGGGTACTCCACAATCCGGGGTTTGAGTCGTTCCGGGTCGCCTTTGCCGCTCATTAATCGAACCAGTTCCCGTAATTCTTCCTTCTTCCAATCGGCATAAAAGCCGAGATGGCCTGTATGAACCCCAACAAAAGCGATGTCCGGGATGCGGTCGATGAAATTGTGAAATGCTTGCAGCATCGTACCATCGCCTCCGATGGAGATGACAATCTCCGGCGATTCTGCATCCAGCTTAAACCCTTCCTCTTTTGCCAGCGCATGAAACTGCTGACTGAGATCAATCGATAACTGGTCTCCGCGGTCTTGAACATAGTATCTCAAGATGAAAGCTCCTTTGTGGTCATTATACTACCGATGATAATCAATTCCAGGGAAGAACACAACGTTGGATTGATATTCAGTTGAATATAAACACACAGGATAGCTTATTTTTTCATGCGTCGAGGTAAGAAAAAGGGACTCATCAGAGAAAGTATCAGTAGTAAAAGTAATACGACCCCAAGTACACCAATTCCCGAAAACAGGATCTGTGTCCAATCGGGTGTATACAAAAATAATTCTGGCTTGGCACCGTTTTGGAACAAAACAGGCCATTCTGAACCCCCCATCATCGGCAGCCACAACACAAGAACAAGTATGGGTGCAATGAGAGCGTGAATTGCTCTCGCAAACAAAAAGGGGCCATATCTCATGGGTGTGTTACTCAGGACACTCATGATCTGGGCATGGACGGATAATCCTCCCCAGGAGAGGACAAATGCAGCAGCAGCAGCTTTGTACACGAGCGGAATGGAAATGCCCGCTGCTCCTGCTTCCTTGGCTCCCAAAGTGACTTCAAATAATCCACCTACGAGACTGTGAGATAAGGCAGGGGGAAATCCCGTATATAAAAGCAGTTGTTCCGTAATGGCATATAACCCGCCTAGCCATCCAGTTTGAACGAGTAATTCCAACATAACGGAGAAGAATACAACTAACCCTCCTACGATAATAATAAGGCGAAGGGATGAGGAGACTGCCTGGCGCAGCAATTCACCAAATGCCCGTCCATCAGCCTTTCTTGCCTCGTGCATTGCATAAATGGCTCGGAGCAGTCTGTTTCTGTGTACCTTTTCAGAAGCGGAGGGAGAGTCGTTGATCGACTGTTTATCCTTTACGGAGACATTTCCATGGAAGCGCATGAGCAAGCCCACAAGAAATGCAGCACCATAATGTGATGTGACCAGTATGGGAGCGATAGCTACATTATGAAAAAAACCGACCGATACGGCTCCAATCATGAAGATGGGATCGGATGATGTGGTGAAAGCAACGAGGCGTTCACCTTCTTCCCGAGTAACCAATTTTTGCTCCCACAATTGTGCAGTCAATTTGGCTCCAGTGGGATAACCGGAAGCGCAACTGACGGCAAACACAAAGCCACCGCTTCCGGGAACGCGAAATAGCGGACGCATCAAAGGATTTAAGAGTGTACCCAAAAAATGAACAATGCCGAAGCCGAGAAGCAGTTCGGAAAGCACCAGAAAGGGAAAAAGGGAGGGAAACAGCACGTCCCACCAAATGGATAGTCCACGTACACCTGCATGCCAGGTTTCCGTAGGAAACAGCACCATCAACACACACAGGATCAGAAGAGCTAATGGGATCAGGACATGGGTGATTCGTTGTGAAGCGGCCATGAATTCTTCTCCTTTATTTTTGGAATGGTCAGTGTGCAGCAGATCGCTGGTGCTTTTGCCATCAATATATGAGACAAAGCGGACAAACAGTACAAATTAATGTTTAGAAAGCGCTTGCAAAAATGGCTGTGTTTTTAAGAGATGTATGCTAAAATGATAAAAACGCCTGGACGTCAACTATTTACCTAGAAGGTGGAATTAAATCGGATGGAGTGATGATTATGAGTCTTGTCACCGGAATCCTGGTTTGTGCTTTTGTTTATGTTATACGTGCCTCGCTTGTTCGCTCTGAAGAAGAGGACTGGCGAAGTTATTAATGAAATATTTGGTGCGCCAAACCTCATGTTTGGCGCTTTTTTTGTGCCTTCAGTACGAGATAGACCTGTATAAGTTATGGCTATGTGGAACCATAAGCCTTTCATGTTATATAGGACTTTTGGGATTTTTTTGATAGAATGAAGATAAAGGTGTTCGTGGCCTTGTTCTTCAATCTCCTTTCACAATTAAGCATGGGAGTGTAATATATGTCAAAATTCGACACCTGAAAGGAGGGGGAAGCGGAATGAATCCTAGTTTGAGCATCTACGACAATCTTGGTGGAGAGACAGGCGTTCTCGCACTGGTCGAAGCTTTTTATCCGATTGTTCAGCAGAATGAGAAGTTGGCACCTCTTTTTCCGGAGAATATTCAACCGGTAATCGACAAGCAATACATGTTTTTGTCTCAGTTCTTCGGTGGTCCTGCATTGTTTTCCGAGGCTTTTGGTCATCCGATGATGCGTGCACGTCATATGCACTTTGAAGTGACGGTTGAACGGGCAGAAGCCTGGCTTGCATGTATGGATCAGGCGTTGACACAAGTTGGTGTGGAAGAGCCGTTGCATTCTTTCGTCCTGCAGCGATTGTCGGGGCCAGCACATCATTTTGTGAATACACCTTAGTTCCGATTACAAGCTTATGGGAGAGGGATGGAATGAGTGGAATTAGAGCCTCTGTATAAGGTAAAGGTGAAGTGTCATTATTGCGAGACTGAGTATGATACCTCACGTGTAAGACCAAGCTTAAAACGGCCATATCGGACGGATTCCGATTTTTGCGCGTATTACAAGCGGGAAAATCCGGATTTCTATGTTGTTCGAATTTGTCCTGAGTGTGGATTTGCTTCGACAGAGAATTCGACAGAACAATTAAACGATAAACAGCGCAAGGCTTTTAAGGAGCAGATCGGCAATCGTTGGGTGAAACGAGACTATAGCGGAGCGCGGACACTGGAACAGGCGATGGATTCGTACAAGCTTGGACTGCTTGTTGCGCAGGTTATTCAGGAGAAAGATCGTGTCGTTGCAGGCCTGCTGCATCATATTGCCTGGTTGTATCGGTACATGGAGGATCATACCCAGGAAAACCGTTTTCTTGAATTTAGCCTTGAGGCTTATGTAAAGGTTTATGAACGGGAAGGTACTGGCGGGAATGAAGCCAAGCTTCTTTATCTATTGGGAGAGTTGAACCGCAGAGTAGGTCGATTCCATGAGGCTGTAAAATGGTTCGGCAGGGTTATTCATGACAAGCGCATTACCGATGCAGCCATGATTCGTGCTTCGCGAGAGCAGTGGGCATTACTGCGGGAACAGATGATTTCGAGCAAGTTGGAATTGCCAGATGAAATGATTGAAGCAGACAAAGAGGCTGCGAAACGCAGCCCCATTTGATAAGTGACAGTTGTTCTCTAGTTGCGGACAGGACGACTGGACAGCAGGTAATCACTATCGTTGTCGATCACAGTCATGCTGGCATTACAACAAGGAAAGACCAGTAATTTCTTTTTGCCTTCGCGAATGCGTACAAGCTCCTTTGGTTTGAGTGGCAGCAGTACATTGTTTGCATGGCAGTACGGACATTGCTGTACATAAATGTCCCCCATTACAATATCGTAAGGCCAGCTGTTCTCAAAGGGGATCATTCTTGCTCGCCTTCCGTAGAGGCAGGTTTAGCCGCTTCTTCTTTGGCCAACTCGGCGATTTTCTGCATCAGGATATGCTGCGGCATATGCATCAGATGTTCGAGGGGAACACCCAGAGATTCTGCTAATTTGACGGCTGTGTCAGCCGAGACTTGTAAAGGTTTCATACGATTACCTCCTGAAAATAGCTTAAACTATTTCTCTAGTATAGAGATATAGCGCTTATAAAACCAGTTCTAATTCAAGGTTAATTATCCATTCTACTGAGAGAGGTGCCTTATTTAAATGAAAACACCATTACAACCCGTCTGGGATCTGGAGTCCATTTTTAGTGGAGGTTCTGCCTCTGAGTCATTCGCTGCGTATCTGATTGAGCTGGAGCAGGATGTACGTAAGCTGCAAGCCCTTTTGAAAGATACACCTGCACCCAAGTCTCTGGAAGAAACGAATGCGTTTGATCCGATCCTAGATCTGCTGCAGAGCTGTTATATCCGAATTTCGGAAGGGTCGGCATTTGTGTCCTGTCTTTCTTCACAAAACCAAAAGGATAAAAAAGCAGTTCAGCTTCAGGGAACCATTAGTTCTCTTGCCGCGATGTTGAACAGTACCAAGTCCCATTTCGACAATACACTTAGCCAGACGACAGACTCTGTATGGGAAGCATGGATTGCTCGGGAAGATATTCAGCCGCTTTCCTTCGCACTGAACGAGAGCCGCACGCTAGCTCGTGAGAAACTGTCACCTGAACTTGAAGGTCTTGCGTTGGATCTCGGCGTAGATGGTTACCATGGGTGGGGCAAATTCTATAACACTATTGTAAGCAAGGTGAACATCCCATTTGAACAAAATGGTGAAACGGTGATGTTATCCGCAGGTCAGGCTGCCAATAAGCTGAGCGACAGTGACCGAAATGTGCGCGAGACTGTATTCGCTAACTGGGAACAGGCTTGGACGGATGTCGAAGACTTCTGCGCAGATACATTAAACCATCTCGCCGGTTTCCGTCTCAAATTGTATGAGAAGCGCGGCTGGGATGACATTCTCAAGGAACCTTTGGCGATCAACCGGATGTCGCGCCAGACGCTTGATACGATGTGGGACGTAATTAACGGTGCCAAACCTGCATTGGTTCGATATTTGGAGCGCAAGGCGAAACTGCTAGGTGTAGAGAAACTCAGCTGGAGTGACGTAGATGCACCCGTAGGCAAGTCGGGTGGAAAAGTCACATATGACGAGGCAGCTATCAATATTGTTGATCAATTCGCCAAGTTCAGTCCCAAACTTTCCAAATTTGCAGAGATGGCGTTTGAGAAACGTTGGATCGAAGCAGAGGACCGTGCTGGTAAGCGTCCAGGGGGATTCTGTACGTCCTTGCCACTCAGCAAAGCAACACGTATTTTCATGACCTTCTCTGGGACGCCGTCGAATGTGTCGACACTTGCTCATGAACTTGGTCACGGATATCATCAGCACATTATGGAAGAACTGCCAGCCTTGAATCAACGCTACGCCATGAATGTGGCGGAAACGGCATCTACCTTTGCTGAGCTGATTGTAGCCGATGCTCTGGTTCAAGCAGCAACGGATGAGCAAGAGAAGCTAGCTCTGCTTGAAGACAAGATTCAACGAAGCGTTGCGTTCTTCATGAATATTCACGCTCGTTTCCTGTTCGAAAATCGGTTCTATGAGCAACGCAAACAAGGGTTGGTGAATGCAGATGAGTTGTCCAAACTGATGGTGGAAGCACAGCAAGAAGCGTTCTGTGGTGCACTTTCATCCGATCATCCGCATTTCTGGGCGTCCAAGCTGCATTTCTATCTGACAGGTGTACCATTCTACAATTTCCCGTATACGTTCGGGTATATGTTCAGTGCAGGCATATACGCCAGAGCGCAGGAGGAAGGTACGGCATTTGCCGATAAATACGATGATTTGCTGCGAGATACGGGCCGAATGACGGTAGAAGAACTGGCTCAGAAACATCTGGGTACAGATCTTACACAACCTGATTTCTGGCAAAATGCAGCGAACCTGGTCATTGCCGATATTGATCAATTTCTTGAGATGACAGAATCCGCAAAATAGTATTCCTATATATGTAATGAGGCTGCAATCCTGTGTAAATGTACACGGGATTGCGGCCTTTTTTAGTGTTTTTTAAAGCTAAGCTCTCGCTAAATATTTTGTCGCAATTGAGAGAAATAACTCGCTAAAAGCACGCAAAATGGCAATTAATTGTGCAAATTATAGTCATAATTACCCAAGTTTGTTTGACTTTGTTGAATGACCACATTTGTTGTCATATAATGAGTCGTAAGTCCTTGTTTTGTAGGATGAAGTGCATAAAGGAGGAGCGTTATGGTAAAAATTGACCAGCTTTCATTAGCACGACAGTTGGATCTGGTGTTCAAAGAGCTTGATCATGAATTATCAGGGTTAGATTCAGGTGTAGTTTTTGTGCAAATACGAAATAATGTAATTGGAAAGTTTGGGATTCGACATAATCCGATAACCGGACGTGACGGTCAAATGGAAGTGGAGGACGGTGGGCTAAATGAAACCCAACGCTCTTCTTTCCGCGCAATGGCACTGGAAACTTTGAAATTCAAGCGAAATTGGACTCATGGAGAAATTGCATATGATTTTACAGTAAGACAAGGCATGATTTTGGTTGATGCCACGATGGAGTCCAACTATAATATGGCGAACCTGATGATTCGTTATCCAAGAACCAATACATACATGGATTCAGGCATGGAGTCGTCTTCATAATTGTGAAGAGCACACAGGAAAGCGGCACTTCCGAGGAAGGCCGCTTTTTGTTCTTGCATATGCGAGCACGAATTACGAGCTTACGAACGACCCGATAATTGCTGCTCAGCGATTTGGACCAGACGTTTAGTGATGTAACCACCCAGAGAACCTGTCTCACGGGAAGTGTAGTTACCATAGTAACCGTCTTGGGGAATTGTTACACCCAGCTCTTGTGCAGCTTCAATTTTCAATTGTTGCAAAGCTGCAGTTGCTTGAGGAACAACCAGATTGTTTGAAGAATTTCTGCTTCCTTGGTTTTGACCTCCGTACATGTGTGTCACCTCCTTATGGCTTGGTGATGTTAGTATGGTTAGAGAATGAGGAAATATGCATGATA
The DNA here is from genome assembly GCF_038020215.1 of Paenibacillus sp. FSL F4-0087. NCBI lineage: Bacteria > Bacillati > Bacillota > Bacilli > Caryophanales > Paenibacillaceae > Paenibacillus > Paenibacillus sp. FSL F4-0087. The sequence goes on from NZ_JBBODJ010000001.1 coordinate 3,916,704, forward strand.
TGGCGTAAGGGAAAATTTGGATATAAAAGATAAGATATAACATGAAAAAAGCCGACCCAGTATGGATCGGCTACATAGAATAAAAGGAAAAAGTAGGAGCTATGTCCCATAGAAGTCGCCTGAGAGTACAAGATTCTACTCGGTTGGCGGAACAATCTCAATACGTGTGAAAAGTTCAACGGGCTGTTCTGGTTCCAGACGAATCAGTCCCGTTTGCTCGTCTGTTAAATTTAAATTGGGTGCATCAGGAAGCCAGGTATACGGTTCAATGCATAGAAATTGATCAGATTCTCCCTTTGTAAAGAGGACCCAATGTTTGAAATATGCTTCATCCGCTGAATATTTAAGCGTGTATCCATCCTGCCTGCGCAAGTGAGCTACTGCTGGTTGCCCATCGGCAGCTTTCAAAAGGGTATCCCAGTTTCGTCCTTGCATGTTCATACCTTCGTTCAATGAAGACCATTCTCCGAGAGATTCAATCTCACCTGTAGGCAGTTGTTCTTCATTCTGAGCGTAAATTCCGGACACAGGAAGTTGAAGTGACCATTCGGCAGGTTTACCGTCAAGCAGAAACCATGTATGATATCCCATTCCAAAAGGAGCAGGAGTAGAGCTCAGATTGGTCACACGCAGACGCTGGCTTAACACCGCGTTTTGAAGTCTGAACGTCATCTCAAGCTTCAAAGGAATTGGAAATTGAGCCATCCAATGCTCTTCATTTTCAGTTAATAATTCCGTTGTAATTGCACAGCCATCTTCATCTTCTTCGATGTCGCTGACACACCAGGACTGGCTGCGGTGGAGGCCGTGAATATGGTTGTCATTGGCCGTATTCTGATCGAATTGGTAATGAACTCCCTCATATTCGAATTGTCCTCGATGAATGCGGCCTGGCGGAACAAGAAGCGGAACGCCGAAGTGATACGGCTTCTGCAAATAAAAGGCAAGTTCATCTTCTTCCGGACTGCGAACGACATCGCGGCCCTGCACCAGATCGCGAATCGAGATAATATTATTTCCAAGACGCGGCAGCAGGGTAATCTCCAATTCACGGCTATGTAGGATATACGTGTCGTAACCATTCCATTGGCCTTTGGTCACTTGTTTCATATCGATGCTCCTTTTCCCACTTGAAATCTGTCTGCAAACGGCCATTCCTATATGCCGTTGCAGGCGTGTCATTGTGTACATGCCATTTATCCCATTAGCATACCGAATGAATGCTGGTGATTAGGATAAGCAATTCCATCATAACAGATTTCAGTGAAGTGGGTAAAAAAAGCTATTCCCATTTTGACATTCTGGTCCGCGCGGATTAAGATGGTATTCTGAACGATGCGTTTTATCCAATGAATGATAATCAAAGCGATGACAGGGACAAGTAAGCTAAGAGAACTCTCTTCAGAAAGCCGGTGGATGATGTGAACCGGTGTGAACTCTTTACCGAATGGACCCTTGAGTGCTGGCTTGAACAGGCAATGTCTGAAGTTTGGACTACCCTTAGTAGAATCGGACGTATACTCCACGTTACGGAGAAATGAAGGCATTTCTTCTACATGATCTAATTAGGTCTAGAGGAATGGAGAAATGCGAATAAGGGTGGCACCACGGTCTCACGTCCCTTGCGGATGTGGGCCTTTTTGCGTTCGCGGAGAATTAGGAACAAACAAATAGGGAGGCGTTATGTGAAATGAAAACAGTACTTTCGGGAATTCAGCCGAGTGGCAAGCTCACATTGGGTAACTACATCGGAGCAATTAAAAACTTTGTGAAATTGCAGCATGACTACCAATGTCACTTCATGGTGGTTGATCTCCACGCTGTAACGGTAGCTCAAGAGCCAGCAGCGCTGCGTGAGCAATCTGAGGCGGTAGCTGCCTTGTTTATCGCAGCTGGAATCGATCCTACGAAATCCAATGTATTTCTGCAATCCCATGTACCGCAGCACGCGGAATTGGGCTGGTTGATGACTACACTGACATCGATGGGCGAGCTCGAACGCATGACTCAGTTCAAGGACAAATCATCTGGTAAAGATTCCGTTGGCGCTGGGCTGTTTGTCTATCCTTCATTAATGGCTGCTGATATTTTGTTGTATAATGCTGATCTTGTGCCAGTAGGCGAAGACCAAAAGCAGCATCTGGAACTGACACGTGATCTGGCGGGACGCTTTAACCATCGTTATGGTGAGTATTTCACGATTCCAGACCCGTATATTCCACAGGTGGGTGCTCGGGTAATGTCACTGGATGATGCTTCTTCCAAAATGAGCAAAAGTAATCCCAATGCAGGCAGCTACATTGCCTTGCTTGATCCGCCAGATGTGATTCGCAAAAAAATTAGCCGTGCCACAACCGATTCCGGTCGTGAAGTTGTATATGATCCGGCAAACAAACCTGAAGTCAGCAATCTGATGAGTATCTATGCTGAATGCGCAGGTCTGTCATTGAAAGAAGTAGCGGAGCGCTATGAAGGCAAAATGTATGGTCCATTCAAAAAAGAACTGGCTGAAGTGGTCGTATCTGTTATTGAACCTTTACAAGAACGGTATCGTGAGATTCGTGAGTCTGGCGAATTAGCTGACATCCTGGAAACTTCAGCTCGTCGCGCAGAAGCGGTGGCTTCCCAGACACTTAATGCAGTTAAAGAACGTATGGGGTTTGTTCCTAGACGTACGTTGTAGTAGGACGAGGCAAGTAACTTAAAGTAAAGAGGAGCCCTGATGGGGCTCCTCTTTAATTATCGTTTCGTACTATCCTATGAAGTTTACCGGGTCAAGAGGCTGTTTCCGAAGTGGTACGTGCTTCACGACGCTCTTTCTTTGCGCGAATAACAAATCCCCAGCCGATGTTGGCAACGGACACGACAAACAGCAACGTAGCCAACCAGCCGGAGTAAGAGATCATAATCGCCGTAACCGCTAACAACATAATCGAAGAGAATGCAAACCATAGCGATAAACCTTTGCTCATTGGGAAAAACCTCCATATAGAAATTTGATGAAATTCCGTATAACCTGAAGCGCACGAGCCATAATAATCTTGCAAGCTTGCAATTACATTACAGACACAGATTGAAGGGAGATTTTAAATATGGCTCAAGGATCTCGTTCTAACAACTTGGTGGTACCTCAAGCAAACTCAGCATTGCAACAATTGAAAATCGAAGCTGCACAAGAACTGGGTGTAACTATCCCACAAGACGGTTACTACGGTAACTACACTTCCCGTGAGACAGGATCTCTGGGTGGGTACATCACCAAACGTCTGGTACAAATCGCTGAGCAGTCTCTGGCTGGGTCTGGCAAATAATTATTATAACCAAAAAGCAACAAGCAGAAGCCCGGGGCGGAAACGCTCCGGGCTTTCTCGCGCATTCGTTCCTATGTCTGATTGTGCCCTTCCATGCACCTTTCGTCAAGAGCGTGCGGATAAAAGTTTTTTATTCATTTTCTCGTCACTTAACCAGCCGACATACGTATCAATCGTTTCGAAATTTCGATCCATAACGACTACAGCGACAAATGGATACTGTTTGCGGTGTCGATAACGCACATCAGCCCAGCGAACCTTGTATCCTGCTGGTAATTCTTCCACCTCTGCAACAGCATAGGAGGTGAAGTACAGAAACGCAGTGACTTCAGGAGAGTTGCGCGAGGCGGCGACAGCCGCGTGAGTAGACGATGAAGCATGGAGATTCCAGGTTAAGACGGAATGGTCCATTTTGCCAATCTCATAACTGCCGTCTTCAAATCTTTTCACTACATGCCATCGGTACCAGGATATTGTTGGGATGACCATGTAATGAGCCTTAGAATTATTTTTGTCGAGTCGTTTCACCTGTCTAATAGCCATAGCACGTGCTATTGTCCGCCATACATAATATAAGCCAATCAAAATATACAGTGAAACAAAGAGTGGAGCAGGGGCGATCAGATCGAAGGCCCATAACAATATGGCCAGCACATGTGTGGTAAACAGAAACGGATCAAAAATATGAATGATGTTCCAGGCAATCCAGCGTTCTGTAAAAGGCCGTGCTGCCTGAGTTCCATAGGTATTGAACAAATCGGTAAAAACGTGAACGCCAACGGCGACAGCAGTCCAAGCCGCGACGTGTCCAACAGCGACACCCGGGAAGATCAGTGCAATGACACCGGTGATGAGTAGTACCCATAACAGGAGAAATGGCAGTGAATGGGACATACCCCGGTGATTCCGGATGTAGAGCGAGTTGCTTTTGAGACGTAACGCAGTATCGATGTCAGGAGCCTGCGAGCCTGCAATGGTTCCAACCATGACCGCAGCTGCGAGCATGGGACTCGTCGCGACAACAGGATCGACATAAGCCAGACCGGCCAAACCAATCCCCATGACAAAATGTGTAGAAGTATCCATAAACGTCTCCTTTGTGTGGTGTATCGTTAATGCGAGTTGCTTCTCTATCTAGGTGATACCCATATATAGTGTATATTATCCGCCTACCGGGAAGCAAAACACCCTAATTTCCAAAGATATGACAAGAACCTGCTCAATTGACAGCAATTGTACGAGCATTGTCAAACTATTTTTCCTTTTCCTGTGATAAACTTTATATCGGAGGCGAAAGAGAGAAACCTCCATGAGATCAAGAAGAAGGGGGATTCACAAGCGTGGACAATCCATTGAGATACCAGGCTTCTTCCGATTCGGCAACACGATCTGCGCCTCCGATGAAGTCAGGGACGTGGAAAGATTTTATCCATATTACGAAACCAGGCATTCTTCGAACCAACCTTATTGCGGTTTTTGGTGGCTTTTGGCTTGCATCCCAGTGGGACGTCAACTACGGCAAAATGCTGCTGACCCTGCTTGGAACGGTACTGATTATGGCTTCTTCTTGTGTATTTAACAATTACTTTGACCGTGAACTTGATCTCAAAATGGAACGTACCCGCAACAGGTCCTTGCCAACAGGACGATTAACACCCAAAGTCGTTTTATCCTATGCTATTATTTTGGGTGTGATTGGATTATCAGTACTCTTTTCCTTCTCCGGGGTACTTGCCGGATTATGCGGCATTTTTGGCATGTTTGTCTATGTGATTATGTACACCCTTTGGTTAAAACGTTCGTCGACATGGAGCACCTCCATTGGCGGTCTGTCTGGTGCAATGCCACCAGTCATCGGTTATGTCGCAGTAACTGGACGGATGGATCTTGGTGCATGGCTGCTTCTGGCCATGTTGTTTTTATGGCAGCCTCCACACTTCTGGGCGCTCGCGATCCGTAGGGTGGAAGATTATCGGGCTGGTGGATTTCCGCTATTACCGGTGGTAAAGGGTATTGAACGGACCAAGATTCAGATGATTCCTTATCTGGTTTTGCAAATCTTTGTCCCAGTTCTCATGTATGCTTACGGGTATGCAGGAATTTTCTATCTTACCGTTTCACTGATACTTTCCGTGCTGTGGCTGTACTACGCACTTAAAGGCTTTCGTGCACAAAATACAGATGCCTGGGCCAAAAAGGTATTCCTTTACTCCATTAACTATCTATCTTTGAGTTTTATATTGATGATTCTGGATACAGTGCACAAATGAGCAGCATGAAATGCTTTAATAAACATTAGATGGGCACGGGTCCGTGGAACAGCTACAATAACAAGGGGGCCCATTGTCGGTTGGGTTCTTGGTATACATATGCATCAAAGTAGTATGGGAATGAGGGAAAGTCATTAAAAACACGATTCAAGTCCATGAATTTTATAGAGAACTGCTTCAACTTTTATGTATGCGTATTCATATGATCTGATATCGGAAGGGACGATAATGATGCTGAAAAAGTATAAATGGACATGGATGCTGTTAGGGCTTGCACTAATTATGGCGGTGTATTTAATGTGGGGCACCGTATTTGCCAGCAAGGAAAAGTTACCCGAAATTCGGGAGATTCAATCCTTTTCGATGGAAAATGTGGATGGAAGTACAGTATCTCTGGATGATACCAAAGGCAAGGTACGTTTGTTCTACTTTTATTTCACCAGTTGTCCGGATGTGTGCCCAATTACGACGTTTACGTTATCCCAGGTGCAGGATCTGTTGAAAGAGGACGATACCTTTGGCAAGGATGCCTCATTTGTATCTATCTCGTTTGATCCAAAAGTGGATACCAAGGAGAAGATTAAGGAATTTGCAGATCGATTTCACGCGGATTATGAAGGCTGGTACTTCTTGCGGGGGGATATGGATCAAACGAAGCAGCTCGCCAGGGATTCATTCCAGATCCTCATTGAGGGTGAGAACAAGGATGATTTTGCCCACATGAACATGATTGGATTGGTGGATCGGAATAACCAATTGCGTAAGGTATACAATGCGTTTAATACAGAGGATGTTGAACCAGCAGTCATTGCGGAAGACATTCGCAATCTGATCAAGGAATAAAGATGCGTTCATTATAATCGCCAAATAAAGAGGCTGCTTCCTGGGTTGAATGAATACCCGGCGAGCAGCCTCTTACGGTTTAAAACGATGGGAATTCAGGATATTGGATATACGATTCCAATCCGGCTTTCTCCAGCTGGGCGATGATGTATTCATCGGGAGTTCCCTCTACACCCGCATAACCACGTCGTGTATACATCTGTACTGCATCCGGGAAGGCATCTCGTAGCACACCCCTGATTTTTTTGCCCGAACTGTCATTATCCATAAATAAGTAGACCTCATCGTAACCAACCTGTTTGCGCAGCGACTCAAGCTTGAGAGAATTCAGTGTTCCAAATGTGCACAAAATGTTGATTTCGGGTCCTACAAGACGTTTTAGTTTGCTGCGGTCGTTTTTACCTTCCACAATGACATGAATAGGCATCATATTCACCTCTTGATCGAGAGCTTATGTCGACATTCCCCGGGAAATGTTGCAGCGGAAATCGACTGGATTATATAAAATGGACTTTCTAATTTTTACACGAGTGACTACGTTGACAGAAACATCTTTGATTTCTAACTTTCAGCAACAGTGGCCGTTCCGTTTACGGATCGTCTGTTCCAAATGATGATATTTAAGAAGAAATCTTTAACGATGAAGAAGTCACCTTGTTTCGTGTGTAAAACATCAGTCCATTTTATATAGTTTAGCTGTAAATGGGGGAATGATGCAAAGCCAAGAAAAATACAAGCCTTTCTGTTGTCAAAGAGTACGGATAGTAGATCATTCTGATACGGTTAACCCAGTATGCTTTTAGGATCAGATAGGGAAGCTTCGCGTCTGGCTGTGAAGTAAGGAAGCAGCATGATGCCGATCATCAATAATACAAAAGCAATGAAATATGGCGATAAACCCACACGAAGCTGTCCTGCTGTGATTGGGCCGATGAAAGAACCGATGGAGGTAGCAATGGATTGCAATGAGAAGATTCGACCCAGCTTGTTTCCACCGCTTAAATGAATAAAGAGTGTTGCCATGGCTGGGAAAATAATGCCTTTGGACATCCCCAGAACGAAAAGCACGGAAGACAACGGAATTTGTGGTATCGCCGCCATAGCAAAGAAACATAAAGACATCAGCAGCACACCTGCAATCAACCGCAGTTTGGGAGAATAACGGTTGAGAAATAGCATGCTCAGGGTAAATAGTGCTCCAATACTGATAATGGAAAACAAAAGTCCGGTAGACATCATGGACGAATGTCCGCCTCCACGCAGTGGCAGTTCAAAAAACAGAATTCCTTGGGCACAGGCAATGACAAGGGGTAGAGCAAAGTACCGCCAGGATACGGGCAGGAATTTTCTTTTTTCTTCAACCAGGTTGCTAGGCATGGCGGGCTCGGTCACTTTTTCGTGCTGAACTTCAACGAGGCCTTTGGGCATGGATAACCATGCGATAACACCAGACAGTATGAGCAGATAACCGAGACTTGCAAAGGTGGCCGAAAATCCTAAAGCTCCCACGATCAGTGCGCCTGCGGCGGGGGACACCACGGATGCCAGCGTATGTACGACGCCATGGCCTGACATGTACTTACCTTGCTTGATTGGATCACTTGACAGCTGCGCAAGCAATGCGAGACAGGCCGGAGAGAGAAAAGCAAGTACAAACCCGCTGATGGAGCGCAGGGCGAGCAGCTGCCATGGCGTATGGATTTGTGCCTGGATAAGCAAAATGATGCCTGCACCCAGTAAACTGAATACAATGTAACGACGACTGCCATGTTTGTCGATTTGGGTTCCGGCAATCAGATTGCCTGGGAGATGAGTCAAGGAATAGATGCCCATCATCCAGCCGATGAAGGTCGGGGCTGCCCCGAGCGAGATAGCGAAAGGGGTCAAGATTGGATACTGCGCGTGCAGATCAAAAACAGCAAGGAACAAAAATAGATATAGCCAGATGGCCGTTTTCACATAAGCCCCTCCTTGTTAAGCGATGCATGTTCAATAACTGGTCATGATGTGTTCCCCGTTCCTTGGACAGAACCTCATGGTACTACTTGTACGCCCGGCGGGACGAACTTAGACCGTTTATTTTTACATAGGAGGCTTAGCTGACAGCAGCTTCGGAAATCATGTATAATATTCGGGAGTGTTAATAATCAACTCTAATACGGAAGGTGTAGTCATGAACATAGAAGTAATCAAAGAGTTTGTGATGCAGAACTGGCTGGTGATTGTGGTTGCGTTGATCATTTTGTTCTTTGTTCTGAACGTGGTCAAAACCGTATTGAAATGGGCGATTGCCATCATCATTATTGCGGCTCTACTGATATACAGCGGCATCTCCATTGATCAGATCAAACAGACAGTTACTGACGTTCAATCAAGTACGATGGACACATTGAAGAAGGAAGCGACCAGTATGATGCTCAAAGAAGCTTCCAAAGCAACATACACCAAGGGACAGGATGGGGCATTTACCATCACAAGCCCCAATGTGGAGATTAAGGGTAGAACGAATTCGGATAAAGTCGATGTTACATTCCGGGGGATCTCCGTGGGTGAATGGAAGGTCGACAATGAAACGATACGAACTTTTGTCAAACAGGCACAGGAGAACGGAACAGCACCGGCTTCGTAGTAAAGGAGGAATGAATACGTGCTGCAAAGTTGGCTGGATAGTCTGAAAGAATTCAATGGCATAACGATTATGCTGCTGCTGATTGTGGCCGCTTCATTGCTTCAGGGGTGGTCCAGAGGTGCTTCGCGTTCGGCAGGAAGACTCTTTGGATTCCTCATGGATGGCATTATGGCGGTCATTGGTATTTTGTTATCTATCGGTTTAACCTTATGGCTTGCGCCATATGTTCAGCAATGGTTATCTGTGCATGCGGCAGACATGCCTAACCGTGAATTGAACCGATGGGAGCAGATGTATTATACATTGATTACGGCCATTGCTGATTTTCCGCTGATGCGGTTTGCCGTGTTGTTTGTGATTAGTTATGGCTTCATCCGATTGGTTCTCGGATTGCTATCTTCCCTTATTTTCAGCAGAAGATACAGTTCGGCAGAGCAAGAGAGCAGACCCAAAGGATTTTTCAGCCGTATTACGGGTGCTGTGATTGGTACAGTTATTGGCTCCGTCCGCGGGATGATTGTGATTGCCGTATTGTTCATGATTGTCAGTCTCTATCCGGGCAGCATGTTTAGTCGCTATGTAGAGGCTTCACCCATTTATATGCAAGGAGCCAAATCTGTTATAGAGCCATTATCAGGTACATTCATCAAGGACAAGTTGCCCGTATTTACGCAAGCCGTGCAAAAGGAACTTGGGGCGATCCTGCAACGCAAATATGAAGTCATCGACCATAACATTCCGGCGGATATTGAATCTGCGGCAAAAGAAATTGTGAAAGGTCAAACGACAGATGAAGCCAAAGCCAGGGCGTTATATGACTGGGTAGGTTCTCGCATTCAATATGACTATGGCAAAGTGGATGACTATGAGCAAAAAGGCATATGGCACGAGCAGACGCCACAAAATACATTTGATACACGTCAAGGCGTATGTATCGATTACGCTCGTCTATATGCGGTCATGGCTCGTTCACAGGGTCTCGAAGTCAAAGTGGTTACAGGGCTTGGTTATAACGGGCAGGGTGGATATGGTCCGCATGCCTGGAATGAAATATATTTGAGTGATTCGGAAAGCTGGATTCCGCTTGACCCCACTTGGGCGATTAGTGGCGATTGGTTCAATCCTCCTAACTTTGCCGATACCCATCTGAAAGATCAATCAGCTTAACATTACGCCGGACATGGGTCCGGGAGATGACGACGTTGCCAGGTTATCATGCCGAGGCTGTACAGCCTGGACGGTATGCATCAAGTCATGAAAGAGGTAGGATGAATGAACAATCATTCAAAAGAGAAGGATGAACTTACGGACAAGCGGCGCTTTAGTTACCGGATGAACGTATTTTTCTTCGCTTCCTTTGTTATTTTTAGCGTTATTATTGTACGCTTGGCGTTTTTGCAATTCGTGGAAGGGCCTGAGCTCAGTCAGGAGGAAGCGAGCAATATTACCAAAGATGTACCGCTCGCTCCCGTGAGAGGAACCATCTATGATTCCACGGGTGAGGTCAAGCTGGCTTACTCCAAGCCGATTCAATCCTTGTACCTGACCTTATACAAAAATTATGGAGATGTGGATGGCAAGCCTAATCCGAATATAGCCGAAGTGGAGGACATCGCCACCCGGCTGCATGATGTTTTTGAGCAGTATAAGAAAAAGGATTCCGAGGCCCTTACGGTCGACAACATCTTAGAAGCAATGGACCTCAATTCGCGCAAAGCGAATGGGTTCATGCCACGTCTGATCAAGAGTGATCTGTCCGATGAAGAAGTGGCTTATTTCCTGCAGCACAAGGATGAATTCAAGGGAATTCAGATTGTAGAGGAAAGTGTGCGTTACTATGATCCGGATACGGTAGCCGTTCAGACGATTGGTTATCTCAAAAAGTTCAAAAGCTCCAAAACATTGGATAAATACAAAGAGGTTGATGAGGCCAATAAAAAGCAAACGGACCCAGGTCTTGTATATACCGAGAATGAGTTTGTTGGCTTTGATGGACTGGAACTGCAATATCAGGATGTTCTGCGGGGAAAAAGTGGTTATAACTCCGTTGATGTTGACTTGCGGAATTTGCCTGAAGGTGTAGCGGGCTCTACCCCACCCGAAAAAGGGTACGACCTAATTACAACGATTAACAAAAATGTCCAGGTGAAGACAGAACAGGCGATACTGGATCAACTAAGCTGGCTGCATACACATCCAGTTTCAGGTAAGCTGCATCCGAATGCCAAAACAGGTTTTGCGGTAGCTATGGAAGTGGATACAGGGAAGATTGTTTCGATTGCCAGTATGCCAGATTATGACACGAATATCTGGAGAACGGGTAGTATTAGTAACGATCAATATGATGACATCAAGTATGTATATCAAAATGGTACAATTCGCTCGTTCCCGCCCGACGATTCTAAAAAACGAGCTGAATCTATCGTATTACTTGGTTCAACGATTAAACCGCTTAGTGTATTGATCGGTTTGAAAGAAGGATTTTTCACAACAAATACGGTGTATTCAGACCGTGGTTCAACGACTTTCGGTGGAGATAACCGTAGAGTACAGAACTCATCGGGACACGTGTATGGGTCGTTAACTCCCCATGATGCGATTCGACATTCCTCGAACGTGTTCATGATTGATGAGATTGGCAAGAAGCTTTACTCCCAATATGGCGCAGAGGGAATCAATGTTTGGGATAAATACATGAAGCAGTTCGGTCTGGGTGTATCTACTGGGATTGATCTGCCGAATGAATTCTTGGGTATTCGGGATTATATGAACACCGATGAAAGTTCACTAACTCGACTTGTTTATGGCTCCTTTGGACAACAAGGGAAATATACAACGATGCAGCTGGCACAGTATGCTACGATGCTAGCGAATAAAGGAAAACGCATGGAGCCACAATTAGTCAGTGAGTTCCGTGATTCGGAAGGCAATGTGGTTGAGAAAATGAAACCGAAAGTGCTCAGCACAGTCGATTTTAATGATGCTTACTGGAATGAAGTACAGCGAGGCATGGCAACCGAAGTAACAGCGTTTAGTGGATTCCCTTATGACTTTGCAAGAAAAACAGGTACATCCACACAGTTAGTCGGAGGCAAATTGGTGGATAACGGGGTATTTATTGCTTACGCTCCACGCAACAATCCGAAGCTGGCTGTAGCCGTGGTTATTCCTGAAGGGGGCTTTGGTTCGAGCAGTGCTGCCCCTGTTGCACGTGCGATCTTCGACGCGTATGACGAGGAGTTTGGTCTAGACGGTGTACCGAAAAAAGATAAAAATAAGGAATCAGATACACAGTAATGTAAGTCGTTGATTTCAAAAGAAGGGACCCTTTCAAGGGTCCTTTTTACGTTTGCCAGGACTAAAAGGCCACTTTCCCACAAGCTGCTGCATATCAGTATGTAACAAACATTGTGCATGCCACGTTTATATAAGAGAATGAAAATTTATTTCAAAAGTAAAGAGATTAACGATATGTCTGTATTGACATCGTTTCGAAAGAATCACCATATGTCTATTCTGTTTACGAAAATGTAACCAAAATCTGGAGGACATGGCAGTTGACCTTTGATAGACTTGTAGAAGGAAAGGTATGTTACTTGAACCGATTGATGCAATATGCGTGATAGATGAATCTACTTTTACATAAGAACGGAGAGGCTTATCCCATGTTTAACCGATTGAGGAAAAAGAAAATGTCCAATGAAGATACACCAGTCAACAACAAGCCATCTAGTGTAAGAATGAATATGTTTTTTTTCGCTGCGTTTGTGATATTCAGTATCCTCATTTTCAGGTTAGCCTTTGTGCAATTTGTGGAGGGACCTGAACTGACCTATATGGAAACCAGCCGTAATACCAAAGATATTCCGCTCGCTCCTGTTCGTGGGCCAATCTACGATGCGACAGGGGAAGTTGCGCTGGCTTATTCGGAGCCTGTGCAGTCCCTCTATGTATTGTTGTATGAGGATTATAGAAATGATGACCGCAAGCAGGAGGCACAGGAACTCGCAGATGAACTGGCGGCTGTGTTTAAACAGTTTAATCCGGGGGACAAAGAACAACCCGATGCAGAAGAGATCATGAAGCGACTGGATCTGGAATCTCAGAAGGCACATGGGTATACTCCTCGTCTGGTGAAATCTGATCTCAACATGAAAGAAATTGCTTATTTTATGGAGAAAAAGGCCGAATATCCAGGTGCTATGGTTCTTGAGGAAAACGTAAGAAAGTATGATCCAGATAGGGTAGCAGTTCAGGTGATCGGATATACAAGAGAGTTCAAGGGCCAACAGGACAACTTGGATAAGTATAGAGAAATCAGCAAATCTGAAGCAACAGAACGCGACCCGGGATTGCGCTATACTCAGCAAGAAAAAGTTGGAGTTGATGGCCTTGAATTTCAATATCAGGAGGAGCTTCGTGGGCGTAGCGGCTACCAATCCATTGATATTAATTTGCGTAATTTGCCAGAGGGTACGATGCAACAGACTCCGCCGGAGAAGGGATACAGTCTGGTCTCCACAATCAATAAGGAAATTCAGATGGCAGCACAGCAGGCAATAACGGATGAATTGCGTAAGCTTCCGAAAGCCGTTACGGGATATGCGGTAGCCATGGAAGTGGATACTGGCAATGTAGTGGCTATGGCGAGTATGCCGGATTATGATCCGAATGACTGGGATTATGACAAGATCAAGTACGTTTATCGCAACGGAACGATGGCTTCCTTCCCGCCGGACGATTCGAAAAAACATACTGAATCCGTTGTACTGCTAGGTTCCGTAATCAAGCCACTCAGTGTATTGATTGGATTGAAAGAAGGACTATTTACGACCGGGCAGACCTATCCCGACCAGGGATATGCCATTTTGGGGAAAGACGGGAGAAAAGTGAGGAACTCCCATTCTGCATATAATGGCAATATTACAGCGAGACGGGCTATTGAGAAATCTTCCAATGCCTTTATGATTGATATGGTTGGCAAAAGACTTCTAAATAAATATGGCTCGGATAAAGGGCTTGATGTTTGGCATGAGCACATGCAGGAGTTTGGCTTGGGTGTATCAACTGGTGTTGACTTGCCTGGTGAATTCTTGGGCAGACTTGAGTATAAAAACAAAGATGAATCGGCTCTTACACGTCTTGCTTTTGCCTCATTTGGTCAGCAAGGTAAATATACAACGCTTCAACTTGCACAATATACCACGATGCTTGCTAATAAGGGCAAACGAATGGAACCTCATTTGGTGAAGGAAATCCGTGATGCCGATGGCAATGTGGTCAAAAAAATCAAACCAAAAGTGTTAAACGAGGTTGATTTTGCGGATGTATACTGGAATGAAGTGCATAAGGGCATGGTCACCAGAGTGAGTTCGTTTGAAGGGTTCCCCTACGATTATGCGAGAAAAACAGGAACCTCGGAGCAGGGAACAGGACCGAACAAAAAGGAAAACGGTGTATTTATCGCATTTGCACCACGGGATAATCCGAAGTTGGCTATAGCGGTTGTTGTGCCCGAAGGTGGCTTTGGATCGGTCAGTGCGTCTCCAATTGCACGTAAAATTTTCGATGCTTACGATCAAGTGTATGGCCTTGACGGGACTCCAAAAGGGAAGAAAGATCAGGGGAAAGATACAGAGTAGCGATGAAGCAGCTTAAAGAAAATAGGACAGAAGATAAGCGGAAAAGAAAACAGGCTAATTAAAACGCCAATATATTCATTTGGACAGGCAGGGGAAATTATCCCTTGCCTTTTTATTTTGCATCGGCTAAAATTTGCACAAGGGAAACATTATTAGTCTTGTATAAATTTTAATACCTTGTACAACAAAATTAGATGAGGACAATTATGTTAGGAGAGGGAAAGGGGCGGTTTGGATTGTTGATGGTGAAGATGAGGAGCATTCAGAGAGGGTTAATGACACTGACAGCTGTTGTTCTGGTTATCGTGCTAACAGCGTGCTCAAGTGCAGCGGAAACAGGAGGTAGTGAAGGGAAGGTACAGGTTACAGCAACAACAGGCATGATTGCGGATGTAGCGCGTGAAGTCGGCGGGGCATATGTTGATGTTACCGGGCTAATGGGCCCAGGGGTAGATCCTCACTTGTACAAGGCTTCGCAGGGAGATATTCGGAAGCTGGAGCAAGCGAAGGTCATTTTCTACAACGGGCTGCATCTTGAAGGAAAAATGACAGACATCCTGGAGAAAATGTCCAAGAGCAAAATAGTAACAGCTGTCACAGAAAACATTCCGGTGGATGAATTGCGATCAGGAAAAGATACAGGCGGAACGGAATACGATCCACACGTCTGGTTTGATGTTAGCCACTGGATGCATGCCGCAGAAGCTGTACGCGATACACTCGTGGAAGCAGATCCTGAACACGCAGAAGAATACAAGGTACAAGCGGAGCAGTATCTAACGAAACTGGAGGCATTGGATTCAGAGGTGCGGGAAAAAATCCAGGAGATACCGGAAGCCAGTCGGGTATTGGTTACGGCGCATGATGCCTTTGGATACTTCGGCAAAGCTTATGACATGAAAGTGATGGGGCTCCAAGGAATCAGTACAGCAGCTGAGTATGGAGCGAGGGATGTCAGTGAGTTGCGAGATTACCTTGTGGAAAATAATATCAAAGCGGTATTTGTAGAATCCAGCGTACCGGCAAAAGCGATGGAAGCGATTATTGCTGGGGCAGCCGAAAAAGGACATACCGTAAGTATTGGTGGTGAACTGTTCTCGGATGCAATGGGTGCTGAGGGAACAGAAGAAGGAACGTATATCGGTATGATCCGCCACAACACTCAGACGATTGTAGAAGCTTTAAAATGATAAACGATATGAAGAGAGGAGTGGACAGAGCATGAGCGATACATTTTTATCCGAAAAATCTCAACCACAACTAAATGCTAACCATCTGAAGGGAACACAGCCTACATCAGCTCCGCTTAGTATTCGGGACCTGGCGGTGGCTTACCATAAAAAGCCGGTGCTCAGTGGGGTATCTTTTGACATCCCGGAAGGTCAGTTGATTGGTATTCTTGGTCCCAATGGGGCCGGGAAATCAACCTTGATCAAAGCGGTTCTGGGACTAGTGCCTAAAATGCACGGCGAAGTAAAAATTTTTGGTCAGTCCTACCGAGAACAGCGTCGCCGCATCGGCTACGTACCTCAGCGTGAATCTGTTGATTGGGATTTCCCAACACACGCCCTCGATGTTGTCATGATGGGGCGTTATGGACATCTGGGCTGGTTCCGCCGTCCTGGCAAAAAAGAACGGGATCTGGCAGCTCACTGCCTGGAGCAAGTGGGCATGGGTGATTATATGTACCGTCAGATCAGTCAGTTGTCCGGAGGGCAACAGCAGCGTGTCTTTCTGGCAAGAGCACTGGTACAGGATGCGGAATTGTATTTTATGGATGAGCCATTTGCAGGTGTGGACGCCACAACGGAGAAAGCTATCATTTCACTGTTGGAACAGTTAAAGAAGCAAGGGAAGACCGTACTGGTTGTTCACCATGATCTGGCGACAGTAGAGGAATATTTCGACCATGTGCTGTTGCTAAATGGACGGCTGGTTGCAGGTGGACCGACGAATGAAGTATTTGTACCGGATACTTTGCAAGAGACGTACGGAGGCCGGATAGCGATGATCGGAAGCCGGTCGGAGAAAGGCCAGGTGTAGTGCATGTGGAACTGGATAGTAGCCATTTTGTCCGATCCCAATACACGCTGGATATTGCTTGGCTGCTTGTTGCTCGGATTCAGTAGTGGAATTATTGGCTCTTTTACATTTTTGCGTCGTCAGAGTCTCATGGGAGATACGCTGGCGCATGCAGCTCTGCCAGGAATTTGTATCGCTTTTATGTTGACTGAAACCAAATCAGTAGGATTATTTCTGTTCGGTGCGCTTGTGGCTGGAATCATTGCGACCTTCGGGATTTCGTGGATTACAAGGTATTCCCGGATCAAGCAGGATGCGGCAATGGGGATTGTGCTAACTGTATTTTTCGGTATTGGCGTAGTGATGCTTACTCGGATTCAGCACGGTGCAAGTGGCAGTCAGAGCGGACTTGATAAATATTTGTTCGGTCAGGCCGCATCCATGGTGATGACGGATGTGTATGTCATGGGCGGTGTATGTCTTGTATTATTGATCGCTTGTCTGGCATGGTTCAAGGAATTCAAGCTGGTGAGCTTTGACCCGGGATTTGCACGGGGTATGGGACTGCCAGTTGGCATGCTGGAACAACTGATTCTGCTGTTGACCGTTATTGCGGTTGTCGCAGGGATTCAGGCGGTTGGCGTGGTGCTTGTCGCCGCTTTGCTGGTGACCCCTGCAGCAGCAGCTCGCTGCTGGACGGACTCGCTCTCGCTTATGGTACTGTTGGCTGGCGTTTTTGGAGCACTGAGCGGTGCGACAGGTACAATCTTCAGCACCTTGGTGCCTAATCTGCCGACAGGACCAGTAACCGTACTGGCAGCGACAGTACTATTTGCGGGTTCCGCATTACTTGCTCCACGGCGCGGACTGTTGGCACGGCGTTTGCGAAGTATACAGGCGAAATCTGCTTACTTGAGAGAAGAGCATGCCACGCTCCAGACACTCTCTGCACAGCGAGCACAGCAGGAACGGGGTGAGTTGTAATGGCAACGTTTTGGATTATATTGACGGCCATCCTGGTATCCTCCGCCTGTGCCATTCTTGGCTGTTTTCTCATATTAAGGCGGATGGCTCTGGTTGGAGATGCGATCAGTCATGCGGTTCTCCCAGGTATTGCGATTGCTTTCCTGTGGAGCGGTTCACGTGATTCGTTATGGATGCTGCTTGGGGCAACCGT
The DNA here is from genome assembly GCF_038020215.1 of Paenibacillus sp. FSL F4-0087. Lineage (NCBI taxonomy): Bacteria > Bacillati > Bacillota > Bacilli > Caryophanales > Paenibacillaceae > Paenibacillus > Paenibacillus sp. FSL F4-0087. The sequence continues at coordinate 3,934,598 of NZ_JBBODJ010000001.1, forward strand.
ATTTGGATTACTGACGGTGTTCTTCATTCAAAGCTTGCAGGCCGGAGGACTATCATCGGATGCTTCCATCGGAATAGTGTTTACGGCACTCTTCGCAGTGGGTGTGATTTTGATCAGTCTGAATGCCGGGCATATTGATCTGGATCTCGATTGTGTCTTGTTCGGTGAGATTGCTTATGTCCAGTGGGATACCTTAACGCTTGGAGGGACGGATGTAGGCCCAAGGGCGGTTTGGATGCTGGGCATCACCTTGCTGGTCATCCTCCTTGTAATAGGTTTGTTCTACAAGCAGTTCAAGTTGTGTGCTTTTGATCCGGCGTTGGCTGCGGCCTGCGGTATTCCGGTGGTGTTGTTCCACTATTTGCTTATGGGGCTCGTTTCCATGACATCTGTGGCTTCATTTGAGAGCGTAGGGTCTATTCTCGTGGTAGGCATGTTGATTGTACCTGCAGCGACGGCTTACTTACTCACGGATCGATTGGGCAAAATGATTCTGTACAGCGTGCTCGTAGGAGCAGCTTCCTCGGTAGGAGGCTACATCATGGCTTACGCGTTGGATGCTTCCATTGCAGGTTGTATGGTGGCCGTAGCAGGAATTCTGTTTGTGCTAGCTCTGCTGCTGTCTCCAAAGCATGGTATTGTCTTCCGGTATGCTCGTCGCAAATTCGCGGCACGTTAATGGATAAAAAAAGTAGCAGCCGCCTGCATCGCAGGCGGTTTTTTCATGGCTACGGGTAATTTTATTACATACCAGACTCTTACATGAATTGGAACAGACCCCTGTTGCCATGTTGTAAAGGTTCACCCGTATCGCGGGTTACTTTGTTGCAGGCCGACGATCTGTGGTAAAATGTCGTTAGCTGTGACGTCCGGAGCATCCGCCTACGCGAATGCCGGGCGATCTTTTTGTGAGAGTATGTTAGATAAGATATAAAGAGCATATAAGTTGAACTGGAGATACATTGGGAAACGGAGAGGACAGAAAAGTCCTGAAGAGGGGAGCTTTGTTTATGAATTTTCCTTCTACAAAATAGGTGTTATGAGGTCTAAATACACAGGTGATGTAGTGAAGGGGACGGAATCGACTGAAGAAGCGATAGCGTTCGCCTTTGTCTCCGAATTTCTAACCTTTAAGAAGAGAGAATCTAGAAAATTTGGAGACAACAGCGATCGGAAGACGATCCGTACACGTAACGGTTACCTCGTATAATCTCAATACACTAAAGAGAAAGGTAATTCTGAAACAAAGATACAACAACTCGAAAGGTTTTCTGTCCACTTAGTGTCTATATGTATATCCATGAGTTCAACTTGGAGAGAGACAACTGAGGAGGAAATACGGCATGAGTGAACTAAAATACAAATTGCTTGCATTGGATATGGATGGAACATTGCTTAACGATAATCATGAGATCACACAGGAAACCGCCAAATGGATTCAGATCGCCATTCGTCGGGGAGTGCATGTGTGCCTTTCGACGGGAAGAGCTGTTTTTCATGCGATGCCTTATGCGGTACAGCTTGGGCTGGAGACCCCGATGGTAACGGTCAATGGCAGTGAAGTCTGGAAAGCTCCGCATGATCTGCATATGCGCCATCTGATGGACCCGGCATTGATCCGCAAAATGCAAGAGATTGGCGAAAAATATAATAGCTGGTACTGGGCATACTCCGTGGAAGAGCTGTTTAACCGGGATCGCTGGACGGACAATATTGAAGGTCTGGAATGGCTGAAATTCGGATTCAATACCGAAGTAGATGAAGTCCGTCACCAGATTATGATGGAGCTGCAACAAATGGGCGGCTTACAAATGACGAACTCATCACCTGTTAATATTGAGATTAACCCTGGTGGTGTATCCAAAGCGAGCGGCGTAGCTGAAGTCTGCAAGCTTCTGGGCATAGAGATGTCCGAAGTGGTTGCTGTTGGAGACAGCTTGAATGATCTGGCTGTTATTGAAGCTGTGGGTCTTGGTGTTGCCATGGGCAACGCGCAGGAACAAGTGAAGGAAGCGGCTGACCTGATCGTAGCGAGCAACAACGAAGATGGCATTGTCGAAGTCATCCGTGATCATATTTTGAAGGGGGAGTAACCTTTGCTCGCAACCGTTGGCTGGATTTTAATTGTACTGCTGTTTGCGGTGGGGATGGCCGGAACGGTATATCCCATACTGCCTGGTGCTGTAGCGATTTTCTTCGCGTTTCTGGTCTATGGCTGGTTCTTCAGCTTTGTTCCGTTCGGTGTATGGTTCTGGATTATCCAGATTTTGATCGTAGTGGTGCTGTTTGTGGCTGATTATGTCGTCAGTGCCTGGGGTGTGAAGAAATTCGGCGGCTCCAAATTATCGACGACTCTCAGTACGATTGGTGTCATCATTGGCCCATTTGTCATTCCGGCATTCGGACTTGTACTGGGGCCATTTATCGGTGCTTTTATCGGGGAACTGATCGGAGGTTCTTCACCAGCCAAAGCTTCTAAAGTCGGATTTGGTTCCGTGGTGGGGCTGTTTACGAGCACCGTAATGAAAATTATTTTGCAAATCGTCATGATTGTTCTGTTTATTATCTGGGTGGTAAGATTCGCATAGACGTTCGGGAGCGGCTTCATCTGGATGCACGTCGGTGTGGGGGAAAGAAGGGGAATTGGCTTGTCTAAGAAGGAAACATTCATTAGAGGTACGCTCATCTTGGCGGCAGCTGCGCTGATTGCGAGGGTACTCGGATTGGTTCAACGGGTGCCGCTGGAGCATATCCTCGGCGATATCGGTAACGCATCGTTTACCATCTCCAACACGGTATATTTAATGCTGTTAACCGTTGCTACAGCAGGCATACCGAGTACACTTAGCAAAATGGTCTCGGAACGTTATGCACTGGGACGCGCAGGTGAAGCTCAACAAATCTACCGTGCAGCCCTGATCTTTGCGGCTGTAGCCGGGGTAGTGATGTCTGCTTTATTATGGTTCGCAGCACCTTATTATGCGACGTACGTATCCAAAGTACCGGAATCGGTGAGCGCCATTCGGGCCTTGGCTCCAGCGCTGCTTCTCTTCCCGGCCATCGCAATGATGCGTGGATATTTCCAGGGTCGTGGCAATATGACGGCAGGCGGCATTTCACAGATTGTGGAGCAGTTTGCACGTGTAGGTACAGCGATCATCGTGGCGTTTGTTATGCTGCAATGGAATTATGATGATCAAACCATTGCAGCAGGGGCTTCATTTGGGGGCGTATTTGGAAGTATTGGCGCTTTTGCTGTCATGTTGTACTTCACCTTAAAGCTTCGCAAAAATGACCGTGCGGCGCAATTGAATTACGAGCGTGCGGAGCAGTTGCCCATGCGGGGTATTTACAGCGATATATTCAAACTTTCGATTCCAATCGTATTATCTTCACTCGCTGTTCCGGCGATTAACTTTATCGATTCATCGTTGGTAGTTCCACTGCTTAGCGGACTAATCGGACTGGAAGAAGCGACAGGAGTTCTTGCCATTCTCGGTGCCAAGGCCCAAAGTATTGCAGGCATTCCTCCGATTTTGGCCATCGCACTGAGTCAATCACTTGTGCCAGTCATTTCGGCAGCTTTTGCACGCAAGGATGAAGTTCATCTGAAAAACCAGGTGACGCTTGCTTTGCGCATTTCGATTCTGACCGGGATGCCAATCGTTATCGCTCTATGCGCGGCAGCGTATTCCGTTAACGGCTTGCTGTTTACCAGCCCAGACGGGACACCAATCATTACATTGCTGACGTTCGGTACTATTTTCCAAATTACAATGATGACCACGAACTCCATTTTGCTTGGGGTGGGTAAACCACGGATTACAATGATCAGTGTAGCTGCGGGTATCGTAGTCAAACTCATAGCGAGTTTAATCCTGGCTCCGATTTTTGGCATTTACGGAATCATTATTGCGACCGCATTGTGTTTCTTGGTTATTACGTACCTCAATCTGCGGGTACTTCGCAAAATTGTTGATTTCTCGATCATGGGTGATCGTTGGAAAGGATTCATCATTACCGTGCTGCTTGCAGCAGGTGTTGGTTTTGCAGCGAACTGGGCTGGGAACTCCATCTTTGATTTATTCCTGCCAGCACGTGTATCATTCCTCGTTACCTGTCTGTTTGTGGGTGCGCTTGTGGTTGTCGTGTATCTGGTACTCATGGTTGTTCTACGTGTACTTCGTAAAGACGAACTGGGCAGTTACCCTCGTATTTTGCAAAAAATACTCCGTCCGCTCATGCGTCTGCAACGTGGAGCCGGGCAACGTGGATAATCGATTCAACACATAATACACACTTCGTTATATTGTTTGAAATAAGTACAAGCTCTGTCTGCTTTCATAGCGGACAGGGCTTTTTTATTTATACCAATAAAGGTAGTCCATTTTTTTCTACTAGACGAGTCCTGGATAAAGCCTCTGTCCTTAATGTGTCAAGGTTTTTGCATCATGGGCCAATGCAGTTTTCAGCATGCCGTACCGATGTTCATGGCTCATCTCAAACAGCCAGGGGCGGCGCGGGGCAGTGAGATGACCGAGGCAATCTCGATTTTGCAGCCAATCCTGCCTTGTAATCGGTTCATACGGCGTATCACCCCATACAGCCAGCAATTCAGGACTATATAACCTTTGTCCTTCTGCTAGCCATTCTTGATCCAGTAACTCCTGACTATAGAGCTCATTTTCTCCGGCTTCATCTTGATGTGCGGTGAACAGACCAGGCCAGTATTCAGCACGTGAGCCACGGTGGGGAACCGAGCGTGCAAACTCCAATACTTGAGTAAACACTTGTTCCACGCCAAACAGCATCGCATATAAACCTTTGCCAAACATAATCCGCTCATCCAGTTTGCCAAAATGTTCAATAACCCGGCCTGCAAGACCTTTTTCCCGTCCGAGTGGAAATACGATATGATTCAGCCCAGCCAGATTATGCAGATGGAATGCGGGTTTGGATAGCACTTGTTTTTGAAAATAGGGATGCTGCACGACCCGGCTCTCGATATAGTTCTGCTCATTAATAATTAATGCCACACTAAGCAGCGAGCTGCATCGCTCCAGCCAAAATCGTTCCCAAAATGGCGTCATGAACGCCGATACATGAAAATGGGACAACAAATGAAAACAGCTCCGGCCAATCCGGCGGCTGTTCATATACAACAGAAGCTGGGGATAAGCATCCTGGAAAATGAGGGCATTGCATCGCTCCAGTAGTCGATACATATGCTCACGATCTGTTTGATTTTGCAGATTGTGCATAAGGTCACTCTGGAGATCGGTCATGTGATATCCGCCGTTGCGGGATACCATATGGGCAAGCAGGGCCCAATGCAGCTCAGGATACTGTTCGTAACATTCCAGGTATGCTGCTGTGCGAGTGATGTTACTCCGGTTGTTTTCCTGCGTTAATGTCTTGATCTCTTCCAGAATAATGCAGTCCTCTTCACAGACCAGTGCACTGAGTGTATTTCGGGCAAAAGCATTCTCGTTTCCAGGCAATAGGCGCTCCACCTCAGCTTGTAAGGTAGCAGCCATGTCGGAATCCCAAGCCATATCACGCAAGGGATGACGAAGCTGTGCAGAGGCTTGCCAAGCCGCTTGTTTGCCCCTCCACACTTCCCGGGCCGCACCTGGGATGGATCGAACCATTTGTAATATTGACCCATGATGGGCAGGCTCGGAGGAATCCGTTTTAACGGAAGTCATGTCATGACCTCCTTTCCTGATATTCTGATTACGGTTTTAGTTTAAGAAGCTATTGATGTCAGTATGCGCCGAATATTTGACTTCCACTCCGCAATTTGCTTCACTTAGAGGATAAGACAAGGTATAGAAAGGAAGATGTTGTAATGGAAAAGATTACATCGAAACCGGAATTTGATGTGGCAATCCAGTCTCCACGTTTGACTGTAGCTGTATTTAAGGCAGATTGGTGTGGTGATTGCAAGTACATCGATCCGTTTATGCCTGAAGTTGAAGAGAAGTTCGCTCGTGAGCTGAAATTGATTGAGGTCGACGTAGATCAGGTGGGTACAGTGAGCGAAGAGCAAAATATTCTCGGCATCCCCAGCTTTGTAGCTTACACAGATGGGCGGGAACTTGTTCGTTATGTGAACAAACTGCGCAAGTCGAGAGAAGAGATTGAGCAATTCCTGCAGCGTGCAGTTGAGGTGTATAACACGATTCATAAATAAAGCATGACAGGTTAACCATGTTAAAGGTTATAATTAAAGGAACGCCATTTCTCTTGAAATAGGGAAGTGGCGTTTGTATTTTCCGAGTTTTCGGGAGAAACTAAGGTTGTAATAATGTACATATTTGCCGATGACCTGTGGGTCAACTTCTCGACAGACGTTAACATTTTGTCACAAAGCGCGGCGTCAATGACACATTTATCCGGTATAATGAATTTAGTTGTGAAATAAGTGTCAAAGTAACGAATCAAGCGGAGGATGTAGTTCTTCGCCATCTTAAACCAACAGCGGGTGAGAAAAAAATTGAAGCACATAACCTTGTTTAAATGGTTAACCGTATTAACCTGTCTTGTCATGTTTCTGGCCACATTTGGCGGAGGCGTAGTGACCCGAACGGAATCGGGCCTCGGCTGCGGCGCAGAATGGCCTTTATGTAACGGAAAACTTGTGCCTGCACATACTGTTGCCTCACTAATTGAATTTTCCCATCGCGCAGTCAGCGCACTGGCAGGGCTTTTGTCCATAGCCTCTTTTGTAGCATTTTTGCGGTTTGGCAAATCACGCCGTGATCTGCAATTGTTTTCATTGTTAACGCTGATATTTGTTATTGTCCAGGGAATTATGGGGGCTTTTGCCGTCGTATTCTCCCAATCTTCCGCAGTCATGGCACTGCATTTCGGATTTGCCTTAATTGCTTTTGCCAGCTCCTTGATGATGGCGCTTGGTATTCGGCAGGAAGCTCGCCATGGTGGATTGGAAAGACTGAATCGATATCCGCGAGTTAGCAAAGGCTTCCGAAATCTGGTGTGGTTTTCCACGATCTATACGTACCTCGTGGTATATACTGGAGCATTTGTGAGCCATACGGATTCTGCTGGAGGATGTTCAGGCTTTCCGCTCTGTAACGGGCAGATTATTCCTGAGCTCTCGGGAGGCGTAGCTGTTGCTTTTGCTCACCGGGTGGCGGCTGTTTCATTAGTAATCGTCATTGCAATTCTCGGTCATTTTGCGTATCGCAAACATCCGGATAACACGGAATTAAGAGCGTTAGGAGTCATTTCTGTTGTACTGGTTTTGTTGCAAGTGGTGATTGGTTTTGGTTTGATGCTCACGATGAACCGTCCGGAAGTGTATATGTTCGTAGCGCTGGCGCATATGCTTGATATTGCCATTTTATTCGGTGTATTAACGTATATGAGTTTCCTGGTGTACAAGTTGTATCGGCCCGTTAACCGTTTCTAATATATCCGAATTATTGTAGTTCAGGGGATGAATCCAGTGAAGTTCACCATCCGATGATGTACATCATTGGACAGGTGAACTTTGTTTGATGTCAGGCGTGTCAGGGCACCCTATTGTAAGCAGCGGTCATACGTTTACTCTGATTCCGATTTTGTTTAATATGATGAATTATTATTAATTTGATGATCTGCAGAGTGGAAAGAGGAGGCTATATATGCTGCGAACGTTGCTGGGTGAAAAGCCGCGTAAGAACGAAGGCATACTAAAGGACGCGATGGAAGCGATGGCGGATACACTTGAGCTATTTCAGCGACAGATGCATGTGGACCATGATCCTACCCATGATTTTCGTAAACTGTATATATGGACCCAGGGACTGATCTCTTCGCTGGATGAATTGGAACAAAGCTGTTTTGCAGCTTCCCATTTCCGTCAGAAAGTTAAAGCGGGCTCTACGGATGATATGACATTATTAGAAAAAGCGGAGTATGCCCGATACGTCTATTTTTATAAGGATGGCTTCATCCGATGTTTTGCCATTTTGGATAAATTAGGTACAGTGTTGAATGAAATATTTGAGCTGAATACAACCAATGTTAAAACTCATTATTCATATTTCACCGTATTAAGACAGTTCGGATATGATAAGCTGCATTATGTTCTTGCCAACGAACTAATTCGGATCAAGGACTCTTACCGTGAGCCAATGAGCAAATTGCGCAAACGACGAAACATGGAGATTCATTACATGAACTCCGAAATGCAGGATGATCTATGGCAGCTGCACCAGACTTTGCAAGGGAAAGTGAAGCTGGAGGATCTGGATCAACATGTCGTGGAACTCCGGCAGGGTGTGGATATGGTATGTGAGACGTTAAAAGCAGCGTATGGCTACATCAATGAGAAATGGCATAAGCAGGTATTGCATCAACCGAAGAACTGATTGGATAGTAATATTTGCCTTTGACAAATCGGAATACTTGGATTATACTGAGTTCCTGATCGACAGTTAGATGGAATTAACATTTATGACATTAACATTATAACTACTACTGAACTTATAAATTAAATATTTCTTATCGAGAGCGGCGGAGGGACAGGCCCGATGAAGCCCGGCAACCGATTTATAACTGCATGACAGCTGTGTCATACTTTATAGATGTTAGGTGCTAATTCCTACAAAATGGTGCAAGGCACGATTTTGGCAGATGAGAAGGTATAATCTTTCACGTGAAGAGCCCTTTTTGTTTCTGCAAAAGGGGCTCTTTTTTTGTACGATGAAGGGGAGTTTTCCTTTCATTCGGGTAAAGATACATGTAGGCAGTGGGAAGGAGCAGTAATTTTGATTGAATTAAAAGGTTTAACCAAGACGTACGGTAAAGGTTCAAAAAGTACGACGGCCTTATCCGATCTAAATTTGAATATCCGCAAGGGTGAAATATTCGGAGTTATCGGACATTCCGGTGCAGGCAAGAGTACATTGATCCGTTGTATCAATTTGCTCGAACGCCCCACGGCAGGCGAGGTTTGGGTTGATGGAATCAACCTAACCAATCTCAATAAGTCCGATCTACAACAACAACGGCGTAAGATCGGCATGATTTTCCAACACTTTAATCTGTTATCCTCAGCTACGGTATATGATAATGTGGCTTTTCCTTTGAAGCTCGTTAATACGCCCAAGGCTGCAATTGATCGGAAAGTGAAGGAAATGCTTGCATTGGTTGGACTGGAGGACCACAGCAATAAATATCCGGCCCAGCTGTCAGGCGGACAGAAGCAAAGGGTAGGTATAGCAAGAGCACTCGCGAGTGATCCGAACGTTCTGCTGTGTGATGAGGCCACATCGGCACTTGATCCCCAGACAACCGATTCGATTCTGAAGTTATTGCTGGATATCAATGAAAAGTATAACCTGACGATTGTTCTAATTACCCATGAGATGCACGTGATCCAGAATATCTGTGATCAGGTGGCGGTTATCCATCAGGGAGGCATCGTGGAGCAAGGACCAGTGACGGAAGTGTTCCTCAAGCCGCAGCATGCCATTACGCGTGACTTTATGATGCGGGACCATGAGGTTGGAATTGCACTAGAAGAGACTGCTCTGGCGAGTGCAGATGTCTCATTACAGACAAACGGAGCTTCTAAGCTTGTGAAAATATCCTTCCTGGGCAATAAAACCTATGAGGCGATTTTGTCCAGAACGGTTCGTAAAACAGGAGTGGATTTCGCCATTTTGCAAGGCACCATTTCAACGATCAAACAAGTTCCCTATGGACAGCTGACCGTTCGGTTTGAGGGGCAGTTAGATGAGATTAATCTCACCATTAAAGAGTTAGTGGATCAGGGACTTGATGTGGAGGTGCTTCGTTAATGGATTTTTCGACGGTACGTTGGGAAGAAATCGGTAAGGCTTCAATTGAAACGCTGCAAATCCTGGGAGCATCGGGCCTATTCACGATCATCATTGGTTTGCCGTTAGGCGTATTGCTGTTTATGACGGCAAGGTCGACTTCAATTCAGTCTCAAGTGGTGTACACGATACTATCGTTTATTGTAAACATTCTGCGATCAGTGCCATTTATCATTCTGATTGTTGCACTCATTCCGTTTACCCGTTCACTGGTTGGCACAGCTACAGGGGTGCTGGGTGTTATACCTCCGCTCGTCATTGCCGCAGCTCCATACTTTGCCCGGTTGGTGGAAACTACACTGCGTGAAGTGGATCGTGGCGTCATTGAAGCGGCACAGGCGATGGGAGCTTCAACCGGACAGATTGTAAGGCGTGTGCTTCTGCCAGAGGCATTGCCGGGTCTGCTAGCCGGGATCACCATTACAATCGTTACCCTTGTTTCCTACACGGCGATGGCGGGAATGGTTGGTGGTGGAGGTCTGGGAACATTGGCAATCAACTACGGATACTTCCGTTATCAGAATGAAATTATGATTATATCCGTAGTATTTATGATCATTCTGGTGCAAGTGCTTCAGATGGCGGGCGATCGTTTGGTTAAATGGTTCACCAGGAAATAACACATATATAGCATTTGCCTGATTCGGTATCGATTTGGGGCAAAATGCAAAAAAAATTTATTGGAGAAGGGGTTTTACACATGAAAAAATGGTCTTTTGCTCTACTTAGCATTATGCTGATTGCGGTTCTAGCGGCTTGCGGAAACAACAAGGATTCCGACAGCGGCGCTGACAATGCTGGAGGCGCACCGCGCACCGTAGAATTGAAAGTGGGAGCATCCCCTACACCGCATGCGGAAATTTTGGAAAGCATCAAGCCTGAACTCGAAGCTGAAGGCATTCGCTTGCAAATCGTGACTTTCAATGATTATGTTCAACCTAACCAACAGCTTGAAGATAAACAACTGGATGCGAACTTTTTCCAACACCAGCCTTACCTGGATACAGAGAACAAAGAACGTGGTTTCCACCTCGTTGCTGTAACACCTGTTCATGTTGAGCCATTTGCTGGCTATTCCAAAAAAATCAAATCATTGGATGAGTTGAAAGACGGCGCAAAAGTAGCCATTCCTAATGACCCATCCAACGGTGGTCGTGGACTGTTGTTGCTTGCAAAAGAAGGACTTATCACGCTAAAAGACAACACAAATATCACTTCTACGATTCAAGATATTACAGCCAATCCGAAAAACCTGAATATCATCGAGCTTGATGCAGCCATGATGCCTCGTCAACTGGATGAAGCAGATCTGGTATTCATTAACGCCAACTACGCGCTGGAAGCCAATCTGAACCCAGAGAAGGATGCGCTGCTGATCGAGGACCTGCAAGGTAACCCATATGCAAACATCCTCGTATCCCGTGAAGATAACAAAGATGCAGATGCCATCCAAAAACTGGCTGCAGCTCTGCATTCCGAAGAGGTTAAAAAATTCATCAAAGATCGTTATCAAGGTGCTGTAGAACCTGCGTTTTAAGCTGAACGATTAAGCTGAAAATAAGTTGTACTCGGAGCCACTTCTTACGGCGTTACTAAAGAAAGCCCTGCATCCTCTTTATAGAGAATGCAGGGCTTTGTTTTGTACATCATGTTATAGAGCGTTTTGATGTAAGGGCACTTCGATGTAGTACTTATTATTATAAGTACATTAATTATAAGCTTAACGCTTATTCGGATCAGTATCCGAATGTCCATTTGTCTGTTGGCTATCAGAGCCTGCGGACTCCTGTCCAGCAGCATGCTGTTGGTAAGCTTCCTCTACAGGAGACAGCGAATTCTGATCTCCTGGTTCAGCATCCTTTTTGCGTCCAGTCAGCTTGCGACGAATCCATCCGAAAGCACCAACAATGGCGGCTACGATGACAAACCACCCTTTTTTGAGCAAAAGCAATAATCCGACTTTCTTAGCTACAGCTACACCAGCACCACCGAGAATCAGACTGGTCAGGCCGAGTTCTGATTTTTTGTCAACGGATGCATCAAACTCTTCATAGGTGTTTCCTTTGATCACGTTGAGCTGGTTAAGCACGGAGTTTTCAAACTGTTTGCGGTTTTCTTCAAAATTGGCACTATCCGTAACGAGGATAACACCGATGTATCCTTCACGGGTGAGTACATTCACATTGTAATTGACGAGTTTTTCCCGTTCTGCATCCTCAAGACCAAGAGAATAGATCAATTGATGTTTGCTGCTGTCATAGGCGGGCTCAATTTCCCATCCGGTGATAAACAGCTGATTTTCCGGTGTCGTTTTCTCATTTTGTTCTTCTGTACCTCTTTTGTAGCTATCGAGCAGTTCATCGGCGTCCAGATCGTCTTTTTCACTGTCATCGACATGACCGGTATCGTTATATTCAAAGATAACATACCAGTTGGAGTTTTCGCCGGCGCCATAGATACTTCCGATTTCCGTTCCATTGGGGAAGGATTCCGTGTCTTCCAGGAACCTTTGGGTGTTAGCTGCATCGAGATAGGAGAGATTTTCAGCTACGTTTAATGTTGCTTTGTTATCAAGTACTACGTTTGAAGGCCCGTCAATCCATTGATAATCTTCGGTGGAGCTATTGCTTTCACTTTCTGCAGATGCTGTGGTCGAGAATGGAGCTTGAAATGAGGCGATAAGCAAAATTGCAAGTAGAGAGGCTAACCATCTTTTCATTTACGCTGTATTCCTTTCGAAGTTGTCATGCAATGTTGTCATTTACATGAACATATGTATTGTGTCGTTATATTCATAAGAAAATAAGGACTTATCGACAGTACCATAGGTACTCAAACCCGACAAGGGGAATATGGATATAAAGGGTTAATTTTCCTCCAAAAGACCTAATTCATTTTATTTCAGTGGTTTGAAAGCTAAGTATTTAGTCCTTATTTTACACTTTCTTGCAAATGGTACAGATTGGTGGGAAACGCGAGTTGTGGGGGGATGATAAATCTTTTATACTGGATGAGTGACTGCTCTTTGAAGAGGGGGATGAACGTGAAGGGAAAGATTGCCCTCATAACGGGAAGTGCCAAAGGTCTTGGTAAAATGACGGCCCTCAGTCTGGCGGATCAGGGTTGTCATATTGCTCTGAATTACGTACATAGCCGTACGGAAGCTGAGGTATTACAGGCTCAGATTATCGCCAAAGGTGTGCGGTGTATTGCCATTCAGGCCGATATTTCCAAGACAGAAGAGATCACCATGCTCGTTGCACAGGTTGAAGAGAAACTGGGCAGCATTGATATTCTTGTGAACAACGCAGGCCCTTTTGTCCGTGAACGACGACTGTTTGCCGAGTATTCCGAAGATGAGGTTCAGATGCTTGTGCAAGGAAACCTGCTTGGACCGATGCTGCTGGATCAGCGTGTATTGCCGGAGATGCGGCGCAAGCAGTGGGGACGAATTATACATTTTGGCTTCAGTCATGCGGGAGAAGCGAGGTCATGGCCTCATCGGGCGGTTTATGCTGCTGCGAAGGTAGGTCTGGTTTCATTTACAAAGACGCTTGCTGTGGAGGAAGCTCCCTACGGCATTACGGTTAATATGGTCTGTCCAGGTGATATTCGCGGTGCCAACAAAGAGAAAACGATTGATGAGATGGCAGGTATAACCGACGAGGAAACGCCGAGAGGACGTCCTGGGAGCGGTGAAGATATTGCGCGGGTGATCACTTATCTGTGTCTGGATCATTCCGATTTTATAACAGGTAACATTATGGATGTATCTGGAGGACTTGACCCGATTCGTCCTAACATACAGCGTGAGGATGCATAGCACAAAAAAAGAGCCCTCCGCTTCATGCGAAGCGAAAGGCTCTTGAGGTTTATTTCGTGAAGGATTGATTAGAATACTTGTACGACTTCTTCGACACCCTCAACTTCTTCGAGAAGGGCGCGTTCAATCCCGGCTTTTAAGGTAATGGTGGAGCTTGGGCAGCTGCCGCAGGCACCGACCAGTTTCAGCTTAATAATGCCGTCCTCCACGTCGACCAGTTCCACGTCACCGCCATCGCGTTGCAGGAACGGACGAAGTTTGTCAAGCACTTCAGATACCTCATCATACATGGTGCTTTGTGCGTTTTCGCTCATTTTTTTCAACTCCTTTCCTCACTATAGTATATTACAATTGGCCACAAATTAAAATGGTCAAACAAAGCAGGTGAACCTACATGAGACCGATTATTGAATTTTGTGCCAATAATATGCATTTTGGCACAGATGAAGTCATGGATCAACTGGAAGAAAATCCAGACTATGATGTGATAGAATACGGCTGCCTCAGCAATTGCGGCCAATGTTACATGACTCCATTTGCACTAGTGAATGGTGAGTTAGTTATCACCGACAAAGTGGAGGATTTATATAACGCCATCTTGGCCAAAATTGCCGAAGCCGATGCCTGGGATGAGTTGGATCTCGATTAACCGAGATGACGCTTGGACATCCAGAGCACACCGCTTTTTAGAATACGTGGCACACGTCCCATCATGGACGTTTTGCCCATCAGCCCAAATCCAGCCTTCTTGCCGAGTGCACCGAGTGTGCCACGAAGCTTGAGTGGCTGCGGATTGGGCTTTTCGCCTTTCCAGAGGGCATGCTGAATATGGGCGATTTGTTCACCCTGTACTTCGGCAGCCTGACCGCTGGGTGCGTAAGGCACGCTGGCGCAGTCACCTACTACATAGACATCGGTATATTCCGGAATTTGATAATATTCGTTCAGTACAACACGACCTTGTGGATCCTTGGTCACATCGAGATCCTGTACGACTTTTACGGGCTGAATGCCGGCTGTCCAGACTACCGCATCCGTTAAAATTTCTTCATCCCGGTTGAAAATGGCATTTGGTTCAAGCCGGGAAATAGCAATATGTCCGCGTGTCTCGACCTGATGTTCACCAAACCATTCATGAACATAAGCGGACAAGCGTTGCGGAAAAGCGGATAATACACGTTCACCACGGTCCAGAATACTGATGTTCAGGTCCGGTCTGCTCTCACGAAGCTCGGCAGCCATCTCAACGCCGCTCAATCCACCGCCGACGATATGCACATTACCATAAGCTTTAACTTCGTTAAGACGAAGGTAGGTTTCCCGTGTTTTGCTGAAGCTTTGAATTGTACAGCTATATTCCTCGGCTCCCGGCGTATTGTGGAATCGGTCTGTACATCCAAGTCCAATAACGAGCTTGTCATACTCCAACGGGTCCTGGCCTTCAAATTCAATCTGACGCTGTTCCAAGTCAATCGAAGTTACTTCTCCGTAACGATAAGTGACTTTGTCGCTGACTGGGAATTGGATACGCAGGTCATAATCGGATACGGTCCCTGCTGCGAGTGCGTAATATTCAGTTTTCAATCCTTGGAAGGGACTGCGGTCCACCAACACGATTTGTGTATCTGACGGGATCTTACCTTCCAGAAGTTCCTTGATAATCGTGAGGCCACCGTAGCCGCCTCCGAGAATGACGAAATTTTTCATGACTCGGCTTCCTTTCTGCATCAGTCCCGTGTGAACGGGGCTGTAACCTGTGGAGCAGCTATGCAATAACATAGCTGCTCCTGTTTTTTAATCTGGATTTGAAATAATTGAAAATAGGCATTTAAAATTACAGATATGCTTCAGCAATCTGCACCACTCCATGCCAAACGCTCCCGGGTAGAATGAAAGACGCTTATGGGAATGATGCTCATGCTAACATGTTATTCGTACACTTGAATTTCATTGTAGAACGTATCACGTTCAACCGGAATGCGTCCAGCACCCTTAATTAACCATATAAGCTCTTTACGTGTGAGACCTTCAGGTGTTAGTGCACCTGCAGCATGACTAATCCGTTCGCGAACGATCGTGCCGTGTGCATCCGAAGCACCGAATCCCAGAGCGACTTGAGTCAGCTGTGGACCGATGTTAATAAAGTAGGCTTTGATATGATCAATGTTATCCAGCATCAGACGGCTAATCGCAATCGTTTTGAGATCCTCGTATGCAGAGTTACGACGCATGATGCTGGCGTTTTTGCTTTTCGGCTGCATGGAAAGCGGGATAAAGACCATGAATCCGTTGGTTTCATCTTGCAATTCACGAATCTGTACCATATGGTTCACACGATCTTCATAGGATTCAATGGATCCATAAAGCATCGTGGTATGGGTACGCATGCCCAGATTATGAGCAGTACGGTGCACTTCCAGATAACGGTCAACGTTCGCTTTGTTTACGCGCATTTTTTTGCGGTATTCATCGGACAGGATCTCAGCGCCGCCACCAGTCAGTGATTTCAGACCTGCTTTTTGTAGTTCTTGTAGTACTTCCTTGATGCTCAGTCCGCTGATGCGAGTGAAGAAATCAATCTCGGCAGCCGTGTAGGCTTTCAGCGTAACGTCCGGATATTTCTCGTTTAAAGCACGCAAGGAATCGACATAATATTGAAAAGGAACATGGTTGTTATGTCCGCCTACAATATGGAACTCGCGTACACCTGGGTGAATATGCTGTTCTACGTAATCAATCATTTCCTGACCGGACAATGTGTAAGAGCCATCTTCGCCCTGATCTTTGCGGAAGTTACAGAAGGCACAGTGGGCTTCGCATACGTTGGTAAAATAAAGGCTCATGTTTTCAATAAAATAAACTTTCTTGCCATTCTTACGCAAGTTGGCCTCATTGGCCAGTTGACCCAAAGTCAGCAGATCATCCGATTCATACAGATAAACGCCGTCTTCTACGGTCAGCCTTACGCCGTTCTGCACTTTCTCAACGATCTCAGCCATTCTTTTGTCTGTGAACGGTGTTACCAATGTAGACATTTTGTATCCTCCTATTCTTAACCGGAATTGAGTTGTGTGTAGGACTTACTTACAGAACTACATAGAAAAGATGCGGTCATCTGCCGCTTCTTATATGGACTAACTCTTATTTACCCGGTGCAGCCTGTGCTGCGTACGTAAAGCTAATTTTTCATCAAAATGAGTCTTTTGACTCTATATGCATTGGGGACTGCGTACAGTCTCGAAATGTGAAAAAAATTACAACTCTATATATGATCATCACCTGAATAAGTCATGACAAAAAATCGACATTTCAAAGCGATCACCTACTCATTATAAACCTCGTATCCCGGGGGTTCAATACACTGGGAAGAAAAAGGAGTTAAGGGGGAACGCGGAAACAGGCAAAGATGACTTGAGCCCCTTGACGGGGTGGAGTATAATTTAAAGAAGAGTTAACGAAAAGTTGTTCAAAAAGTACGCTTTTGATTACGAAGGATGCCTAGCGGCATCTCAGCGTCGAATATGGGATTCAGCCGAAATGTCCGTTGCTCACGTAGTTTTGCCTACGCTCCGCTACTCCATTTCTATCTTCATCCCATCTTCTTGGTACTGAAAAGCGCCCTTTTTGAACATGATTTTATATGAAAAAGGAGAGTGACCTGGCATGATTAGCATCAGCGAAACGGCTGCAGACAGATTGAAAGAAATGCTTGCACAGCAAGAGACACCTGGTATGTTCTTGCGTCTTGGAGTAGCACCGGGCGGTTGTACCGGATTTTCGTACGCCATGGGCTTTGACGATAAAGAGTCCGATGAGGACCTCTATATGGATATTCAGAATATGAAGGTTGTTGTGGAGAAGGAAAACCTGAAATATTTGAATGGACTGGAAATTGATTTTGAAGAATCCGGCATGTCCGGCGGTTTCACCATTCACAACCCGAACGCAGTGGCAACATGCGGCTGTGGCTCATCCTTCCGGACGAGAGAAGAAGCAGGCGTACCGGATAAAGATTGTTAATAGTTGCGAATCGCGACCTCTATAGCGGATTAGTCTTGTACTAATCCTGTTATGGAGGTCTTTTTTTGCGTGGTGGTTTGGTATGTACTTTGGTTGTTCATATTAAGTGGGAACCTGGACGCTTTTTTATAGAAAGGTTAAGTTGACAAGTTATGTTGTAACTAATATAGTTACATTATGAAATTTAACAGAGCCTAATCACAAAGGAGAGATTATGATGAAGATTGGAATTATTGGCGCGACAGGCAAAGCAGGGAATTTGATTTTGAAAGAAGCATTGGATAGAGGGCATGAAGTGACAGCGATCGTTCGTAGTGCATCTAAGGTAGAAGATAAAAGTCTGAATGTACTTGAAAAAGATGTATTCGACCTCACGGCAGAGGATGCCAAATCATTCGACGTGATCGTCAATGCATTTGGTGCACCAGCCGGTAAAGAGAATCTGCATGTGGAAGCAGGACAAGCCCTGATTAATATTCTGAAAGAGGCGCCGAATACTCGTCTGATCGTTGTTGGTGGTGCAGGCAGTCTGTTTACAGATGAAACCCAAACCTTGCGGGTAGTAGACTCCCCTGGGTTCCCTGATGCATACAAAGCAACAGCAACCAACCAGGGTAAAAACTTGCAGGATCTGCAAGCTTCCTCAGGTATCCAATGGACGTTCCTGAGCCCGGCTGGAATCTTTAATCCAGAGGGTGTACGCACAGGTAAGTACCAGTCCGGTAAAGACCAGATTTTGGTGAACAGTGAAGGCAACAGCTACATTAGCTATGCTGACTATGCCATCGCTTTGGTCGATGAGATCGAAAACCCGCAGCATAAGAACGAACGCTTTACGGTTGTAGGCGAAGCGAAGTAATTGAATTGAACTTGAAGATGAAAAATGGACGCCAATCATTATACTGATTAGCGTCCAATTTTTTCGTATGAAGTTGAAGCTCTAATATCCTCGATGCTAGTGAGGTGTAACGTCACCTGTATTTGGATTTTCTATCAATTCTACGGACTCTGCCGACTCCATACTTTCAACACCATCTACAACCTCAACGAGTCCTACAGCCAATGTAGTGACTGCCGCAGCGGCAATTAGATTCTTGGCCCCGAGCTTTACTCTCTCCATGTCCTCGTCTTTCATGCCGACAACCACATCTTTGCCGCCGTTATACACATACTTAGCTGTTACCACTACGCCTTTAGCTGTATTAGAAACAGCACCTCCAATATCGGCAAGTCCCGCATCTAACGTTGTATTGTCTTTTCTGATCACACCACTCGCCATATCATATGTACCGCTGGCAAGTTGTCCTACCGTTTTCCCTGTATTAATCGTAGCTTTTTCTACGCCATTACCAATTTCTTTAATGAATGGACTTCCTGTAAGTTCTCCAGCCACTCGGACGGTGCCGCCCAGTACTTTTCCGGTAACTTCTCCAGCAAACTGACCCAGTTCTTTTAAAAATCCCATATATATTCCCCACCTTTGAAATAAGGTTGCACACGTGCTGTCTAAATCTTTTATCTTAATTATATAAGTATATGAGCGATAAGACTATTTACGTTCAGATTCATCAAGCGTTCCTAATTAACATGAACCAATTCAACGAATTCGATCTAACCCAACTAGCCGAACCGAAGAAGCTAATCTACCTTCCTAGCTTAACGCAACTACCCAAACAACTCACTACAACTCTCAAAAAAAGGCGCTACTCCCCAACGGAAGTAGCGCCTTTTTCTTTTATTACCCCAAATTCCTACTAAACACATTTTAGAAGTATCTCATAAGCAGCTAGCGTAGTGGAGGGGACGGAATCGATTCTGTAGAAGCGGTAGCGGTCGCCTTTATCCCCGGATTTTGTCCTATGAAATAGGACATTCAAAAAAATCCGGGGATAACAGCGATCAGAAGAACGATCCGTACCCGTAACGCCCACCTACTGCTCACCAGTCACTTATCTCCGTGTTTAGTCGATAAATCCTTCCAACATTACAGTCGGCAAGCCGTTAGACTGCCATGCACCTTTACTGTAACCGCCGTTGTAGCCCGGCGTTGCTTCAGGCTCCCAATAGAATACACCTTTACCTTTACTGCTCGGCAGGTTGCGGAATTGCGTTTTCATCGCTGCGACGAAACTTTTACCAGCTGCCGGTTGGGTATTATCCATCCCGATTTCCGATACGATAATCTCCTTACCATACCGGTTGATCAGATCCTTGGCATTATTCACAGCATTGGTGACAGCCGTGTTCCAGCCGGAAGCGGAAGGATAGAGGGACATGGCAATCATGTCAAAGTTGGCACCGTTATCGATCAGACCACCGATATTCCATACATAGAGGGCATTATCGTCCCCACCTGCGAGGTGAACAATTGTTTTGGTGTTGGTGCTGATGGATTTTACGGCATTATGGCCCGTGTTCACCAGCCACGCATAATTTTTCATGTTGGTGGATGCTTTTCCATCCTCCCATAACATACCGTTGCTTGTTTCGTTACCAATTTGTACCCAGTCCGGGGTTACGCCTTTGCTCTGCATGGCCGTCATGACTTCACGCGTGTGATTCCATACAGCATCCATCAGCTGTTGGAACGTGTAGTTTTTCCAAGCCGCAGGTTTCGTTTGCTGACCCGGATCAGCCCAGGAATCACTGTAGTGTAGGGTCAGCATGACACTCATACCTGCATTTTTGGCACGCAGGGCCAGAGCAGCTGCACGATCTTTATTCATGTAACCGTTACCATAATCATTCGAAGGATTAACAAAGACACGAATACGAACGGAGTTGATCTGGTAATCATTTTTCAAAATATCAATAATATCACGCTGTACGCCGTTTTTGTCTTTCCATTTGTAACCTTGCGCTTCCATCCCAGGCACCCAACTGATGTCGGCTCCTTTGGCGAAGCTCGGTGCAGCACTGGCATGCTGGCCTGCCGGCAGCATAATGGAGGTGAATAACAAAACAAAGACCAGAGCGATGGATGTTTTGAAACCCCTTACATTTTTGAACATTACAATATGCCTCCTCGAATATAGGTTGAGTTGCAACCTAATTATATCGAGCATCATTTACTCAGCTACAGGGTCCATTTCCAATCTTTTGGTTGTTTTTTTAACCTCTCCCGAAAAAAGACAAAACAAAAAGCCGTCCGAAGACGGCTTTTCTACCCGTGGCGCTTTTTGAAACCTTGATCCGTATCCCGCGCCTCCACCAGAATCAGTTTATTTTGAGCTAGTGGATCGGGTAAGGGACACGTTCAACATGTGATTAGATATGTTGACGCACCTCCTTTCCTTGTGCCAAGAGTATACAACACTCTTTTCCGGAAAGCTAGTCTTTTTTTCATATATACGCAAAATTATTTTTCGGTTTGGAACATCGTGATATCCCGGTCATAATGACTCTTCGTACCGTTGTCGTTGCGAATTCTCACACTGTCTTCGCTGATCTGTTCTACGATGCCACGGCCCACTTCACAATATACGCCAGCCGGATCTTCCTGCCATGCAGTTACCGTGCATTGGGATAGTGCAGCCGTGAAAAACTCTATATTTTTTTGTAACGTTCTAGGTTTGTTCGATTTCATTATATACTCCTTTAACAAAAACAATTTTAGAATGTGGACAGCAACCGGACATTTTACACTGTAAATCACTTTACTCTGTCTCCTGCTCTTTGTAAAGGGATGGAAAAAGTTATCGTCATGAGGTATCATTTACATAAATTTTACATAGCGTTTACACTACGCTGACGCTTGTAGCCAATCACGAATAGTACAATTAGTTCAGAACATCTAACCAAGAATAGATATGTAACAAATTCGGAGGCCATACATGCATAGAGATGTCAAAACAGGTAACTACGTTAATCGTGATTTAAGTTGGGTAGAATTCAATCGTCGTGTGCTTCAGGAGGCGCAAGATCCAACAACACCTCTGCTGGAACGCATGAGGTTTCTTGGTATTGTCGCCAGTAATCTGGACGAGTTCGTAAGTGTAAGGGTAGCGGAGACGAAAGAGAAGATCAAGGCTGGATTTACGCAAAAGGATTTTACGGGCTACACCCCTGCTGGCTTGTACCGTAGATTAATTAAACGAACGGGGACCATGGTCGCCGAGCAATATAAAACCTATCGAGAGCTGATTCGTCTTCTCGCCAAGAAAGGCGTCCATTTTCAGGAATATACAGATCTGAATATGACCCAACAGCGAGCAATGGACCAGTACTTTCACGAGATCATTTTTCCCGTTTTAACACCGATGGCTATTGATTCGAGCCGGCCATTCCCACTGGTACACAATAAGTCTGTATATCTGTCCGTAATGCTGCAGAAGGAAGAAGAGCAGGAGGGCGAGCCATTTTTGGCTATTGTGCAGGTTCCCTCTAATCTGCCGCGGGTCGTTCAGGTGCCTTTAAGGGCGAATAGTAAAAAGAAAACGTTCATTCTGATCGAAGATCTCATCAAGCATCATATTCATACCTTATTCAGCGGTTATGTTCCGCTGGCTGTTCAGGAGTTCAGAGTTACTCGCAATGCGGATCTTTCCATTAATGAAGAAGAAGCTGAGGATTTACTTGAGGCGATTGAGAAGGAGCTGCGGCGCAGACGCCGGGGAGCACCGGTACGGTTGGAAATTTGCAAGGATTTCCGCCCGGATGCGTTGCTAGAGTTGCAGGAAGAGTTCGATATTCAAGACCCTGTGTACGAGATCGATGGACCGCTGGATTTGAGCTTTTTGGCCGGGTTTGTAGATAGTTTAGATGGCTTTTCTCATCTGAAATATAGTCCGGTGCAGCCGGTGTATCCTCTGGAGTTCCTCCCTCGGGAAAGTCACTTCGAACTGCTGCGTAAACGGGACGTGCTTGTGCATCATCCATACGAATCGTTTGAACCGGTAACGGACTTTATTGTGGAAGCTTCGGAAGATCCGCGCGTGATGGCGATCAAAATGACGTTATATCGGGTGAATGGTGATTCCCGTCTTATCCCCGCACTGGCTCATGCGGCCGAGAGCGGCAAACAGGTAACGGTTGTTGTTGAATTAAAAGCCAGATTTGATGAAGAACGGAACATTGCATGGGCCCGCACGCTGGAGAAGGCAGGTTGTCATGTCGTATATGGATTGGTCGGATTAAAGACGCATGCCAAGATTATTCTCGTCGTACGCAGGGAGCAGAGTGGTCTGAGAAGGTACGTGCATGTGGGAACAGGTAACTATAATGAAAGTACGGCCAAAGTGTACACCGATGTGGGGCTGTTTACCTCCAATCCCATCATTGGTGAAGACGCATCGGAATTGTTTAATGAGATTACCGGTTATTCAGGACCCAAAGCGTTGCAGGCATTCCGCGTCGCCCCTGATGGCATGAAGGATGAACTGTTCGCGCTCATTCGTCGGGAAAGGGAACATGCCTTCAAGGGAAGACCGTCCAGGATTATTGCCAAAATCAATTCTTTATCCCATCAGGATATCATTGATGAATTGTATCTGGCATCTCAAGCTGGAGTACAGATCGATCTGATCGTGCGTGGTGTATGCTGCTTGCGTCCGGGGGTAGAGGGACTTAGCGAGAATATTCGGGTGATCAGCATCGTGGACCGGTTTCTAGAACACTCCAGATTGTTTTATTTTGAAAATAGCGGGAACCCGGATGTGTATCTGTCCAGCGCAGACTGGATGACCCGTAATTTGAAGCGGAGAATAGAACTGATGTGTCCCGTGTTTGATCCAGAGCTAAAGAAGATGTTGGTCGACATATTGAATCTGTCACTCATGGATAATGTGAAGGCCAGAGAGCTCATGCCTGGCGGCAATTATGTTTTTGTACAAAATGAAAAGCCCCCGCTGAGAAGTCAGACGGAGGCGATGGGCATTATTCCCTGGAAGCCTGCTGAATGGAGTGCGTTAACGTAACTCCCCAAGCTTCCTGTAAATCCTTGACGGCATCGTCAAGGCCACTGAGTTCCAGTAACGGCTCGGCTGTACAGATGAATTGCATCTGCAGCGAGTCGTTTTCTTTTGTTGCCTTTATGGCAGTAATGCTTTCAGATCGATTAATTGCTTCAGTCACGCGCAGTAGAGAGCCCAAACGATGGGCATGCCGTTCGTCCGAATCCTTGAGAATGTCCTTGTGCTTATGCAGTAGCTGGGGCGTTCTTTTTTTTGGATGATAATCGGCTGCAATGGCACTCAGGATGGTCTCCCGGTGAGATAGTCCGTAGATGCTTGCATTCATGATCCAATAAGCCGAGTGCTGCGGATACCGGAAGTAGTTAATCTGTTTTCCAGCCATGTGCAGCATGGAGACCGTGTACAGAATCCGGGCATCCGCTGGATCGGGAGCACTACCTTGTAAGGCGGTATACAGGGTAAGCGCATCATGGTGAATCCGATTCAGACGTTTCTCCGGAATGGGTGGACCAAAATGAATGAAGTTGCGAATGCTGTCCCGCAGCGCATCTGGCACGACTGACTTACCTTCAGCCAGGAGATCCCTTAGCAAACCATCCCGTAATCCCGCTCCGCTCACAACATAACGATCCCCCTGGATGATGCGGAAGACCGTCCGCAATATGAGTACACCTGGAACAATAATGTCGGCACGATCCTTGGCAAGTCCGGGTACTTTCTTGCGTTGTGCCGAGGTTAGATGTGGCAAAGAACGAGCGATATTTTCCATCTCTTCTGCACCGATTTCATAATGATGCGTAACCGGTAGTGAGTATTGTGTTCTCTTCTGCTCCACTTTGGCCAGTGTACGCATGGTGCCACCAAGTCCAATGAGAGGTAGTCCGGGATGCTGTGTAACCCAATCCTGATCGCTTAATGCCTGTATAACCTCATTACATAGTGCAGTCGCATTTGCCTCAGTCCACTGATCTTCGCCACCATAACGGCCATGTGAGTTAACCGCACCAATAGGCAGAGAGATGCTGTGCAGTCTTTTTCGATCACGGAATACAGTGATCTCGGTACTGCCGCCGCCAATATCTACGACATAACCATCTGCCAGATCAATCGATTGAGTGACACCTAGGAAACCGTAATAGGCTTCCTGATCACCGGATACACATTCGATGGTAAGTCCCGTCTCGGCTTCCAACCAACCTATAATTTCTGAGGCATTGCCTGCATTCCGAATAGCAGCCGTAGCTGCAGCCCGGATAAGCTTGGTTTGATATGCTTCGCAAGTAGCCCTGAATTGTCGCAAAATCGTAATGGCCTTGTCCAGTGAATGTCGCAGGATGGTTCCGTCTTGTTCAACCACATTGCTTAGACGAGCGGCATATTTGTCTTCATGAATGATGCGATAGGCTCCATCCTGGTCGAGTTCATAAATAACCAGACGAATGGAATTGGAGCCGATATCGATGATTCCGAGTTTTTCGTTATGTGTCATAAGCATCTCCTTCTACAGAGGTTAATCTACCCGACTTTCAGCAAGGCAGCCATGGCTTCCGGTGAACCCGGAGGCGTCGAGGAGAAGGGCGTGGTCAGCATGACCACAATGATGAAGACGATAAAGCAGGCAAACAGAATACAACTTACAGCAAAACCGCGATTGCTTTTCTTCATAAACAGTCGAATACCTGTAACGAATAGAAGTACCGTAATGGCTACCAGAACGATAGAAATTGCAAAATAGGCTACGCCATACAGTGATTTGAAAAATGATTCCATGTCTTCTGAACGCTCCTTAGATCCTCATATTTAAGCCTCTCCAAACTATTCCTTAGTAGCATACGATAGATTGATGCGTTTGAAAAGCAAACCGGGCGCCTGTTCCGGCCTTGAACCAAGCTGATGGACTATATCAACGGAAAAGGGGCCCTAGCCTTGGACAGACATCCAAGAAAACACGGCTTCTGTTGAGTATGTATAAGGAAGGACTATTGTTCACGAAAGGAGATCAACCCATGTCGAGACAGCTTGCAAGCAAATGGCTGAAGACAGCGGCACTGTTGAAATATCCGGTAGCTGCTGTCCACATCCCACAGACGAAGGCGTTCAACTCGGGGAATCTGCTAAACATGCTTAGTCATTATGGAATGGTGTATATCAAACCTATTGTTGGTGGTGGAGGTTACGGTGTCATTAGAGTATCAGCAAGCGGAGGCGTCTATCGGTACACTCATATGAAAATAACCCGTTCTTTTACTCAGTTTAATCAAATGTACCGTTCTCTAATCCGTGTAAAAGCCAGACGGAGATACCTGATTCAGCAAGGCATTCATTTGGCGACCATTCAAGGCAGACCTGTCGATTACAGAGTCAAAGTCGTCAAAACGGAAAGAGGCTGGGTATTTCGTTCAATAGTGGGACGGCTCGCTCGTCCAGGACTGGTCGTGACCAATCTTAGCAAAGGAGGAACGATGCTGTCCGGTAGGAGAGCGCTTGGTCTGTCCCTACCTCATATTTCTGGAAAACATAAACGTCGCGAGATGCGTTCACTGACACTTACCTGTACGCATATTATGGAAAGGCAGTTCCCGGGTGTGGGACAGCTCGGCTTCGATTATGGACTGGATCATTCAGGCAAGATATGGATTTTGGAAGTGAACACCAGACCGCAATGAAAATGGTGACAAAAGCTAAAAAAATCCAAAGAAAATCCGATAGTAATATAGAAGGAAACTAGATGGAAAACGTTTGAAATTTAACAAATAAGGGTAATTTACTCGCATCAACTCTTGAAACTATGAATTTATTCTAAAAAAAATGCTCTTATAATCGTTCTGTTTGATAGGCTACGATCCTGTGTATAAATACTGTCCACACAATCCACGTTGATCAATCAACATTTTTACCATTTATCAACAAACTATACACAGGATTTCCACATAACGTTGTGGATAACAAGAACGCTTGTTCTCTTTATAAATCTCTGATATGATAGTTTTGAGGAAAAAAAAGGAAAGGTTGTGGCGGGAAATGGCTATGTTATCCGATGAGATGTTGTTGGATTCCTACCATAAGGCGATTGAGTTGAATCTCGAACGAGATTTCATCGCACTGCTGTTGGCAGAAATCCATAAGCGCAAACTGGGTACCGACGTATCTGCCATTCTTCACTAGAGATCCTCATTGCAGGCAATGTTACAGGTTTCCGGACATGTCCCATAGATTGACAGGCCACAGTGTGCTTGTTTGACAATGGTGACAGTACATCATATGATTGCAAACGTTTTCGGCTTCGTCTGCCGTGTCAGAGGAAGTGTGAATGACGTAGGGGCTGTATGGTCCGGTGTAATCGTCCAATTTGCCGCATTCTGACAGTCCCTGAAGGCAGTGGGGACAAGCCTGCTCCGGTACAACCAGACCGTTACACAGCGGGCATATATAAGACAAGGGTATCCCTCCTGATGTTCAATTCATTCAGGAGTAAGATACCCTTTTTTGTGTCTTTTATGTTCTATATGATTCCATAAGGAATTAGCGCTTCATGTTACTGCTGTGTCCCGGGGACAACTTGGCCTCTGGATCGAAGTAAACCTTGGCATTATTGACTGCGGTTGGTGCTTCACCGAATCCGACAGCAATCAGCTTCAGCTTGCCTGGATAAGTTGTAATATCTCCGGCAGCATAGATACCTGGAATCGAAGTTTCCATGCGGGAATCGACCACGATGGAATTGCTATCAATTTCGATGCCCCATTCTGCGATAGGTCCCAGGGAAGAGACAAAGCCGAAATTGACGATTACATCATCGACTTCAATTTCCTGTGTTTCCTTCGTTTTAACGTGAGCCAAAGTGACCTTGGTAATGCTGTCTTCACCGTGAAGTTCCGTAATTTCGGTAGGTGTAACGATGTTTACCTTGGAATTCATCAGGTTTTCGACACTGTGCTCATGCGCGCGGAATTTGTCGCGGCGATGGATCAGGGTTACTTGCTCAGCGATTGGCTCAAGCATAAGCGCCCAGTCTACAGCGGAGTCACCGCCACCACTGATCAGTACTCTTTTGCCTGCAAAGGCGTTCAGGTCACTGATGAAGTAGTGCAGATTGGTTTTTTCGAATTTGGCCGCACCCTCAAGCTCCAAACGACGCGGTTCGAATGCACCCACACCTGCAGTGATAATTACGGCTTTGGCGTGATATTCATTCACATCGGTTTTTACGACGAAGTGACGTTCTTCTAATTTCTCTACGGATACAACTTTTTCCTCAAGACGGATGTTTGGGTTAAAATGGCTCATTTGCTCCACCAGATTATTCACCAGTTCCTGAGCGGTAACTTTCGGGAACCCGGCTACATCATAGATGAATTTTTCGGGATAGAGCGCTGCAAGTTGTCCACCAAGTTGTGGCATACTTTCAACCAGAGTAACAGATGCCTGACGCATCCCTCCGTAAAACGCGGCGAACAGACCCGCAGGGCCGCCACCAATAATAAGTAAATCGGTCATGTCATGACCGGCAGTTTGTGCAGTCAAGAATCAACAACACCTTTCTTATTTTAATAGGTAGTTAACAGAAATAATAAAGCCGGGTACGAATGGTAACCAGCGTTTGTTGCTGAACTGTCTTTTTCATTATAAACGGTGTAAACTGGGTTGCAAAGTTGGCAGTTTGATGAATCTGGGAACAATAGATGAAGATCAGGTGAGAATAGGATGAAATTGGAAATGAAAGGTTATGAAAAATAACAAAAAAAACCTTGATCTTTGCCAGAAATACAGATATCCTTGACCTGTACTATGTGTTTTTTTGTCTAATTTAGCCCCAATTTGTAATGTGAAGACAATACCCGCGTTTTGTTGAATCTTGTGTATAATTTCACAATTTTAATCGATAACTTGCATGCAAAAAGTTCAAATAAATTCGCGAAGTTAACATTTGTCGTCATAATGGATAAGACCTCATCAATATGGGTAAGTAAGAGCCTTTTTACAACAAAACAATCGAATGGCTGATGCGAGCGAAACTGGAAGGGGTATAGACATGAGCAGTATTCCCAAAATCGTCATCCTCGGCGCGGGCTATGGCGGGATTCTGACAGCCCAGCGGCTGCAGAAGGAATTGAACTATAACGAGGCCGATGTCACATTGGTGAACCGGCATGATTATCATTATATCACTACACATCTACATATGCCGGCAGCTGGCACGGATACCATTGAACATGCACGGGTCCCGATTTCGAAGCTGATTGACGAGTTCAAGATTGATCTGGTCAAATCTTCGGTGAAGGAAATCCGCCTGCAGGATCGGAAGATTATTCTGGAGGATGGCACGTTATCCTATGATTATCTGATTATTGGATTGGGTGGGGAACCGGAGACCTTTGGTATTCCAGGCATGCTCGATCATGCCATGACAATTCGCAGCATTAACTCGGTCAGAATGATTCGCGAGCATATCGAATATCAGTTTGCCATGTACAAAAACGATAATAAACGTAACCGCATTCGTTTTGTTGTGGGTGGGGCTGGCTTCAGTGGTGTCGAATTCGTGGCTGAACTTGCGGATCGCATTCCTCAGCTTTGCAAGGAATTCGACGTGAATCCCAAAAATGTGCATATTTATAATGTGGAAGCAGCGCCTTCAGCTCTGCCGGGCTTTGATCCGGAACTGGTTGAGCATGCAATGAACGTGTTGAAGAAAAAAGGTGTTACTTTCAAAATCGGTGTTCCGATCAAGCAATGTCTGCCAGACGGAGTCATTGTGGGTGAGGGAGAAAAACTCGATGCAGCAACGGTCGTATGGACCGGCGGTATTCGTGGGAATGCCCTGCTTGAGCAGGCAGGCCTTGAAGTGATGCGCGGACGGGTGAAGGTCGATGAATTCCTTCGTGCCCCAGGGCATGAGCATGTCTATGTCATCGGTGACAATTCACTCGTGTTCAACAACGAAGGGCGTCCATATCCACCAACAGCTCAGATCGCGATGCAGCAAGGTGTTAACTGTGCCAAAAACGTTGTCGCTGCCATCCGCAAAAAGCAGCCGCAGCCTTTTGTATTTACAAGTAAAGGTACAGTTGCGTCACTGGGGAAAGGTGAAGCTATCGCCGTCGTAGGCGGTAAGAAATACAAGGGGTGGAAGGCCGCTCAGCTGAAAAAGCTGGTGGATCTCCGGTATTTATTTATCATCGGTGGCATTCCCTTGGTACTGAAGAAAGGGCGGTTTTTTGGATGAGACATTGCAGTGTTCAGGTCAGAGGACTACTCACACGCGAAGAACTGGATCGTTACAACGCCCTGATGCAGGTTGGCGGTTATCTGGAGGAACAGGATCAGTATGATCTGGCTTATATCGTTCAGAAGGAAGTGGATATTCTCATTTTGCCTGCCATTGAGCGGCTTAAGGAGAAGGGACGTGACCGTGACAGGGCAACGGCTGAGTTTTTGGAATCTCTGAAAGCGGTTGATGAAGAGGATCAGGATTAAGCAATCACGTTATCCAAAAGAACCTGAGTCATCCATTTATTATTGAACATTTCATATTCATTCGAAAACGTAAAAGCACCGCTGACCCTATCCTTAATGGAGGTGTCGCGGTGCTTTTTTTGTAATTTATCCGATTTACAGCTTGAGCATCTCTTCCAATGTTGCTTCGTTCAGCAGGCTTCCCACATAGAAAGAGCCAAATTCGCCATAACGGGCACTGACTTCGTCAAAGCGCATCTCGTAAACGAGCTTCTTGAACTGAAGTGCATCATCCGCAAACAACGTAACGCCCCATTCCCAGTCGTCGAAACCAACGGAACCGGTAATGATTTGTTTCACTTTGCCAGCGTAACTGCGACCAATCATGCCGTGGCTGCGCATCATCGTACGACGCTCGTCCATCGACAGCATGTACCAGTTGTCGTTCAGCTCGCGTTTTTTGTTCATCGGGTAGAAACAGATGTATTGCCGCTGTGGCAATACCGGTTTGAGACGAGCGATAATTTCCGGGTTCTGCATAGGGTCTTCGCCCTCTTTGCCAAGATAATTGCTCAGTTCCACTACACTGACATAAGAATATGATTTGGTGGTGTATTGGGCAAACATCGTTTTGTTGAACGCGTTCTCAACGGCTTTCAGATCTTCCAGCGTTTCACGCAAGTGCATCATGACAAGGTCAGCCTTCTGTCCCACAACGGTATATACGACAGTGCTTCCTTTGGATGAATCCTCTACAGCTTTCCATTCCTTCCAGAATGCCTGAAGCTCGTCCAGTGCTACGGCGCGTTCCTCATCATCGGCTGCTTTCCAGGCGGCCCAGTTAATCGAGCGGAAGTCATGCAGGGCGTACCAGCCCTCCAGTGTTGATGCGGCTTCGTTCATTGAATTGATTCCTCCTGCAGGTTATATTTCCAAATCCCGGTAAGGGACGGTTGAGTACTTTATCGTCTTCATTGTATCCCAACAGGAAGCAGAAGGGCAAATGAAGAGAAGGTGAATATAGGGAAATTTGTCCAGAAAGTTCGTTGCTTCGCCACATTTTTTGCGGTACACTATCTACTATCCGTAGTAAGAGAAACCGAGTCAGTGAAAGAAGAGGTGAACGTCACCCGATGCAGTTTATACCTGTGCTGGTATTGATGGTGTTATTTTTCGTTATGATGTTTGGTATCGGTTTCATTCTGAATATGCTGATGAAGACAACCTGGTTTCCTTCCTATCTGTTCATTATTGTCATTCTGCCTGTCGTCGTGTATTCCTTATGGGATCATACGGCATCGTTGATGTCGCATTTGGGTTCTTTCCATATTGTAGACTATATGACGGGTGTAGCTGGACTTGCTGGAGCAGTCATCAGTGGCTGGGCCATTCGCAAACTTCGTCTGGGTGGGTACAAAATGTTTTGATAGGCTAGCCAAATGGCAGCAAACGCTGGACTGCATTTTCCGTAAAGGTCTTGCCTTTGTCGTAAACGCTTACGAGTGCAAAGGGAAGGCTTTTTGGCATGCAGTTCAAAAAATGTGCATGATTGTTTGGACATGTCTCATATATATATGAATAACATTTCTCCATATGTTCACTTGTGTTCTAAGGCTGTAGCTTTTATAGTAATCTAGCAACTCTGCGAAAACGTGAATGCTGTCGACCTAGGACGAAACGGAGCGAGAACAGGTCCGTTTTTTACCTGTTTTTGAGCATTTGAGTATCGGACATTTATGATAGAATAGATAAACATACTTTTGGGGAGAAGGAGATCAAGCTATGCGCATGAAGAATTTGCACCATTATACTGAACATCATCGCTACTGCGTATACAGGGAGTTTGGACTTAGTGCCCTGGATGACCGCATGCTCACCGGAGCGTATCAGCCAATGGTAGGTGCCTTTGCGATAGGTTTGTATCGACTGCTGTTTCAGCATCTTCCCGGTGAACAGGTCGGTTACTCGCCGCTTGAACAGCAACGGAGGCTGTTCATGACGTTGGGACTTGAGCCCAGCGAGAAAGGGCGCAAATATTTGGTGGAGCAGGCATCCAAGCTTGAAGCCGTTGGTTTGCTTCAGACTTCACGGCTGTATATTCCGGAAAATGACGACTACATTTATGAATATGAGCTGCAACCTCCGCTCTCTCCGGCAGAATTTTTCCGTACACAGCATTTGACACTGCTGCTTCGTGACAAAATCGGCAAGTTCGCCGTACTCTCACTACGTTCCGGTTTTTCGGCGATAGAGAGCGGTGACGCGCCTTACCCGGCAGCAAATAAAGAGAATATTTCCGTTCCTTTTTACGATATATTTGAATTGAATACGCATGTCATTGATTATGAGCTGGAGCAGGCGTTGTCGGAAGTGTCAACTTCGGCTCAGCGCAGCGGAATAAGTGGTGCAGCCGAAGAGAATAGCCTGAATTATGCCGACATTATATTGCGTTTTCCGCGTGAGTCGGTCAATCGCCGTCATGTGGAGCAATTGCGGTTCGATCACGAACAGCTCGGCATTGTGAATTATGTGGTGAACAAGTTCAATCTCAGCGTACAGGATGTATGTCGATTGTTGGATGAAGATGATATCTTTAACCCTCAGGGACAGCTCGTGCTGGATGACCTTCAACACAAGGCGAGTCTGCAGTTCAGACAGACCAAGAAGCGACATGAGCAGCAGACGGTGCAGGCAGCGAAGGTTGTTGCCCTCAGACAGCATATGGAGGAGCCTGAGCGGAAAGATGATTCCGGTGAACCGCCTGTCGAACATGTGGTACAGATGGAATACTACGTCGAAGTGCCACCACAATTTTCGACCAAGTGTGATATTCATCAATACAATATGATGCTGCGTAATGAGCCCTACACACGATTGCTTCAGACGTTCTTCCCTGGTGCCGTACCGGACAACCTGGTGGACATTTTTGAGAAGATCGACCTCAGCTACAAGTTGCCGGGTGAAGTGATCAATGTGCTTATTCATTATTTGATGGCATTGCTTGTATCCGGTGGTGAGCAAAGAATTAACCGTAACTTTGTTGAGGCCATTGCCTCCAACATGCTGCTCAAACAGGTAAATTCCTATGAGAAGGCGGTACAATACATTCGTGACCAAGCCAAGGTCAAAGGCAAACAGGCTGCTGGTGCAGCTGGAACCCGTTCCCGTACATACGGCAAAGGAACCAAAGCCAAACCCGAAATTCCGATTGTACAAGACATAGGCGCCGACGGCGATGCTGTATCCGAAGAAGAGTTTGAAGAGATGATGAGGTTTGCCCAGCAGATGCAGGCAAGCAAACAAAAGGGAACCTCATAATTTTTATAATAATGACCCAAAAGGCGAGTCACCTAAATCAAAGGAGACTCGCCTTTTATTCTTTCAAGGAAAAGAGGAGGGCTCCCAATGGCAAAATGGGATAACATGCTGTCCATGCTTTGGATGCTGCGATCCGGAAGAAAGCTCACCGCCGCTCAGATCGCGGACAGTTTGGAGATTAGCGTCCGCACCGTGTATCGATATATCGATGCATTATGCGCGAGTGGCGTGCCGGTCGTTGCGGAATCGGGCCATGATGGCGGTATTCGTATTCTGGAAAATTTCAAGGAAACACCATTGTTCTTCAACTCTGTAGAGTTGAAGGCACTTGTGGATGCGTTTAAATTTGCCCAAGGTGCTGGCTATCCGTATGTGCAGGAGCTGGAGTATGCGTTGAAGAAGGTGGAGAACGGACTGCATGAGGAGCAGCGCCACGATCTGTCTCGCCAGCAGAGCAGCTTGGACGTCGTTTCTTCAGCGCGCGCCCCTTCTATTGTTCCGTTGTTGCGGGAATTGGAACAAGCGACAAAAGACGGGCGAACGGTCCGTATGGTCTATCGCAAAGCGAATGCGGAGCAGGCGGACGAACGTGAAGTCGATCCATATGGGCTTGCTTACGTCCGAAACGAATGGTACGCTGTCGCGTTCTGCCATCGGTCGCAGGCGATGCGGACGTTTCGCGTCGAACGAATCGAACAGCTGGAGTCAACCGAAGCGAGTTTTGATAAGCCGGAGTCTTTCTCTGCGTCCGCGTTTTTCTGTGAGCAGTCCAACCAGAGACGGGAGGCAGATGGACCGCTGACGGTTATCTGTATCGAGGGAGAGCCTGACACGCTTAATGTAGTTTGCGGCCACTGGCATCTGCGCCACTATTTGACGGAACGAACCGATCGGGAGGCACGGTTTCTAATCGATGCTCCGACGATGTACAAATACCTACCGACATATCTCCTGACGTTCGGCACGACCATTCGCATCCGCGAACCACTGGAGTTGAAGCGGCGAATTCAGGAAAAGGCATACGGTATCGCCAAACATTATGAAGACGATCCGAATTGAAGTTTGCTGACAACATTTGTCAGTGAACTTGATATATGATAAAGACACAGCTGCGGTAGCCAAACCATGCGAAGAAGGGAAAGGTGAATTTATCGATGCTTCAACAACCATACCGATTGTATGATTATCATGTTTGGGCAAACAATCGATTGTTTGCACACCTGGAGCAACTCCCGAAGGAAGTATTCCATGCGGAAGTGACGAGCGTGTTCCCATCCGTATCACAAACATGTGCACACATGTACTTGTTTGAACAGCTCTATATGCTCGTGCTCGCGGAAGTTCCGAACGAGGAGATTTTCTCGAAAATCTCGAGCTGGACAGAGGAAGCACAGGGCAAAACCGTGAATGAGATACGTGAGCTGTTTGGCAGCGTTGCCGAACGTTTCCGCGATTTACTGCGGCATACGCCTGACCCGGACAAAAAAATGACAATCGAGCATCCGAAATACGGTAAAATGGAAACACATTTTTCGGACATCCTACAGCATGTTGTTAACCACGGGACTTATCACCGGGGCAATGTGACTGCGATGTTGAGACAGCAAGGTTATACCGGTGTGCCAACCGATTATATATTTTATTTGTTAGAACAGCAGAAAGTTCATGGGTAGTGCCAAACATCAATTCAGCCCTTCCGACTTCCTGTAGGGAAGCGAAAGGGCTGAATTGATTTCTTGTGAATCTTTTATCGCAGAATCGTCGTTGCTTTATTGCCAGCATAATCTTCGATAACGAGCTTCAGGGAGCTGGTGCTGGATGCAGGCGTGAATGTCATTTCGCTCAGCTTCGTTCTACCCCGAATGATATAAGGGAATTTCTGTGAAACGTAAGTTACTCCGAATTCGCGTGCTACCTCATTTTCATAGACATAGATTTTGTACCAATCCTCCAAATCAGGCAATGCGAGGGTATACTTTCCATCCTTTACCGTAACCTTTTCCTTGGCATATGGTGTAATCTGAGTATCTGCCAGTTGTCCGGTAGTAGTGACTGGATTCTGTTTGCCAATGGCAATATCCAGGACGTAATGTTCACCATTGGTCGGAAGGCCTGTGAGAATGGCAGACTGTTTTCCTTTTTTGAGCTGAAGTGTCTTGGTGAAAGGTTCCTTCGTGTACTCCGTTTGGAGTGTAAGCTGGATCGTCTCTTTACTTGGGTTCTTCTTCGGGTTTTTCCAACTGACAATAGCATCGCCATTGTTCTTGAATTTCACATCAATGTCCTGAACAGCTGCATTCAGATCATAGGACAGGACGGTTGCTTCACTTTCGGTACCATCTGCGCCTACAGCACGAATGGACAGTTCGCCAGCGGGATGTTTGAGCGATTTAATATAAAATGTGGAGTCATACACGCCGCCGACATATGCGCCGTTCTCATACAGATTATATTGCTTAACCTTCGAATAGTCCTCGATATCCCATTCGACAACCAACTCATCGGTGTTGGTCAGTGCTTTGGCAATATGGAATCCGGTTGGAGCATTCGGTTTGGCGGCAGAACCGTCGGATATACGAATCTCACCAATGTTCATCTGATATTTTTCAATCGTAGTACCGTTAGGATTGAAGGATAGACCAAAAGCTGCAACGGTCTTCCCTTGGTATGCACTCAGATCGAGTGAAGTAGTCTTCCAGCCTGCCGTGTGCTGACCTGAATCCGGCACTTTGACTTTGACCACTTTGGTTGGTTCATCCTCAAATATC
Source organism: Paenibacillus sp. FSL F4-0087 (assembly GCF_038020215.1). Classification (NCBI taxonomy): domain Bacteria; kingdom Bacillati; phylum Bacillota; class Bacilli; order Caryophanales; family Paenibacillaceae; genus Paenibacillus; species Paenibacillus sp. FSL F4-0087. The sequence continues at coordinate 3,970,749 of NZ_JBBODJ010000001.1, forward strand.
AGTCCGACATACATGGAGGAAGCGTCGTTGACAGACGGTTTATTATAGGTGAGTTCCAATTTGGATTGGGCGTTGATCGACAGATCCGTCTTGTACAGACGTAGGAAATTGTCCGTATTCAGACTTCCATTTACGACAAGAGAACTGCCGCCAGTGAACGCACCAACGGAATCATAAGTATAACGAGCACCTTTTTCATAGGTTGGACCATAGTCAAAATCAACAGTGAGTTTGTCACCTTGACTATCTATCCACCACTGCCAGGTGACCGGGATATCCTGAATATTAATATTGGACCATTCGGTTGCATTGGAGACGATTCCGCCCTCATAATATTTCAGACCGTGGCCTGTATTGAAGTTGGTCACAAAATTGGAGCCATGAATAACGGAGCGTTCGGTGAGGTAAGCGGCGATGCCGTCCCACTTTGCACCAGAAGCATACACGTCGGATAGATCAACGGATGTCGTACGGCGTGCATTGGTTGGGTCCTGATTCGGACCTGACCACCAAGCGCGGTCACGCACAAAGGTCATCCATTGGTACTTATCTTCGGCTCTATGATTCGTGCTGCCATCGCCCATTTCTTCATCTAGGGCATTATGGGTAAAGTCGGCACCAAGCGTTGCAATACTGTTCATCGGTTGACCGTTCTCATCCAGATTGTTACGCAGATCGTAGAGTTGCTTCCAACGGCCAAACTGGTCATTCCCACCTTCGATACCGGCAAATACCGTTTCCAGTGGGTCAAGACCTAAACCTAGGGCATGATCGCGCGAATCACGCAGCATGTCATGGTTCCACACATAATTCAGGAAGATCGAATCCGAGACTCTGCCTAATGCAGAATCTTGCACAAAAGGGCTGTTAAGTCCATTAAACTGGTTCTGGTATTGAATTTTGCCTGTTGTATTGATGGTGGAGTCATACCACTGAACATATAGTCCTTCGTCTCTTAAATACTTCATGAATTTCTTGTAGGAAGTGATGTCTTCAGGCGCAACGCCTTTGGCAACCTCTTCCTGATTGAAGAAGTATCCGTCGTAATTATAATACTTTGCCATCTCGACCAGCTTTGCAGCGACAGGGAAATTCCCTTGTTCATCTTGCACAAGCATCTGCTTGTAGGTTTGTGGTCCACGATCGTTGTCTGAGAAGAAGATGTTAGCGATGGAACGGACACCGTTTTTGTGTGCAGCATTGGTGTAGGCCGGATTCGGAATGTTCAAAATGCCAAACTCAAAGTACTTTTCCGTCCATTCCTTATTGGGGTCATACAATTCCTCAGGCACGCCAGCAGAAGCCATACCATGCCAATAGCTATAATAATCTGTGTACTGCCAATAATTAAAGAGGTATTCGCTGAATTCATTGGTGTACGGGGTGCTGTCAAAGAATGAATTGCCATAATCGCCACTCATCGTAAACAGCTGGGTGTCCGGGCTGAGTTCGGGGTAAGCCTGCGTGGCCGCAAAGGCATCGTTACGTGGCTGCAAAGGTACATGAGCACGAAGCAGATCACCATGGATATCACTTTCGGGTGTCCAATTCAGAATCTGGGCAGCGGTGTAGCCATGCTGATAAGGCTGATTTACTCCCTTGGCGCTGTCACCTGTGTAAGGAAGCGTGTCTCCGGCAGAAACGGATGAGGCAATGACTTGTCCAAGCAGAGCCGAAGTGAGAACCATTGCGGTTACTTTGGGGATAAGGCCTTTGGGTTTGTGTTTGCGTGTCATGTTGTTCCTCCTTCAAGTCGAATGAATGTAAGGTATTCTTTTACACAAAAATAAACTTATGGTTAACGATAGGGCATGAAAGCATTTTCAAATAGGGCGAAATTAAAGAAACACAGGTATAAACTAAAGAAAAGTTCGAGGTGACAAGTTAATGTTAGAAGGCAAATGATATAATTTAGACAGGAAAACAGCATCGGGGGGAACATGTGACTTGAAAATTGTTAGCGTTTACAAAAATTTCTTTAAAAATAATATGTTTATGAAGATGCTGTTCATCTTCTCCATGATTTCGATTGTAACGATTATTACCTTGTCCTATATCATTTTCCTGTCAGTGTCCGATGCCACGATTCGCCGAGAGCTGGCGATCCAGAAAGCGGCCATGGAGAGTGTTGACCGATATATTCATCAGCAGTATGAATCGGTGCAAAACATGGTGAGGGATATGCATCAGAATGAGGCCTTATCAGCCAATATCACTTATTTGATGAACCACACGTACGCCGAGTATGTACAGCATCTGACGAATGGCTATTATGCGAATCAGGATGATTATTCAGCTGATGTACTGAAACATTTTCAAAATATCATGGATCGCAATTCGGATATCAATCAAGTGATGTTATATAGTGCCGAGCGACAGGATCTGTCCAGCTTCAATCAACATAAGCAGTTCAGAAAGCTAAACACCAATGTGGCTCATTCCTATATTCCTGACGTGATGGCGATGGAGACACCGAATATCAGCGCACCAAACTATTGGATTCGTAAAGAAATTGATCAATGGGACCCGGCACTGTATGCGATTCGTGTGCCTATCAACGATACACAGACCCTTCGAAATTTGGGCCAGTTCCTTGTGTTCTTTGACTCAGCAGGTATTGGCAACGCTTTGGATAGTTATGAAAGTAATCTCAAGGGAGAAATTGTGGTGCTGTCAGCCAAGGGCACAGTATTGTTCGATTCCAACAGTAACTATTACGGCAAGAAGTACCCGTATATCAATGTGGCCGATTCCCTGTTTGATCAGACGGATATGGATTCGATGAAAAAGGAGCGAAATATGTATGTGAACAAGTTTGTCTCGGCGGATCAGGGATATGTGGTCGTTGGCACGGTCCCTGTGGATGAGATGGCAGAGGCCTATGCGGGTACACGCAATACAATCGTTTCGATTAGTATCATATGTATCCTGTTTGCAGTGCTGGTTCCGGCGTTCTTCATTATTAATTTTGCCAAACGCACTCGCAGAATCATTCGTTTCACCCAAAGGGTGAAATACGGCAACCTGACAGCACGCATCGATGATGCCCGTGATGATGAGCTTGGACAGATCTCGCACAGTTTCAACGATATGCTGGATGAACTTAATCAATATATTGAACGCGTCTACAAAGCCGAGATCAAACAAAAGGAGACAGAACTGGTCGCTCTCCAGGCACGGATTAATCCTCACTTCCTCTATAACACGCTGGAGGTCATCCGAATGAGGGCGATCTCGCAGGGGGCGAAGGATGTCGGCGAGATGATTTACAGTTTATCCGTGTTATTCAAGAGCCTTGTTCAACAGAAGAAAAATTATACGCTCAAGGATGAGATGGAAGCTTGCCGTTTGTATCTGGAATTGTTCCGAATCCGGTATAAGGATATTTTTATGTACACGATTCAGTTGGACCCTGTTCATAACCAGCATCCGGTGGTCAAGCTCTCCCTGCAGCCGATTATTGAGAACTATGTGGTGCACGGCATTCAGACAGAACGTTCGGATAATCAATTAACGATCGTTGTTGAAGAACTGGGCGACGCTTTGCAGGTAGAGGTCAGAGATAACGGCAAAGGCATTGAGCCTGAGCGCCTGACTGAAATTTTAGAAGAACTGGAACGTCCGGAAGAGTCGGGTAAAATGTTCGGACTGCGCAGCGTTCACACCCGTTTGCGTTTCCTGTATGGACCGGAATTCGGCATCACGATAGAGAGTACACTCGGAGAAGGAACCCTGATCAGGGTTCGTTATCCTCATACAGAAGGGACAGGTATTTAATATGTACAAGGTATTTATTGTGGATGATGAACCATTCATCATTGAAGGATTGTACGATATTTTGGATTGGTCGTCGTTTGATATGGAAATTGTAAGCCATGCCGGCAATGGACAGGCCGCATTAAACGCCTTGTCTGCGCAGCCTGTGGACATACTGATCACGGATATATCCATGCCATTCATGAATGGTCTGGATCTGATTCGGGAAGCAAGGCAATTGCAGCCTGACATCAAGGTGATTATTCTAAGTGGTTTTAATGAGTTTGAATATTTGAAAGAGGGCATGCAGCTGGGCATCGAAAATTACCTGCTCAAACCGATCAATGTGGAAGAACTGGAATCGACGCTTCGCAATACGGCGTCCAAGTTGGACCATACGTTGTCTCCTCAAACAGATGATGCTTATGGTGTTCAGATTCTGAAAGACAACATCCTTCATCGATGGTTGACGGGACAGATTGCCGCCACGGAATTCGAGGAACGGGCACAGTTCTTGAACCTTTCGCTGGATGCACCTGATGTTGCAGTAGCTATCTTGCGGACAAAAGGGGAAGTATCCGGCATGTTCGAGCGAGTGGAAGACATGTTGAAGGATAAGTCCTATGTGAATATATTTCATGACATCGATGGAGACATCGTCATCGTTGCCAATGTGCATGCAGGCGAGGATGAGAAAAAGAGGTTTATGGAGTGCCTTCAGGCATTATCCGCTGCGCTATGTGAGACACATCCTACTGTTTTGATTGGAGCAGGAAGTCTGATGCGTGGACTTCACCATGCTCCTGCAAGCTATCAGGAGGCGAAAAAGGCGCTCCAGTATGTGATGATCTATCCCGATCTCAAAGTGATTGATCATGCCATATTGGAGAAAGGTGGAAGCTCTGCTTCTTCCTTCTCGATCGATTGGAAGGAGTACGCGAAGCTCATTCTATCCCGCAATGCAGAGCTGCTTGCAGAGCGAATTCGGGTCGATTTTGAACAGCACCGCGATGGAGTTACTCCGGCTGAGTTGCAGAACATCGCACTGGAAGTGGTCATTCGTTTCAAGATGGAATTGGAGGGCATCAAACATTCGGATGAATCGGCTATTTACCAACGTGGGCTTCGCCTCGTATTGGACAGCGGAACCTTTAACGAGCTCGTGCAGGCGTTGCAGCAGGTTGGTACGGAGACGATTCAGTCTCTGCTTCAGGATTTAAAGAATCCAATCGTCAACCAGGTACTTCAACATATTGACAAACATTACGCAGAAGAACTCTCCCTGAAGCTTCTGGGTGCTCACTACCATCTTCATCCGGTATATTTGGGACAACTGTTCCATAAGGAGACGGGGGAGACTTTTGCCGAATATATCAATAAATACCGGATTGAACGTGCCAAGGAACAGCTGCGCAATTCGAATCTGAAAGTGCATGAGATCGCAAGGAATGTTGGCTACTGGGAGACCGGATATTTCTATAAACAGTTCCGCAAATATGTGGGAATTTCACCAACCGATTTTAAGGTTTTTGGATAATTTTCAGTGGATCACCGATTGGACCAGTGGACTGAACTAAATGAGACATTCTGGGGACAGGAGGGCATGCAGTGGAGTTGGTGCCAAATGTTACTCAGCATGTCTTTTTTATGTAAGCGATTTATTCAAATAGGTACAAATTAATGAATAGGTACTGATTTCTCTTTAATTTGTACCTCGAAATATTAAGTTTATCTTCTTTTTGAAAATGCTTTCATTCGATAAGGTTAAAGCAGTTAGTTTGTAGAGCTAAAGGGAACACGAAAAGGGAGGATCAAGGAAATGAGTAAACAAAGAAAAAGTTTTTCTCTCGTACTTGCATTGTTGATGGCGGTTACACTCGTTCTTAGCGCCTGTGGAGGAAGCAAAGATGCTTCAGAATCAGGAGAAGCAGGAGAGGCACCTGTCGAGCTGATCTGGTACACCATCGGTACCCCTCAGAAAGATGTTAATAAAGTGATGGAAGAAGTCAGCAAGTACACCAAAGAAAAAATTAATGCCACAGTAACGATGAAAATGGTTGACTGGGGTGACTATCCGCAAAAGATGCAAGTTAACGTAGCATCCGGTGAGCCAATGGACATCCTGTTCACCTCTTCAGGCGGATTCGATTATGTTCAAAATGCCAGAAAGGGCGCATTCCTAGAGCTTGATGATTTGCTCCCGAAATACGGTCAGGATCTTATTAAAACCATTGATCCTGCATTCCTGAGCGGTTCGAAAGTAGACGGACACAATTACGGAATTCCGGCCAATAAGGAGCTGCCTCAACAAGAGGTATGGCGTTTCAACAAAACGCTGCTTGATAAATACAAAATGGACATCTCCAATATTCGTACGTTGGACAGTCTGGAGCCTTTGCTCAAAACGATCAAGGAAAATGAGCCAAGCGTGACTCCATTTGGAATGGATAAAAACTTTGTTCCTTATGTTCCTTACGACTACGTCATTCAGAACTTGCCAATGGCAATCAAACTGGATACGACGGATTACAAGATTGTGAACATTCTGGATACTCCGGAAATGAAAGCAGCTCTCAAAACGATGAGCAAATACTACAAAGCTGGTTATGTATCGCCAGAGGCAGCAACAACAGGCTCCACCAATGACCTGACCACATCAGGTAACTGGTTCCTGGATCGTGCACAGACACAACCGCTCGCGGACAACCAGTGGTCAGCAAGCTACGGATACCCGGTAGTTTCCACACCAGCAAGTGACGCGATCATCACCAACACGTCTGTACAAGGTTCGATCATGGCTATCTCAGCCAACTCCGAATATCCGGAGAAAGCAATGGAGTTCCTGAACCTGTTGAATACAGATCCAGTGCTGCGCAATATGGTTGATTCCGGTATTGAGGGCGTTCACTACAAAAAAGTGGATGACACGCACATGGAAAATCTGGCTGAATCCAAGAACTATGATATGCCTTCTTACTCCCTCGGTAACAACATGTTGTTGTATCTGAACAACAATGACCCGGATAACAAATGGGATGAGTTCAAGAAGTTTAATGCAGAGGGTGTAAATTCCCCTATTCTGAGCTTTAACTTTGACTCAAGCAAGGTGTCGTCGGAACTGACAGCAGTGCAGAATGTCAAAGAGCAATACTGGGCCGCATTGATGACAGGTACGCTGGACCCAGAGAACAATTTGGAGCAAGTGATTGAGAAGTTCAATCAAGCCGGACTTGAAAAAGTGATGGCTGAAGCCCAAACCCAGCTTGATGCCTGGAGAGCGGCAAATAAGTAAGGGTAAATTCAGGGATCGGGCCGCTGCTTGTTGCGCCCGATCCTTTTTCATTCAAGCCTGAAGGAGGATCTCCATATGACCGCATTTTTGAAAAATCTGATTAGAAACCGAGTCATGCTGTTCATGGTGCTACCAGGCGCCATCTGGTTCTTCTTCTTTTCCTACTTGCCATTGGTTGGTACAGTAGCAGCATTCAAACAATATCGTTTCAGCCGCGAAGGCTTCTGGGCCAGTCTGATGAAGAGCGAATGGGTGGGTTGGGATAACTTCAAATTCCTGTTCAGCACTAACGATGCTTGGCTCATTACTCGAAACACGCTTTTTTATAACCTTGCAATTATATTTCTGGGGCTGGTATTCGCTGTAGGTTTGGCAATTCTGCTCTCGGAGCTGGTCAATAAACGATTGGCCAAATTGTATCAAACTGGTATGTTCCTGCCGTATTTCCTATCCTGGGTTATTGTCGGTTATTTCGCGTTCAGCTTCCTGAGCATGGACCGGGGGATGTTGAACCAGATTATTGGGTGGTTCGGTGTTGAACCGATTCAGTGGTATTCGGAAGCGAAGTATTGGCCGTATATCCTGGTGTTCGTAGCTTTGTGGAAAACGATCGGGTACAACAGCATTGTCTATCTCGCTTCCATTCTGGGGATTGATCGGTCGCTGTATGAGGCAGCGATGATCGATGGTGCTAATAAATGGCAGCAGATCCGTAACATTACGATTCCTTTGCTCTCACCTATCATTATTATTATGACGTTGCTGGCTGTGGGTCGCATCTTCTATGCCGACTTTGGTCTCTTCTATCAGGTTCCAAGGGATTCGGGTACGTTGTATGCCGTTACCAATGTTATTGATACGTATGTGTATCGTGGCTTGAAAACAAGTGGTGAGATTGGCATGAGTACCGCTGCCGGATTGTATCAATCCGTTGTAGGCTTCGTGCTTGTTATCATTTCCAACTATGTTGTACGCAAAATCGATAAAGATAGCAGCTTATTCTAGGACAAGGGAAAGGAGTGAACCACTGTGGCTCAAATCGTAAAAAAACGCGACTTCCATCATGTATCCAATGGCTGGAACGTCATTATGAATATTTTGGCCGGACTATTCGCTTTAATCTGTGTATTTCCTTTCGTGTTTGTAGTGATCATCTCGTTCACGGACGAGAAAGCACTGGCCCGTGACGGGTATCGACTGATTCCGAAGGAATGGAGTCTCGCAGCCTATCAGTTTGTGTGGCAGAGTGGAGACACGCTGCTGCGTGCTTATGGGGTAACCATTTTGGTGACGGTGCTGGGTACCATCATAAGTCTGATTCTAATGTCGCTGTATGCTTATGCAATTTCCCGCAAGAGTTTCCGTTATCGGAGATTTTTCTCCATATTTGCCATTCTGACCATGTTGTTCAACGGCGGGATGATTCCGACCTATATGGTCGTATCCCAACTTCTTCATTTAAAAGATAGCATATGGGCACTGGTTCTGCCGCTTGCAATGAATGCCTTCTATATCATGATCCTGCGTACGTTCTATTCAACCAGTGTGCCGGATGCAGTCATTGAATCCGCGAAAATTGATGGAGCCGGTGAATTCTATACGTTTATGAAAATTGTCATTCCATTATCACTGCCAGGGCTGGCGACAATCGGATTGTTCAGTACGCTCGGTTACTGGAACGATTGGTTCAATGCACTGTTATATATCGATAATCCCAACCTCGTACCGCTGCAATCGATGCTGATGCGGATCGAGTCCAGCATCCAGTTCATCCAGCAGAACTCGGCGAACAGCTCGATGAGTCTGGCGGCGATGCAATCCATCCCGCAGGATACTTCACGGATGGCCATGGTGGTTCTCGCCACGTTGCCGATTATTTTCGCATATCCGTTCTTCCAGCGTTACTTTGTACAAGGTCTGACGGTCGGAGCTGTCAAAGAGTAACCGAATCACTTCTATAGGGTGGAGGCGTCGAAGGATGATGATATATAAGGATAAAAGCAAATCCGTGGAAGAGCGAGTAGAACATCTGCTGAGCTTAATGACGACGGAAGAAAAGGCGGGTCAACTCATCCAGCCTTTTGGTTGGCAGACATATACGAATGATCAAGGGAACATCACACTGAATGAATCCTTTAAGCAGCAGGTGGAAAACGGGGGCGTAGGCTCCCTGTATGGTGCACTTCGTGCAGATCCATGGACGGGCGTTACGCTTGAAAATGGACTGTCTGCCAGAGAAGGGGCAGAAGCAGTAAACCTTATTCAGCGTCATGCTGTAGAGCAGTCCAGACTGGGGATTCCCATTCTGATCGGAGAGGAATGCTCGCACGGACATATGGCGATTGATGGTACGGTCTATCCGGTTCCCCTCCTCTTGGGAAGTACCTGGAATGTGGATCTTTACCGTGACATGTGCCGGGCGGTCGCTCGCGAGACGCGTGCTCAAGGTGGTGCGGTAACGTATTCTCCGGTGCTGGATGTTGTACGTGATCCACGCTGGGGGCGTACCGAGGAATGCTTTGGCGAAGACCCGTATCTTATTGGTGAGCTAGCTGTTGCTTCCGTGCAAGGACTTCAGGGCGAGCGTTTGGACCAAGAGGATGCGGTAGCGGCTACACTGAAACACTTTGTCGGTTATGGCAGCTCGGAAGGTGGACGCAATGCGGGACCGGTGCATATGGGCTGGCGTGAGCTGCTGGAAGTAGATCTGTATCCGTTCCGCAAAGCTGTTGAAGCAGGTGCTCAATCCATTATGCCGGCTTATAACGAAATCGACGGTATCCCGTGTACGGTTAATACGGAGCTGCTGGATGACGTTCTGCGAAAAGATTGGGGCTTTGACGGTCTGGTGATTACGGACTGCGGTGCCATCAACATGCTCGCAAGTGGGCATGATGTGGCGTCAGATGGATTGGAAGCATCCGTACAGGCCATTCAGGCAGGTATTGATATGGAAATGTCCGGTGAGATGTTTGGACAATATCTGGTGCAAGCGATCTCGGAAGGCAAACTTGAAATGCAAGTACTGGATCAGGCTGTCCGCCGTGTGCTGGCACTGAAATTCAAGCTGGGATTATTCGAGCAGCCTTATGTGGATGCCGATCGAGCGGCAGAAGTCATTGGCAGTGAAGAACATATTCAACTGGCACGCCAATTGGCTGCAGAAGGTGTGGTCTTGCTCAAAAATGAAGCTGCAACATTACCTCTGTCGACGGCAACAGCGGGCCGAATTGCTGTTATTGGTCCTAATGCAGACCAAGCCTACAACCAGTTGGGCGATTATACATCCCCCCAACCGAAGTCCAAAGTGGCTACGGTGCTGGATGGCATCCGCAGTAAGCTTGCTGTAAGTGAGAGTGGGCACGCAGGGGAAGGCTCAGCTGAACATTCAAATAGTGAAAATCAGGTGCTCTATGCACCGGGATGTCGCATCAAGGGTGATTCGAGAGAAGGGTTCGAGCACGCAATAGAAACTGCACGTCAGGCAGATACGGTCATCATGGTCGTTGGCGGCTCGAGTGCCCGTGATTTTGGTGAAGGAACCATCGATCTGAAGACAGGTGCTTCCAATGTGTCCGATAACTCATGGAATGACATGGAGTGTGGAGAAGGCATTGACCGCATGACGCTTGGGCTTGCAGGAGTCCAGCTGGAGCTGATTCAAGAGATTCACAAGCTTGGCAAAACACTTGTCATTGTTTATATCAACGGTCGCCCGATCACCGAGCCTTGGGTGGATGAACATGCCGATGCCATTCTGGAAGCATGGTACCCAGGCCAAGAGGGTGGGCATGCCATTGCGGAAATCTTGTTCGGTGAAGTGAATCCGTCCGGAAAACTGACGATATCCATTCCGAAGCATGTGGGTCAATTACCGATTTACTATAATGGCAAACGTTCACGCGGCAAGCGTTATTTGGAAGAGGACCTGGAGCCTCGTTATCCATTCGGATATGGGCTCAGCTACACTACATTTGATTACAGTGAGCCGAAGCTAAGTACAGAATCGATGACGGCCAACGAGACAGTCACCGTATCAGTGGAAGTCACCAATACAGGGTCTTGCAGAGGTGCAGAAGTCATTCAGATGTATGTATCCGACGTGGTTAGCCGTGTGGCACGTCCAGCCAAAGAGCTGAAGGGGTTTGAAAAAGTGATTTTGGAACCTGGAGAGACGAAGACGGTAGCCTTCCATATTGGATCGGAGCAGCTGCAATATATCGGTCGTGATCTCACGCCTGTCGTTGAACCAGGACAATTCCATATTCATATCGGAAGACATGTGAAAGATACGCAGTTCGCCGAGCTGACGGTAGAGGAGGCGTAAGGAAATGGAACGCATCAGACGATTTATTCGCGAGTTGTCCGAACGTCAGTGGTTGGAGCAAATGGAGCTGCGCAGCTGGGACATCAGCCGCGCTTATTATAAAGTGCCAGGACAATATGAAGATCAGAAGGCTTATCCAGAAGGAGAGGGGTTGAATCGTTTCCCAAGTGATCAGGGAACGACCTATTTCTTCCGGACACGGTTGGATGTACCTGCCTCCTGGCAGAAAGAACCTTACGGACTTGTATTTGAATCCGGTGGGGAAGGCTTGCTTCGGGTGAATGGACATTCTTATCAGGGGCTGGATCGTAATCATACGTATGTAACACTTGACTCTTCACGAGTAGGGGCTCAGCCTGAACTTGAGATTGAGTTATTCGATCCGGTACCCGAGCCTGTAGATCCACTGAACCAACAAGCGGTTATTCAGCCGCCGATTACATCTATTAGCAGTTTGCTGGTGCGACCGAATGAACCTGTTCGCAGTCTGATGTACACGGTCACGATTGTGCGTGATTCCGCGGTGCTGCTGCCGGAAAGTGATTTCCGTCGTGTACGCCTGCTGGAAGCGATCTATCGGGCAATGGATCAATTTGTTGGCCTGACAGAAGAGGCTGTCAAGCAGGGGAATGACATCCACAGTATCGAAGAAAGATTGATCCATGAAGTGCGAGAGATTGGTGGAAACGCCGAAGGCTTGGAGCATATGGTGGGGCAATCGCACATTGATATTGCCTGGCTGTGGCCTGTACGTGAGACGGTGCGCAAGACCAGTCGTACATTCTCCACGGTGGATGCACTCATGAATGAATACCCGGATTATGTTTATTCCCAGAGCCAGCCTTTGTTGTACGCTTTTCTGAAGGAACATGATCCCGAACTGTATGAACGGGTAAAGAAACGCATTGCGGAAGGACGCTGGGAACTGGTTGGAGGTATGTGGGTTGAGCCAGATCTGAACATTCCGAGCGGGGAATCCCTGATTCGTCAGATGTTATATGGTCAACGCTTCTATATGGAGGAGTTCGGCAAAACATCACAGATTGAATGGCTGCCAGATACATTTGGTTATTGTGCTTCCCTGCCTCAAATTTTGAAGCATGGCAATGTGGAGTACTTCATGACGACCAAGCTCGGATGGAATGATACGAACGTATTTCCATATGATCTTTTCCATTGGGTAGGCATTGATGGTACATCCATCCTGTCTTATCTCAATCATGGTGTTAACGAGCATACGCTGCCGAAGGATATTCATGATCATTGGCAGTCATACCGCGAGAAGGCGGCGCATCCTGAGCATATGCTTCTGTACGGGCATGGCGATGGTGGCGGCGGCGTGACGCGAGAGATGTTGGAGTACGTGGACCGTTCCGAGTTGATGGTGGGCCAACCGAAGAATGGTTATAGTACCGCCGGAGCCTTTTTTGACGGAATCGAGAAGGCACAGCCTGATCTTCCGAAGTGGCATGGCGACTTGTATCTGGAGCTTCACCGGGGTACCTATACGACCCATGGCCGCAATAAGCGCAACAATCGGAAGGCTGAGGTGCTTTATCGCGAAGCGGAGCTCTGGAACACACTTGCCCTACCGGATATGGAGCCACAGCAGGATGCCGAAGTACGTTCGGCGCTGCATGATGGATGGAAGCTGATTTTGCTGAATCAATTCCATGATATTATCCCTGGTTCGGCCATAACGGAATCCTATGTAACGTCGGATGAGGAGTATATTCGGGTATTCGAATTGGGTAGAGAAGGACTGAATCAAGGTGTTGCTGCATTAACGAGAGGAATTAATACGAAGGGGCCAGAGGGTTCTGTTCCTTATGTTGTGTTCAACAGCCTTGGTTGGAATCGAAGTGAAGTCGTTCAACTTCATTTGCACGATGGATTGGATCGTTACGTCATCGATGAAGAAGGTCAGCGTTTGCGCATGGATCGGGAAGATGGCCAAATTTCGGTTCTGGTGACGGATATTCCAGCGTTTGGTCATAAGACGATTTGGCTCGTACCGGAAAATGCAAGGGAAACAAATGTACGGGAAATGGCGAGCATTGCTGGGCAAAAGAACTTTACAGATACATGGGAAACCGAGTATTACCATGTTCAGTTTAACGAGCTTGGCGAGATATCCCGCTTGTGGGACAAGACAGCAGAACGCGAGATTCTGAAGCCAGGTGAACGCGGCAATCAATTTCACTTTTTCCATGACCGTCCGACGCTCTGGGATGCCTGGGATATCGACAGCCGTTATGAGGCTCAGGTTGCTGGAGAAGTGGAGCTCTTGGAGAAAAAACTGGTTTTGGCAGGTACTACGAAGGACGTACTTCGTTTTCAGTGGAAGCTCCATCAGTCTGTGATTACACAGGATATGGTGTTCTATCATGACAATCGACGGATCGATTTCAAAACCCATGTAAGCTGGAATGAAGATCATAAATTGCTCAAAGTGGGCTTCCCGATCGATATAGTGACTTCCAAAGCAACCTATGAAATTCCATTTGGTGCATTGGAGCGTCCAACTCATCGCAACACGAGTTGGGAGCAGGCTCAGTATGAAGTGTGCGGACACCGCTTCGCAGATGTCGCCGAGCACGGATATGGCGTCAGTCTGCTCAATGATTGCAAATATGGATACGACGTACAGGGAAGCACGATTCGCCTTTCCTTGTTGCGTGCACCGAGATGGCCTGACCGGACTGCGGATATTGGAGAACATGATTTCACTTATTCCCTGTATCCACATGAAGGCGACTGGAGAAGTGCACATACAGTACGTCAGGCAACCGAATTGAACCATGAAGTGCCTGTGCATCAGGTGGACCAGAACGCAGGCGTACGCCCGGCAACTGGAGCATGGATTGAATTCGATAGCAGCCATGTCATCTTGGATACGGTCAAACCGGCAGAGGCAGGAAACGGTATAGTGCTCCGTTTCTATGAGTCTTCGGGCACACGTGAACGTGTGACGCTGCAATGGCCGCATGCATTTGAGCAAGCTTATCTCTCCAATGCATTGGAAGAAGCAGGCGAGCCTTTGGATAGCACCAATGGTCAGATTGCATTATCTTTTAAACCTTACGAAATAAAAACCGTGCTACTACGGTAAACCTTTTTGAAATATTTTTGAGCTATGTAAGATGAATTAAAACATGTACACGATAACGGAGAGTGCAGAACCAGATGAAGAAACGGAGTGTTCGCCTAAAAGCTTTCTGAAAGAAAGCTGCATCGGAAGCATACGCTATCCCCGGATTTTCCCTTTGGAGAAGGGAACCAAAAAAATCTGGGGATAACAGCGATCGGATGATGGTACTGCAATCGTAGTGTCCTAGTGTACAGTTAATGGGTTTATCTTGCTACAGCTACACCATTCAATTTGTTTAAGGAGTGCACTCATTCATGGAACAATTCAGACTACCCAAAATACCGATGCCAACTGTTGCATTGCCACAAGCCGTACAGGCTGTAATGGAAGAAGCAGAGCAGAAGCTGGCGCATCGACCGAAGCTGCTTCAACTATTCAAGAACTGTTTCCCGAATACGATTGAAACAACCACGAAATTAATGGACGACGGCACGACCTTTGTCATCACTGGCGATATTCCAGCTTCCTGGCTGCGTGATTCCGTGGAGCAAATGGTGCATTACATTCCATTTGCCAAGGAAGATCAAGACCTACAACGCATTATTGGCGGTCTGATCAAGCGGCATATCCAGTACGTTCATATTGATCCATATGCCAACGCCTTCAACGAGACAGCAAATGATTGGCACTGGAACACCACCGACGTGACCGAGATGTCACCTTGGGTGTGGGAGCGCAAATTCGAGATTGATTCTTTGTGCTTTGTTGTGCGTCTCGCTTATTTATATTGGAAAGAAACTGAACTGACGGATATTTTCGATTCCAGCTTCAAAGCCGCCATGCGCAAAATCGTGGATTTGTTCCGGGTGGAGCAGCATCACATGGAGCAATCACCATACAGCTTTACCCGCAATAACGGCATTGCTACGGATTCAATCCGCAATAACGGACGAGGCATGCCCGTCAATTACACAGGCATGATCTGGTCCGGTTTCCGTTCCAGTGATGATGCGTGTGATTTCCATTACAACATTCCAGGCAATATGTTTGCCGTCGTTGCCCTGCGTCAGATGCAGGAGTTCGCGGAGTGGGTATTCCGGGATATGGAGTTCCTGCAGGAGCTTAAGGATCTGGAAGCGGAAGTAGATCATGGTATTCAGCTGTACGGTATTTACCGCCATCCTGAATTTGGCCCGATCTATGCTTATGAGACGGATGGTTTTGGCAACTACTGCCTGATGGATGATGCGGGTACACCGGGACTGATGTCCATTCCTTATCTTGGTTACGTCACAGCGGATGATCCGATCTATCAGAATACGAGACGTTTTGCGCTCAGCAAAGAGAATCCGTTCTATTATGAAGGCAAAGTTGCCAAAGGAATCGGCAGCCCGCATACACCGCCGGATTACATCTGGCATATGGGTCTGTCCATGCAAGGATTGACGGCCCAGTCTGCTGAAGAGAAGCTCGAAATCATTCGGATGCTGGAAGCAACGGATGCGGATACAGGATATATGCATGAAGGTTTCCATGCCGATGATCCGACGATTTTTACGAGAAAATGGTTTGCTTGGTCCAACAGCCTGTTCTCCCAGTTGGTCTATAAATCCATGAAGGATGGTTTGCTATGAGTAGCGCACAGGTGAAGAGAACCAAGTTGATTATTTTCTCTGATCCAACGTTTCCAGTGGAGGGTACTTTGCCAACGCAAGGTGCTCTTGATTCATGGAAAGCATCGGAAGAGATCATCGTTGTGGGCGCGGATGAATTGGCTTCGGCTTTGAGCACAGCGGCAGGTGAAGGGTGTTTCGTGAACCTGCATGCGCCTTATTTTCCAAAATCCGCTTGGACCGCAATTGCAGCTTTTCTTCATCAGGGCGGAAGTCTGATCAGCATTGGTGGCGCACCATTCAAACGTCCTGTTCGTCAGGAGAATGGGGCATGGATTTCCGAGTCGGAACAAACGGCGTATCATCAGGAACTTTATATTCATGAGGCGTTAAAGGTATCCGCAGCCAAAGTGGATTCACTAACTTCCTCAGAAGATATTCCACTTCTTGCAGGCAAAGAGGGACTGTTCGAGAGTGCGGATACATGGAATCTGGTACCTCATACAACCAAAACAAGCGATTTGCCACATCAGATGGGTTCCTCAGGTCCGATGAGCACGCAGATTTCTCCGCTGCTTCGCGGCCGTAGCAAGGATGGTCGCAGCATTGCTGCCCCAATCGTATTATGGGAAAACTCCCGCAGTACGTTTGCCGGTTCGCGCTGGCTGTTTGTGCATCTGCCTTTGACGGCTGCCTTCTGGGAACAGAACGGAGCAGCCGAAATGGTGAACTGGGCGCAGTATTGCGCCAAAGGTGTAACCGAGCTATCTCTGAAGCCGAACTATGCTTCGTATGAATTGGGTGAACGAGCTTCACTGATCCTCCAAACCCAAATTCTACAGCGTGCGGGTAGCAGAAGAAGTGAGCCGGAACTTTGGACGTTTGATTTAACCGTTGAACGGGAAGATCGCACAAACGGCACGGTAGAGAAGGTATGGAATCATCAACTGGAGATGGAACTTTCCGGCGAACAGCGTTTTGAACGTATTCTTCTTCCGTTTTCAATCGAGAGCGGGCTGTATCGAATCGTCGGTCGTGTTCAGGCACCGGATGGAGAAGTTCGCATACTGCGGCAGGGCTTCTGGGGTCAGGACGCAGCGTTGTTGGCAGAAGGGGAAGTCATCACACGCAGCAGAGATTATTTTATCAAAGACGGTCGTCCATTGCCTGTGGTTGGTATGACTTACATGACCTCAGACGTGGCACGGAAATTCCTGTTCCTTCCCAATGCGGATGTGTGGGATCGGGATATGGCACAGATGGCGGCAGCCGGCATTAACTGGATTCGGACCGGAATCTGGACTGCCTATCGCAACATGATGCAGGTGGATGGTCACATGTCCGAGGATGTACTGCGTGCTATTGATGCGTTCCTGTTAACGGCAAAACGGCATGGTCTTCAAGTGACGTTTACCTTTTTCTCCTTTACACCCGAGACGTGGGAAGGAACAAATCCATATTTGGACCCGCAGAGTGTAGATGCACAGAAACGATTCATTCGCAGCATTGTTAGTCGTCACAGACATTCCACACATGTGGACTGGGACTTGATTAATGAACCGTCGATGTTTGATCCTGTGCGCATATTCTCCGATGGGCCACGTTCGGCAAGAGATTCATATGAACAGCAGGCGTTTATCGAGTGGCTTCAGCAGCGGCATCAGACGATTGAAGCGTTGCAGGAGGCATGGAACATGTCACCTAAACAGCTCCCTGACTTTACCGCAGCAGTCATTCCTGAACCGGAAGAGATCAATTTCGATGTACAGGACATGCACAAGGCTAAAAAAGGAACACGCTGGCTTGATTACTGTCTCTTCTCGATGGAGATGCATAATGTTTGGGCGAGAGAGCTTGTAGGCACGATCAAGGATCTTGTTCCCCATCATTTGGTTACCGTGGGGCAGGATGAAGCTCTGGGAGCACAGCGTCCTTCACCGTTCTTCTATGAGCGGGAAGTGGATTATACAACCGTGCATTCCTGGTGGCTCAACGATGACCTGATCTGGGACGGCATTTTCGCCAAAACACCACATAAACCTAATCTCATTCAGGAGACAGGCATCATGTATGTGGAAACTCCGGATGGACGGGCCAAACGTACAGAGGAAGAGCTTCATAGCATTCTGGAGCGCAAATACGCTTATGCCTTCTCAACAGGCGGAGCCGGAGCTGTGCAATGGATATGGAATACGAACTTTTATATGGATAATGCCAATGAATCTCATATTGGAGCGCTGAGAGCGGACGGTACAGAAAAACCTGAAGCCGATGTGTCTTACGATTTTGGCCGATTCATGGAGCAGATTCGAGACCTGTTTACCGATCGCGAGCTGGAGGAAATTGCGGTGGTCTTCCCGTATTCCAACGATTTCTCGAACCGTTCCCTGGCCTACGATGCAACCACAAAATTGACACGTGTGATGGCTTATGAACTGAAGCAGCCATTCCGTGCTGTATCCGAGTATCATCTGGAAGCATTGAAGCAGCAACCTCCGAAGTTGATCATGGTTCCGAGCCCGCACAACATGGACAGCGATGCCTTAAGCGAGCTATTGAACTTCGCGGAGAATGAAGGAGCTACGCTGCTTATTACTGGCCCGCTCGGGTTGGATGCTTATTGGAAGAGAAGTGATCGGGCAGACCATCTTGTTGGCCAGCGCAGTCTGGGCAACGTACAACGAGAAGAAATGCTGAATATTAACGGTGTGAATCACCGCGTCACGTATGGTCGTCGCCGTATTGCCGAGGTGGCGAAGGAAACGTTGCTTCATGCGGAGAATCATACACCTGATGAAGTAGTCGTACTACCATTAGGCAAAGGCAAGTTGATCTGGAGCCCGCTGCCGCTGGAGCTGAACGGCCGGGATGAGCCGCTGGCTGACCTGTATCGATATGCGTCAGAAGTGGCTGGTATTGAAAATGAACTGGAATGGATATCTGGCGGTGATCTGGCAGGGATTTATGGCCGGAAGCTGAGCTTCCCGAAAGGCAATCTGTACGTATTTGTATCGGAGTTCGCTTTGAATCATGAGGTGAAAGTCAGAGATACACGTACTGGAGCCATATATACGTTCCTGTTGGAGAAAAATCGCTCCGTGCTGTTTGCCACAGATGCTGCCGGACAGCTGCAAGCCGTATATCGTCCGGATGAAGTAGAGATTGTACAACAAAAGGTAGAGGGGGAATAATACAATGACCAAACCAACAAGCAAATCGAAAAGAGCGCATATTATTTCTCACACGCACTGGGATCGGGAATGGTATTTGCCGTATGAGAAACATCATATGCGATTGGTGCAACTGGTGGATGCCTTGCTGGATCAGCTCGATCAGGGGCCGGATTTTAAAAGCTTCTACCTGGACGGCCAGACGATCATCATCGATGACTATCTTCAGGTTAGACCTGATCAGAAGGAACGGCTAGAGAAGCATATTCGCGATGGCCGGATTGTCATTGGGCCTTGGTATATTTTGCAGGATGCCTTCCTGACCAGTGGTGAAGCGAACGTACGTAATATGCAGGTTGGACATCGTGATGCCAAACGATACGGAGCACCTTCAAAGATCGGATACTTCCCAGATACGTTCGGACTTGTAGGACAGACACCGCAGCTTATGCTGCAATCGGGCATCGATAATGTCTTTTTCGGGCGAGGCGTGAAGCCAACGGGTTTCAACAACATGGTGTCTGACGATGGATACGAATCCAGTTTCTCAGAGCTGATGTGGGAAGGTCCGGATGGATCTAAAGTGCTCGGTGTTTTATTTGCCAACTGGTACTCTAACGGGAATGAAGTTCCGGTGGACGAAGCTTCAGCTCGCAAGTTCTGGGAAACCAAGCTGGCTGACGCGGAGAAATATGCATCGACCAATGAATTGCTGTACATGAATGGATGTGATCACCAGCCGATTCAGAAGGATCTGCCTGAAGCCATCCGTATGGCTGAACAATTGTATCCCGATATCGAGTTTGTTCACTCCAACTTCCCGGACTATCTGTCAGCGTTGAAAGCATCTGCGGTTCAGGAGCTGTCTGTTGTAAAAGGAGAGCTGCGCAGCCAGCGTACCGATGGCTGGGGCACTTTGGTGAACACAGCTTCCGCACGCGTTTATCTGAAACAGATGAACCAACTGGGCCAATCCATGTTGGAAAAGGTGGCTGAGCCCCTGGCTTCGTTCGCGCATCTGCTAGGTCATCCATATCCGCATGATCAGTTTACCTATGCGTGGAAAACGTTGATGCAGAATCATCCGCATGACAGCATCTGTGGCTGTAGCGTAGACGAGGTGCATCGCGAGATGGTCACCCGGTTTGATAAGAGCCGTCATGTGGCTGAGGCCCTGATTGAGGATAGCACCAGCCAAATCGCTGCAGCTGTGGATACTTCAACATTTGAACGATATGGTGAGGAAGTGCGGCCTGTGGTTGTGTTTAACACTTCGGGATGGGAGCGCAGCGGTGTAGTTCAGATTGAACTGGATGCGGCCCGTTTGTACTTCCGCGATGGTTTCTCATTGGAAGATATGGCAGCCAAAATGAACGCCATTGACCTGTCAGGTCGTATTTTGGTGGATGAAGAAGGCAAACCAGTTCCGTGTACGGTAGAGGATCTGGGTCTGCAATTCGGCTATGATCTGCCTGATGATCGATTCCGTCAGCCATATAGCTGCCGTCGGGTCAGCATTACGTTTGAAGCAGAGAGTGTGCCTGCACTTGGCCTGAAGACGTATGCTTTGGTCCGCATGGACGGCAATGCTGCGAATTCAAATACACTGCTGCGTGGTGAACGTGGCATGGAAAATGAATATTTTATCGTAAATATTGCAGACAATGGATCTTTTGCACTCACAGATAAACGGACAGGCCGGACGTATAAAGATCTTGGCGTGTATGAAAATGTCGGTGATATCGGCAATGAGTACATGTTCAAGCAACCGGAGAATGAAGTGGCATTGACTACGAAGGATCTTCGGGCAGAAATTCGGGTTATTGAAGATGCGCCTTACAGAGCTTCGTACGAAATTGTTCATAATTGGGAAATTCCTGAATCCGCTGACGAATCGCTTGATCGTGAGCAGCGGGAACTGATTTATTATCCACATCGTAAAGCTCAACGTTCCAAACAAATGGTTACGCTCAAGATCCGAACCATTGTGTCGTTAAGCCGCAGTGGAAAAGGCATCAAGCTCGAAACAACTTTCAACAATCAGGCGAAGGATCATCGGGTGCGGGCACTCTTCCCGACGGATCTGACATCGGCTGTTCATCACGTTGACTCGATGTTCGAAATTGCTACTCGCGATAATACGCCTGCACCGGAATGGCAGAATCCGAGCAATACCCAGCATCAGCAAAGTTTTGTTGATGTAAGCGAGGATCAGGTTGGGTTGGTTGTAGCCAATCTCGGTCTGAATGAATATGAGGTTCTTGAGGATGGGCGGAATACGATTGCCGTGACACTGCTTCGTGCCGTGGGAGAGCTTGGAGACTGGGGATTGTTCCCTACACCGGAAGCTCAGTGTCTCGGTGAGCATTCCTTCCAGATGGAGATTATCCCTCATGACGGGAACGGAGCAACCTCCGGAGCATACATTGAAGCTTACCAGTTCCAGATTCCATGGACTTTGGCTCAGACGAACGTACATCCAGGATTCCTGACGCCAAGCAACACACCTTTTGAGTGGCAAGGGGAAGGTCTTGCGTTTTCTTCACTGAAGGTGAACGAGGATTCGGGTGATCTGATGTTGCGTTGGTATAATATGGGGTCGAATACAACTGAGCTGAAGTTTGCTGCTTCTGAGTCCATCCCGCAAGCATTGGAAGATGCATATCAGAGCAACATTCTGGAAGAAGAGACAGGCAAACTGAATGATTCGGTGGTAAATGAATCTTCCGCTGCCTTGGCTAGCAAAGAATGGGCTCTTCAAGCGGGACCTTGTGAGATTGTTACGGTGGGGTTGCGTCGTTAATTTTCCAAGCGTGATTGGATCAATTCGTTGTGTAGTGTCTAACCGAAGTTCTGCGTACTGTCATGGAATGGATAATGCTTTTTCCAGCTGAAAATGTTGAGTTATTCCTCAAGTTTATATAGAATGAACAGTAGAATTATAAGCGATCGAAGGTTACCCTGCCATCATGATGGTCATCGTAAAATTCAATTGTTCATTCTATATTGAAACTATTAAGGGGGCTTGAAGCCATGGAATCCTTGGGAGGACTGCTTCAGCAGCTGAATCCTTCCTTTCGTGAACAGTCGCGGCGGATTGCGGCGGAATTGATGGAAGATCCGTACGTACGCGAATTCCGCGCAGGTCATCCTGAACTGAAAGATGCACAGCTTATTACCGATCTGAGCAAGCTGTATCAGTATGCCAAAGATTCGAAGAACTGTGCGAACTGTCCGGGGCTCGACAACTGTCCTAACGATTTCCAGGGTCACTTTTGCAAACTGGAAGTAGAGCATTTTAACGGTAAACCCGAAATTATAGATAAAAAAGCACCTTGTTCCAAACATATCGCCCGGCAGAATGAGCATGTTATCAAGCAAAGAATCCGCAGCTTCTATGTGGACGAGCGTGCGCTCAATGCAGGATATAACGATGTGGAAATTATGGGCAAGGATCGGATGCGTGCTCCGGCGGTGAACCAGGTTCTGCGTTATATTAACGACACCAAGGAGAATGGATTGTCTCCGCAAGGACTGTTTTTGGAAGGATCATTTGGAACGGGCAAGACGTTTTTGATGTGTTATCTGCTGCATGAACTCGCGGTTGTGGGCCACACAGGTGTTATTATCTACATGCCTGAT
This sequence comes from Paenibacillus sp. FSL F4-0087, assembly GCF_038020215.1. Taxonomy (NCBI): domain Bacteria; kingdom Bacillati; phylum Bacillota; class Bacilli; order Caryophanales; family Paenibacillaceae; genus Paenibacillus; species Paenibacillus sp. FSL F4-0087. The sequence goes on from NZ_JBBODJ010000001.1 coordinate 3,993,640, forward strand.
TTTGTGGAGGATCTGAAATCCATGATCAGTGAAGGAAACAAGCTGAAGGAAACGACGGATATTTTGAAAAGCTGTGATCTGCTCATCTTTGATGATATTGGGGCAGAAAATCTGAACCCATGGGTTCGGGATCATGTGATGGGTTCCATTCTGAACTACCGTATGAATCGCAAACCTACATTTTACACGTCCAACTACAACTTGGATGGGCTGGAGAAACATCTTAGCTTCACCAGTAGGGACGGCGAGGAAATGAACAAAGGCCAACGTTTGATGGACCGGATTCGTCCGTTTGTTGATGTCATCTCGGTTCGGGGTGAGAATCAGCGGGGCAAACGTTAATTTCTAATTATGTTACCGATCTGATCTATTTTTTACTCCTATAGTCCCAAAAAAAGCCTGGCTTTCGCATTGTCGCGAAAACCGGGCTTTTCTGGCCTGCGTGCAGCCTGAAGATCCTATTCGGTGATAAATTTGAAAATCACCATTCCGAAAAAGATAACCGTCATCAGGCCGGCCATGCCAGCAACACCCGCAATCAGATCAAACAGATCGTTACGGGGTTCCTCGTTCACATGTTCACGCGGGTCGTTGATCCGCACATTTGCATCCATGGTATTGCCTCCTTATGGGGATAACAGCTTGCCCTTACAGGTAGCTGAAGCCCGGAGTAATTTTAGTATACTTGGAAAAGAAAGCGTTTGTAAAGATTTTGCAGCGAACCTGCAAGTTCTTCAATTGTGAAGATTTGATGTTGGGAAGATGAACATTGATGCGTTCATTTCACAACATTAGAGTACCTGTGTTATACTGGAAGTGTCGTTCACGACGTTACAGGTTAAAATAAACCGTAAGTATATATAAGGAGGACAATTTCATGGCTATTGTTAACGTATCCGATCAATCCTTCAACGCTGAAGTCGAAGGCGAAGGAACGGTTCTTGTTGATTTCTGGGCGCCTTGGTGCGGTCCTTGTAAAATGCTCGCTCCAATCCTGGAAGAGCTGTCCACCGAAGTTGGCGATGCAGTGAAAATTGCTAAAGTCAATGTGGACGAAAATCCGGAATCCGCTTCCCGCTTCGGCGTAATGAGCATTCCAACATTGATCTTCTTCAAAGATGGTCAACCGGTTGATAAAGTGGTTGGTCTGAACTCGAAAGATGCTCTCAAAGGAATTATCGAAAAACACCAATAATTAACCAAGATTTCACATACGCCTCCGGTTATGCGCCGGGGGCGTTTTGCGTCGAATACTTTCATATAGGACAATATAAGATATACTATTTATTATAAGGTGAACTGAAATTTACATGAACAACGGAGAGGGCAGAAATGACCTGTAGAAACGAAGTGGTCGCCTAAAAGCTTTCTGAAAGAAAGCTACTTCGGAAGCATGCGCTATCCCCGGATTTATACGTTATAAGAAAAGAATCAAAGAAATCTGGGGGTAACAGCGATCGAAAGGTCATTCTGTCATCGGAGTGCCTCATGTAAGGTGAAGCTATCAGCTTTCTCAGTAATCGGGAAGGAGGACCCACCGAATTATGGATGAATTCATTACAAACGTGCAGGAACAGGAGAAGGCTCTGGAGCAGATCCGCCACAAGCTGGCTTTGCTGCCTGACATGTCCGGCTGTTACCTGATGAAAAACAGTGAAGGTACCATTATCTATGTAGGTAAAGCCAAAGTGCTGAAGAATCGCGTAAGATCATATTTTATCGGCAGTCATAATGGGAAGACACAGCGCCTGGTGTCCGAAATCCGTGATTTTGAATATATCGTTACCGGCAGCAATATGGAAGCACTCATTCTGGAGTGTAACCTGATTAAGAAACATATGCCGCGGTATAACGTGTTGCTCAAGGATGATAAGACATTTCCTTACCTTAAAATTACGAATGAAAAGCATCCCCGACTCGAAGTGACCCGGCGGGTGCTCAAAGATAAAGCCAAATACTTCGGACCTTATCCGAATTCATATGCGGCACACCAAACGAAAAAGCTGCTTGATCGGATGTATCCGTTACGCAAATGCGGCGTGATGCCGAAGGAAGTATGCCTGTATTATCATATGGGACAGTGCCTCGCCCCCTGTGTGCAAGAAGTGGGCAAGGAGCAGTATGATGAGATCTCCCAGGAGATCAGTTCATTTTTGAGTGGCGGGCATGAGGAGATCAAGAAGGATTTACAGCGCAAAATGCAGGAAGCGGCTGAGGATCTGTATTTTGAACGAGCCAAGGAACTTCGGGATCAGGTCATTGCCATTGATGCGATGATGGAAAAACAGAAAATTACGATGGCGGACGCCAGAGACCGCGATGTGTTTGGTTTTGCCATTGATAAAGGCTGGATGTGTGTCCAGATTCTATATATGCGTCAGGGGAAAATGATCGAACGACACGTATCAACGTTCCCGTTTTACGGTGAGGCATACAGTGACTTTATGTCTTACGTGACCCAGTATTACAGTGATAATCCAGCGTTGCCACAGGAAATCTTACTGCCGGAAATGCCAAAAGATCTAGCAGCGGGTGACGGTGGTGCGGATGATATATCCGATGCTGATGGAGCGGTACCTGCGGCGGTGACAATCGAGCCAGAAGAGACAACGCGATTGGCGCAAGATTCTGCGGTTGAGCTACGTGTTGCCGAGTCCCGTGCATCTTATGGTGATATCCAACCCGAAGCAGAAGCGGAAGAAGCTGCGATGGTTAACCAAGACGACGCTGTTGCTCAGGAAGATGTATCGGCTGATAAACAGCCTCCAGGCTTCGAAGATCCTTCTCAGGTCGCAGCAGCATTGCAGGAATGGTTGGAAATTAAAGTCCATATTCCGCAGCGTGGATTGAAACGCCAGATGATCACCATGGCCGTGGATAACGCACGTGTGGCATTGGAAGAGAAGTTCCGCCTGATTGAGCGGAATGAAGAACGGACATCGAAAGCCGCTGAAGGACTGGGACGTTTTATTGGACTGGATCAGCTTCACCGTATTGAAGCGTTTGATAACTCGAACATCCAGGGTACGAACCCGGTATCCGCCATGATCGTATTTACCGATGGTAAACCGGATAAGAAGGAATATCGGAAGTACAAGGTCCGTTCGGTTGAAGGACCGGATGATTATGAAACGATGCGAGAAGTTATCCGTCGCCGTTACGAGCGGGTATTGAAGGAAAATCTGACCCAGCCTGACCTGATTGTGGTCGATGGTGGTAAAGGACAGATCTCGGCTGCGGTCGATATTTTGGAGAATGAATTGGGGCTGTTTATTCCGGTATGTGGCCTGGTAAAGGATGCGAAGCACAAGACCTCACAATTGATGATCGGCAACCCGCCGGAAGTCATCTCCTTGCCGCGTGACAGTCAGGAGTTCTACCTGTTGCAGCGGATTCAAGAAGAGGTCCACCGTTTTGCGATTTCGTTCCACCGCGAGCAGCGTGGCAAATCGATGGTGACTTCCCGTCTGGACGCCATTCCGGGTATCGGCGAAAAGCGGCGCAAGCTGCTGCTGAAGCATTTTGGTTCTTTACGCAAAATAAAAGAGGCCAGCGTCGAAGACTTCCGGCCTCTATCTATTGGTGACAAGCTTGCGAATCAGATTATTGCAGCACTTCGTGATGAGGAGTCGTGACATACGGCTTCTCTTTTTGTTTTGGATTCATCTTATAGATGACATAACCAACGATGGCCGGAAGCACAATCCAGAAGAGTCCTGCGGAAATGTTCAGTGCATCACCCATGAAGATCAGGCTTAGCCCCATCAACAGGCTGTCAAAGATAACATGTGCGAATACAACGGCGATGAAGCCGTGGCGCAGCATGATCAGACTGAACAAGAGTCCGATAACAGTAAGCTCAATTGGACGTGTGATGACCGGATAGATTGGGTACAGGGTGTGTCCCAGAGCCCAAATTAATGTTGGGATAAGGCAAGCAATGAACGTATTGCGTACAACCTTCTGCATCATGCGAATTCCGAACAGACGATAGACCGTTTCCTCACCGATCCCGGCCATCCAGGCCATAATCGGGAAGATCCAGGCATAACTCATGTTGTATGTGGACTGGTCAGCCGATGTTGTTGACCAGCTTCCAATACTGCGCTCCAGAATAAAGAACAGTACGGATTGCACACCCAGCAGAATCAACGCCCATAAGTATCCTGTATACATACTGTGCAGGACATATTTGCCGTATCCGGGTTCTTTGGCTCGAGGCCAAGGATTCAGACCGATTTTGCGCCACATGCCGTCACCGGCAACGAGCGACAGATAGATGGTTGCACTCATGACTAGCGTAATCCCAGCTTGCATCACCATCAGGAAGGTCAGCATAAAGTTAGACAGCCCCTGCGCCTGAAAGAGCGGAATCATGTTCAGTGTGCCAATCACGGAAGCTGCAAAGTATACCAGAGACAGAACGATTCCGCGTTTGAATGACGTGTGTGCTCTCGTCAGAATACTGTAGATGATCGCGAGCACGCCAAGCACAAAGGTCAGGAAAGCATAACCGCCATAAGTCATCCAGTTGGCTTGCCGGGTCTGATTTTGTACATAGTCGGTATGGGAGGTAGGAACCGAGAAGACCGATTCGAAGGAGCGAACGGCTCCGTTTTCAAACGTGAAATTCAGTTCCAGCTTGGAATCTCCAATTTGCTTTTCGTTATCTGTGTATTGCAGCCCCGCTTCTTCTTCACGGGTGTCCAGTTGAAGTTTCGGTACATTATACCCGAATTCGCCAAGAACGCCAGCGGCAAGCTGTTCTTTTTCATTTAGGGAAAGGTTATCTTCAGCTAAACGTTGGGCAGCATTTACTTTGCTTTTGTCCTGCTCAGCCTCAATGGATGCATACAGGGAAGACGGCAGTTCGCGCTTGAAACCGACAACTTTTCCTGTTCTCATATGTACGTCAACATTCAAATAACCGCCTTTGTCCTGATCGGGCAAACGAACGCGGTACACATCGTAAGGATAGGTTGTTTCCCATTTCTTGTTATAGGTTTCTAACTGTTTGGTTTTGGCCATATACCCATAGATGTCGGAATGGGTTTGGTACGTCACAAGCTCGTTTCCGGTATTTGACGGAAGGGTATAATCAGGTAGAGAAGCTGCAAAAGATCGTGCCGACTCCGCCGCTTTCTCCTTGCTTATGAAGGAAGTAGACTGAATATCAGTCGTTTGCGATGAGGTGGCAGGAAAGATTTGAAAAACGAAAAACAGAATCAGGCCAATCGCCGCAAGCAACCCTAAACGCTTGAAGTTAGCTTTGAGTACCAAAGGCTGCCCTAAGGGATTCATTTAATATTGTTCCTCCTTTATTAATATGGATATTAAAGTAAAGATAGCACAGCCCAAGCCCCGAATGCCAATGACGAAACGAGAAGTGGTGCAAATGCATGAAAACGAATGAAAATGATCGAAACAATCTGATCTATCCATCGCCATATCTGAGTTTTTCCCTTTTTGACGGAATTCGATGCTATTTACACAAAAATCGTTTTGTATACAAACGTCCCAGCGCTTATAATTTTGAATCAAATGTCCAATATTCCGCATGTCTTTAGGCTAACAAGGGAACGAATAGAATGTATAAAAGGTATTCCAACCTAATGTATATGTGTTACAGCGAAAATCATACATGTTTACACTCCGAAATGAGGCTTTCCAAGTGCTTGGCTATTCCGTCAAGTCATGTGGAAAAGCGCTTCGGAGAAAGGCTCCACATCGTGGAGTCATTTTCTTTTTGGCAGAGGTGGATGATACTCAAGTGAAAATGAATGTTCAATGGATGCGTCTATCGCCACCCCGAATTCTGGTCCTAGGGTTCGCGGGTATTATATTGCTCGGGACACTTCTGTTGATGCTCCCGGCATCCAGTCGAAGCGGGGTCAGCCTTCCTTTTATTGACGCACTCTTCACTGCGACTTCCGCAGTCTGCGTAACAGGGCTGGTTGTGGTGGATACGGGTACTCATTTTTCGACGTTGGGTCAGATCATAATTGCAATCCTGATTCAAATTGGCGGCCTTGGCTTTATGACGATGTCGACACTGGTGGCGATTGCATTCAAACGGCGGATCTCTCTGCGTGAGCGGTTGATTTTGCAGGAAGCGATGAATCAGAGCACGATGGAGGGGATTGTCCGCCTTATTCGCAAAGTTGTGATCTACTCGCTCATATTGGAAGGCATATGTGGCACGTTATTCGCCATTCGGTGGTCGTTTGATATGCCAATGGGGCAGGCCATCTATTATGGATATTGGCATGCCATCTCCATGTTCAACAATGCCGGGTTTGATATGTTCGGAGAATTCCGCAGCTTAACCGGGTATGTGTATGATCCGCTCGTGAATTTTACAGCCATGTTCCTTATTATTGCAGGAGGAATCGGTTTTGTCGTTTTGTCTGATCTGGTGGAGTATCGGAGGACGAAGAAGCTGTCGCTGCATTCCAAAGTGGTATTGCTGACAACAGGATTGTTAATCATATTTGGAGCTTTGGTTATATTTGTATTTGAATTCAGCAATCCCCGGACATTGGGTGGCCTGAACTGGGGTGGTAAAATTCTCGGTTCGTTCTTCCAGTCGGTTTCCCCAAGAACAGCAGGGGCGAATACGGTAGACATTGCTGGTCTGAGACAGGCAACGCAATTTTTCATCATTATATTAATGTTTATTGGTGCTTCTCCCGGTTCTACCGGAGGCGGTATTAAAACAACCACATTTATGATTATGGCCGGAGCTGTCTATGCCATGATGCGAGGACGGGAAGATATCGTCTTTTTCAGATATCGGCTCCTACAGGAACGTATTTTCAAAGCACTGACGATTACACTGCTTGCACTGTTGCTCATTATTGCCGTTACGATGGTGCTTAGTACGACGGAAGACAGCAGTTTTTTAATGATATTATTTGAGACAACATCCGCCTTCGGTACTGTAGGTTTATCTATGGGGCTTACACTGAAGCTGACCACGATCGGCAAGCTTTTGATCTGTTTCACGATGTTTGCAGGACGTCTTGGACCAATTACGCTCGCGTATGCACTCGGACAGAAAAAGGGTAAAGAGTTGTACAGGTATCCGGAAGGCAAAATGATTATTGGATAAGGGGTTCGTGAAGAACAATGAAAACACAGCAGTTTGCGGTAATTGGGCTTGGGCGCTTTGGCTCCAGTCTGGCACAGGAATTAATGGAGCTTGGTTATGAAGTGCTGGGTATCGATAAAAATGAAGAAGTCGTCGAAGACATGAGTGAATTGGTCACCCATGCCGTCGTCGCGGATTCAACGGATGAGGAAGTGCTGCGCTCCCTGGGCATCCGTAATTTTGACTGCTGTATCGTTGCCATCGGGGCTGATATCCAGACCAGTATTCTCACTGCTATTTTACTGAAGGAACTCGGTGTAAAAACAGTTGTGGCCAAAGCCATTTCAGTTCTTCATGGACGGGCACTGGACAAGCTGGGGATCGATCGTGTTGTTTATCCTGAGCGTGATATGGGAATCCGGGTTGCCCATCAGCTCGTCACCCCAAATCTGCTGGATTATATCGAATTGTCCGATGATTACAGTATTGTGGAGATGAAGGTTCCGGCCTGTCTGCATAATAAAACGCTGTCTACTCTGAATGCTCGAGTACGCTTTGGTTGCAGCATTGTAGCGTTGCAAAAGGAAGCCGGGGTCATCATTGCCCCGACTGCACTGGACTCGCTTCAGATGGGTGATATCATGGTAATTATCGGCATGAATGATGACATTGACCGTTTTGAGGAAGAAGTGATCAGCCAAGAGAGCTAGAGCTGAGTCTATTAAATGAAAGCAGAGCGTTGAGCTCGGCTGATTGATATGAATGCTAAGGCGTCGTAGTCCTCCGTGAGGGCAGCGGCGCCTTTGCTGTAAAGAGCGCAGCCGTTTCTCTGACCCACTGTCTGGAGGTTTGGCTGAGGTCTTCCTTTTCCCCATAGATCATGCAGGTTGTTCGCCGGGTCTGTTGCAATTGCGGCAGATATACCGAGACGAGATCATTGTCCGCAAGCAACTGAGGGCGGAGATATGACTTGGGCAAAAGGGCTGCAGCTTTGCAGGTAGGCAGAAGACGGACAATCGCTTCAAAGGAATCAATCTCCATGCGAATATCCGGCATCACGGCGCAGCGCTGGAACAGGTCGTCGGTTAATTTGCGATACCAGGTTCCTTTGGAGAACGTAATCATCGGCAGATCTTGCAAATGTTCCATTCCGGCTTCTTTACCCGATAGGGGATGCGTTAAGGGCACAACCAGCTCCAGATGATCATCAAAAAGTGGCACACAGTTTAGCCCGGCTTCACTTATAGAGGATGCAACGATGCCTACATCGGCTTTTTTATCCCGCACAAAAGAGACAATTTCATGCGTTTTCCCTGTCACCAGCTTGATTTCCGCATTCGGATGTTTCTGCATAAAGGCATTTACCAGCGGTGGCAATGTGGTTTGAAGCGTTGTCAGACTGGCTCCAAGCGTAATGGAGCTTTGTTCTTCGTCCTTGTACTGGGCCAGCATGGTCAGAAATTTTTGTTGCTGCTGTTTCTGCTCTACCGCGAAAGTATAGGCGAACTGGCCTACGCTGGTTAATTCAAGTCGTTTACCACGGCGATGAAAGAGCGCTACGCCGAGTTCATCCTCCAATTTGGAGATTTTGCGAGACAGCGCAGGCTGTGAAAGATTCAGCAATTTCGATGCACGGTTCAGACTGGACTGCTCTACAACCGCCGCAAAAGCGTTTAATTCCTCGAACATGAGCACTAACCTCTTTTCTAATGAACGTATGAATGTACTTTGCGTGAGGCATCTCCTTGTCAAATATTTCTTCATGTTGTATGGCCTGCACGACCGATGTTTATAACTTATAACTATAGGTTATAACATTTAATAATTATATTGCAATTCCCTTATAAGAAAAAAAGGAGTAACATGAATCGTGACACAAGTTGTTCACACCTGAAGAAAACGGAACAATTTGTCGAACCTTTCCTTGGGAAAGGTTTGTGTCATGATAAGCGAATTTTATTTATGAAAACGTTGTATTTAGCGAAAGGGGATCGACATTTTATGAAAGGGTTTTACTCCAGAAAGCTGCACTCCTTGCTTGGCGTCATTCCGCTCAGTCTGTTTTTCATTGAGCATATGGTGACGAACTTCTCGGCAGTTGAAGGCGGCAAAGAAGGCTTTAACGATGCAGTTGCATTTCTGAATGGCCTGCCGCTCGTAATTGTACTTGAAACGCTTCTCATCTGGTTGCCGCTGTTCTATCACGGTGTATATGGTTTGTACATTGCCTATCAGGCCAAGCCTAACGTGGGACGTTTTGGCAATGAGCGCAACTGGCGCTATACGTTGCAACGCGTCAGCGGTGTCATTACGTTTGTGTTCGTCATCTGGCATATTTGGGAGACTCGTTTCCAGGTTGCGCTGGGGAATGTCACACACGAAGAGCTTGGCGGTGTCATACACGGCATCGTGATGAACCCGGTAACGTTTATTTTATATCTGATCAGTGTGGTTGCGGCATCCTATCACTTTGCCAACGGTTTGTGGTCGTTCCTGGTTAGCTGGGGAATTACCGTCGGTCCGCGTGCGCAGCGTGTATCTTCCTACATCTGCATGAGCTTGTTTGCTATTGTAGCTCTCATGTTTATTGCATCGCTGCTTGCTTTCCGGAGCATGGATTTCCAGGTAGCCACTTCTATGATTGACGCAGTTAAGACAGTTCTGATTTAAGCATTTGGACTTTAAATGCTGACTTATAAGGGAGTGAACAGCAATGGCATCATCTAATGTAATTATTGTGGGCGGAGGTCTCGCGGGATTGATGGCGGCGATCAAATCGGCTGAAGCCGGAGTCCATGTTCATTTATTTTCACTGGTTCCCGTCAAAAGATCCCACTCCGTATGTGCCCAAGGCGGTATCAACGGTGCGGTAAATACCAAGGGTGAGGGCGACTCTCCATGGGTACACTTTGACGATACAGTATACGGCGGTGACTTTTTGGCGAATCAGCCTCCAGTCAAAGCGATGTGTGAAGCAGCACCAGGCATCATTCACCTGATGGACCGGATGGGCGTAATGTTCAACCGGACACCGGAAGGTTTGCTCGATTTCCGTCGTTTCGGTGGAACGAAGCATCACCGTACGGCGTTTGCTGGTGCAACGACTGGACAACAATTGCTCTACGCGTTGGATGAGCAAGTACGTCGTTGGGAAGCAGCGGGTCTCGTTACGAAGTATGAGAACTGGGAGTTCCTGCAAGCTGTTGTGGATGACGAAGGCACCTGCCGCGGGATTGTAGCACAGGATTTGAAAACGATGAAGGTACAAACGTTCCCGGCAGAAGCAGTTATTCTGGCGAGCGGCGGCCCTGGTATTATTTTCGGTAAAACAACCAACTCAGTTATCAATACAGGAACTGCCGCAAGTGCGGTGTATCAGCAAGGTGTAAATTACGCGAACGGTGAGTTCATTCAGATTCACCCGACTGCTATTCCGGGCGATGACAAACTGCGTCTGATGTCCGAATCGGCTCGTGGTGAAGGTGGACGGATCTGGACGTACAAAGACGGTAAGCCTTGGTACTTCCTCGAAGAAAAATATCCGTCATACGGTAACCTTGTTCCGCGTGATATCGCGACGCGTGAAATTTTCAGTGTCTGCGTGGATATGGGCCTCGGCGTGAACGGCGAGAACATGGTATATCTCGACTTGTCACACAAAGATCCGAAGGAGCTGGATGTGAAGCTCGGCGGAATCATTGAGATCTACGAGAAGTTCATGGGTGATGACCCGCGTAAAATCCCAATGAAAATTTTCCCGGCAGTCCATTATTCCATGGGCGGCATGTGGGTAGATTATAACCAAATGACCAACATTCCAGGACTGTTCGCAGCTGGTGAATGTGAATACCAATATCATGGTGCGAACCGTCTGGGTGCAAATTCCCTGGTATCGGCAATCTACGGTGGGATGGTGGCTGGACCGAAAGCAGTTGAATATATCAAAGGACTCAAAAAATCGTCCGCAGATATCAGTTCTTCCGTATTCGATGGTTATACCAAGCGCCAAACCGATAAATACGAAGGCATCCTAAATATGCAGGGCAATGAAAATGCATATGTCATTCATAAAGAGCTTGGCGAGTGGATGACAGCGAATATGACGGTGGTACGTTACAACGATAAGCTGGAAGCGACTATCGGCAAAATCAAGGAATTGAAAGAGCGTTACGGTAAAATCAACATGTACGACACTTCCGGTTGGAACAACCCGGGTGCAGCATTTACCCGTCAGCTGTGGAACATGCTTGAACTTGCAGAAGCGATGACTTTGGGCGCACTGCTGCGTAACGAAAGCCGTGGAGCGCATTACAAACCGGACTTCACCGAACGGAATGACGAAGAATTCCTGAAAACAACGATCGCAAGCTGGTCGAAGGAAGGTCCGAAAATTTCGTACGAGCCTGTAGACGTTTCCCTGATCCCACCACGGATCCGGGACTACTCGAAAGATTAAGTAAAGTGAAATTTCGGTCTATTAATAAAGTTAATGACTTAGCAACATAACGGAAAAGCAGTAGACACATAGAGGCAAAGCGTACGCCGAGCTTCTCAATGTTACTGCCAACCAGAATGAATGGAGTGCAGTTTCCAACAAAGTGACCCTGCGTGCACGACGTAGCGGAGGAAGCGGAAATGCCCAGAAGAAGCGAAGCGCTCGCCTTTACTGCATAACACCAAGAGGATTTTATTTCATATTTACATGATCTAAAAGTTAACACCTGAACGGAGAAGGCAGAAGATTACTGAAGAAGCGAAGCGTTCGCCTTTATTTCCGGATTTCCACCCTATAAGGTGGATCAAAGAAATCTGGGGATAACAGCGATCGGAAGGATCTTCTGCCAGCGGAGTGACCATTTGTGAACATTGTGGTCTTGTAACGATAGCAATCAATCATCGTCACCAAAGGAGGGGACAACGATATGACGGACACAGCTACAGCAAAAAAAACCGTCAAGTTTATCATCACCCGTCAGGACAGTCCGGAGTCATCTTCGTACAACGAAGAGTTTGAGCTTCCGTACCGTCCCGGCATGAACGTTATTAGCGCCCTGATGGAGATCCAGCGGAACCCAGTTAATACAGAAGGCAAGTCCATTGCCCCGGTTTGCTGGGAATCGAACTGTCTCGAAGAAGTCTGTGGAGCATGTTCCATGGTCATCAACGGCAAGCCGCGTCAAGCGTGTGCTGCCCTGATCGACAAGCTCGAACAGCCGGTTCGCATCGAACCGATGAAAACCTTCCCGGTGGTTCGTGACCTCGTCATCGACCGTACTCGGATGTTTAACGCCCTGAAACGGGTTAAAGCGTGGATTCCGATTGATGGAACCTATGACCTCGGTCCAGGTCCGCGGATGCCTGAGAAGAAACGTCAGTGGGCTTACGAGCTGTCCAAATGTATGACATGTGGTGTATGCCTCGAAGCTTGCCCGAACGTGAATGAGAAAACAGACTTTATCGGTCCGGCAGCTCTTTCTCAAGTACGTCTGTTCAATGCTCACCCAACAGGGGAGATGAACGCTGAAGACCGCTTGGAAGCACTTATGGAAGACGGAGGTATTGAAGGCTGTGGTAACTCGCAGAACTGCGTACGCTCTTGTCCAAAAGGTATTCCGTTGACTACCTCCATTGCCGAAATGAACAAACAAACAACCAAACACATGTTCAAACGCTGGTTGGGTGTTTAACCTAGTCATATCAAATGCAGAACTTCGGATCTGCACCATTAGAAGAAGTCGTGATCCTTGGCATATATAGCCTAAGATCCCGGCTTCTTTTTCTGTACTCGCAAAGGAACCGGGCTAGTCATGCAGAATATGGTATACTAAGGGGATGGATTTGGAGCGGAAGAAGGAGGGGGACGCATGGGAGAAACACCGCGTGAGGGCAGCAAGATCTCGCCGCCCCGGCGCTCGAAGTATGGATCTGATTCGGAGGACTCCATTTTTCCCGGAGAGGAAAAGGATCATGATCCCTCCCGGCGCAGTTTTTTGATGCGCATGATCTTAATGACGGCGAGTGCCAGTTTGCTCACAGGAGGATATGCCTGGTTGTGGGAGCCTCGTCATCTGGAGATCAAGCATGTTGAATTGAAACTGCCCAAGTTTCCAAAAGCATTCGAGGGACTGCGTGTGATTCAGTTCAGTGATGCTCATCTTGGATTCCATACGGGGCTGAAACAAATGGAGAAGCTGGCTGAAACGATACGGGAACAACAGCCTGATCTGATTTGTTTTACCGGAGATATGGTTGAACGAGAGGCAGAACCGATGCGTGAATGTATTCCTGCACTGGCTTCAATGCAAGCGAAGTATGGCAAATATGCCGTATTGGGGAACCATGATTACCGAGGCCATCAGCAGCATGAAGTGGAGCTGATGTTTAAAGAGGCCGGGTTCACGTTGCTCCGGAATAGCCATGTTTTGATTGAACGAGGGGATTCACGTATTGCGATAGCAGGTTTGGATGACGCGCTTACGGGCAGACCTGATCCTGTTGTAGCAATCAAGGGATTGAGCAGAGAGGTCTGGAAACTGCTGCTTATGCATGAGCCCGATTATGCAGACATTGCAGCACCTTACGGTTTCGGACTACAGCTCTCTGGACACAGTCATGGCGGACAGGTGCGTTTTCCCTGGATTGGGGCACTGACTACACCGAGAGGTTCACTCAAGTATATTCAAGGGTTATATTACGCAGGGGATAAGCATATGCCAGTCTATGTGAACCGTGGCTTTGGCATGACCCAACTGCCGATTCGCTTTTTGTGCAGGCCGGAATTGACGGTTTTTGAATTAAAGGGTTAACAACATAAACAATATAGAGCATAAAGGGAGGTTAGCCGGATGGAACGAATTGCGATTGTATCCGATATTCATGGCAATATGACTGCTTGGGAAGCAGTATTAAAAGATATTCGGAGTCGCGGATTGAAGCGAATCTTTTGTCTTGGCGACCTCGTTGGCAAGGGGCCTGATCCGGTACAGGTAGTTGATCTGGTGAGGGAGACATGTGAGCAAGTTATCCGCGGCAACTGGGATGAATTGGTTGCGGTTAATCAGGACAATGAGAATTTTACTTGGCAAGCGAAGCGGCTGGGTAAGGAGCGATTGGCATATCTGGAGAGCTTGCCGTTTAGTCACCAATTAGAGCTGAGTGGTCGTACGATTCGCTTGGTGCATGCCTCTCCCCAAAGTGTATATCACCGTGTACAGCCGTGGGATGAGATCGAGAAAAGGTTAGCGATGTTCGATGCTCCGGCAGATGAACCTGAGCTTGGTGTGGCGGATGTTGTAGGATATGGGGACGTGCATAATGCATACTTGCAATTTATGAATGGGAAAATGTTGTTTAATGCGGGCAGTGTGGGTAACCCGCTTGATTTTACCCAGGCTTCTTACTGTATCCTTGAAGGAGAGAACAGCACTGATCGAAACAACCCGTTCAACCTTCAATTTGTAAGGGTTCCTTATGATATTGAGCAGGAAGTACAGATTGCTCAGCAGGCTCAGGTGCCTTCCCTTGATTTTTATATCCGGGAACTTCGTACGGGCGTTTATCGCGGGCTGCAAACGGATTAGTTATGTCAGGAATAATCCGCTGTAATGAATTGGCATACTAATGTTCGGGCTACTGAGCGGAGTACTGTGGAGTATAGTGATGTTTCATTGTTTATCCATGTATTTTATTTGCGCCGGATCATCCTCAGAGCATGCTTGTCTTACCGGACTAGAACCCGTTAGGCAAAAGGAGCGATTGTCATGCTGACCCGAAAAATGCTGGGCCAAGGATTGCCTGCTTTATGGACAGAGCGCCTTGTTCTTCGATCATTACGTCAGAGTGATTACAGCACGTTGTCGGAGCTGTTTTCCGACCCGCAGGTGATTCGTTATGTAAACAGGGGGAGTCAGCCCACGCCAATCCGGGCTCGGCGATTATTGAATCAGATTCGCAGCAGCAGTGCCAAGCTGGATTCACTGCATTACGGCATCTGCTGGAAAGGCAGCGAACAGATCATCGGCATCACTTCATTCCAGCATTGGAACGACCAGAACGGCACCGCACAGATTGGATATATTCTGAACAGGTCATGCTGGGGTAAGGGAGTCGCAACTGAGGCAGTACAGCGTTTGCTGGAATTCGGTTTTGCCGAACTTAATTTGTGCAAAGTGGAAGCGCGCTGTTACGAGGCAAATGTATCATCCGAACGGGTCCTCTGCAAAAGCGGTATGATTTATGAACGGACTCTGCCTTCGTTTGTTTTGAATCATGAGGATGGTGAGAAGCCGGATACTCTGCTGGATGTTAAGGTTTATAGTCTGTATCGTGAACAGCATGTCCGTTCTCCTTGGGAAAATCGCCTGCAAACGTTGGTATCCGACAAGCACGAGTAACATAGAATAGAAGCATATAGCATAAATCCAAAGAGCGTCTTTCAATTAGAAAAATATAGATCGTTTTAATGAAACAGCAGGGGCTTGAAACGAACTTCAATTATTTGTTACACAAATGAAATATAGCTGCAATTGAACTCTAACAGACAGCGGGTAAACTTATCTCATGACCCCCTTTTTGATAATAGATAATGCTGTTGGGACCCGCACTTAGCGGGTTCATTTTTTTTGTCTATATAAGTTTAACTATGGAATTTCTATACCAACACTCCGATACAGAACTACATTCCGCTATCGTGTAAATATTTAGTTGAACTTATATAACATTTTTTATATTAGGATACAAAGAAAAACCCTCACAGCGTTATTTTTACGCCGTGAGGGCTATTGTGATGTTCTATGTTTAAAACGGTACAACTTGCATTTGTTTCTGCTTGAAGTATACCCATTCGGTGAATCCAATCTCTTGCAAACGTGTACGCACGTCATCCAGTTCATCGGCAACACGCTGCGGTTTGTGGGCATCTGATCCGAAAGTCACTTTCACTCCATAATGATGCGCACGCTCCAGAATGGCATCGGAAGGGTACCAGCCCCCACTGAGTTTGGTTTTACCTGACGTATTAATTTCAATAGCCACGTTCGATTCTGCAATGACCTGCAACGTTTCATCGATGGCTTGATCCGCGATAATATCCGAGAAAGGTGGATAATTTCCTTTCATGGCATCAATATGTCCGAGAATCTGGAACATACCGCTTCGGGCCGATTGCCGAATCAAAGCATAGTAACTCTCTTTCACTTCAACCTTACGCGCATCGCTTAATCCGTTCCAGCGGGTTTTGTTGAATATGCTGACATCTTCCGTATGATGAACTGAACCAATAATATAATCAAAAGGATATTGCCCCAGTGTATTGCGATACAAATCGGCATGGACAGGGAAATAGTCGGATTCAATGCCAAGCAGCACATCAATTTTGCCCGCGTATTCTTCCTTCAGAGCCAGAACTTCTTCCACGTAATGACGCAATTCCGACTTGCCCATCGCGATCCGGGGAAAAGCCTGCTCCTCGTCACTTCCAAAGTAAGGTGTATGATCTGAGATACCGATGACCTGAAGTCCAGATTGAATACCTGCCTCAATATAGTCGCGAATATTGCCGTCTGCATGACCACAACGAAAATGATGGGTGTGAAGATCAAATTTCATATGGAAATCCTTCCTTTCTCATGGCTCATTTGTCATTCTGAACTGATGAACTGGGTCTCCGGCATGCCTTTGAGATCGCTCAGGAATTGCTGCATAGCCGAATTGAGATAACGACTTGATTTGTAAATGACTCCGACAGGGTGACTGACCTCCAGTTCACTGAGTGGAATCATGCGCAGTGTGCCTTGCCGTAACTCGTGGGCAACGGATTGTTTGGATATAACGGCTGCCCCGAGATTAATCTCAACCATCCGTTTTACTTCCTCGCTGCTCGACAACTCCATAACGATATTGGGCTCAATATTATGTTTTTTGAAAATGCCTTCCGTAAAGCGGCGTCCTACCGTATCCGGAGATAGCAAAATCAGAGGTGTGCTGCGCAGGACATCCACCGCCGCATGCTTTTGCTTTGCCAGTGGATGGAATGGGGATACGACAAGTTCGAAAGTATCATAATACAGCACGGACGTATTCAGGTTAGGATTCCGTTCCGTGAGATAACCGATACCGATGTCTACCATTCCATTCTCGACCTGGGTATAGATCTGGGAGGAAGGCAGGGATTGGATACTGGTTTTGATGAGTGGAAATTGATCCTGAAAGTAGGATAAGACCCGTGGCAAAATCTGAATGGCAATGGACGTGGTTGTACCTAGTCTGATATGTCCCTGAGGAGTCTCATCGAGATCCATCAGCTTCTGTTTCAGCTCACCCACGATGTCCAGCATACGTTCGGCATGTTGAAGAAACACCTGTCCGCGATCGGTAAGGGTGACCGGTTGGTTCCGATCGACAAGAACGGTACTGAATTCATCCTCCAGGCTCTTGATTTGGGCCGAGACGGCAGGTTGAGTCAGATTTAGAAGTTCTCCGGCTTTGCGGAAACTCATCGTTTTCGAGATGGTAATCAGCGTCTCCAGTTGACTGATATTCATGTATGGCCTCCTTGCACGTAAAATGTCTTCTGTCTATCCATAGGTGGAATCCCGTAACTGGTCATTGTTCCGTTCCTTAAATTATAGGTGATTCAGGACAGCAGGGCAATGAAGGGAACATCATGGATTTGGGGAGGTCCATAAGAACGAGAAATTAATTTTATTTCAAGAAATTAAATTTTCAACATTTTAAGAAACAGTAAAAAAGTCCTAAATGCCTTTTGCCATGCCTCTTCATGGCAATTGTTCTTGCAACAGATGCGAAAAGCCTCGTTTTTTCGCTAGAATCAGCTATAAACATTTGCCCCGCGGATGACGATAAATTATAGTACACATGCCTTGCCGAATTCTTGGTGAATTCTTGTACGTGATAAAGTATAATAAATTTATGAATATGGGACTTTTGGTGTGTGACCAATAACCCAGTGTAAGGGGGACATTAGACAGTGAAAGCGGAAGTGATTAATCCTTTCCTGGAATCCGCACGGAACGTATTCGAACAGCTCATCCAGGTTTCGCCTTCCACCGGGAGTCTTGGCGTGAAAAATGTGGAGTACATCGCAGACCATGTCTGGATCGTGATCGGAATGACTGGACAACTGAGCGGAAACATCGTGTTTGGAATACAAGAGTCGGTAGCATTGAAAATCGTTTCTGCCATGATGGGCGGCTTTGTCATTACAGAAATGGACGAAATGAGTAAAAGTGCTATTTCTGAACTTGGCAATATGATTAGCGGCAATGCAAGTACCATCCTGTCCAATCAGGGTGTCGTTGTTGATATTACACCTCCACAAGTGATGAATTCCGAATACGTGAGTTCTTTTAGTGCAACGAAAGCATTGAGTATTCCTTTGCTGATGGACGGAATCGGTGAGATGGATATTCAAGTGATGATCTCGTAGAATAGAACCATACGCCTCTTGGGGCAATATGTGTTCAATACGGGAGGACATCGGGTATGTTGAAAGATCAGGTTGTTTTTATCACAGGTGCGTCGAGCGGAATTGGTGCGCTCTGTGCACAGATGCTGATAGAAGAAGGAGCCATCCCGATTCTGGCTGCCCGCTCGCGGGACAAGCTGGAAGAGATTGGTGCTTCGCTGAAAGGGCAACATGAACTACTCACGTTAGATGTAACGAATACTGAGCAAGTTCAGACAGCCGTGGATGCGATGTTGCAGAAATACGGACGAATCGATATTTTGCTGAATAACGCTGGTTACGGAAAATTTGCAGCGATGACGGATATGTCTGTGCAGGAATTCGATGAGATGATGGACGTTAATTACATGGGCATTGTTCGCTGCACCAAGGCAGTACTGCCGCAGATGTTACAACGAGGCAGAGGACAAATCGTGAATGTAGCTTCCATGGCTGGCAAGATCGGAACTGCAAAATCCGCTTCATATACGGCAACCAAACATGCTGTACTTGGCTTCAGCAATGCCCTGCGCCAGGAACTTCGCAAGACTGGAGTCACGGTAACGACCATTAATCCCGGACCCATCGATACACCGTTCTTCCAACGGGCAGACCCCTCCGGTAACTATGTTAATAATGTACGCTGGATGATGCTGAAGCCGGAAGAGGTTGCGGGGCATATGATCCGTGCGATGAAGAAGCGCAAGGAAGAAGTGAATCTGCCCAGACTGGCTTCGGCTGGAGTGTGGCTGTATCAGCTATTTCCGCGTCTCGCTGACAGGCTGTCGCACGGTGTAATGAATCAGAAGTAAGATGCAACAATGGGCATCATATATCGGATAAAAGAAGGGCTCCGCCGAGGGGCTTTTCTTTTTTTTGTCTGCAAAGACATGTTTCATGAATAAGATTTGGTCCGTAGGCTTTTTTCGCATATAATGAAAGGTAATGTGATGACAGGCTTCGGTTTTATTAGTACAAGCAGGGCTATATATGTTCAACTAAACATTTACACGATAACGGAGAGGACAGAAATAACCTGAAGAAGCGAAGCTACAAGCTTTCTGCAAGAAAGCTACTTCGAAAGCATCCACTTCGCCAAAAAGCTTTCTGAAAGAAAGCTGCATCGGAAGGTTGTTCTGTCATCGGAGTGTTAGTGTAAATATTTATTAGTTGAATGTATATAGCGTCATAACGAATAAATTTAAAGGATGGACATACATGACGAATCAAACATTTGCTTCAATTGGCGTAGAACAGGATCTTGAGGCTGTACTCGCCAAACATGGCATCAACGAACCTTCACCGGTACAGGCACAGACGATCCCGGTTATTTTGGAAGGTCGCGATGTGGTTTCAAAATCTCAGACGGGAACAGGCAAGACACTCGCCTATTTGCTGCCACTGCTGCAATCCATCAAAAGTGATGTAAAAGGAACACAGAAGCTCATCATAGCTCCTACACAAGAGCTGGCGATGCAGATTGTACGGGAAGCACAGCGATATGGAGAAGAACGCAAAATTGGCGTTCTGGGGCTAATTGGTGGCGCCGCAGTAAAACGTCAGATCGAGAAGCTGCGTGAACACCCGGAACTGGTTGTAGGAACGCCAGGACGTCTGAAGGAACTGATCACGCTGAAAAAGCTGAAAATGCACAATGTCTCCACGATTGTTATTGACGAGGCAGACCAGGTATTCCAGCTCGGCGGGGTAAGTGATGTGGACTTCGTATTGCGCAGTGCCCTGCGCGACCGTCAGCTTATTTTCTTGTCAGCAACGATTGATGAACATACTGCTGGACTCGCGAAGCGGGAGATGAAAGAGCCGGTACAGATCGGAATTGAACCGGACCGGGCAACTGCGGCGGGACTTGAGCATTTTTATTTTGTGGAAGAAAACCGCAACAAAATTGATATGCTGCGCCGTCTGGTTAGACAGTATAACCCGGATCGCGCCATCGTTTTTGTGAATGCTACCGAGGATATTGGCGAGGTTGAAGCGAAAATGAATCATCTGGGCTTCTCCGCAGCTGCGCTGTATGGCGATGCTGACAAAGTGACGCGTAGCAACGTGCTATCCGCTTTCCGTAACGGAAAACTGCAACTATTGATCGCGAGCGAAGTTGCAGCCAGGGGGCTGGATATTGAAGGTTTGCCTATGGTCATTAACTATGACCCTGCATTTGATTCGGAACACTATGTTCACCGTGCAGGAAGAACAGGTCGTATGGGTCGCAGTGGTATTGTGTTGTCGATCGTGGACGAAACGCAAATTTTCATTATGCGCAAGTTTGCGCGGGAACTTGGAATCGAATTGCCGGAACGTGTATTGTTCGGGGGTAAAGTGCTGGAGGCTGATCCACGTCCGGATACGCGGCCTGAAGGCCATTCTTTCTCTAGAAAACCAGGGCAGTCCCGGGATCGTAGACCTGGTCAGGCGAGCCGCAATGGCGGTGCTAGAACTGCTGCTTCGAATCAACGTCCGGCGGGCAGCAAGCCAGCTGGCAATACTGGCAGAACTGAACGGGACCAGGATCGCAAGAACAAGGGCGCTCCCAAATGGAGCAAAGGTAAAGAGACACGCTCTGAAGAATAAAACCTGACGAAAGAGGTGCAGGGATAGATGGATAACGTTCAACCACCCGTATTGAAAATCAACGGGCTAAGCGGAGGATACAGTGCCAAGCGGCCGGTCCTCCACGGCATCGATCTGGAAGTTGGACGCGGAGAAATGGTCGGACTGATCGGATTAAACGGTGCTGGCAAAAGTACTACGATGAAGCATATTTTAGGATTGATGACCCCTCAACAGGGAGAAGTGCGGGTCATGGGCAAGAAGCGGGACGAAGATCCACAGGTATATCAATCTGCCATGGCCTTTGTACCGGAATCTCCTGAACTGTATGACGAGATGACAGTCATGGAGCATCTGGAGTTTACGGCCAGAGCATATGGTGTTTCTGAGGCTGATTTCAAAAAGCGTACGGAGAAACTGCTGGACTTGTTCCGCATGAATGAGAAAAGCACAAGTCTGTCGACCCACCTGTCCAAAGGTATGCGGCAAAAGGTCATGATCATGTGTGCTTTTGTGGCAGGTCCGCCACTCTATATCATTGATGAACCTTTCCTGGGACTTGACCCGCTCGGAATCCGCTCTTTGCTTGATTTTATGCTTGAAATGAAGGCTTCGGGATCATCCATTTTGTTGAGTTCACACATTCTGTCCACCATTGAAAACTACTGTGACCGTTTTATTGTCCTGCACCGAGGACAGGTCATTGCTCAAGGGACGCTGAATGAGCTGCGTACTCAATTCGGGGAATCGAACGCCACGTTGGAGCATATGTTCTATTCCCTTGTACAAGGCAGGGATTAAGCATGGATCTGAAGCAGTTATGGAAGCAAAGACGCACGGGATTCTGGAATGGAATTCTTCCTTATCTGGGTTATGTCATTCAGAGCGGCGTAGCCATGGTTTTCTTATTTCTCGTCATTGCGTTCTCCGCCTGGTATACATCGTTTGTACAGCACATTCCGGCGGGATTTCCGATTCGCTGGATTACGCTGCTGCTGCTGGCACCCCTGGTGCTGTTTAGCAGTTATCGTACATATCTGCATCCGGCAGACATCGTATTTTTACGTCCGCAGGAATATCGGATGCACGAATATCTGAAAAACAGCTTCGCTCGTGGCATCATCTATAAAACCTTGGGTATGCTGCTCGTATTTGTAACGTTGTGGCCGCTTTATGTTCGAGCAGATCAGGATGCAAGGCCATTTGGCTGGTTTATCCTGCTTCTCCTGTTGTGGAAAGGGTTATCGAGCTATGGGGCTTGGCAGGAACTGCGCATGGTGCAAATTGGGGCCGCTAGAGGATATCGTTTGCTCCGATGGGCATTGGCTGTATTGGCGGTTGCCGCCTGGTTGTGGCAGCCTCCACAGCGCAGCATCTGGTTCCTGCTGCTGCTGGCTGTTGTATATATCGTTGCTCTGCGTATCCCTTCGAAACATCGGGTTTCATGGGAACGTCTGATTCAGGTCGAGAAGGGCCAGGCTGGACGAGTGATGCGTACGCTGGGATGGTTCGTAGATGTTCCTTCATCAGGCCAAAAAGTAAGTTCTCGTCGCTGGCTCAGCAAATGGGGGAGTGGTCTTCCGTGGAATGCAGGAAAAGCCTATCGCTATTTGATTACCAAAACGTTCATCCGAACTGAAGTGTTCTCCATCGTGGTGCGCTTGGTTGTACTGGGCATGTTGCTGTCCTGGTGGACGGCAGGCAGTTATTTCGGTATTGGTGTATACCTGTTCTTCCTGCTGCTTGCAGGTGTGCAACTGGGTGCGCTGCGACGCAGTCATAGTGAATCGTTCTGGATTATGATTTATCCCATCTCGGGAGAGAGTCGTCGATCCCAGGTGCTAGGGTTCATCTCGAATCTACATGCGCTGGTTGCTCTGCTTATGTGGTTGCCGATGCTGGCTGCGGGATGGAGTGGACTGAGCATGACCATAGCAGCACTGGTCCTTGGTGTGCTGGTCATCTACTTGATGCGACGTTCTCAGGGGAACAAGTGGTTGAAGGAAGAAGAGGATGAATGAACGGTTGGGCGTATGACTAGTTAGCGTCCAATGGCAACGCCGACTAGGGACGCTTGCGTAACATAACAAAAGAAGGGTATTCCGAGCTGTATCCCGGAATACCCTTCTTTGTGCTACAGTCAGCTTACCTTGTTCCGAATCCTGGTGAGGACGTATGGACTAACAGAGGAACGATTTTGTGATAATGACGAGCAAGATGAACAGAACGAGAATGGCACCTGTATTTGTAAATCCTCCTCCGTAACCGTAACCGCCGCATCCATAACCGCCTCTTGTTTCTTCAACTACTCCAGACATATGGTCATTCCCCTTTCAAGTGGTGTTAGGCACGCCCTTGCGTACATCGTATATTATGTGCCTTGGGGATAGGCTGATTGGGCCGTTGCCCGGTAGAGCCTGAAAATCTTCGTTTTGGGCATTTGCCCGTCAAGATAGCCATACGTTTTCAGGTTGGAAAACAAAACACCCCTTTGTATCTAGAGGCATTCATCAGGATACAAAGGGGGTTATATTTGTCAGGCAACGGATGCAAGTCCGCTCCCTGACTTATTTATTTGGATAAGCATTATTGCATATAAATTAAGTTGTCTGTAGATCCAAAACTCCACGATAAATCGTATCGAACAGATCTTCCAGTCCGGATTCTTCAATACAGGAGAAGGCAATTCGCAGATCGGCTTCACCCAGCGCAATAGTACCGACGCCGTATTTCTGTAGCAAATGGGTCCGTAGCTGCTCTGCGCCGACATCCTTCAGCTTCAGGCACATGAAGTAACCGGAGTTGAACGGATAGTAATCCCATACCTCACCGTATTTACCGCTATCGAGGATGGATTTTACTTTGTTGGCGCGGCCTTTCATGATTTCAAACTTCTCCAGCTTCTGTGCTTCAAACTCAGGTGCTTTCAGCGCATCCAATACAAAAGTTTGGGAAGGATGCGGACCACTGGAGATGGTTGCCCGGATAATACCGAGTGTTTTTTGCTCCAGAGCATGGAGAACTGCAGCATCTTCATGAGCGTACGTGATGAATCCAACACGGAAGCCCCATACAAATTCTTCCTTTGTGGCACCGTCAACTTTGACAGTCAACACACGTGGGTGGAGGTTCGCCAGTTTGCCAAACAGGGATTCGTGAATGGAATCTTCGAAGAAGAGACCAAAGTAGGCATCATCTGTCACAGCAACAACGTTCACACCAGCCTCAGCTGCTTGACGAATCGTATCCACGATTGCATCTGCTTCTTCAGCTCCAGGTGTATAACCTGTCGGGTTGTTCGGGAAGTTCAGCAGCACGATGGCTTTGCCTTTGTCCTTCTGCGCAAGCAACGCTTCTAGCAGGCCTGCACTGTTAAAGTTCAATTGATCATCGAACAGGGGATAATGAACTAACTCGCCATGACGACGAATTCCGAAGGTTAGCTCATAATTTTCCCAGTTTTTATCCGGATATATAACAGCGTCCCCTTCTTCGGCGAACAGGTCGGCTACGATACTCAGTCCATGAGTTAATGCGTTAGTCACAATGGGGTTACCAAACGTTTTACCTTCAAGGGAAGGTGTTTCCTTCAGCATCTTGTCTCTCCATACGGTCCGCAACTCAGGCTTTCCTGCAGGCGGAGCGTAAGGGTACAAATCCTTCGGTTGGTATGCAGACAGCTTATCCTGAATAACAGCCAAGTGCATCGGCACACCGCCCTCCAGGGCAATACCAATCGTAGCATTGTAGGTTTTGGCCAGACTTGCTGCTTCAGCAGACTGACTCAAGATACCTTCTTTTGGAAAATAGATTTCTTTGCCGAGCTGCGACAGCATGGAGTAGACGTGACTGCTGCCTGCCTGAATACTTTCGTTCAACTGTTCAGCCAGTGGATTCATTCTTTTCATCCTTCCAAGTCTTTGGGATTCAACTGCCTAACATTATAACACCTTACATTGCCCCCGTCACGGAAATTACGCATAATGACAGTTTTATCACTTTACCGCGTTGTTGCAGGTGTTTTTGAGTGAGGTTAATGTCACTTCTCCCGATTGATTATACGATAGAAAATGGATGTTATTTCTGATGAAAAGGACAGTATTTCCGCATCATTTCGGCAGTTTCCGCATCTCGTCCTTCGTTACGCTGTTCCAGTTCGCCGCTAATATGATCAAAGCGTTCAGCCGAGAGGTTCTGTCCAAATTTGAACTTGGCACTGACCCGTTCAGGAACAATGCGGACCACAGCAACCGCTTTGAGATTACCCTTGTAGCGGGGATCAGCTGCATTAATGGGGATATATCCGCCCTGCGGTTGGAGTTTCTCCATAAAACGTTGAAGAACCTTGCCCTTGATATCCAGATCCTGAACCGGCTCTGCCTGTCCGAATGCCATTACACTTTTGAAAAAAGAAGTTGCCGGACAAGCTAACTCGGGATCACTGAAATAAGATGGAATCAGGGAAAACTCTTCTGCAACGGTAAAACTGACGGAGGAATCCTGCTTGATCTGTTTCATTTTTTCTCCTGCAAGACTGCCGTGGAAATAAAAACAACCGTCCATATATACGAAGTTTAGCGGTGTTACCCTTGGCTGCCCATCTGGACTGACCGTTCCCAGAAAACCAAAGGAGCATTGATCCAGAAATGTTATCATTTCCTGCTCTTCATCTACATTGAATTCTTTTCTTCTCATCGGTGTTCCCCCTTGAATGGCATGTGGATAAGATCGCTGTACCTTAGCCATAACAATAGAACCTGCATTGACATATAAAAAGATCCAATTTACATTCACTTTAATAGACCAATTTTTTCGGAAAAAGAGGTGCACGATGGAATTGTGGCTGCCTATGGATTCATACGTGGTTCAACACCGTTACAAATACGAGGCATTGTACCATGCTTTGCGTGACGCCATCCATGCAGGGACGCTGGTTGGAGGCACAAGACTGCCTTCCACCCGAGAGCTGGCACGTCAATATGAAATGTCACGCGGCTCCGTGGCCCAGGTATATGACATGCTGCTCGCGGATGGTTATGTGCGGGCACATAGGGGGAGAGGAACTTTTGTTTCGGACACCTTAACAGCGCAGGAACATGAGGAAGAGGAGGCAATCATTCAACTTTCTCCATGGGGAGAGCGGGTGAGTACGCTGAATATTCAGAATCAAAAGCAACAAACGTCAGCCCTTGCACCGGAGCAACGAGTCATCAACTTCCATGTACAGCGTATGCCTGCCGAGCATTTCCCACAAGCGGAATGGAAAAGTGCGCTGGCCGCCGTTCATCGAAGCGGGTCGCATGAACAAAGTGGTGCTGCCGGAGACCCTGAACTGCGTGAGGCCATCGCATCACATCTGAGGTGGACACGAGGCATTCAGGCTGAGGCATCACAGATCGTGCTGTTTAGTGGTTCCATGCAGGGCATCACTTTGCTGGCGCAGCTGCTTATTCCTGAGGGGGCCGCTGTCGTATTGGAAAATCCGGGATATCAGGGAATCGCTCATGCCGTTAGGTCCTGCGGAGGAAAGATTATTCCAGCGGAAGTAGATACCGGGGGGATTGTTCCGCAGTCCTGGGAAGCACAGACGTTATTTGTGACACCAACCCGCCAGTTTCCTACAGGGGCTGTCCTTGGCCTGGATAGACGGAGAGCCATACTTGAATGGGCCTCCGAGCGAAATGCCGTCATTATTGAAGATGATTATGATAGTGAATTTCGCTGGGGAGGTAGGCCGATTGAACCGCTCAAAGTACTCGATCGTGAACAACGGGTCATCTATGTCGGATCGTTCTCACAAACGATGGTTGCATCCTTCCGGCTTGGTTACGCGGTTCTGCCACCCAGTCTGGTGCAGCCACTGATCGCTGCAAAAGCACTGTATGAACCCGTACCTCCAGCCCTTCTGGAGCAGCGTGCACTTGCGAAGTTTATGGCCCGAGGAGGGTATTTGCGCCATCTAAGAAGGTTAACCCGTCTCTATGGGGAACGGCATGCTTTTTTTGTCAGTGAGATGAAGCGGGAATTACCGGAACCTTTCATCATGCAGCCTGGAGATGCTGGATTGCATATTTATGCTACGTGGAAAGGGGATATCAACAGTTACGAGCGGTTCAAGGCACTGGCTCAGGAAGAAGGTGTCCTGTTCCGCGATGCGGTGCGTTATCGGCTTACTTCAGGTCATCCGGCTGTGTGTTTTGGCTTTGCACATCTGGAGAAAGGGGAGATTCAAGAGGGGATAAGAAGAATGCGGTTAGCATGGGAGAAGTGCACATTTTCGTTTCGGTGAATTCCGCTGTATAATGGGATAAGGCGTTTCGCTCCAGCAGGAGCAGAAATTATATATAAACACATATCTCATCATTTTTGATGCAGTATGCAAAAGAGATTAACTTTCAAGGGGGAGTGGCGACATGCTGCAGGCATCGCCGTCATCTTTTGTTATTTTGCCCGCCGTCGCCAAAATTGTCTGCGAACCGGGATGGAAGTGGCAGAAGCGGGAAAAACCGATGCAAAACTATGACTTATTTTATGTATGGAGTGGTGAAGGGACCGTTGTGCTGAATGACCGGTCGTATGAAGTTGGCAAGGGTAGTTGTTTTCTGTTCAGGCCAGGCGATCATCCTACTGCAACACATAATAAGCAAAAACCGTTGGTACTTACGTATATTCATTTTGATGTAGATATACCCGTTAATGATGTTCCCCAGTCCTATCGTGAGGTACTGGAAACGGTGGAATTCGAGCATTTGCTGGCTCGGTATGTAAGACTGTTTCTATCCGATGTATATGGGCGGGATGAGGAGAGCCGACTGATTCTGAAACAGCTGATGATTCATTTGCTGCGCGCGGACACGGAATCTCCTGTGGAGAAAAAGGTGAGCAACCAGTTGTCTGATGTCATCCAGGAGGTTGCTAACTATGTACGTCAGCATCCGGGGATAACACATCGCGTGGAAGACCTCGCTGCAAGGGCTGGATTATCGCCTCGATACTTCTCGATTAAGTTCAAGGAATTGATTGGTTCGTCCGTGCAATCCTATATCATTCGCATGCGCATTGAGCGG
The DNA here is from genome assembly GCF_038020215.1 of Paenibacillus sp. FSL F4-0087. Taxonomy (NCBI): domain Bacteria; kingdom Bacillati; phylum Bacillota; class Bacilli; order Caryophanales; family Paenibacillaceae; genus Paenibacillus; species Paenibacillus sp. FSL F4-0087. Next base: position 4,021,832 of record NZ_JBBODJ010000001.1, read on the forward strand.
GCCGAGCATCTGTTGGTGCACACTGGCATGAATGTGACCGAAGTGGCAGATGCCCTTGGGTACCGCGATATCTTTTTCTTCAGTCGTCAGTTCAAGCAGTACACCGGCAAAAGTCCGTCCGAGATTCGATAGGACTTCTCTCTGACCGGAAGAATATGGAAACGTTTCAAAGCTGGAAAGCAGGGGTAAGTATGTAGCATTCCAGACGAAAGGGGGAACTTGTGATGAACGGAAAACGTCGGGTCCGCAACCGGGGATGCTCTATTAAGGGCTTTAATATTTTCCGGAACCGCCTGCGCCGCTCCAAACCGGCAGAGGAAATGCAGGACGTATGGTTTTAAGGAATGGTCTGAAAACCAATATGACGAAGCTTAGCTTCGTATTGCATGTATACATGGAATGGGAACGGTAATCATCCTGACTTCTACATAGCTCTGAAGCGGATAATCGAATTCTCTGATTAGCAAAAGGTACTCATAGCCTGGACACTTTACCCTAAAAAGGTGTTCCGGCTGTGAGTACCTTTTTATATTTTTTATATAGGCCAAAGTTCTGTGTAATCTCTTTCTTTAGATCGGAAATTAAAAAAGATGACTCCTGTTATTCAGGAATCATCTGCGCATTGCTCAATGGATTGGTTTTAACCGACCGAGCAACTCTCCCATTTTGACGGAGTCGCCAGGCTGCAAGCCTGGTTTCGGTTCGAATGTGCCGCTCTGCGTTAACAGTACGACGGTGGAACCGAATTCAAAATATGCGAGATCATCGCCTTGTGCCCATGAACTTACATCTGCACCAGCGTACTGTATGCTGCTCACATTCATTGCGCCTACTTTCACGACAGCAACTTCTCCAAAGTCATGAGCAATATACGTAATGAGCCTTTCGTTGCGACTCAGCACCGATTTCATATGGGTCAGACCAAAATCATTTACAGGATATACCTTGCCCTTAATATGTTCACTCTCAATGCGGCGACCGCTAACAGGCGCATGAATGCGATGATAGTCGCGTGGGCTGAGATACAGGACAAAGGCATAACCGTGCTTGTACTTCTCCAGATGTGGCGAGTGGTTTAATAATTCAGCAAGTGTATAATTTTGTCCCTTAACATTCAGGAGCGTTCCAGCAGATACAGGACCGGCTGCCGTAATTTTGGCATCTACCGGACTGATCAGAGCATGTTCTGAAAGTTCAAGCGGGCGCATGCCCGGTTTAAGTTTACGGGTAAAGAAATCATTCAAAGAACGATATTCCTTCCAGTCTTTCTCAGCTTCCTGAACAGGGATGTCGTAGGTCCGGACAAAATAAGGGATAAATGCCTTGCTTCCCCGGCTCTTGGAGAAGGCTCCCACAGTCCGGGAGATCCATTTGCGAGAAGAAAGCTCGGTCATTAACCGCAACAGCGTTTTTGCCATGAATATCCCCCTTAGGGTTAGTGCGAACTTCAAGGCCGGCAGGACCGGCCGTTCTGCATAATATTGACACAGAATGCCCACGAAATCAATATAGGCCACGATCATACGTCTGGGGCTGCCGCGGTATGCGCGAATTCTGCTCCAGAAGCAGACGTCCATAAGCCATCGGTTGCCGGTAGCTGGCTTTCCAAGTCTCCGTCATTCCGGCCTTCCGGAAACCGTAGCGCTGATCCCTTCCGTTGCATTCGATAAAATAAATCTGGCCCTTCGCTGTTATCCCCAGATCAAGTCCAAGGTCCGCAAGATGAGGCAGGCTGGAAGCCAGCGTCCGTGCGATTCGGAGCCCGACAGATCGGATTCTGGCCTCCAGTTCAAGTGCATGCCAATCGGTTGCCTGCAAGTCAAGGGCTTCAGCCAGCGTCATGACTTTGCTACCTTGGGCGATATTGGTAACAAACGTATGAGCCGGAGCCACCTTTGCGAATATGCCCGTGATCCCCCACAAACCGTCGCTTCCACGCTGCACGGATACCCGCAGATCTACGGGTCTTCCTTCATAACGGACCAGAGGTATCCGCTCTTCAATGAGATAGGCATGCCGGAAAATACGGCGCAGGGTGGCTGATGGCAGTTGTCCCTTATTCAGTCGAAAGGTGGCCCATCCCTTGCGTGAAGTCCTTGTCTCACATGTCAGTTTCCACTGACCATCCTTTTCAAATATCCGCATAATGCCGTGACCGATGCTTCCGCTGCAAGGCTTGATCACCAGATCATCGTAATTTTCCATCATATATGCCAAAGACTCAGGTGTAGCCTTGACCGCACGGGGGAGGTGCTGCCTGAGACCGGGGTCCTGATAAAGCATCTCGTGAATGTGGTCTTTGCGGTATCGATTGCGTACATTGTATACCTGTATGCCCTGCAACAATAGTTTGGTTACCTGATGCTGCTCCGAACGGCGAAGCTGGAGAGCCCGGTTATGAATAACGGAGGGCAAGGGCATTCTTTGACGAACGTATATGCCCTCTTTTTTTACATAAGCAATACAGGTTTTGGTATCCGCATCCACGTCCTCCAGCCGCAAAAAACAAGGGGTTAATCCATAACAGGCCGCTGCCTGTTCAACATTCGCAAGTGATTCCTGACCTGTCCTCCCAGCTGGTATCCCCCGGTACATGCGTGAATCGAACATAATACCGATCGTTTCTTGTAGCATGACCGTTCCTCCTTCAATGTTATCGCGACCATGGATCGTCCATCCATGGAATGCCGGCCTGTCACCGCATGGTTGGACATCACGATAACGCAGACCGGATTCATGATGCTTCGATATGCATCAACGAGTTCTCCTAGCAGCTCCTTTGCATCATATGGATTTATGCAAATGGCTTACAGGATATCGTATGACATCTCGGGAGCAGGGGCGTGGACAGCCGCCTTACATAAGTGAACGGGTACAGCCTATTTCAGTAGGGACAGCTCAATCATTCATGCCTTGAAGCTTGTGCGGCGATGAAATGTAACCCACTAAAGTCAGGAATTACAGTGGCAGATGCCCATACTGACGCATATGATGCCGGAGACGAACGTTAGAGGAAGGAGCTAGCTGCATGAGTAAAAAGGGCAATAAGAAGGTTCCTACGCCAAAACTGCGGCATGTGAGTCCTAAATTTAAGGAACTGGATCTGACCAATCGACGGTCAGACACAATGGACTCGGGTTTCACTTCGAATAGGGAAGAACGCTTGAATACAAATAAACGAAATTCGAAGGCCATTCAGGCATCAGAAGAATTCCTATCCGAATCAATGGAGCTACCTGCTTCAACGAACGAGCTGGAAGACCTGGAGATCGTAACCAAATCGATCAAGCCGGAACCCGTAGAGTCTGATAGCGAGAAAGTCGTCGAGACGCAAGATATCCTGGAAAAGCAGATTCAGGTTAGTAGCGTGGCTCCGCCTGCTCTGGAAGAAGAGCAGGACATCAACAAACAGGAGATAATAAGCAAGGACCGGCTGCAGATCCTGAACCAGAACCAGATGCCGGGTCATACCGGACACTACATCTACACGGACGACTTGAGTGAATTTGCTGTTACAGAGAGCAAACTGGCTCCTTTCTCTGTGGATGCCTCCAAGCTGAAACCGGATGCGGTCGGCAGTGAAGCATTGCAGGATTATGCGGTGACCAGCATTCACATTGCAGACGGGGCCATTGTTTCAGCGAAACTTGCAGAAGCGTCTGTATCTGAGGAGCACCTGATTGACGGCTCTGTATCTGGTCACAAAATACGTAATGCTTCTATTGCAGGTGAGAAAATTAGAGATGGCAGTATTACTTCTCAGAAGCTTGGCAACCAGGTCATCGATTCGGCCAAAATTGCCGACGGTTCCATCAGCACAAGACATCTCAGCCGCATGCTGGTAACGGAAGAATTAATCAAGAATCATGCCGTAACTGGAGACAAGATCGCGATTAGCGGCGTGGACACAAGGCATCTCACGGGAGGAGCTGTGAATACTTCCAAACTGGCTGATGATGCAGTGACTACATCCAAAATTCGAGAAGCTGCTGTCACAGGCAGCAAAATCGAAGAACACTCCATTGAGTCTCACCATATTCAGGCAGGTGCTGTTAAACAGACACATCTGGCAGAAGGGTCTGTCGGTCGTTCACAACTATTAAATGGCAGTATTGGAAGTGACCAGATAGAGGATGGATCCATACAAACAAGACATTTAGCTGAGGGTTCATTAAGTGGAAGACATCTACTGGACGGTTCAATTGGTTCAAGCCAGATTCGAGCTCATTCCGTTGGCAAGGAGCAGATTGGCAATGGAGAAGTGGGCAGTGAGCATTTGACAGAAGGTGCAGTAACCAGCAGCAAACTTGCAGACCAGTCTGTTGGAACAGCAAAGTTGCTGGAGCAGTCCATTACGGCATCCAAGATCTCTGATCAGAGCGTCATTTCTTCCAAAATTGCGGATGAAGCCATACATGGTAAACATCTTGCCAAAGGGTCCATTCGTGCGGAACACATTGCGAATCGGGGAATTACGCCGGTACATGTGGACAATTCCGCAATTCACTCCATTCACATTGCAAGTGGAAGCATCGAGGCAACTCATCTATCTACCGGAAGTGTGTCCGGAGATGCTCTTGCAGACGACGTGGTGTCTGAGCGGCATCTTGCAGAGTCGGCCGTGGGTACGTATGAATTGCAGGATGCTGCCGTTACAGACGTTAAACTCGCGGATGGAAGTGTGACAACAGAAAAGCTTGGAACGGCATCGGTGAGTAGCAGAGCGCTTGCCCCGGGAAGTGTTATATCCTCGCATCTTGCGAGTGGTGGAGTCACAGGGACACATTTGGCTCCAGGCAGCGTGGGTTCTGAGGCCCTGAGACCTTATGCAGTGAAATCGGAACACCTGACAGAACATGCCGTAGGTGTACCTCATCTTCAGCCGGGCAGTGTTGAAACGGATGCGATTGCACGGGCCGCGGTCACAACAGATAAATTGGCTATTGATAGTGTAACTTCAGCCCAGCTGGCTGGCGGGTCCATTTTTCCGCCTCATCTAACAGATCATGCGGTTACCTCCCCCAAGCTTTCACCAGAGAGTGTTGCAACAGATAAACTGGCGGATTTTGCTGTCACGTCAGCTAAACTGGCAGACGGCAGCGTGACTTCTTCAAAGATTATGGCAGAGAGTATTAACGCCAAACATATTCCATCAGGAACCATTCGCGGGTATCACCTGAAGCAGCATGCCGTTTCTCTGGAACATTTGTCGGAAGAAATACGCTCACCGGAATTATTCGCTGATGGCAGTATTACCGGCAACAAACTTCGGCATGGCTCCATAAGTGCGGACCATTTGACAGCAGACTCGGTATCCGGAACAGAACTACAACAGGCCGCTGTAGGTAGCGAGCACTTGCAGCCATCCGTTGTACAATCCGTCCATCTTGCTGAAGGCAGCGTGAAATCTGACCATTTGGGAACTCAAGTAGTGAGCTCACAGCATCTGAAGGCAGACATCATTCATGAGGAGCATATTGCTGAACAGGTGGTTACATCGCATCACTTGGCACCTGGATCTGTTGAAACAGACCATCTGGCACCTTTATCCATTACAGCGGCTCATCTTCAGCCAGGTTTGATTAGTGGTTTGCATCTTCAGGCAGAGTCGACAAGTGCTGTTCACCTGCAGCAAGGAGCTGTGCATTCCCGTCATATTCAAGATGGTGAGATTCTTCCTCATCATATCCATGAACGCAGCATCGGAACGTCTCATCTGGAAGAAGAAGCGGTAAGTACGATTATTTTGCAGGATGAATCTGTAACACGCTCCAAACTAGCAACGGGTAGTGTGGATGGCAGCAAATTAGCCGCTGGAACCGTATCGGCTACTCACATTGCCAATGAAAGTGTGCAAACCCGTCATATCCAAGAAGGAGCAATCCTTGCTGATCATATTCAAGAGGGCAGTATTGGCTCAGTTCATCTGGATGAGGAGTCTGTAAGTGCGGTTCATTTGCAAAATGGATCTGTAACCAGTGCTAAACTGGCGGATGGCAGTATAAACGGCAGCAAATTGCTTGAAGGGACCGTATCGGGAATTCATATTGCGTCCGAAAGCGTGCAATCCGAGCATATTCAGGCAGACGCCATTCATGCTGACCATATTCAGGAGCGGAGCATCGGCACAACCCATCTGGAGGAGGAAGCAGTAAGTGCGATTCACCTGCAAAATGGGTCTGTCATCAGTGCCAAACTGGCCGACGGCAGTGTAACCGGCAGCAAGTTGCTCGAAGATGCGGTGTCGGGAATCCATATCGCCTCTGAAAGTGTGCAATCCCGCCATATTCAGGCAGGAGTAATCCTTGCTGACCATATTCACGAGCACAGCATTGGCATGCTTCACTTGGAACAGGAAGCAGTAAGTGCCATTCATCTGCAAAATGGATCTGTAACAAGTACCAAGTTGGCCGACGGCAGTGTAACCGGCAGCAAGTTGCTTGAAGGAGCAGTATCGGATATCCACATTGCAGACGATAGTGTGCAATCCCGTCATATTCAAGAGGGAACAATCCTTGCTAATCATATTCAAGAGCGGAGCATCGGCACAGCACATTTGGAAGAGGAATCGGTAAGTGCCATTCATTTGCAAAATGGATCTGTAACGAGTGCCAAACTGGCGGATGGCAGTATAACTGGCAGCAAGTTACTCGAAGGTACGGTATCCGGGATTCATATCGCATCGGAAAGTGTGCAATCCGGGCATATTCAGGCAGGAGCTATTCATGCTGGTCATATTCAGGAGCGAAGCATAGGCACAGCCCATCTGGAGGAGGAATCGGTAAGTGCGGTTCATCTGCAAAATGGGTCCGTAACAAGTGCCAAATTGGCTGACGGTAGCATTAGCGGCAGCAAATTGCTCGAAGATGCTGTATTGGGGAGCCATATCGCATCGGAAAGTGTGCAAACTCGCCATATCCAGGCAGGAGCGATTCTTGCTGATCATATTCAGGAGCATAGCATTGGTACGTCCCATCTGGAGGAGGAAGCAATAAGTGCGGTTCATCTGCAAAATGGGTCCGTAACGAGTGCCAAACTGGCCGATGGCAGTGTGAGCAGCAGCAAACTGCTTGAAGATGCGGTGTCGGATGTCCATATTGCCAATGGAAGTGTGCAATCCCGTCATATCCAAGAGAGAGCCATCCATGCTGACCATATTCAAGAGCGTAGCATTGGAATCTCCCACCTCAAAGCGGAATCAGTCAGTTCGATTCATCTGCACAATGGTTCCATTACAAGTGCCAAATTGGCCGACGGCAGTGTAAACGGTAATAAATTGCTTGAAGGTGCGATATCGGCAATCCACATAGCAGACAAAAGTGTGCAATCTCGGCATATTCAGGATGGAACGATTCTTGCTGATCATATTCAGGAACGCAGTATTCGCACAACCCATCTGGAAGAGGAAGCAGTAAGCGGGGTTCATCTGCAAAATGGGTCTGTCACCAGTGCCAAATTGGCCGACGGCAGTGTAACCGGCAGCAAACTGAGTGAACAAAGCATTACCTCCAATCACTTGAATGCGGGAATTGTAGGTCCGGCCCATTTGAGCGAAGAGATATGGAATGCGATTCGTCAGTTCAGTGGAGAAACGCTCGAACAGCTGGCAGCGATCAAAAAACAAGAGGTATTGCTTCAAACAGGAAGTGAGGCTGTACCGCCATCACAGCCGGCAATTGTCGTGGAACACTCAAGTGTCGATCTGAAGGAAACGCAGTTTATCCAGACGTCGGGTCAGGAGCTGGGGCAACAACAAGAGCATCCATCGCAAGCTAACCAGCTTGGAGATTCATTGACGACAGCTGGCACGGTCCAGCCACAGCTACCACAGCCTGAATTTTCACATGAGATCGATGGAAATAAGGAGTTCAAGCTGAGGGAGCAAGCAGTTAAGCAGGAGCATTTGAGTGATGGAGCTGTTGGAAGCAGCCAGTTACAGCATGGAGCTGTGGGTCCTGAACACCTGTCATTCCAGCCTGTACGAAGTGTCAGCCGTCAGCCTGTGGTGCAGCAGTTCGGTATGGAAGCCTTTATATTGCCTGAGAATGAACAGTGCGTGGAAGTAACGGTAGCTTTTGAGGAGTCTTTTATTTCCGAGCATTATGTGATTGTAGCTATGTGTAATGATCGGGGATTCCAGGTGTCACTCCTCTCCCAGAGTGAGGATGAAGCCGTGCTGGAAGTGTCACGTACTGCGGGCTCCACACACACCTACGGATTGTTGTCATGGATTGCCGCTGGGCCTTCGAAGTAAAAATGGGAGATCATGTGTCTTCATTCAAGATAACTGTAGAGGAATGGATTTCACATGTTTAAATAGACAAAAGCGGTTCCCGGATATGTCCGGGACACCGCTTTTTTTCATATATAAGCTTGATCCGTTCGGACGATGAGGGGTGCCTGAACGATTGAATATGAGTTCAACAACGAATGATTCTTACAATCCTACAGCTTGATAAGCTTTGGTAATTGCAGTAGCTTCAGCAGAAGTTGCTCCGTACAGATCTTTAGCGGCTTGGATTGTCGCTGTTTTGGCAGCAGCGAATTTGGATGTAGGCGTCAGGTAGTTCACAAGTGTGCTGTAGAAAATCTGAATGGCTTTATCACGCCCGATTCCAGTTACAGTCACACCATTATGTGTGCCGCCTTGGGCTGCAAGATAGTAGGCTTTGTTGATGATACCGCTGTTGATATGAACACCACCGTTGTCGGATGTTCCGGTATAACGATCACTGTATTTGTCAGGTTGTCCATAGAGTGTAGGATTGGACAGGGAGCGCAGTGCATCACCTGCAATGTTAGGAGTGTATACATCGTCGCCAAGCAACCAGTTTTTGCTTTGAATGGTATTTCCGAAAATATCAGCGAAGGCTTCATTTAATGCGCCTGGCTCATTGCGGTACTCCAGATTGGCTGTGTACTCAATGACACCGTGTGTCAATTCGTGGCCTACTACATCTAGATCACCAGATAGGGAGCGGAAAGTCGTTCCATCACCGTCACCAAATACAATCTGTACTCCGTTCCAGAAGGCATTATTGTAGTTGGAGCCGTAATGCACCGTAGATTTAATTAGCAAACCGTTGCCATTGATACCGTTGCGGTTGAATTTGCTTTTGTAGAAATCATACGTGGCAGCAGCATGGGCGTGAGCATCTACGCCAGCACGATCAGTCCATACGTTATCTGAATCTGTCAGGAGCGTACCTGGAATGGAAGAGCCATTGTTTGCAGTGTAAGTTTCAATGCCATTACCTCGAGTGGTATCTTTCAGTTGGAAGCTACTGCCGGATTGGGTGGTTGTAAGGGTTTTGGTATCACCAAGTACACCTGTACCTGTTCCTGTTGCGAAATTGATGAGGTCATATTGAGATACGATACTGCCGTCAACGGCATTCACGAAATATTTGGTACGTAACGGGGCGGGGTCCAGCACATTGACTTCGGTAATGTAAACAAGGTAGGTTTGGTCATCTTCCTCATTGTGGTAAATGTTTAGTTCCGCTTCAGGGGTTTTCTGTGGTTCGCCAAGTTCTCCAACGCGGGAAGTGGCTTCTTCGGATGCGATCTTGATCGCATCTTCTGCGCTGATTTCAGCGACACCGTCATTAGGGATAGCTTGTTCTTCAACCGGTGGAAGATCACCAAGTGCGGATGAAACCTGGCCAGTCTTGTCTAAGTGGATCGTTTGCTCGGCACCGTACACTGGAATTCCTTTAATGTACTGTTTCAGGCGGAAGTGTCGTACACCAGAGGTGTCTGTAGTTCTTTTAATAATTTTGAGTTGGGATTTCACATCGGAGTTCAGGAATTGTTCCTGTTGTCCAAGGAAATTGAAGATTGTTTCGTCAGAACCGCTGTTCAACTGGATACCCTCCTCAGAGGCATAAGGGGCCTGCAATGGAATGGACTGATCAGACAATGGAGCTGCAGCAGCAGACGATACGGAAGCGAGCAAAAGAGCTCCTCCAAGAATTGTTGGCATAACTTTAGCAAATTTCATAGTAAACTCTCCCATTCTCAATATGATTTTTTGAATAACAAATGATTATGCCAATCTCGGTTGGAGTTCCGTCTGCAACTTGGGCAGCGCGGAGTGTGGGGGCTGAATCTGAAACGTGGAATATGACAAGAAACGATAAAGAACAAAGTCGGCAGAGCCTGTATGTCTGTGGTGGGACTTGACAAAAGGGTACCGTTTATTCGGTTCAGCCATGAGGCTTAATCGTTTATTGTTGTTCCTCTCTCAGAAGCCAGGGGTCTTGTCCACTTGCGAAGCAGAAGATGTTCTTACGGAGCCGGGGTGTTCGTTCCGGGTTCACATAATAAAGCCTGAATTACGTATTGAACGGCATCACTCCTCTCAAAGTACATGTAACAGAGCAAAAACGGTCTCCTGTATCATCCTGTATGCATAAATTAACCTAAGGTCAATTAACAGGAATAAAAAAGTAATTATAGGGAACGTTTGTTCCTTGTTAGGATTTTTTTGTCAATCTACTGCTTGCAACGTATATTATCACAATGTAAAAGTTTGGAAAAGATGCAATTTTAAAATTTTTTTAAAATTGTGTCTGAAGTAGGGGAGCCGTAGCATATTTCGCATTTTTTGGCGAATCATGTCTAAATAAATGGATTGACTGATCCTGGTAGCAGACAGAACCTGCTCAGTTCAAGGACATACGCCGTTTCCACTGCTCCATGAATACATAGAATAACGTGTACTCCCTTTGCATGGCATTGATGTACACCCGGGAGGTGACTGTGTTGCAAAAACGCGGCAATACAGCTTTTTATGCAGCCAAATCGAAGCTGGTACAAAGAAAAGCGCAATTAAAGAAGCGTCGTTTGAAATCTGCTTACAAAAAGGGTACAAAGGCCTACAAGTACGTGATTCCACCCGTGGAGCAAACGGAATTGCCAGCATTCGGAGCTGAGCATGCGATGAGAGAGACACTCGCACAAGGTTCGACGGACTCGCATAACCCACTGCTTTCGGTCATTATACCTGCCATGAATGAAGAGCGAACCATTGGTGCAGTCGTCCGTCAGGCGCTGCGGATATGCCGTGATGCTGAAGTGCTTGTTATTGTGAATGGTTCCACGGACGGGACGGCAGCAGCGGCAAAAAGGGCGGGGGCACAGGTGCTTCGTTATGCCGAGGCTTTGGGACATGATGGAGGCAGAAGAATCGGTGCAGCGGCAGCTCGTGGCAGGGTGCTGTTGTTCACGGATGCAGACATTCCAATTCCGGCAGAACATCTCGCGCCTTATGTGCGAGCGATTCTGGATGGGACGGATGTGGCGCTTAATGATTATAACGGACCGGTGGCGCGTATCCCTGTTCACCCTGTGGTAGAAGCCAAACATGTGCTGAACAGCATGCTTGCTAGACCTGATCTGCAAGGAGCTTCCATGACAGCCATTCCGCATGCATTAAGTCGCAGGGTACTTGAAGTGATTGGTACGGACACACTGGAGATTCCACCGTTGGCACATGCAAAGGCGGTTACCAGCGGGTTAAAGGTGCGTGCCGTTCATCATGTGCCTGTAGGTAAAATGAACGCAGTTCGAGTCAAGAAACGAAAAGGACCGGACCCGCTCAGTCAAGTAGTATGGAATGATCATCTGACAGCGATCAGGTGGATAACTGATACGCTTGGACCACGCGGAGGACATTCCGATCTGCAGCGTGTTCGTAGCCTGACGAGGTGAGCATGTTGCCTAAAACAAGCAAGAAACCTCGTCAAAAGATACAACATGCTGGAGGTGAGGAAATGAAGGAGCGTTCAGGGCGTATCCGTCGTCAACGGACAGCAGGCAGACAAACAACAAGGAACAGAATCAGAACAATGGGCAGGAAGAGCCTGATTAAATCGCCGCTAAAGAGTTCGACAGCGAGCAGGTCTGCTACGAACAGCTCCGTATTGCATGAAGCATTCCGCGCAGGGCAACGGGCAGGACGCAAGGCGTTTGAAAATGAGCAATCGATTGAACAACATGCACGTTCAACATGGCAGGAACATGAGGCTGCGATCTCAGTGGAGCTAAGGGGATATTCTGCTGCAATGCACGCAGGGAAAGCATTCATGCAGGGTTATGCTCATGCTGCAGGGCGTTCATTAAATATCGTTCCACTTGCCCTGAGAAAACCTGCCGCTGCAGTCGTCTGTGCATGCAATGAGGAACTCACGCTGGGGCAAGTGCTTGTACAACTGAAACGGTTACCCCTGACGGATATCGTTGTGGTATTGAATGGAACAACGGACAACAGTCTGACACAGGTGCTTGAACAGCCTGGTATCACGCTGGTCTATGAACCTGACCGGGCGGGACATGATGTGGGCCGCGCCTTGGGGGCCAAGATGACGGAGGCAGAGACCCTTCTCTTTGTGGATGGGGATATGGTCGTCCCGGCAGAGCAGCTCGCCCCATTTCTGTATGCGGTTGACCGGGGAGATGATGTGGCGCTGAACAATCTTTCATCCCTTTTGCCTCCATTTGCTCGTCAGGATGAAGTGAGCCGCATCAAGGCATATCTCAACCATGTGCTTAATCGTTCGGATCTGGGTTCTAATTCGTTGACGGCCGTACCTCATGCCCTTTCGCGTAATATGATCCAGATCGTAAAACCGGAGGCGCTGGCCGTTCCTCCCAAGGCGCAAAGTCTAGCCATCCAGCACGGATTAAGAGTGACTGCACCCAGTCAGGTGGATGTCATTCGTTCCAATCGCCTGCGTTCCACCAATACGGGCAGTGGCAACGAAGTCGCCAGATTGATCATTGGCGATCATCTGGAGGCGATTGCAACCTGGCTGGATATGGGCGGAAATAAGTCACAAGCCCGATCCATATCCCGTGCTGAAGTGGCCTACAGGAGGAACGCCAGATGACACTGACGAGTATTATTATTCCGACGTACAATGGGTTGGATTTGCTGAAGCCATGTATCGATGCCATTCGAAAATATACCGATCATCATACAGCTTATGAAATCATCGTAGTGGATAATGGCTCGGTTGATGGAACGGCAGCGTATTGTGCCCAGGAACGAATTCGCTTTGTCCGGTTACCGGACAATCGGGGTTTCCCGGCGGCTTGCAATGCCGGGCTCCGCGCAGCCTGTGGTGATGAGCTGTTGCTGCTGAATAATGATGTTACAGTTACCACCCGCTGGCTCGATAATCTGCGGGCAGCACTCTACAGTGATGTAAACATTGGTATTACAGGTCCGGTGACCAACTACGCAAGTGGTATCCAGCAGGTGGAGCTTGAGTTCCGGGACATGGAACATTTTCAGGAACTGGCTGCTGTCAACAATATAGTCGATTCTTCCAGATGGAAGGAAGTCAGACGGATCGTCGGCTTATGTATGCTCATACGGCGAAGCGTGATGGAGGACATTGGTGTGCTTGACGAAGTCTATTCGCCGGGACACTATGAAGATGACGATTATTGCTACCGGGCCTGCCAGAAAGGGTATCGTTTGCTGGTATGCGGGGATGTCTTGGTACATCATCGCGGCAGCGCGAGTTTCCTGAAGACCGATCCTGTAGCATGGAAACAGTTGCTTGAGCGCAATCGATCCATTTTTATCAACAAATGGCATGTCGATCCCCTTAAATATATTGAGACATCTGATGAAGGAGGGATAGTGGAATGAAAGGTGTAATTCTTGCTGGCGGAACAGGAACACGACTGTATCCTCTCACCCGGCTGATTAACAAGCATCTGATTCCAGTCGGCAAGCATCCGATGATTATGTATGGCATCGACAGACTCCGCCAGGCAGGCATTGAAGAGATATTGATCGTGATCAACAAACATTCCGCTGGGTTATACACGGAGTATTTGGGTGGTGGAGCAGATCATGGCGTCAAGCTGACGTATCGGATTCAGGAAAAGGCAGGCGGAATTGCTGAAGCATTGGATCTGGCGACGTCGTTTATCCTTCCTGGAGAGAAATTCGTTGTGCTTCTGGGAGACAATCTGTTTAGCGACGATTTGAAGCCTTACGTGGATCGGTATATGCAGCAGTCTGCGGGTACAGCTCGTGTCTTGCTCAAAGAAGTGGACGATGCACGGCGGTATGGGGTACCGGTGTTTGATCCGCAGCATCCGGAACGAATCTCATACATTGAGGAAAAACCGAGTGATCCGAAGACCTCTTATTGTGTTACTGGCATATATATGTATGATGACCATGTCTTCAACCTCATTCAGAACATTACACCTTCTGCACGCGGCGAACTCGAAATTACGGACGTGAACAATCATTATGCAGCAGCTGGAGGACTGGAATACGATATTTTGCAAAAATATTGGAGTGATGCCGGGACGTTCCAATCGCTTCAGGAAGCAGCCATCCGCATGAAGGGTCAATTGCCCTAAAATATATGCGCCTGATGCTGCCGCTGTGAGAGGTCCCATGAGAGCAGAACAACTTGCGCCGGAGCCGGAAGAATGCTCCGGCGCTTTGTGCAGCGGCGGCACTCCTCGTGCATGCCAAGGGAGGGAATGCCGTGAGAGTAGCAAAACGCAGCGACTTGGGCAGAAAGAAGACACTGGGCGGTCATGCCGGCTCCTTGTACGTATCTGTGGGAGTGCAGCCCAAAGCAAGTTCGAATCACGAATGGGGAAACCAAGGCGCGAAGCAGGGGAATGTGGAACTCACAGGAATAGAGCGCAAGCTTCTTGCAGAACCGAAAGGCAAAGCCAGCGGGCGCACCGGCGCAAGAAGTGGTGCGAGCACTGGAGCACGAACCAGAACGGGAGCGAAAACAGGTGAAGGGCGTGGCATTGCAGGCACCCGCGTGAAAGCAGGCGAGCGTACAGGCGTGAGCCGTGGCCGTAAAGGGGCGCGAGCCAAAACGGGCAAGCGCGCAGTTGCAGGCCGCGGGCATGCTGCGCCGCGGGGCGGGCGGGCCCCAGGTGCCCGCGCCAAACAGCGCAAAGCTGCGCAGCGTGCGCCGGGGCCAGCACCACAAGCCAGCACGCCACAGGCGCTGCCTGCCAGCGGTGCTGGCCCCGCCCCGCCGAAAGCGACACACCGACGCGGTGGTGTCGCCCCCGCGGGGCGGGAAAGCGCTGCCGCGCATGCTGGCAGCGCAAGGGCACTTGCGCCTGCGCAGCCGGCAGCAGCGCCCGAGAGCGGCTACGCCGAGGGCTTCCGCGACGGCGTGTTCGCGGGCGGGGAGGCGCTGGTGGCGCAGCACATCCCGCCTGATCATATTCTGCCTGCCGTGGCGGCAGATCTGATCGAGGCGGGATTCCGCCAATATGCGCCCACCCTAACCCGGCTGGCCAGCCCTCATGAGATGGCTGGCCATATCCAGGGGGCGCTGGATGCGCAGCGCCCCCTGTCCGTCGTTCGCCTCGGAGATGGCGAACTGCTAACCTTGGCAGCCGATACGGTGCTGCCAGGCGAGCAAGTGCAGGAGCTGGCACCGTTTCTGCCTTATGCAGGGGTGCCACGCTCCACCCCGGACATCCGCGCTGAGCTCGCGGAAGCCATTCGCGGCGCTGATTGGATCGGTGTTCCCATCTCGCGTGCGCCTACTTTTCAGGGGCTGTTATTTCCAGTGTTACGCCATTTCGGCATTGATTGGTCCCGTCTGAATCTGACCAGTTCCACGATTAACTACAGCCTGCATCATTCGGGTCTGTTGTTGCCTGTGGTACAGGGGCGTCGGGTGCTGCTGATTGGAAGCCAGGCTGTGGAGCTTGGGGCGTTATTGATCGGCCGCGGCGTTCATGTCACAGGCATCATAGGTACAGTGGAGGGAGTTGCGGATATCCCGAGAGTGATGCAGCAAACTGCGGAGCATTCGTTCGATATCGCTCTGGTAGCTGCGGGAATTCCGGCCGTCATTCTGTGTCGCCGAATCGCTGGTGAGCTGGGTCGGGTTGCCATAGATTTTGGACATTTGGCTGACAAATTGGTTACAGGAGAGCTTCATCTCTAATGGACGATCTGGTGCGACGTTCATCGTAACGCGCATTTGGATGAGGAGAAATGGAGGAAGCAACATGAGCACATCAGGCAAACGTTCAAAACAGCGGAAAGCATCGTCATCCGAAACCGTTGTTTTGCATGCAGCTCGAAGCCGGAGTGGTGGGAAGATTAGACGCCAAGGCTCAGGTAAACGGGCAGCCAAGAACGCAAAACTGTATAAGCAGGGCTACCATAGAGGCTACGATGAGGGCGTGCGACAGGGGGAAAGCTCATTCGGGCTGGTATTCGAAGGCGTAAGCATTGTTATTCCGACGTATAACCAGCGCGAATATGTCTTGCAATGTGTGTCCAGTATTGAAAAGCATACCCCGGCCCCCTTTGAAATTATTGTTGTGGATAACGCGTCAAAGGATGGCACGGCGGAAGCCATGCTTCGCAAAGGTGGCATGGTAAGGGTCGCTGCGCTGGATAAGAATCGTGGTTTCGCTGGCGGTGTGAATCATGGACTGATGATGGCGAGGGGGCGACATATCGTCGTGCTGAACAACGATATACTGGTCACCCCGGGCTGGCTGGAAAACATGATGACCTGTCTGGACAGTCATCCCGAGATGGGAGTTGTGGGTCCGGTTACGAATTACATTGGTGGAGATCAGCAGATTGAAGTCCCGTACAGGGAAGTGGAGGATATGTGGTCGTTTGCTGCTCGACATAATCGCCCGGATGCCACGAAACATCGAGAGACCGAAAGGCTGGTCGGATTTTGCTGGCTGTTCTCACGGGAATTGCTGGAGCGGGTAGGTTATCTTGATGAAGGTTACGCCGTGGGCAATTTTGAAGATGACGACTGGATCATCCGAGCGAAGCTAGCGGGATACAGGCTGGGGGTGGCCGGGGATGCCTTCATACATCACTACGGAAGTGTAAGCATGAAGGCGCTGGGAGAGCAGGATTATGAAGTCGTGAATAAGGATAACGAACAGTTTTATACACAAAAATGGGGAGATCCTCATGCGCTGGTTGCCGATACTTCCCGGCTCTCGCTGTATGCCAAGGTGTCGACCAGTCAGCAGGAAAACAAAAACAAGACGACCCAGAGCAAGTCAGATTCCCCCGATCTGCGACAGCGCATTTCCACCAAGGGCAGCAGCGATGTAACACATAAGCTGAGACGCAGCACGGACTTTTACCCGGAGGGATGTTACATCTCTGATATCAAGGGCGATGTCTATCGACTGATGCGTGGACAGCGACGCAAGCTGAACATCCCCGTTCCACGCGGCATTTCTCCCGTTCTGGTTGCGAAACCGGATCTGCTCGGGGCACCTGAAGGTGAGCCACTGATATCTGCGGGTGAGGTACAAGGCTGGCCCCTGGAAAGAAGTCATGTTCACGCTCAACCCGTTCAGAGCAACCGCGATGCACTGGAGGAAGGTATGATTGTTGCCGCGACGAATGAGCGGGATATATGGTACCAGATTAGTGGCAGTAAACGCAGGAGGTTTGCAACCCCTTATGCTGCGGAACGGTGGGGAGTGCAGTCTGGGCATATCGTTCATGTATCTGCGAACCAATTGCGTACGATCGAAGAAGGCTGGCCCATTATTGCTCCTCCCCAGCTCTTGAACGAAGATTTGTAATGACCGGGTTCGGCTGCCATGTATATCGGCACGACAGCATGATGCGGAATATGATGTACGGCGTATCGTAACGCTACACATCTTTCCGCATCCGAACTTTACATATATCACGAATCATGAGATGTAACGATTGAAAGATTAGCGATTTACTTCTACACTATGACCAATTCAATTTTCTAAAGCATATTTAAGTATACCGAGATAGGGGGAATACACGATGAAAGACACCATGGTAGTACAAGCCCAAACTATTGCTGGTGAGTTTCTTCAGGAACAAGTGAGATCCTCATACCCGATTATCGGAAAAGGTTTTGTGAATCAGGTGTGCTTGGTTGAGACGGAACGTCATAAAGTCGTGGTCCGCATGAACAACAAGGTTAATTATCCTACCTTTATCAAAGAGAAATGGTGTATTGAGCAGGCAGCCGCAACGGGTATTCCAGGGCCATCTACATTGTCCGTTGGGGTTAAGGATGAGGTGGCATATATGATTCAAACGTTTGTCGAGGGGGATAACGGATTGGATAGTAAAATAGCCCCGACTGACATCTGGAGGAAGCTCGGTGAATATGCGAGACGTATACATTCCATTCAAGTGGCCGGTTTTGGCGAGGAGCTGATTGATCCCATTCAGGGTACATTCCATTCTCCGCCTCATCCAGGATCAGATGGCAGCTGGAAAGGATATGTGCAGTATAACATCGATAGTTTGACAGAGCGTGATCCGTTGCTTGAGTTGGGCGTAATTAAGAAGAGTGAATTGGGGATTGTACGACAATGGTTCGAGCAATTGCAAGATGAAAAGTTCCGATTCGGTTTATGTCATGGTGATATTTCATTAAAAAATACGATGGTTCATCCGACAGGTCAGTTGATACTGCTCGATTGGGGGAGTGCCGAAGTTACGGTTGTGCCCTATGGAGATGTCATCCATCTGATGCGGTGTCAGCTCCGTGATGAAGACCCTGATGCGGAACAATTGAAAGCGTTCTCGGAAGGATACGGAATGAGTGTGGAGGAACTGGATCTGGCGAGGCATGTATTGCTGTTAAAAGCCTTTGATACCCTCCGATGGGCTATGGATAAACGGCCGGACCAGGTTAACGATTATGCCAGTTCTGCCAAACAGGTCTTTAACATGGTTAGTGATAGGTTCAGGAATTAGAGAGCTCTTGAAGCGCTCTTTTCAAATTTTAAATTTAATCTTTCTATGTTCTTATAGGTTTATTCTATTGGAAGATCCATTGACGCTTGAAGAGGTGAGGAGTACATTTATAGCCATAATTCTTATTTAACAGATAGGAATTAATGGTCTGGGTGGTGATCCATCCCTGATCTGACAATGAAACAATCAGGAGGTATGCCGATGTCTTCTACATCGAAAAAAGTAGTGCTCTGGAGCAAAACAGGCTGTCATTTCTGCGGGGAGGTTAAGGCATTCCTAACGGCCCGCAACCAGCCTTTTGAGAACATCGAAGTGCAAGGCAACGATGTGCTGAGGGACGTGCTTGAAGCCAAATATGGCATTCGACATGTACCAGTCATTGAGGTGGGTGGAGACGGCAAGTATGAAGCATTGCTGGAGCCTGATTTGGAGAAACTGGCGGAACTTCTCGCCCAGCCCGATGAAGCAGCAGTCTGACCGGACGTGGCGGATCTCTTGATAAAGCAGTTTCCGGCTGCTAAAGGCTGTCATATCAGTGTGCAGCAGTCGGAGACTTTTATAAGCTCTAATCCATCCTCTTATTTAGATATCCAATCCTTATATAGAAAAGTTCTATAAGCAACGCTGTTGACCGATGTGCGGGGCAGTGATAAGATTTGTGAAATTAAAGCTGACCAAACTCATAGGAATAGTTAACTTTTGAATTTTCTTCTTTCGTTATCCGTATCAGATCGGACTTTAGAGATTTCTTGATATATCCTAATCCAAGGAAGGCGGAATGTAATATGACGGCTCAGCGCAGTTTGAAATTTGGAGCGATTGTCCACGGTGTCGGAGGCAGCATGACGACTTGGAGACATCCGGAGATTCAATCGGATGCCAGTGTGAATTTTGAATTTTACAAACGCCAGACGTTGAAGGCAGAAGAAGGCAAATTCGATCTCGTTTTTATCGCTGACGGTCTTTATATTACCGAGAAATCCATACCTCACTTCTTAAATCGATTTGAGCCAATCAGCTTGTTGTCCGCCCTGGCCGCCATTACGTCACGGATTGGTCTGGTTGGAACACTTTCCACCTCCTATAGTGATCCATTCACAGTTGCCAGACAGTTCGGTTCCCTTGATCTGATTAGTAACGGCCGCGCTGGCTGGAATGTGGTTACATCCCCGCTTGAAGGTTCAGCCAAAAACTACAGTAAAAGCAACCATCCTACCCACCCGGAACGTTACCGGATTGCAACCGAATATTTGCAGGTGACCAAGGGCTTGTGGGATTCGTGGGAAGATGATGCCTTTGTAAGAGACAAAGAAAGCGGCGTTTTCTTCGATCCATCCAAGCTGCACACACTCAATCATGAAGGAGAGTTCTTCTCCGTACAGGGCCCACTTAACATTGCACGTTCAAAGCAGGGGCAGCCGGTTATTTTCCAGGCAGGTTCTTCAGAAGATGGCAAGACCCTTGCTGCCAAAGAAGCGGATGCTGTTTTTACAGGACATGATTCAATTGAGGATGCACAGGCCTTCTACAAAGATGTCAAAACCCGCGCAACAACCTACGGACGTTCCACACAGGATATCGTCATTTTGCCAGGGATCAATCCAATCATTGGACGGACAGAAGAAGAAGCAGAACAGAAATATCAGGAGATTGCCAGCCTGGTCACTATCGATAAAGCGCTGGACTACCTGGGACGTTTCTTCGAGCATCATGACTTCTCCCAATATCCGCTGGATGAACCATTCCCTGAATTGAATGGCATTGGCAGCAACAGCTTCCGCAGTGGTACGGACAAAATAAAGCGGGATGCCAAAGAGCAAGGATTGACGCTGCGTGAAGTAGCCCTGCGGGCAGCTACACCGAAGAGCAAATTCCTTGGCACACCGGAGCAGGTGGCTGACAAGATCCAGGAATGGTTCGAAGCCGAAGCGGCGGATGGATTCATTATTCATTCCGAACTGCCAAGTGGATTGGCCGATTTCGTAGAACTGGTTGTTCCGATTCTGCAAGAGCGTGGTATCTATCGCACCGAATACGAACATGACACATTGCGTGGCAATCTCGGTGTGCAAATTCCCGTGAATCGTTACACGGCTGCCCGGGAGCAAGTGGGAACCGAGGCTTAAGAAACTGGGAAGCTGAAATTCGGCACAGTCAAGGAATGAGGCGTCTGGATAAACTATTCGGATTGCATATGCGGAAAGTGCCGAATGATGCTGCAAAACCAAGTTAACGGATAGGTTATGTTGATAAAAAAATCTATGATTCATTAAATCATTAAATCAATGAATCAATGACACCTGTATACACAGAGGGGGAAGCTATATGAACAGGTCTATCTCATGGATGAAATATATGGCATTGGCGGCAGTATTGGTACTGGTATTATCCGGTTGCGGAGCGGCAGGTAACTCGAACAGTGCAGTTCAGGCTTCCGGTGGGGAGCAGGCGGCTGGGCAAGCAGAAGGTGGGAACCTGACCTACGCACTTGCCACATCGCCGGATACGCTGGACCCGCATCGAAGTGGCCTTGCCGTAACCGTACGTGCGATTCGAACGATCTATGACAATCTGGTGGTACAGCTGCCGGATGGCTCCATCAAACCTTGGCTCGCCAAGGAGTGGAGTGTATCGGAGGATGGCAAAAGTTATACGTTCAAACTGCGTGAAGATGTGAAGTTCCATGATGGAACACCATTTAACGCGGAAGCCGTGAAGTTCAATCTGGATCGGGTGATCGATCCGGCAACCAAAGCCGCCAATTCCCTTGCCCTGATTAGACCTTATAGCTCCTCGGAGGTTATTGATGAATACACCATCAAGGTGAATCTGGAACAGCCTTCGCAAGCTTTTCTCGGTAACTTGAGTCAGGCCCTGCTGGGGATTGTATCTCCTACGGCCGCCAAAAAGTATGGCGATCAACTGGGTAAAAATCCAGTGGGGACTGGTCCGTATACTTTCGTGAAATGGGATGAAAATGCGGATATCGTTGTCGCCAAAAACAAGGATTACAACTGGGCTCCTGCAACCGTTGAAAATGAAGGTGCTCCTCATATTGATACGATTACGTTCAAAATTGTACCGGAAGAAGCAACGCGCATCGGTAGTGTACAGAGTAAGCAGGTGCTTGCCGCCGAGACCGTTCCGCCGCAAAATATTGCAGCCCTGAAGAACGATCCGAACCAGCAATTGTTGCAGGCCAATACCGTTGGTTTGCCATATACCCTCTTCTTCAATCTGCGCAAAGCGCCTTGGGATGATGTGAAAGTCAGACAGGCGGTGCAATCTGCAGTTGATGTGGAATCCATCGTGAAGACACTGTATCTGGGCAACTACGAACGAGCGTGGTCTGCGCTGTCTCCGGGAATCCTCGGTTATAATGCTTCTCTGGAAGGAAGTATCAATCCGGATATCAACAAGGCCAATCAGCTGCTTGATGAGCAAGGTTGGATCAAGGGAGCAGATGGCATTCGTGAAAAAGATGGTAAGAAGCTGACTCTGCATTATGTGGACGGTTCGCCGAACCGGGAGAAACGTAATGACATTGCAGCGATTATTCAGCAGCAGCTCAAGCAGGTGGGTATAGCTGTTGAGGTTGAAATTACGAAGGACGTTGCTACGGTCATCTATCAGAACTGGGATTATGATCTCTATGGCAACAGCCAGGTCAATTCTGATCCGAATGCACTCTATGCCTTCTATCATACGAGTGCAGAAGGTGAACGTCCGACATTATCCGGTTTATCTGATCCGAAGATCGATAAACTGCTCGAACAGGGAGCGGTGGAGACTGATCAGGATAAACGCGTGGATATCTATAATCAGATTCAACAATATCTGATCGAGCAGGCTGTAATTCTACCGATCTATGTGTTCCCTTATACGGTGGCTGCATCCAAGTCGGTGCAGGGTATCAAGTTTGATTCACTTGGGTATCCGTTGTTCAATGATGTTCGGATTCAGCCATAACACGAAACGTCAATTATGCAGACAGGAAGGAGACGACCCGGTATGGTTCAAACGATACTGACAAGACTTGCTACATCGCTTCTGGTTATTTTGGGAGCTTCGGTGCTGGTGTACTGCATCATGTATCTGCTGCCGGGTGATCCGGTCCTGCTTATGCTGGACCCGTCATCGGCAACACCCGAGATGATTCAGAACCTGCGGGTTCAGCTCGGTCTGGATCAGCCGTTTTATATCCAGTTTGCCAACTATTTCGGAGACATGCTGCGTGGGGATTTCGGCAAATCCATGATTAATTCCGACCCGGTGCTGCCCAAAATTCTGGAACATTTCCCTGCCACACTGGCGCTGACCGCGCTCAGCTCAATCATTGCGATAACCATTGGCATTACGCTCGGCGTACTGTCTGCCATTCATCGTAATGGCGTGATTGATTTTATCGCCCGGCTTGTTGGATTGTTTGGCATCTCCATGCCGACCTTCTGGACCGGCATTCTGTTGATCCTGTTGTTCTCGGTTCAGCTCGGCTGGTTCCCGGCGATGGGCTCCGACGGATTCAGTTCATTGGTGCTTCCTGCTGCAACATTGGGTCTCGTCGGTGCAGGTTTCATCGTACGTATGGTACGTAACAGCATGCTGGAAGTGGTGAACGAACCGTTTATCGTGGCATTACGAGCAAAAGGTCTTTCACAGCGGACCATCATGTACGGTCATGCGCTGCGTAATGCACTGATTCCTGCGGTGACGGTCATCGGCATGTTGATTGGTGATTTGCTTGCAGGAACCGTCGTGGTGGAGACGGTCTTTTCCAGACAGGGTATCGGCAGAATCATCGCGGATGCATTGATGGCCAAAGACCTGCCTGTTGTGCAGGGCGTAGTCTTTTTCACAGCAATTATTTATGTCGTGTTGAATTTACTGGTGGATATCTCTTATGCGTACATTGATCCCAGAGTTAGGCGTGCAGTCCGAACGTGAGACGGGTGGAACAGTCTGAGTCATCTGAACGCGTAGTGAGGAAGGAGGAGTCTTATGAGCATGAAACCATTGGTGGGTGATGAAAAAGGTTGGACGGCCAGAACAGGGCGTTTACGCCTCTGGAGTCGCCGTCCCCTGCGTCACCGCGTCTCATTCGCGGTATCCCGTTTATTCTTTTATGCAGCTTTGCTGGTCGTGGTGTTTACCGTCACTTGTGCAATCGTGCCGGGATGGATTGCTCCTTATGATCCAACTCAGATGATGACGGATGCCATCCTGCAGGCTCCCTCTGCTGCGCACCTGTTTGGGACCGATTATTTTGGCAGGGATATCTTCAGTGTGGTTGTGCATGGCAGCAGGGATTCACTGCTGATTGGATTTGCCTCGGTGCTGGTGGGTGGTCTTGTGGGCAGTGCTCTTGGCATTATTGCCGGCTATGCCGGAGGGGTTTTGGATACAATCACCATGCGAGCCGTCGATATTCTGATGGCTGTTCCAGGTGTGTTACTGGCATTATCCGTCGCGGCAGCGTTGGGGCCTGGACTGCTTAACATTGCACTGGCTGTTGCGGTATCCTCCATTCCGGGGTATGCACGGGTGATGCGTGGGCAGGTCATGTCCGTTAAAGGTTTGCCTTTTATTACAGCTACACGTTCACTTGGGGGCTCCAATGCCCGTATTTTCTGGAAGCACGTACTGCCTCATTCGTTGTCACCTTTGCTGGTTATGGCGACGCTGGGCGTGGGTACCTCCATTCTGACTGGCTCCGGGCTCAGCTTTCTCGGACTTGGCGTGTTGAAGGAAATTCCCGACTGGGGAGCGTTGCTCTCTCAAGGGAGAGGTTATCTGACGGTTGCCTGGTGGATCTGTACCTTCCCGGGACTGGCAATTACCATGTTTGTACTGGCGGTTAATCTGATTGGAGACGATATCCGCGATCGGCTGGACCCCAAAGTAAATGGAGCGGCTTGACCGCTATTCCAAGGAGGAATCATGATGTCACATGTCGTTATTATTGCCGGATCGCCTTCCAAACGTTCGCGTCTGACAGGCCTTACGGATTACAGCAGCAATAAATTAAGAGAGGCAGGCATTACCGTTGAGGTGATTCATGTAGCCGACCTGCCAGCGGAAGATCTGGTGCAGGCCAAGTTCGATAGCTCATTCATTCGGGATGCGCTCGCTGTTGTTGAAGCCGCGGATGCAGTCATCGTGGCAACACCGGTATACAAAGCATCGTACTCTGGCGTGCTGAAGCTGTTCCTGGATCTGATTCCACAGGAAGGACTGCGAGGCAAGCTGGCTCTTCCATTAGTCATCGGCGGCTCGATTGCCCATCTGCTCGCCATCGATTATGCATTGAAGCCTGTTCTGGCAGCACTTGGCGGAAGACATATTCTCGGCGGAGTATATGCAGTTGATCAGGGAATTGATCGACTTGATGACGGAAAATATGTGCTTTCGGCGGACATCACTACAAGATTGGATCGTTCCCTGGAAGAATTGATATTGACTCTGGAAAAGAATGGTATTACGATATCATAAAACCAAGTAAATTCATTGGATAAATAGATATAGATAACGTCTGCGGACGTGGATTCGGGGGGCGCTTATGAATATTGAGAACATTGAAGCATTTGTATATATCAATCATTACGGAAGCTTCAATAAGGCTGCCGAGGTACTCTTTTTGTCCCAACCTTCTGTCACCGCTCGTATTCAGTCCCTTGAACGTGAACTCGGCTGCAAATTGTTTGACCGTCTTGGCAAACAGATTGTGCTCACGGAAGAGGGGAGAAAGTTCCTTCCCTACGCCCAGCAGGTACTGCAAGTGATTCAAAAGGGCAGACAGAAGATACAGCAACGCCGTACGACGCCCGATGCACTTCGACTTGGCAGTACGGTATCCGTATCCAACTATGTCATTCCCGACTTTCTGCCCAAAATCAAGGAAGCTTACCCTGAGGTGAACATCAAACTGACTACAGCGACGACGGACCAACTCGTCGCCAAGCTGCTGGGTCAGGAAATCGATCTTGCTTTTGTGCGGAAGGTCATGCACCCGGCGATCCGTACAGTTGCTTTTTATGAAGATCCAATCCAGCTATACGTGTACAAAGGCCATCCATTTATTGAACGCGGGCATGTCAGCATGGAGGCGATCAGGAATGAGCAGCTGGTCTTTTTTGAATGTGGTTCACTGGACTGGCTGCGCATACACCGGGCCTTTGACTCGCTGGAGCACCCGCCGGATATTACATATCACGTTGATAATTCGGAAACGGCGAAGAAGCTGGTGAAGCAAGGAGCAGGTATTGCGTTTCTCCCAGGTCTGACAGTGCAAAAGGAAGTGCAGGATCAGGAGTTGTTCCCCATTCAGGTACATGAGGTTGCAGGTGTATCATTGCAGATCAGCGTCGTTACGTTAAAAGAAGAACATTCGCCTTTTGCAGAGCCTTTCGGGGAACTGTTGCGGCAGCTATAGATAGAGTCATTATGGAAGCCAGGAAGGGTTTATTCAGTCAGGTTCGGCATGATCGAAGGAGGAGAATAGGATGGGTATTCGTGTTGGCATATTGGATCAAACCCCGATCTATGAAGGGGAGACGCCGATTGATGCTTTTCGGCATACGATTGAATTGGTTCAGCGGGCTGAACAGCTTGGATTTCATCGTTTCTGGGTATCGGAACATCATGATTCAGGTCATGTTGCCGGCTCCTCACCGGAAGTGCTCATTTCCCACTTGCTGGCGCATACAGAGCGGATTCGTCTCGGTTCTGGCGGGGTGATGCTGCAACATTATAGTCCTTACAAAGTGGCCGAGAACTTCAATGTGCTTTCTGCGCTTGGTCCGGGGAGAATTGATCTGGGTATTGGACGTGCACCGGGAGGATTGCCCCGCTCCACGCAGGCACTACAGCAAGGGATTCAGGAGGCCGCTTCACTGAAGGAGAAAATTAATCAGGTAAAGCAGTTCATCCATAATGAACCGCATGAAGATGAAACACATCCTTTGGCCGGCTTAAGCGCTGCACCGGTATCCGAAAATCCTGCCGAGCTATACGTGCTTGGAGCAAGTATCGATAGCGCAGGCATGGCGGCAGAATTGGGACTGCCTTATGTATTTTCATTGTTTATTAATAGCAATACGGAGGTTGCTCTGGAGGCTCTGCGAACTTACAGGGAACAATTCGACCGCTCACTTGGACGGGAGCCATATGCCATCCTCGCTATATCACTGATTGTGGCGGAGAGTGCGGAAGAAGCCGAAGGACTGGCAAGTGAACATATGCTAGTCAAGATCCATCTGGAGAATGGCAAGGTATTGACGGTTGGTTCCGTTGAGCAGGCGGAAGAATTCGGACGGCAATCGAACGAGAAGTATCGGATCGAGATTCTGGAGCCAAGTGTGACGAGAGGTACGAAGGAAACGGTTGGTTCGGCTCTGGTGAAATTCCAGCAGGATTTTGCCGTGGATGAACTGATTGTTACCACAGCCACATGTGATTTTGCCAAACGCATTCGTTCATTTGAATTATTGCGTGAGGCGCTGGATGAGCAGGGACTGGGCGAATTTGCACATGAGTCGACACCTGCGCAAGCGGTGATCGGTTAGGCATATATATGATATAGAGCATACCTGTTGAAGTGACCCGTGTATTATATTAACCCATCTTACATGGCACATACGATGATAAAAGGAGGCAATATCGTGAGCAGTGATCTGAAACAGCCTGAGCAACAGGCAGAGCAAGAAGAACAGAGCCGCAAGCATGAACTTTACGTTGGGCAGGATGCAGGATTCGCAGAGCACTTAACCGCGATTCGGCGACATTTGCATCGTAACCCCGAGCTATCCGGAGAGGAACGGGAAACGACAGAAGCCATTCGAGGCTGGCTGGTGGAGGAAGGGGTACGGATTGCAGATGAATATTCACTGCGAACGGGCCTTATCGCTGAAATTGGGCTGGACGATGGCCCGGTCGTGGCATTACGCGCAGATATTGATGCGCTACCGATCCAGGAAGAAACAAAGCTGGAGTATGCTTCGCAAGTCGCTGGCCGGATGCACGCCTGTGGTCATGATGCACACACCGCCATTCTGATCGGTGCCGCACGATTGTTGAAACAGCGAGAGTCCCGGCTGCCGGGCAAAGTTCGTTTGATTTTCCAGCCTTCGGAGGAGAAGGCGACGGGGGCACGGCAGGTTATTCAGAGCGGAGCGCTATCCGAAGTTCAGTCTATTTTTGGATTGCATAACAAACCGGATCTGCAGGTCGGTACGGTAGGTATTCGTGAAGGAGCGCTGCTCGCAGCGGCAGATGGTTTTGTGGTTAAAGTGGAGGGTGTCGGAACTCATGCGGCAGTGCCGGAAGCGGGCATTGACCCGATTGTAGTGGCATCTCATATTGTGACTGCATTACAGGCTATCGTGAGTCGTAATGTTGGAGCACAGGAGAGTGCCGTGATCAGTGTGACCAAAATTAACAGCGGCACCGCCTGGAACGTCATTCCCGAAGAAGCCATATTGGACGGCACCGTGCGTACCTTTGACGAGAAGGTGCGTGCCCGGATTCGCGAACGTTTCAACCAGGTGGTTGCCGGTGTCGCAGCAGCCTATGGTACACGGGCTACTGTGCGCTGGATTCAGGGACCACCTGCCGTAGTCAATGATGCCTCATTGGCTGCTGCGGCTGAGCAGGTCGCGAGTGAGGTTGGGTTGAACAGTATTCGACCGATCCCTTCCCCGGCTGGCGAAGATTTTTCCTTTTACCAAAAGGAGGTTCCGGGACTGTTCCTCTTCCTCGGAACGTCAGGTCCGCACGAATGGCATCATCCTGCATTCGATGTGGACGAACGGGCGCTGCCGCTTGGCGCACATCTTCTGGCAGCGCTGGCTGAAGAGTCACTGCAGAAGTTGCAGTCCAACGGAGGATAAGCGATAACTGCTACGTAAATGCGCGAATAATGATTAATTAATAATACAATAGCGAATGGACGCAAAAAACGGTGACCTCAATCAGGTGGCCGTTTTTTGCTGTTTTCGTTCAGGCTCAGATTCTCGAACTGCTTCGTGCTCTTCAGTATGAAATGAACATGATCTATCTCTTTGTTGCACAAGATCTTCAGGCCGTGGCGAATCGGTGTGATCGGGTACTTTTTCTGTATCGGGGAACGATCGTGGAGGAGCTTGAACGGAATTGTCTCTCGGACGCAAAGAATGAATATGCAAAAGCATTGCTGGCATCCGTTATGCCTTTTAATCGTCACTGATGTATCTCTAATTGCAAACGTTGGGCTAAATTGAGTTGACGCAAATACGTCAGATCCCTTCCCGTTTACGCATGAAATTACAGTCACAATGCTCACTTTTTGATATGGAAATATTTGTTGACGCTCCCAAGTGGGATGTGCTATATTTTTCTCGACTGTTAATCGTAATTATTACTATTAAAATTATTTTTATAAATTATATACACATTTACATGAACGTAGAGGACAGAAAAAACTTGAAGAAGCGGAGCTAAAAGCTTTCTGAAAGAAAGCAGCATCGCAAGCATACACCTCGCCTTTATCCCCGGATTTTCCCCTTTGAAAAAGGGAATCAAAAAAATCTGGGGATAACAGCGATCGGAAGGTTGTTCTGTCATCGGAGTGGCAAGTGTAAATCTTCTTTAGTTCAATTTATATAGCTAAGTGAGCTCAGGCTTAATTCCATCACAAGAATAGGAGTAGCGGCTGCGATGAAACAGGAGATTGATTTTATCAAGTTTAATCCTACGCAAAATATGACGGTTCTGGTGAAGACGAATCATCCAGCTGAGAGATATTCACACATCGCCGCCCAAATTATGTCCTATGACAACGTATACGCTGAACAAGTGGGGTTTATTGGCGGATCGGATAAACCGGAGGCGGCTGCCCATTTGGAAATGGCCGGTGGAGAGTTCTGCGGGAATGCTTGCATGGCCTTGGCTGCGTATATCGCGTCCGAGAACGAGTTGAAATCCACCGATTTCACAGAAATCATCTTGGAAGTTTCCGGGACAGATCGATTAATCAGGTGTCAGGTGAAGCAGCAGCAGAATGAATATTTTTGCCAAGTCACGATGCCCATACCTGAGCAGATTGAACAACGAACCGTAAAGTATGAGGGAATCGATATGGATATGGTGATCGTGCGGTATCGGGAGTTCATCCATATCGTCGTCGAAGTGGAAGCGTTTGATGAAACGATGAGAAAGAGGGCACAAGCGCTGGCGCGATTATTAGGCTTAACCTTGGGAGATAAGCTGATTGGCATTTTATTATACAACTCCCAATCGGAGGAGCTGGCACCGCTCATATTTGTCCCACAGCTGGATAGTCTGATCTGGGAAAGGGGGTGCGGTTCAGGTACAGCCTCGGTGGGAGCCTATCTGGCATGGAGCAGGCAAAAGGAAATCGTTCAGCATATCAAGCAGCCTGGTGGTGCGATTAAAGTGATGGCTGAGTGGAATGGAGCAGAGCTTGAACGAATTACGATCGAAGGATCGGTTGGAATCGTGGCCCAGGGCAAAGCATTTATAGATGCATGATTATGACGAGTTAGAGGAGGAAAAGGAATGGAGACATTGATTGATTTTCAAACATGCTTGAGTGAATTTTCTGAGAAATTCGATGAGTTGGCAGGCAGATATGATCATACGGTTCAGCATAGCTCAGAGCTGGAGGCTTTAATTGATGACTATTCCACGTTTATAACGGACAAGCAAAATGAACGAATCTGGGAACAACTCGCTCAAGAGGAATCAGGTAGCATGCACCAGCTGGTCCTTGATCTGCGAGATAAATCTGCACGGTGTGTGGCGGTCATGGAGAAATATCGCGCATTGAAGCTGCAAGACGGAGATGTGGAAATCGCGGATTATTTCAGAAATATAGAAGAATGTATTGAAAAAGAGTTTGGCAGCTTTCATGTCACCTCGGACTCCAAAGTGCTGCTGGTAGGCTCGGGGTCATTTCCCATGACACCTTTGTTTATTGCCAAGCGAACAGGGGCAGAGGTGGTTGGCATCGATATTGATGCAGAAGCTATTACACTCGGGCAGCAGGTTGTGGAGAAGCTGGGTGCGGGCTTGAACATCCATTTGGAGCAAACATTGGTGCAGGACCTTGCTTTTACGAGAAAAGCAACACATATCATTTTCAGTTCCACGGTTGCCAATAAATATGATCTGCTCGATCAATTGCACGCATTGACGAATGATCATGTGGTGGTGGCGATGAGATACGGTAACCAGTTAAAGTCATTGTTTAACTATCCACTGAGAGAAACCGACAGCAGCAAGTGGAAAATGGTCGACAATATTCTGCGTCCGGATGATGTGTTCGATATTGCATTATACCAAAAAGCATAGCTCACTTGAGCTTGGGAAAGAGAGGTACATATGAGCGGATTTCAACGAGTGCTGTTGCTCGGAACAGGCCCTGCATCCATTCAGCTGGCAGTATTGCTCAAAAAGCAATTCAATTGCACCGTAGGCATAGCGGGAAGAGAATCGGTGCGCTCAGAATTTTTTTATGAAGCAGTTCGGCAAAGTAACGGATTCATTGGAGCAAGCATTCAAAATGAAAAGCATCGAACGTTGGCAGGTGAATGCTTCGTCGATCAGGTGTTTAAGGGATACGAGACCATTGAAGGCGAATGGGATACGCTCATCTTCGCTGTGACAACGGATGCTTATGTCGATGTATTGAAGCAAATGAAGAATAACTTCATCAAACAAGTAAAATACATTATTTTGGTTTCTCCAACCTTTGGCTCCAACCTGCTGGTAAGCCATTATATGAAGCAGCTGTATGCGGATACGGAAGTGATCAGCTTCTCTACCTATTTGGGGGATACCCGATGGATGACTGACCAACCGTCCAATCATGTCATTACAACTGGAGTCAAGAAAAAGGTCTATATCGGTTCTACTTCATCTCCTTCTGAACATGTGGACGGACTTTGTAGGATGTACGAGCAATTGGGCATTGCGCTGGAAGTTATGCCATCTGCACTCGAGGCGGAAACAAGAAATATTTCTTTATATGTGCACCCGCCATTATTCATGAATGACTTTTCATTGGACGCTATCTTCGGAGCGTCAGACACTCGGAAATATGTATATAAAATCTACCCCGAAGGTCCTGTAACCCAATATTTGATTCGGGACATGCGGACACAGTGGAACGAAATGATGAAAATCACGGATAGGCTCCGTATCCAGGGTGTTAATCTGCTTCAATTCATGACGGATGATAATTATCCGGTACGTTTGGAGAGTTTATCACGTCACGATATAGAGAATTTCAATCAGTTGCAGGACATTCATCAAGAGTACTTATTATACATACGGTACACCTCGTTGTTGATTGATCCCTTTTCGGAGCCCAACCCGGAGGGCAAGTATTTTGACTTTTCGGCTGTTCCCTTCAGGAAGATATTTGTCAATCAGGATGGAGCGTTGGACATTCCCAGAATGCCCAAGGAGGATTATTATCGCATCAAAATCATTCAGGGCATTGCGAGACATTTACAGGTAAGCTGCCCAACCATCGATTCGTTTATTGAAACTTATGAGGCGAAGATTCAAGAAGTCGCTCGGGCTCACCCGGATCAGGATCTATCCGAAGCATTTGTTGTTCAAACCTTCAATGAAGACATTCGGATGATCTGCACAGGGCTGGCGAACAGCACGGTTTAATTACATCTCAATCTATACAAGTGAACCTGAATTTTACATCTTAACGGAGAGTGCAGAACCAATCTGAAGAAGCGAAGCTACAAGCTTTCTGAAAGAAAGCTGCATCGGAAGCCTACGCTGCGCCTTTATCCCCAGATTTCTCCTTTTATATAAGGGAATCAAAAAAATCTGGGGATAAGAGCGGTCGGAAGATGGTACTGCAATCGGAGTAGCACGATGTAACATTTTTGAAGTTAACTTATATATATCTTTCATGATCAGGAGGAAATGTTGTGAAAAAGGGTAGTGCTTTAGGTTTAATGTTGCTGTTATTGTCTGTCATTACCGCGCTCGCAGGATGTGGGCAGGATGGGGGAACAACAACGGAGTCAGCGAAAAGCGAGGTGAAGTCTGAACTCATTTATGCATCCGCCAAGGATATTAATGATATGAATCCTCATTTATACACCGGTTCCATGCCCGCACAAGGGATGGTTTACGAATCCTTGGTTGAAAACACGGTCGATGGAATCAAGCCATTATTGGCAGAATCATGGGATATTGCCGAAGACGGGAAAACGTATACGTTCCATTTGCGACAGGGTGTGAAATTCCATGATGGTGAACCGTTTAACGCGGAGGCGGTCAAACAAAATATTGATGCGGTTCAGGCGAATGCTGAAAAACATGCCTGGATTAAGCTCTCCACCAAAATCGTAAGTACAAAAGTCATGGATGAATACACATTTGAACTGGTGCTTTCCGAGCCCTATTATCCAGCTCTGGTGGAGCTGTCCATGACCAGACCGTATGTATTTATATCACCCAAAGATTTTACGAATGGTGGCACAAAGGATGGGGTAAGCGGCTATCACGGCACAGGGCCCTACAAGCTGACAGGACATAAAATCGATGAGAATGCGACATTTGAAGCCAATGAAGAATACTGGGGCGGCGCACCTATGATCCATAAAATCACGTCCAAGGTTCTCCCAGCAGGCGAAACGACATTACTGGCATTACAGAAGGGCGAAATCAACTTTATATTCACCGATGATCGGGGTGCGGACAGCATTGATGTTGAAGCCATGAATCAGTTGGCTGACTCGGGTGATTTTCAAGTGATCCGAAGTGAAGCGATGAATACAAATATGATCGTAGCCAATAGCAGCAAAGTGGATAACCCTGTCCACGAAACGGCTGTTCGTGAAGCGATATGGGTTGCCATTGATCGGGAAACGATCAGCAATGACATTTTTAACGGAACCCAGACCGTAGCGGACACCTTATTCTCGTCCAATGTGAACTATGCGGATGTTGAATTGAAAAAACGGGAGTATAGCCCGGAGACTGCAAAAGAGCTTTTGGAGAAGGCAGGATGGACATTAGCAGAGGGCAAGGCTGTGAGAGCAAAGAACGGCCAGCAACTAGCTCTGACATTGTATTATGACAGCAATTCATCTTCGCAAAAAACACAGGCAGAATTGATCCAGCATGCCTTAAAAGGATTGGGCATTCAGCTGGATATTGTCGGTGAGGAATCCACTTCCATTGCGAACAGAAGGGCAACCGGGGAATATGATCTGCTGTTCAATCAAACCTGGGGACTGGCGTACGATCCACAGAGCACCATCTCTGCGTTTACTTCGGATTCCGCCTATAAACACACAACAAGCGGCATAGCCCAGGCGGATGAACTATATAACAAAATTGATGAAGTCATGGTCTCTACAGATGAGGAATCCCGCCAATCCCTGTACGCCGACATTATGAAAATGGTTCATGATGAAGCGGTGTTTATTCCGATTACCAATGGGCGGGTTACTGTCGTGGCTCCCAAAAATCTGGACGGAATCACATTCAAACAGACTCAATATGAATTGCCATTTGAGCAAATGAAATTTAAATAGAGCGGGGATGGATATGGGAAGTTATATAGTCAAACGGATATTGCTCGCCATACCCTTGCTATTTGTCATTTCATTGATAACGTTTGTTCTCATTAACCTTTCGCCCCTGGATCCCGCTGTAGTTGTATTACAGGCACAGGAGGTTCCTCAGATCACGGATGAATTAATCGCCCAAACGAATGAAGCATTGGGGTTCGATAGACCATTCATCATTCAGTATGTGAATTGGTTGATTGCCTGTATGCAGTTTGATTTTGGTAGCTCGTATGTATCCGGTGAACCGGTGTGGTCCTTGGTTGGTCCAGCATTCCTGAACACATTAAAATTAACGCTGGTATCATCGGTGTTCATTATTGGATTCTCCATCCTGTTGGGTGTGATCTGCGCCATGAGAGAAGGGAAAGCCGTCGATAAATCGGTCAGAGGCCTCTCATTTGTCCTGACCGCAATGCCATCTTATTGGCTCGCAGCCATCATGATCTGGACTTTTTCCGTCAAGCTGGACTTGTTGCCTACGAGCGGAATGGATTCGTTGAAGAGTTATATTCTGCCAGTGGTTGTGATTACGGTGAGTTATACAGGTATTTATTTTAGAACGGTCCGGAGTTCGATGCTAAGCAACATGAATGAGGATTACGTGCTCTATGGAAGGGCAAACGGCTTAAGTGAGCGGAAGGTGACCCTGCATATTTTACGTAATTCGCTGCAAGTAGCGGTATCCATATTTTGCATGGCGATCCCCATTGTGCTCGGCAGCACGGTTGTGATTGAAAATGTGTTTGCCTGGCCGGGACTCGGAAGATTAAGCGTGCGGTCCATCCTCAATCGGGATTTCCCGATTATTCAGGCGTATGTTCTTATTTTGGCCGTAACCTTTGTGCTGTTTAATACAATTTCTGACGTGATCAATGCGGCGATGAATCCCCGATTAAGAAAGGATCTCTGATGCGATTATTAAAAAATTTGAGCAAAGACAAGCTTGCGATGACATCGCTTGTTGTTATTGTGATCATTGTTGCTATGGGCATATTTGCCCCATTGTGCGCACCCCATGACCCGGAGGAAGTAAATATGAACCTTCGATATGCTACCTCCTCCTGGAGTTATTGGTTAGGAAATGATCATTTGGGCAGATGTGTGTTATCCAGACTCATTTATGGAATTCGCCCCAGTGTTCTATGGGTTTTAGTAGCCTTGATGATATCTGTTCTGGTCGGAGCTGTCGTCGGATTTATCGCAGGGTACTTCAAGGGGAAGACAGATGCCTGGATCATGAGACTTTGTGATATCATGCTGTCTTTCCCGGGATACGTCATGACACTGGCAGTGGTCGGTATTTTGGGTGCGGGACTTGAACATATTCTGATCGCGTTTGTGGTCATGAAATGGGCGTGGTTTGCCCGCGTCATTCGAACCTCCGTGATGCAGTTCTCCGAAATGGAATATGTGAAATTCGCCAAGGCCTCTGGTATCGGCAGCTTTAGAATTATAACCAAGCATATTGTTCCGGTTACATTTGCCGATGTAGCGGTGATTGCTAGTGGTTCCATGTGTTCGATGATGCTGCAGATCTCAGGACTTTCTTTTCTGGGTTTGGGAATCCAGGCCCCTCATGCCGAATGGGGGATGATGTTGAATGAGACAAGGGAAGTCATGTTCTCCAGACCAGAGTTAATGCTGGCACCTGGACTAGCCATCGTAATCGTGGTGTCGGCCTTTAATTTTTTATCGGATGCACTTCAGGTCGCGTTGGACCCCAAATTAATGACTTCCCAAGGTAAGCTTTGTAAAAAAGAGGTGGGAAAAGCCGTTTATGAATATAGTAGAGGTTAAACATTTGAAGATCTGGGACGCCAATACGGACAAGGTCATTATTCATAACAGTTCATTTCAGGTCAAACAGGGAAGCTGTCTGGCCATTGTCGGAGAAAGCGGAAGTGGTAAGTCCGTCACATGCAGGTCTATTATGCGTTTGAATAAACCCTGGATTCGCCAGTCCGGAACAATTCTCTTCAAAGGTGAGGACGTGAACCAGCTTTCTGAACAAGAGATGAGACGAAGAAGAGGAAAAAACCTGTGCATGATTCTGCAAAATGGCATGAGCGCATTTGACCCTTCTTGTGTAATCGGTGTGCATATCCGGGAGACGCTACAGACGCATTTCGACTGGAATAACAAAGAAAGCGAACGGAAGATCATTAGCGCCATGGAAAGTGTCATGTTAAAGAATCCGCAGGAAATCCTGAATCAATATCCACATCAGCTATCAGGTGGCATGTTGCAGCGCATTATGATTGCATTGGCACTTGTGTTGGAGCCGGATCTGATCATTGCGGATGAACCCACAACGGCATTGGATACGATCTCTCAATATGAGGTGGTTGAACAATTGATTAAATTACGCGAACGAATGGGTTGTTCCATGTTGTTTATATCCCATGACCTCGGTGTGGTCCAGAAGATTGCAGATGAAGTGATGGTCATGAAAGACGGTGCCATTGTCGAAAGTGGGCCTATTCGGTCTGTTTTTAAGAAGCCGAAGCATGCCTATACTCAATATTTGGTTTCCACCCGGTTGGAGCTGAGCAATCATTTCAGGAAATTGATGCAGGGAGGGGATGCAGATGCTCAAGGTGGATGGGATCGAAAGGTCCTATAAACAAGGCGGATTATTCTCCAAACAAAGACAGAAGATATTGAAAAAAGTTGCATTTGAATGCCAGCATGGCGAATGTCTCGGCATCATCGGCGAAAGTGGGAGTGGCAAGTCTACGCTGGGACGTTTGATTCTGGGCATCGAGAAGCCTGATCGCGGGCGTATTTTATTTGAGGGGAAAAACGTGAATGATCGCCGCGTGAGAAGGGGAAGCATCAGTGCCGTATTTCAAAATTATACGTCCTCCATTAATCCATTTCTCACGGTGGAGGAAGCCATTATGGAGCCTTTGAAAGCTCATAAAAAAGTGGAAGCGGATATGCAAAGCAGGGTGGATACATTGTTGCATCAAGTGGGATTAGACTCGTCCTACAGGCTCAAATATCCGCATGAATTATCCGGTGGAGAGGCTCAGAGAGTATGTATTGCGAGAGCCATATCTACTGAACCCCGATGCATTGTATTCGATGAAGCGATCAGTTCTCTGGACGTGTCTGTGCAGATTCAGGTGCTGCGATTGTTAAAAGAATTGAAGCAATTCTATCAGATGAGCTACGTTTTCATTACGCATGATATTCAGGCGGCAGCCTATATTTGCGACAGAGTTATTATTTTCAGGGATGGTCAGATTGAGGAAATGGTGCCTATTGAGCAGCTGAAGGATGTTCAGTCCGATTATGCTAGGAGATTATTAACCTATTTAATTACGTTTCAGGAGGAGGACCAGGGATGAGTGGAGCGATGTCATGGCCGTTTCTGCGTTTGTACATCCTGGTTCTTCTGTATTTTAGTGCAAATGCAATTCTTAATGTCATTATTCCTTTACAGGGTGAATCCTTGGGGGCGAGTAGTACAACCATCGGGCTGATTATGGGTGCCTATATGTTCACGACCATGTTTTTCAGGCCATGGGCAGGTCATATCATTCAAAAGCGTGGACCGATCAAAGTACTTCGTTTTATTCTGATTATTAATGGTTTTGCCCTTATTCTATACACGTTTACAGGGCTTGGAGGTTATTTGGTCGCTCGTATTTTACAGGGGGTATCCACTGCTTTCTTTTCCATGGCGCTTCAGATTGGCATTATTGATGCCCTGCCGGAGAAAGACCGTTCTCAGGGCATATCCTATTATTCGTTGTTCAGTTATATTCCAGGCATTGTGGGACCTGTCTTGGCGCTAGGGATCTGGCAGACAGGCGGCATGGACTATTTTACAGTCGTTCTGATCGGTATTGCTATCTGTACAGGCGTCTTCGGGTATACCGCCAAAATGGACAAGAGCAATGAGCAACATCCTGTTGAGAATTCATCGGTGCAGAACGTAAGCATGTTTGAATCCTTCCGTCAGTTGGTACAAAATCCATTCTTGTTTAGATGCAGTGTACTGATGCTAAGTGCTTCCGTTGTATTTGGTGCCATCACGACCTTTATTCCCCTGTACACCAGTCAATTGCCAAGCGGCAATGCGGGTGTCTATCTGATGCTTCAGGCAGGAACTGTTGTGATCGCCCGGATGTTGTTACGTAAAAAAATCCCCTCCGATGGCAAATGGCATGCACCTTTTATCATGGGAACGATGCTGCTGTTGGCAATAGCCGCACTATGTGTAAGCTGGGCAATCACAGGAGGAGCTGCCCTTTTGTATGTGGGGGCCATCTTGATGGGTATCGCTCAATCCATTCTCTATCCAACGTTAACTACCTATTTATCCTTTGTGCTACCGCAGTTGAATCGGAATGTGTTAATCGGTTTATTCATAGCGACAGCAGATCTAGGCGTATCTCTGGGTGGTGTGTTGATGGGACCGCTCGCTGATCTATTCTCCTATTCGTTTATGTACATGATTTGTGCTATCTTAGGGGCGGTAATGATAGCTTTTTCCTATGAACGAAGAAAACCAGTCACAGATGTGTCTGTGATCGCACGAGAAAAGCAAAAATGATTTGACAACATCCTTCAACAGGATTATAGTCATTGTTGTTAATCGTAATAATTACTATTAAGGTCAGAGTTATACGGACCACACCATAAGGAGTAGATACACATGACACAAAAGCGGGTTCCGGTAACTGTTCTTAGCGGTTACCTCGGTTCAGGTAAAACAACCGTTCTTAATCACGTACTGCACAACCGCCAGGGGCTCAAGGTCGCCGTCATCGTTAATGACATGAGCGAGGTCAACATCGATGCCGCTCTGGTGAAGGGTGAGGCGACATTGTCGCGCACCGAAGAAAAGCTGGTGGAGCTGTCCAATGGCTGCATCTGCTGCACTTTGCGGGATGATCTGCTGCAGGAGATTGAGAAGCTGGTGAATGAAGGCAGGTTTGATTATATCCTGATTGAATCCACAGGCATAAGTGAACCTGTTCCGGTAGCGCAGACCTTTACATATGCCGACGAGGAATCGGGTATTGATCTGACAAGTCTGGCGAAGCTGGATTGTCTGGTAACCGTCGTGGATGCGCATCGATTCTGGCATGATTTTGCCTCAGGGCAGAGCCTGCTGGATCGGAACCAGGCCACAGGTGAGGAAGATACCCGCGATGTTGTGGACCTGCTGATTGATCAGATTGAGACTTGTGATGTTCTGCTGCTGAACAAATGTGATCTGGTCGATGACGTGGAGCTGAACAAGCTTGAAGGTGTCATCCGCAAACTTCAGCCTAATGCCAAAATCATTCGGATTGTGAACGGTCAAGTCAACCCGTCTGAAATTTTGAATACAGGTCTCTTCAACTTCGAGAAAGCAAGCATGTCCGCCGGGTGGATTCAGGAACTGGAGAAGGAGTCACATACACCGGAGACCGAGGAATACGGTATTGGTTCCTTCGTGTATCGTCGTCGGAAACCATTTCATCCTTCTCGTCTAGCTGAATTCATGAGCTACTGGCCGGAAGAAGTGGTGCGTGCCAAAGGGCTGGTCTGGCTCGCGGCTGAAGGAGATGTGGCTGCAAGTCTGAGTCAGGCGGGATCGTCGATTCAGTTTGGCCCCGCAGGACATTGGGTTGCGGCTTTACCGGAAGCGGACAAGGAAGAAATTTTGCGTACAGAGCCAGATGTACTGGAGAAATGGGATGCGCAGTGGGGAGACCGTCAGACTGAGCTGGTCATGATCGGGATTGAAATGGAGCGCACCATTATTGAAGATGAACTCGACCAATGCCTGCTCAGTGATGAAGAAATGCAGGCCGACTGGGGGCATTTTGACAATCCCCTGCCTTGGCCAGTTGAAGTCGTATAGAAATTTAACTCATACAAAGGAGCTGTAATCCATGGCCAAAAAATCAAAAGTGGTACGTGAGAAACAACGTCAGGCAATCGTAGCCAAATATGCAGAGCTGCGCCGGGAACTGAAAGAAAAAGGGGATTATGAAGCACTGCAGAAACTGCCGCGCAATGCTTCGCCGACCCGATTGAAAAATCGGTGTGAACTGACAGGCCGCCCAAGAGGATATTTGCGCAAGTACAAGGTATCGCGTATTGTGTTCCGTGAGCTGGCTCATCAAGGGCAAATTCCGGGTGTCACGAAGTCAAGCTGGTAAGCCCCATGCATGATCCATATGATTATGATTGTGTAATTGTTGGAGGGGGGCCAGCCGGGATCGGCATGGCCTCTGTCCTGCAGGATATGGGGATGCCACGTTTTACCGTGCTGGAACGCAGTGAGGTGGGGGCAACTTTTCTGGCGTGGCCGGAGGAAATGCGTCTGATCACCCCTTCGTTCACCAGCAATGCCTATGGCATGATGGATCTGAACGCTGTAGCTTTGAACACGTCTCCGGCGTATACACTGGGAACAGAACATCCAACAGGGCTGGAGTATGCGAAGTATTTGCAGGTGGTGAGCCAGTTCAAGAAATTGCCTGTGCAAACGGGGGTAGACGTCACGGAGGTTATTCCGGAGGAGAATGGCTTCCAGGTCGTGACATCCATTGGACAAATGCGCACACGTTATGTCATCTGGGCAGCAGGTGAATTTCAATATCCGAGACTGGACCTGTTTCCTGGGGCTGAGTATGGTGTGCACAGCAGCTTATTTTCCAGCTGGACGTTGGTTCAAGGAGAAGAATGTGTCATCGTTGGTGGCTATGAGAGCGGTGTGGATGCAGCCATTCACCTGAGTAAACTGGGGAAAAACGTAACGGTAATTGACCGTAATGGACGAGGACTCGCCAAGGGGAGCAGTGATCCCAGTGTGGAACTAAGCCCCTATACGAAGGATCGCCTGCGCGCGGCGATGATGGATAAGCGAATACACATGATGCAAGGTTATGAGGTCAAGTGGATTGAACCGGATGAAACGGGCGGTTATGTTCTCTATTGCGAGAACGATTCCGGAGAGTCCCACTTGCTTAAGACGGGTCAGGCTCCTATTCTGGCGACCGGGTTCCGCAGCAGTTTGCAACTGATTGAAAATCTCGTCGAGCGCAACAAGGAAGGTCAGCTACAATTGGGAGCGGCGGATGAATCGACGATTGCCACCGGACTGTTTATTACTGGACCACAGGTCATGCATGGTCAACTCCAATTTTGCTTCATTTATAAATTCAGACAGCGCTTTGCGGTTGTGGCCCAGGCCATGGGTGAGAGACTTGGGCTGGATCTGGCTCCACTGGAAACCTATCGCAAAGAAGGCATGTTTCTTGATGATCTGTCCTGCTGCGGTGAAGACTGCACATGCTGAATTCGGTTGTGGAGCAACCCGAAGAACTTCGTAAAGTGGTGCTGGTTGGCTTCGAATCCGCGGGCAAATCGGCTCTGTTTCGGGGACTTACGGGTAGAGATACAGGCGAGGAATCTAATGTACGGGGCTCCACGGTAACAATCCGCAGAGCGGAGTTGCTTGAGCACCAGCTTGAATTGCTCGATACACCCGGTATCCGGATGAAGGATGATAGCGTAACGACCATGCTGACGTTAAAACAGCTCGCAGCTGGTGACACAGTAATCTTGGTCATCCGCGGCACGGATGTGGTGCAGGAACTGCCTTTACTGCTCGGTATGCTGGATGTCACAAGCAAAAATGCTGTATTGGTGCTTACGTTTGCCGACAAATGTGGTCCCGAATTATCGGCTCAGGTTAACTATTACCGTAAAGGTTTGGGCATTTCCGTTCTGCCGCTCAATACAAGGGAAATGGATGGAAACGCTCAAGACCTGATATGCCGTGCGATTGTTGCCGCCAGATCCATGAAGAGGCATCCTGAGCTCGCATCACCTCCTGAATCCTCTGTGATTGAACCGCAGACTACGATGTTTGAGCATACGGTTTGGGGACGTTTTGTGGCTTTGGCTGCATTGGTATTATTATTTGCAGCACCAGTGTATGTGGCCTATCTGTTCTCCGGCTGGATACAACCGCTCGCAGATGCCTGGATTCTTGAACCGCTCCATCGCATGACTGCGAGATTATGGAGCCCGCTGCAGGCGATAATGCTCGGAGATTACGGCATGATTAGTCTGGGCTTGTATTCGTTTATATGGGCATTTCCGGTCGTATTCCTGATTGGGGTTAGTGTGGCAGTGACGGAGGAAAGTGGACTGAAAGATCGGATTACTGACTCGCTGGATGGGTGGATGCGCAAAATCGGCTTGAACGGCAAAGATCTGATTCCAGTCCTCAGTGGTTTTGGATGCAATGTTGTGGCTGTGTTCCAGAGCCGTACATGCAGCTCCTGTACACGAAAGGCCTGTGTTTCAATGATCTCCTTCGGTTCTGCATGTAGCTACCAGATTGGAGCTTCTCTATCCATATTCAGTTCCGGCGGCAAGCCGTGGCTGTTCTTTCCTTATATGCTTGTACTGGTACTTGCAGGCGCACTGCATACACGTCTGTGGAATCGAAATCGGCTGGATGACACGCTCCCGTTACATGCCAACCGTACATTTCTGCAAAAGCCATCATGGCACTCTGTAAGCTGGCGTGTTCGGTCTGTCATGAAACAGTTTCTCGTGCAGGCGATGCCTATTTTTATCGCTATTTGTGTGGTGGCCATGTTGCTGGAGCAGACAGGGGCACTGTCTGCCCTGACTGGCGCGTTGACGCCGGCACTTGCGATCTTTCATCTGCCGG
Organism: Paenibacillus sp. FSL F4-0087; assembly: GCF_038020215.1. Lineage (NCBI taxonomy): Bacteria > Bacillati > Bacillota > Bacilli > Caryophanales > Paenibacillaceae > Paenibacillus > Paenibacillus sp. FSL F4-0087. The sequence goes on from NZ_JBBODJ010000001.1 coordinate 4,064,889, forward strand.
GCGATGCCGCGGGCGGCATTCTGTTTTCCATTTTGCGAAAAGACGGGTTGTTGGTGCTGAATCAGGATCAGGGTTCCTTCGTTGAAGACTTGAGCGGCGGGCAGCTGTTTATTCTTGTGTACCTGGCTTCCACGTTAACGGCATGTCTGGTGACGATGTGGACCATTCGCAAGGAGTTGGGAACAGTCTTTGGCATGCAACTGGCAGGCAAACAGCTCGTAACATCACTGGGCAGTGCATTTATACTGGCATGGCTATGGAACTGGATTGCATAACGATGTTGATGAAAGGGTGTGATCTCCATGCTGGACTCGTTTACCATTCGGAGAATTCAATCGGTGATGAACGGTTATATCCATGAGAAGGTCCCGGCACTACTGCGCACCATGGTGAAATTAACGTATGAGATGAATGATAATGAACTGATTTTGACCGAGGAAAGGCCCGCTGAAGAACGATATCAGTGGGACAAACTGCATATTGCCCGATTTTACTGGGAAGAGAATAATTGGAAGGTATATGCCAAAGACGAACACAGTAGCTGGAATGTGGTAGACGTTATTGAGCCTTGTCCTGATTTTGAAGATCTGCTGGAGCAGGTTGAGCGGGACGAAGCGGGTCTGTTCTGGCGCTGAACGCGCGGTTTTTAACGCAAATATGTGCTGGAAGGAGGGTTTGCAATGCAAAAGGTACAACAGAATAACAGGATTAGCCGAGTAGTGAACGATTCTTTTATCATGCCGGATAAAGCCGAGCGCTTGCGGTTATTCGGCTCCGTTGATCCGATACAGGGAGATAAGCCTGTACGGAAAGAAGACATGCAAGATTTGCAGAATAGCAAAAATGATTTTCTATTTGAGCTACAGCAAGTTGGTATTGATCAGGTGAAGTATCCTTTGGATGTCATTTCGGCCAAAGATCCCGTTCGATTGTCCAGCATCGGAACGTTCCGGCTGACGACTTCGCTGGATCGCGAATCAAAAGGCATTAACATGAGCCGCTTGATGGAGCAGCTTCAGCACAGTCGCGGAGAAGGGTTAAGTGACCGGATTCCGGATCTGGTTGCGCTGACGCAGCGGATGGCCGAACAGATGAATCAGGCGAAGGCAGAGCTGAAAGTGACCTATCCCTGGTTCTACGAAAGAACCGCCCCCGTAACCGATTTGTCTGGACTAAATCATTCTTTGGCTACGGTTCATGTCATCTGGGAAGCTGGAAAATCCCCTGTTCTGAGAACAGGTTTACATATACAGGTCACGACGTTATGCCCATGTTCGAAGGAGATCAGCGAATATAGCGCGCACAACCAGCGGGGGTTATTACGTATCCAGGTACAAGCCAACCCGGGAGACGCGCTACCGGGCTATTGGAAGGAAGAACTGCTAAATGTGGCCGAATCCAATGCAAGTAGCTGTCTTTACCCCATACTCAAAAGGCCTGATGAGAAACGGGTCACGGAACGTGCATATGAGAACCCGCGGTTTGTGGAAGACATCGTCAGGCTGGTGGCGGCAGATCTGTATGAGAAGCATTGGGTAAATAAATTTAAGGTAGATTGCAAAAATGAAGAGTCCATTCATCAGCATGATGCCGTAGCTCGTATCGTATATGACAAGTCGAGATAACGATAGTATGAGGGCTAAGGAATTCATTTCATTTTATATCACATTACAAAATGAAGAGTAAACAGAAGAACCACCGTCAGAGCTTCAGCGGCGGTTCTTCTGTTTTTTTGCGATCCTATGAGCAATCCAAGTGCCATTACGCTAGACTTCATACAAAATTTCACCCGTTCGCGATACATCATATCCTTCAAATGATTGCAGTTCCTGCCTGAATGCGGGTGATTGCAGAATACGCAGTACCGATTCGATCCACGCTTCGTTCCCTTGTTTCTTCAGCATTACCAGATCATAACGTTCCTGAACAAGTGGAATAAAATCAACCTGACCGACAAGTCGTGCGGCCTTTTCGCTGCCGATTCCTACATCGGCTTCACCGGAACTGACCTTGGCAGCTACACCCATATGACTGGTTTCTTCCACGTCATACCCAATCAGATGTGAAGTAGCGATACCATGCAGACGCAATTGTTCATCCAGCAATACACGTGCACCCGAACCTTTCTCACGGTTAGCCAATCGCAGTTCAGGCTGCTTCAGATCTGTCCAGTTCTGCAAGCCCCGCGGGTTACCTCGTTGTACATACAACCCGGCAGGCCGTGTTAGCAGATTCACGACGACATACGACCAGCCAATCAGGATTTTGCGAATGTAGGGCAGATTATACTCTCCTGTATCTCCATCCAGCAGATGGGTGCTGACCAGATCCGATTCCCCGCGGTACATGGAGATCAAGCCGTCGAGACTGCCCATGAACGAACGCAGTGGACGAATATCCCGTGTTTGTTTTTCCATATATCGCATGAGAATATCGAGGCTAACATCTTGTCCCGTAATGACCAGATGACGGGCCGAATGCGCTGACAAAGGGTTGCCCGTCATGGAGCTTGAAGCTGGGAATGTCTCTCTGGATAGAGGAGTAGCACTTGCAGCGGAATGAACGGTATGATTGGTCGGATCACTTCCCGTCCCGGAATAAGATTCAGAGGGGGGAACTGAATCCACAGCGGCCCGGTGCGCTGGCGATTGAAGCTGCTTGGAACGCTGTTTATAAGCCTCCAGATCGGTGGCGTCAACTCGCATTTGTTTGCCGACGCGATAAGCGACGAGGTCTCCCTTTTTGATTAGATCGTAGACCGTCAGTTTTGATATTTTGAGTAGCTTGGATATTTCTTCGGTGGTATAGGATTGCTCCTCCGTCATCAGTGAAGATCCTCCTTCAAGGTGCAGATCATATAACGTTTCGTTCATCAACGCTCATCATCCCGGATAAACGCGGGGGTCTCTTGTACTATACCATTAACAGCCAGAGGGGAAAAACTCGCCCACCACAATTCAGCTATTGATGGTTTGGCTTTCAACGAGTGCGCCAAAGACTACCTTCCTATTTCAATGATCTTATGTATAATGAAATATAATTAATTATATCTAGTTATAACTAAACATAACATCGGGGGAGAAGTAGATGAAAAAGAGTATTGGATATGTGTTGGGGAGTATGTCACTTGGACTGGCTCTTGTATTGGCCGGTTGCGGTGCAAGTACGGACAGTAAGGATACATCCACAGCAATGGAACAAACCGGTTCAACACCAGCGACATCAGGTGAGAGTTCAACGGCTGGGGCAACAGATCCTCAGGAAAAGGTGGAGCTAACGATCTCAGCGGCAGCCAGTCTCACGGATGCCATGAAGGAAATTGAAACGAATTTTGAAGCCGCGAATCCCAATGTAGAGCTTAACTTCAACTTTGGCGCATCCGGTGCATTGCAACAGCAGATTGAACAAGGCGCGCCAGCAGATGTTTTTGTATCAGCTGCGACCAAAAATATGAACGCGCTCGTGGATGAGAAATTGATTGCATCCGGTGATCAGAAGAATTTACTGCAAAATTCATTGGTAGCCATTATTCCAGCGGATCGTTCAGATACCGTATCAAGCGAGAAGGATCTGACGGCGGATTCCATCAAGACCGTAGCGATTGGTATACCGGAAAGTGTACCTGCTGGAACCTATGCGAAGGAAGCATTGACCAATGCCAAACTATGGGATCAGTTGGAGGGTAAGCTTGTACAAGGCAAGGACGTCAGACAGGTTCTGCAATATGTAGAAACAGGCAATGCGGATGCGGGGTTTGTGTACAAAACGGATGCACTCACTTCTGATCAGGTGAAAATTGCATTTGAAGTGGACAAGAACAGCTATACACCAGCCAATTATCCAGTAGGGATTATTGAAGGTACGAAGCACCGGACAGAAGCAGAACAATTCTACACGTATTTGCAAACGCCTGAAGTGCTTGATGTATTTGCCAAGTACGGGTTCTCCATTCTGGAATGAATGTGAGCGCAATAGACTGGGCGGTATTCTGGCCACCGGTTCGTCTATCCCTTCAAGTTGCGCTGTTGTCCAGTGTGATCGCAGCAGTGTTTGGCATCGCTGTGGCCTGGAAGATGTCGCGTACCTCGTTCCGTGGCAAAATTGTTCTGGAAACGGCATTTATGCTTCCGCTCGTGCTTCCGCCGACCGTGGTCGGATTTATATTGCTCGTGTTACTGGGGCGTAAGAGCCTGCTCGGACAGTGGATTGAAGCCATCTTCTCCGCACCTGTCATTTTCTCTTGGTGGGCTGCCGTGATTGCCTCGGTAGTGGTTGCTTTCCCATTGGTATATCAGACGATGAAATCCGGCTTTAGCGGGATTGATCGGGATCTGGAAGATGCAGGCCGCTCCATCGGAGCGAATGAACGGCAGGTATTTCGTTATATCTCACTTCCGCTTGCAGGGAGAGCGTTGATGACAGCTTTTATCCTGGGTTTCGCTCGTGCACTGGGGGAATTCGGGGCCACGCTCATGATCGCAGGTAATATTCCGGGCAAAACGCAAACCGTACCCACTGCGATCTATGTTGCTGTGGATTCGGGCAATCAGACGATGGCCTGGATGTGGACCTGCTCTATTATTATCATTTCGTTTATCATGCTGCTCTTAACCCGACAGCCGCGCGACGGGAAGGCATGATGTGGGCTATTTAAAGTGAAAGCGATAAGGATTAGCATTTAAAAACCCGCTCAAGGAACCTTTCCTCGGAGCGGGTTTTCATTTACACAGGCCACGTATATCGTATATCATGTATGTTTACGTTCATCCAAGCCGCTATTTGTTCAGCATGTTTGAACAGAAGGCGTCTCATAACGGGAAGGGTCGAGCGTTTTGATCATAAATACAATCTCTTCCTGCCGTTCAGGTGTCTGTACCGTTTTGTGATGGAAGGGTTCATATCCCCGCCGTTCATACATGGGAGCAAGCCAGGGATGGCGGGTCGCCGTTGCCAGAAATACGGCAGGAGCATCAAGCTTCTGTAGAATGATATTTTGCTCAACCCAATCCAATAGTTTAGAGCCATAACCCTGGCTTTTATGGTCCGGACTTACCGCGAACCAGCGGATAAAAGGATAAGGACTGATAGCTTGCCGCTGTACATCTTCAGCTCGATCAAGGGTAACCGTGGCAATGATTTCTCCCCCTTTTTCAAGAATGTAGCATTCATGCTGTACAATATTATTCTGGATGACTTCCAGTGTAGCGTGTCCGGCTGGAAAAGGAATGTTCAGAGCCCGAATTGTCTCATAGGCATCAACGGTAACAGCCTGCAATTGTTCAGCATCTTCAAGCGTAGCCAATCGGTATTGTTCGGTCATGATCGATCAATCCCTTCTATGAAAATTAACTATTCCAACCTGTTAAGTTGGTTTAATATTTTGGTGTTATTTTATCATGAAATTCATGGTTGGAATATAATTCTCGAATCAGATCTGTCTATAAGTCCATCGAAAGCTTCTATATGTAAAAATGACAAAACTTTTTCCAATTTTACTCGTTTCAGGACTCGCCTAAACCATGCTCTATCCTGTAAAATAGAACTAACTGATTCCAGCCAAGAACTGAAATAAGGAGAGACGACTAATGAATACGAAACCTGATTGCGGTATATCGTTGCAAATCGACGACTATCTGGATCTTTTGCATTTTGCCATCCAAATCGAGGATCAGGAATGGCAGCAGTCCCTTATCCACCAGCTCAAAATATTTCAGCCGGAAGCGGAGCAGCGCACACCTGAAGAAGAATTATGGATGAGATTTGATTATATCAACAGTAAACTGACAGGTCTCTGCCACCAGATTCACGCGGCCCATTCAACGGATGAACGCAAGAAGTTTGAAGAACGAATCGGACTGTTGCAACTGCAGCGTATAGAAGTAGCTCGCAAAATTAAATGGGCTAGTCGCAGATAGATGCGTATTAGAATTTAATGTGATCTGCAATTGAAGAAGCGATCCCCAACCCCGTTGGAGGATCGCTTCTTTTGGTTTATTTTTTGATGTAGGGATTGGTGAAGCATAGAGAAGTTCTATAACGTTATCAGGATGTCCTATTAACATACATATTGCCTAGGTATGATATACGATGCTATTCTTTGTTCAACCTAATTCCGACTATACAAGTGTGAATGGTTAGTTAAATCGAAGATGAGGAATGGGAGTACACATCATATTGGCTGAAATGACAGCCTGTGGAGGAGATCGGGAATGGTTAATCAATGGGGGATTCAGAAATTTCGGACAGCATTGCTGTTCATTACTATGTTGGCGGTACTGGCGGGTTGCAGTTCAGGCAATGCATCGAATGAATCGGATTCCGCATCTGCGTCCGGTCAAGATAAAGTGAAGAAGATCATAGTGGGTACAGGCACTCAATTCCCGAATGTTTGCTTTATTGATGAGAATGGCAAGCTGACGGGATACGATGTAGAACTGATCCGCGAGATTGATAAACGATTGCCAGAATATGAATTCGAGTTCAGTACGATGGAATTCAAAAACCTGCTGCTCAGTCTTGAAACGAAGAAAATAGACCTGATCGCTCACCAGATGGAAGTGAATGAAGAGAGACAGGCCAAGTTCCTTTTTAATGATGAGGCATATAACATTTTTCCTAATAAAATCGTTGTGAGCGAGAAAAACCAGGATGTAAAATCCATCGAGGATCTGAAAGGTAAAAAACTGATTGTTGGCGCTACGAGTAATGCGGCTGTACTGGCTGAGAAATGGAATGCAGCGAACGGGAACGCCATCGACATTGTGTATTCCGGAGCAGGGGAAGATACGAATACCCAAATCAAAACAGGTCGGGTGGATGCAACCATCAGCACGCAGTTTGCCATCGATTATCAGAATAAAGTGGTGAATGCACAGTTAAAGACTGTCGGAGAGGCTCTGTCCAACTCCAAAGTGTATTTCATTCTGAACAAGGATGAGGAAGAACTCAAAACGAAAATTGATGAAGCGCTCAAATCAATCAAGGAAGATGGAACATTGAGCAAATTGAGCACAGAGTGGCTGGGAGCCGATTACACGGTTGAGGAATAGTTCGTTGAGAAAGGTGAGCGACGGTTATGGGTAAATCATTCGATCTGTCATTGGTTCTGGATTTCGTCCCTGAACTGCTGCGATATTTGCATATTACACTGATTGTACTGGGTGGTTCCATTGTGCTCGGTCTGGTGGGCGGTGTGCTTCTGGCGGTTCCGAGGTTATACCGGATTCCGGTGCTGAGCCAGCTCGCGACCCTGTACGTCTCTTTCATGCGGGGCACACCGATTCTCATCAAGTTGTTTCTGGTCTACTACGGATTACCTGAATTGCTCAAGCCTATAGGAGTCGATCTGTCCAGGACTGATCCGCTGGTATTTGTCATCGTGACTTATGCGTTAAGTGATGCAGCGTCCTTTGCGGAAATCTTTCGCGGAGCTGTACGCAGTGTGGACAAGGGACAGACGGAAGCAGCTTATGCGGCGGGCTTGACCACGTTTCAGTCGTTTCGGCGGATTGTGGTTCCGCAGGCACTCATTGTTGCTTTTCCGAATATGGCAAATACGTTGATTGGCTCGTTAAAGGATACGTCACTTGCATTTTCGATTGGGGTTATGGATATGGTGGGCAGGGGGCAAACGCTGATCTCGGCTACATCGCATGCACTTGAAGTGTATATCAGTCTGTCGGTTGTCTACTATGTTATTGTGCTGGTACTTGAAAAAGGATTTGCTGTCGCTGAACGCAGACTCCAGCGTCACGAACGTAAGAAAGAAGTCCGTGGGCCAGCGGTAAGAGCTGAACGCCTGAAACGAATAGCGGGGTGAGCGAATGTCTATTGATTTCAACTTTATCTACACATCTTTTTTCCAGATTCTAAAGGCATTGCCACTGACACTCGTCATTACGATTGTACCGTTGATCGCAGGCTTTGGCGTTGGTCTGGTCACGGCTTTAATTCGAATCTATAAAGTTCCCTGGGTCTACCGAATCGCTGATTTCTATGTCTCGTTTTTCCGGGGGACACCGATGCTGATGCACTTGTTTCTAATCTATTACGGGATTCCGCTGATCATCGACAAGCTTGCAGCCCGTTACGGCTGGGCCTTTCAGTCGTCTTCCATTCCGATTCTGGTGTTTGTGCTATTCGCCTTCTCGTTAACTGCGGGAGCTTATATGTCTGAGATTATCCGTTCCGGCATTCTGGCGGTGGATACCGGGCAGATGGAAGCTGCACATGCCGTGGGCATGAGTACCTCCCAGGCGTTGAGACGCATTATTTTACCTCAGGCTGTTGGTGCGGTTCTACCGAATCTGTGCAGCATGTTTGTTGGTTTCCTGCATGGATCAACTCTTGCATTTACCGTGTCACAGATGGATATTCTCGGCAAAGCGGATGTAGTGGCTTCAGTCAGTCTGAAATTCCTGGAGGCTTTCATTGCTGCCGCATTGATCTACTGGGGTCTGACGGTAATTGCCGAACGAATTACAGCTTTGCTGGAACGCAAAGTTGCCGTGTACAGCAAAGGAGGGGTGTCATGATATCACTGACGAATATACACAAATCTTTTGGTCAGCAGGAAGTGTTGAAAGGTATTGATCTGACTGTGGAGCAGGGGGATGTTGTTGCCATTCTTGGACCGAGCGGATCCGGCAAAACGACATTGCTGCGCTGTGTAAATTTTCTTGAACGTGCCGATGAGGGCAAGGTACAGATCAGCGGGTTAACCGTAGACTGTAAGCATGCCCGCAAACATGACATTGTGCAGTTGCGGCGAAAAACGGCAATGGTGTTCCAGCATTATAACCTGTTCAAACATAAAACGGTGCTGGATAACGTAACGGAAGGGTTAATCATTGCCCAGAAAATGTCCAAAGCAGATGCTCGTGAACGAGCCTTGCGTGTACTTGAACAAGTGGGTCTGTCTGCCAAAATTAATGAGTATCCCAGCATGCTGTCAGGTGGCCAACAGCAGCGGGTAGGCATTGCTCGGGCGCTGGCACTGAATCCAGAGGTAATTCTGTTCGATGAACCAACCTCTGCGCTTGATCCTGAACTTGTAGGTGAGGTGCTGTCGGTCATTCGATCGATTGCCCAGGAAGGCATCACCATGATTGTTGTCACCCATGAAATGGGTTTTGCCCGTGAGGTGGCAAATCGAGTTGTATTCATGGATGGGGGTTCCGTAGTGGAAGAAGGCACACCGGAGGAAGTGTTTGTGCGGCCCAAACAGGAACGTACCCGCCAATTCCTCAGTCGATATTCTTCCGATTGGAGTTATGTCATCTGACGATATAGGCGCAAGCTGGAGTAACTGACGATCCCGGCCCGGCATATGCTGTAGCAGGCAAATGCTGATAGGCCGGGTTTTTCTATGGGTGAAGCAGGCCGTGACGGTAAGGAGGAGGACCATGCAGAGCAAAATCGATGAAATACTCACACATATTGCACATTCTCACCAGCAGGTTGCGCGTGTACTGGATGCCAAACGTCAAGTCGCTGTGCGCATGTCTGAAATCATCAATCATTTGCCGGATATCGAACCGGAGCTGGATGGCGTTGACGGTCTGCTGGACAGCTCGGGACAAATCAACAAAAGCATCATCTCCTATTTGGGAGGCCTGGCAGACCTGGAAGAAGCCGTAGCCGAAACGCTGACCCAGGTGATGCGGGAAATGGCGGATCAAGAGGAAGAATAAGCCCGGAAGGCGGGTGAATGGACATGAGCAGAGAACAAAGTCTCATACTGATGCTGGACGCAGCAGCCAAGATGCAGTGGAATATTGCCCTGATTTTGGAGGCCAAGGCGATTGAAGCCGAGAAGGTAAGGAACTGGGCGTTAAATCATTTGAATGGTGAGGCTTTTCTGACGCATAGCGATCAGGTGGCAGAGCCACTCAAAATGCATGATCAGCTGGTGGAAATACTGGAAGGATTGACCCGAATGGAAACCGGATTATGCAACAACCTGAAGGCCATCATGGTACAGAACGATAGTGAAGAAGGCGGCATGGACGGTGGCATGTTTGGCGGTATGGATATGGGGGATCTCGGAAAATGAGTCTGTTGCGGCGTGAGCAGGAAGCGAAACTGTCCCTCATTGAGTCCATTGCACACAGTCAGCAGGCGCTCGCCCGCATTCTGGACAGTGTGGCCAGCGTGTCTGCCCACTCGGAAGTATCCGCCCGCAGTCTGGCCGAGAACATTCGTTTGCTGAGCCGTTATCAAGAAGAGATGTCCCGGATGGTTACGGGGATTCAATTGGCCCGAATCCAGCATGGGGAGCCTGGTGTGCCATGGCTCAAAGACCCTGGATATGCGATACGCATGGTCCGGAACATACAGGAGGAATGTTGACATGTTAAAGAAGAAAAAAATACGTCTGAGAACCAAAAGAGCTCTGCTTGCTCGCGGGGCCCGTCTGCGTAAAATCCGTAAACTACGTGCGGTCAAAGGCAAACGTGTACTGCACAAACGTACCCTCAAAGGACGCAGTGCGTGGCTCAAAAAAAAGAAACGTGCGGTACGACGGCACCGGAGTGTGAAGCCGGCGCAACCGTTCGTCCCGGCTACCCCTACCGATCCGAACCCGGACAGCGCGTACAGCCAGGGGTACAACGAGGCGTACAACGAGGGATTCAACGCGGGTTTCGCCAAGGGATTCGAGGACGGACATCAGTTGGCTTACAAAGCACAGTAACAGAGTAGGTGTGCATTTTCGGATGACTATAGATGCATGTCCAGTGTATGACGATTGCCCGGGGGGACGGATCCCTCCGGGTTATTTGTATCGCCGCAAAAGCGGACATGCCCGTGCAGGCGGATGTGGAGGGCAGACGCCAATTTTGCGCCTTGCAGGACACCCGTCCATGATGCATCTGACCCCGGGGCATATCCTTTAGAGGGAACACCAATCTCGGGGAGAATCTGAAAGTGGGATCTCCTGAAGGAAGACAGGGTGAAGGATGTGGCAAAACGACGACACCGGCCGCCTACAGAAGCGGAGACGGCTTACCGTGGCGGGTATGCAGAAGGCTGCAGATTTGGCGGCTGTCAGGCCATGATGGAGCGAGTGCAGATGTTTGAGCCGACCGTGCGGAATATGAAAGTGCTGTACATTCCGCAAGGATTCGATGCCATCGATGAAGGCGTCATTGGAGCCTTGCAGCAATCTGTTCGTGAATGTGTTGTCGGATCGCCGGCAAACATGCTGCAGGAAGCCAGCCAGCACAGGCCCGATCTGGTGCTGGTCATGAATGGACTACACGTATTTCCCCCCGATCATCTGGAACAGGTGAATGGTATAAGGGGACTGGGAATTCGAACAGCAGTATGGTTTGTGGATGACCCTTATTTTACCGAAGATACGACAAGCATTTGCCAGCATTATGATGTTGTGTTCACGCATGAGGAAGCGGCTGTGCCGTTCTATACTGCACATGGAGCGGGTCGGGTGGTCTATATGCCACTGGCAGTGAACCCGGGGATGTTTCAGCCAAGGCGTACGGGGCCGCAGCATCAGTATGACATTTGTTTTATCGGTACCGGATTCTGGAATCGAATTGCACTGTTCGACGAGCTGGCTCCTTTTCTGGCGGACAAAAAGGTATTCATTGCCGGCAGTCAGTGGAACCGGCTGAAACGCTTCGACATCATGGGCCAATTTATCCATGAGGGCTGGATTGATCCGGGAGCAACAGTGGATTATTACAATGGCGCCAAAATCGTGATTAACGTTCACCGGACTTGCGAGAATGGGGAAGACAATCGCAATACGCATCATCTTCAAGGTCATTCCATTAATCCGCGGACGTATGAGATCAGCGCCTGTGGCACGATGCAGATAACGGATGCACGCAATGATCTGCCACGCTACTACCGGCCTGGATATGACATCGAGACCTTTACAACCGCGGCTGAACTTCAGCACAAAATCAAATATTATCTGCACCATGAAGAGGAACGGCGAGCCCTAGCTTGGCGTGGTCTGCTTACCACACTGAACCAGCATACGTTCACTCGTCGTATTGCTCAGCTGCTGGAACACGTGTAAATCACTTTCTGCAGAACAGCAAGAGTTAGAGAATCCTATCCCAAAAATAAAAGGAGTGGCGGTATGTCTCTCAAACACCGTAAAACGAGAAAGTCTCATGCACCAGTGCTCAGTCTGGCTGACCAAGCACGCAAAAACGGGCAACATGCCGGATATGATGCGGGTAAGGAAGAAGGATATCTTCGCGGCCGTGCCAACTATATAGTCAATTGTGCACAGGAACCATTGCCTTTTCGACAGATCCACGTCCTTTACGTATCTTCAGGTAAAGGTTTCCCGTACTCTCCACTGGATGAGGCAATCATGGCCACATTACAGGGCATGGTTGCTCAGGTAACTCTTTCCGATCCACGCCAGCCTGTATCGGAAATTGCATTGCAAACCCGGCCTGATCTTGTGCTTGTGTTGGATGGCATGGATATTCCAATGGAGCATCTGGATGCAATTCGGCAAGCAGGCATTCGGACGGCGATCTGGCTTACCGATGATCCGTACTATACGGATATGACGCTTGAGACAGTGCAGCATTTCGACCATGTGTTCACCTTGGAACTGAACTGTGTGGATCTGTATCGGCAGAATGGTTGCCCTTCAGTACACTACCTGCCGTTTGCTGCCTTTACCAACCACTACTTCCCAATTACAACGCCGTCTTCACTCCACCGGGAAGTCAGCTTTATCGGTTCGGCTTACTGGAACCGGGTGTATTTCTTTAATCCGATCATGGCACAGCTGATGTCACACAATACTGTGTTTAATGGCATCTGGTGGGACCGTCTGCCTGACTATGCTGCTTACGGTGAGAAGATTGAATTGGGTCGCTGGATGAGTCCTCAGGAAACGAACGATGTTTATAACGGCACTAAAATTGTCATCAACCTTCACCGTTCCCACGAAGACGATTCCGTCAATAACAACCATGTTAAAATTCCACCAGCCTCTCCGAATCCGAGAACATTTGAAATTGCGGCTTCGACGACCCTTCAATTGACCGATGCACGGGATGATCTGGCACGTTTCTATAAACCAGGTGTAGAAATCGAGACCTACTCTTCCCCTCAGGAGCTGCTTGATAAGGTTGAATACTATCTCACTCATGAGAAAGAGCGCCGTGAGATTGCACTTCGAGGGCTGGAACGGACATTAAAGGATCACACGTATGGAAAAAGAATCAACGAACTGCTGAGTATTATATTCCCTTAATCCTGTCCGGAAGGAGGTGTGCACAGCACCCTGACATTCGTATTCAGGGTCCGTGCAGCCATGGCGACTAAACCCAAACTCATGTTGTTTTCCCATGTGTGCAACACCCGCAGCATTACGGGGGCGGAGAAGCTGCTGCTTCATTTTATGAGGGAAATGGGTACCATCTTCGATTGTGTACTTGTCGTGCCTCAGGAAGGTAAGCTCGCCGGATTTGCGCGGAGGTTCGGTATTCAGGTCAAAATATGTTTCCTGCCGATGCTTCACGGTGTGTACACACCTTACCGGGGAATCGCAACGGATGCAGAACAGCTTCGCCAATCACCAGCCTATCAGGATGTGGTCTCCCTTATCCGGGAGACTGCGCCTGAACTGGTGTTAACGAATACCTGTGTCAACGTGATGCCAGCTGTAGCAGCAAAGTCTCTGCAAATTCCGGTTATCTGGAAGATTACCGAAATTATTCAGGAGAATGAACATACAAACGAGGCTGTACAGATGATTGGTCGTTACTCGGATTGGATCATAGGCATTTCCGAAACGGCAATAACCCCATTCAAACAAGCGGGCATGAGCGACAAACTCACCGTGATTTCCCCAACCTGTGATCCGTCTCTGCCAGCTCCAGATCGATGGGTGCACTTAAGGGAACGCAAACGCAAAGAGCTTGGTTTCAAGCCATCACAGATCTGCATTGGTTACATCTCTTCCTTTATATATGATGCCAAAGGTCTGAAACCTTTTGTGGATATGGCTCTGCAATTGTGCGAAACCCATCCACGCTGCCGTTTCTGGATCATTGGTACATCAGCGGACAAAAAGTACTATGACGAATGTGTATCACGGGTGAAAAAATCCGGCTATTATCGGAGATTTACCTTTACGCCGTTTGAAGAGAACGTATCACTGGCCTATACGGCTATGGATATCGTTGTTATCCCGAGTATGGTCAAAGAAGGATTCGGAATGACCGCGCTGGAGGGGCTTTATTTTGCCAAACCGGTTATCGCATTTGCCCAGGGCGGATTGAAGGAATTGCTGGAATCGGTAGGCAGTGGTGCATTTCTGGCTCCGCCGGGTGATACTCAAGCGCTGTTCACGCTGGCCACAACGTTGTTGAATGATCCTGAACTGGCTTCCGACACCGGATGGCGCAATCGGACAGAAGCGGAAAGGCTCTATGGTATTGAAACCTACAGGGCAAAGTTGCATACGATGGTGACACAGTGGTTAACGCGTTTTCCCGGATGGTTTCCGTATATTCAGCCTCCGAATGGTCCAGTGTACGCATGGGGCGAGGGGCAATTGCGAACCGTGCTGGTTCTGGAACCAGCTACAGTTCGGGCACTTTTATTTCCACTGAATGTGATCCAGACGTTGCCGCTCTCACCGTTACCTCCGCTTGCGATAGGTCAACTTGTCCATGAAGCAACAGACACCCGATCAAACGGCAGAACGGGACGGAGCCGTCACCAGCGATTATCCCATCGCAGTGGGGTTCATGACAGAACGAAACGGGTGACGGGAACAGGTAGAAGGAAGCTGAAGGCGCGTAAAAAGAAACGTGTACGCGTGGGGCAACCGACTGCTCGCAAACGTGCTCCTGGCAAAGCCAGACGAAGCCGGGTACGCCGGAGATTATCCAATAGACGATGAAGGCAGGGATTACGATGAAGATCATGACGGTGCTGGGGACGCGACCTGAAATCATACGGCTCAGCCTGATCATTTCCAAGCTGGACCAGTACGCGTCCAAACATATTCTGGTACACACGGGGCAGAACTTCACGGAAAGTCTCAGCGGTCTTTTCTTCAAGGAAATGGGCTTGCGGGCGCCGGACTACGTCCTTCAGGATGAAGCGGCCTCGTTGGGTCGGCAGTTATCCTCGATGTTTACGCAAATGGAAGATTTATTAAATCAGGAGCAACCGGATAAAGTGCTGCTGCTCGGCGATACGAACAGTGCATTATGTGCTGTGTTGGCTGAACGGATGGGCATACCCGTCATTCATATGGAAGCGGGCAACCGATGTTTTGATCTGGATGTGCCTGAGGAGAAAAATCGCCGGGTCATCGACGCCATTTCAACCATTAATATGCCTTATACCGAACAGAGCAAGAAACATTTGGTTAGTGAAGGGGTTCCCAGTCGACGAATTGTGCTGACAGGCAATCCGATCTATGAAGTGATGCGTCACTACGACACACAGGTGAGTACCAGCAAAATATTGAAAAAATTGAAGCTGAAGTCCGGGCAATATTTTTTGGTTACGGCCCATCGGGCAGAGAATGTTGATCACCCTCCTCATTTGCTGGAGATCATGAAAGGTTTGAACCAGGTTGCTGAAGAACATGCCATGCGAGTCATATGCAGCATTCACCCTCGAACGGCTATTCGAATTGCCGAGCATCTGCAACTGGAGATGCACCCGCTGGTGGAATTTCACGAACCATTCGGTTTTTTCGACTTCGTGATGCTGGAACGACATGCACGCTGTGCACTTACGGACAGTGGTACCGTACAGGAGGAGTGCTGCATTATGGGTGTGCCTACGGTAACCATGCGTCGCACAACAGAACGACCGGAGACGGTGGATTGCGGCAGCAACGTGGTCTCAGGTCTGGATGCGGAGCGTATTGCGGGCTGTGTGAAAGTAATGATCGAAATGTCAAACGACTGGGATTGTCCACAAGGCTACAAAGCAACCGATGTATCCAGTAAAGTGGTCAAATTTCTGCTTGGAGGGAAAATGCATGTTTGAAAATAAGCGTATACTCGTAACTGGCGGTACGGGATCATGGGGTTATGAACTTGTGGCTCAACTGTTGCCCCAGCAGCCCAAGGAGATTATTGTATACTCCCGGAATGAGTCCAGCCAAGTGGCGATGAGCCGTGAATTCGAAGACCCGCGTCTTCATTTTCGCATTGGTGATATTCGAGACAAGGAAGCGTTGACGGTTGCCTGTCAACAGGTGGATTATGTGTTTCATCTCGCAGCGCTCAAGCATGTTCCAGTGTGTGAAGATCAACCCTACGAAGCACTCAAAACCAATGTGATCGGCACACAAAATGTCATCGAAGCTGCAATTGAAAATAATGTGGAAAAAGTCATTTACATCTCGACCGACAAGGCCGCTAATCCATCCAATTTCTACGGCATGACTAAGGCGATCGGAGAGAAGTTGATCGTATACGCCAATCTGCTCCACAGCAATACGCGATTTGTCACTGTACGTGGTGGCAATGTACTTGGAACGAATGGCAGTGTTGTGCATTTGTTCAAAAATCAGATTCGTCAGAAAGGTCAAGTTTCCATTACCGACATGAACATGACGCGGTTCTTTCTGACCTTGAAAGATGCCATCACCTTGCTTTTCAAAGCATCGGTGGAAAGCGTGGGTGGCGAGATTTTTGTTATGACCATGCCGACGTGCAAAATTGTGGATCTCGCTGAAGTGTTGATTGAGGATTCAGGTGTGGAGAATGTGTCCATTGTGGAGCGTGGCACCCGGCCAGGCGAGAAGATTCATGAAATACTGATGAGTGAATTCGAGAGCATGACAACCGTTGTATACGATGAGCAATATCTGGTGATCTTGCCTACACTCGGCATACCGGGGTTGAAGGAGCATTATACGAATTGTCCTCCAGTATCCTTCAGCAGCTTCAGTTCTGAGCATCAGCTAATGACCAAACAGGAGATTCGTGACATTCTGCAACGCGGAGGATTTCTGTCATGAAGCTGCTGATACTTGGGGGGAACGGAATGGCCGGCCATATTTTGGTCGACTATTTCCGCCGTCAAGGCGTGCATAGCGTTTTCTACACGACCCGTGATGTATCGGACCCTAATGGTCTTCTGTTGGATGTAAATGACTGCTTTATGGTCGACCGTCTGGTGGAGGTGGTGCATCCGGATGTCATCATTAACGCAGTGGGTGTTTTGAACAGCTTTGCAGATGAAGACAAAATTACCGCTTATCACATTAATGGATTTCTGCCACATCGTTTGCGGCGGGTTGCCGACACGATCGGCGCACGCCTAATTCACATCAGTACAGATTGTGTGTTTAGTGGGGATCGAGGGGCGTACCGAGAGGATGATGTTACCGATGGAACATCTGCCTATGCAATCACAAAAGCATTGGGTGAAGTTCAGGATGCTGGACATCTGACGATTCGCACGTCCATTATTGGACCTGAAATTCGGAAGGGTGGCATCGGTCTGATGCATTGGTTCATGTCCACTACAGGGGAAGTTGGCGGATATACACGTGTCTTCTGGAATGGGGTAACCACCCTTGAATTGGCCAAATGGGTAGATCATTATCTGTCGTCCCCGCTTAGCGGTCTGATTCATTTGGCTCATCCGAAACCTGTCAGCAAGCATGATCTGCTTCTCCTGTTCCAACAGACATGGAATAAGCAGGATGTTGTTGTCGTACCGGATGATAGCGTAGTGCAGGATCGTACGCTGGTGTCCACACGTGAGGACGTGAAGACAGACCTTCCGGATTATTCTACAATGCTGAAGGAGCTGGCATTATGGATGGAGCAGAGCTGACAGGCAAAAAGGTGCTGATCACAGGTGCGTCCGGTTTTACCGGACGGCATGCGGTCGCTTATTTCCGGGCAGCTGGTGCAGTAGTTACAGCGGTGGTCAGGCGAGTCGAAGTGCATTTGTTCGGCGATGGTGTAGCTGTGCATGTCTGTGATCTGAATGATAAACAGCAAGTTCGTCATTTGATTGACGAGGTGAAACCGGACTATGCCTTGCATCTCGCAGGCAAAAATTCGGTGCCGGAGTCCTGGTCCGATCCGCTACTAGTATTGGAGACCAATGTGATGGCTGTACTGTATCTGCTAGATGCTCTCCGGAGCTGCCCAGCGGCACGGACCGTTATTGTAGGTTCCCGGTTAAAATACACACCTGAACCCGGTCGGCCTCCGCACCCTCCCCACCCGTACAGTCTCAGCAAAGCACTGGAGGAGATGGTGTCGCTGTCGTGGATGTCCCTCTTTGGACAGCAAATTATGCTGGCAGAGCCGGGCAATCTGATCGGTGCAGGTCCTTCAACAGGGATATGTTCGCTGCTGGCACGTCATGTTGTCGCCTGTGAACAGGAAGGTAAAACGGAGCCTTTCCGTCTATCTGGCCGGGATAATACCCGTGATTTTCTGGATGTACGGGATGCGGTTCGGGCCTACGCAACCTTGCTTGTTCAGGGTACGTCAGGCACCGTTTACCCCGTCGTATCGGGCAAAGAGAGAAGCCTGGGTGAAATAGCGGATACGCTGCTGACCATGACTGAAGCGAAAGTACCCGTACGCTGGGACGGAGCTTCTTCTGGTCCGGACGGCGCTGGAGAGCAGGAGGAGATGTCACTGCTGCGCAAGTTGGGCTGGCAGCCACTGATTCCTTTTGCCCAATCTCTTCAGGACATTCTGAGCGATGTTCGTACTCAGCAAGGGAGGTCCACTGGATGAATCCAAGAGTGTCCATTGTCATTCCGTTTTACAATTGTCCATATGTGCCTCAAGCGATTCAAAGTGCGATGAACCAGACGTATCCCGATGTGGAAATCATTATCGTCAACGATGGCTCCACCCGGCATGCGGATCTGCTTCAGCCTTATCTTCCATACATTAATGTTCTGGGCAAAAGTAATGGCGGCACAGCTTCAGCTCTGAATCACGGCATCCGTCATGCCTCCGGGGACTATGTCGCCTGGCTGAGTTCGGATGACCTCTTATATCCGGATAAGATTCGTCATCAGGTTGAATTTATGCAACGGGAGAATGTGCTCATCTCACATACCAACTTTAATTACATTAATGAGCATTCAGCGGTGACCAAGTTAAACGGGGGAGCAGAACCGGTGGCCGAACCGGAGTGGCTGCGCCTCTTCGTATACGGCAATCCGGTGAACGGCTGTACTGTGATGATTCGCAAGGATCTCTTTAGTGGGGTGGGTCTGTTCAATGAACTGTTGCCTTATACGCATGATTTGGATCTATGGATGCGTATTTTGCTGAACGGCCATCGGTTTCCATATCTGAACGAATCGCTTACGGCATATCGACGGCATGGGGGAATGGGGACAGTACGCCATGCGGATGCCATCGGTCGGGAGGCCTCCATGGTATGGTCCAGATATCGGGAGCCTTTGTTGCAGCGGATTGCTGCCATGGGGGGATAAAGAACTTTGGTGGGGGTTATGGAGGCCGCAAGTTGGCCGAATAACGCCCTCTTTATTTATATGCATTTCTATCAGAATCTTACTGATGGAAAGCCACTCTTTGGATTAATGCAAAATGCTCATATACGTAATTTATGAGTCGTTATGCAACAGATGCCCGATACCTAACGGATCTATCCTCATATAATAGGGAGAATGGTAATATTCACGCGGAGAAAGGGGAGGACCGAATGGAGCCCAAGGTATCAATTGTCATTCCTTTTTATAATTGTGCGTATATCGAGCAGGCTGTTCACAGCGCCATTCACCAGACGTATCCGCATATTGAGGTCATTGTGGTGGATGACGGCTCTACGAAGCATGTGGAGCGGCTGCAACCATTCATGGATCGCATTCACTATATTCGAAAAGAGAATGGTGGAACAGCAACCGCGTTAAACGAGGGAATCAAACAGGCGACAGGTGATTACTTTGTCTGGCTCAGCTCCGATGATGTGATGTTGCTGGACCGGGTAGAGAAACAACTGAAGTTCATGCTTGACGTCAAGGCTTCGTTCTGTCACGGTGCCTATCATTATGTAGATGCGAACAGCGAATGGATGGACACGGTGAGACCAGAAGTAGGGAGTCGTCTGGAGATGCTTCAGGTGCTGACCGAAGGTTGCCCAATCAACGGTTGCACGGTGATGCTTGAGATGGATGCATTTCGAAAGTTCGGCATGTTTGACACCGATTTTCGCTACACGCATGACTATGAGATGTGGCTGAGACTGTTTCCGCTCTATGAGCTGTTCTATTACAATGAGCCACTGATGTGTTATCGGGTTCATGAATCAATGGGAACCAAGAAACACTTTGAGGTATTGAAAGCCGAGATGGAACTTGTTCAAGCGAAGCATCGGCCCGTATTACTCAATCTGCTGCAGGTTGGCGGTTACTGGAAGTAGATGTGACAAGTGATGGAAGAAACCACGAATAGCTAGCTAGTGAACCACAAGAAAAAGAGGGTATTCGGTTGCCGTAAAGTGATTACGGCATGAACGAATATCCTCTTGTTTGTTCCTGTTTGTATAGTTACTTGACTCTAATTTTTTTCGGAAGTGAGTATGTGCATGGTTGCCGGATCAGGAAAAACGTATCCTTTGGGCAGCTTCCTCATTAATTCGTTCATTACAGCGTAATCCACCTCGATATGCGTCGTCGACACAGGGGTGGAGAACCAACGATTATACAAATCACTAGGGACGAGCAGTGTCATATTCTCTGACCTCCCAACTGAATGGCTTCCTGATAGACATGCAGCGTGCGCAACCCCATCTCCTCCAGTGAACGATGTTGTTCAGCCCATGCTTTGGCTGCTGCTCCTACCTTTGCACGGGTAGCATCATCCTGCAGAAGGGCATTTAACAGTGCACTAAGGGCTTCGACATCCTGTGGTGGAACGACCCAACCAGTATGTTCAGGCTGCACCATCTCAGGCATGCCTGCCGTACCGCTGACAATGACAGGCAATCCGGCGAGCTGAGCCTCTGTAACCGAGAAAGGCTGCGTATCCTGCAAGCTGGGCTGTACATAAATGTCAGCATGGCGTAGGAATGAAGGGATGTTGTCGAGTTTCCCCCAGAAAACGATGTCAGCACCTACCCCAAGATCATTGGCTAGGGAGCGCAAATCCTCCATCAGATTGCCTTCCCCAGCAATCCAGCAGACCCAATCCGAGCGATTCTTCTTAAGGCTGGAGAGTGCTTTGACCAGAATATGAACCCCTTTGATGTGCTCCAGTCTGCCCGTAAAGGCGATCACTTTTTTGCCCGCTGTCTTCCTCTGACGGAACTTGACTGCTGCTTGGGCACGGTAGGCCGGAATATCTACAGCATAAGGAATAATTCGAAATTTGGACTCGGGAACATGGAGGTCCGTAAGTGTGCTCTTAATCCAATGGCTGGAGACCAGAATAAGCTGGGATTGTTCAGCGCTTCGCTCTTCCAGTGACAGAAAGTAACGTCCGCGTTTGGATTGCAAGTATTCGGGAAGTGTGAGCTTCGCGTTAGAGTTCTGAGCATCGTAAAAGGCTTCGCGCGCAAGCGCCCCGTGATAACTCGTTACCATGGGTGTGTTGCGGTTTAATATACGTCTCATTGCAACTGCTGCTACCGGGTCCTGCGCATGGATGACATCATAATGATCAACGCCGAGATAGGCAGCTCCCATCTCAAAGGCATACCTGTTCAATTCATAATAAGCCACGAGAGAATCGGCAGTGAATTGAGGCAAATCTGTCGGATTAAGCTTGGCTTGAAGCATGGGCCATACCTTATCTTTGGAGAAGGAACGATTGAGATTGCGAATGTACACTTCATTTTTGGCTCCGTTGGTGCCCATAATATCCACCTCTACGCCAAGAGCCATCAGCCTGTCAGCCAGCTGTTTCACATATGTCCATATTCCACCCATCTGTGTAAGCTCCCAATAAGTCACGAGCAGAACTCTCATAGGTACCTCCTTGTCACGGCCTGTACAGGCCGATCTTCTATCCTGTTAGTTTATGAAAAAAAGCAGACAAAAGGGTGGGCATTTCGTTGGAATTAATTAAAATGGGTGATTGCAAATAGCAATGGACGAGAGCAGGCATACCATATCTAGAGAAAGGTTCAACTCTGCTTTAGAGGAGGGATATACCGTGGCCGCATATGTACTGGAGATTCACGAAAACTTGCTGCAAACCGTTGTACCGGTGAGATATATGGACATTGAATTGTCATTTGTGGGAAATGACGATGTGGATATCTTTGTCGGAGGAATCAGTCACACCCGTGGGGAGTTGTATCGCTATCTTTGCCGGATTGGGGCTGACACAGGAAATCACATTATTCATAATCTCGCGGTCTCATCCGATCCGTGCGAACTGCGCATCATTAGCAACAGTTCTATACCAAGTCATCTGGTTATTCGAATATACTGCAGAAGTGACCAAGGCCAGACCTTGGGTATACTTTCGGAGCATCAGATGATCAAATTGGCAGATTAGCAAAGGTCACCATAATGAGCATCGATTAACCAATGGGGTGGGGCAGGAGAAAACCTGGTCCATTTTTTGGCATACATACGTGATTCGTTATCCAATAAAAAATAGCTTGACAGCAAAGGTATTTTCATTAGAATTAACCTATGCTTAAACAAAAGTTTAAAACGACGGTTTAAAACAAGGGTTTGAAACGTCGTGAATATAAGGCCGATGGAGAGACACATACAAAGATAATGCCTCCAGGCCGGAAAAGAGAGTGGAGAGAGTGAAACAACAAACAGCAGTGCCCCAGGACCCGGCGGAGTTCTCAATTAAAACGATTATTCTGCCGCTACTGGCTATTATTGTTGGGATGATTATGGTCATCTTGGACAGCACGGTGGTTAACGTGGCAATTCCGAATCTGGTTCAATATTTTGAGACCGATTTGAAGACCATTCAATGGACGGTTACAGGATATACGTTGGCCTTGTCAGCCGTCATTCCGCTGGCGGGATGGTTGACCGACCGATTTGGTGCCAAAAGAGTATTTCTGTTCACGATCGCGATGTTTACTCTGGGTTCAGTCTTGTGTTCGATTGCGCAATCTCCTGAACAATTGATTATTTACCGTATCATCCAAGGGCTTGGCGGAGGTATGGTTGCGCCGATTGGTATGGCGATGGTATTCCGTCTGGCTCCTCCTGAAAGAAGAGGTTCTATCATGGGTATGCTCGGGATTCCGATGCTGTTGGCCCCTGCGCTGGGTCCGGTATTATCCGGCTGGTTCATTGAGTCATTCAGCTGGCACTGGATCTTCCTGATCAATCTGCCGATTGGTATTGCCGCGTTTATTCTATGTATCAAATTCCTGCCGGATACGGATCGTGGACGCACGCCTGCGCTTGATCTGCTTGGTATGATTCTGGCACCAATCGCATTCTCGATGCTCGCATACGGTGTAAGTGAAGGCGGAACAAGCTGGACGTCTGCAACAACACTGACAGGTGTGATTGTCGGAGGCGTAGCGCTGATCTTATTCGTTATCGTGGAGCTTCGTCACAAAAATCCGCTGTTGGAACTTCGGGTGTTCAAATCATCTGATTTCACACGGGGTATTATTCTGGCATGGGTATCACAAGTCGCTTTATTTGGTGCAATGATTTTGATTCCACTTTATCTGCAACAAATTAAAGGCTATACTGCATTGGAAACAGGGCTCATTCTGCTCCCGCAGGCGCTGGCTTCGGGTGTGGGTATGCCGCTTGGTGGACGTTTGTTTGATAAAATTGGTGCAAGACCACTCGCTTTCGTGGGTCTGGGTATCATCTCGGGTGCACTGTTTATTCTGTCATCGATTACGGCGGAAACGGGCCTTGGCCTGATCATTCTTAGCCTTGTCATGATGGGATTGGGTATGGGTTTCTCCATGATGCCACTCAATACGCATGTACTGAATGCTGCTCCACGTAAGCTGGTAGGTCGGGTTACCCCGCTTACTGCTGCTGCACAACAAGTGGTTGTGTCCTTTGCAGTTGCCGGCTTGACCGGATTCCTGACCTCCCATATTGCAAGCAATACAGCTGGAGCTACTGATGCTACAAGTGTGGTGAATGGCTTAGTGGCTGGTTTCAACGATACCTTCTTCCTGGCAGCGTGTATTGCCTTGTTTGGATGCCTGCTTAGTCTGATCCTGCGCAAACCAAAACGGATGGAGGAAGAATCCCTTCAAACAGGGGATCAGCCTGATCCTGCAATGATGATGGGACACTAATTCTTATAATCTGATTTCATGAATTTAATGTTTAGGCAGTTCAGAGCATCTTTCTGAACTGCCTTTTTGTTTTGTTTAAAAGAAAATGCTCAAGGCAGTCATCATTTCCCGAAATGAAGTGGCGTATCGGTCAGGGGAGAAGGAGATGGCCATATGCTGTCTGCCTTGAATGCGTATATATTCCCGCAGCTTTTTGTTGCGCATAAGGTCTACCGCTTCAGATACAGCGGTTTTCACGTTGCCTATCGGATAGAATTTTCCTGTTCGGTTATGAGTAATAAAGGACCTTACGCCATCCGAATCGGTACTGAGAACCGGGCATCCGCAGCTGATGGCTTCAGCAACGGCGTATCCAAAGCCTTCAAGTAGGGATGTGGACAGCATGATACCCCCGGAAGCTGCAACCATGGAGTAGAATGTAGGCATCTGGGAATGGGGCACGTTGATAAAGATGCCAATCCGATCTTCAAGCCCGTATTCTGCAAGCATGTGACGGAACATGACCTCGTCCTCCGGATTAGCCAAGGTCGGATCATGGAAAAACCATAGTCTGGCTTTTGGAATTTTTTTAATGATTTCGCTGGATATCATCAAATACTCCCGCCAGTTTTTATTGTGTTCGAGCCTTCCTACCCATGCAAGTACCGGATAGGGAGGAGTATCCACCGAAATTGGGGCAAAGGTATTGGTATCCAGCATATTGGGAATGACAAACCGGTGAAGCCAAGGGCACATATGAATGAACAGCTCCAGTAAATGATCTGTTGGAGGAATGACCGCAGCATTACAGTGGGCTTGAAGATAAGGTACTCCCATCTGAATGGTTTCCATAGCCTGTTCACGCGTACCGAGTCCCTGTGCTTCATAGATAATGCGTCCTTTATACCCGAGGGCTCTTAATCTGCCCGGCATGGCAATATCGGAGGTAACAATAATGGCATCATAACGATGATGATGAATCAAACTGTGAATTTCCTCATCACTGGAAGCGGTGAAGACCGGCGTGCTGGTATTGTTCTGCATTCCCGAGCCAGGGTACAGATACAATACATGCGCTTCGATGCCATGGCGTTGCAGAACGGCTGTACGCAATCGGTTTAAAGTATCCACACCGCCGCTTGGAACAAAAAATGTGAATAGTACTTTCACACGGTTCACCCTCTGACTTTTGTGCAGGTGCTCATGCCCCTGTACTGTAAGGTACGTTGCCTCAGAGTGCAGGGTGTGGGTGAATGAAGTGATGTTCACATTTTAGACACATATTTTTAAGCTCTCTTTTAAGTGACATTAAGCTGCATTTAGGATACAACACGTAAGATACAAGGAACTTCCCGTGTTGACCATCTGAAGAAAGCGATGATGGCACACGGGTATTTTAACGGGAAAGGATGAATGATGTGCTCGAAGTGAAACAGGTCAGCAAAGTATTTGATGGGCGGCGCGGCGTGCATCAACTGGATTTCACAATGGAGCGCGGTGAGATTGTTGGATTTTTGGGACCGAATGGTGCCGGAAAAACCACAACGATGCGAATGATTACGGGCTATTTGCATCCTACGGCAGGCTCCATTGCAGTGGATGGCATATCAGTGCACGATCAGGGCAGAAACGTTCGTTCCAAGATCGGCTATCTGCCGGAAACACCGCCGCTTTATCCAGATATGACGGTACAGTCGTATTTGAAGTTCGTCGCTAATCTGAGGGATGTCCCGACCCGTGAAGTGAAATTGCGGATCAGTGAGATGGTCAGCAGGCTGGGTCTTCAAGGTCGCGAAAAGCAATTGGTTCGCGGACTGTCCAAAGGGTACAAGCAGCGTCTGGGTCTGGCTGGAGCCATTATTCACAAACCGGATCTGCTCGTGCTGGATGAGCCGACTTCAGGACTCGATCCAAATCAGATTATGGAGATACGGGATCTGATCCGTGAACTAGGTGAGAATCATACAGTGCTGCTCAGTACACATATTTTGCCGGAAGTGAGCACGCTTTGTAATCGGATGTTGATTATTAATCAGGGTCAGCTCGTATTGGATGGTTCACCGCAGCATTTTGGCTCAGCAATGGGGGATCAGTTTAAGGTATCTATTGAAGTGAAGGCAACAGAGCAGCAATTACATAATGTGCTGACACCATGGGAGGAGGTACGGAGCGAAGTCATTCAAGCAGCGGATGGACAGGCATCCAATGGTTCTGCTGATACGGTTAAAATGCTGCTTACCGGCGAATCTTCCGAAGATTTCCGGGAGGAACTATTCTACCTTTTGTCTGGTGCAGGCTTGCCGATCCTGGAGATGAAGAAAGAAAATCTTAGTCTGGAACAAATTTTCCTGAAGCTTACCACAACGGAAACGGAATCCGAAGTGGAACTGGCAACACAGGAGACTGAAACTGATAAAGTGCAGCTCGCCAATCATGCGACAGATGAAGAGGCCAATTTGGGCACGACGTCAGATCTGAAGCAATCGACTAGTTCCGAGAGCACTTCATCTGATTCCCACACAGGGGAGGGTTCCAAATGAGACGAATGATGGCGGTTTGCAATAAAGAACTGCAGGCATATTTCCTGTCACCGACCTCGTATTTCGCTTTTGCCGTATATGTACTGATGACAAGTTTGCTGTTCTATTCCAGCTTTGTGTATTACCAGCCAAGCATTGTAGATTATCGTCTGGTGCTGGGGGACACGTTATCCATGCTGCTATTTGTGGTGCCGTTGCTGACGATGCGTCTGGTGGCAGAGGAATTCCGGCAGGGCACGGACGAATTGTTGTTGACTTCACCTGCACGGGTGACCGAAATTATTTTCGGTAAATATTTGGCGTCACTCGCCATTCTTGTTGTACTTATTCTGTGCAGTCTCGTTTACCCGTTTATTATGTCCTTCTTTGGTGAACTGGATCTGACATCCGTATGGTTGTCTGCACTGGGTCTCTTTTTCCTGGGCGGAAGCATGATGGCGATTGGATTGTTTGCTTCCACGTTATCTCAGCACCAGATGGTGTCTGCGGTAGCCGGTTTTATTATTTTGCTCGTATTGTGGATGCTTGATTCATTTGCAGGCAATTCCGGATCTGCGTTACAACAATGGCTGGACCCGTTTGCGTTGACGAACCGGTTTGACAGCTTCACGAAGGGTGTACTTAGCGGCCCAGATATATTGTATTACGTGACGCTCTCAGGTGTGTTTCTGCTGTTAAGCATTCAAATTGTGGAACGGAAGCGGTGGAGGTGAGAAGATGAAAAAATGGTTGAGTCATACCAACAGTACCGTGCTGTCTGTAGCGGTGATTGGCATCTTTATTTTGCTGACCCTGTTTCTGAATTCGCTTGGCGGGTTCCAACTGGATCTGACCTCGAATAAACAATATACCTTGTCTGACCAGTCTCTTACCGCGATCAAAAATGTAAAGGAAGACGTCAACATTCTGGTGTTAACCGTCGAAAATGCGAATAATACGGTCTTGAACCGGGAAGTATCGGATATGGTTCAGGAATATACGAAACGCAACAGCAAACTGACGATGAAGCAATATAATCTGACGCAGGAGCCTACGCTGGCCTCCAAATATGGTATCACAGGAAGTTCCATTGTATTAGAGCAGGGCGATCAATATAAAGTCATTGATATCGCCAGTCTGTTTACGGCTGTCGGGGATGGAAGCGATGGATCGTACCAGTTCACAGGTGAGGAAAAGTTGACACAAGCGCTAATGAATCTGTCTTCAACGGAGATGCACAAAATGGTCTTCCTGACAGGACATGAGGAGCTTGGCCTGGATCAACTGACTACGCTGCGCTCATCTTTGGAACAGAATAATATCACGACAGAAGAACTTCAGCTGAATCAGGCAGGTCAGGTTCCAGAAGATGCGGACGTACTCGCAATTATTGGGCCACAGCGGGATATTAGTGATACTGAACTGAAAGCTATTCGCACATATCTGAGTAACGGAGGTAAATTGCTGTTATCCCTCGGTTTTCACGAAGACATGAAGTTGACTTGGAAAAATATCGATGCACTCATGACGGATTATGGTGTGGCGGATGAGCATGCAGTCATGGTGGACAATCAGCAGGCCAGCACCATGGGCCCACTGTGGGTCGTGCCGGAGTATGGCACACATGCCATCACGGATAAACTGTCAGAAAGCAAACTGTATCCGATGTTATCCTTGTCCATTGCTTTGACAAGCAAAGAGCAGGATAAATACACCTTGTCGCCGCTCATTCATTCATCGAATGACAGTTATGGCGAGACGAACATTGCAGGTTTATTGCAAAACGAAACAACCAACGATCCGGATCAGGATGTACAAGGTCCTGTTGAGCTTGGATATGCAGCGGATACAACAGATGGCAAACCGAAGGCTGTAATTCTGGGATCATCCATTTTCATGCAGGACTCGGAAATAGTGAACGGTGGTAACCGAGATTTTATTTTGAATACCGTCAACTATTTAAGTGAAAAAGAAGATGGAGTAACGATTCGGCCACGGGTGCAATCCGGTTATCAAACGGCGTATCTGGATGGTCAACAAGCCAGAACCATTTTCTTCGTGGCGATTGTCGCATTCCCGCTCATCTTTGTTATGATAGGTGTACTCTTATGGTGGAGGCGCAGACGTGTATGAAAAAATGGGTCCCAACGATTTTAGTCTTATTGGTCTTGATTATCGGGTGGGTCTATGCGGCCAGTCAAAATTATTTTCGTGAAGAGGAAGCGGAGAAGGTCAAGTTGCTCGGTATAAAGTCTGCCGATATACAGTCGATCACGATTCATGATAACAATACAGACACATCAGGTGCTTCAAAACCCTCATCTTCACAATTGGAACTAAAGAATGGTGTATGGAGTATGGTGGAACCCAAGGCCTATCCTTTGAACGGGTATACGGTTAGCAGCTGGCTTGATGCCTTAAGTGGTGCGGATCAGGAACTGGTTGTAGAGAAGGAGCCGAAGGACCTCGATAAGTATGGATTGGGTTCAGATGCAACGTTGCTCGATATCCAGCTAAACGATAACCGTGAGATCAAACTGAGCATCGGTGGCCAGCTGCCAGCTGATGACGCTCGTTATGTGCGGGTAGACTCCGGACCTGTTGTAGCTGTACAGACGGAATCCATCAGCAATATAGAATTATCACGGCAGGATCTGCTGGATACGACTCCGTTTAATCTGGATGAAACGAATGTCATTACACTGGAATGGGAAGGCGAAGCAGCCACCTGGATGCTCAAATCTTCGTCAGATGAGGGTGCGGCAGATCAGACGTGGACGCTTAATGGTGAAGCGATTGAAGCTACAGATGCTGTATCTCTGATTGGCAAAATCAAAAACCTGTCCACAGCTGACGATGTGCGCAAAGCTTCTGAACTGAAGGGAAGCGTGCCACGCTTTACTTTATCCGTTGAGCAGAAGGTTAATGGAGAAGCTGTTACGGATGTGTACCGAGGGCTTACTATTCCATCAGAACCGGATCAGATCTGGGTAGTCACGCCGGACGGTCAGTGGGCCTATCCAATGGATGCAGCTAGTCTGAAGGAAGCAGAGCAGTTTCCGAATTCGATCAAAAAATCAGAATCAGATGTAACATCATCTTCGAGTGAAGATAATGCTGATGCTGATGCGAATTCCTCCTCCACATCCAATTAAGTGAATGGCTCCTTCAACATGATAATGAAGGTTCACACTAGAACAGGAAATCGAAGGTTATATGGAGCGGTGCTGCACTTTGTGCAAGCATCGCTTTTTTATTTTTTATGTAATAAAGAAATCGTTTGAGCCCAGATAAAGGAGGCTAATGTTCCATATCCTTTCAGCATATCGCATTGTACAGAAGAGCATCCTATCCTTGTGACCAAAACCAACATAATTGGAGGATGAGACATGCCAGCAGCCAAAAAGGCGACAGCAATCAGCTTATCTTTGTCTACTGCAATCTTCGTAATGGCTGGATTGACGGGATGTGGAACGAGCACAAAAGATAACAATCTGCATACCCAAAGTGTTCGTCACGAAGTGAAAGGCATCAACCGTTATGGTGTTGAGTCCAATGGGATGGATGGTATTCGTGCGAAAAGCTATCGGACGCATAACGTCACTGACCTGAAATCAAGTGACGAGCTGGCTAAACGTATTTCAGAAATGAAGGAAGTAAAGTCCGCAAGTGTTATGCTGACTGATCGTAACGCATATGTTGCAGTCCGTTTGACAGATGGTCACACTGGCAAATTGGAAAGCAAATCTTTGCGTAACCGTGCAAATGGCACTATGCGTACAGAAAGCATGGGTCAGGATATGGGCGGTTTGCGTGTAAATGGTGGTAATGGAACCATGTCTCCATACAGCACCAGCGGCATAGCTCCGGGATTGAACACGGATGCAGCTACGGATCGCAGCCACATGGGCAATGACCGCAGCATCTATGGAACCATGGGAACTGGATCGTATGGAATGATGC
Organism: Paenibacillus sp. FSL F4-0087; assembly: GCF_038020215.1. Classification (NCBI taxonomy): domain Bacteria; kingdom Bacillati; phylum Bacillota; class Bacilli; order Caryophanales; family Paenibacillaceae; genus Paenibacillus; species Paenibacillus sp. FSL F4-0087. The sequence goes on from NZ_JBBODJ010000001.1 coordinate 4,095,578, forward strand.
GTGGTCTAACCAACAGTGGCAATGCACGTACAATCACAGAAGGTCCACGTACAATGAGCGAAGGTCGCTACGGAATGAAGAGTGAAACATCGCGTATTGATAGCACGGATGATAACACCTCCGAAGAGATTAAATCCAAAATCTCGGCGAAAATCAAACAATTTGCACCTCACGTGGAGAACGTATACGTATCAGCTAACCCGGACTTTGTACAACATGTGGAGAGCTACGCCACAGATATCCGTAACGGCAAACCGGTTAGCGGCATGATTAACACGTTCCAATCGATGGTTGAACGTATTTTCCCAACGAATGCGTTGAACACAAATCACCGAGACGGCGTGCTTGATGATGGCATCATGAATCGTAACAACAAAGACGGCATGATGAATCGCATGAATCAGTAATTTAGATTGAACAATATGCCTTTGCGCTGATGGTTAACATTAGTCGCGAGGGCATGTTTTTTTAAAAGGAATATTGATAATAACGATTAAGAAGATGATTCATAGTATGCCCATATGATACTTAGTCCCAATTGACGATTTCAGATTACTACGTTTGTGACCTTCATAGTGATTATTCATTCAAATTGCAATTCACTGCCCATTTTTTTGATAAAACTGAACCAACGCCCTTGACCTTACATAAGATGAGTTGACTGTATCCCCTTAACCTTGTTACACCAACACAACCCAGGCAAGGAGGGGTGAACATTGAAGGGTATCGATCATAAAAGCAAATTTCTGTTGACCCACCGTGAACGCGAAGTATTCGAATTACTGGTTCAGGACAAAACGACGCGTGACATCGCAGGGCAGTTATTCATCAGCGAGAAAACGGTGCGCAACCATATTTCGAATGTGATGCAAAAACTCAATGTTAAGGGTCGTTCGCAAGCAGTTGTCGAGCTGATTAAGCTCGGAGAACTGAAGATCTGACGCGATACTGCACAGTTGATTGAAGCAGCATGAAAGTCTTTTTCTATTCTTCATCATGAAGAATGGGGAAAGACTTTTTTGTTTTAGGTGGAAAGCAAAAACAAGCGAATTCCTAAAATGAAGGAATCGCTTGTTTTAAATAGTCATTCTCAGAAGTCTGAATTCAGAAGCTGCTGAGTGCAGTCCGCTATTCTGCTTAGCTCGGATTTAGGATAGCCTAGCCGCTTTGTCTTTTCGCAGCACCACCAGCAGGAACAATGTATTTTCCCTTTTGCAAAAATACCTTCGAACTTGTAGGACCAACCGTATCGTACAGCAAGCTGTTTTTTTCGTTGAATAACACGCTTTCTGTGATGCCTGTAATAGGCTTGATTTCTTTGCTGAGATTTCATGGATCATCACGCTCCCTTGGGAAAAGGCTCAGCCCGCAGAAATTCCAAGGGTACAGATTGCTACGGGCAGAGCGTGATAGGAATCACAACCGTAATCGTATATGGCATAAGGGTTCACCTACATATGGTTATTGGAATGCACCTCAATAAAGGATCTCCATTGTTTCTTTGAAAAAGGCTGATAGAAGAGCTGCTCCAATTCACCGTATTGTGTTTCATCTAAATGCAGATAGAGTGCTTTTTTTGCAATTTTGGCAGCAGGTTGGAAGGAAGATTTTGAACCGCCAGTTTTACGTTTGATTGGAATATGAAACTGCAGCAAGTCTGCGAGGTTATTCCAACCTTCCCAGCTCAGTCGCGCTCCACGCTTCCAGTCAATGCCATAGAGGACATAGTATTTATGAGCTTCGGTCTGTTTTATGGCAATAATCCAGGTGGAAGGAATCATTTTTTGACGTTGTCGTCGATTCATCAAGTGTACTCCTTCCTTAGAAATGAAATGTCCACATTCACTTCAAGGTTTATCTCCAATATAAGCGGAATCCCACTCCGTAATCAAGAAGATGCATTTTTAAAAAATTTATCATACATACCGTGAATACATGGTTAAAATCCTCTTGATTTGCAACAACGTATTGATTAAAATGAAAATATAAAAATGATTTTCTTTATTTATAATGAATTAATAAAAATAATTTTCATAAAAGGAGAGCCCATGGCAGCCATACTACATGCGTTGCAGCAAGAGCTGTATGAACTTCCGTCTCAGGAACGACGAATTGCAGAGGTGATTTTACAGTCCCCATCTGATATTCCTGGCTGGACCATTAACCATCTTGCACAGCAAAGCGGAACAAGTGCGGCTACGGTAACCCGCTTTTGCAAATCATTCCATTTCAAAGGTTTTCCTGATTTCAAAATGAAGCTGGCCGCAGAATTGTCCCATTCCACCAATGAAACAGCTTATCAGGATATCGTGGCAGGTAATCCTTTATCCAAAATTGTGGAAGCCATTGAAGCCAATCATCTTGCATCCATTGCGGACACCACCCGTTTGCTGGATCTAGGAAGGCTGGAGCATGCAGTTCAGTTACTATGTCATGCCCGTCGTATTGATCTCTACGGTGTCGCAACCTCTTCCATTGTTACGCAGGATTTCTACCAGAAACTAGTGCGGATCGGCAAAAGCTGTACTGCCTTCTCGGATTCACATATGCAAATTACGTCGGCTTCTTCACTGGGTGAGGGAGATGTGGCGATGGCGGTATCTTATTCGGGTGAAACGCCGGAGACGATCGATGCCTTGCATTGTGCCAAACAGGCGGGAGCTTCTACCATTTCACTGACATCCTATGGCAATAACAAACTCGCGGCGGTGTCGGATATTCCGCTCTTTACGTCCTCGTTGGAAGAAGGCATGAGGCGCGGGGATATGGCTTCACGTATTGCACTGCTGCATGTCGTCGATATTCTGTTCACGGGCATGGTTAGTGCCGACTTTGACCGTTTTATCCCCAAATTGGAACAATCGTATCACAATGTACAGTCTTATCGAGTTCAACATAACGGAGGTGCCTAAGAAGATGAATATACGTATTTTTGAAAATGAAGAAGATTTGAACGCAACGGGTGCAGGTGTGATTGCCAGTTTGCTACAGACGAAACCCCGGGCTGTACTGGGGCTTGCGACTGGAAGTTCTCCTGTGGGTATCTATAAACAGCTTATTGCTATGTATCAAAAAGGTCTGGTCAGCTTTGCGCAGGCATCTTCCTTCAATCTGGATGAATATGTCGGTCTTCCTGTAGATCATCGCGAAAGCTATCGCAGCTTTATGAATGAACAATTGTTTTCACATATTGATATTGATCTCGCCAGAACCCAGGTGCCGAATGGACAGGCTTCGGATTTGGGTGAGGAATGTGTTTCCTATGAACAACGGATTGATGATCGTGGACCAGTAGATCTGCAACTGTTGGGTATTGGGCATAATGGCCACATTGGCTTCAATGAACCCGGAACCGAGCTCACGGGGCGGACACATGTGGTGGATCTCAAAGAAGAGACAAGAAAAGCAAACGCCCGCTTTTTTAATCATATTGATGAGGTTCCGACTCAAGCCATTACGATGGGTGTAGGTACGATACTAAAAGCCAAACAAATCCTGCTGATCGCCCGTGGTGAGGAGAAAGCCGAAATTATTCGTGAAGCCTTTATGGGGCCGATTACAACACAATGTCCCGCTTCGCTGCTGCAATGTCATCCCAATGTGGTGGTATTGCTGGACCGTGCTGCCGGGAGGTTGGTGAAATGAGCCTAGAACATACGGAGAAACATGAACAAGAGAGTGAAAAAACCATCTCCCTTCTTCGAGGTAAAATCGTACTGCCCGATGGTGTAATGGAGGATGGTGTACTCGTCTGGACAGAAGGGAAAATCCTCTATGCTGGCGCACCCGAGGGACTATCTGAACAGATTCGCCGTGAAGCCGTATCTGTGCCTGTTTCCAAACATGGCGTCATTGTGCCTGGATTTATAGATATCCACGTACATGGTGGTAATGGAGAAGATTTTATGGACGCAAGTAAGGAAGTATTGGATAAAATCACTTCATTCCACAGCACACAGGGAACTACTGCAATGCTCGCAACGTCCATGACAGCGCCCAAAGACAGTCTCGATCGGGTATTGTCTGAAGTGGATAGTTATCGATCCGGTGACATGCCTTTTGCACAGTTGGAAGGTGTACATCTGGAAGGCCCGTTTTTCAGTCCTAAGTGGCCCGGCGCACAAAACCCGGATCATATCGTGTTGCCTAATGTGTCCTGGCTTGAGGCGTGGGAAAAACAATATCCGGGCCTGATTCGTCAAGTTACCCTGGCGCCGGAACGTGAGGGAGCGCTCGAAGTCATTTCGTGGCTGCGTGAGCAGCGAATTACAGCGGCATTAGGACATACAGATGCGACGTATGAAGAAGTACAGCTTGCGGTCGAAGCCGGGCTGCACCATGCCGTGCATACATTCAATGCGATGACACCGCTGCATCACCGCAATCCTGGAGCTGCCGGCGCAGTGCTTAGTGATTCCCGCATCAGTGCAGAGGTCATTGCAGACGGTATCCATGTGCATCCGGCGGCGATGTCTATTTTGGCTCAACTGAAAGAACAAGCAGATCAGCTTGTGTTAATCACAGACGCGATGTCTGCTACCGGGCTGGATGATGGTGAATACAAAATTGGCGATCTGCCTGTGATTGTTACGAAAGGTGTGGCACGTTTGAAAGACGGAGGCGCACTGGCAGGAAGCACGCTCACGATGATTCGTGGTTTCCGCTATCTGGTACAGGAAGTAGGCTTGAATCTGAATGCAGCTTCACGCGCAGCCAGCCTGACGCCGGCACGTCTGCTCGGCATTGATCACCGCACGGGTTCCTTTGCTAAAGGCAAACAGGCGGACGTCGTTTTGTTGAATGGTGATTTGAAAATTGAGGAAGTGTGGGTCAAGGGAAGACGAATCGGCGGTTAATTCTACATTTGTAGTGTTGTCGTGTGCCTCAACAGGCAATAGCTTGCGTAATGTGTTAAAATAGATCTCAAAAAAGCCGGGATCTGCGGATCACGCATTACGGAGGCGTGAAACATGGAACGTAACGCTATGCTCGAATTCGACCCGTTCATCACAGAGCTGGCGGAAAAGCTGCACGTACACGGATATTATGCCTTTTATGGCGAGCACTACAATGAGACCGATATGGAGCAGTACCGTAGACACCTGTTCACCTCATTCAGCAATATCGTATGGGTGGAGCTGGATGCACGCAAAAAGTATATGATTGTGGATCACCGTGGACGCAACACGGTCATGAAGTTAATTGACGGTATGCTGAACACCCGTAGAACGCTGCGGGCCAATCTAGCGATGGCTGGCACAGACACCTCCGGAGTCCAGCAGGAAATCACGCATATGATGCAGCTTGTGCATATGTTAAATTTCACAACGTTTCGCTCATAAGTAGAGGATACAGGATTAAAATCTAGAGGATGTCTCCGGAAGTTTGTATACTTCTTCTAGTCACAACGCTAACGAATCTGTCGCACCAATTATAAAAGGGGCGTGCCGTCATGAATATAGACGGCACACCCCTTTTATCTATCTATATATCTACCTACTATCCTTCATTTGTAAAGTAGGTTCAATCTTAAAATAAGGCATGGAAAAGCTGCAAAGTAGTGAAGGAGACGAAATCGATTCTGAAGAAGCGAAGCGTTCGCCTAAAAGCTTTCTGCAAGAAAGCTACTTCGGAAGCATATGCTATCCCCGGATTTCACCTTTGTCAAAAGGGAATCAAAGAAATCCGGGGATAACAGCGATCGAAAGAACGATTCGTATCCGTAACGGCCACTTCGCACGCTGACCAGCACTTATTTTTGAAATGAACTAAACTTTACAAACTCTTCAAAAACTGAACAATTGTCAACAACCCTTTATCAAAATTCTCCAGGTTGAAATGCTCATTCGGTGCATGCAGATTCTCATCTGGCAAACCGAAGCCCATCATAACAGCCGGAATACCAAGCACGCGTGAAAGTTTCTCCACGATCGGAATGGAGCCGCCATCTTTCGTAAACAGGGCACGAACGCCGTACACTTGTTCATAGGCATCAGCTGCTTTTTGCAGTACTGGATCAGATGGATCAGTGTTGAACGCAAAGGCTTTCTCAATCTGTTTCACATGTAGCGTTGCGCCTTGTTGAACATGAGCGCGCAGATGTGCTTCGATACGGTCCAGCACCTGCTGTGGATCTTGATCCGCAACAAGGCGGCATGTAATTTTGGCATGAGCTTCCTTCGGAATAACGGTTTTGGTGCCTTCACCTTGGAATCCGCCCCATACGCCATTCAGTTCTAGCGTTGGACGTGCGCCAACACGTTCCACGAACGAGTAGCTTTCTTCCCCGTACAATTGCTCCAGACCGAGGTCTTGACGAAGCTGTTCTTCATTGAAGCCTTGCTTCACGAACTCTTCTCTCATCTCAGGAGAAAGCGGCAGAACGCCATCATAGAAACCATCTACGCTTACGCGGCCTTGCTCATCATGCAGCGAAGCGAGCAGGGATACCAATGCGTGCAGTGCGTTCGGTACACCGCCTCCAAATGAACCAGAGTGCAGGTCAGTATTGGCTGTGTTCAGATCCACTTCGAGTGAGCAAAGACCACGCAGACCTGTAGAGATCGCGGGTTTTCCTTTTTCGAGCAGGGACGTATCCGAGATTAGTACCATGTCTGCACGCAGCTTGTCTGTATTGTCATTCAGATAGATCGGCAGGTTCGGGCTGGAGATTTCCTCTTCGCCTTCGATGCAGAATTTCACATTAACGGGAAGTTCCTTGTTTTCGGCAAGCAGTGCTTCAACCGCTTTGATATGTAAGAAGATTTGTCCTTTGTCATCCGTAGCACCACGTGCAAACAGTTTGCCATCACGAACGGTAGGTTCGAATGGAGGTGTTTCCCACAGGTTAAGCGGATCGACAGGTTGTACATCATAGTGTCCATAGATCAGTGCAGTAGGTTTGCCGGGTGCATGCAGGTGATCTGCATATACAATCGGATGTCCCGCTGTTGGAATAACCTCTACATTTTCCATACCTGCACGAGTGAGTGCATCTGCAGCCCATTGTGCTGCACGGTTAATATCCTCTTTATGCGTCGAAATGGCTGAAATACTTGGAATGGACAACCATTCATTCAATTCTGCCAGGTGTTTCTCTCTATTTTCTTGAAAATAAGTTTGTTCCTTCATTAAAAGGCCTCCTTCATGTTTTGCTTTACCCTATTGTAATCCATTTTGATGCGTTAATAAAACATTGGTTAAAAAATGATCTGATACATACCGTTTCATTCCCCTGGAAATTATGCGTATAATACAAGAAACGGATTTCATCCATATATTCTCATGTAAACCATTCCGCAGGGGAGTTGAGGGAGTTCCCATGACAGTCAGACCTTACGCAAACAGGCAGGTGAGCGCTAATGGAACCAGTTAGGAAGGGAAGACCCTCCAGCAGACTCACGCGTTGGCCAGGGTTAACCACAGGACGACATAAAGGGCGTTTTTATCGAAATAGTTTGATGCTTATTTTGCTGATTGCCAGCATTCCCGGACTGATTACAGGCATCGTGATGTACCAGTTGGTCGTTGGCCGGATGGAAAATGAATTTAATCAGATGCACCAAAGCCAGATTGAGAACCGGGCGCGCAACGTGGACGACCAACTCGCTTATCTGGAGATGACCTTGTCCCATTGGGCTTTTGAACCCAGGTTTGGCAATGCGCTGCGAACGCTGGATTTTGTGTATTATTTCAACGAAACCCAGGAAATTGTTACCACGCTTTACGTATTGCAAGGCTCTCATCCGCTCATCAAATCCGCGCAGCTATATTTACAGGAACCGAAACCGATTTTGTTTAACCGGGATTATAACGAGTTGAAGGATGATGCAAAAATACAGGCCTACGACCGCTATCTGACGATGGGGAACCATGTGTATTGGACAGACTGGATTGCGAGCCAAAGCAGTGATAAAGCACCTCAAACGAATGATAGTATACTGCATACCGATCCGGGTAATGCAATGGTTCTTGTACATAAGATTCCGGGTGAAAGCATTAATCCATTTGGTGCGCTGATCATTACGCTGGATAATGAGAAAGTCGCCAGTTTATTGAAAACGCTTACTCCTTATGATGAAGGGTTAACGTTCCTCATGGACCAGCAGGGCAATACACTGCTTACCGGTAATCCGGTTGCAGGGAAGGCTGACTTTGCTTTTGAGCAGCAGCTCAAAGAAGAGGTAACCCTGCATGCAGACAACCATTCATTCCTGTTCAAATATGAGGACGAGACCTATTCCGTGTCCTATGGATCACTGAGTCGAATTGATTCGGACTGGACATATGTCTCCGCAGCTCCGCTGACATCGGTGACCTCGCCGGTGAAGCTCGTGTCCAAAATCATCGTCATTGCAAGTGCCGGCAGTCTTGTCCTGGGGTTGCTATTATCCTGGTTTGCTTCACGCAGAATATATACTCCCGTAGCAAGGATGCTCCATTTATTGACGCCAGGCAGGAATGAAGCGACAACAGACACCAGGCTGGATGAATTCCAGCTGCTGGAACAACAGTGGAACGAATTGACCTCGCAGAGCCTGACCGCCCACCGGCAATTGCAGGAGCAGCTTCCCCATTTGCGGGATAGTTTTGTATTACAACTGGTGCAGGGGCATCTGTATGCCTATAATGAGCAGGATCTTCAGCAGCGGATGAGGAATCTTGGGTTTGAGGTGGACGACCAGCAGTTTTTGCTGCTTCAGATGTATTTTACGGGCTATGCCCAGCTGCAGGGGAGATTTGGGAGCCAGGACACGGGGCTGGTTACCTTTGCGGCGGTTAATATCATTGAAGAAGTTGCCAAAAATTATTTTAGTCAAATTAGTGTAATGAACTTTCACGACCTGTCTTCAGCCATGCTTGTGATTGCACCTGACGACGAGCCTGTGAAGTCACAAGCATTGTTATGGGGTCAGGAATTGGTGGAGGTCATTGGTCAGACATTGAGAATGAACGTGACCGTGATGGTGAGCCGTCCGGCCGCGTCTCCTCAGGAATTGCCGGGATTATTCATGGAGATGGAGCAGGCGGTTGCCTATCGCAGCGTGGAAGACGGGAGCCAGATTCTTGATCTGGAGGATGAGCAATGTTTCCGCAGAAAGGAAGAAGCCTCGTACCCATTGGGGCTGGAACGTGAGATCCTTCAGGCGATCAGACTTGGGAAGAAAAATGAGGCTGAGCGCGTACTGGAGCAATTTATGGCCGAGATCACCCGAGCAGGCAGTTCCGAATTCCAGGTGCAGCAGATGATGCTTCAATTGCTGGGAAGTATTCAGCATATGATGCTGCAGACTGGGGTAACGCCTTACAAGCTGTTTGGTGGCTGCAACATGTATGAGCGCTTATCTACGATTCGCGAACCAGCACAAATGATGAAATGGATGATCGGAGAAGTATTGCTGCCATATGTGCAGGAGATCGAGATGCGTTCCCAGGAGCCGATGAAGCAGGTCGTGGAACGTACGATGTTGTTTATTGATGAGAATTATAGAAACGAACTTTCCCTGGAAAGCTGTGCAGATGCGGAGCAGATGACCCCTTATGCATTAAGCAAGGCATTCAAGCAAGTATCGGGCATGAATTTCATTGATTATTTAACACGAGTACGAATGGATGCGGCGAAGCAATTGCTGCGTGAGACCACGATGAAAATCAATGATATCGCAGGCTCTGTTGGATACCAGCACAGTTACTTTAATCGGATTTTCAAGAAACAGGAAGGCTTAACGCCGAGCCAGTATCGGGATCAATGGCTAGGTAAATAAACCTGTTCATAAGAATTCATCATTGACCGGAATCCCGATTCATGGGACTCCGGTTTTTCATGTTTTATCTCGGAAACAAAGAAGGATAATGCTGCAAAAATGTGCAATAACCTCTGCCAAAATATATCCAAATTGAAGGAGGAATGGCGTTATAGCGGGCTTTCGGACCACTTTGCACAACCATGCAAAAAATGAAGGTTGCCGGAAACAAGGCAGCTGTATAGTCTGAGTAACAGGTCAATTGATAACGCTTACATAAATAGGGAGGGGAGACATTATGAACGGGAAGACGGACTGGAATGGAAATGGCGCTACAGCAGCTCAAGTGGAAATGGCCGCATTGCCGATGAAGCGGGAGTCCAACTGGAAGAGGCAGATCAAACGAAATAAATGGCTGTACGTGCTTGTGCTTCCCGGATTTTTGTACTTTGTCATTTTTAAATACTTGCCCATGTGGGGCATCGTTATTGCCTTCCAGGACTATCAGCCTTTTCTGGGTATTCGCGACAGTCAATGGGTGGGCATGGAGAACTTTATGAATTTCTTCTCCAATCCAGACTTTTTCCGATTGCTGAGGAATACGCTCGTCCTTGCCCTATATGATCTTATATTCTTTTTCCCGGCACCGATTATTATCGCTTTGTTACTCAATGAAATCCGGGTCGCTTTCTTCAAAAGAACGATTCAGACGCTGGTCTATGTACCTCACTTTGTTTCCATGGTCATTATCGCGAGTATCACTTATGTATTCCTGACTCCACAAGGTGGGGTACTCTATGACCTGATCTCCTGGATCACAGGCAAACCGATCGATGTATTGGCAAGTCCGGGGTCATTCCGTCCGCTCATTATTATTCAGATGATGTGGAAAGAGATGGGCTGGGGAACGATTATCTTCCTGGCGGCATTGGCAGGTGTGGATACAGAGCAGTATGAAGCTTCGATTGTGGATGGTGCAGGACGATTACGACGCATGTGGCATATCACGCTTCCAGCGATTCGCACAACCATTGTCATCTTGCTCATTCTCAGGCTGGGGAACTTTCTGGATACCGGTTTTGAACAGATCTATCTGATGACCAACTCGCTGAATCGTGATGTGGCAGATGTATTTGATACGTATGTATACACCGTCGGGATTACGCAAGGTGCATTCAGTTACAGTACCGCGGTTGGGTTATTCAAGTCTGTGGTCGGAATTATTCTGGTGCTGGGCAGCAACAAACTGGCCAAGAAATTCGGGCATCCCGGAATCTATTAAGAGCATGTACGTCATCCATTGATAAGGAGGAAATCGCCCATGAACAGCCGTCTATACAACAGCCCTGCCGGCAGAGTATTTGATATTTTCAATTACGTCATGCTGGGGATTCTGGGCATATTAACCGTCCTTCCTTTCCTGTATATTATAGGAAATTCATTCGCGACCGAAGCAGAGATTACCGAACGCAGTTTTTTCCTTATTCCGAAGGTGTTTTCATTCAGTGCGTATGAGTATATTTTTTCCTCGTCCACCATCTTCCGCAGTATAGGGGTTTCAATATTTGTTACGGTTGCAGGTACATTGGTCAATCTCTTCTTCACGCTGACGATGGCTTACCCGCTGTCCCGAAGTGACTTCTGGGGCCGGAATGTCATGATGAACATGGTGATTTTCTCCATGCTGTTCGGCGGCGGGATGATCCCGACCTATCTCGTCATTCGTGGACTTGGACTGCTGGATTCCTACTGGGCCCTCATGCTTCCTGGCGCGATCAGCGCTTTTAACTTAATTGTTGTCAAAAACTTCTTTCAACAAATGCCGCCAGGGCTGGAGGAAGCGGCCCGCATCGACGGCTGTTCGGATCTAGGGGTACTGTGGCGAATTGTTCTGCCATTATCCAAACCGGTGATTGCCACATTTGCGTTATTCTACGCCGTAGGGCACTGGAATAACTTTTTCTCGGCACTCCTGTACATCTCCGACAGTGACAAATGGCCATTGCAAGTCATGCTGAGACAGATCGTATTGCTCTCGCAAGCCAGTGTCGGAGATATGGCGAACATGGACCCTAATTTTGTACAACCACCAGAGCAGTCGATCAAAATGGCAGTTATCGTCGTAGGTACTATTCCGATTTTGCTGGTTTATCCGTTTTTGCAGAAGCATTTTGCCAAGGGTGTCATGTTAGGTTCAATCAAAGGCTAAAGCCAAGGGGGAGAACGTATGGGACAAAAGACGGGATTCAAAAAAGGTGCATTGCTACTCTCTGCATCATTGGTACTGAGTACGGTTCTGGGAGCTTGCTCCACGGACAAAGCAGGTTCAGGAACAGCTGCGGGAGGCACGGATCAGATCACGATTATGCTTCCGAACTTTGAAGCGGAGAATCCGCCCGATAACAGCCCTGTGGTTCAGAAGCTTGAAGAATTGACCAAGGTGGACGTGAATTTGCAATGGGTACCGAGCAGCTCTTATGAGGACAAATTCAATATCACGCTGGCCTCGGGCAAGCTGCCCGATGTTATGGTTGTGCTTGGTAAGTCCCCAAGTTTTATTAATGCGGCTCGTACCGGAGCTTTCTGGGAGCTTGGACCTTATTTGAAAGACTATCCGAACCTGAGCAAGATGAATGAAATTATCACTAACAATGCTTCTATCGATGGCAAAACCTATGGCATCTACCGCGCACGTGCTCTGGGACGTAACGGAGTCACGATCCGCAAGGATTGGCTGGAGAAGCTCGGTCTGGAAGAGCCAAAGACCATTGACGAGTTCTACAATGTATTGAAAGCGTTCACGAAGGATGATCCAGACGGCAACGGTAAAGACGATACCTACGGTCTGGTGGCGAGCAAATTCACGGGCCCTTGGGATAACATGCAGATTTGGTTTGGTGCACCCAACAAATGGGGCGATGATGGTAACGGAGGTTTAATACCGGCACATGAGACTCCAGAATATATGGAAGCTCTGAAATTTTTCCGCCAAATCTATAGCGAAGGTCTGGTCAACAAGGACTTTGCCGTGATGGATGCGACGAAACTTCCTGATCCTTTTGTTAACGGGCAAGCGGGTGTCATGGTGGATGTAGCGGATAACGCACAGCGGATGGATCAGAAGATACTGGAGAAAGATCCGTCAGCGACTGGACATGTGGATGTACTTCAAGCGATGGAAGGTCCAAAGGGATTGCGCGATATGCCAACATCCGGCTATTCCGGCATGATTGCTATTTCCAAAAGCAGTGTCAAAACGGAAGAAGATCTGAAAAAGGTGCTGAGTTTCCTGGATCAACTGAATGAGCCTGAATTGCAGGCGCTGCTAGGGAACGGTCTGGAAGGCAAGCAGTATGAGAAAAAAGAGGGTTACGTCATTCCGACCACTGACAAACTGGCGCTGAGAGATGTACAGGGTCTGAATCAGATCCTCATGTTTATTCCAGAGGACAAAACACTTCGTGTGCAGCAGACACCTGTTCGCGAAAAGGTTGCACAGGTGCAGAAAGCCAATGAGGAAATCGTCATTGCTAATCCTGGCGAACCACTGATTTCCGATGTGTATGCCCAGAAAGGACCACAGCTGGATAACATCATCAATGATGCCCGTATCAAATTCATCGTGGGGCAAATTGATGAAAAAGGCTTCCAGGATGCTGTTGCATTGTGGAAAAGCAGTGGCGGCGACGACTATGTCAAAGAAGTGAATGAGCTGTACGCTGCACTGAAGTAGTTTGATGTTCCAGAGCCCGGCAGCCTTGCTTGTAGTGCAAAGGTGCAGCCGGGCATTTCCGTATATGCATAATTCAGAACAATTAAAACCATCTTCCTCTTTTTTTGTGAATTATAGCTTCCAGTCTTTGGATTTTGATGTATAATCATTGCGAAACAAACCTATTTGAACTTAAATGAACGTTATCGGTAAATGGACGACCACTCTTGCACATACAGGGAGGAAGCGACATGTGGAACAGGGATGCATTTGAAAATCCCGAGGCGCAGTACCGGGTTCATCCCTTTTGGTTTTGGAATGGGGATATGGAAGAAGGGCAAATCAAACGGCAAATAGCCGAAATGTCTGCACAGGGCGTAGGTGGTTTTTTCATCTGTCCACGTCAGGGGCTAGAGATTCCCTATCTGTCCGAAGCATGGTTTGACAAGGTACGGATTGCAGTGGAAGCGGCGGCCGCCTGCGGCATGCAGGTATGGTTATATGACGAGTATCCCTATCCAAGCGGGATGGCCGGCGGTGAGGTGACACTTGATTTTCCTGAGGCGAAGCAGCGCCAGCTTGTACATCAGCAGATTTGTGTTCATGGCGGAGAAACAGTGGATCATGAGTTGCCGTGGGGTCGATTTTTAGTGGCGAAGGCAATACCCAAGGATGCGCAGGGCAAACGATTGTGGCATGAATCCATTGATTTGCGCAGTAACATCGGCAATATCCAGACTGATCAGGTATATCAGGAGACAGGACTCACGTCGTATAATCGCAAGCGGTTTTTTACATACCGAACGGCCTTTCGCCTGTTATGGAAAGCTCCCGCTGGGGAATGGGACGTGATTATATTTCAGGAAGAAGAGATGGATGATTTCAAATATTACGGCAACTTTGTAGACCCTTGTCACAAAGAAGCGATGAGCCGTTTTATTGAACTGACCCACGAACGGTATAAGGAAGCCGTTGGAGAACAGTTTGAAAGCGTAATCAAAGGCATGTTCTCTGATGAAATTGCGCCGCTTGGGCGTATTCCTTGGTCTCCACAGCTTCCCCGATTTTTTAGCGAACGCTGTGGTTACAGTCTGATCGAGTCCCTACCTGCTCTGCTGCATGGCGATGTCCCAGACGCAGAACGTATCCGGTATGACTATTATCAGTCGCTACATCTGCTGCTCAGAGAGTCGTATCACAAACAGGTACATGACTGGTGTGAAGAGGCAGGGATTCAGTATGCGGCAGAAGTGCCCGGGGTACGGATGACCACGCAGTTGTTCAGTCATATGCCAGGTGGAGATTCTGCACATGAGAAAATCGGACGCCCCTTATCCTGGATTCTGGAACGGTATGGCAAAAAAATGCGCGACAATCCGAAGATGGTCAGCTCGCTTGCCAGACAGCTTGGCCGAAGCCGTAATCTGATTGAGTGTTTCCACAGTGTAGGCTGGTCGATGACCTTACAGGATGCCAAATGGATGATTGACCGGATGGCAGCCATGGGCACCAACTTTTTTAACTTCCACGCCTTTTTCTATACCATCGGCGGACTTGCCAAGCATGATGCACCGCCATCCCAGTTTATACAGAACCCGTATTGGCGCCATTTCCGGCAGCTGGGAGATTACACGGGACGTTTAAGCTATCTGATGAGCACCGGGACTGCGGACATTCGTATTGCTGTGCTTGATCCAACGACCACGTTCTGGAGCCTGATGGGCAATCCGCTTCACGGATTCGAATATGGCGGAGAAGACGAAGCAGAACGGGCGAAGCTGGATCGTCTCACGAACGATTGGATGCGGATCACCTCGCATCTGCTCGAAAACAGACGTGACTATGATCATCTGGACCCCGAGCTGTTAGCCGAAGCTGTACTGAACGAGGGTACGATTCAGATTGGCGTTGCACGTTATGAGGTACTGATTCTTCCGCCGATGCTGAACCTGGAGGCAGCAGCCTGGCAGCAGGTGAAGCTGTTCGTAGAACAGGGGGGGACAGTCATATCGGTAGGCATGCCTCCGCATGTAGCCATCCAGCCAGGAAGCCCTGCAGGAAATGAGGCCGCCCAGTTCTTTGGCGCAGGAAAACAGCCGCACGAGGCATATTGGGGCAATGCGGAAGAAACAGGTCATGAGAGCAGCGAATTGATGTGGCAGCAGGGACAGGGGAATGCTTATTTTCTACCTGCTGGAACAGGTCGCGGGGATGACTTCTCCTTGGAACTGATCTCCCTGCTGCTGGATCATGTACTACCCGAACCGATCTGTTGGATCATGGAAGAAGAAAGTGCGTCGCTGCTTATGCAGACCCGTCAATTATCGGACGGAGAGTTTATGATCTTTTTGTCCAACCAGGAAGGACAACAACTTGAAGGGCAATTGAAAATAGTAGCCAAGCGGTTATGGACGGATTTGGATCTTTCAGCGGGTACAACTCTGCTGGCGGAACGGCTCAATCTGGAGACAGGACAGCGAGAATTATTGCCGTTTACCAGCAGTGGTGGCGAGTGGTGCATTTCGTTAAAGCTTGCTCCCTATGAAGCACATGCGGTGAGGCTAACTTTACAACATGCTCAAGAGGCATCAGAGGGGAATCGTTTAGTTACTAAGACTGAGAACGCACCCCATACCATTCAGCTTTCTTCGGAAGGGCCATGGCGTCTGGAAACCGTGCAGTCCAACACACTTCGAATGGGACAGTTCAACGTAACAGCTTCCAATGACAACGGTGAAATTATTGAACGTAATCATGCTGCAGTCAAACCGTTTATTGACCAGGCGGCTGAATTGTCGGAGAACCATCATCTGCCGCTCCAGTTTAATCAGGTATTTGGTACACCGAAGAAAGCATCCGTTGCCTATCCAATCCAGTGCAAGTATACGACTACATTTGAGCTAAGAACGGCATTGGCAGAATGTCTGTTATTCATGGACAGGGCAGCGATATCAGGTGACTGGACCATGGAAATCAACGGAAAACAGATCGGACCTGATCAATTTGAGCCGATTGAAATTACTGATCACCATAATATTGGCTGCAATATAACAGAATTGTTGCGCAATGGTCTGAATGAAATGACCGTTACCGTACAGGTCATGAGGGATGAAGAAGGTATCGTTGATCCACTATATCTGCAAGGGCGATTTGGCGTGGAATTTCATCATGAAGGCATGGTCTCTCTCGTTCGTGAGCCGGATACGTCGAGCCGAATTGGGCCTGAGCCACAGCCGTTTTATCCCCATTTTGCAGGAGAGATGAGTTACAAACGAAGCTTCTGGCTGGATCAGTCTGCTGAAGAGGTTGCGTCCTTTGAACTGGAATTCAATGATTGGCAGGTGCAGGATGTGGTCGAGGTACGGGTGAATGGTCACACTCTGGGCGTTCGATGCTGGTCTCCATATCGCTGGACGGGAGAAGCCTCGTGGCTGCGAGCAGGGGATAACGATATTGAAGTACGAGTTACCAATACACTAATTGGACTGCTGGAAGGTACGTATTTTGACTCGGGCAGCCACAGTTTGCAGGAAGCCGGTCATATATCAGCTGAAGAATAAGCCTTACAAGATAAACGGATTTATTCCTTATGGTGATAGAAGGATAAGCAGTTGAAATGGGAGGAGTAAAAAGATGGGGCATCGTATCCAGTTTGACCGCTACCCGGGTGGCGTGATGAAGGCGTTGACGTTCAGTTATGACGATGGTGTGGTTCATGATCGCAGACTGGTGGAAATTTTCAATCAGCATGGGCTGCGGGGCACATTCAATCTGAATTCCGGTACGCTGAGTAAGCCTGGCCGAATTGAGACGACAGAAGTTGCGAAGTTGTATGCCGGGCATGAAGTGGCTGTGCATACGGTCACCCATCCCACATTGCCCTATGTTCCGGATGAGCTGCTGACCGAAGAGATCATGGAAGATCGGAGATCGCTGGAACAGCTTGTCGGTTATCCGGTAAGAGGTATGGGCTATCCGAATGGCGGTTATGACCGTTCACTCAGCACCAAGCTCGAATGGCTTGGCATCGATTATGCACGCACGGTTGAATCCCATGGCAGGTACACACTGCCTGAGCGGCCGCTTGAATGGCATCCAACCTGCCACCATAACCAGGATTTGGCGGCCCATGCCGAACGATTTATCCAGCATACGAAGACAGGTACGCCACTCTTGTTATATGTATGGGGTCACAGCTACGAATTCAATGATAACGACAATTGGCAGATTATAGAGCAGTTTGCTGAGAAGATTGGCGGCCGGGACGACATCTGGTACGCAACGAACATCGAAGTGATTGCATACTGGAAAGCGGTCAAACGTCTGGAGTGTTCAGCAGACCGATCGATTATCCATAACCCATCGGCCATCTCCATCTGGTTTACAGCGGATCAGCAGGTGGTTGAAGTGAAGGCTGGCGAGACATTGCGACTAACCGAACGAATCAAGGTATAGGAAGGGAGCTGACGATCATTCGTTATTTTCATGAGAACGAGGCGATTGCAGGCAAGGTGTATGATTCAATTCCGGATATTTTGACTACCGTGGCACAGCGTTATATTGGGGACCATCCGAAACACTCCTTTCTGTTCCGAGCGTACCATCGTGAAGGCTTCCGAAGACTTGGGGATTATCGTTATGATCTGAATCTGGATGCCAAGTGGAAAGAGGCTCGTGCAGGACAGTATGTGTACGTATGGGGCAAGTTGTGGAGCCAGCAGGAGGCCACGCTAAATACGGGACTGAACTGTTATAGTCCGGTGACGGTCTATGTGAACGGAGAAGAGATTTTCAAATCGGAGCTGTTGCAGGAGTTATTTCCCGAGCGCAGAACCCAGATTCCAATCTCCGTGAACTATGGCTGGAACGATGTATTGCTTTGTTTTGTAAAAACAGAGGTGGGATTCGGCGGGATTTACGGAACAGCCTCATTTAAAAACTTTCCGCTTCACTTCCTCACACCAGGTGTGGATCGCCAAGGTCAGGAGGGCTGGTTGTACTCCGAACCAGTCGATGAACCTTTATCATCACTCCCTCGTGATGGCATGACTGAAGCAGAAACGGGCCTCTCCTGGTATCCGCGCAGGGACTGGACAGAAGGGGAACAGAACGCTGGAGCTTTCGCCAGAATCTTTGGGACAGAGCAGCCTGCTGTTGCGTACGCATGGTCCAAACTGGATGTGATCCAACCGGGATCGTCACCTGTTCTTTTGCAAGGGAAACATGAAGGTCCCCTCACCCTGTATGTTGATGGCAAGGAAATATATTCCGCTGGGCAAAGCGGCAATTTCCGCATTGAACTGCCTCGCCGCTACGGTCCATCTGATCTGGTAGCGAAAGGTGAAACCAAGGCTGGGTGCAAGTTGTGGGGATTCACCTTGGAAGATGCGAAGGATTCCATTGCAACGGGATGGAGATTAAGACCACCTCATCCGGTTGCAGGATGTCCCGATGCGTGGCTGTATACGGGTGGATTTTCCCCAGGCTCTGAACCATCTCCCCAAGACATCGTGGTAACAGATACTGTATTTGATGATGGAGCCCAAGGTGTATACTGGCATGTTGATCTACCTGAAACGAGTGTCCGGCCCTATTTGGAAAATACCCATTATGGCAAATGGAATTATCCACTCGGTGTTACCCTGCTTGGACTTCTTCAGATTGGACAGGAGTTGGGACGTGACGACTATGTTCAGTATGTGCGGGACCATATCGGCCTGAGTACGTCGTTTGACCGTTACGGTCTGTGGGATCGGGAAGGGTACGGCGCCGCGGGAATCAATAATCAGCTGTCTGCAATCGACAGTCTGGATGATTGCGGTTCGTTTGGATCTACTTTGCTGGCAGCGATGGAACTCGGCGACATTCGTGGAGGCAGGGATACCGCAGATCGTATTGCGAGCTATATTACGGATGAACAGGAACGTCTGGAAGACGGGGCCTTTTACCGTGTTCGTGGCAGCGGGGAGATGCGCCAGGAAACGATGTGGTGTGATGATCTGTATATGAGCACACCTTTCCTGATGCGGTACGGCCAGTTAACGGGAGATACTTCTTATTGGGAGGATGCAATCAACCAGTTCCTGATGTTTCGCAAATATCTGTATATTCCCGAACACCAGATCATGTCCCATGTGTATGATTTTGTGCGTGGACGGGCGACAGGTATACCATGGGGGCGCGGGAACGGATGGGTTCTATTTTCGCTAACCGAACTACTGACGATTCTGCCAAGTGATCACGTCAAACGGCCAGAACTGCTGAGCTTCTACCGGGATTTATGTCAGGGGTATCTGGCGCTGCAAGGTGAAAATGGACTCTGGCATCAGGTGCTGAACCGCCCGGATTCATATGAAGAAACCTCCTGCACGTCGATGTTCATCTACGCTTATGCCCGCGGTATTCGTGAAGGCTGGCTGGAGCAGCCAGAGGCCTACCTGGATGCGGTGCGCAAAGGATGGGAGGGCATGACCCATCTGTCCATTGATTATAAAGGCAACGTCTACGGTGTATGCCGGGGTTCCGGTTACTCCTTTACCGCACTCTATTACCGGGATGATTTGGGATGGATTCTGAACGATACGCACGGTATCGGCATTGTGCTCCTGGCTGGGATTGAGGCGTATAAAATGAACCAGCAGCTCTGCGAGCCGTCTATAGATTCTTCGGTTACAGCTGCACAACGCTAGTGCAGCAACCATGTTGTTCATCTGCGTACAACCTAACAAGAAATAAAAGCGGCACGCCTTAAGGGCGTGCCGCTTTTTTCGTTATGAATGGAAATAATCAATTCAGATTACAAATTAAACGTGTTGTTAAAACAGCTCCAATTGCTCCGGTCCCTCTTCCTCCTCCGGCTCCGTACGGTCAGGGAAGGGCTTCACGGGTTGCTCCAGCAGCTTCATCATCATCTGTGCATTAGCAGCCGCGTCGCCGCCCGAGTTGTTGTTGAAAATCACATACACATCTTTGCTCTGCTCTTGCAATTGCTCCAAATAACCTTTCCACTCCAGCAGCTCTTCCTGGTTGTAGCGATACAGATAACGGGTCTCACGCCAATTGGGTGCACCATTCTGATGCCAGCCTGATACATTGCGCCCATGCATACGTACCAGCGTCATTTCGGGATCGGTAGCCTCAGGTACGATAGGGATAGATCCTGGCCCCGCTTGAGGTTCATCACAGACGCTGTGAATCCAGCCCTGTTCCTTCAGAAATGCCAGCGTTCGTTCGCGCATGCCCTCTTCATACCAGCTGCGATGACGAAATTCGAGGGCACAAGGGATGCCTTCCATTCTTAGTTTTACTTCACGCAGTTCATTGACGTTGTCCCGATTGCATTCAAACCACGGCGGGTACTGAAACAAGGCCGCTTGCATCTTGCCTGCTTCCATGACAGGCTCCAGGGATTCGCGAAAAGCCTTATACATCTCCGAGGTGCTTGTGAAATAGGGTTTTCCCCGCAGATGTCCTGTCATCCCCTGATAGGCTTTGACGATAAAAGCAAAGGAGTCCGGCGTTTCCGCTGCCCAGCGTGCCATCCGGTCCCGAGGCTGAACGGCGTAGAAGGAACTGTCTACCTCCACGGTCGTAAAATATTGTCCATACAGACGGAGCTTGTCTTTCGCTTTGGTACGGTTCGGGTACAAATCTTCCTGATCTCCCCAGCCCGTAAGTCCAATCCGAATCATAAATAACACCTCCTGCTGCTTCTTCTTATGTTAGCGTTATATTTCAATCGTCTCATGTACGTCTATGAAGTGAGAAAAACGTCATACTGGTTTGTGAACAATCTCTATGTATAGTTAACCGATTCGCGTTGGCCTGACTATGTTTAACATTATATCGTGTGCTTTCCGGCCGTTCAATGTGGACGATCCTTGGAAATTTTTGAGTTTGAAGGATAAAGACGATACAATGGCTAAAAGCTATAGAGATATGATCCGGCTGATAGAACAGCGTATTACGGATAGTTGGGCCAGTGACCATGTGGAGGGCGATACGTAATGACGGAATGGTATGAAAAGAGTTTTGGAGAAGACTACCTTCTTGTGTACAAACATCGGGATGTGCAAGGTGCATATCAGGAAGTACATAAAATGATCAATTGGTTAAAGCTTCAGCCAAAGTCAAAGGTACTTGACCTTTGCTGTGGTATGGGCCGACATTCTCTGGCCCTTGCAGATGCTGGTTTCCAGGTGACCGGAATCGACCTGTCTGATGTGCTTCTGCGTGAAGCACGCAATATGGACACCGAACATCGTGTTGAGTGGTATCATGCCGATATGCGTGAGCTTCCACTGAAAGGCGGATTTGACGCCGTTGTCAATCTATTTACCTCATTTGGTTATTTCCGAGAGGATGGAGAGCAACTAAGAGTGTTACGCGCCATTCATCGGATGCTGAAGCCAGGCGGCAGCTATATTATTGATTTTATGAACACGGCTTATGTGACTCGTCATCTGGTGCAGCATTCAACACGTGAAAGCGAAGGACAGAATATTGAGGAGTTTCGCAAGATCCAGGATGGATTTGTGCAAAAAGAAATTCACATCACCGATACCGCATCGGGCCAAAAACCACGAATCTATCAGGAACGCGTCAAGCTGTATACTCGCGAACAACTACGTGATCTGCTTCACGAGGCAGGACTCATGGTGGATCAGGTACACGGTGGTTATGATGAAGAGAAGTACGATGAGCAGACGTCGCCGCGGATGATTTTTGTCGGTCATCGGCCGGAGCAGTAGAGTTGGAGGAGAATATTAATGAAGCGAACGGAATCCATTTCCATGCCAGTAGGCATGCATCGTGTCAAGATTACTATGGCTTTTCCTCTACGTTGGGTGAACAGCTATGTGCTCTATGAACCGGATGGAACAATAACGATAGTTGACCCGGGACCACGCAGTACTGAGACGGAACAGGAGTGGCACGAAGCACTCGCAGATTTCAATTTAACTTTTCAGGATATTAGTCAGATTGTACTGACCCACCATCACCCCGATCATCTGGGGTTGTCTGGCTGGATACAGCAACAAACGGATGTGCCTGTTCGAATGTCCACACGATCCCGCCAGGAAGCGGATTACATGTGGGGAACGGAGGCAACCATCAATACAGTGTTGCCTGAATATTATGGTCGCCATGGAATGCCGGAAGACAAGACGCAGCAGATACGTGAACATATGGAGGGATTTATCTCACAGATTACGCCACTTCCGGTAGTGACACCGATTGAAGATGGAGATTGGCTGGTTATGGGCGGGAAAAAGTGGCTTGCTGTAGAAACAGGTGGACACGCGCCAGGACATCTATCCTTCTATGCGCCGGATTCCAGGGAGATCTTGTGTGGAGATGCCGTATTGCCGCAGATCTCACCGAATATTAGCCTGCAGCCGGGAAGTGACGATCAGCCTTTATTGTCTTATATGGAAGGACTGCATCGACTGGGGGCATTGGATGTAGGAGTGGCATATCCAGGGCATCGGAATCCGTTTGGCCATTTTGCCGATCGAACGGTTCATCTGCTCACTCATCATGAAGAGCGCCTTCAGAAACTGATGGAGCGAATCCGGGAAGCACCGACGAATGCGTATGATATCTGTGTGTTTATGTTTGGTGACCGATTGGGAACACATCAGCTTCGTTTTGCGATGAGCGAAACTTTGGCGCATCTGCAAGAATTGATCCGGCGAGAGCATATTATACAGGAGCAGCAGCCCGACGGAGTATTCTTTTTTATCGAAAATACTTAGGATTACAAGACTTTGACCAGGAGAACTGCCTGTTCAGAGTCTTTTTTTGCGTGTAACGACTCAAATAAATGAAAGCTTTAGTCTTTCTTAACCGTTCATTCATCTTCTTTTAAGGCAGCACTTCTATGATAAATGCATGAACTTCGCCAGAGAAAGCAGGGAAGAGCGATGACTAGGAAAAAACGAAATCAATGGAGAAAATGGCAAGCCTCAGCGGTAGCAACGTTGACCGTGGCTGCACTCTTTCAATATGTAAGAACTTCTGATGCCTTTGATGTCGCTTATGCGGCGGCTAATGGTACCGATATAAGCAGTACAGCTTCCACCCAGATAGATGCTCAGGATGATGTCATGGACGAATGGACGAACAACACAGATAACCATTCCGATGCATCGTCCAATGAGGGCTATAGCCTGGATGAGGAAACGACTGATGGAAGCACTGCCATCGGTTCGAATCAAGGCAGGTCGTCGGGTGGCTGGATAACAGATCAGAACAGCAATCAGGATACAGACTCCAGATATAGCCGTGGCAATTATCAGTCACGCACGGGTGCATCATGAGCCGCACGGAGCAAGTCTCCCGTCTTCTTAAGTTCCGCTTCCGGGCGATGAACACGGACGTGGAAGTTCAGTTAGCCGCAGGACGGGAAGAGGCTGAGCATGCGGCAGCCTTGGTGAAGAATTGGTTCGAAGCGCAGGAACAGCGTTTCAGCCGATTTGTGGCAGACAGTGAATTGAATCGTCTGAATTGTTGCACAGGATGGATGCCAATCTCCGCAGCAATGGATGAAGTGTTAAGTTTGGCATACGGTTATATTGGACAGACGGAAGGGATTTTTCAGCCAGGTATCTCTCAGGCTCTGCGGGCTTCGGGTTACGATGTCAGTTTCGAGCAGCTGCAACAAAGAGAGCTTCAGCAATCTGGAACCGAACGCAGATTGGACATCCGACCATCGGATACAACAGATATGCTGAGAGACGAATATGACTATAGCCGCCCACGTTGGATTCAATGGGAAGGCAGCCGAATGGTTCATAAGGACCCTGGAACTGAGCTGGACCTTGGGGGCATTGTTAAGGGTTGGGCCGTTGAGCGTATCGCCGATTGGCTGCAACGTACACTTCATATTTCGGCCGGATTAATTAATGCAGGTGGAGACATTCAGGCATGGGGGACAACACTTCATCCGATGTGGTCCGTGCAAGTCACCGATCCTTATCAGGAGGAGCGAAATCTGATAGGGAATATTCAATTGAGGAAAGGTGCAATTGCCACTTCAGGAGTGGGACGGAGACAGTGGCAGAATACGGACGGAAGCCTTTCACATCACTTAATTGATCCCCGGACGATGGAGCCAGCAGATACGGATGTGCTGCAGTGTACAGTTCTGGGCCAGCATGCCTCGCAATGTGAGATTATTGCCAAGACCGTCTGTATTTTGGGAAGTGCCGATGCAGTAGGTTGGTTAAACCGTCATTACGATCGTCATGACGTCCTGTGGATGACCAGGGATGGGAGCACTTATTTTAGAGGAAATACCGATACGCTCGCTGAACGCTGGCCTGGTTTTGATCCGGATCACCGCTTCAGTCTTATATAAACGACAAGTCTATCAGATGTGGGGGAGCCGGTTATGGCGCAATGGATTGTAGATTACCTGCCAACGTGGAATATCATTCGAATTAGTGGGATCGCCGCTTACTTGCTGCTCTTTGCCGGTGTGTTTCTGGGGATTGCCCAAGGGATGCCCATGGCTAAAGGCAAACCTAAAGCGGCCATGTTTAAATGGCATACCCGTACGACCTGGCTCGCCTTTGGACTTGGACTTGTGCATGCGTTAACCCTATATATTGATCACTATAGTCCATTCACCTGGAGTGAACTTCTCATTCCGTTTACGGCTTCAGTACATCCGATCGGCAGCGGACTGGGCACATTATCCTTTTATGGTTTGGTGATCGTACTGCTATCCAGTGATTTGCGTAACAAGCTTGGCCGCAAATGGTGGTTTATGTTCCATATGTTGTCTTATCCCGTATTCATCGGTTTACTGTTCCATGGCATGGTTACCGGTTCTGATTCAGGCAATGTGATTTTTCGTCTGATGTATGTGTTTACTGGCTTGAGCATTCTTGGTATTACGGTACTTCGTGGCATGCTGCGAGAACGCAAAGGCCCCGAAATTACAATTGGACCCAGTCGTGTACAGCCTAAGCCAGCAGCGGAACAGAAATGGGCTGAGGTGTATCGTTTGGCGGTAGCCGGAAGACAGGAGCATCTGAAATAACGTACTACAAAAATAAGTGAATCAACACAAAAAAAGCGGCCTTTTTGGCCGCCTTTTTGTCATGATCAGAAGAAGTCTGATTGTTGAATTTACTTGGTTCGTTCATTTCCAACTCCTATTACACATGCAAATTATACGATATCATCGCTGACAGGTTTTTCTCCCAAAGCTTCTTCAAGCTCCGATTGTTTGCGATGCGCAATCCGGCTGCTGGCTGCTGAAGCGATAGCCCCCACAATATCATCCAGAAACGTATGCACAGGCCCAAGGCTCTTGTCGTTCAAACGTTCAAGCACACCGGGTTTGAGCTTGTCTACATAACCGTAGTTCGTAAATCCGATACTGCCGTATACGTTGACGATAGAGAATGCGAGAATCTCATCCACGCCATATAATCCTTCATCATTTTCTATCATCTCCTGCAAAGGAGAAATGAGTTTGCCTTGCTCTGCCAGCAAGTCCAGTTGAATGCCTGTCAGGACTGCGTTCTGCACCTCACGTTTGCGTAATACTTTCTCCACATTGTCGATACATTCTTCCATCGTAAGACCTGGGTAATACTTTTTCTGTAGCATCATGACCAGTTCTGCGATCTCAGGGATCGTAACGCCCCGCTTGTGCAGCCATTCCCTCGTTGCCTCAGCCACTTTTCGGCTATTCAGGCTGTAAGGGATTTTTTCTTGCTCCGGATGTTCCATGGGCGATTCCTCCTCTGAAGTTAGCAATGTCCCTATACTTATATCCTAATACGTTATTAACCGTTTTGGGTTTCTTTGCTATCCTTCGACGGGGATGGAAGGCCAGTTTTCAGCTTTATGCATGGTGAGCTTGTTTAAAAAGTAGTTATTTTTTGGGCAAAGGCTCGTATACATGGTAGTACAAACTGTAAAAATGATGAGGGGGAACGTGATCATGAGTAAGATCCGTTATTTGCGTACAGCTTCTGCAGCTGCGCTGTTGAGTATTCCTGTGGTGTTATCCGGATGTGGCATGTTTGGGGCACAGTCCTCCGAGGCTATTGATCCACCGCCGCCGATTCAGGAAGCGGCCATGATTCAGGCGGCTGAAGGCAATGGATCACTTGCCAAGCTGCCACTTACAACCGTGTATCTGCAGGATCAACAAGGTTTGCTGGCTCCGGTATCCATGACACTCCCGTCAGGCACGGACGTTAGCAGTCCCAAAACAGCCTTGGATACACTTGTGACGGGTGGTCCATATGCAGGGATGTTGCCTGAAGGATTTCAGGGCGTTCTCCCGCAGGGTACCGTTGTTCAGAACGTAACGATTCATCCGGATGATAAACTAGCAGTCGTGGAGTTCTCCGGCAATTTTGCCAAGTATGATGCCAAGAACGAGCGCAAAATGCTGGAGGCAGTTACCTGGACACTCACGGGTACACCGGATGTGCAGAACGTACAGATATGGGTAGACGGCAAAAAGTTAACGCAAATGCCAGTAAACAGCATGCCATTGCCGGAACCGTTGAATCGGGCGGTGGGTATCAATCTCGATTTGGGTGATACATTCACGACTAACAGCAGCCCGGTAACGGTTTATTTCTCAGCCGCTTCGCCAGCAGGCATTCAATATTATGTCCCGGTTACGCGTCTTGTGACACCAGGTGGAGACCGGGTGCAGGCGGCGCTGAATGAACTGATCAAGGGACCAGCCAAAGGCGGCGAGCTGGAAGAGGTTATGACAGGCGGAACGCAGCTGCAATCGGTCAAAACGTCTGAGGATGGAACCGTAACAGTTGCACTCAAAGACGATATGTTCACTGAGGGAGATGTCGTGCCAAGTGAACTGCTGCAATCCGTCGTATTGACTACGGCCGAGAACACAGCAGGCAAGGAAGCTAAAGTCCAGATCGAATGGAATGGGCAAAAGACAGTCATGAGTGATGATAATCGGGATTACAGTGCCCCAGTATCGAAGCCTGAATATATCAATGAAATTCCAATTTAAGTCACAATAAGCGGTCTGATGTACGGTTGACAGAACTCTTTGGTGGACAGGATGCTTTTAAGTGAACTCTTTGGTAAAATAGAAGGGATTAGTAAAAGTGTGAACAAGCTCGACATTACAGGATGCTTAAGTCGTAGGAGGCAGAAATGATGAGATCTAACGGACGAACCAGCGACCAGCTGCGCCCGATGAATTTAACAATTAACACGAATAAATACGCCGAAGGTTCTGTACTGATTGAAGTGGGAGATACCAAGGTTATTTGTACAGCTACGGTGGAGGAACGTGTTCCTCCCTTTATGAAAGGGCAGGGTAAAGGCTGGGTAACGGCTGAATACTCCATGCTGCCACGTGCAACACATACCCGTAATCAGCGTGAAGCGAACCGCGGCAAATTGACTGGACGCACCATGGAAATTCAGCGTCTGATTGGCCGGGCACTGCGCTCGGTCGTTAACTTGCAGGCTCTTGGTGAACGTACGATTACACTGGACTGTGATGTAATCCAAGCTGACGGCGGTACACGCACAACGTCCATTACCGGTTCGTTTGTAGCTCTGGCGCTCGCGGTGAACAAAATTGCCCAACAGCATAAATTGCAAGTATTCCCGATTACGGATTTCATTGCAGCGGTTAGTGTGGGTGTAGTTGGAGAACAGCCGGTGCTGGATCTGAACTATGATGAAGATTCCAAAGCCAAGGTAGATATGAACCTCGTGATGACAGGCGGCGGGAAATATGTGGAGCTTCAGGGAACAGGTGAAGAAGCACCATTTGATCGTCGTGAACTGAACGCGATGCTGGAGCTGGGTGAGCAGGGCATTCTGGAGATGATTGAGCGTCAGAAAGAAGTTCTCGGTCCCATTGCACTCAAGATTGGTGCTCGTGGATTAGGAGAAGCCTAACATGAGTCTGGATAGCCCAATTATCATTGTCGCAACCCGTAATGCAGGGAAAGTACGTGAATTCGCTCATGCATTCGCTCCGCTGGGCAAAGAGGTCAAAAGTATGTTTGACTATCCAGAGCTGCCGGATGTCGTTGAAGATGGCGTAACCTTTGCAGAGAATGCCTGGAAGAAAGCCAAAACGGTGGGCGATGCTCTTGGCTTGCCTGTCCTGGCTGACGATTCGGGATTGTGCGTGGATCTGCTGGATGGTGACCCGGGAGTGTATTCTGCGAGATATGCAGGCGAGGGTGCAACCGATGCGAAGAACAATGCCAAATTGCTTGAGGCGCTGGAATCGCTCAAATCCGGTGAGGATACGGAGCAACCGCTTTTGAGTCCGGCAAGTTTCGTCTGTGCATTGGTGCTGTATGATCCCGCAACCGGACACAAGTACGAAGCGGAAGGTACGGCTGAAGGCTGGATCACTGCTCAAGCAGCCGGTGCAGGCGGTTTTGGATATGACCCACTTTTCTATGTGCCTGAATACGAGATGACGATGGCCGAGCTTACGCTGGAGCAAAAGCAGGCGATCAGTCACCGGGGCCATGCCCTGAGAGCACTCGTATCCAGCCTGAAAGACTGAGATTCAAACGAATCGGCTCATATGATTATGAATGTATAAGGTGAATTATTGCCTTGCTTAAATATCAAAGCGTTAGTGGAAGGTAAGAGTCATTCCTGTGGAATGCTTCACCGACCATTAACGTTTTTTTATTTTTATGGAGTGGAGCCGATGTTAATAAAGCCAGTGCAGGGGACCCAAAATAAATCCCGCTTTTTTCAGCGAAAATATCGGAACGTACGTTCTTGTACCTATATAAAAAATGCAGAGATTTCACGTTTGAGCAGAGTATTAGGACCGGGGTTGGAAGAAGTTGCAAGTCTTGTACCGTATGCGTTAACATTCAAGTTAACGAATCATCAATGAACTCAAACGGAGGGGATTTGCTTATGCAAGAAGTGAAGCTTACGGTGTCTTATGATGATTATGAGGACGGTATTCGTATGGAAACACTGATCAGGGAACTGGCTGCCAAACCGGAGGCTGGTTCGCTGGAGAGTCTGATTATTGGAGACTGGGGGCAGGCCTATGAAAATTCGCCGGAAGAATTTATGGGCGCGCTCATCGAGCTGGCTCCAAGCTTTCCTTCTTTGAAGAAACTGTTTATCGGAGATATGGGCTTTGAAGAATGCGAAGTATCATGGATTATTCAGACGGATCTCACACCACTATTGGTTGCTTTCCCTGAATTGAAGTCATTCACAGTGAAGGGCAGTAGCGGACTAAGTCTGGAACCCATCGAACATGCCAAACTTGAAGAATTAATCATTATTTGCGGTGGTCTTCCCAAAAGTGTGTTAGCTTCAATTGCCCGGGCTAAATTGCCTGAATTGCGTAAGCTTGAGCTGTATCTGGGCGTGGATAATTATGGATTCGACGGTTCACTTCAAGATGTACTTCCACTTTTGGAACAGGGTTTATTTCCAAAGCTCGTATACCTGGGTCTGAAAGACAGTGAAATTCAGGATGAGATTGCGAAAGCTGCAGCTGAGGCGCCAATTCTGGATCAACTTGAAATCCTGGATCTGTCAGAGGGCACGTTGTCTGATGAAGGGTCTGAGGCGCTGCTTGCCAGTGACAAGATCAAAGAACTGAAACATCTCAATCTCAGTTACCACTATATGACAGACGAAATGCTCATTCGTTGGAAACGTTCCGGTATATCTGTAGATGTTAGCGAGCAACAACAGAGTGATGAAGATGACTGGCGTTACCCGTCGTTAACGGAATAAATGATGTCAGGCATGACGGAAATGGAAGAAAATTTGCAAAGCCCAGTTAAGGATTCGGATATGACTCTGGAGCAGCCGTTATTGTTAATTGGAAACCCGAATAATCGCCGTACCCTTGGATTACAGAAGGCAAGACAGCGTATTGGCTTACAACCTGCATTTGTGTTGCCTTATGCGCATTTACTAAAGACTTGGAGACGGGGCGGAACCATGGTGGATGCCGTACAGCAATGTCTGGAAGGGCGAGGGACTACGTGCATGCAGGGAGAGCCGTGGATATCTTCACCAGCATCGATGTTATATGAGAATCATGATTCAGTTCATGGCGTGAATAGTATACCTCTTATTCGACTGGATGCCCCTGGTGAGGAATGGGAAGTAGAGCGTGAGCTGCTCTTTCTTGGAGCTGTGAATGATGTATCTTCGTTAATCGATGGCCTTTCTGCGAGAATGATTCCGGCAGAACAGACACTCACTCTTGAACAGGAGTGGGGGCGGATCTACGCGCCCAACCAATGGTTTCGTGGTTGGAAAGCCTGTTTGGAACGAATTCGTCAGGAAGCTCTGGAATATTGGCCTAATGCCCGGTTCATGAATGATCCCGATGACATTGCGATTATGTTTGATAAAAGGAAATGCCAGCAGCATCTATCTGCTCATAGCGTTCACGTTCCCCCAACACTCCAACCTTCGGAGCCGATCCGCAATTATGCGGACCTGCGTACAGCGATGAAAACAGCGGGTATGAATCGCGTTTTCGTGAAGCTTGCGTGTGGCTCCGGTGCTTCAGGCGTTGTTGCCTACCAAATTAATCCGCGAACGGGTGCTGAAATTGCCATAACCACTGTGGGAATGGAACGGATTCAGGGAAAGATCAATTTTTATAATGAGGGCCGGTTGCGCAGGTACACACATACTTCAGAGATTTCTGCGCTTATGGATTGGCTGTGTGCTGAGGGGGCCCAGATTGAACGTTGGATGGCAAAAGCGTCCCTGGGTTCAAGCGTGTTTGATATACGCCAGCTTGTGGCAGGTGGACAAGCAGGTCATGCCATCGTACGGCTTAGTCAGACACCAATCACCAATCTGCATTTGCGCAATGAGCGGTTGCTTCCCGCAGAAGCAGGGCTGGATGAACAGCAGATGAATGTAGTTCAGACGGCAGCGAAAGCAGCAATGGCTGCCTTCCCCAACTCATGGTCTGCCGGGATTGATGTAATGCTCAGTGGAGATACTGAGCCGCGTGCCTATATTTTGGATGTGAATCCGTTCGGAGATTTGTTGTACAGAGTGCAGCATAACGGACTTGGAACCTATGAATGGGAAATGGAACTTTTGCGAAAGGAGCCTTACAACTATGACTGATATGAACACCATCGTAGGCTCCCATGATCTATTAATGATTACATTGGACACGTTAAGGTATGACGTAGCCAAGCTGGAGGAACAGAATTGCCCCAACCTGTGCGGTACGGGTCCTTGGGAGAAGCGTCATACTCCGGGAAGTTTTACCTATGCGGCACATCATGCTTTTTTTGGTGGCTTCATGCCTACACCTGCTAATACAAACAAAGCATCCCACGTGCGGCTTTTTCATTCCCGGAATACCGGATTAAAGACGCATCCGCATACGTGGCTGTTCGACACACCGGATATCGTATCCGGTTTTGCAGCTGAAGGATATCGTACAATTTGTATAGGTGGGGTCATTTTCTTCACCAAGAAAAATCCGCTCGCCAAAGTGCTGCCAGGTTATTTTCAACAGAGTTACTGGCGGATGAATTTTGGGGTAACCAACCCCAAATCGACTGAGCATCAGGTTCAGCATGCCTTGAAGCTGCTGGAGCAAAGTGCACCAGATGAGAAGCTGTTTTTGTTCCTGAATGTGTCTGCCATCCATGGGCCCAATCGCTATTTTGTGGAGGGTGCAAGAGAGGACTCGGTAGAAACACAGCGTGCAGCGCTTCGGTATGTGGACAAGGCCCTTGGGCCATTGTTTGATGCAATGAGGCAGCGTTCAAGGCCTACGTTTTGTTTAGCTTTTTCCGATCATGGCACAGCGTATGGTGAGGATGGCTATCAGGGGCATAGGCTCGCGCATGATGTTGTCTGGAATGTGCCTTACCGTGAATTTATTTTATAGAACAAATAATTCATATTATCAATAACTACACACCGGATACAGGGAGGAAACCGATGGACGATCAATCTCAACATACGACAGCAGGTCATTCCGCACAGTCCGGATCCAACACAGCTTCAGGTCTCAGAGAAGTACTTGCTTCACCCTATCGCTCTTATTTATATTCCTATCCCCATAAGACCGCATATCGGGAGTTGAACCCGCCTTTACCGCTCGGTCCATTGTGGGAACGTGAGAATACCGATACGTATTTTTTATATATGCACATTCCGTTTTGTGCCGCTCGTTGCGGATTCTGTAACCTGTTCACGCTGCCGGATCGTCGTAATGACACCCATGTGCGTTATGTGGATGCGCTGGAACGGCAAGCCAAACAGTGGGCACCACTCACATCACGCAGACCCTATTCGAGGTTTGCCATCGGTGGTGGGACGCCCACATTATTAAATGAAATTCAGTTGAACCGTTTGTTTGATATTGCTGAACAGGTGATGGGACTCGATCCGACGCAAGCTTCGATCTCGGTAGAAACATCACCGGATACCGTGACGGAAGCCAAATTGGCGATCATGAAGGAGCGAAGTGTGGACCGGGTAAGCATGGGCATCCAAAGTTTTATTGAAGCCGAAGCCTCAGCCATTTACCGTCCGCAAAAACCACAGGAAGTGGAGCGCGCGCTTGAGAAGCTTACACGGTATGAATTCCCTCTGTTGAATCTGGACCTAATCTATGGTCTGCCAGGACAAACGGTGGAATCATGGCTGTATTCGCTGGAACGTGTCCTTTCATATGAACCGGGTGAGATTTTCATTTACCCACTGTACACCCGCGAGAATACCATTGTGAAACCGGATGATATACAACGTCAGGGACCGGATATTCGGATGGAGCTGTATAAGGCTGCGCGTGAGACTTTAAAAAGCAGAGGCTATGTCCAGTATTCCATGCGCAGATTTGCCAAAGAACAATCATCTTCTGGAAGCAAAGAGCTTCTACCCTACAGCTGTCAGGAGGAAGGCATGGTTGGTCTCGGTTGCGGTGCACGCTCTTATACTAGTGAAGTACACTATGCTTCCAAGTATGGTGTTAGTTATAAGGCCACACAGAGCATCATCGCCGATTATGTGGCAACCGAGCGTTATGATGTGGCCGATTACGGTATTGTACTCAGCCGGGAGGAGCAGAAGCGCCGTTTTATTCTGAAAGCTCTGCTGCATCGGGAAGGATTGGCGCTTTCGGATTATGATCAACGATTCGGAACGGAAGTCCTGTCAGACTACGGATGGTTGAGTGAACTGTTGTCTGAGGGCATGGCTGAGCTTGAGCAGGACGATAAGGGTAACCAGGTGCTGCGTCTGACAGAAGAGGGATTGGGCTACTCGGATGCTATTGGAGATTGGCTCATCTCCGCTGAGGTTCGTGAACAAATGGAAGGGTTTGTATTCTCATGAGAGCAACCTTGTATTATCGGGGGAAGCTGTCG
Source organism: Paenibacillus sp. FSL F4-0087 (assembly GCF_038020215.1). Taxonomy (NCBI): domain Bacteria; kingdom Bacillati; phylum Bacillota; class Bacilli; order Caryophanales; family Paenibacillaceae; genus Paenibacillus; species Paenibacillus sp. FSL F4-0087. Next base: position 4,129,417 of record NZ_JBBODJ010000001.1, read on the forward strand.
TCCTGTAATTACGACTGTCCATATTGTCCGTTTAGCAAAACGGTAGATTCCAAGGAGACGTTGGAAGTGGATGAACAACAACTGCGTCAATTTGTGAATTGGGTGAGGGATCAGGAGAGTGCTGGTCATCAATTTTCGATTTTCTTTAACCCGTATGGAGAAGCTCTGGTAAGACGTTGGTATCGTGAAGCGATGATTGAGCTATCGCATATGCCACATGTGGACAAAATTGCAGTCCAAACCAACCTATCTGTCAAACTGGACTGGGCCCGTGAATTGAACCGAGATAAAGCGGCTTTCTGGGCGACCTATCACCCACGTGAGACGAAAGAGTCTTCCTTCGTCAAACAATGTTTGACTTTACGTGAGATGGGACTTGCTTTTAGTGTGGGGACAGTTGGATTGCGCAGTGCATTCCCTGCTATTGAATCGATGAGGCAGGCTTTACCCGATGGGGTGTATATGTGGATCAATGCATTTAAAGATCGACCCAAATATTATAGCGTGGAAGAGGTCGACTTTTTACGATCCATTGATCCACTGTTTGAAGGGAACCTGCGGGATTATGAGAGTCTGGGTAAGCGTTGTTCCGCTGGTTCGGAGGTATTTTATGTGCAAGGGTCAGGGCATGTAAAAAGGTGTTACAAGGACCGTCGAATTATTGGACATCTATACCGCGATGGTTTGCAGGCTTTGGCCGCAGATCGGCCATGTGGCATGAAGAAGTGTGGCTGTTACATCGGTTATATTCATATGGAGGATTCTCCGTTCAGAGATATCTTTGGCAGTGGATTGCTTGAACGTAATCCGGTTCTGATTAATCAATAGATATGTCAACAAGAAGTGCAGGAAGAGGTTACTGAAGAATTGCAGCAGTCACTTGATATTTTAAAGTGGGATGATGTATAGCCATACCATAATTTAGTCGTGTACGACGAAGGGGTGCCTGATGAACAGCTATTATGCTGTTCATCGGCACCCTTTTACGAATGAAAAAATAGCCTTATTTATCTTATTGCCACTTTGTACGTACGCAACCACGAGTTAATCTGTGTCAGATAAGCAAACAACTGTGGACCCGACATTAACTGTCCAAACCAGGGCAGGTTCGATGAAGCATCCGGTGAGGAGGCCAATTTGCGAATTTGATCTTTGTCGATTAATGGCAAGATCGGTGAGCTGGCGTCATCCAGAATATCAAGCACCTGCTGTTTAACGGCAGCAAGATACTGCGGGTTATGTGTTTTCGGGTACGGACTCTTTTTCCGGTACAACACATCGTCAGGCAGCACACCTTCCAGCGCTTTACGCAGAATGCCTTTTTCCCGTCCGCCTGTCATTTTCATGTCCCATGGCACGTTAAACACATATTGAATCAAACGGTGATCACAGTAAGGTACCCGAACTTCAAGCCCAGCTCCCATACTCATCCGATCTTTCCGATCCAGTAGTGTAGGCATGAACCGGGTGATGTTCAGATAGGACATGACTCGCATTTGGGCTGCCTTACCGGTCTCCCCATCGAGTAAAGGCACTTCAGCCACAGCATCCGAGTAGCGGTCCGCGAGGTAGTCGAGAGGCCTGATCCATTCCCGAATGTCCGGGGATAACAATCCTGCTCGCATATCAGGCGCAACAGACCATGGGAATGTACCGGAGTTCAGCATTTCTTCCCGATGGAACCATGGATAACCGCCAAATACTTCATCCGCTGCTTCGCCTGAAATGGCAACGGTGGCTCCTTTTTTGATTTCTTTACAGAACAGATAGAGGGAGGAGTCTACATCCGCCATCCCCGGCAAATCCCGCACAAGCATCGCCTGGGTCAGTGCATGAACCAGTTCGCCATTTTCAATCTCAATCCAGTGATGGTCTGTCTTCAGTTCATCTACCATACGCTTAATCCATGGACCATCTGCACCAGGTTGGAAGGAATGGGCCTGAAAATGCTTTGCATTATCCACATAGTCTACAGAATACGTGCTGACCTGACCTTGACCTGTACGGTTATAATAATCCACCGCTAACGCAGATAGAGCACTTGAATCCAATCCTCCCGACAAAAGGGAGCAGACCGGGACGTCTGAAGCTAGCTGCCGTTCTAATGTATCTTGTAGCAGTCTGCGTACTTCGGCAGCTGTCTCTTCCAAATTATGTTCGTGATTCTGACTTTCCAGCTTCCAGTAAGCATAGGTTTTAATCCCGTTTCGGTTGTAGATAAGCGCATGCGCAGGTTTAAGTTCGTTAAGGGAGGAGTATACGCCGTGTCCAGGTGTCCGGGCAGGACCGACAATAAATACTTCTGCCAAGCCTTCAGGGCCTACCGCAGCTTCAACATCCGGGTGGATGAGCAGTGCTTTGGGTTCTGAGCCAAATACGAGTGCATCCTTTGCATGACTGTAGAACAGGGGTTTGACACCCAGCCGATCACGGGCGATAAAAACCTGTTCGCGTCCGCCATCCCATATGGCAAAAGCAAAAATTCCGTTAAACCGGTCAACGCAGGCCGGTCCCCACTCAATATAAGAGGCGAGCAGCACTTCCGTATCACATTGTGTGCGGAAATGGTGTCCGCGCTGGAGCAATTCCTTTTTCAACTCGGGTGCATTGTATAGTTCTCCGTTATACACGACGGTATAGGAGGTGTCTCCCTGTAACGCATGCATGGGCTGTGCCCCGTTCTCCGGGTCCATAACGCTGAGACGCCGATGTCCGAACGCACAAGGATTGGAGATCCATGTACCTGAAGCGTCGGGCCCCCGGTTCGACAAGCTGTCCGTCATCCGGACCAGCAGCTCTGATTCCTGGGTCAAATCCCGATTCCACTGTATGAAGCCGGTTATACCGCACATGGTTTGTTCATCCTTTCTTAGTCGAGTCATTCATCCGTATGGCTGCTTGAGTCGCTAACAGCCAGCAAATGTTGTCTTTTTCGTCAGAAGTCGTAACAAATATATGCCGAAAGCAGGCATAAAATGTCTGTCCTCTTCGGAAACTATATCTAGGGACAACGGCCTCAACATGCCTGTGAAGGAGAGAACTTGCAAATGGACAGTATGACCTATTATGTATCTGTCATGGGGCGCTCCGTTATTCCGGACCCGCACGTAACGTCGTATGAATGGGTGATCCAGGCGACGCCTCAGGAGGCGGAACAATTACTGGGACTGCTTAATCTGATGCAGGAAAAAGAGGAAGAGGCCTTTCCAGGAATGGTATTCCCTTGGCCAGATACGCCAGAGGATTCTGTAAACCGTGCATATGAAGCTGTGTTACAGCAGGTGTATCGGGAGATTTATCGCCTAGGAACACCAGAGACCCGATACCAGATTGAACAAAGTACATGAAATGGACAAAGGAGCGAGATAACAAATGTATGCTATTCAGGATGCCAAAATACGCAGATTAACCGAAGTGGATGGATTGTCTTGTGCAGAAGTTGAAGTACAGCCTGGAAATACGGGTGATCCGTCTTTACTTGTATACGTTGCGGCTACCCAGCCAGGGAATTCGCTTGAAGTCGTTCGGATTGTACGCAATCATTCGGATGCAGTCCTGGATTGGTACAATAACAATATGCATACAGCATTTGAAGATGCCACGGAAACGGCGTTTGAGAACAGTGAAGGCATTGCAGCAGGGGAAGATAAAGCCCGGTTTCAGAGTGAGTTACTTGCTTTTGGATTACTGGGACCGACACTTCAACGCTATTTGGTGGGGCAAGGTTAAGGCGGTCGTTCCAACAAATGCCGATAGCTGCAAAGGATAAGTGAAATTACCCGGAGCCATACTATATACAAGTTCCGGGGAGGTGACAGCAATGGCTTCCAAGTTCAAGAAAAACAAAGGGAACCTTTATGCGCATCATACCGAGTTTGCCGAGGAAGTGCTCGCCATTAACAGCAAGCGTCCTGCCCAGAGAAATCCGTGGCGTCAGGGAAACAAGTAACCGGAATGCAGAAACCCGCCCTTCTTTTGAAAGGCGGGTTTTTGAATGTTTATTTTAACTTGGTTGTGGAGCTTGTAGTTAGGCATATTCACGCAGCACTTGAATGCCTTTGACGATATTGTACACAAAACTTAATGCATAAATAACAAAGAAGAGTATTACAAATCCGACAGCGGAACCCAGACTGTGGGCGGTAACGAAGAAATAAAGTAGCGGGATTGCCGCAAAAAACGGGAATATATGCGAGAATAAGGCTCGTTTCGCATGGCCCTCAATATAGTTGTCTTTGGCTACAATCCAAATGATGATGGGAAACAAGAACGGTGCGAAGAAAATACTAAAATAGGATAATGCTGATAAAAGTTGTCTCATAGCGGTTTCTCTCCTTTATTTGGTTCAATTGAATGTATGTATGCAAATGATTACCCAGCAAGTCTCATCATGAATATGTCTGCCCATTTTACATGCACTGAGCTTGGTATCCTCAATATTGCCTGCTTAAAGCATTCATATTCTGTACCTGTGTTGAGTATGAAAATAATACGTTTAAGCCATGTGGAATGATGCAATTATTAATTTTTTTATAAAACTATTGAAAAATATAGAAATCAGAGTATAATAGGAATCGCGCGGTATTTTTATTATACATATTTGTCTCAGTAGCTCAGCAGGATAGAGCAACGGCCTTCTAAGCCGTCGGTCGGGGGTTCGAATCCCTCCTGGGACGTTAGAAAAAAGCTTCCTTCGGGAAGCTTTTTCGCGTACAGGGGATGAGAACCCCGATGGATCGTCGGAGGTTGGTAATTGTTTATAGGTATAAACTATCAAATGTATAGAATTTATATATTTAAATAATAAACCATCTTGTGACACAATGAAGATATCAATCATGAAAGCGATGGTGGTATCCATGCAATCGATTAATCAATGGCAAGCAGATGAGTATGACAACAAACTGGCTTTTGTATCAGGTTACGGCAAAAGTTTAATCTCATGGCTTCAACCTCAAAAAGGGGAGTATATCCTTGACTTGGGATGTGGAACGGGGGATTTGACGTACGAAATTTCTGTAACGCAGGCTGAGGTAGTTGGCATGGATGCATCACCGGACATGATTCGTCGTGCAAAAGAGAAGTTCCCCAATATCGAGTTTATGGAGGGTGACGGACATCAGTTTGCGACGAACAAGCTCTATGATGCCGTCTTTTCCAATGCAGCTCTGCATTGGATGCGAAGTCCTCGACTTGTAGTGGATAGTGTATGGAAGTCTTTGAAGCCTGGGGGACGTTTTATAGCGGAGTTCGGTGGCAAAGGCAATGTACAGATCATTGTAGATGCATTAGAGGAAGTGTTTGAGCGACACACTGGCATTCGTGGATCAGAGCGCAACCCTTGGTATTTCCCGACGATCGGGCAATATAGCAACATTTTGGAACAATGCGGATTTTTGGTGCGACAGGCCTATCACTATGACCGTCCTACCAGATTGGCGGATGGTGAACAGGGTATAGAGGGCTGGTTGGCTCATTTTGGAGGGGACTATTTTGAAGGTTTGAGTCAGGAGCAAATTCAGAAAATCTGTCGTGAAACTAGCCATATCGTTGTGCCGAAGCTCTGGAAAGAAGATGCAATTTATGCCGATTATAAGCGTCTTCGAATTGAAGCAGTGAAGCCGGGATGTTAAATAAGCAAAAGATGTGTAACTGTTAAATGAATTAATAATATATTTTTCATGAAATTCATCGATCACAAATAGGCTGGGAATCTCTTTCAGAATGAAGAGACTCTTGGCCTTTTTTCCTATGTTGTATTTATAAATTGAATTATTAAATCGACAAATAAATACAATTTCACATTTTTCTCTTACTCAAGAACCATATAAGTAATTTTTATATCATATTTGTAATTATTTAGAAGGTAAATGTGCTATTTTAGTAGAATAATTTACCAAGGGTCAATCTACTTGCAGATAGGGCGGTGAGTTGTCACAGGTATTGCAGTACTTGTCATTGCAGGACCCAAGCGATTGGTGAGGTACTTTCATATTGAGAAGGAGGGGCATAGCCTTGAATAAACGATTGATATCTATATTGTTAAGTATCCTGATGACTTTTTCTATCATCATGCCAGCGGCCGGAGCCGCTCCTGTAGGTGTACAGCTTGAGAATTCGCTAAGCAAGGCCGAAGCCAAACAATGGCGAGAAATTCTTGCCCAGCGGGAAGGCAAGCTTGCAGCAGATCCATTTTTGGACAAGAGCCTGGAAGGTCTTGGAGGGGAGAATACAAGAGTAATTGTTGAGCTCTCCAATAAACCAGTTGCTGTTGCGCAAGGCGAATCTACCCTCTCAGGAAAATCTTTTACCTCCTCTATGGAAACAAAGGCTGTGAATCAAGTCGAGCAACAACAACAGTCATTTGTACATAGCCTCACTCAGAATAAAATCAAACACGAAGTATTGGAAAATTACGCATATGCTCTGAATGGTGTAGCCATTGAACTTAAGGGTAACCAATTGGGGCAATTGCTTCGCATACCGGGCGTTGTCAGTGTATACCCTGACCTTGAAATTAACGTAGCCCCGGAAACTGATGAAGTGAATCCTTATATGAAAGATACCGCACCATTTATTGGCGCCCCTGAAGTATGGAATCTGGGATACAAAGGAAAAGGCGTCAAAGTTGGTGTTATTGATACAGGAATCGATTATGAACATCCTAATTTGCAAGACGCCTACAAAGGTGGATGGGATTTCGTTGAAAATGACAATGATCCTTATGAGACAACACGTGAAGAATGGAAAGGATCTGGCGCACCTGAATTTAATGCGAATGGAAGCGCCTATTACACATCCCACGGTACTCACGTAGCCGGTACCATTGCTGCTCGTGAAGCAGGGGACTACGGCATTGTCGGGGTTGCACCCGAAGCTGACATCTATGCCTATCGTGTGCTTGGGCCCTACGGAAGTGGTCAAACTTCATGGGTGCTTGGTGGAATTGACCGTTCCGTTGCCGATGGCATGGACGTAATCAATCTCTCGTTGGGTAACGCTGCCAATGATCCAAGTTATATCACTTCAGTTGCACTGAATAATGCCATGCTGTCTGGCGTGACTGCAGTTGTGGCAAGCGGAAATGATGGTCCGAATCGTTATACATTAGGTTCTCCAGGAGCATCTGCTATGGCAATCACTGTAGGTAACTCCACAGGGCCTAGCCAGAGTATAACAGCCAACACGCATTTCTGGATTGGTGAGGAAGGTGAAGGTACGCTTCCTGAAGAACAACCTGTCCCTGAAGTTGAGCCGTCTCCTGAACTGGGTACAGCACCGGGTACGGATACTCCTGAAGTTCCGGCTCAAGGTGAACCATCAACCACACCGGAAGATGTGACAGGTGATGAAGCTTCATCAACAAACGAAGCTGCATTGTCTGAATCAGCATCTGACGATGATACAGCTTTAGATGTGGAAGCCAGCCAATCAGAAGAGGGTGTTCAGCCAGCCTCGCCTTCGGAACCAGTCGAAACCTCTCCAGAGGTTGCACCTGTGAAAGAAGAGCCTGCGATTGCTCCAACTGAAACGGAACAAAATCCATTGGCTGTTACTGAGTCGGTGTACCGACTTGATGTAATGGGCTGGAGTCTTTCAGCCGATCCGGAATCGGTTTTGACGGATCAATATGATCTTTTATTCGCAGGGTTGGGTAAACCGACCGACTTTGAAGGCAAGGATTTTACAGGCAAAGTGGCTTTTGTACAGCGCGGTGAGCTGGCATTTGTAGAGAAAGTAGCCAATGCCAAAGCTTCTGGTGCAGTTGCTATTATCGTATATAACAATATTCCAGGCCCGATCGGTGTGAGTTTGGGAGATAATTTTGAACTTATTCCAACCTTGAGCATGTCGAAGGAAGATGGAGAAAGTATCAAGGCTGAGCTGGATGCTGGTCAAAGCGTTGAAGTGAGTTTCAGTGACTTCGTTAAAGGTCAAACGGCTGGAGATGAAATGAATCCATCCAGCTCCCGCGGACCAGCCAAGGTGACTCTGGATATCAAACCGGATATAGTTGCACCGGGTACCAGCATTCTGTCTACTGTTCCTGCCTATGGCAAGGACGAGCCTGAAGCAGATTATTCACAGGCTTATGATCGTAAATCAGGTACAAGTATGGCCACGCCTCATGTTGCCGGACTAGTTGCCCTGTTGATTGAGAAGCACAGTGACTGGACACCATTTGATATTAAAGTAGCACTCATGAACAATGGTAAAGTGCTCGACACAACCAATTACGATGTGTTTGATCAAGGTGCAGGGCGTATTCAAGCGGTGAAAACGATTGATCCTGCTGCATTTGTTAAAGTATTGGATGTAACGAAATACACAGAGAATGGCGTGGCTGTAGAGAAACCAAATGTTACAGGTAGTGTGAATTTTGGCAACTTCCTCAGCACGGACGAAAAAATCGTCAGCAAAACGATCAAAGTGGAGTCGCTGAATGGCAGCGGTGGAAACTACACTGTAAGCGTGAATCCGACACGTACAATCCCTGGTGTATCCGTTGCGGTGGACAAGAGCTCTTTTACACTGAATGGTGAGGAAGAGTTACAGGTTACTATTACAGTTCCAAAAGGTGTTACTGCGGTAACAGAAGCGCAAGGATACCTTCAGTTGTCTAATGGAACGGACACATTCAGTGTTCCATATGTCGCACATTTCAACCTTACCCTGGCAGGCGTTAAATACATTGAGACTGTATATGGTACAGAGAAGAACCCGTTCCATTATCCATTGAAGTCTGATGGTACGCTGGATACACTCAATGTAGCTATGGAATTCTACAATCCCATGAATTTTGCCCTTATTGAGATCTTTGATGGCCTTAACCCGGATGGGGGCTATTATGGAGATGGATATATTGGATCTATTTTTGGGAACTACTACAATTTTGCTGCCAACACAAGATATAATCTAGCTTGGGATGGACAGTATGCAGACTACACTACCGACGAGGTAACAACTATTCCAGATGGTCTTTATACGGTTGACATCACTACAATCGGTGTTGATGGCAAAACGTATATCGAAGATACTTCTCCATTTTTGGTGAAAAAAGCAGCGCCTGTTGTAACAGCACCAGATAAGTTGGAATTCAAGCAAGATGAATCTGCTGTCATTAACGGCAGTGTGGATGACTTGTACTTCCGTGTTGCTCCTTCACTTAAAGAGAACTGGAATATTGAGTTTGACCCAGCGGCTGCCTTAAAAGCAACGTATGTCCTGAAAAAAGAGGATGGTTCGATATACAAGGAGGGTGTATTTGAAGTAAAACCTGATGGTAGTTTCACTCTTCCTTTAGAAGGCATCCAAGCAGGTGAATATGCCGTTGAACTTACGGTAAAAGACCAACAAGGGCTTTCTGGTAAAGCCACAACGGCACTGAGTCTGAAATCCAAGGAGACTGAGCCGGAAACTCCAGCTGTCAAAGCGCCTGGCACACCTGTGTTGTCTCATAATAATTGGGTTGGTAATGGCCTGAGCGAAGGCTCATATATCGTTACCATGAACCTGTGGTGGGGCGAGAACGCCACCAGCTACAAGCTTTATGAGGACGGGGTTTTGATCGATACGCAGAAGTTGACCTACAATGCGCCTCTGGCACAGTTTGCCCAAACGAAGATCACAGGCAAAGCCAACGGCACCTATACGTACGTAGCTGAGCTAACGAACGACAAAGGGACCACGCGGAGTCAGACACTGACAGTCAAGGTTACCAACGCATCGCCAGGCAAAGCAGTTCTCTCTCAAGATAACTGGGATGGCGACGGTAATTATAAGGTAACTATGAACTTGTGGTGGGGAACCAATGCTACTGAGTATCGCCTCTACGAAAATGATAAGTTGATCGATACCCAAGCACTCAATGCGGTTACGCCTAATGCGCAAAGTGCCGTTACTTCGCTGACTGGACGCACTTCGGGCACGTATACTTACCGGGCTGAGTTACTCAACGCAGCGGGTGTCACCAGCACTGATAAGATCACGGTAAAAGTGAAATAAACTCTTCGGCACTTATTTATTGAAGCAATTGTTTTTCACATAAGCGGTCTTCATCCTAATCCTCGCGGGATGGAGACCGTTTTATTTTGTTTTTTCTCTGTTGAGTGAATGGATAACTGCTTATTGTCCTGTTAGTTGTAAATTGAATATAGTTCGCATGAAAGTCCGCTAATAATAAAATGCTCCCCTCATGGAGACAGGTTTTGTTAGCCTGTCACTCATAAGGGGAGCGTAAATTAATCTAACCGATCACTCGATTCTTGCTGGCTTTTATACCTGCTATCAGTAATACAATGGCGAGGAGAACCTGTACCAGCAAGGGAAGGGTCCATCCTTGTGTCCAATCATGAAGCACGCCGAACAGCAACGGCCCGACGGCTGCCAGCATATACCCAAAGGATTGAGCCATACCTGAAAGTCCCGCAGCCTGTCTTGCATCAGACGTACGCAGTACAAAAAACATGGTTACAAGTCCGAACGAAGCCCCGGCTCCAACGCCGGCCAAAGCAACACCGACGGTTACGAGAGAGGAGATGCCGCTCAAAAGGAATGCGTACCCCAGAATCAGACATGAACCTGTAATTGCTGTCAGCCCACGTTGATCTTTCATTCGTCCAGCCAGAATGGGAACGATGAACGTTACCGGAACACTAACCATTTGCATCAGGGATAACATCCAGCCCGCTGAAGAGGAACTGAAACCCTGATCAGATAGAACCTCTGGCAGCCAGGTAATTGTAGTGTAAAAAATTAAAGATTGCAGTCCCATGAACAATGTGACATACCAGGCTAAGGAAGATGTAATAAGGCGAACCGGCTTCGCTTCCGTTTTCGAAGCCACGTAAACTTCGCCGCGACGTCCAGAACGGACGTGAGGCAGCCAGAGAATGAGGGCCAAAATGGACAGTATAGCCCACATGCCGAGTGAAGCATGCCAACCCATGGAGGTTAAGCCTGCCGCAGGAACGCTGATTCCTGAGGCGATAGCGCCCCATATATTCATGGACACAGAATAAAGTCCGGTAACGAGCCCCACTCGCAATGGGAAATCCCTTTTGATTAGACTGGGCAGCAATACGTTGCTCAGGGCAATGCCACATCCAAGGATCGCTGTTCCTGCAAAGAGAACGGGTACAGAGGGCATAAACCGGAGGGATACGCCTATGGTCACGAGGATTATGGCAGTTAACAGAGCGGTTTCTAGTCCGAATCTTCGCGCCAATTGTGGAGCGAACGGAGAGATTGCCGCGAAGGCAAGCAAAGGAAGAGAGGTGAGTAAGCCTGCCAATGTATGACTTATTCCTGTATCTGTACGGATCAGTTCCACAATGGGACCTGTTGCCGTAATAGGTGAACGCATTGTTGCTGCGATAACGATAATGCCTGCCAGCAAGAGCCCAAGTTTCATGGATACTGACGATGAATTATCGACTGCAGAGCGGTCAGGTGAGTTTTGACGTAAAGATGATGGCATGGTAAATCTCCTATAGTTTATTTGTCTAATATGTATACTTTGATACATACATATACATAAACAAGCATAACATCCCGTGTCAACATCAGCCGATTAACGTATTCAATCATCCATAGAAAACAAAAAAATGCTTCCCGAAGGAAGCATTTCTTTAATTACGTCCCAGGAGGGATACTCTCCTTGCAGTCGAGACTGCGAAGTAATCCTACCGAAGCTTATGCTCCGACGAACCATCGGGGTTCTCATCCCCAGAACGCAAAAAAATGCTTCCCGAAGGAAGCATTTCTTTAATTACGTCCCAGGAGGGATTCGAACCCCCGACCGACGCCTTAGAAGGGCGTTGCTCTATCCAGCTGAGCTACTGAGACATGAAATTTTTCAAGCAAAATTGATTTTATCATAAATAAAGATGAATATCAAACATTTTATTTTAATATATTTTTCGTATATGATATTTGGCGGCAGTAACGTTTTTTTCATTATAATTAAGGTTATGTTAGAATATCAGAAGAACTCAAAAAATAGATCGACTTTCGTTTAATATACATCTATCTATGGTTGATTGCGACTGGAGATTCAGGATACAGAGGAGGTGCTCCTATTAAGGAATCCACGACCCCGGAAACCGAGCACAGTAACAATATCGTGCTGTTTCCTAAGACGCTGGACTATTACCAGATTCAATTGACGGTTATGCTAGAAAATGAACGATATGGTGAAGCGATGGACCTGCTTCGCTTTTTGCTGCAATGCCAAGGGCAGGAAGAACGGCATTACGACGAATGGCGAGCCCTGCTCGAATGGCTTGAAGCTGCATTCCCTCATTACGGGGAAGATTTACCCGAGGTTCGTGAAGAGCGTGAGGAAGAGGAAATCAGCGAAGAGGACATGGCACGTCAACATGCCCGATCCAAGCTTGAGCAGGATGACGGCTATGCGGATAAACTGCTTCGTACCGTGATGGAGGAACCTTTATCTGAACAAACGATGCTGGCGCTGGAGCAGCTTGCATATCTCGAGCGGCCAGAAATTGATGATTCGCTTACCGGTTGGCTCAAAGACAAGACGCTGCATCCTTTACTTCAGTTCCGTGTGCTTCAGACATTACGCCGCCGAGGTGTTCAAGGCATTATTGCGTTTACTCGTGGGGAAGAGCCGGTTGAAGTGGAGATTGATACGGTTCCGCTGAGACCTGAGGATTTCCCGATTCAGATCGTTCAGATTCTTGAAAGAGTGGCAGATCAGACGGAGGTTCATGAACCTACGCTCTTTTATTTTGCACAAGAACTATGGATTCAATATGTCATGGCCGTGTACGGAACCCGTGATTACCTGTCCATGCTGGAAGAAAATGATTCCATGACAGATATATGGGCAGCTGCTCTACATATGACCGTTGCAGACAGTCTGGGCGGTTCGCATGACGAGGAAAATACTCGCTCAATGTATGCTGTGACAGGGGCGATGCGCTTTCGTCTGGAGCAAGCATATCGATCGATGAAGCAGTTTGTTTCTGCCGGTTTGGATGGTCAATAGGACCCGGAAACGTTTTCCTCAAACCGTATCAAGGGATTCCCCTTGAAAAAGAATCTAATCTTGTTTATACTAAAATGGTTATTTTGTACGTGATTGCCTACGTGAACATGCGAATTTTGGAGGGGAAAGTATACAATGAAAGCAACTTGGGAAAAGATAGAGAAGAACCTTGGGGTTCTTGAGGTTGAAGTGGGTGCAGATCGTGTAACTGCAGCACTCGACAAAGCTTTTAATAAAGTAGTTAAACAAGCAAACGTACCTGGATTCCGTAAAGGTAAAGTTCCACGTTCGATCTTCGAAGCTCGTTTTGGTGTGGAAAGCTTGTATCAAGAAGCAATTGACATTTTGCTTCCTGAAGCTTACACAGAAGCAATCGACCAAACGGATATCTTCCCGGTTGATCGTCCTGACGTAGACGTCGAGCAATTCGCTAAAGGACAAGTATTCAAGTTCAAAGCGAAAGTAACCGTTAAACCTGAAGTTACACTGGGTGACTACAAAGGCGTTGAAGTTGCTGTAGCCAAACATGAAGTAACGGATGTAGAAGTGACTGAAGAGCTCGAGCGTCTTCAACAACGTCACGCAGAACTCGTTGTTATCGACGAAGGCGCTGCACAAAACGGCGACGTTGCTGTAATCGACTTTGACGGTTCCGTTGATGGTGTACCGTTCGAAGGCGGACAAGCTGAGCGTTATTCCCTGGAACTTGGTTCCAACACATTCATCCCAGGATTTGAAGAGCAGGTTGTGGGTCTTTCCACAGGCGACTTCAAAGACGTTGAAGTAACTTTCCCAGAGAGCTACCATGCAGCTGAACTGGCTGGCAAAAAAGCGGTATTCAAAGTGAAAGTACATGAAATCAAACGTAAACAACTTCCTGAACTGGATGACGAGTTTGCAAAAGATGTTAGCGAATTCGATACGCTTGAAGAGTACAAAGCTGACCTGAAAACGCAATTGGAATCCCGCAAAGCAGATGAAGCCAAAGCAGCTCAAGAAAATGCTGTTGTAGAAAAAGTGGCTGAAAATGCTGAAGTGGATATTCCTTCTGCAATGATCGACAGCGAAGTACAAAACATGATGCGTGATTTCGACAACCGTCTGCGCAACCAAGGTATGAACCTGGAAATGTTCCTGAGCTTCTCTGGTCAAACACAAGCTGACCTGAGAGGACAAATGCAGGAAGATGCTTCCAAACGTGTTCGTAACAACCTGGTTCTTGAAGCAGTTGGTAAAGCGGAAAACATCGAAGTGTCTGACGAAGAAGTTAACCAAGAACTTGAAAAAATGGCTGAGTCTTACAAGCGTCCTGCTGAAGAGATTCGTGGCATTCTCGAGGGTAATGGTTCCCTGGACAGCCTTCGTGACGAAGTGAAACTGCGTAAAACGATCGATGTTCTCGTTGAGAACAGCAAAGTTGTTGAAGCTGTTGAAGCTCCAGCTGAAGAAGTTGCTGCAGAAGCTGACGAAAAATAAGACAAGCTGTTATGTAATGAACAGCTGAATAAACGATAAGGCACGTGAATCATTGCGTGCCTTATTTTTAAATTATGGCATCCATTTTATAGAGGATTCAGTAATAATATGGATGGATTTCGTTGTGGCATTGGTTATGCACATTCAACGTCCTATGGTTCTCCTGCAAATAAAAAAAGGTGAAACGGCATAGGATTGCTCCGATTTGCACATACATAGAAAACATGGTTAAATATGATCAGGCAAAAAAGTAAACTCACTCTGTCTTGACACCACTTGTGAAAAATGACATTGTCACAGGAACGTGTTAGAATGAATTTGGGTTTGCTTTACAGGTAGCCTATGTCTAATTACATGTAGAAAAGAGGTTGGTCTCATGAGTCTGGTGCCAATGGTTGTTGAACAAACCAATCGAGGCGAGCGGTCTTACGATATATATTCGCGTTTGCTGAAGGATCGCATTATCTTTTTAACCAGTGCGATTGATGACGATGTAGCCAATCTTGTCATAGCGCAGCTTTTGTTTTTGGCAGCCGACGATCCTGAGAAGGATATCAGCTTGTACATTAATTCACCTGGTGGTTCTGTCACCGCAGGGATGGGTATATACGATACGATGCAATATATCAAGCCGGATGTATCGACCATTTGCGTAGGTATGGCAGCAAGCATGGGCTCGTTATTGCTGACAGCCGGTGCTCCTGGCAAACGATATGCGCTGACTAACAGCGAAGTGATGATTCATCAGCCGCTTGGCGGCGTTCAAGGACAGGCTGCGGATATCAAAATTCACGCAGAATGGATTATTAAAACACGTCAGAAACTGAATCAAATATACGTCGATCGTACAGGTCAACCCCTTGAGAAAATCGAGCGGGACACAGACCGTGACTTTTTCATGAGTGCTGAAGAAGCCAAAACGTACGGCATTATTGACCAGGTGCTCAGCAGACCGATCAATTCCTAAAGGGGTGGTTTCATGTTTAAATTTAACGATGAGAAAGGGCAATTGAAATGCTCTTTTTGCGGTAAATCTCAGGAACAGGTGCGCAAGCTGGTCGCTGGACCGGGCGTTTACATTTGTGATGAATGTATCGAACTGTGCACTGAAATCGTAGAGGAAGAGCTCGGTCATGACGAAGAACTGGACCTCAAAGATATTCCAAAACCGAAAGAAATCCGCGACATTCTTGACCAGTACGTCATTGGACAGGATCAGGCGAAGAAGTCTTTGTCTGTAGCGGTTTACAATCACTATAAACGGATCAACACACAAAGCAAGATTGAGGACGTTGAATTGCAAAAAAGTAACATTTTGCTGTTAGGACCTACGGGTTCTGGTAAAACGTTGCTTGCGCAAACGATGGCCAAAATCCTTAATGTTCCTTTTGCTATTGCTGATGCAACTTCATTGACTGAAGCAGGTTATGTCGGCGAAGATGTAGAGAACATTCTGCTCAAGCTGATTCAAGCTGCTGATTATGATGTGGAAAAAGCAGAGCGCGGCATTATTTATATCGATGAAATTGATAAAGTAGCGCGTAAATCCGAGAACCCATCCATTACACGTGATGTATCGGGTGAAGGTGTTCAACAAGCGCTCCTGAAAATCCTGGAAGGAACTGTAGCTTCTGTACCGCCACAAGGTGGTCGTAAGCATCCACATCAGGAATTCATCCAGATTGATACCACCAACATCTTGTTTATTTGTGGCGGTGCCTTCGATGGTCTCGAGCAAATGATCAAACGCCGAATCGGTAAAAAAGTCATCGGCTTTAACACCGTTGCGGAACAAAAAGATCTTAAACCAGGTGAATATCTGGGTATGGTATTGCCGGAAGACTTGCTGAAATTCGGTCTGATTCCGGAGTTTGTAGGCCGTTTGCCAGTTATCTCCACTTTGGAGCCTCTGGACGAAGATACATTGGTACGGATTCTGTCCGAGCCAAAAAATGCGCTTACGAAACAATACCAAAAATTGCTTGAACTGGATAATGTGAATTTGGTATTTGAACCAGGAGCATTACTGGCGATTGCGAAGGAAGCCATTAAACGTAACACGGGTGCACGTGGTCTGCGCGCAATCATCGAGGGCATTATGCTTGAGATTATGTACGAAGTACCTTCCCGTGATGATGTTACGAACTGTGTCATTACCGAAGAAGTCGTTGAGAAGAGAGTCGTGCCTGAACTAAGCCAATCCAAGGACGACAAGCAGGAAGAAAGTGCCTAACTAAAGGTTAATATTCCGTTTCAACACTGAAATATAGACTTGTCAGTTCTCCACTCCTGGCAGAAGGCGAATTCATGTCTCTGTCAGGGTGGAGCTTTGACGTTGTGGGGAGAGAAATCACTCATGTTTTTAAGACAAGATACACGACCCGTAAAAGTGGGTAACTTAACGATTGGTGGCAGCAACGAAGTCATCATCCAGAGCATGTGTACAACGAAAACGGCAGACGTTGAAGCGACCGTGGCAGAGATTTTGCGTTTGGAAGAAGCAGGATGCCAAGTGGTGCGTGTAACAGTGAACAATGAGGAAGCTGCAGCAGCCATCAAGGAAATCAAAAAACGGATTAATATTCCGCTCGTAGCGGACATCCATTTTAATTATAAACTGGCGCTCCTTGCGATTGAGAACGGCATCGATAAAGTACGGATTAATCCCGGCAATATCGGTAAACGTGCAAAAGTAGAGGAAGTCGTCAAAGCTTGTAAAGAGAAGGGTATTCCGATTCGAATCGGGGTAAACGCAGGATCTCTGGAAAACCATTTGCTTGAGAAATATGGTTACCCAACAGCTGATGCTATGGTAGAAAGTGCACTTTATCACATTGGTATTTTGGAAGAATTGGATTTCCATGATATCATCGTGTCTCTCAAAGCATCGGATGTGCCGATGGCGATTGAGGCGTACACCAAAGCAGCTCAAATCATTCCGTATCCGTTGCATCTGGGGATTACCGAGGCGGGTACATTGTTCTCGGGTACAATTAAAAGTTCTGCCGGTATGGGTGCCTTGTTATCGATGGGTATTGGTTCGACGATGCGGATATCGCTTAGTGCAGACCCGGTTGAGGAAATCAAGGTCGCTCGTGACCTGCTCAAAACCTTTGGTCTAATTTCCAATGCAGCTACGCTGATTTCCTGTCCTACCTGTGGGCGTTTGGATATCGATCTGTTCTCCATTGCGAATGAAGTGGAAGAGTATATCTCCAAACTCAAGGTGCCGATCAAAGTATCGGTGTTGGGTTGTGCCGTTAACGGTCCGGGTGAAGCCAAGGAAGCGGATATCGGTATTGCCGGTGCACGTGGAGAAGGTTTGTTGTTCCGTCATGGTAAAATGATCCGTAAAGTTCCGGAAGAAATTATGGTTGAGGAATTGAAAAAAGAGATCGACAAAATCGTGGAGTCCTATGAAACGACAGGCGTTATTCCTGGTCGCTCGCACTGATTGATTTATATATCGTTATGTAACAGTCCGTCATCATTGACGGGCTGTTTTTTGTTCTCAAACATACAATTTCCCGATCACCCGTTTACGTCTCGGTGAAAAGGCTATACTACCAAGTATTAGCATGATCTCATATGAGAATAGGGATAGAACAGGAGGATGTTGAGACATGGAATTTGGTATGGTCATAATGATGATTCAGTTATTTTTTGGTGTGGTGATCGGTTTGTATTTCTGGAATTTGCTTCGTGGGCAGAAAACGAATCGCGGTGCGGTTGAGCGTGAATCCCGCAAGGAACTGGAGAAGCTGCGGAAGTTACGCTCCATTTCACTCACCAAGCCCCTGTCAGAGAAGACACGTCCGGCAACCATTAATGACATTGTAGGGCAAAAAGACGGACTTCGCGCCCTTAAAGCCGCACTATGCAGTGCTAATCCTCAGCATGTCATTATATATGGACCTCCAGGGGTAGGTAAAACAGCTGCGGCAAGGGTGGTTTTGGAAGAAGCCAAAAAGAATCCGTCATCTCCCTTCAAGGCCGATGCCAAATTCACGGAACTCGACGCCACGACGGCGCGTTTTGATGAACGTGGTATTGCTGACCCATTGATTGGTTCAGTGCATGATCCGATCTATCAGGGAGCAGGAGCGATGGGCGTAGCTGGTATTCCTCAGCCGAAACCCGGTGCCGTTACCAAAGCGCATGGAGGGATGCTTTTTATTGATGAGATTGGTGAATTGCATTCCATCCAGATGAATAAACTGCTGAAAGTGTTGGAGGACCGCAAGGTCTTTTTGGAAAGTGCGTACTATAACTCAGAAGACACGCATACTCCTGCTTATATCCACGATATTTTCCAAAATGGTCTGCCAGCCGATTTTCGTCTGGTCGGAGCGACGACCCGTTCGCCCCATGAACTGCCTCCAGCCTTGCGCTCGCGGTGCATGGAGGTCTATTTCCGTCCATTGCTGCCCGAAGAGATTGGGCAAATCGCGGAAGATGCCGTTCAGAAAATCGGATTCAGTCCGTGTCCAGAAGCAGTGGATGTGGTTAAGCGCTATGCAACCAATGGTCGTGAAGCGGTGAATATCATTCAGCTCGCTGCGGGGCTGGCTTTGACTGAAAAACGTGAAACGCTGCAGGCTTCGGATGTGGAATGGGTCGCTGGCAGCAGCCAGATTCAGCCCCGACCAGATCGCAAGGTGCCTTTGCGGCCGCAGATCGGTTTTGTGAATGGCTTGGCCGTATATGGACCGAATATGGGCACCATTCTGGAGATCGAAGTATCCGCTGTTCCGGCTCTTCGAGATCAGGGACGAATTAACATCACGGGAGTTGTGGATGAAGAAGAGATTGGAGGCGGTTCGCGCACACTCCGGCGAAAAAGCATGGCTAAAGGCTCGGTTGAAAATGTGTTAACCGTATTAAAGGCCATGGGTATTCGTCCTAACGATTATGATTTACACGTCAACTTTCCAGGTGGAACGCCAATTGATGGCCCTTCTGCCGGGATTGCTATGGCGACAGCCATTACATCAGCCATCCAGGGGCGTCCGATTGACCATGAGACAGCGATGACTGGCGAGATCAGTATTCATGGCCGGGTAAAACCGATCGGCGGTGTACTCGCCAAAGTGGAGGCTGCATTCCAGGCGGGTGCGAAGACGGTCATTATTCCGGCAGAGAACTGGCAGTCTATCTTTGAAAATCTGGATGGCTTACGTGTTATCCCGGTCGATACTGTTGAAGACGTATTCCGAGAAGTATTTGACTGGGTGCCCAATGAGGAGCAAGCCAAACAAATCAACCTTGCGGAGGAGACAGCGACACCGGCACCGGAGATTTTCCCACCGGCATCCGCATCCTATTTACGTGCTGACTTGCCCCGTCCAGGACAGGTTACAGATTCGGGAAGCTGCTAAGCGCTTCCCTTCATTGGTTTTTTATGTGAACATTTGATAGAATAATGAATGACTACAACCTGAGAGCCATTGGAGGTGCGAAAGCGATGGGACCGAGCAAAGCGAAAGGTCGTCGTTTTCCTTTACTGCCTTTAAGAGGACTTCTCGTCTACCCGAGTATGGTACTGCATCTCGATGTGGGCCGGGAGAAATCGGTCAAGGCTTTAGAAAAAGCGATGGTAGAAGAACATTTGATTCTCCTATGTTCCCAAGCCGAGGTAAATATTGAAGAACCAACACAAGAGGACATTTTCAGAATCGGAACCGTTGCCAAGGTCAGACAGATGCTGAAACTTCCAAACGGGACGATTCGTGTACTTGTGGAAGGCTTGGAACGGGCTGAAATCATTGAATATACGGACAACGAGGAATACTATGAGGTTCTGGCTCAAGAGCTTCCTGAAGAGGAGAACAGTCATCCGGAAACGGATGCGCTGATGCGTACAGTTCTGAACCAGTTCGAAAATTATATTAATCTGTCCAAAAAAGTTACACCTGAGACACTTGCGGCTGTGTCCGATATTGAAGAACCAGGGCGCTTGGCCGATGTTATCACCAGTCACCTGTCTTTGAAGATCAAGGACAAACAGGAGATTTTGGAGACCATCGACGTTCGTGAACGGCTGGAGAAGCTGCTGGACATCCTGAACAATGAGCGGGAAGTGCTGGAGCTTGAACGTAAGATCAGTCAGCGCGTGAAGAAACAGATGGAGAAAACCCAGAAAGAATATTATCTGCGTGAGCAGATGAAGGCGATTCAAAAAGAGCTGGGTGAGAAAGAAGGCCGTGCCGGGGAAGTTGAGGAACTCCGAAATCAAATGGAGGCTCTTGACTTGCCGGACAAGGTGAAGGAAAAGGTTGAGAAAGAAATTGATCGTCTGGAGAAAATGCCATCAAGTTCTGCCGAAGGCGGCGTTATCCGCAACTATGTGGATTGGCTGCTCGGACTGCCTTGGACGCAGATGACAGCCGACGATCTGGATATTCAAAAGGCTGAAGATGTGCTAAATGCAGATCACTACGGTTTGGAAAAACCGAAAGAACGTGTACTTGAATATCTGGCTGTTCAGAAGCTGGTGAAAAAGCTAAAAGGACCGATCCTCTGTCTGGTTGGACCTCCAGGGGTCGGGAAAACGTCACTTGCCCGCTCTATCGCCAGATCTCTTGGACGCGAATTCGTCAGAATATCGCTGGGGGGCGTGCGAGATGAAGCAGAAATTCGCGGTCATCGTCGCACCTATGTGGGTGCAATGCCAGGACGTATCATTCAGGGCATGAAGACGGCGGGTTCACTCAATCCGGTGTTCCTGCTGGATGAGATCGATAAAATGGCTTCGGACTTCCGCGGAGACCCTTCCGCAGCATTGCTCGAAGTTCTTGATCCCGAACAGAACAACACGTTCAGTGATCACTTTGTAGAGTTGCCGTTTGACTTATCTAACGTTATGTTTATTACAACTGCCAACACAGTGCATAACATTCCGCGTCCGCTTCTGGACCGGATGGAGATGCTCAATATTCCGGGATATACCGAACTGGAGAAGCTGCAAATCGCCAAAAACTATTTGCTGCCGAAACAGAAACAGGACCATGGCCTGGAAGAAGATCAGCTGAATATCGGGGATGACAGCTTGCTGCGTGTCATTCGTGAATATACACGAGAGTCCGGCGTACGCAATCTGGAACAGCAGATGGCTTCGTTGTGTCGGAAAGCGGCCAAAAACATCGTGTCTGGTGTAGAAGGTCAGATTAACATTACACCAGATGAAGTGAAGGATTACCTTGGTCCGGGTAAATTCCGCTATGGTATGGCCGAACTGGAAGATCAGATTGGTACGGTGACGGGACTAGCGTGGACTGAAGTGGGTGGAGATACCCTCGTGATCGAGGTTACCGTTGTACCTGGTACGGGGAAATTGACGTTGACAGGTAAACTGGGCGATGTCATGAAGGAATCGGCTCAGGCGGCATTCAGCTACACCCGATCAAAAGCTGCACAGCTTGGCATTCCGTCCGACTTCCACGAGAAGAACGATATCCATATCCACGTTCCGGAAGGAGCCATTCCGAAGGATGGACCATCTGCCGGAATTACGATGGCAACTGCGTTGATCTCTGCTCTAACAAACAAACATGTCTCCAAGGACATTGCCATGACTGGCGAAATAACGCTTCGTGGTCGTGTGTTGCCGATCGGCGGACTTAAGGAAAAATCACTGGCGGCTCACCGTGCCGGTTACAAAAAAATATTATTGCCCAAGGATAACGAACGGGACCTGCGGGATATTCCAGACAGCATCAAAGAAGATGTGGAATTTGTTCCTGTAGCTCATATGGATCAGGTGCTGCAACATGCGCTTGTGGAACAGGCAGGAATTCACCTGTAGTCCGTTAAACGAGGGATCGTATGAAGAGTAAACCGTTCTGCGGAAGCTTTGGCGTCCGCTGGAACGGTTTTTTTGGTATGATAGAACAATCCATGGCATAATACCAACAGCAGCTCTAAGTAAGAGCACAGGAGTTAAAGAGAGGACAGATACATTATGAAAGTAAATCAATCCGAATTTATTATCAGTGCCGTTCGGCCTGAACAATACCCCGAGGACGGCCTGCCCGAGATTGCCTTGGCGGGGCGGTCCAATGTAGGGAAATCATCTTTGATCAACCGTTTGATTAATCGCAAAAACTTGGCGCGGACAAGTTCTACCCCTGGTAAGACACAGCAACTGAACTATTATAAGATCAATCAGGATCTCTACTTCGTCGATTTCCCGGGATATGGCTACGCTAAAGTTTCCAAAGAGCAACGCTTTGCCTGGGGCAAAATGATGGAGAAGTACTTGTTGGGACGCGAGGAATTGAAACTGGTCATGCAGATGGTGGATATGAGACATGAGCCGTCCAAGGATGACAAGATGATGAATGAGTGGCTCCGCCATCATGGCTTGCCTCTGGTAGTGGTTGCGACGAAGATGGACAAGATTCCAAAAACGCGTAGAGCCAAACATATTAAAGTCATCAAAGAAGCTTTGGATCTTCGTCCTGGCGATCTGTTTGTACCGTTTTCATCGGAAGAAGGTTTAGGTAAAGAAGAGTTATGGGAGATCATCACTCGCTTTGCCGGAATCGGTCAAGAAACAGTGGAAGAAGAGTCACAGGCTGAGAAAAATCACGAAGACAACGAAATTAACGGATAACCGGGGATTACGCCATTTTGATGCAGGAAAGCGAGCAACTGGGGTGGATCTTTGATTCGATCAAGGATTAATCCATATTTTATGGATTTTCGTGAACATTCATTGTTTTATTTTGGGGCGAAATAGCTATACGGTAGTGTATAATGAGTATAGGTGCATTTGTGCCAACAGTACCAAAGTAGCGGCCTTGCCGACCTGAAGAATTTTGAGATCACTGCCACAAGTGCAGGAAGACAAAACAATCGGGAAAGAATTGAGGAGATTTTATGGCTCAGCGATTAGCCACAGAGTATGTTAAAGCCACTTTGAAATTGTCAGAACCCCAGATGCATCAGTTTTTACGCATGACAGAAGATGGCCGGATTCATCAACGAGTGAAGGTGATGGAGAATGGCTGCCAGGAAATTGTGCTCGTGGATGTGAGTGGAGAAGAAGTTCATTTCCCTTTTGACCGTAGGGAAGGGTTTTACATCTGTGAGTTATCTTGCCGCCTGGTAAACCATTATCTGACGAACGTAGTTCGGAAGCTCTTTATGACCTTTAAGGGTGATGGCGTTGTTCATCGCATTTATGAGGAGTTCACCATGACGTATGTTTATACTCAGGGCGTTGTCCGTAAAATTGTGGAGCAGACCGGCGAGAATACCCGTGTCATCTACGAATACAAAAATACGTTGCTTGAATTGCAACGTGTGTTCCAGGCTCGAGATATTGAACGCGAGATAAACAGGTTATACGCCGAGGTTGATTCGTTACTCGATTCAAGATTGGATGCATCTACTTCTGATCAAGTTCAGCAGATTGATGAAAAGCTTGCGCGCCACCAGAAACGGCTGTTTGAGCTTGAAGCCTACTGACTCAAAAGAGTGAATTATACAAGTATCTAACTAACCATCCCCTAATGCTCTGATCTGGCATATTCCAGGCAGAAGCGAAAGGGGATTTCTTGATTTTGGGAGCTTGATGGACACGAATCTTTTATTTTTTGATCTTCCTAAAAGGGGTTGCATTCCCTTTGGATAGATGTTATTTTTAATCTCGAATTGCAAATGGAGTTACCAGAAATGAAACCAAATGAAATGTTATACATGATTTAATTCGACAGCATGAATAATGTTCACATATCGGGATGGAACGAAGATCATCCCAAACCTGAATAGTCATGGAGCCATCCATGGCTATTTGTTTTATATGGGATTTTCCTGAATCTTTATCATTAAAACAAGTATTTAACGCATAACGGTGAAGATTGGTGAGACACTACAATAAATGACAATGCATAAGATGATTTACATGGGGATTTCATAAACATTTCATAAAAATGGCCCAGTCATACTATGGATGTGTGATATAATTAACCATGTCAATCATAAATGGATGAACATATGTAGAAAACACTTTGATTGGAAATTTATTAGGCAGGTGAACTTGCAATGCACATCGTTGTCGTTGGTTTGAATTATCGCACGGCGCCTGTAGAGGTTAGGGAACGATTCACATTTGCAGAAAAGGACTTGTCTGAAGCGCTGCAGCAGCTCAAGCTGACCAAGAGTGTATTGGAAGGTGTAATCGTAGCCACATGTAACCGTACCGAGTTGTATGTTGTGGTAGACCGTCTTCACATGTGTGGTTATTTTATTCGGACGTTCATGGAACAATGGTTTAATGTTCCGCGGGAAGAATTTACGCAACACTTATATATATATGAAGATGATCAAGCCATGCGCCATTTGTTCCGTGTCATTTGTGGGCTGGACTCAATGGTTATTGGCGAGACTCAGATTCTTGGACAGGTGAAACAGGCTTTTTTCAAAGCACAGGAAGAGAAAGCTACGGGGACCTGGTTTAACATGCTGTTCAAACAGGCTGTTACATTGGGCAAACGGGCACATTCGGAGACTTCGATTGGAGAGAGTGCGGTATCTGTAAGTTATGCTGCTGTAGAACTAGGCAAGCGTATCTTTGGTATGTTCACGGATAAGAAGGTGCTGATTCTGGGTGCCGGCAAAATGAGTGAACTTACAGTAAAACACCTGTATACCAACGGAGCCTCCGAAGTCATTGTGGCGAATCGGACACTTGCGCGTGCTGAGGAATTGGCAGCGAAGTTTCGGGGGACCCCTTGTACGATGGAACAGGCACTAGAACGACTGAACGAGGTTGATATTGTCATCAGTTCGACGGGGGCCGAAAGATATGTACTGGATGCCACTGTTGTTCGGGAGAGCATGAAGCGTCGTCAATCGCGTCCACTGTTCCTCATTGATATTGCTGTTCCACGGGATATTGATCCGGCAATCGGCGAGTTATCCAATGTATTCCTTTATGATATTGATGATTTGGAAGGAATCGTGGAGAGCAATCTGGAGATGCGTAAGGTAGAAGCTGCTAAGATCGAGAAAATGATTGAACTTGAGATGGAAGATTATTATCAATGGCTCAAAACCTTGGGCGTTCGTCCTGTCATTCGGGCATTGCAGGAAAAAGGTGCTTCCATTCATGAAGAGACGATGGATAGTCTGTTTAATAAATTGCCTGAACTGGATGAACATCAACGTAAAGTTATCCGCCGTCTGACGAAAAGCATCGTCAATCAAATGACGACAGATCCGATTAACCGGATTAAGGAAATGGCGGGTACCAAGCACGGTGATGAAGCGCTGCGCATGTTTACTCAGATCTTTGCTCTGGAGGATGCAGTAGAGGTGGCCGCTGAGAAAGTAAGTCAGAGTGATGCCACGGCTCTGCGCAAACCGGATGCCGTTCATCTTAACGATTCCCGGCAAGACCCCGTGCCGGCTTATGCTCCGGCAGGCGTATAAGGCGGGTGGGCAGCTTGACCCTAGCTGAACAAATCTATGAAGCTTTAATCTATATGTATGCCCTGAGCCTACTGTTCTATTTCTCGGACTGCATTCGACGCAATGCGGGGGCGAAGCGGACAGGCACAGGGTTTCTTGTTGTAGTGTGGGCACTTCAGGTGTTCCATGTCATTTTACGCATGTTAACTGAAGGGCATTTTCCAATCTACACCACGTTTGATTTTTTGTTTATCTTTTCATTTAGTATTGTGTTGATGTCTCTCGTAATGACTCGTATTCAGCGTTCCGAATTTGTCATTTTATTGCTGAACGTGGTAGGTTTCTCCGTTACGGTGTTGAACCGATTGTGGTTTACAGCAGGTGAGATATCTCTGCATAACTGGCAGACTGTGCATGGATTGCTTATTATGCATATTACGTTGGCCAATCTTGGTTTTGCGGCTCTGACGGTGGGTGCTGTATTTGCAATGTTATATCTGTTCTTGCACCGTAAGCTGAAGAATAAGAAATGGAATGATACCGTACGCCGTCTGCCGAGCCTCGAAGTGATCGGCAAATATATGGATGGGGCTACACTGATAGGCACACCACTTCTTGGTGTTTCTATCATGCTCGCGGTATTGTCCATTGTAGCTGAAACGCGCTGGAGCCTGCTCTTGGATCTCAAGGTTATTGCAACGGGACTGGCCATAGCGATCTATGTGGGATATTTCGTCTTTAAGAGAAGAAAACAGTTTTCCACAGTTATTATGGCGAGATGGACGCTGATCGGATACGGCTTTGTCATTATCAGTTTTTTATCCAATGCGTATTCAGCGTTTCATCGTTGGACGGGAGAGTGAAGGGGATGGAACGGTACACGCCAATATTTGTGGATATATCAGGGAAATCTTGCTGCGTGGTTGGAGGCGGACGTGTTGCTGAACGGAAAATAAAAGGTTTGCTTCATGCGGAAGCGCAAATCAAGGTGATTAGTCCGGAAGTTACGCCAACGTTACAACAATTGCATCATGATTCCCGAATTCAATGGCTGGCCCGGTCCTACCGCAATGGAGATTTGCGGGGGGCCTTTCTCGTATATGCAGCAACGGACCATAGTGAAGTGAACACAGCTGTTGTCCAAGAAGCTGAAGATGCGGGTATACTGGTTAATGACGCCATATCTTCTGAGCGTAGCACCTTTATTACACCAAGTGTGGTCAGGCGTGGAAGACTGAGCATTGCGATATCAACCGCTGGGGCAGGACCCGTGGCCGCAGCAGAAATTCGTGACACCTTGGAGCAGCAATTCGGAGATGAGTACGAGACATATATTGAATTTTTGTATCAGATGAGGATGGAAGTAAAGGCGCGTGTATATTCTTCAGGTGTCAGAGCTAAATTACTTCGTCGTTTAACCGAAATGGATGTGCTGGAAAAGATCCGTACAGGTCAGTTTGAGTGGTGGACCGAAGAACAAATTGGGGACTGGATATCCCATAATCAGGAGGACGTGTAGACATGCGGACAATTAAAGTGGGAAGCAGACAAAGCGCACTTGCTTTGACCCAGACAGGCCATGTAATTCAAGATTTACGTGATATTTGTGAACGGGAAGGATTAGCTTTTGATTTTGAAGTACATAAAATTGTTACAAAAGGAGATTTGATTCTCGACGTAACCCTGTCCAAAGTCGGAGGCAAAGGACTATTTGTCAAAGAGATTGAACAGGCGATGATGGATCGCACGATTGATATGGCTGTTCATAGCATGAAGGATATGCCTTCTGAGCTGCCCGAAGGGTTGACGAACGGGGCTGTTCCGCGTCGTGCGGATCCTCGTGATGCACTGATTTCGAATGGTGGACTCACATTGGATCAATTGCCAGAAGGTGCAAGAGTGGGGACGAGCAGTCTGCGTCGATCCAGTCAACTGAAAGCATACCGTCCGGATTTGAAACTCGAATCGCTTCGTGGCAATATTGATTCCCGTCTGCGCAAGCTGGAGACAGAAGGTTTGGACGCTATTATTTTGGCTGCCGCTGGTTTGTATCGAATGGGCTGGCAGGATCGGATTACGGAGTATCTGTCAGAGGAAGCTTGTCTTCCCGCAGTTGGTCAGGGTGCGCTCGGCATTGAATGCCGTGAAGATGATGCCGAACTGCTCCATCTGTTGCAGTTGTATAACGATCCGGAAACCGCATTTCCTGTGTTGGCTGAACGTCGCTTCCTTAGTGTGTTGAATGGGGGCTGTCAGGTTCCGATTGGAGCTCATGCCGTATGGGTGCCACAGCAAGATGCAGATTCCCCGAATGGACAAAACACGTTACAATTAACAGGTATGGTCGGTACGCCAGACGGTGGACTGATTCTTAAAGAAGCGATGACGGGCAAAGATCCGGTTCGTCTTGGAGAAGAAGTGGCTTGGAGATTGATTGAACGGGGAGCAGAGCAGATACTGGCAGAAGTTAGGGGATGAAGACATGGTGGGGAAGGTCTTTTTGGTTGGTGCAGGTCCAGGTGACGCCAAGCTGATTACGGTAAAAGGCTGGGAATCGATCGGTCGAGCGGATGCTGTTGTTTACGATCGGTTGGCTAGTCCAAGATTACTCAAACAAATGAAGCCCGGCGCGGTTAAGATATATGTGGGTAAACGGCCGGATCGACATACGATGAAGCAGGAAGAAATCAACCAGCTGCTGGTTGATCTCGCACTGGAAGGCAAAGTTGTGGTCCGGCTTAAAGGGGGAGACCCGACGATATTCGGACGCGTGGGTGAAGAGGCTGATCTGCTGCGCAAAAACGACGTTCCTTTTGAAATCGTACCTGGTGTAACCTCAGCAATAAGTGTACCTGCTTACGCTGGAATACCTGTGACCCACCGCGACTATGCTTCCTCTATTTCCATCATTACGGGGCATGAGAGTCCGGACAAGCTTGACCGCAGTATTCATTGGGATAAAGTGACGAATGCAACAGGTACACTGGTATTTATGATGGGCGTATCCAAAATTGGATATATCAGCGAACAGTTGATTCGTCACGGACGCCCGGCGCAAACACCAGTGGCATTGATTCGCTGGGGCACAAGAGCAGAGCAAGATACGATCACAGGTACGCTTGAAGATATCGAAGCAAAAGTCATCGCTGCGAATTTTCAACCACCCGCTGTCATTGTAGTTGGTGAGGTGGTGAACCAGCGCGAACAGTTGAAATGGGCGGAAGCACTGCCGCTGTTTGGCAAACGCATTTTGGTAACGCGGGCACGCAGTCAGGCTAGTGAATTGGTGAACCGGATCGAGGAACTTGGCGGTGAACCTTACGAGTTTCCGGTAATTGAGACCGTGATGCCATCAGGGGAGTCGGCACAGGAAAGTGTCAAACAGGCCTTTGGTGCGTTAAATACGTTTGACTGGGTATTTTTCACGAGTGTAAACGGGGTGGAATTCTTCTTCCGTCATTTGCAGCAACAGGGGAAAGATATTCGCTCCATTCATCAAGCGAGAGTTGCGGCGGTGGGGCCTTCAACTGGGGATGCTTTGCGTAGATATGGTATCGTTGCGGAAGTCATCCAAGGACCATTTCAGGCCGAAGGTATGCTTGAAGCTTTTGAAAGTGAACTGAAGGAAGGGCAAAGGGTTCTTTTACCGCATGGAGATCTCGCACGCTCCTGGTTGCCTGAACAGTTAAGGGAACGAGGACTTCTGGTTACCGAGGCGATTATCTATGACACCATTCTGGCTGGCGAGGATGACGATGAACTGCTGAAGCTGCTTGAAGAGGGCGGCATTCATGCGATGACCTTCACAAGTTCATCTACCGTCACCAATTTTATGAGCATTCTGAAACGGATGGGATTGCAGGACCCCTTGCCTTTATTGGAAAATGTAGAGGTTGCATGTATCGGGCCTGTTACAGCGAAGACGGCAGAAGCAGCAGGCTTGAAGGTCACAATGATGGCTGAAGAAGCAACCATTGAGAGTCTGATTTCTGTGTTGTCTGAGTGGAAACGAAAGCCTGCCACAGAAGCTGCATTTCCCCGTTAAACATATAAATTGAACCGCAATCGATAGATGAAGCGTGCTGAATTCGTTACGATACCGGCGCGCTTCGCTTTTTGCTCCACATCACTATTCAGGGAGGTTTCACACGTATGAGTTTTCCAATTGTGCGGCATCGCCGTTTACGTCAATCCACAGGTATCCGCAATATGGTGAGAGAGACCCATTTAACTGTGGATGACTTTATCCAACCTATCTATGTTACTTATGGTGAAAATGTAAAATCTGAAATCAAATCGATGCCAGGCGTATTCCGCTTCTCGCTGGATCGTCTGCAGGAAGAAGTGAAGGAGATTGCCGATCTGGGTATTCCAGCTGTGCTCTTATTCGGTATTCCCGAAACCAAAGACAGTGTTGGTTCGTCTGGATTTGCAGAAGATGGCATTGTACAGGAAGCAACGAAGCTGATTAAGTCCTGGTATCCTGAGCTGCTCGTTGTGGCTGATACCTGTCTGTGCGAATTCACGGATCACGGTCATTGTGGTATGGTGCACACCGTGGAATTGGACGGTCACATTTGCGGAGATGTTCTCAATGACGAATCACTGGAGCTGCTCGTGAAAACAGCGGTATCCCAGGCCAAAGCTGGAGCGGACATCATTGCACCATCCAACATGATGGATGGATTTGTCCAAGCGATCCGTGCCGGACTGGATGAGAATGGTTTTAGTCATATTCCGATTATGTCCTACTCCGTAAAATATGCGTCGGCATTCTATGGTCCATTCCGCGAAGCTGCGGATTCCACGCCACAATTCGGAGATCGCAAGTCGTATCAGATGGACCCGGCGAACGCTCGTGAAGCATTGCGTGAAGCCGAAACCGATGTGCTTGAAGGAGCGGACATGTTGATGGTGAAACCTTCACTGTCCTATCTGGATGTCATGCGTACGATCAAGGACCAATTCGATCTTCCACTGGTTGCTTACAACGTAAGTGGAGAATATGCCATGGTGAAGGCAGCGGCGATTCAAGGCTGGATTGATGAGAAAAAAGTGGCCATGGAAATTCTGCTGAGTATGAAACGTGCGGGTGCAGATATGATTATTACGTACTACGGAAAAGATGCTTCACGCTGGTTGGCCGAGAAATAATAGCTTGCTCCCATAACAGCAAGGACGAACAAAGCGGATTATGGTTTATCAAAATTATATAATAGGCTCCTCTAATAGGTATGGAGGGGCCTCATCACTAAGGAGGATGTTCATGACTGCACAACAAGGAACTCGTCGCAATGATGAGCGCTCACGCAGCGCATTTGAAGAAGCCAAGCAGTACATACCTGGGGGTGTGAACAGTCCCGTTCGGGCGTTCAAATCGGTCGGGCTTACCCCAATCTATGCAGAGCGCGGAGAAGGCTCCAAAATTTATGATATTGATGGCAATGTTTTTATTGATTATGTGGGATCCTGGGGTCCGCTTATTATGGGACATGCGCATCCTGACGTTGTAGAAGCTTTGCGTGAGACAGCCCTTAAAGGAACAAGTTTTGGTGCGCCAACACTGCTGGAGACAGAGATGGCTAAACTCGTCTGTGAGCGTGTGCCTTCGATCGATATTGTACGAATGGTGAATTCCGGTACGGAAGCAACCATGAGTGCGATTCGGCTGGCACGTGGTGTAACCGGACGCAGTAAAATTTTGAAGTTTGAAGGATCATACCACGGGCATGCCGACAGCTTATTGATCAAAGCAGGATCTGGTGTAGCAACACTGGGTCTGCCTGACAGCCCGGGTGTTCCTGAAGGTGTGGCTATAAATACGATTACGGTCCCATACAATGACCTGGAGTCGGTGAAGCTTGCTTTTGAACGTTATGGTGAAGAACTGGCCGCCGTCATTGTGGAACCTGTTGCAGGTAATATGGGAGTTGTACCACCCGTTTCGGGTTTCCTTGAAGGCCTGCGCAATTTGACGTCGCAATACGGCAGTTTGCTCATTTTTGACGAAGTCATGACTGGTTTCCGTGTAGGGTTGAACTGTGCACAGGGACGATATGGCGTTACACCTGACCTGACTTGTCTGGGTAAAGTGATCGGTGGCGGGCTTCCGGTGGGCGCTTATGGCGGCAGACGTGATCTGATGGAACAGATTGCTCCGACCGGACCAATCTATCAAGCAGGTACACTGAGCGGTAATCCGCTGGCTATGGCAGCAGGTTATACCACACTCAAATTGTTGACACCGGAGGTCTATGATCGTCTGGAGACATTGTCTGCACGCTTGCAGGCTGGGTTTGAAAAGAATGCAGCGGAGACCGGCGTAGCCATAACAATTAACCGTGTTGGTTCGATGGTATGTCCATTTTTCAGTGCAGTTCCAGTTACAAATTATGATATTGCCAAAGAAAGCAATCTGGATCAATTCCGTCGTTACTTTGCGGCCATGATTGATCAGGGTGTAAGTGTTGCTCCTTCCCAATACGAAGGTATGTTTGTCTCTGGCGTGCATACGGAGCAGGATATTGACGATACGATTGAGGCGAACCGTAAGGCTCTTCAATCACTATGACCATTAAAAGTTGGAAACGCCGTGGGGAATGGCTTGAGCTGATGCCAGGCAAAGCGGTGACAGGCAGTTCAGACAGGCAAACGGCTGCAGAACAATGGCTCTTGTCTGAGCTTCAGTTACCAGAAAAAATGTTGCGTCAGCTAAAGACCAACCAGGGCATACAACTCGCAGGGGACCGGCTTCGGCTGGCCCTTTTTGCGTCTCAGCCGATCGATGTTGAACCGCGTTGGGCGGATATCGATGTCCTGTATGAAGATGACTTCTGTCTGGTTGTGCACAAACCGGCCGGAATGAAGCTTCATCCCGATGGAAGCCGGACGGATCAAGCAATTACGCTGGATCACGCGGTGGCCTCCTATTACGAAATGAATGGGGTTCAGGCGAATGTACGCCATGTTCACCGTCTGGATGAGGACACAACTGGGCCTGTTTTATATGCCAAAAATGCTTTTGCTCTCACCAAACTGGATGAAGCCATGCGGCGTAAAGACATTGGACGGCATTATGTCGCCATTGCAGGCGGTAAGATATCCACGGAGCTGAATAGGATTGATGCTCCGATTGGGAAGGACAGGCATCACAAGCAGCGCAGACGTGTCTCTGAAGGTGGGCAGGACGCTGTAACTCACGTAGAGATCGTGGAGGTATGGGATAGGGCGACCCTTATCAGGCTGACACTGGATACAGGGCGCACACACCAGATTCGGGTGCATTTAAGTTATGTGGGACATCCCCTCGTTGGAGATGAGTTATACGGAGGCAGAAGGGATTCTATTGGTCGGCAGGCGCTCCACGGTGAGACACTGATTTTTAGTCATCCACTGACAGGGGCACGAATTGAAGTGGCAGACCCTTGGCCACAGGATTTCGAACAACTGGCACAACGTAAAGGCAAGGACCAATAAACTGGGAAGGTTTGCATAAAAGGTGGCATGCTCATCTCATTCAAGGCATATAGATGGGGTAACGAAGGATTTGGACCATGGATCAGTCCCATGAGAAGGATCATGGTGAACATATGCCGAAAGGAGGACGCCACCTTTGTTGAATCAACCTTATGGTTTGCGGTTCGATATTTATGAGCGCGTTCATTTGTCAGAGGGAGTCCCTGCAATTGAGGAACTGGAGGAAATTGAGTTATATCCCCGCATTCAGGTGATAGGTCAGGATGATCATGCAACATTGCGAGGCCATCTTTTGCTAACAGGTGCGTATCGGGGAGAGAACGAGATCTCGGAGGAACTCAAACATTTTATTCCGGTGGAGATCACGGTACCCCTGAACCGGGTAAGATCGCTTGAGGATATTTCCATTGAGATCGAAAATTTTGATGTCGATTTGTTATCCAACCGAAGTCTAAACATTACAGGGGTATTGTCACTTCGCGGTATTGAGGGCTTTCCCGTGGAGGAACCGCAGGTCTGGTCAGCAGATGAGTTTACCGTTGTACATTCGCCCGACCCTCAGCAGGGCGACCGTTCCGCTGAAACAGAGCAGACAGGCAGCTATCCCAATGCTTTTGCTCAGGAGTATCTGCTTCAACGGAGCGAAGAGGAGCTGCAGCAGGAACATCTATTTCAAGCTTCTTCCGAACCGTTTCAGTCCTGGCAGCAAGGGGATGGGAACGCGGAGCAAAGCAAAATAGTAGCTGAAAACGAAGAGTCCTCGTCCTTGAGGGACAAGGAGGATGAAGCGCAAGCGAATGTGTTGTCCGATACGCCTTCTCCAGTTTCGTCTTTTTTGGCGGAGACAGCCGACAGGTTGGCTTCTTACCCTGAATCGGAGCCTTTGCTTCCTCTGGCTGAAGAGCAGTCTGTTTGGTCCGAGCCTTCCGTCGAGACCTTACATACGAACTTAAGGAATTCGGAGCAGGCCGATTCCAAACTGGAACTGCAGCATTCGGATGAACTGGCAGCACCGGACGTATGGCATTTTGAATCTGCTCGATCTGAACCAAAGCAGGAGGAGCACGCAGTTGCAGATGTTCCGGCAAGTTCGCAGTCAGAGAACTGGCAGGATGTCTTTGCAGCGTCTGAATCGGAAATTTCGGAGGAAGACAGACCTCCTCTTGAAGCGGTAGAGACGAATGAGCCCGCTGAAAAAGAATCGTTTATCCCTGAACCTGTGGCTGAGACGGAAGACAAGCCGGAGCTTAAGGTTGCTTTTGGCAGCAAGAGAGAATCTGCACTCAAACAGGAAGAGGGCGTAGGCATCTCCTCCTTGTTATCCTCTGGCAGAGTAACACGGGAGGCGGAGGCAGAACGAGAGCAAGAGGCACTTGCTGGAGTCCTGCAGGAAGAAGCATATCAGCCTGAAGATGTCGAGTGGAAGAACCTGTTTCTCGGCACCATTGTCGACCAGACCCCGTTCCGTAAAGTAAAGTTATGCATTGTACAGCGTGAAGAGACGCTCGATACCATTGCAGACCGATATCAGTTAAGTACCCGAGAGCTCCAGTTGTATAATCGTCTTTCCGAACAGGTTGTGGAAGAAGGACAGATTCTATATATCCCTTAACCTGTAGGCAGGTTTAATGACCATTTCGACCCGTGATCCCTTGAGGATGGCGGGTTTTTGCTTTGTCTGCCCTCAACCTGCATTGCAGCGCGCTTTTTCCGCTGTTGTCAGGTTGACTATCGGGCACGGGCAGGGTATGATGTGTTTAGGTTTTTTGAAGAACAACGTGGATCGGGAGTAGTAGACAGTATGACCTTTCAGAGAGCGGAATTGTAGCGCTGGGAAATTCCGTAGGAACCAACTGATCGAAGTCGCCCGGGAGTTGCCTGTTTGAATACAAGGGATGAGTAACTTTAGTATCATTCATTCCTAAGGTAGGATGGGCCGGTCGCAGCCGTTATCTGCTTGAAGTGTCACGTAAGTATAGAAGGGGTAGTTTATCTTTCTATCTGCGTGAAACAAAGGTGGTACCGCGAAAGCTAACCTTTCGTCCTTTGATGGATGAAAGGTTTTTTTGTTTTTTGGCGATGATGAATAAGTAACGGAGGAATGACACATGTCTGAACAAAAAAATTCAGCTGCAACAGAAATGCCAACCACATATGATCCGAAAGCTGCGGAACAAAAATGGTATTCCACTTGGATGGAAAATGGATATTTTAAGGCGGGTCAGCGTAAAGATGCTGAACCTTATACGATTGTAATTCCACCCCCGAACGTAACCGGAATGCTCCATATCGGGCATGCGCTCGATTTTACACTGCAGGATATTCTGATTCGTACCAAGCGGATGCAGGGCTATGATGCACTGTGGCTGCCGGGATCTGACCATGCAGGTATTGCTACACAAACTAAAGTAGAGCAGAAATTGCGTGAAGAAGGTCAGACTCGTTATGATCTGGGACGCGAAAAGTTCTTGGAGAAGGTATGGGACTGGAAGGATCAATACGCAACAACCATTCGTCAGCAATGGGGCAAAATGGGCTTGTCGCTCGATTACTCACGTGAACGTTTTACACTGGACGAAGGTCTATCCCAGGCTGTACGTAAAGTGTTTGTTCAACTGTATGAAAAAGGCCTCATTTATCGAGGCAAACGAATTATTAACTGGGACCCGGTGAACCGGACTGCACTGTCCGACATTGAGGTTGAATATAAAGAAGTTCAGGGTCACTTGTACCATCTGCGTTATCCGCTCAAAGACGGAAGTGGGTATGTTACAGTAGCGACAACTCGCCCGGAAACGATGCTGGGAGATACGGCAGTTGCTGTTCATCCGAAGGATGAGCGTTACGCAGATATGATTGGCAAGGTGCTTGTTCTGCCTATTATCGGACGCGAAATTCCGGTTATTGCAGATGAGTATGTGGATAAAGATTTCGGAAGCGGCGCCGTGAAAATTACGCCTGCTCATGATCCGAATGACTTCGAAGTGGGCCTTCGTCATGATCTGCCACAGATTACGGTGATGGATGAGACGGGTACGATGAATGCCGAAGCAGGCAAATATCAGGGACTGGATCGCAGCGACTGCCGTAAGCAGATTGTTGCCGACCTGCAAGAACAGGGCGTATTGATCAACATCGAGGATCATACGCATCAGGTTGGACACAGCGAACGTACAGGAGCTGTCGTTGAGCCGTATTTGTCGACACAGTGGTTTGTTGAGATGAAGCCACTCGCGGAAAAAGCGATTGAGAAGCAACAAAGCGGTGAAGGGGTTCATTTTGTTCCGGATCGTTTTGAGAAAACGTATCTGAACTGGATCGAGAATGTTCGTGACTGGTGTATCTCTCGTCAATTGTGGTGGGGTCATCGTATTCCTGCCTGGTACGACGAGGAGACTGGAGAAGTTATTGTATCTGCTGAAGATCCGACAACATTGCCAGAATACGCTGGACGTAAGCTGAGACAGGATGAAGACGTTCTGGATACATGGTTCAGCTCCGCATTATGGCCATTCTCTACATTAGGCTGGCCGGAAGATACGGAAGATCTGAAACGTTATTACCCAACAAGTGTACTCGTAACAGGGTATGACATTATTTATTTCTGGGTGGCGCGTATGATCTTTACCGCTCTGGAGTTCACGGAAGAGGTTCCGTTCAAGGATGTGCTGATGCACGGTCTTGTTCGTGATGCAGACGGACGGAAGATGTCCAAATCGCTAGGCAATGGTGTTGATCCGTTGGATGTGATTGAGAAATATGGTGCAGATGCAATGCGTTACATGATCTCTACAAGCAGCACTCCGGGTCAGGATCTCCGTTTCCGCTGGGAGCGGGTTGAACAGGCTCGTAACTTTGCCAATAAAATCTGGAATGCATCGCGCTTCGCTTTGATGAATCTGGAAGGGTTCACCTATGAAGATCGTGATATTAGTGGAGACCTTGGAACAGCGGATTACTGGATTTTGCACCGCCTGAACGAAACTTCTCGTGATATTACGCGTCTAATCGAAGCATATGAATTTGGAGAAACAGGCCGTTTGCTGTATAACTTTATTTGGGATGACCTGTGTGACTGGTATATTGAATTTGCGAAGTTGTCCTTCTATGGGGAAGATCCGGTTGCCAAGAAGAAAACACAATCGGTGCTTGCTTATGTGCTGGATCAGACTATGCGCCTAATTCATCCGTTCATGCCGTACATTTCGGAAGAGATCTGGCAGCATCTGCCGCATGAAGGCGAGACGATTACGTTGGCTTCCTGGCCGGTGTATGACCCTGCGTTGGAGAACCCAGAAGCGGTTGCCGAGATGAACCTGCTTATGGATACCATTCGTGCAGTGCGAAACATCCGTGCAGAAGTAAACGTACCAATGAGCAAGAAAATTGAATTAATGGTGAAAGCGAACAACGCAGAGACATCCAGCATCATTGAACGCAACAGCCATTACATCAAACGTTTCTGTAATACGTCCGAGTTCGACAGCGGCCTGGATCTGAGCTCACCGGATAAAGCAATGACTGCTATCATTACTGGGGCTGAGCTGTACTTGCCGCTGGCGGGTCTTATTGATATTGATCAGGAAGTGGCTCGTCTGGAGAAAGAGTTGCAGAACCTTGAGGGCGAAGTACTCCGTGTGGAGAAAAAGTTGGCGAACGAAGGCTTTGTTGCCAAGGCTCCTGCCAAAGTTATTGAAGAAGAGCGCGCCAAGCAAGCGGACTATTCCGATAAACGGGATAAGGTGATTGCACGAATCAAGGAACTGAAAGGTTAATATATTCGGGTCGGATGGAGTGCTTCTGCGCCATCCGGCCGCTTTTTTCAACCAAACTCAAACTAAAGGTGAATCATATGACGGAACTTAACGGGACAGAAATAGCATCTCCTTTACTTACCTATGACGAGGCTGTGAACTGGATCAATGGCCTTATTCCTTTTGGCATCCGACCTGGATTGGAACGAATCGAGGGATTGATGTCATTGCTGGGCAATCCTCACCAGCGTCTCAAATTTATTCATGTCGCGGGAACGAACGGCAAAGGTTCGACTTGCGCTTTTTTGACGTCAGTGCTTCTTCAGGCGGGATATGATGTTGGAACGTTTACATCCCCTTATATCACCAAATTCACAAACCGTTTTCAGTACAACGGTGAGGATATCCCGGAAGAAACGTTGCTCAAACTTTCAAACCGGCTTTATCCATTGGTTCAAGAGATGGCTTCAACTCCCCTTGGATCACCTACGATGTTTGAGGTGTCTACAGCAATCGCCCTTCTGTATTATGCGGAAGAGTGCTACCCGGACATTGTGGTATGGGAGACAGGGCTCGGGGGAAGGATGGACGTAACGAATATTGTTACACCCGTGGTATCGGTCATTACTAATATCGGTATGGACCATACGGATGTACTGGGAGATACGATTGAGGCGATTGCTGGAGAGAAGGCAGGTATTATTAAGGCGGGGGTACCCGTTGTTACCTGTGCCACGCAGCCAGAGGCTGTGAAGGTGATCCAGGAGACGGCAGAGCGGCTGCGTTCAACCGTGTATCTGGCGGGAGATCGTTTCTCCTATCATAGACTGGACAGTGATGAGAACGGACAATCTTTTCATTTTACAGGACCGTTCCGTGATCTGGACGCTCGTATTCGCATGCAGGGTGTACATCAATGCGACAATGCAGCGGGCGCACTTATGGTACTGGAGTTGCTTCGCCAATACATGGCATTTATGCTGGATGATGAAGATATTGCGCTTGGACTGGAACATGCCTTCTGGGCAGGACGGTTCGAGAAAGTGGTTGATCAGCCCCGCATTATTCTGGATGGTGCACATAATCCGGAGGGGGCCGAATCGCTGGCCAAGAGCATTATCGACGTATATCCTCACAACAAGTTAATTTTGATGATGGGCATGCTGGCGAATAAGCATCACGAAGCGTATTTGCAGCATATACTGCCACTAGTGGATACGCTGATCCTGACCGAGCCAGATTTCCGACGCAAAATGGATGCAGCCAAATTGCTGCAGCTCGTCGAACGGGTACGTCCCGCCATTGCGAAACCGGAGCTGGAAATCATCGTCGAGCCCGAATGGGCAAAGGCACTTGATCTATTGAAGTCACGGACGGAAGCGGAAGATCTGGGGGTGGTGTCCGGCACATTGTACCTGATTGCAGATGTGCGGGCAGCCCTTTTGCATCAAACCGATTCTGAAAAAGGTTGGTGAAAGTTTTGTTAAATACATCGGAACACGTTCATTTTATAGGGATTGGCGGATATGGCATGAGTGCCATCGCGAGAGTTATGCTTGAGATGGGGTACACCGTTACCGGATCGGATGTCGCTTCACAGGAGTTGACCGAGAAGCTGGCAGCCAAGGGAGCGAAAATATATATCGGAC
This sequence comes from Paenibacillus sp. FSL F4-0087, assembly GCF_038020215.1. NCBI lineage: Bacteria > Bacillati > Bacillota > Bacilli > Caryophanales > Paenibacillaceae > Paenibacillus > Paenibacillus sp. FSL F4-0087. The sequence goes on from NZ_JBBODJ010000001.1 coordinate 4,169,202, forward strand.
ATACGGCAGAGCACGTAAATGGGGCAGACCTGGTTGTCTACTCTACGGCAGCTCCAGCTGATAATGTGGAACGGGTGGCAGCTGAAAAGTTGAACATCCCGATTCTGCATCGCGCCCAGATGCTCGCACGTTTGCTGAACGAGCGCAAAGGTGTGGCTGTAGCCGGTGCTCATGGCAAAACAACCACGTCATCCATGATTGCACTTGTTATGGATAAATGTGATACAGACCCGACATACATCATTGGCGGGGAAATCATGAACGTGGGGACCAACGCCAAGGCAGGCCAAGGCGACTGGGTCGTTGCCGAGGCAGACGAGAGCGACGGTTCATTTTTGCAGTATCACCCTTGGCTCGGTATTGTAACGAATATTGAAGCAGATCATCTTGAGAACTACAACAGTGATTTTGAGGAACTCAAAAAGGCTTATGTGCAGTTCCTGAGTCAGATTCGTCCAGAAGGCACGGCCATTGTGTGTGCTGACGACGAGAATGTTCAAGCCATTTTGCCTGAGCTGAAATCACGGGTAACCACATACGGCATTGATTATGCTGCTGATTATACGGCAACAGATATCGTGCTTGGCGACCGCCGAATTTCCTTCACGATGAGCCATCAGGGCAATGTGCTGGGTACGGTGGAGTTGTCAGTCCCAGGTAAACATAACGTTTATAATGCCATGGCTACGGTTATTACCTGTCTCGAAGCAGGTATTCCATTTGAGAAAATTACAGCCGCTATTATCCAGTTCCATGGAGCGAAACGCAGATTCCAGGTGCTGGGTGAAGCACGTGATATGTTGATTATTGATGACTATGCTCATCACCCGACTGAAATTGAGGCTACAATCAGTGCGGCCAAAGCAACGGGGAAACGTATTATTGCGGTATTCCAGCCTCAGCGTTACACACGTACGTTCTTCCTGCTTGATGCGTTCAGTCGTGCCTTTGCAGAAGCGGATGAGGTTCTCATTACCGATATCTATTCCCCTGCGGGTGAAAAACAGATTGAAGGTGTTCACTCGGCTAGACTGGTTGAACTCATTGTTCAAAACAGCAATGCTTCTGCGCGTTATCTGCCGACAAAGGAAGAAGTTGTTGCAGATTTGCAGAACCGTCTTCAGCCAGGCGATCTTGTGCTCACGATGGGTGCAGGTGATATCTGGAAAGTTGGCGATACACTTGCCAAAGGGTTGAATTAATTACAATTGTAAAACCGTCTGACTTCATTGCGAAGCAGGCGGTTTTTTGCATGAAATGGAATGTTTCAGATTCTCTCCGCATATAGCTGTTATAAATGGGACAAAGGAGAGGGTACGGGGTGAGCAATGCTAGAATGACGTTTCGCTTTGGGGATAACGAGTCGGACAAGCCTGAAAACAAGGGGATACCCACATCCAGCACATTTGCAGCTTTGAGTGAAGAAATTCCGCACAGTCCAACACCAACACCAACGCAGTTGAATACAGCGCCTTCATGGACACCAGAGGATATTCCCGGTGACTGGGGAGAGACGATGCTGACAGGCTCCACTGTACCTGAACCTTACCAAAGAACGGACAAAGATTCGAAACTCGATGAGCCTGGATACAGTTATAATCATCTAACTGCGTATCCCGAAGATGAGGACGAGAACAGGTCGGACGAGAATTATGGAGGCCATGATTGGCTTGCAAATAGTGAACACTCTTATAAGCGAAATCGTCCCCCGAGGGGCTGGAAAATGATTGGTTCAGTAACGGGTGCACTTGTAACCGGGGCCCTCTTCGGCATGGTTATTCTTTCTTTTTTTAATCGGGAAGGGGCCGTGGATCCTGGGAGCAAGATCCCCGCCAATCAGGCGGTATCGACTGTAACAGGTCAGCAGGGAGTGGCAGGTTCGGAACAGCAGATTCAGGCAACAACTACAGGCGGCAGCTACTATGCACTGCAATATGGTGTATTCAGTTCTCCTGAACGCGCAGAACAGGCGAAGGTGGAGCTGTCCCAGGCAGGCATAGCGGCAGGCTCCGATCCGGAGGATGGTAATCGGGTATATGCAGGCATTTCGGCTGACCGTGAGGAGGCCAAGCTGCTCAGCTCAAGGCTTAAGGCCGAAGGTGTGGAGCTGTACGTCAAGGAAATTGTCAATCCTGAAGTGAACCCGGCAGTATTCGGCGGAAAAGCAGAGGATGTACAGCATTTCTTCGCAAGCGGGGCGGCTTTGGTTGAACAACTGTCTACCCTTTCGATCCAGCAACTTGGTCAGTCCGTTCCTGAAGCCGTTTCAACCGAAACGATGACCTCATTACAAAATCAGCATCAGCTCTGGCTGACCGGTTTGAATAGTATTGCACCAGGTTTGAGTGCAGACGTACAACCCTATGTATCCGCGATGGAAAAATCGATGGCGAGTGCGGTAACGGCAATTGCCGAATACAACAAAAATCCGGCTAATGTGCATATGTGGTCTGTACAGTCCGATCTGATGGAATATGTATTACAGCAAAAAAAATGGCTTGAAGCGATAAAACAGTAATTACCACTTTCCCATAACACGGCCTTGAAATACCTATCCGGCAAGGAACTGGAAATAGTTCCCCTTGCCGGATTTGTGTTTGTATTGACGTACAAAACCCCGTATAATAATGTGGGTGTCAAAAAATGGCGAGGGAAGATCACCGATGAAAAAAAACTTCGGCATGTTATTGCTGTTTTTACTGCTCGGCTGGCTGGCCGGTGCGTGGATCGCCAAGGCACTGCAGCCTGTAAAGGCCGTTGCCTTTCTAACGAAAGCCACGACCATTCGTTGGTCGCCGCAGGCTGATCTGGATATTATCAGTTATGATATTTCACTTCAATTTCAAATGAGCCTCCTGAGTCTGATCGGTATTATTGCTGCTGTATGGCTGTATCGCAGGTTATAGGAGAATGACGAATTTTGACGAAGAAACTAAAAAAAATGATATCTACTAGCGTGATCCGACAGGATGTCGCCGTAGCATAAGGGGCCGGTTATTTTGGATAAAACACAACAGCGTCGCATTATTCTGGCTTCCACCTCGCCGCGGCGTAAAGAACTGATCGCATCACTCCATCTAGCTTTTGAAGTAATACCAAGTCACGCTGATGAAGATACACCCCCGGAATGGACTCCCGAACAGACGGTACAGGAGCTTGCGATGCGTAAGGCGCTTGCCGTTTATCGCGGGCTGGAAGGCCGTGAACAGGATGCTGTTATTGTTGGTAGTGACACTGTTGTCGTTCTGGACGGTGATATTCTTGGTAAACCCGTAGACGAAGCGGACGCTGAACGAATGTTATCTCGTCTACAGGGGCGTGTACACCGTGTTTTCACGGGAGTAGCTTGTATCGATGCAAGTAATGGACAATCCATGGTTCAGTACCGGCAGACCGATGTAACGATGAAGGAACTGTCTGAAGCTACGATTCGTGCGTATGTTCAGACTGGAGAGCCTTCGGACAAGGCAGGATCATATGCCATTCAGGGCATTGGTGCTTCGTTGGTAGAACGTGTTGAAGGATGTTATTTCAATGTGGTGGGCCTACCATTGTCCTTGCTTAGCGATATGCTGGATGGATTCGGCGTACATGTACTGCCACGTACATGAAATTCCGCAATTGACGATCTGAAAAGAGGGAATATATGGAGTCGCCTCAATATATGATGCGCGACATCCCCCAGGAAGAACGCCCGAGAGAACGCATGATGGAATACGGGGCGGGCGCCTTAAGCCATGCTGAATTGCTGGCGATCTTACTTCGAACTGGTACAAGACAGGAATCCGCAGTGCATATGGCACAGCGGATTCTGACCGAAGCGGGTGGAATTCGCTCGTTGATGGATTTGAGCCTGGAAGAATTGACTGCGATGAAGGGAATCGGCATGGCCAAGGCTGTACAGCTGAAAGCCAGCATTGAGCTTGGTCATCGAATTGCGAAGAGCAGACTTACACAGTCAACTTCAATTCGTACCCCTCGTGATGCGGCCGACATCCTTACTGAACAACTGCGTTACTTGCAGAAAGAACACTTTGTGTGTCTTTTCCTAAATAGCAAAAACCACATTATTGCCCAGGAAACACTCTCCATGGGTAGCCTTAACGCTTCGATTGTTCATCCGCGTGAAGTGTTCCGGGCTGCCATCAAATGCAGCAGCGCCTCTATTGTGTGCGCACACAACCATCCCAGTGGTGATCCTACGCCTAGTCCAGAGGACATCCAAATAACCAAAAGACTGATCGAGGCCGGTGCAATTGTTGGCATAGATGTGCTGGATCACATTATTATCGGAGATGGAACGTACGTAAGTTTGAAGGAGAAGGGCTTAGTATAATATAATGGTTGGCGTTGATGTTTTCCTATGAATGTTGACGGCGTTGTCCGTAGAAGATAGGTTCACTTTACTAATGCAAAACAATGCAACACAAAACAAATGCGAATATTAGCTCCACCACTATGGTGGGAATGAAAATGAAACGCTCTTGATTCACTGGGGCGGCTATATGAGGCAGAAAAGGAGATTACGTCATGTTTGGTGGTTTTACGAAAGATTTGGGTATTGATTTGGGGACAGCGAATACGCTGGTTTATGTACGTGGAAAAGGAATTGTGGTGCGCGAACCTTCGGTTGTCGCTATACGGACAGATACAAAAAGCATTGAGGCAGTAGGTGAATCTGCCAAAAAAATGATTGGACGTACACCAGGTAACATTCGTGCCATTCGTCCAATGAAAGACGGCGTTATTGCCGATTTCGATACAACGGCAACGATGATCAAATATTTCATCCGTGAGGCGCAGAAACAACGCTCCATGTTCCAACGTCATCCTAATGTGATGGTATGTGTACCATCGGGGATTACTGCAGTAGAACAACGCGCGGTTGAAGATGCAACCAAACAGGCTGGAGCACGTGAAGCCTATACAATTGAAGAGCCTTTTGCAGCTGCCATTGGTGCAGATCTGCCTGTATGGGAACCAACGGGTAGTATGGTTGTCGATATTGGTGGTGGTACAACGGAAGTGGCTGTCATCTCTCTTGGTGGTATTGTAACAAGCCGTTCGGTTCGTGTAGCGGGTGACGAGATGGATGAATCCGTGATTCAATACATTAAACGCCAGTATAATTTGATGATCGGTGAACGTACATCGGAGCAGTTGAAGATGGATATTGGATCAGCTATGCCGCTTGAGCAAGTGGAAACAATGGAAATTCGTGGACGCGACCTCGTTACAGGCTTGCCGAAGACGATTACGATTACTTCGGATGAAATCAGCGAAGCTCTGGCGGATACGGTGAATGCCATTGTTGAAGCTGTAAAAGTAACCTTGGAGAAATGTCCTCCTGAGCTGGCAGCAGATATTATGGACCGTGGTATTGTTCTCACAGGTGGCGGCGCATTGCTTCGCAATCTGGACAAGCTGCTTGCTGGTGAGACAGGAATGCCTGTTATCGTAGCAGAGAACCCGCTCGATTGCGTTGCAATCGGAACAGGTAAAGCGCTTGAGAATATTCATTTGTTCAAGAGCAGAAGCAGTTCGGCAGTTCGTTCCAAACGTTAATTGATATACGCTTTGCTTGGTTCGCTTCACGACCAAGGAGCATGATATCAACGAAGAGGACCCGGTTAACCCCGGGAGAGCTATTACCCGCATACCCGGGGAGAATCAGCTGATATTCTCGATGGGACTATAAGTCTGACAGTCTCCCCGCCGGGCATGGCTCGGAAGAGAATAATGGATGTTAGAGGGTGGTCGAACTGTTTAAACTGCTGGGTAACAAAAGACTTTTTGTTTTGCTGGTGGGCCTTGTTACATTTATCGCGTTAATGGGCTTTACGCTCGGTCCGCGAACCGCTCTATCCTGGCCGGAGAAATTCCTGAAGGATTCAGTCGGATTTGTACAATACGTATTTTACAAGCCCGCTTCTTCTGTAGCGGGCTTTTTCAAAGATTTGGCGAACATGCGTACGGTATATCAAGAAAATGAAGAGCTTCGTATTGCGATGGGTCACTATACCCGGGATCGGCTGAAATACAATGATATGGAGCAGGTGAATGAACAGCTCCAGAAAGCGCTCAATTTTACCGAAGAACAAAAGAATCGGTATAACTACGGTTCACGAATTGCTCAGGTCATCAGTGCTAACTCTGACCCGAACAGCAGAACGATTAATATCGACATTGGTGAAAATGCGGGAATTAAGGCTGGAATGGCTGTCACTTCGCAAGAGGGGCTGGTTGGGGTTGTCAGTCATGTCAGTTCATACACGTCAACCGTTAACCTGTTAACATCCATGGATGCTAATGATCCTACTTCCAATGCCATTGCAGCTACAGCGGTTGGTAAAGAAAAAGTGTTTGGTATGATTGAGAGTTATGATCCAAAGACCGGCATGCTCAAAATGACCAAGATCTCGGAAGATTCAGATATCAAAAAGGGTGATGAAATCATCTCCTCCGGGATTATCAACAATTTTCCAAAGTACATGCGTATCGGAGAAGTGCAGAAGGTTGAAGTTGGGGAATATGGCTTGACACGGACTGCGATTATTAAGCCATATGCAAGCTTTCTGGACTGGAAAGAGCTGATTGTGATTATCCCACCTGAGGTAAAAGAATAATGATAACGCGCAAGCAAGTCTTATTCCTGTTACTGTTCATTTTGTTCATTGTTGAAGGAACGATCCTTCCGCTGCTCATTCCTTCGGCTTGGCAAATGCGTATTTCTGCCAACCTGGTCTATATCGTGATTTTGTTTATTGCTGTATATCATCATCGGCACACGGCGTTGGTGCTTGGCATATTATTTGGACTCTTGCACGATGTCGTATTTTACGGCGAAATGATTGGACCATACGGATTCTCGATGGGATTATCGGCATATATGATGGGACTTATTTTTCAAGCGCCGCGCGCACCACTGCCGGTTATGGTTTCCGTCGTCCTTTTGGGAAGTCTGCTGAATGACACCATGTTATTCTTTCTGTACAAGCTCTTCCAACTCAATCATGTGACATTTGACTGGGCACTGCTTGAATACATGATTCCCAACTTGTTCATTCATTTTGTGTTCGCGCTGATCATTTATGTTCCTCTTCGGAAACAACTGGAGCGAATTGGTAAGAGAAAGAGCAAAGCACAAGAAGCTTCTTGATACATTTATGGAGTGAGAAGCAGGAACTTGGGGACCCGGGCACGAAATGTAATGAGATGGGAGGGACAGGCTTATGACGGTAAAATCGAATCACGTAACGATTAAAGGCATCCGAGACGGCCTGGTTTTCCTGTTGGACGATCAATGTGAATTCGAGGAATTGCTCTACGAGCTCCGCTATAAGCTGGAACACAGCCATCAAAATATTTTGACCGGACCGATAGTTCATGTGGATATCAAACTGGGCAACCGGGAAGTGACGGAGAACCAGAAAGAAGCAATTCTTGATATATTGAAACAAAAAGGGAATTTGCTCATTCGTTCCATAGACTCACCGGCCCTTAAACCAGAGGTTAAAGGGCCGCCGCCAATTGTAACTATGTGTGGTATGGTACGTTCGGGTCAGGTGCTTCATCATGAAGGGAATCTACTGTTTCTTGGTGATATCAATCCGGGGGGCACAGTAACGTGTACCGGAGATATATATGTTTTGGGTTCACTCAGAGGCATGGCTCACGCTGGAATTGGTGGGGACGAAGACTCGATCATTGCTGCTTCGGTGTTTGCACCAACGCAGCTGCGGATCGCTGACATCATCAGCCGTCCTCCCGATGAGTGGGAGAGCCGAGAGACCGGTATGGAATTTGCTTATTTACAGGACAATCAGATGCAGATCGACAAGATGAGCAATATCGTTCGGTTGCGCCGAGATTTTAATGTGTTTAAAGGAGTGTAGCTCATGGGAGAGGCGATCGTGATCACTTCGGGTAAAGGCGGCGTTGGTAAAACAACCACCTCGGCAAACATCGGGACAGCGCTGGCGCTGCTCGGTAAAAAGGTTTGTCTGGTAGATACCGATATCGGCCTTCGCAATCTGGATGTCGTGATGGGACTCGAAAACCGGATCATTTATGATCTGTGCGACGTTGCAGACGGCCGCTGCCGACTGAATCAGGCTTTGGTCAAAGATAAACGTTTTGAAGAATTATATATGCTGCCTGCAGCACAAACGAGAGATAAGAACTCTGTGTCACCAGAACAGGTGAAGGACATTATTCTCGAATTGAAAAAAGATTTTGAATACGTCATTATTGATTGTCCAGCCGGAATTGAGCAGGGGTTCAAAAATGCGGTTGCAGGAGCTGACCAGGCGATTGTGGTCACTACACCAGAAAATGCGGCTGTGCGTGATGCGGACCGTGTCATTGGTTTGCTGGAGAGTTCGCACATTCAATCACCAAAATTGGTTGTGAACCGTATCCGCAACAATATGGTCAAATCAGGCGACATGCTCGACATTGACGGTATTTTACAAGTACTTAATATTGATCTGATCGGGATCGTTCCTGATGATGAACTTGTCATTAAGGCAGCCAACTCGGGAGAGCCCACAGTAATGAATCCGGATTCACTTGCGGCCATTGCCTATCGTAATATTGCCCGTCGTATTCTGGGAGACACCGTTCCTCTGATGCAATTGGAGCAAAAAAAAGGTGCTTTCACACGTTTTAAGAAGTTCTTTGGAATGGGTTAACTCGCTCTTTCTCATCACATTCATGTATGATAGCCGTGGCCCTCAAGCCCGGCTTTTTGAATATTATGGAGCATTTTATTAAAGGCGTCTTGTTTAGAACAGGATATGTACTTCACAGGAGGACTCCACGTTGTGGGGTTATTTTTGCTTCCAACCGAAGCTTGTTCATATTATGAACGAGCCCCTCATAGGATGTAGTAAACAAGCCTCGGCGGGAGGACATTCCATGAATACGAAACTCAGAATCAAGCAGAGAAGAGAAGAACGCATTCGGCGGTTAATGGATGGGGCTACGGAAGAAATGATGCAGCAGCGAGAATCGGGCTCGGTATTCGACAAGCGTACATCTTCGCAACGTAATCCCTTCTCGTCTATGGATATACAAGAAAATCTCCGAACGGCAAGATCTTCGTTGGCAGAACCGGAAAGAGATCCGGAATGGCTGTGGAAAAAAGAGAACGGACATTATGGTCCTGGCGGTCATCCGCGTTTTAATCTGATGAAGTCATTCGTGGGACGAACGGTGGTTAGCATTTTATTATTTGGCGGTGTCTGGGGATTGTTTCAGTTGAACACTTCGTGGACGACACCTGCCAAAACCGTAATAGCCGATATGCTGCATCGGGACATGGATTTTGCCTATGCTGCTGCCTGGTACGAACGGCATTTTGGCGGAACACCATCATTCCTGCCTGTTCTTGGACATACCACCGATCCTGTGAACAGCTCAGGTATTCGACACCTGCTCGGCAAACCGATCTCGGGAACCGTCGTTCAGCCTTTTGCACTGAGCATGAAAGGCATTGAGATTGTTCCCGAAGCTGGCGGTACGGGACTTGTTCAAGTAGTCAGTTCAGATGCGGGACGAGTACTTCAAGTATTGGATGATCCGGAAAATGGGACAACGGTTGTAATTCAGCACTCTGGTCAAGTCACAGCCATATACGGACGTTTGAACGAAAGTGAAGTCCAGGTGAATGATTGGGTAGAAGCGGGTGATGCGGTCGGCAGCCTAAAGAAGACTGGAAATGATCAACCTGCCACATTGTATTTCGCTGTAAAAGAGGGCGAGCAGTACGTGGACCCTGCGGAAGTGGTTGCCCTTGATTAGGTTGTGGGGTGTACGTATCTCGTTTCATCCTTTTTTTGTGATTATCATGATGGCTTCCCTGCTGACCGGGAACTTTATTGAACTCATTACGTTGTTTGCCATCGTTTTTATTCATGAATGTGGACATGCTGCAGCGGCAGCCCTTCTGGGCTGCCGTGTCCTTTCGATACAGATGCTTCCTTTTGGCGGCGTCGCCGTTATTGAAGATGCCGGGAATATTACAGCCCGCCGGGAGATTATTATCGCTTTGGCAGGTCCCTTTCAAAATATGCTCATGGTTGGAGTTGTTTTGTTGCTGAAGTACGGGAACCTGGGAGACCCGCTTTTTTTGGATTATATTATACAGGGGAATCTGCTGATTGCCCTATTTAACCTGCTACCGGTGTTGCCGCTGGATGGCGGTAAAATTGTACAGGCACTCGTTAGTCTTGCTGCTCCCTACTATACGACATTGATGTGGACTTACAGAATCAGCATTCTGTGTAGTGCAGGGGTTATCTTGGTTGCCATCGGTCGGTGGTTTACCGGTGATTACGGGCTGCCTTTAAATATTCTGTTGGTCGGAATTTTTCTGTTCTATTCCAATGTGACGGATTACCGAAATATTCCATACCGTTTTATCCGATTTCTAATGAATCGTGAAAGTGCATTCACCCGACATGCAGCTACAGGTAGTTTGGCGCAGCCGATTATCTCATTTCCGGCGAAACCTTTGGAGACTATTTTGCGTCTATTAAAGAGAGAAAGATACCATATGATATATGTGATGAATAGACAGGGAAGAATCATGGCTGTTTTGCCCGAGCAGCGAATCATCGGTTCTTATTTCAAACAAGACACGGATAAGTTGTAGCATCTTGGTGGATATGTCCTGAATTGGGTTAATACATGTACAATGAGTATGCAAAGATACAGAATGGATGTGGATGAATTGAATTGTCTTCTAGAGGTGAAGCCATGAAACAAATGATTGTACATAATGAACATAACCTCATGCAAATGGCGCTTCTGGAAGAAGGCAAAGCTGTAGAATTCATGGCAGAGCGTACACGCGAGCGTGGACTGCTGGGTTCGTATTTCAAAGGACGGGTAGTGAACGTGTTACCAGGTATGCAAGCTGCTTTTGTGGATATCGGTCAGAAAAAGAATGCTTTTCTGTATGTGGACGATGTGTTGCATCCCAATCTGGAGAAACAACCCAAAGTGAAGCCTTCAATTTCGGAGCTGCTTCGTCCAGGTCAGGATGTAATCGTCCAGGTCCTGAAGGAGCCAGTAGGAAGCAAGGGAGCCCGGGTGACGACTCATTATTCGCTGCCGGGCCGCTGGCTTGTCTACATGCCTTTAGCGGATTATGTGGCCGTCTCCAAAAAAATTGCCCGTGAGGGTGATCGATCCCGCCTCAAAACGTTGGGTGAACAGCTGAGACGGAACGAAGAGGGGCTTATCATACGAACCGTATCCGCAGAGGAACAGAGGGAAGCTATTCAGGCCGACCTGGAAACATTACGTGAGCAATGGCGTCTGATTCGTGAAAAAGCGGATAGTTTGCCTTCACCAAGCCTGCTGCATCGAGACCACAGTATGGTTCAGCGGATCATTCGTGATGTGTATACGCCTGGCAGTGATGAAGTCATAACGGATAATGAAGCACAAGCCCGTGAATTGAGTGCTTTGCTGGAGGAAATCTGTCCAGGCCATCAACCTAAAGTACAGGTGTACAGGGGAGAAGAATCAATTTTTGCTGCTTATAGAGTGCAGGAGCAGTTGAACAGGGATTTCGCCCGTAAGGTATGGCTGCCTGGTGGCGGCTATATTGTCATTGATCATACCGAGGCGCTCACTGTAGTCGATGTCAATACAGGCAAGTACACGGGAGCAGGCGGTGACAGTCTGGAAGAGACCGTAACGGAAACGAACATGCAGGCAGCGGTTGAGATCGCCCGTTTAATGCGTCTTCGGGATATCGGCGGCATGATTATTGTGGACTTCATTGATATGGAGGAAGCGATGAATCGGCATGAAGTTGCGGCAACGCTGGAAAATGAACTCAAGAAGGATCGAACCAAGGCTTTTGTGATGGGTTGGACCAAGCTGGGGTTGCTCGAACTTACCCGTAAGAAGGTACGAGAAGAGAGCACGCTCCCTTACGTGGAGCCGTGTTCTTCCTGTCATGGGACAGGCAAAAGATATATTTCGCCGTTGCATTGATTTTTAGTATGGTTGGTGGTATAATCATCAGGTATGTGTTTAGCCTATTGGTCTTGCACATGCTGTAACCGCACTGGCCGGGTACAAGAACAGTTCCGCAAGGACACTGTCACCTGAGACCGGGCGAGTCTGAGACATGAGGAGGTGCAAGGCAAATGTACGCAATTATTGAAACAGGTGGCAAACAGTACAAAGTCCAAGAGGGCGATGTTCTGTTCATCGAGAAATTGACTGCGAACGATGGCGAAAGCGTAACGTTCGACCGTGTCCTGGCTGTATCTAACGATCAAGGTTTGACAGCAGGTACACCATTGGTTTCCGGAGCAACTGTAACGGCTAAAGTGGAGAAACATGGCAAAGGACAAAAGGTTGTTGTATACAAATACAAACCTAAAAAGAACTACCATGTGAAGCAAGGTCACCGTCAACCGTATACAAAAGTAACTATCGAAGCAATCAAAGCGTAAGAAGGTGCGATAAGTGATTATCGTTCAAATCTTTCGTAATGATGACGGGAGCATCGAGCGTTTCTCCATCAAAGGGCATGCTAATTTTGCCAAGCGAGGAGAAGACATCGTATGTGCCGGGGTATCCGCTGTTACAGTGGGTACGGTGAACTCGATTGAAACACTGACTGGTGTCGAAATGGACGCCAAGATGAAGAATGGCTTTTTAAGCGCTTCTTTACCGGTGCTGGAGAAAGACGGAACTTGGTCCCAGGTACAATTGCTACTCGAATCCATGGTGCTTATGCTCACTGATATTGCAGAGTCATACGGAAAGTATATTCAGATAGAGCAAGTCAAATAATTAAAGAAGGAGGACAACCAATCATGTTGAAATTAAATCTTCAGTTATTCGCATCGAAAAAAGGTGTAGGTTCCACGAAGAATGGTCGTGACAGTAACGCACAACGCCTTGGTGTTAAACGTGCTGACGGACAAACAGTAACTGGTGGTAGCATTCTCGTTCGCCAACGCGGAACGAAAATTCACCCAGGTACTAACGTGGGTATCGGTAAAGATGACACTTTGTTTGCGAAAGTTGACGGCGTTGTGAAATTCGAACGTTGGGGACGCGATCGTAAAAAAGTAAGCATCTACCCTGTGAATGTTGCTCCAGTAGCAGCTGCAGTAGAAGCATAATATCGGCATTCCGCCTAAGGAGCCTTCGGCATTTTTGCCGGAGGCTTTTTGTATTTATAGGTTATTCGATAATGAACTGGCAGAAAAGACATGTTATACTTGGTTACGGTGGGGTTTAAACCAACCGAGTTTTGTAGAACGGGGAGAAGCCATGAAATCTTGGAAAAGAGTGCCCTGGATTGCGGCATGTTCACTTCTGATTCCTTTGGTTTTCGTTATGCTGTATCCAGTGATTATTTCAATTGCTGTATACGCATTGTGGTCCGTCGCGGTGCTTTTTGTTTCTGTGAATGTGATGAAGAGACAGGCAGAGGCGGAACGCAGAACCATCATACAATCTATGGAAAAGACAGCAATTGCATCATTAAATCATCATAGGCATGATTGGATGAACGATCTTCAGGTATTGTATGGATATCTTAGACTGGGCAAACTTGATAAATCAGTGCAATGTGTGGAAAGAATAGTAGAGCGGGTTAACGAAGAAAGCCGAATCTCCAGATTGGGTATTCCTTCACTCGTATTTTATCTTCAATCTTTCCGGACCAGTGGAGTCGCTCTGGAATTGCATGTGGTCGTAGAGGAAGAGTTGCAGCTTAGTGCTCTGGTCTCTCCCGAGGATGGCGAGTCGCTTACGGGGGCGATTGCCGATGCGATTCGAGCCTATCAATATGGCGGCGGCCGGTCGTCTTGGGGAGAGGTTCGCAAACTGACCTTGAACTTCGGACAGGATCACGGAGATGTGGTTGTCCGGCTGGATGGGGATCAAACACCCGATCCGGAAACATTGCGGCAGCTCAATGCCGTACTCAAAGGAAAAAAAGTCAGAACGGAGCAGCTTCCGTCTGAGGATACGTTTATACAATTCAGAATGCCTTGCGGAATATAGGAAGAAGGGGTTAACCAATGTTTGTAGATAAAGCGAAGATTTATGTGAAAGCCGGAGACGGAGGGGACGGAATTATTTCGTTTCGTCGTGAGAAGTATGTACCGAACGGCGGACCTGCCGGGGGTGATGGAGGCAGAGGAGCTGACATCATTTTCCGTGTGGATGAAGGTCTGCGTACGTTGATGGATTTCCGTTACCAGCGTCACTTCAAGGCCCCTCGTGGTGAGAAGGGACGTAATAAAAGTCAGCATGGCGCGAACGCTGAGAACATGATTGTACGTATTCCACCTGGAACCGTCATTTTGGATGAAGACAGTGGAGAAGTACTGGCTGATTTGACGCGTCATGGTCAACAGGTTGTTGTTGCTCGTGGCGGACGGGGCGGACGGGGAAACATTCGTTTTGCCACGCCTAACAATCCAGCGCCAGAACTGGCCGAAAATGGAGAAGAAGGTCAAGAACGTTACATCGTACTTGAGCTTAAGGTCATGGCAGATGTCGGTTTGGTTGGTTTCCCAAGTGTCGGGAAATCCACACTGTTGTCTGTTGTTTCGGCAGCCAAGCCAAAGATTGGAGCATATCATTTTACAACCATTACTCCTAACCTGGGTGTTGTTGGTGTGGGTGAAGGTCGCAGCTTTGTTATGGCCGACTTGCCGGGCCTGATTGAAGGTGCCCACGAAGGTATTGGGCTTGGACATGAGTTCTTGCGTCACGTAGAACGTACACGCATTATCGTTCATGTCGTTGATATGTCTGGTTCAGAAGGACGTGATCCGTTCGAAGACTGGCAGAAAATCAACGAGGAACTCAAATTGTACAATCCTGTCCTCGCTGAGAGACCACAAGTTGTAGCAGCGAATAAAATGGACATGCCGGATTCCGAGGCTAATCTGGAAGAGTTTTTGCAGAAGGCTCGTGAAGTTCAACCGGATATTGAAGTTATGCCTATTTCGTCCCTGACACGGAAAGGGATTCAAGAGCTCCTGTATCGTGCGGCTGATCTGCTGGATCAAATTCCGGACGAGCCAATGGTTGAAGAAGTTGCTGACTTATCTGAACGCAAAGTATACAGCTTGGACAAAAAAGAGGACGATGGCTTCCGTATTGTACGGGAGAATGAAATCTTCGTTGTCGAAAGTGCCAAGATTGAACGTATGATGAAACGGATGCAGCTGAATTCGCATGAAGCGATTCTCAAACTGGCGCGTACATTGCGTCATATGGGTGTGGATGCGGAACTTCGTAAACGCGGAGCTGAAGAAGGCACCATTGTGCGCATTGGCGACTTTGAGTTCGAATTTGTGGAAGGTAGCAGCTACTATTAAGATAGAAGTGCAACCTTTACGAATATAAAGGCTTAAAACATATACGCAGAGTAGTGGGAGATAACCCGCTGCTCTGCGTTTTTTTTATATTTCCTTACCTGCACGTGGGATAAACTTGTATACTGTTAGGAATAGTTTTTCAAAAATAGACATGTGAGGTATTGCCCTTTTGAGATAGATCCTATATAATGTCCACTATATGAATACATGAGTCTTTGAGGAGAGGACGTTCTGTGAATGAACGCTATTACTTAGTACGGGAAGACATTTTGCCAGAGGCTGTGGTGAAGACCATGCAGGTAAAAGAACTGCTAGCTTCCGGGGATGTCAAAACAGTCCATGAGGCGGTTGAACAGGTTGGATTAAGCCGGAGCGCTTTTTATAAGTACAAGGATGGCATCCATTTGATCAATCAGCTTGAACGGGAGCGAATTGTAACGATCTCCATTGATTTGGAGCATCAGTCAGGAATATTGTCTCGTGTGCTCGGACATGTAGCTGGTTATGGAGCCAATGTGCTAACCATTAATCAGAGTATCCCGCTCCAGGGAAGAGCCAATGTCGTCATTTCAGTGGAGACATCACATCTTCATGGGGAAATCGGAGAAATGCTCGATCGGATGCAGGATATGCCCGGAGTTCGACGCACGCGCATTGTTGGCCAAGGCTAATTAGACGTTAACGTAAAACGTTTAGGAATAAGATCTATGTATGGTTAAATCGTTCAGGGGTGAAGGAGAAAAAGACATTGGGGGTAGATCGTTAGTGAAACCAGTAAAAGTGGGACTGTTGGGTCTGGGCACGGTGGGTACTGGGGTCGTTCGCATCGTGGAAGGAAATCAGGAGGATCTGAGCAGTCAGGTTGGATCACCGATCGTTATTGAGAAGATTGCAGTGAAGAATACGGAGAAGGATCGTGTCATTGCTGTAGACCGTGCCAAGCTCACTGAAGATCCTTGGGAAGTCATTCGTCACCCAGATATAGATGTTATCGTGGAAGTTATGGGCGGCATTGATCAGACCAAAGAGTACATCCTTGAAGCACTGGAGCGGGGCAAGCATATCGTAACCGCGAACAAGGATTTAATGGCTTTGCATGGTTCCGAGATCTTGGCCAAGGCACAGGAAAAGCAATGTGATGTATTCTACGAAGCGAGTGTGGCTGGTGGCATTCCGATCATCCGCACGTTGATTGAAGGTTTCTCATCCGACCGGATTACCCGCATTATGGGGATAGTGAACGGAACAACGAACTTTATTTTGACCAAAATGAGCCAGGAAGGTGCCTCATATGAAGAGGTTCTGGCAGAGGCTCAAGCACTCGGATATGCAGAAACCGATCCAACTTCGGATGTCGAAGGACTCGATGCAGCTCGCAAAATGGCGATTCTGGGTACTTTGGGCTTCCGAACCAATGTGGAACTGAAAGATGTGACCGTTAGGGGGATTACTTCCGTAACCCGTGAAGATATTACGTATGCCAAAAGACTTGGTTATGAAATGAAACTGCTGGGTATCGCAGATCGTCGAGATGATGAGATCACCATAAGTGTTCAGCCGACGATGGTAAGACAGAATCATCCAATTGCTTCCGTCAATGGCGTGTTCAACGCAGTGTATGTACATGGCGAAGCTGTAGGTGAGACGATGTTCTACGGTGCGGGTGCAGGCGAGCTTCCGACGGCAACTTCTGTAGTAGCGGATATCGTGGCTGTGATCAAAAACCTGAAGCTGGGTGTGAATGGTCTCAAAGCGATTGTGCCTTATAAACAGAAGCGTCTGCAAAGTGACGAACACATTATGTCGAAAAACTTTATTTTGCTGCATGTGGATGACAAGGCAGGGGTACTGGCGCAAATTACCCAAATCTTCGCTGAATACGAAGTCAGCCTGGCTTCAGTTGTGCAACAGCCGAACGAACACAACCCAGATGCTGAGATCATCATTGTTACGCATAACGCTAGCAAGGCAAGTATGGATAAAGTATTGAAACACTTTGAATCACTTGCTGTCATTCGTCGCATTAAGAGTGTGTACCGGGTAGAAGGATAACTCGCCCCCAAATTCCGGTTTGAATTTCAGGTCTAAGCTAAGTTTAAGATACACGCCTAACCATATTGAGGTATGCAATCATATTAATCATATTCGGATTATTAACGACAAAGGAGTTTACCCACAATGAGATATCAAGGATTACTGCAAACGTATAGAGAGCACCTTCCGGTTAATGAAAACACGCCCCTGCTTACGCTTCATGAAGGAAACACGCCCCTGGTTCATGCGGAGAATTTGTCTGAGGAGCTTGGATTGAATTTATATTTCAAATATGAAGGTCTGAATCCGACTGGTTCATTTAAAGATCGCGGAATGGTTATGGCTGTTGCTAAAGCGATGGAAGAAGGTAGCCGCACGATCATGTGTGCATCGACAGGTAACACTTCAGCGGCTGCAGCAGCCTATGCGGCTCGTGCTGGTCTGAATTGTATTGTTTTGATCCCGAATAACAACATTGCGCTGGGTAAACTAGCTCAGGCTATGATATATGGAGCTAAAGTTATTGCGATTAATGGCAACTTTGACCGTGCATTGGAAATTGTGCGTGAAATTACAGCCAAGCATCCAATTACGCTCGTGAACTCCGTGAATCCGTTCCGGATTGAAGGACAGAAAACGGCTGCGTTTGAAGTCATTGAACAGCTTGGTCAAGCACCTGATGTACTTGCCATTCCAGTGGGCAACGCAGGGAACATCTCGGCTTACTGGAAAGGGTTTAAAGAGTATAAAGAAGCAGGCAAATCGAACTCCCTGCCACGTATGGTTGGTTTTGAAGCGGAAGGCGCAATGGCAATTGTCAAAGGTGAACCGATCCTTGAGCCTGAAACCGTAGCAACGGCTATTCGAATTGGTAATCCTGCAAGTTGGAAAACAGCTGTAGCTGCAGCTGAAGAGTCTGGCGGACAGATTAATTATGTAACTGATGAAGAAATTCTGACAGCATATCGTACGATCGCCGCTCGTGAAGGGATTTTTGCTGAACCTGCATCCGCTGCTTCCGTTGCTGGTGTATACAAACTGAAGAGTGAAGGATACTTTAAAGGTGGAGAGACTGTGGTTTGTGTTCTGACAGGACATGGTCTAAAAGACCCTAATATTGCAATCAAAACGGTAGCGACTGAACCACTTGTTGTGGAAGATTCTGAAGAAGCGGTTATGGCGGCAATTGCACAATTGGAGCAACAATCCGTATGAGTTTGAAGCAAAGGGTAACTGTTAAGGTACCTGCAAGTACAGCCAATCTGGGTCCAGGGTTTGATACCCTGGGCATGGCATTGTCTCTGTATGCATGGCTTGAGATGAAACCGGCTGAGCAGACAACATTCCATTTACATGGAGATCATCTGACGGGTTTGCCAACAGATAAATCCAATTTGTTATATGAAGTCGCGCAGATGGTCTTCAACGAAGCCGGAATCTCCGTGCCGGAGTTGGAGATTTCCATGTATTCCGATATTCCGCTTACTCGGGGACTGGGAAGCAGTGCATCCGCCATCGTGGGCGCGTTGGCTGCTGCTAATGCTTTAATAGGCACTCCTTTATCTGATGCCAAACTTCTGGACATGGCTACGTCGCTGGAGAAACATCCGGATAATGTAGGAGCTTCCCTATATGGAGGTATCATTACAGCAGCGTGGGATGGCAGTCGGGTAGACCATATTCGCATTGAGCCGCATCAGGACTTGCAGACGTTGGTCATCGTACCGGACTTCGAGTTGTCCACTTCGAAAGCAAGAAATGTAATTCCACAGCAGTTTGACAAGTCTGATGTCATTCACAACATAAGCAGATCATCCTTGCTCGTTGCAGCTTTGGCAAGTGGGAGATTGGACATGATTCAAAAGGCGATGTCTGATCGGATTCATCAACCCTACAGGGCATCTTTGGTACCTGGTATGGCTGAAATCCTTGAACATGCAGTCAGTCATGGAGCCCTGGGGGCTGCATTGAGTGGAGCCGGACCTACCGTTTTGACGTTGGTAGATCGTCATGATACTCGTAAGCTCGAACTGGAGCAATATTTGATAGACACAATGAACCGTGAAGGCATCACTGCTTCTGCATTGTGGTTGGATCCGGATCTGGACGGTGTTACCGTACTGCCTGATCAAGATGAAAGTCCTTTTATGGACAGAGTTAAAGGGGAAGTTAACGCATGAAACGAATTGCAGTATTACCTGAAGGTTCAGTTTCCCATGAAGCAGTAGATTTTCTGTTTAATGGGGAGCCTTTGGAATTGCTTCATTCCAAGCTGATTTCTGATGTTTTCCGGGCTACGGATAGTGGGAAGTCCCAGTACAGTGTCATACCCATTGAGAATACGATTGAAGGCTCCGTTAGTTTGCATATGGACTGGCTGGTTAACGAAGTTGATATTCCGATGCAAGCAGAATGGGTTTATCCATCCATCCAGAATGTCATTGGACATGGCTCCGAGTTCAGGGCAGAGAGTGGTGAATATGATTTCGGGAAAATTACAAAGATCATGTCCCATCCTGTAGCGATTCCGCAGTGCCAGAATTTTATTCGCTTACATTCACCTGGAGCAGACCTTGAGGGTGTAAACAGTACAGCGGAAGCTGTAGAAATTGTGAAAAAAAACCCTGGCAAAGGCTGGGTCGCGATTGGCACCAGGCTGGCTGCACAGAAGCACGGTTTGGACATTATGGCTGAACGGGTTACCGACCATGACAACAACTATACTCGTTTTGTGCTAATAGGTCATGAACCTGTTCAGATACCACGAGAGCCTGATCATGTAAAAACCAGTTTGCTTGTTACATTGCCTGAAGATGCACCGGGTGCATTACATCAGGTGTTGTCGGCTTTTGCCTGGCGGAAGCTGAACCTGACCCGACTGGAATCTCGTCCAACGAAGAAAAGGTTGGGGAGTTATTATTTTTACATTGATGTTGAGGAAAGTGCAGATTCGGTATTGCTTACCGCAGCCATGGCTGAGATTGAGGCTTTGAATTGTCAGGTACGTATTCTTGGCAGCTATCCGTGTTATACATATCCTTCGTTGAAAACGACCTGAATCAGGACGTATATTGTTGAAGGTTGTCATAAGACTGGGTAAATGAGCAAGAAATAGCTTGTCATTTGTTGTACAATGAACGAGATAAATGTAGTTTCGGAATCTAGGAATGGAAATTTTATGGAGGTGCAGTCATCGGTGTCAGAACAATGGATTTATTTGGACGGTCAATATGTGACCAAAGAGAACGCAACCGTTTCGGTATATGATCATGGATTTTTGTATGGAGACGGTATTTTCGAAGGTATTCGGATTTATAACGGTAACATTTTCAGATGCAAAGCGCATTTGGATCGTTTGTACGATTCAGCTAAATCCATCAGTCTGAACATTCCACTGTCTTATGATGAGATGCTGGAAGTGATGGCTGAAACGGTCCGTCGCAATGATATGCGTAACGGTTATATTCGTCTGATCGTTTCACGTGGACCTGGTAACTTGGGTCTTGATCCGCTGCGCTGCCCTAAAGCGTCCGTAATCATCATTGTAGAGCAACTGGCGATCTATCCGGAGGAAGCGTATCTTACTGGGCTAAAAGCCGTGTCTGTATCCCAGCGCCGTAACATCCCGGACGCATTGAATCCAAAGATTAAATCATTGAACTATCTGAACAACATTCTTGTTAAAATTCAGTCTAACTATTCAGGTGCTGGTGAAGCGATTATGCTGAATTCCCAAGGTTACGTTACTGAGGGTTCAAGTGATAACATCTTCATCATCAAAAATGGTGTAGTTTATACGCCACCTTGTTATCTTGGTGCATTAGAGGGAATTACACGTCAGGCCATTATCGATCTGTGCGGTGAGCTGGATCTTGAATTAAAAGAAGTTCCATTTACGCTACATGATGTGTACATTGCCGACGAAGTCTTTTTCACTGGAACAGCTGCAGAAGTTATTGCTGCTTATGAGGTGGACGGCAGAACGATTGGAACGGGTGTTGCAGGTCCTGTAACCTTGAGGCTGCTGGAAGCATTCCGTCAAATTGTCGACAAAGATGGTTACAAAGTTTGGGAAGATTAATTGGAACGAACTGAATAGGGAAGCAGGAAGTCCTTCTTGTCTCAGAAACTCAGCATACCTGAAGTATGCGGTTTTTAGGGCGAGGAGGATTTTTTTTGCTTAGTTGATGTCATTGGCCCAATTTCTGCATAGGATGTAGTAACGGTATGGGCGGATGCACTGCCCAAGTATCACGTCTAGGAGGTTAGTTCCAAGTGAAAATACACATGGTGAAAAAAGGCGACACATTATATCTGCTGTCCCAAAAATATAATGTAGCGTTGGACAAAATTATCGCAGCTAATCCGCAAATTTCAAATCCTGACAAGTTGGAGATCGGCATGAAGGTCAAAATTCCTGCGGAGCCTGTAACACCAAAGCCAGAAGGCGTGTTGCACAGTCATAAAGTCCAGCAAGGCGATTCATTATGGAAGTTGTCACAGGCTTGGGGAGTTCCGTTGAAAGATATGATCAATGCGAACCCACAATTGAAAAATCCTAATGCTCTTCTTGTAGGGGAGACCGTGTACATTCCATCTGCGAATGCACCAGGGAACACGGCTTCAGAAAATGGTACATCACCCAATGTTGCTCATGAGAAGCTGTCTCCTGAAGGGAAGGAATACACGGGAGTTAAAGAAGAAACGGCTCCAGTCGTACCAGTAGTCCCAGTGCCTGTACCAGCACCTGTACCGGAAGTCTCCAATGCGGTTCCGGCTCCTGTACCTGCAAATCCGGTCCTACCTAATATCAAGCCAGAAGTGGAAGTGTTACCACAGTTACCTGAAATTCCTGAAGAGAAGCCGCAGAAGGAAGCTCAGAAGAAAGAAAATACCAAATCCGAAGTGCAATTAAAACCGATAACTGAAGCGCCGACGTATACGATGCCTAATATCTCACCTGAAGTCCTGCCTTTACCTGTAATACCTAACAACACGGAATGGCCTACAGAAGTAGCTCCTGCGACCAAAGCTCCATGTGGTTGCGGTAGTAAAATGCTGCATGCTCCTGCCGAGCATCCATATGCCCAAGTTCCTGTACCTGCACAAGAGGTATACACTACTCCACAAAACATGTATACGGCTGGGGCGAACGACAATGCTACATTCCCAGGTATACCTGAAGTGAGTCCGTACTCCATAGGTCATACATCCAACATGCCTTGGACCGGCACGGAGTATAATCATAACAACGTTATGCCGAACGTATCTGCTGAGATGCAGAACAACTCATATCCGATCGCTCCATCAGGTCAAGTGAACAGCCCATACCCTCCATTTGCAGCCAATGAGCATATGAACCACCAACCGCCTCATATTTCTCCCTACTCTATGCTTCCGTACCCGCCATGTGGATGTGGCAACCATCACATGCCCAACCATCAATACGCACATCCCTCACATAACTACCAGAACCCAGCGTGGGGCACATACAATCCTTATGGGATGCAACCTGAAATGACCACATCCATGATGCCTAATCAGCCATTGGAGTATGCCTATCAAAATCCATACCCTACTCAGAACATGGTGCCGCCGTCTCCATTAGGTGCATTTGGTGAACTGTATCCTCCACAAGGTAAGGGGGAAGGCAAAAAGGGTGGACGTGACGAGGCTAACTTAAGCCAGTCTTCTACAGAGAGTGAGACTGAGTTCAATCTGGATGCGAAGCCCAAACAAGCAGCCAAAACAGGAACTGCGAAACGCAGAACAGCCAAACCTGCTGCCAAAGCTAAATCTAAAGTATCTGTATCCGGGAAACAATCAAGAGAACGCACAGGGATAACCACTAAACGTAGTTCTGACAACAAAAAGCGTAGAAATCCCTGGATACAGCAATAACACTGTAAAGTAACGGAAAACCGTAAATCTTCAAAAGGTCGACTCTGAGAAGAGCCGGCCTTTTGAGTTTTTGTATGGAGAGTAGGGTAATCCTAATGCAGTATGGAAGTGTCACGCTTGTAAGGTTCTTTAGTAGATATCAAGAAAGAAAACTCTTAATGTGGACGGGATTGTTGGGGGAATAGAGCTCCAAATTCGCTAAAGTTTTTAGTGGGGGCACTGGGGGCTTAGAATCTATTAAAAGTTTTTTTGAAAAAACTATTGCATTGGTTTCATCAGTATGATATATTATTTAAGTCGCCGCTGAAACACAGCGCTGACAACGAAAAGAGTAACACAAACAAGTTTGATCTTTGAAAACTGAACAACGAGTGAGTAACGATCTTGCTTGCAAGATCGACGCTGAGAAATCGGTACACGTCTTCGGACTGTATGATTTTGAAGCAAAATAAATGAGATTTTTAATCTCGTCAGTTTCAAAATGAGCTTATCGCTCTTTTCAATACTTTATTGGAGAGTTTGATCCTGGCTCAGGACGAACGCTGGCGGCATGCCTAATACATGCAAGTCGAGCGGACTTGATGAGAAGCTTGCTTCTCTGATAGTTAGCGGCGGACGGGTGAGTAACACGTAGGCAACCTGCCCTCAAGTTTGGGACAACTACCGGAAACGGTAGCTAATACCGAATAGTTGTTTTCTTCTCCTGAAGAGAACTGGAAAGACGGAGCAATCTGTCACTTGGGGATGGGCCTGCGGCGCATTAGCTAGTTGGTGGGGTAACGGCTCACCAAGGCGACGATGCGTAGCCGACCTGAGAGGGTGATCGGCCACACTGGGACTGAGACACGGCCCAGACTCCTACGGGAGGCAGCAGTAGGGAATCTTCCGCAATGGGCGAAAGCCTGACGGAGCAATGCCGCGTGAGTGATGAAGGTTTTCGGATCGTAAAGCTCTGTTGCCAGGGAAGAACGCTTGGGAGAGTAACTGCTCTCAAGGTGACGGTACCTGAGAAGAAAGCCCCGGCTAACTACGTGCCAGCAGCCGCGGTAATACGTAGGGGGCAAGCGTTGTCCGGAATTATTGGGCGTAAAGCGCGCGCAGGCGGTCATTTAAGTCTGGTGTTTAATCCCGGGGCTCAACCCCGGATCGCACTGGAAACTGGGTGACTTGAGTGCAGAAGAGGAGAGTGGAATTCCACGTGTAGCGGTGAAATGCGTAGATATGTGGAGGAACACCAGTGGCGAAGGCGACTCTCTGGGCTGTAACTGACGCTGAGGCGCGAAAGCGTGGGGAGCAAACAGGATTAGATACCCTGGTAGTCCACGCCGTAAACGATGAGTGCTAGGTGTTAGGGGTTTCGATACCCTTGGTGCCGAAGTTAACACATTAAGCACTCCGCCTGGGGAGTACGGTCGCAAGACTGAAACTCAAAGGAATTGACGGGGACCCGCACAAGCAGTGGAGTATGTGGTTTAATTCGAAGCAACGCGAAGAACCTTACCAGGTCTTGACATCCCTCTGACCGGTACAGAGATGTACCTTTCCTTCGGGACAGAGGAGACAGGTGGTGCATGGTTGTCGTCAGCTCGTGTCGTGAGATGTTGGGTTAAGTCCCGCAACGAGCGCAACCCTTGATCTTAGTTGCCAGCATTTCGGATGGGCACTCTAAGGTGACTGCCGGTGACAAACCGGAGGAAGGTGGGGATGACGTCAAATCATCATGCCCCTTATGACCTGGGCTACACACGTACTACAATGGCCGGTACAACGGGCTGTGAAGCCGCGAGGTGGAACGAATCCTAAAAAGCCGGTCTCAGTTCGGATTGCAGGCTGCAACTCGCCTGCATGAAGTCGGAATTGCTAGTAATCGCGGATCAGCATGCCGCGGTGAATACGTTCCCGGGTCTTGTACACACCGCCCGTCACACCACGAGAGTTTATAACACCCGAAGTCGGTGGGGTAACCGCAAGGAGCCAGCCGCCGAAGGTGGGATAGATGATTGGGGTGAAGTCGTAACAAGGTAGCCGTATCGGAAGGTGCGGCTGGATCACCTCCTTTCTATGGAGAATCGTTTCCCGAGTGGAAACATTCAAAACCGCAGCTTAGCTGCAAAAACTACTCACTCGTTGCTCAGTTTTGAGAGCTCAAACTCTCAAACAGCTTGCTTTTGCATGGAGCTTGTTCTTTGAAAACTAGATATCGAAACGAAAATTGCGAATTAGAACATTCCTTTTTAAGCTGAACTTGTGTTAAACAAGTTTCAATAAAAACGGTAGATTGCATTTGCTCATCTGAGCAATTGGTTAAGCTACTAAGAGCACACGGAGGATGCCTAGGCGCTAGGAGCCGATGAAGGACGTGGCGAACAACGAAACTGCCTCGGGGAGCTGTAAGCAAGCTTTGATCCGGGGGTGTCCGAATGGGGAAACCCAGCTGGGGTAATTTCCAGTTACTCATAACTGAATACATAGGTTATGTAGAGGCATACCAGGGGAACTGAAACATCTAAGTACCTTGAGGAAGAGAAAACAATAGTGATTCCGTCAGTAGCGGCGAGCGAACGCGGAGAAGCCCAAACCAGAGAGCTTGCTCTTTGGGGTTGTGGGACATCTCACATGGAGTTACAAAGGAACCGGTTAAACGAAGAGGTCTGGAAAGGCCCGCCAAAGAAGGTAAAAGCCCTGTACTTGAAAGTTGGTTCTCTCCGAGATGTATCCCGAGTAGTGCGGGGCACGTGAAACCCCGTATGAATCCGGCAGGACCATCTGCCAAGGCTAAATACTTCCTAGCGACCGATAGTGAAGCAGTACCGTGAGGGAAAGGTGAAAAGCACCCCGGAAGGGGAGTGAAATAGAACCTGAAACCGTGTGCTTACAAAAAGTCAGAGCCCGTTTTAGGGGTGATGGCGTGCCTTTTGTAGAATGAACCGGCGAGTTACGTTCCCGTGCAAGGTTAAGGTGAAGAGCCGGAGCCGCAGCGAAAGCGAGTCTGAATAGGGCGACATAGTACGTGGACGTAGACCCGAAACCGGGTGATCTACCCCTGTCCAGGGTGAAGGTGCGGTAACACGCACTGGAGGCCCGAACCCACGCACGTTGAAAAGTGCGGGGATGAGGTGGGGGTAGCGGAGAAATTCCAATCGAACTCGGAGATAGCTGGTTCTCCCCGAAATAGCTTTAGGGCTAGCCTCGGAAAACAGAGTCGTGGAGGTAGAGCACTGATTGGGTGCGGGGCCCGCAAGGGTTACCAAGCTCAGTCAAACTCCGAATGCCATAGACTTACTTCCGGGAGTCAGACAGTGAGTGCTAAGATCCATTGTCAAAAGGG
Source organism: Paenibacillus sp. FSL F4-0087 (assembly GCF_038020215.1). Taxonomy (NCBI): domain Bacteria; kingdom Bacillati; phylum Bacillota; class Bacilli; order Caryophanales; family Paenibacillaceae; genus Paenibacillus; species Paenibacillus sp. FSL F4-0087. Next base: position 4,195,839 of record NZ_JBBODJ010000001.1, read on the forward strand.
AAACAGCCCAGACCATCAGCTAAGGTCCCCAAGTGTGTGTTAAGTGGGAAAGGATGTGGAGTTGCACAGACAACCAGGATGTTGGCTTAGAAGCAGCCACCATTGAAAGAGTGCGTAATAGCTCACTGGTCGAGTGACTCTGCGCCGAAAATGTAACGGGGCTAAACACACCACCGAAGCTATGGCTTGATGCTTTGCATCAGGGGTAGGGGAGCGTTGTATAAGGGTTGAAGGTGTACCGTAAGGAGCGCTGGACATTATACAAGTGAGAATGCCGGTATGAGTAACGAAAAGATCAGTGAGAATCTGATCCGCCGAAAGCCTAAGGGTTCCTGAGGAAGGCTCGTCCGCTCAGGGTAAGTCGGGACCTAAGGCGAGGCCGAAAGGCGTAGTCGAAGGACAACAGGTCGAAATTCCTGTACCACCGTAAGCCGTTATGAGCAATGGGGGGACGCAGCAGGGTAGTGACGCGGACTGATGGATGTCCGTCTAAGCAGTGAGGCTGATGTGTAGGCAAATCCGCACATCGTAAGGCTAGACTGTGATGGGGAGCGAAAATTATAGTAGCGAAGGTCATGATCTCACACTGCCAAGAAAAGCCTCTAGCCAGGTGATGGTGCCCGTACCGCAAACCGACACAGGTAGGCGAGAAGAGAATTCTAAGGCGCGCGGAAGAACTCTCGTTAAGGAACTCGGCAAAATGACCCCGTAACTTCGGGAGAAGGGGTGCCCCGGTAGTGTGAATAGCACGAGGGGGCCGCAGTGAAAAGGCCCAAGCGACTGTTTAGCAAAAACACAGGTCTGTGCGAAGCCGTAAGGCGAAGTATACGGGCTGACGCCTGCCCGGTGCTGGAAGGTTAAGGGGAGCGGTTAGGAGCAATCCGAAGCTGTGAACCGAAGCCCCAGTAAACGGCGGCCGTAACTATAACGGTCCTAAGGTAGCGAAATTCCTTGTCAGGTAAATTCTGACCCGCACGAATGGCGTAACGACTTGGGCGCTGTCTCAACGAGAGATCCGGTGAAATTTTAATACCTGTGAAGATGCAGGTTACCCGCGACAAGACGGAAAGACCCCATGGAGCTTTACTGCAGCTTGATATTGAATTTGGGTACGATCTGTACAGGATAGGTGGGAGCCTTTGAAGCAGGAGCGCAAGCTTCTGTGGAGGCACCGTTGGGATACCACCCTGATCGTATCTAGGTTCTAACCTGGTACCGTAATCCGGTGCGGGGACAGTGTCAGGTGGGCAGTTTGACTGGGGCGGTCGCCTCCTAAAGAGTAACGGAGGCGCCCAAAGGTTCCCTCAGAATGGTTGGAAATCATTCGAAGAGTGCAAAGGCATAAGGGAGCTTGACTGCGAGACCTACAAGTCGAGCAGGGACGAAAGTCGGGCTTAGTGATCCGGTGGTACCGCATGGAAGGGCCATCGCTCAACGGATAAAAGCTACCCTGGGGATAACAGGCTTATCTCCCCCAAGAGTCCACATCGACGGGGAGGTTTGGCACCTCGATGTCGGCTCATCGCATCCTGGGGCTGAAGTAGGTCCCAAGGGTTGGGCTGTTCGCCCATTAAAGCGGTACGCGAGCTGGGTTCAGAACGTCGTGAGACAGTTCGGTCCCTATCTGTCGTGGGCGTAGGAAATTTGAGAGGAGCTGTCCTTAGTACGAGAGGACCGGGATGGACGTACCGCTGGTGTACCAGTTGTTCCGCCAGGAGCACCGCTGGGTAGCTATGTACGGAAGGGATAAGCGCTGAAAGCATCTAAGCGTGAAGCCCCCCTCAAGATGAGATTTCCCAGTATGTAAGACCCCTTGAAGACGACGAGGTAGATAGGCTGGGGGTGGAAGTGCAGCAATGCATGGAGCTGACCAGTACTAATCGGTCGAGGGCTTATCCAAATATGCAAGTTTTAAATCGCACATTTCGTTTCGGATCTAGTTTTCAGAGAACAAACTCTGAGATGTAAGCTAAGCTATGCGTTTGGTGGCGATGGCGGAGGGGTTCCACACGTACCCATCCCGAACACGACCGTTAAGCCCTCTAGCGCCGATGGTACTTGGACCGCAGGGTCCTGGGAGAGTAGGACGCCGCCAAGCGAACTCTTTCATCTTACATAGAAAACAGATTTTGTATGTTGATGTTGTACGATGAATTGCATTTGCACTGCAGATGCTTAGTATTCCCTGATAGCTCAGTTGGTAGAGCACTCGACTGTTAATCGAGTTGTCACAGGTTCGAGCCCTGTTCGGGGAGCCATTAAGGCCCGTTGGTCAAGGGGTTAAGACACCTCCCTTTCACGGAGGTAACAGGGGTTCGAATCCCCTACGGGTCATTTATACATGGAGGCTTAGCTCAGCTGGGAGAGCATCTGCCTTACAAGCAGAGGGTCGGGGGTTCGATCCCCTCAGCCTCCACCATATCATTTTTTGAATAACGACGCGGGGTGGAGCAGCCCGGTAGCTCGTCGGGCTCATAACCCGAAGGCCGCAGGTTCAAATCCTGCCCCCGCAATTATACTTTCTATCAAGAAAGTGATCTGGAACCGTGGTGTAGTTGGCCTAACATGCCTGCCTGTCACGCAGGAGATCGCGGGTTCGAATCCCGTCGGTTCCGCCATTTTTATATTTATTAATACCGTATGCGGAAGTGGCTCAGCGGTAGAGCATCGCCTTGCCAAGGCGAGGGTCGCGGGTTCGATTCCCGTCTTCCGCTCCAATATTTGCGCCCTTAGCTCAGCTGGATAGAGCGTTTGACTACGAATCAAAAGGCCGGGAGTTCGAATCTCTCAGGGCGCGCCATTACAACTTCATACGCCGGCGTGGCGGAATGGCAGACGCGCTCGACTCAAAATCGAGTGGGAAACCGTGGAGGTTCGAGTCCTCTCGCCGGTATATATAACGGGATGTAGCTCAGCTTGGTAGAGCACCTGGTTTGGGACCAGGGGGTCGCATGTTCAAATCGTGTCATCCCGATCTCAAAAAAGACGGATTATCTATTTATAGATAGTCCGTCTTTTTATTTATGTCTAAAAGTTGATTGTGTTTTAAGCAATCATGACCTCTTAATTCATGACAACCTTTAATAAGGAATAAATATAGCTTTCATCTTATTAGGCTCAAGCGTGGCGTATTGCTGGTGCCTTAGGTTAATTTTGCATAAAGCCCAGTGCTTTCGGTCACAATAGGTTTAAAAAGTGATAGAAGGGGTTCATGTGAACACGTTTAACTTCAAAAAACAATTCAAGAGACGCTGGCGCCGTTGGAAAAGAACAGTGTGGATGACTTCAGCGTTAGTTGCTGTAGCTATACTGGCTTACAGTGGTTTGCCGATTTCTTCTGCGATCGAGCGTTTACTCACGACCAATTTCAGTGAGGCTGTATCTGTAATGGGGCCTGCTGCGAGTGAACAAAGGTCTGAGCAAGAAATTCAGACTTTGATGGAACAACTTGGGCCTGATCCGGACCGTTTAACGAGTGTTGTATTGGAGACGCAATATATCTGTGGGGTAGAGACGGAACAATTAGGTAAGATGGCGATTCCTCAATTGAAGATGCTGCTCGTTCAACATCCGGATTGGGATGCTCAAGTTGAATCGGCAGAAGTTTTACACATTAAGCAACATGTGGATGATCTTTCTCCATTATGTAAAGAGCAGGCATATATTAGCATAGATGCTGTGGGTAATCTTAACCTGTATGAAGGACGGCCCACAGAAGAGAAAGTCATCCGTACTTTTTTTCAAATGGACGTAGGCACGTTGGAGACATCATTGCCTGAAGGTGTGTTGGAGCAGTTGCAGCAAGGTATTCGTATCCAGGACAAGGATGAGTATGATAGTGTAATCTCTACGTTCAGCGATTATGCGGTAGATGAGGCCAATAAAGAAATCCGTAATGGCGGATAAAAAAACAGGCTGATCTGCATTGAAATTTATTTGTTTACATCGCCTAGAGGAGAAGTTCCTAATCGTAGGATTCGCAGATTATACAACATACGAAGTGAACCGAAGGACATCGAAAGATGTCCTTTTTGTCGTTCCATGACTGAAACACCTGAATATAGGAGATTGCGATTGTAGGTTATACACGAATTCAGGCGAGTATATGAAAGGACAAAGTTTTTCCTGCCGTAGGGTCTATCTTTTGTTATAATGAAATGAACGATACATATGTTCGCTTTTGTAAGGGAGAGATGGATTTGCGTTTTTTGGGAATTGACCCGGGGATTGCGATTGTCGGTTTTGGTTTTGTGGATAAAATCGGCAGTAAGGTAACACCTGTACAATATGGCTGTATTCAGACAGAAGCTCACACCCCTGAAGAGGAACGGCTGCTTCATGTATATGAGGGTATGGTACAGCTGATTGATAAATATAAACCGGACGCAGTAGCGCTGGAGAAACTTTTTTTCAATCGTAACGTCACAACAGCGATGTCTGTAAGTCAGGCTAGAGGTGTCATGGTACTGGCTGCTGCCCAGAAGGGACTGCCTATAGCCGAGTATACGCCGATGCAGATTAAGCAGGCGATTGTGGGATACGGAAAAGCGGAAAAGCGGCAAGTGCAGGAGATGGTCAAAATGTTTTTGCGTTTACAGGTGATCCCGAAGCCGGATGACGTAGCAGATGCTTTGGCTGTAGCAGTGTGTCATGCACACTCATATACATTAAATTCCAAGTTGAATGAGGTATTGCGAAAATGATTGATTTTCTAAGAGGACAGTTCGTACATCTGGAGAATGAATATATTGTGCTTGATGTGCATGGCGTTGGTTATCGTGTATTCTGTCCGAATCCTTTTGCATTTGCGAAGCAAGAAGGCGAAATTATGGTGTATACCCATCACCATGTACGTGAAGATGCGATGTTGCTGTTTGGCTTTGCTACTCGTGAGGAACAGAAGTTATTTCGCAAGCTGATCGAGGTATCAGGTATTGGACCCAAAGTTGCTCTGGGTATACTCGCTGGCGGTACGCCGGACCATGTCGTGACGGCCATATATCAAGAGAATCTAACGTTCCTGACCAAACTGCCGGGGATTGGTAAGAAAACAGCGCAGCGCATGATACTGGACCTTAAGGACAAATTGGATGGTTTCGGTGCTGCCACGTATGCAACAGGTTTGTTTGCTCCTCCTTCGGAAGAAGCAGGAAGCGGCTCTGCCTGGGATGAGGCTCGTGAAGGACTTAAAGCGCTGGGGTATACCGACAGTGAACTGGATAAAGTTTGGCTCAAACTGAAGAAAGATGTTACTTCGGCCGATTCTGTTGATGTGTTGATGAAACGGGCACTGCAAATGCTGTTTACGGGATAAATTAATTTTGCCTCTATAATAGAGCAGTAAACCGCATAAAAAAGGTAGGGATGAACATGGATGACCGGATTATTTCCGCGAACCTGATGATGGAGGATCAAGCTGTGGAGCTTAGTCTTCGTCCTCGGTATTTAAATGAATATATCGGGCAAAACCAGGTCAAGGAGAATTTGAAAATATACATTGAAGCGGCTAAGATGCGTAATGAGGCGCTCGATCATGTGTTGTTATATGGACCGCCTGGACTTGGTAAAACAACACTTGCCAATATCATTGCCAATGAATTGGGTGTTAACTTACGCACAACATCGGGACCTGCGATTGAACGCCCAGGTGATCTAGCTGCATTGCTTACAAACCTGCAAGAAGGGGATGTCCTGTTTATTGACGAAATTCATCGCCTTCATCGGACGGTAGAAGAAGTGATGTATCCCGCCATGGAAGACTTCGCGTTGGATATTATGATCGGAAAAGGCCCAAGTGCCCGCTCCGTACGTCTTGATCTGCCATCCTTTACGCTGATTGGTGCTACAACCCGTGCAGGTTTGCTGTCTGCGCCTCTGAGAGATCGGTTTGGTGTTATCAGTCGGCTGGAGTTCTACACGGTGGATGAGCTGGCCTACATCGTCTCACGGGCCTCAGAGATTCTAGGGGTGGAGATTGTTGGTAATGCAGCAGAAGAGATCGCATTGCGCTCCCGTGGGACACCGAGGATTGCCAATCGATTGCTGAAAAGAGTGCGTGACTTTGCCCAGGTACGGGGTGATGGTATTATCACACAGGCTCTAGCGGAAGAAGCGCTGCAACGTCTTCAGATTGATCCGCGTGGTCTGGACGAGATCGATCACAAGATGCTCAAATCAATGATTAACAGTTTCCGGGGAGGCCCTGTGGGTCTGGATACGATTGCCGCTACGATTGGTGAGGAGAGTCAGACCATTGAGGATGTCTACGAGCCGTATCTATTGCAGATTGGCATGCTTCAACGCACACCGAGGGGCAGAATTGTAACGGACCTGGCCTATCATCATCTGGGCTTGCCAGTTCCACCGAGAGACGCCAAATAATTTTGATTATATATCAGTGAGATTCATCTTAATATACAACTTGGGACAAACATGGAGAGGAGACTGATCGTGAAAGCAACACAAACAAAGAAGTGGAGTCGGCGTTTGAAGGTATTGGCCGCAGCTCTGCTGACGGTAGGATGCCTGCAAGTGCCGGTTTATGCCGCTGAAAGTGATGGGCAGATAATCCGGGTTGCTATGTTTGCGAACCTGGGAAGTACGTATAAATCGACTACACCACTGATTACGCTTGAGTCGAGTGGGAAATGGAATATCGGTTCGGAGCGCGGGGCAAGTATAACTCTTCCGGCAGGACAAATCCGTTTCAGTGCGGACGGATTCCGCGTCAAAGTGTTGGAAACAGGGGATTTCAAAACGGCGGCAGCAGCCGCAAAATTGTTGCAGGCCACTAGTGATAAACCGTTGTTGTTTACAACTTCTTTAAATGGTAAAGCGACCTATCAGCTCTACACAGGAAACTATGCAACAGAAGCGTTGGCTGGTCAAGCGGTAGCCCGTGTACAAAAAGTGGCTGCAGCCCAACTAGGCGGACAAAAACCAGCGGTAACAGGCAGCAAGCGTCTGTCTGCAGGAGTATACAGTTCACTTCAAGAGGCCGAAGCGGCACAAGCATCTTTTGCATCGGCAGGAGTTAGTTCCTATACGGTGCTTCAACTGGATGGAGGCAGTCAAGGCTATGCTGTATGGGTGGGTGAGGCCTCATCAGAAGCTGATTTGTCTGCATTCAAGAAGAGTGTGGAGGCCAGTGTTCCAGGAGTAAGTCTATCACCGGTAAACAGTAATAGTGCTGCTCTTATCATCCGCCAGGATGCTGGGTTAAGCACGGATACACTTAAAGTAGCCCCGCATTACACTATTGTCCGCAGTGAAGCTAAAGCCTTTGTACAAGGAGACGGCAGTGGAATCAAAGTGGTGGAACGTTCCGGACGGACGTATCGCGGTGACATGGAAATTAGCATTGTAAACGGCGATTTGGCTTTGGTTAATGTAGTTCCACTGGAGCAATATTTATACTCTGTTGTTGGTGCAGAAGTGTATTCATCCTGGCCAGCAGAAGCGCTGAAAGTACAAGCTGTCGCTGCTCGCTCTTATGCGCTTCAACAGGGAGATCGTTTTAAAATTGCCAATGTTGTGGATACCACGCTCAGTCAGGCTTACAACGGAATGGGTTCAGAGAATGATAAAGTCTCCAGTGCGGTTGACGCCACCTCTGGAGAAGTCATCAAGAGCGGTGGTAAAATCGTAGAAGCCGTATTCTCTTCCAATGCAGGCGGACAGACTGCACATCCATCCGAAGTATGGAATGGAGGCGGGGATGTGTTCAGTAATGTGGACAGCCAGGGAGATACATCAGCCCAAGCTGGATTACAGACATGGTATCATGTGCTGTTGAGTACAGGAGTCAGCGGATATATCCGCGAGGATAATGTAAAAGAATTAACGACCAAAACAGATGCGGGTTTAGCCAAAGTGACGGTTACTGCCCAAAATACCAATGTGCGTCCCGTTCCGTTAATTCAATCCAATGTTGAACCGGTAGCGAAAATAAATCCAGGCAACGAAGCTGTTGTTCTGGCCAAAGTGCCGCAGTCCAATGATTATGCTTGGGTAAGAGGACCATTCACGTCAGCCCAGTTGGTTAAAACCCTACAGGGTAAAACGACTTCAACTGTTCCATCTTCGATCTCAACGCTCGAAGTGACCAAGCGCGGGCCATCAGGAAGAGCACTTGAAGTTACAGCCAACGGCCAGCCTATGACGGTAAAATATGCAGATACCTACCGCTCTGCTTTAGGTGGATTACCTAGTACTTTATTTGATATTGCAGGGACCGGAAGTTATACTGTATTAGGCGCTGACGGCAAAACAGCAAGTAAAACCGGCTCACAGGGTGCTGCTGTACTATCTGCCTCGGGCACAGGAACTTCATCCAGTAATGCACTTGTGGTTATGAGTGGTGATGGTCAAGCTCGAGCTGTAACTCAGGGCCAAAGCTTCATGATCATCGGTCAGGGTAATGGGCACGGATTAGGCTTGTCCCAATGGGGTGCCAAAGGTATGGCAGATGAAGGGTATGATTACCAGGCAATATTGAAACACTATTATCAAAATGTGACTATTGTTAAGGAATGAATCTAATATGAATGTGAACTTATATGATTTTGAATTGCCGGAGCAATTAATTGCACAGACGCCACTGCTTGACCGCACGGCGTCCCGGCTGCTTACCTTAAATAAGGAAAATGGTGAGGTTAACCATCACACGTTTCCTGATATTATCGACTTCCTTCAGCCTGGAGATACACTGGTGCTGAATGATACACGTGTTCTTCCAGCGCGTTTGTTTGGAACCAAAGAGGACACCGGGGCAAAGGCGGAAGTACTTCTGCTCAAAAACGTAGAGGGCGATCGTTGGGAAGCTCTGGTTAAACCAGGCAAGAAGCTGAAAGCTGGTTCGGTCATCGTTTTTAGTGACGAGATCAAGGCAGTCATTGATGAGGAAGGCGAAATGGGTGCGCGTTTGCTTACGTTCTCCTATGATGGAATCTTTCAAGAGATTCTGGATCGTCTGGGTGAAATGCCGCTGCCTCCTTATATCAGAGAGACGCTGGATGACCGTGAAAGGTATCAAACGGTATATGCGAAACATGAAGGATCCGCCGCTGCGCCGACAGCAGGATTACATTTTACAGAAGAACTGCTGAATCGGATTCGGGATAAAGGCGTTAATGTAGCTTTCATCACGCTTCACGTTGGACTCGGAACATTTCGGCCTATGTCAGTTGACAAAGTTGAAGAGCATGTTATGCATGAGGAATATTACTCTTTGTCACAAGAGACAGCGGATCTAATTAATGAAACGAAAAAACGTGGCAACCGTATATTTGCTGTAGGAACGACAAGTTGTCGAACACTTGAAACGGTTGGAAGCAAGTTTGAAGACGGGCAGTTGCAAGAAAGCAGCGGCTGGACCAAAATCTTTATCTATCCGGGATATACGTTCAAAGTGATCGACGGGATGCTTACGAATTTTCATCTTCCCAAATCCACATTGGTCATGCTGGTCAGTGCGCTTGCGGGTAGAGAACAAATCATGCATGCATATGAGGAAGCAATTAAAGAACAGTACCGTTTCTTCAGCTTTGGCGATGCTATGTTGATTTATTGAGAAGTGAAGGTATTACGATTAATTTTTAGAGGATGATTAAAACCAATGGCAGCAATTACGTACGAACATATCAAAACCTGTAAACAATCCGGAGCCCGTTTGGGACGTGTACATACACCTCACGGTATTATTGAGACACCAACCTTTATGCCTGTAGGAACACAGGCGACGGTGAAGACGATGAGTCCCGAAGAGTTGAAAGAAATGGATGCTCAGATCATTTTGAGCAACACGTACCACCTGTTTCTGAGACCCGGACATGAAATTATTCGTCAGGCAGGCGGCCTGCACAAATTTATGAACTGGGATCGCCCGATTTTGACTGACAGTGGCGGGTTCCAAGTGTTTTCTCTGAGTGAGATGCGCAAAATTACGGAGGAAGGCGTTAACTTCCGCTCCCATCTAAACGGAGATAAAAAATTCCTCTCGCCTGAAGTGGCAATGGAAATCCAGAATGCACTGGGCTCCGATATTATGATGGCATTTGATGAGTGTCCGCCGTATCCGGCTGAGTATGAATATGTAAAAAAATCACTTGAAAGAACGAGCCGCTGGGCAGAACGTTGTCTGGAAAGTCATGCTCGTCCGAATGATCAAGGGCTGTTTGCCATCGTACAGGGAGGCATGCATGAAGATCTTCGTCGCCAAAGCGCGGCAGATTTGACTTCCATGGATTTCCCGGGTTATGCTATTGGTGGACTGAGTGTTGGAGAACCGAAACATTTGATGTATGGCGTATTGGATTACACCGTTCCTTTGTTGCCGTCCAATAAACCACGCTATTTAATGGGTGTAGGTTCACCCGATGCATTGATTGAGGGATCGATTCGCGGAGTGGACATGTTCGATTGTGTTTTGCCTACCCGAATTGCCCGTAACGGAACAACGATGACCAGCCAAGGACGTCTGGTAGTTCGTAATGCCAAGTTTGCAACCGATTTTGGGCCACTAGACCCTGAATGTGATTGCTATACTTGTCGTAACTATTCAAGAGCCTATTTGCGTCATTTAATCAAAGCGGATGAAACGTTTGGCTTACGTTTGACGACCATCCACAATCTTCATTTCTTGCAGAATTTGATGCGCAATGTGCGTAAAGCCATAATGGAAGATCGTTTGCTTGATTTCCGGGATGAATTTTTCGATCAATATGGTCTTCATGACAATGACAAAGGTTTCTGATCAGGTTTTTTGCGGAACCGAAGTAACAAGTATTATCTGTACGTATAGTCGATAAGGGGGAGTTTGAATGTTCCAAGCATTACCAGCTACAACCGCTAATGCTGGCGGTGGAATTGTATCTTTGATTGTACCTTTGGTACTCATGGTTGCAATTTTTTACTTCTTGATGATTCGTCCACAGAACAAAAAACAAAAGCAACGTAATTCCATGTTAGGACAATTGAAAAAAGGCGATAAAATTGTTACAATCGGCGGTCTTCACGGAACGATTGCTGAAATCACAGACGATGTGGTTGTATTGCGTGTAAACGATGTTACTAAACTGACATTCGATCGTAATGCAATTAGCAGTGCAGTTGCACGTGAAACGGCTGAATAGACCATAGATGTTTAAAAGCCTGTAAGGCTATGAGTACGTTTGCAGCGTATTTTTCACTATCAGAGAACTGGATCTCTTTGGAGACCCGGTTCTCTTTTTCTTTTTTACTTATAACCGTTACACCCCGATCTTCTATGATCTTCGTGTGTTGACTCCAAATATGCCGCCTAGTGCAGAAATCAGGAATGCACTTGCAAGCTGCAGACTGTCTTTCCAATTGAATGAGGCATCAAGTGCCAGAAACCCAATCAGCAATACGATTAGTCCGTAGACGATTCCGGTAATACCTCCGTGGTACCAGCCTCGCTCACCTGACCTCTTGCCAGATACAAATCCACCAACCAGTAAAGACAAGCCATGGACAACATAAGTATACAGGGAAAGATCCTGTTCCCGCATTCCGGTCATCCAGAGAAAGAAGGATAGGATCAGTGCGCCTAACATCATCCACACAAAAGCATGACAGAGGCCCGAAAGAACTGGGTTAGACATTCGAAATGAAACCATTCGGCGAATCAACTGCATGAAGCAACCCCCTTGTACAAGTTTGAAATTAATACAGTGTATGGTCAAGCCTTCCTACTTATGAACTGAATTTTCCATTAAATGAACAGTTTATATTTGCATGAGCATGTAAGCTTCAGGTCAAAATAGGGATTACGCTTCAGGTACCTGTATAAAATTCAGATCCGAAGGAGGAACCCTGTTGTGAATTTCTCAGATGTCGGAGCACATATTTTTCGAACCATACTCATGTATTTTATTGTTTATGCTTCTATCCGGATCATGGGTAAACGTGAGATTGGAAAGCTGTCCATGTTTGATTTGGTCGTATCTATCATGCTTGCAGAAATTGCGGCATTTGTCATCGAAGATATCAATAAGCCGTTATTCCATGGTATTGTACCGATGCTGACGGTACTGGTAGTACAGATTGCCATAGCTTTTCTCAGTCTCAAGAGCCGGAAGCTGCGGCTGATGATTGATGGCAAGCCGACCGTGTTAATTTCCAAAGGTAAATTGCATCGAGATGAGATGCGCAAGCAGCGTTACAATCTGGACGATTTGCTGCAGCAACTTCGCGAACAGAATGTAGACAGCATTGGTGAAGTTGACTTCGCCATATTGGAGACGACAGGCAAGCTGACTGTTTTTTCAAAAGGGCAGAGTTCTTCAGACGGTAATAGCGGCTCATCAGGTACTGGTTCGACAGGATTTAATTCCAAACAAAAAGCAAGAAAAAATAAAATAGATGGGTTTGAAAATATCAAATATGAAGGGCTGCCATTGCCTTTGATCATGGATGGCAAAGTTCAGGATCAGAACCTTGAACTGATTCAGAAAACGAGATTTTGGCTTAAAAATCAGATCCAGCAAAAAGGTATTACGGACTTCAAAGATGTGTTTATCTGTTCCATCGATCATAACGAGAAAGTTTATGTAAGTTCCAAAGATGACAAAGATAACTGACGTCTAAGAACGACGTTTAAACCAGGAACCAATAATGGGAGCACGGGAAAGATCGTGAAAATCAATCATTTTGGTCCAGCCCATAACAATGAAATAAACGATTAGACCAACAAGGGGCGCGAGAAGCATTCTGATCCAAAATGGAAGCAAAGATGCAGTCTGTTCATATATGACCAGAGTAGCGGCGCCCATGATAACCATACCAGTGCCCGTTTTGACCCAATCCATTACCTTGAAACGGAACTGTAAAAGGTTGCGTACACTTCTTGCATGTAAAAGGGTAACGACCGTTGAATTCACACAAATGGCAATCACCGCACCAAATATACCGTATTCTGGTCGGGAGGCGAGTACCAAAATCAATGTGATTTTGATGACAGCACCAATAAATGTATTGAGCAGTGCCTTTCCCGGACGATCCAATGCTTGAAGGGCGGCTTGAAGAGGAGCTTGAATGTAGATAAACAAAGCAAAAGGAGCCATGAGCTTAAGCATGCTTCCAATCGATGCATCATTATACAGAACAAGACACATCGGTTCGGCAAGCACATACATAAAAACAGAAAATGGAGCACCTGTTACAAGTGCTAGCCGCAGCGCCTGATGCATCCGTTTATGTATGAGCGCACGGTCACCTTGAGCCGAGGCCTCAGACAATGAAGGGACAAGTGACGTGGCTAGCGAGGACGTTAATGCTCCCGGCAGTAGAAGTAGCGGTATAATCATGCCTTGTAATGCACCATACTGGGCCGTGGCGAGCCCTTTGGAGATACCTGCAATAGCTAGACTCTGTGCGGTTACAATCGTCTCAGCGAGATAGGAGAGGGAACCAACTAATCGCCCGGCAGTTACAGGTACAGAGATCGCGAGTAAACGACGAAGAAGTCCAGGTTCTGAGCCAATTGAGTTTTTTGAAATAGCAGGTTTGGGTTCGATTGGAGATTCGAGTATGGGCAGATGTTGATCCATATATTTCTTCTGCCTAGCATAGTTCCATAGTAATACAAGCATACCGACGAATTCTCCGACGAGTGCTCCAAGCATGGCTCCTGCAGCAGCTTGAGCAATTCCTCGGGGTAAGAGGAGCCAGGAAAACCAGATCACACAGATAATACGAATGACCGTTTCTACGATAGATGAAACAGCCGTAGGCATCATGTTTTGCTTTCCCTGGAAATATCCTCTGTAGACTGCAGATACGGCGATGATGGCAATCATAGGGCTCATGCTGACAAACGTGTGATAGACCCTCTCATCGGTCAGCACATAACGGGTGACCCATGGAGCGAAGATAATGCACAAAAACATAAACACAACGCCAAGGGTCAGTGTGAAGCTCAGGCTGATTTGAAGAATTCGCTGGGGTGAATAACGGTTGGCACCTGTATCCGCTTCGGCTACGAGCTTGGCTACAGCCAATGGAATACCGCCAGTGATTAATGTGACGAGTACGATGAAAAAGGGATAGCTCAGTTGGTAGATGCCAACTCCTTCTGCACCGATAACCCGTGGCAGCGCAATGCGCGGGATGAACCCGAGAATCCGATTAATGATGCCTGCGGCGAGCAGGATCATGGCTCCCTGGATAAATGTCTGTTTCTTCAAGACTACCCCTCTTTCCCGGTTGGAGTACAGATATTCATAAACGGGACAAAGCCGTCGTTCTTCATCCTATGCCAGTCCAATATCTTCTCATGACAACTTGGACACGATTAACAAAAAGATCCATCACCAGCAAGAAGGAATATGATCGGGTAAAGTCGAATGATGTAATATTGATGCCGCATAAAGGCTTGGATGTATGAAGGGAGGCTCCCCGTTGGAAGAAATGAATGATGTGGAGTTGGAACAGTCTATAGAGATGCTCTGCCGTAGCAAAGCAGAGGAACTAAGGCTTGTCGGTTACGAATATGTCACCAGCAAAGATGTCTGGAATTGCATCAGTCATAAATATGAAAAGCAGGGCATTCCACCGCTTCACCAACTGGTGAACGACATATTGTCACTGAAAGCAACAAGCTTTATGAACTTTATGACCGTGTCTGCATACCGGGGGTCCTCTTTCTAGCGAAAGGGATCTTTTTTGTTGGAAATTGACTGCTTTTTACGGCATCGCTATAATGGGAATATTGAGAACGAAAGGGGATCTAGGAACGGCATGAAAAGAATCGTCAGTTTCATTTTGGTCGTGCTTGTGACCGCAGGAGTAATGTTGGGCACAAGTCCAGGGCTGCTCAAAAATATACGCTTGGGCCTCGATTTAAAAGGAGGCTACGAGATCTTATATGAAGCAGAGCCGCTGGAACAAGGACAACAAGTCACCAAAGCATCTTTGGTGCAAACAGCAAAAAGTCTGGAGAGCCGTGCCAATGCGCTCGGAACAAGCGAGCCGGAAGTAACAACTGAAGGAACAAACCGGATCCGTTTGAAGCTGGCCGGGGTTACCGACGAGGCTGAAGTCAGAGCCAAAATGAAAGAACCTGCTGTCATGACCTTCCGCAGTAAAGCTGAGAATGACAAAGAAGGCGAATACACGAAAATCGAGCTTCGGGGAAATGAGTTCGTGGAGAATGGTGCCAAAGTAGTATTCAGCCAGTTGAACGCACCGATGATCGATATCCAGGTTAAAGACAAAGCGAAGTTTGCTGAAATTACCAAACGTTTGATTGGACAACCCTTGGCCATCTATCTGGATGATCAGCTGTTATCCGCTCCAACCGTGCAGCAGCAGCTGAGTGATGGCTCTGCACAGATCACGGGTAACTACTCACGTGAGGAAGCCAATCAGCTTCGCGATACCATTAATTTGGGCGCGTTGCCGTTGAAACTGACAGAGAAGTACTCTCAAAGCGTTGGTGCAACGCTTGGTAAACTATCTCTGGACCAGACGATTAAAGCGGGATTAATTGGTTCCGTGATTATCCTGGTGTTCATGATTGGTCTGTACCGTATTCCGGGGATTATTGCGAGCTTTGCCCTGATTACACATACATGGCTGGTACTTGCAATCTTCTATATGGGAGAATTCGTACTTACCCTTCCGGGTATCGCGGCATTTATCCTGGGTATAGGGATGGCCGTGGATGCCAACATCATCACGTACGAGCGGATCAAGGAAGAAATGCGCAGTGGCAAGTCGATATTGTCTTCGGTTAAAGCAGGAGGTAAACATTCCTTCCGTACAATTATCGACTCCAACATCACAACGATCATTGCCGCTTCAGTTATGTTCTTCATGGGTACAGGTGCGGTTAAAGGTTTCGCACTCGTGCTGATTTTTGACATCGTGACCAGCATTATCACGAATATTTTCTTCTCCCGCTTCCTGTTGACCCTGCTTGTGCGGGCTAACGTGTTGAAGAAGCCTAAGTACTTCGGAGTGAAGGAGAGTGAAATTCGTGCGCTTTAATTGGAATTTTGATTATGTTAAAGGCAGTAAAATTGCCTATGCCTTTTCCATCATTCTGACGATTGCAGGGATCATCAGTATTTTGGCCCTGGGATTGAATTATGCGGTAGATTTCCGTTCGGGTTCTAATGTAGATATTACGGTGTCTAAAGCCATCACAACGGAACAAATTAAGCCCATTGTTAGTGATCTTGGTGTTGACACAAAAGATGTTCATATTACACCTGGTGCTGATCGGGTTAACGTTCGTTTCTCGAACGTACTGGATGAAACTCAGGAAAGTAAGTTTAAGCAAGAGTTCACCAAGCTGGATACAACCGCTTCTTATGAAGTCAACACGGTTGACCCGGAGATGGCTAAAGAACTTGAACGCAATGCCATATACGCGGTTCTTATCGCAAGTATCGGGATTATGATCTATGTAGCCATCCGATTTGAATGGCGGTTTGGTTTGGCTGCTGTAATTGCGCTCTTCCATGATGCATTTGTAGTGATTAGTGTGTTCTCGATCTTCCGACTGGAAGTGAATTTGACCTTCATTACGGCTGTACTGACCATTGTCGGATTCTCGATCAATGATACAATCGTTATCTTCGACCGGATTCGAGAGAATATGCGTTTTGCTAAAAAGACTTCGAAAGCCGATTTGCGTGAAGTAGTCAACCGCAGTTTGGCCCAAACGATGACACGTTCCCTGAATACAACATTCACCGTGTTTGTCGCTTCGCTCTGCTTGTTTATTTTTGGTGGAGAATCCATTCGCATGTTCTCACTTGCTATGGTCATCGGAACATTGTTCGGTGCATATTCTTCGATCTATATCGCCGCTCCATTGTGGCTGGCGCTCAAAGGTAAACAAACAGAGAAACCTAAAGCAGCTGTCAAAGCATCCAACTAAACATTGTATTGTGAAGCCGCGTCTGCCAGGCGCGGTTTTGCAACTTTAGGTAGAGTATTAAGGGGGGCATCGCCATGACCAGAGAACGTTTCCCTTCTGTTCACGCTGCCACGTGGAGCGGGATCGCCGGGAATTTGACACTTGCAGTAATTAAGGCTGGGTTCGGTTATATGGCAAACAGCAAATCGTTGCTTGCAGACGGCCTGCACTCTGCTTCAGAAGCTGCTTCTTCATTGTCCGGCCTCTTTCCCTCGAAGTCTGTACAAACAAAAAGAAAGGCTCGTAGGGAGCGGTCAAAGGAACATTCACGTATCGCGAGACCTGGAATTTCGGTATTATTATCTGTGCTTATCCTTATGGGAGGTTTGCAGATCGCCATCTCCGCTTTGGGTAGTCTGTCCGGAGATGTACCAGAATCGCTTGAGAAATATACTCATGCACTTGTGGTAGCTTTTGCAGCATTAGCTGTGAAAGAAGCAATCTTTCAATATCAATACCGATATTTCCGTAAACGAAATCAATCGCAGGCTCTAGCTTATGCACAGCAGCATCGTCGTGCACTCTACTGTTCGCTTATCGTCTTGGTCGGTATTGTAGGTTCCATGACAGGAGAAACGATGGGGTGGAGTATTCTTCGATATATGGATCCCGCAGCTGCATTGATCGCTTCCTGTTTTGTGCTTCACAAAGGCTACAGAATGATTGTGGATACCGTATATGGTTCACTTGTTCAGGAATTGGAACAGGAAGAAGCACTTGACTTCAAAGAGACGGTGCAGCGTGTATATGGCATTATTACGATTGAACATCTGGTAGCACGTGAACAGGAACATGATGTTACAATTGAACTGGTCATTAGTGTGAACCCTAGAATTTCCGTGCTTGAGGCACAAGAGATTGCGAATCGGGCGAAGACACTTCTCTTAACTCGTTTCAGTCATGTGAAAGAAGTACAGATCCAGGCTGTACCTTATGATCCTGGATATCCTTATAAATCCAATCATGAACTGCCAGATCCTGAAGCGACATTAATTCAGTAATGAAGCTTGGTCCAGTAGATCAGGAAAGGAGCGTTATCATTGCTTTATTCGCAATACCGGTGGAACACACCGAATATCGATTTGGAGGCGGCTGCGGGACTCTCGCAGGCGCTTTCCGTTTCATCACTTGTTGGACGTTTGCTGGTCAGTCGAGGGGTTCATAATGAATCAGAGGCAGAACAATTTCTGCATCCTGATCTGAATCAGATGCATGATCCTTATCTGCTTCTAGGCATGAAAGAAGCTGTGCCCCGAATCCAGCTGGCTATTGAGCGTGAAGAACACATTTTAATATATGGGGACTACGATGCGGACGGAGTATCCAGTACATCCCTGATGATCCATCTGATGCGTTATCTTGGTGCTTCTTATGATATTTATATCCCTCATCGTTCCAATGAAGGTTACGGGTTACACAATCATGCCTTAGATTGGGCTCATCAACAAGGAGTCACGCTGGTGATTACGGTTGATACCGGAATCAGTGCGGTAGAGCAGATTGCTTATGCTGCAACACTGGGAATGGAAGTCATTGTGACGGATCACCATGAACCACCTGAAGTTTTGCCTGAGGCTTATACGCTTATTAATCCCAAGCTTCCGGACTGTCCTTACCCTTTTAAAGGGTTAGCTGGTGCGGGTGTAGCGTTGAAGCTGGCTCAGGCATTGATTGGAGAAGTGCCTGGAGAATGGATGGAAATTGCCGCTATTGGTACGGTTGCCGATTTGATGCCTTTGGAAGGCGAGAACCGGGTTATCGTTAGTTATGGTGTTGAGTCCATGCGAGGTACACGTCTGCCTGGTATTAGTGCCCTGCTTGAAATTAGTGGTGTGGATCAAACTCAGGTCACCTCAATCAATATTGCCTTTGCCATGGCTCCGCGTATTAATGCAAGCGGACGTCTGGATCATGCTGGCAGAGCCGTATCGCTGCTTACAACCGAGGATCTGGATGAGGCACACACGTTGGCAGGCCAACTGGACTTGCTGAATCGTGAAAGGCAACAGGTTGTTGAGGGCATACTTCTGGAAGCGACAACCCAGTTGGAGCAGAAAATCCAGCTTAATTCCGGAGCAGTGCCGGATGTCATCGTTTTGGCGGGAGAAGGCTGGAATGTTGGAGTTGTAGGTATTGTTGCTTCCAAGTTACTTGAACGGTATTATCGGCCAACGCTTATCCTGGGCATTGACCCGGAGAGTGGCGCTTGTAAAGGCTCAGCACGCTCCATAGAGGGTCTGGACATCTATGAGGCATTAACTGCTTGCAAACACACGATGGACCATTATGGTGGTCATCCAGCTGCAGCAGGCATGAGCCTTCATCGTGATCAACTTAAAGAGCTGGAAGCCGGACTGAATGAGTTTGCGGCATCCGTACTGACAGAGGAGGACTTTGTGCCCCATCGTCTTGCAGATGACGAATGCAGAATCAGTGATGTACCATTGCAGGTCATTCAAGAGATCGACAGACTCCAGCCGTTTGGCATGAGTAATCCATCTCCACGTTTTGTATTGCGCAATGTGACTGTAAAAGAAACACGGACGATGGGACGAGAAAAACGTCATCTGAAACTGGTTTTGGAGCAGGATGGCCTGCAATTGGAGACGGTCGCTTTTGGCAAAGGAGCATTGGCTGAGTTTCTGCCTCCAGGCTCCATCATTGATGTTATGGGCGAGTTGTCTGTAAATGAGTGGAACGGGATGAGGAAACCACAATTAATGCTGCAGGATATTCAGGTTCCACATGCGCAAGTTTTTGATTTGCGAGGTAGTACGGAGCCTCTGAACGCGATGAAGCAGTTCTTGAGTTCACTTGAAATACATTTGCGATACAAGTCAGGCTCAATTGGTGCCATCGTTCGGAAAGAAACGAATGTTTCCGAGGGAAATTCATTGTATGAACCGTGCCTTTGGGTATATGATAGAAAGGTCGGTTTGTTTCCGTGCAATGCTGCCGCGCAGCATTATGGGCAGGAACAGGTCCGGACGTTATTTGTGTTTGATACGCCGGAAACCCCGGAACAACTTGATGCAATGCTGGCTTTATTCAGCGGAGCCGAGAATATCATCCTTCTGCACGGATCAGGCAACCGCCGAGATCGCCTTCAGATGCCTTCCAGAGAACTCTTCAAGCGTATTTATATGCTGGTGTCCAAATGGAGAGCTGAACCCGTGGAGGAACAAGAGATCACTCCTGTGCTCAGTCGTCAGTGTGGCTGCTCGCCGCGCATGATTACTATGATGTTGGATGTTTTTGAGGAGTTATCGTTCATAACCCGAGAAGCTGGAAAGATTGTGTTTGTGGATAACCCACCCAAGCGTGAGCTAACCGCTTCGCGTCAATATCAGGCGCTGGAGAGCATGGCCGAGACAGAGCAGGTGATGCTGGATGCATCGACCCCTCAACTGACACAATGGATGATATCCCGGATGAAGGGCGTATCTTAGATAGAAGTTGTGCTATTTATTTTAGGAGGAGATTATTTTGGATTTTAAAGATTATATTCGTGTCATTCCTGACTTTCCACAACCGGGAATCAGCTTCAAAGACATTACGACATTGTTGAAGGATGGAGAAATGTACCGCAAGGCGATCAATGAGCTGAAAGTAATGGTTTCGGATCTCAAAATTGACGTTATTGCTGGACCTGAAGCACGTGGATTCGTTGTGGGCGCTCCTCTGGCGTACGCTCTGGGTGTCGGTTTTGCTCCGATCCGTAAAAGTGGAAAATTGCCTGGAGAGACGATCGAAGTCGGTTATGATCTTGAATATGGCAAAGATACGCTTGCTATGCATACAGATGCGATCGAAAAAGGACAAAATGTCCTGATTGCGGATGATCTGCTGGCGACAGGCGGAACTATTGCTACCTCCATTAACCTGATTGAACAATTGGGTGGCAAGATTGTAGGTGCAGCATTCCTGATTGAGCTGTCTGATTTAAATGGACGTGCAAAATTGCCGGGTATTGATGTATTTACATTGATGAACTACTAGAATTCTGGCATTTATTGCTGTTAAATCATGTGAACTGGATCTCCCGTTTCCCGGGAAATAATATACAGCATTAACTATTTACAAAAAAGCCTGTCCCTCAACCCGTTAAGGTTAGAGAGCAGGCTTTTTGCATTGTACGATGTATAAGATGAAGAATGAATAAACATTGTTCGTTCAAAATTAGTCGGCAAGAAATCAATCCGGAGTTTTCTCGGTTAAAGGCTGTTTCTCCGTTTGATCATTCGACCAACCCAGTACTTCAAATAATTTAAACAACAAGCTCAGCAGAATTCCGACGATGGTTGCCAGAGCCATTCCCTTGAGATGAATACCATAAAATGTGATCTCAGTACCACTGAGTCCGATGACGAGTACAAGGGTAGTTAGCAACAAGTTGGTAGGTTTGGCAAAATCCACTTTCTGTTCGACCAGAATACGCAAACCAGATGCCGCAATTACTCCGAACAGAAGCAAAGACACACCACCCATAACCGGAACGGGAATGTTAGCTATAAGTGCCGAGAACGTACCTGAGAACGAAAGCACGATCGCGATAACGGCAGCGCCGCCAATAACATACGTCGAGTAAACCCGTGTCAGAGCCATAACACCAATATTCTCACCATAAGTTGTATTCGGTGTGGATCCTACAAAACCGGAAAGAATAGTTGAAACGCCGTTCCCAAGCAGGGAGCGATGCAGACCTGGGTCCTTGGATAGATCTTTGCCCACAATGCTGCTCGTTACAAGCAGATGTCCGATGTGTTCAACAATGACAACAAGGGCGACAGGCAAAATGGTAAAGATGACAGACCAGTCAAATGTCGGTGTCGTTACAGTAGGCAGCGAGATAAAGTCAGCGTTCACTATATTCTCGGTTTTTACCTCACCCATAAAGTACCCAAGCCCGTAACCGGATACAATCCCGATTAGAATGTGAATGATCTTGGGGAACCCACGGAAGGTTACTGCACCAATAACAGTGATACCAAGAGTAACCATGGCTAAAATAATTGGTTTGGCTTGAGGTACCCAGTCTGGGTTCTCAGCAGGGTTTGAATTGATCAGACCAGCCATTCCTGCTGCCACAGGTACAAGTTCGAGACCGATTAGGGCAACAATAGCACCCATAACCGCTGGCGGGAATACCACGTTAATCCAACCTGTCCCCGCATACTTGATGATAAGAGCTACAATGCAGAAAACAACGCCTGTTACGATGAACGCTCCAAGTGCCATGGAGTATCCGTTATCAGGGTGTGCGATTAACACGGAAGAAACAGGTGCGATAAAAGCAAAGCTTGACCCAAGATAGGCCGGAATCTTTCCTTTACACATGAGTATGTACAGCAATGTTCCAATACCGTTCATAAGCAAGATCATACTTGGATCGACACCGAACAGGTTCGGCACGAGTACCGTACTGCCAAACATGGCGAACAAATGCTGGAGACTCAGCAGCGATCCTGAGCCAAGCGGCATTTTTTGATTAACCTGAATTTCACGTTGCAATGAATGTTCATCTCCTTTTTTCCGAAACACAAATCTTCAATATAGTACAGAGTTTCTCTTCATTTAGCAATAACATTTTTCCACTAAGCACTGCTAAACCATTTTTATTTTGCGAATGGATCCTTCTATTTCGGCAAATAACGGTAATAATACATAATAAATGAGGAGGATTTCCGACCTCTGTTGAATATCGGGCAACATCTTTCGGGAATGGCACATAACGTATAAAAAAATTGGATATGTGCTCTTATTCGTCAGTAGTTGACGGGAAACGGGCGAAGCGTCATAATTATAGGAAATTACTTTTACGGGGAACCTGTGTTGATATTATGTCACGGGTTCCATTTTGTATAGAAAGGACACGGAACAGATCAGAATGGGCATAGAGCAATTACTCGAGAAGGCCGGGGCATATATCAAAGAACCCGATCTGGTGCGCATACGAGAAGCTTACGAATTTGCTGATCAGGCCCACCATGGACAGACGCGAAAATCGGGAGAACCGTATATTCTGCATCCGCTTGCGGTTGCCGATATTGTTGTAAACATGCAGATGGACACCATCTCCATAATTGCAGCGCTTCTTCATGATGTAGTAGAAGATACTACGGTTTCACTTGAAGAAATCCGCAATCATTTCGGCAATACGTGTGCCATGCTTGTTGACGGCTTGACGAAGCTGGAACGTATTCAGTTCCGCTCCAAGGAAGAACAGCAGAACGAGAACTACCGCAAAATGTTCATCGCCATGGCGCAGGACATCCGTGTCATCGTGATCAAATTGGCTGACCGTCTGCATAATATGCGGACACTCAAGTTTCAGTCGGAAGAAAGCCAGCGCCGTATTTCATATGAAACGTTGGAGATTTTCTGTCCGATTGCGAACCGTCTGGGTATCTCTGCGATCAAATGGGAAATGGAGGACATCGCCCTCCGTTATTTGAATCCGCAGCAATATTACCGGATTGCAAACCTGATGCACAAGAAGCGTGCGGAACGTGAGCAATATATTGATACGGTTATGGACGGTATTACAAGCAAGCTGGATGAGATGGGAATTCAGGCAGATCTGTCGGGACGTCCTAAGCACATCTACAGCGTGTTCAAAAAAATGACAACGAAAAACAAACAGTTTAACGAGATTTATGATCTGCTTGCGATTCGTATTATTGTGGATAACATCAAGGATTGTTATGCTACCCTCGGCATTATACACACGTTATGGAAACCAATGCCTGGACGTTTCAAGGACTATATCGCGATGCCGAAGGCGAACATGTATCAATCGCTGCATACCACAGTCGTAGGTCCGAATGGGGAACCGACTGAAGTCCAAATCCGGACATGGGATATGCACCGCACCGCTGAATTCGGTATTGCTGCTCACTGGGCCTACAAGGAAGGCGCTGCGAACGGAAACGGAAATAATTTTGAAGATAAAATTACGTTCTTCCGCGAGATTCTTGAACTTCAAAATGAAGCGCAGGATGCGTCTGAATTTGTAGAATCGCTTAAAATGGATTTCTTCTCGGATCTGGTCTTTGTATTCACGCCAAAAGGGGAAGTTATCGAATTGCCTACTGGATCTGTTCCATTGGATTTTGCATATAGAATCCATACAGAGGTGGGTAATCGGACGATTGGTGCCAAAGTAAATGGTCGTATCGTTCCACTCGATTATCATCTCAAAACGGGTGATATCATTGAAATTTTGACGTCCAAACATTCTTACGGACCGAGTCAGGACTGGCTTAAAATTGCAAAATCCTCTCACGCACGAGCGAAGATCAAGCAATGGTTCAAGAAGGAACGGCGGGAAGAAAACGTTGAAAAAGGACGCGACAGTTGTGAACGTGAACTCAAGCGCATGGGACTTGATCCATCTGCTTGGATGACAGACGATAAGTTGCAGGAAGCAGCCAAAAAGTATGCCTTCAATGATATTGAAGATATGCTCGCAGCTGTTGGATTCGGTGGCATTACGGCTGCACAGATCGTGACCAAAGCAACGGAGAAACTTCGCAAGGAGCAGGAAGAATCCAGCTTGCTTGAGCTGAACTCCGAGATGCGTGAGCTGAAGCCTGCACCTGAACGCAAAAACCGTCCGACGAATGGCATTCGTGTCAAAGGTATAGACAATTTGCTTGTTCGTTTTGCGCGCTGCTGTAACCCTGTACCAGGGGATGCTATTATCGGGTATGTTACACGTGGACGTGGGGTTTCGGTGCATCGAACGGACTGTCCAAATATTCCTTCCAGTACGGATGGGGAAGAAGCAGCTCGCGTCATTGAAGTCGAGTGGGAAGAGAATATTGAAGCCAACTACAGTGTGGATATTGAGATTACGGGTCATGATCGCAACGGCTTGCTCAATGAAGTGCTTCAGGCTGTTTCCGAAAGTAAAACCAATATATCTGCCGTCACCGGACGTACAGATAAAAATAAATTAGCATTGGTGCACGTTACAATTCTGATTCGTAATACGGAGCATCTGCATTCGGTTGTGGAACGGATCAAACGGGTGAAAGATGTCTATTCTGTGCATCGGATTATGCAGTAAGGAGCCTGTAAGATGAGGGTGCTTGTACAACGCTGTAAAGAGGCTCAGGTGACCGTTGGAGACGAGCTGACGGGGAGAATTGAATCCGGGTTGATGTTGCTTGTGGGAATTACACATGAGGACACGGAGAAGGATGCTATATATTTGGCAGACAAAATCGCTGGACTTCGAATCTTTGAGGATGAGCAGGAAAAGATGAATCTTAGTCTGATCGATGTGGGCGGGGCTGTATTATCTGTCTCACAATTTACATTGTACGGAGATTGTCGTAAAGGAAAACGCCCAAGCTTTGCAGCTGCAGCCAGACCTGAAGCGGCAGAATTGTTGTATGAAACGTTTAATCAGCTGTTACGTGATAAAGGAATTCAGGTGGAAACCGGACGTTTCGGAGCGATGATGGATGTGACTTTCACGAATTGGGGACCCGTAACTTTAATGCTCGAAAGCCCTATTCGTCAAGAAACGCATGCATAATTGATTGGGGAACAGGCCATAATGAGGGATAATTCGGTTCATTAACATAAGATGATCAAAGGAGTATCCCAACCATTATGCGCCAATCCGTCAAGGAAACACGCTCCCGAATAGAACCTCTGCTTCTGCCTGGAAACCTGTATGAGTCTCTGAAACTTGCCCGCGCTGCTGCCGAGTGTGCAACAACGATCTGGGCCCTTCAGGATTCGGACAAAGGGGAACAGAGCCGTCTTCCGCGTGACTGAGTGCTGACCATTTGTAATGAATGAAAAGTCTTGATTCGATGATCGAATCAGGGCTTTTTTTGTCATGGAGCTTAACTGTTGATGAATCGGATGGTCTGATCATAGTCAAAATAATACAGGTTCGTCATGTTATAAACGGCTCTGGTTAGGGTAATAACAGAACGAGGCACGATGGCGTGCCAGGTTCAGTATTTATTACGGGCAATGAACAAGAAATGTACACCAACAATTTCTGCGAATACCCGATTTCAAGAAATTTCGAACACGGAAAGGAGAACATACGTTATGAGTAAAGTTGCTTTTTTATTGGCGAATGATTTTGAAGATTCGGAAATGCAGGTTCCATATGATGAGGTGAAAAAAGCCGGACACGACGTGGAAATTATCGGCTTGAAAGCAGGAGAGACGCTGAAAGGTAAAGGTGGTAAAGCCTCCTATACTTCGGACAAAGCGATCGCTGAGGTTTCGGCTTCAGATTACGACGCAGTTGTCATTCCAGGTGGATCTTCTCCTGAAAATTTACGTACAGACGCACATATCCTGAAATTCGTAACGGAGATCAATAGTGCGAAGAAACCAATCGCTGCGATCTGTCACGGCCCGCAAATTCTGGCAAGTGCGAATTTGTTGAAAGGCCGTACGATTACATCCTATCCACCGCTCAAGGATGATATGGTGAACGCAGGGGCAGAATTCAAGGATCATGAAGCTGTAGTAGATGGCAATTATATTACATCCCGTACGCCTGCCGATGAACCGGCATTTGTCCGCGAGTTGTTAAAAGTCATTTAATGACTTGGGACGGGCCGTACGTTAATGTGATTATTGATTAAAATGTAGATTGAAGCTCAAAGCTTCTAAGTTTTAGTTTCACCAAGCATTTATTCCGATAAAGGAGGGTTTGACATGACAAAACATATTCAGGCGTATTTTCGGACCGAGGACGAGGCAGAGGGGGCAAGAACCTCACTTCAGACGTTCCGTACAGAGCATTTGGAAGTAGGGCAACTGGATAGCGCGGTTGGCAGAGACAAACGGATTATGGTACCTCTGGTGCCTTATAACACAGCGGGTGGCGTAGGAACCAATGGAGCCATGGGTGTGGGTGCAGCACCTGGGGTTCCCGCCAGCGAAAATGTAATCCCGGTCGTCAGCAATGTAGATCGTGATACCGAGAGAGGTACCCGAGATAATGTCAATGAGGATGGCGATATGTTGGATGCGGCGGATGTGTCCTCGGCTGATTATGACGATCTGCATTATGTTTTGTCTGCCAAAGTAAGGGATGAGGATTATGAGGAAATCGTTCATAAACTTCGTTCCAACCAAGCTTATGTGGAAGAATTGAATTAATACGTAGTATGAAGCCCTTGCGGGGTCTGACTTCCATGTCAGGACACTCTGCAGGGGCTTTAATAATGGAGAAAACAACAAATTATAAAGCGCTATCATTTTTGTAATACTACTGTAATATTAGTTACATAAGCCTTTAACATAGCCCGTTTATAATAACACACATGACCCCCTTTTTTTATATATCCTTTGAGCCTGCACACCGTGTGCAGGTTTTTTTTTTTGAGATGAAAATTTATATGTTTTGGGCGAAGCTTACCCCTTATTTAAATTTTTGATAGAATAGAGAAATGGGTTTAAGTATTTTAAAGCGATTTGTTTTCATAGTTGGGCTACAATGGACGGTAAATCAAGCTTCCAACGATTGGGTTCAGGCGAATCCAATCCTATGATAAAGAGTGTGAGGAATTCATAGCCAGAGTGATCGTCATATTCCAGATGAACATATACTCGCTGAACGACCCCGCCCTTATATAAGAGCGGGGCAACCGTTTCTGCTTGATGCTGGAAATTGTAAATTATATAGAATGCCTTGTAGGAGAATTGACACCTATAGTGCTAAAGCAACAGTATTCTCATGCAAATGGCTAGTGACAGATTTAAGGGGGAATTAGTTTTGAGTAAGGTTGGAAGAAATGATTTATGCCCGTGCGGAAGCGGGAAAAAATATAAGAAATGCTGTCTGGGCAAGGAGCCTTCTGCGGTAGAATCCATACTGGGGCTGATATCAACGGAGCAACCAGTTCAGGAAGCCTCGATTCAGCCTGAGAGCAAACTGACCCTGACCAAGCTGAAAAAGATGGTGGCGAGCGAACTGAAATGGGAGCATCCGGCTCACGAACAGCTGGCCCTGGAGCTTATTGAGAACATGAGGAACCATTACGAGCGGGAGCTGATATTGGAAGCTCTGGTGCTATGGAATGGCTATTCCCGTCAGACCCGCCCTACTGTCAAGAAGACTGGCTCGTTCTGCGCCGCAATCGAGTATTTGTTGTCCGAGGAGTACGGCTTCAATGTCTCAAAGGCTGAGCTGTCAGGTAAATATGAGGTGACGACATCAACGATCTCCCGAAAGGTTAAGGAGATGTTCGAGTACATCGAAGAATACGGCATGGGTGGCGAAACGGACGAGCTGATGATTCTGAACAGCCCAGGCACATCGAAGGACAAAGCGCAGGCTCTGCTACATAAGGCGATGGAATCCAGTTCTTCCAAACGCAGAATACAGCTGGCGAAAACGGCCCTGGAGATGTATTCTGACAGCTCTGATGCATATCGTATTCTGGCTGAGGAATCGGACAATGAGTCTGATGCACGAGCTTACCTCAAGGCCGGAATCGCTGCTGGCGAACACGAACTGGGCGAACTGTTTTTTGAGAAGAATAAGGGTAACTTTTGGGCGCTTCATGAGACTCGTCCATATATCAGGATATGCAAAAGCTACGCCGAATCCTGCTGGTTTGGTGGAGATGCCAAAGAAGCGGCACAAATCCTGGAGCATATTTTGGAGCTTAATACGGAAGACAATACCGGAGCGCGTTACCTGCTCGCTGCTGTGTATTTGTACAGCAACCAATTGGAGCAGGCAGAGCAACTGATGGAGAAGTATGGGAAAGGTGACGCCACAGCCGCCTTTGCCTATGACAAGATCATTCTGGAGTATAAGAGGAGCGGAATCACCTCCCAGCTCAAAAGGCTGTACCGTGTGGCCCAGGGTGTGAACAAACATGTGCCTGATTATCTGCTGGGTTTGAAGCGGCTGCCGCATAACCTCCCTGATTTTGTCGGAATGGGCAATTCTGACGAAGCGATTGAATATGTCATTATACACTCCCGTCTATGGGCGAATGTGCCGGATTTGCTGAAGTGGATGCTGAAACAATAGAGATATAAGAAAACAATAGAAGTTGGAATTCATTTGATGAATCCAGCTTCTATTAGCTTTGATTTCTGTGGACTCCGCATCTCGTACGGCATGTGAGAATTTTTTTCTAATGCTATCTTTTTGTGTTAACCCTTGACTTTAGCACTGCGGTTCATTACAATCAGAAAATAAATTAACTTTAAACGTTATATAATAACATGTAATCATATAACTTGATGATTTGATGACGGGACCAAGTACTCCGTGCCCACATGAACAGAGAGGAATCCCTTGGCTGTAAGGATTCTCTTGATGAGCGGACGAATGACTTCCCCGAGAACAGACAGCGAACACATTGGATTTATATCTGATTGTCATTAGCTGGCCTGCGCAGGGCGTGCGTTATACGTAGAGCGGAATGATTTGTTTGATCGGATTGCCTGGAGCAATCTTAGATCATCACATGATCACCTGAACGGCTAAAGTGTCAGGGATTCCGGAATGTGGGTGGTACCACGGGTGAATGTGTAAACACAATCCCTCGTCCCTTTGTTTGCTGTTTATACAGCGACAGGGCGAGGGATTTTTTTGTTATACAGAGTAAAATAGATGCTGGAGGGATGAAAGATGGCTTTTCAAAAACCGACTGGAACGCAGGACTTGCTGCCTGGTGTTGTGGAAAAGTGGCAGTTCGTAGAGGAAAAAGCACGTGATCTGTGTCGCCGTTTTAATTACCGCGAGATCCGCACACCGATCTTCGAACAGACTTCTTTATTTGTACGAGGCGTTGGGGAAACAACCGATATTGTTGAAAAAGAAATGTACACCTTCAATGATAAAGGCGACCGCAGCATGACCCTTCGTCCGGAGGGTACAGCGGGTGTTGTCCGCGCTTATGTGGAAAATAAAATTTATGGCGAACCGGATGTGAGCAAGCTCTATTACATCGGTCCGATGTTCCGTTATGAACGTCCGCAAGCAGGTCGCCAGCGTCAGTTCCACCAGTTCGGTGTAGAAGCTATCGGAGCCCTTGATCCAGCGATTGATGCTGAAGTCATTGCGCTTGGGTATCAACTGTGTGTAGAACTGGGATTGAAAGATGTCAAAGTCGAGATCAACTCGGTGGGTAACCCAACTAGCCGTGCAGAATATCGCGAAAAATTGCTTGGATTCCTCAGACCGATGAAGGACAGCCTGTGCAAGGACTGCCAATCCCGGATGGAACGTAATCCGCTGCGTGTGCTCGACTGCAAAGTTGATCAGGACAAATTCGTAGGGGCACCGTCCATACTGGATAGTCTGGATGAAGAATCATTGAACCACTTTGCCAAGCTGAAAGAGTATCTGGATGATTTTGGCGTAGATTACGCGGTGAACAATCGTCTGGTACGCGGATTGGATTACTACACATTGACTGCTTTTGAACTGAAAGCCCAAGGTATTGGGGCGATTGATACAGTCGGCGGTGGCGGCAGATACAATGGCCTCGTTGGAGATATCGGTGGACCGGATCAGCCTGGTATTGGTTTTGGTATCGGTCTGGAGCGTATTCAACTGATTCTGGAACACCAGAACATTGATGTTAGTTCCCTTGCTCCACTGGATGTGTATTTTGTTGCTCTCGGTGAAGCTGCCGATCGTGAAGTCAACCGTCAGCTGTTTAAGCTTCGTCAATCCGGTCTGTCCGGTGAACGCGACTATCTCGGTCGCAAGATGAAAGCTCAGATGAAATCTGCTGACCGATTCAAAGCCCGTTACACTGCCATTCTGGGTGATGATGAGCTGGAGCGCGGGGAAATTGCCCTGAAGTCCATGGATACAGGTGAACAACAAACCGTGAAGCTGGATGATCTGGTATCTGCTATACGCGAAAGTAAATAAGCACGAGTTTGAAACTCTAAAATAGCAACAATTGATCCGGCAAAATTACTGAAGTTCACCAATGTTTCCGTTTAATCGGAAGTTGGTGAGTCGGAGGTAACATGCCTTTTCGAATAAAATCGTCTTCACGCAACCGCACTGTTGAAAAGCGGGCTCTGCCCGCCCATACAGAACGGAAATTCACATAAGAGGAGTTTGGTTATGAAAAGAAGTCATCATTGCGGCGCCTTAACACCCGCACACATCGGTGAGACCGTAACATTGAACGGCTGGGTACAGACCCGCCGTGACCTGGGGGGCGTACTGTTTATCGATCTGCGTGACCGCAGCGGAATTGTACAAGTTGTTTTCAACCCGGCTTACTCTGGCGAAGCATTGCAAATCGCTGACAGAGTGCGGAGCGAGTACGTTATCGCAGTAACTGGTAAAGTGGTTAAACGTGACGAAGAGACCGTAAACAAAAACTTGCCTACAGGCGAAATCGAAGTGCAAATTACCGAGATTGAAGTACTGAACGCGGCAAAAACTCCTCCATTCTTCATCGAAGATGGTGTGGAAGTCGACGAGTCCCTTCGTTTGAAATATCGTTACCTGGACTTGCGTCGTCCGGAAATGTTTGAAACATTGAAATTGCGTTCCAAAGCATCCAAAGTGTTCCGTGATTATCTGGATGGAGAAGAATTCGTTGAAGTAGAAACACCAATCCTGACCAAGAGCTCCCCGGAAGGTGCACGTGATTATCTCGTACCAAGCCGTGTGCATGAAGGTGAATTCTTCGCCCTGCCGCAATCACCGCAAATTTACAAACAATTGCTGATGGTCGGCGGACTTGAGCGTTACTATCAGATCGCTCGTTGTTTCCGTGATGAAGATTTGCGTGCGGACCGTCAACCGGAATTCACCCAAGTCGACATTGAGACTTCCTTCCTGCAACAGGATGACCTGCTGCCAATGATGGAAGAACTGATGGCCAAATTGCTGCGTGAAACGAAAGGTATTGAGCTGGAACTGCCTTTCCAACGGATTACGTATGCAGATGCTATGGGCAAATACGGTTCAGACAAACCGGATCTGCGCTTTGGCATGGAACTGGTTGAAATGAACGATATCGTAGCGAACAGTGGTGTGAAAGTATTTGCTTCTGTCATTGAAAAAGGTGGAGAAGTGAAAGTATTGAACGCCAAAGGCTGTGGTACATGGAGCCGTAAAGAAATCGATGATCTCGGACCATTCGCAGCGCGTTACGGTGCAAAAGGATTGGCATGGATTCAAGTAAAAGATGGCGAGTTCAAAGGACCAATCGTGAAGTTCTTTACGCCAGAAGAGATCGAAGCAGTCAAAGAACGTACTGGCGCTGAAGAAGGCGACTTGTTGCTCTTCTCTGCTGACACCAAAAAAGTGGTTGCAGATGTACTGGGCGCACTTCGTCTGAAAATCGGTCGTCAACTGGGCTTGATCGATGACAGCAAATTCAAATTTGCATGGGTTGTGGACTTCCCATTGCTCGGGTACGATGAAGATGCCAAACGTTATGTAGCAGAACACCATCCATTCACACGTCCTAAAGACGAAGATGTACATCTTTTTGATACAGATCCGGGTGCTATTCGCGCTCAAGCCTATGACCTCGTTCTGAATGGTTATGAAGTGGGCGGCGGTTCGATGCGTATTTACAAACGTGATGTTCAAGAAAAAATGTTCGCTGCTCTGGGACTTTCTCCGGAAGTAGCCAACGAGAAATTCGGATATCTGCTCGAAGCATTTGAATATGGAACGCCACCACACGGCGGAATCGCTTTTGGTCTCGACCGTCTGGTGATGCTGCTGGCAGGTCGCACGAATCTGCGTGAAACGATTGCCTTCCCGAAAACGGCAAGTGCAACGGATCTGCTCATGAATGCACCTTCTGAAGTGGATAACTCCCAATTGGAACAACTTCACATCCGCGTAGCCCGTAAACCGGTGGCGGAAAAGAAATAAAGGAGGCATCGATTCTCAATGCTCCATCAATTTTCAAGAACAGAACTGGCAATCGGACCTGAAGGTCTGAATGCTTTGAAAAATAGTACAGTAGCTGTGCTCGGCATCGGCGGCGTGGGCGGTATTGCAGTAGAAGCTCTTGCCCGTAGCGGTGTTGGACGTATCATTCTGATTGATAAAGACGTGGTGGACATCACCAACATCAATCGGCAGATTCATGCTTTGACCACGACCGTTGGGCAGAAAAAAGCAGATCTGATGGTAGAGCGGGTGAAGCTTATCAATCCAGAGTGCGATGCAATTGCGCTGAATATGTTTTACACGGAAGAAACGTATGAGGAATTGTTCAAGTATGAGCTGGATTATGTGTTGGATGCTTCGGATACGATCATTTACAAAATCCACCTCATCAAGGAATGCCTGAAACGGAAGATTCCGGTGATCTCCAGCATGGGTGCAGCGAACAAAATGGACCCGACGAAATTCCAGGTTGCGGATATTTCGAAAACGACCATGGACCCGATTGCCCGTGTTGTCCGCACAAAACTGCGGAAAGAAGGCATCAAAAAAGGTGTGAAAGTGGTCTTCTCCACCGAAGAACCATTGAAACCGCGCGCAGATGTAACGCAAAAAATCGTTCCTGAGAATGCGCCGGAGATTCGCAAGGCCAAACAGCCGCCAGCGAGTAACGCCTTTGTTCCTCCGGTAGCCGGACTGATCATGGTCAGTGTGGCCGTCAAGGAACTGATCGAAATTGCAGAGAATAAGCAGCAGTAATCTGTTGTGAATGAAAAGCGTAGGTGCCGACAAGGTACCTGCGCTTTTTTTTGCATGCGCAAACCTTAACAAATGTCAGGGTTACGTGATGTACTTCAATCCCAAAAGCGTGTATGATATGTGGTGCTGTGCGAAATGATGGTAAATACATAGAGAAATCGCAGCTATATAAGATGAATATAAGATTTACACAAGAACGAAGAGGACAGAAAAAAACTGGAGAAGCGAAGCGTGCGCCTAAAAGCTTTCTGAAAGAAAGCTGCATCGGAAGGTTGTTCTGTCCGTGTAGTGGTAGAGTGTAAATACTTTTGTTCGGCTTACATAGAGAGAGGGGAACGGAACGAATGAAACAAGGATGGATGACCAGACGTCTTGGCATGGAGCCGGGGGACCAGTGGAAAAAGGAAATTGTGGCGGGAGCCATTTCCTATTTTGCCGTGGTATATATCGTAATGGTCAATGCAACAATTCTGGCTGATGCCGGAATGCCGCTACAGGCGGCTATGGTGGGTACTCTGCTGACGTCCATTGCAGGTTGTTTGCTGATGGCATTTGGCGGTAAGTCGCCGATTATCGTTGTACCTGGCATGGGCATCAATGCATTTTTCACTTATACACTCGTACATTCGATGAAATTGAGCTGGCAGGAAGCCTTGGCGGTTGTATCTGTCACAGGTGTGCTGTTTGCAGTCGTAGCTTTTACATCGTTATATAAAATGATTAGTGAGGCCATTCCGAAAAACCTGCAGCATGGCATTACGGTGGGGATTGGTTTGTTCCTGACGTTCATCGGTCTGCAAAAAAGCGGAATCGTCATCGCACACCAGACCACGTTTGTGGCGATCGGACATTTTAATGATCCGGGAGTTATCACTGCTTGTGTTACTCTTGTGATCGCCTTGATTTTATTTATACGCAATGTACAGGGCGGACTCCTGATCAGCATTCTTGCAGGGACAGGTCTTGCATATGTACTCGGTGCCGTAAATCCTGGTGAGCCGGTGTCAGCACTAGAAGCATTACGTCAATATGGCGGCTTGTTTGGAGAGCTTTCTTTGGTGAAGCTGGCGGATTTGGCGTTCTGGATTGCAGTATTCCTGTTGCTGCTAATTGTTGTATTTGAAAATATTGGACTGATTACAGCTCAGACTCATCTTATTGGTCGTCCCCAGCGGTTCAAGGGGAGCTTACGTGCATTATCCATCAGTACCGTATTGGCAGGTGTATTCGGAAGTAGTCCTCCTGTAGCTGCGGCGGAGACAACTGCGGGCATAGCGGCGGGTGGTCGTACAGGTTTGACTCCACTGGTTACCGCAGTGTTTTTTGGTGCAACGTTCTTCTTTATTCCACTGTTGGGTTATATTCCGGACAGTGCTATTGCACCGATTTTGATCATTATTGGCGGCTTGATGGTACAAAGTGTGAAGGATATGGATTTCAGTGATTTCACGGAAGCTTTTCCGGCTTTTCTGATTATGGTCATGATTCCATTTACGTATAGCATCGTGGACGGTATGGCATTTGGATTCATTGCGTATCCGGTGGCGAAGCTCGCTGCGGGTCAGGGCAAACAGGTACCTAAAGTCATGTACGGCATTGCCATCCTGTTTTTGGCCAATTTTGTGCTGCATGGGATATTGTAAAAGACAGGAAACGTAATGTAAGTTCATACGTATGATCTCTGGTGAACAAGGGGAGAACGGGGGAACGGTAATGGAAGAGCAACAACAGACAGGTCAAGCTGAATCGAAAATAGGAAAAAAAGGATTCAAGGATTTTGTGAAGCTGATAGCTGCCACAAATCCACCGAAGCTTATTCTAATCATAGCGTTGATCCTGACACTCATTCAGACGACAGCCGGACTGATTGTCCCGCTGATGACCAAAGGCCTGATTGATGGGCTTACGATGTCTGCGCTGAACAAATCCGTTATTTTCCTGCTGCTGGGGGCATTTGTTATTCAGGCCATCGCTTCAGGCATCAGCATCTATATGTTGAACTATGCGGGTCAACGAGTGGTTGCGACATTGCGAACGAAGCTGTGGAACAAGGTATTATCCTTGCCGATGCCATATTTCGACCGGAATCGTACGGGTGATACGATGAGTCGAATCACGAATGATACAAGTCAGATTATGACGCTAATTGCGGATTATCTCGTTTCTTTTGTATCCAATATCGTTGCGGTTGTGGGCGGAGTAGCGTTGCTTTTCTATCTGGACTGGGTCATGTCACTCATTATTCTGAGTCTGGTGCCGCTAACGTTGCTGATCCTGTTGCCTGTTGGTCGTAAAATGTACAAAATCTCCAAAAAGCAGCAGGACGAAATGGCAGGGCTTACTTCGGTGCTCAGCCAAGTTATTGGCGAGATTCGTTTGGTGAAAGCTTATGGTACAGAGAAACAGGAGGCGGAAGCAGGCGATTCTCGTATTGGGAAGATGTTTGCTTTTGGACTACAGGAAGCGCGGATTTTGGCGTTGATCGGTCCACTCTTTACGTTTGTCATGACGGCTGTACTGGTTGTAATTCTGGGTGTTGGCGGTATGCGGGTGGCTTCTGGCTTACTGTCTCCGGGTGAACTGGTCGCCTTCATTCTGTTGTTGTTCCAGGTGATTATGCCGATGGGCCAATTTACGACACTGTATTCACGTCTGCAAAAGGTTGTAGGTGCGACAGAACGGATTCAGGCTATTCTGGCACATGAAGAAGAACCTCGTCATAGCACAGCAATTGCTCCCAAGGGCAATGAGACGATTACATTTAATAACTTGCACTTCTCTTATGTAACAGGGGAAGAGGTACTGCATGGGATTAATCTGACTGTTCCAGCCCGTAAAGTAACGGCCATTGTTGGACCAAGTGGCAGTGGGAAATCAACGCTGTTCTCCCTGTTGGAGCAGTTCTATCTTCCAGAGTCGGGCAGTATATCGTATGGCGGACAAGCCATAACCGATTATTCATTAGCCTCTTGGCGAAGCAAGATTGGATATGTATCACAGGAGAGCCCTCTGATGGCGGGCACGATTAAGGAAAACATGACATACGGGCTGGGCCGTGAGGCGAGTATGGATGAAATTAGACACGCGGCAGAAATGGCGTATTCCTCAGCTTTTATTGATAAACTGCCTAAGGGCTACGATACGGAAGTGGGAGAACGCGGGATCAAGCTCTCTGGTGGTCAACGCCAACGGATCGCTATTGCTCGGGCCCTGCTGCGCAGCCCGGATATTCTGATGCTGGATGAAGCGACGTCCAGTCTGGACAGCACCTCCGAACATGAAGTGCAGCAAGCCCTGTCCAATCTGATGGAAGGACGAACGACGGTAGTCATTGCACACCGATTGTCCACCGTCGTCGACTCTGATCAGATTGTTGTTCTGGAGCAGGGACATGTGACGGGAACTGGAACCCATGCGGAGCTAATTAGCAACCATCGGGTATACCGTGAACTGGCACAGAAACAGTTTGTAGCACAGGATGGGAAGCCGGATTCTGAACCGGAATGATGTAAAAGGGTGACCGTTGTTCTTCTGTTCTTTGCGAACAAGAACAGCGGTTTCTTTCATTTGGCTATCCGGGTTACTGTAGCTTTTTGTACATCAATATGATATAGTGGGTATCCTTTTGTGTCGTCAGTGATTGACTATGCAGAAAAACATATTCTTAGGAGGTAACTGAAACATGTCAGACAGCTTTCAAAGTGCCTATCAAGAAGAAGAGTACAGGTTAGAGCGAACGATGAAGGAAGTGGACAGTCAGCTGGAACGGCTGCAGAACATTCCGGTATACACCGGCCACGACTTCACAGAGCAAGTGCTGGAGGCCGGACGTGAAGAACGCCGCACCGCCTTGTCCAAGAGCGCGCAGCAACCCTATTTCGGACGCTTGGATTTCGAAGAACAAGGCAGTGGTGCACGGAAACCGCTGTATATTGGCAAAATCGGCGTAGACCGCGAAGAGGTGGGAGAGCATCCGCTCGTCATCGATTGGCGTGCTCCTGTCGCAAGCCTGTTTTACTCATTTACCGGAGGGGAAGCCTCCGCAACGTATGAAGCCCCGGAAGGACTCATTGAGGGCCTGGTTTATCTGAAACGAAACGTTGTCATTCGGCAGCGTATATTGGAACGTGTGGCAGATACGTACAATCGGGACAGTGACCAGCCAGCCGTATCGGATGAATTCCTCGTGTATCGATTGGGTGAGAACAAAGATAACAAACTCCGTGATATCGTATCTACCATTCAGGCGGAGCAGGATCAGATCATTCGTGCGGCAAGAAACACCGCATTGATTATTCAGGGTGTGGCCGGTTCGGGTAAAACAACCGTCGCACTGCATCGCCTTGCCTTCTTGCTGTATCAGTACAAGGAGCAGGTATCTGCAGAGAAAATGGTTATTTTCGCACCCAACCATATGTTCCTGGATTACATATCGGATGTACTCCCGGAGCTCGGTGTAGGGGACATTCAGCAGCGTACATTCCCGGATTGGGCGATGAACCTGCTGGGGCTGGACCTACCTTTGGCAGACACGTCGGAGACATTGAACACCTGGTTTGAAACGCCGGATGCACGTCCTGAGCTCAATGATGATGTGCCTGGGCGTTACAAAGGCTCGATCCGCTTCATGGAACTGATCCGGGAGTGGCTATCCGGGATGGAAGAGGAATCCGTACCTGATATGGACTTCAGTCCATGGGATGGTGCAGTGCTCAGCAAAGCCGAGATTGAGAACTGGTTTGGGGAAGAGTACAAACATTATCCGCTGGCGAAACGCAAAGAGCGGGTTATGGCGCGTATTCACCGCTGGATTGAGATGGAACTCAAGAAACCTTGCCCGGAAGCTGTTCGCAAAGAGCGTAAAAAGAAAGCGGCAACCCGTGAGAAGGCTTATGCCAAAAAATGGCCTCAATATGAACCACTTACGCTTTACAAACAACTGTTCAAGGTTGTTAAAGGCGGTTCGGTACCTGCCTCGCTCAGCGGTCTTATTCCCAAATTGGTGATGAAGCAAACGGCTGCAGATCTGAAGCAGGATATCATCCGTGAAGAGGATTTGCCTGCATTGGTGTACATTCATACCTTGGTTCATGATATTGACGGCTCCGAGCGCTTCGATCACGTCGTCATTGATGAAGCGCAGGACTTTTCTCCTTTTCATGTGGCGTTATTGGATCAGTTTGTCAAAGGGCATTCCTTCACCATACTGGGCGATCTGTCCCAAGGTATTCATGAGTATCGTGGTGTTCATGCGTGGGAAGAGATGAGTTCCCTGTTTCCTGAGGAGCAGAATGCATACTTTGCACTGACCCGGAGTTATCGCTCGACGATGGAAATTATAGATTACGCCAATACGATTCTGGAGCGGGGCGTCAAGAGCGGCATAACGGCGATTCCTGTATTCCGGAGTGGTGATCCCGTACGGACATTGTCCTATGGGGTTGAAGGGCGCACAGCGAGCCTTGAACAGGCTCTTAAGCTCTTAACGGTCAAAGACTATCGTACAGTTTCCATTCTGACCCGTACCCTGCATGAGGCAAAGGAGCTTCATCAGGAGCTCCAAGCGGCAGGCTGGGATCTGAACTTGATTGACGGCGGCAAAAAACAGTACACAGGCGGTCACTCCGTTTTACCTGTTTATTTGTCGAAAGGGTTGGAGTTTGATGCAGTTATCGTAGCGGATAGTGATGAGAAACATTATTTGCCCAATGCGGGTGATGCGAAACTGTTATACGTTGGCTGTACACGGGCGTTACACGAACTGTGGTTATTCCACGACGGCTCATTGCCAGACTATGCTGCTGCAACCCACAATCCGGAAGGCGAGTCTGTTGCCATTCAGGGTTGGCCTGACAGCGAAGCAGATTGAATCCTTATTGTTGAACATAGCATTAATATAGGAAGAGCATGGCGCTGTTAAAGCACCATGCTCTTTTTTGTACTTTTCAGATGATGATTATCGAGTGGCTCACCTAAAGTTTCGCTGTTATTCTTCTACTGGTCAACTTGTAGGTGTGCGTTGGGTCAAACCCGGTTTATCTAGAACTGACTTATGACTGGCGGGATGACGGTTAACCAGGAAAATGCCCAGGCAGATCATTAGACCGCCTGCACCCACAATCCAGCCGACATGCTCTTCCAACAAAACGAAGCTCGATAGCAGTCCAAACAGCGGCGCCAGAAAAAGAAAGGAACTGGTTTTGGCCGGATCTGTGTTTTGCAGCAAATAAAACCAGAGGGTGAACTGAATGATGGAACAGAAAATGGTCAGCCATACCAGGACAACGATGGATGTTGTATTTACGATAAAATGAGGCTGCTCTGTAAACACACTCAGTAGAAGCAGTACTGCGCCTCCAGCGAGCATTTGGTAAGCGGTAAGTACGAATGTATCATGAGCAGCTCCCCAGCGTTTAATGAGCAACGTAGATACAGCAAAAGAGACAGCGCCGCCAAAGCCAATCCACGTTCCAGGACTCATACTCAGATGGAATCCAAAGGTTAACGCCACTCCGACAAATCCGAGAGCCACACCGGTCCACTGGCTAAAACGATAGGACACACCATATAGAGCAGCACTCAGGATGATGACAAGCAAAGGATTCGTAAACGTGATAATGGCGGATTCTCCCGAACTAATCCAGTTCATGCTGTAGTAGGCACAGCCCATCACTCCCGCCGACTGGAACAGACCGATTACGGCGATTTGCATCCACTGTTTCCACCCCACAGGCATGGGACGTTTTCTGGTGATCCACGCTAGTAATGCTCCTGCCAATATATAGCGAAGTCCCATTAACAAAAAGGGAGGAGCATACATCATACCGATTTTGCCTACGGGAAACGAGGTTCCCATGATGAGCGTGGTCACGAGGATCAGGAACGTATATTTTAAAGACTTCATCTGGCTTCCTCCCTTTTGCTTCCCGTGCTCATAACGTCTGACCACTATCTACTGTAATCAGTTGTCCGGTCATGGATGGTTGCTCTAGCGCGGCGCATATCATATGTGCAATATCTTCGCTTGCCGCTATTCGCTGCAATAATAACTCACCGCCCAGACGATGCATCTGTTCTTCCTTTCCAGCCCACCAACGGGTCGCGACTGCACCCGGAATGATGGCGTTAACCCGAATAGCGGGGGATAGCGCATGTGCCAAAGACTTCGTCAAACCGTGTACTGCTGCTTTGGAAACTGCGTAAGGAAGGGATGACCCTGATCCTGTGCTGCCAGCTATACTGCCAAGGTTAACAATTGTGCCTTGGCCTGCTTGCTGCATTCCTTTCGCTACTGCTCGTGCGCAGTAAAACATGCCTTTAACATTGACGTCATATAGTTCATTCCATATGTCATCCGTTACGGATTCCAGATCCATCATTGGGATATGATGCGTAATGCTGGCATTATTTACGAGTGCGGTCACCGGTCCAACTTTTTCAGTGATCAAGGACACCATTTGACGAACCTCGGCATCGGAAGCAACATTGGCCCGAACTGCAAAAGCATGACCTCCCGCATTCAGAATATGTTGTACTGTCTCTTCGGCCTCTTCTTGAGAGCGAGAGTAATTAACGGCGACGGTGGCTCCAACATTAGCGAGCAGTATACTGGTAGCTCGGCCTATACCTGTACCACCTCCGGTTACCAAAGCTACGGTGTTCGTCCAGTTCATCATCATTAACACTCCTTAAGTGAACTCAGCGAGTAGTAAGTTGCTGTGTTCTGATTACCACGATTTTAGCTCGAAGCAGCTATACTGTATAATGATTGTTAATGGATTGGATATCATTTTGAATGATGTCTGGATGGATATAGTCATAGCTGGGAGGTTTACAATGGAGAGTGGGGATTTAAGGATATTTCAATGTGTCGCACAAGAAGGGAATCTGACCAGAGCTGCGGAGCGCCTCGGTTACGTGCAGTCCAATGTCACAGCAAGGATACGACATCTGGAATCCGAAGTAGGGACACTGCTATTTATCCGTCATAATCGGGGGATGACGTTATCTCCAGCCGGTGAGATGTTACTGACGTATGCGGATAAAATTGTAGGCCTGCTCGATGAGGCAGGTAAAGCGTTGAGCTCTACAATTGAACCTTCCGGACCACTACGCATAGGCTCCACGCAAACTGCCGCAGCGGTCCGTTTACCTGAGCTTTTTTCCAAATATTATAAACAGCATCCGGCTGTCTCCTTATCTTTGACTACAGGTAACTCCCAAGTGCTTATGGATCAGGTTATTGGGTATGAATTGGAAGGGGCGTTTATCGGTTGTTCATGTGATCACCCTGATATTTCTTCTACTCCCGTATTCGATGAAGAACTATTCGTTGTCTCCTCTGGGATGGGACCGGAAGACGAAGAACTCACCAGTAAACCGATTCTGGTCTACAGCATGGGATGTTCGTATCGACAGATTTTGGAGGAATGGTTATCGGTTAGCGGTGTAACCCGTCCGGTCATTATGGAATTTGGAACCCTTGAAGCGATTATTAGCGGGGTGACATCCGGCATGGGAATTTCACTGTTACCCGAAATCGTCATTCGGAATCAGATTGAAAATGGATTACTGCGCAAGCACACCCTCCCGGTAGGCATGAATCGTATGATGACTCATTTTATTACGCGCAAGGATGCCTTTGTCAGCAGTGCGCTTGGCGCATTTATGGGTATGCTGCCGCGGGAGTATGATATGATAGAGAATAGCGATTAAACAGAATTTAATAAGGAACAAGTAAAGGCAATCCGTTAAGGAAGTGATGAGCAATGGATTTATT
Organism: Paenibacillus sp. FSL F4-0087; assembly: GCF_038020215.1. Lineage (NCBI taxonomy): Bacteria > Bacillati > Bacillota > Bacilli > Caryophanales > Paenibacillaceae > Paenibacillus > Paenibacillus sp. FSL F4-0087. The sequence goes on from NZ_JBBODJ010000001.1 coordinate 4,238,211, forward strand.
TTCGTTTCAGCAAGATTCAGAACCTCAAGCAAGACTGCTTGCTGACCGTATGCGGCCAGAGCGGCTTGATGAATATATTGGGCAAGAGCAGATTATTGGACCGGGAAAATTACTTCGGCGCGCCATTGAAGCGGATCAGATCTCGTCCATCTTGCTTTATGGTCCTCCGGGATGTGGCAAGACAACACTGGCACATATTATTTCCCAGCATACCCAAGGACAGTTCGTCCGTCTGAATGCGGTGGATGCTTCTGTCAAAGATGTACGTGAAGTCATTGAGCAGGCGCAAACGAACAAGCAGTTGTATGGAACAAAAACCATTTTGTTCCTTGATGAAGTACACCGGTTTAATAGTTCACGTCAGGATGCACTGCTGCCTGCAGTAGAGAAGGGCACGATTATTTTTATCGGTGCTACGACAGAGAATCCCTTTCATTATGTGAATGGGGCCTTGATGAGCCGTTCCACGCTATTTCAGTTGGAGTCTTTGAACAAAGAGCATTCCCTGATTGCAATGCGCCGGGCACTGGTGGATGTGGATAAAGGTTTGGGATTCATGGACCTGCAGGCAGATGACGAGGCATTGGAGCATATTGCGACGATGGCAAATGGCGATATTCGGCGTGCGCTGAATGCCTTGGAACTTGCTGCACTGACTACTCCGCCAGAGAAGGATGGCTCGATTCACATTACACTTGATGTAGCTGAAGAATCCATACGCCGTCCGATTGTGAAGGCAGATGAATCGACACAATATGATGTACTGTCGGCATTTCATAAAAGCATCCGGGGTTCCAGTGATGCAGCACTGTTCTGGTTTTTGTATGCGGTAGAGAAGCTGGGCATGGATCCGATGACGTTTATACGTCGTCTGATTGCAGCGAGCAGTGAAGATATTGGACTTGCGAATCCGCAAGCGATGACCCAGGCCATTGGGGCGCTGGATGCTTATCGCAATAATGGCTGGCCTGAAGCCAAGCTGAACATTGCCCAAGCGATCCTGTTTGCTGTTGAAAGTCCGAAGTCCAATGCGGTGTATACTGCGATCTCGAAAGCAATGAATGCCATCGATGAGGTGAAATCGGCTGAGGTCCCTCTTCATCTGAGGGATACCCATTATTCCGGTGCAGTGAAGCTGGGGCATGAAGGCTACCAATACCCTCACAATTATCCGGGCCATTATGTGAAGCAGGAATATTTACCGAAACAGCTCTCACGGCGCATTTTCTATGAAGCAACAGAACAAGGCAATGAATCGAAGATTCGTCTGAACCAGCAGCGGCGCAGAGAGCTGTAAGACCGATGACCCGGGAGATGCTTGAACAATGAAAGAAATATTCTATATTGGAATCGGCGGAATTTTGGGTACATTATGCCGATATGGGATACAGTTATGGATGCCAGCAGCCAATGAAGGCTTTCCTTGGGCAGTGCTGCTGATCAATGCCATTGGGAGCCTGTTTTTGGGTTGGTTCTTCACCATAGCTGTTCCAGGTAAAATAACGCCTCAACTTCGTCTTGCGATTGGAACGGGGTTTACCGGGGCATTCACCACATTCTCCACTTTTACTCTCGATATGGTCCGTTTATCTGAAGGAGGAATGTGGGGTAAGGCTGTTATATATCTCGTTGTGAGTTTACTCGCAGGGTTATTACTGTGTGCATTGGGGATTAAGGTTGGTGAGCGAATGCTGGGTAAACCGACGCAGGATGGTGTTGCACGATGATCATCTGGATTGGTTTTGCAGGAATGCTAGGTGCGGTGCTTCGCTACAGTTTGGGTCGATGGATATCCGGTTCGCTCGGAACGGCCTTCCCATGGGGGACATGGGTTATTAATATCAGTGGTTCTCTGTTACTTGGATTGCTCTATGGCTGGCATCAGTCAGCTTCAATCCCAGACGCAGTCTGGGTGATAGGGGGTACTGGATTTTGCGGAGCGTATACCACATTCTCTACGTTTGGATATGAAACCCTTGGTCTGATGGGGCAGGAACGTTACTTCAGAGCAGTTATATACGTCACAAGTTCGGTACTGATGGGGGTTGCGGCCTCTTTTACAGGAGTGTGGCTGGCTGCATAATTGAAAATAATTATTTTTTTGCAGGAAAAAGAAGGAAAAAAGCCATCCGTCATGGTATACATGAAAGATGGCTTTTGTTATAGGAATACAGGGTATTGTGCAAAATCCATACGGGGATGGATTCATTTCTGTTATTGAATATTACAGCGCCGGTACAGGAACTTTTTGAACCTGATCGATCGTTCCGCCGCCGAGACATACATCTCCATCATAAAACACAACGGCTTGACCAGGCGTGATCGCTTTTTGCTGTTGGTCGAACTGTACATCCACGCTGCCATCTTCCTGCCATGTCAGGGTTACACCCTGATCCGGCTGACGATAGCGGAATTTGGCGGTACAACGGAATGGTACGTTAGGCATGTGTGCTGCACCTGCGATCCAGTTTACACCTGTTGCAGTCAGACCGGTTGAATACAGGCTTGCATGTGCGTCGCCTTGAACGACAAGCAGTTGATTTTTCTCCAGATCCTTGTCTGCCACGAACCAGGGTTCACCATTACCGGAACCGCCAATGCCGAGACCTTGACGTTGTCCAAGCGTATAGTACATCAGACCATCATGACGGCCCTTCACTTCTCCGGTTGCAATATCAACCATGTCTCCACCTTTGGCTGGAAGATAGTTGCTCAGGAACTCTTTAAAGTTGCGCTCGCCGATGAAGCAGACACCTGTGCTATCTTTTTTCTTCGCGGTGTACAGGCCAGCTGCTTCTGCAATCTTGCGCACTTCCGGTTTAGGAAGATGACCAATTGGGAACATGGCTTTGGACAGCTGGTTCTGATTCAGTGCATTGAGGAAGTACGTTTGGTCTTTGTTACTGTCCACACCGCGCAGCAGTTTGAACGTTCCATCTTCTTCAATGAGGCGAGCATAGTGGCCTGTAGCCACATAGTCAGCACCGAGATCCAGTGCTTTGTTCAGGAATTCGCCGAATTTGATCTCACGATTACACATGACATCAGGATTCGGAGTCCGACCCGACTTATATTCATCAAGGAAATAGGAAAATACTTTATCAAAGTACTCTTTCTCGAAGTTGACAGTGTAGTAAGGAATGCCGATCTGTTCGCAAACCCGGCGTACGTCCTCTGAATCTTCTTCAGCGGTACAGTGGCCGAACTCGTCCGTGTCATCCCAGTTTTTCATGAAAATGCCGATGACATCGTAACCCTGCTCCTTCAGCAGCAGTGCGGTGACGGAAGAATCGACACCTCCGGACATGCCAACGACGACCCGTGTATTTTCAATTGTTTTGGACATCGTTATCACCATTTCTCTATATAAATGTGTTTCGTTTCTTATTCTAGCATAACCTGACTCAAGTTACGATACACCCGGCCAACTTTGGATAGTGTCCACCACAGGCGCACATTTTGGAATTTCGTCAATCTTTCTTTTCCATAAAGCATGCAGATATGTTAACATTAGTTGAGGGTTATGATCGGAATACGGAGGATTAGAGGGACTAGGTCTGTATTTTTCATATCCCGCTGTGGCGGATCCTGGAAAGACGGTCTTGGACCACATCCTGTTATTTTATGTTTCACAACTTGTTTTTTCGAAAATTGAAAGAGGTGACTCCTTTGAAAATATCGACAAAGGGCCGTTATGGGCTCACAATCATGATGGAGCTGGCAGCCAGAACAGGCGAAGGCCCGACATCTTTGAAAAGTATTGCCGAGCGCAACCAGCTCTCGGAGCATTATCTGGAGCAATTGATCGCTCCCCTGCGTAATGCAGGACTGGTCAAAAGTATCCGTGGCGCCTACGGCGGTTACATTCTGGCAGGCGATCCTGCTACCGTAACGGCAGGGGATGTTATTCGTGTACTGGAAGGTCCAATCTCTCCAGTGGATTTCACAGAGGAAGATGATCCGGCGAAGCGCGACTTGTGGTTGCGCATCCGTGACAGCATTGCAGAAGTATTGGATTCAACAACGCTGAAGGATCTGATTACATTCCAGGATCAAGAACAAAAAGACTCCTACATGTTCTATATCTAAAATAGTTGATGATGAGCATCACAGACGACACACTAAAGCCCCCATATTGGGGGCTTTAGCCGTGCAACAAGCTTCTTTATGGTTTGAAAAATATGAAAGTCCAACATATAACGGGGTGAAATCAATGAAAAGAATATATTTGGATCACGCCGCATCGACACCTATGCACCCACAAGTCGCGGAAGCGATGATGAAAGTTATGACAGGGCAATATGGCAATGCATCAAGTATCCATGCCTTTGGGCGTGAAGCCAAACGGACCGTCAGTGGAGCAAGGGATGTCATTGCGGCGTCTTTGGGTTGTTTCCCAGATGAACTCGTATTTACCGGAGGCGGCACGGAAAGTGACAATCTGGCGATATTTGGCGCAGTTTCAGCGAGAAACGAACGGGGACGGCACATTATTACAACAGCCATTGAACATCATGCGGTACTGCATACTTGTCAGGAACTGGAGCGACAAGGCTATGACGTGACCTATTTGCCTGTAGATGAATACGGAAGAATACGTCTGGAAGAGCTGAAAGATGCCATCCGGCCAGATACAGTGCTGATCACCATGATGTACGCCAATAATGAAGTGGGCACGATTCAGCCTATCCGCGAAATTGGTGAACTGGCTCGTCAACATGATATTTTGTTCCATACCGATGCAGTTCAGGCTCTTGGCACCCAAGAAATTTCCTGCAAGGAACTGCCTGTGGATATGATCAGCTTCTCTGCTCATAAAATTAATGGCCCTCAAGGCGTGGGTGCACTATACGTACGGCGCGGAATTGTCCTAGAAGCGAGATCTCATGGTGGCCTTCAGGAACGGCAACGACGTGCAGGTACCGAGAATATAGCGGGTATCACTGGCTTTGCGGAGGCGTTGAAAATATCAGGAGAACAAGCGGAGGCACGCCTTGAACATGATCTGACATTGCGATCATTACTGCTGGAACAATTGGAGCAGCATGTAGGGTTGGAACAATTCCACGTCAATGGACATCCGGAATTTACGCTGCCTAATATCCTGAACATCAGCTTTCCGGAAGTATCAACGGAGACGATGCTCATGAATCTGGATATGGACGGCATCGCAGTTGCGAGCGGTTCGGCATGTACTTCCGGTTCCCTCGAAGTATCCCATGTACTCAAAGCGATGAAGTTGCCGGAGACATTTTTGCAATCCGCGATTCGTTTTAGCTGGGGGTTGGGTAATACTACGGAAGAAATCATGATAACCGCCGAAAAAATTGGAACCATTCTTGGGCGACTGCGTAATAGAGCCTAAGGGGCTCTTTGCACATGGAACAGAAGGAGGGAAGAAGTTCCATTTCATCGGTTGGATAGAAGCGGTTTTGATGATCGGCGTCTGATTGCCACTCATCAACTTTGGGCATACCTAGCAATAGCGCCGCGACTATTTAATGATAAGAAGATGAGGGGGACCCTGCGATGAAGCTTCAGGAAATGATCGGACTTGCCGTTTTTGACGTTGAGGATGGGAAGCAGGTCGGTAAAATCCAGGATTTCATTGTGAATGACGATTGGAAAATTGAAGGCATTGAACTTGAAAACAAAGGCCTGTTTACCAGTCATGTCAAAATCGTGCAGTGGCAAGATATTGTTGCCTACGGCGAAGATGCCGTCATGATCCGTAATCAACAGGCTGTCCGCAAAACGGGAGCCGACGACATAAAACACACGTACCTCCTCGGCCAGTCTAAATTGAAGGAGATGTCCGTGCTCACCGAAGAAGGTTTGCTGCTTGGACGTGTCTCTGATGTTTATTTTGACCAGGAGTTGGGAAATACAATAATAGGGATTGAAATTACGGACGGTTTTGTGTCCGATTTGATTGAGGGCCGCAAATGGCTGCCATGTACAAGCGATATGTCTATTGGGGAAAGTGCCATTATGGTGCCGCCGCTGAGTGAACAGCGCTTGGAAAATGCCATTCATTCTGTTAATGGATAGGTGAATGAATATGAAATGTCCAAACTGTAGTTCCAAAGATATTGGGAAAATCGGTTCCCACCAGTTTTATTGCTGGGGATGCTTTATCGAATTAACAGTGAACGGTGAGAAAATGTCTGTATACCAAGTGGAAGAAGACGGCACGCTCAGTTCCCTCGATGATCTTTTCTTCGGGGAAGAGCTGCCGCAAGACTTCCCTCATCTTCATGCTTCTTCTTAATAAGAAGTTTAACTTCTTCTATATGCTTTTTCATGACAAAGACTGTCATTGAATGCTGTCATGAAATGATGACAGATGTATATAGCTGCGGTTACATAGTGGTTCAAGGGAACTTGTATGAATATATGCTAACCCTGATCACAAGATGCGTCTCCTTCATCATGAAGGGGGCGCTTTTTTTTGTGCGTTAATAAATATTCCCTTCCTTACATATACTGACTTTCAGAGCCAGTCCAAAAGGGAGAGATGCAAGTGGAGCAATTAACCAAAAACAAGCTGTTCCGTTATGCCATCTGGCTGCTGCTCGGATTGATTATTCTGTATTTTATCTGGCTGCTGCGGCCATTACTGCTTCATATATATGGATTTCTGAAAACAGTGCTGGCACCATTTATCGTGGCTCTCATCATATCCTATGTTCTCAATCCGATTGTAAGCATGCTGGGAGGGCGCAAAGTCCCTCGAACCATTGCCGTGTTGTTAATCTATGCTTTTTTCCTCACCTGTATCGGGGTCATCCTGATGAATGTCATTCCAGTGTTGATTGAACAGTTGGAGGAACTGAACGAGCATATGCCGGAGCTGTCGATGCGTGCCCAGAGTCTGATGAACAATATGGATCACAAATTAATGCCGCCAAGTGTGCGCACAGGTATGAACAGCTGGTTTTTCCAGATGGAGGATCGGCTGACCCAGGGGATTACAAAGCTGATGGATAATATCGGGACAACCATTAATGTGTTGTTCAATGTGTTTATCGTGCCATTTCTCATTTTCTATATGTTAAAAGATTTTGAGGTGTTCGAGCGTACGATTGTGGCGTACCTGCCCCGCTCACGGCGCAAGGCCATTGTTTCGGTTATGAAAGAGATTGATACGGCCTTGGGAAACTATATTCGCGGACAGTTTATCGTCTGTGTGATTGTGGGCATCTTTGCCTATATCGGTTACATCGTCATTGATATGCCTTATGCGCTTCTGCTCGCAAGCATTGTCGCTGTATTTAACATCGTGCCTTATTTGGGGCCGTTTCTTGGAGCTGCTCCAGCAGTAGTGATGGCGTCTACGGTATCGTTCAAAATGGTGCTCTTCGTTGTCATTGTGAACACACTGTGTCAGGTGCTGGAGAGCAACGTCATCTCCCCTCAAGTGGTAGGGAGGACTCTGCATTTGCATCCGTTGTCGATTATCTTCGCGCTCCTTGTGGGAGGCGAACTGGCGGGCATAGTGGGTCTCATTCTGGCGGTGCCAGTCTTTGCTGTTCTGAAAGTCATTGTGCAGCACTTTTTTGCCTATTACATCAAACGAAGAACGGACTGATCGTAGCAACAGTTTAGTCCTAAAGGGTGCGTTGACACCATATAGGCATATCGATATAATGGAGGGGTATGTTTAGAACAAGAAATCGATGATGAAATGAAGTACGCCGAGGGTTCCTTTCCTCAGAGAATAGACTTCTTCGGATCAGATGTAATCTGAGTCCGATGGCTGGAAGAGTCTTGAAAGTTGAAACGGCGGAAAGCTGATTTCGGAGTGCAGGACAACCCTGCCGGGAGCGACCGTTATTTCGCATCAACGAGGAGATTGTTTGTTTCATCTGCGGATGAACAGCAATAACCAGGGTGGTACCGCGATTATAATCGTCCCTGACTATCAGGGGCGTTTTTTGTGTTTGTTTTTACTTTTTAACAACCCGGAGCGAATATGCACCGGACTATTATAATTAATTGGGGGCACACCGTATGAAAGCCAGTGAAATCCGGTCCAAATGGATAGAGTTTTTTGCAAGTAAAGGTCACAAAATCGAGCCAAGCGCATCGCTTGTACCTCATAATGATCCATCCCTTCTGTGGATCAATGCGGGTATGGCACCATTGAAACCGTATTTTGACGGTCGGGAGAAACCGGAGAATCCGCGTCTCGCCAACTCCCAAAAATGTATTCGTACCAACGATATTGAAAATGTCGGTAAAACTCGCCGTCACCATACGTTCTTCGAAATGCTCGGTAACTTCTCCATTGGAGACTACTTCAAGGAAGAGACGATTACTTGGGCATGGGAATTTCTCACAAGCAAAGAGTGGATCGGTTTTGATCCGGAACGTCTCTCCGTAACGGTATACCCTGAAGACGAAGAGGCCTTCAAACTGTGGAACGAAAAAGTAGGCTTGCCTGCTGAGCGTATCATCAAACTGGATGAAAACTTCTGGGATATCGGCGAAGGCCCGTGTGGACCTTGTACTGAAATCTTCTATGATCGCGGCGAAGCTTATGGCAACGACATGAATGATCCTGAAATGTATCCAGGTGGGGAAAACGAACGTTATCTGGAAGTGTGGAACCTGGTATTCTCCCAGTTCAACCATAACAAAGATGGTAGCTACACACCGCTTCCTAACAAAAATATTGATACAGGTGCGGGTTTGGAGCGTTTTGCTTCGATTCTGCAAAATGTGGATTCCAACTTCGACACAGACCTGTTCCAACCGATGATTCAGAGAACAGCGGCACTTGCCGGTGTGAAATATAATGACAGCGTAGAAATTGACGTTGCACTGAAAGTTATTGCCGACCACATTCGGACCGTTGCCTTTGCTGTAGGTGATGGCGTTCTGCCAAGCAATGAAGGACGCGGATATGTCATTCGCCGTTTGCTCCGTCGTGCCGTACGTTACGGAAAAGTATTGGGACTCGACCGTCCATTCCTGTATGAACTGACAACGACTGTTGGTGAAGTGATGGGGATGTACTATCCGGAAGTCGTGGACAAACAGGAGTTTATCGCTAAAGTGATCAAAACCGAGGAAGAGCGTTTCCACGAAACACTCACAGATGGTCTGGCTATTCTGGCTGATATCAGCAGCACAGCCAAGTCCGAAGGACGTACGGTTATTAGCGGGCCTGAAGCGTTCAAACTGTATGATACGTACGGTTTCCCGTTTGACCTGACAGAAGATTATGCAGCAGAGCATGGTTTGACGGTAGATCGTGAAGGTTTTGATGCTTCCATGCAGAAGCAGCGTGAACTTGGTCGTGCAGGACGCCAGGAAAACGAGAGCATGAAGGTTCAAGGCGGACCGCTTGCTGATCTGGCGGTTAAAAGCGAGTTTGTTGGTTATAATGACCTGTTGACGGAAGCTAAAGTGGTAGCCATCGTTGCTGGTGACGCACTGGTAGACTCCGTAAGCGAAGGACAGACATGCCAGGTCATCCTTGACAAGACACCGTTCTATGCGGAAAGTGGCGGACAAGTGAGTGATCAGGGCTTGCTGCGCGGAGCAAGTGTAACGGCGAAAGTGCAAGGCCTGTTCAAAGCTCCGCTGGGACAACACGTACATTTGGTGACTGTAGAGTCCGGTGAACTGCGTATAGGTGATGTGGTTAAAGCTGAAGTGGATGCGTCCAAACGCGGCGATATTATCAAAAACCATACCGCAACCCATTTGCTGCACAAAGCGCTCAAAGATGTGCTTGGAACACATGTAAATCAGGCAGGATCACTCGTAGAGCCTCAACGTTTGCGTTTTGACTTCTCGCACTTCGGCAGCATTACGCCGGAAGAATTAACAGAGATCGAGCGTCAGGTAAACGAACAGATCTGGAATCGTCTGAACGTAAACATTGAACTGAAAGCTATTGATGAAGCCAAAGAAATGGGCGCAATGGCATTGTTCGGTGAAAAATATGGCGATATCGTACGTGTGGTACAAGTCGGAGATTATAGTTTGGAACTTTGTGGCGGCTGTCACGTAAATAATACATCAGAGATCGGTATCTTCAAGCTGGTGAGCGAGAGCGGAATCGGCTCCGGTGTACGTCGGATCGAAGCTGTTACTGGCCGTGGCGCGTATCTGTATGTAGAAAGTCAGCTTGATTTGCTCAAACAATCCGCATCCCTGCTCAAAGCAAATGTGGCGGATGTACCTAAACGCATTGAAGGTCTGAATCAGCAATTGAAAGAAGCAGCGAGAGAGACTGAATCACTGCAAAGCAAGCTGAGTGCCATGGAAGCAGGCGCATTGACAGATCAAGTCGTACAAGCAGGAAACACACAATTGCTTGCAGCTCGTGTGGATGCTCCGAACATGGATGCACTGCGTACAGTGGCTGATGAATTAAAAGTAAAACTGCCGAATGCAGTACTCGTACTGGGTGCTCCAGCTGACGGCAAAGTGAATTTCGTTGTAGCTGTCCCTGCTGAACAGGTAAAACAAGGGCTGCATGCAGGTAAAATCGTCAAGGAAGTTGCGGCAGTTTGCGGCGGCGGAGGTGGCGGACGTCCTGATATGGCGCAAGCCGGAGGCAAGGATGCAAGTAAGCTGGATGAAGCGTTGAAACTGGCGGTTTCATTGGTTAGCGGGCATATTGCATAAATCCATTGAGCGGCTTTCAATCTTCAAAATATAAATCGAAATGGTTCTGTTCGTTTATATTTTGTACCCGAGAGCGAGTGGAATCGAATGATGCAATATGCTGAAGCCAGTAAAGGACAAGCAAAAAACACAATTGGCTTATCCTTTGTTTACTTGTGGCAGTCAGAATATGTTATTATATAAGCAGAAATCAATTCGGCAGGACATGGTCCCCATGTTCATGCAGGAGCGAGGTGTCATCAATGGACTCCATGGATAAGACGGTTAAATTTAATGTGAAAGCCGACGAGCAGGAAGCATCCTCCAAAGAGATTCTTCTCACGGTATATGATGCACTGGTGGATAAGGAGTATAATCCTATTAACCAGATTGTCGGGTATCTGATTTCTGGAGACCCCGCATACATCCCTCGTCACAACAATGCACGCAGTCTGGTCCGTAAAAAAGAGCGTGATGAGCTGATTGAAGAGCTTGTTCGTTCTTATCTGGCCAATCACCGGTAATGTACACCGCTTCCGCTGTGATGCAGCTATGCAGGCAGCGGGAAATGAACCGACAGAAGACAGCCTGAAGCTTGAGAAGGCGAATATTGTTCGACCTGAGCAGGCTTGAGGATGGGAGAGCATGGATGAAAATATTAGGTTTGGACTATGGGGACCGGAGAATCGGAGTTGCCGCTAGTGACGCCTTCGGTTGGACTGCCCAGGGATTGGAAGTACTTGAACGCCGCCGGGATGAAGGTGAGTTCGCTCGGATTGCGGAGCTTGTGCGTGAGCATGAGATCGGCGAGATTGTTGTCGGACTTCCCAAAAACATGAACGGCACCGTAGGGCCGCGTGGTGAAATATGCATTGCTTTTGCCGAACGCCTGCGGGGCGAACTGAATTTACCTGTTCACCTTTGGGATGAACGACTGACAACCATGGCAGCAGAACGAACGTTGCTTGAAGCGGATGTCAGTCGCAAAAAACGCAAGCAGGTTGTGGACAAAATGGCCGCAAGCTTGATTTTGCAAAATTATTTGGATGCCAATAGTAAAAGGTGAGGGGGATCAACAATGGCTGAAGATCAACTGGGTATGGAAGAAGAATCGGAGATTATTTACATTGCGGATGACGAGGGTAATGAAGAGGAATTCGAAGTCATCATGAAATTCGAAGTGGACGGTTCGGAGGCCAAGTACATGATGGTTGCTCCGGTTGAACCCGAAGATGGAGAGACGGATGTTTATGCATTCCGTTATGAAGAAGAGGGCGACGATATCAAACTTTTCGTCATCCAAGATGATGCCGAATGGGATATCGTCGAGGAGACGTTTAATACATTTCTTGCAGAAGATGAAGAGGAAGCGAACTAAATGACAGAATACAGCCGCGAAGACTTGAAATGGACAGATTCGCTGCGTCTGGCTTTTGGTGCTCACGTTGAGCTGGAAGAAGAGAACGGTAAATCGCATCCGTATGACCTGCTGGCTGAGTTTGAAGTGAAGGGCCAACAGTATGCGGTGCTCCGCAGTTCATTACGTCCTTATGACGAAGTTGAACTTCTGCGGGTTTTACCGGGAAGTGAAGGCCAGATCATGCCGGAATTAGTTACGATTGACGATGATGATGAATGGGAGAACATCTCTGAACTGTATGATGAGTGTACACTCCCCATTGACGAAGATTGATTGATCAGCTTCAAATTGAAGAAACCGGAAGGGCGGAGAAGTCCGCTCTTTTTGGTTGTGTAAAGGAGTTGTGTCTTTTTTGAAAGGAAAAGCGATTTTAGTCTTTCTGCTTATCATCGTGGTTGTTGCTGGAGGCGCTGGCGTATATGTCTGGAACATGATGCGTCCCGTACAAGCATCCACAGAACCGATCGTTTTCGAGATCAAGAGCGGATCAGGAACTTCCAAAATTGCCGACCAGTTGGAGCAGGAAGGTCTGATTCGAAGTGGTTTAGCATTTAAGGGATACCTGAAATGGAAGAAACAAGGATCGAATTTTATGGCAGGTACATATTCCTTAAATCCAGGTGTGTCATATGATGAGATTATTAATAAGTTAAGTAACGGTGAAGTTGTGCCTGAGGAAATGGTGAAATTTACGATTCCGGAGGGTTATACCGTTTTGCAAATGGCGGGTAAGCTTTCTTATGAGCATGTCGTAGATCGAGATGAATTCATCAAGCTGGCTAATGATCCTTCGGCCTTTGATGTAGATTTCGTCAAAAATATTCCAGTGGATGAAGAACTTCGCTACGTATTGGAAGGGTATCTGTTCCCGGAAACGTATGAGCTGAAAAAGGGAAGTTCCACGCATGATGTGATGCAACGGATGTTGGAAGAATTTCAGACCAAGATTAATTCCATTCCTGATTTGGAAGCCAAGCTCCAAGAGAAGAACCTTCCCCTGCATGAACTGCTGACCATTGCGTCACTGGTGGAAAAAGAAGTTGTAGTGGATGAGGAACGTGCTCTGGTTGCCGGGGTAATCTACAATCGGATTAATCAGGATATGAAGCTGGAGATTGATGCTACCGTGCAATATCTGCTCGACAAGCCGAAGGAGCGGTTGTTTTTCAAGGATCTGAAGGTACAGAGTCCCTATAATACGTATCTGAACAAAGGGTTGCCACCAGGTCCAATTGCCAGTCCAAGTCTTCCGTCCATTGAGGCAGCGCTAAATCCGGAAGCTTCGGAGTATCTGTTCTATGTGACGAAAAAGGATGGCTCGTCTGGACATCTGTTTGCCAAAACGTATAAGGAACATCAGCAAAATATAGCCAAAAGTAAGGCTGCGCAATAAGCGGAGGGGATGTATATGAGTACGAAACATGAACTGCTCGTTACGGCGGCAAATGTGAAAGAGGCAGAGGTGCTGCTCCAAGCAGGAGCAGATGCTTTGTTAATTGGGGATGATCGCTTCGGCATGCGTCTTCCCGGCAGCTTCAGTGTGGAAGAAACAGCAGAGGTCGTTGCCGTTGCAGCGAAACATCAGGCTCGTGTATACGTGTCTATGAACAATCTGATGTCCAATGAGTTGTTAAAGGAATTACCTGAATATGTTCAAGCACTGGGTAAAATCGGTGTTCATGGGGTGGAGTTCAACGACCCATCTGTGCTCGCCGCTATTAAGGAACATGCTCCTCATATCCAGCTGCACTGGAACGCTGAGATGACATCGACCAACTATGCAACAGCCAACTACTGGGGAACCAAAGGCGCGAGTCGTGTTGTGCTTGCTCGGGAGTTGAATATGGACGAGCTGACGGAAATGGTTCCATTTCTGAAGGTAGAAGCCCAGGTTCAGGTGCATGGCATGACGAACATTTATCATTCCAAACGGAGTCTGGTGCAAAGTTATATGTCCCATCAAGGGCGTCCTGTAGAAGGGCATTTGGGTAAAGAGCGTGGTTTATTTCTGATCGAGGCCGAACGTCGGGATGAGAAGTTCCCGATCTATGAAGATGTAAACGGAACTCACATTATGAGCTCCGAGGATATCTGTATTCTCGAAGATCTTCATCTGTTGATGGAGGCCGGGGTACAAAGCTTTAAAATCGAAGGCATGTTAAAACCACTTGCGTATAACGAAGCTGTTGTACGTGCATACCGTATAGCTCTGGATAGTTATGCGGCTGATGCCGATGCTTATGCATTTTGTGAAGAATGGCTGGACGAGGTTCGTCAATTGCAGGACCCTGAACGGGAATTGTCGTTTGGATTTTTCTATAAAGAACAGGTGTATTAATAGACGAGGTGAACAACATGGAAACAGTGGCGGTACAGCGGAAGTTCTCGGGTAAACGTAACCGTCTGGACAAACCGGAGTTGCTTGCTCCGGCGGGCAATCTGGAAAAACTTAAATTTGCAATCCATTATGGTGCGGATGCTGTGTATATCGGTGGACAGGCATACGGATTGCGTTCCAACGCGGATAACTTTAGCTTTGAAGAAATGCGCGAGGGTGTGGAATTCGCCAAAAAATATGGAGCCAAAGTTTTCGTGGCAACCAATATTTATGCTCATAATGAAGATATCGAAGGTATTCAAGCGTATTTGCAAAACTTGTATGATGCAGGAATAGCAGCTATTATCGTAGCAGATCCAGCAATTATTGAAGTGGCTCAGCGTGCAGTACCGGGTCTGGAAGTGCATTTGAGTACACAACAATCCACTCTGAACTGGCAAGCTGTGAAGTTCTGGAAGGATGAAGGTCTTCCACGCGTCGTTCTTGGTCGTGAGACAAGCTTTGAGGAGATTGAAGAAATCAAAGCCAATGTGGATATCGAGATCGAAGCCTTTATTCATGGAGCGATGTGTTCGTCATATTCCGGACGTTGTGTGTTGTCCAACCATTTTACGGATCGTGACTCCAACCGGGGTGGCTGCTGCCAATCCTGCCGCTGGAAGTATGATCTCTTTGAAGATGCCCGGGAAGATACCGTGTGGGTCAGCGAAGAAGAAATGCAAATGCAGGCACCTGCACCATTCAAATTGGGCGAGAACCAGCTGCCCCTATTCCAGGAACAGGACAATTCTTTTTCCATGGGTTCGAAGGATCTGTGTATGATTGGGCATATTCCTGAGCTGATTGATGTTGGTGTGGATAGCTTCAAAATCGAAGGCCGCATGAAGTCGATTCACTACGTGGCTACCGTGGTTAACGTATATCGTCAGGCTATCGATTCTTATATGGCTGACCCGGAGAACTATGTATTGAAGCCTGAGTGGGTAGAGGAAATGAATAAGGCAGCGAATCGTCCACTGAATACCGGATTTTTCTATGATACACCGGATCATGAGGATCACATCTATGAACCGGAAGAAAAAGCGGTACCTTTTGACTTTGCTGGATTGGTTATGGACTATGATGCGGCTACAGGAATGGCGACCATTCAACAGCGCAATCATTTCAAACCTGGACAGGAGATCGAATTTTTCGGTCCGGGAGGCCACTTTTTCAAACAGGTGGTTGGGGAATTGCAGGATGAAGAAGGCAACGTAATCGATGCAGCCCGTCACCCGTTACAGCGTGTAAAAATGAAGGTGGATCAGCCTGTGTCCTACTTTGATATGATGAGAAAAAAGAAGTAGGTTCAAATGCCTAGTTTTTAACAAAATAATATTATGTTTTAACAATATAGTGTTATAAAATTTACAAATTCGACCTCCGTATATCGGTATATGGGGGTCTTTTTTTTATAGAAAAATAGGAAAAAAGTTGTAATAAATTTCGAAAAAACGAAAGGGGAAAGGAGAAAGCTGTCGAATACTACATATTTATAGGGGAGAGAAAGAAAAATCTAACAAGTAAATTACTGGCAGGTGAATGGGATTGGTTCAAAAGAAGCAGAAGGACAGTGGGGAAGAGTTGACAACACCCGAGAAGGTTAAGCCCGAGAAGGTTCAGAAAGTGAAGAAAGAAAAAGGTGTTAAAAGTAAGACAGGGGATGCTTCAAGCAAAAAGTCTTTTACATTGAACTCAGGTAAGCTGAAGTCGGGGTGGAACAAGACAAAAACCCAATTGAAAAAGCAGAACTGGAAAAATGTTGGGGGAACCACGTTTACACAGATTAAGAAGGCTAATCCGGTTAAATCGGTAGGCGTTAAGCTGTTTTTGGTCTTTTTTGTAGGAATCATGTTTTTTGTTATTGGTTTAGGTCTATTATCCTATGCTAAAGCCAAAGATACGATTGAGAAGAATGCATCCCGATCAAATCAGGAAACGATTGAACAAACCAAACAAAAAATGGACATTATCCTGGAACGGTTTGTAGACACATCTACACAAATTTTCTTCGATCCGGAAATGCAGTCTTTGCTTCAAAAAATGTCTGATAAGAATTTGTCAGCATATGATACGTTTGTGAATTCAAGCTCCATTAACAAACAATTATCGAATATTGCTTTTACGAATAAATCTATGGAAGCGATTTATCTTGTGCCTACAGACGAAACAAGGTCTACCATGGGCACAGGTAGCAGCAGTTCTTCCATGGGCGACATTCGGAATGAGAGCTGGTACGACGAGTTGGTACAAGCAGGTGGATATCGCTGGCTTCCAACGGAAGTCAAAGAGGATGGCAGCACACCAACGTTCCGAATTGCCCGTTCAATGAAGAACCTGCAGGGGACAACCCAGTCCTATGTGTTAATCATTGAATTGAAATTGGAGGTTCTGGAGCAGCAATTGAAATCACTTGACTTGGGTGAAGGCGCAGTCCTCCAGCTCATTGCTCCAGACAACAAGGTAGTAGCTTCAACGATTGCTGATCGTACAGGGAAAGATACAGATTTGGCATTTATAAAAGAGTTGAAAGAAAAATCCGGCAGCACGAATACGGAGTATACGGTGGATGGAAATTCAACCAATATGCTGGCTTCATACAGCACCATGGATACATCCGATTGGAAACTGATTGGGATGGTTCCAACTTCGATCCTGGTGAAAGATGCCAAGGGTATTCTTACACTGACTTTGTGGATGGCATTGATTGATGCCGTTATTGCGATACTGATCGGTATTTGGATGGTTCGCATGATTGCCCGCCCAATGGGCAAATTGAAAGATCTGATGCAAGAAGGTGCAAAAGGGAACCTCAAGGTGCGTACACCTTATAGCTCCCAGGATGAAATTGGCCAATTATCGGCTGCATTCAATCTGATGATGGAGCAAATTACGAAACTCGTGGAGCAAACCAACCGATCTGCACAGGAAGTATTGGATACTGCTTCTGAGCTAAGCAGTGCATCCAAGAAAACAGCAGTCTCTGCTTCAGAGATTGCCGTTGCCACTGAAGAAATTGCAGGTGGAGCAAGCAGTTTGGCAACAGAAGCGGAGCGTGGAAACGAATTGACCGACAATATCTCCCGTCAGATGGAGAGTGTGGTCGCCGCAAATGAACAAATGGGTGATTCAGCCCGCCATGTAGAGAAATCCAGTCAGACAGGTACACAGCATCTGAACCAGTTGATGACCAAAACACAGAAGACAGAAGAAATGATTGGTGCGTTGGTAAACAAGGTGGATTCCTTGAAAGAGAGCACATCCTCTGTTCTGAAGGTGCTTGACGTCATGCAGAATATTACCAAACAAACGAACATTCTCTCCTTGAATGCAACAATTGAAGCCGCTCGTGCTGGTACAGCTGGACGCGGGTTCATGGTGGTAGCAAATGAGGTTCGTCAGTTGGCTGAACAATCCAGACAGTCCATTGATATGGTCGGCGACATTACAGACAAGATTATGACCGAAATGAATGAGACGGTAGATCAACTGTCTGCAGCTTATCCATTATTTAAGGAACAGATGGATGCCGTAAAAGATACCAATGTAATATTTGCTTCAGTACAGCAACAAATGGGTGCTTTTGTTGAGAGTCTGAGCATGGTCACTGGCTCAATCGGAGATTTGAATCAATCTCAAGGTACGTTGTCCGAAGCGATGAGTAATGTCAGCGCAGTAGCTGAACAATCTTCTGCAACGTCCCAGGAAGTTGCCTCCTTGAGCAGTGAACAACAAAATATCAGCAACCAACTGGTGAATTTGTCAGCAAAACTAGAGAATGTATCGACAGAATTGAAAGATACATTGTCTCGCTTTACAGTCTAATTTGAACCTGTTTGCTTCATTTGAGAAGCCTGTCCCTAATAAGGGACAGGTTTTCTTGTTGTTTCCGAATAATTCCATTCCGAATAAAGAATACTATGCCAAAACGCTGAACGGGGTGTCCTGATGCATGTACAACTGAAGCGGCGCATTTATATTACATGTATTCTTCTTACGGGTTTGTTTATTTTGCTTATGATTCGTTTGGCTTGGGTTCAGGGCATTCAAATCAACCGCACGATGCCAGGATTTCAACGTACCGTTCGTGAAATGTCTGTATTGCAGCGAGAGCGTGGAGTGGTTCTGGATACGGGACGAGGACAGTTTACCGATTATAAGGGGCAGCCCCTAACAGGCAAGCTGGAATGGGGGTTGGTCCTTTTTCCGCATTCAGATCAAACAAGTCATGCATATCTATCCACAATGGCAAATTCGGAAGTTAATGAATTGGCGGCTCTCTTACATACTGATGTGAAGTCGTTACAAAAGGAATGGAGTCAAGGAAACGCACCCCATTTCTGGACAGCAGGTGCCAACCAGCCGAGTACGTTGACCGATTCTCAGGTTGCCCGACTACGTGAATTGAAGGCAGACGGAGCGAGTGTGTATCCTCTCATGACACGTTATGGACAAGCAGCTACGGGCATGCAATGGTTGGGTTATCTTGCTGAACAGCCTGGGTTCTCGAATGTGCAGTCGGGTCACAAAAATGAGGTGAAGCAGCCTTTTGCCATGAAATCTGGAGCAGCTGGGTTGGAAAGAACATTGGAGCCTCTATTGATGGGCATTGGGCCTACCCTGTTAACACGCATGGTTACAGGTTCAGGAGAAGTTATTCCGGATATCCAGCCACGCGTGATTGCCCCCTCCAATACACACTATCCATTGCATGCAGAGACGACGATCAATATCGATGTGCAGCAAGGGATAGAGCAGATTGTGAAGAAGTCCGGAATGAAGGAAGGAGCTATCGTTGTGCTGGATGCAGCCAATGCAGACGTACGTGCAATGGTTTCGGCGCCGTTCTATGATCCGCAGCATGTGGACCCCAAACAAACGGCTTGGTCAAATCGTGCCGTGCAGGGGGCTGTACCGGGTTCCATATTCAAAATCGTTACAGCAGCGGCAGCGTTGGAATATCACGCTGTATCCAAAGGGGAGACTTTCCATTGTGGTGGTGAGTGGGGGAAATATGGTCTGTCATGCTGGAAGGAGCATGGACATGGTACATTGAATCTAGAGCAGGGATTTGCCGAATCCTGCAATATTGTTTTTGCTGAAACTGCTCGTCGGTTAAGTATGGAGCAGTTGGAACGTACGGCGGATGCTTTGGGATTGGCGCGTCCAGTTGGCTGGGAGGGGAAGCAGGTCGCAGGTATGTCGGTACTGCATCATTTTGATCACGAGGAAGCAGGAAGAGTGAGACTGCCATCCGTGTCTCCTCAGGATGAAGGAGCCAAGGTACAGACGGCTATCGGTCAGCGGGACGTTCTGGTGACTCCATTACAAGCGGCCAATCTGATCGTTACACTCTTGCATGATGGCAAGGTGAGTGCTCCACGCCTTGTTCAGCGTATCCGATATGCTGATGGCGATACGATGCTGGATATGCCGATACATGATTCACCATCTTCAGCAGGACGGATCTCTCCAGCTACAGCGCATCAGCTGTTATCTTGGATGAAGAAGGTCGTTAGTGACGGAACGGGAAAATCCCTGCAACATGCACGGTGGCAGGTGGCAGGGAAGTCAGGCACAGCACAGGTACAGCAGCGCGGAGAGAAACGTAACCATCAATGGTTTATCGGATATGGGCCTACGGAACATCCCAAATATGCTGTAGCTGTCCTTGTCCAAAACGTTGCTCCAAGTAGCCGTCATCAAGCAACGGCGATGTTCAGAAAAGTGATGGACTATTTAGCTGAATCCTCATAATTACCGGGAGGAGCAGGTTCTTGCACCGAAGGCTCAGCATTCATACCAGAGGTGGTGCTACCCGGTGTGTCCATCACTAATGGGGAAGATTCGAATTCATCCTTCGGCAAGTGAATCCATTGCTGGAGATATCCTTGTTGCAGTAGTTCTTTGAGCAGAATCAGCAGCACCGGAGACAATACCACACCGGCTAGGCCAAAGACGGAGAGCGAGATCAGCATAAAAGAAAGCATCAAGTAAGCGGAAGAGACTCCGATTGAATTACCCGATATTTTGGGCTCCAGCAATTGGCGTGTCAGCATGGTTACAGCAAGAACTACAATTAGGCCAATCGCAAGGCTGCTATTCCCCACAATGAACAGATACACAATCCACGGAATGAATATAACTGGAACACCCAGTAAAGGTACAAGGTCAAAAACGGCGCAGATGGCTGCGATGGTGAAGGCATTGGCAGTTCCCAGAATTAACAAGCCTGCATAAATCAATACAAAAGTAATCAGCATCATAATCATCTGGGCCTTCAAATACGAACGGATCGTCTTGAATACATGATTACGCATAAAATCAATAGCCAGCTTCAACGTTTTTGGCGTTTTGGCCCGGGCAAATTTCCGCCAGGATTCAATTTCAATGCTGAGAAAGAACGCGAGAATAATGGCAATCCCGAAATTAGTAATAAAGGAAGAAAATGAACTGAGAAAACCGATGACGAATTGCGCACCGCTGGTTACCCATTTGGAGAGGAATCCGGTCAGTGTAGCAAAATAGTCATTAACCTTATCGGTTATTCCGTCAGGTAAGGCATCAGACTTGTCCTGGATGAAATAAACCAGATTGGTGAATTCACGCTGAATCATCTCGATATAATAAGGGAAATTATCTTGCAAATTAGAAATTTGGGATACGATAATTAATCCCAATCCAAAAAAGGCAGCAACAATAACTGCAAGAAACAATAACACTGAAATGGCGGCACCCAAGGTTTTGGGCAATCCTTTGCGATGCAGAAATCTTGCCAGAGGTTCGATCATCCAATACACTATAAATGAAAGAAAAACTGGCGCAGCCAATTGATATAATCGACTGAAACCGTACATGATAAAGTACACGGTTAATACGAGTAGCGCAATGTCAAAGACGGTGCGCCCGTATTTTTTGTAAAGCGGCAGCATGGGCAGGGCTCCTTTATACGTCATTAAGGTAAAAATTAGGATGCATTTATTGTACACGATAGCTATCTTTTTGGGAAAAGAGGATTCAAGAAAAGGCTGAATTATGATAAAATTAAAGGCGGTTTATTTTGGTTAGTGCTATATTATGGCACGGTAATTCAGCAAGAGAAGCGGGGAGTTTGTAGCATGACAAATTTACTTCAGAGCATATTACTGTGGTTATTGTACATTTCATCGTTTTACGCCTTTATTCCGAGTTTAGTTAGCAGACTTTTCGGTTTTCGTGTGTTCAGGCGCGGGAGAAGTGAGACGGAGTTTTCCTTAACATTTGATGATGGGCCGGACCCGGAATACACACCCAGATTGCTTGATTTACTGCGTCAGTATGAAGCAAAGGCAACGTTTTTTGTAGTCGGCGAGCATGCAGCCCGTCATCCCGAGCTTATTCAGCGTATACATGAGGAAGGTCATCTTCTCGGAATTCATAATTATATTCATAAAACGAATTGGTTGATGCGGCCGCGTACGGTTCGAGATCAAATTCAACGAACAGGTCAGATTATTCAAGGGGTAACGGGGGTAAAAACTTGTTATTATCGTCCACCATGGGGCATTATGAATCTGTTTGATTTCTTCAGTAAAAAAGATCGCCGTATTATTCTGTGGTCGTCCATGTTTGAGGACTGGAGAAGCAGTGTGGGCGTTGAGAAATTGACGGAACGGATGTTGAAGGAGCTAAGGGGCGGAGAGGTCATGTTACTGCATGATCGAGGGACTACTCTAGGCGCTGATGCACACGCGCCGGAGCAGATGCTTCAGGCGCTCGAAGTCGTATTGCAGGAAGCAAACAGGCAGCATTTGCACAGTGTACGCATCGATACGTTGATGGGAGGCGTTACGGTGAGCGAATCTAAAAGTACAGGTCAACCACAAACACATTTATCACCTTGGAAACGTATGGTTGTGGCGTTATGGCTAGGCTGGGAGAAGTTGTTTCATTGGGTATATCATTTGCATACAGCATCGCCAGAGGACCCATTGTTACACTACCGCTCCCGCGTATATCATGGAGCATTGGTTGAAATGAATGACGGTCATGTGATTCGTAACGGAGATCCGGTTATAGAACTTCATTTTGATAATAAAAAGCTTTTCGATCTAGGTATGACTTCACGCTCAAGTATGCATCTGGCCATTCGCATGATTCGGGCCATGGAACAGCAGCTTCCTGATTTGGCCCGGCAGGTCGCACTTGAACCTGAACTTCGTTCAGCCAAGGCTCTATACGGTGTGAGTATGATTAACCGGGGACCGGAGAAATTTGGGTTTACGGTTCGGGAGTTAGCTCCTGGTCCGTTCAGTTCTGCATCCAAAGTATATCTGAAACTTCTGCTAAGCGTCATTCATCCGGCTGGAACGAAACGTCTGAAGCAGCGATCCGAACAATTGGTTCCCAAAATGATTGCCATGCCGCTTGATGTACTGCTGGATCGATATGGTCAGCACGCAATGGTAGCAGCGACAGTGGAACAGTCCTCAGAGGAATTGTTGGTTCCTGAACAGGATTTTGTACCTGAACGAAACTGAATGCGAAATAAATAAAGAAAAGGGTTGCCCTTCGCCGAAGTCGGCTGAAGAGCAACCCTTTATTTATGTTTCCGATATAGAAATTCACCGGATATCTCATACTTGAATTAGATACTCAGTACGCCGCCGTTGCTTGCATTCGTTACCAGTTTGGAATAACGAGCGAGGTAACCGGTTTTTACTTTCGGCTCAAAGCCTTTCCAACCTGCGCGACGACGTTCGAATTCTTCGTCACTGATATGCAATTCAATGATGCGGTTGTTCAGATCAAGTTCAATGATGTCTCCTTCTTCAACAAAAGCGATTGGACCGCCTTCAGCAGCTTCCGGAGAGATATGTCCGATACTGATTCCGCGGGATGCCCCAGAGAAGCGTCCGTCGGTGATCAGACCTACTTTGGCACCAAGGCCCATACCTACGATCTGAGAAGTAGGAGCGAGCATCTCAGGCATACCTGGTCCGCCTTTTGGTCCTTCATAACGGATAACAACAACATGTCCTTCTTTTACTTTGCCGTTCGCAATACCTTCCAGCGCTTGTTCCTGGGAGTCGAAGCAAATAGCAGGACCTTTGTGATAGCCGCCAACCGAAGCGTCAACAGCACCAACCTTGATGATGGCACCTTGAGGTGCAAGGTTACCAAACAATACAGCCAAGCCGCCTTTTTCGGAATGCGGGTTATCCAGGTGGTGGATGACATTTGTATCTTGGATTTCCTGACCTTCAACGTTCTCACGGATCGTTTTACCTGTTACTGTGATACAGTCGCCATGAATTGCACCTGGTTTCTTGAGCAATTCGTTCAGAACTGCACTTACGCCACCCGCATTGTGAACATCTTCGATGTGAAGATCGGAAGCAGGTGCCAATTTGGCCAAGTGAGGAACGCGGTTAGCAACTTCATTGATTCGCTCGATTGGATAATCGATGCCTGCTTCATGAGCCAGTGCCAATGTATGAAGTACCGTATTCGTGGAACCACCCATAGCCATATCCAGTGCAAAAGCATTGTCGATGGCTTCTACAGTAACGATATCGCGTGGTTTCAGATCCATTTTGATGAGTTCCATCAGTTGTTTAGCAGATTGTTTAACAAACTCACGACGCTCAGGAGCAACAGCCAGGATGGTTCCGTTACCTGGCATAGCCAGTCCCATCGCTTCAGCCAGACAGTTCATGGAGTTCGCGGTAAACATACCGGAGCATGATCCACATGTTGGACAGCCGAACTGTTCAAGTTCAAGCAAGCTCTTGTCATCGATTTTACCAGCTTGATAAGCACCTACGCCTTCAAATACGGAAGTCAGGGACAGAGCTTTACCGTTGCTGTCACGACCTGCCTTCATTGGACCGCCGCTGACAAACACAGTAGGGATATTACAGCGGAGTGCGCCCATCATCATGCCTGGTGTGATTTTGTCACAGTTCGGGATACATACCATGCCGTCGAACCAGTGTGCAGATACAACGGTTTCCACGGAATCCGCGATAATGTCACGGCTTGGCAGCGAGTAACGCATACCAATGTGTCCCATGGCGATTCCGTCGTCAACTCCGATGGTGTTGAATTCGAATGGAACGCCACCGGCTTCACGAATAGCTTCCTTTACAATTTTACCAAATTCCTGCAGGTGGACATGGCCGGGCACGATATCGATGTAAGAGTTACAAACGGCAATAAATGGTTTGCCAAAGTCCTCTTCTTTAACGCCCGCTGCGCGGAGCAAACTGCGGTGCGGTGCACGGTCAAAACCTTTTTTGATCATATCGGAACGCATCTTCTTGGCTGACATGGTGTATTTCCCCCCAAATTTATAATATTGAGCAACATGAATGGAAATATAAATGGCAGTGCATCTGTCGTTTAATTTCATCCGTACTCTAAAAAAATAGACCAGTGATACTGGTTTCGAGCTTCCCGTAGTTTGTGAAGTTCTTTGCTGCTTTAAACCCGTGAACAACCCGGTTTTTCTATAGAGTCTATCACAACCGTCGTCATATTTCTACAATTCAATAGAAAGAAGCTTCAATCCATTAGTGGAATGAAGCTTTCTTGATTTTGATGCACTGCCTCAAGTGATCTTTCACCGCTACCCATGGGGATTGGCTAACTACTCCCGCCTTTGCGGCCAATCTCCCGATAGAATTCTTTATTATGAGTGTCGGAAGTTGCTTCTCCACCCTTACGTCCAATTTCCTTATAGAACTGAGAATCGTGCGCATCTGAAGTCGCTTCTCCACCTTTTTTACCTATCATTTGGTAGAAGCTCCGATCATGTTTTTTGGATGTGGCCTTGCCACCTAATCTACCCGCTTCCTCGCGACTCATTTTGTGTTCAGACGTCTGTGGACGTGCCATTACAAATCACTCCTTATATCATAAGTAGATTGTTGTAGCGCGTATTCCTACTTACCACATAATTTCCAGCCTGAAACAAGTCGATGTTGATGAAAAGGAGCAGGATTACAGTTCATCTAAACCAGGATGCTGAACGTTTTAATACCCCCTGACGATTGAAGTGAAAGCGGGCAATATCTGGCTCAATGAGTGGCCGAAAGGCATGACGGACGGCTGGGTGGGCCAGCGTTATAGCGAACAATAACGCAATGGAGACAATTACCGGAATGTACAAGCTGGTCTCCATATAGTTGTAAACCCCGGACCAGACCGCCAAGCGAACGAGAAATCCATGTAAAAGGAACACATACAGAGTGCGTCGTCCCAAATCAGTCAATCTGGATGTTAATGAAGGGACCCATGCGAGAAATAATGCTCCTGATCCAATTTCAAGTGCATAGATTCCAAGTCGGTAAATTCCTGCAAACCACTCATGATGTCCAAGCTCTGCGTATGTCATGCTTCCCAGTAACCAGCCTGGTGAAATGTTGAGCCCTCCAAGTCCAATCCAACCAAGAAGAGCAGCAGATAACGTAGCTGCAATTCTTCGGCCCCAGCCGGATCGCAAATGGGAGCGGATGGACGCTCCGTAGTCATACCCGATAACAAAGAAAGGAAGAAATACAAACGTTCGGCTTAAGCTCAGCCAGAAACCGTCAATGGGCAAATATCCGGCACATACTCCCAGCATCACGGCACCGAGTAATCTGTAGATTGGTTTCCAGGAGAGTGTAAGACGAAGCAACAGCCGCCAGCAGAAATGACTTGCCAGAAACCAGAGCAATAGATAAGGTGCAAAGAAAGACAACCGCATATGCGGTGTGTGGAATACGGTGTAATCCATTACTGCATAAAGAGACTGAAACAGCAGGTACTGTAATGCAATTTGCTTAAGCACATTGCGGCCAGAAGTACCTTTGAGTGAATGTCTGGCAAAGTAGCCAGTTACCCATACAAATAGCGGCATGTGAAACGTATATATCCACAGAAACATAGCCTCTGCTCCTGCAAAACGTGTAATGATTGGTTCAAGAGCATTGCCCGCTAGTACACAGACAATGAGCATAAAGCGTAAGTTATAAAAAAAGGAATCCTGATCGTCGTGAATGATGGTCGGTTTGTTCATGTTGTAGCCCCCCTGATAACCCTTGGCGATTGCAATCTGGTACTGTAATAAGGGTAATATGAATGTGTAACATTAATTGTGATATATTTCACATGAGAAAGCGCTATCCTTTCTCAAAGCTGTGACAACAAAATGAACGCTCCGGGATTGACAACGGTTGCATAGAGGCTGACAATGGGGAAAGAAGATGAGAAATTGTAAATATAAGGAGGGGAGAATTCATGTCGACGAATACCCGCCCTAGCCCGGAAATTGTTACGTTTGGCGAAAGCATGGGTTTGCTGACAGCAAAGGATACAAGAGGTCTCGAATATGCAGCGACATTAGACAAATCATTTGGGGGCGCGGAGAGTAATCTGGCGATTGGTGTATCCCGACTAGGGCATACCAGCGGATGGTTTGGCCGCTTGGGTAATGATCCGATCGGTAACATGATCTTGAAGGCTATTCGTGGTGAAGGTGTAGATGTATCCAGAGCAAGGATGAGCGACAAAGAGCCCACCGGTTTGATGATTCGTGAGAACGCTTCCGGGAAAGCCTCGGTGCACTATTATAGGAAGCTATCCGCTGCAAGTGCGATTACCCCTGAAGATCTGGACACGGATTATATCGCGGGTGCGCAAATCCTTCACGTTACAGGCATCACCGCAGCAATAAGCGCGTCGGGACTTGCTACTGTTGAAGCTGCTATACATATAGCCAAACAGGCTGGTGTGAAAGTGAGTTTTGATCCTAATCTGCGTCTTAAACTGTGGTCAGCTGAAGAGGCTCGTCCCGTACTGCTTCGTCTGGCTGAGCAAGCGGATTATTTCTTGCCGGGTCTGGATGAGATGAAACTTCTGTATAACGAAGAAGATGATCAAAAAGTACTTGAGCGGTTGTCAGCGATGAATGCAGTCTGTATCGTGAAGGGCGGCCCTGATTTGACCTACGTATTGGTGAATGGTACCCTAACGGAAGTTCCGTACTTCAAGGCAGATCATGTCTTGGATACGGTTGGGGCAGGAGATGGATTCTGTGCGGGCTTTTTGTCCGGCCTTATCAAAGGATATTCTCCGCAGGAGGCGACCCGTCTCGGGAATTTGACCGGTTCCATGGTAATACAGGCTGTTGGCGATTGGGAGGCGCTCCCGACGTGGGAGCAGGTCGAGGCCAAGCTGAACAATGTAGCTCATGTTGAGCGCTAGTCGCTGCTGATATCATATAGGTCTCATCTTCGTTCTTTAATGTAAGGCTTGTAATAGACAACCACATTGACAAGGGAGAGAATGAAATGAAGAAGCTTCAGCTGCTACAAAAAATAACGGACAGTGGGGTTGTTGCGGTTCTGCGTGCAGATTCTGCTGATCAGGTTATCGCCATGGCCGAACAAGCCATCGCGGGTGGCATCAAGATTATCGAGATTACGATGACTGTGCCTAGTGCCCTCAAAGCCATCGAGAAATTAAGCCGTGTATACCATTGGAACACACAAGATCCAGAGAAATTTGCCATTATTGGAGCTGGAACGGTGCTTGAACCCCAGACAGCGCGTGCCGCGATTATGTCAGGGGCCGAGTTTGTTGTGGGTCCTTCCCTGAACCCGGACACTGTGAAAATCTGCAACCTGTACCGGATTCCGATTCTTCCAGGGGTGATGACCATTGCGGATGTACAACGTGCATTGGAACTTGGCGTGGATATTGTGAAGTTGTTCCCGGGTAATCTCTACGATCCGTCCATTATCAAAACGATGAAGGGACCTATGCCACAAGCGAATTTTATGCCGACCGGTGGGGTGTCCTTGTCCAATCTAGGTGACTGGATTAAGGGAGGCGCTGTTGCTGTAGGGATTGGCTCGGACCTTACAGCGGAAGCAGTGAAGACGGGGGACTTGAGTCATGTTCGCCGCAAAGCGGAACAATATATGGATGCATACCGCAAGGCCAAGGCTGAATAGCGATGAATGATGTAGAAGGGGAGCCTCAGGAATGAAGGCTCCCGTTCTGCAAGCCGCGGCACCTGCGGAAGTGCAGAAAGGTGATGAATGTTGAGAAACCGATATAATACAGGGCGCAAGAAGAGGGGCATCGGGAAATTCCTGCTCGTTCTTCTGGCGCTCATTGTCATTGGGTGTGGGTTTGTGGCCTGGAAGCTGTTTACGCCTTATGGACCACAAGAGATGGCTCAGACAGCCATGGAAACTGCAAATCAGGTGACTGTAACTGAAAAAGACAACTGGATTGATTTTGTGCCGGACAAATCTGTTGGGGTGAGTGTTATTTTTTATCCAGGTGGACTGGTTAAACCGGAAAGTTATGCACCTCTTGCCCATGAGCTTGCGGCAGCAGGACATCATACTATTATTGCGAAAATGCCGGTTAATCTGGCGGTACTCAAGCAGAATCTCGCAGATGATATTATTACAGCCTATCCGGATGAACAATTTGTTATGGGAGGGCATTCTCTTGGTGGATCGATGGCGGCACGTTATGCGGCTTCCCATCCAGATGCACTTCAGGGCATCTTTTTCCTCGCATCTTATCCGGATGAAAAAGGCAGTGTGAAGTCACTGGGGATACCCGCGTTATCCATACTGGGTACTAATGATGAAGTGGTGAATGCCACAAAGTATCAGAATGGTCGGGCATATTTGCCAGAAGATACGGTGTATTACACTATCGAAGGTGGTAACCATTCGCAGTTTGGTGACTATGGCCACCAGAGCGGTGACGGTGAAGCTGGGGTAAGTGAAGAGGAGCAGCTGTCCCAAACGGTTAAAACGACTGTAGGTTGGCTGGATACAATCAAGTAGGCTGCAAGTTCAACGGTGAAAGGGACTAATCCATAGCAGACGGAAACTGGAGGTGATACGTATGTCCATGCTGCAAATCCGTGGTAAGCAAGTTACCTGCCGAGGCATTCTTTTTGATAAGGATGGAACGCTGCTGGATTTCTTACAGCTATGGGGACCCTGGGCGGAGTCTTTGCTGAATCAGTTGGAATCACAGCTGTCAGAGCTTGGTGCCTCGTTCACGGTAGAGCGTGAGCAAGTTCTCGGTACGGTCCGCAATCGCGAAGGTCAGCTGATCGGATATGATCTTCAAGGGCCTTTAGCTATTGCCACGGTGGACGAGAGCAACGGTTTGCTTGCTGGGCAGTTGTATGCCGCAGGCATGCCGTGGAACGAAGCAATCACTACGATTCGCCATTTTTCCAGTGTCGCCATGGATGAGGTACGGCAGAGAAAAATGGCTGAATCGCTGCCAGGATTAAATGCATTTTTGCAGAGCTGTCAGGAAGCATCGATTCCGATGGCAGTGGTCACTTCGGACAGCACAGCTGCTGCCGAGGAACATCTAGAGTGGATGGGCATCCGGTCATATTTTACATCGATTGTTGGCAGTGACCGGGTGACTCGGGGCAAACCGGATGGAGAGGCTGCGGTTCTCGCTTGCCGGGAATTACATATTCTTCCTGAAGAGGCTGTTGTGATCGGTGACAGCAATGGAGATATGCAGATGGGACGTAACGCAGGAGTGTCCTGTAGGATTGGCTTCTGTCCAGAAGTCGAGGGAAGCCACTATTTATATGACGCCGATGTCATTATCCAAAATTATGATGAGTTAAAAATCATCTCTGAACGTTCCTCACAGGGGTGATCTCGTAAAGGAGGAGAGAGGATGAACGCAACAGAACAACTGGCTGCCTGGATTAAGGAAAGTTCAAATATTGTTTTTTTCGGAGGGGCCGGAACTTCAACGGAAAGCGGGATTCCCGACTTCCGCTCTGCCGCTGGTTTATACCAGACAGAGCAGCATTCACCCTATCCACCGGAAGAGCTGCTGAGCCGACATTTTTTTGACCAGCATGCGGATATTTTTTATGATTTTTATCGAGGTAAAATGCTACATCCCGATGCGATGCCCAATGGCTGCCATCGACTGCTCGCCAGATTGGAGCAGGAAGGAAAACTTCAGGCAGTTATCACACAAAATATCGACGGGTTGCACCAGAAGGCAGGCAGCAGCAATGTCCTGGAGCTTCATGGTTCGATCCATCGAAACGCCTGTATGGATTGCAAGAGGTTTTACGGGTTGGATGACATTATTACGGCAAAAGATACGGTTCCTCGTTGCACTGCGTGTGGTGGCGTGATCAAGCCGGATGTTGTGCTGTATGAAGAAGAACTGGACCAGACGATATTATATCGTTCGGTTGATGTACTGTCCTCGGCGGATTTGCTGCTGGTAGGTGGAACTTCATTAACGGTGTATCCTGCCGCTCAATTGATTACGTATTTTCAAGGGAAACACACGGTCTTGCTTAATGCTACACCTACGGCTTACGACAGGCAGGCTGATTTGCTGATTACAGACCCTATTGGTGAGGTAATGAATAAGGTGGACCAGCTTCTTGGTTAAACGTAAGTCAACAATGTTCGAATAACCGCATTCTCCGGCATACGGACCGGGTACTAGAGGCGGAACCTGGGGAAAGAAGGGATTCATGATGGTCTACGTAGCCAGCGATGCACGCTACGAAACAATGAAATACAACCGCGTTGGACGTTCAGGTTTGAAACTGCCAGCGATTTCACTTGGGTTATGGCATAATTTTGGTGGCATTAATAATGCGGAGAACGGCCGTAATATGATCACCCGTTCGTTTGATCTGGGCATTACGCATTTTGATCTTGCCAACAATTATGGTCCGCCGGCAGGTTCAGCAGAGCAGTTATTCGGTCAGGTATTGGCACAGGATCTGAAGCCATATCGAGATGAACTCGTCATCTCGACCAAAGCCGGGTACTATATGTGGCCTGGACCTTATGGTGAGTGGGGTTCTCGTAAAAACCTGGTTTCCAGTCTCAATCAGAGCTTGAAGCGCATGGGTCTCGATTACGTAGACATCTTTTATTCTCATCGTTATGACCCCGAAACACCTCTGGAAGAAACGATGATGGCGCTGGACCATATTGTTCGTTCCGGCAAAGCATTGTATGTCGGCATCTCCAACTATCCTGCAGAACAGACGAAGCAGGCGGCCGAGATTCTCAAAGGCCTGGGTACTCCTCTGTTGATTCATCAACCCAAATATTCCATGCTGGATCGCTGGATTGAGGATGGCCTACAGGATGTACTTGATGAGTATGGAACAGGCAGCATCGCTTTTTGTCCATTGGCACAAGGCGTGCTCACCAATAAATATCTGAATGGCATTCCAGAAGATTCACGTGCCAAGGGCCCGTCTGTATTCTTGAATGAAAACAACATCTCGCCAGAGACATTGCGCAAAGTGCGTGCTCTGAACCAGATTGCAGCATCGCGTGGTCAGAGTCTGGCCCAATTTGCTCTGGCTTGGGTATTGCGTGATGGCAAGGTAACTTCTGCGCTGATTGGTGCAAGTCGTCCTTCGCAGATTGAAGAGAATGTGGCTGCTCTCAGCCAGTTGGAATTCTCCTCAGACGAATTGGAGCGCATTGAATCGATTCTCCGTCCAGAACCGGATCATAAATAAAGTTCAAAAGGTGCATCTTAGCCATAATGGCGGGATGCACCTTTTTTGTTCCTTATTATGCAGACCTATGGGATAGGAGATCCTACTTTTGATTACAGGGTTACCGCTGGTTCGGTGGTACTTGGCGTGTCGCTTGATGCAAGGACCTATTAAGGATGTTTTCCCGGTACAGACTAGGGGCTTCCCCGTGGAACCGTTTGAACTGTTTGGAGAAATACAGCGCATCTGGCAAGCCCACGGAGGCGGATACCTGTTCGATGGACAGATCCGGGCGTTCCCGCAGCAGCTGACGCGATTTATCGATTCTCAGTTTAAGCAGGTAGGTAACTGGTGATAGCCCTGTTTCCTGTTTGAAAATGCGGGACAGGTACGCACGGTTATAGCCAAGACTGGCTGACATTTGCTCAATCGAGACAGGGTAGGCATATTGGGTAGACATGTATTGAATCATCTGTTTTACAGTTCGTCGTATCGAGGATTCACCTGGTATTAAGGTTTGACCCTGAGAAAGGTGATTTTGTGCTTCGGCTAGAATCATATATAACGTACCCAGCGATGTAAAATGAGAGCTTTCTTTCCGCTCGGCAAAAGCCGTCTGCATCACGGATAACCAATCGGAAATACCGCAGGAAGGACCGGCATGAAAGACGGATTTCTCCGGACGGAAACCTGCTTCCTCTATATGCTTCGCAGCCTGGCTGCCGGTAAAGGCCATCCAGCGGTATTGCCAGGGATTTCGTGCATGGGATTGATAGCTTACAAGCTGTCCCGGTTGAATGAGAAAACAGTCTCCTGCGGATAGTTCGTAGGTATGTAGTTCAGTACGGAACGTACCGGCTCCTTTTTCTACATAGTGCAATAGATAATAATCGTATAGCTTAGGGCCAAGGGCGTGACCGGGAAGGGTCTGGCTTGCGCCTGCAAAGAGGACATGCAATGCCCCCTTTTCATAATAAACAGGATTGGAGGCAACCGAGTAGCTGAGTGCTCCACTTTTGCCAGAGGTTTCCGAAATATGTTTTATCGGATCCCCCGTTGCACCCGTTTTTGAAGCTTCCTTACGTTGTTCAGTCATGATGACATTCCTTTCCTTCCTGGATGTTCCATTCATTATACGTTGAAAGGTCACATTTATCCATATGGAACACACATGGTTGCATTTCAAGAGGAACCGCCTTCTTGTATAATAACATTAAGAAATCCAACAACATTGAGATGGGGTGCAGCAGCAATGAACATAAATGAATTGAAACAAAAGTTTATTGACAAGTACGGAGAGAGTGGAGCGGACATCCGTGTATTCCATGCCCCTGGGCGGGTGAATCTGATCGGTGAGCACATTGACTATAACGGGGGGTACGTGCTTCCGGCAGCGCTTGAATTCGGTACCACTTTGATTATCCGTGAGCGTGAGGACAACGAGTTGCAGTTGGCTTCCACGAATATGTCCTATGAAGGAACGCTGGATACGTCCTCCATTGGCAAAGAGAAAACAGGTGAATGGACGGATTACCCGGTAGGCGTCATGGTTGAACTGCAAGGCAAAGGCGTAAAAGTAACCAAAGGTTATGACTTCCTCTATCATGGAGAAATTCCGAACGGCGCAGGACTTTCCTCTTCCGCATCGCTGGAGGTACTTACTGTGTATGCCATCCAGTCACTTGAAGGTGTTAAGGATATTGATACGGTTCAACTGGCGCTGCTGTCCCAAAAGGCAGAGAACGAATTCGTTGGCGTCAACTGTGGCATCATGGATCAGTTCGCTGTAGCTAATGGAGCAGAGGATCATGCGATCCTGCTGATGTGTGACACCCTTGAATATGAAAAAGTGCCATTCCGTACCGGCGCCTACAAGCTGGTCATTGGTAACACGAACAAACGTCGGGGATTGGTGGACTCGGCTTACAACGAACGTCGCTCCCAATGTGAACAGGCACTTGCCATTTTGAAAGAACAATTGCCTGCACTGAACTATCTGGCGCAACTTACACCTGAACAATTCGTTACACTGCAGGATCATATCAAGGATGAGAAGGTAAGACAGCGTGCCCAGCACGTCGTGGAAGAGAATGCACGTGTACTTGCATCGGTGGATGCACTGCGTGATAACGATCTGGAAACCTTCGGCAAGCTGATGAATGCTTCTCATGAATCGCTTCGTTATCTATATGAAGTGAGTTGCGAAGAGCTGGACGTGATGGTTGAAGAAGCTCAACGAATTCCAGGCACTCTGGGTGCACGCATGACCGGAGCAGGATTCGGCGGCTGCACAGTTTCCCTTGTGCATGAGGACGATGTAGAGCGTTTTGTAAGCGAAGTTGGAGCGGCATATGAAGCACGTACCAGTCTCAAAGGCGATTTCTATGTATGCGGAGTAGGCGACGGCGTTAAAGAATTGAAGGAGGCGAAGTAAGATGGCAATTTTGGTGACAGGTGGAGCAGGTTATATTGGTTCTCATACGGTAGCGGCTTTGTTGGAGCGTGGCGAAGAGGTCGTTGTACTGGATAACTTGCAGACAGGGCATCGTGAAGCTCTGCTGGGCGGAAAATTGTATGAAGGTGATCTGCGTGACAAGGAACTTCTGGCGAAGCTGTTCGCTGAGAATTCCATTGACGCAGTCATCCACTTTGCAGCGAACTCACTGGTTGGCGAGAGTATGAAAGATCCTGTGAAATACTATGACAACAACGTGTTTGGCACATTGTGCCTGCTGGAAGCGATGAATGCAGCGAATGTACGTCGCATCGTCTTCTCCTCCACGGCTGCTACTTATGGCGAGCCGGAGAAAGTGCCAATTGAAGAGAGCGACCGCACAGAGCCTACGAATGTATATGGTGAAACCAAGCTGATGATGGAGCGCATGATGTCCTGGTTCGATAAAGTACAAGAAATCAAATACGTCTCCCTTCGTTACTTCAATGCTGCCGGAGCCCATGATAGCGGCAAAATCGGTGAAGATCACCAGCCGGAGAGCCACCTTATTCCACTCGTACTGCAAACGGCATTGAAACAACGTCCACACATCGCCGTGTTCGGTGATGACTACGCGACCGAAGACGGAACCTGTGTACGTGATTACATCCACGTAAGTGATCTGGCGGATGCGCATCTGCGGGCCGTAGACTATCTCCGTAAAGGAGAGAACAGCAACGTGTTCAACCTGGGCAACGGTCAAGGTTTCTCTGTTAAACAGGTTATTGAGACGGCCAAGAAAGTAACCGGACTGGATATTCCGGTTGTACAGGAACCACGTCGTGCGGGTGATCCAGCTGTACTGGTGGCTTCGTCTGCCAAAGCAAGATCCGTACTGGGCTGGAATCCGAAATGGACGAATCTTGAAGATGTCATTCAAAGTGCATGGAGCTGGCATCAGTCCCACCCTGACGGCTACGGAAAAAACTAGGAGGCGAACATCGATATGTCACAGACTCATATTGCAGCAGGCGCCACAGAGCGGACACCGGAGCAGCAGGAAGCACTGCATGCCATTGAACGTCTGGTAGCATTTGCCTTGCAGAACAAATTGATTGAAGAAGCGGATCGGGATTACAGCCGTAATCTACTACTGGAACAGTTTGGGTTCTCCGAGCCGTATGCTGGAGTATTAAACGAGATGGTGCTAGATGGACCCCAACCATTGCTGGATACGCTGATTGATTATGGATTTGAGATTGGACTTATACCTGAAAATACGGATACGTACCGCGATTTGCTCGATGCGAAAATTATGGGTCAATTGATGGCCCGTCCATCCGAGGTGGTACGCGCATTCCGTCATACAGAGCAGACTGAAGGCATCGAGGCGGCTACCTCCCAATTTTATGAGCTTTCGATTCATTCCAATTACATTCGGATGGACCGCATCTCCAAGAATGTGTATTGGACACAGGATACAGCTTATGGAGACATGGAGATTACGATCAACCTCTCCAAGCCGGAGAAAAGTCCGAAGGAAATTGCGATGGCCAAGCTGCTTCCGCCTCCGGTATATCCGAAATGCCAACTCTGTCGTGAAAATGTGGGCTATGCCGGTCGGGTCAACCACCCGGCCCGTCAAAACCTGCGTGTCATTCCATTGGAATTGAACAGCGAACCTTGGTTCTTCCAATACTCGCCATACGTGTACTACAACGAGCACTGCATTATTTTCCATCACGATCATGTGCCGATGAAATTAACCAAAGATACGCTGCGCAGGCTGCTGGCTTTCGTGGGGGAGTATCCGCATTACTTTATTGGTTCCAATGCCGATCTGCCCATCGTTGGCGGCTCCATCCTGACTCATGACCACTTCCAGGGTGGGCGTCATACCTTTGCCATTCAAAATGCGAAGCCAGAGGCGGTATTCCGCCACGCTGGTTCACCGGGACTTACGCTTAGTCTTGTGAAATGGCCAATGTCCGTATTGCGACTGGCATCACAGGATCCGGCTGAGTTGCTCGAAGCGGGGAACGCTGTTTATGAAGCGTGGAAGGTGTACAGTGATTCTACGGTCGAGATCCAGGCATTTAGTGAGGTGGACGGAGAGCAGGTTCCACATAGCACGGTTACCCCAATCGTACGTCGCAGTGCGGACGGAGGATACGAGATGGACCTTGTTCTGCGAAACAATCGTACGAATGATGAACATCCCGAAGGGATTTTCCACCCGCACCGTGAAATGCATCATCTGAAGAAGGAGAACATTGGACTCATCGAAGTGATGGGGCTTGCAATCCTGCCAGGTCGTTTGAAAGAAGAGCTGGACAGCATCGCGGAGATTCTCGCTGGGGATACCAAACTTGCTGAGGCGGCCAAAACTTCCGAACATGTGTTGAACAAACATCTGGGCTGGGCAGAAGAATTGATCGAACGTTTCGGTCCAAACCTGAACAAGGAGCAAGCCGTCGCGCTTGTGCAACAGGAAGTGGGCTTGAAATTCGCGGAGATTCTGGAGCATGCAGGTGTGTACAAATATGATGAGGCAGGACGTCAAGCCTTCCGACGTTTCGTGACCAGCATGGGATACACTGAATAAACATCTGTTACAAGAAACCAAAACACCAGTCATACAAGGGCTGGTGTTTTGGTTTGTTTAATAATCCATATGGCAGCATATTCGGACAGAGGGATAAAATGAAACGGAAAAATACTTCTTTACGATGTACACATGTATAATGTTTAGAAGAAAAGAAGTCATGGGTGCTCCTTATCATTTTATAAAAAAGGGGATACGAAAATGAAAAAAAAGGCTTTGAATTTACCATTGGTTACCGATGCCGAGGAATTGCAAAATATGGTGGGTGAACCTCACGAACATGTACGTAACAAGGCAATTTCATTTGTAGATTCACATGTTCAAAATTTTATATCGCTGTCTCCTTTATTTTTCCTCTCCACTTCCGATCGCGAAGGAAAGAGTGACGCATCTCCCAGGGGAGATGGAGCAGGATTTGTAAAAGTAATAGATCCCTATCGGCTTGTCTATCCTGAACGTCCAGGCAATCGCCGAATTGACTCGTTATTAAACATTTTGTCCAACCCAGGAGTTGGCATGATCTTTCTGATTCCAGGTATGGACGAAGTGCTGCGCATTAATGGGAAGGCTTCAATTACCAAAGATGAGGAATTTATCGCGAGTATGGGCTGGAGCGGTAAAACCATTGGGGCAGCTGTCATTGTGGATGTGGAAGAATGCTTCATTCATTGTCCACGAGCGTTTAAACAAGCGGGATTATGGTCGTCTGAGACATGGGTGGATAAGGAAAGCCTGCCTTCAACCAGTGAAATGTTCCGTGCACACTTGCAAATCAACGGGTTGCTATAAAGTGAGTGACTATCGATTTGTTTTTCTATAATCGGGGTACTATAATGGGAGTTGCACTAAAATATGAATCTCCATTGGAGGCGACATAGATATGAGATCTTTTCAATTTTATAATCCAACCCGATTGATTTTCGGTAAAGGTCAGCTGGAAGCACTGAAAACTGAAGTGCCGAAATACGGCAAACGGGTTCTGCTTGTATATGGTGGCGGCAGTATCAAACGCAGCGGTTTGTACGATCAGGTGATCGGTTTGCTGAAGGAAGTAGGAGCTGAAGTTACGGAGCTGGCTGGTGTAGAACCGAACCCACGTCTCTCGACGGTGCACAAAGGTGTAGACCTCTGCAAAACGAACAACATCGACCTGATCCTCGCTGTAGGCGGCGGCAGTGTACTGGATTGTGCAAAAGCAATTGCCGTAGGTGCCAAGTATGACGGCGACATGTGGGACTTTGCTCAGCGCAAAGCCGTTGCACAAGATGCTCTTCCGCTCGGTACCGTGCTGACAATGGCTGCAACTGGTTCGGAAATGAACTCCGGTTCGGTTATTACGAATCAGGATACACAGGAGAAGTTGGGCTGGGGCAGTGCGTATTCGTTCCCTGCGTTCTCGATCCTTGATCCGGTAAATACATATACCGTTCCTCTGGACCAAACGGTTTATGGCATGGTTGATATGATGTCCCACGTACTGGAGCATTACTTCCATCTGGATGCCAACACACCGGTTCAGCTCGGGTTCTGTGAGACGATTCTGCGCACAGTTATGGATGCAGCGCCTCGTCTGGTTGAAGACCTGGAGAACTATGAACTGCGTGAAACGATTCTGTACTGCGGAACGATGGCATTGAACGGCGTACTGAACATGGGTCTCGCTGGTGACTGGGCTACTCACAATATTGAACACGCGGTATCCGCAGTGTATGATATTCCTCATGGCGGAGGGCTCGCGATTCTGTTCCCGCATTGGATGAAGCATAATGTGGACGTAAATGTGGATCGTTTCAAACGTCTGGCGATCAATGTGTTCGAAGTTAATCCTGAAGGTAAATCGGACAAACAGATTGCTGAAGAAGGCATTGATGCGTTGAGCAAATTCTGGACATCCATTGGTGCGCCTAACCGTCTGGCTGATTATGATATCGATGACAGCCAAATCGAAGTGATGGCTGACAAAGCCATGCTCTTCGGCCCATTTGGTAACTTCAAAAAATTGCAACGTGAAGATGTTGTATCCATCTACAAGGCTTCTCTGTAAATATAAAACATAAAAACACAATAATATGATCTGAAACCGCACGTCTCCTTAACGGGGATTTGCGGTTTTTTGTTGTGAATAAGAGCGAATTGGAGAATGTTCCAGGAACTGGACCATATTACTGTGAGAATAACCATTATCGGGTCTAGGATACAAATGAGGAAAGATTTTGAAACATAACGGCACCTTGCTACGTATTTATTTACATGAGGAATGCCCAGTTGGATGGAATTGCGGCAGAAGAGAGGAGGAACAGGGAATGGAGTCAATCTATTGGGGGTGTCTAATCGGAGGAGCCATATTTGCAGTCGTCAGCCTTGTGCTAGGTGACTTGATTGATGGCTTGCTGGACGGGGCCTTTGAATTGCCAGGCCTTGATTTTTTCAAACCTGTTGTGCTGGCTGGTTCTATAACCACCTTTGGCGGAGCCGGTATTATGCTGACACGTTATAGCTCGATAAGTGCAATTTCGGCACTGATACTATCCCTGCTTATAGGTATTGCTGCAGCCATGCTGGTATTCTTTGCATATATCAAGCCGATGCGTAACAGTGACGTTTCCATTGCGTTTTCCATGAAAGAGCTATCCGGGAAAATTGGAGAAATCACCATTCCGGTACCGGAAAAAGGTTTTGGTGAAGTCATGATCAAGATTGCTGCCGGTAATACGGTGCACACGGCATCCAGCTTTGAACATCGTCCCATTGCGGCGGGAGCGCGTGTTGTAGTTGTGGATGTAACCGAAGGTGTACTGCGTGTATCGGAATGGGATGAAGATGTACTTAAAGATGTTTAAGGAAGTTTAACCGTTAGCAGTGCAAGCAGTCATATATGAATAAGGGGAGAGATGTGGAATGGGTGATTTGAATTTGGATATGGATGTTTTGTTGATTCCTGCAATTGTTGTCGGTGTTATTCTGATTCTTGGTTTGGCGTTCTGGGCGAGATACAAAACGGTTGGGCCGGATGAAGCCATGATCGTTACGGGTTCATTCCTTGGAAGCAAAAATATTTCCGACGATGACTCCGGACGAAAAATTAAAATTGTTCGTGGAGGCGGCGCATTTATCTTGCCAGTGTTCCAGCAGTCAGAGTTTATCTCGCTGTTGTCCCATAAGCTGGACGTTTCCACACCGGAAGTATACACGGAACAAGGCGTACCGGTCATTGCCGATGGTGTCGCCATTATCAAGGTTGGAAGCTCTGTAGAAGATGTGGCTACTGCAGCCGAGCAATTCATCGGTAAGCCGGTAGAATCGTTAAGAGGCGAAGCACAGGAAGTTCTGGAAGGGCATTTGCGGGCCATCCTCGGAACGATGACGGTGGAAGAAGTATACCGTAACCGCGATCGCTTCGCACAAGAGGTTCAAGGTGTAGCTGCCAGAGATTTGAAAAAAATGGGACTGCAAATTGTCTCTTTTACTATCAAAGATGTTCGTGACAAACAAGGTTATCTGGATGCCCTCGGTAAACCGAGAATAGCAGCCGTCAAGCGGGATGCTGAAATTGCGGAAGCGGAAGCGATGCGGGATGCGCGTATTCAGAAGGCCAATGCGGAAGAGCAAGGGCAAAAAGCAGAGTTGCTGCGTGATACGAATATCGCTGAAGCTGCAAAAGAGAAGGAACTGAAAGTAGCGACGTTTAAGCGGGATCAGGATACTGCTAAAGCGGAAGCGGATCAGGCGTACCATATTCACGAAGCACGTGCGAGACAAACCGTGGTGGAGGAAGAAATGAAAGTTGAACTCGTTCGTAAAGAACGTGAGATTGATCTGCAAGAGAAAGAAATTATCGTACGTGAGAAACAATATGATGCTGAAGTGAAGAAAAAGGCGGAAGCGGATCGTTATGCGGTGGAGCAGGCTGCCGAAGCGGATAAAGCCAAAAGAATGCGTGAAGCCGATGCAGTACAGTACTCCATTGAAACGCATGCAAAAGCTACTGCTGAGCAGAAGCGTCTTGAAGGTCAAGCGATGGCGGATGCTGAACGCGCCAAAGGTACAGCGGATGCAGAGGTCATTCGTCTCCGGGGTCTGGCTGAAGCAGAAGCGAAAGAAAAACTGGCCGAGGCGTTCCAAAAGTTCGGCGAAGCTGCCGTGCTCGATATCATTGTCAAAATGCTGCCTGAACTTGCTGGTAAAATTGCAGAGCCGATCTCCGCGATTGATAAGCTGACCGTTGTGGACACAGGGAAGGGTGAAGGCGCCACTCGTGTAAGTAATTATGTAACTGAGCTCATGGCGACAGCTCCCGAGATGCTCAAAAGTGTCTCCGGCATTGATGTGGAGCAGTTAATTAAAGGTCTCACCAAGCCTAGAACAACAGCACCGGTTGCTATCCAACAGAGTGAACCTGTAACGACTCCCTCTATAATCGATAAGATTGTGGAAAAAGCTGGAGTTGACGAGTAAGACAACGAATTATAAAGCAGTCATGCTCTATTGACCTTAAGGCGAATTTTTGTTACTTTTTAAGCGAGACGTCCGGCGCGGTTTGCCCGCTTCCGGATGTCTTTTCTTTCTTACTAGGGTGTGACTGAATCACACCTAAGATGGTGTGAAAAAGAGGTGCAAATATTGAGTAGCCTGCAAGTAGCCAAAGCGCTAAATAATAATGTAATTATTGCACAGCATCCTGAACATGGAGAAGTTGTCGTGATTGGTAAAGGCATCGGCTTCAATCGGAAAACAAATGATATTATTCCACTGATGGCTGTGGAGAAGATGTTCATTTTGAGAAACCAACAGGAGCAGGAGCAGTATAAGCAGCTTTTACCACAAGTGGATGAAGCATTGATCGAAATTATTAACGAAGTCATTACGTATATTGCAGAACGTACGGACGTTCCTTTAAACGAACATATTCATATCGCGTTGACCGACCATATTTCTTTTGCATTAAAACGGAAAGAACAAGGGATTGTTATCCAGAATCCGTTTCTATATGAGACCCGTGAAATTTATCCTGACGAATATCGCATGGGTGAATATGCGGTTCGTTTGATTAAAGAAAAACTGGGTGTAGATCTGGGAATGGATGAAATCGGTTTTATTGCTCTTCACATCTACAGTGCCATGACCAACCAAAATATTTCCCAAGTTCGCGAGCATTCGCAATTGATAACCGATTTGGTGAGCCTGGTGTCCACCCAACTGGATTATTCTTTTGAGACCGAGTCACTGGATTATTCCCGGTTACTGACTCATCTTCGATTTGCCTTGGAGCGTGTCCGTCGGGGAGACAAAGTGGAAGAAATCCATAAATTGGATTCCTTGTTGAAGTTGGAATATCCTGAAATGTACTCGCTTGCATGGAAGCTAACGAAGGTGATGGAAAAAAGGTTGAATCTTCCTGTATACCCTGCTGAAGTAGGGTATCTAACCATTCATTTGCAGCGCTTGAATCAAAGGAAAGAAGAAGAGAGTAAGTGAAATATTTCCACTACTGGAACTCTAATTTGAGAAATTTCGTGTAAAGGCTTGCATCGTTTTTGAAGTGGTGCTACAATGGTCTCCGTAATCAAGCAACTGAATAAACACAAACGACGTGTTACTGATTCGATCAGGCATGAGTTATCTAGAGCGTGATTGTTCTTACCGTATACCGGGTATGCTATACCCGAAGGTTGGACCAATTTGCTTTGTTAACTCGTGCCTTTTTTGTTTTCCCTTGCTTGCATCACAACATAAAAATTTAAAAGAAAGGGTGGATACGACGCAATGTTTAAAAAGCTTTTTGGTGTATTGCAAAGAGTAGGTAAAGCTCTTATGTTACCTGTAGCAATCTTGCCAGCGGCAGGTTTATTGCTAGGGATTGGTAACATGCTTGTGAATCCAGATTTTCTGCAGTATGCAACAGCGCTAGATACCCCATGGGTAAGCTCAATCGCGACGATTATGATGAATGCGGGTCAGATCGTATTTGATAATCTGGCATTGCTGTTCGCTGTCGGTGTAGCCGTCGGGCTGGCCGGAGGCGAAGGTGTCGCAGGTCTTGCGGCCATCATCGGTTACTTGGTCATGAACGTGACTCTGGGTACGGCTGTTGGTGTTACGCCAGCCATGATCGGCGAAGTACCGGGCTATGCCAGCATCTTGGGTATCCCTACATTGAGTACAGGTGTGTTCGGAGGTATTATCATTGGTATTACCGCCGCGCTATGTTACAATCGATTTTTCAAAATCGAACTGCCGTCTTACCTCGGTTTCTTTGCAGGTAAACGATTTGTCCCAATTATCACTTCAGTCGTTTCCCTCTTAATCGGGCTGCTTCTGGTGATCATCTGGCCTCCGATTCAAAATGGTCTCAATGCTGTATCTCACTTCATGGTAGATACAAGTCCGACATTATCGGCGTTCATTTTCGGAGTAGTAGAACGGTCACTTATTCCGTTCGGTCTGCATCACATTTTCTATTCACCATTCTGGTTTGAGTTCGGTGAATATGTGAACAAAGCTGGAGATGTCATTCGTGGAGACCAGCAAATCTTCTTCAATCAACTGCGAGATGGTGTGAATCTCACAGCGGGAACGTTCCAAGTTGGTAAATTCCCGTTCATGATGTTCGGTTTGCCAGCTGCAGCGCTTGCGATGTACCATGAAGCAAGACCGGAGCACAAAAAGTATG
The DNA here is from genome assembly GCF_038020215.1 of Paenibacillus sp. FSL F4-0087. Taxonomy (NCBI): domain Bacteria; kingdom Bacillati; phylum Bacillota; class Bacilli; order Caryophanales; family Paenibacillaceae; genus Paenibacillus; species Paenibacillus sp. FSL F4-0087. The sequence continues at coordinate 4,281,861 of NZ_JBBODJ010000001.1, forward strand.
TTGCAGGGATCATGGGTTCAGCTGCGCTGACTTCGTTCCTCACAGGGATTACAGAACCACTTGAGTTTTCATTCCTGTTTGTAGCGCCAATCCTGTTTGCAGTACACTGTATCTTTGCTGGTTTGTCTTTCATGACGATGCAAATTCTTGGAGTCAAAATCGGGATGACATTCTCCGGTGGATTCATTGACTTCCTGATCTTCGGGATTATCCCGAACCGCACGCCTTGGTGGGATGTTATCATCGTAGGTTTGATTCTTGCAGTGATCTACTATTTCGGATTCCGATTGATCATTCGCAAATTCAACCTCAAAACACCAGGTCGTGAAGAGGCAACCCCTGAAACAGCTTCGGGTGGTGCAGGCTCAGGTTCAACGGATGATCTGCCTCACAATATTCTTGCTGCCTTCGGCGGACAAGAAAATATCAAACATCTGGATGCCTGCATTACTCGTTTGCGAATTGAAGTAAATGAGAAATCCAGTGTAAATAAAGATCGTTTGAAACAATTGGGTGCATCTGGCGTACTTGAAGTGGGTAATAATGTACAAGCCATCTTCGGTACACGTTCAGATACGATTAAATCTCAAATGCAGGATATCATTGCAGGACGGACACCGGCACCAGCTCCAGCAGCTGTGGCTAAGCCAGCTCCTGAACAGGAAAAGGCGCAAGGTGAAGAAGGCGAACGTATTATTGCGGAAGACATCGTTATGCCAGTTAACGGCGAATTGATGGATATCACAAACGTTCCTGATCCGGTCTTTGCTGAGAAAATGACAGGCGATGGTTTTGCTGTTCTACCTCATGATGGCAAGATTACTTCTCCTGTATATGGTAAGGTGTTTAACGTATTTCCAAGCAAACATGCCGTGGGCATTATGTCTGATGGAGGCAAGGAAGTACTTGTTCATATAGGTGTCAACACGGTGAAGCTGAAAGGTCAGGGCTTTAACGTGCTCGTGCAGGAAGGCGACCTGGTATCGGCAGGACAGCCGATTATGGAAGTGGATTTGAAGTATGTGAAAGCTAACGCTCCGTCAATCATCTCTCCGGTCATTTTCACCAACCTGCCAGAAGGCTCGACAGTGACGCTTACGAAAAGTGGGTTACTGAAAATTGGCGATCAGCCGATTATTGAGATAAAATAAGAAGTGTTACGACGATGGCAAGCAAGTGTAAATATATGCAATGCCTAAACTAAATTATTGAAAGTGAGATGATTGTAATGCAACAAACATTCAGAATTACAGACGAAGATGGTATCCACGCACGTCCGGCGACAGCCCTGGTTAATACAGCAAACAAATTCAAAGGTGCAGAATCCTTTGCAGAAGCTAACGGTAAAAAAGTAACTTTGAAATCCATCCTGGGTGTGCTTTCCCTGGGTCTGGAACAAGGCGACACCATCAGCATTATCGTTGAAGGCGAAGGAGAAGCTGAAGCTCTTCAAGCTCTGACAGACGTTATGGTTAACGAAGGGCTGGGCGAAATTAATGCTTAATGTTTCTGGGATCGCGGCTTCGGCGGGTATTGCTATCGCCAAGGCGTTTATCTTGGAGCATCCCAACTACTCTGTAGAAAAACGCGAAATCAACGACGTTGACGCAGAGATCGCGAAACTCGACTCAGCTCTGGGCAAGTCCCAGGCTGAGCTTGAGGCGATCAAAGAGCGTACTTTACAAGAGCTTGGCGAGAAAAAAGCTGAGATTTTTGCTTCGCATTTGCTCATTCTAAATGACCCGGAACTGATTGATCCGGTTAAAGCGAAAATTGCAGATGATAAGATTAATGCGGAATTCGCATTGAACGAAACAGCAACGCAATTTATCGAAATGTTCGAAAACATGAAGAGTGCCTACCTGCAGGAACGTGCTGCGGATATGCGTGATGTAACCAAACGTGTGCTAAATCACTTGCTTGGTATCGAATTCATGAGTCCGGCTGAGATCAGTGAAGAAGTGATCGTGCTTGCGGAGGATCTTACGCCATCCGACACGGCTCAACTGAACCGTCAATATGTTAAAGGTTTCGCAACCAATATTGGTGGACGTACTTCTCACTCTGCGATCATGGCTCGTTCGCTTGAAATCCCGGCTGTCGTTGGAACCAAGGACATTCTGGCTCAAGCGAAACAAGGCGACATGATTATCGTTGACGGCTTGGACGGTCATGTGCTGGTTAATCCAACGGATGATGTTATTGCTGAGTATCGTTCCAAACAGGAGCAATACGATGCACAACGTGCCGAGTGGAGAAAACTGCGTGATGAGCCAACGGTAACGGTGGACAACGTTCATGTGGAACTGGCAGCCAACATTGGTACACCGAATGATGTAACGGGTGTTCTGGAAAACGGCGGTGAGGCTGTAGGCCTGTACCGTACCGAGTTCCTTTACATGGGCAGAGACAAGCTTCCTTCCGAAGACATTCAGTATAATGCTTACAAAGCGGTACTGGAAAAAATGGAAGGTAAACCTGTCGTTGTTCGTACACTCGACATCGGTGGAGACAAAGAGCTTCCATACCTGGATCTGCCAAAAGAAATGAATCCATTCCTCGGTTTCCGCGCAGTTCGTCTGTGTCTGGACCGTCTGGACATTTTCCGTACTCAATTGCGTGCATTGTTGCGTGCAAGCGTACATGGTAACCTGCGTGTCATGTTCCCAATGATCGCAACACTTGGTGAATTCCGTGAAGCGAAAGCTGTCTTGCTCGAAGAGAAAGAGAAGCTGGTTGCTGAAGGTATTGCTGTTTCTGACAGCATTCAACTCGGAATCATGGTCGAAATTCCTTCGACTGCAGTTCTAGCGGATCAATTTGCCAAAGAAGTGGATTTCTTCAGTATCGGAACGAACGATCTGATTCAATACACGATGGCTGCTGACCGTATGAACGAACGAGTGGCATATCTTTACCAACCTTACAACCCAGCCATTTTGCGTTTGGTTAAAATGGTTATCGATGCAGCGCATCGTGAAGGCAAATGGGTTGGCATGTGTGGTGAGATGGCCGGAGACGAAACAGCAATTCCATTGCTGCTCGGTCTCGGACTGGATGAGTTCAGCATGAGCGCAACATCTATTCTGCCAGCTCGCAGTCAGATCACTAAGCTGTCCCGTGCAGACATGCAAGAACTTGCTGCCAAAGCACTCGATATGCAAACGGCTGAACAAGTCGTTGAATTGGTTCAAAGCATTCAAGCGTAATGTAATTTTACGGGGTTTCCACCCGATTTTAAGGGTTTCTTTTTCCGATAAAAAAGCTGCAGTCGTGCAGCGATTTTGCCGGTATCTGTTGTTACATCAGATACCGGCTTTTTTTGTTTTGAGCATTTGCATAATCCAAAGAGCTTCTTTCAAACAGCAAGATAGAGAGCGAAAGGCTATTATTCGTCTTTTACATTTTTCCGTTTGTATCTTGGTTGAAAATCATTATCATTAAGGTATTCGAACAAATTCAATCAATGGACATCATGCTGAGGGAGAAAGTAGGGTTACCATGAAGGTCAATGAAAAAAAGGCAGGCAAGATGCTTAAATATAGCAGTATCGATTCGTTTGAAGTGTCCTGGAATGGAGAAATGGTTCATGCTGCGACAGCGGAACACTTCGCTATTCTTTGTACAAGTGGCTCAGGAACTTTAGTATCGAACGAACACATATCCCGATTGAACGAAGGGGAAGTCTATTTGCTGGCTCCTGGACAGAGGTTCAAGCTGGCGGCAGATGAGCAGGCGTTAAAAGGCTGTATGGTCCGTTTCGAAGTATACGAATATGGCGGAGAACAGGAGATGATCGCTACCCATGCTTTCATGGAGGGTTTGTTTTGGTGCAAAGACCCGCAACAACTCGCGCTCTCTTGTGATCGATTGCTTCAACTGGACGTCGCTGGTGACGAGGAACACTTCAATAGACAGGCAGCATTATACGGTCTGATGACTTTACTTGTTGAAGCGGAGGCCAAGCCGGAAAGCGTTGAGTCTACCGCTTCTGCGATTGCCCGTGTTGCCGATTATATGAATGAACATCTGGATCATGATTTAAAACGAGATGAATTGGCCAAGCTTGCAGGCCTGAGTCCAGGGTATTTTTCATGGGCATTTCAACAATATATAGGAAAGACTCCAACGGCCTATCTGGTGGAGGTCAGAATGAAACGGGCCAAGGAGCTCCTTTTGTCAGGCGACGGTGTAAAAGAGACAGCGGTTCGAGTGGGCTATGAAGATGAATTTTATTTTAGCCGCAGATTCAAACAGAAGATGGGGCTTTCGCCTAACGCGTTTGTCAAAAGCCGCAGATATAGTATCGCAAGTGTCTCTGATCCAATCTCGGGCAGTTTACTGGCACTTGGGCTGCTTCCGAAAGCTGCTGCCTTTTATCCAAATCATGAATTATACAACCGAATGACCCGCCTACACTCTTATGAGCTGGGGGAAGGGCAGATCTGGCAAGAAAATGTGGATCAATTGCGTGCGTCGGAGCCGGAGCTTATTTTCTGCACTGACATTCTGGCCGAGAGGGCGCGAAAAGAGCTGGAACAGATTGCGCCGACAGTTGCCATCCCTTGGTTATCCGCAGACTGGCGCGAGCAGCTTCGAATGATTGCAGAAGTCATGGAGCATCGGGCGGAGGCGGAGACGTGGCTGTCTGAATACGATGGCAAGGCGGAAGCTGTCTACCGCAAAGTAAGACGTAACATCGGTGGAGCTACCGTCAACATATGGCGTATCACGGATTCGGAATATCGGATATATGGCAAACGCAATGCTGGCGCGGTCCTTTATGATGATTTTAGATTGGCAGCTACGCATCGTCTCGATGACATCAATGTTTTTGAAGCGGTGACTAAAGAAGCTCTGGAAAAATATGACGCAGATATGCTGATTATCATGGTAGATTCCACACAGCAGGCGGCCCGGGAATGGAAGGCGCTTCAGGCCAGCGAACAGTGGCATCGTTTGACAGCAGTTCGGCATGGACATGTGTACGAGGTGGGGACAGAAAAATTGTTTGAGTATTCAGCATGGTCGCATGATCGGGCGCTGTCCTATTTTATGCGGTTATTTGGCTGACTAAAGTCCAGTTCACTCCGTTTAAATATCCATGTTTAGCGGAAGCAATGAATGATATGATACGTATTGAGAAAGAAAATCATTATCAGTGTAAAGAAGAGGTGATATTCCATTTCTGGAAAGCCGCCTTGGAATCTGGAGCAATTGTTTGAAGTACCTCGATTATACCCGGTTTCAGAAGATCAACATACCGGCGTACATGCCTGCTTCTATGAGGGTGTGTCATATAAAGGTCGGGCTACTCGCATATTTGCCTACTACGGCATTCCGCGTCCGGTCTCTCCTTACGAGGTAGTTCCCGCGGTGATTCTGGTTCACGGTGGTGCGGGAACAGCTTTTAGCAGTTGGTTGAAAGAATGGATGGCACGAGGGTATGCTGCGATAGCCGTGGATCTGGAAGGGCATGTTCCATTCGGGGATGAGGAGCACACCGAACGGATGGAATGGCCTTCACATTCATGGAGTGGCCCCGAGAAACAGGGTGTATTTGCAGATTACGAACAGCCTGTTGAAGATCAATGGATGTATCATGCCGTAGCCGCTGTAATATTGGCTCATTCATTGCTCCGCTCTTTTCAGGGTGTAGACAAGCAGTGTATAGGTATAACAGGAATTTCATGGGGAGGCATCATCACAAGTTTGGTTGCGGGGTTAGACACCAGGCTTTCTTTTGCCATGCCCGTTTATGGCTGTGGGTATCTGCATGAACCGGGTTCCTATTATGGGCTTAGCTTTGCATCGATGCCGGAGGCAGAGGCAGAACGTATTCGTCTATTGTGGGATCCATCCACTTATCTGTCTGAAAGCCGCTTGCCGATGTTATGGCTTAACGGTAGTAATGATACCCATTTTCCGTTGAGCATATTTAATAAGTCTTATGAACAGCATCTGGAGTGCCATCCTAACAACAGCAGACTAAGCCTTCACCCGGGTCTCGGGCATTCTTATAAGGAGGCATGGGCATGCGAGGAGGTCTTCGCTTTTGCGGACAGCATCGTTAAAGTGAAACCTGCGCTTATTGAAATATGTGAGGAGAAGCACGAGGACGGTTGGTTTGTCGTTCGGTATGATTCATGCCTTCCTGTCCTAGAAGCCAATCTTTATTGGTGCGTGGATGATCATAATTGGAGAACCGCAAGATGGGAGTCTATTCCCGCTTCGTTGGATAGGGCGAACTGCAAGGCGTTCATACGTCTTCCCCAGCATGGGAGTTTGTTTTTTATGAATCTAAGAAATGAAAAGGGCTGGATTACAAGCACACGTGTAATGAAAAATGAGAGAATCGCAGAAAACAAAATAAAAGAATAACGAATGACTAAGGGGATTTGTAGAACATGAAACAACGAAATCTACGCTATTTCACTTTAACAGCAGTTTTGCTTGCGGTGTTATTATTAATTGTGGCCTGTGGCAACAAAGAGAAGTCAGGTTCGTCTGAGGCAGAACCGACGAAACAGGAACAAGCGGCATCGGATGAGTCCCAAGATGCCACATTTACATTTAAGGATACAAATGGTGAGCAGACATTACCGCAAAAGCCAGAAAACATTGCTTCTACAGTGACATATTTAACGGATCACCTAATTGCACTTGGCATGACACCAAAAGCTACGGTGAAATCACAGAACGAAGATTTTCCGTTATATTTGAAGCCATTCTTGAGTGATGTGGCTATCATCGGTGATCAAGGTAAGGTCAGTGCAGAGAAAATGCTCTCTCTTGGACCAGATCTGATTGTGACAGATACGAACAGCAAAGAGCAATTCGAGAATTATGCCAAAATTGCTCCAACGGCCATGCTTGAGAATGGATATGTGGCACCAGATTGGCAGACGGCATTTCGAGCTACCGCGGCGGCCTTTGGTCTGAACGAAAAGGCAGAAGAAGTGATAAATACCTATGAAACGCATAAAGCTGAGGCGATCCAGAAGGTTCACGCCAAAGCAGAGGGTAAGACACTGATGGTATTGCGGATAAGAAATGATATTCGGTATTACGGAGACATGGACTACAAGTGGCTTTATGATGATTTCGGTTTCTCCAGACCGGCTGTTTTCCCAGTGACAAGCGCTGAAAGTCGCTATGAAGTGTTGTCTAATGAAAAGCTGCCAGAAATCGATCCGGATTATATTATCCTTATTAATGATAATGAAGAAATCTATAACAATCTGCAGACCTTGGGGATTTGGAAAAACATGAAGGCTGTTAAAAATAATCAGGTATTCCAGGTGGCTTCAGATTCGTGGTTTGGCGGGTATGGACCCAATGCGGCTACTTCCATGCTGGATGACCTGAATCGTTTGTTCGGCGAATGATGAATGACCGGATTTGTGAGGAACTGGGCAAGCACTTTAATCTTGTACAGGAACTGAATGGTGTACCCGTGGCATCGCTATGTGGAGAATCTATTGTTGATCCGGAGGCAATGAGAAGCTTTTTGTCCGCCTATCAACAGTTAATCGAGGGACAGGATCTAGCGGTTGCCGCAGCCTACTTCACCAGTTGGTTCGGTGATGTGGCAGCTGCGCTGCAATATACCTTATCCGTCCATGATGCAGCTCCGAATTTCTCGCTAGCCAATCTGAGTATACATTTGATGAAGGAAACCGGATATACACGAATTGCTTTTCAACTTGAGAAAATGAATGTCATTCTCGCTCCGAAGGATTCGGAGGAAAGAACGGTCTGGCTTGAAGCAGAATTAAGACGTTTTTACAGTCAGACTGCACGTCCCCTTATGGAGTGTTTGTCCAAAGCTTCCGGGTTGCATGTAAGCATGTTGTGGGGGCAGTTGCCAACGGCTCTGCAAAACTACAGGGAGAATATCCATAATACGTATCAAGACGAGGAGGCTCTCTTGCGTCAATTTGCCGCTGATGAACAGGTGGTGCAAAATGGTCTGGAAGCTGATGTTTTTGGTCTGCCCAAGAATCCGCTTCATGTCAGGGTGCGGATGATTGATCATCCGCTGGAGCCTTCGAAGAGACTTGCGATCAAAAATGTCTGTTGCCTGCAATATTTACGACAAGGCCGCTCCTATTGTTATACCTGTCCGCGATTGGGCAAGAAGGAACGGGCCAATTGGAAGCCCTAAACCGGGAAGATAAAATAAAGCTGACAGGTTAATAAGCAATAAGAAAAACAGCCGCGCAGAAAGCAAAATGCGGCTGTTTTTGGCATTTATTACTGATTATCAACGACAGAATATTGTAATGATCGTATCGTGCCAGTCCTGGGACATAACATAGTTCGGATGTCGTTGCAGGTATCAAATACAAGTTTATTAGGTTAGCTTTTAACTGCAAGCACAGTTCAATACAGGTTTACGGGCAGCTGTTGTTTCATCCAGACGGGTAACCGGTGTGCCATAAGGGGCATTGAGTACTAATTCAGGTGTCTCTTCTGCCTCCTTGGCAATGCGAATCATCGTATCGATGAACCCATCAAGTGTTTCTTTACTCTCGGTTTCCGTTGGTTCGATCATGATGCACTCCTCAACGTTCAGCGGGAAGTACACAGTTGGCGGGTGATACCCAAAATCAAGCAATCGTTTGGCAACATCCAGTGTACGTACACCATACTGCTTCAACCCCCGACCAGACATAACGAATTCATGTTTGCAAACGCCTGGATACGGAATCTCGTAGTAAGGTGCGAGACGAGCCATCATGTAGTTGGCGTTGAGCACCGCACATTCAGATACCCGTCGTAAGCCTTCAGGTCCATAAGTACGAATGTAGGCATAGGCGCGGACCAGAATTCCGAAGTTACCATAGTAAGCTTTGACCCGGCCAATGGATTGATCACCTTCGCGATCCAACGCATATATGCCCTCATCATTCTTGATGACCATCGGTTTTGGCAGAAATGGAATCAAGCGGCTCTTCACGCCAACCGGGCCGGCACCAGGTCCACCTCCGCCGTGCGGAGTACTCATCGTTTTATGCAAATTCAGATGCACCACGTCAAAGCCCATATCGCCAGGTCGAGTGATGCCCATAATGGCATTGGAGTTGGCTCCATCGTAGTACAGCAGGCCACCTGCCTGGTGCACAATGGAGGCAATTTCCTGAATGTCTTTTTCAAAGAGTCCGAGTGTGTTCGGGTTGGTCAGCATGAGCGCTGCGGTGTCCGAGCCAACAGCTGCGCGAAGTGCGTCCAGATCCACCAGCCCGTCTGCGCGGGAAGGGATCGTTACCGTTTCGAAACCTGCTACGGTTGCACTTGCCGGGTTGGTCCCGTGAGAAGAGTCCGGTACGATAACTTTTGTGCGCTGTTCACCACGACCTTCGTGGTAGGCACGGATCATCATGAGCCCGGTCCATTCGCCATGTGCACCAGCGGCCGGTTGCAGCGTAACGGCATCCATACCGGTTAGTCCGGCAAGATCATTTTGCAACGTGTAGAGCAGCTCAAGTGCACCTTGAATGCTGAATTCATGCTGATAGGGATGAATTTTGGCGAATCCGTTGTAACGGGCCACATCCTCATTAATCTTCGGGTTATATTTCATCGTACAAGAGCCCAGCGGATAGAATCCGTTATCTACCCCGAAATTACGACGAGACAGGGCAGTGTAATGGCGAATGACGTCAACTTCAAAAACCTCAGGCAATGCTGCTGCTTCCGACCGAAGCATTTCCCGGGGAATCAGGGAATCCACAGCTTGACGGGGAACGTCGCATTCAGGCAAGGAATAAGCGACCCGACCCGGACTGCTGAGTTCAAAAATCAACGATTGCTCCGGTGCTGGAGAGGCAGCTTGAGCAGTAACTGTTGTGTTAGTTTCAGGTTGGCCCGAAGTGGAGATAGAGGTTACCGTTTCCGATTGTCCTTGTGCTGATGTCGTCGTTGTCTTTGTTGTCGTTTCCTGAGTCACAGCGATCCCTCCAATACACGTGCGAATTCGTCAATCTCTTCCTTGCTGCGTCGTTCAGTAACCGCAATCAGCATATGTCCAGCGAGCTCAGGATAATCACGGCCAAGTTCATAGCCGCCAATGAAACCTGCATCGAGCAATTTCAGTTGCAGTGCTTCCACATTTGTTCCTTCAGGCAGTTGAATAACAAACTCATTGAACGTAGGAGCGGTAAACGTAAGAGAGACGCCTGGAATTGCGGTAAACGTGTTAAGGGCATAATGGCTCTTTTGCAAATTCAAATCAGCGACGTCGATCATGCCTTGTTTACCCATAATGGACATATATACAGAGGCGCTCAGCGCGAGTAACGCCTGGTTGGAACAGATGTTGGACGTCGCCTTTTCCCGGCGAATATGCTGTTCCCGTGCTTGCAGCGTGAGTACAAAACCACGCTTGCCGTTGCGGTCCGTTGTCTGGCCTACAATGCGGCCAGGAATTCGGCGCATATGAGCCTGGGATACCGCGAAGTATCCGCATGTTGGGCCGCCGAGTGAAGCGGCGATGCCAAGGGGCTGCGCGTCGCCAACGACGATGTCAGCACCCAGCTTGCCTGGGGCTTCCAGCAGACCCAGCGATAGCGGGTTGGCACTGACCACGAGCAGGCTCTTGTGCGTATGGGCAAGGTCTGCGGCCTGTTTTACATTTTCCACGGCGCCGAAGAAGTTCGGGCTCTGGATCATGACGGCTGCGGTGTCATTGGACACGGCGGCTTGCAGGGCATCCCAGTCTGTTACACCATTTTGATATCCAATCTCAACAATCTCCAGATTGAGGCCGTGAGCATAAGCTTGCAATACCTGACGGGATTCAGGGTGCACGGTGCGTGACACAATCAGTTGTTTGCGGCGGGTTGCCGCTGCGGCCAGATTGCCTGCTTCCGCAAATGCAGTCGCACCATCGTACATACTGGCATTGGCTACAGCCATACCTGTCAACTCACAGATGTAGGATTGAAACTCGAAAATCGCCTGCAATTCTCCTTGGCTGATCTCGGGTTGATAAGGTGTATAGGCGGTATAGAACTCGGAACGGGAGATGACATGATTAATGACGGAAGGTACGTGGTGATCATAAATACCTGCACCCAGGAAACTGGCGTGTGTCTCGAAGTTGGCATTCGCTGCCGCTTGCTTCGACATATGACGTGTCAGTGCATATTCATCGAGTTTGGAGGAAACAGGCAGTTCACCCTGATAGCGAATCTCCTGTGGAATGTCATGGAACAGATCTTCAATCGTTTCCACGCCGATGGTTGCCAACATGGCACTCTGATCCTGCTCGGTCATGGGAATGTAGCGATGCTTGCTCATGCTTGATCAGCTCCTTGAGTAGGTGTCTTTGGCGCACGTGTCCGTTTATGAAAAGGGGTCTTCACGACCTCGGCTTTTAGTTTCTTGCCACGAATCTCAATCTCCAGCGGGGTACCCAGTGCAGCATATTTGCTGTCGATCAAGGCCAGCCCCAGATTACGTTTCAACGTAGGCGACTGAGTCCCTGTGGTCACTTCACCAATCTGCACACCTTCGGCGTAAATGGGATAATGAGGGCGAGGAATGCCGCGCTCCAGTACTTCGATCCCGACTAGCTTGCGGGCAGGTCCATCATTTTTTTGCTGCAACAAGGCTTCATGTCCGATAAACGGTCCTGCATTTAACTTCACAAACATGCCAACGCCAGCCTCCAGCGGTGAGATAGTTGCAGACAATTCCTGTCCATACAGGGGCAGCTTGGCTTCAAAGCGCAGCGTATCCCGAGCACCCAGTCCTGTCGGAACAAGTCCGTGAACTTCTCCCGCTTGCATCAATCCGTTCCAGACCGCAGCGGCTTGTTCCGCAGGAACGTAGAGCTCAAAGCCATCTTCACCCGTATATCCGGTACGGGATAACAGCAATGTAACGCCGCATACCTTCGCATTTGCCACAAAGCGGAAAGGCTCAATCGAAGACACATCCGTGTCTGTCACCGTTCTGAGAATATCTACTGCCAGCGGACCTTGAAGAGCAAGCAGCGCTGTTTGATCCGAATCATTGGTCATCGTTACGCCAGGCATCATGTGCTGTTGCAGCCATGCCCAGTCCTTATCGATGTTGGAGGCGTTAACCACCAGCATATAATGCTGGTCTTTCAGTTTATAAATCAGCAGATCATCAACCACGCCACCATCCGGATAACACATTAACGTATATTGGGCCTGACCGGTAACGAGTGTTGTTACATTATTAGTGGTCATGTGCTGTAAAAAAGCTTCTGCGTGTTCACCTTGTACGGTGAATTCGCCCATGTGGGATACATCAAATAATCCAGCACGTTCTCGCACCGCTTCATGCTCTTTCTGAATTCCGCTGAATTGTACCGGGAGCTCCCAGCCACCAAAATCAATGCATCGTACGCCTTCATATTGCTGATAGAGTGGAAAGAGTGGGGTTCTAAGCAAATCGGACATCCAATCACCTCGTCATGGGCCGTCAACCGGCCGAGTGTATAACCATGGATCAATGAATCTGGCATCATATTTTTTTATAAAAGTAAGGTAAGGACGCGATAGGCAGCGCCGCTCTATAACCTGTTTTCGTTTTTTTGGGAAAAAGGAAAAGGACAGGCCAAAGAATCGGCATGCCAGAAGCACGCTGTATTCTTAGGCTCTGTCCTTGGTACCTGAGAGTTACCCCGCCGCATGATGCAGCAGGTTTCCCCTTGGGTGATCATAACGCCCACACAGGGCGATTAGATGCTCTCCAGAGTTGCGTCCCGTAAAAGTCCTTTTGCCTGAGAGATTCACCTCCGCTTGTCGGTGGTTTACTCCTTCGGCGTTACCGCATGTACACCCTGATTCGGGTGTCAAGGGTAATCTCTCCCTTTACATTCATCCGCGGGTATTGCATAGACCAATTAAACACATTTACTACTCTCATTAAAGCCTGAATCGACTATTGATGTCAAGAACGATATCATAGAAATGAATAAAAAAACCGAATGATATTTTTAATTTGTTCCATAACGTTCGTCTATTTATAAAGAGTGCGCTTACTTTTCTAATATTCACCATTATATGTAGGGAGAGTGCATTTGAGTTACAGGTATATAAGGAAGAAAAACAAATAAATTGTGAGGTATCTTGACATTTGAATCGAAAATATCATACGCTATGTTCTGGGAAAAAGGTTAAGGTCAAAGAAACGCATGCACTCATTAATGAAAAGCGAGGCGGATATCGATGAGCGAATTGAAAAGTGATTTCCTGTACAGTGAAGAGCACGAATGGGTGCAGACCGTAGGGGAGGATACCGTACGTATTGGTATTACCGAGTTCGCGCAGCATCAGCTGGGTGACATTGTGTTTGTGGAATTGCCTGACCTGGAATCGGATGTAAAAGCGGAAGACGGCATTGGAACGATTGAATCCGTCAAAACCGTTTCGGATTTGTTTTCTCCTGTCAGTGGAACGATTATTGCTGTGAATGATGCATTGCAGGATTCCCCGGAGCTGGTTAACAACTCTCCATATGAGGAAGGCTGGATGATCGAGATTCGTGTTGAGGGCGATCTGACAGCAGCACTTTCCACGTTGATGAACGCGGATGCGTATCGTAAACATACGGAATAATATTAAGGTACAATTCTCCGATTGGATAGAGAGTTTTAGCTTGATGCAAAAGTTCTTTTAAGGTAATAAAATGAATCGATGATTATAGATCCGAATGGTGATATTGCTTATTCGGAGAATACTTAGGCGCAATTGCCTCATCTGAAACTGGATGAGGTCATTGCGCTTTTTCGTTGTTACTCGATGAATTAGACTAATTAGATGAAATAAATATCAATTTAACATGTTTCATCATCATTTCTAAATGAGGTAGGAACAGCTCATTTAAATAGAATAAATTTACAATTTCATTTGTCATTAAAATGGGGCAATTCGTGGGTATGATACATGAAAGGAATAACAGGTTTCGATCAATATACGGGTTTAAATATGGAACAATCCTTTAAATTTAAATCTTGTCATCAACGTTCATGACGGAAGTAGGTTTTCATTTCGTTGTAGAAGATACCGTTTTCATTTACGATATGGTTGTAAATTAAGATTTATTGCAGATTTGTACCTTCGTTCGTCTGGATCATCGTTGTCAAAATTCAGTGGAATCAAGGTTTAATATGTTGAGGAGGTTTTCAGTATGAGTTCAGTGGACGCAAAGTCCGAAACAAGCGGAGGAATACGGGTTGGCGTTCAGAAGTTTGGACGTTTCCTAAGTGGTATGGTTATGCCGAACATGGGTGCTTTTATCGCCTGGGGTCTGATTACGGCATTGTTCATTCCAAAAGGATGGTTCCCTAACGCAGATTTTGCATTATTGGTTGATCCAATGATCAAATATTTGCTGCCTTTGCTTATCGGTTACACAGGCGGTACCATGGTACACGGCCAACGTGGTGGTGTAGTCGGTGCGATCATGACCATCGGGGTTATTGTCGGCAGTGATATTCCAATGTTTCTTGGCGCCATGATAGCCGGACCGTTGGGAGCCTGGGTCATTAAGAAGTTTGACAAGGCTGTCGATGGCAAAATCAAATCAGGGTTTGAGATGCTGGTTAACAACTTCTCCGCTGGTATTATTGGTGGGATTTTGGCCCTTCTAGCCCTTAAAGGCATCGGGCCTTTCGTTGAAGCGATTAGCAAGGTGTTATCAGCTGGGGTAGAAGCTTTGATGAATGCTGGTCTTCTCCCGCTGGTCAATCTGATCATTGAGCCAGGAAAAGTATTATTCCTGAACAATGCGATCAACCATGGTATTCTGACACCAATTGCTACGGATCAAGCAAGAGAATTGGGTCAATCCGTATTATTCATGCTCGAATCCAATCCAGGACCTGGACTTGGTATTTTGCTGGCATACTGTTTCTTCGGTCGCGGATCAGCCAAATCTTCCGCTCCAGGTGCTGTAATCATCCATTTCTTTGGCGGGATTCACGAGATTTATTTCCCTTACATTCTGATGAGACCGATACTGATTCTGGCTGCGATGGCTGGTGGTGTAGCGGGTACATTGACCTTTATGCTAACCGGAGCTGGTTTGGTATCAGCACCGTCACCGGGAAGTATCATTGCCTACTCGTTGTTAACACCTAAGGGTGGATACCTTGGCATGTTTGCAGGGGTAGCTGTAGCTGCGATCATCTCGTTCCTCGTAGCATCCATACTGCTCAAAACGGGTAAACAGAAGAACGATGAAGAAGATCTGGACAGTGCGTCCAACCGTATGAAAGATATGAAAAATCAGGGCAAAACGGGCAACCTCACCGTTGATAAAGACAATCGTGAAGCTGACCGTGCAGCCGATATTGCTTCTTCGGCAGTAAAAACGGATATCAATAAAATTGTATTCTCCTGTGATGCAGGTATGGGTTCGAGTGCCATGGGTGCCTCGATTCTCCGGAAGAAAATGAAGGCAGCCGGTGTGGATGTCGCTGTAACCAACACGGCGATCAGTGAGATTCCACAAGATGCCGACATCGTCATCACACAGAAAACATTGACAGACCGGGCCAAATCCGTGGCTCCAAATGCAGAGCATATTTCCATCGACAACTTCCTGAAGAGTCCTGAATATGAGGCACTGGTGGAGCGCCTCAAATCCGACTCCTGATGAGTAATATTACAAGGAGACAGCGTGAGATCGTGGAGTTCCTGCTGGAGCATCCTCATGAAGTAACTGCTGGCGATATAGCTGTTGCGGTCAAAGTAAGCACTCGTACCGTACATCGAGAGTTGCAGATGATTGAACAATGGCTTGAGCCCCTTGGCATGAGATTGGAAAAAAAATCGGGAACCGGGGTTCGAATTGATCCCGGTTCCGATGATTTGGCCGTATTGCGTCAACAACTTGAGCTTAACGAATATGTGGAGTTTACGCCCGAAGAGCGTAAACTCTTCATGCTTTGTATTTTGCTGGATGAATCCGAGCCTGTGAAGCTGCTTGCATTGGCCTCAGATCTGAAAGTAACCGTATCTACGGCAAGCAATGATCTGGACGATCTGGAGCCACGCATTCAGCTGGCAGGATTGAAGTTGGTTCGCAGACGTGGATATGGGGTCAAGATCAATGGAAGTGAGTTGGCTCATCGCATGGCTATTTCCGCGCTCGCTCTTGAATATCTGGATGAATCCGATTTGTTCGGTAGACAGGCGGAGCAGGGAGTTTCCAAAGTAAGCAGCAAGCTTCTGGAAATGATAGGGCATGAGGATGTACTTACGGTCGAAAACGCGTTATGGCAGCCGGATATTGAGTGGTTGGAAAATATACCGGAGCGTCAATACATGAAGCTGCTGATCCAATTGTCTGTATCCGTTGTGCGGATTCGCAAAGGTTTTGGCATAGGTCGGAGCACTCAACAAGACAAAAAAGACGTTGGAATGCCTCTACATGTTGAGCAGAAGGTGCCGGAATATTTAGCTTCCCGTTTGTGCGGTGTTCTATCTGCCCAGCTTGGGCTGGAGTTTGTGGGCGAGGAGCAGGCTTATTTTCACAGGCTGCTGATTGAAATCGAGCAATCGATTCATTCCTCACGTCTGCTGCCCGTAGACGATCTGGTCTTGCTTGACATGGTTCGTTCCCTCACAGATCGGATGCAGCAGAAAACTCATTATTCGTTCCATGAGGATCGTCTGCTCCGTGAAGGTCTGATTGCCCATATGGAGCCAGTACTGGAACGAATGGATGAACGGCAGCTCATCCGTAATCCGCTGCTTCAACAGATCCGCAAGGATTATGAATCACTCTTTGAGGATGTAAAGCAAGCAGTGCGTGAGGCTTGGCCCAATACGGATGTTCCGGATGAAGAGATCGGATTTTTGGTGATGCACTTCGGTGCTTCCATTGAACGACTGCGGGTGCTGAAACGTGAAATCAGGGCTGTCGTCGTTTGTACGAGTGGGATCGGATCTTCACGGATGTTATCGAGCCGACTGTCCAAGGAAATTCCCGAGATTCGGATTGTGGACAGTGTGTCCTGGTATGAAGCCGCGCGTATACCAAAGACGGAATATGATCTGGTTCTCTCTACTGTGGATCTGCCAATGGATAAACATCAATACTACAAGGTGAGCCCACTGCTGACGGCAGAAGAAAGTGAACGTTTAAGGCACTTCATCAGGACAACGACGCTTCAGCGGGAACATAGTCCCCCCCCTGAAGCAGATTCAATGACAACAGGACGAATTTCCGATCCGGTTGGACTGGAAGCGACCCTGATTGAAATCGTACAGATTATCGGCAAGTTTCAGGTGTTCCCGCTGGATAATCAGAAGATTGGATTTTTTGACACGGCCTATGCCATGTGCAGCGTTTTACATCAATCTGGTGTGTTAAATAATCCTGAAGAGATTGCCAGGCTGCTGGAGGAGCGTGAAGCGGTTGGAAGCCAGAAAATTCCTGGGACTTCCCTCGCTTTGTTTCATACACGCAGTGATGGCATTCACAGTCCTTCAATCACGCTGTTCCAGTTGACAGAGCCGCTTCTGCGCACGCCGGAAGACCCGACAGGTGTCAGCCATGTGCTCTTGATGCTAGGACCCAGACAGTTATCGAAGGAAAGTTTGGAAGTACTGAGTGAGATCAGTGCACTATTGTTGCAGGAAGAAATGATCACATTACTTGAAAAAGGCAACCGGGATGATCTTATTCATTACTTGTCCCAAGAACTTGCGGGATTTTACCGCAGCAAAACAGAAATTGGAGGTATTCAAACATGAGTGTGTTAACTAAAGATAAAGTCATCATGAATGCAACGGCTCAGGATAAATACGAAGCGATTCGTATGGCAGGTCAAATTTTGAAAGACGCGGGACATATCACCGCTGAATACATTGACAAAATGCTGGAGCGTGAAGAGATTGTCTCCACGTATGTTGGCAACGGACTTGCGATTCCACACGGCACGAAGGAATCCAAATCATTTATCCTGTCCACAGGTATATCGGTCATTCAGTTCCCGCAAGGTGTTGATTTTGGGGAAGAGAAAGCGTATATGGTAATTGGTATCGCTGCTCAGGGCGGAGAACATATGGAGATCCTGACCAGCATCGCAGTCATCTGCGCCGAGGAAGAGAACATGGAAGCTTTGCGTCATGCTCAAACTGCTGAAGAAGTCATCACTATTTTGGAAAGTGAAATGGAACTATGAAGGCCCTTCACTTTGGAGCAGGTAATATTGGACGTGGCTTTATCGGTTTGATTCTGTCCCGTGCAGGCTACAATGTCGTTTTCTCGGACGTTAACCAGGAGCTGGTTAAGGCTCTAGAGCAGCGTGGAGAATACACGGTTGAACTGGCTAACGAAGCCAAGGACCTGGAGACAGTTACCGGTGTGAGTGCGATCGATGGAACCAATCTGGATACCGTTGCTCAGAACGTTGCAGAAGCTGAACTGATCACAACCGCAGTGGGTGTGAACATCCTGAAACATATTGCTCCCGGTATTGCCAAAGGACTTACTTCCAGGCTGGGAACAGGTGATGTCTTCCAGCCGCTTCACATCATTGCTTGTGAAAACGCTATTGGAGCCAGCACTCAGCTGAAAGAACATGTATATGGTCTGCTTGATGAGCGGACTCGCCTGCTTGCGGATCAGTATGTGTATTTCCCAGACTCTGCCGTGGACCGGATTGTGCCGATTCAGCATCATGAAGATCCATTGCATGTACAGGTAGAGCCTTTCTATGAATGGGTTGTAGACCGTTCACAAATGGCTCCTGCGTTCAAACCGGTTGAGGGTGTAATGTATGTGGATGATCTGGAGCCTTATATCGAACGGAAGCTGTTTACCGTAAATACCGGACACTGTATTGCCGCTTATATTGGATATGTGAACGGGTTTGATACAATTCAGAAGGCTATCGCCGATGAAAAAGTCAAATCCATCGTATATGGTGCCTTGCAGGAAACCGGAGCAGTTTTGGTGAAGCGTTTTGGATTCAATGCCGACGATCATCAGATGTACATTGCCAAAATATTGGAACGGTTCGTTAACCCACATCTGACGGATGAGGTAACTCGTGTAGGACGTTCTCCACTGCGGAAACTGTCCCCGAATGACCGTCTAGTTCGCCCGGCTCTCCAGGCTTACGAGTATGGAACGGAGACAACACATCTGGCAATGGGCATGGCCGCTGCCTGCAAGTTTGACATTTCCGAAGACCCGGAAGCGGTAGAACTCCAGACTACGATCCAGCAAAAAGGGATTGAAGCAGCACTCAGCCAGTATACGTCCATGGATGAGAGTCACCCTGTACTGAAGCAGGCTGTAGCGCATTATCAACAACTGCAGAAGTAATGGTCTGTATTTCAATACAAAATCATATCGATAGAAGAAGAGCCTCACAGGGTTAACTGTGGGGCTCTTTATTTTGCTCTGTCTTCTTTTTATACGTATCCAGACATGCCTCGCAGATGCAGGACTTCCTGCGCTGTTCTGCCGGAATGGGGTCAAATACCCCTTCTGGGAACACAGCCCGGTTACACCAGCATTCTGAATGAGGACGACCAGCGGCATAGGAGCAGCCATTGGCCTCCCCACACAAAGGACATACAAGAACTTCTGGAGTGACTTTGTTTGAATCTTGCTCAACAGACATACGAGTCTTCCTTCCCCGATGAATTTCTAACCACGAACGATCGATAGGTTTATTAAAGTATAGCAACTAAACCCATTATATAAAATTTCCGGTTATTCTTCAGGGGGCAATTCAATCTTCAGTCCTTCCACATGCTTGCGACTCATCAGTTTGCGTTTCTTGCGGTTCTCTTTGGTCTCCAGCACAATGTCGAGGTCATAGTCACCCGGATATAGTTCATCTGCGGAGATGTGCAGAGTTAGACGTTTCTTATGAATTTTGACTTTACGTCCGCGCAGCATGACTCCGATATTTCCGCGACTGTCCTCCACATCACATACGATGCCTGACTGGTTCAGATAAGCTGCATAGACGCGATCCCCTTTTCGGAATGCTTTGGCTGGGGAAGTGGGTTCTAATGTTTCAGGCCGATCAGCTGATTGCTTTTTTGTTTCAGTTTGTACGGACGGGCTGACAGGTTTCGTCTTGTTCCTTGCTTCATTCCATTGTTTTTGTTCAACCGTGCTGTTTATTTGCGAGACACCCTGATCTGAAATGAGCTTGGAGCGCTCAATAATACGCTGTGGCATACCCAATTTCAGTGCAATGGAATAGGCATAGCTGTCACCGGCTTCTCCGATCCGCAATCGATAAAGAGGTTGAAGAGAGACCGTATCAAATTCCATTCGTGCATTCTCAAATCCAGGCGTGGCTGCTGCAAAATGTTTGATTTCCCCAAAATGGGTTGTCGCGATAACGGTAGCTCCACGGCTGTGTAGCTCCTCCAGCATGGCGATCGAGAGTCCCACTCCCTCACCGGGATCGGTACCGGAGGCCATCTCGTCAATAAGCACAAGTGTCGATGAATCGGCTTGCTCCAGGATGCCAATCATGTTGCGAATATGTGCAGAAAAGGTACTGAGTGCTTGCTCCAGGCTCTGTCCATCGCCGATATCCACAGCAATTTCATGATATACGGCCATCTCGCCATCTTCATCGACAGGCACAAGCAGACCGGATTGCATCATCAAGGTAAGCAGACCCAGTGTTTTGAGTGCAACCGTTTTGCCACCCGTATTCGGCCCTGTAATGATTAGTGAGGAATACGTCTGACCAATTGCAAAATTAAGCGGAACCATGGATGCACCCATAAACGGATGGCGGGCATGATGAAGCCGAACCCGTCCATTGGCATTGACGCGCACAGTCCGTCCGTCCATGGTCGCCGCATATTTCGCTTTGGCGAACAGGAAATCCAGAATTCCTACCGTTTCCGTGTTTAGTGCGATTTCACGATTATAAGACTCAGCAAGGGAGGTTAAGTCACCGAGGATTTTCATCTCCTCCCGTGATTCCTCGGCTTGCAGTGAAGCCAACTCCATTTGCAGACCTACTAATTCAGCAGGCTCAATATATACGGTTTGGCCACTTCCCGATTCATCCAGCACACTGCCTTTAACGTGTTTGCGGAATTCTTTCTTAATGGGCAGCACTGTTCTTCCACCACGTTGACTAATCACATTTTCCTGCATGATGGAGCGGTGTTTGCTTATTAGAGAATCAAGCTTTCGCTTCATGCGTTCCTCATTGACTATCATTTTTTTGCGAATACGTATCAGTTCCTTGCTCGCCTGATCCTGAATGCGTCCACTATGGATACAGCGTTCAATCTCACTCAGCAGGGATTCCATCCATATCATGGATGAAGCGTAGCGACTAACTGTAGGGGCCACTTCGGATTTGCCCTCCATGTATTTCATAAGCTGTGCGCAGCTGCGAAGAAATTGGGCGAGATGGCTGAAATCACGTTCCGTAAATAAATAACCGGTACCTAGCAGATCCATAATGGTCTCCATGCCATCCAGTGATGGAATGGGCACACTGGCGCCGTTACGAATCAAAGCTGCCGCTTCAGCGGTCTCTTCCAGACGCATTTGAATTAGAGAAGCGTCCACCATTGGCTTCATGTCTCTTGCATAACGTTTGCCCAAATAAGATAGGGCACAGGCTGCAACGTTTTTTTGAATTTGGGGATAACCCAGACTGGTTAACGTTTTTTCATTCATGCTTGATCTCTCCTTGGATATAAAATGGAATTTCGGTTAAAGCGAATATATTCCCGAAGAACGCAAAAAGGGCGGAGAATGAACAAACGTCATTCTCCGCCCTTAACGTACGGGAAAGTAGGGCCCGTTATAGGTCTATACAAAAAAATCCACGCTGAACACAGCGCGGAAATAGACCCGGACACGTACAATCCCGGAGGCGATTTATGATATCCGCTGTTCTTAACTAAGTACAGGGTAATGGCGCATCATGAAATACACGTATGCCACAAGGCACAAGTGAATCGAAGGCCAAACTCCTGAATATGAAACTTGTTAGTTAAGAACGCTCACCGACATCAAAATCTCTCCTTTGATTGAGGAATATGCAACTAATATAAACTGGAAATTGCTTTGAAGTCAACCTTCAATAATAAATAGTGGACTTGAATAACAATGGGTTTTAAAATAACAATAGTAAATTAATCCAATGAAAGCGATATTATACATACGTTTTGCATAAGTACGGGAAGTGATTCCGAAATCGTTCTCGTTCAAATCACGCAAAATGCACAAAGGAGGATGCTCTTTTTGCCTAAATACCTGCTGCGTTTGCTCTGTTTTACCATGATACTCGGAGCCCTTCCGGTCATTGTTATTGGTTCGGTCTCCTATTCTATTGCCTCAAGTGACATTGAGCAGAAGGTGCGGGAGAGTAATTTGCAGATTCTGCATCAGACCCAAATGCGGGTAGAGCAAGTATTGCGCAGCCTGCAATTATCGTCCATCCAGTATGTGAATTCTCCACTGGTATTACAAGCGATGAAAAAACCGCTGGACAGCAGCGAATTTCAGGAAATTCGAGATCTGACTTCCGGATTTAATAATTTGCAATCGGTTACAAATATCGATCAGGCTTATCTCGTGAATCTGGATGAAGACTGGGTTGTATCGATGCGATCTTTCGGAAAATTGGATGATTTCAGTATTCGGGACCGGATTGGTTCCTATTTGAAATATACAAACAGCCTGTTTTGGGTGACGCAAAATGTGAGTTCAACCAAAGAAAGTATACCGGTATCGGCCGGAGTCGGTGAAGCGGCACAAGAACAAGCGCCTACCCTTATTTCATCCGACAATGTGGTCAGCATGGTATTCAAGATTCCGATGATACCAACGAATGTGAAACCAAAGGGGTTTCTGGTTATAGACATAGCGGATACAGAGCTAAGTACATTTCTAAGTCGAAATCCGAATTCAGGGGATATGTACGTCCTTGATCGGGAGCAGAAATATTTTCTCAACGATACAGAACAAGACGGGAAATACGACACGCTGAATCAGGAAATCCACGAAAAGGTACAAACGACGGGACAGTCGGAGGGTTTCTTCAGCGCAGAGGTGGAAGGAAGCCAGGTGGCGGTTAGCTACAGGCAGTCCCCACTTAATGGCTGGTTGTATGTATCTGTTGTATCGCTGAGTCAGATAACCGCCCAGTCGCAGAAAATTGCATTGGTTACAGGTGTGGCTACGCTGGTCATGTTATGTTTAACGGGACTAGTAGCCTTTTATGGCAGTCGCAAGATGTACTCTCCCATTTCCAGACTTCTGCAGTTTACGAAAGGACTGGATTCTCCAATGGCTCCGTCGGGACGCCGTCAGGATGAATTTATATACATTGAAGAGCAATTATCGACTTTGTTCAGTTCGGAGAAAACGATGCGTGAGCAGATGAAGGGCCAGCATATTCATTTGCAGGAATTTTTTATGACCAAACTGCTTACAGGCAAAATATCAGAAGATGACTTCAGATATCAGGGTCAGTTATACGATTTTCCAACCTCATGGGCTAGACTTGGGGTACTTACACTTCAAATTGACACCCTTGAAGGGACAAGGTATGAAGAGCAGGACCGGGATCTGCTGCTGTTCGCGTTAAACAATATGGTCGCTGAACTGCTGCCCTCTGAGATTCGGTTTGCACCTGTTATGATTGATGACGCCCAAGTTACGGTATTGGCATCCGTGTTGGATGATGAAGTACAACTAAAAGAGTGGATGCACACTCAAGCGGAAATGATCCGTGAGCGGGTCGTGACCTATCTGAATCTGCCTGTAAGTATCGGTATTAGTCGTTCCTATTCTGCAATAGGTGATTCGCCACGGGCTTACCAGGAGAGTCGTGAGGCTCTGCAAGGCAGGGTAAGTCTGGGCAGCCGTATTATTTTGCATTACGAGGATATTCAGCCGCGCGGACAGACGGAGGCAGCGTTATATACACAGCTCAGGATGATTGAGGACCAGTTGGCTTCTGCGCTCAAGCAAGGGGACGAGGAGAAAACCGATGCGTACTTTAAGCAATACCTCAGTCTGCTCGCAGACAAGAAGCTACACTTCAGCGAATACCCGGTCATCATGGTTCAACTGTTGTCCCGTGTGTATCAGCTTGTACAGGAGCAGGGTGGGAATGTTGCGGAAGTATTGGGTGAAAAGGCCTCCATGGCTCGATTGCTGAAGTTGTCCACATTGGATGAAATGACGAACTGGTTCCGCAAATGTTTATTTCAACCCGTCATTCGATTCTGGCGTGAACAGGAAGAGTCTCAATATTTGAATATTGCCCGGCGCATGATTCGGCTGATCGAGGAGCGATATGATCGCGAATTGTCGCTGGAAGCTTGCGCAGAAGAACTGAATTTTCATCCAGTCTATCTGAGCCGTGTGTTCAAGAAGGAGGCTGGCGTGAACTTTACGGAATACCTTGCCGAATACCGGATGGAAAAAGCCAAGACCTGGCTGCAGACGACCAACCTGAAAATATCGGAGATTGCCGAGAAACTCAATTACACGAACCCTACCGCTTTTATCCGTACATTTCGTAAAATTACGGGAACTACCCCCGGAAAATACCGGGAGCAGCAGCGATAAAAGCAACCTGCTCTGCCTGCCATGGCAGGCAGGTTTTTCTTTGTTTTTGGGTCATTCTTTGTTCTGTGTTCGGAGCAGAGTTAAGACGGGAATATCGAAGGTTAAATGTGGTTCATTCAGGGAAGCGATCCAGAGTTACCAATGCCTTAAACCCTTGCTGCATAAGGGAAAACAAGAAGCTAAAACGAGACGATAGCCAGTTACCCGTTTATCCTCCACAATGAAGACATGAATTCAGGAAGTGGTATTTTGTAATCGTTTCCAACGTGGGGAGGAAGACACTATGAAAGCCGAAACGGCGGCTCGAACACGACCCGCTACCCGCAGTGACAAAAACCTGCTGTGGAGGGACATCATCAAAAACCGGTGGCTCTATATTATGTTGATACCGGGCGTGCTCTACTTTGTTATTTTCAAATACATACCCATGTACGGCATTACGATGGCTTTTCAGGATTACACGCCATACAAGGGCATTCTGGGCAGTGACTGGGTAGGGTTCAAGCACTTCCAGCGTTTCTTCGGGGAACCGCAGTTCTGGACCTTGTTCCGGAATACGTTTTTGCTAGCGATTTATAATATGGTGTTCTTCTTCCCGCTGCCAATTGTATTGGCACTTATGATGAATGAAGTTCGCCGTGAACGGTTCAAACGATTTGTACAGACGCTGGTATATGTTCCGCACTTTGTTTCCTGGGTTGTTGTGGTTGGTGTGTTCTACATGTTGTTCACAACCGAGGGTGGAGCTATTAACGAATTACTTTATAACCTAACGGGGCAAAAAGTGGCTTTCCTGCTTGAGCCTGGCTGGTTTCGAACGATGATTGTTGGACAATCCATCTGGAAAGAGGTAGGCTGGGGCACAATTATTTTCCTGGCGGCACTTTCCGGTGTAGATACACAGCTCTATGAAGCTGCACGGATGGATGGTGCCAACCGTTGGCGCCAGACTTGGCATATTACGCTGCCTGCCATTCGTAGTACGATCATTATTTTGCTCATTCTGCGTCTGGGTAACTTCCTGGATACAGGCTTTGAACAGATATTCCTGATGCTGACGCCGACGAACCGGGATGTGGGTGAGGTATTTGATACCTACGTCTACACCAAAGGTCTCACACAGGCACAGTACAGCTATAGTGCTGCTGTTGGTTTGTTCAAGTCGGTGGTCGGACTGGCGCTTGTACTGGGTGCTAATACGATGGCCAAAAAATTCGGGGAGGAAGGCGTCTACTAACGCTTGGCAGCAGACGTTCTTCACCAGACAGGAGTGAACATTAAGATGCAACAGGATAAAACGTGGGGCAACCGGATTTTTGATATCCTCAATCATGGCTTTCTGCTTTTGATCGGAATAGTGACCGTTATCCCGTTCATTTATATTTTGGCCGTCTCGTTTACGAGTCCGCATGAAGTGGCCAAGGGAGGATTCATTCTTTTTCCGAAAGAATTCTCCCTCGCTGCTTACCGTTATATTTTCTCTACAGACACATTGATTCGCAGTCTGGGTGTATCAATCTACATCACCGTCATCGGAACACTGCTTAACCTGCTGTTCACGTCGCTGATGGCGTATCCGCTCTCCAGAAGATACTTGCGTGGACGTCAGCCGATCCTGCTGGGGGTACTGTTCACCATGCTGTTCAGCGGCGGAATGATCCCAACCTACTTTGTCGTAAAATCATTGCACCTGACGGATACATTATGGTCTTTGATGCTGCCTACCGCGATTAGTGCATTCAACCTGATCGTACTTAAGAACTTCTTCCAAGCCATACCGGACGAACTGGAGGATGCCGCCAAAATTGATGGGTGTAACGATGTGGGCGTATTGTTCCGAATTGTACTTCCTTTGTCGATGCCAGCAATGGCTACCTTCTCTCTCTTTTATGCGGTGGCTCACTGGAACAGCTTCTTCAACGCCGTAATCTATATCAACGATAGTGAAAAGTGGCCTGTGCAGGTATGGCTACGTGAAATTGTCATCTTGGCTCAGAGCCGGATCGGTGATACCAGTATCGAAGAGACCGAGATTCAGCCGCTTACCATTCGAATGGCCGTTATCGTGTTCTCCACGATTCCAATCATGCTGGTATACCCGTTCCTGCAAAAGCACTTTGCCAAAGGAGTGATGCTGGGATCGGTAAAAGGTTGAAATTACGCATGATTGTACATCAGAACGGGTTCATGACTGTATAAAAAAGGGGAGGTTTTGGTTTAATGAAAGCAACAAAAAAGAAAGCCGTAGCTGTCTTAAGCACATTGGCATTGGTAACAGGCCTGCTGGCAGGATGCGGATCGGATGAAGGTCAGGCTGCCGAGGGCGGCGTGCAGAATGTGTCCATTGCAATAGCACAGGTGGGCGACGTACCGAGCAAAGGCAATGAGGTTCAGCAAAAGATCGAGGCGTATACGAACACCAAACTAGACATTCAATGGATTCCGGCTTCGGCTTACAATGACAAAATTAATGTCATGATCGCATCCAGCGATATGCCCAAAATTGTGAAAGTGCAGTATAACCCAACCGTAACCAGTGCGATGCGTAACGATGTATTCTGGGAAGTTGGACCTTTGATGAAGGATTATAAAAATCTGTCTGCACAGAACGAGCGTTTCTTTGACAATATCAAGGTGGAAGGCAAAATCTACGGGGTACCGGTATTCTCTGATATTGCCCGTGCAACGGTGATTTATCGTAAAGACTGGTTTGATAAGTTGAATCTCAAGGTACCAACGACACCGGATGAATGGTATGAAACGATCAAAACGCTGGCGACCTCCGATCCGGATGGAGACGGTCAGGATAATACGTTTGGACTAATGCTTTTCAAAAAGTATAACGAGGATCAATATTCCTTCACTACACGTCTTGGCGTAAGTTTTGGTGCACCAAACAAGTGGAAGGTGGAAGATGACGGCAGTTTTACACCGGAATTCATGACACCGGAATATATGCAGGTGCTGGATTTGCTGAAACGATTGTATAGCGAGAAATTGCTGAATCAGGACTTTGCTGTATTTGATTCCACAGAAGCGGAGAAGAAATATGATACAGGCGTTGTCGGCATGCGTATCGGTGTCGCCCAGAACGGGAAGAGCCAGCAAGAGCGTCTGTCCAAGAACGACCCGGATGGCGTAGTAGACATTGCAGGTTTGCTTGGTGTGAGTGGCGACCGTGTAGCGGGGCAGACGGGTAACTCCGGTATTCTGGCTTTTCCGAAAGCGACGGTGAAATCGGAAGACGAGTTGAAAAACCTGTTGTCTTTCCTGGATAAATTAATGGACCCGGAGATGGCGACGCTGCTGATGCGTGGCATTGAAGACAAACATTACAAGAAGGCTGGCGAAGACCAAGTGGAGATGAGCGACTTCGATGCATTCCAGCGTGAAGTGAAGCCATATCGTGATAACTTGCCTTACGTGGAAGGATACAATGTGCCGAAATTGAAAGATACCGAACTCGGTGAGAAGGGTACGGAACTTGCCAAAGAGCTGGCGGAACATGCTGTGCCAAACCCTGCATTAACCTTGTATTCGTCTACTTATGGCGACCGTGGGGCAGATCTGGATCAGATGATTGCAGATGCGCAGACCAAATATATTATGGGCAAAATCGATGAAAATGGCTGGAAACAGGAAATCGAGAATTGGGGCAATGCGGGCGGTACCAAAATTCGTGAGGAATATGCCGAAGACTACAAAAAACAGGCTAAATAAAAAGCCGGAAGCGGAGGAACATCATGAAAGAAACCCTGCAATTCACACCGGTACGGATGGCTGAACAGTTCATGGAAAGTTATCGCAATCATGAGTTATATCCGACCTGGCATTATGAAAATGGTTGTCTGCTGAAAGCGCTGGAAGAGCTGTACACCCATACCGGAGAACAGAAATATTTCGACTACATCCGTGAACTGATGGATAACTTCATTCAGGAGGATGGCTCGATTCGCTCCTATGTAGTCGAGGAATATAACCTGGACCAGATTAACCAGGGGAAATCGCTGTTCCTGTTGCTGGACAAAACGGGTGAAGAGAAATACCGTAAAGCCGCGGATTTGCTCATGGTACAGCTTAAGGGACAGCCTCTTACCAGTGAAGGCGGATTCTGGCACAAGAAAATCTATCCGTTCCAGATGTGGCTGGATGGGCTGTATATGGCAACGCCGTTTCTCACGCAATATGGTGCGGTTACTGGCGAGGAGAAGTGGTTTGACAAAGCGGCATTACAGCTGCTGCTGGTGGAGAAACGTACACGTGATCCACGCAGCGGTCTGCTGTACCATGCCTGGGATGAGAGCAGGGAACAGCGCTGGAGCTCGGGAGAAACTGGATGCTCTCCACATGTATGGAGCCGGGCGATGGGCTGGTATGTGATGGCGGTAGTGGATACATTGGATCATCTGCCTGTAGATCATGAGCATCGCGGTCAGATTGTGGGGATTTTCGAACGTGTAGCGAATGCGCTTGTACATGTACAGGACCAACAGTCCGGGTTATGGCCTCATTTGCTCGATCAACCAGGGCGTGAGCGTAATTATTTGGAGGCATCGGGGACCTCAATGTTTGTGTATGCACTAGCGAAGGGTGTACGTAAGGGTTATCTGAGTGGCAAGTTTAAAGCGATCGCAGAAAAGGGTTATCAAGGTCTGCTGCTGCATCTGCTGCAAACGGATCGTGAAGGTGTATTGTCCCTGACGCAGTGTAACGGTGGGGCAGGTCTGGGCGGTACCCCGTATCGTGACGGGTCATACGAGTATTATGTGACTGAATCCATTCGGATAAATGATCCGAAATCGGTAGCTCCATTTATTTTGGCAGGAGTGGAAATGGAACTGGCGACACGCTAGTTCCTTTCTTCAGACTTATTTATGATAGCGCATTCATGGGGCATTTTGCATCAATCCAAGGAGCGACTTCAAATCAGCACAATATAGATCGGAACGGTTCAGTCCGTCTATATTGTGTACCCGTAGCGATTTAATCAAATGAGGCAAAATGTGAATAATTTGGTTATCCAAAGGAGAGATGGTTCATGAGTCCAAAAGGTCGGATGTCTCGTTTAGGCGGATTGGTCGTGGTTGGTGCAATGTCCGCTGGACTGCTTGCAGGGTGTGGGGGAGAGAAAGCGCCTGCGGCAGGGGAAGGCAAGCTTCCCATTTCGATTTCTTTGATGCAGGTTGGTGATGTGCCAGCCAAGGAGAACGGGATTGAACAAAAGATTGAGGAATATACGAATACGGATGTCAGTGTACAGTGGATTCCGCAGTCTGCTTTTGATGATAAAGTGAATGTCATGGTAGCTTCGGGCGAGATGCCGACCATCATGCGCGTGAATTATGTACCCACAACATTTAACGCAGCCAAAACGGGGCTGTTCTGGGAAATTGGACCCTACCTGAAGGATTATAAAAACCTGTCTGCCCAATCCGAGGCTTATTTTGACAATATCAAGATTGAAGGAAAGGTCTACGGGGTACCCAACTTCCGCGATATCGGGCGTACAGCCATCGTGTATCGCAAGGACTGGTTCGACAAGTTGAAGCTGGATGTACCGAAAACGCTCGATGACTGGTACGAAGTGATGCGCTCCATTCGCAAGGATGATCCTGATGGTAATGGCAAGGAAGACACGTATGGAACGGTACTGTTCAAAAAGTACAATGAAGGCGTATCCTCGCCGCTGACACGAATCGCCGTAAGTATTGGTGGGGTGAACAAGTGGGGTGTGGACGATGCGGGTAAACTTACCCCTGAATTCCTGACCACAGAATATGTGGATACGATGAAGCTGTTCAAGCGTCTATTCAGTGAGGGATTGATCAACAGTGACTTCCCAGCGTTGGACCCTTCCGATGCGGACAAAAAAATCGACTCCGGTCTCGTAGCCATGAAGCTGAACGGTGTTGCTCAGAACGGAAAGTCGTTCCAGCAACGGCTGACACCAAATGTGCCTGATGGCGAGATTGATGTGGCCCCGTTCCAAGGACCGGATGGCATTCGAATTGCCGGGGAACCGGGGAACTATGGGATGCTTGTCATTCCCAAAGCTTCCGTACCGGACGAAGAACAGTTAAAACAGGTGCTGACGTTCCTGGATCAACTGATGGATGAACCACTGAGTACACTTCAGCTGCGAGGTCTGGAAGATGTGCACTATACGAAGACTTCGGATGGCAAGACCGAGTTCAAGGACTTCGACGGATACCAGCGTGAAGTGAAGCCTTATCGTGACAATCTGCTAAGCGTTGAAGGTTATAACGTACCTGAGCTTGTCGATGTACCAATCGGTATGAAGGGAACGAAGATGGCACGTGAAAATGAGCAGTATGCTATTCCAAATCCGGCGCTGACCTTGTCTTCTGCCATCTATACTGAGCGTGGCCAGGAGCTGGACCAGATGATCTGGGATGCACAGACCAAATACATTATGGGCAAAATCGATGATGCTGGCTGGGAGCAGGAAGTGGCGAACTGGAGAAAATCCGGTGGCGATCAGCTCATTTCCGAATTTGAAGCGTCTTATGCCCAGCTGAACGGGAAGTAATTAGAAGAACAAGCTGTGTTTTGCGTGAAATGACGTGAAGCATGGCTTGTTTTTTTAAGTTCTTTTTCATCCCCGAGATTATGGTTAGGTAACAGAAGGGGTATAAAAGGTAAGGAGCATTTGTTCACATCCATTTTATTGCTCATCGAGAGGGGAATATACAGCATGATTGATGACCATCACAAGTTAGACGTATTAAACGTAGTAGATACATACCAAGGAAGAGATCTGGGTGTCACGATGGAACCACAAGCCTGTAGTTTCAAAGTGTGGGCACCTACCGCAAAGCAGGTAGATGTGCTGTTATCCCCGCCTTCAACAGGGGGAAGTCCCAATGAACAGAAGAATCAGGACGAACAGAAAGAAATACCTATGAACAAGCAGGATCAGGGCATCTGGACCCTGAAACTCGAAGGTGAGTGGAACGGTTATCGTTATATGTACAGAGCCACCTTTGAGGACGGACGGCAGGAGATAGCGGTTGATCCCTATGCACGGGCTGTGACCATGAATGGAGAAATGGGAGTCATCGTCAGGCTGGAACAGACCCACCCGAATGGCTGGAATGAGGATATTCGTCCAAAACTGGCGAGCCCGGTAGATGCGGTCTTATATGAGCTGCATGTGCGCGATTTCTCGATCCATGAGTCATCCGGCATGAGGCACAAAGGAAAGTATCTTGCTTTTACCGAGACAGGTTTGCACGATTCAAACGGGAATACACTGGGGATCGATCATTTGGCTGAGCTGGGAATTACTCATGTACATCTGCTACCGGTTTTTGATTTTGCGACAGTGGACGAATCGAAGGAAGATGACGGGACTTCCGATTGCTCACGTTATAACTGGGGCTATGATCCGCTCCACTACAACGTTCCAGAAGGTTCTTATGCATCCCGTGCAGATGAGCCGGAGACAAGAATTCGAGAGTTCAAATCGATGGTACTCGCCCTTCATGAGAAGGGGATCGGAGTCATTATGGATGTGGTGTACAATCATACGTTTGATACGGCAGCCAGTTCATTTGAGAAGCTTGTTCCAGGATATTACTACCGTCAGAACCCGGATGGCACGTACAGCAATGGATCTGGTACAGGCAATGAAGTGGCAACTGAGCGCCCGATGGTGCGCAAGTTCATTATCGATTCCGTACGATACTGGGCAGAGGAATACCATGTGGACGGGTTTCGTTTTGACCTGATGGGTCTGATCGACACGACAACGATGAAAGAGCTCGCAGCAGAACTGCATGCCGAGGTTTCTCCCTCCATCCTCCTATACGGTGAACCTTGGGGGGCGCTGGAATCACCCCTTGGAGATCAAATGACACTTAAGGGAGCACAGCGTGAAGCTGGATTTGCTGTATTTAATGATAACCTCCGTGGAGCGATCAAAGGGGATAGTGATGGAACGGGAACCGGATTTGCTACAGGAGCGGAGGGAAAAGAAGACGATATTTGGACAGGCATAAGGGGAGCCATTACCGATTTTACCGCTGGCCCATCTGAAACGATTAATTATGTAACTGTACATGATAATCTCAACCTGTGGGACAAAGTCGCCCAGACACAAGGATTGCACGATACGCTGGGATTTATCACATATAGCGAGGATGGTCGTGTGAAAGGCAGCGCCAACGTGGCAGAGGCTGTACAGCAGGCGAAGCCGTATTTGCACGTTGACCCGGATCGCATACTGGAGAACGAAACGGTCCGGCGCTGTCTGCTTGCTAACGGCATCGTATTGACTTCCCAGGGGGTCCCATTGCTTGCGGCTGGAGATGAACTTCTGCGAAGTAAATTTGGCGATGCCAACAGTCATGAGAGTGGAGATTCAGTCAATGCCATTCGGTGGGAGCAAAAGCAGCAGTTTAAGCCTGTTTATGATTATTATCGTGGCCTGATCCGTCTTCGGCGCGAGCATCCTGCTTTTCGTCTTCGCACCCGGGAAGAGATTGAGCTCCATGTTCGATTGCTTGAAAAAGGAAAAGGGCTGTTGTCCTATGAACTGGCAGGAACGTCTGTGGGAGATTCATGGGGACGGATAATCATTATCTACAATGCTTCCAAAGAAACCCGTACAATCTCCGTTTCTTCAGGTACATGGAATGTGGTTGTAGAGCATGGGCAGGCTGGCATAGAGACGCTGCGTACAGCCAAAGACGGTCAGGTTAGTGTTCCTGCTATATCCATGACGGTTATGTATTCAGGTGAGTGAACTTATTGCACCCTTTCTCCATTGTGGAGCGAGGGTGTTTTGCTTTTCACCATCTTTTTTTCATCAGGACAGGTACAAATGCTGTCAATCTATGGCGCTTGTTTACATATGCTGTATCTTGAAAGCGATTGCTGTGAGGATTTGCTTCACATTCAATATGCTAATTGAAAGCCTCTGCTCAACCGATATGTTGAGTACAGACAACCCCGGGTTGACAAATGACGTCTCGCTCCGTAACATCGGGACAACACGAAATCAATGGATATAAAGGCGGTGGGAACGATGCCGGAATGGACATCTTTTCGTTATGAAGGCAACGATCTTGGCTTAACATATACGCGTACAGCAAGCACATTCAAGCTGTGGGCACCTACAGCTCAGCAGGTTTCATTACTCATTTTTGATAATGAGGGACATTATGATGCAACTGGTAAAGTAACCGAACATGATGACGGACAGAAACGGTTGATGACCCGTGACCCGGATGGAATATGGAGTGTACAGCTTGAAGGGGATTGGGCCGGACATTATTATATGTATCACATTACCCATGATGATCAACATATTGCAGTGGCACCCGATCCTTACGCTCGTGCTGTATCGGCGAATGGACAGCGGACAGCCATCATTGACATGGATACAACCAATCCAGTGGATTGGGAAGAGGATGTGAAGCCCGTATTTCTGCGTCCGGCAGATGCGGTTCTATATGAATTACATGTGCGAGACTTCTCCTCCGACCCCCATGCTGATATTCCATATAAGGGCAAATATTTGGCATTTACGGCTTCCGGGTTGACGGACAGAGGTGGAAATTCCATCGGTGTAGATCATCTTGTCGAACTCGGCATCACGCATGTACATCTTCTGCCTGTAGCGGATTATCAGACGGTTGATGAATTGGCAGTGACAACGGACGTCGGCTCGAATGCCAAATTGCCATACAACTGGGGTTATGATCCGCAGCACTATAACGTGCCGGAAGGTTCCTATGCGACCAATCCGCGTGATCCTGCGATTCGAATCAGGGAATTCAAGGCGCTCATTCATTCCTTGCACCGACAAGGCATTCGTGTTGTGCTTGATGTGGTTTATAACCATACGTACAGCGTGGATGATGGACCTTTTGAACGGATTGTACCAAGTTATTATTACCGTTACCGTGAGGATGGCAGATTGAGCAATGGTTCGGGTGTAGGCAATGAACTGGCTACGGAGCGCCCTATGGTGCGAAAATATATTTTGGACTCTCTCCTGTATTGGGCAGAGGAATATCATGTGGACGGGTTTCGCTTCGACCTCATGGGGCTGATTGATACAGACACGATGAACGAAGTGACCCGCGAGCTGAGAGAACAGATTGATCCGGCTTTTCTGATCTACGGGGAGCCGTGGACAGGCGGAGATTCACCTCTGGATCGAAAAACGTTAAAAGGAACACAACGCGGTCAGGGATTTGCTGTATTTAACGATCATTTCCGCAGTGCTATCAAAGGGGATAGTGATGGGATCGGTAAAGGTTTTGTTACCGGAGCAGACGGTAAGGAGTACGAAATAGCCATGGGTGTAGCCGGAGCGCTAGATGATTTCACATCTTCACCAGTGGAATCCGTCAATTATGTAACGGCACATGATAATCTCAACTTATGGGACAAAATCGCAACAACGATGTACCTCAGGCATGATCTCGGTTACCCGGTATGGAGAGACGGGCAGCCTGTAGAAGGAGGCAGTGCAGAATCGGCGGTTAAAGCGGCGGACCCTTATCGTTATGTCGATGCGGATGATGTACTTGATCATGAGATGGTTCGACGTTCCTTGCTCTCAACAGGGATTTTGCTTACCTCACAGGGTATTCCATTTCTTCATGCAGGAGATGAGATGCTGAGATCCAAAGCAGGAGATCACAATAGTTATCGCAGCGGGGACGCCGTGAATACGATCACTTGGGCTAACAAAGCTCGATTCAGACCTGTTTTTGACTATTATCGTGGCTTGATTCATCTGCGTCGCACACATCCGGCCTTTCGCATGATTAACGCCGAACAGGTAAGGAATCATCTTCGCATGATGCGAGCAGAAGGAAATGTGGTTGCATTTACACTGGATCACGGAGCGAATCAGGATACCTGGAATCAGATCGTGGTAATCTACAACGGAACGGGTCAGCAGCAGCAAGTGAGTCTGCCGGAGGGTGATTGGCATATTGTTGTGAATGATCACCAAGCAGGTACAGACCTCATTGAGACGGTGAGCGGGAACGCAATGGTAGAACGGTGGTCGTTGATGGTACTGTACGACACGGAATATGCTGGTGGTACTGAACCGGCTGTGATTGAGATTCATTCGCCGCGTCTTGTGTACAGTGCCGGAGAGATTGCTGGTTTGCGAGCATCAGTCAGAGACCGTTTTGGTAATGTAGTGGAAAATGCATCTGTGACCTGGAGCTCTTCGAACCCACAGATTATTGCGATTCAATCCGATGGGACAATTCATATGGGGGAGACCGGAGAAGCAACGATCAGCGTCCAATGTGGCACGATTACCACAGAGTGTACGCTGCAGGTTGATCACCTCCATCCGGAACGAATTGAAATTATTGGGGAATCTGTAATGTACACGACACGTGTCAGTCGATTCCGCGCCTTGGTTCTGGATCAATTCGGCCAGCCTCTGCAAGGTATGAATATACGGTGGAGCTCGTCTAAGGTGGATCATGCAGTGGTTAGTACAGCAGGAATTGTGCGTGCTTTAACACCAGGGTCTGCCCAGATTACCGCGGAGGCTGGAGGGATTCAGGCATCGCTGAATGTCAAAATCCACAAACCAATTTCGCGAATTGTCACTCTCCGATATGAACGGGAAGATCAGCATTATGAGGGATGGGACGTCTGGGTATGGGGCACAGGCATGGAGGATGGAGCTGTCCCATTTGAGCGAGTGGGTAATGCAGCAGAAGCCCGTTTTCGGGTGGCTGCAGGACTGCATCATCTAGGCTTAATTATTCGGTTGAATGAATGGGAAGCCAAAGATACCTGCGGAGATCGTTATGTTGATATCGGTCCTGAAGACGGAGATGTGCACATTATCGTTCACAGTGGGTCGGATCAAATGCAGGTTATCCGTGAAAGTGATGATGAGGATGATCGTAACAGCGCATAGCTGGCTAAGTTATAACTTCATACAAAGGTTGAAAAGTATAGGCTTAACAAGCGGTCGGAAGGTATTCCGACCGCTTTTTTGTTCATTAGAAAGCCCCTTTTTCACCAGAAAAATAAAAAAACTGAACATGTTAGTGTTTGAGATGGTCTTTCATTGGGGTAAATATAGATATGGCCCCAGATTCGGCCACGCACGAAAAGGCCATTCTGGTCTAAGAGAGAAGCTTACGGCTTCCTAACAAATATAAGTAAGGATCCCTTGAAGGAGGATGTTCAATCATGAAATCCAACGGAAAAATGGCTCAACTTACGGCAACACCAAGAACTGAAAAGAAAGGTGCAGCATTGCGCCTGTTAAGACAAGGCGGACGTGTTCCGGCTGTCGTTTATGGCCCGGGATTAGAAGGTGCCGCAATACATGTAGATGAAAAAGAAGTGCTGAAAGTAGCACGTACAGGTCGCTCCGAGATGTTCAACCTCAATCTTGAGGGTGGCAAAACGGTTCCAGTGTTGATCAAGGATCAACAGGAACGCAACGGACGTCTGCTGCACGTGGACTTCCTGCAAATTTCGAAGAATAAACCGATCAGCGTTAGTGTATCGATCGACTTCCAAGGTACCGCAGCCGGCTCCAAGGCAGGCGGTGTGTTCCAGACACAGGAAACTCAACTGGAGGTCGAAGGACTTCCGGCTGATCTGCCAACCTCCATTGAGGTGGATGTTAGCGGACTGGAAATTGGTGATCGTTTGACAGCTGGAGATATCAAGCTCGATAAAGGTCTGACTCTGGTGACGTCAGGTGATTCCATCATCGCTTCCGTGATGCCGCCACAAGCGGCTGAGGAAGAGCCTACGGCTTCTGCTGATGAAGCAGCACCGGCAGCACCAGAAGAACCAGCTAAAGAAGAATAGGGAGTCAGAATATTTATTATTCTGTATCTCAACCAAGCCCGGTCATCACGACCGGGCTTTTTTATATTGGAAAAGGACAAGTGGAGTCGCAGGAGATGCGCGATAATGAATGTCGTTTTGACTTATGAAAGATTGCTACATAGTCGCGTTATTCGGTATGATGACGGGGAGCTGTTTGCGTGAAACAACGTTACAGTATACTATGATTCGGAGCAGCAACAATTCATTTCGGAATAATTTGCATAAGAAAGCAGGTTTCACAACATGTTTGATCCGACGATTTATGACAATTTGAAAGTAGGCTTCGAAAATTACCTATATGATCTCGATAATTTGGATGAACTTATTTCCATAACGGATCGGAAGGATCAGCTTGAGTTGGCCCGTATGTCCAGAGAGTTGGTGCTGCAATTCTGCCTGCGAGATTGCCCTGACGTAACAGGCGAAGTGCTACTGAACACATCGCTTGAGGATCTCGCGGCTGAGATTTTGGAGACACCAGGAGTTCTATCAGGTTGCCGTTTGCGGTTGCGGTTCAGAATGGTTGTTAAGGAGCCTGAGACTCAATGTCCTGCAATTAGCTCCATATTACAAGAGAGCTGGCCGGAACAACGAAAATTGCAGCATATTCATTATATATTTGAAGATCAGCCAGCAACTTATGCAATCACAGCTGAAGTACATTTTGACCGCAGTGTGAATGAAGATCAGATGGGAGATATCCCTGATCTGTGCGATCATATGGTCAATGTGCTGACTAAATTATTGCAATTGCACAAATAAACAAGCGAAAAAGTCTTGTCTCTGGTCCAAGAGACAAGACTTTTTTTATTTTTTTTGAATGCCAAATAGGCTATCAGGCGTAGGTATAAGGACTTGAGGTTAATATTTTACGCAAGCAAGTAAGAGAATGTATATTTAATAAGCCGAATAAGTGCGATTGAACTATATACATAAGGTGAAATTGCGAAAATAAGTTTGGGACTAAAGATTTAGTACCGGACTAAAGGAACTAGTTTTCCTTGCCGATAAAATATCGAAGGGGAGAAACTACATGACAGAGAAATTAATTCGTCTTCTGCGTATACTTCAGGCTATACAAGCGAATCCCGGAATTTCCGCCAAAGAATTGGCGTTGAAATGCGGTACAACTGTGCGCACGATTTATCGCGATCTCCGAATTTTGGACAGGGTTGCCCCTATCATGAATGAAGGTTATGGCAAGGGGTATCGGTTCATTGGTGAATTTGCCATGTATCCTCTGGATTTTACCGAACAGGAAGCGATAGTATTCTCCATGCTTCCATCCGTGGTGGATACTTCGCAACTCCCGGCTGAATTTGATTCAGCCTTTGACAAGGTGATGACAGCCCATACGAAAATGAAATCGAGAAACAGTGACATTGTAGAAAATATTGCAGGCATTATTCGTATGGGTACACCTGCATACCGGGAAGAAGGGAAGTATCCCAACTTGCTTATCCCGGTCATTGAAGCCATTCTGGATCAACAAACGATTCGAACCCAATATCACACGCTTACGAAAAATGAAATAACGGTCCGCGACATTGACCCCTATTACCTCATTCCGCGCGATCAGCGTTTCTACTTGATTGGTTATTGCCACTTGCTGCAGAAAGTCCGTTTGTTTCGGATCAGTCGCTTTCTGGACGTTATACAGACCAATACCCATTTTGTTATGGGTGATTTCAACATAACGCAGTTCATGAAAAACACATGGTCCACTGATCGTGGGGATAAACTTATCCATTTCAAAGTAAGATTCACTGAGAAAGTGGCCCCCTACATAAAAGAAGAAGAAATGTTTGTTCGTCCACGAATGACAGATACGCCTGATGGTGGATTGTTATTTGAAGTAACGCTGAACAGTAGTCGTGAATTCCTGAAATGGTTATATCAATTTGGCCCCGAAGCGGAGGTCCTTGAACCCCGCGAATATCGTAAAGAAATTCGTGAACAACTCATAGAGTGGATGAAACATTATGAGGAAGATCAATAATTCAACCCAACTAAATTTAAAAAATGTGTAAAAAGGAGCTTTTGTGATGAGTACCAAATTATTTGCAGCCATGTATGGAATGGAGCATTATCATGGTGTAGAAGCTTTAAACGTAGGCGATATCCTGTTTCTGGTCAAAGACCCCGACAATCGGGTAGACTCTCGAGCCATCAAGGTAGTAGTTCCCCCCATTGGGACGGTTGGATATATTGTTAATAATCCACTGCTCGCTCCTCACGGCTGCTGGACTGGCTCGGGAATTTATGATGCTTTCCGCCAACAAACATGCGCTAAGGTGAGATTTGCCATGAAAGATATGATTATTGTGGAGTTAATTGAAATGATGTATGTTCCTGTTCCGCATATGGATAGCTTTATTGCAGACTGGCAGTCACGTGAAAAAGCTTAACAAAAGCACAGCCTATACAAGATTTATCCTCGGATAAGTTTTGTATAGGCTGCTTCAAGATGCATGGCTGTCCGGGCCCAACTGAACTGTTCAACTGCACTGGCACGGCCAGCTTCTCCAAGCGAAAGAGCGAGAGAAGGATTGTCTGCCAGTTTAGACAGGTAAGCAGCGAAACTTTGGGGGTTGTGATACTGTCTTACAAGGTATCCATTACTCCCCGATACAATGATTTCACGAATGCCTCCATTGTCTGAAGCAATGACGGGTAGTCCTGAAGCCATAGCTTCAACATTAACCAGCCCGAAGGCCTCATGTTGTTGGGAAGGGCACACCAGGCAGTCCACAGCCCTGTACAAACGGTCAATGTGCTCATGGGCGATCTGACCTCGGAAGGTGGCATCAACCTTTAATTTTCGGATAAGCTGTCGCAGCTTGCGGACGTAAACTGGAGGTCCTTTACCTGCAATGATCAGTTGCACGGATACCTGCTGCT
Organism: Paenibacillus sp. FSL F4-0087; assembly: GCF_038020215.1. Classification (NCBI taxonomy): domain Bacteria; kingdom Bacillati; phylum Bacillota; class Bacilli; order Caryophanales; family Paenibacillaceae; genus Paenibacillus; species Paenibacillus sp. FSL F4-0087. The sequence goes on from NZ_JBBODJ010000001.1 coordinate 4,322,199, forward strand.
GAATAAGAGCTACGGCACGAATCAGTACATCCACACCTTTGCCGGGAATTAGTCGGCCTACATACAGAATGGAGAATGGCCCTGTGATACCGAACTGCTTCCGCAGAAGCTGCTGCTCTCCTTTAGCTGCAGGCAAAAAACGGCTTAGGTCCACGCCCAGTGGTACAACACCCATCCGTCGTTTTAAGGATGGGAATCGGCGACCCAGCCTTTGTCTGAGGGATTGACTATTAACGGCAATCCAATTCGCTTTTTTTAACAGCGCTAATCTTGCTGGTCCTGGTTGTGCAAAGGTTAACGAATGAAGATAGAGCACCACAGGTAACGTAGGGAAAGCGCGTTTAATTGAAGCCATACTATGAGGTCTGTTGTCTACCTGAATAAGATCGAAGGGTTGGATTTTCAGAAAACGGATCACTGCCCTCGTGTACTCGCTGGGGCTGGTTGATGGTACACGACGGATCACTATGCCATCTATTTGCTCTGTAATGGCAAGACCGGGCATCTGACGGCTTATGATCGTCACCTGGTGACGGAGAGCAAGTTCACGAGCAATGCCGAGGATGCAGATTTCGACAGATCCGTTACCTGGGACTGGCAATTTTTCAGGCGCTATCAGGGCTATTTTCATCAACAGTTTCCTCCTTGTCCATATTCGCAACAATCTATCTTGGTCATATATCCTATGTGCATCGGGTGGATTTGGCTCCTGTAGAACTGCGAGTGAGGGTAAATTTCGTTTTTGTGATATACTGTACGGGATGCAATGAAATTGTTGCGCGTATTTAGAAGCAGGAGGAAAAAAATGTTACATTCAACACTCAGCCGCTTTCGACTGCTGTTGTGGTTGCAGGGGCTTTCATATGTACTTTTGTTATTTGTTGCTTTTCCATTAAGAGAATCAGGGATCATGCCAAAGGCAGTCACGTGGTTTGGCAACATCTATGGCTTTTTATTTCTGATGTATTTATTATTTATGGTGAGTCTGTATACCACGAAAAAATGGCGTTTGCGTCGTCCAATTGCTTTGTTTTTTATCTCGTTTATCCCACTGGGTAATTTCATCTATGATTTGCTGGTCTTTCGCAAGCTGGACCGCAGACAGTCAAATAAAGCTTGACTTTGCTTATCGTTATGAATATGATGAGAACAGATTATTGAACCTGTTTCAACTTAAAACTAAATATTCCTGATGTTAAAGGGGAGTAGCTTTCACAGTAAAGTCGTCAGTTCGGGATTACATCCCCGGCTTTATTGGCAGCAATTTTGTTGTTAGCGAGACCTTTACCAAGTTTTCATGCTGGGTAAAGGTCTCTTTTCGTGAATATAAAGGACCTTACCAGCGATGGTAAAGGTCCTTTTTTTTGTACATCATAAGGATAAGGATACTAAGGAGGAGTAAAATTTGGAGTTATCGTTATTATTGGAGTATGGGTGGGTTCTTGTCGTCTTAGTAGTCCTGGAGGGGTTACTTGCCGCGGATAATGCATTGGTTCTTGCCATTATGGTTAAGCATTTACCTGATGATAAACGCAAAAAGGCGTTGTTTTATGGTTTAATGGGAGCGTTCATTTTCCGATTGGGGTCACTATTCCTCATCTCGTTCCTCGTGGACGTATGGCAGGTTCAAGCAATTGGTGCCCTGTACCTGTTGTACATCTCCATTAACCACATTGTCAAAAAGGTGTTGGGTAGCCGAAACAAAACAGATGAAGCGGCTGATTCCGCTCCAAAAAAACCAAAAAAACAATCTGGTTTCTGGATGACTGTATTCAAGGTGGAAGTGGCAGATATCGCGTTCGCGGTCGATTCCATTCTCGCAGCTGTGGCGCTGGCTGTTGCATTGCCACCAAGTGGTTTGCCTCCGATCGGCGGACTTGACGGTGGACAGTTTATCGTCATTTTCCTCGGCGGATTTATCGGCCTTGTCATCATGAGATTTGCGGCTTCCTTCTTCGTTAAACTGCTTCATTCCCGTCCAGGACTTGAAGTTGCAGCCTTCGTTATCGTTGGCTGGGTTGGGGTTAAGTTGGCTGTGATTACACTTGCACATCCTTCACTGGGCGTTCTGGATGAGCATTTCCCGGAAAATAAAATTTGGAAATTTGGTTTCTACATTGTGCTCATTACGATTGCGGTATGTGGTTGGTTCCTGTCCTCCAAGGTGCCTGAAAAAGAAGATGAAAATCCTGTGGAAGAATTGGAAAAACAAGCAGGGAAATGATAAGATACAAAGTCAAATCTGTCAAAACATGTACCATCAATAATCGATATATAATCTCATAATATGCTTGAGTAAGCAGGGTCTGTTCCTTAAGACCCTGCTTTTTTTATATAAGTTATTAGCACGAATTTAAATCTAATGCATATGCAATATAGGAAAATTTCCAAGAAAAGGGTTGACACATCGAAACGAGTCCGCTTAATATAAACATAATATTGATGAAGGGAGGCCGAGAGATATGATGGTTGGTTATGATTTGAAATCCACAAAGACCCTACGAAGCACAGACACAATTGTATATCCAGTTCATCGTCTCTTTGGCCTCATACGGGCGACATAGGGGAAGATGCATATCGTTTATCCTTGGAACGTTATTAATCGATATGCTACTCTCGGCGTATATTGCAATGGAGAACAGACGCGGCATGTTCATGCTGATTTTGTTTTCTGTTATTGTCATGAAGAAGTCACGGGCGAACTGTCCGTGGCTTCTTTTTTTGTTGTACTGAAGATGGATATGGAATTCGGAATAACGTTAGGTTCATTTTTGAAAGTGAACCGAAATAGCTGAACGTACAGGAAGGAATAATAAACATTTATGAATACACAACCTAATTTATTTACGAGTCAAAATGAACTCACAGGAGGCTACCGACATGAAGTCAAATTGCCTTCTGGTGATTTAACGGTATATGCTGCACAACAGCTGTTCTCGTCATTAGACTATAAGGTGTTCGAGATGGCGAACAACAATCTTCAAATCCCGGGAATTTCCTATATGAGCTATACGCCTGACGTGCATGTCGGTGTAGGTACCTGCATTGGCACAACAGCGGTATGGGATGCCAAGAGTGGTTATGTATCTCCATCCATCGTAGGCAGTGATATCGGCTGTGGTATGCGGGTACATATGACCAATTTGCATAAGGACGACCTGAAAGACGTGAAGTTGCGCCGTAAACTCGTAAAAGCCATTGAGAAAGTGCTGCCGATGGAGGCAAATCAGCGCGGTCATTACTCGGACATTCGTTTGGAGCATATTGTGCGAAAAGGTCTGCATGGATTACCAAAAAAATATATCCCGGACAGCTATACACCGAAAAAATCAACTTCCATTACTCATGTAGAGAGCAGCAAATTTGCCTTTGATGAGGAAGTGCTGAATATGGTACCGGATATGACTTGGCATCGGGCTCATCGCCAGTTAGGAACTTTGGGTGGAGGCAATCATTTTGCCGAGATTCAAGCGATAGAGATTGCCGAGGAAAATCGGGAGATTGCGGAAGCCTGGGGTCTGTACGATGGACAAATTGTTGTCATGATTCATTCCGGCTCCCGGGCCTGGGGCGGGTATGTAAGCCAAACCAGTTCATCAGCAATTGCGAAAGTGATGCAGCGAAATGGTCTGGGGACATCCGATCCAAGACTGGTTTTTGCTCCGCTTGAACATGCGGAAGGTCGCCATTACGTCAATATGATGTATTCTGCGCTGAATTATGCTGTGGTGAATCGCCATCTGATTGCTTATGCTATTCGCGAAGCTTTTCGGGATGTGTTTGGTCCAAAATGCGAATTCCGTACCCTCTATGATTTGATGCACAACTATGCATGGGAGGAATCCTACGTGGATCAGGGCTCTGTCTTTGTACACCGCAAAGGAGCTACACGTGCATTACCTGCCGGTCATCCCGATAATCCGAAGCCGTATCTGGCAACAGGTCATCCCGCACTTATACCCGGTTCAATGGGAACGGCTTCGTATATCATGGTAGGTCAACCCGAGGGGAAGGATAACTATTATTCGATCTGTCATGGAGCAGGACGCATTCGGTCGCGCACAGCAACAAAGCGCCTGGTTACTGTGGAGGATTTTGCCTCGGCGCTGGGTGTGGGAACTGAAGATGAGATTGTGGTGAACCAGCGTTCACTTGAATCCATTATTGATGAATCACCGCAAGCTTATAAAAATGTCGATGAAATTATTGATAGTGTTACCGGCGCAGGTCTGGCTCAAGTTGTAGCCAAATGTAAACCACTTGCCGCTGTGAAGGGAGCTAAGTAATGACCATAGATAAAGAACAATTGAATCATAATAGAGTCATCTATTCCTACGAAGAGCAACAAGACAGTCAAATCCGAAACGAAGGCTATGCCATATATGCCCGTTTGATTCGCGGCATCATTGAAGCGCTTGGCAATCGATACGGTGTTCGTTATGAGCTTTATGCCAGCGATGATCCAAACAGTGAATACTGGGATCTGCTAAAGGAAGATCTGCAAAGTAACAGCACCGAAGTGGAATTGGTTGCCCGGATTTTCGAAGATCTGGAGCTGCGTACACTGCATTATGAGGATGATGGAGATGCACCGACATATGGTGTACATTATTCGATTCGCAACAATGTATTTGCCTATCCCGAGTGGGGCGTAGCTCTCGTCCGCATTCCTTTCTTCCGGGAGAATGGGATATACAATGAGGATTTTGTTTTTGCTACAGGAGAAGAGGAATTGAAGCGATTTCTGGGCAGTGTAAGGGAACGGGAACGGCAGCAAAATATGAAAAAAGTCACGGTGTACACGGATGCCCGCAATGGCAGTGACCGTCATGTCGAATCGATTACCCGCTCTGTCGGGCGGGATGAGGTCGTGCTTTCTCCGCAAATCAAACAGGATATTTTCCGTTCGTTGGACCAGTTTTTCGAGGCGGATCGTTCCTTTTATCGAGACTATGATATTCCTTACAAACGTGGCATCCTGCTGTACGGCCATCCTGGAAACGGAAAAACGACCCTCGTGAAATCCATTGCAGGAAGCATTCCGGGGCCAGCAGCATATTGGCAAATTACCGAATACACAAACAGTGAATCGGTGCGTGAAGTGTTCGAAGCAGCCAAACGTTTGGCTCCCATGGTACTGATTATTGAGGACATCGATTCCATGCCGGATGAAGTGCGATCCTTTTTCCTGAATACGTTGGATGGGGCAACGTCTAAAGAGGGCATCTTCCTAATTGGCACCACGAATTATCCGGAGAAAATAGACCCAGGGCTCATGAACCGTGCCGGTCGGTTCGATCGGGCTTATGAAATACCGCTACCGGACGAAGGACTGCGCCTGCAATATTTAAATCAACGCGGCTTTGCTGTCTTTGCAGGGGAAGAAGGTACGCTGGAAGCTGCACGATTAACGGATACCTTTTCTCTTGCTCAACTTGGAGAGTTGTATGTCAGTGCAGCGCTGGAATGGCACCAGAATGGCCGGACGGACATTGTGCAGATCATTCAGTCAATGCGAGGAGAGCTGGACAAGAGTCATAAGCATAACTGGCTGACCCAGCCAGGCAAGGGGCGTGCAGGTTTTTATTAATACCTAAATATTTTGGAGATCTTAAAAATTCTGGACAGATGAGGACGATGTAGTGGAGGGTACGAAATCGATTCTGAAGAAGCGAAGCTAAAAGATTTCTGCAAGAAAGCTACTTCGTAAGCATTATCTTGCCTTTATCAACGGATTTTCCCTTCTATAAAGGGAATGCAAAAAAAATCCGGGGATAACAGCGATCGGAAGAACGATTCGTAACCGGAACGGCTGTTTTGATGTACGCTAACTTTTTAAAATAGACCAAAAATATTCTCACCTCAATTGGTTATACTAAGGCTGTCTGAATCAACATACAATGACTTTCGGGAGGTACATAACGCAGTCTTGAACTGTGTAAGATGCCCGGAAGTGACGCACTCTGTTTTTAATGCCTTGTTATAGGCTGTTGAACAGAGAAACGGGTATATGAACAAAAGGTAATATACAACAATTTTCATGCCAATTGTTTAAATGCTTCTGTAGCGGTTAATAGTAGACAGACAACAACAAAAACTTTAATTAGAGGTGAATGATATGGGTTGGTTATGGTCATTAATTATCGGTGGTATCATTGGATGGTTGGCAGGTCTGATTGTTGGTCGTGACATTCCCGGCGGCGTTATCGGTAACATCATTGCCGGTTTTATCGGCGGATGGTTAGGTGGAGTGATCCTGGGAGACATGGGTCCAGAAATGGGCGGATTCTACATAGTACCGGCATTAATCGGTGCCATCGTACTTGTAGCGATCGTGAGCTTGATCTTCCGTTCTATGGGTCGAAGCCGCGGGTAACGAATTCAAGATTTCTTGAATGAACAGTTAGTCGGCAACAGAGGTATGAATAGCTGTTAATATAACAGATGTTTCTGAAGAGGTTGATGGAAGTCCACGGACGTGGCTTTCCATCAACCTCTTTTTGTTTTAAGATATAGGTACAACAGAAAGGGATGAGTGTGCATGGAAAAAGCTACATTTGCCGGCGGATGCTTCTGGTGTATGGTTACACCATTTGAAGAGCAACCAGGCATTCATGGTATTGTATCAGGCTATACCGGCGGTCACGTCGATAACCCAACATATGAGCAGGTCAAAACCGGGGAGACCGGTCATGTCGAGGTCGTTGAAATTACATTTGATCCAGAGGTGTTTCCGTATGAACGTCTACTGGAGCTATACTGGCCCCAGACGGACCCAACCGATGATGGAGGGCAATTTCAGGATCGTGGAAGTCAGTACCGTACAGCGATCTTTGTCCATAATGCACGTCAACGCGAGCTAGCAGAACAGTCCAAGCAGGAGCTGGCAGCAAGCGGGCGATTCAATCAACCGATTGTGACGGAGATTCGGGATGCAGTTGTGTTCTATCCGGCAGAAGATTACCATCAGGATTACCACAAGAAAAATGAGAAACATTACAAGGAAGACCGTGCGATATCTGGACGGGATGAATTTATTGAAGAAAACTGGAATAATTAATTTTATTTACAATAGACCGATTTGCATCAGATCTTATTGAAAAATCCGGGAGAGTTCCAACAGGAACTTCCCCGGATTTTTTTGATTGTTCAATGATTAAGAGAATGTTATCTCAATGGCTTCAGAACTTATCTCTTTTTTCCCACCAGTATTTCTAAATCAATCGTAATCTGCGATAAGGACTCTTGAACGCTGGCTATGGCTGATTCCGTCCCATGCCAGGAGAGTGGTGTCATATGAATGAGTGAATTCATCATGATTTCCGATACGGGCAGAGTGTATGTTAGCGGAATGCTGTCTAAGAGATGATGATGCTTGGTAAATCGGTCCAATACATACTCTCTGCTGTCTAATTGATGAGATCGGCCCCGAAACAAAAGCTCTCTCATTTCCATTAGATATCGGTCACGGGGAATTACTTTGATGATCCAGCCATCCTTTTTCATCACTCGCCCGAACTCTTCATAATTCGAAGGGGAGAGAATATTCAGGATCACGTCCAGTTGCCCCTCTGCAAAAGGACTATAAGCAAGATCACCAACAAACCAAATCTGCTGGTCGTAGGTAGAAGAAGCCATGGCAATACCCTCTTTGGCGATGTCGATCCCCCACCCCACAACTGGAGTGTTCTGTGTAATCTGATGCAAAAGAGATCCTTCTCCTGCACCTGCGTCCAGAATATGCAAGGGCTGACTGCTGCCATCGGAGTAATCTTCAATCCAATGGCGAATGATATCGGTCAGAGGTGTATAGATAGCCGTGTGAGATAAAATATTCCTTTTGGCTGTAAATAAACGTTTGTCATAGTTTCCCTTGAAAAATCGTGTCAAGAAATTGATATAGCCTTGTCTTGCCAAATTAAACGAATGCCTGGAACTACATTGAATATTATCCCGACTAATCGTTGTCATTGTGTGATGACAGACGGGACATTTAAGCATATGGATGTATGGATAAATAAGCGCAGCACTACGTTCTCTGCGTTGGATTGACATGGAATAGCACCCCATTCATTCAGATATGGATAACTGAAGAAAAGGGCATAACAAATAAGCCTCTATCAAACATTTTGAAAAAAGAGGTTTATGTTATGCCCTAAGTTATCTGTATCGAATGAATTGAATAATCATGGGAGGGCTACGCTCCTTGCCAATCAAGAGTAGGGTGAAAAAGTGAACGATACTATTATACCAGTTTGCGCAGAGAGGATAAAAGGGAGGGGGACTCTCATCGTTGTGTGAAATAACAGAGCGCTCTGATAACCGTTAGTCGGTCAACCAGAGCGCTCCATTTACTATTTAGCTGAGGCTGTCTTCAATACATACTTGGATAATGCATCGTCATTGATCTGATAAATAATATGATCGTTGTACGTTGAATATCCATCAAGCAATCCAGGAGAGGATGCAAACTCATATTCATGTACCGTATCCAATGTTTGTGGATCGAGAATATAACCCTTTTTAGCGAAATCAAGTTTGTATTGCCCGTCTTGTGTACGATCAACCTGCATGAGAATAGGCTGCTCTTCCTTAAATGTACGTTCGGTCACTTTGCCTTTCATGGTGTACAGCTCCAGCTTTTGGCCTGTAAACAGGGTATAACTGTTGCCCGCGGTCTGAACATAGGCATCACCGGCAATAGCGCGGCCCCAGGCCAGTTTGCCATCGGTGCCAAAGCCCATCAGCTTGTTACCCGTGTTGGCAAAATTGGCACGCATGATCACGGAGCCATCTTCCAGAATGACCAGCGATTCACCGCCGCCGTCTCCCAGAGTGTTGGCATTGCTCGGGAACTGGTAGAAGGAAAGACGATTCAGCGTACGATCGTAAATCTCCACTTTGGGGTTAGCGGCAGGCTGCCAGAAGCTGCCCACTTTGGTTTGCTTGCTTGCATCGACTACGATTCGATCACTGCCTGCTTTGAGTAAAGCACCGTTGATCGTTTTTTCCGTAATCAGTTTTCCCTTTTTGTCATACAGCGAGATGGCTGATCGAACGGAACCGTTTGATTGAACACCAGGGCTCGAAGCGATCAATAACGTATCGTCATCCAGAAGGTACATGGAAGATGAATTACTCACGTTTTTGACCCAATTGGTTTTGCCGGAAGTATTGAACGAGTATACCTTTTTGGTTCCATCCGAATATTCCATATATACATAGGCTGTGCCGTTGCTGGTATATAGTGAATTGGAGTAGGTTGTATAAGGCCCACTTTTCTCATGGAAAATAACGTTCCATTTCAATTGTCCGGTCGTGGCATCCAGCGCCTGAAGCGAATCCAGCTGCCAATCCAACTTCGTATTGCTGCTTGTTTTGGTCACGGGCTGGGAAGAATGCACATACACCAGATTTTTCGCGGGTACTGCGTTCACTTCGTTGACGATAACGTCTTTCTCCGTATTCACTTGCGTGAGTGAGAGAGAAGATGATGTCCATGAAGGTTTAGGCAATGGTGCATTTTGTTCAGCGGCCGCGTAGCTTGGTGTATGCAGGCTGAAGAGGAGCGTGCCACTGAGAAGAAGCGCAGCCCATGTTTTGGACTTTCGTTTGTTGGATGTATGCAAGTTATAAACCACCTTTCTTCGATTCAAAATAGAACCGATTGTTGAATTCTACCATTTCATACATGTGAAATTCAACCTGAGTGTCTGTAACCTTTTATGATTGAGGTATAAAATTATTGTTGTTTGGAGAAGTTCGAGGGTTACAGGGAATTCATCTTCTTTCTGTTAAGAGAGAAGTCTGCTATATTTAGTCGGGTGATGAGGGCTAAGAGGGGTACAAGCCTGCCAGATTAGAGGAATGACAAGGAGAACAGACATGAATTGGAATGAAAATATGATGACTGTGGGTATAGGGGGGATTATCCTTCTACTACTCATTACCTGGATCATTCGCCGTGTAATTCGGCGAGGGCAGCGCATACGAAGTGAGGCCAACCCGCGTAAGATTACGATTAAGGATATCGATAAAATGCAGGATGGATCGGAATTTGAACTGTACCTGTATCATTTATTCCAGCAGCTCGGTTATGCCGAAGTACATAAGACTACAAGCAGCCGTGATTTTGGTGCTGACCTTGTGTTTGTGGATAGAGCAGGAAGACGTAATGTCATTCAAGCCAAACGTTACGGAGCGAATCATCCGGTTGGACTCAGCGCAGTACAGGAGATTTACACGTCCATGCGTTATTATGAAGCAGATCGATCCATCGTGCTCACTTCAGCCAGATATACGGAAGCATGCCGGACGCTGGCAGCGGTTAACGGGGTGAAGTTGCTGGACCGTGAAGATCTGATGGACCTGATCATGCTGTTTAAATCCAGAAGAATGGAAGAAGCTCTGGAGTTGATTGAGGAAGACGATCAGGAACCTGTGGAAACATGGCAATCACGGCGGAAAAGAGTTCCACGTTAATCACCTTCACTTGTCCGCCTGCACATGATATATTGAGTGCATACCAATCAAGGGAGTGTGTTCTATTATTATGGCACGTACACAAACACAAAAAGCATTGCGCAAAGCAGAGCGGTCAGGACAATGGTGTCCGGAGCAAAGTCGGAGAGTAAATGGAGATTATGGAGCGTTATCCCAGCATGTTCGACTCATGCCCACGAAACAGGAAAAATTGCAAAAGGTCAAACACAAGAAGCGGACCCAGGATGGTGGTGCTTCTTTTTATTTTGTCTTTGGTGTGCAGAGTGCTGCATAAGCTCAAAAATTTAATAAAAGATCTTCCTTCAATTGGTATGACATCCCTTGGACTGTTAAAATCAATGTATCTCTTTTGAATTGGATCAATTATAGCTATACATTCTCCTATCTTCGATGAAGGGAAGAATTCTACATATGACAACAGCGCTTCGCATGGATAAAAAAATCGTTCGGCGTTTTTTGCTGCAAACGCAATCTTTATTGGGACGTTGGCCCGCTGCTTCCTTGCCTTCGGGTCCTGAACAGGTCATGCAGCTGATTCGCACCCTTGGCTGCGTACAGATTGATCCTGTCGCTGCCGTAACCGGGAATCAGCATTTGGTGTTGGGCGCTCGTGATCCGGGCTATACCTCTGAGTACTTACATACCTTGCTAAGTGATCAGAAAGTGTTCGAATATTTTGCCAATGCTGCATGTGTCATTCCGATCGAAGATTATGCGATGTTCGAACCTGTGCGTGCCCGATTACGGGAGCGTCTGGCTCCTTCCCTGCAAGGGCTGGAGATTACAGTGCAGCATGTGCTGAAGCGTTTGGAAGAAGAGGGACCGCTCCCGTCAAGGGCTTTTCGTGCCGTCGAACGGGTGAGTGGATATTGGGACAGTGCAGATGTGCCTAAAACGAAGGACACCTCGTTAGCGTTGAACTTGCTACTGGATTCGGCTGCCATTCGTGTCGTGGCAAGGCAGGGGAATGAACGTTATTTTCATATTACTGAATCCGGACTGCTGGAGCAGGGCCAATCCATGACAGCGGAGATCGATATCTTGGCTCAGAGGCAAGCTTTGATGGACAAGTACATTTACGCATATCGGGTCGTGGATGCCCGAGATCCACGATTAGGTTGGATGAAATCTACGGCTGCTGAACGTCGGAGTGATCTGGCTGCACGTGTCGCAGATGGTCGCATGATTCCGCTGGAGGTAGAGGATGTTGCGACGCCTTATTATATCCGTGCAGAAGATGAGGGTTTGTTGCGTGAGATGGAAAGGGAAGAGCCGCATTATGATCCATCAGGTCCGGTACGATTCCTACCTCCGCTGGACAACCTGCTGTGGAGACGGGAACGGATTGTGGATTTATTTGATTTCCATTATAAGTGGGAGATATACACACCAGAGGTGAAACGAACTTACGGATATTACGCCATGCCCATTCTTCACGGCGATCGGCTGATTGGACGTATGGACCCGCGACTCGATCGCAAAACGGGCGTGCTAACGGTTCGGTTGTTATCGATGGAAGAGACTGCTCCGCCTGTGGAGGAATGGATCACGGATTTTCGGGAGGGACTCCAGTTCTTTGCAACGATGCATGGAGCGCGATCCATCACGGTAGAGAAGACGGTGCCGAAGGGGTTGAAAAAGCAACTCAAGTCGATCTTATAGAATCGGTAGACGTCAAGAAGGGAGCGAAAGCTCGCTCCCCTAAGGCTTAATCTGGACCTGTAATAAGATTGTTACTCCAATCTCACAGCCAAATTAGTTTTCAATTAACGCAGATGTGGTACTTCAACATTTGGATCAACATCTGCTTCATAATCCACGCCGTCGGTTTCGAAACCGAACAGTTGGAAGAACTCCTGACGGTATCCGACCAAATCGGACAGATCGTAGATATTATCTGTGGTCAGCTCGTCCCAGAGCTTCGCCACTTCTTCCTGAACGTCCGCTCTCATCTCCCAATCATCAATACGAATACGCCCTGCTTCATCGGTCGGAACTTCTCCTCCCGCATAGAGGCGATCAGCGAACAAGCGTTGCAATTGCTCGATGCATCCTTCATGCAAGCCTTTTTCCTTCATGACTTTGTACAACGCAGAGATATACAACGGCACCACTGGAATTGCGGAGCTTGATTGGGTTACGAGCGCTTTGGCTACGGTTAGGTAAGCACGTCCACCCTTTGCACTCAGACGATCATTCAGCTTGTGGGCTGTCGCTTCCAGATGGTTTTTGGCCTGGCCGATGGAGCCATCACGATAAATGGCATGCGTTAGTTCAGGACCGATATAAGAAAAGGCAATGGTTGTTGCATTGTCGGCGAGTACGCCACCTTGTTGCAAGGCATCCATCCACAGTTCCCAATCATCTCCGCCCATCACGGCTACGGTCTGGCGAATTTCTTCATCGGATGCCGGATCAATCGTAACGGACGTTACTTCTCCCGTATGGAAATTGACTGTTTTGTTCGTATACGATTGTCCAATCGGTTTGAGCACGGAGTTGAATACTTCACCAGTATTCGGATCGGTACGGCGTGCTGAAGCTACGCTGTAGACAACCAGGTCAACCTGACCGAGTTCACTGCGAATCAGTTCAACGGTCTTTTCTCTGGTTTCGTTGGCAAAGGCATCACCTGTGATGCTGTATGATTTCAGTCCTGCTTCTTCCGCAGCCTTCTCAAATGCAGCGGAGTTGTACCAGCCTGCTGAAGCTGTACGTTTTTCAGTGGAGCTGCTGGGGCGGTAAATGCCGATGGTGTTGGCTCCGGCACCGAATGCGGATACGACGCGCGAAGCAAGTCCATATCCAGTAGAAGCTCCGATAACGAGTACGTTCCGCGGTCCGTTCAATTGCGGTTGGGATTTTACATAATCAATTTGCTCCTGGACTTGTGCAGCACAGCCTACAGGATGGGAAGTTGTACAAATAAAACCACGTGTTCTTGGTTTAATAATCATTCATTTGCATCCTTTCATATTCAACTCTTGTTCTTCATTATTGGATAATGCTCTTGTACATACCACCTTATTGTAAAACAATTGCCTCCGAAACGGAAACCGTTTCGATGGATTTGGCTAAAAGACGGTATCCGGCTTCGTACCCTGGATGATATTATATAATTTGAACTAAACATTTACACGACAACGGAGAGGACAGAACAGATCTGGAGAAGCGAAGCGTTCGCCTTTATCACCGGATTTTTGTGATTCACAGGATCGAAACGAAAGGAAGACTAGCCATGCTGAAGGAACGGATTGAATTTCTGAGCAAAAGAAAGCAAATCTCCCGCAAAGACCTCGTGGAAGGTTTGGTTACGCAGGCTCACTTTGCCAATATTCTGGCCGATCGTTATCCACTCCCTGAAGATCTGGCAGAGGCTATTGCGTCACGTCTTGGCGTAACGACTTCCTATCTATTAAACGCTTCTGCACAGGATGAAGAAACGCTGGCGCGGGCAGAGGTTATTTTTGAACAAATGTCAGTTCCAGCTTCAGTGATAGCAGAAGATATCGTGCACGCACTTGAGGATCGGGATGATGCGCTGACAGTAGAGCTGACCACGGCTTTAATGAAGGCGGTCTATTACCAACAATTAAATGATGCATCGGCTCATGAATATATACATACATCCTATCTGAATTTTTATCTGGAGAAATACGGCCGTCCTGACGATGTAGATCTGCCGCGTCCGCTAGCGAAGGCGTTATTATATTACAAAGTGCAGTACTATCGTTCCAAGCTTGCTTCTGTGGATGTGTTAACGCATGCAACCAGGCTAAGTGAATTGGCCCTTCCTGGAAGTGAATTCTGGCTGTCTGTGCAAAATATCAAGATGGAAGCCTACATTCAGGTCAAACAGTACGAAGAGGCCAAGCAGGTATTCGATCTCACCATGAGACATGTCTATGATCAGCGGCTGTTTCATCGGTTGTCCGGTTTATATGTGGCGTACAGCGGATATTGCTTTGCGATGGGACTGGTACAGGAGGCGCTCTCGGCATTGACTATGGCAGAGGCGAATCTGGTGTATGCCGGTAATCAGGGCGATCTGGTCACTGCCATTGCGAATAATCGGATTGTCATGTTAACCATGACGGGGGAGCTGGATCAGGCGCAGTCGGAGATCGAACGATTCGAATCCCTGTTGCAGCAAGAACCCGAAGAAACCCAGCAGGCCATGAAGCCATTAGTGAGTGTGTATCGGTGTGAAGTGGCACTGGCACGAAAAAACTGGGGGGCACTTGCGCAGAGTGTGGATCAACTGTTGAATAGTGCAACAACTCAGGATCAGCAGATGAGTGCAACCTTCTACCAGAGCCATCTTGCTCTTGCGCATGGAGATCGTGAAGTGTTCATGGAGCGAGCGCTCGCATGTCTGCCTTATTTTGAGTCCGTGCAGCATGCCATGCGTCTTGAACCTTTATATGAGGGAATGGCCGTGGTGTCCGAGGATCTGCGAAAATATAAGGAAGCCGCCATGTATTATCGGAAGCTGGTCTACCTGTTACGCAAAAAATAGATCGAAAATCGGCGTGGAACCGCCGTTTTTTTGCATGATTTTGTTCAATACCGGTGCATTAGGCACAAAATATGCCTCCAAACCTTTCATTGAAGAGTCGTTTACGGCTCTTTTTTTGCGGAATCCATCAAAAAGCATGTTAAAGAAACGAGAATTCAGTGGTTAATCACCGGATTTTTCGTTTCTTTTGTATGCAGTCAAAAGGGTATTCAAGGACAAGCCCTCCTGTTTATACTTTAACTATAACCAAAAATAAAAAAACGAGGTGTTCATTATGGGATGGTTTGGTAAAAAGAACAAGCAGGAAGATGCGATTGCGAAGGCAGATAAAATGATGAATAAAGGACTTACCGGCATGATGATGAAAGGTTTTGTATCAAAGGAGCATCGGGAAGCCATCAACCAGAGTCTGGATTCGGCAAAACAGGCACAACTGGCGGCAAGTGGTTCCCTTCCCTTAACTGCAACAGCCACGGTAATCACGATTACCGATACGGGCAAGCTGATCAATTTTGATCCAATTGTTGTGCTTGTGCTGGATGTAACAGAGACGAATGGCAATCAGTATCAGCGAACATTGGAAACACTGGTGTCCAAGATGCAGATTCCACGCGTGGGAGATCGAGTGGGATTGGGGCAAAATCCGGCGAATCCGACAGAGTTAATTTACATGGGTCTGTTGTCCGTCTAGAAGGTGTTCGAACTACAAACGAGCATTCTATCTTTTAATAAAGACAACTAACAACGAATAATAGAGATATAGAGAGGGTGGGGCAGATGGTAGGTTTCCTGAGATTGGTCGGTGTGTTGACTGTGTTTGGGGTGGGATTCTCCCCATTTCTGGCACAGCAGCTGTGGAATGATCCTTTTATCATTATGCAGGCATGGTGGTATACACCAGCGATTTTTGCCGGATTTGGGCTGATCTTTATTCCCTCCATTTTGGCTAATATCTTCGGCGTTGGGAGAGTGAAGTCAGGATTACCAGCGGTTGGTGTCATTAAAAGCATCCAGCAGACGGGTACGTATATTAATGAGCAGCCGGAAGTTCGACTGGGCCTGACCGTCTCGCGTAAAGGACGTGAGAAATACGATACCGAGTTGAGAACGATCATACCGTTGACTTCAATGTCTCAATTCCAGCCGGGCAGTTTAATTCCCTTAGTGGTCTCTGTGACGGATGAACACAAGGTAGGGCTTGATCTGAAGGGGAGGCTATCGCAGGAAGATATACAGCAATTGCTGGATGAGAAGATGGTGCAGCATGGCGTGGCACCTGAGATGATGGATATTGCACGAACGGGCGAGAAAGCGATGGCCAAGATATTGGATGTTACTCCACTTGGAAGCGGAGGTAATGGCAAAATCAAACTTCAGCTAACGCTTAGTGTAACGAAGTCAAATGGAGAGACATTTAAGGTCACTATACCAAAGGAAATTTATCCATCTACCCTACCTCAGGTTCAGCAAGGTCATATTATTAACGTGATCTACTCGAAGCAGGACCCGTCAAAAGTAGTGTTGGCATTGAATGTACAGGAAGAACAACTAAGTAATTTGTTCTCATCCTGATGGCTATATAAACAAAAAACCTGCAACATCACGATTCAAGTGATGGGCAGGTTTCTTTTGTGTATTTTATTATAGGGGAAATCTGGATGAGCTTAGCTTAAAATCAGACGATGCCCAAACGCATCCGATATGAGAATAGAACTTGTCTCGATTCACCGGCAAATATACGAGTAGCCAGCTGTCTAAATTCGTCTGCTACCTCAAGTAGATCAGTCGCTCCGAGTTTCACTGCCGTTTGCAGGCCGCCTTGGCTTAGTGCCAGATTGACGTATCGGTCGGCATCGAATGTTTCCCGATGATGAAACACAATTTCACGCGAGTAACGGAACAAGCCGGACTGCTGAATCTGCTGCAAATGTCCGTCTTTACTCCATTTATGTGCTTGATTCTCCTGGGGAGCCAGACTGGCAGCTCGATGATCTGCCTCCGTATTCAAATGCAGATAGGCTTGTTCCAGCTGCCAATCGACCGCTGGTGGCCAGTCACAGTCGTAGGCAGCAAATATGCCTCCTGGACGCAGTACACGCGCAAATTCGCGCAGTGTGGACTGGGGCTCCATCCAGTGGAACGACTGTGAGCAGGTCACGATATCCACACTGCCATCAGGTAGTCCCAGTTCGTGGGATAGGCCAGAGACAAAACGCAGATGGTCCGGTTTGCCTGCTGCTTCCCATTTGGACTCTGCGACAGCTCTCATATCATCGCTTGGTTCGACGCCAATAACACGTTCTGCCTCATTTAGCCAAATCCATGACGATAAGCCCGTACCACAGCCAACATCCGCGACCAAGCGAGGTTTGCTGCCCAAATAATTCGTCAGAATATCTACGACCTCGGTGGGCGCAGCAGGCCGGTTCTGGTCATATAACGTACCGAAACCTTTGAATCGTTCCACATTGTTACGTCTAATGTCTTGCATGGACAAACCTCCTTCAGGAAATGGATAGATAGCAAAAAAGTAAAAGAATCAACAGATGATCAGAGCTTCATTATATCATTCATTTTCCAACCTGTTGTTAACGACCTGTTGTAAATGTTCTACCGCGTTGATATGTCGCCTAAGCAGTTCCTGTCCAACGTGTGGAGGCTTGATTACGGTCAGGTCAGATCCAAACGACATCAGGAAGGAGTACAGCCATTCTCCCTCATTCAGTTCAAGGGCAACGCGCAGCCTGCCGTCGGGATCTTTTTCAACGCGTGACGGTTCAAAAAAATCATACACCCTATAAGCAATGGAGTTGGAGAACGACAGTTCCAGAGCGATTTGGTTGATTGTGACGTGAGTCTCATTTTCCGGTGATCCGATGTTTATATTGTTTCGGGGAACCCTCGGCAGAATTTTTAGCTGGGTAATGCGTTTCATTTTGAACGTCTGAAATTCGTTTCGATCGTGCTCGTCGTGAATGTACCCCTTAAAATACCAAGTACTGTTCTTGAACAAAAGTTTGAGAGGTTCAACCGTCGGAACACTCTTCTCTCCATCCGAATTGACATAGTGAAACGTAATCCATTGATTGGTGAGGATCGCCTGTTTGACCTGATTGAACAGTTCCCTCTCCTGCTGTGGAATGCTGCCCCATGGTGAAAAGTCGAATTCGATCCAGTCCAGCTTGTGATCAAACAGGGCGGTTAAACGTTTGAGCATATGGGCAGTGTTAAGGTGAGGGATGGCGCTGACGCTATATAATCCAAGCAAAATTTCATTCTGATCATCTTCGGACAACAGGGATTTGTCCATGACAAAGTTGTCCATGAGATGGATGCCGCCATGCTTGCCGGTTGTCGTGTATACGGGAATACCCGCGGCACTCAGTCTGTCGATATCACGGTACACTGTGCGCACGGATATCTCGAACAAACGCGCGAGCTCGGGTGCGGTAGCTTTCTTTTTCTCCAATAACAGCAATAGCATTCTGAATAATCGGTTATTTTCCATGCCGACATTATACCATGACAATAGGTGTCAGGGTATGGGTGGTACACTGGATGTATAGTGTTAGAAAGATCATGAAGGAGGAATTGATGATGTCGATGAAAGACGGATTTTTCTGGGGTGGCGCAACGGCTGCCAATCAGTTTGAAGGTGGATGGGACAAGGGTGGTAAAGGCCAAAGTACTTCCGATATGATGACAGGTGGAACGCACACAACACCACGGCGGATTACGCCTGTACTGGAAGAGGGCACGTATTATCCGAGCCATGAAGCGGTTGATTTTTATGGTCATTACAAAGAGGATATTGCCCTGATGGCCGAAATGGGTTTCAAAATGTTCCGCATGTCCATTAACTGGTCCAGAATCTACCCGAACGGTTATGATCTGGAGCCAAACGAAGAGGGATTGCAGTTCTATGACAACGTCTTTGACGAGTTGAAAAAGTACAACATTGAGCCGCTCGTGACCATTTCTCACTACGAGACACCATTTGGTCTGACCCAGAAATATAACGGTTGGGCTTCGCGCGAAGTGATTGATTGTTATATCCGATATTGTACAACCCTCTTCAACCGATACAAAGATCAGGTGAAATACTGGCTGACCTTTAATGAGATTAACTGTCTGACGATGCCAATGGGGGCTTATATGGCTGCAGGTATCCTTTTTGAAGGCAAAGAGACTTTGATCGATGGAGTTGATGATCCTCAGACCCGCTTCCAGGCGCTGCATCACCAATTTGTTGCAAGTGCAAAAGCGGTGAAGCTGGGACATGAAATCAATCCTGATTTCCAAATCGGCTGTATGGTCGCTTTCATGACAACATATCCGAATACATGCAACCCGGACGATATTTTGCTCGCGCAGAAGAAGGACCAGCTGTCCAACATGATCTGTGGAGACGTACAGGTTCGTGGAGCATACCCTGGATTCGCCAAACGTTTCTTCGCCGAAGAAGGCATCCAGATCGAGATGCAGCCGGAAGATGCACAGACTCTGCGTGAAGGCTGCGTGGACTTCTATTCCTTTAGCTATTACATGTCCTTGGTCGAGAGTGCGGATGAGTCGTTGGATAGAGCAGAGGGAAATCTGCTGGGCGGCATCAAAAATCCGTATCTGGAAGCTTCAGACTGGGGCTGGCAGATCGATCCTAAAGGATTGCGTTACACGCTGAATCACCTGTATGACCGTTATCAGATTCCATTGATGGTTGTGGAGAACGGATTGGGTGCAGTGGATGTAGTAGAGGAAGATGGCTCCATTCAGGATGACTATCGCATTGATTATTTGAGAGGTCACATCGAACAAATGAAAGAAGCCGTTGCCGACGGTGTGGAGCTTATCGCTTACACGATGTGGGGATGTATCGACTTGGTCAGCGCATCCACAGGCGAGATGAAGAAACGTTATGGCTTCATTCATGTGAACAAGGACAATGATGGCAATGGTGATTTGAGCAGAACACCCAAGAAGAGCTTCCACTGGTACAAAAAAGTCATTGAATCCAATGGCGAGGAGCTCTAAGTTGCCACTGTAAAATAGATCCATAATGACGTAAAAGAACCTCATTGGTGCCTGATGCACCCATGAGGTTCTTTACGTTTGGTTTGTTTTCAAGCATGGGTTGGATCATTGCATGGTGATCGAAAAAGCTTAAGCGAGAGGTTGGGACTGTAACAGGGAAAGGCGTTCCAGATGTCGCTGATAGAACCATATGCATACGGCAAGCCAGCATCCACTCAGAAAGTACCCACCCACGACATCACTGGGATAGTGCACCCCCAAATAAATTCGGCTCATTCCAATCGTCAGGATGAAGATCGCACTCACGATAATCATGAGTACGCGTCCAGTCGCTGTCGGTACATGCTTCCAGATTAAGAAGGCCAGGCCGCCATACAAGCTGAACGCTGCCATGGAATGGCCACTCGGGAAGCTATAACCACTCACCTCAATAATCCGGTTAATCGTAGGTCTGGCGCGCTGGAATACCAGCTTAATCAATGCATTGAGCAAAGTCGAGCCCGTAATAACACAAGCCAGGAAGAGCAGCTCGCGTTTGTGCCTGAGGTAGATATACAGCACAAGCATGGCGAGAATGGTAATGACAACCACAGGCACCTCGCTGCCAATCCAGGTAAAGAGCTGCATCAATCGTGTCATTCCGGGTGATTCCATGCCCTGAATCCAACCAATCAAGGTATCGTCAAAGACGTGGATCTGGTTGTCGCTGATGGACAGGGCGATGCTTACAAATGCAATGAGACATAACGCTGCAACGAGCAGCGGGATGGAGATATTCTTTTTCAAAGTCTGATTCAAGTGACGGTTTCCTCCAAGGTGTCTGAATTCTGATGATGCTCAATACAATATTCGTATTATGCTATAATCTTACAATAAATATATCTTCAAACAAAATGTGAACGATTACAAGAAGGGTGTTGCAATCTGAGCCGGGGGTGAAAGGATGAAGCGCTTAGTATGGTTTGCATTGATATTGTTGTTGGTTGGATTGGGTTACACGGTATTTCCTGGGGAGAAAGCTTATGCTTGCAGCTGCGTAGAATCGAACGCCCAAGAGAAATTGAAGACGTCTACGGCGGTTTTTACAGGTAAAGTGGTGAAAAGGGGTGGGGTGCAGATATTTAGCACTGACCGAGTGAGAGCATATACCTTTGAAGTGGATACCGCATGGAAGGGTGTTTCTTCTAAACGAATGACTGTCATGGGTAATGATGCCGGTTCGGAATCTTGTGGGATTCAATTGGATAAGAACCAATCCTATCTGATCTTTGCTTATCAGAATAAAATGGACGATAAGTTGCATACGAATCTTTGCAGTGGCAATGTTTCCATTGATCAAGCTGGAGACGCGTTGAAGCTGCTGGGAGCAGGAAAAGTAGTGAGTCAGGCTGATTTTGAAAAAAACGATCAAGGACGAAGTTGGTCATTTTATCTCATAATATATGGTGGGGTTATTCTATTGCTTGTATTGGTAAGTGGCTGGATCTGGAGAAGGAAGAAGCGCGCGTGAATGCTAGGATCTGATTTAAGGGAGAATGGTAGCACGGCAACGGAAGGGAAAAGAAAATCCCCGTGTGGAACATTGAGGTAAACTCGCGTTCCAAGCGGGGATTTAATACATTTGGTCGGATAATCGTACCGATTAAATTAGTTTAACTGCAGCATATATTCATAAGCCGTGATACCGAATACTCGTTTAAAGTGTCTGTTCAGATGAGTCAGGTCGACAAAACCACATTCGGCTACAGCGGAGTAAACATCCTTATGCGTTTCAATGGACTGTCTGGCACGCTCCACCTTGCAATTCAGAAAAAACTGGTAAGGCGATATGCCAGCATGGGACTTGAACTCGCGGATAAATTGAAACTTGGACATGTTGAATTCCGCACACAGGTCGTCCAGTTTCAGCACATCTTCAATACTGCAAAACATCATTTCTTTCGCTTTTCGAACCAGATTGTCCTGAGGCCGCCACAACTTGGTGTCCATTTCCGACTGGGAGAGTAATTGCAACAGGCCCAAGAGCAGTTCACTGCATTTCGCTTCATCCTGTCCTTTTTGAATAGCATCATTCAGCATCAGGATGCTTCGTGCAAGCACAGGGTCATAGACGATGGGGCTATTAAAACGCAATTCCTTTTTCCCTAGAACCTCTTCGACCAAATCCGGCTTCAGATATAGCATGACATAATCTATACCGGCTTTGTCATAGGAACTTCCATCGTGGGACTGCTCCCGGTTGAATAACATCACGCCGTTTTTGTGGGAGGCCTGATAATGTCCGTCCAGATGGTATTGCTGAATACCGCGAAGCGTGACTCCTACTGCATATTCCTCGTGGCAATGCTTTTTATAGGTGAAATCCGTAAAGCTGGCGGATAGAGCCAGTACGTCCTGTGATTTCTTATAGTTAAACAATTCCATGCTGCACACACCTCCCGCGCGTTAGATGATTCCCGATACCATAATGGCTGAGTATAACAAAAAAAGGGCCATTAGGATACTCACTGCTTTTTGATGACGATTAAGTAAGGTTCTGAAGATGGAGCCAAACACGGCCCAACTGGAATAGGCCAGGAAGCCGATGATGGTAATAATGATCACGAACAGAAACGTTGACATGGTGCTATCGTAGTACGGCAGAACATAACTTGGAATAACTGTGAACGTGAACAGAACTACTTTTGGATTCACAAACTGCATGATTAAACCGTTTAGAAACCCCGTAACTTGCTTCGATCCCGTCTCGGTGGAACCCATTTTATAGACTTGATAAGCCAGATATATCATATAAACACTACCCACGATCTGCATCACTTGGAGAATGCCAGGCAATACCTCAGCAAGTACATGATTGAGAAGAGCAGAAGCAGCAAGTAATAAGCCAAATGCAACGGTGGCACCCCACACATACTCCATCGTTTTCCGGGGACCAACCTGTCCGACGGAAGTGAGAATCACAATATTGCTGGGTCCAGGTGTGAAGGTAACGACAATACAATAGATGAAAAAAGATGTAAGATTCATAATGCCTCCCCGAGTTGTAGTTACATGATCATACTCCGGGGAGGCATTGGCTTATAGTACATTATTGCAGCAGATTGCACATGAGCAGAAAAAAAACTTAACTTTCCAGCTAATAGAAACGTCATAGAAGTAACTACTTTGATATCGAGGTGATTAAATGAAAACTGTAAGTAAGTTGCTGTTCCTATGTATGATACCTCTTTTATTGTCTGCTTGCTTTAAAAATGGGGAAGG
The DNA here is from genome assembly GCF_038020215.1 of Paenibacillus sp. FSL F4-0087. NCBI lineage: Bacteria > Bacillati > Bacillota > Bacilli > Caryophanales > Paenibacillaceae > Paenibacillus > Paenibacillus sp. FSL F4-0087. The sequence goes on from NZ_JBBODJ010000001.1 coordinate 4,345,513, forward strand.
TGACCAACCAATCAATAATTTGGATCTGAGTCCTCCAGTTGAAATTTCATTTGAAGAGGCTGAAGCCAGGACCCCGTTTGAAATCAAACAACCGTCAGTTCCTTTCCAAGTTACTCAAAAATCAGCGAGGATTTTAGATACCAATGGTACATTTGAAGCAGTCGAAATCACGTATGCAAATACCGACGAAGGATTGAACCTGATCACTATGATTACAAACTCAAAGGTGGATACGCCTCCGAAGGGGAAGAAAGGTTTGAAATTATCTAATGGCTCTCAAACATGGGACCAAGGAGACGGAAATGTAAGTGCCATCTATTGGAGAAACGAAGGTTTAACGTACTCTCTTATTTCAGGGAAAAACAACAATCTTGAACCGTTATACGATTATCAAACATTAGTTGAAATAGCAAATACATTAAAATGAAGCATAAGGCAGTTCTCTTTTAGATTGAAAATAACACCAAAAGACTCAACCTCACTGTATGTACAGAGGAAGTTGAGTCTTTTTACTGTATTAAAGTACCTGTTCAATGAATAAAGACTGAAAGGTTAATTTACATTAAGGCATCCAGAAAACGAGTTGCGATGCCGAAATAGATAAACAACGACAATATATCATTCAACGTTGTGATTAATGGGCCGGAGGCGACCGCAGGGTCTACTTTGAAACGACTGAGCAGAAGAGGAATACAAGTACCGGTCAGTGTTCCGATAACCAGGGTGAAGAATAGTGATACTCCAATAATCGCTCCGAGCAGCCAGTCACCTTGCCAGAAATAGGCGATGACCGTGATCAGCAAACCGCATACAAGTCCAATCATTGTGCCTACTTTAATCTCTCGGCCAATAAGCGCGAGCACTGTGGCCTTGTCCAGCTTGCGTCCAATCAAGCCACGTACAACCACTGCAAGGGATTGTGTACCCGTATTCCCCGTCATACCGGCTATCATGGGCATGAAGAACGCCAGTGCCACAACCTGATTCAGTGTGTCTTCGAAAAAATCCACGATGCTACCTGAGATCAATCCGATAAATAACAATAAAATCAGCCATGGAAGGCGACGTCTGACGGCAACCAATGGTTTGGTATCAAAATCGATGTCTTTACTGCCGCCACCCATCTTGGCGATGTCTTCACTGGCTTCGTCCATAATAATATCAATGACATCATCCATTTGGATAACACCGCATAATCTGCGGTTTTCATCCACGACAGGTAAAGCCATAAACTCATAACGTTGCAACAGCTGTGCAGCTTCTTCCTGGTCCATATCAACTGTTGCATGGATGACACGCCGAGTCATCAGCTCTTCTACTTTGGTGTTATCATCTGCCTGAGCAAGGGATTGATAACTCACGACTCCGACCAGTTTGCCTTCATCATCGGTGACATACAGATAACTGGTTGCAGGAATGTGCAGCGTAGCCTGCGATTCTCTAAGTGCTTCCTTTGCGGTTTCATGCGATAACAGCGTACGGTAACGATCGGTCATGATCCGTCCAGCCGTTTCCGGTGGATAGTTCAGCACGGAGCGGATAATGGCGGAATGATCGAGATTCATATTGGACAGCAGTTCTTCTCTGCGTTGGAGGGGCAGATCATGCATGAAGCGAATCAGATCACTTTTGTCCATTTGCTGCATGACTTCAAGAGTGCGCTCCGGGCCTAACTGTTCGAATAGATGCACCTGTTCGTGAAGCGTGAGCGCTTCTGCCATGTCGGCGAGCACGTCCGGTTTGAATAAGAGCAAGAAGCGTTTCGTCTCTTGTTCAGGGAACTTTTTATATACGAGAGAAAGGTCATAGGGATGAAGTTCTTTGGCCCATTTATAAAACTCGGTCAGGTTTTGGGTTTGCACGAATTGCACAAGGAGCTCCGTAATCTCTTCAACCGAAAAATCTTTTTTGGGATGGGATCGATTCATATGTAGTCTCCTTTCTATATGGGTTCAACAAATGAATATTTACACTGGCACTCCGATGACAGAACAACCTTCCGATCGCTGTTATCCCCAGATTTTTTTGATTCCTTTCTGAAAAAGGGGAAATCCGGGGATAAAGGCGAACGCTTCGCTTCTTCAGGTTATTTCTGTCCTCTCCGTTATTGTGTAAATGTTTGGTTGAACATATTTCAACTCCGTATTCTTAAACGAAATGGAATGAAAGTTAAACAGTGACCACGGGAAATGGATATTGTAATCTTGCTAAAACATTCGATATAGGCTTACAAATGGATGCTGCCGGGATATACTTGTTGTAGAAAACCCGATGAGGAGGAGACATGTGGAATCGGTTGTAAGAACACAATTGTTATCTCTGGTCGAACCGGAATATCAGAAATTCTCGGCTGCGCTCATTCCGAATATCACGAATCTGTTAGGTGTGAGACTGCCTGAAATACGCAAGATGGCGAAACAAATCGTCAAAGAGGACTGGCGTGCCTACCTGAAAACCGCCGATGATGATTATTTTGAAGAAGTGATGTTGCAAGCGATGGTCATCGGTCATGCCCAAGCAGATATCGAGGAACTCCTGCAGCATATTGCCTGGTTTGTTCCCAAAATAGATAACTGGTCAGTATGCGACAGTTTCTGCGGTGGTTTGAAATATACAAAGGCACATCTGGATCGAGTGTGGCAGTTCTTGCAGCCCTATCTGGTATCCAACCAGGAATATGACATTCGCTTCGGGGTTGTGATGCTGTTGAACTTTTATATGGAAGAAAAATATATCAGCAGAGTGCTTGCTTCATTAGATACCATTCATCACGAAGGGTACTATGTGAAAATGGCAGTGGCCTGGGCAATTTCCATCGCGTATGTGAAACAGCCAGAAGCCACGATGCGTTATTTGCAGGACAATACCTTGGATGACTTTACGTATAATAAGGCTCTTCAGAAAATAACGGAGTCCTATCGTGTTGATCCGGAGACGAAGCAGATCATCCGCAGCATGAAACGAAAAATGAAAAAAACGGTTCGTGTGTAGTATGTGTGCATAACGAGAAAAGAAACCAGATAAAAAACCTACGAGGGGAAAGGACGATTGACGTATGAGAAAGAGCATCATGTGGACCAAAATGGAGTTAGACGGTCGTCCGTGGGTATTGCTTGCCACCGAAAAAGGGCTATGCCGGGTCATCATGCCCAATGAAACGCTGGAAGATTGGAGTAGTTGGATTGGCCGAATTGCTCCTGGAGTGGAGCTCGAAGAGAATCAAGCAGCGTTGAAGCATACGGGAATGATGGATTGGCTGCAATCCTATTTTGCGGGAGACAAGGTGGCTTTCACAGAAGAAATTCCACTTGATTTGATCGGAACAACATTCCAACAGCAGGTATGGGCGGAGTTGGGGAATGTTCCATATGGTGAGACAAGAACCTATGGCGACATTGCCGCTGCGGTGGGAAGACCTTCAGCGGTACGAGCTGTTGGGGCAGCCAATGGAGCCAACCCCATTCCAGTGCTGCTGCCGTGTCATCGCATTATCGGTGCCAACCGCAAGCTGACCGGTTTTCGCGGAGGACTGGAGATGAAGCGAAGACTGCTGGATATTGAACAGATTGAAGGCGTGACGGATGGTGGCCATGCGCGGTTTAATTTCTGATCATCATATTTTCATATAAAAAAGAAGCAGTGAACTATTAGCTAAGTACTTAGCTCGGTTCTAAATATGTACAGGCACTTCCCTAGTGCCTGTTTTTTTTTGCATTCTCTAATGGTAGAAGAATGGAAGATGAACGGAAATATTGCGAAAGTAAAGTTTTTGTCTTCCTTCTGGGTTCACGCCGCTATTTTCGCATATACCACATTTTGGGTTATGATGGACGTGTATTACTAGGAAGGCGGAGTCACAGTTCGTTTATGAAATCGATGATCAGGTTATCAGGGACTGCACTTGCATACCACCAAGGAAAGGGAAATCGAAGCGAAGAAATGAACAATAATAAAAATACGATTTATTTAAAAATGAGTAGTGTTTTAATCGTTGCTACCATAGGTTGTCTACTTGTTGCTGTCTACTTACGTACCAAATCAAACACGAACATGTATCAATTTTTAACGTGGGACATTTTTTTAGCATGGGTTCCATTCATCATTTCATCAACGATTAGTTATATAAGCAATAAGAAACTTACAAGAACGAGCATCGCACTAGTCGGGGTAATGTGTGCAGGCTGGTTGTTCTTTCTACCGAATTCGGCATATCTTTTCACAGAAATTTTGCATGCATTCAGATACTTTGATCCTCAGGGGGAAACTAAATTCTGGGTTAATATTGATTTCTGGTATAGCCTCAGCCTAACATTTGTCTTAGCCATACTGGGTTTACTTCTATCCATTTGCTCGATACATCAAATTCACAAATTGTTAAATAAACGATTAAACCCATTTAGCGGTATGGTAGTTGTAGGCGTTGTTTTACTTCTGAGCAGTCTAGGGGTATATATCGGGAGATTTAATCGGTGGAATAGTTGGGATGTCTTGAAGCAACCCGGTCTAATTTTGAAGGATATCATGACTGATTTAAATGCAGGCAACAGCATTCTGGTTGAATTTGTGGCTATGGTATTTGTGATTCAAGTTTTGGGATATATTACACTTCGTATACTAATGGGGAAGTCCAATAATATCTAGACGATAATCGTATGGAACACCAACGTTTTAACTATTTTTGCTGAATGAGGTCCTATGGTACCATTGACCACAGAAGATGAATCGGTACTCGATGCTAGATAGACCGAGTGGAAAGAGGGAGTGACCATGTTGAAGCAGGAATACTGGTTAACCAACGTATCATTGGAGCAAAGTTATGTGATGGAAGACGGGCAGGTAACTGGCACCCGGACGAGCCTTGGTCATTTGCGGATTGAAGATGGAGTCATTGCAGCCATCATGGACGGGGATACGGAATTAACAAGCGAGTTGCCAAAGGTTGATGGTAAAGGATTACTGCTGCTGCCTTCGTTCGAGGAAGCCCATATTCATTTGGATAAAACGTATTATGATGCACCATGGAAAGCGGTTCGACGCATCTCCAGCATTTTCGAACGTATCGAAGAAGAGAAAGTGTTGCTGCCCAAGCTATTACCCGATGCAAAGCGTCAGGCGGAGAGCATTCTGAGCCTGATTCAGGGATACGGTTCCACCCATGTGCGCAGTCATTGCAATATTGAACCGGTCAGTGGGTTGAAACGGCTGGAAGCTACAAAGCAGGCATTGGAGTCATTTTCGGGCAAAATATCCTCTGAAATCGTCGCTTTCCCGCAGCATGGACTTCTCCGCTCTAATTCGGTTGAACTCATGCGTCAAGCCATGGCGGAAGGGGCTACTCATGTAGGTGGACTTGATCCTCACACTGTGGACGAGCATATTGAGAAATCGCTAAATGTAATGGTCGAACTGGCTGTCCAGTATCAGGCAGGCATCGATATTCATTTGCATGATTCTGGAGAACCGGGTAAACAAACGTTGCTACAATTGGTTGACCTGACCGAAGAAGCAGGACTTCAGGGTAAAGTTACCGTAAGTCATGCGTTCTGGTTCGCTCGTGCGGAGCAGCAAGAAGCGGAAGATATGGCCAAGCGAATGGCTTCCCTTGGTATGAACGTTGCTTCGACCGTGCCTATCGGTAAAATGATGATGCCCCTTCCGATGCTCCATAAACATGGGGTGAACGTGAAGCTGGCGACAGACAGTCTGACGGATCACTGGTCACCGTTTGGCAATGGAGATCAGCTGGAGAAAGCCGGCCGTTTCGCCGAACTGTACGGTTATAACGATGAACGCTCCTTGGCTCAGTCTCTTGCATTTGTCACAAGTGGTATCACTCCACTGGATTCAGAGGGCCAACAGGTATGGCCGAAGGTAGGGGATACAGCTAGTTTTGTACTGGTAGAAGCCAGCTGCTCGGCAGAGGCGGTTGCCAGAAGGTCTGCGCGACAAGCGGTATGGTTTGAAGGAAGACTGGTAAGTGGATCAGTAGAATAGAGCATACTCGAATGGATGGACCACGGGAAACCGTGGTTTTTTTGTTCTGGATCTGTAAGGAAAGAACTGCTAATCAGCAGGTGAAAAAAGAGGGAGAAACTGTTCGCATATACCACTTTTTGGGTTATGATGAATCTAGTCATCATTTGAGCGCAAGGAGAGATTGATGTGTCAACAGAGCAAGTGCATCTACAACTTATAACCCCAGAAAACGAATTAGAGTGTATCCAGCTTAAACCGCGTGAAGACCAACTGAATTTAGTAGCAAGCAATGCAGATTCCTTAATACATGCGACAAAGGAGATCACCTCGAAGCCATATGGAATTTTTGCAGAGGACCGCATGGTGGGTTTTATTTTATTTGATAATGAGATATATAATGACGGGTTTTATTGGATACTTCGATTCATGATTGATGAGAAATACCAGGGGAAAGGATACGCCAAACTGGCGATCAAGGAAGTGATTCATAAGTTAAAAGAGAGAACCGATTGCAAGCAAATCAAGGTATCTCATGTGCCGCACAACATGGTGGCAAACGCTTTATATAAGAAATCCGGGTTTCAGGAGACAGGTGAATTCGAGGACAATGGTGACATCATATTAAGTTATTATATAAATTGAGGAGTGGTACCTGATGATCAGAGAGGCCGAAGCAAGGGATGTCGAGGTTATTGAAAGGTTGTACAAAGAATTATTACCGAACAACCTGAATACGAAGGTACTGGCGGAGCGGATTGAAGAAGTAAGGGATAATCCCAACAGTTTCTTATTTGTTTACGAAGTCGATGATCAGGTTATTGGGACTGCGCATTTACATATTTGTCTGGATGCTTTGGTGGAAAATAGACCTTTTGGCGTGGTTGAGCGGGTTATCATTACGGAGCATGTGCAGAGCAAGGGATATGGATCTGAACTTATGAAGTATATAGAGGATGTATGCAAACAGAAAAATTGTATAAAGGTGTTTCTCACCAGTGGTTCATCCAGGTACGAAGCACACGGCTTCTACACGAAGTTAGGGTACGATGGGGAATCCAGCAAGGCTTTTAAGAAATATTTATAAAACAGCTCAAGCTTGATTGTATATTCGTATCCATATTTTTTTTGAATAGATGGGAGGATATATAGATGAAAGACATGAACTATTATGAAACTTTTATTGCAGCAGCAGAAGATTGTCCTGTTAAAGTGGCAGAGATCCCCAAAGCCAAAAACGGCGGCAAAACCGTTCCAGTTTTACAATATGAAATGATAACAAACCACCCTTATCAATATACGCAAGAGGATGTCATGTTTGAAGTGTTCGCGCAGCGCAATGATATACCCGACGAGCAAAGATCCATAGAGAGAACCAAGTTTTTCTCTAAGGGACAACCCTGTCTTCGTACTTCTTCGTTGGGTAAGCGTTACGGTTGGGGCATTCATCATAATTCACAAGGAAAAGTGGCGATCTACGCCGTTGAATCCGAAGCATATAAAGAGTTTTTAAACGACAGCAGTTTAAAACATGTAAAGGCGATGCGTTCGAGCCGTCAATAGCTCTATCCGTTGGAGCACCAAGTACAAAGAATAAAAACAAACATAGGGCCACATTGAAGGGACTTCAAGACAACCGTTACAAGCAGGAGGTAAGAGATGCACGCTTTAACCAAAGAAACAACTGATACATTATTGGAAGCGATGGAAACATACAAAAGAGTTGCACAAGAACTGATCGAAAAATTGATTTCAGAAACCAGCCAGTCTGAAAAGGAAGAGATCATCAATGGAGCGTACCACTTGCTTTCTAATGAAGAAGTATTAAACGGTGAAGAATATTTGAGTGGAAACTGGCATTTCGATGTCCATGGAGAGCATTGCATGTTCGAGAATGCAGAAACAGGGCAAACGTTGGAGGTTTCCCTCGGCAGTAAAAATGATGTGGGTAACATGGACCCTTATTTTTTTTATAACTTTTTGAAATCCACTGCAAATTATGAACACCTGATTGCCTATTTCGAAAATCCCTTTGGGGATATGTTGAATTTATTTGAAAGATTGGCAGCCCAGAACGTGTTGATTCATGTTCATGGTGTTGAATATAGAAAGCTTCTTTAACTACGTAAAGCAGTATCCCGTTCATTCAAAGGAATACGTTTGAATGAACGGGATTATTCGTTACTACATTAAGAAAGATTAGCGTTGTACGCGTATGACAATATCCTGGTCATGATTGCCGAACCCGGAACCATAAAGTGTTAATCCTCCGACGTTAGCCCCCTCCTCGTCAACCGTGAAACGAAGCGTCCAAAATGGCTGCTCCAGTTGGATATCCTCGATCGTCACGTCTGACATCCGCTCTCCATCCATATACGTACCCGAGCTATCAACACGAATTGTCTTTAATAATCCATATTGATTCACATTACGATGCCACCATGTTGGTGTATATTTGCCTCGGGCAGCTCTTCCGAAGTCAGCGGGGCTTGTCCACGTTCCAAGCGAAATGTCGTTAAACGTAAATAGGATATCCGATGGCCAATGATCTCTTAAACCCGGGGCTTCAGAAGCCAGTTCCACTGAAATCTCAATGGAGTTAGCAGTCTCGTCAGGAAGCATATAGTTAGGTGTTTTGTATTCGACATAACCTCTTCCAAACCAAAGGATGGCAGCGTGAACCCGCTCAGGATCAAGAAAGTAGCGTGGGTCGTCCCAAACACCGATTTCTTTCTCATGCGTCCCAAGACCGCAGGTAGGATAGACTTCAAATGCAGTATAGTGTCCTACAGAAATCGTCTGCTCTCTAATCCTTGCTGTCCGGCTGGCGGATGGTAGTTCGATCTCGATGTTATTTTGTTTGAGGAAACACAATTTGTGCGTGCCTCCATTCAGGCGTATCCGACGGCTATCGATCAGTCCGGCTTGCTCAAGCTTTCGTATGTGCATGGTGACGATGGAGGGGCTAAGTTCTAACGCAGCTGCAATATCCTTCACATTCATTTCGCTAGGTGCAATCATATCCATGATCCTCCATCTAACCTCGCTTGCCAGCGCTTCGTATAACGGTATGAATTTTGGATCTCCGTTCGCTTTGATCATCCTTAACAATCTCCTAACCAGATCTATTGAAATCATATATATATTAATTTAACGAAATTAATTTGACTCTTCAACTCTAACGCATTGAAAGAATGATTGCGATAGTGTTTAATTTTTTTATCTGCTTATGAAGTTGGATTCTTAAATATGTAAATTAGAGAAAAAGAGGTGGCTCAAGTGAAATACAATAATCCCGTCATTAAAGGGTTCTATCCAGATCCGAGCATCTGCAAGGTGAATGACACTTATTATCTGGTGTGCAGTTCTTTTCAGTATTTTCCGGGTGTCCCGCTTTTTGAAAGCAAAGATTTATTGAACTGGACGCAAATCGGTCACTGTTTAACCCGAAAAAGCCAGATTCATCTGGAAACGGTGAGCAGCTCGGGAGGTGTCTTCGCCCCTACAATTCGATACAACAACGGGCGATTCTATATGACCACGACGAACGACACCACGCGTCAGAATTTCTATATATGGACTGATGATATATACGGGGAGTGGTCAGAACCGATTATTGTGGATCAAGGGGGAATCGATCCGGATTTGTATTTTGAAGACGGTAAGGCCTTCTTTATGAGCAACGGAACCGACGATGAAGGAATTGGGGGAATCATTCAGTGTGAAATTGACATTGAAACAGGTAACAAAAAGACCCCAAGTCGCTCAGTATGGCAAGGATCAGGCGGACGTTATCTGGAAAGCCCACATTTGTATAAAATGAATGGTTACTATTACCTCATGGCATCTGAAGGCGGAACCGAATACGGTCATATGGTCACATATGCGAGGGGAGATTCTCCTTCCGGTCCTTTCGAGCCTTATGCCAAGAATCCTGTTCTGACCAACCGTAATCTAGGTGGTTATGAACTGCAGGGGGTTGGCCATGGCGACCTGATTCAGGACGAGGCAGGCAACTGGTGGATTTTCCATTTGGGATTCCGTCAGAGTGGACAGTGGCTAACCTATCATCATCTGGGCCGGGAAGTATTCCTTACACCAGTTACCTTTGACGAGGAAGGCTGGTTTACGGCAGGACATAATGGTACGACGCTTATGAGTTTTGACACTGATCGTATCTCTGACACAGTTGTTCAACAAGAGAAGAAAACCTATACGTTCGAGAACACGGATTGGAATCTGGACTGGTGTTATCTTCGTCATCCCAATACGGACAATTACTTGTTAGAGCAAGGCAACTTAAAATTAAAAGGAACCGAAGTGACATTGGATGTTCCAGCATCCCCGACATTCATTGGGCTACGTCAAAAAGACTTTGACGCGACTATCTCTGTTGACGTTAGGCTTACGAATGGCGAGGCAGGCATCACCATCTACATGGATGAACAGCACCATTATGACTTGGCCATTCGCAAAGAGCAGAGCGGGTATAAGGTAATTGAACGTCTGAATATTGGGGATATCAAATCAGTCGAAAATGAAGTGGAACTGGGAAGTAATCATCATGCCACATTGGTTATACAGGCAAGCCATGAACGCTACAGCTTCCTGATTCATGCAGATGGCAAGGACACCCTCTTAGGTACAGCACAGACGAAATACCTTTCCTCGGAAGTTGCTGGGGGATTTACAGGGGTGCTCATTGGTCTATATGCGAGCGGAGAAGGTTCTGTAGCTGAGTTTTCTAAATTTAAGTGTGATTATATCTGAAAAGGTAAGGGGAGGGACTTTTGTTCCTTCTCTTTTTTTTACTTGCGTTAAAATATAGAATAAGAATGGTATTAGTTGTAAAAAGTGAAGCGCAATGATAGTGGTGTGGGTGTTCCAACTATATATAATCAAAAAATCTTCGATAGACTTGTATATAGTTATGATATAAGGAAGAGGTGTTTAAAGTGGAAATAAATTATGAAATGCCTGAAACATTACTAGACATCGTCCGAATAGATAAGGAATTACGTGAACGACATGATGGAACCTTCCAGGATTATGTGGGTTTTTATATCAGTTTTAATAATAATGATGATAGATATTACTGTACCCCAGATGATGCCATCGTATTTGGCAGAACAGGAGCAGATGGTGACCACTTTGCTTTTTTAACGTTTAACGGATCAATTAGTGATCTGGAAGAAGCTCCTATTATTTTTATTCAGCCAATGGCATTTGGTAATCAAGTAACCTTAGTAGCCAGAAATCTTAAGGATTTTCTAGCTTTATTCATTAATCTCAAGGAAATTTATGTTTTGGAACGATTTCGATTTTATAAGAACAAATTAGATTTTATTAATGACTATAATGATAACTACTTAAAAGATATAAGGTTGAGAGAGAATGATAGTAATTTTATCAATGATCTATTGAGGAGGAATGTCGAAGGTATAGTAAATATTGATGATGTATACGAATACATTACTGAGTTAAAGAAACAAATAAAACTAGAAATATATTATGATGATTTTTAGTTTTCGGATGACAGGTGTAGTCTAGTGGATTTAATAATTTAGAATGCGACAAAAGTAAAGAAAGACTTGTTGTTTCTTATATAGATGGATTAGATAACAAAGGGAGGACTACATGGAAGATCAATGGAGAATTGCAACGTATGATCCTGCCTGGAGGCCAATGTTCCTCGAAACCGGGATGAGATTAAGAGAGGCGTTGGGAGAAAAGGCTGTGCGGATTGACCATGTCGGATCAACTTCCATCGTCGGAATGGATGCCAAACCGATCATAGATATACAAATTTCCGTATCCAATTACGAAGAATTACCTAACTACAAACAAGAAATCGAAGCGGCCGGCTTCGTATTTAGAGAAGAAAATCCCGATAAAACCAAGCGATATTTCCGTGAAGTGCCCGGAAGCAGGAGAACACATGTACATGTAAGACAAGCAGGGAGTTTCTCTGAGCAGATGAACTTGCTTTTTAGAGATTATTTGAGGGAACATCCAGAGGATCGATTGAAATATGCAGAAGAGAAGCACCGGCTTATGGCTTTATACAAGGACCAGCGTCCAAAATACGTGGAAGGCAAAGGACCGATGGTGTGGAGCATTTTAGAGAAAGCTCATATATGGTCCCAAGAAATTGGGTGGCAACCGGGAGAATCTGACGCATAGGAAACATTCATTGTAGATGGATATCCTTATGGGAGTGGTGAGATGAACATTGGAAGAAAGCTTCTGACGACCGTTCTAACCATCATTAGTTTTACTTTAATTGCAAGTATCATATCCATGAATGAATCTTACAGCTTTGATTTCTATATTCTTGTTTATCTTGTATATGCGACTCCCCTGATCACATTGATTGGGTTACCGTTATCCCTGTTGCTGGATTATCTGTTGAGCAGATCTCGTTTCGCAAATTATGTCATTTATCTAAGTTTGAGAATACTGGGTTATGCATGTGCTGGAGTCTTAGGTATGTATATCTATTATTTGCTCATGGGCGCGGGAGAAGAAATTTTAAATTTTAAAGAAACGATAGTTTTGTCCTTATTTGGCGTTCTAGCTGCTATACTATTTGTGTTGATCGATCTGGGATTGGAAGGTTTGTTAACGGCGCGAAAAAGGAAGAAGGAGTCATAACAAGTGCTGATTTAATATTATTTTTCAGGAGGATATAAGATGCCAACTCATTGTGCACTTCTTGTAATCGATGTTCAGGTAGCCATGTTCGATGAATCAGATCCCGTATATCGGGGGGACTTATTGCTTCAGAGAATACAACATGTCATTTCCAAGGCTCGGCAAAAAGGTCACTCCGTTATCTACATTCAGCACAGTGAAGGAGCAGGCAGTCCCCTTGAGCGTGGAACGGCAGGTTGGACGATCCATCCGTCCATTGCGCCGATCGCGGGTGACCTTATTATTGAAAAGCAGACACCGGATTCGTTTCATGAAACAGATCTGAATCTGAAATTGCAAGAAAACGGAGTGACGGATCTTATTCTGACTGGCATGCAGACGGAGATATGCGTGGATACGACTTGTCGCAGAGCAAGTAGCCTTGGCTACGCAGTAACCTTGGTTCGTGATGCTCACAGCACATGGAATTCCAACATTCTTCAAGCTGAGCAGATTATAGAACATCACAATTCGGTTCTGAGCATGTTTGCGAATGTGGTGGATACCGAAAATGTAATGAATGGATGAGATGAATTGACGTTTAATAAAAGAATATTTAATCTTTCAGCTTGGCTTGCTGTATTAGCTTTGATCTTTATTCCAGGAACAGCCTACACGGAGGGGACTTTACGAACAGAGTATGGTTTTCCTTTGCGGTTCTTTACTGATTATCATTATAAGAGACCTGATGATACGATCTGGTTCCTTTCCAATGTTTATGTAAATGCTCTTCTTTATCTGTTTAATGTCCTGTTTATATACGCTGGAATTCACGTTTTACTCTATGTAAAGAAGAGAATGACGAAGCCAAAAGAGTAGGGAGCTGCGACGATCGCGGCTCTTTTATTTTTACCATATCATGGGTTATGATAGAAGGCACGAATAGATTGGGGATGATGATATGAAACAGATTCCAACGGCATGGAATTCAGAGCGACTTTTCATTTCCGATTTGAAAGAATCTGAGATTTCCGATATTCAATCCATTGTTGATACGAGTAACTATGTGCAGGAATGGGACGGAAGAGATCATGAGCCGGATTATGTGAGATCATGCTTTGAGAAAGGCAATCTGCCTCCAGGGGGAAGGATGGAGAACTACCGAATTCAGACCATTCGTACGATTCAGGAAGACGAAAATATAGGTGTGTTGAGCCTATACCATGGCTACCCCATGGAGAATTCAGTTTATCTCGAATTTTTGTATATTCATAGTGAGACCCAGAAGCAGGGTTATGGACAAGAAATGATGCATGCGTTAACCCAATTGTTTTTCGAGCTTGGTTATAAGGAAATCAGAATTAACGTGGCGCTCAAAAATTGGCCTGCATTACGATTTTGGACCAAATCGGGATTTGATCAGATTAGCGGGATTTACGGAGACCTTGAATATTCAGATAAGACTTTTGCCAATATGGAACTGATCAAAACACTTAAAAAGCATGATATATAAATTGAACTAAACATTTACACGAGAACGTAGAGGGCAGAAATAACCTGAAGAAGCGGAGCGTTCGCCTTTATCCCCGGATTTTCCCCTTTGAAAAAGGGATTCCAAAAAATCTGGGGATAACAGCGATCAGAAGGTTGTTCTGTCATCGGAGTGGCAAGTGTAAATATTTTTTAGTTCAATTATATAGAAAAGGAGAATGGCTAAATGGAATCTTTCTTTCGTTATAACTGGATCGTGCGTGAGCAATGGTTTCAGTGGTGTGAGGATGTACCGCTAGAAGAGCTGCTTCGACCTCGGACGGGGGGAGTAGGCAATATTTTGCAAACGTTTTTTCATATCATCGATGTAGAGTGGAGCTGGCTTCAATTATTGCAGGGCAAACCGGATGGTATGGAGAATTTTGATGATTATAAAACACTGGAAGCCGTACGACAATTCGACCGCAAGCTGCGACCTGATGTGGAGGCATTTGTTCTATCCTGGGATTCCGACATGGAAAAGAGACCCTACATCGATCCTGAATTGGATAGCACCGTCGTCAAGGAATCGTGGGGAGAAGTGATGCGTCACGTGATTGCTCATGAGATTCACCATATGGGGCAAATATCGGTATGGTCCAGAGAACTGGACAAGAAGCCCGTGTCTGCGAATTTCATTGGTAAAGGACTTATTACACCTGACAACTAGAGTGAAAAGGAGACACTATGATTCATTGCAGAGAAGCTAGAATTGGGGATGGCGAGGGGATTAGCCAATTATCCCATCAACTGGGTTACACCAGTACAACAGAAGAGATCATCGAAAGGTTGAATCGACTAAACTCAATGACAGATCATTATGTTTGCGTAGCTGAGATCGATTCCCTTGTTGTGGGTTGGGGGCATGTACAGGGAAGACTTTCTATCGAAAGTGTACCTTTTGCCGAGATTGGTGGATTGGTTGTTGATGAGCATCATAGAGGTGCGGGAATTGGTAAAAAGATCATGAGCGAATGTGAGAAATGGGCACGGATGAACGGGTTTAACAAGATTCGCGTGCGATCAAGCGGGAAAAGGGAAGCTGCGCATCGGTTCTATATTGCCATCGGATATAATGAGAAGAAGTGGCAGAAGGTTTTTGATAAATCATTGTAAAGATCTATGGAGTATCAAATGCCGTTATTTCTTCTAATTTCACAGAGAAGGGTTGGGCAAAATGAGGTTAACGCTGGAAAGTATCCGTTGGATGGAGTTGAGCGAAGAAACTCGCTGTCTGCTTGGGAAACCATACAAGATGCTTCCCCTGTCACCAGGGCTGGAAGCAGACGTTGTGAAGATAGAATGCGGTGATCACTCTTATGTATTAAAGATATGGAACAAGGACTCCAAACCCAATATTCGCAACCAGTATGAACTATTATCTGAACTATACGAGAGTGGAATACAAGTCTCCAAGCCGTACGGTTGGGGCATGGATGTGGATTCTAATCAAGTCCTGTTAACGAGTTATGACGGGGAGCCTATAGCCAAGTTAAGCAAAACCAAGCTGGAGCAATTAGCTCAAAAGTTAATTCAAGTCCATGGTTATGATGTAAATGATACAGGTAACGCGGATGCCAATTTCATACCATAATATGATTTCGTTGGATATTTTTTCCCCTCCATTGAATTGCATGAGGATATGCATCAGATCCTGACGAGCCTTCTTCAACGGACTGAGTTTAGGCAGGATCATTTGATCCACGGTGATTATAACCTGGGAAATGTTCTGGAGGCAGGTGATCAATATGCGATTATCGATTGGACAAATGGGCAGCGCGGTGATCCCAGGTACGATATAGCTTGGTCCATTTTTTTGATGACGATCTATACAGGGGAACGAAACGGTAAGATATACAGTGCTCTATTCAAGAGTCTGACGGAATACACACCAGACGATGCGGAGATTTTTGAAGCGATGGCTTGTTTGCGCTGGATTCTATTAAAGCGAGTGTCTAATGTTCCTAGGGGTCCGGGCGTGATGCAGCGGATTAAAAAGATTATTGGCAATAATTCATATTTAAATGATGAACTGCTGTAGTATTGTCCTAAACTGTCCTTCACTGCATACCTATGGTATAGAGGAGCGTGATAGGTATGGAACAGAAGGTGCAAACCTATTTTGAACTGAAACAGCAGCAAAAAGAAATTGAACAACGACTATCTGTGTTACGAGATGAGATTGTCGGGTATTGTGAGGAGCAGGGCGTCTATGAGACGCAAGTTGGCGGATACGCTGTGAAAACGGTGCTTCAGCACCGCAAGGAATATGATGATCAGAAGTTGTACGCATCCCTTCCCGATCCGGACATCTGGCGACTGCTGTCCAAGGTGGACAGTCATAAGCTGAAAAGCCTCATTAAGCTAAACATTCTCACTGAGGAGCAGATTAGTCCAGCTTGTACGGTGAAGCAGGTAACATTATTACAGGTGGACAAGTTGTAACCCTTCACACGCATTAAGCAGTTTCAATTATAGGGCCCGTGTCATTCGCACTTATATCCCAACGCTCCCCGAGGAGCTGATTAAATCGGTCACGAGGTGACCGGTTTTTTTGTTGTATGCAAAGTTGTGTGCCAATTTCAGCTGTGTGTTTTAAGTCATTTGTAAGCATAGGCCTGATTCCGTGCCGTAATGAAAGTAAGCGAATTGCTTTAAACCGTTATGCGAGTAGTTTATATGTTATAATTTGTAATTAATTCATATACCATCTTTGATAGGAGGGAGAATGAAGACTTTCCAATCCCTGTCCATATTCAATGGAATGAAGATCAGGAAGAGACAGTATATCTTCAAAAGTTGTAGACCGATGAGTTGAGGAGTTGGACCATGAAGAAAAAAATCATTTCGATCGTGCTTGCCATCTGGGTATTGATGATTGTAATCAGTGTGGTTCTTCTATTTCTGCCCAGAACGATCCATCTTGATGGAGTGGGTGTAAAATATCGGCTGGGAGAAGACAACAGGGAGTCAGAGCAAACGGTTCATATCAAGATGGATGGCAAGCGTTATCTAACGACCTCGGGTGACTACATATTCAGAGGAACTATTGATATTGAAGATGAATCTTTCCCTGTACCCGAAGATCAAAAGAGTCTCGAAATTCGTTTTCATAAAGGATACGGATCGATGGCATACATTAATTTTGGAAATGGGAAAACGGGTATCTTCCTATACGGAACACTATTCGTTGATCGTGCATTCAGCAAACTCACCATCGCCATTTCGGAGGAGCATCCAAGCGGAGAGCAGAACAGTAAAAGGTGGAGCTCCGAAAATGGGCTTATGCTCTCGATGCCCGCAACGAATCGTTCGGAAGCCATTCAGCTCTCTAATGAACTGATGGAAACCTATCTCGGGGGCTATACATTAAAATGAGAAACAAAATCATAAACATAAACAGGCATGCATTTACGTTGAGGGCCTTCTCCCTTCATGTAAACGACATGCCTATTTTTTTAATTATGCTGCAAATCTCTAGAGATCTTGCGTTCAGTTTCCAAGCAAAGCTTGTTCTACCTCATCCAGAACCTGACCATAGGCAATCGGTCCAAATCCAGCTACCCAAACCGTGTTGTCCACCATGTAAACCTGGTCGCTTTTCACAGCTTTCAGGCCTTTCCAGACTGCATTGTCACGCAGCTTAGTGAGCGCTTGTTCGTTATCTGTTTCACTACCGGAGATGATCATGAAAATACGATCCGGATTCAATTCAGGCAACAATTCGAGCGACACATTCTCAATAACTTCATTCATGACGATGCCTGCTTTGGCAAGATCAGGTGCATGGAGTCCGGCTATATCGTACAGCAGGTTCGGAGAATAGAAGGCGTTAGGTGATTTGTCACTTGGAGCAAATACCTGAATCTGCTTATCGGTCAAACGAAAAATCAGAATGGTATCATCCGCCGCATCGCTGGCAGCAACCTTGGTGCCAAGATCCTTCGCCTTTTGATACAACTGATCCACGATTTCGTCTGCCTCTTTTTCTTTGCCCAATACTTTGGCTGTATCCTTGAACCACTCAAGCGAATTGCTGAAGTAGCTGCTCATATATACCGGTCCAATTGCGCTGATCGCGTCGTATTCATCAACAAGTACTTCATTGGACAGAATGAGATCCGGCTCTGTGTCCAGAAGTGCTTCCTTGTTGAATTCATTGACGGAACCGAGCGGTACGACACCTTCGAGCTTGTCCTTCAGATAGGCAGGCATCTCCTGGCCGACTTGGGTCACCATGGCGTATGGTTTCATGCCCAATGCCACGAGGTGATCGGCATACGCATAGGTCAAGCCAGCGATACGCTTGGGTTCAGCAGGAATATCAACAGGACCCTTAATACCCTCAACGGTGCGTGTCTCCGTATTGTTTGCCTCGCTATCCGACGATGAGGTGCCGTTGGTGCTCTCTGTTGACTCACTTGCTGCGGAAGTGGATTCACCCGTAGAAGCCTGTTCGGCCTTGGAGCACCCGGCAACCATAATAAGCAGCAGCATTAGTATGATGCCTGCCTTCAAATTGGGTTTAAATCCTCGTTTGTTTCTTATATCTGTATTCATATGTGCATGTTCCCCTTTACTGATTATCATTCTCAATTACTAGTATAGGAGAGAAGATTCAGTGCGTCGAGGCACAAAAGGAACCATTCACATGCACGATAGTGACCGAAGGCGCTCGGGAATTTCACGTAATAACAGATCATGCGAGAAGGCATTATAGCTGCCGAATACATAATTCATCTGATCCCAATAAACCCGCCCTCGCCTCACAGCTTCCCGCGCTTTCCACCACGGTGAGTTCAACCATCTCTGCTGCTCGGCATCACTGACCGAAGGGTGGAACACCAGCATGATGTAATCGGCGTCCAGATCGTCCATTTTCCAATCCTCAGCAATATAGTGGCTCTGCTGTTCATGGATTAGGGAAGGAGTGGACAATTGCAGATCCTGATACAGGACCGCACCCATATGGCGGTAGCCGGCAACAAAACAATCCTGACTGCGAACGAGTAATGACACGATTGAAGCAGAGCCAATCTGCTGACGAAGATGGGTTGCAGCCTGATGGGATTTCTCATCATATTCATCCAGCCAGCTATAAGCTTGTTGATTTCGTCCGGTCGCCTCAGCAATTTCGAGGAACTGACTGCGCCAGTCCTGGGATTGAAAAGCAATCGTCTGTGTAGGTGCAATCTGGTTTAGCTGCTGAACATATGTATCGTCTGTATATTCACTGGTCAGAATCAGATCCGGTTCAGCCCGGAGCAATGTAGTTGAATCGGGCGCTTCTCCTTCATAGGCATTCATGAAAAGCGTATGATCGAGCAAAGAGGTTTCGGCTTTGAAAGCAGGTCCCGTTGCGGCGCAAGGCTCCAGTCCCAGTGCTAGCAGATGCCCTGTATATTGATTATTCATGGCGGCCACTCTGATCTGACGTGGATTCGAATGAATATAGACGGTGGGCGAGAGGCCCACGGTTTTTTTGAATATGCGACTGAAGTATAAAGGGTTGTTATAACCCACTTGGGCGGCTACATCCTGTATGGAGCTTTGTTGCCTAGTGAGCAGCCGTTTGGCGTGATGCATTCGAATGTCGGTTAGATATTCCTGCGGACTTTTGCCCACGTTTTTCTTGAAAAAACGGGAGTAGTACCCCTCGGAGAAACCAGCCCGTTCGGCAAGCTGTTGGCGTGTAATCGGCGTCTGATAGTTCTGCTCCATGTAACGCAGCGCGTCCAGTACAAGACTGGCCGAGTCATAATCGGAGGTGGCTTCAAGCCGTTCTCCTACATCTGCGGCCCACTGCAGGAATCGTCCTTGAATACGAATACGCTCCCATTGATTATGCTTCTGCCAGAGAATGTGCAGTTCTTTGATTAACTCGCGTTCATGGGATTGCAGAATACCAACACGGTTATGCTCAAAAAGGGGAGGGAGAATAAGAGCCTCTTCGGAATCCTCTCTATTCGAGACTTGCCCCTCTATCTCCAACGCGATGATGCGTAAAGGATCTTCGGAAGTCTGCCTAATCTGCAGCTGTTTGCCATCTTGGAGAAAAATAAAATGCCCTGCCTTGAGATCGCGATGCTGACAATTCACGGTTAGACAGATCTCTCCATCCTCCAGCAGCAATAACAGTTGTCCTTCTGTATGTGTGAACGGGTTGCCGTTAGAGGGCAGCCTGGTGTGGTGCTCAATGGATGTAAGATTATACATCGGGATGTCTCCCCTCTATGAAGCCGATTTCAGTGTGTGTTAAAAGGCATTGGAGTCAAAGCCTATGTATTATCTTATCATTCTAGCGAGTAACAGAAATGCTATCAATCATCTTCGTCATCTTCGATGTTCCCTTCGTTGTTTTCCCATCCTCTTTAATGATCCAGTACGCTATGATAATTGCTTTAATAGCGTTTACATTGAAATTCGAAGTGAAACACCAAAATTAAATGGATTATCCTTATAAAACGCTCGATCTGCCGTTGATTATGTATGCCAAATGTGGGTTCGATTTTATAAGCTTATTCTGTAGGCCAGAGGCTTCTGGACTATACAAAAATAAGAGGATAAAGGAGAGTCTTTGTGAACGCGAACACAATCGCAAAAGAACGCCTCCCCTGGTCAGCGCTGCTCGCTCTGGCCATGGCTGGATTCATATGTATTCTTACAGAAAGCCTGCCGGCGGGGCTGCTGCCGCAAATAGCGCAAGATCTGAATATCAAAGAGAGTCTTGCTGGACAGCTCGTCACTTTGTATGCAGTGGGATCTCTTCTGGCGGCAATTCCGCTGACGACAGCAACTCGTGGATGGAAACGCAGGCCACTGCTGCTATTATGCATCTTCGGTTTTCTGATTTTTAATACGATTACGGCCGTATCTTCAGTATATGGTTTGACCCTTGCTGCACGCTTCATGGCGGGTGTATCTGCTGGAGTGTTGTGGGGGATGACTGCAGGTTACGCACGCCGGATGGTTTCAGACTCGTTAAAGGGAAAAGCGATGGCTGTCGCCATGGTAGGCACACCACTCGCGCTTGCATTGGGCGTTCCCTTGGGTACCTTTTTGGGCAATTACGCAGGATGGCGTCTTATTTTTGGAACAGTTTCATTATTGACGGTAGTGCTTGTATTGTGGGTGCTCTGGAAAGTACCTGACTATGAGGGAGAGCCTGCACGTGATCAGCTTGCGCTTCATCGGATTTTTGTTATACCGGGGGTTCGTCCCATATTGTTTGTTGTTCTGACCTGGGTACTGGCCCATAACATTCTGTACACGTACATCTCACCTTATCTGGGCGAGACGATGCTGTCCGAAAGGGTGGACCTGGTTCTTATGATCTTTGGAGTGACTTCGGTAATCAGTATATGGATTATTGGGCTGTTGATTGACCGTTACATGAGATTATTGATTCTGGTTAGCCTTGTTCTATTTGCGCTGGCCTCGCTGGTGATGGGGATCTTTATCCATCAACCGATAATGATCATTCTGGGAGTAGTCGCTTGGGGGCTTACATTTGGCGGAGCGGCTACGTTATTACAGACTGCAATTGCGCAGGCCGGAGGCAAAAGTGCCGATGTTGCCCAATCCATGCTGGTGACAGCATGGAACCTGGGGATCGGAGGGGGAGGGATCGTCGGAGCTATCCTGCTGGACCAGACAGGCGCTCGTTTCCTGCCCATTTCCCTGATCCTGTTGATCGTTATGGCCTTACTCGTCGCCTGGTCCGCCAGTAAAAATGGTTTCCCAAGATAGGTTATTGAACTATGATCGATGAAACATTTACACCGGATTCGTTCCTTCAATGAGATTTTTGGTTGCAATAGGTGAGGACATCGCGATGAGGGTGGTGTAGGTACCGTATTGATCGCATCGGTCTCCAAATGCTTCAAGACCAGCAATCGAATCTGTCATGATCTTCAACAGGTAATTATGCTCTCCGCTCACGCGATGACATTCGATCACTTCGGGTGACGAACGGCAGAAATCAAGAAAGGCATGACAATCCCGTGTGCGAAAAAGAAGATAGGAAGTACTCGACCTCCCTATTTTCTGCGGGGAAATGATAGTACGGTACTCTTCGATTACACCGCTTTCTTCTAGACGCTTCACGCGTTCCGTTACGGCGGGTTGAGATAAACCGACCAGCTTGCCCAATTCCGTCATGGATAGCCTTGCCTGGTTTTGCAAATGAAAGAGGATATTAGTATCGATTTGGTCCATAAGATGGCCTCCTTTTAAATTATAGGAAATGTTTTGTAAATGCCTTTATATTCATCGCAGATTAAAGCAGATAACTTGGTTGTTTTATGTAATATGGATGAGATCATTTATATAATAAGCACACTTACTTAAATAATCAAGCACGTGGCACATGGAGGGGAAGAGTGAGATGGGAGACAGAAATATGAAGTTTAATCCTGCATTTGTAGAAGAAGTGATTCACCGTACGTTGGCAGAAAAAAGAATTGTGGGTTCCGTTGTTCAGATTGCGTGGAAAGGGGAAGTGGTCTATAACAGCGCGGATGGCCTCGCCGATCGAGAACAGAACAGACGCATGCAAGAAAATGCACTGTTCAGGTATGCTTCTGTAACCAAACCGATTGTATCCACCGCCGCCATGGTATTGATATCCCAAGGTAAATTAAAGCTGGATGACCCGGTTATGAAATGGCTACCTGAATTCCGTCCCGAACAGCCAAATGGGGAAGTGGCCTCCATGACGGTTCATCATCTGATGACACATACGGCGGGTTTAACGTATCGTTTTTTTCAGGAAAACGGAGGAACGTACGAACTTGCCGGAGTATCAGATGGGATGGATATCGCTGATATTACGCTGGAAGAGAATTTGCAGAGGATTGCTTCTGCTCCACTTCTGTATGAGCCCGGGAAGATGTGGAGATATTCGATTGCAACAGATGTACTCGGTGCAGTTATTGAGAAAGTGACCGGGCTGACACTGCGAGAGGCCGTACAACTGCTCGTGACTCATCCGCTGGGCATGAAGGATACAGATTTTGTCGCTGTGGACTCGGAGAGAATGACAGCTGCCTATGCGGACAGTTCCAACAATTCGGGGCAAACTCGTCGCTTGCGCGATGAGGACCATGTACCTTTTATTGAAGGAACGGCAGGCTTCCAACTCGCATCCGAAAGATACCTTGATCCATCGGCCTATCTTTCGGGTGGTGCGGGCATGATCGGAAGTGCAGGAGACTTTCTAGCATTGCTTGAAACGCTGCGTCAAGGTGGAGGTTCGCTTCTTCCTAAAGAGCTGGTCGTCGAAATGACGACTAATCAGATTGGCGATCTGGAGATGCCTTATTGGCCGGGAAGAGGATTTGGGCTGGGATTCACGGTGCTGAAAGATCCGGTTGAGGCGGGTACTCTGGAATCTACTGGAACGTGGCGCATGGGTGGAACCTATGGTCACTCGTGGTTTGTTGATCCAACAGAAGAACTGAGCGTTGTAGCTTTTACCAATACGGCTCTGGAGGGCATGTCCGGCAGATTCACAACTGAACTTTGCGAGGCGGTCTATGAGGGGATTGAGCGAAAGAGATAAGTTGTATTATGGATTTATATGGAAAATTATGATAAGGTAGAGCAGCAGATTACAGTGAAATCTAAATTTGATTCCGAAATGAGATGAGAAGATGGATGGCATCCGCAATTACCTGTTTGTTTTCGCAGGCAATTTTCTAGCTGCCTATATGATCTTTCCTGAAAGAACCATTGGTAAATCCGTGATGTTTGCTTCACTGATGCTGTTGCTGAGCATGGGGATGGATTTCATGAAAAGCAAACGGAAAGCAAACGGAAAGCAAACCCCGTTCAATAATTCCGTACCGATCATCGAAAAAGGTAAGCTGTCATCATGGATCGGTTCCGGTGGGGACTTGAAGTGATGCTGTGGTGAATTAATCTCGACAATAGTTAAAGAGGGAGTAAGTATATTTATATGCAGAAAAGCAACTGATTAATTTCAGTTGCTTTTCTTTGTAGTGAATCTTATTCTACTGACGAACGTTTCAGTACGAGACTAAGCTGTCGCACATAAGGTGCTAACTCACTAACTGAATCCAAAAAGTTGATATATACCCGTAGAAGAGTACCATTAGGCTTGGGTTGTCCTAACTCTAACTTTAGCCATTCGATAACCTCAAGCAGTTCATTCTGAATGGGCTCTGGCCGTGGTAGCTCGCGGATTTTATCGGCAAAAAACTTCAGAAGATCATCTAGATTGTCCTGCCGGGTCTGGTCATCTGGTGGATTGATTTCGTTGAAAAAGGCACTTGATGCCTTGAGCACAGGTTGGGCTTTGCTTGCGATCAAATCTCCGATAACAACATCCAGCCGATCCACAATAAATCCAGCCAAATTAGCCATGGGAGCAGCAATCACCGCTTGAAAAGTGTGAGACAGATATTCTTTGACCATGCCGCGGAAGATAGCGACAACATCCCCGAGATATGGGAGAATAGGCTCGCCGTATGTTTCGTAGAAGCAATCCTGATGTAAGGTCAGCAGAGAGGCACGTTTTTTTCTCCATTCGATTAGAAAGTTCTCATTACTTGTGATCGGCAGCTCTTTAAACTCACTGGTGAAAAAATAATTTTCAAGCATATATTGCAGCTGAAATTCGATCTTTTGGCGCAGTACTTCTTTTGGTGGAAGCCCCTCCAGCCGAAGTCTCCGATCAAGCTCCCTTGCCTCTTCGAACAGGATTCTGTGTACCTCGACAAATACCCCGGTAAATAGATCTTCCTTAGAGGAAAATACTTTATAGATGCTCGCCTTGGCCATGCTACAAGCTTCTGCGATGTCCTGCATGGAGGCTGAGAAATATCCTTTTTCTCTAAAAATGCGCATTGCTGTATCGACGATTAGTTGTCTTTTGAATTGTTCCATTTTAACCACCCCTTCACATTCTGACATGTCTTCTTATTGTGGTCAATAAAGGAAATTGACGAAAAAACTACAAAGTCATATAATGAACTTGTAAGTTTTTTGATTTATTTCTAGGGAGGTGAGCCAGAGCATTCGCTTTGGCACAATATGAAAATTAACGAACAGATTGCAATGCTAGTGCTTACTCTTAAGATGGGCGAGCATGATTTTGTTATTAACCCGGTGGCAATCCGTGACGAGCAATCTTATGTATTGGTGGATACCGGAATGCCTGGTTCTTACGGCCAAATCACGGAGCTTTTGATCCAAGCGGGAATTGACCCTGCGGCCTCTCATTCCATTATTTTAACCCATCAGGATATCGATCATGTAGGCAGCCTGCCGCAGTTCAAAGGCGAAGGTATAGAGGTGTATGCCCATGCGGATGACCAGCCTTATATCGATGGCCTAAAGCCGATGATTAAATTCAGCGGGGAACGCAAGGAAGGGCTGATTGCCTCACTTCCGCAGGATCTTGCTACTGCATTTGAAGCTACTTTTTCTGGAAAGGAAAAGAATGTGACCACGTTGCTGGCAGACGGAGAGAAACTGCCTTTCGGCGGCGGACTGACTGTAATCCATACACCAGGGCATACGCCGGGTCATATCAGCTTGTACCATGAGCCTAGTAAGACACTCATTGCAGGTGATGCATTAAATGTTGAAAACGATAAGCTGATAGGCCCTAATCCGGCAGTTACGCCAGATATGCCACTCGCGCTGGAATCACTCCGCAAGCTGAAGGCTTATCCAATAGAGACTGTAATTTGCTACCATGGAGGCATTTTTAAAGGCGATGTTCAACAGGCCCTAGATAAAATAACGGAGAACCTGTAATGGATGGTACCGGCGAAGCCCGGGTTGCGTTGTGGAAAAAGAGTAAGTGGGTCCGTTTTGTGATAACCTTTGCCATTGCTGTCCTTGGTGGATTTGTTTTCCAACTGATCCATATGCCAATTCCCTGGCTACTCGGCTCGATGGTGTTCCTCGTGATCGGCTCCAGATTGTTTAAAGGAATCACCTTATACTGGCCTGGACAAGTCCGCGATACCGGCATGGTTATCATCGGCTATACCCTAGGGCTTTCGTTCACCTTGTCGACCTTAACGCAGATCGGACTTCAGTTGCCGACGATGATTCTGTTCACATCTCTGCTGTTGTTATGTGCCGGAGCCATTGCGTATTTAATTTCGAAATTATCCGGTATTCCTTTCCCAACGGTGCTCATGGGCAGCATTCCCGGAGGACTCAGCCAGATGATTACGTTGGCCGAAGAAGTGAAGGGTATTGATATCACTGTCGTCACCTTTTTGCAGGTATCCCGCCTGATGATGATTATTTTCTGTGTGCCGCTGCTGATCTTCAGCCCATTGTTTCATGTCAGTGGCAGCCATAGCGCCGTAGCTGCTGCTGCGAGCGGATCTGCTGCGTTATTTCCGCATACTTTGGTCTTTGCCGCAGTATGCGTACTTAGTGCGTTCATCGCCAAGAAGATCAAGATGCCAACGGCCTTTCTGCTTGGACCAATGATGGGTACGATCCTGCTTAATTTGACCGGGTATGAGGGTCATGCGTTGCCACCCGTCGTACTCAGTCTTTCACAACTGATGATCGGGGGCTACATTGGGCTGCTGCTGGATCTGGAGAGTCTAAAGAACAAGGCAAAAATCGTTTTGCTCGCAATATTGAGTGGCGTGCTGCTGATTGGGGTCTCCATGGGACTTAGCTTGCTGCTGACACGAATGCATGACATCACAATCGTCACTGCATTTCTCAGCCTATCGCCAGGCGGTATGGACCAAATGGCCCTCATCGCTAAGGAAGTCAACGGCGACCTGTCGATTGTAACGTGCTATCAGCTCTTCCGAACCTTGTTTATCTTTTTTGCAGTTCCGCCGGTGTTAAAGCTGGCTTTCCAATCGTTGCTGAAAGGGAAAAAAGATACTATATAAAATGGATAAAAGAGAGAGGGAGAGTTGAGCAGGATTGGGGCTAAGAGGCGAGAAGGTGTGGGGAGAAAGAGTGGGGCGAGAGGATGAAGGTGTCTTAAGTATGGTTCACGGTGGCTTAAGGGTGTCTCAAAGGTGACTCAATCACCGTCCAACTACCTCCCAAGTGTAAATAGAGGCATTTATGTACCTTTATTATAAGGAATAAAGGGGCTGGCTTCGATTAAGGGCAATTTTTTGCTTATAATAGAGCTAGCTGTAACATCTTATGAACTGGACTTGGGGGAGAGTGAATTTGTTTACAATCAAGGAAGTATCTGAAAAATTAAATTGCCCTGCTCATACGATCCGATTTTACGATAAAGAAGGACTTTTACCCGATATTCGTAGGGATAATCACGGCAACCGCCTTTTTGAAAAACGAGATATAGACTGGATTCGCTTAATAACATGTTTTCGTGCCACAGGAATGAGCGTAGCGGATTTGAAAAAAATCGTTGACCTTGCCTTGCAGGGAGATGAAACGATCGGACAGCGCAGAGCCATACTAGAATCCCATCAAGCGGAGATCAAGAGAAAACAGCAAGTGCTAAATGAGGCTTTTGAAGCGGTTAGCCAGAAGCTTGAAGTGTATAACGATATAGAAAAGGGAAATCCTGAGGAACGTTTTCTAACGTACATTGGGGAATTAGATACAACCATATAAGTCGAGATTGTGACAAGTCACTCTATGTAAGAATAGGGTGGCTTTTTCTGTAATCAAAAACTTGCCTTAAAGTGCACTTTAAGATGTATGCTAACAGGGTTAAAAAAATTTCATCGGAATGAGAAAGCAGGAGAGACAGGATGAAATATGTAATAATCTTGGTCGTACTCGTATTAGTGATTTTCTGGGTCGTAAATTATTACCCGCCTCTTGGAGGGAGAAGTTCAGCGGATAGTAAGCGGCGTATTCATGAATCCGCTAACTTTATCGATGGGAAGTTTCACAATCAAATACCGACATCGATGGATTATAGTTTAAAAGATACCGCTGGGGCCTTATACGATACGATAAAAGGAAACCCAAATGGCCGACCAAAGGTAACCCTTCCAATGGAAATCTTTGATGCAAAAGCATTCTCAGACAGTACCGAGGATCAAGTCATGTGGTTTGGTCATTCGACCCTATTGATGAAGGTCAGTGGAGTGAAGCTTCTGCTAGATCCAGTATTCAGTAAATACGCCTCTCCCGTTGCTTTCGCGGGGCCAAAGAGATATAGCAATAAGCCGCTAGCACAGATTGAGGATTTGCCTGACATCGATGTCGTCTTGATATCGCATGACCATTATGATCATCTGGACTATGAGTCTATCCGTAAGCTAAAAGGAAAGGTCAAACAATTTATCGTTCCGTTAGGGGTCGCTGGACATTTGACAAAATGGGGTGTAGATCCGAGCCAGATTAAAGAGCTGGACTGGTGGGAAGAAGCATCGTATCAAGGGTTAACCTTCGTTAGCACGCCCGCAAGACATTTCTCTGGCCGCGGTGTCCGTTCTGGTTCCTCGTTATGGAGTTCCTGGGTTATTCAAGGTAAACAATCGAATGTATATTTTAGCGGGGATAGTGGTTATGGTCCTCACTTTAAGGAGATTGGCGATAAATACGGTCCGTTCGATCTTGCCCTCATAGAGACAGGTCAATATGATGTGAAATGGGCCAACATTCATATGGTTCCTGAGGAGTCCGTGCAAGCGTATCAGGATGTAAAGGGTAAAGTAATGATTCCTATTCATTGGGGAGCATTCACCCTGGCATTGCACAGTTGGACAGACCCCATTGAGCGCGCGAAAGCAGCTGCGGATAAGCTAGGTGTAGCTTTATCTACGCCAAAAATTGGAGAAAAGGTGATTATCGGTTCAAGTGTATTTCCTACTTCAAGCTGGTGGGAGTCCATTGAAAAATAATACTTGCCTTAAAGTGAACTTTAAGGGTTACGATATCTCACGAGCCAAGCTCAATTCGTGATCTGGAGGGAATACACTTGAGTAAAACCATTTTAATTACAGGTACATCAACAGGCTTCGGTAAAGAATTGGTTCTTCAATTTGCGAAGCGTGAATGGAATGTCGTCGCTACCATGCGGGATACATCGAAAGCTGCCGCTGAATTTAGCCAATATAGTAATGTACAAGTGCTGGCCCTGGATATTACTAATCAGGAAATGACCCACGAGGTTGTGGATGCGGTAACGCGCCAATATGGACGAATTGATGTGCTGCTCAATAATGCCGGATATGCTCAAGCAGGTATTTTTGAAGAAGTATCCGTTGACCAAGCACGTCAGCAATATGAAACGAATGTGTTTGGTGTAATGACCACCATTCAAGCCGTTCTTCCACAGATGCGGGAACATCGCTCGGGTCACATTATCAATATCTCATCTATGGGCGGCGTACAAAGCTTGCCAACGCTGTCTATCTACTGTAGCTCTAAAGCAGCGCTTGAAAACCTGAGTGAAGGTCTGGCCGCTGAGGTTAAGGGCTTGGGTGTAAACCTTACCCTTGTAGAGCCAGCAGGATTCAAGACAGGTTTCCAAGGAAATACTCAAGAAATTACAAGCGATATCCCGGACTATCAACCGCTGTATGATTGGTATAATGATCTTGCTGAGACCGCGCCTTATGGCGATGTTGAAAAAGCTATGTCAGCGGTTGCTGATATTGCCGGCACAGACAATCCTCCAAGAAGACTGGCTCTCGGAAGCATGGGGCTTGTGATGGCGCGTACGCAGCTGAATGGCATGCTTGAGGAATATGACAAGTGGGAACACATTACGGCAAGCGCAGATTAAATAGAAAGAAAGAGGAGTGGATAATACATCCGCTCCTCTTTTGCATAATAAAGAATCCATCATCTATTTAATGTTAAGGCGACGAACCTGATTTTGATGAGATTTTGAGACCATATTTCGACGTGTTACAGTCCAGGCTCAAACTTTAACCTGCTTTCGGGAGGGGAGGCAGAGTCCACTTTATCCGGCTCCCATTTACTTGATTACTAAAGTTCATTACACTTGGTTTATAGTACTTACTTAATCCAAACTCAGATGTTCAGGGGGAATATATCTATGCATCAATCTGCACATATTCAGGAAGCCAGAGATTACATATTAAACCGTATTAATAACAAACCTGTCGTGGGCATGATTCTGGGATCAGGGCTGGGAGCGCTCGCGGACGAGATCGAGAATGCAACCGTCATTCCATATACGGACATTCCTTATTTTGCTCAATCCGAGGCGATTGGTCATGCTAACGAATTGGTCATCGGAGAATTGATGGGCAAGACTGTCGTAGCTATGAAAGGACGCCTTCATTATTATGAAGGTTTTACGCTGGATGAAGTAACGTTCCCGGTTCGGATTATGAAAGCACTGGGTGTCGAGCAGTTGATTATCACCAATGCTTGTGGAGCAATCAATACCAGCTTCGAACCTGGACAGCTTATGTTGATTACGGATCATATCAATCTGGTAGGGAATAATCCGCTGATGGGTCCGAATAATGCCGAACTGGGTGTGCGTTTCCCGGACGTATCACAGGTATATAATCGCGAACTCCGCAGTATCGCCCTGAAGGTAGCGGAGGAGCAGAATGTTGGTTTGCAGCAAGGGGTATATGCATGGTGGAGTGGTCCTGCGTATGAGACTCCAGCAGAGATTCGCATGATTCGTACGATGGGCGCGGATGCTGTGGGTATGTCGACGGTACCTGAAGCGATTGTAGCCATTCATGGCGGCATGAAAGTACTGGGCATTTCCTGTCTGACCAATATGGCTTGCGGCATTCTGGATCAGCCGTTAAGTCATGATGAAGTGATTGAAGTCGCCGCAAAAGTGAAAACAACCTTCATCGGGCTGGTTAAAGGTATTTTGAAAGAGATGTAATCCGGAATCGAGAGGAAGCTTTCCTTCTTTCCTTTCAAAGCAAAAATATATTAAGCATTGTCCAAGACGGAGTGATTCCGTAGGGCAGTGCTTTTTTTACAAATGAACATGTGCAAAATATTCCTATATCGGTCAAAACGACCTATAATAATAGAGATTCAAGCTATAGGCTGAAAAAGGAGACTGATAGAAATGGAAGAATTGGGCCCTACTGAGTACGTCATTTTTGAAAGGATTCAAGCAAACTGGTTAAGAGGTTTTGAAGGAGTAGGAGGAAAGCTTTTCCTTACTAATGAACGATTAGTTTTTATTCCTCACGGTCTGAATTTTCAGACGGAATGGGTTCAAATCGAGATCTGGGCTATGACTAAGATTGAGAAAAGTGCGACATGGGGACTAATTCCTAACGGAATTACCATTACATTAGACAGTGGACATGTCTTCAAGTTTGTTGTCTGGAATCGTTCTAAGATCATCAGGGAGATTGTACAAGCCAAGAGAATGAATAACGAAATAATGTAAGTTTCAGATGAAGTACATAAACCAAAAAATGTGGGATAATAAGGTGAACGGATGCTGCTCTAGCCAGATGAATTTATCAAATCCTCATAGATTAATGATGCATTGAAATCTATATAGACAATATTAATAACATGATATGCACTAATAAGGCTATACAATGGGCACTGTCTATACGGAATTGATCCGTTGGGCGGTGCTTTTTGATTTGGCATAATGTGGGATTAACACGATCGTCATGCACTCCCTTGTATTTCCTATCTCTGATATCGTACAGTTAGATTTTCTATATCATTAGACTAGACAATCTATAAAGCGCACAAGAAGGAGAATGGAGAATGATAGAGCAAGCAGAGCTGCTATGGCAACGTATTATTGAAAAAGGGACGGGTGCAAATGCAGATTTTGAAGTAGCGCTCAATCTTCAACCTGGTGCGGGCGATGAAGATTTTCGATCTGTGGAAAATCAACTTGGGGTGACATTGCCTGAAGAGATGAAGGCTCTGTATCGTGTGCATAACGGACAAGCCTGGAATGTTGGCGTAGATTCCTTTGTGCGTAACCTGACATTGTCACCTTTGGATCAGGTGAAGGAGAACTGGACGTTTTTGCAGGAAGAATTCGACTCGGATGATATGGAGCCTGAGATTGAAGATGATGCCATTAAGCCAGTACTGTGGAACTGCAAATGGATTCCGATTGCAGAAAATGGTGGTGGGGATTATCTATGTCTGGACACTGACCCATCTAGTGCGGGAACGGTTGGACAGGTGTTGTACTTTTGGCATGATTGGGGACATCGATCAATTGAAGCTGCGGGGTTATTTGAATTCATTCAGAAGTGTCTGGAAGAAAAGGATGAGGAAGATGCAACGTAGGCAGCATGAATTCGAATAAATTATGCGTAAAAGGAGCCCTTCCAATGAACCAAATAACCATGCGTCAATCCAAGCAGGCAGATCAGGAGAACCTTGCTGAGTTGCGAGCTTTGGTTCTATATGATGATTTAAACAGGTTGAAAAGGTACGATGAGGTGAAGGTCCGTGAACGTTTCCGTAATACATTTGACCCTGAGTATACGTGGATTATTGAGGTCGAGGGTGAACTGGTGGGGTGTGTAGCGCTGAAACCCAAATCGGAGGAAATGCTACTGGAACATTTCTATATCCATCCCGACTATCAGGGTCGGCAAATAGGGACCCAAGTGCTGAACATGCTGCTGAAACGGGATGAGGTCCGGGGCAAACGTGTTACTTTAAATGTATTGCAGGGCAGTCCGGCTCGGCGTTTGTATGAGCGCTTTGGGTTTGTTTTGGACAGTGAAGATGAGGTGGATGTATTCATGTCCGTTCAAGTACAGTAATCGTTACGGTCAAAATAGCAGCATCTAACAGATCCATTCATTTAATTCTTGAATGGGTCTATTGAACTTTTCTATTATACTTTCCCGTGACGGTATTCTAATATGGATAATAACCTACTTTTTATATAGGAATTATATAGTATGGAGAATGCCGTGATGCCGCATTGGAAGCGAAATCTGTATATTCTGTGGTTTGGCCTATTTTTCAATCATATGTCTTACACCTTGTCTGTTCCGTTCTTTCCGCTGTTTCTGCAAAATGATCTCGGTATTCAGAGCGGATTGGAAGTCTGGTCCGGCATTTCGATTTCGATCAGCTTTCTGATCAGCGGACTATGTGCTCCCTTCTGGGGCTCGCTGGCTGACAGATACGGGAGCAAACTGATGCTGATTCGTTCGGGCGTTGGTCTCGCCATTGCTCATCTGGCTAACTATTTCGTTTATGACCCTTACACGTTTATCGCTGTGCGGATATTTCAAGGACTCATGGCCGGCTTCAATCCTGCATCTATTACATTAGTCGGCACCAATACACCGGAGAAGCATATAGGTTATGCGCTTGGTGTCATCTCCACATCCACGGCTGCCGGAGGAATTCTGGGACCGCTTGTGGGTGGAGTACTAAGCCATTGGATCGGGCTGCGCGGATGCTTTATCGCATCGGGGATCATTACGCTGCTCTCGGCTGTGATGGTGATATGGGTAAAAGAAGCCCGCGGTCCCCGCACTGTGGTTCGCACAAGTATTCTGGGTGATCTGAAAAAAGCAGCCTCCACTCCGGGATTAATGCGGATCTATGGTTTGATTTTGCTCGTTTCAACTTCTGTGCTCATTATTGAACCTGTGCTGACGCTTTATGTGGTCCAGATTGGTGGGGACGTCAGTAGTGCAACACTCAGTGCAGGAATCGTCTTCTCGGCTATCGGTGTGGCAACGGTAATTATGGGGCCGCGCTGGGGAAGAATTGGCGGGAAGATCGGATATGAGAAAACCCTGTTTATCGGCCTGCTGGGCGGCGGCATTGGCAGTTTACTGCAACTGACGGCGTATAACCTCATTTATTTTGGAAGTCTGCGATTTGTCTATGGTCTGTTCTTCGCTGCCGTGTATCCGGCCTTGAATGCGTTAATCATCAAATATGCTGACCGTGATTTCCGAGGAAGGGCTGTCAGTCTGAGTCAGACTGCGAATCAATTTGGTATTGTACTCGGCCCGTTACTTGGCGGTTTTCTGGGCGGATGGACGGGGATTCCTTTTGTTTTTCTCCTAACAGGCATTGTCCTTCTGGGAGCAGCTTGGACAGTCCGGGTAAGCGAAAGGAACCAGGCGAATAAACCGGGATTGGGTATGGCAGCAGCAGAAGCAGGCGCAAACAGCATAAAGAAATGATGAAATGAAGAAACGACTCTCAGAGAAAAAAGGTACTCGGACTGAATTAAATGGTCATCACCACAATATAGGGAGGAATTAATATGTCACAACGACGATTGAGATTGGGAGCAAACTTGAATGGAGTGGGAAATAGCATCTCTTTTTGGCGACACCCGGATATTCCGATCAATGCCAGCGTAAATCTGGATTTCTACAAGAAGCAGGCGATTAAGGCAGAGGAAGGGAAGTTCGATCTGCTCTTTATTGCCGACGGCCTCTTTATTAACGAGAAATCCAACCCGCATTTTCTGAATCGTTTTGAACCGTTAACCCTGCTCTCCGTTCTTGCGGGAGCAACTTCACACATTGGGCTGGTCGCCACGTTGTCCACCTCGTATAGTGAACCGTTCACAGTGGCAAGACAATTTGCCTCCCTGGACCATATTAGTGGAGGAAGAGCCGGGTGGAACGTAGTCACTTCACCACTGGAAGGCTCGGCTCTGAATTTTGGCAAAGGTGAACATCCGAACCACGCGCTGCGCTACGAAATTGCAGAAGAACATCTGAATGTGGTTAAAGGCCTGTGGGATTCCTGGGAGGATGACGCGTTTATCGGGGATAAAGAGAACGGTGTTTTCTTCGACCCATCCAAACTGCATACGCTGAACCACAATGGAGATCACTTTTCCGTCCAGGGGCCACTCAATGTGGCGCGCTCGAAGCAAGGACATCCGGTTGTTTTCCAGGCAGGTTCTTCCGAATCCGGCAAGGATCTGGCGGCCCGATCGGCCGATGCTATATACACGGGGCATGAGACGTTGGAGGAAGCTCAGGAGTTCTATTCGGATGTGAAGGCACGAGCGGTGGCTTATGGTCGTAAGGCAGAAGATATCCTGATCTTCCCTGGCATCGGTCCCATTGTGGGCAGAACGGAGGAAGAAGCGGAGCGCAAGTATCAGGAAATCGCGGAGTTGGTCGATATTGACCATGCACTGAATTATTTGGGACGTTACTTCGATCATTATGACTTTGCCCAATTCCCATTGGATGAGCCTTTCCCGGAGATTGGTGATTTGGGCAGTAACAGCTTCCGCAGTACAACGGACAAGATCAAGCAGCAGGCACGAGAACAGGGGCTGACCCTCCGCCAAGTGGCATTGCTTGCATCGACACCTCGCACATCTTTCATCGGTACACCGGATCAGATCGCTGATCAGATTCAGGAGTGGTTCGAAGGGGGAGCTGCGGACGGTTTCAACATTCGTACAGTTGTGCCGAACGGACTCGCGGATTTCGTGGACCTGGTCGTACCTGTCTTACAAGAGCGCGGCCTGTTCCGTACCGAGTATGAGCATGAGACACTGCGCGGTAATCTGGGTCTTGAGATTCCACGCAATCGATATACATTAGAGACGGTAAAATAAAAATCAATTATGGTACATCGAATTGCTTTCAGTTCAGAATGCATTAATAGCGATCCAGAAAGCCCCTATCATAACGACAATCCCGCATACTTTGCTCAAAAAGTAATCAAAGTCGCTAGGTTCTGCATCGTTCGCCCAGAACGAACGAAGCGAGAGGTAGAAAAGGAAGTCTTGAAATTTTTGATAACGGAAGCTGCACCATCCGAATATCGCTGCGGCTAATGCGAGAAACAGATAACCTGGAGCACCACGAGTGTAATGATAATCTGGGTAGGCGGCTGTTACAAGCGTTGCAGGAGAGAATTGTTCTTCCCCATCCTGAAGTACTCTTTGGCTGCCAACGTACAAGAAGACCTCGGAAACGCTATTGCCTTTTGCATCAAAACTTATTAATTGTCCGGAATGATCTTGGACTTCATATTTGTTCCCGTTAGGATATATCAACTTATACGTTGTACTGAACGCAGAATCAATTTTCGTGATGAGATATTGCTGATGATTGATGTAAACAGTCCGTTCCTGATGATCAAGGCGTACTTGAATAGGATCTGCCGTTCTGCTGCGATAAGTCGTTAGATTACCTTGTTCACTATCGAATGTGTACTTGTTGTTCTCAACATGGAAAATCGGCTCTGTGAAATAAGGTCTGGACAGGATTGCGATGATTACGGACAGGACCAGGACGCATGAAAAGAAAATGAAGGTGGGGGACTTCATTTTTTTGAGTGACTCTCCCATATAAACGCCATCCTTTCCATTTTGTTCTATAATACGTCATTGAGAAGCATTGGTTGCGGACCGTTACTGTCTGAATAAGGACCGAATAACCACAACACGAAGAAACCAGCAAGTCGCCCATCATCTGGGGATTTGCTGGTTTCTTTGGTTAAG
The DNA here is from genome assembly GCF_038020215.1 of Paenibacillus sp. FSL F4-0087. Lineage (NCBI taxonomy): Bacteria > Bacillati > Bacillota > Bacilli > Caryophanales > Paenibacillaceae > Paenibacillus > Paenibacillus sp. FSL F4-0087. The sequence continues at coordinate 4,382,042 of NZ_JBBODJ010000001.1, forward strand.
CTGCTACAGTTATAGGATTATACTCTCAGATCAACCTCAAACGTCTTGATTTCATAAGGTTCAAGAGCAAAAGTTATCGGTGTATCATACAGGAGTTCGCCCTCCGGTACTTCCATAAGATTGCATTCTCTCCACGCGTGAATCCGTAGATCGCTTGTCAGTTCATGCATATTCATGCTGCCGGAATAATCATGAACGCGTACGATGACACGATTGGAATCCTCCGCCTTCTTAACTGCCGAGATCATGGCTGTGCTGCCGGACAAGGTGAGCATGGATCGACTTGGCTGCTCTGATACCCCTTGTGTATATCGAGCTGGAGCATTCAGAAGCCAGGCCTGCTGCACGGTTCCGCCAACGAGCCAATCTCCCTGATGCGGAAGAAGAGCATAGGTGAAGCTGTGCAGTCCCTGATCGGCATGTGGATCAGGGTGCGTAGCGCTCTTGATCAGGGTCAGCCGCATGACGTTGTCTTTAATGTCATAACCATACTTGGAATCATTCAGCAAACTGACGCCATAACCTCTATCGGACAGATCAGCCCATTGATGGCCAACGGATTCGAAACGCGCCCAGTCCCAACTTGTGTTCCAGTGCGTCGGCCGTTTAACGTTACCGAACTGAATATCGTAGGTGGCTTCCGTAGAGCGGATGCCGACTGGGAAGGCAACTTTCAGCAGTTGCTGCTGTTCATGCCAATCCACCTCAGTGGTGTAATCGATTCGTCGCTGCCCGGTATATACAGTCATGTTCTGCGTAATCGTGGAGCCAAGGTATTCCCAAGCAAAGCGAATCACGGTCTGAAGTGGTCCCGTCTCTACGACTTCAATGCTGGTGCATTTCGTAATCTCTCGCATATCCTCCTGATAGAAGATATCAATATCCCAGGCCTCGTGGGCAAGCGGTTTGTCCTCGAACACCTGAAGCACATTGCCTCTAGCGCCTTTGGCAAGCACCTCACGATGTGACTCTTTATCGTAAAGGCGGGTCAACTGCCCATTCTCATTCCACTCGAGCAGATAGAACGGTGTCTCAATTCCGTTGGCTGTGTGGATGAATGGCGATTGCTCAGGGATATCGTTTACCGTACCGCTCTGGAAGTGAATGGTGGTATACCCCAGCGAAGGAATATTATTCACCTCGACGGACCAACGTGCATCCTGGTATTGAGCGTTCAGGATCTCTCCTGAATCGCTCAGCCAAGTTCCCGTTTCCAATTCGCCTGATGCCGCAGGAATGCTCACGATTTCTGTAACGACCCATGGGGAGGAGTTCCAAATGGTGTACGTATACGGAGATTCTTCGCTGCAAGCGATAGCCATCCGAGCCTGCGTGTCTACGTGACTGCCAATCTGCTCAGCTTCTGCATATTCAATTCTGCTATCCTCATACACCTCTGTGATGGAGGAACCGGGAATGATGTCATGGAACTGGTTGCGCAAAATGATTTTCCAACCCGCAGTCAGAGACTTCTCTTGATACAGATTCCAGTCATTATGCACAATACTTTGCAATGCATTCAGCCATTCCGCTTCGCGGTAAGCCAGCTCAAGCTTACGGTTCATCCGTTTGTTGTACGCCTGACTGGTATACGTTCCGCGATGATACTCCAGATACAGTTCGCCATCCCAAGTATGGATGTACGAATCGGTTTTCTCGACCGTCTCCTGCAGCTTTTCAAAATAATCATCTGCGCGTCCTGTCTTGACCTTGGGCAATCCGGGCAGTTGATCCAGCCGTCGTCTCATCTCCAGCATTTCCCGGTTAACTCCGCCTCCACCGTCTCCGTATCCGTACGACAGCAGCAGATCCTGGTTCATCTCCTTATCACGGTAGGCATCCCAGATGCCCTTGACCGTCTTCGGAATGATTTTCCCGTTATAGGTATAGAACCATGAACCCGGCTCGGACCAAGGCTCGGGTGTAGTAATGAAGTGGGTCAGCACCTCTGAGCCGTCAATGCCGCGCCAGTGGAATGTATCGAATGGCATGCGGTTGTATTGGTTCCAGCTGATTTTGGTTGTCATGAACGTATGGATGCCGGATTTTTTCAGAATTTGCGGCAGAGACCAGCTGTAGCCGAAAACATCGGGCAACCATAGATATCGGCAATCCGTCCCGAATTCTTCTTTGAGAAAACGAGTGCCAATCAGCAATTGTCGGACCAGGGATTCACCCGAGGTCAGGTTGCAGTCAGCCTCCAGCCACATGCCGCCGCCCGCTTCCCAGCGACCTTCAGCGACACGTTCCTTGATGGATTCGTACAGTTCCGGGTAGTCCTCTTTCACATATTCGTACAATTGCGGCTGTGTCTGAAGGAAAACATACTCCGGGAACATCTCCATCAGACGCATGACCGTAGAGAAGGAGCGGGCGCATTTCTCGCGCGTGTGCTTCAACCGCCACAGCCAGGCAACGTCAATATGAGTATGGCCAATACAAGTAACGGTCACATCAGAGGCCTTGTCCATCGCATTCAATCGGGAGCTTAGGTCATCTCTTGCGTCATGCACAGAGGAATAGAAGACATCGGACTTAGGCTGCGACCAGTCAATCAGTCGGAAGGACTGCTGGAGTGCATGAAGCAGCTTTGTACGCTCCGGTGCATGGGCGTCCAGAATGTTGACCGTTTCCAGAATCGCCGACCCTGTAAATACAAGATCATCAACAGCTTCATCCAGCCAGCACAGTTCTGCTTGTCTGAACGTATGCGTCTGGTTGCGGGGCTGACCACCACCTTCCAGACCGGACCATAAGCGGAAGACCAACTCGTTGGTGCTGCCTGCGGCAGAGGCTGGAAAGAACACTTCCTTGTGGTTGGAATCTACGCCTTGAAATGGCTTGCCATCCCAGTAGAACAGTGATTCAAAGCCGGAATTGTTACCACCCCCGGTATCGCCAAAATCAAACAGTCCGACAATCCGTTTATCTTCCCAGGAGGCAGGGAACTCGACTTTTGTACGCAGCCACAAATAGAGATCTCGACCGGACCAACTTTCTCCTGTATGCATAGGCTTCCAATGGCTATCGTCTCCAGGCAGGACAGGGTTGATCTCTTCCCTGTGGTCTTCGCAGGCGAGAAAATGATTTAAAGGCAGACGATCCCGGTAACGGAGCTCGGATAATTCATGAATACGTGCTTGTAGTTTGTTTTCAGTAAGAAACATCATAAAAACCCCCAGTTCATTTTATCGGGGAGTGATTCATATATAGAGAGCATCCAAAGCGAGTATGTATTACATAACTTTTATAGGGGAATGCGCCCATTATAGCGCTTCCATTCAATTTTGACAAATCGTAATATGGATTACTGGTTCTATGCACTGGTGATTGTCGAATTTAACCAAACGGTGATACACTGAGTTGGAAATGGGTCTGGAGGAGGTGTTCAGGCGCGAATGTCCAGGATACGAACCATGTATAAGAACTACTTGAAGAAAAAAATGTTCAACAAAATTCTGCTGTTTTATTCCATGGTGATGGTCCTGTTGTTCATCAGCATCGCGGTATTGGCCTACCGCTACTATGAACAGCGAGTGGTACAGGAACAAATGGATGCGAGTTTGCAGGAGCTGGATATTGTCAGCATCAACCTGAATCAGCAGTACGAACGGCTGTATAGTGCCGTGCAGCAGATTTATACCGACGCCATGATCGGCGATGATCTGAAGTATTTTTTGACTCATGAATACGAGGATTTTCTCAATTGGCGTCTGAATCAATATGCTTACAGCTACCGCACGGAGCGAGGAAACTTCGATTATCAATTACGTCTGCTGTTAAAGGATGAGGCTTCGATTGCAAATGTCGTCTTATACAGCACGGATCAGGATTTCTTCTATGTTCTTAATCGGGAGACTCAGCACTTTTACTATCATCCCAAGCTGACTGCAGGGCATCAGGACTGGTTCCAGCGGCTGAGGAGTGCACCTTGGCAGTACATGGGCAGCGAACCGCTGTTCGAAGGGAAAATGGCTGATGAGCCTACCCCGTACAGCTACGCGAATGTGCTCAAAGACTCCGTGACATTGAAGCAGTATGGTGCAATTATGTTTGAGCTGAATACAGACCGCATCAAAGGGCTTCTTCGAGACAGACCGGGCGGCAAGAACAGTCGGGTCATGCTGATGACCGGGGAAGGTGAGGTGATTTTCGATTCGCAGGGCAAGTATGACAACACCGTCTACCCGTACTGGGGGAAGATGAATTTACCGGAGGATTGGGTGGATCTGGAGGAGCGCTCCAAGGTGCAGCTACTGAATATCGGGAATACGGGAATGGTCGTGGCTTCTATTATTCCGGAGTCGCAAATCAAACAGAGCCTTCAGGCGATTCGTTTCAGCCTCATTGGGATTGTGATTTTGTGCATCATGATTAGCATCGCGGTAACGTTCACCATCATCCGTCGTTATTCCAAAAAAATTCACAGACTCGTGCTTTACATGCGTCGCTGGCAGGAGGGTGATCTGAGTAAACGTATCGATATGGAGGGGGAAGATGAGCTGCAGCAGATTTCGCAGAGATTTAATCATATGTGTGATCGGCTTGAGTCTTACATAGAAACGGTATATGTGTCGGAGATTAAGCAAAAAAATGCGCAGCTTGTGGCTTTACAAGCCCAGATTAATCCGCATTTTTTGTACAATACGCTCGAAAGCATCCGCATGAAAGCCATCAGTTTGGGAGCGAGGGATGTTGGGCAGATGATTTATATTCTCGCCACGATGTTCCGTCATTTGATCAAAAAGCAGACCCATGTAACCTTGGCGGAGGAAATAGAGCTGTGCGGCATGTACCTGGCTTTGGTCCAATATCGGTATGAGGACAAGCTGCACGTGGAGACCTATATTGAGAATGCAGCGGCGGGAAGCATGGTCGTCAAGTTGCTGGTCCAGCCGATTATTGAGAATTACATTGTGCATGGTTTTCGTACAAATGATGATGATAACCGGATTTCCATCACAGCCGAAGAAGAGAACGGCGTGATTCACATCCGTGTGAAGGATAACGGAAAGGGGATTTCCGCGGAGAGATTACTTGAACTGCAGCATGGATTGCATAAGGGTGATGAAGCTGCTGAGACATCTGACCGATCTTTGGGTCTTAAGAACGTGCACGACCGCATACGTCTGAATTATGGCAGTGATTATGGACTGCACCTGAACAGTGTGGAGGGCGAAGGATGTGAGGTGACCATCAGCATTCCAGTTACAAGGGAGGAAACGGGATGAGAAGTGTAATGTTGGTCGATGATGAGCCGCTTATTGTGAAAGGAATGCAAGCCATCATTGATTGGGATCAGAATAACATGCAGATTGCCGGAACGGCATGCAATGGGTTGGAAGCGCTAGCAATGATGGACGAGGTTCCTGTCGATCTGATTATTACGGATATCATGATGCCGCAAATGACCGGACTTGAACTGATCCGGGAGACTAAAGCGCGCAATCCATATACCAAATTCATTATTTTGAGCGGTTACGAAGAATTCAAATATGTGCGGGAGGGCATCTCGCTGGGGGTCGAAAATTACCTGCTCAAGCCAGTCAATATGGATGAACTGGAAGCGACCATCAAGCATATGCAGCGGGATTGGGAGCACGAAGAGATGCGCCAGATTCAAATGGATCAGAGCTGGAGAATTCTGCGCAACAATATTTTGCAGCGGTGGGCGAACGAGACCATTGACGCCAAAGAATTCCGTGAGCGTGCGCAGATGCTTGAGATTCCCATGAACAAGTCCACATATTGTGCGGCTTCTCTGCGGATTGTAGGCGATGACAAGAGGGATGATCCCCAGATGTATCTGCCTGGAATTGCTGAGCAATGTGAGCAGGTCGGGAACAAAGGCCTCCCGGATGGCTGCGGTGTTATCTGCTTTCCCGATCAGGAGGGAGACATCATGCTGCTGTTCGTTTCAGCCGGTACGGAAGGCAGTGCTGAGTGGCAGCTTCAGGCACTTAACAGGATGAAGCAGGCGGTCGCCGAGGATACAGGTGCACGTGTATGGGGGATCATCGGTCAATCCGAGTCGACCTATCTGGGTTTTCCGAAGAGCTGCAAGTCCGTAAAGCTATGGCTTCAGAATCATTTGTTTATGGATTGTAAAACCTTCATCATGCAAGTGGAGAACGAAGAAGCTGCCAATGAGTATCAAGAGAAGCCAGGGCCTGCGATGGAGCAGTTTCACAAGCTGCTGCGGGATGGTGAAGGTACTGAGGTGGACCGGTTCATCGACGAATTCTTCATTGCTGAAAGTAAGGAACCCTGTCTACCGAGAACACCGTTCTTCAATTCTGCGATCCAGCTTATGCTGGCCGCCAAGGAACTGGAGAAAACGCCTGACTACGGGGACATCTTCGGACCTCTGTCCAGAATTCATACGCTCAGCAAACTGAAACAATTGGTCAGAAAGGTTGTTCATCGCACGCTGGATACATATCATACCGCCGAGAAAACGTACAGTCCGCATATCATGTCTGTGCTGGAGGTGGTGAAAAATCACTATCAGGATGAGCTGTCACTTAAGACGCTCAGTCAGAGGCTGGAGCTTCATCCGAACTACCTCGGCCAATTGTTCCAGCAAGAGGTCGGTACCACCTTTTCTGATTATGTGAACCAGTACCGAATCGAGCGTGCCACTCATTTGCTGTTATATTCGGACAAAAAGACTGCAGAAATAGCGGGCGAGGTGGGTTATTGGGACTCCACATACTTTTACAGACAGTTTAAGAAATATGCTGGCGTTTCTCCTACGGAGCTGCGCTCAATCTACATGAAAAAGTAAGCCGGGGCTCCGGCTGAATGAAGATACTCCCCATGTGGGGGTGTCTTTTTTGTTATGGAATGAATGTACGATCTTTAATTAATCCATCAATTTATTGGGTTTTTCAACTATCTCAAAATTGGTAGCGCTTGCATAATGGAGGTAGGAGTGAACGAGGAAATCCAAAGCACCAAAAGGGCTTAGATCCAGTGTTGATTATAGGGGATTAATGCTGGATGCAACTAAAGCAATAATGAACGAGATTATAAGGAGGGACAGCCGTGCAGGGCATCTTCAAAAGTCTGATGAAGAACAAGGCGTTTCTTCTGCTGGTACTGCCGGGAGCAGCTTGGTTTATCATTTTTGCCTATTTGCCAATGTTCGGAACGATTATTGCTTTTAAGGACTTCAGGATTCATCCGGGCGGATTTCTTGAAAGCGTTCTAAAAAGCGAATGGGTCGGGTTCAAGAACTTTGAGTTTCTGTTCTCCACCAGTGACGCCTATATCATCACACGTAATACGATTCTGTATAACCTGGGTCTGATCTTTCTCGGGTTGGTGCTCGCGGTGACGCTTGCGATCATCATGAACGAACTGCTGAACAAACGGCTGGCGAAGATCTACCAGACCGCGATGTTTATGCCTTATTTCCTGTCCTGGGTTATTATCAGTTATTTCGTCTTCTCGTTTCTGAGTGTGGAAAAGGGTGTGTTCAACCAGATCATTACCTATTTTGGTGGAGATCCGGTTAGTTGGTACAGTGAGACAGGGTATTGGCCGTATTTTCTCATTCTGCTCGGCCTGTGGAAAGGTGCAGGTTATGGCAGTGTAGTATATCTGGCGGCAATCGCAGGTATCGATCGTTCTTATTATGAGGCAGCGATGATCGACGGAGCCACCAAGTGGAAACAGATCCGGTACATAACGCTGCCCCTGCTCAGACCGCTAATGATCATCCTCACCATTCTGGCGATCGGCGGGATCTTCCGTTCCGACTTTGGACTGTTCTATCAGGTTCCGCGGGACTCTGGTGCGCTGTATCCGGTCACCAATGTCATCGACACGTTTGTATACCGCGGCTTGACCATTATGGGTGATACAGGAATGAGTACAGCTACAGGGTTGTATCAATCGATTGTCGGTTTGATTCTTGTCCTGCTGGCAAACTATGCTGTGCGTAAAATTGAAAAGGATTATGCCGTATTCTAGGCTGCGGCAAGGGGGTGCTTCCATGAGTAATTTAAGCGAACCGGTAAAGCGGGCATCTGCCCATACGAGGAGGACCGGAAAGAAATCGAGAGATCTGAATGCCATTTCGCCATTATCCAATGTGATTTTTAATATAGCTATCGGTCTGTTTGCCTTATCTTGTATCTTTCCGTTTCTGTTCATCGTTATCATCTCATTTACCGATGAGAAGACGCTGGCGATCAATGGCTTTAAGTTATTCCCTGAAGTCTGGACGCTGGATGCCTACCGATTCCTTATGGAATCCGGGCAGCAGATGGCCCAATCGTTTGGGGTTACCTTAACGGTGACGGTTGTCGGAACCGCGCTAACACTGTATTTGGTCACCACGTATGCGTATGCCATCTCGCGCAAAAATTTTGCGCAGCGTCGGTTTTTCAGCTTTTTGGCCTTCTTCACCATGCTATTTTCCGGCGGTCTCGTTCCCAGTTACATCGTGGTTACGCAGGTGCTGCACTTGCGGGATTCGATCTGGGCGCTGATCCTGCCGTCAATCATGAACGCTTTTTACATTATCGTTATGCGTACATTTTTCACGACCACCGTGCCGGATGCGGTTATTGAGTCGGCCAAAATCGACGGAGCTACTGAGTTCGGTATCTATACGCGCATCGTACTGCCGATTTCGTTGCCGGGCATCGCGACTATTGGATTGTTCAGTACGTTAGGATTCTGGAATGACTGGTTCAATGCGCTACTCTACATCGACAATGCGAATTTGATTCCACTCCAGACATTGCTAATTCGAATACAGAACAATATGGATTTTGTTGTGCAAAACAGCAGCCGGGTCGTGTCCTACGACATTGCCTCGACACTGCCAACGGAGACCGTCCGCATGGCGATGGTTGTCTTGGCTACACTGCCGGTTGCGCTGGCGTATCCGTTTTTCCAAAAGTATTTTATACAAGGCCTGACCATTGGTTCGGTCAAAGAATAAGTCTGGTTGTGCCTGCCCTCAAAGGGCAGTAACAATAACATTGATAAGGGGGATACACATGAAGACAAGAAAAATCGCTCTGCTCATGGTTACTTTACTGCTTGCTTTTTCTACTGTTCTAGCAGGCTGCGGTGGCAGTAATACCAATGATACAAGCGGGAATGCGGCATCCGGGGGAGAATCCGGCGATAAGGACACAGTGAAGCTCAAGGTATATCTGATTGGTGGTCCACAGCGCGATCTGCCAATGGTGCAGGAAGAAATGAACAAATACTTAATGGAGAAAATAAATACAACCGTCGACATCACGATGATTGACTGGGGTGATTATTCCAAACGTATGCCAGTCATAACCGCTTCGGGCGAAAATTATGATATCGCTTTCACCTCTTCCTGGGCTTATGACTATCTGCCAAATGCCACCAGAGGAGCATTCCTGCCAATCAATGATTTGTTGGATAAGTATGGTCAGGGCATTAAAGAGCAGCTTGATCCACGATTCCTCACAGGATCGCAGATCGATGGCCAAAACTATGCTGTGCCAGTGAACAAAGAGTTGGCTTCGCAATGGGTATGGCGCTTCAACAAGCAGTACGTTGATAAATACAACATGGACATCAGCAAGATTCGTACATTAGAAGATCTGGAGCCTTACCTGCAGCAAATCAAGGACAATGAACCAGCCGACATTACTCCGCTGGCTGTTCCGAAGGGCTTTAAGCCTTATCTGGCGTTCGACTTCCTGCTCGGTGACGAATTCCCGGTTGGTATCAACATGAATGGTGACACTGGTAAATACGTTAATGTGCTGGAATCCGAAGAGCTGAAAAGCTCGTTGAAAACCATCCGTAAATACTATCAGGCTGGTTATCTGCGTAAGGATGTAGCAACACTGGAAGGCATCGACAACATCAAAACAGGCAAATGGTTTGTTGACCGTGAACAAACACAGCCGTACGCCGAACTGGGATGGTCCAGAAGTGCGGGCTATGATATCGTGACTACACCGATGCAGGATCCGGTTATTTTCACCGGCTCGGCAACAGGCGCTATGCATGCAATCTCGGCGAACTCCAAGAACCCGGAACGGGCTATGATGTTCCTGAACTTGCTGAATACTGATCCATATCTGCGTAACCTGATCAACTACGGCATTGAAGGAACACATTACAATAAGATTTCAGATAATGTCATTGAGGATCTGCCAGCGATGAAGGACGGATTCCAGATGCCTGGTTTTGCCCTGGGTAACTTGTTCCTGACTTACATGCACAAGGAAGATCCAGCTGATAAGTGGGAAGCGTTCAAGGAATTCAATAATTCCGCGAAAGTTGCTCCAAGCTTTGGCTTCAACTTCAATCCTGATCCGGTGAAGACGGAAGTGGCTTCCATCTCCGCCATCGTGAAAGAATTCTACCCATCCATCATGACGGGAGCTGTTGACCCGGATGAGCATCTGCCGAAAGCGATCGAGAAGTTGAAAGCGGCAGGTCTGGATAAAGTGATTGCAGAAGCGCAAAAGCAGTACGACGAATGGAAAGCTGCAAATCAAAAATAACCTGAATTATAAAGTAGACATGGAAACGTCTGTCCTGGTTTGACGGGCGTTTCTTTTTTTACCCTGATTGGTTTGCCAAAAATGGATTGGAGGGCATGGTATGAAAAAACTTGGTGCGAGTCTCCTATTTGTAATATTGGTATGCGCTGTTCTTTCCTCAGCGGCCTTGGCGAAGCAACCTTATTCATCTTATTGGCTGCCTGAACAATTGCTTAACTGGAATCCAGCTTCCGACCCGGATGCGGCATTTAACCGGAGCACCATTCCGCTCCAGAGCCGATTCACAGGAGAGGCAGTTAACTCGAACGCAACAAAAGATCCAAAAGTGATGGCCTTGTCTGCGTTGAATCAGGGAACCAGTGGCGTTCCGTCACAGGGCTCGGATACATTCTCTGCAAATACGTTCTCTTACTGGCAGTATGTCGACAAGCTCGTATATTGGGGTGGCTCGGCGGGAGAAGGTATTATTGTGCCACCAAGCGCCGACACGATTGATGCGGCACACCGGAACGGAGTGCCAATCATGGGCACAGTGTTCTTCCCTCCATCCGTATATGGTGGCAAATATGAGTGGGTGAAGCAAATGCTTCAGCAGAACAGCGATGGTTCCTTCCCGGCCGCGGATAAATTAATTGAGGTAGCGGAGTACTACGGTTTTGACGGTTGGTTTATCAATCAGGAGACTGAAGGTGGAACAGCCACTGACGCACAGTTAATGAAGACATTCCTCCGTTATCTTCAGGATCATAAGCCTGCTGGTATGGAGATCATCTGGTATGATTCCATGACGAAGGAAGGCAATATTTCATGGCAAAATGCGCTGACGGACCGGAATGCAATGTTCCTTCAGGATAACGGGAACAAGGTATCAGACAGCATGTTCCTGAATTTCTGGTGGAATGATCTTGGCAGTTCTGCGGCCAAAGCCAAAAGCCTGGGCAGATCACCATTTGAACTGTTCGCAGGTATTGATGTGGAAGCTAAAGGATACGATACCAGTCTGAAATGGAATTTGCTGTTTCCTGAGGGGAAACCGGCTGTGACTTCTCTCGGCATTTATCGGCCGGATTGGTCGTACAACAGCGCGGACAGCATGGCCGATTTCTTTGCCCGTGAGAATCAATTCTGGGTAGGCCAGAACGGTAACCCGGCCAATACGGCGACAAGCCAGGCCTGGAAAGGGATTGCGAACAATGTGATTGAATCATCGCCGGTGGACCAACTGCCATTCACGACCAACTTCAACACGGGCAGTGGTGAGAAATTCTATGTCCATGGCCAGCAGGTACGGGAGACTGGATGGAATAACCGCAGTTTACAGGATGTGCTTCCGACATGGCGCTGGCTGACAGAAAGTAAGGGTAAAGCACTTACGCCGTCCCTCGATTGGTCGGATGCCTACTATGGGGGCAGTTCCCTTAAGGTATCGGGTACGCTAAGTTCGGCAAATGCTACCCATCTGAAGCTGTATCAAACCGATCTGAAGATTGAGCCAGCTACCAAGCTGTCGATCACGTACAAAACGCAGAACAAGCCGAGCATGAAGGTTGGCCTGGCTTTTGCAGACCGTCCTGATCAGTTCGTCTTTTTGGATGTAAAAGACAAAAAGGCATCGGGTTGGACGACGGACATCTTGAATCTGACGCCTTATAAAGGAAAGCGGATTGTGGCATTGTCTTTGTATTTTGACAGCAAGGAAATCATATCGGATTATGACATCCATATTGGTCAGATATCCATTCAGAAGAATGCTAATCCAGTGAAGCCACTTGAAGCAGTTGAAGAATTGAATGTCATCCAATCCGATTTCCGCGGCGGTATATACGGTGATGCAAGGTTGAAATGGAACGCGTTGGACAACGACAAGGAAGTTCAACAATATGAGATTTACCGTGTTCTGCCCGACGGCAAAGAGACTTGGGTGGGTGCGACCACCAATAACGTCTTCTATGTGCCTGAGATGAAGAGAATCAACGCGGAACAGGCAACTGTACTGAAAGTCGTGGCAGTGAATGCAAAATATGAGCGCGGCCAGGCTGCCAGCGTGACCATCCAATGGCCGGCGTATCCTAAGCCGGAAGCAGGATTCAAGGCCGATGCAACGCTGATCACACCGGGTCAGCAGGTGCATTTCACTGATCTCTCTTCCGAGGTGACGGAAGGCTGGTCTTGGACTTTTGAGAATGGCAGTCCGGCTGTCAGCACGGAGCAAAATCCAGTGGTAACGTATGACAAGGAAGGCACGTACAATGTGACGCTTACAGCTACCAACAGTTCGGGGCAGGATACGGTAACGAAGCAAGCTTTGATCACCGTAAGCAGGGGCGCTTCCGGGATTAAAAATGTCGCACTTGGCAAAACGGCCACTGCCGACCACGCCTGCGGCCCTGCTGAAGATGCGGGAAAGGCAATTGACGGCAAGGTGACGGACAACAGCAAATGGTGCGCACTGGGTAATCAGCTGCATTGGCTGCAAGTGGATCTTGGCAAAGAACATCAGATCAGCGGTTTTGTCATCAAACATGCGGAGAGCGGTGGGGAATGGTCTGGTTTTAATACAAGCGACTATTCGATCCAGGTCAGTGCTGATGGCGTGAATTGGTCAGATGTAGTTCATGTGAAGGGGAACACCGCAGCCGAAACCACGGATGCGATTGCGCTGGTCAAGGCTCGTTATGTGAAGCTGAATGTGCTGAAACCTACGCAGGGCGGCGATACAGCAGCCCGAATCTATGAGTTTGAGGTTCATGGGCTGCAGCCGTAGTTGGCGGTTGAGAAGTGACAAGTGTAGCTGTGAAATTAGCAAAAAAGAAACCATGCGGCCAATCCGGTTTCAATAACGGCTGGCTATCCCTGAAGTAGCCGGTCGTCTAACGGGTGTACCGCATTGTATCAGACTACGACTGAATAAGATTGAATTTGAGGCTCACAGATCATTGGATCTTGTGAGTCTTTTTGCGTTTATGCTGGATTCGCTTACAAAGGTTTTAAAATCGTTGTTTTAGATAAAAAATCGGTTTTGCAATCAAAGACAATGCGAATGAAAAGTCTTATATTGTAGTTAAAAAGATAAGAAAGGAGTGAAGGTGATGAAGAATAGAAAGATCATGTTTGCTCGTCCGCTGCAAGTGGAAACGGTAGAAGAGGATTTTATTTTGCCAGCTCTAGGGGAGAAGGAAGTATTGGTGAAATTGATCTATTCCCTCATCAGTCCGGGAACGGAGCTGGCCATGTTATCGGGAAAAGAAGAGTGGGCCAAGCTTCCCGTATGTCCGGGGTATGCAAGTGTAAGTGAAGTGATCGAGGTGGGACAGGGTGTACACGATGTTCAGCCCGGGGACGCTGTGTTCCATTATGGTCAACATGCTGAATATCAAGTGGTATCCACAGATCATGTTTTCATCAAGGTACCTGAGCACTTGGATTTGAAGTGGGTTCCCTTCACCCGTATGGCAACCGTGGCATTCACCTCCGTTCGTGTATCCAATATTGAACTTGGGGACGTTGTTGGCGTGACGGGGCTTGGATTGGTAGGGAATCTGGCGGCTCAATTGGCACGCCTTCAAGGGGCAACTGTGATTGGCGTGGACCTCTCACCAGAACGAATTCGAACTGCCCAGACATGTGGGGTTGACTATACGCTTCATGGCGGAGAAGATAAAGTAAAAGAAAAGATACATGCCCTAACGAATGGAGCAGGTGTATCCACTCATATTGAGGCGACGGGTGTACCCAGTGTAGGTGTTCAAAGTCTGGAGTGGATCGGGAAGCTGGGAGAGATTATTTTCCTGGGCAGTCCACGAGGCGAATATAACACGGATGTCACCGATATATTGAACTACTGCCACCTGTATGGACGAGGCTGTATTACGTTTAAGGGGGCACATGAATGGCGCTTCCCGGTTGAGCCGAACGAATTCGTTAAGCATTCCCTGGTGAGAAATTCGAACATTGTATTTGAACTAATGTTAAAGAACAAGCTGCATATCGAACCATTGATCAGTCATGTGATGAAGCCGGATCAAGCGCAAGAAGCATACGAGGGACTGAGATTGAATAAAGACCAGTATAACGGTGTACTGTTTGACTGGTCCTAGGAGGAGATTATGATGATTAGAGGGTTAACAAGAGCAGGCTTAGGGAACATCGAGTCCAATGAACAATATATTACGAATGCTGCAAAATACGGATTTCAGTCTGTAGATTTGAATCCGCTCTCATTCATTGAAGAGGTTGGCAAGGAACAGGCCAAACATCTGTTGGAAAGCAATCAGGTGATCATCGGTTCATCCGATCTGACCGTAGACTGGAGAACCACAGATGAACAGTTTCGTGATGGTCTTCAATCGCTGGTTCAAATGGCAGAAGCCTCTGCTGCATTGAACTGTTACAGCTGTTGTACCTATATTTTACCTTCCACAGATCAGCCAGCAGCATCATTTATGGCGGCAGCTACCAAACGCTTGAGATTGTGTGCAGATATTCTGGACGCCTATGGAATTCGACTGGGCCTGGAATTTGTGGGTTGCCATCATCTGCGCACTCAATGGAAGAATCCATTTATTTGGAGTGTGGAGGATACGCTTGACTGGATCGAAACAATTCATGCTCCCAATGTTGGTTTATTGGTGGATTCCTATCATTGGCATACGAATGGATTAAAGATCGAAGAAGTGTTGGATCTTAAGAAGGAACAGATTGTCCATGTTCATATCAATGATGCTTATGATCTGCCCATTGAAGAATTGCTGGATCATGAGCGTTTATACCCTGGCGAGGGAGTAATTGATCTGCAGGGATTCTTGAAGAATCTAAAAGCGATTGGATACACTGGCGTCGTATCTCAAGAGGTGCTTGCACCAACGCCAACTGTCGATTCAAGTGAATTGTTTGCCAAGTCCAAAGCAGGCTTCGATAAAGTGTTTGCGACAATATAAACGGATCAGTGAGAAGGCAGTGGGGAGGAATACATGTGTTTGAGCCATGGATGAATAGCATTTCGCCATTCGTAAGAGCGGCAAGAGTGACGGAATCATTTTCTTTGGCAGGGGAATGGATAGACCACGATCATGTGTATACATACATTGAACAAGGGGAAGCGGAGTTCTTCTTGAGTGGTGTGAAATACCTGGTCAAAGAAGGCGACATTGTGCTGATGCATCCATTCATGTCTCATATCATTCGGTCCACCTCCACGCAGCCATTGATTCAGTATATTTTTCATTTTGATCTGTACTATGAGGAAGAGCGTAGTTTATTGAAGAATACGAGTGCAGCTCATAGTGAACGACCTGATCTGGCGGATAGGGAAATGAAGCTGGCTTCCATACGCCCAATCTCTCATTTGCAGCTAGCCGATCGAATTGAATGGAAAAAGAGATTTGCGCTCATGCATAAGGAGTTTCAGGAGCAGCGGGGAGGATCTTCGTTAATTACGAAATCCATATGTTTGGAGTTGCTGCATCTTTTTTTCAAAAATCAATCCGAAGATCAAGACCAAGAGGGAAACATGACCAAGGGGTGGGCATTCATTGAAAAGTCGATTCGTTATATTCATGAATGCTACGCCGACCCTCAATTAAATAATGTAGCTATCAGTAGACATGTCGGTGTATCGACGAACCATTTATCGCATTTGTTCAAAAGCAAGCTGGGGATTACCCTTCACAAATATGTGACGCATATCAGAATAGAGCAGTCCCAGAAAAGAATTATTGAAGGAACACATAATTTAACCCGGATTGCCGAGGAAGTTGGCTTTTCGAGTATTCATCTGTTCAGTCGGTCTTTCAAGGCTGCTGTAGGTATCACTCCCAGTAAATATGCAGCGATGAAATCGAGGGTAGAGTGGGAATAGGCTGATAGTTGCTAACTAAACATAAAAGATATATAGTATATTCAGAAAAGAAATAGTTAGGATGAATGAAATGGCATATTCTACAGCCTTATCACAAGGAATCTCTATTCTGCTCTATATTCACGTTCTATCTGAGGAGAACTGTTCGAATTATTTATCCACCAAGTTGATTTCGGAGCAATTAAATATTCCGGTTCCTACGACGGTAAAAGTCATTCGCAACCTGAATAACGCCAAACTGACAATGGCCAAAGAAGGGGCCAAGGGCGGCATATTGCTTGCTCAGCCTTTATCGGAAATCACGATGTTGGACGTATTCCTGGCGGTTGAACCCGGCAAAGACTTGTTTAAAGTTCATACCGATGTAACACTCCAGGGACAAGACGTGGATGACGTGAAAGAAAAGATCATTCATCACCTTGAAGGCGCGGAGATCGCGATGCAGAATTATTTAAAAGACATACGGTTAACCGATCTGTTTCATGAAGAAAGAAAGGGTTAACCTCTTTTTTTGGCTTTAACTAGATATAATATATATCGAGTATATTTTGTTTTGGAGAGGAGCAGTCAAAATGAATTTGCATACAAAAGTGATTGAAGCCAGAAACGGGGTTCCCATTCCTCAACTGGGTTTTGGGGTTTACAAAATAACGAAAGAAGCAGAATTTACAACTGCGACTCGCGAGGCCATTCAGGTCGGGTACCGACATTTTGATACTGCCCGAATTTATGGGAATGAGAAAGCGCTTGGAGCAGAGATCCGGCATAGTCAGATTCCGCGCGAGCAATTCTTTATCACATCGAAAGTCTGGAATACGGATCATGGCTATGAAGCGACCAAGAAAGCTTTCCAGGAAACGATAAACAAGCTGGAGGTCGATTACCTCGATATGTATTTAATCCATTTTGCCTCGCCAAAGTATATCGAAACGTGGAAAGCCATGGAGGAATTATACGAGGAAGGCAAGATCAGAGTCATTGGGGTCGCGAACTTCGAGATTCAGCATCTGGAAGAATTAAGGAAGCACGCGAAAATCTTGCCGATGATCAACCAGATCGAGACGCACCCAGAATTCCCGCAGAACGAACTACGTGCCTATATGGACAAACATCAGATTTTGCATGAGGCGTGGGGTCCGTTGGGACAGGGGAATAAAGTGTTATTGCAGCATCCGATACTGAAGGAAATTGCTGATCATCACCATAAGACGGTGGCTCAAGTGATTTTGCGTTGGCATCTGGAACGGGGCGTCATCCTGATTCCCAAATCATCCAATCCAAAGCGGATCAGAGAGAATAGTGAAATCTTTGATTTTGAACTGTCCGTTGAGGAAATGGAAAAGATCAGCCGTCTGAACTCGGGTAAGAGGTATTCTATCCATCCGACAGGTTATATTGTGAATCCGATTTTTAATACATTGATGAAACTTTTTATCTAGGGAAAAAAGACAAAAAACGAGTCGTGGGTCATATTCCAACGACTCGTTTTTGTGTGTTATGAAAACATTGACAATTCGTTAACAATTCCAGGATTTTCCGTTTACAAATCTCTCCTATAATTACAATCGTGATAGGTCATTTTTACTATGAACGTGGAAGTTTGGGGGGATGAGCCGGACAAGCTCTCATAAAGACGATACATGCAGAATACCAGACAGCAGGGCATGACAAAACAAGGCAAATTAAATGGAATAGAGAAGGGTGACAAGAGCCAATGTCAATGAAAAAGGTGTTAGTGGTGTCCATGGTAGCAACAGTGTTAGGTACTTCTGTGGTTAGTGCAGTATCGGCTGCTCCTGCAGTGAAACCTGCGGCTAATACAGCTCAGGTGCAAAATTCCACGCTTACAATAAACGGTAACAGCGCCGTCGTTCGTTCCATCGTTAAAAATGGCGAGACACTCGTTTCACTTCGTGATGTGATCAAAGCTATCGGAGCACAAGCCGAAGTACATAGCGGAACGACGGTGATCAAGCTGAATGATCACAGTTTGACGCTCCAAAACAATAGTAAACAAATCGTAGTAGATGACGTCAAAGTGAATCTGAATCAACCGGTTACCATCATCGGTGGTACAAGTTACATCGCTCTTCGTCCACTGGTGTCGGGCGTTGGCGGTACGATTGTCAAGCGAAACGGACTGCTTGAGATCAGTACGGTATCCTTGATTGATGAAGTCGAGAATCCTCGTTTTGCCGGAGCAGATAAGCTGATTGTCTCCAAGAGCGATAACAATGGCAGAAACGATTATGTCGTGAATACAACAAGCGGCAAATATGAGTTGTTGTTAACGACAGACGGTGGATCGGATCTCGTTATTTCGCCAAGTGGTGATCAAGCGGCGTATACGAATGCCGAAGGAGCCGTTTATGTTATTGATCTGAAGACCAAGGCTTCGAAACTGATCACGAGCGACAACAGCATCAAGCCTGAATTGGTATGGTCTGCTGACGGGAGCGCAATCTACTTCCTACAAGGGGATAAAGGGTCCGTGATTGCCAAGCTGAATCTGGCAGATGGCGCGATTACGAAAGTGGTCGAAGACAAGGTAGATTATAAGGAAAACCTGAATGTCTCTGCTGACGGCAAGAAATTCATCTATACCGTAACAACACTTGGTACCGTAACTTCGGATACAACCAATGTGGATGAAGACAATGTCTCCATTGATTTCTCATCCAATCAACAGCAAATATTTTCGTATAACACAGGAGATTCAAAACCAGAGGCTGTGAAGCTCACAACATCAACCGACGACAAGGTATTTGTATGGTCTGCTGACGGACAAAAAGCCTACTACGTGAGTGTACCTTCCGAAGACGGTAAAGCATCGTTGCTGTCTGTGGATTCATCTCAAAAGTCTACGCCGGTGTATGCCGAGTACGATGTAGAACAAGCTATTCTGTCGGGTGGAACCTTGTATGTACTGGCGGCCCAGGATGACAGCAACAGCGTGATCCTTTCGATCGACCCGGTAACTGGAAAACAAACCAAGCTATACACCGTATCTTCCGATGTATCCTCCATCGCGGTTGCCGGAACACAAATCTCTGTGGTTGAGAACGGCCGAGTTCTGGTACAAGCTGACGGAAGCTGGAGAGCCGTTACGAAGTAATGTTTTATCAAATATGATCACAAGCTTTTTCATTCGAGAGGAGTTAATTAACATGAAAAAATGGATCAAACCCTTCACAGCAATGCTTATGGCTGTATCTCTGATTGGTGGACTGGGTGGCGCAACGACAGCATCAGCTGCCAAGAGCACAGAGAAAGGTAAAATTGTCATTAACGGTTCCTCCGCATTACTTCCACTGACACTTCAAGCTGCCAGCGAATTCAAAAAAGATAATCCAAAAGTTAAAATCTCCGCTTCCGCAGCAGGTTCCATCACAGGTCCTCAATCCGTTCGTAAAGGGATCGCGGACATTGGCGCTGTAGACTGGGATGCATCCAAAGATGTACCTGGCTTCAAGAAATTTGATGGCTTGGTAGCCAATCCGGTAGCTGTAACAGTGTTCACTGCTGTCGTTAATACCAATGTGGGTGTAAGCAATTTGACAACAAAACAACTGCAAGACATCTTCTCCGGCAAAGTGACTAATTGGAAGGAAGTCGGCGGATCGGATGCCAACATCGTTGTGGTTAACCGTAAATTTGGTTCCGGTACACGGGTTAACTTCCAACAAAAAGCACTGGATGGCAAGGACTTCTTGAGCAAAGGGGATAACTACAAAGAGGTTGGCTCCAGCGGCGATATGAAAACAACAATTGAAACGACACCAAATGCAATCGGTTATATTGACCTTCCGTATGTAACTAGCAAAATGAAGGCTGTATCCATCAATGGCGTGGCACCAACAGAGAAAAACGTCCTGAACAAAACATACAAAGTATGGGGTATTGGATATTACATGACCAAAGGTCAACCTACGGGAGCAACCAAAGCGTTCATCGAGTATATCCAAAGCAGCAAGTTCCAAAACGGTTCCCTGAAAAAACTGAAATTCATTCCGCTTGCTGCCGTTAAATAACGAAAGCTTCGAACGTCCATCATTCTCGCATTTCATAAGGAAAGGGATAGCCAGCTTCTGCGCACGGTCGCCAAGCTGGCTTCTCTATGTGAAAGGAAGAGCCCTTCATGATCGATTTAAATCCATCCACGAACAGCCCTGCTCCGAGTGAGCTTGGTTCAAGCATCGGCAAGGCTCCCGGATCGGGAACCCGGTTTGACCGTAAGGCGCGTTTAAGATGGTCCAATAAACTGTTTCGCATGATCTGTATTGGAAGTACATTGTTCGTCTGTTTGGTGCTGTTATGCATTCTGGTCCTTATGCTTCGTACGGGCGTACTGACCTTTGAGGATGTTTCGCTCAGCGAATTCTTTTTCTCTACCAACTGGGACCCGGAAAATGAGCATTATGGTGCACTGACCTTTATTCTGGGAACGCTGGCACTGACGGGGCTCACGATGCTGTTTTCTATTCCAATCTCCGTCATCATTGCGGTGTTTCTGGCCGAAATGACGCCAAAATGGCTTCGCCATATTCTGCGACCCGTATTGGATCTGTTGGTGGGTATTCCTTCTGTGGTATACGGTTTCTTGGGACTGACGATTCTCATCCCCTGGCTTAGGGATATCAGTGGACATGATCTGGCGGACGGTTTGCTCGCAGCGTCCATCGTTCTGACGATTATGGTGCTGCCTACCATTAGCCGGATCAGTGATGATGCCATATCTGCTGTACCGAACAAATACCGGGATGCAGCTTATGCACTTGGTACGAACCGATTCCAAACCATAACTCGTGTGGTCTTGCCTGCTGCAAGAGGCGGAATCATGTACGCCGTCATTCTCGGGATGACTCGTGCCATTGGAGAAACGATGGCGGTGGTGATGGTCATCGGCAATACGGCGCAGCTCGCTAACAGTCTGTTTACACCAACAGCGGTGCTGACAAGTAATATTGTCATGCAAATCTCAAGCGTCGAATTCGATTCCACCTGGAATCACGGGCTGTATATGATGGGCTTTATCCTGCTTGCCATTTCCATCTTGATGATTGTAGCCGTAAGAATGCTTCAGAAGAAAGGGGGACGCTACTCATGAGTATGAAGAAACAGGCGAACGCTGTCCCCGCCTATTCGTTCGGCAAACGCAGAGGTGCATCCACGCTGATGGACCGGATTTTTACGGGCATGGTATGGGGTGTAGGGATTATCGTCATTTTATTCATTGTTGGACTGTTATTTCTTCTTCTGGAAAAAGGGCTGCCTTTGCTGAGCTGGGACTTTCTATACGGTGTTCCAAGCGAGATTGAAGAAGGAGGAGGGATCGGGCCGGCGCTGTTTAACTCGTTCTATGTGCTGATTCTATCCCTCCTGATCTCGATTCCCATCGGCATGGCGGCCGGGATTTACCTGGCGGAATTTGCTCCAAACAACAAACTTATGGAGATCGTGCGGATTTGCGTGGAGGGACTGTCTTCTGTTCCATCCATCATCTTTGGATTGTTTGGTATTGCCCTGTTTGTGGAGTTCTTCGAAATTGGTCTTACCATTCTGGGCGCCGCCGTCAGCCTTGCCTTTCTGAATCTGCCTGTGCTTACCAGGGTAACCGAGGAATCGGTTCGGGCGGTTCCAGTTGAACTTCGTAATGCGTCCTTTGCACTTGGCTCTACCCATTTGCAGACGATCCGTAATGTATTGCTGCCGGTGGCTATAAACGGGATCATGACAGGCATTTGCCTTACGGCAGGTCGGGCATTCGGAGAGAGTGCCGTCATTATTCTGACCGCAGGGGTGTCTACATCCGGGGAAATGTGGGACTTCAATTTGCTATCGCCAGGAGGAACCCTTGCTGTACATCTGTGGTACATTCAATCCGAAGCGATTGTGCCCGATGCCGAGGAAATTGCGCAAAAGACAACGGCTGTGTTGATCTTTGTGGCCTTGCTCATTAATATTCTGTTCCGTGTGCCAATTTGGCTGAATGCACGCAAAAATCAAGCCTAATGTGTCAGGCGTATCCAGTAACAAGATCAATTTCAACACCGGGAGGAACCATTGTGCAGCCAATCATTGAGATCAACAAATTGAATTTATATTACGGTCAGTTTCAGGCGCTTAAGGATGTCTCCATTGAAATTCCGGAGCGGGCCATTACCGCTTTTATCGGACCGTCGGGCTGTGGCAAATCGACGCTGCTGCGAACCCTCAACCGCATGAATGACCGGATACCCGGCACACGGATTGAAGGTAAAGTGGCCGTAGGGGGAACCGACATCTACAGTGGTGAAGTTCATGTGGAAACTATTCGAAAGAAGATCGGTATGGTTTTTCAGCAGCCGAATCCCTTTCCGAAATCCATCTACGATAATGTGGCCTTCGGTCCACGACAACACGGCATTCACAGCAAAAAGAAGCTGGATGAGATTGTCGAGCAGAGCCTGCGCTCTGCTGTCCTGTGGGATGAAGTAAAGGACAACTTGAAGCGTTCCGCGTTAAGTTTATCCGGAGGACAACAGCAGCGCCTCTGCATCGCACGTGCATTGGCAGTGGAGCCGGACATTCTTCTTATGGATGAGGCTACGGCATCGCTTGATCCCGTCTCGACCTTCAAGATCGAGGAGTTGGCTCATGAGTTGAAGGAACGTTATACCATCGTGATGGTCACACACAATATGCAGCAAGCAGCTCGGGTCTCCCAGCAGACGGTGTTCTTCCTGAATGGCGAGGTCGTGGAATACTCTGCGACCCAAGATATGTTCGCCGAGCCCGTTGATTCGCGTACGCAGGACTATATTAGTGGTCGGTTTGGTTGATTTTGAATCGGCAAGAGGTGGAAGTCTTTCGGATATGATCTGAAAGGCTTTTTTCTCATTTGTGATCTTCACTACCTAGGGAATCATCCCCATATAGTCCATCTCTTTTAATGACATGATCTCGTTGGAAATGTTATTGAGTTTTGCTGAATAAGGTTTAATCGCTTGAAGGAATTCATTAAGGATTTTCTTGCGATCTTTATCAAATGCGGCTGATGTTATGGAATTCTCTTTTAATACATTATCGTTCTTTACGACTTGTTTAGAATAACTAACTGGATTACCATAATCGATTAGATGCGTAGACCCCGTGAATTTGCCACTAGTTAATGTGCCTTTGGAGAATTCGGAAGGTTTAATCCCAATATATTTTTCTGAAGAGCCGTCTTTCTTTTTATAATTGATAATCGTGTCAAAAAAGTACTGGTCCCCGGTTAACTTTCCATTGAAATAATAGTTTTTGAGGGTGATTGTCGTCGTGTAATCTGTATATCTTAGTGAAACAATATCTGAGGAATGGATTGCGTAATAACCCTGAGACATCTTGCCTTGATTGAATGTTCCATCGTTAATGGTGTTTATGTAAATACTAGGTATAGGATGAACCTTGTTGTCAGAAGTAAGATACTGTACTTCTAACCATTGCGTAATTTCTTTTCCTTTTCCATGATATGTATCATTAATCCACGATCCGTTGTAGGTTTTTGTTGTGAATTCACCTGTTCCTTTACCCATGTTAGATTCATCATAATCATCAAAGGGTACACCCGCACCTTCGACTAATTTATATGTATACTTGCCTTTTCCTTGCCGCTTACCATTCACCCAATCTCCAGAGTATATTTCGGTTTCTCCCCACCTCGCTGTCCCTTTACCATGAGGTTTCCCGTTTAAAACTTCGCCATAAAACGTCGCTCCATCTGACAATTTTAAATTTATTTTCTTCGATGATGCTTCTGTTGGAGTAGAGCTTAGTAATAGTAAAATTAAAGCTATAATAGTTAGCCCCAAACCTTGATAAAATCTTCTCAAAAGTGTGCAACTCCTTCTATATAATATGATCTATGTCTAATGAGCCAGAGCCATCTTCAATAGTATCGGTTTATTGGGAGAATTTTTCTAGTTTAAATATAAAGTAGAGAGTGCACACATTTCACAACCCGTTAACTTCCCCTTCACAAAAGTAAACATGTAAAAGCTAAATCAAAACCCAGTCAAACCCAGAGTACCTGCGGATTCAGGGCGCATTGCGCCTGTGCATTCGTGGGTTCTTTTTTCTATATTGGGCAGATGCACCGCCCTCAGATGTTTACAAAGACCTTCATTTATACCTCTTCATCACCCTTGCTATGTTAATTATCTTCCTAATGCTCCACTAGCTGTGGTGGAACTTTCCTGAATGGTGAACAAAATCTGAATTTTTCTTCACCCTCTTGCAACCTCTCTCTAGTCCATTCCAGCACCTCAATATGGAGGATGATAGAGCATAATCTTCGTAGATACAGCAAAAGAAATCGTTAACGAAATATAAAGTGATGCAGGGATATGTCAAATTTTTAATAGGCGCTTTCATTGCGTTGACCCTGCCCCCAAAGTTTCTTATATTTACTCCCGACACAACAACTCAGAACGGTGGTGGGATGATTTTGTTCAACAATAAAGGAAAGAAAATGCTCGCTATGCTTACGCTTATACCACTGGCTACGGGCCTTGTAATGGGAGCTTTCCCTGCTGCAGTAACCTATGCGGATGCGGGAGATAACACACCAACCAACAGCTCGGCAACAGGTTCATGGCAAACGGGGGATTTGCACGTACATACCTTTGAGTCCGATGATGCACAGAATTCGCTAGAAAATGTACTCGACGCGGGACTGACGAAGTATGGTCTGGACTGGATCGCACTTACGGATCATTTGCGGTTATCCAAGCGGGATCAGAATGGAGTAGACATTCCAGGTGGATCGATTCCGATGTCCAAAGGGATGAACGAATACCAGGTGCCACAGATCAAAGCACTTCAGGAAGCGGGCAAATACGCAGGCAAAACGATCTTCTCCGGTTTCGAATGGGACATGCCGACACATGAACACGTTGGGGTGGGTATTCTCACAGATGAGCCGAATTCGACTGAAGCGCTGGAAGCTGCAAACGAATTTGAGTATCGTTTTACCAATCGGGATGCGAATCTGTTCGATGCGGCTGACGTAGCGAATTGGGATCTGACGGGGGGACGTGCCTATACAACTCATCAGGATGCACTAGCTGCTATCAATTGGCTGGCAACCAAGTATCCAACGACGAGTTATGCGATGATCAATCACCCTTCACGGGGCAAAAACAAATATACCATCGCGGACTTCCGTGAGTTCAACGATCTGGCTCCACAAGTTGTTTTTGGTATCGAAGGTATGCTGGGCAACCAGATGGAACCGGATCGCGGTGGGTACAACACAACATACAATGTAGCTAATCCGACCGCAGATGATGGATACAAATACCGTACATACGGCGGTGTGGACTATATGGTCGCCAAGGTGGGCGGTTTGTGGGATGCATTGTTGGGAGAAGGGCGTCACTTCTGGAACTATGGCAATTCGGATTACCATTTCAAGACGATTGACACGAATTCCAGCGGTTATTTTCCGGGCGAATACGCCAAGACCTATTCTTGGGTTGATGGTACTGGGATGCAAGCCGTGCTGGAAGGACTGCGTTCAGGGAAATCATTTTCCGTTTTCGGTGATCTGATCAACGCACTGGACTTCACGGCTTCCGGCGCGGGTACTCAAGCTGAAATGGGCGGAGACCTGGGTGTGACCCAAGGTGACGAAGTGGAACTGAAAATCCGTTTCAAGAGTCCAACCACGAGCAACAACTATGAAAAACCTATCAACAGCGGCACATCCGCTGGACAAGTACCGTTGGTAGATCACGTGGATCTCATCGCCGGAGATGTGACGGGCAAGGCTGAGAAGGGCACACCCGCATATTCCAAAGACACGAACGACTCCACCAAAGTACTGGCAACCTTTACGTCCAACGATTGGACAACAGATTCGGAAGGTTACAATGTCATCACGTACAAGATCAAAGCAACGGACCAGGATAAATATTATCGCCTGCGTGGTACAAATCTGGGCATGAACGTTGCAGGAGAGACCGTAAATGGTGAACCACAACTTGATCCGAAGATCACAACAGCGGATGCAGAGACTCGGTTCAACGAGATTAATGATCAGAACTATCGCGATCTGTGGTTCTACTCCAATCCGATCTTTGTAAGTTCTACACCTTACAGTGATGCACAGGCGGTAACGGATACGCTTCAAGCGATTGATCTGGGCGATCTGAACGCGGTCACTTCCGACCTTACCCTTCCTGTTGAAGGAAAACATGGAGCCACGATTAGCTGGTCCAGCTCCAACCCGGAATTGATGGATGCACAGGGAAAACTTCTTACACAGCCTGAGAATAATGAGCGACTGGAATTGACGGCAACGGTACAACGTGGCAGCGAAATGGATACCAGAACGTTCACTGTCATTGTGGAAGGAACAAATAATCAGGTATTGGTGTTAAATGGTACTATGACCACCGCTGACGGCCAGCCGTATCATACGGATACATGGACAAACCAGTCCGTAACGGTTAGTGTAACCAGCGCAGTATACGCGCCAGCCACTTCGGCGACTATTGAGTTGTCTCGTGATGGAGGGCAGACGTACGAACCGTATACAGAGAATACGCCTTTGGAGATAACGGAGTCGGGAGAGAATAAGCTGTTATTCAGAGCGACAGACGATTTGAACGAAACCTATACTTTACCATTGGTGGTCAAAATAGATCGCGAAATTCCTGTCATCACCCTGCAAGGAAGCAGCCAAATGTCATTAACCGTGGGAGATACGTATAACGACCCTGGAGCACAGGCTACCGATAATGTGGGCATCAGTGGTTCCGTGCAAATTGACGGCACAGTGAACACACAAGCAGCGGGGGTCTACACCCTTCGTTATAACGTGAAAGATATTGCCGGCAATGCTGCACAGGAAGTCACACGTACGGTTACCGTACAAGCCCGTTCGGGTAATGGCGGCGGGGGTTCAGGTAGTGATGGAGGCAACGCTGGAGGGAATTCCGGTGGAAGCACACCAAGCGTACCAACAACGCCTACCGTTCCAACCACACCAACCAACCCGGATACGGGATCAGATTCAACTGCTGAAGTGAAGGTAGAGGTTGAAGCGAATCAGCCAGTACAAACGGGTCTGAAAGACATCGTGCAATTCAACGCTCCGGCTGGAGCTATTGGGGAAAAAGATACGTTGCAGCTGTCCGTTGTATCCAAGGACCAGTTACAGAATGCAGCTTCGCTGAATGTTCTGAGCCAAGCAGTACAGATTACTCGCAGTGGAGGACGGACATTGAACGATCAGGCAGCATTGAGTCTGCAATATGATACTTCCAAGCTGCCACAAGGAACACAGCCAGCGATCTACTATTATAATGAAGCCCGTCAGAGCTGGGTATTCATTGGTGGTAAGACGAATGCAGCAGGAACAATATCGGCTAATGTGAATCATCTGGGTACCTTTGTTGTGTCCAGTTACACAGCTGCTAATATGTCCGATCTGAACGGACACTGGGCATCCGACTATGCAGATCGTTTGATTGGCATGGACGTTATCCAGGGATACACAGATGGTACATTCCAACCATCCAAGAAGATTACACGGGCAGAGTTTGTTACGTTAATGAGTAAGGCACTGGCTTTGAAGTCCGTGCAGTCGGATACGACGTTTGCAGATCAAGGCAGTCTGCCAGACTGGGCGAAAGGTGATATTGCCGCAGCCGTGCAAGCCGGAATCGTGAAGGGCTATGGAGACAACACGTTCAAGCCTAATCAGACAATCACTCGTGCCGAGATGGCTGTGATGATGGCAAATGCATTGAAGTTAAGTGCAGATGCACAGTCGGGAACGAGCAATGTTGCTGTAAAACCAAGCTTCACTGACGAGTCGCAAACTCCGGCTTGGGCACAAGATGCACTGAATACAGCCGTTCAGGCCAAAATTGTGAATGGTTATACGGACAATACGGTTCGTGCAGGAAATATGACGACCCGTGCGGAAGCCGCGGCAATGATCTATCAGCTGCTGCTCGCAATGTACGTGTAAGAAGTGAAGAAGAGAATTAACCGTATATAAGTAGATAAAAAACGGCCCATATTGTCGAGATAACGTCTCTGTAATTCGTTACAATTCGGAATTGTACAAAAAAGAGGGAATTAGCGTATCCTCAATTCGTTAGAATGAAGCGAATTCCAGAACAAAGCGATAGAGAAAAGGCATCGAGCAAAGCCGCAGAGCAACCCCCAAAAGGGCATTTCCTGTCTTCCGTATGACGTATGACAGGGAATGCCTTTTTTCTTATGATTTTTTGCTGAAGTCCTTCTATGCTGAGCTACTGATTATACTGAAGCACTAACCAGAGGCCATGTTCTCTGCAATCTGACGTAGGCACGCTCCGCACCGCTGCGTAGCAACTCAACCCACAATCCTTGCAGATGAACCATGAAAAAGGCGAAGGAGCTTTCAGCAGGGGGATAAGGTTTCGTTCTCTGCAAGGGAACAACAACCTGATATTGTCCAGAGTTAGCAAGGGATATGTAGAATTCCTGATCCGCCGGCTCCTTACTGAACACAGTGAACAAAATACGCTCCAATTCATCGATATAATGATTACGCAAGTCCTGAATTGGAGCTTGCAGGTGCTGAGGAGGATAAAGGAATGTTTTGAGCATATAAGAAACACTCGGTTCGCTCTCGTAACGATCGATGAAGCTGGACAAGAATTGAAAGAGCACTTCTTTGAAAGCTCCGTCAGAACGAATTTTCGTTAACTGACGGGCGAAATCCAACTCCTGTGTAAGTGAATCATGCAGTAATTCGAGATACAACGCATCTTTACTTGTGAAATATGTGTAAATAGAAGGCTTCTGTATACCGACTTGTTGTGCAATGGTTTGCAACGAAGTGCCGTCAAAGCCGTGAATGGAAAATAACATCAGGGAAGCTTGTTTGATCCGTTCCAACGTCATTGTAATCCCTCCCATCACACGTGCTATTATATTACTCTATCTGCTGACTCTACATGCTGTGCCCTATCATTCTGTCTGTGGGTTAAGCACTACCCGCACATCTCGTGTGCCCTCACTAACAGACACAATCAAACGAACAACTGAACAATCAAAGTACCATTGAACAAAATCACCTTTGTTTACAAGGCTTCATCCACTTTGGATATGCTCATGGTTGCGGGCTTCAAACGTTTAACAAGGTAGTATATGAGTCCAGCTACGAGCCATCCGGAGCCAAGCATCAACGAGGAAACATCGAGTAGCGTGATAAGATAAAATACGAATCCGGCGCCGAGTAGCGGACATAGGAAACGTACGAACATATCACGGGGAGAACGCTGTTTTTCACGAATAATATAGTGGAATATAACGGATAGATTGACGAACAGAAATGCGGTTAATGCACCAAAACTAACAAACATGATCGCTGTCTCCAGGCTGATAAACATAGCCGATAACGAGATGACACTCATGAGAACAATGTTGAACACCGGAGTTCGAAGTATAGGGTGGAGTGATGCGAATGCTCGTGGCAACAAGGACGTTTTTCCCATCACGAACATAAGACGTGTTACGGTCGTCATGGAAGACATCCCCTGGGATAGTACAGAGAATATAATGACAAAGGTGAATATCGAGGCGAGTAAAGGACCACCGATCGATTGCATGAGTTCAAAGCCTGCGGAATCGACATGATTAAACGTGAACGACGGGTACATCTGCTGAATCAGGAAAGCTGTGACGAAATACATTAGTCCTGCCAATAAAACGATGATTATGATGGCCCGAGGGATGGTTTTCCTTGGGTTCTTCGTTTCTTCGGTCATGGTCGTAATGGAATCAAAACCAAGGAACGAGAAGCATACGAGCGAAGCTCCGGCAAGAATCGTGGAAATGGGGACACCATCTTGAGTATTAAGCGGATTCCAGCCTCCGGTGATCCCGCTCTGAAATGCTCTGTATACAAGTAAGGAGCAAAAACCTGCAATGAACAGGATCTGCATGATTACGAAGATTTTGCTGACATTGGCTGATGTTTTGATCCCGATAATATTAATGATCATGACCACAAGGGTACATAACAGAATCCAGACAAAGGAAGGTATCGAGGTGAATTGTGCGTGAAGATTAATACCGAACATGAGCACGGCGATAATACAGGAGAAGAGATAATCCAACAGGATGGCCCACCCGACAAGGAAGCCGATAAATGGGTTCATGGATTTGGTTACATAGGTATACGCTGATCCCGACACGGGGAACGCCTTTGCCATCTGACCATAACTGAGCGCGGTGAACAAGATGGCTATAAATGCAAGCAAGTAAGCTGCCAGTAGCATGCCTCTGGAACCTTCATGCAACACACCGAAACTGGTGAAAAAGATCATGGGTGACATCCAGGACAGACCCATGGTCACGACGTGAGACAACGATAAGTCTCTTTTCAAAGTTAGTTTATCTGACATAGAATCTCCCCCTGATTTCGGAATGTATCGATTTTTTGCATTGGCGTTTGTCATGACACCTCACATTTAACCAAGGTTTTTTGGAAAGCACAAGCTTTTTTTTCGTGAAAAGAGGTGGAAACTCCTGAAAATATAACATGAATCCGATCGCTATATTGAAGAAAATAATTAAAATAAAAATATTCTTGTCACTTTTTTTATTGTGTGTTAGGATTGTTCACATCAACACCAACCGAATACAAAATGTTTTCTAGGGTTCCGAACGGTGGCTCACACTGTTGCCTGGTCCGAGAGAAAACGCATGGAAGTAGCCGATCTTGCTCACATCCATGTACACGGCGGGAAAAAAGCCCGGGAGAATGTACCAAATTCATTTTTGGTATTTCTCCCGGGCTTTTTTATATTTTTTTCTACTACACAGGAGGTACTGATATGACTTCAATTCGCATCCAAGCAGGTGGCAAGTGGTCAGGTTTCATTAGCCGGGGCAAGAACATTCGAATGACAGCAGCGGGGGATCGCGCTAACCTGACAACACTTCTGTTTCAGGCTTCTGATCCTTCCGAACGTTACAACATGCCGGATTCACTCAAGGCGCAACACACCGCATACCTGACATCTGGTCATGTGTTGATGAGTGATCAGGGCCGTGTCCTTGCATCCATTATCGATGACACGACGGGTTGGCATGATACGTTGTCGGGATACACAACACGTCGAAGTACGGATCGCAAATATGGAGTCACGACCTATCAGCAGGAGCGAAATGACTGGTACCGCAGCGGATATGAGAATCTGGTGGTAGAGATGTATCGACATCGGCTGACGCCTCGTGATCTCTGTACGCCGGTTAACTTTTTTTCCAAAGTGGTCTGTGAGCTGGATGGCACGATGCGATACGAATCGCAACCGACTGCAGGTACTTCGATAACGCTTCGCACGGAAATGGAACTTCTTCTCGTCGTATCCAATACACCGAATCCGCTGGACCCGGAAGGGCGTTATCCAGATTCAGTTATTGAGCTGACGTTCAGTGATGCCGAACCTGTGAAGGAAGATGATCGCTGCCTTGTTCATTGTGAGGAGAATCGGAGAGCATTTGAAAATACCTGGCAAGCACAATCGTTACTGAAAGGGGCCTATTAATATGAGCACATCAACATTTGTAGCGACCACGAGCACACGGGAACCCGCCACAGCGATCTACGACCACATCATCCAGGCAGGGGATGGATGGATTCATGATCTGGCCGCAGGCCAGGTACTCCGCATTGTCGATCTGGAAGGGAATCAGGCGGTGGATACACTCTTTTATGCTACGGAAGATCCGGGGGATCACTATAGTGCTATTCAAACGATTACTGGACAGCAAAACCTGTATCTGACGACCGGATCAGTGCTGGTTGCGGAGTCGGGTCGGGAACTGCTTCAGATTACCGCGGATACCTGTGGCAGACACGATACGATTGGTGGAGCTTGCTCGGCACAGAGCAATACCGTTCGGTACTCCCATGATACGCTGCCGATGCATAACTGCCGGGATACGTTCATGCTGATGCTGTCCAGTCGCCCGGAGTTCTCCAAACGGGATCTGGCTCCCAACGTCAATTTCTTCATGAATGTGCCGGTTACACCCGAAGGCAAGCTCACATTTGCAGATGGCGTATCGGGACCAGGGCGGTATGTGGAACTGGTGGCTCTCGCTCCTGTCACGGTGTTGATCAGCAACTGTCCACAGCTTAACAATCCATGCAATGCATACAATCCAACACCTGCACAGGTGCTGATCTGGGAAGCTGAAGGGAGCGATTCTCATGTTTAAAAAAGTGCTCATAGCCAATCGCGGAGCGATTGCCGTCAGAATCATTCGTACGTTACGTCAGATGGGAATTGCTTCTGTGGCTGTCTACACCCAAGCAGATCGCGATAGTCTGCATGTTGAACTGGCAGATGAATCCATCCTGATCGGTGATGGCCCGGCGAAGGAGAGTTATGTGAATGCCGAACTTATCCTGAACATGGCCTTGGTGGCTGGTGCTGATGCAATTCATCCGGGGTACGGATTTCTAAGTGAGAATGCGACCTTTGCGAGAGCGTGCGGAGAGCAGGGAATTACGTTTATTGGACCAACTGCGGAGCATATTGAACTGTTTGGCCTGAAACATACGGCGCGTTCCATTGCGGAACAGGCGTCTGTGCCGTTACTTCCGGGTACGGGGCTGGTGCCATCGCTGGAGGTGGCGATGGCACAGGCCGCTGCGATTGGTTATCCCGTTATGCTCAAGAGCACCGCAGGTGGCGGCGGGATCGGGATGCGCATCTGCACGGATGAACAAGCGTTGCAAGAGGCATACGATTCGGTAACCCGACTGGCCGTTGCGAATTTTAACGATGGCGGCGTGTTTCTGGAAAAGTATATCGCAAGAGCAAGACATGTCGAGGTGCAAGTCTTTGGTAATTCTTTTGGAGAAGCGGTGGCACTGGGTGAACGGGATTGTTCCGTACAACGCCGGAATCAGAAGATTATTGAAGAGACCCCGGCACCGAACCTGCCGGAAGCAACGCGAAGTGCCATGCATGAAAGCGCCAGAAGGCTAGCTGCGACAGCGGGATATCGCAGTGCGGGTACGGTCGAATTCCTGTATGACCCGGAGACAACACAGTTTTATTTCCTGGAGGTCAACACCCGGTTACAGGTGGAGCATGGGGTAACGGAAGAGGTGCTGGGCATTGATCTGGTTGAATGGATGGTTCGGGAAGCAGCCGGAGAGATGGAAAATCTGGCGGCTCTGGCTCATCAGCCGCAAGGCCACAGTTTGCAGGTGCGACTGTATGCCGAGGATTGTTTGCATGATTTTCGCCCGAGTGATGGCCGGATCGATGCTGTCGTGTGGCCCGAACATGTTCGGGTGGAAACGTGGATTCGCAGTGGTGTACAGGTGACAACCCTGTATGATCCGATGCTGGCCAAAATAATCGTGCATGCCGAATCCAGACAGGTCGCCATAGAGTGCATGATTGAAGCACTCGCTGCATTGCGAGTATACGGCATAACCACCAACCAGACTTACATTCAGACGTTTCTGGATACGCAGCCTTTTCGGGAAGGGTTGGTATATACGAACATGCTCGCTGGATTCAGTCCGGCAGAGCATGCCATTGAAGTGCTGGACGGCGGGATTCAGACTACGGTGCAGGATTATCCGGGCCGCAAAGGGTATTGGGATATCGGTGTACCGCCTTCGGGTCCGATGGACTCACTTGCGTTTCGAATCGGCAATCACCTGTTAGGTAATAATGAAGGCGCGGCGGGGCTGGAAATGACTTTGCGCGGCGGCTCCTACCGCTTCCGCGATGAAATGACTTTCTGTCTGACAGGTGCGGATATGTCTTCAACGCTGGATGGAATACCGATTCCGCTTTACACACCCACACTTGCGGCTCAGGGTTCTACTTTAGTTCTGGGTGAAGCTGTGGTAGGCATGCGGGGTTACCTGCTTGTCTCTGGGGGACTGGATATGCCGCTGACGCTGGGCAGTGCGTCAACCTTTACTCTGGGGGAGTTCGGTGGGCATACGGGCAGTGCACTGCGAACGGGAGCGGTATTGCGAGTTCATCTAGAGCGGCAGCAGGAGCAACAGCAAAGTCAGCAGCGGAATCAGGAGCAAGAGCAAGTGCAACAGTCTAAGCCAGAGGGAATGCAGCAACAAGTGCAGCAAGACCTGCAACGGAGAACTGTTTTGCAGCCGCTCTCTCTTCATCAACAACCTGAACTAACCCATACCTGGACGATTGGTGTTATTCCAGGGCCTCACTGCACGCAGGAATATCTGTTACAGGAGTATTTGGAGCAGTTGACGGAGACGGAGTGGGAAGTTCATTTTAACAGCTCACGTACAGGCGTGCGATTGATTGGACCGAAGCCGCTGTGGGCAAGGGAAGATGGCGGAGACGCCGGGCTTCATCCATCCAACATTCATGACAATGCCTATGCGGTTGGCGCACTTGATCTGACCGGAGATATGCCGATCCTCTTGGGGCCGGATGGACCGAGTCTGGGGGGATTCGTATGTCCGGTGACAACGGCGTCAGCGGAATTCTGGAAAGTCGGACAGTTGTCTCCGGGCGACAAAATAAAGTTTAAGCTGATCACGGTGGAAGAAGCCGAGCAGCTCCGGGATGCACAGCATACCTATCTCGATGCATTGATCGAGGGGGGCGAACGTCTTTCTTTGCCGAAACTGTTGGATATTTCTTCTGGCGCCTATATGCCAATTCTCGCTTACGAGGAGCAGGGACGGCGGTTCAAGATTGGTATTCGTTGCTCTGGTGACGAGAATATTCTGATTGAATATGGAGATCGGGAACTGGATCTTCTGTATCGCTTCCAGGTCTATGTGTTAATGCAAACGGTGCGTGACAGTGGACGGATACCGTTCATCGAGATGACACCGGGCATTCGCTCCTTGCAGATTCATCT
Source organism: Paenibacillus sp. FSL F4-0087 (assembly GCF_038020215.1). NCBI lineage: Bacteria > Bacillati > Bacillota > Bacilli > Caryophanales > Paenibacillaceae > Paenibacillus > Paenibacillus sp. FSL F4-0087. The sequence goes on from NZ_JBBODJ010000001.1 coordinate 4,417,322, forward strand.
GGACAGCACCCGAATGACGGTGAAGGAAGCCGCAGCGATCATTATGGAACTGGATTTGCAATTGCCCTCGCTGGATTCGATTGAAGTGCCATCCCGGATTGTGAAGCTGCCGCTGTCCTGGGATGATCCGGCCACCCAACTGGCGATTGAACGTTACCAGCAAAATGTACGCCCGGATGCGCCTTGGTGCCCCAGTAATCTGGAATTCATTCGCCGCATGAACGGACTCGGCTCGCTGGAAGAAGTCGCTGAGGTGGTATTTAACGCATCCTATCTGGTGATGGGACTGGGTGACGTATATCTAGGAGCGCCAGTAGCTGTACCGCTTGATCCGCGTCATCGTCTGGTGACGACCAAATATAATCCTGCACGCACATGGACACCGGAGAATGCGGTTGGCATTGGCGGCGCGTATCTGTGCATCTATGGCATGGAGGGACCCGGTGGATACCAGTTTGTCGGTCGTACGATCCAGATGTGGAACAAATTCAGGGAGACAGCCAACTTCCAGGAGGGTAAACCGTGGTTGCTGCGTTTCTTCGATCAGATTCAGTTCTATCCGGTATCCCAGGAGGAATTGTTGCAGATGAGAGAGGATTTCCCTCGTGGGCAGATGGTGGTTGACGTGGAAGAGACGACGTTCAATCTGGGCGAATATCTTAGCTGGCTGGAAGAGATTCAGGAACCTTCCGCACGTTTCCGGGATACACAGCAGGCTGCATTCCAGCAGGAGCGGGAGTACTGGAAGGAGCTTGGCATCGCAGAACATGTGTCCGAACCGGAAGGTGCGAGTGCGGCGGAGCAAGAGGCTTTGCCCGAAGGAAGTCTGGAAGTGAACAGTTCGATGTCCGGCAGTGTATGGAAGGTGCTTGTGGAAGTGGGTCAGAAGGTACTCCAAGGCGAAGACATTATAATAGAAGAAAGTATGAAAATGGAGTTCCCGCAAAAGGCACCGTATGACGGAATTGTCGCTTCCATCTATGTCTCATCGGGGGATCAGGTTCGTGCCGGGGACTGCATTGCAGCTATACATCCTGTAGAAGAGGTGAACGCGTCATGAGCCAATCATCTGTACCAGGGCAATTCACCGTAGCTAACTTGCAAAAGGCTTATCGCCATCGCCACTTCACCCCTCAGGATGTGATCGAGGCCATTATCCAGCGGGCAGAGCATGCCCGGGATCGTAACATCTGGATTCTGCCGCCGACCCTTGAACGGATACAGCCGTTCCTGGATCGACTGGCGCAGATGAAACCGGAGGATTGCCCGTTATGGGGCATTCCGTTTGCCATCAAAGACAATATCGAGGTAGCCAGTTGGCCGGTTACGGCGGCTTGTCCTGACTACGCTTATGTCCCGGATCGCCATGCGACCGTGGTAGAACGACTTATTGCTGCCGGTGCCATCCCGGTGGGGAAATGCAATCTGGATCAGTTCGCCACCGGACTTGTGGGCACACGCAGTCCGTATGGTGATACACATAATGCGCTTCGTCCCGAACTGATCAGCGGTGGCTCCAGTTCGGGGTCGGCCATAGCGGTAGCATCTGGTCAGGCGGCGTTTGCTCTCGGAACGGATACCGCCGGATCAGGACGTGTGCCAGCAGCGCTGAATAATCTTGTTGGATATAAGCCGGCGGTGGGTGCATGGCCTTCGGCTGGAGTCATTCCCGCTTGTCGCAGCATCGATTGCGTCACTGTATTCGCTCATGAGCTGGTCGATACACAGCGCGTGGACGAGGTGGTTCGGGGTGTGGATGTGCAAGATCCGTATTCTGTGCATCGCCCGTTGAGTCGAGGGGAGATGCCGCGTACCTTTTTGCTGCCGTCCAATGCACTGGAATTCTATGGCCCTTATGCTATAGCGTATGAAGAGGCATGGAACCGGAAGAAGGAAGCCATTCTAGCATCCGGCGTAGCTGTGAAAGAGATCGATATTGCCATGCTACAAGAAGCGGCGGCACTTCTGTACGAAGGTCCTTTGGTTGCGGAGCGCTGGTCTGATCTGGATGAATATGTGGAGGCACATGGGGAAGCGGTCTTTCCGGTTACGAAGACGGTACTGGAGTCTGGGAAAAAAGAAGCCTTTACCGCTTCAGCCTTGTTCAAGGCCCAGCATCGCTTGGCAGAGATTCGGCGGCACACCGCGACTTTGCTGGAGGATGCCGTGCTGATTCTGCCGACATGTGGGGGAACCTGGACCCGCGAGCAGGTGATCACGAATCCAATCGAAACGAACAGCAAGATGGGACTGTACACCAACCATTGCAATCTGCTTGATCTGAGTGCCGTGGCGATTCCCGCAGGCTGGGCAGAGGAAGGGCTTCCTTTTGGCATAACACTGTTTGCCGGCCCGGAAGAAGAAGCGAATATCATCGTGGCATCTGAACTTCTGCTTCAGCAGGAAGATGTCATTACGGTTGCTGTGTGCGGACTTCACCTGCGCGGAATGCCACTGGAACCCCAGATGACTGGACTCGGTGCCGTATTTCGGGAAGAGTCGCTGACGGCGCCTGTGTATGAGATGTATGCACTGCCCACCACGCCAGCCAAGCCTGGTCTTGTGCGCACAGTGACAGGCGGCTCATCCATTGAAGTCGAGCTGTGGGAGATGCCGCGCGCTTCATTTGGAGCCTTCACCGCGTCTATCCCCGCCCCGCTTGGCATCGGTCAAGTCGAGATGATCGATGGCAGAAGCGTGAGCGGATTTGTCTGTGAGGCCTACGCTGCGGAAGGTGCCGAGAAGATCAGTGACTCGGGCGGATGGAGAAAGTGGATTGAGACAAGGGTTAGAACTTGAGTGGGATTAGCGATATAAATAAATAAGGTGTCAAAAACAAGTCTTTCGGATATGATCTGAAAGACTTTTTGCTGTATGTTTAGATGGGGGAACCAAGCGGTAACTGATAGAAAAAGCGGTGCTTTGCCTGAACTTGTACGTTATGATAATAATCCAGTGATGAAAGGAACGTCTGCACGTATACGGATGGGGTTCAAGTGTGCAAGTCCCACAAACGCAATGTGAAGCGATTGAAGTGGAACAGGCCGGACTAAAAGTGAGAATGAAAAATACTGCAGAATATAGCGTTCCAGAGCAACTTCAGCAGTAGTTCGATGAAAAAAGCAATCCAAAACGAAATTTTCACGAATAGAGAAGTACATGCAGCCGATCCTGGAGGGTAAATGATTGAATGATTAAGGTTTGTGCTTGATAAAGGTATCTACCATCCAATCAAAAAATCTTTGCTTCTCTTCATAATGTGGGTAGTGAGCCGAGTTATTATAGCCAATGAATTCCTTTTGATTTCCTTCAATCTGGTCAAAAAACACCTTGGCGGCATGGGATGAAGTCATTAAGTCGTAATCTCCCATGACAAAATAAAAGGGGAGGTCCAGCTTCGTAATCAAGGATGGCAACGGACGGCTCAGGGCTTCACTTATCAGTATTTCTTGCGAATATATGATTCCTTTATTAAAACGAATGGCATCCAGCATATTATATTCATGGCTGAACGTCATTCCCAGGAAGCTGGTGTCAGGGCTGTCCATCAACCTTGATGTGCCTCCATAACGTTTAACGATATCTCGCGGCGTGAATGCCTGTCCTTGTTTGATCGGTTCATAGATCTGCTCCAACTGCTCTACATCTTCATGATTATCAGCCAACAGGGCTTGCTCCATAACGTAATTCCATCCGTCCATCTCGCTCTGTTGTGTATCTGCCATCTGCCCGATCCCAATGTAGGCTTCATATTTATCGGGTGCTCGATGCGCAGCAAGAGTTGCTATGTATGTTCCGTACGAATGACCCATCAGGATCACCTTTTTCTTCCCCAGACGTTGAGTAATATAATCCGTGACAGCCAGTGCATCCTCAACCAGCAAGTTAGCTGAGAGATTGGAATAGTCCTCGAAAAAATGATAGGATTTGCCGCCTGCTCTCTGATCATAGTTCACAATCGTAAACTGAGATTCTAGTAAATCTTGGTACTTTTTCGCGTACGGAAGTTCAGATGCACCCGGTCCACCGTGTAAATACAGGATAACTGGGTTGTCCAGATTCTGTCCTCTGATCATGATTTCATGTCCCGTGCCGTTGATTATAACTTGTTCCAATGCATGAATAGGGTTTGTTCCTTTTATTTTTGGCGTCCATGTTGGAAAGTAAAGAACTGCGAGTGATAGGGTTAGAGTCGTAACACCAAGCCACAAACCTGTTTTTTTCATTTTGTTCATAGGATATGTCTCCTCTGGTTCAATGTCTTGAAGTGATTATTGTTCATAAATTCATAACTCTATCTTACGTGATTCGTCATTGATTCAAATCGTACGCCAGATTGAATTTGTTCTCCTTCTCAGGTTGGACATAAAAGACCTCACTAATGCCTATGATGAGCGCGCTGATCCCAATCTCTTGATTGAGTATGGACTTATAACCGTCATTCATGAACCTTTTGGAGATGGCTCCTAGGGTACTTCCGCATATAATGGAAAAACAATTGATCAATATACCAAGCATGATTTCAATCCTGAATTCACCAAACTGAGTTTAGAACATCGTCGACTTCTTTGATTCTTGTGACAGAAGGTGTTTGAATTAGATTTCCTTTGACCATGACCATAGAGATGTCTGACAAGGCCTCAATATGTTCCAGCGGATTTTGCTCCATGAGAATCAGATCGGCATGTTTTCCGATATCCACCGTTCCTGTCACATCGTCAACTCCGAGGATTTTTGCATTGGTTCGAGTCACCATGTCGATGACCTGTTTGTTGTTCAGGTTGGTCTGTCTCATGTAGTGATCCATCTCTCTCCACATATCATAGTGAGTCACATAAGGCATAGCGGCATCAGTGCCGATACCAATGGTGATGCCGTTTTCGATCGCTTGTTTTACACCTTTGAGCATGGAATCGTAGACCAGTCTGGAATTCTCTTTTACCGTTGCACTTGCCTTCGTTACGCTGGTATCCAGTGAAGCCGATGGATAAGCGGCTTGCAGGGTGGGGATGAGTGCGGTGTAACCATTCAGGGCATTAGGATTATTTTTGTACAAACGAATGATTTCGTCATCCATCTCCGAACCGTGCTCAATGGTATCGACGCCACCCTTCAACGCAACCCGTACGCCTTCCGTGCTCTCTACATGGGCTGCCACCCGCAGGCCTATCTTATGCGCTTCATCACAGATCGCCGCAACTTCCTCCACTGTCATCTGTAAACGACCAGCTTCGCCCACCATTTTCGCATCCGTCACGCCACCCGTCACACAGATTTTGATCAAATCCACACCGTGTTTCACATTCAGACGTACATTTTTCCGTGCTTCCCACGGGGAATCGCCCACCAGAGCGAGGAATGGGGCACCATGTCCGCCCGTGACACTTAGGAAAAATCCGGAGACAAGCAGATTAGGGCCGACAAATTCACCGTTGTTAATCTCATCCCGCAGAAGGACGTCCGTGTAAAAGAATTCCCCTACACTGCGCATCGTTGTCACACCCGCATGGAGTGCAGTCAGCGCATTGCGTTTCATTCGTTTTTTCAAAACGTTTCTGCCAAACTTTGTGTTCAATATCCGATTATAGGCAAACTGCAACATGCCTTCACTAACCGAGAGACTGAACGGTTTACCGTCTGCAAAGAGGTGCACGTGGGCGTTGATCAGTCCAGGCATTACGTATTTTCCTGAGAGGTCGATTGTTGTGTAGTGACTAGGGATAAGCAGTTCGTTATCTTGGCTTATATTCTGAATAAGTCCTTGTTCATTGACGAGAATCGTCATGTTTTTTTGCAGATTGCGGTTCAGATCACCGTGGATCAGATTGACGTTTTTTAATGCGTAAGCGGTGTTCATGTTGTGTTCCTCCTTAGAATGTGGGGGTGAAGCTATATAAGTTGAATGATGGGTATGTACACTTGTCACTCCGATGACAGAACAACCTTCGGATCGATGTTATCCCCAGATTTTTTTGATACCCTCTTATTAGGGGGGAATCCGGTGATAGCTTATGCTTCCGATGTAGCTTTCTTTCAGAAAGCTTTCAGGCGAACGCTTCGCTTCCTCTGGTTATTTCTGTCCTCTCCGTTATCGTGTAAATGTAGGTTCAACTTAAATAGTTTGGTAAATGGTAGATACTTGACTTAAAAATGAATTATAAATTCATTTTTAAGTCAAAAAAATAGAGTGTCTTAATGTTAGAGATTTTTTCACGTGCAAACCAAGTGAAGTGGATCTGATCTGCACGCTTTGTCTAACCAGCAAAGATGGAGCGTTATTCGTTGAGACTCTTCATACCGTACAGTCTGTATACATACAACGCTTCGAAAATTTGCTTCCGGCTGTCCTCGCTCATATCCCGCTTCAATAGATCCAGGTTCATGTCGATCACGTTGTGCGCGAGGATGTTCAGTAAGATCAAATTCTCTTCGGTTCCGATCTCATATCGTTTATATTGATTTTTGAGATACGCCTTCTTGGTTTCGATCATCAGCTCAACAAGCTCATTTTTGGCGTTGGTGTAGATGGTACCTTTATTCTTTTCAAAGATGATGACAATCTGATTCCGGTATTTACGTAGTACATCTACCTGTTCCTGCAACAGCGCCGACTTTCGCTCGCTATCCGTTTCCTCGAACAGGGTCTGGTTATCAAAGTGAATCGTCTCCACTAGCACATTTTTCAGATAATCCACCAGATCCGGCGGCACGACAGCGTAGAATAGTTCTTTCTTGTTCTTAAAATAAGTATAGATATTGCCCACGGAAATATTGATTTCATCCGCGATATCGCTCATCTTGGCATCCACATAGCCCTTTTCAAAAAAGACTTTTAGCGCCGCATATTCAATCTCTTTCTTGACTTCGTCTTTCTTGGCTTGCACCATCGGGAACGACTCCTTAATAGTGAATAGGTGGTTCGTTATTAGGATAGACTTTTGTGAGGGGGATGTCAATGAGGGTGAGAAAAGATTTTAATTTGACTGAAACTACAAATTTATCAGAGAAATTTAATCAGCTAACACATACTTATATACTTCTTATTACTGCTTAGTACTTAATTCGTTATACTTTTTTAAATGTTATGCTGTTCCACTTGTATATATCTCACTTTGAATTTAAGATATTTATATAGACTTACTACAACAATAACTTAAGTGAAGTCTATACGGTTGTGATATTTCTAATTAGAAGAGGTGAAGATCGTGGACGCCATTGAGAATGAGTACTATTATGATGGAATCAAATTCTTGGAATATACAAACTTCAAAATTTTTAGATCTGTTATAGAGGAAAGTACAGGGCACAAAGGCATTGAGGATAATTTCACTGATTACTATTCTAATTTATTGAACACTTACGGTAACGATCCTATAACGCTAGTAAATATAAAAGAACTTTTTTTTGAACACATTGTTTATGGCCGTTTGACTAATATTTATCTATATAAAATGAGCACGTCTGCATTCACAAAACAATTCTTTCTAAAAAGAGTCTCCTTATTAATTGATGAGTTTAAAACTAATTTATCAAATTCCATACATAAGTATCTATCTAGAGAAGGTTTTTATTTAATGGATTCTATTAATGTTTCTAAATCTGGTGCAAATTTCATAGCAGGTTACGATTATGATTGCAAAGGGGAAAATGTAATTTCTGCCAGGTTCTTATTAGGGAGAAATGTTTTCAAGAAAAATAGCGATAAGAGTGAGTTTTTATTAGGAGCAGTTGAAATAAATTTCGAGGAAGGAACATTTACAATATATACAAAGAATCCTGTTGGATTAACACAAAATGGGGAAAAAGAAGATGAGATTGAAGACGAGTCCAGTTATTCAATTTCTAATTATCATAGATTCCTTAAGGATAAAGTTTCTGAATTACTTAACATCTCAATTATGCCAACTTCTTCTGATAAAGATCAGAAAGGAATGTATAATTTTTGTAAGTCACTTTTTGATCAATTAGTAGAAGAGCCAAAGAAACTGGTTTTTGATAATATGAATGTATTAATTGGTAAAAAAGTGAAACAACTAATAAAAAAAATAGCGGAATTAGGTGAAAAACCTACAACGAATGAAATTAGAGCCTTAGAAAGAAAGATGGAAGCACTATTGCTTGGTGTTTATGTGAGTACCAACATGGATGAAAATTCATTAAGACTTAAAGCTAGAGAGTTGTCTTTATTAGGGTATCCATTGAGGATAAATTACAAGAATTCTAGAACTAATAGGAGTTCTACTGGAACCTCTACCGTAAAAAAACCGATTGCTAGTTCAGATACTCTGTATAGTTTATTAACTGACTTTGAGAGTACAAGAAAATTAAATAAATGGTCAATGGCATGGTTTTACGATTTAAAAGATGAGTCAGACGATGATGCTATACAAACTGCTATAGAATCTAATAAAACTTGTTTAAAAGTCACTTTGATTGCTACGAGACATCACAATAAGGAGATTTTACACCATGTCATTAGGAACGTTAATAAATATCGTTAGTACAGAAAGTGATGAGAGTTCTGAGGATGTGCTTACTTGTCTTAACAAGATAATTGATGAATTTGGAACAAACCCCTTTAATGACGATGATATAAAAAAAGAAGTATCTAATGTCGGTGTATTATTATGTGAAAAACTTTATTCAGAGGGGCTGTTACAGGTTTCCTTTTCATATTCTTGTAACGATTTGGATGAAGAAACAGAGAGTCTATCTCATAATTGTAAATATTGTGGGGAGTTGCTTCATGAATCCATTCAATATCATGATGTAACTAGAACATATAAATTCTCAAGAATAACTTATAATGAGATACTCAAATATAATTCCATTCTTAAAGAGAACAAATATTTCATGCCGGAACTTTATCGTAATTATGATAATCTAGTTAACGAAATAGATAGTGTGGTTCCTTTCCTGGGATCAGGAATCTCAATGCCTTTTAATTTGCCTAATTGGGAGGGGCTTTTACGTGGGCTAGAGGAGTTTCTTTCTGAGGAATTCCATAAAAAATATTATAATGAACTTATCTCTGAAGGTTCATATTTTGAGGCGTTTGATTTATTACTGGATAAATCCGTTAATATTTCAAACGAAGATCAATTAAAGGACGAAATTGTACAAGTTATATCACAAGCTAATATGAATATTGCTGATGACGAACATAATATTTCTGATTTAATAAAATTGAACTCTCACTATTATATATCAACAAATTATGATCTTATTTTTGAGCATTATCTAACTAGTGAGGATGGCTATAATACACCAGTTTGCATGGATGAAATTGGGAATTTGAGAAACATGTCTACTACGGGCAATAAAGTTATTCATTTACATGGTCATATAAACAGAAAGTCAAGTATGGTAGTTACAAAAAAAGATTATTCAAAACTTTATAGCAAAAAAGGAATACTTGTACAGTTAGCCGCAATTTTAGGGAATAAATCATTGCTTTTTATAGGGTTTTCTTTTAAAGATAAATTCTTCAATGATATATACGACACTTTAGTGAATATTTTAAAAACGCATCATTATCTTGTATTGTTCAACCCTAGTTTACAAGAGATTCGAGAATTAAATAAAAAGAATATCAAAGTAATTGGGCTTAGAGTTAACGATGGTGATTATATAGATGCCATAAGGACATTGATTAATTTTGTCGTTAGAGAGAATAATTGATTTTTAAATTACCCTATTATTCAAGGCTTATTATCTCCCTTATATCATCAATATCCAATGCTTCTGCAATCCGCTCAATATGAGCAAAGTTGATATTCTCTCGCTTCCCAGACTGCAACTCACTTAACGCAGCGTGTCGGATATCAGACAATCGTGCCAGTTCGCGCAGTGAGATATTATGTTTTTCCGTGAGTTTATGAATATTAACAACGACTTTCTTTGCCATGCTAAATCACTCCTAAATTTTCCATATGGTCTTGACGTTACGCATGAGCGTACCATATACTTTTTGTATAACTGGTACTCTTATGCGTACCAATTTTAGGAGTGGTGACATGACCAGTACCAAAAGCGAAGACCTCGCTTTACAGTACGCACAACTTATCCAACAAGAAGACGATTACGTGAGCCAACTGGTCACATGCAACAAACTCATATTAGACGCCATGGACATCATCGCGAAGCAAGCAGGTGTGCTTGAGATGGATACCGTGAAACAGGCTGCATATCACCTACACGCCATGGAACAGGATCTAAACCGAAAGTTATTTGAAGTCCGACTGGAGAAGAGCATCTTGGCAAATCAAATGAGCCAGTCTACATAAACCACCTTAACTAAAGGACAGTGCAGGATCACACAAGATGATCTTGAACTGTCTTTTGTCTTTCTATCCAAATGATTTTCGCTTCCAATTAAGCATTGACTTTCCCCAGAAATCCCCCTACACTTCAATTATTAAAACACTTTTAAAAACATTCATTGAATGGTTCGAAATGAACGAAAGGAGGCATACAACTAACTATGCTACCCACATCACACAACACCCAGCAGGTAAAACGAATCAACGTTGAGCTGGTGAAGAATACACTCCGATCCATGGGCGTAGGCACAAAAGCTTCCATTGCGAACTTGACCAAACTCAGCGTAGCGACATGCGGCACGATCCTGAACGAATTACTGCAAACGGGTGAAATTATTGATCTGGGCCCGGATGAATCGAGTGGGGGTAGACCTGCCAGTCGGTATCAATTCAATGCGGACTACGCAAGCGTACTGTGCCTGATTATTCGAACGGAGGGCGGCATTCACTCGATCACACATACATATGCCAATCTGAACGGAGAGATGGCTGACGAACAGACACTCTTTTTAGATGAGATTAATGTTCCGGTGGTAGAGGCTCTGATTGCAAACCTGATCGAACACCACAATGTGCAGGCGATTGGTATTGGCATACCTGGGGTGGCGCACAACGGCGTGATTGGAATTTGCGATGTACCGGAGCTGATGTATCAGCCGCTCGGGCCAAGGCTTAAGGAGCAGTATGAGGACGTGGAAGTGGTCATTGGCAACGACATGAACTTGACGGTCTACGGACTTTACAACCAGCAGCAATTTGAGGAAGAGAAGAACTTCGCGGTGGTGACGTTTCCGGAGAATCATTTTCCGGGTGCAGGCTTTATCATTGATGGTCGTCCGCTGACGGGGAACACGCAATTTGGGGGCGAGGTGTCCTTTTTACCTTTTGGCGTGTCACGGGAAGAACAGCTGCGCATGTTGAAAACGACGGAAGGATTGCAGGAACTCGTCACAAAGACGCTGATCTCCATCATTGCGATTATTAACCCGGCAGCGATTGTCGTTACGGGCGATACAATGGACCCGGCTATGCGGGATGACCTGTTACAAGGCTGTCGGGATCACCTGATCCCACAGGAGCATATGCCGGAGTTGATCATCCAAAGAGACACTCGGCACGAATATGTGACTGGGCTGGTCGCAGTGACGCTGGAGAGCCTGACCTACCGCATTCAGGTCATTGAGAAGCAGTGGTAAAGCTTAATCATGTTTCCTATTTCAAATGTACAAATCATTGACACGATAACGGAGATGGCAGAACCAATCTGAAGAACGCCTTTATCACTGTATTTTCACTTTTAGGAACGATTCAAAAAAATACAGGGATAACAGCGGTCGGAAGATGGTACTGCAATCGTAGTTATAACGTGCAATCATTTTTCTGAACACACTGGAGGAACTTATTTTGAATCAGCAAGCAGGTACAGAAGGAAACAAGAAAAAGTTCAACAAACTGTATGCCATGCAACTGGCAACAATCTTTCTTGGATTTATCGTATTCGGCATATCGGAAAATATTAAGGGACCGGCCATTCCGCGCATTCAATTCGACTTCAATTTGGATGAGAAACAGCTCGGAACATTGTTGTCCCTGAATGCACTGGGGTACCTGATCGCCTGCTCCTTCACCGCCATCCTGGTACGCAAATGGGGCATTAAGGCGGTTAGCATCATTTCGTTTGCATCGATGATTCTCTCGGGTGTGTTCATTTACGTATCTCATACATATCCACTTTTTGCTTCATCTTACTTCTTCATGTACATCGGAAACGGCATGCTGGAGATTGCGCTGGCGATTCTGGGGGCGCGGATCTTTGTGAAAAACACAGGTACGATGATGAACCTCTCCCATTTCTTCTATGGGCTGAGTTCAACGGTAGCGCCTTTGCTGGCGACAGGTGTGATGTCATTGCATGTGTTTGGTCACGAACTGGACTGGCGCGGGATGTATCTGGTGATGTTGTCACTCTGTCTACTGCCGATTATTGCGGCGCTGCGCAGCAAATTTCCGGGGGATGATCTTCCTCATGAAGATCGGACTTCACTCAAGACGTTAACACGTGATCCAGCCATCTGGCTGATGGTGCTTATTCTTTCTTTTGGCGTGGTATCCGAACTGGCGGTTGGAGGTTGGCTTGTTAACTTTCTGGAGAAAGCTTACACGTGGGACACGGTCAAAGCATCTGGGCTGCTGTCTGCGTTCTTCCTCAGCTTCTCGTTGGGCAGACTGTTGCTAGGGCCGCTTACGGACCGGATCGGATTCGTATTGTCGCTCATTTTGTTCTCTGCTTTCTCGGCGGTATGCACATTCATCGCTATTGCAGGCGGAGAGGGGCTGGCATTTTTCTTTGCTGTATCAGGAGCGGGTATTGCGATGATCTATCCAACAGTCATGGCTTTTATCGCACGCAGATATCCAAACGGCAGTGACACTGCGATTACGTTCACAGTTACCCTGATGGGGATTGGTAGTGTCATCGGTAACTATGTAATTGGTTGGGTAATTGAAGGCGTGAAGAATGCGTATGGTCCAACCACTCAGCTTGGGTTATTGCGCGGGCTTCAAGCAGGGTACGGATTCATCGGCCTATGCGCTGTGATCTGTGCGGCATCTGGAGTGGTGTTGTATGTGTATTTGAAGCGGAAGCAGGAACTGATTTAGCTATCATTTTTCCATTACAGAAATCAGAGAATGAACTTAACAAATAAAGGATGAACTGACGAAGTTTCTTTAAGCAAGCGGTAAAAGATAGGAAATATACATTAAGGGCAGGTACTTCGGTATCCTGCTCTTTTTAGCTGCTATGCCCTTAATCTATCATATGTTTCAAATAAATGAGTTGTAGTTCTTTCGTAGCGTAAAAAAAAAGTAGGATTCACGATAGAGTGTGTAAATTCAGTGTTGAAGTCCTATTTTTTTGAAGTTTCACAGAACTATATGAGAATATTTTTTGCGCATATAGGAACGAAACTGACAAATACTTCGACAAGATAGAAAAATATGTACGAATTGACAAGTATAAAAGTGATTATATAATGTGTGTATCTACAAGATTGTACATTAAGTTACAAATGATTCCAAAATAACAAAAAGGCGGGAGTGAGCGTTTATCATGCATCAACCTTCAACGGTGGCGCAGGTTCTGACAAGCTTTATGACTCCAGATGAATAAGAACAACTTGTAGATGAGAGGAGCCATGTTCGTTTATGCTGCTACGAATGCTGAGAAATGATATCACCAGAAAAAAAGGGATCACAGCTGCGCTGTTTATTTTTGTACTGCTGGCTGCCCTGCTGGTATCTTCGGGATCACGGATGATTATGGAATTGACGAGTTCCATTCAATATCTGTTCTCTGAATCCAAGGCACCACATTTTGTACAGATGCACGCTGGAGAATTGGATCACGCCAAAGTAAACACTTGGGCCGATGGTCAATCCAACGTAGCCCAGCATCAGATTGTAGAGATGGTCAATATTGATGGCGCCAATTTGTTTCTTGGGGCAGAGTCGGAGAAAAGCAGTGTAATGGATATTGATTTTGTTACACAAAATCAGGATTTTGACTACTTGCTGAATTTAAACAGTGACATCATTCAGGTTAACGATGGGGAGATCGCGGTTCCTGTATATTACATGCAGCAAAGACAATTAAGCTTAGGAGATCAGGTTCAAATCGACAATGGACAATTTCAACGTTCGTATACCATCGTTGATTTTGTTCGAGATGCCCAGATGAATCCTTCCGTTGTTCACTCCAAACGTTTTGTGGTGAGTTCGAATAATCTGGAGGAACTGAAGCAGGGCGTCGGGGAGATGGAATATCTGATCGAGTTTCGCCTGAAAGATCCTGGACAGACAGGGTCGTTCACCCAAGCTTACCAAAATGCAGGCTTGCCTAATGCCGGTCCGGTCGTAACTTACGGTCTGTTTCAGTTACTGAATGCCATGACCGATGGTGTAATCGCAGCCGTTATCATATTGGTCAGTCTTGTGTTGATTCTGATTGCCATGCTCTGTATTCGGTTCACGATGCTGGCAACGATTGAAGAGGATTACCGGGAGATCAGTGTCATGAAGGCCATTGGAATCGCGGAGAAAGATATCAAGAAACTATATCTCATGAAGTATATATTCATGGCAGGCCTAGCTTCCCTGCTGGGGTACGTTGCATCACTTGGTGTAAACAGGCTGTTTGTCGCAAATATTTTGTTGTATATGGGCAAAGCCCCTGCAACTGTGCTGCATTTCGCCGTGCCATTGCTGGCTGCCGGTTTGATCTTTGTCATGGTGGTGCTGTTCTGCCGGACGGTATTGCGGCGGTTTCGTTCCATTTCTGCGGTGGAGGCGCTGCGGACAGGAAGTCTGGGAGATACGCAGATCATTCGCAATCGCCTTAGTCTGTCCCGAAATCGCTGGTCTTCCGTACCTGTCTTTCTGGGACTGAAGGAAGTTGTACAGCGAATCAAAATGTTTCGTTTGTTATTATTTGTGTTTGTCGTCAGTTCGTTCATCATGATTGTACCGATTAACTTCCTCAATACCTTGCAGGCACCAAGCTTTATTTCCTATATGGGCGTAGGACAGAGCGACATTCGTATCGACTTGAGACACACGGACGATGTGGAGCAACGCTATGATAATCTCATCACCGAGATCAAAAATGACCCGAGTATCAAAACGTATTCCCCGCTGGTAACCAGCCAGTTCAAGGTTCGGAATACGGAGGGCAGCTATGATAATCTGAGCGTGGAGACCGGGGACTTCAGCATTTTCCCTTTGTCCTATGTCAGTGGTAATGCACCAGCAGCCGGGAACGAAATTGCATTGTCGGATGCGAACAGCAGCGAGCTCGGACTGAAAACGGGGGAACAGCTCACCCTGCTGGTAAACGGTAAAGATCAGGTCATGACGGTCAGCGGTATCTATCAGGACGTGACAAACGGCGGGAAAACAGCGAAAGCTCTGCTGCCATACAACAAGGACAGCGTTCTGTGGTATGTGGTCAGCCTTGATCTGAAAGATCGCGGTCAAATGGCGACCAAAATTGCCGAATTCGAGACGTCCTTCGCTCCAGCCAAAGTGACGGATATCCAAGGTTATCTCGATCAGACGCTCGGAGGAACCATTCAGCAATTAAAAATGGTGACCATGCTGGCCTTGGCCATCGGTGTATTCATTTCGATATTAATTACTTCGTTGTTCCTTCAAATGTTGGTAGCAAAGGACAACAACGATATTGCTGTATTGCGAAGTCTCGGTTTTGCCTTGTCCAAGATAAAACTGAAGTATGTGGTGATGTCGCTTATTATTTTGGTCGTGGGCGTTGCTGCCGGAACGGTACTGTCCAATACGCTCGGGCCGTTGCTTGTCAGCAGTATAATGTCCACCTTTGGTGCTTCCAGTATTGTCTTCGTGATTGACCCGGTACAGGCGTACATTCTGTGTCCGGTGTTGCTTGCAGGCACTATCGTATTGACGGCTTGGATCAGCATCCAGTCAATCAAGGAAACTAGCATATCCAAAATGATCGTGGAATAGGGGAGAATCAGCGATGACAACGATACTAGAAGCAAAAAACGTGAATAAATCTGTAGCAATCGGCGAGAATGATGAACATAGCATTTTGAAAGATATCAATCTCCAGTTAAAAAAGGGAGAGTTCGTCTCGATTATGGGGCCGTCCGGCTCAGGCAAGTCTACATTGTTGTACAACATTAGCGGCATGGATCAGATCAGTGGCGGGAGTGTCTATTTTGACGGCAAAAAAATATCGGCATTTCAGGAGAATGATCTGGCCAGTCTGCGCTTGACCAAAATGGGGTTTATCTTTCAGAACATTCATCTACTCAAAAACCTTAATCTGCTCGACAACATTGTGCTTTCCGCGTATCTTGCCAAGAACAGCAGCAGGGATGCAATTAATACACGGGCGATGTCACTCATGAAAAAGATGGGGATTGACACGCTGGCTCATCACAACATCACGCAAGCTTCAGGGGGACAGTTGCAGCGGATTGCCATTTGCCGGGCGTTGATCAACAATCCGGATATTCTGTTTGGGGATGAGCCGACAGGGGCACTCAATTCCAAGTCGACACACGAAATCATGGATATTCTGGGGGACATCAATGCTGCCGGTACAACCATTCTCTTGGTAACACATGATGTCAAAGTGGCCGCCCGATCGGAACGTGTACTGTTTATGATGGATGGCAAGCTGGTTGCTGACAAAAATATCGGAAAATATGCAAGAGAACGTCAGGATCTGAAAAACCGGGAAAGTCATCTGTCACAATGGTTAACCGAAATGGGGTTCTAATCGGAGAACTTCACGACTAGAATAGACCGACAGTCGGTCGAATGGATTGGAGGACAGAAAATGAGATTGATCAAAAATCCGGAAGAACGCAGAAATGAAATATTGGATGCCGCCGAGATTCTGTTCGTGACAAAAGGGTACACCAAAGCAACTGTCATGGATATCCTTCAGGCTTGCAGCATTGCGAAGGGTACCTTTTATTATTATTTCCAGTCCAAGGAAGAAGTAATGAACGCCATCGTCATGCGTTTTATTCTGAACGGTGAAGCATCAGCCAGACGTGTGGTATCTGATCCGAACCTGAACGCGCACGACAAAATTTTTCGCATTATTATGGCGCAGAATCAGCCTGATGACAACAAGCTGGGACTGATTGAGCAACTGCACCATGTACAAAATGTGGAAATGCATCAAAAGAGTCTTGTTGAGACAGTTCTTCGATTAAGTCCTATCCTGGCTGAAGTGGTTGAGCAGGGCATCGAGGAAGGAGTGTTTCACACACCCAATCCCAGGGAATCGATTGAATTTTTACTGGTATCCTCACAATTTTTACTGGATCAGGGCATTTTTCAATGGGAGGAAGATCAGCTTCTCAAAAAAGTGGAAGCTTTCGCTCATATCACAGAACGTGTTCTGGGAGCGGAACAAGGAAGCTTCGCCTATGTTACCCGTTTGTATTTTCCTCATCAAGCCTAAACGAGAAAGGAGCGCTATCAATGGAACACACGGTTCACAAATCTTTCTCTTTCGGTAAGTTTCTGGTTGTATGGTTTGGTCAGCTGATCTCCATGATCGGAATTGGTCTCACGGCCTTCTCACTGGGGGTATATGCTTTTGAAAAGACCAATACGGCAACAAGTGTTGCACTCATTACCCTGTTTACATTTCTGCCCAACATTTTGCTTCGGCCGATTGGTGGTGTCTTGGCAGATAGGTTTGACCGCAGAACGATGATGATCATTGGTGATTTGGGTTCGGCTGCCGGTCTCGTTTTTATTCTGACCATCATGCTTACGGGTAATATTCAGTTATGGCATATCTATGTTGGGGTAGCATTCAGTTCTGTGTTTTCGGCACTGCAAAGTCCGGCATACAAGGCTTCCGCCACCGATCTGCTGGACAAAGACCAATTCTCCAAAGGAAGCGGACTTGTGCAGCTGGCCGAATCCTCCAAATTTTTATTTTCACCCATTATCGCGGGCATTCTGCTCAGTATTACAACCATTGAAGTCATACTGGTCATTAATATTGCAACATTCCTGATCGCTATTCTGGCTGTGTTGGTTATACGGAAGAGCATGAAGGTGGAGCGCGAGGAAAAGGAAGATCAAAACTGGATGACGGATATTCAGGAGGGATGGCGCGAGGTTGTAACCAATAAGGGAGTGCTGCTGCTGGTCATTATTATCTCTCTGGTTACCTTCTACCTCGGATTCCTGGAGACGCTGATTGGCCCAATGCTCTTGTCTTTCACGGATGCCAAAACACTTGGAACATTTCAGTCAGTTAGCGCTATTGGTATGCTGATCAGCAGTTTATGTATCGGCATATTCACGATGACGAAGAAATACGCCAGTGTGCTGGTGATGGGTTTGATCATGTGCGGACTGTCCTTCTCACTACTTGGGGTCTCCACGAACATTTATTTTATCATCTTCGCTGGCTTCCTGTTCCTCTCTTCACTTCCGTTTGTCAACATGAGTGCGGATGTGTTGGTGCGTAACAACATTGCCAACGAGAAGCAAGGCAGGGTCTGGGGCATCATCGGTATTCTGTCACAGCTCGGCTTCATCATCGCGTACAGTCTGGCCGGATTTCTGGCCGATCATGTGTTCAACCCGCTCATGATGGAGGGAGGGGCACTTGCGTCTTCCGTGGGGCAAATCATTGGAACCGGGCCGGGCAGAGGTATTGCCTTACTGTTTATCATTGCAGGTCTGTTCGTGATCCTGATCGCCATCATTACATCTCGTCTGAAAATGATCAAGACACTCGAGCAAAGCAGCGATATTTCATCTCCTCCCGATGTGGGTGGATTGGCACACGATTAGGGAAAATAATGCATCATAACTGATTATGTTAACAGGAAACGAGAACGGAACAAATTGCCAAGGGGTGTTCTCACAGTGGGAGAACACCCTAACAAGTTTAGTGAAATATTACCGAGTAACGATGTACCGATTAGAGGCGCCTGATAAAATGAATCATGCTATCGTTCGTTCCGTATAGATTTAAGAATAATTATCCCATGATTTAGTATATCGCCGCTTTTGTTTAATTAACAATTAGATTACCGTAACTTTCCATGTATTGGTAACGTTTAGAATGTGAAAAGCATGGAAGTGTGGCTAAAGCTAAAATAAAGAATGCGGAGTGAACAGTTATGAAAATGTACTCTAAGGGCGCCCTAATATCGGGTTTCGTAGTTTTTATCATTAGTGTTTCAGGCGGTCTCATGGTATCCCAGAATACAAGTGCTAAAAATACGATTATTCCAAGTCATATCACGACTATCAACTATTTTGAAAATGAACATGGACTGACATTCGGTAGGATTGAAGATTTCAAATCCGTTGAAATACTACCCGACTTAATCTATGCAGGAAGTGTAGACGGCATTGCTGGATATGTCATGAAAACAGATTATCTTAGTGAAACTACACGGATTGCCCCGCTTTTTGATGTTGACGGGAAAACCATCATTGGTTCTATTTTTGTTGGTGGTAAGAAAACGAATTATCCTAAAAATCGTAATGGGCAAACTTATGGTTCTGCCGTTGAGGCTACTTCTCCAGAAACAGAACCTCAACTAATTGAGGCTATTGGTGTGGATGGTACAGAAGGATATGTACTGAAAAAGGACCTGGATGGCGAGCAACCCAGTACACCTGAAGAAGCCATTGCACTACAGAACAGTAGAGCAGCGGATGGCCGTGATATTCCGCTGTATGATCTGGATGGTGAAAACGTGATTGGTGTGTTTCATGTTGGGGGAAAGTAATCAAAACCGTAGAAAGAATAATTACTCAAATCAATCGATATTTTACAGATTATTTCATAATTCATCATCTTGAGGTTGCTGTCGGTGGAATTAGAGTCGTGAAAAAAGATAATCAAATTTATAGTGTTAGCCCAATTTTTGTACTGCCAGAACATCAAGGAAAAGGGGGTGCTCAAAAAGTCTTTACAATGGTTGAGCAGATATATGATGATGCAAAGTCATGGAAATTGGGTACCATCTTACAAGAGAAAGGAAACTGTTATTTATATGAAAAGATAGGCTATAAAAACATGGGTGCAACAAAAGTAATTAACGACAAAATAACAATGGTATTTTATGGAAATCATTTATAGACGACTAGCTATTGGATTAAGTTAACCGCCTTTTAGTGGTTGGTTAACTTTTGTATGAAAATCAACAAGAAGTTTAACATAGACTTTCTATTAGAAGATGAAATCCTACTCATAACGACTGATTCAACTAACAGAAAACGATAACTCAATAAAAAGAAGGAGGCAGCCGATCCACGTGTGATCGGCTGCCTTTGTTCAATCAACTCAGGTTAGTTCATAATTGCAAGTACACTCGCATTTTAGAGATTAATACTTAAATTGGATTGTCAAACGCTCTAACTGCTGTGACATATCCGACAAGGTTGTGGCTAAGCTCGTAATTTGCTCCATTGAAGCCAGTTGTTCTTCTGAAGATGCAGCTATATTTTGTGAGTTGTCTGCAGCTTGAAGCGCAAGATTGGAGACTTGCTCTTGACCCGCAGTTATTTCCTGAACACTTGCAGTTATCTGCTGTGTAACACTGGCGAGTTCTTCCGTTTGTTGCGCGATAAAGTTTGTGGACCCCACAATTTTGTTGAACTGTTGTTCTGTCTCACTAGCAATCTGTATACCGGAGTCGACGTCCTGTTTAACTCGTTCCAACGTTTTAAGAGATTGCTCTATATCTGTACGCATATCATGAATCAACGTGGAAATCTGCCCGGATGACTGATTCGATTGTTCAGCAAGTTTTCTCACTTCAGCAGCAACTACGGAGAAACCGCGGCCTTCTTCTCCTGCACGCGCAGCCTCAATTGAAGCATTTAAAGCCAGAAGGTTAGTCTGCTTTGCGATATCCGTAATGGCATGTAGCATCGTATCGATCTGCTGGCTGCGTTCATCAAGCATCCTCATTACTACATCGGTTTCATTAACGGAATGGTTAATCAGGTTCATTTGCTTCGTCGTGTGCTCTATGGCAGTACTACCTATATTCGCTAATTCCATCGCATCAACAGAAGAATCAGCAATAGTTGAGGAGCTTTCCGCTATTCGCTGGATACCAATTGATATTTCCTCGAGTGAGTTGGTTGTTCTTTGAAGCATCATTTGTTGCTCCTGCGCTCCGACTGCGGATTCTTGGATCGAAATGGTGATATTCTCAGTTGCTTGACTGGTGTGCTCTGCTCCAAGGGTCAATTCTTTGGAGGATGAAGCTACCTGCTTTGTGGAGAGGTCGACTTGTCTAATAAGATATCTTATGTTTTTAATCATTTCATTAAAGTCTTTAGACAGCTCACCTATTTCATCTTTGGACTTTATTTTGACTTCTTCAACGGTTAGATCACCGTCCGCAACGGACTTCAGTCGTTTGGCGATCTTAAGGATAGGCTTCGTTAGACGCCCTGAGACGATGCTGACGATAACTGATCCGAGAACTACTGCAACTGCCGTAACTATTATTACAAGATAAAGAACTTGCGTTGCACCGCTGTTGAACTCACTTAAATATGCACCTGAACCGACGATCCAGCCCCAATGTGGATCCATTTCAACATATGAAACTTTCGTTTCTATTTCACCTGTATCAGGTAGAGCCCACTTATAGGTGACAAATCCCCCTCCGGCTGATCCAACCTTAACAAGCTCTTTCCCCAAATACACGCCATCTTCCGTTACGACATCTGTCAAATCTTGACCTTCATTTGAAGGATTCATCACGGAATGAGCACTCTTATCAACTGCCCATGGATATCCTGTTTTCCCTACAGTATATTCACTTTTTACAGGTCGCTTATTTTCTGCATTTTTTTCACCGAGCAGTTCGACGCGGAGTTTTTCCTGTGCTTGCTCCAATGTTAAATCTCCGCTCTCTACTTGCTCATTGAGGATGCTAATCATGCCAATAACCATATTCACACTATTTTCAAGTGCTGCCTTGCCTGATTCATTCATTTCAGTTTTCGAAACCGTATACGAAGTGAACCCTATCACAATCGTGGGCACAATTAGTATAGCCAAGCATAGAGTGACTAACTTTGTTCTCAAAGATCTCATTTTTAGTATGGATACAATCTTTGTTTTCACTGTATTTCCCCCTCAACACAACAATTTACAGCTCCCATAACTTTAATAGTTAAAATTTAAAATAAAAGTCTGTACATAATATATCGAAAAAATATACTGTAAAATGAAGTCCTCGAGCTATGCCTTTCCTCTTATCTGAATCCACTTGACCTACTAAAAACATTACGACTGGGAGTTTGTGTTAGTTTTTGGTTTTTGTATAGAAATGCTGTTAATGGACTACGCTTAAGGTTAGATGTGATCTTATGAAGGAGGTCATTGCTTTTTGAAATTTGAACTAGGACGTTGCTTACTGAATGAACGATTGATGGAATCCGGAAAGTCAGCGGAATGGCTGGCAAAGGAATTGCTTATTAAACCGGAACGAGTTTACGATTTTATCGAAAACAAAAGAGTGATGCCGCTCAAAATTGCCATCTCGATCGCTGATTCCATCGGTTGTGATGTTCGTGCCTTGTATGAGTTAATTCCGAATGATTATGAATTAATGGGAGATTAATGAAATAAGTGGTAGGTTATGTTAAAGATAAAAATGTGCTTCATAAAATTTGGAGGGAATGCCCTTGCCTAAATGGATTGTTTCATTGATTTTTGTCTTTACGCTTTCTGTTGGAATCAACAATGACCTACTCATCGCATCAGCTAAACCTACGCAAGCTTTTTCAAATGTTGATTTGGACAAGCTGCAAACTGCTGCGGATTTCAAACTCTTTACGCCGTCTTACTTGGTTGAAAACTATAAATTAGAAATTAAGGAGCCATACCCGTTTGATCTTAGACAATCAGTTTCAAAAGTTAGACTTCATTTTTTTGATGAATCAGGACAGACATATTTGTTTGGAATTGAAGAACATAAGGCGGGTGGATATAAAGTAAACCGAGTTGTCATTAACGTCGATGTTCGTAACCGATCAAGTACAACAAGAACTATAGTCGAGGATTTTAAATTTAATGAACATGGAGAGAAAATGAACATTAATGGAATCGAAGGGCGATTTGAACCATGGGCTAACCATATACCAGGAGGATACCTACGATGGGTACAAAATGATACTTTCATTGAAATGGACAGCGGAGAATTAACCAAAGAGGAAATGATCGCGTTAGCAAAATCAATGAGATGATTCAGTAATTCAAACTAACGGAAAATGAAAGTAATTAAGGCTGCCAGCTTACATGGGAGCCTATTTTATTTGACTTTTAGTAGACCACGAAAGCGGAATGACTTGTATTCTTGAAATTAAGCAACAAATTCAATATAAATCCGTTGTAGTATGAGAGAGGTGATATGATGTGACAAAAATGAGTAGTTGGATCTTAATGTTGGTATTAGTGGTACCTATGATATTTGCTGGGTGTTCATTAACAGAAAATGAAGAAATTGTGACTCAAAGTGTAGTAGCATCTGATTTTGTTCTCGAAGTAACAACTTCAACTAATATAGTTACTGGTGAAGCAATAAAAGTAAAAGGGACTCTTAAATATACGGGTATTCAACCCGTTGAAGTTTCCCATGGAAAACCAATCATTCGTTTTTACTTTTCGGGTAGTAACGAGGAGCGTAATTATAAGGATATGGCATATTTAACTGAGTTTAAGTCAGGTCAACTAGTTGAGGTTGAAGATGAATTTATAGTAACAAAAAAAGGGAAACAAAATCTTCTTGTAAATATTGATGGGGATATCTCATTAACAATGAATCCAATTGAAATTCTTGTTAAATAATCTTAGTTGAATTCAACTAACGGGCAGGTTAGTTTTAATTTGAAGTTTCGCTGCACGGAATCAATAGAACGAGCTATGTGGTAAAATATAGGAGGAGTACTATTCAAAAAATGAGGAGGCAACAAATACATAATGGTCAATGACCTATACCGAAAAATTGGTCTCTTATTTTTAAAGAAAAATCTAGTTCAGTTAGCAGTTCAGTTTTTTATTTCTGCGTTAATCGGAGTTATATATACATTTATGATCATTGATGAAACAATAGGTGGCTATATTAATAAAGTATTACCGAGTAAGGATGGACCGGATTTTTATCATTATCTGCCCATTGTGATCACTGTGTTAATTTACTCGTGTTTCATTCAAAGAAAAGAAAGAATTTTTATAGAAAAAATTTCATTCAGTTGTCTTCATATTTTGATTGCAATACTAAGCTGTATTTCTTCTCTTATCGTTATAATGATGGTTCAATCCCCATTGATGAATTAATACATCATTACGCTTACGGAAAAGGTTGTTGAATAAAAACAAGAAAGCAGCCGATTTATGTTGAACTGTACCTCCTATTGTCAGATGATATCTAACTATTGGGTTGCAGTTCATGTGATTGGCTGCTTTTATTCAGCTAACGGGCAGGTTAGTGTAATTCTTACGTCGAATAAATCTACTATTTGAGCGGGCACTAAGTATACTAAAGGGCAGAATACCACGAAGCTTAGGAGGAGTAGGAAGATGATTCGGGGTGTAATTATTGAAGGGATGTCTACTGCAGGAAAAACATCATTATTTTCTGCTATAAAGAGATTACATAGTCAAACACCGAATAATGAAAAAACTATAATTGCAATAAGTGAACACTATTCACAAGTATTACATTCACACCAAGGTGTTTTAAGATCCATGGATAAGGATGAACATATTTCACTTCTAAGTCGACATGTTGATTATCTTGAACAACAATACGATTGGATTAACTCTCTTGGTCATTCCAAACCATCCAAAGGTATATTTTTTCTTTTAGAGAGGTTTCATGTAAATCATAGAGCCGCATTTAAAGCCTCTCCTGAGATTGAGTTGCTTGAGAAACGTCTAAGCAGGATGAATGCACTTTGTGTACTCTTAACCTTGACCCCGGATGCTGTTGAGTCTAGGTATATCGATAGTCGCGGTGAAGCTTGGAAGTCATATGTTATGGGGAATTCTAGAACTCCCCAAGTATGTGAAACGTTTTTAGATAATCAAGAAAATCTTCGAATGGCTACGAAACAATCATTGATTCCGACTATAGAGATTAACACAGATGAAGCGGATTGGGATGCTTATGCGAAACAAGTCCTTACGGATTTAGGTTAAACGATGGCGTTCAGCCAAGACGCTATGGCATCCTGACAGAGATCAGTTAAATCGAATGAAAAGCTTCATTGATGAAACGAGCGGAAGACAACATGTTTAAGTAATCGATGAGACCAGGAGGGGAATTCGAAATGAAGACGATCAAGTGTATGATGGAACACCTGTACTGGGCAGACGGACGTATCCTGGACGCGCTCGAAGAGAGTGGGACGAAGAACAAGGACCTTCTGAAACTGGTTCGGCATGTTGCGGTCGCAGAACGAGTCTGGCTGTCCCGATTGCAGGGCAAGGGCAGCGCGCAATATTCGTTATGGGAAGAAGCGGAAGACCTGGCGGCGCTCCGGACGATGTTCGAAGAAAATGCTGAGCAATATCGCGTCTATATCGAAGGGCTTGAGGAATCTGAGTTGGACGAAATGATCGACTACGCGAATCAGAGCGGGGTTCCATTCCGAACATCCGTCCGTGACATCCTGTTGCAGGTTCTCTTACATGGGCAATATCACCGGGGACAGATCAATCGGGTACTTCGGATCGAATCGGCAGAGCCTGTCCAAGTAGATTACATCACATTCGCGAGACTCTAACGGGCAGGATAGCGTGGCATATAGAGGACTGGATATTCATAGATAGGTTTCTTAATAAGAGGAACAGAAACCTATCCTGGGGATAACCGAAAGAGAATTAAAAAATAAAGGTTTTAATTAATCATTAAACTCAACAAACACATGCATATACTTATCTAATCCTGGAAGACCGGTCGTTTCTTTGATATCCAAAAATTTAAGTTTTTCTTCCCAGTCCACTCTTTCTTGGTCGGACTCATTAGCAGCTACTTCAAAAATATATGCTAAGACAAATGCATCAATACTTGAGACTCCATTTTTTAATTGTACCCACTCTCGAGGGAGAACAACTTGATTTTTACCCGCTGTGATTTCTTTGCCAGAGAAATTAAGAATCAGTTCTTGGCCTTGATTTTTAACCGTAGTAATTTTTTTCTTTCCGTCCCAATTAAACGTTGCTCCAGATTGTTTAAAAACATCCTTCATAGGAACATAAGTGGAGTTATACGTCGTTCTAGTCAACTTGTGGTCCTTTGTGATATTTAGTTCTATCTTTTTTAATGAAGGATTATATGTATACGCTGCACGTTCCTTAAAAGGTAGATCCTTTAAAGGTTGGTCCGTAGCAGATGCAACCGACACTACACCCACAACTAAAGTTGACATCAACAATAGAGAAACTAATCGCTTCATCTTGATTCCTCCTTAAGTATTGTTATTCACGTAACATAAACGCTACAAGACAGGAAAATGTTTCCTTTAAAATCCATTTGTATGAAAAGGGAGGTTAGGCATGGAAATTAAGATACGAGAAATTGTAGCGAATGATTATACTGAAGTTGTTTTTTTATGGAACGATGTGCTTGAGATTCGCAATGTTGATGATGAAAACTTCCGGGTTACTATAGAAAAAATGAATGAGGATGGGAATTACAAAACATTTGTTGCATTATTTGAAAATGATGTGGTTGGTTTTGTAACTATAGTTCAGGCATTGTCCATAGGGGTTTCGATTGGTTATTTACATATACAAGCTCTGGCCGTTAAAAAGGAATTTCAGCATCGTGGGGTAGGTACACAACTATTAAGACACACTGAAAATTATGCTAAAGAACTCGGAATATCTAGTATTATTTTATGCAGCGGATTCAAGCGAACCGACGCCCATGCTTTCTATGAGCATAATGGCTATGACAAAGATTCATACTGCTTTGATAAGCTTATTAACCTTGGCTAGTAAGTAATAATTGAATCAAACTAATCAATATTTCCTTTACTTGAGAGGGGATTGAGACGTATAATCCGTTCAGACATCAGAGCAAGAAGAGGGGAAAAATGATTATGAATAACGGGTTAGTCAACGCTATTATTGCGTATATCATGTGGGGGGTTCTCCCGCTTTATTGGAAGTTGTTTAGCGAAGTTCCGGCAGGCGAGATTCTGTCGCATCGGGTTGTATGGTCGTTCGTTTTTATGGGTATTCTGGTCGCCGCCCAGCGCCGCTGGGGTGACATAAAGCGGATTGCAACTAACCGCTCGCTTCTTCTGTCCCTCACCGCCAGTGGAATGCTGATTGCAGTTAATTGGCTTATCTTCATCTGGGCGGTCAACAACGGCCATGTCGTAGAGACAAGCCTTGGCTATTATTTGAATCCGTTGCTGAACGTCCTGTTAGCGGTTCTCTTCCTTCGTGAGAAGCCAAACCGCGGGCAATGGCTCGCGATTGCCATCGCTGGCGCAGCGGTGCTTATCATCGCGATTGACTATGGACGGTTTCCGTGGGTCGCGATCTCGCTGGCTGCGTCATTTGGTTTGTACGGCCTGGCGAAGAAGAAGATCAAGCAAGACGCTTCTATAGGTTTATTCTCGGAGACGGCTGTAGTCCTGCCTGTCGCGCTCGGCTACTGGATCTATTTGGCCGTTGTGGGGAAAACGACGGCATGGACGCTGCCTGCACCGACGTTCATTGAATTGCTTCTTTCCGGTGTGGTCACGGCGCTGCCGCTGCTCTTTTTTGCGCGAGCAGCCGCCCGGATGTCGCTGTCAACGCTCGGCTTCGTTCAATACATCGGGCCGACGATCATGCTGTTACTGAGCATATTCGTATTCAAGGAATCGGTCTCGCCGGTTCTGCTCGTTGGCTTTGCGCTCATCTGGACAGCGCTCGTCGTGTACGCTACAGCATCGATTCGCGGCACGAAACTCGCGAAGGCGAGCTGATGGCACAGACCCCGTATCATCAAAATGGCTCTTTCCGTCCGATAAGGCGGAAAGAGCCATTTTTTGTTTGTGGTGTTATCTGACACTTTGAACAAGAGCCGAAAGGCACCTATAAGTTGATAAGAAAGATTTTTAATCCTCTGAAAAAGCTTCCATTTATAGTATGATAAGACTATCGCTAGCTTCTTCAAACATGGCCTGTATTATCTCTGCGGCTATCGGGCAAAGGCCATATCGAATGATCACGAAGACCATCCTATAGATAAAGATAAGGAGACCAAATATGACCGTAACTTCGATTATCGAACAAATCCGTATTATCGAATACGATCCCTCCTACGCTGCCGCAGTCGCTGATATGTGGAACCGCAGTAACGAAAGTTGGGGAGGTGGCACCAACCAGAGAACGGAGGATACCGTTCGCCGGGAGATGGAGACTTCGTCCAATCTTCATGTATTTCTGGCCGTTCATGAGAAAGAGGTTGTTGGCTTCTGTAGTTTTGCCCACTACCGCTATGACGAGAATGCCCTGTATGTACCGCTGTTGAATGTGCGCCCCGATTATCACGGCTACAAGGTCGGACGTAATCTGATCCTGAATGCCGTTCGCAAGACCGTGGAAGCGGGATGGCCTCGCCTGGATCTGTTTACATGGGCAGGTAACACCAAGGCTGTACCGATGTACAAGAAATGCGGGTTCTTCTGGGAGAAAAAGGATGAAAATGTGCATCTGATGAACTTCATCCCGACCATCTTGCAGACGGAAGCACTTGCTCCTTATTTTGAGGACCTGGATTGGTACGCAGATAGCACCCGTGAACTCGTCATCGAGCCGGATGGCCGACGGGAGCGTGGTTTCGATTTCTTTGATTATTCTTGGAAAAAGGGAGATATCTCCTTGCGAGCCGAATTCGAGAAATCGGGTCGCGGGCTGACAGCTCTCGAAACACCGGAGTACGAAATTACCACAGAGATCGACGATCATGATCTCGTATTTGGTTCCACATACAAGGTTCGCTACCGAATCACGAACCGCTCAGCATCCGAGCTGAAGTTCGAGATCAAGGGTCAGGACAACAAAAATATTCGTTTTACGCTGGACGTTGCAAGAGCGGTTGCTCCGGGAGAAACGGTAATCGTGGAGGGCGAATTCCACCTTGATCCGGTTCAAGAGGAGCAAAGTCAGAATAAGACCCATCCCGTTGTCACAAGCACATGGCTGATTGGTGGCAGAAAAGCCGAGTTTCATATGGGCGTTGCCCCGAAATTCCCGGCCAAGATCAACACGGCGTTGCCCGTGAAAGAGCTCTATACAAGCGTTCCTACTGAGCTATACCTGAACGTGGAGAATAATTTTGATGCCGAAGCAGTGTTCACTTTTGACTTGCCAGAAGAAGAATTCCTGGAGTGGGCAGAACGTTCGGTGAGCCTTACGGTCCCTGCAAAAGGCAAAGCATCTGTACCGGTAGCTTTCACCTTGCGTTCGTATGGTCTCTATTCGCGGGAAGTAGAGGTAACAGCTGTTCCGACGGATAGACAAGAGGTATCTTTTACAACCAAGCTGTCTGTTCTAATGAAGGGAACACAAGGACGTTACGGTGGGGAAAACGGGGAACAGTGGGTGGCCGTGAACGGTGCATTCTCCCTCCATATGAGCAAGCAAGAGAACAACATGTGGATTGAATACCCTGGCTCGGTTCACACGTTCTGGTGGACCTATCCGAAGCTGGGTAAGCCATTTGCAGAAGAATTTTCCAAGAAACAAGCCAAGGAAGTCAACATCTATCCGGAGGGAGAAAACCAGGTTCTCGAAGCACTGTATGAATCGGAAGATTTCCCTGGTATAGAGATCAAGTCCGTGGTCAAACTGTCTGCCAATGGAATTGCGGAATTTTACCACGAAATTGGGAATACGCGCAGCGCAGAGCTGGAAGAGAATATGTTCTTGATGACGAACTTTGGTTTCTTCGGTAACCGGCTTATTCTCCCGTACCAAGGGCGTTATGTAGATATGGGCGATGCGTACACTGGCGATCCGAGCCATTGGGACAGCGCCCAAATTACAGAGAACTGGCTGTTCTGCAAGGAAGAGTACGGTGCTTGCGGTATCTATTGGGACCCTTCGCTGAAGCTGCTTCGTCCGGAACACACGCTGGGGTTACAGCATGAGCTAGGCCGGATTCCAGCAGGAGCCGTTGTGCAAACAAAGGCGACCGTATTTGCTCTGAATACCTTTGCCAAATGGCAGGATTTCCGATCATTCGCTCAAAAACGGCATAGCCCGGTTTTACCGAAGCTGGACAACCATCTTGAGCTGGCATTGGGTGGTGGCAATCCATTTGCCCAGGATGTGCTGACAGCAGAACTGATTGAACGGAAGATGGTCCCGCTCGCTGGAAACCTGGAACTGTACGTGCAGAATGGTGGCACACCAGAGCATTTAGCTGCTGATATGGAATTAAATCGAGAGCAGGATCTGCGCTCTGCTAAATTGCAGTTCTCCCCTGCGGAAAAGGATGAGACAGGAGAGAGCGAATTTGGCTGGAAGGTTCGGGCCGTATATCGAGGCGAGGATCGGATTCATGAACGTACAGCCCTCTGGTATCCGCAGACAGGAACAGCCGTTGATTGCGTGATTGAAGAAGGTCCAGCAGGTCCTGTGTACACGGTGAGCAACGGAGTTCTTTCGATGGCAGCTGCCCCTGGTTTCGGAAGTGTCGTGCATTCCTTGAAGTACCAGGGTGAAGAATGGCTGGACAGCACGTATCCGGAAGCAGCCCCGCGTTCCTGGTGGAATCCATGGTACGGTGGACTGGGTGTAGGTATCCCTGGTATGAACGGTTTCAGCCGTCAGTTGGAACAAAGAAGCGCGGCTTGGACGGAGCGGAAGGATGAATTCGGTAACGTCTGGAAAGGAATTCAGATCACAACCCGCATCGAGAAGCATGAAGCGAATCGGGGAATCACGGTACAGCAGCATTACCTCATGCTGCCCGGCGTTCCAGTTCTCTGTGAGTTGCACTCGGTTACGAACGAAAGCGGATTGGCGCTGGATTACTCGCTAGCCGAGGAACATTTCTTCAAACCCTCGCCAGTCTTTGCTGATGGTTGGCTGGAACATCCAGAGCAAGGGCGGTATCCTCTAGGAAAGGTAGACGGATATCTTCAGTCCAAGGGTTTCTTGCGAATGGGAGCAGTTTCGCGTAAAGACATGCTGCATGCAGTGAATCGTTACCCTAATCAGAATGCTGCGGGGTTTGTGAACAATGTGGTGCTTGGTCACAATGTGTATCACAATCTGCCACTGCTGAACGGGGAAACGGTCTGGACAGAGCCGACCTATCTGATTTTGGGGCAAATTTCTCTGAATCCAGAGGATGTACGAGGCCTTCTGCAGCTAAACTTTGCAACTTCAAAAGGTGAAAAGGAGGCTTAACATGCCGATTATTGATATTCACATTCATCTGTCGGACATCGACAGCTTTCATCGAACGGCAATAGATTTATCGAAAGTGGATTATTCTGCCGCTGGCCTCAAGGCGGAGTTTGATAAGAACGACGTGATTCTTGGCATCGGAATGGGGGTTACGGAGCAGACAAAGGGAGCATTCCCGGATTCCAGTTCTCCCAACCCGATGGGACTTGATTTGGAAGAAACGGTTCCTTCATTCCTCATGGAATGCGTCGGCATTAATCCAAACCACCTTGGTGGTGATAACGCTCAGGCCGAGCTGGACCGGATTGAAGCACGATTGCAAGCTCCTGAGGTAGCAGGAATTAAACTATATGCGGGGTACTATCATCACTACGTGTATGACAAGATCTACACACCGGTCTATGAACTCGCAGCAAAGTATAACGTGCCGGTGGTCATTCATACGGGGGATACATACTCGATGAATGGATTGCTCAAATATGCACATCCGCTGACCGTGGACGAATTAGCTTTTCAACAGCGCGGTGTGAATTTTATGATCTGTCATTTGGGTGATCCTTGGGTGATGGATGCCGCTGAAGTCGTGGCGAAGAATCCGAACGTTTACGCAGATTTGTCAGGCCTTGTTGTCGGTGATCGGCCCCATTTTGAACGGTTTATGAGCGAACCCTTGTTCATGGATCATTTCCGCCGGGCGCTGGTGTATTCGGATCATTACGAGAAAATGCTGTTCGGAACCGACTGGCCGCTCGCGCCGATCGATCTGTATGCAGAATTCGTCCGTCGACTTGTGCCGGAGCAGCATCATGAGAAGGTATTCTACGAGAATGCTTTTGGTTTATTTCCGCGCATTAAACAGCGAATTGCAGATCTGGGTTAAGCACCAGTTCATAATTTTGTGAAAAATGTAAGCCATGTAGGTCGTGGAAGCATACGATGTTCATGCTGAATCCTTATCATGTAAGCTCCTGTCACTTCTGGTGGCAGGAGCTTTTTTTTCGGCAAAACAGTGAATTCATCTTATGCTTAACTTGGAATAAGGAGGGGATTAGGAGAACAAAGGTTGAGTTACCATCTTCATATACTTTTTTAAGTCGTCTTTTGCATATGAGTGTTGTTCCCATACCCCAAGGTTCCAACTCATATAGCGGATGCCAAGGTATCGGGATGCCCGGGAGAAATACTTTTCGAATTGATCTTGTGGAATATCGTATCCGTGGGAACTCAGGGCCTCCCGATAGATGTCTACTTGTCTCATATGGCTACAGCGTAGAGGAATATCGAAGAACAAGGAGCCGTACCTTGCTTCCTCCCAATCAATAAAATAGACATCCTCATTGTTATGTACCAGTACGTTTCCGGGATTCAGATCATTATGGATCATCGTATGCATATGTTCATCTCTGATCAGAACTTCAAGATCATCTACGATGGTACTGGCTAGAGCTTCAATTTCCGATATGATTGGTAATCCAAATTCCGCAATGAATGCTGGGTTTTCTATGGCGGCGTTCCACGAAGGTCTCCAACGATTTTCCATCATGCCGATGATATGATTCCGATCCACAGTGGGTATCCAGGGCATTTCTTTTTTTAACCCCATATTCGTTCCGTGTATGTAAGCCAGCGCTCGTAATTCTTTATTCTGAAGCAGATCCATATCCAGATGGCTATAATCGGTTTGGTAGTCCACATCCTGAATGCAGATCAAGCTGCGATCTTCAGTATGAGGCTCACTTGTTAGACTAAATGGCACATTCGCGCTTTGTGAAAATAATCTGGTCAATGCAGAGCGTTCTATGAACGTGGCTTTCTTCGTAATGACAGAAATGTCCTTTTGCACTCCATTGACTAGGAATTCAATATGAT
Source organism: Paenibacillus sp. FSL F4-0087 (assembly GCF_038020215.1). Taxonomy (NCBI): domain Bacteria; kingdom Bacillati; phylum Bacillota; class Bacilli; order Caryophanales; family Paenibacillaceae; genus Paenibacillus; species Paenibacillus sp. FSL F4-0087. The sequence goes on from NZ_JBBODJ010000001.1 coordinate 4,450,496, forward strand.
GTCGAAGCAATTCCACGGCCTGAAGTCCCAATTGGATAGGGTTACTTTCCATGCTTAGGATGTGAGCATCCGAGGATACATACTGATTAATGGTTTGCTCTATTAATGCTTGTACTGTGATAGATTCCTTACTCATCTGATCGCTCCTTCCTGCTTATTAGTTAAGTAGCTTACCAAGCTTCGCTGTAATTACAAGTGAAACAAGCACCTTATTGGTGAGCCCACTCTACAAGAGCATTCCTGTGTTTCTCAGCAACGTCCCTATTTTGCTATTGTTTTTGTGAAGACCTAATTAAGGAATGATTATGGATTCGATAGAAGTATAAAATTATTAATGAATCCCTCTTTTTGAAGAAATACCTCTTCGAATTGTTGCGTTTTCAAATCATAGTAATAGATTCCCCGTTCATGTTTGACGTTTGCATCTACATATTCCCCAAGGAAATAAAAACCTCGTCCATCTTTGGATAAGTACAATTCGCTGCTGGCTTTGATAGGAAGGGACATTTTCGTTCTTTCGCCTGTTCTGATATTCACCATACTGTATTCAATGGGATATTTATTGATATGTTTTGCTGTGGCAATCATGATCTGTTCTGCACGTGCGGACAGAGTTAAGATCTGTTCCTCATGCAGTTCAATGACCTTACGGGTCTGCATGGAAATAGGATCTATTTCAATGATGCTATGGTTTGGAGGGACCATCGGTGTTTGCGCCTTATTGGACTGCTCCATATGAATATACTGCTCTTCTTCAGAATATTGGATGGCATAGGTTTTACTCGTTTCCGGGTTAAACGAAATATCCCATGTAGTTGTATCCAAATCATCGTCATTCAAGATGTTCATCTCTTGTGTTTTCTGATCAAAGAAAATGACTTTGACAGGACGCTCTCCCTTTTTAACAGCAGCCATAACCAAAGTATGATCAACGGTATCTGGAATAATTGAATTAATTGCAAATAAGCCTGTGCTTAATTGTTGAGTCTTTTGTGCCTGAATATCATAGGAAAACAACTCGTCACCCTTATCTTTTCCAACTCCTGAAAAATAGATGGTGTCATTTGCTAAGGAAGCTACAGTTAAGGGATATTGTGAGGTATAAGGTAAATCAGATAGTTTAGTTAGAGCCTTCGTTTGGATGTCGTATGTGTATACTCTCATGATCATACCATCATCGGTATCTGTTCCATTAACATATTCCGTGTTTGTAATTGAGAGATATTCATGTGCTTCTTCTTCTGGACCACACCCTGCAATGAAGAGAAGTAAAGTTATTACGACTGCAATAAATTGGTTGGGTAAGATCGTTCTTTTCATTATCTTTGCACCCTTTTCACTAAAAGAAACGATAGATGAATTCAAAGTGAATTATACCTTTATTTTACAAATGGAGTAAATGAAAAAAAAATATAATACTAGTTACATATAGTTCTATTTTTATTTAGATGAATATGAGTTTTAAAAAAACATTTTTAGTGCAAACGTTTTTCCTGCTGAACAATTGATTGATATCTACCGATATAAAGTTAACCCATACAATATTGGACACAATCAAGGATGAAATGGAAGGTGGATTCATTTGGTATTCGCGAAGGCGAGAGAACGCGTGATCAACATGTCGTTCAGAGTCAAATTGCCGCTAATGATCAGTTTACTGGTAACCCTCGTATTGGCGGTAACTGCGGTATTATCTTACACTGTAGCAGCAGTGATTACCCTCGACAAAAGCAAGGATGAGATTAAAGCAACCTCTGACCGGATTGGTGCGGGCTTGTTCACCTCATTAACGTTGGAAGAACAGTCCACATTTCTAATTACAACGCATCGCACATTCCAGGACCTGCTGGAGATTCGAAATAGCGAAGGACAGAATGATGATGTCTTTTTCTCGGAAAATAGTGAACTCGTGGATAAAGCCAATGGGATATTGGCAGACAGCCTCGCAGGGATGGAAGGCAACAGCAATATCATATTGCTGGACCGGAAAGGCATCGTCGTTGCAGCGAACGATCCTGAAGCCCTCGGGGGAGAACGTGCAGATCGAGCGTATTTTCAACAGGCGGTTCAAGGCCAGAATGTAATTAGTGAAGGGGTTATCTCCAAGTCACTGGGTACGCTGGGTACCGCTTTTGCAATGCCGATCTACGATGAAAACAAACAAGTGGAGGGCGTACTCGTATCTACCGCATCAACCTCGTTCTTCGTTGACCAGCTTCAGAATATCAACATTAATGAAGAGGGAAAAGTCATTATTCTGGACCGCGTAGGCACGGTAATGTTCAATTCGGCGGATGAGAAGATGGCGGGGCAGAAGCTTGAGTCTGGTGAATATCAGTCACTGATTGATCTGCCTTCTAATGAGCAACTGCAACAAGGCGATGTTAGCACAAAGGACAAAGTAATCTTTTATTCCAAAATTCCAAGATCAGATTGGACCATCATTGTTGAAGATAAACTAAGTGATGTGCAGAAGCCATTAGGGAAAATGGCGAAACAGATGTATATCGTCCTGTTCAGCGCAATTGCGGTGTCTATCATCGCAGGAATACTGATCTCCTTACTGGTTACCAAACCCATTACAAGGCTAACAGCATTGTTCCGACAACTTGCAGACGGGGATCTGACGGTGCAGGCTAAGGGCAAATATAGCGGAGAATTCAAACAACTGGTGGACAGCTTTAACACGATGGCGGCGGGCAACCAACAGCTGATTTCCAGCATGAATCATTCCATCAGCGTACTGAAAACAAGTACAACCGAACTGGATCTGTCCACCCAGCAGACCTCGACCTCCATTGCCGAAACCACGACAACGGCGTTTGAAATTTCACGAGCCATGGAGTCTCAGGCCAATGATACGGAAGCGATCGTGGATAAATTCATGAACGTGGGCAATAAAATTGAGAACGTCAATGAGATGTCACAGTCGGTGAAGCTCAAGGCAGATGAGATCACGGATGCATTCAAGAGCAACCATGAGGTCATTGATGCGTTGATTGCAGTGAATGAACAGAACGAGGCCGAAGTGAACAATATTTCCAAGATTACAGTTCAGCTCGCTGAAAGCTCCTCTGGCATTCACCAAATTACAGGTACGATAACCGAAATTGCGAATCAGACGAAACTGCTTGCACTTAATGCCTCCATTGAAGCCGCTAGGGCGGGTGAGCACGGACGTGGCTTTGCCGTAGTTGCATCGGAGATCCGCAAACTGGCGGAGCAGACCACAGCCCAATCGGAGGATATCAGCCGGATTGTGATGCAGACAATTGATCATGTCGAGCAGAATAACCGGAGCGTACAAGCCATTGAGGCGATTGCAGAACAGCATAAGAGCAGTGTAGGCCAGACCAAGGAAACGTTCAATTTTGTCACCCAAAATATGAATGAAATGATGGACCAGGTCCAGGCCATTGCCTCTGAGATAGAATCCATTGAACGCGATAAGGATGACGTGATTGGAGCTGCACAGAACTTATCTGCTTCGGGTGAAGAAGTGTCTGCATCCGTGGAGGAAGTAACCGCGACGATGGAGGAACAGTCAGGTATGACCGAGCATCTGTCAGAGATGGTACAGACCATCGATGGATTGACCAAACAGCTTGCCGAAGCATCATCCCGGTTCAAAACAAAGTAAATAAACGCATGAGGTCATTTGACGAGATCCGGTATGCTGCGATTGGGCCAAGAGATAACTTTCCAGCCGCACAACTGGTGCAGGCCATACAAAAACAAACAAAGAAAAAACCTCCCAGCCCGTTAAGTTTCAAGGGTTGGGAGGTTTTTTCGTAGGTCCATATTTTCTAACTTTTATCGTACGAACCAACTGAGCGGCTGCGGCGAAGTGTCTGCGGTATCCCGAAGATCATGGGCTTTGACATGATTGCCGTATATCATGGAATCACTGCTCAATCGGTAGGAAGGAAAACTGTTCTCTGATTGCAGGCGAAGGCAAGGCTCGAAATAGATCTGTTGCTGTTTGTTGATAAGGAAAGGAAGCGAATCGGATTCAATCCGAATGTCATCACTGTCCGGCTCGTTAACAATCAGAAGCACAGCAGTACCATCACATCCGCATCCATCGGTGTCATAAAACAGCTTGAAATAGCCCGGCCGATCTCCCAGCATCGCGTTAAGTCTTGATTCTGCCAGCGGACTGACCTGAATGATCATAACGTCGTTCACACTCCTCTAATCACCTTATGAATTCGCTTACAATCTAATATATGGAACAATGGTGTGAAATAGAAGGGAAAGCAGGCTGAATCCGATGAAAATTACAAGTTTGGTGGATCATCCGATCGAATGGTTCAATTACTTGAATATCATCGGTGGAGATGCTGTGATGGAGCCTCGGAATGAAACCCATTTCATCCCGATTCCTTATCTGGTATGATAAGCAGGAATATTAGAGAAAAAGGATGGTTCCACATATGACACCGATTACCATATATGACATCGCCAAAGAAGCGAACGTATCCGTATCCACGGTCTCCCGTGTGCTGAATGATACGGCACCTGTGCGTGCAAGCACAAGGGAGAAGATCATGTCCATCATTGAAAAACACCAGTTCCAACCCAACGCGCAGGCGCGCAGTCTGATCAAGAAAGAGACGGGAACCATTGCGATCATCCTGCCAGACATTACGAATCCGTTCTTCCCGGAAGTGTTCTGGGGGGCTGAGAACGAGGCACGTGGATTGGGGTATACGTTCTTCCTGTGCAATACGGCCGGGGATTACAGCCGGGAGTCCGAGTATTTGTCCATTTTGCGCGAGAAGCGGGTAGATGGCATTATTTTTCTCGGTGGACGAATCAACATGCAGGTCTGTCCAGATGAGATGGCTCAGGAATTGATTGATATGGGCAAACGTATGCCGATTGTGCTGGTTAATGGCAATATTGCCAAAGGCGGATTCCATCGGGTGTACACGGATGAAGGGGCAGGGGCTGTTTTGGCTGCTGAACATTTACTCGAACTGGGACATCGGGATATTGCTTTTGTAGGCGGTTTGAAGGAGTTGTCCACCACGATGGTTAAGGTCAAGGCCATTCAGAAAAAACTGCGTGAGCATGGACTCGAAATTCCGAAAGAGCGTCAACTGCTTGGAAGCTTCTCCATTGAAGATGGCAAACGGGAGATGTCTAAGCTGCTGGACCGTGGAAACCCTCCAACTGCGGTGATCTGCGTGAACGACTACACGGCGATTGGTGCGATTAAGGCGACCATTGAGCATGGCTTATCGATTCCGAAGGATATTTCCATTGTCGGTTTTGATGATACGCCGCTCGCAAGTGCCGTTATACCGGAACTGACGACTGTGTCCCAGAATACGTATCAGCTGGGCAAGCTGGCCGTGGACAAGCTGCATGAACTGATTAATCAGGCTAATCCGAAGAAACAGACCATTCTGCAACCAGAGCTTGTTGTCCGCCAAAGTACTGGACCCGCACCACGATAAATGGGGAATGTTTGAAAAAGAAAGCGTTGACATTCCTTCGGAGGGTGAAATATAATGAGGTCGTGAATGAAACCCCTTTCATAAACTGGAACGGGTTTTAATTTTAAACTTTATGAAACCCATTTCATGAAACGGGTTTCAGTTGTCTGATCTTCCATTCATATTTCAAGGGGGCGCACGGTATGAGAAAAAGTTTAAAGGTCATTTCGTTATTGATGCTGGTCATGGTAATGGGTCTGACAGCCTGTAGCAAGGGTGACAGCGGTGCAGCTGGTGGCAAGGTCGATCTGAGCATGACGATCTGGGGCTCGGAGGACGAGAAGAAGATTTATCAGGAGAGGCTCGACATTGTGAAGCAGACCTATCCCGATATTAACGTGAAACTGAACGTCGTTGCCGGGGACTATGACCAAAAGGTTCAGACGATGATCGCCGGGGGAACCGCACCGGACATCATGATGATTGCCGAGAACTATCAGGCGTACGCCTCCAAAAACCAAATTGTTTCGCTGGATGATATGATCCAGGCCAACAATGTGAACATGTCAGAGCGCTATTCTGACGACATCGCTAGCCTGATGAAATTCGATGGGAAACAGTTCGGAATGCCTGACCGTGCAGGCGCGATGGTGCTCTTTTACAACAAAGACCTGTTCGACAAGGCCGGAGTGGAATATCCAACTAAGGAATGGACTCAGGAAGACCTGCTCGCTGCTGCTCAGAAGCTGACGGTGAAGGAGAATGGCAAAACAGTTCAATGGGGTTACTACCCAGGCAGCTGGTGGCCGCAATGGATGCAATTGATCTACCAAAACGGTGGTTCCCTGTTCGATGAGAGCGGCAAACCTACCTTCAATACCGAACCTGTACGTAAAGCACTGCAATTCATGAATGATTTGACCTTCACCCATGGTGTGGGACCAACCCCAACGGAGATTGCCGACATGGGAAATATCGGTGCTGACCCATTGTTCGCCCAAGGCAAGATTGCCATGGAGACGACGGGATTCTGGAATATTGGTTCACTTGCCAAGGTGGAAGGCATCAATTGGGACATTTCTCCGATATGGGGAGAGACTAATGCGTTCTTCAATGGCTTTACGATTACGAACGCGTCCAAACATAAGGAAGAGGCATTCAAAATCATAGAAGCGCTGACTACACCAGAAGCACAATTACCGATGATCAAGGCGGGGCAGGATGCTCCTGCAACAAAGGCCGGCCTGTCCAGCGATGAGTTCCTGAATGCCGAATATGGCGGAAAGAAAATCAACATGGCTGCTTTCAGCGAGTCCACTATCTATGCCGAGCCGTTCAATCCGCAATGGAATGAAATGATGAAGCTCATTAACGACAAGCTGGGTGTCTACTTCAACAATAAAGCTTCACTGGATGATACGGTGACCGAAATTCAGAGCGGACTGGAAAGAATCTACAAATAGAGGTTGTTCACATGCATAAATAGCATCGACAGGGGACAGACGGAATTCGGCATGAATGAATCCGGGTTTCGTCTGCTCGCTTCGTTATGGGAGGGCTTAACGTGAGAAAAAAGGACGGGAAATGGTTTTATATCTTCATCTCGCCTTGGCTGATTGGATTCCTTGGACTTACCCTGGGTCCGATCCTGTTTTCCATCTACATGAGCTTCACCAATTGGGATCTGTTCCAGTCTCCTGAATTCATCGGTATAGACAATTACAAAAACCTGTTGACCGATGACCCGATCTTCTGGAAATCCGTAGGCAATACCTTCTTCTACGCATTAATATCGATTCCGCTGGGCATGTCCATCTCGCTCTGGATTGCGTATTACCTCAACAAAAAAATCAAAGGTATCACCTTCTTCCGCATCCTGTTCTATCTGCCATCTGTGGTTCCGGTAGTTGCAAGCTCACTGCTCTTTATCCATCTGCTTGCACCAACGGAAGGCTTGATCAACCAGGCACTTGCCATCTTCGGCATTCAAGGTCCTGCCTGGCTGCTTGATCCGAACTGGGTTAAACCAGCCTTGATCCTCATGTCGCTATGGGGCGTCGGGGGTGGCGTGGTACTGCTGCTGGCGGGTATGAAAGGTATTCCTCAGGAGCTGTACGAGGCCGCCGCCATTGATGGGGCGAAGAGCTCGCAATCGTTCTTCCACATTACATTTCCAATGCTGACTCCCGTCATCTTCTTCAATCTCGTCACCGGGATGATCGGAGCGCTCCAGACATTCGCACAGGTATTCATCGTTACAGCAGGTGGACCAGACAATGCCAGTCAGATGGTTGTTCCTTATCTGTTCCAGAATGCGTTCCAGTTCTACAAAATGGGATATGCATCGGCCATTGCCTGGGTGCTGTTCATCATCATCATGGCGCTCACCCTGGTTGTGTTCCGTTCGTCGGCGCTATGGGTGCATTACGAGGAGGGAAAAGCAAATGAGTAATCCATCCACTGTAGAGAAAACGATATCTTACATTTTTCTGATTCTGGTTGGGGTGCTGCTTGCTTCCCCTTTCTTGTACATGATCTCCATCGCACTGGCGAGTGACGCTACAACCGTAAAATCAGCCTTTACCTTCATACCGCTCGAATTCCAATGGTCCAATTTCTATACGATCTTCACGAATAACAATCTGGGTACTTATCTGAAAAATTCAGTCATTATTACCGTCATTACCATTATTGGATCGGTGTTGTCAGCATCGGTCGTATCTTATGGCTTTGCTCGGATCAAGGCGAGAGGCAGTCGGTTCCTCTTCATTGTACTGCTTAGTACGATGATGATTCCGGGCGAGGTGACGATGGTGCCGCAGTTCATCATCTTCCGTCATCTGGATTGGATCAATACATTCTATCCACTGATCGTGCCTAGTTTTTTCGCCGGAGCATTCAACGTATTTCTCATTCGGCAGTTCGTCATGAGCATACCGAAGTCGCTTGATGAAGCTGCCATGATTGACGGCATGGGACATCCGGGAATCTACTGGAAGATCATTATGCCACTCACCTATCCGATACTTGCCGCCATCGCCATTTTCTCGTTTTCTTATAACTGGGGGAACTTCATGGGGCCGCTCATTTACATCAATGATCCGGAGAAAATGCCACTGGCGCTCGGTGTTCAGCTTCTGACTACGGTCGGTGGTGGACAGATGCCGCCATGGAACCTCGTTATGATTGCTTCCCTGTTCCTGACCATCCCAATGGTATTGGTATATCTGTTCGGACAGCGTTATGTCTATGAAGCGAATATCAGTGGTGGCAGCAGCGGGATCAAGTAACGGGAGGTGAACGCAGTGTTGAAGCCAATGGTGAAAAGCAAGAGCCGTCTACATCGCACATGGATAAAGGGCTGCATGAATCATGAATAACAACAAGGACCCTTTCAACAATGACAACCATAATCACCACAAGCAGCGCAGGTGGCGCAGCCGGAGTTACATCCTGATGGGTGTGGCCCTGATCGCGCTCCTTGCGGGAGGAGGGATTATCATCAATCATTTTGCCAATGAATCATCCAAAACACTTACATTCCAAGGTGAGCCGATACGTCTGAAGCTGGAACAATCCTATGATCATTTTGAAGGCTGGGGTACGTCGCTGGCGTGGTGCGCCAATGATCTTGGAGGATGGAAAGATCAAGCAAAGGTCAGTGAAGTCATGGATCTGGTGTTTGATGTAGAGAAAGGGCTAGGTCTGAACATTGTTCGCTATAATATTGGCGGTGAGGAGAATCCCGACATGAAGGCGCTTCGGCCCGGAGGAGATGTTCCCGGTTTTCAGCCTGAACCCGGCGTGTGGGACTGGGAGGCAGATGCAGGACAACGTGCCGTATTACAGGGATCTCTGGAACGTGGGGTCAACATTGCTGAAGCGTTCTCCAATTCACCACCTTACTGGATGACGATTAGCGGCTCGGTTACGGGTGCTGTAGATGGCAGCAATAATTTGCGTGAGGATCAGTATGATGCATTTGCCGATTATCTAACCGAGGTCGTGAAGCATTATCGCGATGAGTGGGGCATTACGTTCCGTACACTTGACCCACTTAATGAACCTTCCTCTGATTGGTGGAAGAAAGGCAACATGCAGGAAGGCAGTCATTTTACCAATGAGAAACAGGCCGAGATTATCAAGAAGGTTGCGGCATCGCTCAAAAGTAAAGGGCTGGATGGTACGGTCATCAGTGCTGCGGACGATAATAGCATTGACGAGACGGTGCACAATTTCAGCCTCTATGATCAGGATACGTTGGATGTGATCGACCAGATTAACACGCACTCCTATAATGGTAGCAAAATGGAAGAACTACGTACGTTGGCCGAACGGTATGGCAAGAAACTGTGGATGTCCGAGTATGGGACAGGTGGCAGTGAACCGCATAGTCATGAGGACATGACTTCCGTGCAGGAGCTCGCGGAGCGCATCATGTTCGATCTGAAAATCATGCAGCCTTCTGCCTGGGTGTATTGGCAGGCCGTTGAAGATGAAGGTGCCAACAATAACTGGGGATTCATTCATGCCAATTTTAATGGCGAAGAGCAGTACGAGATGACAAAACAGTATTATGGCATGGCCCAGTTTACGAAATTTATTCGTCCAGGTGCAACGATTATTCCAACAGATGATGGGCGAACACTTGCCGCATACGATGCTGCTAATCAAAGACTGGTACTGGTGATTCGCAATGAGCTATCTGCCGGAACCACAGCATTTGAACTGGAGGCATTTGACTACAGCAGTACTTCTACAGCAGAGGTTTATCAGACTTCACCGGATCGCAACATGAAGCAGCTTGAAAATGTTCCGGTATATACCAATGGACTGGAAGTCTCGACTGCGGACAATTCCATCACCACCGTTGTAGTGGAAGGTGTAACGTTGCAGGCGAACTGATGGCCTATTGAAATCGGAATCAAAAAAATCTGGGGATAACAGAGATCGGAAGGTTGTTCTGTCATCGCAGCGATGAACTCAAACACAGAGAAGGAGGGCTTATCTTTGACAGAGAAAACATCCCTTTTGCTTCAGGAGCAGGAAAAGAATAAAAATACCAGAACTGAGCATAGTGCTCGATCTGAACTGACTTACGATCAGCGCAGCTTCATGATGAATGGAGAACGAGTATTTCTGAACAGTGCCACCATTCATTATTTCCGCATGCCAAGGGAGGAATGGCGGGAGGTCTTGATGAAGGCGAAGCTGGCTGGCATGAATTGCATTGATACCTATTTTGCCTGGAACGTGCAAGAGCCGGAGGAAGGACAGTGGTCGTTCGAAGGAGACAATGATTGTGGAGCCTTTCTGGACCTGTGTGCAGAGTTGGGCATGTATGTAATCACGAGGCCGGGTCCGTTTATTTGCGCAGAGTGGGATTTCGGCGGCTTTCCGTATTGGCTGGAGACGAAGCAGGGAATCAAGTTCCGACAAAATAATGAAGCCTATCTGCATTATGTAGATCTGTATTTTGACCGGATCATTCCAATCATTCGTGAGCGCCAGCTATCTGCTGGAGGCACTGTTATTCTTGTACAGGTCGAGAACGAATACGGGTATCTGATGGATGATGCAGCAGCAAGTGCCCATATGAACCATCTTCGGGACGGTCTGCTTCAGCGAGGGATTGACGTTCCGCTTATCACCTGTGTAGGTGGCGCGGAGGGCACGATTGAAGGAGCCAACTTCTGGTCAGGGGCTGACGGGCATTATGCGAAGCTTCGGCAGAAGCAGCCGGATACACCGAAGATCGTTACGGAATTTTGGACGGGATGGTTCGAGAATTGGGGTGGGCCTTCTGCCATTCAAAAGACGGCGCCACTGTTTGAGAAACGTATGATGGAAATTCTTCGCACCGGCTATACCGGAATCAGTCATTACATGTTCTACGGCGGAACCAACTTTGGCGGATATGGTGGCAGAACCGTGGGCAGCAGCGATATTTTCATGATTACCTCCTACGATTATGATGCGCCGCTGAACGAGTACGGGCGGGTAACGGCCAAGTATGCTGAAGCGAAGACGTTATCCTATCTTGTCCATGCGTTTGGCGCATTGCTGATGGAGACGGAGGAAGTACCAGCAGAGCAGATCAAGGTACGTCATCCGCAAGGCATCTCTGTACGAGGCAGGTCTAAAGGCAGCGAGAAGATATGGTTCTTGGAGAGTCACAAGGATGAGCGTGAGACGTTTCACGTCACGCTGGAGGAAGGACGGACACTTCCCGTTGCCCTGAACCCTGGGCAGATTATTCCGATACTGGACAGGGTAGAGATTGCCAAGAATGTATACCTGACAGGTGGCGCGATGATTACGGGCAATGAAGTGGTGAATGGAGAATTGACCCTGTTCATCGTTGCGGAGGCGGGACAGCGTTCAGTTGTGGAACTGGAGACAAACGTCTTGAATGTACAGGGCAGCAGCATGCAAGTACTGGTTGAACGTGATCCGTTAAATGAAGCCTATCGCTTCGATCTGGTACATTTCCGTGAGCCAGGCATCATTCATTTGGTGGCAAGTGGTGTCCCCATTCGGTTCGTGGTTCTGGACAAGGAAACGATGGATCGCACGTGGAGAATCAATGGAGAGGGAGAATCGAATCAGCTGCGTTACGCAATCGGATTAGATGATATAGATGTCTCCCTCTCCGGTCAGGTCACGGGTATGATCTCTGATCCGGATCGGAATATTTTGCTTCTCGGCAGCTGGGCGGATGGTGAACGGTCGTTGACTGGACGTGAGTTCATATACGGAGAAGCAAACGATTCACAGAGCGGCATGCAGGATGAACATGTTCAGGAGTCATCCGCAGCAATTCAGCATGCTCTGTTCAGCACGCCGCCAATGCCACCAAAACTGACGGATTCCCCTGAGTTGTCTCGTGTGATTTTGACAGCGGAACAGCTTGCTTCGAGTGGTCAACCAGAGCATTTTTCCCAGTACGGACAGGATTTCGGGTATCTGTTATACGAGTGCGATTTCGACCGTTCGGTGGATGGAATCACCACCCTGATTCTGCCGTCTCTCCAGGACACGGCCAGAATATATGTCAATCGTGTGGAACAGGCATTGGTTCGTCAAGTTGGTGCAGCGGGTGTTCAGGTGCAGATGACGAAAGGAAAGAATACACTTCAGGTGCTGGTACAGCATATGGGCAGGCTAAATTTTTCTCCATATTTGGGTGAAAGCAAAGGTCTGGCAGGATCTGTGTACATCGGTGGTTCCGCCCAGGACATACGCCGGAATTGGCATGCGGAGCATGGGATGGTGCATCTCGATGAAGTGAATCATCTGGAGGATGCCCCGCTTCTGAGCAGAAGCTTTACGCTGGATGGCATGGACCGTGCGATTCTCGTTGGAGCGGTGAGCCAAGGATTGCGCATTAATGGCATGGATGTGCCAATGGAAGGCTATCAGGACTGGTTTTCGTTTAACACGTTGGATCTTTCCCATTACTTGCGGCCCGGAGAGATCAATACGCTGGAGATGCCTTATAGCAGAACGCCACTGAATCGGCTGGAACTGATCTTGTACCGGAGTGAAGATGAGCTGAAGGATTGGCGCATGGCAGGTACGGATGCCTTGCTTCCACGACAATGGGGATTATATGAGCCACCGAACGTTTCAGGTCATCTCGATACCTATCGGCAGGCTGCGGACTATAGTGGCAATTGGAATGCCATGTCGGTGGGGAATGGTTCGTACGGTCAACCCGTTTGGTACCGCTGGCGCTTCTCCAAGTCAGCTGTGCCCGAACACTTCCGAGTGAACCTGATGCTTCGTCTTACCGGCATGAGCAAGGGAACACTTCATCTGAACGGGCACCATCTGGGACGTTATTGGCAGATCGGTCCGCAAGAGGATTACAAAATTCCGATATCCTGGCTGCAGGATGAGAATGAATTGCTGTTATTTGATGAGGAAGGCCGAACGCCAGAACGGGTGCGTTTCTTGTATGATAACTTGTCCCAGTATCCATGGGTTGTGGTCGAATAGATCGTCTTTATTGGTAACAGTACAACGGTAATAGACAGCTTTTTCTTCGTTGTATTTATTCTTTTTGCGGAGACTGCTCGGATATTTGAATCTATAGATTCAAATATCCGAGCAGCTCAAGCTCACCCTATCTGCACCCACCACGATTGCACATACTCCTTTCTTGAAAAATGATGCGCTATACCACACGGCACGGTTCAAGAAAGGAGTTCACCCTGATATATGGCTACCAAATCGGGAAAGGGCAAATCGTCCAATATCCTGATCCGTATGCCCTGTTTGCACTAAGTCAGACAATATTTTGCCCACTGCACTTGCGAATTTGAAGCCATGACCGGAGAAACCGCCTGCCAGCCATACATGGTTATGGGCAGGGTGACGGTCGATAATAAAATCTTCATCCGGTGTGAACTCGTATTTGCATACCGCACCACGTTTCAGCTTTCCCGCTGCCAGAGGCATCCGAAGTTCAAGCAATCTCCGCAGATCACCCTCATCTGTTTCATCAGAGCCAAATGAAGCCAGTGTATCGCCTGGTGTCCACTCCCGCCCCGTATCGTGACGTCCAATCTTCAGACCCGACCCGCCAATGCTCGGAAATCCATAATATCCGCCTTCTTTTCCAGCCAGCGTAAAACCGGGAAAGTGATCCTCGGCGAACAATGCCTCCGGTGCATCGAACCATCCCACGGTTTTGCGTACAGCTCGAATGGGAAGATTGACGAACGGTTTCAGCGTCTGAAACCATGCTCCGGCACTGAGAATGACCTGGTTCGCATAATATGTCTCACCAGCAGATGTGATGACTCCAACAGAATCTGCGCTGCATTCGATATGTTCAACACGTGTGTGCGTTAAGAGAGTGGCACCCGATGCTTCTGCTGCCTGACGGAAGGCGAGCACGCAGCGCTCACTGAACAAATATCCTGCATCAGGCTCATACATAGCCTCGTAATGTTCGGGGATTTCAATGCCTGGCCAGCGTTTCATGATTTCGGTTGCTCGCAAGGTTTCATACCGAATCCCCGCATCTTCAGCATGGGTTAAACGATTATGAAAAGAATGGATATCCGGGTCAACTATATTCAAGACGCCTGATGGTACAAGCAATTTGGCCCCGGTAGTATCCTCCAGTTCTTCCCACAGTTCCTGCGCCAGAAGTGCCATCGCTATATAATCAGGTCCCCCGCTATATACGTGGCGGATAAGCCGTGGTTCTCCGTGATGGCTGCCTTCCGTATGCGGAGGATCAAAGGCATCAATCAGCAATGTTTTTAATCCACTGCGTGAAAGATAATAACCTGCACTCATGCCCATCGATCCGGCTCCAACGATAATGACATCATAGGAATGTGATATAACCATCCCTCCTTCCACTTATTTTTCAGAGACCAATCTTATACAGGATAATCTAGTCTCCAAATCTACGGCAGTCAATAGAACAGGTTATAGAGAAAGCCGATACGACAATAGAAAATTTTGATTAAGGATAAAGTTGTATGTATACCAAAATAGTGGTAGAGTTTTGAACTAAACATTCCGACCTGATTAGTCGGTATTTAAAATCACTGTATTCAGATAAAGAACAAGGAAGGTGAAGTCAACGTCAACGAATCCAACACAAAAGTCTGGTTTTCCCAGTCAAACCTATGCCGAAATTGTACTTGAACCCGCCTATAACCAGGCCACACAGCATCTGCTGAACCCCATGATGGCCGTAAACAAAGCACATCTGATTATGCTCCGTGAACAACACATCATTTCGGAGCAAGAGGCGTGCCACATCGCTTCCGCTATACAGAGTTTGGATGTAGATGGGCTCCGAAGTAGCGAATATTCCTTCCACGTTGAAGATTTGTTCTACCAAGTCGAAGTTGAACTAGAGAAGCTTGGCGGACCTTCTGTCGGGAATCTGCATTTAGCCAGAAGCCGAAACGATATGGGGATCGCCATGTATCGTATGGTGCTGAGGGAGAAGCTGAACTCAACGATTTCCTCAGGGTTGTCATTACACCGAAGCCTAAGAGAATTTGCATTACGTCATATCGATACCCTCATGATTGCTCACACGCACACCCAACAAGCCCAGCCGACAACACTTGCCCACTACATCTGTGCCGTTAGCGATTCCCTTGAACGGGATCTCAATCGATTGGGATCCGCCTATACAGGCTGCAATCGCAGCAGTCTTGGTGCGGCTGCTCTCACCACTTCTGGATTTCCGGTCTGTCGAGACCGGACCGCAGAACTGCTTGGCTTTGATGGCATTATTGAGAATGCCTATGATGCCGTCAGCGGTGCAGATTATGCAGGTGAAGCCGCCTCTGTAGCCCAACTGGCAGCTATCAATCTGGGGCGTTTCGTTCAGGATCTGCTGTTATGGTGCACACAGGAATATGGTGCATTAATTGTAGCTGGCCCTTACGTTCAGGTTAGTTCCATCATGCCGCAAAAACGGAACCCGGTATCGATTGAACACGCCCGTTCACTCCTTTCAAGTGCCAAAGGGGATGCAGCAACTGCGCTTATCATGATGCATAACACGCCCTTTGGCGACATTGTAGATACCGAAGATGATATGCAGCCCTATGTATGGAGAAGTCTGAATACACTTGAATCCGTATATCGCTTGCTGTCCGAAGTGATGGATACCCTTAAGGTCAATGTGTTATTGCTGCGTGAACGGGCAGAGCATAGCTTCGCAACGGTTACCGAACTTGCAGATACCTTGGTCCGCACAGAAGGATTATCGTTTCGACAAGCTCATTCCATCGTGAGCCGCATTGTAACACAGCTGACTGAATCCGGTACTTCCATTTCGGGATTGAACTGGGATGTTGTGAATACAGCGGTGCAGGAAATTGCCGCCAAACCGCTTGCCCTAACCTTTGAGCAATTAGAGCAAGCAATATCCCCTGAGCATTTTGTACACATTCGGCATGTGCGTGGTGGACCGAATCCGGAAGAAGTGGCAAGAGCATTGGAGGCTCAAGCGCTCCGTCTTGACACACAGGAACAATGGAGTCTCGGCACCACCAATAAACTCCGTTCCGTAGATGCGAATCTGGATTTAATTCTAAACGATTGGCTTAACAGAATCTAAATGGAAGGAGCAAAATCAATGTTCTCCAATCCTGACTTTCGAGTTTTTGACATCCATGCCCATCTGCCTTATAAACTTTTGCTTTCCTCATATAAAAACCATGAGTTGGTGACGCGATATGGCAAGGAACGCAGTGAGCGAATGAGACTAACCTGGGACTTCCCGGCGGTGGAGGAGCAGGGAGAGGAAGCTGCGCGGCCGTTAATCGAACGGTGGGTAGATGAATTGGACAAATACAATATTGCTGGACTTAACTTTCTGACGGCTCTGGATAATGACAACTTGGCTGAACAAATATCCATATACCCGGATCGGTTTACCGGATTCGCCTATCATCCCATTGAAAATGAAGATGCATCCATTGAGTTGCGTAGGGCAGTTGATGAGCTCGGATTGCGAGGATATAAGTTGTTTGGTCCCCTCACCCAGATTCCCTTTGACTCTCCTTCGCTCGACCCGGTGTGGGCATTTCTTGCAGAGCGCCGCCTGCCTGTCCTGATTCATTTTGGCATGCTTGGTCATGCCGGAGGCATCGTTCATCATCCCAACATCAATCCGCTTGCCATCTTTAATACGGCCCGTGCCTATCCGGATATTCCGTTCATCATTCCTCATTTTGGCGCAGGGTATTTCCAGGAGCTTCTGCATCTAAGTTGGAGCTGCCCTAATGTGTACATCGACACATCGGGTTCCAATCAGTGGGTACGCTGGATGCCATACGAGCTGAACTTGGAGACGTTATTCCGCAAAACCTACGAATTGTTGGGTCCAGAGCGAATTATCTTTGGAACGGATGCAAGCGGATTTCCGCGTGGTTATCCTTATCGTTACTTGCAGGATCAGGTGCGTGTATGCCGTGAACTTCGCTTCCCTGAAGCGGACATTGAACTCATCTTTGGAAATAACGCAAGACGTTTGTTGAAGCTACCTGTTGGCAAAGCCGTCGGTTCCACCAATGCGTAAGCCAAGGAATTAAAGAAAGTTATAACACTTTTGTTGGAAAAAGAGGGGAGAGTGGCTTCACTTGACGGAATCCGGTTATTTTTCATTCAGGCCAAGCAAGGCCCTGCAATTATTGATTGCAGGTTTACTCTTATTGAGCATTACAGCTTGCTCAACCAAGCCATCCGAAGAGTCCGGTTCAGCAGCTGTTACAGCTTCGGGTGATCAGACGGAGACGGAGCCCATCACGATTGAGTACTGGCAGTATGAGTTTCCAGCCAAGGTTGAGCTGATCAATACCTTAATCCAGGAATTCGAGACTGAACATCCCAACATCAAAGTCAAACAAACCAATTTTCCGTACGACCAGTACAATCAAAAGGTAGCTACACTGGTTCCCGCCGGAAAAGGACCGGATGTCATTAATCTGTATTACGGCTGGTTGCCCAAATATGTGCAATCCGGTTATTTACAGCCGTTGCCTGAAAGCAGCTTTCCGGGCATCGCCGAGGCATTTTTCCCTTTTGTAGATACAGCCAAATTAAACGGAAGCTATTATGCTCTGCCTACAGGCGTGAGAACGCTGGGGTTATTTTATAACAAGGACTTGTTCACCAAGGCTGGACTTGACCCCGACAAACCGCCTACGACTTGGGAAGAGCTTGTCTCGGATGCGAAGGCATTAACGGAAACGGACAAAAATGGCCAGTTGGTAACAGAGGGTTTCGCATGGGAACCAGGTTCCCAGCTTCATCACTGGTTCCGAGACGGATTGTTATATCAAGCGGGAGGCAAGGATACGAGCGAGGATCGTCGGAAAATCCTGTGGAATGATACCCCTGCAGGGCTTGAAGCATTCAAGTATCTGGTTGATTTTGCAACCGTGCATAAGGTGGGTATTAACGGCTTTTACACTGATGATGCCAATGCATTCAAAACGGGCCATGCGGCAATTAACGTGGATGGTTCATATCGATTGGGATCTATCAAAAAAGACGCTCCCGATTTGAATTTTGCTGTCGCACCGCTACCGGATTATAAAGGGAAGTCCACACAGGCTTCATTCTGGGCGAATGCGATCCCTGCCAATGTTACCGGGGAGAAGCTGGAAGCAGCCACGGCATTTCTACAATTTTTGATCAGCAAGGGCGTCCAGGAACAGTGGGTGGAGAAGGTAGGCGAATTGCCTGCTCAGAAAGAAGTGGCTCTTCAGGATAAGTATGTGAATGACCCGCTGCTTGGCCCTTTTATCTCTCAACTGAACGATGCCAACGCCCACTTCTTCATTGATGAGACGCAGGAGCGTACGTTGTTTGTGAACGCTGTGGATGAGGTGCTGCTTAATCATGTGCCGGAAGAACAGGCCTTCAATGATCTGGTGGCCAAAACCCAGAAGCTCTATGACGACTACTGGGCGAAACAGGATAAGAAAAAATAAGTTCTCATTCAAGGAGGCTGCGCAGCTATGAGGACTACCGGGGTGATCCCTTCGCGGCCGAAACGGCGTTTATGGTTCGGATCGGGAATAGGAAGACTCAATTACAGACATAAACAGCGGTTATTCATTTATGGCGGTTTGTTGGTTCCGCTGCTCTATTTTGTAGTCATCCGCATCTTGCCCATTCTGTATTCCTTTAACGTGAGCTTTCGCGAATGGGGCATGCTGTCACCGGACAAACCCTTTGTGGGTTTTGATAATTATGCGACATTGCTAAGTGACTCTCTATTTCTCAAGTCGCTGGTGAACACAGGAATCTACGTCGTTGTTGGAGTGCCTGCACAGTTAATTGCCGGATTAATCGTGGCTCTTCTTCTCCAGCAAGTGGTGAAGCTGCGCGGATTGTTCAGGACGGCCTACTTTATCCCGTATGTTACCAGTGTAGTGGCGGTAAGTTGGGTATTCCGGTGGCTGCTGATGAAGAACGGGATTGTAAATGCTCTATTTATAGAGTTGGGTCTTGGACCGCAGTCATTCCTGTATTCGCCCTCACAGGCCATCTTCTGGATTATTGCGGTGATGGTATGGCAAAATATCGGATTTCAGATGCTCATTTTCCTGGCGGGTCTGCAAAACATCCCCAAATTGTATTATGAAGCGGCTGCGATAGACGGAGCCACGGGTTGGCAGCGCTTTGTGCATATTACGATCCCTCTGTTGAACCCGGTCATGCTTCTATCTGTCGTCATGGCAAGCATCGGGTTTCTGCAATCCTTCACTCAGGTGCTGAATATGACTGGCGGCGGACCGTTGGACTCCACCATATCTGTCGTGCTTCATATATACAATTTGGCTTTCAAGAGTTTTGATATGGGCTTGGCCTCGGCAGCGACTGTTATTCTGTTTGCCATCATATTCATGCTGACACTGATTCAGCTTAAAGTGCTGGGCAGCCGTTTTCAACAGGAGTAAAAGGAAAGGACGGTGCTCTTCAAGCATGAGCAGATCTGCCGCATTAGCTGATACCCGAACGACACTCCGCTGGAAACGTTCCGGGTCACTGATCAGTTATGTTTTACTTACGCTCGGACTTGGTTTGATGGTGTTTCCGTTTCTATGGATGATTTCGACGTCGTTCAAGACGCTGGATGAAATCTACTCTCTAAGCCTCATCCCTTCCAGAGTCACATGGGATAATTATGCGGCTATTTTTCAGGGAACCCCATTTCCCCGTTGGATGTTGAACAGCCTATATGTAGCCGTCATTGCCACCGTGAGCGTCTGCGTATTTGATTCCATTACAGGATATATTCTGGCCAAATTTTCGTTCTGGGGGAAACAGGTTATTTTTGTGCTCATTCTAAGTACATTGATGGTGCCGACTGAAATGCTAATTATTCCATGGTATCTTGTATCCAGCAGTTTTAACGGCATGGATACGTACTGGGGGATTCTGTTTCCGGGTTTAATATCCGGATTTGGTATTTTTCTAATGAAGCAATTCATGGAATCCCTTCCTTCGGAATTATTGGACGCGGCACGAATTGATGGCATGGGAGAATGGGGCATTTTCCTTCGGATCGCTGTTCCGCTGGTTAGGCCAGCGTTTGCCACCCTCTGCATTCTGACATTCCTGGGCAGTTGGAATTCATTCATCTGGCCGCTCATTATTACGCAGAGTGAAGAAATGTTTACGATTCCGGTCGGGATGGCTTTCTTCTCCAGCGAGGCCAAGGATAGCAGCAACTGGGTGCAGATTATGACTGGAGCCACACTTTCGGTTCTGCCATTGATCATTCTCTTTCTTTGTTTTCAGAAGCAGATCATTCGTGGCATTGCTACAACAGGTCTCAAATAGCATTAAACCGTCGGACATGTTATATAGAAAAACAGAACAGAAAACTACAATACAAGACAGAGCCGGTTACCCCGTCAAGGGGGCCGGCTTTATTCTTTACATGGAAATGAAAAAGCCTTGTATGCAATGAAGCGGTGCATTTTCCATATGGAAATGGGTGATTCGTCCATGGAAGGCCGGACCGACCTTGGATATAATCGGAGATTAAAGCCGTAGCAACCAGGAGGAATACTTCATTGAAACAAGTGATGAGACAAGATGGAACAGAACCGGAGGTAACGTTGCCGGGAACTGCCTATTACCACATGCGTGCAGAACAGACCAAAAGAGAGTACGAGATCAGAGTTTGGGTGCCGGAGAGCGCCCCGCCAGCTTCCGGATATCCCGTGATCTATCTGCTGGATGCCAATGCGGTGTTTGGTACGACGGTTGAGGCCATGCGTATACAATCTTTACGCCCGGAGAAGACCGGGGTTGTGCCAGCAGTTATTGTTGGCGTGGGGTATACTGCCAGAGAACCCTTTCCACCGGACAGACACTATGATTTTATGATGCCGGTTCCCGAAGGGGAATTACCCCGGAGACCGGATGGAGCAACTTGGCCGGAGCATGGCGGCGCTGAAGCATTCACCCTGTTTATCGAGGAACAATTGAAGCCAGATATTGAACGACGCTATGCCATTGACCGAAGCAGACAATCCGTTGTGGGGCACTCGCTGGGCGGATTATTTGTTTTGCAGTTGTTACTGGAACGTCCGGGAACATACCGAAATTACATTGCAGGTAGTCCTTCTCTTCATTGGAACTCAGCCTGGATCGCCCGGCAACAAGAGACGTTTGCTTCTCGCATGCAAGATAACAGTAAGGAAATTCACGTTTTACTTGCAGCAGGAGAGCTGGAGGGGAGTCATCCCAGCGGGGTGATTGAACGTTCCCGAGCGTTTACCGAATGGTTGAACCATAGCGATGCAAGTGGAGTGCGCGCTGACTTTATCTGTTTTGAAGATGAAGGTCATATCTCGGTATTGCCTGTGTTGATCAACAGGGCACTGCGATTTTCATCCAGAGATTGGACGGGTTGAGTACCATCATGAAAGAACTAGTAGATGCGAGGGTCTCCGAAAATTTGATATACTGATGATAGTTATTGAGAATGGTTATCAAATGGAGGCCTATAAATAGATGATTTCCCCTAACTTATACCCTAATCAAGAGGTGGATTCCACGTATCTGCTCGACAGATTGACTATAAAATTGCGTGACATGGAGAAAATGAAATCCACTTCGGACTGGAACATTCCCCAGCAGCATACCTCGTCTTATGTGCTTGTCTTGGTCACAGGTGGTGAAGCCTTACTGACACTGGATCGGGGGTCTATCCATATCCATGCACAAGGCGTATATTCCTGTGTACCCGAATCCACTTTTGGCCTGACTTCTTTCGGAGATGAAGGAGCCGAAGTAACGATCATGCGGTTTGACCTTTATCAAGAGCTGCATGATGATCCTGACACCTTGCATGTGGTTAAAGATACCCCGATGTTCAGATCTGGCAAGGAGCTGGCGGTGTCACCAACCGTTCAGCTCTCATTTATGTGCGAAGAAATACACAACCTGTGGCATAGTGGCAGGGCCATGGGACATTTTCAGGCACATGTGCAGTTTCTCCAATTACTCGCAAGCCTTACAGAAGCATCACCTCCGCTTAAGGAAGATTCCCAGATGATGATCCAGCGTACCAAAGATTATATCGATGAGCATTCCAATGAGAATCTAACCGTGGAATATCTGGCAGGCATGGCCGGGCTGAGTCCGAAATATTATGTGGACCTGTTCAAGCGAAGATATGGAATGAGTACAACTGATTATATTTCTTCACTCCGCATTAACCGGGCAAAACAACTTATGGCCGGTACTGAAATGCGTCTGCGGGATATTGCTCATCAGGTTGGATATCAGGACGAATTTTACTTCAGTCGCAAATTTAAAAAAGCCATGGGAATATCCCCTTCGGTATATATGAACAGCCGCCGCCGTAAAATTGCCTCCTATCACATTGCGATAACAGGACATTTGCTGGCCCTGAACATGATTCCCTATGCGGCACCGCTGCACCCGAAATGGACATCGTATTATTATCGAATGTATGGCAAGGACATCCCTGTACATCTGAGTGCCTATCGGATTGACATGGAATGGCAATCCAAAATTGAGGCTCTGCAGGAGCACCAGCCTGACCTGATTATCAGTTACGACCATTTGCGACCTGAGGAAAAAGCACAGCTTGAAGATATTGCGCCGGTTCATTACCTCACGGTCTCAGATCACAACTGGCGATCACAGCTTCAGATTCTGGCTGAACATCTGGGGACACAGCAGGATGCCAAGAGTTGGCTGGAAACTTATGATCATAAGGTTGATCAGGTCAAAACGATGATGCAGCAAAAGCTTGGCAACGAGAAGGTAGTTGTGGTCCGTTTGTTAAAACATCAGTTCACACGTTATTGTTCACCTTCCATGTTGGAAGTGTTATATGGAGATTTGGCGGTTAAACCAGCCCATGTCAGTGAGGAAGGGGAGATATATAACGAGCCGATTACGTTGGAACAGCTGGATGAAATGCAGACGGATTGGATATTTCTGATGGTATGTCAGGAGAGTGAGACGTTATCCTTCTGGGAGGATGTGCAGAAAACCTCCTTATGGCAAAATATAAAATCCGTTCAGAATAACCGGTTATTTATCATCCCAGCTGATCCCTGGCTTGAGAACTCGCCCCTCGCCAACGAACGCATCCTGGACGATCTGATGGATCGCTATCGGTGAAAAATCCATAGAGATTCAGGACAGAGTCCATGGTTCTGTCGGTCAATCTTGTTTATCATTCAATAATGATTATTATTCTCAATTAGAATAATCGAAATTGAAGGGGGATCACCAGAGATGAAAAAGAAATTGGGGTTATGGTTGGTAATGATATGTATGCTCGCTGTATTGGGAGCGTGCGGCAATAAAGAGGACGCGTCAGGGAATGCGGAGAATTCAGCTTCGACCGGAACCGAGGCGTCGACCAATGAAACGGATACAGCTGAGGCAGCTGAAGGCACACGAACCATTAAATACTTAGATAAAGAGTACACAGTCCCAACAGAAGTTAACCGTATTGTTATTACTGGTTCCATGGAAGCGATGGAGGATGCGCTGGTTCTTGATGTACATCCGGTAGGGGCTATTACTTTTGGCGGCGAATTCCCGGAGATGTATGCTTCTATCACGGATCAAGCTGAGTCCATTGGGCAGAAGATTGAGCCTAACTTTGAGACCATTTTGTCCCTGAAACCGGATATTATCTTGGGTTCCACCAAGTTTAAACCTGAAGTGGCCGAGCAGTTAAGTAAAATTGCGCCATTTATTCAGGTGTCCCATATTGCTACGGATTGGGAGTCGAACCTGAATCTGCTGGCTGAGTTGACAGGCAAGCAGGAACAGGCCAAACAGGAAATTGAACAGTATAAGGCTGCTCTGACTACTGCCCAGGCTGAATTAGGCGACAAACTTGAAAACAAAAAAGTGCTGGCAGTGCGTATTCGTAACGGACAAATGTATGTGTATCCTGAGTCTGTCTTTGTGAATCCGATTCTGTATGGAGACCTTGGATTCCAGGTTCCGGCCGAGATTCAGGCAGCCAAAGCACAGGAAGCACTTTCGGTAGAGAAGTTTGCAGAGATGAACCCGGATTATGTGTTTGTACAATTTGAGACATCCGAGAACTCCGATACCCCGAATGCCCTGACAGATCTGCAGAACAACCCGATTATCCAGAAGACAACCGCGCTGAAGGAAAATCATGCTTTTGTCAATGTCATTGATCCATTGGCTGAAGGTGGTCCGGCCTGGAGTCGTATTGAATTCCTGAAAGCAGCAGTTGAGCAGTTATCCAAATAATTAGAGCAAGGCGTGTATACTCCTATGCAAAAAAGAAGATTGAATCCGGTGGTGCTGTTCGCAGCAGCACCTCTGTTCATTGCAGTTACCATTCTGGCGTCCGTGATGTACGGAGCCAAGAGCATTGACGTTTCGACCATAACGGCAGCCATTTTCCATTTTGATACAGATAGCATCGATCACCAGATCATCGTGTCATCCCGGCTCCCGCGTGTTATTGGTGCTCTATTGATCGGGGCTTTTCTGGCGGTGTCAGGTGCGCTCATGCAGGGGATGACAAGAAACTATCTTGCATCCCCTTCCATTATGGGGGTATCCGATGGATCGGTAGTGGTCATCACCTTATGTATGGTATTTATGCCGAATACGTCATCTCTTGGTCTGATATTTTACTCTTTGGCGGGATCGGCAATTGGAGCAGGACTGGTATTTTTCATAGCCTGGTTACTGCCGGGCGGCATGTCGCCTGTTCGGCTTGCCATTCTGGGCACGATTATTGGTACATTCCTCGGTGGTGTATCTCAGGCCGTGGCTACCTATTATCAGGTGTCTCAAACGATCAGTTTCTGGTATAACGCCAGATTGCATCAGATGGACCCGGGCATGATCAAGCTGATTATTCCATTTGCTGTGGTGGGACTGGCGTTAGCCATCATTCTTTCCAAGTCTATTACCATTCTGTCGATGGGCGATGATGTGGCAACAAGCCTGGGGCAGCGTACCGGATGGGTTAAGGCTTTATCGATACTGAGTGTGGTTATCCTGACTGGAATATCTGTGGCTTTGGCGGGCAAAATCGCTTTTGTCGGTTTGTTGGTTCCGCATATTACCCGATTTCTCTTCGGGGTAGATTACCGCTGGATTATTCCGTGTTCCGCTCTGCTGGGCGGATTCTTTTTGGCCTGGTGTGACATCTTGAGTCGTTTCATTAACTCTCCGTTTGAAACACCAATTGGAGTAGTCACCGCATTATTTGGCGTTCCCTTCTTCCTTTATCTGATCAAAACCAAAGGAGGGGGAAAACATGCCTGAACCGCAGCGGGGAAGATTATGGGCCGTCATTTTCATAAGTTCAATAATCATTGCAGCAGCCGTTTATATCAGTTTGACTAATGGTGCGTTTGACATATCGGTGATGGATGTGGTCAAAACGTTATTACGGCTGGACCCTGTCCATGAGCATGATCTGGTCATTTTTGATTTCAGGCTGCCGCGTATTGTCATTGCATTACTGCTTGGCCTGGGACTCGGGATTGCCGGAGCTGTTATTCAGGGCATCGCCCGCAATCCGCTGGCTGACCCCGGCATGCTTGGCATTAACGCAGGTGCCGGAACAGCAATGGTGCTCTTTATGCTTCTGTTTCAGGGGTCCATAACGGGTACAGGATGGTTGTCCATTATGGCGATGCCACTGTTTGGCCTGGTGGGTGGATTAACCGCAGTTATTCTCATCTTGTGGTTTGCACAGGAGCGTGGTCAGTTGGATTCCCAAAGGCTTATTCTGGTCGGGATTGCCATCGGTTCAGGTTTTAGTGCAATTACGCTTTATCTTTCCCTAAAGATGAACCCGTCCGATTTTGAGATGGCTACCGTCTGGCTGACAGGCAGCATTTATAATGCCAATTGGCGATACATATCGGCGATGATTCCATGGCTGGTTCTGCTGATTCCTTTGCTTTGGGCTAAATCCCGTGTGCTGGATGTAATGCAGCTGCAGGAGGCCAGCAGCATGGGACTCGGCGTGGATGTTCATCGGGAGAGAAAAATATTGTTGCTGGGCAGTGTTGGGCTCGTCAGTGCCTGTGTTGCCGTATCCGGGAGTATCGGATTTGTTGGGTTAATCGCTCCTCATATTGCACGGCGGCTGGTGGGGCTTCACCATAAACGGGTCATTCCGATATCCGGGTTGGTCGGCATGGCGATGGTTGTTGTAGGGGATTTGATTGGTAAAACGGTGTTTGCCCCGGCAGAACTGCCTGTGGGCATCGTTATCTCCATTATTGGCGTTCCTTATTTCATCTTTTTACTGCTCAAGAACCGGATGTAACAAGCCAGATTTGAAACAGGAGGGAAGGGTTCCATATCATGAGTAAATGGGTACAGGAGTCGGTTAATGGTTGGACGCTCCATCTGCTGCTTCCGCCATCTTACACAGAGGGAGATCGTCATTACCCGGTCGTTTATATTCAGGATGGAGGTGCGGTAGCCAAAGCCTGCAGTAATCTGCTGGATCATTCTTTTCGCTCCGGAAAACTGCCTGAATTGATTTTGGTCGGTATTGAACCTCACAATCGCAACGATGACTACACGCCATGGCCTGTACCAGCGCTACATGCTTCCTTTTCGGCCTTTGGCGGTCAGGGAAGCATGTATCTGAAGGCAATCACTGAGCAGCTGAAACCGTATGTGGACTCGTCTTACCGTACTCTTACAGATTCAGAGAATACAGGTATACTTGGCTGTTCGCTCGGTGGGCTGATCTCTCTGTTTGCGGCGATGGAATTCCCTCATATCTTTGGAAAGGTTGGGGCGTTATCAGCCTCAATGTGGTATGAAGGTTTCCTCGATTATATGAGTGACTATTCCTGGGCTGAACGCCGCGGGTTGAAGTTGTATATGTACGTTGGGAGTCTGGAAGGTGTGTACAAGGCTAATGCCCAAGCACAAATGCTGGAAAATACACGTTCTGCGTGTCGCATGATTTTGGCCCAGGGCTATCCTGCCGAGCGGCTGAATTACGTGGAGGAAGAGGGCGGGACGCATGATCTTTTATTTTTTGCCAAGCATCTGCCTGAAGCATTAACCTGGTTGTTTCAGTGAGCATAGGGCTTAGTAAGCGCTCATTCTGTTTGGATATCGTCACACCTCAGCTTGTCCTTCCGAATTCGCCCATGCTATATTGGGGAGATGTGAGGAGATGAGGATATGAAGCTGGTGTCCTGGAATGTAAATGGATTGCGGGCATGTGTTACCAAAGGATTCATGGATTATTATAACGAGAGTCAAGCCGATATTTTCTGTGTGCAGGAGACCAAGCTGCAGGCAGGACAGATCCAAATGGATCTGGGTGAAGACGTATATCAATACTGGAATTATGCTGTCAAAAAAGGATACTCCGGCACAGCCATATTTACCCGGATCAAGCCGCTATCTGTCTGGTACGGGATCGAGGAAGATAGTGAACCGGAAGGCCGAATGATTACGCTGGAGTTTGATCATTTTTATCTAATCAACGTATATACCCCCAATGCGAAGCGGGATCTGACCAGACTTCCTTACCGTTTGGAATGGGAGGATCGGTTCAGAGGGTACGTGCTGCAATTGGAGCAGACCAAGCCGGTTATCGTATGTGGTGACCTGAATGTAGCCCATCAGGAGATCGACCTGAAGAATCCGAAGCCGAATCTGGGCAACTCGGGATTCACGCTGGAAGAGCGAGGCAAAATGACCGATCTGCTGGCTGCCGGATATGTGGATAGCTTCCGTCATCTGTACCCGGATCGCACGGATGTGTTCAGTTGGTGGTCGTACATGCCCAAGGTAAGAGAGCGTAATGTTGGATGGCGGATCGATTATTTTCTTGTGTCCAATCAGCTGGCTCCGAAGGTGTCAGAGGCGCATATTGATTGCCATGTCATGGGCAGTGATCATTGCCCGGTGGGTCTCACGTTGCAATTATAGATTGCAGAGGGTTTATTTGGCTTTTTACAAAATGAATATCATCAAAACCGCAGGTTTCCGTTATCGGGAATTTGCGGTTATTTTACGTTGTCTATATGATTATCTTCCCTTTGGTACAGGTCTCAATGGTATTTTTCATCCTGCGGGTAGGGGGTGGAACTAGACTTAGGTTGGGGAAAGAACTGGACCCGGGATCGTTCCGTTTCCACCCGTACTTGGGTAAGATTGAAGAATACATATAGAAGAAGAGCCGGGTAAGGGGTAGAGAACGATGAAGAAGGGGTTACGGAGAGGTTTGAAGGGGCTGGGTGGCCTGATGCTGGCAACAGGGCTTCTGCTGCTGGCAGGAACCGCGTACGAGGCATATCAGTCGACACAGGACATGAAATCTTATACTGCACCGGGCAAGATGTATGAGGTGAGCGGACGTAACATGCATCTCTATACAACGGGAAGAGGAAATGCGACAGTTGTCCTGGCTTCAGGCTGGGGTACGCCCAATCCGTATGTTGATTTCAGCCCGCTATATAACAAGTTGAAATCCCAGGTGAAAATTGCGGTGTATGATCGGTTCGGTTACGGGTATAGCGATTATACGGATCGGCCACGTGATATCGATACCATTACAGAGGAGATCCATCAATTGCTGCGAGTATCCGGCCAACGTCCGCCGTATATCATGGTAGGTCATTCTCTCGGATCGCTGGAGACCGTGCGATTCGCACAAATGTACCCCGATGAGGTAGCTGGCATGGTCATGATTGATGGAGGAAGTCCCGAATATTACAGCACTGTTGCTATGGAGCAATCGGACTGGTATTTCGATTCAGCCCGTCTTCTGGTGAAAACAGGAATTGTGCGTACATTGCTGCATTCGGATCGGATAACGGAATCTTTGGTCGTTAACCCGGATCTCGTTACGGAGTCAATGAGAAAGGCAGCCACCATATCCACACTCAAGCATGCATACAATGACAACGTGATTGGAGAGATGCGCAATTCCAAGACGAACGCAGCCCATATCCTGGAGCATAAAAAGGAATTCTCCTTCCCGCTAACTATTCTGACGGCCGGTTCAGAGAAACCAAGCGAAGGCAGCCGGGCATGGCAGACAGATCAAGCCGATTTTGCTTCATGGTCCAGTCAAGGAACTCAGTTCACTGTGGCACACGCCAAACACGATATTCATAACAGTCAGCCGGATATTGTCGCTAGTGAAATTTTGGAGTTGGTGAAGCGGTCCGGTGAATTATGAAGAACATAATCCAGCCAAAATATAGCAAACAGGATGAGGAGGTAGGATGGATGAAAAAGATCAGAACCGCATCAAGATTCCTTTCCTTACTCCTGGCAAGTTGTCTGTTGTCTCTAACGGTGCTGTCCGTTTCCGTCTTGTTTGCTACTTCTTCCGTGGATGCCATACCTTTTATCCATTCGGTTGGACGTGATTAGAATAAAAGGAATATATCAGGCCTTGCTGCTCTGCATGCAAGGTATTTTTATTTCAAACTGGAAACCTGACAATTTACATGTTATGTTATATCATTATACTAGATAAAGTAGGCAACTATAGATGAAGACAGGAGAGGATTGAACATGGTCAAAGTTGGTATCGTAGGTTACGGAAATCTGGGCAAAGGTGTAGAGAAAGCTATTACTCAAAACCCGGATATGGAGCTTGTTGCTGTATTTACACGTCGTAACCCGGAGCAGATGGTTGCAGAAGGTACGGAGGTTCGTTTCGAGCACATCTCTGCTGCTGAGCAATACATAGGCAAAATTGATGTGATGATTCTGTGTGGAGGTTCGGCAACCGATCTTCCGGAGCAGACACCTGCAATTGCAAAATTGTTCAATACGGTGGATAGCTTCGATACACATGCCAAAATCCCTGAATTCTATAAAGAAGTTAACGCCGCGGCAGAGCAAGGTGGCCACGTGAGCGTCATTTCCACAGGTTGGGACCCAGGCTTGTTCTCAATGAACCGACTGCTTGCCCAATCGATCCTGCCAGAAGGTAAAGAGTACACGTTCTGGGGTAAAGGAGTAAGCCAAGGTCACTCCGATGCCATCCGTCGTGTTCCTGGCGTTAAGGCTGGTGTGCAATACACTGTACCTGTTGAAGAAGTAATCAACAGCATTCGTGCTGGGGAGACCCCAGAATTGACCACACGTGAGAAGCATCTGCGTCAATGCTATGTAGTTGCAGAAGCTGGTGCAAATCAGGACGAGATTCGTGAAACGATTGTATCCATGCCGAACTATTTCTCGGATTACGATACAACGGTGACGTTTATTACTGAAGAGCAATTGAAGGCTGAGCATGAAGGCATGCCGCACGGTGGATTTGTCATTCGTAGTGGAGTTACAGGCGCAGGCCAGAAACAAATTATTGAGTTTGGTCTGAAGCTCGACAGCAATCCTGAATTTACCGCAAGTGTACTGGTGGCTTATGCAAGAGCCGCACAACGTTTGAGTCTGGAAGGACACAAAGGGGCTAAGACGGTATTTGATATCCCACTCGGTCACCTGTCTCCTAAATCGGCTGAGGACCTTCGCCGCGACTTGCTGTAGTCCGTTAATTCATTACCGCAGTTGTAAGTCCTGAGTTTTATATCTAAAATGTAATACAACACAAATAGCTCGTCCTTCTAAAAAGAGGGACGAGCTATTTGTTGTACAAACGAATCAATGTATATTCATGGGCTATTCATAGTGATTCATACTCGTAACTCATGTGGGGACAGTCTTCCCTACATCCAGTGTGAGGGAATGTTTAAATGATCCGGCAACTTGGTATCTGCACTGCCTTTTGCCGAGTTGAGCTGAGATTGCGTCAGAAAGATGCTGCCTCTCAGATCCGCTCCACCCAGATTCGCATCCCGCAAGTCAGCCCCAATTAGATCGGTCTTTCTCATATCTGCGTTTCGTAGGTCAGCCGCTATCATTAAGGCACCTCTAAAGCTTGCACCCCGAAGGTCAGCTCCTTTTAGATTGGCACCCAGAAAGTCTCTTCCGATACGCTTTTTGGACTTCGATTTGGAAGGACCCTTATCCGAGGTTGGAACCTTTGCCCGCACCATCTCGCTGGCCAATACAAGCAGTTCGTTCACCACCGCCCGATGTGCGGGAATATCGAGACGTAATATGGCAGATGGCTCCAGATCGGTCAGTCGTTCCGTTTCCACATATACGTCCTTCAACGCTGCATGGATGGATGATGTTTCTGGCAGCTGTAGCATTTCATTGATATAGCTCATCATCTCATGAAGCTGCTTCATGACAGGCAAGCAATCGAACATTTCAGCAGCTGATTCCGGATGATTACGCCAATCCTTGCCGGCATATGTAATTTGTGATAGTTTCTGACCAGCTCCGAAACAATCGTAGACTGTGCAGCCCTTGAACCCTTTCTGTCGCAGCTGTGTATGGATGCCACAGCGGTTATCGGTACGAAGATTGGAACAGGGGGTACCGCTGGATTTATCAAAAGCAAAGTCTGAGGATTTGCCATACGGCAAGGCGACACAGCATAGGCCAAAACATTGCTCGCAGTCTGCGTTTAAATGCAGAGTAGCCTGATTGCTACTGAATGCTTGGTTAGTCATTTGTACACTTCCTTTAATTAAAAAAAATGCTATTTTAAGGTCTGTACAACTTTACCATCAGGCTGGATTTCGATCAATATGCTGCTATGTAGAATAAATTCATAACAATATTTGTATGATAAAGATAAAGTGAAAAAAATATATACAAACTTTACGTAAGTTACTTGACTAAATGAACTTAATTACTTATTATCAATAACAACAGACCAAACGGTACAGGATGGTGTCAATATGGGTTTTATGGATAAATTATTTGGAAAAACAAACAACAACACACAAGAGGAGGAAGAAACGATGTCGAAACTTAACATTGGAATTATTCTTGGGAGCACACGTGAGGGGCGTTTGAGTCCACAGGTTGGAGAATGGGTAAAGCAGATTGCGGATGCACGTGGTGATGCCAACTATGAAATCGTGGATATTGCTGATTACAAGCTGCCTCTCTTGGGAGAAGCGGATGCAACGGAGCAGGCTACTGCCTGGAATGTGAAGCTGGCAAGTCTGGATGGGTTCGTATTCATTGTACAGGAGTATAATCACAGCATCTCTGCATCGTTGAAGAATGCACTGGATTACGCACGTGAGGCATGGAATAACAAGGCAGCAGGTATTGTAAGTTATGGTTCCGTAGGTGGTGCACGTGCAGCAGAACATCTGCGGGGCATTCTAGGTGAGTTGTCGGTTGCTGATGTTCGTGTTCATCCGGCACTGTCGCTGTTTACCGATTTTGAGAACGGAACGACCTTTAAACCGGCCGATCTGCATCTGACCAATCTGAACGGCATGCTGGATCAGGTGCTGTCCTGGAGCGGAGCTCTAAAAACGGTACGTTCATAAGTACATGTGAGTCTACGGTTCTCTTTACAAAGGAATTAAGAGACTGATACTGCGATTCGAGTGACATCGTTATCTATATCTATGTTAAAGGGCAGTTCTCCATTCGGGAGAACTGCCCTTTGCATCGTTTAGCAGATGTTCGGTAATGCAGAGAGTTATGACACCCAAAGAATTAGACGATACCTTGCGCAAGCATGGCGTCTGCCACTTTCAGGAAGCCAGCGATGTTCGCTCCGGCAAGCAGGTTACCTGCACAGCCGTACTCATCCGCTGCCTGAACACAGCTAGTGTAGATGTCAGACATAATGTCATGCAGCTTGGCGTCCACTTCTTCAAATGACCAGGACAACCGCATGCTGTTCTGCGACATTTCAAGTGCGGACACGGCAACTCCGCCAGCATTAGCGGCTTTGGCTGGTCCAAACAGAACGCCTTCTTTGTGGAAAACGTCAATCGCAGCCAGAGTGGAAGGCATATTCGCTCCTTCACCGATCGCTTTAACTCCGCCTTGCACGAGCAATGCAGCAGCCTGTTCGTCGATTTCATTTTGTGTTGCACAAGGCAGCGCGATATCACAAGGGATAGACCAGATGCCTTCACAGCCTTCGGTATACACGGCATGTGGATGCTCTTTGACATATTCGCTGATCCGCAGGCGATCTACCTCTTTTAATCTTTTTACGGTATCCAGATTGATTCCTTGAGCATCATAGATGTAACCACCAGAGTCACTACACGCCACAACATGAGCTCCAAGCTCCTGAGCCTTCTGAATGGCATAGATGGATACATTACCCGAACCGGAGACAACCACCGTGCTGTCCTTGAAGCTCAGTCCTTTGGATGCCAACATCTCTTTTACAAAGTACACGCATCCGAATCCTGTAGCTTCCTTGCGTGCAAGACTTCCTCCGTACAGCAAGCCTTTACCTGTGAGTACGCCAGCTTCGTGTCCGCCACTGATGCGTTTGTACTGTCCGAACATATAACCGATTTCCCGTGCACCCACACCGATGTCGCCGGCAGGTACGTCCGCATCGGAACCGATATATTTGTACAGCTCAGTCATGAAGCTTTGAGTGAAACGCATGACTTCCAGATCTGATTTTCCTTTTGGATCGAAGTCGGAACCACCTTTACCACCGCCGATTGGCAGGCCAGTCAGGGCATTTTTGAAAATTTGTTCGAACCCAAGGAATTTAACGATTCCCGAATAAACGGAAGGATGGAAACGAAGTCCACCTTTGTAAGGCCCAATAGCGCTGTTGAACTGAACACGGAATCCACGGTTTACTTGTACCTTGCCTTGATCATCTACCCAAGGCACGCGGAACGTAATGACACGTTCTGGCTCAACAAGCTGTTCAAGCAAGCCATTCTCCCGATATTTCGGGTGAGCTGCAATGACAGGAATAAGCGAGTCCAGGATCTCTTTGACAGCCTGATGGAATTCACTTTCCTGTGGATTTCTGGCGATAACCGATTCGTAAACGGAATGAACATACTCTGCGGCAGTTACTTGAGTTGAATCCTTAGTTATAGTCGACACTTTTTCAATGCACTCCTTTATTGTGTTAAAGTCTTGGGATGGCTATTTGTATAAATTGCATAAAAGTTTGTAGTTAAATATACAGGAAACAAAATAAAAATACGAGATGAAAACCCATAAAATGTTTTTTATGACGTTATTAAAATCTTCTATGGATCTGTCATATGATGTAAAGGTTAAGTTTGGAAGCTGGATTGACGCCCTTTTTATCATTATACAACGCAAAGTTAACAGAATAGCTGGATTAAAAAATTTGTTTTGGTAAGATGGTAGTAAGACCGCGGTATCCGTGGTTTTTTTATCTATATGAAGGAGGAGAACAACATGATGAAGAAAAACATGCGAATCAACATGGAGAACAGGGCTTGTATAGGAGGTGAGATTTATTATGAACCATAGGACCTCCTTTCAAAATTGCAGAGAAATGCTGGTGAACCAGCTCATTATATTCGGTGAAGAGAAAAGAACATTTCTCGACGCCTATTTTGACGTGCGTGACCCGGAACGTTCGCAGATGGAAAGGCTGCTCGCAAACTATACGACATGTGTGGAGAAGCTGCTCCTTGGTTCGGATGAAGCTCTGGAATCGGTGGTACTTATCGGTAGTTTGATCCGTTTTGAGTACGTTGACTTCCATACATCTGATTCATTCACCATTGTTATGCCAGATGACGCGGACCCGGATGCGGGGCATATTTCATTCCTCTCCCCTGTGGGGCGGCAATTATTGCTTGGGCTCAAGGGAGAAGTGAGGTCGATTAATATACCGGCTGGCTCCATGCGAGTACGCATTACGGATATTACGTTAAACAAAGAGTCCTTGAATCGGATGTCCACTGGGGGTGCAGATCATGCACTTTAAAGAGACGGATTTGCCGGGAATTGGACGCAAGTATTGGCTGCACACACGAAGCGGTGAGCATCTGGTCATTGTCATCCATAATGACGAGCGACGTGACCTGTTTCACATGGAATCAGGCGATTCACCTGAAGAACTGGGAGATATGGTGTCACTGGTCACACTGGATGATGATGAGGCACGTGCGGTTGCTGCTATTGTCGGTGGCATGACGTACAAACCAACCTTTCAGGATGAGCGTGAAGTTATGCTGGAGGGACTGTTAATTGAGTGGCTCCGTATTGAGCCGCATTCAGAGAGCATAGGAAGAACGATCGGAGAACTGAATATTCGACAGGCAACAGGAGCAGTTATTCTAGCTGTGGTGGAGAAGAACAGGACGAAGCAGTTTAATCCAGGTCCGGACTATATCTTTACCGCGGGGGCTACGGTTGTTGTCGCTGGTGAACGGGATCAGATCAAACTGTTAAAACAGTTGTTATCCAATGGACGGCTCTAGCCTATGGATATGCTCATATTCGAAGTGGGAATTGCCGTTGCGCTGATTACACTTACGGGGCTAATATCTGCAAGATTACGATTTTCGGTCATTCCTTTCTATATTCTGATTGGTATGGCTGTTGGACCGCATGCACCACAGATCGGCATTGTGGATTTGCGTTTTATCGAAAGCTCGGAATTTATTGAATTTATGGGCAGGCTGGGTATCCTGTTTTTGCTCTTTTATCTGGGATTGGAATTTTCGGTCTCCCGCCTGATGAAGTCAGGCAAAGCCATTCTGACCGGAGGTATGTTCTACGTTGGCCTTAACTTTGCTTCCGGTCTGCTGCTGGGATGGTTCATGGAACTGCCACTCAAAGAAACATTAGTTGTCTGTGGTATTATGACGAGTTCTTCCACAGCTATTGTGGCTAAAGTACTCGTGGATCTGAAGCGCACGGCGAACCCGGAGACGGAGATTATTATGGGCATGATCATGTTTGATGATCTATTCATCGCCATCCATATATCGATTCTGACGGGGCTTGTACTTAGTGGGGCTACCTCATTCCTCAGCGTCTTGCTCGTATCCCTGTCTGCGCTGCTCTTTATTGTGCTATTTCTGATCATAGGCAGGAAAAGCATCAAATATATTGATAAGGCACTCAACATCAAGTCATCGGAGTTATTTCTGCTTACGGTTATGACGCTGCTCTTTTTGGTGGCTGGTTTCTCGGAAACGTTGCATGTAGCCGAGGCGATTGGAGCTCTGATGATGGGGCTGGTTCTGGGGGAATCCAGACATGCCAGCCGAATTGAGCATCAGATTATGCCCTTCAAAGATTTCTTTGGGGCCATCTTCTTTTTCAGCTTTGGCCTGACTATTGAACCCTCGACCCTTGGCGGGGCTGTTGGCATGACCGTGATTGCCGTTATTCTGACCATTGCCAGCAACTATGGTGCGGGCATGATTGCTGGCAGACTCTCTGGGATGACTCCCAAGGCTTCTCTCAATGTGGGATTCACGCTCGTATCCCGTGGAGAGTTCTCTATCATTATGGCGAACATCGGTAAGGCAGGAGGCCTGATGGCATCCATTCAGTCTTTTGCCGTGTTATATGTGTTGATTCTGGCAGTGCTTGGCCCGATCCTGACGAAAGAATCACCTTGGATCTACAGTCAATACGCTCGCTTGAGGAAAAGAATGAGGGGGAAAGAGACGGGATGAATTGTGCATCTGTTTGCCACGTCTTTACAGCGTAGGTTGGTAAACAGATGCAAACACGTATTGAATCTAATCCATTGTTTAACCGTAAACGCCACACTGCTTGGAGTATATCTCTCCTTGGTGTGGCGTTTATTGTCCCCGGACCGGGGAATTCATGAAAGTTGGATTCGAATGTTCTCTATATGAACCGCGACCCCGCCCACTTGAATCTTGGTGATTTCATTGGAAATGCCCAGCGTTAATCTGGCACGAATCTCCGAGGGGCGGTTCATGGTGTATCCTTGTCTAATCGTATAGGTTGTATCGTGGGGATCTGAAATTTGGTTGTTTTTATGTAAATAACAGAGTAAAGCACCGTTAGATGTACCTGTTGCGCTCTCTTCCGGGATATCGTAAAGGGGAGCGAAATTCCGGCATTCTGCCAGAGTACTCTCTTTATCTGGTTCGAGTGCAAATACGTGATAACCTACGACATGGTTAGCTTTGCTAATTTCAGCGATAAGCTTAAAATCAGGAATGATTTTTGACAGCACATCAACATGGTTAACGGCAATCAAGATATCGCGCAGTCCGGTAGATACGATCTGTACAGGTAATTCAGCGTGTAAATCATGTGTAGAAATACCCAGAGAATCTGCAATGTCTTGTCGGTCAACGATCTCTCCAAACTCCGGAAGCGCCTGAGACAGATAGACTTCACCATTGTTGTGGACAACGAATTCAAGTATTCCGGCTAACGTCTCCAGCGTGTGTACACCTACATCAACGATATGCTGTGCTTTCATTAAATAAAATAAGGCAATCGTTGCATGTCCGCATAGATCAACTTCATCACTAGGGGTGAAGTAACGAACTTTGAAATCAGCCTGATCCGATGGCATAACAAACGCGGTCTCTGAGAATCCAACTTGTCTGGCAATCTCTTGCATCTGGGAGTCGGACAAGTGTCCTGCTTGTAAAACAACGCCTGCGGGATTTCCGCCTAAAGGTTTATCCGAAAATGCATGTAACGTACTTACTTCAATTTCCACAATCCTACCTCGCTTGTTCAGTTATTTAGGTTCAACTGTACTACATTATATCATGGTTACTAATCAGGCTTGTGAACCCAAACCTGCTGCGAATTCATGAATATAGGTCAAATGAACGTCCGGGAAGGGTAATGAAGAAGGAGAGTAAACGATAATGCTATGGAAAGGCTGGGATCTCTAATGAGAGCAATTGTGATTGAAAAGTTCGGTGGAGCAGAACAATTGAAGGAAAAGGAAATGCCCAAGCCGGCATGTGGAGTGAATCAGGTGCTAATCCGCATTCATGCTACTTCTGTGAACCCGGTGGATTTTAAAGTTAGACAAGGCCATATGAAAGAGTCAGCGGATTCTTTTCCACTTATATTGGGCGGGGATGTTGCCGGTACGGTGACTGATGCGGGTTCGAATGTGGCAAGGTTCAGAGCGGGAGATCGCGTATTTGCTCGTCCTCGTCATTTCGGGACTTATGCAGAATATGTGGCCGTGGATGCGGACATCATTGCCCGTATTCCGGAAAATCTGAGCTTTGAGGAAGCAGCTTCCATACCTCTAGCCGCCATGACGGCCTGGCAGGCACTTGTTGACCATGGACGGCTTGCCAAAGGGCAGAAGGTTCTCATTCACGCGGGAGCAGGTGGTGTAGGAACCTTTGCTATTCAGATTGCCAAATATCTTGGCGCTGAAGTGGCTTCCACGGCGAGTGAATCGAATGAAGAGTTGCTTCGTTCGCTGGGAGTGGACCATTTTATCAATTATAAAAAAGAAGACTTCTCGGAGATTCTCTCCGGGTATGATGTCGTGCTGGACACGATGGGTGGCGACATTCAGCGTAATAGCTTCAAGGTATTGAAGGCCGGTGGACATCTGGTATCGCTTGTGGAACAGCCGGATGAAACGCTGGCTAAGGAAGCAGGTGTAACGGCCAATGTGTTCATGATGGAACCCAAAGGGGATCAACTCGATCAGTTGGCTGAGCTCGCTGCTGAGGGCAAGCTGAGACCTATCATTGATGAGACATACCCCTTGAGTGAACAAGGACTGCGTGAAGCACACGAAAAAAGCGAAACCCATCATACACGCGGGAAACTGGTCATTCGAGTAGAATAGGTGAGGATTAACGTTAGTTCTTTAAATTAGATTTTTGTTTGCGTACACCTCCTAAAATTGACATTGGACATAACCTTATGGGGAGCCGGTGATATTTTAGGAGGTGTATTTTTTATGCGGAAAAAGAGCACCAAATAATATAATTTGAAAGAATGGAATATTACGGTATATACTTGATTTAAGTGTTGAAAGGAATGAGAACGATGTAGTCTATGAAGACTTAGATCCTAAGGCCAGATCTCCGCCTTAATTCAGATATGAGTGAGGTAGGAGTAAATAAACCTTAGGAGGATCTATAATGAAAAATAATATTTGGACAGGTCATAAAGTTAGATTACGTGCAATTCTCCCAACTGATTGGGATAAGTTCCACAATAATGATTCTGATTCTGACTGTGCTAGACTTTGCGATGTAATAAATTTCCCAAGATCGGAAGATGGTACAAAAGCTTGGGCTGAACACCAGGCATCCGGTGGTCCTGATGGGGATAAAATTATGCTCGCGGTCGAGACTTTAGATGGAGTATTAGTGGGAAGTATAAGTTCGAATAACTGTGATACCCGCAATGGAACTTTTACGTACGGTGTTGCTATCTTTAGAGAATTCTGGCGCAATGGTTATGCTTCAGAAGCTATAAAGATATTGTTGCGATATTACTTTGAGGAATTACGCTATCAGAAAGTTACCGCACATGTTTATGCTTTTAATGAAGGTTCATTAGAACTTCATGAGCGTCTTGGATTTGTCCAAGAAGGGAAACTCAGAGATATGTTATTCACTAATGGACAGCATTACGATGAGTATCTCTATGGTATGACTAAAAGTGAATACTCGAAAATGAAGATATGAGAGTAGGCTACCCTAGTGGTAGCCTTTTTTCGAATAACGATAAACGAAAAATTTAACTCTGAGCCGGGATGTAGGCGGAATGATTTCTTTAGTTGAGGCTCCGATTTGTTGATGTTCATTTTCAAATGTAACTCTCAGAACATGATCCTCTAAAAGGGGTCTCTTATATAGCATAAGAGACTTCGATGAAAGTGATATTTCTGCTAAAAGAAGCAATTTATTCTTATGTAGCCTATTTACCTTTACCATACGGCAAATCTGTTCCAGTCATTAAACCCACGATATGAGCTAATTGATTATTATCAAATTAAAAAAACTTTACTGACGGAAGATGTCAGTAAAGTTTTTTTATACTAGGGGTATCGACTAGAAGGGAAGTGCACTATGCATACAAAAAAAGCATATCTTTATGTATTTGATACGATGTCAGACTGGGAGGTAGGTTACTTAATTGCTGAATTGAACTCGGGAAGGTATTTTAAGAAAGGGCTGGCGGCGATAGAGGTGGTTGCTGTTGGCGTTGATAAAAGTCCGGTGACTACCATGGGGGGATTGGAAATATTTCCTCGCATTTCAGTTGATGAGTGTAAGTTGGAAAGTACGGATGTATTGATTCTTCCAGGCGGGAATAC
Source organism: Paenibacillus sp. FSL F4-0087 (assembly GCF_038020215.1). Taxonomy (NCBI): domain Bacteria; kingdom Bacillati; phylum Bacillota; class Bacilli; order Caryophanales; family Paenibacillaceae; genus Paenibacillus; species Paenibacillus sp. FSL F4-0087. The sequence continues at coordinate 4,491,089 of NZ_JBBODJ010000001.1, forward strand.
TTGGATGGAATCCATTCACGAGCCAATATTGAAAAAAGCTTCGACATCTTTGGAAAAAGGTCATGTTGTTGCGGCAATATGTGGTGCAACCGTTGGACTTGCGAGGGTGGGATTGCTAGACTCCAGAAGGCATACAAGCAACGATCTGGAATATTTGAAAATGATTTGTCCTCATTACATTGGAGAAAAATACTATGAAATGGTACCGGCCGTAACGGATGGCAATTTAGTTACTGCATCGGGCATAGCTCCTTTGGAATTTGCGATGCATGTATTGAAGGTGCTCGATGTATTTACACCGGAGACTTTAGATTCATGGTTCAATCTATATCAGACTCATGAAGCGAAATACTTCTTCGAGTTAATGAATTCTATTAAATAGCTGACATTTCGATATGTTCGCATGGAGTGGAATAAGATATAATAGTAACAATTTATTCCATTCTATGTATGAGGTGATTCGGATGTCCAATGAGCTCATTCAAGCGATTCAATTATTAAAAGAAAAGAAGTGGGTGGATCTGACCCATACGTTTGGACCGGAATCTCCGCATTTCTCAGCTTTTGATGCTGCAGCATTCGATACGTTGTTTAATCACGATCAAGGTTTCTTTGCCCAGAGTTTCAGATTTCCTGGTCAATATGGTACGCATCTGGATGCGCCAATTCACTTTGTGCGGGATACCCGGTATCTCGATGAACTGGGGTTGAAGGAGCTTGTGCTACCGCTGGTGGTCATTGATCAATCTGAGGCTGTTGAGAGCAATCCGGATTTCACGCTGGATGTCGATCATATTCTTGAGTTTGAAAAAGAACATGGCGTTATTGAAGCTGGCAGCTTTGTAGCACTGCGTACCGATTGGAGCAAACGCTGGCCCAGTCATGAAGCATTCGACAACAAAGATGCTGAGGGAAACAGTCATGCACCCGGATGGTCAGTCAGTGCGCTAATGTTTTTATTCGAGGAAAGAAAAATACAGGCGATCGGCCATGAGACCTTCGACACTGATTCAGCTGTAGACTATCAAAAGAACGGGGCACTTCTGGCAGAATATTATGTACTTGCCCAGGATACATATCAGGTAGAGCTGTTAACGAATCTGGATCAGGTACCAGCCAAAGGTGCGGTGATCTTCAATATCGTACCTAAGGCCGAAAAGGCGTCCGGCTTTCCAGTGCGCTCGTTTGCTATTTTACCGTAAAACAAAGTTGAACTTAGTATATTGCAAAGGACTCACACACAGTTCTTTCCGAATGATTCGCATAAGTAAATAACTAGGGAGGTGTATTCCTCCTCTAATTGTTGAGAAACCCAGGTCATTTCTACGACCTTGGGTTTTTCTTCTGTTCAGCTAGAACTGCTGATATGGAATACTCCTATGGGCAATTGGATCAATCTTGTGTTAACATGTGCACTAACTAACCCAATAGCATGATTAAGAAGGGGATACCATGTCCATTCGAATAAAAATGTTGCTGTCCTTCACGGGTATGCTCGTCATAAGTCTGCTGTTCATCCTGCTTACAGCTAGTCTGTATACGATTGCTGCAACAGGCGATCTGCAGGGTTTTCGCGATATTTACAAAGTACATTATCAGGTGAATCCACTCACGGAACAGGGAGAATCGATCTTTCAAGAGATGAAGTTTCTGGCCAAAAATGATCCAGACGAGCTGCAGAACAAGGTTTTGCTGCGCGAGTACGACATGAAGCTTCGAGCCGAGAAGTCTGGGCTATACGTCAGACGGGAGAATAACCAGATTTTCGAATCGTTGACCTTCAACCAGCCAGAACTGAAGCAAGCACTGCCTGCCTATGATCTCAACAATTATCAGATTCGCAGCACCTTTAATATCAGTGAGCGATTCTATGCATATGCGAAATTTGATTTTCAATATTCAGATGGAGAAAGAGGAAGTATCTTCGTTATTCGTGAGAGAAGCCCATTTGCAGAGCTTACTCGCAAGCTGCTACCTGTGATGTCACTCCTGCTCATCGGCGTTCTCATTATCGCGAACCTGCTCTTATTCCGCTGGATCACTCGCAGCTTTATTAAGCCATTGAATCAACTGCGGAGCTCAGCCGAACATATTAAAGATGGGAATCTGTCCTTCAAGCTCCAACTTAGCTCCAATGATGAAGTTGGACAACTCAGCGAAGCGTTCGAGAGCATGCGGACTCAATTGCAGCGCTCCAATGAGTTGCGACAGCAAGACGAAGCGAATCGCAGAGAGCTCATCTCCAATATTTCGCATGACCTTCGCACACCGATCACCAATATTAAAGGTTATATTGAGGGGATTCGTGACGGAGTGGCCAACACTCCGGAAAAAATGGAATCATACGTTAATATCATTCACTCCAAAGCAGTTAGCATGGATAAGCTGGTGGATGAACTGTTTCTGTATTCAAAGCTCGACTTGAATCAGGAACCTTTTCTGTTTAAAGTGGTAGACCTTGTCGATTTCCTGGAAGACAGCATTGAAGAGCTCAGATACGATCTGGAGGACAAAGGAGTGGCCTTGGATTGGGATAATCGGGCATCTGGATCGGTCATGGCATCTGTTGATCTGGATAAATTAAAACGCACCGTTGTCAATGTAGTGGATAATGCCCTCAAATATATGGAGAATGAACAAAAACGATTCGGGATTACACTTCAAGCAGATGACGAATGGACTACGATAGCCTTTAAGGATAATGGCAGAGGAATACCGGAAGAGGCGCTGCCTTATATATTTGAACGCTTTTATCGGGCAGAGCAATCTCGCAATTCCTCAACAGGCGGAAGTGGATTGGGGCTGGCGATTGCCCGCCAAATCATTGATGAACACGGAGGCTTCATCTGGGCGAAAAGCAAACCCAATGACGGCACGGTCATTTATATCAAACTAAAACGGTTGAATGAAGAGGAGGAGATTAACGGTAATGACAAACATTTTGATTATTGAGGACGAAACAACGATTGCGGAATTGGAACGGGACTATTTCGAACTCAACGGATTTTCTGTAGAGCTCTGCCATAACGGAGATGAAGGGCTTAAGCTGGCTCTGGAGGGGAGTTACAATCTAATTATTGTTGATCTGATGCTTCCTGGCTTGGATGGCTTCGAATGTTGCAGGCGCATTCGTGAGGTGAAAGAGGTGCCGATCCTTGTCGTCTCCGCGAAGAAGGAGGAGATCGATAAGATTAGAACGTTCAATTTGGGTGTTGATGATTTTATTACGAAGCCGTTCAGTCCAAGTGAGTTGGTTGCAAGAGCGAAAGCTCATTTGACCCGATATGAGAGACTACTTGGCAAAAGTAAACCAGCCGAACAAGATGAAATCCACATTCGTGGGCTTCATATCGATAAGGGAGCGCGCCGCGTTTTTGCTAATGGCGAAGAGGTAGCAATTACAACGAAGGAATTCGATCTACTCGTATTTCTTGCGAGTCATCCGAACCGTGTATTCAGCAAATCCGATCTGTTCGAGCGGATCTGGAGCATGGATTCCAGCGGAGATATTGCGACGGTTACCGTCCATATTCGTAAACTGCGTGGGAAGCTGGAGGCAGATCCGAAAAATCCGGAATATATTGAGACCGTCTGGGGTGCGGGCTACCGGTTCACCGTATAAGTTTCGAGAAAAATTAGATTGAGTTTATAGTTTGTTAATATTTTTGTCCTTGGGAGTTTCTTTTTGTCCTCTATTCTATAGATACAGGCAACTTCAACCTATAGAGGAGGAATTCAAATATGAATCCTATAACCCGAAAAATGGCCACATTTTTAACGATAACTGCATTAGGCACAGCAGTATTCCCGCTAACTACCAATCAAGCACATGCAGCTACATACGTTACTAACGTTGCAGCTACAGCGACACAGCTTACCAACCAGCAGATTGAGGTCGCCATCAAGGAACTGAACAGCTTGGGGATCATGAACGGTTATGCCGATCAATCCATGGGTGAACATAGAGCCATTACTCGTGCAGAATTAGCATCACTGGTATTCAAAACGTTTAATCTGGAGGAGAAGAAAGGAGAAAGCGTTGAATTAACGGACGTTAATCCTGACGCGTGGTATGCACCGTATGCATCAAAGCTCGTTGAACTTGGCATCATGCAGGCGAATAACGGACAATTCAATCCACACAGTCAAGTGACGGATGCAGAACTCGAACAGGTCGTATCCAAAGCGATGCAGCGTGACGTGAAATCCGTTCACCATTGGATGAGCACGTTCTATTCCGAGAACGGTTCGACCACACGCGGGGAAGCAGCGGTACTGTTGCAAACGGCCCACCAGGCTATTCCTTCGGGGCAGGCTCAAATCCAGAGCGTTAGATCGCTCAATGCCATTACGTTAATTGTGACGTTCGACAAGCCTCTGACAGCAGCGGATGAAGTATTTGCTAAGGCACAAACCAATTTTGCGCTTAGTGGTGGGTTGACATTGACCAACATGCCTCGTCTGAAAACAGGGTCCATCGCAACCTACATCGTTCCAACGTCCGTTCAACATGCAGGTGAAGTGTACAGTCTCACTTATAAAGGCCACGATGCTGGTTCCTTTGAAGGCAGTGGCACGAAACTAAACATGACGACGGCTAGTCAAATAACGAATGATACGTTCGAGATTGAAGCACTGCAAGAGAACGGTGTAGTGGATTATGGCTATATCATTTCAGCTTACAGCGGTGGTCGAGGGGCTAATGCGTTTGTGTTGAATGACCAAGAACAAGCAGGAGGCAAAACGTATCAAATTATCTCCTCCATGCAGGCAAGACAAGTCGTGATTACGCCAGAAGGTGGCGAGCCAATCGTTGCCAAATATGTTCCGTTCACGCAATCGACAGATGGCAAACAAGAACCGAAGTTCCGTTTGCCTGAAGGACAAACATTGCAATCCGGTGTGACATATACGGTTTCTTCTGACTGGGCGAACATCAATAACGCTTCATTCACCGCAAGGTCGTTTGATTCGTTGGAGGTTGCGAGTGCCCGAGCTGTGAGTGAAACTTCAGTTGAAGTTACGCTGGCGCAAGATCCTGGAGATGAACTGTTCTCAGGTCGAAGTGTAACATTAACATCACCTAACGGTGACGTTCTGACAGCGACATATAAATATTCAAGTCGGAAAGGCGCCACGGGCGTATTCGACCTTGTTAATGATGGTACGTTAATCTCAGGCACGACCTATACAATAAGTCCAGTTGGGGATTGGAGTGTCGCTTCTTCGGTAACAGTGACACTGTAGTAAGGGAGGCAGTATGAATAAGTCGCTGATTATAATTATCTTAATAAGCAGTATGTTCGTCGTTCAAGGTTGCGTACCTGAAGTGAGAAACGACTCGAAGGTGGAGGAGAAGTTATCAACTTCCCCGGATGAGCTGTTGTTGAAGGCAGCAGAGGGAAGAGACACCGAAAGTATTGAAAAATGGATTCAAGAGGGCGCCAATATCAATGCTCAGGATCAGAGCGGAAGAACAGCTGTTATGATTGCAACGTACAACAATGATCTGGCATCAGCCACAATGTTAATTGAAGCGGGTGCAGATGTTAATGTACAGGATGATATGAAGAATAACCCATTTTTGTACGCTGGCGCTGAAGGGTACTTGGATATTTTGAAGCTGACGATTGAGGCGGGAGCCGATCCAGCGATAACGAATCGATATGGAGGAACTGCACTGATTCCGGCTTCGGAGCATGGATACGTGGATGTGGTACGAGAACTGCTGACCCAAACGTCAGTGAATGTGGACCATATTAATCAATTGGGATGGACAGCACTGCTGGAAGCGATCATTTTAAACGATGGCAATAAAATACAGCAGCAGACGATTCAATTACTCATTGATCATGGAGCAGACGTAAACCTTTCGGATCGTGATGGTGTGTCCCCACTCATTCATGCTAAGAATAAAGGCTTCAAGGAAATCGAACTGATTTTGGTCCGGGCTGGTGCGAAATAAAGCATCGTTTTTATTTTGCATAATTCAACTTTCTTGCTCCAGGGTAGAGAATGTGGACAAGAAGTAGTATCCTGATCTATACAACGTCTAGACGAATAGGCATTCATATAAATAATAAAGGAGGCGTAGTACGCCTCCTTTTTATGTGGTTACTTTTGATCCGAAGAGGGATCTTGATTGAATCGTTGTGAAATTTTCTTCTCTGTCTTCTTACGCCGAACCCAGCGCTTGAAGATACTTTCTTCTTTTCTTCCCTGAAGTGTTTCCTTCATGCCTTGGATCATAAATTCGGATCTTCGTCTGTCGTCCCGACTAATCTCGCGTAGTTCCTTAATAAATTTGTCGTCCATATCTGCCTCTCGCTCATTAAGTATATCTCTATTATACCGAACGTACGTTCTTTTATCAAGTTTTACCATTATCGAATTTTTTGGGATGATTTTAGTGAGAAAGAGCACAGGATTCAGCCCTCTCCATATGAGAAAATGGAGTAGAACGTTCAGTAAAATCTGTTTCATGTCTGGAGGGTGAGGGATGAGAACTAGTGATGATGGAATGAAGCGTGAATGTGTACCTGAAAGATCGTGGGCGCTCATTATGATGCAGGGGTTCCTGGCCATTGGTGCGATCATTGGAGGGGGAGCACTCATTATCGATCCATCGGGAGATCTTGTCAAAATGCCGGATTCATTGTTGGAACATTCCCCGTTTGGCAGTTTTCTGATCCCGGGGATTATACTATTGTTGGTTCTTGGTGTTATGCCAATGATCATTGCCATTTCACTCCTTCGTCGCATTCACTGGGAAATAGGTGAAAAGCTGAATCTCTACTCCAATCAATACTGGGGATGGACGTTCTCTTTATATACGGGATTTGCTCTGATCATCTGGATTATGATACAGGTATACTGGATCCAGCATGTATCCGTCATCCATCTGGTCTATTTTGCCTGGGGGATGGTGATCCAGATCGTCACTCTGTTGCCTGACGTACAACGAAGGTATCAGGCAGACTGCTCATCATAATATATTCTTTCTATAAAACAAAACGGCTGTCATCCGGATCTTGGAGTGATCCAGTTGACAGCCGTTTATCTTTGTTGTTACTTGGAAGCCTGGTAGGCGCTCAAAAATTCTTTCACTTTTGCCGGATCGGACTTCAATTCATTCCCGGTCTGCACGAGTGGACTTACTGTAGAGTATGCCTTAAGTTTGTTGTTTTTGTAGAACTGCAAAATGTCATCCTGATTGATGGAGTAGAGCACGGATTTTCTCAGATCACTGCTCTTGGCAACTTCCCGATTGGCTGTGTTGAACAACAGATAGGAAACCGCATTGCTCGGAATGCTCTGCAATTGCAATTTGCTGTCATTTTTGATGATGTCATACTTTGTTTCGGATACTCCGTAGTACAGGTGGATTTCACTGCTGCGAAGAGCAGACAACGCACTGTCAGCATCGGCGATGAAACGAACATTCACCTGAGAGATTTTGGGTGCATATTCGGAGCCTTTACGGTAGCCGGGATTCTGATAGAATACACCTTCGTAATCATTTTTATATGCCAAGATATATGGGCCGCTGGCATACAGGGTGTTGTTGTACGCAGCACCTTCAGTCACGGTATTCTGATCGCCGTAAGGAATGTCTTTATTCACGTCAAACGAAGCTACATCATACGTATTGATGCTCTCAACCTGCTTTTTGGACACAATGCCAGCAGATTGGTGAGCCAGATAGTTCAATACTTGCGGGAAAGGTTCCGTGGTTGTAAGTTTCACAACTTGATACTTCCCGGCAGCGTTATCGGCTTTGTTTTTGTCCGCGACCAGTTCCGTAATTTTGGTGCCAAGCCCTTGTTCCAATGCTTCTTTAACCGTACCGCTGCCACTGGATTGCTGAACGGATTCCAAGGCGCCCAGATCGGTTACCAACTCGGCTTCCTTGATATGTTCGTGCAGGCTGTATGTCCGGTGATCCGGTACGGAATCTTTGTTTTTGGCGCGATCGAGAGAGAAGATGACGTCATCTGCACCGACACGTTCTCCCGTATCTACCGCTTTTTTATTATCAATCTTGGCAAAGTTGATATCGTCTCTGAGAATGAAGTAATACTCCGAGTTCCCCTCAGCAATGCTGAAATTGTGGGAGAGGGAACCCTCTGGTGTAAGTTGATCGTCATCTGTCAGGTTAACGAGACGTACATACATGTTGGTGTTCAGTTGGTTGATGGAACCGTCATTTCCTTTGATCGGGTCAAGGGAAGTCAGGACGGAAGCAGTTTGTGTCAGAATTAATGGTTCTTTTGTATTTTTGGAGCTGTCTTTGAATTCAATCGGTTCCCATGCCATGGCGCGGGATTTGGACAAGCGAACGGTGTCTACATTGAGAATGTCTTTGTTCACAGCCTGACTTTTCAGGGAAATGTACAACGGAGCGATATAGGCCTGATCGGTTACCAAGCGATCCTCCAATTGTTTATACGTATCCTTGTATTCGTCCGGAGTCTGAGTAGCAGCCTGGTCAATAAGCTTATCGATTTCTTCATCAGCCAGAATGCTGTAGTCTCCGCCTGTTTTGAAAAGTGAACGAACTGCATAGTCCGGATTCCCGGTTACCGTTGTCCAGCTGGACAGCGCAATATCATAATTGCCTGCATCCTGCTGGGATTTGTAGCTGCCGTAATCCGGCTGCAGGTTCAGCTTAACATTAAAGCCATTCTTGGTGAGTTGGTCCCGGATAATGTTCACGTCATTTTCGGAAGAGCTCTGAGCCAGTAATTCGATGTCTACCGGTTTTTGGTTTTGCGTGTTTTCTGTTGTATCCGATGGTGAGGATTCTGACTGGGATTCCGTCTTGGTCTTCACACTGCAACCGGAGACCACAAGGACAAAAGTTAATAGTAGTGCTATCAGCATACGTTTTTTCATGAAAATACCTCCAGATAAGTTCATAATCATTGGAAATCAAATTGAGTTTGAGTTGAATATTGTAGCAGTGGTTAACCCTTTTCGAGCTTCGGATCAAGCGCGTCGCGTAGTCCGTCACCCAGAAAGTTGAACGAGAGCACGAGCAGAATGATCGCAAGACCTGGATAGATGGCCAGATACGAATGGGTTTCCAGATACGTGCTGCCCAGCTTCAGAATATTGCCCCACTCGGGGATATGCGGCTCCACGCCGAGCCCCAAATAACTCAGACTGCTGGTGGCAATGACCGCTCCGCCAATCGTAAGTGTAGACTTGATAATCATGGGTGCGAGCGAGTTTGGAATAATATGTTTGAAAATAATGGAGCGATTGTTGTAACCCAGTGCACGTGCAGCTTCAACAAATTCAAACGTAGATACATAGAGCACACTAGCCCTCATGGTTCGTGCATAAGTTGGGATCGAACCCAAGCTGAGTGCGAGAATAAGATTGACCGTATTGGCCCCGAACGCCGCAATGATGGCGATAGCGAGCAGAATACCCGGAATAGCATAGAGAATATCCAGCAGTCGCATGATGATATTGTCTGTGTGTCTCCCATAGAATCCCGAGAAGGCTCCGAGAATACCGCCTATCAGTACCGGAATCAGAGTTGACATGAATCCTACGATCAATGATATACGGGCACCGAATACAATCCGGGAAAATAAACATCGTCCAAAGTCATCCGTTCCCAAGGGATAGGCGAGCGATGGAGACTGAAGCAAGGCAGAGTAGTTATTTTCTACAGCCATGCTGTAATCAAAAGTAAAGAAGCTGCAAATCGATATCGAGAACAGGAAAATGATAAAAAACAAACCGGACATTGCCGTGACATTCGGAGCAAGACGCTCCCACAGATCATTCCAGAAGTTGGATTTTTGTTTACCCTGTCTGCGGATTCGTCCAATGATGGAAATACCCAGCAGCAGTGCAAACACATTTCCGGTGACCGAAGTCAGAATCAGGATCACGCTCACGCCCAGCATCCAGCGTGGGATGGTCGAGGCTGACGTATACCGGGATACGATAAACAGCACCACCAGATCGATGACAAGCACAAGTACGAGCACAGCCATAGCTGGCAAAAACGTATCCGCAACATATGCTTTAAACATATTGAGTGCCGAGACCCCAATAACGAACAGCTGGGTCAGCAGCATATACACCGCAAATGTATACTCAATGCTTTTTGTTTTCTTGATCAGATGAAAAGCGGCCGTCACGATAAAGATATTGCCTGAAATGATACCCAACAGCTGGACCCAGGCGAGTCTGCGAGTCAGCACAGAGATTGTCCCCTGCCGAATCAGGTCTCTCCGAATCCGGAGCGTCAGCACACTCTGGACCAGCGTGAAGAATAGGTAGATTCCAAGCGCAGTCAGCAGAAATGGTCTGAACTCCTGAAGGCTCCAGTCATAACTGTTGAACAACAGTAACACCGACAAGAGAAGGGAAGTGACCCAGGCGAAGCTCGCCTGACTGTACTCCTGTGAAGACTTAAGCCGAAAACTCATTTCTTGTGTAAGTGAACCCGATTTTGTCATAGTGCACCTGCTTTAATATTGTTTCATCTTGGAACGAACCCTGGGATCGACAAAAGCGTACAACAGATCTACCACAACATTAATGATGGAGATTGTAATCGCTGTGTATATGACCCCGCCCATAATGCTCGGAATATCAGGGATAAACTGTTTATCCACAATGTAGCTGCCAAGTCCGCTGATATTAAATACTTTCTCCGTTACAGCCGCCCCGCCAAGCATGCCTCCGAATTGAAGACCTACAACGGTTACGATTGGAATTAGCGCATTGCGCACAGCATGTTTCAGCAGAACCTGTCGTTCACTTAATCCTTTGGCACGAGCAGTCATCACGTAATCCTCATGAATAACTTCCAGTGTGGAAGACCGAGTCATACGGGCCACCGCAGCGGTTAATCCCGTTCCCAGAACAATCGTTGGCATAATAATAGATAGCCAGTTCTGTGGATTGAAGGTAGCCGGAAGCCACTGCAGCTTGATCGAAAAATTCAGGATGAAAATCAGTCCTTGCCAGAAATTCGGAATCGATAATCCAATCAATGCAATAAACATGAATGTGTAATCAAACAGTGAATTGGGCTTGATCGCCGAGATGATGCCGATTGGCAATGCAATGACAAGGGCAAGCAGCAAGGAGATAACGGCCAGTGTTAACGTGATTGGAAACTTTCTGGCGATCGTAGCCGTGACATCTTCATTCCCTGAAAAAGACTTACCGAGATCAAATAGCGCTATGCCCTTGATATTGTTCCAGAGCTGGACAAGATAGGGCTGATCCAGGCCATAGACATGGTTAAAAGCTGCGATCTGTTCCTGTGTCGCTGTCTCTCCTAGGATGTTGGCCGCCGGATTGAATGGGGACAGGTACAAGATGGTGAATACAAGTGTAGCTACGCCCAGAATGACGAATACCGTCATCAGAATTCTTTCGAATATGTACTTTAGATAAGGATTGCCATACAAAAACATCATGGCGTACATCAGACAGCCCGGAATAACTGATATCGCAAGGAACCAAGGTTTATCAATCATCGATTGGAATGTATCAGCCATCGTCAGGCGCTGTTTTCCCTGTTTCTGAAGCTTGCTGAACGTTCGTTCCTTTAACTCCTTCTGAACGGATTCCTCCAGCCATTCCTCCGTCTGACGCTTAAACTCTGTCTCACTGACTTGCTGCCGAAAGAAATGGTGTTTACGCCTCAACTGTTCTTCAACGTCCGTCCTAAGTTTATCCCGATAAGAAGTGGAGAGCATATCACGTTCAACAGCTTGTTGAACCACGGCCCAGCCATCCCTTTTTCGTCTAGATTGCCAGATCAGAAGTACAACCAAATTAACGGGCAGTCCGAGAATAAATAGAACATATCGATAGGAGGGATGAAGCAGCATTTTGCCATAATTAAATCCCAGGGTGTAAACAAGCTGTGACATTTTGCTGCCTTTTGCAAGATTCAAACCATGCGAGCCTCCTTTCATCTCATTTTAAATTGCATTATTCCGATTGATATAGTATATATTATTTAGAGTCTATTTAATTGTCAAGGTATGGAAGAGTATACATATGAGCACATGTGAAAATATGGATGAGGGCTGGTGATCACATGCAACCTTTGTTGAAAGTAAATGAGTTGTCCGTTTCTTTTCATTCCGGAGAGAGTGAATTTCAGGCGGTGAAAGAAGTCAGTTTTGAAGTGCGGAAAGGCGAAACGCTTGGCATTGTAGGGGAATCCGGCAGTGGGAAGAGTGTTACGGCACGTTCCATTATGCGGCTGCTTGCCTCGCCTCCTTCGCAGATGAAAAAGGGTGAGATCCTGTTTAAAGGGGTAGACCTGGTCCATAAAACGCAAAAAGAGATGGAGAGTATCCGTGGCCGTGACATCGGCATGATCTTTCAGGACCCTATGAGCTCGCTTAATCCGACTGTGAAAATCGGAAAACAGATCACCGAAAGTCTGATTAAACATCAGAAGCTTTCCAGAGGGGAAGCGAAGAAGCAGGCGATTGCCATGCTGGAGCTCGTTGGTATCACCCGAAGTGAAATACGTTTCAATCAGTACCCACATGAATTCTCCGGAGGTATGCGTCAGCGGGTGATGATCGCTATTGCTCTTGCTTGCCGTCCTGAATTGCTGATTGCGGATGAACCTACAACTGCGCTTGATGTTACTATCCAGGCCCAAATCCTAAATTTGATGAAAGATATGCAGGCACAGCTGGGAACTTCTATTATTCTGATTACCCATGATCTCGGAGTAGTGGCAGGCATGTGTGATCGGGTCGTGGTCATGAAAGACGGGCAGATTGTGGAATCCGGCACAACTACAGAGATTTTTGCAAATCCGAAGCATCCGTACACGTCCAGGCTGTTGAATGCATTACCTCGACTGGATGAGAAGAAAAAGCCGAAACTCGTCTCGTTGGTGCCACGCGATCTGGAAGATGATCAGCCTTTACTGGAAGTGAAGTCCCTCAAACAACATTTTAATTTGGGGAAAGGCAACACTTTAAAAGCTGTGAACGATATCAGTTTCGAGATTCGCCAAGGGGAGACGCTTGGGGTCGTAGGCGAATCGGGCAGCGGGAAATCGACTACAGGCAGAGCCATTCTACGACTGCATGAACCTACAGGTGGGGATGTGCTGTTTAAAGGAGTGCCGCTCAACCGCCTCTCTGCCTCAGAGATGAAAACGATGAGGAGACATATGCAAATTATTTTCCAGGATCCGTATGCCTCGCTTAATCCGAAATTTAGAATTATGGACATTATTGGGGAAGCCTTGGATATTCATCATCTTGCCGGCAGCCCCGCTGAGCGGGAAAAACGTGTGGAGGAATTGCTGGAGATGGTGGGTCTCGATCCGGCTCATGCCCAGCGATACCCTCATGAATTTTCGGGTGGTCAACGGCAGCGGATCGGAATCGCTCGTGCGCTGGCCGTGGAACCTGAATTTATTGTATGTGACGAGCCTTTGTCTGCGTTGGATGTGTCCATTCAGGCTCAGATCGTACAGCTGCTTGAAGAATTGCAGCAGCGACTCGGTCTGACATACCTGTTCATTGCACATGATTTGTCCATGGTTAAACATATCAGTGATCGTGTAGCTGTCATGTATAATGGGAAGATTGTGGAGTTAGCAGAAAGTGAAGAACTATATTCGAACCCTCAGCATGCGTACACAAAGGCCTTGTTATCGGCTATTCCGGTTCCGGACCCGGCTGTGGAAGCGAAGAAAAAACGTCATGATGTAAACGAAGCCCCAAGAGAGACGGTAGAAGTGGAAGATCGCTATAATCTGGAACAGTCCCGATGGGTGGAAGTCAAAGAGGGACATTGGGTGGCCATTTCCGGATAAGGTGAAACATTCATTTTTACTCGAAAAAGAACCCCGGCAATGATCTGTGGAAGGTCATTGCGCGGGGTTCTATTCATGCACAGCAGGCACTGTGACAGTGAGTGTATTATTTGAACTGAACGGATTTCTTGATGTTGTCGATCTCGGCCTTTGTAGTATCATCCAAATAGGTGAAGATGAAGTTGAATGCATAACCTTCAATAATGGTGCTGTAGTAATCTTGCGTAATGGTTGAACCATTGCCCGCATCCATCGTAATTTGCATCAGATCCATCTCTTTGCCACCGATGGTTTCGGTTGTGAATTCCTTGTATTCATAAGGGAACTGGCTGTCCTCCATGAATTTCTTCGTTGCTTTCAGATAATCTTTACCGGTACGAATTCCTTGCAGCAGGCTTACTTTTTCAGCAATCGCCATTGCGGAAGGGCCAACTTGACTTCCGTCCAATGGATATTGTGAAGCCATCAACAGGTTCAGTGTTTTGGCCTGAGATAGCTCAATTTGTTTTTTCTTCGTTTCATCGTCTCCAGCAATAACTTCGGAGGAAGCGTTAGTCAGCTCGTTCATGCCTGCGGCATCCTGGAACTCCCAAGCTTCGGGGAATTTCAACGAAACACCGAAATAGTCATTGTTGTAAGAGCCTTTTTCCGTAGTTCCCAATTCAACGTCTTTGGAGTTATCTGTTTCCTTGGACTCGGAAGTGGATGCTTCGGAGCTCTCCGTGTTCTCCGTATCTTCTGTCTTGGCTGTGTCTGTATCTGTGCCGGCAGTGGTTTCTGTTGCAGTGGATTCCTTCGATTTGGCGTTGTTATCCGCTTTGTCGCCGCAGGCTGCAGCAACCAACAGAATCATAATTAACATGGCAAACAATGAAGCTTTTTTTGGATTAGACATATTACCCTCCTGAAAATGTGTGTGTGTGTTCTTGTTCTCTCTCTAATTCATGTGTACCTAAAAATCTTAGCACAGATGTTCGTGTTGACCACCTATAGGAATCTATAGGTGTACCTTTATAGATAAGACAGACGGCTGGCAATTGAAACAGCTTCCGTGCTGGATTGTACACCTAATTTGTTGAAAATCACTTTTTTATGGTGATTTACGGTGCATTCCTTTATTTTCAATTTCAAAGCAATGGCTTTAACTGTCAGTCCGTTAGAGATCATTTTCAGAATGGTTAACTGTCGCTTCGTGAATTCAATCGATGGCTGCTCTGTTACCGACGAGGCAAGGTTAGATTGATACCGATTTTGCATATGGGCCGGGATCAGCTTGGCGATTGCAATCAGCTCACTCTGGATGTCTGCATTAATGGTGGAGACGTCTAGGTAGCCAACATGTTGAAGACCGACCGACAAAGGTGCAGCGTAGCAATGCCAGTTCTGAAAAAGTGGATTCTCATGCTGCTCAGGGGACAGCTGAACAGGCCCATGTTTATCCATAGATTCGGATATGGCATTGACGCCACAGCTTCTAGCTGTAAAGATCATACCCGGGCGGATGGGTGACTGTTTCACCACTTGTTCCAGATCGGGGCTATAATCCATGGCAAGCAGAACTCCATGCGCGTCGGTGAGCAGAAAGAGATATGTGTTGGACAGGTTTTCTTTGATATCCGAGAGACTCTGCTGGAAGGCGTTAATCAGAAAATGATTAATTTTGCGAATCCTGTCCAGATTGGTTTTCGTTAAATATTGAATATGTGCCATACCGGGAGTAAAATTTTCGCTCTCGGACCAGCTCTTCCGTAAGGAAGATGTTCTTGACATATGGTTACCTCCTTGTGATCAACCGATGGTTTCGATCACATGACCATCCTGATCGGTAATTTCAGTGCGGGCAATTCGAAAGAGAACGCCGGGTAGTGAAGCAATTTCAAATGTTTGCTCGACTGGGCGAAGGTTTGCAACTAACTCCGATACGGTTTGTTCATGCACAACTACCTTAATCTGGTTGCCATCCTCAGAAAATGAAGGTGTCCCCCCGGCTTCGAACGTAATGTTCACTCCTGATCCGATTAGGGACAGTGGAGCGCCTTTTGAAAAGCGGCTACGTAGTATTTTTCCGATAATTTGGGCTTGTTTTGCTCCGATCTGGAGTTCAGCGGGTACACTTTTTTGCAGTATTCTCTTGCGTGGAGATATCCAGCCCAGTTGTTGTATGAATAAAAATGCTGTACTGGAACCTTCCTCTTCAATCCCGCGCTCAACAGCCTGTATCACTGAGGGGATATCCAAATATGAATTTCTCATGAGATCCGTAACGTATTTTGGCATGAATTCAACAAAGGCTGCTAACAATCCGCGGGTGTTCCATGTTTGCATCGTTTCGAGTTCCAGACCGGTGATTCCCACCATCTGAATGAATTTCACCGTTCCATTGGGTGTGGAGATCTCTGTCAGATCAGGATCTTCAATAAAAGAAAGTGCGGTTAGTAATGTATCTGAGCCGAGACAAATGGGGCCATTTGCATCCATGTAATCTCCTGCATGAAATACGTTCCCGCTAGTAAAAACATATCGTCCAACGTTCTGTAATAGATTCAGAGCCCAAGACGGGGGTGTGGACTCACCCTCACTCCGGGTAAGCCGAAACGTCATTTCAAATCCATAACCGCTATGCTCGATATCTTCCGATTCCTTCTCATACAGTTCTGAAAAACCATAGGTAATGAAATGCCAGTGAGGTATGGGGGCATCCACTTTGTATACGCTAATTCCATTTAGCGGATCAGGTCCACCGAGCATATAAGGAATGGCTGTACCATAGTGAAGTGGTTCCTGATCTCCATATAACTTACCAACTGCTATATCAATGGCATCCCAACCGGATGTGTTTGCTTCTTCAGTCATTGTTGTGTTCCTCCTTGGCTATCCATTTTCCCGAAAAACATTTAAAATTAAGTCTACCTTTTTCCAAATCGGTTTCAAGCGGCTTAAGGATGAATTGCTTATCGTAGGACTTGGGGGTTACGATGTCTATTTCAGGGAGGGAATTTACATGAGTATGAAAGAGTTATATCTGGCGGAATTTAATCAGGGCAGTTGGGACTCATTTGTGCAACTCTTTGAAAAATCATATTTACATGTGGACCCAAAATGGGCTGAATGTGCAGAGCAGCGGGGGATTCCGGCAGATATTAGCAAGGTTATATTATGTGAAATGGGTGAATATGCGCTAAGATGGATAGACATGAAAGTTCCTGCATTGGGCGACGAAAGTCCTGCCAGCTACCTCGAATACGGGGATACAAATGCCCTAAGAGCAGCGATTATGCGAATGCCTCGATAACGTCCAAAGGTGGTCAGCGAGTGCATAAAGAGGAAAGTTGATTTTGCAAAATAGATATGTTACGCTTACATTACAAGAGAAAACAACCGAATACGCAATAACATCTTTTGATGGATTGTAACTGTGCAGACAGGCAAAACCTAAACTGATGGTGAAATGAAGGCTCTTTTTTTGCGAGCTATTTTACCTTGAGTTTAGGTTTTTCTTGTTTTTTGGCCTGAAATACAGCCGCTGTATTCGGGAAAAACCCAAATAAAATTCGAAAAGAGGTTGTTCGTTATGACCACGGCAAAAAAAGGATTCCCCGAAAACTTCCTGTGGGGAGGCGCTACAGCTGCCAACCAATTAGAAGGTGCATTTGATAAGGACGGCAAAGGTCTCTCTACTGCGGATATGATTGCGCATGTTCCCAAAGAGAAGCGTACAGGCGGACATGCCATGGAAATCTCCTCTACACGAATTGAAGAGATCCTCTCCGGCAAAATTGAAGAACGTTTCCCTAAACGTTTTGGTATTGATTTCTATCATCACTATAAAGAAGATATCGCATTATTTGCTGAAATGGGCTTCAAAGTGTTCCGTTTGTCCATTCACTGGGCACGTATTTTCCCGAATGGTTACGACCAAGAGCCGAACGAAGCTGGTTTGAAATTCTATGACGACGTCTTCGACGAACTGTTGAAATACGGCATTGAACCGCTGGTAACCTTGTCTCACTATGAAACTCCGCTGGGTCTGACACAGAAATACAATGGTTGGGCAGGTCGTGAATTGATTGGACACTATGTGAGATATGCAGAGACTGTGTTCAACCGTTATAAAAATAAAGTGAAATACTGGTTGACGTTTAATGAAATCAACGTGATGCTGTTTAGCCCGTACACAGGCGGCGGTATCCTGATCGATAAAGTAGACAACCAACTGCAAACGACATATCAAGCGCTGCATCACCAATTTGTAGCAAGTGCACTGGTAACCAAGCTTGCACATGAAATTATTCCTGGTTCCCAAGTGGGCTGTATGCTTGCTCGTATGGAAACGTACCCGGCGACTTGTAATCCGGTAGATGTTCGTCTGGCGCAACATGAGAATCAGATTAACCTCTTCTTTACGGATATGCATGCTCGTGGTCAATACCCGAACTACATGGCTCGTTATTTTGAAGAAAACAACATTGTGATTCAGAAAGAAGCAGGCGATGATGAGATCTTGCTCAATAATACCGTTGATTTCATTTCCTTCAGTTACTACATGTCCGTAACCAAATCTGCATCCGCAGACAAGGAAGAAACAGCAGGTAACCTGACTGGCGGTGTGAAAAACCCTTATCTGGAAGCTTCCGATTGGGGCTGGGAGATCGATCCGATCGGTCTGCGCGTAACGTTGAATAACTTCTGGGATCGTTACCAGAAACCATTGTTCATCGTAGAAAATGGCCTGGGTGCATATGACCGTGTTGAAGAAGACGGTTCAATCCATGACTCTTATCGTGTGGATTACTTGAAGAAACACATCGAACAAATGAAAGAAGCGATCAAAGACGGTGTGGATCTGATTGGATTTACAGCATGGGGCCCGATTGACCTTGTGAGCATGTCCACGTCTGAAATGTCCAAACGTTATGGTTTCATCTACGTGGATTTGGACGACGAAGGTAACGGAACACTCAAACGTTCGAAGAAAGATTCGTTTGACTGGTACAAAAACGTAATTGCCAGCAATGGTGAGCAACTATAATTTGATCTGATTCCTGTATCTTAAACCCGGATCGCTGTAAGTAATTAGGCTATTCAAGGATTGTTACCGCATAAAGCGGGCAAAACCCAACAGAAAGCAGGCTGATCTGAAGCCCTTTTAGTTGCGCAATGTCCGCTTTTTGATGTGTTCACGGGCATAGGGTCAACCGTTTTAACAAAGAATGAGTACAACGTAACCAGAGAGGAATGACAGATATGACAACACCATTTCCGAAGGATTTTCTATGGGGCGGCGCAGTCGCAGCCAATCAGCTCGAAGGAGCCTACAATACAGATGGCAAAGGCCTGTCTGTTCAGGATGTAATGCCGCATGGGATTACGACGCCAAGAACGGAAGGACCGACAGAGGATAACCTGAAATTGATCGGTATCGATTTCTACAATCGTTACAAAGAGGATGTTAAGTTGTTTGCTGAAATGGGCTTCAAAGTATTCCGTACATCCATTGCCTGGTCCCGTATTTTCCCTAATGGCGATGAATTGGAGCCAAACGAAAAAGGTCTGCAGTTCTATGATGACCTGTTTGACGAGTGCCACAAATACGGGATTGAACCCCTCGTAACGATCTCTCATTATGAGACACCGCTGCATTTGTCCAAAACGTATGATGGCTGGGTTAATCGTAAAATGATTGATTTCTATGAGCGTTATGTAACTGTTCTGTTTAACCGTTTCAAAGGCAAAGTAAAATACTGGCTGACGTTTAATGAAATTAACTCCATTCTGGAAGAACCATTCATGAGTGGCGGCATCTTTACACCAAAAGCGGAACTGTCCAAACAGGATCTGTACCAAGCAATTCACCACGAGCTGGTGGCAAGTGCGATGGCAGTAAAACTGGGTCATGAGATTATGCCTGAAGCGAAAATTGGCTGTATGGTACTCAGTATGCCAACCTATCCATTGACACCAAATCCAGATGATGTGGTAGCTGCAATGCATGCAGAACAGCGGAATGACATCTTTGCCGATATTCATGCACGTGGCTATTATCCGAAATACATCAATCGTTACTTCAAAGCGAATAATATCAACATCAAGTTTGAAGATGGCGATGCTGAAATTCTGAAACATACGGTGGACTTCATCTCGTTCAGTTACTATGTAAGTATTTGTGAGACAGGTGACCCACAGAAGCGTGTTGAAGGCAAAGGGAATCTGTTTGCAGGTGTACAGAACCCTTACCTCAAAGCAAGTGAATGGGGCTGGCAGATTGACCCGCAAGGCCTGCGCGTAACGCTCAATAAATACTGGGATCGTTATCAAAAACCATTGTTTATTGTCGAAAATGGTTTGGGTGCAGCCGATGAGCTGGTCACTGACGAAAATGGCAATAAAACGGTGAATGATGATTACCGGATTCAGTACCTGAATGATCACTTGGTACAAGTAGGCGAAGCGATTGAAGACGGCGTTGAAGTCATGGGTTATACCTCATGGGGCTGCATCGATCTGGTGAGTGCATCCACAGCAGAGATGAAGAAACGCTATGGCTTCATCTATGTGGACCGTAACAATGACGGATCAGGTACCCTGGATCGTTACAAGAAAAAATCATTCCATTGGTATAAAGAAGTTATTGGTACAAACGGCGCAAGTCTAAAATCCGACGACCATTAATTTCTAGTTCCAAAGACATATGTGGGCAGCATCTTCTTGTGTCATATTCAAGCATATTAACCGCTTTCACAAAAACATTGTCAGATGGATAATTATATGGTAAGATGGGCCTAAGGCTAATGAATACTGGATTGTTACTGTTCAATCAGGCAAAACCAGAAGCGGGGCATGTGTTTCATGACCAGCTTTGGTTTTGCCTTTTACTACTTTGACGGTGCAAGGTGATGTGAAGAAATGAAAATTGAGAAGGTGCTGAACAACAATGTAGTTACTGTGATTGATCCAGGAGGAAACGAACTGGTCGTCATGGGACGGGGCATAGCCTTCAAAAAGCATACTGGTGAAACGATAGACGACAGTCTGGTCGAAAAAATATTCTCATTGGAAAGCAAGGAAGTATCGCAGAAACTGAAAACGCTTCTGTCAGATATTCCAGTTGAATATGTCGAATGCTCGGATGAAATTATCCGTTATGCAGAGACCGTATTAGGTGAGAAGTTGCATGAGAGCATCTACATTTCACTGACGGATCATATTCATTTTGCCATTGACCGGCATCGTCAAGGCTTGCAGATTCGTAACGCATTGTTCTGGGAGATCAAGCGCATGTACCGCAAGGAATATGCCATTGGGCTCAAGGCACTTCAGATTATTGAAGAAACATTGGGTGTCCTGCTTCCTGAAGACGAATGCGCATTCATCGCAATGCATCTGGTCAATGCCCAGATGAACGGTGAGATGAGAGAAACCATCAGCATTACGAATATCGTAAAAGATATACTCAACATTGTACGACGCAGCTTTGTCATTGAGCTGGATGAGGATTCGCTGAGTTATTATCGATTCCTGACACATTTGAAGTTCTTTGCTCAGCGCGTACTACACGGTACAGCGATTGAAGATAAGGAAGCAGATAATCCGCTTCATGACCTGGTGAGCAAACAATATCCTGAGGCACATGCTTGTGCTTGTAAGATTAACGACTATACTCGCAAGATCTATAGCCGGGTCTTATCCAAGGAAGAAATCCTATATCTGACCATTCATATTGAACGAGTTGTCAGAACTGAACAAACAATTGAATAATTGGGATTGTTACTGCAAAAAAGGCAAAACCTAAACGTTGAATAATGATAAGCTGAAACTGCTTTGTCATTATTCAGTGTTTAGGTTTTTTTTTACCTTCATTACACATAAAAGGAGCAAAACACAATGGATAAACAACAATTGTCCAAGGATATTTTGAAGCTTGTTGGTGGCGAAGAGAACATCGATCAAGTCACACACTGTATGACAAGACTCCGGTTTAACCTGAATGACAACAAAAAAGCGGACAAAGCGACGCTGAAAAATACACCTGGCGTTATGGGCGTTATGGAGAATGGCGGACAATTCCAGGTCATTATCGGGAACGATGTGCCTGTTGTGTATAATGCACTTGTAGGCAACATGTCCAAATCCCCTGATGCCAAACCAGCTGCTTCAAGTGGAACAAGTAAAAAGAAAAATCCGCTGAGTGCTGTATTTGACTTCATCTCAGGCGTGTTTACACCAATCCTACCAGCGATCACCGGTGCGGGGATGCTCAAAGGTATTGTGGCATTGCTGCTTACTTTTGGCTGGATTGATGCTACAAGTTCTACGTATATCATTCTGTCGGCAATCGGTGACGGTGCGTTTTACTTCCTGCCGATCATTCTCGGGATTAGTACCGCTCGTAAACTCGGCAGCAACATGTACATCGGTGCGGCAATTGGTGCATCGGTTATGCACCCGACCATTACAGCCTTGCTTGCACCAGGAGAAAATGTATCGTTCATCGGATTACCGGTTGTAGCAGCGACCTATGCGTCCTCGGTTATCCCGATTCTGATTGCGATCTGGCTAGCCTCTTACGTGGAAAAAGCCATCGACAAGGTTACACATGCTTCACTTAAATTGATTGTTGTACCTACCGTTACACTGCTTATCATTGTTCCAGTAATGATGATTGCTGTAGGACCGCTTGGTGTTATTATCGGTAACGGATTAACAGATGGTATTAACTGGTTGTTCAACAACGCTGGTTTGTTTGCGGGTTTGCTTGTGGGCGGTGCATTCTCACTCCTGATTATTACAGGTATGCACTATGCACTGGTTCCAATCATGATCGGTTCCATTGCAACATTGGGATATGATTACCTGATTCCACTTATGATGATGGCAAACTTTGCACAAGCAGGTAGTGCTCTGGGTGTTTCTTTAAAATCCAAGAACAAACAAATCAAGTCCCTATCTGCATCAACGGGTGTTACTGCGCTTATGGGAATTACAGAACCGGCAATGTACGGGGTTAACATGCGATTCAAGAAACCATTTGTCGCAGCCCTAATCGGTGCAGCAATTAGTGGAGCGTTCGTTAGTTTCTTCCAAACCAAAGCTTATGTCATCGGTGGTCTGGCAGGTCTTTCCGGGATTCCGATGATTATTGGTCCGACATTTGTATACGCTCTGATCGGAATTATCGTTGCTGTTGTAGTCTCAGCAATTCTGACGTACATTCTTGGATTCGAAGATGTTCCTGAAGCAGTACCAGCTGCTGAGCCTACAACACCAGCAGCAACGACTTCTGTTTCAGCAGTAACTGCTGTTGAAGAAACTAAAGCGCTGGATCAAGATGTATTTAGCCCAATTACTGGTGAAGTTAAATCACTGAGCGAAGTTCCAGACCCTGCATTCTCCGAAGAGATTATGGGTAAAGGGTTTGCGATTCAGCCGTCGGAAGGCCGTGTGGTTTCTCCAATTAACGGTACAGTATTCTCGTTGTCGAAGAGTGGACATGCCATTGGTCTCGTTAGTGATGACGGCGCTGAAATGCTGATTCACATCGGGATTGATACCGTGAAACTGAAAGGTCAATTCTTCTCCCCTAAAGTTCAAGCAGGAGCGAAGGTTGCCGTTGGTGATGTACTGATGGAATTCGACAGAGAAGAAATCGAAAAAGCCGGTTACACAACGATTACGCCGGTCATCATTACGAACATGCATCAATATAATTCAATTGAGTCTGCCGGACGTACAACGATTAAGGAAAAAGATTTGTTGTTCACGGCAAAAGCTTAACGAACATCAAAAAGCAGCAGTCTTTCCGGATGGAATTGTTCCGGCAAGGCTGCTGCTTTTTAGTATATGGACGATATTCTTAATGGCCGATGTCTGCTGGACACTATACCGAGCGTGAAGGCAGCAGCTCCTGAACCAATTGCACAAAGTGCTGCGCGGGCTTGGAAAGATGACGATTGCGATGCCACACAAGCGCAGAATCTACGGCAGATTGCGCATCTTGAATACGATAGATATGAAACGGATGCTCATGATAAAGCTGAAGAACCGTATGGGGCACGATGGAGCTTGCAAAACCGAGTCGCACAAGTTCCAGCAACATGTTAATATCCGAGCATTCGCCCGCAATCGAAGGATTCACGTGATGCTCACGGAATTTCTGTAGTATTAGTTCGAACATCCCGAGTCCTTCAGTGCTAGGAAGCAAGAGAGGGATATCGGCCAGCTTTTGAAAATAAATCCCACGCTCATCCGCTGACTTCAGCGGTGTGGAGGAAATATAGAAGAGAGCTTCCTGCGGTAGATGCAGCACTTCATATTGTTCTGTTTTGACAGGCATCCGCACACAGGCAAGCTCGATTTTGCCTTCACCCAAGAGCTGGCAGAGCTGTGCAGATTCATTTTGCTGAATTTTATAGGTCACCTGAGGGTGTGTTGTCCGAAACTGCTGGAGCGCCTGCGGGATCAAACGATCTGAAATGGTATTAATGCCAAGCGACAACTTGCCCCGAATACCATAGCGGAAGCTCTGCATCTCCATGACAGCTTCTTCCATGTATTTGGTCATCGTAACCGCATAATCATAGAAGCTTCGACCGGCCTGTGTCAGCTCCATGCTGCGTCCTTTGCGTTCAAATAAAGCTACGCCGAGTTCGTCTTCCATCAACTTGAGCTGCTGGCTTAAAGGAGGCTGAGCCATGTGTAATCTGCGCGCTGCCGCCGTGATCTGTCTCTCCTCGGCAATCGCGATGAAATAGCGACATTGTTTGATATCCACGTGTGTTCTCCTTATATGCAGCGATATGTTTTTCATATGGGAAACCAACAAAACATGTATTTTTAATATACTATTATCCTATGTTAACATACATAAGGTTTAAACACTTCAAATCACACATGTAGATTATGATGTATTGAATATATGCCGTGAGGATGGCGACAAATTGGAGGGTGAAGGTGCGATGCTGAAAACAATACATGCAGCTGCTGAAGCTGGACATACGGATGATGTGCTACGGTTTATCGCACAAGGGACTGGAGTGAATGACCGGGATGCTCGAGGACGGACACCTCTGATGGCCGCGGTTAATGGCAACAAACCAGAGACGGCAAGCACACTTATTGAAGCGGGAGCGGATGTGAACATCCAGGATCAACGACTGGATAACATGCTGCTGTATGCCAGTGCGGAAGGTTTGCGTAAAATGGTCGAACTGGCTATAAAAGCAGGTGCTGATACCCGGATTACGAATCGGTTTGGTGGCACAGCTCTGATTCCTGCTTCAGATCGAGGTCATGTCGATATTGTGGAGATCCTTCTGAAATGCACGGATGTGGATGTGAACCATATCAACAATCTGGGCTGGACAGCTTTGCTGGAAGCGGTCATTCTGGGGGATGGCGGCACTCGCCATCAGCAGATCGTAGCATTGCTTTTGCAACATGGTGCGGATCGCCTCATTGCTGACCGGGACGGCGTCACTGCACTTGCGCATGCCCAGAGGCATCATTATAAAGAAATGGAGCGAATGTTAACTCAATCATGAACAGACATCAAGAGCAATCTTTGCAAAATAATATAAAGGGTGCGTCATCGCTTGCATTGGCAGGCATTCAGTGGTTCTTCTTCCTGTTTACCAACACTGTGGTGGTGCCGTTATCTATCGGACATAATTTTCAGCTTTCACCGGAGGCCATTGCTGCATCGATGCAGTATGCCTTTTTGCTTACTGGGGCTGTGTGTATATTACAGGCGTTCTTCGGCCATCGTTATGCCGTGATGGATGGTCCCTCGGGATTATGGTGGGGGCTGACACTAAGCTTAACGGCCTCGGCTTCATCAGCCGGCATGAGTTTGGAACGTATCGGGGGAGGATTGGCTGCGGGTTTTCTGTTAGCGGGTCTGACGATGATGATCCTGGGCGGACTTGGAGCTGCGCATGTGCTTCAGAAGCTGTTCACACCAATGGTCAAGAGTGCGATGTTATTTCTGATGACGATTCAATTGACCATGAATTTCTTCAAAGGCATGATTGGATATACCGAGTTTGGCAATTTCAACCTGCCTGTAGCGGCGTTGTCCGTTGCCATAGCGTTTCTAGTGGCCTTAATCCAGCTTAAGGGAAAAGGCAAGCTCGGTAACTACTCCATCCTGATTGGCATCGTGACGGGGTGGATTGCCTACAGTTTTGTGTTCCCTGGACAACATGCAGGAGCATCCGGTCATCAGAATTTAAACCTGTTTTCCTGGTTTCCGTGGGGGACGCCGAAGTGGGAGCCGGGTATTGTCATCACAGCTTTTTTTGTCGGGCTGGTGAATATGACAAATTCCATCACCACGTTAAGCTCTGTCGAAAAAATTTATGGAGTGCAAACGTCCAGCCAACAATATAAACGATCATACATGCTCACGGGATTGTTCACCATGTTATCTGCGTGTGTAGGTGTGCTGCCGTTCGGATTATTTGCCTCTTCGATTGGTTTTCTGGAGAGCACCCGTATTCTGAAACGGGCTGCGTTTGTTGTTGGAGCAGGCATGTTATGTATATTAGGACTGACGCCTTCTGTGACAGCCTTTTTCGCACAAATTCCTCCCAGTGTAGGGAGTGCCGTGCTATTTGTTGCCTATTTGCAAATGTTTGGTACAGCTCTAAGAACGCTTGAAGGCACCACTTTTAATTCCAAAACAATCTATCGTGTGGCACTGCCGGTTCTTACAGGTGTTGCTGTAATGAACATCCCTGCTGAAGCTTTTCAGGCTCTACCCATGTATCTCATTCCGATCATTAGCAATGGGCTTGTCATTGGAGTTGTGGTGTCACTTTTGCTTGAAACCACAGTGGATTGGTCCAAGATGGACAATACTACGACTGCGACCAAAGCAGCCTGAATATCTAAAATGTTGAAACAGTCCGGTTCACCGGGCTGTTTTTTTTTGTTAGGTTGGTGCTTGCCGGGTTACTTCACCATAATTTTGCCTTGCCCCGCAAGCATTCTCATTTCTCTGGATAGACGCTCATGATTACCTTGCTGGATCTCCAGCTGTACGCCGTAGTGCCATCGGTTATTCTCTTCTTTGCCCCAGCGCAGCGTTCCTTCCAAATACAAGGGGTCTTCAAAAAGCAGCAAGTTCATGCCGATTCGAATGTTATTGGACTCCACATGCAGATTTAACGGAAATGAAAGCTGACAACCGGATCGGCTGATATCGCATAATTCCGCTTGAATGGGTTTGGGTGGTGCAGAGGCGCCGTTAATGCTGAGAATAAAAATTTCGAACATTATCGGTTCCTTTAAAATATAGCGAAAAGGTTCTCTTCTAAGGTTGATAGCCATGGTTTCCTCCACAAAATCAAAAAAAGTCAGTTATCATTATATCGTCAATTTTGCTAAAAAAATGAAGAGATTAACCTTGTTTGCTAACACCTTAATTCTTCACATGTATAACATGAACCTAGTTAACTCTTGAATGCCTTTAACCTGTGTGCCGGGCTTGATATAATGGTTGGATATGGTTCGGATTTCTCACCTGGATCAGTTGGGAAAGGAACGGGTGTTTATTTTGAATTAGAAAGGAGAGATGAAGAATGAATGGGAAGTTTCAGTTCTTCACGGATACGGCAGCACTGTGCCTGTATGATCTGGCGGCGCTAAAACATCGTGTTGAAGATACACCGGACTGGTGGTCTATTGCGGAAGATGAACTGATTGAGGTAAATGCAGGCAACTGTTTGTTTCTGAATCTGGGTGAAGATGGACAGTATGAGGTGACATGGAGTCTGGATGATGCGGAGAAGGAACTGGAGAATGCACAGGTATACCATCTACGTGTCCCTTCCGGTAACGTGTATCTGGGGGCGGCGGAGGATGTCACTGGGGGCGAGCTAGAACCCGATGAGTCTTGCGGTGGTGTGTTGCTCCAGATGAAGCCCGGAAATTATGCATGTGCGGTAACGAAGAAAGACAACCAAATTTCGGTTACCATCAA
Source organism: Paenibacillus sp. FSL F4-0087 (assembly GCF_038020215.1). Classification (NCBI taxonomy): domain Bacteria; kingdom Bacillati; phylum Bacillota; class Bacilli; order Caryophanales; family Paenibacillaceae; genus Paenibacillus; species Paenibacillus sp. FSL F4-0087. The sequence goes on from NZ_JBBODJ010000001.1 coordinate 4,518,901, forward strand.
ACCCAGTCTGCAAAGCGAAAATAGTTTGAATGACTTGATTCGAATCTGACGTTATAGGTACAACGCGATGGAAGGAGGCTTACATACATGTACAAGGTACAGTTGGAACGCATACAGGGAAAGTTGAACAAACTCCAGACTCTGGACCCGAAGCGGAATCTGTTTGGGGCAGAGAATCATCAATATGAGATGGCTCCGGTATGGACATTGGACGAAATTAAAGCTTTTGAACAGAAATGGAAGATAGAGCTACCTGAAGAGTATCAAGCTTTTTTGCTTGTGATTGGAAGTGGTGGTGCAGGTCCTTATTATGGGCTGGAAAAGCCGGAGAACGGCATATATTTGGTGATGGATTATGATGATGAGTTGAATGCAATTTCTGAGCCGTTTCCACATGTGGAATCCTGGAATTGGGATGTGGACTGGTACGACGACAGCAAAGAAGAGGATGAGTGGGCAGCGCTTGAACATGAGTATTATGATCCAAAATGGTCGGCAGGGATGCTGCGAATCAGCGATTTTGGATGTGGCGTGTCGCTCAATCTGATTGTCAAGGGATTGTCCTTCGGAGAGATCTGGACCGATGATCGAGCGAACAGTAATGGAATTTATCCAGATCATTATATGGGCAACACGGAGCGGCTGGGTTTTCTCGACTGGTATGAATTGTGGCTGGACCGCTCGATCAATGAATTGAATGAGCAAGAGTGGTAGCCTTTAGCTAACTTTTAGATTAAAGGAGGTACCATGTGGGCTGGGAATATGGCATCAGAACAACAAATCCTGTCATTTTACCTCGGATTGTGAAGCGACTGGCGGATTCCTTAACTTTCTCTGACTTGTATAAGCTGGAGCATTATGAAGATGGGTTTGCGTTAATTCAGGAGGGTTCATCCTGGCCTGAAGCTCTACAAGTCTCGATTGAAGTGGCATCGGGAATGGATGAGATTGTAGAGGGAGAGTTATACATCTATTGTCTGTTTCATGTAGGAGGTGAATTCGCGGCAAACTGGCTGAAACAGATGGGAGCGGCTACGAATCAGGATGATAATGAGCTGGACTGGTTTGATCTTTAAATAATGATGCGGAAATCAATACAAGAGCTTCCTCCTCAGGATTAGGCGGGGCTTTTTTGTGATGGAAAATAAATAAAAAACGGTTTGGCTTGTTCATCCGTCTTAAACCATAGAAAGAGAGGAGGAGGGGATTGCGGGGTGGAAACCAAAGCCGAGATGAAAAAGATGCTGTTTGTACAGAGCGAAGACGAGACGGCATTTGTCCAATCCATCATGGAACATCAGGACATGCTGATCTCCATAGCCTACAGTTACCTGCGTAATCGTCATGATGCGCTCGAAGCGGTACAGGAGATGACATGCCGGGCCTGGATCAAGCGTCGCTCTCTGAAAAATGAGAAGGCGTTCAAATCGTGGATTATTCGTATTCTGATCTATGTGTGCATTGATGAACAAAGGCGTCGCAAACGGGCCACACCTCTGCCGAGCGAAGGGTTGGAGGAGGCGATATCCGATTCTGCCATTGCAGGATGCAGTGACAACAGACTTGCGATGTGGTCCATGCTTGAGAAAATCAAACCTAAATACCGCCATGTATTACTGCTGAAATACTATAACGACATGACGTCAATTGAGATTGCCTCCATTCTTGGCAAACCGGAGGGCACCATCAAGACCTGGCAGCATAAAGGGTTGGAACTGTTACGGAAACAGATGAAGAACAGGGGGGATTGGCATGACAACTAGTCCGGAGGAACAGGCACTTTTCGCAGATGCTTCCCAGGTTAAGCTGGAGAGACAGCAATTGAATCCGGCGGACACGGCGTTTGCCATTCAGCGAGGTCTGGCAAAGGCAAGAACTCGGCGAATGACAGGTCATGTGCAATTAAAGTGGATTACTGCGATGCTTGTAACCGCTTTGGCAGCAGGTTGGCTGCTGCTGGGTCCGCTTGGCAGTTCCACACCACAACAGGCAACCTATAGCGCACCTACACAGTATTGGGGAGTACTTGAACCTTTTCGGGAGTTGGCTGAAAAGAATGTAGATGGAAATACGATTGCATCCGCAATTAACAATGGTTATGTGCAGCTCGTGGATCGTTCTGTGAAATCAGGAATATATCAGTTAACCGTCAATGCAGTGATGGCGGATGAAAACAAGATTATCATATTGTACACAGCCGAGACGGATGCTTCCCAGGAGATATATTCGGTGAACCGTTCCAGGGTAACTGACATGCTGACCAATCATAAATTTGATGATAGTAATGCGGGGGGAGTCCAAGTACCCAAAGGGAACCATATCATATACGGTCGAACTGCGATTAACCTCAATCGAACTGATGCATTTCCTGAAAAGTTAATGCTCGACTTTCAAATCGTCTCCCTCGATCCGGGGAAGCTAGCAGACCCAAAAACAGGGACAAAGCGACCCGAAATGCGATATTCAGAACTGATGAAGATTTCTTTTGACTTAGACCCCAAATTTTCGGTTCCCAAGACGGAAATTATAAAACTTAATCAGTTATTTACGATTGACGGCCATGAGGTGATGTTATCTCAAGTCGAGATTTCTCCACTTGTTATACAAGCCAAACTTGTCTATGAACCTAATAAAAAGTTTGATTTCCAAACCAAACAATCTATAAGTGAATCAGTACATCCTTACGAGATTGTTTCTATAACCAAGAATGGTAAGCAGACCAAGCTTCTAATGTATCGAGGTAGCGAAACAGAAGACGGGATGATTTTATACTACAGCAGCAATATGCTGGACGATCCTCAATCGCTTGTATTGAAAATACCAACTGAACCCGGCAAAGTTTACGATGACTTGCAGGAAGCGGAGAAACATAAGCTGGAACTGAAAATCAAATAGGATTTAGAAGAAGGCGATACAAAGTCATGGTTTTTGTAGATGACTTTGTGTCGTCTTTTCATTTTTCTTATACGGGGACTGCTGTTGCAAAAAAATAAAAATATTGGTTAAATTGCAATTTTTGTATTGTCACATCTGATGTTACACGATATAATCAACTTGTCTTTCAGGATAAAATTATAAAGGATGGTGAAATTTTGAAGAAATTTTCGATTCTTTTACTCGCTGTAACACTGTTATTGTTGACGGTCTCCACGGCACCCGCTACATATGGTGCGGCCAGTTATCCCAACACAGGCACGAATGGTTTAACAGGTTTTGCCGGTAACGCCAAAAATGAGAGTGGTGTATCCAAATCAGCCACGACAGGTGGTAAGAACGGTCAGGTCATCTACATCAGCAATCTGAACGATCTGCGAACACATATGGCAGGCACAACAGCTAAAATACTGGTTATTGAACAAAATATTTCTTCCTCTACGTTGCAGAAAGTCGAATTTGGATCGAACAAAACGTTGGTAGGCTCCTTTGATAAACACACACTGACGAACATTCATTTCAGATCGACGTCCAGCTCAAGCAATGTCATTTTTCAGAATCTGACTTTTGAACACGCTTCCAATATTAATGCTAACGACGATATCCAGATGTATATTACTTCAGGCTCCAACTACTGGATTGATCACGTGACGTTCTCCGGCCATAGCTACAGCTCGAGCGGAAGTGATCTGGACAAGCTCCTGTACATTGGGGATCGCGCAGATTATATTACGATCAGCAATTCCAAATTTGCAAACCACAAATACGGAATTATTCTTGGATATCCGAATGATGGCAACAGCAGCTATAATGGTGTACCTCATGTAACGATGGCAAACAACTATTTTGAAAACCTGTATGTACGTGGTCCTGGTCTCATGAGATACGGTTATTTCCATATCAAAAACAATTACGCCAACAATTTTAACCAGGCCATTACCATTGGCGAGAAAGCACGCATATATTCTGAAAACAATTATTTCGGTGCAGGCGCTGAAAAAGGCGGCATTCTGGATGATAAAGGAAACGGAGAATTTACGGATACAGGCAGTACACCTGCGTTGAGCAGCCCATCCTCTCCCCAAACAGGTTGGAGACCAAGTACCAACTACAGCTATGAAGTGCAGACAGCCAGTTATGCTCGCGAGTTTGTCACCAAGTATGCAGGTTCGTCTAACAACACACTTGTGTTCGGGAAATAAAAGGTAGCTGATCCCCTTAACATGAAAAAGCCCGTATCCCTGATACGGGCTTTTACTATGGAGAAAACCAAATAAAATTTCTGAAATATAAGTACATATTATATCCCTTCATATATTAAAAATTTATAATAAAATTCCGATATATAGTAAGTGTGTTTTCATGTTTATGAAGACCTAATGTACTATAACAAAGCCCTAGGATTTTGCGATTTATTCATAAGCAAGGACCATAGACTGATAAAAGATAGTACAGAAATGTTTCACCAGCGTATTTAATTGATAAAAAGGACGGGAAATTCATGAATCGTTATGATGAAATCATCTGGAAAAGGAACAAGCTAATCTGTATCATCCTGTGGGTTATTGTTGCCATCGGTTTTGGTATGGCCTTTCTGGAACCCAAGCTGCTTGTTTCGAGTGGGGTAGCTATTTTATTCACCGGTTGGGTAACGTACGCCAATATCAAAAAGAAGTATATTCATGTGATCCCGTGGCTTTGTACACTCCTGATTACAATCTGTGGCGTCTACGCAGGCTGGGGAAGTGTTAACATCACTTTAAGTCTGGTTATCACTTCAGTGTTATTGCTCTATCCTGACAAGAAACTGTTCACAACCGGATTTCTCGTGCTGCTTGTTATTAGTATTCTGCAGGTTGTTCTGGTGGAGACAAAGAGCTCCGAGGAGTTTATTGGCTATATTGTTGATGTAGGGTTGTTTGCACTTACTGGAGCCATTCTGATGATGGTTTCCCAGTTGAATCAAAGACTCTTTTGGGATAGCGAGGCCAGGTGGCAAGAGGTGGAGCATTCCAAAATGAGAGTGGAAACAATGCTTGTAAGGGTCAAAGAATCTGTAGATGGCCTATCTCGTTATACGGATCAACTGAAGCAAAAAGTAACCGACACCGGCTCCATTACCCATGAAGTGACGCTGGGATTTAGTGAAGTGGCCAAAGGGGCTGAATTCCAGGCTACTAGTGTAGCAGAAATTTCAGAGTCCTTGTCCTTGTCGGATCAGCATATTCGCGATGTTGCTTCCTACTCACTTCAGATGAAAGAACTGTCAGCCAGCATGGCAACCAGTACAGAAACAGGCAGCACACAAATGGATCAACTGAATGTTCAGATGCAGGAGCTGTATGAAACGATTAATACCACAGCCGATGATATGAGTAAGTTTAACGAGGAAAGTGAGTCCATGTCGCTAATGCTGAACAGTATTTCAGATATTGCAAATCAGACAAATCTGCTTGCGCTTAATGCAGCGATTGAAGCAGCCCGTGCAGGAGAACATGGACGCGGCTTTGCAGTCGTGTCGGAGGAAGTTCGCAAGCTGGCAGAGCACTCCGGCCAGTCGGCCAGTGATATTGCTGCTATTTTGTCCCGTTTGAGAGGACAGACACAGGCGTTGACGGATCGATTTGGGCGTATTCGACTCGCTTTGGAAGCAGGAAAAGACAGTGTGCAAACGGCAGAAGAAGTTTTCCGCACGATCAACAGCAATTCTCAGCAAGTATTGAATCAGGCCGCAGATATCGAGAGCAGTTCAGCCACGATGAGAGATTCCTCTACCAAAGTGGTTAATGAGGTTTCAGAAATTTCAAGTGTGACTCAGCAATCGAGTGCCGCTACGGAAGAAATTCTTGCTAGTATGGAGGAGCAGCGCAATCTGACCCAGAAGATGGTGGACAGCTTCGGAGAACTGGAGCAACTGATTGTGGACCTGAACGAGTTGGTATCGGATAAGAACGAAGTAGTTTCTGCAACGGGTACGCTGTAAAATACTTAAGCTGAAGCTAGCTTACTGCATCGGAGTCACCTGATTACTCCAATTTTATACTCAAAGTTCAGTCTATTTAGCCTGTCTCCAACCATGATGTGGGGGCAGGCTTGTTTATTTTTTTGATGGCCGATCGCTCTGACTGTTTTCAATGAAACAATTGTGGATGTTCATCCAGGCCCACTATAATGGAAGGAAGAAGAATTTGTAAAAAAATAATTAATGGCAGGAAGTTTGGGCAATTGGGGGAGCAGAACGTGAAGAATGCAGTAATGGAAAAAAGGACGGATAGCCGCGATCGTACAGATCCAGCGAGGAATGAAAGACGCGATAGTCTCGTTCGTTTCTATGATCGGAATTCGCTCGAAGATATGGACTGGCCTAACACCGAGGATGGTAGAGATGCAAGAGCGTATTTGGAACCCATGATGTTACAAGGGACACAGGACTTCATGATAAATGCAAACACAACCTTACTCATTGCTCGAATTGACGATCTAGTGCTTCCGTTGACAGTAAATGATGCAGAGTATGAAAATTCTTACGTTTGTTCGCCTTATACACATTATGTACGGTATGCCAAGCAGGAGTTGATGCTGCTTCAGAAACCGTTGCTGGAAAAAGGGCTTTTCGCGCTGCTCAGTGTGGTAGGGTGGGGAATGCGGCAATCACAAATAAACAAAGTTGTACATATCAACAACTGGCTGTTATCAACAAACCTGTATCCTGCCATGTCAGGAGAGCAGGCGGTTTGTCTGCTCGCAGCAGTAAGGGAACGTTATCCTGAGCATGCCGTCGTATTTCGCTCCTTGTGTCCAGGGCTTCACTCAGATCTGACGGGAGAGCTGACGGAAGCAGGCTGTCAACTAATTCCGAGCCGGCAAATCTATCTGTACCGGGCGAATGATGCAAATTTCGGCAATGCGAAGTCGCGCTGGCTGCTGAAGCGGGATTACAAATTGTTGACAAAGCACGAATATGAATTCGTTTCCGGAGCGAATCTGACGGAGGAAGATATTCCACGAATCGCGGAGCTGTATAGGCTGCTATACCTCGAAAAATACTCTTATGATAATCCGCAATTCAGTGAACATTTCATTGCCACATCAAAAGCTTCTGGAGCACTGACGTTGTGTGGTCTGCGAAAGGAAGGGCGTATAGATGCGGTTATGGGATACTTCTGTCGAAATGGGGTGATGACAACGCCGTTGTTCGGTTACGATACGGCGCTACCCCAGTCCATCGGGCTGTACCGCATGTTGTCAGCTTGCCTGATTGGACAGGCCCGTGAGAGCGGTCATCTGTTGCATGAGAGTGCAGGTGCTGCGCAGTTCAAGCGCAACCGTGGCGCTGTATCGGATTTCGAGTATTCTGCCGTGTATGAGCGCCATCTGCCAATGAGCAGACGCTGGTGCTGGCTGCTGCTTGAACGGCTTTTGAATCGCGTGGGTGTACCGCTAATGCGCCGGATGAAGCTGTAAACTTGCACAACAGCGCGCTGACGCCATCCTATGTGGGGTGCTCGTGCAGGTTTGGCTCCACACAAAACAGGCCGGTCATCGTGAAACGTACACTTATTTGGATTCGCCTCAAACAATATTGCGCCTTAATTATGCATGTTCAGCCAACTGCACTTCGAAGCCATCTGGATCGGCAATGTAAATAAATCGCAGATGCGGATTGGGCTGGACGGGGCCTCGTACAATCGGGATACTTAATGCGGCGAGCTGCTCCATGGCTTCGTCCAGCGACCTTACCTCATAACCGATCGAAACACCGGCCTCTGGCTTGAGTGTGGTTTCGCTGCCCTCAATCAGTTCCAACTTCGTTTCATTTTCCAGTCCCAGCATGGCGATCTGCCGTCCCCGGCTTTCGAATCTGCGCTGAATCGGCAGCCCAAGCATGTCGTGGTAGAAACGGAGCGATGCTTCCAAGTCGCGTACCCGCAGTGTGATCCAGTTTAATCTGATCAACATCATGAGTCTCTCCTTTTTTACGTCATATTTATCAACGTTATGCTTATTATACGATAAGCTTGTGCGTGGGCCTACTATACTACGTTACCTTTGCATATAGAAGTTGGATTTAAAAGTGAATTCGAAAAACCGCCCAAGAATATTCTTGGGCAGTTTAGCTAAGAGTGCCGTTCAATGAGGGGGCGCTATTTTATTGAATCAGATCAATCGCATCCTGTGACACAAAGGCTTCTACGCCATTGTAGACAATTACGCCATCCAGGGTTGTCTTTTTGCCATTAACGAGCGCGATATTTTTGTAGATTTGCAGTTCAAGCTTGGTGCTACCTTTTGTTACGAGGATCTTCGGATTTTTGGCTTCCGTCAGGTCCAGCTTGTACGTTGCACCTTTGGCAGTAAAAGCCTGTTTGGCGGGCACAAACAATTGTTTGCTAACGCTATCGAGGTCAAGGTCCAGCACACGTGCCATGTATTTGGCTACATCCGTGTTGTCGATAACACCGAAAGGTCGATCATTATTCGGAGCGTACGTATACAGCACAACATCTCCGCCCATATGACCACCAGTGGTCCAGCCGATGCCGGAACGTTTGCTGATCATCGGTCCAACCGTATAATTGAGGCTGCCGGGACTGGCCGCTTTAATTGCAGCGATTTCCTCGGAAGTCAGGTCGGTAATGCCATAGTATTGCTTCATCACAGCTTTGATATTAGTGCGTTTGGCATCCAGCTTGGATTCCAAACCTTCGCCTGTTAGCTTGGCCTTTTTCAGAGGTCCGATAAATGTGGACAACGGCTCTTTATCATAGGTGCCTGTCGTTGAAGCATTACCGATGGTCAATCCACCGTTCTGGTGATCCGTGACAGCGACAACGACAGTTTCTTGATCTTTTTTGGCAAAATCCATGGCTACTTTGACGGCATCATCGAATGCCAGTACATCACTGATAATGCCGATTGGATCGTTGGCATGTGCTGCCCAGTCGACCTTGCTGCCTTCAACCATCAGGAAGAAGCCATCTTCATCTTTGGAAAGAACTTCGATCGCTTTAGTTGTCATCTCGGCGAGACTTGGCTGTTTAGCTGGATCACGATCCATATTATAAGCCATGCCTGCCGGGGCAAACATCCCCCACAGCTTGCCTGAAGTGGAAGCTTCCATCGCTGCCGGAGTAGTCACATAATCGTAGCCCAGTGCTTTGATGGATGAGACCAGATTTTCGCCATCTTTGCGTCCCGCAGGCTCCAAATAACTGCTTCCTCCACCGAGAACAACGTCCATACCGTTATAGACCTGCTGTTTGCTCAATGCATCATAGTTTTTGCGATCCGGATAGTGGGCGGAGAAGTCAGCTGGTGTGGCGTGCATAATTTCAGATGTCGCAATAATGCCAGTTGCTTTGCCTGCCAGTCTGGATGCTTCCAGGATAGAAGCAACCGGTTTTTTCGCATCTCCCGGTGCGATGGCTTTTTGTCCAGGCATCGTTGCTTTATCAGGCAGTACTCCGACATACCCTGTATGTGATTTGTGACCTGTAGCAAAGGCTGTTCCCGCAGGGGCCGAGTCCGCAATCGGCGCATCCGCAGAGTGTGTACGAACCATGCCACTAGCCATGGAGTCCAGTGTAAGAGAGGAACCTTTGTACCAGCGAGCCAAAGCTGTTGCGTCGTTCGCCATACCGTCCGGGATCAGGATGATTACATTTTTGATCGGTGAAGCAGATGAGGTGGTGTTTTCCACAGCCCATGCTGCACTACTGCCTCCCAGCGTAGCTGTAACAATGGTCGTAACCGCGAGCATCATTTTGGCAGCACGGGTATTGAATCGATTTAACATGAACACATCCTCCTAATGATATGTATAGTTTGGTATCCAAAACCAGTGTATACAATCAATGATAAATGCGCGTATGTACTCGATTAACTAAATGTAAATTTTACGATTAGAGAAGCGCGGCTGGATAGGTTTTGGATATTCGTCATCTCATTATGGAAGGGACAAGGTGTTTCAATCAGCCGGCGCTTTTTTGTTGAAGGACAGAGGGGCAGCAGATATGCAGCAAGAAGCTTTCTCTCAGTAGGGGTGTGAAGTACTTGATTAGAAGAATCGCGAAACAGGATTAGCGAGCTAAGGTATAGAATTCGTAGTGTAAAGGTGTATGCATGATGAAATAGAGAGTTTGATGAGAGAGGTGAGTGACCATGATTGATATTATTGCGCTTCGACGAGACCTTCACAAATATCCCGAGCTGGGATTCACCGAATTTCGTACGGCTGCAAAAGTCGTGCAGATGTTAACGGAACTGGGTTACCGTGTGACTTATGGAAAAGATGCCATTGATGACACATCGCGGCGAGGTCTGCCAAAGCCTGAAGTGTTGGAAGATGCATATCAGCGTGCCATCGATGAAGGGGCAGATCCAGCGATTGTGCAGCAGATGCGAGGGGGATTTACGGCAGTTGTCGCTGAGTTACAAGGAGAACAGGAAGGACCAACAACGGCGTTCCGCTTCGATTTGGATGCACTTCCGATCCGTGAGAGCAAGTCAGATAAACATATACCACAAGCGGGGCAATTCCGCTCCAGTCATGAAGGCATTATGCACGCTTGCGCACACGATGGACATACAGCCATTGGGCTTGCACTTGCAGAACGTTTGAGTAACCGAAATTTCGCCGGGAAGATCCGTCTGCTGTTCCAGCCTGCTGAAGAAGGTGTGCGTGGTGCGTATGCCATGGTCGAAAAAGGTATGCTGGAACAGGTAGACCGTCTTTTCTGCCTACATCTGGGTACAGGTGTGCCATCCGGTCATGTCAGAGGGGCGTCTGCCGGATTTCTGGCAACGACCAAGCTGGAAGCCCATTTTACAGGTGTGGCTTCTCATGCGGGGGCCACCCCGGAGGAAGGACGGAATGCTTTGCTGGGAGCATCTACGGCACTCCTTAATATTCATGCGTTGCCTCGGTTTAGCACGGCAGATACACGCATTAATGTGGGTATTCTTGAAGGCGGAACAGGAGCCAATATTATTCCCGAGCACGCACGGATGGTGATTGAAACCCGTTCAACGAGTGAAGAAACGAATCGTGAGCTGGAGCGACGGGTGCGTCAGATCATCGAGCACAGCGCGGCGATGCATGAGTTAAGCTCCACGGTTGAAGTCATCGGCGGTGCAGTCCCTATTCGCTGTGATATGGAGCTTGCAGAGCTTGCTGTGCAGCAAACTGAAGGCATCGCAGGATTTACCCATGCGGAGGCAATTTCGAATGGTGCTTCACTCGGAAGTGAGGATGCCAGCTACATGATTCGGCGCGTACAGGAACAAGGTGGGAAAGCAACGTATATGATTATTGGCAGCGAGCTGCCTGCTCCGCATCACCATCCGGAATTCGATATTGATGAAGCAGTGTTGGCTCCTGCGGTAGAACTGCTGGAGAGATTGGCTCGGACGCGCTAGAAAGATATAACTACAACCAAGGAGAGGCTTTCACTTACATATCAGTTAAGGAGGTGAACGCGCTTCAAGGCAGGAGTATGAGCGAACGTACTGAGGAGACTGCATAAGTTTCACAGGCACAGCTCAAAAATGGCGTTGGAACCTTGGAGCAGAGTTGGATGAAACATATACAAGATCAGGGGTTCAAACCTCAAACATTGCAGCAGACGAAATATGGAGCCATTGACGGAAAAATCTATGAACAATACGGTACGCTCGGCTGGCTAGGCGTTCCTTATGCAGCACCTCCGGTAGGTGCATTACGCTGGAAAGCGCCGTGTGAACCGGATGCATGGACCGGGACTCGAACAGCCAAGGAATTTGCTGCGTGCAGCTTGCAGTTATCCGGCGAAACGATAGCCGGAAGTGAAGACTCACTGTATCTCAATATTTGGCGTCCGAATACAACCAGTTCCAAGCTTCCGGTAATGGTGTTTCTGCACGGCGGCGGGAATATGACCGGATCAGGCAAGGATTTTCAGGGTGAACAGCTAGCGCGTAACACGAACAGTATTATCATATCGGTGAACTATCGTTTGGGAGCTCTTGGGTTCTTTCAAAATGCTGCATTGAAAACCGGAAATCCTCTTGATGATTCGGGCAACTATGGCTTGCTTGATGCATTCCGTGCACTGCAGTGGGTACAGGATAATATCGAGGGATTTGGCGGAGATACAGGCAATGTTACGTTGGCCGGGCAGTCGGCAGGAGCACGTAATGTTCTGGCAGCATTAATCTCTTCGCTAAGCAAAGGGTTATTTCAGAAAGCAGCTGCGTTCAGTGGTGGCCTGACCACGGCTGCACCGGAGGAAGGAGAGCAAAAATCCGAGCATGCACTTGTGAAATTGCTCGTGCAAGAGGGTACAATGACCTCTATTGAACATGCGAGAACATGGATCGGCATGCAGTCTCAGACACAACTGGCGAGTTATTTGCGTGAGTTGCCTGCGGACAAGTTGGTCACTGTATATGGTTCAACGGCGATCCGTATGCAGCCATTCCCACATCTATTCCGTGATGGAACGGTCATTCCAAGAGAAGGTTTCGATGCCATCAACAGCGGTAATTATGCACAAGTTCCTGTTCTGCTGGGCAGTTTGGAAACCGAGTTTTCCAGCTTTGCTTTCGGTGATCCATACTTTGTACCCTCATTTCATGATGAAACTCTGTTTACAGATGAAACCAAGGCCGAACAGTATGCCGCAGCTCTGAAATATGGTAGTGAGGTTTATGCAGGTTTTAATACAGAGCGGGTAGCTGAACGCTTGAAGAGTAAAGCGGGACAGCCACCTGTATACGCCTATCGTTTTGCATGGGGAACACAGGCTGGGGTCATTTCCGAAAGACTGCAAACAATGCTGGGCGCACCGCATGGCGCGGATATGGACTTTTACACAGGACACGCAGACGGCGTCGTTGCCCTTTTCCCTGAAGGTTATTTTAGTGAACAGAACAAACCTGGCCGTGAGGCATTGTCTGCAGCGATGGCAGCATATTTGAAGCAGTTCCTTTACACAGGTAACCCGGGTCGTGGTGGATCCTCGGAGTTGGCAGAATGGACACCTTGGTCAAAAGACGCCGAAGCACCAATTATGCGCTTGGACGCAAGCAGTACCACAGCTGAGATCGGCATGTCTACGCAATATAATGGAGGCAAGGATGTCGTAATGGCGAAAATGAAAAAAGAATTGCCAGACGAGACATACAAGTTGCTGACGGAGAAGGTATTTGCCGGACGTTTTTTCTGGGAATAAGTCATGTGAAAGGACACGAGAGAATGCTCTCTCGTGTTCTTTTTTAGTTGCAGGCGTATCTCCTCATTCTTCAATGTGAAAATACCATATCTATAGGTGGTTTCTGGATTTTTTTCGTATGTAGAATAGTGATCTCGTCATGGGGCTGGTCTAAAAGCAGAAATTGAGGTAGAATTATTGAGAATTATTCTCAATTAAACAAATCTCTATCTGAGAGTCATGATCAAGTTATAGACGAGGTGAGAACACATGGGTTTCGATTCGTTAGCTGTCGTATACCAGCATTACTTAACGCAGGAACCATTCAGTCAGCAAGATGAAAATACGTACCTGCTCTCTGCTAAAGCGGGCAGTGGAAATATAAAAAGAGTAACCACGTATAGTGGTATCGAAATTGTGTATTCTCAGATTAAATATAGTGAACCATGCTCTACGTTCTTTGCGTCGAATATTCCTATCATTGAGCTGCAATTTGCCTTGTCAGGTGCACGTTACGTAGATATATCTGGTCAGGAATATACGCTGGCCACTGGGCAGGGAGCACTCATTATGATGCGTGATTTTGAAGCCTGGTTCCATCCGCCTGCGCAGGAGAACTATACTTCTTTTGCCATCGGAATTCCGATCTCGTTGTTCAATTATGCGGGCGCACAATTGGCAACGAGCCAGTCCATTCGGTTTCAGGACATTTTAGGACATTGTGTGTTCAAACCGATTATATTTCAGCTGGATCACAGAATTCGAACGATGATTGACAGTCTGATTGTGGAATTGAACAATCCCTATAGATCTTTCTTAATGATGGAAGCGACCGCATTGGAGATATTGAATCGGTTTATGATTCAGCTGTTTGATCTGGCGCCTATCCCTTCAGGATTCTCCAGAGAGGATATACGGAAGTTGCATACCGCCCGGGAGATTATGGAGGCATGCATGGTAGACCCTCCATCCCTGCTGGCGTTGTCCAAACAGGTGGGTCTGAACGATTTCAAATTGAAAAAAGGCTTCAAAGCGCTGTTTGGCACTACCGTATTTGAATATTTACGCCAGATTCGTCTCGACAACGCTATGAAATTGCTGCGTAGTCAAGAAAACAACGTCACTGAGGCAGCGATAGCAGTTGGTTACAGCAATATCAGTGCCTTTTCTCAGCAATTCTATCGTAAATTCGGCGTGAAGCCATCGGAAATGAAAAAAATATATTAATAATCCGTCTAACCGTTAATTGTTCCGTATGGAGGCAGTCGAGATTCTCTCAGCCTTATATACTCCAGGTACAGTGGATACTGTACTGAAAAATAAAGGAGTGTATGAGCGTGAACAGAATTAGAGGAAGTATCTTTTTTAGCGTATTTGCAGCGATGTTGGGTCTTATGCTTATTGCTCCCATTATGCCGCCGCTTATTAGGGAACTGGGGATGAAAGAAAGTCATTCCGGACTCATTATTTCACTCGGGTCCATTGCCATGGCTGTGATGGGTCCGGTATGGGGCAGATTCAGTGATCTGAAAGGCAGAAAACCCATCATATTGATTGGATTCATAGGTATGTCCATAAGCTGTGCGTTGTTTGCATTGGCGATGTATAGTGGATTAAATGCGTGGATCGGAGGGGGATTTCTGTTAACCCTTCTAATTGTAACACGGAGCTTGATCGGTATGTTCATTCCGGCAGTGTTATCCTCTTCTCAGGCATATATGGGAGATGTGACGGAAGGAGAAGAGCGGGGAAGCGGGATGGCGATTATTAGTGCCGCCAATGGGCTGGGGCTTGTATTTGGCCCTGCGATTGCAGGCGCTTTTACCATTATCGGTCTCCTGTGGCCGCTTTATTTTGGTATTTTTATTGCGGTAGCGGCGTTTATCATTGCGTTGTTGCTCATTCCTGCTGCCAAGCCGGTCATTCAGGAGAAAGCGCCCAAGGTTAACCCGCTCCAACGCGGTTTGCGTATGTATCTTGCTGCGGGTTTGGTTACGATGATTGGCATTATGACGGTACAGGTTGTCGGTGGATTTTATTTTCAGGATCAACTGGCATTATCTCCAGGGGCTACAGCCCGAATGGTTTCGTTCGGACTGATGTTCTCCGGGGCTGCGATGCTGATCATGCAGGTAATCCAGATGAAGTGGTTGAAATGGCAGCCGCGGCCGATGATTTTACTCGGGTCCCTTTTTCTGCTCGCAAGTATGGTTTTGTTTCTGATCTCCAGTCAATTGGTTGTCTATTATCTCTCATTCTTCCTATTCGGCATGGGCTCGGGTCTGATGATGCCTGGTTTCATGGCGGGAGCTTCTCTTTCGGTTAGCAAAGAACAGCAGGGCGGCGCAGCCGGATTGGTTGCAGCGATTCAGGGCATATCTGCCGTAATTACCCCTTTACTCACAACAACGTTGTATCAGGTGGATAAACATATTCCATTCATGCTGGTAGCACTGTTGGTTGTCATCATGGGTATTATGATGCTGGGCATTAAAAAGGATCAATCTGGTCCAGTGCAGGCAAAGGAGACTACACGTTCTGCATCATAGTCAGATAAAGCCAGAAGGTCAAAAAAGGTCAAAATTAAAGAAAGCAGAATCTATTTTAAGGGAATGAGTCGTGGCTTGGAAAAATCGTTCTTTTTGAGCTTTAACGGATTTTGAGCAATTTAGGGATCGATTTTATAATTAGACGTGTAAGCAACAACTAAACCAACCACACATAAGGAGCTGATTTTGATGTTTGATCTGATTCCGTTTCGCAAACGAAATGAAGACTTGTTCGGACACATGCTGAAATCCTTCAATGACATGGTTGAGTCTCCATTCCTCTCTCCATTCGGAACCGGTGTACAGTCATTTCGGACCGATATTCGCGAAGAAGAAAACAAATACGTGGTAGAAGCCGAGCTTCCCGGCATCGCCAAAGAGGATATAGACATTCAGGTTGAAGGTAATGAACTGATCATCCGTGCCAAACGGAATGAAATGACTGAGCAGAAGGATGATATGAATCGAATCATTCGGCAGGAGCGACGCTCAGGTGAATTTATCCGACGTTTCTATGTGGAGCATATTGATGAGGAAAACATCAAAGCCAGATTGGAAAATGGATTGCTGAAGCTCGACATTCCGAAACTGCCGGGTGAAGATCACAGCCGAAAAAGCATTCAGATTGACTGACACATATAAATACAGGAGCGTTATCCATCCTTCATGGCAGGCAGCAAGCAGGAAGCGTTCTTGATGATATTCCCCGGGCCCTCTCCTGGGGAATTTTCACATCTTTATTTAACCAGTCTGATTGAACATTTACAGTCTATTTCTTGGTCATTGGGAGACCACGGTTTCATCACAAGCCGCGTGGCATGATCCCGGCTGATTCACGTTACTTCTCAGCCGCAACCTGCATCAGCTTGTAAATCTGGCGGGTCGTGTTCACGTTCCGAACCGTCATATATTTGTAGACCTTGGAGCCTATGAGCTTGTTCATACCACTTTTGGTAACAAGTTCTTTACTGACGGAATATAAAATGGCTCCGGGAACATATAGCAATGTGCCGATCTCCGGTTTGATGGGCAGTTTGTCCAGAACGGATGCATTATCCACTTCATCCCAGAGGAACATGACATCACTTTTGACCGTGGCATCATTTTTCCAGTCCTCCGGTAGTGCCTGAATAACAGTTCGGACTTCATCCAAATTACGTACCATCACTTTGATCTGTAAGCCAAAATCGACAGCTATGGCTTGTTCAAGAATCTGGGATAATTCTGTATTCGCATCCACGCGTTCCTGATGATCGGCAAAGATAATATTTCCTGAGTTGATATATGTCACCACATCCAGCAAGCCGGCTTGCTCAAACGTTTCTTTTAACTGCTTCATATTGATTTTGTTATTCCCGCCCACATTAATGCCCCGCAGCAAAGCAACATAAATCATGATTCAACCCTCCGTATCTTGTGATCCTTTACTTTTAACGAAATGACAAATACTCGAATAAATGTGCAGTATGCTCTTCTCCCAGTAAATCATTCAATATAGGTTCGACATGCTCCAAATATTCGGGTATGGTTTCATAAGTTTCCTCGTCCTTCAATTCACCGGTATGGGTCCGTGCAGCTTCAATCAGGATGGCCAGTGCATTGAAAAAGTCTGTTAATGAATCGGCAATAAGCTGAGGTTCTTCACCTGCAAAAGCAGCATATACCGGTGAGTCCGGTGCAGCTGTATCAACGATTATTGGATCATCGTTAAAATTTGCGATGACAACATGATTTTTTTGCCAAGAGTCTGACTCCTCATAAGGTTCGTTCATTCCGATCCAGCGGTGCCCCAGTTGTTGACGATAGAGATGTTCAGGTGCAACAAAGAAGATTAGAGCTGCATCACCGATCTCGACAGCTGCATTTTTCATTTTGAGTGTGCCGTTGGCCTGTTCATCCATCATCTCGTAGTGGCTGTAAAGATATTGCAGCTCTGGAGAGAGCGGGATTCGTTCGTCCACTTCCGGCTGGCGGTGTTGTTCACGAGGACGCAGATCATGATTTTTGAAAAGTCCATATGCTTCATTATATAAATCTTGCTGCTCCACAAAACGGATTAGGGCGGCATTCAGCTGTTCCATCGGTGTCTGATCCCTCCTGGTGTTAGGATTATTTTTAAGCAGTTACATTCACTCATAGTCATAAGCATAAGCATAATCATAAGCATTATCATATATCAAAATGGGAAAAGCTTACACCCTGGTTATACAAATTCAACTAAACATTTTAATTGATGATGGGGAGCATCAGTTGAAGCATTATCAACGTGTGATTCTCACTGTAAAATAGCCAAGAATAAAAAATAAGTACAAAGAGCCCTTTCGTGATGAGAGGGCCTTTTGGCATACAAAGAGGATTGTTCTTTATGTATCCAAAGTAATGAAAATTAATATTTCTTATCCATAACCCAACAATTTCCGATATAATAACCAGATAGGTCATAGCAAAAGGATACTACCTCAGAGAGGTGATTTGGATGACGATTGACGTCCTCGTACGTAACAATGTGAAAGTGCTGGGAAAAGGCAGCCAAACGATTATCTTTGCACATGGGTTTGGGTGTGATCAGGATATGTGGCGCTATATTGTTCCGAGTTTTACGGAGAACTACCGAGTTGTTTTATTCGATTATGTAGGCTCAGGTGAATCTCAAATTAACTATTATGATCCAAACAAATACAGTGATCTACAAGGATATGCCCAGGATGTGCTGGAGATTATGGAAGCGCTCGACTTGAGTGATGTCATTTTTGTTGGACACTCGGTCAGCAGCATGATTGGCATGCTTGCTTCCATTCATGAACCTAAATATTTCAAGCAAATCGTCATGCTGGGGCCTTCCCCGCGTTATGTAAACGATCTTCCGGGTTATTATGGCGGATTTGATCGGCGTGACATTGATGAGCTGCTGGAAATGATGCAGATGAACTTTATTGGTTGGGCCAGCTATCTCGCTCCGATTGTTATGCAGAATCCGGAACGGAAAGAGCTGACGGACGAGTTGGAAAAAAGCTTCTGTTCGAGAGATCCGCATATTGCTAGACAATTTGCGGAGGTGACGTTTTTCTCGGATTGTCGGAATGAATTGGAGCGGGCCTCGGTACCTACGCTCATTCTTCAATGCTCGGATGACAGCATCGCTCCCGTTGAAGTGGGGGATTACTTGCATGCGCATCTGAAGAACAGTAGACTTCAACAGATGACGGCGAAGGGGCATTATCCACATTTAAGTCAGCCTGAAGAGACAAGCCGCTTCATTAAAGAGTATTTGCAGAGCGTGTAAAGTAAAATGAGAGGAAAGGCAATTATTTCAATGGATATTCAATTAGATATGGCTCCATGTGGCTATTTCTCAATCGCTGATTCAGGAATTATTCAATCCATCAATCAAACCCTGCTGACTCTGCTGGGATATGAACGCAACGAACTGCTGGGACGGCATATCGAGTCAACCATGTCGGTGACCAACAAGCTTTTTTTTCATACGTATTTCTATCCCTACATTCAGTTATATGGACATGTGGATGAGATGTACTTCTCGTTTCGGACCAGCGACCAACAGGATGTTCCGGTTCTTCTGAACGGGGTTCGCCGGACACGCAATGGAGAGAGCGTAATCGACTGTGTTGTAGTTGTCATGCGCAAGCGAATTGAACATGAGAAGGATATAATGAACACCAAAACAAAGCTTCAGGAACTATATCAAGCCACAAATGAGGCGAACCAGGAGCTTGAACGATTGCACGAAGAATATAAAGTGAAGCAGCAGGCATTGATTAAAGTAAATGATCAGCTGGAGACGATGGCCTCGACGGATCTGCTTACGGGACTCAAGAACCGCAGATTTTTTCAGGATAAAATGCTGGGAAGTTTGGCTCGCTTCCAGGAAACTCAGTGTGTTTTCTCCCTTCTGGTCGTTGATATTGACCATTTTAAGCATATCAACGATACGTATGGACATCCGATTGGAGATCTGGTTCTGGGTAACCTGGCAGGCTTGTTGCAATCGGTGTCACGGAGCACGGACGTGGTGGCGCGTTATGGCGGAGAAGAATTTGTCATTATTCTTGCGGATTGTGATCGACAGCAAGCTGTGACTATAGCAGAGAGATACCGTTCACAGGTCGCCTCTGCCGATTGGGGCGAGTATAACATTACAGTGAGTATTGGCGCGGCTACGGTTTCGCAGGAAGATACAGAACAGTCTTTGTTTCAAAAAGCGGACCAGGCGCTTTATGCCTCCAAAACAGGTGGGCGAAATCGGGTGACCCATGCAGCCGAAGCAGCGAGTAATGGTAGTAAACCTTCATAATTGATTAATAACTGTCGATATAATATTCAGCACTACTATCTCTATTAGAGGAAGTGAATATATTATTATGAATCAGGTTAAGGCTGTTTTGGCTGCAATACCATTTATTCGCGAAGCTACACGTCAGGATGTCTCCATATCGGTCATGGACCGGGAAAAGTTCCTGTTTTTCGAATCCGGCAACGCTTTGAAATATGATTTCATGGCAGGAGACCCAATTGCAGATATACACAGAGACTTTAAAATGTTAAAGAATGAATCCAAGACAAGGGAGCATTATCCGGCTGAGGTTTTTGGTATCGCCACGGATTCTTATTTCCTTCCGATTAAGAATGAACAGAACGAGATAGAAGCAGTCCTTTGCATTACATATAGTATGGATACCCAGGATCAATTGAAAAAACTGATGAATCAGGCAGGAGAAGTTACAAGCAGACTGATTGAGGGTATCCAGCATGTAGCTGCTCATTCGGAAGAGTTGAGTGCAACCTCGGAAGAAATTTTGAGCAATACGAAACGTGCGGTTGAAGATTCCAGTAATGTGAACGAAGTGGTTAGTTACATAAAAGAAATTTCAGAACAGACCAATCTGCTAGGTTTAAATGCTGCAATTGAAGCGGCGCGGGTGGGTGAAGCCGGCGCAGGCTTTGGAGTAGTAGCCACGGAAATCCGTAAAATGTCCACAGGTACCAAAGAAGCCACGGGACGGATTGAGCAGTCTCTTGACGCTGTGAAAAAGTCCGTACTGAATATGGAGCAGGAGATTGCCCAGATTTCAGTTTCTTCACAAGAACAGGCCAAACTGGTCACAGAGTTTATGAATGTAATTGATCAATTGAACGAAACCAATCACGGCTTGCGGAAACTGGTCGAAAAAATAACCGACGACGCTGAATAATAATTTGCTTCGTTAAGTCTGTACTTCAAATTCTAAAGACGAAAAACGCTCAACCACCATCATGGCTGAGCGTTTTTTCGTCTTGCTTAGAGTTTCACCAATTGGAATCATATCAATCTATTCATGGCTCATAAATCCATTTTCCTTGGCAGGTGAATTGGCTTGGAGAGTGAAATCCTCGTTCGCCTCATCTACAAATTGGGGGTTCACATACAATGAATGTACGTCATTTCCTGATCCCTCCGTGTAGGAGGTAAAGCCGGAATACTCCGTGTTTTTCCAGACCCACAGGGCCTCTTCTTGTGGTGCAGGGGAGTAGTACACATTATAATCAAACACATTCCCCGAATTACTGGTGTATTCATTGTAAATGAGCACGTCAGAGCTGCCCGATACGAGAATGTTTCGTTTGAACGTATTGTTCTTCGTTTGGGCTTGCAGGAATAACTGCCCATTGCCTGCATCCAGTAGGTCGTTATCCACTAACGTATTGTACATAATCATACTGTCCTCGGTGGAACCGCGCTGCTCATCATAGCCGCCCATGGCGATGCCTGTAAGCCTGTTATGAAAAATCAGATTATCCTGCAACGTAATGTTGCTGGTCGAACGTCCGGCATGCTCCGAAGCAATCTCGATCCCGATATCGTTGCGATATACCCGATTGTGGTCGATGATATGATTTTTGCCTCCATCCACGTAGATTCCTCCTGCTGAATTGCTATCATTAGGGAGAGTCGTTCCATAGGACGGATTAAGATTGGAAGAGATATTATAGATCTCATTGCCCCATACGATCCCGTTTCGCGCCAGATCGTAGGTGTCGTCCTCCGAAGTTCCTTCATACCCAATCAGATCAATGCCGATGTTGTCCGTATCATGGATCGTATTGTCCAGTATGGCAAACGTATCCACATTCCCGTTGACTGCGAGTGACTCACTTGAGCCTAGCACGAGATCATACAATTCATTATCCTTGATAATGATGTCTCGCAATGCTTGGGGATGCTCCGTACCATATATCGCGATTCCATGGGCATCTCTGCCTTGTAAATTGGGTCCTGAAGGTTTAGCCCCATTTGCAATGGAATGAATGGTGTTGCCCAGGAGTTGAATGTGCTCTCCTGACCCGTGAACATATATTCCAGTAGGCACTTGTCCCCGAAGTGAGGTTGTAAAGTTGCAGATTTCGAGATTTTGGATCGTAATATAGCTGGCATTTTCGACTTCAATCAGACCCTCTATGCCGCGTACCGACAGACCTTCACCATCAATGATGACCTTCTCCTGTGGATAGCTGGAAAACAGGGTTGGATTGCCTGATGAATTACCGCTTCGAGTGATTTTGACTTTTTGGTGATAGACACCTTCCCGCAAATAAACGGTGCTTCCCGGGGGAGCATGGTCGGCAGCATGCTGCAACGTTTTCCAAGGAGCTTGAATGGTTCCTTTGTTCAAATCGTTTCCTTGTGGTGATATGTAATACATCTTCTGGGTATCCGATACCTGCACGGCCTCGGGAGAAGGGACGGATGAAGCCTCATCCTTCTGACAACCGGTTGCGAACAGGATCAGGGCCAGGAGTGTAATTGCAGCTATACGATACAAGTTGAATCCTCCTTAATAAATAGCTATGAAGTTCGATTATAACAGATTTAAAGGGTGAGATAAGGCGTAAGATGCTCATAGAATTCCACAATGGGGAGAGGTATTTAGAAACGAAACAGGTGGTGAGTGTGATCTCGCCACCTGTTTGTATATGTTGCTTGTTATTTTCGGTCCCAGAGCACACTGTAGCGGCAGCAGATAAAAATGATGACATTGGCTGCTGCGGCTATGCCGAACACCAACGCAGGATTGGACAGCTCGGAGATCCAGCCACTTCCCCATATAGCCAAGGGCATGCCGAGTTTGAACAGAGAGCCGGTAATCCCGCTGATCCGGCCTATCATGTGATGCGGCGTGGATTCCTGACGGAATGTCCAGATGCAGATCGTGCTGATGGTTTGGAAAATACCAGATAGAAACAGGCCCACTGCAAGTCCGTAGGTTGAGTGGAACAAACCAAGGATCAGAAAGGCGAAACCTTGAAGCAGTGTGGTCATCACAATCAGCACACCAGCAGAATATTTGTGGCGCAGGGAGCTTACCACCAGACTGCCGATTAAACCGCCTACTCCGGCAGCAGATAGTACAAGTCCAAGCTCCAGATTACGCAGTTGCAAAGTGTCTTTGGCATAAAAGATGACGGTTGCATCCACCATACCTGAGGTCGCATTAAGAAAAATGACCGTAATGCTGATAACCAGTAACATATGGTTGCGACGCAGCTCGATCCAGCCTTCTTTAAAGTCCACCCAGAAGCCCTGAGGAGATGTTCCTCTGGACACAGGTGCGGAGTGCAGTGGTAATAGAATCATACAGGATATCGCAAGCAGAATGGCGGTAATTAACAGACCCGTATACAAGTTGGATAACATCAACAGCATTCCTGATAGGGCGGCACCCATGATGGTAATTAACGTTGTGGTGAAACCCAAAGCCGCGTTGGCTGAGGTTAGTAGTGGCGTGGGCACCGATTGCTTGATCATGCCAGCTGATGCATTGCGAAAAACATAACTCAGTGTCATCAGAATAAAGCCGCAACCGTAGAGTACATAAATGGAGGGTTGACCATATTGAAAAGACAGAAACAGCGCGAGCAGAAGAATAACCTGTAACACGATGGAGCCAATAGACCACCATTTCTTATGCACCCGGTCCATCAGTACACCGATAAACATGGCGAGAAACAGGTTCGGCAGAAATTCAATGCCACGCATGGTGGACATCGCTACAGGAGACTTTGTGAGTTCATATAAAATAAGAGGCAGAGCCAATTCATAGATTTGATTGCCAAGAGCAATGATGCCGCTGGCAGCAAACAGAATGATGAAGCTTGGATTTCTCCATACGGATGTGGCGAGTGTGGTGGTAGGTGTGGCGTGTACGTTGATTTCAGACATGGATAACAATCTCCTCTTTACGTGTGGTAATGAGGTCCATTATACTTTTGCAAAAGAGGAAGAAAAAGCGAAGCATTCACCAAGTCGACTTCGCCTTTTAGGAGGGTGAAGATGGACGCAGAAGAGCATTATCTGATCTTGCGCACTCACTTTGAGGGTGTGCCTGAGCAGGAAATGATTGAAGTCACGATGGAACAGGTCACTGAACTGCTGGATTGTTCGAGGCGTAATGCACAGCTTGTGCTGAACAAATTGACGGAATCCGGTTATTTGACATGGATACCCGGTCGAGGAAGAGGCAATGTATCCCGAATGTCTTTTAACGTATCGGTGTCGGATCTGCTTGCAGCCAAAGCGAAGCAGCTTGTGGAGAATGAGCAGCTCAATGAAGCATGGCGTTTAATTGATTCTTCCGGTACGCAGCGAATGAAGGATGACTTCACCGATTGGCTGGAACGACAGCTGGGCATCTTGCGCACCGATGGGGAGGAACGGGAGGTACTGCGTTTTCCCTTTTACCGGCCGGTCCCTCATCTGGACCCTGCGTGGGTTCAGCGGCGTACTGAATCTCATTGGGTAAGGCAGATCTTCGATACACTCCTCATATTCGATCCGGAGGAAAAACGTATTCTTCCTGGACTAGCTCATCATTGGGAATGGGACGACCCATCATCCCGGTGGCGGTTTTACTTACGTAAGGGAGTACGGTTCCACCACGGTCAGGAAATGACTGCACAGGATGTGAGATTTACATTTGAACGCATGTCAGGAAGGACATCCTCGGAATGGATGTTTTCTTTAATCAAAGCTATAGAGACTCCTGGGAGATATTGCATTGATTTTTATTTTGCCCAGCCCAATGCGGTATTTCTAGCTTTTCTCTGTACGGATCGCTGTTCGATCGTGCCTGAAGATTTGGGAGGTCCCGATAAAGCTGAATGTTTCTCAGCACTGCCGATTGGCACGGGTCCTTTCCGCATGATCAAAAATAATGAATCCCTGCTTGTTCTGGAAGCGAATGGCCATTACTTTGAAGGGCGTCCTCATCTGGATCGGATTGAGATGTGGGTGTGGCCGGACTATGAAGGACAGCCTGGGTCACACAGGACAAGCAGGGATATGCAGCTGTTATATTCGGGTGCGAGTAGAGAATCAACGAGTGAACCCTCTCTCAGCCAGTTGGAGAATGGCAGCACCTACCTGACCTTTAACCTGAACAAAGCAGGGATTCAGCAGAATATTTTATTTCGTCAGGCCATGGATCTGGGATTGGATCGGGAACGAATGATTAAGGAACTGGGTGGTCTCAGGCAGTGTGCATCGGAGGGGTTTGTGCTCAGTGGAGCGCAGCAGGATTACGCAGCGAGTTCTGATCTGGATGAAGCAAAAAAACGGATTCAGGGATCCGAATATGGCGGTCAGCCTCTGAACCTGTACACGTATGAATGGTTGGAAAATGAAAAAACGGCTGTGTGGATTAGCAGACGATGCAAGGAGATGGGGGTACAACTGAATGTGGTGAAGCTCCCGATTGAGCATCTGGCTGACCCCCAAGTGCTGGCACAGGCCGATCTGGTCATGGCTGGAGAAGTGCTTGGTGAGCAGGCAGACCTTACCCTGCTGGAGCTGTATCAATCCCGTTTCAGTTTCCTGCGTAATCACCTCAGCCCGGAATTGACCGCATATGTGGATGACAAGTTAACAGTATGCATGAGAGAACCGAGCCCGGACGAGCGAATGAAGCAGCTTTTGGACATTCAGGAAAAGCTCAAAAGTTCATCGAATGTCATCTTTCTGTATCACAGTCTTCAGAGAGCCCAGCATCACCCCATGCTTGAAGGCATTGCCTTAAATGCATGGGGAAAAATTGACTACAAGCATATCTGGGTGAAGCTTGCAACATAAAAGGAATAGTGTGAACGTATGGAGCAACTACGGCCTTATTGGATTTAAAGTAGATCGAAGGGAGAAATGATCATGCATAAATTATCCGTAAGCGAATTAGTGGATCGGGAACATCACGCTTGGGAGGAACTCAAGGAGCTATTGGACCATGGACAAAATAAGTACACCTATGTTCCTGCACCGCGGGAGGCAGGAGAGGATGCGCTCTATCGCCTCCAAGTAAGCACCAAATCCTATTTGGGAGCCGTTGCCTATGAGACAGAGGGAATCGTGTTGGATGATGGCTGGATTACGTTACTTGGATCGGGTGGTGACCGCATTTTTGGGAGTCTGACCCGTTGGAATGGTTTGGGTGACAAGCTGTGTGTACCCGCATTGGAAGGCATGATGATCGTCGCCTACGATGCCGCCGGTGGGTTTTTCGGAATGGATATGGGCAAGTATGGCCGTACAGGACATGTATACTATTTTGCCCCTGACACGCTGGAATGGGAATCGACAGAACTGGCTTACTCGGGCTTCATCAACTGGTTGGCTAATGGTGATCTGGAGCAGTACTATCAGACCTTTCGTTGGAAGGGTTGGCAGAACGACATGGGACGGCTTCAGACAGGACAAGTATTTGCGTATTATCCACCGCTTTGGACGGAGGAGGGCGGCGGCGAGAGCAGCAGCAAAGCTCCTGTAGCAGTGGAGGAAGCCTGGAAAGCAGCATTGGTTGGGAAATGATGTGCTATGACAGGGCTGTAGGGGAGGGAGAGTATGAATAACTTGAATATCAATAACATTCAGAAGCATTACAGCATTGTGTTTCCGCACGAATATCTGGAGTTCCAACGGAAGACCGACGGTCAAGCATTTGATATGATTGAAAATGGAGAGGTCATCGATTGGGAAATTCGTTTCTCTGCTCTCGATGATCAGTTCATTGCAAATAACATCAATCTGGTAGACGATGTGAATCCGGATCCGAGCCGGATTATTCCGTTTGCTTGGAGTGTCAGCAGCGGCAACAACTATTTATTGGATTACCGAAAGAATTCAGAATCTCCTGCCGTACTGGTTATGGATCATGAAGAGGCGATGGTGCGTGAAGATGCTGAGAGTGAATCAGAGACCCCGGAGGAAGCTCAGCAACTGCTGGAGGAAAATGTACGAGAGATCGCTGCCAATTTCAATGCATTCCTAGCTTGTTTAAAAGCCAGATCGAGTGATTCAGTAGAGTGATTCACCGTTTGAACAACGAAATGAACGACAAAAGGCTCGCGCTATGCGCGGGCCTTTTACTCGATTGAATACATGAATGTTTTGATTGAATGATATAGAATACATACATCCTAGTTTGAAACCTACCCAGTCTCAGTCATCGTAACCGTAGAAGTTGATCGTGCAGCTTTGTTATGCCAGACCACGATGACTAGCGAGATCAGACAGACCAAGAGCAGACATCCATATACATAATGATAGGCTTCCTCTATCGGAACGCCCGGAATGCCGTGAAGCAGCAGCCCGCAGACAGCGACGGATACCGAACCGCCAAAAAATTGGATCAACTGTAATAAACCCATACCGGAACCGATCTGCGCTTTGGGAAGCATCCGAGATGCTTCATTATTCAGCGAAGCTATCGAGGCGGAGAGTGCCGGGGAGAAAAAGAGATAACCTCCGGTGATGATTAGGGCTGACTGATTCAGACCCAGCATAAACAGAGCAAGTACTGCGGCAAGCAAAATGTGCCCGATCATCAGAAAACGCATATTGCCATAACGGTCGATCCAGCGACCTACGAAGCGGGTACAGAATGCCGAGACGATGGCTCCAGGAGCAATCAGCAGACCAATAGCCAGCGACGAACGGCCAAACAGATCAGCGAGCACTAGCGGCATCAGGAACAAATTGCCCAGATTTACGACCAGAACACAGAAGCCGATGAGCAGTAGCCGGGTAAACCCGGGTGTTCGGAATACATGTGGATTCACAAAAGGGAGGCTCGCCCTGCGAATATACACGATGTGCACAATAAGTGAAATGACACCGATGGTCAGCCATAACCATGACTGCTGAGTAATGGCAACCAGAAGGGTAGTTGCATTAATCACGGTTAATGCTGCACCGAACATATCAAAGGGATTCTCCGGTTTGGCCGTTTCACGCGGGAGAAAATAGAGCAGTACGGGCAGCGCAAGCAGGACAAGCACCGTAATAGCGAAAAGTCCATTCCAGCCCCAGTACTCACTAATGAGTCCACCCACAATAGGGCCAAGCCCAAACGCCATGGCACTGCCTGATGAGATCAGTGCGATGGCTGCTCCGCGCCGCTCCACTGGGATATAGCGGCTCGCGATAACAAGCCCAAGTCCGGCCATGACCCCTGCACCCGCAGATTGCAAAATGCGTGTCAGCAAAAGGATCGCAAAGCTGTGCGCAAATAATCCGAGTAATGAAGATAACCCCAGAATAAGCAATCCAACCGTCAACAATTTGCGTACCGGAATACGGTCAGACAATCGGCTGTAGATCACCGTCGACAAGGCATAACCAATCGAGTAGCTTGAAATGACCCAGGAACCCAGGTCCGATGTAATCTGAAGATCATGAATAATAACGGGTAAAGAGACGTTAAACATGGTGGTGTTCATCACAACGATGAACAGGCAGCAAGTCCAGAGAGGCATTACAATTTTATCTTTCACGTAACCATTCCTGTCTATGAATTCAATAAATCATTTTACGCTCAATCTTCTTATATGGCAATAATGTCATACGGATTCGTATGGTAATCAAACAAAAACGACGTCCTGACCAGGACGCCGTCTTTTGCATGTGTTCATTTTTAGGACGCAGTAGCTTGTGTGCCACGATTGCGAATCCACTTGATGACATCCATCAGAATGACCGCGGCGAGAGCAAGTCCCCCTGCGATAAGGAACTCATTCCAGCCAAAGGCTGCCGGGATGGCGAAGATGCTGCGAACCCCTGGAATCAACGTGATTCCATACAGGCAGAGACAAACCAGGATGGAGCCGAGGACATATTTGTTGGTGGTGAAGCCGACCTGGAAAATCGTCTGTGTGTTGGAGCGCGCTGCAAAAGTTTGCAGACTCCGTGCCAGAATTAGGGTCGTAAATGCCATCGCTACACTCATTTCCTCCGAGATCCCAAGTCCAATATATTGGGACACGATGACAGCCACTCCGATCAGAACACCACGTGTAATGACAGCCTGCAACGTTCCACCAGCAAAGATGCCTTCGTTGATATCCCGCGGTTTTCGACGCATGACATCCGGTTCAGCTTTTTCCGTACCCAGTGCAATAGCTGGCAGGGAATCATTCACCATATTGATGAAGAGCAGCTGGAGGGCTGTGAAAGGGTTCACCCAACCGACCACTAATGCAAACAAAATGGCGATAATCGCCCCCAGGTTTCCTGCAAACAGGTACGCAATGGCTTTTTTGATATTATCGAATACCATACGCCCTACACTGACTGCATTCACGATGGAGACAAAGTTATCATCCGTCAAAATCATGGCTGCCGCGTCTTTCGCGACATCCGTCCCGCTGCCCATCGCTACGCCGATGTCTGCCTGTTTCAGTGCAGGTGCGTCGTTGACGCCATCTCCGGTCATCGCTGCAATCTTGCCTTTGCGTTGCCACGCACGCACGATGCGGATTTTATTTTCAGGAGATACACGTGCATACACCGAGATATGTTCGAGCTGCTGATCGAGTTCTTCATCCGACAGTTTGTCCAGCTCTGCTCCGGTAAGGGCCAGATCATCCGGGCCTGCAAGTCCGATATCAATACCGATCGCTTGGGCTGTTGTTTTGTGGTCGCCAGTGATCATGATCGTGCGAATGCCTGCCTTCTTGGATTCTTCGATGGAACCATATACCGCTTCACGTGGTGGATCAATCATGGCTGTCAGACCAACAAGTGTTAGATCATATTCGTCCTCTACCGTGACCTGATTTTTGTCATCAAACTTTTTGTAGGCGTAGGCTAGCACACGGAAGGCCCGTTTGGAGAAAGCTTCATTCTTTTCTTCAAACTGCGTTCGAATCTCAGATGTCAATGGCTGAACTTCACCGTTCATAAATACATGACTACAGCGACTGAACAGCACATCCGGTCCACCTTTGGTCAGCAAAGCCGTCTGTCCTTCAAATGTGTGCACAGTGCTCATCAATTTCCGATCCGAGTCAAAAGGAAGCTCGGCTTCACGCGGAAACTGGTCACGAATTTCATTGTAATCCTTGTTCACCCGGTTACTGAAGGCGATGAGCGCTACCTCGGTGGGATCACCAAGTTCCTTGCCTTCCTGGTTAATATTCGAATCATTGCAGAGTACTGCAATATGTAACAAACGCCGTTCCTCTGCAGACCACTGTTTGGGATCATCGGGGAATTGATCTTTTGTGCCATGGGGAATGTAATAGTCCACCACGGTCATTTTGTTTTGAGTGAGCGTTCCTGTTTTGTCAGTACAGATAATACTGGCAGAACCCAAGGCTTCCACGGCAGGAAGACGTCTGATGATGGCGTGCTGCTTGGCCATTTTATTCGTTCCCAGAGACAATACAATCGTCACGATGGAGGAAAGAGCTTCTGGAATGGCAGCGACAGCGACGGCAACTGCGAACATTAGGGCATTCACAATAGATGGTCCGATATTTTCCGTTCCTTCAGTTAGCCAGACACGTCCTGCTTCGATGGCGAAAATAAGAATCGACAAGCCTAGGATAAAGAAGCCAAGCTTCTTACTAAAGGATTCCAATTTCCGTTGCAATGGAGTTTCCTTCGCCTCTGCATTTTCAATCAATTCGGCAATCTTGCCGATTTCCGTTTTCAGCGCTGTACCCGTAATGACGAGCGTACCCCGACCATACACCACCAGTGATCCACTGAATGCCATATTGCGACGGTCACCGATCGGAGCTTCTTCCGGGATGGCATCTGTGTGTTTCTCTGCTGCTTCGGATTCTCCTGTCAGCATGCCTTCGTTGATGCGCAAGCTGCCTGATTCCAAAATACGGCCGTCTGCCGGGACATAATCCCCTGCATCCAGCAAGACAATATCGCCGGGAACAAGTTCCCGCGCGGGAATCGTTTTTTTCTGCCCGTCACGAATGACTTTGGCTTCGGGAGCAGACATTTGCCGGAGTGCATCCAGAGAACTTTCGGCCTTTTTGGTCTGCACAACGCTGATTACCGCATTTAACAGAATGACGAGAAAAATGATTAGCGATTCGATCAGGTGTCCAAGGACGATCTGAACAGCGGCCGCGATCAGCAGCACGATAACCATGGGATCTTTAAAATTTTCAATAAATAGCTTCCAGATGGGGGTTGCAGCTTTTCCCTTTAACTCGTTATAGCCTTCCGTCTCCAGTCTCTTCGCAGCCTCAGAGGTTGTGAGCCCGTCCGTGGAACTCTGAACGTCCTGAAGCGTCTCCTCTGCGCTGTGTCTGTAATATTGCAAATGACCAGCTCCTTGGATCATAGATTTCAATATGCTTCACTTGTATTACCCTTACGGGCAAAATATAGAATCGTTCCATTTCATTATTTTTTATGTACACATTATTTTTCATAAGGAGTTCAGATATGCCTATTTTTAAATTTTTTATTTTCAGTGATGCACTTAGATGACATGCATCACTGAAATGTTGAATGAACTAACGTTGGCGAGTATGACAGATTAGATCAATCGGTAGCCGGGAGGAAGCTCACCGGTTCTTCTAATTTCACGAATCTGTGCCAGTGTTAACCGCTGATTGGAAGAAATGAGGGATTCCACATCACCTCTACGCAAGAAGTCATCCAGTTCACGAATGATTCGATTGCCCCGCAGTACAACGAAATTGTCACGAAAACGTGAACGATCAAATAACACGAGTGTGGCGTTTGGATTGGTAGAGAAAAATTTCAAACTTTCGATCCCTGTCAGAACGGCGTCAATATCGGCAATTCCAAGATTACCACGATATACTCTCCGAAGGCCTCTGAAATTCTCTTCGCTGTATACGGTTAATCGAGGGTGAATTTGGGAGATAGAAACTTGTTTGACCATATAATGATTCCTCCTTTGATTTCACACAAACTGTCTATGACAGAATGCGCTATTCGACAGGATATGCTGAGGATCAAGTGATGGCTTGGATGATAGTCTTGGAGAGATAATTACAAGGTTAATATAGTTGGGAAATTCATAATCAGGTCATCTAAAAGGTACCTGGCTGGCCCTGAAGAAATTTGCTCATTTGAAAGGCAACATAGATATAAACGCTATGCTCAGGTTGTCCAAAGTTGTGGTGAGTGATGACGAGTACGGCTATCTGAAACATTAGATGTCAGTGGTGAGTACGGGGAAAATGATTCATAAAACAAGTTGAACGGAAGCCTACATAGTAAGTAGCTCTATGCTTGAATTAGGTCATTATACCTTGCACAAAAATCATGAAATATAAGGTGAATTAGTTTTTTTATCCTATTGAAGTTTTTTCATGGAAATGTGTATATAGATAGGGGCACATCATAAAACTCGGGATTACCGCAGCATAAGGAGAAGGTACATATGAATGACAGTAGCATCGAACAACTCTTGAATCTCGCAGGAGGACAGGAAAATATTCGTCTTGTACAGCATGAAGAGAATACCACTACGCTGACATTGCGTAACCGTACAGGCGTAAATATGTCAGTGCATGTTGTATCAAATCTTGACGCAGATATTCGTATAACAGGTGATCAATGCTACATAACACTTGAGGACGAATTTTCACAACTATACCTTACGCTACAGGCCATGGGAGTGGGGAAAGCAGAAGGGGGCATACTGCCAGAAACAAGGCGTACCCCTAAAAAATCATTGTTATATTTTGTTTCCGATGTGTTCAGGCCTCTGATGCCCGCCATTCTGGGAGCTGCAGTGCTCAAGATTGTGCTAGCCATCATTACGTTATTTAACGTTTACAGTTCTACAGATTCCTCCTCGTTGATGGACAGTCAGACGTTAATGATATTTAAATCCATTGGAGATAGTGTGTATTATCTGTTGCCAATCCTGGTAGCCTTCAGTACAGCCTTTCGGTTAAAAAGCAATGTTTATGTTGCCGCAGCGATTGGCGGACTAATGTTCTACCCGCAAATGACCGCTTTATTGTCAGGTGAAGAGGATGTTCACTTTATGGGAGTACCCATTGTGTCACAAGCGATCTTTTTTTCAGCTTCCATTTGGGTGATTTTGACGATATATGCGGCGTCCTATCTGGAAAAAGTCGTTGAGCAAATAAGCCCAAGAGCCTTCAAAGGAATTCTTGCTCCATTGTTGACGTTTCTGATTCTCGTTCCACTGGTTCTGATGATACTTGGTCCACTTGGTACTTGGATTGATCAGCAGTTACCGGATGTGGTGGATTCACTACTGAATGATGCCCCAATTTTAGCAATTATGCTGCTGGGAGCGGTTTATTCCCTAATGATGATCGCTGGATTACATTACTGGCTTTTACCTATCATAATCAATGAAATAATGGTGAATGGTTTCTCCCTCATTCTCCCTGTCATGTTGGTTGCCTTTGTTGCACAAGCAGGAGCTTCACTCGCTACTGGGCTAAGAAGCAAACAGCGGGAATTCAGGAAGCTGGCTTTCTGGGCAACAGGAACTGCTTTATTAGGTACCCCAGAGCCTGCGATGTATGCGGTCAATATGAGAAAGAGGGCCTCTTTTTATTCGGCATTGCTTGGCGGTGCTGCAGGAGGACTGTATTTCGGGCTGATGTCCGTCAAAGCAGTTGCATTGGGTGGATCCGGAAGTCTGCTGGAAATTCCGCTATTTATGGAAGAAGGGAGCCTGAATCTGTTACATGCCTGCGTTGGTTTGATTATTTCCTTCTGTGTGTCAGGTGTGCTCACCTATTGGATGATAGGAAAGGAACGGAAACACGTATAAATTAAGAAAAGCCCGTACCTGATGGTGCGGGCTTTCGTGTATTGTAGAGTTAATAATAGGACAGCCACAGAAAGGATAACAAAAATGCTCAACAACATAGAGTGGATGGCTCAATGGAAGTCAACTAAGCCACTGACAGACCAATGGATGACGGCGGGCAAGCTGCATCACATTCCTAGTCATGCCTTACTACTCATCCTCGATGGGAGAGCGATCTGGAATATTAATGGACATAGGGTTCAGGTATCTTATGGGGAGTTAGTTGCAGTGCAAGAAAACACCGTGATTGAAGTGATTGAGGGTGGCAATCTGGATCTGGCCGGATGGCATGTTCAGTTCGATACATACGCGATGTTCCCAGACCGAGGTGAAGTAGTGAAATATGAATGGCATGTACCGTCAGGGGACACGTATCAAAAAGTAAAATTAACCGGTGGCACACTGGCGAGTCTCAGCCAACATTGGAGTGAAGAAGGTTCTCCTAATTCCAATGTAGTACATGTAGGAAATCAACTTTTGGTGTATGAACTGTTACAACATGTATACCGGGAGTTGTTAGAAGAGGAGCCTACCGTGGAACAAAGCATTCTCCGCACTGTGGATTACATGCAGCAGCATTATGAACAGGTCATCACACGAAAGCAATTAGCTGAGATAGCAGGCATAAGTCCCTGGCATTATTCCCGCAAATTCAGTGAGCGGTATGGAAAGCCGCCTCTGGATTATCTGGCTCATTACCGGATCTATCGTGCTCAAGAGGAACTGTTGTTATCAACGGCAACATCTCAGGACATTGCGAAGAGGACCGGATTCGAGGATGCTCATTATTTCAGTCGTCGTTTCAAACAGTTAACGGGTGTGTCCCCGAGAAATTATGCACAAACGTTGCCCCAGCGTAAAATCGTATGTCTTTCCCCGCTTTGTGCGGAAGTGTTGATTCACTTGGGGGTTATTCCACATGCGGTTGTAGTAACTCCCTTGCTTTTGCCTGAACATCTACGTGAACTATTTGACATGCATCAGGTGAAGATGATGGAAGTGTCGCAATATGAGCTGGATGTGGAACAGATTCGGCAAGTTCAGCCCGAATGGATTGTGGGAAATTTTTGGACAGAAGAGATCAAGCAAAGGTTGCGCACAATTGCACCCATTATAACCGGTTTAAATAACGATGTGGAGGCTCTGCTCCATCAATTGGCAGGCTTGTTTCATCGAGAAGATACAGCCCATAAACTGCATATGCAGATGAAATTGGAAGTAAACAAAGCACAGCAGCAACTACAGCATCTTGTCCAATCTTCCTCTACCGTGATGGTGCTGAGGGTAGAACCGTTCGGTTATCGATATTTGGGTGGTCATTCTAATGGGGTATCCCATTTACTGTACGAACAGCTCCGTTTAACTCTGCCACAGCCGTTGCATTCAGGGGAGGCGTGGTTTAATCCTTGCTCACTCGACTTGTTGGCCAAAGCCAATCCCGAATACCTGTTTGTGGAGAAGCGAGTTATGCAGCACTTTAGTGCTGAAGAAAATATGAAGAAGTTAGTGGAGAGCTCTCAATGGAATGGCTTGGAGGCTGTAAAAAACAACAGGGTATTTTTCGTGGATACTTGCCTGTGGGTGGATGGCCGTGGAATTATTGGACACCAAATGATTTTGAATGAAATTGTAAATAGGCTGGTCACCAATCTATGATAGAGCACAATAATCCAACTGAATACGCACCATCTCCTATGGAAGGATCTCTTCCTATTTGCTAGTATTTGATAATAATTATCATTATCAATATTGCATAAGGGGCGAGTAGATCATGTCACGAAGGTTTAAGGGTTTGGGAATGGTGCTGTTGGCGCTAAGTTTGGTGCTTTCCGCCTGTTCCGGTTCTTCTGATAAAAAAGTGGAAGCTTCAGCAAAAACGGCAGAGAAAAATGAGACGAAAGTTGTTCGGGATCAGTTTGGAGAGGTGACGATTCCTACGAATCCTCAAAATATGCTTGTACTGGATTCCATCTATGCCGAGTATTTGATTGAGATGGGCGTTACACCGCAGATGGTTATATTTGTTCCGGAGATTGAGCCGGAATATCGTGCGTCTTTTTTTGAGGAACACGGGGTCCAAATGATTGAAGCGGAACAATATCAATATAATTATGAACAATTGCTGACGTTGTCACCAGATATGATTGTTAGCGCAGGCGTAGGTATGGAACAAGGCGTATATGATGAACTATCCAAGATTGCTCCAACGGTGGCTCTGGATTCCAACAGTGAAATGCAGATTGCCATGCCGAAGCTGGCTGCTGTCTTTGACAAGACAGAGGAATCTGCCAAAGTGCTGGCTGAATTTGATGAGAAGGCGAAGCAGGCACAGGAGAAAATTGCTCAAGCGATCGGCGACAAAACCGTGCTGGTTCTTCGAGTAGAGCACAATCGTTACCGTTTCATGGGTCCCAAAGGTGGAAGCAGCAGTGTCTTTTTCTATGAAACCTTAGGTCTGAACAGCCCTGAAGTCATCAAAGACTCTACAGATTGGTTTAGCCAGTTTTCCCTAGAATTTTTGCCGGAAATGAACCCGGATTATATATTTCTAGAAGACAGGACGCTGAAAGGCTATGATACGAAGCAATCCATGGATAACCTGAAAGAAAGCAAAGTGTGGGCGAATTTGAACGCAGTGAAAGACAATCATGTCTTTCCGCTGAAAACGAGTGATTTTGTAACAGGTGTGGGTCCTATTGGATCGGCCAAGTTGTTGGATTATGTCGTTGAAAAGTTGGTGCCCTAGATGAATACTGGAGCAGAGCAGCAATTGGACATTTACGATATAACGATTGTTGGTGGCGGACCTGCAGGAATGTACGCTGCATTTTACAGCGGGATGAGAGCCATGCGTACCAAAATCATTGAAGCCAAAGAGGAATTGGGCGGATTTATGCGCACGTACCCGGAGAAGCTGGTCTGGGATGTAGGTGGAGTTGATCCGATTCGTTGTGAGAAATTGATCGATTCCCTGGAAAGACAGGCAAGAACCTTCGATCCAACTATTGTATTCGGCCAGGAAATTGCTCAGATGGAACGACGCGATGATCAAGTGTTTGTACTCACCTCGAAGACAGGAAAGCGTCATTACACACGTACGATCTTGTTATGTGCAGGCAGAGGCATGACGCAGGTTCAGAAGCTGGATATTGAGGGCGCAAATCGGTATGAGCTGACGAACCTGCACTATACCATTACGGATCTTTCCAGATTCAAGGGTAAACGTGTACTGATCTCGGGAGGCGGGGATTCCGCAATAGATTGGGCGAATGAGATGGAGGGATTGGCACGAGAGGTCATCGTAGTGCACAGACGACAGGAGTTTACGGCACATGAGCTGCCAGTTGCCCAGATGAAAGCTTTTGCCCAAGTCTGGACTCCTTACAGCATCTCTCGCTTATATGGTACAGGAGACAAAATAGGCCGCGTTGAACTCGCCCATGTAGACAATGGAGAAATCATGCCAATTGAAGTGGATGAAGTGGTTGTAAGTCATGGATACGATCGTAATTTCGGTAACCTGGTCCATTGGGGCTTGGAACGTGAAGATTACGGTATCTCGGTTGATCCGCGAATGTGCACAAGTCAGCCGGGGATATTCGGAGCAGGTGATTTCATCACCTATGGAAGCAAAGTCCGTCTGATTGCTGGTGCATTTAATGATGCCGTACTCGCAGTAAACAGCGCCAAGATCTATCTGGAGCCGACCGCTTCCGATATGGCAGGGGTATCGTCCCATAATGCAAGGTTCTTTGAGAAAAACAAAGCCATATCTAACCTGTAAATCAGCATGTGTAGAACGTGAAGTAACAGTAAGAAGCCCGACCATGTTGAGAATTTCTCGAACAAATGTCGGGCTTTTTTCATTAAAACATCCAATCTCAACTAACCAATACGTTATCCTTGTGCCTGATGTAATTCAATGTATGTCATAAGTTCCTTCACGCCTGCAAATTGCAGGGACAGTTGGCTGTTTAGCTTTTGCAGGGCTAGTTGGAAGGCTTTATTGATCTGTGTATAATCCTGCGTGCCGACAGTGTTCAGAAGCTCTTTCATATGTTCAATGTAGTAGACGGATTTTCTTAAGCTGCTAATGACCAATATCTTTCTTAATTCGTCCCGGGTATACATTCGATAACCGTTGTTAGGGTCTCTTTCTGAGAAAATCAAGCCTTCGGTTTCCCAATGCCTGATAGCAGAAGTGTTGACCCCGGCTGCTTCGGCAGCTTTTCCAATCGTCATCGCCTCCGTCGTTCCAACCTTTCGATCGTTAGCAAAATCCACCTGTTGCACCATCTTCCATATGTCTTCCATTCGTTGCTTCTCCAGTTGGCTGTTATATAGCTGCTGGTTTATAAGCCAGAGGGCATCCATCGTATCGCCCTGTTTTACTTTTCTCATAACCTCGTATACTACGGGAATCTCATACCCTTTCAATAATAAACGAATAGCAACAAACGTCTGAAGATGAACAGGGGTATAGTACCTATGATTGCTGTCTGTCCGTGGAACGTCTGGAATCAGGTTCTCCTTTTCATACCGTCGCAGTGTAGTTGTACTTACATCCAGCCTTGTGGCAATCTGCCCAGGTGTATATGTTCGGTTCATGTTTCTTCTCCTCATGCTTCAAGTGAAACCTTCAAGTGCTACAGTAACATACAACGCGCCCAAGTCCATATTTTATCCACATTTTATAACGAAAACCGGAAGATTGCATCCATGTTATACACTGAGGATATCAACAGTAAAGGACTGGTTCAATTGAAGAAAATGATTACATTGTTGAATGGCTCGCAGCTTGAAGTAGGTCTGACGGGAGCAGAAGATCGTAGCGTCATTATGCTGCCCATAGCCAAAAAGTCCGTAACCGGACAAGAAGCCGAAACCCTAAAGTTATGGGGGGGTGATCCTGAATTGGGTGCAAAATTTATCGACGGACTTTCCGGTGAATTTCAGATCATGCATTTTGATTATGAAGGCCACTATATGGCACATCCCCATCCGGAACATTTTACGCCCGAATATATCGCTCAGGATTTGTTACGAATTGCGGATCAGATGAATGTGAATCGATTTAGTTATTATGGATACTCCTGGCTGGCTCTCGTTGGACTGCAGTTAGCCCTGCGGACTGACCGTATGGAAAGTCTCATTATGGGAGGTTTCCCGCCATACGAGGGGCCATATGAGGAAATGCGAGTAGTGACCACCAAGACATATGAGGGAGCATTGAAGCAGCATGAAGAATCGGGAGAAATACACTCAGCAGAAGCTCTAATGAAAGTAGAAGAACTGAGTCCGGATCAATTGGATTGGGACAACGTGGAGTTAAAGATCGATCCGGCTCAAACGAAACAATTTGCGACCTTGTATCAAGGTTTAATTGATTTCGATGATCAACGTATTCAAACTCAGTTGAATATCCCCAGATTGGCTTTTGCAGGAGAGAGAGATACGATTGTGTATGGTGAGAAATTTGGCAGTGTGACGGTGGATATCGCTGGACGGTTGCAAAAGAATAAAAAAATTCTTGAAAACTTAGGCTGGACCGTCGAAATAATCAAGGGAACGGATATGGATCACACCAAAGCCATGCAGCCCAGTACCGTTCTCCCTAGTATCCTTCCCTGGTTAAAAGCTCATTTAAGCTGAGGAGCGGCAGAAACAATGTTGGATTACTGCGTTACATCGTCTAATGCTCTTTGTTTGCGCTGCTGATAATCCAAGATGGATTCATATAACAATTGCTCGTTGAAATCCGGCCACATCACATCCGTAAACCAGAGCTCGGAATAAGCGGCTTGCCATAATAGAAAATTGCTTAACCGTTTCTCCCCACTGGTTCGGATTAGCAGATCGGGGGCAGGATTGAGTCCGGTATATAAAAACTTTTCGAATTCCGCCTCGGAGATTTCCGAGGTTTCTTTGTTTTCTTCATTGTTTTCTACGATGTACGTTTTTATCGCTTGTACAATATCGTTTTTACCCCCATAATTCATCGCAAAATACACAGCCATCCCGCTGTTCGTTTGGGTTAGTTCCACCACTTTGCGCATCGCTTCCTGTGTTTCGTCTGGGAATTTCGAGATATCACCAATAAAATTAACTTTGATATTATTCTGATTCAGTTCCTGAACAGTTGTATCCTGTACAAATTCGACCACCAAACTAATGATGTAATCGACCTCTTCCTTGGGCCTTTTCCAGTTTTCCGTAGAGAAGGCGTAAAGAGTGAGCGAAGCAATCCCGTTTTTGTGGCACATGCTTATCGTTTCCCGCATTGTCTGCATTCCTGCATAGTGCCCAGCACTTCGAGGTAATCCTTTTCGCGTAGCCCATCTTCCATTTCCATCCATCATGATTGCGATATGCCTCGGGATTAATCCGTTCCAGTCGATGGAATGGGTTGTATTCGATTTTTCTTTATGTACACGGTACCACTTCAATGAAAACTCCTCCTGCTCAAGCTAGAATGGGTTGATGGGATTACTTGTACAAATAAGACATACAAATATGTGAATAAATGGTGAATTACATACGCTTTCAGTCCATGATGATTCGTTCTCCATTATAATAAACTAAAACGGACGAGGAGATGAACTCCAGATGAAAAAACAAATGTGGATCATTGCCAGCTTAGTGGTTGTAATTGTGTTGGGGGCCTTCCTTATTGCAAACAATGTGGGGACAGAAGAAGCAGATAACGCGGAAGCGCCCAATATCAAGAAATTAGTAGAAGATATCAGTACAGGCAAGGAGACACCTGAATCGGCCTCCATTAATGCCACCCAGTTAATCGTCACGGATAAAGGTAACCAAACGACAACCTACGACTTGCCTGAAAAGGAGTTTTTCCTTTCCATTGCACCCTATGTGGAGCAGACTCATCCCTGTGCAATTCATAGTTTGACCGGATGTCAGGGTGAAATGAAAAATAAGAAGTTCAGTGTGACGATCCATGACTCCGAGGGGAATACGCTCATGAAGGATGCTGAGATGAAGGCCGGATCCAACGGTTTTATGGATTTTTGGTTAGCCAGAGATAAGTCATACCTCATTCGTGTGGTGTATGATGGAAAGGTTGTAGAGACACAGCTATCTACCTATGAAGAAGATAATACGTGTATCACAACGATGCAGTTGAGTTAAATTATCGTACGGTGCATTCTATCACCATTTCAAAACAGTCGATGTGATCCAGGCCCGCCTTGAATGCGGGTTCTTTCATTTTTTTTCTGTTTATGCTGTGACAGGGAAGATATTGCAAAGAAAATAATAACTCTTTTGAATTGACAAAATCGCAATCCTACGGGATAATCCATTAGTGATAATGATAATTGTTATCATATTAATACATATAAATAGGGGAGAAAAGAGATATGAAAAAAGGATTAAAAGGACTTTTGATCATGCTGGCGTTTGTGCTTGTCCTGGCAGGATGCGGTAAAGCCAATACTACTACAGATGCAAGTAAGGATGCTGATTCCGGAAGTGCTCCTGCAGAAGAGACAGCAGGCCCTGTGACGGTGAAGCATAAACGCGGAGAGCTGACGCTCGACAAGCCAGCAGAGCGTGTGGTTACGTTGGAATGGACATACACCGAAGATGTGGTTGCACTGGGCGTTCAACCAGTAGGTAATGCAGATAACGCCAATTACAAAGTCTATGTATCATCCGAAGCAGGTCTGGATGACAGTGTGACGGATATTGGAACCCGGAGTGAGCCGAATCTGGAAGCTATCGCTGCATTGAAACCGGATCTCATCATTGCCAATGCAGACAATAATACTGCGGTGTACGATCAGCTTAATGCAATTGCACCAACGATTGAATACGACCCGTATGATGGCGATGGCTATAATTATGACAAAATGACAGAGATCTTTAATAACATCGCAACTGCTCTGGGCAAAGAGGACAAAGCAAAGCAAGTACTGGATGAACTGGATCAGCATTATGCAGAAGCCAAAGAAAAATTGGCTGCTGCAGGTAAAGATAATTTCCACTTTGCTCTGACACAGGCATTCACGTATCAAAATGCGGCCAGTCTGCGCATGTTTACCGATAACTCGGTTGTGATTGGCACGTTGAACAAAATTGGTTTGGTTAACGATTGGCAGCCGGAAAAATTAGAAGGTTATGGTTTCTCTACAGTGGGGATTGAATCCTTATCTGATGTACAGGATAGTAACTTCATTTATATTACACAGCCAGACGATGATGTTTTTGGCACAGCAATGAAAGATAACTCGGTGTGGAACGGACTCAACTTTGTTAAGGAAAAACGCACATATCAACTGGATAGCACGACATGGACATTTGGTGGACCCGTTTCCTCCAAAGCATTGGTTGATGGCGTTGTTGAGGCGATTACCAAATGAGTTCGGTTCAGGCAACTAGGCCAGCAATGAACTGGCGTACAATAAGCATATATGGGGGCGGTCTATCCGCTCTCATCGTGCTTTTTTTTGTAAGCCTTTGTTATGGTGAGGCAGCCATTTCATTACATACCGTTTGGGATGCACTTACTGGCAGGCAGAATACTTTAGAGCACAATATGATTTGGGATTTGCGTATGCCACGTACGGTTATTGGTATTATTGCAGGAGGGGCTCTGGCTGTAGCGGGAGCGCTGTTACAGACGATTACTCGAAATCCGCTCGCGGCGTCAGACACGTTGGGCATTAATGCAGGAGCGTACTTTATCGTGGTGCTGGGAACCATTCTTTTTCCGGGCTTACTCAGTCAGTCACCTTTTCTATTTGCAGCTCTTGGTGGTCTGGTGGCAGCATTCGCAGCTTATTTTATGGGTGGCGGACGAAGATCCAGCCCGGTACGACTTGCATTGTCCGGTATGATTGTGTCCATGGTGCTTGGTTCATTTACAAGCGCACTGCATATTTTTTTCTCCATGGAAACGCAGGGGCTGTTTCTTTGGGGTTCAGGAACACTCGTCCAGAATGACTGGAGTGGCGTAGCTTATGCTTGGCCTTGGGTGATTGGTATTACCGTTATCGCGCTAATCCTGTCTAGACAGTGGGATATGCTGGAGCTGGATGAATCAACGGCGTCCTCATTGGGACAAAAGGTTGGACTCGCTCGTGCTGGCGGTTTGATTATTGCGGTATTGCTGGCTGCGGTGATTGTCAGTGTAATCGGGCCGATTGGCTTCGTGGGACTCGTGGCACCACATTTGGTTCGATTGAGTGGAGTACGCTCCAATCGATTGCTGCTGCCTGGTGTTTTTATATGGGGAGCGGCTCTCTTGGTTGGTGCGGATGTACTCGCCAAGATGGTGCATAACTCCAGTATGGAGCTGCCGACAGGGGCTGTAATGGCAATTATTGGTGCACCGTGGCTGATCTGGCTTGTACTCACACGCATGAAGGCAGCGAACGGGTCGGGCATGTCCACTTCGATGAGTACAGGAGCACCTTCACGTCGCTTTGCATTCGGCCCGATGGCCGTATTATTTTCGGTCATCACAGTAGTGCTGATCTTGCTCAGTACCATGTTTGGCGGTATGCGAATTCCGCTGGCCGATCTATTACCAAGTCTATTCCAATCAGATGGACTATTCTCCGCGTTGATTCAACTTCGAATT
The DNA here is from genome assembly GCF_038020215.1 of Paenibacillus sp. FSL F4-0087. NCBI lineage: Bacteria > Bacillati > Bacillota > Bacilli > Caryophanales > Paenibacillaceae > Paenibacillus > Paenibacillus sp. FSL F4-0087. The sequence continues at coordinate 4,562,294 of NZ_JBBODJ010000001.1, forward strand.
CCGCGTACGCTAGTTGCTGCAGGTGCGGGGGCTGCACTGGCGATCAGTGGTGTGCTCATTCAGATGGCGGTACGTAATCCGCTGGCGGATGCCTCAATTGTTGGTGTATCCTCTGGTGCTGGGCTTGGAGCAATGATGGTCATCATTTTGTTCCCAGGTCTACCAATTTATTTGCTGCCCATAGCGGCAATCATCGGTGCAGCCATCGCCGCAGTAGTTGTTTTTTCCCTCTCTTGGAAGAAAGGGCTGAACCCGTCTGCGGTTGTGTTGCTGGGAATTGCGATGTCTGCCATTGCAGGAGCAGGAATTCAGATTCTGATTGTACGTGGTGCGGTATACGGTAGTAGTGGATACATCTGGCTAACAGGAAGTACCTATGCTCGGACCTGGGATCAGGTTAAAATTATCGGCCTGTTTTTAATTATTCTGGTTCCGGTGGCTTGGTGGTTGGCTCGCAGATTTGAATTGTTGGTATTCGACGACAATAGCGCATCAGGACTTGGACTGAGCGTGCGTCGCACACGATTACTAGCGATGACGACAGGGGTGTTACTGGCAGCAGGGGCTGTTGCCTGTGTAGGGACTGTCGGCTTTATCGGTCTTATTGCACCCCATATGGTTCGCCTGCTCACGGGACACAAATTAAGACGATCGATGTTTTTATCCGCGTTGGCGGGGGCTGTCATGCTGGTGCTGGCCGATACGATCGGGAGAACGGTCATGGCGCCAACAGAGATTCCATCAGGAATACTCATTACGATCATTGGTACACCGTATTTCCTGTATTTGATGTATCGTTCCAACTGGCGCAAGTCAATATAATGATTTTAAATTCAGGAAGCCTGCCATCGAGCAGGCTTTTTATTACCCGTTTGTCCCGTATTTCTGATTTAGAAAGGTAGTATCCCTTTTATTTACCCTGGCTGAAAATAATAAAAATCCCCCTGGTCCACAGTGTATGGAGATCACGTTAACCAACGTGAGGCTCATACCCACTGTGTAGGACTTGGGGGATAACTCTTACAAGTAACGCTGAACTCTTATCGTGTTATAAATTCGTTGTTTTTTCTCTTAGCATTCCACTGTTATCTACCGATAGGATCGCTTGCTGCAACGTCTCTTTATCCTGAACCAAAGCGAATCTCACATATCCTTCACCCGAAGGTCCGAATGCACTCCCAGGCGTTACGATTACACCCGCTTGTGTAACCAGATCCATGGCAAACTGCTCTGAGGTATCGTAGTGGTCTGGAATCCGACTCCAGATGAACATGCTGGCTTCGGGTTTGGCAATATGCCAACCGAGGTTGCTGAATCCTTCGCAAAGAATATCTCTGCGCTCCTCGTAGATATCTCTGACCCGCTCAACTTCACTCTGATCCCCTGTGATTGCAGCAATGGCTGCCTTCTGAATCGGAAGAAACATGCCGTAATCCATGTTGGATTTCAGCTTTTTAAGCACAGATACCACATCCGGGTTCCCCACACAAAAGCCGATTCGTGCCCCAGCCAATCCATAGGTTTTGGATAACGAGTTGAATTCAATGCCGACATCCATCGCCCCGGGATAAGCAAGGAAACTACCGCACGATTTCCCATCGAACACCAGCTCGCTGTATGCATTGTCATGAAGAACGATAATGTCATATTTCTTGGCAAAATCAATTAGATCCAGATAGAACTGATCGGATGCCATTGCTGTCGTGGGATTGTTCGGATAGGATACAAGCATGAATTTTGCTTTGCGCGCAACAGCTTCAGGAATGTCCTGAAGTTGAATAACATATCCATGTTCTTCTTTTTGGGGCATATAATACAGTTCGGCTCCTGCAAGTAGAGGTCCATCAGCAAAGACTGGATAACAAGGATCGGGTACAAGAACCAGATCTCCTTCATCAACGATCGCCAAAGAAATATGGGCGAGTCCTTCCTGTGATCCAAGTAAGGAGCAAATTTGGGTTTTCGGGTTCAGTTCAACATGGTAACGGCGCTTGTACCATTCACTGACTGCTTGCAGCAGTTCGCTCTGATCATTTACAGCATATGTATAGTTTGAAGCATCTGCTGCTGCCTCGCATAAAGCCGTCATGATATGTTGGGCAGGGGGAATATTGGGTGTGCCTACACTTAGATCGATGACAGGTTCTCCATTCTCCAGTCGTTGCCTCTTGATTTCCAGCAAACGTGTGAATATCCCCTCACTGAAATGTTCCATACGTTTAGCAAACTTCATGATGATTATCCTCCATCCTGATCTCCCCTTGGGGAATAACACTTGGAGGTATTATAGCAGAGTTTTCAGGTGATAAGTAACCACGAAATGAGCTTTCAAGCTTCTAACAGATATTAGATAATTCCGATCGCAGCTAGACCAATCAGAATCAAACCGAACCCTGCGACGCGATTCGCCCGTATTGATGTTCTGCGAGCTTTATCTTCGTAGCCTGGTTTAAAGCCGTGTTTGTAGATGAAACTGTTTTCTATCCGCTTTTCGTTTTTGGAAGTAGCAATCATCATTACACCCGCAGCAATGGCAATAAGTCCTGTTCCAGGACCTATTAATGAACTATTCATCAGATTTCACCCCTCTTTCAAATAGATATCTCTTTATATCGGATAAATGTTCTTTAGATGTAACATTATGGATTTTAAAAGGTGATCTCTTTCCCATTTTCATGAATACACCAGTTGTTACCGAGTACAGAATACAGTATTGCAATCGAATATCCGACTTCTCAATGTACTCTTCTTGATTTACAATTAAAGGAAAGCTATACATGGATAAGTATCAGAGAATTGGAGGGTGACCAATAATGAACGAACCGTGGGCCGCTTCAATGAGTGGAGTTCCCTGGAACGAGGATAAAATGGACAAGGCTATCGTACAACTGCGGAACAGGGCTACGATTAGCTTTGTTGTCGGGTTGGACGAGATGCATGATCTGCGAAAACTGGATGAACATGTGTTTGCCAAACGACCCGATTTGATTTTAAATGTGTCCAATACAGATGTGAAGGGGCGGTATTCAGAAGAGTTTCTGGAGGCACTTGCTGGTTTAAAACATGTCACCGCTTTGCAGCTGGATCTCAAGCAACCACAGGATTTGAGTATATTGAGTGAGCTGCAAAAGATGGAGTTTCTGAACATTCGCTCACCCAAAAAGCAAAACCTGGACTTCATCCGAAATTACAAATACTTGACTTATCTCGCACTTAGCGGGAAATTTCCCGATCTCTCGCCGATTGAGGACTGCATTCGGTTGAGTACCCTCGTCCTGAACTGCGACATTGATCAGCTTGATTTTGTTGTAGACTTACCATTTATTGAGTATTTGGCTCTCGATCACTGTACATTGGCAGGTTCACTCGAAGTACTGGCTGAATCGAATATCCGTATGCTGAGATTATCGTCCGTAAAGAATCTAACCGAGATTGATGCAGTGGGGGCATTACATCATCTGGTCTATCTGCATCTGTCATTGCCCAAAATCGAGCGGTTGTGCGACTTCTCGCATTTGAAGAATCTGCGTCAGCTTGAACTGGATTTCATGAAGTCTCTGCAAGAGATTGAGAACCTGTGGACTGCGGATCAATTGGTGGTGCTGGAACTGAAAGAGATACATAAAGGGATCAAGGCTGAGGCATTCGAACGTTTGACTGAAATGCAAAGTTTACGACAGGTGGATTTTCGTTTTATTGATCATAGTAAAGGTCGGATTGCTAGTATGAGCAAACAAATGATTGAAGCGGGAAAAGGGCATCTGCTCTATGAACAAATTCCTGAAGAACAACGAATTCCTTCGATGGCTCTTGTGCACCTGTCCAAAATTCTAATGTAAACTGACAGTACACCAGCGCCTGCTTCCGAGCGGACGCTGGTGTATTTACAATCTACGGTTCTTGCCCGCTCACGCCTGGTTAGCCATGGCTGGAGGAGATAAATGGCTCATCACCCGCATGACGCTTGCGGTATTCTCCGGGGGTCAGCCCGTACCGACGCTTGAACATGCGGATAAACGAGTTCACATTTTGATAGCCGACCTGTGTCGCAATGTCCTGAATTCGCAGATCTACATTCACAAGCAGTTCCTTGGCCCGCTCAACCCGCAGATTGTTCAGATATTCGCTGAAGTTGATGTTAGTCTTTTCCTTGAAAATACTGGAGAGGTACCCCGATGTTAAATTCAACTTGTCGGCGACGATATTCAAATTAATGTCTTCCCCATAATGATGATCCAGGTAGTCCAGCACAAAGGTGATAACCGGATCACGCGTTTCCAGCTGGCTGCGTACTGCCGCAAGTACCGGTTGAGCCAACGCCTGAAGCCATTCTCTGTATTGCTGCATGGAATGGAAACCAGCAAATGCCTCTCCCGGAGGAGAAGAGCGAAGCTCGGATTCGATGTTCGTCAAATTCAGCTTCATCACCGTCTTGCTGATCTGTTCGACTGCACCGATGGCAAAGGTGCGGAAGTCTTCTGCGGCCGCATCCTTGTGCTGCAGTTGCTCCAGCTGGCGATCCAGCCAAGCGAATACGGCCTCTTCATTGCCGGATTGCAGCAGGTTGTGCAGTTCCTCCCCATAAGTGACCTTCACATGGAAGGCATTTGACGAAGAAGCACGCGGCTCCACAATAACTTGTGTCTCCCCATTCAGCCTGCGCTCTTTTAACAGCATGGACAGATTGCTGTACGCATCGGTAAACGGAATTTCTCCGGAATACACCGGACTTACCGCAATGGTCAGATAAAGGGTTTCCTCGACAGCCAGCAACTCCTTCAGTGTATCGAGCGCTTGAAGAATACCACTCTGTGGACCTGGATCGAACAGCAGCAAGAGCAGTTGGTCCTGCTCGGGCTGAATGGCAACGCTATTGGTTTTGCTGCTGGTGAACAGGCTTTGAATCAGCTTCCATAATAACAGGGTATGCTGCCCGAATTCATCCGGCTGGGATTTGAAGCCCACCTTGAACAGAATGGAGACATAAGGCTGCTCGGAATGTTGGGCATCCTCAAGCTCCGCCAGATAGGAGCTGAGCGGTATATTCTTTACTTTATGGATATAAGCGTACTGGCGTACAAGAGAGTTCTTCTGCGCAAGGTCGCTTTGAATGTAACGGTTATTCTCCAGAATAGAACTCAGGCGGTCGCCGATCATGGCGAATTCTTTTACACTGCTCCATTTGTCTGGTACGCTGTCCGAATTTCGGTCCAGAGCGGCAATAAGGCGCTGGAGCGGCTGGTTTAATCTTATGCTGAAAAACAGGGAGGAGATCATGCTAATCAGCACAGCAGCGCCAAGCAGGAAAGCCAGCAGCAGCTGCATGCCCCGCATTTCCGCGGCGATTACTGCGGCCTGGGTGACCCGGACATAGGTAAATCCGGTTTGCTTACCTTTTTCATAGAAGTAATACTGATCCCCAATACGTTCATGTTTGCTTCCGTCTGCAGGTAGCTGCGGATTTTGCAGTTCCCCCTCCATCGTGGTAAAAAGCAGGCGTCCCTCGTTGTCCAGAATGTAGAACGGATTATTAGCGGCATCGCCATATGTGTCCTGCATACGTTGTGGATCCAGCATAATAATGCCGTACACATCTTCGTAGGGAATAGCTTTCATCATGACCGGCATCAGTTGACCGAGAGAGCGGGATGAGTGAACGGTATTTTCCGTAAAAGCTGCGGCAGGCATTACTTTCAGGAACTGGTTGTTCATCGTTTGAGTTTTCCAGTAATCCGGGGGATATTCTTTACTATAATAATATTTACCGAACATATCGCTGGCACTGCTAAGACCTTCCTTCTCCAGTACATAGTCTTCTTGCTTGAAATAGAGAATGAAATTGTCGATATGCAGAAAAGGATTAGCGTACAGCGTGGAGAGGTCCGACTTCACCTCTGCGGGAATATCGTAACGGCGGTTCTCCTTAATGTGGCTCAAAATGCCCAGATTGGCTGTCCAGGTATCCGATTGGGTGAGGGCCAGAATCATGTTCTGGGTCAGTCGGAAATGATTCTCATACCCTTCAACGGTCTGCGCAAGGCCGAGTTCATTTTGTCTGACCATCTCCTGATAGACCTTGTTGCTTAAGTACAGATGGGAGAACAGATTAAATGAAGCCAAAATCAGGATGACACTGAGGAAGCTCAGCATTAGCTTGACAAACAGTCCATTCAGCGCAAATTTGCTTGTAAGCAGTCCCTTCATTATGACATTCCCCCTTGAGTACAGCCCCGGATCGAGTAGTTGATCCTATCATAGCGGCATAAATCTGACACAAACAATATACACTTTTACTGAATTATACGCGGATATCTGGAAAAAAGGAGTAAAGGCGAAAAGTTATATAACATGTAGATAGCGCTTTCTAAAGGTTTATAGCTATAATTCGAATACGAACCCCGGAATTCCAGGGTAAGTTAGCTGACATAAAAGTCGAATTAACTCATCAAGCAAGAGGGGGCATGCCGATGGCTGATGCTAGCGTAATGCAAAGCAAACCGCAAAAAGAAACGCACCGGCCGCCTCGGCGGAAGTCGCGTTTGATCAGAACCTGGAACAGGAACAAGGCGCTATGGCTGCTATTCCTGCCATGCCTCCTGTATTATTTGATCTTCCGCTATGCGCCGATGTTTGGTCTGGTCATCACGTTCAAGGATTACAATCTGTTTAAAGGAATTTGGGCCAGTGATTGGGTGGGATTCAAATATTACCGGATGTTTCTGGAGAATCCTGATTTTTGGCCGCTGATGAAGAATACGTTTCTGCTGGGACTGTATAAGCTGGTGTTCGGCTTTCCAGCCCCAATCTTGCTGGCCATTCTGCTGAATGAGGTGCGAAGGGCAGCATTCAAGCGTTTTGTACAGACGGTCAGCTATCTGCCGCATTTCATCTCGAATGTAATCGTGGCGAGTATGGTGATTATGTTTCTGTCCCCAACGGGAGGGCTAATTAACAATTTGCTGGCAGGTATCGGCATTGGACCGATCAATTTCATGAATGAGCCGGGGCTGTTCCGGGGCATCTACGTCCTGTCAGAAATCTGGCAGCATATCGGCTGGGAGACCATTATTTATCTGGCTGCGCTGACGGCCATCGATCCGCAGTTGTATGAAGCCGCGGATATGGACGGAGCAAGTCGATTGCGCAAAATCTGGCATGTCACACTACCCGGTATATCTCCCGCGATCGTCATTACATTGATTCTAAATATCGGCAAAGTGCTGGAGATCGGCTTCGAGAAAGTCTTCCTGATGCAGAATCCGGCGATCTACGATACAGCGGATATTATCAGCACGTATGTTTACAGGGTGGGTATGGTACAGGGGAATTTCAGCTATGGTGCGTCCATTGATTTGTTCATGGGTGTCATCAGTCTGATATTCATCTATACGGCCAACTGGCTCAGCCGTCGATTAAGTGAGACCAGTCTATGGTAGAAAGAGGTGTGGCGTGAACTCACTCCGATTTTCCTGGTTTAACGTTGTGGCATCGCTGATCCTGCTGTTCGTTGTGGTGGTTACACTCTATCCGTTCCTTCATATGCTGGCGGTTTCCCTTAGCAGCAACGTAAACGTCATCCAAAACAATATTTCCTTCTGGCCCAAGGGTTTTAATCTGAGCATGTACAAATTGGTGCTGGGCGATCCGCAAATCTGGACGGCTTATCGAAATACAATCATTTACACCGTGCTTGGCACACTGATCTCGCTGGTGGTCACCTCCACCGGAGCCTACGCTTTGTCCAGAAAAGACATGGCACTGCGTAATAGCTTCACAGTCTTGATTGTAATTACGATGTTCTTCAGCGGCGGGATGATTCCGACCTTCCTGGTGGTCCGTTCCTTGAATCTGGTGGACACCGTATGGGGCATGGTTCTCCCGGGTGCAGTTAGCACCTGGAACCTTATTCTGATGCGCACGTTCTTCTCAGGCATCCCGAAAGAGCTGGAGGAATCGGGCCGGATGGACGGTTTGAACGATATTGGAATCTTCATACGTATTATTGTACCGCTGTCCAAGGCATCCTTTGCCACGATTGCCCTGTTCTATGCCGTGGGTATGTGGAACAACTTTATCTTTCCGCTGCTCTATCTACGGTCTCCCGATTTATTTCCGCTCCAGGTGCTGCTGCGTAATCTCGTGTTGGCCGGCAGCGCAAGCTCAGGCGACGTAACATCCATTGGGGGAGATAATCTGGTGGTGGAGGAATCGCTCAAGTATGCGACCATTATGGTCTCAACCCTGCCGATTCTGGTCATCTATCCGTTCGTACAGAAGTATTTCGTCAAAGGAGCCATGGTTGGTGCTGTCAAAGGTTAAGTGAGGCAAGAAGTGCACCGCGAATTCAGATTAAGGGAGAGAAGCTTATGGGCAAATGGAAATCGGTAATACTTCCCCTGCTGATTGCAGTAACGATGGTGGCAGGGTGCAGTGGCGGCAAGGGTGCCGACCCGCAAACAGATACCAAAGGAAACGGTACCGGAATAACCGATAACTCCACCGGGGCGGGAAAGACCTTCACGGCCCTGCTGGACAACAATGCCACTTTTCCTTATTCCAAGAGCTGGCCCATTTGGAGCTGGTTGAAGGAAAAGACGGGCGTCACGCTGGAAGTGCAGACACCTTCCGGCAAGCTGGATGAGAGCCTGAACCTTGCGATTGCCTCCAAAGCGCTGCCTGATCTGATGTATATGCCCAATCGCAAGGATTCGAACAAGTTTGGTCAGCAGGGCGCACTAGTGGATCTGATGGAATATATGGACAGTATGCCGAATCTGAAGGCATGGATGAAGCAATATCCCGAGGAAGCGAAGGCTGCCCTGTCCGCTGACGGTAAAATGTATATGTTCCCCAATCAAGGCTTCGGCGAGACGAATCGTATGATCTGGATGTACCGCAAGGATGTTTTTGACAAGGAAGGCATTCAGGTTCCAACAACTTATGAAGAGTTGCATGCAGCGCTGAAGAAGCTGAAGGAGAAATACCCGGACAGTTACCCGCTCTCGATCCGCTACGGTCAGATCCCGGATGAGATGAATGCCAATATGACGGTGAACTACGGAACGGGGGAGGGTGCCTACTATGATTTTGACCAGAAGGAATGGCGTTATGGACCGACGGAAGACAACTACAAGGCCATGGTAGGGATGTGGAAAAGTTTTTACGATGAAGGGTTGGTCCCGCCCGATTTCTTATCATTGCAAACTAAGCAGTGGCAGGATATGGTCTCGACTGGAAAATCATTTGTAACCATTGATTATATCAGCCGGATTGACTTTTTCAATAATGCCATGCAGCAGGAGAATCCGGAGTTCAACATGCAGTTTCTGGCCCCTCCGGCAGGCATTTCAGGCGGCAAACAGCTGAATCCGTATTTTCATTATATGGAAGGCGGATTGACGGTGGCCTCGACCTCCAAGAACATTGATGATGTGATGAAGTACATGGACTTTTTCTATTCCGAGGAAGGACGTACGCTCAGCAGCTGGGGTGTAGAAGGAGAGACCTTTATAAAGGAAGGCGATACGATCAAGTTCAAGCCGGAGTATAACGATGTCATTGAAATGCGCAAGCAGACAGGGCTTCAGACCAGCGGGACCTATACCTGGATTGATTTCAACGCGCACTTGTCGCTGTTCTCGGACGATCTGAAGCATGCCTATGAAGAAGCGGTCAAATATGATCCTCCCGCAATGCAGCCAAGACCTGCTTTTACAGAAGTGGAAAATGAGGTCATATCCATTACCGGTCAGGCGATTAAGAAGCACCGTGACGAGAGCTTTGCCAAATTTGTAACGGGTTCCCGGAGTCTGGCGGATTGGGAAAAGTATGTAGAGGAAATCAACAATCTTGGGGTAGATAAGCTGCTGAACACCTATAAGGAAGCGTATGACCGTGTTCAGAATGTTCAGCTGAGCGCGAAATGAGCGAATGTACGGCACAGGAATCCTAGACCATTACAGAATGGCAAAAGGAGGCTTCGCTTATGAAAAAGCAGCATCTGCGTGTGTACTCCGGATTCAAACTGGGATTGTTTCTGTTGATCTGTATGGTGACGATTGGAATATCTGTCCCTGGCAAGGCAGAAGCGGCGGGTTCAATTTCACTGGACGCGCCTGCGGGCGGGTATGTGTCGGATGGAGGGCTGGTGGAAATTGGGGGCAGTTATACCGACTTGTATGACATTCGACTGTTTGTGGACGGAACGGCTCAATTCGAAGTGGTATTAAATGATCCGGATGGGGATGACAGCGGCACATGGTCTTATATGCTGGATACCTCAGCCTATAACGGGGCTGTGGAACTGGTGGTTCGTGGACTGGATACGTCCACCCGTTACGGGGTGTGGGGAGCGCCTGCCACCCTTACCGTTAATAACCCGGCAGGTGCTGTTCCGGTAGTAACCATCACGGGACCATCTGAGGGCGTATCTCTTAGCGGCCAGGTGGAGATCTCTGTCGAGACCAGCTCTCCACTTCCGATCATGCTGGTAGAGGTTCGGGTGAACCGCGGGCCATGGGAGGAAGCTGTTCAGCAAGGTCCTGCATATGTATACACCTGGGACACGGCGGGACTTGGCGATCGCACGGTCAGTCTTGAGGCCAGAGCGGCCAGCGCACCGGAGCGTTATGGTTATAGCCCGACGGTGTATGCTCAGGTTGGAACCGGGACGCATGAGACTGCCGTACCTCTTCCTGTACAGGAGCGCGCTATGTGGATCTGGGAACCGGAAAGCTATAAGCTGCTGCTCAACCCTGGATCGCGCCAGGTGCTGGAGTCATTCATCACCGATACGCAGACATTCGGCCAAACACCGGTCCAGACGCTTTATCTTGCAGTAGGCGGTTATGCCGGATACGATGCACTGGAAGCGCAGGAAGTCGAGTTGCGTTCTTTCGTGAGTTGGGCGCACAGCAAAAATTTGCAGGTGCATGCGTTAATTGCAGGCGGCACTACGCCGGCCTATATGGGCGCTTACGAGAAGTATCACCATCACGCTGTGCAGGAAATGGAGCAGGTGATCAATTACAATCTTGCAGCGGGGGATACGGAGAAGTTTGACGGAATCAATGTGGATATTGAGCCTTATATCTCTCCCGATTTTAAAGACCCAAGTCATTTCCTGCAGAAGGAATACCTGGATGGCCTGCAAAAGATGATTGATCGCCGGGATACCGCAGGTATTTGGCTTCCGTTCGGTCCTGCTGTGCCCAAGTGGTATGACACATCGGATCAAGCAGCGAATATTTCATGGAATGGTTCCAGCAAATGGCTGTCTGAGCATGTTCAGGATATCTCTGATTATATCTCCATTATGGATTACCGGGATACGGCGGATGGCTCCGCTGGCATTATTGCCGGGGCTGCTGGAGAGCTGGCTTATGCGGATCAGATCGGTAAGCCGAATTCCGTGGTGATTGGTGTGGAAACGCTGGATATCGCCAATAGCGGAGACCCGGAGACCATTACCTTCTGGGAGGAGGGGCGTACCCACATGGAAGCCGAGCTGGATAAGGTATATGCAGCTTACGGGCAGAGCAGCGCTTTTGGCGGTATTGCCGTCCATCACTATGATTCTTACCGGGCACTTCCTTCTTATTGGGGGCCTGGCGGTGTAGTTTGGACAGCGGCGGATGACCAGGAAGCTCCTTCCGCCCTTTCAGGGGTCCCTTCCATTGAGGCGACTGATTATCAGACTGTACATCTGAATTATGGAATGGCTTCGGATAACATGGAAGTGGAACGCTATGTGATATACCGAAGTACCGTGCAGGGGTTCACGCCTGTAGCTGCGGATATCGTTGGACTCGCCCGCGCCCTGAATTACCAGGACAAGGGACTGCTGCCGGATACGACATACTACTATCGTATTGCGGCGCGTGATCTGCGTGGCAATATCGGGCCTCTCACCGATGAAGTGTCGGCGACCACTGGCAGCACCGCATTGAAGGCATTGATTGTAACGGACATGAATCTGGTCTATGGCGGATCAGGGGTATCCGTCACCATGAAGGTCAGAGATTATGATACAGGCGCAATAATTTCGGGGGCGAAAGTCGAGGGGAGATTTACTTATTCGGCGGGGCGTTACACCAGCGGGACAACAGGAATGGATGGGAGTGTGGCGCTTGTCTCGGAAGCGGTGGGAACTGGCAGGCAGGTTGGTTTTGAACCGCGGAGAATCCGTTACAATGGCTATTACTACGCAGCAGGTCATGATTCGCCGCATACAACGCTGCTGATGTTGAATGCCGGCAATTAAACAAGCAGACGAGAAATGGCTTGAAGGAGGAGGAAGCACATGAATGTGAATGACTTGGTGGAACCGCTCAAGACTCATAACGTTGAGCATATGTCTGTGCAGGTTTATACTGATCGGAATCAGATGGGAGCAGCGGCTGCGGCTGCGGTTGGGGCCAGATTAAGACAGCTGCTTCAGGATTCGGAGCGTCAGGTACGCATGGTGTTCGCTGCTGCTCCTTCGCAAAACGAATTGTATGAAGGTCTGGTACGGGAGCAAGGTATCGATTGGTCAAGGGTCTGTGCCTTTCATATGGATGAATATATGTATCTGCCGCCAAAGGCTCCCCAGCGATTTGGTCAATATTTAACGGATCGGCTGTTCAGTCGGGTGAAGCCTGGGCGGGTGGAGCTGTTGGATGGGCTACAAGATGTGGAGCAGGAGTGTCAGAGATATGGAGACCTGCTACGTGCGGCTCCTATTGATATCGTCTGCCTCGGGATCGGAGAGAATGGGCATATCGCCTTCAATGATCCGCCTGTTGCCGATTTTGAAGATTCGAGAATCGTCAAAGCGGTAAAACTGGACGAAGCTTGTCGCCGTCAGCAGGTGAACGATGGGTGCTTTGCCCATCTGGAAGATGTGCCTGCGGAGGCGTTGACCCTGACTGTGCCAACGTTGATGGCTGGAAGGGAGCTGTTCGCAATTGTACCGGGAGCATCCAAGCGGCGTGCACTTGCGGCAGCTTTACATGATCCGATCAGCACGGCATGTCCTGCCACTATCCTGCGTACACATCCCGGAATCACGATGTTCACAGACCGGGAAGCCTACGGCCTGTGAGCGTGTCAATGATCGGGAAGCACTACAGAACAGGGCTGCCAATTGAGGTGGGGATTAGAGAGGGACGTATCACTGTTGTTACTGAACTTAAAATGTCGCCTCCCGTAGATTGCCTGCCCTGGCTTGCGCCTGGACTGGTGGATTTACAGGTGAACGGCGGATGGGGGCTGGATCTGAACACAGCCCCGCTATGTCCAGATACGGTATTGCAGCTGACCCGGAAGCTGCAAAGTCAAGGTGTTACAAGCTATTGCCCGACGTTGATTACGAACAGTTCGGAACGGATGACTGAGGCGGCTTCCGCCATTGCAAAAGCCGTTCGTCTGAACCGGGATGAGGCCGAGGGAATTGTGGGCATTCATCTGGAAGGCCCATTCCTATCGCCGGAGAATGGCCCACGCGGCGCCCACCCAAGGCAGCATATTGTTCCTCCTGATTGGGAGGCCTTCAGCCGTTGGCAGGATGCCGCCGATGGATTAATTCGCATTATTACCCTTTCACCCGAGTGGCCTGGTTCAGCTTCATTTATTGCCCGGTGCTGCGAATCCGGCATTCTTGTCTCGATTGGACATACGGCAGCAACGCCAGAGCAGATCAGGGAAGCGGTCTCCGCAGGAGCATTGATGTCTACACATCTTGGTAATGGTGCACACCTGATGCTTCCTCGTCATCCGAACTATCTGTGGGAGCAGCTGGCAGCCGATGAGCTGTATGGGTGCATGATAGCGGATGGTCATCATCTTCCGCTGTCCGTGCTGGCTGTAATTCTTCGGATGAAACGGAACCGCGCCATTCTTGTCAGCGATGCCGTCTCGTTGAGCGGTATGCCACCAGGTTCCTACCACCTGCATATCGGTGGAGATGTGGTATTGACGGCGGAAGGTCGGTTGCACCTTGCTGGCCAGCCGGAGCTGTTGGCTGGCTCGGCGATGATGCTTCCGGATCAGGTGGGGTATCTTGTGGAAGCGGGGTTGTCCGGGCTTCCCGATGCCTGGGACTGTGCATCGGTGCATCCGGCCCGGCTACTTGGGCTTGAACAGGCTGCTGGCCTTGAGGTCGGAGCACCCGCCGATATCGTTAGCTTCAACATGGATGGTGGAAAGTTAAGTGTCTTGCAGTGCTGGAAGAATGGCCGGATCAGTCCACAGAGCTGAGAATAGGAGGAGAGCGATGCAGAGCTTGATACCACAACCGAAGCAGATTGCAGCGAGCGAAGGAGAAGCCTTGCGACTGAATGGCGAGGAAAGATGGAGTCTTTTCATGGAACAGGATGATCCCAGATTGGAAATTCATTGTCGCCGGGCATTTCCAGGGATGGAATATACATGCTCCAGAATAGAAAAGGGTTATTTGTTAATAATCGAAAGTCTCTCAGGGCAGGAAACGCAGCAGGTAGTCGATGAGGAACATGGAGCCCCTGCCATTCATGAAGTCCTGGGAACACAACAGAAGAGCCCGACCATCCCTAGTTTCAGTTCGTTTACTCAACAAGACAGAACGGATCTGACTGGGTTGGACGGACGTCCACAAGGGTATAAGCTGGAGGTGTCGGCCGGAAGGGCTGAAGTCTACGCACTGGATGCGGCGGGTCTATTTTATGGATTGCAGACATTGGTACAACTGAATGGACCCGATGGGGTTATCCCGGCGGTGTCCATAACCGACTGGCCGGATACACCTATGCGGGCAATGAACTTTGACCTGCGTCAGACGTTCTCCAAGCCGGAACTGTTGACGAAGTATTTGGCTGAATTCGCCCGTTATAAGACGAACGCGATTTTGATTGAATATGAGGATAAGTTCCCATTTCAGTCGCATCCCGAGTTCGCACATCCAAAACATGCGTTAAGTCGTTCACAGCTGGAAGAATTGAAGCGGAGCGCCCACGATCACTTTATAGAGATTATTCCGCTCCAGCAGAGCTTTGGACATCTGGAATATGTATTACGCCACGAAGGTTGGCGGCATCTTCGCGAGACAGAGCAGTCCACCGGGGAGATCTGCCCATCGCATCCGGAAACCTTTGGGTTGATAACCACTCTACTCGAAGAGATGATCGACGCCCACCCGGATTCGCGTTATATTCACCTCGGGTGTGACGAGGTCTACAGCCTATGCGAGTGCGAACGCTGCAAAATCGAGTTTGGAGGCGTGCGGGAACGAGCTTTTATCGCCTTTTTGAACCGTCTGATTGCATTTACGGCAGAACGGGGAAAACAGCCGATTTTCTGGCATGACATGCTGGATAAATGCCCGCCAGAGGAACTGTCTAAGCTCGATCAGCGAAGTGTCGCCATGATCTGGATCTACAACGGGCGCAATATCGAAGCGGAAGTTACTTCGCATGCCAATAAATTCAGGTCGCTAGGCATTGAAGTTATGGGGGCGCCAGCAGTCCGCAGCTTTGATTGGGCAGAACATCAGAATTATCCGGTACTGCTGAACCGGACAGACAACTTGCTTCAGTGGGCAGAGACGGCCGACAAACTGAATCTTGGCTGTGTAGTTGCTACCAACTGGACGGGGCCTTTCAGCCTTGGTGTTCCATATGGTATTTTTGAAACAACCTGGTATCCCATGCTACTGCACGCGGATTTGGCCTGGAACCGCAAAGCGAATAGCGCCACCTTCATCGACCGGTTTCTGGAACAGTTTCATGGCATTGATCCTGTTACCGGACACAACCTTCTCGGCAATTACAGAGTAGAGGATTATTATGATGTGATCTGGAAGCTGATGGACGAAGTGCGCGAGCACAAGGAAGAAGCGGAACTGATTGCGATCATGCATGATTTTGAGGTGGCGACAGATCGTTCACGGGCAATCCATAAGTATGCTTACCGCTGGGAGCTGTATCCCGGAGACGATGCGGAGTGGCGCTCACTCCATAACAATTATACGAGAAACCACCGTGGACGTGAGGGGGTCCTCCCTCGGATGAAGGCTGCGCTGGAGCGTTACCAGCCTTATGATATGGCGGAGCACTTCGTGAAATCAAGGTTCTATCTGCATGATTATCTGGAGCGCACGCTCTATCAAGAACTGGGTCTGAACGCGATCCATACACAAACTGATCTGACGGCAATGAGTCTGGAAGACAAAATAGCCCTGATGTGCGTAGTAGGCACACCATCGACTGGGGCCGAGCCGGAGTTTCGCGGCAGAATGGCACAGCACCGATTTGGGGGCATCGGCATCTTTCCCCATAATATTGAGAGCGAGCAGCAGACACATGCGCTACTTGCAGAAGTAAAGAACATAGCCGAAGATATCGGGAGCCTTTTGCCTTATTATGTTTCGGTAGATGAAGAGGGCGGCACCTTGTCCAAGTTTAAGTCCTTTTTTCCCTATGTCCCTGGCAACCGGGCAGTCGGGTTAAGTGGAAATCCGGAAGCCGCTCATTTGTTCGGTAAAATCATCGGCAGTGAGCTGCACTCCCTAGGCATCCCCATAAACTGGGCACCAGTGCTGGATGTGAACACGAATATAGATAATCCGGTTGTGGGTGTTCGCTCCTTTGGAGAGGTCCCACAGCTGGTGGCTCAATTCGGCCGCGCCTATATTCAGGGAATGCATGAAGCGGGTGTAGCCGTGACGGCAAAGCACTTTCCCGGCCACGGGCAAGTGAGCGGAGACTCGCATATTGTTCTGCCCGAATGTGAGCTAACGATTGAACAATTGATGGAGGGGCCATTGCTTCCATTTGGTGAGGCAATTCAAGCCGGGGCGGATTCAATCATGATGGGGCATCTGGTGTTTCCCAACATTCCGGAATCCGGCGGACTTCCAGCCTCACTCAGTCCTTTTTTTGCTACGGAACTGCTGCGGAAGCAGTTGGGCTTTACAGGGGTGATCTGCACCGATGATATAGAAATGGGGGCAATTCGCAAAAACTTTAGCCCGGAAGAAGTGGGTGTGCTGGCTGTTCAGGCGGGGAACGATATGATCCTGATGTGCCATACGCCGGAGTTTCAGAGCCGGGTCATCGCGGGTATTCTGGCCGCTGTAAGGGATGGGCGCATTCACGAGTCGCGAATCGACGAGTCGGTTCTTCGTATTCGGCAGCTGCATGACCAATTCCGGATGTACCAGGAGTCTGCACAGCCGATTCCCATAGAGCAGTGGGGAGAGGCGGCACTGAAGCTGGCTCGTATGACTGTGAAAGTTAGCCGGGACCCGCAGGGTTTGCTGCCACTCAAGGATTCGCTGAAATATTTGCTGATACTGCCGCAGCAGGAGCAGCTGACTCAGGCCGATAATAGCGGTTCTGCGGAAATCAGGTTACCCTCCCAATTGAAGGATGAAGGCTTGGCTGTGCAGACGTGCTACTGCGCGATGAAGCCCGACGCCGAACAGATAAAGTCCCTGATACAGCAAGCTGCTGATGCGGATGTCGTTATCCAGGGCACCCTTAATGCCCATCTATTCACAGGTCAGCTGGAACTGGCGGAGGCCTTGGCTGCGGTTAAGCCATTGCTGAATCTGGTGCTGCGCAATCCCTATGATGACGCCGCACTGCCACAGACAGCCGGATGCATTCTGTTGTGCTCAACCTCCGATTACTCACTGCGGGCACTGGTGGAATGCATGACAGCATCAAAGTGATTTGTCAGTGATGAGCTGTTCAATAGAGAAATGAAACATATCCAAAAGCACAAAAGCTCGCATGTACTTTGTCAGTCTTCATACTTACAAGCGATCTAGTCTGAAAGTCAAAGATAACGATAAAGGATGAAAAACCGAAAAGCCCGCTACGTTGCGGGCTTTTGTCAGTCTTAAGTTGGATGTTTTTCCTTAAAACATATTTTCATCATTGCTCCGAATTTGGATTCAGAGATTTTTTCTTATAACTGTCTTATGACAAGAGGCTTTCTCGAAATCATCCATGCTGCAATCAGCAAGGCGAGAGCCACTAATATTCCGGATTCTCCAGTCCATAGCAGAACCTTTTTGCCACTGGAAGATATATCAAAGGCATCCTGGATCACGGCATTCCAACATGCATGGAGGAGAATTGCAGGCCATATGCTGCCCGTTGTTAAGCGCAAGCGGCTGATCAGATAACTGAACGAGGTCACTGAAATCATAAACAGGATAACCGATAAGGCAGGATAGGGACCGGAATAATAATCCGCAAAAAGCATTACGGGAAGGTGCCAGACACCCCAAATAATTCCGCTCGTCAGCACGGGTCTGGGTATACGGGCGTCGATTAGTCGAGTGAGCATATAGCCCCTCCAGCCGAGCTCCTCTCCTGAACTGCTGATTATACCGATTGCAGTACCCACAAACATTTGAAAAAGTATTGTTCCTGCAAGGATAACACCAGACGGGCCTTCAATGAATGAGTCCGGTGTAACATACTGAACCAGCCCCGTAATCCATGCGATTCCATAAGCAAATAAACCAATAACAACTGGAAAAAGCAAGATGAAAGGCAATGACTTCACTGTCTGCTTCCCACCAAACCGCAAGGAAATATCCGAGATGCCTTCGCGAAGTACTACACGGGCGAAGATAGAGGACAAGCCGGGTGTCCACATGAGAAGCAGACCGAAAATCGGTGCTTTCATGATCAGTACATAACTAAGGATGGAGAGAGGGATGAGCACGGCAAAGAAAACGAGCAGTCCTCGCCTGGCTTTTTGGACCTTTTCCTCCTCTGAACTCGTGCTGGACATGGTGCTGAAATTTGTTCTCATTGTGATAGCTCCTTTTATCAAAATATGTATATCGCTTTGCAGTATAGCAGTGGATTTACCATAATCAGAACAAACTCAAGCCCAGTCTTTGTCCAAGACCCTAGCCCAGTAAGGACAGGACTAAAGTATAGTGACGTTTTTTAAATGAAGTGAATTTAAGCATCTTTTAGTCCATTTTATAAAATGTTAACTACCTTATTGCAGCACAAAGAGCACGTTTCAAACGCGCTCTTAATGTTTGTTTGTCTCTGGTTGTCACGGAGTTTTATTAATCCGTTTTGAATCTTAATTAAGCGTTCAAATCCGTAATTGCCGGAATATTAATTTCTTTTACACAGGCTGCATTGGACAGGCTGACGATGCATTTTACGATAGAAACCATGTCCTGAAGAGGGATGCGTGTACCATTATATTCGGAAAGAGCGCGGTCAATGCCATCTTTATATGGAACTTCGGCTGCGAGTTCTCCCGGGTTGATACACGTAACCGCGATTCGGTCTTTTCTTGTATGTTCTCTCAAGGCTTCTGTAACCCCACGAATGGCAAATTTGGAGGCCACAAAAGATACCTGAGTACTGTTCGCATTGCTCAGACCCGCAGTCGAGCCAATAAGAATGATTTTGCCTGCTGTTGATTTCCTAAGGTGGGGCAATAATGCCTGAATGCTTACAATAGCAGATGTTACATTCACATGAATCAGATTACTGATGTCGGCGGGGGTGTCATTATCGAACGTATAATGGTCCTCGAAACCCTCTTTTTCCCAAATGCCCACATTGTAAATGAGAACATCCAAAGTCTCGTTCTGAAGCGCATCGCAGATCTGTTCGGATGCATGGAGCTTAGACAGATCTGCCTGTATCCATATGCGTTCTACTCCATCGTCTAGTTTCAAGTTATCAGGTTTCGTACGAGACACGACCCAGACTTTATCACCTTGCTCAGGTACACCCCTGACAAATGCATCTCCTAATCCTTTGCTAGCACCGAATACAAGATAGTTTTTCAATTTAAGTGCTCCTTCTTCTCAAAGTGTCGGCTAAAGATTCCAGCTCAAAAAGCAGGCTCTTTATTTTCCAATAGTATAATGTCTTCTCCTTGTTGTTGCCTTAATGCTATATTTTCCCGCCCCCATGTGCACATCACATCCACGATCTTGTTGGCGGTTACTCCATAGTCTGTAAGACTGTATTCGACTTTGGGCGGCATCTGTTGGTAAACATGCCTTCTGACAAGGCCGTCTCTTTCAAGCTCGCGTAATTGCTGGATCAGGACCTTTTGCGAGATACCGTCTATACTGCGCTGTAACTCGCCTGTCCTTTTCACACCAGACATTAATAAACATATGATTAGCGCTTTCCATTTGCCGCCAATAATTTCGAGTGTCGCTTCGATTCCCAGGTTATATTGCTTCATGACATATCACCTCGTTCGTGTTAGATCTTGTTGATGCGGTATAACTATTCATTTTCTCACAATATGGCTGATGAAGTCCATACACACTCTGAAGTAACCATCTTACTTTCGAGTGTGTATTTTCTTTTTTTCAGGCTTATATGATAATGGCCATATTCAAAAAAAGCCTATAGCTGAAACGCGAAAGGAATGTTAATCATGAAAACACTCGTCATTCTGGCGCATCCCAATATAGAGGTTTCAAGAGTAAATCAACGCTGGAAAAAGGAGTTGTTGCAACACTCTGATATTACAATTCATGAGATTTATAAAGCCTATCCTGATTGGAACATCGATGTGTCCAGAGAACAGAAGTTACTCGAAGCATATGATCATATTATTTTGCAGTTTCCGTTATATTGGTATAGCTATCCACCTTTGTTGAAAAAGTGGTTAGATGATGTTTTTACTTACGGATGGGCGTACGGATCAACAGGTAACAAACTGCATGGGAAAAAGATGGGCTTGGCTATATCCATTGGTGATAAGAAGGAAAATTACACGAGGGATGGTTCAGTGTCCTTTACCGTAGATGAGGTGGTGACCCCCTTCAAAGCCAGCATAAATCATGTTGGCGCCGTAGCGTTACCGTATTTTGCAGTCTTTGGTGCCTCATTCCAAGCTACTGATGCAGAAATTAACCAAAGCGCACAAAATTATATTCGTTATATCTATGAGTATCAGAATGAAGTGGGGAATCTATCGATTTAAACAGAGCGATGCAGTCGTTAAAATAAGTTATAATTCAGAACGGTGCTAACGGGAGTAAAAAACGTGTGTCAGATGGATTAAACCTAAATAACTATGAAAAGGGCTGTCCCAAAAGTCATGAGTATGACTTTTGGGACAGCCCTTTTGACACGAAAACACGAGACTACACAAGACTGGTTTGTTGTATAAAGCTATGTTAAATCATCTTTTTGTTCCCGATTGTTGGAAAAGGTTCTTTTGAGTTCTTTTAATAATGAAATGGTCTGCCACTCATCCCTCATCATATTCATATTACCCCTTTGTTTAAACGCAAGATTACGAAATTTATATATTGTTTCTTGCCTTAATCTTATATGCCTTATGAATAATGGTGAATTGACGCCTGTCTTTTGTCCACACCGTTGTTTTAATGTTTGAATATTACTATTCATGTGAGCTTAAGAGAGTAAGAGGTTCATAAAAAGGTGGGATGGGGAAGATGGCTATTTTATCAACTGGGCCGATCGAAAACAATCCGGTTTCTGGTGTTAGACCGACACAACAGGTAACAATTAGATTGGTAAGTCGAACTGCTGTTGATTCTGTAACAGTATCCGTTCAGGGGTATGTGCTAAGCACAACAAGAACGCTGTATGTGAGTGAAATGATCAGTATTGCACCTAACGAAGCACTGACCAGAAATTATTTTGCAGACTTAGATGCTTTTGAGTTTGTTTTTGAAACCAGTACAGAAGGTGCGGAAGAAGTAGGGATCTCAGTATGGGGCAAACAAGCGTCGGGACAATTGGTAGATGCACACCGGGTGGTGGAGCACGAAAAAACAGTTAAAAACATCTAGCAGATAAAATCTACTCAAAAGAAAGGGGAGAGTAACGATGAGCTTTTTATCAACAGGGCCGTTAGAAAATAATTCTGTTAGTGGTGTTAGACCGACTCAGTCAGTTACTGTCAGAATGGATAACCGCAGCGATGTGACAGCCTCAACTATACAGATACAAGGGTATTACATGAGTGGTGGATTGAGGATTTTGTATGTCAGTGAATCTTTTGACATCGCACCAAATCAAGTGATAACCAACAGCTACTATGCCAATTTTGATGCCTTCGAGTTTACTTTCACAACAACAGCTATGGTTGATGATCCTGTTCAAGTATCAGTGTGGGGTAAGAGCAGCACAGGCTCTTTGGTAACAGCCCATCGTTTAGTTTCTTCGGAATTACTGGGTGAAATCCCAAGCAGCACTGGAGCTACAGGCACAACCGGAGCTACGGGAGCAACAGGCACACCAGGTGCAACCGGTATAACGGGAGCAACAGGCATACCAGGTGTAACTGGAGCTACGGGAGCAACAGGCACACCAGGTGCAACCGGAGTAACGGGAGCAACAGGTACCGCAGGCACAACCGGAGTAACGGGAGCAACAGGCACACCAGGTGCAACCGGAGTAACGGGGGCAACAGGTACACCAGGCGAAACGGGAGTAACGGGAGCAACAGGGACAGCAGGCACAACGGGAGTAACGGGAGCAACAGGCACACCGGGTACAACTGGGGTAACGGGAGCGACAGGTACACCGGGTACAACTGGGGTAACGGGAGCGACAGGTACACCGGGTACAACCGGAGTAACGGGAGCGACAGGCACACCGGGTACAACTGGGGTAACGGGAGCAACAGGTACACCAGGCGAAACGGGAGTAACGGGAGCAACAGGCACACCAGGTGTAACTGGAGCTACGGGAGCAACAGGCACACCAGGTGTAACTGGAGCTACGGGAGCAACAGGCACACCAGGTGCAACCGGAGTAACGGGAGCGACAGGCACACCGGGTACAACTGGGGTAACGGGAGCGACAGGTACACCAGGTACAACGGGAGTAACGGGAGCAACAGGTACACCAGGCACAACCGGAGCTACGGGAGCGACAGGCACACCAGGTGCAACCGGAGTAACGGGAGCGACAGGCACACCAGGCACAACCGGAGCTACAGGGGCAGCAGGTTCTGGAGCGATCATACCTTACGCATCAGGACTGCCTGTTGCGTTGACTACGGTATTAGGCGGACTTTTGAATACCTCCAGTTTAGTTGGATTTGGCAACAATGCTACAGGAATAAGTGTTAACGGAGGGATTATTGATCTCACAGGCGCTGCAGGCACCTTGCTTAACTTTGCTTTCTCGGCATCGCGTGCAGGAACGATTACTTCACTGGCCGCTTATTTCAGTACAACAGCTGGGCTTAGCTTGGTTGGATCTACAGTAACCATTACTGCACAATTATACCATTCGACTACACCTAATAACTCCTTTACGGCTGTACCGGGTGCAGTGGTAACCTTGGCTCCACCACTGACCGGCATTTTGTCATTGGGCACAATATCCAGCGGATTGACCACAGGACTGAGTATTCCAGTAGCCGCCGGTGACCGCCTGCTTATGGTCTTCTCAGCATCAATAACAGCCGGAATTGATGTGGCTTCAACCATAGCCGGATATGCAAGCGGAAGTCTTACCATCACTTAATTTCGCTTTATATCAAGTCCAGAAACAGGGACCCCTTGCCGATCATGGCGGAGAGGTCCCTGTCTAAATGTGAGCGCATCAGTAGAGTATAGTACATTAGTTCAGATTGCAGGCTCCGTCTGGTATACGGTGTGCATCCTGTCCATCCTAATTCGTATTGCAGTCAATTGGAAGGATACGACAGTGGATTGAAATTGCGACATTATTGGCTAGCGTACTTGCTTTACCTCCAGTTAGTCCTCTTCAACAATACCCGGATTTTCTGTACAACTATTTGAGTCGCTCCAGCTCCGCTCATATGTTATAACCCCTAAGTATCATAACGCCTATGTTACAATAGGGTGAAAACGGAGGAGTCATTATTGATTAAACAAAAAATTGTGATTATTGGCGCAGGTATTGTCGGGGCATCCATGGCCTATCATCTGGCCAAACGAAATCAAGATGTAACCGTTATTGAACGACATCCTGAAGCGGCGCGTGAAGTCACGGAAAAATCGTTTGCCTGGATACATACGACTCATAGGGTGGCTCCCGATTACTGGCATTTGTACGATGCATCTTTGGAAGAATATCATACGCTTCAGCAAGAGTTACCCGAACTGAAAATTCATTGGAATGGAGCGCTAACTTGGGACACTCCACCCCTCAGGGAGCAACCCCACTTTCAAAAATTAAACCGGGAGCAGCTTGAGGTATTGGAGCCGAATCTGCTGGACTATCCGGACGAAGCGATGTATGTCAGCGAAGAAGGTGCGGTAGACCCCATAGAGATAACAGAGCTGTTGTTGAACAAAGCGAGGGAGTACGGAGCAAAGGTTCAGTTCGATACCAACGTTACACAGCTTCAGCAAGAAGGTTCCCGCTTGGTCGGCGTGCATACGTCCAACGGTTTTCTGGAGTCGGATGTCGTCGTATTGGCCGCAGGTGCAGGCGTCCCCGAACTTTGCAACCCGTTAGGTTATCCTGTGCCGGTTACGTCGTCGCCTTCCATTCTGATTCGGATGAAATCGACGAGTCGGAGGAAAACGGACCAGAGGCGGTTGGTAAGCGAGCGTTCGACACGTTGCGTCGCAGTCTGAAAGATGGGAATCAACTGGAACTGGAAAGCATAAAGGTCGGGATGAGACCTATGCCTGAAGACGGCTATCCGATTGTGGGTTTCCAAGATCACGTAAAAGGACTTTATCTAACCGTGATGCATTCTGCAATTACGCTGGCGCCGCTGATTGCACGTCTGGCTGCAAGTGAAATCATCGATCAGGAATCAAGAAGTGAATTAGAACCTTGTCGACTCTCCCGATTTTAGGACCATACGAAAACGACAAAAGAGTACATCGCCACATGACAGATGTACTCCATATTACATAGTGCATAGCTGCTTAATTCTTTTGCCCCGTATAATTGATTGAAAAGCACTTAATTCGGAAAGGAGACTTCATTCTATGAACTATTATTTTCTGGAATCTCAATATCCACGTAGAGGGTTTATTAGTGGCGGAACGACCTTCACTCCCGAATTAGGTATGAATTATGTGGCGATAGAGAATCCGCTGCCAGAGGGGACAACGGCAGAGGTTGAGTTACTGTCTACGGTGCGCAACCTGAAAGTAGATTATTTTGAGACGATCACAGGAACGAGACACGTATCAGATCGTTTTAAAGCGCTGTTGGAGGAAACTAAAACAAACATACAGTTTATTCCGACAACTGTGTGTTACCACGACGGTCGTTCGGTTGAAAAAACCTATTGGACTGTACATCAACTTGATCGCTTGGATGTTTTCGATTATGAAAATTCGGAATATGGGCGCAAAGCGGTCATTGCTGCATCTGTACAACAGCCTCCACGTAAGATCGTCAAAGTTGTATCTCAAATTTGCCTTCATGAAGAGCGAATTGGCGAGCATGAATTTTTTATGTTGGATTATATAAATATCTTCAAACCCATTATTTCAAAAGATTTTTACGAGGTATGCCGAAAACATAAGCTGAATCTGAGCGTTACAGAAGTCGGAAATTTAAGCATCTAAAATTCTACATGGATATAATGAAAGCACAAAAAAAGCCCGCGTTTGACGCGGGCTCTTAGTTCTTATTCTTCCCCGGTAGCCACCGGATTCTCCTCATAACTAATCCAATCCGACCAACTTCCGGAATACAACTTCACATTCGTGTATCCCGCTTCTTCGAGCGCAATCACGTTCGGGCAGGCGGACACACCGGAGCCACAATACACGATAATCGCGCCATCCTTGTCCAGCTTGCTGAAACGCTCTTCTAACACCCCAGTATCTGTCCAACGTCCATCCCAGTCCAACACATCTTTCCAAAAATAATTCACCGCACCCGGAATATGTCCGGCCTTGGCATCAATGGGTTCCTCTAGACCCGCATAGCGGCGAGCATCGCGGGAATCGATTAGTACAGCTGAGCCGTCAGCAGATGCTTGCTGCACATCCTCAACACTCGCCAAAAGTCCTGACTGCACATTCACCTCAAACGAAGCTGGAATCTGAACCGGCACATCCGTAGTCACTGGAAACTTGGCATTCTGCCAGGCGGAGAGCCCTTCGTCCATGACATACACCTGTTCATGTCCCAGGTAACGAAGTAACCACCACAACCGCGATGCGTTCATACCACCTTGGTCATCGTAGGCAATAATACGTGCATTCGAGCCGATGCCTGCTTTGGAGAGACGAGTTGCCAGTTCAGCCGGATCTGGTAGCGGGTGACGTCCTCCGTGGGTAGATACAGGAGCGGATAGATCCTTTTCCAGATCGAGATAAACTGCACCAGGAATATGTCCAGCTTCATAGGCTTGTCTTCCGGCATCCGGTTGACCGAGCAGGAATCGGCAATCGGCAATGACGACATCTGGTTCATACATTCTGGCGAGCAGCCAGCGCATGGATACAATATTTTTCATGAAAACACACCGCCTTATATGTAGTGGGATAGATTCAACCGGAATCTGCGTGATGCAGGTCCCAGTTGTTTTTTACAAAAATCCTAATACAAACGCAAGTTACACCGCTGTAGGTTCGACTGGTCCTTTTCCAGCTACAGGAGCATCTGAGGGAATGGGCTGTGGTTTGGTTTTGCCATACCGAATGAAGATCCATACCCCGAAAATAATGACAACCCCGGCAGACATCTGAAGCCCGTTGAGGGATTCACCGAGTAGCATCCAGGCGAGCAGAGAGGAAAATACAGGTTCCCCCAGTACCCCCATCGATACTGTCGTGGCATTCATATATTGAAGCAGCCAGTTGAAGAGATAATGCCCAAAGATGGTTGGCACGATGGCGAGCAACAGGAAAATTCCCCACTCAGAAGCCGCATAACCGCCAAACGGGTGACCATTAACCAGATTATATACCGCAAGCGTACAGGCAGCTACGAAAAATACCCAGAAGTTATACGAAAAGGCACTTAGTCCGGCACGCAAAAACTGTCCAAGCAGCATGTGTGCCGCCACAGCGATCGTTCCGAGCAAAGAAAGAATATCCCCCCGTAGCGCTGTGCCTGCCAACTGGAAATCTCCAGCTCCAATAGCGATCGATCCAAGCAGGGCAACGCCCATACCGATGATCATCATGCGGTTGATTTTGGCTTTGAACAGCCAGACAGAACCGGCGAGAATTAATATAGGCTCCAAAGCGAGAATGACCGTTGAACTGGCTACACTCGTAAGCCGAAGCGATCCCATCCAGAGCAGGAAGTGCAGTGCAAGCATCACGCCGGATGCGAGCAGTAAAGTCCACTGTCTGAAGTTTAAACGCATCATCTCGTGCCGGTATTTCCACACAAAAGGCAGCATCAGCAGATTGGTGAGGAACAGTCGGTACATCGCAATGACGGCGACGTCGGCTGTGGACCAGCGTACAAAGATGGAAGAAAACGAAATGGCAATAATGCCGACAAAGAATAGCAGAAAGATCGTTCTGCCGGCACGGTTCAAGCTAGTCATGGATGTAGCTCCTTCTTGAAGTCAAATGGCGTAAATCAATTTATTATACAGGAGATTGTATCCGCAGGAAAAGCATAAGAAAAGAAATAGATAAGTAGATTGTAACCGGGCTTGTAACTATTCTGTCATTCTCCAGGACCATTTTTCTATTAATCTTCTATATAGAGACATGAAACGATATAATGTACCAATAATCGGGAAAAAATGAAAGTAAGGAAGTGGCCTGGAAGTGAGAGTTCAACAACAGAGAGCGGGAGAGAGTGGCGGCATTCCGCATAGAACAAGCCGAACCAAGACGCATGGAAGAAGAAAAATCCGGTATGGGAGACTGAGTGCTGCGCTGGCGCTTCTGGCACTGCTCATTATCGGTTTAACATATGCATTCATTGGCATGACGCACTGGATCAAGGATTATGTAGCACCTCCGCCAGTAGCTGCGATTGAACAGCCAACCAAGCTTGGCATGATTGACATGACACCGGAGTCCAAAGAGGAACCTGCGCGGTTCCAGGGTCAGGTGCGCAAGCTGGCATACATAACGTTTGATGATGGACCAAGTGTATATACCGATCAACTGTTGGATATTTTGAAACAGCATGAGGCAAAGGCAACCTTTTTCATGATTGGACGTCAGTTGAATCAACACAAGGAAGCAGTGGAGCGGCTTGTCAAAGAGGGCAGTTATCCGGGGCTTCACAGCATGACACATAACTATAACAAATTGTATAAGAGCGGAAGCTCCTCTAATTTTGTGAAGGAGTTCAAAAAGGAGCAGAAGATGGTCAAGGATCTGATCGGTTTTACGCCGCATCTGATTCGTGCTCCATACGGCAGTAGTCCCCAGATCGGAGAAGACTTCAGGGGCGACATTGCTGCGGCTGGATTTAAAATGTGGGATTGGACCACCGACTCCCTCGACTGGAATCTTCCCGGTCAGCCGGACAAAATCGTGGAACGGGTTAGCAGCAGTGTACATCGGGATAAGGAAGTGATTCTGATGCATGAGCGCGAGCAAACGGTACAGGCACTGCCACGCATTTTGAAACTGCTCGAAGATCGGGGTTATGAGTTTGAGGTCTACGATCCGAATGCACATTGGGTATCCAATTTTAGCGCAGACACCCGCCTGTAAGAATAACAACATAGCAGTTGCAAGAGAGGAGGCACCCCGAGGTGCTTAAAAGAAAAAAGATAGCTTTGGCCGGGGTCAGCATATTGCTGGCTCTGCTTGTCAGTGCTTGCGGTCAGCCACAGGAACCTGCGGCAAATCAAGTCAATCAATTAATTCTTACCGATCAGGAGATGAACCAGAGCCTGAAGGAACTTGTTCATCATGAACGGGAAGACATGGAATTATACGGATCGATACTGAGTAAAGGAAAGAACAAAAACAGTAATCTGGAGGCCTTGCTCGATCAGGCAAACGGACATATTGCCGAGCGAAGAACATTGCTGGAACAAGCTGAAGCCGTGATGAGCCGGACTAAAGAACAGATGGAAGAGCTGCGAACTTCATTGGATCAGTTATCCTTTGAAAAAGAAGAGAACCTGGCTCAAGCCCACACGGTATTGGATCAGTATGAGCAAAGAGCTGCGTCATTTGAAGCGTTTGTTGCCTCCTATAGGCAGAGCCTTGATGCGGACGAGCAGTTATATGCATTGATGAGAGGCAATGTGGAGCCCAATTTGGTTAAAATCAAACGTGCGATTCGGGAACGGAACAGCCAATATGCCAAAGTTGCCGAGTTAAGACAGCAGTTTAACAAGCAGACAAAAGCTTTTAACGGAGCCAACGCGAAACTTGTGCAAATGGAGCAAGCCGGTTGAGTATTCATGGTTTCAAAGAAGCATTGAACACTTTCTATGATTGAGCGACGGGTCAGCCGTGTAAGTAATACTAAGCTGTCAAGTTAACAAGTCAGGCAACATGGACAAACATCATTGCGTATAAGCTAACGGAGGTGTTCATATGCGAAATACTATGAATATTAGTGCATCATTACTTGTTTTGGTTATGGGATTCTCGCTTGTGGCCTGCGGCAATAGTAGCCCTACTGCTCAGTCACCCGCGAATAATACAGAAGAACAGACACCGGCACCAGGGAAGCAGCCTGAGGAAAGTGCTGTGATTGAAGCGGAAGGCATTTTGACCGGATGGGCAGATCCGCACACTGTTGAAATTCGTGTGAAAGAGGAACCGATGTCTTTCCAGGTGGGTGAAGATCTGCAGAAATCTTTGGATGACATTGACGATGAAGATTCCGTTCAATTCAAATATGTAGAGAAAGCCATTCAAGGCGATACAACGATTAAACAGCTGGTGCTTACGGAAATCGCCAAGGTCGAGTCCAATGATGGTAACGGTACGAATGCAGGTGGTAATGTTACATCTGATCGTGCCAAAACATCCGAGCTGGAAGTGACCGTGGAAGGCATGACCGAAAAGCGCCCGGTTACACTGGCTCAAGGCAAAGGGTATTCATTATATGTGTTTGAACCAATGGTTTACGATGCGGATGATCATGAATTGACCATGAAGATTGATCCGGATTACGAGGTCGAGATTGAAAAACTGCCTTCGGATTATAACCTGAATGAACTGAAAGTGGATGCGAAGAAAGATCTGTCAGAAACCGGAGCGGTCAAGCAATTAAGTGAGGAAAAGCTTAGCAATGGTCCGATGAAAGAGGCAAAATTGTTCATGATGTCTCAAAACAATAAGAAAACGGAGTATTTCATCGTGAAAGAGCTGGATGGCAATGGCTTCGCTTTCCATATCCATGCACCGGTTGGCGAACCTTCAGAGGGCTTCCTGCCTATGGTTTATGCCTCCATCAATTCCATCATGAACGAGTAAGCGTGCTTCGATAATAAATATGTATGCCGTGAGTTTGAAAAGCCGGAAGGAACGATGCGATAAGCATAGGTTCCTCCCGGCTTTT
The DNA here is from genome assembly GCF_038020215.1 of Paenibacillus sp. FSL F4-0087. NCBI lineage: Bacteria > Bacillati > Bacillota > Bacilli > Caryophanales > Paenibacillaceae > Paenibacillus > Paenibacillus sp. FSL F4-0087. The sequence goes on from NZ_JBBODJ010000001.1 coordinate 4,592,689, forward strand.
TGTTCGTATGTCTATTCAGTTTGCGGGATCAAACTCTTTGACCTATTGTTAATCAGGTTAAAATGGTTGATTCCTGTCGCCCTTTGAGCTCTTCATAACGGGCAACGGCATGCTGATGGACGGGATGTTCCTCGGGAATTCCCATGTGCTCACGAATGAAGGCAGAGACGCCATCTTCGCGAATCAGGTGTTGGAGCTTTATGGCTTCCTCGTCATGTTCATGATTGAACAGCATCGCGGCTGCCATAGCGGAAGTTAAATGAGGAATTTCAATTCCGAATTCGCAGGCCTGCATCGCTGGGCGAACAAGCCGGTCGTAAGGCGATAACTTGCGAAGGGGCGAACGTCCGACCCGTGTTACCTGATCCGTCAGGTTCGGATTGGCAAAACGTTCGAGAATCGTATCGATATATTTGCTGTGTTTCTGTGGATTAAAACCGTGCTTGGCGATGAGCATGGCTCCGGTTTCTTCCATCACTTTGCGTACCTTGGCACGAAGAGGTGCATGACTCATAGCTTGCCGGATCGTCTTAAATCCTTCAAGATATCCGAAGTATGCGGCAACGCAGTGACCGGTATTTACCGTAAACATTTTGCGCTCAATATAAGGTTCAAGAGAGTCCACGTAGTGCACACCTTCAATTTCCTTAAATCCTTCCAGCAGTGCAGGGCGATGAACCACCCATTCATAGAAAGGCTCAACGGTAACTTGTAGCGGGTCTTTATGATCCTGAGCGGGGACGATGCGGTCAACCGCTGCATTGGGGAATGAGACATAGCGCTCTGCTTTTTCACGGGTTTCTACATCCAGAAACGGATATATCCGTTTTTTCAGCCGAGTGCTGCCTCCGATGGCATTTTCGCAAGCGATAATGTGAAGTGGTGCAGAATTATTATTTTTCATACGCAGATAGATGCCTTTGGCGATCGGTTCAGCGATATCTTCCAGCGCCGATACACCGACGGCTGTTGTGATCAGATCTGCCGAAGCAATCACTTCAGCAACGCGATCCTGTTCGCCGACACTAATGGCGGTTACGTTATTCACAATCGTTGTATCCTGATCCGCATTTGCGAGGGTAATGGGATATTCCTGCCTCTTTTGAAGCATGGCGATTTTCTTCGGGTTACGTGCGACAAAGCAGACTTCATAATCGGAAGCGGACAACATATGACCGATAAATCCGCGGCCAATATTGCCCGCACCAAAATGTACAGCTTTCATGTGTGAACTCCCCCTTTAAAGTTTGAAATGCGAAATTCGTTCAGTCTTTAGACCGTAGTGACGAGTGGTTTCGAAATCAAATCGTTAAATTCGAGGTCGGTCAGGCATGACAGCCGTTGGTGAGGCATATCGAAATCAAGTGTCCCGGTAATGGTATTCGAGATGACAACGCAGTGAATACCAGCCGCAGCAGCTGCACGCGCGCCGTTAGGTGAATCCTCAATCGCTACGGCTTCGTCTGCAGTTACTCCAAGGGCTTCAAGTGCTTGATTGTACAATGCAGGATCAGGCTTCACATGGGCAACATCATCTGCGGTGCGAATGACTTCAAAGTAATCCTTCAGCTTGAGCTGCTCCAGATGCTGTTCAACCCACTCTCGTTTGGAGCTTGAAGCGACAGCAAGTTTCAATCCAGCTTTGCGTGCAGCTTCCAGGTAGTTCTGGATACCGGGTCTTACCTGTTCTTTGTTCATTAATGTTGCATGATGCAACTGAACGGATTCCCTGAACGCTTCCCGATCGATCGGAAGATTCAAATCTGTGATGAGGTACTCATAAGGATTAAATGTTTTCAGACTGGTACCGATGCATTGCGAGTACATCTCCAGGGTTAAGTCTACGCCGTGTTCCTTGTAGGCATCACGAAAAGCAACATACCATGCTGTCTCCGTATCAATAATCGTTCCATCGAAATCAAAAACCAGTGCCTTAATCATAAATTTGTTCCTCCTGTTTCAGAATTAGTTTTGGGATAAAGCTAAATGAATTTCTCTGCAAATACACTCCGTAATCTTTTGACTTGCGGTACATTAGTTGACGCGAAAGCTGAGTTATAAATATTAATTTGGGAAAAAACAGGTGTATAAGCTAATAAAACCGTAACATAGGACAATCGGAAGGGTCAAGCGCGTTATGATTGTTTACATGTAAAACTTGCACATGGATGATGTGTTTTCAGAAAATTGTAAAAGTGGAAAAACGTTATACCCTTTGCGTGTAAGCGGTGTACTGGAAAACCTGTATTTTCAGTTTAAACGTATCAAACTTTTTTTAAGAAATTTTGGATAATTCAACCGTTCAACAGCTTTCGACACTTTTATAATAGAAGAAAGGCAACTCAGCATAGGGTTAAAATAAATTTGCAATCGAACTAACCTATTAAAATTCTTTACGCCATATCAAGCCATGTGGGAGAATGGAAGAAGTCATTTGAGAGTTAAATCGCGGAGGAGGGATCGAAGATGCTGTATAAGGATCGTTTCCAAGGTTGTTTGATAGGGCTTGCAGCGGGAGATGCACTGGGAACCACAGTGGAATTCAGCAGTCCTGGCACATTTAAGCCTGTTACCGATATTGTGGGCGGCGGGGTATTCGATTTGGCACCTGGACAGTGGACGGATGATACGTCGATGGCCCTGTGTCTGGCAGAAAGCTTGGTGAGAAAAGAGAACTTTGATCCCGGGGATCAGATGCGCAGATATACGAATTGGTATCAGGTGGGTTATATGAGCAGTACAGGAACCTGCTTTGATATTGGCGGGGCTACTCGCAGTGCCCTTGAACGGTTTGCAGCAACCGGTGAAGCGTATAGTGGTTCAACCAACCCGATGACTGCTGGGAATGGATCAATTATGCGGCTCGCACCTGTAGCTATGGCATATGCCAACCAGCCGGATCAAGCAGTGCGGTATGCTGGGTTGAGTTCCAGAACGACACATGCTGCTGTTGAAAGTGTGGAAGCATGTGAAGTGCTGGCAGCAATATTGGTTGCAGGACTGCGCGGAGCGGACAAGGATGTCATATTACGGCCTGCTACCTGCCGTCAGTGGAGGGAAGAGAAATCTTTTTCACCAGCGATTGAAGAAATAGTCCAGGGATCATACCGGGATAAAGCACCGCCTGATATTCAGGGGAGCGGCTATGTTGTTCGTTCACTTGAAGCAGCGTTATGGGCATTCCATCAATCATCGACCTTCGAAGAGGGGGCGCTGCTGGCAGTGAATCTGGGTGATGATGCGGACACCACGGGAGCGGTATATGGGCAAATTGCCGGGGCGTACTATGGATTAAGCGGCATTCCGGCACACTGGCGAGAGAGGCTGGCTATGCAGGATACGCTAAGCGAATTGTCAGAGGCATTGTGGTCAAAGGCGGAAGCTAGATAGAAGAGACAGGAGAAGAGAACATCATATGCGTAAGACAGAGTCATCTCAAACGGAATCGCAAGTTACGAAATCTGCTAAACGAGGGGCGTTTCCTTTATCCCTTTTATGTCTGACGGTAGGAGCTTTTGCCATTGGCATGACAGAGTTTATTATTATGGGCCTTCTGCCCAATGTAGCGACGGATCTGAATGTGAGTATCCCCCAAGCAGGGCAGTTAATTACGGGTTACGCGCTTGGTGTGGCGGTGGGTGCGCCTATACTAACCGTGTTCACGCACAAGATACCGCAGAAAAAACTGCTGGTACTGCTGATGTGTATTTTTATCATCGGTAATGCATTGTCTGTTATTGCACCAACTTACGGGTTGCTCATCTCGGCACGTATTCTAACGGCATTTGCCCACGGTACGTTTCTGGGTGTAGGCTCGCTGATGGCAACACGATTGGTTGCACCGGAGAGAAGGGCAGGGGCAGTATCCGTAGTCCTGGCTGGATTAACGATTGCCAACATTATCGGTGTGCCGTTTGGTACCTTCATTGGGCAGCAGCTAGGATGGCGGTCATCGTTTGGAGCCATTACTATTCTGGGCATCATCTCATTGATTGGTATCATTCGTTTCATTCCGGTGATGCAGCAGGGACCGCCAGCAAACCTTGGTCAGCAATTCCGGAATCTGGTTCGCCCCCAAGTGTTATTAATATTGCTGATTGGTGCGCTGGGCTGTGGAAGTCTGTTCGCTGTGTTCACCTATATAACACCAATGCTTGTCGATATTAGTGGTTTTGCTGAGCAGAGCGTGACCTGGATTCTGGTGCTGTTCGGTGTCGGCGTTACATTGGGTAATATGCTTGGTGGTCGTCTGGCAGACTGGAAGCTGATGCCTTCCCTGATGGTTAACTTTGGTATACTGGCAGTTCTGTTGGCGGCCTTAACGTTGACGCTGGACAATCCGTATCTCGCGGTAATGACCATCTTCTGCTGGGGCGTTGCGGCTTTTGGGATTATGCCAGGATTGCAAATTCGAATTATGAATATGACTCGCGAAGCACCGCTGCTGGCGACAACGTCGAGTCACTCGGCCTTTAATCTGGGCAACGCAGGTGGTGCCTATTTGGGCGGGTTTGCAATTACGCATACGGGGCTTATCTCGGTACCGTTGTATGCAGCAGTTATTGCAGCACTTGGACTTGTGGGATTATTCGTTAGCGTGACAATGGAACGCAAATCGAGGGTATCGGAAATCGCCGATGCTGTAGAGCCGGCACCAGTGAATTAAATATAGACAGGTAGATGTAGCCTTCACTCCGCATTAACGTGTGGATGGAGGCTGTTCTATGGATGGATTACAGTTTCAACTAGAAAAAGACAAACCAGCCAAGTTACAGTATTATTGGTATATCATAATAATTAGAAAGGATGGATTTCAATTTGAATAAAACATTTGCTATGTTAATAAGCTTCTTATTAGTGTTTCTATTTATAATCCCAATAAGTGATGCGAATGCAGCCGGGTCGAGCACAGTAACGACAAAAATTTACTCGTATAAAGGGCAAAAGTATGTTCAAATAATTGGCGGCGAACAAAAGGTCAGGGATAAAATAAATAAAACACTCAAAATCCATGCCGTAAATGCCGCTATACAGAATACATATCTAAAAAAACAGCAAGATTACTTTTACTGGAATACAACTGCACAGACTAAATATAATCAAAACAACCTAATATCTATTGTATATACAGATTATAATTTCAGAGGCGGCGCGCACGGGTATGAAGAAGTAACGACTTATAATTATGATCTAACAACAGGAAAACGCCTCTACTTGAACCAGGTGATTCAAACCAATAAACAAGCTGTTAATCTAGCTGAGGGTATTGAATCAGACCTAAAGAGTAATGAGAATGTTTTCCCGGACAGTTTTTATAACTTTCCCTTGTCGAATACATCTAGCTTTTACTACCAAAACACAGGAATTGTCTTGGTATTTAATCCATACGAAGTTGGGCCTTATGCGGCGGGATTTATAGAGGTGAAAGTTCCTTTCTCCAAAATTCAGTCTGAACTGAGCAGGCCATTTTTTGATTTAAATAAAAACTCCATTCAAGAGTTGAAGAGTGGGAGAATACCGGGGTTTGAAAATATAAGCTTTGGACAAACGAAAGGAGAAGTATCAAAAGCGCTGAAAAGTTCAAATAGTGAACCCTATTATGAACCGGAAATGGGAGGACTTTTCTGGATATTTGAAGGGGTAGAGTATGTTTCCTTTAATTTTGGGGAGGGAGACACAGACCGTCTTGAACATATTTTTTTGAGTTGGAAAACTCTCCCTATGAAAACCTTCAGTGACATTGAGAAGATGTTGGGAAAAGGTCAAAAGGGTGAGAACCCTGATATTCAAGGAGAATATTTACTCTCCTATCGTTTTGGGGACACCCGGGTCCATTTCGCCTCCAATTCAACCGAGGGACTTATCCATGGCATTACAATCTCACATTACTAAGAAAAGATGCTGATTTTGTACTCTCTAAATGTCGGGGCGGCAACATTGTACCATAGGAAGTCGCTAAATCTAGCGGCTTTTTTCCTTTCGTTGTAGGAGTTGCTATATATTATTTCTTGTTTCCACTCGGACTTGAAAGGATCGTTATTGTGAGAAAAATAATTAATTATATTCTAATCTTGCTGATCATTTGGGTAGCGCTACTGTATCCTATTCGTTCTGCGTGGTTTGAAGGTGTAAATCAGATTCCTGAAGATCTTCATGGTATTTATTTACTGTTCTTGTTCTTTGGATATCTTATTTGTTCATCTGGGATGGGGCTTATGCTTTACAAGGTGTGTTTTAAACGAAAAGAATAGTAATTACAGCAGTTGATATCATTCATTTTTCCAAGGAGAAGGTGACAACTTGTACTACTACAAAGGTGCGTTCAGAGAAACGGACAATTTTATTTATTTCAAAAGCGATGTTCAATTAGCTGAGAATGATGTCGTGATATTTGGTGAGAAGAAGTATTTTATCGACAGTGTCGAGAAAGAATTCCTCATCCTTCAAAAGGTGGGCTCGATTGTTTCAGTGGGTGTATAAATCTCCGCGAATAACTTCCCTTTTTCAAGTGTACGTGCACTTCTGGGCACACGCCTACATACAATAAATCGACCCTGTTCCCACATGTGCTCAGGCCAGATCGTTGTAAAACTGCAGGAGGTGTCATCTGTGCCCGGATTGTTTACCGCAATTGCCCTTTTCATCAAAGAGTTAACGTTACTCGTCTCGTATGTCAAAAATAATGCATTTCCCCAGCCACTGGCTGAGGATGATGAAGCCAAACATTTACGCCTTATGGCTGAAGGCAACGCACATTCGCGTAATTTGCTTATCGAACACAATCTGCGCCTCGTCGCGCATATCGTCAAGAAATTTGACAATACTGGCGAAGACCAGGAAGACTTGATTTCGATCGGAACGATTGGTTTGATTAAGGCGATCGAAAGTTTTCAACAAGGCAAAGGGACCAAACTCGCTACGTTTGCTGCCCGTTGTATTGAAAACGAAATACTTATGCATTTGCGTTCCCTGAAGAAAACACGCAAAGACGTTTCCCTTCATGATCCAATCGGAACGGACAAAGAGGGCAATGAAATTACATTAATTGATATTCTCGGAACAGAAGCCGACGACGTTGTAGATAAGGTACAACTCAAGATTGAAAAAAGTAAGATTTACCGCAATCTCGACATCTTGGATGATCGGGAGAAGGAAGTTGTTATTGGCCGATTTGGCTTGGAGGCAGGCGGGGAAGAGCGCACCCAACGCGAGATAGCCAAGGAACTTGGCATCTCACGCTCCTATGTATCACGGATTGAGAAGAGGGCGCTTATGAAGCTGTATCACGAGTTTTATAAACACAAATAATCGTTGACCAGATCAGAGGGCGCCTTTTCAAAAGGTGGCCTCTTTGCTGCGCAAAAAAATCTAAAAGAATTATAGGTATTCACGACAGATTATTATATGATGAGTTGTATACAAGTTTGACATCGTAGAGAGCATGTGCAGAAAGAGAGTGGTGGTTTACCATGCAAGAAGAAACATTAACACGAGGATTAAAGAACAGGCACGTGCAACTGATGGCGATTGGAGGTGCAATCGGTACAGGTCTGTTTCTCGGAGCAGGCAAAACGATTCAACTGACAGGGCCATCCATCTTGCTGGCCTATATTATTACGGGTATTGTGTTATTTCTCATCATGCGTGCATTGGGGGAACTGCTGCTAAGCAACTTGGAGTATCACTCCTTTGTTGATTTTGTGCGTGATTACCTGGGAAACATGGCGGCATTTATTACAGGTTGGACCTACTGGTTCTGCTGGATTTCCATTGCGATGGCTGATATTACGGCAGTTGGATTGTATACGCAGTTCTGGTTTCCGCAAGTACCCCAATGGATGCCCGGATTGATTGCACTGATCGTTTTACTGATCATGAATCTGGCAACGGTTAAGCTGTTTGGTGAAATGGAATTCTGGTTTGCCCTGATAAAAGTATTGGCCATACTGGCACTGATTGTTGTTGGTCTTTATATGATCTTCAAAGGTTTTACCACGGATCAAGGTCCTGCGAGTTTCACCAATCTGTGGAGTCATGGGGGATGGTTTCCGAATGGAATGCATGGATTCATCATATCATTCCAGATGGTGGTGTTCGCCTTTGTAGGCATGGAACTGGTGGGATTGACAGCGGGAGAAACCGAGAACCCGGAGAAGGTTATTCCGAGAGCGATTAACCAGATTCCCATCCGTGTCTTGCTTTTCTATGTTGGCGCACTGCTGATTATTATGAGTATCTACCCATGGAACGCAATTGTGCCCAGCGAGAGTCCGTTTGTTCAGGTATTCGCAGCCGTGGGCATTGCAGCAGCTGCCGGCATTGTGAATTTTGTGGTACTAACATCTGCTGCTTCGGCCTGTAACAGCGCCATTTTCAGTACAAGCCGTATGGTGTTCTCCATGGCGAAGGATCGCAACGCGCCCACTTCGTTCGCACGACTGAATAACAGAAAGGTTCCTTCCAATGCGCTTTTTTTCTCCACGATCGTTATTCTGATTGCGATTGTTCTGAACTATGTGATGCCGGAGGGGGTATTTACGCTGATCACCAGTGTCTCAACGGTCTGTTTCATCTTCGTCTGGGGCATTATGGTGATTTGTCATCTCAGATACCGCCGTACCCGCCCGGAACTGGCGAGCCGGAGTCGTTTTAGACTGCCACTCTATCCATTCTCCAACTACTTGATTCTGACGTTTTTGGTATTTGTGTTGGTGATTCTGGCATTGGCTGAGGATACGCGTGTAGCGCTATTTGTTACCCCTGCATGGTTCCTCCTTATGGCAGTGATATATATTTGTAAAAAGAAAAACGTGTAACAAAGAAAAATACAAGTCGCCCATGACTCGGACTGCAATTCAATTCGTAGATACAACGTACCATTGGAGCTGCACTTTAGAGGAAGGGCGACTTTGTTGTGCTCGGGTTTGATTTTAATTCCCCCGATTTAACCATTTTAGGATGATCTCCACAACTTCCAAATATCGCTGGCCGACGAGCAATCCGGTATGGGTTGTATCCCACAGCCCTGCATATTCAGCGCCAAGCTGTTCTGCAGTCAATTGACCTCTTCGCTCCTCATCATCGGATTCTACGGCTTTGATGACCAGACTTGGACATGTAATTAAATTGCCGTTGATGGATACACCGCCGCTTGACCCAAATGCTGCCGAGAACGTGAGAAATGCCTTCGCTGACTCCATCTGCAGATATTTACGCTGAAAGGCAATATCCTCTGCTGATTCGTCAATACTGTTGTGCTCTTCGCGGGCCGGGGGAGGGATGACAATGTCAGGTGTAATTCGATCACTCTCAGGATAGGGAATCAATTGATGAACTTCCTGGCTTAGACTGGAATCAATCACGACCAATCCAGCTAAAGTAATCGTCTCGGCAATCTTCTGACTGAGTATTCCGCCCATGCTGAAGCCGATGAGAACAGGGGGTGCTGTACACTCTGCCAGAACTTCGCGGATATCCTCCAAATAGTCCTCAAACATAATTTTCGTCATGTCCATTACCCGGCTTTTGTAATGACTTCTGAGGTTCATAACGTAGCAGGTCCAGCCTTGTTCAACGAAGTGGGGGATATATTTGCTCCACATCCAGCTGCCTGTATATGCGCCATGAACAAACAAGAGAGGCGGCTTGGTTACTGAATTTACCGAGTGGGGAGCAATATCATCACCTTCATATATTTCAAGGTACAAATCATGTTTTCCTATCGTTTTGACTTCATGTTCAGGTAGCAATTGAGTAAAATCGATCATTAGGACAAACCTCCAAAATTAGTTTTATATCAAACTATTACTCCAAAAAAAATTAGAAGTTGCCGTGAATTTTCATCAAAATTCGAAGCAGTTCTTTTTTTTCCGCTTCAGTAACATCCGCATAAAACGCGTCCAGCATACGACGTGAAATATGTTCAAATACCGGTTTAAGCTCTTCTCCTTTTGCAGTCAATGTCACATGGACAATCCGTGAATCTGTTGCGTCACGTTCTTTGGCGACATAACCGTTGCGCACCAATTTGTCTACAAGCGCTGTGACCGTGGATTTATCCTTACCAATTTTTTTGGCGATTTCAGCCATGGTCATTCGGGAGTTATTGTACAGGGCGTAGATTATATCCCCATGTGACGTGGCCAGATCCTGAATTCCCTGCCCAGCCATCTCGGATAAAATGAAGCGGTTGACCTTCTCTTTAATTTTGGATATGAGTGATATAGCGTCTGTCGTTTTCATACATGTAATATAGTTTGTTATCAAACTAATGTCAAGCTCGGATTTTAAATGCTGACACATAAACGGAGAACAAAAAGAGCAGCGAGAAATCTTTTCTCCTGCTCTTCTGATTTTTCCATTCAAAATTGGAAGCAGATGTCCTGCAATTACTTGATCGGATTTGCTTTCATTTCCTGTTCCATCTTCTCAATGCCGTCCAGAATTTGATATCCATAACCCCAGAACTGACTGAAATCTGTTACGTAAATTTGTTTGTTTTTGATGGCATTCATGCTTTGCAGTGCAGGGTTGGCATACAGATTTTGAATCAGCTTGTCGATATCCGGGGAACCGGCATAAGCGGATAAGAGCAAGTAGTCCGGGTTTGCCGTGATTAGCTGTTCCACACTGACTTCGCCTTGCACGCCATCAAATGTATTTTTCAGTTTCAACAGGCTCAGTGCATCCAACTGATACGTATCATTATGCATACTGCTCACAGTAATCGTGTCTTCCGTAGCAGGAACGATGTAGGCAAAACGATGCTCAGATTGATCCGCCACACTTGACTTGATGGCTTCAACACGAGCTTTCAGGCTTTCTGTGAATTTTGCGGCGTTGTCCTGTACATCGAAGATTTGACCCAACTGTGCAATATCATTATAGAGGCTGTCCAATGTCCCTTGATGATTCGTGGTTTGCAGGAAGGTCCGGATGTTCATGTCGTTCAAGCCATCCACGGTACCTACACCCCAGTCTGCGTCTGCAAAGAGGTCCCCACGTCCCAGCACCAGATCCGGACTTGCGCCTACAACGAGCTCTTTACCCACATAATCTTTGGACAAGACAGGAATTTTCGCAAAATCATCTGCGACATCAGGAGTAACCGTGCCATACAGTGCGGCGACTCCAACCATTTTATCGGTTAGCCCAAGCTTGATCAGCATCTCTGCAGCAGATTGGGTATTCGCGACGACACGCTCGGGGGCTTTCTCGAATGTTTGTGATTTTGGTTTCCACTCGCCACCTTCACCTGAGATGGTAAAGTTCTCAATCGTGAGCGGATAGGATGTTTTGCTTGTATTTTCTACTTGTGTTGCCGTTTCTGATGAATTGCTTCCCTCCACAACGGGGGTGGTAGTGGTGGAAGATGCTGCATTGGAACATGCGGCAATCAAGAGTAACAGGAGACTTAAAGAAGCGAACCAAATGGTTCTGAATTTGAATTTCATCTAGCGACGAGCCCCTTTTCTTTATGTTTTTTAAATTGACAAAGATAATCATTCTCAATTATAATCCGAGAAAATGCTTTGTAAATAGCTAAATTTTTATTATTCAAATTCAAGTGATATTGATGGGGGAAAAGATGGCACAGACGGCTCAGATTCAGAAGCAGCGTATGGGAAAAAGGGAATCACTGATTCACAGCAAATCCGGTTTTGCAGTATTGATTGCCGCTTTAATCATCGTAATGGTTGTTTCGGTTGGGATTGCTGTATCCATTGGACAGGTGAGCATTCCGCTTGCCGAGTCTTATCGTATTCTGTTGTACAAATTAACCGGATTTCAATTCGGCTCTACGCCGATTGAGGCGGGGTCCTTTACGGATATCATCTGGCAGATTCGCTTTCCGCGTGTACTGATGGCCATGTTTATCGGTGCCGGGTTAGCTTTATGTGGTGCAGTTATGCAGGCTGCCGTGCAGAATCCTCTTGCAGACCCGTATATACTGGGGATCTCCTCAGGAGCTTCACTCGGGGCTACGTTTGCCATTCTGATCGGATTCGGCGCGATTGGCTGGCTTGGTCAGACCGGGGTGGCCTTCTGGGCATTTGCCGGCGCGATGGGTGCGTCCTTGCTGGTCCTGGCTCTCGCAGGTATTCGGGGGAAAATGACATCGGTCAAGCTGGTGCTTGCCGGGATGGTCATTAATGCACTGTGCAGTGCCTTTTCGAACTTTATCATTTATTTTGCCAACAATGCCGAAGGCATCAAGACCGTAACATTCTGGACCATGGGCAGTCTTGCCTCATCAGGATGGAACAAGCTTCCGCTGATTAGCATCGTTGTGCTCGTAGCCATTCTGTTCTTTCTGTTGCAATCCCGGGTCCTTAATACGATGCTGCTGGGTGACGAAGCCGCGGTTACGCTAGGGATTAATCTCAGTGTATATCGCAGGTTGTATATGCTGTTAACGGCTCTCGTCACCGGCGTAATGGTGGCAAGCTGCGGCATGATCGGTTTTGTTGGATTGATTATTCCGCATATTGTGAGAGGGCTGGTTGGATCTGACCATCGTAAAGTCATGCCAGTATCCGTACTATTCGGTGCCATCTTCCTGATCTGGACGGATGTTATTGCACGATCACTGATTTCCAGCGTTGAATTGCCAATCGGGATCATTACAGCGATGATTGGTGCGCCGATGTTTATGTATATGTTAGTCAAAAAAGGCTACGGTTTTGGAGGAAAATAAACATGAAACTGAATGTAGAAAATATATCCATATCGGTGCTGAACACGGATATTATCCGGGACATTTCTTTACAGGTAAATGGCAAGCAATTCGTAGGCCTGATTGGCCCGAACGGTTGTGGCAAATCAACGCTGCTCAAGAGCATCTATAAAGTGATCAAACCACAGCAAGGCAAAGTATTTCTCGATGATACGGACATTTTGAAATCCAGTCCCAAGGTCGTGTCCCGGCATATGGGCGTTGTGGGTCAGTTTAACGAATTGAGCTTTGATTTTACTGTGCGTGAAATGGTCATGATGGGTCGCACACCTCACAAGAAGCTGCTGGAGACGGATAATGAACGGGATTATGAAATCGTGGAACAGGCGCTGGAAAAGGTACATCTGACCGGACATGCGGACCGCAATTACGTGTCCCTGTCCGGCGGGGAGAAGCAGCGTGTGGTCCTCGCCCGAGTGCTGGCGCAGCAGCCCGAATTTCTGATATTGGACGAGCCTACCAATCATCTGGATATCAAATATCAGCTTCAGATCCTCAACATTGTGCGGAGTCTGGATATCGGCATATTGGCTGCGCTTCATGATCTCGAACTCGCTGCAGCGTATTGTGATTACCTCTATGTTGTGAAGCAGGGACAGATTGTGGTTCATGGCAAACCCGCCGATATCTTGACCCGTGAAATGATTGGTGAAGTATTCGACGTGGAATGTGAAATCTATGAAAATCCGGTTACCGGTGGCTTGGGTATTGCCTATTTGAGTACACGGTGAGACAAGGACTGTCTTAGCTGAAACTCACACATGTTCTCTCATTATCTCTTCCACTATAACTCCGGTTGCACAGGCAATTATGGACTAAGTAGCAAAAGAAGAACTGTCTTTAAGCGGAATATATGCTTAAATGACAGTTCTTTTTGTTCTAGAGTCTCAAGTGTCACATGTCACGTGTATTCAGATGTTGTGCATCACCTTTTTGGAGATGTGGCTATTCCCTCTAAACCAATGCTCCCATCGCTTTATATGTTCCTAACAGGGCAATGCGGGTTAATTGAAGAGCCATATGATGAGGTGAGTTTACCTTACTGTCAGCAAGCCATTTGTGAATAATTCCAATGGTGGAGAAGCTGATATGATCCAGCAGAATATCGAGAGGCACTTCTTTTTGCTCCATACCTAACTGGGATATCCGATCCAAAAACATCTCTCTAATCACTTCATTCATCCGGCTGTTGAAATTCCCAGCAGGATTAATGAGTACCATCACCCTATAGAATTCTTCATGCTCCAATATATGCTCGAACAATACTGCATAAATGGGATCTGGCTCGTTAAATGAAGGTAGACTCCCAAGGTGGGAATTCCGTTCCGCCAGTAACTGTTCAAGCAGTTGAAATTTCTCATTCACCATGCTATCCAATAAATCATCCTTGTCCAGAAAGTGGGCGTAAAAGGTAGATCGATTGATATTCGCTTGCTCCGCGATGTCTACGACACTAATTTCGGTAAAGGCCTTGTGTGGCAAAATTTTCAGGAGAGCTTTGGAAATCATCACACGGGTCCGTAAAATTCTTCGATCCACTCCACGGGATTCATTCACTTCTCATCACCTCGAAAACAACGGATTGTTCAACTTTGTTGAGCCTTCAAATGGTTTGGGGATGTAGATGAATAAGACATTTCGCAACACATCGGTCAAATGCGTTGTTTAACCGTCAGATTCTGGCTAATTGATCGTTGATATCCAACGGATAATAGCTATCATAATAAATAAAACACACCAAATCAATCGGAAAAATAAAATATAAGAAATAGGAATGAGGTCATACCTATGGAACTGTTTTGGTTTATTCCCACGCACGGGGATGGCAGGTATCTTGGAACAAAAGAAGGAGCTCGGGCAGTCAGTTATCATTACTGCAAGCAGGTGGCACAAGCCGCGGATGAACTTGGATATGCCGGTGTTTTGTTACCTACGGGAAAGTCGTGTGAAGATGCCTGGATTGTTGCTTCATCGCTGATTTCTTCCACGGACAGGCTTAAGTTTCTTGTCGCGGCGCGTCCAGGTCTGATGATGCCAACCACAGCTGCACGTATGGCCGCAACACTGGATCGTTTCTCCAAAGGAAGACTGCTGATCAATGTGGTGGCTGGTGGAGATCCAATTGAGCTTGAAGGAGAAGGGCTGTTCCTGGACCACGATGAGCGCTATGCGTTAGCCGATGAATTTCTGACCATTTGGCGGAAGGAATTGGAGGGAGAGGCGGTTGACTATGAAGGCAAATATCTGAAGGTTAAGGGTGGCTCCGTCCTGTATCCGACCATCCAAAAGCCACATCCACCACTCTATTTTGGAGGTTCCTCGGTAGCCGCAATGGAAGTGGCAGCGGATCATGTCGATGTGTATTTAACGTGGGGTGAGCCTCCGAGTCAGGTGCAAGCCAAAATTCATCAAATGCGGGAACTGGCTGCAAAGAAAGGAAGAAGCATTCGTTTTGGCATACGTATGCATGTTATTGTGCGTCCGACAGCAGACGAAGCATGGAAGGCCGCTAATGAGCTAATCTCCCATCTGGATGAGGAGACAATAGCCGCTGCCCAGCAGATCTATGCCCGCATGGATTCCGTAGGACAGCAGAGAATGGCCAAGCTGCATAATGGGGATCGCTCCAACCTAGAGATTATCCCCAATCTGTGGGCGGGCATTGGCTTGGTCAGAGGTGGCGCCGGAACCGCACTTGTTGGTGATCCCGATCAGGTCGCAGCCAGAATCAGAGAGTATGAAGAACTGGGGATCGAGACCTTCATTTTATCAGGGTATCCGCATCTGGAAGAATGTTATCGTACCGCGGAGCTGTTATTTCCAAAGCTTCAGTACTCGCAACATGGAGAAAGCGGCGATCATTCCTTTGTTGGTCCATTTGGAGAAATCATTGCCAATAACAACATTCCGGATCACATGGTCAAATCGGAAGTTTCCTCCAAGTCCTAATTTCATAACGGATTGCAGATTAAGGCAAAAAAAGACACCTGAAGGCATTCGCATTCGGGTGTCTTTTTCATTTACTGTATCTTGGAGTCAATTGGACGCGAGTGTCCATCCTGGATGACCTCCTGGAACAGTTCCTTGGATTCCATGGGCCACGTACCTTGCTTCAGGAGTGCTTCCAAATCGCCTACGGTTACTGGGCGTGCGTGTCGTTTGAGCACGTAACCGAGTTGCCCGTTTGGTTCCATCGTGGCCGTTTCCAGATCGGCAATACTTGTAATCCCTTTCTCCCGCAACTGCATCTCCAATTGGTCCACGGAGAAGCGCATGCGTTTCAAATTCGGCAGATTCAACTTCCCATCTTCCACAACAACCTTCGATTTTCCGCTCATCAGTTTTTCAAACCAATTAAACTTCAATTGTAACTGTTCAACAATCAGAAGTGTGAGGATAAATACCGCCGCTGACCCGATCGCTTTACCTAACTCATGATTCGCAATTGGCTGCACGATCGTTGTTCCGATCGAGATAATAATGACCGTTGTGGCTACACTCATTTGCGAGATAGATTTACGTCCAGCAATCCGCAGTAGAAACATACCAATCAGTACAAGCAAGATGGATTTCCATATCCAGTCCATTGGTTGTATTCCTTTCTGTACCAAATCATGTGTCGTATTTCTTAGCCTGTTCCTGATCTGGTTGAAATATACAATTGTTTAGGACAAGAGATGTGGATAAGGAAAATAGTCCCGACATTATAAGGACCATTATACTACATCCTAAAATAAGGAAATGACCGATATTATTATGGAGAGCTTTCTTCTAAAAAATGAGGAGTGATACAACGTACAATGTATACAAACATGTTACAAAAGCATCTTTCCCAAGGAGATATGGAAGGCGTTGTTAAACAAATAGCATATATTGGTGAAAAAAAGGATATAACTCAATTCGCTTTCTTGATTGAACTCCTGAAATCTACGGACAACGCCATACTACGCAACACAATTGCTATCGCTTTATCTGACATTGGAGATGATCGAGCAGTCGAACCGTTAATTGAAGTCATCACAGACTCCAAGACATCAGGAAGCAGAGGCACATTGCTATACGCTCTTGAAAACCTGAATTACATAGTACATATTGAGAACATTATTCCATTTATCGGTGATTCCAGTCTGGAAGTGAGCGCGCAGTCATTCATGTTGCTGGAGCAAATGATGGATAAGTTATCTGATTTACAAAACCTTAGGTGTCAAACAATTATTGAAATGCAAATCTCACATAACCAAAGCAAGCTTCTGGAAGTAGCATTAGACATGTTGAAGAAATGGAGGTATCAAGTGCAGGGATAAGATAAACACGCTTCTTTCATTCTCACCTCCCTATCGTTTACAATAAGGAATTGAATGCAGCAAACGAAGGAGCGGGTCATATTGGCAAAGCAGAAATACTATGTCGTCTGGGCAGGAAAGCAGCCTGGCGTATACAGCACATGGGCGGAATGCAAAGCACAAACGGATCATTTTACTGGAGCAAAATATAAATCGTATGAATCGAAAGCCGCCGCCGAAGAGGCATATCGTGCAGGATGGAAAGGAAACTGGGGTACGGGTGCCAGTGGTTCAGGCGCTTCTTCGAAGACGAAGTCTGGCAGTAGCGGAAGAAGTGCGGGCATGGAGACCTCCGCAGAAATTGACTATGACAGCATCTCGGTTGATGTTGGTACGCGTGGGAATCCAGGGCCGGTGGAATATAAAGGCGTAGATACCCGCACGGGTGAGATTATTTTCTCCGTTGGGCCAATCTCCAAAGGTACGAATAATCTGGGTGAATTTCTGGCAATCGTACATGCCTTGGCGTATCTCAAAAAAGAGGGCAGTAGTAAGACGGTTTATACGGACTCTGTCAATGCGATGAAATGGTTGAAGCAAAAAGCGGTGTCCACCACGCTCGCAAGGGATGCTTCCACCGAAGAGATCTGGCTGATGATTGACCGTGCAGAGCAGTGGCTGCGGACGAATACGTACAGCAATAAAGTGCTAAAATGGCAGACCAAGCAGTGGGGCGAAATCAAGGCAGATTACGGTCGAAAATAGCCCTATTTCTCTACAATTTCTATATTATTAATTTTCTATGAGAAACGATGTTTACAATTTCCAGTTTCCATTCTATAATCAGTTCATTATGATAAGTTACACATATGAAGGAGCCTGTCATCAGCGGGCTCTTTTATATTTATGGACCTTAAAATCCATAAAATGTTGAAAGAGTATACTTTGCAGGAGGCAGACATGAGTTCCATTTATAGAAGTGAAGAAGGCAAGAGCAGCATACTTGAGGAATACGAAGCGTATGTTGAGCAATTGGGCGAAGGTTTTACACGAGAGTACGTCGAGACACGTTTTGGACAAACGCATGTTTTATTAACAGGTCCAGAAGACGGTAAGCCGCTATTTATTCTCCAGGGCGGAAATTGTGTGAATCCGATGACGTTGTCATGGTTCTCTTCTCTTTTCAAAGATTACCGGATTATCGCGCCGGATACGATCGGTCATCCAGGCTACAGTGAAGAAACACGAATTTCGGCAAGGTTTGATAGTTTGGCTTTGTGGATTTCTGATTTGCTGGATCACTACAAGATCGAAAAAAGTGCGTTTATCGGTCCTTCCTTTGGAGGCGGAATTATCCTAAGACTGGCAACTTACATTCCGGACCGAATTGCATGTTCTGTTCTGGTAGCACCCGCTGGACTGGCCGTAGGATCCAAAATTAAAATGGCTCAGGATATCGTGTTGCCACTCGTAACGTACAAAATGACTTCTTCTCCAACTTCTTTGCAAAAGATCGCGGATATCATGTCATGCAGTTGTATGAAAGAAATAGATAAAAATATAATCGGGAAAATCTTCAAATACGTCAGTCTGGAGCAGGATATGCCCAAGCTTACGGAGCAGGACGAATTGGTGAATTATACATCTCCAACTCTGCTGCTGGTGGGAGAAAAGGATGTCTTTTTCCCGGCAGATAAGGTCATTGAAAGAGCTCAGAAGATTATTCCGAATGTCAAAGCAATCAAATACGACACAGGTCATTTTCCTTCTCAAGACGTGTTGAAGCAGATGAACCAAGAAATTCAGCAATTTTTACAGAAGA
The DNA here is from genome assembly GCF_038020215.1 of Paenibacillus sp. FSL F4-0087. NCBI lineage: Bacteria > Bacillati > Bacillota > Bacilli > Caryophanales > Paenibacillaceae > Paenibacillus > Paenibacillus sp. FSL F4-0087. The sequence goes on from NZ_JBBODJ010000001.1 coordinate 4,611,530, forward strand.
ATTATTAAATATAGAAATTTTTTAATATTTCCGCATGGTTGTGATTCAAATCGCATCATTTGGTTTATATACATGGTTGGCGATGAAACGCCTGTCTGGTTGGACCAAATGATGCAACATGCGGCAAGTCTTCCGATCGACAAGGTTGAAAAGAGGGTCTGTTATGAAAAAGGACAATTGCAAAATGGCATTGCAACGCAATGTAATTTTAAATGATACATATCAGGTAAGACATCTCATGGCTAGCAGTGAGCTGGCTATTGTATATGCAGGAAGAGATCGGAATACAGGTGCAAAAGTAGCAATCAAGGAGTTTTTCCCCCAGAGGCTTGCAGCACGTCAGGCTGACAAACGGGGAGTGTTCTGTTCTTCACGAGGTTTCAGTGGTCAGTATCAGGAACTTCTTGCTGCATTTTTGGTAGAAGGAGAGCTGTTATCGACATTGAATCATCCTCATATTGTGTCGTATGTGGATCATTTCGAAGAAAATGACACAGGGTATCTTGTTATGGAATATTGTACAGGGGTAACCTTAACCGAATATCTGATTGAGCGAAATCATGCGCTGGACGCGGCATTTATTACGGAGACATTGCTCCCGCTGGTAGATACACTGGACTATATTCATAAGCAGGGAATTCTTCATCGTGATGTGAAGCCATCCAATATTATGGTGATGGAAGACGGTACGCCCAAACTACTGGACTTCGGTTCAGCAGCTCGTTGGCCTGTACAATCCGGGGAAAAACAGGCGATCTTTACATCGGCCGGGTATTCGCCGCTTGAGTTCTACTCGGAGAAATCCAGTCAGGGACCGATGTCAGACATATATAGCCTGGCAGCGTTGCTTCATTATTGGACATGCGGGCAGCCCCCTATGGATGTTAAACAGCGACTGTTCCGCGATGAATTGCCATCTGTGCGTTCTCATAATGAGTATGTGAACCGGTGGCTCGCACGCGTTATTCACTGGGGATTATCAGTTCGTTCCGAGCAACGTTGTGCGTCTCTCGCATGGGTTAAGAGATCACTTCAAGTACAGGCCTGGATGTGGAAAATACGCAAACCTGGCACGGTAGAATGGGCTTTAGCTGAAAATGAACATACGCAAGTCTATGAAGCAGAGCCGAAGAAACAGCATGAGACGGCTTAATTGCAGCCTTGTCTTATACATATATTCGTAACACAAAAAAGCCAGTTTGGTCCTTACACGGACCGAACTGGCTTTTTTTTGTGTTTTTTTAACCTAAAAGAAAAATTATTTCTTTTTTTAATTTATTTCTGGAAGAATACTTCATTCTAACTCCAGGGTCTGCATATACTCCATTGGAAAGATGGAGTAATTAGCCAGGAAATCTGACGTAAGCGCCGGCTCCCGTCTTATACCAAACTGAGGGGGAATGTTGTGTGACCACTAACAGAAAGGGCTTCACAGTATCTTTGCTGCTAGTCGTTATGATGTCTATGCTGCTTGCCGCCTGCGGAAGAAATGACAATACGGCTGGTACGCCGAGTCCGGGAAGCACTGGGGAGACGGGTGCGGAAGCGGGAAAGCCGGTGACGCTGGAGTTTTGGACGATTGCTTTACAGCCAACGTTCAACGATTATTTCAATGAATTGATTGCCAAGTATGAGAGCAGTCATCCTGGCGTGAAAGTCGAGTGGAAGGACTATCCATATGATGCCATTTCACAGCGTTTATTGACCAGTACGGCCAGTGGCAAAAGCCCTGATGTTGTGAACCTCAATACCGAATTCGCCAGTCAATTGGGAAGTAAGGGAGCGCTGCTGAATCTGAATGAATACCTGACAGATGAGGAAGCGAAGAGTTACTTTGAAGGCATTTATAATTCTACTGTTTTGGATGGCAAAGCTTACGCGCTTCCTTGGTACACAGGTACCGAAGTGCTGTTCATGAATACCAAGCTGGTGAAGGAGGCAGGCCTTGATCCGGCAAATCCGCCGCAGACCCGAGAGGAACTTGTGGAGTGGGCCCGTCAGGTCCATGAAAAGACCGGAGTGGCCGGTTATGCGCAGCAGCTTATTTCCAAGTTATTTCCAATCGACGGCATTCCGATTCTAAATGAGGACAAAACGGCCGCCGCTTTCAATACGCCGGAGGCAGAGGCGATGATCGCTCAAATGCGTGATCTGATGGCCGAAGGCGTGGTGCTGAAGGAGGATGCGGAATTCAGCAAGCAGATCCAGTATTTTTCCGAGGAGCAGGTCGCTTTCCAATTGTCGGGTCCAACCTTTATCAACTTCATTAAGAAATCTGCACCGGATGTTTACAAAAATACGATTGCGGTAACGCTTCCAACGGGCAAAGCGAACCTGCGGCTCTCCAATTCCATGGATCTCGTTGTACCACAGAAATCCAAAAACCCGGAGCAAGCGGTGGAATTTGCCGCCTTTATTACCAATGCAGAGAACCAGACTGCCTTCTCCAAGGTAGCCAACACGCTGCCGTCGAGCAAAGCCTCCATTGAAGATCCGTTCTTTACGCAATCCGACGGATCGCTGGAAGCCGAAGCCAAGGTAGCCTCCTCTCAAAGTCTCGATAAAGCCACTGATTACATGGTCGGCGTACCGAATGCAGGAGATATCAACTCCGCATTGGCACGGGGCTTGCAGGAAATTTTGATGAACGGAGCAGATATTAAAGAAACGTTGAACGCAGTGGAGAAGGAAGTTAACCAAATTCTTAACCAGGAATCCTGAACTTATGCGGTACAGTCTGATGAGGGGGAGTACTCCCCCTCAATCCTAGAAGAGAGGGAGGCGTAGCCGTGTACAAGGCGATTCGATCCGAATCTTTTGCTGCATGGGCGTTTATGGCACCGGGATTGTTGTTTCTGGCAGTTTTCACCTTTTGGCCGATTATTTACGGGGTACCCCTCTCATTAACCGATTATTCTGTCATTACAGAGACACATTTCGTTGGTTTGGATAACTTTACCCGGGCCTTTCAAGATCACAATTTCCTGATTTCGCTGTGGAATTCGTTGGTGTATGTGTTGGTTGTGCCGGTGATTCAAATCATCTCTATCCTCATGGCCATTCTGGTTAACAGCCGAATTCCAGGTGTCAAAATGTTCAGGGCTGCCTACTACATACCGGTTGTAACTTCCATGGTCGCGGTGGCACTGATCTGGAGCTGGCTGTTGGGCAATAACGGCGTGGTCAATTACCTGCTGCTGAAGGTTGGCATTCTTAGTGAGCAGGTCTCCTGGCTTTCCACGAGCAGTACGGCGCTGTATGTGCTGATGTTCATCACCATGTGGAAGGGTCTCGGCTATTATATGATGCTCTATCTGGCTGGGCTTCAGGGAATTCCGGCAGATCTATACGAAGCCGCCAGAGTGGATGGAGCAGGACCACTGAGACTGATTATTCATGTGACGCTTCCGTTGCTGCGGCCGCATATTCTCTTTTGCACCGTAATTTCGGTGATGGGTGCCGTTCGTGTATTCGATGAGGTCTATATTCTCACCAAGGGCGGGCCGGGAACGTCCACGCTGACCTCAAGCGTTTATATTTTTCAAAAAGGGCTGGAGCAATTCAATTTCGGGTATGCCTCGGCGCTTGGGCTGATCGTCAGTGTGATGGTAGCAGCGCTCAGTGTGTTGGTGTTCCGGCTGAACCGGAGAGGCGGGGTGAATACCTATTGATTCGGCATACGCTTTCGTCTAAGAAAATGAAAAAAGCCCTTCGTCATTTGATCATTTATGTACTGTTGATTCTGCTCGCCCTGTTTATGATGGGTCCTTTTCTGTGGCTGCTCAGCGTATCGCTGATGCCTGGTCGTAATGTGTTTGCGAATCCACCAGCAATTCTACCAACCTTCATCGCTTTCGATAACTACGTGCAGGTGTGGGAGTTCATGGATTTTCCACGCTACATCATAAATACGGTGGTGATTACGCTCCTTGGGGTAGTGTTTAACATCTTCTTGTCCTGCCTAACGGCGTATCCACTCGCGACCTTTCGGTTCAGGGGACGTAATCTGGTGTTCACGCTGCTGATCTCGACCATGATTATTCCTTCGGCAACGGCGATGATTGTGCATTATTTAACGATTCAGGCCTTTCACTTGGGCAATACGTTTCTTGGTGTTGTGCTTCCGGCCGCGGTGTCGGTTTTTAACATCTTTCTGATGCGGCAAACGTTTCTGGGCATACCGACGGATATTCGGGATTCTGGCAAAATGGATGGAGCTTCCGAGTTCCGTATCTTCGTGCAGCTTGTCATGCCATTGGTTAAACCAGGTATTGCCGTCATTGGCTTGCTTGAAGTTATGGCATTCTGGAACAATTTCCTGTGGCCGATTGTCGTGCTGGATGATCCGCAGAAATATCCACTGGCAGCGGCCCTGACGTATCTGAACGGTCAATTCTCGTATAACTTCGGCTGGATTGCCGCCGGCACCATGATTTCGGTGCTGCCGATTATCATTGTTTTCCTTTTCACCCAAAAATACTATATGGAAGGCATCGCCGGAGCGATTAAAGGATAAAAAAACACAGAAAGGGTGAACGCATTCATGCCGAAGCAATATAAGCTAACCTTTGTTCCGTTAGATGAACGGCCTTGCAATTATGAGTTTCCTTATTTGTTGGCACAGGGAACGGAATTCAAAGTTGAGCGTCCGCCACTTGAAATCATGGGCCTGAAAAAGCGTCCGGGCGATGTGGAACAGTTATGGACATGGTTTGAGGAGAGCTGTGCAGGGGCAGATGGAGCAATCGTTGCCTTAGATACGTTGCTCTATGGCGGGATTATTCCTTCCCGTCTGCATCAGTTGAAGCCGGATGAACTAACGGCCCGTCTGGAACGCATTCGGGGGATCAAACAGCAGTACCCGCAGCTAACCCTGTATGCGTTCCAACTGATTATGCGCTGCCCGCAATATTCCCTGTCCGATGAGGAGCCGGATTATTACGCCGACTGGGGAAGAGAGATTTTTCGCAAAGGTTTCATCAGCCATCGGATTGAGCTGGGGATTGCGACGGATGAGGAAATCCGCGAGCTGGCCGATATCGATAACCGTCTACCAATGGAAGTGCTGGAAGATTACCTGGGACGCAGGGCCATAAATATTGAAGCTAACAAGCAAGTGCTGGCTCTGGTCCAGGAAGGAATTATCGACTTCATGATTGTGCCGCAGGATGATTCGGCGCCTTATGGACATACAGCCAAGGATCAGGAGAAAGTGCGAGCCCGGATTACCGCCCTTGATCTGGAACTTAAAGTCTACATGTATCCTGGTGCGGACGAAGTTGGTTGCGTACTGCTCTCCAGAATGATGAACAAGGCTCGCGGCCGGATGCCGCTGGTGTACCCGCGATTATCATCTGTTCAGGGGGCGTTTGTTACTCCGCTATTCGAGGATCGATTTTTCTATGAGACGCTCAAATATCAGATTTTGGCTGCAGGTGGGTTAATTGCATCCAGTGAGACTGAAGCAGATCTGGTGCTGTTGATTAGCACACCTGGAGAGACGATGGCGGAAGCGGTGTCGCAGCAGCATTCTTTTTACAGCTATGATGTATACCGAAACCTGATGGAACTGGTGGAATATGGACACTTTCTGCTCAGGAGCAAGAACAAGCCGGTGGCTGTAGCGGATGTGGGATATGCCAATGGTGGGGATCAGAAGCTGGTCAAGATGCTGCGGCAAAAAGACATGTTATTTGATCTGGCTGGATATGCCGCCTGGAATACCAGCTCCAACTCGCTAGGAACCGTCATTTCGCAGGCCATGATCTATCTGCTCTATGGTCGTACACAATCGCATCTTGATTTCCTCGCTCTCCGCTATGCTGAGGATGTCTGCTATTGTTCAGTCGTTCGGGGAGAACTTAGCAATGGCCCGGTACAGGAGATGGGATATGGCAAGTACTTGCTGGATGGGTCTCGTGGCCTTGTTGCTGCCCGAGTAGAGGAAAGGTTGCGACAAGAGCTTACTGTGCGGATCGATACTACAGCAGGGAGTATCCAGATTACCGATTGTTATATGCCATGGAACCGGATGTTCGAAGTGGGCCTGTCTGTACGATTCGTACCATCCAACCCAGGTAAGGAAAGCAGAATATAAGAGAGAGGGTGGAAACCCTGACAAAGGTAGTGCTGGAGAAACTGCATTTGGGGCTAATTGTTTCCTGCCAGGCGCTGGCTGACGAACCGCTGCATGGCGCGGCGATGATGGCTCGTATGGCAGCTGCTGCGGAGGAAGGAGGGGCCGCGGGTATTCGGGCGAATGGGGCAGCAGATGTACGTGCGATCAAGCAGACCGTCTCATTGCCGGTTATTGGCATCGTGAAGCGCAATTACCCGGATTCTGCTGTATATATCACCCCAACTCTCAGAGAAATTGACGAGCTGCTAGAGGCCGGAGCGGATATCATTGCATTTGATGCGACCCGCCAGAGCAGGCCGGAAAATCATACATTGGAGCAAATCACCGCCTATCTGAACGCAAATGGAGTAGTTTCCATGGCAGACATCTCCATTCTGGAGGAAGCTTTATATGCTGAGTCACTTGGAGTCAGCTGTGTTTCGACTACACTATCGGGTTATACACCGTATTCCCGGCAGCAGGAAGGGCCTAATTTGGAGCTGCTGGGAATGTCCGCACAGCGGTTGAAGATTCCGGTCATTGCCGAAGGGCGGATTAGTAAACCTTTTCAGGTAGAAGAAGCGCTTGATCTGGGGGCATACGCGGTTGTGGTGGGCTCCGCAATAACTCGGCCACAGCTAATTACCCGACAGTTCGCAGCAGTGACCAGAAAAAAGCGAGGATGAAGAGTAATGGAGATGAATGACCGAATTAATACGTATTATCCTTCCATGACCAAGTCGGAGCAGAAGGTGGCCAGGTGCGTACGGGACAATCCGGATAATATAATCTATTTTTCTGTGACTGAGCTTGCTGATTTTGCTGGTACCGGAGAGACCACGGTGATGAGATTCTGCCGTAAAATCGGGTTTAAAGGCTATCAGGATTTCAAGCTGATGCTGGCCCAGGGGCTGCCGAAACGGCAGAACCAGCCAGACGGCGAGCAGGGAGAGGACGATTACGCCGACCATTTATATGCCTCGATGGTGGGTGTGCTGCAATCCAGCTTGGGTATGCTGGATCGTAGCCAGTTGGAGCAGGCAGTAAAGTGTCTGGACAGTGCACGACATGTGCAATTCTTCGGCGTGGGCTCGTCAGGCATTACCGCTATGGATGCCAAGAACCGTTTTCTGCGTATCGGCCGACGTGCGGAAGCGAATTCCGACAGTCATATTCAGTCCATGATGGCGGTAACGATGGGAGAAGGTGACGTGGCTTTTGGCATCAGTGTGTCCGGCAGTACGCTGGATACCAACGATATGCTGATGAAGGCTAAACAAAACGGGGCTAAGGTGATTGCCATGACGAACTATGCCAAATCCCCCATTGCTTCTATTGCGGATATCTTGCTCTTGACCGCGGGGAAGGAGTCTCCCCTTGAAGGCGGTTCTGTAGGAGCTAAAATCTCTCAGCTGTTTATTATCGACTTGCTCTGCCAGGGGCTAGAGCGCGAGCATGGCGAAGAGACTAAGAAGATGAAGGAATTAACGGCCAGGGCGGTTATCGACCGTATTTATTGAAGGGTTTGTGTGAATAGGGGGAAAGCGAATGCCGCAGGTCATTGGCGTGGATGTAGGAGGCACAGGCATTAAAGGGCTTGTGGTCAATGAAGCAGGAGTCGTTCTGGTGGAAGCTACATGTGCAACCGAGGCCCAGTTGGGCCGGAAGGCTATACTTGGCCAGCTGCGCGGGTTAGTAAGTGAACTGTTGTCTAGCTGTGAAGAAGTGAAGGCACTGGGGATTGCCTCGGCAGGAAGGGTGAATGTGGAAACGGGTGATGTGATCCACGCAACGAATAATTTACCTGGCTGGCAGGGAATGCCACTGACACAGTGGGCAACAGCGGAATTTGGCCTGCCTTCAACTGCTGATAACGACGCCAATGCTGCACTGCTCGGCGAGGCGTGGCTTGGCACCGGCCGCGGTAAGCAGAACCTGGTTATGCTGACACTCGGAACTGGGGTCGGTGGGGCCAATATGGCATTTGGCAGGATGTTACGGGGAGTAGACTGGCGCGGTGGGGACTGGGGGCACAGTGTGCTGGTGCCTGACGGTCGGCCTTGCAATTGTGGCAAACGCGGCTGCGTGGAGCAATACATTTCCGGTAGTGCACTGATGCGGCTGGCGCGGGAACAGAAGGGCAACAAGTATACTCACGGCCGAGAGATTATGACCGCTGCAAGACAGGGAGAAGCAATAGCGTTGTACATTCTAGAGCGTTACATATCTGATTTAGCCTCTGTTATTGCGAATATATCTGCCTCGATAGATCCGGAATTGATTATTCTTGGTGGCGGTGTGACCCATGATCAGGCTATATGGTGGCCGATGCTTACCGCTAAGTTATCCAGTGTCGGGTTAACAGACCGGGTTGCAGTAGCTGAACTCGGTAACTGGGCAGGCTGTATCGGAGCGGCGCAGCTGGCACTGGAACGCCTGCGTGAGGACGGCGTTGGCTGGTCTGAAGACAGTGACAGGGAGGAGACAAAGCATGGAGATTGAGCAGGAGAAACGCAGTGATATCGTCATTATTGGCGGTGGTCTTGGCGGGACTGCAGCTGCGCTGGCTGCAGCCAAGGCAGGGCAACGGGTGCTTTTGACGGAAGAGACGGACTGGCTTGGCGGTCAATTGACCTCACAGGCGGTGCCACCGGATGAGCATCGCTGGATTGAGCAATCTGGCAGTACAGCATCGTATCGTGAGTTCCGCAGCCGAGTCAGAGATTACTACAGACGGAACTACCCGCTTACGGATGTCGCCAAGAGCGATCCTGTTCTTAACCCCGGTAATGGCTGGGTGAGTCGCTTGGCGCATGAGCCGAAAGTTGCGCTTGCCGTTTTGCATGAGATGCTTGCGCCTTACGTGAACATCGGTCGAATCGAGGTGCTCTATCATACTGTGCCAGTTCAGGTAGATACAGCAGGAGACCGGGTGACTGGCGTGACTGTGCGTGAAGAGCGAATTGGGAGATTAATTAAGCTCCAGGGTGCCTATTATCTGGATGCTACAGAATGCGGTGATCTGCTTCCCCTTGCGGGAGTAGAGTATGTAAGTGGAGCGGAATCTCGGCGGGATACGGGTGAGCCACATGCCCTGGATGAAGCGAACCCGCTAGACATGCAGTCGATTACCCATGTGGCGGCAGTGGATTATGTGCCGGGAGGAGACTTCACGATCCCTCGTCCGAGGGATTATGATTACTGGCGTCAGTATGTTCCCTCGTTCTCACTGTATCCGATCCTGAGCTGGTACGCTTCGGATGCCAATGATACCTCCAAGCTGAAAGAGTTCACGATGTTCCCGAATGATCAGGGCATAACCCCCCTGTGGGATTATCGGCGGATCGTTGACCCGGCTATATGGACAGAGTCACTGAATGATGGTGAAGTCACGCTGCTCAACTGGGCACTGAACGATTATTACGCCGGGCCGATCATTGGCGTATCGCCGGAGGAACGCGAGCGGCATCTGGAAGCGGCGAGGCAACTAACTCTTTCCTTAGTATACTGGCTTCAGACAGCAGCTCCCCGACTGGACGGCGGAAAGGGTTATCCGGGAGTAAGGCTGCGTGGAGATGTGCTCGGTACGGAAGACGGTCTCGCAAAAGCGCCGTATATTCGGGAATCACGGCGAATCCGAGGCGTATATACCATTACCGAGCAGGATGTGAGCAAGGAATTGTGCGGAGCAGAGGGAGCCAAACGTTACGAGGATAGTGTGGGTGTCGGCAGTTATCATCTGGATCTCCATCCAACAACCGTGAGTCAGCGGACTTTTTATATACCGAATCATCCCTATGAGATTCCGCTGGGTGCACTCATCCCGGTGCGAGTCAAGAACTTGCTCCCAGCTTGCAAGAATATCTCCATGACCCAGATTGCGAACGGTTGTTACCGTCTGCATCCCACCGAATGGAATATTGGCGAGGCTGCGGGCACCCTTGCTGCTTATGCGATTGCACAGCAAGTAGAGCCCTCAGAGGTGAGGGCTTCGGCGAAGCATCTTCATGCCTATCAGGCACAGCTGATTCGGCAGGGTGTTCAGCTTCATTGGACAGAAGTGGAGCTGGCAGGGGAGTATTAGATAGACTTTTAAGAGAACGTTGCTATCTTCACAACACATAAGCACTAGAGATACCAAAGGGATAAAAAAATGATTCCTGTTCTGAACAGGAATCATTTTCTATAAGTCAATTAATTCTCTTGTGCATCTGTTTTTACAATGGTGTCATTGCAGATGATCGTTCTCATCAACACTGCGATGATTATCCCATGGTCTGCTGTGAATCTTTCTTTTGTCCTACATAGATATTAGTACTTGGTTTGATGGCTTTGTATCGAATTTCAATCTCTGTGACTCCATCCTCAAATGTAATATACAACTTTTCATTATACTCCAGAGCTTCTGTATGTCTGGGCTTCACTGGTGTTCGTCCCCGGACGACTGTGCAGTTCGTGTCATGCCGTACCAATAACGTTTCCTTTTTACCAGCCTCCAGCCAAATTCGTCCCGACTCCGGTACCTTAACCCCAATGTCCATACGATCAAATAGTTCACTGAGACTTACTTTCCGTCGCTCCAATGAAGTCAGTGGCCAATTCGTCACGGGAATATCTTCTCCGTTTGCAGTGGCCAAGAAGTATCCTTCCAGCCTTCCGCGAAATACAGGTTTTGGTTTCAGTACAAACCAATACAGGGCGAAGATTCCCCCGGCTGTGAGGAGACCGAGTCCCGTATATAGAAGTATCTTTTCACGTAAAGAATGAATTTTCAACTGGATGTCTGCGGTTACACTCGCGCCTTCGGAATCCGTTGCGGTCACCTTGATAAATGAACTACCGGTGTGGAGCGAAGACCAACGCAGTATATTACCTTCAATGACAGCGTCTCCGAGTTTGCGCTCACTCCCACCTTCTGCGAGGGCATACGTTAATGGGTCATTATTGGCATCCTTAAAATAGTTGCTTAGGTCAACTTCTGTATTGCTATCGTCTTTGGATAACACCATGGACTCCCCGGTTGCTACGGGGGCCTGATTCGTAATATCTACTTCAACCGGAGTGATCTCCCGATAAAAGTCAGGACCATCAATCCGAAGACCCCATGTGTATAGATCCGATTTTGGAAAAGTGTATTTTCCCGTAAATCCGCTGCCTGTATTAGTCAAAGGGATGCGCTCTGTTTTTCCATCAGACGGGGTGACAATGAGTTCTGCTTCAAGTCCCTTGTAAACATTCAAATCCTGAATGGGTTTAGGGTCCACTGCCTGATCGTAGAGAGAGGCTTCAAATGTGATGCTTTTCCCCTTTACTGGCTGTTCCGTTGCCATATGTGCAACCGCAGACACGTTGTAGTTTCCAAGTAGGTTGATCTTCACCAAATCTCCGCTGCGCCCCTTGAATTTCAGCTTGAATTGTCCTTTGACCGGACGAATGATCTTCATTAGAGCATATTTATCAGATCGGATGAAGCTGACATTGCTGGACTGATAATACAGCTGAGCTTCAGAGACAGCATGATCAGAGAGCATGATAATGTTGGCATCCGCCATGCTTGAATTGGGGATGTCCACAGTTACCTCCTGCATTGCCCCTGTTGCTGTTACTGCTGCCACAGATACAAGAACAGATTGAATCTGATCTGCAAAAATGCGGTTGAAAATTTCAGGCAAGTCGTCTGCACTTCCCGTGATAAAGGAAGATCCACCAGTTTCCTGAGCAATTCGCTCCAGTTCAGCGGGGTTAACCGTACCATCGCGGTTTAGTCCGACGGTATAGATTGGATAATTAGCTTTTTGAGCCATCTCAATCACCTTGTCTACATCTTTGGATGAATCAGCTGGTGTTCTGCTCGACGAGCCACGCAAATCCGTTTCCCCATCAGAGAGCAAAATCATAAATGGCTTTCGTTTGTCCGTCTGAGACTGTTCAAGCAAGCTCGCACCTCGGCGCAAGCCAAGTCCAAGATCTGTATAGCCTGAGCGTTTTAAGCCATCAACACGACTACGAAGGTTATTTCGTGCCCCAGAGGATGATATGTCCATTAGAGGTACGGATGAAGAGATTTGATCATTATAAGCTACGAATCCCAGTCGGGTCTTAGGTCCACTACTCATATCCATAAACATATGTATAACTTCTTCGGCGATGCGATCTTTGTCGGTCTCATTCATTGAGTAGCTAACATCCAGGACAAACATGGCATCGAGCCCGTCATACGCGTGGGTCTTGACAGATGATTCCGCGTAGATGCTGCCAATGTTCCCTGCTGGAATTAAAATGCTAATCACCAATAGGGAAAGCAGTATTTTTTTGCATTTAATTAATATCATGTGAGGCTTCGAATCTCCTTTCTGGTTTGAAAACTTCGGTACACTTTTTGGGGAATATTAAATTTTTTTCAAAAACTTTTGCTTAATCACGATATAACGCCGTTATGCGTAGTTTTCATTGATTGAGAATAATGCAACAGCGCATACTTTCAGTCTTTTTACTCTTGATTAGGGGGAAAACCCCACTAGTCTTAAATCATTCAACTTCATCCAAATTATAGGATATTCTATATCATCGGCATGATCCGTAAGGAAGTGAAGCGAATTCCAAAAATTAGTTCTATAGGTATATCGAAGGTTGTAAAATGAGCTTTTAGACCTATAGTGGGTAATATTGACAAAACATATCGCTGATGATTAAGATGAATTCCATAAATCTCCAAAGCAAACGGCATAATCTGGTACATAAGTTCCAGTCGTATGTTGACAGCTCGTTCTATTGGTCTTGTGTTTGCTGGGAATAGTGATTCTCCTGGATCATGACCGAAGACTGATAGAGACGTGCGGAGTGTCAAAAATTGATGGAGGGGGGGGAAGCATTCGCCCGAATGGATCATCATCTTGGCGGATGTTGCCTGAATGGACATTATTAATCAAACGAACCGAACGATGCTTTTTGAAGAAATCAATCCCGAGAAGTTGGACTTGATCACCATTGTTGGTGATGTGAAGGGCATCGACAGTCTGAGTGACGATAAGATCAAGGAGATTAACGAACATCTGCTTGTACGTAGCTTCGATGAGTTCCTGGACAAGTTCTCACCTAGCGTGTACTCCTTTTTCAATGCGGTAAACCAGAAAGTCATGTATACGCTTAAAAAGCCGGAAGGTATCCCGGACGAAGCGATCTCGGAGATCAAGATCGACCATAGTAACGACTTTCTGAGAATGCTGTTCACCCTGATTGATACCAAACGTAGTCAAGGTATTACGAACGTTGATTTCAAGTTTGAAAATCTGCTTGATATGATCTCACCGAAAAAAGTAATGGATGACATTCGTCAGGTCCGGAAGGAAATCCATTACATGTATGGCCAGCATGAGAAGCTGGATGACGGCGATCCGAAGAAGCTGGATATCGGGGATAAGCTGAATGTCATGTTTGAAGATGCAAGCCGGAACTATAACAATGTCATGGCCATGCTTCCACTCGCCATTGAAGATATTAAGACCCGTTTGTTGCTGGGCCGTGCACAAGAAGAAACTTCTTCCGAAGCGATTCAGGTAGGACAACTTACGATTGGTGAGAGCGGAGAATTGAAAATTATCGAAGCTCCGAAGAGTGATAACAACGAGCTGATGCTTCTTGATGAAGCAACAAGCACTGATTTGACGCAAGTATTTGCCGAAGATTACGATTCACTTTCCGAGACACCTTCGCCGTATGTACAGGATCTGGTGGTCCGCACATTCTGCCCGCTTCCTGCGGTACAGTCTGAAGTGGATACTGCTGTTGACGTGCAGAATTACAATACATACCTGGAGTTTTACAAAAACGCCAAGGATGATTTTGTTAAAACGGTAAAACCGTTGGTCGAGAAAATATTGGGTGTCAAAATGTTCTTTGACCAATATGCGATTAAGAACAAAGGTATGCTTCCTTCCATGCTGATCTCCAATGCCAAACTGGATATGCTCGTCAAGAGCAGTAATATTCCGCGGCTTGAGACATATCTCAACACTGTCAACGCAAAGAATGATTTTACCGATACGATTTGGTTCGGTATCGTTCCTTCCGTAGAACTGGAAAATACAGGCCAAGTCAAAGTTAGCCGTGCCCGTTTCCGTGGTAACGAGAAAGTGGTTAAACAAGACGGAAACAGCATGGAATCTCTGGCAATGCTCCTGCAAGTTGTTAAGGATTACAAGGTGCAGGTGTTCTTCAGCTTTGAATCCGGGGAAGAAACCACCTTCAGCAGCATGGCTACCGCAGGTATTGATAAGTATATCGATAAATGTTCAGTGTTGACCCGTAAGGAATATAGCGAATTTGCCATTCCGAGTGCTCCAAACTTCACGATTATTCCCAAGGAGAAATCGGGTGTCGTTATCGACAGCCGCATGCTTCAGACGGAGAATGGTGTGGAACTTTCCAAGGAGAAGGAAGACATTCTGAAACTGTGGATTGAAGGCGTGTATGTTGGAGCGTCCTATGTATCTGCAGGGATTGTTGCTGCGTATCAGTGTCCGGAATACCTGAAAGGGGCTTTCAAGAACGTCAACCGTGATTATCCAGGTGTGCGTTTTGACATTGAGGCAGGGGACAACAGCTTGCGTGTTGTAACAACGATGACCAAAGAAATTTCCGGATTTACAAATACCATCAAGGATTTGATTAACCGAAAAAACTTTGGATTTATTTTCTCATCGGAAAATGCCCAAATCCAGGATAGCGACATCAAACGGATTACGGTCTATAAAGCTAGAAGTATGGCGATGTCCGAAGATGGTTTTGATTCCTTGTACAAAACACTTGTGAGTACTTACATTGAGCGCTTGCTCCGTTTCCAAACCGGTGATTTCAAGCATGAAAATATCGTCAAATTCTTCAGCAACAATCCGAGCAGTCAGAAGAGCCGGTGGCTGGGAACTCGAGGGTCGATCAATTCGATCATTCAGGAAGGCGACGATATGAGCTTTATCATCGATGAAAAGAGCAACATGTGCCATATTGACCTGGTATTTAACGGCAACGTGAAGAACCTGGAGGTCATGATTACCAAAGGCACCAGTGCGATGAAAGTGTAAGAAAACCATTGGAACAAGTCTGATTATTAAATATGATTCATCAAACAACGCATTATAGACATTTATTTTGGTGTTAGAGGCAGACTTCATCGTCTTGCCTTTATACATATATTCCGGTACCTCTCCCGAGATGGGGAGCATACCGGGCACATTTTTTCCTAATCTTAAGGAGGTTTTTATTAATGGGTTTTGTATTGAAAGTAGAAGGCGCAGAAACAATCGAATTGGGAATGGATAATATCCGTACAGTTGTGTATGACACGGATACACCAGATGATTCCAACGCTAGATCCACAGATGTAGGCGCAACACTTCGCATCAGCGGCAAAATTATCACTGCAACCGACGGTGACAATGCAGATGACACGATGAAACTTGCTTTGTGGTCCCTCGTGCCTGCTGAAAAAGCGGATTGCTACCGCAAAGTAACCCTGGAAGTGGTTGCAGCAGATCAAGTGGTACGCAAAATTTACTTGCCTAACGCATTTGTTGTGGATTACACAGAGCGCTTCGGTGATACCGAAGGCGTAGGTGAATTCAGCCTGTTCATCAAACAGAAAAAAGACAAAACTGAATTCACTAAAATTGAGGGCGGCTTCCCTGTATAAAGGGAACAACTGTTGTCTTGGGCCAGTTCGTTCTGGTCCGGAACAACGCTGTCATGTTAAGGGGCCCTGGTGCCCCTTAATCTTTATTTACGCCCGAATACGGCAGGGAGGCAGGAAAGAATACCATGAAAGATTATTATGCCGTGCTTGGTGTAGAACGTGAAGCTTCTCCGGAGCAGATCAAGAAGGCTTATCGTCAATTGGCGAAAAAATTTCACCCGGATGTCAATGGGGGAGATGCACAGGCAGAAGCGCGTTTCAAGCAAGTACATGAGGCATACAGTACACTCGGAAATTCCGAGCTTAGAGCAGCATATGATCAGCAGCTTCGCACTGGACGTAATACATGTCAAGCAAAGGGTTCAGCATCCGATACAGCCAGATCTAGTAAAGGCAATACGAAGTCCGGGAGTGCAAATGCCGAGAAGGTGTGGTCGGATCCATCGCGGATGCAGGAACAGTTCGAACAATTTTTTGGCTATCACCCCAAAGGCAAGGAAAGTCCAAACGGTGGCAAAGCCGGTCCCAATAAAGGAATGGATATGTCCGCCATGTTTGACCGATATTTCGGAGTTCGAAAAAAGTAGACCGGTAGCTCGTTATGGATCATGCCGGTTCAGGCGGAGGTTATGGAAGTGAAACGAGGAAGGTCGGTATTGACGATGGGGCTTGACGCTTGCGTCGCCATGATTTCGTTAGCCGTGCTGTATTACATATTTATCATCAACCGGGATATGAGTGCCCAATGGGTAACTGGAATTATCGTGGTCCTCTCTGGAGGAGCATACCTGTATTTTAAATACATGCCAGCCACCAAGGCGGAAAAGAAGAAATTGTCTTCGCGTGTCGTGAAGCTCGTCCTTCTGGACGACGACGGTACAAGTGTGAAGGAATGGTATATTCAGGGCGAAACGAGTGTTTTGATCGGGAAAAGTTCGAAGAACAGCGAGGCTGACATTGATCTGTCCGATACACCCTATGCGTCTCTCATTAGCTCGCAGCATGCCGTATTAAACAAAGCCTCGGGTCAATGGTTTATCGAGGATATCGACTCGGCCAGTGGGGTAGGTGTACGTAAAGGAAATCAAAGCAGAGCATCCAAATTGGAAATCGAAGAACCCAGCCTGATTGAGGCAGGAGACTTAATTTATATTGCCAATACCCGCATTTTGGTGAAATAACGTTGGCGTACATCATACAAGCTTACGGGGGAATGAAACGAAATGAGTCTGACTAGATGTGGAAACGGACATATGTTCAGCACGAGACGGCACGGCAATACTTGTCCATATTGCAATCTGGCCGTTGAATCGCCAGCTACCAGTAATGGTGAGGCAGCGGGTGCAGTCCCACGCGCACCTCGTACGGCAGAGGATGACAGAACGATGCCATACCTGGGCGAAACGACAGGAATTGAACCGGTAACGGGATGGATGGTGTGCATCGAGGGTCCGCAGATGGGCCAGGATTATCGAATAATGGCTGAAAAGAACTTTATTGGACGTTCGGAAGAGATGCATGTTCGCATCCTCGGGGATAACACGATTTCTCGGCGTAATCACGCGGTGATTGTGTACGATCCCAAAAAGCGGAATTTCTATTTGCTGCCCGGCGATGCTTCTGGCCTCGCATATCACAATAATGAAGCAGTCTATTCTCCGGTGGAACTGGCTGCCTACGATGTTATTCAATTGGGACGCAGCAAATTCATTTTCATTCCATTGTGCGGTGTGCACTTTGAATGGGAGCAACAGTGAACACCTTCATGATTTTGTGGAACGACAAGGAGCTAACGCCCTACTGGGTACTTGCGGGTGGCTGTTTGTTGATTTGGTTGCTGTTATTCGCACGAAGCCGGATTCCGGTAAGGCAGCGTGACGATAGACCGGTTGGAGTTCAAATTGGCAATGGACAGACCATTGGTGCTCGCAATGAACAGGACGATTATTTTGCCTGTGCCGTGCAGCCGCATGGTGTACTTGCTGTACTCGCAGATGGAATCAGTGGATTGTCCGGTGGAAAAGTGGCGAGTACGACTGCCGTGGAAACATTTATCCGGGAGTTTGAAGAGTTGGAGCGGTTTCCTGATCCGGAAGAGTTCTGGGATACTTCTTCCCATGCGGCAAATCAGGCCATCCTTCGGAATTTGCTGGGCGTTCCCGGAGGGACAACATTGGTGTCTGCCATGATCAAGGGCAGGGATTTGTATTGGGGTGCGGTAGGAGACAGCATCTTGGCCGTGTTTCGCAAAGGAGAGCTGCTTGCCATCAATCATAAGCATACACTGGAAAGTCAACTTGAAGAACAGTATATGTCTGGAGAGATCTCGGAGCAGGAGGCACTTGACAATCCGCAGCGCAAAAGGCTGGTCAACTATTTGGGGTACGACCATTTTAAACAAATGGAAATCGCGGACGAGCCGTTTGCACTGCAGCCGGCGGACAAGATTGTGTTATGCAGTGACGGGGTATACAACTCCCTCACGGAGATGGAACTGGAGACCATTCTGGCGCAAGATATTCCGCCATTTGATGCAGCCCAGGCCATCATTGATTTAATTGAAGAAAAACAGCTCGTGCATCAGGATAACGCCACGATTATCATTTTGGAGCAAGGATGGTAACGGATCGGGCAACGCACAGGGACGGGAAATGGGGAGACGGATGAGGAAGGAGAACAGTGAATTCAAGACGGCTTTTGTCTCAGAGGCGGGGTCTTTCCTGAAAAATCGGGATTTCTACGGCTGCGTTGAACTGGAAGACTGGGCTTGTTATGTCATTGCAGATGGTCTGGATACCGATACGGAAGTGAATAGTGCACAGATCACAGTACAGACCATTCTGGAATCCTTTTTGGAAAAGCCAACCATGTCCAAACGCAGACTGACGGAATATATCAAGATCGCACATGAATGGTTGCAGTATGAAAGCCGCCGGGTCAGACTCAAAGCGGGATTCGTTATTGTTGTAACGGATTATACACGCATGGTGTGGGCATCGGCCGGACATAGCCGCTTGTATCATTTCCGGGGAAATAGGCTTGCACTAAAAAGCAAGGATCATAGTGTAGCTGCCCAACTGGCAGCGGAAGGCCAGATTGCAGAGGATCGTGTGGATCAGCATGATGAACGCGGCAATCTGAATGAATACGCGGGCAAACCTGGCATGATCAAACCGTATGTATCCGATAAGGTCAAGCTTGCCGATGGTGATGTGCTTGTTCTATGCACCCCTGGATTATGGGAAGGCGTGCAGGATGCCGAGATGATTGATGCGGTGGAAGGTGCCAATGACCCGCAGGCGCTGGCCGACACGTTGGAAGAAGTGATGCTCAGCAAGCAACGTTCACGAATCGAGAATTATAGTGCGGCAGCCATCTATGTGAACAAGATTTTTCATGAAGAACCCAAGAACCGTAAGAAGTGGATTAAACGGATTGCCATCATGTTGATTATGCTCCTGATTTTTGGCGGAGCCGGCATATTCTACGCGGTGAAAAGCGCAGCCAAAAAAGCCGAGCTGGTCGTAGATATGCTGCAATACGAACAGAACGCTGACCAGTACGTGAAGGAACAGGAGTACGCCAAGGCCGTCTCAGATTACAGTCTTGCTCGCAACAATTCGATCAAAGTAAAGGACCCTGTGCACAAAAAGTTGCTGACTTCGAAGATGGCTGCTGCTCAGACATTGGTTGACGGCGAGGCTCATCTGAAAGAAGGGGATATTCCCAAAGCAACCGCCAGTTACACCAAAGCACTGGAATTGTCTGAGTCCTACAATATGTTCAACCGTGAAGTCATTCAGGAACGTTTGGAACAGATGACCACCTTTCAGCAAGTACAAGACTGGATCACGGAGGGAGATCTGAAACTCCAGAACGGAGACTACAGTGGAGCGATCATTTTGTATAAAAGGGCCAGAACAGCGGCTACGGAAACAGTATATAAGGAAGCGTTGAAGGAAGTTGCCACCAAACTGGAGACGGCCGAAACCAAACGAGCGGATATCAAGCGCCAATCCAGACAGCTTCAAGCTGATACGCTGGAACAGAAGGGTGACCGCTTCAATGAAGCCGGAGATTATAGTGGCGCCATGGATGCCTATGCTTCGGCACAGGAAATTTATCAGGAGATCGATATGTTGGAACGGGTGCTGGCTATGGAGCGGAAAATAAATAAGCTGGATGAGAAACTGAATCCACCTGTACCGGCGGTTGATCTTACTCAGGATGCGGCAGGGTTAGGAACAACAGATACGTCTGGTTTGAACTCGGATTGGACCGGGAATGCGGGAGGAATGAGCGCAGGCAATTCAGTGGGAAGTACTTCTTCTGCGGGTAATGCCTCTTCGGCCGGAAGTGGGACTGCGGATGCTTCCGGCTCCGGGTCTTCTTCAGGGAAAACGACAAGCAATGCTAGCATTAATTCCGCTTCAAAGGCTAAAGGAAGCACCGACACCACCGAGGCAGAAGCGAATGAACAGGAAGCAACGGAAGGAGGAGATTCGTGATGAAAGATATTATTCGTGACCGTCTAAACAAGATGGAGGATCTGGAACAACGTCGCATGCTCAAAGACCTCATGACAGGCGTTTTTCTTAATCTGGTGGAGTATCAGGAGACGCTAAACAAACAGATCGAGCAACGTGTGTTTGACGAGGTGGTACCGCTGGAGGAACGCCACGATGTATATGTCACATTATGTCCGCGGGAAGATTTGGACCCCATTCATGAATTTCTGTATCCGATTCTTCCGGAGGATGTTGCACCGCAGACTGTTTATTTGAGCGAGGCTTCAGATGCGCTGGCACGTAAGGAAGAGATGAATTTATTCACGTTCTACATGGAATGTGGGCAACAGGAGCTCCAATCCCTGCTGAAAAGTAATCGGACATTCCGCGGGGAGATTGTAACGAGTGAAGGCAGACATGCCATAACGGTTCGGTTGAAATCAAGTACAGCGTATATCTCCAAAATTGAAGAACTGTACCGGGTCTTTCGTAAAAACAGCCTACCATGGAAATCGATTAATGCACCCTATGTGTTCAAATTCGTTGATTGTGTTCTAGTGGGTTCGGACGATGGAGATGCATGGGACAAACAGCATGTGGTCAAAGAACTTTCAATCCATTTGGAGGAGTTTGAGTCATATAAAAGAACGAACATGATTCCCCTTTGGAATATTCAGCAGCTTGATATGAAAACAGGTGGATTCCCTGTCCCGGCTTCGGACCGCATCAATTATGAACATGTGTTACCGCTCCGCAAAACAGGGACTGAGCACGGGTATCTGGTGGATGGAGACGAATCGCATATTCGATATATCAAAAGATCGGAAGAAGATATCACCATCGTATCTCCACTGGAGAAATCCGATTCATGGACGGTACTCAAAATAGCCGGTCCCGTCGCAACCCGCATTGGGAGGATGGACTTTCCGCTGTTTTCCAACAACAAACGGGAAGGGTTTGCCGGTAAATATGCGCGTCAGGAAGGACGCTCTGTGCGATCCAAAGGGGAGATTGCCCGCATGGTTCATGCTTTCCAAGCAGCGGAGGGATTGGAACTGGAAGATGTGAAAGTGGTGGCACCTGGGCCTACCTTGGGCATCACGTACCCGCTTAATGGATTTGTTAGCGATCATGTCCGTGTTGAGGCAGATAAACATCGAATGATTTTAAGGTTCAGCAAACACGGAATTCAGCCAGGGCAGGCTATTTTTCTGGATGATTTGCTGAGCTTTCTGGTATCCGAGATCCAGTTGGCTTTCCCTGAATATCGCTGCGAAGGGGAATGGATGTGAGCTCAACATGAATTATATATGGGATCTGATTATTCGCGCCAAGCGTAATGGAACTGATCTGAGAGACGTAACTTTTGTTCCTGCACGTGTATATTCGCCATATATGGAATTAAGTCATACGAACCTGAATGCTTCAGACGTGGAACGTACGATTGAAGTCAATCCGTATTATCGTTTTTTTGATATTTTCAGGGATTTGTTCGATATCAATAACGAAGAGCAGGTGGAATTGCGGGAGACGCTCTTTGATTTGGTCATTCATTTTCTGGCGGATATGGATTTGATGCAGGGGATGAATAAAAGGGAGTATTACATTCGCTTCATTTTGAATGATATGCATTCGGGTGTATACGGGAAACGGATACGGCGGCGACTGGAGTTGTTCGGACGAGAGGAACAGGAAGTGATCGCCTGCAATATGCTCCGTCTGTACGATACGGGAGAGGCCGTTCATCTGCTGAGGGATACCCTTGTACGGATGTTCCCGCGTTCAACCCTTTATGCCAATTGTGAGGAGAAGGATGAATTGCTCTTATATATTGGTCAGGCAGAACGGACGGAAGCCAAGGAGAAGCTGGAATTGATTCTTGAACTCTTCCTGCCGGTTCGTTTTGACACGGAAATATACTGGGGGCATCATTTTGGCATTCTGGATGTGGACTATACGATGATACAGGACGGTATTGCCCTATATTAAGCAGCATCAGCAGTTGTAAGGAGGAAGTATAGATGAACGGCTATTCATACCGATTGTATCCCGATGCCACGGGCAGGGAACGGGCCAGAGGAACCATGCGTTATACGCGCGAAGAGTTGATGGACATGACCACATTTCAATTACGGAATATTTGTTACAAGGAGCGACTGGTTGAGGGATTGGGGCCCCGCACGGAGCGTGAAGAACTGATTCGGATTATTCTGAAATTTTTGGGAGCGGACGATGTATTGTGGATCGATCAGTCTGTGGAAGGCGGATTCGAGCGCATACAAAAGGCCATTTCTCGTCATATGACGGCTCCTATGAGCAGTGATGGAGGTATTAGTGTGCCCGCGCGGCTGATTCTGTACGAAGGATTGAAAGTGGACAAGCTGGATCAGTACGTTGTCACGGCACCGGGTGGATTAACCGAATCCAACGTACTTTTGGTCAATGAGAGTATGGAGCTGTGTGGCATCTTTAATCTGGTTAAGGACGAGTCCATATCCGGAACCTTTTATTTGACGGCAGGAAGTGGATCGACCTGGAAACGATCGGGAAACAGACAGTACAGTCTTCTCTTTTTCCGTAAACGCGATTCGGAATATCTATATCAGACCTATTACTCTAGCAGGCCTCTTCCTCCGGTTCATATTCAATATACTCAAATTCCACTGGCCGATCTGGACATCCGGGAACTAGAACCGACAGACGCTGTACTTGCAATTGACTTTGGCACCTCCAACACGACGGCAGGCGCCTATTTGCATAATGGTTATATTCAGGCACCAAGCAGCCAGGATTTACTGAATGGGCGGGTTCGTATGGATGCCATTAACTATGTGGCTTTTCCCGATCCTACATACAAAGACACGGACTGGATTGAGGTCCTTCCTACGGCCATCGGTGTGGCGGAGTGCTCGGATCCAGCGAACATTCGTTACGAGTTCGGCTACGAAGCGCTGCGAAGCATGCGTCGGGGAGGGTACAGCAGCCGGGCGAGTGTCTTCCGCAGCATGAAGCGCTGGGTGAACAATTACAACAAAATGGAAGAAATCGTCGATGTTCATGGGAATGCAGCCATGGTTTCTCGTATGGATCTGCTGCGTGCGTACATGAATTACATCATCCGAACGGCAGAGCATCAGTTCAAGTGTAAGTTTCGCCATGTGCATTTTACCAGTCCCGTGAAGATGAAAGCACAATTTTTGCAGATGTTCGGAGAGGTGCTTCCGGATTATCGGATTGAGCAGACATATGCGCTGGATGAGGGAATGGCTGTGCTCTATAACACCCTTGCCGACGGGATGGAACGCGGTGCTTTCATGGAAGGGCAGACGTATCATGCGCTCGTGATTGATTGTGGAGGTGGAACAACTGACTTGTCATCTTGTGCATTTACGATCGAGGACGGACATATGGCTTACAAGCTGGATATCCATACTACATACGAAAATGGGGACACGAACTTCGGAGGTCACAACATTACCTATCGTATTATGCAGTTCATGAAGATCATATTCGCCGACTACTATAGCGGACGCCGTCAGGTGACGGATATCGATAGCCTGATCGAGGCACCCGGTGCGGACGTGTTCCGCCAGGTGGACGAAGAAGGTGTGAAATCCGTCTATCAGAAGCTGGAACAACGCTATGAAGAGGCAGAACATATCATCCCGACTGCGTTTGCGCGTCGAGAGAATCGTTCACGAGATGAGTATCTTCGGGTGAGAGGCAACTTCTACTTTCTGTGGGAAATCGCAGAAGAGATGAAGCAGCAATTTTTCCGCAAAACCGGCATCTTGCGTAACCGATTCCACTCGGAGATGGAGGACGATGGGGATAGTGACCTGCAGATCACGACCATGGAACGTTGGTTTCTGTCCGTGGAACGTAGTGGTGAACTGAAAGATGAATATGAGTTCCCTGATGTGGTTTTTAATATCAAGGAGATTACCCAGCTGATTAAGGCTGATATCTATGAGGTGGTTCGCAAGTTTTTGGATGATTTCTATCGGCAAGGGCGGATGAGCCAATATTCGATTATCAAGTTGACAGGTCAGTCCTGTCGCATTGATGTATTTCGGGAAGCACTGAAAGAGTTCGTTCCAGGCAGAAGCATTGAGTTTCGGCAAAAACCTGCGGAAGGACGTGTACCTGATCTTAAACTTGCCTGCCTTCGAGGGGCGATTCGTTATCTGAGTGCCCGCAAAACAGGAAGCGTTCAAGCCGACATCACGCATGATGCCGCAGTAATTCCTTATACCGTAAGTGCCTACACGCATAATGGACGTGAAAAAATGCTGATCAGCAGTCTGGATCGGAGTGACGGCATTCCGGGCAGCATTTCCCGTCCATTCGAGACGGCAGAAGTGGAGTTGTACCTTAGCGGAAGTGATGGTCAACTGAGACAGAAATTCGTCTATGCCAACCGTCCGGATGCCTATAAAGAGGTGCTCTACGAAGACATCAGGGATCAGTACGGAGATAAAATCCCGCAGGATGATACGGACTCTATTGTGAATGGAGAGACGAAGTTTTTTGTTTTTCCGGATGACCGTCATTGGGGGTTTCATGTATTGCCGGTTGCTCGCAGGAATGAACGATTGTATCTGGGGCCGCAGAAGCTGCTTCCATTTGAAACAGACTTGTCTGAACTCGACTTCTTTGACGGAATGAAGTGAGGACCAAGAGCAGAAAGGAGGGACACCGCTCATGTTCACATATTCGTATCCGCATTTTAACAAGGGAAGAATCCTGAAAACATCCATGTTGGAGGGACTACGCGATTTCCCCAGAGACTACATCGAACTGTACTATCGCGGTTATGCAGATGGCATTCTTGCAGGTGCAGAGGTAGAAGTGTTCCCGGACAAACTGGTTGTTGCTCCTGGGATGGTGCTGCATAAAGGAAGGCTTTACATGCTGACAGAGCCTATGGAACTGGGATACCAAGCTACGGGCCGGGTCAATGTGCTGAAGCTTCGGTTTACTGCGGAGGAGACCGTGAGTGACATGACGATAAGCCATTCGGAACTGCTTCTGGATGAAGAGACAACGTGCACATCGAGTGACTTGGAGCTGGCTCGATTCAAGCTGAAGGAAGGGGCCCGGCTGCGGCGGGACTACCAGACCTTTGCCGATTTGGCAACGGAGTTCAACACGCTGCATGTCATTCATGTCCCTTATGCAGCCGAGGGTGCAAGCACCTTATCCCCTGTTGTCATGAAGGATTATGCCGAGAGATTGCTTCGAACGGGTGCCTCTGATCCCCAGGATCTGGTCTTCGCCATGATGTGTCTTAATGAAGGAACGGTTGCGCGCAGCGTCATTTTGCATCACATTGCCAGTCGATTGGGGCTGGAGTACAGAGAATACGATAATGCGCAGATTCATCGATATCTGGATCGTATATTGGCGAATGCAGCTCGGGGAGCGGGACGTTCGGGTATGCCGGTGGGCGGACCGCATCGAATGATTGTAGATTGATTCATCAAAAGGAAAGGAAGTGTGTTCTTCATATGGAATATCTTGATCGCAAAGTGATTCCAATATTATATAGCCAACGTGGAAATGAAGTGGATGATCAGAATGGTGAAGTAGAAGAGGCGGTTAGATTGGCATATAAATCCCAGGCTGTTGATTCAGCAGAGCTACCAGCGAGGCTCCGTATTGGAAAGGAGAATGTGTTTCTAAAACGCACTGAGTTGTACGACAGTAGAGTAAGCATATCCCTTCCCCGTTCGTTGCGTTTAATTTCAGAGAAGGAAGCGAGCATAAAGTATCCTTCGTCTCATCGGCCGGAATGGATCTACACGAACGACTCGGGCACGGTCAATTTTACGTTCAACAGGTTGGAGCATCGAATTTCGGAAGCGGAACTGACTTCCTTTACCGAAACGATGGCGAATGTCGTTCGCGGAACGCAGCCTGTCAGACAATGGGACAAACACGGCGTTCGTACTACAGAAATGGGACATGTCATGGGCTATTGCCAGTTTTCCGTACAGGGGTTGAATAATCAGATTTACAACCATATCGGTTTTACGATTTTGGACCAGTCCGTTCTTGTATACGGATTTAATTGCACAGATGAAGAAAAAAGGGATTGGCAGGAGCCTAGCGAGATGATTCTGAACTCACTTGCGATCCTTTGAGACTGATAGGAGATGGGGAACATGAGTCTGACTTATGAGAATCTGCTTATTGAACCATATGAACTGCTGCATTTGCAAGAACTTACGATCCGCAAAAAGATGAATGAGCACACTCGGCTCGTGTTTAAGGGTATGGTGTCCGAAGAATGGAAAGATCGCTATGTCGATGTAACGGACCGTGATACTTCCATTGAAGTATGGCAAAAAGATGAGGATGGAAACAAAAGCCCGTTGTTCAAAGGCATTCCGTTATCTGTTGAAGTGCAGGTTGTGAGAGGTGTATATACGCTCCAAGTGGAGGCTATCTCGCATACATACCGGATGGATATTACAAAACGAACGCGAACGTTTCAAAATGTCAAAATGACGTTGCCCGATTTGCTAAAGGAACTGGATCAGCATTATCCGGGACTTGATGTAATTGATGAGGGAACAGGCGGGGCCAAGATCGCTAAGGTTGCTGTGCAATATCAAGAAACGGATTGGGCATTTCTCAGGAGACTTGCTTCTCGCTTTCACACTAGCTTGATGCCTGCTGCCCAGTTTGATAGCCCAAAATTTTATTTTGGCGTCTTTGAGCACGGAAATTCAATTGACCTAGACAATACACGCTATACAATCCGCAAAAATATGACGCCATTCATGTACTTTACAGAAAACGATACGTTAAAGGTCAATGAATCGGACTTCATTATATACGAAATCGAGACAGACCAGGTCATGGAGCTTGGACACCATATTACCTTCCGGGGCAGGAGCCTATATGTGACTGAGGCATATACCGAGCTTGTGGGAGGGATCGTGAAACACCAATATGTACTTAGCCTTCATAGAGGACTGCGACAAAAGACATATTACAATCCATTAATTGCTGGAAGCTCATTGCTTGGTCGTATCCTTTCAGTACATGGCGGTCATGTCAGAGTGCAACTGGACTGTGATGAACAACAGGAGGAAGAGGAAGCGTTGTGGCTGCTGTATCAGTCGCCTTACATTGCAGAGGGGCAGACAGGTTGGTATGTCATGCCTGAAGTGGGGGATCCAGTCGCTGTCTATTTTCCAACGCAAAATGAAGAAGAGGCCTACGCGACAGGAGCACCTCGTCTGGATAACCAGATAACCGGAACGAATCAATTGAACAAACCGGACCATAAAATTTTCCGAACGCCCTATGGAAAGGAAATCAGACTGACACCAGATTCCATTTCCATTAGCAGTAAAGAGGGCGAGGTGTTCATTCGGCTCAGCGGGGACGAGGGCATCCAGATCATCGGAAGCCAGCAGGTTCGGATGTCTGCTGGGGGTAATATCTCGCTCAAAGCCGGGAAGAAAATAACATTATCTGCTGATTCGCAATTGTTGCTCGAAGGTGGAGGAGGAACGTTCAAATTGGATGGACAGGCAAAAATGAGTGGATCGGAAGTGAAAGCCAACTAGCATGGTATGACAGAAAGGGCAGGAGGGGGAAGTTCCGATGGTTCGCAAGGAATCTGTAATACATTTTTATACCCATCAGGTGAAACCTGCGCGGGACAAGCTTATGGATGATTTGCAGCATACGCTGCATACAAGGCATGCGGAATTGACAGCCGAGTTCTTGAGTCATTTCAGGTTTATGATTCAGGAAGTCAGCGATGTGCAAAAGCGTGGAGCGAAAGGACGGATCGCTTATATTCAATATTCTATGCTGCGAACTGAACTTCTTGGAGGAGCTATGAATGTTCTGGTCGAAGCATGCGATGCTTCATGGTTGCTGGATCGTGCACCCATCCGTTCGTTCTATTCGTTCCATTGGGCCTATGAGTGTCTTGAACGGATGCTCAATAGACTAAGAGAAGAACTTCCTCGCTATCAAGGAACCGTTACAGCGGTAGAACTGGACCGAATCATGCTACAGGAAGCGGCATTGGTGAATCGTTATATTGTGCATTTCATACGCCGTAGCTGTCGCGCGCTGGAGGACTTTGAGTGGAACTCTCTTATGGAACTGGAACAGATATTCGAAGTACGTGCGGGAGAATACTTGGATGCCAGCGAGTGCGTGTTTCGTCTTGATCGAAGGAATAGGAGCATTGAGGAGATTGGTGAAGCATTGGAAGAAAGTGATGGTCTGGAGGTAATGTATGCGCACTTTCAGGGACTGGATATGAGCAAAATGGAATGCAGCGATCTGGATTTTCGTTACAGCCGTTTTGATCGTATCGATATGCATTCTACCGATTTTCAACGCTGTGTCTTGATAGGGACACGTTTGCGCAATTGTAGTCTGGAGAACACCGATTTCACCGGAAGCATTCTATATGGGGCAGATTTCAGCGGTTGTTCTCTGGAAAGAGCTGTTTTCAAGGAGGTAATCGGGGAGACGGGACATCCGGAAGGACTCCCTCAGGGGCCAGAGTACGATGCGCTTAACTTCGAAAATGCAAACCTTTCAGGTGCTGACTTCCGAGGGGCACACCTCCGTGGAGCCATATTCCGTGGAGCCAATCTGACTGATACGTTATGGGAGGGTGCTGATGTGGAGGGGGCAATTTTTGACGATGCCGAGAGGAGGCGAGGGTTATCCGATACTTTCGTCTAATGGCTGACCCCAGATGGATACACCGCGTAGAGACAGAGCCTGTCGGAGAACTGCAACGCAGGGTCTGGAATCAGGCTTTTCATGATTCGGGCAGTGAGCATACCGCGATTAACCTTTATGTGCGAAGTGGATTCCATGTGGATTATACGGATTATTTGGAACAGCCTGTCCCATTGGTTTCAGATCAATTGCTTGAAACACTTATATTGTATTGTCCCCATCTCAAGCGAAGGGCCACCGTATTAACGGACAAGGAGCGAATGACCCAGGAGACATATTGGGCCATTCACCCCCCTGCGCTGGCAAACGTATTATCTCCCCA
Organism: Paenibacillus sp. FSL F4-0087; assembly: GCF_038020215.1. Taxonomy (NCBI): domain Bacteria; kingdom Bacillati; phylum Bacillota; class Bacilli; order Caryophanales; family Paenibacillaceae; genus Paenibacillus; species Paenibacillus sp. FSL F4-0087. The sequence continues at coordinate 4,640,893 of NZ_JBBODJ010000001.1, forward strand.
TACTTGTAGGCGAATGGATGGAAGTCTGGAGCGGATTGTGCTAAAGCAAGAATTCCCTGAGGTACCTCTGTTCCAATTGATGGAGATGCGCGAAACCGTAATCATTGTCAATCTAGCATTGGCTGAGAGCATGCTGCGGCGAGATGTCACGGGAGTGCAATTCATTCCGTTGGAGTTGGAGCAAACCAATTAGAAAGGAGAGGTTACGATGGCACAAAGTCAAGAACAAGCTGCCCAGATTCATACAGCTGGAGAAGCCTCCAAAGGCTATGTCGTTGCAGGAGCAATCCTGAAATGTAATTGCGGGACACAGCGTACACGATTGAAAATCCCTTTCAGTCATGGCGTATATATCAAGGGGAAAGCGAAGATGACCGTTGAGGATTATGTTCCGGGCATCCATATTGGGTCGTTCGGTAACTGTTCCAATCCACTAAATCCAGCAGTAGCGGCAAGTACGATGGTTGATATCTATGGGGTTAAGAAAGCGCCTTGCGTTCCCGTGCTGACCATGCCCTGGCTTCACGGGAAGGGAGATACCAAAGTGGAAGGGAAGGCTGCGCTGCTTAGTCACTGTACGCACAAGTGTATGTATGGTGGAGATATCGTCATCGAGGATGACGGTCAGCAGTTGGACTTTTGACGATGAGTGAAATCACGCAGAAGAAACCGGACCATATCGGATATGAACAACTTCGCTTATATTGGCCTTATCGTGCACAGTGGCTGGAGGGCGTACAAATTACCCGCCAGGTGAACGAGCATGCGAAACTCTATGTCAGCGGCATTCTTCCAGAAGAGGATGGACCTGGAATTCTTCAGGTTCAGGCTGATGGTGAATCAATCGTGCTCAGGCAAGTCGATGAAACTGGCAGATCGGTGAGAAGACTGTTCCATGGCGTCATGACCTCGCTCAAGGTTCAATTGTCGGGAGGGATCTATCGATTCGAGCTTGAAGCCTTGTCCAACTCGTATCAAATGGATATCCGGATTCAGGAACGAGCCTTTCAAAACAGAGGGTGGTCGTTCAAGGAACTAATTCAATTCATTATGAATTCATACCGCTATTCGGATGTCATGGATCAGGTTACAGGAAATACCCTATTGAGTGGACTTGTTTTACAATATAAAGAGACTGATTGGATGTTCCTGCGCCGGCTTGCCTCGCGATTCGGTACGGTGTTGGTCCCCGAAATCACGGCGGCATCACCCAAGCTGTTTATCGGTTTGCCCGCAGGGAAGATGTGGAAGTGGCCGGAAAACCAGCCTTATCAGGTTCGTAAAGAATTGGGTGGAATTGACTGGCGTGGCTCCGGAACGGAAGATCGATATATCATTCAGGGTCCCAAGGTCACGCAAGGCGTATTGCAGTATACGATGGAAAGTGCACACACCTATGCACTTGGAGACAAAGTTGAACTGCCGGATGGCACGGAGCTAACCGTGGTGTATGCCAATTCACGCCTAGAATCCGGGCTGCTCATGACGATCTATCGTATGGTACCCGAGGATCACATTTGCGTACCTAGATGCGACCTATCGGACCTGATTGGCTTGTCGTTATATGGTGAGGTGGTCCGCGTGATTCATGACCATGTTCAAATCAAACTACCCATGGACGAGGGCCCGATGGCGCAAGGGGCTGCATCTCCCTATCCGGTCACACCAGCATATGCTGCGGAAGGACATAGCGGATTATACATGATGCCGGAGATCGGGGATCATGTGGAATTATATTTTCCAAGTAGCCTGGAGTCCGGCGCATACATTCGTCATTCCATCTCGGAGGGCAAACGTTCTGCTAACGAGGGGACGGATCATAAAGTCTGGGGCCATCCTGCCGGAAGCTCTATCGGCATGTCGCCTGAGGAGGTTACGCTGCAAGCCGGATCCGGGGTAACGATTACCTTGAATGAGCAGGGTGTACTATTGGATAGTCCGGGACATCTGTCGATTCAGGGTAGCAACATCCTGCTTGCAGCCGGAAAGATCGAGGCCACTGCACCGGAAGCGATATGGCTGCTTGGTGGAGGTGGCAGCTTCATTCTGGACGGGGAGGCCAACGTGCGAGCTGGCCTGCTGCAACAGGAAGGCAGCAACAAAGCGCCTGTTCATGTGGCGGATCTGCCACCGGAGCCGGAGCCACCGCTGATGCCGATTGAGGAGTACGAAGCGGCTCAGGCCGCAGCAGCCGCAGAAGCTGCTGGAGTGACGCAGGCATCAACGACGAACCCGAAGGATGGATCCTTGGCAGGAGCAGCGCTGGCCATCACTGCTATGATTCCGATCATGGGGGCGCTAGGAGGTATTGCTGCCCAGACAGCCATCGGCGTAGGCATTGCTGCCGTTGCCACGGGTCTCATCGCGAGCGTGCCGAAGATAGGCTCCTTCAAGCCTTCAGGGCTGAATTTGCTGGAACGACTCATGAATGGTTTTGCTGAAATGCAACAGCAGGAGAACGAAGCGAAATGGGCGATGCTTGGTAAAATGCTGACGGCCGCTAAAGTGTTAACTACAGCGACTTCGCCTCTCGATCTGATCAAGAAGTTGCATCAGCAGCATCAGGAAATTAGTGCCACATATTATGAAATTCCAGGTTATATTCGGGAGAAGTGGACGAAACAACAGGCGGATCAGGACCTGAAAAGTTCGCTGGATTATTTCAACAAAGTGATGAAAAACCCGGAGGAATACAATATTCTTTTTGTAGGTCCCCATTTTGCGAATATCACCTTCGATATTGGCAGGCCTCATATCACGGTAGAGGAACTGGGAAGTTATGACTATTGGAAGGCTCAAGGGCTAAGCCTAGATGAAATGCAGTATCTGTCCTGGAGGCTCAAGGCTCCCATGAGCGAACAAGCCTTTGCTGAACTATGGGGTGAATACGATCAATATTATGCGACGCTACAAGGTCAGGATAATCAAGTTAATTTTAAGAACAAGAGAGGTTCGGCAGGTGGTCTTGTAGGCCCGGTCCGGTCTATCCCGCAGGCAAGTGGAATAACGCCGCCCAAAGTGAGCACGAGCCCGTCTTCGCCCATAGTGCCCAAAGTGAAGAGCTTTGTGAAAAAGTATTGGGAAGAAAGTCAGAAGATGCGAATCGTGTCGGGTGGAGGAAGTCATTGGAGCAATAATAAGACGAACAAAACAGGTGAGACGGCTTCGGGGAATGGAAAGACAGCAAACAGTGGGGGAGGATCAACCTCTAAGCCTGTAGAGAACCCGCCGAAGTCGAAAACAAGTTCGGGTAGTTCACCTTCTTCGAAAAAGAATGAAGGAAATTCAACGACAACGTCGAAACCAAGCACGACACCAAAGACGAATCCAGAAAAAAAAGAAACACCGAATGAAGTCAATACCTGGAAGCCGCCAACGAAGAAAAAGGACGAAGGTAAACCGCAAGCCGATACGAAACCACCTAAATCATCCGAACCGGAGAAACCAGAGGAGAATACAAATAAACCGAAGGATAAACTGGAAGGCACTGAGGGGACGGGTAAAGGTAACAAACCTAATCTTTATGATAAGGATGGAAATTATACGGGCGGTAGAACTCAGAAGGAATTGGATGACTTAGCTCGAGATCCAGCAAGTAATGGGAAAATAGAACCTAAAAATATAAGGGAAAGGGAAGTTGGATTAGCAGTAGAAGAAAGAGGTCAATTAGGAAAGCTAATACGTGATCCTCAAGCAGAAAATGGAGCAGAGTTTATTGATACTTCTTCAGGTTTAAAGTGGGACGTGAAAAGCTTTGAATCGTACCCAAGTGGTGACAATGGAGTTCCTATAACAAATCCCAAAAAGGGTGCCTTTACTATCAAACAAGGTATGAAAAAGCTACAAAAAGAATTTGATAATGGGAACAACGTAATTATTGACACGAGAAAAATGGAGCCTAAGCATGTTGAACAACTCAAGAAAGCAATTGATGAAGAAGGAGTAACAGATAAAATAATATGGTATCCTTAAGGGGTGGGAAAATGGAAGGAAATTTTAATAGGAAGTTTGAATTGCATAAAAAGTGGGTTGAGACAATTGGTAAAGAAGGCGAAATGTTAAAGCTAGATGAAGTGGACTTAAGAAGTTTTGATTTATCCGATATATTGCTTGAACAAGCATATTTAATAGAGTGTACTTTTGATGATCTAAAACTGGAAAATATTGATTTTCACACATCATTATTAGCCTCGTCAACATTTAAAAATGCATATTTAGATAAATGTGATTTTTATAAATCAGATCTCAGATATACAGATTTTTCTAACTGTGTCATTAAAAAAAGTAGATTTAGTAAAGGTGATTGTTGGGAAGCAATATTTAGAAATGCATATTTAGTAGATTGTAATTTGATTAATGTATCATTTTACTTAACGGATTTTAGTTGGGCAATACTTGAAAATATAGATATAAGTGTAGCGACATTTGAAGAAACTTTATTAAGCGGAGTGACTTTGAAAAATATTAAAGGTATAGAAGAAGCTCATATTAAAAGTATTAATATTGGTACGTTGGATAATCCAATTTTGTTGAAATCAGATGAAGCAAAGAAATGGATGTTAGAAAAATGTGAAGTAAGTGGCTAGGAGGATTGGTTGCCAGTGCCGAGTGGAATGGGGAGCAATGCTCAATCAGACTTACCCCTTATCAGCCCTATATGAAATTTTACTAAATATGTTTGTACTCACATCAAATGCTTTAATTTTATAACCTAAAATTACTATTTTGTTTCATCAAACAGGTTGATTATGGTCAGATACCACCGTAATTGGCCTGTTTAATGTTATCTTTGTTTTCTTGTGTTTTTTAATTACTCACAACTGTAGAATAATCCGCCCCGATAGGAAGATATAATGTAATTAAATGTCATTTTTAGAATGGATACCGCTACTATTAAGAGTATCGGCTAAAACAAAGGGTTTACATGATCCCCAAAGTCTGATCCTACTAATGGATGGTATGATGTTGAAGTTATTATTACACAAATAGGTGATAGATTAACTGATAATGAAGATTTAGTGGGGATGAATGTAATTCCTATTGCGGCACTTTTTTCAGGAGATTTTATTTGTTTGGATTATAGAGAGAAGAAAGAGCCTGTTGTAGTTATTTGGTTTCATGAAGAGTCGGAGGTGTTCTCTCCAGTGACAGAAAAAGTCGCGCCCAATATAATAGAATTCTTTGAAATGCTCAGTGAATAAGGTTGTTTAGTTCATGTTAACACGTGACCCAGTTATCAGTATCTTGTAGAAAAAACAGTGGAGCGTTTGTACGTGAATTGTAGAAAAAATAAGATCTATAACAATTCAATTTAAACGATGTGTCTGAATAATTAACAGAAGATGAGAAGATAGATCTATCTAATGACAGATGATAAAAATCAGTAAGGAAGTGGCCAGATGGAATTTGAATATCATGTAACCATGAGTGATCTGAAACAGAATGAGAAGGAAACCTTTATCAACATCTGTAATGAAGAGAACGTAAAGCCCGTATTGATCGTCTTGGACCAAGGTGAATACATCAATCAGCCAATGATTACAGGCATTGTACATAGCGCGGATTATGAAGAAGTGAAGAATGTTATTGAAGAGGTTGTAGCGAAGTTTCGGGATAACGAATTCACAGTTGTTCGGACGAAGGTGGAAATTCCGGCAAAGGAAGAGACGTATTTTGATCAGCCGATGCTGGCGCAGTCCAAGCCATATTTTGAATGGCACGGTAAAGTATATGTTGATGATGTAGTCAGGTTGAAGCAGTTGTGCGCTGACTCAGGCGGACATATCTCACGGAACTCGCTGAATGCGAATGGGAAAATTAGATTTGTTACGGTCAGAGAATACAATAGTTCTGAAAAATTCTACAGCAGAGTAGAGAAGATACATAATATCTTACAGCAGAACAAAATCGAACTGTTAAAACAGCAATATGAACTGTGCATCTATGACAGTCGGGAAGAACTGGATCGTGGATGGATCTAACCGAATGTTGAGTACGATGAGATGAATAGAGGAGGAGAACAGGTGTCTGGAAAAAATGTACAATTACATAGTTTGAATGAGGATGAGAGATTCATTGTTGTATTAGAAGCTCTATTGAAGCGCGCTTCTCTGGTGAATAGTCCATTTGTATTAAAAGGAAGTTTGCTAACAAGACAGTATTTGGAGAATCCCAATATTCGTTACGTAGACGACATCGACTTTTTGTATGTAGGTCGAATTGAGACTGAGGACCAAGCCAATGAAATATTTACAGACTGGATGATCCGGGTGACGGAGATGGACCTGAATGACGGTATCGTATTTCGAAGCTTTAGTGAGAATGCCTTCTGGCGCAGAATAGACTACGCGATGGCAGATGATTTTCCAACGGTGAACACGGAGCTTGCCTTTTATATTGATAGTGAACCAAGGAGCGAAAATGAGTATGAAGATGAGGATGAGCTGCATCTTGATATATCCTTTAACCTCGAATTGAATGAGAAGTCTATCGCTCTATCGTACCAACCTATGGTTGGAGAAGCTTTTGTCGTTCCTCACACCGTGCCACTCTCCATTCAAATCGCTTGGAAGCTGCATCAAACGATAGTGAGGCCTCGGTTCAAAGACTTGTACGATTTGCAGCATCTGTTGTCTAACCCGTCATACGATCAGCAGGCGCTCAAGGAGACAATGCAGTCCCTGGTCAATGAGTGCAATATGGACCCGGCTATTACAAGAGAAGATATGAAAAAGGTGCTAGTTGACGATCTGCATGATGTGTATTCGAGGTTAAACTACGATTACGACCTGCAATATTATGCAGGAAGTCGCAGTCCTGAAGTGTACTTTATCGAGTTTGTTTCGGAGCTCCGCAAAACGATGAATCACGCAGGAATTAATAGTTACGCGTATGATCATTTACCAAGTTGTACTACGCACAAATAGAGCTTCTCATTTACAAGTAAGTTGAATCATTGTTTGTTTAACCGTAGATGAATTTGAAAGGAACACCCTATCTCCGATACAATGTTCTCATAGAGTCTGAGAGAATGGATCCAATATGGCTCAGAAATGGAGAATTACAATATGACTGATTTTATCAACGCTGACGATATTAACGACGTGATTTTGGCTGCGGCGGCTTCAGAGTTGGAGCAGATGGTGGGCAAAATATGTGAACTGATCGGTACGCCTTTGGAACAGACAACGGAACTGGAGCGTCAGGTGATAGCTGCTTTTGGATTTGGCGCGGTATATGGCATCACTCATCGGGATCAGCTGGCGGAGCCACAGGCTCATGCACTGAGCATCCGTATGCTGATTAAACCTTTTAACTATAGTGAGCAGCAGGCTGTAGATTTTGCCGATGATCTGATCCGGGTGGCTTCCGATATGGAAGTTCATCCTGTGATGAACACGATTATTCATCGTGGCATCGATGGACACCGCCAGTTTAATCAGGAAGATGATGAGGGACTCGCCCGTAACATTCAGGAGATTTTAGCGGCGGTACAACCGGAGAGAACCTGAAGAAACAGAGCGTTCACCCTTTCATGTAGTGGTACAGACAGTATATGTCTAATGAATTGTTAACTTAATTGGGAGATGATCGCAATGGATCTGATGAAATTAAGCAAGGAACTTTCCTACGCCTTGCGTCACGCCCCTTGGGAGTATGAGCTGGAGCTGGACGAAGAGGGTTGGGTGGAGATTCCGCAATTGCTGGTGGCTTTACATGAGAGTCCACAGTGGAAGGACGTCACGGAAGCGGATCTGGAGCAGATGATTCAAGCTTCTGAGAAAAAGAGACATGAGATTCATTCTGGCCGCATCCGGGCATTATATGGTCATTCGACTCCGCAAAAGATATCCAAAACACCTGCCGATCCACCGGAGATACTCTATCATGGCACCCCACTGCGGTCGGTTGCTTCCATTATGGAGCAAGGTTTGCAGCCTCGTCAGAGGCAGTATGTTCATCTATCTGCAGATATGGATACCGCCAATCAGGTGGGACGAAGACGTGATGACGAGCCGGTAATATTGAAAATTAATGCCGCTCAAGCGGCCAAGGACGGAATTCTTTTCTATCATGGAAACGAAAATATTTGGCTGGCCGATCACATCCCGGCACGATATATCGAGCAATGATCGATGTAACGTTAATGGAGATTACCGATATCTAAATCGAATTCAAGTCTCAATTAAACTAGTTTAGTATAAAGAGTACGTTCAACTGCTATATCGTTTTATAGATCGCTGTTACACCAAAAGGGACACATCCAACATTTGTTGGTGTGTCCTTTTATGATTCGCACTCTATTATCTTCTATTTAAACTTACTTGCCCAAAATGGCTTTAACACCCTCACTCAATGGTTGAGCTGAACGGCCAAGCAATTTTTCCAGTGTATCGCTCTCTACAGCCAGTGCGCCTTCACGGATGGCACTTTGCATATCAACGAGCATGGAGACTACAAAGTCAGGCAGACCTGCACCTTTCATAATGTCAGCGTAAGCGGCATCGTCTACGTTTTGCACATTGATATCCTGTCCAAGCACTTCCCCAACGATGGCTGCAAGCTCAGCTTGGGTACGAAGTTTACCAGACAACTCATATACTGAATTCTCATGTCCCTCACCTGTCAGTACTGCAGCGGCAGCATGCGCATAATCACTGCGAGTAGCCCAGCCCACTTGGCTGGCGTTAGTTGCATGCACCCAAGGTGCGCCCTGGGTAGCTGCTTGAACGCTGCCTGCTTCATTTTCCAGGTACCAGTTGTTGCGCAGGAAGGAATAAGCAATGCCGGATTCGCGGATAGCCTGTTCTGTGGCACGATGTACTTCAGCCAGTGAAAGGGTGTTTTTCTCCGCATTCACAACGCTGGTATAAGCGATGAATCCAACGCCTGCTTTCTTGGCAGCGTGCACGGCGGCTTGATGTTGGCGAATACGGGTTTCATTGTCACCGTCTGTGGAGATCAGCAGCAGCCGATCCACGCCTGCAAATGCTTTTTCCAGCGTTTCCGGTTGATCGAAATCACCGTGACGAACGTCAACACCTTGAGCGCGCAATGCTTCCGCTTTCTCCGGGTTGCGTACACTTACAGCCAAATCCCCAGCAGATACCGTTTGTAACAGTGCTTCTACGACCAGTGAACCCAAGTGACCTGTTGCTCCAGTAACTAAAATTTTCATTGTATTTTCCTCCTATAAGGTATGGTTTGTGTCGACACTAATGTGAAATGTCAATCTACATGAATGGATGTAATCGTATGTGTTATAACAGGTGTGATTACAACGAAAGGTTTAAAAAAAGCTCGTAATGAGCTTTTTTTATTCAGAGACGTGAACCTGATCCATCATCTGTTGTATCGTTACACGTTTCAAACGCTGCTCCATAGCTAGCTGAGCCTCAATAAGTTCGGCACGCAAGGTTTGTTCGATCATGCTGCCAACCGGACAATTTGGGTTCGGATGCTTGTGGAAGTTAAACAACTCGCCATCCTCCACAACCTCAAGCGCACGATAGATATCCAAAAGGGTAATATCGGCGGGGTCCTTCAACAAAGAAGCACCGCCGACACCGGGTCTGACCTCAATTAGGCCGGCCTGTTTCAGCTTGGACATAATGCGCCGAATAATGACGGGATTGGTATTCACGCTTTTGGCGATAAAATCTCCCGTACACTCATTGGGCACAACAGCGACCAGGGACAGCGTATGAACCGCAATGGAAAAGCGACTGCTGATTTGTTTCATGCATGATCACCACCGTTGTAACTATAATAGTTACAAATTAACTCAATGTCAATGAGAGATTTTGAAGTAGCCAAGTGTGGATTACCTGGGGAAGTGTTTCAAAAAGGTGACGGGTGAAACCCCGCTCAAATACATGACAGGGCTTCGAATCAACGAAGCAAAACGCATGCTCGCGGCCTTTGAAGATATGGATATCAAGACAGTAGGTAAAGCGGTGGGGTATAGTGATTCCCATTATTTTAGCCGTATATTCAAAAACAAGACGGGACTGTATCCCAGCGAGTATCGCCAAAGGTTACAATAACGAAAAAAAGCCCTGTCCATGGCTCTTGAAGAACCACGATGACTGGAGCTGATTATTGTGACAAAGCATCTTCCGTGATTTGGCGGATATCAAATGGGGAGCGGTTGCCTTCCTCAATGATGTCAGGGAGAATATGTTCGAGGAAATATTGTACACAGTGGAGATCAATATTTTTGATTTTGATCAGGGCATATCGGTACATGACGATAAATTCCTTTTCTGTATTGCCACGCTGCAGTTCAGCAAACGCTTCGTACACCTGATCCATTTTGTCGGCTACTTCTAGAATAAGTCCTTCGACAGAATTGTCTTTGCCTTCACGCAGCTGCCTACGGAAAATCGGCTGGAACTCTTCAGGAATATTTTCGTTAATAAAATGCTCAACCATGCCTTCTTCTACCTGCTGTAGCATCGAACGAAGCTCCAGTGAATAATGTTTAACCGGCGTTTTGATATCACCGATGAAGATTTCACCATAATCATGACTGCTGGTAATTTCGTATAGCTTCTTCCAATCGATGGCGACCCCATGCTGTTCCTCAATATCGGCAAGTGTTTTGGCATACTGCACGACTTTCCAGGAGTGGGCGGATACGCTGTGTTCCTCGAACTTGAATTTTCCTGGGGTACGAATAATGCGTTCGAGATCGTTGAGTGATCTAAAGTACGTATGAATTCCCATGTGTGCAATCATCCTTTTTAGTTATAAGTATGCACTAATTATAACTTGATTATGTCAACTACAGATTAACCCTGATACAGTCGAAGGTAAAGTAGAAGTCGAATCGCTAAATAGCAAAAAACCATCATGTCCTCCCGAATGTAGAATGAGAGAACGTGATGGCTTTTGTTGAGAAGATGGGAATAAGCTAGCCTTTCTTCCTCACGGGCGAAACAAACCAGTACGCCATACCTACAAACAGCGCACCGCCGATAATATTACCGAGCGTGACCGGAATCATGTTATGCATCCAGCCTGCCAGAGTAATTGTTTCCGGGTGGTTTGGCAACAACCAGGACAAGGATAGCAAAGTCATATTGGCGACGCTGTGCTCATATCCACTTGCGATAAAGGCGTACAGACACCATCAGATGAGGACGAGTTTGGCAATATCTTCTTTTGAACGGGCTGCCATCCAGATCGCCAGACAGACCAGCCAGTTACAGAGAATGCCTCGGAAGAAAAGTTCGCTAACGGGAGCAGCCATCTTTTTGGCAGAAACGACAAAAAGCAGATGTTCCGGTGTCGCCGTCTTGAAGAGACCGCTGCCCACAATAAGCAGACTGAGCAGAACGGCACCGATCAGATTGCCAAGGAAGACGAGTCCCCAGTTTTTGAGAGTATCCCGAATAGTAGTCCGACCAGCTAGTGTGCTCATTGTAAAGAACATATTGTTACCAGTAAACAGCTCCGATCCAGCAAAGATGACGAGTGTGAGGGCAAGTCCAAAAGACATGCCCATCAGCATCATCTGCAGTGGGGACTGGGCAGCAAGCAGTGGGGCACCGATACTGAATATCAGAATGATGCCAAGGCCTACATATGCGCCAGCCATCAAAGCGGCAACCATGTAACGTGGCAGGCTTTTGTTCATTTGATCTCGTTTTTTAACCGCTGCTTCAATAATTCCTTCAACATTTGATGTATACATGACGATTTCCCCCATTTTGGTGCATCTGTCGTTGACAGTGAAAATCTTATTGCTATAAAGCGACCCAGACCTGCCCGTTCTCGACCTTCACGGGATACATCTGCACTTGTCCCTGATCGGGGGCCTGCACAAGACCTGTGTTTAGGTCGATTTTCCAATCATACAGTGGATCGTACAGATAATACCCGGAGACAATCCCTTCCGCCAGCGGTCCACCCTTGGGATGAGGATTTCTATTTTCTGCAGCAAAGATGGTGCCATCTGAGGTGCGAAATACAGCTAGTTCATGGTCTTTGATCTCAACCACTCTACCTATCTGCGGCAGAAATTCTTCGATCTCTCCGGCAGGATAATAGATGGCAGATTGCTGTGTTGTCATATGAACATCTCCTTCATTATCAGTTTCACGTTACAGGGTCGATATATATCATAATGGCAGAGACAGAGGACTACGGTCGAGCAGAAACTTCTATGCCATGGAAAAGTTTGTTCTGGCCTTCCTCGTTACGCAGTGCTTTTTTCCAAGGATCTTCCACTTGCTCAAGAGCGAATTCAATTCGTTCCATAAGCGCCTTACGCTCTTTTACGTCTTCGACAACAACGGCCCGAATCTGCTCCAACCCAACACGTTCCACCCATTCGGAAGTCCGCTCCAGGTAGTTGGCTGTCTCCCGATAATGCTGCATGATTGCTCCACAAAGCTCAACTAGTTCTTGATCGGTCTTCACCTTGCACAGGGAGTCAGCCAGTCTCGCCTTGATGCCGCCATTGCCTCCAATAAATATTTCCCAGCCGCCGTCATTGCCCACGATTCCGATATCTTTTGTACACGACTCTGCACAGTTACGAGGGCAACCGTTTACGGCATATTTGAACTTGGCAGGTAGATCGAGACGTTCGAACTTGCGTTCTAGCAGAGCACCCATCGCCATGGAATCCTGCGTGCCGAAGCGGCAAAATTGTGAGCCGACACATGTTTTGACCGTACGCAGTGATTTGGCGTAAGCATAGCCTGAAGGCATATCCAATTCAGCCCAGACTTTGGGCAGATCTTCTTTTTTGACTCCAATCAGGTCCAGCCGCTGACCTCCAGTCACTTTGACGGCTTTTACATCGTATTTGACCGAAATGTCGGCAATGCGTTTCAAGTCTTCCGGCGTTGTGACGCCGCCATACATGCGCGGTACAACCGTATACGTGCCGTCTTTTTGAATATTGGCGTTCATACGTTCGTTGACAAAACGGGATTCCTTTTCATCCACATGGGTATCTGGTGCGATCATGCCAAGGTAATAGTTAATGGCCGGGCGGCATTTGGAACACCCTTCGGGTTGATTCCAACCCAGAACATGCATGACCTCTTTGGTCGTCTGCATTCCTTTTTGTCTGATCTCGGCTACGATCTCATCCCGGTTGAGGGAGGTACAGCCGCAGATTCCCTGTTTGGCACCCGCTGTAAAGTTGTCTCCAAGCACATATTGCAAAATCTGTTCAACAACCGGTTTACAGCCGCCGCAGGAGCGGGTTGCACCCGTACAGGCTTTGATTTCGTCTACGCTGGTCAATCCCTCATTCGTAATGGCATCGACAATGGTTCCTTTGGTTACTCCGTTACATCCACAGACAATTTCGTCTTCTGCCATAGTTTCCACGGATGTGGCTTTTTTGTGCCCACCGCAGCCTGTACCCATCAGTGAAGCATACAGTTCATCTGTCATCTCAGCCTGTTGTTTAATCAATTTCTGTAATTCGGCAGAATCCGTAATATCACCAAAGAGTACAGCGCCAACCATGATATTATCCCGAAGCAGAATTTTTTTGTAGGTGCGTTTCCAGTCGTCTTTATGTGAAATGATCGTATGTTCGGGACTGTCGATAAATTCACCGGTCGAAAAGACGTCTACGCCCGAAATTTTCAATTTCGTGGATACCACAGAACCTTCATAGGGAGCTGTATCAACACCGCATATATGTTTGGCCAGAATCATGCCCTGTTCAAACAGTGGGGCAACGAGGCCGTAGCATACACCGCGATGTTCGGTGCATTCTCCGACAGAATACACGTTATTTAGTGACGTCTGCATATAGTCATCCACTACAATACCTCGGTTAACTTCCAGGCCACTTTCCCGGGCTACACCCGTATTGGGTTTGATGCCTACTGCCATGACAACAAAATCAGTGTTCAGCACGGAATCGTCTGCAAAACGAATACCTTCTACCCGTTCGCCACCGAGAAGCTCTGCGGTTTGTGCGCCCATCTTGAACCGAATGCCCTGTCGCTCAAGTTCGGTTTTTAACATCGCAGATGCCTGAGGGTCAAGCTGGCGTTCCATCAGATCCTGCATCAGATGCACGACTGTAACTTCCATGCCGAGCTGGACCAAGCCTTTGGCAGCTTCGAGGCCGAGAAGACCTCCTCCAATGACAGCCGCTTTTTTATATTGTTTCGCTGCTTCCAGCATGACGTTACAATCCGCTATATCCCTGAACCCAACGACCCCTTGTTTGTCATGACCCGGTACAGGAAGAATGAAAGAGCTGGAGCCGGTTGCGATGATGACTTTATCGTAAGGGAAACGTAAGCCTTCCGCAGTTACGACTTCACGTGTTTCTGACTCAATGCGTGTTATGGTTGTACCCGTATGGAGGGTGATACCGTAATCTTCATACCAATGCAGATCATTAAGCACAATATCATCAATTGTTTTGCTGCCTTCCAGCACATAGGACAGCATTATCCGATTGTAATTGGGATAGGGCTCTGTGCCAAAGACGGTAATGTCGAACCGGGAACTCAATTTCAAAATTTGTTCAACTGTACTTATGCCTGCCATGCCATTACCGATGATAACCAGTTTTTCTTTATTTCCGTTCATGGTTGTATGCCTCCTTTAGTGGATACTTTACGTTACCAGCATTTTTAGTGGATTATATTTAAATCATACCGTTCAATGTTGACATTATATGTGATTAATTTCACTAATAATGATAGAAGCTTCATAATGAAACAGGCTTATTCAGAATATCTACAGTAAAGGTGCCCAGAAGTATTCGATGGAGAAAGATTATAATTGAAATGAGAAATGCGAACTATTGTTCTTATATAGTTTTCGTTGTAAAATCTGGAGTGGACGGTTTATGTTCCCTATTTCTTCGAAAGGAAGTTTTTGCACCATGATGGGAAGATCCCACCTGATTATCGGGACCACTGTATCCCTCTCTGTTCTGCAGTTAGCCGGTATGCCTGTGACTGCACCGGCGGTTACCGTGGCTCTGATCGGTTCGCTGCTGCCAGACATTGATGAGCCGAATTCGCTATTGGTATCCAAAGCATTGCCGAACAGTCTCATTAGGCTATTACAGACAATCCTGCTGCCTGTCGCTGTATTTGTGTACTTCTATGTTCAGGCGAAACCATGGAATCTGCTGCTCGCCATTTTGATTGCGATGGTATCATTCCTGCCGTCGCGTTCCCTGCGCAAAGTGTTGATGTTTGCAATCGGATTGGGACTTGTATTTTATGGGCATGCATTCGCACCATGGAATCTAATTGCTGGCAGTCTGTTAATGCTCTGTACCACGTTAACCCACAGGGGATTGACACACACATTATATGGAACCGCCGTATGGACTGGGTTGCTCTACAGTACAACTCATTTGCAGGGGCCAGAGATCTGGGTAGCCGGAGGTACAGCCTATGTCATGCATCTATTGGCAGATTCGTTGACGAATCGCGGCATTCGTCCATTGCCACCACTCAAGTGGCGTATAAGGATTAATCTCATGAGTACGGGCACGAAGCAAGGGGCCGTTGTGGAAAATGTGTGCATTGTGCTGGCCCTTATTGTGGCCTGGATTGCATTCTCTCCTTTATTTCTGTGATATCTCAAAAATACCAGTCCTGCAATAGGACTGGTATTTCTTTGGTTCATATCCATGGCTGTATTCAATTTGGAGATGGTCAGATCATGTGGTTGTGGGTGTACTCGACAAACCTTCAATATCTGTTGAACCAAATACAAACAACATTACAAGGATAACTACAATTATCAGTTCGGCGAAGCCAATTCCGTCAAAGTCAGACATCATCCCAACCTCATTTCATCCTCATTTCATCCTATCTAGGAATTTATCCTTTGTTGAAAAGCCCGAATAACATCATCCAGTGTCACGTCGCCCATTTCGTCTAGAAATTGGACTAGCTTATCGGCGTTAGACGGCGAAATATTTTTAAGTGTTTTGTACTGACCAACTAATTCAACAACGAGTGTGGCTTCTCGAAACAACGTTACGGCATCAACTCTTAATTTCCCACTTACGAGCAAGGCAGCAACGATAATCTCCAGATTTTTTCCTTTTAGGCTACCGTTGAGAAGGGTATTTGCAGCATTTGTTTTTTTGGAACCCTTATTCGATTTTCCATTCCTTCTCATTGCCATAATAGGTCCCCCACTACTTGATGTTTAGTTCTTCTACCGTTGTTATATCGTATGAATCTTTTCTATATATGTTCTAGCTATTAAACTAGTTGCAGCAAAAAAAAGAGACGTCCTGCTGAAGCAGAACATCTCTTGAGGTTTTAATCTAAAAGAGGGAAGCCATGAAGCTTATGTAATTCAAGATCCTCCCTTGAATCGATCCTTACGCGTTTCCGATAATTGTGTTTAGTGTTGTCTGATCCAGACCCTTCACCAGTTTCACGAGCAATTCTTTTGCTGCATCATAGTCATCCGTATGAATA
This sequence comes from Paenibacillus sp. FSL F4-0087, assembly GCF_038020215.1. Classification (NCBI taxonomy): domain Bacteria; kingdom Bacillati; phylum Bacillota; class Bacilli; order Caryophanales; family Paenibacillaceae; genus Paenibacillus; species Paenibacillus sp. FSL F4-0087. Next base: position 4,657,335 of record NZ_JBBODJ010000001.1, read on the forward strand.
ATGGAAGAAGAAGTATGAATGTAGCGGGCGCAGATGCCAATTACCGTGGAAGGCACACCGATACCGCTCAAATGTACCGCTCCGGCATCCGTACCGCCAGGAGAGATGAAATATTGCATTTTAATTTGATTGGATGATGCTGTGTCCTGAACATATTCAACAATACCGCGATGGGTGAACATGCCCGGATCGAAGATACGCAGTAAAGCACCTTGTCCAATATGTCCAAATGATTGTTTGTCTCCTGTCATATCATTCGCGGCACTGCAGTCCAGTGCAAAGAAAATATCCGGCTCAATCAGATTGGCAGCCGTGCGTGCACCGCGTAGCCCCAATTCTTCTTGGACTGTTGCACCGCAATAGAGAGTGTTTGGTAATTTTTCTTTATGCAATGCTTCAATCAGCTCAAGTGCAAGGCCTACACCGTAACGGTTATCCCATGCTTTTGCCATAATTTTCTTCGGATTAGCCATCGGTGTGAACTCACAGATCGGCACAATCTGCATGCCTGGGTGAATGCCCCAAGACTCTGCTTCTGCACGGTTATCAGCACCGATATCCAAGTACATATGGTTAAGATCTACCGGTTTATTGCGCTGAGATTCATCGAGAAGATGAGTAGGTGTCGAACCGACAACCCCTGTAATCCGGCGATCCGGAGTGATGAGTTCCAGACGTTGGGACAATACAGCCTGACTCCACCATCCACCGAGGGGGCGGAATTTGATCATGCCTGTTTCCGTAATGCCTGTGGTCATGAAGCCAACTTCGTCGAAGTGACCTGCAACCATGACTTTGGGTCCAGACGCTTCTCCTCGCAATACACCAAAAAGGCTACCCAGGCGATCCTGGATAAATTCATCCGTATAAGGAGACATTTGTTCTTTCATCCATCCGCGAAGCTCGCGTTCAAATCCTGAAACGGAAGGGAATTCCGTTAATGTCCGAAACATTTCCAACGTTTTTTGATTCATGTGTCGACAACTCCTCTGCTTGTATGTAGATCAGGTCTCAGCAGAACGGCTGCCGGACTGTTGTCCTTCAAAAGAGAAGAACGTTTATTTAACCACTGGTCACACTACAGTATGAACCTTGCGCAAGTAATTGTCCATGGTTATGTCACGTATCTCAGGCATAAATACTTGCTCGTTTGATGATTCATCGGGTCATGAAATCCGCACCAAACACAGTCGACAAGCAGCAACATTGAATAAGCATAGAGTGAGGAACCATTTTGCTTAACCTTTTTCCATGAGGGTATTTAATATGCTAATAATTTCACTTGCCTGACAACAGGAAGGAGCTGGGACAATAGATGGAGCCACCCGATGAAGGCAATGAAACCATGCTTTGTATCGTCCTCTTTATTTTGCTCGTAATCATTCTGCTTTATTTATAACTTTCTCCAGACCTCTGATCCGGTGCTGAGCGACTCATCTGATTCAGCTGCTTCATCGTGCTGGAAACAAATGCTGTCTTTCGCCGGATACATAACTTTCCCAACCTTAACAAACAATGAATACAGGATTACACACAGTACATGTAGTCACATCTGTTGACTCATTTTCATTACAAGGGAGGTTCTGTATCTTGCCAGCTCAAACTAAGGGTAGTAGTAAAAAATCATCATCATCCCTGTCCATCAGTGAACAGGAATATAAAAAAGTCGCCAAAAAACATGAGCCTGCCCGTCCAATCTGGGCGAACTGTATTAAGGCATTCCTCGTTGGCGGATTGATTTGCGTCATTGGACAGGCTATCCAGGAAGCGTTTATGGCGGGGTTTGACATGACATCAAAGGAAGCTGCAAGTCCAACCGTTGCGGTCATGATCCTCATTTCAGTCATCCTGACCTGTCTCGGTGTCTACGATAAAATGGCGCAATGGGCGGGTGCAGGGACGGCTGTACCTGTCACGGGATTTGCCAACTCGATGTGCTCTGCAGCACTGGAGCATCGTGCCGAGGGACTGGTGCTTGGAGTTGGTGCCAACATGTTTAAACTTGCAGGCTCGGTCATTGTGTTTGGTGTTGTTGCTGCCTTTATCGTGGGAATCGTATACGCCATTCTCGGTTTTGGAGGTGGACATTTATGAAACGTTTGGGCCAACAAACCTGGCAATTTGAGAACCGTCCACGGATTATTGGCAAATCGGCAGTTGTTGGGCCAGATGAAGGCCAAGGGCCTTTAGTATCTGATTTCGATTATGTATATGACAATTTGGAGATTGGGGAGAAGACTTGGGAAAAGGCAGAGCGCAAGCTTCTCGAACAGGCTTCTCAAATGGCATTAATCAATGCGAATATCACGAAGGAAGAACTGCAGTTCTTTGTTGGCGGGGATCTGATGAACCAGATTATCAGTAGTTCCTTTTCGGCCCGTAAGCTGGGTGTACCTTATCTGGGGGTATTTGGTGCTTGTTCAACTTCTATGGAAACGTTGGCTTTAGCCTCACTCATTGTGGATTCGGGTGCAGGTGATTATGTACTGGCAGGTACGGTGAGTCACAACTGTACGGTGGAAAAGCAATTTCGCTATCCGACAGAGTACGGTTCACAGAAGCCGCCATATGCGCAGTATACGGTCACAGGCTCTGGCTGTGGTGTAGTCTCACGTACTGGTGAAGGCCCGGTAGTTACCAAAGCGACAATTGGCAGAATTATGGATATGGGCATCAAAGATCCCTTTAACATGGGAGCTGCGATGGCTCCAGCGGCAGCAGATACCATTGTTTCGCATTTCCGGGATACAGGTCTGGAACCGGGTTATTATGATCTGATCGTTACGGGTGATCTTGCTTCGGTTGGGCTGCCCATCGTTAAAGAGCTTCTGCATAAAGAAGGTGTTCCAATGGAACAAACGGTCTTCAATGATTGTGGCCTGATGATATATAACTTGGAAAAGCAGCCTCAGGTTGTGGCTGGAGGAAGCGGCTGCGGATGTTCAGCGACCGTAACTTACGGTCATATTTTGAACCGGATGCAAAAGGGTGAACTCAATAAGGTATTGGTGGTCGCTACCGGTGCATTGTTGTCTCCACTTTCATATCAGCAGGGCGAGAGCATTCCTTGTATTGCGCATGCCGTAGCCATAGAAAAGGAGGGATAAAGGATGCAGTTTTTATGGGCATTTATTGTTGGCGGATTGATATGTGTCGTGGGACAACTTCTAATGGATGGTGTCAAACTGACTCCAGCACATACGATGAGTACACTTGTTGTCGCTGGTGCGGTTGCGGATGCGTTTGGGCTGTATGATCCACTCGTCAAATTTGCAGGGGCAGGCGCTTCCATCCCCATTACCAGTTTTGGTAACTCCCTCGTGCACGGGGCATTGACGGAACTGGAGAAAGAGGGATGGATCGGTGTCATTACGGGGATATTCGATTTGACCGCGGCGGGTATTTCCTCAGCGATAATCTTTTCTTTTCTCGCGGCATTGGTGGTTCGGCCCAAAGGGTAATAGAGCATGGCAGAGCTAGCCATTATATATGGAATCAGCAGAGGCTTCGGATAACTTCTATCCGAGCCTCTTTTTGTCGTAATCATGCGATAACTGCGGTGAATCTGACGGCTGGAAACAAATTATGAGTTCCTTCGAGTGTACGCGCGCCCTTGGATCATGTACAATAAAAGGAAATCTGTATGCTTTTTTAGGAGGTTAGACCACATGCCTGTGCGCAAAGAGTCGATCCAAATCATATCAGCAGTTCGTTCTAATCTGGAATCATGCATAATGGGGAAATCCTTTGAAATTCAACTTTTGCTCACAGCTTTGCTTGCAGGCGGACACGTTCTGATTGAAGACGTACCAGGAACTGGCAAGACGCAGTTGGTTAAAGCTTTATCGAAGTCCATGCGCGGAGAGTACCGCCGCATTCAATGTAATCCTGATATTTTACCAAGTGACATCACGGGGGTATCCGTTTTCCATCCACGTGACGAGCGTTTTTACTTCCGTCCGGGTCCGGTCATGACCAATATTTTGCTGGCAGACGAAATTAACCGGGCAACTACGAAAACGCAGTCCGCATTGCTGGAAGTCATGGAAGAGCGCAGTGTGACGGTAGATGGCGATACGTATGATCTGCCTCATCCATTTATGCTCTGTGCAACCCAGAATCCAATTGATTTCGAAGGAACATACACATTGCCGGAAGCACAGCTGGACCGGTTTATGTTGAAAATAAGTCTGGGTTATCCCGACAAGGATATCGAGAAAACGCTGCTGAAGCAGCATCAGTCGGGTCAGCCTGTTGATCGGCTTGAATCCGTAACCCATATGGATCAGATATCAGCCATTCAACAGGAGATCAAGGAAGTATTCATCGGTGATCCGGTCATGGATTATCTGCTTGATGTCGTTCGCAAAACTCGCTCCCACCCATCCGTATTGCTGGGCGCCAGCCCGCGGGCAGCCATTTCATTTATGATGGCCGTGAAGGCTTTTGCCTTTTTGCAAGAACGTGACTACGTGCTTCCGGATGACGTGAAAACGATGGCACCTTACGTCATCTCCCATCGGATTGTGCTGCGTCCCGAATCGAGACTGGACAGCATGAGCTCTGAGGCTGTATTAACTTCCGTACTTCAGCAGGTTCGAGTGCCCGTCTCCATGGGGCAATAATTGATGAAGCCGCTTTTGAGTACATTCAGAAGGGGAATACGCCACCCCCGCGTATGGAGCATCGCGGCGGTGTGGATGTGCTGTTTGGCTTATGTTTTATTCCAGGGAGGGAAGACCTCCCTGATGTTGCTGTCGATGGTGACTCTACTGTGTATTTACCTTGCGATTGCTGGTTTTAGCGGTGTACGGCGTACTCATGGCGTGCGCAAGCTCTCTTCTGGTCAGGATCATGAAGAGCTGCTGCATGCGGGTGATCAGGTACAGGTAAAGTTAAGTCTGAACATCCCGGGATTTTTACCCCTTCCATATGTGGTTGTGCGCGAAATGTTGCATCGGCATAACGGCGAATCTTGGTCTTTCAAAGAAAGCCTCATTCCCAGCATGCGAGGGTATGGTGAATTGTCATTTCAGACCCCACCGCTGGAGCGAGGAAAGTATGTCTTTTCCGAAACGGAATGTGCCAGCGACGATATCTTTGGTCTGATCGAGCATCGGGGAACGTTCAAAGCTAAAGGCGAATTCCGGGTGCTGCCGCGGACGGTATTTATACCGTACTGGCAGCTGTATGACCGCAAATCACGGTTATCTGGTCCACAGACAGCCTTGACTCGCTCACGCAGGGAAACGACCCAAATTAACGGCGTGCGTGACTACGTTTATGGGGATCGCCTTTCCCGCATTCACTGGAATGCAACGGCTAAGACGGGAACGTGGAAGTCCAAGGAATTTGAACATGAGTCAGTACCGAAAACGATTCTGGTGCTGGATGCGCTGTCAGGCAGCTATGAACATGGTGAGGCCTTTGAACTGGCTGTGTCCACGGCTGCTTCGCTGCTGGAATATGGTACAAGAGAACGAATGGGTATGGGGCTGCTGACACTGTCGGAGAAGACATCATTTTTTGCTCCCAGCGAAAGTCCGATGGAACGGCAGAAGATGATTCATCATCTGGTAGATATCCAATATAACGGCCAGGAGAATCGGCTGCTGCCAGGTGTCGAGAAGATGTCACGTCAGTTTCCTCAAGGCGCGTATTTTGTAGTGATATCTCCCCAGAAAGATGAAAAAGTTCTAGAATTGCTCAGATGGGCTGACACACGGGGGATGACTCCTTGTCATATTCTGATTGAACCCACTGATTCCCGCCGGAGTTCCGAGTGGAATGCGATGCTGCGTGGAAGAGGCACAAGATCCTTTACCGTTTCCCATTTGCAGGAGCTCCCAACGGTTATGGGGGGAGGTAGTGTATGAGTACTAAAGGCCAAGAGCTGACATTGGGGAGAAGATCCTGGTATCATGCAGCTTCGTTGCTCTGGATTTTCCTGATTGGCATGCAGTGGATATCATTTACACAGGAATCCTGGTATACCGAGACCACTTCATTGGTACTGTGGACGCTTGCTGCGGTCAGTATTCTGGAAGTTATTCTGCCTTTCAAAATAATGATTCGAACCATAATCAAGGCGATTGTCCTTGTATATATTTTGCATAAGACATTAATTGATTACACCGTTTATATTCCTTACGGCACGTTAATGGAGCGTACAGAGCAATTTGTGCTGCACCTGACACCTTACATCTGGTTCTCCCTGTGCGCGTGGGTGATGCTTGAAGCTGCCCTACGTCTGGTGACTACAACGCGCCGAATTCTCGTTTTTCTGGGTATTAACATTATCTCGATGGGAATTCTGGACTCTTTTACCCAGTTTCCACTCTGGATTGAAATCGCCTGGGTTATGTTTGCAGGAATGGGATGGCTGGTATGTCAGCACTTCCGTAATTTCCAACTGCAATATCCACAAGGGTGGAAGCGAATTATCCGACATCCCTATAAAATTCTGGCGAACATTGCAATCATATTCTCTCTGATTATCGTAGCCAGTGTGAATATGCCGGAAGTCCCTCCTACCCTTACTGATCCTTATACCGCGTGGCGTAACTACACCGGAAGTTCGGGGAGTCAGACAGGCAACGGAACACTGGACATTCCGACAGCTACCGAGTCAGGATACAGCAGGGAAGACAACCAGCTTGGCGGAGGATTCAACTTCGACTATACACCTGTCATGTCCGTCACTACCAATGAGCGCAGTTACTGGCGTGGTGAGACGCGGGCAGAGTATACGGGAACAGGTTGGGATGATCGCGGACGAGGTGCGACAGAGGATGTTGAAGCGGGACAAGCTCTGGAGAATGATGAACCCGGAAATGTAACCACCAAGCAAGTCACTCAGAAAGTGACGATGTTGAATGATAACGTGTATCCGATCCTCTTTGGAGCCTATTCCATCTCGGAAGTCACATCTGTCAATGGTGAAGCGAATTCGGACCGGATGTTATGGAATCCGGAGCAGGCAGAACTTCATGTCGTAACAGACCGTCAGCAACCGCAATATCCGAAGACGTATACGATTGTATCCGAAGCGCCAGTTATTGTGGAAGATGAACTCCGTACCAAATCTTTTGATGATCTGTATACGAGCAACCCGGCAGATGATATGTATCTTCAGCTGCCATCCAGATTCCCTGATCGGGTGACGGATCTGGCCGCTGAAATTACAGCATCCGCAAATACGCCGTATGAAAAAGTGGCATTACTGCAAAACTATTTACAACAAAATTTTGATTACACAAACAATCCGGATTTATCCCGAAAAGTAAGCAGTGACTTTGTGGAAGGATTTTTATTTGACATTCGTGAAGGGTATTGTGATTACTTCTCGACTGCGCTGGTTATGATGGCGCGCTCTGAAGGGATTCCTGCTCGTTGGGTGAAAGGATACGCACCTGGACAGCTGTCGCTGAATTCAGATATGCAGGCCCCGCGCCAACCTGGGGCCGAGATCGAGACGACTTACACTGTAACGAATGCAGATGCGCATTCTTGGGCTGAAGTTTATTTTGGCGAGTATGGCTGGATTCCGGTTGAAGCGACGCCGGGCTTTGACATGCCGCTGCTCACGGAACAACCAGATGTACAGCCTGTAGATGAGCCTGAAGAACAACCTGAAGAGGAACCGGTAAAAGAGGAAGAACAGACTCCTGCGCCTGAACAGGCTTCATCCAGCATCCCGACTTTTGTAATCTGGGCTGCGGGAGCCATCATCGTATTGTGGGTGGCTTATATGTTCTGGCGAAATCGCCTCTCGCTTCGATTCTTCGTGCTTCGTCTGCGGACAGGTGGACCGCTAACGCCTGAACAAAAGGTAGTGGCAGAGACCGAACGCTGGATTCGATATGTGAAGCGCAAAGGGTTAACTCGGAGCGGCGACGAGACACTTCGTGAATCGGTAACTCGCTGGAGCCAAGCGAAACCAGCTGCAGCAGCGACATTGCATGAACTTCTAGCGAAGTTTGAACAGACTCGCTATAGTCCAGCGTCTGTAACTGCGGACGACTGGAAGGCCGTCTATCAGACCGCTTCGAAGCTGCGTAAGGAACTTAAAGCGGAACGGGCGTAATGTCGCCCGTCCCGTTTTTCCTTTTTTCCTATGCCATCAGGCGCTGTATGCATTTTCAGGAAAGACGGATTTGTGATATAGTGTGTCGTATGAAACTGAGGTGACTTCTTTGTTTGAAATGTTAATGCCCAAGCTGCGTGTAGACACGGTTTTTGACATTAATCTGGAAGAGCTATACGCTCAAGGCTACCGTGGAATTATAACTGATCTGGACAATACACTCGTTGGGGCCAAAGCTCCTGACGCCACGCCCGAACTGATCGAGTGGTTCGCACGTGTCAAAGAGGCTGGTTTCCAGCTCATGATTGTGTCCAATAACAATTTGAATCGTGTATCCCTGTTTGCGACGCCACTGGATATCCAGTTTGTGCATAGTGCACGCAAACCATCGAATGTTCCGTTTCGTAGAGCAATGAAAATGATGGAGTTAACTCCTGAAAAAACGATTGTCGTAGGCGATCAGATGCTTACGGATGTCTTTGGAGGTAATCGACTGGGACTTTATACGGTTCTGGTTTTGCCAATCTCCATCGGAGATGAAGGCTTCATGACCCGCTTCAATCGGCGCGTGGAACGGATTGCTCTAACGAGTTTGCGCAAGAAAGGCTTATGGCTTGAGGAGGAAAAGAAGAAATGACAGAACCGCATAACGGCAATATTGCCGTAAGGTGCAGCGGATGCGGAGTGCATCTGCAAACGGAAAACCCGGAATTACCAGGATTTATCCCCGAAAAAGCGTTGGATCGTGAACCCGTCATTTGCCAGCGTTGTTTCCGTATCAAAAATTACAATGAGTCATCATCCGTTACAGTGGATCAGGACGAGTTCCTGGCCCTGCTGAGCAAAATCGGGGATAAGGATGCACTTGTCATCCATATCGTTGATTTGTTTGACTTTGATGGCAGTATCATCTCTGGTTTGCAGCGTTTTGTAGGCAACAATCCGGTATTACTTGCCGTAAACAAAACGGACTTGCTTCCAAAAGTAACCAACTGGAACAAGGTCCGCAATTGGGTGCAGAAACAGGCCAAAGAACAAGGTTTGCGTACGGTAGATGTCGTTCTGTGCAGTGCGAAGCAAAATCAGGGCTTCGACCGACTGCTTGAGCTTGTTGGGACGTATCGCGGAGATCGTGACGTATACGTGGTTGGTGGTACCAATGTGGGCAAATCCACACTGATTAACCGTCTGATTCGTGACTACAGTGATCTCGAGCAGGAACTCACAACATCCCGCTATCCGGGGACAACGCTGGATATGGTTAATATTCCACTGGACGATGGAAAAGCTATTATTGATACACCGGGAATTGTATACCCTTGGCGTTTCAGTGAGATTGTATCCCGTAAGGATCTGGCTGCCATTATGCCGGAAAAACCGCTTAAACCGGCCGTTTACCAATTGAATTCTGGTCAGACGCTGTTCTTTGGCGGTATGGCTCGTTTTGACTTTGTAGAAGGAGATCGTCAGTCCTTCACTTGTTTTATCAGCACTGCGCTTGATATTCACCGGACGAAGTTGGAACGTGCAGACGACTTGTATCGTGACCATCTGGGTGAGTTGCTGTCTCCACCAACACGTGAAGATGCAGCAGATATGCCTGAATGGACCAGACATGAGTTCCGAATCAAACGTGGTAGTCAGTCGGATGTATTCATTTCCGGACTGGGCTGGATTAAGGTTAACGGTGAGAATGGGGCCCTTGTAGCTGTTCATGCTCCAAAAGGTATTCGTGTATTGATCCGCCCATCCTTGATCTAATGTAATCACAGTAGCATTTTCATCAGATCGGAGGCGGAAGTATGTCGGAACAGAAAAAAACAAATCCTTCACTACCTGTCCTGCTTGGCGTCATGGGTGATCCTATTGCACATTCCAAATCGCCTGCCATGCATAATGCGGCTCTGCAGGCTGCAGGAGTGAATGGAATGTATATGCCACTGCATGTTCGTCCCGAGCAGCTGGAATCAGCCATTCGAGGCATTGTGGCGCTGGGGTATCGTGGTGTGAATGTAACCATTCCGCACAAAGAACAGGTCATGCAGTATCTTGATGTCATTGATGAAAGTGCACGCCTGATTGGCGCGGTGAACACCATTGTTAATGAAGAAGGCAAGCTGACCGGGTATAATACGGATGGCATCGGTTATGTGCGTTCCTTGAAGGAAGAAGCTGTTCCTGAACTCGCAGGCAAACGTATCGCTGTACTGGGGGCTGGCGGAGCAGCGAGAGGTGTGATATACGCCCTTGCTTTGGAAAAGCCTGAACAGATTAGTATTCTTAACCGTACTGCCGACAGAGCCGTAGCCCTTGCTTCCGATCTGCGGGCTCATGGACTGGGCGACATCACGGGTAGTGGAATGGAAGAGGCTGCTGCGGTACTGGCTTCGGCAGATATCGTGATTAACACGACAGCCGCAGGCATGCATCCGCATGTAGATGACGTGCCTGTTGACCCTGCACTCATTCGAGCAGGTGCAGCAGTAAGCGACCTTATCTACAATCCGCTGGAAACACGCCTGCTTCGCGAGTCAAGGCAGCGTGGATGTACTGTGCATGGTGGTCTTGGTATGTTTATATACCAGGGTGCGGTAGCATTCGAGCACTGGCTCGGCATCCCGGCGCCCGTGGAGACGATGCGGCGAGCTGTGTTAGACAGTTTTTAATATTGTAAAAATATAATTGAACGGTCAGGCCCCGACAGTCATTGTGCTGTTGCTGAGGCTTGCTCACCATAAGGAGTATGGAGTATTCATGTTAAACGGTAAACAAAAGCGCTTTTTGCGTTCACAGGCACATCATCTGACCCCTGTATTTCAAATCGGCAAAGGGGGAACGAATGAGCACCTGTTCCGTCACATCGAAGATGCGATTGAGAAGCGCGAATTGATGAAAGTGCAAGTGCTCAACAACAATGACGAGGACAGAAAAGAGATGGCCGAAGAAGTTGCCCGTGAAACGGGTAGTGAGCTTGTACAAGTCATCGGTAACACAATCATCCTGTACAAAGAATCGCGCGATAACAAACAAATCGAACTACCTAGATAAGGGAGTGTGACGCGGGTGAAGATCGGTATCATGGGTGGTACGTTTGATCCGATCCACATGGGACACCTCCTGGCAGCTGAAGCGGCAAGGGATTCGCATGCACTGGATGAGATCTGGTTCATGCCTTCCCATGTTCCACCTCACAAACGCGGCGCCGGAGCTTCGGGACAGCAACGTCTCGATATGACGGAAGCGGCTGTGAAAGGTGTGCAGCAATATGAGGTGCTGGGTATCGAGATGGAACTTGGCGGTGTGTCCTATACCATTGATACCATGAAGGAGCTTTGGCGTCGCTATCCGCAGCATGAATTTTACTTCATTGTTGGAGCGGATATGGTGAACTATCTTCCCAAATGGGAGCAGATCGAAGAGCTCGCCGAACGTTTAACCTTCATCGGTGTGGGAAGACCGGGATTCCAGTTACATCTGGATGACCTGCCGGACGCGTTGCAGGATCGGGTATTGTTGGCTGAGATGCCCCTAGTGGACATATCATCGACAGCCGTACGCAGACGTCTTGCCAAAGGTCATTCGGTACGTTTCATGATTCCTGATGAGGTGCACCAATACATTGTAAGGAGCGGTTTATATGGGACTAAGCCGTGACGAACTGATCCGCGCAGTTTCCGGTCAAATGCCGGAGAAACGTTGGAAGCATACGCTGGGTGTCATGGAGTCGGCAGTGTTATTGGCTGAAAAATATGGTGCTGATCCTGTAAAAGCGGATTTGGCAGCAATCTTGCATGATGTGGCCAAGTATTGGCCCGTATCTGAGATGGAAGCGGTCATCCGTGATAATGGTTTGAACGAAGAACTTTTGCAGCATGACAAGCAACTCTGGCATTCCGAAGTGGGTGCTTTTGTTGCTGAACGTGACTACGGCATCGATGATGCCGAAATTATTAATGCTATTCGTTGGCATACCTCGGGTCGAGTGGGCATGAGCCTGCTGGATAAAGTGGTATGTCTTGCGGATTATATTGAACCGGGAAGAGATTTCCCGGGAGTAAATCATATTCGCGAACAGGCTGAGCACAGTCTGGAAGAAGGTTTAATTGCCGGTTTCGACTCGACAATCAGCTTATTGATCTCGCAGCGCCGTGTTATTTATCCTTTGACCATGTTGTCGCGAAATGATTTGATTGCACATTTATAGATTAGATTATGGAGGTTGGTTCATGACAGTATCATCGAAAGAACTTATGAATATGGCGGTTGCGGCCGCTGACGATAAAAAAGCATCCAACATTGTAGCACTGGATCTGATTGGTATCTCGCTGGTAGCGGACTATTTTGTTATCTGTCACGGGAATTCCGATACTCAGGTACAGGCGATTGCAACAGAGATTCGTAAACAGGCGCATGCTGCCGGCGTGAACATCAAAGGCATCGAAGGAATGGATTCGGCACGTTGGGTATTGATGGATATGGGTGATGTGGTTGTTCATATCTTCCACCGTGACGAGCGTGAGTATTACAACATTGAACGACTGTGGTCTGATGCCAAAGTGGTGGAAACGGTATGAGTTTGATCGCAGGAACAGTCGTCAACTTGCCGGTTTCACGTGAAGTGTCTCCATTTGGCTACTTTTTGACGACAGGATCGGAAGATGTACTGCTTCACTATACGGAGCTCACACGGGACGTGAAAATTGGAGAAACGCTGGAGGTCTTTCTGTTCTTTGATACGGAAGATCGCCTTGCGGCAACCATGAAAAAACCATATCTCACTCTTGGCGAAATGGCACGTCTGGTTGTGGCTGATATTCACCCACGCCTCGGCTGTTTCCTCGAGATGGGGCTTGGGCGGCAATTGCTACTCCCGATTCGTGAGCTGTCTGAATTGGAAGAGCTGCGTCCCCAGGTGGGCGATGAAGTCTTTGTTATTATGGAACATGACAAGCAGGGACGTTTGCGTGCGAAATTGGCCGGAGAACGTGAGCTTGCACCATTGTCTTTCCATGCGCCAACCTCATGGGTTAATCAATGGGTTGAAGCTACGGTGTACAAGACACTTCAGATGGGTACGTTTGTACTTGTTGAAGGTGGAGTGCTGGGATTTGGAGCCATTGGCATGATCCATTCCTCGGAACGAAATCGTATGCTGCGTCTGGGTGAAAAAGTGAAATGCCGGGTAACCATGGTACGTGAAGATGGACGTGTCAATCTGGCGATGTCTCCTCTCAAAGAGGTTGGTCGCAATGAAGATGCAGACAAGCTGCTTGCTTTCATGAAAGAACGCCCTACGGGCGGCATGCCGTATTCGGATGCAACCCCGCCGGACATCATCAAGCAGCGCTTTGGTATTAGTAAATCCGCTTTCAAACGGGCCTTGGGCAAACTGATGAAGGACGGTCTGGTAACTCAAAAGGAAAACTGGACCTATCTGACAGAGTCTGTACCTCAGGATCAGAACGAGGACAAGTAGACAAACAGGTTTCATGGATCAAGTATGCGCTTGAATCCACAAGTAAAGGCAGGGCAAGGCTGGGTGAACTCCGGACGCCCCTGCTTTTTCTTTTGTTCAAAAGAGATTCGAAAATGAAATTGAAAGTGCGGTGCCTGACATGTCTTACCGGAAATTTGCCTATGTGTACGATGAATTAATGGAGGATATGCCTTATCCGGACTGGATAAGGTTTGCGAGAACGGCTTGGGAACGGCATGGCATGCCGAAAAGTGTGGCTGAACTGGGCTGTGGAACCGGCTCAATTACGATCCCACTGGTGAACTCCGGCTTTGAAGTTACAGGTATTGACCTGTCGGCGGACATGTTGTCTGTTGCGCGCAGTAAAATGGAGGCCACACCTCAAGGCCACCGCTTATATCGGGAAGGCAGTGTCCGCTGGGTGCAGCAGGATATGCGGGACTGGAGAGTTCCGGAGCCTGTGGACTCGGTGATATCGTTCTGTGATTGCGTGAATTATCTGCTTGAAAAAGAGGATGTCGTTCGTACCTTTCAGCGTACTTACGAGATGCTAAAGCCGGAGGGCACATTCCTGTTCGATGTACATCATCCGAATACCCTTATTCGATACGAAGAAGAGCAACCATTTGTGTTGGACGAACGCTCCGTATCGTATATTTGGACCTGTGATATGGATCAAGATCGGTGTGAGATTGAGCATCATCTAAGTATATTTTCACGTGTGGCTGAGAGCGGCAAGGATATGTACCAACGGTTTGAAGAGGTTCATGTTCAGCGCGCGTATGATCCGGACTGGATGAAGCTGGAGCTCACGAAGGCCGGCTTCAGAGATGTACGTGTATATGCTGATTTTGAGTGGAAAGAGGCGGGAGAAGGCGCACAGCGTCTATTCTATGTAGCCGTGAAATAGGAGTATGATATAGAACTGTCCTTATGATGTATAAGGGCAGTTCTTTGTCTATAAGATTGTTTTTTATATGTAATAAAAGTTATTGCCAGTAGGGTTAAAGGAAGCCATAATAGTTGGATGGAAAACGTTTTCTAAATAGTAGAATCTTGAAAATTTAATTCCGGGTGGGATGTAGAATGGAAAGTACATACAAAACAAGGCTGACTTCTGAACAATTAGACAGAATTGTGCAGCAGCACTTTAACACAGGTATCCAAGAATACAAAGAGATGATCGACGGCTGGGCAAACCACGCTTACTTTATCACCAAGAAAGACGGACAGAAGGTTGTACTCAAAATTGCTCCTTCTAATGGCATTAAGCTGATGCGCTGTGAACAGCAAGTTATGGTTGCTGAGGTTGAGGCACTACGACTTGTGGCAGAACTTCAGGATGTACCCGTTCCCCGGGTATTGGCCTACGATCCATCGCTCACCCTGGTTCCGGCAGAATATTTTATTATGGAATACATGCCAGGAACGCCGTATAACAAAGTCAAAGATCAGTACAGTGCAGAAGAGCAGGAATCCATAGAGCAGCAGCTGGGTGCCCACAATCGTCGAATCAATGAAATTAAAGGAGAGAAGTTTGGTTACTTTTCCTCAAAGAAACCGCATTATACGACGTGGAGAGAAGCTTTCCTTTGCTTAATGGATGATATGCTGGGAGATAGCAAAGCAGCGGGTGTGGAATTTTCGATTCGTTATGAGGAACTGGAGCGTCTGATTCAAGAAAAATCGGATGTGCTGGATGATGTCAAAGAGCCTGTGCTTGTGCATTGGGATTTGTGGGATGGGAATGTATTTGTGGAGGCGGGGCAGATCACGGCCATTATCGATTTCGAACGTTCCCTTTGGGCAGATCCTCTGATGGAGCACTACTTCAGTCATTTTAATAATACACCGGGATTCCTCAAAGGCTATGGTAGAGCAGTTACAACAGACAGTGAACGAAAAAGAAGAAGTTTATATGATCTGTACTTTGATCTGGCGCTGAGAATCGAGTGTCCATATCGTCAATACGATAACAAGGAACACATTAAGTGGTCAATTGATAACCTAGAAGAAGGAATCAAGCGATTCCAGTCGTCTTAATGTGTATACTGATGCATGGCATTGCTTATACTCAACAGACAGTGTAATATTGACTTTAATGCTGTTTTTTTATATAATGTTTCCGATCATATCGTATACATATTTCGATGATAAGGATCAGTAGTGAGTCCTGTACATGACAGAGAGCCGGCGGTTGGTGCAAGTCGGTTGACAGTATTTCACGAACTCGCCTTGGAGAAATGCGGTGATTACACCATCTTGCAACCGACTCATTAACACTCCGGTTCAGGAATGGAAATCCGCATCGGTTAACCGCCGTTACAGGTCCAAAGGGAGTGGATGACGAAGCACGATCGTCCGCTAACTAGGGTGGTACCACGGGAATTCAACCTCTCGTCCCTAGCGCTGCAAACGCTACGGGATGCTGAGGTTTTTTTGTTGCAATAAAAGCGAATAACCAGAGGAGGAACAATAGATGAGTGAGAATCAACAGCCGAAACACGGCTATAAGCCACAAGACATGGAGAAAAGTTGGCAGCAATACTGGGATGACAACAAAACGTTTAAAACGGGTGAGGACCCGGCTAAACCGAAGTTCTATGCCCTGGATATGTTTCCATATCCATCCGGCTCAGGCCTGCACGTAGGTCACCCGGAAGGATACACGGCAACGGATATCGTATCCCGTTTCAAACGTATGCGCGGCTTCAATGTATTGCATCCAATGGGTTGGGACGCTTTCGGCCTGCCTGCTGAGCAGCATGCATTGGATACTGGTGAGCATCCACGGGATATTACATTCCGCAATATTGACAATTTCCGTCGCCAGATCAAATCACTGGGTTTCTCATATGACTGGGATCGTGAGATCAGTACAACAGACCCTGACTATTACAAATGGACGCAATGGATCTTCATCCAGTTGTACAATAAAGGCCTGGCTTATGTAGATGAAGTGCCTGTGAACTGGTGCGAAGCTTTGGGTACAGTACTGGCGAACGAAGAAGTTATCGATGGCAAGAGTGAGCGTGGTGGACATCCGGTCGTTCGTAAACCGATGCGCCAATGGGTATTGAGAATTACGGAATATGCAGAGCGTTTGCTGGAAGACCTGGAAGAGCTGGACTGGTCGGAAAGTATCAAGGATATGCAGCGCAACTGGATCGGCAAATCGACCGGGGCGGAAGTTACTTTTGCCATTGAGGGTCATGAAGAAGTCATCAAAGTGTTTACGACACGTGCAGATACTTTGTTTGGCGCAAGTTATGCTGTATTGGCACCTGAGCATGAGCTGGTGGAAGTCATTACAACTGCTGAACAGCGTGAAGCAATCAAGTCATATCAGGAACAGGCTGCTCGCAAAAGCGATCTGGAACGTACCGATTTGGCTAAAGACAAAACGGGTGTGTTCACAGGAACTTATGCAATCAATCCGGTAAATGGAGCGAAGGTGCCAATCTGGATCGCCGATTATGTTCTGGCTGGATACGGGACAGGGGCGATCATGGCCGTTCCGGGACATGACGCTCGTGACTGGGAGTTTGCAAAACAGTTTGGTCTGGACATCATCGAGGTTGTACAGGGTGGCGACGTGACACAAGAAGCGTATTCCGGAGACGGACCGCATGTGAACTCCGATTTCCTGAACGGATTGAACAACGAAGAAGCGATTGCGAAGATGATCGCCTGGTTGGAAGAGAACGGTAAGGGACAAGGCAAGGTCACCTATCGTCTGCGCGATTGGCTGTTCAGCCGTCAGCGTTACTGGGGTGAGCCAATCCCGATTCTGCATCTGGAAGACGGAACGATGAAGACGGTGCCGGAAGATCAATTGCCTTTGCTGCTGCCGGATATTGACCAGATCAAACCTTCGGGCACTGGAGAGTCACCACTGGCGAATGTTACGGAATGGGTTAACACCGTAGATCCGGAAACGGGAATGAAAGCACGTCGTGAGACGAACACAATGCCACAATGGGCCGGTAGCTGCTGGTATTACCTGCGCTTTATCGATCCGCACAATGACAAGGAACTGATCTCTCAAGAGAAACAGCAGCAGTGGCTGCCGGTTGATCTGTACATCGGGGGAGCAGAGCACGCAGTGCTTCACTTGCTGTACGCTCGTTTCTGGCATAAAGTGCTGTATGATCTGGGTGTGGTGCATACCAAAGAGCCGTTCCACAAACTGGTCAACCAAGGCATGATCCTGGGAACCAACAATGAGAAGATGAGTAAATCCCGTGGTAATGTTATTAACCCGGATGAGATCGTTAATGAATTCGGTGCAGATACATTGCGTCTGTATGAAATGTTTATGGGGCCTCTGGAGGCTACAAAACCGTGGAACGCTAACGGGGTTGAGGGCATGCATCGCTTCCTGTCACGTGTATGGCGTCTGTTCATCAACGAAGATACAGGTGCAATCCATGACAAGATCACAGTCGATGGTGGAACCGATGAGTTCAAGCGCACTGCACACAAGACAATCAAAAAGGTTACAGAGGATCTGGAACATCTGCGTTTCAACACAGCGATCAGCCAGCTGATGATCTTCATCAACGATGCATACAAAGCAGATACGCTGCCGCGTGAAGCCATGGAGAACTTTGTACAGCTGTTGTCACCGCTGGCACCGCATATGGCAGAGGAGCTGTGGAGTCGTCTCGGTCATGAAGGTGGAATCTCTTATGTAGCTTGGCCTGAGTATGATGAGTCCATGACGGTGGATGCCGAAGTGGAGATTGTTGTTCAAGTGAATGGCAAAATTGTAACCCGTGCTACGATCGCGAAGGATCTGGACGCACAGGGCATGCAGGACTTTACAATGGAACTGGCACCTGTGAAGCAGGCACTGGAAGGCAAGACCATTCGCAAGGTCATTGCCGTTCCAGGCAAACTCGTTAATATTGTTGCCGGTTAATCTCACCGGTTTTGAATAGTTCATCCAGCTTCAACAAATCTTCATCATATTTGTCGTGAGTCGTCTGGATCAGACTGTCAAAAACACCATTCAGACTTACCTTTAGCAGGGCAAGTGCCTGTGCGGTGATGCCGCCAGGTACAGCCACGCGAGCCTGAAGTTCTTGCGGGGTGTATCCTCCTTCGGTGAGCAGCTTGCCTGTTCCCAGGAGCATCTCGCCGGCAAGAGCGCAGGCGTCGGCTCGTTTGATGCCTGTAAGCTTGACGGCACTCTCGATCCATTGCTCCAGAAAGAACGATATGAATGCAGGTCCGCAGCTGGAGAAGTCGGATGTGATCCGGGTACAGGCTTCATCCACTTGATAGGGTCTGCCGATATGACTGAGCATCCCTTCCAGCACAGCGCGGTCTTCGGTAGTCATTCGCTCACCGTGAATACACAGGGACGCTCCGCTGCCGACCTGGTGCGTAACGCTGGGGATAACTTTGGAGACTTTGCAAGGAAGTGAAGATTCCAGATGGCGCAGCTGCACGGGACTGGTGATCGAGACGATTATATGATTGGGATTCACGACAGGCAGGATGTCGTCAATGACATGTTTGAATTCAAGTGGCTTCACGCACAAAAAGATGATATTGCTGCGGATGACGGTTTCCCGGTTGCTCTGTGATTCATGCAGACCGGGGTAACGGAGGGATAACTGCCGTACTTTGGAAGGGGTTCTATTGCTGGCGGCGATCTGCCGTGGCTCAAGTGCACCGGATTGAATCAAGGCATAGATCAGCAGGCTGCCCATGCTGCCGGTTCCGATAAATCCAACCTTCATTGTTCAGGCCTCCTTTCATGCTTTACGGTAATGGCGCAGTTCTTTCCCTCTAGTGTATGCGTCAGGACCTGCTTCACATGACATGAAAATAGTACAGCTTGGTTTACCAGGCAAGTCCAACGGTTCGGAAGCACCGCCCGTGTTCAGAATAGATTTATTTTGAATCCAGGGAGAGGTGTGGAAGAGATGAGATGGAACAAGGGGATGACCATTGCTGCTGCGGTGGTCGGATGTATACTAATATTATGGTCGGGCAAAAGTGAACAGCCGCCTTCTGGCTGGGAACCTATGCAGCTCGCCACCGAGAAGCCGACGATAGAGCAGGAAACCCCTGCTGTACAGTCGGCTACTTTGGTTCAGGAACAAACGAAAGCTTCCGATGCAGAACAGAGACCGTTAACAACAGAGGCCCCTGTAGAGACTAATCTGGTTGATGCCACAGCAGGGAAAGTGGTTGATCAGACAGTTGCAGTGGATCAGACAGTTGCAGTTAAGCAAACGGATACTCCTACTGATGGGACACAAACGAAATCCGAGGCAGCGGTTGTTTCAACAGACAATAACCAAGCAATGGTGAGCAATGAAGCTGTCGACAATGGTAAAATTGATGTCAATACAGCTCCGGCAGCGAAGCTTATGGACCTTCCTGGAATTGGGGAGAAAAAGGCGCAAGCCATTATTGATTATCGTAATTCGCATGGTCCTTTTACCAAAGTCAGCGATCTGACCAAAGTGAAAGGAATCGGAATGAAGATGCTGGAGAAAATGGCTCCTTATGTGCAGATCAGGTAATCGCGCAATATTAAATATTAGGATATAAGTTGAATTGGAAATGACATAAGAAAGAGGTATGGGTTCAACTTTCATCAGATGGGGAGGGAAACGGTTATGAGCACAGCAGACGTACGCAAAGACTGGGATACGTATTTTATGGACATCGCATATATGGTCTCTACCCGTTCCCGCTGTTCACGCCGCCATGTTGGCGCCGTACTTGTGCAGGGGAAGAAACTGCTTGGAACAGCCTATAACGGTGCGCCCATGGGGGTTCCGGACTGCTCTGAAGCAGGATGCATGATCTCGGAAGAATACGAGCTGGTGGTAACCGACGGTCAGGAGGAAATGGTTAAAAAGCAACGTTGCATTCGTACCATTCATGCGGAGCAGAATTTGCTTTTGTTCACCGATCGAATTGACCGCGAAGGCTCTTCTGTATATGTCACGGATGAACCTTGCTGGACTTGCTCCAATATGCTCGCGAATAGCGGTATTACAGAAATCGTGTTTCATCGCCCATATCCCAAGGATACAGGCAAGGTTACCAACATGATGAAGCAAAAAGGCATTACGTTTCGTCAGCTGGGAAATTACCAGCCTCCACGTGAGACGATGATGACGGTAAGTGATTAGAACCAAAATAATATTCAAATTTGCGGGGAAGAACCTCCGGTTGCTGTATCAGCTGCCGGGGGTTTTTCTGCGTTCATACGGGTGACACAAAGGAGGGGAAGAAAATGAAAGGCAGACCTTTACTGGTATTTACCGTCTGCTGGTTATGCGGTAGCGGGATGGCATGTGCATTATCGGGTTGGTCCTTGATCGTGGGAATGATCGGGGCATTCGTTTGTCTGCCTCTTTTACTACGATGGATTGATATACGAGGTTGGTCCATCTTGTTGCTGATCGGAGCACTCGTTGGCGGTGCTGTGCACTGGGAATGGAATGATGCGCGGAATCGGAGCAGTCTGCCCGATATCACACATACGGCTGCGGAGGATTTGGACGGTTATGCAGCTACATTCGAAGGAACCCTTATGTCGGATGTACGCATAGATGGGGATCGGGCCGATTTTGAAATGCAGGTCACGTCGATGCTTTCACTATCCGATGCATCAACGGCAGTTGTGTCGGAAGCGGGAAATGCGTCTAACTTGAGAGAACGTCTAATGGTCCAAGTTCGCCTGGCTGAGGAAGAAGAACAGCAAG
The DNA here is from genome assembly GCF_038020215.1 of Paenibacillus sp. FSL F4-0087. Classification (NCBI taxonomy): domain Bacteria; kingdom Bacillati; phylum Bacillota; class Bacilli; order Caryophanales; family Paenibacillaceae; genus Paenibacillus; species Paenibacillus sp. FSL F4-0087. The sequence goes on from NZ_JBBODJ010000001.1 coordinate 4,678,633, forward strand.
TAGCAGCGGGGTGGAAGCGAGGAGATTCGATCACGTTGACGGGTGCGCTTACGCTTCCCGGCGAAGCCAGAAATTTTGGAGGGTTTGACTATCGAAATTACTTAAGAACTCTTCAGATCCATTGGTTGTTTAAAGTGAAGGGGGCCAGTTCAGTAACCACCGTTCCGCCTGAAGGGCTGGGGAAACTCAACATCCTTCGGTGGAATGACATTGTGAGGCATAAGCTTGGCGCAGCGGTAGAACGGATATTTCCCGAACCTCATGCGGGCTATATGAAAGGTCTGATTATCGGGATGGCTAATGATATCGATCCTGATACATATGGACAGTTTTCACAGCTTGGTTTAACTCATATATTGGCGATCTCCGGAACACATGTCGCGGTTTATGTGGCATCGCTGCTGCTCCTTTTATCTTGGCTTAGGTTAACCCGAGAAACCTCGCTCACCATTGTGTTACTGCTAATACCTGCATATGTACTGTTGTCTGGCGGTTCGCCATCGGTCATTCGTGCGGGTATCATGTCCATGATTGGTTTGTATATGGCGCGGCGTGGGCTTGCGCGGGATGGATTGCAGATGATCAGTGCAGCAGCGTTGTTGATGATGTGGTGGAACCCGTATTTTTTATTAAGCGTGAGCTTTCAGCTATCTTTTCTGGTAACAGCTGGACTAATGATTTACATGCCACTGATTAATCGGATATTTAGCAGTTGGCCCAAGGGCCTTGCAGCAACAGCTTCTGTGACGGTAACAGCACAGCTCATTTCGTTTCCGGTCACGATTCTGTATTTCAACCAGTTTTCACTGCTTTCATTTGTCGCTAACTTTCTGCTTGTATCTTTGATCAGTGCTATTGTACTGCCTCTTGGAACGGTTGCCCTGATTTTATCGTTTATTTGGATGCCTCTAGCCAAACCATTGGCGTGGATTGCTATTATGCTGAACAAATTGACCTTTGTAAGTGTGGAGTGGATGAACAGCTTGCCTGGTTTTGTGCTGATCTGGGCTACCCCATCGCTACTGTGGATTGCAGCATATTATGCCGTTCTCTATGCACTTTTGAGGGTCCTTCATCGCGGCCGAGGTGACCAACCTGCAGTTCAGGGCACAGAAGAGGATACGGCTCCGCTGAATCGCCGATATGTTGGGGGAACGCCTGAAAGGGCTCTGGGGTTGTCTAATATATCATCACAAGGTTTAAACAAAGGTGGACGTGAGGCTAGTCCTGGTTCGATGACAACATTAAGTGCAAGCATTGCCTGGCCGGAGTATACAAGTGCATTTGCTGCGCGAGGGGCGGGTTTTTATTCTGGTGAACGGATGAACGTCTTCCACAAATGGATGTGTGCGCTGCTAGCTCTCAGCTTTGTGGTGGGATTATGGTGGGCGTACCAGACACCGCAACCTGCGGGGACCGGAGTGGTGCAGTTTTTGGATATAGGACAAGGGGACAGTACACTTATTACAACACCTGAAGGTAAACATATATTGGTCGATGGTGGAGGTACAGTACAGTTCGGGAAGTCTGAACAATCCTGGAAAACAAGGCGTGATCCATACGAAGTAGGGGCCAAGGTGGTCGTTCCTTTATTAAAAAAGCGGGGCATTCATCGGCTGGACGCCGTAATCGTAACCCATGCCGATCAGGATCATGCTGGGGGATTACAGGCTGTGCTCGAACAGATCCCGGTGGAACGGTTCATGTTTAATGGGACAACCAGTGGTACAGCCAATTTTGAGAAATTGCTGGAAACCGTTATAGACAAGCAGATACCGTTATATGCCATTCGCCAAGGGATGTCTTACGATCCGGATAGAGAAACCAGACTTCATTTTATATATCCGGATCTGGAGAAAGTGATGGATACAGGAGAAAGATTGCCCGTCTCAGAACATCAGAATCATGATTCGGTTGTCTTTTTGCTGGAGATGGCAGGCGCCTCCTTATTGTTCACGGGAGACATGGATGCTGCAGCCGAGCAGGATCTGCTCTTTATGATTCAGGATGGATCGCTTGCAGCTTCGTTTGGAGAGTACGATGCAGATGCTGCATTAGCAGATGGTACTGTTCAGGAGATGTTCACACGTCACTCGGGGGAGAATCATAAGGAGGTTCCTGTCACCATAGATGTATTAAAAGTTGCACACCACGGTAGCAAAACATCGTCAACCGAAGCTTGGTTACAGTACTGGAATGCATCCGCATCCGTGATATCTGCTGGGGCCAACAATACATATGGACATCCCAATCCTGGTGTGCTTGAACGTCTTGTTGATTCGGGTACAGAGATCTATCGAACTGATCGAATGGGGGAAATTCAGATGAGAATCAAAGATGGAGAGATTGATGTGCGTTATAAGTTGACGATGGATGAATCATGAATTTTTGTGAGAGTTGGCTAAAATGGATTACTCTCTTGCTTTTGAAATACCAACTATTAAGCTAATTATAGTCGCACTGAATAAGTTAATCGTGTGATCGATTTCATCCCATGTTTTATGGCGTATTATCATATTGAATACAATAAATGATAGACTACAGAGTAGAAAAAATCCTAGGAAGTATTTTAAGAAGATTTTCAAATTCATAAATCTGCCTCATATCCGCTTATAAATTTTGTTGCACCGTTGTGGACTCTATTTCGTTTTGTGCGGCTTGAATTACTATAAAAATAGTGTCCCGATTTTCCGTTAGTTGTCTGATTTCGCTTCTATACGCACCTATATTTTCTATTTTAAGTTATAAAGCGGGATTAATTATGCTGTTTATGTGAATCTAATGTAAAATATGTAATACTTCTGCGTTAATCATGTTCGCTCAATAAAGGTGAAATCTACACTGTCCCAATCCACAATCTTATTGTCATTTATTAATTTTATGTATGAAGCACTTCATATGCTCAAAGAATGATACCAAAAGCCCGCTTTCCGGATACTCCTCGGGGAGAATGCCGGAAAGCGGGCTCATTTTGGAATGACTTATAACAATGAATTATTCAACGCCATCTTTAAAGTGTTTACTCCAATGTTTGTCACCTTTGTGCAACAGATCTTCTACAGTTTTCTCAAGCGTAAGCAAGAGCTGTGCGCGAACATCAAGCACGGTTTCTCTGTACAAGCGTTCTTCCGATCCGACGATTTTATCGCCGTATAATGCCTGTGCAGCGGTGTATTTCCGATGTTCTTCAACTAGGGTATCGATAGATTGCAACGCATGTTCCACAAAATGGGATATGCTTTGATATTCTTTGGGCATTTGTTCTTTTAACGCTTGAATTTTTGCAAGAGCTGGCATGCTCATCACCTCGTGTTATGAATGTAAATTTACAATACACTGTTTTCATGAAAATTACATTAAAATGAGCTTAAATTTGTACGAAATTTGAATTTTTTTATTTTCAATGCTATAAGTGTGGTTAGCTATAATGTATGCCATTGTCATTAAATTGAGTCGTGTAAGTACTGGAATGACTTTTGAGCTGGCTTGATGACTCGTTATGCAATTTCTGTTATTCTAAGAGAAGATTTCAGCGGCCCGAATACATAAGCCGTTATTTTGTTATGGCAATATAAGAAAAACGTCTATCCACGTACCCCAGGGGAACAGACCGCGTTTAGTGGAAGTTTTTCTTGCGATATCAGGACGCGGTATCTCTGAAGTTTTACTTTATGATATCTAAAAAAAATACTTAACTTTGCAACAATTTTATTGATGGTCACGTCTGTAAGGTTGCAGGGAGAGGGGGATCCTTTGTGGTAGAGCCGGAACTCATCAGAGCCGCTCAATCGGGCGATCGCGACGCTCTAATTACCCTATTGCGGGACATTGAACAGCATGTTTATCGGACCGCATATTACATTCTAAATAATGAACAAGACGCTTTGGATGCTGCTCAGGAAGCGTTGATCCGAATTTACACCAAGATTAATTCATATGAGGAAAAGGCCCAGTTTAAGACATGGGTTCAGCGCATCGTCACGAATATCTGTATTGATAAATTCAGAAGAACCAAGCCCTCCGTCTCCATTGACGAGCATGATATGGTTTTTCAGGACAATCAGGATGTGGAATTCGAAGTGATGTCCACATATGTGGCAAAGGATATTCAGGATGCTATTAACAAGTTACCTGAGCATCATCGTACCGTTATTGTTCTAAGATATTTGCAGGACTTATCCTATAACGAAATTGCGGATTGCCTCGATCTTCCGTTGAATACGGTTAAATCTTATTTATTTAGAGCCAGACAGCAATTACAGAATCTACTACAGGAGTATCAGAAAGGTGGTGTGACAGGATGAAATGCGAAGAGGTGGTGGAATGGATGCACCGGTATCTGGATCATGATCTGGGCGAGGCGGAAACTGCGCAGATGCTACAGCATGTGGCCCAATGTCCGGAGTGCGCTGAAAACTTTAGTTTGCTCAGAGCTCTCTCCAGAGAACTGGAAGATTTGCCGCAGGTAACCCCGAGATTCAGTCTGGTTGATGCCATTATGCCGCAACTGGATGCAATCGACGAAGCAAAGAGGGAACAAAGCAGTACCATACAGGAAATGAGTCCTGTCCCTGCTGCGTTTGAGAATTTACAGCGTTCAAGTGAGCGAAAACCGAAGCAAAAATGGTTGAATTCCATGGCAGGCCGTATGTCCATGGGTGCAGCAGCAGCAGCAGTTGTACTGGGCGTTGCCATTTTTGGGTATCAACCAGAGAAGATTGAGAATGCGGAAGTGATGATGAGCACTGGAAGTACTCAAGAAGGCGGGAATGAGGATCAAAATCCACTGAGCAGAGAGATTAACAATGAAGATTCTTCCTCCTCTTTACAGAGCGATAACAGTGTCTGGGTTGATAGTTCGGAAAGTCAGCCATCCGCTGAAGATAAACAAGCTCAAGAGATTGGACCTAAAGAAGACAGTTCAGAGAAGGTGCAGGAACCTGAATTGAAGGAAGAACAAACTTCTAAACAGCCAGATACAGGGTCAGAATTGAACAAGAGTGATGCAACGAAAAACGCCCCGTCCAGTTCTAATCCTGCTGACAGTACCAAGAGTGTTGATCAGCAAAAAAGTCAGGATTCAGGAGCTAGTACTGGACCTTCGGGAGGTTCTACTGAGAGCGGAGCAACAGAGCCTGAAAATGGGGATGCACAATCATTCACTACTTCTCAGGATATGCCTGATGTTAAGGTAGAAGAGCCGACAGAGGGCCTGACGAGTCCTGATTCCGAGACAGGTATGGATGCTGCGGGAGGAAATAAAGGATTGACGGCCACCGATTCAGGTGCACTTGCCACCACGACTCCAAAAGAATGGAAATCACCCGATGGCTCCTATCTGGTCATGCTGCTCGGCGATCAGATCAGCATTTACTCTAAACCTGCCGCTGACTCGGATGTGCTAAATCTGGTTGAGCAACGTAATGTGGAGGGTACACTAAAATCAGCAAGCTGGTCTCAGGATAGCGCTGTATTTAATTACGAAACAGATCAAGATGGAACAACAGTGAAAAAATCGTTTAACGTGTCCACTGCCTCAAGCGGAACCTCTGCCAAATAGGCTGTAAATTATACGTTTGGCCTCAATAACTTGCCGAACATTTCTGTTGTATCAAGAATATATTGAAAGTAATAACAACGTCCTATCTCAGTTGGCATAACTGACGTCGTATGACCGCGCACCAGCTTTTTCTAGAATTGTTGGTGTCCGCGTTTATATAGATGTAGGACAGGGGGCCTTCATCCGTTAACCGGGTGTAAGGCCCCTTTGTTGTCTGTCACGTTTTCTGGTAGGATAAGAGGGATAAGGGGGCACCGTGATGGATGTAAAGAGTGCGACAAAGGCAATACGTAATGGAGAAACGGCTCCGGTATATGTGCTGTACGGAACGGAGAAGTATCAGATACAGCAATTTACGGATATGTTAAAACAACAGGTGATTGAAGAAGAGCACCGAGAATTTGCGATCATTCCATATGATCTCTCTGAGACACCTGTGGAGGTTGTCATTGAAGAAGCGGAGACGGTTCCTTTTCTTGTTCCACGTAAACTCATTATCGTTCGCGATGCTAATTTGTTTACAGCAGGCAAGGATTCCAAAATTGATCACCAGATTGATCGACTGCTTACATATATGGACAATCCGGCAGATTATAGTACGATTGTGTTTCTGGCTCAAGGGGATAAACTGGACGAACGTAAAAAATTAGTGAAGGCAGCGAAGAAACAAGCTGTTGTCCTTGCATTTGCTCCACTAAGTGGGGAGGAGTTGCTGGGTTGGATTGTAAAGCTGGCGAAGCAGCGGGATGTATCTTTTGAGGCTGGAGCGGCTGACACGCTTGTGAGCTATGCAGGAACAGGCCTTCAGACGTTATCTGCGGAAGTGGACAAGTTATGTTTGTTCGCTGGTAACGGAGGCACGATCAAGCGCGCGGATATCGAATCACTGGTGGCTCGAAGTACGGAGCAGAATGTGTTCGCTTTGGTGGAGGAGCTTGCAAACTTGAGGCTGGAGAAAGCTTTGGGTCTTTTTTATGAGTTGTTGAAGCAGCGTGAAGAACCGATCAAAATTGCTGCCTTGATTGCCCGTCAATTTCGAATTATGATTCAGGTAAAAGAGTTAGGGCAGCAGAGTTACTCCCAACAGCAAATTGCCAGCCAGCTTGGTCTGCATCCGTATGCTGTTAAAATTGCTGGTGAACAGGCTCGCAAGTTTCAGGCAGAACGTTTGAGGCTGATTTTGAGTCACCTCAGTGAACTGGATTATCAGATGAAGACCGGGGCAGTGGATAAAGTGCTCGGACTGGAGCTTTTCTTGTTAAGGCTCGGAGCTTAAACTTAGATATAACGGTAACACAAAGCGGCCTTTATTCCGTTGATGGTGAGATCATCGGAATAAAGGCCGCTCCGTTTCAATAGAGTGCTTATAGAATCAGATACTAAAAAATCCTGAAAGCTCGTGCTGTTCAGGATTTTTCCATTAGATCGTATAAGTAACGCTTCTTACGCTTGTGCGGAAAGAGCGTTCAGTTTTTTCGCCAAGCGAGACTTTTTGCGGGCTGCAGCATTTTTATGAACCAGACCTTTAGTTACAGCCTTGTCCAGCTTTTTGGAAGCAGCTTGAATCGCAGCTTTTGCAGTATCAACTTCGTTACTTACCAGAGCAGCATCAGCAGCTTTAACAGCTGTACGGAGTGCAGATTTCTGGGAAGCGTTGAGTGCGCGGCGCTTGTCGCTCGTTTTTACGCGTTTAACAGCGGATTTGATGTTTGGCATTACATTCACCTCCTGTAAGGCATTTGCATGAATACAAACGTTTCACAACTTAAAATATTCTAGCACGCTGGCATGCAAATTGCAACAGATTTTCCTATGATGTTCGACAGTGCTGCATAAAGCACACCATTTTCCCACACAATATGCTCAAATGCGGTAAGGGAGGCAGGGACAGATGACACTGGATTTGAAAAATTATGCAGTTCGTACCGACTTGGCAATTGACTCCAAGGAGATGGCTCAGGGTGGGCAGAAACAGACGATTCCCGGGCTGCGGGAGGATGTGGATGAGAAAGACGGTATTAAAATCACACGTATTGATGTGCTTGATGATGCAGCCGCTACAGCAATTGGGCGTGTAAAGGGGCACTATGTCACTTTGGAAGTTCCATCGCTTCGTAACGGGGATACCGATCTTCAGGAGCGGGTGGCGGCAGAATTCACGCGAGAGATGGAAGATTTTTTGGCCAAAGCGGGAATTAACAAGACGTCTAAGGTGCTGATCGTAGGTTTGGGTAACCTGAACGTCACGCCTGACTCACTTGGACCGCTGGTAGTGGAGAATCTGATGGTTACCCGCCAGTATTTTGAGCTGGTTCCAGATCAGGTTGCACCCGGTTATCGGGAAGTCAGTGCTATTGCGCCAGGTGTGCTGGGTACAACGGGTATAGAATCCAGTGACATCGTACAAGCGATCGTGGATCGAACGAAACCGGATGCAATCATTGCGATTGATGCGCTGGCTTCACGCTCCCTCGAACGTGTTAATACAACGATTCAAGTGGCAGACATCGGCATTCATCCTGGCTCAGGAATAGGGAACAAACGACGTGGACTGACACGTGAAATATTGGGTGTTCCCTGCATTGCCATCGGTGTACCAACCGTATGTTATGCATCGACCATCGTGAATAACGTCATCGAAATGATGCGTACTCATTTCCGACAAGAGACTGATCAAACGAAACAGATTATGGGCATGCTGGACGATATCGGCGAAAATGACCGTCTCAGTTTGGTAAAAGAGGTACTGGAGCCACTAGGTCATGATCTGATCGTTACCCCCAAAGAAATCGATGAATTTGTCGAAGATATTGCCAATATTATTGCAACAGGTCTGAATGCCGCGCTCCATGATGCGGTAAATGCTGAGAATGTAGCTGCCTACACCCATTAATTAACATTTTAAAATTTAAAATGATTGAGACTCCTGTGAAGAAGGTCCGAATCTATCGGACTTTCTTTTTTTGTATGCAATCTTCTTTTTCCTGTTCTATCAAATCTGGCAGGCTCATAGAGTTGAAGTATAAGCATTGTCCAGCAGGGAAGGAGACAGAAGCAATGAACAAAATATTGGCCTGGAATATTGGTAAATGGAAAAAGAGATGTTTGCACGTGCTGGCTATGGGCCGTACGTTATTGTTGCTTATGATCATATCTGCTTTGTTTTTTGTTGTACTCGGTCTGGGGGGCATGGCAGAGAAGCGTTTGAATAGCTCACCTGTTTCTTCTATGAAAGGGTTTGCGGGAGCCGTTTCAAGTAGCTTTTTTGTGGACATGCTCGGCATGGAAATGCCACATCTAACTCAGAAAGAACAAGCATCTGCATTTTCTGGTGAAAATCTGACTTCGTTTGTATTCCAACTGCTGACGAATGTTAATCCGCAAGACCCCAAAAGCCTGATCGCTAGAGAAATGCCTGGAATGGGTTCCAATCAACCCGTACTGCTGCGACCGGGCTCGGGAAATGAAAAAGCTGAAGCTCCAGAAGATTATCAGCCGGGTCCTGGACTAATTGATACGGCCTCGGCAGGCGGAGGGAAATCAGGTGGCGAGCAGCATATCCCACCAGGTCAGGATAATCCCGATCCATCCGATCCGCAGGAACCGGGTGATGGTGAAGTAAAGGGTGATCCCCCACCGAAGAATGGTGGTAAAGATGAACCGAGCAAACCAACGACAGGAAAAAAAGCGATTCTTGTTTACCATTCCCATCCACGTGAAGGATACAATCCTCTCTTGGGCACGAAGAGTGACAATCCTTCCTCTGGTAAATCGACTGGTAATGTTTTTCAAGTGGGAACCTACTTGTCCGACAGTTTGGAGAAGCTGGGGATTGGAGTGGAACATGCGCAAGAAGATTATCCAACCAAGGTCAAGGATTATAACTGGAATTATTCCTATAAATACTCCCGTCAGACGGTGAAAGCTGCACTTGCTCAAAATGACGATCTTACGTATCTCATCGATATCCACCGTGACTCTCAGCGTCATAACAAAACAACGACAACCATTAATAATCTGGGTTATGCCAAAGTATATTTTATTATAGGACATGAAAATCCAAACTGGCAGCAGAATGAAGCCTTTGCGGCCAAAATTCATAAGAAACTGGAAGCGAAATATCCAGGGGTGTCTCGCGGCGTCTGGGGTAAGGACGGCGGCGGGGCCAACAATGGCGAATACAACCAGACGCTTTCTCCCAACAGCATATTGATTGAGATTGGCGGCATCGACAATACAGCTGCTGAACTGGAGCGGACATCCAAAGTACTCGCCGACATGATCGCAGAGGTGTACTGGGATGATCAGAAAGTGGACAAAGCGAGTGCGGAAAAGACGTCAAAAGGTGGCTAGTAGTCCTGATATGGAAGAATAGAAGAATCGAAGATATAACAGGAGGCGAGGAACGTGTCCAGATTCGGTAAAAGATTGTTTTCCATCTGTGTATTGATGTTGCTGGGTGTTCTGTTTGGAATGCAGCTGGCAGGCAGCAGCTTTAATAGGGGCGATGATTCGACTAGCAACCCTGCAGTGGTGAAAACGGAGCCGGTGTCACCGGTTGCCGAGTCTGTTCCGACCACGTCCGTACAACAGGAGGTTAAAGAACCTCCAGCAGTAACTGTTCTGTCACCGAGTCAGGTGCTTGGCGCAGAGCAGAGCAAAGCGCCGGTCGACGTACTGGCTGACAAAACGGCAGGTCTTCTTCAAAATCTGTCCCATAACGGAATGAAGTGGGTTGTATCCTTATTTAGCGGAGTCGCTGAATAAAAGGCTATGAAATATAGGCAAAATATACCCTTGGAAGTTCGCAATTGTGACGATAATTATAAAGTTGAGGCAACGCGGGATTGATGCACCCTGCATCAACTGTTATAATGAAGTGATTGACACTAGGCTGTTTCTGGGGGTAAGGAATGACTGACATTCGGGCAAGACAACGTAAAATTCGTAACTTTTCAATTATTGCACATATAGATCACGGCAAATCAACACTTGCGGACCGGATCTTGGAGTACACAGGTGCGCTAACTACACGTGAAATGCAAGAACAAGTATTGGACCAAATGGAACTTGAACGCGAACGTGGAATTACGATCAAGCTGCAGGCGGTAGCGCTAACTTACAAAGCCGATGACGGCGAAGAGTATCTGTTGAATCTGATTGATACGCCTGGACACGTAGACTTCACATATGAAGTATCACGCAGCCTTGCTGCATGTGAAGGTGCTTTGCTGGTTGTGGATGCGGCTCAGGGTATTGAAGCCCAGACGCTGGCTAACGTGTACCTGGCATTAGATAATGATCTTGAAATTTTACCGGTAATTAACAAGATTGACCTTCCAAGTGCTGATCCGGATCGGGTTAAACAGGAAGTGGAAGATGTCATTGGATTGGATACAAGCAATGCAGTTTTGGCTTCAGCCAAAGCGGGTATCGGTATCAAAGAGATTCTGGAGCAAGTAGTGCAAAGTGTTCCTGCTCCACAAGGTGATCCTGACCAACCTTTGAAAGCGCTGATTTTTGACTCTCACTATGACCCATACAAAGGCGTAATTGTTTACGTACGTGTTGTAGACGGCAAAATCAAATCAGGTTCCAAAATCAAAATGATGGCAACAGGCAAAACGTTTGAAGTCATTGAAGTTGGAGCGTTCAAACCTCGCATGACTATCGTGGACGAGCTGAACGTAGGTGATGTTGGATTTATCGTTGCAGGTATCCGGCATGTGGGTGATACACAAGTCGGGGATACGGTGACAGATGCCAAAAATCCAACACCTGAACCTTTGCCGGGTTACCGCAAAATTAATCCAATGGTATACTGCGGTCTCTATCCGATTGAAACATCGGATTACGTTGACCTGCGTGAAGCGTTGGAGAAATTGCAGTTGAACGATGCATCGCTCAGCTTTGAGCCGGAGACTTCCAGTGCACTCGGTTTTGGATTCCGTTGCGGATTCCTTGGACTGCTTCACATGGATGTTATCCAGGAGCGGATTGAACGTGAGTTCAACATTCCATTGATAACGACTGCACCAAGCGTAATTTACCACGTGACGTTGACCAATGGTGAAGTTATGCAGATTGACAACCCATCCAACTATCCTGAGGTGGGAAGAATTGATTACGTTGAAGAACCGTATGTTAAAGCTTCGATTATCGTACCCAATGATTATGTAGGTACCATTATGGAGCTTTGTCAGAATAAACGCGGTGAATATGTGAATATGGAATATTTGGACACAACTCGGGTTACCATTACGTATGAGATCCCGTTGTCCGAGATTGTATATGACTTCTTCGATCAGTTGAAATCAAGCACCAAAGGATATGCATCCTTCGACTACGAGCTGTCCGGTTATCGTCAGTCTAATCTGGCGAAAATGGATATCTTGCTCAATGGTGAGCAAGTCGATGCCTTGTCCTTCATCGTTCACCGTGACCGTGCGTATAACCGCGGACGCATTATCTGTGAGAAGCTGCGCGAGCTGATTCCACGGCAAATGTTCGAGGTGCCAATTCAGGCATCTGTAGGTACCAAAGTTGTAGCTCGTGAAACGGTAAAAGCAATGCGTAAAAACGTACTTGCCAAGTGTTATGGCGGTGACATCTCGCGGAAACGGAAACTGCTCGAGAAGCAGAAGGAAGGTAAGAAGCGGATGAAACAGGTTGGTAACGTAGAGGTGCCGCAGGAAGCATTCATGGCGGTGCTGAAAATTGATGATTAAGAACGCAATCTCTGAGTACATCAAATTTTGTTATCGGAGAATGCGTTTAAAAAGACGTTTGCTTGCAAACGTCACGTGAACCCTTTCGGTACATCAATAATTTGTGTATGAAAGGATGAACGGATTTTTGGGTACAGCACAGAATGTGTGTATCAAAATTGAATTGTAAGACGTTTGCTTGCAAACGTAAGTACAACACGGAATAACCAATAAACCAAGCTGAAAGGGAAGCCGGATGGCTTTCCTTTTTTCAAATAGAGGGGGACTTGCCATGACATTGGCAGCACACAGCCGGAAAACAGGTGCACCCCAAGCGGTGTATCTTCACATTCCCTTTTGCACAAATAAATGTTTTTACTGCGATTTTAACTCCTATGTATTGAAGGACCAGCCTGTTATGCAGTACCTTGAAGCGCTGGAACGGGAGATGGAACATACGGTTAAAGCAAATCCGCCAGGAGAAATCAAAACCATATTTGTGGGCGGCGGCACGCCGACTGCACTGAAACCGGATGAAATGGCCGTATTCCTGAAGTCCGTTAAGACCTATTTCCCGAACTGGGCAGATGATATTGAGTTTTCAATGGAAGCTAACCCGGGTACGACGGACGCGGAAAAGCTTGCGGTTATGAAAGAAGGCGGAGTAAACCGCGTCAGCTTTGGAGTACAGGCTTTTCAAAATGATCTGCTGACAGGTATTGGCCGGATTCATAATACAGATGATGTATACCGCAGTTTAGAAAATGCCCGAGCAGCAGGACTGCATAACTTGTCTATTGACCTGATGTTTGGTTTGCCAAACCAGACCGTCGAGATGTTGAACGAGAGTATCGATAAAGCGCTGGAGCTGGATTTGCCGCATTACTCCATTTACAGTCTGAAGGTGGAAGAGAATACTCTTTTCCATACGTTGTATCAGAAGAACCAGCTACCGCTTCCTCATGAAGACGACGAGTTGCAAATGTATCTTCTATTAATGAAACGTATGAAAGAAGCAGGTTACGGACAATACGAGATCAGTAACTTTGCCAAACCCGGCTTTGAGAGCCGTCACAATATCACGTACTGGCGCAATGAGGATTATTACGGTCTCGGTGCAGGTGCACATGGATATGTAGGCCGCGAACGCCATATGAATATAAAAGGTATAAACCCGTATGTTGAAGCTTCCAAAGGAGGTCTGCCGCGTCTCGATCATTTTGAGATCAGTCGCGCCGAGGCAATGGAAGATTATCTGATGGTAGGGTTGAGAATGCTGGAAGGTGCTTCATCCTCGCGGTTTAGCGATCAGTTCGGGGAGCCTATGGAGGAAGTGTTTGCGAAGCCTTTGGGTAAAATGCTGAATGCAGGACTGCTGGAGAAGACGCCAGACGGCTTCCGGCTTAGTGAGCAGGGCATCCTGTTCGGAAATGACGTTTTTGCCGAGTTTATCGGGTCTATATCGCTGAATTCGTAGCTTGAAATTCTATACGCTCTGTTGTATATTTATTCATATTGATTTTACAGAGCGTGTAATTTATACAACTACGAAGTCGGCTTTCCTCTGGAAAGCTTCTTATAGGAGGAGAGCTGGATGTCGGCCATATGCAGAAAAGCCGTACCGGAAGATGTTGAACCATTATTTGAAATGATTAAGGGCTATGCAGAGCGTGGGATCATGCTTCCGCGTTCACGGGAAGTACTGCAACGGCAGCTGGAGCACTTTGTTGTAGCAGAAGTGAATGGTCAGGTTGTAGGCTGTGGATCTCTCTGCCGTCTGGGAAATGATCTGGTGGAAGTCAGATCGCTCGGTATCTCCGAAGGTCACAAAGGCATGGGCATTGGCTCACTATTGCTGGACCGACTGGTAGAGGAAGCGGAGAAGCAGCAAATTCCCAAGGTCATGGCATTGACGTATGAAGTGTCCTTTTTTCTCAAAAACGGTTTTGCCGTGGTGAATAAGGAGATTTTCCCGGAAAAAGTATGGACCGACTGTGTTCATTGCAGCAAACAAGATTGCTGTGATGAGATTGCTGTATTGAAAGAGTTGAATATTTCAGCCTGATAAATGAATGAACCGTATGGATTGAGCCGAGTATACTCTATCTCACCTGCGGTTCTTTTTAATTCATGAGCTGTACAGTAAAGTTGTTATGTCTTGGAGACATTGGTCTATACTATAAATAGATGAGCGTACTCATCAAACTGACTTGACAATGCTCACGTCATTTTGGTATTTTTGTATTACCGCTTAGCACTCATCTAACCGGAGTGCTAACGACATGGGACAGTACAGTCAGAAGGAGGGAATACTCACCATGTTAACAGAGCGTCAACGAATGATTCTGAACGCTATAGTGGATGACTATATCCGTTCAGCTGAGCCCGTAGGGTCCCGGAGCATTTCCAAAAGGGGAGATGTTGGATACAGTCCGGCGACGATCCGTAATGAAATGGCGGACCTTGAAGATATGGGCTTTCTGGAACAGCCGCATACATCGGCAGGACGCATACCTTCACACAAAGGCTATCGATATTATGTCGATCATTTGGTTCCCTGGAATCAGGTGGAGCCACAAGAGCTGGACGACCTGAAGTCATTTTTCGCAGAAAAGCTGAACGTGATGGAACAAGTTATTCAGCATGCCTCAGTCATTTTGTCACATATGACGAATTATACTTCGATCCTGCTCGGACCGGAAGTTTTTCACACGTCACTTCGTCATTTTCAACTGCTTCCGCTTAATGAAAACGAGGCTGTAGCCATTATCGTAACGAACACGGGTCAGGTGGAGAACAAGACAGTTCAGATTCCACCCGAAATTTCGGTAGCGGAGATGGAGAATGTAGTTCGTTTATTAAACAGCAAGCTGGTTGGCGTGCCAATTTACAAATTAAAGTCTCGTCTCTACACCGAGCTTGGGCAAGAGATGGAACGGCATATTACACGTTATGAGGAAGTCATGCAGGTGCTGAACAGTGCCTTTGACAACGAGCATGACAATCGTCTGTTCCTTAGTGGTGCCACCAATATGTTGACCCAGCCAGAGTTTAAAGATATTGAAAAGGTAAAAGATATTCTTGACCTGCTGGATGAGACACCAACACTCATGAAATTGATGATGCCCGTGCAGGGTGGATCTGGTATTCAGGTGCGAATAGGTACCGAGAATGATCATGAAGCCTTCGCCAATTGCAGCCTGATAACGGCATCCTATTCATTGGATGGAGAGGCTTTGGGATCCATCGGAATTTTGGGACCTACGCGAATGGATTACGCACGTGTCATTCATATTTTAAATACATTATCCCGTGATTTGACGGCCATGCTAACGCATCGCTTCAAATAAGGGAATGAAGCATTTCATTCTTATAAGGAGGTGAACATCTTGAAAGAGGAGCAATCATTCGCAGCAGAAGAACAGGAACAACAAGCAACTACAGCAGCGGAACAGGAGCCTGTCAACGAAGCCGGAGCTGCAGAAGCACAGGCGGAAGAGATGACAGATCAGGAGCAAGATGAGATCGCACGTTTGAAGGCGGAAGCTGAGGAACATCAACAGCGTTTTGTCCGTGCGCAAGCTGATTTTGATAACTTCCGTCGTCGTACACAAAAAGAAAAAGAAGAACTGGCGAAATACGCTTCGATGAAGCTGGTCACCGAACTGGTGCCGGTCATTGATAACTTCGAGCGTGCCATGGCTACTGTACCGGAAGGTACTGAAGTCGAGTCCTTCTCCAAAGGCATCGAAATGATCTTCCGTCAGCTGGAGACTGTGCTGAACAATGAAGGTCTGACGTCAATGGATACGGTAGGACAACCGTTTAACCCTGAATTCCACCAGGCGATTATGTCAGTGGAGAGCGACGAGTATGAAGAAGGTACCGTTGTCGAGGAAGTCCAAAAAGGCTATATGCTGAAGGATAAAGTACTTCGTCCGGCTATGGTCAAAGTTAGCTCATAATTTCGATTACAGAATGAATTGAGTTCACTCTTGATTGTACGATGCCACCGAAGTTTAATATAAAGGTTAGTACACACATAGAGCACGATTAGGAACAACAAATACAAATAAGGATCAATCTGATCCATTTAAATTGTCGAGGGAGGAAATTTTCCGATGAGCAAAGTAATCGGTATTGACTTAGGAACAACAAACTCATGCGTAGCGGTTATGGAAGGCGGCGAGGCTGTCGTTATTCCAAATCCGGAAGGCGCACGTACAACCCCATCCGTAGTGGGGTTCAAAAAAGATGGAGAACGCGTTGTCGGTGAAACGGCTAAACGTCAAGCGATCACAAATCCAGATCGTACGATCATCTCAATCAAACGTCATATGGGTACATCCCACAAAGAAACAATCGATAGCAAAGATTACTCTCCACAAGAGATCTCTGCAATCATCTTGCAAAAACTGAAATCCGATGCTGAAGCTTATCTGGGTCAAACGGTAACTCAAGCGGTTATCACAGTGCCAGCCTACTTCAATGATAGCCAGCGTCAAGCAACAAAGGATGCAGGTAAAATCGCAGGTCTGGAAGTTCTGCGTATCGTCAACGAGCCAACAGCAGCAGCTTTGGCATACGGTATGGAGAAATCCGAAGATCAAACGATTCTCGTATATGACTTGGGTGGCGGTACATTCGACGTATCCATCCTTGAACTGGGTGACGGCTTCTTCGAAGTTAAAGCAACTAGTGGTGATAACCAACTGGGTGGCGATGACTTCGACCAAGTAATCATTGATTATCTCGTAAGTGAGTTCAAAAAAGATCAAGGCATTGACTTGAGTAAAGATAAAGCAGCGGTTCAACGTTTGAAAGATGCAGCGGAAAAAGCGAAAAAAGAACTTTCCGGCGTATTGACTACAACTATTTCCCTGCCGTTTATTACTGTGGCTGATGGCGTTCCTCAACATTTGGAGTTGAACCTTAGCCGTGCGAAATTCGAAGAAATCTCTGCTGGTCTGGTTGAGCGTACGCTGGAACCAACTCGTCGTGCACTGAGCGATGCTGGAATGACAGCTAACGATATCGACAAAATCGTCTTGGTTGGTGGTTCCACACGTATTCCTGCAGTACAGGAAGCAATCAAAAAACTGACAGGTAAAGACCCTCACAAAGGTGTTAACCCGGATGAAGTTGTAGCTTTGGGTGCTGCTGTACAAGCGGGCGTACTGACAGGTGACGTGAAAGACGTTGTATTGCTTGACGTAACTCCATTGTCCCTGGGTATTGAAACTGCGGGTGGCGTATTCACTAAAATGATCGAGCGCAACACAACGATTCCTACAAGCAAATCCCAAGTGTTCTCCACTTATGCAGACAACCAACCAAGCGTTGAGATTCATGTTCTGCAAGGGGAGCGTGAGATGGCAGCGGGTAACAAATCACTCGGTCGCTTCATGCTGGGAGATATCCCTCCAGCTCCACGTGGCGTTCCACAAATCGAAGTTAGCTTCGATATTGATGCCAACGGTATCGTTAACGTATCTGCAACAGACAAAGGTACAAATAAAACTCAAAAAATCACCATCACTTCTTCCAGCGGTTTGAGCGATGCTGAAGTTGAGCAAATGATGAAAGATGCTGAGTTGCATGCTGAAGAAGATAAAAAACGCAAAGAACTCGTTGAAGCGAAAAACAGCGCAGATCAACTGATCTACTCTGTTGACAAAACGATCAAAGATCTTGGCGAAAAAGCTGACGCAGGTGAAGTTGAAAAAGCGAATGCTGCAAAAGAAAAACTGCAAGGCGTTCTGGCTTCCGACAATCTGGAAGACATCAAAGCCGCTACAGAAGAACTGACAGAGATCGTTCAACAACTGTCTGTAAAACTGTATGAGCAAGCACAGGCTCAAGAGCAAGCAGCTCAAGGTGCTGACGAGCAACAGGGTTCTGCAAAACGTGACAACGTTGTAGACGCTGATTACGAAGTTGTAGATGAAGATAAAAAACAAAACTAATTCACGATTTCTTGTGAATTAATCATCGGTGACGTTCGGATCGAAGGGAAAGTCATAGCCGGGGCTCCCGTGCTTTGGCTTTCCTTTTGTCACGATGTGCGATATGGTGAATGATATGGGGGTGGAAGAGTGGCTGAAAAACGTGATTATTATGAGGTACTCGGCGTCGGCAAAAATGCCAGCGACGAGGAAATCAAAAAGGCATACCGCAAGCTTGCCCGTCAGTATCACCCTGACGTAAACAAGGCTGCTGACGCGGAAGCCAAGTTTAAGGAAGTTAAAGAAGCTTATGATGTAGTCAGTGACGGTCAGAAGCGGGCACAGTATGATCAATACGGTCATATTGATCCAAATCAGGGCGGATTCGGCGGCGGTGGCGATTTTGGCGGCGGCGGCGGCTTTGGCGACATCTTCGATATGTTCTTTGGTGGTGGCGGCGGTGGACGACGTGATCCAAATGCTCCGCAACGGGGGAACGATCTGCAATACACCATGACGATTGAGTTCAAGGAAGCGGTATTCGGTAAGGAAACTGACATTACCATTCCTCGTACCGAAGGCTGTGATACTTGTCATGGCTCAGGTGCGAAACCAGGAACTAAACCAGAAACCTGTTCCGTCTGCCAAGGTAGTGGTCAACAGGAAGTGGTTCAAAATACACCGTTTGGCCGTATGGTCAACCGTCGTGCTTGTTCGAACTGTAATGGTTCTGGACAAATTATCAAGGAAAAATGTACAACATGCAGCGGCAGCGGTAAAGTGCGCAAACAACGCAAAATTCATGTTCGCATTCCAGCGGGTGTAGATGACGGCGCTCAATTGCGTATGACTGGTGAAGGTGAAGGTGGTCTGCGCGGAGGACCAGCAGGAGATCTGTATATTGTCATCCGTGTGAAATCACATGATTTCTTCGAGCGTGAAGGCGATGATATCTATTGCGAAATTCCGCTTACCTTTGCTCAGGCCGCATTGGGAGATGAGATTGAAATTCCAACGCTGTCTGAGAAAGTGAAGCTAAAAGTACCTGCCGGTACACAGACAGGAACGTATTTCCGTCTCAAAGGCAAAGGCGTACCACGCCTGCGCGGCATGGGGCAAGGGGATCAGCATGTGAAAGTCGTTGTCGTTACGCCTAGCAAGCTGAATGACGAGCAGAAAGACCTGCTTCGCCAAATTGCTGCGCTGGATGGAGAACAAACTCATGAGCACGAGCAATCCTTCTTTGACCGGGTGAAACGGGCTTTCCGTGGAGACTGAGTCTTAATCATTAATTTAAAAAAAGGACACCACAGCGGTTTTTCCGCAGGGTGTCCTTTTTTGCATAATATGGGCGCGCTTGCGGAAAGATACCAGACATGAGCATTCAGTGGTTTACTGATGTGCCGAAACTAGGGAAGCAGGTGAACCGGATGACCGAAAAAAATATTTTGGCTTATTTCCATAGCCCGGAGCAAGCGGAAGGGGCAGCCAAAAAACTGGAGGCATTACGAGTGGAAGACCTGTCTATCAATCGATTCAGTCGTTATGCGGGTGTCGGGCCAAGCGGAGCATCTTATACACCAGGCGTATCAGGCAGCTTTTCTTCCTGGGTACCAGGTGCTCTAGGCACAAATGCCAGCGCGGGAATCATGGCGGCAGCAGATCCTTCTGCGAGCGGTATGAGCGATGGCGGACAAGAGGGTCCGACAGGCAGAGATGTACTACTAACCGTCGTCGTTGACGAGGCAGTACATCACCGTGCCCTATCCATTATCGAACAAGCCGGCGGTATGATTTAGTTTCACCAAATCTATATAAGATGGACAGAGCATTACACTTTAACGGAGATTGTAGAACCAATCTGAAGAAGCGAAGCGTTCGCCTGAAAGCTTTCGCAAGAAAGCTACTTCGGAAGCATACGCTATCACCGGATTTCTCCCTTTAAGAAGGGAGATGAAGAAATCTGGGGATAACAGCGATCGGAGGATGGTACTACAGTCGGAGTGGTACAGTGTAACAAGTATTAGTTCATTTTATATAGATACCTATTTTGAAGGAGGAGCATAACGATGGCAGAACATGAACGTCCAGGCAAGATTTTGACGAAAACGGAAAAGATGAAGAGAATGCAGTCCGCCAAAAATGAGGATGTGGAATTCAGTGCCGAAGCTGCGGATCATGAAGATATAGAGGCTTTGCGCCGCAGTGAAGCGGCCGATCGTCGTCAGGGTCGGGAGATTCATGACTGAAGGTCGCTCTGCAGTGATTATCGAAGCAGTGTTTACAAGCTGGTCCGAGGCTGAATCTGCACGCAGAGCTCTGGAATTGCTGCACCCGAACCAATTGAGTATCGAGAGTCTGAATGACACATCGTCTTCAGTGGATCGGGGAGCGGCTGAGAGCACAGATAACTCAACCATGGCCGTGATTGGGGGATTCAGTGGTGAGCTGAATGTACTTTCCCTTATTAGCGACGAGACCGAAGTATTGTCGGGTGGACAAGTGTATGACGATCCGGAAGCTGGCTCTGAAGGCAGGCCCAAGCAAGAAATCTTGCTGACAGTATCCGTATCCAGTGACTCTCTCCCGCAAGCTGCAGAGATGATTACCCAGAATGGTGGACGCTTTTGCTAACAAGTTAATCGAGTGTAGTCATAATTAAAACAGGGTATTCGAGCAGTCAGGCTGCGGGTATCCTGTTTTTGTTGTTTCTTTTACTGCTGCGGTTTTGTACTCCTGCTCGCTTGTGTAGTACAATGGTTGGGATGTTTGAAAAATGAGGAGGAAAAACGAAGTATGTTATGGCATGAACTAACAATACATACCACAGAAGAAGCTGTGGAGATGATTTCGAATTTTTTACATGAAGCGGGTGCTGGAGGGGTCTCAATTGAAGAGTCCGGTACTTTAAATAAAAAGCGGGATACAACGTATGGCGAGTTGTACGAGTTTCCATTGAATGATATTCCTGAAGGCTTTGCGGTCATTAAAGGATACTTTTCCGAAGGTACGGACATGGATGCATTGCAATCTGAAGTAAGTCCACGCATTGAGCAACTTTCCGAATTCGATATCCAAACGGGGGAGGTTCGTTTTGAGACTCGAACAGTGGATGAAAATGACTGGGCGAACGCCTGGAAACAATATTTCAAGCCAGTACGTGTCTCGGAACGTCTAACCATTAAACCGACATGGGAAGAGTATACACCGGAAAGCCCAAATGAGAAAATTATTGAGCTTGATCCAGGCATGGCGTTTGGTACAGGAACACATCCAACCACTTCGCTTTGTCTGCGTACACTGGAATCGGTCATTCAGGGTGGCGAGGAAGTCATTGACGTGGGTACAGGCTCTGGCATCTTGGCTATTGGAGCTGTCCATCTCGGAGCAAAACATGTGCTCGCGCTGGACCTTGATCCGGTTGCGGTAGCAAGTGCCAAGGAAAATGTGGAACTGAATGGGCTGGGACAACAAATTACGGTGAAAGAGAGTGATCTGCTGTCTGTTCTGGGCAGTCAGGACCCTGCGCTGGGCGTGAAGCTTCCGGTGAAAGTTATCGTTGCCAACATTTTGGCTGAGATTATTATGCTGTTTGTGGATGATGTCTATCATGCGCTTGAGTCTGGCGGCGTTTACATTACTTCAGGCATCTGGAAAAATAAAGAGCAGCTTGTCCATGATGCGCTCGTTGCTTCCGGCTTCGAAATAAGTTCGGTGCACCGCGATGAGGACTGGGTCGCGTTTGTGGCCAGAAAGAGGTAACCGATGGACTTAAACTCGTTCTTTCGTTATCCGCTGGATCAACTGCCGTTTTTCCTGTTGGCGATTCTGATTGCTTTTACGGTGCATGAATTCTCTCATGCCTATTTTGCCAACAAATTCGGCGATCCAACAGCCAAGCTGCTGGGCAGGGTTACACTGAATCCAGTTGTACATTTTGACTTGTTTGGTGTGTTGCTACTCCTTATTGCCGGTTTTGGTTGGGCACGCCCTGTTCCAGTGAATCGGGCGAACTTCGACAAACCGAGATTAATGGGTGTCATTGTATCTGTAGCAGGGCCTGTGAGTAACTTGCTGCTCGCGATCATCGGTACGATAATCTATGCGTCCCTGGTTGGTTCGGGGGCATTGGGTGGCATTGAGAATGAACGGTTGCTTACGGCAATCTCCATGTTTTTCTCCATATTTAACCTGACGAACTTTTTCCTTTTTCTCTTTAATCTTATTCCGTTACCTCCATTGGACGGATATCGAATTCTGGAGGATATTCTGCCGCCTTCAATCAGCCGCAAACTACAAGGGGTAGAGCAATGGTCCATATTTATTTTCCTGTTGATCCTTGTTATTCCTCCATTGCAAAATGCGACGATTCAACCTTTATATCAATTTGCCCAGAATATGTATCTGGATCTGGCAAGGCTAATCATCGGTTTATATCGTTAGAAACGTATAGTGTATGGGACTGAAATACTGGTCAGAAGGACATAAAAGTTGTATGATCATCTGTGGCGATTGGATTCACGCCGGCCATCAGGCGGGGTGAATTCCAGTCATAACAGGATAGAATGGGTGGACAGACTAATGCAGCGTTATTTTGTATCTGCAGAACAGTTTAATGAACATTCCGTGGTCATCACGGGTGATGATGCACGCCATATCGGCAAAGTGATGCGTGGTAAACCTGGAGATAAACTGATTGTCAGTGACGGAAACTCCAAAGAAGCTTTGGTGCAGATTGAAAGCATCGAAGCCCAGCAAGTAACAGCGAATATTGTGAAATCTCTCGAAATGGACCATGAAGCGCGTATACGTGTAACCGTGGCTCAAAGCTTGCCAAAAGGCGATAAGATGGAGACGGTCATTCAAAGATGTACAGAGATCGGAGCGGTTTCCTTTGTTCCTTTCCTGTCTGAGCGTACGATTGTGCAATATGATGCCAAGAAAGAAGGCAAACGGTTGGAGCGGTGGCGCAAAATCGCCAAGGAAGCCGCTGAACAAAGCCATCGGAACCGCATTCCATCCGTCGAGCAGCCACTTTCCTGGAAAGGGCTGCTATCTTCTTTTGAGGGCTACAGTCTGGTATGTTATTGTTATGAAAAGGAAAATGGCAAGCAGTTAAGAGACGCTTTGAAGCCGTTTGTGGAGCAGCTTGCACCTGGTGCGAGTGCAGAAGTGTTGATCGTTGTTGGACCTGAGGGCGGATTCTCGGAGAGGGAAACGATTGAAGCCGATCAGGCGGGTGCTGTATCCGTTGGACTGGGCAAACGCATCTTGCGGGCCGAGACAGCTGGAATGGCGGCGCTAACTTGCGTCTTATATGAATCCGGAGAAATGGGGGGAATGTAATTATGCCATCCGTGGCGTTTTACACCTTAGGCTGCAAAGTTAATTTTTATGATACAGAGGCGATTTGGCAATTGTTCAAAAACGAAGGATACGATCAGGTAGACTTTGACGAACAGACAGCGGATGTATACTTGATTAATACTTGTACAGTAACCAATACCGGCGACAAAAAAAGCCGCCAGATTATCCGTCGTGCCATTCGGCGCAACCCGGATGCGATTGTAGCCGTTACAGGCTGTTATGCGCAAACTTCTCCGGCAGAGATTCTGGACATCCCTGGTGTGGATCTTGTTATCGGTACACAGGATCGGGACAAAATTTTGCCATATGTCAATGAAATTCAGGAATCACGTCAGCCCGTCAATGCTGTGCGCAACATCATGAAAACGCGGGTATTTGAAGAGATGGACGTACCGGATTTTGCCGATCGTACCCGTGCATTTCTGAAAATTCAGGATGGCTGCAATAACTTCTGTACGTTCTGCATTATTCCGTGGTCACGTGGACTTTCCCGTAGCCGGGAAGCAAATAGCATCATCCAACAGGCTCATCAACTGGTGCACGCCGGGTACAAGGAAATTGTCCTGACAGGCATTCATACTGGTGGATACGGGGATGACATGGAGAATTACGATCTGACAGATCTGCTATGGGACTTGGATAAAGTAGAGGGCCTGGAGCGTATTCGGATCAGTTCGATTGAAGCCAGTCAGATTGATGATCGGATGCTAGATGTGATCAAACGTTCAGACAAACTTGTGCGGCACTTCCACATTCCGCTGCAAGCGGGTGATGATACCGTACTGAAACGTATGCGCCGTAAATATACGACCGAAGAGTTTTACAATAAAATGCTTCGCATTCGGGAAGCGATGCCGGATGTAGCGATTACAACCGACGTTATTGTTGGGTTCCCGGGTGAGACGGATGAGATGTTCCGTAACGGCTACGAGCTGATGAAGAAAATCGGTTTTTCCGAAATGCACGTATTCCCATATTCCAAGCGGACCGGAACACCGGCAGCGCGTATGGAGGATCAGGTGGATGAGGAAGTTAAAAATGCACGCGTGCATGAACTAATTGATCTATCCGAGCAAATGCAACTGGCATACGCCAAACAGTTTGTGGGGCAAGTACTGGATGTCATTCCTGAAGGTGAAGCCAAGGGCCGTGAAGGCAGTGGTAAACTGCACGGTTATAGTGACAATTACATTCAGCTGGTCTTTGATGGTTCCATGGATATGGTAGGCAAAGTATGCCGTGTCAAAGTGACCGAGGCGGGTGTGAATGAAAGCCAGGCTACGCTGGTTCGTGTGTTGGAAGAAAATCTCAAGTCCGCAGCGATGTAATCGAGGCGTCAGAAACAAGGATTTCATTTCCTTGGGGAGCGTACCCGTGGAGATGAGGTCCTTCTTTTTCCAAAAAAAGATGAAGACAATTCCGTAATGGGGGAGAGTAACATGAACAGAAAAGAAATTTCGGCAGGCGGAGTCGTCTACCGCACGGGAGAAGACGGAAAGCTTCAAATTCAACTGATTGTAGATCGCTACGGCAAAACGACTCTCGCCAAGGGCAAAATGGAAGATGGAGAAACGGTGGAGCAGACTGCACTACGTGAGATTCTGGAAGAGACAGGCATGGTTGGCCGAATAGTAGAACCCGTCGATATCATCGCCTATACGTATCAGCATGCAGAGTTTGGTCCGGTGGATAAGGAAGTTCATTATTATCTCGTTGAAGCGGAAAGCGGCGACCTGCAGCCTCAGATTGAAGAAATCAAAGGTGTTGATTGGTACACTCCGAAAGAAGCTTGGTCCAGACAGCAGCAAAGTGGATACGATAATAACGATGACATTTTACGTGTGGCACTGAACAAATTAGGCATTAACGTATAACTATTTTCTATTGCGTGACGTATCGCTACTGTTTGTTAAGAGCGTTTTGAGCATCAGGCCACGGGTGACTTCGCCACTGGGGTGGAGACCGGTGGTTTTTTGTGCCAAATCGGCAAGTAACAGAATGGCAAGGCAAGCAGTGAACTGGTGACGTTAAAAAGGGTCTGGGCATGCGCAATCTGTGCCCCGTTATCCGCTGACAGCCAGGCCGAAGCTGCGTGCAGCTGGCCGATCAGCGGCATAAACAGCAGTGCTCCCGCTATGTTTAATACGACATGGGAGGCTGCGACAAATTTGCCTGCGGATGCTCCGCCAGCGGCAGCAATCACGGCGGTGATACAGGTCCCCACGTTCGACCCGATCACAATAGCGATGCCGATCTCCACAGGAAGTACGCCTGTGGCTGCAAGCGTAATCGCCATGCTAATGACAGCTGCGCTGCTATGAATTAGGGCCGTCAGACAGGCACCTGCCAGAAAGCCCCACCACAAGCTGTCTGCTGATCGATCCAGAAACCACTGGAATACACCCATACTACGCAGGGGTACGGCAATGGATTGCATCACTTGAATGCCTGTCATGACGAGGGCAAATCCGGCTGACGCGAGAAAGCTGTATTGCATCGTAAACAGTGTCCGGCGTGTGCGTTCAGGAGCGAACTGATTTCGTTCACCAAGCACAACAAAGACGGCCCAGCCTGTCAGAGACAAGGCAAGCAGAGGCAGGGAAACACGCCCAATCTGCAATCCGACCAACTCGGTGGTCAGGCACGTCCCGATGTTGGTGCCAAGAATAATGCCAAGTGTGCGTCCGTAAGTAATCAATCTGGCGTTCGCCAATCCAATGGTGAGTACGGTGACGGCAGTACTGCTTTGCAGCAGGGCTGTAGCGCCCGCGCTAAAAGCCATGCCTTTCCAGGGAGCAGAGGTAGCCCGGCCCAGCCATCCAGCCAGCATGGGCCCGGCCATCCGCTGTAAGGCTGTTTCCATCAGCTTCATCCCGCCAAAAAAGATAAGAAGCCCATATAATAGGGGCAGCACAACATCTCTGAACATGAGTTAACATCATTCCTTCCGTGCATATCCTTATTCTCATCCTATGAGTAAATAAGGACAACCATGACAGGCTAACGGAATTCTGGAATCAACAGCGTCTGAAAGACCGAGAAGTTTCCTTAATGGTCACCCAAAATACCGCACCCCCTATTCAAAAGATACGGAGATTCTGCAAACGTAGCGGAGGGGATGGAATTGGAACTGTAGAAGCGAAGCGTTCGCCTTTGTCTCCGGATTTTCCCTTTTGAGAAAGGGAATCAGAAAAATCTGGGGATAACAGCGATCGAAAGTCCGATTCATCCCCGAAGCGGACACCCAAATTAACGCGCCCCTATTCAAAAGATACGGAGATTCTGCAAACGTAGCGGAGGGGATGGAATTGGAACTGTAGAAGCGAAGCGTTCGCCTTTGTCTCCGGATTTTCCCTTTTGAGAAAGGGAATCAGAAAAATCTGGAGACAACAGCGATCGAAAGTCCAATCCATCCCCGTAGCGGTCACCTTTGCACCAAACCTATCTTTTCAACAACTAACTATGAAAGAAGTGGATCTATCTTGCCATCAGTTACACTGGAACGCAGCCGCAAAAAGCGGCTTGAACATGCACATCCATGGATATATAACAATGAAATTGCCTCTGTTGAAGGAAACCCCGAACCGGGAGATCTGGTCAATGTATTGAATCACCAAGGTCGCTATCTTGCGACGGGATACTATAATCCTGCATCTCAAATCACAGTTCGAGTCGTGGCGTATCAACCTTTGGAGTTTGAACAGATGGACACCGCGTTTTTTGCAGCGCGTTTCCGCGATTGCTTGCGCCACCGGGAGCGTTTTATCCAGGATGGAGAGGCATACCGTCTCGTTTATGGGGAAGCTGATTTCCTGCCAGGACTGATCGTTGACCGTTTTGGCAGCATCCTTGTTGTTCAATTGCTCACACTCGGCATGGACCGTTGCCGCGAAGCGATTGTACAAGCTCTAATTGAAGTGATGCAGCCGGAAGGCATCTATGAACGCAGTGATGTATCCATTCGTGAACTGGAAGGTTTGGAGCAGACGAAGGGACCATTGTACGGGGAGTGCCCTCGTCATGTCACGGTAACGGAGAATGGATTGCTTATTAAGGTGGATATCGTGGAAGGTCAGAAGACAGGGTACTTCTTCGACCAACGCGAGAATCGTGCAGCCATTGAACCACTTATGAAGGGTTGGGGTTATAAGAGTGGTATTACGCTCCAACAGGCTGAGCAGGATGGTACGCAGCAGTTGCTTCCTGTGAATAAAAGTGGCAAGGTTGTGACGTTCCCTTATTGGGATGGGGCCACTGTGCTGGAATGTTTCTCCCACACAGGCAGCTTCACATTGAACGCCTGCAAATATGGAGCAAAAAAAGTAACATGTCTTGATATCTCAGAACATGCGATTGAAAGTGCACGTACCAACGTAGAGCTGAACGGTTTTACTGATCGGGTCGAATTTGTCGTTGCGGATGCATTCCAATACTTGCGTGAACAGGTGAAAGGCCTAGATGAGCGTAACGTACGTGCACGTGCTGGTGAACAGAAAGTGGATACGTCCAAAGCGCTTGCAGCCGGTGGTAAAACATTTGATGTGGTTATCCTCGATCCACCAGCCTTTGCCAAAACGAAATCAGCAGTCAAAGGCGCATGCCGTGGATATAAGGATATCAATCTGCAAGGAATGAAGCTGGTGAATGAGGGTGGGTATTTAGTAACGGCAAGCTGTTCATACCACATGCGTCCGGATCTCTTCCTGGAAACTATTGCGGATGCAGCCGAAGATGCAGGCAAAATACTGCGTCTAATCGACTGGAAAGCGGCCGGTAAGGATCACCCGCAAATTTTGGGCGTAGACGAAGGTCATTACCTGAAATTTGCCATCTTCGAAGTACGTAGCAAAAAGAATTAATTGAGCGCGATTTCATTTTAAGATCGAATATACATTTACGCAAAGAGTCCACTGTTTTCATAAGCTGTGGGCTCTTTGCTATGCTCGTGGAGAAGCTTTCTGTAATTGCCGGATAGTGGCAAACGTATGTTCCGAACCAAGTCAGATATGTTATACTGGGAATTAAAATCTTGTTCGTGATGGTTTGGAGGATTAAACATGTCCGTACGCTTTGTTATTGGCCGGGCAGGCAGCGGTAAGAGTGCGCTGATTACCCGGGAAATCACATCCCTGCTTCAAAAGGAACCACAAGGTAAACCACTGATTCTTCTGGTCCCGGAACAGAGTTCGTTTCGAACTGAACAGTCACTTGTATCTTCAGGGGCTATTAAAGGTACCATGCGTGCTGAAGTGCTTGGTTTTCGCCGATTGGCCTATCGGGTAATGCAGGAGGCAGGTGGTTCTGCACGTATTCCCATTGGGGCTGAAGGCAAAAAAATGCTGCTCTACAAAGTGCTTCAGCGTCGTAAGGAAGAATTGAAGTTGTTTGGAGCATCAGGCAGCCAGCTGGGATTTATAGGAGACTTAAATGATTTATACAGTGAGTTTAAACGTTATGAACTTGACCCCACTTCACTTGAAGAAGGACTTTCCGCATGGAATACTTCCTCTTCTGCACCGATTCTGGGAGACAAGCTGCATGACTTGCTACTTATATACCGTGATTATGAAAAGGAATTAACCGAACTATATATCGATGATGAAGACACGTTGACTGAACTGACAGAGCGGTTGCCGGAGAGCACGTTGCTGCAAGATGCACAGATCTGGATCGATGGATTTCAGGGATTTACTCCGCAGGAAATGAGTGTCATAGGAAAATTGATGCTGCAAGCTTCTTCCGTTACAATTGCATTGACTTTGGATCGTGCTTACGATCACGGTGCACTTCCAGCAGAATTGGAGCTGTTCCATCCCACAGCGAGTGCATACGCACGTCTCAAAGGCATGGCCGAGGATCTGGGTGTCCTTAATGAGACAACCGTGCTTCAACCGGAAGTTTTGCCGAGATATGAGGGCAGTCCTGGACTGGCGCATTTGGAGGCTGGCTTTGATCGCAGAGTTCGCTGGAAGAGTGAGGGGCGTGATGCAGGTGTCCGACTATACGCCGCTGAGAACCGCCGGGCTGAAATGGAAGGAGCACTTCGTGAGATGCGTCGTCTGGCGCAAGATGAAGGTGCGCGTTATCGAGATATGGCAGTGCTTGTTCGTCAGTTGGATACATATGCCGACATTGCTGAGCCCCTATTCAGGGACTATGGCGTGCCTGTCTTTCTGGATCGGAGAAGAAATGAACTACATCATCCATTAGCGGAATTCATTCGTTCAGCACTCGATATCGTTCGCCGTCGCTGGCGTTATGAGGATGTATTTCGCTGTGTGAAAACGGATCTGCTGCTTCCACGGGGCGGTTCCATTACACGTGAAGATATGGACCAGCTCGAAAATTATATATTAGCTTGCGGAATTCACGGATACCGCTGGACAGATGGCAAGCCATGGAAGTATGTACCCAGCCTGTCCTTGGAAGACAACGATCAGGATGTCCGCAGCAGGGGCCGGGAGCAGATGCTGTCCTTAATGGAAAAATGCCGTACAGTGATTGTTGATCCACTGGGTGCTTTTGAGAAACGAATGAGCAAGGCAAAGACAGCTAAAGACCAATGTGCGGCGCTTTACAGATTACTGGAAGATGCTGAGATTCCTTGGAAGCTGGATCAGATGTCTGCAGAAGCCAAAGCCCAGGGTGATCCGGAACGTTCGAGAGAGCATCGTCAAATGTGGGGTGCCGTTCTAGATCTATTAGATCAGATGGTTGATATGATGGGGGCCGAACGGCTGGATATCGATCTATTTGCTGGGCTGATGGAGACCGGATTAACCGAACTGAAGCTGGGACTTGTTCCTCCAGCGCTTGATCAAGTGTTGGTTGGATCGATGGATCGTACACGTCTTCAGGGTATCAAGTACGTATTTATTCTGGGTGCAGTAGATGGTGAACTGCCTGCTGTGCCTCAGGATGATGGTGTATTAACTGAGCAGGAACGGCTGTTATTGACAGAGAGAGGACTGGGGCTTGGGCCGGGAGCAACAAGACAAATGCTGGATGAACGCTTTCTGATCTATACCGCCCTGACAGCGGCGAGCAAGCAGTTATGGCTGAGTTATCCTGTTGCAGATGATGAAGGGAAAACATTACTGCCCTCGGAAATTGTACGACATGTACGGAAGATGTTCGGTCTGCATGAGCAGCCATTGCTTGCCCAGCCGCCGGTTACGGATGCTGAAGAGATACACTGGTCTTATGTTAACCATCCTGGTCAGAGCCTCTCTTATCTCATCGGACAATTGCGCAGATGGCGCCGTGGAGAAGATATTCCTGAAATGTGGTGGGCGATCTATAACTGGCATGTCTCTCGGGAGACGAGCAGACCTCAGCTGAAACAATTGCTTGGATCGGTCTTTTATCGCAATCGGGCGTTACCTCTACGTACGGCTACTAGCCGTAGATTATATGGCACAGAGGTAAGGACCAGTGTCTCCAGGATGGAGCGTTTTGTGGCGTGTGCGTTCTCCCATTTTGCATCCCACGGGCTGCGCTTGAAAGAGCGCCAGCTGTACCGCTTGCAAGCCCCTGATATTGGACAATTGTTCCATGCAGCCTTGAGTCAGCTTGCCATACGTTTGCGTGAGCAGAATCGTAGTTGGGGCAGTCTGTCTCCAGATGAATGTCGGAAGGAAGCGGAGCACACCGTGGAGCAGATTGCACCACAGTTGCAGGGAGAGATTTTGCTTAGTACCAAACGGTATGGTTACATCTTCCGGAAGCTGAAGGATATCGTTAGCAGGGCGTCCGTTATTCTGGGTGAACAGTCCAGACGGGGAAGCTTTGAACCGATTGGGTTGGAGCTTGATTTTGGGCCAGGTAAACCCCTGCCACCCCTTCGTTTTGAATTGGAAAATGGCTGTGTGATGGAGATCGTGGGTCGGATCGACCGTGTGGATGTGGCTGAAGGAGAGAATGGCCTGCTGCTGCGGGTCATTGATTACAAATCGAGCCAGACCGATCTCAAGTTGCATGAGGTGTATTATGGCTTGTCATTACAGATGCTCACGTACCTGGAGGTACTGCTTAGTGCTGCCGAGGAGTGGCTTGGAGAATCGGCTATGCCTGGAGGAACACTCTATTTCCATGTGCATAATCCGTTGCTTCAATCGGCGAATGGCATGACTTCTGAGCAGGCAGGACAAGAACTACTGAAACGGTTTAAAATGAAGGGCTTGTTACTCGCGGACCGGGATGCGATCGCTCAAATGGACAATACCTTGGACAAAGGCTATTCGGCCATTATTCCGGTTGCGCTTAAGGCAGATGGCAGTTTTTATAGCAGCGCTGCTGTAGCTACGCCAGAACAATGGGATACCTTGCTTGCTTCAGTTCGCAGTAATATTCGTGAGATTGGCACCCGGATTACGGACGGGGATGTGGCGATTGAACCTTACCGTATCCAGCAGGAGGTTGCATGCACCTTCTGTCCGTACAAGCCAGTCTGTCAATTTGATGAAAATATCGAAGGCAATGAATATAATCTGTTGTCTAAACCGGGCAAACAGCAAATCTGGGACATGCTGTCTCATGACAAAGGAGGGGAAACATCATGACGATTATGCCAAAACCGGAGGGAAGCTTCTGGAGTGATGACCAATGGAGTGCCATCTCACAGAGTGGGGAAGACATTCTGGTTGCTGCTGCAGCGGGTTCCGGGAAGACGGCCGTATTGGTTGAACGGATTATTCGTAAGATTGCAGACCCTTCCCGCGGATTCAGCGTAGATCGTTTGCTGGTTGCAACATTTACGAAAGCTGCTGCGGCGGAGATGAAGCAGCGGATACGGGAAGCACTGGAACGTGCACTTGAAGAGCAGCCTGCCGAAGAACATTTGCGCAAACAACTTTCACTACTTGGGCGGGCATCCATTACGACACTGCATTCATTCTGTATGGAGGTCATTCGTCGTTATTATCAGCAAATTCCGCTAAACCCGGCTTTCCGGATTCTGAATGAAAATGAAGCCGAGATTATGCGGCAGGAATTGTTGGAGCAGTTGTTTGAGGAAAAGTATGGGGAAGAAGATGAAGGCAGTACATTCCGCGAATTGGTGGATTGGTTCAGTGGGGAACGAAACGATGATGCCATGCATCGACTTGTGCAGCGTTTGTATGATTTCTCACGCAGTCATTCCTGGCCGGATCATTGGCTTGCGGAGATGGCATCTGCTTTTCAGGTGGAAAGTGTCGAGGCACTTGGGCATTCTGCATGGGTTCAGAGTATTTTGCGTGATGCGGCTCTTGCCCTAAGTGGTGCGGCTGGTCTGCTGCGTCAAGGAATCAGCATATCTATGCAGCCGGAAGGTCCGAAACCTTATGCAGATACATTAAAAGAAGATTTGGCAATGGTCGAAGAGCTTCTGTCAGCTGTTGAGGTCATGCCGTGGGAAAGATTGCCTGAAGTGTTTCAGCCAGCATCTTTTGGCAAGCTGAAGCCTTGCAAAAAGGACCAGACGGACCCGGGGTTACAAGAACAGGTCAAGGAACTGCGTGAGGCTGCGAAAAAAGCCGTTACGGATCTGAAAGGGTCATTGTTTGGAAGAAGTGCGTTTTCTTTCTGGCAGGAGCTGGAGCAGGCGGCACCACTAATGCAGGAATTGTCCAAGCTGGTCAGTGCATTTGGAGAGCGATATCGACAGGCCAAGCGGGAACGCGGTCAGGTTGATTTCAGTGACCTGGAGCATTACTGTCTTCATATTTTGCGCCATGAGGATTCAACTCCTGAGCTATCGATGCCTTCGGATGCGGCAATGGAATATCGGGCACGTTTCGATGAAGTGCTGCTGGATGAATATCAGGATACTAATACGGTGCAGGAAGATATCGTCAGACTGATTTCCAGAGAAAATCCAGGAAATCGATTCATGGTTGGTGATGTAAAACAGAGTATTTACCGTTTTCGTCTGGCTGAACCCGGTCTGTTTCTGAACAAGTATCGTCAATACGCAGCGAATTCGGATATGGAAGTGGACGGAGAGAAAGAGTCATTGCATGCAGGAAGACGTATTGATCTTGCGCGTAACTTCCGCAGTCGTGCAGAAGTAGTCCA
Organism: Paenibacillus sp. FSL F4-0087; assembly: GCF_038020215.1. Classification (NCBI taxonomy): domain Bacteria; kingdom Bacillati; phylum Bacillota; class Bacilli; order Caryophanales; family Paenibacillaceae; genus Paenibacillus; species Paenibacillus sp. FSL F4-0087. The sequence goes on from NZ_JBBODJ010000001.1 coordinate 4,712,268, forward strand.
CTCGGTCAATATGTTATTCAAGCAGCTCATGAATGAAGGGGTAGCTGAGATTGCCTATGATGAACGGGCGCAGCTCGCTTATGGGGCTACTTTCCCGGCAGAGACGCTTGGGGATGAGGCATACACACCTGAACTTATGCTGATTGATCGTCAAGGCGGAGGACCTGATCTGACGGAAAGCACGGACGAGAATGGAGATGCTCTGCCTTCTGCCGAGCTGGAGAGTGCCGAGCTCGAAACCGCCCAGCTGGAGGCTCGGGCCATGGCTCGACGTATTCGTGAAATGGTTGGAGATACGGATAAACCAGCCCTTAACGTTTATGATAAAGCCCTCAAATCCATGCGACCTGCGCGTTACGGAGACATAGTTATTTTGCTTCGTTCTGCCCTGATGTGGGCTCCACTCATGATTGAGGAATTCAGACAGCAGGGTATTCCTGCCGGAGGGGAGCAAAGCAAAGGGTATTTCCAGGCGACGGAAGTGGAAGTGATGTTGTCCTTGCTGCAGATTGTGGATAATCCAAGGCAGGATATTCCGCTTGCTTCCGTGCTTCGTTCGCCGATTGTCGGACTAGATGAAGAGGAACTGGCTCAGATTCGCCTTGGGGACAAGCGACAGTCTTTCTATGATGCTGTTGTATCGGCTACAGGAGCATTCAATAGTTCGTTAAATGTTGTCGGGCAGCATGGTGAGAAAGTTTCGAATCCGGATTCATCTGCAATCCAGCTGCAATGGCCCGAAGTCTGGTCAGAAATGGAACAGGGGCAGCGGGAGTCGGCAGTATCCGCCGAAGCAGAAGTTATCGAACGTACACATGAATCCTCTGTACATGCAGATACAGATGAGCTTCTGGATGCTGGTATAGATGCAAGTATGGGTGGACGTATAAGCGACGATGCGGATAGGGACAACGGTACCAGCACAGAGCTGCAACAAAAGTTAATTCGCTTTATGCGTCAGTTGGAACAGTGGCGGCTTGAAGCCAGACAAGGCAGCCTGAGTGAACTCATTTGGCGAATGTACCGGGAAACGGGTTATCTGGTCTGGGTTGGCGGCCTACCGGGAGGCATACAGCGTCAAAGTAATTTGAAGGCTCTGTATGATCGCGCTCGGCAATATGAGGAGGCAACGGCTAATCGTGGGTTGTTCCGCTTCCTGACCTATGTATCCAGACTACGTGAGAACGGGGGAGATCTTGGCACCGTTTCAAGTGGTTCTGGTGAGCAGGACAATGCGGTACGCATCATGACGATTCACCGGAGTAAGGGCTTGGAATTCCCTATTGTTTTTGTCGGGGGCATATCCAAAATGTTCAATCAGCAGGATCTGAATTCGCCGTTTCTGATGCATAAGGAGCTGGGGTTTGGCCCGAGGTTTGTTGATCGTGAGAATCGGGTTGCCTATCCAACCTTGGCGAATCTGGCGATTCGTCGTCGCGCCCAGTTTGAGCTGCTTGCCGAAGAGATGCGGGTGCTCTATGTGGCTTTGACCCGCCCAAAAGAGAAAATGATTTTGGTCGGTACGGTGAAAGATGTTGTTAAAAAGGCAGTGGCATGGTCTCAGATTAAAGACAGTCCGGAACGGGTATTGCCTGACTATCTGCTTGCAGCAGGACGTAGTTATCTGGACTGGATCGGTCCATCCCTGATGAGACATCCAGACGCAGCTTTGCTGCGTGAACTTGCGGGAGGCGCTGATTCATATGCTGCCTGTCTTGTGAATGATGAATCACGCTGGACTATTTCTGTCATTTCTGCTGATCAAGTATCCCGGGAAATATTTGTGGATCAGACGCTTGGTGAAGAAGACGGCATGACAGAAGTGCGGAAACATCGAATTGCTGCCCTAAAAGCAGTTCAGCCTGTGGAGCTGTTTCCTTCCTCCACTGAAGAAGAGATGATCGAGGATACACAAGATGCAACACTACGAGACATCAGTGAGGAAGCTGTATTTACAATAGGTGAGCAAGAGGGTCTACAGCTGCTTCGGGAAGTTGATAAACGGCTTTCATGGATGTATCCTCATCAAGCAGCAACGCAAGTAGCTGCCAGTACATCGGTTACCGAACTAAAAACATTGCTAGCCATGCAAGACCATCAGTCTTTACAGATGATGGAGGAAGTTGAAGAACAATCTGAGGCTTCTGTGGATTATGAGGGCCGTGAAGTGAAGGATGAAGGATCGTCCTTTAAATTGCATCTACGTCGTCCCAAATTCATGGAGGAAAAACAATTGACTGGAGCCGAGCGGGGAACGGTGTATCATACGTTGATGCAGCATCTTCCTGTAGATGGTTCACCCATTGATTCACAAATCGTTGAGCAGACACTTTTGCGGTTAGTTGAGCTCCAGATTTTGCTCCCCCATCAAGCAGAGGTTATTGAGTCTGATCAACTGGCCGAATTCTTCAATACAGAGCCTGGGACAGAATTGTTGCGTGCGGAGTGGGTGAAACGGGAGATTCCTTTTATTTATGGACTTCCGGCACATCATTCTCCTGCTGAATGGCTTCAAAGTCTGTCACCAGATGCAGGGATTCAAACGTTGGAGGAAGACGGTAAGATGCAGGCATCACTAGAAAATGAAATGGTGCTGGTACAGGGGATTATTGACTGCCTGTATGAGGTGGATGGCGAGCTTATTTTGCTAGATTACAAGACAGACCGGGTGTTGGAGCATCGCGGTGGACTGGACAAACTGACGGAAAACTATCGTTTTCAGCTGGAGCTGTATGGCCGGGCTATTGAAGATATTCTGGGTCGGAAAGTCGACCGGAAGTGGTTGTACTTTTTTGATGGCGGACTTGCTGTGAAACTATAAAGTGAAATTTTAAAACGGCCGGATGGAATTTGTATCATCGGATTTTGCATGAGAGAGGGGTTGAACGGACGATGCGTATTTTGCACACAGGGGACTGGCATCTGGGGAAAACGCTGGAGGGACGGAGCCGGCTGCGAGAGCAGGAGGATTTTGTGGATGAGCTTGTTCGACTCGCGGATGAGCAGCAGGCAGATGCCATATTGATGGCTGGAGACGTGTATGATTCTGTAAATCCGCCTGCATCGGCGGAACAGCTTTTTTATGAGGCCGCGGCGCGACTGACAGAACAAGGAAGACCACTTGTGGTGATTGCCGGGAACCATGATCAGCCGGAGCGAGTGGCTTCGGTGACCCCGCTTGTGAACAGGCAGGGAATTACACTTGTAGGTATGCCTACTTCAGAAGCAGTTACGATCCATGCAAAGCGAACTGGAGAGACTGCGCAGATTGCTGCATTGCCATACCCCTCTGAAGCGCGACTGAATGAACTGCTGACAACGGATGGGGACGAGAATGTGCTTCGCCAGGCATACAGCCGTCGGGTTGGCATGTTAATGCAGCGTCTGGCTGCTTCTTTTCGTCCGGATACGGTGAATTTGGCAATGAGTCATATTTATGTTCTGGGCGGAGTGGAAAGTGATTCGGAACGTCCCATTCAGGTAGGAGGGGCCTATACGGTTGACCCTTCTGCATTGTCAACAGGGGCGCAATATACAGCACTGGGGCATCTTCATCGTGCACAGGCAGTTAAAGGGGATGGTGTGATACGGTATAGTGGCTCTCCACTGGCCTACAGTTTCTCCGAAGCGGGGCAGAGTAAGTCCGTCACCATGGTTGATTTGGCACCGGGGGGGGGCGCAAACTTGGAAGAAGTGCTGTTGACCTCTGGACGTCCACTTGTGCGTTGGAAGGCGCGTGGCGGTCTGGCTGAGGTTTATCGTTGGCTGGATGAAGGGCGTGATCCTCAGGCTTTTATTGATATGGAAGTATGGCTGGATGACGCCATGTCTCTGAAAGAAATCCAGCAGCTTCGTAAGTCGCATGACGGGATCATCCATATTCGTCCGGTGTACCCCGAGATGGCAGCCGCAGGGCTTTTGGAGCAACGATCCGAGCTTCCCGTACATGAGCTTTTCCGCAAATTTTATCAGCGTCAGACAGGTGGGGCATTACCTGAAGACAGTCTGGTTCAACTGTTCCTGGAACTCGTCGATGAGGACGAGCCGGGTATGCGTGAGGAGGTCGAGGGAAATTGAAGCCGATTTTATTGAAAGTTGCAGGTCTGCAAAGTTATCGTGAGACTCAGGAGATTGATTTTACCGTATTGACAGAAACGGGACTGTTCGGCATTTTTGGTCCTACAGGCAGTGGGAAATCTTCTTTGCTCGACGCGATTACGCTGGCGATGTACGGAAAAGTGGAACGTGCGGTTAACGGTACCCAGGGAATCATGAATCACGCTGAAGATTCATTGTCCGTTGCTTTTACATTTGAACTTGTCTCGGCAGAAGGCACAAGAAGATTTCGGGTGGAACGACGTTTCAAACGAAACAATGAGGTTTCGGTGAGCAACACCATCAGCAAATTCATTGAGACCGTCAACGGAGAAGAACAGGTGCTGGCTGATAAACTGGCAGACGTGAACCGATGCGTTGAAGATGTCATTGGGTTGAAAATGGATGATTTTACGCGAGCCGTTGTGCTTCCACAAGGTAAATTCGCTGAGTTTCTGTCCCTGAAAGGCAGTGAACGACGGCAGATGCTGCAACGTTTATTTCATCTGGAGAAGTATGGAGATCAGCTTGCCATCAAGCTCAGTCGGCGGGTGAAGGACAATGATATGGTTCATCAGTCACTGGCTGCCGAGCAGCAGGGGCTTGGGAATGCGAGCAAAGAGACGTTGGCGGAAACGGAGCTTCTTCTTCAAGCTGCTGTGAAACAGTCTGAATTGTCACGCAAAACGCTTGATGAAGCGATGAAGGAAGCCGAGCAGCTCGGCAAAGTCCGTGAGTTAAGTCATGAACGCCAGGGTCGTATGGAGGAACACGAAAAGCTGAAAGCACGTGCACCACAGATCGAAGCTGGGGAACAACGGATGAAAGTGGCCGGAGCGGCAGACGCAATACTCCCTTCATTGCAGACGATGCGTGACGCAGCAGCACAGCAGAAGTTACGTGAGGATGCAGCCGGGATTGCTCACCAGCAAGCCGTGGAACATGAACGGATGTCTGTACTGGAAGCCGAGAAGGCCGAGAAGGCACGTGTACAGATGGCTGAGGAAGAACCCAAGCTGCTGCTTCGATTGGAACAGCTGGAACAGGCCAAGGAGTTGCAACGGGAACGGGACGGACTACGAGAGGATCGTACCCATCTTAAGCAGCTTTTGGACAAAGGACAGGCTGAACAGAGTGTCATCGGACAACAGCTGGAGAAGGAAAAAGAACTACAGCAGCGTGGCCGCAAACGGCGGGAAGAATTACAGGAAAGCCTGAAGCCGAATGAAGTGAAGTCCGAAGAACGCAGACAGCTGCAGGCTGCACTGGAATTGAAGCATCGTCTAGATACTGCGGCGGAGCAATTGCGCCTGAACAAGGCTGAGATGGAAGCCAATAAGCAGTCGGCTGTTCAGGGGGCAGAACGGCTGAAGCTGGCTGCCCAGGAAGAGAACCGTCTGAGTGAACAGCGTCAGCATCTGATTAAACAGGCGGCAACGGGTCTTGAGGCCTTGCTTACCTGTGAACGGGACATTGGCCGCGAACAGAGCCTGCTGGCAAGGGCAGAGGAGCAGCTGCGCGGAACCATGCGTGAGCAGGAGCTGCATCGGCTCTCCTCCGCCTTGCGCGCCGAGCTGCGCGACGGCGAGCCATGCCCGGTGTGCGGCTCCGCACACCACCCGCTCCAGGCTGCGCCGCCGGGAGAAGGTCCGCCTGCAGGCGATGCGGACCTGGAACTGCTGCGCAGCCTGCACGCGGAGCTGCAGGAGCTGCGCTTTGGGCTGCGCCAGCAGCTGCACGAACGTCGCAGCCTGCTGACGCAGCTTGGCGCTGCGGCCGGCGAAGCCCTGGCCGCAGCCGAGGCCGCGCCTGCGGCTGCTGAGCCGGAGCCCGCCGGTTCGCCCGTACACGGGCGCTCCCCGGCGGTCTGGGCGGAGCGTGCCGCCGCACTGCGCGAAGCCGCGCGGGCGCTGGCCGCTGACGCAGCGCCGCTGCAAGCGGAAGCCGCCGCGTTGCAGCAGGCGGCTGTAGGCGCGCAGCAGCGCCGCATGGAAGCGGCTGCTGCGCAGGAGGCCGGCCAAGCCGGACTCGCCCAGGCGGAGCGCCGGTTGGCCGAGAGTGAGGCCGCCGCAGCCGCATTGCACGGCCGCTGGGCCGCGGAACTGCCAGGCATCGCTCAAGAGCAGGCCATGGCCCTTCACCAGGCGATGCAGGAGCGCGACGCGCTCGCAGAAGATATCAAGGAACGGCTGAACAAGAGCGTGACGTTCCTTGAGGAAAAGGAACAGCTGGTACAGTCCCTCCAGCAGAAGCTGGTTGAGTTGGACAAACAGCTGATTCAGTGGCAAACGGAATGGCAAGGAAACAGCAAACAGCTCGCCGAGAAGGAAGAACGTTTGCGCCAATGGGTTGGTGAGCAACGGGTCGAGGATTTGATTGCTGCGGCCCAGACTCGACTGGATGGGTTGCGGAAAATTGCTGCCGATTCAGCACAGCGTTTCAAGGAAGCGGATGCCTTGAAACAGGAATCGGCCAAGAAGGATGTCATGGCTCATCAAGCAGCAGCCTCGGCAGCAGAGCATTTGCAGCAGGCCCAGGAACGCTGGAAGAAGTTGCTGGAGCAATCCCCGTTTGATACTGAAGATGCGGTTGTTGAAGCGGCGATTCCGTCCCAAGAAGCCGAGCGATTGGCAGCGGAAATTCAGCAGCATCGGGAACGTGATCGTGAGCTTGCATCCCAACTTCGTGAGCTGGAACAAAAACTGGGCGGAGTCGTTGTATCCGAGGAACAATGGTTGGCATGCACAGAGCGACTCCAGCAGTCTCGTGCAGAGGATGAAGCGGCTCTTAGAGCCAAGGCGCGTGCAGAACGGGATCTGGAAGATGTGCAGCAGCGACACGTTCGCTGGACCGAGCTGGAGAACAAACGGGTAGAAGTGAGCCGACAAGGTGAGATGCTTAGCAAACTGCAAGCAGCTTTCAGAGGTAATGCGTTTGTCGAGTATATTGCAGAAGAACAACTGATGCAGGTTAGTCAGGCTGCTTCACAGCGTCTGCGCTTCCTGACCAAACAACGTTATTCACTTGAGGTGGATTCAGGTGGGGGCTTTGTCATCTGTGATGATGCAAACGGTGGGGTTAAACGTCCGGTATCCACCTTGTCCGGCGGAGAGACGTTCCTGACTTCGTTGTCACTGGCCCTGGCTCTGTCTGCCCAGATTCAGCTGCGCGGTCAGTACCCGCTGCAATTCTTCTTCTTGGATGAAGGGTTTGGCACATTGGACCCTGAATTGCTGGATACCGTCATTACATCATTAGAAAAACTGCATGATGACCGTCTTGCCGTCGGCATTATCAGTCACGTTCCGGAGCTGCGAGCACGCTTGCCACGTAAACTTGTAGTTATTCCAGCTGGCGAAGCCGGAGCTGGCTCTCGCGTAGTATTGGAAACATTATAGGGATTTGAAACAGAACACATACGATTGAATGATTACAAATTGAGATTAATCTCCTCTCCTCATAAACCAATTACTAAAGTTTGATCCTAAGGGGAATCTCCTGATGGATTGAGGTTTGGTGGTTTGAGACTCATTTATATACTCGTTGTGAGAGTTGAGTGAGATAGCTCACAGATACAGGTTCATCCTGTTGTTATACTACAGTTAAGCCGACAAACTTTTGTAAGCACCCCGGCGGACGTCTGATCAGGAATAATCCTGGTTAGACGTCCGCGACAGCAGACTTCCGTATGGAAACTGCAACGGGGTGCTTCTTTTTTTTAATAGGAACTTATCTTGAAACTCTTGTCATGCACAGTGTCATTTCGCCCAGATCTGAATACGATGAAAGGGTGATGAAGAGCAGAACAGATTCGGGAGGCGATTAAACGTGGAAAAAGTAGAAGCGAAGAAACTGTGTAAGGAACACATGCATCGCTATGTATGTATACAGATGCATGACGGTGCCCATTACGATGGCATTGTGGAAAATGTGGATGATGATATGATTTATTTGGCTGTTCCCGTGGGGCATGAAGCCATGGTTAACCATGCAAATGCAAACTGGGGACCCAATATGATGCCGGTTACTTATCCCGCGCATGCACGGGGATTTTTCCCGGGCTATGGTTATCCGTATCCTTATTATGGTTATGGTCGCAGACGGTTCAATAGGTTGGTACTACCTCTGATTGGCCTCACTGCCTTAACTCTATTGCCTTATTATTAATAAAACGGTGAAAACAGTACTTTTACCGATGAAAATCGAACCTTTCACATCTTCGGTGTATTTTTGCACTTCTTTACTGAGATGTGAAAGGTTTTTCCTGTTACTTTTATTATTGAATTAAAACAGGTTAAATTGGACGTGAGTTTTCAGTTCCGGTATGATAGAAGGGTATACATAATTTTTAATTCAAAGGAGGGTATGAACAATGGATTGCTTATTTTGCAAAATTGTAGAGGGCAGCATTCCCTCCAATAAGGTACTGGAGAATGACCATGTCATCGTCTTTCATGACATCCAGCCCGCTGCACCGACCCATGTACTCGTTATTCCCAAGAAACATATTTCTTCCATGAATGAAGTAACGGCGGAAGACTTGCCGTTGATCGGGGAGATTCATTTGGCTGCGCAGGAAGCGGCCAAGCGTCTTGGCGTGGAAGAAACAGGTTACCGACTGATTAATAACTGCGGCAAGGATGGAGAACAAACCGTTCATCATCTGCATTATCATTTACTTGGTGGGACCCGACTTGGCGTGTTGACAAGTTTGTCAGACTCACACAAATAAACGATCCAAGTTACTCTAAATCAGGACTGATTCATATATGCATAAAAGGCATGAATATGAAGCTGAAGTTCACATAAAATAAATGATCATTACGTTAAGGTTGACACCTTTATTACCTTTCGCCTATAATGAAAGGTGATGAACCGTGTTATTGCTCTTGGACGGTCTGGTCGGAGGGAGGGAAAACTGGTGTCTGAAACTAAAGTTCGCAAAAACGAGACTATTGATGCTGCACTTCGTCGCTTTAAACGTTCCATCGCAAAAGATGGCGTATTGGCTGAGGTGAAGAAACGTAAGCATTATGAGAAGCCAAGCGTAAAGCGCAAGAAAAAGTCCGAGGCTGCTCGTAAGAGAAAGTTTTAGGAGGATTTTAACTACATGAATCTTAGCGAACGATTGAACGAAGATATGAAGCAAGCGATGAAGAGTAAGGACAAGTTCAAGCTCTCCAACATTCGGTTGATTCGTTCGACGATCAAGAATCTTGAAATAGATTTGAAAAGAGATTTGGATGATAACGAAGTGCTTGATATTCTGAGTCGTGAAATCAAACAGCGCAAAGATGCCCTCCAAGAATTTGACAAAGCGGGCCGTGATGACCTCGCGGCAAATGCAAAAGCGGAAATTGAATTACTCAGTCAGTACCTTCCCGCACAGCTTACCGAAGAAGAAATTAAAGTTATTGTACAGCAGACCATCCAGGAAACCGGTGCTTCTTCGAAAGCCGAGATGGGGAAAGTCATGTCTGCCCTTATGCCGAAAGTCAAAGGCAAAGCGGATGGCAAACTGGTAAATCAAGCAGTTCAACAATTTCTGCAATAAAGCAAATCAATAAACACCTCCTGACTTGTCAGGGGGTGTTTTTTCCGTTTTAGATCTTTGATACGTTACTCCGTTCCCAGAAGGAATTCGAAGTGTGATTAGAAATCGTTCATTTGTTCGAGGAAATTCACAAATATTGCTTTTAAATGGATAATGTATATGATTATGGTTTTAAAAAGTTGCAATTGCGTCCGGTTTCAAATATAATTTTAAGATTTTGAAACGAAATGTTGCATTGTACGTAATAAATACCATAAGCTGGACAGTATAACATTAATGGAAAAGGGGGGACTATTTGTGAAGGGAAAGCGCCGGAAGAAGCTTACGGGGCCATTGATGCTCATGATGCTACTGACGCTGCTGCTTCCTGTCTGGATTGGATCACCGTCAGCGCATGCAGCTGAGAAAAGTGGCGCCGTATATATTATTCCGGTGGATAAACCAATCGAGCAGGGACTTGGCAAGTTTATGGAACGCGGGTTCAAGGAAGCAGAAGAGATGAATGCTGGCCTGATCGTTCTGGATATCAATACGCCGGGAGGGCGTGTCGACACGGCAGAAGAACTGGGTACATTAATTAAGGAAAGCCCAGTTGAAACCGTTGCATTTGTCCGTGGAGATGCTGCTTCGGCCGGAAGTTTTCTGGCTTTGAATGCAGATAAGATCGTAATGTCGCCAGGCAGTATGATTGGTGCGGCAGCGATGGTGGACAGCACAGGTAAACATGTCGATGATCCGAAGTTGGTTGCATTCTGGAAGAGCAAGATGCAGGGCGCGGCTGAGAAAAGTGGCCGTGACGGTAAAATTGCAGCCGGAATGACGGATGTTAACATGGTCGTGGAAATGCCTGAGATTAATAAAACCAAAGAAAAAGGTGAAATTATTGCTCTCTCGGCTGAAGAAGCGCTGAAAGTGGGTTATGCGGACCATATCAGCAACACGCCGGAAGAGGCTGCAGCCTGGCTTGGTTACAGTCAAGATGATGTGTTCACCGTTCAGAGAACAGCCGCAGAGAACATATCCACATTTCTCACCAATCCTGTCGTCATGACGGTATTGCTATTCCTCGGAATAGCCGGTGTGATCATTGAGTTGATTGTACCTGGGTTCGGAGTGCCTGGTATTGTTGGTATCGTGTGCTTTGTGCTTTATTTCTCAGGGAACTACATTGCCGGTTTTGCTGGAGCGGAGACATGGGTGTTATTCACTGTCGGACTCATCATGATGATTCTGGAGATGTTTATCCCAAGCTTCGGTATTCTGGGTATTTTGGGATCGATTGCACTTGTCGCTGGTGTCGTGCGAGCCGCCTATGATACAAGTGATGCATTTATATCGTTAGGTATTGCTTTTGGAGCCGCGCTGGTAGTCATTGCAATCGTTGTTATTCTGTTTAAGGATCGAGGCATATGGAATCGATTCATATTAAGTGATAGGCTGTCTGCTGATCAAGGATACTCTTCGGCAACAGAACGCAAAGAGTTGATCGGTTTGCAGGGCATCAGTCTGACTCCACTTCGTCCTTCGGGAACAGCGATATTTAACGGAGAACGCGTCGATGTGGTGTCGGATGGAGATTTCATTCCGATTGATACACCAATTATTGTGATCAAAGCGGAAGGTACCCGGATTGTGGTTCAACAAGCGTTACCGGTGTAACCCGCTCTGTTGCCGGAGTTGATTATAGCTTCGGCAATGTACATAACCATTCTACGGAGGCTGCTAGTGGAGTGGTGTGAATCAATGCACAGCAGCAAAGTTCCACAACGTTTTTATCATGTTTTTTACAAAAATCAAAATGCAAATGGAGGAATTTCGACTATGGAACCAACCTTGATTACGGTTTTGCTCATTGCGGTAGTTGCGATTATCGTATTGAGCGTATTCTTCAGCTTTTTCCCGGTTATGCTCTGGATTTCAGCCCTTGCATCGGGCGTACGCGTGGGAATTATCACGCTGGTAGCGATGAGATTAAGACGTGTAACACCTAGCCGGATCGTAAATCCACTGATTAAAGCAACCAAAGCTGGACTTCAATTGACAATGAATCAACTGGAGAGTCACTTCCTAGCCGGTGGTAACGTAGACCGAGTTGTAAACGCCCTGATTGCTGCACAACGTGCGAACATTCCACTCGAATTTGAACGTGCTGCTGCGATCGACCTTGCAGGTCGTGACGTATTGCAAGCTGTACAGATGAGTGTAAACCCACGTGTTATTGAAACGCCGATTGTTTCTGCGGTAGCCAAAGATGGTATTGAAGTTAAGGTAAGAGCGCGGGTTACGGTTCGTGCCAATATTGACCGCCTCGTCGGGGGTGCGGGTGAAGAGACGATTATTGCCCGTGTCGGCGAAGGTATCGTAAGTACAAACGGTTCCTCGAATTCCCATAAAGACGTCCTGGAAAATCCAGATCTGATCTCCCGTACCGTATTGTCCAAAGGTCTGGATGCAGGTACCGCTTTTGAAATCCTGTCTATTGATATCGCGGACGTGGATGTAGGTAAAAACATTGGTGCATTCCTGCAAACGGAGCAGGCAGAGGCCGACAAACGTATTGCACAGGCAAAAGCGGAAGAACGTCGCGCTATGGCCGTTGCTCAAGAGCAAGAGATGAAAGCGCGCGTAGTGGAAATGAGAGCGCGTGTGGTTGAGTCTGAATCCCAAGTACCTTTGGCAATGTCCGAAGCACTGCGTAGTGGTAAGATCGGTGTTATGGATTACATGAACCTGAAGAACATTGAAGCGGATACTCAAATGCGTAATACATTGGGAAAACCTGGTGAAGGTTCGAATTCCAACGATCAGGGTGATTCCAAAAACGGAAGATAGGCGGTGAGTGCATATGGGCCTATTTGAATGGATTTTTAACAATCTGTATATTGTAGCGGTCATCGCATTTGCGCTCTTTTCCTTCCTTGGAAAAGCAGCCAAGTCGGCTGATCCGAACAAAAAGCGTCCAAATAACGGGATGCCTACGTTTGGAGGAAGTGGTGATTCAGACCGGAATGATCGTTCGCGGGGCAATACCGCACCGCAGCAGTCATCGGGTCCTTCAGATCCACGCTATGATGAGCAATATGACGAACGGTACGATGAGCGGTATGATGACGATCAGTATGATGATCGATATGATCAAACCTACTCGCAGCCAGCAACGACATCTGCCCGTCCTGTGAATGACGACTTTGGAGGACAGGGTTCTCTGGGTGGAATGGAAAACTCCCTCGAAGAACAAATGAAAGTGATGGAGCAACGACAACGTGAAATTCGGGAGCGACTAGATCGTATTTCTACTGCAAATACACCGGTTGTGTCTGACTCCAGTTGGGATGAAGTTTCATCCAGCGAGTCTGGATCGCCTCAGCTTCGCCGGGAAGATATTCGTACTGGTGTATTGTGGGCAGAAGTTCTCGGTTCTCCGCGCTCTAAACAGCCCTTTGGAACACGAGGAAAACTATAACTTTATATTGTTTTAATAAGTGAAAAGCCGTCTCTGGTGAGCATAATCCCAGACGACGGCTTTTTTCTGTTTCGGCCTCTTTTTATTTTCACATCTAACACGGTCCGTAGTTTTCATAATTCCAAGAATCTGCGCATAAGTTGAACTGTAGAGGAAGGGGGAAGACCTTCGAATGACCCGGATCAGTCGCAAGCTGCGCAGATGGACCAGTGAAGTTCTGGACCTGCCGCAGGACGTGCTTTACGATATGCCACGGTTAACCCTGATCGGCACAAAGCAATTGTATATAGAGAATCATCGTGGTGTCATTCATTTTACACCGGATCGCATCGTTCTGGCTCTCTCACAGGGTCAGCTGGAGATCAAAGGAACTGAACTGATGATTCGCAATATTTTGCCGGATGAAGTGGCTGTTGAAGGAACAATTCTGGATATTCATATGAATGGAGCGGAGGGGAACGGATGAAGCAGCCCAGTCTGTACAAACTGCGCGGAGCAGTCCGAATCACGGTCACTGGGGGGGATATTGAAGCATTAATCAATACGGTGGCAGAGCAGGGACTGGAAGTATGGGACCTGCGTGCCCACGACGGACGCAAGGCAGAAATGAATATTCTGCTGCCGCATTTTTTCAAGCTGCGTCCTTTGCTGAAACGGACAGGCTGCCGTGTAAAGGTGACACACCGCAGTGGATTTCCTTTTTTTGCAGCCCGTTTGTTAAGAAGAAAGTTCTTTCTGGGTGGCATGCTGTTTTTTGTAGCAGCTCTGTTTGCGTTGTCATCGATGGTTTGGAATGTAGAAGTCAAAGGTAATGTGACGATTCCCACGGATGAAGTACTCGCAGCAGCGAAGAAAGAAGGCATCTATCCCTTTCAGTGGGGATTTCGGCTGCAAAGCCAGGACAAGCTCTCCAGACAGCTCGCGCTGGCTCTGCCAGATGTAACCTGGATTGGGGTAAGCAAAGAAGGGACAACCATCACCATCCAGGTGGTGGAGTCAGCACAGCCCAAGCGTGAACCGCTGCTGAACCCGAGACATCTGGTCAGTAAAACAGATGCTGTAATCACTCAAATTTACGCGGAGCAGGGGCGCCCTGTCGTGCAGAAGGACATGCGTGTCAAGAAGGGGCAGGTACTAATATCCGGTATTTTGGGAGATGAAGAGAATACAAAGACCATTGTAGCCAAAGGGGAAGTACGCGGACTGGTGTGGCGAGAATATCAGGTCGAAGTCCCCCTTGTGCAGAAACATAATACGATGACTGGAGATAGCAAGGAACGTTTTTACATTGTGCTGGGGAAATGGGCGATACAACTCTGGGGATACGGGAATACGCCGTTTACCACATTTGATACCGAAAGTGATCATAAACCGCTGACCTGGAGATCGTTCACACTTCCCATGGGATGGCTGACGGAGAAAGATTTGGAAACTCGGGAACAAGAGGAGCAGCATACGATTGAATGGGCTAGAACGAAAGGATTGGAAGGAGCAAGAAACGATATTATCGCCAAAAACGGCAAAGGAACGAAAATTTTAAGCGAAAAAATTTTGCATGAGAAGAAAGAGAATGGTAAAGTTTATATGAAAGTATTATTTGAAGTGGAAGAAAGCATTGCGGAAGAACTTCCGTTAGTCCATAGTCAAGGAGAATGAGGCTATTTGTCAGAGCAAACACGCAGCATACGAATCTCCCTCCAAAGTGCGGGAGAGGGTCAATCTCTTTTTGGACCCCAAGATATTTTTCTGAAACTGATTGAATCCGAGATTCCCGCACAGATCGCATCCCGTGAAGCGGAGATTGTGATCCATGGCAACATTCAGAATGTGGAATCGCTTGAACAATTATTTGATGTGTTGTTGCAATTGGTACGTAACGGATACGTGTTAACCGAAAGGGACGTTAAGTATGCCATTGAACTGGCAAAGGAACTGCGTGCAGACCAGCTTCTGGATCTGTTCAAAGGCGAGATTACAACGACGTACCGCGGTAAGCCGATCCGGGTTAAAACGATTGGACAGAAACACTATGTAACTACAATTAAAAAACGTGATGTTGTATTTGGTATCGGTCCTGCCGGTACAGGTAAAACGTATCTTGCTGTTGTGCTGGCTGTGGCAGCACTTAAGGAAGGAAGCGTCAAGCGGATCGTGCTCACGAGACCTGCTGTTGAAGCGGGAGAGAGTCTTGGTTTCTTGCCGGGCGATCTTCAGGAAAAAGTGGATCCTTATTTACGGCCACTGTATGACGCATTGTACGATGTTATGGGACAAGAGCAGACTGCGAAGGCACTGGAGCGAGGTTTAATCGAAATTGCGCCTCTAGCCTATATGCGGGGACGTACACTGGACGACTCGTTTATTATCCTGGATGAAGCCCAGAATACGACACCGGAGCAGATGAAAATGTTCCTAACTCGTCTCGGTTTTGGTTCCAAAATGGTCATTACCGGTGACGTGACACAAATTGATTTACCGCGCGGCAAAAAGTCAGGGCTTGTGGAAGCAAATGCAATACTGGGCCAAGTGGAAGAGATTGGATTTGTCTACTTTGCCGAGCAAGACGTTGTACGGCACTCCCTCGTCCAGAAAATCATCGTCGCTTATAACCACGCCGCAGAAAATCAAGAATAGAAAGGGATTGTCTCGATGACCTCGAAGGAACTGTCAAAAGGCAAATCTTTTCAAAATAGAGCTACAGGATGGAAGTATAGCGTGTGGGCACGCTATCTTCTGTTTTTGTTTCTGGTGATCCTCTTCTACGTGAGTCTTGCTTCCAAGCTGCTCCCAGAGCGGTATGATATTCAGGAAGGCACACGAAGTGAAGTGAATATTGCTGCGCCCATGCAGATCCCGAATACCAAGGCCACGCTGAAAGCGCAAGAAGAAGCCGCTGAACGTGTACAGCCGATGTTTCAGATCGTGCAAATGCGGAACGAAAATCTGATGACGACTCTGCTTGATCGTATTGATCGACTGAATCAGGATGATCAGATTTCCAGTCAGGACAAGATTGACATCTATCGTGATGAAATACCGCAGCGTCAGAAAGACTTTGTTTCCAATTTTATCAACAACAACCGGAAAGCGGGTACATACTCCGAAACTCTTTTGGAAGAGATCAGAAATGTGGTACAGGAGCAAAGCTACCGAATTCCGGAAGAGACTTATATCAAAATTTCACGTCTGACTTCGGATGATATTCAGGAGATGAAGGCCGTTGCTCGGGATATTGTCTCCAGATTAATGACCGACCAGATTAGTGAGGCTACAACAGCTCGTGCCAAAGTGGCCGAGATGGTGAGTGTGAGCTCCCTAAGCAAGCGTACGCAGCGTGAGGTTGTGCAGGAGCTTGCTCGTCTTGTGGTCACGTCGAACCGCTTCTACGATGAAGAGGGTACAAAAGAAGCTAAAGTACAGGCTCGTGAGAACACTCAAACGGTCTTTATCAAGCAAGGAGATACACTTGTTGCCAAGGGTGAGATGATTACCCCGGAGATGTACACCCTTCTGGGCGAGAACGATTTGCTGAAAAACGAAGTAAACTATTGGCCTCAGCTTGGACTGCTTATGCTGTCCTGTCTGTTGTCGGCAGCGATTCTCATGTATATTCAGCAATTCAGCGGAACGCATTTCAAATATAACAATGCTCAGCTGCTGATGCTTGTTCTCATATTTATTATTACGATTGTGGTTATGCATGTTACTGCGATACTCCAGACCAGTGAGAATTCATACGTAGGCTTTCTTGCCCCTGTTGCCGTAGGAGCCATGTTAATAGCATTGCTGCTGGATACATCGCTTGCCTTTGTCTGCTCGATTATTATCGGCATGCTGTCGAGCATTATTTTGAATACACATCAGGGTCAAATTTTTGACTTTGAACTTGGATTCTTCGCGGTGTTGGTATCGTTTGTTGCGATCTTCGCCACCCATCGGGCAAGTCAGCGGTCTACGATCCTGAAAGGCGCCATTATGGTTTGCTTGTTCGGATCGATTGCAGTTTTCACGTTGGCTCTGATTGACTCAAGTGACTGGAACCGTACGACAACGCTCTATGGCATTGGATTTGCATTTGCCGGAGGCGTACTGACCGCCATACTGGTTATTGGGCTGATGCCGTTTTTCGAAACCTCATTTGGCATTTTGTCTGCGCTGAAACTGGTAGAACTGTCTAATCCCAATCACCCGCTATTGCGCAAATTGCTAACAGAGACACCAGGCACATATCACCACAGTGTGATGGTAGGAAACCTGTCAGAAGCCGCCGCGGAAGCAATCGGTGCCAATGGGTTGTTATGTCGGGTGGGCTCGTATTACCATGATATTGGCAAGACCAAGCGACCGATTTATTTTATTGAAAATCAAAATAATATGGAAAATCCGCATGATTCGATTGATCCAAAGCTGAGCAAGTCCATTATCGTTGCTCACGCACGCGATGGTGTGGAAATGCAGAAGGACTACAAGCTGCCGAGGCCTATTCGGGACATTGCTGAGCAGCATCATGGAACAACCTTCCTGCATTACTTCTATCACAAAGCACTGCGTCAGGCTGAGGAAGCAGGAGTGGAACCAGATTTCACGGAAGATGATTTCCGTTATCCAGGTCCCAAGGCTCAGTCCAAAGAGTCGGCGATTGTTGGCATTGCTGACAGTGTGGAAGCTGCGGTCCGTTCCTTGCGGAAGCCTACTGTGGAACAAGTGGAGTCCATGATCGAAAAGATTATTAAAGGTCGACTGGACGATCATCAGTTTAACGACTGTGATCTGACAATGCGGGAGCTGGATATCGTCGCCAAGACTCTTAAGGAAACCGTCATGGGTATATTCCACTCCAGGATTGAATATCCGGAAGAAATGAAGAAACCGAAGCCAACCTCGCCTGAAGCGGGTTGATTCGCTAATTATGACAAGACAGGAGTATGAAAGAATGAGTCTTAACCTAGCATGGAATAATGAACAACAGGATAAAGAAATCACCGAACCGATGATCGCAATGCTGGAGCAGCTGCTGAACCTTGCAGGGGAAGCAGAGGGTGTTGCGGACGGGGAAGTGGCCCTGACTTTTGTAGATGATGAGCAGATTCATGAGCTGAATCGTGACTATCGCGGCATTGATCGTCCAACAGATGTTTTGTCTTTTGCGATGAATGAGACTGTAGATGAGGAACTGGATATCATCTACGAACTTGACGAGGATGAAGAGATGGAAGAAATGCCGGATGTTCTGGGAGATATTATTATTTCTGTTCCACGGACCATTCTACAGAGTGAAGAATATGGCCATTCATTTGAACGTGAGCTCGGGTTCCTGTTTGTTCATGGCTTCTTGCACCTGCTTGGATATGATCATCAGGATGAAGCCAGCGAAGCCGAAATGATGGGCAAACAGGAAGCGGTACTTGCCCAAGCCGGGTTGACACGATAATGAAAAGGCGCTCCTGGGGGATGGTATTCCGCAATGCTGCGGAAGGAATCGTATACGGGCTGCGGACTCAGCGGAATGTAAGAGTTCATACAGGAGTCGCCATTTTGATGTGTGCAGCCGGCTTTTTTTTCGGGATTTCCAGAACGGACTGGATGTTTGTACTGACAGCCGTTTTTCTGGTTCTTGTGACGGAGATGATGAATACAGCTGTGGAAGCTGCTGTAGATCTGGCGCATCCGCATATACATCCGCTGGCAAAAGCGGCGAAGGACACCGCGGCCGGTGCAGTTTTGCTGGCTGCGGTGTTCGCCGTCATCATCGGGTGTGTCGTTTTCATTAAGCCGGTGATGAGCTGGCTGGGTTTGTTCTGATTTTGTTTTTGTTTTTAAATTACACACAATTGTATAGTTACTTGATGCAAACGCGATAACGGAGAGGTCAGAAGAAACCTGAAGAAACGAAGTGTGCGCCTTTATCCCCGGATTTTCACTTTGAAAAAGTGAATCATAAAAATCTGGGGATAACAGCGCTCGGAAGGTTGTTCTGGCAGCGGAGTGTCCAGTGTAAATGCACTAGTTAACTTTATAGTACACCCCAAAGGGAGAGATTAATTATGGATAATGGTTTGTTGATGCAAGAAGCAATTAAGGCACGTACGAAAGCGTATACGCCTTATTCTCATTTTGGTGTAGGTGCAGCTTTGCTTGACAGTGAGGGACATGTGCATCATGGTTGTAATATTGAGAATGCTGCTTACACGCCAGGTAACTGTGCTGAGCGCACAGCTATGTTCAGCGCGATTGCAGGAGGTAAGCAACCACGCAGTTTCAAGGCTATGGCGATTGTAGGAGATACAGACGGACCGATTGCTCCTTGCGGTGTATGTCGTCAAGTGATGTACGAACTGTGTGATCCGGACATGAAGGTCATTCTGGGTAACTTGAAAGGTGATCTGCAGGAGACTACAGTTGCCGAATTATTGCCATGGGCTTTTGGACCATCTGATCTGAACTCTGCTAAAAAGTAAAAACCAATACATTCCAGGCCTAGGCGCCTGAGGAGGAACATATGAAAAAACAAGCATTCAAATCCGGTTTTGTAGCCATTATTGGACGTCCCAATGTAGGTAAATCCACACTGATGAACCAAGTCATTGGACAGAAAATTGCGATCATGTCGGACAAGCCACAAACGACGCGTAATAAGATTCATGGTGTATATACATCGGAACAACAACAAATCGTTTTCCTGGATACGCCAGGGATTCACAAACGTCAATCCAAGCTGGGCGATTACATGAACCAGACCGCTTTGAACACCCTCGGAGAAGTTGAAGCTGCTCTGTTCCTGATCGATGCTTCTGAAGGCATGGGCGGTGGGGACCGTTATATTGCCGAACAATTGAAAAATGTGCGTACGCCTGTCATTCTTGTCATGAACAAAATTGATAAAATTGAGCCGGAAGCACTGCTTCCGCTGATTGAGGAATATCGCAAGCTGCACAATTTCGCTGAAATCGTACCTGTTTCTGCCATGCTCGGCAGCAATGTAAGCACGTTGCTGGAGCAGCTCGGCAAGTATTTGCCGGAAGGTCCACAGTACTATCCAGATGACCAGGTTACAGACCATCCGGAACAGTTCGTTTGTGCTGAGTTGATTCGGGAGAAGATTTTACAAATGACACGCGAAGAAGTGCCTCACTCCATTGCCGTAACGATTGAGGATATGAAAGTACAGGACAATGGCGTCGTTTATATTTCGGCTGTCATCTTTGTGGAGCGTGATTCGCAAAAAGGGATCATTATCGGTAAACAGGGTGCCTTGCTCAAAGAAGTGGGGAAACGTGCCCGCCAGGATATTCAAAACCTGTTAGGTTCCAAAATCTTCATGGACCTGTGGGTTAAAGTGAAGAAAGACTGGAGAAACCAGGATCGAGTTCTGCGTGACCTTGGCTTTGGCCGCGACTAATCGTCGGAATTGTATCCAGTAATTGCAACACATAGTTTACCTTGCAAGACTCCATCCTATCTGGTAGAAGCAGACGTCATTTCCGAAGAGAGGATGAAATTCCGATGCGAGATTTTTCGTGGAAGGTTTTTGCGATGACGGGGGATGTGGAATCCTATTTGTTGTATTCCGAGGCATGCAGCTCGGTGGGACAGGAGTCGGAACCTGCAAGGGAAGTGATTGAAGATGAAGAAGCCGAAGGTTAATTGGCTAATTCGGGAATGGTTAGGTGACGAGGCATGCTATACAGGGTGGAAGGGATTGTCATCCGCAGCATGGACTACGGCGAGGGAAACAAAATCATTACGCTTTGCACCGAAAGCGGCGGGAAAGTAGGGGTACTCGTCCGCGGTGCCAAAAAGCCCAAAAGCCGACATGCTGCACTGGTGCAGCCATTTACGTACGGTCAATATGTATATTTTCGTAACACCGGTCTGGGAACACTAAACGCAGGTGAGATTATGGAATCTTATCATGAGCTGCGTGAAGATCTGATTAAGGCCTCCTATGCATCTTATGCTTGTGAACTGCTGGATCGTGTGTTGCAGGATGAAGAGACAGGTACGTTCTGGTTCAAACAGTTGAAAGCCTGTCTTCAGGCGTTGAAGGAAGAGAAAGATCCGGTCGTCATCACAAGCCTGTATGAAATGAAAATATTACAGGCAGCCGGGTATGGACCTCAGCTTGATGATTGCATTTCTTGTGGTCACGAGCGTCCGGATGAACAATTATTTGTTAGTCCAAGACTTGGAGGCGTTCTGTGCCGTGCTTGCAAACACTTTGATCCTCCGGCGATGTCCGTGAGTCCGAAGGCGTTGAAACTCTTACGTCTGTTTGCACAGCTGGATCTGCAAAGGCTTGGTAATATATCGGTGAGCGAAGGCACCCGGGATGAGATTAAAAAGATCATGCGGGCCTTTATGGATCATCAGCTTGGCTTGAATTTAAAATCCCGTTCTTTTCTTGATCAAATGGAAAAGTACGGGATTTGAGTCGTCTTCATGTGAAATAAGTAATATATCTTGACTTCGTACTTGTTTTTATATATTATGAACTATAATTTCTCTTTTGGAGACATGCATTGAACGAGAAAGTAGGAGACTTGATTTATTACATTCAGGAGCAGAGGTCGATTGACCTTACTAATCTTGTGTGAGCGAGCCGGGGATGGTGGGAGCCGGGTTGAATCGGTCTGTGAAATGGCACTCGGGAGCATGAATGACACGGAAAAGTGGGCTTGAATGAACAGGAACTTCTGTTTATGTCTAAGCCAAGTAGGGTGGAACCGCGGGAATAGCTCTCGTCCCTATGTCTGTATAACAGGCGTAGGACGAGGGCTTTTTATTGTCTGTACCGTTCTAGGCTTGTTCATCACAAACCATCGAAAAGGAGCATGATTATGAATTTTCAGCAGATGATCCTCACGCTGCAACAATTCTGGGCCGAGCACAACTGTATTATTGTTCAACCATATGATACGGAAAAAGGGGCAGGTACGATGAACCCGATGACCTTTTTGCGTTCGCTTGGACCCGAGCCTTGGAAAGTAGCTTATGTAGAGCCGTCCCGCCGTCCTTCGGATGGTCGTTATGGAGAAAATCCAAACCGTCTCTATCAGCATCATCAATTCCAGGTTATTATCAAGCCTTCTCCGGACAATATTCAGGAGATTTACCTGGAAAGTCTGAAACAGTTGGGTATTGATCCGCTTAAACATGATATTCGGTTTGTTGAGGACAACTGGGAGAATCCTTCCCTCGGCTGTGCTGGTCTTGGCTGGGAAGTATGGTTGGACGGTATGGAAATCACCCAATTTACGTATTTCCAACAAGTCGGTGGAATCGAGACGAATCCGGTAGCCGTTGAAATTACGTATGGTATGGAGCGTCTTGCTTCGTACATTCAGGAAAAAGAAAATGTGTTTGAGCTGGAATGGGTAGACGGTATTACATATGGTGATGTGTTCCGTCAGCCTGAATTCGAACACTCCAAATATACGTTTGAAGTATCAGATGTCAAAATGTTGTTTACGCTCTTCAACATGCATGAAGAGGAAGCAAACAAGGCTATGGCACAGAATCTGGTTTTCCCGGCATATGACTATGTGTTGAAATGTTCACATACGTTCAATCTGCTGGATGCGCGCGGGGCAATCAGTGTAACGGAGCGTACTGGGTACATTACTCGTGTCCGTAACCTGGCTCGTCAAGTGGCTGCAACATATGTGGAAGAGCGTGAGAAGCTCGGCTTCCCGCTGATCAAGAAAGGGGGAGCTGAGCATGTCTAAGGATCTGTTGTTTGAAATTGGTCTGGAAGAAGTGCCTGCACGCTTCATGCGAGCAGCAATTGAACAGCTGCAAGATCGTGTCGTGAAATGGCTGGATGCATCCCGCATTGCTTACGGTGAAGTGAATGCGTATGCCACACCGCGCCGACTGGCTGTTTTGATCAAGGATGTTGCTGAGAAACAGGAAGACGTGGAGGAAGAAGTTAAAGGACCTTCCCGTAAAATAGCATTGGATGACAGTGGTAACTGGAGTAAAGCTGCACTCGGATTCGCCCGTAGTCAGGGTGTTGAACCGGATCAGTTCACATTTAAAGAACTGAGCGGCGTGGAATATATCTACGCTACCAAGAGCAGTAAAGGCGTGGAAACGTCCTCTGTAATCGGACAGGGTTTGCTGGCTATACTGCATGCCATGACCTTCCCGAAATTCATGCGTTGGGCTTCGTATGATTTCAAATTTGTACGTCCGATTCGCTGGATTGTCGCTCTGCTGGGCAGCGATGTTATTGAGTTGGAAGTTGCAGGCGTAAAGTCTGGCAATGTAACACGTGGACATCGTTTCCTCGGAAAAGAGGCGGTTATTTCGGATCCCGCTTCGTATGTGGAAGTGCTTCGTTCCGAGCACGTCATTGCGGATATCAAAGAACGTGAGCAGATGATTGTATCCCAGATCCAGGCACTGGCTGCCGAGAAGAAATGGGATATTGCGATCAAGGAAGATTTGCTGGAAGAGGTTCTGTTCCTGGTTGAGACACCAACGGTGCTGTTCGGAACATTCGAATCTTCATTTTTGAATATTCCACAAGAGGTACTGATTACTTCGATGCGCGAGCATCAACGTTATTTCCCTGTGCTTGATAATGATGGACAATTGTTGCCATACTTCGTTACGGTTCGTAACGGCGGCAGCGATTCACTGGATGTCATTGCAAAAGGAAACGAAAAGGTACTCCGTGCACGTCTGTCTGATGCCAAGTTCTTCTACGAGGAAGACCAGAAGCTGGAGATCAAGGATGCATTATCGAAATTGGAAAGTATCGTCTTCCAGGAAGAGCTGGGAACGGTTGGAGATAAAGTTCGCCGTATTCGCAAAATTGCGGATGGTCTGGCTAGCAAGCTGCAAGTACCAGCTGATGTAGCCGAAGCGGTGAATCGTTCTGCGGATATCTGCAAATTCGACCTTGTTACACTTATGGTGGGGGAATTCCCTGAACTGCAAGGTGTGATGGGTGAAGATTATGCCCGTAAAGCTGGTGAAAAAGAAGAAGTGGCCAAAGCGGTATTTGAGCATTATCAGCCACGTTTCGCTGGAGATCAATCTCCTGCTTCGCTCGTTGGAGCTATTGTGAGTGCAGCCGATAAAATGGATACAATTGTAGGTTGTTTCTCGATCAATATCATTCCTACAGGATCTCAAGATCCATACGCACTGCGCCGTCAGGCAGCAGGTATCGTACAAATTTTGCTGGATCACAATCTTCCGCTGACATTGTCCGATGTATTCGGCGTTGCACTTCAAGTGCATGCTCAGATGAACCTGTTGAAACGTGCGGATGAAGAGGTACGTAAAGATTTACAGGACTTCTTCGGTCTTCGAGTGAAAAAACTGTTGTCGGAAACGGTTCGTTATGATGTAGTGGACGCAGTGATTTCTTCCGGATTTGATGATATCAGCGCTGTAGTTCCAAAAGGTGAGGCACTCATGGCAGCTGTCCAAACGGGCGATGCCTTCAAAACAACTGTCGAATCCTTCAACCGTGTCGGTAATCTGGCTGCTAAAGCATCCAATGCTTCGGTTCATGCAGAACTCTTCACAGAAGAAGGAGAACGCCAGCTGCATGAGGCATGGAGCAAAACCAATGAGGAATATCGTCAGGTATTGTCTCAGCATGCTGCCGCTGAAGCGCTCGCGATTGCATCGGCTTGGAAGGAAGCGATCACCGTATTCTTCGATTCGGTTATGGTTATGGCTGAAGATGAGGCTGTGCGGGCGAATCGTCTGGCACTGCTTGCAGCCATAGACCGTGATCTGAAAGCTTTTGCTGATTTCTCCAAATTGGTCTGGTAATCGGATCCTTTTCTCCTCCGAGTAGACAGATCTGCGGCAAAGCATAAATTCAGTATTAAAGAAGGATATATGAGGGTATAAATATACGGAACGGATTGTGAAAAATTTATATTTACAGCCGTTCCGTATTTTAGCCTTTGATTTCCATAGACCGGTCAGAAGGATTTTGACTGGCTGGGGTCGTATATTACAATATGCAGATATTTTATGAAACCGGGTGGTCTGGCTTTGAGTGAGTTGAATGTACGCCATATTGTTGTGGATGGTGATGCTTGCCCGGTCAAGGCTGAGATCGCAGAAACAGCTCTCCGATTCAAAGTTCCTGTATTGATGGTTTCTTCATTTGACCATTTTCTTCAGGGCGGAGAGGGAGTGCGTACCGTTCAGGTTGATCGAAGTGATCAGAGTGCAGACCTTTACATTGCCAATCACATCAAGTCATACGATGTGGTCATTACACAGGATTATGGACTGGCGGCGCTCGCACTTGGCAAACGTTGTTATGTTTTATCATTTCGTGGTCGTGAATTTAATGATCGTGACATTGATTTCATGCTGGATTCCCGTCATACTGCGGCCAAAGCACGAAAAAGAGGGCATTATGGAAAAGGCCCAAAGCCTTTCACAGAGCAGGATCGGGAAATTTTTCAACATAAACTGACAAAACTTTTGAAAGATTTGCAGGAGAATGTGTAAGTTTATCGAATAATATTTACGTGTTAAAGAGATGAAGGTGGACCAAGATGAGTACCGGACAAGGCGGTATACCCGAAAGCATTATTGAATCGGTGTTACAGCAGCATGATATCGTCGATACGGTGAGCCGATTTGTACATCTGACCAAACAGGGGAAATATATGAAAGGCCTCTGTCCTTTTCATTCTGAGAAGACGCCTTCGTTTACAGTTACGCCGGAGAAACAAATTTTCTATTGCTACGGTTGCGGCACGGGTGGAAATGCCATCAAATTCAGGATGGAAATCGAAGGGTTATCCTTTCCCGAGGCTGTCAAGACGATGGCAGAAGAAAGCCACATTTCAATGGGGGACTGGCAAGGGCGGGAATCGGCTCATGTTAATCCAGAAACCGAACGTTTATTGGAAGCATATGAGCTTACCGCGAAGCTGTATCATTTCTTATTGAAAAATACAGAGCACGGTAAAGTGGCTATGGAATATTTACGCTCACGTGGGTTTAGCGACAAACTCATTGACCAATTCCAGATTGGCTATGCGCCTAATCGCTGGGATACCTTGGTACAATTTCTGGAAAAGCGCGAATTTCCGCTTGAAGAGATGGAGAAGGGTGGGTTACTGTCACCGCGAAACGAAGGTCAGGGGTATGTGGACCGTTTCCGAGACAGGGTCATGTTTCCGATTAACGGCAGGAGCGGAAAGCCGATTGCATTTGCAGGCCGCATTTTGGGAGACGGGCAACCGAAGTACCTAAATTCACCGGAAACCCGGTTATTTAACAAAAGCCGTGTTCTCTACAATCTGCATCATGCCAAAAATGCAATTCGCAAACAAAGGCAGGCCATATTGTTCGAAGGCTATGGCGATGTTATCTCCGCCTGGGATCAGGATATCCAGAATGGTGTAGCGGCAATGGGTACCGCGCTCACTGAGAATCAGGCATTGATGCTTAAAGGCATGTGTGATGAAGTCATCGTATGTTATGACGGCGATCGAGCAGGACAGGCTGCGGCATTCAAAAACTTTCCTATTCTTGAGGAAGCGGGACTGCAGGTCAAAATTGCTCTGATACCGGACGGGCTCGACCCGGATGATTTTATCCGCAAGCATGGTGGCGAGCGGTTCCGAAACCAGATTGTGGACGGCGCCGTAACGACTACAAAATTTAAGCTTATAAACCTTAAAAAAAACCATATACTGCTAGAAGGCGGCGGACAAATCGCTTATTCCAAGGAAGCGGTGAAACTTATTGCTCCTTTGTCTTCTCCTACAGAACGGGAAGTATATCTTCGGGAACTGGCTGCGGAAGTGGATGTATCATTTGAAACACTGAAGCAGGAGTGTAATGAAGAACGGGAGGCCATGAAAAATAACCTCCAGTATGGGGATAATAACCCGAAAAGGTGGAATAATGGTAGGCAACAAAATAGGCAGGTGCCTACACCCAATCTGTTGCCGGCTTACCACGCTGCTGAACGCAAACTGCTCGCCTGGATGCTTCAGGATGATGAGGCTGCCCAGTACGTGAATGAGCATCTTGGTGAAGCTTTTAACTTGGATGATCATGCAGCTATTGCTGCTTATCTATATGCCTATTATGCGCAAGGCAAACCGTCGGATACAAGCCGTTTTATGTCTTCACTGCATGACGACCGACTGGAAAAGACGGTCAGTTCAATCTCGATGATGGATGGTCCAGGTGAATGGAGTATTCAAGTGCTCGACGATTGCATCAGGGAAGTGCTGAAATATCCGCGTAAGAAAGAGTACGATCTGAAAAAAGAAGAAATGATTGCTGCAGAGCGGGCAGGTGATTCTGTACGCGCGGCACAAATTGCAATTGAAATGATTGCCCTAGAGAGACAGTGAACGTCTGAATGTTGGATGTTTCTAGGGAGGAGGGAGTCGAGTTATGGCGAATGATCAGCATACTGAACTAGAAACAGAATTGACACTGGATCAGGTTAAGGATCAATTGATTGAATCAGGTAAGAAAAGAGCTTCGTTGAACTACAAGGAAATTATAGAAAAACTCTCCCCATTTGAGCAAGATGCAGAGCAGATGGATGAGTTCTATGAACAACTGAGCGACCTGGGTATTGATGTCGTGAACGAAAATGATGAAGAGGTAACCCTTCGCCCTAGTGAAGATTCCGAGAACAACACCAGAGAGGGAGACGATGAATTCCACTTTGATGATGATCTCAGCCTTCCACCAGGAATCAAAATCAACGACCCTGTTCGTATGTATCTCAAAGAAATTGGTCGTGTACCTCTGTTGTCTGCGGATGACGAAGTAGAACTGGCTAAACGGATTGAAAACGGGGATGAAGAAGCGAAACGTCGTTTGGCTGAAGCTAACCTTCGTCTCGTGGTCAGTATCGCCAAGCGTTATGTTGGACGTGGAATGTTATTCCTGGATCTGATTCAGGAAGGTAACATGGGTCTGATCAAAGCGGTTGAGAAGTTCGACCACAAAAAGGGTTATAAATTCAGTACGTATGCGACATGGTGGATTCGCCAAGCGATCACCCGTGCAATTGCGGACCAAGCACGTACGATTCGTATCCCTGTGCATATGGTGGAGACGATCAATAAGCTGATCCGGGTATCCCGTCAGCTGTTGCAGGAACTTGGGCGTGAACCGACACCAGAAGAAATCGCTGCCGAGATGGATCTGAGTGTGGAAAAAGTTCGTGAGATTACGAAGATCGCTCAGGAACCGGTTTCCCTGGAAACACCGATTGGTGAGGAAGATGATTCCCATCTGGGTGATTTCATCGAGGATCAGGAAGCATTGGCTCCGGCGGATGCTGCTGCTTATGAGTTGCTGAAAGAACAGCTCGAAGATGTCCTGGATACTTTGACTGAGCGTGAAGAGAACGTGCTTCGTCTGCGTTTTGGTCTGGACGATGGACGTACAAGAACGCTGGAAGAAGTGGGCAAGGTATTTGGTGTTACGCGTGAGCGTATTCGTCAAATTGAAGCCAAAGCTCTTCGCAAATTGCGTCACCCTAGCCGCAGTAAACGGCTTAAAGATTTCCTCGAATAACATCACTATGGGAGACTTTCCGCAAGGCGCTTAAGCGGCGGCGGGGTCTCCTTTATTTTTAAATTGAATATCTAAATTTCTTGGTTTTGGTAATTCATCCTTGAAATGTTTTATTGGATTTCATTTTATCGCTTTTCGTTGTTCAATGCAAATCAATAAATTAAATGAATGGTGTAGGTGCTTCATGAAACTTTCGAATCGATTACAGCGGATACATGATCAAATTCCCGAAGGAAGCCGCTTGGCTGACATTGGCTCAGACCACGCTTTGCTTCCGGTAGCAGCAGTACGCAGCGGGAAAGCAGAAGGTGCAGTAGCCGGAGAAGTCAACCCCGGCCCTTATGAAGCTGCACGCAAGCAAGTCAGCGATGCAGGCCTGAAGGAACGAATAACAGTACGTCGTGGAGATGGCTTGGATGTCATCTCTGCAGGAGAAGTGGATGTTATCACCATTGCCGGTATGGGAGGAGCACTCATTGCCTCCATTCTGGATCGTGGCCTCTCCAAACTGGATGAGGTCAAGCTTCTTATTTTGCAGCCTAATGTTGGTGAGGATATTCTCAGACGTTGGCTGCTCGAGCATCACTGGGTGGTGGTTGCAGAACAGCTGCTTGAGGAAGATGGCAAAGTGTACGAGATTATTACAGCAATGCCGCAAGAACTCAGTCCGATTGCCAATGAGGAAGTGTATCGCGCTCGTCCGCTTGAAGGCGGAGTGGAATTGACATCAGATTTGCTGCTGCGCATGGGGCCTTATTTAACTGACCGTCCAACGGATGTGTTTTTTGCCAAATGGGAGAGCGAAATCGTCAAGCTGCAAAGTGTTGTGCATTCCATCTCCAAATCAGATCAGGAGTCTTCACGGGACAAGGCGGCTGAGGTGGAGCGTCTTATTGTGAACTTGAAGGAGGTACTCTCATGTTTGCCAAAGGTCAAACTGTAATTCAATTGATGGAGCAGCTTGCTCCCAAACATCTGGCCGTGCCGGACGATCGGATTGGTCTTCAACTTGGCAGTTTGCAAAAGGAAATTACGCATGTTCTTATCGCGCTTGATGTGACGAACGAAGTTGTAGACGAGGCCATTCGGATTGGAGCCAATCTGATTATTGCGCACCATGCCATCATCTTCCGTCCGGTCAAGTCATTGAATACCGATACACCCATGGGGAAACTGTACGAGAAGCTGATCAAGCATGATATTGCGGTGTATATTAGTCATACCAATCTGGATGTGGCTGAAGGCGGCATGAATGACTGGATGGCCGAGGCCATCGGAATTGAGAGCAAGGAATCACTTGAGGATGTACATACAGATCATTTGTTCAAACTGGCTGTATTTGTACCTCGCACTCATCATGAGCAGGTGCTCCAGGCGATTCTCGAAGCGGGCGCTGGCAGTATCGGGCAGTACAACAAGTGCAGCTTCAATACGGAGGGCACAGGTACTTTTGTACCGGGAGAGGGGACACATCCTTTCATCGGTACAGAGGGACAGATGGAGCGTGTAGAGGAAATGCGGATAGAGACCATCGTACCGCAGAGTCTACGAAGCAAGGTTGTACAAGCGATGCTTAAGGCTCATCCATATGAGGAAGTGGCCTATGACCTGTATGCAATGGATTTAAAAGGCCGTACGCTGGGTCTGGGGCGCTTGGGACCACTCAAACAACCTAAGGCACTCGGTGAGCTGGTGGAGGTCGTTAAGGCCCAACTGGATGTGCCATACGTTAGGGTAGTAGGCGATCTCAATCGGCAAATCAAAAAAGCAGCAGTGCTTGGCGGTTCAGGCAGCCGTTATACCCTTCCAGCACGGTTCAAAGGTGCCGATGTCATCGTAACTGGAGACATTGATTATCATACGGCTCACGATGCGCTGATGGCGGGTATGTGTATCATTGACGCCGGGCATAATGCCGAAAAGATTATGAAACCAAAAACTGCGGATTGGCTGCGCTCACGTTTGGAAGACAAGCGTTATGACACGCAAGTGACTGCATCCGAGGTAAATACGGAAGTATTCCAGTTTATCTAAAAGCACTCGGGTTCATTGCTTCCTGTAAGATTAAGCTTGTTTGTAGACTCAAATGCCTGTATACTATGTAATGTTGTTCGGAAAGCTTGACAGACAATCGCTGGTGGCCTTCGTTGCCACGAGAGGAAAGTCCGGGCTCCACAGGGCAGGATGCTGGATAACGTCCAGTCAGCGCGAGTTGAAGGATAGTGCCACAGAAATGGACCGCCGATGGCCGGATTTTCCGGCACAGGCAAGGATGGAACCGAGGTGTAAGAGACCCCGAGGAACGCTGGTGACTTCGTTCCTGGTAAACCCCATCTGGAGCAAGACCTAATGGGACACAGTCGACTCTTCGGAGAAGGCAGCCTTAGCCCGAGGTGTGTCTAGGTTGGTCGCTTGAGCTGTGCAGCAATGTATGG
Organism: Paenibacillus sp. FSL F4-0087; assembly: GCF_038020215.1. NCBI lineage: Bacteria > Bacillati > Bacillota > Bacilli > Caryophanales > Paenibacillaceae > Paenibacillus > Paenibacillus sp. FSL F4-0087. The sequence goes on from NZ_JBBODJ010000001.1 coordinate 4,743,355, forward strand.
CCTAGATAGATGATTGTCGCTTGTGGTGGGAGGGTAGTTCCCGTCTGAACCACGAAGAGCACAGAACCCGGCTTACGGTAAGCTTTCCTAACTACAACACAAACAGTAACAAATGCAGTCCACTATCAGTCACAGGCAAACAGAACGATTGTACCTGATGTGCCTGACTGATCAGAAGGACGCGATTAAACTTCAAAAGAATTCCTGCACTTGCAGGTCATATAAATAAGGCGTCAGACTTCGAAGTTTCTCGGGTCTGACGCCTTATTTTTGTTGTTAATTTTGTTGTTATTCGTTGGAATGAGAAATTGTTCCTAATGATACAGTGGATGACAGTTCGTTACAGTGTAACTACACTGTCCGACTGTAATGATGCATGCCAGCGTTGAATGGCACGGTCCATACGCTCTACAGCTTCGGGAAGAAGATCAGGATCAGTATGAGTAAAGTTGATCCGCATACGGTTCAGCTCCGGTGTACCCGCATAGAAGGAATCCCCTGGTACAATGCATACTTTCTCCTGAATTCCATAGGTAAACAGATTGCTGGCCAGCATGCCCTCAGGCAGTTGCAGCCATAGGAACATTCCGCCCTGCGGTGAGTTCCAAGAGATACCTTCCCACGATTTTGCAGCCATGAGAGTGGTCATTTTTTTCATCCGCTGTTCATAATCCTGTGAGATATTGCGAATATGCCCGTCCAGATCGAAAGACTCCAATAACGCATGAAGTGCTCTTTGGTCGATGCTGCTGGAATGCAAATCTGCCCCCTGTTTGGCGCGAGCAGCTATTTTGATAACATCTGGAGCAGCCAGTATCCAGCCAGTGCGGAGACCTGGAGCTACTGTTTTGGAAAATGTGCTGGTGTAGATGACATTGGAGGGACCCTCATAGGATTCCGCATCCAGTTGCGCCAGTGCAGGGGCATCCAGTTGTTCTGGTTTAAAGCGGATTTCACCATAAGGATCGTCTTCCAGGATCAGTACGCCATATTTCCGGCACAGATCCACCGCTTGTTGACGTCTGGCGCGACTCCATACTTTACCTGACGGGTTGGAGAACGTAGGGTTGATGTAAACGAGCTTTGGTCGATGGAGTTGCAGCTGTTCCTCCAGTGACTCAGGTAACATGCCGTCATCATCACAGGTAACACCGTGCGCCTCAGCCTGATAGGAATGAATGACTTGAAGGGCAGCCAGATAGGTTGGTGATTCAACCAGTACGCTGTCGCCTGGATCGAGCAAAATTCGGCACACCAGGTCGATGGATTGCTGGGAACCGGTAGTCAGAAGCATATGATCAGGTGAAGCGGGAATGCCCTTGGATTCAAGACGTTCTGCAATTTTGGCACGTAATGGTCGGAAACCTTCTGTCTCTGCATATTGAAGAGCAGCTGAACCCCCCATGAATACCTTTTCGTATGCGTCACGGATGGCTTCAAGCGGGAATGATGACTGGGCAGGTAAACCTCCGGCTAGAGAAATCATTCCCGGCGCCTGTGCAGCCTGTAACATGTCGCGAACGACAGAGGACGGGGTATTTTGTGCCATTTTGGACCAAGGGATATTCATATTATTCTCATCTCCTGTTATTCACTGTTATACTGATATTATAAACTATATTAGACGGAATGCAGTATAACAGTAAAATGCTGATCATAACAGTTGGGAGGGTGCATGTGTGCATATTGAATTGAAACGGGGAAGCAGCACCAAATTGTATGTTCAGATTGCCCTTACACTTGCTGACCGAATAAGGTCTGGACTAATCGAGCCTGGAACCCGTCTGCCGTCGGTTCGTAAAATGACGACTGATCTGGGCGTCAGCTTGGTCACCGTGTCCAAAGCTTATGCCGAGCTCGAAGCCATACAGCTGATTACATGTTCCCAGGGGAAGGGATGTTATGTCCGGGGCGCGCAAGAGCTGGAGAAAACGGAGGATATGGAAAGAACTCACCGTACTCATGCAAAGAATGAATCCAGCACACCTTGGAACTGGCAGATGGCTCTTGTGGATTACCTGCCCAGAGCTCAGCTCTGGAGACATTTTGATGCATCTCCCCAAGTTAGATATGAGCTGCATATGTCGGCAATTCAGCCTGAATTGTTGCCAACACGAGAGATCATCGACAGTGCATACCGGCTTTCCTCGAATCATCCAGAGCGCATGGCAGCCTATGGGTCCTTTCAGGGGGACCGGGAACTTCGTCAGACGTTTTCCGGGCATTTTTCAGAAAGAGGTTTGCGGGTAATGCCTGAACGGATGCTGATTACGAGCGGTACCCAGCAGGGAATCGATCTTGTCGCGCGTACGTTTGTTGGTCCTGGTGATGTTGTTTACATGGAAGCACCGAGCTATACGGGAGCCATTGATGTGTTCACAAGCAGAGGAGCGAAGATTATTACGGTGCCGATGGATGACGATGGTATGCGTATTGATTTGTTAACCCGATTGTGTGATACATACCCGCCCAAGTTGATATACACCATTCCTACGTTTCACAACCCTACAGGCATTACGATGAGTGCCAAACGGCGTGCGCAACTGCTTAACCTTGCTCAAAGTTATCATTGTCTCATCTTGGAGGATGATCCGTTCGCCGACCTGTATTTTCGTGATCCTCCCCCTGCTTCCATTAAATCGATGGATGGGACGGGTCATGTGATATATATCAAAAGCTTCAGCAAAGTATTGTCTCCCGGCTGTCGTGTGGCGTGTGCGGTTGCAGACGGAAGTGTGCTCACCCGACTTGTTGCTGCCAAATCCACTGCGGATCTCGGAAGTCCGTTGCTAACACAAAAGGCGTTGCAATCGTTTATACAGCATCAATACAGTGCGTATACAGCGCGATTGAGAAATGAGTTATACTCCCGGCTGCTGGCCGCATCAGCGGTACTGGAGGAACATGGTTCTCCCGGGATGTACTGGACTTTGCCTGATGGAGGACTAAACTTGTGGCTGCAATTGCCAGATGGTTTGGATATGCGTGAGCTGCACCGCCAGTCACTTGCCGCAGGTGTTTCTTTTTTGCCAGGCTCTGCTTGTTATGTGGGGGAAACGGATACGGCGAGTCTACGGATTTGCTTCACGGTTACGAATCAGGAGCTGTTATGCGAAGGGCTGCGGGTATTATGTATGGTCATTAATAACATTACACCGCAACAGGGTGGGGCAACGGCGGACAGGCTCCCGCTTATATAATTTTTCGGAACACGGACATACATCCAATCCACATTGGACCCAGTGCAATACGTTATAGTATCACTTGAAAGGGAGTTGGTTTGAAATGAACCATTTCTGTCCACCGCTTTGTCCGATTGTATGTGACCCAATCCAGGTTGTTGAAGATTACTACATCCCACAAATCGTACCCGTAATTCACCCGATCGAAGTCATCAAAAAACATCACTGTGTGCCAATCCATCATCACATGTATCCTGTCGTAGTCAAAGAAGAAGATCCTTGTTATGTTTCAAGCCACAACGGTAAGAAAAAATCCGTGAAAAAATCAAGCAAATCCCGCACAACTTCTCGCAAACGCTAGTGCAGCGGGTGCCCCGGGGAAATAGGTGAACATACCAAAGAGCAGCATACGCCCCGGGGCGCAGCTGCTTTTGTTTTTTTATATCCAGTGAGCGGTTATTGTTTGATGTACTTTTTCATTGTATTGTCCATTTGCTGTCTCACATGTTGCGGCCAAAATTGAAGTGGGGCACTGTTGCCAGAGGCCGCCTCCAATGCTTTAAACACATCGATTTGACCATAACCGAAATACTTGTCATGACCTGGGTCTCCCAGATCTATGACGCTTTGACGCATGAGATCCATGACTTCTGTATTGGTCAGATCAGGGTTGAGTGAGCGAATCAAGCCTGCAAGTGCCGCTACATGGGGGCTGGCCATCGACGTTCCGGACAAGGCTGCATATTGGTTGTTCGGATACGTACTTGCAATGCTGGACCCTGGAGCCGTCACATCGACGTAATCCCCGTAGTTGGAATAGGAAGCTTTGTTCATGTCCGGATCCGTAGCAGATACTGCAAATACTTCCGGATAAGCGGCGGGATATCCTGGTCGTTCCGTATTGTCGTTACCGGTCGCTGCAATTAATACGATGTCGCGATCAAAAGCGTATTTGATAGCATCATGAAGAAATTGGGCATCGGCGTAGTTACCCAGACTCATGTTAATGACCTTGGCTCCATGGTCAGCAGCCCAAATGATACCTTCGGCCACAGCATAGGTTGTGCCTGAACCCGAATTGTCCAGCACTTTAACAGGCAGTACCTTGTTATACCAACTCATGCCTGCTACACCTTCGTTGTTATTCACAACAGCGCCGATGATGCCTGCTACATGTGTACCATGGCCTACGTCATCAAGCGGTTGGCTCGCCGGATCGACAACGTTATAACCTTTCAGCAGCTTACCCTTCAGATCGGGATGAGTCAGATCAACGCCGGTGTCTACCACCGCAACGATAACATCTTTGTTGCCCTTCGTAATATTCCAGCCGCGGTTAGTCTCAATGGCGGGCAAGTTCCATTGGTAATCGGAAAACAAAATATCATTGGGCACGGTTACATCTTTTTGTTCAGGAACGGTCTCATTGGTTAAATACATGTAGTGGGGTTCCATATATAGCGGATTCCATTTACGTTCGAAATAAGCATGTAATTGTTCATAATTCATATGTTCCGACCGAAAAACATACGTGTATCCCAGCTTGCGAGCCGATTGCGTCCGCAGGTCAGATTTAATCATGCGCATATCCCGTTCACCTGGATCCTGACGGAACCGAATGACGATTTCATTTTCGTAAAAATGGCTGGCATTGGCATTATCATGTCCTGTTTTTACAGTGATTTCTTTAAGGGTGTCGGGGTGCACAGACTCGATTTTGAATTTACCTTCACGCGGATAAGGAATCATGCGCAAATTTTTGCGCTGATGCTGTTCCACGGCATTCAGTACATTTTGGCTAAAGAGAGCGATGACGGCACGTTCTCCATCCTTGGAGGGCTGCGCCATAACAAAAAACTTTTCCTTGCCCAGAGGAAAGGAAGAAGACTCGAAGCTTTGACGTTTGCTCACTGCTTTCTTGGCTAGGGCGAGAGAATGTTCCAGCTTTTGCTGTTCCATTTTACTTCCTTTTGCTGCTGTTTTGTCAAAGTGCCGACTGCGTGATCCCTTGGTATTCATTACATCAATAGACCGTATATGATCATGTGTTTGTTGTAGCTCTTTAACGTATTGACTTATTTGCACATCATTCATTTTGGAGGTCTTCTCAAGCATGATGCTGAGGTGCTGTTTGGCATCTGCACGGGTGAGCAGATCGGTTGACTTTACATCCTGGACTTTAAGACGTTGTTTGCTCGCATGTTCCTCGTGTGGAGAATCGGGCATGGCACTTGGAGCAGGAACAGGGCGATTGGATGTTGGAAGCAAAAGCGTCAAGGCAAGTGCGCCCGCACCCGCGGCAATGGCCCAGTTAACCCATTTCGGTCTGGACATAAGGATGGAACCTCCTCGTTTATTTTGACAATCATCTTACAGTGCTCTGATTTCATCGTTGTCACTGGATATATCTATCGTTAGGAAAAGCGGTTATTTTTATGCAGGTGAACATCAGGTGAGCTGTGTGTAATGGGCATGTTCAGGAACAGAAAGGGAAAGCCTGATTAAGGGATACCGCTCGTCAACTTTTTATGGTAGGATAGTACCTGAGAATTCAAGGTCAGGGGAGAACCTCCCGTTGGCCGATCTATATGTAAGGACTTATTTAAGGGGGAGCTACCTTTATGTCAGCAGCCAATGTACAGAAAACATGTGAGTCAACTAGGGAAAAGTTAAAACCGGCTATCGATCGGATCGAAAAATTTTTGAATGAAAATGCCTTGCCTGAACTGGATCAGAATCAGACGGAGGAATCATCAGCCTTCTACAAAGGATTTCTTTCGGATCTCCGTCATTTGCTCGTTTTTTCTGAAGTTTCTTACGAAAAACTTGGCGTTGTGCTGCGTCGTGCCAATTTTGATGTCGATTTTGCCGAAAAGGCTCTCTATAACACATATCATCAAAGCATAAACAGCTTTTTCTATCCTAAAAATGAATGTTACTCCGAAGATGGAAGATACGCTTACACTGGTCAGGATGCAATCCGTTTCCGTGATAAGCCAATTCGAGCAGTACGTGATGTCATTCTTGAGATATCCAAAACGTACGAAGAACTGCGCGATGATTTGGCTTTTTATGAAAGTGACTACCTAACGCAGCGTCGCATGCAAAACCAACGCAATCACGCGTAATTACATTTTCAACTTATATACGAATTGGACAAAACCGCCCTTGTGGCGGTTTTTTTGCGTTATCTTCAACTGGCATGGATCATGTCATCATCTGGCATTTCGTTGGAGAATAGCCGATTTGCGGTGCGGAGACAATAGATGTCGAGGTGATAAAAATGAGCCAAGAGAAGCCGATCGTCAAATGCAGTGTTGCTAACTGCCACTTCTGGGGAGAAAACAATTTCTGCCAGGCTGATGCCATCATGATTGACATCGACCAACATGCCACCCGTCGCTTACATGAGGAATTTGCAGGAGAGACTTTTGATTCCGATCATCACGATCATGCCCGTACTTCATCTGCGACTTGCTGTCACACATTCAAACCGAAATGAGCAGTCATTCCCATTTATATGGAGGTGCTTTGCAATGAATAATGACCGTAGAGATGATCAATCGTTCCAACGTCCAAAAACGACTCCGTTAGATGAAAAGCAGCGTCAGCGTGTAGACTATCCAAGACGTAGCCACAGAGAAGAGTATGGCGCAGAGGTAGCGCCCCCAACAGGTTCTATTCGAACAGAACCTACGGAAAGAACAGATCATACCCCTGTGAAGCGTGAAGATGAAGACGGTGTTATGAAATCTACTGGCCGAATCTCCGGATATATGGGTCTGGCCTTTGGTATCGCATCCTTATTTATGTGGTCCATTGTCCTTGGTCCAGCTGCAGCGGTACTTGGTTACTACGCTTACGTCAATGGCCGGAAAACGGCGGGTGCGTGGTCCATCGGACTTGGCGCAGTGGCAACACTCAGCTATTTCTTCATGATTCCATTCGCCCGTTAATAAAGCACAAACATGATGTAACAATCAATACACAAGTGCTTAACCAAACAGGATATGAGCTTATTATTTGCAGCCTTCTGCTCCCACCTTAATTAAATGGGGATTGCAGAAGGTTTTTTCGCATGTGCGAAATAAAGTTGTATGATCGGTCTATTTTTTTGAAAACAATGGAACCTCTCTGTAAAATAATGTAGAATAAAGTCATAATCTACGTTTACATTATACGGGAGTGAATATAACTCATGCAGATTGATCCGCGCGCGTCGCGGCAGTTGCTGGAACTGCAATTGTCCAATAGTCTCAACGAAACAAATGCATCAGACGGAAACTCCGCTTCAACAGTGGATTTTGCCAGTATGATGGACGGGCTGCTCGGGACGAATTCAAATACTTTGAACAATACTGGTACCGTTGGCGAAGACGTGAATTCTGCTGCGATCTCCAAACGATCCAGTGACGGTCTGTTGTGGCTGCAACTGGGCAGTATGTATAACCCAGACACAAGTTCTGTTTCTTCCTCGAACAGTAATGTGGTTTCTTTATCTTCCCTGTTAAATACTGGAACAGGGGATTCGAGTGCATCTGTTCCTACTGATTTTGAATCTTTGATTGCTTCGGCGAGCGCCAAATATGGGGTGCCTGAATCATTGATCAAGGCGGTCATTGACACTGAATCCGGTTTCAATCCGAATGTTGTGTCTTCCGCAGGTGCCAAAGGACTAATGCAGTTGATGGATGGTACGGCAGCAGGGTTGGGAGTAAGTAACGCTTACGATCCCGCTCAAAATATAGATGGTGGAACCAAATACCTATCTCTCCAGCTTCAGCGTTTTGGTGGCGAGGTGAAGATGGCACTTGCTGCTTATAATGCCGGCCCGGGACGGGTTTCGAGTCTGGGTGTATCGAGTGACGCTGAACTGATGAGTGTACTTAACCGCCTCCCTTCGGAAACACAGGCTTATATTTCCAAAGTGGAGAAAGCACAGTCGAAATATACGGTATAAATGGTATAAACGACAGAAATGGCAACACAACAGTACGTCCAGGAAGAGATCAAACGCGGGAACAGCAGCCTTAAATGTGCTTAGTTCCTGTTTGGTCTTTTTGTGTTGAGCGGGGATCGTGTTACAATGCTCACTGTAGATTCCACAACGAACAGACAAGGAGGGGAACCTCATTTGAAATATTTTGATTATGCGGCAACAACGCCTCCTCATCCGGATGTCGTTCGTACAATGGCCGAGATTATGGAGGCCCAATATGGGAATCCGTCTTCAATACATGGATATGGTGAGCGAGCCCATCAACTGTTGCGCCGAGCGCGATCTGGTTGTGCCGCCGCCATTGATGTGAAACCAGAAGAAATCGTATTTACCTCAGGCGCAACTGAGAGCAACAATCTTGCTATTAAAGGGGCGGCATTACATTACCAGTCTCGGGGCAAACACATCATTACAACTGCAACGGAACATGCTTCAGTATACGAGAGTTTTGTGCAGCTACAGCAGTGGGGCTGGGAGGTCACTTGGCTTCCCGTGGATTCCAATGGTCTGGTTAGCGCCCAGCAGGTAATGGATGCTATACGATCGGATACGGTGCTTGTGAGTCTGATGCATGTGAACAATGAAACAGGAGCGATACATCCAATTGCTGAAATTGGTGCACGACTGAAGAAGGAAGCACCAAGGGTGCTTTTTCATGTAGATGGCGTGCAGGGTTTTGGCAAGATAGAGGCTAAACCTGCGGCATGGGGCGCAGATTTGTACAGCTTGTCTGCTCACAAGATTCGTGGTCCCAAAGGAGCTGGACTTCTCTACGTACGAAGTGGAGTGGAGCTTACCCCTTTATTGTCAGGGGGTTCTCAAGAACAGGGACTGAGAGCGGGAACTGAAAACGTACCTTTGCTTGTGGGTATGGCGAAGGCGATGCGTCTCGCTGCGGAACGTCAGGCTGACTTTGCACAACGTACAACGATTTTGCGAAATCGTATTATGGAGGTCATAGATACGATTCCCGGACTTGTGTTAAATAGTCGTAAAGAGGGTGCTCCGCACATTGTTCATTTTTCCTATCCTGGAATGAAGGCAGAAGTGGCGCTGCATACCCTTGAACAACTTGGAGTAACTGTTTCTACACAATCTGCTTGCTCTTCGCGATCGGCTGAACCCAGCAGGGTATTGCTTGCTATGGGCAGGGATAATGCTTGTGCTGCTGGTGGATTGCGTATTAGTCTTGGAGATGAACATACAGAAGAAGATGTGGCACTGCTGGAGCAGGCTTTACATCAGATGGTGGCGCAGCTGCGCCCGTTGGAAAGGCGGATGTGATTTTAGATGAAATATGATATGCTGCTTCTCCGCTTCGGAGAGTTTATGTTAAAAGGAAAAAACCGTGCCCGGTTCGAAAAAACAATCATCACCCAGGTACGTTCTCTGCTCAAACCTTACCCAGGTGCAAGTCTGCGGAAGGAGTTTGGACGGTTGTATGTTGATCTGGGTGGTGAATCTCATACAGAACTGATTGCTGTGCTGAAACGAGTATTCGGCGTTACGTCGATCAGTCCCGTTAAAGTGACTCCATCTGAAACTGATCAAATCGTGGAGACTGCCGTTGCTTTTATGGATGAGAGAGAGTCTGAATTCAAAGACGGTACCACATTCAAAGTTAATGCGCGGCGTGTATGGAAAGAGTTCCCCAACTCTTCGCATGAAATGAACCATCTAGTGGGTTCTCCGATTCTTCGGAAATTCCAGCAGTTAAGTGTAGACGTGCGTCAACCTGACATTGAACTACGTGTGGAAATCAGGGATCAGGGCACGTATATCTTCAGTGAAGTCATTCCGGCCGTAGGTGGATTTCCCTTGGGTACAAATGGAAAAGCGATGCTATTACTATCGGGTGGCATAGACAGCCCTGTAGCTGCATGGTCTTCGATGCGTAGAGGCCTGGAAGTGGAATGTGTACATTTTTACAGTTATCCGTTCACGAGCCAGCGTGCCAAAGAAAAGGTCATTGATTTGGCGCGTGCACTTGCTGATCATGCAGGCACAATTAAGCTGCATCTGGTTCCTTTTACGGAAATTCAAACAGCCTTTACCCAACTGGGACAGGATAACTTGATCATCACACTGATGCGCCGCTCCATGTTACGTATTGCAACCAAGCTAGCTGAACGTGAACGTGCGCTTGCACTGATTACCGGAGATAGTCTGGGTCAGGTAGCAAGCCAGACCCTGCCAAGTATGAATGTCATTGGACGTGCGACGGATCTGCCGTTGCTGCGACCACTTGTCATGATGGACAAGCAGGAGATTATTACTCTGTCCAAACAGATCGGAACGTATGATATATCGATTTTGCCATATGAGGATTGTTGTACTCTTTTTGTACCGAAATCCCCAACAACGAACCCGAATCTTCGCATTGTGGACAAAATCGAAGCGACTATGAGTCAGCTACCGGAATGGGTGGAGCAGGCGGTGGAGAAGACAGAAACAATTACGCTGCATGCAGGTGAAAACTTTATGATAACCAATCAACAGGATGAAGTTAATGACATGAAAGAAGAGTGGTTTTGAGGAACCTCATTCTGGATTGAATGACATAATAAGCACTATGTTATCTGCATGAAGAAAAAGGACTGACCGATGTATTATCGGTCAGTCCTTTTTATGGTTGTGGCTGATGGGAATTTCACTTATTTAAAGCTTAGGAATACGAATGCTGCCGCTCTCCACCTGGTTTATTGCTGCTTGCACGTTTACGATATCCTGCAAACACGACACCAGCAGTGACGAGGACGATAAATAAGATTCTAAGTGCAGGATGCTCAGTGAAGAAAGGAACAAGGCGGTGTTCCTCTGTGATCATATTGGAAGCCGTATATCCCAGCACGATGGCTCCAAGATAAATAATCCAAGGGAAACGGTTAATTAATTTGATAAACAACGTACTGCCCCACACGATAATAGGTACACTGATCAGCAGTCCGAGTATAACCAGTACCAAATGCTGTTGTGCTGCACCAGCAACGGCGATGACGTTATCCAGTCCCATGGCAGCGTCAGCAATGACAATGGTTCGCACGGCTACCCAGAGAGAACTGCCAGCCTTGATATCCGAATGCTCTTCCCCTTGATCTGCCAATAGCTTGTACGCAATCCAGATCAGGAGTAATCCCCCAACAAGAAGCAGCCAAGGCACTTTAAGCAGCCAGAGCACAATCACAGTGGCTACAATACGAATTAAAAGTGCGCCGCCTGTTCCGTAAAGAATCGCCCTTTTCTGCACAGAAGGGTGCAAATTTCGAGCTGCGAGACCAATCACGATGGCATTATCGCCAGCCAGAATTAGATCAATAAATACAACGTTCAACAACGCTAGCCAAAAAGCGGGGCTAAACAGCTCCATACGATGTCACTCCTTCTATATATCCAAACCTGAGAAAGCTTGTTCAACGTTTAAGAATAGCATGGACAACTTTGACATACAAGTTAGAGTGGGGGGGAGAAGCATGGATACGCTATGGCTGTTGACCGAAATATTAATGATCAATCTGGTTCTGAGTGGAGATAATGCGGTTGTTATTGCGCTTGCAAGCAAGGATTTGCCGGTGAGACAGCGCAAGCAGGCGGTATGGTGGGGGGCTTTCGGCGCTGTAGTTTTGCGCTGTTTGTTAACCTTTGCAGCCGTACTGCTGTTGGGTATTCCTTTTATTCAGGCTGCCGGCGGTTTGCTGTTGCTCTGGATTGCTGTCAAGCTGCTGCTTCAGAATGAAGATGAAGTACATATTCGTAAGGCGTCCACGACCTGGAAAGCGATCCAAACCATTTTGATTGCTGACTTTGTCATGAGTCTGGATAATGTTCTCGCGATTGCTGCTCTCGCGGATGGGGACTTGGCGCTCACAGTCATCGGGATTGCCATAAGTATTCCGATTGTGGTGTGGGGCAGCGGATTAATTGTCGGTTTGTTGAAGCGGTTTCCGATTCTGGTATTTGCCGGTTCAGGTATTCTGGCCTTCACAGCAGGTGAGATGGTGATGAATGATCCGAAGCTGGGACAGTGGCTCGGTGGATTGGCAGCTGAGGCGCATACACTGCTTCCTGTAGCTATGGCTTGTCTTGTAATCGCCATTGGAGGAGCACACAAGTTCGTTCGTCGAAACGTGTAAGTTGATTTGAGCAAATGGAAATGTGAATTTTCTGGCGAACTGCCCGTAAAGGGCAGTTTTTTGCTGTATTTATTTGTTCAGAAGAAATGGGTGAACTTGAATAAGTCATAGACCGATCATTTTAGGGTAATACAGGATAATGGAGAGAGGCGAAGTACGACATAAAGTGTAGTTTTTTGTATACACATCGGCTACACTAGAAGAAGGCTGGGAACATTCAGTCATCATGGAAAGTTTATAGTTTAGCTTACGGGGTACATAGCCAAATGTTATAAGAGGTGATTGTAGATGAGGATGAGAAATGAAAAAGCAATCGGAATATTTATTTTTATTGCAGGTTTAATAATTTTACTCGGGAAACTTGGTGTGTTTGGCTTTATTGGACGGCACTTCTGGCCTTTGCTCATCTTGTTGCCTGGTATTGCTCTTCATGCATTATATTATGCAAGGCTCACGCCATCATGGTCACTCGTTCCAGCAGGAACATTAACCGTCTATGGTCTGTTGTTCGGAATCACCAATACATGGGGCAGCGGATTAATGAGCAACCTGTGGCCTGCTTTTTTGCTTGGAATTGCCGTTGGTTTGCTTGAATATGCACTGGCTGATCATCGAAGACCTGCAATGGTACTTCCGGTTGCATTGGGCGTGGGTATCCTTTCAATTATTTTATTTGGATTTACACTGCTTCACACCGGTATTATCTACGTTCTGGCAGTAATTTTAATTGTAGGCGGGATGTGGTTGCTGTTTGGTCGAGGACGCCAAGGGAGAGGCTGGTAACATTCCCAGCGGTCTTTCAAGCGAAATATCTTGATTTTTACCTATGATCAACTATAATATAAGGGATATAGGCATGCGTCGGGATATCACCGACGCTTATTTTGGGTGAGTAACCTGCGAATTTGCGGGAAGTTTAGTAGATAAGAATTGAAATTGGAAAGGATATGGATACAAACCATGCATTCAAGAGAACACATTCGCAATATTGCGATTATTGCCCACGTCGACCACGGGAAAACAACGCTCGTCGACAAGTTGCTCCAGCAATCCGGTACTTTCCGTGATCACGAAACGGTACAGGAGCGCGCAATGGACTCCAACGATTTGGAGCGTGAACGCGGTATTACGATTCTGGCCAAAAACACAGCTATTACCTATAAAGATTACCTGATCAATATTGTGGATACACCAGGACACGCCGACTTCGGTGGTGAAGTGGAACGTATCATGAAAATGGTTGACGGCGTATTGCTCGTTGTTGATGCTTACGAAGGATGTATGCCGCAAACGAAATTTGTATTGCGTAAAGCACTGGAGCACAACCTTACACCTATCGTTGTTGTAAACAAAATTGACCGTCCAGCGGCTCGTCCGGCTGAGGTAATTGATGAAGTATTGGACCTGTTCATTGAACTGGGTGCCAACGATCAACAACTTGAATTCCCTGTTGTATATGCTTCCGCATTGAACGGAACATCCAGCATGGAAAGTGATCCTGCTAAACAGGATGACAACATGATGGCGATCTACAATACCATCGTTAGTCACATCCCACACCCTACCGAAAATGTTGAAGAACCACTTCAATTCCTCGTTACTTTGATGGACTACAATGAATACCTTGGCCGTATTGCCATTGGTCGTGTTAACCGCGGTGTGATCCGTCAAGGACAATCGGTAACGGTTATTATGCGTGATGGTAAGAGCAAAACTGCACGTATCGAGAAACTGTTCGGTTTCCAGGGTCTCAAACGTATTGAGACGGAAGAAGCAGGAGCAGGTGACATCGTTGCGATTGCAGGAATCAAGGACATCAACATTGGTGAAACCATCGCTGATCCAAACAATCCTGAAGCACTTCCAGTTTTGAAAATTGATGAGCCTACACTGCAAATGACGTTCCTCGTGAACAACAGTCCATTCGCAGGTCGTGAAGGTAAATGGGTAACTTCCCGTAAACTTCGTGAGCGTTTGTTAAAAGAATTGGAAACAGACGTTTCCCTTCGAGTTGACGAAACGGATAGCCCGGATGCATTTGTCGTTTCTGGACGTGGTGAGCTTCACTTAGGTATCCTGATTGAAAATATGCGTCGTGAAGGATATGAGCTTCAAGTATCCAAACCAGAAGTTATCGTTAAAGAAGTTGACGGTAAGAAAATGGAACCTCTAGAGCGCTTGTTGATTGATATCCCTGAAGAAAGCATGGGTTCCGTAATGGAGAGCCTGGGCGCACGTAAAGCAGAGATGGTTAACATGGTCAACACAGGTAGTGGTCAAGTTCGTCTGGAGTTCCTGATTCCAGCACGTGGTTTGATCGGATATAGCACCAACTTCCTGACATTGACTCGTGGTTACGGTGTAATGAACCATGCATTTGACAGCTACGCTCCAGTAGTATCCGGTCAAGTAGGTGGACGTCACCAAGGCGTGCTGATCTCAACTGAAACTGGTACATCTACGTTCTATGGCATGATGGGCGTTGAGGATCGCGGTACGCTCTTCTTGGAGCCGGGTACTGAAATCTACGAAGGTATGATTGTTGGTGAACATACACGTGACAATGATATCGTTGTTAACATCTGCAAAGAAAAACAACTGACTAACGTTCGTTCTTCTGGTAAAGATGATACGGTTAAAATTAAAACTCCGATTATCTTCTCGTTGGAACAGGCGCTTGAATATCTGAATGAAGATGAATATTGTGAGATTACACCGAAATCTATTCGTCTTCGTAAGAAGATCCTGAATAAATCCGAGCGTGAGCGTGCAGAGAAACAACGTAAAATGGCTTCAAAAGCCTAATAACAATAAAATAAACTATATAAGTTAGCATTTGATGGAACACAGAGTTAACGATGTTATGCACAGTGGAAGTAGTGAAGGGATCGGAATCGATTCTGAAGAAACGTTCGCCTTTATCCCCGGATTTTACCATTGAGTAAATGGATCAAAAAAATCTGGGGATAACAGCGACCAAAAGAACGATCCGAATCCGAAACGGTCACATGCAGAGCTTTGTAATTAATGTTGTTGGTAGTGCTCCATCAACCAATTAACTTATATCCTAGCATGAACACGAAAGGAGCTGGCTGTGCATGCAAGCATGGTTCGCATCACACCCGATCGTAGCCTACATCGTCATCTTTGTATTGATTACTTACGTATATAACAAGGTGTTTCGGGTACGTCAGAAATTGCCACTTGGTAAGGAAATCGTTCTCTATATTTTGATGGCGATGGGCACATTCATGCTTCTTATTTTTCAGATCGACAAGCTGCCCATCATTCAATGTTTGTTGGTCGCGGTTGGTTTGATGTTGTTAGTGAGAGTGCGCTATTTTATTGAAGGTCGTCAAAAGAAAAAAGCGGAAGCTGCCGCTCGAAACTCATAAATTCTGTATAGTATAGACCATCCGTTTTCCTTAGGGAAAGCGGTTGTCTTATATATAGGCCAAAACAGATGTGATAAAGGTGTTGAAGATATGAACTCGAATTCGAACGGACTGCCTCCACGGAGACAGGCACCGACTCAATCCGGCGCTTCTGGATCGAAGAACGGCAAAGGCAAGCAACCAAAGAAGAAGAAAAAGATGCGAACCTTTGGCAGACTGATTTTAAGTTTATTGGTTATTGCAATTGTGGTTGGCGGCGGATATCTCTATTGGGTATACAATCAGGTAGCTGATACGGGTATTGATAAGCCAGTACCGGCTGGAATGTCAGCCAAAACCAAACCCATTACGATGTTGCTGCTAGGTACGGATAACCGTCCCGAAACAGGTACGTATCTCTCGGATGTGGTTATGGTAGCTTCTCTGAATCCGGAGACCAAGACGGCAACCATTGTATCTTTACCTCGGGATACCCGTATTCAGTTGGATGGATATAAGGCGAATAAATTGAATTCCTATTATCCTAAATTTAAAGCCCAAGAAAAAACCTCTGGCAAAAATGCAGAGGACCAAATGAAAGAAATGATGGGAAAATATCTGAATGTGGATATCAATTATACAACAGTATTGAATTTTCAAGCGTTCCGTGATGCGGTTAATGCTGTAGGTGGCGTGGATGTGACAGTGGATAAAAACATGTGTTACAAAGATACGGCCGATGGCACGGATATTAACCTGGTAGCTGGTGCACAGCATTTGGATGGTAAAGAAGCACTTGATTTTGTTCGTTACCGTAAATCGAACTGTAAGCCGAAGACAGATGAATCCAACGACTTTGACCGAAATAAACGTCAGAATCAAGTGTTGAATTCCATGTTGGATCAGTTGAAATCACTGGGAGGCGTAACGAAGATTGGTAAAGTGATAGGCGCTGTTGACGATAACATGACAACAGATGTGGAATCAGAGCAAATGAAGAACTTCATTTCAACCTATTGGAATATTTCCAAATCGGATGTGCACTACACACCTGTAACCGGAGAGTGGAGAAGTCCATATGTATATATCAACGAAACTGAATTGGCTAATGCCAAACAGGCGTTGCAGGATACACTTTCAGGCAAAGTAACAGCATCTCCAACAGCTGAGTAACATTGATTCTTTTGGGATTGGAAGCAAGTTTGATGGTATGCTATAATATCATCAACAACGAATCAAGAATTGCATAAAGAAGATTAGGGGGCTGGTTGGATGTCCGAAGCCGTCACACAATTGACTGAATCTCTTTTACAGCAATTCAAGAACGAAACCTTTGTGCTTTTGAGCACCGTGGACATTGAATCTGGAGGTCCGACATCAACAGCAATCTCCTGGATTTATGCGGAGAATGCTTCTACCCTTCGTGTGGCGATTGATCATCGTTCACGTCTCGTGAACAATATGATCGAGAACCCGGCTATTACCGTCACCATTTTTGGAGAAGAGATGGTGTATGCGGTAAACGGACGTGCTTCCGTACGACAAAATCCGTTACAGGATGTTCCGTTTAATATGTGCTGTTTCGACATTTCCATTGAAGCGGTAAGAAACGCCCTTTTTTATGGAGCCCAGCTATCTTCTGTGCCTCAATTTGTCAAAATATATGATCAGCGTGCTGCTGAGAAATTAGATGAGCAGGTTTTTACTGCAATGAAAAAAGCCTAGTGAGAGATCACTGGGCTTTTTGTTGTCTTTTGTCTGAAGAATGCAGCTGCTGCATTTGTTGTTCACGTTCAACATGTTCATCCGGATTTTGACGGACTTTGACATCTTTGGGTAGTTGGGGAATGATCCGGCCCACCATGTCAGCAAGTTCTGAAGCGAAACCGGATATTGGATGACCTTGACGAATATGCTCACCAATTTCTTTAATGCGTTCAGTGACATCAGCATCTGCGGTAACAATGGAATCCACACCTTCCGGATCTTTGCGGAGGGCTTCGGCTACAGAGTATTTAATTGTACCTACTCGTGCACGCTCCAGTTCACCGTCGACATCAATGCCAACTACGGCTGTATTGCCAAGAATGACACAGTTGGCATCTTTGACACCTTCCACTTGCTTGGCAAGTGTTTTGAGGTGGGTCACCCTTTTTTCATTTGGCATCCGATCGGCTTTGGTGTTGTCCATAACGTTTTTCTCATGAACCTCACCTGTATTTTCGGTCAGATGGTCCACAGCTGAAGGGTGCAACCGATCTTCCTGAGTATTGAGCATGTGAGATCCTTTCCTTTGGTCTTGCTGAGTTGTAACATTTCCTCCGTAACCTTTGGCATGCTGACCTTGTTGCTGCGAGGCATTACGTGTAGAACTGTTGCAGCCTGTAAGTATAAAGATCAGAAGCAGCGTGCAAACCCAATATTTCATAAATGTTCATCCTTTCCTGGAGTTTTTCAGAATGGTTGACAATTATTTTGTCCTAGTCGAATACATTTATGTATGGGAGCATGATTGTCCATGCCGCTGCTGAAAGATCAAACTTATCCATGCCTTTAACGACGCCGCTTTGGAGGGGATTGAATGAAAAAGATTTTTGTATTGGATACGAACGTGCTTCTGCATGACCCCAATGCCATATTTGCCTTTGATGAACATGAGGTAATCATTCCCGCGGTTGTACTGGAGGAGATCGACTCCAAAAAAAGAAATGCCGATGAAATTGGGCGTAATGCCCGTAATGTATCAAGACTTCTTGATGGGTTGCGTGAATTGGGACATCTGCACAGTGGCGTCCCTTTAGCTAATGGAGGCTATCTGAAAGTGGAACTGAATCATCGTAGTTTTGTAAAAGTACAGGAAATGTTTGGAGAGGTATCCAACGATAATCGGATTTTGGCCGTCGCACTGAATTATCAGATTGAGGAAAATGAGAAAGAGGTCGTTGAGCGACAAGTGGTTCTGGTCAGCAAGGATGTGCTTGTTCGTATCAAAGCGGATGTACTCGGTCTTTTCACACAGGATTACTTATCAGATCGAACGGCAGGCCTTAGTGAATTATATCCAGGCTATACTGCCCTGAAGGTTCATCCTTCGGTCATTGATGAGTTTTACACATATCGCTTCCTACCGATCAAACCGTTACAGTTGTCTTATTCGCTTTACCCGAATGAATTTGTAATTCTCAAGGATGAGATGGGAACCAATAAATCGGCTTTACTCAAAGTAAATACAGAAGGAACGAAGTTGGAACCACTTTTCCTTAGTAATGATAATGTATGGGGCATCAGTGCACGTAACGCGCAACAGCGTATGGCCCTAGAACTGCTCCTGAATGATGATATTCCACTTGTCACGATTACAGGAAAGGCGGGTACAGGTAAAACTTTGTTGGCGCTTGCTGCGGGTTTACTTAAAGTGGAGGATGATCATAAGTACAAAAAATTATTGATCGCTCGTCCGGTTGTTCCGATGGGGAAAGATATCGGTTATCTCCCTGGTGAGAAAGAAGAAAAACTAAGACCATGGATGCAGCCGATTTATGATAACTTGGAATTTTTGTTTGATACCAAAAAAGCAGGCGACATTGATAAAATTCTGATGGGTCTTGGCAGTATTCAGGTTGAGGCACTCACTTATATTCGTGGACGGTCTATACCAGGACAGTTCATCATTATTGATGAAGCGCAGAACCTGTCTCGACATGAAGTGAAGACTATTGTATCAAGGGTGGGCGAAGGCAGTAAAATCATTTTGATGGGTGACCCTGAGCAAATAGACCATCCTTATCTGGACTCAGCAAGTAATGGTCTGACGTATATTGTGGAGCGGTTCAAGCAAGAGGGGATCAGTGGACACATTATGCTGGAAAAAGGAGAACGTTCCAAGTTGGCTCAGCTTGCAGCGGATTTATTGTAAGGTAACGGGAAGTTTATTTCCCGGAAAATGTTTCTATTGAACCGGCTCTTAGGGCCGGTTTTTTGCTGAAAAAATAAAAATCAGTTATTGCACAGAACTCGATATGCTCGAGGTATGCAAAATATCGGAAAACTGTTTTTTGGCAGGATAGGACAAGAGCACTACTTATTTGTTACAATGAGTGTTGCAGGAAAAAATTAGGTGAGCAAGGAGGGGAAGTTAATGAAGCGTGGACACCAGGTTGTTTTGTTCGCAGTGCTACTGCTTTCGTTAACGATTCTGTCTCCCAGCTTTGATTTTAGAGGTTCACAGCTTAATCAGGAACGAGATTCGGAAAAAGATGCATTTCCCAACACGTCATCTCGTAGTGAAGACCAACATGCCCCATTAGAGATTGTAGTCTCGATGTCTGAGACCGACTTTAAATCGTTTAAAAAGATGGCTAATGAAGTAGCAACTTCTCAACATGTGGAAATCAGTCTTCGGAATTTAGAGCCAGTTACATATAAGCGAGTGCTTGATAATAAGTTTTCGGTAGGAGAGAGCGGGGATATTATTCTTCTGGATAGCGCGGAAGTTCAATATCATGCCAAAAAAGGACATCTGTATCCGTTAAACGGTACAACACTGTCCAAGTCTTTGGGAGAAACTGTGGTTGGCTTACGTGAAATGACAGAGTGGAATGGTTACCAATGGGGGATGCCGTTTGATTTTGACGCTTATGTACTCGCAGCCCGCTCTCCATTCCTAGACGAAGCCGGTTTGGCAGGTTTACCCGAAAATAAGGAGCAATGGATCAAACTTGTACAACAAGCAACACAAGATGGAACGGATTTGATAAGTATAAATTCAAATGACCTTCATGCGGTAAGTGCGTGGCTGAATCAGTTTGAGCCAGGCATGGCCCCCGACAAAATTAAGAAAGCGCAAACTTCTTCGCAGACGGAGGCATACCAACAAATCATACAGCTGTTGGATCAGATTCAGTCGCACATTACAGCCGAATCCATAAATCCGATGATCTTTTCTTCTGATGAGCAGACGGGAACTCCTATGGTAGTAACGTTGCTTTCTCGTTTGTTGAGTGGAGATAAAGCCGTGGCAGGCGATCAGAGCTCATCGGAGAAGATAGCTCTCAGTGCGTTGGAACCGCTAAGATCAAGAAGTCTTGTTATCGCAGCTGGCTCACTTGAGGCGGAAGAGGCCAGCCGCTGGATTGAAGGAATGACTTCCTCTACCGTGCAATCGGAGTGGCACCAACAGGCTAACTATTTACCAGCAAAGCAACAGGAACTAGATCTTGAGTCACAGAAACTAATAACGAAGTATGATACGACTGATGTAAAATCCTGGTTTCCAGCTGAATCTTCACAGGCCGTAATGACGGAAAGTCCTATACTAACTTCTGCCTTTCAAAAAAAGATACAACAACTTCTTGCGGGAGAGATTACGGCTAATCAATATGTCAAAAGTATTATTGCCTTGCAAAGCTCGTCAAAATGAAATGGCGAGCTTTACTTCAAGTATGCCTTCGCTTGTGGATACCTCTGTGGCCTTGACAAAGGAAAGAATTTTCTGTGGGTAAAATCCGAGATCGAATTCTCGTTCCAGCATACGACGTGTGGTATCGGGTAGTTCTAACTGATTAAACACAAGTTTATCGACATGAAATCGAATTGAATTCTGCGGTTCATTTTCGACCGTATAATGACCTTCAATGCTTAATTGCAACTGATCACGCTGCCCGGAAGCAGTGATTCGATCTTTGTCGAACTGAAAGGCGAAGTCTTCAAAGATCGGATTCTGTGATCGAAGAAACGTATTCAGCTCATCTTGTCCAATTCGAATGGTGTACGATGTTCCGGTAGTGGAGATTCCTCCGTTTTGTTCTTGGATAAACTGTGGCAGGTTCTGCATAGCTGATGCCAAAGCTTTAAAATATCGCTTGACCTCGTATATGCCAATGTTCTCCCAATAGATGGTCAACTCATCCATCAATTTCTGCATGGCTGCAGCATCCCCGCTGGCAGCTACTTTTCCGTCCACTTCTTTCTGCAATGCAAGTACCCGTTCACGTTGATGTTGAAGATTATTTTTGAGTTCAGACAGCTCTGCAGAGGTCTGATTAATCTGGGCAGACGTTTGCTGCATCGTGCGATATCGATCTTGATACTTGTCCAGAACAGCCTGATCCCTGCCAATAATAATCTGATAGTAATCGTATAGAATGAACAGATCCTTAATGGATCTTGCTCCGAGTACCGTCATCAAGAGACTATCACGCTCCCCGGTATAGTAGGATCTTACAACTGCGCCCGCTCGGTCTTGCTGAGTATGTATCTGGTCTTCCTGTTCCTGAAGCTGAATGGATAACGTCTGACGCTGTTCGTCCAACTGTTTTTGTCTTGCTGTAATACGTTCGATTTCATGATCGATTTCGACGATGGATAGGCTTTGTTGCAGTATTTCGCGTGTTTCCTCAGATGAAGGCTCTCCATAGGCATAAGTCCAAGGTAGCTGAATCAAAAATATAATACATACGATGAAGCCGGGAATGCCGTATCGACGTTTCACCCATCATTCTCCTTTCCATACCCACATATGATGCGACCAGGCTTATCTCTTCCAGACAATATATGAAATAGATACGTGAAATATCCGTAGTGGTTACATAACACAAAGAATAGTCATTTAATCTGAAAACGACAAAAAAGCAATCCGACATTAGCCGGATCGCTTTGATGCTGCTGGCGGATTAGAGCGGCAAATCCATTTGGAATACGGTCCAATAGCTGAACCCTGTGAATGTCACGATCATATAGCCCCAGAAGAGCAATATGTACGTACGTTCCGTAAATTTCAAATATCCCAAAATGACAAAAAACGCAGTCTGCAGGAAAAAAAGCAAAGCCATTTCGACCAGGTCTCCCGCAAAAGCCATCAGGCCAATCGCTAGCGTGAAGAACCCGAGTACCCGAAACATGCGCGCCACGGTAAGTCCTCCTCTCCTATGTACGATCATAGATTGTCTACACAACATTATACCGGGAAAGGAAAAAGGTGTAAACAAAATTGGATATGAAAGCGAATTCTTTTTTTGGCCTAAAAGAGTTAAAGTATGGTTTGTTTTGCATATGTAACGTATGAGTACTCATAAATGTGGAAATACATTTTAGTATGAAATCAATTCTATGAACTCTATGAGAGGCATAAGAATGAATAAAGCAGCTTTTATACCTAATTCACATGCCGGGAACTCGGTTATGGGGACGGTTATTTTAGGATGTTGTTAGGAGGGTATTATAGCATGACTGCAGTGAGACAGGATGCTTGGAGTACAGAGGACGATTTGATTTTGGCTGAGGTTACTTTGCGTCATATTCGGGAAGGAAGTACACAACTGGCTGCTTTTGAAGAGGTTGGCGAAAAAATAGGCAGAACTTCTGCCGCTTGCGGTTTTCGCTGGAACAGCTGTGTACGTAAGAAATACGAGTCTGCTATAAGCAATGCTAAGGCTCAACGACAAAAACGAAGTTATCTCCGCAAACAACCGGCTTTGCTTGGACCACAAGTAGCAGCTTTGTCCACCCTGGATACAGAAGAAAATCTGTACAAGGCGGATGGTATTTCGGAAGACTCTCTATCCATCGATGCAGTTATACGATTCTTGCGGCAATGGAAGGGAACTGTACAGGAAAACGGTCGCCAGCTCAAAATGCTTGAGAAAGAGCTTCGTGAAAAAGAGGATGAACTTCATGAACTGCGTTGCGAGAATGATCGTCTGTCTAAGGAAGTGAATGAAGTACAGACTGATTATCGTGTTGTAAACGACGATTATAAAGCGTTGATTCAGATTATGGATCGTGCTCGCAGACTTGCATTTCTGACAGAAGAAGAAGAGGAACTCAAAACGAGATTCAAAATGGATGCCAACGGGAATCTGGAACGAATTGAATAAAAGCAAACGATGTCTGATGATCAGCATTAGATTAGGGCCCGTCACACCTCCGTTACATAACGGCGGGTATGATGGGTTTTTTGTTTGCTGTTTTTGTTCTATTATAGATAAAAGCAACTATTGGAGCAGAGGTAGGGATGCAGGATGATCATTGACGTTGTAGGTTCAGGGTCACTGGGTCTTTTGTATGGAGGTAAGCTTCAGGACGCAGGCAACGAGGTTCGATTTTGGACAAGAACGGCCGAACAGGCAAACAAACTTAGTATCGAAGGATTTAAGGTCATTGAACAGGAGAAAACCATCCAGATTACACCTGATCATACCCAGGCCAAGCCGATTACGGAGTTTACCCGAGTATGGGAAAACTCACCTGGAGATTGGCTACTATTAATGGTGAAACAGACAGCAATACATGATGTTATACGTGAAATTGGTTCATTGAAGACGCAAGTGCTCAACATCGCATGTTTCCAAAATGGGGTTGGGCATCTGGATCATGTGCAAACCAATATGCCACATTCCAATGTATACAGCGTCATAACCACAGAAGGAGCGAAACGACAGCAAGATGGAGTCATCCGTGCAGGTATAGGAGAGACCTGGTTGGGCAAAAGTGCAGATGTACGTATCTCATCTTTAAAGCCAATGGATCCTAATGAACCCGTTCGTTTACAGGGACTTTTGCTGCAGGCAGGATTTGGCTGTACAGTGTCGAATGAAATCGATAAGCTGATTTATAGGAAGTTGTTAATCAATGCTGTCATTAACCCACTTACCGCGATATGGCGTATTCCTAACGGGGAGTTAATTACAAAGGAAGAGCGAATCGTGTTTATGCGTCAGTTGTATGATGAGGCATTGGCGGTATACAGAGCAAGCGGAATACTTCTTGAGGTAGATGTGTGGGAACAAATACTTTCCGTCTGTCGTTCCACAGCCTCGAATACATCTTCCATGCTGTCAGATGTTCTGCATGGACAAGAAACGGAGGTACAATCCATTAATGGGCAAATTGTAAGCATGGCGTGTCGGTGTGGCCTGTCTGCTCCAACGCATGAAGTACTGCTTCATCTGATTGAAGGTATGCAACCGGAAGGAGTGAGTTAATGGGATTTTTTATTGTGCTGAGCATACTGCCGTTCTTTCCGTTTTTTCTTGTCTATTGGATCATGTATGGATGGAAAAAAGATAAGCGTGTGGCGCTGCGCTCGGCAATGGATGTTACAACCTTATTCCTTATATTCTCTGTATCGGCGTTATTCAACTTAACATTTGATTCGAATTTTGGATTTTATTTAACATTAATACTCATACTAATAGCGCTTGGATTCATCGGAGGGGCGCAAAATCGGCTCAAAGGTAAGGTCGATGGGGGTAGAATGTTCCGGGCCGTTTGGCGCATGGCTTTTGTCATAATGAGTTTTGGATATGTTTTGTTTACTATATTTGGATTATTTAGATACTTCATGAAACAGATGTGAGGATACATAACGCAAAAGGGCTAAAAAATGTGTCGATTTTGTCGAAAACTGAAAAAAACATTACTTTCTGAAAAAGTAATGTAGATTTTTTTGACCGGTGGTTGTATAATCTATAAACATATACCACATCAATTTAGGGGGAAAGTGTTAGATGAAAAGGAAAAGTCTATTAGTCCTTTTGACGCTGATTTTGGCGTTCGGTACCGTACTTGCAGCGTGCGGATCGAAAAACGAAGGCACAGGTAACACCGATACTGGTTCTGCAACCGAAGGAAATGGTCTTGCTAAAGATCAAGTCCTGAAAATTAACCTGTCAGCTGAACCTCCTACGTTAGACCCGGCTCAAGCAAAAGACAGCCAAACCAACACTGTACTGAAATTCTTGTATGAAGGTCTTGTGCGTATCGACCCTGATGGCAAAGAAGCTCCAGGTGTTGCTAAAGACTGGACAATTTCCGAAGATGGTTTGAAATATGTTTTCAACCTGAACCCGGATGCTAAATGGAGCAACGGTGATGCAATCACTGCCGAAGACTTTGTACGTTCTTGGGAACGCGCTTTGAAACCGGAAACAGCTTCTCCATATGCTTACCAACTGTATTACATCAAAGGTGCTGAGGGTTACAACCTGAGCAAAGACGAAACATATAAAGGTACTAAAATCACAGACTTCTCTCAAGTAGGTGTTAAAGCTACTGATGAGCACACGCTGGAAGTAACGTTGGAAAACCCAACACCTTACTTCTTGGGTCTGACAGCATTCTACACGTACTACCCAGTACACAAGTCTGCTGACACGAATGACAAATTCTTCACAGACTACAAAAACATGATCGTTAACGGACCATTCACAATGGATCAATACGCTAAAGGTCAAAAAATCGTTGTCAAGAAAAACGATAGCTACCATGCAGCTTCTGACATTAAATTGTCTGAAATTAATATGTCCCTGACAAACAGCAGTGCTTCCGAACTGCAAGCTTACAAGTCTGGACAATTGGACTACACAGGCGCACCTAACGGTGAAATTCCTTCCGACCAAATTCCTTCTGTAAAAGCGGAATTGCCGGACGAGTTTAAAGCTACTGGTATTGCAAGTACTTACTACTACCAGTTCAACGTTAATGAAGCTCCATTTAACAACGTTAAAATCCGTAAAGCTTTTGCAATGTCAATCGAGCGTCAATTGATCGTTGACAAAGTAACACAAGGTGGACAAATTCCAGCTTTCGGCTTTGTACCTCCAGGTATCCGCGGTGAAAACGCCGAATTCCGTGATGAGCACAAAGACGACTACTTCACTGAGAACGTAGAAGAAGCTAAGAAATTGCTTGCTGAAGGTATGAAAGAAGAAGGCTACACAACATTGCCAGCAGTAACTTTGATCTACAATACTAGTGACGGTCATGCGAAAATCGCTCTTGCTGTTGCTGACATGTGGAAGAAAAACCTTGGTGTTGACGTGAAAACGGAAAACCAAGAGTGGGGCGTATTCCTTGAGAACCGTCAAAACCAAAACTTCCAAATCGCTCGTGCGGGCTGGTCTGCTGACTACAACGATCCGTACAACTTCTTGGAAATGTGGACTACTGGAAACACAAACAATGATTCCAAATTCAGCAATGAACAGTATGACAAAGATGTTAAAGAGACTGTAAAATCTGCAGATCCAGCTACTCGTATGGCTGCTTTTGCTGACGCTGAGAAAATCCTGATTCAAGATGAAATGGGCGTATTGCCGATTTATTACTACACTAACGTATCTTTGACTAAGCCTTACCTGAAAGGCATACAACTTGATTTCAGTGGAGCTATTGACTTCACTCGTGCATATCTGGAAGAGAAATAAGTTGTTCTGAAGTCTATATGATTACTTCGGGATATATATGTGGAATTCCATATATATCCCGATTTTTTTGTATGTGCACCGATTTTCCTTATAATTCTTGAAATTTCCGATAAATGGATTGGACATTATTCTTGTCTAATTCTACAATCGATTTGTATACAAAATATTGTTTTGTGGAGGTGTGCAAGGGTTGGTTAAGTACGTGCTGAAAAAACTGCTATTTATGCTGCTATCGCTTTTCATACTCGCATCAGCAACCTTCTTCCTGATGAAGGCCATTCCAGGTGACCCTTTTACATCCGAGAAAAAAGTATCACCTGAAATCCGGGCACTTTTGGAAGTGAAGTATGGTTTGGACAAACCGATGTATGAACAATACCTGAAGTATATGGGTGGAATCATTCAGGGTGATTTCGGGGTTTCTATGAAATACCTGAATCAAGATGTAACGGGTATGATCACTCAAACGTTTACAGCATCGCTGAAGCTAGGAATCTTTGCGATTATTATCTCAATTGTTGTGGGGGTTTTGTTGGGGCTTATTGCCGCAGTGTACCATCGCAAGTTGATTGATGATATTACGATGATTCTGGCTGTTATCGGGATTGCTGTACCGAGTTTCTTGCTCGCATCCCTGGTGCAATATGTTTTTGCATTCAAACTCGGCTGGTTTAATGTTATGGGCTTCGATGGCCCACTCGACTATGTGCTTCCGGTTGCCGCACTGTCAGCATCTCCAATTGCCTTTATCGCACGTTTGACGCGTTCAAGCATGTTGGAAGTGTTGCATGCAGATTACATCAAGACAGCCAAAGCCAAAGGTTTGAAATGGCCTGCTATCATGTTTAAACACGTTTTACGGAACGGTATTTTGCCAGTCGTTACTTATGTTGGTCCGATGACAGCAAATATCATCACGGGTTCCGTTGTTATTGAGCAGATCTTTAATATTGGTGGAATTGGTAAAGTATTTGTAGAGAGTATTACGAATCGTGATTACACGATGATCATGGGGATTACAATCTTCTATGGTATTCTCTTGATGCTTGCACGTTTCCTGACGGATATCGCTTACGTGTTGATTGATCCTAGAATTAAGCTAGAAAGCCGGAAGGGGGCATAACGTTGTCTGGCACGAATAACAACAATAATGAAACGGCGAACACAGGCCTGGATAGTCAGGCAGCGTTGAAATCGCAAGAGAGTGTATCGCTATTCAAAGACGCTATGTACAGACTTGCAACCAACAAGGCCGCTATGATTAGTTTGGCTGTTCTAGTCCTTGTTGTCATTTTCTCTATGATTGGTCCAACTTCGTTGTTCTCAAGCTATAATTATTATTCCAATGATTTGTTAAATGCCAATGCTGCACCGAGTGCTGAACACTGGTTCGGAACAGATGAACTGGGTCGTGATGTATGGGTAAGAACCTGGGTAGGTGCACGTGTGTCTCTTACTGTAGGTTTGGCTGCTGCTTTGATTGACCTTGTCATCGGGGTAATTTATGGAGCCATTATGGGCTTCTACGGTGGACGTGTTGATGGCATCATGAACAAGTTCTCTGAGATCTTGTACTCCCTGCCATACATGCTCGTTGTTATCCTGTTGCTGGTTGTATTGGAGCCAAGTCTGACAACGATTATCATTGCACTCACCATTACAGGATGGATCAGTATGTCCTGGATTGTGCGTGGCGAGATTATGCAACTCAAAAACAGAGACTTTATCCTTGCTGCTCGTTCCATGGGCGCAAGCACTGGACGTCAACTCTTCCGTCATTTGTTGCCAAATGCTGTCGGACCAATTCTCGTTACATTGACGTTGTCCATCCCAAATGCCATCTTCGCAGAAGCATTTTTGAGCTTCCTCGGATTGGGTGTATCTGCACCTAAATCCTCTCTTGGATCTATGATCAATGATGCACTTACAGGCTGGACGCTGTATCCTTGGCGGATGTGGTTCCCTGCAGGTTTGATGGTTATGACAATGCTCGCATTTAACTTGCTTGGTGACGGCTTGCGTGACGCGCTTGATCCGAAATTACGTAAATAGAAATAGGAGGTGGGATTATGGAGCCGATTTTAACAGTCAAAGACCTGAGTGTGTCATTTACGACGCGTTCTGGTGAGTTTGATGCCGTTAAAAATGTGAGTTTTGAACTTGGCAAAGGAGAGACGCTGGGGATCGTAGGTGAATCCGGTAGTGGTAAGAGTGTTACTGCCCAAACCATCATGAAATTGATTCCCTCCCCGCCTTCGAAGGTCAAAAGCGGAGAAATTACTTTTCACGGGCAGGACCTGCTGAATAAGACAGATAAACAGATGGAAGCCATCCGTGGTAAAGATATCGGCATGATCTTCCAGGATCCAATGACTTCTTTGAATCCTACCATCAAAATTGGTAAGCAAATTACCGAGGTACTGCGCAAGCATCAGAACATGTCCAAAAAAGAAGCTGAAAAAAGCGCATTGGAAATGCTCGAACTTGTAGGCATCAAAAATGCGGAAGCGCGTATGAACCATTATCCACACCAATTTTCCGGTGGTATGCGCCAGCGTGCTATGATTGCAATTGCCTTGGCATGTCGTCCATCCCTTCTGATTGCGGATGAGCCAACAACTGCACTCGACGTAACGATTCAGGCACAAATCTTGGATGTTATGAAAGACATGCAGCAAAAGCTTGGAACTTCGATCATGCTTATCACGCATGACCTTGGAGTAGTTGCAGGAATGTGTGACCGTGTTGTCGTTATGAAGGAAGGCGAAGTTGTTGAAACAGGAACAACTGCTGAAATCTTCAGTAATCCTCAACATCCATACACGATTAAATTGCTGAATGCTCTTCCTCGTCTGGACGAGCCTAAAAAAGAAAAGCCTACTCCAGTTGGTATTATCAAAGGTGCCAACAAGCCGCTGGTTCAAGTGAAGAACCTGAAACAATACTTCAATTTGGGCAAAGGGAACATTCTCAAAGCGGTTAATGATGTTAGCTTTGATATTTTTGAAGGCGAAACACTTGGAGTTGTAGGGGAGTCTGGCTGTGGTAAATCCACAACTGGCCGTACAATTCTGCGCCTTTATGAGCCAACAGGCGGAAATGTTAACTTTAATGGAACGGATATTTACAAGCTGTCCCCACGCAAGATGAAAGAAATGCGTAAAGATATGCAGATGATTTTCCAGGATCCTTATGCATCCTTGAACCCACGTTTCAACGTTATGGATATCATCGGTGAATCTCTTGATATTCATGGTCTGGCATCAAGTCGGACAGAGCGGAAGAGACGTGTTGAAGAATTGCTTGATCTTGTAGGTCTGAATCCTAGCCACGCACTCCGTTATCCGCATGAATTCTCAGGTGGTCAAAGACAACGGATCGGAATTGCCCGTGCATTGGCTGTAGATCCTAAATTCATCATCTGTGATGAGCCATTGTCAGCATTGGACGTTTCCATTCAGGCTCAGGTCGTTAATTTGCTTGAAGAACTTCAGCAACGCCTCGGCTTGACATACCTGTTCATTGCGCATGACTTGTCCATGGTTAAACATATCAGTGACCGTGTAGCTGTAATGTACATGGGTAAAGTGGTCGAGTTGGCAGAAAGTGAAGAACTTTATGCTAATCCGATTCACCCTTACACCAAAACATTGCTGTCTGCGATCCCTGTACCTGATCCGGAAGTAGAAGCGAGCAAACGTCGCATCTTGCTGCCGGAAGAACAAGCACTTAAGAATGGATCTGGTGGTCCTGCAAATGATCCATACAACCTGCAGAACGCTCAATTGATTGAGGTATCCAAAGGTCACTGGGTTGCAGAACCTTACGTATAAAAAGTACAAATTTCATTTGGACTTATCCATGAATATCAAACCGCCGACTTTGTTCGGCGGTTTTTTATTTTTTGATGCACTTTCTTTTGACGAAGAGGGCTCTCATTCGGTACAATCAAGAAAGGCTCTTTGAAGCAGAATAGGAGGCAGACCTCATGAAAGGTATTACCGAGGCACTCCGCAGCGGAACTCGACTTGCAGAAGACTATGTCTGTTCAAGGGATGCTGCGCGTGGCCTTTACGAGTATGACATTCGCTGGGAATCGGGGCTTCATACACGTGCCGAGTGGCTAGATCAATCGGAGAACACACGTATTCCTCGTCAACGTCTGGCAGAGTATCTACGTATATATAATAAACGGGTGAACGATCATGGTGCTGTTCATGATTCCATCACACGTCTCGCGGAACAAGATGCGTTGGTTGTTACGGGAGGACAGCAAAGCGGCCTGCTTACAGGTCCGTTGTTTGTAATTTACAAAGCAGCAAGTGTGGTTGCAGCTGCGCGGGAAGCGGAGAACAGGCTACAACGGCCGGTCGTTCCCGTTTTTTGGATTGCAGGTGAAGACCATGATTGGGATGAGGTGAACCACACATACTTGCCTGACGCCAACGGTGACATGACAAAGATCAAGTTACAAGGGCGGTTTGCAGGCAGGGATTCTGTGAGTTATGTCCATGTGGAAACAGAACAATGGATGACCGTGCTGAAGCAGGTGGAGCATCTTTTACCGGATACGGTGCACAAACCAGGATTAATAAAGCTGGTTACGGAGATTCATCAGTCGAGTTCGAACTTGAGTGATGCGTTTGCCCGGTTAATCTCAGCGTTGTTTGGCAGCAGTGGACTTATTCTGATGGATGCTGCAGATCCAGACTTGCGCAGACTTGAGCAGCCTGTATTTGAACGTTTGATTCGTGAAAATGGGACATTACGCCAAGCATATGCACAAGGTGCCTCCGCATTGGAACAAGCCGGATATGCCATGCCAGCTGAAGTCGCGGAAGATGGGGCCAATCTGTTTTACATACATGAAGGGGCGCGGTTGCTTCTGATGTTGAAAGACGGCTTGTACGGCGACCGTAAAGGTCTGGTTTCATTTACAGAAGAACGACTGCTTCAGGAACTGGCTGAACATCCCGAGCGGTTTAGCAACAATGTATTGACCCGGCCATTGATGCAAGATTCCATTTTACCTGTAGCGGCTGTTATCTTAGGTCAAGGTGAGATCGCGTACTGGGGATTGACACGTGAAGCGTTTGCCCGGTTTGAGCTGCAGATGCCTATCTTGCTTCCACGTCTGTCCTTTACCATTATGGAAGATGTTCATCACAAACATATGAAGCAGTACGGTCTTTCTTTCCAGGACGTTCAATATCATATGGATGAAAAGAGGGAACAATGGCTGGCGCAACAGGAGACCTTCCAGGTCGATGAACAGTTCGAGCGCATTCAACAAGCATTTGCCGATCTATATCGTCCATTGCTTGATCAAATTTCAGAGATCCACCCTGGTTTGGACCGAATTGGAGATACCAATGTAGGCAAGATCAGCGAACAGATGCAGTATCTGCAACAGCAGACCCACAAAGCCATCAAAGATAAACACGATGTGAGTCTAAGGCACTGGAACGGGGTGCAAAACTCACTCTTTCCCATGAACAAACCGCAGGAACGAGTGCATAACGTGCTCTTTTACTTGAACCGTTATGGAACCGAGTGGATTGAACAACTGATTGAAAGTCAGAACGAATTCCGTGGACAACACCAAGTGATCACGTTGTAGTGGCCTTTTATAATAGAAGGAATAGATAATCGAGGAGGATGAGGAATGACTACCCCTGCATTGCAAAACAGTATCGTTAAAGATATGGGACTCGCTTCAGAAGGTCATCTGAAAATTGATTGGGTAGAAGCACATATGCCAGTGTTGAACCGCATTCGTCGCCAATTTGAACAGGATCTTCCGTTTAAAGGTTTGAAGGTAGCCATTTGCCTTCACCTTGAGGCCAAAACGGCTTATCTAGCGAAAGTCATTCAAGCTGGTGGTGCAGAAGTGACGATTACACATAGCAACCCATTGTCAACACAGGACGATGTTTGTGCTGCTCTGGTGGAAGACGGCGTTACTGTGTATGCCAAACATAATCCGGACCCTGTTGAGTTCAAAGAACTGCAACTCCGTGCACTTGAAGTGAAACCTGATCTGATTATTGATGACGGTGGAGACTTTGCCACTATTATTGCTTCTGAACGTCCTGATCTAGCTGCCACCATTCGTGGTGGAGCAGAGGAAACGACAACGGGCATCATTCGTCTGAAAGCTTTGGCGAAAGAAGGACAATTGCGTTTCCCAATGGTTGCAGTCAATGACGCTTATTGCAAATACTTGTTTGATAACCGTTACGGTACAGGTCAGTCTGCATTCGATGGTATCATCCGTACAACCAATCTGGTCGTTGCAGGAAAGAACGTAGTTGTAGCGGGTTATGGCTGGTGTGGTAAAGGTGTAGCAATGCGTGCCAAAGGGCTCGGAGCAAATGTTATCGTAACTGAAATTGATCCTATAAAGGCCGTAGAAGCTCATATGGACGGATTCCGTGTCATGACGATGGTGGAAGCTGCAAAATTGGGGGATTTCTTCATCGCTGTTACCGGCAATAAAGATGTGATCACTGGAGAGCATTACGATGTGATGAAG
This sequence comes from Paenibacillus sp. FSL F4-0087, assembly GCF_038020215.1. Taxonomy (NCBI): domain Bacteria; kingdom Bacillati; phylum Bacillota; class Bacilli; order Caryophanales; family Paenibacillaceae; genus Paenibacillus; species Paenibacillus sp. FSL F4-0087. The sequence goes on from NZ_JBBODJ010000001.1 coordinate 4,776,779, forward strand.
GATGGAGCCATTCTTAGCAATGCAGGTCACTTTGACGTGGAAGTAAACAAACCTGAACTTGCTAAACGTTCCGATTCGATTCGTACCGTACGCCGCAACATTGAAGAATATCGCTTCAAAGATGGTCGTAAAATGTATTTGCTGGCTGAAGGACGTCTCGTAAACCTGGGTGCAGCCGATGGACACCCTGCCGAGATTATGGATACAACGTTTGCATTGCAAGCGCTGGGTCTGCGTTATGTGAGCGAGAACTATGCGGAACTGGGTAAAACCGTTGTTAATGTACCTTATGACATTGACCAACAAGTTGCCAGTTACAAACTGGAAAGCTTGAATATTGCCATCGACTCCTTGTCCGCCGAACAGGAAAAATATCTGGATAGCTGGAAATTCTAAGAGCCATCCATTAATTACAAGCTGATTAAGTGCTTCAAAGGGTTTAAAATGGTTTATTAATGATATGGCTCATATGCGGGTGTACGTGCGATTGCCCGTAAACGGGAAACGTCTTTGATCCTGAGTGACAGGATCAAAGACGTTTTTTTGCGGTTGCGAAATTAAAAAAAGTAAAGCCTGTAAGAAGGGTTTTGATTTTTTTGTGCGAATCTATTATGCTTAGGTGGTGGAAAGTGGGGCAAAGTGGGAGAATCGGGTGAGGAGTGAGTGGGCCAATGTTTATGGGGGAGTTCCAACATAGCATTGATGACAAGGGTCGGGTTATTATTCCGGCTAAATTCCGCGAATCTCTGGGACCGTCTTTCGTTGTCACACGGGGTTTGGACCAGTGTCTTTTCGTGTACCCCATGGAGGAGTGGGGGGTCATGGAACAGAAGCTCAAAGCACTGCCATTGATGAAATCCGATGCACGTGCGTTTACCCGGTTTTTTTTCTCGGGTGCCACCGAATGTGAATTGGACAAACAGGGCAGGGTAAATTTGCCGGGCAATCTTAGAGAGTATGCCAAGCTGGACAAGGATTGCGTTGTTCTTGGCGTGTCGAACCGGGTGGAGATTTGGAGCAAAGGCATATGGGAGAGTTATTTCAATCAATCCGAAGAAGCATTCAACGACATTGCCGAAAAGCTGGTCGATTTTAATTTTGATCTATAAAGTCAGGAGGGGTGCAGGTTGTTTCACCACATAACCGTACTCAAAGAAGAGGCAACAGAGGGTTTAAACATCAAGCAGGACGGTATATACGTGGACTGCACTTTAGGCGGTGGCGGACATAGCTCCGTGATTGCATCCAAGCTCGGTCCAGGGGGGCGTCTGATCGCACTGGATCAGGATGATTGGGCTTTGGATAACGCGCGTGAAAAATTGGCTCCATATGGAGATCGGATTACATTGGTCAAAACCAATTTCCGTGATCTCGAACAGGTACTGAAAGAACTGGATGTACCGATGAAAGATGGCGTGCCACAGGTCGATGGTATTTTGTACGATTTGGGAGTATCATCGCCGCAATTCGACGAAGGAGAACGTGGATTTAGCTACAATCACGATGCTCCGTTGGATATGCGTATGGATCAGGACGCATCCCTTACCGCCAAAGAGATTGTTAACGAATGGCCGGAAGAGGAGATTGCCCGCATTCTGTATCGCTATGGTGAAGAGAAATTCTCAAGACGAATTGCTCGTGTCATTGTTGAAAAAAGGAAGCAGTCCACAATTGAGACTACTGGCGAACTGGTGGAATTAATCAAGGAAGGTATTCCGGCGGCGGCTCGTCGTACCGGAGGACATCCTGCAAAACGCAGTTTTCAGGCATTGCGAATTGCCGTTAATGATGAGCTGGGCGCGTTCGAAGAAGCGTTACATCAGGCCGTTCGGTGCTTGGCACCAGGCGGACGTGTATCTGTTATTACTTTTCACTCACTTGAGGACCGAATTTGCAAACAGATTTTTAGCAGTTATCTGGAGAAATGTACATGCCCTCCCGATTTCCCGTTGTGTGTTTGCGGCGGTAAGGGTGCCATGCGTTTAGTGAACAGAAAGCCGCTGATTCCAACGGAAACGGAACTGGCCGAAAACTCCCGTGCTCGTTCAGCGAAGCTGCGCGTAGCCGAGAAACTGTAAATCAAGAGCGGAGGAGAGAGTCGGAGTATGGCATATACACGTGGTAATCTGGCAGTGAAAGAAAAAGCGTCCCAAGAACGTGTGACCCAGCAGCGGTACAAGGAAACCACCAAAGTGGTGACCCGTCGTACCGGTCTTCCGGCACGCGAGAAATTTTTGTATCTGATTACTCTAGTTGCAGTCATTCTTGTGGGTGGTGTTATGATGTCGCGTTACGCTCACATCTATGATCTGAATAAGCAGGCACAGACAACGTTGTCTGACGTGAGAGAAGCAGAGAGAACGATTGCAGATTTGCAAGTGGAAAAAGAAAAACTAAACAATTTGGTCATCGAGAATGCTCGCAAGCTTGGTTACGTTGAGGCTTCCGGCAAGGATGTCATTTTTGTACCTCGCTCAACAAGTACAACGAACTCGACAGGTACTGAATCGTCCTCGGATACAGCAAATAAGTAGAACATTTTGTATCAATCCTTACAAAGTGCTGAAGCAAAAGAGGTGTACCGATGGTAAAAAGAATAAAGATGCGCACGCTGCTTATAGGGGGATGTATTACCCTCTTTTTTCTTGTATTAATAACCCGAATCTTTTTTATTCAGGTTGTTAATGGCGGTATTTGGCAGGAAAGAGCAGCTGGATTGGTTGAACGCGAACAAACCATCAAGGCGAGTCGCGGGACAATCACAGACCGCAATGGTAACATTTTGGCGACGGATGCGCCTGCATACACGGTGTCCGTTAACCCAAAGATAATTAATCAACTTGGGATTGAAGATGTGGTCACTAACAAATTATCTAGCTTGTTGGGTAAAAGCGAGAGTGAAATGCGCGCACTTGTAACAGCGAAAAAGCAAGATGGGACATTCTTTCAACAACGTGAAGTGCGAAGTGAAGGGTATAAAATTAACCCTGATTTGGCTACCAAAGTAGAAGAATTTCGCAAAGAACTGAAAGATGACTACAAGGGTCAAAATGCGATTGTCATGACACAAGAGTCGAAGCGATATTATCCGGAAGAAACGCTCGCCTCTCATTTGCTGGGATACATGAGCCGTGATGGGAAGGCTGTTAATGGACTTGAAGTCTCCTATGATGAACAGCTTACAGGTATAGATGGTTATCTGAACTACCAAAATGATGCCAAAGGGTACAAGCTGCCTGATTCCCAGGACAACTACCTTCCACCGCAGAATGGAAGCAACTTAAAGCTGACGATTGATGATACAATTCAGTATTACATCGAAGATGCAATGAAAGAAGCTGTTGCCCAGTACAATCCACTGAGCATGACTGTCATTGCAGCAGATCCTAACACCATGGAAATCTTAGGAATGGCCAATTGGCCGACCTTTAATCCTAATACGTATGCGGAAACGCCGGATCAGAAAAATTTTATCAACCATGCGATACAATCCATCTATGAACCAGGATCTACTTTTAAAATTGTTACTCTGGCGGGCGCAGTTGAAGAGAAGCTGTTTGATCCGAATGCTACGTTTGAATCCAAGCGAGTCTATATTGGTGGCTACCCAATCAGTGATAACGGTCACGCCTATGGACGGATTTCCTACTTGGAAGGTGTCAAACGTTCAAGTAACATTGCGTTTGTTAATCTGGGTTATAACATGCTTGGCGGTGAACGTTTGCGTCATTACATAGACCAATTCGGTTTTGGTAAAAAGACGGGCATTGATCTGCCGAGTGAATCGGCTTCACCAATCAAGCCGCTGGTTTATAAATCGGAAATTGCCACAGCAGCATATGGTCATGGTCTTGTACAGGTAACACCAATCCAGCAGGTAGCAGCCATTTCGGCCATTGCCAACGGCGGCAAACTTATGGAACCGCATCTGGTGAAGGAAATTATTAACCCGAATGACGGTACATCAGAAGTAATCAAGCCGAAGGTTGTTCGTCAGGTGATTTCCAAGGAGTCCTCCAAGCTGGTGAGCGGTTATCTGGAACAGGTTGTAGCTGACCAAACGATTGGTACAGGGCGCAATGCTTATATCGAAGGATACCGAGTTGCAGGTAAAACGGGTACTGCTAGAAAAGTAGTGAACGGGGAATACAGTAAATCCAAAGACGTCGTTTCGTTTATCGGATTTGCACCCGTTAATAATCCCAAAATCGCGATGTTGATTGTAATTGACCAGCCAGATGGTTCCAATATTGGCGGAGGTACTGCAGCTGCTCCCGTATTCAAGAAGATTGTGAGCCAGACTCTTCAGTACATGGGAGTTCCCAAAGATACAGTAAAGACCACTGACAAAAAGTCAAAAACAACGCCGGTCGTTCAAGCTAAAGCTCCTGATCTGTCAGGTAAGACAGCCAAACAGGCTAGAAGCCAACTATTGAACGCCGGAATTGCCTATGAGACGCTTGGTCAAGGTGAAAATGTCATTCGCCAGTATCCTGTGGCAGGTGCAGCCATGAATCCTGGCCAACGAATCTACCTGTTGACCGAAGAAAGCAGCAAAATGAAGATCCCTGATCTGACCGGCGAATCACTACGAGATGCACTTGAAGTGCTCTCCCTCATGAAAGTGGGTGTGACCGTTAAAGGTGAAGGATATGTGGTGAAGCAAACGGAGCAGGTGGCAGGCGAACAGAGAACGGTTGAGCTTGTGCTGCAGACGGCCAAAGCGGCAGTTACCGGTATAGCAGATGAAGCTCCCGAGTCTTCTGATCCAGCATTAGGGGACGAGACTAACAATCAGGGAGCAACTGATGGAACGGCGAACACCGAAGAAACAGGCAAAACCGATACTACAAATCCACCTTCAAATGAGACAAAATCATCTGATAACACATCGGATGGGGCTTCGCTTCCATAGAGATCACAGACAGCTTGTTCTAACCCCCGGTTGTCCTGAATATTCATGAATTGAACACAATCATGATTTTGGGACGAGTGGGGGGATCTTTTCGTGAAGGGGTCAAGCGTAAATCTGCGGCGCAGGTTGTTATGGAGTTTAGTGATTTTAGTTCTCTTATTCTCAGCCTTGGTGATTAGGCTTGCTTATGTACAGTTAGGGAAAGGGCCGGAACTATCTGCGAAAGCGGAAGAGTCCTGGCGGCGGAATATTCCTTATTCAGCCAAACGGGGAGAGATCCTGGATCGAAATGGAACCTCTCTCGCCTACAATATAACCACACCAACCATTATGGCGATTCCTGCCCAGGTGAAGGAAGCGGAGACAACAGCAAGAGAACTGGCTCCTTTGCTGGGGATGACCGAAGAGAAAGTGCTGGCAACCATCAAGAAAAGAGAACTAATTGTACGACTACAACCCGGTGGCCGCAAAATTACGATGGAGAAGGCTCAGCACATCCGTGATTTGAAGCTTCCGGGTATCGTTGTTGCTGAGGATAATAAACGCTTTTATCCTTATGATGATCTGGCGGCCCATATTCTTGGTTTTACAGGCATTGATAATCAGGGCTTAACGGGTGTAGAGAAAAAGTATGATGATAAACTGAACGGTTTGAATGGCAGTGTGTCCTACTTGTCCGATGCGGCCGGAAGGCTAATGCCGGGCTCATCTGAGAAGTATGTGGAACCGAAGGATGGTCTGAACCTCAAGCTGACTATTGATAAATCGATTCAGTCCATCATGGAACGCGAGCTGGATCAGGCTATGGTCAAATTCCAGGCCAACTCGGCGCTTGCCATTGCAATGAACCCTAAGACGGGTGAAATCCTTGGCATGGCCAGTAGACCCGGATATGAACCAGCTGATTATCAGCAATATCCGGCCGATGTATACAACCGGAATTTACCGATCTGGATGACGTATGAACCAGGTTCAACGTTCAAAATCATTACGCTTGCAGCAGCACTTGAAGAGAAAAAAGTAAATCTGACGCAGGATCAGTTCTATGATCCCGGATTTGTTGAAGTTGGAGGCGCTCGCCTGCGTTGCTGGAAAAAGGGCGGTCATGGAAGCCAGACCTTCCTGCAAGTTGTGGAGAATTCCTGCAACCCTGGATTTGTTGCACTAGGTCAGAGACTGGGCAAAGAATCATTATTCTCCTATATTAAAGACTTTGGATTCGGCACCAAAACAGGCATTGATCTGAGTGGTGAGGCCAGCGGGATTTTGTTTAAACTGTCACGGGTTGGACCTGTGGAGCTTGCGACCACTGCTTTTGGTCAAGGGGTATCCGTTACGCCGATTCAGCAGGTAGCAGCTGTGTCAGCAGCTATTAATGGTGGTAAACTATACAAGCCATATGTTACAAAGGCTTGGGTTCATCCGGAAACGGGTGAAGTGATGGAAGAGGCCAAGCCGGAACTGGTTCGACAAGTCATCTCCGAAGATACGTCCAAGCAAGTACGTGAAGCACTGGAGAGTGTCGTTGCCAAGGGTACGGGACGCCCGGCGTTTATTGATGGATACCGGGTTGGCGGCAAAACGGGTACAGCCCAGAAGGTAATCAATGGACGTTATTCCTCTACCGAGCATATTGTATCCTTTATCGGTTTTGCTCCGGCGGATGATCCGCAGATTGTTGTGTATACTGCGGTGGATAACCCGAAAGGAATTCAGTTCGGCGGCGTGGTTGCTGCACCGATCGTACAGAACATTCTAGAGGATGCGCTGCATTATATGAATGTTCCGGTTCGGAAGGATCAGGTAGCCAAAGAATACAAGTATGGAGAAACGAAAATCGTGACGGTTCCCGATCTGACAGGAGCTACGGTCGAAGACCTGTATGAGGATCTGAATATGAACTTTATGCTGGCTAAATCCGGCAGTGGGAAATATGTCATTAACCAGGCTCCAAAGCCAGGAGCGCGGGTTGATCAGGGTTCTACTATACGGATCTATATGGGTGATGTTCTGAATGATATTCATGATCATACCAAGGAGGAAGGACAAGAGCCCTGATGGGGCTCTTGATCACCACCGCAACAAAATGCACTGAGTTGCGTTTCATTAATTGGCTGTGTTGACGATATTAATGATTACAGAGAACTGTTGAAATTGAAGTAAACTTGGAAAAAGTGAGGTTATTCATGTGCTTTTAAAACAACTTTCATCATTGCTGACAACCGCCCGTGTCATAGGCGAACCAAATACAGAATGTCAAAACCTACAGACAGATTCTCGCCAGGTACAACCGGGAGATCTGTTTATCTGTCTTCCAGGGCATACAGTTGATGGACATGACTATGCTGAGAAGGCTGTAAACGCTGGAGCTGTTGCTCTGGTTGTGGAACGAGAGCTGGATCTGCCTGTTCCGCAGTTGCTGGTAAAAGACAGCCGTTTCGCTATGGCTGTACTGGCGGATTCCTTTTTTGACTCGCCAAGCCTCAAGATGAATATGATTGGTGTAACGGGAACTAACGGAAAAACAACGACTACCTATTTAATTGAAAAAATCATGAGTGACTTTGGTCAAAAAACAGGATTAATCGGGACCATTCAAATGCGGTATGACGGGCGCACGTACCCGATGTCAGGCACTACACCGGAAGCACTTGATCTGCAGCGCAGTCTGAATGATATGGTTCAAGCTGGCACGGACTGTTGTGTTATGGAAGTTTCCTCCCACGCTTTGGAGCAAGGTCGGGTGAAGGGGACGGAATTCCGCACGGCTGTATTTACCAATCTGACGCAGGATCATCTGGATTACCATCATTCCATGGAGGAATATCGCGGAGCCAAAGGACTATTCTTTTCACGGTTGGGTAACGGATATACCGCAGATGCTTCCAAGCGCAAATTTGCAGTGATCAATGCAGATGATCCAGCTGCTGCCTATTTTATATCTGTAACTGCAGCTGAAGTCATTACATACGGCATGGAGGAAAATGCGGATGTTCGCGCATCCCAGATTTCAATTACCTCGCAGGGGACTTCTTTCCATGTAGATACATTCAGAGGCAGCACCGATATTCGTTTACGCATGGTAGGCAAATTTAATGTGTACAACGCAATGGCTGCCATCGCTGCTGCTCTGGTTGAAGATATTCCGCTGGAGGAGATCAAACGTAGTTTGGAGACGGTGCCGGGCGTAGATGGACGTGTTGAGGCTGTTGACGAAGGACAGTCGTTTGCAGTCATTGTTGACTATGCTCATACGCCAGATGGCCTGGAGAACGTATTGCGGACGGTGAAAGAATTTGCTGAAGGCCGTGTGATCTGTGTATTTGGATGTGGTGGTGACCGAGATCGTACGAAGCGGCCTCTAATGGGTAAAATTGCAGCGAAGTATAGCGATATCGTATTTGTCACTTCCGATAATCCGCGGACAGAAGATCCCGATCTGATTCTCAAGGATATTGAACAAGGCTTGATTGAAGATGCCATTCAACCTGACCGTTATACGATGATTGTGGATCGGCGCCAGGCGATTCATGAGGCTATTGAAATGGCAAGCCCTGCCGATGTAGTATTGATTGCGGGCAAGGGCCATGAGACCTATCAAATTATCGGCACAACCAAGACGGACTTTGACGATCGGATCATAGCGAAAGAAGCGATAAGGGGCAAATCCAATTGATAAAAAGAACAATGGCACAATTGGCCGAGATGTGTGGAGGAACACTAACTGACGTTGCTACTTATGGTGATGTTGGTGTTGAAGGTGTATTTACAGATTCGCGTAAGCCGGTTCAAAGCAGTCTCTTTATCCCTCTTGTTGGCGAAAGGTTTGACGGACACGAATTTGTGCAAACCTGTGTAGAGAAAGGCGCTGCCGGGGCTTTATGGCAAAAGGATCACGGAGTTGCACCTCAAGGTGCTGTGATTATTGTGGAGGATACTCTGGTTGCATTACAGGAGCTTGCGTCTTCCTATCTAAGAGAAAACAAGGCCTCCGTTGTAGGCATTACAGGCAGCAATGGAAAAACAACAACAAAGGACATTGTGGATGCCATTCTCTCTACAACGTTCAAAGTGCATAAGACCCAAGGTAACTTCAATAACCATATTGGTTTGCCACTTACCGTACTTAGCATGGAACCGGACACTGAGATCGTAATTCTGGAGATGGGCATGAGCGGCCGGGGGGAGATTGAAGAATTATCTTTAATTGCCCAGCCGGATGTCGCAATCATCACGAATATTGGAGAATCCCATCTACTTCAACTGGGATCTCGATTGGAGATTGCTCGGGCAAAAGTTGAAATTGCTGCTGGAATGAAACCAGGTGGATTGTTGATATATAACGGCGACGAACCGTTGATTGAGCAGGTTCTGGCAGAGCCAGCGACTAAGCTGCCTGAAGGACTTCAGCGGTATACATTTGGCTTGCAGACGGATAACGATGATTATCCTACTGGAATTATGAATGTACAGAGTGGGGTCGCTTTTACCACCAAGCAGTCTGGAGAGAGTGCTCTTACACTGCCATTATTGGGAACACATAATGTGGTCAACTGTATTGCTGCATTAGCGGTTGCCCGTCATTTTGGAGTGGCTGCTGAACAGATTGTAGCAGGACTGTCACGTCTGAAATTAACCGGCATGCGCATCGAGATTATTAACGGCGTCAGTGGTTTGACCATGCTTAATGATGCTTACAACGCTAGTCCAACCTCCATGAAAGCCGCTGTGGATGTGCTGGAGGGCCTCAAGGGGTATCGGATCAAAGTCGCCGTGCTCGGTGATATGCTAGAACTGGGGCCTCAGGAGCATGAGCTCCATCGGGGAATCGGTGAATACATTACACCCGACAAAATGAATATGGTGCTGGCTTACGGCCCTTTATCTGCGAGTATCGCAGAAGGAGCAAGACAAAATATGCCAGCAGAAGCCGTACACACTTTTGAGAGCAAGGAAGAATTGACCCGATATCTACTGGAGAATCTCCAATCCAGAGATGTTGTCTTGTTTAAGGCCTCCCGGGGCATGAAACTGGAGGATGTGGTCGAAGCGCTAAAAATAGCTCCATTACAGAATAGAGTAGACTAGAGGGGTGAACCCATGGATTTTCAGGTATTACTGTTAACAATCGGTGTTTCATTTATTTTGGCGGTGATTGCTGCACCGCTCTTGATTCCATTGCTGCGTCGAATGAAGTTCGGACAGCAGGTGCGGGAAGATGGGCCACAGAGCCATCTGAAAAAAAGCGGAACACCTACAATGGGCGGAGTAGTTATTTTACTCGCGTTCACATTGGCCTTTTTGAAATTTTCAGCGGTCAAAAATACAGACTTTTACGTCCTGCTGGTGGCTACACTCGGCTTCGGTCTGATCGGTTTCCTGGATGACTACATCAAGATTGTATTCAAACGTTCACTAGGGCTGACGGCTAGACAAAAGATGATTGGTCAGTTGTTTTTCAGTGCAGTGATGTGCTACTTACTGATCCAGAATGGACACAGTACAGCCATATCGATTCCGGGTACATCAGTCTCCTTCGACTGGACGGGATGGTTCTACTATCCGTTTGTGGTATTCATGATGCTTGCCATCACGAATGCAGTTAACTTTACCGATGGTCTGGACGGCTTGCTGTCTGGCGTGAGCGCCATCGCATTTGGGGCATTTGCCATTGTGGCGATGCAGGCAACATCGATGCCAGCAGCAGTATGTGCGGCGGCGATGATTGGTGCGGTACTTGGATTCCTGGTATATAACGCACACCCGGCCAAAGTGTTTATGGGAGATACAGGCTCCCTCGGAATTGGTGGTGCGATTGGTGCCGTCGCCATTGTGACGAAGACAGAACTTCTTTTTGTCATCATTGGCGGTATTTTCGTCATCGAAATCCTGTCCGTTATCATTCAAGTAGTATCTTTCAAAACTCGTGGCAAACGCGTATTCAAAATGAGCCCGATTCATCATCACTTTGAACTGAGTGGCTGGTCGGAATGGCGAGTTGTCATTACTTTTTGGGCGGTAGGCGCCATTTTGGCCGCTCTCGGACTTTATCTCAACAAGGGGTTGTAAACAATGAATCATCCTGAATCATATCGTGGACAACAAGTGGTCGTGCTTGGACTGGCCAAGAGCGGCGTGCAGGTCGCTAAAGTACTGGACCGTGCCGGCGCAATCGTTACAGTTAATGATAAAAAAGAGAGAGAACAGTGTCCCGAAGCATCCGAATTGGAGGCTTTGGGAATTTCTGTTGTATGCGGTGGACATCCAGACGACCTGATTCATAGTGATGTGAAGCTTGTAGTCAAAAATCCGGGCATTCCTTATCAGGCGCCTCCTGTGCAACAGGCACTTGCCTTAGGCATAGAAGTGGTGACTGAGGTGGAGGTAGCTTACCATCTATGCGCTGCGCCTATGATCGGGATCACGGGCTCTAACGGGAAAACAACCACAACAACGTGGGTAGGCAACATGTTGGAGCTTGCCGGTTTGAAACCAATCGTTGCCGGTAATATTGGAACGCCATTGTGTGAGGCGGCAGAGCAGGCTTCTGCGGATAACTGGATGGTGGTGGAGCTTAGCAGTTTCCAACTGAAAGGCACATCCGATTTCCGTCCGCGTATTGCCAGTTTGCTAAACGTGGCGGAGACTCATTTGGATTATCATGGGGACATGGATGATTATGTAGCTTCCAAAGCCAAATTGTTCTCCAACCAACAACCGGAGGATGTGGCTATCCTGAACTGGGATGATCCGGTATGCCGCGGACTAGTTCCATATATCAAAGCAAGACTGCTCCCATTCTCGCTGACAGAGAAGCTCGAAACAGGGGTATATGCTGATCCTCCTTACGTGGATGGGGAAGAGGATGATGTGAAGCGCCAGGTAATCTATGCAGACGGTCAGGGCAACCATCATGTCATTATTGATGTGGAAGACATCGGAATACCAGGACGATTTAATGTGGGAAATGCCTTGGCAGCAGTAGCTATTGCTGTATCCGCTGGAGCCGATCCATCTGTGCTTGCTGCGCCTCTGGCTGACTTCAAGGGGGTTGAACACCGTCTTGAATATGTACTTGAACATAATGGAGCGGGCTATTACAACAATTCCAAAGCGACCAACTCCAAAGCAACCGTAATGGCGCTGAACTCCTTCAAGGAACCGGTCGTGCTTATTGCCGGAGGACTAGATCGTGGTTCAGACATGATGGAATTGCTGCCATTATTCCAGGAGCGGGTGAAAGCTGTGGTTGCTATTGGAGAGACACGTGAGAAAATTGCCAAGGTCGCGGAACTGGCGGGATTAAAGCAAATTAAGGTCGTCGATAATGAGGAGGACGCTGCCCAAACGTTAACCGCTGCCGTGCAGGAAGCTTCACAGTTTGCAGCTCCAGGTGATGTGGTCTTGTTATCACCGGCATGTGCAAGCTGGGACATGTTTCCTTCCTATGAAGAGCGGGGACGCATTTTTAAAGAGGCGGCGCATAACTTGTAAGTAGGGGGGTGGAAAAGCCCCTACTTCCATGCAAGGGGTGGCCTCCTGATGAAACAGACGCGACCGGCGCCGGATTTCTGGCTCCTAATTTGTATTCTGGCATTGCTTTCCATCGGCATTATTATGGTATACAGTGCGGGCTCGGTGCTTGCTTTTCATGACTATGGTGATTCATTTTACTTTGTCAAAAGACAGCTGCTGTTCGCCGGACTTGGACTTGCTGCCATGTTTGTTACGGCAAATGTGGACTACCGGGTCTGGAGAAAGTATGCAAAGCCTATACTGATTGCCTGTTTTATAATGCTGATTGCGGTGCTGATTCCTGGCATCGGAGTTGTTCGCGGAGGAGCACGAAGCTGGTTGGGCATTGGCTCATTCGGCATACAACCTTCGGAATTCATGAAACTGGGTATGATCCTGTTTCTGGCTCATTGGTTAAGTAAGGAACCCGGCAAAATCAAAACGTTTACGACGGGGCTTCTGCCGCCGCTCGGTTTGATTGGTTTGGCCTTTGGTATTATTATGCTTCAGCCCGATTTGGGGACAGGCACAGTAATGCTGGGTGCATCAATGCTCATTATTTTCACAGCAGGAGCACGGATGAAGCATCTCTTGCTTCTTGCCCTAGGCGGTGTAGCGGGATTTGCCGCGTTGATTGCGGCAGCTCCTTACAGATTGCAGCGAATAACGGCTTTTTTGGATCCGTGGTCTGATCCACTTGGCGCCGGATATCAGATTATTCAATCTTTATATGCGATCGGCCCGGGAGGACTTGCCGGCTTGGGGCTAGGTATGAGTCGGCAAAAATACAGCTATGTACCCGAGCCACAGACGGATTTTATTTTTTCCATTTTGGCAGAAGAGCTTGGCTTCATTGGTGGAATGATTGTATTATTGCTGTTCCTGGTCCTGGTATGGAGAGGGATGCGTGTAGCCATGACGGTACCAGATGCTTTTGGCAGCCTTCTGGGCGTAGGTATTGTGGGTATGGTGGCTGTTCAGGTCATTATCAACATTGGCGTTGTGATTGGGCTTATGCCAGTTACGGGGATTACACTCCCACTCATCAGTTATGGTGGTTCCTCTCTGACCTTGATGTTGACAGCGTTAGGCATATTATTGAACTTATCCCGTTATGTGAGGTGAATGTACGATGCGAGTCGTTCTGAGCGGCGGCGGTACCGGTGGGCATATCTATCCGGCCGTTGCTATAGCAAGGCAATGTGAGGCGGAGAATCCCGACTCGACATTTTTATATATCGGTGGTACCCGTGGACTGGAAAGCAAACTTGTGCCACAAGAGAATATTCCGTTTCAATCGATTGATATCACAGGTTTTCGCCGGAAATTGTCCTTTGACAACGTGAAGACTGTGATGAGATTTTTGCAAGGTGTACGTAAAGCCAAGAAAATGCTCAAGGAATTCAAACCTGATGTTGTCATCGGTACGGGGGGCTATGTGTGTGGGCCTGTCGTATATGCAGCAGCCAAACTAGGTATTCCAAGTGTTATTCATGAGCAGAATGCCATTCCTGGGTTAACTAACAAGTTCCTTACTCGATATGTGGACACGGTAGCTGTTAGTTTTGAGGGTTCGGAGAAAGCATTCTCTGGAGCCAAAAAGGTTGTGTATACCGGTAATCCAAGGGCTACAACGGTAGCTCAAGCCAGCCGTGATCGTGGATTTGCGACATTGGGTGTACCCATGGACAGCCGAGTTGTTCTTGTGGTTGGTGGTAGCCGTGGTGCGAAAGCAATTAATAAAGCCATGGTGGATATGGCACCGATGCTGGCCAAGCTTGAAGATGTGCATGTGGTCTACGTGACTGGTGACTCATATTTTGATGAAACGCGTGAAGCGATCCGCAGTTCCCTTGGAACGATGCCAAATCATCTGCATGTGTTGCCATACGTACACAACATGCCTGAGGTTCTTGCATGCACGTCGCTGATCGTAAATCGTGCAGGGGCATCGTTCCTTGCCGAGATTACATCTCTAGGTATTCCATCCATTCTGATTCCGTCACCTAACGTGACAAATAATCATCAGGAGGCGAATGCTCGTACGCTTGAGGGTGGCGGTGCATCACTTACGATGCTGGAGAAGGATCTGACAGGCCAGGCGCTATATAAAGCGATTGCTGGAATTATGAATGACGAAGCGGCGCGCAAAAGGATGGCGGAAGCCTCCCGGCAGCTGGGGAAACCTGATGCAGCCGAAGTGCTTGTGAGCGAGATTCGGCGTCTTGCTGCAGGGCGTTAATGTGCGTTTTGGGCGATTGTCACACACACGGCGGGACTGACATAAGATACCCTATAAATCGTGACAATCGTTCCATGGCGCCGCAACACGGCTTGCAGCAACGAAAACTGCCGTGCTCATCGGTTTTGAAGTAAAGGAGGATATTAATATGCAGCAGTGGATATCGTTACTATCCCAGAACAATGTCGGCAAAGTTCTTGAAAACGAGCCGCTAGCCAAATACACCACATGGAAGATCGGCGGTCCTGCAGATGCGCTGGTCATACCGGAAAACAAGGAGCAGATGGTCAATCTCATCCAATTGCTGCACAAACATCAGATCCCATGGATGCAGCTTGGACGGGGTTCAAACATGCTGGTGTCTGACAAGGGAATACGCGGAGTTGTCGTGAAACCGGGAGAAGGTTTTGATTATGCCGAATTTCACGAGGGCGGGGTAACTGCTGGAGCGGCACATTCCTTTGTTAAACTCAGTGTTGTTGCTGCAAAGAAAGAGTGGACCGGTTTGGAATTTGGCAGCGGAATCCCCGGAACAGTCGGCGGAGCCGTATATATGAATGCTGGTGCCCATGGATCGGATGTGTCACGGATATTTCAATCCGCTGAGATTGTACTGGAGACAGGGGAATTGGTACGTTACAGCAAGGAGGACATGGAATTTGCCTATCGCCACTCTGTTCTGCATGACCGGAGAGGCATCGTGCTGGAGGCTACATTTGAACTACAGCAGGGAGAACGCAAAGTCATTTCGGAATCGATGGCGGCCTATAAAGACCGTAGACGCCGTACACAGCCACTGCAGATGGCGTGTGCTGGCAGCGTGTTCCGGAATCCCCCTGGTGATCATGCCGCCCGCCTGATTGAAGCAGCGGGGTTAAAGGGTATGACTCGGGGAGGCGCACAGGTATCCACCATGCATGCCAATTTCATTGTCAATACAGGCCAAGCAACAGCAGAGGACGTTATCACCCTAATGCAGCAGATTCAGAACACTATATCATCTCAAAACGGTATTAACCTGGTACCGGAAGTCTTCGTAGTGGGTGAACGGTAAACCCCGGAGGTGATACATTGGACAAATTGGTGATTGAAGGCGGGAAACCCCTCTCAGGATCCATACGCATCCATGGAGCAAAAAATGCCGCTTTACCGATCATGGCCGCAAGTTTGTTGGCAGACGGAGAAGTTACGCTGCACAACGTTCCACACTTGCTGGACATCGAAGTGATGCTGTATATCCTGGAACGACTTGGATGCACGTGTCGGCATGAACAGGGAACAGTGACGATAGATACATCGTCCATCCGGTCATATGATGTGCCTGAGGATCTCATGAAGCAGATGCGTTCTTCCATTTTTTTGATGGGACCATTGCTAGCTAAGTTTGGGCAAGTATCCGTGTACCAGCCAGGTGGCTGTGCCATTGGGGAACGCAAAATTGATCTTCACCTTCGGGGCCTTGAGGCCCTCGGAGCTTCGATTGAAGAACTGGATCAGCAGATCATATGCCGTGGGCGCAAGCTGGTGGGAACAGACATTCATCTGGATTTCCCCAGTGTAGGAGCCACAGAAAATATTATGATGGCTGCCGTTACAGCTGAGGGTACAACAACGATATTTAATGCAGCCAGAGAACCAGAGATACAGGATCTGCAACATTTTCTGAATGCGATGGGTGCACGAATTATCGGTGCTGGAACGGATACGATCACCATTAATGGTGTGGAGAAACTCAAGCCTTGCTCTTATGAAATTATACCTGATCGGATCGTTGCAGGAACGGTGATGATTGCAGCCGCAGCAACGAGAGGGAATGTAACGCTTACACACTGCAATCCGGCCCATCTTACTTCCCTTATACATGTGTTGAAGCGTACTGGTGTTCAAATCACAGTCTGCAATGATATAATGACGGTGAGCTGTATGAGCCGTCCCAAATCAGTAGACCGCATTGTGACTTCTCCGTACCCTTCATTTCCAACAGACCTGCAGTCGCAAATTATGGTGCTGCTCAGTCTGGCCGACGGTTTCAGTGTGATGAAGGAAACGGTATTCGAGGGTCGGTTCAAACATGTGGATGAGCTGAATGTCATGGGAGCCGATATCTCGGTAGACCTGAATGCAGCATTTATCCGTGGCGTTCCCCGGTTGTACGGGGCTACAGTGGAAGCAACCGATCTGCGTGCAGGTGCAGCACTAGTTATTGCTGGCCTTGCTGCCCAGGGAAAAACGGTTGTGGAGCAAGTGCATCATATTGATAGAGGGTACGATCGTATCGAGAAGCTCTTTCAGAGTCTTGGAGCTTCGGTTGAGCGACAGTCCCCCGTTTCGAAGCAGCTGGATTTTGCCAATTAACGTCCTTTGAGTCCCCTTCTTAAGGGAAGGGGGCCGGAGGCTTTGTGGAGCGCGACCTATGCCTAAAAGTCAAATTCCGGTTCTGAAGAAGAATCGGCCCAAACGAAACACAAGCCGTAAAATTGTTTTTATTCTCTTACTTCTTTTTATTGTATTACTTGCTGTACTTTTTTTTCGTTCTTCGATGAGTCGGATTTCGGCAATTGAGATTACGGGTAATGTATACACAACGACTTCAGAACTGCTGGAGAAAAGTGGGCTGAAGGAGGGCGAACAGTTTTTTGGGACAACCTCTACTGATGTGATTGAGCGACTGAAAACGATCAAGGCTATATCAACCGTAACTGTGGATAAACAATTTCCAGGGACTATTCTTATCAAGGTGCAGGAATATCCAACGGTTGCGTATGAACTTGGTTCTGACGGTACGCTAAAAGCCATACTGGCAAGCGGGACAAGCTTAACGGTCCCTGCCACCATTGGTGTTGCGGTTGAGAAACCGATTTTGACCCAGTGGAAGGCGGATGATCCGCTCAAGGCCAAGCTGAGTGAAGAGTTGGCCAAGATCCCGAATGAACTAACGACGGATATTTCAGAGATTATTCCGAATCCTACACCTTCTTTCCCGGATCAGATTCGGATGTATACCAAGTCACAGTTTGAAGTGATTACAACCGTTTCTCTATTGTCCGATAAGGTAGAGTATCTCAACCAGGTCATTGAGACGGAACGTCCAGGGAAAATCACGATGCTGGAGGCCGATACGTACGTGCCTTTCATTCCGGATAACCCGGAAGAAGATGCTGAACCAGGAGCAACTCCCTGATTTCCGCCTTTATTCGGTTGATCAGTATTTAAAACCAGGCGGGATCGGGGTTTAGCCCCTTTTATCCAGTGAAAGTTGTTCTTTCTGAGACGAAGAAAAAATGATACACTTGAACTTATGGCACTTGAGTTGCCTCCTTCTTTTTTCTTCAAGGTTTTATGTCTCGCAACCAGATCTTGGCACCCAAAAAAATTGTAGAAAAAAGAGGGAAAGCCTAAAGTGTGTTGAATATATTTTAAGAGTGTTTAAACCCGAACGTATTTTACTATTTGGAGTCAGGAGGTGCCACAGACTTGAGCAACAATGACATCATTGTTAGTTTGGACATCGGTACATCCAAAATTCGCGCTATTATTGGGGAAATGAATAATGGAACCTTTAATATTATTGGAGTTGGATCTGCCGACTCGGAGGGAATTCGCAAAGGTGTAATCGTAGATATCGATCAGACGGTGCAATCGATCCGCAATGCAGTGGATCATGCAGAACGTATGGTAGGTATTCAAATATCCGAAGTGTATGTTGGAATCTCGGGAAATCATATCGGACTGATGAGCAGTCACGGTGTCGTGGCAGTGTCTAACGAGGATCGTGAAATCGGAGAAGAAGACATGGAGCGGGTGTTGAAAGCAGCCGAAGTGATTGCGGTTCCACCGGAACGGGAAATTATTGATGTTGTCGCCAAGCAGTATGTTGTAGATGGCTTGGAGGGCATACAGGACCCCCGTGGTATGATTGGTGTTCGTCTGGAAGTAGAGGCGACCATCATTACGGGTGCAAAAACCGCGATACATAATCTTTTGCGCTGCGTGGAAAAAGCGGGTTTGAAAGTAAGTGATTTGGTACTCATGTCACTTGGAGCAGGTCAGCTGGCATTGTCCAAGGATGAAAAAACGATGGGTTCCGTGCTTGTGGATATCGGAGCAGGGGCTACAACCATCGCCATCTTCGAAGAAGACAGTCTGGTTGCCACTTCAACGCTGCCTATTGGCGGGGAGTTTGTAACGAATGACATTGCCTATGGTCTGCGCACATTAACAGATCAAGCCGAAAAGGTAAAACTAAAATATGGCTGCGCATGGCTGGATGATGCTGCTGCGGATGTCATGTTCAAAGTAACACGGATCGGCAGCAACGTAGACAAGGAATTCTCTCAAGAGGATCTGGCGGCTATTATTGAACCGAGGGTTCAAGAAATATTCCAAATGATTTCTCAAGAAGTGAAGCGTCTTGGTTACAATGATCTTCCTGGAGGTTATATACTAACGGGAGGTACGGTCTCTATGCCGGGTGTTCTGCAGGTAGCTCAGCATGAGCTTGCTGCTTCGGTACGAGTTGCGGTGCCGGATTATATCGGTGTGCGTGACCCTGGCTTTACTAGCGGAGTCGGCATTTTGCACAGTGTAATCCGCAGTTTGCGTATTCGTCCCTCGAGCAACAACGGCGGTGGAAATAACAACAACAACAATAATAACAACAAAAAACCGACCAACCGTCCTAAGCCGAATACGGCCCAGGAATCGGAGCAGAAACCAGGTCTGTTCGAACGGCTGAAAAATATGTTCAGCGAATTTATATAAAAGGTTGAATCCATTTCATACAATTCTTGAAGCCGTCTGAATGCGCTGGTTCTAAAATAAACGCTTTCGTTCGTCGATATATGAAATTGATTCGGTTCAATCAAAAATTGGACGGGCCATCCATGCACATTGAGGGGGAGATGGAATAATATGTTGGAATTTGATTTCGAGATGGAGAGCTTGGCTCAAATTAAAGTCATCGGTGTAGGCGGCGGCGGAAGCAATGCAGTCAACCGAATGATCGAAAACGGTGTACAAGGTGTAGAATTTATTACGGTAAATACGGACGCTCAGGCGTTGCACCTCGCGAAATCCGAGCATAAATTGCAAATCGGTGATAAATTAACCCGTGGTCTTGGCGCTGGTGCCAACCCGGATGTAGGTAAAAAAGCAGCGGAAGAATCCCGTGATTTGATCATGAACACCTTGAAAGGTGCAGACATGGTATTTGTTACAGCGGGTATGGGCGGCGGTACGGGTACAGGTGCGGCTCCGGTTATTGCCGAAATCGCCAAAGAGTGCGGCGCACTTACCGTGGGTGTAGTTACTCGCCCGTTCACATTTGAAGGACGTAAACGTTCAAGCCATGCAGAGCAAGGTATTGAAGCTCTCAAGGAAAAAGTGGACACGCTGATCGTCATTCCAAATGACCGTTTGCTTGAGATTGTAGACAAAAAGACACCAATGCTTGAAGCGTTCCGTCAAGCAGATAATGTATTGCGTCAAGCCGTACAAGGTATCTCTGACTTGATCGCTGTACCGGGTCTGATCAACCTTGACTTTGCAGACGTTAAAACGATCATGCACGAGCGCGGATCTGCGCTGATGGGTATCGGTGAATCGACTGGCGAGAACCGTGCTGCAGAAGCGGCACGTAAAGCCATCATGAGTCCTTTGCTTGAAACATCCATCGAAGGTGCACGCGGGGTTATCATGAACATTACGGGTGGAATTAACCTGTCCCTGTATGAAGTCAATGAAGCAGCTGAGATTGTTACGTCAGCTTCTGATCCGGAAGTGAACATGATCTTTGGTGCCATCATTGATGAGGATCTGAAGGAGGAAATCAAAGTCACAGTTATTGCGACTGGCTTTGAAGATAAACCTGCTTCCCCACCACCAGGACGTAAACCCGCTCCAGCAAGTGAGCCTGCGGATAACCGTTCCCCGAACTTGCGTCCGTTCGGAAATCAGCCGAGCAATGATCAGCTGGATATTCCGACATTTTTGCGCAATCGTTCACGTAATAATAACAACGATTAATACGATAATAGATTTCATTGAAGACCCGGTGCTCCTGATGGAGCAACCGGGTCTTTTTTGTTTTTTTTATTATCCTATCACATCGTATTGAACAAATTCTGAACAACTGCTCTGAGTAATTCCGACAAAAAAAGTTGGAACGATCCCCCCATGATTAGACAGACTTTGAAAAGTGAGCTCCTTATACTTGTGAATATGCTCATGAATATCGGGATAACGTTATTTCGATATGTTGCGCGCAGGCAGGTGAAGAATGTGGTTGTATATGTGGATCTTATTTTTTTGACGAACCTGTGTATTGACGGTGCGCTCATCGGACTGACGGCCTGGATGCGCAAAACGAAGCTGGTCTGGTGGCGATGGTTGCTGTCCGCGATCGTGGGTGCGCTGTACGTTGTCATGATGTTTGTGCCGGAGTTTGATTTTATGTTCACCTTTTTGATCAAGTTTGGATTGTCTCTGGTGATGCTGAGTATTGCATTTGGGTTTAAGGGTCTTCAGGCATTTATGAGGACCTTGGGTACCTTCTATGTAATCAATTTTGTCGCCGCAGGGGGAATTCTGGGTGTGCACTACATGCTGCAAAGCTCTGGGGAATTGTTCAACGGCATTTGGTTTACAGCATCAGGTGGAATGTCTTTTGATTTGAAAATTGCCTTCTGGTTCACGTTTGTCGTCTTTTTTGCCGTGCTTTTTCTATTCAAAGCCGTGCAGAGCTCCAAACGAAAAACAGACCGAATGACAACGTACTTGGGTAAAGTGGAGGTTTTTATTGATGATGTGACTATTTCTTGTACAGGCCTTCTGGATACAGGAAATCAACTTACAGACCCCCTTTCACGTATGCCCGTCATGGTAATGGAGGTATCGCTATGGCAAGACATGCTGCCTGCTGCTTGGAAGGGCAGGTTGAAGGATGAGGCGCCGGACAACCTTATCATGGAGCTCGATCAGGAGGACTTCCACTGGCAGGATCGTTTAAGGCTTGTACCCTATCGAGGTATTAACAAAGGAACTGCGTTTATGCTGGCGATGAAGCCAGACCGGGTGAAGGTAACGATGGATGAGATGTGTTATGAGACGACAAAGGTATTAATAGGGTTGGACGGGGGCGTATTGTCATCCGATGGAAAATACCAGGCCGTGATTCACCCTGAGCTTGTGCAAGACGCTGCTTCTGCGCAGTCTACGGCTATCTCTGCGGGAGCAACAGAAAAGCCGCTGAATGTGGTATAGGAGGAACGTACATGCTTGTAAAATGGAAACTGGTGGCGCAGCTGCAGTACTATCGTTTATTATTTCTGCTTGGTTTGAAAAGTGAAGAGATTTATTATATCGGAGGCAGTGAGGCACTACCGCCCCCGTTAACACGTGAAGAAGAAGAATTTCTGTTGCAAAAGTTGTCTTCTGGAGATTCCGCGATCCGTGCCATGCTGATTGAACGGAACCTGCGACTGGTAGTCTACATCGCACGCAAATTCGAAAATACAGGTATCAATATCGAGGATCTGGTCTCCATCGGTGCAATCGGTTTGATTAAAGCCGTTAATACGTTTGACCCGGAAAAGAAAATTAAGCTGGCAACCTATGCTTCCCGCTGTATCGAAAATGAAATTTTGATGTACCTGAGACGTAACAGTAAAATTCGTACAGAAGTTTCTTTTGATGAACCACTCAATATTGATTGGGATGGAAATGAACTATTATTATCCGATGTACTCGGTACTGAGAACGATACAATCTATCGGAATATCGAAGAACAGGTAGACCGGAAGCTTTTGCATAAAGCATTGGAAAAATTAACCGAGCGGGAGCGAATGATTATGGAGCTTCGCTTTGGCTTGACGGATGGGGAAGAAAAGACACAAAAAGATGTCGCCGATCTGCTTGGAATCTCCCAATCCTATATCTCTCGTCTCGAAAAAAGAATCATTAAAAGACTCCGCAAGGAGTTCAACAAGATGGTATGAACAGGAGCATTTTTCATAATGGGTATTAATGGCAAGGATGCCAAGTGCGAATAAAAAAGCCTGCCCCGGAGATAATGTACATTAATGTTTCTCCTTGGGAGGTAAATCACGATGACCCGAAACAAAGTCGAGATTTGTGGCGTGGACACCGCAAAATTGCCTGTCCTCACCAACACAGAAATGCGGGAATTGTTTCATTCCCTTCAGCAACACCATGATCGCTCAGCAAGAGAGAAATTAGTGAATGGCAACCTGCGTCTCGTACTCAGTGTCATTCAGCGCTTTAACAATCGGGGAGAGTTTGTCGATGATCTGTTCCAGGTTGGATGTATTGGCCTGATGAAAGCCATTGATAATTTTGATTTATCCCAGAATGTCAAATTTTCAACCTACGCGGTGCCGATGATTATCGGTGAAATCCGTCGATACCTGCGCGATAATAACCCAATTCGGGTATCTCGCTCATTGCGGGACATTGCTTATAAAGCACTTCAGGTGCGTGACAGCCTGACGAATAAAAATTCCCGTGAACCGACGATATTCGAAATTTCTGAGG